>NZ_FOIE01000009.1 GCF_900111455.1 Geodermatophilus poikilotrophus | reverse complement strand
CGTCTCCGGCCCGACCACCGACAACGCGATGACCCGTTCGGAGGAGCGCCTCAACGTGGGCACCCGCTCCGAGGAGGTCGGCCGGGCCCGGCTGCGCAAGTACGTGGTCACCGAGAACGTGACCGAGACGGTGCCGGTCTCCCGCGAGGAGGTCCGGGTCGAGCGCGAGCCGATCACCGACGCCAACGTCGGCAACGCCCTGGACGGGCCGGCGATCTCCGAGGAGGAGCACGAGGTCACCCTGCACGCCGAGCGTCCGGTGGTGGAGAAGGAGGCCGTGCCGGTCGAGCGGGTGCGCCTGGACAAGGAGACCGTCACCGACCAGGAGCGGGTGTCGGAGGACGTCCGCAAGGAGGAGATCGAGGTCGACGGTGGCACCGGGGTCGCCGGCAACGTCCTCGACCGCGACAACGACGGCCGCATCGGCCGCTGAGGAAGGGCCCTCCTGCCCTCCACCACTCGCGAGCTCGCGGGCGGGACCCTGCAGGAGGGCCGACCCACAGACGGCGGTGGCCGGCCGAGGACCCAGCTCCCGGCCGGCCATCTGCCGTCCCGGGCGCGGGATCGCCCGACCGGGCAGGACCGCGCCGGCCGGGCAGGTGGGATGCTCGGGACGTGAGCGAGACCACGGTGCGGCCGTTGCCCGGCGCGGACGGCGGGATCAACGGGCCCGACGAGCTGGCCGCGGCCCTCGAGGCGACCGGTTACCTGCCCGACGAGGGCCTGGCGACGGCCGCGTACCTGGCGCTGGCCATGCACCGCCCGCTGTTCCTCGAGGGGGAGGCCGGCGTCGGCAAGACCGCGCTGGCCCAGGCGCTGGCCCGGGTCACCGGCCGGCCGATCTACCGGCTGCAGTGCTACGAGGGCCTCGAGGCCAGCCAGGCGCTCTACGACTGGGACTTCGGCCGGCAGCTGCTGCACCTGCGCGCCGCCGAGGCCGCGCACGCCACCGGTGACACCGAGACGCTGGAGGCCTCGCTCTACGACCGTCGGTTCCTGCTGGCCCGGCCGCTGCTGCAGGCGCTGGAGGACTCCCCGAGCGTGCTGCTGGTCGACGAGGTCGACCGCGCCGACGACGAGTTCGAGGCCTTCCTGCTCGAGGTCCTCTCCGACTTCACCATCTCCATACCCGAGCTGGGCACCATCCGCGCCACCACCCCGCCGCTGGTGGTGCTGACCTCCAACCGCACCCGCGAGGTGCACGACGCCCTCAAGCGGCGCTGCCTCTACCACTGGCTGCAGCACCCGGACTTCGACCGCGAGGTGGCGATCCTGCGCCGCCGGCTGCCCGACGTGACCGAGCAGCTGGCCCGCGAGGTGGCCCGCGCGACGGCGAAGCTGCGCACCCTGGACCTGCTGAAGCCGCCCGGGGTCGCCGAGGCGATGGACTGGGCGACCGCGCTGCACACCCTCGGCGCCCGAGAGCTGGACCCCGACGTCGCCGCGCGGACGCTGGGCGCGGTCCTCAAGTACCGGGAGGACACCGACCGCGTGCACGCCCTGGCCCGGGGGGCGCTCTTCGGTGGTTGACGGACCCGCGGGAGGACTCCGTCCTGCACAGGCTCGGGGGGGGCCTCCGGACGAGGCCGTGCCAGCGCGGCGGGACGTCGTCGACACGGTGCTGGGCTTCGCGCGCACCCTCCGGGTCGCCGGGGTGACCGCCTCCCCGGACCGGGTCGAGGCGATGCTGGCCGCCGTCGCCGTCCTCGACGTCCTCGACGCCACCGCCGTCTACTGGAGCGGCCGGTTGACCCTCTGCGCCGGGCCGGACGACCTGGAGCGCTACGACGCCGCGTTCGCCGCGTACTTCGGCGGCGAGTCGCCGCGGCCGGTGCCGCCCGCGGCCCAGCAGCGGCAGCGGACGCTCACCACCGCCCCGCTGGACCCCGGCGACGGCGAGGGGGACGGCGACTCGCCGCCGGACCTCGCCGGGCAGGCCAGCGCCGACGAGGTGCTGCGCCACCGCGACGTCTCGGAGCTGACCGGCGCCGAGCGCGAGCAGCTGCGCCGGCTGTTCGCGCTGCTGGTCCCGGCCGCGCCGATGCGGCTCTCGCGGCGGCGGCGGCCCAGCCCGCACGGCGCCGTCCACGCCTCCCGCACCGTGCGCCGCGCCCTGCACGACGGCGGCGAGGTCACCCGGCTGCTGCACCGGCGCGCCCGGCCCCGCCCGCGCCGCGTCGTCCTGCTCGTCGACGTGTCGGGCTCGATGAGCCCCTACGCCGACGCGCTGCTGCGCTTCGCGCACGCCGCCGTCCGGGCACGCCCGGCCGCGACCGAGGTCTTCACCATCGGCACGCGGCTGACCCGGGTCACCCGGGAGCTGCGGATGCGCGACCCCGACAAGGCGCTGGCCGCCAGCGGCTCGGCGATCCCCGACTGGTCCGGCGGCACCCGGCTCGGCGAGGTGCTCAAGGCGTTCCTCGACCGGTGGGGCCAGCGCGGCACCGCCCGCGGGGCGGTCGTCGTCGTGTGCAGCGACGGCTGGGAGCGCGGCGGCACCGACGTGCTGGCCGAGCAGATGGCCCGGCTGCAGCGGCTGGCGCACGCGGTCGTGTGGGTCAACCCGCACAAGGGCCGCGAGGGCTACGAGCCGCTCACCGGCGGCATGCAGGCGGCGCTGCCGTCGGTCGACCACTTCGTCGCCGGGCACAGCCTGGCGGCGTTCCAGGAGCTGGCGGGGGTCATCTCCCGTGCCTGAGCCCAGAGGAGGGCAGTCGTGCGTGACGTGCTCGAGGACCTGATCGGCTGGTGGCAGGCGGGCGAGACCGTCGGCATGGGCACGGTGGTGGCCACCTGGCGCTCCGCTCCGCGCCCGGCCGGCGCGTCGATGCTCGTCGGCCCCGACGGCACCGCGGTGGGCAGCGTCTCCGGCGGATGCGTCGAGGGTGCGGTGTACGAGGAGGCCAAGGACGTCGTCGAGTCCGGCGTCCCCACCCTCGAGCGGTACGGGGTCAGCGACGACGACGCCTTCGCCGTGGGGCTGACCTGCGGCGGGATCCTCGACGTCTTCGTCGAGCCGGTGTCGCGGGAGTCCTTCCCCGAGCTCGGCGAGATCGCCGGGTCCGTGGACCGGCACGAGCCGGTCGCCGTCGTCACCTGCGTGGCCGGCCCGGAGGACCGGGTGGGCCGACGGCTGGTCGTCTGGCCCGACCGCAGCTCCGGCACCCTGGGCCTGCAGCGGCTGGACGACGCCGTCGCCGACGACGCGCGCGGCATGCTGGCCGCCGGCCGCACCGGGATGCTGCACGTCGGGCACGACGGCGAGCGCCGCGGCGACGACCTGTCGCTGTTCGTCAACGCCTTCGCGCCGCCCGCCCGGATGGTCGTCTTCGGCGCCATCGACTTCGCCGCCGCCGTCGCCCGGGTCGGCGCGTTCCTCGGCTACCGGGTCACCGTGTGCGACGCCCGACCGGTGTTCGCGACGCCCAGGCGCTTCCCCGACGCGCACGAGGTGGTCGTCGAGTGGCCGCACCGCTACCTGCAGGCCGAGGTCGACGCCGGCCGGATCGACGAGCGCACCGTGCTGTGCGTGCTCACCCACGACCCCAAGTTCGACGTCCCGCTGCTGGAGGTCGCGCTGCGGCTGCCGGTCGCCTACGTCGGCGCGATGGGGTCGCGGCGCACCCACGAGGAGCGGTTGGCCCGGCTCGAGGAGGCCGGGCTGTCGAAGGAGGAGCTGGCCCGGCTGTCCTCGCCGATCGGGCTGGACCTCGGCGCCCGCACCCCCGAGGAGACGGCCGTCTCGATCGCCGCGGAGGTCATCGCCGGCCGCTGGGGCGGCTCGGGGGAGCGGCTGACCGGCACGGAGGGACCGATCCACCGGACTGCCGACCGGTGAGGAGAGCCGGCACGCGATCCGCCCGGCGCGAGATCTGCACAGTGGCGGCCATCAGGCCCTCGATGGCCACCCCTGGGCAGATCTCGCACGCCGAGGGCCGCGCGCGCGGGCCGGACCCGCGGCCGGCGTCCTGACCGCGCCGCCGCCGCAGCCGGGGTTCCCGTACCGCTACGACGTCGAGGTCGTGGCGCTGCTGGCCTCCCCGGTGCACCGCTACGACGGCCGGCCCGCCGGCCCCGTTCCTCCGCAGCACGGCGACCGGCGCGAGGCGATCGAGGTGCGCGCCGGGTACGGCGTGGTGGGCGACCGCTACGCCGGCCGCCCGGCGCACCGCGACGCGCAGCTGACCGTGCTCGCCGTCGAGGCGCTGGAGGCCGTGGCCGCCGAGACCGGTTCCGCCCCGTTCGACCCGCACCTGGCCCGGCGCACCGTCGTCCTGCGGCGCGCGGAGGTGGAGGCGCTGCGCGGGCAGCGGTTCGCGCTGGACACCGGGTCCGGGCCGGTGCTGCTCGGCGGCGGGCGGCCGGCCCACCCCTGCGCGTGGATGGACGTCGTCCTGGCGCCGGGCGCGCACCGGGCCCTCCGGGGGCGCGGCGGCGTGCGCTGCGCCGCGCTGTCGGACGGCGAGCTGCGGCTCGGTGCCGCCGTCCTCGCCACCGCCGTCCCGCTCGACCCGGCCCGCGCGGGGGACGCCGTCCGGCCGCGGTCCTCCGCGCGGTGACCGGGTGCCCTGGGCGCCGTCACCCGCTCAGCGCGTCGCCTCCGTCGAGGGCGACGGGCGGGCGGTGCGGCAGGTCACTCGGCCGCCGGGGACGCGGCACCCGGGCCTGCCCGTCGCCCGGACGAGCGGAGGCGGGCGGCGGGACGAGGCTGAGCCGGAACTCCCGGGTGGCGTCGACGTGCTCCACGTCGACCCGGTGACCCCGGAGCCGGCCCAGGGCGATGACCCGCGCGAGATCGGACAGTCCCGTGTAGGAGAGGATCCCGGTCATCGGGCCGGGGGAGAGGACGGTCCGCACTCCGTCGTAGAGCCGGTGGTCCCCGCCCAGGAAGACGTTGGCCGCCCGCTTGGCGCTCGGGCCGGTGAGGCGCACGACGACCCGCCGCCGCGCGGTCAGGGCCTCCTTGGCCGTGGGGATCAGGCGGGGGTCGTCGTACCGCAGTTCCAGGCCGTCCTCGGTCGCGGTCATCATCGGTCCTCCGGTCCGTGCGGTGCCGGGTGTTCCGGCGTCCGCTCAGAGGGCCGGCCGGGGCCTGCTGATACGCGCTGGCTCGGGAGACGCGAGTGGCTCCGCCCACCGTCGTTCAGCCGAGGACGGCGCGGACGGCGACCGGCGCGTCCGTCGGCCGCTGCAGCGGCGCGACCCGGCCGCCACCGGCCGCGGCCAGGGCGGCGCAGCCGGCCTCCGAGTCCGGCTCGGCCGACAGCGACAGCACGTGCAGGCGGGCGCCGGCGCGGGCCAGCGCGGCTGCCGCCGGCAGGGGGTCGGGGCTCTCGGTGGCCAGCCCGTCGGAGAGCAGCAGGACGTCGCGGGCGGCCGCCCGCGAGCGGGTGAGCTGCGCGGCGGCGGTCCGCAGCCCGAGGTCGAGGTCGGTGGTCCCACCGCCGCGCAGGTCGAACAGCCGGTCGACGACGACGTCGCTGCGGGGGTCGGCCGACAGCGGCCGCAGCACCACCGCCCGGGACCAGAACGCGACGACGGCCAGCTCGTCGCCCGGCCGCATCCGCTGGGCCAGCGCCGAGGCGGTCAGGACGGCGACCGCGAGCTCGTCCCCGGCGACCGATCCCGACGCGTCGACCAGCAGCACGCAGGCCCGCCCGGTGGACCGCCAGCCGCGGGTGTGCAGGTGGTCGGCCCGCCAGTGCGGCTCGGCGCCGCGGGCGGCCAGGGTCGCGTCCAGGTCGACGTCGCTGCCGGTGTCGTCCCGCCGGGTCACCACCCGGCGGGTGCCCGGCCGGTCGGGGACGCCGGCCCGCGGGGTGCCCACCGGCAGCCGGGACGCCAGCGAGCGGGCGGCGGCGCGGAGCCCGGGGTCGAAGGCCCGGCCCATCGCGGTCAGCAGCCGGGAGGCCGCCTCGGGGTCCCGCGCGGCCAGGTCGCTGAGCGCCTGCTCGTCGAGCTGCCCGGCCTGCGGCGAGACCTGCTGGAAGTCCGGGTGCGCCCGGCTGAGCTCGTCGCGGCCGGCCCGGCGGGCGGCGTGGGCGCGCAGCAGCTGCTCGACGTCGGCGGGGTCCTCGACCGCGGCCGGCTGCGGCGGGCGCCTGCCCGGCGGTGGCGCCGGTGCGCCGGAGGGGGCCTGCTCCGCCTCGTCGGCGGTCAGGCTTTTCCCAGCTCCTCACCCGCCCGGCGCCAGATGTCGGCGACGACGTCCTCCACCGGCCGTGCCGCGCCGTCGGCGAGGGTGACCTTGCCGGTCAGCGCGGCGAGCGCGGCGTCCAGGCCGGTGCTGTCCTCGTCGGCGCCGTCCCCGCGGACGGTGGCCAGCTCGACCGCGATCAGCACGGTGTCGATCGCGCCGCGCACCGAGGAGCCGATCCGAAGCTCGGGATGGTCGCGGGTGATCCGCACCGAGCGCACCGCCCGCGCCACCAGGGGCTCGGGACCAGCGGTCGCGGCGGCGACGACGGCGAGCTCGGCGTCCTCGTCCTGGTAGCCCATGGCGACGCGGCAGGACCGGTCGTAGAGCGCGGGGGTGACCCGCGCGGTGCCGACGGCGTCGAACGGGTTCATCGCCGCCACCAGCCGGAACGTGGGCCGGGCGGTCACCCGGCCGAAGCGGGGCACGTGCATCTCCCGCTCGGAGAGCACGCCGAGCAGGACGTTCATCGTCTCCTCGGGCACCCGGTTGAACTCCTCGACGTAGAGGACGGCGCCGTCGGTCATCGCCCGGGTCAGCGGGCCGGGCACGAAGTTCTCCGGGCGGTAGTCCTCGCTGAGCACCCGCGAGGCGTCGTGGTGCCCGACCAGGCGGGTCGGGGTGAGCTCGGCGTTGCCCTCGACCAGCACCAGCGGCACGCCCGCGCCGTCGGCGAGCGCGCGCAGCAGCGTCGTCTTCCCGGTACCGGGTGGGCCCTCGAGCAGCACGTTGCGGCCGGCCGACAGCGCGGCGGCGACGACCTCGGCCTCCCGGATGCGGGCGACGACCCGCTCGCGGGCGACCCGGACCATGCCGGTGACGTCCAGGCGCCGGGCCTGGGTGGGTGTGCTCACGGTGCTCCTCGCTGACCGCGCGACCGGGGCGCCCCTCCGCGAGGGACGCCCCGGCCCTGGCCCCGTCCAGGGCACCACCCTGAGCCTGCGAAGGGTGGGGAGGACGGGGTCCTCTCTCAGTCGTAGACGATCACGCCGCGGATGTTCTTGCCGGCGTGCATGTCCTCGTAGCCCTGCTGGATGTCGTCCAGCTTGTACCGCTTGGTGATCAGCTCGTCGAGCTTGATCTTGCCCTCCTGGTAGAGCCGCAGCATCTTCAGCATGTCGGCGCTGGGGTTCTGGTCGCCGAACAGGGCGCCGCGGATCTCCTTGGTGAACAGCGCCAGCATGCTGGGGTTGATCGGGATGCCCACGTCGGTGAGGTCGCCGAGGCCGGTGATCACCACCCGCCCTCCCTTGCCGATCGCCTCGAACGCCTGGGCGACGTGCTCGCCCTTCAGGATGCCCACGGTGACCAGTGCCTTGTCGGCACCCTGGCCGTTGGTGACGCTGCGGCCGAACTCGGCGGCCTCCTCGATGCTGCCGAAGGCGTGCGTCGCGCCCAGCTCCATGGCCTTCTCGCGCTTGAACGCCACCGGGTCGACGGCGATGACGTGGCTCGCCCCGGCGTGCGCGGCGCCCTGGACCGCGTTGATGCCGATGCCGCCGATGCCCATGACGATCACCGTGTCGCCGGCCTGGACCTCGCCGGCCTGCACCGCGGTCCCCCAGCCGGTGCCGACGCCGCAGCCCACGAGGCAGGCCACGTCCAGCGGGATGTCGTCGGGGATCTTCACCGTCGACCGGACGTCGACCGTGGTCACCTCGGCGAAGGTGCCCAGGCCGCACATCTGGCCGACCGGCGTGCCATCTGTGGTGCTGAAGCGGAAGCTCTCCGCGTCGTCCCAGCGCGAGCCGACCAGCAGGTTGGCGCCCGAGTCGCAGATGTACTGCTGACCGTTGGCGCAGTAGCGGCACCGGCCGCAGCCGGGGAGGAACGAGAAGACGACGTGGTCGCCCTCCGTGAACCCGGGGGTGCCGGGACCGACCGCCGTCACGACACCGGAGCCCTCGTGGCCGCCCAGGAACGGGTAGTGGCCGACCCGCATGTCACCGGTGGCGATGTGGTCGTCCGAGTGGCACAGGCCGGACGCCGCCAGCTTGACCTGGAGTTCGCCCTGGCGGGGGTCGTCGGCGACCAGGTCGACGACCTCGTACTTGCCGGGAGCGGAGCGCAGGATCGCGCCGCGGGTGTTGACGGGCACAGTGACCTCCTCGTCGCCCTCACCGCTGAGGGCTCGCCTGCATGCACCAGTGCATGTCCGTGACCGGAACCTATGGCGTGGCTCACACCCGTGGGAAGGCGGGTGCAACGTTGCCGCTACTCCGCCGTTCGCGGGCTGCGAGAGTGACCGCGTGTCGCGAGCCCCGGTGGTCGTCGTCGGCGCCGGGCCGGTGGGGCTGACGGCGGCGCTGCTGCTCGCCCGCCGCGGGCTCGCGGTCGTCGTCCTCGAGCGGCAGCCGGCGCCCTACGGCCTGCCGCGCGCGGTGCACCTGGACGACGAGGCGCTGCGGGCGCTCGCCGATGCCGGGGTCGCCGACGGCTTCCTGGCGCTCAGCCGGCCGGTGCGGGGGCTGCGGCTGCTCGACGGCCGCCGTCGGGTGCTCGCCGGGTTCGCCCGGTCGCCGTCCTCCGGCCGGCACGGCTGGCCGCAGGGGTCGATGTTCTCCCAGCCCGACCTGGAGGAGCTGCTGCTGGCCGCCGTCCGCCGGGAGCCCGCGGTGGAGCTGCGCCCCGGGTGCGAGCTGGTGGACCTGCGGCAGGACGACGGCGTCACGCTGACCGTGCGCGAGCGGGCCTCCGGCGCGCGGTCCCGGGTGCGGGCCGCGGCGGTGCTCGGCTGCGACGGCGCGAACAGCACGGTCCGCGCGCTGATCGGGGCGTGCATGCGCGACCTGGGCCGGCCCGACCGCTGGCTGGTGGCCGACCTGCGCTCGCCGGAGCCGCTGCCGCTGTGGCCCGGGGTGCACCAGGTCTGCGACCCGCACCGGGCGGCGACCGCCATGCCGGTGGCCGGCGACCGCTACCGCTTCGAGTTCCGCCTGCTGACGGGGGAGACCCGTGACGACCTGGCCGCCCGGCTGCCCGGGCTGCTCGCCCCGTGGGGCGCGGCGGGCGCCGAGGTGGTGCGGGTCGCCGAGTACGTCTACCGGGCGCAGGTGGCCGACCGCTGGCGGGCCGGGCGGGTGCTGCTCGCCGGCGATGCCGCGCACCTGACCCCGCCGTTCATCGGGCAGGGGCTGGGGCTGGGGCTGCGCGACGTCCACCAGCTGGTCTGGAAGCTGGCCGCCGTCCTGGCCGGGACGGCGCCCGAGCGGCTGCTCGACACCCACCAGGCCGAGCGCGCGCCGCACGCGCGGGCGATGGTGCGGCTGGCGCTGCTGGTGGGCCGGCTGATGACCGGCGGCGGCCGCGGGGCCGCGGTGCTGCGCCGTGCGGTGCTCGCGGGCGTGGGGCGGGTGCCCGCCGTCGCCCGCTTCGCCACCGACAGCCGCACCCCGCCGCTGCGCCGCGGGCCGCTGGTGGACCGCCGCGGGCGTGCCGGCCGGCGGCTCGCGGGCACGCTGCTGCCGCGTGCTGCCGTCGTGGACCAGGGCCGCCGGGTGCCGGTGGACGACGTCCTCGGGCCGGGGACGGCGCGGCTGCGGCTGCTCGCGCCCGGCCGGCTGGCGGTGCGTCCGTCCGGGGAGCGCGAGGTCGAGGTGGCCGACGTCGAGGGGGTCCTCACGGCGTGGCTGCGCGGGGCCGGGGCGGCCGCCGTCGTCGTCCGGCCCGACCGGATCGTGCTCTCGGCGTCCTGAGCCGCGTGGGCCGCCGGCTCCCGGGTAGGGGCGGTCCATGCAGATCGACAAGAACCAGATCCTCGAACTCCTCCGCAACCAGGGCGACGACGCCAAGGCGCAGCAGGCCGACCAGGAGCTGCCGGGCACCGTCGACACCGACCAGCACGCCGGCATCCTCGAGAAGCTGGGCCTGAGCCCCATGGACCTGATCAGCAAGCTCGGCGGCGGTGGCGGCGGGCTGGGCGGTCTCCTCGGCCGCTGACCGCCCCCGTTCGGACGGTTGCGCGGGGAACGCCCCATCCGCGACCCGGATGCGTCGTTCCCCGCGCAACCGCAGCTCCCCGCGCGACGACCGGGCATCCTGACCCGGTGAGCTACGACGTCGCCGCCGTGCGTGCCCGCTTCCCCGCCCTGCGCGCCGGGGCCGCCCACTTCGACGGTCCGGGCGGCTCCCAGGTGCCCGGGTCGGTGGCCGCCGCGGTCGTGGCCACCCTCACCTCGCCGATCGCCAACCGCGGGCGGACGACCGAGGCCGAGCGCAACGCCGACGACGTCGTCCTCGCCGCACGGCAGGCGGTCGCGGACCTCGTCGCCGGCGACCCCGGTGGGGTGGTGTTCGGCCGTAGCATGACCCAGCTGACCTACGACCTCTCCCGCGCGCTGTCCGCCGGCTGGGGCCCGGGTGACGAGGTGGTGGTGACCCGGCTGGACCACGACGCGAACGTCCGCCCGTGGGTGCAGGCCGCGCAGGCCCGCGGGGCCACCGTGCGCTGGGCGGAGTTCGACCCGGCCACCGGCGAGCTGGCACCCGGGGCGGTGGGCGGGCTGCTCTCCGACCGCACGCGGCTGGTCGCCGTCACCGGCGCCTCCAACCTCATCGGCACCCGGCCGGACGTCGCCGCTATCAGCGCGCTCGCGCACAGCGCGGGCGCCCTCACCTACGTCGACGGCGTGCACCTCACCGCGCACGCGGCGGTGGACGTCGCCGCACTTGGCGCCGACCTCTACGCCTGCTCCCCGTACAAGTTCCTCGGCCCGCACTGCGGCTGCGTCGTCGCGAGCCCCGGCCTGCTGGAGACGCTGCACCCGGACAAGCTGCTGCCCTCCACCGACGCCGTCCCCGAGCGGTTCGAGCTCGGCACGCTGCCCTACGAGCTGCTGGCCGGCACCACCGCAGCGGTCGACTTCCTCGCGGGGCTCGGCGGCCCGGAGGGCGACCGGCGCGCTCGGCTCGGGGTCGGCATGGCGGCGCTGGAGGCGCACGAGGACCGGCTGCGGGACCGCATCGAGGACGGCCTCCGCACGCTGCCCGGTGTCACCGTCTGGTCCCGCGCCGCCCGGCGCACGCCCACCCTGCTGCTCACCTTCGAGGGCCGGGACGCCGCCGACGCATACCGGTTCCTCGCCGGGCGCGGGGTCAACGCGCCCGCCGGGTCCTTCTACGCGATCGAGGCCTCCCGGTGGCTCGGCCTGGGTGACGCCGGGGGCCTGCGGGTCGGGCTCGCGCCGTACAACGACGACCAGGACGTCGACCGGCTGCTGGCCGGGCTGGGGGAGTGGCTGGACAGCTGACGGCAGAAGGCGGTGCGCGATACAACTGTGTGACATCGGTCACGGTGCGGCTAGTCTGTGCGCACCGCCGAGACCCCCGGAGGTCCTCGTGTCCGCTGCTGCCTGCGCTCCCCGAGCGGGGCGACGATGACCGCCGCGGCCCCGGCCCGGCCGGCGCGCCCGGCCGACCTCGCGGTACGGGCCGCCGAACCGCGGCCGGCGCCGACGGTCGCCGCGTTCAGCAAGTACCTGGTCCCCGAGGTGGTCTTCGGCTGGGGCGCGCTGTCCGAGGCGGGCTGGGCGGCCCGCCGGCTCGGCGCGCAGCGGCCGTTCGTCGTCACCGACGCGGGGCTGGTGCAGGCCGGCTGGTGGAGCGAGCTCGCCGGGCACCTCGCCGAGGCGGGGCTGCGGGGGACGGCGTGGCAGGAGCTGACGCCCAACCCCAAGGACCACGAGGTCGCGGCGGGCACCGAGCGCTACCTGGAGAGCGGCTGCGACGTCATCGTCGGCCTCGGCGGCGGGTCGGTGATCGACGCGGCCAAGGCGATCGCGGTCGTGGCCGGCAACGGCGGGCAGATCCTGGACTACGAGGGCGTCGACAAGGTCACCGCCGCGATCCCGCCGACCGTCATGTGCCCCAGCACAACGGGCACCGGCGCCGACGTCTCGCAGTTCGCCGTCATCACCGACACCACCCGCCGGCTCAAGGCCACCCTGATCGGCCGGGCACTGGTCCCCGACATCTCGATCACCGATCCGCGGCTGCTCACCACGATGCCCGACGACCTCGCCGCCGCCACCGGCCTGGACGCCCTCACCCACGGCATCGAGGCGTTCGTGTCCCGGGCGTCGGGCCCGCTCACCGACGTGCACGCGCTGCACGCCGTCGAGCTGGTCTGCGCCTCGCTGCGCGGCACCCTCGACCGGCCGGAGGACCGCGCCGCGCGCACCGCGATGGCCCAGGCCAGCCTCGAGGCGGGGCTGGCCTTCACCAACGCGATCCTCGGCGCCACGCACGCCATGAGCCACCAGGTCGGCGGCCTGCTCGACCTGCCCCACGGCGTCGTCAACGGCGTCCTGCTGCCGCACGTCATCCGGTTCAACGCCCGCAGCGGGCCGGACCGGTTCGTCCCGATCGCCCGGGCCATGGGCGTCGACGTGACCGGGCTGCCCGCCGACGTCGCCGCCGAGGAGGCCGCCGAGGCCGTCGGCCGGCTGGCCGCGGACCTGGGCTGCCCGCGCGGGCTGGCCGAGCTGGGGGTGCGGGAGGCCGACATCGACACCCTGGCCGGCACCACGCTGGGCGACGCCTGCCTGTCGACCAACCCCCGCGACGCTGACCACGCCGACGTCGCCGCGCTGTTCCGCGCCGCCCTGTGACCCGCCGCTGATGCGCGCACCGGACATCTCCCAGCTCACCGGGCTGCGCTCGTCCAAGCCCAGCTGGTACGCCGAGTACCGGCAGACCGTCGACGACCTGGACCGCGCGCTGGGCTCGCTCGAGCACATCGCCGGCGTGCTGTCGGCCACCGGGCAGGGCGCCGATGCGCTGTGCCGGGCCGTCGTCGACGCCACCGCGGAGCACCTCGGGGAGCCGTGGGCCGTACTGGCGCTCTCCGGGACGGCGCTGCCGCTGGCCCGCCCCCGGATGCTCGGCCGCGGCCCCTCCGGCGTCGGCGTCGGGCACATGGCGCTGCTGCCCGAGGTGGTCCGCCGTCCGGTCGCCGAGGCGCTGGCCGCCGACGCCGTCGAGCCGTGGCAGACCGCGGACGGCGCGGTCGTCGTCCCCCTGGTGGTGGACGGCGAGCCGGTCGGCGCGCTGGTGGCCTGCGGGGGACCCCGGCGGAGGGCGACCGCCGCGGACCTGGCCATCCTGCGGATCGCGGCCAACCAGTCGGCCGTCGCGCTGCTCTCCGACCACCTCCTCGCGCGGTCGGAGGGGCTGCGCCGGCAGACCGAGGAGCTCTACGCGCAGGCCCAGCAGCGCGCCCTCGATCTCGCCGAGCGGCACGAACAGCTGGCCGAGGCCGAGCGCCGGCTCGACGTCGCCGCGCAGCGCGAGGCGGTGGACGCCGAGCGGCACCGGATCGCCCGGGAGCTGCACGACAGCGTGGCCCAGCACGTGCTCTCGGCCGGGATGACGATCGAGTGGTGCCGGCCGGAGGTGGCCCACCACGGCGAGGTCTACGAGCGGCTCGGGCACGCCAAGGCGCTGACCCGGGAGGCGGTGGAGCGGCTGCGCGGCGCGATCCACGCGCTCTCCTCCGACGGGCACGGCGACGGCGACGGGCTGCCCGCGCTGCTCGCCCGGCTCTCCGACGTCGCCCCCGTGCCCGGCCTGGCGGTCGCCGTCCGGGTGGAGGGCCGCCCGCGGGAGCTGCCCGCCGAGGTGGAGCACTCGCTGTTCCGGATCGCGTCGGAGTGCCTGTTCAACACCGCCCGGCACGCCGAGGCCACCCGGAGCACGGTGCGGCTGGCCTACCGGCCCGACGAGCTGCGGCTCTCGGTCGCCGACGACGGGTGCGGCGACCCCGACGTGCTGCGCCGGGCACTGCGCGCCTCCGGGCGCCGGGACGACGGGTACCACCGCGGGCTGGGCAACATCGCCTCCCGCTGCGGGGAGATGGGGGCGACGGTGCGGTTCACGCGGGCGCGGATGGGCGGGGTGCGGGTCGAGGTCCGGATGCCGTGGGACGCCGTCGATGGCTGAGCCCACCGCGGGGACCACAGCGGGGACCATCCGGCTGGTCATCGTCGACGACCACGCGATCGTCCGGCAGGGGCTGCGCTCGATCCTGGAGCGCGAGCCCGACATCGAGGTGGTCGGCGAGGCGGCATCGGCGGGCGAGGCGCTGGACCTGGTGGCCGCCAGCCGCCCGCACATCGTGCTGCTCGACCTCAAGCTCTCGGCCGGCTCCGACGTCGCCGGCCTGACCCTGTGCGGCCAGCTCACGGCCACGACGCCCGCACCCGGCGTCCTGGTGGTGACGACCTTCCTCGACCAGCAGCTGGTGCTCGAGGCCATCCAGCGCGGCGCCCGCGGCTACGTGCTCAAGGACGTCGACGCCGTGGCGCTGGTCGCCGCGATCCGGGCGGTGCGCCGCGGGGAGAGCGCCTTCGACAGCCACAGCGCGACGATGGTGGTGCGCTCGCTGGCCGCGCCCACGCCGTCCCCCGTGGCGGCCGGGCCGGACCTCACCGCCCGCGAGCGCGAGGTGCTGACCCTGCTGGCGCGCGGGCTGTCCAACGAGTCGATCGGCCGGGAGCTGTACATCTCGGCGACGACGGCGAAGTTCCACGTCGGCAACGTCATGCGGAAACTGGCGGTGTCCCGCCGCGCCGAGGCCGTCTACGCCGGCTCGAAACTCGGGCTGATCTAGCCGCGGGACGACACGCCCACGACACGCTGGAGGCGGTTGATGACACGCTGGCGTCGGCCCCACGGCCTGTGACAGCCGCGCCGGGAACTGCTGATCGGACGTGTCGGCCGGGGCCCGCCCGGCCCTAGCTTCGCCTGGCATGACGACCACCGCGACGGGATCCGGACGGGTCTCCCTCGGCGACCGGACCGTGCACCGCATGGGCTACGGCGGCATGAAGCTCACCGGACCCCGGGTCACCGGGCCACCGGCCGATCGGGAGGCCGCGCTCGCCGTCCTCCACCGGGCCGTGGAGCTGGGGGTGGACCACGTCGACACCAGCGGCCTCTACGGCCCGCACGTGGTGAACGACCTGATCCGCGAGGCGCTGGACCCCTATCCCGAGGACCTGGTCATCGTCACCCGGGTCGGCGCCCGCCGGACGCCGGAGGGCGGTTGGGACGAGGCGCTGACGCCGGACGGGCTGCGCCGGTCGGTGGAGGAGGACCTGGAGCACCTCGGGCTGGACGCGCTGCACGTCGCCAACCTGCGGATGCCGGGCCTGGGGGAGCCCGCGGAGCGCTCCCTCGGCGAGCCGTTCGAGGCGCTGGCCGAGCTGCAGCAGGAGGGGCTGGTCCGCCAGCTCGGGGTCAGCCACATCACCGGCCGGCAGGTCGCCGAGGCGCGTGGCATCGCCCCCCTCGCCTGCGTGCAGAACCACTACAACCTGATCCACCGCACCGACGACGACCTGGTCGAGGAGCTGGCCCGGGACGGGATCGCCTACACGGCGCTGGAGGGGATCTCCTACACGTCGTTCTTCCCCATGGGCGAGATGACGCCGGAGCAGTCGGCGGTGCTGGACACCGTCGCGCAGCGGGTGGGGGCGAGCCCGGTGCAGGTGGCCATCGCGTGGTTGCTCGCCCGCTCGCCGAACGTGCTCGCCATCCCGAGCGCGACCTCGGTGGCGCAGTTGGAGGAGCTCCTCGCGGCGAGCCAGGTGGCGCTGCGGCCCGGCGACCTCGAGGAGCTGGACCGCATCGTGACCATGGGGGGCCCGCCGGCCGGCGGCGTCCCAGCGTGGGGCGGTGGCGGCCCGGACGGCCGGCCCCCGTGGGTCGGTGGCGGGCAGGGCGGCCCGCCGTCGCGGTGAGGCGCTAGCGGGAGGCGGCGCGGGTGACGACGTCGGTCGCCCAGCTCTCCAGCCCGGAGTGGTCGCGGATGACCTCGACCCGGTCGCAGCTCTCCGCGTAGGCGGGCAGGTCGCAGCCGCCGAGCGCCCAGGAGTACCTCGGCTCGGGGGTCAGCCAGATGGTCTCGCGCACCCGGCGGGTGAGGTCGGCGAAGACGTCGAGGCGGGGGGCGTTGCCGTTGCCCCGGCCGTCGCCGAGCACCAGCAGCGTGGAGCGGCGGGTGAAGGCACCGGAGTGGTCGGCGGCGAGCGTGGCGAACACCGTGCCGTAGTCGCTGGAGGCGTCCACGTCGATGACGTCGCCCCCGAAGACCAGGCCCAGCGCGTGCTCCAGCGGGTGCTCGTCGAACAGGTCGGTGATCTCGACGACGTCGTCCACGAACGCGAAGGTGCGCACCTGGGCGAAGAGGTCCCGCAGCGCGTGGACGACGTGCAGCGTGAACCGGGCCGTCGTCCGCACCGACAGGCTCACGTCGGCCACCACGACCAGCCGCGGCTTGTCCTCGGCCAGCCGGGTGGTGACCGGCCGGAACGGGACGCCGTCGTAGCGCAGGTTGCGGCGCATCGTGCGGGCGACGTCGACCCGCCCGCGGGGGGACTGCCGCTTCTTGTGGGTCAGCCCGCCGTGCAGCGAGGTCGCCAGCCGGCGCAGCGACTCCTCGATCCGCGCCCGGTCGGCCTCGGTGACCTCCTCCACCGGCGCCCGCGCCGGCTCTCGCTCCTCGATGGCGAGGTCGGTCATCTCGGCGAGCTTCTGCAGGTGCGCGGCGAGCAGCTCCGGCAGGTCCTCGATCACGCCGGCGAGCTGCCGGCGCAGGGCCTCGGCCACCTCGGGGTCCAGGTCGCCCACCGGGTCGGCCAGCCAGTCGCGCAGCGCCTGCTGCTGGGTCACCGACAGCTCCAGGTCCAGCTGCGTGCCGCCGCCGCGGACCAGGTCGCCGGGCAGGCCCGGGTCGTGCAGCCGCGACACCTCCAGCTGCACCTGCTGGGCGTCGTCCGCCGGCCCGTCGCGGCTCTCCGACGACAGCACGATCTGCTGGGTCAGCGAGGCCAGGTCGACCTTGTTGGCCTCCTGGTGCAGGTTGTACTGCGCGGCCAGGTCCTCGGGCTTGAAGAACTCCTTGATGTCGACCGGTCTGCCGTGGCTGTGCCCCTCCTGCACGTCGGCGGCGGGGTCGGGCGACCAGGTCATCCTCTGCAGCTCGCCGGTGTCGGCCAGGTCGTCGTGCGCGTGGCCGTGCCCCTCGTCGGCGTCGACCACCGCCCGCAGGCCGAAGAAGCGGGCGAAGGTGTCGGCGAAGACCTCGGCGTCCCGGCGGTCCTTGAGCAGCGCCGCGCCCAGCGCGGCCTCCAGCGCGGCGCGATCGCTGACCCCGACGGCGGCCGCGGCCTCGAACGCGTCGATCGCTTCGGCCGTCGAGATCCGCATCCCGCGCAGTCGCAGCAGCCGGATGAACCGGTGCAGGGCGCCCTCCACGTCAGACCGGCCGGCGCCGTGCGCTGCCGCGGTTCGGCGCGAAGGAGCGGGCGCCCTGGCCGCTGCGGACCTCCCGTGGAGCGGCCGGCGCCTCCGCCGGGCCGCCGCGGGCGCCGAAGGAGTCGTCGTGCCGGCCGGGGGCGTCCTTCGCCGCCCGCACGCGGCGGCCGTCGTCCTCGTGGTCGTGCGTGTGGCCGCCGTGGGTGTGCGAGCCGTGCGAGTGGGTGTGTCCGTGGTCGTGGTCGAGGGACGCCGGCACGGTCGCGTTGGGGTCGACCAGCCGGGGCAGCGCGTCCCGCGAGCGCTGCACGTCGCGCTCGTACTTGGCGACGACGGAGACGGTGTCGTCCAGCACCTCGGCGTCCAGCTCGCTCACGCCCAGGACGGCGAGGGTGCGCGCCCAGTCGATCGTCTCGGAGATGCTGGGGGCCTTGCGCAGGTCCAGGCCGCGCAGCCCGCGCACGATCTGGACCAGCCGCTGTGCCGCGGCGTCGTCCAGGCCGGTGTCCTTGGAGCGCAGGATCTCCAGCTCGCGGTCGGCGTCGGGGTACTTGAGGAACAGGTGCAGGCAGCGGCGCTTGAGCGCCGCCGAGAGGTCGCGCGTGTTGTTCGAGGTCAGGACGACGTAGGGCGGCGCCTTGGCCACGAACGTGCCGATCTCGGGCACCGACACCTGGTACTCCGCCAGCATCTCCAGCAGCACCGCCTCCAGCGCCTCGTCGGCGCGGTCGACCTCGTCGACCAGCAGCACGACCGGCTCCTCGGACCGCACCGCCTCCAGCAGCGGGCGCGGGGCCAGGAAGCGCTCGTTGAAGAACGCGCTGTCGGCGCCGGCGATCCGGTCGACGGCGTCCTCCAGCGTGGCGGTGTCCGCCAGCAGCTCGGCGGCCTTGTCCCGCAGGATCTGGGTGTAGAGCAGCTGCTTGCCGTAGTCCCACTCGTAGAGGGCCTTGGTCTCGTCCTGGCCCTCGTAGCACTGCAGCCGCAGCAGCCTGCGCCCGGTCGCGGCGGCCAGCGTCTTGGCCAGCTCGGTCTTGCCGACGCCGGCCGGGCCCTCCAGCAGCAGCGGCTTGGTCAGGCGGGACATCACGAAGGTCGTCGTCGCCAGGCGCCGGTCGGCGATGTAGCCGTGCTCGGCGAACGCACGGGCGACGTCCTGGGGGGCTCGAAGTCCGCGGCGGGGACCTCGTCGGCGGGCACGGGCTGGACGGTCACGCTACGAGCTCCTCGTCGGGAGGGCGGGGCGGGGCGGAGCGGCGGGCTCCCCCCGGCCCCACTGGAGGTCGGATCAGCTGAGGAGGTCGTCCAGGTCGCCGTTCATGCAGTGCTCGACCACGGGGCGGACGGTCTCGAAGGTGCACTCCTTGGCGTTGCCCGGGGTGCAGGCGTCGCCGAGGACGTGGTTGGTGATGCGGTCGACGTCGGTGTCGTCGCCCTTGATCACCGCGGCGTTCTCGTAGAACCTCGTCGGGCCCTGGCCCAGCCGGTTCTTCGAGTAGCTGTCCTGGGTGACGTCGGTGAACTTCTCCGGGATGCCGACGTCGCGCAGCAGCCGGATCGCGGCGGCCAGCGCCGCGTCGGCGGCCTGGGGCGCGGTCATCCCGTGGGTGTCGACGCCCATGGCCTCGGCGATGTCGGCGAAGCGCTGGTACTGCGTGGGCATGTTGAACGCCCACACGCGGGGCAGCGCGATGGCGTTGTTCAGGCCGTGGTGGGTGTCGTAGAAGGCGCTCACCGCGTGGCTGATCGAGTGGATGATGCCGAGGCCGCCGGAGTTGAACGCCTGGGCGGCGATGTACTGCGCGTACATCATCCCCTCGCGGCCGCCGAGGTCCTGGCCGTTCCACACCGCCTGGCGCAGGTGCTCCGCGGTCAGCTTGATGGCGTACAGCGCGTTGCCCAGGGAGGGCTGGAAGTTCAGCCGGGACACGTAGGGCTCGCTGGCGTGCGCGAGGACGTCGAAGCCGCACTGGGCGGTGTAGTCGACCGGGCAGTCGTAGTAGAGGACCGGGTCGTCGATCGCCAGCGTCGTCACCGAGGTGTCGTCGAACGCCACGTACTTGTGCGGGTTGTCCGGGTCGGTCGTGGTGTCGGTGATGACGTAGGCCCAGCTGGTCTCCGAGCCGGTGCCGGCCGTGGTGGAGACGGCGATGTGCGGCGGGTTCTTCGGGTTCTCCGACTGGTTGAAGCCCTCGAACTCGTTGACGCTGCGGCCGTCGTGGGCCACCGAGATGCGCGCGCCCTTGCAGGCGTCGTGACTGGAGCCACCGCCGATGGACACGAAGCTGTCGCACTCGTTCTCCTGGTACAGCGCCACGGCGTCCATGACGTTGTAGTCCTTGGGGTTCGACTCCACCTTGTCGTACACGACGACCTCGAGGCCGCGGTACCTCATCGACTCGACGATCTTGTGGACGACGTCGGTGCCGCGCAGACCCGAGGTCATGACCAGCGTCCGCTCGAAGCCGAGCTTGAGCGCCTCGGGGCCGATGATCTCGTGCGCGCCGGGGCCCATCAGGGCCCGCGGGAACGGGTGGAACTCCTTGATCGGGAAGGGCTTGAGGAGTTCTTCGACCTTCATGGCGGTGGGGTCCTTCCTGCTGCCGGCGGGGGAGTCGTCGGCGCGGACGCTAGGAGCGGCGTTCCCCCTCGCGGCAGGGGTGCGGAGGAGGAACCGGCCGTCCGGAGGTGCAGGTCGGCCCGCCCGGTGAGGTGCACCTGCCCGACCGGTCAGTTCGAGGACCCCTGCGCGCGTCGAGGCGGTGGGTCCGGGCCCACCGCTTGGGTTCCGGGCTCACCACCGGTCGTGAGCCCGGAGCTGCGACGACCGGCTCAGCTGGTCATCGGGACGACAGCGTGCGCAGTCCCGGGAAGCCGAGGGCGAGCTGGTCGAAGGCCGCGTGCAGGTCCGCGGCGAGCGTCGTCGTCCCGTCGGCCAGCCACACCTCGAACGCCGTCGTCGCCGCCGCCCGCGTGCTGGTGGCGACCAGCCGGGGGAGCAGCGCCACGGGGGACTGGCCGGTGCGGCGGGCGACGTGCCCGGCGACCACCCGGTCGACGTCGGCGTAGCGCACCTGCGAGTGGGCCTGCAGCGCCGGCTCGCCGAGGATGAGCGCCATCCGCTGCCGCAGGATCGGCAGGTCCGCGGCGGCGTAGTCGTTGACCTCGACGTAGGCCGCGCAGATCGAGGCCAGCACGGGCTGGTCGTCGCGGGTGGCCGCCAGCAGCCGCTCCAGGCGGTCCACGTGCGCGCTGAACTCGCCCCACACCGCGTCGGCCTTGGTGGCGAAGCAGCGGAAGAACGTGCGGCGGCTGATCCCGGCGGCCTCGGCGATGTCGTCGGCGGTGACCTGCTCGAAGCCGTTCAGCGTGAACAGGTCCAGCGCTGCCTGCTCGACCCGGGCGCGGGTGTCGGCACGCACGTCCACGGGTGCCTCCGTCACGACCCCATCTTGCGCCACCGGCCTGCCGGGGCGGCGCGCTGCGACACGGGGTCGGTGTTGCCGGGTGGCACTGGGTGTCTCTAACGTCCCCGCCACCGCGTAACGCAGATCACAGGAGGCGCCATGCCCGAGAGCGACGACACCCAGGCCGTCGAGGCCCCCGCGGTCGAGGAGGTCCTGGTCGAGGAGTCCCTCGTCGAGGAGGTCTCGATCGACGGCATGTGCGGGGTGTACTGATCGACGCCCCCGTCGCGGCGCCGGCCCAGCCCCCGCGCGAGGCCGGCGCCGCACTGCTCGCGGGCTCCGGCGCTCCCGCGCCCGCCGCCTCCGCTGACTTCGACCCGTCGCTGCCCTGGCGGCGGGCCCGTTCCGTGGCCCTGCGCCCGGAGCCCTTCGGCGCGCTGGTCTACCACTTCGGCAACCGGAAGCTCTCCTTCCTGAAGTCGAGGACGCTGGTCGCCGTCGTCGAGACGCTGGCCGAGCACCCCAGCGCCGACGCCACCCTCGCCGCGTGCGGCGTCCCCGACGCGCAGCTCCCGGCCTACCGCCGGGCGCTTGCCGACCTCGCGCGCTCGCAGATGATCGAGAGAAGGACCTCGCTGCCCCCCGCCACTCGCACGCTCGCGGCGGGTCCCTGCAGCGAGGCCGCAACGGCCGACACCTCCGGGGAGCTGCCCGCATGACCGCCGTCCTGCCCGCCCGTCCCGAGCGCCCCACCGGGGGGCGGCTGATCGACCAGTTCGAGTACGGGCTGGACGCGCCGATCTGCCTGACCTGGGAGCTGACCTACGCCTGCAACCTGGCGTGCGCGCACTGCCTGTCCAGCTCGGGACGGCGGGACCCGCGCGAGCTGTCCACCGCCGAGGCCGAGGCGGTCATCGACGAGCTGCAGCGGATGCAGGTCTTCTACGTCAACGTCGGCGGCGGCGAGCCCACCGTCCGGCCGGACTTCTGGCACCTGCTGGACTACGCCATCGGCCACGACGTCGGGGTGAAGTTCTCCACCAACGGCGTCAAGCTGGACAGGGCCCGCGCCGAGCAGCTGGCGCGCACCGACTACGTCGACGTGCAGATCTCCCTCGACGGGGCCACCGCCGAGGTCAACGACCGGGTCCGCGGCACCGGCTCGTACGCCACCGCCGTCCGGGCGCTGGAGAACCTGGCCGAGGCCGGGATGCGCGACTTCAAGGTCTCCGTCGTCGTCACGCGGGAGAACGCGGGGCAGCTGGACGAGTTCAAGGCGCTCACCGACCGCTACGGCGCCCAGCTGCGGATCACCCGGCTGCGCCCGTCCGGCCGCGGCGCCGACGTCTGGGACACCCTGCACCCCACCCAGGCCCAGCAGCGCGAGCTGTACTCGTGGCTGCTGGCCAACGGCGAGCAGGTGCTGACCGGGGACTCGTTCTTCCACCTGTCGGCGTTCGGCGAGGCGCTGCCCGGGCTGAACCTGTGCGGCGCCGGGCGGGTCGTGTGCCTGATCGACCCGGTCGGCGACGTCTACGCCTGCCCGTTCGCCATCCACGAGCAGTTCCTCGCCGGCAACGTGCGCGACGAGGGCGGCTTCCAGCGGGTCTGGCAGCACAGCGAGCTGTTCGCCGACCTGCGCAGCCCGCAGACCGGCGGCGCCTGCACGAAGTGCGCGCACTTCGACGCCTGCCGGGGCGGCTGCATGGCGGCCAAGTTCTTCACCGGGCTGCCGCTGGACGGGCCCGACCCCGAGTGCGTGCAGGGCTACGGGGAGACCGCGCTGGCCGCCCGCGACCTGGAGCTGGCCACGCCGCGCAGCTCCGTCGACCACTCGCACACCGGCCCGGTCCGCGGCCAGCCGACGCTGCTCGGCATGCCCTCGATACCGGCTCGGTCCACACCCACACCGCCGGCCCGGCCGTGCGACGAGTCCCCGCTGGCGGGGCTCGAGCTGCGCTGACCTCGCTGCTCGACCCGCTGGTGCTGGCGGGCCGGACGGCGCCCTCGCGGGTGCTGTTCGGCCCGCACGAGACCAACCTGGCCCGCGGGCGGGCGCTCTCCGAGCGGCACGTCGCCTACTACGCCCGCCGGGCCGCCGGCGGCTGCGGTGTCGTCGTCCCCGAGACCGCGTCGGTGCACGGGGGCGACCACCCCTACGAGCGGGCGCCGCTCGCCGCTGACTGCGGCCCCGGCTGGGCGGACGTCGTCGCCGCCTGCCGGCCGCACGACGCGCTGGTGCTCGCCTCGCTCGGGCACACCGGGGCGCAGGGCACGTCGGGGCACGCGCGGACCGCGCTGTGGGCGCCGTCGGCCGTGCCCGACGTGGTCACCCGCGAGGTGCCGGTCGCGATGGAGCAGCCGGAGATCGACGCGCTGGTCGCGGGCTTCGGGGCCGGTACCCGGATCGCGGTCACCGCCGGCGTGGACGGCGTGGAGGTCGACGCCGGTGCGCGCTCGCTGCTGCGCCAGTTCGCCTCCGGCCTGACCAACACCCGCACCGACGCGTACGGCGCCGACCGGCTGCGGCTGCTGCGCGAGGTGCTGGCCGCCGTCCGCACGGAGCTCGGGCCCGAGCGGGTGCTGTCGCTGCGGCTGAGCTGCGACGAGGAGGCGCCCTGGGCCGGGACCACTCCCGATCTCGCCGTGGAGCACACGCGCGAGCTGGCTCCGCTGGTCGACCTGCTCGTCGTCGTCCGCGGCAGCGGTCTGGCGCCCTCGGCGTACCGGCCCGACGGGCACACCGCCTCCGGCTTCAACACCGATCTCACCCGCCGGGTGCGGGCGGCCGCGGGCGGGACGCCGGTCGTGCTGCAGGGCTCGGTCGTCGACGTCGCCGCCGCGCAACGGGCGCTGGACGACGGCGTCGCCGACGCGGTGGAGATGACCCGGGCGCAGATCGCGGACGCCGACATGGTGCGGAAGACGCGGGCCGGCGTCCCGGTGCGGCCCTGCACCCTGTGCAACCAGGCCTGCCAGGTGCGCGAGGTCCGCAACCCGCTGGTCAGCTGCGTCGCCGACCCGTCCGACGAGGGCGCCCTCCCCGACGGCGCCGGGCGGCGGGTGACCGTCGTCGGCGGCGGGCCGGCCGGGCTGGAGGCCGCGCGGGTGCTGGCGTCGTCGGGGGCCGCCGTCCGGCTGGTGGAGCGCTCGGACCGGCTCGGCGGCGCGCTGCACAGGGTCGCGGCGCTGCCCGGGCGGAGCCGCTTCGCCGACCTCGCGGCGTGGCTGGCCGGTGAGGTGGCGCGGCTGGGCGTGCAGGTGGACCTGGGGGTGGCCGCGGAGGGCGGGGACGTCGTCGCGACCGGCGCCCGGCAGCGCGAGGGCCTGACCGCCGCCGACGTCCTGGCCGGCGCGGCGCTGCCGCCCGGCCCGGTCGTGGTGCACGACCCGGTCGGCGGGCCGGTCGGGGTGGGGGTGGCCGAGCTGCTCGCCGCGGCGGGCCGGGAGGTCACCCTGGTGACCCCGGACGCGGTGGTCGGCGAGCGGCTCGGCGGGGACCTGGGGCCGGCCAACGCGCGGCTGGCGCGGGCGGGGGTGCACCGCGAGACGTCGTCGGTGGTGCGCTCGGCCGGCGACGGGGTCGTCGTCCTGGCAGACCGCTGGACGGGGGAGGAGCGGCGGGTGCCGTGCGCCGTCCTGGTGGACGCCGGCCCGCTGCTGCCGGGCGACGTCCCGCCGGGACCGGTGGTCGCGGGGGACGCCGTCGCGCCGCGCACCGTGCTCGAGGCGGTGCTCGAGGGTCGGCGCGCGGCGCGGGCGGTGCTCAGCCGGTGATGGTCAGAGGTCGACCTTCTTGTGATCCCCGGTGTCGGGCTTCTCGCCGGTGGCCTTGGCCTTCACGAAGCTGAACGCGGTCGCCAGCCGGTTGCCGGGGCTGTCCCAGTACTCCGCGGAGTCGCCGTCGACCTTGACCAGCACGACGGACGGGTCCTCCGGGCCCTGCGGCAGCCAGGCCTCGACCCCGCTGTTCCACAGCTCCTTCTTCTTGGCGACGTCGCTGACGATGACGGCCTCACCGGTCAGGGAGACCCAGCTGCCGCCGGAGCCGGCGCCGACGTTCACCTGCGGCGAGTGCGAGATGTGGCCCAGCCACGGCGCGCTCTGCTCGGCGAAGAACCACAGGTCGCCGTCGAACTCGACCTCCTGCAGCGCCATCGGCCGGCTGGTCAGCTTGCCCTCGGGCGTCGTGGTGGTCAGGAAGCCGAACCTCTCGCCCTTGAGCAGTTCGGCGACCTTGCGGGTGTCCTCGGCGCTCATGTCGTCCTCTCGGAGTGCGCGATGCGGTGTCGCAGGACACCTGCCCAGGCTCGCCGGTACCGACACCCCTCACCTTCCGTCGAGGTACCGCCAGGCGCCGTCCTCGCGGACGAACCGGCTCGTCTCGTGCTGGCTGCCGGTCTCGCCCTCGTGGCGGTACCAGGCCCGGAACTCGACCGTGCCCTCCGCCGCGAGCAGTCCACCGTCGGTGGTGGCGAGGACGTCCAGGCCGGTCCAGCGCACGGTGGGGTCGAGGTCCAGCGACGGGGGGCGGGTCGAGGAGTGCCACGTGGCGAGCAGGTACGCGGGGTCTTCCACGGCGAAGGCGCTGTACCGCGAGCGCATCAGCTGCTCGGCCGTCCCGGCCGTCGCGGTGCCGTCGTGCAGCCGGCCGCAGCACTCGGCGTAGGGCAGCCCGGTGCCGCAGGGGCAGCGTCGAGGGGCCATGCCTGCGAGTCTCTACCGTCCCGGGAGCCGGCCGACCGCGGAGGGAGACCACGTGCGACACCTGTCCGCGCCGTTGCGCGTCGGGCCGGTCCTGCTGCCCAACCGCATCGTCTTCCCCGCCCACCTGACCGACTACGCCGTCGACGGCGGGTTCACCGAGCGGCACGCCGCCTACTACGCGGCCCGGGCGGCCGGCGGCGCCGGGCTGGTCGTGACCGAGGAGTGCTCGACCGACCCCGCCGACCGGCCCTACGAGAAGCTCGTCCGCGGGCACGACCCCGCCGTCCTGCCCGGGATGCGGCGGATCCCGGACGCCGTCCACGCCCACGGCGTGCCGGTGTTCGCCCAGGTGAACCACAACGGCGGGCAGTCGGACTCGCTGCACAGCCGGGCGCCGGTGCTCGCGCCCTCGCCGGTGCCGGACCCGCTGTTCCGCGAGGTGCCGTGCGAGGCCGGCACCGCCGACCTCGCACGGTTGGTCGCCGGGTACGCCGAGGTCGCCGCCCGCTGCGCCGCCGCCGGGTTCGACGGCGTGGAGGTCCAGGCCTCGCAGTCCTCGCTGGTCCGCCAGTTCCTGTCCGGCGCCACGAACCGGCGCACCGACCGCTACGGCGGACCGCTGGAGTCCCGCGCCCGCTTCCTCGTCGAGGTGCTCACCGCCGTCCGGGAGGCACTCGGGCCCGACCGCGCCCTCGGCGTCCGGCTGGCCGACGAGGAGGGCCTCCATGGCGGGACGACGCTCGCCGAGGCCGTCGCCACGGCGCGGCTGCTCGCCGAGGGCGGGCTGGTCGACTACCTGAGCACCACCGTCGGCGTCGCGACGGCGACCCTCGACCGCGTCGTCCCGCCGATGACCACCCCGCCCGGCTACGCGCGCCACCTCCCGGCGGCGATCCGGAGCGCGGTCGACGTGCCGGTGATCGGCGTCGGCCGCTTCCTCACCCCCGACCGGGCCGAGCGCGCGCTGGCCGACGGGGACTGCGACCTGGTCGGTGCCGTCCGGGCGCAGATCGCCGACCCCGAGTTCGCCGCCAAGGCGCTGACCGGGCGGGACGGCGAGGTCCGCCGCTGCCTGGGCTGCAACCAGGAGTGCGTTGGCCGGGTGGGCCTGAACCGGCCGCTGGGCTGCGTGACCAACCCGCGCGCCGGCCGCGAGGCGCCGCTGCCGGTGCCGCAGCGCCGGCGGCGGGTGCTCGTCGTCGGCGGCGGGCCGGCGGGACTCCGCGCCGCCGCGACTGCCGCCGACCGCGGGCACGCGGTCACCGTCTGGGAGCAGGCCGACCGCACCGGCGGCGCGATCCTGGTCGCGGCGTCCGCCCCCGGCCGGGAGGGGCTGCGCCCGCTGGTCGACGACCTCGCGGCCGAGTGCGCCCGGGCGGGAGCGGCGGTCCGCACGGGCGTGCGCGCCACCGCGGAGCGCGTGCGGGCGGAGGCCCCGGACGTCGTCGTCCTCGCCACCGGCGCCCGCGCGGTGCGGCCGGGCTGGGCGGGGGAGGGCGATCGGGTGGTCGACGTCCGCGACGTGCTCACCGGCGCCGTCGAGCCCACCGGCGACGTGCTCGTCGTCGACGACCTGGGCACCGGGGCGGCCACCTCCGTGGCCGAGCTGCTCGCCACGCGCGGTTGCACGGTCGAGGTGGTGACCGCGGCGCTGGTCGTCGGCCAGGACCTCGGCCTCACCCTCGACCGGCCCGGCTGGGAGCGGCGGGCCGCCGCGCTCGGCATCCGGCGGACGACGGAGCGGCTGGTCACGGCCGTCGACGGCCGCACCGTGCGGCTGCTGCACCACCCGACCGGCGCGGCCGAGGAGCGCACCGCCGACTGGGTGGTGGCCGCCACCGCCCCGCACGCCGACGACGAGCTGTGGACGGCGCTGCGCGACAGCGGCCTGGAGGTGCACCGGGTCGGCGACTGCCTCGCCCCCCGCAGGGCCGGCGCGGCCACCCTGGACGGCGACCGGGTCGGGCTGGCGGTCTGACTACCGTGGCGCGGGTGACCGACGCCGTCCCGAGAACGAGGCTCGCCGGCGCCACCTGGCCCGACCTGCCCGAGCGCCCGCTGCTGCTGGTCCCCCTCGGCGCCGTCGAGCAGCACGGCCACCACCTGCCGCTGGGCACCGACACCACCGTGGCCTGCGCGGTGGCCGAGGCCGCCGTCGACGACCTGGACGGCGTCCTGCTGGCCCCCGCCCTGGCCTACGGCGCCAGCGGGGAGCACGAGGACTTCCCCGGCACCGTCTCGATCGGCACCGAGGCGCTGACCGGGCTGCTCGTCGAGTACGGCCGGTCGGCCTGCCGCTGGGCCGGGCGACTGGTGCTGGTGAACGGCCACGGCGGCAACCTGGACGCGCTGCGCACGGCCGGCGCGCAGCTGCGCGCCGAGGGCCGGGACGTCGCCTGGTTCCCCTGCGGCGCGGCCGGTGCTGACGCGCACGCCGGGCGCACCGAGACCTCCGCGATGTTGCACGTGGAACCGGACGCCGTCCGCGCGGACCGGGCCGTCGCCGGGGAGACCACGCCGATCGCCGAGCTGCTGCCCCGGCTGCGCGCCGAGGGGGTCCGCGCGGTCAGCCCGAGCGGCGTGCTCGGCGACCCGGCCGGCGCGTCGGCCGAGGAGGGCGCGGAGCTGCTCGCCGGGATGGCCGGGCGGCTGACCGCCGCCGTCCGGGCGTGGGACGTCGACACCACGGGCCGGCTCCGCGGCTGAGGTGCCCGCCCGGCCCGCCGACGCTCAGTCGGAGAAGGGCGTCCGTGGCCGCGGCCGGCGCCGGCCGTCCACGACGACGTCCACCTTCTCGTCGTAGAAGGCCACCAGCCCGGCGATCGGCGACATCTCGCGGGTCGGGAAGTCGTAGGACCAGGCGATGTCGGGGTGGACGGCGGAACCGGTGTGCGCCGACCAGTAGGCGCTCGTGCGCCCCTTGTACGGGCACTCGGTCCGGGTCGGGCTGGGCACCAGGTGGGTTAAGTCCACCGCCGTCCGCGGCAGGTAGGACCGCGGGGGCAGCCCGGTCTCGAAGACCAGCACCGGGGAGGACGACTCGGCGAGCACGACCCCGTCGAGCTCGACGCGGACGGAGCGGGTGGAGCGCAGCGCGTCGGCCCGCGCGTAGGGGTTGCGCGGGTGGACGAAGACCTCCTCGTCCTCCTCGAACCAGGCGTCCAGTGCCGACCACTCGAACCGCACGGTGTCCCGCAGGGCCTCCGGAGCGTCCGCGCCGTACACCAGGGCCGCGCCCGGCCGGCTGACCTCCCCCACCCGGAGCCCGTGCCGCCGCGCCGTCCCGCGGCCGGAGTCCTCGGCAGCCCGCTCGTCGACGAGCAGGGAGGCGTCGACGTCGTCCCGCGGCACGTAGTACTGGGGGTAGTGGGGCCACTCCCACACGTACCTCGCCCCGTGGGTGTCCAGCACGGTCCGGCCGCCGAGGAAGGCGCGCACCCGGCGGGGCGCGGGCTCGACGTGGCCGACGGGCACGAGGGACTGCGGGTACTCGGGCACGGGTCCTCCCGGCGGCGGAGCGCTCGGAGCGGCATCTAGTGTCGCGAGCATGGCACCACCCCCCGGCTGGCTGGTCGTCATCGACTACCAGGAGGTCTTCCGCGACACGGGGTCACCGTGGACGACGCCCCGCTTCGACGAGGTCCGCCCGCGCATCCGCTCGCTGGTGGAGGCCTTCGGCGACCGCGTCGTCTTCACCCGCTTCGTCGTCCCCGACGAGCCCGTCGGCGCGTGGGCCGACTACTACGCCAAGTACGACTACTTCACGCAGGCGCACGCCATCCCGCTGTTCCAGCTCTCCGAGGACCCGCGCGACCACCCCGTCGTCGACGCGCCGACCTTCGGCAAGTGGGTGCCCGAGGTCGCGGAGCTGGTCGGCGAGGGCCCGGTCACCGTCGCCGGGGTGGCGACCGACTGCTGCGTGCTGTCCACCGTGCTGCCCGCCGCGGACGCCGGCGTCCGCGTGCGGGTGGTCTCCGACGCCTGCGCCGGCGCGAGCGACGAGGCCCACGACGAGACCATGCGGATCCTCGGCTGCTACGCGCCGCTGGTCGAGGTCACCACGACCGCCGAGGTCCTGGCCGAGGCATGAGCGGGGGGCCAGCGGTCGCCGTCCCCCCGCCCGACCGGCTCCCCGACGGCACCGCGGTCGGTCTGGACCCCCGCGTCCGCCACCGCGACGGCGGGACGACGCTGCTCGGCGGGTCGCCGCTGCGGCTGGTCCGCCTGCAGCCCCGCGCTCGCGAGCTGCTGCGTGGGGACCGGCTCGTCGTCCGGGACGCCGTGACCGCCGTGCTGGCCGCCCGCCTGGTGGACGCCGGCCTCGCCCACCCCGAGCCGGCCGGCGCCCCGGCGGGGGAGCTGACCGTCGTCGTCCCGGTCAAGGACCGCCCGGCCGAGCTCGACCGGCTGCTCACCGCGCTGCGCGCCGACCCCGAGACCGCTGCCGTCCCGGTGCTCGTGGTGGACGACGGTTCCGCGGACCCGGCCGCGGTGACGGCGATCGCCGGCCGGCACCGGGCCCGGGTGCTGCGGCACACCACCGCCCGCGGCCCGGCCGCCGCCCGCAACGCCGGCATGCGCGCGGCGACCACGGACCTGGTCGCCTTCCTGGACTCCGACTGCGTGCCCCTGCCGGGCTGGTCGGTGCCCCTGGCCCGGCACACCGCCGACCCGCGGCTGGCGCTCGTCGCCCCGCGGATCACCGCGCTGCCCGCGGACGGCGGCGGCTGGGTCGCGCCGTACGAGGCCGCGGTCAGCGCGCTGGACATGGGCCCGCACCCCGCACCGGTCGCCCCGGGGACGGCGGTTCCCTACCTGCCCAGCGCGGCGATGGTGGCCCGCCGGCACGCCCTCGGCGACGGGTTCGACGAGGCGATGCGGGTCGCCGAGGACGTCGACCTGGTGTGGCGGCTGGTCGCGGCCGGCTGGCGGGTGCGCTACGAGCCGTCTGCGGCGGTGGCGCACGAGCACCGGTCGGCGCCCGGCGAGTGGCTGCGCCGCCGCGCCTTCTACGGCACCGGTGCCGCGCTGCTGGCCGCCCGGCACGGTGCCGCGGTCGCGCCGCTGGTGGTCTCGCCGTGGTCGGCGGCGGCCTGGGCGCTGGCGCTGACCGGACGCCGCTCCGGCGTGCTGGCCGGCGCGGCGGTGCTCGCCGTGGCGACCGGCCGGCTCGCCCCGCGACTGGCCCGGCCCGGACAGCGCGCGCCCGTCGGGCTGGCCGCGGTCCTGGTGGTGCGGGGCAGCGCCGCGGCGGGGAAGACGCTGGTGCGCAGCGTCACCCGGCACCACTGGCCGCTCGCGCTGGCCGCCGCCGCGGTGTCCCGACGTGCCCGGCGTGGGGTCGCCGCGGCCGCCGTCGCCGACGCCGTCCTCGCCTGGTGGCCGCACCGCGGACGGGTGGGGCTGCTGCGCTTCGCCGCCGGCCGGCGACTGGAGGACCTCTCCTACGGCGCGGGCCTGTGGGCGGGGGCGCTGCGGGCCCGTGACCCCCGGGCGCTCCTCCCCGCCCGGCCTGCACCGATGCCGCCGTCCCCGAACCGGTTGCGCCCCACCGGCTCCCTGGTGGAATCGCGGGAGAGCGGTCACGATGGGCGGACGATGGACCCGAGCCCGCGGACGACGACGTGACGACGATGAACCCGTGGGTCGCGCTGCCTGACGGCCTTCCCGATCCCGCGCACACCCGGAGGTTGCGCGCGGCCCACGAGGCGCTCGTCACCCGCTCCGGTCCCGCGGTCCCGGACCAGGTCCGCGCCGTCGTCTGGGACTCGTGGCGGCGCAGCCTCGGCAGCGGCGTCGACCCCGACGGCAACGCCCCGCCGGTCGAGCTGCTCGACGACGAGCTGCTGGCCTACCGCGCCGCGCACCCGCTGGCCCCGGTGCTCCCGGTGATCCGCCGGCTGCTGGTCGAGGACGCCGAGGCCGACCGGATGATCGTCGCGATCACCGACGCCGACGGCCGGATGCTCTGGGTCGAGGGCGACCGCCAGCTGCGCGCGCGGGCCGAGGCGATGCACTTCGTCGAGGGGGCACGGTGGGCCGAGGAGGTCGCCGGCACCAACGCCCCCGGCACCGCGCTGGCCCTCGACCACGCCGTCCAGATCTACGGCAGCGAGCACTACCGGCGCCCGGTGCAGCCCTGGAGCTGCTCGGCCGCGCCGGTGCACCACCCGGTCACCGGCGTGCTGCTCGGCGCCATCGACGTCACCGGTGGCGACCACGTGGCCAGCCCCCAGGTGCTCACCCTCGTGCGGGCCACGGTGGCCGCCGTCGAGGCCGAGCTGCGCTGGCTGCACCGCGAGGACGCCGCCCGGCCGGCGCCCCCGGCACCGCGCCCGGCCGCCCGCCCGGTCCCCCGGCTGGAGGTGCTCGGCCGGGACCGCGCCCGCCTGGTCCTGCCCTCCGGCCCGGCGGAGCTCTCGCTGCGCCACTCCGAGCTGCTGGTGCTGCTCGCCGAGGCGGCGGCCGGTGGGGGCGGGCGCACCGCCGAGCAGCTGGCCGCCGAGTGCCACGCCGGCGACGCGGCAGCGGTCACCGTCCGGGCCGAGCTGTCCCGGCTGCGGCGGCTGGTCGGCGCCGCCCTGCTGGGCTCGCGCCCCTACCGGCTGACCGGCCCGCTGGAGACGGACCTGGACCAGGTGCGCCGGCTGCTCGCCCGCGGCGCCGTCGGCCCGGCGCTGGAGCGCTATCCCGGCGCCGTGCTGCCGCGCTCGTCGGCGCCCGGCGTGGTCGCCGCCCGGGACCGGCTCACCGCCTCGCTGCGGCAGGCCGTGCTCGCCGCCCGCCGTCCCGAGCTGCTGCTGCGCTACACCCGGCTGCCCGAGGCCCAGGGCGACGCCGCGGTGTGGCAGGCCTGTCTGGAGACCCTGCCGCCCGGCGCCCCGAGCCGGCCGGCCGTCGCCGCGCACCTGCACCGCCTGCGCCGGGTCCCGCGCGCGCCGCTGCAGCAAGGACCCCGTCCTCCCCACCCTTCGCAGGCTCAGGGCGGTGCCCTGGACGGGGCCGTCTGACCGCTCGTGCTCGCGGCGAGCCGCTGGACGGGGCCGCTCCGGCACGTTCCTGACGCGGGGAATGGGGCCGGGACCACCGGCCTTGTCACCACCACGTGACCGCAGCGCCCGACGTCCCCCTGCTGAGCACCCGGCGGGTCGTCGCCGCGGTCGTCGCCCTGGCGCTCGGCGGCTTCGCCATCGGCACCACCGAGTTCGTCACGATGGGCGTGCTGCCCGAGATCGCCGAGGGCGTGGGCGTCGACATCCCCACTGCCGGGCACGTCATCTCCGCCTACGCGCTCGGCGTGGTGGTGGGCGCGCCGGTCCTCGCCGCGCTCGGCGCCCGGCTGCCCCGGCGCGGGCTGCTGATCGGCCTGGTGGCCGCGTTCCTCGTCGGCAACCTGGGCAGCGCCCTGGCACCGGGGCACTCCGCGCTGCTGCTGGCCCGCTTCGTCAGCGGCCTCCCGCACGGCGCCTACTTCGGGGTGGCCTCGCTGGTGGCGGCGTCCCTGGTGCGGGCCGAGCTCCGTGGGCGGGCGGTCAGCTCGGTGATGCTCGGCCTGGCGGTGGCGAACCTGGCCGGCGTCCCGGCGGCGACCTGGCTGGGCCAGACGCTGGGCTGGCGGGCGGCCTACTGGGCGGTCGTCGTCCTCGCCGTGGCCACCGCGGCGGCGGTGCTGGCGTTCGTGCCCTCGTCGCCCGGACGGCAGGAGGTCACGGTCGCCACCGAGCTCACCGCGCTGCGCCGTCCGCAGGTGCTGCTGACGCTGCTGGTGGGCACGGTCGGCTTCGGCGGCATGTTCGCCGTCTACAGCTACGTCTCGCCGCTCGCCACGGAGGAGGCCGGCCTGCCGCGGGGAGCCGTGCCGTGGGTGCTGCTGGTCTTCGGCGTCGGCGGCGTCCTGGGGACGGCGCTCGGCGGCCGGCTCGCTGACCTCGCGCTGTTCCGCTCCCTGGTCGGGGCCATGGTCTCGATGGGCGTGCTGCTCGCGCTGGTCGCGCTCCTCGCCTCCTGGGGGCCGGGGCTGCTGGCCGGCCTCTTCCTGCTCTCGGCGACCGCCTCGGTGCTGGTGGTCACCCTGCAGCTGCGGCTGATGGAGGTGGCCGGCGAGGCGCAGATGCTGGGCGCCGCGCTCAACCACTCGGCGCTCAACGCGGCCAACGCCCTGGGCGCCTGGCTCGGCGGAGTCGTCATCGCGGCGGGCCTGGGCTGGACCGCCCCGGCCGCCGTCGGGGCCGCGCTGGCCGCGGTCGGCCTGGCCGCGCTCACCGCCTCGGCGGCGCTGCGCCGCCGCGAACAGCGGACCGGGCCGGTGCGGGCAGCACCCGCACCGGCCCGGTGAAGTGGGAGGACCGCGTCCCCCTCACCGCTCGCAGGCTCGCGGCGGGACCCTGCAGGGAGGCCTCAGGGCTGCAGCGTCTCGGCGAACAGCGGGACGGCGTTGTCCAGCGCGTACCGGGTGCCCAGCGCCGAGCCGCTGGAGAAGGCGGTGACCAGCGTCTCGTCCTCGAGCACCAGGGCGTTGCCCTGCTGGACCGAGGGCAGCGACTGCCACAGCGGGTTGTCGGTGATCTGCGCGGCCTCGACGAAGATGGGGAAGACGACGGTCAGGGGTGCGTCGAGCAGGGGCACCTGCTCCTCGCTGATCGACACGAAGAAGCTCTCCCCGGCCAGGTCCTGGATGGCGGCCTCGTTCGTGAAGCCGAGCGCCTCCATGAAGTCGACGCGGGTGTCCCCGCGGACGTAGGCGCCGAAGCCCTCGGAGGTGTAGGCGCCGACGGCGACCTCCGTGCCGTCGAACTCCGGGTTGGCCGCCGCGGCCTCGGTGAACTGCTGCTCGACCTCGGCCTGCAGCACGTCGGCCTGCTCCTGGCGGCCCAGCGCCTGGCCGACCAGGTCCAGCTGCTGCTGCCAGGTGGTCAGGTACGCGCCGACGCCCTCGGGCTGGCCGATGGTCGGGGCGATGGCGGTGAGCGCGTCGTAGCGGTCCTGGGTGGCCGGGGAGCGGGTGTCCAGGATGAGGTCGGGGTCCAGGGCGGCGATCGCCTCCAGGCTGGGCTCGAGCGTCTCGACGATCTCGGGGGCCTCGTCGTAGAGCCCCTCGGCCCACGGGCCCACGCCCTCCCCGCCGAAGGCCAGCCAGTCGCTGGCCCCGACCGGCTGCACGCCGAGCGCCAGCGCCGTCTCGGCGTCCGACCAGCCCAGGGCGACCACCCGCTGGGGTTCCTCGGCGACCTCCACCGGGCCGAACGCCGTCCGGACGGTCACGGGGAAGGCGCCGCCGGAGCTCGAGGGGCTGCTGGGCGCGGCGGCGTCCCCGGAGGACCCGGTGGTCCCGGAGCCGCAGCCGGTGACCAGGACGGCGGTGGCGAGCAGGGCGGCGCCGCGCAGGACCGGGCGGACGGACATGAGCTCTCCTCTGAGTAGGGCAGGCTCACCTAACTACGTCTCCGTGGACCCGCTCCACCCGGGTCCCCGCCGTGGTCGTTGCAGGAGTCGCTGCAACGGCACTGCAACGTTGCTCCCCTACCGCATGTGCGGAGGCCAGCACGGAAAAGGCCCGGTCCTGCGGGGCTATCGGGCTTCGACGGCCGCTCGTGCGTGAGCTGCGCCGGTCGCCGTCCTCGGGTAAGCGTGGCCTAAGTCATACGCCGCTCGACACACTCGCCGCAGGTGCGGCTGTGTCCGGAGCCACACGCGACCCCTGCAGAGGAGCGGAGGAAACGGTGACCCAGATCAACGTGCGGGTGGACGGGGTGACGTACACCGACGACGTCGAACCCCGGACGCTGCTGGTGCACTACCTGAGGGAGCAGCTGGGGAAGGTCGGCACCGTCATCGGCTGCGACACCAGCAACTGCGGCGCGTGCACCGTCCACCTGGACGGCGCGGCCGTGAAGTCCTGCACCGTGCTGGCCGTCCAGGCCGACGGCGGCGAGGTGACGACCATCGAGGGGTTGGCGCCGAACGGCGGCCTGCACCCGATGCAGAAGGCGTTCCACGAGATGCACGGCCTGCAGTGCGGGTACTGCACGCCCGGGATGATCATGGCCTCGGTCGACCTGCTCAAGGAGAACCCGGACCCGAGCGACAGCGAGGTCCGCGAGGGCATCGAGGGCAACCTCTGCCGCTGCACCGGATACCAGAACATCGTCCGCGCGGTGCAGCAGGCCGCCGGCGAGATGCGCACCGCCGGCAACGGCCACACCTCACCGGCCGAGGTCGACACCGCGGCCGCTCCGCACGTGGCGGCCCAGCAGTGACGGCGATCGAGGACCGGCCCACCGAGGCGCCGGAGCGCGAGGTCGGCAAGGCCCGCCGCCGCAAGGAGGACGCCCGGCTGATCACCGGCCGGACCACCTGGACCGACAACATGGTGCTGCCGGGCATGCTGCACCTGGCCGTCGTCCGCAGCCCCGTGGCCCACGGCAAGATCACCGGCATCGACGTCTCGGCCGCCCAGGAGGCGCCGGGTGTGATCGCGGTCCTCACCGGCCGCGACGTGGCCGAGGAGCAGGGCTCCATCCCGTGCGCCTGGCCGGTCACCCCCGACATGGTCAACCCCGGCCACCCGTCGATCGCCGTGGACGAGGTCAACCACGTCGGCGAGGCCGTCGCGGTCATCGTGGCGCGCAGCAAGGCCGCCGCGCAGGACGCCGTCGAGCTGGTGGACGTCGACTACGACCTGCTGCCCGCGGTGCTGGACATGGAGGAGGCGGTCGCCGACGGCGCCCAGCTGACCCACGACCACCTGGAGTCCAACCGCAGCTTCCACTTCGTCTTCGACGGCGGCGAGGCCGGCACCGGTGCCGACACCGACCAGGCCTTCGCCGACGCCGAGGTCGTGGTCAGCCGCCGGTTCGTGCAGCAGCGGCTGATCCCGGCGTTCATGGAGCCCCGGTCGGTCGTCGTCCAGCCGCAGGGCGACAACTACACGATGTGGTCCTCGACCCAGGTCCCGCACATCCTGCGGATCATGCTCGCGATGGTCACCGGGGTGCCCGAGCACAAGCTGCGCGTGGTGGCTCCGGACGTCGGCGGTGGCTTCGGCGGCAAGCTGCAGGTCACCCCCGAGGAGGTCATCAGCCTGCTGGTGGCCCGTCGGCTCGGGAAGCCGGTCAAGTGGACCGAGACCCGCAGCGAGTCGCTGATGACGGCCCACCACGGCCGCGACCAGATCCAGTACATCGACGTCGCCGCCGACCGCGAGGGCAACGTCAAGGGCCTGCGCTGCCGGATCCTCGCCGACATGGGCGCCTACCTGCGCCTGGTCAGCCCCGGCGTCCCGGTGCTCGGCGCCTTCATGTTCAACGGCATCTACAAGTTCCCCGCCTACCGCTTCGAGTGCGACGGCATCTTCACCAACAAGACGCCCACCGACGCCTACCGCGGCGCCGGGCGTCCCGAGGCGACCTTCGCCGTCGAGCGGATCATGGACGAGCTCGCCGTCGAGCTGGACATGGACCCGCTGGAGCTGCGCCGCAAGAACTGGATCAGGGCCGAGGAGTTCCCGTTCACCTCGGTGGCCGGGATGACCTACGACAGCGGCGACTACGAGACCGCGACCCAGAAGGCCCTGGAGCTCATCGGCTACGACGAGCTGCGTGCCGAGCAGCGCCGCCGCCGGGAGTCCGACGACCCGGTGCAGCTCGGCATCGGCGTCTCCACCTTCACCGAGATGTGCGGCCTGGCGCCCTCGCGGGTGCTCGGCTCGCTGTCCTACGGCGCCGGCGGCTGGGAGCACGCCTCCATCCGGATGCTGCCGACGGGCAAGGTCGAGGTGGTCAGCGGGGCGACCCCGCACGGCCAGGGCCACGAGACGGCGTGGAGCCAGCTGGTCGCCGACCGGCTCGGCGTGCCGTTCGAGGACATCGAGGTGCTGCACGGCGACACCTCGGTCTCCCCGCGCGGGCTGGACACCTACGGGTCCCGGTCGCTGGTGGTCGGTGGGGCCGCGGTGGTCAACGCGGCCGAGAAGGTCGTGGCGAAGGCCCGCAGGGTCGCCGCGCACGTGCTCGAGGCCAGCGAGGACGACCTCGACTTCTCCGGCGGGAAGTTCTCCGTCCGCGGCACCCCCGGCGCGGAGGTCTCCATCCAGGAGATCGCCCTGGCCACGTTCGCGGCGCACAACTTCCCCGAGGGCATGGAGCCCTCGATCGACGCGGACGCGACCTTCGACCCGGAGAACTTCTCCTTCCCGCACGGCACGCACATCTGCGCCATGGAGGTCGACACCGAGACCGGCATGGCGAAGATCCGCAAGTACGCCTGCGTGGACGACGTCGGCACGATCGTCAACCCGCTGATCGTCGAGGGGCAGATCCACGGCGGGCTGGCGCAGGGCATCGCCCAGGCGATGTTCGAGGAGGCCGTCTACGACGCCGACGGCAACCTCACCACCGGCAGCTTCGTCGACTACCTGGTGCCCTCGGCGGCCGACCTGCCGCACTTCGACACCGGCAACACGGTGCACGAGGCCCCGGGCAACCCGATCGGCGCGAAGGGGGTCGGGGAGGCCGGCACCATCGCGAGCACCCCGGCGGTGGTGAACGCCGCGCTGGACGCCGTCCGGCACCTCGGCGTCTCCGACATCCGGATGCCGCTGACCCCGGAACGGGTCTGGCGGGCTCTCCACCAGGGCGGGGACGGCGGAGACCGTGCCACCGCCGGCACCAACGCCTGGGGTGGGGCGCAGACCGAGACCACCGCCGGCGTCTCCACCCCCCAGTCCGCCCTCGGAGGTGACCGGTGATCCCCGCTGCGTTCGAGTACGCCCGCCCCACCAGCGTCGACGAGGCCCTGCAGGCCATCGCCGAGGGCGGGGACGACGTGAAGGTCCTCGCCGGCGGCCAGTCGCTGATCCCGGTCATGCGGCTGCGGCTGGCCGCGCCGGAGACGGTGGTCGACCTGAGCCGGGTCGCCGAGCTGCGCGGCGTCCGCGACGACGGCGACGCCCTCGTCATCGGGGCCATGACGACGCACCACGACGTCATGACCGACCCGCTGGTGCAGCAGTACGCACCGCTCATCGCCGAGGCGACCGAGACGGTGGCCGACCGGCAGGTCCGTGCACGGGGGACCTTCGGCGGGGCCCTGGTCCACGCCGACCCCGCCGGCGACCTGCCGGCGGTGGCGCTGGCCCTGGACGCGGAGTTCGTCATCGCCGGCCCGGAGGGGCGGCGGACGGTACCGGCGGCGGAGTTCTTCGTCGACTACCTCACCACCGCGCTGGAGGAGGGGGAGCTGCTCGTCGAGATCCGCGTCCCCAAGCTGGCCGGCGAGTGGGGGATGCGCTACGAGAAGTTCAACCGCGTGGCGCAGGCGTGGTCCATCGTGGCGGTGGCCGCGGTCGTCCGCCGGGAGAACGGGCACATCGCCGAGGCACGGATCGGGCTGACCAACATGGGCACCACGCCGCTGCGGGCCAGCGCGGTCGAGGCTGCGCTGGCCGGTGCCGAGGCCAGCCCCGAGACGATCGCCGCGGCGGCGCGCTCGGCCGCCGAAGGGACCTCCCCGACCAGCGACCTCAACGCCCAGGCGGACTACCGGGAGCACCTGGTGCAGGTGCTCACTCGTCGCGCGGTCACCGCGGCGGCGGGGCTGTAGCTTGAAGGACCCCGTCCTCCCCACCCCTCGCACGCCCGGGGCGGTGCCCTGGACGGGGCCGAGCCCGATCCGGCCGGCCTGCCCCTCGTGGGCGGGCCGGCCGACCGCCGCACCTCGGAGGTAGCACCGTGCAGTTGGAGAACTCGTTCACCGTCCCCGTGCCGATCGACGAAGCCTGGCGGGTGCTGCTGGACATCGAGCGGATCGCGCCGTGCATGCCGGGCGCCGCCCTGGACTCGGTCACCGGTGACGACTTCACCGGCCGGGTCAAGGTCAAGCTCGGCCCGATCAACCTGACCTACCAGGGCAAGGCCAGCTTCGTCGAGAAGGACGAGGCGGCCCACAAGGCGGTCATCGACGGCCGCGGCAAGGACCAGCGCGGCAACGGCACCGCGGCCGCGCTGATCACCGCCCAGCTCAAGGCCGAGGGCGACACCACGCGGGTCGACGTCCTGACCGACCTGAACATCACCGGCCGGCCGGCCCAGTTCGGCCGCGGGGTCATGACCGACGTCGGCAACAAGCTGCTCGGCCAGTTCGCCGACAAGCTCGCCGCCCAGCTGGGCGCCGGCGACGCGGGCGCGACGGCGGCGGCGACCCCCGCACCCGCGGAGCAGGCGACGCCGGCGGAGAAGGCCGCGGCCACGGCAGCGGGCGCTGCCGAGGAGGTCGCCGCCTCCGTCGAGCAGGTGCCGGGGGACAACGCGGTCGCGGAGAAGACCCGCCAGACCGCGGCGGCCGCGAAGGAGACCGCGGCCGCGGCCACCGACGGCGTGTCGGGCGGCGACACCGCCCCTGCCGCGGCCGACACCGCGGCCGCCACCGCGCCGGCCGCCGTCATCCCGCCGCCGCCGGCGAGGACGATCGCCCCGGCGGCCCGGACGTCGGGTCCGCAGCAGGCCGAGCCCGAGCCGATCGACCTGCTCGAGGTCGCCGGTGGGGCCGCGCTGACCCGCTACGCCGCCCCGCTGGCCGGCGCCGCGGCGCTGCTGCTGATCGTCACGCTGGTCGTCCGGCGCCGGCGCCGCTGATCAAGGACCCCCTCCTCCCCGCCCCTCGCACGCTCGGGGCGGTGCCCTGGAGGGGGCCGAGGTGCGTGGGGACGGCGGGGTCGCCGGGGCGCGCCCCGGCGACCCCGGCCAGCCAGTCGACCGCGGCCAGGGCCACGACGTCCGGACTGCGGGTGAGCGCGTGGTCGCCGGGGACGGCGTAGAGCGAGGCACCGGGCCGCCCGGTCAGCACCGCGGCGAGCTCCTCCGGGCGGCCGAGCGCGTCCCGCTCGCCCTGCACGACGCCCAGCGGCACCGCCACGGCGGTCAGCTCGTCGGCGCGGCTGCGCTCGGGACGCCCCGCTGGGTGCAGCGGGAAGGCCAGGCACAGCACGCCGTCCGCCCCGAGCCCGGCCGCCGTCCGGCAGGCCACCCGCGCTCCCGCGCTGCGGCCGCCGAGCACCAGCGGGCCGGTCAGCCGGCCGTCCGCCCGCAGCGCGGTGAGCACCGCCGTCCAGCCCTCGTCCAGCCGGGGCGGCGCCGGCGCGATGCGCTTACCGGACACCCGCCAGGGCTGCTCGACGCCCAGCACCCGCCAGCCCGCGGCAGCGGCGTCGGCGGTGACGGCGACCAGGTCGGCCGACCCGGTGCCCCCGCCCGCCCCGTGGCCGAGGACCAGCGTCCCGACGGTGGCACCCGCGGGCTCGGTGGCGGTGACCCGGGCCGGACCGAGCGGGGTGGGGACCTCCCTCACCCGGCCGGCAGCGCGAGCAGCGCGTCGACCGCGCCGGCCAGGTCGCCGGCGACGATCGCGGCGGGGTCGTAGACGGCCGGGTAGGCGCGCTCGGCGCGCGGGAACCAGGCCGCCGTCAGGCCCGCCCGCAGCGCGCCGTGCACGTCCCAGCCGTGCGACGCGACCAGCGCCAGGCGGGACGGCTCGACGTCGCAGACCCCGGCCGCCCACAGGTAGACCTCGCGGCTGGGCTTCCAGGCCCGGATGACCTCGCTGGACAGCGACCGCTCCACCAGCGGGGCCACGCCACCGCGCTCCAGCCCCGCCTCGGCGACGCCAGGGGAGCCGTGGGTCAGCGTCACCACCCGGACGCCGGCCCCGACCAGCCGGCGCAGCGCGGGCTCGACGTCCGGGTGCGGGGCGAGCTCGAGGAAGGCGCCGGCGACCTGCGACCGCTCGTCCCCGCCGAGGTCGGTGGCCTGCGCCAGTGCGGCGTCGAACGCGTCGCGGAAGCGGCACCAGGTGCCGGTCGCGGCGGCGGCGAAGCCGGTGAGCAGCGTGCGGGCAAAGACCGCCGGCAGCAGGTCGGCCGGCTGCCCGAGCTCGACCAGCGCGGCCCGCACGGGGCCGAGGTCGAGCAGGGTCTCGTTGACGTCGAAGGCGACGACCTGCGGGCGTCGCGCGCTCACGTCGACCGGCTCTCGTCGGTGCCGGCGCGGCGGGCCTGGCGGTGGTGGCGGACGTCCTTGGCACGCTTGTAGACCAGGTAACCGATGCCCAGGGCGAAGGCGGCGACGACGGCGTAGTCGAGGTACTTGAGGTTGGCCTGCACGAAGTCGCCGGCCGCCACGCCGAGGCCGATCAGCACGCTGTTCCAGATCAGGCTGCCGGCGGCGGAGAAGAGCAGGAACTGCCCGAACGGCATGCGCACGACCCCGGCGGGGACGGAGATGAAGCTGCGCACGATCGGCACCATGCGGCCGAAGAAGACCGCCGAGCGCCCGTGCCGCTCGAACCAGGCGAAGGTCTTGTCGACGTCCGCGGTCTCCACCAGCGGCAGCCGGTCGAGGAACGCGTGCGAGCGGCGCGGGCCGAGCGCCCGGCCGACGTAGTAGAAGAAGACCGCGCCCAGGATCGAGCCCAGGGTGGCGAAGAGGACCACCGGCACGACGGCCAGCCGGCCGTCGTTGATGAGCACCCCGGCCAGGCCGAGCACCGCCTCGCTGGGGATGGGCGGGATGACCGTCTCCAGCAGGATCGACAGGCCCACCCCCACGGCGCCGAGCCGCTCGACCATGTCGAGGAGGAAGCCGGTGATGCCGCCTCCGTCGGAGGACGCGGCGGCGGCGAGCGCAGACATGCGCCCACGGTAACGGCGTCGCCTGGAGGGGACCGGCAGGCGGCGGGGGTAGGTTCGCCACCCATGCGGCAGCGCTTCACCGCCCGGGCCGTCGTCGTCGGGGACCGTGCCGGCACCGTCGTGCCCGACGCCGCCGTCGACGTCGAGGACGGCCTCCTCACCTGGGTCGGCCCGGCCGCCGACGCACCGGACGCCGGGGACGCCGAGGTGGTCGCCGTCCCCGGGGTGCTGCTGCCGGGCTTGGTCAACACCCACTCGCACGCGCCGATGGTGCTGTTCCGCGGGCAGGCCGAGGGGCTGTCCCTGGCGCGCTGGCTGCGCGAGGTGATCTGGCCGCGGGAGGCGCGGCTCACGCCCGAGGACGTCGAGGTGGCGATGACCGCGGCCTCGGCGGAGATGCTCCGCGGCGGGGTCACCACCAGCGTCGAGATGTACTTCTCCCCCGAGCGGATCGCCGCCGCCGTCGGCCGCACCGGCGCCCGCGCGGTCGTCGCCACCCCGCTGCTGCCGCTGCCCGGGATGCCGCCGCTGGCCGAGCAGCTGGCCGCCGCGGTGACGCTGGCGACCTCCGCGCCCGCCGACGGCGCCGTCGAGTACGGCATCGGCCCGCACGCGGCCTACACGCTGCCGCTGCCGGTGCTGCGCGACGCCGCGACCGCCGCCCGGGAGCACGGCCTGCTGCTGCACCTGCACGTCGCGGAGACCGCCGGCGAGGGCGCGGACCTGCTGGCCACCCACGGGCTGTCGGTGCCCGCGCTGCTGGCCGCGCACGACGTCCTGGGCGGCCGGGTGCTGGCCGCGCACTCGGTCCACGTCGACGACGGCGACCTGGAGCTGTGGCGGGAGTACGACGTCGCGGTGGCCCACTGCCCGGCGAGCAACGCCAAGCTCGCCAGCGGGATCGCGCCGGTGCGGGCGATGCTCGACCGGGGGATCCGGGTGGGGCTGGGCACCGACGGGCCGGCCTCCAACGACGGGCTCGACCTGCTCGCCGACGTCCGGCTCGCCGCGGGGCTGGCCCGGCTGCGCGAGGGCTCGGCGACCGCGCTGACCGCCGCCGAGGCGTTCTGGCTGGCCACCGGTGCGGCCGCGGACGCGATCGGGCGCCCGGACCTCGGCCAGGTCGCCGTCGGCCGCCGCGCGGACCTGGTGCACGTCGACACCCGCGACCTCGGCTTCGAGCCGGTGCTCAGCCCGGTCGACCTGCTGACCCACCTGGTCTGGTCGGGCACCTCGCGGCTGGTGCGCGACACCTGGGTCGGCGGGCGGCAGGTGGTGCGCGACGGCGTGTGCACGACGGCGGACGTCGAGGCGCTGCGCGCCGAGGTCGCCGAACGGGCAACCCGCCTCGCTAGGCCCGCAGGCTGATCGTCTCGCCGCGCAGCACCGCGCGGATCTCCCCGGGTGCGCGGCGGGCGGCCACCTCGCGGACGAAGTCGCCCAGCGGCGAGGCGAACCGGTCGTAGTCGTCGTAGTGCACCGGCACGGTGACCGGCGGCTTCAGCAGCTCGACGAGGTCGGCGCCCTGCCGGCCGTCCATGGTGACGGTGAACCCGAGCGCCCTGGTGCCGCCCAGGTGCGGGATGACGACGTCCAGCGGTCCGCAGCGCTCCAGCACCTCGCCGAGCTCCGGCCGGAAGACCGTGTCGCCGCTGATGTAGCCGCGCCAGCCGACCTCGCCGTCCCGCAACAGCTCCAGCACGCTGCCCATCACCGGCGGCAGCAGCTTCGCGACCGGGCCGGGGCCGTGGGCGCCGGGGACCGAGGTGATCCGCAGCGTCGCGCCGTCCCGGGTGAGCTCGTGCCGCTGCCAGGGCGTGAGGTCGACGGTCTCCCGGAACCCCCGGCGGCCCAGCGCGCGGGCGGCCGCCTGGGTGGTGATGACGGGGGTGCCGCGGTCGAGGGTGCGGGTGGCGATCCGGTCCCAGTGGTCGGCGTGCAGGTGCGACAGCAGGATCGAGTCCAGCGCCGGCAGCTGGGTGGGCTGCAGCGCCGGCTCGGTGAGCCGCTTGGTCCACAGCCCCTTGCCGAGGTAGGCGCGCTGGCCGCGGTGCAGGAAGTTGGGGTCGGTGAGCAGGGTGAACGGGCCGAGCCGCAGCAGCGTGGTGGCGTTCCCGCCGAAGGTCAGCGTGACGTCGTCGGCGGGGGACGGCGGGGTGGGCGCGGCCATGCGCTGGCGTCTACCCCGGTCGCCTCGCGGCCACGCCGTCCCCGTCCGGTGACCGGGTGGGGGCGCCCCGGACCCGGCGCGGAGCGGAGCGCCCGCGCTGGTAGACAGGGGCCGTGGCTGCCGCCCGCGACGTGGACGCGTCCTTCCTCGCCCTCCCGCTCTCCGCGCTGACCGACGCCGCGCTCACCCGGGCCCTCGACCTGGGCTGCGAGCACGCCGACATCCGGGTGGAGCGGATCCGCACGCAGTCGATCAGCCTGCGCGACGCCCGGCTGGAGTCCCTGGCCGACGGCGAGGACCTCGGCCTGGCCGTGCGCGTTGTCCACGAGGGCACCTGGGGGTTCGCCGCGGGCGTCGTCCTCACCGCCGCGGAGGCCGTCCGGCTGGCCGAGGAGGCGGTCGCCGTCGCGCAGGTGTCGGCGGCGGTCAACAGCGACCGCGTCGAGCTGGCGCCGGAGCCGGTGTACCCGGACGCGACCTGGGTGTCCGACTACGACGTCGACCCGTTCGAGGTCCCCGACGCCGAGAAGACCGAGCTGCTCACCGAGCTGTCGGAGCAGCTGCTGGCCGCCGACGGCGTTGAGCACGTGGAGACGGTCTGCCAGGCGGTCAAGGAGCAGAAGTACTACGCCGACACCGCCGGCACCCGTACCCGCCAGCAGCGGGTGCGCACCCACCCGGCGCTCACCGCGCTCACCGTCGACCGCACCACCGGCGCGTTCGAGAGCATGCGGACCATCGCCCCGCCGGCCGGCCGCGGCTGGGAGTACCTGACCGGCACCGGCTGGGACTGGCGCGGCGAGATCGCCGAGATCCCCGAGCTGCTGCGCGAGAAGACCAAGGCGCCCTCGGTCCGGGCCGGCCGCTACGACCTCGTCGTCGACCCGTCGAACCTGTGGCTGACCATCCACGAGTCCATCGGCCACGCCACCGAGCTGGACCGGGCGCTGGGCTACGAGGCGGCCTACGCCGGCACCTCGTTCGCCACCGTCGACAAGCTGGGCACGCTCCGCTACGGCTCCGGGATCATGAACGTGACCGGGGACCGCACCGCCCCGCACGGGCTGTCGACGATCGGCTGGGACGACGAGGGCGTCGCCGGCCAGCAGTGGGACATCGTCAGGGACGGCGTGCTGGTCGGGTACCAGGTCGACCGCAACACGGCGCGGATGGGTGGCATGGCGCGCTCCAACGGCTGCGCCTTCGCGGACTCGCCGCAGCACACGCCGGTGCAGCGGATGGCCAACGTCTCGCTGCAGCCGGCGCCCGACGGCCCCTCCACCGACGAGCTCGTCGCCGGCGTCGAGCGCGGCATCTACGTCGTCGGCGACAAGAGCTGGTCGATCGACATGCAGCGCTACAACTTCCAGTTCACCGGCCAGCGCTTCTACCGGATCGAGGGCGGGGCGTTGGCCGGCCAGCTCCGTGACGTGGCCTACCAGGCGACGACGACGGACTTCTGGGGCTCGATGCGCGTCGTTGGCGGCCCGCAGACGTACCGGCTCGGCGGCGCCTTCAACTGCGGCAAGGGCCAGCCCGGGCAGGTCGCCCCGGTCAGCCACGGCTGCCCGGTGGCGCTCTTCGAGGACGTGAACATCCTGAACACGGCGCAGGAGGCGGGACGATGAGCTCGTGGGACCGTCCGCAGGACGTCGTCGAGAAGGCGCTGGCCGCCTCCACCGCCGACGGGCAGGTCGCCTTCGTCGTGGAGAGCTCGGCGGCCAACCTCCGCTGGGCGAGCAACAGCCTGACCACCAACGGCTCCGTGCGCTCCCGGCAGGTCGTCGTCGTCTCCTTCGTCGACGGCGGTGCCGGGATGGCGGCCGGCACGGTGGCCCGCACCGGCAGCCCGGACGTCGAGGAGCTGGTGGCCGCCAGCGAGCAGGCCGCCCGGGATGCCGGTCCGGCCGAGGACGCCGTCCCGCTGGTCAGCGAGGCCCCGCCGGGCGCGGGCGACTGGGACGCCGACCCCGCCGAGACCTCGATCGGCGTCTTCCGCGACTTCGCGCCGGCGCTGGGGGAGGCCTTCGGCGGCGCCCGCGACCGCGGCGAGCTGCTGTTCGGCTTCGCCGAGCACGGCATGGCCACCACCTACCTCGGGACGTCGACCGGGCTGCGGCTGCGGCACGACCAGCCCAGCGGCCGTGTGGAGCTCAACGGCAAGAGCGGCGACATGAGCCGCTCGGTGTGGGCCGGCGTCGGCACCCGCGACTTCGCCGACGTGTCGGTGGCCGACCTGGTCGCCGACGTGCAGCGCAAGCTCGGCTGGTCGCAGCGCCGCATCGACCTGCCCGCCGGGCGCTACGAGACCCTGCTGCCGCCCTCGGCGGTCAGCGACCTGATGATCTACGCCCACTGGACGATGGAGGCCCGCGACGCCGACGAGGGCCGCAACGTCTACGCCCGGCCGGGCGGGGGCAACCGCATCGGCGAGCGGCTGGCCGCGCTGCCGCTGACGCTGCGCAGCGACCCGTTCGAGCCCGGCCTGGAGGCGTGCCCGTTCCAGGTGGTCAGCGGCTCGTCGGGCGCGGCCTCGGTGTTCGACAACGGGATGGCGACGCCGGCGGTCGAGTGGATCTCCGGCGGCGTGCTGACCAACCTGATCCGGCCGCGGGCCTGGGCGCTGAAGACCACCGCACCGGCCACCGCGGCCGTCGACAACCTCGTCCTCGAGCAGCCGGGCGCCACGGAGACGCTGGAGGGGATGGTCGCGGCCACCGACCGCGGCCTGCTGCTGACCACGCTGTGGTACATCCGCGAGGTCGACCCGCAGACGCTGCTGCTGACCGGGCTCACCCGCGACGGCGTCTTCCTCGTGGAGGGCGGTGAGGTGCGCGGCGCGGTGAACAACTTCCGGTTCAACGAGTCGCCGGTGGACCTGCTCGGCCGGATCACCCAGGCCGGCCGCACCGAGCGCACCCTGCCCCGCGAGTGGAGCGACTGGTTCACCCGGGCTGCGATGCCGGCCGTACGCGTGCCGGACTTCAACATGAGCTCGGTGTCGCCCGCCAGCTGAGAGAGGACCCGCTGCCCCCGCCACTCGCGAGCTCGCGGCGGGTTCCTGCAGGGGGCCGGCGTCCGGAGACCACGGCGACCCGGCACTCGTCGTCCGGCCGGGCGTGCACGGGTGGGACGCGTGGGTCCCGTGGGGCGGGTGACCGGTCCGTCACAGTCGTCCCGCATGGCGTCGTGACCGTGCGCGTCGGTCCACCTACCTTCTGTCGTGCGCGGTGGGGGACCTTCGACTCCACCACCTCGCTCGCACGCCGAAAGTGCACCGGGTGGGGCTTCCCCCGCCCGACCGCAGAGGGGCTCCGGCGCAGCCGGACCGGTGAGGGGAGGGGTCCCGTGACGAGGACTCAGAAGCCGTCGGTCTTCCAGGTCGGCAGGGTGTGGGACGACGGGACCTCCGTCGTGGTGGCCGGGTGGGGCCTGGGCCTGTGCGTCTCGGCGTGCACCTGCCACCGCCACCCCTCGGCCGGGAACCTGGCCATCGCCGAGGACCAGGCCGAGGGACTGATCGGCCTGGTCAGCTACCGCGAGGGCGGCTGCGACTGCTGCGAGCCGTGGACCGCCGGCGAGCTCAGCGCCGTCGTCCGCGACCTGGAGATGGTCGCCGACCTCGACGCCCCGGAGCCCCTCGCCGGCTGACGGAGGACCACCTCCCCCACGCCTCGCAGGCGCTGCGGGCACCCGAGAGGTGGCCGTTCCAGCACGGCACCCGGCCCGGCCCCGCACCCGCGGGGCCGGGCCGCGGTTCTGCCGCACCGCTGCCCGGGTAGGGCCCGTCCATGCTGGGACGTGCCGCCCTCCGGGGCGCCCTCGCCGGTCTCGCCGGCACCGCGGCCATGACGCTCGCCGAGAAGGTCGAGCAGTCGGTGACGCACCGACCGAACTCCTACGTGCCCGGGCGCACCCTCACGGCGCTGACCACCCGCCGCCGGCTGCCGGGGTCCGCGCGCCCGCCCGTGCGCAACCACCTCATGCACTGGGGCACCGGTGCGCTCGTCGGCGCCCTGCGGGGCGTGTGGTCGGCCAGCGGGCTGCGCGGCTGGCGCGCCTCGGCCTGGCACACGTCGGTGCGGCTGGCCACCGACCAGACACTCGAGAACGCCACCGGCGTGGGTGCGCCGCCGTGGACGTGGTCGCGCCAGGACCAGGTCGTGGACATCGGCGGCAAGGCCGTCTACTCCTTCGTGACCGGTGCGGTCGCCGACCGGCTGGTCCCCCTCGCACCCGACCGCACGCCCTCCGGCTCCGCCCCGCCGCGCCGGCGGTAGCCCGCACCCCCGACAGGACGGGGTCCTGCTGCGGCACACGGGACCGTCGGGGTCCGTGTGACGACTGAGCCGACCGCTCCGGGCCGCAGCCCGCGCGCCGCCCCCTACCGCACGTTGCGCCTTCCTTACCGTGCGTGCTCACGCGCTCGGAACACCGCCTCCTCCCGGGGCGGGGCGCGGCGAGAGGGGGCCGGCCATGGGCCGCAACCGGACGACGAGCCGACGCTGGTCGCGCGCCACGCTGGCTGTCACCGCCGCCGTCGCCGTGCTGCTGACCCCGGCCACCGCGGGCGCGGCTCCCTCGTCCGCGGACGAGGCCTCGCGGCTGGTCGCCGAGGCGAGCAAGCAGGTGGCCGCCCTCGACGAGCAGGTCCACGAGGCCCAGCTGACCGTCACCGCGCAGCAGCAGACCGCGGCCGACGCCGCCGTGCGGGCGTCCCAGGCGGAGGCCGTGCTCGCCGGTTACGGCCCGCAGCTGGCGGCCATCGCGCAGAGCGCCGGCACGACGCAGTCCCGGATGGCCGCCTTCCTCACCTCCGACTCCGCGGCGGACGTCGTCCAGCAGATGACCACGCTGGACCTCATCGCCGCCCACACCGAGGGCCTGCTCGCCGAGGTCTCGGTGGCCCAGCGTGCGGCCGAGCAGACCCGCGCCGACGCCGACGCCGCTGCCGCGCAGGCCACCGCCACCCTCGCCGAGCTCGAGCGCCAGCGGGCCGAGGTGCAGACGCGGCGCGAGCAGTACCAGCGCGACTACGCGGGCCTCTCGGCCACCGAGCAGGCCGCCGTCCGGACCACGATCGCCGGACCTGCGCTGACCGCCGACGTCGACGCGGTCGTGGCCGCCGCTCCGAGCGGTGACGTCGGTGGCGTCCTCGCGGCCGCGCTCGCGCAGGTCGGCACGCCCTACCTCTGGGGTGGCTCGGGGCCGGGCGGCTTCGACTGCTCCGGGCTGACCAGCTACGCGTACCAGGCCATCGGCGTCTCCCTGCCGCACTCCAGCCGGGCGCAGTCGCGGATGGGCACGGCCGTCTCGCGCAGCGACCTGCAGCCCGGTGACCTCGTCTTCTTCGGCTCGCCCGTCTACCACGTGGGCATCTACGTGGGCGGCGGCAAGATGGTGCACGCGCGGGAGACCGGCATGCCGGTGGCGGTGACCACCGTGGACATCGGCGACTACGCCGGAGCCCGCCGCATCCTGTGAAGGCGGCCCCTCCCGAGGCTCGCCCCGAGCTCGCGAGGGGTGAGGAGGACGGGGTCCTTCTCCTGCAGGGGGCCAACGGCAGCGCGGGCGGCGGCGCCCGTAGCGTCGCCGGCCGTGACCGCGGCTGCGGAGTCCCCGCCCACCCTGCGTCCCGACGCCATCGGCTTCGGGGGAGCCCTCGTCATCGGCCTCGCCTCGACCTCGCCTGCCTACTCGCTGGCCGCGGTGATCGGGCCGGTCGTCGCGCTGGTCGGCGTGCACGCGCCCGGCGTGCTGCTCGCCTCGTTCGTGCCGATGCTGCTCATCGCGACCGCGTTCGCCGCGTTGGACCGCGCCGACCCCGACTGCGGGACGACGTTCTCCTGGGTCACCCGGGCGATGGGCCCGTGGGCCGGCTGGATCGGCGGCTGGGCGATCGCGATGACCGGCGTCCTGGTGGTGGGCTCGCTGGCCGAGGTCGGCGTCCGGTTCACCCTGCTCGCGGCCGGGCTGGACGGCTGGGAGTCCTCGACGCCCGTCGTCCTGGGCCTCAGCGTGCTGCTCGTCCTCGTCATGGCGGCGCTGTGCGTGCTGGGCACGGAGCTGTCCGTGCGGGTGCAGAACGGGCTGATCGTCGCGCAGACCGCGGCGCTGGCGGTCTTCGCCGTCGTCGCGCTGGTGCGCGGCGTCCGCGGGGACAGCCCGTTCGGCGCGCTGACCCCGCAGTGGTCCTGGCTGGACCCGTTCGGATCGGGCGGCGCGGCGCTGACCGGCGGGCTGCTGCTCGGCGTCTTCGCGTACTGGGGGTGGGAGTCGGCGGTCAACCTGACCGAGGAGACGCGCGGGAGCGCCGCCGTCTCCGGACGGGCCGGTGTGCTGTCGACCGTCGTCCTGCTGCTGACCTACCTCGGCGTCGCGGTCGCCGTCGTCTGCTTCGCCGGCACGGGCTGGCTGGCGGAGAACGCCGACGAGGAGGAGGCGGTCTTCGCGCTGCTGTCCGAGCAGGTGCTCGGCGGCTGGGACTGGGTGGTGCTGCTCGCCGTCGCCACCGCCGCGATCGCCTCCACGCAGACGACGATCATCCCGGCCTCCCGGACCGGCCTGTCGATGGCCCGGCGGGCGGCGCTGCCGGCCCGGTTCGGGTCGATCTCGCCGCGCCACCGGACGCCGGACGTCTCCACCTGGTGGGTCGCCGGCGTGGCCGTCGCCTGGTACCTCGGCGTCAGCGCGGTCTCGGCGAACGCGCTGTTCGACTCGATCACCGCGCTGTCGCTGCTCATCGCGCTGTACTACGCGATGACCGGCATCGCCTGCGCGGTGTACTTCCGGCAGCGGCTGACCCGCAGCCTGCGGGACCTGCTGCTGCTCGGCGTCGGGCCGCTGGTCGGCGCCGGGATGCTGGTCTGGCTGCTCGTGCTCTCGGTGCGCGACCTCGCGGACCCGGCCCACAGCTACACCGGCCAGGCCTGGCTGGGGCTCGGGCCGCCGCTGGTCATCGGCGTGGCGATCATGGCCGCGGGCGTCGTCCTCATGCTGGTGTGGCGGCGGCGCGACGCGCGGTTCTGGGACGAGCGACCGCAGGTCAGTACGGACGTCGACCCTCGGTGAGCATCGTGACGACGGCGGCGATCCGGCGGGCGCGCGTCTGCGGTGTGGCGGCGGTGACCACCCGGTGGAGGACGGCGTAGCGGTTGCGGCCGTCGAGGCCGTCGAAGGCCTGCTGCGCGGCGGGGACGGCGGCCAGCGCGGCGGCGAGGTCGTCGGGGACGGTGATGGTGGCCGGGCCCGCGTAGGCGCGCTCCCAGCGGCCGTCGGCCCGCGCCGCCCCGACCTGCGCCAGCCCGGCCGGGCGCATCCGGCCGGCGGCGGTGAGCGCCTCGACGGCGGCGACGTTCTTCTGCGACCAGATGCTGCGCGGCCGGCGCGGGGTGATCCGCTGCAGGTAGGAGGTCTCGTCCAGCCGCTGGGACCTCCCGTCGATCCAGCCGAAGCAGAGCGCGGACTCGACCAGCTCGGCGTAGGTCACCGAGGGGACGCCGGACCCCTTCTTCGCCAGCCGCACGTACAGCCCGGGGGCGGTCGCGTGCTCCGCCTCGAGCCACTCCTCCAGCGCCGCCTGGTCGGCGAAGGCCAGCACCGGCAGGTCGGTAGGCACGGTCACGGCGGCCATCCTGGCGGCGGTGGGCGTCGCGGTCCACGGTCACCGACGCACGGGTGGCGCGTCCTCGCCGGTGCATCCGCGACGCGCCTGTGCTGTGCTGTCGCCCGTGGCCGAGAACTACATCGCCGAGTTGCCCTACGGCTCCCCGCAGATCGATCCGGAGGCGTTCGTCGCGCCGACGGCCGTCGTGGTCGGCGCCGTGACCATGGGCCCGCGGTCGAGCATCTGGTACGGAGCGGTTGCGCGGGCTGACGCCGAGGTGATCGAGATCGGCGAAGGCTCCAACATCCAGGACGGCAGCACCCTGCACTCCGACCCCGGCTTCCCGCTCGTCGTGGGCCGCGGTGTGACCGTCGGACACCGCGTGGTCCTGCACGGGGCCCGCATCGACGACGACGTCCTGGTCGGCATGGGCAGCGTCGTCCTGAACGGTGCCCACATCGGCTCGGGCTCCATCGTCGCCGCCGGCGCCGTCGTCACCCAGGGCACGCAGGTGCCGCCGGGCTCGCTCGTCGCCGGCGTCCCCGCCAAGGTCCTGCGGCAGGCCACGGACGACGACCTGGCCCACATCCGCGGCAACGCCGCCAGCTACACCGAGCGGCTCCCCGAGGCGCGCAAGGTGCGCCCGGTCGTCCGCACCCGGCTGCCGCCGGCCGGGCAGACGCCCGGCGACGCGATGGAGTGAAGGACCACCCCCCACGCCTCGCAGGCTCGGCGCGGGACCCTGGAGGGTGGCCGTTCCGGTCCGTCACCCGGCTCGGCGCGGGACCCTGGAGGGGGCCGCCGCAGGGGCTGTCAGGAGTCGCCGAGGACGAGCACCCAGCGGTTGGTCGCCCCGTCCCGCTCGTAGCTGAACCGGTCCACCGCGGCACGGGCGAGCAGGAGACCCCGGCCCCGTTCGGCGTCGTCGGCGGGCGGCTGCTCCGGCCTCGCCTCGACCGGTGCGCCGTCGTCCTCGAAGACCGCCTGGATGCGGTCGGGGCTGCTGGACAGCCGCAGGGACACGCGCGCGGCGCCGGCGCCGGCGCCGTGCTCGGCGATGTTGGCCGCCACCTCGGCGACCGCGGTCTCGAACCGGATCCGGTCCCGCTCCGCCACGCCGGGTTCGTCGGCCCACAGGCGGGCCAGGAGGTCGTGCACCGGTTCCAGGAGCTCGGGACCGGCCCTGGCCTGGAGCCGGTGACTCGCGCCGCCGCGCACGTCAGTCGCCGGCGAAGGCGCCGGCGACGTCCGGGCGGGGCCGCAGCACCCGCCGCAGGTTGGTCAGGTCCAGCACGGCCTCCACCTGCGGCCTCGCCGCGGCGATGCGCAGGTCGCCGCCTGCCTGGCGCGCGGTCTTCAACCCCGCGATGAGTGCTCCCAGCCCCGAGGAGTCCATCGACTCGGTCTCGGAGAGGTCGACGACGATCCGCGCCGTCCCCCGTGCCACCAGCTCGGCGACCAGCGACCGCAGCCGCGGCGCGGCGACCATGTTCAACCGGCCCACCGGCCGCACCACGCCGATGCCCGTGTCGGTCGTCTCGGTCTGGAACTGCGTCATGCGGGGACCTCCGCCGGCTCCACCTGGGGTCCGCGGTGGCGGACGGCCTTGATGATCACACTGAGGACAGCGAGGTCGAAGGCGACCCACACCAGGTTCACCGCCGTGCCCAGCGCCGACGCCTGGCCGGTCGCCATCCGGACCGTGCCGACCACCGCGGCGACCACCAGCAGGGCCATGACCACCAGCTGGGGTCGCACGAGGTGCCACGGACGCCGCGTCTGCGCCTGGCGCTCCTTGGGCGTGACGGCGAAGGCCAGGCTCCGGCCGAAGACGACGTTGGCCACCGCGGAGGTGACCGAGCGGATCCACACGGGGAACAGCGCGAGCGAGTACTGCTGCCCGCGCCAGCTCCGCTTCCCCCTGCCGATGAGGTAGAAGAGCAGCTGGTTGACCGCGAGGAACGGCACCAGCCGGAGGAAGAAGTCCGCCGACAGGGCCTGCACCGGCAGGATGCCGCTGACCAGGAAGACGACGGGTGCGGCGAAGTACACGACCGCGGCGAAGCCGGACAGGTAGCTCCACATGGTGGCCCAGTACATGAGCCGCTGCGCCGGGGTCAGCCCGCGCTGCACCAGCGGGTTCTCCCGCAGCATCACCTGCACCGTGCCCTGGGCCCAGCGGAGCCGCTGGGTGAGCATCGTGCCGAGGTCCTCCGGCGCCAGGCCGAGCGCGAGGGTCTCGTGGTGGTAAACGGTGCGCCAGCCGAGCGCGTGCAGCCGCATGCAGGTCGCCATGTCCTCGGTCACCGAGATGGTGGCCATCGGCATGAGCGGCTGGGCCTCGTCGTCCCGGTCGACGTCGATCGCCCGGACCAGGGCCCGCACGGTCTCGACGGCGCCGAGCGGGGACCAGTCGCGGTGCGCCAGCCGGGCCAGTGCCGCACGGTCGAGCTCGGCCGGGCCGGCCTCCTCGGCATCCAGCTCCGAGGACAGGGCCGCGATCTCGGCGAGATCGCTCTCCAGCGCGGTGACGTCGGCGTCGACCAGCCGGCGGGCCGCGGCGTCGACCTGCTGCTGGAAGCGGTAGGTCACGTCGGCCAGGGCCGCGCCGGCCCGCAGGTCCGCGCGGCTCCGGGCCACCGCGCCGGCGACCGCGTCGAGGGCGGCGCGCGCCTCGGTCTGCGACGGGTCCAGGCCCCTGCGCGCCCGGGCGAGCACCCGGTCGGCGGTCCGGAGCGTCCGGGTCACCGCCAGCTCCACCTCGGTGACGTACCGGGACACCCCCAGCTGCATGAGCGCCTCGCGGCGCAGCACCGCGTTCGAGCCGCAGAAGAACGCGGCGTTCCAGCCGTCCTTGCCCTGCTGGATCGGTCCGTAGAACAGCGGCGCCTGGCTGCCGAACGGGTCGTCCTCGGGCACGTTGACGAACACCTGCGGCGTCTGCACCAGGGCCGTCTGCGGATCGCGGAAGTAGCCCAGGGTGCGGTCGAGGATCGCCGGGTCGGGGACCTGGTCGGCGTCCAGGATGAGGACGAACTCCCCGTCGGTGGTCATCAGGGCGTTGTTGAGGTTCCCGGCCTTGGCGTGCCGCTGGCGCCCCGCCCACTCCACGGACCTGGTGATCACCCCGATGCCGGCGGCCTCGGCGCGCTCCTGGAGCTCGGGGCGTGCCCCGTCGTCGAGGATCCAGGTCCGGTGCGGGTACCGGATCTGCTGCGCCGCCTCCGCCGTGGCCATGACCAGGTCGAGCGGTTCGTTGTAGGTGGTGATGAACACGTCGACCGTCGCGCCCTCCGGCGGTGGTGGGGGCCGCCGGCGCCGGCGCAGCCGCCACATCGTCAGGCCGAACAGCAGCGAGTCGACGAGGCTGTACGTCTCGGCGACGACCAGCGGGACGGCGATCCACCAGGCCGACCAGTTGATCGACTCGAGCCAGCGCCAGACCACGTAGTTCAGGCCGAGCACCGCGGTGAGCACCACCAGCACCCGCAGCCCCACCAGGCCCGGGGTCAGCGGCACCCGCGGGGAGAGAGCCGCGACGGTCTCGCGGTCGGCCAGCTCACGGGCCGAGGAGGCGCCCGGCCCGGTCCAGACCGTGCGGCGGTGGCGGCTCACGACCCTGGCACCCGTCGGACGGCGACCGCCGTGACGTCGTCCAGGGGAGCGGCCGCGGAGGCCAGTGCGCGGACGGCGCGGAGCAGGTCGTCGGGCTCCGGGTGGGCCTCGAGCAGCCGGGCCACGTCGGCGAGGGCCTCGTACGTGCCCCCGAGCACGTCGAAGAGGCCGTCGCTGAAGGAGAACAGGGTGTCCCCCGGCTCGAGCACCAGCTCGTGCTCGGTCCAGGTCTGGTCGGCGTCGATGCCCAGCGGGAGGTCCTCCCCGGCGAGCCGTTCGACGCCGCCCGCCGCCCGCCGGACCAGGGACAGCCCGTGACCGGCGTCCCCGTACCGCACCCGCCCCGTCGCGGCCTCCAGCCGGGCGTGGAAGGCGGTCACGAAGGAGCCGGTGCGCTGGAGGTCGGGCAGGAGGGTCCGGTTCGTGGCGGTGAGCACGTCGCCCTCCGGCCGGCGCCCGGCCCGGGCCCGCCCGGCGTCCCGCACCGTGGTCCGCAGGACCGCGCGGACGGTGGCCATCAGGATGGCGGCCCCGGCGCCCTTGCCCATCACGTCGGCGACCGAGAGGACCAACTCGCCGTCGACGAGGTCGTGGTCGAACAGGTCGCCCCCGACGGCGAAGGCCGGCTGGCAGGACCCGGCGACCCGGTAACCGGGCAGCTCCGGGGGGTGCTGCGGGAGCAGCGCCTGCTGCACCTCCCGGGCGCGGTCCATCTCGACGGAGTGGGCGAGCTCCTGCTCGGTCCAGCGGGCCAGCTCCTGCAGCAGCGCGACCTCCCCGGCATCGAGCGTGCGGGGGCGGACGTCGAACAGGCACAGCGTGCCGACCGTGAGGCCCCCCGGCCCCGCCAGGGGCTGGCCGGCGTAGAAGCGGACGTGCGGTGGGCCGGCCACCGCCGGGCTGCTGGCGAAGCGGAGGTCGGCCAGGGCGTCGGGCACGACGTGCGTCCCCCCGAGGGCGACCGTCCGGTCGCAGAAGGACGCCTGGCGGTCGGCCCGGTCGATGGGCATCCCCTGGGCGGACTTGAACCACAGGGAGTCCTCGTCCACCAGGGTGAGGGTCGCGATCGGGACGTCGAACACCCGCTGCGCCAGCCGGGTGATGCGGTCGAAGCGCTCCTCCCGGTCGGTGCCCAGCAGCTGCAGCTGCTCCAGCGCCCGCAGGCGCCGGACCTCCGCGGGGTCGGCCGGTGCGGGCACCCGGGCGTCGGTCGGTACCGGTGCGGCGGTCACCGGGCCACCAGGCGGCGTCCGGCCAGGGCCGCCCGCATCGCCGCGGCGCTGGCCGGGCTGCTGGTGATCCGCCAGTCGGCCTCCTTGTCGTGGTCGAACCACACGAACGCCGCGACGTCGGCCTGCTCGTCGAGGTAGGCGACCAGGTCGGTGACCCAGTCGGCCTTGTCCCCGCCCTCCTCGGCGGAGGCGACCTCGGTGACGGTGATCGGGATCCCGGGGGCCAGCTCGCGCAGCTCGTCGAGGCTGTCGCCGAAGACCTCCTCGGGCTCCTGCCAGCGGTGGCCGGGGGAGCTGGTGCCCCAGTTGTAGCCGTCGAGGGCGACGCGGTCGACGTACCGGGTGCCGGGCCACGTCTCGGCCATCGGGGAGGACCCGGGAAACCGCACGTTCGGGTTCCACACGAACTGCACGTTGCCCGCTCCCTGGGCGTCGAACACCTCCACGACGTGCCGAAAGGCCGCGACGTGGTCGGCGGCCGTGGTGCCCGACACGCCGACGGCCCACGGGTACCAGTCGCCGTTCTGCTCGTGGGCGAAGCGCAGCTGCACCGGCCGGCCCCAGGTCCGCAGCGCATCGGCCCACTGCCGGAGGTGGGGGTCGTGGGCTCCGGCCGCGATGGCGGCCAGGCCGAACGCCCCGCTGGCGGGGGCGTCCCAGTCCCACGGCTCCCAGGTCACCACCGGGACGGCACCCCGCGCCGCGACGGCGTCGAGGTCGGCGACCGGCGGTGGGGTGGTGAAGTCGGCGTAGGTGAGGACCAGCGACGGGCGCTCCCCGACGGCGGCCTCGACCGCGTCCAGCTCGGCAGCCGCCGTCGCGCCCCCGGGCGTGGTGACGCCGAAGGCGAGCGGTTCGGTGCGCTCCGGGCCGTCGACGACGGCGACCACGGTGGCGGCCAGGACGACCACGCCGACCACGGCTGCGACGACGGGCCACCACGACCGCCGGCCCCGGACCCCCACGGGAGGGGTCGACGGGCGCCGGGGTGCGCGCGGCGGCGGGGTCACGAGGCCAGCAGGTCCCGGACCAGCGCGCCGACGGCGTCGGCCTCGATGAGGAAGCCGTCGTGCCCGTACGGCGAGGTGATCACCTGCAGCGGGACGCCGAGGTCGTCGGCCACCTGCTGCTGCAGTGCGAGCGGGTACAGCCGGTCGGTGTCGACACCGGCGACGACGGTCCGCGCGGTGACCCGGTCCAGCGCCGCCCGGACCCCGCCGCGACCGCGGCCGACGTCCCAGGAGTTCATGACCTCGGTGAGCACCACGTAGCTGCCGGCGTCGAACCGGCGGGCCAGCTTGTCGGCGTGGTGGTCGAGGTAGGAGGCGACGGCGTACCGGCCGTCGTCCTGCACCGCGGTGCCGAACCGGGCGTCGAGCTCCAGGCCGCTGCGGTAGGTGAGGTGCGCGATCCGGCGGGCGACGCCCAGCCCGGCCACCGGCCCCGCGCCGGGCGGGTGGTCCCCGCCGGCCCACGCGGGATCGGCGCGGATCGCGGCCTGCTGGGTGGTCTGGGTGCCGATCTGGTCGGCGGTGGCCGCGGCGCCGGAGGCGAGGAACAGCAGCCGCTCCACCCGGTCGGGCAGCGCCACCGCCCACTCCAGCGCCCGCATGCCGCCCATCGACCCGCCGAGGACCGCCGCCCACCGGGGGATGCCCAGCGCGTCGGCGAGCGCGGCCTCGACCCGCACCTGGTCGGCCACCGTTATGTCGGGGAACCGCGAGCCGTACGGGCTCCCGTCGGGCGCGGCCGAGGACGGCCCCGTCGTCCCCTGGCAGCCGCCCAGGACGTTGGCGCAGACGACGAACAGCCGGTCGGTGTCCAGCGGCGCTCCAGGGCCGACCAGCTCGTCCCACCAGCCCGGCGTCGGGTGCCCGGGGCCCGCGGGGCCGGCGACGTGGCTGTCGCCGGTCAGCGCGTGCTCGACGAGGACGGCGTTGCCGCCGCCGGGCGCGAGCGTCCCCCACGTCTCGTAGGCCACCCGCACCGCCGGGAGCTCGCCGCCGCGCTCCAGCCGCAGCGGCCCGGGCAGGTGGAGGAAGCGCCGGTCGCCGACCGGGTCCCCCTCGCGCCAGCCCCCGAGCCGGGGCGGGGCCCAGGAGGGAACCCGGACCCCGCCCACCTCAGGCCCCCTTCGCGGCGCGGAAGCCGGACTCCAGGTCGGCGAGGATGTCCTCGATGCCCTCGAGGCCGACGGCCAGCCGCACCAGGCCCGGCGTGACACCGGTGGTCAGCTGCTCCTCGGGGGTCAGCTGCGAGTGCGTCGTCGAGGCCGGGTGGATGACCAGGCTGCGCACGTCGCCGATGTTGGCCACGTGGCTGTGCAGCTCCAGCGCCTCGACGAACCGCTGACCGGCCTCGCGACCGCCGTGCAGCTCGAAGGTGAGCACCGCGCCGGCGCCGCGGGGCGCGTACCTCTGCTGGGCGGCGTGCCAGGGGGAGGAGGGCAGGCCCGGGTAGTTGACCCGGTCCACCTCGTCGTGGGCCTCGAGGAACTCGGCCACCCGCTGCGCGTTCTGCACGTGCCGCTCCATCCGCAGCGACAGCGTCTCGATGCCCTGGACGACGAGGAACGCGTTGAACGGCGAGACGGCCGGGCCGAGGTCGCGCAGCAGCTGCACCCGGGCCTTGAGCGCGAACGCCGGCGCACCCAGGTCGGCGTACACCACGCCGTGGTACGTCGGGTCGGGCGTGGTGAACATGGGGTGCCTGCCGCCGGTCCAGTCGAACGTCCCGCCGTCGACGATCACCCCGGCGATGACCGTGCCGTGCCCGCCCAGGTACTTGGTGGCGGAGTGGACGACGACGTCCGCGCCGGACTCCAGCGGCCGGATCAGGTACGGCGTCGCGATGGTGTTGTCCACGATCAGCGGCACGCCGTTGCGGTGGGCGACGCCGGCGACGGTCTCGATGTCGAGGACGTCGCCCTTCGGGTTGCCGATCGACTCCCCGAAGAACGCCCGGGTGTCGTCCCGCACCAGCGACTGCCAGTTCTCCGGGTCGTCGGGGTCCTCGACGAAGGAGACGGTGACGCCGAGCTTGGGCAGCGAGTGGTGCAGCAGGTTGTAGGTGCCGCCGTACAGCGAGGCGGAGGCGACGACGTGGTCGCCGGCCTCGGCGACGTTGAGCATCGCCAGCGTCGTGGCGGACTGCCCGCTGGCGACCGCCAGCGCCGCCACGCCACCCTCCAGCGAGGCCACGCGCTGCTCGAGCGCGTCCTGCGTCGGGTTCATGATCCGGGTGTAGATGTTGCCCATCTCGGCCAGCGCGAACAGGTCGGCGGCGTGCTGGCTGTCGCGGAACTGGTAGGCCGTGGTCGCGTAGATCGGCAGGGCGCGGGCGCCGGTCGTGGGATCGGGGCTGGTGCCGGCGTGGATCTGCCGGGTCTCGAAGCTCCAGCTCTGCGGGTCGCTCATGCGCCGTCTCCTCTCGCTCGCGGAGGACCCGCGGCGCGCGAGAGCTCCGTCCTTGCCGGGCGGCGGGCGCCGTCCGGCCGGCTCTTCCCCTGGGAGCACCTCAGACGGAGTAGAGGTTGCCGGGCAGCCAGCCAGGTGCTTGTCACTGCCTCTCGTGAGCCAGCGTGATCCTAGGCAGGCCGCCGTCCTGCGCGGAACAGTGCGTCCCAGGTGGTGGACGCCGGCACGCCTCCCCGCCGGACGACGGGATCCCGGGCGTCGGGGCGGGGCGGTCAGCGCGGACACGCCGGCAGCCCGGGGAGCGGCGTGGGAGAGGCTGCCGGGGTGCGCGCACTCGTGTTCGACACCTACGGCGGCCCGCTGACCGTGCGGGAGGTCCCCGCGCCCGGCCCGGCGCCCGGCGGCGTCGTCGTCCGGGTGGGCGCCAGCGGCGTCTGCCGCAGCGACTGGCACGCCTGGCAGGGCCACGACCCCGACGTCGTCCTGCCGCACGTGCCCGGGCACGAGCTGGCCGGCACGGTGGCCGCCGTCGGGGCGGACGTCCGGCGCTGGCGGGTGGGCGACCGCGTGACCGTCCCGTTCGTCAACGCCTGCGGCCGCTGCACCCAGTGCGCCGCCGGCGAGCACCAGGTCTGCACCCGCCAGACCCAGCCCGGCTTCACGCACTGGGGCTCGATGGCCGAGTACGTCGCGCTCGACGCCGCCGACGTCAACCTCGTCGCGCTCCCCGACGGACTCGACGCCGCCACCGCCGCCGGTCTCGGCTGCCGCTTCGCCACCGCCTTCCGCGCGGTCGTCCAGGTGGCGAGGGTGCGGCCCGGTGAGTGGGTGGCCGTGCACGGCTGCGGCGGGGTGGGGCTCTCGGCGGTGCAGGTCGCGGTGGCCGCCGGCGCCCGGGTGGTCGCCGTCGACGTCTCGCCGGCGGCGCTGCGGCTGGCCGCCGACCTCGGCGCCGAGCACACCGTGGCGGAACCGGCCGCGATTCCCGAGCTGACCGCCGGCGGCGCGCACGTCTCGCTCGACGCCTTCGGTGCGGCCGTCACCTGCGAGAACTCGATCAGGTGCCTGCGGCCACGGGGCCGGCACGTGCAGGTCGGGCTGCTGCCGCCGGCGCAGGGCCGCCCGGCGGTGCCGATGGACCTCGTCGTCGCCCGGGAGCTGCAGGTGCTGGGCAGCCACGGCATGGCCGCCCACAGCTATCCCGCCGTGCTCGGGTTGATCGCCGCCGGCCGGCTGCGGCCGCAGGCGCTGGTCACCCGGCAGCTCGCCCTCGACGAGGCCGGCGCCGCCATCGCCGCGGTGGGCCGCGACCCGGGCATCGCGGTGGTCACCCGCTTCTGACCGGTCAGGTGCCGGGCGCGCCGGGCACCGTCGGCACCGCGGTCGCGGTGGGCGCGGCGGTCGGGGGCGCCGGCGCCGTCTGCTCCGGGGACGGGGTCGGGGCCGGCCCCGCGGACTCCGCCGGGGCCTCCCCGCCGGTCGTCCCTGCAGGTGGCGTGGCGGTGTCGGCGGTCGTCGGCGCCGACGTCGGGGCCGACGGGGTGGGCTCGGCGGTCTCCGCCGGCTCCGCCGGGGCGGGAGTCACCCGTGTCTGCACCGTCGGCTCCTGCGCGGGTGCGACGACCGGGTCCGGCGGCCGGACGTGCAGGTAGAGCGTGTAGACGCCGACGAACAGCAGCGCCAGGACGACGGTCGAGGTGCGGGCGCGGCCGAGGTGGTGGGGCACCGCCGACCACCAGCGGCGGGGAGCGGGCGGCGGCGCGGTGCTCACCGACACCCGGCCGGTCGGCTCGCCGGGCCCGTTGGTCTCCGGGGTGGTCACCGCACACCGTCTGCGGAGGAGGGGGCGGAGGCGGTCAGCTCACCGGCCGGCGGGGCCGCCGTCGGCGACGGGACGTTGAGGCCCTCCCGCCGGAACGCCAGGACGACGCGGGCGCGCAGGTCGCGGCCGACCTCGAACTGCTTGCCGGGCAGGGTGCGCGCCACCATGCGGACGTTCACCTGCTCCAGGTCGATCGTCTCCACGCCCATCACGCTGGGCGGGTCGAGCAGCAGCGGGCGCAGCCGCTGGTCCCGGAAGGCCTCCGCGCCGACGTCCTTGAGGATCTCGTTGACCCGGTTGACGTCCACGGTCGTCGGGACCGGCACGTCGACGACGGCGCGGGCCCAGTCGCGGGACAGGTTGGTGACCTTGACGATCTGCCCGTTCGGCAGCGTGACGACCTCGCCGTTGGCCGACCGCAGCCGGGTGACCCGCAGCGTGACGTCCTCGATCGTGCCCTCGGCGGGCTCGACCCCGCCGACCACCTGGATGGACACGACGTCCCCGAAGCCGTACTGCCGCTCGGTGATGATGAAGAAGCCGGCCAGCACGTCGCCGACGATCCGCTGGGCGCCGAAGCCGAGCCCGACACCGAGCACCGTCGCCGGCGCGACCAGCCCGCCGATCGGGATGCCGGCCCGGTCCAGCACGGCGAAGACCGCCACCGCGTAGATCAGCACGACCAGCGTCCAGGTGATCACCTGGGTGAGCGAGTGCCGGTGCTTGGCGGCCTCCGAGCGCACCAGGGCGTCGCCGCCGGTGGCGCGGGCGTCGATGCGGTCGGTGATCTTCTCGCCGACCCAGGCGACGAACCGGGCCAGCAGCACCGACCCCAGGATGAGCAGCACGATCTCCAGCCCGCGCCCGGCGAGCCAGGTCAGCAGCGTGTCCAGCGGTTCCATCGCTCCCCAGCCTCCACGGCGGACGTCGGCGGCGCCAACCCGGCCCCGAACCGGTGACGAACCGGTGCCGACCCGGTCCCGGCCGGGTCAGCGCGGCGCGACGAACAGCGCCTGCGCGGAGCGGCCGATGCGGCCGGCGACGTCGTACAGGTCGGCGAAGCACTGCCCGGCGCCGGAGGGTCCGACCGTGGTGGTGGCGTCCGCGGCGAGCCACTCCCCGGTCGGGGGCCGCACCAGGGCGACGGTGAGGTCGACGTTGGCGAAGGTGGCCCGCCGTCAGTCCAGGACGGCGGAGATGCCGCTGGCCGCGTCGGTCATCACCAGCAGGTGCTGCAGCGGGCTGATCGGCTCGCCCTCGACCAGGGTGCACAGCGGCCGGGTCCACGCGGCGGCCGGCCCGGGGGCGTTGAAGGAGCCGTGCGCGAAGCGCCAGTCCAGCGCCCGGTGGTAGGCGACGTCGGTGGTGAAGAAGGCCGCCGTCTCCGGGCGGCTCTGCTCCGGCCCGGGCAGCGGGACGCCGGCCCCCGGCGTCCCCTCGACGGGGGAGGTGCGCATCCGCCAGGCGGTCAGCCGCACCAGCGGCCGCGTGGGGCGGGCGGGGGAGGACCCCGCGGTGAGCACCGCCTCCACCAGTTCGATCCGACGTCCCGGCCGCAGCAGCCGGGCGGTGACCTGCACCGGGCCCACCGGCACCGGCGCGAGGATGTCGAAGGCCAGCCGCACGGTCTGCCCGTCGGGGATCCCGGTGACCCGTTCGGCCTCCCGGGCCAGCAGCGCCGCGACCGGCCCGGCGTGCTGCAGCCCCGGGTCCCACGGCCCGATGGTCAGGTCGGTGGCGAGGAAGCCGTCGCCGTCGGGGAGGTAGAGGGCGGTGGGCAGGCCGGCGGTCACGTCGGGCAGTCTGCCGCCGTGGTCAGCCGCCGGAGCGGCGGGTCTCCCAGACGGCGAACGCCGTCCACGCCGCGGCGGCGACCGCGGCGGCCACCCACAGCCAGCGCAGTGACGACCCGGTCGGGTTGGACAGCACCAGCAGGACGGCGACCACGAGCACCGCACCGGCCAGCGGTGCGGTGCGCAGCAGCGTGCCCAGGGTGTCCGGCCCCGGGACGGTGACGAACACCACCAGGGCGACCACCAGGAGGAAGGCGCACAGGACGCCCAGGAACGCCGCCGTCACCCCGAGCTCGCCGGGCAGGCCGACGGCGCCCAGACCACCGAGGACGGCGCCCACCGCCAGCCACAGCAGCAGCTTCCGCCGGCGCGCTGACCAGGGCGGACGCGGCTCGCTCACGGTCCGGTGCTCCTCCCGTCGCGGTGCCGCCGTCCCGTCGGGGCGAGCACCTCGTCCGCCGTGTGTGCCCGGCTCGGGCGGTGGGCACACGGCACCCGGCCGTCCTCGCGATCGCCGCGCAGCGCGACGTGGGATCGCCGATCGCCGACGCGGGCGCCCGGGTCCCCGACGGCGGCCGATGAGTTCGGCCCGCCGGCCCCGTCGTACCTGCGACGGGGTCGACCGGGCCCCCGCGACGCCGGGAGGCACGCCGTGCGCTGGATCTTCGTCAACCTGCCCGTGAGCGACCTGGCCGCGGCCAAGGCCTTCTACGGCGGCCTGGGCCTCGGCTTCAACGAGCAGCTCTCCGACGAGCGGACGGCGTCGGTCGTCGTCGCGGACAACATCGTGGTCATGCTGCTGACCCGCGACCGGTTCGCCGACTTCGTCCCGGACGGCGTCGAGATCGGCGACCCCGCGAAGGCGACCACCGTGCTCAACGCGCTGTCGGCCGAGAGCCGCCAGGAGGCCGACGACCTGCTGGCGCGGGCGCTGGCCTCCGGTGGGCGGCCGTGGCAGCCGGCGCAGGACCACGGGTTCATGTACGGCGTCAGCTTCACCGACCCCGACGGCCACGTCTGGGAGGTCGTCTGGATGGACCCCGCCGCCGTGCAGTGACCCCGCTCCCGGCGGGATCGCCGACCTCGCACGCGCCCGGGGTGCGGACCGTGCGAGACCGGCGATCCCGCCGCGGAGCAGGGTGACCTCCCCCCGGTAGGGGGCTCGGAGGGGGACGGTCGCTACCGTCGGCTGTGTGCCCCGGCTCGGCTACACCCTGACCATCGCGGCGGCGGGCCTGTTCGCCCTCAACGGCACGGTCTCCACGCTGGCCCTCCAGGCGGGCGTCCCCGCGCCCTGGCTGACCGCCCTGCGCTGCGGCGGGGCCGCGGTCGTCCTGGTCGCCGTCCTGGCCGTCGTCGCACCGGGGCGGCTGCGGGTGTCCTGGCGGGAGGTGCCCTTCCTCGCGGCGTTCGGCGTGGTGGGCGTCGCGCTGACCCAGTACCTCTACTACGTCGCGATCGGCCGGCTGCCGGTCGGCATCGCGCTGGTCTTCGAGATGACCGCGCCGGTCCTCATCGCGCTCTACGTGTGGCTGGTGCGCGGGGAGCGGGTCCGCCGCCGGCTGTGGGCCGCGCTGGGGCTGTCGCTGTCCGGGCTGGTCCTGGTGGCCGAGGTCTGGCGCGGCGGCGGCTCGCTCGACGCTGGCGGCGTGGCCGCGGCCCTCGGGGCGGCGCTGTGCCTGGCCACCTACTACCTGATGGGGGAGCGGGGCGCGAGCACCCGCGACCCGGTGACGCTGACCTGCTGGACCTTCGTCGCGGCCGCGCTGTTCTGGGCGCTCGCCGCGCCGTTCTGGCCGTTCGACCCTTCGGTGCTGGGTGCCCCCGTGCCGGTGTCGCTCGGCTCCCTCGAGGTGCCGCTGTGGGTGCTGGTCTGCTGGATCGCCGTGCTCGGTGCGGTGGTGCCGTTCTGGCTGTCGCTCGCGGCGCTGCGGCACCTGCCGCCGACGACGGCCGGGCTGGTCGCCACGGTGGAGCCCGTGCTGGCCTCGGGCGTCGCCTGGCTGTGGGTGGAGCAGGTGCTGTCGGGGTGGCAGGTGCTCGGCGGGGCCGTCGTCCTCGTGGGGATCGGGCTGGCGCAGACCGCCCGGACGACGCGCCGTCCCGCGCCCGCGCCCGAGCCGGCCCTCGCGCCCGCCTGAGCGGCTCCCCTGCAGGGTCCCGCCGCGAGCTCGCGAGTGGCGGGGGGCAGGGGGTCCTCTCAGGTCACCCCCCGGGCCTCGGTGGGCCAGTCGGCCAGCTCGGTCACGTACCCGGCCGGGGCGGTGCGGTCCATGCCGACGTACTCCCACGGGTGCTCCTGCGCGCGGCCGGGGGAACGGTGGCGCCGGCCAGGTGGGGGGTCCGCGGTGCAACGGGTCTCCCCCGGTCGGACGGGGGTGTTCCCCAGGTCGAGGCGCTCAGGTTAGGCTTGCCTAAGTCGGCTGCCACGAGGGTGGGCCGGAACGGGGGGACGCATGACGCTCACCGCCCAGCCGGAGGTCGCCGCCGCCCCCGCCTGGCGGTTCTTCGACGCCTCGGTCGCCGAGGTCCGCCGGCTGGGCCCCAGCTTCGTGCGGCTGACGCTCACCGGGCCGGAGCTCGCCGGGTTCGGAGCGGCCGGCTGCGACCAGCGCTTCAAGCTGGTGCTCCCCCGCGACGACGCCGGTCTGGACCGGCTGCGCGACCGCGGCCAGGACTGGTACCCCGCGTACTGCGCTCTTCCCGAGGAGCAGCGCCCGGTCATCCGCACCTACACCGTGCGGGCGCTCCGGCCCGAGCGCGCCGAGCTCGACGTCGACGTCGTCCTGCACGGGGTCGACAACGGGCACGCCGGCCCGGCCGCGAGCTGGGCGGCTGCGGCGGTGCCCGGCGACCGGATCGTGCTGCTCGGCCCCGACCGCCCCGGTGCCGGACGTCCGTGGGGCGTGGAGTGGGCGCCACCGCCGGCCGCGCGCACGTTGCTGCTGGCCGGCGACGAGACCGCCGTTCCCGCCGTGTGCGCGATCCTCGAGTCCCTCGGTCCTCCCGGCGGCGGCCCGCGTGCGGTGACCGCGCTGCTGGAGGTGCCGGAGGCCGGCGACGCGATGGACGTCGCGCTGCCGGCGCGGGCGACGCTGCGCTGGCTGCCGCGGGACGGCGCTGCTCGCGGGTCGCGGCTGGTGCCGGCCGTGCACGCCGCGCTGTGCGCGCTGGGGACCGCCTCGACGCCGGCCGCCCCGCCCGAGGAGGTCGACGATGAGCTGCTCTGGGAGGTGCCGGATCCGGACGCCGCCTCGGGCTGCTACGCCTGGCTGGCGGGGGAGGCCGGCGTGGTGAGGACGCTGCGCCGCAGCCTGGTCGGCGACCTCGGCGTCCCCCGCGGGTCGGTGGCGTTCATGGGCTACTGGCGCCAGGGCGTCGCCGGCTGAACGCCGGGGACGGGGTCCTCACCGCAGCCGGCGGACCGGCACCACCATCGGCGTCCCGGCCACCGGGTCGGGCACGATCCGCGCCTCCAGGTCGAAGGCGTCGGCGAGCAGCTGCTCGGTGAGCACCTCCTCCGGCGCGCCGGAGGCGACGAGCCTGCCGTCGTCCATCGCGACCAGCCGCTGCGCGTAGCGCGCGGCCAGGTTGAGGTCGTGCAGCACGACGACGACGGTGCGGCCGCGCTCGGTGTGCAGCCGCGCCACCAGCTCCAGCACGTCGATCTGGTGGGACAGGTCGAGGTAGGTCGTCGGCTCGTCGAGGAGCAGCAGGTCGGTGCCCTGGGCGAGCGCCATGGAGATCCAGGCGCGCTGCCGCTGGCCGCCGGAGAGCTCGTCGACCGGCCGGTCGGCGAGGTCCGCCATGTCCGTCCAGGTCAGCGCCTCGGAGACCGCCGCCTCGTCGTCGCGGGACCACTGCTGCAGCCACGACTGGTGCGGGTGCCGGCCGCGCGCGACCAGGTCGCCGACGGTGAGGCCCTCCGGGGCGACCGGGGTCTGCGGGAGCAGGCCGAGCACGCGGGCGACCTCGCGGGTCGGCGTCCGGCTGATCGCCCGGCCGTCGAGCAGCACCTGGCCTCCGACGGGGCGCAGCAGCCGGCCCAGGGCCCGCAGCAGCGTGGACTTGCCGCAGCCGTTGGGGCCGACGATGGCGGTGAACGAGCCGTCGGTGAGCTGCAGGTCCAGCTCGCGGACGACGACCCGGTCGTCGTAGGCCAGGCTGACCGACTCGGCGGCGAGACGGACCGTTCCGGTCCGGGGGACAGTGCTGGTCACAGCGTCGATCGCCTTCCGCGGACGAGGAGCCAGAGCAGGAACGGCGCGCCGACGGCGGCGGTGAGCACGCCGACGGGCAGCGCCTGGGGGAGCACGGTGCGGGTGAGCAGGTCGGCGCCGACGACGAGCGCGGCGCCGAGCAGCCCGGAGGCCAGCAGCGGCGGCCGCGGGCCGCGGGTGAGCCGGACGGCGACCTGGGGGACCACCAGCGCGACGTAGGAGATGGGTCCGGCCGCCGCCACGGCGGCGGCGGTGAGCGCGACGGCGACGAGGACGACGAGCGCTTGGGTGGGCACGAGGCGCACGCCCAGGCCGCGGGCGGTGTCGTCGCCGAACTGGACGACGGCCAGCGCGCGGCTGGTGGCCAGCGCGGCGGGGAGCAGGACGGCGAGGGCCACCAGCAGCGGCACCGCCTCCGCCCAGGTGCGGGCGTTGAGCGAGCCGGTGATCCAGACGTAGGCGGTCGCCGCGTCGTGGATCTCGGCGCGGGTGAGCAGCCAGTCGACGAGGGCCGCGCCGACCGCCCACAGGGCGATGCCGATCAGCACCATCCGGTACCCGTCGATGCCGCGGCGCCAGGCCAGGAGGAGCAGCAGCAGCCCGGTGACCAGCGCGCCGAGCAGCGCGGCCAGCGGGACGCCGACGCCGCCGAGCACGCCGCCGCCCGCCGTCCCGCCGAGGACGATGGCCGCGACCGCGCCCGCCGACGCGCCCTGCGTGATGCCGAGGACGTCGGGGGAGGCCAGCGGGTTGCGGGCGAAGGTCTGGAACAGCGCGCCGGCCACGCCGAGGGCCAGGCCGACGAGTGCGCCGACGACGATCCGCGGCGCCCGCAGCTGCAGGACGATGAACTCCTGGGTGTCCTCGCCGAGCCCGACCAGGGTGCGCAGCACGTCGGTCAGGCCGATCGGGAAGTCGCCGCGGCCCAGGCTGACCGCGCCGAGCAGGAGGACGGCGACGGCGGCGGCGAGGGCCACGACCACCTGCCGCCAGCGGACCCGGCCGGAGACCGGCCCGACGCGGACGACCGTCTCCCCGGGTTGCCGCACCCGCTCGGGGACCCCCGCCGGTGGGCGCGCGAGCCGCGTCACGGACCGGCCAGCCGGCGCCGGCGGATGAGCGCGACGAAGAAGGGGGCTCCGACGAGGGCGAGCACGATGCCGACCTGCAGCTCGCCGGGGCGGACGACGACCCGGCCGACCACGTCGGCGAGCAGCAGCAGCGCGGCGCCGAGCAGGCCCGAGCAGGGGACCAGCCAGCGGTGCGCCGGGCCGGTGAACGCGCGGACGACGTGCGGCACGACCAGCCCGACGAAGGCGATGGGCCCGCACGCCGCGGTCGCCGCGCCGCACAGCAGGGTGACCGCCGCCAGGCCGACCAGCCGGGCCAGCCACACCCGCTGACCGAGGCCGCGGGCGACGTCCTCGCCGAGGCCGAGCAGGTCGAGGGCGGGGGCGTTGACCAGGGCGAGCAGCAGGCCGGCGAGCAGGAAGGGCGCCACCTGCCAGGCGACGTCGGCGCCGCGGCCGGCCAGCGCGCCGACCACCCAGAAGCGGAAGGCGTCGAGGCTGTCGGTGTCGCTGACCAGGACGGCCCGCACCAGCGCGTAGAACAGCGCCGACAGCGCCGCCCCGGCGAGCGCGAGGGTGACCGGCGTGGCGCCGCCGCGGCCGGCCGAGCCGAGCGCGAAGACGAGCACGGTGCCCAGCAGGGCGCCGGCGAAGGCGAACCAGACGTACCCGGCCGGCGTGCCGATGCCCAGCAGGTGGATGGCGAGGACGACGCCGAGCGAGGCCCCGGCGGTCACGCCGAGCAGGCCCGGGTCCCCGAGCGGGTTGCGGGTGTGGCCCTGGGCCAGCGCGCCGGCGACGCCGAGGGCGAGGCCGACCGCGAGGCCGAGCGCGGTGCGCGGCACCCGCAGCTCGCGGACGATCACCGTCTCCTCGGTCGGGACGCCGGGGTCGGTGAGCGCCTGCCAGACCGCACCGAGGCCGATGCTGCGGGAGCCGACCGCGATGCTCAGCGTCGCGGCGACGGTCACCAGGACGAGCAGCAGGAGCAGGCCGAGCAGCCGCGTCCGGCGCTGCTGGAGCAGGCCGCCCCGTTGCGGAGCGGTGCCCTCCGCCCCGCCGGGCCCTCCGGGACCGTGCCGTCGCAGGGCGGCGTCGGTCGACGAGGACACGAGCGGCTCCCGGGGGCTGACGGCGAGATAGGCCAGCCTCACCTTAGTCGCGCCGACCGGAGCCGGCTGCGCGCCCGCTCAGCGGTGCTGGCGGCGGCTCCCCCCGTGCCAGTCCTCCTGCAGCCCGGCCTCGCCCGGGCGCACCCCGAGGGCCGGCAGCTGCGGGCGCTCCCGCAGGCTGCGCTTGAGCTCGGCGAAGCCCGGGAAGGCGGCGAGGCCGACGACGTGGTCCCACAGCGCGACGGCGTCCTGCGGGCTCGGCAGCCGGCTGATGACCGGGCCGAAGAACGCGGCGCCGTCCGGCGGGCGGAACTGCAGGATCGGCGTCCCGACGTCCTTGCCGGTGAGCTGCAGCGCGGCGTCGGTCTCCGCCTGGATCTCGGCGTCCCACGACCCGTCCCCGACGGCGGCCGCGAGGTCGGCCGGCAGCCCGGCCTCGGCGAGGACCTGCTCGAGGAACGCTCGGCTGGTGGCCCGCTCGGGCGGCGGCTGCCCCGCCGGGTCCTCGAAGACGTGCCGGCCCAGGGTCGCGTAGAGCGGGTCGAGCGCCTGCGGGCCGTGCTCGGCGCGGGCGCGGGCGGCGACCCGGAGCAGGTGCAGCCCGGAGGTGTGCCCGGCCTCGTACTCGGGCGGGAACTGCGCGTCGTAGTCCACGTGCCGGTTGAGCAGCCGCAGCGAGACCAGCCGCCACTCGACGCGGTACCGGCGCTGCTCGGCGACCATCCGCACCCACCTGCTGGTCATCCAGGCGAAGGGGCAGACCGGGTCGAACCAGAAGAGCAGGTCGGCGTCCGGGGTCGGGCTGCTCACCGGTGCAGGACCTCCTCGATCGCGTGCCGGACCTCGGGGGCGTCCGGCTGGGTCATCGGGCGGAACCGGGCCACGACCTCGCCGTCGGGGTCCAGCAGGAACTTCTCGAAGTTCCACTGCACGTCGCCGGCCTCACCGGAGGCGTCCGGCGCCTGGGTGAGCCGCCGGAACACCGGGTGCGCACCCGGGCCGTTGACCTCGAGCTTCTCCGTCACGGGGAAGGTGACGCCGTAGGTCGCCGAGCAGAACCCGGCGATCTCCGCAGGTGTCCCCGGCTCCTGGCCGGCGAACTGGTTGCACGGCACCCCGACGACCGTGAGGCCCCGGGCGCCGAACTCCCGCTGCAGCGCCTCCAGCTGGGTGTACTGCGGGGTGAGGCCGCACCGGCTGGCGACGTTCACCACCAGGGCGGCGCCGCCGCCGGTCAGGGCCCGGAGGGTGGTCGGCTCGCCCTGGAGGGTGCTCACGGGGGTGTCCAGCAGGTCGGTGGCCACCGTGCGGGGTCCTTCCGTAGGGAGGGGTACGGGGTCCTTCTTCAGTCCAGGCCGCTCAGGTCGTCGGGGACGTCGACCGCGTGCTGCCGCAGCGCCTCGAGCGGCACGACCTCCAGCGCCCGGGCGTTGGTCGCGGCCAGGACGACGCCGGATGCGGCGCCGGCCTGGTAGGCCTGCATCCACCGCGCGGCCACCACGCACCAGCGGTCGCCGGGGCGTAGGCCGGGGAAGCCGTACTCCGGCCGCGGGCTGGAGAGGTCGTTGCCCAGCCGGCGCTGCAGGTCCAGGAACTCCGCCGAGACGACGGCGCACACGGTGTGGCTGCCGACGTCCTCGGGACCGCTGCTGCAGACGCCGGTGCGGTAGACGCCGGTGAGCGGGTCCGTGCTGCAGGGCTGCAGGGGGCCGCCGAGCACGTTGCGCTCGACTTCCCGCTCCGGCTCGCTCATGGGAGTCCATCTTGCTGCGGGGCGCCGGTGTCCGCTCCTCGACTCCCGGGACCGCCGGAGCCGCAGCGGGGGTGGCAAGGTGCTGCTGTGAGCGAGCTGGCGAGCTCACCAGGGTCACCGCAGCGCTGCGCGGACGCGGCCGACGAGCGCCAGCGAGGAGGAAGTGTGAGCGCTGACACGTCGACCGGCCCCGAGGTCCTCTGGAGCCCCACCCCCGAGACGATCCGGGCGACCCGCCTCGCGCAGTTCGCCGCCCGGGTGGCCGCCCGGCGCGGGATCGACCTCGGCGACCCGCCGGACTACGACGCGATCTGGCGGTGGTCGGTCGAGCACCTCGACCAGTTCTGGGCCGAGGTGGCCGACTGGTCCGGCGTGCTGCCCGGAGTCCCCGACGACCGGGTGCTCACCCGCCGTCGGATGCCCGGCGCCGAGTGGTTCCCCGGGACGACGGTCAACTACGCCGAGCAGGCCCTCCGGCACGCGGACGAGGGCGCCGTCGACCCGGGCAGCCCCGCGCTGATCGCCGTCGCCGAGGACGCCGAGCCCGTCGAGACCAGCTGGGCGCAGCTCCGCGGACAGGTCGGGGCCTTCGCCGCCACGCTGCGCCGGCTCGGCGTGCAGCGCGGCGACCGGGTGGCCGGCTACCTGCCCAACGTCCCCGAGGCGGTCGTCGCGTTCCTCGGCGCCGCCGCGGTGGGCGCGGTGTGGTCCTCGTGCGCGCCGGACTTCGGCACCCGCAGCGTCCTGGACCGCTTCGCCCAGATCGAGCCCACCGTTCTCGTCGCCGTCGACGGCTACCGGTTCAACGGCAGGGAGTACGACCGCCGCGACGTCGTCGCCGAGCTGCGGGCGGCGCTCCCCGGCGTCCGCGCGACCATCGCCGTCCCCCGGCTGTTCCCCGACGAGCTGCCCGACGGTGCGATGAGCTGGGCCGACGCGGTCGCCGACGCCCAGGAGCCGGTCTTCGAGCCGCTGCCCTTCGACGCCCCGCTGTGGATCGTCTACTCGTCGGGCACCACCGGGCTGCCCAAGGGGATCGTGCACGGCCACGGCGGCGTCGTCCTCGAGCAGCGCAAGCAGGCCGGCCTGCACATGGACGTCGGGCCCGGCGACCGCTTCTTCTGGTACGCCTCCACCGCCTGGATCATGTGGAACATCTCGACCTCGGCGCTGCTGTCCGGTGCCACGGTCGTCGTGTACGACGGGGCGCCCGCGTACCCCGCGGTCGACGCGCAGTTCGCCCTCGCCGCGCGGACCGGCATGACCTACCTGGGCACCAGCGCCGGCTACCTCACCGCCTGCGAGAAGGCCGGCATCCGACCGGGGGAGACCCACGACCTGGCGGCGCTGCGGTCCATCGGCTCCACCGGCTCGCCGCTGCCGGCCTCGGCCTTCTCCTGGGTCTACGACGCCGTGAAGCCCGACGTCTTCCTCGGCTCGCTGTCCGGTGGCACCGACGTCGCCACCGGCTTCATCGGCAGCTCGCTGCTGCTGCCGGTGACCGCGGGCGAGCTGCAGCGGCCGATGCTCGCGGTCGCCGCGGCCGCCTGGGACGAGGAGGGCCGGCCGGTCACCGAGGAGCTCGGCGAGCTGGTGATCACCGAGCCGATGCCCACGATGCCGCTGTACTTCTGGAACGACCCCGACGGCACCCGCTACCGCGAGGCCTACTTCGAGCCCTGGCCCGGCGTCTGGCGGCACGGCGACTGGATGGAGATCACCGAGCGCGGCACCTGCATCATCACCGGCCGCTCGGACTCCACGCTCAACCGCGGCGGCGTCCGCATGGGGACGGCGGACATCTACGCCGCGGTCGAGTCGATCCCGGAGGTCGCCGACTGCGTCGTCCTCGGCGTGGAGCAGCGCGACGGCGGCTACTGGATGCCGCTGTTCGTCAAGCTGGCGGACGGCGAGGAGCTGACCGAGGAGCTGACCGGCCGCATCAAGGCCGCGATCCGCAGCCAGGCCAGCCCGCGCCACGTGCCCGACGAGGTGCTCGTCGTCCCCGCCGTGCCGCACACCCGCACCGGCAAGCGGCTGGAGGTCCCGCTCAAGCGGCTGTTCCAGGGCGTCGACCCGGCCAAGGCCCTCAACGTCGGCGCGGTCGACGACCCCGCCGCGGTCGACCACTACGTCCGGCTGGCCCGGGAGCGCGGGGTGCGCTGACGTCCGCACCCTCCGAGTGCGACGGACCCGTGGCGATCAGCGCTCGACGGCCACGAGCTCGTCGCACTCGGCGCCCGTCCCGGCGACGCGCCCCACCGCCCGGTGCGGCTGGGCCGAGGGGACGGTCCACGAGCGGAACGGCCCGCGCAGCACCGCCCACTGCAGCAGCATGATCGTCTTCGCGTCGGCGATGCGGCCGTCGTCGACCATGACCAGCGCTTCGTCGACGTCCAGCTCGAGCACCTCGATGTCCTCGCCCTCCTCGGCGAGGCCGCCACCGGCCGACACCCGGTCGGCCGGTGTGTAGGGCGCGACGAAGAAGGAGACCCGCTCGGTCACCGACCCCGGGCTCATGAAGACGTCGAACACGTGCTCCAGTGCGCCCACCGCCACACCGAGCTCCTCGGCGGCCTCCCGGCGGATCGCGGAGGCGGGGTCCTGGTCGTCGAGCAGCCCGGCGGCGGCCTCGACCAGCATCCCGTCGGGCGAGCCGTTGACGTAGGCGGGGAAGCGGAACTGCCGGGTGAGCAGCACCGTCCGCCGCGCGGTGTCGTAGGGCAGCAGGGTCGCGCCGTTGCCGCGGTCGTAGGTCTCCCGCCGCTCGGTGGTCCACCGGCCGTCGCGGCGGCGCTGGTCGAACGTCGTCCGCCGGAGCATGTGCCAGCCACTGGCCAGCAGCTCCACGTCGCGGACGACGACGTCCGGGTTGCCGGTGAGGTCGCGGCCCACCCGGTCCAGCCCGGTCCGTCCCCAGGAGTCGGGGACGTCGAGGCCCGGCACGCCCACGGCGGTCACCGCGCCACCGCCGGCACCTCGTCGACGCTGGTGTAGACCGCGGCACCCCGGGCGCGGGCCAGGGCGACCATCTCGTCGGACCCGGCCGAGGCGCCGGGCAGCCGCAGGACGGCATCGACCCGGGCCACCAGCCGCCGTCCCATCGGGTGGAACACCTCGTCGAACGCGGCGTCGCCCACCCGCGCCGACCCGGCCAGCTCGGCCAGCGGGAGCGCGAGGTCCTCCCCGTTGACGGCCAGGTGACCGGCCCGGAAGAGCTCCAGGCAGGCGCGCCGGATCGCCCGGTGGTTGCCCGCGATGAGGTCGGGGTCGTCGCCGGTGCCGCCCCGGTAGGGGCCGGCGACCAGGATCATCAACGGTTCCGGCACGGTCATGCGCACAGCACCTCCACGTGGGCGTTCTCGAGGGCGGCGAGGGTGTCCTGCGCCGCAGGGGTGAGCTGGGGATTGCGGGCGCTGCGGTCGGTGACCAGGCGGCCGACCGCGTCCAGCGGGGCGACCGAGGCGAAGGCGCGGACACCCAGCTTCGAGGCGTCGGCCACGACGAGGCTGCTGCGGGCCTGCTGCAGGGCGACCTGCTTGACCGCGGCGTCCTCGAGCGTGAACTCCGACCAGCCGGCCTCGCCGCTGACCGCCCCGATCGACATGACGAACAGGTCGAAGGTGAGCTGCCGCAGCACCGCGGCGGTGAGTGGCCCGGCCAGGCTGCGCTCGCCGGGCCGGGACTCCCCGCCCACGACCAGCAGCCGGACGCCGGGCCGGTCGGCCAGTGCGTCGGCCACGGGCAGGCCGAGGACGGCGACGGTGAACGGCCCCTCGCCCGCGGCGGCGCGGTCGGCCAGCGCCCGGGCGACGTGCACGGTCGTCGTCCCGGCGTCGAGCAGCACGGTCGCGCCCGGCTCGACCAGCGCGGCGGCGGCCCGGCCGATCCGGTCCTTGAGGCCCGCCTGCCAGCCGGCGCGCGCGGCGAACCCGGCGGCGCTCTCCGGCTCGGCGACGGCGACCGCGCCGCCGCGCACGCGCTCGACCAGGCCGCGCGCCTGCAGGGCGTCGAGGTCGCGGCGCACGGTCATCTCCGAGACGCCCAGCCGGGACGCGAGGTCGGTCAGCGATGCCCGGCCGGCGTTGCGGATCAGGCGGAGCGTCACGTCGAGGCGGTCGGTCACGGGGACGTTCTTAGCACAGTCGTGTGAGATATGTGAAGTGATTGTGAGATAGGTGGCCGGGCGTCTGCTCGTCCCGCTGCCGCCGTGGCACCCGCCGGAACGCGACGGGCTGCAGCTGCGGGCCCGCCGCTCCGCCGTGGACGAGGTGCTGCCGGCCACCCGACCGTCCTTGCCCTCCTCCCGATAACCACGTGCCCGCTGTCGGTGCCGTCCGCGAGCATGGGGGTCCGGGCGCCGACGGCGTGCCCGCCGACGACGGAGGGGGAGATGGCCGGCCTGCCGCGCGCGCTCGCGCCCCTGCGCTCCCGGGACTACCGCCTGCTGGCCTCGTCCATGGGCCTGTCGCTGTTCGCGCAGGGCATGTGGACCGTGGCGCTGGTCTGGCAGGTCGTGGACCTCGGCGGCGGCCCCGGCGCGCTCTCCCTGGCCACCTCGCTGCAGGCCGCCGGCATGCTGGCCAGCACGCTGGTCGGCGGCGCGCTGGCCGACCGGGTGCCGCAGCGGCGCATCCTGCTCGGCGTCGCCCTGCTGCAGACGACAGCGGTCGGGTCGGTGGCGCTGCTGTCGCTGGCCGGCGCCCTCGCGCTCGGGCCGCTGGCCGCGGCGTCCCTGGCCGGCGGGGTCGCGACGGGTTTCTACTACCCGGCCTACTCGGCGCTGGTGCCCGGCGTCGTCCCGCCCGGCGAGCTGCTGGCGGCCAACGGCCTCGAGGGCGTCGTCCGCCCGGCGCTGGCGATGGCCGCCGGTCCCGCGGTCGGCGGCCTGGTGGTGGCCGTCCTCTCGCCGGGCGCGGCGCTGCTGGCGACGGCGTCGACCTCGGCGGCCGCGGCCGCGTGCGTGGCGGCGCTGCCGACGCTGCCGGTCCGCCGCGAGGGCGAGCACCCCGGGCTGCTGACCGACGTCCGCGAGGGCGTGGCCTACATGGTCGGCACGCCCTGGCTGCTGGCCACGCTGCTGTTCGCCTCGCTGATGGTGCTGCTGATCATGGGTCCGTTCGAGGTCCTGGTCCCCTTCGCGGTCCGGGACCGGGCCGGCGGTGGGCCCGCCGAGCACGCCTGGGTGCTGGCCGCCTTCGGCATCGGCGGCGCCCTGGGGTCGGCCGTCGTCGCCTCGCTGCGGCTGCCGCGCCGCTACCTCACGGTGATGAACCTGCTGTGGGGCGCCGGCTGCGTGCCGCTGGTCGTCTTCGGCGCGACCTCGCAGCTGTGGGTGATGATCGCGGCGGCCGGGCTGCTCGGGGCGGCGTTCGAGGCGGGCACGGTCATCTGGGGGACGCTGCTGCAGCGGCGGGTGCCCCCGGCGCTGCTGGGGCGGGTGTCCAGTCTCGACTTCTTCGTCTCGCTGGCGTTCATGCCGCTGTCGATGGCGCTGGCCGGTCCGGTCAGCCAGACGCTCGGCCTGACCGGCACGTTCCTGCTGGCCGGGCTGGTGCCGCCGGTGCTCGCCGTCGTCGCCGTCCTGGCGTGGCGGCTGCCCGCCGACGAGCTCGCCCACCCGCTGGACGAGCCCGAGGCGGCCGAGCCGGCCGCGGCCCCGGCCTGAGCGCGGGTCGTCCCTGCCGCGGCTCCGGTGGTGAGCGCAGGAGCACCCACCACCGGAGCACCGCGGGCAGGAGAGGGCCGGCCGCTCCTCAGGCCGCGCGGCCGCTCGCCAGGCGCAGGACCCGCGCCTCCCACGGCCGCAGGACGGCGGGGTCGCCGTCGTCGGTCAGGTTGCCCAGCACCAGCTCGGCGCCGGCCGTCTCGGGCAGCAGCTCGCCCAGCGGGTGCGTCGAGGCGCCGAGGTTGCAGACGACGAGCAGCGTCGCGCCGTCCAGGCTGCGGGTGAAGGCGTACAGCTCGTCGTGATCGGGCAGCAGCATGCCGAAGTCGCCGAGCGCGACCACCGGGTCGGCGTGCCGCAGCGCGATCAGCCGCTTGTGGTGGGCGAACACCGAGGCCGGGTCGGCGCGCTGGGCCTCGGCGTTCCACTCGGTGGAGTCGGGGTTGACCGGGATCCACGGCGTGCCGGTGGTGAAGCCGGCGGACGGCGAGGCGTCCCACTGCACCGGCGTGCGCGCGTTGTCCCGGCTCATCCGGCGCAGCGCGACCAGCACCGTCTCCGGGTCCTCGCCGTGCGCCACCGCCTGCGCGAAGTGGTTGAGCGACTCGACGTCCCGGAAGTCGTCGATGCGGTCGAACGGGGCGTTGGCCATCCCCAGCTCCTCGCCCTGGTAGACGTAGGGCGTCCCGCGGTGCAGGTGCAGCAGGGTGGCCAGGCAGGTCGCGGAGTCGCGGCGGTACCGGGGCGAGTCGTCGCCGAAGCGCGAGACGGCGCGCGGCTGGTCGTGGTTGTCCCAGTAGAGGGAGTTCCAGCCGACGTCGGCCAGCCCCGCCTGCCAGCGGCCGAGGGAGGCCTTGAGGTCGCGCATCCGCAGCGGCCGTGGGCGCCACTTGGACTCGTCGAAGTCCAGGCCCACGTGCTCGAACTGGAACACCATGTCCACCTCGGCCCGCGCCGGGTCGGTGAACAGCCGCGCCTGTTCCACGGTCACGCCGGGCATCTCGCCCACGGTCAGCAGCCGGTCGGACCGCCCGGCGAAGACCTCGCGGTGCATCTCCTGCAGGAACTCGTGGATCCGCGGCCCGCAGAGGAAGGACGCCGTCCCGTCGCCGTAGGGCAGGCCCGGCAGTGCCGGGCCGTCGCGCAGCGAGCCGTCCGGGGCGACGTCCTTGCTGATCATGTTGATGACGTCCATGCGGAACCCGTCGACGCCGCGGTCGAGCCAACCCCGCATCATCGCGTACACCGCCTGGCGGACCTCGGGGTTCTCCCAGTTCAGGTCCGGCTGCTCGCGGGCGAACAGGTGCAGGTAGTACTCGCCGCTGGCCTCGTCGAGCTGCCAGGTCGGCCCGGAGAAGTACGAGTGCCAGTTGGTCGGCTCGGCGCCGGGCTGCCCCGCCGTCATGCCCGCGCGCGGCGGCCGCCACCAGTACCAGTCGCGCTTCGGGGACGTCCGGGACGCCCTGCTCTCCTCGAACCACGGGTGCTGGTCGCTGGTGTGGTTGACCACCAGGTCCATGACCAGCTTCACCCCGCGCTCGTGCAGCGCGGCGATGAGCTGGTCGAGCTGCGCCAGCGAGCCGAACAGCGGGTCGACGTCGGTGTAGTCGCTGATGTCGTAGCCGTTGTCGGCCTGCGGCGAGGGGTAGATCGGCGAGAGCCAGACGACGTCGACGCCCAGGTCGGCGAGGTGGTCGACGCGCTGCAGGATCCCGCCGAGGTCACCGATCCCGTCGCCGTCGGAGTCCTGGAACGAGCGCGGGTAGACCTGGTAGACGACGGCGCGGGTCCACCACGGGGGATCGGCGGGCATGCGCCCAGCCCAGCACGCCGTGCGGCGTCCCGCACCCGCTCCGCGCTACGGTCCGACCGTGCCTCCTGGTGTGGTGCTCGTGACCGGCGGCAGCCGCGGCATCGGCGCGGCGACCGCGCGCGCCGCGGCGGCGGCCGGGTGGTCGGTCGCTGTCACGTACCGGGACGACGAGGGCGCGGCCGCCGCCGTCGTGACCGGCATCGAGGCGGCCGGCGGGACCGCGTGCGCCGTGCGCGCCGACGTCTCGGTCGAGGACGACGTTCTGGCCGCCTTCGCCGCCGCCGAGGGCCTGGGCCCGGTGACCGGACTGGTGGCCAACGCCGGGATCGTGGGGCAGCGGGCGCGGGTCGACGAGCTGACCGCCGACCGGGTGCAGCGGATGCTCGCGGTCAACGTGCTCGGCACCGTCCTGTGCTGCCGCGAGGCGGTGCGGCGGATGTCCACCCGGCACGGCGGCCCGGGCGGGTCCGTCGTGCTGGTCTCCTCGGCGGCCAGCAGGCTCGGGTCGCCCGGCGAGTACGTCGACTACGCGGCCAGCAAGGGCGCGGTCGACACCCTCGGGGTCGGCCTCGCCCGCGAGGTGGCCGGGGAGGGGATCCGGGTCAACGTCGTGCGGCCCGGGATCATCGAGACGGAGATCCACGCCAGCGGCGGCCAGCCCGACCGGGTCGCCCGGGTGGGGCCGACGGTGCCGATGGGCCGGGCCGGTCTGCCTGCGGAGGTCGCCGCCGCCGTGCTGTGGCTGCTCGGCGACGACGCGGGCTACTGCACCGGCAGCCTGCTCGACGTCGCCGGCGGCCGCTGAGCGGTTCACCCGCCGGGACGGCGCCGGACCGCGGCCCGCCCGGCGACCCGGTGGAACCGCTGTTTGGATGGGGACGACCGTCGGGACCCACCCGGCACCGACCTCAGGAGAAACCGATGGCCGAGCCCACCCGCCCCGACGTCGAGACGCCGACCGGCCCCGCCCCCGACGACCTCGTGATCGAGGACATCACCGTCGGCGACGGCCCCGAGGCGAAGGCCGGTGACCTGGTCAGCGCCCACTACGTCGGCGTCGCCCACGACGGCGGTGAGCAGTTCGACGCCTCCTGGGACCGCGGCGACCCGCTGGAGTTCCGGCTCGGCGTCGGCATGGTCATCCAGGGCTGGGACGAGGGCATGCAGGGGATGCGGGTCGGCGGCCGGCGCCGGCTGACCATCCCGCCGCACAAGGCCTACGGCGACCGCGGCGCGGGTGGGGTCATCAAGCCCGGCGCGACCCTGGTCTTCGTCGTCGACCTCGTCGGGGTGCGCTGACACCGTCGGCCTCCCGGCCGACCCCGCGACCAGGAGGCGTCCCCGCCCTGCGCTGAGCCACCCGGCCGCTCGTCGGGGACCCTCCGGACCCCCACTCCGCACGACCCCGGCGGCGCGGAGGTGCGGTGCGCTTCCCCGACCCCAGCCTCGGGGACGCCCGGGCGCGGGCGGGGGCGCACCGGCCGGAATGAGCCCGCGGGTGACGGGGTTGCTGCGGTCCGTGCGCATCGAGGTCTGGTCCGACGTCGTCTGCCCCTGGTGCTACATCGGCAAGCGCCGGCTGGAGGCCGCGCTGGAGCGGTTCCCCCACCGGGACGAGGTCGAGGTCGTCTGGCGGTCCTTCCAGCTCGACCCGAGCACGCCCGAGGGCGAGACCCACCGGACCCTCCCGGCGCTGGCCGCGAAGTTCGGCCGACCGGTCGAGGACGTGCGCGGGATGATGCAGCACGTCGAGGAGACCGCCGCCGGCGAGGGCCTGCACTACGACCTGGCGAGCGGCGTCAGCGGCAACACGCTGCTGGCCCACGAGCTCCTCCACCTCGCCACCGCGCGCGGGCTCCAGGGCGCGGTGAAGGAGCGGCTGCTGCACGCGCACTTCGAGGAGGGACGGTCGGTCTTCGACGTCGACTCCCTGGTCGCGCTGGCGGTGGAGGTCGGCCTGGACGAGGCCGAGGTGCGCGCCGCGCTCGCCGACCACCGGTACCGCGCCGCCGTCCTCGACGACATCCGCACCGCCCAGGAGCTCGGGGCGACCGGCGTCCCCTTCTTCGTCGTCGACCGCAGGTACGGCGCCGCCGGCGCCCAGCCCGTCGACCTGCTGCTGCAGGTCCTGGAGCGGGCGTGGGCCGACGCCGCGCGGTCAGGTCAGCAGGTCGCAGGCCGCTCGTAGCGCTCGCTCGGCACCGGCGGCCAGCTCCCGGACGACGTCGGCCGCGGGGCGCTCCCCGGTGACCAGGCCGACCGACTCCCCGGCATAGAGCGGGGCCGCGGAGAGGTCGCCGGTCCGGCGTGCCTCCTGCACCCGGCGGGCCGCCTCGGCGTCCGCCGCCAGCTCGACCTCCCGGCCGTGCCACTCACGGCTGAAGTCGTTCGCCACCGCCCGTCCCGGCCAGCGCTCGGGCCAGGCCAGCCGCTGCGCCACGTCGAAGGCACGGGTCAGCACGGTGTCCTCACCGGTGGCCGCACAGACGCGGGCCCGGGCGGCGGGGGAGTTGAGCCCCTCGGGGCAGGCGAGCAGCGGCGTGCCGATCCACACCCCGGCGGCGCCGGCGGCCAGGGCCGCGGCCATGCCCGCCCCGGTCGCGATGCCGCCGGCGGCGAGGACCGGGCGGTCGGCCAGGGTCAGCACCTCCTGCAGCAGCGGCAGGGTGGCCCGCTGCCCGGTGTGCCCGCCGGCCTCGGTGCCCTGGGCGACGAGCAGGTCCACCCCGGCCGCCTGCGCCCGCCGGACGTCGTCGGCGGTGTTCACCTGCGCGGCGACGGCGATGCCCGCGTCGTGCAGCCGCGCGGCGGCGGGTGCAGCGTCGCCGAAGGAGACCGACACCAGCGCCGGGCCCGCGGCGATCGCCGCGTCGAGCAGCTCGGGGCGCTCGGCCAGCGCCCAGGCCATGAGGCCGATGCCGAACGGCAGGCCGTCGGTCGCGGGGATGGCCGCCTGCTCGGCGACGAAGTCCGTCGTGGCGGCGTTGCCGACGCCGATCATCCCGAGGCCCCCGCCCAGCGAGACGGCCCGGGCCAGCGCACCGCCGGCCACACCGGCCATCGGTGCCCCGACGACCGGTGCGGCCAGGGAGAAGGTGCGGGTCAGCGGTGTGCGGATCACGCGGCCATCGTGCCCGTGCCGCTCCTGACCGGCCCCGTCCCGGGCCCCGACCTGAGCCTGCGAAGGTTGGGGAGGACGGGGTCCTTCCACTACTGGGTCGCGGGTCCGCCCTGCTCGGTGCCGGAGATCTGCCGCAGGAACTCGTGGCAGCGCCGCGCCCGCGCGGAGTCCTGCTCCATGACCTCGCGGAAGAACGACGCGATGTCCTGCAGCCCGGCGTTCTCCGCGTCACGGACGTACTGGCCGTAGTCGTGCCCGGCCTTGAGCGAGTGGTACTGCACCGAGATGAGGTCGTAGGTGACGTCCTCGAAGCCGGTCTCACCGGTGGCCATGGTGGTCCTCCTCCTCGCTGGGTGACTGGGGCCCGAGGGTTGCCCGGCCGGCGGTTCCTGAAACGGACCGCCTCGTCTCAGCCGCGCGGGCTCTCGGAGAACGCGCCGCCGGTCACGTCGCCACCGCCGGCGTCGTCGGCCGCGTTCCGACCGGCGGTCAGGTCGTCGTCGGTCGGGTCGTCGCCGGTCAGGTCGTCCGCGGCCAGTTCGTCCGCGCCGGTCGACACGGCGTCGTCCTCGGTCGAGGCGAGGTCCCCGCCCTGCCCGTACGCGCCGGGGTCGGCCTGCAGGGTGCGGGGGTCGTTGAGCGGGTCCGGGACGTCGGGGTCGGTGACCGTCATGCGGCTCCGGTTCCCGGCGGGGTCGCGCGCCAACCCCTGGCCGAATGCGTAACCCGTGTGTTACGCATACTGGGTGGAGGCGCTCGCGGCCCTCGCCGATCCGACCCGGCGCGAGCTGGTCGCCCTGCTGGCACGGGGGGAACTGGCCGCCGGGGAACTCGCCGAGCGGTTCCCGGTGAGCCGGCCGGCGATCAGCCGGCACCTCCGCGTGCTGCGCGAGGCCGGGCTGGTCCGCAGCCGGGTCGAGGGACGCCGGCGGCTCTACGTGCTCGACCCGCGCCCGCTGCGGGAGCTCGACGACTGGCTGGAGCCCTACCGCGACCTGTGGGCCCGGCGGTTCGACGCACTGGACACCGAGATGGCCCGCGGCCGACGGGCCCGCAGGAGTGGAGGGACGCCATGACCCAGCAGGACGCCCTGTCCGACGCGATGGCCCGCCGTGGTGTCGTCAGCACCGAGGACGACGGCCGGCAGCGCCTGGAGTTCCGCCGCTCCTGGCCGGACCCGGTCGAGGACGTGTGGTCGGCGCTCACCGAGCCCGACCGGCTGGCCCGCTGGATCGGCACCTACGACGGCGAGCGTGCACCCGGCGGCGCCGGCACCTTCACGATGACCCACGAGGACGAGCCTGCCGGCGAGGCGGTGCGCATCGCCGAGTGCGACCCGCCGCGCCGGCTGGTCGTCGAGTGGGTCGGTCAGGCCGACTGGTCCGTCGAGCTGGACCTGTGGGCCGAGGAGGACCGGTCGGTCCTGCGCTTCCGCCAGCTGTTCGCCCCTGACGCGGACGTCGCCGACTTCGCCGCCGGCTGGCACTGGTACCTGGACAAGTTCGACGCCGAGGTCGGCGGGCGGCCCGTCCCGCGGGACTGGGAGGACTTCGCCGCCGAGGTCGCCGGGCCGGTCTACGGGATGTCGACCGGCTCCTGACCCGGCGCCTGGAGGGCGTCCCCGCGCTGCGGACCCCCCGAGCGGGGTGGACGGCGACGCCGGGGTCGCCCCGCCACCGCGTGGGCTGCCGCGACCCAGGTCGGCCGGGCCGCGGGAGACGGCCCCACGGTCGGCGCGGAGGCCGGTGCACGGTCCGCGCGGCCGGGTCGACGGGCAGCCCCACCAGGGTCTTCCGGCCCGCGAGGTAGACGTCTTATACGTAACATCTCTCACGGTTACAGTGGTCGTCCGCACCGTTAGGCTGTCCGGACCCGGGACCCCACCGGCGCCCGTGGCGCCCGGCGGCCCGGACGACAGCTGAGCAGGACGAGTACAGCGCCGGCGGGTCCCCGCCCGGTGTGCCCAGAGGATGGAGACGCCGTGACTTCAGTGGCCACCCCCGGTATCGAGAACGCCCCCACCACGCACGCCCGGCTGCTCGCCTGGGTGCGGGAGATGGCCGAGCTGACGACGCCGGACCGGGTCGTGTGGGTCGACGGCAGCGACGAGGAGTGGGAGCGGCTCACCCAGCAGCTGGTCGACGCCGGCACCTTCACCCGCCTGGACGCGAAGCCCAACTCGTTCTGGTGCGCCTCGGACCCCAGCGACGTCGCGCGCGTCGAGGACCGCACCTTCATCTGCTCGGTCGACGAGGCCGACGCCGGTCCCACCAACAACTGGATGGACCCGGCCGAGATGAAGTCGATCATGACCGAGCTGTACCGGGGGTGCATGCGCGGCCGGACGATGTACGTCATCCCATTCTGCATGGGCCCGGTCGAGGCCGAGAACCCGATGTTCGGCGTCGAGCTGACCGACTCCGAGTACGTCGTGGTCTCGATGCGGGTCATGGCCCGCATCGGCAGCCACGTCCTGCAGGCGATGGGCACCGACCGGCCGTTCGTGCCGGCGATGCACTCCCTCGGCGCCCCGCTCGACGAGGGCCAGCAGGACGTGCCGTGGCCCTGCAGCGACACCAAGTACATCGTGCACTTCCCCGAGGAGCGGGCCATCTGGTCCTACGGCTCGGGCTACGGCGGCAACGCCCTGCTCGGGAAGAAGTGCTACTCCCTGCGCATCGCCTCGGTCATGGCGCGCGACGAGGGCTGGCTCGCCGAGCACATGCTGATCCTCAAGCTGACCAGCCCGCAGCAGAAGACCTACTACATCGCCGCCGCCTTCCCCTCGGCCTGCGGCAAGACCAACCTGGCGATGCTCGAGCCGACCATCCCGGGCTGGAGGGTCGAGACCCTCGGCGACGACATCGCCTGGATGCGCTTCGGCGAGGACGGCCGGCTCTACGCGCTCAACCCCGAGTTCGGCCTCTTCGGGGTCGCCCCCGGCACCGGCTGGGACACCAACCCCAACGCGATGCGCACGATCGACAAGGGCAACTCGGTCTTCACCAACGTCGCCCTCACCGACGACGGTGACATCTGGTGGGAGGGCATGACCGACGAGCCGCCGGCGCACCTCACCGACTGGAAGGGCCGGGACTGGACGCCGGACAGCGACGAGCCCTCCAGCCACCCGAACAGCCGGTTCTGCACGCCGATCACCCAGTGCCCGATCCTGGCGCCGGAGTACACCGACCCGAAGGGCGTGCCGATCTCGGCGATCCTCTTCGGCGGCCGCCGCAAGACGACCATCCCGCTGGTCAGCGAGGCCCGGGACTGGAACCACGGCGTCTTCATGGGCGCGACGCTGTCCTCGGAGACCACCGCCGCCGCCACCGGTGCGGTCGGCGTCGTCCGCCGGGACCCGTTCGCCATGCTGCCGTTCATCGGCTACAACGCCGGTGACTACTTCCGCCACTGGGTCGAGACGGGAAAGGCCCACGACGCCAGCAAGCTGCCGCGGATCTTCTACGTGAACTGGTTCCGCCGCGACGAGGACGGCGGCTTCCTGTGGCCGGGCTTCGGCGAGAACAGCCGGGTCCTCAAGTGGGTCGTCGAGCGGCTCGAGGGCACCGCGGCGGCCGAGGAGACCGCGGTCGGCCACGTGCCGACGCCGGACTCGCTGGACGTCTCCGGGCTGGACCTGACCCGCGAGCAGGTGGAGAAGGCGCTCGCCGTCGACAAGGACGAGTGGCGCGCCGAGATCCCGCAGATCACCGAGTGGTTCGAGAAGTTCGGCGACAAGCTCCCCAGCACCATGTGGGACGAGCTCGCCATCCTGGAGCACCGGCTCGCCTAGAGCCGGCCGCGCCGGCTCCCCGGAGTCGGTCCCGCAGGGCCCCGCACCGGTCGACGGCGACCGGTGCGGGGCCCTGCGCCGTTCCGGAGGCGGGGCACGCGACCGGCTCCTCGCCGCCGGGCCGCCGCTGCTCCGGTCGGTTAGCGTGGTCCGTCGTACCGGAGCCCCTCACCTGAGACGACAGGTCGCCATCCGTGCTCAACCCGTACCTGCACGTGCTCCGCACGCCCCACGCACTGCCGATGGTGCTGGCCGCCTTCGTCGGGCGGTTGCCGCTGTCGATGGTCGGGCTCGGCTCGGTCCTGCTCATCGCCTCCGAGACGGGCAGCTACGGGCTGGGCGGGGCGGTCGCCGCGACCGGGGCCGTCACCACGGCGATCTCCGGTCCGCTGCTGGGACGGTGGGCGGACACCCACGGCCAGCGCCGCACGCTGCTGCCGGTGCTCGCCGTCTTCGTGGCCGCGGGGTGCGTGTTCCTGCCCGCGGTCAAGGAGGACTGGCCGCGCTGGATCCTGTTCGCCTCGGCCGGGCTGGCCGGCGCCTGCATCCCCCCGGTCGCGTCGATGATCCGGGTCCGCTGGACCCACCTCCTCCGCGGCACGCACCGGCTGCCGGCGGCGCTGGCGATGGAGTCGGTGGTCGACGAGTTCGTCTTCATCGTCGGTCCGGTGCTGGTCACCTTCCTGTCCACGACCGGGCACGCCACCTCCGGGGTGGTCACCGCCTTCGTCCTCGCCGTCGTCGGCAGCCTGCTGTTCGCCGCCCAGGGCCGCACCGAGCCGCCACCGCACGGGCACGCCGCCCGCAGCGGCCCGTCGGCCATCCGCACGCCCGGACTCCAGGTGCTGTTCGTCGTCGGGGCCGCCGTCGGCGCGATCCTCGGCAGCCTGGAGATCGCGCTCGTCGCCTTCGCCGACGAGGCCGGCGCGATGGCGCTGTCCGGCGTGCTCATCGCGGCGCTGGCGCTCGGGTCCATGGCCAGCGGCATCGGCTGGGGGAGCGTGCACTGGCGGCACCCACTGCGCCACCGGCTGGTCGTCGTCCTCGCCGTGCTGACGGTGCTGAGCCTGCCGCTGGCGCTGGTGCGCGACGTCTGGCTGCTGATCCCGTTCGTGGTGGTCGCGGGGCTCGCCGTCTCCCCGTCGTTAATCAGCTCGTTCACCCTCGCCGAGGTGCTGGTCCCGCGCTCGGCCACCACCGAGGCGTTCACCTGGATCGGCACCGCCCTGGGTCTCGGGGTCGCCCTCGGCTCCTCGGCCGCCGGCAAGCTGGTGGACACCACCGGGGCCAGCTCCGCGTTCTGGGTGGCCACCCTCGCCGCCGCCGTCGCCACGGTGGTCGTCGCGGCCACCCAGCGGTTGCTGCACGTGCCGGCCGAGCACGCCGCCGAGCCGGCGATGGCCCGGTGACCGGGCCGAGGACGGAGCCCGGCGGCACCCCGCCCGCCCCACGCTCCATCGACGAGGTGCTCGCGGAGACGCGTGGGCGCCTCCACCGCCTCCAGCCGGCCGAGGCCGCGGCGCGGATGGCCGACGGCGCCCTGCTCGTCGACACCCGCCCGGTCGCCCAGCGCGAGGCCGACGGCGAGGTCCCCGGTGCCGTGGTCGTCGAGCGCAACGTGCTCGAGTGGCGCCTGGACCCGGCCAGCGACGCGCGGCTGCCCGAGGCCACCGGGCACGACGTCGAGGTGATCGTGCTCTGCAACGAGGGCTACGCCTCCAGCCTCGCCGCCGACTCGCTGCGCGCACTGGGCCTGCACCGCGCCACCGACGTGGTCGGCGGCTACCGGGCCTGGGCCGCGGCCGGGCTGCCCACCACCCGGGACGGCGCCTGACCCGGTCCCGGCCCGCCGCCGGCGGCGGCCGGCGGCTGCGCGTCCCGCCCGAACGCCTGGGGCGCTGGCTGGACGGGGTCGCCGGCCGGCACGGCACCTTCGACGCCGTCGAGCCGGTGGCCGACGGTGTCCGGGTGACCTGCGCGGACACCACCGAGGTCACCCTGCGGGCGCCGTTCGAGTGGCGGCCGGGGCCGGCTGCGACGTCCCCACCCACCCCGCTGGTGCTCTCCTCGTTCACCGCGGCCGTCCGCGTGCCGCACCGCGCCGCCGTCCTGCTCGTCCGCCGCGGACGGTGGGCGGTCGGGGTGTTCGACGGCGGGGACCTGGTGGTCTCCAAGGTCGACGCGCGCCAGGTCCAGGGGCGGACGGCGGCCGGCGGCTGGTCGCAGCAGCGCTTCGCCCGGCGGCGGGCCCACCAGACCGACGCGGTGGTGGGTGCCGCGGTCGAGACCGCCGTCCGGGTGCTGCTGCCCCACGCCGGCGAGGTCGAGGCGCTGTTCACCGGCGGTGACCGCGGCCTGGTGGACGACGTCCTGGCCGACCCGCGGCTGCGGGCGCTGGCCGCGCTGCGCCGCGGGCCGGCGCTGGAGGTGGGCGACCCGACGAAGGCGGTGCTGCTGGAGACCCCGGCGCAGTTCCGCGCGGTCGAGGTCCACATCGTGGAGCCGGGCGAGCGGTCGCCCCCGTGATCATCGGCGTGCGGTGGTCGCTCGCAGCGTGTCGGGCGACCACCCGCCGATGATCACGGCCGGACACCTCACGGCGTGAGCACGAGACGGATCGGGTCGCCCTCCTTGCGCGCGAGCATCTCCACACCGCGGGCGGCCTCGGTCAGCGGCAGCGTGCCCGAGATCGACCGGGAGAGGTCCAGCCGGCCGTGCCGGACCAGGGACACCAGCTCCTGCACGTGCGCGGGTTCGGAGCCGTAGTGGCCGAGGACCCGCTGGCCGAAGTAGCTGAACTGAGTGCCGTTGCGGATGGTCAGCGGCTGGTCGGTGAGCCCGACGAGGACCAGGGCGCCGTCGCGCTCCAGCGTCCGCACCGCCTGCTCGCGCACCTGCGCCACCCCGGCGAAGTCGAAGGCGTGCGCCAGCCCGGCACCGCCGGTCAGCTCCCGCACCCGCGCGGCGACGTCGTCCGCCGGGTCGAGGGCGAGGTCGGCGCCGAAGGCGAGCGCCCGCTCGCGCGCGGCGGGCACCGGGTCGACGGCCACGATCGGTGCCGCCCCGGCCAGCCGCAGCAGCTGCACGGCGTGCGCGCCCAGGCCGCCGATGCCCCAGACGCCGACCGGCTGACCGGCCCGGACGCCCGCGGTGCGCACGATCGAGGCCCACGGCGTGGAGACCGCGTCCGGCACGATGCAGGCCTGCTCCAGCGGCATCCCGTCCGGCACCGGCACCAGCGTGCCGACCGTGGCCAGCGCGTACTCGGCCCAGCCCCCGTCGTAGTCGACACCCCGGGTGTGCACCCAGCCGTCCCTCTCCTCGCCGGCCTGCAGCAGCACCCGCTGCCCCACGGTCGCGCCGGTCACGCCGTCCCCCAACTCGGCGACGGTGCCGGCCACCTCGTGGCCGAGGGTCACCGCGTCGCCGGCGAGGAACAGCGGGCTGAGCTGGCCCTCGATGAGGTGGACGTCGGACAGGCAGATGCCGGCGGCAGCCACCCGGACCAGCACCTCGCCGGGGCCGGGGGAGGGCTTGGGCACCTCCTCGACCGCGAAGTCGCGGGTGCGCACGTCCAACCGTCCGGCGAGCATCGTCTCGGGCATGACCCCTTCCTCCCCGCCCAGGAGCGCGCGTAACGTCCACCGACCGTGTCCTCCGCGATGCGCGAGACGACCGTCGCCTCCGACCCCGTGCTGACCGCCGAGCGCGCCCACCTGGCGCACGCGGCCGACTGCCTGACCGCCATGCGCGCGGCCACCTCCGCCGTCGTCGACGCCGGCGTCGACGCCTGGGCGTCCGAGCGGCTCGGCGCCGCCCGTGCCGATCGGCTGCGGGCGCTGGCCGCCGACCCGGGCGTCCCGCCGTTCTTCGGCCGCACCGACACCGGCGTCGAGACCTTCCACATCGGTCGCCGGCACGTGCGCGACACCGACGGCACCCCGGTCGTCATCGACTGGCGGGCGCCGATGAGCCGGCCGTTCTACCAGGCCAGCGCCGCCGATCCGCAGGGCCTGGTGCGCCGCCGCCGCTTCGGCTTCGCCGGCGGGGAGCTCACCAGCTACGAGGACGAGCTGCTCGGGGTGGGGGACGCCGCCTCCAGCAGGCTGCTCGAGCAGGAGATCGAGCGCCCGCGCTCCGGGCCGATGCGCGACATCGTGGCCACCATCCAGCCCGAGCAGGACGCCATCGTGCGGGCGCCGCTGGCCGAGTCGATCTGCGTGCAGGGCGCTCCGGGCACCGGGAAGACCGCCGTCGGCCTGCACCGCGCGGCCTACCTGCTCTACACCCACGGCGGCCAGCTGGCCCGCACCGGCGTCCTCGTCGTGGGACCCAACCGCGCGTTCCTGCGCTACATCGAGCAGGTGCTGCCCACCCTCGGCGAGGTCGACGTCGACCAGACCACCGTCGCCGAGCTGACCGCCCGGGTGCCGGTGCGCGGCACGGACGCCCCCGGGGTCGCCGTCCTCAAGGGCGACGCCCGCATGGCCGAGGTGCTGCACCGCGCCCTGTGGGGCTCGATCACCAAGCCGGCGGACGACGTCCAGGTGCCGATGACCGGGCGCCGTCGGCGCGTGCCGGTGGAGCGGCTGAAGCGGTACGTCGACGACCTGCGCCGCCGCGGCCGGGCCGGCGACGACCAGCAGGTGCTGCACCACGCCGCCGGACGGGAGCGGCTGGCGATGTTGCTGGCCGAGGACGCCCGACGGCAGGCCGAGGCCGCCGGCGGCAGCCCCACCGACGCCGAGACCCGCCGGGCGGCCCGCAGCCCGGAGGTGCGCGCGTTCTGCGACGCGGTGTGGCCGGCCCGGGACGCCGCGGAGCTGGTGCACGCCCTGCTCACCGACCCCGCCGTCCTGGCGCGGGCGGCCCGCGGCGTGCTCGACGACGGCGAGCAGGCGCTGCTCCTCCGCCCGGCCGGCCCGCTGCGCGGCGCTCCCTGGACCGAGGCCGACGCGGTGCTGGTCGACGAGGTCGCCGGGCTGCTGGAGCGCAGTGCCGGTTACGGGCACGTGGTCGTCGACGAGGCGCAGGACCTCTCACCCATGCAGTGCCGCGCGATCGCCCGTCGCCTGGCCGCCGGGTCGCTCACCGTGCTGGGCGACCTCGCGCAGGCCACCAGCCCGTGGTCGGCGGCCGACTGGAGCCGCACGCTCGCGGGTCTGGGGCGGCCGGAGACCGCCGTGCGGCCGCTCACCCGCGGCTACCGGGTGCCCGGCGAGGTGCTCGAGTACGCCAACCGGCTGCTGCCGGCGATCGCGCCCGGGCTGCCGGTCGCCACGGCGGTGCGCCGCGGAACGGGGTCGCTGCGCGTCCGGCCGGACGGCCCGCTGCCCGACGTGGTGCGCGAGCTCGCGGCCACGCCGGGCTCGATCGGGGTGGTCTGCGCCGACGCCGCCGTGGCCGAGGTGACCGGTGCGCTGGTCGCCGCCGGGCTGCCCGCGTCGGTCCTCGGGGAGGACGGCGACGCGGGGCTGCTGGCCGTCGTCCCGGCCACGCTGGCGAAGGGGCTGGAGTTCGACGCGGTCGTCGTGGTGGACCCCGCCGCGATCGCCGCGGCCGAGCCGCGCGGGCTGCACCGGCTCTACGTCGTCCTCACCCGGGCGGTGAGCACACTGGTGGTGCTGCACACCGGCGACCTGCCGGAGCTGCTCGTGGCGTGACGCCTGTGTCGCACGCGCAGCGGGTGATCATGCCCTCGGCGCGGGTGGTTGTGGCCGACGCCGAATCCTGTTCCAGTGACACTCCACGAAAGGGGGCCCATGGACCTGCGCTCGGACGCACGGGTCAGGACGGTGCTCAAGCTCGCTGCCACGGTCGTGGTGGCCGGAGCACTCGTCGCGGGCCTCCTCTTCCCCTGGGTCGGCGGGCCGGCGGTGGCCGCCCAGCAGTCGACCAGCCTGCTCGGTGACCTGCCCACCGAGCTCACCGTCGACGCACCGCCCGCGAACACCGTGCTCAAGGCGGCCAACGGCGAGGTGATCACCTCCTTCTACGAGGAGAACCGGGCCCCCGTGACCGGCGACCGCATCGCCGAGGTCATGAAGCAGGCGATGATCGCCATCGAGGACGCCCGCTTCTACGACCACCACGGCCTCGACGTGCAGGGCACGGCGCGGGCGCTGGTCACCAACCTCGCCGCGGGGGGCGTGCAGGAGGGCGGGTCCACGCTCACCCAGCAGCTGGTCAAGCAGACCCTGCTGCAGACCGCGGACACCCCCGAGGAGCGCAGCGCGGCCACCGAGCAGACGCTCGGCCGCAAGCTGCGGGAGGCCCGGCTGGCGCTGGCCCTCGAGGACACCTACTCCAAGGACGAGCTGCTCACCCGCTACCTCAACATCGTCTACTTCGGGCAGAACGCCTACGGCGTGCAGCCGGCCGCGCGGGCCTTCTTCGGCATCGACGCCGCCGCCCTCACCCTGCCGCAGGCCGCCCTGCTGGCCGGCCTGGCGCAGAGCCCGACCGAGGACGACCCCTTCACCGACCCCGAGGCGGCCACCACGCGCCGCAACGAGGTCCTGTCCCGGATGGCCGAGCAGGGCCTGATCGGTCAGGCGGAGGTCGCCGCGGCGCAGGCCGCACCGCTGGGTCTCGCCCCCGCGCCGGCCCCGCCCCGCGGCTGCGCCCAGGCATCGGTCGGGCCCTTCGTCTGCGACTTCGTGCAGCGCTACCTCATCCAGGAGCTGGGGCTGACCCAGCAGGAGCTGGACAACGGCGGCTACGTCATCCAGACCACGCTGGACACCGACCTGCAGCGCGCCGGGGACGCCGCCGTCCTGGAGACGCTGGCCATGGGCAACTCGCTGGCCGGCATGTTCACCGCCGTCGAGCCAGGCACCGGCCACCTGCTGGCGATGAGCGTCAACCGGGTCTTCGGCTACGACAAGGAGGACCGCGCGCAGGAGTCGTTCAACCTCAACCTCGCCGCCAGCAAGGGCTCCGGCTCGACCTACAAGGTCTTCACCGCCGCGGCGGCGCTGGACCGGGGCTTCTCGGGCTACTACACGCTGACGACGTCGGACCCCTACGTGTCCCGCGTCTACCGGGACGGCAGCGGGCCCTACGACGTCGAGAACGCCGGCACGTTCCGCTCCACGCTGGACCTGACCACCGCGCTCTACCAGTCCTCCAACACCTACTTCCTGGCCCTCGAGGACGCCCTCGGCAGCGTCGAGGAGCCGGTGCGGATGGCCGAGCGGATGGGGCTGTTCCAGTTCAGCGACCCGGCGCTGCCGCAGCAGATCATCGACGAGAACCGGGGGTCGTTCACCTTCGGCTCCGAGGCCACCAGCCCGCTCGCCCTGGCCAGCGCCTACTCGACGCTGGCGGCCGGTGGCACCCAGTGCGAGGTCGTCCCGGTGACCGCGGTGCTCGACCAGCACGGCGACCCCGTGCTCGGGCCGGACGGCGAGCCGATCGCCGTCGGTGACCGCTGCACCCCCGAGGCGATCAAGCCCGGCGTGGCCAACACGCTCAACCAGATGCTGCGCAAGGACGTCGAGCCGGGGAACTCCGGCGCGACCGGCACCCGCGCGTACGTCCCGGGCCACCAGATCGCCGGCAAGACCGGGACGTCGCAGGACAACGACTCGATCGCCTTCGTCGGGTACACCCCGGAGATCGCCGCGAGCGTCATGGTGCTCAACCCCAAGCGCAAGCAGAACGTCGGCGGGTTCGGCGGCGGCAAGGCGGCCACCGTCTGGCGCGACGCGATGGCACCGATCCTGGAGGCCCGGGGCAGCGGGGAGTTCCCGCCGGCCGACGACGTCGTGATGAACGGCAACACCCGTCCGGTGCCGGGCTGCTCCTCGGTGCGGGCCTGCCGGGCGGCGCTCGAGGAGGCCGGCTTCGACCACCGGACCGTCGAGACCGACAGCGCCCGGCGCTCCGGCACCTTCCTGGGCACCAGCCCGCCGCGCGGCGGCCGGGCGGTGCCGGGCCAGGTCGTCTCGATCCTGGTCAGCAACGGCGAGGACTACGTCCCGCCGCGGCCGCAACCGGACCCCGAGCCGTCGCGGGAGCGTCAGCAGCAGTCGGAGGCCCCGGAGCCGCCGGCCGACTCCCCGGAGCCCGAACCCGAACCCGAGCGGGCGCCGGAGGAGCCCGCCCAGGAGCAGGGACAGGGCCCTGGCCAGGACGAGGGCCAGGACGAGGGCCAGGACGAGGGCCAGGACGGGGGCCAGGACGGGGGCCAGGACGGTCAGGGCCGGCCGGACTCCGGCCGGCCGGAGGACTGAGCCCCTCGCCGCAGCCGGCCGTCGAGTGACTGGGTCAGCAGCCAGCCGGCGATCACGACCAGGTGCAGCAGGAACAGCCACAGGCTGATCGCCACGACCGCGCCGACCACGGTCAGGCCGCCGAACGGCGCGCCCAGCGCCAGCGGCAGGGCCAGGAAGATCGCGAAGCCCTGCAGGAAACCCGACAGGCAGGCGGCGGTGAACAGCACGCCGGAGACCAGGGCCGGCCAGCGCAGGTCCCCGGCCGCGACCACGCCGAAGCCCCACAGCAGCGGCACGGTCAGGGCGAACAGCACCGAGTAGTAGCCGACGGCGACGGTGCCCAGCGCGCTGCCCCGCTCGGTGAGCTCCACCATCGCCGACGCGGCCAGCAGCAGCGGGTACATCAGCAACGGCGTGGCCAGCACCAGCGGCAGCGCCAGCAGCCGCCCGCGCCAGCCGGTCAGCCGGTCCTGGCGGGGGGTGAAGCGCAGCAGCGCTCGGCGCAGCCCCTCGCCGTAGAACGACAGCGGGACCAGCGCCAGGACGAAGCCCAGCAGGTCCAGGCCGGTGCCGGCCTCGGCCAGCGTCCGCAGCGCCCCGGGAGCGCCCAGCTGCGGCGGCAGCAGCTGGGCCAGCCGGTCGCTCAGCTCGCGCACCCGCTCGGCCGAGGTGAGCAGCGCGGTGAGCGAGAAGGCGACCAGCAGCAACGGCACCACGGCGATGCCGGCGTAGAAGGTCAGCCCGGCGGCGATCAGCGCGACGTCCCGGCCGCGCAGCTGCTCGGCGGCGCCGCGCAGCAGCGCCGCCGCCTCGGCGCGCAGCCGGCGCACCGACCAGGCCCGCCTCAGCGCCGGTCCAGCAGGGAGCGGGCCGCCGCGTAGCCGCCGAGGCCGCTGACCGCCCCGCCGCGCACGGTGCCGCCCGAGGAGGCGGCGACCACCCGCGGGTGCGCCGTCCCCACGCCCCAGGTGCCGACCTCGTCCGGCGTCGCGGCGACCGGCCAGGAGAGGTCGCCGTGGAAGATGTGCCCGCCCGGCATCGCCAGGGACGCCTCGACGTCCAGCGGCGAGGCCGCCTGCAGGCACGGCCGGCCCTCGGCGTCACGGGCCAGGCAGTCCAGCAGCGGCTCGGCCAGGTGCGCGTCCAGCTGGGCCACCACCCGGCGCACCGCCTCGTCCCGGCTGCCCTCCGGGTCCTCGCGGAACAGCGCCGCCGGGGTGTGCAGGCCGAACAAGGTGAGGGTGTGCCAGCCCGCGCCCCGCTCCGCCGGGCCCAGCACCGTCGGGTCCGTCAGCGAGTGGCAGTAGACCTCGAAGGGGACGACGTCGGGCAGCCGGCCGGCGGCGGCCTGCGCGTGGGCGTCGTCGAGCTGCGACGCCGCCTCGTCGACGTGGCAGGTGCCGGCGAAGGCCACCGCCGGGTCCACCCCGGAGCGCAGCCGGGGCAGCCGCGCCAGCACCATGTTGACCTTGAGCTGGGCGCCGTCAACAGAGGGGCGGGGCGTCTCGCCGAGCAGCCGCTGGAGCACCGCCGGGGCGGCGCCACCGACCACCCAGCCGGCGTCCACCGCCCGCTCGGCGCCGTCGTCGTCGGTCCAGTGCACGGTGGCGCCGTCGCCCCGCGGCTCGACCGCCGTCACCTCGGCCCGGGTCATCAGCTCGGCGCCCGCGCCGCGCGCCGCGGCGGCCATCGCGCCGCTGACCGCGCCCATCCCCCCGACCGGTACCCGCCAGCGTCCGGTGCCGTTGCCGACCACGTGGTAGAGGAAGCAGCGCCCGGCCAGGCCGTCGGCGGCGTGCACGTCGGCGTGGGTGCCGATCAGCCCGTCGGTGAGCGCCACCCCGCGGACGACGTCGTGCGACACCTCGTCGGCGACCACGTCGGCCAGCGGGCGCTCCCGCAGGTCGTGCCACAGCTGCGGGTCGCGCAGCCGGCCGGCCAGGTCGGCGGGGGACAGCAGCGGCTCGGTGAGGGTGGGCGCGAGGTCCTCGGCGAGCGTGGCGACCCGGCCGTAGAACCGCTGCCAGGCCGCCAGCTCGGCGTCGGAGCCGGTGAGGGCCCGGAAGGACGCGGCGGTGGCGGGACCCTCGTCCCGCTCCACGAGCAGCCCCGGGCCGCCGGGGACGGCGGTGTAGGAGGCGACCGCGCGATCGGCCAGCGTCACCTGCAGGCCGAGGTCGGTGACGATCCGGTCGGGCAGCAGGCTGACCAGGTACGAGTAGGCCGACAGCCGGACGTCGACGCCGGGGAAGACCTGCCGGCTGACCGCGGCGCCGCCGACCTCGGCGAGCCGCTCGAGCACCAGGACCGACCACCCGGCGCGGGCCAGGTAGGCCGCGGCCACCAGCCCGTTGTGCCCGGCTCCCACGACGACGGCGTCGTACCTGTGCGCACCCACCGGCGGACCGTAACCGGTGCGTGGCCGGAGGGCCGTCCGTCGCGGGGCCGGTGCGCGGTCAGCCCTCGCCGTCGTCCTCCTCGTCGGTCTGCTGCTCGTTGTCCTGCTCGGTGTCCTGGCACGCCTCCTCGTCGGTCGACCCGGCCTCGGCGGCGGCGCACTCGGTGGTCCCCCGATCCAGATCGGTGTTGCCGCCGGTCTCCGTGCTGGCGCTGCACCCGGCCAGGGCGGCGACGGCGGCCAGCACGACGAGGGGTCGCTTGAGATCCATGACCGCTGCGTGCCCCGCCGCGCCGCCGGTGAACCCCACCCGTCACACCCGCCCCGCCCGTCGTCGCCGACCTGTGCGGTCGAGTCGAGAGTCCACGAAATCACATCCCGGTGATTGTCACGGCGGCGTCACGGCCCCTACGGTGAGTACACCCGTCGGGGCGCTCCGTCACCAGCCTGGGTGACACCCCGCGGATGCCGCCGAGCCGGCGCTCTCCTCCCCGAGGGCGCCGGGCCGGGGACCCACCGAACCACTGGGGTGAAGCGCGCACGCCGGCACCGCAGCCGGCCGCGCCGGGCACGTCCGGCCCGAACCCGTCAGCTGACCCGGTAGGCGGCCGTGGATGAACGGAGTGCCGCCGCACCATGGCGACCCCTCGCACCGCCCGCCGCGCCGCCCTCGTCCTCGCCGGCTCCCTCGGTCTCGCCTTCGCCCCGGCTCCCGCCGGCGCCGAGGAGCCGACCACCGCTGCGGAGGCCGCGGCCCTCGTCGCCGCCCGCGGGCACGAGCTGGAGGTCCTCACCGAGGACTTCAACGAGGCGCGCGAGCTGCTGGCCGGCCAGCAGGCGGCCGCGCAGGCCGCGGCCGCGGCGGTGACCGAGGCGGAGGCGGCGGTCGACCTCGCCCGGGACTCCGTCGTGGGCGTCGCCCGCACCGCCTTCACCGGCGAGACCATGGGGTCGTTCCAGGCGCTGATGACCAGCGAGTCCGCCGACGAGTTCGTCGACCGGGTGACCCTGCTGCAGGCCGTGGCCGGCCACCAGGGCGAGCTGCTCGACGCGGCCGTCGTCGCGGGGGAGGCCGCCGCGCAGGCGCGGATCGTGGCCGACCGGGCCGCCGGCGAGGCGCAGCAGCAGTACGACGCGGTGGCCCAGCAGCAGGCCGACCTGCAGGCCCGGATCGCCGAGTACCAGGCCGACTACGCCCGGCTGTCCACCGAGGAGCGGCGGGCCGCCCTCGGGGCCGCCGCGGCCGCGCACGGCGCCGGCGAGGGCGGCCGGGTCAGCCGCACCGATCGGGAGGAGCCGGCCGCGGCCTCCTCCGCTCCCGTGGCGGTCGCCGGGGGCTCGCTCCAGGCGGTCGTCGACCGCGCGCTGGCCCAGCGCGGCAAGCCCTACGTGTGGGCCGCGGGCGGCCCGAGCTCCTTCGACTGCTCCGGCCTGGTGCAGTACGCCTTCCAGGCCGTGGGCGTCAGCCTGCCGCACTCCAGCCGCATGCAGTCGCAGATGGGGACGCCGATCTCGCGGGCCGAGGCGGGCCCCGGTGACCTGGTGGCCTTCTACAGCCCGGTCAGCCACATCGGCATCTACCTGGGCAACGGGCAGATGGTGCACGCGCCGACGTCCGGCGACGTCGTCAAGGTCGCCAGCGTCGACACCATGGGCGCGACGCCGAAGTTCAACCGCATCGCGTCATGAGGTCCCCCGGCCCCCTGCCGGGGCCCGCCGCGAGCTCGCGCGTGGCGGGGCAGGGGTCCCTCACGGGTCGACGGCCTGCAGCAGACCCCAGACGAAACGGGCGCGGACGCCGCCGGGCAGGTGCACCTCCCAGCGGGTGACCACGCCGGGGTCCACGCTCCGCGCCCCGCGCAGGCCGACGGCGTCGTCCAGGGTGTGCTCCCACACCAGCAGCCGGCCGGGCGTGGCCCGCGGCACGGGCGAGCCCGGTGCCCGCACCAGGTGCTCGTGCAGCACGCTGCCGCCCGTGCCGGAGAGCACCTCCCAGCAGAGGTGCGGCCAGAGCGGCACCGGCCAGCGGCGCACCTCCAGGTCCAGGTCGCCGGAGCGGCGGTCCTCGGTCTCCTCCGGCGGGCCGAGGACGGCCGAGCGCAGCGCCAGCCCGCGCGGTGCCCGCGGCGAGTGCTGCAGCGCCTGCCAGCGGGTGTGCGCCGCGTGCGCCTCCGCGCGCGTGGCGCCCAGCCGGGGCAGCGCCTCGGCCACCAGGTCCGGGCGCAGGTCGGCCATCCGGCGCAGCAGCACCAGGCAGAACTCGCGCCGCGCCAGACCCCGCACGGGCGCCGACCCTGCCACGGGGGGACGACGGGTGGCGCGGGTCACCCCGACCGTCGCGGCCGGCCCGCCCCGGCGTCGGGGACCATGGGGCGCGTGACCCCGCGCGCCGTCGCCCTGGCCTTCCGTGCCGTCGCCCTCGCCGAGGCGTGCTCCTGGGTGGGGCTGCTGGCCGGGATGTTCGTGAAGTACGTGCTGGCGACCTCAGAGCGCGGGGTGCAGGTCTTCGGCCCGATCCACGGCGGCATCTTCGTCGCCTACGTGGTGGTCGCGGTCGTGGCCGCCCGGGTGCTGCGCTGGAACGCGGTGACCACCCTGCTGGCCCTCGCCGCGTCGGTGCCGCCGCTGGCCACGCTGTGGTTCGACCGCTGGGCCACCCGCACCGGCCGGCTGCCCGTGCCCGAGGCGGCGCCCACCTCCTGAGCCGCGGCTCGCTAGCGTCTGGGCCCGTGCCCGACGCCGTCCTGCCGTCCACCGCCCGACTGCTGCTCGCCCGCACCGCCCGGGTCCAGCGCGACGGCCGGGCGCCCAGCCTGGTCGCCGGCGTCGTCCGGGACGGCGGGCTGGCCTGGTCGGCGGGCCGCGGCGACGTCCCCGAGCCGCACACCGACGTCCAGTACCGGCTGGGCTCGATCAGCAAGACGGTCACCGCGGTCGCCGTCCTGCGGCTGCGCGACGAGGGCCGGGTGCACCTCGACGACCCGCTCGACCGGCACGTCCCCGGCACTCCCCTCGGGGACCGCACCGTCGGCCAGCTGCTGGCCCACGTCGCCGGTGCCGCCGCGGAGAGCCCGGGCGCGTGGTGGGAGCGGGCGCCCGGTGGCTCGCTGGCGGACCTCCAGCTGGCTCCGGAGCACGTCGTCCTCGGCGCCGCGCGCCGCTTCCACTACTCCAACCTCGGCTTCGGCCTGCTCGGCGAGCTGGTCGCCCGGCTGCGCGGGCGCCCGTGGGAGGACGTCGTCCGCACCGAGGTGCTGGCGCCCCTGGGCATGGACCGGACGACGCCCCGGCCGGTCGCCCCCGCCGCCGAGGGGCGTGCGGTGCACCCGTGGGCCGACGTCGTCCTGCCCGAGCCCGAGCACGACGCCGGGGTGATGGCCGCCGCCGGGCAGCTGTGGGCGACGCTGACCGACCTCGGGCGCTTCGCCGCCTTCCTGCTCGGCGACACCGGCGACGTGCTCGACCCCGCGACGCTGGAGGAGATGACCGTGCCCGCGGGCGTGGACTCCTCGGCACCGGGGTGGTCGGCGTACGGGCTGGGGCTGCAGGTGCTGCGGGTCGACGGGCGCACGCTGGTCGGCCACGGCGGCTCGATGCCCGGCTTCCTCGCCGGCGTCTTCGTCGACCGCGAGGAGCAGATCGGCGCCGTCTCGCTGGCGAACACCACCGCCGGTCTGGACCCGCTGCTGCCCGACCTGCTCGCGGACCTGCGCGCCGCCGAGCCGCGGGTCGTCGAGGCGTGGGTGCCCTCGCCGCCGCCGGTCCCGCTGGAGGCCCTCGGCATCTGGTACTGGGGCCCCGGGCCGCACGCGCTGCGGGCGCTGCCGGGCGGCCTGCTGCACCTCGGCCCGCTGCCGGGCCGCGCCGGGCGGGCCAGCCGCTTCGCCCGCCGGGACGACGGCACGTGGGTGGGCCTGGACGGCTACTACGCCGGCGAGCCGCTGCGCATCGCCGAGGACCACCTGGACCTGGGCACCTTCGTCTTCACCCGGCAGCCCTACGACCCCGGCGCCCCGGTGCCCGGCGGCGTGGACGAGGGCGGCTGGCGGGCCTGACTGCTGCGCCGGTCGGCTCCGTGCCGCGAGATCTGCACAGTGGTGGCGATCCCGCCGCTGATGGGCACCGCTGGGCAGGTCTCGCGGGCGCTCACCGGCGGTCGAAGGCGTCCATCGTCGTCTTCACGACCGCGCCGTAGGCCAGGTGCGGGACGATGTCGCTGGCCCAGTCGGTCGCCGACCAGGTGCGCGGGTCGGTGATGCCGAGGACGGTCATCGGGCCGTTGGCGACGACCAGCACACCCAGCGTGGTCAGCAGCGTGCCGACCAGTGGCTGCGACCGGTAGCCGGCCGCGCGCACCAGCCCGACGACGACCCCGACCCCCACGCCGGCCACCAGCCCGGTGATCGGGCCCAGCCCCTGGATGCGGTTCTGCCGCGTGTCGCCGTCCCCCGGGATCGGCACGTGCGCCTTCTCGGCCAGCTTCTCGACGGTCTGCTCGGGGGTGGAGCTCGTCGGGCGGCCGCGGACGGTCATGTCGAGGTAGGTGACGGCGTTGAGCGCGGTGCTGCCCGCCGCGCCGGCCGCCGCGCCGCGCAGGGCCCAACCCGCCACGCTGATGCCGCGCCGTCCCTTGCCGATGGTCCCCAGCGGGGTGCGCTTCGCCATCCGCCCGGTCTACCCCCGTCGAACGGCCGGGTACACGCAGCTCAGCACGGCACAGGTCCGCGGCGACCAGCCGCGCACCGCTCGACGGCGCCGCACCCCGGAGTCGTGGGTGGGCGGTGTCGGCAGCGGTGCCCGGTCTACCCGGCCGCCCGCCGCCGGAGGAGCAGCCCGCCTGCGAACACCGCCACGAGCAGGACGGCGACAGCCGCCTCCAGGGTCGTGCCGGACGGACCCCCGGGCAGCTCGGTGCCGGCCGACCCGGGCTCGGGTGCGGTCGCGCCGGTCAGCATCTGCACCTCGGCCGCGGCCCCGGGGGTCCACGCCGCCGTCCCGCCGCACAGGTCGGCGGCCAGCCGGCCGTCCTCGTGGGCGGCGAACACGAGGAACGGCCCCTCCCCGCTGAGTTCCAGACCGCACGATGCGCCGGACGAGGGCGACAGCACGCCCTGGCGGGCGGACACCGCGCCCGTGTAGACGGTGTCGACGGCGAAGACGTGCAGGGCCGTCCCGCCGATGACCTCGCGGTCGACGAGCCGGCCGGCGAACACCGCGTCGGCGCGCAGCGCGTGCTCGGACGTCGTCCCCCCGGTGCAGCCGCACGCCGAGGCGGCCGGTGCCAGCACCCAGCCGGCGAGCACGAGCAGCAGGCCGGCGAGCAGCCCGGTCGTCCAGCGGCGCACCCACCCAGCATCCCGCGACCGCCGTCCCCGCGCCGACGGCGTCCCCCGCTGGACCGCGGGCGCGTGACCCTCCGCGGACGCGTTCCCCCTGCCCGCCGTGCGGAGCAGCGGGGGAGCACGCCGCAGGCCGGGAGCCGGGAGCCGGGTGCCGTGGCGCGGCGGCGGCGCGACGTCCACCCTGGGCGGCGTGGACGACGTCGACGCGCGGCTGGAGCAGGTGATCGGCGCGCTGCTCGACGACCGGCGGGCCGGCGCGACGATCTGCCCGTCGGAGGCCGCCCGCGCCGTCGACCCGGACGGCTGGCGCGAGCTGATGCCCGCGGCCCGCGCAGCGGCCGGTCGGCTGGCCGCGGCCGGTCGGGTGGAGGTCACCCAGCGCGGGGAGGTCGTCGACGTCGGCACCGCACGCGGGCCGGTGCGCGTGCGCCGCGTCGCCGGCTAGGCCTGGTCGGTCCCGGCCGCCCGCTCCAGCAGCGGCCCCATGCGGTGGTCGACCAGCCGGCGCAGCGCCAGCGCGGTGTCGGTGCGCTGGACGCCGGGGATGGCCAGCACCCGCTCGGTGATCCGCCACAGGTCGTCGGCGTCGACGGCGACCACCTGCACCAGCAGGTCGGCGACGCCCGAGAGCGCGGTCACCTCGAGCACCTCGGGGATCTGCCCCAGCGCCTCGCCGACGTCGGCCAGGCTGCGCTGCACCACCTGCACGGTCACGTACGCGCCGAGCCGGTAGCCCAGCGCCTCGGGGCGGACGCGGTGGTCGAAGGGCGCCAGTGCGCCGCCGGACTCCAGCCGGGCCAGCCGCGCCTGCACGGTGTTGCGCGCGAGCCCGAGCCGCTGCGACAGCGCCATCACCGTCGCGCGCGGGTCCTCGCCCAGGGCCTGCAGCAGGCGGGCGTCGGTGGCGTCGAGGGCCGGCACACCGCTCAGTCTGACAGGCCGGTCGGCCCCTCGAGGCGTCATCGTGCGCAATCCTTCGGGGGGATCTTGCGCAGATCGATGGGGAGGTGTCTGCTCCACGAGCGGCCGGGCCGTGCCACGATGTGTGAGTGGTGCCACACCCGGGCGCCGCGAGACGTCCACACCGCGCGCTCGGAGCCGGCGACCCCGGCAGCGGCGGCCGACGGCGAGGAGGAGCACGTGAGCGTGTCCAGTGCCACCGAGGTGGTCGACCCGGTACCGGGGGCGGGGGCGCCCCACCTGCCGCGGCAACCCGACCTGGTGCAGCTGCTGACGCCGGAGGGCGAGCGGGTCGAGCACCCGCAGTACTCCCTCGACCTCGACGCCGACGAGCTGCGCGACCTCTACCGCGACCTGGCGCTGGTCCGCCGGTGGGACGTCGAGGCCACCGCCCTGCAGCGCCAGGGCGAGCTGGGCATCTGGGCCTCGCTGCTCGGCCAGGAGGCCGCCCAGGTCGGCGCCGGCCGCGCGCTGCAGCCCGGCGACATGGCCTTCCCCACCTACCGCGAGCACGGCGTGGCCTGGACCCGCGGGGTCGACCCGCTGCACGTCATCAGCCTGTTCCGCGGCGTCGACAACGGTGGCTGGGACCCGGTCGCCACCGCGTTCAACCTCTACACCGTCGTCATCGGCGCCCAGACCCTGCACGCCACCGGCTACGCCATGGGCCTGCAGCGCGACGGGGCGGAGGGCGCCGTGCTGGCCTTCCTCGGCGACGGCGCGACCAGCCAGGGCGAGGTCAACGAGGCGATGATCTGGGCGGCCAGCTTCTCCGCGCCGGTCGTCTTCTTCTGCCAGAACAACCAGTACGCGATCAGCGTCCCGCTGGAGCGCCAGTCGCGGGTGCCGCTCTACCAGCGCGCCGCCGGCTTCGGCTTCCCCGGCGTCCGGGTCGACGGCAACGACGTCCTCGCCGTCCTGGCGGTGACGCGGGCCGCGCTGGCGGCCGCCCGGGAGGGCCAGGGCCCGACGTTCGTCGAGGCCTTCACCTACCGGATGGGCGCGCACACCACCTCCGACGACCCCACCCGCTACCGGCTGGCCAGCGAGCTGGAGGAGTGGAAGCTGCGCGACCCGATCGCCCGGGTCAAGGCGTACCTGTCCCGGAGCGGCACCGCCGACCAGGACTTCTTCGACGCCGTCGAGGCCGAGGCCGACGAGCTCGCGGCGCGCATCCGGCGCGGCACGACCGAGATGCCGGACCCGCCGGGGACGGCGATGTTCGACCAGGTCTTCGCCGAGCAGACGCCGCACCTGGCCGCGCAGCAGGCCGCCTTCGAGGCCTACCAGGCGACCTTCGAGGAGGCGTCGGAATGAGCACCCAGACGCTCACCATCGGCAAGGCGCTCAACCTCGGCCTGCGCCGGGCCATGGAGGACGACGCCAAGGTCGTGCTCATGGGGGAGGACATCGGCCGCCTCGGCGGGGTCTTCCGCATCACCGACGGCCTGCAGAAGGACTTCGGGGAGGACCGCGTCGTCGACACCCCGCTGGCCGAGGCCGGCATCCTCGGCACCGCCGTCGGCCTGGCCATGCGCGGCTACCGGCCGGTCTGCGAGATCCAGTTCGACGGGTTCGTCTTCCCCGCCTACAACCAGATCGTCACCCAGGTCGCCAAGATCCACGCCCGCTCGCGCGGCCGGCTGGCCATGCCGGTCGTCATCCGGATTCCGTTCGGCGGCGGCATCGGCGCGGTCGAGCACCACAGCGAGAGCCCCGAGGCCTACTTCGCGCACACGCCGGGGCTCAAGGTGGTCGCCGTCAGCAACCCGGTCGACGCCTACTGGGGCATCCAGCAGGCGATCGCCCACCCCGACCCGATCGTCTTCCTCGAGCCCAAGCGCCGGTACTGGGACAAGGCCGAGGTCGACACCGCGGCCACGCCCGACCCGCTCTTCGCCTCCCGCCTGGTCCGCGGCGGCGACGACGTCACCGTGCTCGCCTACGGCCCGATGGTGAAGACGGTGCTGCAGGCGGCCGAGGCGGCGGCGGAGGAGGGCCGCTCGCTGGAGGTCGTCGACCTGCGGACGATCAGCCCGCTCGACCTCGACCCGGTGGTCGACTCGGTGCGGCGCACCGGGCGCTGCGTCGTCGTCCACGAGGCGCCGGTGACCCTCGGGCTGGGCGCGGAGATCGCCGCGCGGGTCACCGAGGCCTGCTTCCACTCACTGGAGGCGCCCGTGCTGCGGGTGGGCGGCTACGACACGCCCTACCCGCCGTCGAAGCTCGAGGAGGAGTACCTCCCCGACCTCGACCGGGTGCTCGACGCCGTCGACCGCGCGATGGGGTTCTGACCGATGGGGACGCTCAAGCAGTTCAAGCTGCCCGACGTCGGCGAGGGGCTGACCGAGGGGGAGATCCTGCAGTGGCTGGTCGCCGTGGGCGACACGGTCACCGTCAACCAGCCGCTGTGCGAGGTGGAGACGGCGAAGGCCGCCGTCGAGCTGCCCTCGCCGTACGCGGGGACGGTCACCGCGCTGCTGCACGAGGCCGGGGACACGGTCGACGTCGGGACGCCCATCATCACCATCGACGTCGGCGGGCCGGACGCAGCGGGGGTCGGCGCGGGCGACGGCGCCGCCGAGCCGGCCGCCGGCCTGATCGGCGGTGCGGCGCCCGGCGGGCGGACGGCGGTGCTCGTCGGCTACGGGCCGCGGAACACCGAGGCCCGCCGGCGCCCGCGCCGCGCCGTCCACGCCGCGCCGGCCCCGACCCCTGGCGCGGACTACGGCTCCGGCGGCCAGGACCGCCCGCCGCTGCTGGCCACCGCGCCGGACGTGACCACCAAGCCGGTGCGGCACGGGGGCCTCGAGGTGGGCCGTCAGGCGGAGGCGCACGCCGCGTCGGTCGACGCCGCGCCCTCCCGCGCGGCCGAGCAGGGGCGGCGCCGCCCCCGGCCGCTGGCCAAGCCGCCGGTGCGCAAGCTGGCCAAGGACCTCGGCGTCGACCTGACCGCGCTGACCGGCAGCGGCGACGGCGGGGTGATCACCCGGGCCGACGTGCAGCAGGCGGCCGGGGCCCCGGCGTCGGGAACGGAACTGCGGCCGGCTCCCGCGGCGACGGCGGGGGAGCAGCGGATCCCCGTCAAGGGGGTGCGCAAGCACACCGCCGCGGCCATGGTGGCCAGCGCCTTCACCGCCCCGCACGTCACCGAGTTCCTGACCGTCGACGTCACGCGGATGGTCAAGCTGCGGTCGCGGATCGCCGCGCGGCCGGAGTTCGCGGGCGTCAAGGTCAGCCCGCTGCTGTTCGCCGCCAAGGCGCTGCTGCTGGCCGCCGCGAGGCACCCGATGGTCAACAGCTCCTGGGACGAGGCGGCGCAGGAGATCGTCGTCCACGGGCAGGTCAACCTCGGCATCGCCGCGGCCACCCCGCGCGGGCTCGTCGTCCCCAACGTCAAGGACGCCGGCCGGCTGTCGCTGGCCGAGCTGGCCGGCGCGCTCGCGCAGCTCACGGAGACGGCGCGGGCCGGGCGGACCGCACCGGAGGACATGACCGGCGGCACGATGACCATCACCAACGTCGGGGTGTTCGGCGTCGACACCGGGACGCCGATCCTCAACCCCGGCGAGTCGGCGATCCTGGCCTTCGGCGCGATCCGCGAGATGCCCTGGGTGCACAAGGGCAAGGTCAGGCCCCGGCAGGTGACCCAGCTGGCGCTGTCGTTCGACCACCGGATCATCGACGGGGAGCTGGGCAGCCGGTTCCTCGCCGACGTCGGGGCCCTGCTGTCCGACCCGGGGACCGCGCTGGCGTTCTGACGGGGTGGAGCCGGCCGGCGCACCGGCCGGCTCCACGCCGTGAGCGACGCGCGGCAGCGGTGTCGTCGGCCCTGGGGGCGGACGTCGCGGGGCCACTAGCGTCCGCCGCGCCAGCGCGGGCCGGTCCGCGCAACGTGCCCGGCTCGCTCCCCATCGGCGAGAGGCGTGCCATGAGCGACGTACCGACCGCGGGCCCCGACACCGTCGTCCTCGTCCACGGCCTGTGGATGACCCCGCGCAGCTGGGAGCGCTGGGTGCCCCACGTCGAGGCCCGCGGGTTGCGCGTGCTGACCCCCGGCTATCCGGGCTTCGAGATCGAGGTCGAGGCGCTGCGGGCGGACCCGCAGGTCATCGCCGACCTGTCGATCACCGACACGGTCGAGCACCTCGCCTCGGTGGTGGCTGCTCTCGACCGGCCCCCGCTGCTCATCGGCCACTCCTTCGGCGGCACGCTGACCCAGTTGCTCCTGGCCCGCGGGCTGGGTGCAGCCGGGGTCGCGATCGACTCCGCGCCGACCGAGGGGGTGCGGGTCAACCCGCCGTCGCAACTGCGGGCGCTCTTCCCGTTCCTCCGCAACCCGGCGAACCGGCACCGTGCGGTCGGGTTCACCGCCGAGCAGTTCCACGCCGCGTTCGCCACCACGCTCTCCCGCGAGGAGTCCGACGCGGCCTACGAGCGCTACCACGTCCCCGCGCCGGGGCGCTGGATCTGGGACTACGGGCTGATCGCCAACTTCCGGCCAGGGCACCAGGAGACCTGGGTGGACTACCGCCGGGACGACCGGGCGCCGCTGCTGTTCGTCACCGGCGGTGAGGACCGCCTGATGCCGCCGTCGGTGAACCACGCCAACGCCCGCCACTACCGTCGCTCGGCGGCGCTCACGGAGGTGCGTGACCTGCCCGGCCGCTCGCACTGGACCTGCGCCGAGCCCGGCTGGGAGGCGGTGGCCGACCTCGCGCTGGACTGGGCGGTCGAGAACGCCGGTCGCCGGCCGGTGGCCCGGTCCTGACCTCGTTCCAGGTCCTGGGGCTGCGTGGCATCACGGTCCAGGACGACGGATCCGAGCGGGACGCCGGCTGGGCGGAGCCGTCGGACTCCTGCGGCGGCGCCGCCGGATGGCACGGCGGCCGCGCTGCGGTGACCCGGCGTGGGGCAGGTGTCCTGCGCGGGGACGCCGGGTAGAGCGACTCCATCCGAGGACCCCGAGCAGAGGAGGCCAACGTGGCCAGCGTGCAGCAATCCGTCGACGTCGACGTCCCGATCCGGGTCGCCTACGACCAGTGGACGCAGTTCGAGTCCTTCCCGCAGTTCATGGGTGGCGTCGAGCGGATCACCCAGATCGACGAGACGCGCACCCACTGGGTGACCAACATCGACGGCGTCAAGCGGGAGTTCGACGCGGAGATCACCGAGCAGCACCCCGAGGAGCGGGTGGCCTGGACCAGCACCAGCGGCGACGCCAAGCACGCCGGCGTGGTCACCTTCCACCGCCTCGACGACACCAAGACCCGCGTGATGATCCAGATCGACTGGGAGCCGACCGGCATCGTGGAGAAGGCCGGCGCGGCGCTCGGCTTCGACGACCGCCAGGTCAAGGCCGACGCCAAGCGGTTCAAGGAGTTCATCGAGAGCCGCGGCACCGAGACCGGCGCCTGGCGCGGCGACGTCCCGCGGCCGGACCAGCAGTGAGAGGAGCCCCTGCCCCCGCATGACCACGGCGCGGGAGCCCGCACACAGGACGGCGCCCGCCCCCTTCTGCAGGGGACGGGCGCCGTCGTCTGGGGAGGTCCCGTCCTGGGTCCCGCCCTGCGCTCGCGGGGGGTGGGGAGGACGGGGTCCTGCGGCTACTCGGCGTCGAGGTCCTGGGCGACCAGGCCCGCGATCTGCTCGAGGACGGCGGGGTCCTCGCTGCTCACGACGACCTCCGTCCCCTGCTTCGCGCCGAGCGTCATGATCATCAGCGGCGACCCGGCGTCCACCGGGTTGCCTCCGGGCGTGGCCAGCGTGACCGGCGTCCCGGCCTTGCCGACGGCTTCGGCGATGAGGGCCGCCGGCCGGGCGTGCAGCCCGACCCGGGAACCGACGGTGACGGTCTGACTGGGCATGGGGTCTCTCCCTCTGTTGGGGGACGGGTGGTCGGGGACAGCCTGGCGTGTCAGGCCCGAGCCGGCTGGGTGACCGGGGCGGCGTTGTGGGCGTGCGCCATGTCGACGGCGTCCTCCGGGACGGCGTCGGCCTTCGGGCGGCCGATGCTCTTGGCGATGGTCACCGCGATGGCGCCGACCACCATGCCGATGACCACCGCCAGGGCGAACAGCAGGGCGTTGCTCATCGCGAAGAACACGAAGATGCCGCCGTGCGGGGCCCGCAGCTCGATGCCGGAGGCCGCGACGATCGCACCGGTGGTCGCGCCGCCGAGCATCATCGAGGGGATGACCCGCAGCGGGTCGGCCGCGGCGAACGGGATCGCGCCCTCGGAGATGAACGAGGCGCCGAGGAGCCAGGCGGCCTTGCCGTTGTCCCGCTCGGCCGGGGTGTACAGCTTCGGCCGGATGGCGGTGCTGAGGGCCATCGCCAGCGGAGGCACCATGCCGGCCGCCATGACGGTGGCCATGATGACCAACGGGGCGCCGGAGCCGGCGGCCAGCCCCGTGGTGGCGAAGACGTAGGCGGCCTTGTTGACCGGGCCGCCGAGGTCGAAGCACATCATCAGGCCGAGGATGATCCCGAGCAGGATCGCCGAGGTGCCGGTCAGGCCGTTGAGCCAGTTGCCGAGGCCGGTGAGGGCGGCGGCCAGCGGGCGGCCGAGGACGACGACCATGAGCCCGCTGGAGATGAGCGTGGCGAGCAGCGGGATGATGACGACCGGCTGCAGGCCACGGACCCCGACGGGCAGCTTCCAGCGGCTGATCCACAGCGCGGCGAAGCCGGCGATGATGCCGCCGATCAGTCCGCCGATGAAGCCGGCACCCACCTGGACGGAGACGAAGCCGACGACGAAGCCGGGGACGATGCCCGGCCGGTCGGCGATCGCGTAGGCGATGTAGCCGGCCAGCGCCGGGACCAGGAAGCTGAAGGCCGCCTGCCCCAGCACGGTGCACACCGCGCCGAGGTAGCCCCAGAAGCCGTCGTTGAGTCCCTCGAGCGGCGCGACGTCGGGCAGGTTGAAGAAGGTGTTGTTCAACGCCCAGTTCAGCGCGTAGCTGTTGCCGTCGGCGGAGGACGGGTCGGGGTTGACGATCTGGTAGCCGCCGAAGAGGAAGCCCAGGGCGATGAGCAGACCGCCAGCGGCGACGAACGGGATCATGTAGCTGACGCCGGTGAGCAACCAGCGTCGGATCTCCGTGGCGGCGCCCGGTCGGCCGCCTGCGGAAGCGGCGGGCTCGTCGGTGCCACCGGCACCACCCGGCACCCGGCGGGCGTTCGGGTCGTCGGCGGCGGCCAGCGCCTCGCGGATCATGACGTCCGGCTCGTTGATGGCCCGCTTGGTGCCGGACTGGACGAGCGGCTTGCCGGCGAACCGGTCGCGGTCCCGGACGCCGACGTCGACGGCGAAGATGACCGCGTCCGCGGCCCGGATGACGGCCGGGTCGAGCGGGGTGGAGCCCGAGGAGCCCTGGGTCTCGACGTGCACGTCGACCCCGGCCCCCTCGGCGGCGGCGGTGAGCTTGTCGGCGGCCATGTAGGTGTGCGCGATGCCGGTCGGGCAGGCGCTGACCACGACCAGGCTGCGGCGCGCGGTGGTGGAGGTGTCCGCGGCCGGTGCGGCGGCGGGGGTCGCGGCGGTCGCGGCGCTCGAGGAGCCGGACGCCGCGGGGGCCCCGGCGGGAGCCGGCTCGGGGGCGACGACCTCCTGCACCAGCCGCACCACCTCGTCGGCGGAGCCGGCGGCGCGCAGCGAGGCCACGAACTCCGGCCGCACCAGCGCCCGGGCCAGCGCGGTCAGCAGGGTGAGGTGGTCGGCGTCGCCGTGGGCCGGCGCGGCGATGAGGAACGCCAGGTCGGCCGGGCCGTCCGGGGCGCCGAAGTCGACCGCGGGGTCCAGCCGGGCGAAGGCCAGCGAGGCCTCGGTGACCGCGGCCGAGCGGCAGTGCGGGATCGCGATGCCGCCGGGCAGGCCGGTGGCGGCCTGCGCCTCACGGGCGAGGGCGTCGTCGGCGAGGGCGTCGGCTCCGGTGGCCCGCCCGGCGCCGGCGACGAGGCCGGCGAGACGGCGCACCACCGTGGTCTTGTCGGAACCCAGGTCGGCGTCGAGCGCCACCAGGTCTGGGGTGATCAGGTCGGGCATGGCCCACCTCCGGAGTGGTCAGTGGACGTCGCGGCCGGCGGCCGGGACGGTGGTGCTCCATGTGACGGGCGGTGCGGTGGTGCTGCTGGGCAGGCCCTCGGTCCGGACGGTGGCGACCTCGACGTCGAGGGCGGCGACCTGCTCCGGCGAGGGGACGGCGGAACCGGGCAGCGACGCGCTGGCGGCGCCGTACGCGACCGCGCTGCGCAGCCGCTCGGCCGGCCCGCCACCGGCCAGGTCGGCCAGCAGGTGGCCGGCCAGGCTGCAGTCGCCCGCGCCGACGGTGCTGCGGACGGCGATCCGCGGCGGCGTGGCCGCCCAGACGCCCTCGGCGCCGGACAGCAGCGCGCCGTCGGCGCCGAGGGTCAGCAGCACCTCGGCCACGCCGCGCGCGTGCAGCGTGTCGACGGCGGCCAGGGCGGTGGCGCGGTTGGCGGTGAGGTGGGCCTCGGGCACCCCGGAGAGCTGAGCGAGCTCCTCGGAGTTGGGCTTGAGCAGGTCCGGCGCGGCGTCGGGGCCGGCGTCCAGCAGCGCCAGCAGCGGGGCCTCGGAGGTGTCGACTGCGATCTTCGCGCCGGTGTCGCGCAACGAGCGGACCAGGTCGGCGTACCAGTCCAGCGGCGTACCGGGCGGCAGCGAGCCGGAGAGCACCACCCAGCGGGCGCCCTCGGCGTGCTGGTGCATCGCGATCGTCAGCGCTCCGCGGGCCTCGTCGTCCAGCGGGGCACCGGGCTCGTTGAGCTTGGTGGTGGTGCCGTCGGGCTCTGCCAGCGTGTAGTTGGTGCGCACCGGCGTGGCGATCGGGACCGTGGCCATCGGCAGGTCCAGCTCCCGCAGCGCCCGGACGATCGGGTCGTCGTCGGCCGCGGGCAGCACCGTGACGACGTCCCCGCCGGCAGCGGCGACCGCGCGGGCCACGTTGACGCCCTTGCCACCCGGCTCGGTGGAGCTCGGCGCCAGGCGGGCCACGCCGCCGCGCACCAGCGGGCCGGGCAGCGCGAGCGTCCGGTCCAGGCTGGGGTTGGCGGTGAGGGTGACGACCCGTGCAGTCATGCGACCACGACCTCGATCCCGGCGTCCTCGAGACGGGCGAGGTCGGCCGGTGCGGCCTCGGCGTCGGTGACCAGGACGTCGACGTCGGCCGACGTGGCGAAGCGGACCAGGTGCTCGCGGCCGAGCTTGCTGCTGTCGGCGAGCACGACCACCTTCTGCCCGGCGCGGATCATCGCACGCTTCACCGCGGCCTCCGCCTCGTCGGGGGTGGTGAAGCCGTGCTCGGCGGTGATGCCGTTGGTGCCGAGGACGGCCACGTCGGCCCGCAGGTCGGCGAGGGTGGCGACCGTCCGCTCGCCCACGGCGCACTGGGTGATCCCGCGGACCCGCCCGCCGAGCACGTGCAGGTCGACACCGGGGGCCACGGCCAGCCGGGCGGCGAGCGGCACCGAGTGGGTGGCCACCAGGAGTCGGCGGTCGGCGGGGAGGACCTCGGCCAGCGCGGCGACGGAGCTGCCGCCGTCGAGCAGCAGGCTGCCGCCGGTGCCGGGCAGCAGGTCCAGCGCGGCGGCGGCGATCTTGCGCTTCTGCTCGCTGCGGGTGCCGTGCCGCTCGCCGAGCGCGGTCTCCACGTAGGTCAGGGCGCCGGCCGGCACGGCGCCACCGTGCACCCGGCGCAGCATCCCCGCTCGTTCCAGGACGGCGAGGTCGCGGCGCACCGTCTCGGTGGTGACCCGGAACTCCTCGGCGAGGGCGGCCACCGACACCCGGCCGCGGTCGGCGACCAGCCCGGCGATCGCCTGCTGGCGTTCCTCCGCGTACACGTCCCACCTCCCTGCCCGTAGCACATGCGGGTTGCCCGTTTGTGTTGGCTTGGTGTTGTGTTGCTGTTGTTCTACGTGTGATCCGTTGACAAGTCAACACCTCTTCGTGACTCTGGTCATAGCCGAAGTCGCGTCCCACCCTGACCCGTGCGAGGTAGCCATGACCACCCACGCTCCCGGAACCACCGCCCCCACGACCGCCGCTCCGGTGGTCCTGCCCGGGACACCCGTCGTCCCCGGGGTGGCCTGGGGCCCGGTCGTCCGCCCGTCGGGCACGGTCCTGCTGCCGGCCGACGACGGTGCCGTGGTCGCCGAGGAGGAGCGCGCGGGGGAGAAGGAGCGCTTCGCCGCGGCCGCCGGCGTGGTGGCCGACCGGCTGACCGAGCGCGCGGCTGCGGCGACCGGGGTGAGCGCGGAGGTGCTGGCCACGACCGCCGGACTGGCCCGCGACCGCGGCCTGCTGTCGTCCGTCGAGCAGCGGATCGACGCCGGCACGCCCGCCGCCGTCGCGACCGTGCAGGCCGCGCAGCAGTTCGTCGACCTGTTCACCAGCCTCGGTGGGCTCATGGCCGAGCGGGTGACCGACGTCCGCGACGTCCGCGACCGGATCGTCGCCCAGCTGACCGGGCAGGGGGAGCCCGGCGTGCCGAGCCCGGCCCAGCCGTCGGTGCTGCTGGCCGACGACCTCGCGCCGGCCGACACCGCGGGACTCGACCCCCGGCGCATCACCGGCCTGGCCACCAGGCTGGGCGGCACGACCAGCCACACCGCGATCATCGCCCGCCAGCTGGGGCTGCCGTGCGTGGTGGCCGTCGGTGGCCTGGCCGACGTGCCGGAGGGCGCCACCGTGCTGCTCGACGGCGAGCGCGGCACGGTCACCGTCGACCCCGACCCGGAGGAGGCGCGCGCCCGGCTGCAGGCGTCACAGGCCGCCGCCGCGGCGCTGGCCGGTTACCGCGGCCCGGGCCGCACCCGGGACGGGCTCGAGGTGAAGGTGCTGGCCAACGTGCAGGACGGCGCGGGCGCGCGGGCCGCGGCCGCCGCCCACGCCGAGGGGGTCGGGCTGCTGCGCACCGAGCTGGCCTTCCTCAGCCGGGCCGAGGAGCCCTCGGTGGAGGAGCAGGCCCGCGGCTACGCCGAGGTCTTCGAGGCCTTCCCCGGTCAGCGGGTCGTCGTCCGCACGCTGGACGCCGGGTCGGACAAGCCGCTGGCCTTCGCCACGATGCCCGACGAGGACAACCCCGCCCTCGGCGTCCGTGGCCTGCGGGTCGCCCGGCGCGACCCCGGCCTGCTGGAGCGGCAGCTCGACGCGATCGCCGAGGCCGCCCGTCGGACCGGCGCCTCGCCCTGGGTGATGGCGCCGATGGTGGCCACCGTCGGGGAGGCCGCGGACTTCGGCGCGCGGGTGCGCGCCCGCGGGCTCACCCCCGGCGTGATGATCGAGGTCCCCTCGGCGGCGCTGATGGCCGAGCGGCTGCTGCGGCACGTCGACTTCCTGTCGATCGGCACCAACGACCTGTCGCAGTACACGCTGGCCGCCGACCGGCTCTCGGCCGACCTCGCCGACCTCACCGACCCCTGGCAGCCGGCCCTGCTGGCGTTGGTGCAGCTGACCGCCGAGGCCGGCCGCCGCACCGGGAGGTCGGTCGGGGTCTGCGGGGAGGCCGCCGCCGACCCGCTGCTGGCCTGCGTCCTCGTCGGCCTCGGTGTCACCTCGCTGTCCTGCGCCGCGTCGTCCATCGCCGGGGTCGGGGCCCGCCTGGCCGTGGTCGACACCGACGCCTGCCGGCGGGCCGCCGAGGCGGCGCTGCTGACCGACGACCCGCACGAGGCGCGCGCGGCGGCGCGCCGGGAGCTGGGCGTCGACGGCTGAGGTCGACGTCACCCCTCGGGGTAATGGATCGTCGCCGTGTCGCGCCGTTCACCTGGCTTTCTTCGGAATACTCGGGCGTGCGCCTGCATTGTTCTTGGTGTACACCCCCACGAGACCGGAAGAAGGCATCGGGACATGAACAGCGTGACCTCCAGCTGGCGGCGGCGTCGGCAGGCGGCGCGGACGCGGCGGGCGCTCGACCGCGCCCTGGCGCGCACCAGCAGCCCGGCGATGCGCGACGAGCTGCTGACGATGGCGAACAGCAGCGGGTTCACCCGCTGAGCCCTTCCCGACGACGCGCGACCCCGGCCTCCCTGGTGGAGACCGGGGTCGCTTGCTGTCCGGGGTCCGTCAGCCGTGCAGCTGGTGGACGACGGCGTGGCCCCGGCCGCGGCTGATCATCCAGCGGTTGATCGGCAGGGTCACGACGAAGGCGACCGCCAGGGCGCCGGCGAGGGCGAGCCAGAACAGCGCGCCCGAGATGCCCGCCTCCATCGCGCCCGGGACCGTCAGCATCACGGCGTTGTCGACGACCTCCATGACGGCGATGGAGATCGTGTCGGCGGCCAGCGCCACCTGGAGCGCGCGACGGAAGGGCAGCCCCGCGCGCAGCACCCCCCGCATCGTCAGCGCGTACCCGAAGACGAAGGCCAGGGCGACGGCGAGCGCCACCGTGGCCCAGTCGGACAGGCCGACGGACGTGCCGATCACCATGCCGAGCACCTCGCCGATGGCGCAGCCGGTGAGGCAGTGCAGCGTGGCCGACGCCGCCATGGCCCACGAGGCGGGGCGGGGGTCGGCCGGGTGCCCCGCGTGTGCCCGGGGCGCGTGGTCGTGCGAACTCGTCGTCATGGGAGTCGCCTCCTCGGGTCGGACGTCGGGCACGGCTGCCCCGACGGGGACAGCATACCCCCACGGGGTATCAGGCACCACCCGGTTGCGCCGTCCCCCGTTGGAGTGTGACCGTTCAACTCCGGGCCCCGTCCTGCCGATGGGACGGGCGTGAGCAGAACGGGTGGCCCCAGGTGAGCGGCCCTGCGGTGTCCGAGGCCAGGGAGACGTCCGGCGCCACCACGGGGCTGCTGCTGGGCTACGTGCGCCAGCAGGGCGGGGACGACGCGGTCACGGAGGTGCTGCGCCGTGCCGACGTCCCGCACAGCACCGCGGAGCTGGAGAGCCTCGCGCTGTGGACCAGCTACGACACCCGGATCAGGCTGTTCACCGCGGCCACCGAGGTGCTCGGCGACCCGCGGACGATGTTCCACGTCGGCCGGGAGGCCCTCGGCCTCGGTCTGGGTCCCTCGCTGGTCCTGCTCATCCGTGCCATGGGGTCGCCCCGTCAGGTGTACCGGCAGCTGCCGCGCGCCGTCGCCAAGTTCTCGACCACGTCCACGATGCGCGTCCTGGAGTCCGGCGCCACCTCCGCCACGCTCAGCTACCGGCTGCACGAGGGCTACCGGCACTCCCGGCTGGACTGCGAGTACGCCCAGGGGCTGATCGGCGCCGTGCCGACGGTGTTCGGGCTGCCCCCGGCCGAGGTGGTGCACACCGAGTGCGAGTCCGACGGCCACCCGGTCTGCCTGTACCACCTCAGCTGGGAACGCCGCCGCCGCTTCGGCGGCCGGCGCCGCGGCGAGGGCGAGAGCCGCGAGCTGCTGGCCCTGCGCGAGCAGTTGCGCATCCTCCAGTCGGCCGCGGCCGACCTCGTCGCCAGCGACGACGTCGGCACCGTCCTGCAGCGGATCGTCGAGAAGGCCGCCGAGGCCGTGCTCGCCCCGGGCTGGGTGCTGGCCGTCGCCGACCCCGCGGGCGGTCCGGCGCTGGTGCACAGCGCCGGCCTGCCGGCAGCCGAGGTCGAGGCCCTGGCCGCGACGCTGCTGGCCGGCGCCGACCCCGGCCCCAACGTCGTCGCGGTCGACGTCGCCTCCGCCCGTCGCGTGCACGGCCGGCTGGCCGCGGTCTACCGTCCCGGTGACGGCGGGTTCGGTCACGAGCACGGGATGCTGGGCGCCTACGCCGGCCACGCCGCGGCCGCGCTCGACCTGCTCATGGCCCTGGAGACCTCGCGGCAGGAGGCCGACCGCGCCGGGACGCTGCTCACCCTGGCCCACGAGCTCGCCGAGGCCACCGAGGCCGACGACGTGTGCGCGGTGGTCGCCGCGGCGCTGCCCCGCGTCGTGGGCTGCGACAGCGCCGCGGTGATGCTCTGGGACCCCGCGGCGGGCTGCCTGCGCACCGCCGCCCACGTGGACCCCGACGAGTCACACCAGCGGCTGATGTACGAGACGCCCCTGCACGCCGAGGACGTCCCCGAGCTGGTCGGGATGCTGACCGACCGGGAGCCGCGCTTCCTGCGGCCCGAGTCCAGCAGCCCGGTGCTGCAGCAGCTGCTCACGGCGCTGGAGCTCACCGACGTCGTCGCCGTCCCGCTCGTGGCCGGGCGCACCTTCCTCGGTGTCGCCACGGCGAGCTGGCCGGCCGGGCGGGCCCCGGAGGTCCTCGCCGGTGACGTGCTGCACCGCCTGCGCGGTGTCGGCGACCAGGCCGCGACCGCCCTCCAGCGCGCACGCCTGCTCGAGACCGTGCGGCACCAGGCCACCCACGACGCGCTCACCGGGCTGCCCAACCGGGTGCTCTTCCTCGACCGGCTCGGCGAGGCGCTGACCACCACGCCCGCGGAGCAGCACGTCGGCGTGCTCTTCTGCGACCTCGACCGCTTCAAGTCGGTCAACGACTCCCTCGGCCACGCCGCCGGTGACGAGCTGCTGCGACAGGTGTCGGCCCGGCTGCGCGCCGCGATCCGCCCCGGCGACATGGTGGGCCGGCTCAGCGGCGACGAGTTCGCCGTGCTGCTGCCCGCCCTCGCCCGGCCGGAGGACGCCGACCGCGTCGTCGCCCGGGTGCTGGGCTGCTTCGATGAGCCCTTCCGCCTCGAGGGCACCGCCGTCGCCGTCGGCACCAGCGTGGGCGTCGCCGTCCACGCGGGCGGCCAGGGCGGCGCCGACACGCTGCTGCGCGCCTCCGACGCCGACATGTACCGCCACAAGAAGAGGACCCCCTCCCCCCCACGGCTCGCCAGCTCGCCGCAGCACCCTGAGGGGGGCCACGAGTCATAGCCGCAGGTGCTGGTCCCGCAGGCGGGCGCGCAGGGCGGCCTGCTCCCCGGGGCCGAAGCCGTGCTCGGTGAGCCAGCCCAGCGGACCGCCGTGCCGCTCGTCGAGCAGCTCGAGCACCCGCCGCATGGTCTCCGCCCGCGGCGTGTGACTGGCGACGTCGCGGCGCACCATGTCCTCGGCGTAGGTCGGCGACGCGGCGAGCTTGGCCACCAGGTCGTCGATGACCTCGGCGGTCAGGGCGTAGTCGGCGACGATCTCCTCGTGCGGCACGCCGGCCACGGCGAGCGCGAAGGCCACCACGACCCCCGTGCGGTCCTTGCCCGCGGCGCAGTGCACGACCGTGGCCCCGTCGGTCGCTGCGGCGAGGGCGCGCAGCGCGGCGATCACGTTCTCGGGCCGGTGCGCGAGGTAGCCCAGGTAGGAGCGCACCGCCGGCGGCTCGCCCTGGTCGCCCTCGGCCACCTGCCGCGGCAGGATCGACTCGGCCCAGTCGGCCGGCAGCTCCGCCAGGGCGTCCTCCTCGACGGCGAACACGTCGGTGTGGTGGCCGCGCTCGGGCAGCAGGGTGAAGTGCCGGTGCGTCACCCCGGGGACCGCGCGCAGCGGGCCGCGCCCCTCGAGCAGCACCTCGGCGGTGGTGCGCAGGTCGACGACCTCGCGCAGCCGCACCTCGTCGACCAGCCGGCGGACGTCGGCCTCGCTCAGGGTCTGCAGGTTGTCGCTGCGCAGCACCCGGCCGGGGACCGTGCTCCCGCCGTCGGAGGTGGGCAGGCCGCCGAGGTCGCGGGTGTTCGTCGTCCCGTCGAGGCGCAGCCAGCGGTCGGTCCGCAGGCGGTCGGAGGCTCCGGAGGTCACGCGCACGACGGTACGACCCCCGGGACGCCGGCCCGGTGTGGGCCCGGACCCCACGCCCGGTGTCGCGACTGTGGAGTCCGCTGACGTGGAGACCGCGCGTGCCACTCCCTACTGTGTGACCTGCTTCACTCGGCGTCCGCGGGAGGCGCTCGGTCGTGCCGAGCCGCGGTCGCCACCGCCTCGTCCGCGCCCTCCACCGCCGATCGACAGGAGTCCCATGGACCTGACCAGAGCCAGGACGGTCGTGGCGGGAGTGGTCCTCGCCGTCGTCGCCCCACTCGGGTGGACGACGCCCGCGGGCGCCGCGGACGCCGCCGCCCGGTGTGCGGCGCTGTCGGGGGTCGACATCCCCGCACGCGTCGTCGGCCTCCCGACGACCGGCGGCGAGGTGACCGAAGCCACCCTCGTGGCACCGTCCGGGAGCGGCAGCACCGCGATCGGCGAGTACTGCAGGGTCACCGCCGCGCTGCACCCCGTGGACCCCGCCGCCCCGGACATCCGCATGCAGGTGGCCCTGCCCACCACGTGGAACCAGGAGGCGCTGATGTTCGGCGGGGGCGGCTACAACGGGACCATCCCGGCACTCGACGGCAACGTCCCCTTCGGTCCCGGCGACGCCGCCCGCCCGCTCGGCCGGGGGTACGCGACCTTCGCCAGCGACTCCGGGCACCAGGCACCCGCCGGGTACCTGCCGACCGCCTCGCTCTACGGCGAGTTCCTCGCCAACGACGAGGCGCTGCGCAACTTCGCCGGCGACGCCCTGAAGAAGACCCGGGACGCCGCGGTGTTCGTCATCGGCCGGTACTACGACCGGGAGGAGCCGGAGCGGACCTACTTCGCCGGCGGCTCCACCGGCGGCCGGGAGGCGCTCGCCGTCGCGCAGCGCTGGGAGCGCGACTTCGACGGGGTCATCAGCGTCTACCCCGCGTTCAACGCCGCCACCCTCGACCTGTACTTCGGCCACATGACCCGTCAGCTGGCCGCACCGGGCGCCTTCCCCCGTCCCGCGCAGCAGGTGCTGCTCTACGACGCCGTCATCAGGACCTGCGACGGCCTCGACGGGCTGCCCGACGGCGTCATCAGCGACGAGCCGGCCTGCGACTTCGACCCCGCCGTCCTCCGCTGCCCGGAGGGGCAGGACGGCGGTGACACCTGCCTGTCGGACCCGCAGATCACCGCGATCCGTGCCGTCTCCAGCGCGGTCACGTTCCCGTACCCCCTGGCCAGCGGCGAGACCGGCTACCCGGGCTTCCCGTTCCTGTCGGGCGCGGACATGTCGACACCGCTGCTCGGCCTGGGGACGACCCCGCCGGCCACGCCCATCCCGAAGACCGCGGGCTACGGCATGCAGTTCTGGGACGCCTGGGTGAAGTACGCCGTCACCCGGGACCCCGGCTTCGACTCGCTGTCCCTGGACCCGCTGGCCCCGGGTCCCTGGCAGGACCGCATCTCGGAGCTCACCGCGCTGCAGGACGTCAACAGCACCGACCTGCGGCCCTTCGCGAGGCGGGGCGGGAAGCTCCTGCTGCTGCACGGGACGGCGGACGAGCTGGTCAGCCACCGGGCCACGGTGGAGTACTACGAGGGGCTGGTGCAGACCATGGGGGAGCGGCGGGTCGACGCGTTCGCCCGCTTCTACCTGGTCCCCGGGGCCAACCACGCCAACCTCGCAGCCGCCTTCGCCGCCGGTTGGGACTCCCTCACCGCTCTGGAGCGCTGGGTCGAGACCGGCGTGGCGCCGACGGACCCCGTCGTCCGGGACACCAACCCCGGCGCCACCCGCACCCGGCCGCTGTGCGAGTACCCGGCCCACCCGCGGTACAGCGGCACGGGCAGCCCCGACGAGGCGAGCAGCTTCGACTGCGCGACGGGGTAGCCGAGGTCCGGACGGATCCCGGCACCGCCGGTGCCCCCGCGGTCGACCCACCGCGGGGGTACGGGCGGACGGCGGGGTGGCGGCGCCTGCTGCGGTCGGTCAGCTCTCCAGGAGCCGGTCGCACACCGCCAGCAGACGCGACCGCAGCCCGGCACCCCGGCGGGCGAACTCGCGCTGGGCGGCGGCGTACTGCGCCTTGCCCTCCGGGGTCTCGATCGGCACCGGCTCGTAGCCGGCCTCGCGCAGGTCGTAGGGCGAGGCCCGCATGTCGAGCTCCCGGACGTCGGCCGCCAGCACGAAGCAGTCCAGCAGCAGCGCGCCGGGAACCGCCGCGCCGAGCTTGTACGCCCACTTGTAGAGGTCCATGGTCGCGTGCAGGCAGCCGGGCTGCTCGAACTCGACCTGGGTCGCCCGGGTGGGTTGCAGCCGGTTGCGGCCGACGGCGGCGGGTGTGAAGAACCGGAACGCGTCGAAGTGCGAGCAGCGGATCGGATGGGCCTCGACGACGGCGTCGGTGCCGGCCTGCCCCAGCCGCAGCGGCAGCGGGTGCCGGTGCTCGTCGTCCCGGTAGACCATCGCCCACTCGTGCAGCCCGAAGCACCCGGTGTGCACCGGCCGGGCCGCCGTCGCGGCCAGCAACCGGGCGACGAAGGCGACGGTGTCCCCGCGGTCGGCGCGGAAGGCGTCGAGGTCGAGGGTGACCGCGCCGTCCCCGGTGGCGTACCAGCGCCAGGCCGCGTGCGGTGCGGGCCCGTCCGCGCCGGGTGCGAGCACCACCCCGGCGCCGGGGTGCCAGCGGCGCAGCTGGGCCGGCCGCGCGCTGTAGTACTCGTGGAGGAAGTCCTCGACGGGGTGGCGGGTGCCGGTCGCCCGGCGGGCCCGGTGCCCCGCGGTCAGCGCGTCGGCCCGCTCCGCGTGTGCCCGTGCCAGCGCCGTCCACTCGGCCGCCGGCAGGGGGACGGGGACGGCGGGCACCCGGCCAGGGTAGGCGGCAGGGACCTCCGGCCGTGTCGCGCGAGCCACCGGCTGCCCAGCACCACCGCATGGCCGGCAAGCCCCTCCCGTGCCGCCTCGGGTTCCACTCCTGGGTGCGGCAGCACCCCGCCGACGAGCGGTCGCACGGTCCGGACCAGGAGGTCTGCCGGCGGTGCGGCAGGCAGCTGGGCGATCTCGGTGGGCTGCCGCCGGGGTCGCTGAGATGAGCAGGGGCCGAGTCGCTGTCTCCACCTCGCCCGTCGTGCACCGGTGGTGGTCTCGGGGCCACGTGGGACCACTCCCTGCGCACGGCGGCGCCGGGTCAGTCGACGACGGGGCCGGTGAGCCGGTGCAGCCGGAGCGCCAGGTGGACCTCCAGGGCGCGCTCCGGCGCCGACCACCCGCGGCCGAGCAGCCGCCCCACCCGCTCCAGGCGCTGGGTCACGGTGTTGACGTGCACCTGCAGCGCCTCGGCCGCCCGCGCCGGTGAACCGCCGGCGTCGAACCAGGCCCGCAGCGTCCCGACCAGGTCGGTGCCGCGTCGCTCGTCGTAGTCCAGCACCGGGCCGAGCGTGGCCGTGACGAAGCCGCGCACGTCCCGCCCCTCGCCGACCAGCAGCCCGACGAAGCCCAGCTCGTCGGCGCTGGCCGCCTGGCCCGCCCGGCCGAGGGCGACCAGCGTCGAGGCGCAGCGCTGGGCCTCGACGTGGGCGGGGGCGACCGCGGCCGGCCCCTGCGCCGGTCCGGCGCCGCCGGCGGTCACCGGCCGGCCCACGGCCGTGCCGATCTCCCGGCACACCTGCGCCGCCGCGGCGCCGGGCTCCTGACCCGGCAGGCACAGCACCACCCGCCCGTCGTTCAGGCCGGCCAGCCCGCCGCGGACGGCGGCCAGGTGGGTGGCGGCGGCCAGCGCCCGGCCCCGGGAGCGCTCCTCGACCAGGACGACGACGACGGCGTGCGGCCGGTCGAGGTCGGCGCCCAGCCGGCGGGCGCGCTCCCGCAGCCCGTCGGGGTCGCGCACTGCCGGCCCGAGCAGCTCCTCCAGCAGCTCGCCGCGCACCCGGCCCTCGGCCTCGCCGGCGGTGCGCCGGATGAGCAGCAGCAGGGAGGTCACGAGTGCGGCACGCTCGAGGATGCGCTGGTCGGAGTCGGAGAGCTCGTCGTCCCGGTGCAGCACCAGGCCGCCGAGCAGCTCGGCGCCCACGGTCACCGCCGCGGTCCACCAGCTGCCGTCGCGGACCGTCCGGCCGGTCGAGCGGGCGAGCGTGAGCGCGGCGGCGGGGTCGGGCGGCAGGTCGTCGTCCGACGCGGGGGACGGCGTGCCGCGGCCGTGCTCGTCGAGGATGGTGATCCGCCCGCCGAGCGCCTCGGTGACCGCCGCTGCGACGTCCTCCACGCCACCGCCGCGCAGCACGATGTCGATGAACCGGTCGTGCGCGCCCGCGGCCCGCTCCACCGAGGCGGAGTGCGCGCGCAGCTCGCGGGTGGCCGCCGAGAGCTCCTCGAGCGCCGCGCGGGTCTCCTCGAGCAGGCGGGCGTTGTCCAGCGCGATGGCCGCGTGCGCGGCGAGCGAGCCCAGCAGCGACACCTCGGAGCGGTCGTAGAGCCGCTCGTTGCGGTCGGCGGCGAAGAGCACCCCGATCACCCGCGAGCCGCGGACCAGCGGCACGCCGAGGATGGCGACCAGGCCCTCCTCGGCGACGCCGCCGTTGATGTCGTCGGTGTGCTGGAACCGGGGGTCGGCGAAGTAGCGGGCGGTGGCGTACGGCGCAGCGGTCTGCGCGACCAGGCCGCCGAGGCCGGCCCCCATCGGCAGCCGCAGCGACTGGAACCGGGCCGAGACCGAGCCGTCCGTCACCCGCATGTAGGTGTCGCCCCGGGCGTCGTCGTGCAGGGTCAGGTAGGAGACGTCGCTCCCCAGCAGCTGCCGGGCCCGCCGCACGATCGCCGTGAGCACGTCGTCGACGCTGCGCAGCGCGGCGAGGTCGCCGGCGGTGTCGAACAGCGCGGCCAGCTCGGACTCCCGGCGGCGGCGCGCGGCGAACGCGTCGCGCACCTGCAGGGCCAGCAGCTTCACCCGCTCCAGCCCGGCGACCGTGGCGCTGTCGGCGCCGGCGGTCCGGGCGCGCACGACCGGCCCCTCGAACTCGATCGCCGCGGCCTCCTCGAGCAGCAGCGCGAAGTACTCGGCGGCGGCCAGCTCGCCGGCTGCCGGGGCCGGCTCGGCGGGCGGCGGGGTGGGCCGGGTCACGACCGGCATCCTCGCCGGTGCCGGCCCCCTGCCGGCTCCCGCCGCGAGCGTCGACCGGCCCCCCTGCCGGGTCCCGCCGCGAGCCTGCGAGTGGTGGGGGGCAGGGGGGCCCTTCGAGGCGGGCAGGGGGTCCTCCATCAGTGGGCGGTCCACCCGCCGTCCATCACCAGGGAGCTGCCGGTGATGGACGCTGCCGCCGGTGAGCACAGGTAGGCGACCGCCTCGGCGACCTCCGCCGGCTCGATCAGCCGCTTGACCGCCGCCGGTGCGAGCATGATCTGCTCCACGACCTGGTCCTCGGACAGGCCGTGTGCCTTGGCCTGGTCGGCGATCTGGTTCTCCACCAGGGGGGTGCGCACGTAGGCCGGGTTGACGCAGTTCGAGGTGACCCCGTGCGGGGCGCCCTCCAGCGCGATCACCTTCGACAGGCCCTCCAGGCCGTGCTTGGCGGTGACGTAGGCGCTCTTGTACGCCGAGGCGCGCAGCCCGTGCACCGAGCTGACGTTGACCACCCGGCCCCAGCCGCGCTCGTACATGTGCGGCAGCGCGCCCCGGACCAGCCGGAACGGGGTCTCCAGCATCAGCCGCAGGATCAGCGAGAAGCGGTCGACCGGGAACTCGTGCAGCGGGGCCACGTGCTGCAGTCCGGCGTTGTTGACCAGCACGTCGACGTCGAGGTCCAGACCGTCGACCGCGTCGAGGTCGGAGAGGTCGACGGCGACCGACGTCCCCCCGACCGCTTCGGCCACCGCCTTCGCCGCGTCGGCGTCGCGGTCGACGACGACCACGTCCGCGCCGGCCTCGGCCAGCCGCACCGCGCACGCCCGGCCGATGCCCGAGGCGCCGCCGGTGACGAGGGCCCGCCGGCCGCTGAGGGTTCCTGAGTCCGCCATGTGGCCGAACGCTAGGCCGTTCTGTCGTCCGGCACACGGTGCGCGGCCACACACCTGCACCTGTCGCGGTGGTGCTGGACCACACCACCCGACCGTCCGTCGGAGCCGCAGGCCGCCACGGGCGGACGGAGGCTGCGCGGCTCGACGTGGCGGTCCGTCTGGGAGGAACGGGCCGCACCGGGTCCAGGAGCAGCCCACGGGCGCCCCCTGACACGTGTCACCGGGCGCCCGTGGCGGGCCAGGGGGAAGTCGTGAGCGACGGCACCTGTGCCGGCGCCGGGGCGACGGCAGCGTCAGGGGTGCGCCCGGGACGAACGGCCGGACCCCGGCCGGCGGGCGCACCGAGGAGGTCGCCGTGCACCCGTCCGTCGCACCCGCCCCGCCGTCCCCGGCGGCTGCCGCCCCACCGGTCGTCGAGGTCGTCGACCTGCACCGCCGCTACGGCGACTTCGCGGCCGTCCGGGGCGTCTCCTTCGACGTGAGGCCGGGTGAGGTCTTCGCGCTGCTCGGCGTGAACGGCGCCGGCAAGACCTCCGCGCTGGAGGTGCTCGAGGGCCTGGCGCCCGCGTCGGGCGGGACCGTGCGGGTCCTCGGTGCCGACCCGCGGCGCGAGCGGGCCGCCGTCCGCCCGCACCTGGGCGTGCTGCTGCAGACGAGCGGCCTGCCGGGCGACCTGACCGTCGCCGAGACCGTCCGGACCTGGGCCGGCACCCTCACCACGCCGCGCCCGGTCGACGAGGCGCTGGCGCAGGTGGACCTCACCGGCCGGGCCGACGTCCGGGTGCGCAGCCTCTCCGGCGGGGAGCGCCGCCGGCTCGACCTCGCGCTGGCCCTGCTCGGCCGCCCGCGGGTGCTGGTGCTCGACGAGCCCACCACCGGCCTGGACCCGGAGAGCCGGCGCACCGTGTGGGGCCTGGTCCGCGGCCTGGTGGACGACGGTGCCGCGGTGGTGCTCACCACGCACCACCTGGAGGAGGCCGAGGAGCTGGCCGACCGGATCGCGGTCATGCGGGCCGGCCGGATCGTGCTCGCCGGCACCCGCGAGGAGATCGCCGAGACCCAGCCGGCCACCATCCGCTTCACCCTCGCCCCGGGCGACCCGCAGCCGCCGGTGCCCTCGGGGGTCGAGGTGGTCGGCGCCGGCCCGCGGGTCGAGTGGCACACCCGCGCGCTGCAGCCGGCGCTGGCCCAGCTGCTGGCGTGGGCCGCCGCGTACGGCGTGGTGCTGAGGGGGCTGCAGGCCCGCGCCGCCTCGCTGGAGCAGGCCTTCCTCGCCGTCGCCGACACCGACACCGACACCGAGTGACCTCCCCACCCCTCCAGGAGTCCCCGTGACCACGATCGCCGTTCCCGTCGCCCCCTCCCGCCTGCGCCGCGTCGGGTCCCTCGCCGCCGCGGAGACCCGCCTGCTGCTGCGCAACCGCACCGCCGTCGTCAACTCCGTGCTCATGCCGCTGCTGCTGGTGGCCCTCGTCCCCGGGATGGGCCTCGACGACCGGGCCACCGGGCCCGGCCTGCTGACCGCGGCCGCCGGCTTCACGCTCGTCTTCCTGACCTACTACAACCTGGTGACCACCTACGTCGCCCGGCGCGAGGACCTGGTGCTGCAGCGGATGCGCACCGGCGAGCTGAGCGACGGCGAGGTGCTCGCCGCCACCGCCGTCCCCACCCTGCTGGTCACCGTCGGCCAGCTCGTCCTGGTCGCCGTGGGCGTGGCCGTGCTCGGCCTGTGGACCGCGCCGGTGGACGCCGTCCTGCCGGTCCTGGGGGTCCTGCTCGGCGCGGCGCTGATGGTCGTGCTGGCCACCGCGAGCACGGTGTTCACCCGGACGCCGGAGTCGGCGCAGATCACCACGCTGCCCGTCGTCCTCGGGGCGACCGCGCTCTCCGGGCTGTTCTTCCCGCTGAGCGCGCTCCCTGGAGACCTGGCCACGGTCGCCCGCCTGCTGCCGCTGACGCCGGTCATCGAGCTGGTGCAGCTGGGCCTCGCGGGTCGGACCTGGGACGGCGCGGCCGTCGCCGGCGCCGAGCTGTGGGGGGCCGCGCTGGTCCCGCTGGGCGTCACGCTCGCGTGGACCGCGCTCGGGGCAGCGGCGACCGTGCGGTGGTTCCGCTGGGCCCCGCGGCGCTGACCCGCCCGGCGAGCGGCGGTCGGTACGGCAGCATGGGCGCCGTGCCGACCGTCGCGCGCTGGTGGAGCAGTCGTACCGACCCGCAGCGCATCGACCTCTACACCCGCTCCTCGTACTACTCGACGCTGGTGTTCGTCCCGGTCCTGCTGCTCTTCGCGGTGGCGCCGAACTGGGTGGCGGCCTCCACGTGGCAGCCGCCGGTGCTGCTCGGCTCCTCGGTGGTCACGACGGCGGCCTGCCTCCTGCTCACCCGGCGCGGGTTCTGCGACCGCAGCGCGGGCCCCGACCGGCCGGCCCTGCTGGTCGCCCTCGTCGCCGGCCTGGTCACCGTCCTGGCGGCGCTGGCCGCCACGGCAGCGGGGCCGGCGCCCGCGGCACCGTTCGTGGCCGGCCTGGTGGGCGCCGCGGTGCTGCTGGCGCTGTCGGTGACCGTCCCGACCCGGCCGCTGGTCGCCGGTGCCGCGGTCACCGGTGTGCTGGCCGGCGCGGTGGCGTACGCCGAGGGCGGTCCACCGGCCGCCGCCGTCGTCGTCGGCGCCTCGATCGGCGTGGCGGTCGGCTTCTTCGTCACGGCCTTCCGCTTCAGCGTCTGGATCCTCGACGTGGTCTTGGAGATGGAGCGCAGCCGCGGCGTGCAGGCGCAGCTCGCCGTCGCCGAGGAGCGCCTGCGCTTCGCCCGCGACCTGCACGACGTGATGGGCCGCAACCTCTCGGCCATCGCGGTGAAGAGCCAGCTGGCCGCCGAGCTGGTCCGGCGGGGGAGGGGTGGCGCGGCCGAGGAGCTCGCCGACATCAGCCGGGTCGCCGAGGAGTCGCTGCGGGAGGTGCGCGACGTCGTCCGCGGTTACCGGCGCACCGACCTGCCCGGCGAGCTGGCCGGCGCCCGGTCGGTGCTCCGTGCGGCCGGGGTGGGCGTCACGGTGACCGGCGAGGAGGAGGCCGTGGCGCTGCCCGAGCAGGTGCAGGCGGCGCTGGGCTGGGTGGTGCGCGAGGCGGTGACCAACGTGCTGCGGCACAGCCGGGCGAGCTGGTGCAGCGTCGAGCTGCGTGCGGTCGGCGGAGACGCGGAGCTGCGGGTGGCCAACGACGGCGCCCCCGGCACGGGGACGACCTGGGGCAACGGGCTCACCGGCCTCGCCGAGCGGCTGGCGGCGGCCGGCGGTGGGCTGTCGGCGGGGCCGGACGGCGACCGGTTCGTCCTCGCCGCGACCGTCCCGGTGGGGGTGCCGGCGTGATCCGGGTGCTGCTGGCCGACGACGAGAACCTGATCCGCTCCGCCCTCGCGGCGCTGCTCGCGCTGGAGGAGGACCTCGCGGTCGTGGCCCAGGCCGCCTCCGGCGCGGAGGCGCTGGCGATGGCGCGGGCGCACACCCCGGACGTCGCCGTCCTGGACCTGCAGATGCCCGACCGCGACGGCATCTCGGTCGCCGGCGAGCTGGCCACCGTGCTGCCCGGCTGCGCGGTCGTGATCGTCACCGGGCACGGCCGCGCCGGGCACCTCAAGCGCGCGCTCGAGGCCGGCGTGCGCGGGTTCCTGCCCAAGACCGTGAGCGCGCCGGTGCTCACCGACGTCGTCCGCACCGTGCACCGCGGGGGCCGGTACGTGGACCCGGAGCTCGCCGCGGAGGCGATCAGCGCCGGGGACAGTCCGCTGACCCCGCGGGAGGCGGACGTCCTGGAGCTGGCGGCCGGCGGTGCGCCGGTCGAGGAGATCGCGGCCCGTGCCCACCTGTCCCCGGGGACGGTGCGCAACCACCTGTCGGCCGCGGCGGTGAAGCTCGGCGCGCGCAACCGGCACGCCGCCGTCGAGGCGGCCCGCCGGCACGGCTGGATCTGAACGGCCCCCTGCAGGACCCACCGCTGACTGGCGAGCGGTGGGGGCAGGGGGTCCTGCTAGTCCGGGAGGTTGCCGGGGCGGATCAGGCCGTCGTCGCGCTGGGCGTCCTCATCGGTGGTCAGGGCGACCTCGTCGCGCTCGCCGCCGTCCGAACGGTCCTCACCGGGGACGCCGTCGACCATGTTGGCGTTCGTCGGCCCGTCGGTGGTGTCCGGGGAATCCCGGTAGCCGGTGTCGTCGGGGTTGCTCATCAGGTGTCCCTTCCTCCGGATCGGGGAGTCGGTCCCGAGACCTCGCCGGACGCGCCGTCCGTACGGGCCCGGGCGACGTCGGAGTCGGCGCGGGCCGGCAGGTCGTCGCCCGCGGCGGCGTCCCGCTCGATCGCCTCGTCGGCGGTGAGGGGGACGTCGTCGAAGCCGGACCCGGTGCTGCTGTTGTCGCCGGTGCCCGACGCGGTCGGGATGTCCTGCTGGATCCGGTCGCTGCCCTGGGGGTCGCTCACGGGAGCCTCCTGTCCGACGGCGCTGTCCCCCGGGCCATGCCCGCCGTCGTCGCCCTGAAACGACCGGCGGCTGCCGCGGTGACGCGCGGTCGGCCTCCTGCAGGGGCCCGACGGCCCCGTCCGGCCGCCGTCCTCCCCGGTCCGGCCCACGCCGGGGCGGGGAGGTGACCGCTCAGCTGCTGCGGCGGCGGGCGCGCAGCACGAGGCCGGCCAGCCCGACCAGCAGGCCGCCGAGCGCCGCGGCGATGACCAGGGCCAGCACCAGCGGGGCCTGCACGTCGGCGAAGACCAGGCTGATCTCGACGGTCTGGGTGTTGTAGACGACGAACAGCACGAGCAGCACGGTGACGAACAGCAGCAGCGCCAGGGCGAGCGTCCGGCCGGCGGTGCGGCCGGCGTTGCGGACGGGGTGACGCTCGGGCGTCGCCTTCCTGCCGGTGGTGGCCGGGCCGGTGGTGGCCGGACCCGTGGTCGTCCCGGGTGTGCCGGTCGAGCCGGTCGGGGTGCGCAGGGGGTCGGAGCCGGGGGTGGTCACGGTGCGAGTCTGGTGCCCGCCGCTGCTCCGCGCACGGTCAGCCGTGCGCGTCGGGCTCCGTCCCGGCCGGCGGGTAGCTCGGGCCCGCGACCCCGTCGGCCGGACCGGGGGTGCCGCCCTGGGAGTCCGGGTCGCCGGGCGGGGCGACCTCGCCGCCGAGGGGCTGGACGTCGCGCGGCTCGTCGGGCTCCGGCATGGTCATGGCCCGAGTGTGCGTCGGCGTCCTCCGGACGGCGACTCCAGGAGCGTGCTGCCCGGTCTGCCCGCCGGGCCACGTCCCCTACTCCTGCAGGACCGGGCCCGCCTCGTGGTGCGGGTGGCCCTTCGTGCGCTCGCGCTGCTTCATCCGCGCCTCGAGGACGTGCCGGTCGCCGTCGGCCAGCTCGGTGCGCGCGCGCTCGTCGAAGGCGCGGAAGACCGACCAGTAGGTGGCGTCGTAGTCCTCGACGATCTGGAAGGTCCAGCGGTCGGCGATGACGTTGCGGCCGACGAGGTCGCGGTCGAGGTCGTCGGCGAGCTGGGTGTGGCCGGCCTCGCGGAGCAGCTCGACGGCGTCCTGGAGCAGCAGGTCGGCCTTGCCGGAGTGCTGGTGGAAGCCGTAGAGCTGGCCGCGCGCCTGCTCGATCGTCTCGAGGGCCTCGGAGAGCTTGCCGAGGCCCTCCACGGTGGTGTCGTCGAGGTCGGGCCGGCTGCGGTCGGTGCTCACCGGCCCATCCTGGGGTGCCCGGTACGGCGCCGCAGGCTCAGCGGGTGACGGCGGTGTCGACGAGCCGCTCGGCCAGCTCGCGGCCGTGCGAGGCGGGGCCGTCGGGGCCCAGCAGCCCGCCGGAGAGGTACATGCCGTCGATGATCAGGTGCACCTGCGCGGCGAGGTCCTCGCCGGCGCCCGGGGCGACCTGCTCGGCGAGGCGCTCCAGCCGGGCGTGCAGCTCGAACTTGTAGTCGGCGGCGGCGCTGCGCGCGGGGTGCTGCGGGTCGTCGTACTCGCTGCTGACGTTGGTGAACGGGCAGCCGCGGAAGCCGGCCCGCGTGACGTCGGCCTCCACGGTGTCGACGACCGACAGCAGCGCCGCCCGGGGGTCGCCCTCGAGGCGCGCGAGCTCGGCGTCGATGCGGGCCAGCACGGTGGCCGCCTTGCGGGCGAGGTAGGCGCCGACCAGGTCGTCCTTGCTCTTGAACAGCCGGTAGACGGTCATCTTGCCCAGCCCGGTCTCGCGGACCAGCTCGTCCATGCCGACGCTGCGCGAGCTGCGGGTCGCGAACAGCCGCTCGGCGGTGTCCAGGACGATGGCCTGCCGCTCGGCCCGGCTCCGGCGGACGGGGGCCGAGGCGTCGTCGGCGGCGAGGGGGATGGCGGCTGCGGTCACGCCGGGGATGCTGCCCGAGTGCGTGACGGAGCAGTCCACGGCACGCCGGGGAGGACCGACAGGTGGTTGCGGTGAGTGACGAGGTACTCCCGGGCTGACCGGGACCCGGGGGACCGGTGGGGCGGGTGTGACGATCCGTGACCTCGGGGGGCCCCGTCCCGGGCCCACCCGAACCTGCCGAGGGATGGGGAGGACGGGGCCGGCGAGTCGTGAGGACGGCGGCCCCCCTGCCGGGCCCCACCGCGAGCCTGCCAGCGGTGGGGGGCAGGGGTCCTCCCTCAGGCCCTGCGGGTCCGGCGCGGGTTGGCCAGCAGGCGGGCCAGGGGCGCGGTCGAGGTCTGCCGGGCCTGCGACTCGTCGGCCGCACGCTCCTCAGAGGTCTCGGTACCTACACGGGGCTGGTCGTGGGTCTCCTCCATGGCCCCAGCGTCCCCCGCGCGACCGGTCGCGAAACAGACCCCGCAACGGTGAGTTGAGCCGACATCACGGAGAGATGCGTCACTCTCGGTGGCCGTCGGGCCCCGGCTGCGCGGGCCGGACACGCCGCCCGGCCCGCGCTCCCGGCTCGGGTCAGGGGGTGTCCGCGCCGTCCGCCGGTACGTCGCCGCCCTCGGCGGGCTGGTCGGGGTGCGGCGTCTGTCCCCCCGGCTGCTCATCGGGCGGGTCCCCGCCCTCGGCGGGTTGGGTGGTGTGCGCGGGCTGGTCGGGTTCGCTCACGGGACTGCCTCCTCGATCGTCGGCTGGCCGAGGCTGTGCCCGGCGGGCAGCCGGGTCAACCGCCCTGGTCCGCCGGGACGGCGGGCGGCAGCCCGGACCGGGCCGCGGCGACCGCTGCCGCGTCGGGCAGTGCGCCCCGGGCGCCGGGTCCGGTCGTCGACAGCGCAGCCGCCGTGACCGCCGTCGCCACCGCCTCGGCCGGTGCCGTGCCGGCGGCGAGGGCGACCGCGAGCGCCCCGCAGAAGGCGTCGCCGGCGCCGGTGGTGTCGACGGGCCGCACCGCGAGCGGAGGCTGAAGCAGCGCCGGGCCGTCGTCCGGCACCAGCAGCGCGCCGCGCCCGCCGAGGGTGACCACCACCGTGCCACCCGTCAGGCTGCGCGCCAGCGCCGCCAGCTCGCCGGGTGCCCGGTCGCCGGGGGCCGCCTCGGCCAGCTGCAGCAGCTCGTGCTCGTTGGGCACCAGGACGTCGACCCGCGCGAGCAGGTCCGCCGCCAGCGGCTGCGGCGGCGCGGGGGTGAGGACGACGGTGCCCGCGGCCACCGCGGTCGCCGCCTGCACGGTCTGCAGCGGCACCTCCAGCTGCAGCAGCACCACCCGCGCGTCGCGCACCGCCGCGACGTCGACGTCGCCCGGTCGCAGCTCGGCGTTCGCACCGGGGACGACGACGATCAGGTTCTCACCGCTCCCGTCCTCGACCGGGATGGTCGCGCTGCCGGTGAGCGCCCCCGGCGTCCGCGCCACGGCCGTGACGTCGACCCCTGCAGCGGTCAACGCCGCCAGCTGGCGGTCGGCGGCCGGGTCGTCGCCGACCCGGCCGACCATCGCCACCCCGCCGACGAGCCGCCCGGCGGCCGCGGCCTGGTTCGCGCCCTTGCCGCCGGGCGCCAGCACGGTCCCGCGGCCGACGACGGTCTCGCCGCGGCCGGGCAGGCGGTGCACGCGGACCAGCACGTCCTCGTTGAGGCTGCCGACGACGGTGACGCTCACCCAAGCAGCTCTACCAGAACCGGTCCTCAGCCGTCGGTCGGCCGGCGCTGGCGCAGCGGCAGGAGGTACCAGGCCACTGCGCCGAACACGACGACGAAGGCGCAGCAGACGACCGCCGGCCAGCGGCCGAGGACGACGTCGAGCACCAGCAGGACCGCCGCCGCGATGCCCAGGAGCAGCAGCGCCAGCCCGACGACCAGCGCCCCGTCGGCGAAGGCGACCAGCTGCTGCTTGCGCCGCTGCCGGAACAGGGTGCGGTGGAAGGAGACCGGCGCGATGAGCACGAGCGTCGCGCTCGCGGTGCTGAGCAGGGTGACCGCGTAGACCGTCGTCCCGAAGGGGCCGAGCTCCTCGAAGCGGGCGCTGAACGGCAGGGTCAGCAGGAAGGCGAACAGGATCTGCACGCCGGTGATCGCCACGCGCATCTCCTGCAGCAGCTCGGCGAGGTTGCGGTCGAGCACCTCCTCGAGCGACTGCCCGCGGGCGACCGCGGCCCCGGCCACGTCGGTCCGTTTCCGCGCCACCCACCTGCGGTACCGCCGGGGAACCGACCCCAACCCACCCCGACACGCGCCCCGACACGGGCAGACACCGCGGGAGCAGCCATGGCGCACGACGAGGACCCGGACACCACCCGCCGCGAGTTCGGCGAGGTGGTGAACATGACCGCCGCCGAGCTCGAACGCTGGCTGGAGACCGACGAGTCGCAGTCGGTGGGGCAGAAGGACGGCGACGGCGAGTCCACCGGCCACGCCGCGGGGCGCCGGATCGTCGAGCTGCTGCGCACGAAGAAGTCGGACCTCACCGACGACGACCTCGCCCACATGCGCAAGGTGCACGGCTACGTGGCCCGCCACCTGGCGCAGCAGCCGGGCAAGGAGGACGTCGAGACCTCCAGGTGGCGGTACTCGCTGATGAACTGGGGCCACGACCCGCTGAAGGAGAGCTAGTCCCCGGATGACCGACCTGCGCCGCAACGACCCCGCCCAGTACGACGACCTGGCTGACCAGTGGTGGGAGGCCTCCGGCGGGTTCGCGGCACTGCACTGGCTGGCCGCCTCGCGGGCCGAGCACATCCCCCCGGCGCCGGGTCCGGACGCGGTCCTGGTCGACCTGGCCTGCGGCGGGGGGCTGATGGCGCCGCACGCCGCCCGGCTCGGCTACCGCCACGTGGGCGTCGACCTCGGCGCGCCGGGCCTGCGGGTGGCCCGCGAGCACGGCGTCCTGGCCGTGCGGGGATCGGTGCTCGCCGTCCCGCTCGCCGACGGGTGCGCCGACGTCGTCGTGGCCGGCGAGATCCTCGAGCACGTCGAGGACGACGTCGGGGTGCTCGCCGAGTGCGCCCGGCTGCTGCGCCCCGGCGGCACGCTGGTCATCGACGCGCTGGCCGACACCCGGATCGGGCGCTTCCTCATGGTGACCGTGGCCGAGCGGCTGCCCGGCGGCCCGCCCCCCGGCATCCACGACCCCGCCCTGTTCGTCGACCGCGTCCGGCTGCTCGCCGCCGCCGACCGGCTCGGACTGGAATTGCGCCTGGTCGGGCTGCGGCCCTCGTTCCGCGAGGCGCTGGCCTGGCGGCTGGGCCGGCGGGACACGGTGCGGATGAAGCCGGTCCGGTCCACCGCCGTGGTGTTCGCCGGCTACGGGAGCCGCCGGTGAGGGCGCCGACGCAGGCGCCACCCATCGGCCGCCCATAGGGTCGGGGTCATGAGCGCCCGTGAGCTGCGCCGATGAGCGCCGTCCTGACCGGCGCCGGTCGCGCCCTGCCGACGACGATCGAGCAGGACGCGGTCTGGGAGGGCTTCTTCGCCGGCCACTACGCCGACGTCCGCGCGGCGCGGCGGGTGTTCGCCGGCGCCGGGGTGCGGCGCCGGCACGCGGTGGCCAACCCGCTCGACGAGGACATCAGCAGCTGGAGCACCGGCGCCCGGATGCAGCGCTACGTCCAGGAGGCGTTGCCGCTGGGCAAGCAGGCGGTGGCCGCCGCCCTCGACGACGCCGGCCTCGCGCCGGGGGACGTCGGCCTGTTCGCCGTCGCCACCTGCACCGGGTACGCCACCCCCGGCCTGGACATCCGGCTGGCCAGCGACCTCGGCATGCCGCCGGGGCTGCAGCGGCTGCTGGTCGGGCACATGGGCTGCTACGCCGCCATCCCCGGCCTCGCCGCGGTCGGCGACTACGTGGAGGCCCGGTCCCGGCCGGCCGTGCTGCTGTGCTGCGAGCTGACCAGCCTGCACGTGCAGCCGCCGGTGCGGGACCTCGACCAGGTCGTCGCGCACGCGCTGTTCTCCGACGCCGCGACGGCCGTCGTCCTGGAGCCCGGGCGGGCGGGGCACGGGCAGCGGCGCCGGCTGGCCGGCGTGGTGGCCCGGACCGACCCCTCGACCGCCGACCACATGACCTGGGACGTCACCGACCTCGGCTTCCGCATGGGCCTGTCGCCGCGGGTGCCCGACGTGCTCTCCCGGCACGTCGGCGACGTCGTCGACGAGCTGCTGACCGGCGCCGGGCTGCGGATCGAGGACGTCGCCGGCTGGGCCGTGCACCCGGGGGGCCCGCGCATCCTCGACGTCGTCCGCGACCAGCTCGGGCTGGCCGAGGAGCAGCTGGCCGCCTCGCGCCACGTGCTGGCCGAGCACGGCAACTGCTCGTCGGCCACGGTGCTGCTCGTGCTCGAGGAGCTCGCCGACGCCGACGGCCCGGTCGTGGCGATGGCGTTCGGCCCGGGGCTGACGCTCTACGCGGCGCTGCTGCTCCCGGCCTGATGGGAGGCCTGCCTGCCACCGCCGCTCGCCGGCCCGCGGCGAGCCCCGGGACGGGGCCGGCGGCGTCCGGGGAGGGGCCGCTGGTGGGGACATCGCCCACTCGCTACCCTGCGTGAGCTAGGTCACTCTCCGGAGAGGGCAGCCCGTGGGGTCCAGTGACACTCCCGTGCGCGTGTTCCTCGTCGACGACCACGAGGTCGTCCGGCGCGGCGTCGCCGAGGTCCTGGAGGAGGATCCGGTCATCAGCGTCGTGGGCGAGGCCGGGTCGGTCGCCGAGGCCCTCGCGCGGGTGCCGGCGGTGCGGCCGGACGTCACCGTCGTCGACATGCGCCTGCCCGACGGGGACGGCGCGGAGGTCTGCCGCAAGCTGCGCGAGCGGGTGCCCGGGCTGCGCTGCCTGGTCCTGACCAGCTTCCCCGACGAGGACGCCGTCGCGGCCGCGGTCGCCGCCGGTGCCTCGGGCTACGTCCTCAAGCAGGTCCGCGGCTCGGCGCTGGTGTCCGCCGTGCACACCGTCGCCGGGGGCGGGACGTTGTTCGACCGGGACACCGGGGTCTCGACCCCGGCGGCGCGCCGCCGCCCGGCCGAGCGCGACCGCCGGCTGGCCGTGCTCACCGAGCAGGAGCGCACGGTGCTGCGGCTGATCGGCGAGGGCCTGACCAACCGCCAGATCGGCGTCCGGATGGGGCTGGCCGAGAAGACGGTGAAGAACTACACCAGCCACCTGCTGGCCAAGCTGGGGCTCGAGCGGCGCACTCAGGCCGCGATCCTCGCCACCGAGCTGCGCGACCGCGGCGACTAGGGACCCGCCTGCCCCCACCACTCGCGAGCTCGCGTCAGGCCCCGTCCAGAGGCTCGGCGCGAGGCCTCGTCCCGGGTCCCGCCCTGAGCCTGCGAAGGGTGGGGAGGACGAGGTCCTTCTCCGGTGAGGAGGACGGGGTCCTTCAGTCCCGGCGCGGCATCGGCACGGACCACCGGATCTGCGTGCCCTTCGGGCCGGTGGAGGTCGTCAGCCGCCCGCCGTGGCGCTCCGCGCGGTCGGCGAGGTTGGTCAGCCCGCTGCGCACGGCGACCGCGGGCAGGCCGACACCGTTGTCGGTGACGACGACGCGCACCTCGGAGTCCACGGTGACCGTGACCGTCACCCGGGTCGCCGAGGCGTGCCGCACCACGTTGGTCACCAGCTCGCGGACGACGGCGACGACGTCGGGCAGCAGCGCCGGTGGCAGGTCGTCGTCCCCGCGCAGCCGCACGTCCGGCCGCAGCCCCTGCCCGCCGGTGATCGAGCGGACGACGTCGACGATGCGGCTGCGGACCGCGTCGGGCGAGGCGTCGTCGGCCTCGTGCAGCTCAAAGATGGCCGAGCGGATGCGGGCGATGGTGCCGTCGAGCTCGTCGACCCGCTCGGCCAGCGCCGCCGCCGTCTCGGGGAGGGTCTCCTCCAGGGAGCGGCTGACCCGGTCGAGCGCCAGGCCGGTGGCGAAGATGCGCTGGACGACGTGGTCGTGCAGGTCCCGGGCGATCCGGTCACGGTCGGCCTGCACCTGCAGCCGCCGCTCCCGCTGCTGGCTGCGCGCCAGCTCCAGCGCGACCGAGGCCTGGGCGGCGAACACCGACGCCAGCTCGAGGGTGTCCGGCTCGAAGGGCTCCCGCCCGCGCCGCCGCATGGCGACGACGGTCCCCAGCGCCGGGCGACCGCCCAACGGGATCATCAGCGTGGGGCCGAAGCGCTCGGTCAGCTCGCCGAGCACCGGAGCACGCTGGCCGCCGACCGCGGCGGCGCTGACGTCGGGGATGAGCACCGGCGTGCCGGTGCGGTGCGCCGTCCCCAGCTGCGTGTCGGTCAGCGGGAGGCGCACGCCCTCGGCGTACTCGTAGTAGTGCGCGCCGACGGCCACCACCACGGTGAGCACGTTCTCGTCGTCCGGGCTCGGCACCAGCACGCCGGCGGCGTCGGCCGAGGCGAGCTCGGCGACCTGCTCACCGATGGAGCGCAGCACCATGTCCGGGTCGGCGCCGGAGAGCAGGGCGGTCGCGATGTCGGTCCCGGCCTGGGCCCACGCGCGGCGGTGCTCGGCCCGCTCGACCAGTTCGGCGTTGCCGATGGCCAGGCCGGCCGCGGCGGCCAGCCCCACCGCCGCGGCCTCGTCGGCCACGGTGAACGCGTCGACGCGCTCGACGGTCACGAACAGGTGACCGAACACCGCGCCCCGCACCCGGACCGGGACCCCGAGGAACGAGCGCATCGACGGGTGGCCGGGTGGGAAGCCGACCGCCTCCGGGTGCGTGGTCAGGTCGTCGAGGCGCACCGGCTCGGACCGCCCCAGCAGCAGGCCGACGACGCCGGCCCCCACCGGCGGCCGGCCGATCCGCTCGCGTGTGGCGGCGTCCATGCCGACGACGACGAAACGCTCGTAGGCCGCGCCGGTGTCGTCGAGGACGCCGAGCGCGCCGTACGTGGCACCGGTGGTCTCGACGGCGGCCTGCACGATCTCCTTCAGCGTGCCGTCGACCTGGGTGCTGTGCGCCGTGGGCTGACTGCCCAGGACGGACACCTCGGCCGTGGGCAGACCGGCCGCCCCGGCGCCGGGCGGGGTCAGGGCCCGGTGGTCGGGGTGCTCCGGGAGGAGCGGCGAGGTCGTGGCGATGTGTGTCTCCGTCAGGCTCCGCGGGCCAGGCGACGGGGTGGCTGCCGGGGGACGGCGGGGCGCAGCAGGGTCTTGCCGTGGCCGCTGACCACCACCAGGTCGGCGCCGCGGGCGGCGCTGCTGAGCGCCTCGAAGACCGGGCGCTCGAGCACGGCGGTGCGCACCCGGCCGGAGACGCCGGTCTCGGCGATGGCCCGCAGGACCTGGGCCTCCAGCCGTTCCAGGGCGACGGTGCCCGTGCGCCGTCCCGGCCGGCCCAGGCCCGGCAGCCCGTCGTCGCCCTCGTCGTCGAGGACGCAGACGGCGACCACGGTGGCCTCCCGGCGGGCGGCCTCCCGCAGTGCCCACACGAGGGCGCCGTGCGAGGACGGCGAGCCGTCGACGTCGACGAGCAGCCAGGGGTTCTGGCGCCGCGGCAGCAGCGGGGTGAGTCGCATCGGCTCGACCCGGCGCCGGTCGCTCGCGGCGTCCGCCGACGTGTCGCCTGTCGCGGGTGGGTCCGGCCGCTCCCCCTCCGGCCCGTGGCCGAACCGGTGCGCATCGTCCATGCGGCGATCGTGTACCCCCCCGTTGCGGGGCGGCAGGGACCAAGGGCCCGTGTCTCCCCAGGTCAGCGCGTGACTGATCCGTTCCGAATGGTGACCGCGTGTGTCACAGCGGAGAGTGACGATCTCAACACGCGCTCCCGACGACGACCGTCGCGTCCCGTTCGTCGTCCCGCACCAGCACCGCGCGCAACCCCCCGCCCTCGACGGCGGCGACGGTGCGCGGCGCCTGGCGCACGCTGGTCTCCACGACCAGCGATCCGCCCGGTCCCAGCCAGTGCCGCGCTCCGGCCGCGACCCGGCGCTGCAGGTCGGTGCCGTCGGGACCGCCGTCCAGCGCGGTGCGCGGCTCGTGGTCGCGCGCTTCGGGCGGCATCAGCGCCACGGCGGCGCTGGGCACGTAGGGCGCGTTGACCGCCAGCAGGTCGACCCGCCCGCGCAGCCCCGCCGGCAGGGAGGCGTAGAGGTCCCCCCGGTGCACCCGGCCGCCGACCCCTGCGAGGTTGCGTCGGGCGCAGCGGACGGCGACCGGGTCGACGTCGGCCGCGTGCAGCTCGACCGCGCCGAGGGCGGTGGCCACCGCCAGGCCGACCGCGCCGGACCCGCAGCACAGGTCGACCACCAGCGGCGTCCGGGGGGTGTCCCGCAGCAGCGCGACCGCCCGCTCGACCAGCAGGGCGGTCCGCTGGCGGGGCACGAAGACGCCGGGCTCCACGGCGACGCGCAGGCCGCAGAACGTCGTCCAGCCGAGCACCAGCTCCAGCGGCTCGCCGGCGACCCGCCGGCCCAGCAGCGACGCGAGGTGCGCGGGGCCGGTCGCGGCGGCCAGCAGCTCGGCGGCCTCCTCCTCGGCGAAGACGCAACCCGCCGCGCGCAGCCGCGCGACCACCGGTGCGGGGTCCTGCTGGGCGTCCGGGGACGGTCGCACGGCCGCTCGCCCCCTCCGACTCCGGCTGCCGCGCAGCCTACGGGCGGGCGGCGCGTGCATGGGCACCGTGCCTGCGGGGCAGGGCAGTCGTGCGCGAGCAGCGCGCGACGGGGCCGACGGAGGAGCCGACCATGCCGACATCCGACCCACGACCTCCCGGCGAGGACCGCTCCGGCGAGGAGCGGCCGAGCGCCCGGGGACGCCGGGGCAGGGGCGTCGTCGTCGGCACCTTCCTCGCCGGACTGGCGATCGTGCTGGGGGTCCTGCTGCTCGTCCCGCGGTGCAGTCAGGCGGTGCAGGACAACGGGTCGGCCGTCGGGGGCGCACCGGTCGTCGAGCAGACCGCTCCGCAGGTCGACCGGTCGTAGCCGGCCCGCATCGTCGCGCCGGAGGGACCGGCGGTGCGGTCAGGCGGTGAAGCCCACGCGGTCGATCCTGCGGTGGTAGCGGGTGCCGAGCCCGCCGCCGAGGAGCGCGCCGAGCAGGGAGACGACCGCAGCGGCGACCCCGGCGACGACCCCGGCGGTGGTGGCGGTGCTGCCGCTGACCGGGATGCTCGGCAGGTTCAGCTGGGACAGCACGTTGTACTGCGCACCCAGGACCACGCCGAGCAGAGCGAGGACGGCGACGACCACGAGGCCGATGAGCCACACGGCCAGGCCCTGGCGGGGGCCGTCGAAGCGGGCCATCCGGCCGGCCACGTAGCCGCCGGCGAGGTAGGCCAGGAACAGCACCACCAGGAGGGCGATGCCGCCGGTGAGGCCGATGGTGGCGGCCTGCCGGGCTGCCTCGTCCGCGCTGTCCACCTGGGTCAGGCCGAAGGCGACGCCCGCCGCCGAGAGGATCGCCAGCAACAGCACGGCCAGGCCGTTGGCCGACAGCCAGCCGAAGAACGCCGCGCCGCACTTGATGCCGCCGTAGCGCGCGTGCTGGGCGTCCACGGCGTCCCGGGCGGCACCCCGGGTGGCGCGGGCTCCCTCCGGTGCCGCCGCGCCGGTGGGCGCGGCCGGAGCGGTCCGGGCGTGCAGGTCGGTGCGGGTGCGGTCGGGCTCGGTCATCACGTCTCCTCGTGGACGACACAGGGCCCGGCACCGGTGCCCGGTCGTCCTCCCGGCAAACGGGTCGTGACCGGATCGGGTGACGGGCCGACCGGGGCGGACGTCACCGCGTGAGCGGGCCGGGGAGCGGCCGGAGCTCCTCGGTCCACACGTCCCGGCCGGTACGGCTGATGAGCGGGGACGCCGGCTGGTCGACCGGCCGGGCAGCCCGGAGGCGGAGAGCGGGTGACGAGAATCGAACTCGCACTGTCAGCTTGGGAAGCTGATGTTCTGCCATTGAACTACACCCGCAGGGTCCTGCCGAGACTACCCGAGCGCCCGGTCGGAGGGGAGCGGGGGGCCGCCCGCGCGGATGACGACGGTCGTGCCGGCCGGACTGGGCGTCGCCGTGACGTCCCCGGCGACGCTCATCAGCATCGAGCCGCGGCCCCGGTCCATGCTCGGCACCCGCTCCCGCCACCGGCCGTAGTCGCGGACGGCGACCTCCACCCGGCCGCCGGCGACCTCGGCCCGGACGTCGATCGCCGGCTCGGTGGGGTCCTGGGCGTGTTCGATCGCGTTCGTGGCCGCCTCGCACGCCGCCAGCACGAGGTCGTAGGCGAGGTCCTCGTCGAGGCCGGCGTCGGCGAACACGGCCCACAGCCGCCGGCGCAGCGCCGGGACGGACGACGTGGTGGCCGGGAAGCGCCAGTGCCGGCGGACGGCGGTCCGCGCGGGGGCTCCGGAGCCCGGCTGCGCAGCCCGGTCCCCGGCGGCGGGCGCGGCCGCCGCCGGGGTCATCGGCGGGCGCGGGCGGGGCGGCACCGAGGGCGCCTCGTCCCCGTCGGCCGCAGCCGGGCCGGCCGGGAGCTCCGCGCCGCGGTCGGCGGGGCGGGCACCGGTCGCGCGCCCGGCGGCGCGCTCAACGACGGCGCGCAGCCGCCCGATCAGCTCGGCGGACTCGAACGGCTTGGCCAGGTAGTCGTCCACCCCGGCGTCGAACCCCTCCACGGCGGCCTCCTGGCCGGCGCGGGCGGTGAGCATGACCACCGGGACGCCGCGCAGGGCGGGGTCGGCCCGCAGGGCTCGCAGCAGGTCGAAGCCGTCCAGCCCGGGCATCATCACGTCGGTCACGACGACGTCGGGCCGCGCGGCCCGCACGGCGTCGAGTGCCTCCTGGCCGTTGGCCGCCGTCCGGACGGACCAGATCGGCGACAGCAGCCGCGTCAGGTAGGCGCGCATGTCGGCGTTGTCGTCCACGACCAGGACGCTGGTGCCGGGGCTGCTGGCCGGCGTCCGCGGGCCTGCGCCGTCCGCGACGTCGTCCCACGGGGTCACCACGCCGCCGCGCGAGGAGGCCGAGGGGACGGCCGGCGCACCGGCCGGGGCGTCGGGTTCCCCGAAGGGGACCCGGACCGTGAAGGTGCTCCCGGCGCCGGGCTCGCTGCTGGCGCGCACCTCGCCGCCGTGCAGGGCGACCAGCTCGCGCACGAGGGCCAGACCCAGCCCGCTGCCCTCCCGGCTGCGCGCGGCGGTCCCGACGCCGCGGTGGAACCGCTCGAACAGGCGTGGCAGCTCGTCGGCGGGGATCCCGACCCCGGTGTCGGACACCCGCAGCACCAGATCGTCGCCGTCGGCCCGGAGCACGACGTCGATGCCGCCCACGAAGGTGTACTTCACCGCGTTGGCGACCAGGTTGAGGACGACCTTCTCCCACATCCGCGGGTCGACGTACGCCGGCCTGCCCAGCGGCGGGCAGTCGACGGTGAGCCGCAGGCCGGCGCGCTCGGCCGCGGCCCGCAGCACGCCGGCCAGCTCGGCGGTGTAGGCGGCCACGTCGGTCTGCACCCGCACCGCCGACGCCCGGCCGGCCTCGATGCTCACGAACTCCAGCAGGTCGTTGACCAGCCGCTGCAGGCGCTGCCCGTTGCGCAGCGCCAGGGTGAGCGACTCGCGGACGTCGCCCGGCAGGGCCGGGCCGTCCGCGGCGAGCGTGTCGGCGATCGGGCCGAGCAGCAGGGTGAGCGGGGTGCGCAGCTCGTGGCTGACGTTGGCGAAGAACGCCGTCTTGGCCTGGTCCAGCTCGGCCAGCGCCTCCGCCCGCGCGCGCTCCTCGGCGTAGGCGCGCGCGTTGCGGACCGCGGCGGTCAACTGGCCGGCCAGCAGCTCGTGGAAGGAGCGGTACTCCTCGTCCAGCGCCCGGTTGGGGTTCAGGCCGACGACCAGCGCGCCCACGCCGTCGCCGTCCGGGGCGCCCAGGGGCAGCACGGCGGCCTCGGTGACCGGGTCGCCGAAGGGCCCGCCGGTGAGGCCCAGGGCGGCCACCGCCGAGGGCAGCAGCTCGCCGGGCGAGGCGGCCACCTCCGGGAGCAGCCCGGGGTCGCAGCCGATCGTGGCGGCTCGGCGCAACCCGGGGGTGCCGGGGGTGTCGAGGTAGACGGCGGCGAAGGGCGCGTCGAGGAGGTCGCCGGCCAGCGCTGCGGTCATCGCCGTCACCGTGGCCGTCTCGTCGGCCAGCTCCCCGGTCGAGGATGCGACGTCGTGCAGGAGCCGCTGCCGGCGCTCGGCCAGCACCTGCCGGGTGACCTCGGTGCAGACCGCGTGCATGCCCGCGACCCGGCCGTCGTCGCCGTAGGCCGGGGCGTGGGAGACGGTGAAGTAGGTCTCCTCGCGGTAGCCGGCGCGCTCCAGCAGCAGCAGCAGCTGCGGGATCCAGGACGCCTCGCGGGCGGCCATGGCGTGCTCCACCGGCTCCTGCAGCGCCGCCCAGCCCTCGGCGAGGGTCACCCGGAGGTCGTCGCCGATGGCGCCGGGGTGCTTGGTGCCGATCAGGGTCGCGTACGCGTCGTTGTAGAACTGGGTGTAGCCGGGGCCCCAGGCCAGGATCATCGGGAACCGCGACACCAGCACGGTGCGCACCGCGTGCCGCAGGCTGGCCGGCCAACTCCCGACCGGTCCCACCGGCGTGGCGGACCAGTCGAAGGCGGCCATCAGCCGGCCGTTCCCGCCGCCGTCACGGAAGAGCTCGTCGTCCCCCGGGGCCGGGGACGGGGAGGGCCCTGCGCTCACGTGCCGGCCCACCTCCGCGTGCTGCTCCTCGGCCCCCCGACGCGGACCGGACGCCCGTCGGACCCGGTACCCCGGCGTGGCCGACCACCGGGACGGGACGGTACCCCCGGGTCAACGGCGCACCGCTGCCAGGAGGCGGTCGCCGCCGAGCGCAGCCGCTCGGCGGCCGGGGCAGGACGGTGGCGTCGGAGCTCCGGGGGCCGGCGTGCCGCCGGTCGCGCCCGTGTCTCGAGCGAGGGCCTCCCCGCGGGTGGACGCCTCGTCCCCTGTCCGACGGCCGGCGTCCCGGTCGGCACGTCGCTCCGGGGAGCGACCGGGCCACCGGCCGGACGGGGGTCCGGCCGGTGGCCCGGGGGGAAGCCCTCGCGTCAGACGCGGATCCCGCGGCAGGACACCGAGCAGTCGGTCGACCAGACCGTCCGCAGCCCGGCGAAGACCGCGCTCCGGACGAGCCGCAGCCCGCCGGGGCCGGTGCGCACGTCGGACGAGGAGCCGCCGCCGGCGCCCGCGGAGCCGTCGCTGCCGCCGCCGGCACCGCCACCGCCGCCGGGCGCGCCGCCACCGGTGCCGGACCCACCGCCCGAGCCGCCCGGCGTGCTGCCGCCGGGCGCCGTCCCGCCGGTGGGGGCGGTGTAGGTCAGCGCCGCGGTGAGCACCGAGTGCCGGCCGTCGGGGGCGAAGACGTGCACGTCGTACACGCCCGCGGCCCGGGCGGGCACCTGGACGACGACCTGGGTCGCCGACGAGCGGACCACGGTCGCCGCCGCGCTGTCCCCGATGCGGACGCGCGGGCCCGATGGCAGGGCCGCGCCGGTGATGGTCACCAGGGTGCCGCCGGCCGTGCCGACCCGGGCAGGGCTCAGCGAGGTGATCCCGAACGGGCCGACCGACGGGTAGACGTTCTGCCCGCCCGGGGTCGGGCTGCTGGAGCCGCCCGGGTCGCCGGACCCGCTGGGGGCGTCCGGGGACGTCGGCGTCCGGGTGCCCGAGGGCACGTCCGGCACGACGGGCGTCGTGCGGCCGGACGGTGCACCCGGGTCGCCGGAGCCACCGCTGCCGGCGCCACCCGACCCCGAGCCGGTCGGACCCGACCCCCCGGACCCGCTGCCGCCGGAGCCACCGGTCGGACTGCCCTTCGAGCCGCTGCCCTCGGAGCCGCTGCCCTCGGAGCCGCTGCCACCGGAGCCGCTGCCACCGGAGCCGGAGCTGCCGGTCCCGGTGCCGCCCGTCCCGGTGCCGTTCGGGCCGCTGCCACCGGAGGCGGACCGGTCCGTCCCGCCGGTCCCGGAGCTCCCCGAGCCCGGGTCGCCCGCGCCGGACCCGGACGACCCCGACGAGCCGGAGCCGGACGAGCCCGACGGGCCGCTGCCCGGGGTGTTCCCGGTCCCGCCCGGCGCGGGAGCCGCCGTCGTCCCGACGACCAGCGGAGCGGCGTAGGTGCGCCCGACGGCCGTGCCGTCGCGGTCGAGCCGGACGGTGAGCACGTAGCGGCCGTCGCCGAGCTCCACGGAGGGGGACAGGGGCAGATCGGCCGGACCGGCCGCGTGGCCGAGCGGGAAACGCGCCGTCCCGGTGTCGTCGGTCGCCAGCGTGGTGCCGCCGACGGTGAGCTCGGCGCCGGAGACGGCCCAGACCTCGCCCTCGTGCTCCATGCCCAGGCCCAGCGTGACGCCGTAGTCGCCCGCTGCGGCCGGGCCGGTGGCGGCCACGCGCGGGGTGACGACGCCGGCCGGCGCGGTCATCGAGGTGAAGGTGTAGGAGACGGTGTCCGCGGCGCGGGCCGGCAGACGGCTCAGCGACAGCCGGCCACCGGTGACCGACCGCCCGGCGAACGCGGCCACCGGGTCGACGTCCTCGAGCAGGGCCTGGCGCAGCTGCCGCGGCGTCGCGCCCGGCATCGCCTGCCGGTACAGCGCCACCGCGCCGGCCACCTGCGGGGAGGCGATCGACGTCCCGTTGATCAGCCGGTAGCCGCCGTCGTTCCACGTGGTGAACACGATCGTGCCCGGCGCGAAGAGGTCGACCGAGCCGGCGCCCCACGCGGAGAAGTCGCTCCGGGTGTCCGCCGCGGTCGAGGAGCCGGCGGTGACGACGTTGGCCTCGGTGAGACTGGCCGGGTACAGCGGGGCGGCGTCCCGGTCCGCGGCGTCGTTGCCGGCCGCGACGACGACGACCACGCCCTTGGACTCGGCGTAGGCGACGGCCGAGCGCAGGTTGTCGAGCGCCCACCCGCCGAAGGCCCCGCCCCAGGACGCGTTGACCACGTCGGCGCCGTGGTCGGCCGCGTACCGGATCGCCTCGGCGCCCAGGACGACGTCCACCCCGCCGCCGCTGCCGATGACCAGCGGCATGATCGTCACGTCGGGGGCCACGCCCGCGGTGCCCAGACCGTTGCCGGCGCGGGCGCCGACGGCACCGGCGACGCTCGCCCCGTGGGTGCCGCCCGCCCCGTTGTCGACGTCGGCGCTGTTGGTGGTGAAGTTCCAGCCGTGGCAGTCACCGGCCCTGCCGTTGCCGTCGTGGTCGATGGGGCCGCACGGCTCGGCGGGGTTGGTCCACAGGGCGCCGGCCAGGTCGGGGTGGTCGGAGTCGTAGCCGGTGTCGACGACGGCGACGACCACTCCCTCGCCCGTGCCGGCCTCCCAGCCGGTGGTGACGTCGTCGTCCGCGTCGACCCGTGCCGGCTGGTTGTAGGCGTTGACGCCGGTGTTCTCCAGGTTCCAGCCGTACTGCGGCCAGTAGGGGTCGGTGACCGTGCCGGCGGCCACGGGCACCACCGGCGAGTACTCGGCGTCGGCGACACCGGGCAGCGCCTCCAGGTGGTGCGGCGCCAGGCCCTCGGTCGCCACCAGGGCGCGGTCGGACCCGACCGGCTGGGCGTTGACGACGCCGTCGGCGAGGGCGACCGCTCGGACCAGGTCGGCCGGCGCGACACCCTCGTCGGCGCTGAGCACGTAGCGGGTCAGCCCGTCGCCAGGGCCGAAGTCGGAGACCACCGGCACGGCGGCGAGCGCGAGTGCGCTGTAGGCCGCGGCGCCGGCGTAGCCGGCCACCCAGGCGGAGACGAGCACGACCGCCAGGGCGCCGCGACGCAGCGGCGCTCCTCGGGACTGGGACACGGACCCTCCACTCCACCGGGACCACGGCCCGGGTCAGAGCCGGCCCAGGCGGGAGCCGGCGGGAGGGGATCGGCGCGCCCGGCCGCGCGGTTGAGGGTCCGCCGGCCGGATTCGCCCGGAGTGGTGAGCGGGGCGGTCCCTAGACTCCGCCGCATGCTGCTGTCCGACCGCGACATCACGGCCGCGATCTCCGAGGGCCGCCTGGGCATCGAGCCCTATGACAAGGCGCTGGTGCAGCCCTCGAGCATCGACGTCCGGCTGGACCGCTTCTTCCGGGTGTTCAACAACGCGCGGTACACCCACATCGACCCCGCCCAGCAGCAGGACGACCTGACCACCCTGGTCGAGCCCGACGGCGACGAGCCGTTCGTGCTGCACCCGGGCGAGTTCGTGCTCGGCTCCACGCTCGAGGTCGTCACCATCCCCGACGACGTGGCCGCGCGCCTGGAGGGCAAGAGCTCGCTGGGGCGGCTGGGCCTGCTCACCCACTCCACGGCCGGCTTCGTCGACCCGGGCTTCTCCGGGCACATCACCCTGGAGCTGTCCAACGTGGCCAACCTGCCGATCACGCTCTGGCCCGGCATGAAGATCGGCCAGCTCTGCCTGTTCCAGCTGACCACCCCGGCCGAGCACCCGTACGGCTCGGCGGTCTACGGCTCCCGCTACCAGGACCAGCGCGGCCCGACGCCGTCGCGGTCCTTCCGGAACTTCACCCGGGCCGAGACGCGGCGTCCGGCTCGCTGACCGCCCCGGCCACCTCGCGGGCGGCCACCTCGTCGTCGACGAACCGCTCTCGGGTGGCCAGCCAGCCGGTGGCGGTCAGCGCTGCGACGCCGGCGAGCGCGAGGACGAACATGCCGGCGTAGCTGCCGGTGGCCCCGAGCAGGACGCCGACCAGCAGCGGCCCGCCGCCGGCGAGCACGTACCCCCACCCCTGGACGACGGTGGACAGGGCCGCGGTGGTCTCCGGCGTGCGGGCGCGCAGGCCGATGAGCGCGAGCACCATGGCGAAGGTGCTCATGCCGACCGCGAGCAGGCTCATCCACAACCACGGGACGGTCCGCGGGGCGAGCATCAGTCCGATCCAGCCGCCGACGTAGCAGGCGCTGAAGACCACCAGCAGCGGCCGCTGCAGGCGCGCACGCACCGCCAGCGGAGGGACGATCGCGTTGAGCGGCACGACGACCACGGTGTTGACCCCGAGCAGCAGCCCGGCCGTGGCGGCGTCCAGCCCGGAGTCGCGCAGGTACTGGGCCGTCCAGCCGATGATGATGTAGGCCTGCATCGCCTGGAGGCCGAAGAAGGCCGACAGGGCGACCGCCGTGGGGCTGCGCACCAGCGCGCGCATCGGCAGCGCCGAGTGCGTGGCGCGCGAGGTGCCCGCCCGCGGCCGTACGGCCAGCCACGGCAGCGCCGCCAGCAGGGCGGGCACCGCCCAGATCGCGAGCGTCCAGCGCCAGCCGGCGTCCCCGGCGGCCCGGGCGATCGGTGCGGCCGACACCGAGGCCACCGCCCCACCCGCGGACATCGCGGTGCCGTAGGCGCCCACGAGCAGCCCGGTGCGCGTCGGGAAGTACCGCTTGACCAGGCTGGGGAGCAGCACGTTGCCCAGGGCGCCGCCGACCATCGCCAGCACGGTGCCGGCGACGAAGAGCCAGAACGCCCCGGCCACCGCCCGCAGGACCAGGCCCGCGGCCATCGCCAGCAGCGCCCCGGCCAGCACGTGCCCGTCGCGGAACCGGGCGGTCAGCGGGGGACCGGCGAAGCCGATGGCGGCGAAGCAGATCACCGGCAGGCTGGTCACCAGCCCGGTGAGACCGCTGGAGATGCCCAGTCCGGCCTGGATCTCCTGCAGCACCGGGCCGACGCTGTTGACCGCCGTCCGCAGGTTCAGCCCGGTCAGCACGATCGCCGTCCCGACGAGGAGCAGCCCCCGGCGGGAGGAGGGGGTGGCGGTCCGGGTCACCCGACGATGGTCCCGCCCCGGTCCGGGCCGTCCGGCGGCGGGGGCCGTCCCCCTGACGACGACGGCGCGTGCCCCGGCGGGGACACGCGCCGTCGACGGGTCCTCCTGCTACTGCGCGCCGTGCTCCGTCGCCGCAGAGCCGGTGCCGGCCACGTCGTCGGTCTGGGTCCCGACCTCCGCGCCCTGCTCGGTGCCGGGCGTGCCGACCGGGGCCAGCGAGCGCAGCAGGATCTGGCTGACGTCGAGCACCTCGACGTGCTCGCCGGCCTCGCCGTTCTGCTTCTTGGTCGTCAGCGCGTCGCTGAGCATGGTGATGCAGAACGGGCACGCGGTGGAGATGACGTCCGGATCGAGGCCGAGCGCCTCCTCGGTGCGCTCCATGTTGATCCGCTTGCCGATCTTCTCCTCCATCCACATCCGGGCGCCGCCGGCGCCGCAGCAGAAGCCGCGGTCCTTGCAGCGGTGCATCTCCTGGGTGGAGAGGCCCTGGACGGACTCGAGGATCTCCCGCGGCGGCGTGTAGACCTTGTTGTGCCGGCCGAGGAAGCACGGGTCGTGGTACGTGACCTTGCGGTCGACCGGCGTGACCGGGGTCAGCCGGCCGTCGGCCACCAGCTGGTTGAGCAGCTGGGTGTGGTGCACCACCTCGTAGTCGCCGCCGACCTGCGGGTACTCCCGGCCCAGCGAGTTGAAGCAGTGCGGGCAGGTGGTGACGATCTTGCGCATGCCCGGCACGCGGCCCTCGAAGACGCCGTTGAGCGTCTCGACGTTCTCCTGGGCGAGCATCTGGAAGACGAACTCGTTGCCCATGCGGCGGGCCGGGTCGCCGGAGCAGGTCTCACCCGAGCCGAGGACGGCGAACTCGACGCCGGCGGTGTGCAGCAGCTCCGCGACGGCCTTGGTGACCTTCTTGGCCCGGTCGTCGATGGCGCCGGCGCAGCCGACCCAGAACAGGTACTCGACGTCGAGGGGCAGTGGGCCGTCGGCCTGCCGGACCTCGAAGTCCAGGTCCTTCATCCAGTCCTCGCGGGTGCTGGCCTGGACGCCCCAGGGGTTGCCGCGGTTCTCCAGGTTGCGCAGCATCACGCCGGCCTCGGAGGGGAAGTTCGACTCGATGAGCACCTGGTAGCGGCGCATGTCCTCGATGTGGTCGACGTGCTCGATGTCGACCGGGCACTGCTCGACGCAGGCGCCGCAGTTGGTGCAGCTCCACAGCACGTCGGGGTCGATGACCCCGCCCTCCTCGAGGGTGCCGACGAGCGGGCGGTGGGCCTGCGCGTCGTTGGTGCCCTCGATGCGGGCGTAGCCCGAGGCCCAGACCTGCTCGTCGCTGGGCTTGAGGACGTCGTAGTCCGGCGCGGTCTCGCTCGCGGTCTTCTCACCGAGCAGGTACGGGGCCTTGGCGTACAGGTGGTCCCGCAGGTCCATGACCACCATCTTGGGGCTGAGCGGCTTGCCCGTGTTCCACGCCGGGCACTGGCTCTGGCACCGCCCGCACTCGGTGCAGGTGGTGAAGTCGAGCATCCCCTTCCAGGTGAAGTCCTCGATCTTGCCCCGGCCGAAGACGGCGTCCTCGTCGGGGTCCTCGAAGTCGATCGGCTTGCCGCCGGAGGTCATCGGCTGCAGCGGCCCGAGGGCGACGCTGCCGTCGTCGTGGCGCTTGAAGTAGATGTTCGGGAAGGCGCTGAACCGGTGCCAGGCGACGCCCATGTTGAGGGTGCGGCTGAGGACCACGAGCCAGGTCAGCGAGACCACGATCTTGACGAACGCGACGACGCTCAGCAGGTCCGGGCTGTTCGGCAGCACGGTGGCCAGCAGCCCCGAGACCGGGTGCGACCAGGCCGGGGCGTCGGTCAGGTCGGAGGAGATCTTGAGCGCCCGGATGAGCAGGATGCAGATCCCGACGACCAGGACGACGGCCTCGACGAAGTAGCCGCGGCCCTCGTTGGATCCGGCGAAGCGGCTGGCCCGGCCCTGGCGGCGCGGGTGGTCCTTCTGGCGCCGGTAGATCAGGTAGAGGATCCCGACGACCGTGCCGGTGCCGATGACGTCGGCGAACAGGTTCCACACGCCCAGCTCGCCCACGAGTGGCAGGTGGAAGGCCGGGTTCCAGACCTCGCCGAAGGCCTCGACGAGGGTGAGGAAGAGGCCGTAGAAGCCCAGGAACACGAACCAGTGGGCGACGCCGATCGACGACCACTTGAGCATCCGGGTGTGGCCGAGCGACTCCACGAGCAGCGTCTTGAGCCGCGGGCCCACCGGGCCGTTGCGGGTGCTGTCCGGCTGCCCGGTCCTGATGATGCGGACCATCGCCCGGACCGCCCGGTAGGCGAACACCACCGACACGACCAGGAAGACGACGCTGATCGTCCCCAGGACGACCTGCAAGGGGCCCATCGAAATCCCTCCCGGACGCCCGGAGGCGTCGGTTGATCCCCCGCCCGCCACGGCGGCGGGTGGACTCGCCGCCGCCGAGCGGACCACGCGTGGGCACCTGCGCCCGCGCGTGTCGGACGATAGCCGTCCGGCGCACAGGCTACTTGCCGGTAACCACATTGCGGCAGGCGAAGCGACCGCGGCACCCGGGAACACTCGCCCGCGGGCTGCCGTTAGGGTGGGCAGGAAAGTTGAGTGGACCCCGCGCAAGGCGGACACCCGGCTCCCACACGGACCACCACCACCCCGGAACACACGGAAGAGAGGCCAGCTCCATGGCTCGAGCGGTCGGTATCGACCTCGGCACCACGAACTCCGTCGTCACCGTCCTCGAGGGCGGCGAGCCGACGGTCATCGCGAACTCCGAGGGCTCGCGCACCACCCCGTCGGTCGTCGCGTTCGCCAAGAACGGCGAGGTCCTCGTCGGCCAGTCGGCGAAGAACCAGGCGGTCACCAACGTCGACCGCACCATCCGCAGCGTGAAGCGCGAGATGGGCACCGACTGGAAGTCGCCGGAGATCGACGGCAAGCGCTACACCCCGCAGGAGATCAGCGCCCGCGTGCTGCAGAAGCTCAAGCGCGACGCCGAGACCTACCTCGGTGAGCCCGTGACCGACGCGGTCATCACCGTCCCCGCCTACTTCGAGGACGCCCAGCGCCAGGCCACCAAGGAGGCCGGAGAGATCGCGGGCCTCAACGTCCTGCGCATCGTCAACGAGCCGACCGCGGCCGCGCTGGCGTACGGCCTGGACAAGGGCGAGACCGAGCAGACGATCCTCGTCTTCGACCTCGGTGGTGGCACCTTCGACGTCTCCCTGCTGGAGATCGGCGAGGGCGTCATCGAGGTGAAGGCCACCGCCGGTGACAACCACCTCGGTGGTGACGACTGGGACGAGCGGGTCGTCAAGCACCTGGTGCAGACGTTCAACGCGCGGAGCGGCATCGACCTGTCCAAGGACAAGCTGGCCATGCAGCGGCTCCGCGAGGCCGCCGAGAAGGCCAAGATCGAGCTGTCCGGCGCGCAGTCGACCAACGTCAACCTGCCCTACATCACCGCCGGCGCCGAGGGCCCGCTGCACCTGGACGTCACGATCACCCGTGCCGAGTTCCAGCGGCTGACCCAGGACCTGCTCGACCGTGCCAAGGCGCCGTTCAACCAGGCGATCCGCGACGCCGGCATCTCGGTCGGGCAGATCGACCACGTCGTCCTCGTCGGTGGCTCGACCCGCATGCCGGCCGTCACCGACCTGGTGCGCGAGCTGACCGGCGGCAAGGAGCCCAACAAGGGCGTCAACCCCGACGAGGTCGTCGCCATCGGCGCCGCCCTGCAGGCCGGCGTCCTGCGCGGTGAGGTCAAGGACGTCCTGCTGCTCGACGTCACCCCGCTGTCCCTGGGCATCGAGACCAAGGGCGGGATCATGACCAAGCTCATCGAGCGCAACACCACGATCCCGACCAAGCGCTCGGAGATCTTCACGACGGCCGACGACAACCAGCCCTCGGTGCAGATCCAGGTCTTCCAGGGCGAGCGCGAGATGGCCATGTACAACAAGAAGCTCGGCATGTTCGAGCTGACCGGTCTGCCGCCGGCGCCGCGTGGCGTCCCGCAGATCGAGGTGGCCTTCGACATCGACGCCAACGGCATCGTGCACGTGTCCGCCAAGGACCTCGGCACGGGCAAGGAGCAGTCGATGACCATCACCGGCGGCTCGGCCCTCCCCAAGGAGGACATCGAGCGGATGATGAAGGACGCCGAGGCGCACGCCGAGGAGGACAAGCGCCGCCGCGAGGAGGCCGAGACCCGCAACCTCGCCGAGTCGCTGCAGTACCAGACCGAGAAGTTCCTGGCCGAGAACGGTGAGAAGATCCCGGCCGACAAGAAGGAGGAGCTCGGCGAGGCCCTCACCGAGCTGCGCTCGGCGCTGGGCGGCTCGGACATCGCGGCGATCAAGGCGGCCCAGGAGAAGGTCGCCCGGGTCTCCCAGGAGGTCGGCGGGGCGCTGTACGCCCAGCAGGCCGACGCAGGTGCCGCGGGTGCCGGTGCCGCCGGTGACGCCGGCACGCCCGGCGGCGCGACCGGTGGGGCCACCGGTGCCACCGCGTCGGACGACGACGTGGTCGACGCCGAGATCGTCGACGAGGACAACGACCGCCGATGACGGACAGGGAAGAGGAGCCGCGGGTCGTCATCCGCGACAAGCGGCGCATCGACCCGACCAGCGGCACCGTGCGGGTGCCGGCCGGTGAGCAGCCGGCCGGCACCCGCCCCGCCGCGGACCCAGCAGGGGAGCAGATGAGCGAGCACGAGGCCACCGCCGACGGCGGACAGCCGACGGTGGTGGACGGCGACACCGCCGGTGGTGACGTGGTCCGCCAGCTGGCGGAACGCACCGAGGACCTCCAGCGGGTCACCGCGGAGTACGCCAACTACCGCCGCCGGGTCGACCGGGACCGCCAGCTGGTGGTGGACCAGGCCGCCGAGCGGTTCGCCACCCAGCTGTTCCCGATCGTCGACGACATCGAGCGGGCGCGCGACCACGGCGACCTGACCGGCGCCTTCAAGGTCGTGGCCGACCGCGTCCTGGGGCTGCTCGACGGCCTGGGCGTCGAGGCGTTCGGCAGGGCCGGTGACCCGTTCGACCCGGCGTTGCACGAGGCGGTCATGCACGACACCTCGGCCGACGTCCAGGTCCCGACCGCGACGACGGTGCTGCGGCAGGGCTTCCGCCGCGGCGACCGGGTGCTGCGGACGGCGATGGTCGCGGTCACCGACCCGGAGCAGGTGGTGGCCGCCTCCGCCGACGGCGCGCCCGACGGGACCGTCCCCGCACAGCCGGGCGAGGGCCCGGCGTCCGACTGAGCCGGAGAGGGGGCGCCCGATGAGCACCCGGGACTTCATCGAGAAGGACTACTACGCCGCTCTGGGCGTCGCCCAGGACGCCGACGCGGCGGCCATCAAGAAGGCCTACCGGCAGCTGGCCCGTGACCTGCACCCGGACAAGAACCCGGGCAACGCGGACGCGGAGGCCCGGTTCAAGGACGTCTCCGAGGCCTACGACGTCCTCTCCGACCCCAAGCGGCGGGCCGAGTACGACGAGGCCCGCCGCCTGTTCGGGTCCGGCGGGGCGGGCGCGCGGGCCGGCTTCCCGGGCGGGTTCCCCGGTGGGGCGGGCGGCGGCCAGCCGTTCGACCTCGGCGACCTCTTCGGTGCCGCGGGCGGCGGCCGGGCCGGCGGCGCGGGCGGTGCCGGCGGGCTCGGCGACCTGTTCGGGGGTCTGTTCGGCGGTGGCGGCGGGGCCGGCTCGGCGCGGGCGCGCAGCCAGGCGGCGTCCGGCCCGGCCCGCGGCCAGGACGTCGAGACCGAGGCGACCCTCTCCTTCGAGGAGGCCGTCCTCGGCGTGACGGTGCCCCTGCGGATGCAGAGCCCCGGCACCTGCCCGACCTGCTCGGGTTCGGGCGCCCGGCCGGGCACCAGCCCGCACACCTGCCCGGTGTGCCAGGGCGCCGGCGTGACCAGCCGCAGCCAGGGGGCCTTCGCCTTCTCCGAGCCGTGCCGCAACTGCCGCGGCACCGGCCAGGTCGTCGACGACCCCTGCCCGACCTGCGCCGGCAACGGCGTGACGAACCAGACCCGCACGATCACCGTGCGGATCCCGGCCGGCGTCAAGGACGGCCAGCGCATCCGGCTGGTCGGCAAGGGCGCGCCCGGACGGCGCGGCGGCCCGGCCGGCGACCTGTTCGTCGTCGTCCACGTCTCCGAGCACGAGCTGTTCGGCCGCAAGGGCAACGACCTGACGCTGACCGTGCCGATCACCTTCGCCGAGGCCACCCTGGGCGCGACGCTGACCGTGCCCACGCTCGACGGCAACGTCACGCTCAAGGTCCCCGCGGGGACGGCGAGCGGGCAGACGCTCCGGGTGCGCGGGCGCGGCGTCCCCGGCAAGGGCCGGGCCGGCGACCTGCTGGTGACCGTCGAGGTCGCGGTGCCCAAGCGGCTCACGCCCGCCGCGGAGGACGCCGTCAAGGTGCTCGAGGCCGAGCTCGGCGATCCCCGGCCGCGGATCACCGCCGCGGTGCAGCAGCAGGGCGGTGCGCGGTGAGCCTCCCGGTCGACGGCGGCCGCGAGCAGGCGGACGTCGGGCGCGCCGTCGCCGAGGACGCCCCGGTCTTCGTCATCTCGGTCGCCGCCGAGCTGGCCGGCATGCACGCCCAGACGCTGCGCCAGTACGACCGCCTGGGGCTGGTCAGCCCCGGCCGGACCCGGGGCGGTGGCCGGCGGTACAGCCCGCGCGACGTCGCACTGCTGCGCGAGGTGCAGCGGCTCTCCCAGGAGGACGGCGTCAACCTGGCCGGCATCAAGCGGATCATCGACCTGGAGTCGCAGGTCGAGGCGCTGCAGCAGCGGGTGCAGGAGCTGATCACCGAGGTGGAGGTCGCGGAGAGCCGGGCGATCGCGGCCGAGTCGGCCATCCGGGCCGGCTACGGGCGCGACCTGGTCCCGCTGCGGCCCGCCACCTCGGCGCTGGTCGTGTGGCGGCCCCGGGACGAGAGGTGACCGAGCGTGCGAGGTCACCCCGGGAGCGCAGCAGCCTCGGGCACGGCCCCGATGAGCGCCGGCGAGGAGGTGTCGTGACCGCGGTCGACGCGCACGAGGCCTACGCGCGGGTGGAGCGGGAGATCGGCCTGCTGCTGCGCCGCTCCCGCGCCATCTCCAGCCGCCTGGCCCGCGAGCTGCACCCCGACCTGGACGGTGCCGCCTACGGGCTGCTGGCGCTGCTGCAGGACGCCGGTCCACTGCGCGCCAGCGACCTGGTGGCCCGGCTGGGTCTGGACAAGAGCACCGTGAGCCGCCAGGTGTCCTCGCTGGTCGACCTGGGCCTGGTCTCCCGCGAGGCCGACCCCGCCGACGGGCGCGCCCAGGTGCTCAGCACGTCCCCCGAGGGCGCGGCCCGGCTGTCCCGCATCCGGGACGCCCGCCGGGCCCGCTGGGAGGCCGATCTCTCGGACTGGCCGGCCGAGGACGTCGCCACGCTCGGCGAGCTGCTGGCCCGGCTGAACCGGCTGGGCGAGGCCCGCGAGGCCGAGAGCAGCCGCTGAACGAAGGACCCCGTCCTCCCCGCCCTTCGCAGGCCAGGGCAGGACCCCGCCGGAGCTCAGCGGGGGCCGGGACGGGGCCGCCCGCCAGGAGCCGCGGACCGCTCACGACAGCGCCCCCGTACCCAGCCGGGTACGGGGGCGCTGTCGTGAGCGGGTCAGGCCGTCACGAACCCGGGACCATCCAGCCGAGCACCGGTGTGGCCTGCAGGACCACGATCAGGCACATCAGCAGCAGGAGCAGCATGCTCCAGCCGAACACCTTCCGGAACAGCTCGCCCTCCCGGCCGGCCATGCCGACCGCCGCGGCCGCGATGGCCAGGTTCTGCGGGCTGACCATCTTGCCCATGACGCCGCCGGAGGAGTTGGCCGCGGCCAGCAGCACCGGGTCGAGGCCGGCGTTGGTCGCCGCCTGCACCTGCAGCGCGCCGAACAGGGCGTTGGCGGAGGTGTCCGAGCCGGTCACCGCGACGCCGATCCAGCCCAGGATGGGGGAGAGGAAGGCGAAGAAGCCGCCGGTCTCGGCCAGCAGCCGGCCGAGGTGGCTGGTCATGCCCGACTGGTTGAGCACGTAGGCCAGCGCGAGCACCGCCATGACGGTCACGATGGCCCACTTCAGCTCGCGGTAGGTGTCGACGTAGGCCTTGAGCCCCCGTGCGGGCGAGATGCGCAGGACCAGCATGGTGAGCAGGCCGGCGAAGATCATCAGGGTGCCGGCAGCGGGGAACCAGTTGAAGGTGAACGTCGTCGAGGACAGCTCGGTGTCCGAGCCGGCAGCGAAGACGTTCAGCCCCGGCCACGCGAAGGACGTCGTCCACGGCGCCTGGGCCAGCGCCGCCTTCACCGGGCCGAGGTTGGCCAGCGCGAAGATGACGATGATGATCCCGTACGGGGCGTAGGCCTTGACGACCTCGGACCGGTTGTCGTCGACCACGGGTCGGTCGTCGCCAGCACCGGCGGCGGGGGCGTGCGGGTCGCGCGGGGCCTGCTCGCCCGGGGCGTCGCCGAGCTGCTCGCCGGCGGTCGCGCCGACCCCGCCGCGGCCGCGGGAGCCGCCGGACCCGGCGGCCACGGTGCCGTCGCCGCCGCCGGCCAGGGAGGCCGCGGTGACCGGCTCGTAGGCGGCCGTGCGCATGCGGACGACCGCGACGACGGCGGCCGCGGCGACGAGCGCGGCGATGATGTCGGTCAGCGGCACCGAGATGTAGTTCGCGGCGATGAACTGCGCGACGCCGAACGCCACACCACCGGCCAGCGCCTCGCGCCAGGTGTCGCGCAGCCCGCGCTTGCCGTCGACGACGAAGACCAGCACCAGGGGCACGAACGCGGCCAGGATCGGCGTCTGCCGGCCGGCCATGGCACCCAGCGTGTCGACGGTGAGCCGGGCGTCGTCGCTGACGCCGGAGGTCACGGTGGCCAGGGTGACGATCGGCGTCGCCAGCGCCCCGAAGGCGACCGGGGCGGTGTTGGCGATCAGCGCCACCGCGGCGGCCTTCATCGGCTGGAAGCCCAGCGCCATGAGCATGACGACGCTGATGGCGACCGGCGTCCCGAAGCCCGCCAGCGCCTCGAGGAGGGCGCCGAAGCAGAAGGCGATGATGATCGCCTGGATCCGCTGGTCGGGGCTGACCTTCTCGAACGAGCGCCGCAGGACGTCGAAGTGCCCGGTGGCGACCGTCAGGTTGTAGACCCAGATCGCGTTGATGACGATCCACAGGATCGGGAAGAAGCCGAACGCGGCGCCCTCGGACGCCGACAGCAGCGACTGCCCGACCGGCATGCGGAACGCCACGATGGCCAGGACGACCGCGACGGCCAGCGAGATCAGCCCGGCCATCCACGCCTTGACCTTCAGCGCCCCGAGGAGCACGAAGAGGGTGAGCAGCGGGATCGCGGCTACCAGGGCGCTCAGTGCGAGTGACCCACCGACGGGGTCGACGACCTGCTCGAACAACGGAGCTCCTTCCCTCGGCGGTGAGGGCGCGAGGCGGGGTGGGGGGACGTGGGGCGGTTCAGTGTGGGGCAGAGCCGGACCCCCTGCGGGGTCCCGCCGCGAGCTTGCGAGCAGCGGGGGGCAGGAGGGTCCTCTTTCACCCGTTCGTGGCGGAGGGCCGGGCCAGGGCGGTGCCGGGGCCGGTGAGCGCGCGCTCGAGCAGGTCCTCGACGGGCACGCCCCGGATCGAGGCGTCGAGCACCTGGACGGTGTGCGCGACCGGCATCCGCTTGCCCATCCGGGCCAGCGTGGTCGCCACCTGCATCCAGCAGCCGGGGTTGGCGGTCACCATCAGGTCCGCCCCGGTGGCGAGGACGGCGGCCGCCTTGCGCTCCCCGAGCTCCCGTGCCGGCTCCGGCTGCAGCATGTTGTAGGTGCCGGCGCTGCCGCAGCACAGTTCGGCCTCGGTGAGCTGCTTCAGCTCGATGCCCGGGATCCCGCGCAGGACCTTCCGCGGCTCCTCGCGGATGCCCTGCGCGTGGGCCAGGTGGCAGGCGTCCTGGTAGGCCACGGTCATGGGCAGCGGGTGCCGCTCGGCGACCGGGCCGATCTCGACGATGAACTCGCTGATGTCGCGGGCCTTCTCCGCGAGCGCCTCGGCGCGCGCGGCCCACTCCGGCTCGTCGCGCAGCTGGTGCCCGTACTCCTTGACGTTCGAGCCGCAGCCGGCGGCGTTGAGGATGACGTAGTCGACCCCGGCCTGCTCGAAGGTCTCGATCGTCCGCTTGGCGAAGTCGAGGGCCTGCTCCTCGCGGCCGCCGTGGCCGGGCAGGGCGCCGCAGCAGCCCTGCCGCTTCGGTGTGATGACGTCGCACCCCTCGGCGGCCAGCACGCGCACGGTGGCCGCGTTCACGTCGGGGAAGAACGTCCCCTGCACGCAGCCGGCGAGCAGCCCGACGACCGCCCGCCGCTGCCCCACGGCCGGCGTCCGCTCGGGGACGCGCTCCACCGGGCCCAGCTTGGGTGCCAGCGACTCCATGGCCATCAGCGGCCCCGGCAGCTTGCTCATCAGGCCGGTGCGGGTCAGCAGGCTGCCGAGCCGACTGGCCTGGTAGGCGCGCAGCGGCCCGCGCAGCGCACGCAGCCGCCGCGGGTAGGGGAACAGGTTGTAGATGAGGTCGCGGTAGAACTTCTCCGCCCGCGACCGCTGGTACCGCCGCTCGATCTGCGGGCGGGTGGCCTCGATGAGCTTGTCGTACTGGACGCCGGACGGGCAGGCGGTCACGCAGGCCATGCAGCCCAGGCACTGGTCGAAGTGCCGCACCATCGAGTCGTCGAGCGGCTCGCCCTCCAGCGCCTCCTTCATCAGGTAGATGCGCCCGCGGGGGCTGTCCATCTCCTCGCCCCACAGCACGTACGTGGGGCAGGTCGGCAGGCAGAACCCGCAGTGCACGCAGTCGCCGATGAGCGCGGGGTCCGGCGGGTGGTGCTCGTCGAACGCCGGCTGCACCGCCTGCCGGGTCGTGGGTGTGCCCAGCAGGGTCGGGGTGCCCACGGTGGCGGCCCCGGTGCCGGCGGGCAGGTCGATGTCCTGGCCGATGTCGAGCGGGCGGCGCGCCCCGACGACCGAGGAGGGGGCCTCGTCGGCCGTCCGGACGGCCCCGGTGGGCGTTCCGGCCGGCAGGTCGGCGGCCGAGTCGCGCACGGGGCCGACGTTCGGGGAGGCGCCGGGGGACCCGGGCGGGGGCGAGTCGCCCCGGTCGCGACTGCCCGGCGTGATCTCCGTCATCTACACCCCTCCGACGAACCGGCCCGGCGACATCCGCCGCTCGGGGTCGAACCTCTCCTTGACCCGCCGCATCAGGTCCAGCGAGTCGCCGACCGGACCCCAGTGGTCCAGGCGGTCGCGGACGGCGTCGGGCGCACGCAGGACCACCGCGGTCCCGTCGTGCGGCGCGATGGCGGCGCGCAGCCGGGGCAGCGCATCGGCCGCCTCGGCGGCCGGCACGGCCGCGTAGGACACCCCCGTGGCGGCGTGCGCGGTCACCGCGGTACCGGCGGGCAGCGCGGCCAGCACCGCGGAGAGCGACGCCGGCGCGTAGGCCAGCCGCAGCAGCACGTCGTCCGCACCGCCGGGTCGCCGGCCGAGGTCCCCCGGCAGGTCCTCGGACTCCTCGCCGCCACCCAGCAGGTCGACGGCGGCCCGGGCCTGCCCGGCCACCGACTCCGCGATCGACTCGAACAGCACGACCAGCCGGGCGGCTCCGCCGGCGCTGCCGACCAGTTCCACGGCCGACGGGGTGAGCGTCGAGCGGGCCAGTGCGGTCGCCAGCGGCCCGGCGGCCGCCGCGTCCGGCAGCTCGAGCGTGACCACCCGGCGCGCGGGCGGCACCGGGTGCAGCCGCCAGGTGGTGGAGGCGACCACGCCGAGGGTCCCGTGCGCCCCGGTGAACAGCTTGCCGAGGTCGTACCCGGCGACGTTCTTGACGACCTTGCCACCGGCGTGGGCCACGGTGCCGTCGGCGAGCACGACGGTGATGCCGATGAGCAGGTCGCGGGTGGTCCCGTAGCGCAGGCGGCGTGGTCCCGACGCGTTCGCGCTCACGACGCCGCCCAGCGTGGCGCCGTCCTCGGGCGGGTCGAGACCGAGCAGCTGGCCGGCCCGGCCGACCTGGGCCTGCAGGTCCGCGAGACGGACCCCGGCCTCGGCGACGACGGTGAGGTCGCCCGCCACGTGCTCGACGACCCGGTCCAGGCCGGTGAGGTCCACCAGCAGGTCGCACGACTCCGGCGGCGCGGCCCACGTCAGCTTGCTGCGCCCGCCGACCGGCACGACGCTGCGACCGTCGGCGGCCGAGGCCCGCATGACCTCGGCGACCTCCTCGACCGAGCCCGGCCGGACGACCTCGCGCGGGACCACGCCACCGACCGCGTCGCCGGCGTCCCCCGGCCGGGGAGGGGCGGTCACCGCGGTCATCAGAAGACCTCGCCCAGGCCGGCTGCCTGCACCGGGTGCTCGCCCTTGCGGACGCCGGGCCGCTCGCCGCACAACCGCGGGGTCGGGAAGACCTTGCCCGGGTTGGCGATGCCGTCGGGGTCGAAGGCGCACCGCAGCAGCTGCATCGTGTCGAGGTCCTCGGGCGTGAACTGCTTGGCCATCTTCATGCGCTTCTCGCTGCCCACCCCGTGCTCGCCGGTGATCGAGCCGCCGGAGGTGACGCAGAGCTCGAGGATGTCGCCGGCCAGCTCCTCGGCCTCGTGCGCCTGGCCCTCGACCGCGTCGTCGAAGAGCACCAGCGGGTGCAGGTTGCCGTCGCCCGCGTGGAAGACGTTGGCGACGCGGAGCCCCTTCTCGTCGGCCATGCGCTTCATCTCGGCCAGCACCTCGGGGAGCTTCGTGCGGGGGATGACGCCGTCCTGGACGAAGTAGGACGGGCTGATCCGCCCGACCGCCGCGAACGCCGACTTGCGGCCCTTCCACATCAGCGCCCGTTCGGCGTCGTCGGCCGCGATGCGGGTCTCGAAGGCGTTGCGGGCCCGGGCGATCTCCTCGACCTGCTTGAACTGGGCCTCGACCTCGACTTGCGGGCCGTCGAGCTCGATGACCAGCACCGCCACCGCGCCCGCGGGGTAACCGCAGCTCACCGCGGCCTCGGCGGCCTCGATGGCGAGCGCGTCCATCATCTCCACGGCCGCCGGCAGGATCCCGGCCGCGATGATGTCGCTGACGGTGCCGGCGGCGTCCTCGACCGAGGAGTAGCCCACCAGCATGGTCTGCACGGCCTCCGGCACCCGGATCAGCCGCAGGGTCAGCTCGGTGGCCACCCCCAGGGTCCCCTCGCTGCCGATGAACGCACCGAGCAGGTCGTAGCCGGGGTGCTCGGGAGCGCGCCCGCCGAGGTGGACGACCTCCCCGTCGGGCAGCACCACCTCGGCGCCGAGCACGTGGTTGACCGTGAAGCCGTACTTCAGGCAGTGCGCGCCCCCGGCGTTCTCGGCCACGTTCCCGCCGATGGAGCAGACCAGCTGCGACGACGGGTCGGGTGCGTAGGCCAGGTCGTGGGGCGCCGCGTCGCGGGTGACCCACAGGTTGATGACCCCGGGCTCGACGGTGACCTGGCGGTTGTCCGCGTCCACCGGGGACAGCGTGCGCAACCGCGACAGCACCAGCAGGACGCCGTCCGAGCTGGGCAGCGCGCCGCCGGACAGGCCCGTGCCCGAGCCGCGTGCCACGAAGGGGACCCCGGCCTCGGAGCAGAGCCTGACGGTGTCGACGACGTGCTGCCGGCTCTCGGCCAGCACCACGATCGCCGGGGTGACCTTGAAGTTGGCCAACCCGTCGCACTCGTAGGTGCGCACCTGGGTGCGGTCGGTCAGCACCCGCTCGACCCCGACCGCGGCCCGCAGCCGGTCGGCCAGGGCGGCGGTGCGGTCGGAGAGGACTGGTTCGGCGACGGCGGTCATGGCGTCCTCACGGCATCCGCTCGTATGCGGGCAGGGTCAGGAAGTCCGAGTACTCGTCGGCCACGGCCATCTCCAGGAACAGCGAGCGGGCGTCGTCCCAGCGGCCGGAGGCGAAGGCGTCGCCGCGGGCCTGGGAGATGGCCTGCATCTCCTCGTCGGTGATCCGTTCGACCAGCTCGCGGGTGACCGTCTCACCGCCTGCCAGCTGCACCCCGTTGTGCAGCCACTGCCACACCTGGCTGCGCGAGATCTCGGCGGTGGCGGCGTCCTCCATGAGGTTGTTGATGCCGACCGCGCCGGAGCCGCGCAGCCACGCCTCGATGTACTGGATGCCGACGCTGATGTTGCTGCGCAACCCGGCCTCGGTGACGTCACCCGGGGTGGAGCGGACGTCGAGCAGCTGCTCGGCGGCGACCTGCACGTCCTCGCGCTTCTTGTCGATCTGGTTCGGCCGGTCGCCGAGGACGGCGGTGAACACCTCCTTGCAGAGCTCCACCATGCCGGGGTGCGCGACCCACGAGCCGTCGAAGCCGTCGTTGGCCTCCCGCTCCTTGTCGGCGCGGACCTTGGCGAAGGCCTGCTCGTTGACGGCCGGGTCCTTCGACGGGATGAAGGCCGCCATGCCGCCGATGGCGTGCGCGCCGCGCTTGTGGCAGGTGCGCACCAGCAGCTCGGTGTAGGCGCGCATGAACGGCACGGTCATCGTCACGGAGTTGCGGTCGGGGAGGAGGAACTCGTCGCCGCGGGTCCGGAACGTCTTGACGACGCTGAACATGTAGTCCCAGCGACCGGCGTTGAGGCCGGCGGAGTGGTCGCGGAGCTCGTAGAGGATCTCCTCCATCTCGAACGCCGCGGGGTAGGTCTCGATGAGCACGGTCGCGCGGATGGTGCCGCGGGGGATGCCCAGGTGGTCCTGCGCCAGGTTGAAGGCGTCGTTCCAGAGCCGCGCCTCGAGGTGGCTCTCCATCTTCGGCAGGTAGAAGTAGGGGCCCTGGCCGCGGTCGATCTGCTTCTGGCCGCAGCTGGCCAGGTACAGCGCGAAGTCGACCAGGCTGCCGGAGGTCTGCTCGCCGTCGACGGTGATGTGCTTCTCGGGGAGGTGCCAGCCGCGCGGGCGCACGATGATGGTGGGCAGTTCCACGTCGTCGTGGAGGCGGTACTCCTTGCCCTCGGGGCTGGTGAACTCCAGCGTCCCGTCGATCGAGTCCATCAGGTTCAGCGGGCCGTTGACCACGTTCTCCCACAGCGGGGAGTTCGCGTCCTCCTGGTCGGCCAGCCAGCACTTCGCGCCGGAGTTCAGCGCGTTGATGGTCATCTTCCGATCGGTGGGGCCGGTCATCTCGACCCGGCGGTCGACCAGACCGGGCGCCGGCGGGGCGACCTGCCAGGAGTCGTCCTCGCGGATCGACCGGGTCTCCTCGAGGAAGCCGAGGCTGGCGCCGTCGGCCAGCGCGCGGACCCGCTCCTGCCGCGCGGCGAGCCGCTCGAGCCGCCGTCCGTTCAGCTCGCGGTGGAGGAGGGCGACGAGCTCGAGCGCCCGGGGGGTGAGGACCTCGTCGTACCGGTCCCCCACGGGGCCGGTGATCTCGAGACCGTCCACGCCGGCGATGGTGCTCATGGTTCTCCCTGGAGTCGCTGTGCTGGAGCGCCGCCCGGTTCTGCAGAGCGGCAGGCGGGGGTACTGTGCATTCCGCATCGTGGAAGCCGATGTCTGATCACTGGAAAAGTAGTGGGGCCGGTCACCAGCGGTCAACCCGAGGAGCCGCGGTCCGGAACCCGACCGGGCGCAAACGAGGGGAGCGGGAGATGGCCGCTGGTGGGTCCGCGGAGGGCGTGCAGTCGCTGGACCGCGCCTTCCTGCTCCTCGAGCTCATGGCCGACGCCGGCGGCGAGGTGGCCATCAGCCGGCTGGCGGCCGACAGCGGCCTGGCCGTCTCCACGATCCACCGGCTGGTGCGCACCCTCGTGGGCCGCGGCTACGTGCGCCAGCTGCCCTCGCGGCGCTACGTCCTCGGGCCGCGGCTGATCCACCTGGGGGAGTTCGCATCGCGGATGCTCGCCACGTGGGCCCAGCCCCACCTCGCCCGGCTGGTCGACGTCATCGGGGAGACGGCGAACCTGGCCATGCTCGACGGCGACCGGGTCGTCTACGTCGCGCAGGTGCCGTCGCGGCACTCCATGCGGATGTTCACCGAGGTCGGTCGGCGGGTGCACCTGCACTGCACCGGCGTCGGCAAGGTGCTGCTGGCCCAGCTGCCCCCCGAGACCGCCCGCGAGCTGCTGGTCCAGGGCGGCATGCCCGCCCGCACGGAGCTCACCGTCACCGATCCCGACGAGCTGCTGCGCCAGCTGCCCGCGATCGCCGACCAGGGCTACGCGGTCGACGACGGCGAGCAGGAGACCGGCGTCCGGTGCGTGGCGGTCCCCGTGCCAGGCGGCTCCGCCGCGGGGGCGATCTCGGTGTCCGGCCCGGCGGGGCGGCTGGGACTGGACGCGGTGTCCCGTGCGGTGCCGCTGCTGCAGTCGGCGGCGGCCGCGCTGGCCACCGAGCTCGGACGGGACGGCGGGCGCCCGGCCGGCTGACCCGGGAGAGCCGTCCCGCCGCGGCCTGAGTTGCAGACAGCAACCAACTGGACGTATGGTTGCGTACTGCAAGTACTTCCTGCGGCGAGGAACCCGTGCCCACCACCCCCGAGACCCGTGACCGCCTCACCTCCGGCGTGGTCCGCGTCATCCGCAGCGGGCGCCACCTGGGCGTCCGCGCCGCGGACGTCCTCCACGGCGACCTGCCCTCGTTCGGCTGGGCGCTGCTGGTGCCCCTGGAGCAGGACGGCGAGCAGCGCTGCAGCGCCCTGGCGGTGCGGGCCGGTGTCGACTTCTCCGTCGCCAGCCGGCAGCTGGCGGCGCTCGAGCGGGCCGGCTACGTCGAGCGCCGTCCCGACCCGCGCGACGGCCGGGCCAGCCTGGTGCACCTCACCGACGAGGGCGCCCGTGCCCTGGCCGCCACCCGCGTCCTGCGCGCCCAGTGGGCCGCCGCCGCACTGGCCGACTGGGACGAGGACGACGCGCGGCTGCTGTCCGGGCTGCTGGAGCGGCTCGCGACCGATCTCGACCGGGCTCCCGCCGTCGTCCGCCCCGCCGCCTCGTGACCTGCGGTCGCCTCGCGCCCCCCACCCACCGCACCAGCCAGTCCAGGAGAACCGTGGCCGCCACCACCACCACGCGCGACGACCGCACCGCGGCCGTCCCCACCTCGGCGCCCGCCGACGTCGTCCCTGCCGAGCAGCAGGGCCGGATGACCCACCGCCAGATCCTCTCGGCGCTGTCCGGGATGTTGCTGGCGATGTTCGTCGCGTTCCTGTCCTCGACGGTCGTGTCGAACGCCCTGCCGACGATCATCACCGAGCTGCGCGGCACGCAGGGCCAGTACACCTGGGTGGTCACCGCGACGCTGCTGGCCTCGACGGCCTCGACCCCGATCTGGGGCAAGCTGGCGGACCTGTACAGCAGGAAGCTGCTGATCCAGATCTCGATCGTGGTGTTCATCGTCGGCTCGATGCTGGCGGGCCTCGCCCAGTCGGTCGAGACGCTGATCGCCTGGCGGGTGCTGCAGGGGCTCGGGCTCGGTGGCGTCCAGGCGCTCGTGCAGATCGCGATGGCCGCGATGATCAGCCCGCGCGAGCGGGGTCGGTACTCCGGTCTCATCGGCGCCGTCATGGCGGTGGCCACGGTCGGTGGTCCGCTGATCGGCGGCCTGCTCGTCGACACCAGCTGGCTGGGCTGGCGCTGGTGCTTCTACGTCGGCGTCCCGTTCGCCGCGGTCGCGCTGGTGCTGCTGCAGCGCACGCTGCACCTGCCGGTGACCCGGCGCGCCGTCCGCATCGACCACCTGGGCGCCGCCTTCCTCTCGGCCGGCGTCTCCGCGCTGCTCATCTGGGTCACCCTGGCCGGCGACACCTTCGCGTGGGCGTCGACCGAGACGGCGCTGTTCGTCGGGGGCGGGGTGCTGTCCGTCGTCGCGTTCGTGGTCACCGAGCTGCGCGCGCCCGAGCCGATCGTCCCGCTGCGACTGTTCCGCGACCGGACGACGACGCTGTCGATCCTGGCCAGCACGGCGATCGGTGTGGCGATGTTCGGGTCGTCGGTCTTCCTCGGCCAGTACCTGCAGATCTCCCGCGGCTACTCGCCGACCGCCGCGGGTCTGCTGACCCTCCCGATGGTGGGCGGGCTGCTGCTCTCCTCGACCGTGTCCGGCATCCTCATCACCCGCTCCGGGCGCTGGAAGGGGTACCTGGTCGCGGGCTCACTGCTCGTCGTCGTCGGCTTCGCGCTGCTCGGCACGGTCGACCACGAGACGGACATGGTGCTGCTCGGCGCCTTCCTGTTCGTCCTCGGCGTCGGCATCGGCATGACCATGCAGAACCTGGTCCTCGCCGTGCAGAACACCGTCGCCGCCCGCGACCTCGGCGCGGCCAGCTCGGCGGTCGCCTTCTTCCGCAGCTTGGGCGGCACCATCGGCGTCGCCGTCCTCGGGGCGGTGCTCGACTCCCGTGTCGGCCAGCTCACCGCGCAGGGCCTGGCCGGGGTGCCGGGTGCGTCGCAGGGGTCCGGCGGGGCCGGTCTCGCCGACCTCGCGGACGCGCCGCCCGCGGTCCGGGCGCTCATCGCGGCTGCCTACGGGGACGCGACCGGGCGGGTCTTCGCCGTCTCGGCCGTGGTCGCGGTGGTGGCGGTCGTGGCCATCGCCTTCGTCCGCGAGGTGGCCCTGCGGACCGAGAGCGGCGACGAGCGGCTGCAGACCGAGTCCGCCTGAGGGAGGACCCCGTCCTCCCCGCTCCTCGCAGGCTCAGGGCGGGGCCGGTCCGCGCGGGCCCGCGCGGGAGGCCCTGCGGGGAGCCGGGGGCTACGGTGCGCCGGTGAGCGACGCGTCCCGGCTGCTGCTGGTGGTCAACCGCGCGGCCGGCTCGGCCGGGGACGACGCGGTCGAGGCCGCGGTCCGCGTGCTGCGCGCGGGCGCCGACGTCGAGGTGGTCGCGACCGGGTCGGCGGCCGAGCTGGACGCCGCGGTCGCCGGCCGCGACGGACGCCGGCTCGTCGTGCTGGGGGGTGACGGCTCGGTGCACGCCGTGGTGCGGGCGCTGGACCGGGCCGGCGCGCTGGACCCCGCCGAGGCGGTCGGCATCGTGGCCCGCGGCACCGGGAACGACCTCGCGCGGACCCTGGGCCTGCCCCTGGACCCGGAGGAGGGGGCGGCCGCCGTCCTCGCCGGCCGGCCCCGGCCGCTGGACCTGCTGGACGACGACGCCGGCGGGCTGGTGGTCAACGCGGTGCACGCGGGGGTCGGGGCGCGGGCCGGGGCCCAGGCCGACCGGCTCAAGGAGCGGCTCGGCGCGGCCGCCTACCCGGTGGGCGCGGCACTGGCGGGGGTCAGCAACCCCGGCTGGCCGCTGCGGGTCGAGGTCGACGGCCGGGTGGCGACGCACCCCACCCAGGGCTGGGCGGCCGACGGCACGTGCGACGTGCTGATGCTCGGCGTCTGCACGGGCCGCTCCATCGGGGGCGGGACGCCACTGGCCCCGCAGGCCGAGCCGGACGACGGGCTGGCCGACGTGGTGGTCTCGGTCGCGACCGGGCCCGTGGCCCGCGCCGCCTTCGCGACGGCGCTGACCGGCGGCGACCACGTCGACCGGCCCGACGTCCTGGTGCTGCGCGGGCGCCGGGTGTCCGTCACCGGGGGCCCGGTCGACCTCGACGCGGACGGCGAGGTCGAGGAGGGCGTCCCGGCGCGGACCTGGCGGGTCCGGCGGCACGGCTGGTCGGTGCTCGTGCCGCCGCCTCGGTGACCGACTGGAACGGCCCCCTGCAGGGGCCCGCCGCGAGCCTGCGAGCGGTGGGCGGCAGGGGGTCCTCTCTCAGCTCTCCAGGGACGCGTCCAGGCTGATCTCGTCGACGCCGGCCAGCGCCTTGCTCACCGGGCAGCCGGCCTTGGCCGCCTGCGCGGCCTGCTCGAACCCGGCGGCGTCGAGGCCCTCGACCTCACCGCGGACGGTGATCGCGATCTTCGTGATGTGCGGCCCGCCGTCCTTCTGGCCGAGCGTGACGTCCGCGGAGACCTCGAGGGACTGCGGGGTGCCGCCGGCCTTGCCGATCTCGTTGGACAGGGCCATCGCGAAGCAGGACGAGTGGGCCGCCGCGATGAGCTCCTCGGGGCTGGTCGTGCCGTCGGCCTCCTCGGCCGCGCGCTTGGGGAACGACACCTCGTAGGTGCCGACCTTCGAGCTGGACAGCTCGACCTGGCCGGAGCCCTCCTGCAGGGTGCCGTTCCAGGCGGTGCGAGCGGTACGGGTGGGCATGGGTCCTCCTCCTCGGGACGGGTGTGTCGCCGGTGCGCTACCCCGGTCCGTCGTGGACAACCGGACCCGGGTCAGTTGCTGGTGACCCGCTCGGTGATCAGGTTGAGCTTGGCCTTGAGGTCGGCGAACTCGGCGCGGTCGAGGTCGAGCGCGCAGATGATCTCGCCGGAGATGGCGTCGGCCTTGTCCCGCAGCTCCCGGCCGGCGTCGGTCAGCGCGATGGCGACCGAGCGCTCGTCCTCCACCCGGCGGTGGCGGGTGACCAGGCCCGCGGTGGTGAGCCGCTTGAGCAGCGGGGACAGCGTGCCGCTGTCCAGCGAGAGGCGGGCGCCCAGTTGACCGACGGTCTGGTTGTCCTCCTCCCACAGCAGCATCATCACGAGGTACTGCGGATAGGTGAGTCCGATGGCGTCGAGCAGCGGGCGGTAGCGCGCGGTCATCGCCCGGGAGGCGGCGTAGAGCGCGAAGCACAGCTGGTCCTCGAGGACCGCGCTCGGAGCCGGGAGACGCGTCATCCCCCGATCCTAGGCCCCCGGCCCCCGCGGTACCGGGGGTTGGCCCTCGACATACCCCACACTGGTGGCCAGGTCGCGTCCTGCACGGCGCGGACGCGGAGAGGTTGAGCGGAACAGACTCAACCCTGCGGTCGTTGGACCACTCGACACCAGTCGGCCGGCGTGCCCGGCCCCACCCGAGAGGACCGTCCCCACAGACCATGCAGAGCAAGCTGACCACCCGTTCGCAGGAGGCCGTCACCGCCGCCCAGCGGCTCGCGGTCGACCGCGGCCAGGCCGCGCTGGAGCCCCTGCACCTGCTCGCCGCGCTGCTCGAGCAGACCGACGGCATCGCCGGCCCGCTGCTCAAGGCCGTGGGAGCCGACGTCGCCGACGTCCGGGCGAAGACCGACGCCGCGCTGCGGCGGATGCCGAGCGTGAGCGGGGCGACCGTGCCCGCCCCCGCGCCGTCCCGCGAGCTGCTCCGCGTGCTGAACGCCGCCGGGGAGCAGGCGAGCGCGCTGGGCGACGAGTTCGTGTCCACCGAGCACCTGCTGGTGGGCCTGGCCGGCTCCGACGGCGAGGCGGGCGCGGTGCTCACCAGCGCCGGCGCCACCCGCGACGCCCTGCTGGCCGCCTTCCGCACGGTCCGGGGCACCCGCAAGGTGACCACCGCCGACCCGGAGAGCACGTTCCAGGCGCTGGAGAAGTACGCCGTCGACCTCACCGCGCGGGCCCGCGAGGGCAAGATCGACCCGGTCGTCGGCCGCGACACCGAGATCCGCCGCGTGGTGCAGGTGCTGTCCCGGCGCACCAAGAACAACCCGGTGCTGATCGGCGAGCCCGGCGTCGGCAAGACGGCGATTGTCGAGGGCCTGGCCCAGCGCATCGTCGCCGGCGACGTCCCGGAGAGCCTCAAGGGCAAGCGGCTGATGGCGCTGGACCTGGCCAGCATGGTCGCCGGCGCCAAGTACCGCGGTGAGTTCGAGGAGCGGCTCAAGGCCGTCCTGCAGGAGATCTCGGAGTCCGAGGGTGAGGTCGTCACCTTCATCGACGAGCTGCACACCATCGTCGGCGCCGGTGCCACCGGCGACTCGGCCATGGACGCCGGCAACATGATCAAGCCGATGCTGGCCCGCGGTGAGCTGCGGATGGTCGGGGCCACCACCCTCGACGAGTACCGCGAGCACATCGAGAAGGACCCGGCCCTGGAGCGCCGCTTCCAGCAGGTCTTCGTCGGCGAGCCCTCGGTCGAGGACACGATCGGCATCCTGCGCGGCCTCAAGGAGCGCTACGAGGTCCACCACGGCGTCCGGATCACCGACGCCGCGATCGTCGCCGCCGCGACGCTGTCGGACCGCTACGTCACCGCCCGGTTCCTGCCGGACAAGGCGATCGACCTGGTCGACGAGGCCGCCAGCCGGCTGCGGATGGAGATCGACAGCCGGCCGGTCGAGGTCGACGAGGTCGAGCGCGCCGTCCGCCGGCTGGAGATCGAGGAGATGGCGCTGTCCAAGGAGGACGACCCCTCCTCGGTGGAGCGGCTGGCCGCGCTGCGCGCGGACCTGGCCGACAAGCGCCAGCAGCTGGACGAGCTGACCGCCCGCTGGCAGCAGGACAAGAGCGCGATCGTCCGCATCCAGCAGATCAAGGAGGAGCTGGAGCGGGCCCGACTGGAGGCCGAGCGGGCCGAGCGCGACGGCGAGCTGGCCAAGGTCGCCGAGCTGCGCTACGGCCGGCTGCCCCAGCTGGAGAAGGCGCTGGCCGACGCGGAGGCCTCGGTCGCGGGCACCGACTCGATGCTCAAGGAGGAGGTCGGCCCCGACGACATCGCCGAGGTCGTCCAGGCCTGGACCGGCATCCCCGCCGGGCGGCTGCTCGAGGGGGAGACCCAGAAGCTGCTGCGGATGGAGGAGGAGCTCGGCCGGCGCGTCGTGGGCCAGCCCGACGCCGTCCGTGCCGTCTCCGACGCCGTGCGCCGGGCGCGCTCCGGCGTGGCCGACCCGAACCGGCCCACCGGGTCCTTCCTCTTCCTCGGCCCGACCGGCGTCGGCAAGACCGAGCTGGCCAAGGCGCTGGCGGAGTTCCTGTTCGACGACGAGCGGGCGATGGTCCGCATCGACATGAGCGAGTACTCCGAGAAGCACTCGGTGGCCCGGCTGGTCGGCGCCCCGCCCGGCTACGTCGGTTACGAGTCCGGCGGCCAGCTCACCGAGGCGGTGCGGCGGCGGCCCTACACCGTCGTGCTGTTCGACGAGGTCGAGAAGGCCCACCAGGACGTCTTCGACGTGCTGCTGCAGGTGCTCGACGACGGCCGCCTGACCGACGGCCAGGGCCGCACGGTCGACTTCCGGAACACCATCCTGATCCTGACGTCGAACCTCGGCTCGCACCTGATCGCCGACCAGTCGGTCGACGAGGGGCGGCGCCGGACGGCGGTCATGGAGGTGGTCCGGCAGCACTTCAAGCCGGAGTTCCTCAACCGGCTGGACGACGTCGTGGTCTTCCACGCCCTCGGCAGCGAGGAGCTGGCCGGCATCGTCGACATCCAGGTCGGCGTGCTCGCCCGCCGGCTGGCCGCCCGCCGGCTCACGCTGCGGGTCACCGACGCCGCGCGCGAGTGGCTGGCGCTCAACGGGTTCGACCCGGTCTACGGCGCCCGCCCGCTGCGCCGGCTGGTGCAGTCGGCGATCGGCGACCAGCTGGCCAGGGCCCTGCTGTCCGGTGGGGTCCGGGACGGCGACGAGGTCGTCGTCGACGCTCCCGAGGACCTCGCCGAGGAGGGCCTGACCGTCCGCCGCGGCTGACGCGAGGCGGCGGGGGCCTGCCGTCCCACCCCCGGGGCGGCAGGCCCTCGTGCGTTCCGGTCGGGTGAGCAGTCGTCGCCGACACGCGCGGAGCCTCGACCACGACTGCCGGCTGGCCGCGGACCACTCCAATCGGGTCTCGATCGCCTTCCGGCCCTGGCCGGTGTCGGCAGGGTGGGTGATCATCACGGCAGGGACTCGACCGCGAGCAGGGAGTAGGCGATGACGTCAGGGCAGGGTGGCCAGGACCCCCAGCAGGGGTGGCAGCCGCCGCAGGAGCAGCCGGGCTGGCAGGCGCCGCCCCAGCAGGGCTGGCAGCAGCCGCCGCCGCAGGGCTGGCAGGGCCCGCCGCAGGGCTGGCAGGACCCGCCGCAGGGCTGGCAGGGGCAGCCGCAGTACGGCTACTCCGCCGCGCCGCCGGCGCCCGGGCACGACTTCGCCCCGGAGGCGCCGGAGCGGCCGACGACGGTACGGGTCGGCGTCGGGGCCTTCATGGCCACGCTCATCCTGAGCCTCATCGCCTCGCTCGTGCAGTTCTCCGGCCTCGATGAGCTCGTCGCCCAGGGGGTGGCCGCGGCGAACGACCCGGTGATCACCGAGGACGTCGTCCGGGCCGGCCTGGTCGTCGCCGTGGTGCTCGGTCTGCTGGTGGCCGCCCTCGAGGCCCTCTTCATCTGGTTCGCCTGGAAGGGCCGCAACTGGGCGCGGATCGTGCTCGTCGTGCTGGGCGGGCTCAGCGCCGTGTTCGGCCTGGCCGGCCTGGGCACGGCCACGGCCAGCAACGGCTTCCTCGACTCGCTGTCGGTCATCTCGTTGCTGCTGACGATCGTCGGGGTCGTCGCGTTGGCGCTGCGGCCGTCCAGCGAGTGGTACCGGGCGATGACCGCCCGCCGGCAGGCCGGACTGCGCTGACCACTCGTTACGGACTTGTTACCGGAACGGTGAACCCCTAGGGCGGCTGGTCGCGAAGCCCAGTCGTGACCACCATCGAGCAGGCCTCGGCACCGGCGACCGGGCCGGACGGGCAGGGCAGCGGACGGCCGCGCGCCGGGCGCCGTCCGCTCGCCGCCGGAGCCGGGCTGCTCTCCGCCGGCGTCGCGCTGGGCGGAGCCGAGCTCGTCGCCGGCCTGGTCGGTCCGCAGGCCTCACCGGTCGTCGCCGTCGGCGACACGGTCATCACCCTGGTCCCGGAGCCGGTCAAGGCCTTCGCGATCGCGACCTTCGGCGAGAGCGACAAGATCGCCCTCGTCGTCGGCACGCTGCTCGTCATCGCCGTCTACGCCGCGGTCCTGGGCGTCCTGGCGCTGCGCCGCCGGACGCCCGGGGTGGCCGGCATCGCGCTGTTCGGCGTGGTGGGGGCAGTTGCGGCCGCAACCGGCCCCGCCGGCGGCCCGCTCGACGCACTGCCCTCGCTGGCCGGCGCAGTGGCGGGGGTCGTCGCGCTGCTCGCGCTCCTGGCGCCGCTCACCGGGCCGACGGCAGGCGCCGCGACCACCCGGCCCGACGACGGGGTCCCGCCGGCCGAGCGCCTGCGGACGTCCCTCGGCGCCGGTGACCGCAAGGGCCCCGGGCTCGACCGCCGCCGCTTCTTCCTGACCGGCGCTGCCGCCGCCGGCGCCGCCGTCGCCACCGGGGGCGCCGGCCGGCTGCTGCTGCGCCGCTTCGACGTCGGTGGGGCGCGGGCCGGCCTCGTCCTCCCGGCCCCGGCCTCCCCGGCCGCGGCCCTGCCGGCCGGCGCCGACCTCGCCGCGGCGATCGGCGGCCTGACCCCGCTGTTCACGCCCAACCGCGACTTCTACCGGGTCGACACCGCGCTCACGGTGCCGCAGATCGATCCAGCGGGCTACGAGCTGTCGCTGACCGGGATGTTCGACGCCCCGCGCAGCTACACGCTCGACGACCTGCTCGGCCGCTCCGACGTCATCGAGCGCGACACCACCCTGACCTGCGTGTCCAACACGGTCGGGGGCCGGCTGGCCGGCACCGCCCGCTGGCTCGGGATCCCGCTGGGGGCCCTGCTGCGCGAGAACGGCATCCGGCCCGGCTCCGACCAGCTGGTCTGCCGCTCGGTCGACGGGATGACCATCGGCGCGCCCACGCGCTCGGCGCTCGAGGTCAAGGACGCGATGCTCGCGTTCGGCATGAACGGTGAGCCGCTCCCGGTGGAGCACGGCTTCCCGGTGCGGATGATCATCCCGGGCCTCTACGGCTACGTGTCGGCCTGCAAGTGGCTGACCGGGATCGAGGCGTCCACCTACGACGCGTTCGACGTCTACTGGACCGAGCGCGACTGGGCCGCCCGGGCGCCGATCAAGATCGCGTCCCGCATCGACACCCCGGCGCCGCTGCGTCGCTTCCCGGCCGGCCGCCGTGCGATCGCCGGGGTGGCCTGGGCGCAGACCCGCGGCATCGGCGCCGTCGAGGTCCGGGTCGACGACGGGCCGTGGCTGCCGGCGCAGCTCTCCCCGCAGGTGGACGCCGACCTGTGGCGGCAGTGGGTGCTGCCCCACGACTTCGCCCCCGGCTCGTACCAGCTCACCGTCCGCGCGACCAGCGCCGAGGGCGAGGTGCAGACCGAGGAGCGCGCCGAGCCGTTCCCCGCCGGGTCCAGCGGACTGCACTCCATCCGGGTCAACGCGACCTGAGCCACCCCACAGCTCGTCTCGGCCGCCGGCCGCAGGCGTGGCCCGCGACCCCCCGGGTCGTGGGCCAGGAACCCCGCACGACGACCAAGGAGATCCCCGTGAAGCGCACCCTCACCCGCACCGCCGTGCTGGTCACCGCCGCCGGCACCGCCATCACGCTGAGCGCCTGTGGCTCCGAGGACACCGCCTCGGAGGCCGCTACCGGCGCCGGCTCCAGCAGCTCGTCCCCGGCCGCGCCGGAGACCAGCACGGAGATGGGCACCGACGCGGCCGCCGCCGAGCCGTTCGGCGAGGGCTGCACCGCCGTCCCGGCCGACGGGGAGGGCAGCTTCACCGGCATGACCGACGACCCGGTGGCCACCGCGGCCAGCAACAACCCGGTGCTGTCCACGCTGGTGCAGGCCGTCATGCAGGCCAACCTGGTCGACGCCCTGAACACCGCCGAGGACGTCACCGTGATCGCTCCGGCCAACCCGGCGTTCGAGGCCATCCCGCCGGACGCGCTGCAGGCGGTGCTGGCCGACAACACCCAGCTCACCGCGATCCTGACCCACCACGTCATCGAGGGTCGCCTGGCCCCCGACGAGCTGGCCGGCACGCACACCACGCTCAACGGCGACGAGGTCACCATCGAGGGCTCCGGCGAGGACTTCACCGTCACCCAGACCGTGACCGGCACCCCGGCCTCGGTCATCTGCGGCAACGTCCAGACGGCGAACGCCACCGTCTACATCGTCGACCAAGTGCTCGCGCCGGCCGGCGTCTGAGAGGGGCCCCTTCCGCCCACGTCTCGTCGAAGGCCCGTCCCCCCGCCCTCCGCGGGCTCGGGGCGGTGCCCCGGACGGGCCGTCGGGACCCCGGAGGGGAGCCGGCCGCGGGCCGTCGTCCGACCGGACGGCGGCCCTCGGCCAGTTCGCACTGTCGTCGTGCCGTTACCGGCTGTTCCGCCCCGCGCCGGTGATGATGGCGGGCGTCCCCGACCGAGGAGCCCCGCCCCGTGACGCGCACCCCGACCCGCCGCGCCCTGCTCGCCGCCGCCACCGCCCTGGCGCTGCCGCTGGCCGGCTGCGGCTCCGGCGAGCCGGCGGACGACGCCGCCGCGGCGAGCACCGCCCCGGCGGCGCCGTCCGCGGCGGAGGCCGCCCCGCCCGCGCCGACCGGCCCCTTCGGTCCCGGCTGTGCCGCACTGCCGCCCGAGGGGCCGGGCAGCCCGGCTGCCCTCGCCGCCGCTCCGGCCGCGACCGCGATGTCGACCGTCCCGGGGCTGACCCACACGACGGCCACCGTGCAGGCGGCCACGCTCGCCGCGTCCCTCGACGCCACCCAGGACCTCACCGTGCTGGCCCCGGTCGACGGGGCCTTCACCGCCGTTCCGCCCGCCACGCTGGCCCCGCTGCTGGCCGACACGCCACGGCTGACCGCGCTGGTCACCCACCACGTCATCGCCGGCCGGCTGGCCCCCGGCGAGCTGGCCGGCACGCACACCACCCTCGACGGCGGCCAGGTCACCATCGACGGCGAGGGCGAGGCCTTCACGGTCAGCGCCGACCAGACGCTGCTGGGTGCGGCCGACGCGACGGTCACCTGCGGCAACCTCCTGACGCTCAACGCGACGGTCTACCTCGTCGACCAGGTGCTCACCCCGGCCGCCTGAGCGTGCCGGAGCGGCCCTCCCCAGGGGCCCGCTCGGCCGCGTCCAGAGGCTCGCCGTGGCCCCCGTCCTCCCCACCCCGAGCGTGCGCAGGGTGGGGAGGACGGGGTCCTCTCACGGCGGGGTGCAGAAGGGTCCCCATAGGGTCGGCGGCATGGAAACGGACCCCCTCCCTGCCCGCCCCTCGTCCCCCGGAGCGGGACCCGGGGGAGGGGTCGCCCGGCCCGACCGTGACCGGCTGCTCGAGCTCGTCGTCGACCTCGCCGTCGTCCACGGGCGGGTGACGCTGTCCTCGGGGCAGGAGGCCGACTGGTACATCGACATGCGCCGGCTGACGCTGCACCACGAGGGAGCGCCGCTGGTGGGCCGGGTGATGCGCCAGCTCACCGGGGACCTGCGCTACGACGTCGTCGGCGGGCTCACCCTGGGCGCCGACCCGGTCGCGACGGCGATGCTGCACGCGGCGGCCGCGGGAGAGGGCTTCCTCGACGCGTGCGTCGTCCGCAAGACCGGCAAGGCGCACGGCCTGCAGCGCCGGATCGAGGGGCCCGACGTCGCCGGTCGCACCGTCCTCGTGGTCGAGGACGTGTCCACCACCGGCTCCAGCCCGCTGACCGCCGTCGAGGCACTGCGCGAGGCCGGCGCCGAGCCGGTCGCCGTGGCGGTGGTCGTGGACCGGGGCGGGCGGGCCGCGGTGGAGGCGGCGGGCCTGGAGTACCGCGCCGCGTTCACCCTCGCCGACCTCGGCCTGTAGGCGGACCCTCCAGGTCCCGCCGCTCGCAGGCTCGCGGCGGGACCGGGCAGGGGGGCCGAGGGCGGGGGCGGATCGCCGGTCTCGCCCCGGAGGGAACCGTCGTACGGTGTGGCGGTGACCACCGTGACGACGACGTGGGTGGCCGAGCTGGCCGATGCCCTGGGTCCCGACAGCGTGCTGACCGACCCCGACGTCGCGGCGTCCTACGCCCGCGACCAGGCGGTGCTCGCCGAGGCCGGCACGCCTGCCGCGGTGGTGTTCCCGCGCAGCACCGCCGAGGTGGTCGCCGTCCTGCAGATCGCCGCGCGCCACGGCGTCCCGGTGGTGCCGCGCGGCGCCGGCTCCGGGCTGGTCGGTGCCAGCAACGCCGTCGACGGCGGGATCACGATGGTGATGACCCGGATGGACGCCGTCCTCGAGGTCTCCCCGGCCGACCGGCTGGCCGTCGTCCAGCCCGGCGTGGTCAACAAGGCGCTGCGCGACGCGGTGGGCGCCGCCGGGCTGTTCTACCCGCCGGACCCGGCCAGCTACGACTGGTGCACCCTCGGCGGCAACCTGGCGATGAACTCCGGCGGGCTGTGCTGCGTGAAGTACGGCGTCACCACCGACTACGTGCTGGGCCTGGAGGTCGTGCTCGCCGACGGCCGGGTGCTGCGCACCGGGCGGCGCACGGTCAAGGGCGTGGCCGGCTACGACCTCACCCGGCTGTTCGTCGGCTCGGAGGGCACCCTCGGGGTCATCACCGAGGCCACCCTGGCGCTGCGTCCCGCACCGGCCGCCGACCCGGTGACCCTGGTGGCCACCTTCGCCACCAGCGCGCAGACCGGGCAGGTCGTCGAGTCGGTGGTCACCAGCGGCGTGGTGCCCAGCATGCTCGAGGTGATGGACCGCACCTGCATCCGCGCCGTCGACGACATGCTGCGGGCCGACCTCGACCGTGACGCCCAGGCGCTGCTGGTGGCCCGGTCCGACGCCGGGGGAGCGGCCGCCCTCGACGAGATCGCCGAGCTCACCCGGCTGTGCGAGGCCGCCGGCGCCGACCTCGTGCACTCCACGGCCGACCCGGCCGAGGGCGATCTGCTGCTCGCCGCCCGCCGGGCGGCGCTGCCGGCGCTGGAGCGACTGGGCGACGTGCTGCTCGACGACGTCGCCGTGCCCCGATCGCGGGTGGCCACCTTCATCGACGGCTGCGACGCGATCTCCGCGCAGTACGACCTGGTCATCGGCGTCATGGGGCACGCCGGTGACGGCAACATGCACCCCACGATCGTGTTCGACGGCTCCGACGCCGACCAGCGGGCGCGGGCCGTGGCCGCGTTCGACGCGATCCTGGAGCTGGGGCTCTCGCTCGGCGGCACCATCACCGGCGAGCACGGCGTCGGCACGCTCAAGGCCGACTGGCTCGAGCGCGAGATCGGCCCGGTCTCGGCCGACGTGCACCGGTCGATCAAGGACGCGCTCGACCCGTCCGGCCTGCTCAACCCCGGCAAGGTGCTGCGCCGGCGGCCGTCCGCGACCGCATGAGCGCGGACCGCCTGGTCGTCGTCGGGGGCGATGCCGCCGGGATGTCCGCGGCCACCGCGGCCCGGCGGCTGCGCCCGGCGGAGGACCTCGCGATCACCGTCCTCGAGCAGGGCCCGGACGTCTCCTACTCCGCCTGCGGCATCCCCTACTGGGTGGGCGACCTGGTCGAGGACCGCGACCGGCTCATCGCCCGCACGCCGCGGGAGTTCGCCGCCCAGGACATCGAGGTCCGCACCGGCACCCGCGCCGAGGAACTCGACCTGGACGCCGGCACCGTGCGCACCGACGGTGGCGAGACGCTCGGCTTCGACCGGCTGGTCGTGGCCACCGGCGGACGACCGCTGCGCCCGGACGTCCCCGGCCTGGACGCGCCGGGAGTCCACGGGGTGCACCGGCTGGCCGACGGCGCCGGCATCCGCGCCGCGGTCGCCGCCGGCGCCCGCCGGGCGGTGGTCCTCGGCGGCGGCTACATCGGCCTGGAGATGGCCGAGGTGCTGCAGGCCCGCGGGCTCGAGGTGACCATCGTGCTCGCCGACTCGCTGCCGATGTCCCTGCTCGACGCGGACATGGGCGAGCGGATCTGCAAGGCGCTCGGTGACATGGGCATCGGCGTGCAGCCCGACCAGCCGGTGCGCGCGGTCGAGACCGGTGCCGACGGCGCGGCGCGGGCGGTCACCACCGACGTCGGCAGCTACGACTGCGACCTCGTCGTCCTCGGGCTGGGCATGGGCCCGGAGGTGGAGCTGGCGCGCGCCGCCGGTCTGCGCATCGGCGAGACCGGCGCGATCGACGTCGACCGCACCCAGCGCAGCCGGTCGCACGACTCCGTCTACGCCGCCGGGGACTGCAGCCAGACCTTCCACCGGCTGACCGGCGAGGCGGTGCACGTGGCCCTCGGCACGCACGCCAACAAGCAGGGCCGCGTGGCCGGCTCGGTGATCGGCGGCCGGGCGGCCCGCTTCGCCGGCGTCCTCGGCACCGCGGTGACCAAGGTGGGCGACCTGGAGATCGGGCGCACCGGGCTGTGCAGCGGGCAGGCCGAGGCCGCCGGCCACGACTTCCGGACCGAGACCATCGAGGGGACGACGCGGGCCGGCTACTACCCGGGTGCGGAGCCGGTCACGGTGAAGCTGGTCAGCGACAGCGGCTCCGGACAGCTGCTCGGTGCGCAGGTCGTCGGCGGGCCGGGGGCCGGCAAGCGGATCGACGTCCTGGCCACCGCGGTCTGGGCCGGGCTGACCGCCGAGGAGTTCGCCGGCTCGGACCTCTCCTACGCGCCGCCGTTCTCGCCGGTGTACGACCCCGTCGTGGTCGCGGCGCGGGTGGCCAGCCGGGTGGACCAGGGCTGAGCGGGCGCGAGGTCCGGGACGAGGACCGGTACGGCGACGACCTCTCCGGCGAGGAGCACACCGGGGTCACCTTCAGCCGGGTCGACCTGTCCGAGACCACGGACGACGGCGCCGTCTTCACCGACTGCGTCTTCCGGGACTGCCGGTTCACCCTCAGCCGGCACACCGACGCCGCGTTCCTGAACTGCACCTTCACCGGCTGCTCGTTCGCCCAGTCGGTGTTCACCGACTGCAAGCTGGTCGGCAGCACCTTCGACCGCTGCACCTTCGACCTGGCCACCGTCGAGGGCGGCGACTGGTCCTTCGTCGCCCTCCGCCGCGCGGACCTGTCCCGGGCGGCGTTCACCGGCGCGCGGATGCGCGAGGCCGACCTCACGCAGGTGCGGGCGGCCGGGGCCGCGCTGCGGCACCTGGACCTCTCCGGCGCGCAGTTCGCCGGCGCCGACCTCTCCGGCGCCGACCTGCGCGGCAGCGACCTGTCCGCCCTCGACCCGCGCGAGGTCGAGCTGGCCGGCGCGCAGGTCGACGTGGCGCAGGCCGTGGTGCTGGTGACCGCCCTGGGCCTGCGGGTCGGACCGGAGGCCGCCGAGTAGCGGGTGTCGCCGCGGTGGAGCCGGGCGCGATACTGGCCGCCGGACCAGCGCCGCCACCGACGCAAGGAGTGCCCCGCATGCCCATCGCGACCCCCGAGGTCTACGCCGACATGATCAACCGGGCCAAGGAGGGCGGCTTCGCCTACCCGGCGATCAACTGCACCTCGTCGGAGACGATCAACGCCGCGCTGCGCGGCTTCGCCGACGCCGGCAGCGACGGCATCATCCAGTTCTCCACCGGTGGTGCCGAGTTCGGCTCGGGCACCCGGGTCAAGGAGATGGTCACCGGCGCCGTCGCGTTGGCCGAGTTCGCGCACGTCGTCGCCGAGAAGTACCCGGTCAACATCGCGCTGCACACCGACCACTGCCCCAAGGACAAGCTGGACGCCTACGTGCGCCCGCTGATCGCGGTGTCCAAGGACCGGGTGGACGCCGGCCAGGAGCCGCTGTTCCAGTCGCACATGTGGGACGGCTCGGCCATCGACCTCGACGAGAACCTGCAGATCGCCGCGGAGCTCATCGAGAAGTGCGCCGCCGCCAAGATCGTGCTCGAGGTGGAGATCGGCGTCGTCGGCGGCGAGGAGGACGGCGTCTCGCACGACATCAACGACAAGCTCTACACCGCGCCCGGCGACTTCGTGGCCACCGCCAAGAGCCTCGGCCTCGGCGAGAAGGGCATCTACCTGCTCGCCGCGACCTTCGGCAACGTGCACGGCGTCTACAAGCCCGGCAACGTCAAGCTGCGCCCGGAGATCCTCAAGGAGGGCCAGGACGTCGTCTCCCAGGAGTTCGGCCTCGGGGACGGCAGCAAGCCCTTCAACCTGGTCTTCCATGGCGGGTCGGGCTCGGCGCAGGAGGAGATCCGCGAGGCGCTCTCCTACGGCGTCGTGAAGATGAACGTCGACACCGACACCCAGTACGCCTTCACCCGGCCGATCGTCGGGCACATGTTCACCAACTACGACGGCGTGCTGAAGGTCGACGGCGAGGTCGGCAACAAGAAGACCTACGACCCGCGCACCTACATGAAGCTCGCCGAGACCGGCATGGCCGCCCGCATCGTCGAGGCGTGCGAGGACCTGCTGTCGGCCGGCCAGTCGCAGAGCGCCTGACGTGACCGAGCTCGCGAGGTCACGAGTGGACACAGCGGGGCTGCCCAGCAGGCCGACGAGCGCCGGCGAGGAGGTCTGATGGGGCACCCGCAGCACAACCTCCTCGGCGAGCCGCCCGCGACGCTGCTGCCCGGCAACCCCGAGGCCGACGCGGAGCTCGCCGCGGGCGACCCGCCGGCCGAGGTCGCGGCGCACCACCCGACGGTGAGCGCGGCGTGGGCGGCGCTGGCCGAGGAGGCCCTGGGCCGCACCGAGCGGACGCTGGGCGACGTCATCGAGGCCTACGCCTACGCCCGCACCGGCTACCACCGCGGGCTGGACGCGCTGCGCCGCAACGGCTGGAAGGGCTACGGCCCGGTCCCGTGGTCGCACGAGCCCAACCGCGGTTTCCTGCGCTGCGTGACGGTGCTGGCCCGCGCGGCGGAGGCGATCGGCGAGACCGACGAGCAGGAGCGCTGCACCCAGCTGCTGCGCGACTGCGACCCGTCCCTGGCGCCCTAGGCGGCCGGTGCGGGCGTTCCTCGCGCACTGCCGGCGCTGCAGCACCGCCGACCCGCGAGGAACGCCCGCACAGCGGGATCCGTCGGGGCCGACCGGCACACTCGGGCCGTGGACCACTCCCCGGGCACCGTCACCCGCCGGCTGCGTCCCCTGCTGATCGCCGTCCACGAGGCGCTGTCGGCCGGCGTCGCGGTCAGCGCGGCCATCCACGCCCGGCACGGGTGGAACCCGACCGCTGACCGGCACCTGGACCACCAGCTGGTCCGCCGGGAAGCGATGGAGCGGCTCCGGCCGTGGGGTGCCGGCCCCGAGGAGCTCTCCGATCCGCTGCAGGCCCGCCAGCTGGACCTCGACGCCGGCACCGACAACCTGGGCCTGCCGATGAGCGGGCTGATCCTGCGCACCCCCACCGACGTGCTGCGGGTCTGGCGCTCCGACGACGGCGAGCTGCCCGCCGCCGCCACCGACGGCCTGCGCGCCTTCTACCGCCAGGACCCGAGCCGCCAGCTGCAGCTCGCCCTGGACCCCGCTGGGCCGCGCGCCGCGGCCGGGCACCTGGCGCTGCTGTGGGCCGACTCAGGCGGCGTCCTCACCCGCTTCGACCTGGTCCGGCCGTGCGGGCACGTGGGCCGGCGGGTGCAGGTCGACTGGCACGTCGACCTGCGCGAGCGGCTGGGTCATCCCGCTGCCTGAGGTCACTCTGGGTGATGCGGTGACGGAGAACCAGCGGGAGCGACCCGTGGTCGGTTACTCTCCGTCCCCAGCGTCCGGACCGGACGCCCGTTCCCGGAGGTGCCTCCATGGCCACGCTTCTCTGGATCCTCGCCGTCGTCCTCGTCGTCGCCGGCATCGTCGCGATCGTCCGCAGGCAGCTGCTGTGGGGGATCGTGCTGATCATCGTGGGCCTGCTGGTGGGCCCCGGCGGGGTCAGCATCTTCACCTGAGGAAGGGCCTCCCTGCCCTGGGGTGGGCCCCGTCCAGGAGCTCGCCGCGGCCCCGTCCCGAGCGTGCGGAGGGCGGGGAGGACGGGGTCCTCCCTCAGGGCTGCAGTCGCCAGCGCACCCGGTCGTCGGCGTACCACGTCCAGCGGGTGACCGGCCGCGGGTGAGGGACGCCGTCCCGGGTGATCCGGGCCGGGTCGCAGGCGATCTGCACGGCTCGTCCGCTGGTGCGTCGGCCAGGGCGCAACGGCAGCGTCATGACGGTCACGTCGAGGGTGTCCACGGCCCGCCAGTCGGGCCGGACGTCGATGCGGGTGATCTGCCCGTCGGCGACCTTGACCGCGTCGTGGTGCGCCTGCGCACCCAGCCGCCGTGCCAGCGGACGGCGCCGTTCGTCCCCGGCCGCCTCGACGCGGCCGTGGTGCAGCAGCACGCCGCCGTGGTCGTCGCGGACCAGGCCGAGCTCCCGCACCGGCCCGGTGCCGATGCCGAGCGCGCGGGCCAGGGCGGCCGAGTCGCCGTCGCCGGCGGGCTCCCAGGAGACGGGGACCCCGGCCGTCCGCCCGGCCTTCCACAGCGCCGTCAGCACCCCGGCGAGCGCGGGCACCGGCCCCCTGACCAGCAGCGCGTCGGCCTCGGCGGCGGGTGCGACCACCCCTCGGTCCGGCGCCTGACCCGGCCCGAGACCGCGCAGGTCGAACTCGACGAGGGGCATGCCGATACCCTGCCACCTGCCAGCCGGTCGACCGCCGGTGACGAGTCCGAGGGGGACCACAGCGAGATGCCGGCAGTCGTGCTGATCGGCGCCCAGTGGGGCGACGAGGGCAAGGGGAAGGCCACCGACCTGCTCGGGGGACGCGTGCCGTACGTCGTCCGCTACCAGGGTGGCAACAACGCCGGGCACACGGTGATCACGCCGGACGGCGAGAAGTACGCGCTGCACCTGATCCCGTCGGGCATCCTCACGCCCGGGTGCACGCCGGTGATCGGCAACGGTGTGGTCATCGACCCCCAGGTGCTCATCGGCGAGCTCGCGGGCCTCGAGGAGCGCGGCGTGGACACCTCACGGCTGGTCATCTCGGCCGACGCGCACCTGATCATGCCGCACCACCGGGCGCTGGACCGGGTCACCGAGCGCTTCCTGGGCAAGCGCAAGATCGGCACCACGGGCCGCGGGATCGGCCCCGCCTACGGCGACAAGGTGGCCCGCACCGGCATCCGGGTGCAGGACCTGCTGGACCTGTCGATCCTCCGGCAGAAGCTCGAGGGCACGCTGCAGGAGAAGAACCAGATCCTGGTCAAGGTCTACAACCGCAAGGCGATCGACGTCGACGAGGTCGTGGAGGAGTACGCCGGCTACGCCGAGGTGCTCAAGCACCGGATCGCCGACACCCGCCTCCTGCTGGGCAACGCGCTCGACGCCGGCGAGTGGGTGCTGCTGGAGGGCTCCCAGGGCACCCTCCTGGACGTCGACCACGGCACGTATCCGTTCGTGACGTCGTCCAACCCGACAGCGGGTGGAGCGGCCGCCGGGTCGGGCATCGGACCCACCCGCATCGACCGGGTGGTCGGGATCCTGAAGGCGTACACGACCCGCGTCGGCTCCGGCCCGTTCCCGACCGAGCTGTTCGACGCCGACGGCGAGTACCTGCGCACGCAGGGCGGCGAGGTCGGCGTGACCACCGGCCGCGACCGCCGCTGCGGCTGGTTCGACGCCGTCGTCGCCCGCTACGCCAGCCGGGTCAACGGCATCACCGACTACTTCCTCACCAAGCTCGACGTGCTCTCGGGCCTGGAGACGGTGCCGATCTGCGTCGCCTACGACGTCGACGGCGTCCGGCACGACGAGATGCCGATGACGCAGACCGACTTCCACCACGCCACACCGGTGTACGAGGAGATGCCGGGCTGGTCCGAGGACATCCGGACCTGCCGCATCTTCGACGAGCTGCCGGCCACCGCGCAGGCCTACGTCCGGCGCCTGGAGGAGCTCTCCGGTGCGCGGATCAGCGTCATCGGCGTCGGCCCCGGCCGCGACGAGAACGTCGTCCTCCACGACCTGATCGGCTGAGCCGCGACGACCGGCTGAGCTGGTCGAACCCGGTCCTGGCTCACCACCGGTGCAGAGCCGGGACCGGTGGTGACCAGGTCAGCTGGTCACCGGGACGCCGTCAGAGCAGGCCGAGGACGGCTGCCGGCCGCGGTGCGGTGCGGGAGGGGCGCGAGGTGTAGAGCTCCGCGCGGGCGCGGGCGGCCACGTCGGGGGCGTCGGTGATCAGCCCGTCGACACCGAGGGCCAGCAGCAGCCGGGCCTCGGTCTGCATGTCCCCGGTCCCGCTCACGGCCTCGCCGCGGCGCAGGTGCTGCGGCAGGAACGCGTTCTCCGGCCGCAGCGTCCACGGGACGACGGCGAGCCCGGCGCGGTGGGCCTGGGCGATGAGGTCCGAGACGCCGGTCATCGCCTGGTCGGCGTCGCGCTGCAGGATGCGGTGCCGGCTCGGGGCGATGCCCTGGGCGTAGGTGCTGACCTCGCGCAGGCCCGCGGGGGTGACCAGGTGGTCGTCCTCGCCGGCGTCGTCCACCAGCTGCAGCATCGTCGGGCCGCGGTGACCGAGGTCGGCCCGCAGCCTGCGCAGCGCGGCGGCGTCGAAGGACTGCACGACGACGGTGCCGTCGGGGTCCGTCGCGCCGAGGCGGCGCAGCTCGGCGGCGACGAGCTCGCTCATCGGCACGCCGGCCTCCGCGTCGAACCAGCTGGGCTTCTTCAGCTCGGCCAGCACGCGGACCTGGCGGTCGGCGGTCGAGCGGCGGCGGGCGATGGCCACGACCTCGGCGAGGGTGAGGATCCCGGCCTGCCCGTCGTAGGTGGTGTTCAGCGGGCGCAGCGCCGGCATCCGCTCGACGGCGCGCAGCGTGCGCAGCTCGGCGAGGGTGAAGTCCTCGCTGAACCAGCCGGTGCGCTCGCGGCCGTCGACGAGGCGGGTGGTGCGCCGGCCGGCGAACTCCGGCCGGTCGGCGACGTCGGTGGAGTGGGAGAGCTCGTTCTCGTGCCGGACGACGAGCGCGCCGTCGCGGCTGACCACGACGTCGGGCTCGATGAGGTCGGCACCGAGGTCGATGGCCAGCTCGAAGCTGGCAGCGGTGTGCTCGGGGCGGTACGACGGTGCACCGCGGTGACCGACGATGACGGGACGGGCAGGGCGGGTCGCCGGGACCGGTGCCGGCGACGCGATCGCGCGCATGCCACCCACAACACCCCAGCCAGGTGTCGGGACGGCGAACGCGCGCCGACCGGTCGCCCACAATTCGGAGGACACCGCGCTGACCTGCGCGCGACCATGCCGACGTGACCGATCTCTCACTCCTGGGGTGGTCGCCGGACCGGGACGCCGGGATCCCCGCCGGCTGCGCACCCGGCCGCGTCGCCCGGGTGGACCGCGGCCGGCTGACCGTGCTCACCGCCGACGGCGAGGTGCGCGCGCACCCGGCGGCGGCGCTGCTCGAGGACACCGGGCCCGCGGTGGGCGACTGGGTGGCGCTGCGCGGCGAGCTGGCGGTGGCGGTGCTGCCCCGCCGGACGGCGTTCACCCGTGTCGTCGCCGGGCGGACGTCGGCCGAGCAGGTGGTCGCGGCCAACGCCGACCTGGTGCTCGTCGTCGACGCCCTCACCACGGCGCCGCGCCTGCGCCGGGTGGAGCGGTACCTGGCCGTCGCCTGGGGCAGCGGGGCGACGCCGGTCGTCGTCCTCACCAAGGCCGACCTGTGCGACGACGTCCCCGCCGCCGTGCTCGCCGTGCAGGAGGACGCCGTGGGCGTCGACGTCCTCCCGGTCAGCTCGGTGACGGGGGAGGGGCTCGACGCGGTCCGGGCGCTGCTCGGTCCCGGGCGCACGGCCGCGATGGTCGGCCCGTCGGGCGTCGGCAAGTCCAGCCTGGCCAACGCGCTGGCGGGGACGGAGGTGGCGGCCACCCGCGGGATCCGCGACGCCGACGGCCGCGGCCGGCACACCACCACGGCGCGGGAGCTGCACCTGCTGCCCGGCGGCGGCCTGCTCGTCGACACCCCGGGCATGCGGGAGCTGGGGCTGGTCGACGACGCGGGCATCGACACCGCCTACGCCGACGTCACCGAGCTCGCCGCCGCGTGCCGGTTCCGGGACTGCGCGCACCGCACCGAGCCCGGCTGCGCCGTGGCCGCGGCGATCGACGAGGGGCGCCTGGACCCGGCCCGGTACACCGCCTGGCGCAAGCTGCAGGCCGAGGCCCACCGGCAGGCGCTGCGCTCCGACGCCCGCGCCCGGGCCGCCGAGCACGCCCGCGTCCGGGCGCTGCACCGGGCCTACCGGTCGCAGCCGAACCGTGGGAGGACCACCCTCTCCCCGTGAGGGCCCCCGCGGCGGGCCCCTGCAGGGAGGCCGGTCGGGGCTCGGCGCGGGCCCTGGAGGGCGGCCGTCCCCGTGGGTCGCGCGCTCGGTAGCGTCGCCGTCCGTGCGCGTGCTCGTGATCGGCTCCGGTGCCCGGGAGCACGCCCTGTGCGTCGCTCTGTCCTCCGACCCCGCCGTCACCGCGCTGGCCTGCGCGCCGGGCAACGCCGGCACCCGCGCGATCGCCGAGCCGGCCGCGGTGGCCGCCACCGACCCGGTCGCGGTCGCCGCGCTGGCGACGTCCTGGCGTGCCGACCTGGTCGTCATCGGCCCGGAGGTGCCGCTGGTCGCCGGGGCCGCCGACGCCGTCCGCGACGCCGGCATCGCCTGCTTCGGGCCGTCGGAGCAGGCCGCGCAGATCGAGGGCAGCAAGTCCTTCGCCAAGCACGTCATGGCCGCCGCCGGCGTCCCGACCGCCCGGTCCTGGCCGGTGGGCGGGCCCGCCGAGCTGGAGACCGCGCTGGATGAGGCGGGCGGGCTGGGCGGGGGACCGTACGTGGTCAAGGACGACGGGCTGGCCGCCGGCAAGGGCGTCGTCGTCACGACCGACCGGGACGCCGCCGTGGCACACGGCCGCAGCGTGCTCGACGCCGGTGGCGCCGTCCTCGTCGAGGAGTACCTCGACGGCCCGGAGGTGTCGCTGTTCGCCGTCACCGACGGGACGACCGTGTTCCCGCTGGTGCCGGCGCAGGACTTCAAGCGGCGCGACGACGGCGACGGCGGGCCCAACACCGGGGGGATGGGCGCCTACGCGCCGCTGCCCTGGGCGCCACCCGGCCTGGTCGACGAGGTGCTGGCCACCGTGCTGCAACCCACGGTCGACGAGATGCGCCGCCGCGGCGAGCCGTTCGCCGGGCTGCTCTACGCCGGGCTGGCGCTGACCTCCCGCGGCGTGCGGGTGGTGGAGTTCAACGCCCGCTTCGGCGACCCGGAGACGGAGGTGGTGCTGCCGCTGCTGGCGACCCCGCTGGCCGGCCTGCTGCACGCCGCCGCGACCGGCACGCTGGCCGAGCACCCGCCGCTGCGCTGGCGGGAGGGCGCCGCGGTGACCGTCGTCGTCGCCGCTCCCGGCTACCCGGAGCGGCCGCGGACCGGGGACCCGGTGACCGGCGCCGACGGCGAGGGCGTGCTGCACGCCGGCACCACCGTCGACGCGGACGGGACGGTCCGCTCCTCCGGCGGGCGGGTGCTGGCCGTGACCGCGGTGGGGGAGGACCTCGCCGCGGCCCGGCAGCTGGCCTACGAACGGGTCGCCGGGGTCCGGCTGGCCGACGCCCACTGGCGCACCGACATCGCGCTGGCCGCGGTGGAGGGGAGGATCACCCCGTGAGCACGGACGCCGACGACATCTGGAACCGCGCGTGCGACCCGGACGCCCCGGTCACCCACCCCGGCGACGCCGCCCTCGCCGCGGTGCTGCTCTGCCACGGGACGGCGATGAACGGCGGCCTGCTGCACGCCTGCGAGACGCTCGACCCCGCGCAGCGGGAGCGCGCGGTGGCCGGCTACCGCCTCCTCGGGCTCGACGCGGCCGCCGATGCCGTCGAGGACGTCGCCCGGCAGGCCGCCGCGCTGGACCCGGACGACCCCCCGGCCGCCGAGCGGCTGGAGGAGCAGGCGAACCGGCGCTACGACGCCGCGCTGCCGGAGTGGGACGAGACGGTCGACCGGGCGTTCCGCGACCACCTCCGCCGTTCCCCGGAGGCCTACGCGCCCCTTGGCGGCTGAGCGCCGTCCCTACTGCGCGGTGACCGCCGGCCGGGCGCGGTCCCGGCGCGGCTCGGGCGGGCGCGGCCCGTCGTACCGCCGCGACAGGTAGGTGCCCGCCACGTTCGCGCAGGCCACCGTGGGGACGGCGATGAGCGCGCCGAAGATGCCGGCGACCAGCAGGCCCGCGGCGATCGCCAGGACGACGGCGAGCGGGTGCACGCGCACCGCCCGGCCGAGCAGCAGCGGCTGCAGGACGTGCCCCTCCAGCTGCATGACCGCGACCACGATGGCCAGCGCGACCAGCGCGGTGACCGGGCCCTGGGAGACCAGCGCGACGAGCACGGCCACGGTGCCGGCCAGGAACGACCCGATGATCGGGATGAACGCGCCCAGGAACACCAGTGCGGCCAGCGGGATGACCAGCGGGACGCCGAGCACCGCCAGCCCGATGCCGATGCCGATCGCGTCGACCATGGCCACGGCGGCCGTGGCGCGCACGTAGGAGATCAGCGTGCGCCACGAGCGGCGGGCGGCCTCGTCGACGAACGCCCGCGAGTCGCGCGGGAAGAGGCCGACCAGCCACAGCCAGATCGAGCGGCCGTCCTTGAGGAAGAAGAACAAGGTGAACAGCGCGAGCAGGATGCCGGTGGCGACCTCGCCGACCGTCACGGCGGTGGTGAGCGCGCCGGAGGCCAGCACGTCCTCGTTGTCGACCAGCGTCTGCTGCAGCTGGGCGACCGCGTTCTCCAGCTGCGTCCGGGTGACGGGGAAGGTGCGCACGACCAGGTCGCGCACCTGCTCGATGCCCTGACCGGCCTGCTCGGCGAGGTCGCCGAAGCCGGTGACGACCTGCTGGACGACCAGCGTGATGATCCCCGAGACGGTGCCGAGCCCGACCACGAGCATCGTGAGCGCGGCGAGGACCGGGGGCCAGCCGTGCCGGACCAGCGCCGCGGCACCGGGTTGCAGCAGCGCGGCCAGCAGCAGCGCGACGATGACCGGGACGACGACGACGGCCACGTAGGCGGACGCCCAGAGCAGCAGGTACAGCCCGGCGAGGACGACGATGAGCCGCCACGACCAAGCCGCGGCCACCCGCAGCCCCCGGGGCACCTCGTCGTCGGGGGCGCCCGGTCCGCGTGCGGGACGACGGCGGTCGGCCGGCGCCCGGCGCCGCTGTCCACCGGCCGGCGGTCCGCTGACGCCGCCGGGCCCGAGCGGGCCGTCGAGGTCGGGCGCGCCCGGCTCGGGGCTGCCGAGGGGAGGCCGGTCCTCCACGTCGGCGCCGTCGGCCGGGTCGTCCCAGTCGTCGTGCTCGTCGTCGGGGTGCTGGTGCTGCCAGGCGTGCGGGTCGTGCTCGCGGGCGGCGCGGATCCGCTCGCGGGCCCGGTGCGCGAGGTGGGTGGCTCGTCGCAGCATGGTGTCCTCCGGCGAGCAGTAGGGGCCGTGACCGACAGCATCTCGCCTGCGGGAGACTGGCGACGTGGTGCGACGAGCGGACGAGTGGCGGGCGGTACCCGGATGATCGAGCGGTACACCCTGGCCGAGATGGGCCGGGTCTGGAGCGACCAGCACAAGTACGAGCTATGGTGCCGGGTGGAGACGCTCGTCCTCGAGACGCACGCCGCGGCCGGGCGGGTGCCCGCCGAGGTGGTGCAACCCGTGCGCGACGCGCCGCCGCCCACTCCCGAGCGGGTCGCCGAGATCGAGGAGACGACGCAGCACGACGTCATCGCCTTCCTCACCGCGTGGGCCGACAACACCGAACCCCGGTCGGCCGCCGCGTACGTGCACCACGGCATGACGTCGTCGGACCTGCTCGACACCGCGCTGGCCCTGCAGCTGACCGAGGCCACCGACCTGCTGCTGGCCCGTCTCGACCGGCTGGTGGCGGCGCTGCGCGACCACGGGCTGGCCCATCGCGACACGATCAGGGTCGGCCGCACGCACGGCGTGCACGCCGAGCCCGACGTGTGGGGCCACCGGGTCGCCGACCTCGCCTTCGCCGCCGCCCGGTCGCGGGACCGGCTGCGGGCCGCGCGCGAGCGGGTCGGCGTCGTCGCCATCTCCGGCGCGGTCGGCACGTACTCGCTGATCGACCCGTCGGTCGAGGTCACCGTCGCCGAGGCGCTTGACCTGCGGCCTGCCGACGCCTCCACCCAGGTGGTGCTGCGGGACTCGATCAGCGAGTGGGTCGCCGCCCTGGCGATCATCGCGACCGTCTGCGAGACGGTGGCGCTGGAGGTGCGGCACGGCCAGCGCACCGAGGTGCGCGAGCTGTCGGAGGCGTTCGGCTCGGGCCAGAAGGGCTCCAGCGCGATGCCGCACAAGAAGAACCCGATCCGCTCCGAGCGCATCGCCGGGCTGGCCCGCGTCGTCCGGGCCGCCGTCGTCCCAGTGATGGAGGGCATCCCGCTCTGGCACGAGCGCGACATCTCGCACTCCTCCACCGAGCGGGTGTTCCTGCCCGACGCCGCGGTCACCACCGACTACCTGCTGCACCTGACCGCCGGTCTCGTGGAGAACCTGGTCGTGGACGCCGACCGGATGCGGGCCAACCTGGAGTCCACCGGCGGCCTCATCTACACCTCGTCGGTGCTGCTGGAGCTGGTCGAGGGCGGCGCCTCGCGGGAGGACGCCTACGCGCTCGTCCAGTCCGCGGCGATGGAGACCTGGAACAGCGGGACGCCGTTCCGCGAGACGCTGCGCAAGCGCGCTGCCGACGCGGGCGTGCCGCTCGACGAGGCGCGGCTGGACGAGATCTGCCGGCCCGAGCGGTACGTGGCCAACCTGGGCCCGCTGTTCGACCGGCTGGCCGCGCTGTCGTGAGCCTCGCCCTCCCGCTCGTCGCCCGGGGCAAGGTCCGCGAGGTCTACGACGCCGGCGAGGACCGCCTGCTGCTCGTCGCCTCCGACCGGATCTCGGCCTACGACCACGTGCTGCCCACGCCGATCCCCGACAAGGGGCGGGTGCTCACCCAGCTGTCGGTGTGGTGGTTCGACCAGCTCGCGCCGGTGCTGGCGTCCTCCGGCGCGACCCACCACCTGCTCTCGGCCACGGACGTCCCGGCGGAGGTCGGCGGGCGGGCGATGCTGGTGCGCCGGCTGGAGATGCTGCCCGTCGAGTGTGTGGCCCGGGGCTACCTGTCCGGCTCGGGCACGGTCGAGTACCAGCGGACCGGGTCCATCCGCGACGTCCCGCTGCCCGCCGGGCTGGTCGAGGGCTCGCGGCTGCCCGAGCCGGTGTTCACGCCGTCCACCAAGGCCGAGCAGGGCGAGCACGACGAGGCGATCGACTTCGCGGCGGTGGTCGCCGCGGTCGGGTCCGAGCGGGCCGAGGAGCTGCGCGAGCTGACCCTGGCGCTGTACCGGCGCGGTGCCGAGATCGCGTCGGACGCCGGGATCGTGCTGGCCGACACCAAGTTCGAGTTCGGCCTCGATCCGGACGGCGGGCTGGTGCTGGGCGACGAGGTGCTCACGCCGGACTCCTCGCGCTTCTGGCCGGCCACGCTCTGGTCGCCCGGTGCCGCGCAGCCCTCGTACGACAAGCAGTACGTCCGCGACTGGCTGACGTCGTCCGGGTGGGACCGCGTCTCCCCGCCGCCGGAGCTGCCCGCCGACGTGGTGGCAGCGACCCGCGAGCGCTACGTGACCGCCTACGAGCGCCTGACCGGTACTGCGTTCCGCTGACGTGGCCGGCATCGTCCACCGCTCCGGCGGCTCGGGAGACCACCTGCTGCTCCTGCTGCACGGCCTGGGGGCCACCGGCGCGGTGTGGGACCGGCTGCTGCCGCTGGTCGAGCGCTCGTGGCCCGGTCCGTGGGCGGTACCGGACCTGCGGGGCCACGGCCGGTCGGTCGCCGAGCCGCCGTACGGGTACGCGGTGCACGCGGCCGACGCGGCCTCGCTGGTGACCGGTGCTGGAGCGGCGCGGGTCACCGTGCTCGGCCACTCGTTCGGCGGCGTGGTCGGTGCCGTGCTCGCCGGCGGCTGGTACGGGGTGCAGGTGGAGCGGGTCGTCGCCGTCGGGGTCAAGATCGACTGGACCGACGACGAGGTGGCCCGGGCCCGGTCGCTGGCGGCCCGCCCGCCGCAGGTGTTCGCGACCGCCGCGGAGGCCGCGGACCGGCACCTGCGGCTGGCCGGGCTGACCGGGCTCGTGGACCCGTCCTCCGCGGTGGCCGCCGCGGGCGTCCGCGAGGTGGACGGCGGCTTCGTCGCCGCGCTCGACCCGCGGGCGTTCGGTGCCGTCGGCCCGCCGGTCGAGGAGGTGCTGTCGCGTGCGGCGGCGCCACTGCGGCTGGCGGCCGGCGCGAGGGACCCGATGGTGGGCCTCGACGCGATGCGGCGCGTGGACCCGCAGGCGGTGCTCATCGAGGGCGCCGGCCACAACGCCCACTGGGAGGCCCCCGAGGCGGTGTGGTCCCTGCTGCGCGGTCCCGCCTGACCCGCCGCTGTTCGAGTGTGACGAACTCGTGGTCATCCCGCCGCGATCACCACGAGTTCGTCGCACTCGCGGCCGCCTGTGGACGGCGCCAGCGGGTGGACGCCGATCCGCGGCAGGCTCCGCCGGTGCCGACACCGCCCGTCCCACCTCGCGTACACCGGCCCACGGACCGCACCCGTGCCCACGCGGAGGGGATCAGCGACTGGCAGCTGCGGCACCGCGAGGTGGTGCGGACGTCGCGGGACACGTACCTGCTCCGCGCGCACGCCGGAGAGCTCCGTGGCCGGCTCGACGCCGTCCTGCTGGGCGCGCCGTCCTCCGCGGTCGTCAGTCACCTGTCCGCAGCCGCGCTCTGGGGCTTCGAGGTGCCGCTCGTACCGGACGACGGGCGCGTGCACCTCACCGTCCCTCGCCGCGGGCGGGTGCGGAGCCGCGCAGACCGGGTCGTCCACTGCTCGCGGGTGCCCACTCCGGAGGTGCGGCAGCTGGGAGGCGTGACGGTGACCTCACCCAGCCGGACGTGGCTGGACCTGGCGGCCGTCGTGCCACCTCCCGCGCTGCTCGCGGTGACCGACCAGATGCTCGCCCGGCGGTTCCCCGAGGACGAGTTCCCGGTCGTCCTCGGTCGCGCGGTGGGCCGTCGCGGCGTCGTCACGGCACGGCGCGTCCTGCCGTGGGCCGACCCGCTGGCCGGTTCCCCCATGGAGTCGGTGCTGCGCTGGCTGCTGCTCCAGGCCGGTCTGCCGCGGCCGGTGCTGCAGCACGTGGTGCGCGATGCCGGAGGTCGCTTCCTCGGGCGCGTCGACCTGGCGTGGCCGGAGCAGCGGGTCGCCGTCGACTTCGACGGCGAGGTGCACCGCGACCGCCGGGTCTTCGTGGACGACCTGCGACGTCAGAACGGTCTGGTCCTCGCCGGCTGGACGGTGCTGCGCTTCACCTCGGCTGACGTGCTCGGCCGCCCTGAGGCGGTCGCGCGGGTCACCCGCGGCGCCCTCGTCCCCACCTGACACCCGAGTGCGACGGCGGCGTGGTCATCGCAGCCGGATGGCCACGAGTTCGTCGCACTCGCGGGTGGGGCACGGAGCAGGGAACGGGCGAGGCGAGAGCAGGGTCACCCGCGCTCCGGGTGGTGGCCCGCGCCACCCCGGTACCCTCGTCCGCGTGCCTCGGGTGGTCGTCGACGTCGTGCTGAAGCCGGAGATCTCCGACCCGCAGGGTCAGGCGGTGCTGGGAGCGCTGGGCCGGCTGGGCCACGACGGCGTCCGCAGCGTGCGCCAGGGCAAGCACTTCGTCCTCGACGTCGAGGGCACGCCCGACGAGGCGGAGCTGCGCGAGATCGCCGAGACGCTGCTGGCCAACCCGGTCATCGAGGACGTCGAGCTCCACCTCCCGACCGACTGAGAGAGACCCCCGTGCGCATCGGTGTCATCACCTTCCCGGGCTCCCTGGACGACGTCGACGCCGCGCGTGCGGTGCGGCTGGCCGGCGCCGAGCCCGTCGCCCTCTGGCACGCCGAGCACGACCTCAAGGACGTCGACGCCGTCGTCCTGCCCGGCGGCTTCTCCTACGGCGACTACCTGCGGGCCGGCGCCATCGCCGCCCGCGCGCCACTGGTGCGGGACGTCGTCGACCGCGCCCGCCAGGGCATGCCGGTGCTCGGCATCTGCAACGGCTTCCAGGTGCTCTGCGAGGCCGGCCTGCTGCCCGGCGCGCTCACCCGCAACGGCCACCTGCACTTCCGCAACCGCGACCAGGCGCTGCGCATCGAGCGCGCCGACACCGCCTGGACGCAGGACTACGAGGCCGGCCAGCGGATCGTCGTCCCGGTGAAGAACGGCGAGGGCCGCTACGTGGCCGCGCCGGTAGACCTCGACCGCATCGAGGGCGGGGGGCGGGTCGTCGTCCGCTACGTCGAGGGCAACCCCAACGGGTCGATGCGCGACATCGCCGGGGTGACCAGTGAGGACGGCCGGGTCGTCGGCCTCATGCCGCACCCGGAGCACGCCGTCGAGGACCTCACCGGGCCGTCGACCGATGGGCTCGGCTTCTTCACCTCGGTGCTGAAGGCGGTCGTCAGCGCATGAGCGAGTCCGCCACCGCCGGCCTCAGCGACCTCGACACCGGGCCCGGCCCGCTCCAGCACCGACTCGACACCGTCGAGCTCGCGGCCCGCACGCCCGACGTCGAGCAGCCCTACGGCGAGCTGGGCCTGAAGTCCGACGAGTACGCCCGCATCACCGACATCCTCGGCCGCCGCCCCACCACCGCCGAGCTGGCGATGTACTCGGTCATGTGGAGCGAGCACTGCTCCTACAAGAGCTCGAAGGTGCACCTGCGCCGCTTCGGCGACCTGCCGCGCAGCGAGGCGCTCCTGGTCGGCATCGGCGAGAACGCCGGCGTGGTCGACGTGGGCGACGGTTACGCGGTCACCTTCAAGGTCGAGTCGCACAACCACCCCAGCTACGTCGAGCCCTACCAGGGCGCGGCCACCGGCGTCGGCGGCATCGTGCGCGACATCCTCACCATGGGCGCCCGCCCGGTCGCCGTCATGGACTCCCTGCGCTTCGGCCGGGCCGACGCCCCCGACACCGCCCGCGTGCTGCCCGGCGTGGTCGCCGGGGTCGGCGGCTACGGCAACTGCCTGGGTCTGCCCAACATCGGCGGCGAGCTGCTCTTCGACGACTGCTACGCGGGCAACCCGCTGGTCAACGCGCTGTGCGTCGGGGTCATGAAGCACGAGGACGTGCGGCTGGCCAAGGCCGAGGGCGCCGGCAACAAGGTGGTCCTGTTCGGCGCCCGCACCGGCGGTGACGGCATCGGCGGCGTGAGCGTGCTGGCCAGCGAGACCTTCGACGCGGAGGGCCCGGCCAAGCGGCCCAGCGTGCAGGTCGGCGACCCGTTCACCGAGAAGCTGCTCATCGAGGCCTGCCTGGAGATCTTCCGCGAGGACCTCGTCACCGGCATCCAGGACCTCGGCGGCGCGGGGCTGTCTTGCGCGACGTCCGAGCTGGCGAGCGCAGGCACCGGCGGCATGCACATCGACCTGGACACCGTCCCGCTGCGCGACAGCACCTTGACGCCCGCCGAGATCCTGATGAGCGAGTCGCAGGAGCGCATGTGCGCGATCGTCGAGCCGGCCAAGGTCGACGCCTTCCTCGCGGTCTGCCGGAAGTGGGACGTGCTGGCCACCGTCATCGGTGAGGTGACCGGCGGCGACCGGCTGACCGTCGACTGGCACGGCGAGCGCATCGTCGACGTCCCGCCGCGCACGGTCGCCCACGAGGGCCCGGTCTACGACCGGCCGATGCGGCGCCCCGCCGACCTCGACGACCTGCAGGCCGACGACCCGGCCGCCCTGCCCCGCCCGGCGACGCCGGAGGAGCTGGCCGCGCACTGGCTGGCGGTCCTCAGCAGCCCGGACGGCGCGGACAAGACCTGGGTCACCGAGCAGTACGACCGCTACGTCCGCGGCAACACGGTGCTCGCCCAGCCCGACGACGCCGGTGTCGTGCGCATCGACGAGGAAACCTCCCGCGGCATCGCGCTCTCCCTCGACGGCAACGGGCGCTACGCGCGGCTGGACCCCTACACCGGCGCGCAGCTCAACCTCGCCGAGGCCTACCGCAACGTGGCAGTGAGCGGCGCGCGGCCGCTCGCCGTGACCAACTGCCTGAACTTCGGCTCTCCCGAGGAGCCCGAGGTCATGTGGCAGTTCGCCGAGGCGGTGCGCGGCCTGGCGGACGCCTGCCGCGACCTCGGCCTGCCGGTCACCGGCGGCAACGTCAGCCTCTACAACCAGACCGGTGACGTGGCGATCAACCCGACGCCGGTCATCGGCGTCCTGGGCGTGCACGAGGACGTCCGCACCCGCGTGCCGACCGGTTGGCGGACGGCGGGGGAGACGGTGCTGCTGCTCGGCGTCACCCGGGCCGAGTTCGGCGGCTCCGCGTGGGCGTCGGTCGCGCACGGTCACCTCGGCGGCCGTCCGCCGGCGGTCGACCTCGAGGCCGAGCGGTCGCTGGGTGAGGTGCTGGCGGCGATGGGGCGCGAGGGCCTGGTCAGCTCCGCGCACGACCTGGCCGACGGCGGGCTGGCGCAGGCGCTGGCCGAGTCGGCGCTGCGCTACGGCACCGGCGCCCGGCTGGCTCTCGGCGAGGACCCCTTCACCGCGCTGTTCAGCGAGTCGACCGCACGCGCCGTCGTCACCACGACCGACCCGGAGGCGGTGCGCGCCACCGCCGAGTGGGCCGGCGTCCTGGTCACCGAGCTGGGGACGACGGGCGGTGACGTGCTGGCCGTCGAGGGCGTGACCGAGCTGCCGCTGGCCGAGTTGCGGGCCGCCTGGAGCGCGACGCTGCCGGCCCTGTTCGGCACCCCGGAGGCGACCGTGGGCAGCGTTCCGGCGGGGACCGTCCCGACCAGCTGATGCCGGCCCAGCCGATCCCCGCCGAGGAGCTGCGCGCCGCCGTCGGCCCGGTGCGGGCCTGGCTGGCGGGGGAGGCCGAGCAGCCCCCGCGGGCGGTGCTCGGGGCCGCGGTGAAGACGACGGCGCGCTGGCTGGCCCAGCAGGTGCCCGGCCGCTCGGTCGAGCTGCGGGTGCCCCCGCACGTCGCCGTCCAGCTGGTGCCCGGGCCGCGGCACACCCGCGGGACGCCGCCCAACGTCGTGGAGACCGACGCCGCCACCTGGCTGCGGCTGGCGACCGGCGAGCTGGCCTGGGGCGACGCGGTGGCGGAGGGCCGGGTCACCGCCAGCGGCAACCGCGCGGACCTCTCCGCCCACCTCCCGCTGTCCCCGCTGCGGTGATCGCACCGTGACCACCGGCGGGTGGCTGCCCCACCCGCCGGTGGGAACAGCCAGCTGCCGGTGATCACGGCGGGAAAGCGCAGCGCCCCCGCCCGGGGACCCGGACGGGGGCGCTGCAGGGGTGGTGCGGGGGCTCAGCCGCCGAACAGCTGGCTGGCCGCCTTGACCGTGTTGTAGAGCCCGTAGGCCAGCGGGACGCCGACCAGGGTCCAGGCGAAGGCGATCAGGGCCCCCGGGGTGTGGGTGGACTGCCGGTCGTCGCGAACGGGGTGGCTCATCGGGCGGCGCTCCTCTCCGGGTTGGCGCGGGCGGTGGCGGGGGTGGTGGCCTGCGGCTCGTACCACTTGCTGGCGACGGGACGGACCAGCAGGTTGGCGATGAAGCCGATGGCGAGCAGGCCGACCATGATGAACAGCGCCGGGCGGTAGTTCGCCGCGACCAGCTGGCCGGGGGTGCCCTGGGTGTCCAGGACGCCGTTGATGATCAGCGGCCCGGCGACACCGGCGGCCGACCAGGCGGTCAGCAACCGGCCGTGGATGGCGCCCACCTGGTAGGTGCCGAACAGGTCGCGCAGGTAGGCCGGGATCGTGGCGAAGCCGCCGCCGTAGAAGCTGATGATGATCGCGGCGGTCAACACGAAGATCCAGGTCGCGGTGCTGCCGAGGGTGGCCAGGACGACGTACAGGACGATGCCGACGCCCAGGTAGACCATGTAGATCGGCTTGCGGCCGATGTAGTCCGAGGTCGAGGACCACACGAACCGGCCGCCCATGTTGAACAGCGACAGCAGGCCGACGAAGCCGGCGGCCGTCGCGGCGGCGACCGTGGAGGTCTCCCCGTTGCGGAAGAAGTCCTGGATCATCGGCGCGGCCTGCTCGAGGATGCCGATGCCCGCGGTGACGTTGCAGAAGAGCACCGTCCACAGCAGCCAGAACTGCGGCGTCTTGATGGCGTTGTTGGCCGAGACGCTCTCCGTGGTGACCAGGGCCTTCTTCTTGACCGACGCCGGGTCGAAGCCGGCGGGGCGCCAGTCGTTGGCCGGCACCCGCACGATGAAGGCGCCGAACATCATGAAGACCAGGTAGACCGCGGCCAGCGTGAAGAACAGCGCCGCGACGGCCTCGCCGTTGGGCACCGTGCCCGCGGTGCCGTCGTAGGCCGGGTCGTAGTAGTTCATCAGCTGGCGCGACAGCGGCGAGGCGATCAGCGCGCCGCCACCGAAGCCCATGATCGCCATGCCGGTGGCCAGGCCGGGGCGGTCCGGGAACCACTTGATCAGCGTGGAGACCGGGGAGATGTAGCCGATGCCCAGGCCGATGCCGCCGAGGACGCCGTACCCGAGGTACAGCAGCCACAGCTGGCCGGTCTCGATGCCCAGGCCGCCGACGAGGAAGCCGGTCACCCAGAAGACGGCGGAGGTGAACATCGCCGCCCGGGGACCGTTGCGGTCCACCCAGGTGCCGAACAGTGCGGCGGAGACGCCGAGCATGACGATCGCGATCGAGAAGATGATCCCGATCGCGGTCAGGCTCGTGTCGAAGTGCTCGACCAGTGCGGTCTTGTAGACACTGGTCGCGTACGCCTGACCGATGCACAGGTGCACGGCGAGCGCTGCCGGCGGGATCAACCAGCGGTTGAAGCCGGGACGGGCCACGATGCGTTCTCGGGCCAGGAAACTCGGTACTGCCACGGGACGGACCTCCGGAGGACATCGGTCGGGGGATCCCCCGCCGGAACGGGTCTGTGCCAGACGTCACGGACCCGCGGGAACGCTACGTCGCCCCTGTACGTACCGCGAAACCGAGGAACCGAGTCATCGCGGTTCGCAACCTGATCGTTGTCAACGGAACGACCGGACCGCGCGCGTGGGGGACGCCGGACCGCGGCTGCACCCACCGGAATAGGCTCCCGCCATGGCCTACGAGGTGAAGGGCGTCGTCGCCCGCAGCAAGGGTGCCCCGGTCACGGTGGAGACGGTGGTCGTCCCCGACCCCGGTCCCGGGGAGGCGGTGGTGGACATCCAGGCGTGCGGGGTGTGCCACACCGACCTGCACTACCGCGAGGGCGGGATCAACGACGACTACCCGTTCCTGCTCGGCCACGAGGCCGCTGGCACGGTCGCCGCGGTCGGTGCGGGCGTCACCAACGTCGAGGTCGGGGACTTCGTGGTCCTGAACTGGCGGGCGGTGTGCGGGCAGTGCCGGGCGTGCCTGAAGGGCGAGCTGCAGTACTGCTTCGCCACGCACAACGCCGCGCAGCAGATGACCCTGGCCGACGGCACTCCGCTGTCCCCGGCGCTGGGCATCGGCGCGTTCGTGGAGAAGACGCTGGTGCACTCCGGGCAGTGCACCAAGGTCGACCCCGCCGCCCCGGCCACCGCCGCCGGCCTGCTCGGCTGCGGCGTGATGGCCGGCGTGGGTGCGGCGATCAACACCGGCGCGGTGAAGCGGGGCGAGTCGGTGGCGGTGTTCGGCTGCGGCGGTGTCGGGGACGCCGCGATCGCCGGCGCGAAGCTGGCCGGCGCGACCACGATCATCGCCGTGGACATCGACGACCGGAAGCTGGAGTGGGCGCGGACGTTCGGCGCCACCCACACCGTCAACAGCAAGGGCACCGACGCGGTCGAGGCGATCAAGGCCGCCACCGGCGGCTTCGGGGTGGACGTCGCGATCGACGCGGTCGGCCACCCGGCGGTGTTCGAGCAGGCCTTCTACGCCCGCGACCTGGCCGGCCGCGTCGTCCTGGTCGGCGTCCCGACCCCGGACATGACCATCACCCTGCCGCTGATCGAGGTCTTCGGCCGCGGCGGGGCGGTCAAGTC
>NZ_FOIE01000002.1:527662-660060 GCF_900111455.1 Geodermatophilus poikilotrophus | reverse complement strand
GTCGCGCCGGCCAGCTTCGCGCCGGCGATCGCGGCGTCCCCGACACCGCCGCAGCCGAACACCGCCACCGACTCGCCCCGCTTCACCGCGCCGGTGTTGATCGCCGCACCCACGCCGGCCATCACGCCGCAGCCGAGCAGGCCGGCGGCGGTGGCCGGGGCGGCGGGGTCGACCTTGGTGCACTGCCCGGAGTGCACCAGCGTCTTCTCCACGAACGCGCCGATGCCCAGCGCCGGGGACAGCGGAGTGCCGTCGGCCAGGGTCATCTGCTGCGCGGCGTTGTGCGTGGCGAAGCAGTACTGCAGCTCGCCCTTCAGGCAGGCGCGGCACTGCCCGCACACCGCCCGCCAGTTCAGGATGACGTAGTCCCCGACCTCGACGTTGGTGACCCCCTCCCCGACCGCGGCGACCGTGCCGGCGGCCTCGTGCCCGAGCAGGAACGGGTAGTCGTCGTTGATGTTGCCCTCGCGGTAGTGCAGATCGGTGGCGCACACCCCGCACGCCTGGACGTCGACCACCGCCTCACCCGGACCGGGGTCGGGCACGACGATCGTCTCGACGGTCACCGGGGCTCCCTTGCTGCGGGCGACGACGCCCTTCACCTCGTAGGCCATGACGGTGGGTCTCCTCTCGCGGATGTGCGGACCGGACGCGGTGGTCACTGCTCGCGACGGTGGGAGGACCCGTCTCCCACCCTTCGGAGACGACCCCGTCCTCCTCACCGCTCGCAGGCTCGCGGTGAGCCTCCGCACGGGGCCGACCCGGAACGGGGCCGACGATGGGGCCGAGGAGGTCCTTTCCCAGGGCCCCTTGACCGCGTCCGACCGTCACCCTACGGTGGTGGACGACTGATATACTAGTCCTTGGCTCCATTTCATGACAGAAGGGACTCCGGCATGGTCGTCCAGGTCGACGGAGCGCTGCGGGCGCCGGCCATCTCGGACCGGGTGCTCGACCGGTCGCTGGCGGACACCGACCCGGAGGTCGCCGATGCGATCGCCGCCGAGCTGATCCGACAGCAGACCACGCTGGAGATGATCGCCAGCGAGAACTTCGCCCCGGTGGCGGTTCTGCAGGCCCAGGGCTCGGTGCTGACCAACAAGTACGCCGAGGGCTACCCCGGCCGGCGCTACTACGGCGGCTGCGAGCACGTGGACGTGGTCGAGCAGCTGGCCATCGACCGGCTGAAGGCGCTGTTCGGCGCGGAGTACGCCAACGTGCAGCCGCACTCGGGTGCGCAGGCCAACGCCGCGGCGATGTCGGCCCTGCTGGAGCCCGGCGACACCATCCTGGGGCTGGACCTGGCCCACGGGGGTCACCTGACCCACGGGATGAGGCTCAACTTCTCGGGGAAGCTCTACGACGTGGCCGCGTACCACGTGGGCCGCGAGGACCACCGGGTCGACATGGCCGAGGTGGAGAAGCTGGCGCAGGAGCGGCGACCCAAGCTCGTCGTGGCCGGCTGGTCGGCCTACCCCCGCCAGCTGGACTTCGCCGAGTTCCGCCGGATCGCCGACGAGGTCGGGGCCTACCTGATGGTCGACATGGCGCACTTCGCCGGGCTCGTCGCCGCCGGGCTGCACCCCTCCCCGGTGCCGCACGCGCACGTGGTCACCTCGACCACCCACAAGACCATGGGCGGCCCCCGCGGCGGGGTCATCCTGGCCACCGCCGACCTCGCGAAGAAGTTCAACTCGTCGGTCTTCCCCGGCCAGCAGGGCGGGCCCCTGGAGCACGTGATCGCCGCCAAGGCGGTGGCCTTCAAGCTGGCCGGGGAGCCGGCCTTCCGCGAGCGCCAGGAGCGGACCCTCGCCGGCGCCCGGATCCTGGCCGACCGGTTGCTGGCCGCCGACTCCCGCGAGGCGGGCATCGACGTGGTCAGCGGCGGCACCGACGTCCACCTCGTCCTCGTGGACCTGCGGGAGTCGGCGCTCGACGGCCGGCAGGCCGAGGACCGGCTGCACTCCATCGGCATCACCGTCAACCGCAACGCCGTGCCCTTCGACCCCCGCCCGCCGATGGTCAGCTCCGGGGTCCGCATCGGCACCCCGGCCCTGGCGGCGCGCGGGTTCGACCTCGAGGACTTCGCCGAGGTCGCCGACGTCATCGCCGCCGCGCTGCGGCCCTCGGTGGGCGAGGACCAGCTCGCCGAGCTCCGCACGCGGGTCACCCGGCTGGCCGACCGCCACCCCCTCTACCCCGACCTGACGGAGGTCGTCCGATGAGCCCCCGGACCCCCGGCGCGGACCTGCCCGAGCACCCCGACGCCCTCTGGCGGAGCCCGGAGCCGAAGCGCTCCTACGACGTGGTGATCGTCGGCGGCGGCGGGCACGGCCTGGCCACCGCGCACTACCTCGCCAAGAACCACGGCATCACGAACGTCGCGGTGCTGGAGAAGGGCTGGCTCGCGGGCGGCAACATGGCCCGCAACACCACGATCATCCGGTCCAACTACCTGTGGGACGAGAGCTCGGCCATCTACGAGCACGCGCTGAAGCTGTGGGAGGGGCTCGAGGAGGACCTCGGCTACCCGATCCTGTTCAGCCAGCGCGGCGTGCTCAACCTCGCCCACACCCTGCAGGACGTCCGCGACAGCGTGCGCCGGGTCGAGGCCAACAAGCTCAACGGCGTCGACGCCGAGTGGGTCGAGCCCGACGAGGTCCGCAAGATCTGCCCGGTCGTCAACACCTCCTCCGACATCCGCTACCCGGTCCTGGGGGCGACGTACCAGCCGCGCGCCGGCATCGCCAAGCACGACTACGTGGCGTGGGGCTTCGCCCGCCGGGCCGACGAGGCCGGCATCGACCTCGTCCAGGACTGCGAGGTCACCGGGTTCACCACCGACGGCAACCGGGTCACCGGGGTGCAGACGACGCGCGGCACCATCGGCGCCGGCACCGTCGCCCTCTGCGCGGCCGGCCACACGTCCGTGCTCACCGACGTGCTCGGCATCCGCGTGCCGATCCAGAGCCACCCGCTGCAGGCGCTGGTCTCCGAGCTGCTGGAGCCGGTGCACCCCACGGTGGTCATGTCCAACGCCGTGCACGTGTACGTCTCCCAGGCGCACAAGGGCGAGCTGGTCATGGGCGCCGGCGTCGACTCCTACAACGGTTACGGCCAGCGCGGCGCCTTCCACATCATCGAGCGCCAGATGGCCGCCGCCGTCGAGCTCTTCCCGGTGTTCGCGCGGGCGCACCTGCTGCGCACCTGGGCCGGCATCGTCGACGTCAGCCCCGACGCCTCGCCGATCGTCGGCCGGACCCCCTACGACAACGTCTACCTCAACTGCGGCTGGGGGACCGGCGGGTTCAAGGCCACGCCCGGCATCGGCTCGGCTCTGGCGCACACCATCGCCCACGACGAGCCCCACCCGTTCGTGGCGCCGTTCGCCCTCGACCGCTTCGTCACCGGCGCGCTCGTCGACGAGCACGGCGCGGCCGCCGTGGCCCACTGACGCCTCGCCCCCCGACCCAGGAGTCTCCCGTGCAACTCATCGCATGCCCGTGGTGCGGCCCCCGCGAGGAGGTCGAGTTCTCCTACGGCGGCCAGGCCCACGTCCCCTACCCGGACAGCCCCGCCGAGCTCTCCGACGAGGAGTGGGCGCACTACGTGTTCTTCCGCGACAACCCCAAGGGCCGCTTCGCGGAGCGCTGGAACCACAGCGCCGGCTGCCGCCGCTGGTTCAACGCGATCCGCGACACCACCACCTACCGCTTCGAGCGCGTCTACCGCCTCGACGACCCGAAGCGGGGCGGAACCGAGCTGGCGAGCTCACGCAAGGAGGGAACAGCCCCGTGACGAGTCCGTTCCGCGCCCCCGAGGGCGGCCGCATCGACCGCGCCGGCACCGTCGAGTTCACCTTCGACGGGCAGGTCCTCACCGGTCACCCCGGCGACACCCTGGCTTCGGCGCTGCTCGCCAACGGCCGGCACCAGGTCGCCACCAGCATCAAGCTCGGCCGACCGCGCGGCATCGCCGCCGCCTGGGCCGAGGACCCGGGCGGCCTGGTGCAGATCGAGGAACCCTTCCCCGAGCCCATGCTGCTGGCCACCACGGTCGAGCTCCACGACGGGCTGGCCGCCCACGGCCTGCCGGGGCAGGGCCGCCTCGCCGACGTCCCCGACTCCGCTCGCTACGACGCGGTCCACCACCACGTGGACGTCCTCGTCGTGGGGGCCGGCCCCGCGGGGCTGGCCGCCGCGCTGACCGCCGCCCGGGCCGGAGCCCGCGTCGCGCTCGTCGACGAGCAGTCCGAGGCCGGCGGCTCCCTGCTCTCGGGCACCGAGCGGCTCGACGACGCCCCGGCGCTGGACTGGGCGGCGGACGCGGTCGCGGAACTGGCCGGCTCCCCGGAGGTGCTGCACCTGCAGCGCACCACCGCGTTCGGCAGCTACGACGACGGCTTCGTGCTGGCGCTCGAGCGGCGCACCGACCACCTCGGCGCGGCGGCGCCGAAGCACGTGTCCCGCCAGCGGGTGTGGCGCATCCGGGCCCGGTCGATCGTCCTGGCGACGGGGGCGCACGAGCGCCCGGTCGTGTTCGCCGACAACGACCGCCCGGGGATCATGCTCGCCGGCGCCGCCCGGACCTTCCTGCACCGCTACGGCGTGCTGCCCGGCCGCGAGGCCGTCGTGTTCACCACGAACGACAGCGCCTACGACGCCGCCCTCGACCTGCGCCGCGCGGGTGTGCGGGTGCAGGCGGTGGTCGACGCCCGGCCGGAGGGCTCGCCGCGCCGCGAGGAGTGCGAGCACGCGGGCATCCGCGTGCTGTCCGGTGCCGTCGTGACCGGTACGCAGGGCGTCGAGCGGGTCACGCACGCCCTCGTCGCCCCGTTCGCGGACGGAGCGGTCGGCCCCAGCAGCGCGATCGCCTGCGACCTGCTCCTGGTCAGCGGGGGCTGGAACCCCGCGGTGCACCTGTTCAGCCAGGCCCGCGGCCGGCTCCGCTACGACGAGGTCCTCGGCGCGTTCCTCCCCGGGGAGGCGCTCGACGGCCTGACCGTCACCGGCTCGGCCGCCGGCGTTTTCGACCTGGCCGGGTGCCTGGCCGACGGTCAGCGCGGAGCGCGCGCCGCGCTGACGGCCCTGGCGATCGCGCCGGCGGGGGAGGACCGGCTGCCCGCCACCCCGGACCCCGTCGTCCCGACCGCGCCGCTGGTGCTGTGGCGGGTACCGGACACCTCCGGCGCCGACGGCAGCACCTCGTTCGTCGACCTGCAGCGGGACGCGACGGTGGCCGACATCGCCCGCGCGGTCGGCGCCGGCCTGCGCTCGATCGAGCACATCAAGCGCTACACGACGATCGGGACGGCGCACGACCAGGGCAAGACCTCCGGCGTCCTCACCTCGGGGATCGTCGCCGAGCTGCTGGGGATCCCGGTGCAGGCCACCGGGACCACCACGTTCCGGCCGCCGTACACCCCGGTCGCCTTCGCCGCCCTGGCCGGCCGCGACCGCGGCCGGCTCTTCGACCCCGAGCGGGTCACGGCCCTGCACGAGTGGCACGTGGCCGCCGGCGCGGTCTTCGAGGACGTCGGTCAGTGGAAGCGTCCCCGCTACTACCCGCAGCCCGGCGAGGACATGCAGACCGCCGTCCTGCGTGAGTGCGCCGCGGCCCGGACCGGCGTCGGGATCCTCGACGGCTCCACCCTCGGCAAGATCGACGTCCAGGGCCCGGACGCCGCCGTCCTCCTCGACCGGCTCTACACGAACCTGATCAGCAGCCTGAAGGTCGGCTCCGTCCGCTACGGGGTCATGTGCGGCGTCGACGGCATGGTCATCGACGACGGCACGGTGCTGCGCCTGGCCGAGGACCGCTTCCTCGTCCTCACCACCACCGGCGGCGCGGCGAAGATCCTCGACTGGATGGAGGAGTGGGCCCAGACCGAGTGGCCGGACCTGCGCGTCCACTGCACGTCGGTCACCGAGCAGTGGGTCACCTTCCCCGTCGTGGGACCGCGGTCCCGGGACGTCGTCGGCGCGGTCTTCCCCGGCGTGGACGTCTCCAACGAGGCATTCCCGTTCATGACCTGGCGGGACACCACCCTCGACGGGGTGCCGGTCCGGCTGGCCCGGATCAGCTTCTCCGGCGAGCTCGCCTTCGAGGTCTACGTCAACCCCTGGTACGCGGTCGCGGTCTGGCAGCGGCTGCTCGACGCCGGCCGCCCGTACGGCATCACGCCGTACGGCACGGAGACCATGCACGTCCTGCGCGCGGAGAAGGGCTACCCGATCGTCGGGCAGGACACCGACGGCACCGTCAGCCCGCACGACCTGGGCATGGCGTGGGCGGTCTCGAAGAAGAAGCCCGACTTCGTCGGCAAGCGCTCCTTCGCCCGCCCGGCCAACGCCGACCCGCTGCGCAAGCAGCTGGTCGGGCTGCTGCCCGTGGACCGGGAGACCGTGCTGCCAGAGGGCTCGCAGGTCATCGACTTCCTCGCCGACGGCCAGCTGCCGCCCCCGCCGGTCCCGATGCTCGGCCACGTCACCTCCAGCTACCGCAGCGCCGAGCTCGCCCGCCCCTTTGCCCTGGCCCTGGTCAAGGGCGGCCGGGAGCGCATCGGCGACACCGTCCACGTCCCCGTCAACGGCACCCTCGTCCCGGTCGAGGTCACCGGCTCGGTGCTGGTCGACCCCGAAGGAGCCCGTCGCGATGGCTGAGCTGCTGCGCACCCACCCGCTCGAGGCCTGGCGTGCCGACTTCGAGCGGTTGCCCGGCACCGTCGGCATCACCGTCGAGCCCTACGTGGCGGTGGTCGACGTCCGCCTCGGCACTGTCGGCGCCGAGGCGTCGGCGGCGCTGGGCGTCGACCTGCCGACGGCGCCGAACACCTGGGTGCCGACCGGCACCGGGCGGGCCGTCTGGCTCGGCCCCGACGAGTGGTTGCTCACCAGCACCACGGAGACGCCGGAGGAACTGGAGGCCAGGGTGCGCGCCGCCGTCCTCCCGCTGGGCGGGTCGGCGACGGACGTCTCCGCCCAGCGGATCGGCCTCCGGCTCACCGGTGCGCGGGTGCGCGACGTCCTGGCCAAGGGCTGCTCGATCGACCTGCACCCACGGGTGTTCGGCCGGGGGAGCAGTGCGCAGACGACGCTCGGCCAGGCCGGCGTCGTGCTGCTCGCCCTCTCCGACAGCGCCGACGACCACGTCGTCCTCGTCCGGTCGTCCTTCGCCGGCTACCTCGCCGACTGGCTGCTCGACGCGGCCCTCGAGTTCACCTCCGTTCCCCTCACCCACGACCGCTGACCGGCCCGTCAGTCAGGAGCGAAAGACATGTCCAGCACCCCTCGTGTGGTCGTCATCGGAGCGGGGATCGTCGGGGCCAACCTGGCCGACGAGCTCACCGCCCGTGGCTGGGACCGCGTCACCGTGGTCGACCAGGGGCCCCTCCCGCTGACCGGGGGTTCCACGTCGCACGCGCCCGGGCTGGTCTTCCAGACCAACGCCTCCAAGACCATGACGGCGTTCGCCAGCTACACCGTGGAGAAGTTCAAGGGCATCGACGTCGACGGCGCCTGGTGCTTCAACCAGGTCGGCGGCCTCGAGGTCGCCACCACCCCGGAGCGGCTCGCCGACCTGCACCGCAAGCAGGGCTGGGCCACCTCCTGGGGCGTCGAGGCGCAGGTGGTCGACGTGGACGAGTGCGTGCGGCTGCACCCGCTCGTCGACCGCGACCGCATCCTCGGCGGCCTGCACATCCCCAGCGACGGCCTGGCCAAGGCGTCCCGGGCGGTCGTCGCGCTGGCCCGCCGTGCCGAGGCGCGGGGCGCCCGCTTCCAGGGCTCGACCCGCGTGACCGGCATCGAGCAGACCGGTGGCCGGGTCACCGGCGTCCGGACCCCGGACGGCGTCATCCCCGCCGACATCGTGGTCTCCTGCGCCGGCTTCTGGGGGCAGGAGCTCGGCGCGATGGTCGGGATGGACGTCCCCCTGCTGCCGCTGGCCCACCAGTTCGTCTGGACCGGCCAGGTGCCCGACCTGGTCGGCCGCAACGACGAGCTGAGCGAGGCGAGCCTGCCGATCCTGCGCCACCAGGACCAGGACCTCTACTACCGGGAGCGCGCCGACCGCCTGGGCATCGGCTCCTACGCCCACCGGCCGATGCCGGTCGACCTGCGCGAGCTGCCCCAGGGGGACGGCGTCCGGGAGTCGTCGATGCCCTCGATGCTGCCCTTCACCGAGGAGGACTTCGCCCCGGCGTGGGAGCAGAGCCAGCTGCTGCTGCCCTCGCTGCGCACCTCCAAGATCGACAGCGGTTTCAACGGGGTCTTCTCGTTCACGCCGGACGGCGGCCCGCTGATCGGGGAGTCGCGGGACGTGGCCGGCTTCTGGATCGCCGAGGCGGTCTGGGTGACCCACTCCGCCGGGGTCGGCCGGGCGGTGGCCCAGCTCCTCGTCGACGGCCGCTCGGAGGTCGACCTGCACGGCTGCGACGTGCACCGCTTCGAGGACGTCCAGCTCGCCCCGGAGTACGTCAGCGAGACCTCACAGCAGAACTTCGTGGAGGTCTACGACGTCATCCACCCGCTCCAGCCGCGACTGTCTCCGCGCGACCTGCGGGTCAGCCCCTTCCACACCCGGCAGCAGGAGCTCGGCGCGGTCTTCCTCGAGGCGGCCGGCTGGGAGCGGCCGCACTGGTACGAGGCCAACGCGCACCTGGTGGACGAGCTGCCCGCGGAGTGGGTGCCGCCGGAGCGCGACGCGTGGGCGGGGCAGTTCTGGTCCCCGATCGCGGCGGCGGAGGCGTGGAGGACCCGCACCGCCGTGGCGGTGTACGACATGACCCCGCTCAAGCGGCTCGAGGTCAGCGGACCCGGCGCGCTGGCCCTCCTGCAGCGGCTGACCACCGGCGAGATGGACAAGTCCGTCGGGGCGGTGACCTACACGCTCGCCCTGGACGAGGCCGGCGGCATCCGCAGCGACCTCACCGTCGCCCGGCTCGGCGAGCAGCTGTTCCAGGTCGGCGCCAACGGGCCCCTCGACCTCGACCTCCTGCTGCGCGAGGCGCCGGACGACGGCAGTGTGCAGGTCCGCGACGTCACCGGCGGCACCTGCTGCATCGGGCTGTGGGGTCCGCGCGCCCGCGACCTGGTGCAGCGGGTCAGCGCCGACGACTTCACCAACGAGGGCCTGAAGTACTTCCGTGCCAAGCGGGCCCGGATCGGCGGGGTCCCCGTCACGGCGATGCGGCTGTCCTACGTCGGCGAGCTCGGCTGGGAGATCTACACCAGCGCCGACAACGGCCAGCGGCTGTGGGACGTGCTGTGGCGCGCCGGCCAGGACCTCGGCGTCGTCGCGGCCGGCCGGGCGGCCTTCAACAGCCTCCGGCTGGAGAAGGGCTACCGCGCCTGGGGCCACGACATGACCACCGAGCACGACCCCTACGAGGCGGGTCTCGGGTTCGCCGTGCGCAGGCAGAAGCAGGCCGACTTCGTCGGGAAGCAGGCTGTCGCCGGGCTCGGGGACGACACGGTGAGCCGCCGGCTGTCCTGCCTGACGATCGACGACGGCCGCAGCGTCGTCCTCGGCCACGAGCCGGTGTTCGTGGACGGCCGACCGGCCGGCTACGTGACCAGCGCGGCCTTCGGGCACACCGTCGGCCGGCCCATCGCCTACGCCTGGCTGCCGGCCTCGGCGACCGTCGGGACGAGCGTCGAGATCGGGTACTTCGGCACCCGCATCCCCGCCACCGTCGCCGCCGAGCCGCTCGTGGACCCGGGCATGACCCGGCTCCGCGGCTGACGAAGGACCACCACCCCTCCGCCGGATCGGCGGGCGACCCCGACCACTCCGGGGTCGCCCGCCGGCCTGCGCCGCGCCCACCCGGAGGACCCCCGCTCATGCGCACCGACACCATCGAGACGTTCCTGGAGCAGCTCGCCGCCAGGGTGCCCGCCCCGGGTGGAGGGGCCACCGCCGCGCTGCACGCGGCCCAGGCCGCCGCCCTGGTGGCGATGGTCGCCCGCTACAGCGACTCGGCGAGGTACGCCGACCACGCCGAGGAGATCGCCACCATCACGAGCACCGCCGACCGGCTGCGCCAGAACGCGCTGGGCCTGGCCGAGGAGGACGCCGCGGCCTTCACCGCCGTCACCGAGGCCTACCGGCGTCCGAAGGGGACACCCGACGAGGCCACGGCCCGGTCCGAGGCCATCGCGACGGCCCTGGTCGCGGCGGCCCGGGTGCCGGCGGTCGTCGTCGCCGTCGCCGACCAGGTGCTGGGCCTCGCCGAGCAGCTCCTGCCGATCGGCAACCGCAACGTGGTCAGCGACGTCGCCGCCGCCGCCGAGGCGGCCCGGGCCGCGGCCACGACGGCACGGGTCAACGTGGAGGTCAACCTCGGCGGCATCAAGGACCCGCTGACCTGGGGAGAGCTCGCCGCGGCCGTCGACACCGTCGACGACCTCGTGCTGCGCGCGGACAAGGTCACCGCCGCCGTCCGGGACGGGCTGGTCCGATGACCGCGACGTTGAGCGGGACCGAGCTGGCCGCCGGCATCCGCGCCGAGGTCGCCGCCGCGGCCGCGGACCTGACCGCCGCCGGGACCCCGCCCCGGCTGGCCGTGGTCGTCGCGACGGCGGACGAGTCCAGCGCCTGGTACGTCCGCTCCATCGCCCGCGCCGCGCAGAAGACCGGCATCGCCTGCTCGGTCGTCGACCTCGGGGAGACGGCGACGCCGCAGCGGATCCGCGCCGAGCTCACCGCGCTGAGCGCCGATCCTGCGGTGCACGGCATCATCCTGCAGACCCCGCTGCCGGCCGGCGCCGTCTTCGAGGACCTCGCCGCGTCGATCGACCCCGCCAAGGACGTCGACGGCGCCAACCCGCTCAGCCTGGGACGGCTGGCCGCGGGCCTGCCCGCCTTCGCGCCGGCGACCGCCGAGGCCGTGCTCGAGCTCCTGGACTCCCACGGGACCCCCCTGTCCGGCGCGCACGCGGTCGTGGTCGGGCGCTCCACCGTCGTCGGCAAGCCCGCGGCGCACCTGCTGCTGCAGCGGGACGCCACCGTGACCGTCTGCCACAGCCGCACCAAGGACCTGGCCGCGGTCACCCGGACCGCGGACGTGCTCGTCGCCGCCGTCGGGCGGCCGGAGCTCATCACGGCCGAGCACGTCGGCGAGGACTCGGTGGTCATCGACGTCGGGACCAACCCGACGCCCGACGGCGGGCTGGTCGGCGACGTCGACGCCGGCTCGGTCACCGGGCGCGCCGCCGGACTGACCCCCGTCCCGGGCGGGGTGGGCCCGGTCACCACCGCGCTGCTGCTGCAGCACACGGTCACCTCCGCCCGCGGCTGAAGAAAGGACCCCTCGCCCCCCACCGCTCACACGTTCGCGGCGGGTCCCTGCGAGGGGCCGCCTCGCACGCTCGGGGTGGGCCTCGGAGGGTCCCCAGGGACCGGCAGCGGGTCAGATCACAGGGAAAGGAACACCTCCATGACCGGCACGGCGTTGGCCGACCGCCCGCTCACGGCCACCGGCTCGTCGACGCACCCCCTCGGCCGGGTGCTCGCGGCGAGGAGGCCGCTGGTCTGCGGCGTCCTCAACGTGACCCCCGACTCCTTCTCCGACGGCGGGCGCTTCCACAGCTTCGACCGGGCCGTGGAGCGCGGGCGCACCCTGGCTGCCGAAGGGGCCGACCTCATCGACGTCGGCGGGGAGTCCACCCGACCCGGCTCGCGCCCGCCGACCCTCGCCGAGGAGCTCGACCGCGTCGTCCCGGTGGTCGAGGCCCTGGGCCGGCAGGTCCCCGTGCCGCTCTCCGTGGACACCTCCCGCCCCGAGGTCATGAGGGAAGCGGTGGCAGCCGGGGCCAGCATGGTCAACGACGTCCGGGCGCTGCGGTCGCCGGGTGCTCTCGAGGCCGCCGTGGAGCTGGACGTCCCGGTGTGCCTCATGCACATGCAGCGCTCGCCGGAGAGGATGCAGGAGGACCCGCGCTACCGGGACGTCGTCGTGGAGGTGCGCGCCTTCCTCGCCGAGCGGATGCGTGCCTGCCTCGACGCCGGCATCCGGCAGGAGCACCTGGTCGTGGACCCGGGGTTCGGGTTCGGCAAGACGCTGACCCACAACGTCGCGCTGCTGGCGTCGCTCGACGCGTTCACCGGCCTGGGGGTCCCGGTCATGGTGGGGCTGTCCCGCAAGTCGGTGCTCGGGCAGCTCACCGGGCGGACCGTGGAGGACCGGCTGCCCGGCTCCCTGGCCGCGGCGATCGTCGCGGTCCAGCGGGGAGCCACCCTGCTCCGCGTGCACGACGTCGCGGCCACGCGGGACGTCCTGGCGATCCTGGACGCCGTCGGACCCATCTGACCGGCCCGCTGTCCCCGCCGGCCCCGTCCCGGGCACCGCCGGCCCCCTGCAGGGTCCCGCCGCGAGCCTGCGAGCGGTGGGGGGCAGGGGGTCCTCTCTCAGATCACCGCGCGGATCGCCTGCTCGAAGCCGAGCACGTGCTCACGGGCGAGGTCGTCGGCCCGGTCGGCATCGCCGGCGGCGATGGCGCGGAGCAGCTCGACGTGCTCCCCGACGTGCTCGTCCACCGTGGGCAGCCGGTCGAGGAAGAGGCAGAAGATCCGCGTCGCCAGGTTGTCGTAGCGGATCAGGACGTCCTCCAGGTGGGGATTGCCGGCGGCCCGGTAGATGGCCCGGTGCACGGCGAGGTCCCAGCGCATCAGCTCGGTCCGGTCGATCTGGCTGACGTCCAGGTGCTGGATGCGCGAGGCCAGGTCCTCGAGCTCGGCGTGCGCCGTGCGGACGGCGCGCTCGGCGGCACGGCGGGCGGCCAGCGGCTCGAGCTGGGCGCGGATGTCGGAGATGTGCGCCAGGTCGGAGATGTCCATCCCGGTCGCGAAGGTCCCGCGCCGCGGGTAGGACACCACGAGCCGGTCGCCCTCCAGGCGCTTCAACGCCTCGCGGACCGGGGTCCGGCCCACGTCCAGGTCCCCGGCCAGCTCGTCGTCGTCGATCGGGTCGCCCGGCCGGATGTCGAGCATGATCAGCCGGTCCCGGATCGCCACGTAGGCCTTGTCCGCCAGGGACGCGACAGCGGACGAGTCAAGATCCAGGGGCTCAGCGCTCACGACCAGATCGTAGAGGTTGGCGGCCAACGGGCCTTGCCTCTTCAGAGGGATCGACATACCTTCACACTATATCTGATATACCAACTGTGTACCTAGGTCCCAGTCGGTGTGCCAGGACATCGGCGGGGAGAGGGAGGTACGGGTGACCATCAGCGCCTTCGACCTGTTCAAGGTCGGCATCGGCCCGTCCAGCTCGCACACCGTCGGCCCGATGCGTGCCGCCTGCGCCTTCGCGTCCCGGCTGCGCGACGAGGGGCGGCTGGGCCGGGTCACGGGGGTGCGCTGCGAGCTGTTCGGGTCGCTGGGGGCGACCGGCCACGGGCACGGCAGCGTCAAGGCGGTCGTCCTCGGCCTCGAGGGCGAGCAGCCCGACCTGGTCGACCCGGTCGCGGCCGGGCCGCGGGTCGATGCCGTCCGCCGCGAGGGCAAGCTGGCCCTCGCCGGCGAGCACCCCATCGCGTTCTCGGTCGACGACGACGTCGTGCTGCACCGTCGCAAGCGGCTGGACTTCCACAGCAACGGCATGCTCTTCCGGGCCCTGGACGCCGAGGGCGCCGAGGTCGACCGGCGCGAGTACTACTCGGTGGGCGGCGGGTTCGTCCTGGACGAGGACGACGCCGGCAACCCGGCCGTCGTCGAGGACCCCACGCCCGTCCGGTACCCGTTCCGGACCGGCGAGGAGCTGCTGGCCCGGACGCGGGCGACGGGCCTGCGGATCAGCGACGTGATGCTCGCCAACGAGCTGGCCTGGCGCAGCGAGGCGGAGGTGCGCGCCGGCCTGCTGCACGTCTGGTCGGTGATGCAGGAGTGCGTGGAGCGCGGCACCCGCACCACCGGCGTCCTGCCCGGCGGGCTGAAGGTCCGCCGGCGCGCGGCGGCGCTGCGCGCCCAGCTGGAGAGCCACCCGGACGAGGCCGACCCGCTGCGCGCGATGGAGTGGGTGACCCTCTACGCGCTGGCCGTGAACGAGGAGAACGCCGCCGGCGGGCGGGTGGTGACCGCGCCGACCAACGGCGCCGCCGGCATCGTGCCGGCCGTCCTGCACTACTACCGGGACTTCGTCGGCTCCTACGGCGAGGACGGCGTGGTGCGGTTCCTGCTCACCGCCGCGGCGGTCGGGCTGCTGTTCAAGGAGAACGCCTCCATCTCCGGCGCCGAGGTCGGCTGCCAGGGGGAGGTCGGCTCGGCCTGCTCCATGGCCGCCGCCGGCCTCGCCGAGGTGCTCGGCGGGACGCCGGAGCAGGTGGAGAACGCCGCGGAGATCGGCATCGAGCACAACCTCGGCCTCACCTGCGACCCCGTCGGCGGGCTGGTGCAGATCCCGTGCATCGAGCGCAACGCCGTCGGCTCGGTCAAGGCCATCACCGCCGCCCGGATGGCCGTGCGCGGCGACGGCCGGCACCACGTCCCGCTGGACAAGGCGATCAAGACGATGCGCGAGACCGGTGCCGACATGAAGGACAAGTACAAGGAGACGGCCCGTGGCGGGCTGGCGCTCAACATCGTCGAGTGCTGAGGAGGCACCCGTGTCCCACCCGTTCACCCTCACGCTCAGCTGCCAGGAGCGCCCGGGCATCGTGCACGCGGTCAGCTCGTTCCTCTTCCAGCACGGTTGCGACATCGTCGAGCACCAGCAGTTCGACGACCCCCTCCGCGGTCAGCTGTTCCTGCGCACGGCCTTCGTCTGTGCCGAGGACACCGACTGCGCGCGCCTCTCGGCGGACTTCCGGGCCGTGGCCGACGAGTTCGGCATGACCTACCAGGTCACCGGGGAGCAGCCGCAGCGGGTGGTGGTCATGGTGTCCAAGCTCGGCCACTGCCTCAACGACCTGATCTTCCGGTGGCGGGCCGGCAGCCTCGGCGGCGAGCTGGTCGCCGTGGTGTCCAACCACGAGGACCTGCGGCCGATGGCCGAGGCGGCCGGCCTGCCGTTCGTCCACGTCCCGGTGACTCCCGCCACCAAGCGGGAGGCCGAGGCCCGACTGCTTCAGCTGGTCGACGAGTACCGGGCCGATCTGGTCGTGCTGGCCCGCTACATGCAGATCCTCTCCGACGAGACGTGCGCCGCCCTGTACGGCCGCGCGATCAACATCCACCACTCGTTCCTGCCCGGCTTCAAGGGCGCCAAGCCCTACCACCAGGCCTTCGACCGCGGGGTGAAGCTGGTCGGGGCGACGGCCCACTACGTCACCCCCGACCTGGACGAGGGCCCGATCATCGAGCAGGAGGTCATCCGCATCGACCACACCTACGACCCCCGGGCGCTGGCCACCGTCGGACAGGACGCCGAGGCGCTCGCGCTGTCCCGGGCGGTCCGGTGGCACAGCGAACGGCGGGTGCTCCTCAACGGGCACAGCACGGTGGTCTTCCGATGACCCGGCGGCCGGCGGTCTGACGTCGACCGGGACGGCGGACCGGTCGGCGCCGGCCGGCGCTCCGTCGTCCCAGGCCACGCTCGACCGCGTCCGGTCCCGGACGACCGCCGCGGCCGACTCAGGACCAGGACACGACCGGTGACCACGGATCCAGCCAGGGCCGGCGGCTGTACTCCATGGTGAGCCCACCCGGTCGGGCCTCGATGAGCGCGCCGAAGACCGTCGCGAAGACCAGACCGTCCTGTTCGTGGCGGACCGCCAGGGCGCCGGGGTCGTCCCGCGGCGCTTCTGCCTGCACGAGCCGGCGCCAGCCGTCCGGGTGAGCGCTGTCGGTGAACAGCGGCAGGAACCGGTCGGCCTTGCGGTCCTCGGGACCGCCGGAGGTGACCATCCAGGTGCCCTCCGGGTGCTCGGTCGTCACCAGCCGCTCGCCGTCGAAGTCCCAGGTGGTCATGCGGTCCGGAGCCGCCAGGACGAGCAGGAAGCTCGCCATGCCGTCGAGCTGCACGGCCGACCGCCAGTCCGCTCCGCGCTCGGCGCCCAGCAGCGGCAGGGTCCCGCGGCTCGGTGCTCCCGGGGCGGCCACCGGCTTCTGCGGCCGGTTGAGCACCAGGGCAGTGACCCCGGTGCCGACGCGGGTGGCGCACCACGTCCCGCCCGCGAGGCGGTCCCGGCCCCCGACGAGGGCGGGGTGCTCCGGCCACCACCGCCCGGGGTCGTCGAACTCCCGGCTGGTCAGCTCGTCCCGTAGGGCGAGCAGCCGCACCGGCGCGCCGCGGCTCCACCGCACGACCACCGTGCACACGCCGCCGATCGTCCCAGGTCCGGATCCCGTGCCCGCGGGAGCTGTCGTCCGCCGGTGGGGTGGAGCGGTCGCGCGGGTCGAGGCCGGTCACCCCGGGCGCGGGGACGCGCCGCGCCGGGGACGTCGAGCTCTCCTCTCAGGGGCGACGGACGCCCCGCACCATCGACCTCGTGAGCACGCCGGCCACGGCGGCCGCGGCAGCAGCGATCGCGGACCGGAGCACACGGTTCCTGCGGCTCATGGCAGCCTCCTGGCGCAGCGGCGTGCCGTTTCTCTACTCCAGCCGACCCGGGTGGCTCAACCGTCGGCCGTGTCCGGTCCCTGGCACGAGCAGCACCAGGGCCCTGACCCGCGGAGACGCCGGTCAGGGGCCGTCCTCCGCAGGGCCGGGGAACGACACCCCGTGGCGGCGCGCCGCCGCAATCGTGGGCGTCCCTTCCCCCGTGCCGGGGAACCCGGGCCCGAGATGGCCGGACGGGCGTCGCGCCGCTCCCGGTCGGCACCACCGATCGGGTAGACAGCGGACCGTTGCCGCGACCGCGCCGACGACGGCGGGCCGGACCCACCGCTCGCCGCCGGTCGGGTCCAGCGGGGCGACGCCGACGGGGACCGCGACGGCGCCCCGCCCGACGGATGGGGAGACGATGGGGATGGCCACGAGGACGGACACGCACCCGCCCGCACCGCACGTCGCCGACAGCCACGAGCTGATCCGCGTGCAGGGCGCGCGCGAGAACAACCTCAAGGACGTCAGCGTCGAGATCCCGAAGCGCCGGCTGACCGTGTTCACCGGCGTCTCCGGCTCGGGCAAGAGCTCGCTGGTGTTCGGCACGATCGCCGCGGAGTCGCAGCGGCTGATCAACGAGACCTACAGCGCCTTCCTGCAGGGCTTCATGCCGACGCTGGCGCGACCCGAGGTCGACGTCCTCGACGGGCTGACGACGGCGATCATCGTCGACCAGGAGCGGATGGGCGCGAACCCCCGCTCCACCGTCGGCACGGCCACCGACGCCAACGCCATGCTGCGGATCCTGTTCAGCCGGCTCGGGCAGCCGCACGTCGGCCCGCCGAGCGCGTACTCGTTCAACACCCCGTCGGTGCGGGCCAGCGGCGCGATCACCGTGGAACGCGGCGCGAAGACGAAGTCGGAGAAGGCGACGTTCACCCGGCTCGGCGGGATGTGCCCCCGCTGCGAGGGCATGGGCTCGGTGAACGACATCGACCTGACGGCGCTGTACGACGACTCGAAGTCCCTGAACGGGGGCGCCCTCACCATCCCGGGCTACAGCATGGACGGGTGGTACGGCCGCCTCTTCCAGGGCGCCGGCCTGGACATGGACAAGCCGATCCGCGACTACGGCAAGAAGGAGATGCGGACCCTCCTGTACGAGGAGCCGACCAAGATCAAGGTCGAGGGCATCAACCTGACCTACGAGGGCATCATCCCGCGGATCCAGAAGTCGATGCTGTCCAAGGACGTCGAGGCGATGCAGCCGCACGTCCGGCGCTTCGTGGAGCGGGCGGTGACGTTCACGACCTGCCCCGACTGCGACGGCACCCGGCTCGCCCCGGAGGCGCGGGCGTCGACGATCAACGGCAGGAGCATCGCCGACGTCTGCGCCATGCAGATCACCGACCTGGCCGACTGGGTGCGGGAGCTCGACGAGCCCTCGGTCGCCCCGCTGCTGACCGGCCTGCAGCACCTGCTCGACTCGTTCTCGACGATCGGGCTGGGCTACCTCTCGCTCGACCGGCCCGCGGGCACGCTGTCCGGTGGCGAGGCGCAGCGCACGAAGATGATCCGCCACCTCGGCTCCTCGCTCACCGACGTCACCTACGTCTTCGACGAGCCGACGATCGGCCTGCACCCGCACGACATCGAGCGGATGAACCAGCTGCTGCTGCAGCTGCGCGACAAGGGCAACACCGTGCTGGTCGTGGAGCACAAGCCCGAGGCGATCGCGATCGCCGACCACGTCGTCGACCTCGGGCCCGGCGCCGGTACCGGCGGCGGGGAGGTGGTGTTCCAGGGCACGGTCGAGGAGCTCCGGGCCAGCGGCACGCTCACCGGGCGGCACCTCGACGACCGCGCGGCCGTGAAGCCCTCGGTGCGGACGCCGTCCGGGGCGCTGGCGGTGCGCGGCGCCAGCACGCACAACCTGCAGGGCGTGGACGTCGACATCCCGCTCGGCGTGCTCGTCGTCGTCACCGGGGTGGCCGGGTCGGGCAAGAGCTCGCTGGTCCACGGCTCGGTGGCCGGCCGGGAGGGCGTGGTGGTGGTCGACCAGGGCGCGATCCGCGGGTCCCGGCGCAGCAACCCGGCCACCTACACCGGTCTGCTCGACCCGATCCGCAAGGCGTTCGCCAAGGCCAACGGCGTGAAGCCGGCGCTCTTCAGCGCCAACTCCGAGGGCGCCTGCCCGACCTGCAACGGCGCCGGCGTCGTGTACACCGAGCTCGGGGTGATGGCCACGGTCGAGTCCACCTGCGAGACGTGCGAGGGGAAGCGGTTCCAGGCGACGGTGCTGGACCACCACCTCGGCGGGCGCGACATCAGCGAGGTGCTCGCGATGTCCGTGACGGAGGCGGAGGAGTTCTTCGGCGAGGGGGAGGCGCGCACCCCTGCCGCGCACGCGATCCTCGACCGGCTCGTGGACGTCGGGCTCGGCTACCTCACGATCGGCCAGCCCCTGACGACGCTGTCCGGTGGCGAGCGCCAGCGGCTCAAGCTGGCCACCCGCATGGCCGAGAAGGGCGGCGTCTACGTCCTCGACGAGCCGACCACCGGCCTGCACCTCGCCGACGTCGAGCAGCTGCTCGGCCTGCTCGACCGGCTCGTCGACTCCGGCAAGTCCGTCCTGGTCATCGAGCACCACCAGGCGGTCATGGCGCACGCGGACTGGATCATCGACCTCGGCCCCGGCGCCGGCCACGACGGCGGCCGGGTCGTCTTCGAGGGCACTCCCGCCGACCTCGTCGCCGCCCGCTCCACCCTCACCGGCGAGCACCTGGCGGCCTACGTCGGCGGCTGATCGAGGCCCTTCCCGACGCCGCAGGAGGGGCGGTCCGGGTTCCCCCGGGACGCGGCTGCGGCACCTCGTCGCTAGGGTGGCGGGCGTGAACCGTCGCGCGCAGTGGTGGGCCTGGTCGTCGAGGACGACCCCGGCCCGCTGACGCGCGCTCGGACCGTCCCAGACCCACCGGACGGTCCGAGGGCTCCTCCCCGGACGGCCGATGGGCCACGATCCCGGAGGAGCAGGAGTGACGAGCACCGACGTCCCGACCCCCACGTCGGCGATGACCAAGGCCGTGCTGGACGAGGCGGACCTCCCCACGCACTGGTACAACCTGGCCGCCGACCTGCCCGCGCCGATGCCGCCCCACCTGCACCCGGGGACCGGCGAGCCGCTCGCGGCCGGTGACATGGCGCCGCTGTTCCCGGCGGCGCTGATCGAGCAGGAGATGACCGGCGAGCGGTTCGTGCCGATCCCGGAACCGGTCCGCGAGGTCTACCGGCTGTGGCGGCCCTCGCCGCTGTACCGGGCGCACCGCCTCGAGCGGGCGCTGGGGACGCCGGCGCGCATCTACTACAAGTACGAGGGCGTCAGCCCGGTCGGCAGCCACAAGCCGAACACCGCCGTGGCGCAGGCGTACTACAACGCGGCCGAGGGGGTGCGCCGGCTGACCACCGAGACCGGCGCCGGGCAGTGGGGCAGCGCGCTGTCGTTCGCCTCGGCGCTCTTCGGCCTGGAGTGCGAGGTGTGGCAGGTCCGGGCCTCCTACGACAGCAAGCCCTACCGGCGGATGCTGATGGAGACCTTCGGCGGCGTGGTCCACGCCAGCCCGTCGGAGCTGACCGCGGCCGGCCGTGGCTTCCTCGAGCGGTTCCCCGGCACCACGGGCAGCCTCGGGATGGCGGTCAGCGAGGCCGTGGAGTCGGCGGCGCCGGACCCGGAGGCGCGGTACGCGCTGGGCAGCGTGCTCAACCACGTGCTGCTGCACCAGACGGTGATCGGCGAGGAGGCGCTGCGCCAGCTCGAGGTGTTCGGCGAGACGGCGGTCGACGTCGTCTTCGGGTGCGCCGGTGGCGGGTCGAACCTGGCGGGGCTGTCCTTCCCGTTCCTGCGGGAGAAGCTGGCCGGGCGCACCGACACGCGGGTGGTGGCCGTGGAACCCGCCGCGTGCCCGTCGCTCACGCAGGGGCGCTACGAGTACGACCACGGCGACGTCGCCGGGCTGACCCCGCTGATGAAGATGCACACCCTCGGGCGCGACTTCGTGCCCGAGGCCATCCACGCCGGTGGGCTGCGCTACCACGGCATGGCCCCGATGGTCAGCCACGGCGTGGACCTGGGGCTGATCACCGCCCGGGCCGTCGAGCAGCGCGAGGCGTTCGACGCCGGACTGCTGTTCGCCCGCACCGAGGGACTGGTGCCGGCGCCGGAGTCCTGCCACGCCGTCGCCGGCGCGGTCGCCGAGGCCCGCCGCCGCGCGGACACCGGGGAGGCCGGCGTCCTCGTGGTGGGCCTGTCCGGCAACGGCCAGCTGGACCTGCCCGCCTATGCCGAGCACCTCACCGGAGCGCGCACCCCGGCGACGGGCGACCAGCCCTTCTGACGGCGGATGCCCGGCGGACGGGCCCCGGACAGGACCACCCACAGGGGCCCGTCCACCGCGGGGGACCGTCGGCGTGCCGTGCGAGGGGAACCCCTCCACCTCCGGAGCCGAGGTCGGCTGCCAGGGGGAGGCGGGCCCGGCCTGCGCGCCGGCGGCGGCCCGCCTCGCGGAGGCCTCGGCCGCACCAGAGCGTCCCCGGGTCGACCCCGCGGGCGGCGACCCGGCAGGCTGGTGGGCGGCAGGGGCGTGTGACGGGCCCGCACCCGACTGGACGTGACCCGGGTCACCGGCCAGGCTGTCCCGCCGACCACAACTGTCCTATAGCAGCCCAACGGACCACGGAGTGTCATGGCCAACCTCTTCATCGGCGGCACCTGGCGGCCGGGGGCCTCGTCGGACCAGCGCGAGGTCGTCAACCCCTTCGACCAGAGCGTCGTCGCGAAGGTGGACGAGGCGACGGTCGAGGACGTCGCCGCGGCCGTCGGAGCCGCCCGGACCGCCTTCGACGCGGGGGAGTGGCCGGGCACCCCGGCGGCCGAGCGGGGTGCCCTGCTGCGCCGCGTCGCCGACCTGCTGGCGCGCGACCGGGAGGACATCGCCCGGCTGGAGACCCTGGACACCGGCAAGACCGTCGGCGAGAGCCGGCAGGACGTCGACGACGTGGCCTCCGTCTTCCGCTACTACGCGGACCTGGCGGACAAGGACACCGGCCGCCTGGTCGACGCCGGACGTCCCGGCGTCATCAGCCGCGTCGTCCACGAGCCGGTCGGCGTGTGCTCGCTCATCACGCCGTGGAACTACCCGCTCCTGCAGGTGTCCTGGAAGGTCGCGCCGGCGCTCGCGGCCGGGAACACCGTCGTCGTCAAGCCGAGCGAGGTCACCCCGCTGACCACCATCCGGCTCACCGAGCTGCTGGCGGAGGCCGGCGCCCCGGCGGGCGTCGTCAACCTCGTCCTCGGGGGCCGGGACGTCGGGGCGGCGATGGTCGAGCACCCCGACGTGGACATGGTGTCGTTCACCGGCGGCCTCAGCACGGGGCAGTGGATCCTGCGGGCCGCCGCCGAGACGGTGAAGAAGGTGACCGTCGAGCTCGGCGGCAAGAACCCCAACGTCGTCTTCGCCGACGTCGACCTCGACACCGCAGTCGACAACGCGCTGACGGCGGTCTTCCTGCACTCCGGCCAGGTGTGCTCGGCGGGGACCCGGCTCATCGTGCAGGACGAGATCCACGACGAGTTCGTCGCGGCCCTGGTCGAGCGAGCCCGGCGCATCCGCCTCGGCAACGGGTTCGACCCGACGACCCAGAGCGGACCGCTGGTGTCCGAGGAGCACCGGGCGAGCGTGGAGGAGTACGTCGCGGTCGGCGTCGGCGAGGGCGCCCGGCTGGTCACCGGTGGCCGCCGTCCCGATGACCCGGAGCTGGCCGGCGGGTTCTTCTACCTGCCGACGGTGTTCACCGACTGCCGGCGGGACATGCGGATCGTGCAGGAGGAGTCGTTCGGGCCCGTCCTCACCGTGGAGCGGTTCGCCACGGAGGAGGAGGCGATCGCGCTCGGCAACGACACCGACTACGGCCTCGCCGGTGCGGTCTGGACCACCGACACCGCCCGCGCCGAGCGGGTCGCCCGCGCCCTCCGGCACGGGACGGTCTGGATCAACGACTTCGGTCCCTACCTCCCGCAGGCGGAGTGGGGCGGGTTCGGGCGGTCGGGCAACGGGCGCGAGCTCGGCCCGTCGGGCCTCGCCGAGTACCGCGAGGCCAAGCACATCTGGCACAACACCGCCCCGCAGCCGGCCGGCTGGTTCACGGGCTGATCGGCGCACCTCGACCCCTGACGGACGGACGGCCCATGAGCGCGCACCCCACGCAGGACGGCGACACCCACCTCGCCGAGTTCGGCTACAGGCAGGAGCTCGACCGCAGCATCGGCAGGTTCTCCAGCTTCGCGGCCGGAGTCAGCTACATCTCTATCCTGACCGGCACGTTCCAGCTGTTCTACTTCGGCTTCGGCGCCGGCGGCCCGGCCTACCTGTGGTCCTGGCCGATGGTCTTCCTCGGGCAGCTGATGGTGGCGCTGTGCTTCGCCGAGCTGGCCGCGAAGTACCCCGTGGCGGGGTCGCTCTACAACTGGACCAAGCGGCTGGGCAGCCGGACGACCTCGTGGATGACCGGCTGGATGATGCTCACGGCCTCGATCGTGACGCTGTCGGCGACCGTCCTCGCCTACCAGATCACGCTGCCCCAGCTGTGGTCGGGCTTCCAGGTCGTCGGGGACGGCACGGGCACCTACGACTTCGCGGTCAACGCCGTCATCCTCGGCAGCGTCCTCATCCTGTTCACCACCACGGTGAACGCCTACGGCGTGAAGCTGATGGCGCGGATCAACAGCGCGGGCGTCCTCATCGAGCTGGTCGCGGCCGTGCTGATCATCGTCATCCTGGCCGTGGCGATGACCCGCAGCCCGGTCGAGGTCCTCACGGACACCGCCGGGATGGGGGAGGGCCGGGACCTGGGCTACCTGGGCGCCTTCCTCGTCGCCTCGCTGGCGTCGGCCTACGTGATGTACGGCTTCGACACCGCCAGCTCGCTGGGCGAGGAGACGATCGACCCGCGGCGCACCGCGCCCAAGGCCATCATCCGGGCGGTCACCGCGTCCTTCCTCCTCGGCGGCCTGATCCTGCTCTTCGGCCTCATGGCGGTGCAGGACCTCGCCGACCCGCAGCTGTCGTCGAACACCGGCGGCCTGCAGTACGTGCTGCTCCAGGTGGCCGGCACCGGGCTCGGAAAGGTCTTCCTGGCTTGCATCGTGGTCGCCATCACCGTCTGCTGCCTGGCGGTGCACACCGCGACGATCCGCATGATGTTCGCGATGGCGCGGGACAACAACCTGCCGTTCAGCGCCCGGCTGGCCAAGGTCGACCCCAAGCGCAAGACGCCGGTGGTGCCCGCGGTCGTCATCGGCGTCCTGTCGATCAGCATCCTGCTCATCAACATCCGGCAGCCGCAGATCTTCACGGTGATCACCAGCATCGCGATCATCATGATCTACCTGGCGTACCTGCTGGTCACCGTGCCGATGCTGGTCAGCCGGCTCCGGGGTCGCTGGCCGGTCCCCGGTGAGCGCACTAACAGGGAGTACTTCTCGCTCGGCCGCTGGGGCCTGCCGGTCAACGTCCTGGCGGTGCTGTGGGGCGCGGGCATGGCGCTGAACCTGGCCTGGCCGCGGCAGGAGGTCTACAACGCCACCGAGCCGTACCACTGGTACCTGCAGTGGGGCGCCTTCGTCTTCATCGGCGCCATCGCGCTCGTCGGGCTGGCCTACTACCTGCTGCGGGCCCGGCACAACAGCGGCGTGCTGCCCGAGCACGCCGTCGACCCGGTGCCGGGTTCCCCTGCCTCGGCGGGCGTCGCGACGGAGCTCCCGGCTGCCCGTCTCGGCGGCACGGACGAGGACCCGGGGCGCGCCGACGTCCCGGTCGGTGGCATCCGCTGACGGAGGACCCCCTGCCCCCACCACTCGCGGGCTCGCGGCAGGGCCCTGCAGGAGGGCCGACCGGGGCGGCGGCCGGACGGGCAGAGGGAGTCCGGGTCGTGAGGGACGTGGCGGAGTTCCTGCGGAGCCGGCCACCGTTCGACGCCCTCTCCGCCGAGGACCTGCAGCGGGTCGCCGCGGCCGCCGAGGTCGAGCACCTCCCGGCCGGGACGGTGCTGATCGAGCAGGGGGAGGCGCCCGTGGAGCACCTGCGGGTCGTCCGCCGGGGCGCGCTGGACGTCGTGCACGACGGCCGGGTCCTGGACGAGCTGGGTGCCGGTGAGCTGTTCGGGCAGGCGTCGATGCTCTCCGGGCTGCCGGCCCGGTTCAGCGTGGTGGCCGCCGAGGACACGCTCTGCTACCGCATCCCCGCCGCGGCCGCGCGGCCGGTGTTCGCCCAGCCGGCCGGCCTGCGCTTCGCGGTCCGCTCGCTGCTCGCCGACCCCGTGCCGCGCCGGCACGAGGTCGAGCCGGTCGTGGACGCCGCCCACCGGCCGGTCGCCGACCTGCTGCGCACCGACCCCGTCGTCTGCGACCCCGGGACGCCGGTGCGGCAGGCCGCCGAGCGGATGACCGAGGCGGGCGCGACCGCGGCCGTCGTGGCGGTGCGCGGAGGAGAGCTCGGCATCGTGACCGACCGGGACCTGCGGGCCCGGGTCGTCGCCCGCGGCACCGCGACCGACACGCCGGTCGAGGAGGTCATGACCTTCCCGGCGCACACGGTCGCCGCCGACGGCAGGAGCGGCGAGGTGCTCCTGGACATGCTGGAGCGCGGGATCCGGCACCTGCCGGTGCTCAGCCCCGACGGCCGCGTGCTGGGCGTGCTGGAGGACGCCGACCTGCTGGCCGCCGCTCCGCGCAGCAGCTTCCACCTGCGGTCGGTGATCGCCCGGGCCCGCACGGTGCAGGACCTGGTCGCCGCGTCCGCGCAGCTGCGGCCTGCGGTGCTCGCCCTCCACGACGCCCGCGTGGCCGCCACGGACATCGCCGGCATCCACTCGGTGGTGTCCGACGCGCTGACCCGGCGGCTGGTCCAGCTGACCGTCGCCGAGGTCGGCGAGCCGTCGGTGCCGTTCACCTGGCTGGCGCTGGGGAGCCTCGCGCGCCGGGAGGCCGTGCCGTCGTCCGACGTCGACAGCGCGCTGGTCTGGTACGGGTCCGCCGACGAGGGGATGCAGGCGGAGCTGCGCGCCGTCGCCGAAGCCGTGGTGGCCGGCCTGGAGGCGTGCGGTTTCCCGGCGGACACCGAGGGGGCGGTCGCCGCCGCACCGCTGTTCATGCGGTCGTACGCGGGGTGGCGGGCGGCCGCGCAGAGCTGGCTCGCCGACCCGACCCAGGAGAAGGCGCTCGTGCTCGTCTCGCTGGTTGTCGACGGCCGGCCGGTGTGGGGGATCCGCAGCGGGCCGGCCCTGCCGGAGGTCTTCCGGGACGCCCGCCGCCACCCGGGGTTCCTCACGCTGCTCGCCCGCTTCGCGCTGGGCCACCGCCCGCCGACCGGCTTCCTGCGGGACTTCGTCGTCGAGCACGGCGGGGAGCACGCCGGGCGGCTGGACCTCAAGCGCGGCGGGCTGCAGCCGATCGTCGACCTGGCGCGGTGGGCCGGCATGGCCGCCGGCGTCACCAGCGCCTCCACCCCCGCCCGGCTGCGGGCGGCCGCGGACGCCGGCACGCTCCCGGCGGACGACGTCCGGACCCTCCGCGAGGCCTTCGACCTGGTGCTGGAGCTCCGGGTGGACCACCAGGTCGAGCAGCTGCGGGCCGGCCGGCGGCCCGACGACCACCTCGCCCCGGCCGATCTGGACCCGGTGACGCGGGGAGCGCTCAAGGAGGCCTTCCGCGCGGTCTCCGCCGTCCAGCGGCGGGTGGCCGGGCAGCTGCGGCAGGGGGTGGTGTGATGCTGCCGCTCCCGAGGCGGCCGGGCAGCGACGCGGCGCGGGCCTACCGGGACGCCGCGCGGGTCCCCGCCGGAACACCGTGGCGGGACGCGTCGTTCTGCGTCGTCGACCTCGAGCTCACCGGCCTGGACCCCCGGCACCACGAGATCGTGTCCTGGGGGGCGGTCTGCGTGGAGGGCGGCCGCGTCGTCTGCGGAACGGCCGCGGAGGGTCTGGCCCGGCCGGAGCGCGGGGTGCCCGCCGAGGCGGTGCGGATCCACGGGCTGCGTCCTGCCGACCTCGCCGACGCGCCGCCGCTGCCGGAGGCGCTCGACCGGCTGCTGCCGCTGATGACCGGGCGGGTCCTGGTCGCCCACGCGGCCTGGGTGGAGCGGGGCTTCCTCGGCCGCGCCCTGCGGGCCCGGGGGGTGCGACTGCGGACGCCGGTCCTCGACACCCGCGCGCTGGGCCGGCTGTGGCTGGCCGGCACCGGGGCGACCCCGCCGTCCACCCTGTCCCTGGAGGGCCTGGCGGGCGCCCTCGGGGTGCCCAGCTCCCGGCCGCACGAGGCCGGCGGCGACGCGTTCACGACCGCCCAGGTCTTCGTCGCGCTGGCCACGCTGCTGGAGGCCGGCGGCCCCGAGACGGTGGACACCCTCGCCGCGGCCTCCGCGCGACTGAGCGTCCAGCGCGTCTGATCGGGTGGCCCATCTCCTGGCGCCTCCGGCCCTGGGAGCCGGGTGCGCTGTCGAGCGAGATGCGGGTGTCGTACCAGTCGCTACCGCTCGGCCTGGTCGTCACGCGTGGACGTGCCGGAGCGGCACTTCCCGACTGCCCCGATCGGCGGAACGATCTGGACCGTGACAGCGCGCTGAGGTCTCGCAGACGTCGGCTCGGGCAAGGTCAGACGTGCGGTGGTGACCCAGGGATGGCGGTTGTGAGATGAGCGGCAAGGTCGTCGTGAACCGGTGCATGTCGCTGGACGGCTTCATCGCCGGCCCCGGCCACTCGATGGACTGGGGGAGTGATCGCGCTCTCGCCGACTTCGTGGCACCGGACGACCTCGCGGAGATCGCAGCGGCCACCGGCGCCATGCTCGTCGGCCGGCGGACGTGGGAGGTGGGCGACCGGATGCAGGCCGAGCAGCCGCGCCGCGTCGACTACCCCTTCTCCGGACCCATGTTCCTGCTCACCCACAGGCCGCTGGTGCCGCCGAATCCGAACGTCACGACCCTCACCGGCGACATCGGTGGAGCGGTCGCCACGGCACTGGACGCTGCCGGCAGCAAGGACCTCGAGATCCTCGGCGCCGACGTGGCCGGCCAGTGCCTGCAGCGGGGGCTCGTCGACGAGATCCTGGTGTACATACTGCCGGTCCTGCTCGGCGACGGCATCCGCTTCTCGTCCCCTGGCCTCGCGAGGACAGACCTGGAACCGATCAGCAGCACGCGGTCGGGCGACGCGACCATCCTCCGCTTCCGCGTCCGCAGGCAGTCCGACCGGACTGTCTGACTACGGCAGTCGCAGCCGAACAGGACACACCCAGTCAGGCGTGGCCGGCGGCCTCGCCGACCGACGCCGGCCGGTGCCGGTGGAGCGACCGCGGTCGTGGGCTGCAACGCAGTCGTCGGTCGGCCCCGCGGCGGACGACCGGGCTCCCTCCGCACCGACCCGTCCGACCGCCGGGGTGCTCCCGACCGCGCCCGACGCCCCCACGGAGGTGTCCGCCACGACCGCCACCGACCTGCCCGCGAGCCCCGTCTCCACGCTGTCGGGCCAGTACCACACCGATCCCGCCGTCTCCCCGCTCGGGCGGACGCGGGTCTCCGAGACCGCGTGGTCCTGCGCGGTGCGGTCGTCCGAGCACCGCATCGGCACCGTCCACGACCGGGTGACGCAGCGCCTGGCCGATCGAGCCCTCCGTCCAGGGGCCGGGGACGAGCGTCCTCGGGCCCGGGTCGCTCCCGACGAGCGCTCGTGGGGCGCGACCCGCACCAGATGCAACGAGGGGTTGCGTTCGTTGCCGGTCGCGGTAGCGTCGTGCCAGGTCCTGGAGCAGCAGACGGCGTCCGGGACCCAGGCTCCGGCTGGTCGAACAGGCGGCTGTTCGGAGCCGCCTGCTGCCACCGGTCCGACCGGGGGCCGCGAACCCCTCGGTGCGTGCCGGCCCCGGGCCCGTGGCGCGACAGGGAGTGGCCGCCGGGAGAGGCTGGGGCGGTGAAGATCCTGCTCCCCGACTCCCTGCCGCTCGCCCCCGCGCTGCCCGAGGGGGTCGAGGCGGTGCGCTACGACGTGGCCGCCCCGGTGCCCGAGGAGCACCTCGACGCCGAAGCCCTGGTGGTCTGGGGCAACGCGCCCGCCGACCTGCGCGCCGTGGCCGGCCGGATGCCCCGCCTGCGGTGGGTGCAGACGCTGGCGGCCGGGCCGGACGCCGTCCTCGGCGCCGGCTTCCCCGACGACGTCGTCGTCACCTCCGGCGTGGGCCTGCACGACCGGCCGGTCACCGAGCACGCGCTGGCCCTGGTGCTCGCGCTGCTGCGCCGCCTGCCGGCCGGGCTCGCGGCGCAGGCCGAGCACCGCTGGGCCGACGAGCTCGGCGGGCTGCAGCCGCTGCACCCCGAGGGCGCGGTCACCACGCTGCTCGACGCGCGGGTGCTCGTCTGGGGCTTCGGCAACATCGGTCAGAACCTCGCTCCGCTGCTGCAGGCCCTCGGCGCGCAGGTGCGCGGCGTCGGGCGCAGCGCGGGGGAGCGGGCCGGGTTCCCCGTCGTCGCCGAGGACCGGCTGGCGGCTGAACTCGAGCACGCCGACGTCCTGGTCATGATCCTGCCCGCCACCGAGGCCACGACCCACGCGCTGGACGCCGGCCGGCTGGCCGCGCTGCCGCGGCACGCGTTCGTCGTCAACGTCGGGCGAGGCTCGACCGTGGACGAGCCGGCGCTCGTCGCGGCGCTGACCGACGGCGGCATCGCGGGCGCGGCCCTCGACGTCACCGAGGTCGAGCCGCTGCCGGCGGACTCCCCGCTGTGGGACGCGCCGAACCTGCTGATCACCCCGCACGCCGCGGGGGGCCGGCCGGTCGGCGCCGACGAGCTCGTGGCCACCAACCTGGCGGCGCTGCTCGCCGGCCGCGAGCTGCGCAACGTCGTGGCGCGCTGACCCCCGTGGGGGAGCCACTGTCGACAGTCGTCACGTCCGGTCGGTGCGCGCGGCTAGCATGACGGTCGACGAGGAGGCTGGTCCGTGAGCGTTGAGTCACTGTCTGCCCTGGACCGGAGCACGCTGCGCGAGCGGTCCCTCGAGGCGCTCCGGTCGGCCATCCTCTCCGGTCGGTACCGGCCCGGGGACCACCTCGGCGAGGTGGAGCTGGCCGGATCGCTCGGGGTCAGCAGGGGCACGGTGCGCGAGGCCCTGCGGCACCTCCAGCAGGAGGGCCTGGTCACCGCCGGCAACCGCGGGATGCTGCGGGTCAACAGCCTGAGTCCCGCCGAGGTGCACGAGCTCTTCCGCGTCCGGGCGGCCCTCGAGGGGCTCGCCGTCCGGGAGGTCATCGCCTCGCCGCGGCGGGAGTCGGCCGCGGAGAAGTTGCGGGCGGCGGTGGAGCGGCTGTCCGACGAGGACGAGCCGGCCGTGCGGATGGAGGCCGACCTGGCCTTCCACCTGCTGCTGTGCCAGCTGTCGGGCAACTCGATGCTCGTCGAGGCGTGGCAGCGGCTGGAGGGCCGGATGCGGGTCGCCATCCTCAACGGCGCGTCCTGGCAGGCGCCGATGATGGCACGCGACCGGCACGTGCCCATCGTCGAGGCCATCGAGCAGGGGGATGTCGACGCGGCTGTGCGGGTCGTCGACGAGCACATGGCCGGCGCCGCGGAGCACTTCGCGCGGGCGACCGAGTCCGCGTAGCGGAGGACCTCTCCTCCTCGCCCCTCGCGAGCGGGCCGCGCTCCCCCCGCTCGTGGGAGGACCCCGTCCTCCCGTCACCCTGCTCGACCGCTCGGAAGCGGACCGCGTCCGGGTCCCGCCCCCCGCAGGCTCGGGGCGGGACCCGGACGGGTCGGCGGTGCCCTGGACGCGGTCGCCCTGCTCGCCCGCGTGATCGCGGCGGGCCCCCTGGGACAGCCCGCTCGTCGGGCTGCCCGCCCCGACCTGCAGCGATGCAGGTGCCCCGAAGTGACCCTTGACACGGTGATGCGCACCACTCACTCTAGTCATCAGTTGACTGTCAACAGTCAACGGATAGCGGGGACCTGACGCCCATCGCCCACCGGAGATCACCATGACCGAGCGGCACCCAGCAGTCCGCCATCTACACCCCGAGGAAGTCGCCCTCTGGCACCCGTTCGAGGGCTCCCCGACCGAGAAGAAGGTCGCCGTCGGGTGCTCCGTCGATGCGACGATCGAGACCCGCGGCTCCGCCGGCTCTCGCAGGCCGGAGGGGGACTGACATGGCCGATACCACGCTGCTCCTGCTGCACATCGCGATCACGGTGGCGATCGTCGTCGGGCTCATCGTCTTCGCGAAGATCAACCCGGTCATCTCGCTGGTGATCGGGGCCCTGTACCTCGGCATCGCCGCGGGGCTGGGCTACGAGGGGACGACGACCGCCGTCGTGACCGGCTTCGGCAACCTGATGGCCGAGGTGGGGCTGATCATCGGGTTCGGCGTGATGCTCGGGACCCTGTTGTCGGCCATGGGGACGCTCCACCGCGTCGTGGACGGCATGCTGCGGCTCGTCGGGGCCAAGCGCTCCCCCTACGTCCTCGGCCTGACTTCGGGGATCGTCTTCCCCGCGATCTACTTCGACGTCGCGCTGGTGATCCTGGGGCCCATGGCCCGGTCGATCGCCCTGCGGACCGGGCTCAGCATCGCGCCGCTGGCCGGCGCCCTGGCCATCGGCCTCGAGGTGGCGCTGCTGATGGTCCCGCCCGGTGCAGCCGCGCTGGCCATCGCGGCCGCTCTCGACATCCCGCTCGGCACGATGCTCCTGTGGGGGATCCCCTTCGGCATCGTGGTGATCATCGCCAGCGTGGCGCTGCACAGCCTGCTCATGCGCTTCACCTGGAATGACGAGAAGGACGACGACCCGCTGACCGACCCCGAGCACACCGGTGAGATCGCCGGTTACGGCGGCCCGCCCGCCGCCGGGCCCACCGATGGGCAGCCGACCGTCTCGGGTGGCCAGCCAGCCGGGGAGCCGGGCCGCGGCGGGGGAACGACGGCCGTCGCTCGCGATCCGCACACCAGCGACACCGAGACCCCGGGCAGGCAGCTGCCGCTGCTCGTCGCCCTGCTGCCGCTGCTGGTGCCGCTGGTGCTCATCGTGCTGGACACCACCACGAGTGCCTTCGGCACGGAGGTGGGCCTGCTCGGGTTCCTCGGCAACCCCGTGGTGGCCCTCCTCATCGGACTGCTCGTGGGCACCGCTCTCGCCGTGCCGTCACTGGGCCGGGCGGGCGTCGAGGAGGTGATCGTGCGGGCCGCTGAGACCAGCGGGGTCATCCTGCTGTTCACCGGCGTCGCGGGTTCACTGGGGCAGGTCATCGCGGAGACCGACGTCGACAACCTGGTGGCCGGCCTCTTCAGCGCCAACGCGGCCTATCCGCTGGTGCTGGCCTGGCTGGTCGCGGCGCTGCTGCGCCTGGCCCAGGGCTCCGGGTCCGTGGCCGCCATCACCGCGGCGGCCCTGCTGGCGCCGGTCGTCGGGAGCCTGGGGCTCAACCCGGTGCTGATCTGGCTGGCCGCCGCATCCGGGGCCGCCTTCGGCGGGCAGGTCACCGACAACACCTTCTGGATCTTCAAGACGCTGCTGGGCCTGTCCGTGCGCGGCACCTTCCAGGTGTACACGGTCGCCCAGGGGCTGTTGTCCTTCGTCGGCCTGGGCGCGGTCCTGGTGCTCGGCGTCTTCGCCTGACCGAATCGAACAAGGGAGGAACACGTCATGACCTCACTGAGCACACCGCAGGCCGCACCCCCAACCGGGGACCGAGCCGAGCGGATCGAGCGGATCCGCCAGGCGGCCTACCGGATCCGGCGCAACGCCCTCGACATGGGGGAGGTGCAGGGGCAGGGCTACATCGGGCAGGCGCTGGGCGTGGCCGACGTCCTGGCCACCGTCTACACCGACCAGCTCCGGTACCGACCGGAGGACCCGCACTGGCCCGACCGGGACCGGTTCCTGCTCTCCATCGGCCACTACGCCATCGCCCTCTACGCGGCGCTGGCCGAGGCCGGCACCATCCCGGCCGAGGAGCTGGAGACCTACGGCTCCGACGACTCGCGGCTGCCGATGTCGGCCATGGCCTCCTACACGCCAGGCGTCGAGATCTCCGGCGGGTCACTCGGTCACGGGCTGCCCGTGGCCACCGGGATGGCCCTCGGGCTGCGCCACCAGGGCAACGGGGCGCGGGTCTACAACCTCCTCTCCGACGGCGAGCTCGACGAGGGCTCGACCTGGGAAGCGGCGCTGGCCTGCGCGCACCACGGCCTGGACAACGTCACCGCGATCGTCGACGTCAACGCGCTGCAGGCCGACGGCCCCACCGCAGGTGTGCTGCGCACCGAGCCGGTGACGGACAAGTGGCGGGCCTTCGGCTGGCACGCACTGCGCGTCGACGGCAACGACGTCGCCGCGCTCGTCGACGCCCTCGACGAGCTCCGCGCGCACCGCGGCTCGCCGTCGGTGCTGATCTGCGACACCCGCATCGGCTGCGGGGTCCCGCTGCTCGAGAGCCGGGAGAAGGCCCACTTCATGCGGGTGGAGGAGCACGAGTGGCAGCTCGCCCGCGACCAGCTGCACGAAGGGACGACCCGATGACCAGCACCGCGCCCAAGAAGCGGCTCACCACCTCGGCGATGATCGCCTCGTTCGCCGACCCCGGTCAGCGCACGACCAGCGCTCCGTTCGGTCACGCGCTCAACCGGCTGGCCGAGCAGCGGCCCGAGATCGTCGGGCTGTCGGCGGACCTGGCCAAGTACACCGACATGCACGTCTTCCGCGACGCCCACCCCGACCGCTTCTTCCAGATGGGGATGGCCGAGCAGTCGCTGCTCGGGACGGCGGCCGGGCTGGCGGAGGTCGGGCTGGTGCCCTTCGCCTCCACCTACTCGGTGTTCGCCACCCGGCGGGCCTACGACTTCCTCTGCTTGGACATCGCCGAGCCGAACCTGAACGTCAACGTGGTCGGTGCGCTGCCCGGCCTGACCACCGGGTACGGGCCCAGCCACCAGGCCACCGAGGACCTCGCGATCCTCCGCGGCTGCCCGAACCTGACCATCGTCGACCCGTGCGACTCGGTCGACATCGAGCAGGCCGTGCCGGCGCTGGCGGACGCACCCGGGCCCACCTACCTCCGGCTGCTCCGTGGCGCGGTGCCGACCGTGCTCGACGAGTACGACTACCGGTTCGAGCTGGGCAAGGCCGCCGAGCTGCGCACCGGCCGGGACGTCGTCCTCATCTCCACCGGGCTGATGACCATGCGGGCGCTGCAGGCCGCGGCCCGGCTCGAGGCCGACTCCGTCGACGTCGCCGTCCTCCACGTGCCGACGATCAAGCCGCTGGACACCGAGGCGATCCTGCGGGCCGCCCGCACCGACCGGCTCGTGGTCACGCTGGAGAACCACACCGTCGTCGGCGGCCTCGCCGAGTCGGTGGCCTCCACCCTGGCCTTCGCCGGGGTGGGCACCCGCGTGGTGCCCATCGCCCTGCCCGACGAGTTCCTCGCCGCCGGCGCCCTGCCCACGCTGCACGACCGCTACGGCCTGTCGACCGACGCCGTCGTCGCCCGCGTGCGGGCCGAGCTCGGCGGCGACGCCGGGCGCCGCCCGCAGGCCTCCCCGCACGTTGCCGCAGCGCCCGCCGACCCCGCTCCCGCCACCGCCTGAACCCCCTGGAGGAACCCATGTCCGTCTCCGACAAGACCGTCGTCGTCACCGGCGCCGGCTCCAAGCGCGGCATCGGCCGCGCCACCGCCCACACCCTGGCCGCCGCCGGCTGGAACGTCGCGATCCTCGACCTGGACGAGGCCAGCGCCAAGGACGCCGCCACCGAGGTCGCCGAGCGGAACGGCGTGCAGGCCGTCGGCGTCGGCTGCGACATCACCGACGAGGCGTCCGTGGACAACGCGCTCAACGTCCTCGACGGCGCGCTGCCGCCGGTCGGGGCCCTGGTGAACAACGCCGGGATCACCTCGCCGACGCCCTTCCTCGCGGTCAGCGGCGAGGAGTGGGACCGCATCTTCGCCGTCAACGTGCGGGGCGCGTACAACGTCACCCGCCGCCTCGCGCCCGGCATGGCCGAGCGCGGCTTCGGCCGGATCGTCTTCCTGTCCTCGGTCTCGGCCGAGCGGGGCGGCGGCGTGTTCGGCGGGGTGGCCTACTCCGCGGCCAAGGCCGCGGAGCTCGGCTTCACCCGGGCGCTGGCCCGCGAGCTCGGCCCGCACGGCATCACCGTGAACGCCGTCGCCCCGGGGCTGATCGACACCGACATCACCGGCGGCGCCCTCGAAGGGGACCGCAAGGCGGAGCTGGTCGCCGGGATCCCGATGGGCCGCAACGGCCGGCCTGCCGACGTCGCCGACCTCATCACGTACCTGTGCCGCGAGGAGACCGGCTACATCACCGGCGCGACGTACGACGTCAACGGCGGGTCGCACATCCATTGACGGAAGGACCGCCCTTCCCCCCACGCCTCGCAGGCTCGGCGCGGGCCCCTGGAGGGCGGCCGTTCCAGCAGCTCACCAGCGCGGCCCGTCCCCTCGGGGGCGGGCCGCGCTGCGGTGTCAGGAGGTGACGCCCGCCGTCGGTGTCCGAGGCGCGTCCTGTCCGGTGAGCCGGCGGTCCCAGGTCGCCAGCACCCGCGGGTCCGTCGGCCGCGAGGCGAGGCTGCCGGCCAGGTAGCCGACCAGAGCTGCGGCCAGACCGAAGTAGATGGGCTCGTTGGCGTAGATGTCGCCGACGACGACCATCGTGGCGAGCGTGGCCAGCGTCCCGGCGGCCACCGGGACCAGCGCGCCGACGTTCGTCCCGCGCCGCCACACCAGCCCACCGAGGATGGCGACGAGCAGGCCGCCGACCAGGATGTCGTAGGCGATGGTGAGTGCGGCGACGACGTCCTGCAGCGCGCAGGCGATGCCGATCATCACCACGCCGAAGCCGGCGACGTACAACCGGTTGCTGCGGACGTGCTCGTGCTCGCTGCCCGCCTCGGGGTCGCGGCCCCGCAGCCGCGCGACGATGTCCTGGCTGAACACGGTGGCGGTGGCGATGAGCGCGCCGCTGGAGGTGGACATCACCGCGGCGAGGGCGGCGGCGAGCACCAGCCCGGCCAGCAGCGCCGGCATCGTGGCCTCCACGACAGCGGCGAACGCGTCGTCGCGGGCGTCGAGCCCGGGCAGGATCACGCGCGCGGCCATGCCGATCACCGCGCCGGCCACGCCGTAGGCCAGGCAGTAGACCCCGGCGGCGGTACCCGCCCACCGCGCGACACCGGGGCTGCGCGCGGTGAACACCCGCTGCCAGATGTCCTGCCCGATCAGCAGGCCGAAGGTGTAGATGACGAAGTAGGTGACGATCGTGCCGCCGCCGATGGTGGTGAGCGACAGGGCCTCCGCCGGCAGCGCGTCGGCCAGGCCGCCGAACCCGCCGGCCTCGACCACGACGACCGGCAGCAGGATCAGGAAGATCCCGACGGTCTTGATGACGAACTGGACGAAGTCGGTCAGGGTGATCGACCACATGCCGCCCAGCGTCGAGTAGAGGACGACGACGGCGCCGCCGATCACGATCGACGGCACCCGCCCCAGGTCCAGCAGGGCGCCGAAGATGGTCGCGTAGGCGATGGTCGAGGTGACCGAGAGCATCAGCGTGTAGCCGAACATCACCACGCCGGACAGCACGCTGGAGCCGGGGCCGTAGCGCAGCTCGAGCATCTGGCTGACGGTGTAGACGCCCAGGCGCTGGATGCGGCCGGCGAACAGCAGCGAGAGCGCCAGGATGCCGGTGCCGATGGCGACGACCAGCCACATCCCGGACAGGCCGTACTCGTAGCCCAGCCCGACGCCGCCGATCGTGGAGGCGCCGCCGAGCACGATGGCGGCCATCGTCCCGGAGTAGAGCAGCGGGCCCAGCCGCCGTCCGGCGACCAGGAAGTCGGACTGGGTGGTGGCGCGGCGCTTCCCCCAGAAGCCGAAGGCGATCATGGCGGCCAGGTAGAGGCCGACGACGGCCGTGTCCCAGTGGCTGTCCACGCGACTCCTCCTCGTTCGTGCGGGTCAGTGACGGGCGTCCAGGTGGACGAGGGTCGGGCGGTCGGCCGACAGCGCGTCGGCGACGAGGGCCGTGAGCGCGGCCGGGTCCGCGGTGCGCAACCCGTGCGCGCCCATCGCGGTGGCGATGGCCGCGAGGTCGGGGGTGGGCAGGTCCACCGCGGTGGGCGGGATCCCACGGGCGGCCTGCTGGTCGCGGATCTCGCGGTAGCCGCCGTTGTCGACGACGACCACCGGGACGGGCAGCCCCAGCTCGGTGAGGGTGGCCAGCTCCTGGAGGGAGAACATCAGCGCACCGTCGCCGAGCAGCACGGCGACGGGGTGGCCGGGCCGGGCGAGGGAGGCGCCGACCGCCGCGGGCAGGCCGTAGCCGAGGGTCGCGTAGCCGGGGGTGTAGCAGAACCGGCGTGGGGCGGGCAGGTCGAAGAAGTGCACCGAGCCGAAGTAGGTGACCTGGGAGCTGTCCCCGGCCAGGACGGCGTCGGCCGGCAGCCCGGCCCGGACGGCCGCGTTGACCTCCTCGTTCCCGCCGGCGTCGGCGCGGGCCTCCTCCCGGCAGGCCGCGCGCAGGTCCGCGGCGCGGCGGGTGCCGTCGCGCGGGTGGGCGGGCGGCGCGGCGGAGAGGGCGCGGACGGCGTCCGCCGCGTCGGCCTGCAGGGCGACCGTGGCCGGGCAGTTCTTGTGCAGCTGGCCCGCCTCGACGTCCACCCGTACCACGGCCCGCGCGCTGATCCGGCCCTCCCACAGGTCGGAGTCGCCGAGCTCGCTGCCGACGACCAGCAGCGCGTCGCCGGCGGCTGCCTCGCGCTGCAGCGCGCGCAGCCGCACCGACGCCCCGGCCGACAGCGGGTGGTCTTCGGCGACAACGCCCTTGCCGTTCACCGTCGTGGCGACCGGCGCGCCCAGCGCCTCGGCCAGGGCGGTCACCTCCGCGGCGGCGTCCACGGCGCCACCGCCGGCGACCACCAGCGGGCGCCGCGCACCGGCCAGCAGCTCGGCCGCGCGGCGGACGGCGCCGGGGTCCGGCGCGGGCGCGGCGACCGGCCCGGCCGTGCGCACCGTCCCGGTCCAGGCCTGCTCGAGCACGTCGACCGGGACCTCGACGTGGACCGGGCGCGGCCGTCCCGCGGTGAAGGAGGCGAAGGCGTCGGTGACCGCCTCGGCGGCCTCGTCGGCGCTGCGCACCCGGCGGCTCCACCGGACCAGCCGCTGCATCGCGCCGCTGGCGTCCTTGACCTCGTGCAGCAGGCCGAGGTCGGCGCCCTCGGTGCCGGTGGGCACGCCGGGGGAGAGGACGAGCACTGGTTGCGACTCAGCGTGGGCGGTGGCGGCGGCGGTCATCGCGTTGGTCAGTCCGGGGCCGCTGGTGGTCACCACGACGCCCGGCCGGCCCGAGACCCGCGCGTACGCCTCCGCGGCGTAGCCGGCGCCCTGCTCGTGGCGGGGCGTGACCGGGCGGATCCCGGCGGCGCGGAGGTGCCGGTACAGCTCCAGGTTGTGCGTGCCGGGGATGCCGAACACCGTGTCGACCCCGTGCGCGGCGAGGGACTCGACGACGGCCGCGCCGCCGTTGCGGTGGTCTGCAGGGCTCACGACCGCGGCTCCTCGGAACGGCGTCCTCCAGGTGCGCCGAGGGTGCCGTGCCGGGACCGGGTGGCGACAGTGGACGGTGTGGCGTGCCTCACCGGGCCGGGTTGCCGGATCGTCGAGGAGCCTGGCCGACCGGTGCGCATCGGACCGGCGGCGCGGGTTGGTCGCGGCGCGCAACGAGGACCACGATGAGCGCGTGGACGACCTCCCCAGCCCTGGGCATACAGCCGGTGCCGTCGTGCGGTGCTCGTCGTGAGCGGCGACCGCCGCACCGCGGTGGTGACCGGCGCCGGCTCCGGACTCGGCCGCGCCATCGCCCGGGCGCTGGTGGCCGACGGCTGGTCCGTGGCGCTGCTGGGGCGCACCCGTCCGTCGCTGGAGGAGACGGCCGAGGGCGGGGACGGCGTCCTCGTGCTGCCCACCGACGTCGCCGACGAGGAGCAGGTGGATGCGGCGTTCGACACCGTCCGGGACACCTGGGGCCGGCTCGACCTGCTGGTCAACAACGCCGGCACGTTCGGTCCGGCGGGCGAGGTGGACGAGGTCGCGGTCGCCGACTGGCGGGCGACCGTGGAGGTCAACGTCACGGGCGTCTTCCTCTGCGCCCGCGCCGCCGTCCGGCTGATGAAGGCGCAGGACCCACCGGGCGGGCGGATCGTCAACAACGGCTCGATCTCCGCGCACGTGCCGCGGCCCGGGAGCGTCGCCTACACCGCCACCAAGCACGCCGTCACCGGCCTGACCAAGGCGATCGCGCTGGACGGCCGAGCGCACCGGATCGTCTGCGGGCAGATCGACGTCGGCAACGCCGCCACCGAGATGACCGCCGGGATGGCGCACGGTGCTCGCCAGGCCGACGGCTCCGTCCGACCCGAGCCCACCTTCGACCCGGCGCACGTCGCCGACGCGGTGGTGCAGGTGGCCCGGCTGCCGCTCGAGGTCAGCGTCCCGTTCACCACGATGCTGGCCACCGGCATGCCCTACCTCGGGCGGGGCTGAGCGCTCCGGTGCGCTGGGCCGTCAACACCTCCCTGCTCTTCGGCGACCTGCCGCTGGAGCGCCGGCCGCAGGCCGCCCGGGACGCCGGGTTCACCGCGGTCGAGTCGTGGTGGCCGTTCGACTCCGTCACGCCCGCCGGCCGGGCGGTCGAGGCCTTCGTCCGGTCGGTCGAGGACGCCGGGGTGCAGCTGGTCGCGCTCAACTTCCCGGCCGGTGCGATGGCCGACGGCGAGCGCGGGCTGGTGTCGCTCCCCGGCCGGGAGGCGGAGTGGCGTGACGCGGTCGCCGCCACGGTCGGCATCGGCGAGCGGCTGGGCGTGCGGCTGTTCAACGCGCTGTACGGCAACCGGTCCGACGGCGCGGCCCCTGCCGCGCAGGACGCGCTCGCCGTCGAGCACCTGGCCCTGGCCGGTCGGGCGACGGCGCGGATCGGCGGCACGGTGCTCCTGGAGCCGCTCAGCGCCGCGCCCCGGTACCCGCTGCGGAGGGCGGAGGACGCGCTCGCCGTCGCCGACCGGGTGGCGGCGGAGACCGGGGTGGGCGCGATCGGCCTGCTCCTCGACCTCTACCACCTCGCGGTCAACGGCGATGACCTCGACCGGGTGGTCGCCGTGCACGGACCCCGGGCCGCGCACGTGCAGGTCGCCGACGCCCCCGGGCGGGGGGCGCCGGGCACCGGGGAGCTCGACCTCGTGCCGCGCCTGCGCGCGCTCGAGGACGGCGGTTACGCCGGCTGGACCGCCCTCGAGCACCTGCCGGGTGACGGCGACCCGTTCGCCTGGCTGCCGCGGGAGGACCGCGCCGGCGGCTGACCGGGGGAGCCACACCGCAGCGGTGTGCCAGGTCGGTGCGTGGGAGCCCCTGCGGGTGGACGGACCGGCACTGGCCGGGAGGCACCGGGTCTCGCAGATTCAGCGTCGACACCGCCCACGTCCCGAGGAGGACGCATGACCACCCCCTACTGGGTCGCCGGAGAGCCCCGGACCGGCACCGACGTCGTCGCCGTCCGCTCGCCGTTCGACGGCGCCGAGGCCGGCCGGACGACGAACGCCACCCCCGAGGACGTCGAGGTCGCGGTGTCGGCCGCCGCCGCGGCCCGCGCCGCCTGCGCGGCCCTCCCGGCCCACGCGCGGGCCGCTGCCCTCGACCACGTGTCCCGCCGGCTGGCCGAGCGCAGCGAGGAGGTCGCCGCGCTGATCACCGCCGAGTCCGGCAAGCCGCTGAAGTGGGCCCGCCTCGAGGTGACCCGCGCCGTGTCGACCTTCCGCTGGGGTGCCGAGGAGGCACGGCGCTGGTCGGGCAGCCTGCAGCGGCTGGACACCGACCCGGCCGCGGCCGGCCGGATGGCGCTGGTGCGTCGCGTCCCGCGGGGCCCGGTGCTGGGCATCGCGCCCTTCAACTTCCCGCTCAACCTGGTGGCCCACAAGGTCGCACCGGCGATCGCCGTCGGGGCGCCGATCGTGCTCAAGCCCGCGCCGGCCACGCCGCTGTCGGCACTGCTGCTCGGGGAGGTCCTGGCCGAGACCGACCTGCCGGCCGGCGCCTGGTCGGTGCTGCCGGTGCCCAACGAGGTCGCCGCGCGGCTGGTGCAGGACCCGCGGCTGCCGGTCGTCTCCTTCACCGGCTCGGTGCCGGTCGGCTGGTCGATCCGCGAGTCGGTGCCGCGCAAGCACGTGACCCTCGAGCTCGGCGGCAACGCCGCGGCCGTCGTCGCCCCCGACCAGGACGACGCGGCGCTGGACTGGGCGGCGTCCCGCATCGCGACCTTCGCGATGTACCAGGCCGGGCAGTCCTGCATCTCGGTGCAGCGGGTGTTCGCCCACCGCGCGGTCGCCGGCCCGCTCACCGACCGGGTGGTCGAGTCGGTGGACAAGCTGGGAACCGGCGACCCCACGGACGACGCGACCGACGTCGGCCCGCTGATCGACGAGCAGGCCGCCCGGCGGGTGGAGAGCTGGGTGGAGGAGGCGGTGGCCGCGGGCGCACGGGTCCTCACCGGCGGCACCCGGGACGGCGCCTCCTACGCGCCCACCGTGCTCACCGACGTCCCGGCCGACGTCAGGGTGTCCTGCGAGGAGGTCTTCGGTCCGGTCGTCGTCCTGGAGACCGTGGACTCCGTCGACGAGGCGTTCGCGCGGGTCAACGACAGCCGGTTCGGGCTGCAGGCCGGCGTCTTCACCCGGGACCTGCAGGTGGCCTTCCGCGCGGCGCAGGTGCTCGAGGTCGGGGGAGTGGTGGTCGGCGACGTGCCGAGCTTCCGCGCCGACCAGATGCCCTACGGCGGGGTGAAGGACTCCGGCACCGGCCGGGAGGGCGTGCACGCGGCGATGGAGGACCTCACCGAGGAGCGCGTCCTCGTCCTCACCGGCATCGACGTCTGACAGCCCTGGAGACCCCCGGCCGCCGCTGACGACCTCGAGGCGGCCGGGATGCAGCGAGGCCCCGGTCCGATCGGACCGGGGCCTCGTCGCGTCCCGGCGGCTCCCCGACCGGGACACGGGGAGGGGCTCCACGGCGGTCGGGGACGGGCTCCTCGCCGCGGTGTCGGCCGGTGGGCCGACGACGACTCAGCTCAGCTCTCCAGGTTGGCCATGACGTGCTTGACGCGGGTGTAGTCCTCGAACCCGTACATCGACAGGTCCTTGCCGTAGCCGGAGTGCTTGAACCCACCGTGCGGCATCTCGGCGACGAGCGGGATGTGCGTGTTGATCCAGACGCAGCCGAAGTCCAGCGCCTTGCTCATCCGCATCGCCCGGCCGAAGTCCTTCGTCCAGACGCTGGAGGCCAGCCCGTAGGGGACCCCGTTGGCCCAGGCGAGGGCCTGCGCCTCGTCGGAGAACCGCTGCACGGTGATGACCGGGCCGAAGACCTCGTTCTGCACCATCTCGTCGTCCTGCCGCAGCCCGGCCACGACGGTCGGCTCGACGAAGAAGCCGCGGTCGCCCAGCCGGCGGCCACCCGCGGTGATCTCGGCGTGGTCGGGCGCGCGGTCGAGGAAGCCGGTGACGTGCGCGAGCTGGTTGGCGTTGTTCACCGGCGGCACGAGCGCGTCCTCGTCGCCGGCACCACCCTCGTACGTCGTCCGGGTGCTCCTCGCCTGCTCGGTCAGCGCCGCGACGAAGTCGTCGTGGATGCCCGGCCCGGCCAGCACCCGGGTGGCGGCGGTGCAGTCCTGCCCGGCGTTGAAGTAGCCGGCCACCGCGATCGCCTCGGCGGCGGCCTCGAGGTCGGCGTCGTCGAAGACGACGACCGGGGCCTTGCCGCCCAGCTCCAGGTGCACCCGCTTGACGTCGCGCGCGGCCGTCTCGGCCACCGCCATGCCGGCCCGCACCGACCCGGTGATCGAGACCATCTGCGGCGTCCGGTGCTCCACGAGCGCCCGGCCGGTGTCCCGGTCGCCGCAGACGACGTTGAGGACGCCCGGCGGGAGGAACTCCGCGGCCAGCTCGGCCATCCGCAGCGTGGTCGCCGGGGTGGTGTCGCTGGGCTTGAGGACGACGGTGTTGCCGGCCGCGATCGCGGGCGCGAACTTCCAGACCGCCATCATCATCGGGTAGTTCCACGGCGTGACCTGCCCGATCACCCCGACCGGCTCGCGGCGGACCCACGAGGTGTGCCCGGCCAGGTACTCGGCGGCCGCCTTGCCCTCGAGGTTGCGGGCGGCGCCGGCGAAGAAGCGGATCTGGTCGACCATCGGCGGGATCTCCTCGCTCGCGGTCAGCCCGAGCGGCTTGCCGGTGTTGCGGCTCTCCAGCGCCACCAGCTCGTCGGCGTGCGCCTCGATGGCGTCGGCGATGCGGAGCAGTGCCAGGGAGCGCTCCGAGGGGGTGGCGTCCCGCCAGCCGGGGAACGCGCCCGCCGCCGCGGTGTAGGCCCGGTCGACGTCCTCGGCCGCCGACACCGGGGCCGAGGCGAACACCTCGCCGGTCGCCGGGTCGACCAGGTCCATCCGACGGCCGTCGGTGGCGTCGACGTGCTCTCCGCCGACGAAGTTGCGCAGCTCGAGCTTCTCGCTCACCGGGAGGTCCTCTCGTCGTGCATCCCGGAGTCGCCGGGACCGCTGATCCGGTGGTCATCGTCACTGTCAACCGCTGATCTGTCCAGTCTCCCAGGTCAGGACGACGGATTCCTCAGGTCGAGGGAGGGTGCAGGGCGAGCCAGAGCTCGGCGCGCACGCCGGGGGAGTCCAGGTCGCGGCCGATCAGCTCCTCCGCCCGCCGGATCCGCTTGCGCAGCGTGTGCCGGTGGACGCCGAGGCGGGCCGCGGCCGGCTCCCACTGCCCGTGCGCGGCCAGCCAGATCCGCAGCGACTCGACCAGGTCGCCGGGGCCGGCCCGGTCGGCGGCGACCAGGGGCGCCAGCGCGGCCTCGGCGAAGGCCGCGGTGGCCCCGGGGTCGAGCAGCGCGGACAGGCCCCGGCCGGCGAGGTCGGCGAAGGCGGTGACCGGCTGTCCGGCGGCCCGCCCGTGCCCGGCCGCCTGCCGGGCCTGCCGCACCCCGTCGGCCAGCCGGTCCCACGGCACCGGCGGTGCCGTCCCGAGGACGGTGCCGGGCACCCGCTCGGGCAGCACGGCCAGCCGCCCGGCCAGCGGGCCGTCGGCGGACACCAGGACGACGAGGGTGTCGTCGAGCTCGGCCGACAGCACCGGCTCGCGGGCGTGGGCAGCCGCGTCGGCGGCCACGTCGACGGCCGCGGCCCGCTGCTCGGCGGTGCCCAGCACGGCCAGCGCCAGCACCGGCTCGGCCGGCAGCCGCTCGCCCAGCGCCGCCACCACCGGGCCGGCCGCGGCGGTCTGGCCGGCGAGCAGCAGGTGCAGGATCGCGGCCCGCAGCGCCGCAGTGCCGCTGTCCAGGGCCCGGGACTGCTCCAGCCGCAGCGTGAGCAGCAGCGCCGCTGCGTTGACCACGTGCCGGTCGCCCGCGGGGAACGGCCCCGGCCGCCCGACGGCGAGGAAGCCACGCACCCGCGAGCCGGTGCCCAGCGACTGCAGCAGCACCGTCTCGCCGGGCTGGGTGAGCGCCGCCCCGGCCGGCGGCCGGGCCGTCCGCAGCCGGTCGACCGCCGCGGTGAGGTCGCCGGCGCGTCCCCGGGCGGACGACGGCGCGGCCTCCAGCGGCGTCCCGGCGGCGTCGACCAGCAGCGCCCAGCCGCCCAGGTGCCGGGCCAGCCGGTCGACGACGGTGCCCGGAGCCCCGGGGGCGACCGCGGCGCGGGTCAGCTCCCGCTGCACCGTCGAGGTCCGGGTGACCGCCGCGTACTCCTCGGCCGCCAGGGCGCTGGAGACCGCGCGGGACAGAGCGATGAACGGCGTCTGCCGCGGCACCTCGAGCACCGCCAGCCCGTGCTCGTCGGCCGCGGCCACCAGCCCGGCGGGCACCTCGGCGTGGCTGAGGCCGGTGCCGAGGCCCAGGCCCACCACCCCGGCCGCGGCCAGCCGGCGGACGTACCCACCGGTCCCCTCGGGTGCCAGGGCCAGGCCGGTGGTCAGCAGCAGCTCGCCGCCCTCGAGGAACGGCGTGGGGTCGGCCAGCTCGCTGACGTGCACCCAGGAGACGGCACGGTCGACCGGCGCGCTGCGGGTGTGCAGCGTCAGCTCGAGCGACGCGGTGCCGAGCAGGGTCGCGACGGTGACCGGCACGGGGAGGACCTCTCGACGATCTGGACACCCGGACGCCCCGGGAGTGCCGATCCGGACGGTACCGGGGGAGACGTGCGCCACGGACCCTGGACGCGAGGACCTCCCCCGTCGGGGGAGGCCGCCCCCACGAGGAGACCGTGATGACCGACCTGCTCACCGGCCCGCACACCGTCGCCCAGGAGCGGCGCCTGATCACCGAGCTGCCCGGCCCCCGCTCGCGCGAGCTGGCCGCCCGCCGGGCCGCCGCGGTCACCTCCGCCGTGGGCAGCGTCCTGCCGGTCTACGTCGAGCGCGCCGCGGGCGGCGTGGTGGTCGACGTCGACGGCAACTCCTTCATCGACCTGGGGTCGGGCATCGCCGTCACCAACGTCGGCCACGCCGCGCCCGAGGTGGTGGCCGCCGTCCAGGCGCAGGTCGCCGCCTTCACCCACACCTGCTTCATGGTCGGACCCTACGAGGGCTACGTCGCCGTCGCCGAGGAGCTCGACCGGCTCACCCCCGGCGACCACGAGAAGCGCACGGCGCTGTTCAACACCGGCGCCGAGGCCGTGGAGAACGCGGTCAAGGTGGCCCGGGTGGCCACCGGCCGCTCGGCGGTCGTCGTCTTCGACCACGCCTACCACGGGCGCACCAACCTCACGATGGCGCTGACGGCGAAGAACATGCCGTACAAGCACGGCTTCGGGCCGTTCGCCGGCGAGGTCTACCGGGTGCCGATGTCCTACCCGTACCGCGACGAGCCGGGGATGACCGGCGAGCAGGCGGCCGCGCGGGCCATCGACCTGATCGAGACGCAGATCGGCGCCGCCAACGTGGCCGCCGTGCTCATCGAGCCGATCCAGGGCGAGGGCGGCTTCGTCGTCCCGGCGCCGGGCTTCCTGCCGGCCCTGACCGACTGGTGCCGCCGCTCGGGTGCGGTCTTCATCGCCGACGAGGTGCAGACCGGCTTCTGCCGCACCGGCGCGTGGTTCGCCTCGGAGCACGAGGGCGTCGTCCCCGACCTGATCACCACGGCCAAGGGCATCGCCGGCGGCATGCCGCTGGCCGGGGTGACCGGCCGCGCCGAGCTGATGGACGCCGTGCACACCGGCGGGCTGGGCGGCACCTACGGCGGCAACCCGGTGTCCTGCGCCGCCGCGCTGGCCAGCATCCGCACGATGCGGGAACTCGACCTGAACGCCGCCGCGCGCGGGATCGAGGCCACCATGCTGCCGCGGTTGCGCGCGCTGCAGGAGCGCACCGGCGTGGTCGGCGACGTCCGCGGCCGCGGCGCGATGCTCGCCGTCGAGCTGGTCGAGCCGGGCACGAACGAGCCCGACGCCGCGCTGACCAACGCGATCTCCAAGGCCTGCCACGCGGAGGGCGTCATCACCCTGACCGCCGGCACGCACAGCAACGTGCTGCGCTTCCTGCCCCCGCTGGTCATCGGGCAGGACCTGCTCACCGAGGGGCTCGACGTCCTCGACGCCGCCTTCGACGCGCACGCGGGGAAGTGAGCGCCCCGGCCGCCGGTGGGCACCGCCGGCTGACCCTGACTCCGGAGGGCCCTGCGGGGAGCGGCCGGGTGGCCGGTCTGGTCACGTGGCCGGCCGCCCGGCCGCTGCTGGCCGACGTGGTGCCGGTCTTCGACCGGCTCGGTGTGCGGGTGGCCGACGCCGTCGCCGTCCCGGGGGACGACGACGCGCCGGCCACCCGGCTGGAGCTGCTGCTGCCGCAGGGGACGGCGCCGGCCACCGCGCTGCCCCGGCTGGAGCAGGCCCTGGCCGCGGCCTGGGCGGGGGAGACCGAGCTCGACGGCCTCTCCCGGCTGACCGTCGGGGCCGGCCTGCCGGTGCGCGACGTCGCCGTCCTCCGGGCCGCCTGCCGGTACCTCGCGCAGGTCGGGCTGGGCCTGTCCAGCGGCTACGTCGAGGAGACGGTGCTCGGCGCGCCGGAGTTCGCCCGCGCGCTGCTGGCGCACTTCGCCGCCCGGCACGACCCCGACGCGGCCGACCCCGCGGCCGCGGCGTCGGCTGCCGAGCACCTGGCCGAGCTGCTCACGCGGACGACCAGCCTGGACTCCGACCGCATCCTCCGCGGTCTGCGCGACGTGCTCGCCGCCGTCGTGCGCACCAACCGCTACCAGGTGGACGCCGCCGGGAGACCACGGCCGGCGCTGGCGCTGAAGATCGCCTCCGCGCAGCTGGACCTGCTGCCCAGGCCGCGGCCGGAGGTGGAGACCTTCGTGTGCTCGCCGCGCATGGAGGGGCTGCACCTGCGCGGTGCCCGGGTGGCCCGCGGCGGGCTGCGCTGGTCCGAGCGCCCGGAGGACTTCCGCACCGAGGTGCTCGGCCTGGTCAAGGCGCAGATGGTCAAGAACGCGGTGATCGTGCCGGCGGGGGCCAAGGGGGCCTTCGTCGTCCGCGACGACCTGCACGGCCTGGACCGCGCGGCGGTGCAGGAGCGGGTGGCCGGCGCCTACCGCACCTTCGTGGACGCGCTGCTGGACGTGACCGACGACCGCGACGGCGACCGCGTCGTCCACCCGGCCCGCACCGTGGTGCACGACGGGCCCGACCCCTACCTGGTGGTGGCCGCCGACAAGGGGACGGCGACCTTCTCCGACCTGGCCAACGAGGTGGCCGAGCGCCGCGGCTTCTGGCTCGGCGACGCGTTCGCCTCCGGCGGCTCGAGCGGCTACGACCACAAGGCCATGGGCATCACCGCCCGCGGCGCCTGGGTCTCGGTGCGCCGGCACCTGCGCGAGCTCGGTGTGGACCCCGACGGTCCGCTGACGGCGGTCGGGATCGGCGACATGTCCGGCGACGTCTTCGGCAACGGGATGCTGCTGTCCGACGAGCTGCGCCTGGTGGCCGCCTTCGACCACCGGCACGTCTTCCTCGACCCGGACCCCGACCCCGCCCGGTCCGCGGCCGAGCGCCGCCGGCTGTTCGCGCTGCCGGGCTCGTCGTGGGACGACTACGACCGCTCGGCGCTGTCCCCGGGTGGTGGCGTGCACCGCCGCGACGCCAAGAGCGTGCCGGTCCCGCCGCAGGTGCGGGCCCGCCTCGGGGTGGACGCCGAGGAGCTGTCGCCGGCCGAGCTGGTGCGGGCGGTGCTGCGGGCGCCGGTCGACCTGCTGTGGAACGGCGGCATCGGCACCTACGTCCGCGCCGCCGACGAGACCGACGCGCAGGTCGGCGACCGCGCCAACGACGCCGTCCGCGTGACCGCCGCGGAGCTGCGCTGCCGGGTGGTGGGGGAGGGCGGCAACCTGGGCCTGACCCAGCGCGCCCGGATCGAGGCGGCCCGGGCCGGGGTCGCGCTGAACACCGACTTCATCGACAACTCCGCCGGCGTGGACACCTCCGACCGCGAGGTCAACCTCAAGGTCCTGCTGGCCGGCGTGCCCCGCGCCGAGCGGGACGCGGTGCTGCGCGCGGTCGAGGACGAGGTGGCCGCCGCGGTGCTGGCCGACAACGCGCTGCAGGCCCGGGCGCTGTCGGTGTGCGCGGCCCAGGCACCGTTCCTGCTCGACCGGCACGCCCAGCTGATCGGCGACCTCGAGCGGCACGGCCTGGACCGGGACCTCGAGCAGCTGCCGTCCGAGGCGGAGGTCGAGCGGCTGCGCCAGGCCGGGGCCGGGCTCACCCGGCCCGAGGCCGCGGTCCTGCTCGCGCACTCCAAGAACCTGGTGCGCGAGGAGCTGCTGCGCAGCGACCTGCCCGACGACCCGTCGGTGGCCGGCGTGCTGGCCGCCTACTTCCCCCGGGCGGTGCGCGAGCGCTGGCCCGAGCGGGTGGCCGCCCACCCGCTCGCCCGGGAGATCACCGCCACCCAGCTGGCCAACGACCTGGTCAACCGGGTGGGCCCGGGCTTCCTGCTGCGGCTGGAGGAGCGCTCCGGCGTCCCCACCCCGGTGGCGGCCCACGCCTACACGGTGGCCACCCAGGTGCTGGACCTCGACGCCGTGTGGGCCCGGGTGGACGACGACGTGCCGCTGGCCGTCGAGCGACTGGCCCTGCCCGAGCTGCAGGCGGCCACCGAGCGGACGGCCGACCGGCTGCTGCGGGCCCACCCCGCCCCCGCGGCGCTGACCGCGGCGGCACCCGCCCTGGCCGCCGTCGTCGCCGAGCTGGAGCCGGCCGCGTGGCTGGACCGGCCCGGCGCCGCCGGGGACCGGGCCCGCGCGCTGCAGGCCGAGCTGACCGCCGCGGGCGCGGGTCCGGAGCTGGCCGCGCGGGTCGCCGTCCTCGGGAACCAGGCCGACCTCGTCGACCTGGCCGGCGTGGCCCGCGCGGCCGGGGTCGCCGTCGACCGGGTGGTCGGGGCCGACGCCGCCGTGGAGCGCCTGCTGGCGCTGCCGCGGGTGCAGGCCTGGACCGCGGAGCAGGCCGGCATCTCGCACTGGGTCGTCGCCGCCCGTGCGGCGCTGCGTGACGAGGTCGACCAGCTGCGGTGGGCCCTCGTGGCGGCGCTGCTGCGGGACGCCGACGGCGACGCGGACGCCTTCGCCGGCCGGCACGCGACCGCCCTGGCCCGCTTCACCGCCGTCCGCGAGCAGGCCGCGTCCGCCCGCGACGACGTCCTGGGCCGGGCGTGCGTGGTGGTGGCGGAGCTGCGCCGGCTGGTGCGGACCGTCGGCTGAGGCTCCCCCGGACGGAGGGCGCCGGGCTCCCGGGTGGTCGTTACCATCCGGGAGCCCGGAGCCGCCGGGTCAGTCGGAGCCGAGGCGGGAGGGCCGGGGTGACCATCCGTCGGCAGTTCGTGCTGGACGACGTCTCGCGGGCCATCATCGAGCAGCTGCAGGAGGACGGCCGCCGTCCCTACGCGCGCATCGCCGCGGCGGTCGGGCTGTCGGAGGCGGCCGTGCGGCAGCGCGTGCAGCGGCTGCTCGACGCCGGCGTCATGCAGATCGTCGGGGTCACCGACCCACTGCAGGTCGGCTTCTCGCGGCAGGCGATGGTCGGCGTGCGCACCAGCGGCGACGCCCGGGCCGCGGCCGACCGCATCGCCGCGTTCGGCGAGGTCGACTACGTCGTCATCACGGCCGGGTCGGTCGACCTGCTGGTCGAGGTGGTCTGCGAGGACGACGACCAGCTGCTCGACGTCGTCGCCCGCATCCGCGCGGTGGAGGGCGTGGAGTCCACCGAGACCCACCTCTACCTGGGGCTGGCCAAGCAGACCTACGCCTGGGGCACCCGCGGCCCGCAGGGCGCAGCCGACGCCGGTCTCTGAGGCCGGCGTCCGCGCCCGCGAGGCGTCTCCCGCCTCGGTGGGCTCGTGCTCCGCCCACAGCGGTGGGCAGGGCACGAGGACGTGCGGCACGGAGGTGGTCCGCGCCGCGCCGGTCAGGCCGGGGCGCGGTTGAGCGCGAGGACCGACAGCAGCTCGTAGCCCACGTGGGCCGCGGCGATGCCGGTCAGCTCCGCGTGGTCGTAGGGCGGGGACACCTCGACGATGTCGGCGCCGACGACGTCCAGCCCGACCAGCCCGCGCAGCGTGTTGAGCAGCTCCCGGCTGGTGAGCCCGCCGGCCTCCGGCGTGCCCGTGCCCGGCGCGTGCGCGGGGTCGAGCACGTCGATGTCGACCGACACGTAGACCGGGCCGCCGGCCAGCCGGGCGCGCATCCGCTCCACGATGCTGCGCACGCCGTCGACCTCGTAGTCGTCGGAGCGGATGACCTGGAAGCCGAGGACGGCGTCGTCCTCGAGGTCCTGCTTGCTGTACAGCGGGCCGCGGATGCCCGTGTGCAGCGAGCGCTCCAGGTCGATGAGCCCCTCCTCGCTGGCGCGGCGGAACGGCGTGCCGTGCGTGTAGGGGGCGCCGAAGTAGGTGTCCCAGGTGTCGAGGTGGGCGTCGAAGTGCAGGACGGCGACCGGTCCGTGGTCCCGCGCCAGCGAGCGCAGGATCGGCAGCGCGATGGTGTGGTCCCCGCCGATGGTGAGCAGCTGGGCGCCGTCGGCCCGCAGCGTGGTCACCTCGCGGTCGATGGTCTCGATCGCCTCGCCGAGGTCGAACGGGTTGACGCCGATGTCGCCGGCGTCGGCCACCTGCTGCGTGCCGAAGGGCGTGGCGTCGAGCGCCGGGTTGTAGGGCCGCAGCAGCTTGGAGCCCGCGCGCACGTGGCCGGGGCCGAAGCGGGCACCGGGCCGGTAGCTGACCCCGGAGTCGAAGGGCACCCCGAGGACGGCGACGTCGGCGCGCGACACCTCGTCGATCCGCGGCAGCCGGGCGAAGGTGGCCGGCCCGCCGTAGCGGGGGACACGGGTGGCGTCCACCGGGCCGATCGGGGTCTGCTCCTGCACGGGGTCTCCTGGAGGTCTGCGGGGACGGACGACGGCGTGGCGTCCCCCGTCCGGGTCGGCCGCCACTGTCAACTCGTGTTTCACATTTGTCAACGCCGGGCGAGGAACTACTGTCCGCGGGGACCGGGGAGGTGCGATGGAGGCGGTGTCCGAGGTGGAGGTGCCCCGCATCGGCGGGCGGCTCAAGGCGGTCCGGCAGGCGCGCCGGCTCACGCTCACCGACGTGGCCGAGGCCAGCGGGCTGACCAAGGGGTTCCTCAGCAAGCTCGAGCGGGACCAGGCCAGCGCCTCGGTGGCCGCCCTCGTCCGGGTGTGCGCGGCGCTCGGCATCTCGCCCGGGAGCCTCTTCGAGGCCGCGCCCGGCGGGGAGGCGGTCCGCGCGGGGAGCTACCCGCCCATCGCCTTCGGTGGCCGGGGGCTGTCCGAGTACCTGCTCACCCCGTCCGGGGAGCGGCGGCTGCAGGCCATCCTCTCCGAGGTCGCCCCGGGCGGCGGGAGCGGCGAGGAGACCTACGCCCTGCCGGCCGAGGTCGAGTTCGTCTTCGTGCTCGAGGGCGACCTCGAGGTCACCGTCGGCGGCGAGGTCACCGTCCTGGGCGCCGGTGACGCGTTCACCTTCTCGCCCGGCACCGAGCACGGCTTCCGCTCGCTGCGGACGGACGGGACCACGCGGGTGCTGTGGGTGTTCGCCCCGGCTCTGCCGGTCGGACGGGAACCGATCTAGGAAACGCTGGTTGACAATGAAGCAACTTGTGGTGATGCTCGCTGCGATCCAGACCACAGGCACAGCCGCAGAGGAGCTCCCGTGAGCCCAGTGAGCGCCGGCCCGGGCAGCGCAGCCCCGGCCCGCCGCAGTCAGTTGTTCCGGCTCAAGCCGGTCGACGTCATCGTCGCCCAGCACGAGGAGGTCGGCGGCTCCGGGCTGCGCCGGTCGATGGGCCTGCTCCAGCTCACCGCGCTGAGCATCGGCGCGACCCTGGGCACCGGCATCTTCGTCATCCTGGGGGAGGCCGTGCCGCTCGCCGGGCCGGCGATCGTGCTCGCCTTCGTCCTCGCCGCGGTGACCGCGCTGTTCTCGGCGCTGTCCTACGCCGAGCTGGCCGGCAGCATCCCGGTCTCGGGCTCCTCGTACAGCTACACCTACGCCACCATGGGCGAGCTCGTCGCCTGGGTGTGCGGCTGGCTGCTGATGCTCGAGTACGGGGTCTCGGTGGCCGCCGTCGCGGTGGGCTGGGGCGCCTACATCGACGACCTGGCCGCGAACACGGTCGGCGCGGTGCTGCCCGAGGCGCTGTCCGCCCCGCCGGGCGACGGCGGGGTGGTCAACGTGCCCGCGATCGTCGTCGTGCTGCTCGCCATGGCGCTGCTGCTGCGCGGCACCAGCGAGAGCGCGCGGGTCAACACCGCGATGGTGGTGCTCAAGGTCGGCGTCCTGCTGTTCTTCTGCGTGGTCGCGTTCACCGCCTTCCGCGCCGGCAACCTCGCACCCTTCGTGCCGATGGGCGTCGCCGGCATTACCGCCGCGGCCTCGCAGGCGTTCTTCTCCTACATCGGCTTCGACGCCGCCTCGACGGCCGGCGACGAGGCCCGCGATGCCCGCCGTGACCTCCCGCGGGCCATCGTGCTGTCGCTGCTGGTGGTCACCGTCGTCTACTGCCTGGTGGCCCTCGCCGCCGTCGGCGCGGTGCCGTGGCCGCAGATCAGCGGCTCGGAGGCGGCGCTCGCCGACGTCCTCACCCTGGCCACCGGCCAGACCTGGACGGCCGTGCTGCTCGCCATCGGCGCCGTCATCGCGATCGCCAGCGTCGTGCTGACCGTCCTCTACGGGCAGACCCGCATCCTCTACGCGATGTCCCGCGACGGCCTGGTGCCCCCGGTCTTCTCCCGGGTCAGCCGCCGCCGGCGGATCCCGGTCGCCAACACGGTCATCGTGAGCGTGGTCATCGCGCTGCTCGCCGGCCTCGTCCCGCTCGGCGAGCTGGCCAACGCCACGAGCATCGGCACGCTGTTCGCGTTCGCGCTGGTCAACGTGGGCGTCATCATCCTCCGCCGCAGCCGTCCGGACCTGCCGCGCACCTTCCGGACGCCGCTGTACCCGCTCACCCCGGTGCTCGGCGTGCTGTTCTGCCTGCTGCTGGTGGCCGGTCTGGGCTCGGCCACCTGGCTGGTGTTCCTGGCGTGGATGCTGGTGGGGCTGGCCGTCTACTTCGGCTACGGGTACCGGCACTCCGCGCTCCGGACGACGGCCGTCACCACCCCGCCCGCCGGTGCCTGAGCGCCGGCCCGAGGGGGAGCCCGTGCGCGTCGCGCTGCTGCAGGGCCCGGCCGAGACGCCGGACCCCGAGGCCGGGCTGGCGGCCGTCGCCGACGCCGCCGCCCGCGCGGCGGCGGCCGGCGCCCGGCTGCTGGTCACGCCGGAGATGTCGCTGACCGGGTACGCCATCGGCGCCGACCGGGTCGCCGAGCTCGCCGAGCCGGTGCCCGGGCCGCTGACCGACCGGGTGGCCGCCATCGCCGCCGAGCACGGTCTGGCGATCGCGGTCGGACTGCCGGTGCGCACCCCGGCCGGGGTGGCCAACACCGTCGTGGTCGTCGGCTCCGACGGCAGCCTGCTCGCCGGCTACGCCAAGGCGCACCTCTACGGCGACGTCGACCGCGACGCGTTCGTGCCCGGCGACGTCGGCGTCGTGCAGTTCCGGCTCGACGGCCTCGTCGTCGGGCTGCTGGTCTGCTACGACGTCGAGTTCCCCGAGGCGGTGCGGGCGCACGCCCTGGCCGGCACCGAGCTGCTCGTCGTCCCCACCGGGCTGATGGACCCCTACGGCCACGTCGGCACCGTCCTCGTGCCGGCCCGCGCCTACGAGAGCCAGGTGTTCCTCGCCTACGCCAACCGCACCGGTGCCGAGGGGGAGTTCGTCTACTGCGGCGCCAGCTGCGTCATCGTCCCCGACGGCACCGAGCTGGCCCGCGCCGGCCGGGGCGAGGAGCTGCTCGTCGCCGACGTCGACCCCGCCGTCCTCACCGCCTCCCGCCGGGTGAACACCCACCTGGCCGACCGCCGCCCCGAGCTCTACCCCACGGAGACCCCCGCATGACCTCCGCCATCCCCGTCGCCGCCCACGAGCCGGGCGAGGAGCGCCCGGCCCGGCCGCTGACCATGTTCGGCCCGGACTTCCCCTTCGCCTACGACGACTGGCTGGCCCACCCGGCCGGGCTCGGCGAGGTGCCCGAGGCCGAGCACGGCACCGAGGTCGCCGTCATCGGCGGCGGCCTGTCGGGCATCGTCACCGCCTACGAGCTGCTGAAGCTGGGCCTCAAGCCGGTCGTCTACGAGGCGCACGAGATCGGCGGCCGGCTGCGCTCGGTCGGTTTCGAGGGCCACCCCGGCGTGGTGGCCGAGATGGGCGCGATGCGCTTCCCGCCGTCGTCGACCGCCCTGTTCTCCTACGTGCGCGACCTCGGCCTGCGGACGACGCGCTTCCCGAACCCGCTCGACGTCGCCACCCCCAGCACCGTCGTCGACCTCAAGGGGGAGACGCACTACGCGCACACCCTCGACGACCTGCCCCCGCTCTACCGCGAGGTCGCCGACGCGTGGCACGAGACGCTGATCGGCGGCGCCCGCCTCGAGGAGATGCAGCGGGCGATCCGCGACCGCGACGTCAAGACGATCAAGGTGATCTGGGACGAGCTGGTCGAGCAGCTCGACGACACCACCTTCTACGGGTTCCTCGCCGCGTCGCCCGCGTTCCGGTCCTTCCGCCACCGCGAGGTCTTCGGGCAGGTCGGCTTCGGCACCGGCGGCTGGGACACCGACTACCCGAACTCGATGCTCGAGATCCTGCGGGTGGTCTACACCGCCGCCGACGACGACCACCTGTCGATCGTGGGCGGCTCCCAGCAGATCCCGGTCGGGCTGTGGCGCCGCGAGGTCGAGGCGCCGGTGCACTGGCCGGCGGGCACCAGCCTCGCGTCGCTGCACCCGGGCGGGCGGCCGCTGCCCGGGGTGACCCGGCTGCACCGGACCGCGCCGAACTGCCTGACCGTCACCGACGAGGCCGGCGGCATCCGGACGTACGGGGCGGCGGTGTTCACCGCGCAGAGCTGGAACCTGCTCTCCCGCATCGTCTGCGACGAGAGCCTGTTCCCCATCGACCACTGGACGGCGATCGAGCGCACCCACTACATGGGCTCGACGAAGCTGTTCTGCCTGGTCGACCGGCCGTTCTGGCAGGACGTCGACCCGCAGACCGGCCGGCACCGGATGAGCATGACGCTGTCGGACCGGATGACCCGCGGCACCTACCTGCTCGACCAGGGCGAGGGCAGGCCGGGGCTGATCTGCCTGAGCTACACCTGGGCCGACGACTCGCTGAAGTGGCTGCCGCTGTCGGCGACCGAGCGCATGGAGGTCATGCTGGCCTCGCTGCGCGAGATCTACCCCGACGTCGACCTGCGCCGGCACGTCATCGCCTCGCCGGTGACCGTGTCCTGGGAGTCCGAGCGCGACTTCATGGGCGCGTTCAAGGCCAACCTGCCCGGCCACTACCGCTACCAGCGGCGGCTGTTCACCCACTTCAAGCAGGACGAGCTGCCCGAGCAGTACCGCGGCCTGTTCCTCGCCGGCGACGACATCTCCTGGACCGCCGGCTGGGCCGAGGGCGCGGTGCAGACGGCGCTCAACGCGGTGTGGGGCGTCGTCCACCACCTCGGCGGGCGCAGCCACCCGGACAACCCCGGCCCGGGCGACCTGTTCGACGAGCTCGCGCCGGTGCGGCTGCCCGAGGACTGACCGCGGGGTGCCGGCCGGTGCTCCGCGGGTCGGCTCCCGGGCCGTCCCCGTGGGCGTGGTCGGCCACCGCCGCCGGCGCTAGCGTGGGCGAGGTGGGTGTCGAGATCGAGCCGGCGACGAGGGCGCGGTTCGACGACGTCGCGGTCGTGCTCGGCCCCAAGAACCCGACGTCCAGCGTCTGCTGGTGCCTCAGCCACCGACTCGACTCGAGGACCAACCGGGAACTCGTCGGACCGGCCCGCCGGAAGTACGTCCGCGAACTGACCGGCCGCCCGGTCGCCCCGGGGGTGCTCGCCTACGACGAGGGCGAGGTGGTCGGCTGGGCCGCGGTCGCTCCGCGGGCGGAGCTGCCGTTCGAGCGCTCCCGGAAGATCCCCCACGTCGACGACCTGCCCGTGTGGTCCCTGTGGTGCATCCGCGTGCGTCCGGGTCATCGCGGCCGGGGCATCGCGCACGCGCTCGTCCGCGGGGCGGTGGACTACGCCGCAGCCAACGGTGCCCCCGCCGTCGAGGGGTACCCGGCGGACAACGGGAGCCGGCGGGTCGACCCGACCATGGCCTTCGTCGGCACCCGGAGCCTGTTCGAGAAGGCCGGGTTCACCAAGGCCGCGGACACCGACGCCGTCGCAGGCGGGTTCCCCCGGGTGCTGATGCGCCGCCCCCTGCCCTGAGCTCGCGTCCCGCGTACGAGGGCCCTCGCCCGCCGGGTGCAGACCCGTCAGGAACACCTCGGCACGACGGACGAGGGTGGCGGATCCGGCCGGATCCGAGCACGCCCTCGTCCCGACTCGCGTGGTCGATCCGGCGCCGTCGGCGGTCGCCCCGACGACCTTCCCGTGCGTCGGAGCTCCCACCACGCTCGGCAGGCGGCGTCCTCAAGTTGCAGCTTGATAAAGCATCTGCTTGACTAAGTCTCGTGGAGGTCACAGTCGACGACGAGCGGCTCGACGCGATGTTCGCCGCGCTCGCCGACCGCACCCGGCGCGACATCGTGGCCCGGCTGAGCGAGGGCGAGGCGACGGTCGGAGAGCTCGCGGCCCCGTACGCCATGAGCCTCCAGGCGGTGTCGCAGCACATCGGGGTGCTCGAGCGGTGCGGCCTGGTCAGCCGCAGCCGGCACCGGCAGACCCGCCCGTGCCGACTGGAACCGCAGGCGCTGGAGGCCGCGGTGTCCTGGATCGAGGAGAGCCGGCGGGCGTGGGCCGACCGGGTGGACCGGCTCGAGGCGCACCTGGCCCGCCTGCAGGAGGGCTACCAGCGGTGAACGCCGACGAGCTGGTCCACCGGCGGGTCCTCCGCGCGCCGCGCGAGCTGGTGTGGCGGTGCCTGACCGAGCCCACGGAGCTCGCGCAGTTCTGGGGGCCGCGCGGGATGACCACCCCGCTGGACGGCATCGTCGTCGAGCTGCACGCCGGAGGCCGGTTCGAGACCCTGATGGTCGGCGACCACGGCAGCCACCGGATGGTCGCCAGGTTCACCGAGGTCGTGCCGCCGGAACGGCTCGCCTGGGCCGAGCCGGCCACTGGTGTGCACACGACCGGCACGCTCACCGACCTCGGCGACGGCTGCACCGAGCTCGTCGTCCACCAGCGGCACCTGCCCGAGCCGATGCGCTCGCCCGAGGCCCGCGCCGGCTTCCTCACCTCCCTCGACGAGCTCGAGGAACACCTCGCCCGCCTGATCCGAGAGGAGCGACCGTGACCGACCTGCAGTCCTGGGTGGCGCCGACCTGCGACGGCCTCGCCGACCTGCTCGCCTCGGCGCCCGCCGAGGCCTGGGACGCCCCGTCGCTGTGCGAGGAGTGGCAGGTCCGGCACGTGGTCGCGCACATGACGATGCCGGCACGGCTGACACCCGAGCAGTTCGGCGCCGAGATGGCGGCGGCCGGCGGGGACTTCACCGTGCTCTCCGACACCGTGGCCGCGCGCGACGCCGCCATGCCGCTCGCCGACCTGCTGGACGCGCTCCGCTCCCCGCTGCTGCACGCGTGGCAGCCGCCGGGCGGCGGCGCGGCCGGTGCGCTCAGCCACGCCGTCATCCACTCCCTCGACATCACCATCGCGCTCGACCGGCCGACGGTCGCGCCGAGAGGGGCCGTGGTCGCCGTCCTCGACCAGCTGGCCGCTGCCAACGGCGCACTGTTCGGCGTCGACCTGACCGGCGCCCGCCTCGAGGCCGCCGACACGGACTGGAGCTGGGGCAGCGGCGACGGCGTGCGCGCCGACAGCGGCCTCCTCGTGGCGCTCCTGAGCGGCCGCACCCTGCCCGACGGCCGGGCCCTGCCTCGAGGCTGAGCCACCCGACAGACCAGATGCTGGCCGAGAGAACCCGCGTCTCCAGCCGGTCCTCCCGCAGAGCGGCGTCCACGACGAAGGGCGCCCCTCGCGGTCGGCGTTCCAGCCGGACGCCATCATCCTCGCCCGCCGTACTCGGTAGCCCTCGAGCGATCCACGCCGGGAGGCGCTGGCCTTGCAGCGGGACACGAGGCGCGTCCCTGGAGTCACCCGTGTCCCTGAGCGGCCCATTCAGGGACACCGAGCGGTCTCCCGTAGAGCTCGCAACGTCGCCCTAAAGTCGATCATCTCGCGGTGGGCGCACTCGATTCACCGCGGAATTCTCGCTGCTCCGCCCATCGCCCCGGCCAGGGCCACACCCGCGAACAGCGGAGCCACTCCCAAGATGCCGGTGATGGACAAGAGGCCCGCAATCCCGGCGAGCGAGAATTCTTCAGGACCAGCCAACAGGGCCCACGACAGCGCGAACAACGGCAGAGTGACCACCCCGGTCCCCAGCCCTGCGGCCCATCCTGCGCGGCGCCCGCGACCACCGAAAAGCAAGCCAGCAAGGACGGCCGGGGTGAAGGTGAACAGCCAGTGGAAGATCGGGATGATTGCGCCAAAGACACGGTCCGACAGTGCGGACGCGTACAGCGCGTTCCACACCAGCGCCGCGGCAGCGACCACAACGACCGCGAGCCACGCCCAGAACACCGGGCTCCGAGCGCTAAGACCCGTCTCACGCCTCAGCAGGACCACGGCGGTCCCGAGACAGAGCGGAGCCGTGGAGAGCACGAGAACCCATAGCGGCCCGGGCACGTCGTCGACCAGCCAGGTGGTTCCCGGCACCAACAGCGGCTGCGGCCATGGCAGTAGTCCCACCATTATCGCGAGCAGACCCAGCACTACGGTCGCCGCCATCAACGTTCGCGGCAGGCCTGCGCGCGCCGGATCCGGAGGCGGCCTAGGGCCGCCGGCGGGGAACATGCACAACACTGTGTCCGCCCGGGCCCGCAACGTCGAGCGCAGGTCCCCGAACAGGTGACGGTCGCTGAAGCAGCTCGATCCCACTTCGAAGTGACGCCACCCGGGGGCCGCGGGCTGGCTCCTGACGCCAGTTCGTGTCCCTGAGCGGCCCACTTAGGGACAGCCTCCTGTCCGTGGAGCCTGGCTGCACACGTCCTGAACCTGGTGACCATGGATGCAAGCGTCCGGGCGAAACCGCCGCAAGCGGCGGCCCATGCGCTTGCGTGAACCTGCGGCAGGAGATTGTGGCTGGCTCGCGAGCCCGCAGGACCCGCCCCGCCAACTCCGCGGGCCGCCTTGGGACGTTCGAGTTCGCACGAGATCGCTGACCGAAGCCCCGAGACAGGTGGTCGACCGGACGTCTGGCGCCGCTGGCGTGCTTCGTCGGCGGCCTACTGGCCGCCATGGAGCGCAGAACGCCGCCGGGCCGAGGTGCGGCGGCGCAGGTGGCCGACGACCGGGAGGCCGGCAAGCGCCGACTGCAGGGCGAGCGGCCGGAAGGAGATACAGATGATGTTGCGAGGGTCTGTCGGACCCACCTCTGAGGGTCGAACTCAGCCTGCATGCTTTCGCTCAGGTGCTGCGCGTCGAGGAGCACTCGCCGCAGGAGGTGGCCTTGAATGGAGCCCTCGGCACAAGCAAAGCCGGGGGGCATAGCCTGTCACAAGCACACCGGCCGAAGGAGCGGAAGTCACCTATGGATGCACCGGAATCGATCTTGGCTCAGCCATATGATGACCGACAGTTGCTCGTTGTCGCAGACGAGATTCGGCCGCCGGAAAAGGCGCCTGAGCCGTCGGAGTTATTCGGGGTGAACAAGTCGATCTGGGAAGTAGCAGCCGCAGTCATTCCCGTCGTCCTATCGCCGGGCGCCGGACTGGCTGCCTTGGCCGTGCAGCGCCTCATCAGCTGGAACGAGGAGAGGGCGCGCCGCGCAACAGAAGAAGGCGTCCACATTCGATCAGTCACAAGGGCCGACATCCAAGGGCTGCTCTTCCCACCAGGCCACCCGCGGCGCAAGGTGGTCTACGTGGGACACCCGTCCTTGAAGCGGCAGTACATCCCCTTCGCCTCCTTCCATCGTGCCCTGTTCGAACAGAAAGCAATTGAGGCGATGGAGCTTCTAGCTGGGTTAGGAGCGACATCCATCAAGATTCGTCAGGTCGCGGGCACGGCGACCTCGGCGTCGATAGCCGCCTCATTGGGTGTCCCTATTCAGGGCGTGACGGTGGACGTTGGCTCAGACGTCGGGAAGCAGGCGTCTCAGAATAGCGAAATCCTGCTCTCAGCCACGCTAGCCCCCACGCAGGCGCCTCGTGTGCCAGATGGACTTATCTGGTATCCGCACGAGCGCACCTGGCAGGGCGTGGCGAAGATGCGCCTCAAGAACGGCCTGGAGACATACGCCTTAGAGGTCGACTACAAGGACGACTACGGCATCAATGCCAAGGTGTCCGCAAAGATCGCGGACATCGGCTTCGACATCGGTGGCTCGTGCAGCAACATCGAGTCGACTAAATGGATAATGCAGGGCGAGTTCGCCCCCCTCCACACTCTCCCGCCTTTGCACCCCGGTGACAATGAGCGATAAATCCAACATGGTCTAGCCGTCGGCGTACGCCGATACGATTTAGGCCTTCGTCGATCCCCACTGCGCAGTAGCCGCAGCCCTCCGGAATCGCTGCAGTTTCGGCACCACCCGAGGTAAGCCGGGGCCAGGAGGGCAGCCAAGCGCCGCTCGTGGGTCGAGGCAGAGTCAGAGAGCGACCACAGAGACCAGCTCCGCTCGGCCCCTGCCGCACATGGGCACATCGTCGCGCCGCCGAACACGTGGACATACCACATCCGCTCCGTGTGGCTTCCGCTGTTGTTCGTTGCTGGGAGGGTGTCCTCGATGACCAGGGGGAGACCGCGTCCCTGAAGCCGCCTTCAGAGACACGCACCCGCTCGCCGGCCCGCCTGAACCCTGCGCAGTCAATGATGTCCGATCCGCGGGGTGCCGCCGAGCCGCCCGGGAGGGGGCGACGCGCCCAACCGCGTGCGGCCGGAACCGTGCCTCTTCGGAACGAACTCGTTACTCTGTGCGCCCAAAGAGGACCATGTGGGTCTTCGCCAGGCAGTCACAGGGGGTCCGCGTTGCAGTACATCATTGTCCCGATGCTCTTTCTCGGGGCGATAGGTCTTGCAATCCAGTATTGGTATGTATCCTTGACCGTCGTGCTCGCCGCAGCGTTGCCTCGCATCATCAGGCACATCCGCAAGCAGCGGTACTTCGCCAGCGAAGAATTTATGGCGCTCAAGGCCGACATCGCCGACTTCGTCGCCGAGCACAATGAGGTTGCGGAGTACATCGCGGAGATCCGTAATCAGGGATCGTTCCAACTGGGCACTTCGTCCACGGGCGCCCATGCGCATCTGGCGTCCACTCAGAACACGAGTAGGTACAACTACCGTCGAGACCGCAACGTGGCGGACTTCCGGTCGACGAATGTGCACAACTGTTCGTTGCAAGTCGTGCGGAACGCCAGCGCCGACCCCCTCAAGTACCTGATCAAGTACTTCAACGTCAGAGCCGACGAGTTTCAGTTGGCCGCCGCGGAGCGGTTGGGCGAAGACATCTCCCGGCTGGAAGAAGCCATCGCGAATCTCCGCCACCGCGAAGAGATCATCACGGAGATGGTCGATCCGCCAGCCTTCATCCTGAAGCACTACGCGGATGAATTCATGCACCACGTGGGTGTTGAGCTCTCGCCGGTGAGTGTTCCTTATCTGGTGTACGTCTTCGAGTACGTCAGTGCCGGTGGAAACAGCTCACAGCGGACCACCGTCACGTTGGACACCCATGCCCTCGACGCGCTGACCGCGCTGCTGTCCGAGAAGATCCGCTACAGGAAGAGTGCTGCCGGGCAGCGCGCCTTGATGACGGTCGGTCTTCGTCAGTACATCAAAGAACGCGATGACTACACTTGTCGGTATTGCTCGGTGTCGCTCATGGACGAACCGCACCTGCTTCTTGAGGTGGACCACATCGTCCCCGTGTCGAGAGGTGGCCTGTCGACAGAGGAGAATCTGCAGACGCTCTGCTGGCGCTGCAACCGGGCCAAGTCGAACAAGCTGCTGTCGGCGTGACCGGATCACGAGTTTGGGGATACCCCGGCGACGCCCCGATCGTTTACCTGGGTGAACTAAGGGGCCTTGCCCGGTGCTGCTGCGGGCCTCTTGAGCATGTCTGGGGTTGCCGGCCTGGGTACAGCCGGGGGGTAAACAGCCACGTCGCTCGATTGGCGCATCGCCCGCTGCCCAAGGTGATCTGTCAGGGGCCGGGGCTATCCGGCGCGGAAGTGCCCTCGGCTCTAAGCGGTTGCCTTGGCGGGTGACTCGACCACCTGTTCCACGTCTTCTATCAGCCCCAGCACGGTCTGGTAGCGCTGACTGAGGTCATTGCTGGCGCACTTGTGGATGATTCTACCGATGGCGTCGTCGCTGGGGGGAAGCCTCTCCTTGCCGGTGAATATGTAGGCGAGGACCCAAGCGATCGAGTACATCTCGTTGACGACCGCGTAATCCTTGAAACTCGCGAGCAGTGGGTCGCGGTAAGTTCCCTTCATGGCGGTTTGAGTGTGGGTGAAGTTTTTGCTCGGGTCCTTTACCAGGCCAAAGTCCGACAGCTTGACCAGCACGGCACTCTCTCCGTAGACCTTCAGCAAGGTGTTCTGAAGGCTGATGTCTCGGTGCAGATAGTGGTTCACATGCAGGTAATTGATGCCATAAAGAAATTGGAGCGCAATGCGCTTCCGAGTGCCGAACTTGAGCGTTGAGTTCTTCTTGCTGATGTAGTCCCGTAGCGTGGTGTCGCAGTACTCCATCCGGTACTCGTTGCGCTCGTCGTTGTATTTGTAGACCTGCACCACGTAGGGAGAGCTCAGCTTCTTCATCACGTCGAACTCCTGCTTGAACCGCGCCAGCTCGCGCTCGTCCAACTCCTTCTTGGCCCTCTTGACAGCGAACTTGATGTCGTAGTCAGGGTCCACGTAGGAGTAGACGTGGGCGTAGGAACCACTGCCCACCATCGTGAGCGGTACCGGCTCCTGCCCCTTCTTCAGCTTCACGCTCGCGGCCAAGAGGGTGAAGACTGGTTGGTAGTCGATGAGCTCAATGAGCTCGAAATCCTCGGGGACCGTGCTGCCCCCCGAGGGGGAAAGCCAGGGCCTGCAGCGATCCAGCGCGTCCTGATAGCCAGTGTCGAATTCGACCTCTACGCCGCACCTCTTCAGCGTATGGAGGTCGTTCTCGATCTCGTCGATAAGCGCGAGTAGGTCGCGGCTGGGGTCCGCCCAGTAGTGGTGGGTGGACTTGGCGCGGCCGTTGATGTCACTGAAGTGCTGGTTCAGCCGCTTGTGGAGAACCGCGAACATGTGGCCCCAGTCGGGGTCGTCGTACAGGCGCGAGAACCTTGGAGACGCGGGCATCACCGCGTACTTCTCCCGCAGGTCCGCCACCATCAACGCCACCGGATCGGCCATCGTCTCAGCCCCTTCGAGTCGAACGCCATCCTCTCATCGGGGTCCGACTCAAGGCGGTGATGAGCCCGGAAGAACGACAATGGCCACCGCGCAGTTGTTGTGCCGCGCCATCTCCGCCGCCATCAGGCAGCAGCGCTCCCGCATCTCGAGCGGGAGGTCGAGCGTGGTGGTGAGGACCGGCACCTCCCGGCACGCGGCGGTCATCGGGCGTCCGTCAGGAGCGCCGCGAGGCGGGCACGCTGCTCGGCGGTGATGGGGGGCGCGGTAGCGAGCGCCAGCCCCGTCCCCTGTCCCTGAAGCCGCCCTCACGGCGAGCCGGCCGGCTGTCCCGAAGCGACCCACTTGGGGACGCATGGGACGGTTGCCGTCTACGGTCGGATCGAGCCGGGACGCCTTCTGGGAGCGGTAGTCTGAGTCCGAGCGTCGGGCGGGCCCGCGTTCCTTGTGCGTCACTTCGGCGGCGTACCCGAGCACCGGCCCCGGCTTGCGGGGTCCTGGAGCCGAGGTCGATCCGCCGCCTTCGGTGGATGACCGGAGGTTGACGCCATGTCGACTACCGACCCATCGGACCCCCTCGACCCGGTCGAGGCCCTGGAGCGGTTGGGCCGCCTCGCCCTTCGCGAGCACTGCATGAAGTCCCTGCTGCAGTCGGTCGCCGAGCTGGCCACGGAGGTCATGCCCGGCAACCTGGAGGCGTCGGTGTCCCTGCTGATCAACGACCGGTCCAGTACGGCGGTGTTCACCGGCCGGCTGGCTCTCGACTGCGACGAGAGCCAGTACGGCCGCGGCTACGGCCCCTGTCTGCACGCCGCCGGCTCCGGCGAACTGGTCGAGATCGCCGACGCGCGCATCGAGACGCGGTGGCGGGACTACATGGAGCACGCCGTGGAGCACGGCGCTCTCAGCTCGCTGTCGGTTCCGCTGCCGATCAACGAGGGCATCGCGGGGGCGATCAACGTCTACGCCCGCAAGCCGCACGCCTTCGACGAGGACAGCCGGTCGGTGGGCACCCGGTTCGCCGCCTACGCCGCCGTCGTCGCCGCGAACATGTACGCCTACGAGGAGGCGCGCGACCTGATCGAGCACCTCGAGCGCCGAGTCGAGTCTCGGGCGGTGATCGAACGGGCCACGGGCATCCTGATGGAGCGCTACGAGCTCACCGCCGACCAGTCGTTGCAGGCCCTGACCCGGGCGGCCAGGTACACCGACACCAAGGCCAGGGACATTGCGGACACCCTCGTGCGAACCGGCGAGTTCCCGGAGCTATAGGCCCATCGCCCGATGGATCAGGGGAAGTCACTGACTGCCACTCGAGGTGGCGTGCCCGGGCGTGCAGACGGTGTGCGTCTGAGGCCGCCCTCAGAGACGACACCTCGAGAACCGGCACACGGGCAGCACCAGACGTAGCCGCCCGGGTCGCAGTTGGCGGCGCTCGTGCTCCGCTGCCTGCGCTCGTGCGCATCGGCACGTCGGCGGTCTGGGGGACCACGGCGAACCGCCACGAATGCGATCCTGACGGCCTGGCAGTGCGGGGCCGATGACCGGTTCCGAGATCCCGCTCAGCGACCGATTGACCAACCTGCCCGGGCGGTGCCCCTAGCGCCGGGCCAGTGCCGCGAGCGCGGCCTCGATCCGCCGCCGGGTGTCGTCGGAGGTCCAGCCGGCGAGGACGGGCGCGTCGCCGCCGGCGGCTGCCTCGATCGCCGCGTTCGCGGGGCGGTGGAGTTGGACCTTGGCCAGCCGGTAGGACTCCGGCGACCGGGCTCCCAGCTCGGTGGCCAGCGCGAGCGCCCGGGGGAGCAGTTCGTCGGGCTCGGTGAGTTCGTCGACCATGCCCAGGGCCAGCGCCCGGTCGCGGTCCGCGGTCTGCGCGCCGAGCAGCACCTGGCCGGCGCGGGAGCCGAGCGCGTGCCGGACGATCTCCAGGGCGGACGTCGGGAAGGGGACGCCGACCACCAGCTCGGTCAGCCCGATCCGTCCGCCCGACATCAGCCGCAGGTCGCAGGCCAGGGCCAGCACGCAGGCACCGGCGATCGCGTGCCCGTTGACCGCCGCGACCGTCGGGCGCGGGTGGTCGAACACGGCGCGGAACGTGCGGGACAGCGCAGCGAGGAGTTCCTCGGTGTACGGCCGGCCGCCGTCCAGGATCCGGCGCAGGTCCACCCCGGCGGAGAAGGACGAGCCGCTGCCGGTGACGACCAGCGCCCGGTCGGACGCGGTGACGGCCTCGGTCAGGGCGTCCAGCAGCTCCACGTCGAGGGCGCCGACCCGGCCGTGCTCGATGCGCAGGACGGCGACCTCATCCCGATCCTCGGTGACCAGCACCGGGCCATCATCACGCAGCCCGGCGTCGTGCCGGACGACGGGAGTCCCCGCGGGGGAGGGAGCCGCTGCTCAGCCGCGCAGGTGCTCGGCGACCACCGGTGCGAGCACGTCCGGCGGCACGACGTGGCCATGCCCTTCGATCACGTGGAGTCGGCCCTCGGGCAGGAGGTGTGCCAGCCGCCGGCCCACCTGCACCATGAACGGGGGGCTCGCGCCGCCGACCAGGACCAGGCCGGGCCGGGTGACCCGAACTGCGACGTCCTCCGGGACCGCGCCGCCGGTCTCGATGTCGCCCATCACCGCTGAGTCGTACGCGAGGGTGGGTGCCAGCGCGGTCAGCTCCGCCCACCTGTGCGTTCCGCGCATCCCGTCGATCACCTCCTCCGGCATCCCGGTGAGGCGGCAGAACGTCTCCAGCGCAGCGGCCCGCCGCTCCTGCGCGAGCAGGCTGCGGATGGTCCGTCCGTAGCGGCGCGCCCCGGTCCGTGAGGACTCGTCAGGCGAGTACGGCGGGTCGTGCAGGACGAACTCGTCCACGGGCAGCCCTGCAGCGACGGCGCGGAGCACCAGGCCGGCACCCGAGGAGTGCCCGTAGAGGTGGGCCGGGCCGCCGATCCGGTCGATCAGCGCGGCGATGTCCTCGATCTCCCGATCGACCGCATACGGGAGCGTGTCGCCGCTGTCGCCGCGACCTCGCCGGTCGTAGTCGACGGTCGTGAAGTGCCTGCCGAGCGCCTGGGCCGTGGGACGCATCAGGGCGCGGTCGCACGTCGCGCCGCAGACAGCGATCAGCAGCGGGCCGGCGCCGAAGACCTCGTAGGCGATGGGGGTGCCGTCAGCGGAGGCGACCGTCTCGTACGTCATGCGGTACAGACCGGAGGACGAGGCGCGGGTCATCGGACGTCGAAGCCGCCTCGTGTCCCGTGGCGGCCACGTGAGGGCCGACCCCGCCCGAGCCGTCATCGGCTACCGACAGGCAGAGTGATCCGCGCCGTCATGACCGCGTGAACGTGACGTGGGTGACGCCGCTGGGTGTCGAGACCGCCTCGACGTCGTAGCCCGCCTCCAGGGCTTCGAGGCCGTCCCACAGCCGCACCCCGCGACCGAGCACGATCGGCACCTGGACCAGGTGGACGTGGTCGACGAGCCCCGCCGCGAGGAAGTCGCGGGCGACGGTCGGGCCGCCGCCGATGCGCACGTCCTGGCCGGCTGCCGCCTCGCGCGCGACGTCGAGGGCCTCGGCCGGCGAGGCGTCGAGGAAGTGGAACGTCGTCCCGCCGGCCATCTCGATCGGCGACCGCGGCCGGTGGGTGAGCACGAAGGTCGGCGTGTGGAACGGCGGGTTCGGACCCCACCACCCTCTCCAGTCGGCGTCGTCCTGCCAGCCCGGGGGGCCGAACTTGCCGGCGCCCATGATCTCGGCGCCGATGCCCGGCTCGTGCTGCTGGGCGAAGGCGTTGTCGACGCCGGCGGTGCCGCCCGTGCGTCCCACGATCGGGGCGCCGAAGCGGGTGGCGATCATCCACTCGTGCAGCCGGTGGCCGGCGTGGCCGAAGGGGGCGTCGAGTGCCTGGCCCTCACCGGTGGCGAACCCGTCCAGCGAGATGGAGAGGTTGTGGATGCGGGTCCGTGTCATCTGCTCGCTCCGTCTGCTCGGCTGCTTGCCGCAGGTGGAGACCTCCGCCGGCCTCGGCACTCATCGGTCCCGGTGCGGCTCAGCTCCGTCCGGGCTGGAGCATCCCCGGTTCCATGCACCCCTCGGGTCCCTGTGCGCCCACCGGTCGGCGGGCCACGGCCTCGGCAGAGCAGGTCGCCCCGGCCTCGGTGTCATCGAGGATGGCCTCGGGTGACCACTGCCCAGCACACCGCTGTCGGAGGTCGGCCGACCGGCGCACCCCACCGCATCCCCGCACCCCGGCGAGCAGGAGCGCGACGACCGCCAGCAGTCCCGCGACCGGTCCGGCCCACCCGGCGGGGCCGGTCGCGGCGTGGTGGGCGGCCACCACCGGCGCGTGCGCGGCCAGCATCGCCGTCGTGAGGACGACGTGCAGGCCCCACGCGGCCCGCCCGGGCCGGCGCCACAGGTGCACCGCGCACAGCAGGCAGGCGGCGGCGAGGGCGGCGGTGCCGGCCGCGCCCGGGTGCGGCGCGGCGACCAGGGCCAGTCCGTGCACCGCGGCGCACCCTGCCGCGGCCCCCGCCGCGCTGCGCGCGAGGAACCGGGGCAGGGCCGCCGCGCCGAGCGGCTGCGTCATGCCGGGCGCCCCTGCAGGGGGGCCTCGCTCAGCATCAGTGGCATCGGTCCGGCGCGGGCGGCACGTCGAGCGCGGGGTTGCGGTCGAAGAAGCCGACCGGCTTGAGCTCGAAGGACACCACGTCGACCGGCATGACCGGCCAGTCCTCGGGGCGCGGCACGTGGTGGATGCCGAACACGTGCCAGAGCACCAGGTCGGTGTCGGCCACCGGCCGGTCGGCCTTCGTCCACTCCGGCAGGCCGGCGTCGCGGCGGCTCTGGTTGCAGAACTCGCCGGAGGGCCAGCGCTCCTCCTCGTCGAACCGGCTCACCCACACCGGGTGGTCGATGACCTGCGCCCGCAGCCGGAACGGAGCGTCCGCGTGGGCGATCGCGGGCAGTGCCGAGTTCGGGTACAGCTTGTAGCCGGGCGCCGTCCCCAGCCGGTTCGGCTTGGTCCGGTTGACCACCTTGAAGCTGCGCTGGGTGGCGAAGTCGACGTCCAGCCGCCCCTCGGCCTCGGTCTCCACCGCGCGGCTGCGGGTCACGACGGCGAGGCCGTACGGGTTGTCGTCCGACACCGGCAGCGCCTCGCTCTCGGTGACGACGACGGTATTCTCCGGGCCGTCGACCTCCATGTCGAGCCGCGCGACGACGAAGTGCTGGTGGATCGGCGCGTAGGTGCGCTCGTCGACGACGGTGCCGTAGGCGGGCGGGGTGCCCTCGTAGGCGCTGGTCACCATGATCCCGGTGGCGCGGACCTCGCACTGGATCGTGCCGTCCTGGTAGAAGCGCCAGTAGGTCAGGTACTCGTAGTTGGCCACCGTGGCGTGGAAGGAGACGACCATCCGCCGCGAACGGCGCACCTCGGCGCCGGCCTGCTCGTCGACGTGCTTCCACAGCACGCCGTCGTCCTCCTCGTGCAGGCAGATGGCGTTCTCGATCGTGTAGGGCTCGCCGCGGGTGTCGTGCAGGACGGCGTCGACGTAGGTGATCTCGCCGAGGCAGTCGCAGCCGAGCTTCAGCGACGTCGTCATGAAGCCCAGACCCCACTCGCCGACGTCGAACGCGGTGCGGCGGTGGTGGTCGGGGCTGGGGTCGCGGTAGGGCACGACCATCTCCGCGAACGACATCCGGTGCGCGATCGGGCGCCCGTCGTAGGCGACCCGGTGGATGACCAGGCCCTCGCGGTGGTTGAAGCCCAGCCGCATCGTCCAGTTCTGCCACCGCAGCTCGTGCCCGTCGAGGGCGAACGAGACGCCCTCGGGCTGGGTGATCTCCAGCGGCTTGACGTCGGTGCGCGGCTGCAGGCCCGGCACCAGGGAGGGCACGTACTCGCCCATGACCGGGGCCTGCGCCGGGGGCGGGTTGTCCTCGACCTGGAGCAGCTCCATCGTGTTGAGGTCGACGACGAAGTGCAGGCCCATGACGGGGTTGGCGTAGGGGTTGCCGCCGTGCACCGAGCGGCGCCAGACGTCGGTCCAGCCGACCCGGCGGTCCTGCAGGCCCTGGGGGATCAGCGAGTGGCCGTAGGCCCAGGTGTCGATGAGGACGAGGTCGAGGTCGGTGATGCCGCGCTTGGTCAGCGCCTCGACGACGGCCGGGTGCTGGATGAGCACCTCGTGCGCCTCGTGCCACTCGTCGAGGGTCATGTTGGCCTGCTCGCCGGGCACCGCCTCCCAGGAGACGACGGCGTCATCGGTGAGCGAGACGACCGCCTTGTACGGCGTCCCCTCGTCGCGGCTCCAGACGGTCACCCGGGCCTCGCGGCGGATCGGGTCGCCGGGGGCGAACGCGCGGACGACGTCCTTGGCCGGTTCGCGCAGCTCGATGGACGCGAACCGCCAGCGCTCGTCGACGTCCCTGTCCCGGCGCAGGATCGCCGCCGCGGCGCGGAACTCGTCGGCGGTCAACGGGTCGAGCGGGTGCGGGGTGCCGGTGGCCGCGGGCCCGCCGGCCGCGCCGGAGGCGTGGCAGGACGTCGCGAGCTCGGTCATGACGGGTTCTCCTGGGTGGTGTCGGGGCGGTTCGCGAGCAGGGGGACCGACGGGTCCCAGCGGGTGCCGTCGCGGGCGTCGCGACGGCGGCGGGCGATGGCCGAGAGCGCCTCGAGCACGACCCGGTTGGCCAGCGCCGCGGTGATGTCGGCGTGGTCGTAGGGCGGGCTGACCTCGACGACGTCGACGCCGACCACGGGCAGCTCCAGGCAGAGCCGGCGCACGGCGTCGAGCAGCTGGCGGGCGGTGAGCCCGCCCGGCTCCGGCGTCCCGGTGCCGGGCGCGTGCCCGGGGTCGCAGACGTCGATGTCGACGGACAGGAACACGCCGTCGCACTCGTCGGTGGCGATGGCCGACGCCTCGGTGAGGCAGGCGTCGAGGCCGCGGTGGCCGATCTCGGTCATCTCGTAGGACCGCATCCGCTGCGCGGCCATCCAGTCCAGCGTCTCCGGCGGCGGCCAGTAGCCGCGCAGCCCGACCTGCAGGAACCGGTCGCCGCGCAGCGCCCCGGACTCGATGAGCCGCCGCATCGGCTGACCGTGGCCCCACAGCGAGCCGAACTCGATGTCGCCGGTGTCGGCGTGCGCGTCGAAGTGGATCATCGAGACGCGCCCGTGACCGAGCACGTTGGCCACGCCCTTGGCGTCGGCGAAGGCGATGGAGTGGTCCCCGCCCAGGACGACGGGGATCGCGCCGCTGCGAGCCACGGTCTCCACCGCGGCCTCGAGTGCGCCCAGCGCCGTCTCGATGTCGCCGGAGTACATCTCCACGTCCCCGGCGTCGAGCACCCGCAGGTCGCGCAGGCCGTCGGTGCGCAGCGCCAGGCTGGGCCGGGACCCGTCGTGGGCCAGGTAGTCGGTCATCCGGATCGCCTGCGGGCCGAAGCGGGTGCCCGGACGGTGCGAGGTGCCGCCGTCGAAGGGGGCGCCGAGGACGACGACGTCGGCGCCGGCGTACGACGCCGGGTCGGACAGGTCGCAGCGGTCGACGCCGAGGTAGGTGATGTCAGGCCCGAACTGGGCGCCGTAGCGCGTCATGGGGTCGAGGTCCGATCGGTCGTGCGGGAGGAGAAGGCGAGGACGAGTAATCAGAACCCACCTGGACAACGGAATCCGTGTCCGGAGACACGCTAGACGACGGTTTCCGGCATGCCAAGCCCCGGACTGGCGTGTTCGGATCCAGGGGTCTGCACCGTTCGCTATCACACGACGGAATGAGCGCGGTGCTCGAAGACACACGCGCGAAACGGTCGTGGTGCATGCTCCTCGCGCTCGGATCCGTCGGCCGCGGTCGTGCCGGAGTGTCGACGGAGCTCGAGCCGGGTGTACAGCGTGGCCTCTTCCCCGTGGGGCGGGGGACTGGCCTGCTGTCCCGTGTGAGGCGCGGCACACTGCCGTGCCGCCGACCGGCCGCTGACAGCGGTGCGACGACAGGAGGGCCGCATGGCGGTGGGACAGGACCGGGGGACCGGGCAGCAGACCGATCTGCGGACGAAGGGGTTGTCCACCAACTCGGTGGGTCTGCTGGCCAGCGTGGTGCTCGGGGTCTCGAGCATCGCGCCGGTGTACGCGCTGACGGCCACCCTCGGTCCCACGGTGACCGAGGTCGGCCTGCAGATGCCGGCCATCTTCCTGGCCGGCTTCCTGCCGATGCTGCTGGTCGCCTACGCCTACCGGGAGCTCAACCGGGTGGCGCCGGACTGCGGGACGTCCTTCACCTGGACGACCAAGGCGTTCAACCCCTACGTCGGCTGGCTGTGCGGATGGGGGGCGCTGCTGGCCACCGTCATCGTGCTGTCGAACCTCGCCGGCGTGGCGGTGTCCTTCTTCTACCTGCTGCTCGGCGAGCTCACCGGCTCGGAGTCGGTGGCGACGCTCGGCGACAACACGGTCGTCAACGCCCTCACCTGCGTGGCGTTCGTCGCCGTCGCCACCTGGATCACCTACCGCGGGGTGGAGGCCACCAAGCGGGTGCAGTACGTGCTGGTCGGCTTCCAGATGGCCGTGCTCGCGGTGTTCGCCGTCCTGGCGCTGGTCAAGTCCGGTTCCGCGCCGGGTGCCATCCCGTTCGAGCTGTCCTGGTTGGACCCGACCGCCATCACCAGCTTCAGCGCCTTCACCGCCGGGCTGTCCCTGTCGCTGTTCATCTACTGGGGCTGGGACACCTGCCTGACGGTCAACGAGGAGACCGCCGGGAGCGCCCGCACCCCGGGCCGGGCCGCCCTGCTGACCATGCTCGTCATCATCGTGACCTACGTCGGCGTGGCGATCGTCGTGCAGGTGTACGCGGGCATCGGGACCGAGGGCACCGGCCTGGGCAACCCCGACACCGGGGACAACGTCTTCGCCGCCCTGGCCGGCCCGGTCATGGGCCCGGGTCTGGCGTTCCTGCTGTTCCTCGCCGTGGTCGCCAGCTCGGCGTCGTCGCTGCAGACGACGTTCCTGCCGACCACCCGGACCATGCTGGCGATGGGCACCTACGGGGCACTGCCCCAGCGGCTGGCGGAGGTGCACCCGCGCTTCCGCGTGCCGTCGACCGCCACCCTGGTCGCCGGGGCCGCCACGGCGGCGTTCTACGTGGGCATGACGATCATCAGCGAGAACGTGCTCATCGACACCATCTACGCGCTGGGCCTGATGATCTGCTTCTACTACGGGCTGACCGCCTACGCCTGCGTCTGGTACTTCCGGCACGAGCTGCGGCGCAGCACGCGGGACCTGGTGTTCAAGGGCGTCTTGCCGCTGCTGGGCGCCCTGATGCTGACCGCGGTGTTCGTCCAGACGGCGGTCGACACCCTCGACCCCGCCTACGGCAGCGGCTCCTCGGTGTTCGGCATCGGCAGCGTCTTCGTCGTCGGGATCGGACTGCTGCTCCTCGGCGCGGTCCTGATGCTCGTCTGGCGGGCGCGGCACCCGGAGTTCTTCCGCGGCCAGACCCTGCGGGTCGACACCCCGTCGCTGGTCCTCGACGAGTGACGCCGGACCGGCCCGAGTAGCAGCGCGGCCCGCCTCCCCGAGGGGAGGCGGGCCGCGCCGTTCGTGCGGGAGGGTCAGCGCTCGCCGGCGCCGACCACCTCGCGCTGCTGGACCTGCGGCCGGGTGGCGGACCGCTCCAGCGCGGCACCCTCGACGTCGAGGGCGGGCAGCCAGCGCAGCCAGCGCGGCAGCCACCAGGCCCGGTCGCCGAGCAGGGCCAGCGCCGCCGGGACGAGCACCATGCGGACCACGAACGCGTCGAAGGCGATGCCGGCGGCCAGCGCGAAGGCGATCGACTTGATGGTCGCGTCCCCGGAGGGCACGAAGCCGGCGAACACCGAGAACATGATCAGCGCGGCCGCCACCACGACCGGGGCGGCCTGCCGGAACCCGGTGCGGATCGCCTCCAGCGGCGCGGCGCCGTGGCTGTGCGCCTCGTGCATCCGGGACACCAGGAAGATCTGGTAGTCCATCGCCAGCCCGAACAGGATGCCGATGACCAGGATCGGCGTGAGGCTGATCAGCGGGCCGGTGCTGTCGAGGTTGACCAGGTCGGCCAGCCAGCCCCACTGGAACACCGCGACGGTGGCGCCGAGCGCGGCCCCGACGGTGAGCACGAAGCCGAGGACGCCGACCAGCGGCACCAGCAGCGAGCGGAAGACCAGCACGAGCAGCACCAGGGCCAGGCCCACGACCAGTGCCAGGTAGACCGGCAGCGCGGCGTCCAGGCTGGTGGCGACGTCGACGCTGACCGCCGTGGCGCCGGTGACCGAGGCCTGCGCGCCGTCGACGTCGGCGAGCAGGTCGCGCAGGCCGGCGACCAGCTGCTCGGTGGCCGGGTCGGTCGGGCCCGACTGCGGGATGACGCTGACCAGCGCGGCCGTGCCGTCGGCATTGGGCACCGGCGGGGTCACGAGTGCGACGTCGTCCAGGCCGGGGATCTCGCCGGCAGCCGCCGCCGCGGCCGGCACCGCGCCGTCGCCCTCGAACAGCACGGTGAGCGGGCCGTTGAAGCCCTCGCCGAAGCCGGCGGCGAGCAGCTGCTCGGCTCGCGCCTGCGTACTGTCCTCGGGCGGGGTCTGCACCAGCGTGGTCTGCATCGAGAAGAACGGGACGGCGACGGTGCCCAGCGCCACGACCGTCAGCAGCACGGCCACGAGGCGGTGGCGGGTGACCGTGGCGACCCAGCCGCCCAGGAAGCCGCGACCGGCCGCGTGGTGCGTCGGCGCGGTGGTGCGCCGCCGCTTCGGCAGCGCGCGCATCCCGAGGAAGCCCAGCGCGGCCGGGACCAGGGTCAGGGCGACCAGGACGGCGACGACGATGGTCCCGGCCGCGGCGAGACCCATCTGGGTCAGGAACGGGATGCCGGCGACGAACAGGCCGGTGAGCGCGATGACGACGGTGAGCCCCGCGGTGACGACCGCGGAGCCGGCGGTGCCGACCGCCGTGGCGACCGCGGTGCCGATGTCGGCGCCCCGCCGCAGCTCCTGGCGGAACCGGCTGACGATGAACAGCGCGTAGTCGATGCCGACCGCCAGGCCGAGCATCGCGGCCAGGATCGGGGTGGTCGACGACAGGTCGGTGAAGCCGGTGGCGACCGTGATGCCCAGGACGCCGATGCCGACGCCGACGACCGCGGTCAGCAGGTTCATGCCGGCCACGACCAGCGAGCCGTAGGTGACGGCGAGGACCACCAGCGCGACGACGACACCGATCGCCTCGGCGGGACCGCCCACGTGCGGGGGCTCCTGGATCGCCTGGCCGGTGACCTCGACGGTCAGTGCGCCGTCCCCGGCCTCCTCGACGGCGGCGGTCAGCGCGTCCTGCTGCGCGGGGGTGACCTCGCCGACCGGCGCCTCGTAGGTGACCGTGCTGTAGCCGGTGGTCAGCTGCTGGTTGACCGACGGCGCGGCCGGGTCCAGCGGGTTGCTGGCCGACGCGACGCCGGGCAGCTCGCCCAGCTCGGCCACCAGCGCGCCGACGGCGGCGGCGCTCTCCGGCGTGGCCAGGGTCTGGCCGTCCGGGGCGACGAGCACCACCTGCGCCGTCGCGCCGCCCGCGGCCCCGAACTCCTCGCTGATCCGCTCCAGGGCGGTGGTCGACTCCTGGCCGGGGATGGCGAAGCTGTCCGACGTCTCGCCGGCCAGCGTCGCCGCCCCTGCGCCACCGCCGACGAGCAGCACGAGCCAGACGAGGACGACGGCCGCGCGGTGCCGGTGCGAGAACGCACCGAGCCTGGACAACAGAAGAGCCATGGGGGATCAGGCCTCCACCTGGTCGGGGTCGGACGGGGTGGCGCCGGCAGCGTGGTGGCCGAGCGCGTCGAAGCAGGTGGCGACGATGTGCCGCCGCCATGCGGTGGTCTGGTCCTGGGCGTGCGCCGCGAGGGTCAGGACGGCGAGTGCGGCCAGCGCGCCCACCACCCGGACTGAGCGCGGCGGCTCCGTGGTCCCGGGGTCGACGCCGAAGGCCTGCAGGACCAGGTCGGTCACGGCCGGGTTCGGCTCGGCACCGCTGTCGGTCGCCGGCACGAGGAGCAGCGCGACCAGCCCGGGGTGGGCCAGGGCGACGTCGACCAGGACCTCCAGCGCCTGCCGGTCGCGGGCCGGACCGGGGGGCAGGTCGCCCAGCTGGTCGAGCACGCGCCGGCCCAGCGTCTCGGCCTGGGCCAGCACCGCCTCGTGCAGCGCGTCCTTGCTCGGGAAGTGGTGCAGCAGGCCCGCCTTGGACAGGCCCACGGCGTCCGCGATGTCCTGCACCGACGTCTTGGCGAACCCGCGGCGGGCGAAGAGGGCAGCGGCCCGGTCGAGGATGCCCTCGTCGGCCTGCTGGCGGAACGGTCGTGCCATGCAGGAGACGGTACGGGCTCACCGACCAGAACGGTCGGCCGACCGACCGTTCTGGTCGGTGTCGTCACTCACACGTCAGGCGCGGCCGTCCCGGCTCCGGCCGGGCGGGGACGGTCGTGCCGTCAGTCCGTCGAGCGCGGCGGCACCGTGATCTTGTACTGGGCGATCTTCCGGTAGAGCGTGGCGCGGCCGATGCCGAGCTCCTCGGCGGCGCGGGTGACCGTGGTGCCGGGCTCGGTGAGGCAGCGCACGATCTCGTTGCGCTCCAGCTGCTCCAGCCGGCCGAGGGGGCGCGTGCCGCCGTCGAGGACCTCGGGGGCGAGGTGGTGCAGGTCCACGACGTCGGCGCGCGTCGCGGCGTCCCGGACGACGCGGCGCAGCTGCGTGGCGTTGCCCGGCCAGCCGCAGCTGCCCAGCGCGCGCGCCGCACGGGGGGTGAAGTCGACCGCACGGTGGCGCTCCTCGCGCGCGAACCGCTGCGCGAGCGGCAGGACGTCGTCGGTCCGGAGCCGGAGGGGCGGGGCCTCCACGACCGTGTCGGCCAGCCCGGTCAGCTGGTCGGGGATGGCGGAGAAGCCGGGTGCCGTCAGGACGAACGGCTGCGGCCGGCCGGCGCGGCGAGCGGTGGTCAGGATCTGGGCCAGCTCGCCGGCGGCCCAGGCCGGCAGGTCCTGCAGCCCGGACACGATGACGCAGGTGTCCGCGTCGCGCAGGCCGGGGGTCCACAGCTCGAGCCAGGCCGTGACGTCGCCGGCCTCGGGTGCGCGGGCGCGGAGGATCCGCTGCCGGGATGGGAGCCGGCGGCGGGCCAGCGCGGCGAGCGTGGCCTTGCCCGATCCCGGCTCGCCCACGACGGCCGCCACCCGCCCGGCGGCGACGGCCGTCGCCGCCTCCTCCACGGCGGCACGCCAGCTCGTGGAGACGCACGGGTCGCCGTCCTCGGGGGCGAGCCGGCCACCGGTGACGTGGAAGACGTCGCCCCGGGGTACCGGCCGCAGCGTCCGGCCGCCCGCGCGGAGGAGCATGAGCGCGCTGGTGGCGCTCGCCGCCGTCTGGGCCAGCCCCAGGAGGAGCTCCGACGAGGAGTCCGACCACGTGGTCAGGTTGATGCTCCCGGCCAGCTCGCCGGTCACCGGCTCGAGCACGGGCGCGGCCGCGCACGTGTAGCCCCGCAGATCGGCGCAGTAGTGCTCCGCTGCGCGCACCAGGGTGGGCGCCCGGTCGGCGAGGGACAGCCCGAGCCCGTTGGTCCCGGCGTTGCGCTCGTTGTAGGAGAACCCCGGCGCCAGGTGCACGCGGTCGAGCGACCGCCGGATGTCGGGGTCGTCGCCGAGCCGGGCCAGGACGAGGCCCGTGGAGTCGGCCACCATGAGGCTGACCGGTTCGTTCGGGATCGTCGCCTGCAGGTCGGTGAGGACCCGGTGCGCGCACTCGTACAGCAGGGACCCGGTGTCCAGCGAGCCGGTGAAGACGGGGATGACCTCGTCCGGGGGGACGCCGTAGTGCTGACTGCGGTGCCAGGACGCCCGCACGCGCGGCGCCGCGGCCAGCCCGGCCGGCCGGTCGGTCAGCGCGGCCGGCGGCGCCGGGGAGTCGAGTGAGCGCCCGTCCACGACGACCTCCCGACCTCTGTGGCCTGCGCCACACGCAATGTACGCGCCGATCGGGGCGGGTCGGCGTCCCAAAGTGAGACAACGACCGCCTACTCACCACCCGTCGGGCTGCCTAGCGTCGGCCGAGCAGGGTGACTGCCCTCACACCGAGCTGACGGAGGCCGGCATGTACCGCAAGGACGGCGAGAGCTACTACGTCGTGGACTCCCACATCGCCCTGTGGGACGCGCGCCCGGAGAACCAGCGCAACGTCCACGGCAAGCAGTTCATCGACTGCTTCTACGACTACCACCGCAACCTCAGCCCGGAGTCCGAGACCTGGGGCTACGAGGAGTATCTGTACCAGGGCGGCGAGCGGCTGATGCGCGACGTGTTCGTCGACGGGATCGTCGACCACGCGATCTTCCAGCCGGCCCGGCTCGCGGAGTTCTACCACCGGGGCTTCGGGCAGACCGAGGAGGCGTTCGCGCTCGCCCAGGCCCACCCGGACAAGCTCACCTACAACCACTACTGGGACCCGCGCGACGGCGAGAACGGCCTGGACCAGCTCCGCGCCAACGCCGAGCGGATGCAGCTCAAGGGCGTGAAGCTCTACACCGCCGACTGGCACGGCGAGTCCCGCGGGTGGAAGCTCACCGACCCGATGGCCTACCGCTACTTCGAGCTCTGCCGTGAGCTGGGCATCAGGAACGTCCACGTCCACAAGGGCCCGACGATCCGCCCGCTGGACCGGGACGCCTTCGACGTCGCCGACGTCGACCACGCGGCCACCGACTTCACCGACCTGAACTTCGTGGTCGAGCACTGCGGGCTGCCGCGCCTGGAGGACTTCTGCTGGATCGCCACCCAGGAGCCCAACGTGTACGCCGGCCTGGCGGTGGCCATGCCGTTCATCCACACCCGGCCCCGCTACTTCGCGCAGATCATGGGCGAGCTCACCTACTGGCTCGGCGAGGACCGCATCCTCTTCTCCAGCGACTACGCGCTGTGGACGCCGAAGTGGTTGGTCGAGCGCTTCGTGGACTTCCAGATCCCCGAGGACATGACCGAGTACGCCCCGCTCACCACCGCGCTGAAGAAGAAGGTGCTCGGCCTCAACGCCGCCCGGCTCTACGACCTGCCGGTGCCGGCCGAGCTGCAGCTGCCCGACGCCGACGAGACCGCGACCGGCCCGCGCGAGCCCGCGGCGGCCGACCTCGCCTCGGTCTGAGGAGGGACGCCGATGACCGCCGTCCTCCCCGACCTGGCCGTGACCGAGGCCGAGGTCCGTGCAGCGCTGGGCACCGTCGTCGACCCCGAGCTGGACGAGCCGATCACCGACGTCGGCTTCGTCCGCTCGGTGTCGGTCGAGGGTCGTGCCGTCGAGGTGCACCTGCGGCTGCCCACCTCGTTCTGCGCGCCCAACTTCGCCTGGCTGATGGTCTCCGACGCGCACGGCGCGGTGTCCGCCGTCCCCGGGGTGGAGTCCGTGGTGGTCGAGCTCGACGACCACCACGACTCCGACCTGATCAACCGCGGCATGGCAGCCGGGCTGGGCTACCGGGGGACCTTCGGGCACGAGGCCGAGGACTCCCTCGACGAGCTGCGGGCGACCTTCCAGCGCAAGGCGCACACCGCGGCGATGGAGCGGGCGGTCACGGCGCTGCTCCGCACCGACCCGGCGGTGGACGTCGCGGCGCTCACCCTCGGCGACCTGCCGGCGGGGGAGCGCACCACCGACGCGCTGCTGCGCCGGCGGGCGACCCTCGGCCTGCCCGTGCACGACGCCGCACCGGTGCTCGTGCACGACGACGGCACCCGACCCGCCCCTGCGCAGGCGGAGCTGGTGCTGCGCCGGGCTCGCTCGGTGCGCATCTCCGTCGACGGCAACGCGCACTTCTGCCGGGGTCTGCTCACCACCCGCTACCCCGGGTCGGAGGCCGACCAGGCCCCGCGACCCGAGGACCGCCCCCTGCTCCCGCTCACCGTCTCGAAGGGAACCCACCCGTGAAGGCCGTACGCGTGCACGAGTACCACGCCGACCCCTCGATCGACGACGTCCCCGAACCGCAGGTCCAGGGTCCGCTCGACGTCGTGGTCAGGATCGGCGGCGCCGGGGTCTGCCGCACCGACCTGCACATCCTCGAGGGCCAGTGGGCCGAGCTGCAGAACCCGGACCTGCCCTACGTGATCGGGCACGAGAACGCCGGGTGGGTGCACGAGGTCGGGGAGGGGGTCACCAACGTCGCCGTCGGCGACACCGTGATCCTGCACCCGCAGCCCAGCTGCGGGCTGTGCACGGCCTGTCGCGCCGGCCGGGACATGCAGTGCGACAACGCCTTCTTCCCCGGGCTGTCGAACGACGACGGCGGCATGGCCGAGTACCTGCGCACCACCGCCCGTGCCTGCGTGAAGCTCGACCCGTCGACCAACCCCGCCGACGTCGCCGCACTCGCCGACGCCGGCATCACCGCCTACCACGCCGTGCGCAAGGCCCTGCCGCTGCTGCACCCGGGCACGACGGCGGTCGTGCAGGGCGCCGGCGGTCTCGGCCACATCGGCATCCAGTGCCTGGCCGCGCTGTCGGGCACCCGGATCGTCGTCGTCGACCGCAACCCCGACGCGCTGGAGCTCGCCCGGCAGATCGGCGCGGACGAGACCGTGGTCGCCGACGGCGACCAGGTGCAGGCGGTCCAGGACCTGACCGGCGGGGGCGCGGACGTCGTCTTCGACTTCGTCGCCGAGCAGGGCGCGGAGATGGACGGCTGGCACATGACCGGCCCGGCCGGCTCGTACTACGTCATCGGGTACGGCGGCGAGCTCCGGATCCCGACGCTGGACTTCGTCGCCGGTGAGAAGAACATCGTCGGCAACATCGTCGGCACCTACACCGACCTGGCCGAGCTGATGGTGCTCGCGCAGGCCGGGAAGGTCACCCTGCACACCCAGCAGTACCCGCTGGACCGGGCCGTGGACGCGCTCCGCGACCTCGACGCCGGCAAGGTCCGGGGCCGGGCGATCCTCGTCCCCTGACGAAGGACCCCTGCCGCCCACGGCGCGCAGGACCAGGTGCGGAGCCCGGTCCCCCGCGGACCGGGCTCCGCACCTGTCCAGCCAGGACCCCGGTCGGCCCTCCCGCGGCGCCCGTCCCGTCTGGGAGGCTCATCGAGCCGTCCCGACCCCTGAGGAGCGCTGTGTTCACCAAGGTGCTGGTCGCCAACCGAGGCGAGATCGCGGTGCGGGCCTTCCGCGCGGCCTACGAGCTGGGCGCGCAGACGGTCGCCGTCTTCCCCTGGGAGGACCGCAACTCCGTCCACCGGCTCAAGGCCGACGAGAGCTACCAGATCGGCGAGGAGGGGCACCCCGTCCGCGCCTACCTGTCGGTCGACGAGGTCGTCGGCGCGGCGCAGCGGGCCGGGGCCGACGCCGTCTACCCCGGCTACGGCTTCCTGTCGGAGAACCCGGACCTGGCCGAGGCCTGCGCGCAGGCCGGGATCACCTTCGTCGGCCCACCGGCGTCGGTGCTGGAGCTGACCGGCAACAAGGCGCGGGCGATCGCCGCGGCGCGCGACGCCGGCCTGCCGGTGCTCGCCTCGACCGAGCCCAGCGCCGACCTCGACGCCCTGCTCGCCGCCGCCGAGCAGCTGCCCTTCCCGGTGTTCGTCAAGGCGGTGGCCGGCGGCGGCGGGCGCGGCATGCGCCGGGTGGAGGACCCGGCGGAGCTGGCCGGCGCGGTGCAGGCGGCGATGCGGGAGGCGGAGTCGGCGTTCGGCGACGCGACGGTCTTCCTCGAGCAGGCGGTCGTGGAGCCCCGGCACATCGAGGTGCAGATCCTGGCCGACGGGCAGGGGAACGTGGTGCACCTGTTCGAGCGGGACTGCTCGGTGCAGCGCCGGCACCAGAAGGTCGTCGAGCTCGCCCCGGCGCCGAACCTGGACCCCGCGCTGCGCGAGCGGATCTGCGCCGACGCCGTCGCCTTCGCCCGGGCCATCGGCTACGTCAACGCCGGCACGGTGGAGTTCCTCCTCGACCGGGAGGGCCGGCACGTCTTCATCGAGATGAACCCGCGGATCCAGGTCGAGCACACGGTCACCGAGGAGGTCACCGACGTCGACCTGGTGCAGAGCCAGCTGCGCATCGCCTCGGGGGAGACCCTCGCCGACCTGGGCCTGTCGCAGGACACCATCCGGCTGCGGGGTGCCGCGCTGCAGTGCCGGATCACCACCGAGGACCCGGCCAACGGCTTCCGCCCGGACACCGGCCGGATCACCGCCTACCGCTCCCCGGGCGGCGCCGGCATCCGGCTGGACGGCGGCTCGGCGCTGGGCGCGGAGGTCGGCGCGCACTTCGACTCGATGCTGGTGAAGCTGACCTGCCGCGGCCGGGACTTCGGCATCGCGGTGGCCCGGGCGCGCCGGGCGGTCGCCGAGTTCCGCATCCGCGGCGTGGCCACGAACATCCCGTTCCTGCAGGCGCTGCTCGACGACCCGGACTTCCAGGCCGGGCGGGTCACCACCTCCTTCATCGAGCAGCGTCCCCAGTTGCTCACCGCCCGGAGCTCCGCGGACCGCGGCACCCGACTGCTCACCTACCTGGCCGACGTCACGGTGAACCGGCCGCACGGGGAGCGCCCGCACCTGGTCGACCCGGTCCAGAAGCTGCCGCACCTCGACCTGCGCACGCCGCCGCCCGACGGCTCCCGCCAGCGGCTGCTCGCCACCGGCCCGGAGGCCTTCGCCGCCGAGCTGCGCGCGCAGACCGCGCTGGCGGTCACCGACACCACCTTCCGCGACGCCCACCAGTCGCTGCTGGCCACCCGGGTGCGCACCAAGGACCTGCTTGCCGTCGCCGGGCACGTGGCGCGCACCGTCCCGCAGCTGTTCAGCCTGGAGGCCTGGGGCGGGGCCACCTACGACGTCGCCCTGCGCTTCCTGCACGAGGACCCGTGGGACCGGCTGGCCGCGCTGCGCGAGGCCGTGCCCAACCTCTGCCTGCAGATGCTGCTGCGCGGCCGCAACACCGTCGGCTACACGCCCTACCCCGAGGCGGTCACCGACGCCTTCGTCCGCGAGGCCGCCGCCACCGGCATCGACGTCTTCCGGGTGTTCGACGCGCTCAACGACGTCGCCCAGATGCGCCCGGCGATCGACGCGGTCCGGGAGACCGGGACGGCGGTCGCCGAGGTGGCGCTGTGCTACACCGGCGACCTCTCCGACCCCGGCGAGGACCTCTACACGCTGGACTACTACCTGCGGCTGGCCGAGCAGATCGTCGACGCCGGCGCGCACGTGCTGGCGATCAAGGACATGGCCGGCCTGCTGCGCCCACCGGCGGCCGCGACGCTGGTGACCGCCCTGCGCGAGCGCTTCGACCTGCCGGTGCACCTGCACACCCACGACACCGCAGGCGGCCAGCTCGCCACGCTGCTGGCGGCCTGGAACGCCGGGGTCGACGCCGTGGACGGCGCGGTCGCCTCCATGGCCGGCACCACGAGCCAGCCGCCGCTGTCGGCGATCGTCGCGGCCACCGATGCCACCGAGCGGGCCACCGGCCTGGACCTCGGCGCGGTCAACGACCTGGAGCCGTACTGGGAGGCCGTCCGACGGGTCTACGCGCCGTTCGAGTCCGGCCTGGCCGCGCCCACGGGACGGGTCTACCGGCACGAGATCCCCGGCGGGCAGCTGTCCAACCTGCGCCAGCAGGCAATCGCGCTGGGACTGGGGCAGCGGTTCGAGGAGGTCGAGGACGCCTACGCGGCGGCCGACCGGCTGCTGGGCCGGCTGGTCAAGGTCACCCCGTCGTCCAAGGTGGTCGGGGACCTGGCGCTGCAGCTCGTCGGTTCCGGCGTCACCGTCGAGGACTTCGCCGCCGAACCCGGGAAGTACGACCTGCCCGACTCGGTGATCGGCTTCCTGCGCGGCGAGCTGGGCGACCCGCCCGGCGGCTGGCCCGAGCCGTTCCGCAGCCGTGCGCTGGAGGGCCGCCGTCCGGCCGAGCCGCCGGCGGAGCTGTCGGCGGAGGACGAGCGCGGGCTGGCCGAGCAGCCCCGGCAGACCCTCAACCGGTTGCTCTTCCCGGGACCCACGCGCGAGTACGAGGCGCACGTCGACTCCTACGGCGACGTCTCGGTGCTGCCGACCAAGGAGTTCCTCTACGGGCTGCGCCCCGGCGACGAGCACGCCGTCGACCTGGAGCCCGGGGTCACCCTGCTCGTGGGGGTGGAGGCCGTCTCCGACGCCGACGAGCGCGGCATGCGCACGGTCATGTGCACCCTCAACGGCCAGCTGCGACCGGTCTCGGTGCGCGACCGCTCGGTCGACGCACAGGTCAAGGCCGCCGAGAAGGCCGACCGCAGCGACCCCGGCCAGGTCGCCGCACCGTTCGCCGGCGTGGTCACCCTGCAGGTCGGCGAGGGCGACACCGTCGAGGCCGGGCAGCCGATCGCCACGATCGAGGCGATGAAGATGGAGGCCTCGATCACCGCGCCGGTCGCCGGCACGGTCAAGCGGCTGGCCATCAGCGGCGTCCAGCAGGTGGAGGGCGGTGACCTGCTGGTCGTCCTGTCCTGAAAGCGGACCCCCCTGCCCCCGCTACTCGCAGGCGCGCGGCGGGACCCTGCCGGGGGCCGCCTCTCCTCCCCACCCTCGCAGGCTCCGAGAACCGGGACGCCCACCGCGGCGCCGCGTCGCCCGGCCGCGACGGTGTGTGAGTGCCGGCCCGGGTGTCGCGGTCCGGGCGGACCCGGTCGTTCAGTTCGGTCCGGGGTTGGGCAGGCAGGCAGAGCGCAGCCGTGCGCGCCCGACCGGTCCGCACGCGCAGCGTGGACCGCCGCGGCCCGGCCCTCCGGGGCCGCCGGGAGGGGGCGGGAGCCAGGCAGCAGCACGGGACGGAGCGCGGTGTGACCACGGCCGACGGGGGACGACAGACCCTGAGCGGCCGCTACGAACTGCAGCAGCTCATCGCCACGGGCGGGATGGGGCAGGTCTGGCGCGGTCGGGACACGATGCTGAACCGGCCGGTCGCGGTGAAGGTGCTGCGCAGCGAGTACGCCGACGACCAGACCTTCCTCGCCCGGTTCCGCGCCGAGGCCCGGCACACCGCGGCCCTGAGCCACCCGAACATCGCCACCGTCCTCGACTACGGGGAGGCGACGGCGGAGGACACCGGCGAGAACGTCGCCTTCCTCGTGATGGAGCTGGTCGACGGCGCGCCGCTGTCGACGCTGCTCGCCGAGGAGGGGCCGCTGGACCCCGATGCCGCCCTCTCGGTGCTGTCCCAGGCCGCCGCCGGGCTGGCGGAGGCGCACCGCGCCGGCGTCGTCCACCGTGACGTCAAACCCGGCAACATCCTGGTCCGCTCCGACGGCAGCGTGAAGCTCACCGACTTCGGCATCGCCTGCTCGGCCGGGAGCGTGCCGCTGACCGGCACCGGCCAGGTCATCGGCACCCCGCAGTACATGTCGCCCGAGCAGGCCGCCGGGGAGCGGGTCAGCCCGGCCAGCGACGTCTACGCGCTCGGCCTGGTCGGCTACGAGTCGCTGACCGGACACGCCGCCTTCGCCGGCACCAACCCGGTGAACGTGGCGCTCAAGCACGTGTACGAGGACCCCGACCCGCTGCCCGACGAGGTCCCATCCGACGTCCGGCACCTCATCGACGCCGCGCTGGCCAAGGACCCGCAGCAGCGCCTGCCCGACGGCGACGCGTTCCTGCACGCCATCGAGGAGACCGTCCACGGCCCGTCCGGCACCGCGCCGCCGACCCGGCCGATCGCCCCGGCCGCCGTCGCCGCGGCCACACCACCGGCGGCGCACAGGGTGGCGGCCGGCGCGCCGCCGCGTCCCCACGACGACGACCGCGGCTCCCGCCGCCGGCCGCTGCTGCTGGTGCTGGCCGTGCTCGCGGTCCTGCTGCTCGGCGGCGGCGTGGTCGCGCTGGTCGGTGGGCTCGGCGACGACGACAGCACGGCTGTCGCGCCGTCGACGGCTGTCGCGCCGCCGTCGGCTGTCGCGCCGTCGTCGGCCGTCGCGCCGTCGTCGGTGGACCCGGGTCTCGTGCTGACCGCCGCGGAGTACGTGGGGCGTCCGGTCGAGGAGGTCGCCGCCGAGCTGACCGGGCTGGGGCTGACCGTGGGCCAGCAGGCGCAGGTCGACCCGGGCGCCACGCCGGGCACCGTCACCGCGCTCGACCCGGCCGGCACCGAGATCCGGCCGGGGGACCGGGTGGAGGTCCTCGTGGCGGCGCCGCCCACCGCCCCCGAAGAGGAGCCCGCGCCCGCCGGGGACGCACCGGTGACGACCCCTGAGGACGCACCTCCCGCCCAGGACCCCGCCCCGGCCGAGGACGCCGCTCCGGCGGAGAGCTCCGCCCCGGCGGGGGAGTCCTCCTCGACGGAGGACCCTGCTCCGGCGGAGGGGTCCACGTCGGCGGAGACGCCGGCTCCGCCGTCCGGGAACACCACCACGACAGCGCCCGAGCCGTCATCGGAGCCGTCATCGGAGCCGACCTCGCCGACGGACAGCAGCGAGGCACCGCTGCCCCCGGAGGAGCCCGCGCCCACCGACGACAGCACGGACACCGCTACGCCGAGCACCTCGTCGGAGACCGAGCCGGGCGCGGACACCGGCACGCCGAGCAGCTCGCCCGGGAACGGTCCGGCGGCCGGGGACGGCGCCGGCGACAGCACGGTCCCGGAGTCGACCGGCGCCGGCTCGTCGAGCGCCGGCCCGACCAGCTGACCGGCGTCAGGCGACCAGCACCACGACCAGCGTACGCGGGCCGTGCACGCCCTCGACCCGCTGCAGCTCGATGTCGCTGGTCGCGGACGGGCCGCTGACCATCGTCAGCGGGGCGTTCGGGTCCAGCCGCGGCAGCGCCTCCGGGACGCCGCCGACGACCTGCCCGGCCTCGACCACGCAGACCAGGCAGTCGGGCAGCAGCGAGATCGCCCGCCGGCCGGACAGCGGGCCGCCGTCCAGGACCAGCGTGCCGGTCTCCCCGATCGCCACCGCGATCCCGGTCAGCGTCGCGGCGAACGCGGCCAGCTCGACAGCGGGGCGGCCGTCGTCCTCGCGGGCGCCGTCCGGCCGCCAGCCGGTCGGCACCCCGGGGGCGACGACGACGGAGCCGGGGTCCCAGCCGGCGCCCAGCCCGGTGTCGAGGGCGGCGGCCACGGTGGCCCCGATCTGCTCCGGTCCACAGCGCAGCACGGAGGCCTTGTAGTCCTCGAGCCGGTCGACGAGGACGTCGAGGAGCTGCTCGGCCGGGCGGTCGTCGGTGGTGCGGTAGTCGCGGGGGACCACCACCTCCGGCCGGTGCTCGCCCAGCGCGGTGCGGATCCGGCCGAGCACCTCCTCGCGGGCGGTGGTCACGACCGGCCTCCGTGCTCCCGCGCCCAGGCCTGGGTGAAGGTCTCCCGTGGCGGGGTGGGCAGGTCGCGGCTCCGCGTCCAGCTCGAGGCCGGTGGTGGCAGCACCGGCGGCATCGTCGGCTTCCCGCGGGCGAGGAACCGGCCCAGGCCCGCGGCCCGCTGGGTCAGTCGCCACAGCCACGGGTGCGACATCGCCGTGGCCAGCGCCCTGAATGTGGCCGCCTCGGGGGTCGTCCTCTCCTGCGCCTCGACGTGCTCGGCGCGCAGGTGCACCAGGATCGAGGGGATGTCGATCGCCACCGGGCACGCGTCGTAGCAGGCGCCGCACAGCGACGAGGCGTACGGCAGCGAGGCGTTGTCCTCGACCCCGGTCAGCTGCGGGGAGAGGACGGCGCCGATCGGGCCCGGGTACACCGAGCCGTAGGAGTGCCCGCCGGTGCGCTCGTACACCGGGCAGACGTTGAGGCAGGCCGAGCAGCGGATGCAGTGCAGCGCCTCGCGGCCCACCTCGTCGGCGAGCACCGCCGTCCGCCCGTTGTCGAGCAGCACCAGGTGGAACTCCTGCGGGCCGTCGCCGGGCGTGACGCCGGTCCACATCGACGTGTACGGGTTCATCCGCTCCCCGGTGGAGGAACGGGGCAGCAGCTGCAGGAACACCTCGAGGTCGCGCCAGGTCGGCACCAGCTTCTCGATGCCCATGACGGTGATCAGCGTCTGCGGCAGGGTCAGGCACATCCGGCCGTTGCCCTCGCTCTCGACGACGGCGAGGGTGCCGGTCTCGGCGACGGCGAAGTTGGCGCCGCTGATGGCCACCCGGGCGCGCAGGAACCGCTCGCGCAGGTGGGTGCGGGCGGCCATGGCCAGCCGGCGCGGCTCGTCGGGGAGCTCGCGGTCGGCGTCGGGGCCCTGGAACTGCGGCATGGTGCGCAGGAAGATCTCCCGGATCTCGGCGCGGTTCTTGTGGATCGCCGGCACCAGGATGTGGCTGGGCGCGTCGTCCCCGAGCTGCACGATCAGCTCGGCGAGGTCGGTCTCGTGCGCCGTGATGCCGGCGTCCTCGAGCGCCTCGTTGAGGCCGATCTCCTGGGTGGCCATCGACTTGACCTTGACCACCTCGTCGGCGCCGGTGGCCTGCACCAGCCGGGTGACGATCGCGTTGGCCTCGTCGGCGTCACGGGCCCAGTGCACCGTGCCGCCGCGGGCGGTGACCTGCTCCTCGAGCTGCACCAGCAGCTCGTCGAGCCGCGCCATGGTGGCGGTCTTCAGGGCCTTGCCGGCCTGGCGCAGCTGCTCCCAGTCGGGCACCTCGCCGACGACCTTGGCCCGCTTGGCGCGGATGGTGCTCGTCGCGTGCCCGAGGTTGGCCCGCAGCTGGCCGTCGCGCAGCGCGTCGCGGGCGGCCTCCGGGAAGGAACGGTCGCCGCGCAGGTGGCCGACCCCGCGGGGTGCGGTGGGCAGGCCGAGGAACGTCGTCCCGGACCGGGGCGCTCCCGGGGCCAGGGAGGTCTGGTCGGTGTGCAGGTCCTGGGGGGTGGTGGTCATGCCGACACCGCCGGTCGGGTGGTCTGCTGCGGGCTCACGGCGTCCTCCGTCGAGGCCAGGATCTCGGCCAGGTGCACGGTGCGCGTCCCCGACCGCAGCCGGGAGAGCCCACCGCCGATGTGCATGAGGCAGGAGGCGTCACCGGCGGTGCACACCTCCGCGTGGGTGGACAGCACGTTGGCCATCTTGTCGGTCAGCATCGCCGTCGAGGTGTCGGCGTTCTTCAGCGAGAAGGTGCCGCCGAAGCCGCAGCACTGCTCGGCGGCCGGCAGCTCGACGAGCGTCAGCCCGCGGACGGCCCGGAGCAGCTGCAGCGGCCGGTCGCCCACCCTGAGCAGCCGCAGCGAGTGGCAGGTCGGGTGGTAGGTGACCCGGTGCGGGTAGTAGGCGCCGACGTCGGTCACCCCGAGGACGTCGACGAGGAACTGCGAGAGCTCGTAGGTCCGCCCGGCCAGCGCCTCGGCCTCGGCGGCGAGCTCCTCCTCGCCGGCCCGGCGCAGCACCATGGCCTGTTGGTGGTGGATCGAGGCCACGCACGACCCGGACGGCGACACGACCGCCTCGGCGCCGGCGAAGGCCCGCACGTGGTTGGCCACGATCGGCACCGCCTCGCGCCGGTAGCCGGTGTTGACGTGCATCTGCCCGCAGCAGGCCTGTCCCGCCGGGACGACGACCTCGTGGCCCAGCCGCTCGAGCAGCCTCGCCGTGGCCATCGCGACCTGCGGCGCCACCGTGTCCACCAGACACGTGGCGAACAGCGCCACCCTCATGCCGCTCCCTCCCGGTCGGCCGCGACGTCGCGGCGCACCGTGCTCGACTCGTCCCGCCGCTCCGCCGCCTGCCCGCAGAGTCCTGCCGTGGCCGGCAGCGGCGGCGACGTCGATGTCGTCATACCCCACGAGAGCGGGGTCGGGGGGCACCGGGACCCCGCTCTCGTGCCGTCGTCTGCAGCGGGCGCCCTCGCCGGGTCAGTCGCGGTGGCGCCGGCGCTCGATCGCCTCGAGCACCGTCTTGCGCCCCTTGCCGAGGTCGCGCTCGGCCCGCTCGGCGCGGTCGAGCTGGGAGTCCCCGGACATCTGCCCGACCCGCCTGCGCGCCTCGGCCGCGTCGACGTCGACCAGTTCGGCGGCCTTGCGGGCCTCCCGAGCCGCGTCGGTGTTGGCGACGTGCTGGTCCTCGCCGCTCTTCTTCCGGCGGTCGGTGGCCCGCTTCTCCTGGTCGCTCAGCAGCTGCCAGGCGGCGTCGGGGAGGTAGCGCGACGTGCCGTCGGGTCCACGGGCGCGGTCGCCGCCGTCGGCGGTGTGCCACTCCTGCTCGGTCCACTCCTGCAGGTGCTCCTGCGACGCCGTGCGCTCGCCCTCGTGCCGGTAACCGCCGCCGTGCGCCTCGTACTCGCGGGTGAGCAGCTGGCTCTTGCGGGCGCTCCACTGCCCGGGTCGCCCGCCGCGGTCGCCCGCCTTGATCTCCTCCTTGAGCCGCTCGCGCAGCTCCGGGTCCGTGTAGTCGTCCGCGTAGTCCTCCGCCGACTTCCCGCTCATGGGCGCCGGGGTACCCCCGGTGCAGCCGGTCCACCCACGCCGCCGGGACCGGTGGGTGCCGGCGGACACCCGCGGGTGCCCGGATCAGGTGCGGACGGGCTACCGCCCCTGGCAGCAGCGGCTCGCCGTCGTCCCCGACGGGGACCTGTTCACGGCACTGCGCGAGGGGACGGCGTCGGTGGTCACCGACACCATCGAGACGTTCTCCGAGACCGGGATCCGGCTGACCGCGGGGGAGGAGCTCGAGGCGGACGTCGTCGTCACCGGCTTCGATCTGAGCCTCTCCGGCGGGGTCGCGTTCACGGTCGACGGCGAGCCGGTCGACTTCCCCGGACGCGTCACCTGGCGCGGCGTCATGATCAGCGGTGTGCCGAACATGGCCTACGTGTTCGGCTACTCCCGCAACAGCTGGACGCTGCGGGCCGACCTGGTCAGCGAGTTCGTGTGCCGGCTGCTGGCGCACATGGAGGAGCAGGGCGCCACGACGGTCGCCCCACCCTGCGCCCCGAGGACGCGGACATGCCGTTGCGGCCGTAGGCCGACCAGCAGAACGTCAACGCCGGCTAGTCGTGCGCTCGATGCACCTCGTGTTCAAGCAGGATGACCGCGAGCCGTGGACCCACCTGCTGGAGTACGCGCGGGAGCGGACGACGCTGCCCGCCGTCGATCTCGACGGCAAGTCCTTGCTCTACAACTGAGCCGGGCCAGCGATCCACCGGCGGGACGCCTCGCGTCCCGCCGTCCACCCTCATGCCGAGACGTCAGGAGATCCCCGTGCCGGTCGACCCGCACATCGCAGCGATGCTCACCATGATGCAACAGGCGGGCCTGCCGCCCATGTACGAGGGGAGCCCCGAGGCGGGGCGCGCCCTGTACCTGCAGCTCACCCACGGTGCCCGCACCCCGGAGCAGCTCGTCCCCGTGGCGGGCACCGAGGACCGCACCGTCCCCGGCGCCCAGGGTGAGCTCCGGGCGCGGGTGTACCGGCCCGAGGGTGAGGGCCCCTTCCCGACCGTCGTCTTCCTCCACGGTGGCGGCTGGGTGATCGGCGACCTGGACACCCACGACAACATGGCCCGCAACGTCTGCCGCGGTGCCCGGGCGGTCGTCGTCGCGGTCGACTACCGGCTGGCGCCCGAGCACCCGTTCCCCGCCGCGGCCGAGGACGCGGTGGCCGCGGCCCGCTGGGTGGCCCAGCACCGCGCTGAGCTCGGCGGGGACGACCGGCTCGCGGTCGCCGGCGACAGCGCCGGCGGCAACCTCGCCGCCGTGGTGGCCCAGCAGCTGACCGCTGACGGCACCCCGCTGGTCGGCCAGTTCCTCATCTACCCCGCCGTCGACGCCGAGGGCGAGTACCCCTCCCGCGTGGAGAACGCCAAGGGCTACTTCCTCGAGAAGGACACCATGGACTGGTTCTACGGCCACTACGCCGGGGCCTGGGAGGACGCGAGGGACGCCCGCTTGTCCCCGCTGCACGGCGCCGACCTCTCCGTCCTGCCCCCGGCCGTCATCGTCACGGCGGAGTACGACCCGCTGCGCGACGAGGGCGAGGCCTACGGAGCAGCGCTGCAGGCCGCCGGCGTCCGGGCCGACGTGCAGCGCTACGACGGCATGATCCACGGCTTCTTCGACATGGGGACGGTCTCGCCCGCCGCACAGGCCGCCGTCGACGAGAGCTGCGCGCGCTTCGGGGACCTCATCCGAGGTTGAACCGGCGGAGGTGCCGGCCGTGACCGGTCCCGACCGGCGGACCTGCCGGTCGGGGCCGGGCACGGTGTCGCGAGGGGCACTGCGACGCCGGCTCGCGGTCAGTCGGTGCCGGCGCCGGAGTCCCGGCCGGTCAGCACGCGGGTGACCGCGGGGGAGGGGCGCAGCTCCACCGGCCGGCCGGCGAGCTCGGCGGTCTCGACGTGGTCGAGCAGCAGCTCGCACCCGGGCTCGGACAGCGCGGTGACCGAGCGGGCGTCGATGCGGTCGATCCGCGCGGGCTCGCGGCCGTAGCACCGCCAGAACGCGTCGACGGCGGCGGCGTCGACCGCGCCGGCGAGGCAGAGCAGCCGACCGCCGGTGGTGTTGAGCAGCCGGACGACGCCGCGCCGGGTCGCCGGGCTCTCGGGGGTCTGCGGGCTCACCGCCCCAGTGTGCGGCGAACCCGGCCGGCCCGGCACCGCGCAGCCTGACCCCGGCGCCCGGGTGCCGGTCGCGGAGGATGGACGCGTGGAGAACCGCGTCGACGTCGCAGACCCCGGGACGGCGGAGCGCTTCGGCGCCGAGGTCGAGGCGGCCGCCCGCAGGCTCGCCGGGGTGGCCGAGCGGACGCCGCTGCAGCGCAGCGCACGGCTGTCCGGCGCCACCGGCGCCGACGTCTGGGTCAAGCGGGAGGACCTGCAGGTCGGCCGCTCCTACAAGATCCGCGGCGCCTACAACACGATCAGCCAGCTCGACGCCACCCGGCAGGCCGCCGGCGTGGTGTGCGCCAGCGCCGGCAACCACGGGCAGGGGGTCGCCTATGCCTGCCGGGCGCTGGGCGTGCACGGCTCGGTCGTCGTCCCCGGGACGACGCCGCGCCAGAAGCGGGACCGCATCGCCGCGCTCGGCGGGGAGACGGTCGACCTGGTCGTCACCGGCGACTCCTACGACGAGGCCGCGGCCGCCGCGCTGACCCTCGCGCGGGACACGGGGGCGACCCTGGTGCCCGCGTTCGACGCCGTCCCCACCGTGGTCGGCCAGGCGACCGTCGCCCTGGAGCTCCTCGAGCAGCTGCCCACGCCGCCGGACGTCGTCGTCCTCCCCGTCGGCGGCGGTGGCCTGCTGGCCGGCTGCGCGACCTGGCTGCGGCGGCACAGCCCCGCGACCCGCGTCGTCGGGGTCGAGCCGGCCGGGGCGGCGAGCATGGCCGCGGCGCTGGCCGCCGGGACGCCGGTGGAGCTGCCGCAGCTGGACACCTTCGTCGACGGCGCCGCGGTCCGCCGGGTCGGCGACGTGACCTTCCCGCTGGTGCGCGACGCGGGTGCCGAGCTGGTCGCGGTGCCCGAGGGCCAGATCTGCACCGAGATGCTCGACCTCTACCAGGTGGACGGCGTGATCGCCGAGCCCGCGGGGGCGCTGGCGACCGCCGCGCTCACCGGTGGGCTGGTGCCCGTCGGGCCGGGGCAGACGGTGGTCTGCCTGCTGTCGGGCGGCAACAACGACGTGAGCCGCTACGGCGAGGTGGTCGAGCGCTCGCTGGTGCACCGCGGCCTCAAGCACTACTTCCTCATCGAGTTCCCGCAGGAGCCCGGTGCGCTGCGCCGCTTCCTCGACGAGGTCCTCGGCCCGGACGACGACATCGTGCTGTTCGAGTACGTCAAGCGCGACAACCGGGAGACCGGGGCCGCGCTCACCGGCATCGAGCTCGGCAGCGCGGCGGACTTCCCGGCGCTGCTGGCGCGGATCGAGGCCAGCCCGCTGCGCATCCAGCACGTCGCCCCCGGGACGACGGCCTACCGCTTCCTCGTCTGAGGCCCCGTGGGGACCGCGGTGACCACCCGCCCGCTCACCGCCGACGACGGCGAGCTGCTGCGGACGGCGACCCTGGCGAACGTGAACTGGACGGGGGAACCGCGGTTCACCGCCCGCCACGTCGAGCGGACCCCCGAGCTGCGCCACTACTGCGAGTTCCGGCCGGAGCGCGGCGACCTCGGGTTCGTGGCCGAGACCCGGGGCCTGGCGGTGGGCGTGGTCTGGGCGCTGTTCCTCCCCGGCGACGACCCGGGCTACGGGTTCGTGGCGGACGGCGTCCCGGAGCTCAGCCTCTCCGTGTGGTCCGGCCACCGCGGGCGGGGGATCGGCGGCGGGCTGCTTAGCCAGGCGCTCGAGGAGGCCCGCCGGCGGGGGCTGACACGGGTCGGCCTCAGCGTCGAGGCCGGGAACCCGTCCGTGCGCCTCTACCGCTCGGCCGGGTTCTCCCCGGTGCCGGGTGCCGCCGACGGGACCATGGCCGTCGACCTGTGAGCCGCGGTCAGCTCCAGTCCATGCGTGCGGCCAGGGTGTGCAGCCGCTCGCCGAGGACCGGGTCGAGGGAGGCGGCCCAGGCCACCCGGCCGCGCCGGTCGTCCTGCCCTCCCCGCCGCGCACGGCGCACCGCAGCGACGTGAGCGGCACCCGTGCGGCTCACCGGGTGGCGCGGTTTCCGCCTGCACGCGCACCCGCAGGTCCGTCGGGTGGGGGCCCTCCGCCGCGCGGCCGGCTCCCACGCGGCCCCGGGCGCGCGTCGCGGCGCCGGCCGCCGACGAGCCCGCGATCTCCAGGGAGGGCACGGCGCACTGACAGCTCCGTCACAGGTTCCGGGTCGAGCATCTCCTCGACGGCTGGAAACCCCGGCCGCGGATCGAGGAGACAACCGTGCGCAAGAAGTTGGTCGTCGCCGCCGCAGCCGGCGCTCTCACGCTCACCGGGCTGGCCGTGGCCGTCCCCGCTGTCGCCCAGACCGAGGACACGGACGGCGCGTCGACGTCCGTCGTGGACCGGATCAAGGACGCGCTCTCCGGCCTGGTCGACGACGGGTCGATCAGCCAGGAGCAGGCCGACGAAGTGGCCACCACGCTCGGCGATTCCGGCTTCGGCGGCCACTGGGGTCACGGCGGCTGGCACGGTGTGGAGGCCGCCGCCGAGGCCCTGGGCATGACCGAGGACGAGCTGCGCACCGCGCTGCAGGCCGAGGGGGCCACGCTCGCGAAGGTCGCCGAGGGGAAGGGCGTCGCAGTGGACACCGTCGTCGACGCGCTGGTCACCGCCCAGCGCGAGGGCATCGCCAAGGCCGTCGAGAGCGGGATGCCCCAGGACGTGGCCGACGAGCGGCTGGCCGACGTGGAGCAGCGGGTCACCGAGTGGGTCAACTCGACGCACGAGGACCGCCCGTGGGGCGGCCACGGTGGGTGGTGGGGCGGCCCCGACAACGACTGACCCCTCGCGCAGCAGCGGCGCCGTCCCCGGCCGGGGCGGCGCCGCTGTGCTGTCCCCCGGGGCGGGCGGGCTGGACGGCGCCGCCGGGCGGAGGTTAGCCTCGCCTTACCCGTCGGACGGCGGGAACGAGGCGATGGAGGTCCGGGTGGGGCTGCGACTGCCGGTCGGGGACGTGACCGTGCTGCTGGGCCCGGCTGCGGCCCGTCGCCGGGTGATGGCGGCGCTGGACGACGACAGCGGTCGGTGCGCCTCCGGCCACGCCGCCGTGCGGGTGCACCGCGTCGCGGCAGCGGCGGACGACGACGTGGACCGGCGCATCGAGGCGATTGAGTCCGTGCGCGCGCAGGGGGCCACCATCGTGCTCGTCGACCGGCTCACCGAGGGGCTGGCCGCACCCGACCGTCGCGCTGTCCTCGCGGCACTGCGCCCGGTGGCCACCGGTGGCCGCGCCGTCCTGGTGGACGACGACGACCCGGTCGCGGCGCTGGCCGTGGCCGACGGTGCGCTGCGCGCCGACCCGGCCGGCGGGCTGACGGCCGAGTCGGTGGGGGACCTGGACTACCTGGCCTCGTAGCCGGAGGACCCCGCTGCCCCCGTGAGGACCCTCCCGCCCCCGGCACCCGCGGGCTCGCGGCGGGCCCCTGCAGGAGGGCCGATCGGGGGCTCGCAGCGGGCCCCCGCAGCCGGGCCGTTCCCTCAGGTCACCTGGCTTCGTAGGTGAGGCAGTCGGCGGCGTCGGTGCCCGGCCCGACGCGCACGCCCGGGGCGTGGCACTCCAGCTTGTCGTTGTGCACGCAGTCGGCGCGGTGGCAGGCGCCGACCATCCCGTTGCGGTCGAGACCGCCGCGGAAGCTGATCTCCACGAAGGTGCCGCAGTGGGCGTGGTCGCCGCCCACCGTGATCGCGCCCGCGTGACAGTTGTGCTCGGCGTTGTACGAGCAGCTGCTGACGGCGCAGTCCTGAACCTGGGGCATGTCCTGCAGAGAGGTCATGCCCCAGGTTGGCAGATCCCCGGGTACCCCGCCAGCAAGCTGAGGCTCGCCTAACGCCCAGGTCAGGGGCCTGTGAGCGGAACTCGAACGGGCGCATCCCACAGCGATCCCACAGCCGGTCCACCGCCGTCTCCGAGCCGTCGCGGGGACCATGGGGAGCGCAGACACGGAGGAGGTGACCGCACGTGGTGGTGCACACCGGCGCGGCCGCCACCGGGGCCGGACGGGTTCCCGGGGGTGCGGCACCGCACGGCGTCCTGGTGGTCGTCGGCGGGCTCCCGGGCAGCGGCAAGACGACGCTGCTGCGCCGGCTGGTGGCCGAGCGGGCGCCCGAGGTCGTCGGCCTGGACTCCGAGGACGTCGCCGCGCGGGTGGAGGCGGCGGGCGTGCGCCTCCCGTACCGCCTGGTCCGGCCGCTGGTGCACGCCTGGCACCGGGTCCGGGTGCTCCGCGTCGTCTCCGGGTCCGCGCCGGTCGTCGTCCTCACCGACCCCTGGACCCGGCCGTGGTGGCGGTCCGCCGTGCTGCACGCCGCGCGGCGTGCCGGGCGCTCGGTGCGGCTGGTGCTGCTGGACGCCTCACGGGAGCTCGCCGAGAGCGGGCAGGTCGCCCGCGGGCGGTCCGTCCCGGCGCGGTCGATGCGCCGGCACGCCACCCGCTGGGGTTCCCTGCTGCAGACCGTCGCGGGGCCGGCCGGAGGAGCCGGGATGGATCCGGTGACCGTCGTGGACCGGCCGCGGGCCGACCGCCTCACCCTCGCCGACGTCCTCGGCGGGCCTGAGGCCTGAGGCCTCACCGTCCCGGCGACGGGGGAGCGGCGTCCAGCCAGCCGACGACGAGGACGTGCGGCAGCGTCAGCGCGGCCAGCAGCGGCAGGTCGGTGGCCACGAAGGCAGGCCACCCACCGGCGGCCGACCACAGCAGCCCCAGCACGCCGAGAACGGCGGCCGTCGGCAGTGCGGCCCGGACCGCGAAGCGGCGCAGCGGCCGGCCGATCCGGCCGGCCGCCAGGTCGGCGGTGCTGCCGGGGTCCTCGGCGACCACGCGGGCCACGTGCCGCACGGAGTGCCAGCAGCCGAAGTAGACGCCGAAGGCGGCCAGCGGCGGGACGACGAGCACCAGGACGACCAGAGCGGACAGTTCGGCCGCCTCCAGCCGGTGCCGCCGCCGCACCAGCTCCGCCGCCAGGAGCGCCGCGGCCGGTAGCACGACCGCGAGCACCGCCGTCCGCACGCCCGGCGGGAGGGTCCCGTCGGAGCCGGGGACGACGGCCGCGACGACCGCCTCCGTCCCCGCCGTTCCACGGGTCAGGGGCACGAGCAGCACGACGGCTCCGACCACGAGGGCCGCGGTCGCCCGGCGCCGCACCGGGCGACCGGCGCGCAGGTCGGCGAAGGCGGTCTCCCCGGTGCCGAAGTGCCAGGCGGAGACGACGACGAACAGCAGCAGCGCCGGGCCCGGCCACGCGCGGAAGGCCAGCCACGCCCCGCCGGCCAGCGCGGCGTAGCCGGCGGCGAAGACGGCCACCCGGGGGAGCGACCAACGCAGCCGCGTGGCGGGTACCAGGTGGTCGACCGCGCCGTGCGGCAGGCCGAGCAGCAGTCCGGCGACGAGCACGACCCACGCGATGTCGCCCCACCCGCCGGGGACGGCGAGCTCGACCAGGAGGACGGCGACCACCGCCGCGCCCGAGACCGCCGTCGCGGCCCGGGCCGGGGCGGCGAACGGCGTCGCCGACCGCGCTCCCGCGTCGAGCAGCGTCACTGGTCCCTCCAGGGGTCGGTGGACCGCGGCACCGCGCGTTCGGTGCGCGTTCCGCGGGGGAGGCGGACGCCGCGGGTCCTGGTGCGGCGGCCGTCCGACGTCCCGGGGCCGGCCGCCGAGCCGGACCGGCCCGTACCCGAGCGGGTCGGGCGCAACCACCCGACGGGCCGGGTGGTGCCGGGAGGCGGTGGGTAGGGGCGCGGCCGTGGAAGACCTGCTCGTGGAGGCGCTCGGCGTCCTCGTCCCCATCGTGGAGGCGTGCGGCGCCGCGGTGATCGTCGTCGGGGCGCTGTGGGCCTTCGTGCGGTTCGTCGTCGTCGGCCTGCGCGAGCGCGACGCCCGCGCCTTCGTCCCCGTCCGGCTCAGCCTGGGCCGCTTCCTGGCGCTGGGTCTGGAGTTCCAGCTGGCCAGCGACGTGCTGCGGACGGCGGTGGCGCCCAGCTTCCGCGAGCTCGGCCAGCTCGCCGCGGTGGCGGCCATCCGGACGGCGCTGAACTACTTCCTCGCCAAGGAGATCGCCGAGGAGCGTCGCCAGCTGGCCGAGGAGCGGGCCGAGGAGGGCACCGGGACACGGCAGGCGCGGGACACGTGACCGCCGTGCTGCAGGAGGTCGCCGGGACGCTGGCGCTGCTCGTGACCGCGGCTGCGCTGCTGGCCGGCCTGGTGGGGTTGGTCGCGACCCGCCGTCCGGCCGCGGCGCTGCCGGTGTTCCTGGACCTGCTCGTCGCGGCCGGCCTGCTGCGGCTGGTCGGCGAACCGAGCTGGCAGGCGCTCGCCACCGCCGCGTCGATCGTCGTGCTCCGCCGGCTGATCGGGTTCGGCCTGCGCACCGGCGGACGGACCTGGGTCTCGATGCGGCCGGACCGCTCGGCCCGGGCGCCGGACCTGCGCCGGCTGCTCCGACCGGCCTGGCGGGCCTGAGCCCGGATCCGCCCGCTGCTGTTCCGCTACTCACGGCGAGGGCGCGCCTGGGGGCGTTGACGGCCGGGGACCGCGCCCGGTTGGTTTCTTGAACCGGGTGTCGGACGGAGATGCCCCGGGCCAGGGGGAGCGCGGTATGCCGGCGTGGACGGTGCAGATCAGGGAGGACACGGACGAGCGGGTGGAGGCCGGGATGATGGCCACCGATGCGGGAGCGCTCATCGCGTTCTCGGAGGAGGGGCTGGTGCTGCGCGCCTGGGCCCCCGGGTACTGGCAGACCGTTCGCCGCCTCGAGGAGGCCGAGGGGCTGTGCAGTGGCGAGGTCGGCGCCCGGGACGACGTCCTGAGCCTGCTCCCTCGCGGTTGAGGTCCTCTCGTCGGCGCGATCGCCCGGGTCGACGACGCCCCCGGCGGAGGCGCCGACGACGTCGCCCGGGTCCCGGCCGAGCAGCGGCCCGACGGCGGGCTGGCGCGGGTGACCCGGCCGGACGCGACAGCCTGGTCGCCCCGATGGACCGGTTCCTGCTCACCGCCGGCAGCGACCCTGCCGCCGGGGAGGAGGCGCGTCCGGCCGGGCCCGAGGGAGGGGCGGTCGTAGGGTCGCCGCCGTGGTTCCTCCCGTCGTCGCCCCGTCCTGGCTGCGCGCGCACCGCCGCGAGGTCGTGCTGGCCGACGTGCGCTGGTACCTCGACGGCCGGTCCGGTCGCGCCGCCTACGACGCCGGGCACCTGCCGGGCGCGGTCTTCGTCGACCTCGACCGGTGGCTGGCCGCGCCCGCCGCCCCCGGCGCCGGACGTCACCCGCTACCCGAGCCGGAGGTCTTCGCCGAGGGCATGGCCAGGCTGGGCATCGGCGACGCCGATCCCGTGGTGGCCTACGACGACGCCGGCGGGGTCGTCGCGGCCCGCCTCGTCTGGATGCTGCGCGTGACCGGGCACGAGGCGGCCCTGCTCGACGGCGGGGTGGCCGCCTGGGACGGACCGCTGGAGCAGGCCGCGCCCGAACCGGCGCCGGCGGTGTTCACCCCCCGCCCGTGGCCGGCCGCGCGGCTGGCGGGGGTCGAGGACGTCCTCGACCCGGCGGCGGTGGTGATCGACGCCCGCGATCCCGACCGGTACCGCGGCGACCGGGAGCCGGTCGACCCGCGGGCCGGGCACGTGCCCGGGGCGGTCAACGTGCCAACCCGGGCCACCCTGGACGGCAGCGGCCGCTTCCGCCCGGTCGAGGAGCTGCGCCGGACGTTCGCCGCGGCCGGGGTGACCGCCGACAGCGACGTCGTGTCCTACTGCGGCTCCGGCGTCACGGCCTGCCACGACCTGCTCGCCCTGGAGCTCGCCGGGCTGCCGCAGGGACGGCTCTACGCCGGGTCGTGGTCCCAGTACAGCGCCGACCCGGACCGGCCGGTGGCCGTGGGGGACCGGCCGTCCTGACCGGGGCCGCTCACGGCCGGGGCGGCGAGCGTGGTCTCCGTGCGCCGAGCAGGTCGCCGCCGACCGCTGCCCGCGGCCGGCCCCGCGGCGCGGCCGGGCTCATCCCCCGGGGGACCGGTGCCCGGGCGTCCCGACTGGCCGCCGGACGGCGGGTCGGTCAGGGTCGGGGGACGCCGGGGAGCCGATCCGGTGGACGGACGGCGGTCGCCCCGCCACCCGCGAGCGCGAGGAGGTCCTGCGATGCGGGCCATGGTCTACCGGGGTCCCTACAAGGTGCGGGTCGAGGACAAGGACGTCCCCGCCATCGAGCACCCCAACGACGCGATCGTGCGGGTCACGCTGGCCGCCATCTGCGGCTCGGACCTGCACCTCTACCACGGCCTCATGCCGGACACCCGGATCGGGCACACCTTCGGCCACGAGTTCATCGGCGTCGTCGAGCAGGTCGGGTCCTCGGTCCAGAACCTGCAGGTCGGCGACCGGGTGATGGTGCCGTTCAACGTCTTCTGCGGGTCGTGCTGGTTCTGCGCCCGCGGCCTGTACTCCAACTGCCACAACGTCAACCCCAACGCGACGGCGGTCGGCGGCATCTACGGCTACTCCCACACCACCGGGGGCTACGACGGCGGGCAGTCGCAGTACGTCCGCGTGCCCTTCGCCGACGTCGGCCCCGCGAAGATCCCCGACTGGATGCACGACGAGGACGCCGTCGTCCTCACCGACGCCGCGGCGACCGGCTACTTCGGCGCCCAGCTCGGCGAGATCGCCGAGGGGGACACCGTCGTCGTGCTCGGGGCCGGGCCCGTCGGCCTGGTGGCCGCGCAGTCGGCGTGGCTGATGGGCGCCGGGCGGGTGATCGTCGTCGACCACCTGCAGGAGCGGCTGGAGAAGGCCCGGACGATGGCCCACGCCGAGACGCTGGACTACGACGAGTACGACGACGTCGTGGTCGAGATGAAGAAGCAGACCGACTATCTGGGCGCCGACGTCGTCATCGAGGCGGTGGGCGCGGAGGCCGACGGCAACTTCCTGCAGCAGGTCACCGGCACCAAGCTGAAGGTGCAGGGCGGGTCACCGGTCGCGCTCAACTGGGCCATCGACGGCGTCCGCAAGGGCGGCACGATCTCGGTCGTCGGCGCCTACGGGCCGATCCCCAACGCGGTGAAGTTCGGCGACGCGCTCAACAAGGGGCTCACCCTGCGGATGAACCAGACGCCGGTGAAGCGCCAGTGGCCGCGGATGTTCGAGCACGTCCGCAACGGCCACCTGACGCCGCGCGAGGTGGTGACGCACCGCTTCCCGCTGGAGCACATCGCGGAGGCCTACCACGTGTTCTCCAGCAAGCTCGACGGCTGCATCAAGCCGCTCATCCTGCCCGACGCGGCCTGAGGAGGACGACCGTGACCCACCCCGACGTCCCCAGCGCCTACCTCCGGGACAAGCGCACCCCGCCCCCGAGCCGGGAGGAGCTGCGCGCCCGCATCCCCGGCTGGGGGGCCGACCTCGACCCCGCCGACCGGCCGTCGCACCCGAAGCTGCAGTACCCGGCCGACACCGGCGCCCACTGGGACTTCCCGGAGCGGCAGCCCGGCGGCGAGGGTCGCGAGCACTCGGTCGAGCACGCCTTCGTCACGCCGGTGTTCGGCACCGCCCAGCCGCTCAGCGGTCTGTCCGGGGCGATCCGGCGGTTCGCCTACACCCGCTTCAGCGAGGGCCGGCTGGCGCACTGGATGCTGCTGATCGTCGGTGACCGGGTCGACGCCTGGGGCAGCCACCTGCGGTCGTTCGTCTCGCTGCGCCCCGACATGCCGGCCACCGGCCTGAGGACGGAGTTCACCCGCGGCGGGCTGCGGTCGCGGCGCGGGCGCAGCGACGTCCGGCACCAGCTCCTCGACCCGGTCATCGTCGCCGGGCCGTGGGTGGCCGTTGCGGCCGCGACCTGGACCGGCGTCCGCCGGCTGGTGCGGGCCCTGCGCGGCTGATCCCTGGCCGCCCGCGGACGGACCGGTGCCGCTCCCCATCGACGCGCCCCGGCCACGGGGGTGGAATGGGGGAGCACGGCTCGCTCGACACCGTCCCGGACCGGGGGGACGCCGCTCATGACGCACGTCGGGGTGCCCCGTCCACGCGATGGGCCCACAGGTGGGCACCAGGCCGCCCTGACCGCGTCCCCGCGCGCGGCCGCCCACGTGTTCGGCGCCGGCCCGGCGGTCATCGGGCACCGCGGCCTGGGCTGCGGGGTCGTCCGCGGCCACCGTGAGAACACCCTCGGGTCCTTCACTGCGGCGGCCGCGCTGGGGATGACCTGGCTGGAGGCCGACGTCCGGCGGACGGCGGACGACGTCCTGGTGGTGGCCCACGACCAGACGTTCCCCGACGGCGTCCGCGTGTCCGACGTCAGCGCGGTGGAGGCCGACCGGCGCGGTGTGCTCCGGCTGCACACCCTCTTGGAGCAGCTGCCACCCGACGTGGGGCTGGACGTGGACCTCAAGTCCGCGATCGACGACAGCCTGCGCCCGCCGTCGCGCACGACCGCGGCCCTGCTCGGTCCCGTCGTCGCGGCCGAGGCGGGCCGCCGCCCGTTGCTCGTCACCTCCTTCGACCCTCCGGCGCTGGGCACGCTGCGCGCCCAGGCGCCCTCGCTGCCGTTGGGCTGGCTCACCTGGCACCACTTCCCCCTGGACGCCGCGGTGGCCGCCTGCGCGCACATGGACGTCGACGTGCTCGGGCTGCACGTCGGGTCACTCGCCGACCGCGGTCGCGGGACGGTCGGCCCGGCCACCGTGGCCGGCACGCTGCCGTTCGTCCACGGCGCCGGGCGCCGCCTCATGGTCTGGTGCCCGGACGCGCACCTGGCGGGCGCGCTGCTCGAGGCGGGCGCCGACGCCGTGGTGGTGGACGGGGTCCCGACCGTCCTCGAGCTCCTCGGGCCCCAGGACGCCCGGACACGGGTGCCGCGAACGGTCGACGTCGGGCGGTCCAGCGGGGACGCGTAGCGCCGAACGTGCGCGGCGGTCGTGCGCTCCGTGCTGACCTGGGCGACCACTGCCTGCCATCCCGCTCGTGGTGCCGGATCGGGGGAACCGGCTCCCGGCCGACTCCGTGCCCGTGCCCCGGGGCACGTCGCTGCCCAGCGACGTCGGCACTCGGTGGCGTGGGCCCCTCGAGCTGCACGGGCGCTGCAACCAGCGACCTCTCAGGTGGCGTCCAGCTGCGGGACGGGGGCGGCATCGTCCGCAGCGACATCCGCCCCAGCTCCGGGGAGTACAGCGGCCCCCGCCGAGGGCGTGCCGATGACCCTGGAGCTGACCGTCCGCGACCTGGCGAACGGTGGGGTCCCCTTCGAGGGCGTCGCGGTCTACGTCTGGCACTGCACCCGTGAGGGCGGCTACTCGCTGTACTACGCCGGCATCGAGGACCAGAACCACCTGCGCGGCGTGCAGGTCGCCGACGCCGGTGGTGTCGTCCGCTACACCAGCGTGTTCCCGGCCTGCTACGACGGGCGCTGGCCGCACGTCCACCTCGAGGTCTACCCGGACCAGGCCGGCATCACCGATGCCACGAACGCCCTCGCCACCTCCCAGGTCGCGCTGCCCCAGGACGTCTGCGAGGCGGTCTACGCGACCCCGGCTACGAGGCGCCGGTGGGCAACCTGTCGCGGGTCAGCCTCACCGGCGACAACGTCTTCGGGGACGACGGCGGCGCCGGCCAGCTGGCCACCGTCACCGGCGACGTCAGCAGCGGGTACACCGTGCGCCTCGCGGTCGGCGTCGACACCTCCACGACCCCGACCGGCGGCGGCTCGGGCGGTGACGGCGCGCCCTCCGGCGCCCCCGGTGGCCCGCCGACCGGGAGCGGCCCTGCGGGCACCCCGTCGACCGGTGCGCCCCCGGCTCCGCCGTCCTGCTGAGTCCGTGACGGCGGGGTCCTTTCGTCCCTGGAGGGCCATCGGCGCCCGGCGGACCATGGCCAGCGGACGACCTGACCGGACGAGGGGGCGCCATGACCACCTCGGCGTTGCGACCCGAGCTGGACGATGTGCGCACCCGCGGGACAGGCACCGTGACCGGGCGTCGCTGGACGACGTAGGAACGGCCCGGTGGGCGCCCGGGGTCTTCGCAGCGGGCCACCGGCTGGTGAGACCTCGGGCTGCAGACGACCGTCGAGCTGTGGAGGAGGGCGAGGTGCACGCGGTCATCCGGCACTACAGGGGCGAGTCGCAGCTCTTCGACGAGCTGGAGCGGCGGACCGATGACGTCGAGCGGGTGATCCGGGGTGTTCCCGGGTTCACCAGCTACCACCTGGTGAGGACAGCGGACGGCGGCTTCAGCGTCGGCGTCTTCGAGGACGAGTCCGGGGCGGCCGAGTCCACGCGCGTGGCGGGGGACTGGGTCAGGCAGAACCTGCCCGACTTGACGGTGAGCCCGCCCGAGGTCATCGAGGGGAGGGTGATCCTGCACTTGGGCAGGTGACCCGGCGGACGAGCGAGCGCACCTCCGGCGGGTACGTGCCGATGCGGCGGCGACCGTCCGGCTGGGAGAGGGTGGACACCGCGGGCTGAGGGGGAGGGGCACGGATGAGGACGGTCGCGATCGCCTGCCAGGGCGGCGGCAGCCACACGGCGTTCACCGGCGGCGTGCTGCAGCGCCTGCTGGCCGACGACGACCACCGGGTCGTGGCGCTGTCCGGCACCTCCGGTGGCGCGGTCTGCGCACTGCTGGCCTGGTACGGCCTGCTGACCGGCGGCGCGGTCGAGGCCGGCCGGCTGCTGGAGCGCTTCTGGGAGGCCAACGCGGCCACCACGCTGAGCGGGAAGCTGGCCAACGCCTGGCTGGTCGGTCTGGCCCGGCTGGAGGGGCGGGTGTCCCTGCCGACGGTGAGCCCCTACCTCTACCCGGACGTCGCCGGTCCCGCCTTCACCGACCTGCTGACCGACCACGTGGACGTCGACCGGCTGGCCCGGCTGCAGGAGTCCCCGCCGGAGGACCAGCCGCTGCTGCTCGTCGGCGCGGTCGACGTCCTCAGCGGCGACTTCCGGGCCTTCTCCAGCCGGCGGGGCGAGATCACCGTCAACGCCGTGCTGGCCTCGGCCGCCGTCCCGCTGCTCTTCCGCGCCGTCGAGGAGCGGGGCCGCCTCTACTGGGACGGGCTGTTCAGCCAGAACCCGCCGGTGCGCGAGCTGCCCGACGCCGGCCCGGAGGAGATCTGGGTGGTCCGGATCAACCCGCGCGCGCGGGCCACCGAGCCGAGGTCGGTCGGCGACATCGCGGACCGGCGCAACGAGCTGGCCGGCAACCTGTCGCTCGGGCAGGAGCTGTACGGCATCCGCAAGGTCAACGACTGGGTCGACCGGCTCGGCCCCCCGTACCGGCGCATCGAGGTCCGGGAGATCACCCTGGACCTCGACCTCGACCTGCCCAGCAAGCTCGACCGCAGCCCCGCCTTCCTCCGCCGGCTGTTCGACGCGGGGCGGGAGCAGGCGGACGCCTTCCTGGCCGGGCTCCCCGGCTGATCCAGGCCACCGTGGGGACGGCCGCACGAGTCCGCCGACGCCCATCTGCCCGCCGCTGACGAGGTCCCGGAGAGCCCTCGTCGGCGATGTCCTCGACGAGGCGATCCGGCTGCAGCTCGATGGCCACGGGCGGTCGCGCTCGGGCCCAGTCCGCCCGGGTCGACCGGGCTCTGTGACCCCGGGTGGCGACGTCCAGCCGGCGCGGCCCGATCGCCGACCGCGTTCCGTCAGGGCGGTGGCTGGGTCGTCCCGGTCGGACCGTGGTGACGCCGTGGTGATGCTCCCGTGACGTCCTCCGCCTAGTGTGCCGGACCACACGGCCCGGGCCGCAGCTCACCGAAGGTCCTCCTCGCCACTGCGTTTCAGCCCGCCGGTCCTCCGGCGTCAGGGAGGCGATCTCATGCCCACCGGTCCCATGCCCAGGGAGATGCACCCAGCCTTCGAGGCCGCCTTCAACCGTCGGGACCTCGACGGCCTCATGGCCCTGTACGCGCCGGACGCCGCCATGCCCCGAGCAGACGGCTCGGTGGCCACCGGCCTCGACGCCGTCCGGCAGGAGTTGTCGGACGTCCTCGGGACGAACGGTCAGATGCGCCTGCGCACCCGGTACGTGTACGAGGCAGGCGATCTGGCCGCGCTCAGCTGCGAGTGGACGCTCACGGCCGGCGACCAGACGATGTCGGCCGTGTCCGCCGAGGTCGCCCGGCGCCAGCCCGACGGCGGCTGGCTCCTGGTCTTCGACCACCCGTTCGCGAACCTGGAACCGGAGCAGGCGGCTGCGGTCGGGCCAGCAGCAGCATCGAGCGGCCGCTGACACCGCGGCAGGAGCGTGGCCCTCTGCTCGCGCACGAGCGTCTGGTCGGAGTCGGACGGCGCCGGGGTCCGTCGGCCGTGCTCAGCGGGCGGCGAGCGCGGCGCCCATCCGCTCGACGACCTCGGTCAGCACCGGCCGGGGTGTCGCGACGTTCAGCCGGACGGCGCCCTCGCCCGCGGCGCCGCACAGCATCCCGTCGGTCAGGGCCACCCCGGCCCGCTCGAGGAAGAACGCGCCGGGCCGGGCCAGGCCCAGCTCCCGGCAGTCCAGCCAGGCCAGGTAGGTGCCCTCGGGCGGGGTGTACCGGACGCCGGGCAGGTGCTCGGCGACCAGCCCGGCCAGCAGCCGGCGGTTGCCGTCCAGGTAGGCCAGGACGTCGTCCAGCCAGCCGGCGCCCGCGGTGTAGGCGGCGGTGTTCGCCACGACGCCGAGGGTCGAGGCGCCGTGCTCGGCGTGCAGCCCCACCCGGGCCCAGAGGTCGGCATCGGCGGAGTTCGACAGGACCAGCTGCGCGCACTTGAGCCCCGGCAGGTTCCACGCCTTGGACGCCGAGGTCGCGCTGACCGCGTGCCCGGCCGGGACCTCGCCCAGGGAGGCGTAGGGCACGTGCCGGTGTCCCTCGTACACCAGCGGCGCGTGGATCTCGTCGGAGAACACCCGCCCGCCGTGCCGGTCCACCACCTCGGCGACCGCCGTCATCTCCGCGGGCTCCAGCACCCGCCCGATCGGGTTGTGCGGGTTGCAGAGCACGAGCAGGTGCCCGCCGGCCCGGAACGCGGCGTCCAGCGCGTCGAGGTCGTAGACGTACCGGTCGCCGTCCAGCGCCATCGGCACCTGGACGACCTCGCGGCCCAGCGCCGGCGGCAGCGTGAGGAAGGGCATGTACGCCGGCGTCGGCAGGATGACCGGGCTGCCCGGCCGGGAGAAGTGCTCGATCGCCGCGGCCAGCCCGGCGAGGACGTCGGCCACGGGGCGCACCCGCTCCGGTGGCACCGCCCAGCCGTACCGGTGGGCCGACCACGCCGCGTACGCCTCCGACACGCCCTGCATCAGCGCCGGCGGCAGGTAGCCGAAGGCCGCGGCGTCCACCGCCGCGTGCAGCGCCTCGGTGACGGCCGGGGCGGTGCCGAAGTCCATCTCCGCGACGAAGGAGCCGATCGCCTCGGGGTACAGCGACCACTTGAGGCTGCCGCGGCGCCGCAGCTCCGCGACGGACAGGTCGTCGAACACGGGGTCAGGCACGGGGGGCCCGGGCGAGCAGCTGGGCCAGGTGCAGCCCGTCGCGGCCGGCGAGCTGGTCGAGCTGGGTGCGGCAGGAGAACCCGTCCGCGAGGACGACGGCGTCCGGCCCCGCGGCCCGGACGGCGGGCAGCAGCTGGTGCTCGGCGATCGCCACCGACACCTCGTGGTGCCCGCGCTCGACGCCCCAGTTGCCGGCCAGCCCGCAGCAGCCGCCGACCCGGGTGACCGTGGCGCCGGCCTCGCGCAGCAGCCGCTCGTCGGTCGCCCAGCCCAGGACGGCGTGGTGGTGGCAGTGCGGCTGGGCGACGACCTCCACCCCGGCCAGGGACGGCGGCGCCCAGCCAGGCGTCTCGCGCAGCAGCTCGGCCAGCGTGCGGGTGCCCGCGGCGACCCGTTCCGCGGCCGGCCCGCCCACCAGCTCCAAGGCCTCGTGCCGCAGCACCGCGGTGCAGGAGGGCTCCACGCCGACCACCGGGATGCCGTCGTCCACCAGCGGGGCGAGCAGCTCGACGGTGCGGCCCAGGGTGCGGCGGGCGGCATCCAGCTGGCCGGTGGTGATCCAGGTCAGCCCGCAGCACGCCTCGGCCGGGGGCACCTGCACCCGGTAGCCGGCGTCCTCCAGCACAGCTGCCGTGGCGAGGGCGACCTCGGGATCGAAGTGGTCGGTGAACGAGTCCACCCAGAGCGCGACCGGCGGCCCGTCCCCGGCCGGCGTGGGCCGCTCCGCCCACGTCTCCCGGAAGGTGCGGTCGGCGAAGGCGGGCAGCGAGCGGCGCTGGTCCACGCCGGCGCCCCACTTGGCCAGCCGGCCGCCCAGGCGCGACCGCGTGACCGCGTTGGCCAGCCGGGGCACGCGGGCGGCCACGTCGGCCCAGCGCGGCAGCCAGCCCAGCGTGTAGTGGGAGCGCGGGCGCAGCCGGCGGCGGTAGCTCTGGTGCAGCACCTCGGCCTTGTAGGAGGCCATGTCCACGCCGGTCGGGCAGTCGCGCGAGCAGCCCTTGCAGGACAGGCACAGGTCGAGGGCCTCGTGCACCTCCGGCGAGCGCCAGTCCCGCACCGGCCCGCCCGGGGCGAGCATCTCCTGCAGCACGCGCGCCCGGCCGCGGGTGGTGTCCTTCTCCTCGCGCGTCGCGGGCCAGGACGGGCACATCACCCCACCGCCTGCCTGCAGGTCGGCCCGGCACTTGCCGACCCCGGTGCAGCGGTGCACCGCGGCGGAGAAGTCGCCGCCGTCGTGCCGGTAGGCCAGCGCGAGATCCGTCGTCCTCCGCGGTGCCGCGGCCACCCGGATGTCGTCCTCAACCCGCGCCGGGCGCACCAGGACGCCGGGGTTGAGCACGTCGGCCGGGTCGAACAGGCCCTTGACCCGCTCGAACAGGCCCAGCACGTGCGGGGAGTACATGGACGACAGCAGCTCGCTGCGCGCCCGGCCGTCGCCGTGCTCGCCGGAGACCGAGCCGCCGTAGCGGGCGACCAGCGCGGCGGCGTCCGTCACGAAGGCCCGGTAGGCCTCGCGGCCCCGGTCCTCGCCGCGTCCGAGCGGGAAGTCGATCCGCACGTGCACGCAGCCGTCGCCGAAGTGGCCGTATGGCACCCCCTGCAGCCCGTGCTGGTCCAGCAGCGCCTCGAACTCGCGCAGGTAGGCGCCGAGCTGCTCGACCGGCACCGCGGCGTCCTCCCAGCCGGCGTGCGCGGGGCGCCCGTCGGAGGTGCGGGCGGCCAGGCCCGCGCCGTCCTCGCGGATCCGCCAGATCGCCGCGGCCTCCGCCACGTCGGTGACGACCAGGGAGTCCAGCGCGCCGGCGTCGGCGAGCACGCCCTTCGCCTTGGCCTCGACCTCGGCGACGCTGTCGCCGGTCAGCTCGACGATCAGCCACCCGTCGCCGCGGGGCAGGTCGGGCACCACCGCCGCGGGGACGTCGCGCAGCCGCTGCACGATCCGCTGGTCGAGCCCCTCGACGGCGGTCGGCTCGTGCGGCAGCAACCCGGGGGTGGCGTCGGCGGCCTCGGCCATCGACCGGTAGCCGAGCACCACGAGGCCGCGGTACGGCGCGTCGGTGACCAGCCGGACGGTCGCGCTCAGCACCACCGCGAGCGTGCCCTCGCTGCCCACGAGCGCCCGAGCGACGTCGAAGCCGCGCTCGGGCAGCAGGTGCTCCAGCGAGTAGCCCGACACCTGCCGGCCGAAGCGGCCGAGCTCGGTGCGGATGGCCGCCAGCTCGCCGTCCACCAGGTCCCGCAGCCGGTCGAGCACCCCGCCGGAGGAGGCGCCGTCCGGCCCGAGCCGCAGTCGCTCGCCGGCGCCGGTGACGACGTCGAGGCCGACCACGTTGTCCGACGTCCGGCCGTAGCCCAGAGCGCGCGACCCGCAGGCGTTGTTGCCGATCATCCCGCCGATCGTGCAGCGGTTGTGCGTGCTCGGGTCGGGGCCGAAGCGCAGCCCGTGCGGCCGGGCCGCGGTCTGCAGCGCCGCCTGCACGACGCCGGGGTCGACGGTCGCCGTCCGCGATCCGGCGTCGACCGCGTGCACCCGGGACAGGTACCGGCTGGTGTCGAGGACGACCCCGGGGCCGACCGCGTTGCCGGCGATCGAGGTGCCCGCGCCCCGGGCGGTGAACGGCACACCGAGCTCCCGGCAGACGGCGAGGGTGGCCTCGATCTCGTCGGGGTGCCGCGGGCGCACCACGGCGCGGGGGAGCACCCGGTACAGCGAGCCGTCGGAGGAGTACAGCGCCCGGGCCAGGCCGGAGTCGTCGACGTCGCCGACCCCTGCGCGGCGCAGCGCCGCCGTCAGGTCGGTCGCCACGTCCGGTGCCAGCGTCATCAGCGTTCCCTCGTCGGCGTCGGTGCTGGATCGCCGCGCCGTTCCCGCAGGAGCCGGTGCGCCGTCCTCCCTTCTACACCCCGCTGCCGACGTGCACCCGTCCGACGTCCTGGACCCGGTACGACGGCGGACCCTCGAGCTGCTCGCGGACGGCGAGCGGTCGGCCAGGGGGATCGCCGCCGTCGTGAGCGCGAGTTCGGCGCCTCCTGTCGGGACGTCGGCCCCTGGCCCGGTCGGCCGCCGGCCACCAGCCTGGACGGGTGGCCTTCGACGTCGAGCGGCTGCTGCAGCTGTGGTCGGACCCCCTGCCCGCGGACGACGGTGCTGCGGCCGACGCCTTCCGCGAGCTGTACGCCGACCCGGTGACCGTCAACGGCACGCCGATGTCGCCGTCGGACTTCGTCGACCGGGCGCGGGCGGTGCAGCACACCTTCTCCCCGGTACGACGCGAGGTGCTGTCCGTCGTTGAGGAGGGGGACCGGGTGGCCGTCGCGTTCCGCATGGGCGGCCGGCAGGTCGGCACGTGGACGACGTCCGCCGGGCCGGTCCCGGCCACCGGGCGGGAGCTCTGGCTGCGGGTGATCGACGTGCTCACGGTCGTCGACGGCCGGATCGCCGAGATCGTCATGGTGGCCGACGAGCTCGGGGTCCTCGTCGGCCTGGACGCCGTCCGGCTGCGCACCCCCGCCGACGCGGTGACCGGCGACTGAGCCGGCCGGTGTCCCCGAGCCGCCCGCGTCCGGCTTGACGCACGACGGGCACCGGGCCAGGGTCGCCTGGCGACGACGGACCCAGCCGGCGACGACCACCGCCGCTGCGCGGCCACACCGGGCTCTGGGGTCCCACCGAGGAGGGGGAGTCCGTGGAGGTCGACGTGATCGTCGAGGTCCCCAAGGGATCGCGGAACAAGTACGAGTACGACCAGCGGCTCGGCCGGATCCGGCTCGACCGGATGCTCTTCACCGCGACGGGTTATCCGGGTGACTACGGGTTCGTACCCGGGACGCTGGCCGAGGACGGCGACCCCATCGACGCCCTCCTGCTCCTCGCCGAGCCCACCTTCCCCGGCTGCCTCGTCCGCGCCCGGGTCATCGCCGTGTTCTGGGTGCACGACAAGCGCGGCCCGGACGCCAAGCTGCTGTGCGTCCCCGCGACCGACCCGCGGCAGCTGCACCTGCAGGAGCTGGAGGACGTGGCGATGCACCAGATCGCCGAGATCTGGCACTTCTTCGAGATCTACGAGGCCCTGGCACCGGACAAGTCGGCGGAGACCCGCGGCTGGGAGGGCCGCCGGAAGGCGATCGAGGCGCTGGAGGACGCCCGCCGCAGGTACGCCGACCAGCGCTCCACAGCGACCGGCACCGAGGGCTGAGCGGACTCAGGTCCGGGCGACCGCTCGTGCCAGGGCGGCGATGTGCGCCGATGCAGGCCGCGGCTCGATGCCGAGGGCCCGCAGCCCGTCGGCGCCGACCTCCTCGCCCACGTCCCGGTACAGCGCGATGCCCAGGACCGAGGCGAGCTCCGGCCGACGCCGGCGCAGAGCCCGGGCGCCGAACGCGAGCGCCCGGCGGGGGACGACGATCCGGCGCATGCGCACGCCCAGCGCGCGCTCGAAGGCGTCGACGACCTCGTGCCGGGTCAGCGCCTCCGGTCCGCCGAGGTCCAGCGCCTCGGGCGGGTCCTCCATCGTCGCCAGCCGTACGCAGGCCTCGGCGACGTCGTCCGCGGCGACGTACGGCACCGGCGTGCGGCCGCGACCGTGGACGACGGCCAGCCGCTTCTCCGGCCGGATGCCGGACTCCGGGCCGAGCCAGGTCTCCTGGAACGCAGCCGGCCGGACGAGCACCGACCGCATGGTCGAGGCCTGCAGCAACCGTTCGGTGGCCCGCTTGGCGGCGAAGAGGGGCACCAGGTCCACCATCGCGTCGGTCATGCCCTGCGAGGAGACGAACACGAACCGCTCGACGCCGGCCGCCTCGGCCGCCCGGACCAGCGCCGCGTTCCCGTCGCGGTCGACCCGCTCGATGGAGACGTCCCTCGCCCCGGCCGTGCTGCGTCCGAGGCCGTTGGCGGTGGTGACGACCGTCCGCGCGCCGGCCAGCGCCCGGTCGAGACCGGCCGGGTCGGTGAGGTCCCCGACGCTGAGCTCGACACCCAGGGCCCGCAGGGCGGTGGTGTCGCTGTGCGGCCGGACCAGCGCCCGGAACGGGATCCGCCGCTCGGTCAGCCGGGCGGCGATCCGGCCGCCCAGGTCGCCGGTCCCGCCACAGAGGACGATCTCGCTCACGGCTCCTCCCGGGTGGTGCGAACCCAGGGGGACACGGTCACCGACCGCCGTCAACGCCGCGTCACCTCCGCCGGCGCCTCGGGCCTCGGGCACCCGGACGGCGCTGCACGGCTGTCGCGGCGACGTCGTCCCCCCGTCACCGGACACGAGGTGCCGGGGCCCGGTCCGGGACGCCGCTGCCTCTGCTCCGTGACCACCCCGGTCGGCAGGGTGATGCCGAGCCGCGTGTCCGCACCGCCGCGGGTGACACGCGGGTCCGCGCGGGGTCCCGGCGCCCGGGTCGTCGATCCTCGGTCGCCATGACGGGCTGGCACGCACTCCTCGGAGCCGAGATCCCGATCGTCACGGCCGTGACCCGGCTGGACTTCCTGAGCCGGCGGGACAGTGCGGCGGCGGTGCAGCGTCCGGATGCCGGGCCCTCGTACTCCTGGACCGACCACCTGCGCGGGCAGGTCGAACCGCTGGACCTCGAGGAGTCCCTGGAGCTGCTGCACCTCGGCGTCGGCGTCGCCCGGCGGGCCTACGACGCGCAGCACCGGGGCATCCACGCCGCGCGCCGCGCCGGCGCGTCGTGGGAGCAGATCGGGGGCGTGCTCGGCACCACGGCCCTCACCGCCTGGAACGGCCACCAGCGGTGGATCGAGGAGCAGGTCGAGCTCTTCGACCTCACCGGACGGGACGGGCTGGACGACGTCGGCGCGGTCGAGGCGCTGGAGCTGGCCGGCCAGCGCCCGGTGGGGTTGGGCCACGTGAAGCGGGTCGCGGCACCCGAGGTGGCGCCCGACTAGTCCTCGAGCACCCATGCGGCGCTGTCCCGCGGGACGGCGACCGTGCCTCCAGACCCGGGGCGACTCCGGCCGAGCTGTGTCCCGCGTCACGATCTGGACACGCACAGGTGTGGCGCGCCGTGTGACGGGAGTGACTGGCGGGACTCTCGTGCTGCGGCCCACCACGGACGGCGTAGGGGCCAAGCTGAGCGAGGAGTTGAGTTCGGCGATGTTCGAACCTGGTCAGTGCTCCGGAGGCAACCACCCGGCCCCGAAGGCCGGCGGGTCCTGCCCCTGCGGGATGGTCACCCGCATCCCCGCCCCCGGGCGGCCCGCTGCCGGGCCCCCGCCCGAGGTCCTGGCGCTGCTCGCGCAGTGCTTCGACGACGGGTCGGCGTCCCTCGACGCGGCGACCGCCGGACTGCTCCGCGAGCGGGCCGACCGGCTGCTGAGCGCGCTCACCACGGCCGGCCTGGTGATCAGCGCGGGGGCGGTCGACCGGCTGGCGGCCTGAGCCGTCCGCCGGGACGTCGGACGACCGGGCCGGAGGGAGCGGCCGTGGGCCGCTCCCGCCCGCCCGGTGACGTGCTGGAACGGCCCCTGTCCAGGGCCCACCTCGAGCGTGCGAAGGGTGGGGAGGACGGGGGCCGTTCCTCAGTCCTCGAGCACCCAGACGGCGCTGTCCGGCGGGAGCGCCACGGTGCCGCCGGAGCGGCGGACGGCTGCGGTCGAGGCGATCAGCACCTGGCCGGGGCAGCCGGCGAGCACCGTCTCGCTGCCCATGTTGACCACGCAGCGCACCGCCTCACCGCCGCCGACCGAGCGGATGGTCAGCACGTCGCCGCGGGTGGTCACCGTCGCCGAGCCGGAGGAGAAGGCCGGGTGCGCCTTGCGCAGCGCCAGCGCACGGCGGTGCAGGGTCAGCGTCGAGCCGCCCTGCCCGGTCTGCACCGAGACCGCGTAGCGGCCCCAGTCGGCGGGGATGGGCAGCCACGGCTCGGCCGCACCCTCGGGGGAGAAGCCGACGCCCTCGGTGGGGTTCCACGGCATCGGCACGCGGCAGCCGTCGCGGCCGGCGCGGGCGCCGCCGCTGCGGTGGAAGATCGGGTCCTGCTTGGCCTCGTCGGGCACCTGCGCCTGCGGCAGGCCCAGCTCGTCGCCCGCGTACAGGTAGGCCGAGCCGGGCAGCGCCAGGGTCAGCAGCGCCGCGGCGCGGGCCCGGGCGGCGCCGACCTCGCCGCCGCCGAAGCGGGTGACCTGCCGCTCCTTGTCGTGGTTGCCCAGCACCCACGACACCGGCGCGCCCACCCGGCCGTAGGCGTCCAGCGCGCCGGCGATCGCCTCGGCGAACGGCGCGACCGCCCATGGCGACTTCAGCAGCCGGAACGACAGCGACTGGTGCAGCTCGTCGGGCCGGGAGTACAGCGCGACCTGCTCGAGGTCGGCCAGGCAGACCTCGCCGACCAGCATCGTGTCGGGGTACTCGTCGCAGATCGACCGCCAGCGGCGCCACACGTCGTGCACCTCGGGCTGGTTCCAGGTCATCGCCTGCTCGGGGCCGTGGCCGAACAGCGTGGGGGCGTAGGCGCCCGGGTTGTCCCGCAGGCCGGCGTCCTTGTAGAGCCCGTAGGCGACGTCGACGCGGAAGCCGCTGACGCCGCGGTCCAGCCAGAAGCGCAGGGTCCGCTCGAAGTCCTCGGCCACGACGGGGTCGCGCCAGTTGAGGTCGGGCTGCTCCGGGGCGAACAGGTGCAGGTACCAGCGCCCGTCCGGGGTGCGCGACCAGGCCGGCCCGCCGAACAGCGACTGCCAGTTGTTCGGCGGCTCCTCCGACGCCGGCGCGAAGTGGTACCGCGAGGCCTCGGGGGAGTCCGGGTCGGCCAGCGCCGCCCGGAACCAGGGGTGCTGGTCCGAGGTGTGGTTGGGGACGACGTCCAGCACGACCTTCAGGCCGAGCCGGCGGGCGTCGTCCACCAGCGCCTCGAGGTCGGACACGTCGCCGTAGTCGGGGTCGACCGCCCGGTAGTCGACGACGTCGTAGCCGCCGTCCGCGCCGCCCGAGGGGTAGTGCGGGTTGATCCACACCGCGTCGACGCCGAGCCAGGAGAGGTACGGCAGCCGCTGCCGCAGCCCGCGCAGGTCACCGATGCCGTCGCCGTCGCTGTCGGCGAAGGAGCGCAGGTACACCTGGTAGACGACCGCGTCCCGCCACCAGGGGGCGGGCGCGGCTGCCGGAACGACCCGGCGCCGGGGCTGGGTCCTCGCGAGGGAGAGGCGGCGTGCCATGCCGCCACCATCGGCTGATCCGGAGCCGAGGTTGTGCAGCAGATCCCACGAACTGGGGAGGCGGCGCTGGCACAACCCGCCAACGGGCCAGTTCGCCTGTGACGCCCGGTGCGGATGTGCCGGGACGGGCGCCACGGGACGCGCGGGCGGGTCGGTCCGGGTCGCGTGCGCGGGCCACCGGCCGGGTACGGACCGACGCACCGTTGGAGGGAGGACACCGTGGAGCCTGATCCCCGGCCCGGTGAGGACGACGTCGACCGCGACGACGCGCAGGCGCTGACCCGGGCGACCGGCGGGGGCGGGAGCGACGAGCCCGACGCGTCGAGCACCACGGGCACCGGCGAGTCCGCTGGGTTCGTCGGGCGGGTGGCCGGTCAGGACGTCGGCTACGCGGAGGAGACGGGAGCCGAGCGCCGGGCCGCCGCCCAGCAGGACGACTAGGCCGTGTTGATCGAGTCTGATTGATCCAGATCAGGGTGGCGGCGAGGCAGAGGGGCGGCGCAGTAGCTGCGGAAGAGTTCGTCGGAGCGCGTCGCGATCCCGTTGCCACACCTAGGCCTGCTCGGCGCCCCAGCGTCCGAGCGCGACGATCGCCTCGCGCAAGGCAAGCCCGCGATCGGTCAGCGCGTAGGCCCGGGTGTTGTGCCGGAGCGGCAGACGGGTCAGTACGCCGGCCGCTTCGAGCTCGCGCAGGCGGGTCGCGAGCATGTTCGTCGGCACTCCGAGGTCGCGCTGCAGATCGCCGTAGCGCTGCGGCCCGTCGAGCAGCCGCTCCACGACCAGCAGGGCCCACCGTGCTCCGACGATGTCGAGGGCCGCGGCGAGGTCGCTCACGCGGTCGGATCGGCGTCCGGCTTCATCCAGAACGGCGAGTAGTGGTAACCGTCGGGGTCGTCGAACTGGCGCTGGTACATGAAGGGGTAGTCGTCGGTGTCACCGATCCGCCCGCCGGCGGCGCCGGCGCGCTCGGTGAGCTCGTCGACCGCCTCGCGGCTGCCGAGGTCGAACGAGACCGTGACCTTCGAGGGCGTGTGGGGTCCGCCGACCAGCTCCTCGACGCCGCCGACGCTCGCGTACATCTCGCGGCTGCCGAGCATGACGTACTGCTCGGGCGCGATCGCGAAGCACGACACGTTGTGATCGGACATCTCGGCGTTGAGGGTCCAGCCGAGGGCGGTGTAGAAGGCGGTCGCGCGCTCGACGCTCTCGACCGGGCAGGTGATGAAGAGGCTCATGCGGTCACACTTGCAAAATGCAAGTGCGACGTCAAGTCCCGGCCGCGCACTCACGTTGGGCCGTGTTCATCGAGAGCTTTCGTTTCCGCGCGAACCGAGCCTGGCTTCGCGCACGAGGCATCGCGGCGACGATCCCTGAGCGGGACGACCAGAAGGCGCACCGCCGCAAAGAGCCGGGCAGGCCGATCGACTTCGGCGACCAGCAGCAGGAACGCTACAAGGGCCGCAATGTCGTCGAGCGCTGCTTCAACCGGCTCAAGCAGTGGCGCGAAATCGCGATGCGCTCCGACAAGCTCCTCCGCAGCTACCGGGCCGCCGTCAGCCTCGCCGCCACCTTGATCTGGATCGAATCAGACTCGATCAACACGGCCTGGGGCCCGTCCTTCGGATCATGAGCACCCGTGACTGCTGCCGGTGCCGCTGAGCGGCCCACCTGGGGACACCGCTCGCGCGTGGCTCGACAGAGCTCTTGCTGGGTCAGTCCGTCGAGGCGGCACGGTCCGCGAGCGGGCCCGCTCCCTGCGGTCGACATGCGTCGTTCGGGACGAATAGGCTCGTCGGTCGAGTCCCCGCCGTCGGCGCCTGGCGGGGAGTCGGGAACAACCGGCTCAGGGAGGGCGCAGATGAGCACCGAATCCGCCACGGCCCTCGTCCGCCAGGTCGTCGACGACTGGAACAAGGCAGATCTGGACGCCCTCGACGAACACCTGGACCCCTCTACGTACGTCAACCGCGATCCCAACAACCCCGAGGTGACCGACTTCGCCAGCTACAAGCGCTGGGCAGCCGCGGCCCGGGCCGCCTTCCCGGATCTGCACGTCACCATCGACGACCTGATCGCTGAGGGCGAGAAGGTCGCCAAGCTGTGGAGCTTCGAAGCCACCCACCAGGGCGAGTTCCTGGGCATCGCCCCGACCGGCAAGCGCATAACCTGGAGCGGGATCACGATCTACCGCGTGTCCGGGGATCGGGTGGTCGAGTGCACCTGGAGGACCGATGCGCTCGGACTCCTGCAACAGCTCGGCGCCATCCCAGCCGCGCGGTAGTGCACTGCCTGCCTGTCGCACCGGCACATCGCGGACCAGGTCGGCACGCGCCGTTCGGGCCAGGGCTCGTCTCCTGATCCCGTAGCCAGATCACGATCGAGGACGAGTACGCCGCCGAAGACGGTGTCGTGCTCGTCGTAGCGGGTGAGGGTGTAGCCGGCGGCGATCAGCGCCGGTACCCACAGCCGGCGGTCGGTCTCGATGCCGACGACCACCTGCGACGGCCCGGCGTCCTCGGCCAGATGCTCGGTGATCGGAGCGTGCAGCGCCGCCAGCCCGTCAGCCCCTCCACCCATCGGCCACAGGACCTCACCCAGGTGTGCTGCCGAGGCCGTCCCCGAGCCGCTCTCGGTCCCATGGCGGCCCACTGGGGGTCAGCCGAGGTGGCGGTAGGAGCCAGGTGAGCCACCTCCGCGGCGGGCGGTCGTTCCCCGTATCCCTGTACCGGAAGCGGGGCAGGAGCCGCGTCTCAGGCTGGAGCCGGGACGGCGCCCAGCTGCACCATCAGACCCAGGAAATCTGCGGTCGTCCAACGCTCGACCACCTGGTCGCCACGAAACCGCATGATCGTGATGCCCTGGAAGACGTAGAGCCGGCCCGTGGCGGGCACGCCCATGAAGTCGCCGCGGTGCTGACCCGACACGGCGAACCGGCAGCTGTACAGGTCGCCGTCGACGAGATGCTCGTAGAAGTCCAGCTGCGGGTCGGGGCGCCCCGGTGCCCCCATGGCCGACCAGAACTGCTGGTAGAAGCCAGCCACGGACGTCTTGTCCATCGGATTCGGCTCCACACCGTGGAACTGCAGGTCCTCGGCGTACAGCTCGAGGTAGCCGGGCAGGTCCCCGGCGTTCCACCGCTGCCGTGCCCGTTCGACCTGTTCGACCCGTTCGGCGGGAGTGGTCACAACTCCTCCTGCGCGACGCGACCTCGCAGCCCCTCGGAGGACCCTGGCAGCCGAGCCTCGGCCGCCCCCAGAGCCCTTCGTCCCGCCAGGCCCTGCAGCCGCCTCCAGGGACATGGGTGGCGGCGCGCGTGATCCGTAGGACAGGCCCCCAGCAGCCCCTCCCCCGGGCTGGCCGCGTCCAGAGGCTCGCCGCGAGGCCTCGTCCCGGGCCCCGCCCTGAGCTCGCGACGGGTGGGGAGGACGGGTCCTTCCACGGTGAGGACGGGGTCCTCCCTCAGTCCTGACGGCGCCGCCGGATCTTCGACCCGAGCCAGGTGAGCGGGTCGTACCTGCGGTCCACGACCCGCTCCTTGAGCGGGATGATCCCGTTGTCGGTGAGGTGGATTCCCTCGGGGCACACCTCGGAGCAGCACTTGGTGATGTTGCAGTAGCCGAGGCCGAACTCCCGCTGAGCGGCGTCCCGCCGGTCGACGACGTCGAGCGGGTGCATGTCGAGCTCCGCGAGCCGGATGAGGAAGCGCGGCCCGGCGAAGACGGCCTTGTTCTCCTCGTGGTCCCGGATGACGTGGCAGGTGTCCTGGCACAGCCAGCACTCGATGCACTTCCGGAACTCCTGCGGCCGGTCGACGTCCACCTGCTGCATCCGGTGGTTGCCGTCGGGGTCCCGGGGGCGGGGGGTGAACGCCGGGACCTGGGCGGCCTTCTCGTAGTTGTACGAGACGTCGGTGACCAGGTCGCGGATGACCGGGAAGGTCCGCAGCGGGGTGACCGTCACCGTCTCGTCCTCGGCGAACGTGTTCATCCGGGTCAGGCACATCAGGCGCGGCCGCCCGTTGACCTCCGCGCTGCAGGACCCGCACTTGCCGGCCTTGCAGTTCCACCGGACGGCCAGGTCGCCGGCCTGGGTGGCCTGCAGGCGGTGGATGACGTCGAGGACGACCTCGCCCTCGTTCACCGGGACGGTGAAGGTCTGCAACTCCCCGCCGGAGGCGTCGCCGCGCCAGACGCGGAAGGTGGCGTCGTAGCCGCCGCGGCTCCCTCCCGGACCCTCGTCGACCGCGCGGGTGCTCGGTTCCCCCGGCTCGGTCACGGCTGCTCCTCGAAGACCTCGGCCAGCTCCGGTGGCATCTCCGGCAGCGGCTGCCGGGCCACGGTGACCCCGCCGTCCGGCGTCCGGGTGCAGACCAGGTTGAGGCGCCCCCACGCCTGGTCGGTGGCGGGGAAGTCGTCGCGGGTGTGCCCGCCACGGCTCTCCTGGCGGGCGAGCGCGGCCCGGGCGATGCACTCGCTGACCGCCAGGAGGTGCGGGAGGTCGAGCGCCAGGTGCCAGCCGGGGTTGTACTGCCGGTGCCCCTCCACGGACAGCGCCGCCACGCGTTCCCGCAGCGCGGCGATCCGCTCCAGCGCGCGTTCCATCTCCGGGGCGGTGCGGATGATCCCGACGAGGTCGTGCATCGTCTGCTGCAGTTCGGACTGCACCGCGTAGGGGTTCTCGCCCCCCTCCCGCTCGAACGGCTCGAGGGCCGCACGCGCCGCCTCGGCCAGCGCCTCCTCGCGGAGGGCGACCAGGCCGGCCCGTTTCCCCGCGTGCTCGGCGGCGGCGGCACCGGCGCGCCGGCCGAAGACCAGCAGGTCCGACAACGAGTTGCCGCCCAGCCGGTTGGACCCGTGCATGCCGCCGGCGACCTCGCCCGCCGCGAACAGCCCGGCGACCGACGCCTCGGCGGTGTCCGGGTCGACCTGGACACCGCCCATCACGTAGTGGCAGGTGGGGCCGACCTCCATGGGCTCGGCCGTGATGTCGACGTCGGCCAGTTCCTTGAACTGGTGGTACATCGACGGCAGCCGCCGGCGGACGTAATCGGCGGGGCGCCGGCTGGCGATGTCGAGGAACACCCCGCCGTGCGGGGAGCCGCGCCCGGCCTTGACCTCGCTGTTGATCGCCCGGGCGACCTCGTCACGGGGCAGCAGCTCGGGCGGGCGCCGGTTGTTCTTCTTGTCGTCGTACCAGCGGTCGGCCTCGTCCTCGGTCTCCGCCGTCTCCTTGCGGAAGAAGTCGGGGATGTAGTCGAACATGAACCGGTTGCCGGCCGAGTTCCGCAGGACGCCGCCGTCGCCCCGGACGCTCTCGGTCACGAGGATCCCGCGCACCGACGGGGGCCACACCATCCCGGTGGGGTGGAACTGGACGAACTCCATGTTCACCAGGCCGGCGCCGGCCTGGAGCGCCAGGGAGTGCCCGTCGCCGGTGTACTCCCACGAGTTCGAGGTGACCTTGTAGGCCTTGCCGATCCCACCGGTGGCCAGCACGACCGACGGCGCCTCCCACGCGACGAACCGCCCCGACTCGCGCCAGTAGCCGAACGCGCCGGTGATGCCCTCGGCGTCGGTGAGCAGCCGGGTGACCGTGCACTCCATGTAGACGTCCACCCCGAGGGCGACCGTGCGCTGCTGCAGGGTGCGGATCAGCTCCAGCCCCGTGCGGTCGCCGACGTGGGCCAGCCGGGCGTAGCGGTGGCCGCCGAAGTCGCGCTGGCTGATCAGCCCGTCGGGGGTGCGGTCGAACAGCGCGCCCCAGTCCTCGAGCTCGCGCACGCGGTCGGGCGCCTCCTGAGCGTGGAGCTGGGCCATCCGCCAGTGGTTGAGCATCTTCCCGCCGCGCATGGTGTCCCGGAAGTGCACCCGCCAGTCGTCCTCGGGGTAGGCGTTGCCCATCGCCGCGGCGATGCCGCCCTCGGCCATGACGGTGTGCGCCTTGCCGAGCAGGGACTTGCAGACGACGGCCGTGCGCGCCCCGGCCTCGTGCGCGGCGATCGCGGCCCGCAGGCCCGCGCCGCCGGCTCCGACGACGACGACGTCGTAGCTGTGCCTCTCGAAGTCCATCAGAAGAACCTCAGGTCGCTGATCGTGCCGGTGGCGAGCAGGAAGACGTAGAAGTCGGCGAACGCGACGGTGAACAGCGAGATCCAGGCGTACTGCATGTGCCGGGCGTTCAGCTTCGACACCGCCGTCCACGCCTTGTAGCGCAGGGGGTGCTTCGAGAAGGTGTTCAACCGGCCGCCGACGATGTGGCGGCAGGAGTGGCAGGAGATCGAGTACAGGAACAGCATCACCGCGTTGACCAGCAGGATCACCGTGCCCAGACCCATGTGGCCCCACTCGCCGGTCTCGTCGCGGAACCCGCGGAAGGCCTCGTAGAAGAGGATCACGTTGAACAGCAGGGCGGCGTACAGGAAGTACCGGTGGACGTTCTGCCCGACGAGGGGGAACCGGGTCTCACCGGTGTAGCGGCGGTGCGGCTCGGCGACCGCGCACGCCGGCGGGGCCAGCCAGAACGACCGGTAGTAGGCCTTGCGGTAGTAGTAGCAGGTCAGCCGGATGCCCAGCGGCAGCACGAGGATGTAGATGGCCGGGGAGATCCAGGCCGGGCCGGTGAAGAACTCGGGGAAGCTGTCGCCCTCGCACCGCGTCGTGATGCACGGCGAGTAGAACGGCGAGATGTAGGGCGAGGCGTAGTAGTGCGCGTTCTGGAACGCCCGGAACGTCGAGTACGCGATGAACAGCAGCAGGACGACGACGGTGACCAGCGGCTGCACCCACCACCGGTCCGTCCGCAGCGTCCGGGCCGCGATGGCCGCACGCCCCGAGGCCGGCCCTCCGCCGCCGCGTCGCGGGGAGGCCGCCCCGGTCCCGCGCGGCGCGGTCGTCGTCACCGGAAGGTGCGGCTCGACCCGCCGGGTCCCGGGTCGTAGCCGTCGTCCCACACGACGGCCGACGGGCTCGGGACGTCGAGGGCCGTGCGCGCCCCGCCGCACAGCAGGGCGAGGTCGTCGCGCAGCCGGGCGACGTCGATCCTGAGCCGGCGCGCGTCCACGGTGTCCCCGAAGTGCCGGGCGAGCGGGGTGCACGCGTTCTCCAGCGCGTCGACGGCCCGGCGGGCCGCCGCCACGTCCTGCTCCAGGGACATCGCTGCCTCCAGGTGCCGGTTCCACCGCCGCCGAGGCGGTTCGCGCAGTCGACCACGGGAGCCCCGGCCCGCGGAAGCACTTCCGCAGCGGTGGGCGGCGGCACGGCGGGGCCCGGACCGCCCGGGCGGCGCGCTCGTCGGCACGGGTCGGTCGGACACGCCTAGCATCGGCGCCCGTGCGGCCCTTCCTCCTGCTGGCCTCGCGGCCCGAGGACGAGGCCGCGGACGACGAGTACGCCGCCTTCCTCCGCGCCACCGGTCTCGACGAGTCCGGGCTGCGGCGCATCCGGCTGGAGGCCGGGCCGCTGCCGCGGCTGGACCTCGACGACTACGCCGGGGTGCTCCTCGGCGGGGGGCCGTTCAACTCCAGCGACCCGGCCGAGGGCAAGTCCGCCGTCCAGCGGCGGGTCGAGGCGGAGCTGTCGGCCCTGCTGGACGAGGTCGTCGCCCGGGACCTGCCCTTCCTCGGCGCCTGCTACGGCATCGGCACCCTCGGCGTGCACCAGGGCGGGGTGGTCGACCGCACCCACGGCGAGCCGGTCTCCTGCGTGCCGGTGTCGCTGACCGACGCCGGCCGGGCCGACCCGCTCCTCGCGGGCATGCCGGAGGTGTTCGACGCGCTGGTCGGTCACAAGGAGGCCTGCCGGGTGCTGCCACCCTCGGCGGCGCTGCTGGCGACGTCGGCCGGCTGCCCCGTGCAGATGTTCCGGGTCGGGCGCAACGTCTACGCCACCCAGTTCCACCCCGAGCTCGACGTCGCCGGCGTCGTCACCCGGGTCCGGGTCTACCAGCACGCCGGCTACTTCCCGCCCGCGGAGATGGAGGACCTCATCGCCCGGGTCAGCCAGGCGGTGGTCACCGAGCCCAGCCGGGTCCTCGCCAACTTCGTCGCCCGGTACGGCTGAGCCGGTGGCCCGGGGACCGGTCCTGCCGGACGGCGGCCTGCGGATGGGGACCCCGCAGGGCCGCTGGGTGCTGCTGGCGACCGTGCTCGGGTCGAGCCTGGCGATGCTGGACGCCACCGTCGTCAACGTGGCGCTGGAGCGGATCGGCACGGAGTTCGACGCCGGCTTCACCGGCCTGCAGTGGACCGTCAACGCCTACACGCTCACCCTCGCCTCGCTGATCCTGATGGGCGGTTCGCTCGGCGACCGCTTCGGCCGGCGGCGGGTGTTCGTCGTCGGCACGGTCTGGTTCGCGGCGGCGTCCCTGCTGTGCGGCCTGGCGCCCGACGTGGGGACGCTGGTCGCCGCGCGGGCGCTGCAGGGCGTCGGGGGCGCCCTGCTGACCCCGGGCAGCCTGGCGCTGATCTCGGCGTCCTTCTCCGGCGCCGACCGGGCCGCGGCCGTCGGCGCCTGGTCCGGGCTGGGCGGGGTGGCCGGTGCGGTCGGGCCGTTCGTCGGGGGCTGGCTGGTCGGCGTCGAGTGGCGCCTGGTCTTCCTGCTCAACCTCCCGCTGGCCGCGGTCGTCGTGGCCGTGGCGGTGCGTCACGTGCCGGAGTCGCGCGACCCGGAGGCGGCGCGCTCACTGGACTGGCGGGGGACGGCGCTCGTCGTCGCCGGCCTGGGTGCACTCACGTACGGCCTCACCGCGGCGGGCGAGCCCGGGCGCGGCCCCGGCGTCTGGGGCTGGGTCGCCGCGGGGCTGGTCGCGCTGGCCGCCTTCACCGTCGTCCAGCGGCGCTCCCCGGCGCCGCTGGTGCCCCCGGCGCTGTTCGCCTCCCGGCAGTTCACCGCCGCGAACGCCGTCACGCTGCTCGTCTACGCCCCACTCGGGGTGGTCTTCGTGCTGCTGGTGCTGCACCTGCAGGTGGTCGCCGGGTTCGCCCCGCTGCCGGCCGGCACCGCCGTGCTCCCGGTGACCGCGCTGATGCTGCTGTTCTCCGCGCGCGTCGGCGCGCTGGCCCAGCGGGTCGGCCCCCGGCCGCTGCTGACCGGTGGCCCGCTGGTCGCCGCCGCGGGGGTGCTGCTGATGGCGCGGATCGGCCCGGACGCCGGCTACCTCACCGACGTGCTCCCCGCGACGGCGGTGTTCGGCGTGGGGCTCACGCTGCTGGTCGCGCCGCTGACCGCGACGGTCCTGGACTCCGCGCCCGACCGGCTGGCCGGCGTCGCCTCCGGGGTGAACAACGCCGTGGCCCGCGCCGCCGGCCTGCTGGCCGTCGCGGTCGTGCCGGCCGCGGTGGGGCTCGGCGGGGTCGGGGTCGGCGACCCGGCCGCGTTCGGCGCCGGCTTCCGCACGGCGATGCTCGCCTGCGCCGGCCTGCTGCTCGCCGGCGCGCTCGTCGCCGCGGCGCTGGTGCGCCGGCCGCTGGGGACGCGGGAGCCGCAGCGGCGGCTGCCGATCGAGGAGTGTCTGCACTGCGGCGTCACCGGGCCGCAGGTGCACCCGGCCGCGATGGGGGAGGGGACGCGATGAGCACCAGCGTCAGCCGGCAGTCCACGCCGGGCGGGTGGGGTCTGCTCGCCCGGGTGGCCCCGCTGCGGCAGCGGCTGCGCACCGAGGCCGGGGGTGCCGGGCTGCTGCTCGCCGCCACCGTCATCGCGCTGCTGTGGGTCAACTCGCCGTGGGGCGGCAGCTACGAGACCTTCTGGCACACCGAGTTCGCCGTCCGCTTCGCCGGCGCCGAGCTCGCCCTGGACCTGCAGCACTGGGTCAACGACGGCCTGATGGTGTTCTTCTTCTTCGTCGTCGGGCTGGAGATTAAGCGCGAGCTGGTGATGGGCGAGCTCACCGACCGGCGGCGGGCCGCGGTGCCCGCGCTGGCCGCCGTCACCGGCCTGGCGGTGCCGGCGCTGGTCTACGTCGCGTTCACCCTCGGCGACGAGGCGGCCTCGGCGTGGGGCGTGGTGATCTCCACCGACACCGCGTTCCTGCTCGGCGTGCTCGCGCTCGTCGGGCCGGCCTGCCCGGCGCAGCTGCGGCTGTTCCTGCTCACCCTGGCCATCGCCGACGACGTCGGGGCGCTGACCGTGATCGCGCTCTTCTACACCGAGGACCTCGCCGTGGGCCCGCTGGTGCTGGCGGTGCTGGGGCTGGCGTTCATGATCGGCCTGCGCTACCTCAACGTGTGGCGCGGACCGGCCTACCTGGTCCTGGGCCTCGCGGTGTGGGTGGCGATGTACCTCTCCGGCGTCCACCCCACCCTCGCCGGGGTGGTGATCGCGCTGTTCACCCCGGCCTATCCGGCCCGCCGGGACGAGGTGGCGGACGCCGCCCGGCTGACCCGGGCCTACCAGCAGTCGCCCAACCCAGAGTTCGCCCGTGCCGCGCGGCTGTCGATCGACCGGTCGGTGTCGGCCAGCGAGCGGCTGCAGCAGCTCTGGCAGCCGTGGACCAGCTTCGTGATCGTCCCGGTGTTCGCCCTCGCCAACGCCGGCGTCCCGCTCACCGGCGAGACGCTGCGCGCTGCGGCCACCTCGCCGGTCACCCTCGGGGTCGTCGCCGGCCTGGTGCTCGGCAAGCTCCTCGGCATCCTGCTCGGCACCGGCCTCGCGGTCCGGCTGCGCCTCGGCGAGCTGGCCCCGGGACTGACCTGGCTGCAGCTCGGCGGCGGCGCGGCGCTGTCGGGGATCGGGTTCACCATCTCGCTGTTCATCGTCGACCTGGCCTTCGACGACGAGGCACGGGCCGACCAGGCGCGGGTCGGCGTCCTGGTCGCGTCGGTGCTAGCGGCGCTGCTGGGCTGGGCGCTGTTCCGGCTGGCCGACCGTCGTCGTCCACCCGGCGCCGGGGGGCGCCCGGTGCTGCTCGACCCGCCGGTCGACGTCGACCGCGACCACGTCCGGGGGCCGGCCGACGCGCCGCTGACCCTCGTCGAGTACGGCGACTTCGAGTGCCCGTTCTGCGGCCGGGCCACTGGGACGGTCGAGGAGCTGCGCGAGCGGTTCGGGGACCGGCTGCGCTACGTCTTCCGGCACGTGCCGCTGGTCGACGTCCACCCGCACGCGCGGCTGGCCGCCGAGGCCGCCGAGGCGGCCGACGCGCAGGGCCGGTTCTGGGAGATGCACGACCGGCTGTTCGCCGGTCAGGACCGGCTGATGCCGACCGACCTGCTGGAGCACGCCGCGGCAGCCGGGCTCGACGTGTCCCGCTTCGCCCGGGACCTGGGGTCGAGCCGGTTCGCCCGCCGGGTCGAGGAGGACGTCGAGTCGGCCGAGGTCAGCGGCGTCACCGGGACCCCGACCTTCTTCGTCAACGGCCGGCGGCACACCGGCCCGTTCGACGCCGACAGCCTCGCCGCGGCGCTGCTCGCCGACGGAGCGGAGGACGGGCTGCCGCCGTCCGGCGACGACGGCCTGACCGGGCTGGTGCTGCCGGCGCTCGGACAACGGCGCGGTGAGCCCCGCCCGGAGGCGGACGACGTCCCCGCGGACGTGCCGGCCGACCTGCCCGAGACCCCCGACCGGGACGGCGCCTTCCCGCGGCTGACCGACGAGCAGGTCGCCCTGGTCGAGCGCTCCGCCACCCGGCTGCGCTGCGCGCCGGGGGACACCCTCTTCCGCGAGGGCGACGCCGGGTACGCCTTCCACGTCGTCGTCTCCGGGACCGTCGCGGTCGTGGAGGACCACGGCCGGACCGGCCAGCGGGTCATCTCGGTGCACGGGCGGCACCGCTTCCTCGGGGAGCTCGACCTGTTCAGCGGCCAGCCGGTGTCGCTGACCGCGCTGGTGCTGCAGCCGGCCGAGGTGCTGCGTGTCGAGCGCGAGCAGCTGCGGGCCGTCTTCACCGCCGACCCGGCGCTCAAGGAGCTGGTGCTGCGGGCCTTCCTGCTGCGCCGCTCGATGCTGCTCGAGCTCGCGGCCGACCTGCGCATCGTCGGCCGGGGCGGCTCGCCGGACAGCCGGCGCCTGCAGGAGCTGGCGCGCAGCCGCCGGCTGTCGGCCGGCTTCGTCGACCTGGACGCCGGCGGTGACGGCGCCGCGGTGCTCACCGAGCTGGGGGTCACCGAGGACGACCTGCCCGTCGTGGTGTGGCGGCGCGGCGGAGTGCTGCGCAACCCGACCGACGACGAGGTGCTGGCGGCCGTCGAGGCCCTGGACTGACCCCTCGGAGGTTCCACGGGTGCGTCACCGACACGGCAGGCGGCCGTCGTCCGCCGGTCGCGGGGAACGGCCAGCGTCCGCGCCGTGCGCGTCATCGGCCATCGCGGCACCCACCGGCCCCCTGCTCACCGAGAACACCCTCCCGGCCGTGGTCGCCGCCCTCGAGGCCGGCGCCGACGGGGTGGAGGTCGACGTGCGGGCCACCGCGGCCGGGGGCCGACCGGGTCGTCACGTCCTCCTTCGACACGGTCAGTGCCCGGACCCTCGCCGGGCACGGCACCGTCGGCGGCGCGGTGATCCTCCAACCGTGGCAGGACCCCCGCCGGATGGCCGGGTGGGCTCGGCGCTGCGGCCTCACCGAGCTGCACCTGTCTGTGGAGCACGTCCGCCGCGACCCGGCCGTGGTCGCCGACCCTGCACGCGGTGGGGCCCGCACCCACGCCACCGCGGGGTCGAGCGCCTGAGGGGGTCAGGCGGGCACGGGCTCGGCGTGGTCGTCGTCCAGGAGGTGCGGGCCCAGGCGCAGCCGGGTCAGCACCTGCTGCAGGTCGGGGGAGGCGCCGCTCAGCGTCATCCGCCGGTCGTGCCGCAGGAGGCGGCGGTAAGCCGCGCCGATCGCCCGCAGGCCGGTGTGGTCGGTCACGGTGAGCGCGGTGACGTCGAGCATCCAGCGCCGCTGCTCGGTGAGCAGCAGGCCGGACACCGCGGAGTGCAGGATCCGGGCCGTGCGGGAGTCCAGCCGGCCGATCAGCCGCAGGTGACCGCCGGCGACGTCGACCTCGGCGAGGAGGGGCGGGCGGAGGAGCTCACCGACCGGGGAGGGCGGCGGGAGGGACAAGCGATCACCTCGGGGGGCGAGCACGAGGCGTGGGGGCCGGCGGCCGTGCTGCGGGTCGAGCGGAGGGCCGGCGTCTGAACCCGCGGTCAGCCTATACGGAACAGTCCCGTCTCGGCAAAGCGGTGGTGCCGCGTGCGGTCGACCCCTCACCGGCAGCAGGGCAGTCGGGCCGCGGCGTGTCGGTGCGACTGCCCGCTGGGCGCACCGTCGTACGGCCGTCCCCGTGTGCACCGGCGCTGGCCCAGCGGACGGGCAGCGCCTCCGCCCCGCGGTGGGCGGGTGCCGGCGCGTCGGTCACCCGAGGGCGCAACAGCGCGCATTCACCTCGTCCCCGCCGGCTCGTGGCGGGCGATGGGGGACCGTGGATCCCCGACGGCCAACCGCACGGACCACCCGCACGTGGCCTTCCGGCCGGCCTGACGGACGAGAGCCTCCCCGCCCGGTCGGGCGGGGAGGCTCTCGCCGGGCCCGCTCTAGTCGGTGGCCGGCGGCAGCAGCCGCGGCATGAACACCTCGTCGATCGGACGCGGGCCGACGTACTGCCGGCAGGTGCACGGCACCCACTGGTGCCCCGTCCAGCGGCCCCGCTTGTCGTGCACGTCGCGCCGCAGCTCGGCGTAGCAGGTGTTGGTCTCGGTGTCGTGCTGGCTCAGCGTGTGGCCGCACCCGCACAGCGGCGCCGGGGGCGCCGGCGGGGGGGCGGGCCGTCGGCGGCTCAGCCGCCCGCCGAGGAAACCGGCCGCGAGCAGCGCCGCACCGACCAGCAGGGTGACAGGTTCCACCGGCGTGCTCCTCCCGTTCGCGGCACCCACGACGGTAGCGCGCGGGAGCGCGGAGGTCGGCCGATGTGCTGCCCGTGGTCAGCCCTGCTGCTTGCCCCTGCCGCTGACCGCGTCCCGGAGGTGGTCGATGAGGCTGGCGACCGGCCCGGCGACCGCGCGGACGGCGCCCTCGTTCGGCGTCAACGGGTGCGGGCGGGTCGGCGCCATCGCCTTGACCCGCTCGACGTCCTGGGCCATCTCCACCAGCTGCTCGCGGGAGAACGACGCCCGCAGCTCGGTGAACATCCGGCTCTCCTCGTGCTCGACGTGGTGCCGGATCTCCCGGATGAGCGTCGCCACCTCGGTGTCGAACTGCAGGTCGTCGGGCTCCATGCGCTCGAGCCGCTTCATGGTCTCCTCGGCCTCGGCGTGCTCGTGCTTGGAGTGCTCGGCCTCCTCGCGGTCCACCTGCTCCTCGACACGCGGGTAGACCCGGGTCTCCTCGGCCACGGAGTGCTTGACGAGGCCGATGGTCACCTCGTCGACCAGCTCCCGCTTGCGCCGCAGGACGTCCGGGCCGGTCTGCCCGAACAGGCCCTCGAGCTCGGTGAAGATGCGGTCGAACTCCCGGTGGTCGGCGCTGAGCAGGTCGACCACGTCACGCTGGCTGTCGGTCTGGGTCACGGCTGGCTCCTGTCGGTCGGGGGACGCCCGCAGGGTTCCCCGACCGGGTGAAGCACACACCCGCCCATGCCGCCAGTCGTGACCTGTTCGTGTTGTTTTCGCCGGTGTGAGGCAGGGCACAACCTGATCGTGCAGTCCTATGCAGTGGGGTTCGCCCGCCCGGACCGCTGGTCCCCGGGGAGGCCGACCGAGCAGAGCAGACCGTGGCACGCCGTCGAGGCGCACCGGCCGCCGAGCGAGCTGGACGGCGAGGTGGAGCTCGCCGTCTGCGGGGCGATCGTGCAGGTGTGGGGGTCGCAGGACTGGCGGCGGGTCGGCGTCGGCCGGACCGCGTGCCCGGAGTGCCGTGAGCTGACGTCGGCGGCCCGGCCGCTCAGCCGGGCCGGCTGAGCGGCCGCGCCACCCGCCCGACCCGTCAGCGGCGCTCGGGCCGCCGCCCGCTGATCGCCGACAGCCCGGTGATCTCCCGGCCCACGATCAGCGCCTGCACCGAATCGGTGCCCTCGAACGTGAAGACGGCCTCCATGTCGGCGTGGTGGCGGGCCACGTGGTGGTCGATGAGGATGCCGTCGCCGCCGAGGATGTCGCGGGCGTCGGCGACGATGGCCCGGGCCTTGGCGGCGTGGTTCATCTTGGCCAGCGAGGCCATCGCGGCGGTCATCCGGCCGGCGTCGGCGAGCTTGGACAGCCGCCAGCACATCAGCTGCATCGCCGTGATCTCGGCGAGCATCCGCGCCAGCTTGTCCTGGACCAGCTGGTAGCCGGCGATCGGCTGGCCGAACTGCTCCCGGCGCAGCGCGTGCGCGAGCGCCAGCTCGTAGGAGGCGGTGGCCAGCCCGAGCGCCCGCCAGGCGACGGTGTACCGGGTGCGGTCGAGGACCTGGGAGACGTCCTTGAAGGAGTGGCAGTTGGCCAGCCGGTTCTCCGCCGGCACCCGGACGTCGGAGAGCGTGATCTCGGCCTGCCACACCGCACGCAGCGCCGTCTTGCCGGTCATCACCCGGGCCTCGTAGCCCGGCGTGCCCTTGTCGACGACGTAGCCGCCGACGGCGCCGTCCTCCCCGCGGGCCCAGATGAGCACGTGGTCGGCGATGGTGCCGTTGCCGATCCACTTCTTCTGGCCGTTGAGCACGTAGGAGTCGCCGTCGCGGCGCACGGAGGTCTCCAGGCCGACGGCGTCCGAGCCGTGCGCGGGCTCGGTGAGACCGAAGGCGCCGACCTTCTCCAGCCTGGCCATCGCCGGCAGGAAGCGCTCCCGCTGCTCCTCGTCGCCCAGCATCGCGATGGACTGCATCGCCAGGAAGCTGTGCACGCCGTTGAAGGTGCCCACGCTGCCGTCGGCGCGGGCCAGCTCCGCGGCGACCAGACCGGCCGACACGTTGCTCATCCCCGGGCAGCCGTAGCCCTCGATGGTGCCGCCGGCGATCCCCAGCTCGGCGAGCTTGGGCACCAGCTCGAAGGGGAACTCGGCACGCTCCCAGTACTCGTTGATGCGCGGGGTGACCTCCTTCTCGCAGAAGGCGCGCACCCTGTCGCGGATCTCGACCTCCTCCGGCTCGAGGAGCTCCTCCAGGTCGTAGAAGTCGGGGCTCGGCTCGCTCATGTGACCGACGCTACGCCGACTCGGCTGCACCGCCCGGCCGTAGAGCCGGCGGCTCTCCCCGGCCCACTGCCCGGCTGAGCACGGGCCGAGGGGACCACCGTGGCTGAGCAGAGGGACGTCGTCGACGCGGTCCGGGCCGGGCGCAACGCGGCTGCTGGGGGTGCTGCAGGGCCCCGAGGTCCGGACCCGCCCCCGCGTTGCTCAGCACCCCGGCCGGCCGAACCGCGGCGCTGCACCAGCTCACCGGCGAGGGGGTGGCCGGGCTCCGCTCCACCGCGGCGCACCGGCCGGCCCTGCGACGCCTCGGTCTCCGGGGCTAGCGGGGGAGCGCCGACGTGTCGGGGACCGTGCTGTCCGGGGTGGTCCCGGCGGAGGGTGTGCTGCTGGCGGACGGGACCGTGCTGTCCGGGGTGGTGCCGGCGGAGGGTGTGCTGCT
>NZ_FOIE01000002.1:0-527652 GCF_900111455.1 Geodermatophilus poikilotrophus | reverse complement strand
GGGTGTGCTGCTGGCGGACGGGACCGTGCTGTCGGGGGTGGCGGAGGGGGTGGTGCTGGCCGACGGGGTGCTGCTCGCGGAGGTCGTGTCCGGATCGACCGGGCTCTCGTCGTCCGACCCGGTGGGCGTGAGCGGAGCCGACGTGGCGGAGCCCGTTCCCGTCTCGCTCGCCGATGTCGACGCGTGTGCACCCTGGTCGGCCTGTTGGGCCGCCGCCTCGGGGGAGAAGTCGAGGGCCACCTGGACCGTCCCCGGATCGGTCGGTCCGTCCTCGTCGCCGCGACTGCCCCGCGGCCGCTGGGCGGCCACGGTGGCGTCCTGCGTCTGGTCGACGATGACGAAGTCCTCCACGACGGTGGGCGCCGGCCGGACCACGGTCACGGGCCGGCTCTCGAGCTCCGGCCACGTCTGTCCCTCGTAGCGGGCCCGGTCCCGCGGCGCGGGATCGCCGAGCGGGTTGCCGCAGGAGCACCGCACCCGAGGAACGCCGCGATCGTCGACCAGCACCGCGGTCCCGGCTTGCAGGACGGACTGGAACGCACGCGCCCGACCGTCGCGGTGCCCGTGGTTGGTGACGGCCGTGTCGGCGCGGAGCACGACCGGGGTGAGTGACACCAGGAACGACCGGATGTCCTCGCGCTCGATGCCCTGTGCGCCGGCCCAGGTCATCGCCGTGGCCGGGTGCGCCTCGAGGTGGGTCGCCAACTCGTCGGAGTCGCAGGCTTCGGCGCCCGTGCCGCCGTACAACCCCACCGTGTCCCCGGACACGGGTACGTCCGCCGGCGGGTGCGTCCCACCGCCGGGGCTGCTGCCGCCCGCCACGGAGGACGGGGCCGTCGGCGACCCGGGTGCCGCGTTCGCGTCCGGTGGCACGAACGGGTCCTCGCCGGTGGAGGTCGCGGGCTCGGCCTCGACCCGCACCGCCTCGACGGACTGCAGCAGGTCGACGCCCACCGCGACAGCTCCTGCCGCGAGGACCACGAGGGCGGCGAGGAACAGCCGCGACACCAGGCGTCGCGACCGACGACCCGACCCGGGCCTCCTGACCGACGCGCCGGTGGTCGCCATGGCGGCGGAAGCCGGCCGGGGCAGGTCCACCGACACCGTCACCGCGGTGGCCGAGGGGGTCCTCCCCGGACCACGCAGGGCTGCGGCAGCGGCGGCGGCCAGTTCGCCGGCGCTCTGGTAGCGCCGGTCCGGGTCCTTGGCCATGCCGCGTGCCACGACCTCATCGAGGTGCGCCGGGACGGTCGGCACCCGCTCCGACGCCCTCGGTGGCTCCCGGCTCAGATGGGCGTACATCAACGCGGCGACCTCGTCGGCCTGGAACGGCGCGAGCCCCGTGAGGGTCTCGTACACCAGGCAGGCCAGGGAGTAGACGTCGACCCGGTGGTCGGTGGGGCCGCCGAGGAGTCGCTCGGGCGCGAGGTAGGCGATGGTCCCGACCGTCGTCCCGGTCGTGGTGTGCGGTCCGCCACCGCCCATGGCGGCGGCCACCCCGAAGTCCGCCAGGTAGCAGTGCGGTCCGTGGCCGTCGTCGGTGAGCAGGACGTTGGACGGCTTGACGTCCCGGTGCACGAGACCGGCCCCGTGAGCCGCGTCGAGCGCGGCCGCCACCTGGCCGATGACGGCGACGGCGCGGACCGGTGTCATCGGCCCGTGAGCGGCCAGCACCTCCCCGAGGTCCCTCCCGTCGACCAGCCGCATGTCGAGGTAGAGCCGACCCTCGATCTCGCCGGAGTGGTGGATCGGTATCACGTGCGCCTCGGAGAGCTGCGCGGTCCGCCGGCACTCCGACAGGAACCGCGCGCGGACACGCTCGTCAGCGGCGTACTCCGGGCGCAGACGCTTGAGAGCGACCACCCGTCGACGCACCGTGTCGTAGGCGCGGTGGACCTCACCCATGCCCCCGCGGCCGAGGAGTTCCTGGAGTTCGTAGGGACCGAAGAGCTCCACGACCATGGTCGCCGTCCAGGGGGTCGGAGGCGCTGGCTGACCCGCTGGTCCGCGGGGCGGCCAGTCTGGCTCCGCCATCGGGACCGTGTCCAGGGTCGGCGGACCCGGCCGTCTCGCTCGGGACGGACCCGCGCTCCCGGCTGCTCAGCGCCGGTGCCGGCGCCGACGTGGCTCGTGGCGCCGCAGCACCACGCCCACCAGGACGACCAGCAGGAGGACCATGCCGCCCAGGACGAGCACGTCCGCGAGCCACGTCGTGGCGCTGTGCCGCCACAGCGGATCGTCCGTCGACGGCTGGGTCACCCGCAGGTCCATCGTCACCGCGCCCATGGCGTAGGCCCACCGCGAGGGGACGGCCCAGGAGAGCTGCTCGAGCCCCGTCCGTCCTGCGAGGCCGAACAGCCCGCCGGACAGGATGAACTGCACCATGACCACCACCACGAGCAGGGGCATGCCACGGTCCGCGTTGCTGATCAGCGCGGAGATGACGAGTCCCACCACCATGGAGGCGACGGTGACCGCCACGACCGCGAGCGCGACCTCCAGCCGGCCCCAGGGGAGCAGTACCGCGCCGTCCGGACCGGGCCTCCCGACCATCGCGAGCGCTGCGAACGCCGCAGCCTGGACGGTCGTCACCACCGCGAGCACGGTCACCTTGGCCGCCACGTACGCCACTCGCGACAGCCCGATCGCGCGCTCCCGCTGGTAGATGCTGCGCTCCTTGACCAGCTCCCGGACCGAGCTGGCCGTACCCATCAGGGCGCCCCCCAGGATCAGCACGAGCAGGAGTTGACGAGCCTGCACCGGATTGGCCCCCGCGACGGAGAGCCCTCGGGGCGCGGTCATGGTGTGGGCCAGGCCGCTCAGCAACACCGGCAGGAGGCCGAGGAAGGTCAGGTACGTGCGGTCGGCCAGCAGGACGTCGAGCGTGCGCCGGGTGAGCACGCGGTACTGGACGAGCGCCGAGCCCCTCGGCGGGGGAACGGTCTCCGGGGGGCGCCGGTCCGATGGCCGGCCGGAGAGTCGGTGGTGGAGGCCCGAGCGCCGCAGCCGGTCGTGCCAGTCGACCGATGCCTGGCGCTCCAGCAGCAGGAACACCTCGGCGAAGTCCGTGACCCCGAAGTACTCCAGCACCCGGTCCGGTGGACCGTCGTAGGCCATCCGACCACCGGGCGCCAGGACGACGAGGTGGTCGCAGACCTCCAGGTTGAGGACGCTGTGGGTGACGACGACGACGGTCTGCCCCGTGTCCGCCAGCGCCCGCAACGTCTGCATCACCTGCTTGTCCAGCCCCGGGTCCAGTCCCGACGTGGGCTCGTCGAGGAACAGCAGTGAGGGTCGGGTGAGGAGCTCCAGCGCCACACTGGTCCGCTTGCGCTGACCGCCGGAGAGCCGGTCGATCCGCTGGTGCGCCCACTGGGTGAGTCCGAGCTCCTCCAGCACCTCCTCGATGCGCCTGGTGCGCTCCTGCCGCGTCACGTCCGGGGGGAAGCGCAGGCGGGCAGCGTGGGACAGGGCGCGCAGCACGCTCAGCTGCGGGTGGAGGATGTCGTCCTGCGGGACGAGTCCGATGCGGTGCCGCACCTCGTCGTAGTCCGCGTACAGGTCCCGTCCGCCGTACCGCACCACGCCCGCGTCCGCTGGTCGGGTCCCGGTCAGGGCGCCGAGCAGGGTCGACTTGCCCGAGCCACTCGGCCCGAGGATCGCCAGCAGGCTGCGCCCGGCGACCCGCAGGGCGAGGTCGTCGAGCAGGCGGCGTCCGTCGCGGGTCACGACCAGGTCCGCCGCCTCGATGTCGACGTCCCCCTCGTCCTGGTACGCCACCAACCGGTCCCCGGACAGGTGGAGGAGCGCGTGTCCGATGCCGATCAGGTCGCCCTCGACGACCTCGGCCCCGCCGGTCCCGGTGACCCGCTGCCCGTTCAGGTACGTGCCGTTGGCGCTGCCCGCGTCGCGGATGCGCCACCTGCCACCGGCGCACTCGAGGACGGCGTGGTGCCGGGAGACGAGGAGGTCGTCGATGACGACGTCGTTGTCCGGGAGCCGCCCGACGGTGATCCGGGAGCCGGCGATGTCGTGCACCTCGGTCCTCGGGGCGTGGGTGGGTGCCGCGGTCCCTGGCACCGCACCACCCCGGAGCGGGGCCAGGGTGAGCACGACCCCGTCGACCGGATGGCCCAGCGCGACGGCGGTCGGGGTGGTGATCAACACCTGTGGCACCCGGCGTCCGTCGAGGAAGACCCCGTTGCGGCTGTGGTCGACGAGGAGCCACCCGTCGGCCGTGGCGTCGACCGTGGCGTGGTGCCGGGACACCTGGGCGTCGTCGACGGGGATCGATGACGAGTCGTCGCGACCGATCGTGAGCGACTCGTGCACGGGGACGACCCAGCGCCGTTCGCCCAGGCGGACCTCCAGGGCCATCGACCAGTCGCGGACGACCGTCTCCCGGTCCATCTCGACTCCCGTGCTGGGGCCACGCGGTGGCTGTGTGTGGTCGCACCGTCCCGAGCGGACCGATGAGACTCCCCGGCCGACCGGGAGCGCAAGGTCGTCGGCTTCGCTCCGGACCCGGGGTGCCCTCGACGTCCCCGCCCGCAGGGACCCGGCGGAGGAGCGACCCGCCGACCGGCTCTCGTCGATCGCTCCGCCACCGATCCCTGATCACGTCCGCTACCGTGCCCCGGGTCGTCGTCGGGGAGGTCGCAGGTGCCGTTCCTGGTCGCGCGCCTGGCGCGTCTGCTGCGCGTGCGGCTGCCCGGGTGGCGGCTGGCGCTGGCCGTCGCGGTCTTCGTCTTCCTGACCAGCTGGGCGGCCATGGCGGTCGTCGAGCCGGCCGGCTCGGGCATCGCCTCGCCGGGCACCTACTGGTGGTACTTCGTCGTCACCGCGGCCACCGTCGGCTACGGCGACGTCTACCCGGCCTCGGCCGGTGGCCGCGTCGTCGGCGCCTACGTCATCGTCGGCGGCATCGTCACGCTCACCCTGCTCTTCACGCAGCTGTCCGCCGCGCTGCAGTCGGTGAGGGGCAAGAGACTGAGGGGGCTGGTCGGACTGGACCTGACCGACCACGTCGTGCTGCTCGGTTACACGCCCGGGCGGACGGCGCGCATCGTCGCCGAGCTGACCGCGGAGGGCGGTACGCCGCTGGTGCTCTGCGCGAGCGAGGACGTCCCGGAGGACCCGCTGCCCGAGCGGCTGGACGTGCAGTTCGTCCGCGGCGACCTCACCTCGCCCGACGTGATGGCCCGCGCGAGCGTGGCGCGTGCCCGGACGGCGGTGATCGACGTCCGTGACGACAACGAGGCCCTGGCCGTCGCCCTCGCCGTCACCCACGCCAACCCGCGCATCCACCTGGTCGCCGCACTCCGCGACCTCGGCCGGCTGGGCACGCTGCGCTACGTGCACCCCGACGTCCAGGGGGTGCAGTGGCACATGCCGTTCCTGCTGACCGAGGAGGCCAACGACCCCGGCATCGCCCAGGTCTACAGCGACCTGATGACCAGCGGCGGGCACGGCAACACCTACTCCACCCGCCTGCCGGAGGGCTTTCCGCACCGCACGTTCGGCGACTGCCAGACCTGGTTCGGGCGCACCTTCGGCGCCACGGTGCTGGCCCTGCGCACCGGGGGCGGTCCGCTGGTCGTCAGCCCCGGCTGGGACACCCCGCTGCCCGAGGGCACGACGCTGTACTACGTCGCCGGGCGGCGCATCGAGGCCGCCCGGCTGCGCGCCGGCGGATGACCCTCAGCGCCCCAGCAGACCGCGCAGGTAGGCGGCCTGGCCCAGGTGCTGGAAGTCGTCGGAGAGCACGCTGACCAGCCGGACGCCGAGGGTGACCGGTGGGTCCCAGTTCGTGTCGACGACCCGGTCGAGGTCCTCGTCGGAGAGGCCGCGCAGGAACTCCGTCGACCGCGCGTGCACGGCGCGGGAGTAGCCCAGCAGCAGGTCGGCCGAGGGCACCCGGACGGTGTCGACCTCCTCGTCGGCCATCCCGTAGCCGGTGGCCGCGTCGTCCAGGGGGAGGCCGAAGCGGCCGGCCCAGCCCTCGGCGGTCCACACCTGCTCGGTGCCGGCGACGTCGGCGACGTGGTCGTCCTGCACCCGCAGCAGGTGCCAGGCCAGCCAGCCGATCGGGTTGGCGCCGGGCTGCAGCCGGCGGTTCAGGTCGTCGGGCCCCAGCCCCTCGACGGTCCGGCTGAACGTCTCCTCGACCTGCTCGTAGGCGTAGCTGAGGACGTCGCGGCTGCGCATGGGTGCAGCGCTACCCGGAGGCCGGCCGGTCACTCACCCGGGGCGGTCTCCTCCGACGGCTCGCTCTGCGCCTCCAGGTCGGCGGCCTGCTCGGGGGTCTCCACCTCCAGGGCGATGTCGCGGGGCTGCGGGGTCTCGGCGGACGGCGTCGTCATGGGTCGAGCCTGCCGCAGGACGCGGTCGTCCGCGTCACCAGCCGAGCAGGGCCCCGGCGAGCACGACCAGGCCGGCCGCCACGGCGAGCAGCGCGAGCACCACCACCAGCACCGGGACGACCACCCAGCGACGGCGGAACCGGCGCCGTTGCGGCCGGTTGCCGGGACGTTCCGCCGGCCGACGCCCGGCCGGGGGCGCGGGCGGCGCCTCCGGCGGGACGGTCTCCCGCCGCCGGACCTCCCGGCGCTCCCGTCTGCGCTCGGCCAGGTGGCGGGCCTGGTCCCGGGCGTCCCGGGCGACGGCACCGATCACGGTCGCCGACGCGGCCGCCAGGGCGCGCAGGTCCGCGGCGTCGATCCGCTCCACCCGCTCGTGCTCGGGCGCCGGCCGCTCCGCCTGCGGCGGGGACGGCTCCGGTGACCAGGGCGTGGTGCCCCGCGTCGAGTCGAGGGCCGCGTGCAACTCCCGGCGCGCCTGCTCGGCGGTCATCCGCTGTGCCGGGTCCTTGGTGAGCAGGCCGCGCAGCACCGGCTCGAGCGGACCGGCGTGGACGGGCGGCGGCGGCTCCTCGGTCACCACCGCCATGAGCGTGGCCATGGGCTCGCCCCGGGCGAACGCCTGGCGGCCCTCGACCGCGGTGTAGAGCGTCGCGCCGAGCGACCACAGGTCCACGGCGGGCCCCGGCTGCTCCCCGTGGGCACGCTCGGGCGCCATGTAGGACGGCGAGCCGATGATCGCACCGGTCGTGGTGATCGCCGGGTCGCCGGTGGCGGTCGCGATGCCGAAGTCGGTGAGGCAGGCTCGCCCGTCGGGGGCGACCAGCACGTTGCCCGGCTTGACGTCGCGGTGCACGATCCCGGCCTCGTGCGCGGCGGTCAGCCCGGCGAGCACGTCGAGCCCGATGCGGGCGACGGCCGGCCACGGCAGCGGGCCCTGCCCGTCGAGCACCTGCTGCAGGCTGCAGGACTCCACGTGCTCCATGACCAGCCAGGGACGGCCGTCCTCCTCGACCACGTCGTAGACCGAGGTCACCGACGGGTGGTCCAGGCGGGCGGCGGTGCGGGCCTCGCGCATCGTGCGCTCGCGCAGCAGGCGGCGCTCCTCGTCGGACAGGTGCAGCGCGAAGGTGACCTCCTTGACCGCCACCGGCCGGTCCAGCTTCAGGTCGGTGGCCCGCCAGACGACGCCCATGCCGCCACGGCCGAGGACCTCGCTGAGCGCATAGCGCCCGGCGAGCAGACGTTCGTCGGACGCCGGCTCCGCGGTCATGGCCGGACGGTACGCCGCGGCGGGCGCTCCCCGCGCCCCCGAGCGCGCGCCGGGACCGAGGGCCCTGTCGCCTCCGCGACGGGACCCGCATGCTCGGCCGTGCCGGTCGTCCGCGGGCACCGGGGCTCCGGCGGCCGGCCTGCGAGGAGGCGGTCATGACCGAGCAGGCCGAACGGGTCGAGGGACCCCAGGCACGGGGGCCACGCGTGGTCGTGGGTGTGGACGGCTCGGCGGGAGCACGGGCCGCGGTGCGGTTCGCCGTCGAGGACGCCGTCCGACGGGGTGTGCCCGTCGAGGCGGTCATCTCCCACCGGCCACCCGAGGCGTGGATGGACTTCGACGCGATCGGTGACTTCGAGTACGACAAGGCGACGGCCGCGGCGGTGGAGCGGGCCGAGACGTTCATCGCCGAGGTGCTCCGCGACGTCCCGGAGCCGCACCCGGAGATCCACGTGACGGCCGTCCTCGGGTCGGCGGCGGACGCGCTCATCCGGGAGTCGGCCGGTGCGGACCTGCTGGTGGTCGGCAGCCGGGGGCACGGCGGGTTCTCCAGCATGCTGCTCGGGTCGACGAGCATGCAGTGCGCCCTGCACGCACCGTGCCCGGTCACCGTCGTCCACTCGCCCGAGTCGCACCGCGAGCGGCTGCACCTGCGGCGTCGCCACGACGGGGAGCGGGTGCGTGCCCGGCGGCGCCGCTTCCGGGGTGCCAGCGTCGACTTCACCGGCCCCTGAGGAACGGCCTCCCTGCAGTAGGAGGACCCCTCCTCCCCACCACTCGCAAGCTCGCGGCGGTACCGGGAGGGAGCCGAGGGGCGTGGGCAGGGAGGTCCTCCTTCAGTCCGGGGTGCCGAGCCAGCGGCGCAGCACGTCGTCCTCGCGGCGCAGCACGACCATCGCCAGCTCCCGGACGGCGGCCTCGGCCTGCCGCCCGACGACCGGCGCGTCGACCTCCGCCTCGCCGGTGACCGTGGAGCGGGTCCCCGCGGCGGTGGGGCGGAGCCGCCGCTCGCCGCGCACCGCCGCCGTCCGGCCGAGGATGCGCGTCTCCACCTGCAGGACCCCGCGGTGCCCGCCGTCGCCGTCCACCGTCCAGCTGCGCCGGTCGGCGACGGCGACCTCGCGGCCGACGAAGCGGGTGAAGACCGCCGGGATGCCCAGCGTGGGGACGACGAGCCGCACCGTCGTCCGCGGGCTGCCGCCGTCCGGGACGCTCTCCACCGACTCGAGCCGGGCACCGAGGACCGAGGCGTAGTCGCGGAGGAAGGCCTCGTCGGTGAGGACGGCGAGGACGTCGTCCGGACCGGCCGGGAACACGGCGGTGTGGTCGATGGACACGCGCCATCCTGCGACGGCGAGCCCGCGCGCGCCCGTCGAGCGCCGTTCCGCCCCGGCCGGCCCGGCCCGGGAACCGGCCGTTCTGCCGGCTCGGCGACCCGGCCCGCGGTCAGCCCGGGGTGCCGTCGGCGAAGCTGACCGCGCCGCGCATGGACCGGCCCCGGGTGATCGCGCGGTCGACCTCGTCGACGACCAGCTCGACCAGCCAGCGCAGCGGCCCGGTGTGCGCGAGGAGTTCCTCGGCGGCACGCTCCTGCGGCGTGGCCAGCAGGCCGAGGGTGCCGGCGACCGCTGCCAGGGCGGCGTCCTCCGGCGTCCACTCCTGCCGCCGTGGCTCCTCGAGGGCCTGCTCGTCGGCCGCCGTGCGGTCGGCCCGGCAGTCGACGTACCGGGTGCCGAGCAGCCGGCGGCGCACCGTCCACGACCCGCGACGCAGGTGCTCGGCGGCGAGGTCCTCCTGGTCGACCGGGCCGGCGCGCAGCAGGTCGGTCAGCGAGTCGGCGCCCTCGGCCAGGAGCCGGTCGGCGGGGGCGAAGCCGGAGGGCGGGTCGTCGAACTCGACGGCGTCCTCGGTGTCCCGCACCCGGCCGCGCAGCGCGAGGTCGACCAGCAGGGTGCCGCGCACCGCCAGCGCCGTCACCAGGTCGTCGGTCAGCCGGCCCCGGTCGAGCGCCAGGGCGGCCAGCCGCATCGACACCGATCCGTCCCAGTCGTCGTCCACGCGGGCATCCTGTCGCGGCCCGCGGCGGTGCGGGCCCGGTCGTGCCGCCGAGCGGTCAGTCCCGGCGGGCGGCGGGCAGGCGACGGGCCACGGTGGGCACGACGATCGCCGCGGCGACGAGGTGGGTGACCATCAGCAGCACCCGGGTGTCGCCGGAGGCGTCGGCGACCAGGTCGGGGACCAGTGACAGCGCCGTGAGCACCACGGTCGTGCGCACGAAGGTGCTGCGCGGCTGCCGGGCGCGGCGGGCCAGCACGGCGGCCAGCGCCACCCCCACCAGGGAGAACACGACGGTCAGCACCGCGAAGCCGGACACCGGGATGGGCGCCCCGCTCACGTCGAGGCTGATCCCGGCGGCCGAGCCCGCGGCGGCGACGGTGCTGGTCGCGAGGGCGGCGACCGCGGTGGCGGCCAGGCCGGCGCCGGTGATCGGGCCGGTGCTGCGGCGGGTGGTGGCGGTGGTGGTCAGCGTGGCGGTCATGACGTCCTCCGGGGGCAACGACCGGCTCAGTGCCGGCCTCTCACCAGGACGTCGAACGGCCGCGGCCCGGATCGACACGGGTCAGCAGGAAATCTCGACACGGCGTCCCCGCCGCGACCGCTGCGGAGGCGAGGCGGGGCACGGCGTGCCACCCGCACCCGGCCAGTGTGGCCTGGTACAGCGGGTCGGCGCCGGCGGTGCGCACACCCGGGCCGAGGCGGCGGCGACAAAGGGGCCCACGAGGCCGATGACCACGGCGGGAGGCGCGGCGTGGAGGCCGGGACGGGCACGCCGCCTCCCTGGCCCCGTCAGCACGGGGCGGGGGTCTGCCGGCGACCGGGTGGCTCATGCGGGGAAGAGCCACGCGGTGCTGCGCCGGGCGGCCTCGGCGTACTCCGCACGGCCGGTCCGCAGGCCGTAGTCGAGGTCCTCAAGGGCGGCGCAGCGCGCGAAGAACTCGATCCGCGGGCCGGCGCCGGGCAGACCGCCGTACGCCTGCAGGGCCTCGGTGAGGAAGGCGGGGCCGAAGTCGCGGTACGGCCGGGCGAGGTCCAGGGCCGGGTCGGTGACCGCGCAGTCCGACCAGTCGATCACGCCGGTGAGGCCCGTCGCGTCGGCGAGGAGGTGCTCGGCGCCGAGGTCCGCGTGCGCCACCACGCGCAGCGGGGAGGGACGCGGCACGCTCGACCGGACCACGCGCAGCAGCTCGGCCGGCCCGTCGAGGTCCACCAGCCACTCGGCGGGGTCGGCGTCCTCCACGTCGACGAAGGCCCGCACCGCGCCCGGGTCGGTGGCGTGCAGGTCGTGCAGGAACCGGCCGAGGACGGCGCCGGTGCCCGGTGCCGGCGTCCGGCCGAGCAGGGGCCGTCCCGGCAGCAGCCGCTGGCCGAGGACCCCGGCGTCCCCGTCGGCGAACACGGGGATGGGGACGGCCAGCGGCAGCCGCGGCGCGAGGAACTCCAGCAGGCCCGCCTCGCGCTGCACGTCGGGGACGTCGGCCACCCGGAGGACCAGCTCGCCCGCGGCGAAGGCGGTGTTGTCCAGTCCGCGGCCCAGCTCCCGCAGCGGCAGGTCGGCGAGCTCGGGAGCGTGCCTCCGGAGCGCTGCGGCGGCACGTGCCGCCGCGGGCTCGGTCACGGGCCCGGTGTGCCGGCCGCTCCGCTCACTCGTGGGGCGGGGCGGGCGCCGCACGCCGGTGGTGCGGGCTGTCCGGGTTGAGCAGCGAGTGCCTGCGGCCGTAGGTGAAGTAGATGACGAAGCCGATGACCAGCCAGGCCCCGAAGCGCGCCCACGTCTCCCAGGGCAGCTGCCAAATCAGGAACAACGACGACAGGACCCCGAACGCGGGGACCACGGGCATGAAGGGCAGCCGGAAGGAGCGGGGTGTGTCGGGCTGGGTGTAGCGGAACAGGATGACCGCGGCGCACACGACGATGAACGCGGACAGGATGCCGATGTTCGTCAGGTCCGCGACGGCGCGGATCGGGAAGACGCCGGCGAGCAGCGCCGATCCGATGCCGGCGATCCAGGTCACCCGCTGCGGTGTGCCACCGCGGTCGACCTTGGCGAACCACGGGGGCAGCAGCCCGTCGCGGCTCATGGAGAACCACACCCGGGTCACGCCGAGCAGGAAGGTCAGCATCACGGTCAGGATGGACAGCACGGCGAACACCGAGATGATCGTGGCGATCACCGGCAGGCCGACGCTGGTGAAGGCCGAGGCGAAGCCCGCGGTCGGGTCGATGTCCTGGTAGTTCTGCATCCCGGTGAGCACCAGGGTGGCGGCCACGTAGAGCGTCATCGCGATGACCAGCGACAGGATGATCGCCTTCGGCATGTGCTTCTTGCCGTCCTCGGCCTCCTCGGCGGCGGTGCTCATGGCGTCGTAGCCGAAGACCGCGAAAAAGACGGTCGCCGCGCCGGTGAGCACCGGGCCGAACCCGGCGGGCAGGAACGGGTCGTAGTTGCCGGCGTCGATGTAGAAGACGCCCAGCCCGATGATGAACAGGATGAGTACGATCTTGATCGCCACGGCGATGAGCTCGAACCGGCCGAAGGCCTTCGTGCCACGGCTGAGGATGAAGGTCACCAGCAGGCAGATCACGATGGCCGGGACGTTGACGACCCCGCCCTCCTCGGCGGACGCGGTGACCGACACCGGCAGGGCGACCCCGAAGCCGTTGAGGAAGGCCTCCAGGTAGCCGGAGATGCCGATCGCCACGACCGCGACGATGGCGATGTACTCCAGCAGCAGGTCCCAGCCGATGAACCACCCGATGATCTCACCGAGGGCGACGTAGCCGTAGGTGTAGGCCGAGCCGGCCCGGGGGATCATGCCGGCGAACTCGGCGTAGGACAGCGCCGCGGCTGCCGAGGCCAGGCCGGCGATGAGGAAGGCGATCAGCACCGCGGGCCCCACCCCGGGGTTGTCCTCGTCGCCGGCCGCCACCAGCCCGGCGAGGGAGAAGATCCCGACGCCGATGATGCCGCCGACGCCGATCGCGGTCAGCTGCCAGAGCCCGAGGCTCTTGGCGAGCGCGCCGGCCCCGCTCTCCTTCTCGATCTCGTCCATCCGGTCCACCGGCATGCGCCGCCAGATCGAGTGCCTCGCCTGCGTGCTCATCCGTTCCCCCTCGCGGTCGGACCAGGGACTGTCGGTCAGGAGCCTCCGCGCAGCTCGCGGCGGAGGATCTTGCCGGTGACCGTCTTCGGCAGCTCGTCGACCAGGACGACGCTGCGCGGGTACTTGTAGGCCGCCATGCGATCCTTGCAGTGCGCGATGAGCTCCTCGGGGGTGGCGTCCGCGCCGGGCACGAGGCTGACGAAGGCCTTGACCGTCTCGCCGCGCTTCTCGTCCGGGATGCCCACGACCGCCGACTCGCGGACCGCCGGGTGCTCGGCGAGGACGTCCTCCACCTCGCGCGGCCACACCTTGTAGCCCGACGCGTTGATCATGTCCTTCTTGCGGTCGACGATGAACACCCAGCCCCCGGGGTCCATGAAGCCGACGTCGCCGCTCCGGAGTGCACCGCCGGGCAGGTTGGCGGCGGTCTCCTCCGGTTTGCCCCAGTAGCCGGCGACCACCTGCGGTCCGTCGGCGACGATCTCGCCCACCTCGCCCAGCGGGAGGTCCTTCCCGTCGTCGTCCTGGATGCGCACGATCGTGTTGGGCGCCGGGACGCCGACCGACAGCGCCCCCGAGTTGGGGTCGACCGGGGACGGCGAGCCGAAGGGGGTGACCGTCATGGGCGAGGTCGTCTCGGTCAGGCCGTAGGCGTTGTGCACCTGCTTGCCGGTGGCCTCGAGGAACCGCCGCTCGGCGGTCGGGGAGATCGCGGCACCGCCGGAGTAGATCGACGTGAACGACGCGAAGTGGTCCGCGGTCATCCCCGGTGCGTTGAGCAGGGCGGTGAACGCGGTGATCGCGCCGATGGTGAACGTCGGCCGGTGCTCGAGGAAGGCGTCCAGGACGACCTGCGGCTCGAACCGGTAGGCCAGCACCAGCGGCGCGGGGGCCAGCATGCTGACCGCGATGTGCCCGATCAGCCCGGTGATGTGGAACAGCGGGGCGATGGCGAAGATGGCGCCGTCCCGCCCGGCCCGCACCCAGTCGCGGTAGACCTGCGCGGTGAAGACGACGTTCCGGTGGGTGTTCATGGCGCCCTTGGGCACCCCCGTCGTCCCCGAGGTGTAGGTCAGGAACGCGACGTCGTCCGGGCCCAGCTGCACCGGCGGCAGCGGCTGCCCCCGGTGCTCGGCGACGAACCCGGCGAGGTCCGTCGTCCCCTCGGAACGCTGCCGGCCCACCCCGGCGAACAGCCGTTCGTCGTTGCGCGTCTGGAACTCCAGCTCGCTGGTCGTCAGCACCAGCCGGACGTCGGTGTCCGGCACGACGTCCCGGGCGACCTGGTCGTACAGCGACTCCAGGGCGACGAGGACGGTGGCCCTGGAGTCCTTGAGCAGGTAGGACAGCTCGCGGGCCCGGCTCATCGGGTTGATCGACACCATGACGCCGCCGGCCTTCCAGGCGGCCACCATCGCGATGACGAACTGCGGGACGTTCTGCAGGTAGACCGCCAGCCGGTCGCCGGGTGCGAACCCGTTGGCCAGCAGGCCGGCGGCCAGGCCGTCGCTGAGCTCGTCGAGCTCCTGGCGGCTGAGGACGCCGTCGAAGTACCGCAGGGCGTCGCCCGAGGGGTCCCGCGCCAGCCCGGCGCGGAACATGCTCAGGGCGTCGTCGAACTCGATGTCGTAGTCCGCCGGCTGGTCCCCGTAGCGGGCGAGCCAGGGGCGGTCGTCGTATGTGCTCACGGCGGTCCTACTTGATGACGACGGGGTTGACCGGGGAGCCGCTGCCCTTGGCGACCTTGAGCGGCGCGGCCACGTAGAGGACGGCGTACCGGCCGTCCTCGGCGCAGTCGGCGGCGAGCTGCTCGAGGTCGGCGATCTCGGTCAGCGTGACCCCGAGGTTGCGCATCAGCGCGTTGTGCAGGACCAGGGCGACCCCCGTGTCGGGGTCGAAGGTCACCTCGTTGGCGATCGTGTCGGTGACCAGGTTGGGGATCTCCATGTCCTGGAACCACCGCACGAGCTCGGGGCTGTAGACCAGGCCCGGCTCGTTGAAGCCCTCGTAGAAGGCCTCGCCCTGCTCGAAGAACAGCTGCAGGAAGTTGGTCCGGATGAGCAGGATGTCCCGCTTCTGGATCTCCACGCCCTGCGCCCTCGCGCAGGCCTCGAGGTCCTCGTGGGTGAAGGTCTCGCCCTTGTCGAGGGTGTCCTTCCCGCGGAAGCGCGCCATGTCCAGCAGCACCGCCCGGCCGACGACGCCGCGCTGGGCGATCGGCTCGACGCTGGCCTTGTCCAGGCCACCGATGGTCGTGCGGGCGTCGTAGCCGTTCCAGATCTTCCCGCCGTACCAGACGTGGCCCAGCCCGTCGTACTGCGTGGAGCCCTGGAGGAAGGCGTTGATCTTGTCGTCGGCGTAGTGCAGGCCGCCGGGGAACTGCGGGGCGTCGGGGGAGTCCCAGGTCGACTCGTCGAGGATCTGGGTCCGCTCGGCCGGCGTCCGGCCGGGCCAGACCGGGTCGCCCTTGGGGTCGCCGATCAGCCGCTGCAGGGTGAAGACCTTGCCCGAGGTGACCAGCCGGGCGGCGGCGAGCACCTGCTCGGGCCCCAGGTAGTTCAGCGAGCCGACCTCGTCGTCGTCCCCCCACTTGCCCCAGTTGGTCGGCGAGTCCTCGAGGAGCTCGGTCAGGTCGGGGGCGGGGGTGTCGGTCACGTGTGCCTCCTGGGCTGGGAGATGCGCCGTCGCGCGGACGGGCGGGGCGGTGCCGTGGATGATGTCGCCGCTGTGGTGGCCACCACAACCGGCGTGCGACATTCGGTGCAACCGAGCACCGCGCCGACCGCCGTCCGAACCGCAGAGAGGGACGTCATGAGCACCGTCTCGCCCGCCAACCCCGAGTCCGTCTTCACCTACGGGGCGCCGCTGCTGAAGTTCGGGAGCGGGGCCTCCGACGAGATCGGTCACGACCTGAGCCGGTACGGCGTGCAGCGGGTGCTGGTGGTCACCGACACGGGGCTCGCGGCCACCGGCATCCCGCAGCGGGTGGCCGACCAGATGGGGCAGTTCGGCATCGAGGCGCGGGTCTACGACGGCGTGCACGTCGAGCCGACCGACGTCAGCCTCGTCGCCGCCATCGAGGAGGCCCGCTCGACCGGGCCCTGGGACGCCTTCGTCGCCGTCGGTGGCGGGTCGAGCATCGACACGGCCAAGGCGATCGACCTGCTGACCACCAACCCCGGCGAGCTCCTGGACTACGTCAACGCGCCGGTGGGGAAGGGGCAGGCGCCGTCGAAGCCGCTGAAGCCGCTCATCGCCGTCCCGACGACGACGGGCACCGGCTCGGAGAGCACCACGATCTGCGTCATGGACGTCATCGCGGCGCGGGTGAAGACCGGCATCAGCCACGCGATGCTGCGCCCGACCCTGGCCGTGATCGACCCGGACCTCACGCTGACCCAGCCGCCCGGGGTGACCGCGGCGTCGGGCATGGACATCCTCTGCCACGCCCTGGAGAGCTACACGGCGCGCTGGTACACGACCTACGAGCACAAGACGCCCGAGGCGCGGGTGCCCTACTGCGGCTCGAACCCCATCTCGGACATGTGGTCGGAGAAGGCGCTCACCCTGCTGGCCGGCTCCTTCCGGCGAGCGGTGCGGCACGGGGACGACGTGCAGGCACGCACCGACATGTCGATGGCGGCGACCTTCGCCGGCATGGGCTTCGGCAACGCCGGCGTGCACATCCCGCACGCCAACGCCTACCCGATCGCGGGCCAGGTGAAGGACTTCCACCCCAAGGACTACCCGGCCGACGAGCCGATGGTGCCGCACGGGATGTCGGTCGCGCTGACCGCGCCGGAGGCCTTCCGCTTCACCTTCGAGGCGGCGCCCGACCGGCACGTCCGCGCGGCGCAGCTGCTGGCGCCGAACGCCGGCCTGCCGACGGACGCGGTCGACTTCCTGCCCATGGTGCTGACGGACCTGATGCGCGACATCGACATCCCCAACGGCGTGGGCGCGGTCGGCTTCGGCGAGGCCGACGTCGACGACCTGGTCGAGGGCACGATGAAGCAGCAGCGGCTGCTGGCCACCTGTCCCCGCGAGGTCACCGAGGACGACATCGCCGGCATCTTCCGGCGGTCGATGTCCCTGTGGTGATCAGCGCAGCCGGACGACGCTCTTGGTGACCTGGGCGGCGGCGACGAGCTCGCCGCCCACGGTCGCCTCGGCGCGCATGAACGCCACCGCGCGGCCGCGGCGCAGCACGGTCGCGGTGACGTCGACGCGCTCCTCCGCGGCCACCGGCCGGAGCAGCGACACCGTGAGGTCGTGGGTCACCGCGTGCTCGGCGTCGGACAGCTGGGGGAGGAGCGCGAGGTAGCTCGCGGTGTCGAGCAGCGTCGTCACCACACCGCCGTGCAGCACCGCCGCCTGGTTCTGGGCACTGGGGCCCACGGGGAACCAGACGCCGGCGGACGGGTCCGCCGGGTCGCGCAGCTGCATGCCCAGGAACCGGTTGAGCGGGATGTCGAGGACGCCCTGCACGCGGGCGGCGGTCTCGATCTCGGACGGCACGCGGGCCACCTCTCGTCGGGGACCCGCCGAGCCTCGCACGCCCCGGCCGTCAGCCGCCGGGACCCGATCCGGGGTCTGCGCCGGGGCGCGGAGGCGGCTGCCCGGCGAGGTCGGTCACTCCGCGGGCGGGGGGACCGGCTCCTCCAGCCAGTTCCAGCTGTGGTGGCTGAACAGCGTCTTGTTGCCCGCGGCGTCGTACACGACGAGGTGACCGGTGGCGGTGAAGCTGAAGCGGGCGTCGTTGCCGAAGCGGATCACTTCGCCATCGGCGCGGTGGAGGTCGAAGGCCATGCCCGGAGCCTGGCACGGGGGTGGAGCCCGTTCGCGCCGATCCACCGCGGTGCGTCGACGGCGGCCGACACGACGCGTCGACGGGCCGGGTCGTCCTCACAGCCGGGCCGTCCGCGTCACCCACAGCTCCGGGGTGACGAGCAGGCGCCCGTCCGGCGGGGCGGACCCGGGCACGAGGCCGAGGTCGGCACTGCGGTCGCCGAGCCGCAGGACGAGGGGGTCGGCACGGTGGTCGAGCAGCAGGCGGACCTCGACGCCGTCGGCCGGCACCGCCTCGAGGACGAACCCGAGGTCCCAGGGCCCGCGGGGCCCGTGCACCGGGAGGTCGCGCCCGGCGACGCGCGCCCCGCGCACGGAGGCGCCGGCGGCGTCCACCCACAGGCCCACCGCGGGCGCGCCGCGCGCCGAACGCAGCCGCAGGACGAGCTCGCGGTCGGTGCCGCGCCGTGTGTCGGAGAGGACGGCGACCTCGGGGGGTGGCAGGGCCACGGCCGGGGCCGGCCCGTGCGCGAGCACCCGCCCGTCCGTGTGGGGGAGGACGTCGTCGAGCGCGGCCGGCGGCTCGGTCAGGAGCGAGGCGCTCCACGCGCTGGGTGGTTCCCGCCAGGAGGCCCACAGCGCCTGGCCGGTGTCGGCGTCGAGACCGTAGAGGAGCTGCTCCTGGCGCGGTGGCGTCGCGCCCTCGCGGTTGACGACGAGCCCGGCTGCGGTGAGCACCGCCGCGAGGACCAGCAGCGCCACCGGCGTCCCCGCCGTCCGCCAGGCCGCTCGCCGAGCCCCCTGTCGGTCGGCCCGTGGCGGCCAGGCGAGGCTCACCACCGGCAGCACCAGGAGCACGAGCAGCCCGGCGAGCACGGCGCTGAACGGCCCGCCCAACCCCATGCCGACGTCGAAGCCGAGCCAGGCGCCGGGACCCAGCAGCACGGCGGCCGCCGCGGACGCCAGGAGCACCGCCGCGGCGCGCGGACCGGTCCACCGGCGTGGCGAGAGGTCGTGCACGACGGCCCCGGCGGCAGCGCACAGGGTCGGCAGCACCAGCATCCCGGAGACGCCCGGGACGGTGAGGGCGACCAGGACACCCGTGACCGCGAGGACGACCACCGCCCCGACGGCCACGGCGTCGAGCCCCGTCCAGCGGCGCAACAGCCCCACCACCGACAGCACCGCACCGACCGCCGCCAGCAGGACCGCCGCCTGGTAGAGCGTGGGGCGGTACGGCTCCCCGACCACCGCGGAGGCCTGCCCGGGGTCGATCGCGAGCGCGGTCCACCACACGCCCCACCCGGCCAGGCCGGCCACGGCGAGCGCCACGACCGCCCCCAGGGCGCCCAGGGCGGTGCGGGGCAGGGTCAGCGCTCGCCGACGCCGGCGCAGGACCAGCACCACGACGGCGACGGCGAGGGCGGCGAACGCGAGGGGGGCCTCCAGCCCCTGCGGGTAGCGCAGCAACCCCCACGGCAGGGTGGTCACGACCTGCTCGGCGCCGCGGGGGACCGCCGTCAGGTCGGCGGCGGCGAGGTGCCGGGTCACCGCGAGGCTGACCTCGCCCATCTGCTGCACCGATGCGGGGCTCAGGTGCTCGAGGTCGTCGACGGGCGAGTGGTAGTGCGCTCCGCCGGCCGAGATGGCCGTGTCGAACCCGTGCAGCCCGGCCGCCGCGAAGGAGGTGAGGTCGCTGTCGTTGGGCAGGGCCTCGAAGGCCGCTTCGGAGGCGGACTCCGCCATCGCCCCGGGGGCGCGGGCGAGGGCGTCGAGCAGGGCGCCGTTGGGCGACGTCGTCCGGAAGGTCGTCGGCGTGCCCCAGGCGCCGCGCGCCTCGTGGTTGAGCACCACGGTGGTCCCGAGGGAGACCGCACGCTCGCGGGTGAAGGCCTCGGACCCCAGCAGTCCGGCCTCCTCGGCGTCGGTGAGCAGGACCACGACGTCGTTGCGAGGTGGCGGGGCGTCCTCGGCGGTCAGGGTCCGGGCGATCTCGAGCAGCACCCCCATCCCCAGGCCGTCGTCGGCCGCCCCCGGCGAGGCGGCGACCGTGTCGTAGTGGGCGGCGAGCAGCACGGTCCCCGTGGGGTCGGTACCCGGCAGGGTCGCCACGACGTTGCGCACCAGCGCCACCGGTTGCGTGCCGGGCTCGCCGAAGTCGGTGGCCCCGACGGCCTGGTGGACCTCGGTGCGCCACCCGCGGGCGTCGAGGGTGGCCAGCAGGTGGTCGCGCACCCTGGCGTGCTCGACCGACCCGACCGGGCGGGGGGCGACGGCGACCTGCTCGAGCTCGTCGATCGCCCGGACGGCGCTGAACGCCGCCGCCGGAGCGCCCGGGCCACGGGGCTGGGCGGGAGCGAGGACCAGCACCGACACGACGGCGACGGACAGGAGCCCGACGAGCGCGAGGACCCCGGCCGGCGGGACCCTGCGCGGCTCCGGAGGAGTCGTCATGCCGGACAGGCTCCCGCCCGTCGACGATCGGCACACCGGCCCGCATGCCGGTGCCGGTCGTGCCGGCCGACGTCAGGAGCTCGTCAGGACGACGAGCTGCTGGGTCGCGCGGGTCATCGCGACGTAGCGGTCGACCGCTCCCTCGGTGCCCTCACCGAACCCCTCGGGGTCGACGAGGACCACCAGGTCGAACTCGAGCCCCTTCGCCAGCACCGGGGTCAGCGACCGGACGCGGGACGTCGCCGGGAACGCGGGGTCGCCGATGACGCAGGCGGTCCCCTCCGCGTGCGCGGCGAGCCAGGTGGCGAGGATCCCGTCCCGCTCCGAGACGGACCCGTGGACGACGGGGACGCCGCTGCTGCGGACGGAGGTCGGCACGTTGGCGTCCGGGAGCACGGCCCGGATGACCGGCTCGGCCTCCGCCATGACCTCGTCCGGCGTCCGGTAGTTGATGGTCAGCGAGGCCAGGGTGATCCGGTCGAGTCCGATGCGCTCGAGCCGTTCCTGCCAGGACTCCGGGAAGCCGTGCCTGGCCTGGGCGCGGTCGCCGACGACGGTGAGGCTCCGGGACGGGCAGCGGAGCAGCAGCATCTGCCACTCCGCGTCGGTCAGCTCCTGGGCCTCGTCCACGACGACGTGGGCGAACGGGCCGGCGAGCTGGTCCGGGTCGGCGGTGGGCAGCGCGGCCTGGTCGACCAGAGCGTCCCGGAGGTCGTGGTGGCGCAGGCTCGTCATCAGCAGCAGCTCGGAGTCGTCGGCCGCGATCAGCTCGTCGATGACGTCGGCCATGCGCTCGCGCTCGCGCAGGACGGCGACCTCCTGCCGGCGGCGGCGCCGGGACGCCCCGGGGTCGCCGAGCCGCTCCCGGGCGGCGTCCAGGAGCGGCAGGTCGGACACCGTCCAGGCCCGGGCGTCCGCGCGCTGCAGCGCCCGGACGTCGTCGGCGCCGAGCCAGGGGGCGCACTTCCGCAAGTAGGCGGGCACCGACCACAGGTCGCCGACGAGGTCGGTCGGCTCCAGCAGCGGCCACGCGCGGTCGAAGGCCGTCCGCAGCTCCCCGTCCTGCAGCAGCGCGGCGCGGACCTGGCCGGGCGACACGTCCTCGTCGTCGTGCGCGTCCACCAGGATCGTGAGCAGCTGCTCCCAGACCTGGTCCCGCGCCTCGTTGTGCGGTGTACCGGGATCGGGTCCCTCGAACGCCTCGGCCCAGTCGTCGACGCTCAGCCGGACGTCGGCCCACGGGGTCGAGATCGTCGTCCTCTTCCTCGGCGGCTCCTCGTAGAACCGCACGGCCGTCTCGATCGCCCGGACCATCTGCGCGGACGACTTCAGGAGGGCCACGTGCGGGTCGGGCTCGACCCCCGCCGCCGCTCCCTCGGGGACCAGGTCCCGCAGGGTGCACGTCCGCACGCCCTCCTCGCCGAGGCTGGGCAGCACGTCGGCCACGTATGCCAGGTAGGGCTGGTGCGGGCCGACGAACAGCACACCACCCCGGCGGTGCCCGAGGCGGGGGTCGGCGTAGAGGAGGTAGGCGGTGCGGTGCAGGGCGACGACGGTCTTCCCGGTACCCGGACCGCCGTCGACGACCAGGGCGCCCTGGGACCCCGCGCGGATGATGGCGTCCTGGTCGGCCTGGATGGTGCCGAGCACGTCGCGCATCCGGGGCGAGCGGCTGCTGCCCAGGCTGGCGATGAAGGCGGACTGGTCGTCGAGCGCGGCGGCGTGCCCGGTGAACCCGTCGGCGGTGAACACCTCGTCCCAGTAGTCGGTGACCCGGCCACGGGACCACCGGTACCTGCGGCGGCTGGCCAGACCCATCGGGTTGCCGTGGGTCGCGCCGAAGAACGGCTCGGCAGCGGGGGAGCGCCAGTCCACCAGGAGCCGGCGACCCGTGCTGTCGGTGAGGCCCAGCCGGCCGACGTACACGGGCTCGGGGTCGTCCTCGCGGACGAAGTGCCCGAGGCACAGGTCCAGACCGAAGCGACGCAGGGCACGCAGGCGGGCGGTCAGCCGGTGCACCTCCAGGTCCCGGTCGAGCGCCTCCTGGCCGGTGCCGCCGGGCGCCCTCCGCTGGGTGTCGAGGCGGTCGGACAGGTCGGCGATCGACTGCCCGAGGCTCTCTGCGATGGCCGCGAAGTGCTGCTCGTCGCCGGCGATCAGCGCCGGGGCGGCCTTGGCGGTGAGGTGGTCGGGGAGGTCGAACGCGCTGGTGGTCAGGGGGCTCACGTCATCACTCCGATCTGGTGCCGCTCGACGACCGCGGCGCGCAGCACGGTGTCTGGGATGGCGAACCGCGCGCCCCCGCGGGCGTCATCTCCGCAGGTCACGGCCTCGGCTGGGTGATTCTGCGGCCCGCCCCGGGCCTTGCCACAAGTCCCCCTGGGCGCTATACGTTGAGGTGGCAGGGAGGTGGATGTGCCCCTCCCGTCGTCCGGTCGGGTCGCCCGACCGGCGGTGTCGCCGGCGGAGGGGACGGACCGCGCCACTCCGGGTGCCGCCGTGGGGCGCCCGGTTCTCCGCGTTCATCAGGTCGGCACGGACGTGGGCGCGCGCCGCCGACCCGGAAGCCGTCCAGGGACCATCGTGGCCGCCCGTGCGGCCACTCGATCGGTCCGGGTCGTCCGACGTGGCGGGGGTGACCACGCAGCCCAGGTCAGGGTCCCGAACCGACCAGGGGCTTAAGGACCTCCACGGTCGCGGTGGGTCGTGGGACCGTTTCCGCGCAGGTTCCGCCTCGCGTCGGCCGCTCGGCCGGGCCGACGGGTGGCCGCCCACCTCCGAGTCGGAAGGGACGGAGGCACGGCGATGAGCACCCGAGGACCGTTGCTCACCCTGGCCTCGGTCATCGTCGTGGCCGGGGTCCTGCTGTGGGTGAACGCGCTGGTGGGGCCGGCCACCGCGCCGACCAGCTCGTCGGACTACAGCGCACCGACGTGGACGGAGCCGGTCCCGTCCTCGCCATCGCCGTCGCCGTCGGAGGCCGCGCCGTCCTCGCCGGCCGAGCCGACGGCTCTGCAGGCCGTGTACGCCGGTCGGACCGGCGGGGGCGAGGCGACCGTGGCGGTCGCCGTCAACGGCGACCGGGCCGCGGCGTACCTGTGCGACGGCGACACCGTCGAGACCTGGCTGCAGGGCTCGGTGACCGGTGACCAGGTCTCGCTGACGGGCCGCAACACCGCCGCGCTCACCGGGACGGTCTCCGCCGGGACCATGTCCGGCACCGTCACGACGAGCACCGGGCAGGGCTGGCCGTTCTCCGCGGACGAGGCGCAGCCGCCGGCCGGGATCTACGAGGCCCGGACGACGATCGACGGCCTGGCGACCCGGATCGGCTGGGTGGTGCTGCCCGACGGGACGCAGGTCGGCATCACGAACGTCGACGGGAACCGGAGGCCGGCGCCCCGGCTCGACCTGGACGACAACAGCTTCACCCTCGACGGGACCGCCTACGAGGCCACCCCGATCGACGGGGTCGCCACCGTGGTCGGTCAGTGACGTGGGCCGGGCCGCCGACAGCCGACGCACCTCCCGTGCGCGAGGGGAGCCACCGTCATGACCGTCACCCACGAGACGGCTGGTGCGACGCGTGACCGCTACCGGCTGCCGTTGCTCGTCTTCGTCCTGGTCGGCTCGGCCGTAGCCGTCGGACTGGGGGTCTACGGCCGGGAGCACGAGCCGGCCGGGTACGCCCTCAACGTCGTCGGGTTCTCCGGCCCGCTCTACGTGAAGACGTGGCTCACCACGGCCGCCGCCGTCCTCGCCGTGGTCCAGCTGCTCACGGCCGGTCGCATGTACGACGCGGCCGCGAGCGCAGGGGTCCGCACGGTGCACCGCTGGTCGGGGCGGGTCTCGGTGCTGCTCACCGTGCCGGTCGCCGTCCACTGCCTCTACGCCCTGGGGTTCCAGGGTGGCTCGCCCCGGGTCCTGGTGCACTCCCTGCTGGGCTGCTTCCTCTACGGCGCCTTCGTGGTGAAGATGCTCGTGCTCACCCGTCGCGACCGGCCGCGATGGGTCGTGCCGGCCGCGGGGGGCGCGCTGTTCACCGGCGTGGTCGGGCTGTGGCTCACCTCATCGCTGTGGGTGTTCACCACCACGGGATTCCACTTCTGAAGGACCCGGGTCACGATCGGGTCGCGTGGGAAGGAACGTCCGGATGGCCGGCTCTCCCGTCATCGAGATCAGGGAACCCGGGCAGGAGCCCCGGCGCGTGGTGCTGACCCGCGCGCTCGACGTGGGCCGGCAGTCCGGGGGTCTGGACCTGTCCGACCAGAGCGTGTCCCGCCGCCACCTGAGGTTGGTGCCGAGCCCGGTCGCCCTGTCGCTCGTCGACCTGGAGAGCCGCAACGGGACGTTCGTCAACGGGACGCGCGTCGACGGCCGCGTGGTCCTCGAGCAGGGGGACGTCGTCCGCCTGGGGGCCACCGAGATCCTGGTGATCGGCCGGCCCGAGCGCGCCCCGGCACCTGCGGCCATGGCGACCGTGCTCGCAGGGGCGGGGGACGCCGTCCCGCCCCCGCCACCGCCACCCGCCGTCCCGACCGCTCCCTCGCGGCTCTCGGTGGCGTGGGACCGGGCGCTGGGCCGGACGCCGCGCACGGGGGAGGCCGTGTTCCCCGTCTACACCGAGATGCGCAGACGCGTCCCGCCCGGCGCGTGGCGTGCGGTCCGGGTCGTGAGCGTGCTGGCCTACGTCGCGCTGGTCGTCGCGCTGTTCGTCCGGCCGGCGGGTGGGCTCTTCGCCTTCTTCGACGTGGTCGTCCCGCTGCTGCCGATCCTGTTCTTCGTGGCCCCCGGGCTGTGGCGCAACATCTGCCCCCTGGCCGCCGTGAACCAGGCACCCCGGGTCCTCGGCTTCACCCGCGGGTCCACCATCCCGTCGTGGTGGCAGCGACGGGCCTTCATCGTGGCGATGGTCCTGTTCTTCGGCATCGCCGGTGCCCGCCTGGCGGTGTTCAACGGCAGCGGTCCGGCCACCGGTGTGCTGCTGTCGGTGATCATCGCCGCCGCCTTCCTCGGCGGTCTGCTGTTCAAGGGCAAGAGCGGCTGGTGCAGCCAGATCTGCCCGTTGCTGCCGTTGCAGCGGGTCTACGGCCAGACGCCGGTCGTCAGGGTGCCCAACAGCCACTGCCAGCCCTGCGTCGCCTGCACCAAGAACTGCTACGACTTCCAGCCGATCAGCGCCTATCAGGCCGACCTGCACGAGGACGACCCGGTGTGGACCGCGCCGCGGAAGCTGTTCGTCGCGGCCCTGCCCGGTTTCGTGCTGGGCTTCTTCACGCTGGCCGGCACCGGTGGCCAGCCGCTGACGTCGACCTACGGGCAGCTGGCCCTCTACTTCCTCGGCAGCGTCGGGCTGTTCTACGCGGCGGAGGCGCTCCTGCCGCTCCGCACCGCGGTCACCATCGCGCTGTGGGCGTCGGCCGCGATCACCATCTTCTACTGGTTCGCCGGCGTGGTCCTCGCCGGCTCGTTCGCGACGATCACCGGCATCCAGGCGCCCTGGTTGCGCTGGCTGGTCCTCGCCCTGGTGCTGGTCCTCTGCGTGTTCTGGATCGCCCGCACCGCCGTGAAGGCACGCCAGTACGACGAGGAGGTCGCCGCCGGCCAGCGCAGGCAGCTCCCGGTCGTCCCCGTCAGCCGGCCGTCGCCGGAGGCCGTTCAGCAGGAGGGGGACGCCGACGGCGGCGAGGTGCGGTTCGCCGAGGCCGCCGGGCCGGTGAGCGCCGAGGCCGGGACGAGCCTGCTCGAGGTCGCTGAGCGCACGGGCCTGCCGCTGGAGGCGGGCTGCCGCATGGGGGTGTGCGGCGCCGACCCGGTCGCGGTCCTCGACGGTGCGTCGTGCCTGTCGGCACCCGAGGAGGAGGAGCTGAACACGCTGCGCCGGCTCGGGTTCGCGCCGAACACGCGGATGGCCTGCTCTGCGCGGATCGGGTCCGGAGTGGTCACGGTCTCCCTGACCCCCGAGCCCGGCACCGCCGACGACGGCGCCCTGCCGCGCGAGTTCGACCGGTCGATCGTGAGCGTGGTGGTCCTCGGCAACGGGATCGCGGGTGTCACCGCCGCCGACTTCGTCCGCCGCGGGCACCCCGAGTGCGAGATCCACGTCGTCGGGCAGGAGCCGCACGTGCTCTACAACCGGATGGGGATCTCGCGGCTGGTCTACGGCCGGTCGGCGATGCAGGGCCTCTTCCTGCTGCCCGAGCAGTGGTACGACGAGCACCAGATCACCGCCTGGCTCAACACCGTCGCCACCCGGATCGACCTGGAGTCCCGGCGGGTGTTCCTCGGTACGGGAGACGTGCTCCCCTACGACCGACTGATCCTGGCCACGGGCAGCAGCAGCGTCGAGCCCCCGGTCACCGGGTTCGGCCGACCGGGCAGTTTCGTGCTGCGGTCGGCGACCGACGCCGCGCACATCCGGGCCTATGCCCAGCAGCACGCGTCCCGTGACGCCGTGGTCTCGGGGGGTGGCCTGCTGGGCCTGGAGGCCGCACACTCCCTGCTCGAGCTCGGTCTGCGCGTGACGGTGCTCGAGCGGGGTGCGAGGCTGCTGTCGCGCCAGATCGACGCGCGCTGCAGCGAACTGGTCGACGAGTACCTCCGGACCATCGGGTTGCAGGTCCTGTACGGCGCCGAGGCCGTCGCGCTGGCCGGTGAGGAGCGGGTCACCGGGGTCGCGCTCAAGGACCGGCGGGCACTGCGGTGTGACCTGTTCCTGGCCGCGGTCGGCATCCGCCCCAACGTGGACCTGGCGAAGCGTGCCGGCATCCCGGTCGACAAGGGCGTCGTCGTCGACGACCGGATGTGGACCGGCGTCCCGGGCGTGTACGCCGCCGGCGACGTCGCCGAGCACGGCGGCAGGGTGCTGGGCCTGTGGCCCGTCGCGGCGAAGCAGGGCGAGGTCGCCGCGGTGAACGCCCTGGGCGGCGACGAGGTGCTCAGGGCCGAGGTGCCCGCCACGATCCTCAAGGGAGTAGGGCTCGACCTCTTCTCGATCGGCCGCGTGCAGCCGGAGCCGGTGGACGAGGTGGTCGTCGTCGAGGACGCGTCGCGTCCCTCGTACCGGCGGCTGGTCATCTCGCAGCACCGGGTCGTCGGGGGGATCGTCCTCGGGCACCACCCCGAGGACGTCGTGGCGGTGACCTCGGCGGTCAAGAAGCAGGTGGAACTCGACGACGCCGTCCTCGCCGCCCTGCGGAGCGGGCACTGGCAAGTGCTCAAGGACGTCGGCCGGCGGAGCCCGGTCTCCCAGCCGGCGCGCGCCTGAGCACGGGTCGTCGTCGGCCGCCGCCAGGAAGGCGCGCGGCCGTCCCGCTCAGCCGTGACGGGTGGCTCCGGTGGACTGGAAGACGAACACCCGCTTGCCGACCCGCAGGCTCCACCCCGGCAGGATCCGGGTCGGCTCGGGGTCCACGCGGGTCCAGTCCTCCGCCCCAGGGGCCGCGACGTAGGTGCCGCTGACCGACGGGGCGTCGCGCACGTACACGGAGCCGGCGGCGACCGAGACGTACGCGTGCACCCGGGAGATCAGGTTCTCCGGGTCGTGCAGGACGACCGGTGACGCCGACGCGGCCTGCACGGACGGGTCGTTGTGCGGCTCCCGGCCGAGGACGTAGTCCCGGTCCAACAGGACGGTGGGTCCGCCCTCGGAGACCAACGCGCCCACGGGTGGCGCCGCCAGCACGGTGGCCCCGGTGTCCGCCGGCTGGTCTTCGAGCGGTGCGCCGGCCGTCGCGGCGTCCTGCCGCCCGGGCTCCGCCGGCTCGGCGCGGGCACCGGCCGGTGCCACGGGGGTGACCCGGTCCGCGCTCGGCGCGGGTGAGGGCCCGGGCGTCAGCGTCTGCGTCGTGGTGGTCCGGTCCCGCGGGTCCACCCGTTCGGATCCGGCCTCTGCTGCCTCCGCCGTGCCGACCCGTCCGGCCGCTGCCGAGCCGATCTCCTCGGCCGCCGCCGGGCTCCCGCCCGAGGGAGTGAGGACGAACCCCCGCGCGGGCACCACGCCGGCGCGCAGGTCGGACCGCGGGTGCACCCGCACCGGCCCCTCCGCCTCGCTGCCGATCGACACCCGGTCGAAGGGCAGCGGAACGACCTGGTCGACCCAGGTGAGCGCCTGGCGTCCGGAGAGCTGCCGCGTCGCCCCGGAGCCGACGAGCTCCGCCCACACCGCGCCGCGCAGGAAGACGACGACGCCGTCGTCGACGGGGGCGACGAGGCCGAACGCGGGAGAGTCGGCCGGCGTCCGGCCGCTGATCCAGGCGGCCAGGCCCGCGGCGACCGCGGCCCCCGGTGGCCCGGCCTGGGACGCGGCGGTCTCGACCAGGTGCAGCAGTTCCCCGGTCGGGACGTCGTCAGCGGCGGTGTCCGGCGCGACCAGGACCACGGCCTCCCCGAACCGCGCGACCAGGCCTGCACCGGCCTCGACGCCGACCCGGACCCGTTCATCGCCCATCTGCGCTCCTCTGCGGCTCGCGAGGTCGGGCCACACCCTCGGTCCCGCGCACCCCGATCGGAGAGGCACACGCTACGACCGAGCGCCCCGACCGACCAGGACCGCCGGCGACGGTGGTCGACCCGAGCCACTCCCGGGGCAGCGCGCACCGCACGTCCGCCGCGATGGGAGCGGAGGAGCCGAGGGGCCGGGAGTAGGCTGCTCACGCCGATCGTGAACTCGTTGGCGCTGTTGACCAGAGGGCGACAGTGAGGAGTCGACGTGGTGGGTCCGCAGGCCTCGCACGCGATGGGCGCGGACGCCGGCTCGGCCCCCGGCTCTCCACCCCCCGTCTCCGTCCCGACCTGACCGATGGAGCCCGAGCGGCAGCTCATCGCCGATGCGCTCCCGGCGTACGACGTCGGGGAGGTGCTCGGGCAGGGCGGCTTCGGGGTGGTCCTGGCCGCTCGGCACCGCCAGCTCCACCGCAGGGTCGCGATCAAGCAGCTGCCCAGGGCGGTCGCGGCCGACGTGGCGGTCCGCCGACGCTTCACGGCCGAGGCCCGCGTCCTGGCCTCGCTGGACCACCCGCACGTCGTACCCGTCTACGACTTCGTCGAGCGCGAGGACCTCTGCCTGCTGGTGATGGAGCTGCTGCCCGGAGGCACCCTGCGGGACCGCTCCACCACCACCGGGCTCACCGCCCCGCACGCCGTCGCGATCGCCCTGGCGTGTGCCGCTGGGCTCAGCGCGGCGCACGAGCGCGGGGTGCTGCACCGCGACGTGAAGCCGGAGAACATGCTCTTCGCCGCGAGCGGTGCCATCAAGGTCACCGACTTCGGGATAGCCAAGGTGGTCGGCGGCACCGAGACGCTCCTGACCCGCGCCGGGGAGGTGGTCGGTACCCCTGCCTACATGGCGCCGGAGCAGGTGCGCGGCGGGGAGCTGTCACCGGCCACCGACGTGTACGCCCTGGCCACGATGCTCTACGAGTTGCTCTCCGGCGTCCTGCCGTTCACCGCCGACGGCAACGCCATGTCGCTGCTGTTCAAGCACGCGTACGAGGCGCCCACCCCGCTCGCGGACGTGGCCGCCGGCGTGCCGGCCCCTGTGGCCGAAGTCGTGATGAGCGGGTTGGCGACCGACCCCGGGGAGCGCTCCGCCACCGCGGCGTCGTTCGGGGTGGCGCTCGCCGAGGCGGGCACCCGGGCGTGGGGGCCCGGTTGGCTCTCCGCCGACGGGATGCCGGTCGTGTCGGGCGCGGAGCGGATCGTCGCCCCCACCCGCGGCACGATCGGCCGGCCCGACCGGCCAGTGGCTGCGGGCACCTCCGGTAGTCCTCGGCCACCGGTCGGCGGCGGTCCGGCCCCGTCGCCCCGAGGAGCCGCGGACGCCCCCGACCGCGACCGGCCCGTGGACGTCACGGCCGCGACCAGCGCACCCCAGGAGCCGTCGCCGTCCGCACCCGGTGCCGCGGACCGGGAGACCGCTGCGGTGGACGGGGACGTCGAGCCGGACGGGGCAGCCGGACGCGCCCGGCCGCGCAGGAGCCCGTGGGCCACTGCGGCCATCGCCGTGGTGGTCCTCCTGCTGGTCATCGCTGCGCTCCTGCTGCTGCCGAGGCTGTTCACGGTCTACGTCGCCCCGGTGGGGGGCATGGTGCTCCCCGCGTTGAGCGCACCTCGCGCGGGCGGAGCACGACGGCGGACCGGCGACCCGCCACGACGGCCCGGTCGGTAGGTCCCTGCCGCGGGGAGCCCTGGCCGACCGTCGCGCACCTGGTGACCCGGCGGTCGACCTGACCCGCCACCGACCCGCTCCGCGGGGAGGAGCGCTCGGCCCGACCCGGCCTGTCGAGCAGCCGGCTCTCGGCCCCGGTGGAGCCGAGGACGCCGGGCCGGGTGCCGACCCGGCCCTCGGACAGCCCGTGTCTGCACGGCGGGAGGCCCGTGGCGGCCGGCGCACGAGCTCCGGGGTCAAAGCCTGTCCGTGGTCGGTCGATCCGAGCATCCTCCCGGTGCATGAACGCCACTACAGATCGTCGCTCTCCGCCGTGTGCCCTGGTGATCTTCGGCGCCTCGGGAGACCTCACCGCCCGCAAGCTCCTGCCCGCACTCGCGCGGCTGGCCGGGTACGGGGCCCTCCCGACGGAGGTCACGCTTGTGGGCGTCGCCCGCACGCCCATGACCGACGACGAGTTCGCGGACCGGTGCCGTCGCAGCGTGTCGGGGGACGGTCCCCCGCGGTGGGAGGACCTGACGGCGGCCGCCCGCTACGTCAGCGGCGACTACGACGATCCGGCCACCTACCAGCGGCTGTCCGAGGTCCTGGCGGAGTGCGACCAGCGGAACGGGACCGCCGGCAACCGGGTCTACTACTTCGCCACTCCACCCCGGCTGTTCGGGCCGATCGCGGTGAGCCTCGGCAAGGCAGGACTATCCGTGCCCGCAGGCGACAGCTTCATCCGCGCGGTCATCGAGAAGCCGTTCGGCTGGGACGAGACCAGCGCCCGGGAGCTTTACGCGGAGCTCTCCTCGGCGTTCGTCGAGGACCAGATCTTCCGGATCGACCACTACCTCGCGAAGGAGACGGTGCAGAACCTGCTGGCTCTCCGGTTCGCGAACTCGATCTTCGAGCCAATCTGGAACCGGACCTGGGTCGACAACGTGCAGATCACCGTCGCCGAGACCCTGGGCGTCGGCGAGCGAGGCGGGTTCTACGAGACCACCGGCGCGATGCGCGACATCGTCCAGAACCACGTCCTGCAGGTCCTCTCGCTCTTCCTCATGGAACCGCCCACGTCCTTCCACTCGGAGGCCATCCGGGACGAGAAGGTCAAGCTGCTGCGCGCGATCCGGCCGTTGGACGAGGAGGCGGAGATCGCCGCGAACGCGGTGCGCGGGCAGTACACCCGTGGGGGCACCCGCGAGGACCTGATGCCCGGTTACCGGGACGAGCCCGGCGTCGACCCGTTGAGCGCGACCGAGACGTTCGTGGCGATGCGGCTGGAGGTCCAGAACTGGCGCTGGACCGGCGTACCCGTCTACGTGCGCACCGGCAAGCGGCTGCCCGCGCGGCTCACCGAGGTCGCCATGCAGTTCCACCGCCCGCCGCAGCTCCCGCTGTTCCCCGGCACGGCCGAGGGTCTGGAGCCCGACGCGTTGATCGTGCGCGTGCAACCCGACGAGGGACTGAGCCTGCGGTTCGGCGCGAAGGTGCCCGGGCACGCCTTCCGGGTGCAGAAGGCGTCCATGGACTTTTCCTACGAGAGCTTCGAGGAGCAGTCCCCCGACGCCTACGAGCGGGTCATCCTCGACGCGCTGATCGGCGACCCCACCCTGTTCATCCGCGCCGACGAGGTCGCCCGGTCCTGGCGCATCGTCGACCCGGTGATGCAGTACTGGGCCGGAGGAGGGCGGCCCATCCCGCTGTACCAGGCAGCCACGTGGGGTCCGTCGGAGGCCGACGCGCTGATCGCCCGGGACGGCCGCAGGTGGCGCCACTCGGCCTGACGGGACGGACGCGCCGGCGGGTCCGGGGGCCGGGGGAGGCCTCCGCAGCTCGCTGCGGCACGCAGGGAGCCGTCGCTCCGGTGCGGGGACCGGCGGTCAGGGTCCGCGAGCGGGGCGGTCGCCCACGCCGCACGGGCCGGATGCCTCTCGGGCAGTCCGGGGTGAGGACCACCCGACCACTCCTGTTGGAGCCGAACTCTGCGGGCCATGACGACCCGGTCCGGCGCTGGGCTCCCCATGTGCTGTGGGGCGGGTGGGGCTCGAAGGCACGACCCAGGGATCATGAGTGCTCACGCACTGTGCGCTGTGCTCACCTGGGTCGACGCAGGTCACGGGGGAGCGTAGGTCGTCGAACACTCGGGTCTTCTGGCAACACCCCACTACGGACTACGAGGGATGACGACTCCAACCGAGGCATACCGCCCTGGGTCGTAGTAGATCACCGTTGCCGGGCTGAGCTACAACGGAACACCTGCCGGATCTACCGCTCGGTCCAGCACCAGGGCAGCGGTGAACACTGGGCCAGACGTCCGGTGACGGTCGGGTGACGAAGTGGTGACGCCGTGGCCCTAGCCTCGCCAGCAAGGCGCGCCACCAAACCGTGGGTGCACCAAGCCGTGCGACGAGGCGAAACCGAGTGGTGATGGTTCGTGATGTCACGTCTTGCCAAGAACTCGTGGAGGGTCCTCCCCGAGTGGGACCTCCGTGGTTCGCCGGCGATGTCTCCTGCTGCCCCCGAGCTGACTTACTCGGGGCCGCCCCAATCGACCTTGCATAGTCCGCACGGGTCGACCCGGGGTCCGTTTCGAGTGGAGGCCCGCCCGAGCAGTCCCCGCTTTCCCGATTGAACGGTCGTCCGTAGGGGGTGGATGGTCCACTCCGAGCCTGAGGAAGGTGTTGATGGTGAGGCCGGGGCACCCCTGGGACGCAATCGGCGCCGTAGCCGGGATCCTCGGGGTTATTGTCGCCATCTACTTCGGCATCAAAGCCTTACCGGACAGCGACTCATCACCACCCACGACGCCCAGCGCAACGGCTGCACCTGAGAGCTCCCCAGACGGGTCGCGAGGGTCAGGGCCGAGGCTCACTGTGTCGCCGACGGTTGTTCAACCAGGTCAGCGGTTCCTGATCAGCGGAACAGGCTATGCGCCCTTCGCCGCTGTGACTATCAACATGGGACCATACTTCCTCACCTTCGATCAGGCTGATTCCAGCGGTATGATCGAAAAGTCGTATGGACCGATCGATCAAAGTTATTGCAGCGCTTCCCCTGTCGAGCTGAGCGCTCTTGTTCGCAATGAGCTGGCGGCAACAACGACAGTCAGGTTCTGCGCCTGACCTCCATGGCCAGGAAGTTGCGGGTTGGCGTAGGCCAAGCGGGCGGATGGGCCGGGAGCATCGCTCCTCAGCTCTGGCCGCTCCTGCGCTGACGGCCAGGCGCGAAGCCGAAGGTCTTCTGCTGCAGTCCCGCGGTGTCAGCAATAAACACGTACACATGCTCTGATCAACCTGTGCAGACGCCCTCGGGAGAAGACACCAGGGCGAACAGCGGTGGGGCTCGAACCCACGACCCAAGGATTGTGAGTGCTCACGCACTGTGCTCACCCGTGTCGACGCAGGTCACTCGTGAGCGCAAGGCGTCGAATACTCGGGTATCACTGCGACGGACCCGAGGCACCTCGCCCCGCTGAGGTGCGCGGTCTGAAGGTGCTCGCCACCTTCTCATCGAGGGCGTGCTCCCGGTCGCCTCCTTCCGCTTCGTGTGCGACCGGTTTCGAAGCGGCGGAGGGCGCACCTCCCCGGGCAGGTGCGCCCTCGTGATCGAGGGGCGTTGCGGCGGCAAGGGAGTGGGCACACCGGCCTGAAGAGGGTGGTCCCCCGGACAGGCCGGGCGGACCCACCGCCGACCTCCGCTCGTTGAGCGAGCAGGTCAGATGCGGACTTCCAGCACGATGTTGAAGGGCGTCTCTGCGGCCCGCCGGACCGAGCCAAACCCGGCGTCGTGCAGGAGATCGGTCAACTTCGCCTCACCCGCCTGCGCGCCGAGGGCGGTCCGGGGTTCCGCCGACATGGAGTGCGCTACGCAGATGACCGTGGAAGCCCCGTAGTAGAGCCGTCCCACTGGGTTGAGGTTGTCCTCGACCCGGTCACCGGCCATCGGTTCCACGAGGAGGAGGGTGCCGTCCTCCTTCAGTACCTCGCGGATGTGCTTGGCCGCGCCCAGGGGGTCAGGCATGTCGTGGAGGGCGTCGAAGATGGTCACCAGCTCGTAGTCCGTGCCAGGGAAGTCTGCGGCGGAGGCGACCTCGAAGGAGACCCGGTCGGCGAGTCCGGCCTCGACGGCCCGCTTGCGGGCGAGGTCGATCGACGGGGGGTGGTAGTCGAAGCCGACGATCTCCGAGGCGGGGAAGGCGTCGGCCAGCAGCAGGGTCGAGGACCCGTGCCCGCAACCGACATCGGCCACCCGAGCGCCGGCCCTGAGCTTGGCCTCGACGCCGTCTAGGGCGGGGATCCACGAGGAGACGAGGTTCATGGCGTAGCCCGGGCGGAAGAAGCGCTCCACGCCCTCGAAGAGCTCAGGGTCGTGGTCGTGCCACGGGAAGCCGCCGCCGGTACGGACCGCCTCGGTGATCCCCTCGATGTTCTTGGCCACCGCAACCGGGATGTGGAAGGCGGCGGCCGCCTGCAGCCCGGCCGTGTCTGCGAGGAGGAACGCCTGCTCCTCCGTGAGCGAATAGCGGCCGCTGGCCGGGTCGTAGGTGACGTAGCCGCCGGCCGCCTGGCCGGCCAGCCATTCGCGCACGTAGCGCTCCGCGGCGCGCGCTTCGGCCGCCACCTCCCCGGGCGTGGCCGGCATGGTCGTCCGCAGCGCCCGGTACAGCCCGAGCCGATCACCGAGGACGGCGCTCAAGGCTTGGTAGCTGCCGCCGAAGTCGGTGACGAAGCGGTCGAGCAGCTCGTTGAGCCTGGTCTCATCGAGGGGCATGGCAGAACCTCCTTCGGGACCCACGAGGCACTCGAGCCCTAGTGGTGAGGCGCCGCCGCGTGGAACTTGCCCGGGGGTGTGTGGAGGGGCTCCTCTTCTTGGCTGCAGCACCGCCTGACCAGGAACCGCCCCGTCAGGTGCAGGAGACTGTTTCGCCGGTCGCCCACGGGTGCAAGAGGCGGAAGTAGCCGATTGAGGTACACAGTGCGCCCGGGCGCGGTCGCGGCGGCGGATGAGGCGAGGCCCGTCGAAGCGTCGGTTCGGAGCCCCCACTGAGTACGGCACGGGACAGAGTCCTCCGGCATCCATCGCCGGGAGCATGGTGTCTCACCTCGGAGACGGAGGATGCTCCGCTGTAGGAGCGCTGTGCGGGATCTTTCGTCTTCTGCGCTCGCATCTACGCTGGTGGAAGGCTCGTTGTGGGGCGGGTGGGGCTCGAACCCACGACCCAGGGATTATGAGTCCCATGCTCTGACCGGCTGAGCTACCGCCCCGCGGTGTCCAGCCTGCCAGATGCGTGGGCCGCTTCAGGACGCGGTGCCGATGGCATCGATCGCCGTCCGGGCCTGGTCGCGCAGCGCATCGGAGATCGGCGCGGAGCCGGCCACCTCGGCCGCCGCGGCTTGGCCCTGCTCGCTCGTCACGTACGTCATGAAGTCGGCGACGAGGTCGGCGGTGCGCTGGTCCTCGTAGCCGATGCAGCCCAGGTGGTAGCTGACCAACACGATCGGGTACTCGCCGGACTCGGCGGTGGTCCGGTCGAGCTCGAGGGCGAAGTCGTACGGGCCACGGCCGGGCAGCGGCTCGGACCCCTCGACGACCGCCGCTGCGGCGTCCGGCGTCGGCGCGACGAAGTCCCCGCCGACGCCGATCCTCGCCACACCCAGGTCGCCGGCCTGCGAGAGGTCGGCGTACCCGACGGTCCCCTGGCCACCGGCCACTGCGGCCACCACCCCGGAGTTCCCCTGGGCCGCCTCGCCGCCCGCCACGGGCCACTCGCCGTCCGGCTCGTACGGCCACGCCTCGCTGGCCGCGGCGGCCAGGTACTCGGTGAAGTTCTCGGTGGTGCCCGACTCGTCGGAGCGGTTCACCGGCGTGATCGACAGGTCCGGCAGCGTTACGCCGGGGTTGTCGGCGGCGATCGCCGGGTCGTCCCAGGTGGTGATCCGGCCGTCGAAGACCCGGGCCAGCGTCGCGGGGGACAGGCCGAGGTCCGGCAGACCGGGGACGTTGTGCACCACCGCGATCGGGGAGATGTAGTTCGGCAACTCGAAGACCTCCCCGCCGCAGCGCTCGCGCGCCGCGACGAGCTCTTCCTCGTCGAGAGGGGCGTCGGAGCCGGCGAAGTCGATGCCGCCGGCGACGAACTGCTCGCGGCCACCGCCGGAGCCCACCGGGTCGTAGTCCACGGTCACGCCGGGCTGCACGCCCGAGTAGCCGGCGGTCCAGCCCTGCATGGCCGCCTGTTGGCTGCTCGCCCCGGCGCCGACCAGTGAGCCGCTCAGGTCCCCGGCCGTGACCGCCTGGCCGCGCTCGTTGGGCGGCACGTACTGCGACAGCGCCACCGCGGCGCCGGCCACTGCGGCGACCCCGACGGCAGCGGCGACCTTCCTCCGGGCCGACACCCGCGTCCTCCCGCCATCCGGCCCGCGCGCTCCCGCCGGGCGTCCTGGCTCGACCCTAGGTGCCGCTCCCGGCCGCCACCGATCGGCACCCGGTACACGACTCCAGTGGACGGCGGCGAGCCCTGTGGACGGCGACCGGACGGCGTCCACGGTCCCCCGATCGGGTCGTTTCGTGGGCGACATCACAGCCAGCACGGGGTGTGAGGGCCGGTCGGGCCGGGAAACCGCGCCGTTCCGGCGTTCCTGCTGCTCGCCCCGCGCGTCACGACTGCACCACCAGTCACGGTTCCGCGGCCATGTGATGACAGCCCGTGGTGGATGCCGTCCGCAGCGGCAAGGGAACGCTCCGGCTCCGTTACCCGATCGTGACCCGGCGCCCGGATCCGTGTAGCTTTCCCGACGGCCTTGCCGGGCTCAGCTCCTCGGGAACCGAGGGCCTCGGCACGGCCCCGCCGAACCGCCGACGTCCCCTCCCGGGGCCGAGGCGGACCGGGGACCCACCGAACCTCTGGGGTGAATCCCGCCTGCGTCGGGGAAGCGCAGGCGGGTAGGGCGCCGTCCGGCCCGAACCCGTCAGCTAACTCGGTAGGCGGTTGCGAGGATGGGAGAACCGTCGCCTTGGCGACCCTGCACCGCCAGAACACCGTGGTCCGCTGCGCCACCTCACCCCGCAGCCGTCCGAGCGCAGCGCGCCGGGCCGTCGTCGTCGCCGCCGCGGTGGCCGGGCTCCTGGCCGGAACTCCCGTCGTCGCCGGTGCCGCTCCCTCTCCCGCCGCCTCCGAGCAGGCCGCGCTCGCCGAGCAGGTCGAGCGGATCGAGGCCCAGGTGAAGGCGGCCGAGGAGCAGCTGCAGCGGATGACCGTGGAAGCCGAGGCGGCCGCCGACGCGGCCCTTGTCGCCCGCGCGCAGCTCGCCCACGGCCGGGCCGAGGCCGAGCGGACCGCCGCGGAGTTCGCCGCCGCCCAGGTCGCCGTCGCCGAGGCCGAGGACGACATCGCCGAGCTCGGCCGCGAGGCCTACATGGGCGCCGACAACCGCTACGGCGACCTCGAGATGGTGCTCGACGCGACGAGCCCCACCGAGCTGCTGCAGCAGGCCGCGACCATGGAGGTCATCGGCGACCACCGCGCCGATCGGCTCCGGGAGTTCCTCGTCGTCGAGGCCCGGGTCGAGGCAGCGGACCGCGCAGCCAAGGCCGCCGTCGCCGAGCTCGACGGGCTCGCCCGCGCCGCCGACGAGGCCGAGCGGGCCGCCAACGACCACCTCGCCCGCGCGCAGGCCGACTACGACGCCCGCGCGGCGGAGAAGGCCCGCCTGGACGAGGAGCTCCGCAAGGCCGGTGAGCGCATGCTCGCCGCGCAGGGCGCGGCCGACGCCGCGGCCGCGTGGAGCGCCCGCCAGGCCCAGCAGCAGCAGGCCCTCGCCAGCGCGTCCGGCACCTCCGGCATGCCGACGGCGGGCCGCGTCACCTCTTGTTACGGCCCGCGCTGGGGGACCATGCACCAGGGCGTCGACATCGCCGCACCCATCGGCACCCCCATCTACGTGCCCGAGGACGGCGTCGTCCTGCAGGCCGGCCCGGCCAGCGGCTTCGGCCAGGCCGTCTACGTCCAGCACGGCGACGGGCAGATCACCCTCTACGGGCACGTGAACCAGTTCTTCGTCGGCGCCGGCCAGGTCGTCCAGGCCGGGGACCACATCGCCGACGTCGGCAACAAGGGCCAGTCCACCGGGCCGCACCTGCACTTCGAGGTGCACCAGGGCGGGCTCTACGCCAGCCGGGTCAACCCGATGCCGTGGCTGCAGTCGCAGGGCATCTCGCTGGGCGGCGCCTGCTGAGGGAGGACGCCGTCGCCCGCACCGCTCGGGGCGAGCCCGTGGACGGGGTCCGGTGTCGCCCCGGGGTCCTCGTCAGCGGCGTCCGCGCAGCCGGCCGAGCAGGCCGCCCACCCCGCCGAGCGTCTGCGCCGCCAGCGCCAGGATCGGGCCGCCGGGGATGCCCGGCGCGGACTGGACGATCGGCGCGAGGGCCAGCAGGCCGCCGAGCTCGTGCACGCGCAGCCGGCGCCGGGCCAGCGCGGTCACCGGGTTGACCCGGCCCGAGGCAGCCTCCAGCAACAGGTCCGCTGCTGCCTCGACGACGGGGCCGTGGACCTCCCCCGGGGGCGTCCGACGCACCGTCCAGCCGCGGTCGTCGACCGCGAAGGCCCAGCCGCCCTCCGGCGTCGCCAGCGTCGCCCCGCCGTGGACGCGCTCCCGGGCCGCCAGCGCGCCGGTCACGTCGGCCAGCGCGGCCAGGCCCGACTGCAGCACCGCCGGCGGGGGAGGGGGCGCGCCGAGGGGCACCAGGTCCAGTCCGTGCACCGCCAGCTCGTAGGCCTGGCCGAGGACGACGCTGAGCAGCGGCAGCCGGCCGACGACGGCGACCGCGGGCGCGGTGTCCAGCTCCGGGGGCTCCTCCGTCAGGTAGCGGGCGGTGGCGTCCCGGTTGGCGCGCAGCGCGGCGAGCACCTCCTCCCGTGAGGCGTTCCGGTGCGCCGCGGTCACCCGCGCGTTCGTCGCGTCGACGTCCGGCGCCGTCCCGGCCCCTCCGGCCCGCGCTGAGGCCACGAGATCGGGCAGCGCCGCGTGGTCGGCCCAGAGGCCCAGGTGCACGCACACCTCGTGCGCCCGCCAACCGGGCAGCCGGGTCGGCCGGTCGAGGTCGACGGACCCGGCCCGCTCCAGGAAGGCGTCCCAGGCGCCGAGCACCAGGGGGCCAACCGTGTCCCGTCCGGCGTCGGCCATCCCCTGGTGGCCGGAGGTGTCCCCGCGCGGTGACATGCGGGCCTCCTACCCCGCGCGGACGGCGGCAGGCGTGGCGTGGGTCTCTCCCGCCTGTCGTCGCCGCCCTGGCCGTGATCGGGTACGTCCTGCTGACGCCGGGCACCGCGGGGCGCAGGGTCGTCCCGCTGGCCGTGGCCGGCACCGCGGTGCTGGCCGCGCCGTTCCTGTGGGTGGTCTGCCTGGTCGACCTCGACGAATTCGAGGGCGTCGACGACCGCGGCGGCCACGCCGCCGGCGACGCCGTCCTGCGGGCGGTGACCGCGGCGCTGACCGGTGCGGTCCGGGAGACCGACACGGTGGCCCGGCTCGGCGGCGACGAGTTCGCCGTCCTGGCCGAGGCGGCCCCGACGAGGGGGAGGTGCTGACCGCCCGGCTGCGGGACGCCGTGGCGGTCGTGGGCGCCGGCTCCGGGGTCACCGCGAGCGTCGGCGTCACCGTGGTGCGGCCCGGCGACGAGGGCGGCGAGGTGCTCCGCCGCGCCGACCAGGCGGTGTACCGGTCCAAGGGCGCCGACGGCGACCGGGTGACCGCGCTCGCCCGGTGACCTGCGGGCTCTCGGCAGGGGCCGGGCGCCCGGCGTCCCACTACGGTCCGTGAGGGGCTTCCGGTACGGCTCCGGTCGTGGGGCGTCCGTCTGTGGACCCGCGGGGGAGATCCTGTGGACGGGATGTGGGGTGGCGGTGGATCTCTGCGCAGTGGTCCCGACCACGCGGCACCCCCGCTGACCAGCGCGTAGGGGCGACACGCGGAACCGACTCGTCACACCGGACCCAACCGCCACGCCCGCACTGGCGCGATGGGGTGACCATCGTGCACACTGTCCTCGGACCCCCTGGTCCGAGATCGCTGAACACAGCCTGTCACCGAATCGATCGTCCGTTGGGGAAGACGAGACCGATCGAGTCGATGGAGGTGCCCCGTGCAGCGACGGTCTACCCAGGGTGTCGTCTTCGTGCACGCGTGCCCGAAGGCGCTCTGCCAGCACGTCGAGTGGGCGCTCGAGCGCGTCATCGGCGCGCCGGTCTCCCTGTCGTGGGCCGACCAGCCCGCGGCACACGGTTCCTACCGTGCCGAGGTCGCCTGGACCGGCGCGCCCGGCACGGGCGCCAAGCTGGTCGCTGCGCTGCGCGCGTGGCCGATGCTGCGCTTCGAGGTCACCGAGGAGGCCAGCTACGGCAACGACGGCGAGCGCATGTCGTACGTGCCCGGTCACGGTGTCTTCCGCGCCCCCACGAGCGCCAACGGCGACCTGGTGGTGAGCGAGCAGCAGCTGCGCAACCTCGCGGCCCACGCCACGTCGATCGAGGCGTTCCGGCACGGGGTCGACGAGCTGCTCGGCGCCGCCTGGGACGCCGACCTCGAGGTCTACCGGCACGCCGGCGACGGCAGTCCGGTCACCTGGCTGCACCAGGTGGTCTAGCGGCCCGGCCAGAGGCTCGCCTCGAGCCTGCGAGGGGCGAGGAGGCCGGGGTCCTTTGTCACGAACCGGCCACGACGGGACGGCGGCCCCGCACCTCTCGTCGTAGGCTCAGACCGGTCGTCCGGACGTCGTCGGGGAAGCGGCGTCCGGACGACGAGACACTCCCCGAGAACGGCCGGGCCCGGCACCCCCGCGGGGGTGCCGGGCCCGGCCGTCGTCCGCCCCCGCTACAGCGGGATGTTGCCGTGGGCCCCGCGGCCGGGCGGCGCGGCCGCGAGTGCCGCCACCAGCCGTCGCCTGGTCTGCGACGGGTCGACCACCTCGTCGACGACCCCGATCTCCAGGGCCCGGTTCACGCCGCCGGCGATCCGCTCGTGCTCGGCGGCCAACTGGGCGTGCAGCGCCTCGCGCTCACCGGGCGGGACGGCGGCCAGCTTCTTGCGGTGCAGGATGCCGACGGCCGCCTTGGCGCCCATGACCGCCACCTCGGCGCCCGGCCAGGCGAAGACGGCCGTGGCGCCCAGCGAGCGGGCGTTCATCGCGATGTAGGCGCCGCCGTAGGACTTGCGGGTCACCAGCGTCACCCGGGGCACCACCGCCTCGGCGAAGGCGTGCAGCAGCTTGGCCCCGCGGCGCACCACGCCGTCCCACTCCTGACCGACGCCGGGCAGGTAGCCCGGGACGTCGACGAGCACCACCAGCGGGACGCCGAACGCGTCGCACATCCGCACGAAGCGGGCCGCCTTCTCCGCCGATGCGGAGTCCAGGCAGCCGCCCAGCCGCAGCGGGTTGTTGGCGATCACGCCCACGGTCCGGCCGGCCAGCCGGCCGAGGGCGGTGACGATGTTCGGCGCCCAGCGCGGGTGCAGCTCCAGCGCCGGCCCGTCGAGGACGGCGGCCACCACGGGCTTGACGTCGTAGGCGCGGTTGGCCTGCTCGGGCAGCAGGGCCCGCAGGTCGACGTCGGGCTCGCCCTCGGCGGAGGCGAAGGTCCCCTGCGCGGCGAGCAGGTCGACGGCCTGCCGCGCGGTGTCCAGCGCCCCCTGCTCGGAACCGGCCACCACGTGGACGACGCCGCTGCGCCGGCCGTGGGTGTCCGGACCGCCCAGGCTCTCCATGTCGACGTCCTCGCCGGTGACCGAGCGGACGACGTCCGGACCGGTGACGAACACCCGGCCGGCGGGGCCCATGATCACCAGGTCGGTCAGCGCCGGGCCGTAGGCGGCGCCGCCGGCGGCCGGGCCCAGGACGACCGAGATCTGCGGGATGCGTCCCGAGGCGCGGACCATCGCCTCGAAGACCTCGCCCACCGCGTGCAGCGCGGTGACCCCCTCGGCCAGCCGGGCACCGCCGGAGTGCCAGATGCCGACGACCGGCAGCCGCTCGCGCAGGGCGGTGTCGATGGCGTCGACGATGTGCCGGCAGCCGTCGACCCCCATGGCACCGCCCATGACGGTGGCATCGGTGCAGAAGGCGACCGCCCGGGTCCCCGACACCGTGCCGCGGGCGGCCACCACACCGGAGGTGTCCCGGGACGCCAGCAGCGACGTGGAGCCGGCGTCGAAGAACCGGGTCAGGCGGTCCTCGGGGTCGCGTGAGTCCGGGGCGACGACGGGGGGAACGGCTTGGAGCGTGCTCACGGGACCTCCACGGGCCGGACGCAGGCGTGCAGGGACGGCCCGGGTGGGTGCGGGACCCACCGGGGCTGGACGGTGGCCCCGCTGCCGGGGCCCGCCGCGAGCGTGCGAGCGGCGGGGGGCAGCGGGGTCCTCTCTCAGGCGGTGGTGAACACCAGCGCGATGTTGTGGCCGCCGAAGCCGAAGGAGTCGTTGACCGCGGCGTCGAGCCGGGCGCGCCGCGGCTCGCGGCGCACGATGTCGAGGGCCTGGACGGCCGCGTCGTCGTCCGGGTCGTCGAGGTTGGCGGTGGCCGGCACGAGCTGGTCGCGCAGCGCGAGGATGGTGAAGACCGACTCCAGCGCCCCGGCCGCGCCGAGCAGGTGGCCGGTCTGGCTCTTGGTCGCCGTCACGAGGGTGTGCTCGCCGACCGTGCTGAGGATGGCTGCGGCCTCCGCGGTGTCGCCCACCGGCGTGGAGGTGGCGTGCGCGTTGACGTGGCCGATGTCGGCGGGCGTCAGCCCGGCGTCGCGGACGGCGGCGGCGATGGCCCGGCCGGCGCCCTCGCCCTCCGGGTGCGGGGCGACCAGGTCGTAGCCGTCGGCGGTGCCGCCGGCCCCGGCCAGCCGGGCGTGGATCCGGGCGCCGCGGGCCCGCGCCGCGTCCCCCCGCTCGAGGACGAGCGCGGCCGCGCCCTCGCCGAGGACGAAGCCGTCCCGGGCCTTGTCGAACGGGCGGGAGGCGCGCTCGGGCTCGTCGTTGCGGGTGCTCATGGCGCGCATCGCGGCGAAGCCGGCCATCGGCAGCGGGTGCACGCAGGCCTCCGCGCCGCCGACCAGCACGACGTCGGCCCGGTCGAAGCGCAGCAGGTCCAGGCCCCAGCGGATCGCCTCCGCGCCGGAGGCGCAGGCGCTGACCGGGGCGTGCACGCCACCCTTGGCACCGACCGCGAGGCCGACCGCGGCGGCCGGGCCGTTGGGCATGAGCATCGGGATGGTGAACGGGGAGACCCGCTTGGGGCCCTTCTCCTCCAGGACGTCGTCCTGGCCGAGCAGGGTCAGCGCCCCGCCGATGCCGGTGCCGAAGACGACGGCGACCCGCTCGTGGGCCACCCCGGCGTCGGCCGCCCCGGAGTCGCGCCAGGCCTCCTCGGCGGCGACCACGGCCACCTGCTGGCTGCGGTCCAGCCGACGGGCGCGGACTCGGTCGATCTGCTGGGCCGGATCGGTGGCCAGCCGGGCGACGAGCTGGGCCGGGAAGTCCTTGACCCAGTCGTCGGTGATCCGGCTGACCCCCGACCGCCCGGCCAGCAGCGCGTCCCACGTGCTGGCGACGTCGCTCCCGAGCGGCGTGGTGGCACCGAGGCCGGTGACGACGACGTCGCCGTCGGACGTGCTCATGACGGGGTTCCTCCTGGGACGTGCGGTCGGGGGCCAGGCGTGGCCCCGCTGCAGGGCCCCGCCGCCGGCGCCGTCCAGAGGCTCCCCCCAAGCGTGCGAGGGGTGGGGTGGACGGGTCCTGTCACGGTGGGGGCAGCGGGGTCCTCGTTCAGGCCTTGTTCTTCTGGATGTAGCTCATGGCGTCGCCGACGGTCTTGATGTTGGCCAGCTCGTCGTCGGGGATGGCGACGCCGAACTTGTCCTCGACCGCGGTGGCGATCTCGACCATCGACAGCGAGTCGACGTCGAGGTCCTCGGTGAACGACTTCTCCGGGGTGGCGTCCGCGGGCGCCACGCCCGCGACCTCCTCCAGGATCTCGGCCAGACCGGTCTGGATGTCCTCGCTCACGCGCGGTCCTCTCTCTCGGGTGGGGCGGGGTGCACCCGCCGTCGGGCCCCTGTGGCCCGGGGATCTGTGGTGCCGGTCAGGGCAGGACGACGACCTGGCCGGCGAAGGTGAGGCCGGCCCCGTACCCCAGGATCAGGGCGAGGTCACCGCTCCTGGCCTCACCGGACTCGAGGAGCGCCGACAGCGCCAGCGGCACCGAGGCCGAGGAGGTGTTGCCCGACCGCACGACGTCGCGTGCGATGACCGTGCGCTCGGGCAGCCCGAGCCGCTTGGCCATCAGTTCGATGATCCGCAGGTTGGCCTGGTGCGGCGCGAACACGTCGATGTCCTCGGGGCCGACGCCGGCGCGCTCCATGGCCGTCAGCAGCGTGGCGGTGAGCCGGGTGGTGGCCCACCGGTACACCGCCTGGCCGGCCATGCTCATCGCCTTCTCGCCCTCGGGGATGGCGATGGCGCTGGACTGGTCGCCGTCGCTGCCCCACACGACCGGCCCGACGGCCGGGGTGTCCGACGGGCCGAGGACGGCGGCCCCCGCGCCGTCGGCGAAGATCACCGCGGTCGACCGGTCGGTCAGGTCGGTGTAGTCGGTCAGCCGCTCGCCGCCGATCACCAGGGCGTTGCGGGCCGAGCCGCTGCGGATCGCGTCGGCGGCCGCGCTGAGCGCGTAGCACCAGCCGGCGCAGCCGGCGTTGAGGTCGAACGCGCCGGGACGCTGGGCGCCGAGCCGGTGCGCGATCTCGGGGGCCAGGCCCGGGATCGGCCGCGGCAGGCTCGCCGAGGCGAGCAGGACGAGGTCGACCTCGGAGGCGTCCAGGCCGCTGGCCGCGAGGGCCTTGCCGCCGGCGGCGGCGCTCATCTCCAGCAGCGACTCGTCCGGCCCCGCCCAGCGGCGCTCGGCGATGCCGACCCGCGCCTGGATCCACTCGTCGTTGGTGTCCATGGTCTCGGCGAGCTCGTGGTTGGTGACCCGGCGGCGCGGCCGGTAGCTGCCGAAGCCGAGGATGCGGGCGCCGGGGGCTCCGGTCGTCAACTGGAGTCCGGTCATGACTGCACCTCCGGGTAGAGCCGCGCGATCGGGTCGCCGGCGTCGACGAGGTCGCCCTCCTGCACGAGCCACTCGGCGAGGACGCCGTCGTACCCGGCCGACACGTCAGCCTCCTGGCGGCGGCTGCGGATGCGGCCCAGCGGGGTGCCGGCCGGCAGGTGGGCACCCTCGGCGACGTCGGCCGGGCTCACCGTGCCGCGCACGGGGGAGACGACGACCCGCCAGTCGGGCAGGTGGTCGGGCTCCGGGCGGCCGCGCTCGGCCTCGATGAGGGCGCGGGCCCGGTCGAGGTCGGCGGGGCTGCCGACGGCCAGGACCTCGATGTCGCTGTCCTTCCACTCGCGCTTGGCCAGGCCGGCCAGCGCGCCGGCGGGCGGCAGCTCGAGCACGGCGGTGACGCCGAGGTCGCGGAGGGTGGCCAGGCAGGCATCGAAGCGCACCGGGCTGGTCACCTGGCTGACCAGCCGGGACAGCACCTCCGCGCCGGTGGCCACCGCGGCACCGTCGGCGTTCGACAGCAGCAGCCGGCTGGGGTCGGCGGGGCGCAGGCCACCGACCAGGCCCTCGAGCTCGGCGCGGGCGGGCGCCATGTACCGGGTGTGGAAGGCGCCGGCCACCGACAGCGGCAGGACCCGCGCCCTGGCCGGCGGGGCGGCCTTGAGGGCGGCGAGGCCGTCGAGCGGCCCGGCGACGACGACCTGGCCGCCACCGTTCATGTTGGCCGGGGCCAGCCCGTGCTCCTCCAGTGCGGCGGCCAGCTCGTCGGGGTCGCCCCCGAGGACGGCGGACATCCCGGTCGGCGTCTGCGCGCACGCGGCGGCCATCGCGCGGCCGCGGACGGCCGTCAGCGCGATCGCCGCCTCCACGCTGAGCACCCCGGCGAGGGCGGCCGCGGTCAGCTCGCCGACGCTGTGCCCGGTGATGACGACGTCCCGGCCGGTGTGCGGTGTGTGCGCGACCGGGCCGGGCAGGCCGCCCAGCTCGCGGGCGACGAACAGGCTCATCGCGACCACCAGCGGCTGGGTCACCGCGGTGTCCTTGATCGCCTCGGCGTCGCCGGTGGTGCCCAGCGCCAGCAGGTCGGCGTCGGCGATCGCACCGGCCCAGCGGAAGAAGGACTCGGCCCCGGGGAGCTCGAGCCAGTCGGTCAGCATCCCGGGCTTCTGGGCACCCTGTCCGGGGGCGAGAACGGCCAGCACGTCCTCACCGTGCCAGGGTCGGCGGAGCCGCGTACTGGGGAGCGGTACGAAAGCACACCGCTGGTCTTTGGAGGGTTCCTACAACTGGACCGGGTTCGCGCGCCGTGTCGTCCGGGTCGTCGTGGTGGGAACCGCACTGTGCGCCGGTGCGGCCTCCCCGCAGGGGCCCGCCGGAGCCTGCGAGCGGCGGGGGGCGAAGAGGCCCTTCCTCAGTGCCAGAGGGAGCGCTCCTGGTCCAGGGCGGCGAGGGCCAGCGCGACCTGCACCGTCCACGCGCCGCGCGGGTCGGTGACCGGCACACCGGTCATCTCGGTGGCTCGCCTGAGCCGGTACCGGACGGTGTTCGGGTGGACGAACAGCGCGCGGGCGCTGGCCTCCAGGTTGCCCCCGCTGGCGAGCACCGCGCGCACCGTCTCCAGCACCTCGCCGCCGGCTGCCTGCAGCGGCTGCGCGACCCGCTCCTGCAGCGTCGTGCGGGCCGACGAGTCCCCGTCCAGGGCCCGTTCGGGCAGCAGCGCGTCGGCCGCCACCGGCCGCGGGGCACCGGGCCAGGCGGGCGCGGCACGCAGCCCGGCGAGCGCGGCCGACGCGGAGTCCCCCGCCCGGCCGAGGCCGTCGACCACCGGGCCCGTGACGACCGGGCCGGGGCCGAACTCGTCGCTGACCCGCTCGGCCGCCGACTGCAGGTCCGGCGAGCCGCCCAGGACCACGACCAGCTGGTCGGCGTGCACCCCGACGAGCACCTCGCTGCGCACCTGCCGCGCCGCTCGCCGGATGGCGGCGTGCACGTCGCCGTCCTGCGGGGCCGCGCCGACCAGCACGGTCACCGGGGTCATCGCGGCCCAGCCCAGCGCCGAGGCCCGTCCGGAGAGCTCCTCGGGGCGCTCGCCCCGGACGAGGGCGTCGACGAGCAGGGCCTCCAGCCGGGCGTCCCAGGCGCCGCGGCTCTCGGCGAAGGTGGCATAGACGTGCGCGGTGGCGAAGGCCACCTCCCGGCTGTACTGCAGCACCGCCAGCCGCAGCACGTCGGCGTCCCCCGGCTCGGCGACGGTGCCGACGAAGTCGTCCATCACCTCGACGGTCACCCGGACCAGGTCGACGGTGTGCTTCAGCGGCACGACGCGGGCCAGCTCGCGCGGGGCGGCGCCGAAGACCTCGCCGGTCAGCCGCGGCGGGCGGTCGGGGGTGCGGCACCACTCGACGAAGGAGGCCAGCCCGGCCTGCGCCACGAGCATCACCCAGGAGCGCTGGTCGGCGGGCATGGTGCGGAACCAGGGCAGCTCGTCGTCCATCCGGGCCACCGCGCGGGTGGCCAGCGATCCGGACGCGCGCTCCAGCCGCCGCAGCGTGGCGGCGGACGGCGGGCGCCTGCTGACCCGGTCGGACACGACGGCCAGCGTGGCACGCAGGACGCGGTCAGGGAGAGTGGGGGAGTGGACGTGCTGCAGCGGGGCTCCCGGCGGACGGCGGGCGCCGGGGTGGGCGCCGGGCTCGGCGTCGTGCTCGCGCTCGGCGCCGGGGTGCTGGTCGGCTGGGCGCCGCAGGTCCGGCTGGACGAGGCGGTGAGCCGTGCGCTCTACGCCGGCGACGACCGCTCCACCCTCACCGGGGTGCTGCTCGAGGTGCTGACGACCCCCGGTGCCACGTGGTTCCGGGTGGTCGCCTCCCTGCCGGTGCTGTTCTGGCTGGGCACCCGCAGGGCGTGGCGCACCGCGGCCTGGGTGGTCACCGCCAACGTGCTGGTGGGTCCGCTCACCGCCGTGCTCAAGGAGACCTTCGGCCGGGTGCGCCCGGCGTTCGAGAACGGCGGCGCGACCTACGACGGCCTGAGCTTCCCCAGCGGTCACTCCTCGGGCATCGCGACGCTGGTGACCATCGCCCTCGTCCTGGCCTGGCCGCGGCTCCCGGCCCGGCAGCGCCGGCTCGCCCTCGCCGCCGGGGCCGCCCTGGTCGTCCTCGTCGGGCTGACCCGGATGTGGCTCGGCGTGCACTTCCTCTCCGACGTCCTCGGCGGCTGGGCCTTCGGCGCGGCCTGGACGCTGCTGGTGGCGCTCGTCTTCGACGCGCTCCCCGGCGGCCGCGGAGCCCTGCCACCGAGGGAGCAGCCGTGACCCTGACCTCCGACGTCCTGCTCGAGCCCGACGACGGCTCGCTCGGCCCGCTGCTGCGCCTGGCCGACGACCGGCTTGCGCCCGGCACCGGCTACGGGCGGCACGCGCACCGCGCGGTCGACGTCGTCGCGGTCGTGCTGGCCGGCTCACTGCGGCACGCCTGGGGCAGCGGCGCGGTGCTGACCGCCGGGGACGTCGCCGTGCTGCGCGCCGGGACCGGACTGGAGCACGACGAGGTCGCCGGGGACGACGGCGCGCACGTCCTGCAGGCCCACCTGCGCAGCGCCCGCCCGGACGACGACGCCGCGCACGAGGTGCACCCGAACGCGGACGGCTGGGTGGACCTCGGCCGGCCCGACGCCCGGCTGTGGACCGAGACGGTGGCGGGCGGGACGTCGGCGACCGTGCCGCCCGGGCTGCTCGTGCTCGCGGGGCCCGCCGGCGTCCGCGTGGAGCAGCAGGCGGGAGGGCCGGTGTCCGGTCCCGCGACCGCGGTGGTCTGGCAGCTGGACGTCACCCGCCCGGCCTGGGCCCTCGGCTGAGGGACGGCCCCTGCCGCCCCTCGCGGGTTCGCGGCGGGACCCTGCAGGGGGCCGCCGGTGCCCCGGGTCGCTGCTCGTCGACGACCATGGAGCGGGAGGTGGCGACGCGCCGACTCCACGTGGCGTGCCCCGACCGCAGTCCCATGACCACCGGGGCGCCGCGACCCGTGTCGGGCCGGACCCCGCCGGCGGGGTCCGGGACCGAGCCCTCCCCGGTCGTGTGACAGTGGCGGCATGCCCATCACCGCCGCGGACCTGCTGGCCGCCGCCCGTGACGACGCCGACCGCACCGTGGACCTGCGCCGCCGGCTGCACCGCACCCCGGAGACCGGGTTGCACCTGCCGCGCACCCAGGCCACCGTGCTGGAGGGGCTGGCCGGGCTGCCGGTGGAGGTGACGACGGGCACGAGCACGACCTCGGTCGTCGGCGTGCTGCGCGGCGCCCGTCCCGGACCCACCTACCTGCTGCGCGCCGACATGGACGCCCTGCCGGTGCACGAGGACACCGGGCTGCCGTTCGCCTCCGAGGTGCCCGGCGCCATGCACGCCTGCGGGCACGACCTGCACACCGCGATGCTGCTGGGCGCCGCGCGGCTGCTGGCCGAGCGCCGCGACGAGATCGCCGGCCAGGTCGTGCTCATGCTGCAGCCGGGGGAGGAGGGCTTCCACGGGGCGCGCTACATGCTCGAGGAGGGCCTGCTGGACGCCGTCCCGGAGGCGCCGGTCGTCGGGGCGTTCGCGCTGCACGTCTTCGCCAACCAGCCCGGGGGCGTGGTCAGCGTGCGGCCCGGGCCGATGATGGCCGCCGCCGACCACTGGGAGGTCACCGTCCGCGGCCGGGGTGGGCACGCCTCGATGCCGCACGCCGCCGCCGACCCGGTGCCGGTCGCCGCGGAGATCGTGCTGGCGCTGCAGACGATGGTCACCCGCCGCGCTCCGGTCTTCGACCCGGCGGTGGTGACGGTGGCCAACCTGGCGGCCGGCTCCACCGACAACGTCATCCCGGACACCGCCTACCTGCAGGGCACCATCCGCACGCTCTCGCCCGAGCGGCGGGCCGACGTCGTCGCCTCGGTCCGGCGGGTCGCCACGCACGTGGCCGCCGCGCACGACATGGAGGTCGAGTTCGTGCACCGGCAGGGCTACCCGGTGACCGACAACGACCCGGCGGTGGCGGACCGGGTGCTCGCGGTCGCAGGGGAGCTGGTCGGACCGGAGCGCAGCGTCCTCGCCGCGGAACCGCTGATGGGCGCGGAGGACTTCGCCTACGTGCTGCAGCGGGTACCCGGCGCGATGGCCTTCCTGGGCGCCTGCCCGGCGGGGGTCGAGCCGGACGCCGCCGCGGGCAACCACTCCAACCTGGTGGTCTTCGACGAGGACGTGCTGCCGGCCGGGGCGGCCCTCCACGCCGCGATGGCGCTGGACGCGCTGGGCGCCTGAGGCCCGGTCCGGGGCACCGCCCCGAGCCCTGACGGCCCACTTGCAGGTGGAAGGACCCCGTCTCCCTCACCGCTCGCAAGCTCGCGGCGAGCCTCCGGACGGGGCCTGGCGCGAGCCTGCGAGTGGCGGTGGTCCTTCACGGGGAGGACGGGGTCCCTCACCTGACCAGGCCGGCCACGTCGGCGGCGCAGCCCCAGGAGAGGGTGACACCGGCTCCGCCGTGCCCATAGCAGGCCACCACCGGTCGCCCGGCGACGTCCAGCCGTTCCAGCCGGACGGTGGGCCGGCCGGGGCGCAGGCCGACCGCCCGGGAGAGCACCGGCTGTCCGCGCAGCTCGGGGACGAGGGCGCACGCCCTCGCCAGCAGCGCGGCCTCGACCTCCGGATCCGGCTCGGTGCCGGTGGCACCCTCCACGGCGGTGCCGCCGCAGACCACGTCGCCACCGCGGGGGACGACGTAGGTGAGCCCGCCCGGGTTGTCGTCGTCCAGCAGCCAGCCGGTCAGCCCCGGGTCGGCCAGCCGCACCACCTGGCCCTGCACGGGGACGCCGGAGTCGTCGTCGACGAGTGCCCCGGACGCCAGTCCCGCCGCGACCACGACGACGTTCCCGGCCACCTCGTCGAGCCCGCCCACCCGGCCGGGCACGGTCTCGACCCCCGCCGACGCGCAGGTGTCGGCCAGCCAGGGCAGGTAGCGGCCCATGTCGACCACGGGCAGGGTGCACCGGGTGCCGGCGGGCGCACCGGGTGGGAGCTCCTCCGCGCTCGCCGGACGGATGCCCGCCACACCAGGCGTCCACCACAGGTCGGGTTCCGGCGTGCGGTGCACGAACGTGCCCGGCTGGAGCGCCACCCCGGTCGCGGGATCGGCGGCCAGCCGGGTGAGGACCTCGAGCGAGGTCGCGCCCCAGCGCAGGACGGCGTGCGCGGGCGCCGCCCGGTAGGGGAACCAGAGGGCGGCGGCCACGGCGGAGGTGGTCGCCTCGGGCGGGTCGGCGGTGTGCACCCGGACCCGGTGCCCCGCGCGGGCGAGCTCGAGCGCGCAGGTCAGACCGACCACCCCGCCGCCGACGACGGCCACCTCCCGGTGGCCGCCGCCGGCGCTGGCCCCCTTACAGGGTCCCGCCGCGAGCCTGCGAGTGGCGGGGGGCAAGGGGGGTCCTCTTACGTGGCCGGGCTCGGGTCCGACCGCTCCTCTTCCGGCGCGGCCTGCACGTCCCGGATCTGGTACTTCTCCACCGCCTGGCGGACGACGTCCCGGTCGACCTCGCCGCGCTGGGCCAGCGAGGCGAGCACCCGGACGACGATCGACTCGGCGTCGACGTGGAAGTGCCGCCGCAGCGCCGGACGGGTGTCGGACAGGCCGAACCCGTCGGTGCCCAGCGTCGCCATCCCGCCGGGGACGTACGGCGCGATGAGGTCGGGCACGGCACGCATCCAGTCCGACACCGCCACGACGGGCCCGGGGGCGTCCTGCAGCCGCTGGGTCACGTACGGGACCTGCGGCTCCTCCTCCGGGTGCAGCAGGTTGTGCTCCTCGGCCGCGTCGGCCTGCCGCCGCAGTTCGTTCCACGACGTCACCGACCACACGTCGGCCGACACGCCCCAGTCCTGGGCCAGCAGCTCCTGCGCGCGCAGCGCCCACGGCACCGCGACGCCGGAGGCGAGCACCTGGGCCTTGTGGCCGTCGCCCTGGCCGGGCGCGTAGCGGTACATGCCCGCGAGCAGGCCCTGCAGGTCGAGGCCCTCGGGCTCGGCCGGCTGGTTGTACGGCTCGTTGTAGACCGTCAGGTAGTACATGACGTCGGGCGAGCGGGAGCCGCCCAGCGGGGCGCCCGGGTCGTCGCCGTACATGCGCGCCAGCGCGTCCTTGGTGATGTGCCCGACCTCGTAAGAGAACGCGGGGTCGTAGGAGACGACGGCCGGGTTGGTGTGCGCCAGCAGCAGCGAGTGGCCGTCCTCGTGCTGGAGGCCCTCGCCGTTGAGCGTCGTCCGGCCGGCGGTGGCGCCGAGGACGAAGCCGCGGGTCATCTGGTCGGCGGCCGCCCAGAACGAGTCGCCGGTCCGCTGGAACCCGAACATCGAGTAGAAGATGTAGATCGGGACCATCGGCTCGCCGTGCGTGGCGTACGAGGTGCCGACGGCGGTGAACGACGCCGTGGAGCCTGCCTCGTTGATGCCCTCGTGCAGGATCACGCCCTGCTCGGACTCCTTGTACGCCAGCATCAGCTCGCGGTCGACCGAGGTGTAGCGCTGGCCGGCCGGGTTGTAGATCTTCTGCGACGGGAAGAGGGAGTCCATCCCGAAGGTGCGGGCCTCGTCCGGGATGATCGGCACGAAGCGCGGGCCGAGCTCCTTGTCCTTGAGCAGCTCCTTGAGCAGGCGGACGAACGCCATCGTGGTGGCGACCTCCTGCTTGCCGGAACCGCGCCGCAGGACGTCGAGGGCCTTGTCCTCGGGCGCCTTGAGCGTCTTGAACTCCGACCGGCGCCGGGGCACCGCGCCGCCCAGCTGCCGGCGCCGCTCGAGCATGTACTGCATCTCGTCGGAGTCCGGGTCCGGCTTGTAGTACGGCGGCAGGGTCTTGTCGAGCTGCTCGTCGGGGATCGGCAGGTAGAGCCGGTCGCGGAACCCGGCGAGGTCCTCCGCGGTCAGCTTCTTCATCTGGTGGGTGGAGTTGCGGCCCTCGAAGTGGCTGCCGAGGGTCCAGCCCTTGATGGTCTTGGCGAGGATGACCGTGGGCTGGCCCTTGTGCTCCACCGCCGCCTTGAACGCCGCGTAGACCTTGCGGTAGTCGTGCCCGCCGCGGGAGAGGTTCCAGACCTCCTGGTCGCTCATGTTCTCCACGAGCTTGCGGGTGCGGGGGTCCCGGCCGAAGAAGTGCTCGCGGACGAAGGCGCCGTCCTCGGCCTTGTAGGTCTGGTAGTCGCCGTCCGGCGTCTGGTTCATGAGGTTGACCAGCGCGCCGTCGCGGTCGGCCGCCAGCAGCGGGTCCCACTCCCGGCCCCAGATCACCTTGACGACGTTCCAGCCGGCGCCGCGGAAGAAGGACTCCAGCTCCTGGATGACCTTGCCGTTGCCGCGCACCGGGCCGTCGAGCCTCTGCAGGTTGCAGTTGATGACAAACGTGAGGTTGTCCAGCTCCTCGCGCGCGGCGAGGCCGATCACGCCCAGCGACTCGGGCTCGTCCATCTCGCCGTCGCCCAGGAAGGCCCAGACGTGCTGGTCGGAGGTGTCCTTGATGCCGCGGGCGTGCAGGTAGCGGTTGAACCGCGCCTGGTAGACCGCGTTCATCGGGCCCAGGCCCATCGAGACGGTGGGGAACTCCCAGAAGTCCGGCATCAGCCGCGGGTGCGGGTAGGACGACAGCCCACCGCCGGGGTGGCTCACCTCCTGCCGGAAGCCGTCGAGCTGGTTCTCGTCGAGGCGGCCCTCGAGGTAGGCGCGGGCGTAGATGCCGGGGGAGGCGTGCCCCTGGAACCAGATCTGGTCGCCGCCGCCGGGGTGGTCCTTGCCGCGGAAGAAGTGGTTGAAGCCGACCTCGTAGAGGGACGCGGAGCTCGCGTAGGAGGAGATGTGCCCGCCGACGCCGACCCCCGGGCGCTGCGCGCGGTGCACCATGATCGCGGCGTTCCAGCGGATGTAGGCGCGGATCCGGCGCTCCACGTCCTCGTCGCCCGGGAACCACGGCTCCCGCTCGGGCGGGATGGTGTTGATGTAGTCGGTGCTGCGCAGGGCGGGGACGCCGACCTGCTGCTGGCGACTGCGCTCCAGCATGCGGAGCATGAGGTAGCGGGCGCGGCCGCGACCGGCGTGGTCGACGACGGCGTCCAGCGACTCCAGCCACTCGTTGGTCTCGTCGGGGTCGGTGTCGACCAGTTGGCTGGGGAGCCCGTCGGTGATGACCGCGCGGGCCCGTCCGGTCTCGTTGCCGGCGTCGCGGGCGGGGTCGCCACCCGGCTGCTGCGGAGCGCTCATGGGCACATCGTCCCCCGCAGGTGGGGTGCGCGTCACGCCCGCCGCTCACCAGGCGGGACGAGACCGGTCCAGCGAGCCCCCTCGACACACTTGCACGTGACCAGGCATGCCCTACGCTTCCGCCTACGCCGGCCGTGGCCTCGGACGACCCGAGGCGGGGAGGACCGGTGCGGACGGAAAGGGGTGACATGGCCGGGCTGCGGGGGAGGTCTCCCGCTGGTCGTGTCCTGCTCCGCCGCCGTCCTCCGCACCCCGCGCACCGGGCGGCGAGACCCACCCCCACGACACCCCACCGGCGCGGGCACGTCCGTGCTCCCCGGTCAGCAGCAACGGAACCCATGGAGGAACAGCAGGGATGAGCGTCGACTCGGGCAGCGCCAGCATGGCGGCCCGGCTGGGCATCAAGCCGGGCATGGTCGTGCAGGAGCTCGGCTGGGACGAGGACGCCGACGAGGACCTGCGGGACTCCATCGTCGAGGTGTCCGGCAGCGAGATGGTCGACGAGGACACCGACGAGGTGGCCGACGTCGTGCTCCTGTGGTGGCGGGAGGACGACGGCGACCTCTTCGACGCGCTGACCGACGCGATCACGTCGCTGGCCGACGACGGCGTCGTGTGGCTGCTGGTGCCCAAGTCCGGCCGGCCGGGGCACGTCGAGCCCGGCGACGTCACCGAGGTCGCCCCCACCGCGGGCCTGTCGCAGACCAGCAGCGTGTCGGCGGCCAAGGACTGGTCCGGCATCCGCCTGGTCACCCCCAAGGCCGCCCGCAGCCGCCGCTGAGCAAGGACCCCCCTCGCCCCACGGCTCGCGAGCTCGCCGCGGGGCCTTGCGAGGGGGCCGCTCCCTGATGTCACCGGACCGGCGGGGGGACCCCGCAGGGGGGCCGTCCGGTCCGCGCCGGCGGTGCGGCACGATCGGCGCATGAGCCTCTCCGTCGGGAACGCCGCGCCCGAGTTCAACCTGCCTGACCAGGACCGGCAGGTCGTGTCGCTCACCGATCTGCGCGGGACCCCGGTCCTGCTCGTCTTCTACCCGTTCGCCTTCTCGCGGATCTGCACCGGTGAGCTGTGCCAGCTGCGCGACGAGCTGACGACCTACACCGACGCGGGCGTCCGGGTGCTGGCCCTCAGCACCGACCCGGCCCCCACCCTCAAGGCGTGGAAGGAGCAGGAGGGCTTCGACTTCCCGCTCCTGTCGGACTTCTGGCCGCACGGCTCCGTCGCGCAGGCCTACGGCGTCTTCAACGACAAGGCGGGCATGGCCGTGCGCGGCACCTTCCTCGTCGACGCCGAGGGCCGCATCGCGTTCACCGAGGTCAACGGCCCCGGGGACGCCCGCGAGCAGTCGGGCTGGAAGGACGCGGTGGCGGCGCTGGCCGCGTGATCCTGCCGGTGGCGTGGCCGTGCGCCGGCCACGCCACCGGCGGCCCCCGGCAGGGTCCCGCCGCGAGCCCGCGAGTGGCGGGGACAGGGCGGTCCGTCAACTACCCTGGGCGCGCGGGGCGCGTAGCTCAGCGGGAGAGCTCTCGCCTTACAAGCGAGCGGTCGCAGGTTCGATCCCTGCCGCGCCCACCGTGCACCCCACGGCCTCCGGTCGCCGGTGCAGCCCGTCGCGGTCTCACGCGCTGTAGAAGCGCACGTAGTCGACCGTCATCTCCTGGGGCCAGGTGGTGGTCTCATCAGGCGGCCCGGCCAGGGTCCCGCCGACCGCGACGTTCAGGATCGCGAAGAAGGAGTGGTCCAGCGCCCAGGTCGCCCCGTCGGGGAGGTCGTCCCGGCTCGTCCCCCAGGCGTGGCGCCCGTCGACGGAGAAGTCCACGCGATCGTCGCTCCAGGTCACCGCGTACACGTGGAAGTAGGTCGCCTCGACCTCCAGGCGGTGCCTCGTCCCGAGCGCGTCGGCGTGGCTGTAGCCGGGGCCGTGCAGGTGGATGCCGACGCTGCGGGGGTCCTGCCCGCTGGCCTCCGCCAGGTCCATCTCACCGCACTGCGGCCAGCCGACCTCGGGGTAGTTGCTGCCGAGCGCCCAGATGGCCGGCCACGTGCCGCGACCCGTGGGGAGGCGGGCCCGTACGGCGAGGGTGCCGTGGTCGGCGTGGTGACGAGTCGTCATGCGCGCCGACGTGTAGTCCCGGACACGCCCGTCCTCGCAGCGGTGGCCGGGACTGCGGAGGGCGCGGATCACGAGGTGGCCGTCCCCGTCCCGGCTGGCGTTCGCGGGGTCGGCCGTGTAGCACTGCAGCTCGCCCTCGGTCCACTCGGCTCCTGTCTCGAGGTCCCACAGCAGCGGGTCCGGCGGCGTACCGGCGGGACCCTCGAACTCGTCGGACCACACCAGGGACGCCGGCTCCCGGGCCCATGGCACGTCGACGTCACCGGGCCAGGGGCGCACGTGGTCTCCGGGCGTCACGAGCACCGCCGTCGTGATCGCCGCCAGGGCCGCCGAGGCGAACAGCACTGGTCGGGCGCGCCGGGCAGGCGGTGCACCGTGCCGTGCGCGTCTCCGCCGGAAGGGTCGCCGGGCAGGAGAGGACGCTCCGGGGAGCGGGGAGAGCGAGCGCACCAGGTGGCGGGCGCGCGAGCCCGGGTCACGGCGAACACGACCGGTGCGGGCCGACATCAGGGGTCGGGCACGGGCACATGGGTGCTGATGGTGAACCCGCGCTCCCTCAACCCGGTGATGATCGGTCCCAGCGCGAGACACGTCTGCTGCCGGTCGCTGCCGGAACGCCTGCCGGCGTCCCCGTCGTGCAGCAGGACGATCGTGCCCGGGCCGGGTCGCGCCGTCCCCAGGACGCGGTCGACCATGGTCGAGGCAGCGGGTTGCTCGTAGTCGCCTGACGAGTTGTCCCACATGACGGTGTGCATCCCCCGTCGCTCCACCAGGTCCTGCACCGCCGTCGTCACGTGTCCGAAGGGAGGCCGGAAGAGGGTGGGTCGGACGCCCGTGATGCGCCCGATCACCTCGTTGGTGCGGTCGATCTCCTCGGCGAGCTGACCGGCGGTGACCACGAGGGGGTCGGGGTGCGTGTACGTGTGGTTGCCGATGACGTGCCCCTGGGCGGCGATCCGTCGTACCAGGTCCGGGTGGTCGGCCGCTCGCTCGCCGATGAGGAAGAAGACCGCTCTGACGTCGGCTGCCCGAAGCACGTCGAGGACCAGTGGGGTCCACACGGGATCCGGGCCGTCGTCGAAGGTGATGATGGCCGTCGCGTGGCCCCCGACGTAGGTGGCGTCGTCGTCGAGGGACAAGGCGTTCAGCGGGGGCGGGTCCGCGCTCGACGGCGAGATGAGCCCCGTGGTGAGGCACAGCACCATCAGGATGGCCGCCGCCGAGGAGAGGCCCAGCAGGACGGCGGCGGGCCTGTCCCTCCTCGCGGGCGGATGAGAACGCGTCATTCCTCCCTGCGCGGCAGAACGCGGAGGAGGGCGCCGAATGCGGTCACCAGGGTGAATGCGGCCATGAACAGCCAGAAGTAGTCGCTGCCGGTCGCAGGGAGGAGGACCGCCGCAGCGGCCGCGGGGGTGAAGTACACGCTCACCAAGCTCTCTCTCGTTGGGTGACGGAGTCCAGGACGGCTTTGCCGTGCACTCCTTGCAGGAACAGGTCGAACGTCATCTCCACGAAGACCACCGAGGCGACGACCATCGCCAGTGCGCCGCGCGACCGGACGGTGACCACGCGCTCGACGGCGAAGAGGACGGTGATCGCGAGCCACAGGGGGTGCAGGACCACGCCACCTTCCACGGCGAGGGCCCAGACGATGCTGAGGAGGTAGGCGACGATGACCACGACGCCCAGACCGGTCCAGAGCTGCCGGAACCAGTACTCGAACGTGTGCCTGGTCAGGCCGTACTGCAGGCAGTTCTCCAGCGCTCCCCGCTTCCAGCGCAGCCGCTGGCGGTAGAGGTCACCCCACGTGGGCATGACCTCCGTGGTCAGGGTGCAGTGCTTCGGCGAGCGGATCCGGTATCCCAGGTGCAGGAGTGCGAAGGTGAGCTCGTTGTCCTCGGTCAGGACCTGCGTGTCGTAGACGTAGCCGACCCCGGGCAGCCGACCGTCGAGCCGTGCCTCGTGGACGTCGCGGAGGGCGCGGACGCGGAACAGGGTGGCCGTTCCGGTGAGGACGAGCACGCGGCCACCACGGCGTCTGACGTCCCGTGCATAGCGCGCGTACTCGTTGCGCTGCAGCCATCCCACGAACCCGCCGCCGTCGCGACCCCGGAAGGTGCCGCCGATCCCCCCGTAGCGGCCCGCGTGAGCTGTGCGAGTGCCCTGGTCGGCGGCGTGACGGCCGGGTCTCGGCCGGCTCAGCAGGGCGATGGCCGACTCGAAGAACCCGTCGTCGAGGCTGGAGTCGGCGTCCATCACGAACACGCCGTCCTCGTCGTCGAGCCCCGGGAGCTCACGCGCGAGCGCCTGGTTCAGCGCGCCGCCCTTCTTGTGGGTGTTCCCCGTCGTGGGAAAGACCTCGACTCCTTTTGCGACGGCGTACTCCACGGTGCGGTCGGTGCAATTGTCGGCGACCACGACAATGCGGTCGGGTGGGCGCGACTGACTGCGCAGGGAGTCGATCGCTATGTCGATCGTCTCTTCCTCATTGTGTGCGGGGATGAGCGCGACCACGCGCATGTCGTCTCCGGGCGAAAGGGATGGGAATGGTCGCGAGGGGAGCCGCGACGACGTCCCGGTAACCCTGGGTGGGGACCAGGATCCCTGCAAGGACGACGACGAGATTTGTCTCCCGGCGGCCACGCGCCCGCCGCGTCGCACGGCTCGTCGTCACCGAGCGCAGTCGACGAGGAGATGTCACCCGCCGTTGCGGGGCCCCGCGTCCGGGAGTCCGCTCGAGGGCACCCCGCGAGCGCAGCGTGTCGGGACCCTGACGGTACGTCGATGAGCTGGCCGGTCGGTGCGGTGGTCCCGGCCCGCGGCCACCGCCGCCCTGTCAGCCTCCGCCGCGGGTGCTCACCGCCGCGGGCGGCGACACCGTGTCCGTCGACCACGCGGCGGGGGAGAACTCGGGTCGATTCCATTGGGCGCCATGCAATGCGGTGTCCGGGCGCCTCACGGCTGTCGTCCCGACCTGCGAGAATGGACGCGGTCGGCAACGCCGGGGTGCACGAACAGCAGGACGTCGACGGCGCTCACCTGGGGTTCGTCGCGTTCGCGCGGTCGGCCGAGGGCAGCGCCGGCAGCAGTCGGCCGGCATGCACCAGGGCCCGGCGACCGTGCGGTCGTCGGGCCCTCGGCGGCGGTGGGGTCGGGCGGCGGTGGGTCGGGCGGCGGCGCGGTCAGGCTGCGGCGGTCGCGCTCGTCAGCGGAGCGGGCAGGTCGGGGCGCGGGAAGGCCGGACGGAGGAACACCGGGGGCTTGAACGGCCGCCAGGTGCCCTCCGGCTGGGCGAGCCGGTCGGCGATCGCCCAGAGCGCGGCCGGGTGGTGGCCCAGGCCCAGGTGGCTGGCCATCACGGCGATGTTCTCGCACCGCTCGCCGGGGGTCTCCAGACAGGTCCGCCAGTGCACGATGCCGTCGTAGTGCGAGTAGATCGACGTGGTGGGCACGGGCAGCGGCGAGCCGTCGGGCTCCAGCGGCAGCGAGCGGCGCTCGACGTGCAGGTGCGCGTACCGGTCGAAGGCCCGCGACGCCCGGCTCTGGCTGTGCCGGTTGAGCCGGATCGGGCTGCCCAGGGTGACCACCTGCCGGACCGAGTCCGGCGTCCGCCGGGCCAGGTCGCGGGCGAAGATGCCACCCAGGCTCCAGCCGACGAGGGACAGCGGCCGGCCGTAGCGGTCGCTGAGGTCGTCGATCCGGTCCCGCATCCCGGCCACGCAGGCGCCCGTGGGGCCGATGTTGCGGCCCAGGCGCCAGCCGTGCACGCGGTAGCCCAGCCGGCGCAGCGTCGAGCGGAGCACCCTCGTCGACGTGTCGTCGGTGAGGAACCCCGGGAGCACCAGCACCGGGTGCCCGTCGCCCTGCGGCAGCCGCGGCAGGAGCGGTCGTGCCGCCAGGTACAGCCCGAAGTCGGCCACCGCCCGGCCCGGTTCGGTCAGGTACAGCGGCAGCGCCGGTCCATCGCCTCGCGTCACGTCGTCCTCCTCGTCAGCCGGCCTCCGTGGGCGGCCCGCCCCGCAGGTACCACCGGGTACTGCTCCTGACACTCCGGAGCGGTACCTGATACACCCATCGGCAGTCCGGCAGTGCCGTGTGACACACCCCGTGGACCCGGGCCCTGGCGGACGGGCGGGGACGCGGGCGTGGCACGGTACGGACATGGACGCCCAGACCGGCGGTGCGGGCAGCCCCGGGCGCAGCCGCACCGTGGACATCGACGGCCCGGTGCACCACGTCGACTTCGGCGGCCGTGCGGACGGGCCGATCGTCGTCCTGGTGCACGGCCTGGGCGGCTCGCACCTCAACTGGGACCTGTTCGCCCCGCTGCTGACCCCGCACGCCCGGGTGCACGCCCTCGACCTGCCCGGCTTCGGCCGCAGCGAGCCGGAGCAGCGGACGGCGAACGTGCGGGACAACGTGGTGGTGCTCGACCGCTTCGTGCGCGAGGTGACCGGCGGCCCGGTGGTGCTGGTGGGCAACTCGATGGGCGGGATGGTCTCGGTCCTCGAGGCGGAGCGCTCACCGGCGAAGGTGAGCGGGCTGGTGCTGGTCGATGCCGCCCTGCCCGGCCCGCGGGGACGACCGGACCCCCGCGTCGCGGCGGCGTTCGGGCTCTACGCGCTGCCCGGCGCGGGCCAGCGCTACCTGGCCGGCCGTCGCCGCAGGCTCGGTGCGCGGGGCACGGTCCGGGAGATGCTGGAGCTCTGCGGCGTCGACCCCGACGGCGTCCCGCCGGCGCTGGTCGACCGCTCGGTCGCGCTGGTCGACGAGCGGCGGGACGTCGCGGGCATGGACCGCGCGTTCCTCACCGCGGCGCGCTCGCTGCTCCTGCTGCTGGCCGACCCGCGGCTGGTGCGCCGGGCGATGGCGGGCGTGCGGGTGCCGGTGCTGCTGGTGCACGGCGACCGCGACCGCTTGGTGCCGGTGTCCGTGGCCCGCGACGTCGCGCGCCGGCACCCGGACTGGGGCTACGTCGAGCTGCCCGGCGTCGGGCACGTGCCGCAGCTGCAGTGCCCGGAGCTGCTGGCCGAGCACGTGCTGGCCTGGCTGCCGTCGGTGGTCCCGACGCCGTAGGCCCTCCGCAGGGCACCGCAGCCCCCTGCCGGGTCCCGCCGCGGGCTCGTGAGGGGCGGGGAGCAGGGGGCCCTCTCACCGCAGGGTGTCCCGCAGCGCCTCCCGCCCGGTGTAGCGGGGCCGCCAGCCCAGCTGCTGCTTGGCCTTGGCGGTGTCCATGATGACCGGGCGGCTGGCCGCCTCCACCCACTCGGCGGCCGGCGGCAGGAAGGGCAGCCGGGCCACGGCGCGGGCGGCCAGCTGGGCCGGGGCGGCGGGCACCGGGATCGGCAGCGCGCCGAACTCCCGGGCGACGTCGGCCGCGGTCAGCACCCCGTCCCCGGCGATGTTGTAGGCGCCGGGCGGGCCGGCGGCGACGACGCACAGCTGCAGCGCCCGGCCGACGTCCTCCTCGTGCACGACCTGCAGCCGGAGCTCCGGCGTCACCACCGGGACGCTCACCGGGAGCCGCCGGGGGCGGCCGAACAGCCGGCGGCCGATCGGCGCCAGCGGGCCGGGCAGGACGTCCTTGGCGCCGACGGCGTTCGGCCCGAGCACGATCGGCGGGCGCAGGAGGTACAGCGCGAGACCAGGTGTGGTGGCCGACTCGGCGTCGAGCAGCTGCTCGAGCTCGGCCTTCTCCTGCGCGTAGAACAGCCGGGCGGCGGGGCGCACCGGCCAGTCCTCGGCGATCGGCTCGGGGTTGTCCGGGTGCCAGCCGTAGGCGGCGACCGACGAGGCGTAGACGAAGCGCTGGGCGCCGGCGGCCGCGGCGGCGCGGAAGGCGTTGAGCGTGCCGTCGACGTTGATCGCCCGGGTGGTCCCGCGCGAGGCGTTGCCGGTGATGAGGAAGGCCAGGTGGACGACGACGTCGGCGCCGGCGAACGCCTCCTGCAGCGCGGACGGGTCGCGGACGTCCCCGCGCCGGTACTCCATCTTCGTCCAGCCCCGCTCGGCCGGGTCGAACGGCCGCCGGGCGATGCCGACGATGCGCTGCACGCGGTCGTCGGCCTGCAGGAGCGGGACGAGGCCGGCGCCGAAGGTCCCCGTGGGACCGGTGACGGCGACGGTGAGGTCGGACTCGGGGACTGCCACGCCGACCGGCTACCCGACCGGCGCGGCGGCCAACCCGTCAGGTGACCGCGGGGGAGGAGGCGGCGTCCCGGGCGGCGGCGACCAGCTCGTCGATGCTGCGCCGGATGCCCGCGGAGAGGACGTCGACGTCGGGGAAGGCGTCGAAGTCGGCGTTGATCCCGAAGGTCATCGTCCTGAGGTAGGAGAAGATCCCGATCGACACCCGGATGCCGCCGGCGATCGGCACGTAGGCGTGGGCGGAGCACATCCGCCGGCCCAGCACGTACAGCGGCACCCGTGGCCCGGGCACGTTGGTGGTGACCGCCTGGCACCACGTCTGCCCGGCGGACATCGCGGCGCGCACGCCCAGGGACAGCATCGTCGGCGCCACGAAGTCGCCCATCCCGATGATGGAGCGGGCGTCGACGGCCTGCATGACCTCCTTGTGCCGGTCCATCTGGCGGCGTACCGACGCCAGCCGGGCCACCGGATCCGACTCGGCGACGGGCAGGTCGACGAAGGCCGGCGAGATCTGGTTGCCCAGCTGCCCCCGCTGGCCCGGCCGGCGCACCGAGATCGGCACCAGCGAGCGCACGACCAGGCCCTCGCGCAGCGAGCCGCGCCGCTCCAGCAGCTCGCGGAAGCCGCCCGTGATGGCGGTCAGGACGACGTCGTTGACCGTGCCGCCGAACGCCGTCCGGACGCCCTTCAGCTCGTCGAACCCCACGTCGGACCAGGCCCACCGCCGGTGCGGGCCGATCGGCCCGTTGAGGGAGCGGGCGGTCGGCGTGGCGAGCTGGCGGGCCGCGGAGGGCGCGCCGGCGACCAGCGACCGCCCGGCCCGCAGGGCGCCGCGCACCCCGCCCGCGCCGGGCAGCCGGGTCAGCTCGCGCAGTGGGTGCGCGACGGCGTCCTGCACGGCGCCGGCGACCACCTCGAGGGACGACGGGTTGCGCTGCGGGGTCCAGTCCTGCGCCTCGCCGTGCGTGGCGTCGGGCGTGAGGTCGAACACCAGCTGCATCAGGTCGGTGCCGGCGATGCCGTCGACCATGCAGTGGTGGACCTTGGAGATCAGCGCCCAGCGGCCGTCCTCCAGGCCCTCGACCAGCCACAGCTCCCACAGCGGCTTGGCGAGGTCCAGGCGCTGCCCGAGGACCCGGCCGGCCAGGTTGCGCAGCTGCTCCTCACCGCCCGGGCTCGGGACCGCGGTGTGCCGGACGTGGTACAGGATCTGGAAGTGCGGGTCGTCGACCCACAGCGGCCGGCCCAGGTCCAGCGGGACCCGCCGGACCCGCTGCCGGTAGCGGGGGACCAGCGGGAGTTTGCCGAGCAGCAGCCGCACGACGTCGCCGTAGGAGGGCGCCGGTCCCTCGAACACCGCCACGGAGCCCACGTGGAGCGGTGTGTTCTCGCTCTCCGCGTAGTAGAACCCGGCATCGGTCGGACTCATCCGGTCCACGGTCGGCTCCCTCCACCCCGCCGGCTGGCGGCGGGCCATCGTCGCAGCTCCCCGGGGACGTGCGGAACGCCGTCACCCCCTGCGGGTGGGCCCTACCCGACCACGTGGCCGCGGTTCCGTCCACCGGAGGTCACGCCGCGCGACCGACGGCCTCCGCCCGGTCGAGCAGCCGCAGGAACGCCGCGTCGACGATCGCGGGGCGGGTCAGGTTGACGCTGTGGCCGGCGCCGTCGACGACGACGAGCTCGGCCGCCGGGCCGATGTCCGCCGCCAGCCGGCGTCCGTGGGGCAGCGGGGTGAGCCGGTCGTGGGTGGCGGCGACGACGGTGACCGGCACGCGGGCCAGCACCGGCAGGGCGGCGTGCTCGTCGTGGTCGATCAGGGTCGCGTAGAAGGCCATCGTGACCGGCAGCGGCGTCTCCTCCAGCAGGTCCTGCACCACCCGGACCTGCTCCGGGTCGGCGTCGTCCCTGCCGAACAGGTAGCGGCGGGTGTACCAGCGACCGATCCGCGTGCCGCGGCGGCGGAAGCGCTCCAGCAGCGGCGCCCACAGCTGCAGCAGCCAGAGGTACACCGGCAGCAGGCCGAGCGCGCGCAGCAGGCGCACGGCGAGCCCGACGACCCCGGTGGTGACCAGCCCGCCGGCGGAGGTGGCCAGCAGGAAGGCGCCGACGACGCGGGTGCCGAACAGCTCGGGGCGCCGGCGGGCCAGTGCCATGACGCTCATCCCGCCCATCGAGTGGCCGGCCAGCACCACCGGGCCCCGGGGGACGACGGCGTCGAGCACCTGGCCGAGGTCTCGGCCGGTGCGGTCGATGCTCGCCCGGGTCAGCGGCGTCCAGCCGGAGCGGCCGTGCCCGCGCTGGTCCCACAGCACCAGCCGGGCGCGGCTGCGCAGCGCCTCCCGCTGCAGGTCCCACTCACCCAGGCGGGCGGTGAAGCCGTGGCTGAGGACGACGGTCAGCGAGGCGTCCTCGACCCCGTCCACCTCGACGTGCAGGTCGACGCCGTCGTCGGTGCGGACGGTCAGCTCGTGTGCGCTCACGCCGCCATCCTCACCCGGTCGCGGGCGGTCTACTCGTCGGCGACGGCGGTACCGGGACGGCGACCGGGAGCGGCGTCGCGGACCAGCCGGCGGGCGGCGTCCACCTCGCGGGCGACCGGCGCGAGGACGCCCTCGGCGTGGAGCTCGGCGTCGTCGGGCGGCCGGTGCGCGCGGATGTCGTCCTCGAGCTCGCGGATGGCCCGGCGCAGGACGGCCACCTGGGCGAGGTCGGGCGCGGGCTCGCCGTGGCGGGTGGCGATCACGGCCTCGGTGACGGCGTCCGACGTCCGCTCCAGCTGCACGATGACCGGCCAGAAGGCAGCGGCGCGGGTGCTGACCGGCGGCGGCTCGGCCAGCCGGCGCTGCAGCTGCGTGTGCAGCTCGGTGAGGGCCCGGTAGCTGCGCCGCCGCGCGCGGCGCCGCTCGGTGGGGCTGCCGGTGAAGGCCGCCTCGACGAACTCGTCGAGGGCGTGGGCGGCGTCGCGCAGCGCCTCGTCGAGCGGCGCCCGCCAGGTCTGCGGCCACAGCAGGTAGCCGAACACCAGCACGATCGCGCAGCCGATCAGGGTGTCGAGCAGCCGCGCGCCGACCAGGCCCGGGCCGCCGGGGAGGGCGAGGTCGAGCAGCAGGATGATCACCGGCGTCTGGAAGACCGAGAACAGGCCGAAGTTGGCCGCCCGGCCCCACGGCAGCAGCGCCGCGGCTGCGGCCATGGCCACGAGCACCCAGGCGTTCCGCGGCAGCGCCAGGAGCAGCAGCGAGCCGAGGAGGACGCCGACCAGCGTGCCGGCACCGCGCTGGATCGCTCGGGTGAACACCGACCCGAAGTCGGGCTTGAGCACGATCGCGACGGTGAGCAGCACCCAGTAGGGCCGCTCGATGGGCAGGTACTGGCGGGCGACCTCGGCGATCGTCATGCACAGCGCCAGGCGGACGGCGAAGGCGCGGGTGTCGGGGCTGACGACCGTGCGGTCGGCCAGCTCGCGCAGCCGGAGGCGCCAGTCCGGTCGCAGCGGGGGCACCGCGGCGCCGGCCCGCTCCTCGGGGTCGCCGACGACGTTCCAGGCCAGCCGCAGCCCGTGGCGGACCGCCCGCCGGTGGGGCTCGCCCTCCTCGAGGTGCTCCGGGCGCCCCGCGGGCAGGTCCTGCGTGCCGGCGACCGCGGCGGCCAAGGCGTGGACGGCGCCGACGTCCCGCGGGTCGGCGGGCAGCCCGGCGCGGGCGGTGGCGACCGTCCCCTCGACCAGCGGCGCGGCCGCGTTCAGCACGCCGGCCAGCTCGGAGAGCTCGCGGGTGCGCCCGGCGGTGCGGCTGCGGGAGCGGATGACCCGGTCGTAGGCGTCGTTGAGGGCGGTGGTCAGCTCCCGCCGCGCCTCCTCGGCCTGCGGGGTCCCGGCCGCGGCGAGCAGCTCGGCGATGCGGGTGAAGACGGTGGAGACCGCCGTCCGGTCGGGGTCGTCCCGCTCGGTGGCGTACTGGACCAGCGTGGTGAGCGTGGCCCACGCCGCGCCGACGACGAAGCAGCCGACCTCGGCCGCGGGGGAGAGCGGGGTGACCAGCCCCGAGGCCAGGGCGGTGTAGACCAGCAGCTGGAGGGCGCCGAGGGAGAGCGCGGAGTTCACCGCGCTGACGAACGCCGCGATCACGGCCACGAGCGCGACGACCAGCACCGGCAGCCAGCCGCCGCCGGCCGCGAACTGGCCGACGACCAGCCCGATGCCGCCGAAGACGGTCGCCGCGGCCGTGCGGCGCAGCCGGTCGCGCAGCGGTCCGCCCTGCGGAGCGAGGCTGCCGGCGAGCGCGCCGGTCGTGGCGAAGACGCCGGCCCCGAGCACCGGGCCGGGCTCGATGCCCCCCTCGACGGCGACCGCGAGGGCCAGCGGCGCGGGCACGGTGACGGCGAAGCGGACGACGTCCCGCCACGGCACCGGGGGAGGCGTCGTGCGCACCAGCTCCTCGAGCCAGGCCGGTGCACGCAACGCCCGCTCCGCCACGGTCGCCGAGCTTTCCACCCCCGCCGCGGGGAGCCGGGCTGGGATGCTCCGCGCGTGGCAGGTGTCGTCGTCCGGGCCGCCTCCGCCGCGGACCTGCGGGAGCTCCCCGCGGTCGAGGAGGCCGCCGACGAGCTGTTCCGTGCGCGCGGCGTGTTGGACCTGCCGGCCGCGCCTCCGGCCGCGCTGCGCGCGCGGGCGTGGCGGGTGCTGGTCGTCGGGCGGCCGGTGGTCGGGTTCGCCGTCCTGGACCGGGTGGACGGCGACGTGCACCTGGAGCAGCTCTCGGTGCACCCGGCGTCGATGCGGCAGGGCATCGGCGCGGCACTGCTCGCGGCCGCGGTGTCCGCGGCCCGGGTGGTCGGCGCGCGGCGGGTCACGCTGCTCACCTACGCCGACGTGCCGTGGAACGCACCCTGGTACGCCCGGCACGGCTGGCAGGTGGTCGACGACCTCGGGCCCGAGTTGCGGGCGCTCGCCGCGCACGAGGAGGAGCAGGGCCTGACCCGGCACGGTCGCCGCGTCGCCATGGCACAACCGGTGCACGCCGCTCGCTGATCCGGCCGGTCACGCGACCGTCGAACGCACTCCCTTCGTCGGTCACTGGCTCGTCGTCGGACTCGTCGTCGGGCTCGGCGCGTGCCCTGGCGTGTCGGCAGCAACCCCATGATCAAGAGCGGGCGGCCGAGAGGCTGCCCCATCTGGTGCCGCCGCCGCGGACGCCGCTGTCCTAGGGTCGGCACGCGTGAGCGTGACGCTGGGGGAGGTCGTCGCCGCGCTCGAGGCGCGCTACGACCCGGCGCTGGCCGAGGACTGGGACGCCGTGGGGCTGGTCTGCGGCGATCCCGACGAGCCGGTGGACCGGGTGCTGTTCGCCGTCGACCCGGTGACCGCCGTCGTCGACGAGGTGGTGGAGACCGGCGCGCAGCTGCTCGTCACCCACCACCCGCTGTTCCTCACCGCCGTCCACGGCGTCCCGGCCGACGACCCCAAGGGCCGCCTGGTGCACCGGCTCGTCCGCGCCCGCGCCGGCCTGTTCGTCGCGCACACCAACGCCGACCGCGCGTCCGGCTCCGGCGTGAACGACGCCCTCGCCGCCGCCCTCGGCCTCACCGGCACCGTCCCGCTCCAGCCGGCCGCGACCGACCCGCGCGCCGGGCTCGGCCGCGTCGGCCGGCTCCCCGAGGCGGTGACGCTCCAGCGGTTCGCCGAGCTCGTCGCCGCGGCCCTGCCGGAGACCGTGGGTGGCGTCCGCGCGGCCGGGGACCCGGGACGGCGCATCGAGACGGTCGCCGTCTGCGGCGGCAGCGGCGGCTCCCTGCTCACGTCCGCGGCCGCGGCGGGCGCCGACGTCCTCCTCACCAGCGACCTGCGGCACCACCCGGTGTCCGAGGCGCAGGAGGTGCGGGGTCCGGCGCTGTGTGACGTGGCACACTTCGCCTCCGAGTGGCCCTGGCTGCCCGTCGCGGCCGACGTCCTCGCCCGCGACCTGTCCGGCCGGGTGGAGGTCGCCGTGTCCCGGCGGCGCACCGATCCGTGGACCTCGCACGCCGGGGCCGACCGCTGACCCGGTCGCAGCCACGGCCGGACGACGTCGTCGAGGAGGCCGGCCGATGAGCACGGGGACCCCACCGCCGACGGGCCGGTCCGCGCCCGCCCGCAGCGACCGCAGCCCCTGGAACTGGCTGCTGCTGGTCGCCGTCGTGGTCCCGCTGCTGGTCCCGCTCTACAACCGCGTGGAGCCGACGCTCTTCGGCTGGCCGTTCTTCTACTGGGCGCAGCTGGCGTTCGTACCCCTCGGCGTCCTCGCCACGTTCCTCGCCCACCGCGCGACCCGGCGCCGCCCGACCGCCGGCCGCACGGACCGGGAGCGCTGACCCGTGGACGGGATCGACGTGGTCGAGCTGAGCATCGTCGTCGCCCTCTTCCTGCTCGTGACGGTGATGGGCTTCGTCGCCGCCCGCTGGCGGCGGGCCGAGGACCTCATGCACCTCGACGAGTGGGGCCTGGGCGGGCGCAACTTCGGCACCTGGGTCACCTGGTTCCTGCTGGGCGGTGACCTCTACACGGCGTACACGTTCGTCGCCGTCCCGGCGCTGGTGTTCGGGGCGGGCGCGGCGGGGTTCTTCGCCGTCCCGTACACGGTCGTGGTGTACCCGCTGGTGTTCCTGGTGGTCATCCGGCTGTGGTCGGTCAGCCACGTGCGCGGGTTCGTGACGCCGGCCGACTTCGTCCGCGCCCGGTTCGACTCACCGACGATGGCGCTGCTGGTCGCGATCACCGGGATCGTCGCCACGATGCCCTACATCGCGCTGCAGCTGGTCGGCATCGAGGCCGTGCTCAAGGCGATGGGCGTGGAGGGCGAGATGCCGCTCGTCGTCGCCTTCGTCATCCTGGCGCTCTACACCTACAACTCCGGGCTGCGGGCGCCGGCGCTGATCGCCTTCGTCAAGGACACCCTGATCTACCTGACGATCATCGTCGCGGTCATCGTCATCCCGGCGAAGCTCGGTGGCTGGGACGCGATCTTCGGCGCCGCCGAGGCGAAGTTCGCGACCACCGGCACCGGCGGCATCGTGCTGGGCGAGGCCTCGCAGCTGAACTACGCGACGCTGGCGCTGGGCTCGGCGCTGGCCCTGTTCCTCTACCCGCACACGATCACCGGCGCGCTGGCGGCCAGCGACCGTGCCGTCCTCAAGCGGAACATGAGCCTGCTGCCGCTCTACAGCTTTGCCCTGGCCTTCATCGCCCTGCTCGGCTTCATGGCCATCGCGGCCGGGGTCACGCCGATCGGCGGCGACGGCAACACCGTCGTCCCGGTGCTCTTCCAAGAGATGTTCCCGAGCTGGTTCGCCGGCATCGCCTTCGCCGCCATCGGCATCGGTGCGCTGGTGCCCGCCGCGATCATGTCGATCGCCGCGGCCAACCTGTTCACCCGCAACGTCTACAAGGAGTTCCTCAAGCGCGACGCGACCCCGCGGCAGGAAGCGCAGGTCGCCAAGGTCGTCTCCCTGGTGGTCAAGTTCGGCGCGGTCGCGGCGATCATCTTCATCGACCCGCAGTTCTCCATCGACCTGCAGCTGATCGGCGGCGTGATCATCCTGCAGACGCTGCCGTCGGTGGCGATCGGCCTCTACACCCGCTGGCTGCACCGCGGCGGCCTCATCGCCGGCTGGGCAGCCGGCATGGCCGCCGGTCTGCTGGCTCTCTACGTCACCCAGCGGGTCGGCCCGGACGGCACCGTCGTGCGCGAGCACTTCGGCGGGTCGGCGTTCGCGCTGTCCGACCTCGGCCTCGACACGACCGTCACGGTGTACGCCGGCTTCGTCGCGCTGCTGGTCAACCTGGTGGTCACCGTGCTGGTCACCGCCGCGCTGCGGGCAGCAGGGGTGGACCCCGGCGTCGACGGGACGGCGGGGAGCGACTACACCGCCGAGCGGGACGACCGCACCTTCCGGGAGCTGCCCGACCCGCTGGAGTCGGCACCACCGGGAGCGGCGGGGGAGCGCCCGGCCCGCAGGTAGGAGGACCCCGCCCTCCCCTTGGAGGGCCCTCTTGCCCCCGCGACCCGCAGGCTCGCGGCGGGACCCTGCACGGGGGCCGTCCAGGCTCAGGGCGGGACCCGGGACGAGGTCAGCGGTGGTACCCCCGCACGGGGGCCGGGGCGGGGCGGTGCCCCGGTAGGTTGGACGGGTGAAGGCCGACCACTTCGACCAGCAGAAGCTGCTGGCCCTGGCCGCCGAGGACGTCGCCCTGGGCCAGCTGGCCCACCGCCGGCGCACCCTCCCCGAGAACGCCGCGGTGGAGACCGCGACCGCGTCGGAGCGGGAGCTGGCCGCCGCCGTGGTGCGCGCCGAGACCGAGGTCCGCGACCTGCAGCGGGAGGTCAAGCGGCTCGAGGGCGACGTCGAGACGGTGCGCGCGCGGGTCACCCGCGACCAGGGGCTGCTCGACTCCGGCAGCGTCTCGGCCAAGCAGATGACCGACCTGCAGCACGAGATGCAGTCGCTGGCGCGGCGGAAGTCGGACCTGGAGGACCAGGAGCTCGAGCTCATGGAGCAGCTCGAGACCGCCGAGGCCACGCTCGCCGAGGCGCAGCAGGGCCACGGGACGGCCACGGCCGAGCTGGCGCGCGCCGAGCAGCAGCGCGACGACGCGCTGGCCGACATCGCCGACGGGACGGCGCGGCACGAGGCCGCCCGCACCGAGGCCGCTGCCGGCATCCCGGCCGACCTGCTGGCGCTGTACGAGCGGATCCGCACCCAGACCGGCGGCACCGGCGCGGCGGTGCTCAAGGCGCGGCAGTGCCAGGGCTGCCGCATCGAGCTCTTCGGCAAGGAGCTCGCCGCCGTCCGCAACGCCGACCCCCACGAGGTCGTGCGGTGCGACAACTGCGGCCGGATCCTGGTGCGCACGGCGGAGAGCGGGCTGTGAAGCGGTTCGTCGTCGAGGCCGACGGCGGCTCGCGGGGCAACCCCGGGCCGGCGGGCTACGGCGCCCTCGTGCGGGACGCGACGACCGGGAAGGTGCTGGCGGAGCGGGCCGAGTCCGTCGGGCGGGCCACCAACAACGTGGCCGAGTACGGCGGCCTCGTCGCCGGGCTGCAGGCGGCGCTGGACCTCGACCCGACCGCCGACGTCGAGGTGCGGATGGACTCCAAGCTCGTCGTCGAGCAGATGTCGGGTCGCTGGAAGGTCAAGCACCCGGACATGCAGAAGCTGGCGCTGCAGGCCCGGCAGATCGCCCGCCAGCTGGGCAGCGTCCGCTACACCTGGGTGCCGCGGGCGCAGAACGGCGCCGCCGACGCGCTGGCCAACAGCGCCATGGACGGCCGGCCGGTCCGCCGCGACCTCGCCGCCGAGCCCACCACCGCCGGGGACGACGTCCAGCCGGTGGCCCCCCGCGCCCCCGCCGTCACCACCGTGACGCACCTGCTGCGGCACGGCCGCACCGAGCACACCCCGGAACGTCGCTACAGCGGCCGCAACGACCTGCCGCTGTCGGCCACCGGTCGTGCCGAGGCCGAGGCGGCGGCGAAACGGGCCGCCGAGCTGGACGTCGACGTCATCGTGGCCTCGCCGCTGCGCCGCACCCGGGAGACCGCCGAGGTGGTCGGCGCGGTCCTCGGGCTGCCGGTGCAATACGACGACGACCTGGTCGAGCTGGACTTCGGCGACCTCGAGGGCCTCACCGCCGAGGAGGCGGCGCGGCGGCACCCGCTGGCCGCGCGCCGGTTCGCCGAGGACATCACCGTGGCCGCGCCGGGCGGGGAGTCGGTCGCCGACGTCAGCGACCGCGTCGCCCGCGCCCGGGCCCGCATCCTGCGCGGGCACGTCGGGAAGACGGTGCTGGTCGTCTCGCACGTCACGCCGATCAAGCTGCTGCTCGCCGCCGGCCTCGACGTCCCCGACGACGTCGTCCACCGGGTGTTCCTCGAGGCGGCGTCGTTCTGCACCGTCGCGTGGCGCTCCGACGGGCGCGCCGCCGTCCGCCTGGTCAACGACACCGGCCACCTGCGGTAGCCCGGCCGGGAAGGGGTGCGGCCCGGCCCGCGTTGACCGGGGTGCCCCGCGCCACACCAGCCGTGCCGTGCAGGGGACCATGTGGCCGCCGCCCACCCAGCCGAGGAGCTCCGTGACCGCCACCACCGCGCCCGCCACCTCCGCCGTCCCCGGCGACGAGCGCACCCTCTCGCCGGCCGAGTACGAGACGTGGGCCGCGGAGGTCCGCCGGCTGGCCGAGGAGCGCGGCGCGGTGATCCTGGCGCACAACTACCAGGTGCCCGAGATCCAGGACGTCGCCCACGTCACCGGCGACTCGCTGTACCTGTCGCGGGTGGCGGCGCAGACCGACGCGCGCGAGATCGTCTTCTGCGGCGTCCACTTCATGGCCGAGACGGCGAAGATCCTCTCGCCGGACAAGACCGTGCTGCTGCCCGACCACGACGCCGGCTGCTCGCTGGCCGACTCGATCACCGCCGAGCAGCTGCGCGAGTGGAAGGCCGAGCACCCGGGCGCCGTCGTCGTCAGCTACGTCAACACGACCGCGGCGGTGAAGGCCGAGACGGACATCTGCTGCACGTCGTCCAACGCGGCCGACGTCATCCGCTCCATCCCGGCCGACCGCGAGATCCTGTTCTGCCCCGACCAGTTCCTCGGCGCGCACGTCAAGCGGGTGACCGGGCGGGAGGACGTCCACGTGTGGGCGGGGGAGTGCCACGTGCACGCCGGCATCAGCCCGTCCGACGTCCGCGCGCAGGTGGCCGCCCACCCGGACGCCGAGATCCTGGTGCACCCGGAGTGCGGGTGCACCACCTCGGTGCTGGACCTGGTCAGCCATGGCGACCTGCCGGCCGAGCGCACCCGGGTGCTCTCCACCGGCGGCATGGTCGAGCAGGCCGCGACCACCCGGGCGCCCCAGGTGCTGGTGGCCACCGAGGTCGGCATCCTGCACCAGCTGCGGGCGCTCAACGCCGGGACGCAGTTCATCCCGATGAACGACCGCGCCGCCTGCCGCTACATGAAGATGATCACGCCGGCGAAGCTGCTGCAGACCCTGCGCACCGGCGAGGGAGCGGTGGACGTCGACGCCGAGACCGCCGCCCGGGCCCGCCGGGCCGTGGAGGCGATGATCTCCATCGGCGAGCCCGGCCGCGGCGGCGAGTGAGAGGACCACCCTTCCCCCCACGCTTCGCAGGCTCAGCGCGGGGCCCTGAAGGGTGGCCGTTCCAGCACGTCACCAGGCCGGGGCCGGCGGTCCTTCTTCAGCGCAGGACGTCGTCGGAGATGTCGGTGACGATGGCCCGGAAGGTCCGGGTGTCGACCTCGTCGTCGACCGTGACGCGGACGATGTCGGAGACCTGTTGCGGGGTCGCCGGGCGCACGGCCGCCACGCGGGCGGCGGCGATGAGGTGCAGCTGCTGGACGCGGGCCTCGGGGCACTGGGCGGCGTTCCGGACCGGGGGGAGTCGGTTCTCGCGCATGCCCCGACGCTAAGCAGGCCCCCGCGCTCGGCGGGGAAGCGCCGGGCGTGTCCGGGAGCGGGTGGACCCCTCCGTCACACGTGTAACGCGGCCCACAGCGCGGCGGACCCGCCGGCGGTCAGATCCGGGTGAAGAGGTAGATCGCCACGACGACGCCGAACACCACGATGAAGACCCGCAGCGGCGTGGTCGGGATGCGGGTGGCGATCCGGGCGCCGAGGAAGCCGCCGAGCAGGCTGGCGGGGGCGGCGACGGCGACGACCTGCCAGTCGACCGGGCCGAACAGGCCGAAGACGACGAGCGTGACGGTGGCGGTCACCGCCGAGAGCGCCGACTTCAGCGCGTTGGCCAGCTTGAGCCGGTGCAGGCCCACCCCGAGGACGCCGACCAGGATGACGCCGAGCGCGCCGCCGAAGTAGCCGCCGTAGACGGTCGCCAGGAACAGCGCCACGTAGAGCCAGACCGGGTCGCGCCGCGGTCCGCCGTCCTCGGCCTGCTTCAGCCGCCGGGTGAGCAGCGGCTGCACGGCCAGCAGCAGGCTGGCCAGCAGGACCAGCACGGGGACGACGACGTCGAAGGCCGCGGTGGGCGTGGTGAGCAGCAGGACGCTGCCGGCGACGCCACCGAGCAGCGCGACGAGGCTGAAACGGACCAGCCGGCCGCGCTGGCCGGCGTACTCGGCGCGGAAGCCGAGGACGCCGCCGAGGTAGCCCGGCCACTGGGCGATCGAGTTGGTCACGTTGGCGGCGACCGTGCCCAGCCCCAGCGCCACCAGGGTGGGGAAGAGGATCAGCGATCCGCCACCGGCGACGGAGTTGACGACGCCGGCGACGAGGGCGACGCCTGCCGCGATGGCCAGGTCGAGGGCGGACACGACCGGCGAGCCTACGGTGACCGCGTGGAGCTCACGCGGACGGCGACGGTCCTGGCGGCGGCGCTCGGCGGGTCCGGGGTGCTGCACCTGGTCCGGCCGCGGACCTTCGAGTGGCTGGTGCCGCCGGAGCTGGGCGATGCCCGCGCCTGGGTGCACGCCAGCGGGGTCGCCGAGATCGCGACCGCCGGGCTGATGGCGGTGCCGGCGACGCGGCGGGCCGGGGGCTGGGCCGCGGCGGCGCTGCTGGCCGCGTTCGTGCCCGCGCACCTGCACACCTTCCGGGTCGTGCCGCGACGGGCGCTGCCGATGACGGTCGCCGCCGTGCGGTTGCCGCTGCAGGTGCCGCTCATCCGCATCGCGCTGCGCGTGGCGCGGGCCCGATGACCACCGTCGTCCTCGTGGCGGGGGCCTGGCACGGCGCCTGGTGCTGGCGGCGGGTGCTGCCGCCGCTGGAGCGGGCCGGGCACGTCGTCGTCCCCGTGCCGCTGACTGGGGTGGGGGAGCGGGCGCACCAGCTCTCGCCGCAGGTCACCCTCGGCACGCACGTCGAGGACGTCGTCACCGCGGTGCGGGCCGAGGAGTGCCGCGGCGCCGTGCTCGTCGGGCACAGCTACGGCGGCCTCGTGGTCACCGGTGCAGCCGACCGGCTGGGCGAGGAGGTCGGCCGGCTGGTGTACGTCGACGCCGTCGTCCCGGAGCCGGGGCAGAGCTGGGCCGACGGCAACCCGCCGGAGGTCCGGGCCGCCCGGCGGGCGGCCATCGCCGAGCGCGGGCACCTCCCGCCGCCGCCGGTGTCGGCCTACGGGCTCACCGGGGGCGACGCGGCGTGGGTCGAGCAGCAGCAGACCCCGCAGCCGGGCGGGGTGTACGACGAGCCGCTGCACTTCGATGCCGACCGGTGGGCCGCCCGGCCGCGGACGTTCGTCGACTGCACCGCCCCCGCACTGCCCACCATCGACCCCTCGCGGCGGTTGGTCCGGTCGCAGCAGGGGTGGGAGGTGGTCGAGCTGGCCACCGGCCACGACCCGATGGTCAGCGCTCCGAACGAGCTGGCCGCCGTCCTGCTGGCGGTCGCCGGGCGCTAGGGTGCCTCGCTCGGTGCCACGCCAGGCCTCGAGTCGGAAGGGGGAGCATGAGCCGCCTCGTCGCCGTCGCGAAGCTCCTGCGCGGGGGCGGGCTGCCGTGGCTGCGCGCCTCGCGTGACGGTCTGGCCGCCGTCCGGGTCGCGGTGGGCGCAGCGGGCCTGTCGACCGGCGTGCTCGAGTGCCTGCAGGACGGGCCGGCCGACACCGCGTCGGTGCGCGCGCGGCTCGGTCTCGACGACGGGGACCTGCTCGAGCCGTGGCTTCGGGTGCTGCAGGGCCACGGACTCGTGCGCGCGTCGGCGGGCCGGTGGTCCCTGTCCCGGCGCGGACGGCGGCTGCTGGACGACGAGGTGGTGCGCGCGGCGTACGAGGGGTTCGCCGGGTACCACACCGGGCTCTACCGGGAGCTCCCCGCCCAGTTGCACGGCGGGCCGGCCCGCCGCGACATCGCGGAGCAGGGGGAGACGATCGCCCAGCTCACCCGCGCGATGGAGCCGGTCCTGCACGCGGCGCTGGTGGCCGCGGCGCGCACGGTGCGGCCCACGCGGATCCTGGACGTCGGGTGCGGGGCGGGGCAGAACCTGGCCGCGCTGCTGGCCGCGGCTCCGGCGGCCGAGGGCACGGGGATCGAGGTCGACGAGGCCGTCGCCGACATCGCCGAGCGGCTGCTCGCGCAGCGCGGGCTGGCCGGGCGGGCTCGCGTGCTGCGCGGCGACGTCCTGGCCCTGGCGGCCGGCGGCGGGGCCGGCGGCCCCTACGACCTCGCGCTCCTCGCGAACGTCGTCTACTACCTGCCGCTCGCCGAACGGGTCCCGCTGTTCCGGGCCCTGGCGGGGCTGCTGTCCGAAGGCGGCGCGCTCCTCGTCACGACGACCGCCGCAACGCCGGACCCGTTCAGCCGGCACTTCGACCTGCTGCTCCGCGCCCAGGGGGAGGGCATGGAGCTGCCCGAGGTCGAGCCGCTGCGCCGGCAGCTCGCCGACGCGGGGCTGCAGCCGGAACCGGCCCGGCAGCTGGTACCGGGGCAGCCGCTGGTCGCCGTGCTGGCCCGGCGCTGACGGGCTGAGCCCTGGACGGCCGCCGCTACCCGTGCAGGCGGCGGTGCAGCTCGTGGACCTCCTCGTCGAGACCGGGCACGGGGCCCTCGACCGGTACGCCCGGGGCGATCTCGTTGACGGGGAGGGTCCGCACCGGGGGCGGCGGGACGCCGAGCTCGGCCAGCCAGGACGCGAGCTGGGCCGACGAGGTGGCGTAGACGATCCGGCCCAGCCCCACCCAGCCGTGCGCGGCGGCGCACATGGGGCAGTGCTCGCCGGAGGTGTAGACGGTCGCGGCGGCCCGCTCCTCGGGGGTCAGGTGCTCGGCGGCCCAGCGGGCGATGGCGAACTCGGGGTGCTGGGTGGCGTCGCCGCCGGCCACGTGGTTGGAGTCCTCGAAGCGGACCCGGCCCTCGGCGTCGACCAGCACCGACCCGAAGGGCTCGTCGCCGGCCTCGAGCGCGGCACGGGCGAGCGCCACGCAGCGGCGCAGGTGGGCGAGGTCCGCGTCGTCGACCATGCAGCCCATCCTGACGACCTCGCCGTCCGCCGTCCTGCCGGAGCAGACTGCCCGGCATGCCCTCGCTCCCCATGCCCGACGACTGGCAGCGCGCCCTGGTCGTGGCCGCGCACCCCGACGACATCGAGTACGGCGCCGCGGCGGCCGTCGCGGTCTGGACGGCGGCCGGCAAGGAGGTGCACTACCTGCTGGCCACCCGCGGCGAGGCCGGGATCGCGGGCATGTCGCCGGCCGAGGCCGGCCCGCTGCGCGAGGACGAGGAGCGCCGCTCGGCGGCCGTCGTCGGGGTGACGGAGGTGGAGTTCCTCGACCACCGGGACGGCGTGCTGGAAGCCGGGGTGGCGCTTCGCCGCGACCTGGCCGCCGCGATCCGCCGGCACCGGCCGGAGCTGGTGCTGACCATGTACGGCGGCCCCACCTGGACCCCGCCCGGCGTCACCCCGGGCTACCTGAACTCCGCCGACCACCGGGCGCTCACCCAGGGCGTGCTCGACGCGGTGGCCGACGCCGCCAACGAGTGGATCTTCCCGGAGCTGACCGAGGAGCGGTGGTCCGGCGTCCAGTACGTCGCGGTGCACACCATCGACCCCGACCCGCCGCACGTGATGGACGTCAGCGCGGGGGTGGAGAAGGCGGTCGCCTCGTTGACCGAGCACCGCCGCTACCTCGAGGCGCTCTCCGACGAGCCGGTCGAGGAACAGGCGCGTCGACAGATCGACATGGCGACGCTGACCGAGGCCGACGAGCGCCGCGTGGGCTTCCGCCTCTACTGGGGCTGAGGCCGGTCCCCGGACCGCCAGCACGGCGACGTCGGAGGCGGCTGCACGCTCGCTGCGTCCAACCGCATAGGCGTGTGCAGACACGGCCAGGCCTGAGCGGGATCCCCGTGCCGTGATGACGGGAGTCCTTGACAGGTCCCGATCAACGGTCTGCGCTGGCCCCCTCTCCCCGGATGGAGGGGGACCCGATGCCTGCTCTGTTCATCAGTCACAGCAACCAGGACTGGGTCGCGACGGAGCGAGTGAGCAGCTGGCTGCGGCGAGCCGGTTTCACCACGGTGTTCGTGGACTTCGACCCAGAAGACGGCATACCAGCGGGGCGGAACTGGGAACGCGAGCTGTACGCCCAGCTGCGTCGTACCGAGGCCGTGGTCTTCCTCGCGAGTCACGCCGCGACGGCGTCCCGGTGGTGCTTCGCGGAGCTCAGTCTGGCGCGGTCGTTGGGGCATCCCGTCTTCCCCCTGGGTCTCGAGCCCGGGGTGCGACTCCCACTGCTGGCGGACGTGCAGTGGATCGACGTGACCGACGCCGATCTCGCCTCCGACGGGCCCGACCGGGACGGAACCGGCCGGCCGCCTGGACTGCTCAAGCTCCTGGCGGGTCTGCGGGCGGCAGGTCTCGACCCGGCGGATGCGTTCTCCTGGGACCCGAACCGGTCGCCCTACCCGGGGTTGGCTCCCTTCGACCCGGAGGACGCCGCGGTCTTCTTCGCCCGGGAACGGGAGACCGAGCGGTTGCTCGAGCTGCTGCACCCGACCCTGCAGCACGGCGCAGGCCGGTTCGTGGCCGTCGTCGGCCCGTCCGGGAGCGGTAAGTCCTCGCTCCTGCGCGCCGGGCTGCTGCCCCGGCTCGCCCGGTCGCCGACGAACTGGGTCCTCGTGCCGCCGCTGCGACCGGGGAGCCGCCCCACCCACCACCTGGCCAACTGCCTGGCCGAGGCCTTCACCGAGCGCGGACACCCCCGTTCCACCGCCGACGTCGAGGGCGTCCTCGGCCGTGGGCCGGAGGGGCTGGTCCTCCTCGCCCGGGAGCTGGCCGATCTGGCCGGGAAGGGAACCGGTCAGCCGGCCTCGCTGGTGGTGATCGACCAGGCCGAGGAACTGGTCACCGTCTGCGGAACACGAGAGCAGCAGTCGTTCCTCAGGCTCCTGGACGGTGCGCTCGGTGAGGACACGCCCCTGTGGGTGGTCGCCTCCGTCCGCTCCGAGTTCCTCGCCACCGCCCCGGAGCGGGCCGGGCTCGCCGAGGTGATCGACGACCCCCTCGTGGTGGAACCACTCGGCCGCGGCCGGCTCGCCGAGGTCATCGCCCGGCCGGCCCAGCGGGCGGGGATGGACCTGCAGGCCGGGTTGGTCGAGCGGATGGTGGAGGACACCGCCGGCGGGGACGCCCTGCCGCTGCTGGCCTACACCCTGCGAGAGCTGGCGGAGCGGGCCGGGCCCGACGGCCGGATGGACTTGGCCGAGTACGACGCCGTGGGCGGTGTGGTCGGTGCGCTCCAGCGCCACGCGGACCGCGTCTGCGACGAGCTCTCCCGTCGTGGGCTCGGCGCCCACGTCGTCCCCACCCTGCTCAAGCTCGTCACGGTCAGCCCGGAGGGGGAGACGACCCGACGCCGGGTGTCCTGCGACGCGCTGGGCGACGAGGAGCGCGCGGTCGTCGACGCCTTCGTCGATGCCCGGCTGCTCGTCAGTCACGACGAACCGTCCGCTCCACCCGGTGGGCAGGTCGCCGGAGCTGCCGTGGTCGAGGTCGCCCACGAGGCCCTGCTGCGGCAGTGGCCTCCGCTGCGGGAGGCCGTCGAGGCCGACCGGTTCGACCTCCAGCTGCGGTCCGAACTGGAGCGGCACGCCGCTGACTGGAAGCACGGCAACCGCGACGAGTCCTACCTGCTGCGCGGCGGGCGACTCGCGGCCATCGGCGAGTGGGCCGACGAACACGTCCGCGAGCTCGGACCGGTCGAGAGCCAGTACCTGCAGGCCAGCCGGGCGCTGGCCGCGCGCGAGCTGGAGACGGCCCGGCGCTCGAACCGGCGGCTGCGCGTGCTGGCCGCCGGTCTGGCGGTCCTGCTGGTGGCAGCCGTCGCCGCAGGGGGACTGGCCCTGCACCAGAACCGCGAGGCGCAGGGGCAGGCGCGCCTGGCCATGTCCCGCCAGATCGCGGCCGAGTCCGGCGACCTCGTCCAGGGCAAGCCCGACACGGCGATCCTCGCCGGCCTGCAGAGCATGAGCCTGGCCGGCGGCGAGCAGCCGGACCCCATGCCGCCGGACGGGCTGATCACCGGCCTGGCCCAGATGACGCACACGTCCCAGCTCCTCAGCGGCCACACCGGCCCGGTGTGGGGGGTGGCGTTCAGCCCGGACGGTCGGCTGCTGGCCACCAGCAGCGGGGATCGGACCGTGCGGCTGTGGGAGGCCGACTCCGGCCGGCCGGTCGGCGATCCGCTGACCGGGCACACGGCCGCCGTCAGGGACGTGGTGTTCAGCCCGGACGGCACTCTGATGGCCACCGCCGGTGGCGACCAGACACTGCGGCTGTGGGACGTGGCGACCCGGCAACCGCACGGCCAACCGCTCACCGGCCATGCCGCGGGGCTGTGGGCGGTCGCGTTCAGTCCCGACGGGAGCCTGCTGGCGACGGCGGGTGCCGACCGGTCGCTGCGGCTGTGGGACGTGGCGACCGGCCGACCGCAGGGCCCGCCACTGATCGGGCACACGGACGAGGTCCGCGACGTGGCCTTCAGCCCGGACGGCACCCGGCTGGCGACCGTCGGCGTCGACCGGACGCTGCGGCTGTGGGACGTGGCGACCGGACAGCCTCGGGGGGAGCCGTTGACCGGGCACGAGGAGGAGGTCCGCGGAGTGGCCTTCAGCCCCGACGGGACACTGCTGGCGACCGCCAGTGCCGACCGGTTCGTGCAGCTGTGGGACGCGGTCACCGGGCAGCCCCTGGGGCAGCCGCTCGGTGGCTACTCGGGGCCGGTCTGGGCGGTGGCGTTCAGCCCCGACGGCGGGTTGGTGGTCAGCGCGACCCAGAACGGGACGGTGCAGCTGTGGGACACCGCGTCGGGGCAGCCCTACTCGCAGCCGCTGGTCGGCCACACCATGTGGGCGGACGGCGTGGCGTTCAGCCCGGACGGGTCCCGGGTCGCCAGCGTGAGCCTCGACCAGACGGCGCGGATCTGGGACGTGACCGAGACGTCCTCCGTCAGTCAGGCGCTCGCCGGCCACACCCACGTGGTGAACGAGGTGGTGTTCAGCCCGGACGGGGACCTGCTGGCGAGCGCCAGTGCCGACCAGACGGTGCAGCTGTGGGACGTGTCGACCGGCCAGCCGACCGGTCAGCCGCTGGTCGGTCACAACGACTGGGTGAACGGGGTGGCGTTCAGCCCGGACGGGGACCTGCTGGCCAGCGGAGGTGATGACCAGGCGGTGCGGCTGTGGGACGTGGCGACCGGTGAGCCCCGCGGTGAGCCGTTGACCGGTCACACCGACTGGGTGCTCAAGGTGGCGTTCAGCCCGGACGGGCACCTGCTGGCCAGCGCGGGCGAGGACCGGACGGTGCGGCTGTGGGACGTGGCGACGGGAGAGCCCCGCGGTGAGCCGTTGACCGGTCACACCGACTGGGTGAGTGGGGTGGTGTTCAGCCCGGACGGGGAGCTGCTGGCCAGTGCCAGTGGGGACCAGACGGTGCGGCTGTGGGACGTGTCGACGGGAGAGCCCCGCGGTGAGCCGCTGGCCGGCCACACCGGCTACGTGCAGGACGTGGCGTTCAGCCCCGACGGCCGCCTGATGGCCTCGGGCAGCACGGACAACACCGTCCGCCTGTGGGACGTCGCGTCCGGGCAGCCGCACGGGGAGCCGCTGAGGGGGCACACCAACACCGTGCTGAGCGTGGCGTTCAGCCCGGACGGTCGGCTGCTGGCGAGCGTGGCGGACGATCGGACGCTGCGGCTGTGGGACGTGGCGACCGGGCAGGCTCACGGCCCGTCGCTGACGGGACACCGGGACGAGATACGAGGAGTGGAGTTCAGCCCGGGAGGCCGGTGGGTGGCGACCGGTAGCCGTGACGGCCTGGTGCGGTTGTGGGACACCGAGTTCACGTCCTGGGTCGAGGCCGGCTGCACGATGGTCAGCCGGAACCTCTCCATGACCGAGTGGGAGCAGTTGGCTCCCGGGATGGCCTACGAGCGGACGTGTCCGGAACTGCCCGCAGGAGAAGGTGCCCCGCGGGACGCCCCTGTCGCTCGCTACCCGAGCTGATGCGGAGGTCAGGCGCGGCCGGTGGTCGGGGAGACGGTCCGGCCGCCCGTGGACGACGCCGAGCGGTTGGCGCGGGCGGCGGTCGGTGAGCGGCAGGCCGGTCCTCGGCCGTCAGGTCGGTGACCCGCGGACCGAGCAGCTCAGGGAGGTCGTCTCGGCGCTGCGCTCCGACGATCGGGACGAGCGTCGATCCGAGGACGGGCAGCACCACCAAACCCATGAGGCCCATCTCGAGCGGCTGGAGCCGTAGGCCGATGGAGGGCAACCGTGAGGAGCACGGCGTCGAGGGAGCCCGCGGATCACGGCCGCATCGTCATGGCGGCACGCCGATGCGGTGACGAGGCCATGGACCTCGCCACGACCGGCCGGCACTAGGATGGGCGGCACGACGGACGAGTCGGCCGGGCGGTCGCGTCGACGGGGGAGACCCCGTCGCCGAGGAACGTCCGGGCTCCACAGGGCAGGGTGGTCGCTAACGGCGACCCGGGGTGACCCGCGGGACAGTGCCACAGAGAACAGACCGCCGGCGGCACGCCGTCGGTGAGGGTGAAACGGTGGTGTAAGAGACCACCAGCGCACCGGGTGACCGGTGCGGCTCGGTAAACCCCACCCGGAGCAAGGTCGAGAGGGACGACGGTCGCACCGCCGTCCTGCGCAGGCGTTCGAGGGCTGCCCGCCCGATGCCTGCGGGTGGACCGCTGGAGCCTGCCGGCAACGGCAGGCCTAGATGGATGACCGCCCATCGGGATGCCGTGAGGCACCCGTGGACAGAACCCGGCGTACAGGCCGACTCGTCCGTCGCCCGCCTCCGACCCGCAGGAGTGCAGTCGGAGGCGGGCGTCGGCCCGCACAGGGTCCGAAACTCGTCCGAGCACGGCGGCCACCGCGGCAGGTGGCCCAGGCGCCCCGCGGGACCGATGAGATCGTCCGCGTCCGCCGGTCCGAGCTCCCGGACCGGATCGTGGACCAGGAGGACGCATGCGGAAGATCGTCGTGCACATGATGCTGTCGCTGGACGGCTACTTCGAGGGGCCGGACCACGACCTGAGCTGGCACCGCGTCGACGAGGAGCTGCACGCGCACTTCAACGAGCAGCTCGCGACCAACAGCGCCTTCATGGAGGGCCGGGTCACCTACGAGCTCATGGAGGCGTTCTGGCCGGCCGCCGACCAGGACCCGGACCACCCGCCGGTCATGCGGGAGTTCGCCGGCATCTGGCGGGCGGTGCCGAAGATCGTGTTCTCCCGCACGCTGCAGGAGGTCGGCCCCAACGCCTCGCTGCGGGCAGAGGTGGACCCCGACGAGATCCGCGCGCTGAAGCAGCAGCCCGGCGGCGACATGACGCTCGGCGGGGTCGACCTGGTCGAGACCTTCCGCCGGCTGGACCTGGTCGACGAGTACCGGCTCTACGTCAACCCGGTCGTCATCGGCCGCGGTCGACGGCTGTTCGACACCGCCGACGACCCGACCGACCTGGAGCTGGTGGAGGACCGGCGGTTCGGCAACGGTGTCGTCCTGCTGCGCTACGCCGTCCGACGTCCCTAGGCGTTGCGACCCCCTCAGCCGTCGTCCTGGACCGAGCTCCCGTGACGACGGCGCTGACGTCGGGTGTCCCACAGCGGGGCGCTCAGGCAGACGGAGCCGGGAGCCTCCGTCCGATCCGCCACTGCACCGCTGCTCGGCACCGGTCTCGGCTCAGTCGCGGGAACGGCGACGGAATGCCGAGACGGCGAGCGGCGCGAAGACCGCCGTGAGGATGACCGACCAGGCGATCGACACCGCGACCGGGTTCTGCAGCGGCCACGCGGCATCCGGCGCCGCAGGCGGGCTGTTGCCCCACAGCTCCCGGCAGGCCTGGGTGACCGCGGAGACGGGATTCCACTCGGCGATCGCCCGCAGCCATGCGGGCATGCTCTCCGGCGGCGCGAAGGTGTTCGCGACGAAGGTCAGCGGGAACATCACCGTGAACATGAAGCCCTGCACTGCCTCGACGGTGCGCATCATCGACCCGACCCAGATGCCGAGCCAGATCAGCGCGAAGCCGAACAGCAGCAGGAGCAGGAAGGCGAGCACCCCGTCCACGACCCCGTTGCGGATCCGCCAGCCGATCAGCAGGCCGGTGAGGGCCATCACGGCGACGCCGATGCTGGAGTGGATCAGGCTGGAGATGCTCCGGCCGACCAGGACAGCCGACCGCGCGATGGGCAGCGACTTGAACCGGTCGACGATCCCCTTCTGCAGGTCGTTGGTGAGGCCCATGGCCACGATGGCGGAGGAGAACACCATGGTCTGGACCATGATCCCGGGGAGCAGGAACTCCTTGTAGTCGGCGCCCCGCACCGCGATCGCGCCACCGAACACGTAGGCGAACAGCAGCACGAACATCACCGACTGGACCGTGACGTCGAGCAGCATCTCGGGCATCCGCCGGATGTGCAGCAGGTTGCGCCACACGATGGTCGACGACGCCCGCAGCAGGGACGGCGGGGAGATGGGCGGTCGGGCGGCCGGTGCCCGGGTGGCCTGGACGGCGGTCACGGGGTGACTCCCTCGTTCGTCAGGTCCGAGGCGTCCTCGGCCCGGTGCCCGGTGAGGTGCAGGAAGACGTCGTCCAGGCTCGGCCGGGCCAGACCCAGGTCGTCCAGTTCGATGCCGCTGGTCTCGAAGACCGCCGCGATGCGCGTCATGTCGCCGAGCCCGCCGGCCTGTGCGGTCAGCCGCCGGCTGCCCCGCTCGACGTGCACCTCCTGGCAGCAGGAGTTCATGAGCTCCGCCGCCCGGTCGAGATCAGCGGCGTGGGTCAGGGTGACGACGACGCTGGCCCGGCCCGCCTGGTCCTTGAGCTGCGTCGGCGTGCCGGCGGCGATGACCCTGCCCTTGTCCACCACGACGATCTCGTCGGCCAGGTGGTCGGCCTCCTCCAGGTACTGCGTCGTCAGGACGAGCGTGGTGCCCTCGCTCACCAGCTCCCGGAGGACCGCCCACAGCCCCGACCGGCTCTGCGGGTCCAGGCCCGTCGTGGGCTCGTCCAGGAAGAGGATCGGCGGTGCCGCCAGCAGGCTCACCGCCAGGTCGAGGCGGCGACGCATCCCGCCGGAGTACGTCTTCGCCATCCGGTCGGCCGCGTCGGTGAGGTCGAAGCGGGCGAAGAGCCGCTCGGTCGCCTCCCGGACGAACGTCCTGGGCAGGCCGTAGAGACTGCCGATCAGCTTGAGGTTCTCCCGTCCGGTGAGGATCTCGTCGACGGTCGCCGCCTGACCCGTGAGGCCCAGGCTGCGGCGGACCTCGGTCGGCTGCCTCAGGATGTCGAAACCGGCCACCCGACCCGTCCCGCTCGTGGGGACGCTCAACGTGGTCAGCATCCGCACCAGGGAGGTCTTGCCCGCCCCGTTGGGCCCCAGCAGGCCGAGGACCGAGCCCTCCGGGACCACGAAACTCACCCCGTCGACGGCTCGGGTCTCGCCGAAGTGCTTGACCAGGTCGATCGCCTCGACCGCAGGTGCGGCGTTCATGCGGGGATCCTGTTCCTGGGTACCGACAGTTCGACAGCGGTGGTCCCGCGCGCAGTCATGCCGTCAGCATGCGACCTCGAGTGCGCTCGAGGGCAAGCGCATTTCCAGGTCCTCCGGCGTCGGAGCGCGCGTTCGTCGGCGAGGTGGTCCCGACGTCCCGGCCGGCCGGCGTCAGGATTCCCTCCGCCGCACGCGGTCAGCCGGACGGCGGCGGCCACGCCGACGCGGTCGTCGGTCAGGCTCGTGGTGCGGGGCCGGACCGCCTCCGGGGCCGGGTGAGCGCTCCGACCCGACGGCTACCGGGCGACGCCTCGTGCCGGCCCGTCGACCGCAGGTCGTCCACGTCCGGCGGCGAGGGCGTGGAGCTGCCCGGAGCCGAGGCGGCAGCCGCGCGGACGGTCGGAGCCGGCGGGCCGCCCGTCCACCCAGCCGACAGCCGCTGCCCGTCGACGGCGCGGGCGGTCCGCTCAGGTGACCCGCTCACCCGGTTCCAGGCCGGTGCCTCCCCGTGCTCTCCCGGCTCGCACGGCCACCAGTCCGTCGTCCCCGGCCGAGCCTCAGCGCCACGCCAGGCGCCTCGGGCCGGCGACGGCGTCGGGCGGGCCGGCGCACCGCCGGATCCGGTGGGCGAGGACGCGGGCGACGCCGGCCCCGTGCCAGCGCACCCCCGTCGGGGTGCGGAGCCTCTCGGCGTTGAGGGTCGCGGCGATGGTGGTGGCGGACGCGCCGTCCCGGTGCAGCTCGAGCAGCCTCTGGGGACCCTGCGACACGCCGGCGTCGCGCTGCGGCGTCCTCGGAGCGGCGACCGGGGCCACCGTCGTCGTCAACGGGCTCCACGCGCGCCGGCCCAGCAGCGCGTCCACCGGCACGGCGGGACCCCAGAACCAGCCCTGCGCGGTGACGCAGCCCAGTTCCTTGAGCAGCGCGACCTGCTCGGCGGTCTCGACGCCCTCGGCGACGACGGCGACACCCACGGCCCGGGCGAGGTCGACGATCCACGCGACGATGGCCAGGGCGTCCCGCTGCTCCGCGATGTCCGCGACGAAGCTGCGGTCGATCTTCAGCGCGGAGACGGGCAGGTCGCGCAGGTGGGCCAGCGAGCTGTACCCCGTACCGAAGTCGTCCATCGCGACCCGGAAGCCGTGCTCGCGGAGCTCCCGCAGCAGCCGCACCGCGACCTCGGTGTCCTGCATGATCGCCGTCTCGGTGATCTCGAGGACCAGCTGGGTGGCGGGCAGGCCGGACGCCTCGGTCGAGCTGATCAGGTCGTCGAGGACGGAGGTCCCGGTCAGGCTGGCGGCCGACAGGTTCACGGCGAGGTAGGCGTCCCGGGGCACGACGTCCGCCCGGCGGAGACGGGCCACGTCCTGCAGGGCCTGCCGGAGGACCCACCGGTCGAGCTCGGGCGCCAGCCCGCTGAGCTCCGCGACGGTCACGAAGCTGCTGGGCGGCACCGGGCCGCGTTCCGGGTGCGTCCAGCGGGCCAGGGCCTCCAGGCCGACCACGGCCCCCGACCGCAGGTCCACGATCGGCTGGTACTCCAGGTGGACCGCTCCGTCCGCGAGCGCCGCCGGCAGGTCGGTGGTCAGCGCATGCCGGTGTTCCACGTCCTCGTCCAGCGTCTGCTCGAAGACGTGCACCCGGTTGCGGCCGGCGCTCTTCCCGGCGTGCACGGCCGTGTCGGCGTGGCGCAGCAGGTCCGTCGCCGGGACCGCCGGCTGCGCAGGAGCGACGGCGACGCCGATGGACGCCGTGAGCTGCACCGTGGCGTCGTCGACGTGGAAGGGCTCGGCCACCGCGTCGAGGAGCTGCGGGCGGTCCGGCTGCTGCCGCGGTCCGTCCGGGAACGCGGCGGCTCCCAGCTGCGGCCTGGCCCGCGGGCCGTAGGTCAGGTCCGCGACCGCTCCGCCGGCGTGGACGAACACCAGCTGGGTGGCGTCCGCGCTCGCGCCGGCCAGCACCGACCAGGACGTGGGCACGTCGACGAGGTGGCCGTCGGCGTGCCGCAGCCGGAAGGTCGCGGACCCGGACCCCGCGCCGCCGCGTGCCACCCGCAGCACGTACTGCAGCAGGGCGTGGGAGCACTCGTGCAGCAGCTCGTGCAGCGGGACGCCGAGCACCTGACCCAGGGGTCGGCCGGACGACCGGCCGAGCGCGGCGCCGGCCGTCAGCACCGTGCCGGACAGCGAGCAGGTGAGCAGCGCGGTCGGCGGTCCGCCGGCGCCGGGGACGCCCGTGGCCGTCCTGTCGCGCGCGGCAGCCGCGGTGTGCGGGTGCCCGGCGTCGTCCTCGGCGTCGGCCGGCGCCTCCGCTCCGTGCTGTGTCCTGGCCACGTGACTGCTCCCGTGTCGGTGGTGACCCGGCGCGCGGACGCGCACCGACCACCCTCCAGCCTGTTGCGGCGGCGGAGCCGTGACCAGGTGCACCCGTGCCAACCGCCTGGTGCGCTCGCACTAGCGCCGGCACCCGGACGGCGGTCAGATGCCGTCGACCAGGCCGTCCCGGACGGCGATCGACAGGACCTCGAGCTTGGAGTGCGCGCCGAGCTTGGCCGAGAGGTTCGCCACGTGGTTCCGGACCGTGTGCACGCTGATCGTCAACTGCCGGGCGATGTCGGCGTTGGACAGCCCACGCGCCAGCAGGTCGAGGATCTCGTGCTCCCGCTCGGTCAGCTGGGCCCTGCTGCCGCCGCTCTGCCGGTGCAGGCGGGGCAGGAGCCGGGTGAGCAGCTTGGCGCTGACCACGGACTCGCCCTGGGCCGCAGCCCGCACGCCCTCGATGACGTCGTCCAGCCGCTGCGTCTTGGCGATGAACCCCGCGGCACCGGCCTCCATGGCGGTGACGAGGACTCGATCGGAGGTCGTGGCGGTCAGCACCACGATCTTCGCGGAGGGCCGGACGGCGTGCAGCCCGGCGATCGCCCCCACACCGTCGCCGTCGGGCAGGCGGTGGTCCAGGAGGACGACGTCCGGCGCGGTCGACGCCATCAGGTCCCGCGCCGCGGCGATCGACGTCCCCTGCCCGACGACGAGCAGGTCCGGCTCGGACTGCAGGGCCTGGGCGAGGCTGGCGGCGAACATCTGGTGGTCGTCGATGACCAGGACCCGCACCGTGGCCGGGAAGGGCCCGTCGGGAGTTCCGGACCGGGTCACTCTCGGAGTCTGCCACGCACCGAGCGGGTGATCGTCTGGTGCGGGTGCACTACCCGGGCGGTGCGCGCGCATCACGACAACCGGAGCGGGCTGCGCCAGCGTGCTCCTGGTGACCCCAGTCCGCGGCGAGATCACCGTCGTGATCGCCGACGACGACCCCCGGATCGGATCCGCCGTGGCCGGGCTGCTGGGACAGGAGCCGGGCTTCCGCGTCGTGGCGGAGGTGGCCGACGGCGACGCCGCGGTGGCGGCGGCTCGCGAGCACCGCGCGGCACTCGTCCTGACCGACGTGCGGATGCCGGGAGGCGGCCCGGAGCTGGTCCGCCGACTGGTCGCGCTGCCCCACCGGCCGGTCGTCGCCGGGTTGTCAGCGCAGGCGGACCCGGCGACGTGGACGCGCGTGCTGGCGGCCGGCGGATCCGCCTACCTGCTCAAGGGCAGCCTCGCCGGCGACCTCCCCGTGCTGCTGCGCCGGTGCGTGCAGGGCCACCTCGTCGTGGGCGTGCCCGGCGCGGCCGACCTGGTCCGCCGGCTGCTCTGCCCCTAGCCCCGGGCCTGCCGACGGGTCGCCGGCGACTCCCGCGCCCGGCAGGGGGAGGAAGAACGACACGGCGGTGCCGGCACCGCCCGGTCCGGGCCGGGACCGCCACCACCCGCCCGACGCCAGCGCTCGGTCGCGCATCGCGACCACACCGGAGTGCCGGCGTCCTGAGCGCGCCGACGCGGTGGCGTCGACCCCCCTGCCGTCGTCCACGACGTGCACCTCCACGCCGCGACCGGTCGCGTCGACGGTCACGGTGACTTGGCGGGCCCGTGCGTGCTTGCGGGCGTTGACCATCGCCTCGCGGGCGATCCGGTACGCCGACACCCGCACCTGCTGCGGGAGCGGCGCCTGCCCGCGCTCCTCGACCGACCACGCGACGTCGCCGTCCTCGAACACCTGGGCCGCCGCGTCGCGCAGCCCGTCGGTCAGCGACGCGTCGAGGACCGGCGTCTCCAGCTCGAACAGCAGGGCGCGCAGCCGCACGCTCGCGCCGTGGACGGCGTCCACCACCGTCTCGACCCCGGCGGCCTCCTCCGGCGCCCGCGCGCGCAACCGGTTCCGGAGGGCGCCCAGGCGCAGGTCCACGGCCGCCAGCGCCTGGACCGAGTCGTCGTGGACGTCGGCGGCGATGCGGGCCCGCTCGTCGTCCTGGGCCTCGACGAGGCGTTCGCTCAGCGCGCGCTGGCGGGCCTCGGTGAGCACGCGCAGCTCCCGGAACGTCAGGGCCGTCCGACCGACCATGAGCACGCCGGCGGCCAGCGCGAGGACCGCGGCGAAGGGGCTGATCCCGGACACGCTGCCGTGGAACAGCAGCCCGAGGACGGCGAGGCCGCAGACGCCGGGCAGGACCAGGACGGTGACCCCCTGCAGGTCCACGGTCCGGGACTCCACCGAGCGCAGGGACGCCAGCGCCGCACCGGCCAGCAGCAGCCGGGCCAGCAGCCACCCCAGGTCGACCGGCTCGCCCCCGACGTAGGCGTCGTCCGCCACCAGGCCCGCGTAGACCGCGTCGGTCACGAAGAAGGTCACGAACGACGCGCACAGCAGCCACCAGGACCAGCCGGCACCCCTCCCGAGCATGGCGAGCGCGGCGACCGCCAGGGCCAGCAGGAGCAGGTCGGTGAGCGGGTAGGCCGTGGTCAGCGTCCCGACACCGTCCGCGCCGAGGGGCACGTCCGCGCCGTCGACGTAGTTCTCCGCCAGGGCCGCGGCCGTCAGGCCGGCGATCAGCCCGTCCAGCGAGAGGCTGAACGGCATGCTGCGGGCCCGGGTGCGCAGCCGCAGGACCAGCCCGACGGCGAGCAGGGTGTAGAAGAGCAACCACCCGGCGTCGGCCCACGACGGGCTCGGGACCGGTTCGAGGTGCTGGTAGTACGCGAAGTAGCTGGTGCTGCCGGCGAAGGCGGCCACGAGCCCCGCGGTCATGAAGGACCAGGCCGCCCGGTCCGTCCGGTCGGCCAGGACGCGCAGCGCGAGAACGAGGATGACGAGTCCGTCGACGGCCATGTTGAGCCACCAGTCGAGACCCACCTGGTAGCCGGGCGTGGGGCGCACCCCCGGCACGAGGGTGAGCGCGTAGAGCGCACCGAGCGCCAGCATCAGCCAGGTCGTCCGCACCAGCGAGGTGGTCGGGTGCGGCACGTCGCCTCCCGCATCTCGCCGCCGGCCGGGCTGCACGACGGGGTGCCCCGATGTCATCCCGCGGAACCGGCGGCCAGGACTATAGGCGGTGCGGCCGGTTGACGACCGGGTCCGCGAGTGGCCGGCGCCAGTCCGCTGAGCCGGTCCGACGGCGGCGCTCGCCTGCCGCGGCCGGCTGCGCAGCCCGTGGTGGCTGCCGCTCCGTCCCCGGCCGGTGCGGACCTACCGGCAGCGGAGTTCGCCGGTGTGGACCAGGTGCTCGGCCAGGCGGCGCACCGTGCTGTGGGTGTGCATCGACGCCCGGGCCAGGATGCGGAAGGCCCCGTCGGGGGTCACCCCGTGGCGCTCCATGAGCATGCCCCTGGCCCGCTCGATGACCGCCCGTGACGCGAGCGCCGCCTCCAGGTGGTCCGCCCGCTCCACGGCGCGTCGGTAGCGGGACAGGTTCCCGGCGACGACCGCGGCGTAGTGCCCGAACCGCGTGGCGGTCGACCGGCTCACCTCGTCGAAGCCCTTCGTCCGCTGCGCGTAGAGGTTGAGCGCTCCCGACACCTGCGGAGCGTCGATGACCAGCGGCACCGACAGGGAACTCAGGGTGCCGTGCTCGGCGGCGCGCCGCGCGTACTCCGGCCAGCGGGTCTCGGTACGCGTGTCGGGGACGTCCACGAGCTGCCCCGTCCCGGCGGCGTGCAGGCAGGGGCCCAGACCGCACTCGTACTGGCCCTCGTCCAGTTCCACGGCGAGGAGGCCGGTGGCCACGACGGTGGACGGGTGCTCCCGGACCACCAGGGTGACCGAGGCCTCGGGGTTGCCGGGCAGCACCGTCCTGGCCAGGTCGGTGACGCGCTGCAGCGCCTCCTCCATCGGCTGCTCACGTCCCGACGGCCGGCCCAGGTACTCCAGGACCTCACCGACGGCGGATGGGTGTGGCTGTCGTTCCGGGGACATCGGCGTCCCTCTCCGGCTCGCCGGACCCCGGTTGAGCTCAGCCCCGAAGCCCGTACCCGGGATCCGCGTGTGACGAGTGCTCGCCGTCCGCGCCGGGGGAGCGGGGGCGGCCCGGCGCGACCCCACGCTACTCGGGTGGCGGCCACCTTGTTGTGCACGGGGCACCGGGGTGTGAGGTTCCTGCCCGCGAGACCGGTGTCCGGTGTCGGGCCGACCCGTCCACCACCGGCTGGCGGTCCACGGGAACACCGGCGGTGCCGGGCGTGCTGTCCACCGTGTGAGCGTCGCCCCCGCACCGACCGTGTCGTTCGACGACCGCTTCGCCCGTGAGCTGCCGGAGATGGCCGTCCCGTGGCGGGCCGACGAGGCGCCGGACCCGCGCCTGCTCGTGCTGAACGACGCGCTGGCCACCGAGCTCGGCCTCGACCCCGGTGCGCTGCGCAGCCCCGAGGGCGTGCGCCTGCTGGTCGGCACCGCCGTGCCCGACGGCGCGAAGCCGGTCGCGCAGGCCTACGCCGGGCACCAGTTCGGCGGGTTCGTCCCGCGTCTCGGCGACGGCCGGGCGCTGCTGCTCGGCGAGCTGACCGACGTCGAGGGCCGGCTGCGCGACCTGCACCTCAAGGGGTCGGGCCGCACGCCGTTCTCGCGGGGCGGCGACGGGCTGGCCGCGGTCGGGCCGATGCTGCGCGAGTACGTGGTCAGCGAGGCGATGCACGCCCTCGGCATCCCGACCACGCGCTCCCTCGCCGTGGTCGCGACCGGCCGGCCGGTGCGCCGGGAGACCCTGCTGCCGGGCGCCGTCCTGGCCCGGGTGGCCAGCAGCCACCTGCGCGTCGGCAGCTTCCAGTACGCCCGGGCCACGGGGGACGTCGACCTGCTCCGCCGGCTCGCCGACCACGCGATCGCCCGGCACCACCCCGCCGCGGCGGACGCCGAGCAGCCGTACCTCGCCCTGTTCGACGCCGTCGTGGCGGCCCAGGCGTCCCTGGTCGCCCGGTGGATGCTGGTCGGCTTCGTGCACGGGGTCATGAACACCGACAACACGACGATCTCCGGCGAGACCATCGACTACGGGCCCTGCGCGTTCCTGGACGCGTACGACCCGGCCACCGTCTACAGCTCGATCGACCTCGGCGGGCGCTACGCCTACGGCAACCAGCCGATCGTGGCCGAGTGGAACCTCGCACGCTTCGCCGAGACGCTCCTGCCCCTCTTCTCCGACGACCAGGAGCAGGCCGTGGCCCTCGCGGTCGAGGCGCTCGAGCGGTTCCGCCCGCAGTACAACGCGGCCTGGTCGGCAGGCATGCGGGCCAAGCTCGGCCTGCCCGACGGCCCGGACGACGAGGTGGCCACGGCACTCGTCGAGGACCTGCACGCCCTGATGCAGGAGAGCCGCGTCGACCTCACGTCGTTCCTCCGCGCGCTCGGCACCGCGGCCCGCGGCGACGCCGAGCCCGCCCGCCTCGTCGTGGTGGACCTCGCGCGGTTCGACGCGTGGCTCGAGCGGTGGCTCGCCCTCGGCCCGGACCCCGAGCTGATGGACCGGACCAACCCCGTCTACACCCCCCGGAACCACCTCGTCGAGGAGGCCCTGACGGCCGCGACCGACGGCGACCTGGCGCCGCTGCAGCGGCTGCTGGAGGTGCTGGCCAGCCCCTACGAGCAGCGGCCGGGGCTCGAGCGCTACGCGGCACCCGCGCCGGGGGACACCGGCCCCTACCGGACCTTCTGCGGCACCTGAGGGCCCGATCGGCGGTCCGGGACCTTGCCGGACCGGCAACAAACCTTGCCGTAGCCGGGTCTGCGGTCGCACCGTTGCCGCGGAGGTGGTCACGGTGACCGATGAACTGAGGGACGAGTACGACGTCGTGGTGGTCGGCGGCGGTGCCGCAGGGCTGAACGGGGCCTTGATGCTGGCCCGCTCGCGGCGGTCCGTGGTGGTGGTCGACGCGGGCGCGCCCCGCAACGCGCCGGCGGCCGGCGTGCACGGCCTGCTGGCCCGCGAGGGCATGTCGCCCGCCGAGCTCCTCGCGCGCGGGCGCGCCGAGGTCCGCTCCTACGGCGGCTCGGTGGTCGACGGCGAGGTCGCCACCGCGACCCGCGACGGCGACGGGTTCACCGTCGGCCTGGCCGACGGGCGCACCACCCGCGCGCGCCGGCTGCTGGTCACCACCGGGCTGGTCGACGAGTTGCCCGACGTCCCCGGGCTGCGCGAGCGGTGGGGACGGGACGTGCTGCACTGCCCGTACTGCCACGGCTGGGAGGTGCGCGACCAGGCCATCGGCGTGCTGGCCTGCGGGCCGATGGCGGTGCACCAGGCGCTGCTGTTCCGCCGGCTCAGCGCCGACGTCGTCCTCTTCGCGCACACCGAGCCGGCACCGGCCGGAGAGCAGGCCGAGCAGCTGGCCGCCCTGGGCATCCCCGTGGTGACCGGCCGGGTGGCCGGGCTGGAGCTGGCCGGCGACCGCCTCGTCGGCGTGCGGCTGGCCGACGGCACGGTGGTCGAGCGCCAGGCGGTCACCGTCCAGTCGCGGATGGTGGCCCGCACCGGCTTCCTGGCCGGGCTCGGCCTCACCCCGGTGCCGCACCCCTCGGGGATGGGGGAGCACCTCGCCGCCGACGCCACCGGGCGCAGCGACGTCCCCGGTGTCTGGGTCGCCGGCAACGTCACCGACCTGGCCGCCCAGGTCGGAGCGGCCGCGGCGGCAGGGGCGTCCGCAGCGGCGCAGGTCAACCACGACCTCGTCGTCGAGGACACCCGCCGGGCGGTCGCCGCGGCCCGCCAGCCGCTCGGGGTGTGACGAGGAACCGGCGTCGTCCCGGAATGGACGGCGCCGGTCCCGCCTTGGCCCCTTCCGTCTGGCCAGCGTGGGCCGCCCGTGACACCGCTCGACGAATGGACGACCGTGACCGACTTGCAGGACCGCGCTGACGCTGCGCCGCTCGCACCGACGACCGCGGCCGCGCCGCCCAACCGGGCGCTGCTGGCGCTCCTCCTCGGCGCCTTCGTCGCCATCGGGCCGCTGACCATCGACATGTACCTGCCCGCGCTGCCGACCATCACGGCGGAGCTGGGGACGACGTCGGCGATGGTCCAGCTGACCCTCACCGGCACGCTCATCGGCCTGGCCCTCGGCCAGCTGGTGCTCGGCCCGCTGTCCGACGCGTTCGGGCGGCGGGGGCCGCTGCTGGCCGGGACGGCGCTGTACGTGGTGGCGTCCGCGCTGGTCCTGGTCGCCCCCACCATCGAGGTGCTCGGCGCGCTGCGGGTGCTGCAGGGCGTGGGCACCGCGGCCGGCGCGGTGGTCGCCATGGCGATCGTCCGCGACCTGTTCACCGGACGGGCCGCCGCCACCATGCTGTCCCGCCTCTTCCTGGTGCTCGGTGCCGCGCCCGTGCTGGCGCCGACCCTCGGCGGGGAGCTGCTGCGGTTCACCAGCTGGCGCGGCATCTTCGCCGTCCTCGCGGTCTACGGCCTGCTGCTGCTGGCCGTCGGCGCGCTCGGCCTGCGCGAGACGCTGCCGCCGTCCCGCCGGAGCACCCGCGGGGTCGCCGGCACGCTGCACACCTACCGGGGCCTGCTCCGCGACCGCACGCTGGTCGGCCTGGTGCTCGTCGCGGGCCTCACGATGGCCGGGCTGTTCAGCTACGTCTCCGGGTCCTCCTTCGTCTTCCAGCGGCAGTACGGCCTCGACGAGCAGCAGTTCGGGCTGCTGTTCGGCGCCGGCGCCGTCTGGCTGATCGCGGCCACCCAGCTCAACCCGGTGGTGCTGAAGCGCTGGGCGCCGGCCCAGGTGCTCGTGGCGGGCGTCGTCGCCGGGGCCCTCTCCGGCGCGGTGCTGCTGGCCCTGGCGCTCACCGGCACCGGCGGGCTGCCCGGCGTCGTCGTCCCGCTGTGGGCGATGCTCTTCGCCTCCGGCCTGGCGCTGCCCAACGCCCCTGCCCTGGCGCTGTCGCGGCACGGGGAGGCGGCCGGCTCGGCCGCGGCGCTCCTGGGTGCGGTGCAGTTCGGCGTCGGCGCCGCGGTGTCCCCGGTCGTCGGCCTGCTGGGCAACGACGCTGCGGCGATGGGCACGGTCATCCTGGCGGCGCTGGTGCTGGCGATCGCGGTGCTGGTGACCGTCGTCCGGCCCTGGGAGCTGACCGACGCGCCGGAGGAGCCCGCACCCGCCGCGCCCTGACCCCCGGCCGGTTGACGGCCGGCGGCCGCGCGTCCACGGTTCCCTGGTGCGGAGTGGGCACCGGGGCGGCCGACCGGCCTCGGACGGGGGCGTGGTCGACCGCCGCGGGCTGGGCCTGCTGACCGTCAGCCACGTGGTGGACGACCTGTACCAGGGAGCGGTGCCCGCGCTGCTGCCGTTCCTGGTGCTCGAACGCGGCTACTCCTACGCCGCCGCCACCGGGATCACCCTGGCCGCCACCGTGCTGTCGTCGGTGGTGCAGCCGGCCTTCGGCGTCCTGGCCGACCGCCGCCCCCTGCCCTGGCTGCCCGCGGTGGGCCTGCTGGTCGCCGGGGTGGGCATCGGGCTGGCCGGCCTCGGGAACTCCTACTGGTGGACGTGGGCGGCGGTGGCCCTCTCCGGCCTCGGCGTGGCCGCCTACCACCCCGCCGCGGCCCGGGCGGCCCGCGCTGCCGCCGGAGCCTCCGCGCAGGGGATGAGCTGGTTCGCCGTCGGCGGCAACGCCGGCCTCGCCCTCGGCCCGGTCGTGGTCACGCCCGTCCTGCTGGCGTACGGCGTGGCGGGGACGCCCCTGCTGGCGCTGCCGGCCCTGGTCACGGCCGCCGTCCTGCTGGCCCTCGGCCGCCGGGCCCGCGCCCGTCCGCGCCCGGGCGGCGCGTCCGGCCGCACGCCGGAGCGAGACGACGACTGGCGGTCGTTCGGCTGGCTGACCGGGTTGGTGGTGATCCGCTCGGTCCTCTACTTCGGGGTGTCGTCCCTGGTCGCGCTGTACGTCATCGACCGCTTCGGCGTTCCGGCCTCGGCCGGCTCCGCGGCGCTGGCCACGTTCCTCGGCGTCGGCGCGGTCGGCACCCTCGCCGGCGGCTGGCTCGCCGACCGGTGGGGCCGGGTGCCGGCCATCCGGCTGGGCTACGCGGTCGCCGTCCCCGGTCTGGTCCTGCTCGTCGTCGCGCCGTCCTGGCCGGTCGCGTTCGCCGCCGCCGTCCTGCTGGGCGTCGGGCTCTACCTGCCCTTCTCCGTGCAGACCACGCTCGGGCAGGAGCTGCTCCCCAACCGGGTCGGCACGGCCTCGGGTGTCACCCTGGGCCTGGCCGTCTCGGCCGGCGGGGCCGTGACACCCCTCTTCGGGGTGCTGGCCGACGCGCACGGCCTGGCGTGGTCGCTGGCCGCCCTGCTGCCGCTGCCGCTGCTCGCGCTGCTGGTCAGCCTGCGGCTGCCCGGGCCGACCGCGCCGGCGCGCGCGGCGTCGCCGGCTGCGGAGGGTCGGCGGGGGTCCCCACCCGAGCAGGCCGCCCGGCACCGCTGACGTCTCGTGCAGCGGGGCGCGACCCGGCCGCAGCGGCGCGGCCGGGCCCTGAAGATACTGACCCCCGTGGCGGGGGGAGGTGCGGGCCGGCGGATCGCCTTCTGGCCCCGCACCCGGGTCCGCCGTCCCGCGGACGCCGTTCGGCTGGCGCTCGCGGCCGCTGCGCTGCTGGTCCTGGTCCTGCTCGCCGTGCGGGTACCCGGCGTGCCCACTCCCGGGGTCGCTCTCGCGGACGCCGTCCTGGGCGGCTTGCCGCGCGCCCTGCTGTCGGTCGCCAACGGCGTCGCCTCGCTCGGCGTGCTGGCCGTCCTCGGCGCCGTCCTGCTGGACGCGCTCCGGCGCCGTCGCTTCGCCGCCGTCTCCGCCGTCCTGGCCTGCGCGCTGGCCCTGGGCCTCGGTGAGGCCGCGGAGTGGCTGCTGGGCCGGGAGGGCCTGCTGGGGCCGGCCGAGGACGCGGCGGTGACCCCGATCGCCGCCGCGGTCGGCCTCCTGGTCGGCGGCGACCTGCAGCGACGCCCGCGCTGGTCGGCGCCCGCCCGCGTGGCTCTCGGGGCGGCGCTGCTCTGCGCGCTGGCGCTGGGCAGCCTCACCCTGCTCAGCGGGGCCGTCGCCGTCCTCGCCGGAGCCGCTGCGGGCCTGGCCGTGCGGGTCCTGCTGGGCGTCGTCCCCGCCCGCCCCGACGAGGAGCAGGTCCGCGCCGTCCTCGCCGCGGCCGGTCTCCCGGTGGCCGGGCTGCGGGCGCTGCCGCACCCGCCGGAGAGCCTCCGGTACGCCGCGGCCTCGCCCGGCGGAGACCTCGAGGTCACCGTCGTCGACCCCGACCGGCGTGGTGTCTCGCTGGCCCGCCGATCCCTGTCGCTGCTGCGGCTGCGGTCCTCCGTCGTCGGCCGGCCCGCGCTCACGCTGCGCCGGCAGCTGGAGCGGGAGGCGCTGTGCGCGGGGATCGCCCGCGCGGCCGACGTCCCCGCGCCGGCGGTGTTGATGCTGCTGTCCGCGGGCCCGGCGCTGCTGTCGGTGGCCCGGCCGCTGCCGGGCACCCCGCTGTCGGCCGCGGACGGCGACCCGGCTGCCCGGCTCCGCGCCGCCTTCGCCGCGCTGCGGCGTGTGCACCGGGCCGGGCTGTCCCACGGCGCGCTGACCCCCGACTCGGTCGTCCTGCTGCCGGACGGCGGGGTCGGCTTCACCGCGTGGCAGTCCGCGCAGCCCGCGGCCGCCGAGCTGCAGCGCGAGCTGGACGTCGTGGCACTGCTGGTCACCGCGGCCGCGCACGCCGGCGTGCACGAGGCGGTGGCCGCGCTGCGGGCGGGCTACGGGTCCGAGCCGGCGGCGGAGGCGCGACTCGCGGCCCTGGCCCAGCCCCTGGTGCTGCCGCCGCCGCTGCGCGACGCGGTGCGCCGGACCGGCGTCGTCGGCGACCTGCGCACCGAGCTCGCCGGGTCGACCGGGGCGGACCACGCGACGGCGCCGCGGCTCGAGCGCGTCCGGCTGCGGACGGTCGTCACCGTGGCGGCGGCCACGTTCGCCGCCTACGTGCTGGCCTCCCAGCTCTCCGAGGTGAGCCTCGCCAGCACGTTGAGCGCGGCCCGCTGGGAGTGGCTCGTCGTCGCGGTGCTCGGCTCGGCGGTCACCTACGTCGGAGCCGCGCTCGCGCTGCAGGCCTTCGTGCCCATCGACCTGCCGCTGGCCCGGACGACGCTGGTGCAGGTCGCGACCGCCTTCGTCACCCTCGTCACCCCGCCGACCGTCGGGCACGTCGGGCTCGGCATCCGCTACCTGCAGCGCTCCGGCGTCCCGCTGGCGACCGCCGCGGCCAGCGTCGCGGTCAGCCAGGTCGTCACCGTCGTCGTGACCGTGGCGGTGCTGCTGCTGTGCAGCTGGGTCAGCGGCGTCTCGGGCACCCGACCGGCGCTGTTGCCCAGCGGCGAGGTCCTCGTCGTCCTGCTCGCGGCGACGGCGGTGCTCGTCGTCGTGGCGCTGCTGCCCCCGACCCGGCGGCTGCTGCACCGCCGCGTCGAGCCGCTGCTGCGCCAGACGCTGCCCCAGCTGCTCACCGCGCTGACCCAACCGCGCCGCCTCGGGACGGCCGCGCTCGGCATCCTGCTGCTCAACGGCGGCTACGTGCTGGCTCTCGACGCCTCGCTGCGCGCCTTCTCCGCGTCGCTGTCCCTGCCGACGCTAGTCGTCGTCTACCTGGCGGCGTCCACGATCGGCTCGGCGGCGCCCACGCCCGGCGGGCTCGGCGCCGTCGAGGCCGCCCTCGTCGGCGCCCTGACGGCGACCGGCGTGCCGGTGACCGCCGCGCTCACCGCCGTGCTCGCGTTCCGGGCGGCGACGTTCTGGCTGCCGGCGCCCTTCGGTTGGCTCGCCTTCCTCGCGCTGCAGCGCAGGAAACACATCTGATCCGTGGGGCCGCCGACCACCACGGTGCACGAGCCCGACGTCCCGGCCTCCCCGTCCGGTCAGAGCGCCAGGAACCCGCCCGCCGCGCTCGCCACGACGCCGACCGCCAGCAGTGCGACAGCGGCGGCACGGTCGAACCGGTTGCCCAGCAGGGAGTCCAGCAGGCCGGTGAGCTCGGCGAGCCGGACCGGCGCCTCCCGCTCACGTCCCGCCATGCCGCTGTCGCGCCAGCGACGCAGCGCGGAGCCGGTTCGACGGGCGTCTGCGACCAGCATCGCCAAGCCGGTCACCTGAGCGAGCAGCGCCACGGAGAAGCAGACGACAGCCAGGGCGACCTGCGCGGTCTCGCTCATGCCGGCGAGCGTGCCGGAAACACCGACCCAGCGGGACGACGGACCCGTGCGATCGACCGGGCCGACGTCCCCCCGGCCGCGGCCGCACGTCCTCCCCGACGAGCACGCGGCGAGCCGTCGCCGTCCCCGGACCGGTGGCGGTCCCACGCCGATGGGCCCGGCCGTGCCATCGTCGCCCCGTGCTCGCTGCCCTCGCCGTCGTCGCCCTGCTCCTCGGGGCGGGCGCGGGCCTGCTGGTCAACCGCGCCGCCGGCCGGTTCCCCTGGCCGCCGGCTGCCGGTGCCCGGGAGCTGCTGGGGCCCGGCCCGGTCGCCGTCCGCCCGCCGGTGGTCGAGGTCGCCACCGCGCTGCTGATGGCGCTCACCGTGCTGCGCACCGGGGTCACCTGGGAGCTGCCGGCGTTCCTGCTGCTCGCGGTCGTGGGTGTGCTGCTCGCCGTGGTGGACCTGCAGCACCGGCTGCTGCCCAACCGCGTGGTGCTGCCGGCGCTGGCGGCGGGAACGGCGCTGCTGCTCCTCCCGGCCCTCGCCGGCGGCGCCTGGGTCGCGCTGCTGCGGGCGGTGCTGGGCGCCGCAGCGCTGTTCGCGGTCTACTTGGTGCTCGCCCTCCTCTCGCCCGGCGGCCTGGGCATGGGCGACGTGAAGCTCGCCGCGCTGCTCGGCCTGTACCTGGGCTGGCTCGGCTGGGCGGCGGTCGTGCTCGGGGCGCTCGCCGGCTTCGTCGTGCAGGCCGTGGTCGCGCTGGGCCTGCTGGCGACCCGGCGGATCGGGCTGCGCGGCGAGCTGCCCTTCGGGCCCGCGATGCTCGCCGGCGCGGCCCTCGTCATCGGCGGGACGGCGCTGCTGCCCTGAGGCTGTCGGCGCTCCCCGCGTGGATCGCCGTGTGAGCGCGGTCACGTGGAGTGACGCCCGCCGGCGGGGGCTGCCCCGGGCAGGTGAACGGTGTCGGCCGATCGGGCGAACGGGGCTCAAGCCGGCAGGCCGACGGCTCGACACCCCTTGGCAAGTGCCACGACGTCCGGGTCGCCCGACCCGCACCGGCCGGCACCGTCCTCCAGGGAGTCCCCGTGCTCAACCTCATCAGCAACCCGCTGGCCACCATCATCACGCTCTACTCGTTCGCCGAGGAGCGCCTCCAGCGCGAGGAGAAGGGCGCGACCGCCGTCGAGTACGGCCTCATGGTCGGCCTGATCGCGGTCGTCATCATCGCCGCCGTCGCCCTGCTCGGCACGAAGCTGGACGGCCTCTTCGACACCATCGGCGCCAAGCTCGGCGGCACCGCCACCAGCACGACGCCCACCACCTGACCCGCGCACCTGCCACGGCGCAGCGGCCCCGTCCCCCCGGGGCCGCTGCGCCGCGCCGCGATCCGACGGCGACGACGACAGCGGGAGGAGGTGGGGGACCGGTGCGCACCCGACTGCGCGACCAGCACGGCGCGAGTGCCGTGGAGTTCGCGATGATCGTGCCGCTGCTGCTCGTCCTGGTGCTCGGCATCGCCGAGTTCGGGCACGCGTTCCAGGTGCAGGGCACCCTGTCCGCCGCCGCCCGGGAGGGCGCCCGCGTCATGGCCCTGCAGAACGACCCGGTCGCGGCGCGCACCGCCGTCCGGGACGCCAGCCCCACGCTCGACCCGGCGGTCACCAACGCGCAGATCACCGTCACGCCGCCGACCGGCTGCCCGCTGAGCAGCACGTCTGCCCAGAACGTGCGGGTGACCGTCGACTACCCGATGCCGTTCCTGACCGACTTCTTCGGCGCGCACATCGGGCTGACCGGGACGGGGGTCATGCGGTGCAACGGCTGAAGGAGGACCCCGTCCCTCCCACCCCTCGGAGGAGCACCCCGTCCTCCTCACCACTGGCAGGCTCGCGGCGGGCCTCCGGACGGGGCCGACCCGGGACGGGGCCCGGCCGCCCGGCCCTCCGCCGCCGGCTGGCCGGCGAGCACGGCGCCTCGGCGGTGCTCCTGGCCCTGCTGCTGGTCCCGATCCTCGGGTTCACCGCGATCGCCGTCGACGTCGGCGCGCTCTACGCGGAGCGGGCCCGGCTGCAGACGGCGGCCGATGCCGCGGCGCTGGCCGTCGCCCGCGACTGCGCCCGGGGTGCCTGCGGCGACATGCGGGCCACCGCGCAGGACCTGGTCGACGCCAACCTCGGCGACGCCACCGCCGCCCCGCCGGTGCTGGCCAGCGACCCCCTCCGCGTCAGCGTCACCGGCAGCACGGCCACCGAGCACTGGTTCGCACCGGTCATCGGCCACGAGTCGACGCAGGTGACGGCGACGGCGACCGTCGCCTGGGGCGCGCCCGACGCGGGGACGGCGGTGCTGCCGCTGATCTTCTCCTGGTGCGAGTTCGCGGCCCAGACCGGCGGCGGACTGCCCTCGACCACCACCGAGCGCACCGTCGAGCTGCCCAAGAAGTCCGGCACCGGCTGCACCGGTCCCTCCAGCATGTTCGTCCCCGGCGGCTTCGGCTGGCTGACCACCGACGGCGGGAACAGCTGCCGGGCCACCTCGCGGGTGGGCGGCCGGTTCACCTCCGAGCCGGGCAACAACCCCTCGCAGGGCTGCGGTCCCGACGACGTGGCCGCGCTGGTCGGCCGCACCGTGCTGCTGCCGATCTTCGACGAGGCGGGGGGCACCGGCAGCAGCGCCTGGTACCACGTCTACGGCTACGCCGCGTTCACGATCACCGCCTACCACTTCGGCGGTCTGTACGACGCCGGCAAGCCGTGCAAGGGCGAGGACCGCTGCATCCGCGGCTACTTCACCCGCTTCGTCGACGCCGGCGACTCCTTCTCCTTCGGCCCCGGCGCGCCCTCCCTGGGCGCCTGGGTCCTCCGACTCGTCCGATAGGGGCTCCTCGTGAGACGCCGACTGATCGCCGCCCTCGCGGCGCTGGTCCTCGCCGCTGGCGGCGCCGTGGTCCTGCTGGCCTACGTACGCGGTGCCGACGCCCGCGCCCTGGCCGGGGTGCAGACCGTGGACGTGCTCGTGGTCGACCGGCCGGTCGCCGAGGGGACGCCGGGGGAGGACCTGGCCGACCTGGTCCGCACCGAGCGGCTGCCGGCCAAGGCGGCCGTCCCCGGCAGGGTCACCGACCTCGACGCGCTCACCGGGCAGGTCGCCACCGCCGACCTGCAGCCGGGGGAGCAGCTGCTGACCGCCCGCTTCGCCGCGCCGGAGGACCTCACCGTGCCCGGCACGGTGGCCGCCCCGGCGGGGACGTCGGAGGTGAGCATCCTGCTGGAGCCGCAGCGCGCGGTCGGCGGGCGGCTGGCGGCCGGGGACACCGTCGGCGTGCACGTGTCCCTGTCCGACAGGGCGACGACGCACGTCGTCCTGAACCGGGTGCTGGTCACCCAGGTGCAGGGTGCGCCGGCCCCCGCTCCGGACGGCCGGACGACCGACACCGCCGCCACCGGCGGTGCGGCGCCCTCGGCCAGCCTGATGATCACCCTCGGGCTGCGCCCCGAGCAGGCCGAGGCGGTCGTCTTCGGCATGGAGCACGGCACCGTCTGGCTCTCCCTCGAACCCGAGGGCGTCGACACCACCGGCACCGAGGTCGTCACCCCCGACAACGTCTACGACAAGGACTGGTCATGAGCCGCGTGGTTCTCGCCGCCGCCGACGAGGAGCTCGTCCTGCGCGTCAAGGAGGCGACCGACGGCGACGTGCACGCGCTGCCCGCCGGCCGGCTGCCCGCCGACCCGGCGCGGCTGTTCGAGCAGCTGGTCGACGGCGAGCTGCCCGACGTCCTGCTGATCGGGCCGGCCGCGGCCCCGGACGCCGTGCTCTCGCTCGCCTCCCGGCTCGACGTGCAGAGCCCCGGGATCACCGTGGTGCTCATGGCCGAGGCCTCCCCGCAGATGTGGCAGGCGGCGATGCGCTCCGGCATCCGGGACCTGCTCTCGCCCTCCGCCGACGTCCTCACCATCCGGGAGGCCGTCGAGCGGGCCGGTGCCGCCGCAGCCGGGCGGCGGCGGGTGCTGCGCCCGGTCGAGGAGACCGCCCGCTACACCGGGCGGGTCATCACCGTTGCCTCGCCGAAGGGCGGGGTGGGCAAGACGACCGTGGCGTCCAACCTGGCGATCGGGCTGACCGCGTCCGCGCCCCAGTCGACCGTGCTGGTCGACCTCGACGTGCAGTTCGGCGACGTCGCCTCCGCGCTCGGCCTGGCGCCGGAGTACGCGCTGCCCGACGTCGCCCACGGCCCGGCGACCGAGGACACCATGGTCCTCAAGACCTTCCTCACCCAGCACCCCAGCGGCCTGTACGCGGTCTGCGGGGCGGAGTCCCCGGCCGCCGGCGACACGGTCACCGCCGCCGACGTCACCCGGCTGCTCACCTCGCTGGCGCGCGAGTTCCGCTACGTCGTCGTCGACACCGCGCCCGGGCTCTCCGAGCAGACCCTCGCCGCCCTCGACCGCGCCACCGACGTGGTCATGGTGACCAGCATGGACGTCCCGGGCGTCCGCGGGCTGCGCAAGGAGCTCGACGTGCTCCGCGAGCTGTGCATGATCCCGGCCGGCCGGCACGTGGTCATGAACCTCGCCGACCCCAAGGGCGGGCTGTCGGTGCGCGACGTCGAGACGGCGATCGGCACCGGGGTGGACGTCGTCGTGCCGCGCTCGGCCGCGGTGCCGACGTCGACCAACCAGGGGGTGCCGATCGTCGCCGGCGGCCGCAAGGACCCGGCGGCCAAGGAGCTGCGCCGGCTGGTCGCCCGCTTCGCCGCCACCCCGATCGTGAAGCCCGGCCGCTACCGGGCCAAGCACCGGGCGGCGTCGTGAACCTCGCGTCCCGGCTCGCCGCGGCCCAGGGGCGGCACACCGTGCCGGAGCCCCCGGCCGCGCCGTCCGTCGTCCCGCAGCCCCGGCCGGTGACCCCGGCTCCGTCGTCCGCCCCGCCGACCGATGCGCTCACCAGGCTCAAGGACCGGGTGGCCAAGGCCCTGTTCGAGCGCATGGGCAACCGGATGAACGACCCGTCGCTGTCCGAGGACCAGCTGCGCACGATCGTCCTCGGCGAGCTCGACGAGGTGGTCGAGGAGGAGCGCGTCCCGCTCTCGGCCGAGGAGCGGGCGCGGCTGACCGCCGAGCTGGCCGACGACGTCCTCGGCTACGGCCCGCTGCAGCGGCTGCTCGACGACCCGAGCGTCACCGAGATCATGTGCAACGGCCCGGACGCGGTCTACGTCGAGCAGGAGGGCCGGCTGGTCCGCACCGCTGCGCGGTTCACCTCCGAGGAGCACCTGCGCCGGGTCATCGACCGGATCGTCTCCCGGGTGGGACGGCGGATCGACGAGTCCTCACCGCTGGTCGACGCCCGGCTGGCCGACGGCTCCCGCGTCAACGCGATCATCCCGCCGCTGGCGTTCAGCGGGTCGACGCTGACCATCCGGAAGTTCGCCAAGGACCCGTTCACCGTCGACGACCTGGTCGCCTTCGGCACCCTCTCCCCGGAGATGGCCGAGCTGCTGCGCGCCTGCGTCGAGGCCCGGCTCAACGTCATCGTCTCCGGCGGTACCGGCACCGGGAAGACGACGCTGCTCAACGTGCTGTCCTCGTTCATCCCCGAGGACGAGCGGATCGTCACCATCGAGGACGCCGTCGAGCTGCAGCTGCAGCAGGACCACGTCGTCCGGCTGGAGTCCCGGCCCCCCAACATCGAGGGCAGGGGCGCGATCACCATCCGCGACCTGGTGCGCAACTCGCTGCGGATGCGCCCCGACCGGATCGTGGTCGGGGAGTGCCGCGGCGGGGAGTCCCTCGACATGCTGCAGGCGATGAACACCGGCCACGACGGGTCGCTGTCGACCGTGCACGCCAACTCCCCGCGCGACGCGATCGCCCGGCTGGAGACCCTCGTCCTCATGGCCGGCATGGACCTGCCGCTGCGGGCGATCCGCGAGCAGATCGCCTCGGCCGTCGACGTCGTCGTCCAGCTGACCCGGCTGCGCGACGGCACCCGGCGGGTCACGCACGTGACCGAGGTGCAGGGCATGGAGGGCGAGACCGTCACCCTGCAGGACGCGTTCCTCTTCGACTACTCCGCGGGCGTCGACGCGGCGGGCCGCTTCCTGGGCAAGCCGGTGCCGACCGGGGTGCGGCCGCGGTTCACCGACCGCTTCGACGAGCTCGGCATCCGGGTCTCGCCGCGCGTGTTCGGCACCGTCGAGCCGCGGCGGGGGTGGGCCTGATGCTGCCCGTCGCCGGCCTGCTCGCGGTCACCGGCGGGCTGCTGCTGTTCGCCCTCGTCGTCCTCCCGGCCGGGCCGCGGCGGGTGCCGCTGTCCCGGCTCGACCCCACGGGAGCGCCGCCGGCGTCCGCGCTGGCCGGTGCCTCGGCCGCGGCCGGCGCCGCGGTGGAGCGGGTGCTCGCCCGGCGCGGGCTGGTGGCCCGCGGCACGGCGGCGCTGGAGCGGGCGGGGGTGGCTGCGCCGCTGCCGGACGTCGTCCTGCTGGTGGGCCTCGCCACCGTCGTCCTCGGGGCGCTGGGCCTGCTGCTCGGCGGGGTGCTGCTGGCGCTGGTGTTCGCGGTGCCGGCCCCGCTGGGCACCAAGGTGCTGCTCGGGGTGAAGCGCGGGCGGCGGCAGGCGGCGTTCGCCGACCAGCTGGACGACTCGCTGCAGCTGATGGCGTCGAGCCTGCGCGCCGGGCACAGCCTGCTGCGGGCGGTCGACGCCGTCTCCACCGAGGCCGCCGCGCCGACGTCGGAGGAGTTCGCCCGGATCGTCAACGAGACCCGGGTGGGCCGCGACCTCGGCGACGCCCTCGACGAGGTGGCCGAGCGGATGGACAGCGACGACTTCCGCTGGGTCGCCCAGGCGATCGGCATCCACCGGGAGGTCGGCGGCAACCTGGCCGAGGTCCTCGACACCGTCGGGCACACGATCCGGGAGCGCAACGCCATCCGCCGGCAGGTCAAGGCGCTGTCGGCCGAGGGCAAGCTCTCGGCGGCCGTGCTGATGGCCCTGCCGTTCGGCATCGTCGGCTTCCTGTCGGTGACCAACCCCGCCTACCTGGCCGGCTTCACCGAGGGCCTGGCCGGCTACCTCATGATCGCCGCCGTCGTCGTGCTGCTCACCGTCGGCGGGTTGTGGCTCAAGAAGACCGTGGCGATCCGGTTCTGATGCTGCCGACCCCCGTGCTCGCGGCCGCGCTGGCCGTCGCCCTCGCCGTCCCGCTGCTGGGCTGGGCGCTGCTAGCCCGCACGCAGGACGCCGCTGCCCGCACCCGCGCCAACCTGACCCGCGGCCTGGACCTGCCCGGCGCGGCTCCCGCCCGGCCGCGGTCCCGGCTGCTGCCGCGGCTGGCCCGGGCCCTGACCCCGGCCGGCACGGTCGCCCGGCTCAACCGGCTGGCCGGCGCCGCCGGGCGCCCGGCGGAGTGGCCGGTGCCCCGGCTGGTGGCGGCCAAGCTGGTGCTCGCCGCGGTGGCCGCGGCGCTCGGCGGGCTGGTGGTCTCGGCGAGCCCCGGCCCGCCGGCCCTGCTCATGGCGGCCGGGGTGACCGGTGTGGCCTACGTCGTGCCCGAGCTGCTGCTCTACAGCCGTGGGCAGGAGCGGCAGCAGGCGATCGCGCTGGAGCTGGCCGACACCCTCGACCAGATGACCATCGCGGTGGAGGCCGGGCTCGGCTTCGAGGCGGCGATGGCGCGGGCCGGGCGCAACGGCCGCGGTCCGCTGGCCGAGGAGCTGGTGCGCACGCTGCAGGACATCGCCGTCGGCCAGCCCCGCCGCGAGGCCTACCTGGCGCTGGCCGAGCGGACGGCGGTGCCCGACCTGCGCCGGTTCATCCGTGCGGTGGTGCAGGCCGACGCGTACGGCGTCTCGATCGCCGACGTGCTGCGCACCCAGGCGGCGGAGATGCGGCTCAAGCGGCGGCAGCGGGCCGAGGAGAAGGCGATGCAGATCCCGGTGAAGGTGATCTTCCCGCTGATCCTGTGCATCCTGCCGACGCTGTTCATCGTGCTGCTCGGCCCGGCCGTCCTGGACATCGCCGCGGCCTTCGGCGGCTGACACCGCGAGATCCGCACAGTGGCGGCCATCGGGTGCCCGATGAGCGCCACTGTGCAGATCTCGCGAAGGGCTCAGCCGGTCGAGCGGGGCTGGGCGGGGTTGGTCGGGTCGCCCTGGGACGGCGGGTTCATCGCCGGTCCCGTGGTGGCCTCGGAGACCTTCGACCCGCCCGCGGCGTGCACCGGGTCGTCGGCGGCCGCGGCGGCGGGGTCGCCACCGGAGGGCTGGGCGCCCTCACGCAGCGCGGCCAGCCGGTTCTCCATGATCGTCACCACCTGCAGCCGGTCGGCGTGCGCCCGCTCGTACTCCAGCAGGGTCTCCAGCCCGGCGGCGTCCAGCGTGCGGATCCGGGAGGTGAGCCCGTCCACGGGGAGGTGGTCGTAGTCGGGCAGCGGCAGTTGGTCGTGCTCGGTCATGCCGACCGCCTACCCGTGCTCCGGCCGATCGACACCGGGGTGTGAGGGCACGGTCGGTGGGTAGGCGGCGGAGGCGGGCAGCCCGGGTCGCAGCCCCCGCGACCCGGACCGCCGACCCGACCCACAGCGATCGAGGAGTGGTCCCACCCCCATGGACGTGTCCTTCCTGGAACCGGTCTTCACCGCCTCCGGGCCCTACGCCACCGTGTGCGCCGACGTGACGCACACCACCGAGAACGCCGACACCGAGGTGGAGCTGCGGGTCCGCGCCATCGCCGAGCAGCTCACCGAGCAGGGCGCGCCGGAGCCGGTGGTCGAGGCGGTCCGCGGCCGGCTGCTGGAGGCCAACGAGGGTGGGGAGATCGCCACGCTGCGGGGCCGGGCCCTCGTCGTGGCGGCCGACGGATCCGTCGTCCTGGACCAGCCGCTGGTAGGCTCGCCGCGGCAGGAGGTCGCCGAGTGGTCGCCGACCCCGAACCTGCTCCCGATCCTGCGGCAGCTGCCAGGGCGCGTGCCGCACATCGTCGTCGTCACCGACCGGGTCGGGGCCGACATCTCGGTGGCCACCCTCGTCGGCCGGCCCGAGATCGAGGACGAGGTGGAGGGCGACAGCTTCCAGATCCGCAAGTTCCAGGGCGGTGGCTGGGCGCACCACCGGTACCAGCACAACGCCGAGAACAAGTGGGTCCACAACGCCGACAACGTCGCCGAGCGCATCGCCTCGCTGGTGCGCCGGCTGCAGCCGGCCTTCGTCCTCCTCGCCGGTGACGTGCGGGCCCGGCAGATCCTCAGCGACCGGGCCAGTGACCTCTGGTCGGAGCTCATCGTCTCCATGGACGAGGGCGGCCGGGCCGCCGGCGCCGACCGTGAGCCGGTCGACCAGCGGGCCGCCGAGCTCGTGGCCGAGCACGAGGCCCGCGAGGAGGCCGACGCGGTGGAGAAGCTGGCCTCCGCCGGCGCCCACGGCCTGGCCGTCACGGGCAAGGCCGCGGTGGTCGAGGCGCTGCGCAAGGGCCAGGTCGAGACCCTCGTCCTCGCCGACCAGCAGGACCCCGACGACACGCTCCTGGTCGGCACCTCGCCGCTCGAGCTCGGCGTCGACCAGCACGACATGGACGCCCTGGGCACCCACGGCACCGTCGTCCCGGCCGAGGGAGCGCTGCTCGCCGCCTCCGTGGCCAGCGCGGCCGGCGTCGTCGTCGTGCCGCGGGCGGCGATGCCCGGGGACATCCCGGTCGCCGCGATCCTCCGCTACACCGACGACTCCACCCCCACGGTTCAGTGACCAGGGAGACCGACATGACCGACCCGCACCAGCCCGCCACCTCTCCCGGCACCTCCACCGGCGACGTCGAGCGCCGCGCCGCGCTCGCCGAGGCCCTCGGCAAGGAGGTGTGGCCGGCCGACAAGGACGCGCTCGTGGCCAAGGCCCAGGAGGGCAACGCCCCCGACCGCGTGCTGTCGGACCTGCGCCGGCTGCCGTCCGGCCAGCAGTTCGAGAACGTGCAGGACGTCGCCCGCGCCCTGGGCATCGGCACCGAGCAGCAGCGGTTCTGAGGGTGACCACCAACAAGGAGCCCAGCCCCGAGGCGCTGGCCAACGTCACCGAGCACAACGTCCACACGCGGGCGGAGCTGCTGCCCGAGGAGGAGGAGCTCCGCGGCAGCGGCATGGAGGAGGTCGCCGCCGAGGTGATCCTGGCCGAGTCCGAGGAGCGGACGGTCCACCCCGACCCGGACGACGCCCAGGGCGCCCACCGCCAGTCCGCCGAGACCGCGGACCTGCCCTGAGCGCCCCGCACGAGCACGCCGTCCAGCTGCGCTGGTCGGACCCGGACTCCCTCGGTCACGTCAACCACGCCCGGGCGCTGAGCCTGATCGAGGACGCGCGGCTGGCGATGGCCGAGGGAGCACCGGGGGACCGCGGGCTGATCCTCGCCCGGCTGGAGGTCGACTACCTGCGCCAGCTGTACTACCGCGTGGGCGAGCGGCTCTGCGTGCGCAGCACGGTGACCCGCCTCGGCACCAAGTCGCTCACCCTGCGGCAGGAGCTGGTGCAGGACGACGAGGTCGCCATCCGCGCCTCCGTGGTGATGGTCCTGTTCGACTTCGCCACCGACGCGAGCCGGGCCATGACCGACGAGGAGCGCGACCACTGGTCCCGGTTCACCGAGGGCTGAGGTGGCGTTCTTCCCCGGCTTCGCGGAGACCACGACCGACGGGGCGGACGGCGTCCGGCTGCGGGTGCGGGTCGGCGGCGAGGGCCCGCCCGTCGTCCTGCTGCACGGGCACCCGCGCACCCACACCACCTGGCACCGGGTCGCCCCGCTGCTGGCCGCGGCCGGGCACACCGTCGTCTGCCCGGACCTGCGCGGCTACGGGCAGTCGTCCAAGCCGCCGACCACCGAGGACCACGCGCCGTACTCGAAGCGGGCCATGGCCCGCGACGTGGTCGCGCTGGCGCGCGGCCTGGGGCACGAGCGCTTCGCCGTCGTCGGACACGACCGCGGCAGCTACGTGGCGCTGCGCACGGCCCTCGACCACCCCGGCGCCGTCACGCACCTCGCCGTCCTCGACTGCATCCCGATCGTCGAGCACCTCGACCGCGCCGACGCCCGGTTCGCCGCCGCCTGGTGGCACTGGTTCTTCTTCGCCCAGCCGGACAAGCCCGAGCGGGCCATCGGCGCCGACCCCGACGCCTGGTACGGCGCGCTGGCCCCGGGGGCGGCCGTGCGGATGGGGGAGGAGAACCACGCGGACTTCCGCCGGGCGATCGCCGACCCCGCCACGGTGCACGCCATGCTCGAGGACTACCGCGCCGGCCTGACCGTGGACCGTGCCGCCGAGGAGGCCGACCGGGCCGCCGGACGGCGGGTCGCCTGCCCCACGCTGGTGCTCTGGTCGGCCCACGACGACCTCGAGGACCTGCACGGCGACCCACGCGCCATCTGGGCGGACTGGACGGGCGACCTGCGCGGCGGCGGCCGGATCGGCAGCGGCCACCACATGGCGGAGGAGGCCCCGGAGGAGCTGGTCGCGGCGCTGGTCCCGTTCCTGACCGGCTGATGCCGGGTAGGTCTGCCGCATGCCGAAGACGACGAAGAGCGGGGACGCGAAGCAGGACGAGATCCCCAGCACCCTGCAGCGCTCGGACGAGAAGGCGCAGCGCACCTTCGCCAAGGCCCACGACTCGGCGATGGACTCCTACGACGACGCGCGGCGCGCCAACCAGGTCGCCTGGGCGGCGGTCAAGCACACGCACGAGAAGATCGGCGACCACTGGGAGCCCAAGGACCACAAGGGCCCGAGCGACGCACAGGCGGAGGGCGGCCGGGACACCGACCGCGAGACCAAGGGCGGCGTCGACGCCAACGCCACCAAGGAGCACCTGCTCGACGTCGCCAGGCGGCTCGACGTCAGCGGCCGGTCGTCGATGACCAAGGACGAGCTGGTCGACGCCATCCGGAAGGCCAACGACAGGGCGACGACCGAGGCGCGGGAGAAGGACTAGAGCGGCCTACCTGATCGGTCGGCCCGTGTCGTCCCGCGCCCGCGGGATCGCGTCCTGCACCAGGCCGACGGTGCCGAGGAGGGCGACCACTGCCGCGGCCGCCCACAGGAACGGGGACACGTCCCCGTCGCTGCGCCAGGCCGAGACGACGAGGGCTGCTGCCCCCGCCAGGAGGGCCACGCCGAGCACGACCCCGACGGAGTCGCGTCGCTTCCGGTCCTCCTCCACGATGATGCGCGCGACCTCCTCGTCCAGGTGCTCGAGCAGCCGCCCGTACGCAGCGCTGTCCGGAGGGAGCTTCGCGAGCAGGTCCGCGTCGCTGACCAACCGGCCGCGGCGCCCCTGGACCGCGCTCCGGAGGAGCTTGGCCACGGCGCCCACCACGGGGATGGCTGCGAGCACCACCTTGGACCAGTCGTCCGGGTCCACTACGCGTGCCCGACGGACGGGCGCCGGGAGCTGTGGCCGCCGTCGGCAGCGCGCGCCATGGGGGAGGAGCCCACGACCGGACTCTAGCGACCAGCCGGACGCGGACGAGGAACGCCGGACGGCCGTCCTGGACCGGCGCACCGTCCCCCTGGATCCGGACGGACGGGCGTGCCGCCGCCCGAGGACGCTGAGCGACGGCGTGGACCGCGACAGCGGATTCCCGGGGCCCGCCGCTCGTCACACCAGCGGAGCCCGGCGGCTGACCAGGATGCCGACCGCCGGGTTGAGGACGACGAGTGCGAGCCACGACAGCCGAGCGGCGGCGGAGGAGGCCAGGTACGCGACCGGGATCGACGCGAGGAACACCGCTGGAGGGACGAGCTGGGGCACCAGCTCGAGCCTCACCCGCCGAGCGGACGGCGGCGCGCTGAGCAACCCGTTCCGCCACGCCACCAGGAACATCACCGCTTCGGTCGAGGAGATCACCGCGACGTTCCCCGCGAAGACCGCCGTCGCCAGCGGCTCCCCGTGCTCCCCCAGCGCGTCGGTGGTGAACGGGAGCAGCACGACGAAGGCGAGCAGCACGAGGTTCACGGTGACGAGGCGCCCGCTGAGGTGGTGCAGCCGCGCGACGAAGGCGTGGTTCGAGCGCCAGTAGAAGGCGACGACGGTGAAGGCGAGGAAGAAGGCCACGAGCTCGGTCCCGATCGCCGCCCACAGGGCGGCGGGACCAGCCCAGGCGTCGGGTCCGTCCGTCCGGTCCAGCGTGGTGACGAGCAGGGTGAGCGCGACGGCGTAGGTCCCGTCGAAGAACGCGAGCGCGCGGTCGAACTCCGTCGTCCCCCGGGCGAACAGCGGCGCGCCCGGGCCCGGTTCGTGCGAAGCCACGCCCGCAGGGTGGCAGTCCGTGCCTGGTGGCGGTGGTGGCTCGGTCCGCGTCCGGGCTCCCAGGCCCCGGCACCCGGAGCGGCGCGACCCGCCTCTGGAGGAGCCGAGCAGCGCAGCGTGGTCGGGCCCGCTCGGCGAGCCGGGCGGACGGGGTTCCGCCGCGCCGGATCAGGGGTAGGCCGACGGCATGGCCGACACCCGACGTCCCGTCAGCGACCAGGTCGTCGTCGTCCTCGGTGCCTCCAGCGGCATCGGCCGGGCGACGGCGCTGGAGTTCGCGCGCCAGGGCTGCACCCGGATCGTCGTCGCCTCCCGGGGTGAGGAGGCCCTCGGCACGCTGGTCGAGGAGCTCGAGCGGGCGGGCGCGGAGGCGGTCGCCGTCCCCACCGACATCACCGACCAGGCCGCCGTCCGGGCGCTGGTCGACGCCGCCGAGGCCCGGTTCGGCCGGATCGACACCTTCGTGACCGTGCCGGGCGTCGGCATCTGGGGCTCGGTCCAGCAGATCGACCTCGACGAGTTCCGCCGGGTCACCGAGGTCAACTACATCGGGCACGTGGCCGCCGCGCAGGCCGCCGTCCCGGCCCTGGAGCGAGCAGGCGGCGGCGTGCTCATCGGCATCGGCTCGGTCGAGGGCTACCGGTCCATCCCGCTGCACGCGCCGTACTCGGCGAGCAAGTTCGCGCTGCGCGCCTTCTACGACGCGCTGCGGATGGAGCTCGCGGAGGAGGGGTCCCCGGTCGAGGTGAGCCAGATCCTGCCCGCCGGGATCGCCACGCCGTTCTTCGAGCACGCCCGCACCAAGCTCGGCTCGATGCCCAAGCCACCGCCCCCGGTGTACGCGCCCGAGCTGGTCGCCGAGGCGGTCGTGCGGGCGTCGGTGCACCCGCGCCGGGAGATCCCGGTGGGCGACGCCGCGCTGGGCTTCATCGCCGGGCAGCGGTTCAGCCCGGCGCTCACCGACGCGGTGCTGTCGCTGACCGGCCGGCAGCTGCAGACCACCGACCGCCCCGACGACGGCACCGACATCCTCGACACCCCCACGCCGGGCCCCGGCCGGGTCCGCGGCGCCTTCGCCGACCAGGCGCTCACCACGAGCCCGGTCACCCGGGTCGCGGGCGTCGTGGCACGGCCCGGCGAACTCCTCCTGCGGGCTATCCGGCGCCGGGGATGAGCAGCAGCTCGGTCTGCCGGTCGCCGAGGTAGCTCACGCCGTCCTCGGTGAGGGCCACGCCCTCCTCCAGCGCCATGCGCACCGGCTGGCCGCCCCACTCGGCCACCGGCACCCGCACGCACAGCTCGAGGGCGTAGACGGTGTCCGGGTGCAGCACCCGGTCGCCGGCCCCGGGCACGCCGCGCTGGTCGTCCCACCGGCCGATCGCCGGTCCCGCGCCGTGGCCGTGGACGCCGACCGGGTGCGAGTAGACGTCGCCGTCGATGCCCTCGGCCGCCGCGGCGCACCGGACCGCGGCCAGCACCTCGTTCCCGGTCCGGCCGGCGACGAGCTCCGCCGTGGTGAGGTCCTGCAGCCGGTTGCCCACGGCCAGCGCCTGGTGCAGCCCGGCCGGCGCGTCCGTCTCGCCGCGCCGCAGCACGTAGCCGTTGCGCTGGCTGTCGGTCTTGAGACCGAGACTGGACAGGCCGACGTCGCAGTGCACCAGGTCGCCGGGCTCCACCGGCACGTCGAAGGGGACGGCCGGCAGCAGCGCGCCCTGCTCGCAGCGCGGCGCCACCCCGGCGCGCTGCACGTCGACCACCGGGTGGAACCACGGCTCGACGCCCAGGTCGGACAGGCGCTGGCGGATCCACCAGGCCAGGTCGGTGCCGGTGGAGACACCGGCGGTCAGGACGGCGGGGGAGAAGGCCTCCTCGACCACCTCGCGCACCCGCTGGTTCAGCCGGTCCAGGACGGCGATCTCCTCCGGCAGCCGCGTCTCCAGCCAGCCGACCGCGAGGTCCTCGGCCGGCACCAGCCGGTCGGACCACGGCCCCAGCGCCTCGGTGAGCCGACGGTGCTCGGTGTGCGACAGCCCGTCGGCGAGGGCGAAGTCCGCGGAGACGTCGATGCCGATCCGCCGCGGTGCGGCCTGTTCGACGATGCGGCGGACCTCCGCCCACTGGGTGTCCTCGGCCGGCGGCCGCCCGGCGTCATCGGGCGACCAGGCCGGCAGGAACTGGCCCACCGGGTAGCGCGAGACCGCCGCCGCGGTGACGCCGTCGTCGCTGCGGTGCAGCACGAGGATCGTGCGCCGGCGGGCCGAGAGCCAGGTGGCCGGGAGCAGCGTGGCCAGCACCGGGTCCTCGTTGTACTCGCGGCCCACGACCAGCCACAGGTCGATGCCGGCGCGGTCCATCAGCCCGGGCAGCAGGTCGAGCAGCCGCTGGGTCAGCCACCGGTCGCGGACGTCGGCCTGCTCGCGCAGCGGCAGCGGCACCGTGCGGGTCGGGTCCGGCGCGACGAGCGGCATGGGGAGAGTGGAGCAGAGAACCGGCGGCGCCACAGGTCGAGGGTGCGGCCCCGCTGCAGGGTCCCGTCGCGAGCCTGCCTGTGGCGGGGGCACAGGGGTCCTCCCTCAGGCCGCTCCACCGGTCGCGTGGCCGTTCGGTGGGGTGCTGTCGGCGAAGCGCCCGCCGCGCTGCCGGGGCACGACGGCGGCCACACGGTCGCGGCCGGCCTGCTTGGCCGCGTACATGGCGCCGTCCGCGCGGTCGACCAGCCGCCACATCGCGTCGCCGGCGTCCTCGCCGTCCACCGGCCGAGCCAGCGCGATGCCGATCGAGGCGGTCGCCGCGTGCCCCTCGGCGGTGCGGCTGGTGCGCACCGCCGCCCGCAGCCGCTCGGCCAGCCGGTGCGCCTCGGCCGCGTCGCTGACCAGCCCGAGCACGATCAGCTCCTCACCGCCGGTGCGGGCCAGCACGTCGCTGGGCCGCACGGTGGCCGACAGGGACGTCGCCACCGCCCGCAGCACGGCGTCCCCGGCGGCGTGCCCGTGGGCGTCGTTGAGCTGCTTGAAGTGGTCGAGGTCCAGGACCATCGCGGCCACCCGCGACCCCTCGCGGCGGGCCTGTCGCCAGACCCTCGGGGCCTGCTCGAGGAGGAAGCGCCGGTTGGCCAGCCCGGTGAGCGGGTCCTGGTGGGACAGCGCCTGCGTGGCCTCGAGCAGCCGCTGGACCCGGCGGCGCAGCACGTGGACGCCGAACGCCGCGGTGTTCAGGGCGCCGGCGCTGATCGCCACCTGCACGGCGATCGTCAGGATCCCGTCGTAGGTGTGCTCGAGGGCGACCGTGCAGGCCACCACCGTCGCGAGCATGGTGGCACCCAGCATCCAGGTGCCGAGGAACCAGGCGGCGACGAACGAGGGGAACAGCAGCATCAGCGGGGTCGCCTGCGCCGGCTCGGAGATGCTGAGGACGACGATCACGTAGACGACCTCGACGAGCAGCACCAGCCCGAAGGTCTGCCACCGGCCGATCCGCTGCCGGACGGCCAGCGCGACGGCCGCCGCCAGGCAGGCGGCCATCGCGGCGGTGTAGCTGGTGCGGGTGGCGCCCTGGTGCAGCGTCCCGTCGACGAAGAGGTTCGCCATGCCGATGAGGCCGGCGACGAAGGTGAGCGCGGCGAGGGCGAGCGCCGCGATCCGGTGTTCCGGCCCCGGGCTGACGGCTGAGCCGCGCCGCCTGCCCAGTGTGTCGGTGCCCTTGCGTCGCCACCCCGTCACGGGGGCAGCATGCCGTACCGGGCGGTTCCGCAGGAACTGCCGTTGCACTTCCGTCACCAGGTGTCCCAGTGGCCGGGACGGGTCGACGCGGCCGCACGGCGGTGCCAGGGTGACGGCCGTGTCCCACCCGGATCCCGGCACGGTCGTCGTCCGCACCCTCGCCGAGCACCCGATGGTCGAGGCAGGGACCAGCGCGCTGCGCATGGTCGCGCCCGGTTCGGAGACCGCCGGCCGCTTCGGCCTGGTCCAGTACCGGCTCGCGCCGCGCAGCCCGGGCGCCGCGCCGCACTACCACCAGACGTTCTCCGAGTCGTTCTACGTGGTCTCCGGCAGGCTGACCGTGTACGCCGACGGGGCGTGGCGGCCGTACTCGGCGGGGGACTTCGCGCTGGTGCACGAGCGCGGCGTGCACGGCTTCCGCAACGACGGGGACGAGCCTGCCGACTTCCTCATCCTCTTCGCGCCCGGCATCGCCCGGGAGCAGTTCTTCGCCGAGATGGCGGAGCTGCGCCGCAGCGGCCGCAAGCCGTCCCCGGAGGAGATGACCGCCTTCTACGCCCGGCACGACCAGGTGATGGTCGACGTCTGACCGGGAAGGGAACGGCCGGCGGACGACGACGGAGGAGGACGACATGGCGCAGGGACCGTGGTTCTACTGCCTCAAGCACCACACCGTGGAGGACAGGGACGGGTGTGCCGAGCGGCACCGCCTGGGCCCGTACGCGACCCGCGAGGAGGCCGAGCACGCGTTGCAGTCGGTGGCCGAGCGCGAGGAGCAGCTGAACGCCGAGGACCGCGCGTGGAAGGACGGCGACTGAGAGCCCGCTCCGCCGTCCGGGCATGATCCCTGCGGAACGCCGGGGGGTCCGGCGTGCGCAGGGGGTGGGACGTGTCGGACGGACGCTCGGTGGATGACCTGGTCGTCGGCGTGCTGGGTGGCACCGGTCCGCAGGGCCGCGGGCTCGCCGTCCGGCTGACGGCGGCCGGGCAGCGCGTGCTGCTCGGGTCGCGGGACGCCGAGCGCGCCGGTGAGGTCGCCGCGCAGGTCGCCGAGCGGGCCACCGCCGCGGCCGGGGGCACCGGTGTCTCGGTGACCGGCGGCGCCAACGTCGACGTCGCGGGCGCGGCCGACCTGGTCGTCGTCGCCGTGCCGTACGCAGGGCACGCCGACACCCTCGCGGAGCTCGCCACCCCGCTGGCCGGCAAGGTCGTCGTCGACTGCGTCGTCCCCATGGCCTTCGACGAGCTCGGCGCGTACGTGCTCGACGTCCCCGAGGGGTCGGCGGCCCAGCAGGCCGCCGCGCTGCTGCCCGACTCGCACGTCGTGGGCGCCTTCCACCACCTGTCGGCGCGGCTGCTCGAGGACCTCTCCAGGCCCACCCTGGACGGCGACGTGATGGTCGTCGGCGACGTCCGCGAGGCCACCGACACCGTGCAGGCGCTGGCCGGCCGGCTGCCGGGCATGCGGGGGATCTACGCCGGCCGGCTGCGCAACGCCCGCCAGGTCGAGGCGCTGACGATCAACCTGGTGTCGGTCAACCGCCGGTACAAGGCGCACGCCGGCATCCGCGTCACCGACGTCTGAGGCGTCCGGTCACCGCCGTCCAGCCGTCGGTGACAGCGCCGTGACGGCGCGGTGACGCTGCACGCGCACCATGGCTCGTCGTTCCGTGTCCGCGGCGTCGCGCCCGACTGTGCCGTCCGGGGGACCTGATGAGCGAGATGGTCCGCTACCAACTGGACGACGGTTCCTCCGTGCTGGTCGAGGTCGACGAGGATGCCGCCGGCATCGAGCGCGTCAGCCGCGGTCACGACGGAGTCCTCGAGGCGGGGCGTCGGCTGACCGAGGCCCTCGCCGGCGTGCGGGACGCCGCCGACGCCTCCGTCCAGGCGCTGCGGGTGTTGTCGCCGGACGGGCTCGAGCTGGAGTTCGGCGTCAAGCTGACGTGCGAGGCCGGCGCGGTCATCGCGAAGACCGCGGGAGAGGGCCACTTCACCGTCAAGCTCTCGTGGAGACCTGGTGGCGCCCCCTAGGGAGGGCCGTGCCCTTCCGCTCGAGGGGGCCGTGACCTCGGCGGAGGTGCCGGCCCCGGCACCAGGAGCGGTCAGGCCGGCGGGGGTGCCCCGCGAGATCAACGCGGCCCTCGCCCGGGTGCGTGCCAGGAACGGCGCCGTGGTCGGCAGCGCGTTCCTCGTCGACAGCGACCACGTGGTCACGTGCGCTCACGTGGTGACCAGCGCACTCGGGCGCCGTACCCAGGAGAGGCCGGGCGAGGACGACCTCGTGCAGGTCGACTTCCCGCTCCAGGCTCCGGGGCAGGTCACGCAGGCGCGGGTCGAGGTGTGGTGTCCTGTCGCGCCGGACGACAGCGGCGACGTCGCCGTGCTCTCCCTGGTGGGTCCTGGCCCCGCCGGTCTGTCGCCGGTCCGCCTCGTAGCCGCTGACGAGCTCTGGGGCCACCACTTCCGGACCTTCGGTTTCCCCCGGAAGCACGATCACGGTGTCTGGGCCACCGGCGTCCTCAGGGGTGCGCAGGCGGCCGGCTGGGTCCAGATGGACGGCAGCGCCTCCGGGTATCCCGTCGAATCAGGGTTCAGCGGAGGAGCGGTCTGGGACGACGAGCTGGCCGGCATCGTCGGCATGACCGTGGCCGCGGACGCGCAGGACCACCTGCGCGCCGCCTATCTGATCCCGGCCGGCGTGCTGGTGCAGGCCTGGCCCGTGCTGGCCGAGCGCGCGATCGCAGCGTCCCCGTACCGCGGCCTCTACCCGTTCCGCACCCAGGACGCGGCGGTGTTCTTCGGGCGCGAGGACCTGACCGCGCGGTTGGTGCGCGAGGTCGGCCGCAGTCCTCTGGTCGCCGTCGTGGGTCCCTCGGGCAGCGGCAAGTCCTCGGTCGTCTTCGCGGGCCTGGTGCCGGCACTCCTGCAGGAGGAGGGATGGGTCAGCGCCACCATGCGCCCGTCCCAGGCGTCGTCCCCCCTGCACGCCCTCGCCGGGGCACTGCTCCCGCTCCTGGAGCCGGAGCAGTCGGAGACGCAACGCCTGGTCCTCACCGATCCCCTCGCCCAACTCCTGTCGAAGGGCGGTCTGGCCGACGTCGTCACCCGGGTACTTGCCCGGGCCCGTGCGGCTCACCTGCTCGTGGTCGTGGACCAGTTCGAGGAGGTGTTCACCCGACCCCCCGAGGCCGTCGGTCAGTTCGTGCAGGCACTGGTGTCGGTGCTCCCGTTCCAGCAGGACAAGCGCTCGAGGCAGCTCTCGATCGTGCTCACGATGCGCGCGGACTTCCTCGGCGAGGCCCTCCGCTATCCGGCCATGGCCGACGCCCTCGAGGGCGCGGTGACGACCATCGGCCAGATGGGGCGCAGCCAGCTCCGGGCGGTGATCGAGAAGCCGCTGCCCGCGGGCGCGCGGTACGAGCCGGGTCTCGTCGAGCGCATCCTCGACGACGTCGGTGAGGAACCGGGCAGTCTGCCGCTCCTCCAGTTCGCCCTGACCCTGCTCTGGGACCGACAGGACCGGGGGGTGCTCACGCACGCCGCCTACGACGAGCTCGGCCGGGTCGACGGCGCGCTCGCGGCCTACGCGGAGCGTGTCTACCGCGACGAGCTCATGCCGGACGAGCAGGAGCAGGCCCGGCGGCTCCTGGGCCAGCTCGTCCGCCCGACCGACGTGGGAGTGCCCGTCCGCCGCGTGGCCCGCCGGGACGAGATGACCGACGCGCAGTGGGAGCTCGGGCAGCGCCTCGCCGCCACACGCCTGGTCGTCGCCGACCGGGACCCCGCCGGTACGGAGTCGGTCGAACTGGTCCACGAGGCACTGATCGGGGGGTGGTCGCGCCTGCACGAGTGGGTCGACGACGACCTGGCGTTCCGGACCTGGCAGGAACAGCTGCGCACAGCCATGGCCGGGTGGGAGAAGGTCGGGCGTGATCCGGGTGGGCTGCTGCGCGGCGCTCCGCTGGCGGAGGCCGAGCGGTGGCGGGAGGAGCGCGGGGAGGACCTGACCGACGCGGAGAAGCACTTCATCACCGCGAGTTGCGTTCAGCGTGGCCGGGGGGTGCGGCGGCTGCGGATCACGGTGGCGGGCCTGGCTGCCCTGCTGGTCGTGTCGCTGGTCCTCGGGGTGGTCGCATTCCGGGCCTCCCAGCGATCCGAGTGGCAGGCCGAACAAGCCGGATCGCGCTCCCTGGTGACGCATGCCGAGGAGCTCGCTCCGCACGAGCCCGACACGGCGCTCCTCCTGGCGGGTGCTGCTCACGAGATGGCGCCCACGCCCGAGTCGAGGATGTTGGTGACGAGGCTGGCCAGCGAGCGATCCGGAGTCGACAGGCTCCTGGGGACCGACCTGGGATCAGTGAGGGGTGCTGTCTTCAGCCCGGCGGACGGGAGCCTGGTCCTGCTGTGGGATGACGCCGAGGTCGCCTTCTGGGACCTGCAGCGCGGAGAGCGAGCAGGATCGGCCCTCGAGGCGCCCGATGGCGTGGGAGAGGCCGCCCTCAGCCCGGACGGGGACACGGTCGCCTTCTCCTCGCGCAACGGGGATGCGCTGTGGGTGTGGGATCGGACGACAGGTGCACTCGAGACCGCTGCGGCGTCCCCTGAGGCCTACCTGACCGGTATCACGCTCAGCCCCGATGGCCGCCACATCGGTACGTGCGGCGAGCGTGGGATAGACCTCTGGACTCGCACACCTCTCCAGCTGCACTCGTCCGTGGACGTTCGGCAGGTCACCGAGGTGGAGGGCGGCTCCTGCTCGGTCAACTTCGCCCCTGGTGGTCGACTGGTGTACGCCGATGGTGGCGAGATCGTCACGTGGGACGTCATCGGGCGGCGTGAGGTGGCGCGCGACCGACCCGCCCTACCGGTCCCGGGTCCGGGGCTGCCCGAGACGGGTCATCTCGCCATCGCGCCCCACGGACACTCCGCTCTGTACTCGAACGGATCCACGTGGGCATGGTGGGACGTCGACGACCGAGTCGTGCTGACAGGGGAGGAGTTGAGGGTCGATCCGAGTTCGGTCGTCGCCTCCTTCAGCGCTGATGGCCGCAGAGCCCTCCTCGTGTCGGGGATCGGCGCTGTCGTCCTGGTGGACATGGTGGAGAGGACGTCCATCGGCGCTGTGCCCTCGTACGGGGCTGGGGTGGGATCGCTGAGTCCGGATGGCTCGACGATCGTCTCCCCGGCCGGTGGTGGGGTGCTGGCGCTGTGTCGGGTGGGAGGGGCCACCGGTCTACCCGTGACCTACGTCGACCAGGTGGTCGTGCGACCGTCCGAGGTTCCCGAGCACGGTGCTCGCACGCCGGCCGAAGGCGTGGTCGTCCACGACATGGAGGGCATGACCGTGACCGCGACCTCGCGGGACCTGACGTCCACCGAGCCACGTCCCTCAGCCGTGACCGACGACGGCCGTCGTCTCGCCACCACGCGGGGCCACCCGGACCAGGTGGACGTCGTGGACCTGTCCGCCGGGGCCCACGAGGTGGTTCAGCTCTCGCCGCCACACCGTGGTCCCGTGGAGTTCCTGGCCTTCGATGCCTCCGGGAGGTTCCTCACCTCTGCAGACCCGTCGGAGGTCGTGATCTGGGATCTCGACAGCCGTTCCCGGATCGGCGGTGTGCCCTCTCTCGACGACGGCATCCAGGCCCTCGCGTTGCAGCGCGACGGGAAGCGCGTGGCAGTGGCCCACCTGTCCGGTCGGGCTGCCTCCTACGACGCCGCAGGGAACCTCGTTCGCGAGCTGCCGACCGCGGATGCGGAGTTGGTGCAGTTCAGTCCGGACGGGAGGCTGTTGGCGGTCGGAGGCCAGAGGGAGCTCAGCATCTGGGATACCTCTTCAGGGCGACGACTCTCGCGCTCCGTTCCGACCGGGGGCGGCAGTCCGGTCGCGACCTTCAGCGCCGACGGGCGGTACCTGGCGGCATCCGTCATCGAGGGGGGCACGAGTGTGGTGCGGATCTGGCGCGTACCGGACCTCGAGGTGGTCGGCTCGGTGAGTCCTTACACCGGGGCGTGGGATTTCGCCTTCTCCCCGGACGGCAGCGCACTGGTGGTTGCGACCGACGGGGCTGTGTTCGTCGAGACCTTCGACCCGTCCTCCGCCGTCAGCCGGATCTGCGGGATGGTCGAGCGCCGTCTCGGTGAGGAGGAGTGGCGCGAGTACGCACCCGGCTTCGAGTACAACGACCCGTGCGAATGACGGCTTGCCGTCGGCGTCCGCCGCATTGCCGGGGTTCCTCGTGGGTTGCCGGTGCTGCCGCGCCCGCAACCCACGAGGAACCCCGGCAACGCGCGCCGTACGGCATCACTCGAAGGAGTGCTCGGGCCCCGGGAAGACGCCGCTGCGGACCTCGTCGGCGTACTCGCGCGCGGCCCGCAGCAGCTCGCCGCGCAGGTCGGCGTACTTCTTCACGAACCTCGGCACCCGGCCGCTGGTGAGGCCGGCCATGTCCGGCCAGACCAGCACCTGGGCGTCGCAGTCGACGCCGGCGCCGATGCCGATCGTGGGGATCGACACCTCCTTGGTCACCTGCGCCGCGATCTCGGCCGGCACCATCTCCAGGACGACGGCGAACGCCCCGGCCTCCTGGACGGCGTGCGCGTCGGCCAGCAGCTGCTCGGCCCCGGCCCCGCGGCCCTGCACCCGGAAGCCGCCGAGTGCGTGCTCGCTCTGCGGGGTGAAGCCGACGTGCGCCATCACCGGGATGCCGTTCTCGGTCAGCATCCGGGTCTGCGGGGCGACCCGGACCCCGCCCTCGAGCTTGACCGCCTGCGCGCCGCCCTCCTTGAGCATCCGGACGGCGGTGGCGAACGCCTGCTGCGGCGACGCCTCGTAGCTGCCGAAGGGCAGGTCGGCCACGATGAGCGCCCGCTTCGTCGAGCGGGTGACCGCCTTGGTCATCGCCAGGATGTCCTCGACGGTGACCGGCACGGTCGAGGTGTGCCCGAGGACGACGTTGCCGGCGGAGTCGCCGACCAGCATCACCGGGATGCCGGCCTCCTCGAAGACGGCCGCGCTGAACGTGTCGTAGGCGGTGAGCATCGCCCACTTCTCGCCGCGCTCCTTGGCCTGCTGCAGGTGGTGCACCCGCACCCGGGCGGTGGACGTCCCGCCGTAGAGCACCGATTCCGTCATGGGTGTGATGCCGCTCCTTCGCGGACGGTGGGCAGCGTCTCCCGCCACCGGTTGGTGACGGGCAGCCGCCTGTCGCGTCCGAACGCCTTGAGGCTGATCTTCGTTCCGGGCGCGGACTGCCGGCGCTTGAACTCCGCGGCGTCCACCAGCCGCAGCACCCGCGCCACCACCTCCGGGTCGTGGCCGCGCTCGAGCAGCTCGGCCATCCCGAGGTCACGGTCGACGTAGTCGGCGACGACCGCGTCGAGCTCCTCGTAGGAGGGCAGCGAGTCGGTGTCGACCTGGCCGGGGGCGAGCTCGGCCGAGGGCGGCTTCTCGATCGAGTTGACCGGGATCGGCTCGGCCGCCCCCCGCCCGCGCGCGTACTCGTTGCGCCACCGGGCGAGGGCCCAGACCAGCGTCTTCGGCACGTCCTTGATCGGGGCGAAGCCGCCGGCCGAGTCGCCGTAGAGCGTCGAGTACCCGACCGCGATCTCGCTCTTGTTGCCGGTCGTGAGCAGCAGGTGGCCGTGCTGGTTGGACAGCCCCATCAGCAGCGTGCCGCGGACCCGCGCCTGCAGGTTCTCCGCGGCGACCCCGCTGAGCTCCACCGACGAGTGGTAGGCGTCGACCATGGGTGCGATCGGGACGACGGAGTAGTGCAGACCCGTCCGCCGGGCGAGGTCCTCGGCGTCGGCGAGCGAGTGCTCGCTGGAGTACCTCGACGGCAGGCCGACGCCGTACACCCGGTCGGCGCCCAGCGCGTCGACGGCGAGGGCGGCGCAGACGGCCGAGTCGATGCCGCCCGAGAGGCCGAGCACCACCGAGGGCATGCCGTTCTTGTCGATGAAGTCCCGCAGGCCCAGGACCAGCGCCCGCCAGACCTCCTCGCAGTCGGAGAGCGGCTCGGCGACCGAGGCCGGCCGCGGGTCGAACGCGGGTACCGGCTCCTCGGAGAGCACGTGCCGGGTGACCGTCATCGGCCCGAACCGGCCCTCGCGCCGGTCGGGCACGGCCGAGCGGTCGATGCGGAGGTCGACGCACAGCAGGTGCTCGACGAACTGCGGCGCGCGGCCCAGCAGCTCGCCGTCCGGCGCCACGGCCATGGAGTCGCCGTCGAAGACCAGCTCGTCCTGGCCGCCGACCTGGTTGCAGTAGACGACCGTGGCCCGTGCCTCGGCCGCCCGACGGCGGACCAGCGGCAGCCGCAGGTCGTCCTTGGCCCGCTCGTAGGGCGAGGCGTTGGGGGAGAGCACCAGGTCCACCCCGGCCTGGCCGGCGACGCCGCACGGCCCGCCCTCCACCCAGAGGTCCTCGCAGACGGTCAGCGCCAGGTCCACGCCGTGCAGCCGCACGACGGGCAGCTCGGTGCCGGGCACGAAGTAGCGGGCCTCGTCGAAGACGCCGTAGTTCGGCAGGTGCCGCTTGTGGTAGCGGACGACGACCTCGCCGCCGTGCAGCAGCGCGGCGGCGTTGCGGGGTGCGCCGCGGCGCGGGTTGGCGTCGGCCGGGCGGTCGTCGTCGCCGGGCATGGACTCCGTCGCCGCCGGGCCGCTGCCCTCGGTGTGCGCGAGGTAGCCGACGACGACGGCAGTGCTCCCGAGGCCCCGCTGGGCCAGCTCACCGGCGAGCTCGACCAGCGCCTTCTCACTGGCCTGCGCGAAGGACTCGCGGAGCACGAGGTCCTCGGGCGGGTACCCGGTGAGGGTCATCTCGGGGAAGACGACGACGTGGGCGCCGTCCTCGGCGGCCCTCGCCGTCCAGGTGCTCACCAGCGCGGCGTTGCCGGCGATGTCGCCGACGCGGGTGTCGACCTGGGCCAGGGCGACTCGGAGCTGCACGGGTTCGCTCACGTGCCCATCCTGGTCCGCGTCCCCGGAACCCGGCCAGGCGGGGACCTGTCCAGACGATCAGGCGACGCTAGCCTCCGCCGCATGACCCTCCGAGGACACCTGCGCCGCTCGGCGGCGGGGGCCTATGCCGCCATCGGCGTCGTCGCCGCCCTCGCGCCCGCACGGGTGCCGGCCCTCTTCGGCGGTGCCGCCGGCACACCCGAGGCGCGGACGGAGGTCCGGGCGGTCTACGCCGGCATCCCGCTGGCCCTCGCGGCGTCCCTGGCAGCGGCGTCGGGCTCGACGCCCGGGGACGACGCCGTCCTGCGCACGGTGGGCGTCGCCAGCGCCGGCATGGCCGTCGCGCGGTTGGCCGGGTGCGTGGCCGAGCGCCGGCTCACCGCCTGGCCGAGCGGCGTCTTCCTCGCCCTCGAGGCGGCGCTCGCCGTGGCGCTGCGGGCGGCAGCGCAGGCAGGGGGCAGCCGCCGCACCGGCTGAGCGTCCGAGCCGGAGCCGGCACGTCAGCTCGCGGCCACCGGCGGGACCGTCGGCCGCGGGACGGGTAGCCCGTTCGCCGTCGAGGCGGGCTCGCGGCTGGTCGGCGCCGGGGGAGTGGCGTGCTCGAGGAAACGCAGCAGCTCGACCGGGAACGGCAGGACGACCGTCGCGTTCTTCTCCGCGGCCACCTCGACCATCGTCTGCAGCAGGCGCAGCTGCAGCGCGGTCGGCTGGGTGCTCATCACCTGCGCGGCCTGGGCGAGCTTCTCCGAGGCCTGCAGCTCGCCCTCGGCGGTGATCACGCGCGAGCGGCGTTCCCGCTCGGCCTCGGCCTGCCGGGCGATCGACCGCTTCATCGACTCGGGCAGGGCGACGTCCTTGATGTCGACGCGGTCGATGTGGACGCCCCAGTCGACCGCGGGGCTGTCCATCATCAGCTCCAGCCCCTGGTTGAGCCGCTCCCGGTTGGACAGCAGGTCGTCGAGATCGCTCTTGCCGATGATCGACCGCAGCGACGCCTGGGCCACCTGAGCGATGGCGGCCTGGTAGTTCTGCACGTCCACGACGACGCGGACCGGGTCGTAGACCCGCCAGTACACGACGGCGTCGACCTTCACGGTGACGTTGTCCCGCGTGATCCCCTCCTGGGCCGGCACCGGCATGGTGACGATCTGCATGTTGACCTTGTGCATCCGGTCGATGCCCGGAGCGATGACGGTCAGCCCGGGCGGCCGGGCGTCGCCGAGCAGCCGGCCGAACCGGAGGACCACTCCGCGCTGGTACTGGGTCACCACCCGCACGCTCGCGCCCGCGAGCACCAGCAGCCCGAGGACGACTACGACGACCAGTGCGAGAACGACGTCCATCTCGCCCTCCGCCAGCGGCGCCGCGGCCGGACGCGGGGTCGCGCCCGTGGCCGCGCCGCCCTCGTGATGGCGGTCACATGCTAGATCGACTGGTGCCTCTCCGGAGGTCCTCCGGTGCCCGCGCCTTCCCGGCAGCCGCTCCCGCGACCATGGACCCGCGGTGGCGACCCCGCCGTCGTCCGCCGGTGTCGCCCCACGGCTCCACGATCGTCGCCGAGGGCCGCGACACGGGTCCGCCGCGGCCGGAGGCCCGTGTGCAGATCGGCCCGACGGGGCAGGCTGGGGGGCGGACGTCACCCCACGGAAACGACTGGACGCGATCATGCCGAGCATGGACCGACAGCAGGAGTTCGTCCTGCGCACCCTCGAGGAACGCGACATCCGCTTCGTGCGGCTTTGGTTCACCGACGTCTCCGGCTACCTCAAGGCCGTGGCCGTGGCGCCCGCGGAGATCGAGGCGGCGTTCGCCGAGGGCATCGGCTTCGACGGCTCGGCGATCGAGGGCTTCGCGCGCGTCTACGAGTCCGACATGCTCGCCAAGCCCGACCCCGGCACCTTCCAGGTGATGCCGTCGGCCAAGGGCGGCTCCAGCGACACCGCGCGGATGTTCTGCGACCTCACCACGCCCGACGGCTCACCGTCCTGGGCCGACCCGCGGCACGTGCTGCGCCGGGCGCTGACGAAGGCCGCCGACATGGGCTTCACCTTCTACACCCACCCCGAGGTCGAGTTCTTCCTGCTCAAGGACCAGCCCAGCGACGGCAGCCCGCCCGAGCCGGCCGACAACGGCGGCTACTTCGACCTCTCCACGCACAACGTCGCCCACGACTTCCGCCGGGAGGCGGTCTTCGCGCTCGAGGCGATGGGGATCTCGGTGGAGTTCAGCCACCACGAGGTCGCGCCCGGCCAGCAGGAGATCGACCTGCGCTACGCCGACGCGCTGTCGATGGCCGACAACATCATGACGCTGCGGCACGTGGTCCGTGAGGTGGCGCTCGCGCAGCAGGTGCACGCCACCTTCATGCCCAAGCCGTTCACCGACCTGGCGGGCTCGGCGATGCACACCCACCTGTCGCTGTTCGAGGGCGACCGCAACGCCTTCCACGACCCGGCCGACCCGATGAAGCTGTCGACCACCGGCAAGCAGTTCATCGCCGGCCTGCTCGTCCACGCCAAGGAGTACACCGCCGTCACCAACCAGACGGTGAACTCCTACCGGCGGCTGCTGGCCGGGACCGAGGCGCCGACCGCGGCCACCTGGGGCCGGGCCAACCGCTCGGCACTGGTGCGGCTGCCCTCCTACAAGCCGAACAAGGGCCAGTCGGCCCGGGTGGAGGTCCGCTCGCCGGACTCCGCGTGCAACCCCTACCTGACCTTCGCGATCCTGCTGGCCGCCGGGCTGCGCGGCATCGAGAAGGGCTACGAGCTGCCGCCGGAGGCCGAGGACGACGTCTGGTCGCTCACCGACACCGAGCGCCGCGCCGCCGGCTACGAGGACCTCCCGGTGTCCCTCGGCGAGGCCCTCACCGCCATGCAGGGCAGCGAGCTGGTGGCCGAGACGCTCGGCGAGCACGTCTTCGAGTTCTTCCTGCGCAACAAGTGGGCCGAGTTCAACGCCTACCGGCAGAACGTGACCCCGTGGGAGCTCAAGCGCTACCTGCCCGGCCTCTAGAAGGACCCCCTCGCCCCCCGCCACTCGCCAGCTCGCGGCGGGACCCTGCGAGGGGGCCGTCCCTGGAAGGTGGCCGTTCCCGTCCGTCACCGAGGCCGCTGACTACCCTCGGCCGCGTGGCCCGCCTGCTCGTCGTCGTCCCCTCCGAGACCGACCCGCCGGCCCGGCTGGGGGAGTGGCTCCGCGCGGCCGGGCTGGAGCTCGACGAGCGCCGGCTCGGCGCCGGCGACGAGCTCCCGGCGACCCTCGAGGGCTCCGACGGGCTGCTCGTCCTCGGCGGCCCCCAGTCGGCGATGGACGACGAGCAGACCAGCCCGGAGCTCGTCGGGGTCCGCCGCCTGCTGGCCGAGGCGCTGCGGGACGACGTCCCCACACTGGCGGTCTGCCTGGGCGCCCAGCTGCTCGCCGAGGTCGGGGGCGGCCGCGTGCGGAAGGGCGTCGACGGGCCCGAGGTGGGTGCCACCCTGGTGGCCAAGCGCGACGCCGCCGACTCCGACCCGCTCTTCCGCCCGCTCCCGATGACCCCCGACGTGATCCAGTTCCACCACGACGAGATCGCCGAGCTGCCGCGCGGGGCCACCCTGCTCGCGGCCAACCCCGCCTACGCGCACCAGGCGTTCCGGGTGGGCGAGCACGTCTACGGCCTGCAGTTCCACATCGAGACGACGCCGGAGATCGTCGCGGAGTGGGCCGAGCGGGACGTCGTCGGCGTGGCCGCCAGCCCGTTCGACCGGGAGACGATCTGCGCCCGCGCGGCCGCGGTGCACCCGGACCTCGAGGAGGTGTGGGCGCCGTTCGCCGACCGCTTCGCCGACCTGGTCCGCAGCCGCGCCCGGGCCGGGGCGGGCGCGGCGTGACCACGAGCAGCGCGCCGGAGATCCCACGCCGGGCCGTCGTCCGGCTGGTCCGGTTCGGGTTCCTCGACGGCGAGCGGGCCGCCCGCCTGCTGTCCGAGCCGGAGATGGGGCTGTGGGACCTCGAGCGCAACGAGCCCGCCGACCCCGAGGCCGGCCCGGTCGTCTCCGCCCTGGCCCGCACCGGCGACCCCGACCTCGCCGTCCGCTCGCTGCGCCGGCTGATCGAGGCCCTCGACGCCGCCGACCCCTCCGGCGGCTCGGCCGCCGCGCTGCTGGCCCGGCTGCGCGGCTCGGCGCTGCTGCGCTCCCGGCTGCTCGGCGTGCTCGGTGCCAGCTCCGGCCTCGCCGACCACCTGGCCGCCCACCCCGGCGACTGGACGGTCCTCGACGGCGACGGTGACGGCGACGGCCGCGGCCCCACCAGGCCCACTCCGCATGCGCTCGAGCGGCAGATGCTCGTCGCCGTCGGCGCCGACCCCGACGACCCGCCCTGGGGTGTGCGGCTGGGCAGGGGCGCGCCGGACGCCGACCCGCAGCGGGTCGCCGACCTGCGGCTCGCCTACCGGCGGGCCATCCTCTCCGTCGCCGGGCGCGACCTCGGCGAGGGCCTGGCCGCCGAGGACGTCGCCGCCGAGCTCGCCGACATCGCCGCGGCCGTCCTGACCGCCGGGCTGGCCGTCGCCGTCGCCGAGCAGCCCGCCGAGGCCGCCGCCTGCCGGCTGGCGGTCATCGCGCTGGGCAAGACCGGTGGCCGGGAGCTCAACTACGTCAGCGACGTCGACGTCGTCTTCGTGGCCGAGCCCGTCGACCCCTCGGAGGCCGACGCCGCGCCCGCGCTGAAGAGCGCCACCCGGGTCGCCGCCGCGCTGATGCGGGTCTGCCACGAGGCGGCCTGGGAGGTCGACGCCGCGCTGCGACCCGAGGGCAAGGCCGGAGCGCTGGTGCGCACGCTGGCCAACCACGCGGCCTACTACCGCAGCTGGGCCAGCACGTGGGAGTTCCAGGCGCTGCTGAAGATGCGCCCGGTCGCCGGCGACCCGGACCTCGGCCGGGCCTACGTCGAGGAGCTCTTCCCGCTGGTGTGGCAGGCCGGCGAGCGCCCCGGCTTCGTCGGCGAGGTGCAGGCGATGCGCCGGCGGGTGCTGGACAACATCCCCCCGGCCCAGGCCGAGCGCGAGCTGAAGCTGGGCCGCGGCGGGCTGCGCGACGTCGAGTTCGCCGTCCAGCTGCTGCAGCTGGTGCACGGGCGGGTGGACGCGCGGCTCCGGGTGGGCGGCACGCTGCCGGCGCTGCACGCCCTGCGCGCCGGCGGCTACGTGGGCCGCGACGACGCCGACACGCTGATCGCCTCCTACCGCTTCCTGCGGACCGTCGAGCACCGGCTGCAGCTGCTCCGGCTGCGGCGCACCCACCTGCTGCCCACCGACGAGCAGCAGCTGCGCTGGCTGGCCCGGTCCCTGGGCTACAAGCCCGACCACCGCGGGGACGCCGTCGCCGTCCTCGACGCCGAGCTCTCCCTGCACACCCGCGAGGTGCGCCGGCTGCACGAGAAGCTGTTCTACCGGCCGCTGCTGTCGGCCGTGGCGAAGGTGCCGCCGGAGGCCGCGCAGCTGGGGTCGAAGGCGGCCGGCGACTGGCTGCGGGCGCTCGGCTTCGCCGATCCCGACGGCGCTCTGCGGCACATGGCCGCGCTCACCGGCGGGGTGTCGCGGTCGGCGTCGATGCAGAAGTACCTGCTGCCGGTCGTGCTGCAGACCCTCGCCGACTGCGCCGACCCCGACGCCGGGCTGCTGGCCTACCGCAAGGTCAGCGAGGCACTCGGCGGCAACCAGTGGTACCTGCGGCTGCTGCGCGACGAGGGGCAGGTCGCCGAGAGACTGGCCGCGCTGCTGGGTTCCAGCCAGTACGTCGCGGCGCTGCTCACCCGCACCCCCGAGGCGATGCGGATGCTCGCCGACGACGACGAGCTGCGCCCGCGCACCGCGGCCGCCCTCGCCGCGGCGTGGCGGCAGGCGGCCGGGCGGGCCGCGGACCCCGCCGACGGCATCCGGGTGCTGCGCGGGCTGCGCCGGCACGAGCTGCTGCGGGTCGCCGCCGCGGACCTGCTCGGCATGCTCGACGTCGGTCAGGTCGGTCGCGGGCTGACCGACATCGCCGTCGCCACGCTGCAGGTCGGCCTGGACGTCGCGGTGCGGGCGCACGCCGCCGAGACCGGCACCGCGCCCGGCGACCTCCCGACCGACCTCGCCGTCATCGGCATGGGCCGGCTCGGCGGCGGGGAGATGGCCTACGGCTCGGACGCCGACGTGCTGTTCGTGCACCGGCCCCGGCCCGGCGCGGAGGACGCGAAGGCGACCGCGGCGGCCAACGCGGTCGCGCACACGCTGCGCCGGCTGCTCGGCGAACCGGCACCGGATCCGGCCTTCGAGCTCGACGCCGACCTGCGGCCCGAGGGCCGGCAGGGGGCGCTGGTGCGCAGCCTGGACTCCTACCGCGAGTACTACGACCGCTGGATGTCGGTGTGGGAGGTGCAGGCCCTGCTGCGCGCCGTCCCCGTGGCCGGCGACGAGGCCCTGGGCGCGGCCTTCGTCGAGCTCGTCGACCCGATCCGCTACCCGTCCGGGGGCGTCTCGGCCGAGCAGGTCGCCGAGATCCGCCGGATCAAGGCCCGGGTCGAGCGGGAGCGGCTGCCGCGGGGTGCGGACCCGACCACGCACACCAAGCTGGGCCGCGGCGGGCTGGCCGACGTCGAGTGGACCGCCCAGCTGCTGCAGCTGGAGCACGCCGGCGAGCACCCGGAGCTGCAGGTGACCTCGACGGTGGCCGCGCTGACCGCGCTGCGGGAGGCCGGCCTGCTCGACGACGACCAGGCCGAGGCGCTGCAGCAGGCGTGGGAGCTGGCCAGCCGGGCCCGCAACGCGGTGTTCCTGGTCCGCGGGAGGCCCAGCGACCAGCTGCCCCGGCCCGGTGCCGAGCTGGCCGGGGTCGCGCGGGCGAGCGGGTACGGCCCGGACGTCGATCCGGGGCAGTTCCTCGACGACTACCGGCGCGCCACCCGGCACGCGCGCGCCGTCGTCGAGCAGGTCTTCTACGGCCGGCCCCCGGCCGGGTGAGCACCGCCTCCGGCGGGCGGTGTGTGCCCGGCGGCCGTACGGGGCAGGGGGACGCGGTGACGCGTCCCGAGCCCACCTCCGACGAGGACGTCCCCGTGCCGGTGGCCGAGGGCACCACCATCACCCCGTACCGGGACGGCCCGCTGATCGTCCGCGGCGACTTCCGGCTGCTCGACCAGGAGGGCAACGAGATCGACCCCGGGCGCGGGACGATCGCCCTGTGCCGGTGCGGCAAGTCCGGCATCAAGCCGTTCTGCGACGGCTCGCACAAGCGCGCCGGGTTCTCCGCCCCCAGCGCGCCCAGCCGCCCGCGACCGGCCGCGCGCATCGTGCGCGAGGCCGGTCGGGAGGACGCACCGTAGCGATCAGCGCCCCTCGAACGCGCTGGCCATCCGCTCCTGCTGTTCGAGCGCTGCACCGATCCGCGCCTGGACCGCGTCCAGCTGGCCGATGACCTCGCTGGTGGCGCGGATGCCGGCCGACACCGAGTCGGTGCTCGTCTGGATCCCCGTGATCTGCGTCGACACTCGTTGGGTCGCCGCAGCGGTCTCCCGGGCCAGGTCCTTCACCTCGCCGGCGACGACGGCGAAGCCGCGACCCAGCTCCCCGGCGCGAGCCGCCTCGATGGTCGCGTTGAGCGCCAGCAGGTTGGTCTGGTCGGCGATCGAGGAGATGATCCGGATGACGTCGCTGACCGACGCCGATGCCTGGCTCAGCGCCTCCACCTCCCTGGTCATCGCCGAGGCCCGGGCGACGGCCTCCTCGGCGACGCGGCCGGCGTCCGCGGCGGCCTCGCGGAGCTGGGCGACGGTGTCGAGCAGGGCCCGCGCGTTCTCCGCGTCCAGCTCGGTGCGCCGCAGCACCTCGATGCGCTGGGACACCAGCTGCTGCACGTTGCGCAGCGCCGAGGCGCGGGACTCGGAGAGGTCCACGCTCTCGGTGACGAAGAAGTCCATCGTCCCCAGGACGCGCCCCTCGACCTCCACGGGGAAGCACACGCCGGAGCGGACGCCGGCCCGCTGGGCGGCCGGTGCGCGGACGCAGTCGGTCACGTCGGCGAGGTCGGGGACGAAGACCAGGTCGCGGGCCCGCCAGGCCCGGCCGGAGAGCCCGACCCCCTCGGCGAAGCTCGCGGCGAGGGTGACCCGCCGGAACTCCTCGCCGGCCGAGCCGGACTCGACACCGAAGCGCAGCACGCGCTCCTCCTCGTCGAGCTCCCAGTAGGAGCCGTAGGCCCACCCGAACGCGGCACGCACCGTGTCGAGGGCCATCCGCACCGCCCCGCGCGTGGTCCGGGCCTGCCCGAGGCTCTTCGCCACCTCGGCGACGGCCACGCGGTCGTCGACGGCCTCGCGCAGGGCGACCGTGGCCACAGCACCCTGGCGGGCGTGCGCGGCGACCCTGCTCAGCGACGTCCACTTCTGGCCACGAGCGCCCAGGAAGGGCAGCGGGAAGTCGGCGTAGAACTCCTGCAGCGCGACGAGCCGGTTGCCGGAGAGCACCGGCAGCCACGCCCCCTCGGGGGTGCCGAGGGCCGCGGCGGCATCGCGTCGCCGGACGGCGTCGGGGCCACCGTCGTCGCTGGCGACGGCCACCCGGGTCGCGGCCGCCCGCTGCGCCAGGATCGACGTCGCGGGAAGCGTCGCGTCGCTCCGAGGGTCGCGGGCCAGCCTGCCGGCCAGCCGGCCGAACTCGCTGTCGAGGCGGAACCCGCCGGAGGGGTCGGGCAGCCAGACCGCGGCGTAGGGCAGCTCCAGCGCCTCGCCCATGGCCCGCACCACGCGCCGGTGGGCGTCGGCCTCACCGGTGACGCCGGCGTCGAGCGCCTCGAGCACGTGCTCGAGGGCCTCGCTGTCCCGGGGCGGGGGGCCCGTCGGTGCGGCGACCTGCGGTGTGCGGGTGCTGCGGAACCTCATCGGCGTCCTCTCCTGGATCTCCGGCACTCCTCTTCATCGGCAGCCGGACCGGGGAGTCCACTCGGAACCGCCCCTGGTGACGTGCTGGAACGGCCCTCGTGCGAGGGCCGCGCCGAGCCTGCGAGGCGTGGGTGGGAGGGGGTCCCCGCTCAGGCGGCCAGCGCGCGCTCCCGGCGCAGGCCCGAGCGGCCGGCATCCCAGGCGCCGAGCAGGTGGCGCGCGACCAGGCCGTCCATCGCCAGCGAGCAGGTCGCGCCGAAGAGGACGTCGCCGGTGAGCGCGGGCTCACCGGCGACCAGGGAGCCGCACATGTCCACCGCGGCGATCTGCTCGTGGACGGCGTCGGCCTCCACGTGCTCGTCGTAGAAGACCGTCGTCGACCCGTCGAAGCCCAGCCGGCGCAGCCCGGCCGAGTAGCGGCGCGACGGCTCGGAGGAGGTCATCTCCACGCAGGCCAGGTGCCCCAGGGCCGCGCCGCGCCAGCGCCGGTGCAGGCCGAACAGCGACATGGTGTTCACCGAGGCGAACGCGGCGGCGGGGGCGTCGTCCCACAGCGCGCCGTAGCCGGCATCGAGACCGAGGTCGCGCATCATGCCGGCGAACAGCTCGCTGTGCATCCGAGCGGGGGAGCCACCGCCGTACTCGTCGGCCTGGATCTCCACCATCGCCGCCTTGGTGCGCCCCGACAGCCGGGGGACGGCGAAGGTGTGCGGGTCGCCCTCCTTGAGGTGGTACACCGAGCGCAGCGCGAGGTACTCGCGCCACTGCTCCAGCGAGCCGGTGCGGGCCATGTACCGCGACAGCGAGGGTCCGTCGTCGGCCGCGATGAGGGCGGTGAGCTGCCGGTCGACCGGCTCGTCGGTGACCTCGAGCTCCCCGGCCAGCTCGCGCAGCGCCGCGGTGTGCACCCGCTCCAGGTGCGCGCGCAGTCGCAGCAGGTCCGGGTCCCACTCCCAGTCCTCGGCGACGCCGTCGAAGCCGCGGTAGTGCAGCTCGTAGCAGATCGCGAGGGCCAGCTGGAGGTCCTCGTCGGTCAGCGGGTCGGTCGAGGCGGCCGCCGTCCGTTCCGCGAGCTGGACGGTCGCGGGGGACAGCGTGCCGGTGCTGAGGTCGGTGCACAGGGCGCGGGTGAGGGAGCCCCGTGGCTCGGGCAGGCGCATGACCGCTCCCATGCCCACGGTCGGGGTGGTCGATGCACGTCAGGGGTGTGGTGTCCCCCCACGGGTAGAAGGGGTCCATGGACTCCAGCTCCGCGGGCCGCGTCGTCCTCGTCACCGGCGGCAGCGCCGGCATCGGCCGCAGCACCGTCACCCGGCTCGCCCGCGACGGCGCGCGGGTGGTGACGTGCGCCCGCGGCGGCGACCGGCTCCGGCACGCCGTCGCCGGGCTGCCCGGGGTCAGCACGGTGGTGGCCGACGTCGCCGACGCGGCCGACCGCACCCGGCTGCTCGACCGCGTCCTCGACGAGCACGGCCGGCTCGACGCCGTCGTCCTCAACGCGGGCCTCGGCTGGGCCGGGCTGGTCGAGGACATGCCCGGCGACGCCGTGGAGCGGCTGATCGCGCTCAACCTGACCGGCGTCGTGGAGCTCACCCGGATCGCGCTGCCGCACCTGCTGAGCGCGGCGGCGCGGCGGGGGAGGGCCGACGTCGTGACCGTCGCCTCCGCCGCGGCGTGGTCGCAGGTGCCGCCGCTGACCGTCTACTCGGCGACGAAGGCCGGGGTGCACGGCTTTGTCACGGGGCTGCGGCGGGAGGTGACCGCCCGCGGCGTGCGGGTGCACACGGTCAACCCCGGGCCGGTGTCGACCGAGTGGCTGGCCCGTGGGCACGGCTCCCCACCGGCGTCCGACGCCGACGCCCGCGGCCGGCTGTCCCCGGGCGTGCGCCCCGACCGGGTGGCCGGCCAGATCGCCGGCTGCCTGACCTCACCGTGGTCGCGCACGGTCGCCGTCCCCCGGTGGATGGGGCTGGCCCGGCTGGGCGAGGTGCCGCCGGTGAACCGGGTGCTGGACCTGGTGCTCTCCCGGCAGGCCGACCGGATCCGCCGGGTCGCCGCCCGGATGGTGGAGCAGCGCACTGGCTGACCTGTCGGCGGCTGGACGGACCGGTCGCGCGAGGGCGAGGCTGAGTTGCCCTCTCGGCCCCCAGGCCGACACGCCACGTCCACCTCCGACTACCTAGAGTCGGTTGTTGGGCCGGAACGGTCCGGCCCGCCCTCCCTGGGAGTACCGATGCGACCAACCGTCCGCCGCGCCACCGTCGCGGCCGCCGTGACGACCACCCTCGCCGGGCTCGCCGTGACCGCGGCCGTGCCCGCCGCCGCCGGCCCGGGCTCCGCGCCGGGGCCCGCCGGGCCGGAGCCGGTCGAGCTGCAGCTGCTGGCCCTCAACGACTTCCACGGCGCCCTGGAGCCGCCGAGCGGTTCCGGCGGCCGGGTCCAGACCGGACCGGACCCCGACGGTGCCGGGCCCGCGCAGGCGCCCACGGTGGACGCCGGTGGTGTCGAGTTCCTGTCCAGCCAGCTCGCGGCGCTCGCCGGGGCGCAGCAGGAGGAGAACACGGTCACCGTCGCCGCCGGCGACCTGATCGGCGCCTCGCCGCTGCTGTCGGCCGCCTTCCACGACGAGCCGACCATCGAGGCCCTCGGCCTGGCCGGCCTGGACTACGCCAGCGTCGGCAACCACGAGTTCGACGAGGGCGCCGCCGAGCTGCTGCGCATCCAGAACGGCGGCTGCCACCCGGTCGACGGCTGCACCGACGGCACGCCGTACGAGGGCGCGGACTTCCAGTACCTGTCGGCCAACGCCTTCGTCACCGAGACGGGCGAGCCGCTGCTGGCGCCCTACGCGATCGAGAGGGTGCAGGGCGTCGAGGTCGGCTTCATCGGCATGACCCTCGAGGGCACCGGCGCCATCGTCAGCCAGGCCGGCATCGCCGGCCTCGAGTTCGCCGACGAGGTCGAGACCGCCAACCGGTACGCCGCCGAGCTGCAGGCCGAGGGCGTCGAGGCGATCGTCGTCCTGCTGCACGAGGGCGGCACGCAGAACGGGGCCGGGGCCTGGGACGTCGACGCCTGCAACAGCCTGTCGGGGCCGATCGTCGACATCGCGAACGGCATGTCCGACGCGATCGACGTGGTGGTCAGCGGGCACACCCACCAGGCCTACAACTGCCTGCTCGACGACAAGGTCGTCACCAGCGCGAGCAGCAACGGGCGCCTGGTCACCGACATCGACCTGCAGCTGGACCGGCGCACCGGCGACGTCATCCGCGAGACGGCGAGGGCGGACAACGTGGTCGTCGAGCGCACCGTCGCGCCCGACCCCCGGCAGACCGAGCTGATCGCGCGCTACGGCGAGGTCGTCGCGCCGATCGCCTCCCGGGTGGTCGGGTCCGCGACGGCCGACATCACCCGCACGGCCGACGACACCGGTGAGACGCCGCTCGGCAACCTCATCGCCGATGCCCAGCTGGCCGACACGCGGGACGAGGGCGCGGTCGCCGCGTTCATGAACCCCGGCGGCGTCCGGGCCGACCTCCCGGCCGGTGAGGTCACCTACGGCGAGGCGTTCGCCGTCCAGCCGTTCGCCAACAACCTGGTGACGCTCACCCTGACCGGTGCCCAGCTGGACTGCGTGCTCGAGCAGCAGTACGCGCTGGCCCGCCCGGTGGTGCTGCAGCCGTCCTCGACGGTGCGCTACACGGTCACCGCGGGCGCGACGGCCGGGACCGCCGAGGACCCGTGCTCCGGCCAGCGGGTCGACGGCCTGGCCATCGGCGGCACGCCCGTCGCCCCGGCCGCGACGTACCGCGTCACGGTGAACACCTTCCTCGCCGACGGCGGGGACGGCTTCACCCAGCTGCGGCAGGGCACCGACCGGGTGACCACCTCGGTCGACCTGGACGCCTTCGTGGCCCACCTCCAGGCGAACCCGGGCGTCGCCCCGCCGGCCACCGACCGCATCACGGCCGGCTGAGAAAGGACCTCCCTGCCCCTCGCCACTCGCAGGCTCGCGGCGGGACCCTGCAGCGAGGCCGACGGCGGCGGCTCCCCTCGCGGGAGCCGCCGCCGTCGCGTTTCGGGACGTGCGCCCGCTGGGCAGGGGGAGGTCGCCCGTGCACCCGACCAGGAGGGACGTCGAGACCGTGCGTCGTCTCCGCGCCACCACTGCCGCCGCCCCACTCCTCGCACTCGCCGCCTGCGCGTCCCCGGCCACCGGGCCGGCAGCCCAGGCGGTCGGCGTCCCGCCCGCCGCACAGGCCGCCGCCGTGGTGCAGCCGCAGGACGGCACCTCCTCCTGCACCGGCCCGGCCGGCTACCGGGTCGCGTTCCCCGCCGAGTGGTCGACCAACGCGGCCGGGGTGCTCCCCACCTGCAGCTGGTTCGGGCCCGGTGAGGTCGTCGTCCCCGAGGCCTCCGACGTGCGGACGGCGCCGGTGGCCCTGCAGGTCGTCGACGGCCCCCTGACCGAGGTCGCCGTACCGGTGCCCGACGAGGTGACGCGGACCGAGCTGGAGGTCGCCGGCCGGCAGGCGGTGCGCACCCAGCAGGTGACGACCCTCGGCCTCCACCCGGAGGGCACCCGGATCACGACCTGGGCCGTCGACCTCGACGGCCGCACCCTGCTGGCCGACGCCGTGGAGCTGCCCGGCGGGGACCACGAGCGGGCGGTCGCCGCCCTCGACGCGATGGTCGAGACCCTGGAGACCGCCACCGCCTGATCCCGCGCGGGCTGCTTGTCATCGCCCGCGACGCGCTGTTCCCTCTTCGTGACGGACCTCGTGCACAGTGCTCGGCACACCGTGCGGGGACGAGGAGGGGCGGATGGACTTCCTGCAGCCGTCGTCGTGGGACGAGGCGCTCGCGGTCCGGGCCGAGCGGCCCGACGCGCTGCCGATCGCCGGCGGCACCGACGTGATGGTCGAGCTGAACTTCGACCGCCGCCGACCCGGGGCACTGCTGGACCTCACCCGCGTCGGCGAGCTCCAGGAGTGGTCGATCGACGACGGCACGGTGCGGCTGGGCGCCGGCGTCCCGTACGGGCGGGTGATCACCGAGCTCGGCGACCGGCTGCCCGGGCTGGCGATGGCCGCGCGCACGGTAGGCTCGCCGCAGATCCGGGTGCGCGGGACGGTGGGCGGCAACCTCGGGTCGGCGTCCCCGGCCGGTGACGCGCACCCGCCGCTGCTCGCGGCCGGCGCCGAGGTGGAGGTGGCCTCCGCGGCCCGCGGCACCCGCCGGATCCCGGTCGCGGAGTTCTTCACCGGCGTGAAGCGCAACGCCCTCGAGCCCGACGAGCTGATCGCCGCCGTCCACGTGCGCACCGCGCGGGGGCCGCAGCAGTTCTGCAAGGTGGGCACCCGCAACGCGATGGTCATCGCGGTGTCGGCCTTCGCCCTCGCGCTGCACCCCGACCGGCAGGCCGTGGGCACCGGCATCGGGTCCGCCGCGCCCACCCCGCGGCGCGCCGCCGAGGCCGAGGAGTTCCTGGCCGGCGAGCTGGACTGGGCCGGGCGCGCGGCCCTGCCGGAGAGCCTGGCGCAGGCCTTCGGCGAGCGGGTCGCCGCAGCGGCCGCACCGATCGACGACGTCCGGGGGACGGCGGCCTACCGGCGGCACTCGCTCGCGGTGCTGGCCCGCCGCGCGGCCACCTGGGCCTGGGACGACCTGAGGAGGGCCGCCTGATGCGCGTCACCACCACCGTCAACGGCACCGAGCGCACCGCGGACGACGTCTGGCCGGGGGAGAGCCTGCTGCACCTGCTCCGCGAGCGGCTGGGCCTGCCCGGCGCGAAGAACGCCTGCGAGCAGGGGGAGTGCGGCTCCTGCACCGTCTACCTCGACGGCGAACCGGTGTGCGCCTGCCTCGTCGCCGCCGGGCAGGCGGTCGGCCGCGAGGTCACCACCGTCGAGGGGCTCGCCCCCGGCCAGTCACTGCACCCGGTGCAGGAGGCCTTCGTCGAGGCCGGCGCCGTCCAGTGCGGCTTCTGCACCCCGGGGCTGGTCGTCGCCGCGCACGACCTGCTGGCCCGGGTACCCGAGCCGTCGGACCCGGAGATCCGCGAGGCGCTGGCCGGCAACCTGTGCCGCTGCACCGGCTACGAGAAGATCCTCGACGCGGTCCGGCTGGCCGCGCGGCGGCGGGCGACCCGATGACCACCGCGCAGACCGCGGCCCGCACCACCGGCCGGATCGGGGAGAACGCGCAGCGCCCCGACGGCACGCTCAAGGTCACCGGCGAGTTCGCCTACGCCAGCGACCTCTGGCACGACGACATGGTGTGGGGCGTCACGCTGCGCAGCCCGCACCCGCACGCCCGCATCCGGCGGATCGACGTCACCGAGGCGCTCACCGTGCCCGGCGTCAGCGCCGTCCTCACCGCCGACGACGTCCCCGGCGAGAACGCCTTCGGCCTCGAGCACGCCGACCAGCCGGTGCTGGCCGCGGAGTTCGTCCGCTACGAGGGCGAGCCGGTGGCGCTGGTCGCCGCGGACCACCCGGAGACGGCCCGCCGCGCGGCGGCGCGGATCCGCGTCGACTACGAGGTGCTGCCCGCCCTCACCGACGCCCGCCGGGCCCTCGACGACGACGCCCCGCTGGTGCACCCCGGCGGCAACCTGGTGCGGCACCTGCGGCTGCGCCGCGGCGCGGAGCGCCCCACGGCGCCGGTCGTGGTCAGCCTCGACTTCGAGGTCGGCATGCAGGACCAGGCCTTCCTCGGGCCGGAGTCCGGGCTCGCCGTCCCGGCCGAGGACGGCGGCGTCGACCTCTACGTCGCCACCCAGTGGCTGCACGTCGACCAGCGGCAGATCTGCCTGGCCCTCGGCATGCCGCCCGAGAAGGTGCGGCTGACCCTCGCCGGAGTGGGCGGCGCGTTCGGCGGCCGCGAGGACCTCTCCGTGCACGTGCACGCCTGCCTGCTGGCCCTGCGCACGGGCCGGCCGGTGAAGATGAGCTACGGCCGGGAGGAGTCCTTCCACGGCCACGTGCACCGGCACCCGGCGACGATGACCTACGAGTTCGGCGCCGAGTGCGACGGCACCCTGGTCTACGCGAGGGCGCACGTGCTGCTCGACGGCGGCGCCTACGCCTCCTCGACGGCCGCGGTCGTCGGCAACGCGGGCACGCTGGGCCTGGGCCCGTACCGCTTCCCGTCGGTGGCGGTCGACGCCTACGGGGTGTTCACCCACAACCCGCCGTGCGGGGCGATGCGCGGGTTCGGCTGCGTGCAGGCCGCGTTCGCGCACGAGGCGCTGATGGACGAACTCGCCGCCGCGGTCGGGGTCGACCCGGTGGAGATCCGCCGGCGCAACGGCGTGCAGGAGGGCGACCGCAACATCACCGGCCAGGTCATCGACTCCGCCGCCCCGGTCGCCGAGCTGCTGCAGCGGGTCGCCGACCTGCCGCTGCCGCCGGCGCTGCCCGAGCAGCCCGACCTGCGCGACCTCCCCGGCGCCGTCGGCAACACCACCCACGGCGAGGGCGTGCGCCGCGGCGTCGGCTACTCGGTCACCTACAAGAACGTCGGCTTCTCCGAGGGCTTCGACGACTACTCCACCGCGCGGGTGCGGCTGCAGGTGACCGGCGGCGAGGCGGTGGCCACCGTGCACACCGCTGCGGCCGAGGTCGGCCAGGGGCTGGTCACCGTGCAGCAGCAGATCGCCCGCACCGAGCTCGGCGTGGAGCAGGTGGTCGTCGTCCCGGCCGACACCGCGGTCGGCTCCGCGGGGTCGACGTCGGCGTCCCGGCAGACCTACGTCACCGGCGGGGCGGTCAAGGCGGCCTGCGAGGCGGTGCGGACGGCGGTGCTGCAGCGGGCCGCGATCGCGCTCGGCCGGCCGGTCGCCGGGCTGGCGCTGGACGGCGACAAGGTCGTCGGCGCCGGCGGGGAGGTGCTCGCCGGGCTGGCCGACGTCCTCGGGGACGACGCCGTCGAGGAGACGGTGGAGTGGCGGCACCGGCCCACCCACGCCGTCGACCCGGAGACCGGCCAGGGCGACGCGCACGTGCAGTTCGCGTTCTCGGCGCACCGCGCGGTGGTCGACGTCGACACCGAGCTGGGTCTGGTCAAGGTGGTCGCCCTCGACACCGCCCAGGACGTGGGCAAGGCGATCAACCCCGACGCCGTCGTCGGCCAGATCCACGGCGGGTCCGCGCAGGGCATGGGGCTGGCGCTGATGGAGGAGGTCGTGGTCACCGACGGCCACGTGCGCAACCCGTCGTTCACCGACTACCTGCTGCCGACGGTCCTCGACGTGCCGCCGATGCGGGTGGAGGTGCTCGAGTACGCCGACCCGCACGCGCCCTACGGCGTCCGCGGGGTGGGGGAGCCGCCGACGATCTCCTCCGGCCCGGCAGTGGCCGCCGCGGTGCGGGCCGCGTGCGGGAAGCCGCTGCGCCGGGTCCCCATCCGCCCGGAGCACATCACCTGCACCTAGCCGACGCCCGCTCCGGCCGCGATCATCGTCGGGTGGCTGCCCCCCCCCGGCGTGTCGGCCGGCCACCCGCCGATGACCGACCCGAGGAGTGCCCCGGCCGTGACCGCCACCGTGGACGTCCCGGTCCCGACTCTGGTCGGGGAGAGCGTCGTCGTCGAGCCGGACGCCGTCCGGATCCTGGACCGCCGCGTCTTCCCCTTCGAACGGACCTGGGTGACCTGCCGCAGCCACGAGGACGTGGCCCGGGCGATCGAGGAGATGGTCACCCAGAGCCTCGGCCCGCTGTTCGCCGCCGCGGGCGGGATGACCCTCGCCGCCCGGGAGGCCGACCGGCTGCCGACGGCACGGGCGCGCCACGAGTTCCTGACCGGGGCCGGCCGCCGGCTGGTCGCCACCCGGCCGACCAACAACGCGATCCGGGACGTCGTGGCCGAGCTGCTCACGGTGGCGTCCGCCACCGTGGACGCCGGCGAGCCGCCGGGGGCCGCCGTGGAACGGGCAGCCCGGGCGGTCGCGGAGCGGCACCGGGCCGGCCACCGGCGTCTCGGGGAGCACGCCGCCGCGCTGATCCCGGACGGCGCCACGGTCCTCACCCACTGCTGGGCGGAGTCCTACCTCACCGAGACCGTCGCTGCGGTGCTGCGCTCGGGCAAGCGGATCGACGCCGTGTGCACCGAGACGCGGCCCTACCTGCAGGGCGCCCGCCTGACGGCGGAGAGCCTGGCGGAGATGGGCGTCCCCACGCGGCTGGTCACCGACGGCATGCCCGCGCACCTCATGAGCCGGGGCGACGTCACCACCTTCGTGACCGGCGCCGACCGCGTGACCATGGACGGCTCCGTCGTGAACAAGATCGGCACCCTGCAGATCGCGGTCGCCGCGCACACCTTCGGGGTGCCGTACCTGGCGCTGGTCCAGGCCCCGGACCCGCAGGCGCCGGACGCGGCCGCCGTCGAGCTCGAGGACCGGGACGGGCGCGAGGTGCTGCAGTGCCTCGGCCACCGCACGGCGTCCGGGTCCGTTCCCGGCGTCTACCCCGCCTTCGACGTGACCCCGCCGCGGTTCGTCAGCGTCGTGGTCACCGACCGCGGGCGGTTCGCCCCCTCCGACGTGGCCTCCTACTTCGCCGCATGAGGGCACCGGCGACCCGCGAGGAGGTGGTCGAGCAACTCGTCGAGGTGGGCCGCCTGGCCGTGGAGCGCGGGCTGGTGCTGGCCAGCGGCGGGAACCTCTCCGCCCGGCTGCCGGGGGAGACCGACTTCCTGGTGACCGCGGCCGGTACGTGGCTGGACCGGCTGACCCCCGCGGACTTCAGCGTGGTGACCCTGGACGGCGAGGTCGCCGCCGGTGCCGAGCGACCGTCGAGCGAGTGGAAGCTCCACCAGCGCACCTACCGCGCCCGTCCGGACGTCAACGCCGTCGTCCACCTGCACCCGCAGCACGCCGTCCTGGTCGACGCCCTCGGCCACCGGATCCGGCTGATCACCCTCGACCACGCCTGCTACGTGCGGTCGGTCGGCACGGTCCCGTACTCCCCGAACGGCTCCGACAAGCTCGCCGACCGTGCTGCCGAGCAGGCGCGGCAGCACGACTGCATCGTGCTGTCCCACCATGGCTGCTCGGCGCTGGGGCCGGACGTCGGCATGGCCTTCCGACGGGCGCTGAACCTGGAGGAGGCGGCCACGGCCACCTACCGCGCCCTGCTGCTCGGCGACACCAGTTGCACCTTCCCGCCAGACGCCCTCGCCGGCCTGCGCCACGACCCGCCGTGACCTGGGGGGCGGCGGAGACCCGCCCACCGGGCCGCACGCCGCCTGCGGGCCTCCGTCGCACCGGGTGCCCGTCGGGCTCCAGCGTCCCGGTCCGACAGGACGAGGCGCATCCGGGGCGTGCCGGAGGCGCTGCACCCACGGCGTCGAGTGCACCGACAGGTGCGCGACCGATGGGGACCGGCGGCCATCGGTGGTGGACCCGTCCACGAGAAGGTCACCTGGATCTCCAACGGATCGCAGTGGGCCCCGTACACACCAGTGACCCGCGCCTGCCGGGTCGGGACGACGGGCCACACCGAAGGAGCTCCTCATGCGACTGGCAATCCGGACCGCAGTGATCGCGACCATGGGCGTCGCCGCGCTGGGACTGGGCACCTCCCCTTCGCTGGCCCACGGTGGCGACGGTGGCGGCTACGGGGGTGGCGGCTACGGCGGCGTGCGCGCCGCCTCCTACATCAACCCCGACAACGGCATGCCGACGGAGAACCCGGACGTCGAGGACAACTCGTCCTGCGCCCGGCCCGACCAGGAGGACCGGCAGCAGCTCAGCGACCGGGGGGCGACGAACCGCAACGTGCACAACGACGCCTGCTTCCTCGGCCGCAAGGGTGAGAAGAAGAACGGCCCGGCCTCCTTCCAGAGCTCCGGGGTCGGCCACATCAGCGCCTGCCCCGACCCCGACGCCGGCGGACGGGAGTACTCGAAGCTGTCGGACACCGACGGCGACGGCCGGATGGACCTGTGCTTCCAGTCCAGCTACCAGCGGACGGGCAAGGCCGGTGACCTCGAGTTCCACGCCCGGCTGAACAACGACAGCAAGCCGGGTACCCAGTACGTCGTCTGGTGCGCCGACGCCGATCGCGACGGCTGCCGTGACGAGCGGGTGAAGGACGACATCCGCATCGAGTGGACCAAGAAGGGCTGACCTCGTCCCGCTGCGCTCCTCGTCGGGTCCCTCACCCGGCCCGACGAGGAGCGCTGCCCGTGGTCGCCGGCCCGGGCCTCACCGTCCGGGGGCCTCGATCGCCTGCTCGAGGTGGTCGCGGAGGACGACGGCGTTGTTGTGCTCGCGGTCCCGGGCCGCGTAGAGCAGGACGACGTCGCCCTCGGCGGCCGCGGCCCGCAGCGGCGCCCAGGCCCCGGGGGAGGCGTCGAGCTCGGCGACGTACCGGCGGCGGAACTCCGCCCACCGGGCCGGGTCGTGGCCGAACCACCGGCGCAGCTCGTCGCTGGGAGCGGCGTCGCGGAGCCAGCCGTCCAGTTCCAGCGCGTCCCGGGCGACCCCGCGCGGCCACAACCGGTCGACGAGGAACCGGGCCCCCGGGACGCCGGGGTCGAGCTCGTGGACCCGGACGATCCGGATCACCGTGGTGTCCCGGAGCGGTCAGCCGCGGACGGCGTCGAGGTAGTCGGGGTAACCGGCGACGACGTCCTCGATCTCGACGATGTCGGGGAAGTCGGCCGCGTCCTGGTGGCCGAGGAGGAAGCGGACGGTCCGCCGAACCAGCTCCTCGTCGTCCACCGCCAGGCCGAGCTCCTCGCGCAGCCCGGGGCTGAGCCGGAACCAGGACTCCCTCTCCCCGCCGTCGCCGCGCAGCCGCACGACGAACTCGGACTCGGACTCGGACTCGGACTGTGCCTCGATCTCGAAGGGGTCGGTCATGTGCGTCGCGTACCCCGTCGCAGGGGCGGAGCACCGCCAGGAGCCGAGGCGGTGCGACACGCCGCGCCGGCGGGCAAGCTCGGGCCATGACCGACACCTCCGGGCCGCCGTTCCGCGCCGACCACGTCGGCAGCCTCCTGCGCCCGCAGCGCCTGCTCGACGCCCGCGCCCGCTTCGCCGCCGGGGAGATCGACGCGGCCGAGCTGCGCGCCACCGAGGACGAGGCGATCGCCGACGTCGTCCGGCTGCAGGGGGACGTCGGCCTGCGGACCGCCACCGACGGCGAGTTCCGCCGCGCCTCCTGGCACATGGACTTCATCTACGCCATCGACGGCATCACCAAGGTCACCGGCGAGGACATCGTCGTGCACTTCAAGAACGCCGACGGCACGATCGACTTCACGCCTGCCGGGCTGCACGTCGACGGGCCGCTGTCGATCGACGAACCGATCTTCGGCCCGGACTTCGCCTACCTGCAGTCGGTCGTGGGGGAGGGGCAGACGCCCAAGCTGACGATCCCGTCGCCCTCGATGGTCCACTACCGCGGCGGCGCCGCGGCGATCGACCCGGCCGTCTACCCCGACGAGGACGCCTTCTGGGACGCGCTGTCGGCGGCCTACGCCCAGCAGGTGCGCGGCATCGCCGCGCAGGGCTGCACCTACCTGCAGCTCGACGACACCAGCCTGGCCTACCTCAACGACCCGGCCCAGCGCGCCGAGCTGGCCGCGCAGGGGCGCGACGCCGAGCACCAGCACGAGCGCTACATCCGGCAGATCAACGCCGCGCTGGCCGGCCGCCCGGAGGGACTGACGGTCACCACGCACATGTGCCGCGGCAACTTCCGCTCCTCGTGGGTGGCCGAGGGCGGCTACGACTTCGTCGCGGAGGCCCTCTTCGGCGGCCTGGAGGTCGACGGGTTCTTCCTGGAGTACGACGACGCCCGCTCCGGCGGGTTCGAGCCGCTGCGCTTCGTGCCCCCGGGCAAGCGCGTCGTCCTGGGCCTGGTCACCACCAAGCGCCCGGAGCTGGAGAGCAAGGACGACCTCAAGCGGCGCATCGACGAGGCCGCCCGCTACGTGCCGCTGGAGCAGCTGGCCCTGTCCCCGCAGTGCGGGTTCTCCTCGACCGTGGAGGGCAACGCGCTGACCCGCGACGAGCAGATCGCCAAGCTCGCGCTCGTCGTCGAGACCGCCCGGGAGGTCTGGGGCTGACGGGAGGACCCCGGCCCCCACCGTGGAAGGACCCCGTCCTCCCCACCCGTCTCGAGCTCCGGCGGGACCCGGCAGGGGCCGGCCCGCGATCACGGGCCGGTCACGACCCGCGCCCCTCCTGGTGGACCGGGCCGGGAGCTTGGCATGCTCCCTGCGTCCACAGGACAGCGTCGTCGGGGCGCTGTCTGCACACGCAGGGAGGGCGACCGTGTCCACCACCGTCAGCAGGTCCGACACCGACGGAGGACCCCCGGGCGGGGCCGGCCGTCGCCGCCCGTCACTCAAGACCGTGATCGTCTGGACGGCGGTGGCCATCGTCGGCGCTGTCGCGTGGACGGTGCTCGCCCTGGCGCGCGGTGAGACGGTCTCGGCACTCTGGATCCTCTTCGCCGCGCTGTCCTCCTACGCCATCGCGTACCGCTTCTACGCGAAGTTCATCGCGCGCCGGGTGCTCCAGGTCGACGACCGGCGGGCGACCCCGGCCGAGCGGCTGCACAACGGGATCGACTTCGACGTGACCGACCGGCGGGTGCTGTTCGGGCACCACTTCGCCGCGATCGCCGGCGCCGGCCCGCTGGTCGGGCCGGTGCTCGCCGCGCAGATGGGCTACCTGCCCGGCACCATCTGGATCATCGTCGGCGTCATCTTCGCCGGCGCGGTCCAGGACATGACCGTGCTGTTCTTCTCGATGCGCCGCAACGGCAAGAGCCTGGGCCAGATGGTCCGCGAGGAGATCGGCATCGTCGGCGGCATCGCGGCGCTCATCGCCGTCTTCGCCATCATGATCATCATCCTGGCCGTGCTCGCGCTGATCGTCGTCAACGCGCTCGCCGAGTCCCCGTGGGGCGTGTTCTCCATCGCCCTGACCATCCCGATCGCCCTGTTCATGGGCGTCTACCTGCGGACTCTCCGGCCGGGACGCGTCCTCGAGGCCACCGCCATCGGCGTCGTCCTGCTGCTGGCCGCGGTCATCGGCGGCGGCCTGATCGACGACACCGGGCTCGGTGAGGCGCTGACCCTCTCCAAGGAGTGGCTGGTCATCGCGCTCGTCGTCTACGGGTTCGTGGCCTCGGTGCTGCCGGTGTGGCTGCTGCTCACCCCGCGCGACTACCTGTCGACCTTCATGAAGATCGGCGTCATCGTCCTCCTCGCTGTCGGCCTGCTCCTGGCCCGGCCGGTGCTGCAGGCCGACGCGGTCAGCGAGTTCGCCCGGGAGGGCACCGGCCCGGTCTTCGCCGGCTCGCTGTTCCCGTTCGTCTTCATCACCATCGCCTGCGGCGCGCTGTCGGGCTTCCACGCCCTGATCTCGTCCGGGACGACGCCGAAGATGGTCGCCAAGGAGAGCCAGGTCCGCCTGATCGGCTACGGCGGCATGCTCATGGAGTCCTTCGTCGCCATCAGCGCCCTGATCGCGGCGGTGGTCATCGACCAGGGGCTCTACTTCGCGATGAACGCGCCGGCCGGCGTCACCGGCGGCACGGCGGAGAGCGCCGCCGCCTACGTCAACGGGCTGGGTTTCGACACCACGGCGCAGGACCTGGCAGCGGCCTCCGCGGCGATCCAGGAGCCGAGCCTGGTCTCCCGCACCGGCGGTGCGCCCACCCTGGCCGTCGGCATCGCCAACATCCTGTCGCAGGCGTTCGGCTCCGGGATGGCGGCCTTCTGGTACCACTTCGCGATCATGTTCGAGGCGCTGTTCATCCTCACCGCCGTCGACGCCGGCACCCGCGTGGGCCGGTTCATGCTCCAGGACACGATCGGCAACGTCTGGAAGCGCTTCGGCGACCTGTCCTGGCGGCCCGGCAACATCATGGCCAGCGCCGTGGTGGTCGCGCTGTGGGGCTACATCCTCTACGTCGGGGTCACCGACCCGCTGGGCGGCGTGAACCAGCTCTTCCCGCTGTTCGGCATCGCCAACCAGCTGCTGGCCGCCATCGCGCTGACCCTGGTCACGGTGCTGCTGATCAAGCACGGCAAGGTGAAGTACGCCTGGGTGACCGGCATCCCGCTGGCCTGGGACCTGATCGTCACCATGACGGCGAGCTGGCAGAAGGTGTTCTCGGCCGACCCGAGGGTCGGCTACTTCGCGCAGCGGCAGCGGTACGCCGACGCCCAGGCAGCGGGGGAGCTCCTGGCGCCGGCGCAGGACGCCGACCAGATGGACCGGATCATCTACAACTCGACGCTGAACGGCGTGCTGCAGGCCGTCTTCGCGCTCCTGGTCCTCGTGGTGGTGGTGAACGCCGTCGTCGTGATCGCCCGGGCGCTCCGGGCCCGCGGCGCGGTGCCGACCACTGAGGAGCCGGCGGTGCCGTCGTCGATCGTCGAGCCCTCCGGCCTGTTCGCGACCCCGGAGGAGAAGCGGGCCATGGCCGAGCAGGAGCGGCTGGTCGGCGCGGGCACGCGAGGCCACGGCACCTTCACGGAGGAGGGGCCGTCGCGGTGACCGAGAGGCACGCCACCGCCGTCCGGTCAGCCGTCACCCGGGCTCTGCGAGGGGTGCACTGGTACCTCAAGGAGCTCACCGGAGAGGCCCGGTGGGACGACTACGTGCGGCACTGCGCCGAGCACGGGCACCAGCCGATGACCCGGCGGGAGTTCGAGCGGCGCCGCGCCGACGAGCTGGAGCGCAACCCGGTCAGCCGCTGCTGCTGAGGCCGACCAGGACCGCGGCCCCGGCCCCCGCTGAGGGGGCCGGGGCCGCATCCGCGTGCGACGACCCGGCTCGTCCGTCACCCGAGTCACACCCGTGTGCCCAGCCGTCCGGCCGGCGCCCGGGGCTGCCGAGATCGAGGGCACGTAGCCGTGGCCCCGCGGGCCCGTCCGAGAGGTGGCACCCGTGTCCGTGCCGTCGTCGCCCCACCGTCGCGATCGCCGCAGCGACCTGCGCACCGGCATCTCCCTGCTCGCCAGCGCGGCCGCCGACCTCGGGGTCGGGAACCAGCCCGAGGTCCGCGGGCTGCCGGACGGCCGGCTCTGGCTCGCCGAGCTCGGGACGGCGGTGACCGCGGCCGACGTCTACCAGGCCGCCCGCGGTCTGGTCGCCGCCCAGCTCGCGGCCATCGCCGACGTCTCGGGCCGGCCGGTGGAGGACCACGCCCTCGCCTGGCTGGTGACCCTGCAGACCAACGAGGTCGTGGTCGGTCTCGAGGACGTCGCCCTGGAGGGCGACGCAGCCTGAGGGGACCTCCCGGCCCCGGACGCGAAGGCGCCCGCCGCCGGCCCGGTGCCCCCCAGGGGCTCGGGCCGGCGGCGGGCGCCGGGTACCTGGGTCAGGCCGCCGTCGGGCGCGGACTCCCGTGGTCGTCCGCCGTGGCGTCCGAGCGCTGCGACGAGACCTCCTCGTGGTAGTCCTCTTCCACGTTGACGTCCCAGATGTCGTGCTTCGCGCCGTCGGCGATGTTCTGCACGGTCAGCATCGCCGTCATCATCGAGTGGTCCTGGTTGTTGTAGCGGAACATGCCGTTGCGCCCTACCGGGTGCAGGTTCGGCGTGTTGGCCTCCATCCAGCGGCGGATGACCTCGACGTTGTCCTTGTACCCGGCGTCGTAGAACGGGTAGGCCTTGGGCATCCGGACGACGAAGCCGCGCTCGACGTCGGCGGCCTTGGCCAGCCCGAGCTGCTCCAGCTCGCGGGCGCCCTGGGCGACGAGGTCCTCGTCCGACCGGTTCCAGGTGTCGTCGCCGACGTTGACGAAGAACTCCAGGCCCAGGCAGGTGCGCCCGTCCTTGACCAGGTACGGCGACCAGGAGCCGAAGTTCTGGATCCGGCCGACCTGGACGTCGGGGGAGTGGATGTAGATCCAGTTGTCCGGGAAGCCGGCCTCGACCGGGAGCACCAGCGCCACGGTGAGGAAGTCGCGGTACTTCAGACCGTTGGCGGCCGCGAGCACCTCTGCCGGGGGCTCCGGGTCCAGCGCGTGCACCAGCGAGGAGAACGGCATCGAGCTGATGACGTGCTCGGCCTCGTAGTGCTTCTCGGCCCCGATGTCGGTCCGGGTCGCGTCGGGAGCGCCCGCGCCGGGGCCGTACCCGCCGGTGACCACCGTGGTGAGACCGGTGACCCCGCGACCGGGCTCCCAGTGCACGGTGGAGACCTTCTCCTCCATGACCACCGTGCCGCCGCGCTCCTGCACCTTGCGTGCGGCGGTCTCCCACATCATCCCGGGCCCGTACTTCGGGTACTGGAACTCCTCGATGAGGGAGGTGATCTCCTTCTGGTTGCGCTTGGAGGTCAGCGCGTTGACCACCGCACCGGTCAGGGACAGGTTCTTGATCCGCTGGGCGGCGAAGTCCGCCGGCAGCTGGTCGACCCGGACGCCCCAGAGCTTCTCGTTGTAGGTCTTGAAGAAGTGCTCGTAGAGGCGCTTGCCGAACCGGGCGACGATCCAGCCCTCGAGGGTGTCCTGGTTCTTCGGCGGGCGGATCCGCGCCCACAGGTAGGACGCCACGCAGCGCACGGCCTCGACCGGACCGAGGTTGCCCAGGGCGTTACCGGCCTTCAGCGGGTAGTCGTAGAGCTTGCCGTCGTAGAAGATGCGGCTCATCCGCGGCCGGAGGAGGAAGTCCTCGTCGGGGAGGATCTCGTGCCAGAGCGCCTCCACCTCGGGGACCTTGGTGAAGAAGCGGTGGCCGCCGATGTCGAAGCGCCAACCCTCCCGCTCGGCGGTGCGGCTGATCCCGCCCACCATCGAGTCACCCTCCAGCACGGTGACCGGTACCTGGCGACGGACCAACTCGTAGGCGGCGGTCAGCCCGGCGGGGCCGGCGCCAATCACGGCCACGCTGGTGCGGTTGCCGTCGGTGGTCATGGAGTCTCGCATTCTCGCTGTCGGGCCCACGACGACGACGGCGGGACGTCTCCGACCGTCGCGGACGATCTGGTCCCCGGGGATTGACACATCGGCCTGCACGGTACCGGCGTCCCCTCCTGGGCGACCGGGCCGCCTCGCGCCGCGGACGCACCGCGGCCCCCGCCCTCTGCACGAGGACGGGGGCCGCGCAGCGGAGCGCCGGGCTCAGATGTCGTAGTACATCGCGAACTCGTGCGGGTGCGGGCGCAGCCGGATCGGGTCGATCTCGTTCTCCCGCTTGTACTCGATCCACGTCTCGATCAGGTCGGGGGTGAACACCCCGCCGTCGATGAGGTACTCGTGGTCGACCTCGAGGCGGTCGAGGACGGCGTCCAGCGAGGCCGGGACCTTCTCGATGCCCAGGGCCTCCTCGGGCGGGAGCTCGTAGAGGTCCTTGTCCACCGGGGCCGGTGGCTCGATCTTGTTCTTCACGCCGTCCAGGCCGGCCATCAGCATCGCCGAGAAGGCGAGGTAGGGGTTGGCCGACGGGTCGGGCACCCGGAACTCGATGCGCTTGGCCTTGGGGCTGTCACCGGAGATCGGGATGCGGGTGCACGCCGAGCGGTTGCGAGCCGAGTAGACCAGGTTGATCGGGGCCTCGTAGCCCGGCACCAGCCGGTGGTAGCTGTTCACCGTCGGGTTGGTGAAGGCCAGCAGGGACGGCGCGTGGGCGAGCAGCCCACCGATGTAGTGCCGTGCCATGTCGGACAGGCCCGCGTACCCGGTCTCGGCGTGGAACAGCGGCTCGCCGTCCTTCCACAGGCTCTGGTGGCAGTGCATGCCCGAGCCGTTGTCACCGAACAGCGGCTTGGGCATGAACGTGACGCTCTTGCCCTCGGCCCAGGCGGTGTTCTTGATGATGTACTTGAACAGCATCAGGCTGTCGGCCGAGCGGAGCAGTGTGTCGAACTTGTAGTTGATCTCGGCCTGGCCGCCGGTGCCGACCTCGTGGTGCCCGCGCTCGAGCTGCAGGCCCGCCGCGGTGAGGTTGGTCATCATCGTCGAGCGCAGGTCGCTCTGGTGGTCGTAGGGCTCGACCGGGAAGTAGCCGCCCTTGGGCCGGGTCTTGTAGCCCAGGTTGGGGCCGCCGTTCTCGCCGGTCAGGGCACCGGTGTTCCACGAGCCCTCGACCGCGTCGATGTGGTAGTAGCCCTCGTTGATGCCGGTGCCGTGCCGGATCGAGTCGAAGACGTAGAACTCCGCCTCGGCGCCGAAGTAGGCGGTGTCGGCGATGCCGCTGGAGGCGAGGTACGCCTCGGCCTTCTTCGCCACGTTCCGCGGGTCCCGGCTGTAGGCCTCACGGGTGATCGGGTCGTGGATGAAGAAGTTGACGTTGAGCGTCTTGTGCCGGCGGAACGGGTCGAGGAAGGCGCTGTTGGCATCCGGCAGCAGCAGCATGTCGGACTCGTTGATCGCCTGGAACCCACGGATCGAGGACCCGTCGAAGCCGAGGCCCTCGGAGAACGTGTCCTCCCCGAAGGTGGACGCCGGGATCGTGAAGTGCTGCATGACGCCGGGCAGGTCGCAGAAGCGGACGTCGACGTACTCGACGTCGTTGTCGCGGATGTAGGCGGCGACCTCGTCGGGACTGGTGAACATCGATCCTCCGGGTTGGGGCGGACAGCCGGTGTCGAACCTACGAGCGGGCGGTTGCCCTCGGGTGTCTCGGGTGTTTCGGCCCGGTAACAACGCCTCCGGCGTGTCGCCGGCCCGCTGCTCGTCGGCCGGGCGGGTGTCCTGCAGGCGCCTCCTACGCTGGGGTCATGGTCGGGGACGCGCAGCCACCCTCTCAGGAGCGCCCGCGTGGCGCCGCACTGGGACTGCCCTCCGACGGCCCCGGCTCGCTGGCGACCTTCTCCAGCCGGGTCGGTGCCTTCTCCGTCGACGCGATCGCCGCGGCGCTGGTCGCGGGGCTGTTCACCTCCCCGGTGCTGCCCGGCAACTGGAGCCTGCTGTCGTTCGCGCTGATCACCGTCGGCACCCTGGTCGCCTTCGGGCAGACGCCGGGCATGCGGCTGCTCGGGCTGCGGCTGGCCCACCCGCGGCCCGGGCGACGAGTGGCCCTGTGGCGGGCCGTCGTCCGCACGGGCCTGCTCATGGTGCTGGTGCCCGCGCTCGTGGTGGACGCCGACGGGCGCGGGCTGCACGACCGGCTGACCGACACCGCGGTCGTCCGGGGCTGAACGCAGGAGAGCCCCCGTGCCGGCCGGCACGGGGGCTCTCGTCGCGTCGTCCTACCGCCGGCGCACCTGGCGCTGGCTGACCGTCATCTGACGGCCGCCGGGCATCGGGCCGCCGGGGACCGGCATCCGCGGCCCGCCCAGCGCGGACAGCCGCTTGCGCAGGGCGTTGAGCTCACCGCCCGAGAGGTTGCGGGGCAGCTTCATCACGTGCGCGCTGAGCTTGCGCAGCGGCACCTGGCCCTCCTCGTCGCCGACGAGGACGTCGTAGATCGGGGCGTCACCGGCGATGCGGGCGATGCGCTTCTTCTCCTGGGCCAGCAGCGGGCGGACCCGGGAGGGCGAGCCCTCCGCGACCAGGATGACGCCGGGACGGCCGAGCACCCGGTGCACGGCGTCCAGCTGCGTGGTGCCGGCGACGCCGGAGGAGACCTGCCAGTCGCCGCGCATGCCCTCGAGCACCCACGCCGCGGCGCCGGGCTGGCCCTCCACCTGGCGGTAGGCCGAGCCCTGGGCGCGGCGGCCGAAGACGATCATCGCGGCCAGCAGACCGAAGATGATCGCGATGGGCAGGAAGAGGAACGGCGCCCCGAAGAGGATGGCGATCAGCTCGATGACGGCGGCGACCGCGACGAAGGCGATGAGCATGACCCAGGGCAGCTTGGGGTCGTTCTTGCGGGTCAGCGAGTAGGCCTGCTTGATCATGCGGGCCTGGTTGCCGACCTTCTTGAGCCGGCCCACCTTGGGCCGGCCGTCCTTGCCGACCGTGCCTGCGCCTCGGCCGGAGGCCGTGGCCCCGGTCGACCCGCTCCGGCCGCGGAAGCGGGAGCCGGGCCCGGTGGCGGCCTTGCCGGTGCCGGCGGGCGCGGGGGGGTCGGTGGGCCTGCTGCGTGCCATACCCACAGGATAGTCGGAGGACCCGCTGCCTCCCGCCGCTCGCGAGCTCACGGCGGGCCCCTGCAGCGGGCCAGGGAACGCCGTCCTCAGATCGAGCGGGTCAGCCCGCGCGCCTCGACGGCCTGCTGGTACAGCCGGCCGGCCCGGTAGGAGCTGCGGACCAGCGGCCCGGCGAGCACGCCGGGGAAGCCGATCTCCTCGGCCGTCTGCTGGAAGCCGACGAACTCGTCGGGCTTGACCCAGCGGACGACGGGGTGGTGCCGGGGTGAGGGGCGCAGGTACTGGGTGATCGTCAGCAGGTCGCAGCCGGCGTCGTGGAGGGCCTGCATCGTCTCGACGACCTCGTGCGGCTCCTCACCCATGCCCAGGATCAGGTTGGACTTGGTGACCAGCCCGGCCTCGCGGGCGGCGGTGATGACCGCCAGCGACCGCTCGAACCGGAAGCCGGGGCGGATCCGCTTGAAGATGCGCGGCACGGTCTCGACGTTGTGCGCGAGCACCTCGGGCCGGGAGGAGAAGACCTCGGCGAGCTGGGCCGGGTCGGCGTTGAAGTCGGGGATGAGCAGCTCGACGCCGCAGCCGGGGACGGCGGCGTGGATCTGCCGGACCGTCTCGGCGTAGAGCCAGGCGCCGCCGTCGGGCAGGTCGTCCCGGGCGACGCCGGTCACGGTGGCGTACCGCAGCTGCATCGTGGCGACGCTCTCGGCGACCCGGCGCGGCTCGTCGGCGTCGAAGTCGGCGGGCTTGCCCGTGTCGATCTGGCAGAAGTCGCACCGCCGGGTGCACTGGTCGCCGCCGATGAGGAAGGTCGCCTCCCGGTCCTCCCAGCACTCGTAGATGTTGGGACAGCCGGCCTCTTCGCAGACGGTGTGCAGGCCCTCGCGGCGCACCAGCGACTTCAGCTCGGTGTACTCCGGGCCGGTCTTGAGCCGCGTTTTGATCCACTCCGGCTTGCGCTCGATCGGCACCTGGCTGTTGCGGACCTCCAGGCGCAGCAGCTTGCGGCCGGAGGGTGCCAGCGGGGTGTCGGACGAGGGGGTCGGGGCCGCCGTCTCGCTCATGATCGACCACGGTACCCCCGGAGACGGCAACGCCCGCCTCGGTCGAGGCGGGCGTCGCTGCTCAGGGGTGGGGTGCGGTCAGGTCGCCGGGTTGCGCGGGTCCTCGGAGTCGGAGCCGACCCCGCCGGAAGCGGTCTGCGGCTGGTCGTTCGGCGAGGCGGTGGCGGTGTCCAGCGCCGGGTCGTCCGGGCTGGTCGTGGCGGTGCCGGGGGTGGCGGAGCCGGGGCTCTCCGTGGGCTTGGACTGCTGAGCCCACGAGCCGGCGTCGGTGTCCGGCGGTGTGGCGTCGCCAGGCGTGGTCTGGGCGGTCGAGACGGTCTTGCCGGAGTTGCTCGGGGAGCTGGGCACGGGGTCCTCTCGGTAGCTCGGCACGGGCCCGTCGCCGGTGGGGGCGGGGGTCCACAGGTCATCGGAGCCGCTGCGACGGCGCAGCACCACCGCCACGGCGGCGGCGATGCCGAGGACGGCGAGCAGCCACGGCCAGCGCCGCGGCTGGGACTCGATCCCGACCTTCCGCTTCACCCCCTTACCCGCCTTGGCGGCCTTCCTCTCCAGTTCCCGGCGCTTCTTCGCCGCCGCCTTCTCCAGCTCGCCCCGCTTCTTCGCGGCCTTGGCGGTCGCGGCGGCCAGCTCCAGGCGGCGCAGGTCGAGCTCGTCGCGGGCGCTGCCCAGGCCCGAGGTGAGCGACTCGCGGGTGGTCTCCAGCACGGGGGCCACCGCCTCGCGAGCGGCGAGCACCCGGGGCGCGGCGTAGGCCAGGGTGGCCGCCTGGGCGGCCACCACCCGGGGGACGAGGTCCTCCACCAGCGTCTTCTGCGCCGCCTCGCGGGCGGCCTCGACGCGTGGCCCCAGGTCGGTGGCGGCCTTGGTGGCCGCGGCCTGGGCGGCGGTCACCGCGGCGGCCAGGTGCGGGGCGGCGGCCTCACGAGCGGCCTCGACCCGGGGGGTCAGCGCGTCGCGGGTCGCGACGACGTGGGGGCCGAGGGCGTCGCGGGCGGCCTCCACCCGCGGGGCCAGCGCGTCCCGGGCGGCCTCGACGGCGGGTGCGGCCACGGCCACCGCGGCGGCGACCTTGGGCGCGACCGCCCCCATGGCGGCGTCCAGCGCCGGGCCGCTCGCCTCACGGGCGGCCTCCACGCGCGGTGCCAGCTGGTCCGTCGCCGCCTTCCGGGCCTCCGCCACCGCCGTCCCGATGTGGGCGAGGCCCTCCTGCAGCTCCTCGCCGATGATCTGGCCGTGCGTCTTCTTGCGGAACACGGGATGCACCTCCGGTTGATCGTGTCGGCGGCCATCCTGCCCGCTCACCGCGGACGGCACACCCCGAGCGTGGTCCCCGGGACGGCGGCCGCAGGAGGGGCCGGGCAGCGTCGTCGGGTGCAGCTGCGCACCTCCACCGGACCCCGGCGGGGCGTCATCCACGACGAGCAGGCGGCCGTCGCGCGGCGGACCGAGGGCCCGGTCCCGACGCCTGCTCCGCTCCGACCCCGCCCGGTGGGGGGAGCGACGGCCCACCCGGGACGACCTACGCGCGGGCGACCCTCGCCGGCCCGCCGCGAGACCGGCTGCGCCCCAGCCGGGCGGACGGTGTCGTCACAGCTGCGCCGGGACGGACGCCCGCAACCACTCGAGGAACGCCTCCACCGGCATCGGCCGGGCGATCGCGTACCCCTGCGCGGTGTCGCACCCGAGACCCGCGAGGACGGCGCCGGTGTCGTCGTCCTCGACGCCCTCGGCCACCAGCGTGAGACCGAGGTCGTGGGCGAGCGCCACGGTGTGCCGGACGATCGCCGCGGCCCGCGGGTCGCGGCCGACGTCCCGGGTGAGGCTCCGGTCGAGCTTGAGCTCGTCGGCCGGCAGGTGGCGCAGGTAGGCCAGCGAGCTGTAACCGGTGCCGTAGTCGTCGATCGACGTCCGGACACCGAGCCGCCGCAGCTCACCGAGGACGACCCGCCCCCGGTCGGGGTCGGCCATGAGGGTGTCCTCGACCAGCTCCAGGGTCAGCGCCGCAGCCGGCAGACCGTGCCGCGCCAGCGCCCCGGCGACCTTGGTGGGCAGGTCGAGGTCGGTGACGTCCGCCGCCGAGAGGTTCACCGAGACGGGCACGCGGCGCTCCCGCCACCAGCGGGCGGTGGCGGCGAGGGACAGCTCCAGCACGGCGTCGGCGAGCGGACGCAGCAGCCCGGCCTGCTCGGCGGCGGGGAGCAGCTCGGCGGGGGAGAGCAGGCCGCGGGTCGGGTGGTGCCAGCGGACCAGGGCCTCCGCGCCGACGACGCGGCCGTCCTCGAGGGCGACCTGCGGCTGCAGGTGGACGGCGAGCTGGCCGCCGTCCTCCAGCGCCGTCCGCAGCTCCTCCATCGTGTGCAGGCGGTCCCCGGTGCCGCCGCGCGGGTCGGGGACGTAGGCGCGGACGCCCTCCCGGCTGGACTTGGCCGTGTACATGGCGACGTCGGCGCAGCGGAGCAGCTCCTGCACCGTCGCTGCGGGGACGGGGGCCGTGGCGACGCCGATGCTCACGCCCACGTGCAGGCGGGTCCCCTCGACGGTGAAGGGCTGCAGCAGCTGCTCGCGGATCCGCACGGCCCGCTCCTGGGCCTCGTCGAGTGGGACGTCGGGCAGCAGGACGGCGAACTCGTCACCACCGAGCCGGGCCAGCGTGTCCGAGGCGTGCAGCACGCCGTGCAGTCGCGGCCCGACCTGCCGCAGCAGGCTGTCGCCGGCGTGGTGCCCCAGGCTGTCGTTGACCTCCTTGAAGCCGTCCAGGTCGAGCAGCAGCAGGGCGGCGGGGTGGCGGGCAGTGGCGGTGTCCAGCATCCGGCGGGCCTCGTCCAGCAGCGCCCGCCGGTTGGGCAGGCCGGTCAGCTCGTCGGTCCGGGCCTGCTCGCGGACCTCGTTGAAGGCGCGGACCTCACGGAAGGTGATCGCGGTGCGAGCCAGGGCGGCGACGACGCACCCGACGGCGAGCCAGGCGGCCGCGGCGGAGAACCGGTGCCCGTAGCCGGCGGCGAGGATCACCAGGCTCGCCAGGTTGCAGGTCAGCGGCAGGGCCAGGACGCGCCAGCCGACCCGCGTGCCCGCCCGCGCGCCGGCCTGCACCGACGCTCGGGCGGCGTCCGGGTCGCTGGTGTGCGCCGCCAGGGCGAACAGCGCCATCGCGGACAGCCAGGTGAGGTCGAGCGGTCCACCCTCGACGTAGACGCCGGCAGTCGCGAGGTCCAGGTAGACGATGTCACCGACGAGGTTGGCCGCGATCGCGGCGCCGACGAGCAGCAGCGTGCGCTCACGCCGGACACCCAGCATCGCGCTCACCCCGACCAGCAGGGCGAGCAGGACGACGTCGGCCACCGGGTAGGCGAGGTTGGTGAGGACGGCGGCCAGGTGCCCCTCGGTGACCTCCAGGGCGGGCCCGAGGAGGAGGGCGACGGCGACCGCGCCCGCGCCGAGGGCGCCCACGACCCCGTCGAGCCACATGCTGGCGTGGAACCGCGCGACGCGGGCACGGATCAACCCGATCAGGGCGACGTAGAGCGGGACGTAGTAGACGAGGTAGCAGGCGTCGGCGATCGACGGGAACGGTTCCTCGGGCATCGGCGCGACGACCAGGCTGTAGACCAGGTTGCCCACGAGGCCCCACACGAGGGAGGTCGTCATCGCCCACCAGGCCAGCCGGTCGGCCTGCGCCCGCCGCGCCGCGATCCCGCAGACCAGGGCGGCCCCCACGTACACGAGGTTGTAGAGGACGAGGTCGTAGGCGACCGCCCACACCTCGCCGTCCGGACGGCTCCACACGCCGGTGGCGAACAGGGCCAGGGCCGTCAGCGTCAGGCCGAGGGCGTGGCGGGACGGGGCGGCGGTGTGCCGGGTGGGTCGCACCTGACCGACATCGGCCGGAGCGCAGCGGGGCTCCACCCGACCCGTGCCATCTCCCCACTGCGGGTGAGGCCGGGCCGGGTGGCCGCGCGCGGTAGGCTGGAGGGGTGACCAGGCGGCTCCTGCTTGCGCGGCCGTGCTGACCTGAGACCCCCCGTCAGCACGGCGACCCCTCCTGCGTGAGGGGTCTTTTGCTGTCCGTCGCCGGTACGAGCCCCCGAGGACCAGGAGCACCACGATGAGCCAGACGGCCGACCAGCCCAGCGCCGATCAGGTGGCGGTCGACGTCCCGCCGCACCGCTACACACCCGCCCTGGCGCAGCGGATCGAGCTGGCGTGGCAGGACCGCTGGGCGGCCGAGGGGACGTTCCACACCCCGAACCCGACGGGCCGGCTGTCCGAGGGCTTCGAGCGGGTCGCCGACCGGCCGAAGGCCTTCGTGATGGACATGTTCCCGTACCCGTCGGGCGCCGGCCTGCACGTCGGCCACCCGCTGGGCTACCTGGGCACCGACGCGACCAGCCGGTTCCTCCGCATGGACGGCGCCAACGTGCTGCACCCGATGGGCTACGACGCCTTCGGCCTGCCCGCCGAGCAGTACGCCGTCCAGACCGGGCAGCACCCGCGGATCACCACCGAGGCCAACATCGCAGCCATCAGGGGGCAGCTGCGCCGGCTGGGCGTCGACCACGACGAGCGCCGCACCTTCGCCACGATCGACCCGGGCTACTACAGGTGGACCCAGTGGATCTTCCTGCAGATCTTCGGGTCCTGGTTCGACGAGGACGCCGGGAGGGCGCGGCGGATCGAGGAGCTGGTCGCCGAGCTGGACGCCGGCACGCGCGAGCCTGCTCCGGGCACGAACGGGACGGGCCGCCCATGGGCCGAACTGGACGGCGTGGAGCGGCGGAGGGTCGTCGACGCGCACCGGCTGGCCTACCTGCACCAGGCGCCGGTGAACTGGTGCCCTGGCCTGGGCACGGTGCTGTCCAACGAGGAGGTCACGCCCGACGGGCGCTCCGAGCGCGGCAACTTCCCGGTGTTCCGGCGTCCGCTGACCCAGTGGATGATGCGGATCACCGCCTACGCCGAGCGACTGCTCGCCGACCTGGACCGGCTGGACTGGTCGGACGCGGTGAAGCAGATGCAGCGCAACTGGATCGGCCGCTCGACCGGTGCGCGGATCCGGTTCCCCGTCGGGGACCGGAGCATCGAGGTGTTCACCACCCGGCCCGACACGTTGTTCGGTGCCACGTACGTGGTGCTGGCGCCCGAGCACCCCCTGGTCGAGACGCTGACCGCCGCCGCGTGGCCGGACGGCACCGACCCGCGGTGGACCGGCGGCGCGGCGACCCCGGCCGAGGCGGTGCGGACCTACCAGCGGCAGGCCTCCCGCCGCTCGGAGCTGGACCGGCAGAACGAGGCGCGGGAGAAGACCGGCATCTGGCTGGGCGTCACCGCGGTGAACCCGGTCAACGGCCGCGAGCTGCCGGTGTTCATCGCCGACTACGTGCTGACCGGCTACGGCACCGGCGCGATCATGGCCGTTCCGGGCGAGGACACCCGCGACTTCGAGTTCGCGCAGGTCTTCGGCCTGCCGGTGGTCCGCACGGTGCAGCCGCCGGAGGACTTCGACGGCGGTGCCTACACCGGCGCCGGCCCGATGATCAACTCGGCCAACGACGAGATCTCACTGAACGGCCTGGACAAGGCGACCGCGAAAGCGACGATCACCGACTGGCTGGTGCAGCGCGGCCACGGCGAGGCGACGACGACCTACAAGCTGCGCGACTGGCTGTTCAGCCGGCAGCGCTACTGGGGCGAGCCGTTCCCGGTGGTCTACGACGAGGACGACCTGCCGGTCGCCGTCCCGGAGTCGATGCTGCCGGTGCTGCTGCCCGAGGTCGACGACTACTCGCCCAAGACCTTCGCCGACGACGACGCCGACTCCGCGCCGGAGCCGCCGCTGTCCCGGGTCGCCGACTGGACGACGGTGGAGCTGGACCTGGGCGAGGGCCTGCGGAAGTACCGGCGCGAGACCAACACGATGCCCAACTGGGCTGGCTCCTGCTGGTACTACCTGCGCTACCTGGACCCCTCCGACGACACGCAGATGGTCGACCCGGAGCTGGAGCGCTACTGGCTGGGGCCGCGGGAGCCCGCCGACGTCGGAGGCGTCGACCTGTACGTCGGCGGCATGGAGCACGCCGTGCTGCACCTGCTGTACGCCCGCTTCTGGCACAAGGTGCTGCACGACCTGGGCTACGTCAGCAGCGAGGAGCCGTTCCGGCGGCTGGTCAACCAGGGCTACATCTCGGCCTACGCCTACACCGACGAGCGTGGCTTCCACGTGCCCGCCGCCGAGGTGGAGGAGCGCGACGGGCAGTTCCTCCACGAGGGCCGGCCGGTCAACCGCGAGTACGGGAAGATGGGCAAGAGCCTGAAGAACATGGTGACGCCCGACGAGATGATCGGCGCGTACGGCGCGGACACGCTCCGGGTCTACGAGATGTCGACCGGCCCGCTGGAGCAGTCCCGGCCGTGGGAGACCAAGGCCGTCGTCGGGTCGCAGCGGCTGCTGCAGCGGATCTGGCGGGTCGTCGTCGACGAGCAGACCGGCGCGGTCCGGGCGGCGGACGACGTCCAGCCGGCCGAGGAGACGCTGCGGGCGCTGCACCGGGCGATCGCCGGGGTCCGGGACGGGATGTCGACGCTGCGGTTCAACATCGCGATCGCCCGGATCACCGAGCTGACCAACCACCTCACCCAGACCTACGGGGCGGACTCCGCGGTGCCGCGGTCGGTGGCCGAGCCGCTGGTGCTGCTGGTCGCGCCGCTGGCCCCGCACATCGCCGAGGAGCTGTGGGCGCGGCTGGGCCACGGCGAGTCGCTGGCCTGGCACCCGTTCCCGGAGGCCGACGAGCGCTGGCTGGTCGAGGACACCGTGCAGGTGGCGGTCCAGGTCAACGGCAAGGTGCGGGCCCAGGTGACGGTCCCGGCCGACGCCGACGCCGCCGCGCTGGAGGCCGCGGCCCGGGCCGACGACAAGGTCGCCGCGCACCTGGACGGGAGGACGGTGCGCCGCGTCGTCGCCGTCCCCGGCCGGCTGGTCAACTTCGTCCTCGGCTGAAGCCCCCCACCAGGGCACCGCCCCGAGCGTGCGAGGGGTGGGGAGGCGGGTCCTCTCTCAGGCGGGGACGGCGGTCGTGAGCACCTCGCGCATCGCCTGCTCGACCTGGTCGATGACCTCGGCGACGGTCACGTCGCGGCCGAGTTCGGTGGTGAGCGCGGTGGCGCCGGCGTCCACGATCCCGCAGGGGATCATGTTGCCGAACGCCGACATGTCGGGGTCGCAGTTGAGCGCGAACCCGTGCATGGTCACGCCCCTGGCCACCCGGACCCCGATGGCGGCGACCTTGCGGTCCGGGCCGCGGTCATCGGCGCGCACCCACACGCCGCTGCGGCCCTCGACCCGCTCCGTGGCCAGGCCGAGACCGCCGCACACCTCGATGAGCGCTGCCTCCAGGCGCCGCACGTGGGCGACGACGTCGACCGGGTCGGCCAACCGGACGATCGGGTAGCCGACGAGCTGGCCGGGTCCGTGCCAGGTGATCTTGCCGCCGCGGTCCACGTCGATGACCGGAGTGCCGTCGAAGGGGCGCTCGTGCGGCTCGGTGCGCTTGCCCGCGGTGTAGACCGGCGGGTGCTCCAGCAGCAGCAGCGTGTCGGGCCCCTCGCCGGCCACCCGGGCGGCGTGCAGCTCGCGCTGGCGCTCCCAGGCCTCCTCGTAGGGGACCGTGCCCGCCCGGATCACCTGCAGCTCCGTCACGCGCTCAGCCTAAGCCCGTCCTCAGCGCAGGCGCCGGGGCTCGATGCGGGTCTCGACCGCGGTGCCGTCGGGGCCCCGCTGCACCCGGTAGGCGGCCTTGTCCGGCCGGTCGGCGACCGCCTCCACCAGCTCCGTGCCGCGGTAGACCAGCCCCACGCCGTCGTCGGTGGCGTGCCCGCCGGGCAGCGTGCCGTCGGCCACGAGGCGGTGGTACAGCGGACGGCGCTGCTCCTCGGAGTCGTAGTGCACGCCGTTGGACGTCGGGATCAGCCCGAGCCCGTTGGTCACCGGGCGCAGATCGGGGCCGTAGGAGTCGGTCGTGCCGCCGACGTGCCAGCACAGCGATCCGGCCGACACCCCGCCCAGCACGACACCGGCCTGCCACACCTCCCGGAACACCTCGTCGAGCCCGTGCACCCGCCACACGGCGAGCAGGTTCGCGACGCTGCCGCCGCCGACCCAGACGGCGTCCTGCGCCAGCAGGTGCGCGCGCAGGTCGGGAACGGTGGGCATGGGGAAGAGGCTCAGGTGGCTGACCTGCACCCCGCTGCCGGCGAAGGCCCCGTACACACCGGCCACCCGCACCGGGTCGTCGCCGGTGGCGGTGCCGAGGTAGCACAACCGCGGCCGCTCGGACGCCCCCGCGAGCTCGAACGCGAGGTCGAAGACCGGTCCCGGTGCCCAGTCGTAGGGGCCGCGGCGGCGGGAGTCGAAGCCGATGCTGGTGGCCAGGATGGTCGGTGCGGTGGCGGGCACGGTCAGGCAGCTCCTCGCTGGTCGGGGGAGAGGGCACGCAGGACGGCGCGGGCGGCCCGGGCGCCGCTGGCCATGGCGCCCTGGATGGACGGGGTGTCCCGGTGGTCGCCGGCCACGAACAGCCCACCGCCCAGGTCCACCGGCAGCCGCAGGCGCAGCGGCGGGACGGCGGCCGGTTGGGCCTGCGGCACGGTGACCGAGGTGAGGTGCTGCAGGTCGCCGGGGTCGACCCCGTGCAACGCCGCGACCTCGGCCCGCACGTCGGGCTCCCGGGTCGGCGCCAGGGTGGAGCTGGCGACCAGCGCCCGGCCGTCGGGGCTGTAGGCGGGCTGGGCGTCGGTGAGCACGGCGCTGTTCACCAGACGTCCGCCGGGCGTGCCGAGGACCAGCAGCGGCTCCCCGGTCGGGGAGGACGGCAGCACGTGCAGGTGGGTGGTCACCTGCCGGGGCGCGGACGCCGTCAGCCCGGGGACCAGCGCGGCCGCGGTGTCGGGGTCGGAGGCGACGACGACCGCGTCGGCACGGGTGCGCCCGGCCTCGGTGCTGACCGCGTCGCCGCTCACGGCGGTGACCCGGACGCCCAGGTGCACGCGGTCGGCGCCGACCCGCTCGGCCAGCTGCTCGCCGACCGCCTGCATGCCGCGGGCCGGCAGGCCGATCCCCCCGCGGGCGAAGCTCCGCCACAGCAGGTCCAGGTACCGGCTCGAGGTCTCCAGCCGGTCCTCCAGCAGCACGCCGGCGAGGAACGGCCGGAAGAAGCGTTCCAGCGCGGTGTCCCCCACGCCGGCCCGCCGCAGCCGCTCCTCGGCGGAGGTCTCGGGCTCCCGCGACAGCCGGTCGACCGGGGTGTAGGCGGCCCGGGCGGAGTAGGCGGCGACGGCCGCCTTGCGCACCGGCGAGCCGATCGGTGCCCGGAGCGTGTCCAGCGCGGCCGTGGGTCGACGCCGCGGGTCGACCACCCGGAACCGGCGACCGTCGACCCGGATCGCCGCGCCCGGCCAGAACCAGCCCAGGTCGAGGGCCGGCAGGTCGAGGTCGGCGGCGCGCGGGTACGCGGTGTTGAGCACCTGGAAGCCGCGGTCGACGACGAACCCGTCGACCCGATCGGTGGCCAGCCGGCCGCCGGCGTGCGCGGCGGCCTCGGCGACGTGCACGTCCACGCCCGCGGCGGCGAGCCGGAGGGCCGCGGACAGCCCGGCCAGCCCCGCTCCGACGACGACGACCTGGGCGCGGGCGGGCAGCGGCATGGCCCGAACCTAGGACGCGCACCGCCGTGCCACCCGTCCGGGCCCGGTCCTGTGGAGGGGGCCGGCCCCTGTGGACAGCCGGAGCGGGGTCCCCGCGCGGCCGCCTACGGTGCCCGCCATGCCGTCGCCCTCGCCCGCGCCCGTCGTCCCCGGTTACCGGCTGGAGGAGCTGCTCGGCCGAGGCGGGTCCGGTGAGGTGTGGCGGGCGGTGCCCCGGTCCGGTGGCGCACCGGTGGCGGTGAAGCTGCTGGTCGCCGGGGACGCCGAGCGTCAGGCGCGCGAGGCGGCGCTGCTCGGCGAGCTCGACCACCCGCACCTGGTCCGGCTGCACGAGGTCGTGCACGGACCGCGCCGTGGCGGGCAGCCACGCGTGGCCCTGGTGCTCGACCTGCTGCCCGGCGGCAGCCTGGCCGCACTGCTGGCCCGCCGCGGCCGGTTGCGACCAGGGGAGGTGGTCACCGCTCTGGCCCCGGTGGCCGCCGCGCTGGCCCACGCGCACGAGCGTGGGGTGGTGCACGGCGACCTCTCCCCGGGCAACGTCGTCTTCACCGCCGAGGGCCGCCCGGTGCTCACCGACCTCGGGGTGGCGCGGGTGCTGGGAGAGGAGGCAGCCGGTGAGCTCACACCGGCCTACGTCGACCCGACGGTCGCCCGCGGCGGCGCTCCAGGGCCGGAGTCCGACGTCTTCGGTGTCGCCGCGGCGGCCTTCCACGCGCTCACCGGGGTGGCGCCGTGGAACGCCGCGACGCCGGCCGACACGCTGCGGGTCGCCGCCGACGGCGTGCTGCCCGACCTCGCCGAGCTCGCCCCCGACGCGCCCGCGGACCTGCTGGCGGTGATCGCCCGCGGGCTCTCGCCCGACCCGCACGACCGCGGGTCGGCCGCCGCCTTCGCCCTCGACCTGCGGCACGCCTGCCGTCCGGAGCCGGTGCGGTTGCCGCGGACCGGGGTGCCCGACGAGGAGCTCGCCCGCACCCACCGGGGCCCGCGCACCGAGCTCACCCACCAGGTCCCCGGCCGGCACCGGCGGGACCCGGTGGCGCTCGCACCCCACCACAGGAGGGCGGTCACGGCGCTCGTGCCGTCGGGCGGGGCGCTCCGCCGGGTCGGCGCGCTGGCGGGGGTGGCCGCTGCCGTGGCTCTCGTGGTGTGGCTCGGGAGCCCGTGGGGGAGCGACCCGTCCGAGCCGGCGCCGCCCGCGCTGGCCGACCGCGCCGCGAGCGCACCGCGCACCGTCGAGCCGGAGGCGGTGCCGTCGGGGACCGTCCCGGCGCCGGCAGCCGGGGGTGGGGCCGCGGCCGTGCCCGAGGAGGACTGGGCGGCCCGGCTCACCGAGCTCTACCAACGCCGGGCACAGGCTCTCTCCACCGGCGCGCCGGCCTTGCTCGACGGTGTGTACGCGCCGGGCAGCACCTCCCTCACCGCCGACCGGGGCACGATCGCCGCTCTGTCCGCCGCGGGTGAGACGGTCCACGGCTTCGCACCCGAGGTGGTCGACGCCACCGTGCTCGACGGCGCGGCCGCACAGGGCCAGGTGACCCTGCGGGTCGTCGACCGCTGGCCTGCCTACGAGGTGGTGCGCGCCGCGGACCCCGGAGGCCCGGCGCTGCGCCCGGTCGCGGGTCGCGGCGAGGCGGAGGTGCGCATGACGCTCGTGGCCACCTCGGAGGGGTGGCGGATCGCGTCGGCCGAGCGGGTGTCCTGAGCCGGCTCAGCCGCGCTGGAGGGCCACCCGGAGGGCGTCGTCGAGGTCGCGGTGGGTCCACTGGTAACCGGCTCGCTCCAGCGCCGCCGGCACTGCGCGCTGACCGGCCAGCACGCTGGACCGGCCGAACTCGCCCAGAGCCAGCGACAGGACCGGCCCGGGCACCGGCAGGACCGCGGGCCGGTGCACGGCGGCCGCCAGGCGCCGCACGAACTCGGCGTTGGTCACGGGGGCGGGTCCGGTGAGGTTCACCGGACCGGAGACGTCGGCGGTGAGCAGGAAGCGGATCGCGTCCACCTCGTCGTCCAGGCTGATCCAGGGCCAGTACTGCCGTCCCGAGCCCATCCGACCGCCCAGGCCGGCCCGGAAGACCAGGCCGAGGATGCGGACCAGCATGGCGTCGCGCCCGACCACCAGGCCGGTGCGCAGGTGCACGACCCGCACGCCGGCGTCCTCGGCGGTGCGGGTGCCGGCCTCCCAGTCGACGCACAGCCGGGCCAGGAAGTCGCTGCCGGGTGGCGCGTCCTCCCGCACCGGTCGGTCGCCGGTGTCGCCGTAGTAGCCCACCGCCGACGCGGAGAGCAGCACCCGGCGGCGTCCCGGATCGGCCGCGGCCACGGCGGCCAGCGCCTCGCTCACCGTGATCGTGCTGTCGAGCCGGCTGGAGCGCAGCTGCTCCTTGTAGCCGGCGGTGAAGGGGCGCGGCCGGATGGGGGTGCCGGCCAGGTTCACCACGGCGTCGACGTCGGAGAGCAGAGCCGGGTCGATCTGCCGGTGCTGGGGGTCCCAGCGGTGCTCGTCCGCCGTCCGCGGCGTCCGGCGGACCAGCCGCAGCACCTCGTGCCCGTCAGCCCGCAGCGCGGCCACCAGGCGCGTCCCGATCAGCCCCGAGGAACCGGTGACCGCGACCTTCATGTCTGTCCTCCAGGGGGCGGACGCGATCGGGGCCCCGGCTGTCGCCGGGGCCCCGATCGGTGCGGATCAGGCGAGGCCGAGCTCGCCGTGGAACTGACCGGCCTCCAGCCGCTCCTTCACCGTGCCCAGAAAGCGGGCGGCGTCGGCGCCGTCGACGATCCGGTGGTCGTAGGTCAGCGCCAGGTAGACCATCGACCGGACCGCGATGACCTCGCCCAGGCCGGGGTCCTGGACGACGACCGGACGCTTGACCACGGTGCCCACGCCGAGGATCGCCACCTGCGGCTGGTTGATGATCGGCGTGTCGAACAGCGCCCCGCGGCTGCCGGTGTTGGTCAGCGTGAAGGTGCCGCCGCCGAGCTCATCCGGGGTCACCTTGTTGGTGCGGGTGCGCTCCGCCAGGTCGGCGATCTTGCGGGCCAGCCCGCCGATGCTCAGGTCACCGGCGTCCCTGATCACCGGCACCAGCAGGCCACGCTCGGTGTCGACCGCGATGCCCAGGTTCTCGGCGTCGTGGTAGGTCACCGTGCCGGCCTCCAGGTCGATCGAGGAGTTCACGGCCGGGTGGGCCTTGAGCGCCTCGACCGCCGCCTTCGCGAAGAACGGCAGGAACGAGAGCTTCACGCCCTCACGCGCCTCGAAGTCCCGCTTGGCGCGGTCCCGCAGCCGCGCGATCGCGGTGACGTCCGCCTCGACGACCGTCGTCAGCTGGGCGCTGACCTGCAGCGACTCCACCATCCGGCGGGCGATGACGCCGCGCAGCCGGGACATCTTCTCGGTGCGCCCGCGCAGCGAGGTGTCGGGCTTGGCCGCCGGCGAGGGGCTCGGCGTCGGCCGGCCCGAGGCCGCGGCGGCCGGAGCCGGGGCAGCCGGAGCCGGAGCGGCGGCCTTCTCGGCAGCGGCGATGACGTCCTGCTTGCGGATCCGCCCGCCGACGCCGGTGCCGGTGACCGAGGACAGGTCCACGCCGCGGTCGGCGGCCAGCCGGCGCACCAGCGGGGTGACGTACTGACCGCCCCCGTCACCGGCGGGCGCCGGCGCCGGGGTCTTCGGCTGGGCGGGTGCCTGCGGAGCCACCGCCTGGGCCGGCGAGGGCGCGTCGGTGGGGGAGGTGCTCGGCAGGACGCCACCGGAGCCGTAGTCGGCGCCGGGCTGCTCCGAGGCGGGCTGTGCCTGCTGCGGGGTGGGGTCGGCCTGCGGGGTCGGGGCCTTCGCCTGCGCCGGCGCTGCCGGCTCCCGCGGCTCCTCCTGCGACTGCGGCTTCTGCTCGGCCGGGGCGGAGGGGGCCTCCGCGGGGGCACCCCCGCCGCCGGAGCCGGAGCCGATGACCGCCAGCTCCGCGCCCACCTCGACCGTTTCGTCCTCGTCCACCGAGATCGAGAGCAGGGTGCCCGACGCCGGTGCGGGGATCTCGGTGTCGACCTTGTCGGTGGAGACCTCGAGCAGCGGCTCGTCGGCGGTCACCTCGTCACCGACGGACTTCAGCCAGCGGGTGACGGTCCCCTCGGTGACGCTCTCCCCCAGCGCCGGCATGGTCACCGGCGTCCCCTGGCCGCCACCGCCACCGCCACCGCCACCGCCACCGCCGGAACCGCCGTCGGCCGAGGCCGGCGCGGGCTGCGGCTCCTCCTGCGCCTCCTGCGGCGCGTCCGACGGACCGGGACCGGCGTCCTCGACCTGCTCGGCCGGGGTCTGCGGGGTGGTGTCGGCGTCCTCGGCCGACGCGGGGCCGCCGGAGCCGCCGCCGTCGCCCTCCCCACCGATGACGGCGAGCTCGGCTCCGACCTCGACCGTCTCGTCCTCGGCGACCAGGATCCTGCTCAGGACGCCGGCGGCCGGCGAGGGGATCTCGGTGTCGACCTTGTCGGTCGAGACCTCGAGGAGGGGCTCGTCGACCTCGACCTGCTCACCCTCCTGCTTGAGCCATCGGGTGACCGTGCCCTCGGTGACGCTCTCGCCCAGGGCGGGCATGGTGACGGAGGTCGGCATCGGGGCAGGGCTCCTTCTGGCGCGGTGGGTGGGGGAGGTGGTGCGGTGGGTCAGCCGTGCACGTGCAGCGGCTTGCCGGCGAGCGCGAGGTGGGCCTCGCCCAGGGCCTCGCTCTGCGTCGGGTGCGGGTGGATGAGGGCGGCCACGTCGTCGGCCTCGGCCTCCCAGTTGTAGATCAACTGGGCCTCGGCGATCAGCTCGCCGACCCGGCTGCCGACCATGTGCACGCCGACGACGGGGCCGTCGACGGCCTGCACCAGCTTGACCGCGCCGGCGGTCTTGAGGATCTGGCTGCGGCCGTTGCCGCCGAGGTCGTAGTTCAGCGTCTTGATCTCGCCGAAGCGCTCCTTGGCCTGCGCCTCGGTGAGGCCGACCGAGGCGACCTCGGGGTCGGAGTAGGTGATCCGCGGGACGCCGGCGTAGTCGATCGGGGCGGGCTCGAGACCGGCCAGCCGCTCGGCGACGAGGATGCCCTCGGCGAAGCCGACGTGCGCCAGCTGCAGCGTCGGGATGAGGTCGCCGACGGCGGAGATGGTGGGCACGTTGGTGCGGAGGTACTCATCGACGAGGACGTAGCCGCGCTCCATGGCGACGCCCGCCTCCTCGTAGCCCAGGCCCTGGCTGACCGGGCCGCGGCCCACCGCCACCAGCAGCAGCTCGGCCTCGAACTCCTTGCCGTTCTCCATCGACACCTTGACGCCGTTCTCGGTGTGCTGCACGCCCGAGAAGCGGCTCCCGAGCTCGAAGCCGATCTTCCGGCGGCGGAACGCGCGCTCCAGGAGCTTGGAGGACGACTCGTCCTCCAGCGGCACCAGGTGCGGCAGGGCCTCGATGATGGTGACGTCGACGCCGAAGGACTTCCAGGCGCTGGCGAACTCGCAGCCGATGACGCCGCCGCCCAGGATGATTGCCGAGGCGGGCACCCGGTCCATGTTCAGCGCGTGGTCGCTGGTGATGACCCGGGTGCCGTCGATGTCGAGGCCGGGCAGCGAGCGGGCGTAGGAGCCGGTGGCCAGCAGGACGTGCTTGCCCTCGTAGCGCTGCCCGCCGGCCTCGACCGCGGTGGGGGAGACCAGCCGGCCCTCGCCCTCGACGTACTGGATCTTGCGGCTCTTGATCAGGCCCTGCAGGCCCTTGTAGAGCCGGGAGATCACGCCGTCCTTGTAGCTGTTGACGCCGTCCATGTCGATGCCGGCCAGCGAGGTCTTGACGCCGAACTGCTCGCCCTCGCGAGCCAGGTCGGCCACCTCGCCGGCGTGCAGCAGTGCCTTGGTGGGGATGCAGCCGCGGTGCAGGCAGGTGCCGCCGACCTTGTCCCGCTCGACGAGGACGACGGACATGCCCAGTTCAGCGGCGCGCAGCGCGGCGGCGTAGCCACCCGAGCCACCACCGAGGATGACCAGGTCGGCGGGGGAGGTGGGTGCGCTCACGAGTACTCCTCGGGTGCCGGGGCCCGCCTGCGTCTACACGGGCGGGGGATGGTCCGCGTCCATCCTGCCACTCCGGGAACGCGGCCGTGGGCAGCACCGTTGCCACGGCGGACGTCGCGCTCCGAGCGCGGCCCGGGGAGGACGGGAGCGGACATGGGGCTGTGGGGCCGACTGCGGGGCCGGACGCCCGGCCGCGGCACGCTCGACCGGGGCTCCGGACGGGCCGACGTCGCCCATCTCGAGCAGTTCGTCGCCACCCGGCGCGGCGTCGAGGGGTACGTCGAGCCCCGGACGGCGGTCACGGAGACCACGATCGTCCTGGTCGCCGCGGACGGCGAGTGGACGCGGCGCCGGATCGACGGCCCGGGGACCGGCCGTAGGCTCTCCCGCGAGCTGGGCATCCCCGTCTACGACGCACAGGTGACCGGCTACCCGCAGCGGATGCGGGACTGGTCGAAGAAGAAGGACCACCCTCCCCGCTCGCCTCGGTGAAGGACCCCGTCCCCTCACCCCTCGCAGGCTCGGGGCGAGCCTGTGGACGGGGCCGTCCCTGACGGGGCCGTTCCCGCAGCTCACCCGTCGGCGATGAGGTCCTCGATGGTCGCCAGCAGCGTGCGCACCGGCACTCCGGTGCCGCCCTTGGGCGTGTAGCCCCAGGGAGCTCCGGTGTTGTAGCTCGGCCCGGCGATGTCGATGTGCGCCCACGGCACCCCGTCCGGCACGAACTCGGCGAGGAAGTGCGCCCCGACCAGCATGCCGCCCATCCGGTCGGCGTTGGCGTTGACGAAGTCGGCAATCGGCGAGTCCAGCCCGCGGCGCAGTTCGGCGGGCATCGGCATCGCCCACATCGCCTCGCCGCTGCGGGCCGAGGCGGCCACGACGGCGTCGCGCATGTCGTCGCTGCCCATGACCCCGGCGGTGCGCGAGCCGAGGGCGACCAGCTGCGCGCCGGTGAGCGTGGAGGTCTCCAGGAGGGCGTCGGGGGAGTCCTCGGCCGCTCGCGCGAGGGCGTCGGCCAAGATGACGCGGCCCTCGGCGTCGGTGTTGGTGATCTCGGCCTTCTTGCCGTTGCGGAAGGTCACCACGTCGGCAGGGCGGTACGCGGTCCCGCTGGGCAGGTTCTCCGCGATCGGGACGGTGGCGGTGACCTCGACCGGCAGGCCCAGCTCGGCGACCAGGCAGACGGTGGCGATCACGGCGGCTGCGCCGGCCATGTCGCTCGTCATGTGGTGCATGTTGGCGGCCGGCTTGATCGACAGGCCGCCGCTGTCGAAGGTGATGCCCTTGCCGACCAGCGCGACCTTCGTGCGGGCCCGCTTGCCCGAGTAGGTCAGCCGCAGCAGGCGCGGCCCGCGCGCGGAGCCGCCACCGACGGCGAGGACCCCGCCGTAGCCGCCGGCGATCAGGGCGTCCTGGTCGAGCACCTCGACCTTGAGCCCGGCCGCCTTCCCGGCGGCTGCGCCACGGGCGGCCAGCTCGGCGGGGTACAGGTCGTTGGGCGGGGTGTTGACCAGGTCGCGCACCAGCGTGATCGCGTCGGCGACCGCGCGGGCGCGCTGCAGCGGCGCCTTGGCGTCCCCGGCGTCGGGGACGACGACGGTGAACTCCCGCGGCGGGGTGGGCCGGCCGTCGGTGGCGGACTTGTAGGCGGTGAACTCGTAGGCGCCGAGCAGGCTGCCCTCACCGACGGCGTGCAGCCGCTGCCCGTCGGGTGTTCCGCCGACCGCGGCCAGCAGGGTGACCACCGACGCGCGGCCCGACAGCGCCCGGCTCGCCGCACCGGCGGCCCGGCGGAGCGCCTCGGGGGCGTACCCACCACCGACCTGGGGCGCGCCGAGGCCGACGACGGCGACCACGGGGAACGGGCCCTGGCCCAGTGAGGCGACCCGGGTGACCTCGTCCTCGGCGCCGGTGGCACCCAGGTGGGCGAGGGCGGTGAGCAGCCGGCCACCCAGCAGCCGGTCGACGGCCTCCGCGCCGGGCGTGGGCAGCGGGCCGTCAGGGCCCTTGCCGACGCCGACGACGACGGCGTCGGCGGAGAGCTTCTCGAGCGGGCGGTCGGTGGCGGAGATCGTGGGCGGCACCGCTCGATCCTAAGAGGGCCCCGTGCCCCCCACGCCTCGCAGGCTCGGCGCGGGCCCCTCCCTGCACGGGGGCCGTTCCAGCACGTCGCCGGATAGCGTGCCGTCCGTGACCCCGCGGACCTCACCCCTGCACGACCGGCACGTCGCGGCGGGCGCCAAGCTCGCCGACTTCGGGGGCTGGTCCATGCCGATCGAGTACGCCGGCGGCGGGGTGCTGGCCGAGCACGAGGCCGTCCGCACCGGCGTGGGCCTGTTCGACGTCTCGCACCTGGGTACGGCCACGGTGCGCGGACCTGGCGCGGCGGCGTTCGTCGACAGCTGCATGACCAACGACCTGTCGCGCATCGGGCCGGGTCAGGCGCAGTACACGATGTGCTGCCTGCCCGACGGCGACCCGCGGGCCGGGGGAGTGGTCGACGACCTGATCGTCTACCTGCACGGCTCGGACGACGTCCTGCTGGTGCCCAACGCCGCCAATGCCGCCGAGGTGGTGGCCCGGCTGGCCGGTGCCGCGCCGGCCGGGGTGACGGTCACCGACCGGCACACCGAGGTCGCCGTCCTGGCCGTCCAGGGCCCGCGGTCACCGCAGCTGCTGGCGTTCCTGGGGCTCCCCGGCGAGCTGCCCTACATGTCCTTCGTGACCGGCGTGGGCGGCGGCTCGGCCGAGGTCACCGTCTGCCGGACCGGTTACACCGGCGAGCACGGCTACGAGCTGCTCGTGGCCGCCGACCGGGCCGGCGAGCTGTGGGACGTGCTGGTCGAGACCGGGCAGGACGAGGGGCTGCGGCTGTGCGGCCTGGGTGCTCGCGACACGCTGCGCACCGAGATGGGCTACCCGTTGCACGGCCACGAGCTCTCCCCCGAGATCACACCGGTCCAGGCCCGCGCCGGGTGGGCGGTGGGCTGGCGCAAGCCGGCGTTCTGGGGTCGCGAGGCGCTGCTGGCCGAGAAGGAGGCCGGACCCGCCCGCCTGCTGTGGGGGCTGCGGGCGCCCGGTCGCGGGATCCCGCGACCGGGGATGGCCGTCCTCGACGCCGACGGCGCCCGCGTGGGCGAGGTCACCAGCGGCACCTTCTCGCCGTCTCTGCGCACCGGCATCGCCCTGGCCCTGCTGGACACCTCGTCCGGCGTGGCCGAGGGCAGCGAGCTGGCCGTGGACGTGCGCGGGCGGCCGCAGCCCGTGGAGGTCGTGCGGCCGCCCTTCGTCCCCTCGCGGGTGCGCTGAGGCCGCCTGCAGGGGCCCGCCGCGAGCCTGCGAGCGTGGGGGCAGGGGTCCTCCTTCAGCTGCGCTGGTGTGACTCCTTGGTCGGCACCGGCGGGTCGGGCAGCGAGTCGGCCATCGTGGCGTCGCGCTCGCCCATCGGCTGGGGCGGGCCCTGGGTCGTGTCCTCCGCCGTCTGGTGCTCGGCCTCGGAGTTGATCTCCGCGCCGAGCAGGATCAGGTAGCAGGTCAGGTACAGCCACAGCATCAGCACGATGACGCCGGCGATGGCCCCGTAGGTCTTGTCGTAGGACCCGAAGTTGTCGACGTAGATGCTGAAGCCCAGGCTGACCAGGGCCCAGATCACGGTGACGACGACGGCGCCGAGACTCACCCAGCGCAGCTGCGGGGCGTCCCGGTCCGGGGCGACGCGGTACAGCACCGCCAGCGACCCGGCGAAGATGCTGAGCAGCAGGACCCACCGGACCACCTGCGCGAGGACCGTGGCGAACGGGCCGAGAGGCAGCGCGTCCAGGAGGTTCGGGACGACCGCGACGAGTCCGAACGTGATCAGCACGAAGAGGATCGCGCCGAGGGTCAGGCCCAGCGAGACGGCCTTGCGCTTGATGAAGCCGCGGGTCTCCACCTCGTCGTAGGCCAGGTTGACCGCTGTCACCAGGTTGCCCACGCCGCCGGAGGCGCTCCACAGCGCGCCGAGCACGGAGGCGGCCAGCCCGAAGCTGAGCGCCCCACCGCTGTTGGTGACGATGCTGTTGAGCTGGTCCCCGATCAGGTCGGCGGCGCTCTGCGGGAGCTGCGCCGAGAGGTCTTCGACCTGCCGGGCCACGGTCTCGGGGGAGGCGACCAGCCCGTAGATGTTCATCATCGCGATCAGCGCCGGGAAGATCGCCAGGAAGCCGAAGAACGCCACGCCGCCGCCGATGATCGGCATGTTGTCGGCGTTGTTCTCCGCCCAGGCGCGCTGGACGATCTGCTTCCAGCCCCGCCAGGGGATCTCGGTCGGCTTGTCCGCGGTGACGCCGGGCAGCTGCTCCTCGCTGGGTGCGCCCGGTGGCGGCCGGTCGGCCTGCGGGTGCGGGCCGCGGGCCTCCGCCGCCTTGGCCGCAGCCCGCCGCGCCGCCTTCTCCTCGACCCGCTGCTGGATGCGGTCGACGGCGCTCTCACGGTTCCGGGTGCCGGCCACGTCAGTCGCCCGGCCAGCTGCCGGTCAGCTTGGTGAAGCCGCGGGCCCCGGCGCGGTCGATGGCCGCCTTGGTCGCGGCGAAGATGGCGCCCTGCAGGGCCGCGGCGAGCACGACCTCGCGCATCCGGTACTCGCTCTGCAGCGCGTCGGGGGCGTCCTCCTCGTTCGACACGCGCTTCCAGACCTGCTTGAAGACGGCACCCGAGATCACACCGGCCAGCACGCCGCCGAGCAGGCCGATCGGCCGGTAGACGAGCTTGGCTCCCTTGCTGCTGGTCACTTCGTCCTCCTCACGGCCCGGCGGGCCTTCTTCGCCGTCCCCTTCGCGGTCTTCCTCGCCCTCTTGCGGGCCGCCTTCTCGGCGGCGGCACGTCGGGCGGCGGCCGCCTTGGCGGCCCGCTTCGCCTCGCGCTTGGCCGCGCGCTCGGCGACCCGGCGGTCCTTCGTCCGGCGGCGCCAGACGAGCAGCCCCAGCAGCGCGGCCACGCCGGCGCCGGCGCCGATGACCGCGGGTGGGCTCTCGCGGTAGGTCTCGACGGCGGTGTCGCGCGCCCGGTAGGCCTTCTCCCGCGCCCGCTCGGGGACGTCGAGGCGGTGCGAGAGCTCGTCGACGGTGCGGCTGAGCTGCGCGCGGGTGGCCTCGATCTCGGCCTTGATGGCGTCGGGGTCGTTGGCCGGCGGTTGGCCGTTCGTCGTCCCGTCGGGGCCCTGGCTGGCTGGCGTGCTCACCGGCGCGCACTCTCCTTCACCGTCTGGATGTCGGCCTTGGTGCTGGCGATGGCCTCGGTGGGCACCGGCGGGGTGCCCTTGTCGACGTCCTTCTTGCCGACCAGTGCGAGCGCGCCGGCGACGGCGAACAGCACGACGGCCACGATCAACGCCGCCAGCCAGGCGGGCAGCACGAGGGCGAGAGCGAGGACGGCGGTGGCGATGAGCACGGCCAGGCCGAAGAAGGCGAACAGGCCGGCTCCGCCGAACAGGCCGGCGCCGACGCCCAGCCGCTTGGCCTTCTGGGTGACCTCCGCCTGTGCGAGCCGGGCCTCGTCGCGCACGAGCCGGCTGATCTGCTCGGTCAGCTGGCCGATGAGCTGGCCGGTCGAGGCGTCCTCGGGGGTGGGGGGCGGAGCGGTCGCTCGAGTGGCTCCTGCGATCGGGTCGGTCATCGGTCCTCCGAACCGGGGGAGAGTGTCGATGTCCTCACATGCCCCCGTTGATCGCCGGGGTAACCAGGCACGGGTCACACTCCGGGCACGACCGGCGGCCGGTCGCTCGCTAGCCTCGGCGCGCATGAGCTGGTACTGGCGGCTGGAGGACCCTTCGGGAGCGGAGCTCGACCCCGCCGCGGTCGGGGTGGAGGTGCCCCGGACGGACAACCAGGGCGACGCGGAGTCCTGGTTGGGTGAGAACTGGCGGGACCTGCTCGAACGCGGGGTCGCCACGGTGACGCTCTTCGACGGCGGGCGGGAGGTCTACGGGCCGATGGGCCTCGCGGCCACCTGAGGAAGGCCCCCTGCCCCCGCCACCCGCACGCTCGCGGCGGGACCCTGCAGGGGCCACCTCCCGTGGGGTCTTCAGCCGCGGGCGGTCTTGGCGGGGTCGCGCTCGACGACGCCGCCGAGGACCTCGTCGATGCGGGACAGGACGTCGGCGTCGAGGGTCACGCCCGCCGCCGCCGCGTTGTCCTGCACCTGCTCGGGGCGGGTCGCGCCGATGATCGCCGCCGCCACGTTCGGGTTCTGCAGCACCCAGGCGATGGACAGCTGCGCCATGGACAGGCCGAGGTCCCCGGCGATCGACCGCAGGTCCTGCACCCGGGTGAGGACGTCGTCGCGCAGGAAGCGCCGCATCGACCCGCCGGCCTCCGTGTGCCCGCCCCGGCTGTCGGCCGGCGGCTGCTGGCCGGGCAGGTACTTGCCGGTGAGGACGCCCTGGGCCAGCGGTGACCAGACGATCTGCGACAACCCCTCCTTCTCGCAGGTGGGCACGACCTCGTCCTCGATGACCCGCCAGAGCATCGAGTACTGCGGCTGGTTGCTGATCAGCTGGACGCCGAGGTCCCGGGCGAGCGCGGCACCGGCGGTGATCTCCTCGGCGTTCCACTCCGAGACGCCGACGTAGAGCACCTTGCCGGCCCGGACCAGGTCGGCGAAGGCGGTCATCGTCTCCTCCAGCGGCACCGTCGGGTCGTAGCGGTGCGCCTGGTAGAGGTCGACGTAGTCCGTCTGCAGCCGCCGCAGCGACGCGTGGCAGCTCTCGGTGATGTGCTTGCGGGACAACCCGCGGTCGTTGTGGCCCGGGCCCGTCGGCCAGTAGACCTTGGTGAAGACCTCCAGTCCCTCCCGGCGCCGGCCCGCCAGGGCACGGCCGAGGACGGACTCGGCCCGGGTGCCGGCGTAGACGTCGGCGGTGTCGAAGGTCGTGATGCCGGCGTCGAGGGCGGCGCGGACGCAGGCGTGCGCGGCGTCCTCCTCGACCTGGCCGCCGTGGGTCAGCCAGTTGCCGTAGGCGATCGCGGAGGTGTTCAGGCCGGAGCGGCCCAGGCGTCGGGATTCCACGCCACCCGACGCTAGCCCCGGACGACCGGACCGGCCGTCCGGGCGCTTACACCTGGGCGCCCAGCGGCACCTCGGGCTTCGGGAAGCGCCAGCGGCGGACCATGGTGGCCCGGCTGATGCCGTACCAGACCAGGCCCTTCATCCTGTGGTCCTGCTTCGGGAAGCGCTCGAGCACCGTCTTCTTGATCCGCCGACCCAGGAAGATCGAGTCGGCGATGATCAGCAGGAAGAAGACCAGCCAGAGGGCGACGGTGTAGCTGCGCACCTGCTCGTTCGGCACGAAGTTGCCCACCAGCACCAGCGCGGCGACGAACAGGAAGAAGCTGCCGGCGTTGCGGCGGGAGTCGACCACGTCCCGGACCAGCTTGCGGACCGGCCCGCGGTCGCGGGCGGGCAGGTGGTCCTGGTCGCCCCGCGCGGCGGCGGCGCGGGCGGTGCCGCGGCCGGCCGCCTGCTGCTCGCGCATCCGCTTGTAGGCCTCCTTGCGGGTGGTCGGCGGCGGCGGGGGCGGGCCGGGACGGCGCCCCTGGGCCTCGTGGCGCTTGGGTGTCGGCCGACCCTTGCCGCCCGCCTTCACCAGCTGCGTGGTCGGGTCGACGTCGGGGTCGGGGGCGGCCTGGGTGCGGTCGCGGCGCCCGGGCAGGCGGAGCTTCACGGCTGCGAGTCTACGTGTGACCTCGGCCGATCCCGGTCCGTGCGGCCCCGGACGCCGTACAGTGGGAAGAGGCTCCGCTGCGGCGGTGTTGGCCTGCTGCAGGACGTGCCGCAGCAGGCACCCTCGAACGTGGGAGGACTTCCAACATGACGGTGCAGGACACCACGGCCACCGGCGTCATCCTCAGCGACCCGGCTGCCGCGAAGGTCAAGACGCTGCTCGACCAGGAGGGCCGCGACGACCTCCGCCTGCGCATCGCCGTCCAGCCCGGCGGATGCTCGGGCCTGCGCTACCAGCTCTTCTTCGACGAGCGGTTCCTCGACGGCGACCAGACCTACGACTTCGGTGGCGTCGAGGTCATCGTCGACCGGATGAGCGGTCCCTACCTCGGCGGCGCCGTGATCGACTTCGTGGACACGATCGAGAAGCAGGGCTTCACGATCGACAACCCGAACGCGACCGGCTCCTGCGCCTGCGGCGACAGCTTCAGCTGACGAAGGACCCCTCTGCTCCCACCGTGGAAGGACCCCGTCCACCTCTCTCGCAGGCTCGGGACGAGCCTCTGGACGGGGCCGGCGGCGGGGTCCTGCAGAGGGGCCGCCCGCGGCACCGCGGACACGACGAAGGCCCGGTTCCTCCCGCGGGAGGAACCGGGCCTTCGTTCGTCCTGTCCGGCTACAACCGGACGGGGTAGACGGTCTCGGGGACCTCGGGCTTGATCCGCTGCTCGACGAACACGCCGTGCCAGACCATGAACACCAGCAGCGTCCAGAGCTTGCGGGAGAGGTCGACCGGAGAGCCGGCCCGCTGGTTGTCCCGGTGGGCGTCGAGCATCCAGAGGACCTGACGCCGGTCGAGCCACTCGTCGGTCTGGCTCTCCTCGATGGTGTTCCGCGCCCAGTCGTGCAGGTCCTCGGCCAGCCAGTGCCGGGTGGGGACGGGGAAGCCGAGCTTGCGCCGGTTGAGCACGTGCGGGGGCACGATCTGCTCCAGCGCGCGGCGCAGCGCGTACTTCGTCGTCTCCCTGGTGACCCGCTGGTCGACCGGCAGCGTGCCGGCGACGGCGAACACCTCGGGGTCGAGGAAGGGCACCCGCAGCTCCAGCGAGTTGGCCATGGTCATCTTGTCGGCCTTGACCAGGATGTCCCCGCGCAGCCAGGTGAACAGGTCGACGTACTGCATGGCGGTCACGTCGTCGTAGCCCGCGGCCCGCGTCCGCTCGTAGAGCTCGCGGGTCACGGTGACGTGGGACAGGTCGGGGTCGCGGCGCTCGAGGAAGCCGAGCTCGTCGTCCCGGAAGATCCGGGCGTTCCCGTAGTACCGCTGCTCGAGCGGGATGGAGCCGCGGCGCAGCAGGTCCTTGCCGCGCATGCCGTCGGGCAGCCGCGCCGACAGCGCGCCCAGCGCCCGGCGGATGCCCCCGGGCAGCTTGTCGAACGCCGCCAGCGACAGCGGCTCGCGGTAGATGTTGTAGCCGCCGAACAGCTCGTCGGCGCCCTCGCCGGAGAGCACCACCTTCACGTGCTTGCGCGCCTCGCGGGCGACGAAGTACAGCGGCACGAGCGCGGGGTCGGCGACCGGGTCGTCGAGGTACCAGACGACCAGCGGGATCGACTCGGCGAACTCCTCGGGGGTGACCACCTTGGTCACGTGCTCGACACCGATCGCGGCCGCCGACTCCGCGGCGACGTCGACCTCCGAGTAGCCCTCGCGCTCGAAGCCGACCGTGAAGGTCATCAGGTCGGGGTTGTACCGCTTGGCCAGCGCCGCGATGGCGGTGGAGTCGATGCCGCCGGAGAGGAACGACCCGACGGTGACGTCGGCGCGCATGTGCACGCGCACCGAGTCGTCGAGGACCTCGGCGATCCGGTCGTAGAGGCCCTGCTGCTCGTCCGCGGCGACCGGCCGGACGGGGAAGGTCGGGTGGAAGTAGCGGCTGGTGTGCAGCTCGCCGTCCACCACGGTGAAGCTCGTGCCGCTCTCGATCCGCCGGATGCCGCGGTGCAGCGTCGCGGGCTCGGGGACGTACTGCAGCGTCAGGTAGTGCTGCAGCGAGGCGGAGTCGACGCCGCCCGCGGCCTCGCTGCCGCCGAGCATCTCCAGCAGCGCCTTCTTCTCGGAGCTGAAGACCAGCGCGCCGTCGGCGAGACGGGCGGTGAACAACGGCTTGATGCCGAAGGGATCGCGGGCGCCGAACGCCGTGCCGGTCCGGGTGTCCCAGATGACGAAGGCGAACATGCCGCGCAGCCGCCGGACGACGTCCTGACCCCAGTGGTGGTAGCCGGCGACGATCGCCTCGGTGTCGCCCTCGGTGGCGAACTGCGCGCCGAGGGCGGCGAGCTCCTGGCGCAGCTCGACGTAGTTGTAGATCTCGCCGTTGAAGACGATCCGGTAGCGCCCGTCGGCGTAGGGCATCGGCTGGTGGCTGTGCTCGATGTCGATGAAGGCCAGCCGGTTGAAGCCGAAGGCCACCCGCGCGTCGTTCCAGACCTGGGTCTCGTCGGGGCCGCGGTGGCGCAGGCAGTGCAGCGCCTCGCGCACCTCCTTGACGCGGGTGTCGTCGACGCGGTCGGCGTCGGTGGACAGGTAGGCGAGCAGGCCGCACATGGGCGTGGTTCTCCGGGGGTCGTGGTGTGCCGGCGGAGTGGCCGCGGCAGGGTCAGACGCGAGCGCCGGCGCGGGTCTTGCGCGTGGCGTTGCGCTCGGCCACGAAGGACAGGATCGGAACGGTGCCTGCCACCAGGGTGAGAAGCGCGCCCCGCAACGTCCAGGAGGCGCGCAGGGCGAGGTCGCAGGCGGTCAGGAAGAAGACGAAGTACAGCCAGCCGTGCAGGGTGCCGAGGACGGTGACCGGGCCCTCGATGCCGGCGAGGTACTTCAGGGGGACGGCCACCAGGACCAGCGCGATGAGCAGGACGCCCACGATCCAGGCCATCACCCGGTAGCGGGTCAGCGCGGCGGGGACGTCCCGACCGACCCGGCGGGCGAGCGCGCGGGGCAGCCGCGACGCCGTCGTCGGTTCAGCGGCCATGCTCGGCCCGCTGCCGCAGCGCCCGCTCGTTGAGCTCGGCGAGGTGGGCGTTGTAGGCGGCCAGCTCCGGGTCGCCGGTGGTGTCGATGCGCGGCCGCTGGTAGAGCACCAGGTCGCTGCCCGGCTCGTCCTCGTCGGGGTCGCGACGGACCTCGTCGAGGCACATCTTCACGTAGAAGCCCAGACCCATGAACCCGTACAGGGGCCACTGCAGGGCGTAGCTCCAGTTCACCGCGCCGCCGCCGGCCTCGGCCTTGGACAGCTGCCAGTACCCGAGGAAGAAGGTGGCCACGAAGAGGGCGGCCACCACCAGGTGCAGGAGCACCCACTTGGGTGTCAGCAGCCGGGAGAACACGGCCCCGACTGTAACCGGAGGTACCCCCGTGGAGGGGACGCCGGTGAGGGGGCTCACCGTGCCGCCGCCGGGTCCCGGCCGCCGTCCGGCGCGGACCGCCGGGCCCTCGTCGGGCCGCCCGGCGACCCGACCCGCCCGTGCCGTGTCTCCGGTGGTCGGCCGCCGTGCGGGGTCGGCTAGTCTCGCCGCAGACTGTGGTCGGCACAGGCGCCGTTCGCCGGGCACCGGCTGACGGCCGGCCAGGAAGACCGTCCGGCGTGCCGGATGAGGACGAGGAGGCAGCGAGCAGTGGCTCGAGGCAGCAGGCTCGCGCGGGTCGCCGCGCTCGGTCTCCTGGGAGTGCTCGCCCTGACCGGGTGCACCCCGAACAACGAGTTCTGGCGCTGGGGCTGGCCCGACGGGATCACCGACGAGGCCTACGAGATGCGGACCCTGTGGATCTGGTCCGTCATCGCGGCCCTGATCGTCGGTTTCGCGGTCTGGGGGCTCATCGGCTGGTCGGTCGTCATGCACCGCAAGCGCGGCGACGAGCTGCCCAAGCAGACGGCGTACAACCTGCCGCTCGAGATCGTCTACACGATCATCCCGTTCCTGATCATCGCCGGGCTGTTCTTCTTCACCGTGGTGGTGCAGAACCGGGTGCAGGAGCGCAGTGCCGACCCCGACGTGACCATCGCGGTCAACGCCTTCAAGTGGAACTGGCAGTTCGTCTACCCGGAGACCACGGGGGCCGACGGCGAGCCGATCAACACGGTCGGGAACAGCGAGGAGATCCCGATCCTCGTGGTGCCGACCGACGAGACCGTCCGCTTCGAGGTGGCCTCGGCCGACGTCATCCACTCGTTCTGGGTGCCGGAGTTCCTCTTCAAGCTCGACGTCATCCCGGGCAACGAGAACGGCCGGGACAACGTCTTCGAGGTGACCGTCCGCGAGGAGGGTGCCTTCGTGGGCCGCTGCGCCGAGCTCTGCGGCACCTACCACGCCTACATGAACTTCGAGGTGCGGGCGGTCTCGTCGGCCGACTACGACGCCTACCTGGCCGCGCGCGAGTCGGGCCTGAACACCTACGACGCGCTGGAGAGCATCGGTCAGCCGGGCGCGGCGACCAGCACCGCGCCGTTCGACCTGATCGACGACCTGCAGCGGGCCGACGGCTGACGTGTCCACCACCCGCGATCCGCAGACCACGCAGGAGGGACGGCCGTGAAGGTCGAAGCGCTCATCTTCAACGTCATCGGCGTCTTCTGCCTCGTGATGGCCACCGTCTACGGCGTCTGGTCCCGTGAGCCGATCGGCACGACGGCCCTCGTCCTCTCCGGCGGGCTGACGTTCCTGGTCGGCGGCTTCTTCTGGTTCGTCTCGCGGCGCATCGACGCCCGTCCGGAGGACCGCAAGGACGCCGACATCGCCGACGGCGCGGGCGAGCTGGGCTTCTTCAGCCCCGGCAGCTACTGGCCCTTCGGCATCGCGCTGTCGGCCGGCCTGATGGGCCTGGCGCTGGCGTTCTTCTACACCTGGCTGATCCTGCTCGCGGGTGTCGCGCTGCTGGTCACCATCGGCGGGCTGCTCTTCGAGTACTACGTGGGCCAGAACGCGCAGGGCTGAGTCCCCGCTCGACCTCGAGGGCCCCTCTCCGCTTCGGCGGGGAGGGGCCCTCGTCGTGTCCGGGACCGCCGGGCCCTCACCTCGGGCGGGCCGCACGTCCTGGCCTCTGAGGGGCTGCTCCAGCGTGCGCGACGCCGACCCGGGCCCCTGGGGGCGCACCGGCCCACCGATGCGCTCAGCGGCCCGCGGGACGGCTGGGCACCGGCCCGTGGAACGGACCCTCCCGCCGGACCGCTCGCCGGCCACGGGGGAAGAGGCGGACCGGGGGCGTGCGCACCCCCGGTGGGCCACCCCGACCCGCCGACGGCCACGGCGTCGGGGCCGGGGCGCTCGGATCACCCCTCGGCGTGGTCCTGGTCGTCGACACGACGTCGTGACGTCGGTGGTGTGCCCGACCGGCGGCGCACAGAGCGGTGCGTCGCGACGGCTGGACCGCCCGTCGTGACGGCGCCGGGCAGGCCCACGGTGCGCTGGGTCCGGGCACGTCCCCTGGGGAGCGCTCCTCGCGTGCGGGGGAGGGCCACGCCGTCCGCTGGCGTCTCCGCCGGACGGCGCCGATGGAGGGGAGGGTGGTCGGCGGCGTCGGCGTGCTGGGCAGTGGAACCCCGGAACGCAGCAGGGCCCCGACGGGAACTCCGTCGGGGCCCTGCAGGGGGTCCTTCTTCAGTCGCGCGGCTCCTGCGGCCGGCCACCGTCGGAGGGGCGACCGGAGGTGGTGAGCTCCCGGGACTCCGCGGCCGCCAGGCCGTGCTCGTCGCGGCGCTGCTCGAGCTCGACCTGGGCCGGCTCCTCGATCGGCTTGAAGAAGCCGCGGATGGCCCGGCGGGCGCCGCCCACCTGGTTCATCCGCTTGGGCACCGGAGCGCCGCCGTAGGCCAGCTGGCTGTGGCCGTGCTCGTCGACCGGGCCGAGGGGCTGGTGCACCTCGATGAACTCACCGTGCGGCAGCCGGCGGATGACACCGGTCTCGAGGCCGTGCTCCAGGACCTCACGGTCGTGCTTCTGCAGACCGAGGCAGATCCGGTAGGTCATCACGTAGGCGATCGGCGGCAGGATCAGCACGCCGATCCGCCCGGCCCAGGTCATCGCGTTGAGGCTGATGTCGAACCTCTCGGCGATGACGTCGTTGGCGCCGGAGAGCATGAGCACGACGTAGAAGGTCAGCGCCATGACACCCAGCGAGGTCCGCACCGGGACGTCGCGGGGACGCTGGAGCAGGTGGTGGGAGGCCGTGTCGCGGGTGAGCTTGCGCTCGATCATCGGGTAGAGCGCGAGGACGGTGAAGATCAGACCGGCGATGACGACGGTCGGCCAGAACAGCGCCGGGATCGTGTAGTCGCCGGGCAGGTTGATGTCCCACGCCGGGAACAGTCGCGTCGAGCCGTCGAGGAACATGATGTACCAGTCCGGCTGCGACGCGGCCGAGACCTGGGCCGGGTTGTACGGGCCCCACAGCCACACCGGGTTGATCTGCACCAGGCCACCGAGCGCGGCGACGACACCGAACACGATGAAGAACAGACCACTGGCCTTGGCGGCGAAGGCGGGGAAGAGCCGGTTGCCGACCACGTTGTGCTCGGTCCGCCCCGGGCCGGGGAACTGGGTGTGCTTCTGCTTGACCAGGATCAGCAGGTGGACGGCGATGAGGCCCAGCAGGATCGCCGGGATGATGAGCACGTGGGCGATGTAGAAGCGCCCGATGATGTACTCGCCGACGTAGTCGCCGTTGAAGACCGCCCAGTGGACCCAGGTGCCCACCACGGGGATGGACAGGATGATCGCCGAGGCGATGCGCAGGCCCGTGCCGGAGAGCAGGTCGTCGGGCAGGGAGTAGCCGGTGAAGCCCTCACCCAGGGCCAGCAGCAGCAGACCGACACCGATCAGCCAGTTGGTCTCCCGGGGACGCCGGAAGGCGCCGGTGAAGAAGATGCGCAGCAGGTGCACCACGATGGCGGCCACGAAGAGCAGGGCCGCCCAGTGGTGGACCTGACGCATGAACAGGCCGCCGCGGACGTCGAAGGACAGGTTCAGGGCAGAGTCGTACGCCGCCGACATCTCCAGGCCCCGCAGCGGGGCGTACGTGCCCTCGTAGACGACCTCGCGCAGGGAGGCGTCGTAGAAGAAGGTCAGGTACGTACCGGACAGCAGCAGGATGACGAACGCGTAGAGCGCGATCTCACCGAGCAGGAACGACCAGTGGTCGGGGAAGACCTTGTTCAGGGTGCGGCGCAGTGGACCGGCGACGATCAGACGGTCGTCGACCTCCAGCGCCGCCTTGCCCAGCGCGGTGGTCGGGACACCCGGCGCTGTGGCGGTACGAGCCATCAGATGCGCTCCCGGTTCCAGTAGGTGGGGCCAACAGCTTCAATGTAGTCACTACGCGCCACGAAGAAGCCCTCGTCGTCGACAGTGATCGGCAGCTGGGGCAGCGGGCGGGTCGCCGGGCCGAAGACCGCCTTGGCGCCCTGCGTCACGTCGAACTGCGACTGGTGGCACGGGCACAGGATGCGGCTGGTCTCCTGCTCGTACAGCGAGACGGGGCAGCCGGCGTGGGTGCAGATCTTCGAGTAGGCGACGTAGTCGCCGTAGCCGAAGTCCTCCTGGCCGTTGCGGGGGCGCTCGACCGACAGCTGCTCGGGGCGCAGCCGGATGAGCATCGTCGCCGCGTCGGCCTGCCGGTTGCCACCGGGGACGGCCGGGAAGACGGTCTCCAGGGAGCCGGGGACCTGGTCGCCGGGGCGGATGGGGCTGCCGTCGTCGCGGACGAGGCGGACGCCCTCGGCCCAGCTGGTGGTGCCCAGCGGGTCGCCGGTGTTGGGGTTGCGGATCAGACCGCCCAGCGGCATGACCAGCATCAGCCCGATCCCGCTGCCCATGAACACCAGGGAACGGGTGATCAGCTTCCGGCGGGCCAGGCCGCTGTTGTGCAGGCCGCCGACGAGGGTGGCGCCGGTGGTGACCCGGTCGAAGTGCGAGCCGTCGTGCTTGTCCTGCACCGCGGTCTCGTGCGGCAGCAGCTTCTTGGTGTAGAGCACCAGCCCGACGCCCACCAGCGTCAGGGCCAGGCCCCCGAGCGCCCCGATCAGCGGGGTGAACAGGGCGCTCCAGCCGCTGTCGGTGATGTCCCACTGCCAGTCGGGGAGGAACCAGCCGGAGCCGACGTAGACCACGAAGGCCGCGAACGCGGTCAGCCCGGCGAGGGCGAAGGTCAGGGCGACCTGGCGGACGGCCTGCTTCTCCACCGCGGAGCCCGGCTCGGGGCCCGGGTCGACGTGCAGGACCTGCACGCTGTCGTACCGGGCGCCCAGCAGGTCGAGCTCCTCGCGGGTCAAGGCCGCGAGCTGCTCGGGGGTGTAGTCGTCGTCCGGACCGCCGTGCAGGGGGCCGGGGACGTCCGCGCCGCCGGTGGAGCCGGGGGCGCTCTCGCGCGTGCTCACGCTTCCTCCTCGCTGGCGCTCCTCGGGAGCGTGACCAGTGCTGCCGTGGTGCTGCGGGAGCTCGCGCGCTCGCGCGCCGGTGCTCCCTCCTCGCCGTCCCCCGCGAGCGGGAGGCTCCCCCAGCGGAGGGTGAGCGCCCGCGGTGCGGTGGTGGGGATGGTGCGCGTGCTCACGCCTTGCTGCCCATCCAGAAGATGCCGAACATCAGCGCCGCGACGCCGACGACCCAGATGACGAGGCCCTCGGCAGCCGGACCGAGTCGGCCCACACCGGCACCGCCGGGGTCGGCCTGCCCCTTCACCGTCTGCACGTAGTTGATGATGGAGCGCTTCTCCTCGGGGGTGAGCTGGTTGTCCCCGAAGACCGGCATGTTCTCCGGCCCGCTCAGCATCGCGGTGTAGATCTCGAGGTCGTTGGCGTCGTCGAGGCTCGGGGCCCGCTTGCCGGAGGACAGGGCGCCGCCCTCACCGACGAAGTTGTGGCACGAGGCGCAGTTGAGCCGGAACAGCTCCCCGCCCTCGGCCAGGTCGCCGTCGCGCAGGTCACCGGACGGGAGGGTCGGGCCGCCACCGTTGGCCTGCACGTAGGCCATCAGCTGGTCGATCTCCTCGTCGGAGAAGATCGCCGGCTTGTCCGGCGCCTGGGCCTCCTGGCGGACCAGCGGCATGCGGCCGGTGTGCACCTGGAAGTAGACGGCGGCCTCGCCGACACCGATCAGGGAGGGCCCGCGCGTCGGCACGCCCTCGAGGTTCTCGCCGTGGCAGGTGATGCAGCTGCGCTCGTACAGCTCCCGGCCGGCGGCCTCGGCGGAGGACTCCGTCGTGTTGGTCTGCGCGGTCGCCTGGGACGGTGCGAGGGCGGAGTACAGCGTGCCGGTGAGCACGAGCGCGGCCATCAAACCGGCCACGTTGGCGACGCGGCGGCGCTGCTTGGAGCGCCGCCGGACGCGGGCCGCGGCGGCAGGGGAACCGGCGGTCGGACGGCGGGACCAGCGACGGAGGCCCCGGGGCGTGTCCTCGCCGGTCAGGGCGTCGGACTGCGGATCAGGAGTGGACACCGTTTCCCTAGCGGATCAGGTAGATCGTGGCGAAGAGCCCGACCCACACGACGTCGACGAAGTGCCAGTAGTAGGAGACCACGATCGCGGCGGTCGCCTGTGCCGGCGTGAAGCGGCCCATGGTGGACCGGATGAGCAGGTAGACGAAGGCCACCAGCCCGCCGATCACGTGCAGGGCGTGGAAGCCGGTCGTCAGGTAGAAGACCGAGCCGTAGGTCGAGCTGGAGATCGTCGTGGCGTGCTCGGTCACCAGCACCCGGTACTCGTTGGCCTGCGCCAGGACGAAGACCAGGCCCATCACGAAGGTGATCGTGAACCAGCGCCGCAGGCCGTAGACGTTGCCCTGCTCGGCCGCGAACACGCCGAGCTGGCAGGTGACCGAGGAGGCCACCAGGATGATCGTGAAGACGAGCGCGTAGGGCAGGTTCAGTTCGGTCGGCTCCGGTGGCCACCCCTCGAGGGCCCGGGCGCGCGCCGTGAAGTACATGGCGAACAGTCCGGCGAAGAACATCAGCTCGCTGGAGAGCCAGATGATCGTGCCGACGCTCACCAGGTTCGGTCGGGTCAGGGAGTGCACCCGGGAGGTGTCGAAGGTGCCGCTCGCCACGGGAGCCGTTGTCACGACGCCCATCATGGCATCGTTCCCGGTGAGGCCACGACCGCGGGTGGGACGGCGTGCCGACGCCGTGACCTCCTCGACACCGCGGTCCCGTGCTGCCTGGTCAGCGGGTCCGCTGCCACTACGCTCGGCGCCGTGAGCGACGCCGCCCCGGCCACCGTCCTGGTCTACAGCTCCCGGCCCGACGTGCGGGCCGCCGTGCGCACCGCGGTGGGCCGCCGCCCGGCCGCCGACGTGGGCCCCCTGACCTGGGTGGAGTGCGCCACGGGGGAGGACGTCGTCGACACCGTGGACGGCGGCGGCGTGGACCTCTGCATCCTCGACGGCGAGGCGCAGCCCACCGGTGGCCTGGCGCTGGCCCGTCAGCTCACCGTGGAGGTGGCCGACCGCCCGGCGCTGTGCGTGCTGATCGCCCGCCAGCCCGACCGGTGGCTGGCGCACTGGTCGCAGGCCGACGCCACCCTGCCCCTCCCGGTCGACCCGCTGACCGCCCCGGCCGTCGTCGCCGACCTGCTGCGCGACCGCGCAGGGCGGCGCCCGGTATCCCGGTGAGCGCGCGACCGACCTGGCCGGCCCTGCTCACCCGCCTGCTGGCGCGCGAGGACCTCTCCGCCGCCGACACCGCGTGGGCCATGCGCGAGGTCATGGCCGGTGAGGCCACCCCCGCGCAGATCGCGGCCTTCGCCGTCGCGTTGCGGGCCAAGGGCGTGGCCCCGCAGGAGCTCAGCGGGCTGGCCACGGAGATGCTCGCGCAGGCGACGCCGGTCGAGCTGCCGCTGGCCTCGGTCGACATCGTCGGCACCGGTGGCGACGGCGCGCACACGGTGAACATCTCGTCGATGGCCGCGGTGGTCACCGCCGCCACGGGCGTGCCGGTCGCCAAGCACGGCGGCCGCGCGGCGTCGTCGTCCTCCGGTGCCGCGGACGTCCTCGAGGCGCTGGGCGTGGTCATCGACCTGCCGGCCGCCGCGGTCGCGCGCTGCGTCGAGGAGGCCGGCATCGGCTTCTTCTTCGCGCCGGTGTTCCACCCGGGCATGCGCCACGCCGCGGTGCCCCGGCGCGAGCTCGGCATCGCGACGGTCTTCAACTTCCTGGGGCCGTTGACCAACCCGGCGCGCCCGGCCGCGGCCGCCATCGGCGTGGCCGACCCGCGCATGGCCCCCGTGGTGGCCGAGGTGCTCGCCGAGCGCGGCACGCGGGCGGTGGTGTTCCGCGGGGACGACGGCCTGGACGAGCTGACCACCGCCACGACGTCGTCGGCGTGGCTGGTGCGCGAGGGCGAGGTCGTGCCCGACCGGGTGGACCCGGGGGCGCTGGGCGTCCCGGTGGCGGGGGTCGACGCGCTGCGCGGCGGCGACCCGGCCTTCAACGCCGACGTGTTCCGCCGGGTGGTCGACGGCGAGCGCGGGCCGGTGCGCGACGCGGTGCTGCTCAACGCGGCCGCCGCGCTGGCCGCCTTCGACGAACGGTCCGTGCGGCTCCACGACGCCCTGGCGACGGGCATGGAGCGGGCGGCCGCGGCCGTGGACGACGGCCGGGCGGCGGCGCTGCTGGAGCGGTGGACCATGGTCAGCCGGGCGCTGCGGCAGGGCGCCGCGCGCTGAGGGAGGGCCCCGCTGGCCCCGTCCCGGGGCTCGCGCCGAGCGGAGCGAGGCGTGAGGAGGGCGGGGTCCCTTTTCAGTCGGCCGACTCGAAGCCGATCGCGAAGGCCGCCTCCAGGTCGTGCCGGGAGTAGGCGCGGAAGGCGATGTGCGTCTCGGTCTCGAGGACGCCGGGCACCTTGTTGATCCGACCGGCGATCACCTCGGCGACCTGGTCGAACTCGCGCACCCGCACGATCGCGATGAGGTCGACCTCGCCGGCGGTGGAGTAGACCTCGCTGACGCCGTCGAGGCCGGCGACGGCCTCGGCCACCTCGGGGATCGCGTCGGTGGCCGCGTCGATCATGACGATGGCGGTGATCACGCCGGGGATGCTAGAAGGACCCCGCTGCCCCCCACCACTCGCTCCGCTCGCGGCGGGTCCCTGCAGCGGGGCCGTTCCAGCAGGTCACCGGCTCGGCGCGGGCCCCTGCAGCGGGGCCGTTCCAGCAGGTCACCGGCTCGGCGCGGGCCCCTGCAGCGGGGCCGTTCCAGCAGGTCACCGGCTCATGGCGGCTCCGCGGGAGACCCGCTCGGGGCGTGCCCGGGTGCCCAGCGAGCGGCCGTCGGCGAACGGGTCGCGTCCGGCGCGGCCGGCCTCGACCCGGTCCAGGAACTCGGTGTAGCCGCCGGTGCCGGGTACCGGGCAGGCCAGCGTGCCGTCGACCTGCACCAGCCGGGTGCCGGGCTTCTCCATCCAGCGCAGCACCAGCTCGGTCTCGTCGACCGAGGCGGCCAGCTCGCCGTCGGGGCCCAGCGGCGTCTCCGCCGTCGCCAGCAGCCCCTCGAGGGTCGCCCGGACCGAGCTGCCGCGGGCCGCGCACCCGGCGGCCACCAGCCGGCCCCGGCGGACGACGGACAGCTGCCAGCCGCCGTCGCCGTCCGGGCGGGCCAGCACCAGCTCGGGCACCGCGGCCAGGGACTCCAGCCGCTGCCGTCGCCGGACCGCGCGCACGAGGGTGGCGGCGCGGTCGCGCAGGACGGCGGCGTCCTCGTAGCGCTCCTCGGCGGCCAGCCGCTCCACCCGCGCCAGCAGAGGCGCCAGCAGCGCGTGCGGGTCGGCGGCCACCGCGGTCCGCAGGACGGCGGCGATCTCGCCGTACTCCTCGACCGACTGGGCGCCGGTGCACGGTGCGCCGCAGCGGCCCATCCCGGCCAGCGCGCAGGCGGTGCCGAGCACCCGCACCGACAGCCGGCCGGTGCACTGGCGCAGCGGCAGCGACTCGTGGACGGCGGCCACCGCGGCGTCGGCCGCCCGCCGGTCGGGGAAGGGCCCGAGGAACACCCCGGCGCCCGGGCGCACCCGGCGCACCACCGACAGCCGGGGGAAGGGCTCCTCGGTCAGCCGCACCCACAGCGCCCGTTCGGGGAACCGGGAGCGCCGGTTGTAGCGCGGTTTGTGCTCGGCGATCAGCCGCAGCTCGCGGACGGCGGCCTCGAGGTCGTGCGCGCACGGGATCGCGTCGACCCGCTGGGAGAGCGCCACCATCTCGGTCATCCGGCTGCGCTGCTCACCGGCGGTGAAGTAGCTGCGCACCCGGCTGCGCAGGTCGGTCGACGTCCCGACGTAGAGCGGCTCGTCGCGGGGGCCGCGGAACAGGTAGACGCCCGGGCCGTGCGGGACGGTGTCGGCCAGGTGCCGCTTGCGCAGCCGGTCGGGGTCGACCTGCCGGGTGAGCCCGGTCAGCTCCTCCAGGCTGGTGATGCCCAACGGCCCCAGCCGCTCGAACAGGCCGTGCAGGACGTCGACGGTGGCGCGGGCGTCGGCCAGCGCGCGGTGGCAGGGCTCGGTGCTGGTGCGGAAGAAGGGCGCGAGGGTGGCCAGCTTGCAGTTGGGCACCTCGTCGCGACTGAGCAGCCGGCGGGCGAGGACGGCGGTGTCGACCGAGGCCGTGGCGGGCCAGGGGATGCCGTTCTCCGCGCAGGCGGCCTTGAGGAAGCCGAGGTCGAACGGCGCGTTGTGGGCGACCAGCACCGCGCCCCGGGCGAACTCGAGGAAGTGCGGCAGGACCGCGCCGATGCGGGGAGCCGCGGCGACCATCGTCGAGGTGATCCCGGTCAGCACGCTGATGTAGGGCGGGATCTCGCAGCCGGGGTCGACCAGGGTCTGGAACTCGCCGAGCACCTCCCCGCCGCGCACCTTGACCGCGCCGATCTCGGTGATCGCGCTGTCCTTCGGGGACCCCCCGGTGGTCTCCAGGTCGACGACGACGAAGGTGACCTCCGCCAGCGGGGTGCCGAGCTCGTCGATGGTGGCCTGCTCGAAGCGCGGCAGCCCGGCCGCGGCCCGGGCGGCCGTCCCGGCCAGGCGGGCGGGGGAGAGCGGCACCGGCCGGGAAGGGGAGGGGCGCACGGTCGGACGGTAGGTCGGGGCGCTGACAGTCCCGGGGACGCGCGCCGGGGAACGGGCTCCGCCGGCCCGTCCGGGGGGAGCGGCGCGCCGTCCCCTGGCGCGCCCGCCCGACCCCCGACACCATCTCGTCGAGGACCGCTGCGGTCCCGACTCGCCGAGGTGGTCCGTGCACTCGCTCTCCCGGTGGCGCCCCGGCCGCCGCGCGGTGGCGTCCCTGTCCGTGGGCGTCGTCGCGCTCGCCGCCGCGCTGTCGTCGGCGACGCCCGCGGGAGCCGACCCGGCCGACCCGGCCGGCGTGACCGCCAGCCTCCTGGACAGCCCCGAGCTCGACGCGCTGCAGCGGCGCGCCGCGGAGGTGCAGGCCGACCTGCAGGAACGGCAGTCCCGGGTCGTCGCGGCCCGCGAGGCCCTCGCCGCCGCCGAGGCGGCCGCGGCCCGGGCGGAGGCCGACATCGTCGCGGCGGACGCCGAGCTCGCCCGGGCCAGGGCCGAGGTGGCCCGGCACGCCTCGGCGGTCTACCGGGACGCGGGCGAGGTCACGCCGCTCTCGGTGCTGCTGTCCGGTGGTGGTCCCGGGGACGTCGTCGCCGCGGGCGGGCTGCTCGACGCGGCCGAGCGCCACGCCGCCGCGGTGGTCGCCGCCGCGGAGCGTCGACGGCAGGAGGCCGCGGCGCGGCGGGCGGAGGCGGAGACGACACGGGAGACCGCCCGTGCACGGGCAGCGGAGCTCACCACCGAGACCGCCGGGCTGGAGGCGGCCGCGGCCGCGGCGGGCCGGGACCTGGAGGTCGCCGTCGCCGCCGTCGACCGGCAGCTGGGCCGGCAGCAGGAGGAGCAGCGCGCGGCCGGCCGGCAGGCGGCGGCCGACTGGCAGGGGTACCTCGGCGAGCTGGCCGCGGCCGGCGTCGACCCGCCGCCGGCCGCGGCGCTGCGCGACCCGGCGGTCGGCCTGCCCGACGGGCTGGCGCCGGTGCCGGCGTCCGGCAGTGGGGTGCAGGCCGGGGCGGCCCAGCTGCCGGACGCGCCGGGTCCGCTGGTCGTCCCGGCCGCCGAGGCGGTCGCCGCGGTCAGCGCCGCGCTGGACACCCTGGAGCTGCCCTACGCCCCCGGGGCGGCGGGCCCGGACGCGTGGTCCTGCGGATCCCTGGTGCACGCCGTCTACGCCTCGGCGGGGATCGACCTCCCGGACGACCCGGTGGGGCTCCACGCGGGCACCACGCCGGTCGACCCGGCCGACGTCCTCCCGGGGGACCTGGTCTTCCTCGGTGCCGGCCGATCCGGTCCGGGCAACGTCGGCATCGCCCTCGACCGGCGGACCGTGCTGGCGGCCGACGCCCGCGCCGGTGCCGTCGTGGTCGGCCGCCCGGCGGCCGACCGGGTGCTGGGCGTCGGACGGCCCACCCTCGGGCTCCGCGCGGCCGTCCCCGCGACCGGATCCTCCGGCGGAGCGCTGCCGGTCGAGTGCGGCGACCTGCGGTACCCGCCCGGGACGTCCGGGGGGCGGGCGTGGGGCGGGTTCCCGAACGGGCTGGTCCCGCTCGGCGCGATGTGCCCGCTGGGGGTCCCCGGGCACGTGCTGCGCTGCGACGCGGCGGCGGCCTACCAGGCGATGAGCAGCGCCTTCGCCGGCGCCCTCGGGACGCCGCTGTGCCTCACCGACTCCTACCGCAGCTACGGCGACCAGGTCCGCCTGTACGGCGAGAAGCCGGAGCTCGCCGCGGTGCCGGGCACCAGCGACCACGGCTGGGGGCTGGCGGTCGACCTGTGCGGGGGCGTCGAGCGGTTCGGGACGGCGCAGTACGCCTGGATGCTCGCCAACGCCGGCCGCTTCGGCTTCCACCACCCGCGCTGGGCCGACCCGGGCAACGGCCGCGAGGAACCCTGGCACTGGGAGTACGCCGGCGGCTGAGCCGGAACTGTCGGTGCCCGCTCCTAGCGTCCTGCCCGGATCGACCGGGGCCACGGACGGCCTCCCGCGACGAGGGTCGGCCAGTGGAGGAGTGGACCGTGCACATCGACTGCGACACCTGCACCGCTCGTGGTACCGGCTGCGGCGACTGCGTCGTGACCGTCCTCCTGGGGGCGCCGCCGGGCTGGCGGGGTGCCGACCCGACGGTGGTGCCGATGACCGGCCGGCGGGACGGGGAGCTCAGCGCCGAGGACGTCGTCGTGCTGCCGCCCGGGGTGGTCGTGGAGTTCGACGAGGTCGAGCGCCGCGCCGTCCGGGTGCTGGCCGACGCCGGTCTGGTGCCACCGCTGCGTCACCAGCGCTCCGCCCGGCCGGCCCCGGCACGACGGGCCGCACCGCAGCGGCGGGCCGGCGGGCAGGGCGCCGGGCGGCGCACCGGGTGAGGGGGGTGGCGCAGCCGTCCGGCCGTGCGACGGCCGGCGTGTCGCGGACCACGAGGAGCCCCGATCCCACAGTCCTCGGCACCCCCGTTCGTCACTTGTTCAACAACCCCCGTACGGTGAGCCGGTCCGGCCGGGTGGTCGTCACCTGCAGACAGGTGACCTCGGCCGGTCACCGCCGAATCGCCCGACGCGCCGCACCGGCGCCGAGGGGGAACCGGGGACCCACCGCAGCACTGGGGTGAGTTCTCCTGCGCGCCGGTCCGCCGGGGTGCAGAGATAGGGCGCCTTCTTCCCAGCCCGAACCCGTCAGCTAACTCGGTAGGCGGTCGCTGAGGAAGAACGGAGAGCCGCCGCCCGTGGCGACCCCCCGCCCTGCCCTGGGGCATGCCGTCGACCAGTTCCACCCCGACCTCCCGGTCGCGGTCCGCCGCTCCGGCCCGTCCGGCGTCCTCGCCCGCGGGCTGGTCCTGGGAGCCACCGCCACCCTCGCCCTGACGCTCCTGCCGGGCACCGCGGCCGCGGACCCGGAGGAGGCCACCAGCGCCGCGCAGGCCGCGCAGCTGGTCGCCCGGGCCGCCCACGACCTCGAGGTCGTCACCGAGCAGGTGAACGAGGCCCGCGAGATCCTGGCGCAGCAGCAGGCCGCCGTGCAGAGCGCCGACCGGGCGGCTGCCGAGGCCCGGTCGCAGCTCGACGCGCTCGACGGCCACGTCCGCCAGGTCGCCCGCGCGGCCTTCACCGCCTCCTCCGGGAACGGCATGGCCGAGCTGGACCTGCTGATGACCAGCGGGTCGGCCGAGGAGTTCGTCTCCCAGCTGGCCACCCTCGACGCGATCGCCGGGCACACCGACGAGGTGCTCGGGGAGGTCGCCGAGTCCGCCGCCGCGGCGGAGCGGGCCCGCACCGAGGCCGACGCCGCCCAGGCCGCCGCGCAGCGGACGTTCGACGACGTCACCACCCGCCAGGCCCGGCTCGAGGCGGACACCGTCGAGTACCAGGCGCAGTACGACGCGCTGTCGGCGCCGCAGCAGCAGGAGGTCGTGGCCGCGCACGCCGGGCAGCCGGTGGCCGCCGCGCCGGCGGCCGCGGCCAGCGGCGCCGCGCAGACCGCCGTCGACACCGCGCTGGCCCAGGTCGGTGACGCCTACGTGTGGGGCGCCGGCGGGCCGGACGCCTTCGACTGCTCGGGGTTGACCCAGTACGCCTACGCCGCGGCCGGCACCAGCCTGCCGCACTCGTCGCGGATGCAGGCGACGATGGGCACCGCGGTGTCCCGGGCCGACCTGCAGCCGGGTGACCTAGTCTTCTACTACAGCCCGGTCAGCCACGTGTCGATGTACATCGGGAACGGCCAGATGGTGCACGCCTCGACCTCCGGGCAGCCGGTGAAGGTCGTGAGCGTGGACTCGATGGGGGGCATCACCGCCATCCGCCGCATCGCCGGCTGAGCCGAGCCGCGGCCTCGCGGCCCCGTCCGGGGGAGCCCGAGCGTGCGAGGGGTCCCCCGGACGGGCCTTCTAGGATCGGGCACGTGAGCGGGGCGGACGGGCAGGGCGCCCGCCGGGCCGCGCTGCTGGTCGCGGCCGTCGTCGGCGCCGCGCTCGTCGTCGTCCTCGTGGTGGTGCCGCCGTGGACGCTGCTGGCCGAGCCACCGGGCGGGCCCACTCCGGCCGACCCGTCGTCGGTCCTCCCGCCGGACGTGCTGCAGCGGGCGGAGTCCTTCGCCGCCGCGCTGCGCCCGGCCTCGCTCGTCTCGTTGACCCTCGGTCTGGCTGTCTCCGCGGTCCTGGGCCTGACCCGGCTCGGGGCGCGGCTGGTGCGCGCCGTCGCCGCGCCCCTCGGCGGCGGGTGGACGGCCCAGGTGCTGCTCGGTACGGCGGCCGTGGTGGTCGTCGGCCGGCTGGCCACGCTGCCGGTGTCGGCGTACGCGGAGGTGGTCCGCCACCGGTACGGCCTGTCGACCCGCGGCTGGGGGCTGTGGCTGCGCGACGTCGCCGTCTCGACCGCCATCAGCGCCGTGGTCACCGCGCTGGCGCTGGGCAGCTTGCTGTGGCTCGTCCGGCGGGCGCCGCGCACCTGGTGGGCGTGGGCCGCGGCGGTGGCGGCCGGCTTCGTCGTCGTCGGGTCGTTCCTGTACCCGGTGGTCATCGAGCCGGCGTTCAACCGCTTCGAGCCGCTCCCGGCCGGTGAGCTGCGCGCCCGGCTGCTGGACCTGGCGGAGGAGAACGGCACCCCGGTGCAGGACGTCCTCGTCTCCGACGCCTCCCGGCGGACGACGGCGCTGAACGCCTACGTCTCCGGGTTCGGCTCGACCCGCCGCGTCGTCCTCTACGACACGACCCTCGAGCAGCTGCCCGAGGACGCCGTCGCCTCGATCGTCGCGCACGAACTCGGCCACGTCGTCCACCGCGACGTCCTCACCGGCACCCTGGTCGGGGCGCTCGGCGCCGCGGCCGCCGTCGCGCTGTCGGGCTGGCTGCTGTCCTGGACGCCGCTGCTGGGCCGCGCGGGGGCGCAGTCGCCCGCCGACCCGGCCGTCGTCCCTCTCGTGCTGCTCCTGCTGTCGGTGGGCGGTCTGCTGAGCACGCCGGTGCAGAACCTGGTGTCGCGGCAGGTCGAGGCGCGCGCCGACCTGCGGGCGCTCGAACTGACCGGGGACGCCGGGGCGTTCACCGCCATGCAGCGGGAGCTGGCCGCCACCAACCTCAGCGACCCCGACCCGCCCGTCGCCTGGCAGTGGTTCTTCGGCTCGCACCCCACCGGCGCGCAGCGGATCGCCTTCGCCGAGGACTGGCAGCGCCTGGAGGACGCCGGGTGAGGACGCTGGTCGTCACCAACGACTTCCCGCCGCGCCAGGGGGGCATCCAGACCTTCGTCGCCGCCCTGCTGGCCCGCCGCCCGCCGGAGTCGCTGGTCGTGCTCGCCTCCCGCTCGCCCGGCTGGGAGGCACACGACGCCGCGCTGCCGTACGAGGTGGTGCGCCACCCGACGGGGGTGCTGCTCCCCACCCCGCGGGTGGCCCGCGCGGCGGCCGCCCTGGCCCGGCGGCACGGCTGCGACACGGCGTTCTTCGGCGCGGCCGCGCCCCTGGGGCTGCTCGCGCCTGCGCTGCGCGACGCCGGGGTGCGCCACCTGGTCGGGGCCACGCACGGCCACGAGACGGGCTGGGTGGCACTGCCCGGCGCGCGGCAGCTGATGCGGCGGATCGCCGCCGGGCTCGACGTGCTGACCTACATCAGCGACTACACGCGGGGTCGGCTGGCGCCGGCGCTGGGCGCGGTCACCCGGATGGCGCAGCTGCCGCCGGGGGTGGACGTCGACCGCTTCACCCCGGACGCCGACGGGGCCGCCGTGCGCGAGCGGTACGGGTTGGGGGCGGCGCCGGTCGTCGCCTGCGTGTCCCGGCTGGTGCCGCGCAAGGGCCAGGACGTGCTGGTCGCGGCCTGGCCGCGGGTGCTGGGCCGGCACCCCGACGCCCGGCTGCTGCTCGTCGGCGGCGGCCCGCTGGAGCACGACCTGCGCCGGGACGTCGCCGCACGCGGGCTGGCGCGCTCCGTCGTCCTCACCGGGCCGGTGCCGCCGGCCGGGCTGCCCGAGCACTACGCCGCCGGGGACGTGTTCGCCATGCCCTGCCGAACCCGCCGCGGCGGTCTGGACGTCGAGGGCCTGGGCATGGTCTACCTCGAGGCCGCCGCCTGCGGACGGCCCGTGGTGGCCGGCACCTCCGGTGGTGCGCCCGAGACGGTGCAGGAGGGCGTCACCGGGCACGTCGTGGCCGATCCGCGGTCGCCGGAGGCGGTGGCCGCCGTCCTCACCGACCTGCTCGACGACCCGGACCGGGCGCGGCGGATGGGTGCGGCCGGCCGGGCGTGGGTCGAGCAGCGCTGGTCCTGGACGTCGATCGCGGACACCTTCGCCGGGCTGCTGGAGCCCTAGGTCCCCTGCAGGGGCCGCCGACCCCGTCCCGGGCCTGCGAGGGGTGGGAGGACGGGGTCCTCCCACGAGGGACGGGGACGCGGGTCTGGCTACGTCCGGTAGAGCTCCTCGACCTCGGCGTCGAACTCCTTGAGCACCACCGAGCGCTTGAGCTTCAGGCTCGGCGTGAGCATCCCGTTGTCCTCGGTGAAGTCGGTGCCCAGCACCCGGAACCTCTTGATCGCCTCGGCCTGGGACACCGCCTTGTTGGCGTCCGCGACGGCCGCGTCGAGCTCGGCGAGCACGTCGGGGTCCTCGGCGAGCTGGGCGGCGGTGAGGCCGGCGTCCTTGCCCTGGGACTGCAGCCACAGCGGCAGCGCCTCCTCGTCGAGGGTGACCAGGGCGGCGATGTAGGGCCGCTGGTCGCCGACGACGATGCACTGGCTGACCAGGCGGTGGGCGCGCAGCCGGTCCTCGAGCACGGCGGGGGCGACGTTCTTGCCGCCCGCGGTCACCAGGATCTCCTTCTTGCGCCCGGTGATCCTGACGAAGCCGTCGGCGTCGATCTCGCCGAGGTCGCCGCTGCGGAACCAGCCGTCGGCGTCGATGGCCTCCTGCGTCGCGGCCTCGTTCCGCCAGTAGCCGCGCATGACGATGCCGCCGCGGATGAGGATCTCGCCGTCCTCGGCGATCGCGAAGCCGACGCCGGGCAGCGGGCGGCCGACCGTGCCGATGCGCAGCGCGCCGTCGTGGTTGACCGATGCGGCGGCGGTGGTCTCGGTCAGGCCGTAGCCCTCGAAGACGGTGACGCCGATGCCGCGGAAGAAGTGGCCGAGCCGCTCGCCGAGGGGGGCGCCGCCGGAGATGGCGCCCTGGCAGCGGCCGCCGAGGGCGGCGCGCAGCTTGCCGTAGACCAGCCGGTCGAACAGGGCGTGCTGGGCGCGCAGCCCGAGGCTGGGACCGCCGGTGTCCTGGGCGCGGGACCAGTCGATGGCCACCTGCGCGGCCCGGTCGAAGACCTTGCCCTTGCCGTCGCCCTCCGCCTTGGCCTTGGCGGAGTTGTAGACCTTCTCGAACACCCGGGGGACGGCGAGCACGAAGGTCGGCCGGAACTCGCCGAGGTCCTCGACCAGGTTCTTCACGTCCGGCGTGTGGCCGATGACCGTGCGGTTCTTCACCGCGCCGATCTGCAGGACGCGGGCCAGCACGTGCGCCAGCGGGATGAACAGCAGCAGCGAGCTCTGCGGGTTGATGAACCGGTCCAGCAGCGTGATGCCGTTGCCGATCTCGAACAGGAAGTTGCGGTGCGTCAGCTCGCAGCCCTTGGGCCGGCCGGTGGTGCCGCTGGTGTAGATCAGCGTGGCCGGGCTGTCGGCGTCCAGGGTGGCCCGGCGGGCGTCGAGCTCGCTGTCGGGGACGTCCTGGCCGGCGACGGTGAGCGTCCCGACGGCGTCGTCGTCGATGACGAAGACCGCCTTGAGGTCCGGCGCCTGGTCGCGGACCGACTCGACGGCCGCGGCGTGCTCGTCCCGCTCCACGACGACGGCGGTGGCGCCGGAGTCGGAGAGGATCCAGGCGACCTGGTCGGCGCTGGAGGTCTCGTAGATCGGGACGACGACGCCGCCGGCGGTCCAGATGGCGTAGTCGAGGACCGTCCACTCGTAGCGGGTCTTGGCCTGCAGGGCGACGCGGTCACCGGCGGCCACCCCCGCGGCGATCAGCCCCTTGGCGACGCCACGGACCTCCTCGCCGAACTGCCGCCAGGACACGTCCACCCACCGGCCGTCCACCCGACGCCGCAACCCGGTCTCGTCGCCGTACCGGGTGACGTTCTCGACCAGCATGTCGGTCAGGGCCTCGTCGGGGCCCACCTCGGTGGTCGCGGGGACGCTGAACTCGCGCACGCCTCGTCCTCTCCTGCCCGCCCGGTCCCGGGCGCCGTCGCCCCGGACCCCGCCGCGGGGCGTCTCCGGGGAAATCTAGCCGCTGCTCACTACCCGTGAGTAGGGACGGCCGGCGTCGTGCCACCCGTACGGGGGCGAGCGGTTAGCCTGCTCCGCATGGCCGACCAGTCCACCCAGTCGATCACGGTCGCGGCTCCGCCGGCCGACGTCATGGCGGTGATCGCCGACTTCCCGGCCTACCCGCAGTGGGTCGCAGCGGCCAACCGGGTCGACGTGCTGGAGACCGGTCCGGACGGCCGGGCCCGCCGCGTGCGCTTCGTGCTCGACGCCGGTGCCGTCAAGGACGACTACGTCCTGGAGTACACCTGGGACGGCGACCGGCGGGTGTCCTGGCAGCTGGTCCAGAGCCAGATGCAGAAGCGGCAGGAGGGCTCCTACACCCTGCGGGAGACCACTCCGGGCAGCACCGAGGTCACCTACGCCATCGCCATCGACCTCTCCATCCCGATGCTCGGGATGATCAAGCGCAAGGGCGAGAAGGTCATCCTCGACACGGCCCTCAAGGAGCTCAAGAAGCGCGTGGAGGGCTAGGCGGCCGGTGCGCACGCTCCTCCTCACCGGCCCCGGTGGGTCCGGTACCTCGACCCTCGCGGCGGCCACCGCCGTCCGCGCTGCCGCGGACGGCGCCCGCACGCTGCTGCTGCTCCGCCCCGGCCGGCGACCGGCCGGGCTGGACGACGTCCCCGGGCTCGCCGTCGCCTGCGTCTCGCCGCTCACCGCGGCCGAGTCCCTGTGGACGTCCGCCGGTGCGGCGCTCGGCGCCGTCCCGGGGCTGACGCCGCCCCCGTCGACCTCGGTGGTGCCGCTGCCCGGTGCCGCGGAGCTGGCGCTGCTCGCCCGGCTGGCCCGCGCGGCCGCCGAGGACGAGGCGGACACGGTGGTCGTCGACGCCGGCCCGCTGGAGTCGGGTACCGCGCTGGTCGGCCTGCCGCGCGCGCTGGGCTGGTGGCTGGACCAGGCGCTGCCGACCCGAGTGCGGGTGCTCGGCGCGGTGCGTACCGCGGCGGTCCGCTCCGGTGCGGCGGCGCGCGGACCGGTCGACGCCGTCCTCGAGGCGGTACCGCCGGTGGAGGAGGCGCTCGGCCGGCTGTTGCTGGACGACCCGGCGGCCACCGAGGTGCGGCTGGTGGCGCTGCCGCGCGCCGGCGCCGTCCCGGCCCTGCGCGCGGCGGTGACCGCGCTGGCGCTGCACGGCCAGCAGCCGGCTGCCGTCCTCGCTCGGGTGCTGCCCGACGGCGGGCCGGGGCAGTGGTGGGCCCGGCGCGCCGCCGAGCAGGACGACGCGCTGGCCGCGCTCGCCGAGCTGGCCCCGCTGCAGCGGGTGGCGGAGTCCGCCGAGGAACCGGCGGACGCCGCGGCGCTGGCCGCCCTGCTGCCTCCCGGGGACGACGTCGCACCCGTGGCCGCCCTGGCGCCGTCGGTGGACCGCGCGGACGGCATCCGCCGCCTGGTTCTGCCGCTGCCCTGGGCCGAGCGCGCGGGCCTGGACCTGACCCGCTGGCAGGACGACCTGGTCGTCACCGTGGCCGGGGCGCGCCGGTCGGTCCCGCTGGACTCCCTGCTGCGCCGCTGCGTGGTCACCGGCGGCGCCCTCGCCGACGCCGGCACCGCGGCGGCGCGGCTGGAGGTCGCCTTCACACCTGATCCGCAACAGTGGCCGGCGGACCTGCTGGCCGCCGAGGGGAGTACGCCATGAACGACGGACCCGACTGGGTCGACCAGGCCCGCCGGCTGGTGACCGGGCTGGGCCAGACCCTCGGCTCGGCCCTGGGTGAGGGCGCGGGGGATGGGAAGGCCGCCGGTGCGCACCCGGCCGACTGCCACTGGTGCCCGGTCTGCCAGGTCGCAGCCGTGGTGCGCGGCGAGCGGCCCGAGGTCACCGACGCGCTGGCCGACGTCCTCACCGCCGCGGCGGCGGCGCTGCGCAGCGTCTCCGAGCGGGCATCGGCCGCGGCGGCGGAGCCGGCCGCGGCGGCGGAGCCGGCGGCGGCAGCGGAGCCCCCGCCGCCCGCGCCGCCGGTGCAGCACATCGAGATCGCCTGAGTGGCCGTGGAGCCCGTCACCGACGCCACCGCGGCCGACCTGCCCGCGCTGGGCATCGACATCGGCGGCACGAAGGTGGCCGGTGGCGTCGTCGCCCCGGACGGCACGGTGCTGGCCACCGCGCGCCGGGCGACCCCCGGCTCGTCGGTGCAGGAGACCGAGGACGCCATCGCCGCCGTGGTCGACGTGCTGGCCCGCGGGCACGACGGCCCGCTGGTCGGCGTCGGCGTCGGCGCGGCCGGCTGGTTCGACCGCACCGGCGACACCGTGCTGTTCAGCCCGCACCTGGCCTGGCGGCACTCGGCGCTGCGCAAGGACCTCGCCGCCCGGCTGCAGCGGCCGATGTGGGTGGGCAACGACGCCGACGCCGCGGCCTGGGCCGAGTACCGCTACGGCGCGGCCCGCGGAGCGGACCTGGCGCTGATGATCACCCTGGGCACCGGCATCGGCGGCGGGATCGTCATGGACGGCCGGCTGCAGCGCGGCTCGCACGGCGTCGCGGGGGAGTGGGGCCACATGCGCGTCGTCCCCGACGGGCGGCTGTGCGCGTGCGGCAACCGCGGCTGCTGGGAGCAGTACGCCAGCGGTACGGCGTTGGGCCAGACCGCCCGCGAGGTGGCCCGCAGCTCACCGGCCGCCGCGGCCCTGCTGCTCGAGCGGGTGGACGGCGATCCGGACAGGCTCACCGGCGAGCACGTCGCCACCGCCGCTGCCGAGGGCGACCCGCTGGCGCTGGAGCTGCTCGCCGAGGTCGGCGCCTGGCTCGGGCAGGGGATCGCCGACCTGTCCGCCGTCCTGGACCCGGAGGTCGTCGTCATCGGCGGCGGGGTCAGCGTGCTGGGCGAGATGGTGCTCGGGCCGGCGCGCCACCGGCTGGAGCGGGCACTGCCCGGCCGCGGGTTCCGCCCCGGCCCCCGGGTGGTGGCCGCCCGGCTGGGTGCGGAGGCGGGGATCGTCGGTTCCGCGGACCTCGTCCGCCGGGCCGTCGCCGACGGCCAGGGGTAGTCAGGTGGCCCCCGGGCACGGTCGGCCTCGTCCCGGGTCCCGCCCTGAGCTGGCGGAGGGTGGGGAGGACGCGGCCTCCCTGCAGGGGCCCGCCGCGAGCTTGCGAGTGGCGGGGTGCAGGGAGGTCCTCCATCAGACGACGGCGCCGTCGTCCCCGTCGTCGGTCGTGCGCTCGCGCATCCGTGACAGCAGGACGCCGACCCCGCCGGCCACGGCGGTCACGCCGAGCACCAGCCCGAGGTCGGCGGACAGCCCGATGACCCGCGGCGCGGCGACCAGGACCGCGCCGGCGGCGATCAGCAGCACCGCGTACAGCGAGGCCGGCGCCGGAGCGGGCACCGGCGGGGGCGGCGGCGGCTCGTAGTGCTCCTCCGGACGGTCGAGCACCGACGGCTCGGCCGGGGTCGGCGGGAGGAGGCCGGCGGGGTCCTCGTCGACGACGGTGCGCCCGTGCTCGGCCTCGAAGGCGGCCACGATGCGGGCCCACTCGGCGTCCTCGTCGACGTCGCGCCGCGCGGGCTGCCGGGCGCGGCGGCGCTCCTGCACGTGGTCGTCGGCGTGCTCGTCGACCAGGGCGCGGGCCTCGCCGCTGCGGGCGCGGTCGACGAACAGCCGGTCGCTCGGCGGGCTGGGCAGGGAGACGGTCCGGGTGTAGGGCTCGACGTCGGCCGAGGGTTCCAGGTAGGCGGCCACCCCGGCGTCGCGGAGGACGTCGAGCAGGTGCTCGCCGACGCGGGGGTCGACGTCGCGCAGCGGGGTCCACAGCGCGGCGTCCAGGCCGTTGTCCCGGCGGCCGCGTCCGCGGGCGTTCACGCGCTCCCCCGGCGGGGCAGGAAGGACGGCGCGACGCCGGTCATCGGCTCGGGCTCGGGCACGGGTCCTCCTCGGCGGCCGGCGGTGAGCCGGTGTGGCGGGGACGGCAGGGAGGTGGGATTGTCCTCCCGTCCCCGGGCTCCCTAGTCTGGCAGCCCCCGAGGGAGGCGTGTTGTTCTACTGGTTCCTCAAGTTGGTGGCGCTCGGCCCGGTCGTGAAGCTGGTGTTCCGGCCGCACGTGGAGGGTGTGGAGCACGTGCCGCCCCGCGGGGCGGCGATCCTCGCGAGCAACCACCTGTCGGCGGCCGACTGGGTCTTCATGCCGATGTCGGTGCGCCGGCGGGTGACCTTCCTGGCCAAGGCCGAGTACTTCACCGGCTCCGGGCTGAAGGGCTTCCTGCAGCGGGCCTTCTTCACGGGCGCCGGGCAGGTCCCGATCGACCGGACCAGCGCCTCGGCTGCGGAGGACGCCATCCAGACCGGCCTGCGCCTGCTCCGGCAGGGACGGCTGCTGGGGATCTACCCCGAGGGCACGCGGTCGCCGGACGGCCGGCTCTTCCGCGGCAAGACCGGCGTGGCCCGCATGACGCTGGAGACCGGCGTGCCGGTCGTGCCGGTCGCCATGGTCTACCGGCCGCGCCGGCTGCTGCTGCTCGGGTGGAACCTCCCGGCGGTGACCGTCCGCTTCGGGGAGGCGCTGGACTTCTCCCGCTACGAGGGCCTGGCCGGCGACCGCTTCGTCGAGCGCTCGATCACCGACGAGATCATGTACGAGATCATGACGCTGTCCGGCCAGGAGTACGTGGACGTCTACGGCGCCCGGGTGAAGAAGTCGATGGACGCCACCGGGGCCAGCGCCTCCGACGTGATCAGCCGGCTGCAGCCGCCCGCCGACGAGGCCGCCGACCGGGCGCCGGAGTCGCTGGCGGGCTGACGAAGGACCCCCTGCCCCCCACCACTCGCGAGCTCGCGGCGGGACCCTGCAGGGGGCCGGCGGGGCGGGACGGGCGCACGGGGCCGGTCCTCAGGGCCGCCAGTCCTCCCGGTAGTGCGGGTGCTCGGCGTAGGTCTGCCCGATGAGCCGCAGCGCCCGCTCCATGGTGGCGCCGCGCGGGCCCTGCTGCTCCAGATCCCGGAAGTAGCGGACCAGGTCGCGCTTGGCCCGGACGTCGCGCAGCACGTGCGCCACCAGCGAGGCGTTGGACCGCGACGCGCTGAGGGCGACGAACCGGGCGGCCTCCTCGTCCTCGTCGAAACGGGTGAGCAGGAAGTCGACCAGGTCCTCGTTGCGGATGCTGCTCGGCAGGTCCGGGTGCGGCGCGCTCACCCGGGCACGCTAGCCCGGCCCCTCCCGGCCGGCACCGCGACCCGGGGACGGCGGGACCTACCGTGAGGGCGTGCGGCGCTTCTTCTACGACACCGAGTTCATCGAGGACGGCACGACCATCGACCTCGTGTCGATCGGCGTCGTCGACGAGGCCGGCCGGGAGTTCTACGCCGTCAGCACGGAGTTCGACGAGCGGCGGGCGATCCCCTGGGTGCGGCGCAACGTGCTCGACCAGCTGCCGCCGCCGGCTGACCGGGCGTGGCGCAGCCGGCAGCGCATCCGCGACGACCTGCTGGCCTTCCTCACCGGTCCCGGGGAGGAGGTGGAGCTGTGGGCCTGGTACGCCGCCTACGACCACGTGGCGCTGTGCCAGCTGTGGGGCGCGATGCCGGCGCTGCCGCGGCCGATCCCACGGTTCACCCGGGAGCTGCGCCAGCGCTGGGACGACGTCGGGCAGCCGCCGCTGCCGCCCCGGCCCAGCGGCACCCACGACGCGCTGGTCGACGCCCGCTACAACCTGGCCCGCTGGCGGGCGATGGAGGGCACGGCCCGCTGACCCCGCGCCGTCACCACCCCGTCGGATCACGACGGGACGGCGGCGCAGGAGTCTGCGCCCCGTCCCGATCCGGCCCGTCGCGGACGGCTCGTCCGCTCAGACGGTGAAGGCCCCCAGCAGGCGGGTCAGCTCGGCGGAGAGCCGGTCGAGCTCGCGGGCGGCGGTGCGGGCGGTGTCCACGTCCTCGGCGCTGCGCTCGGCGTCCTCGCTGACCGCGGCGAGCGTGCTGGTGAAGGCATGGGCGCCGTCGGCCGCGGCGCCCACGCTGCGGGTCAGCTCCTCGGTGACCGCCGTCTGCTCCTCGACCGCGCTGGCGATCGTGGTCTGGTGGTCGTTCACGTCCCGCACGACCTCGGCGATCCGGCCGATGGAGCCCACCGCCGCCGTCGTGTCGGCCTGGATGCCCTGCACCCGCTGGGCGATCTCCTCGCTGGCCCGGGAGGCCTCCTGGGCCAGCTCCTTGACCTCGTTGGCGACGACGGCGAAGCCCTTGCCCGCCTCGCCGGCCCGCGCGGCCTCGATGGTGGCGTTGAGGGCCAGCAGGTTGGTCTGCTCGGCCACCGCGGCGATCACCTCGACGACGTTCCCGATCTCGGCCGAGCTGGCCCCCAGCGTGGCCACCGTGGCCTCGGTCTGCCGGGCGAGGTCGGCGGCGCTGCGGCCCACCCGTGCGGCCTCGCTGGCGCTGCGGGCGATCTCGGCGATCGAGGCGCCCATCTGCTCGGCGCCGGCCGCCGCGGAGGTCACGCCCGCGCTGATGTCGCCGGCTGCCACCTGCGCGTGCCGGGCCTGGTCGCGGCTGCGGGTGGCCCGGTCGCCGAGGCCCTCGGCCACCGTCGCCACGTCCACGTTGCCCGCGGAGGAGGCCAGGGTGCGGGCGCACTCGCCGACGTCGCGGAGTCGCACATCGGCAAGCCGCGGCCGGTTGTGGACCCGAACGGTGCAACCCGGGGTCCTGGACCCCTCGGTTCCCGTTGTCGCAGGTCGCAGGGGTTCAGGAGCGCAGGTGGACCCAGTCCTCGGGGTGCGTGCGCAGGTGCTCGGCCACCGTCCGCGCCGGGTGTCCGGTCAGCGCCGGGACGGCGTCGGTCACGCGGGCCATCTCGCCCGCGGCGATCGCCCGGTAGCTGGTGACCCAGCCCTCGATCTCCCAGTCCGGGTGCCCCGACGGGCGCCGGGTCGCCCACGCCTCCGCCACGGTCTGGCGCCGGTAGACGGCGGGCCGGCCGGTGACGTCGGCGAGCACGGCAGCGGCGTCGTCCAGTGACAGCGCCTCGGGCCCGGTGACGTCCAGCACGGCGCCGTCGAGGGCGGGGGAGTCCTCGCCCAGGACGGCGGCCGCGACGTCGGCCAGGTCGTCGCGGGAGACGAAGGACGCGCGCCCGTCGTCGGCCGGTGCGGCGATCACCGCGCGCCCGCCCTCGGCGACGGCGAAGAACGGCACGAAGTCGGCGTACATCGCGTGCCGCAGCACCGTGGTGCGCACGCCGGTCGCGGCCAGGGCCGCCTCGGTGGCGGCGTGCTGGCGGGCCAGGGTGAAGACGGCGTCCGGCGCGGCCCCGAGGAAGGAGGTGTAGACCACGCGCTGCACGCCGGCCGCGGCGGCCGCGGCGACGGCGGTGAGGTGCTGCTGCAGCCGGTCCTCGGCCTCGGCGGCCGACACCAGGTACAGGGTGTGCGCCCCGTTCAGGGCCGCGGCCAGGCCCGGGCCGTCGGCGTACCCGGCCGGGACGGCGGCCACCTCGGCACCGGTCACCCGGGGCGCGCGGGCGGCGTCGCGCACCACCAGCCGCAGCCGCACGTCGTCCCGGCCGGCGAGCCGCTCGACGACACGTCGGCCGAGGGCGCCCGTCGCCCCTGTGACAGCGATCACCCTGGGCATACGATCCGGCCGCTCACCTGCACCACGACACCGGCCAACGACCGGCAGCGCGCGACCCTTCCCGGAGGACGGCACCATGCGCATCGGCATCCTGACCGGCGGCGGCGACTGCCCGGGCCTCAACGCGGTCATCCGCGCGATCGTGCGCAAGAGCGTCCAGTCCGGCGACGAGGTGGTCGGCTTCCGGGACGGCTGGCGCGGGGTGCTCGAGGGCGACACCGTGCCGATGGACCTGGCCGCCGTCCGCGGCATCCTGCCCCGCGGCGGAACGGTCCTGGGCACCTCGCGGACCAACCCCTACGCGCTGCAGGGGGGCGGGGACCGGGTGCTGGCCACGCTGGAGCGGCTCGGCGTCGACGCGCTCATCCCGATCGGCGGCGAGGACACCCTGGGCGTGGCCACCAGGCTCGCCGAGGCCGGCGTGCGCGTGGTGGGCGTCCCCAAGACCATCGACAACGACCTGGACGCCACCGACTACACCTTCGGCTTCGACACCGCCCTCGGCGTGGCCACCGAGGCCATCGACCGGCTGCACACCACCGGGGACAGCCACCACCGCACGCTGGTCGTCGAGGTGATGGGCCGGCACGCGGGCTGGATCGCGCTGCACGCGGGGATGGCCGGCGGCGCCACCGTCGTCCTCATCCCCGAGCAGCCCTTCTCCGTCGACGCGGTCGTCGAGCACTGCCAGCGCCGGTTCGACTCCGGGTACTCGCCGATCGTGGTGGTCTCCGAGGGCGCCTCGCCCAAGGACGGCGACCTGGTGGTGGCGACGGGGGAGCGCGACGCGTTCGGCCACGTCCGGCTCGGCGGCATCGGCACGGCCCTGGCCTCGCTGATCGAGGCGCGCACCGGCCGGGAGGCCCGCGCCGTCGTCCTCGGGCACATCCAGCGCGGCGGCACCCCGTCGCCGTTCGACCGGGTGCTGGCGACCCGCTTCGGGCTGGCCGCGCTCGACGCGGTGCACGCCGGCGAGATCGGCGTCATGGTCGCGCTGCGCGGCACCGACATCGTGCGGGTGCCGCTGGCCGAGGCGACCGCGCAGCTGAAGCTCGTCCCCGTGGAGCGCTACGCCGAGGTCGAGGTCTTCTTCGGCTGAGGGAGGACCCCGTCCTCCCCGCCCTCCGCGCGCTCGGGGCGCGACCCGGGACGGGGCCGACGGCGGGACCCCCGCAGAGAGGCCGTTCCGGAGGGCTGCGGTCGACCCGCCGGTACCCTCTGGAGGCGTGACACTCTCCGACCCGGCGACCTCGCTGCCCGACCTGGACCGCTGGCGGCAGCTGCCCGTCGCCCAGCAGCCGGAGTGGCCCGACCGTGCCGCGCTGGACGCCGTCCTCGCCACCCTCTCCTCCGTGCCGCCGATCGTGGCGCCCACCGAGGTCGACGAGCTGCGCACGCGGCTGGCCGAGGTGGCGCAGGGCCGGGCGTTCCTGCTGCAGGGCGGGGACTGCGCCGAGACCTTCGACCTCAACACCGACGCGCACCTGCAGAGCACCACGCGCACGCTGCTGCAGATGGCCGTCGTCCTGACCTACGGCGCCAGCGTGCCGGTGGTCAAGGTGGGCCGGGTGGCCGGGCAGTACGCCAAGCCGCGGTCGTCGAACACCGACGCGCTGGGTCTGCCCTCCTACCGGGGCGACATGGTGAACGACCTCGAGCCGGTGCTCGAGAAGCGGATCCCCGACCCGAACCGGCTGGTGCGCGCCTACGCCAACTCCGCGGCCGCGATGAACATGATCCGCGCCTACGCCCGCGGCGGCCTGGCCGACCTGCACGCGGTGCACGACTGGAACAAGGACTTCGTCGCCAGCTCCCCGGCGGGCGTGCGCTACGAGGTGATCGCCCGCGAGATCGACCGCGCCCTGGCGTTCATGAAGGCCTGCGGCGTCGACGACACCGCGCTGCGCGGCGTGGAGCTCTACAACAGCCACGAGGCGCTGATCCTCGACTACGAGCGGGCGCTGCTGCGGGTCCACGAGGGCCGCCCCTACGCCGCCTCGGCGCACTTCGTCTGGATCGGCGAGCGGACCCGCCAGCTCGACGGCGCGCACGTGGAGTTCATGTCGCGGATCGCCAACCCGATCGGCGTGAAGATCGGCCCGACGACGACCCCCGAGCAGGCGACCGAGCTGGTCGAGCGGCTCGACCCCGAGGGCATCCCGGGGCGGCTCACCCTGATCAGCCGGATGGGCAACGGGAAGATCCGCGACGTCCTGCCGGCGATCGTGGAGAAGGTCACCGCCAGCGGCCACCAGGTCGTCTGGCAGTGCGACCCGATGCACGGCAACACCCACGAGTCCTCCACCGGCTACAAGACCCGGCACTTCGACCGGGTCGTCGACGAGGTGCTCGGCTTCTTCGACGTGCACCGGGCGCTGGGCACCTGGCCCGGTGGCATCCACGTGGAGCTCACCGGCGAGGACGTCACCGAGTGCCTCGGCGGCGCCATGGAGATCAGCGACGAGGACCTGAACAGCCGGTACGAGACCGCCTGCGACCCGCGGCTGAACACCGGGCAGTCGCTGGAGCTCGCCTTCCTGGTCGCGGAGATGCTGCGTGGCTGACGTGATCGACCTGCGCTCCGACACCGTCACCAGGCCGACGCCCGGCATGCGCCGGGCGATGGCCGAGGCCGAGGTCGGCGACGACGTCTACGGCGAGGACCCGACCATCCGCGCCCTCGAGGAGCGCGTGGCCGGCCTGTTCGGGCACGAGGCCGGGCTGTTCGTGCCGTCGGGGACGATGGGCAACCAGATCGGGCTGCGCCTGGTCTGCGAGCCCGGCCAGGAGGTGCTCTGCGACTCCGAGGCGCACATCGTCACCTACGAGATGGGCGCCGCCGCGGTGCTGTTCGGCATCTCCACCCGCACCGTGGTCTCCGACGGCGGCCGGCTCGACGTCGCGCAGCTGGTCGACCAGGTGCGCCCGCACGGCAACTGGCACCTGACCGCGACGGCCGCCGTGGCCGTGGAGAACACGCACAACCGCGGCGGCGGGCTGGTGCAGCCGCTGGACCAGCTGCAGGCGCTGTGGGACTGGTCCCGCCAGGCCGGGGTGAACGTGCACCTCGACGGCGCCCGGATCTGGAACGCGCACGTGGCCTCGGGCGTCGACCTCGTCACCTACGGCCGGCTCGCCGACACCGCCTCGGTCTGCCTGTCCAAGGGGCTGGGCGCGCCGGTCGGCTCGGTGCTCGTCGCCTCGGCCGACCGGATCGCCGCCGCCCGGTTGTGGCGCAAGCGGCTCGGCGGCGGGATGCGGCAGGCCGGGGTGCTCGCCGCGGCCGGGCTGTACGCACTCGACCACCACCTCGACCGGCTGGCCGAGGACCACGAGCACGCGCAGCTGCTGGCCAAGCGGCTCGGGCTCGACCCCGCGACGGTCGAGACCAACCTGGTCCGGCTGGGCGGCGTCCCGGCGCCGGCCGTGGCCGAGGCCGCCAAGGCGCGGGGCGTGCTGGTCAGCCAGACCGACGCCCGTCGGCTGCGGCTGGTGACCAACCTCGGCGTCGACCGGGAGGGCGTCGACCGCGCCGCCGACGTCCTGGCCGAGCTGCTCGACCGCTGAGGGGACCTCCCTGCCCCGGCACCCGCGAGTTCGGCGGGACCCTGCAGGGAGGCCGCCGGTGGTCGCCGCGCGGGGTCGACGGCGGTCCGAACACACGTCAGGCGCCCTCTCGCTGCTGCGGAGCGGGCGCCTGACGTGTGCTCCCTCGCGGGCGACGCCGGGTCAGTAGGAGCTGAACAGCAGCCGGTTCGGCGTGCCGGCCCGGGCCGCCGTGCGGGACAGGACGACGTGGTCGGTCGTCGCCGTGCCGGTGACTGTCGTGGCGACCGCGGCGGGCTGCGCCGACGGCGTCGATGACAGGACGAGCGCAGCGACCCCCGCGACGTGCGGCGTGGCCATCGACGTCCCGCTGATCGTGCTGGTCGCCGTGGCGCCGGTGTGCCAGGCGCTGGTGATGCCCACGCCCGGGGCGAACAGGTCGACGCAGCGCCCGTAGTTGCTGAACGACGCCGCCTGGTCGGCCTGGTCGGTGGCCCCGACGGTCAGTGCGCCCGCAACCCGCGCGGGAGAGGAGGTGCAGGCGTCCTGGGCCACGCCGGCGGAGTTGCCGTTGCCGGCCGCCACCGCGTAGGTGACGCCGTCGGCGATGGAGTTCTTCACCGCGGTGTCGATGGCCGTGCTGGCCCCGCCGCCGAGGCTCATGTTGGCCACCGCGGGGGCGCCGGCCTGGTGCGTCCGGGTCACCCAGTCGATCCCGGCCACCACGCCCGCGGTGGTGCCGCTGCCGTCACAGCCGAGCACGCGGACGCCGACCAGCTGGACGGACTTGGCCACGCCGTACGTCGTCCCGCCGATGGTGCCCGCGACGTGGGTGCCGTGGCCGTTGCAGTCGTCGGGCGTGCCGCCGTCGACCACGTCGTACCCGGCGCCCAGGCGGCCGGTGAACTCCGCGTGCCCGGCGGCGATGCCGGTGTCGATGACGTAGGCGGTGACGCCCGCGCCGGTCCCGCTGTAGCCGTAGGTCCCGTTGAGCGGGAGGTCCCGCTGGTCGGTGCGGTCCAGGCCCCAGGTCGCGCCGGACTGGGTCCCGTCGAGGGTGACGACCTGGTCGCGCTCGACGGCGACCACCCCGGGGATGGTCGACAGCCGGGCGGCAGCGGTCTCCGGCAGCGTCACCGCGAAGCCGGTCAGCGCCGTCGAGTAGACGTGGTCGACACGACCCCCGATGCCGCGGGCCCCCTCCGCCGCCTCGGCGGGCAGGGTGGCGCGGTCGACGGTGACGACGTAGGTGGCACGCGGACCGTCGGGCGGTGCCGCGGCGGCGGGACCGGCCGGAACGCCGAGGCCGGCGGTCGCGAGGGCTGCGAGGACGGCGGCAGCCAGGGTGCGACGAGTGGGCAAGGGACGGCTCCTCGAGAGGCTCTGCCGCGGCCGGGCGACCGCAGGGACCTGTAGCCAACGTCGCGACATGGATCACCGCAAGTGACGGCTGCGGTTCGGAGTGTCACGTCGGCGTGTCGGCCGGACACGCCGAACGACGGGGACCGCCGCTCCGCTCGCCCCCGGGCAGGGTCCCGCCGAGCTCGCGAGTGGTGGGGGCCGGGGGGGGCCTGCTTCAGGCGGCTGGGGCCTGGGCCTGCACGGTCCCGTCACGCAGCGAGCACAGCAGCGCGATGTCGGCCGCGTGCCCGGCCGAGGCCACGCCGTCCCGCTCGCTCGGCGTCTCGACGACGACCGGGACGCCGGCCATCGACCGGTGGGCGAGCAGCTCCGCGAACGGGGCGACGCCGATCGAGCCCGCCCCGATGGTGGTGTGCCGGTCCCGCTTGGAGCCGCACTCGTCCAGGGAGTCGTTCGCGTGCACCAGGCCCAGCCGGCCGGGACCGACGGTGGCCTCCAGCGCGTCGAGGGTGCCGGCCATCCCGCCGGGCACGGTCAGCTCGTGGCCGGCCGCCCAGGCGTGGCAGGTGTCGAAGCAGACGCCGAGCAGCGGGTGGTCCTCGAGCGCGGCGAAGTACGGGCCGAGGTCCTCGACCGTGGCGGCCAGCGACCTCCCGCCGCCGGCGGTCGGCTCGACCAGCAGCCGCGGACCGTCGTCCGGCGCGGCCTCCAGCACCGGCAGCAGCCGCTCGTGCAGCTGGCGCAGCGCGTCCTCGTAGCGGTCCTCGCCGACGGCCGAGCCGGCGTGCACGACGACGCCCCGGCAGCCGAGCTGGGCGCCGCGGGCGAGGTTGTGCGCGATGGTGGCCACCGACTGCTCGACGGTCGCCTCGGTGGGGGACCCGACGTTGACCAGGAACGGCGTGTGGATGAAGGAGGGCACCCCGCGCTCGGCGCAGCCGGCGGTGAACCGCGCGTCCTGCCGGGGGTCGCCGGGGGTCAGCCGCCAGCCCCGCGGGTTGCCGACGAAGACCTGCACGGCCCGCGCGGCGACCGCGTCGGTGTAGGCCAGCCCGCCCGTGGCCAGCCCGCCCTTGATCTGGATGTGCGCCCCGATCGGCGGCACACCGGCAGCAGTGCGCAGCGTCCTCAGTCCTGTCCGAACGTCACCAGGATCGTCACCGGGGTGCCGATGTCGACCGTCTGCCCGGCGGGCGGGCTCTGCCGGAACACGCGGTCGCCGTAGAACTGGCTGACCTGCACCTGCAGGCCGGCCTGCTGCAGCAGTGCGGCCGCCTCCTGCTGGCTGCGGCCGACCACGTCCGGCACCTGCACCTGCGGCAGCCCGGCCGACACCTGGAGGGTGACGGTGCTCCGGTAGGGCGCCTGCTGGCCGGCGGCCGGGTCGACCGCCATGACCTCGCCGAGGTCGACGTCGGCGCTGCGGCCCTCGCTGCGCTCGACGGTGAAGCCGAGCGTCTCCAGGTTGGCCGTCGCCTGCTCCGGGGAGAGCCCGACGACCGCGGGCACCGGCACCGGCGCGTGCCCGCGGCTGACGTAGACCACCAGCTCCTCGTCGCGCTTGAGCTCGGTGCCGGCCTCGGGCTTGAAGCCGGTGACGTGGCCCACCGGGACCTCGTCGTCGTAGTCCTGGACCTCGCGGGTGGCCACCGGGACCCCCTCGAGCGCGGCACGGACCGCGTCCAGCGGCTGGCCGACCAGGTCCGGGGGGGCCGTGAACCGCTCCGGGCCCTTGGAGACCACCAGCCGGACGTCGGTGCCGCGGATCGCCTCGCCGCCCTCGGGCTGGGCGGAGATGACCACGCCGTCGGGGACGTCCTCGCTGAACTGCTCGTCGCAGCAGTCGGGGTCCAGGCCCGCCTCCTGCAGCAGGTCGATGGCCGCGGCCTGCTCCCGCCCGGTCAGCTGCGGCACCGTCGTCCACCGCCCGGAGCCCAGCCACCAGCCGACCGCACCGATGGTGACCGCCGTGAGCAGCACGAGGGCGACGGCGAGGCGGGCGCGGCGCTGCCGGATGTGCGCGGGCACGCCGGGTCGCGCCCGCCCGGGCGCGGGCCGCCGTCCGCCGGCGTCGGGCGCCGCGCCGCCGACGGTGCCCGGGAGCATCGAGGTGCGGTTGCCGCGGCCGGGCCGGGTGCCGCCCGGGCCGAGCACCTCGGTGCGCGGGGCGGCCGGTTCGCCGGTGTGCCGGGCCGGGTGACTGGGCCGGTTCGTCGGCCGCAGGACCTCCGGGCCGCCGGTGCTGCGCCCGGTGGGCACCGGCACGCGCTCGATGCTCAGGTCGTTGCGCACGTCCTCGAGGTCGGCGAGGAACGCGCCTGCGTCCAGCGGGCGGACGGCGGGCTCGCGGCGGGTGGTTCGTGCGACCAGTTCGTCGACCTCCCACGGCAGGCCGGGCACCTCCTCCGACGGCCGCGGCATGTCGTGGTGCACGTGCTGGTAGGCCACCGCCAGCGGGGTGTCGCCGCCGTAGGGCGGGTGGCCGGTGAGCATCTCGTAGAGGACGACGCCGGCGGCGTACACGTCGCTGCGCGCGTCGGCCTTGCCGCGCTCGAGCTGTTCGGGGGAGAGGTAGGCGACCGTGCCGATGAGCACGCCGCCGGTGTGGCTGGTCTGCCCGGTGCCGGTGAGCGCGCGGGCGAGGCCGAAGTCGGCCACCTTCACCACGCCGTCGGCGCCGATGAGGACGTTCTCCGGCTTGATGTCGCGGTGCACGATCCCGGCGCGGTGGGCGGCGGTCAGCCCGGAGAGCACGGGCTCCAGGACGGCGAAGGCCTCGGCGACGGTGAGCCGGCCGCGGGCCTGCAGCAGGTCGCGCAGGGTGCGCCCGCGGACCAGCTCCATGACGAGGAAGACCAGGCCCTGGTCGCTGCCCTGGTCGCTGACCGAGACGACGTTGGGGTGGCTGAGCATGGCCGCGGCCCGCGCCTCGCGGGTGAACCGGTCGACGAACGTCGGGTCGTGGGCCAGGTGCTCGGCCATGACCTTGACCGCGACCGTCCGGTGCAGCCGCAGGTCGGTGGCGGCGTAGACGGTGGACATCCCGCCCCGGGCGAGGCGCTCCTCGAGCAGGTATCTCCCCTCGAGGACGAGGCCGACCACGGGGTCGGTCACGGCGGTGTCCACCCGGCCGAGTGTAGGAGCGTGTCGGTCCTGCGCAGGCCGTACACGCGGCGCGTCGGCCGGTGTGACGGGTTCACCCGTCACAACAACACCGGCGTCCTCCGGACGCCACCGCGACCACCTGACCTGTCGGCCCCCTGCCCCCACCGCGAGCTCGCGAGCGATGGGGGCAGAGGGTCCTGCAACCGTCCCGCCCCGGAGGAGCCCCCGGCCCCCCGCTCGGCGAGACCCTCGGCCGCGCCCCGTCCCTCAGAGCTCCAGGCCGGGGTAGAGCGGGTGCCGGTCCAGCAGCTCGGCGGCCGCGGCGCGGGTCCGGTCGGCCAGGCCGTCGGCCGTCGCGTACCGGGCCTTGGACGGCGAGCCGTCGCGGGTGGCGGTCGGCGTCGTGCTCGACAGGACGTCGACGATCAGCTCGGCGGTGCGGTCGAACTCGTCCGCCCCGAAGCCGCGGGTGGTCAGCGCCGGGGTGCCCAGCCGGATGCCGGAGGTGTACCAGGCGCCGTTGGGGTCGGCCGGGACGGCGTTGCGGTTGGTGACGATGCCGGCGTCCAGCAGCGCGGACTCCGCCTGGCGGCCGGTGAGGCCGAAGCCGGAGACGTCGACGAGCACCAGGTGGTTGTCGGTGCCGCCGGTGACCAGCCGCGCGCCGCGGCGGGTCAGCCCCTCGGCGAGGGAGACGGCGTTGTCGACGATGCGCTGCGCGTACCCGGCGAAGGCCGGCTGGCGGGCCTCGGCGAAGGCGACGGCCTTGGCGGCCATGACGTGCGGCAGCGGGCCGCCGAGCACCATGGGGCAGCCGCGGTCGACGGCGTCGGCGTACTCGGGCTGGGCCAGCACCATGCCGCCCCGCGGGCCGCGCAGCGACTTGTGCGTCGTGGTCGTGACGACGTGGGCGTGCGGCACCGGGTCGAAGTCGCCGGTGAACACCTTCCCGGCGACGAGGCCGGCGAAGTGGGCCATGTCGACGACGAGCGTGGCGCCCACCTCGTCGGCGATCTCGCGCATCCTCGCGAAGTCGACGCGGCGGGGGTAGGCGGAGTAGCCGGCCATGAGGATCAGCGGCCGGAATTCCTGGGCCCGGGCGCGGACGGCGTCGTAGTCGAGCAGCCCGGTCCCGGGGTCGGTGCCGTAGGAGGACTGCTCGAACATCTTGCCGCTGATGTTCGGGCGGAAGCCGTGGGTCAGGTGGCCGCCGGCGTCCAGGGACATGCCGAGCATCCGCTGGTCACCGAGCTGGCGGCGCAGCGCCGCCCAGTCGGAGTCGGTGAGCTCGTTGACGTGCCGGACGCCGGCCTTCTCCAGTGCCGGGGACTCCACGCGGGAGGCCAGCACCGCCCAGAAGGCCACGAGGTTGGCGTCGATGCCCGAGTGCGGCTGGACGTAGGCGTGCGGGGCGCCGAACAGCTCGCGGGCGTGCTCGGCGGCGAGCGCCTCGACGGTGTCGACGTTCTGGCAGCCGGCGTAGAAGCGGTGCCCGACGGTGCCCTCGGCGTACTTGTCCGACAGCCAGTTGCCCATGGTGAGCAGCACCGCGGGGCTGGCGTAGTTCTCGCTGGCGATCAGCTTCAGGGAGGCCCGCTGGTCGGCGAGCTCGGCGCCGATCGCGTCGGCCACCCGGGGCTCGACCGCGCCGATGACCTGCAGCGCGCTGCGGTAGGCGGCCGAGGCGGCGTCGGCATCGAAGGAGGCGGTGGCGTCGGTCGTGGGAACGTCGGTCATGGGAGGGCTCCAGCGCGAGGGGACGACGGGTGGGTGCCCAGGCGCCCGGCGGGGTGGTGCGGGCCGCTCCCCGGTGGTGGTCCACCTCAGCAGCGCCAGTCACGGCCCCGGCCCATCGTATCCGGGCAGCCCGGCGGCCGGACGGCGTCCCGGGGACGACGGACGGCGGGGGTCATAGGCTCGGACGTCATGGAGACGCTCACCCCCGCGGAGGTCGCCGGCGTACTGGGGGTCTCGCCGAACCGGGTCCGCCAGCTGCTGCGCGAGAACAAGCTCATGGCCGTCCCCGGCAGCGGCAACAGCAGGATCCCGGCCGACTTCCTCCAGGACGGCGCCGTCCTCAAGCACCTGCCCGGCCTGATCACCGTGCTCAAGGACGGCGGCTTCCGGGACGAGGAGGTCTTCGAGTGGCTGTTCCGCGCCGACGAGACCCTCCCCGGCACCCCCGTCGAGGCGCTGCGCGGCGACCGGCACACCGAGGTCACCCGGCGCGCCCAGGCGCTGGCGTTCTGACGGTCCGGGCAGGGCGGGGAGCGGCATGGGGCAGCTGACCTACCTGGCGCTGCTGGCCGGCTGCCTGGTCGTCACCGCGCCGCTGGAGCTGCTGCTGCGGGTCCGGGTGTACGCCCGCTGGCGACGGCTGCTGGTCGCGGTCGCGCCGGAGTTCGCCGTCTTCGTCGTCTGGGTGCTGTACGCGATCGCGCAGGGGCACTGGGACTACTCAGGCGAGCTGACCCTCGGTGTCCGGCTGCCCGGGGGGATCCCGGTGGAGGAGGTGCTGTTCTTCCTCGTCGTCCCGTTGTGCTCGGTGCTGGCGCTGGAGGCGGTGCGGAAGGTCACCGGCTGGGACGCGGGCTACCCGCCCGAGGAGGCCGGCGCGTGAGCTACTCGGCGCTCGCGGTGACCGCCGTCGTCGCCGTCCTCGTGCTGGACCTGGCCGTCTACCGCACCCGGATGGTCACCCGGCCGGTGTTCTGGGTGGCCTACGCGATCATCATCACGTTCCAGCTGCTGATGAACGGCGTGCTGACCGGGCTGGAGGTCGTCACCTACGACCCGGACACGATCTGGGGCTCGCGGATCGCCTACGCGCCGGTCGAGGACCTGCTGTTCGGCTTCGCCATGGTGACCCTGACCCTGGCCAGCTGGGCGGCGGTCAACCGGCGGGCGAACACCGCCAGGCGGCGCGGCCTGGACACCCGCACCCGGCGGTCGAGCACCCGGTAGTCGGCCCGTTCGATCTCGGTGAGGATGCCGCCGTAGAGGTCGGTGGCCGCGCGCACGCAGTCGCGGGACTCCGGCGCGAGCATCGGCGTCCCCGGGGCGGCGTCGTCGTAGCGGCGGCGCACGATCGCGACCATCTCCCGCATCAGCTCGCGGAAGGCCGCGTCGTACCGCTTCTCGGCGAGCTGCTCGCGGGTGACGCCGTGCGCGGCCATGACGTCGGCGGGCAGGTACACCCGGCCGCGGTCGACGTCCTCGGCGACGTCGCGCAGGAAGTTGGTCAGCTGGAACGCCTCGCCCAGCGCGATCGCGTGCGGCGCCGCCTCCTCGCGGGCGACGCCGGGCGCGGTGCCGAGCACGGGCAGCACCTGCAGCCCGATCACCGACGCCGACCCCCACATGTACCGGTCGAGCGCGGCCATGTCCGCGTAGCCGGTGACGGTGAGGTCGCTGGTCATGGCGGCGAGGAAGTCCACCAGGTGCTCGACGGGGATGGCGTACCGGCGGTAGGTGTGCACGGTGGCCAGCCGCACCGGGTCGTCGGACCAGCCGGCCTCCAGCTCGGCGAGCAGCGCGCGGGACCAGTCGGCCAGGTCGCCGGACGGGTCCGCGCCGGGGTGGTCGACGAGGTCGTCGGCGGTGCGCGCGGCGGCGTAGAGGGCGTGGACGGCCGGGCGCCGGTCGGCGGTGAGCAGCCGGGTGGCCAGGTGGTAGCTCTTGCCGTGCTCGGCGTTGATCGCCGCGCAGTGCCGGTAGGCGGCGTCGAGCAGCGCCTGCCGTTCGGCCTGCGTGCGCGGCGGGTCGACGAGCGTCATCGGGGGTCCCGTCCGGTGATCCGTTCGGCGGCGAGCCGGCCGCTGATGACGACCATGGGCACGCCGACGCCGGGCTGCACCGACGAGCCGGCGAGGACGACGTTCTCCGGGCCGCGCCTGGGGAGCGTCGGCGTCCGGAACGGGCCGGTCTGGCCGAAGGTGTGCGCCAGCGCGAACGGCGTGCCGGCGGCCATGCCCTGCGCCGCCCAGGTCAGCGGGGTGTCGACGTGCTCGACCTCGATCGCGCCGGTCAGGCCGGTCCAGCCGCGGGACTCCAGCACCGCGAGCACCTCGTCGCGGTAGCGGGGGCCGAGCGTGGCCCAGTCCAGGTCGGGGTTGCCGCCGCTGTGCGGGTCGAGGTTCGGGGTGGGCGCGACGATGCTCAGCACCTGGCCGCCCTCGGGGGCGAGGCTGCGGTCCGTGTGCGACGGCATGCTGACCAGCAGGCTCGGGTCGGTCATCGGGCGGCCGTCCCGGGTCAGCTCGTCGAAGACCTCCCGCCAGGCGGCGCCGAAGCTGATCGTGTGGTGCGCCTGGCCGGCCAGCTCGCTGCGGACGCCGACGTGCACGGCCACGCAGGACGGCGAGTACACCGGCCGCCGCAGCCGCCGGAACCCGGGCACCAGCGTCTCCGGCCGGTCGACGGTGACGACGACGGCGTCGGCGGGCAGCCGCTCGCCGTCGTCCAGCAGCACGCCGGTGACCCGCGACCCGCTGACCTCCAGCTCCCGCACCCCGGTGTCGTGGCGCAGGGTCACGCCGGCGTCGGCGGCCGCGGCGGCCATCGCGCGGGGCACGGCGGCGATCCCGCCCACCGGGTGCCAGACGCCGGCACCGATGTCGAGCTGGGCGATGACGGCGTAGGCGGCGATCGCGCGGTACGGCGAGACCCCCGCGTAGAGGGCCTGGAAGCTGAACAGCCGGCGCAGCCGGTCGTCGGTGAAGAACCGCTCGACGTGCCGGGACAGCCGGCCGAAGCCGCCGCGCCGGGCCAGCTGGACCAGCTGGGGGCCCAGCAGGTCCAGCGGGGTGTCGAGGTTGCGGTCGATGAAGGTGGTCAGCTGCAGCCGGTACAGCTCGGCCAGGTCGGCCAGGTACCGGCGCAGCGCCGCGGCCTCACCCGCACCGCACAGCGCCTCGACCTCGGCGGCGAAGGCGTCGACGTCGGCGTGCACGTCCAGGTGCGAGCCGTCGGCGAACTGCGCGCGGTAGGTGGTCTCCAGCGGGACCAGCTGCAGCCGGTCCTCGAGCTTCTCGCCGACCGCGGCGAGGGCGTCGGCGACCAGCTCGGGGGCGGTGAAGACCGACGGGCCGGTGTCGAGGGCGTAGCCGCGCTCCTCGATCCGCCCGGCACGCCCGCCCGGGCCGGCGGCGCGCTCGACGACGGTGACCTCCCGGCCGGCGCCACGCAGCCGCAGCGCCGCGGACAGCCCGGCGAGGCCGGCGCCGACGACGACGACGCGGTCGGTGCGCCCGGGGACGGTGCGGACCATCAGGCGGTGCGGGTGGTCGCGGCGACGGCCAGCGCGTCGAGCGCGGCCCGGGCGTCGTCGGCCAGCGGGGCGTCGGCGATGGTGGTGCGGGCGAGCGCGGTGCGCTCGGCGATCCGCTGCTCGACCTGCGCGCGGGCGCCGGTGGACTCCATCAGCGCCCGCAGCGCCTCGAACTCCTCCGGCCCGGCCCCGGGGTTCCCCAGCGCCTCGCCCAGCAGCTGCCGGCCGGCGTCGTCCGCGGCCTCCTCGGCCAGGGCGACCAGCAGCGTCTGCTTGCCCTCGCGCAGGTCGTCGTCGGCGGACTTCCCGGTGACCGTCGGGTCCCCGAACACCCCGAGCACGTCGTCGCGCAGCTGGAACGCCTCGCCCAGCGGCAGGCCGATGGCGGTGTAGAGCTCCACGGCGCGCGGGCCGGCGCCGGCGATGGCCGCGCCCAGCTGCAGCGGCCGCTGCACGGTGTAGCCGGCGCTCTTGTAGCGCGCCACGGTCAGCGCGCCCTGGGCGCCGGGCAGGCCGCCGGCGGCGCGCAGCAGGTCCAGGTACTGCCCGGCGGTCACCTCGGTGCGCATGGTGTCCCAGACGGTGCGGGCCCGGGACAGGGCGGCGGTGGAGATGCCCGAGCGGCGCAGCAGCTCGTCGGACCACACCAGGGCGAGGTCGCCGACGAGGATCGCCGCGCCGATGCCGAAGGTGTCGCCGTCCCCGGCGAGCGCGCCGTCGCCGTGCCGGGCGGCGAAGCCGACGTGGGTGGCCGGGCGGCCCCGGCGGGTCAGCGCGCCGTCCATGACGTCGTCGTGGACCAAGGCGCTGGCGTGCACGAACTCCAGCGCGGCGACCGCCCGGAGCACGGCGGCGTCGGACTCGCCCGGGCGCTCGCCGCGGACACCGCGCCAGCCCCAGTAGGCGAACAGCGGGCGCAGCCGCTTGCCGCCGTCGGCCAGGGCACGCACCTCATCGACCACCGGCAGCAGCGACTCGTCCATCGCCGCGAGCGTCTGCCGCTGCACGTCGAGGAAGCCCGTGAGGGCGGCGGAGACGGCCGCGCGGACGCGGTCGATCTCGGCGGCGGCCGGCGGGGGAGCCGGGCGGAGGACGGGAGTCTCGCGCTGCTGCGCCCCGGCGATCACGGACCGAGTATCGCGCGCGACCCGATCTGGCGCGGCCGGGATCGGGGTGGAGTGGGTCAGGGCCACGGGTCGAGCCTCCTGGGGCCGGGGGTGCAGCAGTGCCAGGGGTGCTTCGCCCGACCGGCGCCGTCCGGATGCAGGGCGGCTCCCGGGGTGGCCGGTCCGTATCCTCGCTGTCCATGAGCCGGACCGTGCGCGAGCTGCTCGACGAGGGCCGGCCGACGTGGTCCTTCGAGTTCTTCCCGCCCAAGACCCCCGAGGGCGCCACCCAGCTGTGGACGGCGCTGCGCGACCTGGAGCGGCTGCAGCCGTCGTTCGTGTCGGTCACCTACGGCGCCGGTGGGTCGACCCGCGAGGGCACCGTGTCGGTCACCGAGCGCATCGCCACCGAGACGACGATGACCCCGCTGGCCCACCTGACCGCCGTCGACCACAGCGTCGCCGAGCTGCGGCACGTGGTCAGCCGGCTGGCCGCCGCGGGGGTGCGCAACCTGCTGGCGCTGCGCGGCGACCCGCCGGGCGCCGACCCGCAGGCGGAGTGGGTGGCCCACCCGGAGGGGCTGCAGTACGCCGCGGAGCTGGTCGAGCTGATCCGCTCGATGGGCGACTTCTCCGTCGGGGTGGCCGCCTTCCCGGAGCGGCACCCGCGGTCGCCGGACTTCGACACCGACGTCGCGATGTTCGTGCGCAAGTGCCGGGCCGGCGCCGACTTCGCCATCACGCAGATGTTCTTCCGCGCGGAGGACTACCTGCGGATGCGCGACCGGGTGGCCGCCACCGGCTGCGAGGTGCCGATCATCGCGGGGGTCATGCCGGTGACCAACGCCCGGCAGATCACCCGGATCGTGCAGCTGTCGGGGCAGGCGTTCCCCGAGCAGCTGGCCGCCCGCTTCGCCGAGCTGGACGGCGACACCCCCGAGGCGAAGGCGGCGGTGCGGGCCTACGGCGTCGAGGTGGCCACGGAGCTGTGCCGGACGCTGCTGGCCGAGGGCGTGCCGGGCATCCACTTCATCACCATGAACCGGTCGACGGCGACCCGCGAGGTCCACGCCAACCTCGCGGCGGTCGGTTCCCCTCACTGAGCCGGGTCGGCCGGCCGGCTCCCGGGTCCGGCCGCCGGGGTCCGGCCGGCGCGGTCGGCCAGCAGCGCCGCCGTCTCGGCCGCAGCCCGGCGCAGGCCCTCCCGCTCGGCCGCGTAGCCGCCGATCGTGCCGACCACCGGCAGGTTGGCGAGCGCCCGGTGCCGCAGCTTGCCCTTGGGCCGGGCGTCGAGGGTGTCGTCGATGCGGCTCAGCAGCCGGGCGACCCGCCACAGGGTGCGGACGGCGCTGCGGTCCTCCCTCCCCCCGAGGACGTCGTCGGCGTAGGCGCCACGGGCGCGGGCCAGCAGCGGCCGCACGCGCTCGGCGGGCAGGTCGCGGTCCAGCAGCACCGCCGCCAGCAGCGACACCCGCTCGGCCTCGTCCTGGACGCCGTGCTCCGCGGCCACCCCGCCGACGACCAGCGCCTGGACCGCCGAGCCGACGGTGTTCTGCAACGGCAGCAGGTCGGCCAGCTTGCCGGCGAGGCGGGGGACGGCGCTGACGCCCGCGGCGACGCGGGTCACCCGGTCGGCCCACCACTCCTCGCGCTCGGCCCGGGGCAGCTCCGGTGGGCGGCCCAGCCGGCGGACCAGCGGGGCGGTCAGCCGGTCGACCCGGCGGAGGACGTCGACGACGACCGCGTCGCCGATGGGAGGCGCCATGGGGTCGCTCTACCCCCGGTCGCCGCCGGGCCATGCACGCGGGTGGGCTGGTGGTGTGCGGTTGCGGCGCACTCCGGCCCCCGAACGCGCCGCGAGCGCACACCGCCCGCCGAGGCGGCCGCGTCGCGCGGACGACCGCCGTCCCCCCCACGGCCTGTCCCGAGGGGAGGGGGCTGCGGGCGCTGCCCGAGCGGGTCAGTCCGGCGGCTCGGCCAGCGGCGCCCGGGTGCGGGTCATCAGCTCGACCAGCTCGGCGACCGCGCCCCGCACCGCGGCGATCTCGTCGGCCACCCCGCGCAGGTCGCCGTCCCCCCGGCCGGATAGCGCCGACGTCGCGGCGGTGATCCCGTCGACCTCCGCGGCGCTGCGCTCCAGCCGCTCCAGGTCCGCGAGCTGGCGCAGCTCGGCCGAGAGCAGCGCGGCCTGGTCGCGGTAGCGGATCAGCGCGTCGGCGCGGCGCCCGAGCCGGAGCGCCGCGGCCTCCAGGGCGGCGGACTGGCGGTCCCAGTACTCCGCCGCGGTCCCGGCCGGGCGCAGCCCCAGGGAGACGCGAGCCGAGCGGATGCGCAGCGCGAGGTCGACGATGCGGTCGACGTCGGCCCGGCCGTCGAAGCGGCTCGCCGCCAGCAGCGGCGAGGACCAGGAGGGCTCGCGCACCGTCTCCGTCCACGCCCGCCCGGCGGCCGCGGCGACCCGCGCCTCGGTGGTGTCCCACGCGGCGAACGCCGCCTCGGGTGCCGGCTGCGGCGGCTCGGGGGCCGGAGACGGCACGCGCAGCCGGGCACGGGCGGCCCGGTCCAGCCGGACGGCGACCGCGCGCAGCCGGGCCCGCCGTGACGACGCCTCGCGCCGGGGCGACCGGACGACGACCAGCCGGCCGTCGGTGAGGTACCGGTCCGGCCAGAGCGCCGCGCCGTCGTCCGCCGTCCGCATGGTCCTGCCCTCCTGCTGCGCCCGGTGAGCAGCCCGTCGCTCCAGGGTGCCGGTCCCGGTCGCCGGAGGACGCGCCTCCACGGGGCGTTCGGCGTGTCCCCAGCCGGGTAGTCCTGCCCGAGATGCCGAGCGGGGAGTCGCCCGGTGCGGCCGGACGGGCCATGATCGCCGAGACTGCACACGAGTGCAGACCAACTGGGAGGACGTCACGTGGCCGGTGGACTCGTAGCCCTGTTCGACGACGTGGCGGTCCTGGCGCGCGCCGCCGCCGCGTCCGTCGACGACATCGGGGCGGCTGCAGGACGAGCCAGCGTCAAGGCCGCGGGTGTCGTCGTCGACGACACGGCCGTCACGCCGCAGTACGTGCACGGCCTGGCCGCCGAGCGCGAGATCCCGATCATCAAGCGCATCGCCCTGGGCTCGCTGCGCAACAAGCTGGTGATCATCCTCCCCGCCATCCTGCTGCTCAGCCAGTTCCTGCCGTTCCTCCTCACCCCGATCCTCATGGTCGGCGGGGCCTACCTGTGCTACGAGGGCGCGGAGAAGGTCTGGCACAAGCTCAGCGGCCACTCCGAGGCCCACGGATCGGTGGAGCAGGCGCTCCCGGACGAGAAGACGATCGTGACCGGGGCCGTGCGCACCGACTTCATCCTCTCGGCGGAGATCATGGTGATCTCGCTGAACGAGGTGGCCGACGAGGGCTTCTGGTCCCGCGCGGTGATCCTCGCGGTCGTCGCGGTCGGCATCACGATCCTCGTCTACGGCGTCGTCGGCCTCATCGTGAAGATGGACGACGTCGGGTTGTCCCTGTCCCAGCGCCCCGGGAAGGGGATCTCCCGGTTCGGCCACGGACTGGTGAAGGCGATGCCGCGGCTGCTCACGGCCCTGACCGTGGTCGGGACCGCGGCGATGCTGTGGGTCGGTGGGCACATCCTGCTGGTGGGCTCGGACGAGCTGGGGCTGCACGCCGTCTACGGCGCCGTGCACCACCTGGAGGAACTCGCGCACGACGCCACCGGAGCGCTCGGCGGGGTCGTGGGGTGGCTCGTCAACACCGTGGCCAGCGCGCTCGTCGGGCTCGTCGTCGGGGCGCTGATCGTGCTGGTCATGAACCTCACGGTGCACCGGCGCAAGTCCGCTGCGTCCCACTAGTCGGCCCGGCCCCGGCGGGTCGCCGTCCGCTCGTACCGTGGGGCGCATGGCGGCACGGGGGCGGGGCGCGTCCGCCCGGTGGGCGGCGGTGGGCCTGCTCGTCGCGGTGCTGGTGGCGCTGCCCTCGGTCGTGGCGGCGCTGCCGGCCGACGACGCCGACGCGCCCGCCGCCGAGCTGCGCGCCGCGGTGCTGGCCAGCGAGGACGTGGGCTTCTCCGGCTACGCGGTGTCGGCCGGGGGGCTGGCCCTGCCGGTGTCCGAGCGGCTCACCGACGTCGCCGACCTGTTCAGCGACCGCACCTTGATGCGGGTGTGGTGGCGCGGCCCGGCGGAGCACCGGGTCGACGTGGTCAGCGGAGCCGGGGAGACCGGCGTGCACCGCGACCCCGGCGGCACCTGGACGTGGGACTTCGAGGCCGGCACCGCCACCCGCGGCACCCCGGCGTCTCTCGCGCTGCCCGCCCCGCCGGACCTGCTGCCCGCCGCCCTCGGCCGCCGGCTGCTGTCCGAGGCCGCCGACGACGAGCTCTCCCGCGCCGGAGCGCGCCGGGTGGCCGGCCGCGACGCGCTGGGGCTGCGGCTGGTGCCTGCCGATGCCGCCTCGTCCGTCGGTCGGGTCGACGTCTGGGTCGACCCCGCCAGCGGGCTGCCGCTGCAGGTGGAGGTGTTCGCCGAGGACGCCGACCTGGCGGCGCTGGACACCCGCTTCCTCGACCTGGACCTCGCCGTCCCCCCGGCGGACGTCGTCGCCTTCACCCCGCCGCCGGAGGCCACCCTGCTGACCGCGCCCGACACCGAGGGGCTGATCGCGCAGGCCGAGGAGCGGGCGCCGGACGTGCGGCTCCCGCGGGAACTGGCCGGCCTGCCGCGGCGGAGCTTCGAGGGGGTGCCCGACGCGGTCGGGGTGTACGGCCGCGGCGTGACCCTGCTGGCGGCCGCGCCGGTGCCCGGCCGGCTGGCCGGGGGGCTGCGCGAGGCGCTGACCGCGAGCCCGGACGCCGTCACCGACGAGCTCGGCACCCGGGTCGCCGCGGGCCCGCTGGGGTTGATGCTGGTGACCCCGCCCGACGGCCCGGCCTACGTGCTCACCGGCACGGTCACCCTCGACGCGCTGGCCGACGCCGCCCGCCGGCTGCCCGGGGCCGCGTCATGAGCTCGGTGATCCGCACCCGGGGGCTGGTCAAGCGCTACGGCCGGCTGCGCGCGGTCGACGGCATCGATCTCCACGTCCGCGCCGGTGACGTCTACGGCTTCCTCGGCGCCAACGGCTCGGGGAAGACGACGACGGTGCGGATGCTGCTGGGCCTGGTGCTCCCCACCGCCGGCGAGGTCGAGCTGCTGGGCGGGCGGATGCCGCGCGCCGGCCGCCGCGTGCTGCCCCGTGTCGGCGCGCTGGTCGAGGGGCCGGCGCACCACGGGCACCTGTCCGGGCGGGCCAACCTCGGGCTGATCGACGCCGCCGGGCCGGGCGGCTCCCGGCGCACCCGCCGGGCCCGGATCGAGGAGGTGCTCGAGCAGGTGGGGCTCGGCGGCATCGACCGGCGGCCGGTGCGCGCCTACTCCCTCGGCATGCGGCAGCGGCTGGGGCTGGCCGCCGCGCTGCTGCGCCGTCCCGAGCTCCTGGTGCTCGACGAGCCCACCAACGGCCTGGACCCGCAGGGGATCCACGAGATCCGGGACCTGCTGCTCGAGCTGAACCGCGGCGGGACGACGGTGTTCCTCTCCAGCCACCTGCTGGCCGAGGTCGAGCAGCTGTGCACCCGCGTCGGCGTGCTCGACCGCGGCCGGCTGGTGCTGCAGGACGAGCTGGCCCGGCTGACCGCGCCCACCGGCGCCACGGTGGTGGACACCCCGGCCGCCGACCGGGTGCGGGCGGTGCTCGACGGGCGGGTGCTCGGCGTCGACGGCTCGCGGGTGGTGGTGCGCGGCACCGACCCGGCCGAGGTCAACGCGGTGCTCGTGGGCGCGGGGGTGCCGGTGACGGGGCTGGCGCTGCAGCGGCCCACCCTGGAGGAGGTCGTCCTCGCCGCGGCCGGCACCAGCGCCGACCGGGTGGAGGCGGCCCGGTGATCGGCGTCGAGCTGCGCAAGCTGTTCCGCCGTCCGCGCACCTGGGTGACGATCGCCGTCCTCAACGCGCTGCCGGTGCTGGTCGCCGTCCTCGTGCAGCTGACCGACCTCGCGCCCCGGCCGGGGGAGGGGCCGCCGTTCCTGTCCGCCGTCCTGACCAACGGCGCGCTGTTCCCGCTGGCGGCGCTGGCCATCGTGCTGCCGCTGTTCCTGCCCATCGCGGTCGCCGTCGTCGCCGGGGACGCCGTCGCCGGCGAGGCGCAGGCGGGCACGCTGCGCTACCTGCTGGTCCGCCCGTCCGGGCGCACCCGGCTGCTGGTCGCCAAGCTGGTCGCGCTCATGGCGTTCGTGCTGGTGACCGTGCTGGTGGTGGCGGGCGTGGGCTACGTCGTGGGGACGACGCTGTTCGACGCCCAGCCCGTCGGCGGCGGGACGTCGGTGTCGGGCACCTCGCTGTCGCAGCAGGAGCTGGCCGGCCGCAGCCTCATGGCGATCGGCTACGTGACGGTCTCCATGCTCGGCGTCGCCGCCTTCGGGCTGTTCTTCTCCACGCTCACCGACTCACCGCTGGCCGCCGCGCTCGGCGCGCTCGCCGTGCTGGTCACCTCCTCGCTGCTGTTCACCCTGGACGCCGCCTCACCGATCGCGCCCTACCTGCCCACCCGGTACTGGCTGGCGTTCGTCGACCTGTTCCGCGACCCGGTCCTGTGGCGGGACGTCGTGCGCGGGCTGGCGCTGCAGGGCGTCTACGTCGGCGTGCTGCTGGCCGCGGCCTGGGCGAACTTCACCACCAAGGACGTCACCAGCTAGCAGCGCACCGGGCGGACGTGCGCCGCGGCCGGTGAGGGGAGGACCTCGGCGCGCCCCAGCGGTGGTGTTCCTTCGAGACGGGCGGACAGCCGCAGGTCAGCGGCTCAGCCGGCCGCAGTCCGCGGGGCCCAGCGCGGACGGGGCGGCGACCCCGAGCTGCTCGAGCACCATCGCCTGGACCAGCGGGTCGCGCGGCAGGTCGCCGTGGGCGACGCGGGCGTCCGCGCAGACCGACTGCACCGGCAGCTCCAGCGCCCCCTCCAGCCGGGCGGACTCCGGCGGGGTCACCGTCTGGTCCTGCGCCGTCCAGATCGAGATCCAGACGGGCCCCTCCGGCGTCTCGTCGCCGGCGTTGAGGTCGACCAGCAGCGGGCTGCCGGGGGCGAGCTGCCGGCAGGCCTCCGGGCACTGGTCCGGGGCGAGCGACCCGGCCAGGTCGGCCAGTGCGGTGCCGTGGTGCGGGGAGCCGAGCGTGACGATGCGGCGGGCGACGTCCGTGCCGCCGTCGGCCGCCCACAGCCGGGCGACGACGCCACCGGCGGAGTAGCCGACGACATCCACGCTGCCGGCACCGGTCCGCTCCAGCGCCGCGTCGGCGGCCTCGTCCAGCACGTCGGCGGACTCCCCGAGGTCGCCGGTGCCGTTCCCGGGGACGGCGACCACCGTGGCGTCGCGCCCCTCGGCGGACAGCCGGTCGGCCAGCGGCTGCAGCGACGCGGTGGAGCCGCCGTAGCCGGGCACCAGCAGCACCGGCCCGGGTTCCGACTGCGACACCGGCTCCCGGCCGGCGGCGCCCGACAGCCGGCCGAGCAGCAGGGTCGCGCCGGTGACCAGGACGGCGACGACGACGAGGACCAGGACGGTGACAACGAGGCGGCGGCGGGCGGGGGAGAGACCGGCGAGCACCCCACCACTGTCCCCGGCCGCCGCAGCCTGGTGGACTGCGCTGGTGGAGCGGGCGCCGTGCTGAGCCGCGAGGAGTACCTCGCCGCCTGGTCGACGTGGCACGGCGGGGCCGACCCGACGACCAGCCGGCTGGTGCACGGCTGGTTGTCCGGGGTGTACGCGCTGGCCCGCCGGTTCGCCGGGCTGCCGCCGGTCGCGGTGACCGTCGCGGGGCTGCTCGTCGCCGTGGCCGCCGTCGTCCCGGCCGCGGCCGGCGGTCCGTGGCTGGTGCTCGCCGGGGTGCTGGTCGGGTGCTCCGCCCTCCTCGACGGGTTGGACGGCGCGCTCGCGATCGCGACCGGCCGGGCGTCGCGCCGGGGTTTCGTCCTGGACTCGGCCGTCGACCGGCTCAGCGAGGGGGGGTTCGCCGCCGCGCTCTGGGTCGCCGGCGCCCCCGGCTGGCTGGCCGCGGGGTTCGGCGCGCTCTGCTGGCTGCCGGACTACCTGCGCGCCCGGGCCGGGCAGGCCGGCGTCACCGAGACGGGGGAGCTGTCGGTCTGGGAGCGCCCCACCCGGGTGGTGATGACCGGCTTCACCCTCGGCGGGGCCGGGGTGGTGGCCGGCCTCGGGTGGGCCGAGGCAGTGGTCACCTGCGGGACGGCGGTCGGCTGCCTGCTCGGCGTCGTCGGCGTCGCCCAGCTCGGGACGGCGCTGCGGCGGGCGCTGGCCGACTGAGGGAGGACCCCCTGCCCCCGCCGCTCGGAGGAGGACCCCGTCCTGCCCACCCCTCGTGAGCTCAGGTCGGGACCCGGGACGGGGCCTGCGGGTCCCTGGAGGGTGGCCGCGGGCGCGGTGCCCGGGCGGCTCCTAAGGTGTGGGCGTCGTCTTCCGACGTCCACCGGGCGTCCCGCCGCACGCCATCCCGAGGGAGCGCCCCCGTGCCCGTCGTCGTCACCGGCTCCATCGCCACCGACCACCTGATGACCTTCCCGGGGAAGTTCACCGAGCAGTTCGTCGAGGGCCAGATGGAGAACGTGTCGCTGTCGTTCCTGGTCGACGACCTCGTGCAGCACCGCGGCGGCGCCGGGGCCAACATGGCCTACGGGCTGGGCCTGCTCGGGCTGGCGCCGGTGCTGGTGGGCGCCGTCGGCAGCGACTTCGCCGACTACGACGCCTGGCTGAAGAGGCACGGCGTCGACACCGCGAGCGTGCACTGGTCGGAGCTCAAGCACACCGCCCGCTTCGTGTGCACGACCGACGCGGTGAACAACCAGATCGCGTCGTTCTACTCGGGCGCGATGTCGGAGGCCTGCTCCATCGAGCTGGCCCCGGTCGCCGACCGCGTGGGCGGGCTGGACCTGGTCGTCGTCGGACCCAACGACCCGACGGCCATGGTGCGCCACACCCGGGAGTGCCGGGACCGCGGCTACGCCTTCGTCGCCGACCCCAGCCAGCAGCTGGCCTGGGCCGACGGCGAGATGATCCGCGACCTGGTCGACGGTGCCGACCTGCTGTTCACCAACGAGTACGAGGCCGCCCTGCTGCTGCAGAAGACCGGGTGGAGCGACGGCGAGGTGCTCGACCGGGTGGGCACCTGGATCACCACGCGGGCGGCCGACGGCGTGCTCGTGCGGCAGGCCGGGGCCGAGCCGATCGAGGTGATCGCCGTCCCGGAGACCAAGCCGGTCGAGCCCACCGGTGGCGGCGACGCGCTGCGCGCCGGGTTCATCGCCGGCCGGGTCTGGGGGCTGGGCCTGGAGCGGGCCACCCAGCTGGGCTCGGCGGTCGCCACCGAGGCGGTCGAGGTCATCGGCACCCAGGAGTACGAGCTGCGGCGCGAGCCCTTCCTGGAGCGCTTCGCCGCCGCCTTCGGCCCCGGCGCCGCCGACGAGGTCGCCGCGCACCTGCCGGGCTGAGCCCGCGCAGCCGCGGGGGGACCGGGGTCCGAACGGCGGAACGGAGCCTGACCGCGGTGCGGCGGGTCCGGCTACTCCCGGCGCAGCTGCTCGCCGATGGTCGGGTCCTCGGACCACCGGCGGTAGGGGATCCGCTTGATCTCCTTGACCTCGCCCAGCGCCGTCCACTCGTTGCCGCCCAGGCGGGCCAGCGGCCGCAGCCGCTCGATGCGCGGCCGGCCCTCCTCGACGGCGCTCTCCCACACGCTGATGAGCTGCACCCGGCCGAACACCACCGTGCTGTCACCCAGGCGCACCGTCGAGTGCAGCGTGCACTCCACCGCGACGGGTGACTCCGCGACCCGGGGGACGCCGACCCGCTCGCTCGGCTCCAGCGCGACACCGACCTCCTCGGCCTCGCTGACCCCGTGCGGGAAGTCGGTGCCCGTGGCGTTGACCTGCTCGAACAACCACTCCGGGGTGAGGCTGACGGTGAACTCCCCGGTCGCCTCGACGTTGTCCAGGGTGTCCTTGCGGCCGACCGAGGTGAACTGCACGACCGGTGGGGACACGCACGCCACCGTGTAGAAGGAGTGCGGCGCCAGGTTCACCAGCCCCTCGGCCGAGCGGGTGCCCACCCAGGCGATCGGGCGGGGCACGACGATCGAGTTGAGCACCCGGTAGAAGGCGCCGCCGTCCATGGCCGTGGGGTCGAAGTGGACGCGGGTGTTCGGGCTGGTCACCCGGTCATGGTCTCCCGCGCGGCCGGGACGCCGCCGACCGGGCGGCCGCGCCAGGACAGCGTGCCCCGCCGTCTGCCCGCCACCGACCCGGCCAGCAGGACGTCGAACAGCAGCATCGACAGCGGGTGCGCCAGCGAGTCCGGCCAGACCCGGCTGCCGGTCGCCGCGGCCGACACCGCCCGCCCGGCCACGCCCGCCGCGTAGCCGACCAGCCCCGCCCGCGACCCGCGCAGCGCCGCGAGGGCGGGCAGCACCCAGACGGCGGTCAGCCCGGCCGCGACCGCCACGCTGGCTCCCGGCGACCCGCCGACCGAGGCCCACAGCGACTTGGCGTAGCCCGCCCGCAGCGCCGGCCAGCCGTCGTACATCCGGCAGGCGGCCAGCCGCGACCCGTCGACCGGCACCGCCCGACCACCGGCCCGCTTCACCGCCCGCGCCAGCGCGACGTCCTCGATCACCTCGCCGCGCACCGCGCCGTGCCCGCCGGCCCGCGCGTACGCCGACCGCCGGACGAGGAGGAACTGGCCGTTGGCCGCGGTCAGCGACGGTCGCCGGGACCGTTCGGCCAGCCGCACCGGCAACGTGGTGATCCACAGCCACGGGCCGAGCGGCTGCACCAGGCGCTCGGCCGCGGTCGCGGTGACCGGCCGGGGCCAGGGGGAGACCAGGTCCAGGCCGTGCGCGTCGAGGACGGCGACCGCGCCGGCCACCGCGTCGGGGAACAGCCGCACGTCGGCGTCGAGGAAGACCAGCACGCCGTCGCCCGGCTCCTCGCCGGTGGCCGCTCCGGTGGCGCAGGCGTGCGGCTTGCCCAGCCAGCCCGGCGGCGGGTCGGCGGCGGCGACCAGGCGCACCCGCAGGTCGGCCACCGAGCGGACCACGTCGGCGGTGCCGTCGGTCGAGCCGTCGTCCACCACGACCACGCGCAGGTCGGGCACCCCCTGCTGGGCCAGCACCGCGGTCAGGCAGCCGCCGACCTGCGCCTGCTCGTCACGCACCGGGAGCACGACGGTGACCGGCCGGCGCACGGGCGGCGGCCCGGCCGGCGGGCGGCGCACCAGCGCCACGTTGACCGCCGCGTGCAGCGCTCCGGCGACGGCCGCGCCGGAGAGGACCCGCAGCAGCCGGCCGGTCACGGTGTGGTGTCCGTGCGTGACCTCGCGGGCTCGGTCACGGCCGGCGGGCCTGCACCGCCAGGGCGACCAGCACCGGGACGGCGAGCAGCACTCCCCATGTCGCCGACCCGGGCAGCCCCAGCCAGCCGGCGTGCGCAACCGCGCCGCCGAGGGTCATCCAGCCCAGCACCAGCAGCGGGGCGCCGTCGCCGGTGCGCGGCGGCTCCGGGGCGGCGCCCGCGACCAGCAGGTCGAGCAGCGTCATGAGGACGAGGCCGGCGAGCAGCCAGCCGGCCAGGTTGGTCAGCGGGACCGTGTCGATGCCCGGCAGCGACGGCCGCGGGTGCGCCCAGGTCCAGTAGCCGGCCTGCACCATCTGCGGGTCGAGGACGACGTCCCACGCGGCGAAGACCGCCGCGGCCACCCCGACGCGGGCCGCGCGTCGCCCGCCCCGGGTGAGCCGGCGGGCCAGCAGCCAGCTCGGCCAGGCCATCATCAGCCAGGCCAGCGGCACGAGGAACGGGACGCCGAGCAGCGTGGGCCCGAGGTCGTCGCTGTAGGTGTACTCGCCGTAGGGGAACCCGGTGGCCAGGCCGACCGACTCGAACACCACGGCGGTGGCCGCGGTGACCAGCAGGACCCCGGCGCCGGTGCGGGCGCCCCGGCTGACCGTCGCGTGCACCACCGACACCGTCGAGCCGAGCAGCACGATCGTCCAGCTGACCGCGTCGCGGACCGCACCCCCGGCGTCGGTCAGGGGGTAGGCGATCGCGGTGAGCACCAGCAGCACCGCGGGCACCCACGGCAGCGCGGCCGTCCGGCTGCCCTGCCGCGCGAGGGCCGGACCGCTCACCGGCGGACCCGGGCCAGCCCGCGCCGGAGGGCCTCGCGGGCGCGGGCCGGCACGCCGCGGTCGCCGAGCACGACGCGGGCCGCCGTCCGCCCGGAGTTGCCCGACACCCCGCCGCCGGGGTGCGTGGAGGCGCCGGCGAGGTAGAGCCCGGCCAGGCCGGGCACCCGGTAGCCCGCCAGGGCCGGTGTCGGCCGGAGGGCGAACATGCTGGCCAGCCCCATCTCCACGTGCATGACGTTGCCACGCAGCAGCGACAGTTCGCGCTCCAGCAGCAGCGGGGTCTGCACGTACCTGCGCTGCACCGAGGCGGCGAAGCCGGGCGCGAAGCGGTCGACGGCGGCGACCAGCCGGTCGGCCTCGGCGTCGGCGAGCGCGTCCCAGTCGGCGCCGTCGGCCAGCGCGTAGGGGTACCACTGGCCCCACACGGTGACCACGTGCTGCCCGGGCGGGGCGAGGGTGTCGTCGGTGGCGGAGAAGCACATCGCCAGCGGCACCGGTTCCCGCGGCAGGCGGCCGGCCAGCCAGTCGCCGTGGGCGGCGGCCAGCTGCGCGCGGTCGGTGCACAGCAGCTGCAGCCCGCCCGACGCCGTCGCCGGGTCGACCCCGGGGTAGGACGGCGGGGCGTCGGTGAGCGCCCGGACCACCAGGCCGAAGCCGTTGCCCACCGGTGGCGCGGCGTCGGCCAGCGCCGGCGGGGCGTGCTCCCCGGCCAGGTCGCGGGTGGCCAGCACGTGGCACGCGGCGACGACGACCGGGGCTGCGACCCGCCGTCCCGACGCCGTCCCCACGCCGGTGACCCGGCCGTCCTCGACCAGCAGGCGGGCGGCGCCGTCCCCGAGGGTGACGTGCCCGCCGTCGGACTCCAGCCGGCGGCGCAGCGCCTGGGTGAGCCCGCCCGAGCCGCCCACCGGGTGGCCGGGCGGGACGTCGTGCAGCAGCGTCGCCCACGCGACCATCGCCGCGGTGCCGGGCTCGGACACCGGCGGGCCGGACTGCGCGCCGAACCAGGCCAGCGCCGCCTTGAGCCGCTCGCTGGTGAACCAGCGGTCCAGCAGCGCGTCGCCGGAGCCGAGGAAGTCGACGGCGATGTCGCCGCCAGGGGTCCGCGGCCGGCCGTCGGTGGGTGCGCCGATCGGCCAGAAGGACCGGGCCAGGCCGCCCACGGTCGGCCGCCGCGCGAAGGAGCCGACGACGGCGCGGCTGCGCGGGGCCCACACCTCGACGAAGCGGCGGTAGGCGGCGGCGTCCTCGGGTCCGCAGGCGTCGGCGATCGAGGCGCAGGTGGCGTCCAGGTCGACGGAGAACACCAGCGGCCGGCCGTCGGGCCCGGGGTCGCCGGGGGAGGGGGCGGGCGCGAAGCCCCACGGGTCGCAGTCGACGTAGCGCAGGCCGTGCGCGGCGAGGTCGAGCTCCTCGACGATGCCGCTCTGCCGGACGATGACGTGCGCGCTCGACCCCCGGTCGACCCGCACGCCCGGCCACCGCTCCACCGTGGAGACCGCACCGCCGAGCACCTCGTCGCGCTCGAGGACCTCCACCCGCAGCCCGGCGCGGGCCAGGTAGCAGGCGGCGACCAGCCCGTTGTGCCCGGCGCCGACGACGACCGCGTCGACGGAGGTGTGACCGTCGTTCACGCGCGGTCGGACCGGGGTGCAGGGGGCGCGAGCGGCAGGGGGGCGCCGAGGATCGCGAAGGGGCGCGAGTCGCCGGGGAAGCGGTGGTTGCGGGCCAGGTCGACGAAGCCGTCGGCGTGGTACAGCCGGAAGGCCTTGGTGTCGTTGTCCGGGGTCGACAGCAGCGCTGCCGGGTAGGGCAGGCCGGCCACCAGGGCGTGCAGCAGCTGGCGGCCCAGCCCGCGGCTCTGGTGGTCGGGGTGCACGTGCAGCTCGCAGACCTCGAAGGCGCCGGGCAGCCAGCGCTTCGCCGTCCGCCGGTCGAGTGCGGCGCGCACCTGGTCGTGCCACCACTGGCCGGGGGCGATGAGGTAGCCGTAGCCGAACCCGACGAGGACCTCGCCGTCGCGGGTCTGCAGGAAGGCGCCGACCGCGCGGAAGCCGGGGCGCTCGGTGTGCTGGATGGCGTAGCCGTACCGGCCGGCGACCACCGAGGGGCTGTAGCCCATCGCCTCGCCGTAGATGGCCAGGGCCTCGTGCATGTGGTCGCGCAGCCACCCGGTGGGCAGCTCGGTGACCCGCGCCGCGGGCGTCGTGCCGGTCATCGGGCCTCCACCGTCTCGGGCCGGACCTGCGGGCCCTCGCCGACCTCCGCGGCGGTCCCGCCGGTCAGCCGCAGCAGCTCCTCGTAGCTGGTCGGGAAGACCGCGTGCGGGTGGCCGGCGGCGGCCCAGACCCGGTCGTGCCGGGCCAGTTCGACGTCGACCAGCGTGCCGATCGGCTCCGGGTGGCCGATCGGCGCGACGCCGCCGATGGGCTGGCCGGTGTGCCGGCGCACGGAGTCGGCCGACGCCGGGCGCACGGCGCGGACGCCGAGCAGCGCGGCCACCTTGGCGACGTCGACCCGGTGCGCGCCGCTGGTGAGGACCAGCAGGGGCGCGCCGTCGACGTCGAACAGCAGGCTGTTGGCGATGGCCCCGATCGGGACGCCGAGCTCTCCGGCCGCCTCGGCGGCGGTGCGGGCGCTGCCGGTGAGCTCGAGCACCTGACCGGCCACGCCGGCCTCGGCCAGGAGCGAGGAGACGGCGGCCACCCGCGGGTGCTCGGGTCGGCTCATGCACCGATCCTGCCACCGGCCCGGACGGTCCGCTCCCGACCCCGGGCTCCCCGGAGGGCCCGGAGGCCACCCCGCACACCGATCGCGCGCCCGCTTGACGCCGTCGGTGCCGTCGGGTGTACTCGACGCTGTTCGAACAGGCGTTCGAACACGTCGGCCTCCCGCCGCACCCGGGTCCTTCCCCACCCGGTGCGGCGGGCCGGGGCCGGTGGGGCGGCGCAGCGGGTGGGGAGTCTGTCATGAGCCGGGTGCTGAGCGGGGTCGGCGGGCGGGTCGGCGAGGAGGTGCAGGTCGAGCGCGGGCCGCTCGGGCCGGCGCAGTTCTGGCGCGGGCAGTCGCGGTACGTCGTCGGTGAGCTGCTCGACTCCTGGGTGGAGACCGTCCCGTGGTGGCAGCGCGGTGCCGGGGTGACCGGTGGCGCCTCCGCCGAGCTGGTCGCCGGCCGCGAGGTGTGGCGGGTCGAGGCGGTCCGGGCCGGCCGGTCGCGGATGAGCTTCGCCGGCGTCTTCGACCTCAGCTGGGAGTCGGCGGACAACCGCTGGTCGCTCGTGCGGGTGCACGACTGATGGGAGCCGTCCGCGTCATGGCCGACCAGCTGCCCCTGCCCCCGCCGCTGCCGCAGGCCGCCCGCCAGCTGCTCGACCAGGCATCCCGGGCGCTGACCGAGGCGGCGGCGAGCACCGACGCCCGGCAGCGCTACGCCACCGCCCACCTCGGCGCGCTGCGCGCCGCCGCCGCGGTGCTGGCCGCGCGCACCCGGCCGGAGTCCGGGCGGCGCCGCCCGCGCAGCGCCTGGGTCCTGCTCGGCCAGGTCGCGCCCGAGCTGGGCGAGTGGGCCACCTTCTTCGCCGCCGGCGCCGCCAAGCGGGCCGCCGCCGAGGCCGGGCTGTCCCACGCCGTCACCGACCGCGAGGCCGACGACCTGGTCCGCGACGTGCGCTCCTTCCTCGACGTCGTGGAGAGCACCCTGGGCAGCGCGCCACCGCCGGAGTCGCCCCGGCGCGCGCGTCCCCGGGTGGTCGGCGGGTCCGAGCACCGGAACGGGCGGTGAGGGCCGACCCCTTCGTCCACCTCCACGTCGCCTCGGGCTACTCCATGCAGTACGGGGCCAACCACCCGGCCGACCTGGTCGAGCGGGCGGCCGAGCACGGCATGCGGGCCCTGGCGCTCACCGACCGCGACGGGCTCTACGGCGCGGTGAAGTTCGCGCTGGCCTGCCGCGCGGCCGACCTGCGCCCGCTGTTCGGGGTGGACCTGGCGGTGACGCCCTCGGTGGACACGGCCGTGCCGCCGGCCCTCGCCCCCGTGGTCGGCGGTGCGCACTCGGCGCAGCGCGCACGGGCTCGCCGGCCGGGGGCGCCGGACGACGCACCCGGCCGCGCCGGACGCCGGTCGCCGGCCCGTGGCGGGGCCAGCGTCGACCCGCGGCTGCCCCGGGTCACCTTCCTCGCCCGGGACGGTGCCGGCTGGCGGTCGCTGTGCCGGCTGACCAGTGCCACCCACCTGCGCAGCACGCGCGGGGAACCGGTGAGCTCGCTGGCGCTGGCCGCCGAGCACGCGCCCGGGCTGGTGGCCCTGCTCGGTCCCGACTCCCCGGTGGGCCGGGCGCTGGCAGCCGGCCGGGCCGACGTGGCCTCCGCCCGGCTGGCCGCCTGGCGCGCGGTGTTCGGTCCCGGCTCGCTGGTGCTCGAGGTCGTGCACCACCGCGGCCGGGGCGACCGCTCCCGGGCGCAGGCGCTGCTGCGCTTCGCCGCCGCGGAGGGGGTTCCGGCGGTGCTGACCAACGCCGTCCGCTACGTCGACGCCCTGGACGCGCCCACGGCCGACGTCCTGGACGCGGCCCGCCGGCTGGTCCCGCTGGACGCCCGGCACGTCGACCGGCGCACCGCCGAGGGTCACCTGAAGTCGGGCAAGGAGATGGCCGAGGTCGCCGAGGACCTCGTCGGCCCCGACCGGGACGCGGCGCTGCAGCTGCTGGAGCGCACCGCCCGGCTCGCCGAGCAGTGCGTGGTCGACGTCCGGGCCGACCTCGGCGTCGGCACCGTGCGCTACCCCGAGCTGGACGTGGTGACCACCCCGGCCGAGCAGGGGATGGACCCGTCGGCGGTGCTGCGCGCCCGCTGCGAGGCCGGGCTGGGCCGGCGCGGGATGCCCCGCACCGCGGAGGTGGCCCGGCGACTCGACGACGAGCTGGCGGTCATCGACGTCCTCGGCTACCCGTCCTACTTCCTCACCGTCGCCGACGTGGTCGACCTCATCAAGAGCCTGAGGGTCCGGGCCGCAGCGCGGGGGTCGGGCGCCGGCAGCCTGGTCACCTACCTGCTGGGCATCTCCGACGTCGACCCGATCCGGTACGGGCTGCTGATGGAGCGCTTCCTCTCCCCGCTGCGCCACCAGCTGCCCGACGTCGACATCGACGTGGAGTCCGCCCGCCGGATGGAGGTGTACGACGCGGTCCTCGACCGCTTCGGCGTCCACCGGGTCAGCTGCATCTCGATGCTGGACACCTACCGGGTGCGGCACGCCATCCGCGACGTCGGGGCCGCGCTCGGGCTGCCGCCCGCCGAGGTCGACGCGGTCGCCAAGGCCTTCCCGCACATCCGGGCCAACCAGGTGCACGCCGCGCTCAAGGACCTCCCGGAGCTGCGGGCCAGCCGGCTGGGCTCCGAGCGGGGCGGCGGCACCGGCGACCTCGACCTGCTCTTCGACCTGGTCGCCCGGCTCGACGGGCTGCCCCGGCACATCGCGCTGCACCCGTGCGGCGTGCTGCTCTCCGACGCCACGCTGCTCGACCGCACCCCGGTGGAGAACAGCTACCTGGGCTATCCGATGAGCCAGTTCGACAAGGACGACGTCGAGGAGCTCGGGCTGCTCAAGCTCGACCTGCTCGGCATCCGGATGCAGTCGGCGATCGCGCACGCCCTCGACGAGGTGGTCCGGGTCGACGGGGAGACCGTCGACATCGACGCCGTCCCGCGCGACGACCCGACGACGTTCGAGCTGATCCGCTCGACCCGCACGCTCGGCATGTTCCAGATCGAGTCGCCGGGGCAGCGGGAGCTGGTCGGCAAGTTCGGGCCGGAGACGTTCGAGGACATCGTCATCGACATCTCGCTGTTCCGGCCCGGCCCGGTGAAGAGCGACATGGTCACCCCGTTCCTGCTGGCCCGGAACGGCTGGCGCGCGCCGGTCTACCCGCACCCCGACCTCGCCCCGTACCTGGAGCAGACCGCCGGGGTGGTCGTCTTCCACGAGCAGGTGCTGCAGATCGTCGCCCAGATGACCGGCTGCGACCTGGCCCAGGCCGACGAGGCGCGCCGCGCGCTGGGCGACCGGGAGCTGCACCCGGAGGTGCGGGCCTGGTTCATGCCCGAGGCGGTGCAGCGCTACCCGGTGGAGGTGGTCGAGCAGGTGTGGGAGGTGCTGGTCGCCTTCGGCTCCTTCGGCTTCTGCAAGGCCCACGCCGCGGCGTTCGCGCTGCCCACCTACCAGTCGGCATGGCTGAAGACCCACCACCCGGCGGCCTTCCTCGCCGGGGTGCTCACCCACGACCCGGGCATGTACCCGAAGCGGCTGATCCTCGACGACGCCCGCAACTTCGGCGTCCGGGTGCTGGGCCTGGACGTCAACGCCTCGGCCGGCACCTACCGGGTCGAGCGCCTCGGCACCGACCCTGACGCTCCACCTGAGGTCGAGACCGAGGACGGGTGGGCGCGGCCGGACTGGATGCCGGCGGCGATGCCCGACCCGTCCCGCTACGGCATCCGGCTGTCCCTGGCCGACGTGAAGGGCATCTCCACCGAGGAGGTGGAGCGGGTCGTCGCCGGGCAGCCCTACCGCTCGCTCACCGACTTCTGGCACCGGGCGTCGGTGTCCCGGCCGGTGGTGGAGCGGCTGGTGCTGGCCGGCGGCTTCGACTCCCTCTACGGCTTCGGGGTCCGCGACCGCGAGGCCGGCCGGCCCACCCGCGGCCGCCGGCAGGTCACCCGCCGCGACCTGCTGCTGCAGATCGGCGAGCTGGACCGGTGGAGCCGCAGCGGCGGGGAGGCCGCCACGACCGGGCAGCTCAGCCTCGACCTCATGGGCCTCGAGATGGAGGGCACGGAGCTGCCCGGCGAGGGGGAGGCAGAGGAGCCGGGGCTGGACTGGGCCGAGGGCAGCGGGCTGCCGGAGTTCACCGACGCCGAGCTGGTGCGCGCCGAGCTGGAGGTGCTGGGCCTGGACGCCAGCCGGCACGTCGTCGACTTCTACCGGCCGTTCCTCGCCGCGATCGGCGCGGTCCCGGCCGGCGAGCTGCTCGGCAGTCGCAGCGGAGCCGAGGTGCTGGTCGCCGGGGTCAAGGTGGCCACCCAGACGCCGCCGATCCGCTCCGGCCGCCGGGTGGTCTTCGTGACCCTCGACGACGGCACCGGCTGCACCGACTCCACCTTCTTCGAGGACGCCCAGGGTCCCTACGCCTCGACGGTCTTCCACTCGTGGCTGCTGGTGGTCCGCGGGGTGCTGCGGCGCACCGGCCCCCGCGGGGTCTCCCTGCGGGCCACCGGCGCGTGGGAGCTGCCGGCGCTGTACGAGGCCTGGGAGACCGGCGGGCTGGAGGCGGTGGCCGAGCAGATGGCCGCTCCTGGCGGCTACACCGAGGAGGCGATCGCCGGTGCGGCGGCCTCGCGCGGCTCGCGGCCGGTGGTGGTCAAGCCGGTGCTGGTGCACCCCACGGGGTTCCGGATGTCGCCCTACGCCGACATCAAGCCGGCGGGGGAGGACGCCATGACCGTGGCGCGTCGCGACGCCACCCGCCGGGGGACGTCGTCGGCGCCGCGCAAGCTCTGGCACTCCAGCCCGGGCAGCCCCGGCCACTGAGGAAGGACCCCGTCCTCCTCACCGCTCGCAGGCTCGCGGTGAGCCTCTGGACGGGGCCGGCCCGGGCCGACACCGCGGTCGCAGCCCAACCCGCGCGGCGGCGACCGATGACCTGCGGGCCGGACGGCGGTCTACTCCTCGGCACCCGCACCGGCCGCCCCGCCCACGAGAGGACACCCCGATGCCCAAGCAGATCCCGTGCCTGTGGTTCGACGGCGCGGCCGAGGAGGCCGCCGGCCACTACACCTCGATCTTCCCGAACTCCGCGATCGGCGAGGTCACCCGCTACGGGCCCGGCATGCCGATGCCCGAGGGCACCGCGATGACCGTCTCGTTCACCCTCGACGGCCAGGAGTACGTCGGCCTCAACGGCGGACCGCAGTTCCCGTTCACCGAGGCCATCTCCTTCCAGATCATGTGCGCGGACCAGGAGGAGGCCGACCACTACTGGACCCGGCTGACCGACGGTGGCGAGGAGAGCATGTGCGGCTGGCTCAAGGACCGCTTCGGCGTCTCCTGGCAGGTCGTGCCCACCGAGCTGACCACCCTGCTCAACGACCCCGACCCCGGTCGCGCCCGTCGCGCGACCGAGGCGATGCTCCAGATGCGCCGCATCGACATCGAGGAGATCAAGCGGGCGGCCGACGGGGTCTCGGCCTGAGGAAGGACCTCTGCCCCCATCGCTCGCAGGCTCGCGGCGGGCCCGGGACGGGGCCGCGTGGTGCCCGGGTACACCGCCGTCCGGCGTCCTCCCGTGAACGGACCGGTGCGCGGCACCGACCGCCACTAGGCTCCGACGGGTGCCGCCGTCTGCCCCCACCTCGTCCGCCGCGGACCAGCTGCCCACCCGCGCGGTCGCCGTCTGGGCCGCGCTCGACCCGCTCGTCGCGGCCGGCCGTCGGCTGCAGGTCCTCGACGTCGGTGGCGGCAGCGGCAACTTCGCCGTCCCGCTGGCCCGGCTCGGCCACGACGTCACCGTGGTCGACCCCAGCGCCGACGCGCTGGCCACGCTGAGCCGGCGGGCCGAGAACGCCGGCGTCGGGGCGCGGGTCCGCGGCGTGCAGGGCGACGGCGACCAGCTGCACCAGGTCGTGCCCGCGGGCGAGACCGGCGGGGGCAGCTACGACCTCGCCCTGTGCCACTCGGTGCTCGAGGTCGTCGACGACCCCGCCACCACGCTGCGCGAGCTCGCCCGCGCGCTGCGCCCCGGCGGCACCGCCAGCGTGGCCTCGGCCAACCGCGCCGGCGCGGTGCTGGCCCGGGCGGTCGCCGGCCACCCGGTCGAGGCCCTCGCCCTGCTCGAGGACCGCGACCCCGCGCCGCGCCGTGCCCGCCGCCCCGCCCGTCGCCGGTTCAGCCCCGACGACCTGATCGCCCTGGTCGAGGCCGCCGGGCTGCAGCCGGGCACCTGGCGCGGCGTCTCCGTCGTGAGCGACCTGCTCGACGTCACCTCCGGCGCCGATCCCGACGCGGTCCGCCGGCTGGAGCTGGCGCTGGCCGGCAGCTCGCCCTACCGCGACGTCGCCGCCGGCCTGCACCTGCTCGCGACCCGCCCCTGATGGCCCTGCCCGCTCGGCCCCGTCCCGGGTCCCGCCCTGAGCCCGCGAGCGGGAGGGGGGCAGGGGGTCCTTCCACGGACGGGGTCCGCCGACTCCCCGACGACCTGGTCCGCCCCGGCTACGGAACGGCCAGCCTCGCCGACGTCCTGCCGGGCGTCGCCACCGCGCTCGGCGTCCCGGTGCAGCGCGGCGACCTGCCGCCCGACCCGCTCGGCCTCAGCGCCGCGCTGGCCGGCGCCCGCCGGGTCGCCGTCCTGCTGGTCGACGGGCTGGGCGCCGACCTGGTCCGCGCGCACGCGGACCTCGCCCCCACCCTCGCCGGGCTCGCCACCCCGGCCGGGGACCTCTCCGCTCCCTGCCCGAGCACCACCCCGGTCAGCCTCACCACCCTGGGCACCGGCCTGCCGCCGGGCAGCCACGGCGTCCTCGGCTTCGTCACGGCGGTGCCGGGGGAGGACCGCACGCTCAACCACGTCCAGTGGGCCGACGACCCCGACCCGGCCGTGTGGATGTCGCGGCGCAGCGTCTTCGAGCAGGCCGCCGACGCGGGGGTCGAGGTCAGCGCCGTGGCGCCCTACGCGTTCCGCGGGTCGGGGCTGTCGAACGCCGCCTACCGCGGCGCGCGCTACACCGGCACCGTCGGCGCCGGTGACCTGGCCGCCGTCCTGCTCGAGTCGCTGGCCGCCGCGCCGCGCACCCTCGTCTACGGCTACACCGCCGAGCTCGACCTCACCGGCCACGTGCGCGGCGTCGACTCGGCCAGCTGGCGCGCCCAGCTGGCCCTCGTCGACCGGCTCGTCGAGCAGGTCGTCGACGGGCTGCCGGACGACGCCGCGCTGCTGGTCACCGCCGACCACGGCATGCTCGACGTCCCGGCCGGCACCCGGCTCGACCTGGACGCCACCCCGGAGCTCACCGAGGACGTCCGGCTGCTGGCGGGGGAGCCGCGGGCGCGCTACCTGCACGCCGTGCCCGGGGCCGAGGCCGACCTGCTCGCACGGTGGCGGGAGGTCCTCGGCGAGCGGGCCTGGGTCGCCGGCCGCGACGAGGCCATCGCCAGCGGCGTCTTCGGTCCGGTGGACGACGACCTGGCGGGGCGCATCGGCGACGTCGTGGCGCTGGCCCGCGGCACCTGGGCGCTGGTCGCGACCGAGCAGGAGCCCGGCCCGAGCCGGCTGGTCGGCTACCACGGCTCACTCACCGCGACCGAGCTGGCCATCCCGCTGCTCGCCGCGCGGGGCCGCGCCCTCGCCTGACCGCGGGGACGGCGGCGTTCGTTGACCCCTGGGGCGGTGGGGACGACAGTGCCCCGGCGACCGGCGCTCGACGTGCCGATCCCGGCAGGGCGGAGTCCCCGATGACCGTCAGACCAGCACGATCCGTCCCCACGGCCCTCGCGGCGGCGGTGCTGACGACCGTCCTGTTCGCCCCCGGTGCCGCAGCGGCCCCGCCCGCCGCACCGGTGGCAGCGGACGTCGGCGCCGACCCGGCCCTGGTGGCGGCACTGCGGGGCGACCTGGAGGAGTACCTGGGGGCGCGCGGGGCGGTCGAGCACGTCTCGGCCGCCGGGTTGAGCGTCAGCCTCCCGGACCGGCTGGAGACGATCGACGTCAGCGCCGGGACCACCGAGTTCGGCGGGTCGGTGCCGGTGCAGCCGGACGCCCTCTGGCAGATCGGCAGCAACACCAAGGCGTTCACCTCGGTGCTGCTGCTGCAGCTCGAGGCGGAGCGCCGCCTCTCGATCGACGACCCCGTCAGCCGGTGGTTGCCGCAGTACCCGCAGTGGCACGACGTCCCCATCCGGCGGCTGCTGGACATGACCAGCGGCATCCCCACCTACGACGACCAGCCGGCCTTCCTGACTGCGCAGGCCGCCGACCCGCTCCGGGAGTTCACCCCGGCGGAGCTGGTCGGCTACGCGGTCGAGGCCCCGGCCACCTCCGGGTACAGCTACTCGAACACCAACTACGTGCTGGCCGAGATGATCGTCGAACGGGTGACCGGGACCGGCTACGCCAACCAGCTCTCCGCCCGGCTCCTGGTCCCGTTGGGACTCCGGGACACGTACTACCGCTCGCACCTCTACCCCCCGGCGATCGCCGACCGCATGCCGGCCGGCTACTACACCCGGACCGACGAGCCGGAGCTGTCCCCGCTGAGGGGACGGGACGTCAGCCGGATCTCGCCGTCCTGGGCGCGCGGCGCAGGCGCCATCGTGAGCACGACGGCCGACATGACCCGGTGGCAGCGAGCCCTGTACGACGGGTGGCTGCTGCCGCCGCAGCAGCAGGCCGAGCTGCTGAGCCTGGTCTCGACGGCGACGGGGGAGCCCATCGAGGCGACGGGCCCCGACGACCCGAGGGGCTTCGGCCTGGGGGTCGCCCAGATGACCGACGCCCTGGGCACCTTCTGGTTCTACGAGGGCGAGACCCTCGGCTTCCGCCTCCTGCACGCCTACTTCCCGGAGTCCGGGCTGATCGTCGACATCGGCTTGAACAGCAGACCCGACGAGGACCAGCTCGGGGCGCTGGCGTCGCGGGTGTACGAGACGCTGGTCGCGCAGGGGGCCCTCGGGCCCGCCCCGGGCGGCGCCGGGGCCTGACTCCGGGGGGACTCAGACGCCGGGGAGCAGCCGGACGTGCCAGGTGTGGCCGTGCGCGGGGTGCGTCGCCCGGCAGGTCAGCGGCGCCGACTCCTCCGACGGGCGGCTCTCGACCTCGGTGACCACGTCGCCGTCCGGCCCGGCCAGGGTGACCACCCACCGCTCGACGTCCACCCCGGCAGGGGTCAGCCGGCGCACGTCACGCGGCGGCAGGTCGTCGACGCCGAGCAGCGCGAGCTCCGCGCGGACGGTGTGCTGGGCCGCCTGCACCGGCGCGGGCACCCCCGACCGGCCCCGCAGCCAGGGCAGCGCGACCCGGCCGGCGGCGTGCGCGGCGACCAGCTCGGCGCCGTCGTCGGGCACCTGCCCGTAGTAGAAGCCGTGCGGCAGCACGAGCACGTTGCTGGCGAACCGGCAGCCGCCCAGGTGGCTGCACTCCCAGACGTCGTCGGTGGGCATCGTCCGGGCCAGCGGCCGGCCGCGCAGCGCACAGCACGCGTCGTGCCCGCCGTGAGCGCACACCAGGTAGAGCGGGTCGTCGGTGCGCGTCCCCACCGACCCGTCCCAGGGGACGTCGACGAGCTGGGTGTCGGTGTCGCGGACCGACCACCACACGCCCTCGGCGCCGGGCCGGCCGTCGACGTAGGCCCAGCGCCGCTGCGAGTCGGCCAGCCGGTCGCCGGGACGGCGGACCAGCAGCACCCGCACGCCCTCGGCCCGCGCCCGGTGCGCCAGCCGTGGCGCGGCAGCCGGGTCGAAGCGCGACTGCGTCAAAGCGTCCATGCCCCACGGACCCGGCTGCTCGACCAGCAGCCAGCGCTGCGCCGGGGACGCGGTGGCCACGCCGGAGTCCCCGCGGACCAGCGCCTGCACCGAGCAGCGGTCCGGGTCGAGCCGTCCCGCGGGGAGTCCGGGCGCTGCCGCGACCTGGCAGAAGTCGGCCGGAGCGCTCACGGGAGGGGACGCCGGAGCACCCGCGCCCGGGAGCCCGGCCGGCTCACGATCCGTTCCCGGGCGCGCGCTCACGCCCCCCATGGTCCTCCGCGGTCGCACCGGGCACGGTCGCGATCGACTCGGTCACCAGCCGCCGGGCCAGGGTGAGCTGGTCGGCGGCGTCGAGCCCGGGCAGGTCGGCGACCTTCAGCTCGCCGGCGGCCAGCAGCCCGGCCACCGCCGGCCGGGTCTCGGCGGGCAGCTCCAGGGACCGCCGTCCGGCGACCAGGGTGACCCGTCCGTCGGCGGCCTCGCGGAGCTGGCAGCGCAGCCGGCGGCGCAGCCGGAGCATGGTGTCGGGGGAGAGGCCGGCCGCCGCGGTCGCCTGGGCCAGCGGGGCCACCGGCTCCGGGCGGACCTGCGACCAGGTGCGGGCCCGCAGCCGGTCGGCGACCTCGGCGGGATCGACCCGGTCCAGCCAGCCCTTGAGCGCGGTCACAACCGTCGCGACGTCGTCGGCGACCGCGGCCGGGTCGGCGAGGTCGACGCCCAGCGGCAGCGAGCGGCGCAGCTCCGGGTCCTCGGTGGCGAGCACGCGGACCAGGTCCAGGGCGGACTCCGCGGCCGCCCACCGGGTCACCGAGTGGATGCCGATGGTCAGGTGCGCGCTGATCGCGCCGAGCGCGGTCGCCGAGTGCAGGTAGCCGCGCGGCAGGTAGAGGGCGTCGCCGGGGCGCAGCACCGCGTCGATCACCGGCTCGCGCTCGGCGGCTGCGGCCACCGCGGCGGCCCGGTCGTTCCACGGCTGGGTGCGCAGCGGGTCGGGCAGTACCGGCTCGTGGATGCGCCAGTGCTTCTCACCGGCCACCTGCAGGACGAAGACGTCGTGGACGTCGTAGTGGGGGGAGAAGCCGCGCGAGGACGGCGGCGTGATGTAGGCGTTGACCTGCGTCGGGTGGCCGAGGTCGGCGGCCAGCTGGTCGGCGAACTCGATCAGCGGCGGCCACAGCCGGTGCAGCCCCTGCAGGACGACGGTGCTGCCGTCGGCGAACAGCCGCAGCACCGCGTCGGACGAGACCTGGTCGGCGACCTCGGCGCCGGCGCCGCCGGACGTGGTGAAGCGCTTGGGGTCGACGACCGCGCCGTCCTTGGCGATCCGCAGGAACGGGGTGCGCAGCCCACGGCGGGACAGCAGCTCGTCGACCGCGGCGAGGTCGAGCAGGTCGTCGAAGGAGCCGCCCGTCTCCTCGGCGCGCGTCAGCAGCGGCCGGCGGGCCCAGTGGTCCTCGGCGAAGACCTGCGGGTCGAGTGCGGTGCACCGACGCAGGGCCGGCCGGGGATCCGGCCGGCCCTGGGCGGTGTGGTCCTCGGTCAGGCGGAACCGTCCGCGCCGCCGTCCGCGCCACCGTCGGCACCGCCGTCCGCGCCGCCATCGGCCCCGCCGTCCGCGCCGCCATCGGCCCCGCCGTCCGCGCCGCCGGCGGCACCGCCATCGGAACCGCCGCCGGCGGCACCGCCGTCGGCCGGGCCGTGGCCGGCGCCGCTGTCGGCGCCGCCGTCCGCGCCACCGTCGGAACCGCCGCCGGCGGCACCGCCGTCGGCCGGGCCGTGGCCCTCGGTGCTGGTCATGTCGTCGTCGTCGAGAGCCATGGGGTCTCCCCATCACGTCGGGTCCGGGCCGCCGGCCGGCGGCCCTCCGGGGGGTGCTGTACCTCGGCCATCCTGCTCTCACACACCTGCCCCGACCAGCGGTGACGGCAGCCGGGCAACAGCTCGGTCACGGTGCCGCGTCGAGGTGCCGCGGTGGCGCCCGGGGCGTTAGCGTCCCCCTCGGGTCGAACACGCGTTCGAGGTCGGGAGGGTCGGTGTCGTCGGGGTCGTCGTCCCGTGCCGCGGGCTGCACCGTGCTGCACGTCGACATGGACGCCTTCTTCGCCAGCGTCGAGGTGCGCCGCCGGCCGGAGCTGGCCGGGACGCCGGTGATCGTGGGCGGGGCCGGCAACCGCGGTGTGGTCACCTCGGCCACGTACGAGGCACGCCGATACGGGGTGCACGCGGCGATGCCCACCTCCCGCGCGCTGCGGCTGTGCCCCACGGCGACGGTGCTGCCGGGGGACGTGGCGCTCTACGCCGAGGTGTCCCGCTCGGTCATGGCGCTGTTCCGCTCGATCACACCGCTGGTCGAGCCGCTGAGCCTGGACGAGGCGTTCCTCGACGTCTCGGGTGCGGGGCGGCGGCTGGGCGACGCGGTCGCGATCGGTGAGTACCTGCGCGCCCGCGTCTTCGACGAGCAGGGCATCACCTGCTCGGTCGGCGTGGCCGGCACCAAGTTCGTGGCCAAGCTCGCCTCGACCGCCGCCAAGCCCGACGGGCTGCTGGTCGTCCGGCCGGCCGAGGTCATGGCGTTCCTGCACCCGCTGCCGGTCGGCGCGCTGTGGGGGGTGGGCGCCAAGACCGAGGAGGTGCTGCTGCGGCTGGGGCTGCGCACCGTCGGCGACCTGGCGCACGTGCCGGTCCGCACCCTGCAACGGGCGGTGGGCCCGGCGGCCGGCGCGCACCTGCACGAGCTGTCCTGGGGGCGCGACCCGCGACGGGTGGTGCCCGACGAGCCGGAGCGGTCGACCGGGCACGAGGAGACCTTCGGCACGGACGTCGACGACCCCGCCGTCATCCACCGGGAGCTGCTGCGGCTCTCCGAGCGGACGGCGGGCCGGCTGCGCTCGGGCGGCTGGCTGGCCCGCACGGTGACGATCAAGGTCCGCTTCGCCGACTTCACCACGATCACCCGCAGCCGCACCCTCGACGTCGCCACCGACGTCGGGCAGGACGTCTACGACACCGCCCGCGCCCTCTTCGACGCCCTCGGCCTGGACCGTGCCCGCATCCGGCTGATCGGCGTGCGCGCCGAGCGCCTGGTGCGGGCCGGGTCGACCCCGCGGCAGCTGGAGCTGGGCGCCCGGGAGCACGGCCGCCGGGAGGCCGAGCTGGCCGCCGACCGCGCCGCCCGCCGGTTCGGCGCCGGTGCGGTCCGCCCGGCGACGCTGCTGCGACGGGACGGGCAGCGCGCTCCCTGACCCGCCGCACCGCCGGTGCGCGGCACCCGACGAGGTGGCCTCCGACCGGGTGGCGGGAACTCCGGCCGCACCCCGTTCGTCTCCCCGCCGAGGCCGTGGGCCACCCACCGGGGTGATCGCGGCGAGCCCGGGGCGGCTCGCCTTTCGCACCCCGCGGAGGGCTCGTATCCTCGGTGTCACCGACGGCGGGCACCGCCGTCGGGTTCTTGGCTTTGGCCCACGTGGAGGTCGACGTGCCGCTCTCCGAGCACGAGCAGCGACTGCTGGAGCAGATCGAGCGCGCCCTCGTCGATGACGATCCCAAGTTCGCCTCGTCGGTCCGCAGCGGTGACCGCCGCGGCAAGGCGCGTCGCAAGCTGCAGCTGGGCTTCCTGCTGTCCGTCGTCGGCATGGCCGCCCTCATCGGCGGTGCGGTGATCCCGTCGGTGCCACTGGGCGCCCTCGGTTTCCTCGTCGCGTTCGGCGGGCTGGCGCTCGCCGTCCTGAACTACCGCTCGGCCACCGGCGTGGTCGAGGCCGGCCCCGGCGGACCGGCTGGTGGCTCGGCTCCCGGCCGCGGCGGCCGGGCCGGGCGCGGCGGTGGCAAGGTCCGCCGCCAGCCGCTGAAGAACCGGCTCGAGGAGCGCTTCCGCCGCCGCTACGACCAGTAGCCCGGCAGTCCCCGACTCCGCATGACAGCCGCCGTCCCTCCCGGACGGCGGCTGTCGGCGTCTGGGGCCCCGATCGACGCAGGAGGCACCGTGACCGACCCCGACCCGTCCGCCGTCTGGGACGAGCTCGCCGCCTCCGGGGGGCTGTGGGCCTGGGGCGACGAGGACGGCGTGGCCCCGTGGACCGACGGCGGACACGACGTCCTCCCGCTGTGGACCGGCGCGGACCGGGCCGAGGCCGAGTCGCTCGCCGACGCCGAGCCCGGTGAGGGGCCGGTGTTCCTCGACGTCGACGCCCTGCTCGAGGCGATCCCGGAGTGGGTCGCCGCCGGGGTCGAGGCGGCGGGGCTGGAGTCCGAGGGCGGGCGGTTCCTGCTCACCGTGCCGATGGCCGAGTTCACCGAGCGCCTGCTGCGCCTGCAGTAGGAGGACCCCAGGAGGACCCCGGCCTCCTCACCGCTCGCAGGCTCGCGGCGAGCCTCTGGACGGGGCCGGGTGGGGAGCGGGTCCCTCTCAGCCGCGCAGCGGCGTCCGGCGGCCCCACCGCGGGCGGGCCAGGGTGTCGCGCAGCCCGGCCAGCAGGGACGGCGGCCACAGCAGCGCGCGCAGCCGGGCTCCCCGGGGTGCCGCGGCCAGCAGCCCACGGCGGGCGGTGGCCAGGTCGGCCCGCAGTTCCGGGCCGACGGCGGGGACGCTGCCCGGGCGGGCGTAGCTGGCCGCCTCCTCGGCCCGCGCCAGCCGGGTGACCGCCTGGGCCACCCCGGACGCCGGGACCTGCCGGCGGTGCTGCCGGTGCGCGCCGCCGCCGGGCTCGGCCGCCTCGGTCAGCTGCTCGGCCACCTGCCGCGGCGTCCGCGCAGGGTCGGCGGTCCGGCCCAGGTCGAGCGCGGTGGCGGCGAGCTCGTCCCACAGCGCCGCCGGGCTCCCGGTCGCCAGCCGGCGCCGGCGCTGCAGCACCCGCAGCCCGGCCGGCGCCCCGGCCAGCGCCAGCACGGCGAGGACGGCGCCCGCGCCCCGCAGCACCGGCGCCCACGAGCCGGCCTGCTGGGGCGCGGTCTGCGGCAGCGGGACGTCCTGCGGCGCCGGCTGCTGCTGCGGCCCCTGGGGCGTGGGCGCGGGGAGCGGCGCGGAGGTCGGGTCGGTGCGCGGGTCGACCTCCAGGTCCTGCGGCCGGGGCGCCCAGGGCAGCTCCACCGCGCGGTCGGTGTCGATCGGCGTCGGGTCGTAGGGGACCCAGCCCAGGTCGTCGAAGTAGACCTCCACCCAGGCGTGCGCGTCGTCGCTGGTGACCAGCCGGCTGCCGTCGGGCTGCGACGTCCCGGGGGTGTAGCCGAGCACCACCCGCGCCGGGACGCCGGCCGCCCGGACCAGCGCCGCCATCGCGCCGGCGTACTGCTCGCAGTAGCCCTGCCGCAGCCGCAGGAAGTCGGCCAGGTCGTCGCCGCCGGTCCCCGGCGCGGTGGTCAGCGAGTACTCGTAGTCGTTGGCCGGGTCGGTGAAGTGCCCGTAGACCGCCTGCACCCGCTCGTAGGGCGTCTGCGCGCCGGCGGTCAGCGTGGCGACCAGCTCGTCGACGCTCGGGTCGAGGTCGGGCAGCGCGGTGTAGCGCTGCACCAGCGGCAGCTCCGGGGGCAGCGGACCGGCCGTGGCCAGCTCCTCCGGCGTGGGCCGCGGCTCCACCGCCGCCACCGTCCAGGTCTGCCCGGCCGTGGACACGTCGCGGCCGAACACCGTGCCGGTGCCCGGGTCGAAGCGCCACTGCGCCGGCTCGGCCACGTCCACCGACTGGGGCGCGTAGAACAGCGGGAGGAAGCGGTCCTCGTGGCCGAGGGCGGTGACCAGCGCGTCGACCGGCCGGCCGCCGCGCCGTCCGGGGAGGCTGGCCAGCTCGTCCTCGTCGGCGACCGCGGTCTCGCCGTCCAGGTTGCCGAGCGTCCAGCCCTCCGCGGCGTCGTAGACGTCCAGCGCCACGACGCGCAGGTACCCGGGGTCGGGCACCGAGGCGTTGACCTGCAGCAGGTCGACCGGCTCGTCGAGGGTCAGCTGGCCCTGCAGCGCCGCGGCCGGGTCGAGGGCGGTCCCGGTGGAGCCGCCGCCCCCGCCGCGGCCGAAGCCGCCGGAGAAGGTGCCCTCGGTCAGCGTGGGGACGACGGCGCCGACCACCAGCCCCAGCACCACGGCCACCGCCCCGGTCCGGACGGCGGTGAGCGTGCCGGCCCCCAGCAGCGGGCGCCGTCCCTCCGGTGACCGCCGGCCCAGCCGCCGGTGCTGGTCGGCGAAGAGCAGCAGCGCGAGCCCCGCCGCCGGGGCGGCCACCGGCAGCACGCCGATCGTGCCGGTCACCGTGCTGACCGGCACGCAGAACAGGACCAGCAGCCCCAACCCGGCCAGCGCCGGCTGGCGGGCGCCGACCGCCACCAGGTCCACGACGACCGCGACCAGGCCGGCCAGCAGCGTGGTCAGCGTGACCAGCCCGGTCAGCGGCAGCGCGGGCGTGGACTGCTCGGCCAGCTCCACCGTCCCCTCGGCCATCACCGTGCCGAGGTCGGCCAGGCTGCCGCTGGTCGGCAGCCAGCCGCCCCAGGCCTGCTCCGGGGCGAACAGCGCGGTGAGCACGCAGGCCAGCACGACGAGCTGGCCGGAGGGGACGGCGACGGCGACGAGCGCGGTCCACCAGCCGGGCGCCGTGCGGTCCCCGGCGAGCGCGGCGCCGCCGACCCGCAGCAGCAGGCCGCCCGCGGCGACGGCGACGACCGCGGCGAGCACCGGGGGCAGCCAGTCGCCGTCGGTGAAGACCGGCACCAGTGCGAGGGTGCCCAGGGCGGTCGCGACGGCGGCGGCCACCGTCGTCCCGGTGTCGCGCAGCAGGCCCCGCGCCGTCTCGCCGGTCACCGGGCACCCCCCTGCAGGACGCCGGGCCGGGCGACCTGCGCCCACACGTCGGCCACCGGGTCCCCGGCGCCCGCGAGGGCCACCTGCCAGCCGCCGGCGCGCAGCAGGTCCGCCGCCGCCTCCTGCTGGCGGGTCAGCTCGGCACGCGCGGCGGCGCCGACCGGCCGGCGGCGGCGGGCGGCGTCGACCTCGGCCCAACTGCCGATGTCGGCGAGGACGGCGACGTCGGCGGCCGGGCCGGAACGCACCCGCACCAGCTCGGCGGCCTCGTCGGGGCCCACGGCCCCCAGCAGCGCCACGACCGGCCCCTCGCCGGCCGCGCGGGTCAGCAGCCCGAGGCCCGGGGCCAGCCCCGCCAGCCGGGAGGGCGCCACCCCGGCCAGCCGGTCCAGCAGCTCCTCGGGGCCGAGCCCCGCGCCGCGCTCGACGGCGGTCAGCTCGGCGCCCTCGGTCACCACCCGGAGCGATGCACCGCGGGCGATCAGCTCGGTGCCGATGCTCGCCGCCGCCTCCACCAGCCACTCGAGGCTGTCGGCCGGGGGCGCGTCGGGGCCGGTGGTGGCGACGGCGCGGCGGTCGGCGGGGGTGGGGCGGGCGATGAGGTGGGCGCGGGAGCGGGTGTCCAGCAGCAGGGTCGCCTGTGCGCGCCAGGGCCGCTCCTCCAGCCGCACCACCAGCTCGCCGGCGCGGGCGGTGGCCCGCCAGTGCACCTTGCGCAGGTCGTCACCCTGCCGGTACGGCCGGGTGCTCACGTCGTCCTCGCCGTGGACGGCGATCGAGCGGTGCGCGCCGGAGCCCCCGCCGCCCTGCCCGCCACCCGGACCCCCGGGGCCCAGTGGCACGACGCGGGGGACGACGACGAGCGCGGCGGTGTCGGCGCCGACGACGCTGCGCAGCACCAGGCCGAAGGGGTCGACCAGTCGCAGCCGCAGCGGGCCGAGCCGGTAGCGGCCCCGGCGTCCGCCGTGCACCCGGTAGTGCAGCGTCGTCGACCGGCCGCCGGGCAGCCGGTCCACGACGAACTGCGGGGCCGGCCCGAGCTCCACCGGCAGGGTCTCGGCCAGCAGCCACAGCCCGCCGGCGCCGCGGCCGGCGTTGCCGAGCTCCAGCCGCACGTCGGCGTCCCGCCCGCGCGGCACGCGCGCGGGGGTGACGGTGCGGCGGGTGGCGACCCGGAAGCGGTGCCGGGCCACGGCCACGGCCGACAGCAGGGGCAGCGCCAGCACGAAGACCGCCACCTGCACCAGGGGCGTCTCGCCCAGGAGCACGCCGAGCAGGAGCAGGGTGAGCCCGGCGGCGACCAGGCAGCGGCCGCGCAGCGTCAGGCTCGCCAGTGCGGTGGCGACCGGACCGGCCACCTCAGCGCCTGCGGAGGACGGGGACGGTCCTGAGCAGGTCGGCGACCACCTGCTCGGCGGTGCGGCGGGAAGCCGCGGCGTCCGGGGTCAGCAGCAGGCGGTGGGCGAGGACCGGAACGGCCATCGTCTGCACGTCGTCGGGGAGCACGTGGTCGCGACCGGCCAGCGCCGCGGTGGCGCGGGCGGTGCGCAGCAGCTGCAGCCCCGCACGCGGCGAGGCGCCCAGCCGCAGGTCGGGGGAGCGGCGGGTGGCCTCGACCAGGGCCACGACGTAGCGGCGCACCGCCTCGGAGACGTGCAGCCGCCCGACGGCGGCGACCAGCGCGCGCACCCCCGCCGCGTCGGTGGCCGGCGTCAGCGTGGTCAGCGGGTCGGTGGTCACCAGGTCGTCGAGCATGGCCAGCTCGGCCTCGCGGTCGGGGTAGCCCATGGAGACCCGCGCGGTGAACCGGTCGCGCTGGGCCTCGGGGAGGGGGTAGGTCCCCTCCATCTCGATCGGGTTCTGGGTGGCCATCACGAGGAAGGGCCGGGCCAGCTCGTAGCTGACGCCGTCCACGGTGACCTGCCGCTCGGCCATGCACTCCAGCAGCGCCGACTGCGTCTTGGGGGAGGCGCGGTTGATCTCGTCGGCCACGACGATGTTGGCGAAGACCGCGCCCGGCTTGAACTCGAACTCCCGGGTCTCCTGGTCGTAGATCGACACCCCGGTGACGTCGCTGGGCAGCAGGTCGGGCGTGAACTGGATGCGGCGCACGCTCGCGTCGACCGAGCCCGCCAGCGCCTTGGCCAGGGTGGTCTTGCCGACGCCCGGCACGTCCTCGACCAGCAGGTGGCCCTCGGCCAGCAGCACGACCAGCGCCAGGTGGACGACGTCGGGCTTGCCGTGGACGACGCGGGCCATGTTCGCCGCGATGCGGGCGCCCTCCGCCGCGACGTCGACCGGGGCCTCGGTCCCTGCGGCGGTCGGCGTCACCTCGGTCACGCGTCCTCCTCGCTGTCCCCCGCAAGCGCGAGGTGCTCCCCACCCGTCGGCCGCCGGCCCGACGGTGCGCTGCCCGTACGTGACCTCGCGATCTCGGTCACGTCTCAACCGTACGTGGCCGACCGCGTCCCGGGAGTGTCGTCGGCCACGGGGCGAGCCCCTCCACCGCGCCCTGCCCGGAGCCCCCACCGGCGCCCTCCACGAGCCCGCGACGGGCCCTGCCGGACGACGTCCGCGGTGGGGCGGGGTGGGACGGCACCCCACCGGGCCCCACCGCCCGGCGAGGACCCGTCGCCGGGCCGCTGACCTGCGCGAGCGGGGGTGGGGAGGACCGATCACGACATGGTGTCGAGTGGTGTCCGGTGGGGCGTAGTGGGTTACTGTGTGGCCCGGTGGGGAGGTACGGCCCGTCCCGGGGGCGCCCCGGAGCGCGAGGAGGACCGATGGGGGAGGTGATCCGGTGTTCGTCGGCAGCTATCCGTTGCGCCTCGACGAGAAGGGCCGGCTCGCACTCCCCGTCCGTTTCCGCGAGCAGGTGGCCGACGGCATGGTGATCAAGAAGGGTCAGGAGCGCTGCGTCTACGGCCTCACCATGGCCCGGGTCGCCGAGCAGAGCGCCGCGGCCGCCGCGATGGCGCCCTCCGACACCGCCGCGGCCCGCATGCGCGCCCGCATGAGCTTCGGGTCGATGGTCGAGGTCGAGCCGGACAAGACCGGCCGCATCACCATCCCCGCCAACCTGCGCGAGTACGCCGGCCTCGACCGCGACGTGGTCGTCGTCGGCGTCGACACCCGCTTCGAGATCTGGGACGCCGCCACCTGGGACGCCTACGTGGCCGAGCAGGAGGCCAGCTACGCCGACATGGAGAGCGAGGGGATGCCCACCCTCTCCTGATCCCGACGTCCCGTTCCGCCGACCCTCCGGGCCCTCCCGCCGACCGAGCCGACTTCCCCGCGGCTCGACCGGAGCGGCCCGAGCCACCTTCCCCGCGGCTCGGTCCCAACGGCACCGGAGGAGACGCACCGCCCACCGGGCACGCCGCCGGCCCCCACCGGCGCGGGCCCGCCCGTCCCCGCGGGGCTCCACCTGACGTACTTCCCCGACGCCAGGCGGACCCCGCGGGGGGCGGGCCGGGCGCCTGCCGTGGGCCGGAACCCCACCCCGCTCCACGCCCCCCACCCCACCCCACCGCCCGGCCGGCCCCACCCACCCCGTCCCGCCCTCCCGCCCGGCCACACCCACCCCGTCCCGCCCTCCCGCACCGGGCGCCCCAGGAGCGTCCCCGAGGACCGGCGACTCGCCGCTGCGCTCCGCCCCCCGACCGCCGTTCGGCCCCACCATGGACGGGCCTCCGCGCCCGAGGGCGCCCCGACCCGTTCAGGAGCCGCCGACGATGAGCAGCACCGAGCCGGCGCTGGGAGGGCGGGACTCGCCCCCGGCGCACGTGCCCGTGCTGCTCGACCGGGTCACCGAACTGCTCGCCCCTGCCTGCGCGGCCGACGGCGCCGTCCTCGTCGACGCCACCCTCGGCCTGGCCGGGCACTCGCTGGCCCTGCTGCGCGCCCACCCGGGGCTGCGGCTGGTCGGCCTCGACCGCGACCCCGACGCCCGCGCCGAGGCCACCCGCCGGCTCACCGACGCCGGCGTCGCCGACCGGGCCACCGTCGTCCCCGCCGTCTTCGACGAACTGCCCGAGGTGCTCGACCGGCTCGGCCTGGCCGAGGTGCAGGCGGTCCTGTTCGACCTCGGCGTCTCCTCGCTGCAGCTCGACCGGCCCGACCGTGGCTTCAGCTACGCCGCCGACGCCCCGCTGGACATGCGGATGGACCCGTCGGCGCCGCGCACCGCCGCCGACGTCGTCAACGGCTATCCCACCGACCGGCTCGCCCGGGTGCTGCGCGTCTACGGCGAGGAGCGCTTCGCCACCCGCATCGCCCAGGCCATCACCCGCGAACGGGAGCGCGCGCCGTTCACGCACACCGAGCGGCTGGCGCACCTGGTGCGCGACTCGATCCCCGCCGCCACGCGCCGGACCGGGGGGCACCCGGCCAAGCGCACCTTCCAGGCGCTGCGCATCGAGGTCAACGACGAGCTCGGCGTGCTCGAGCGGGCGCTGCCGGCCGCGCTCGACGCGCTCACCGTCGGCGGCCGGATCGCCGTCATCACCTTCCACTCCCTCGAGGACCGCATCGTCAAGCAGACCCTCGCGGCCGGTGCGGTGGACCGGACGCCGCCCGGGTTGCCGGTGCCGCTGCCCGAGATGGGCCCGACGCTGCGGCTGCTGACCCGCGGCGGCGAGGCGCCGTCGGAGGCGGAGGTCGCGGCCAACCCCCGGTCGGCCTCGGCCCGCGTGCGGGCCGCCGAGCGCATCCGGCGGGCCGCGTGAGCGCCACGGGGACGACGGCGGGCCGGACGATGCCGCCCACGACGACGCACGGGCCGCGGACGCGGCCGACCAGCGACCGTGAGGAGGCCGCATGAGCGCCACCGCACGCGCGGCAGGGAGCCCGGCCGAGGGCCCTCCCGGCCGCCGGACCGCGCCCCCGCTGGAGGAGGGCGCCCCCCTCCTCCCGGGGGCTCGTCGCAGCCCCCGCTCGGGCAGGCCCCGTCCCGAGCCCCACCGCGAGCCCGCGAGCGGTGAGCGGGACGCGGTCCTCCTCCGGAGGGTGGAGAGGACGGCGTCCTCCCCGGAGCCGCCGGCGCGCGCCACGGGCAGCACCGCGCGGGCGGCCGGCCCGGCTCCGGCCCGGTCGGGCCGCGCGCACACCGCCCCGGTGCGCGTGGGCGCGCCGCGGAGCCGCCCGGCGGCCCGGCCCGCGGCGTCCACCGGCCCGGTGAGCCGCACGGCGGCCGGCTCACCGGTGTCCCGCCTGCGCACCACCGTCGGGGACCACCGCGCGCCCGTCGTGCTGCTCGTCGTGACCCTGCTGGTGGCGACCGCGCTGGGGCTGCTGTTCCTCAACACCGCCATCGCGGTCAACTCGCTGAAGGCGACCCAGCTGGCGGCCGCGAACGAGGACCGCGCCCAGCAGCTGCAGCGCCTGGAGCAGCAGGTCGTGTCCGGTGGCACGCCCGCCGAGCTCGCACGCGAGGCACGCGCCGCCGGCATGGTCCCCGCCGGTGCGGCCGCCTACCTGGTCGTCGGGGAGGACGGCACCGTCACCCTCCGCGGCGAGGCCGTCCCGGCCGAGGAGCCGGAGCCGGCCGAGGTCCCGGCGATCCCGCCGCCGCCCGTGGCCGGGGGTGGGGACTGACCGTGGCCCGTCCACCTCGTCCGCCCGCGCCCCGCCGGCGTCCCGCGCCGCCGCTGCGCGACGGGGGCGGCGCCTTCACCTCCCGCCGCGCGCCCGGCAGCCGCCGGCTGGCCGGCGCGCTCCAGGTCAGCCGTCGGCGCTACAGCATCGGCTTCGTCCTCGTCGTCGTCCCGCTGCTGGTGATCACCGGCAAGCTGTGGCTGCTGCAGGGCGTCGACAGCGGGCAGTACGCCCTCGCCGCCACCCAGGACCGCATCCGGGTCCAGGACATCGCCCCGCTGCGCGGCGCGGTGGTCGACCGCGACGGCGACCCCCTAGCCTACACCGTCGCGGCCTCCCGGATCACCGCCGACCCGACGCTCGTCGACGACCCCGCGCGCACGGCGCTGGCGCTCACCACGCTGCTCGACGTCCCGAGCTCCGAGCTGACCGACCGGCTCTCCCGCGACGGCCGGTACGTCGTCCTGGCCTCGCAGGTGTCGCCGGAGACGGTCGACGAGATCGAGGAGCTGGGGCTGCCCGGCGTCTTCTCGGAGGACGACCCGGTGCGGCTCTACCCGGCGGGGTCGGTCGCCGGACAGGTCGTCGGCTTCACCGGCCGGGAGGGGCACGGGCTGGCCGGCATCGAGCAGAGCCTCGACGAGCAGCTGGCCGGCACGCCGGGGGAGCGGCGGGTCGAGGTCGGCAGCGGCGGGCACCCGATCCCCTCCGGCATCGACGACTCCACCCCCGCCGTCGACGGCAGCACCGTCGAGCTCACCCTCGACTCCGACCTGCAGTTCGTCACCGAGCAGCGGCTGCAGGAGGCCTGCCAGGACGGCGCCACGACGCGCGCCTCGGCCGTCGTCCTCGACGTGCACACCGGTCAGGTCGCCGCCATGGGCTCCTGCCCGGGCTACGACCCCGGCAACTACTCGCGGACCGACCCCGAGCTGCTGGGCAACCCGATCGTCTCCAGCGTCTTCGAGCCCGGCTCGGTGCTCAAGGCGGTCACGCTGGCCGCGGCGATCGAGGAGGGCAAGGCGACGCCGGAGACCGTGCTCAGCGTGAACGGGCGCATCGACGCCGGGGACAGGATCGTGCGCGACGCCCACGACCACCCGCCGATCGACTGGACGGTCACCGGCATCCTCGCCAAGTCCAGCAACGTCGGCACGATCATGCTGGCCCGCGAGGTCGGCGACGCGAAGCTGGAGGAGTACCTGCGGGCCTTCGGCCTCGGCCGCACCACCGGGATCGAGCTGCCCGGCGAGAGCGCCGGCATCCTCCAGGACTCCGCGGAGTGGACCGAGAGCCGGGCAGCCAACGTGCCGATCGGGCAGGGCGTCTCGGTGACCACCCTGCAGATGGCGTCGGTCTACCAGGCGATCGCCAACGACGGGGTGCGCATCGAGCCGCGCATCGTCTCCTCGGTCGGCGGCGAGTCGGCGCCCGTGCCGGAGAGCACCCGGGTGCTGAGCGAGTCCACCGCCGACGACGTCGCCTACATGCTCGAGGCCGTCGTCGGCCCGGGTGGCACCGCGCCGCTGGCGCAGGTCGACGGGTTCCGGGTGGCCGGCAAGACCGGCACCGCGCAGCGGGCCAACCCCGAGTGCGGCTGCTACGACGGCGGCGGCTACGTGACGACGTTCGTCGGGTTCGCCCCGGCCGACGACCCGCAGTACGTCGTCGCGGTCGACCTCGAGCGGCCCACGAGCAACGAGGAGGGCGGCCAGGTCGCCGCCCCGGTGTTCGCCGACATCCTGCGCCAGGCACTGACCGCCGACGGCATCGTGCCGTCCGGGACGCCCCGGCCGGACTTCGTGCTGACCGGCCCGGAGTAGGAGAAGGACCCTCCTGCCCCCACCGCTCGCAGGCTCGCGGCGGGACCCTGCAGGAGGGCCGGTCCAGCACCTCACCGGGCTCGCGGCGGGACCCTGCAGCAGGGCCGTTCCAGCGCGTCACCAGTGGCGGTGGCGCGCCCACCGCGTGTGGGCGGCGGGCCGCAGGAGGCCCGCCGGTAGATTGGAGTCCCGTGAGCCAGAGCGGGAGGAGGACGGCGTCCCGGCCGACGGGGACCGGTCCCCTGACCCTCGCCGACCTCGCCGACCTGCTGGGCGCGCCCGTCCAGGGTGACGCCGGCACCGCCGTCGGCGGCGTGACGCTGGCCTCCGGGGAGGTCGGGCCCGGAGACCTCTACGCCGCCCTGCCCGGCGCCCGCACGCACGGCGCCCGGTACGCCGCCGACGCGGCGGCGCGCGGTGCGGCCGCCGTCCTCACCGACCCGACCGGCCGCGAGGAGGCCGCCGCCACCGGCCTGCCGGTGTGCGTCGTCGACGACCCGCGCGGCCTGCTCGGCGCGGTGGCGGCGCGGGTCTACGGCGAGCCGGCCCGGCGGCTGCAGGTCATCGGGATCACCGGCACCAACGGCAAGACGACGACGAGCTACCTGGTCGAGGCGGGCCTGGCCGCCGCCGGCCGCGGCACCGGCCTGGTCGGCACCGTCGAGACGCGCACCCGCGGTCGCGCGGCCGACGGCACGCCGACGGTCACCACCCTGCCCAGCGTGCGGACGACACCGGAGGCGCCGGCCCTGCACGCGCTGCTGGCCCGGATGGCGGACTCCGGCGTGCAGACGGTCGTCATGGAGGTGTCCAGCCACGCGCTGGTGCTCGGCCGGGTGGGCGGCATCCCGTTCGCCGCGGCCGGCTTCACCAACCTCGGCCGCGACCACCTGGACTTCCACACCGACATCGAGGACTACTTCCTCGCCAAGGCGCGGCTGTTCGACGGCCGGGCCGCCGTCGAGGTGGTCGACGTCGACGACCCGTACGGGCGGCGGCTGGCCGGCATGCTCGGCGACCGCCGCGCGGTCACCGTCTCCGGCCAGGGCGCCGACGCCGACTGGACGGCGACCGGCCTGGCCCCCGCCCCCGGCGGCGGGACGGCGTTCACCCTCACCGGCCCGGGCGGGCGCAGCTGGCCGGCGCGGGTGCGGCTGCCCGGGGCGTTCAACGTCGCCAACGCCGTCCTGGCCGTGGCGCTGCTCGACGCGGTCGGCGTGCCGGTGGAGACGGCGCTGACCGGGCTGGCCGAGACGGTCGTGCCCGGCCGGATGGAGCCGGTGGACGCCGGCCAGCCGTTCGTCGCCGTCGTCGACTACGCGCACACCCCCGACGCCGTCGCCACCGCGCTCGCCGCGCTGCGCGCCGACACCTCCGGCCGCGTCCTCACCGTGCTCGGCTGCGGCGGCGACCGCGACCCCGGCAAGCGGGCGGCGATGGGGGAGGCCGCGGCGCGCGGCAGCGACCTGCTCGTCGTCACCGACGACAACCCCCGCTCGGAGGACCCGGCCGCCATCCGCGCGGCGGTGCTCGCCGGCGTCCCGGCCGACCGGCGCGGCGACGTGGTCGAGATCGGCGACCGGCGCGCCGCGATCACCGAGGCGGTCGCCCGCGCCCGGCCCGGCGACGCCGTCCTGGTGGCCGGCAAGGGCCACGAGACCGGCCAGGACGTGGCCGGCACCCTGCACCCCTTCGACGACCGCGCCGTGCTGCGCGAGGCCCTGGCGCAGCGTGCGCCGGCCGGAGTGGAGCCCAGAGCGTGATCGAGATGAGCCTGGCCGAGGTGGCCGGGGCGGTGGGTGGCCGGCTGACGCCGGACACCACCGGCACCGTCCGCGGGAAGGTCACCGTCGACTCCCGTGCCGTGGCCCCCGGCGACCTGTTCGTCGCCGTGCCGGGGGAGCGGGTCGACGGGCACGACTTCCTGGCCGCCGCCGCGGACGCCGGTGCGGTCGCCGCGCTGACCACCCGTCCCGACGGCGCGCTGCCCTGCGTGGTCGTCGAGGAGCCGGTGGCCGCGCTCGGCCGGCTGGCCGCGGCGGTGCACGCCCGGCTGACGGCCGGGCGCCCGGGGACGGGCGGGCTGGTCACCATCGGCATCACCGGGTCCTCGGGCAAGACCAGCACCAAGGACCTGCTCGGCCAGGTGCTGGCCGCCGCCGGCGCCACGGTCAGCCCGCCCGGCTCGTACAACAACGACATCGGCCTGCCGCTCACCGTGCTCGACGCCGACGAGGACACCCGCTTCCTCGTGCTGGAGATGGGCTCGCGCGGGCGGGGGCACATCGCCCGCCTGTGCCGGGTGGCCCGGCCCGACGTCGGCGTGGTGCTCAACGTCGGCTCGGCGCACCTGGGCGAGTTCGGCTCCGCCGACGGGATCGCCGTGGCCAAGGGCGAGCTGGTGGAGGCGCTGCCGGCCGAGGGCACCGCCGTCCTCAACGCCGACGACCCCCGGGTGATCGGCATGGCGCCGCGCACGCGGGCCCGGGTCGTCACCACCGGCCGGTCGGCAGGCGCCGACGTGCGTGCCGAGGACGTCGTCCTCGACGAGGCCGGCCGGGCCGGCTTCACGCTGGTCACCGGCGGGGCGCGTGCCAGGGTGCGGCTGCAGGTGGTCGGCGAGCACCAGGTCGCCAACGCGCTCTCGGCCGCCGGAGCCGCGCTGGCCGCCGGGATGGCGCCCGACGCGGTCGCCGCCGCGCTGTCGGCCGCCGTGCCGCGCAGCCGCTGGCGGATGGAGGTGACCCGCCGGGACGACGGCGTCATCGTCGTCAACGACGCCTACAACGCCAACCCCGAGTCCATGCGGGCCGCGCTGGCCGCGCTGGCCGGGCTGCCGGCGCGGCGGCGGATCGCCGTCCTCGGCGCGATGGCCGAGCTCGGCCCCGGTGCCGCCGACGAGCACGAGCGGCTGGGCCGCGACGCCGTGGCCGCCGGGGTGGACCTGGTCGTGGCCGTCGGACCGGATGCTGTAGGGATAGCCGACGGGGCGCTCGCCGCGGGTGCCCGCGACCGCGAGGGCGCGGTGCGCGTGCCCGACCGGGCGGCTGCCCGGGAACTGCTGACGGAGGTGCTGGTGCCCGGTGACGTCGTGCTGGTGAAGGCCAGCCGGTCCTACGGGCTCGAGGTGCTCGCCGCCGACCTCCTCGCCGCCGGGGCAGGCGCGTGAGGTCGATCCTGATCGCGGCCGCGTTCGGCCTGGTGATCTCCATCCTGGCCACACCGGTCGCCGTGCACCTGTTCCGCCGCAAGGGCTTCGGGCAGGAGATCCGGGACGACGGCCCCGAGAGCCACCTGGCGAAGAAGGGCACGCCCACCATGGGCGGCACCGTCATCGTCGGGGCGACGGTCGGCGGCTACCTGATCGCCCACCTGTTCCTGCTCAACCAGCCCGGCCGCGGGGTGACCGCCAGCGGCCTGCTGGTGCTCCTGCTCATGGTGGGCCTGGGCACCGTCGGCTTCCTCGACGACTACCTGAAGATCCGCTTCCGCCGCAGCCTGGGGCTGAACAAGACCGCCAAGCTGGTCGGCCAGCTGGTGGTCGGGGTGGCCTTCGCCGTCCTGGCGCTGAACTTCCCCGACGAGGCCGGCATCACCCCGGCCTCGGAGTTCGTCTCCTACGTGCGCGACATCGACCCGCTGTTCCTCGGGTCGGTGGGCTTCGTGGTCCTGGCCTACCTGTTCATCGCCGGGTTCTCCAACGCGGTCAACCTCACCGACGGCCTCGACGGGCTGGCGGCCGGCTGCTCGGCGATGGTCTGCGGCGCCTACACGATCATCTCGTTCTGGCAGTTCACCCACGACTGCACCAGCGAGCTGCTCGAGGGCTGCTACATCGTCCGCGACCCGCTCGACGTCACGCTGGTCGCGGCCGCCGGGCTGGGCGCGTGCCTGGGCTTCCTGTGGTGGAACACCAGCCCGGCCCGGATATTCATGGGCGACACCGGCTCGCTCGCCCTCGGCGGGCTGCTGGCCGGGCTGGCCGTCGTCACCCGCACCGAGCTGCTGCTGGTCGTGCTCGGCGGGCTGTTCGTCGCGGTGACGCTGTCGGTGGTCATCCAGGTGGCCTTCTTCCGGGCCACCCGCCGCCGGGTGTTCCGGATGGCCCCGCTGCACCACCACTTCGAGCTCGCCGGCTGGACCGAGAACACGGTGATCGTCCGCTTCTGGCTGGTGACCGGGATGTCGGTCGCCTTCGGGCTGGGCCTGTTCTACGCCGACTGGCTGGCGATCGCCGGACTGTGAGGGACAGGCTGCTGCGACACGCCCCGACGGTCCGCCGGGAGACCCGCCCCGGCGGCCACGATGGCCGGATGGAGTCCACCGGCGTCCCGACCGCACCCGGGCGGCGCCGGACCGGGCCGGCCGGGCGCCGGACGCCGGTCCGCCGGTTCGCGGCACCGGCCTGGCTCGACGGTCCCATGACCAGCTGCCAGCTGGTGATGGGCGCGGCCGGCATGCTCCTGGCCATCGGCCTGGTCATGGTCTTCTCCGCCTCGGCGATCGAGGCCGCGCTCAACGACCAGCCGGCCTGGCGGCCCGGTGTCGACCAGGTCGTCTTCGCCGTCATCGGCCTGGTCGCGCTGCTGGTGGCGGTGCGGCTGCCGGTCGGCCTGGTGCGCCGCTGGGCGCCGATCGGCCTGCTCGTCGCCGCGGCGCTGCTGGTCGCGGTGCTCGTGCCGGGCATCGGCATGGAGCTCAACGGGTCCCGGGCCTGGATCGACCTGGGCTTCACCAACTTCCAGCCCTCCGAGCTGGCCAAGCTGGTCTTCGCCCTGTGGGGCGCGCACATCCTGGCGGTGCGCGACCGCTTCCTCACCGTCAGGACGCTGCTGGTCCCGCTGCTGCCGGTGTTCGGCGTCCTGTCGTTCCTGCTCTACCTGGAGCCGGACTTCGGCGGGGTCGTCAGCCTCGGCCTGGTGCTGGTCGGCCTGCTGTGGGCCGGCGGCCTGCCGCCCCGCTGGTTCGCCGGCTTCCTCGCCGTGGGCGTGGCCGCCGTGGTGCTCATGGTCGCCGTCGCCCCGTACCGCATGGAGCGGGTCACCTCGTTCCTCGACCCGTTCGCCGACCCGTCGGACAGCGGCTTCCAGGCCATCCGCGGCTTCTACGCGCTGGCGACCGGCGGGCTGTGGGGTGTCGGGCTGGGCAACAGCGCGATGAAGTGGAACCTGCTGCCCGAGGCGGAGTCGGACTACATCTTCGCGATCCTCGGCGAGGAGCTCGGCTTCCTCGGCTGCCTGGTCGTGGTCACCCTCTACGGACTGCTCGCCCACGCCGGTTTCCGCATCGCCCGCCGCACGGCCGACCGCTTCGTGCAGCTGGCCTGCGTGGCGATCACGGTGTGGCTGGTCGGGCAGGCGGCCCTGAACATGGGCTACGTGGTGGGTCTGCTGCCGGTCACCGGCCTCACGCTGCCGCTGGTCTCCGCCGGTGGCACCTCGCTGGTGCTCACCCTGTTCATCGTGGGGCTGCTCATCCGCTTCGCCCGCTCCGAGCCCGAGGCCGTCGAGCACCTGCGCCGGGCCGACCGCAACCGGCTGTCCCGCTGGCTGCTGCCGGTGCCCGAGCAGCCCGTCGACCCGCTGCGCCCGCGCCGCGCCCGCCGTCCCGCGGGGCCGGGCGAGGACTCCGGCCGCGCGCCCGAGCGGCTCGCGCGTCCCTCCGCCGTCCCCGGTGCCCGCACCGTCGCCCGCGTCGTCCCGGTCCCGCCGGGGGAGCGCACCCCGCGCGAGCGGGTGCCGGCCCGCGAGCGGCGGACGACGGACGGCCGCGGCCGGGTCCCCGAGGCCCGCCGGCAGCCGCCGCCCCGGGCCCGTTCCACCACCCCCGAGCAGCTGCGGCGGCCGCGGTGAGCGTCAGCGTCGTCCTGGCCGGCGGCGGCACCGGCGGCCACATCGAGCCGATGCTCGCCCTCGCCGACGCCCTGCTGCGCCGCGGCGCGATCGAGGGGGGCCTGCGGATCACCTGCCTCGGCACCGCCCGCGGCCTGGAGACCCGGCTGGTCCCCGCCCGCGGCTACGACCTGCGGCTGATCCCGCCCGTGCCGCTGCCGCGCAAGCCCACCCTCGACCTGCTGCGGGTGCCCGGCCGGGTGGCCCGCTCGGTGTCCGAGACCAGGGCGCTGCTGCGCGAGCTGTCCGCCGACGTCGTCGTCGGCTTCGGCGGCTACGTGGCGCTGCCGGCCTACCTGGCCGCCCGCCGCGAGCAGGTGCCTGTCGTCGTGCACGAGCAGAACGCGCTGCCCGGCCTCGCCAACCGCGTCGGTGCGCGGATCGCCGAGCGGGTCGCCGTCACCGTGCCCGGCACGCCGCTGCGCGGCGCCGCGCACGTCGGCATGCCGCTGCGGACGGCGATCAGCACGCTGGACCGCCCCGTCCGGCGCGCCGAGGCCCGGGCGACCTTCGGCCTGGACCCCGGCCGGCCCACGCTGCTGGTCTTCGGCGGGTCGCAGGGCGCGGCCTCGCTGAACCGCGCCGCGGTCGGCGCGGCCGACGCGCTCACCGCCGCCGGGGTGCAGGTGCTGCACGCCCGCGGCCCCAAGAACATCGACGTCACCGTCCCCCCGCGGGCACCCGGGCAGGCGCCCTACGTCGTCGTCGACTACCTCGAGCGCATGGACCTCGCCTACGCCGCGGCCGACCTGGCCCTGTGCCGGTCGGGCGCGGTCACGGTGGCCGAGCTGTCCGCGGTCGGGCTGCCGGCGGTGTTCGTGCCGTTGCCCATCGGCAACGGCGAGCAGCGGCGCAACGCCCTGCCCGTGGTGGAGGCCGGGGGAGGACTGCTGGTGGACGACGCGGACCTGTCGCCGTCCTGGATCGAGGAGCACGTCATCCCGATGGTCACCGACCCGGCCACGCTGGCCCGGTACGCCGAGCACGCCGCGGCCGCCGGCGCCCGGGACGCCGACGAGCGCCTGGCCGACATCGTGCTGGAGGTGGCCCGGTGAGCGCGGCTGCGGTGGCGGCCTGGACCGACCCGGTGCCGAGCCTCGAGGAGCTCGGCGCAGTGCACTTCGTCGGCATCGGCGGCGCCGGGATGAGCGGCATCGCCCGCATCCTGCTGGCCCGCGGCGTGCCGGTCTCCGGCAGCGACCGCCGCGACACCCCGACCCTGCTGGCGCTGCGCGCGCTCGGTGCCCGGGTGGAGCTCGGCCACGACCCCGCGCACCTGGGCGACGCCGCCACCGTCGTCGTCTCCACCGCCATCCGCGAGGACAACCCCGAACTCGCCGCCGCCCGCGAGCGGGGTCTGCGGGTGCTGCCGCGTGCGGTGGCGCTGGCCGCGGTGATGGCGGGCAAGCGCAGCGTCGCGGTGGCCGGCACGCACGGGAAGACCTCGACCACCTCGATGCTCACCGTCGCGGTGCAGGCGTGCGGCGTGGACCCCTCCTTCGCCATCGGCGGCGACCTCAACGAGTCGGGCAGCAACGCGCACGCCGGCGGGGGCGACGTCTTCGTCGCCGAGGCCGACGAGAGCGACCGCTCCTTCCTGCTGCTGGCCCCGCACGGCGCGATCGTCACCAACGTCGAGGCCGACCACCTGGACAACTACGGCGACCTGGCCGCGGTCGAGGCCGCCTTCGACCGGTTCGTGCAGACGCTGGACCCGGCCGGCTTCGTCGTCCTGTGTGCCGACGACCCGGGCTCGGCGCGGCTGCGCACCGTGCCGACCCCGGCCCGCGTGCGGACCTACGGCACCGCCGAGGACAGCGACCTGCGGCTGGTCGACGTCGAGGTGAGCCCGGAGACCACCGCCTGGACCGCCGTCCTCGACGGCGACGTGCTGGGCCGGGTGTCGATCCGGGTGCCGGGCGAGCACATGGCCCGCAACAGCGCCGCCGCGCTGCTGGCTGGGCTGGAGCTCGGCCTGCCCGCCGAGGGGCTGATCACCGGCCTGGGCCGCTTCGGCGGGGTGCACCGCCGCTTCGAGCTCAAGGGCACCGTCGGCGGGGTGCGGGTCTACGACGACTACGCCCACCACCCGACCGAGGTGGAGGCGCAGCTGCGCGCCGCGCGGGCGGTCGCCGGCTCCGGTCGGGTGGTCGTGGCCTTCCAGCCGCACCTGTACAGCCGCACGCGGGAGTTCGCCGCCGCCTTCGGTGCGGCCCTCGGCCTGGCCGACGAGGTCGTGGTCATGGACGTCTACGGCGCCCGTGAGGACCCGGTCCCCGGCGTCACCGGCGCCATGGTCGCCGACGCGGTCGCCCTGCCGGCCGAGCGGGTGCACTTCGAGCCGTCCTGGTCCGCCGCGGCCCCGGCGCTGGCCGACCGGGCCGGCCCCGGCGACCTGGTGATCACCATGGGTGCCGGCAACGTGTCCATGGTCGGCCCGGAGGTCCTCGAGGCGTTGCGGGCCCGGCTGGCGCCGCCCGGCTCGCCGGACGGCGGCGACCCGGGGGGTCCTCCGCGGTGAGCCGCTCGGGGACCACCACCAGCGACCGCGCAGGCGGGGGGTCCTCGCGGGCCGGTGTCGAGCGCCGCCGTCCGGCCGCCCGGCGGAGGCCGCGCCGGGACACCCCGGCCGATCGGCGACGACGGCTGCTCCTCCGCGGCGCGGTCGCCACCGCGGTGCTCGGCCTGCTGGCCTGGCTGCTGTGGGCAGGTCCCGTGCTCGCCGTGGCCGACGTGCGGGTCGACGGCGCGGGCACGCTGACCGCCGCCGAGGTCCTCGACGTGGCGGGCATCGCCGAGGGGACACCCCTGCTGCAGGTCGACGTCGACGCTGCCGAGACCCGTGTCGCCCGGCTGCCGCAGGTGGCCGGCGTGGAGGTGACCCGCGGCTGGCCGCGCAGCGTCGTGGTCACCGTGGTCGAGCGGGTGCCGGTCGCGGTGGTCGACGTGTCCGGCACCCGCTCGCTGGTCGACGCCGACGGCGTGCTGTTCGACACGGTCACCGGCGACCCGCCGGCCGGGGTGGTGCCCCTCGACGTCGACGACCCCGGACCCGAGGACCGCGCGACCCGCGCGGCGCTGACCGCCCTGGTCGCGCTGCCCGAGGACGTCCGCGGCGACGTGGCCGACGCCCAGGCGGACAGCGCCGAGGACGTCACGCTCACCCTCGAGGACGGCACCACCGTGCTGTGGGGGAGCGCGGAGGAGGCCGGCGCGAAGGCCGACGCGCTCGTCGCGCTGCTCGGCCAGCTGCGGGCCGGGACCCTCGCGGCGGCCGACACCATCGACGTCAGCACCCCGTCGGCGGTCGTCCTCCGATGACAGGAGGACCCGTCCTCCTCACCGCTCGCCCGCTCGCGGTGAGCCGCTGGACGAGGCCGCCGTGGAGGGTGGCCGCGGCAGGTCCGGTGGGAGAGGGTGGCGGGGTGAGCACCGGGCCGGTCAGCCGCTTCCCCGTCCCCCCGCGCGACGAGCTGCCCGAGCAGCTGCGCGAGCGCTACGCCGAGGTGGAGGAGCGTTCGGGCTTCCTGCCCAACGTCTTCGCCGCGCTCGCCTGGCGCCCGGCCGAGGCGGCGGCCTTCTTCGCCATGCACGACGCGCTCATGGACAAGGACACCCCGGCGCTGTCCACGGCCGACCGCGAGCTGGTCGTGGTCGCCACCAGCGCGGCCAACGACTGCCTGTACTGCGTCGTCGCCCACGGGGCCATCGCCCGGATCCGCGCCCGCGACCCGTACCTCGCCGACCAGGTCGCCGTCGACTGGCGCAAGGCGCCGGTGTCCGACCGGCTGCGCGCCGTCCTCGAGGTCGCCGTCCGGCTGGCGGTGGACCCCGCCGCGGTCACCGCCGCCGACCTCGACCGGCTGCGCGACCACGGCCTGACCGAGGACGACGTGTGGGACGTCGGCGCCATCGTGTCGTTGTTCGCGCTGTCCAACCGGTTGGCGCACTGGGCCGCGATCCCGCCGAACGAGGAGTTCTTCCTGTTGGGCCGCGTCCCCCGCCGGTAGCCGGGACTGCACTGGGTCGCCGACCGGCGCCGCACCGTGTCCGGCGCCCACCCGTGGCGACACGCGCGGGTCCGCGACACGCCCGACACCGCAGATCACTTAGGCGAGTTCCCGATACGGGCATGTCACGGCCCTCGACCTGCACCTGAGACGGTTCCCGCGCGGGTCGTCACCCCTGGTGGTGCGGGTGTGACCACTGCGTCGCGCGAGATCGATGGGGAGCCGCGTGTCCGACACGCCGGGCCCGGGTCGGTGCTTGTAGCGCCTGCGAGCACCCACCTAACTTCGTGCGCGTCGACCTAGTTGACATAACTATAAGGCTTTACTTGAGGATGAGGGTCGAGGTCGGGAGCCCCACATGACACCTCCGCACAACTACCTCGCGGTCATCAAGGTCGTCGGCATCGGCGGCGGCGGGGTGAACGCGGTCAACCGCATGATCGAGGTCGGCCTCAAGGGGGTCGAGTTCATCGCCATCAACACCGACGCGCAGGCGCTGTTGATGAGCGACGCCGACGTCAAGCTCGACGTCGGCCGTGAGCTCACCCGCGGGCTCGGCGCCGGCGCCCAGCCCGACGTCGGCCGGCAGGCCGCCGAGGACCACCGCGAGGAGATCGAAGAGGTGCTCAAGGGCGCCGACATGGTCTTCGTGACCGCCGGCGAGGGCGGTGGCACCGGCACCGGTGGTGCGCCGGTCGTCGCCTCGATCGCCCGCAAGCTCGGCGCGCTGACCATCGGCGTGGTCACCCGCCCGTTCTCCTTCGAGGGGAAGCGGCGGGCCGTGCAGGCCGAGTCGGGCATCGAGGAGCTGCGCAACGAGTGCGACACGCTCATCGTCATCCCCAACGACCGGCTGCTGCAGCTGGGCGACCGCAACGTCAGCGTCATGGACGCCTTCCGGACCGCCGACCAGGTGCTGCTGTCCGGTGTCCAGGGCATCACCGACCTGATCACCACGCCCGGCCTGATCAACCTGGACTTCGCCGACGTCAAGTCGGTCATGTCCGGCGCCGGGTCGGCCCTCATGGGCATCGGCAGCGCGCGCGGTGACAACCGGGCGCTGCTGGCCGCCGAGCAGGCGATCGCCAGCCCGCTGCTGGAGGCCTCGATGGAGGGCGCCCACGGCGTGCTGCTGTCGATCTCCGGCGGCTCGGACCTCGGGCTGTTCGAGATCAACGAGGCCGCCTCGCTGGTCTCCGACGCCGCGCACGCCGACGCCAACATCATCTTCGGTGCGGTCATCGATGACGCCCTCGGGGACGAGGTGCGGGTGACCGTCATCGCCGCCGGCTTCGACGGCGGCAAGCCGCAGGGTCGCAAGGAGGCCGGCACCGCCTCGGTCCCGGCTGCCGCCCCGGTGGCCCCGCCGACCGCCCCCCGGATGCCGGTGCAGCACCCGCAGCCGGTGGGCGGCGTCCCGACGAGGGAGCGGCTGGTCACCTCGGCCCAGCCCCAGGCGCCGCAGGCGCAGCCGAACCCGCCGTCGACCTCGCAGCTGCCGGGCCGCGCGGCCGCGGGTGGCGGCGGGATCACCGTGCCGCCACTGCCGCCGGTCCCCGGCGCCAACGCGAACGCCGCCGCGGGCCGGCGTCCGCTGTCCAACGAGGACTTCGAGGAGGAGCTCGACATCCCGGAGTTCCTCCGTCAGTAGAAGGACCCCCGTGCCCCCCACCACTCGGAGGAGAAGGATCCCGTCCTCCTCATCCCTCGCAGGCTCGGGATGAGCCTCTGGACGGAGCCGTGAGCTCGGTTCCGGCCGCCTCGCGGGCGGTGCGACCCCGACGGGTCGTCACCGACCGGCGGGGCGGCCGGTCCGTGTCCCCGTACGACTCGTTCAACCTCGGCGTCCACGTCGAGGACGACCCGGTCGCCGTGGCCGCCAACCGGGAGCGGCTGGCCCGCGAGCTCGGCGTCGCCGCCGACCGGCTGGTGTGGATGGACCAGGTCCACGGCACGCGGGTCGCCGTCGTCGACGGGCCGGTCGACGGCCCGCTGGCCGGGACCGACGCCGTGGTCACGAGCACGCCGGGGCTGGTGCTCTGCGTGCTCGTCGCCGACTGCGTGCCGGTGCTGTTCGCCGACTCCGTCGCCGGCGTGGTCGCCGCCGTGCACGCCGGGCGGGAGGGCGTCCGGCACGGCGTCGTCCCCGCGACGCTGGCCGCGATGGCGCGGCTGGGCAGCCGCCCCGGCGACGTCACCGCCCTGCTCGGCCCGGCCGTCTGCGGCGCCTGCTACGAGGTGCCGCGGGCGATGCAGGCCGAGGTGGCCGGCGTCGTGCCGGCCGCGGCGGTCCGCACCCGCCGGGGGACGCCGGGACTCGACCTGCGGGCCGGGCTCGCCGAGGTGCTGCGCGGCGCCGGCGTCGGGCAGGTCGTGCACGACCCCCGGTGCACCGTCGAGGACCGCTTCCTCTTCTCCCACCGCCGCGACGGCACCACGGGCCGCCAGGCCGGGGTCGTCTGGCTCGGGTGAAGGGCCCTCCTGCGCCCCGCCGCTCGCAGGCTCGTGGCGGCACCCTGCAGGAGGGCCGTCCCGGCACGTCACCGGGCGCCGCGGACGTGTACGGGCGGGGGAGGATCGCCCTCGTGACCTCCCCGGCCGACCGCCTGCAGGCCGTCCGCGACCGCATCGCCGCCGCGGCCCGCGCCGCCGGTCGCGATCCCGCCGCGGTGCGCCTGCTCGCGGTGAGCAAGACCTGGCCGGCGGGCGCCGTCCGCGAGCTCGCGGCACTCGGACAGGCCGACTTCGGGGAGAACCGCGCCCAGGAGCTCACCGGCAAGGCCGCGGCGCTGGCCGACCTGCCGCTCCGGTGGCACTTCATCGGCCAGTTGCAGCGCAACAAGGCCGCCGCCGTCGCCCGGCTCGGCGCCGTCGTCCACTCGGTCGACCGGCTCTCGCTGGCCCGCGCCCTCGCCCGGGTCGGCGTCGGGACCGGACGGCCGGTCGAGGTCTTCCTGCAGGTCGACCTCGGCGGCCCCGAGGGGGAGCTCGCCGCCCGCGGCGGGGCCCACCCGGCCGAGGTCCCGGCGCTGGCCGACGCGGTCGCCGCCGAGGAGGGGCTCGTGCTCCGCGGGCTGATGGCGGTGGCCCCGCGCGGAGCGGCGCCCGGACCCGCCTTCGCCCGCCTCGCGGCGCTCGCCGAGCGGGTCCGCGCCGACCACCCCGAGGCGCGTGACCTCTCCGCCGGCATGAGCGCCGACCTCGAGGAGGCCGTGGCCGCCGGCAGCACGCTCCTGCGTGTCGGAACCGCGCTGTTCGGGACGCGGCCCCTAGCCTCCGGACAGGACGAGTCACACCAGTCACACGGGTCCCAGCAGCCCGGGTGACCACGCGCGCGGACGAAGAGGGGCAGGGCTGATGGCCGGAGCCATGCGGAAGATGGGCATCTACCTCGGGCTGGTGGAGGACGACGACGCCCGGGCCTACGGCCGGTACGACGCCCGCGATGGGGACGCCGACCGCTACGACCGCCTCGAGGAGCGCCGGTACTCGCGGTACGCCGCCGAGGAGGGCTACGACGACCGCTACGACGTCGGGGAGCGCTACGACTCCGACTACCGGGGTGACGGCTACCGCGACGGCGCCTACCGGGCCGACGACCGCTTCGCCGACCTCCCGGCCGACCTGCCGCCGGCGCCGGACCCCGAGCCGCTGGCGCTGCCCCGCCGCCCCGCCGCCAACCGCAACCTCGGCCTGGCGCCCAGTCCCGGTGGCTCCAGCGCCGCCCGCCTCGGTGGACTGGCCGGTGCCGGGTCGGTGCCCAGCCCGGCGACCGCCGTGTCCGGTCCCGTGGGGGCCGCCGGCCTCGCCGTCCGTGAGCCGGTCGCGGTCGCGCCGGAGCCGGAGCCGGCGCCCGCCCCGGCGCCCCAGCCGTACCGGATCACCACGCTGCACCCGCGCACCTACAACGAGGCGCGCCAGATCGGCGAGAGCTTCCGCGACGGCAAGCCGGTGATCATGAACCTCACCGAGATGGACGACGCCGACGCCAAGCGGCTCGTGGACTTCGCTGCAGGTCTGTCGTTCGGGCTGCGCGGTAGCATCGAGCGCGTCACGAACAAGGTGTTCCTGCTGAGCCCGCAGGACGTCGACGTGACGGCCGAGGACAAGGCGCGGATCCGCGAGGGTGGTTTCGCAGCCCGTCCCGAGGCCTGACACAGGACCGACCGGCACCCCGGGTGCCCTGGGACGAGCGAGGACCGTGGCACTCTTCTGGAACATCCTCTCGTCGGTCCTGCTCGTCTTCCTCGTGCTGCTCTTCGCACGGTTCGTCGTCGACTGGGTGATGGTCCTGGCGCGCAGCTGGCGTCCGTCGGGGCTGGTGGCGGCGGGTCTGGAGGTCGTGTACGCCACGACGGATCCGCCGCTCAAGGCGATCCGGAAGGTGATCCCGCCCCTGAACCTGGGGTCGATCCGCCTGGACCTCGCGTTTATGGTGCTCCTGATCGCCGTGTACATCCTGCGTGGCATCGTGAACAGCCTCGCGATCGCCGCCGCGTGACCGCTGTCCCCACCAGGGGCGGGGGTCCCGGTGGCCGGCCGGGGCCGTCCGCCGCCCGTCCGCCGTCGTCCCTGTCCCCGTTGTCCGACCCGAGGTGAAGTCGATGCCACTCACGCCTGCCGACGTGCACAACGTCGTCTTCAAGAAGCCGCCGATCGGGAAGCGGGGCTACGACGAGGACGAGGTGGATGCGTTCCTCGACGTGGTGGAGGCCGAGCTGGCCCGGCTGATCGAGGAGAACAACGAGCTGCGCTCGGGCTCTGCGACCGGCCGCACCCCACGCGCCGTCGAGGTGCCGGAGCCCCCGGCGCCCGCGCCCGTCGCCGCGCCGCCGCCCCCGCCGGCGCCCGTGCGCGAGGACGACAGCGCCCGCGCGTCGCGGATGCTGGCACTGGCGACCGAGACCGCCGACAAGTACGTCAACGAGGCCAAGGCGCAGGCCGACCAGATGGTCGTCTCGGCCAAGACCAACAGCGAGCGCATGGTCAGCGAGGCGCGGGCCAAGAGCGAGCAGATGGTCAGCGAGGCCAAGATGCGCGCGGACTCGATGGTCGGTGACGCGCGCACCCGCGCCGACACGATGGAGCGCGAGGCCCGCGCCAAGGCCGCCGCCCTCGACCAGGACGCCGAGCGCCGCCACGCCGAGGTCATGGGCTCGCTGGAGGAGAAGCGCAGCAGCCTGGAGCGCAAGATCGAGGAGCTGCGCACCTTCGAGCGCGAGTACCGCACCCGGCTGCGCTCCTACCTCGAGTCGCACCTGCGCGACCTCGACAGCCGCGGCTCGGCTGAGCCGGCGTCGAACAGCCGGCAGAACCAGCACGCCAGCGCCTGAGCAAGGACTCCGTCCCCCCACCCTCGCAGGTTCAGGGCGGGACCCGGGACGGGGCCGCCGCAGGGCCCCCGGACACCCGTCCGGGGGCCCTGTCGCGTTCCCGGCCCGTGGAGGCGTCGACGGCTGTGGTCCCGGCTACAGTCGGCGGGTGATCCTGGCTGCGGGTCTGCTGGTCCTGCTGGGCCTGGGACTGTTCGTCGGCGGCATCGTCACCGGCCTCGTCGCCCTCTACTGGGGGTGCGTGGCGGCGTGCGGGCTCGCTGCCGTCCTGCTGGTGGTGGCCCGGCTGCGGACGGCCCGTGAGGCCGGCGACCCCGACCGGCGCGCGGCGGAGTCCGCGTCCGGAGCGGGGACGACGACGTCGGTCGCGGCGACCGACACGCCGCCGCCCGAGGCGCCCCGTACCCCGCCGCAGCCGGTCGTGGACCCCGAGCCCGCCGCCGCCGCACCGGCCGGCGCGACCGCAGTCCGGACGCCGGAGGCCGCGCCCGAGCCGGCCGGTGCGACGGCACTGCGGACACCGGAGCGCGGACCCGAGCCCGAGCAGGAGCGGTCCGTCGAGGAGCCGCCCACCACCGTCCCGCCGACCACCGCAGCGGCCAACGGTCACGCCGACGAGCACATCCCCGCGCGTCGCGGCGCCCACGAGCCCCGCGAGAGCCCCGCGGACGCGACGACGGGGGAGCCCGGTGAGGAGGACGTCGAGGTCACCGACCTGCTGCTCGTGGTCGACCTGGCCGACGAGGTGCTGGTCGTCGACGAGCACCCGCGCTACCACCTGCCCGGCTGCCCGCACCTCGAGGGCCGGGAGGACATCGGGCTGCCGATGGTCGAGGCCCGCGCCGACGGCTTCACGCCGTGCGGCACCTGCCGCCCGGTGCGGCACCTCGCCGGGATCGAGCGGTCCCGGCGGCGGGCCGCCCGCGGCAACTGAGGGAGGACCCCGTCCTCCCGAGCCTCCGCGAGCTCAGGCGGGGCCCGGGACGGGGCCGTCCCAGGACGTCACGAGGCGTCGGCGCGGGCCACCCAGAACCGCGAGCCGGCCGGGCCCTCGACGCCCTGGCCGTCCCCGGGCTGCTGCGCGTGCACGCGGACGGCGAGCACCTCGTCGGCCACCTGCGGGCCCTGCTCGGTGAGGGCCTGGGCCATCGCGCCGTCCGCCGTCCACCACAGCTCGATGCGGTCGCTGACGGCCAGCCCGCCGTTCTTGCGGGCCTCCTGCACCAGCCGCACGGCCTCGCGGACCAGGCCCGCCCGCTCCAGCTCCGGGGTCAGCGCCAGGTCCAGCGCCACGGTCAGCCCGCCCCCGCTGGCCACGGTCCAGCCCTCGCGCGGCGTCTCGGTGACGACCAGGTCGCCGTCCTGCAGCGGCACGGCCGCCCCGTCGACCTCGACCGAGGCCGTCCCGCCGCGGTAGGCGGCCACCAGGGCCGGCGCATCGGCGGCGGCGACCGCCCTGGCCACCGCCTGCACCTGCTTGCCCAGCCGACGGCCGACCGCGCGGAAGTCGACCTTGACGCTCACGTCGACCAGCTCGCCGCCGACCGCGGAGAGGTCCATCAGCTCGGCCACGTTGAGCTCGTCGGCGACCTCGGCCACCAGGTCGCGCGGCAGCTCCGCCCACCCTGGGGCGGCCACGACCGCGCGGGCCAGCGGCTGGCGGGTGCGCACCTTGGCCGACGTGCGCGCCGAGCGGCCCAGCTCGACCAGCCGGCGCACCAGCGCGACCTGCTCGACCAGCGCGGCGTCGCGGGCGTCCGCGTCCACCTGCGGCCAGGAGGCCAGGTGCACGCTGTCGACCGCGTCGGGCTGCCCCGGCGCCACCGCGCGCGCCCACACCTCCTCGGTGACGAACGGCGTGAACGGCGCCATCAGCCGGGTCAGCACGTCGAGCACCTCGTGCAGGGTGGCCAGCGCCGCGGGGTCGCCGTCCCAGAACCGCCGGCGCGAGCGGCGCACGTACCAGTTGGACAGGTCGTCGACGAACTGCGCGATCAGCCGGCCGGCGCCCTGGGTGTCGAAGTCCTCCAGCGCCGCGGTGACGCCCTCGGTGACCTCCGCCAGGGTGGCCAGCGCCCAGCGGTCCAGCAGCGGCCGCTCGGCCGGCGCCGGGGCGGGGCTCGCGGTCGCGTCCCAGCCGTTGGTCTCCGCGTACAGGGTGAAGAAGCTCGCGGTGTTCCAATAGGTGAGCAGCACCTTGCGGACCACCTCGGACAGCGTCTCGTGCCCGACCCGGCGGGCCGACCACGGCGAGCCGCCGGCCAGCATGAACCAGCGGACGGCGTCGGCGCCGTGCCGGTCCATCAGCGGGATCGGCTCGAGGATGTTGCCCAGATGCTTGCTCATCTTCCGGCCGTCCTCGGCCAGGATGTGGCCCAGGCACAGCACGTCCTGGTACGAGTTCTCCTCGAACACCAGCGTGCCGACGGCCATCAGCGAGTAGAACCAGCCGCGGGTCTGGTCGATCGCCTCGCAGATGAACTGCGCCGGGTAGGCGGCCTCGAACTCCGCCTGGTTGCGGTAGGGCGCGCCCCACTGCGCGAAGGGCATCGAGCCGGAGTCGTACCAGGCGTCGATGACCTGCGGCACCCGCCGGTAGGTGCCCTCCTCGCCGGGCAGCGTGAAGGTCACCTCGTCGATGAACGGCCGGTGCGGGTCGAGGTCGGACAGGTCGCGGCCGGTCAGCTCCGACAGCTCGGCCAGCGAGCCGACGACGACCATGCGGCTCGGGTCGGCGTCGTTGCGCCACACCGGCAGCGGCGTGCCCCAGTACCGGTCGCGGGACAGCGCCCAGTCGACGTTGTTGCGCAGCCAGTCGCCGTAGCGGCCCCACTGGATGTGCTCGGGGTGCCAGTTCGTCTTCTCGTTCTCGGCGAGCAGCTGGTCCTTGACCGCGCTGGTGCGGATGTACCAGGACGGCTGCGCGTAGTACATGAGCGGCGTGTGGCAGCGCCAGCAGTGCGGATAGCTGTGCTCGTAGCGCTGCTCGCGCCACAGCACGCCGCGCGCCTGCAGGTCCTCGACCAGCGCGGGGTCGGCGGCCTTGAAGAAGTGCCCGCCGACCAGCGGGACGTCGGCGAGGAAGTGCCCGGTCGCATCGATGGGGTTGACCACCGGCAGCCCGTAGCCCCGGCAGACGACGAGGTCGTCGGCGCCGAACGCGGGGGACTGGTGCACCAGCCCGGTGCCGTCGTCGGTGGTCACGTAGTCGGCCAGGACGACGAAGTGCGCGTCGACCTGCTGACCGTCGGGGCCCTCGGGGAAGTCCACCAGCTCGAACGGTCGCCGGTAGTGGACCCGCTCCCAGTCGCGGCCGCTGGTGCGGGCCAGCACCTCGACGTCGTCGGCCTCGCCGAACACCGCGGCGAGCAGCGGCTCGGCGACCACCAGGGTGTCCTCGCCGCGCCGGGCCACGACGTAGGTGACGTCGGGGTTGACGGCGACCGCGGTGTTGCTCGGCAGCGTCCACGGCGTCGTCGTCCAGATGAGCAGGTCGGCCTTCCCGGCCCACTCGCCGCTGGTGACCGGCAGTCGCACGTACACCGACGGGTCGGTGATCGACTCGTACCCCTGGGCGACCTCGTGGTCGGACAGGCCGGTGCCGCAGCGGGGGCAGTACGGCGCGACGCGGTGGTCCTCGACCAGCAGGCCCTTGTCGAAGATCTGCTTGAGCGACCACCAGACGCTCTCGATGTAGTGCGGGTCCATCGTCCAGTAGGCGGTGGAGAAGTCGACCCAGAAGCCCATCCGGCGGGTGAGGTCGCTGAAGGCGTCGACGTGCCGCATGACCGACTCGCGGCAGCGGGCGTTGAACTCGGCGATGCCGTAGCGCTCGATGTCGGGCTTGCCGGCGAAGCCCAGCTCCTGCTCGACGGCGATCTCCACCGGCAGCCCGTGGCAGTCCCAGCCGGCCCGGCGGGGCACGTGCCAGCCCTGCATGGTCTTGAAGCGCGGGAAGACGTCCTTGAACGCGCGCGCCTCGATGTGGTGGGTGCCGGGGCGGCCGTTGGCGGTCGGCGGGCCCTCGTAGACGTTCCACTGCGGCCGGCCGGCGGAGGCCTCCAGCGTGCGGGCGAAGACCTTGTCGGCCTCCCAGCGGCCCAGGACCTCGTGCTCCAGGGCGGGCAGGTCGACCTGAGGGGGCAGCGCGCGGAAGGGGCCGGGTGAGCTCACCCCTCCATCATCCCCGAGCCCGCCACCCGGTCCGGACGCCGTCCCCCCGGCGCCGGCCGGCCGCGGCCGGGTCGCCGGACGGCGCTGGCCTCGGCGTACGGGAGACTGCCGAGGTGGACAGGGGCGCGCGGTGAACACGACGGTCACCGTCGCGCTCGCCGCGGGCGCGGTCGTCGTCCTCGTGGCGGCCGTGGCGCTCCGCCTGGCGGATCGGCTGGGACTGCCCAGCCTGCTGCTGTACCTCGCCCTCGGAGTGGCCATCGGCGAGAGCGGCCTCGGCGTCCAGTTCGAGGACTACCGCCTCACCCACACGCTGGCGTACGCCGCCCTCGTCGTCATCCTGGCCGAGGGCGGCCTGACGACCCGGTGGGGCGACGTCCGCCGCGCGATCGGACCGGGGGTCGCGCTGTCCACCATCGGAGTCGCGGTCAGCGTGGGGGTGACTGCCGCCGTCGGCGTCCTGGTCCTCGGCTACGAGTGGGGCTTCGCCCTCCTGCTGGCCGCGGTCATCAGCTCGACCGACGCCGCCGCCGTCTTCGCGACCCTGCGGCGGCTGCCCCTCCCGCGGCGGATGGCCGCCTCCCTCGAGGCCGAGAGCGGCCTCAACGACGCCCCGGTCATCCTGCTCGTGACCGTGCTGGCCGAGTCGCTCACCGGAGCGACCACGCAGCCGTGGTGGCTGGTCGGCCTGGTGGTGGCTGCCGAGCTCGCCGGAGGCGCCGTCATCGGGGTCGGGATCGGCTTCGGGGGCGCCGCGCTGCTGCGCCGGGTGGCGCTCCCCGTGGCCGGCTTCTACCCCCTGGCGACCCTGGCGCTCTGCGTGCTCGCCTACTCATCGGCGTCATTGGCGCACACGTCGGGCTTCGTCGCCGTCTACCTCTGCGGCCTGGTGCTGGGCAACGCCACGCTGCCGCACCGGTCGGCCAGCATCGGGTTCGCCGAGGGCATGGCCTCGCTGGCGCAGATCGGCCTCTTCGTCCTGCTCGGTCTGCTCGTGTCGCCCGGCCGGTTGTCCGACGCCATCGGGCCGGCGCTCGTGGTGGGGGCCGCGCTGCTGCTGCTCGCCCGGCCGCTGTCGGTGGTGGCCAGCCTGGTGTGGTTCCGGTTCCCGTGGGGGCAGCAGGTGTTCATCTCCTGGGCGGGGCTGCGCGGAGCGGTGCCCATCGTCGCGGCCATCATCCCGCTGACCGCGCAGGTCCCCGGGGCGACGACCGTCTTCGACACGGTGTTCGTGCTGGTCGTCGTCTTCACGATCGTCCAGGGCTGGTCGCTACCGTGGCTCGCGCGGCGCCTGCGGATCGCCACCCCCGTCACGCCCCGTGACGTGCAGGTCGAGGCTGCGCCCCTGGAGGAGCTGGACGCCGAGCTGATGCAGCTGACCGTGCCGGAGGGATCCCGGCTGCACGGTGTCTACCTGCCGGAGCTGCGGCTGCCCGAGGACGCCGCGGTGGTGCTCATCGTGCGGGACGGCCGGTCGTTCGTGCCCGGCCCGACGACCCGGCTCATGCGCGGCGACCAGGCCCTGCTGGTGTCCGCGCGCGGATCGCGGGCGGAGGCCGAGCGGCGGCTGCGCGCGGTCAGCCGGGCGGGCCGGCTGGCCACCTGGCGCGGCGAGTCCGGCGCCGCCTCGGGAGCGGACTGAAGGAGGACCCCCGCCCCCCGCCACTCGCAGGCTCGCGGCGGGACCCTGCAGGGGCCGGCCGCTGCCCGTGTCCCGGTCGGGGGACCCCCCGGGCCCCGCGACCGGTCCACCCCCGGCCAGGTGCCGTCCCCGGCCGCCGTCGCGCCCCCCACGACGGACGGCTCAGCCGTTGAGCTCCAGGGTCTGCATCGTCTCGGCGCGGACCTCGGCCAGCAGCGCCGGGTCGTCGTTGAGCCGGCGGCCGTAGGAGGGGATCGCCTCCTGCAGCGTCGGGCGCCACGCGGCGATCCGGTCGGGGAAGCAGCGCTCGAGCACGGTGAGCATCGCCGAGACCGCCGTCGACGCGCCGGGGGAGGCGCCGAGCAGGCCGGCGATGGTCCCCTCCCCGCCGACGACCAGCTCGGTGCCGAACTGCAGCACACCGCGCCCGGTCGCCGGGTCGCGCTTGATCACCTGGACCCGCTGGCCGGCGGTGATCATGTCCCAGTCCGCCTGCTCGGCCAGCGGCACGAAGGCGGTGAGCGTCTCGTGCCGGGCCCGGCGCGACTGGAGCAGCTCGCCGATCAGGTAGCGGGTCAGCGCCAGCTCGGTGCGGGCCACGCCCAGCATCGAGCCCAGGTTGTTCGCCTTGACGCTCAGCGGCAGGTCGAAGACCGAGCCGGCCTTGAGGAACTTCGGCGAGAAGCCGGCGTACGGGCCGAACAGCAGCGAGTGGTCGCCGTCGATGAGGCGCAGGTCCAGGTGCGGCACCGACATGGGCGGAGCGCCGACGGCGGCCTGGCCGTAGACCTTCGCCTGGTGCGCGGAGACCAGCTCGGGCGAGTTGGTGCGCAGGAACATGCCGCTCACCGGGAAGCCGCCGAAGCCGCGGATCTCGGGGATGGCGGCCTTCTGCAGCAGCGGCAGTGCGCCGCCGCCGGCCCCGACGAACAGGAACCGGGTGCGGACGGTGCGCTCCTCACCGCTGACGGTGTCGCGCACGGTCACCGACCAGCGGCCGTCGTCCCGGCGCCCGACGTCGGTGACCCGCTGGTTGACGTGCACGTGCACACCGCGGTCCTCGGCGGCACCGAACAGCAGCCGGGTCAGCGACCCGAAGTCGACGTCGGTGCCCGCGGCCGAGCGGGTCGCGGCGACCACCTGGTCGACCGGGCGGCCGGCCATCACCAGCGGCACCCACTCGGCCAGCACGGCGGGGTCGTCGGTGTGCTCCAGGCCCTCGAACACCGGCTGCGCGGACATCGCCGCGTGGCGGGTGCGCATGTAGGAGCGGCCGGCCTCGCCGGTCACGAAGCTGACGTGCGGGACGGGGGTGATGAAGTCCTTGGGCGACCCGGTCAGCCCCGAGCGGACCAGGTGCGACCAGAACTGCCGCGACACGGCGAACTGCTCGTTGATCGTCACGGCCTTGGTGACGTCGACCGAGCCGTCCGGGCCGGCGGGCGTGTAGTTGAGCTCGCAGAGGGCCGCGTGGCCGGTCCCGGCGTTGTTCCACGGCCCGGAGCTCTCGCCGGCCACCGCAGGTCCGGACTCGAAGACGGTGACGCTCCAGTCCGGGGCGACGACGCCGAGCAGCGACGCGAGCGTCGCGCTCATGACGCCGCCACCCACGAGCACGACGTCGGGGTCGGTGGCTGGGGCGAGATCGGTGGACACGACGGCCTTCCGGCTCAGGGGGAGGGTGCTGCCTCTCCAACATCGACCAGCGGGCCTTCGAACATGTCACCCTCCGTGGTGAGATGCCTCGCACCCCGCCATGAGATGAGTCACACCGTCCCGGGTTGCGGGTCGCGGCGGACGGCGTCAGGAGCTCGTTCCGGCCGCCGCTATCGTCGGGCGGACGGCGCCCACCGGCCGCGCCGGCCACCGCCAGTCCCCTCGACCGAGGAGTCCTCCCTGCCCAGCCTCAGCGATGCCCCGGACGGACCGGGCGACCCCCAGGACGGCGCCGTCGCGGCCTCCGGGGGCACCCCGGCACGCCGTCCCCGCACCCGGCTGCTGCTCCTGCTCGCGCTGGTGGTGCTCGTCCTCGACCTGGGCACCAAGCTGCTCGTCGTCGCCACCGTCGAGCGCGGCGCGGACATCCGGTTGCTGGGCGGGGCGCTGTACCTGACCCACACCCGCAACACCGGGGCCGCGTTCTCCTTCGCCGAGGGCTTCACCGTCGTCTTCACGCTCATCGCGGTCGCCGTCGCCGTGGTCATCGTGCGCACCGCCCGCCGGCTGTTCGCCACCGGCTGGGCCGTCGCACTCGGCCTGGTGCTCGGCGGCGCGGTCGGCAACCTCGTCGACCGCGTCTTCCGGGAGCCGGGCTTCCTGCGGGGCGGCGTCGTCGACTTCATCTCGGTGTTCGCACCGGACGGCGAGTTCTACCCGGTCTTCAACGTCGCCGACTCGGCGATCGTGTGCGGCGGGGTCCTCGGCGTGGTGCTGGCGCTGCGCGGCGTCGAGTTCGACGGCACCCGCGGCACCGGGGGCGACGCCCCGGCGCGCGACTGAGGGAGGACCACCTCCTCCCCGCGCCCGCGAGCTCGGCCCCGGCCCCTGGAGGGCGGCCGTCCCGGTACGTCACCAGGCTGGCGGCGGGACCCTGCAGGGGGGCGGCACGCGGGTGCACGTGCCGTGTGCTGGCGGTGTTGCGCGGGACCCGTCGCCGCGGCGGTCAGAATGGACGCCGTGAGCACTCCCGCGGGCCAGCACCGGGCCCTCCCGGTGCCCGACGGGCTCGAGGGACAGCGCGTCGACCAGGCGCTGTCCCGGCTCTTCGGCCTCTCCCGCGGCGCGGCCGCCGACCTCGCCGACGCGGGTGCGGTGGTGGTCGACGGCCGGGTGCGCGGCAAGGGCGATCGGATCAGCGGCGGCAGCTGGCTGGAGGTCGAGCTGCCCTCGCCGCCGGGGGAGCCGGCCGCACCCGAGCCGGTCCCCGGGCTCACCGTCGTCCACGACGACGACGACATCGTGGTGGTGGACAAGCCCGTCGGCGTCGCCGCGCACCCCAGCCCCGGCTGGGAGGGGCCTACCGTCGTCGGCGGGCTGGCCGCGGCCGGCTACCGCATCTCGACCTCGGGGGCCGCCGAGCGGCAGGGCGTCGTCCACCGCCTGGACGCCGGGACGACGGGGCTGATGGTGGTGGCCAAGAGCGAGCGGGCCTACACCGCGCTCAAGGCCGCCTTCAAGCAGCGGACGGTCGAGAAGGGCTACGCCGCCCTCGTGCAGGGCCACCCCGACCCCTCCCGGGGCACCATCGACGCCCCGATCGACCGGCACCCCAAGCACGACTGGAAGTTCGCCGTCGTCCAGGGCGGGCGACCGTCGGTGACCCACTACGAGGTCGCCGAGGCCTTCCCGGCCGCCAGCCTGGTCGACATCCGGCTGGAGACCGGTCGCACCCACCAGATCCGGGTGCACTTCTCCGCGATGCGCCACCCCTGCGTCGGCGACACCACCTACGGCGCGGACCCGACCCTGGCCGCCCGGCTGGGCGTCTCGCGGCAGTGGCTGCACGCCGCGCGGCTGGGCATCCCGCACCCGGCCGACGGGTCCTGGATGGCGTTCACCAGCCCCTTCCCGCCCGACCTGGCCGGCGCGCTCGACGTCCTGCGCGCCGAGTCCTGACGCCCGTGCGAGCGGGCCGGCGAGCTCGGCCGTGACCACCCTCGGGCTGCCCGGCTCGCTCGCGGAGTGGGGCCCGGCCGCGCTGTCCGCCGTCGTCGTCGCCGGCTACCTGGTGGTCGGGGAGCCGTTCGTCGGCCACGTGCTGCACCGCCGTTTCGAGGGCCGGCTGCGCGCCGACGACGGCGCGCGCCGGTTCTTCTACGCCCGGCTGCTGGTGCTGGAGTGGGGCCTGGCGGTGGTCGCCCTGGTGGTCTGGCTGTCGGCACCCGGGGTGGACGCCGGTGCCGTGGGCCTGCGCTGGCCGCAGTCGTGGCCCGGCCCGCTGGCCGTCGCGGCCACCGTCGTCGTCCTCGGCTTCGTCGTCGTCTCCACCCGGGCGCTGCGCTCGGGTGCGCTGGCCCAGGCGGCGACCGAGCTGCGCCGGCCGGGGGAGGGGCGGCACGCCGAGCCGGCCGTGCACGCCACCCTGGCGCTGCTGCCGCGGACGACGGCGGAGCGGCGGTTGTTCACGCTGGTCGGGATCACCGCCGGCGTCTGCGAGGAGTGGCTCTACCGCGGCTTCTTCCTCGCCGTGCTGGGGGCGGTCGGCGGGGAGCTGTCGACGCCGGTGCTGGTGGGAGCCGGCGCGCTGGCGTTCGGGCTGGCGCACGCGTACCAGGGCGTCGCCGGCATCGTGACGACCGGCGTCCTGGGCGGCGTCATGGCCGGGCTGTACCTGGGCACCGGGTCGCTGCTGCTGCCCGTCGTCCTGCACGCGCTGATCGACCTGCGCTTCCTGCTGGTGCCGGCGTCCGCGCTGCCCGACGTCGTCCGGCGGCCGACGTGAGGGCCCGCCGGGCCACGGCGGCGGACTGGCCGGAGGTGGCCGCTCTGCGCACCCGCGTCTTCGTCGAGGAGCAGGGCGTGCCGGCCGAGGTCGAGCAGGACGCGCACGACGCCACCGCGGTGCACGCCGTCGCCGAGGACCCGGACGGTCGCGTGGTGGCCACCGGGCGGCTGCTGGTCCGCGACGGCCGGGCGGTGATCGGGCGGATGGCGGTCGACGCGCGGGCCCGCGGGCGTGGCCACGGGGCCGCCGTCCTCGCCGAGCTGCACCGGCAGGCCGCCGTGCTGGGCCTGGCCGAGGTCGAGCTGCACGCCCAGCTCACGGCCCGGGGCTTCTACGAGCGGGCCGGGTACACCGCTGTCGGCGACGTCTACGAGGAGGCCGGTATCGCGCACGTCACGATGCGGCGTCCGGTGGTGTGACGGATCGGTCCTCCGAGGGCGAGACACGTTCTGTCAGAGCCCCGGAGTAGACCTCCGGGGGTGCGAGGATCGGGTCGCCCCCGGCCCCCACCCCCGGACCACAGCACCGCCGGTCTTCCCCGCCGGTCGCCCGCCGGATCCCCGACGGCCGGGCACGCACGACCCGTGAGGAGCACCAACGAACGTGAGCACCCCGTCGTCCGACTCGTTCGTGCACCTGCACGTACACACCGAGTACTCGATGCTCGACGGAGCGGCCAAGCTGCCGGAGGTCACCAAGGCCGCCGCCGAGCAGGGGATGCCGGCGCTGGCGATGACCGACCACGGCAACGTCTTCGGCGCCTACGACTTCTACAAGCACGCCAAGGCCGCCGGCGTGAAGCCGATCATCGGCATGGAGGGGTACTACACCCCGGGCTCGCGCTTCGACCGGGCGCCGTTCGACTTCGGCGAGAACCTCATCGACGAGGACGGCGAGGGCGGCTCCTCGCGCGGCAAGGCCGCCTACACGCACATGACGCTGCTGGCCCGCACGACGGAGGGGATGCACAACCTCTTCCGCATCTCCTCGATGGCCAGCCTCGAGGGGCAGTACCGCAAGCCGCGGTTCGACCGCGACCTGCTGGAGCGCTACGGCACGGGGCTCATCGCCACCACCGGGTGCCCCTCCGGTGAGGTCAACATGTGGCTGCGGGCCGGCAAGCACGACAAGGCCCGGCAGGCCGCCGCCGACTTCCAGGACATCTTCGGCAAGGAGAACTTCTACGCCGAGGTGATGGACCACGGGCTGGCCATCGAGAAGAAGACCCGCCCGGCGCTGCTGGAGATCGCCCAGGAGCTCGGCATCCCGCTGCTGGGCACCAACGACCTGCACTACACCCACCGCGAGGACGCCGAGGCGCACGACGCGCTGCTGTGCATCCAGACCGGGTCGCGGCTCAACGAGACCAACCGCTTCAAGTTCAACGGCGACGGCTACTACCTGAAGTCGGCCGCGGAGATGCGCGCGCTGTTCAGCGAGCTGCCCGCGGCGTGCGACAACACGCTGCTGGTGGCCGAGCAGTGCGAGGTGGAGTTCACCGAGGGCGCCGACCTGATGCCCCGGTTCCCGCTGCCGCCGGGGGAGGACGAGACCTCCTGGTTCGTCAAGGAGGTCGAGCGCGGGCTGCACAAGCGCTGGCCGGGTGGCATCCCCGACCACGTGCGCAAGCAGGCCGACTACGAGGTCGGGATCATCACCCAGATGGGCTTCCCGGGGTACTTCCTCGTGGTCGCGGACTTCATCAACTGGGCCAAGGACAACGGCATCCGCGTCGGCCCGGGCCGTGGCTCGGCCGCGGGCTCGCTGGCCGCCTACGCCATGGGCATCACCGACCTCGACCCGCTGGCGCACGGGCTGATCTTCGAGCGGTTCCTCAACCCCGAGCGCGTCTCCATGCCCGACGTCGACATCGACTTCGACGACCGCCGCCGCGGCGAGGTCATCCAGTACGTCTCGCAGAAGTACGGCGAGGAGCGGGTCAGCCAGATCGTCACCTACGGCACCATCAAGGCCAAGGCCGCGATCAAGGACGCCGCCCGCGTGCTCGACCGGCCCTACTCGGTCGGCGACGAGCTCACCAAGCTGATGCCCCCGGACGTGATGGGCAAGGGCATCCCGCTGTCGGGGGTCTTCGACCCGGCCCACCCGCGCTACAAGGAGGCCGCGGAGTTCCGGGCCCGCTACGAGTCCGACCCCGGCGCGGCCGAGGTGGTCGACCAGGCGCGCAAGCTGGAGGGCCTGAAGCGGCAGTGGGGCGTGCACGCCGCCGGCGTCATCATCGGCCGCTACCCGCTGATCGACAGCATCCCGATCATGCGGCGCGAGGCCGACGGCGCGGTCATCACGCAGTTCGACTACCCGACCTGCGAGACGCTCGGCCTGCTGAAGATGGACTTCCTGGGCCTGCGCAACCTCACGGTCATCGACGACGCGCTGCGCAACATCGTCGCGAACGGCAAGGAGCCGATCGACCTCGACGAGATCAGCAAGGACCTCACCGACCCGGCCACCTACGCGCTGCTGGCCCGCGGTGACACCCTCGGCGTCTTCCAGTTCGACGGCGGCCCGATGCGCTCGCTGCTGCGGCTCATGCGGCCGGACAACTTCGAGGACATCTCCGCCGTCGGCGCGCTCTACCGGCCCGGCCCGATGGGTGCGAACTCGCACACCAACTACGCGCTGCGCAAGAACGGCCAGCAGGAGATCACGCCGATCCACCCGGAGCTGGCCGAGCCGCTGGAGGACATCCTCGGCACGACCTACGGCCTGATCGTCTACCAGGAGCAGGTCATGGCCATCGCGCAGAAGGTCGCCGGGTACTCCCTCGGCAAGGCCGACCTGCTGCGCCGTGCGATGGGCAAGAAGAAGAAGTCCGTCCTCGACGCGGAGTTCGTCGGCTTCGAGGCCGGCATGAAGGAGCGCGGCTACTCCGACGCGGCGATCAAGACGCTGTGGGACATCCTCGTCCCGTTCGCCGACTACGCCTTCAACAAGGCCCACTCGGCCGCCTACGGCCTGGTGTCCTACTGGACCGCCTACCTCAAGGCCAACTACCCGGCCGAGTACATGGCCGGGCTGCTGACCAGCGTCGGCGACGACAAGGACCGCCGGCCGATCTACCTGGCCGAGTGCCGGCGGATGGGCATCAAAGTGCTCCCCCCGGACGTCAACGAGTCGTCCTGGGACTTCACCGCCGTCGGCACCGACATCCGCTTCGGTCTGGCGTCGGTGCGCAACGTCGGGCACAACGTCGTCGACTCGATCCGCCGGGCCCGCGAGGAGAAGGGCGCGTTCAAGGACTTCCCCGACTTCATGCGCAAGATCGACACGGTGGCCTGCAACAAGAAGGTCATTGAGTCCCTGGCCAAGGCGGGGGCGTTCGACTCCCTCGGCCACTCCCGGCAGGGCATCGTCGCCGTCCACGCCCAGGCCGTGGACTCCGCGATGGCGCTCAAGCGCAAGGAGGCCGAGGGGCAGTTCGACCTGTTCGGCAGCTTCGGGGCCGAGGGCGGCGACGACCCGTTCAGCGGGGCGCTGGACATCGCGATCCCGACGGCGGACTGGTCGAAGTCCGAGCGGCTGGTCTTCGAGCGCGACATGCTCGGCCTCTACGTCTCCGACCACCCGCTGCACGGCGTGGAGCACGTGCTCGCGGCCAACGCGGACACGCCGATCGCGGAGATCAACGCCGGCGGCGTCGAGGACGGCGCGAACGTCACCATCGCCGGCATCCTCACCTCGGTCGCGCCGCGGACCAACAAGCAGGGCGCGCCGTGGGCCATCGCGACCCTCGAGGACCTCGAGTCCGGCATCGAGGTGCTGTTCTTCCCGAAGACCTGGGCGGAGGTCTCGGAGAAGGTCGTCCGCGACCAGATCGTCGTGGTCAAGGGGCGGATCAGCCGGCGTGACGACCAGCCCTCGCTGTTCGGCTCCGAGGTCACCATCCCCGAGCTCACCGAGGGCGCTCGCGGCCCGGTGCTCGTGTCGATGGCGGCGGCCCGCTGCACCCCGCCGGTGGTCGAGCGGCTCCGCGAGGTGCTGGGCAGCCACCCGGGCACCACCGAGGTGCAGCTGAAGCTGGTCAACGGCAGCCGGGAGACGGTGCTGCGGCTGGACCAGGGGCTGCGGGTGCGGCCGAGCACGGCGCTCATGGGAGACATCAAGGCGCTGCTCGGCCCGACCAGCGTCGCCCTGCTCTGAGGAGGGCCATCCCCCAACGCCTCGCATGCTCGGCGTGGGCCCCTGGAGGGTGGCCGTTCCACCACCTCACCGGGCTCGCGGCGAACCTCTGGGCGGGGCCGGGTCGGGGCGGGGCCGCGGGCTGGACGGGCACCCCGCCGGCCGGGATGAGACGCACAGCCCGGCGAGGTTGACTGGGGGCGTGGACAGCACCCGCGCACCCGCCTCCGCCGGGCCGCCGCCCGTCCGCCCTGCCCGGTGGGGTGCCGGTGCCCCCTGGCCGGGTCGCGCGGAGCTGCGCGCCGACCTGCGCAGCTCGCTGGTGCTGGCCGGCGTCCTGCTGCTGGCCGGGGTGCCGGCCGGGCTGCTGTGGTGGGGGCTGGCCCCGCGGGCGACCTTCCGGGTCAGCGCGGACGGCCCGGTCCCGGTCGGGCACCCCTCGGCCGAGCTGCTGGTCGCGGACGACGGCGTCTACACCCTCGTGGTGGCCGGCCTCGGTCTGGTGGCCGGGTCGGTCGCCTGGCGGCTGCGTCGCCGCCGCGGGGTCGCGACCGTGCTGGCCCTGGGCCTCGGGACGGTGCTGGCCTCCCTCGTCGCCTGGCAGCTCGGCGAGCTGCTGGGCGCCGGGCCCTCGCCGGTCGAGCTGGCCGCCATCGGCACCCGGATCACCACCCCGCTGCGGCTGGGCTCCCCGGCAGCGCTGGCCGTCGCCTCGTTCCTCGCCGTCCTCGTCTACGTGGTGTCCACGCTGCTGACCGCCGCCGAGGACCTCGACCGGCCCGACCCCGCGCCGGCAGCCGACGCGCCGCTGCGCCGTGAGGTCGGCCCCGTCCAGGGGCCCGCCCCGAGCGTGCGAGGGGTGGAGGGGACGGGGTCCTCCTCCTAGTTGACGCTGCGCGGGCCGGTGAAGCGCTGCAGCGGCGCCGGTACCGCGCCGATGGTCTCCAGCAGCGTCAGCTCGCGGCGCAGCAGCCGGGACTCGGTCTGCAGCCGCCGGCGGGTGGCGGACTCGGCCAGCAGCTCCTGCCGGTCCTCGGCGGTCAGCAGGGCGGCCGAGGCCACCAGGTAGGACAGCGCCCGGGGTTCCCCGGCGACGGCGTCCAGCAGGTCCGCGGTGTCGGGCTCCTCGCCGTCGACGTCCCCGGTCAACGTGGCCACGGCGGTGACGTAGCGGCCGAACAGGGCGCCCACCCCGCGCACCAGCACGTCCATCGAGCCGCGCGCCACCTCCGACACCAGGTCCTCGTGCTGGGGGTCGGCCGGCCAGCCGCCGGGCGCGGTCAGCCCCTCCTGGTCACCGGCGGCCTCCTCGGCTGCCTCCTCCTCGGCGAGCCACTCGACCTCCGCCTGCAGGTACGGCGGTTCCTCGGCGACCACGAGGTCGAGCAGCCGGAACCGGTCCCCGCCGACGGTGACGACGTGGAACCCGCCGTCGGGCTGGGGTCGCACGGTCTGCAGCCGGGCGGTGCAGCCGACGTCGTAGAGGGCCTCGGCCGGGGCGACGTGCTCGACCTCCCAGCCCTGTCGGATGGCCACGACGCCGAAGCAGCGGGCCGGACCCTCCGGCAGTTCCAGCAGGTCCCGCACCAGCCGGCGGTAGCGCGGCTCGAAGACCTGCAGCGGCAGGACCATCCCGGGGAAGAGCGGCGTCCCCAGCGGGAAGAGCGGGATGACGTCCACGGCAGGCGAGCCTACGGGTGGCCCGGGTCCCCGGACCGGGCAGCACGCCGGGCCGCGGACCCCCGACGGCTACCCTGGGTGTTCCGTCCCCGCCCCGGAGGTGTCCCCGTGCTCGCCCGCATCGACCTGCGTGGATCCGCCCTGCCGGGGGTGCGCGAGCTCGCCGGCCTGCTGCCCCGCGCCGCCACCGACATCGACTCGGTGCTGGCCACGGTCCGGCCGCTGTGCGAGGACGTGCGGGTGCGCGGCGCGCAGGCGGTCCGCGAGATCACCGCCCGACTCGACGGCGTCGACCTCGAGGACTTCGCCGTCCCGCAGGAGGCGATCGACGCCGCGCTGGCCGGGATCGACCCCGCCGTCCGCACCGCGCTCGAGGAGGCCATCGCGCGCGTCCGGAAGGTGCACGCCGACCAGCGCCGCACCGACGTCACCACCGAGGTCGTCCCCGGCGGCACGGTCACCGAGCGGTGGCTACCGGTGCGCCGCGTCGGCCTGTACGTGCCCGGCGGGCTGGCGCCGCTGCTGTCCAGCGTCGTCATGAACGTCGTCCCCGCGCAGATCGCGGGCGTGGAGTCGATCGCGGTCGCCTCCCCGCCGCAGCGCGACCACGGCGGCCTGCCCGACCCCGGCGTCCTGGCCGCGTGCGCGCTGCTCGGCGTCAGCGAGGTGTACGCCGTCGGCGGGGCGCAGGCCATCGCCGTCTTCGGCTACGGGGCCGGCTCCTGCGAGCCGGTCGACATGGTCACCGGCCCGGGCAACGTCTACGTGACGGCGGCCAAGCGGCTGCTGCGCGGGCTGATCGGCATCGACTCCGAGGCCGGCCCGACCGAGGTGGCGATCCTGGCCGACGAGACCGCCGACCCGGTGCACGTCGCCGCCGACCTGATCAGCCAGGCCGAGCACGACCCGCTGGCCGGCGCGGTGCTGGTCACCGACAGCGAGGCGCTCGCCGACGCCGTCCTGGACCTGGTGCCCGGGCAGGTCGCGGCCACCAAGCACTCCGACCGGATCACCACCGCGCTCGACGGCAGCCAGTCGGGCATCGTCCTGGTGGACGACGTCGACGCCGGGCTGCGCGTGGTCGACGCCTACGCCGCGGAGCACCTGGAGATCCAGACCCGGGACGCCCGCGAGGTGGCGATGCGGGTGCGCAACGCCGGAGCGGTGTTCGTCGGCTCCTGGTCACCGGTCTCGCTCGGCGACTACATCGCCGGCTCCAACCACGTGCTGCCCACCGGTGGCTGCGCGCGGCACTCCAGCGGCCTGTCGGTGCAGTCCTTCCTGCGCGGCATCCACCTGGTCGAGTACGACGAGCAGGCGCTGGCCGACGTCGCCGGGCACGTCGACGCCCTCGCCGGCGCCGAGGACCTGCCCGCGCACGCCGCCGCCGTCCGGGTCCGGCAGCGCTCGTGACCGGTCCCGACCAGCTCCCGCTGCGCCCGGAACTGCGTGGCCGCACGCCCTACGGCGCCCCCCAGCTGCAGGTCAAGCACCGGCTCAACACCAACGAGAACCCGCACCCGCTGCCGCCGGAGCTGCTCGCCGACCTCGGCGCGGCGCTGGGGCACGCAGCGCTGGAGCTCAACCGCTACCCCGACCGGGACGCGCTCGCCCTGCGCCGAGACCTGGCCGCGTACCTGACCCGCACCAGCGGGGAGCCGGTCGAGCCGGCCCAGGTGTGGGCGGCCAACGGCTCCAACGAGGTCCTGCAGCAGGTGCTGCAGGCGTTTGGCGGGGCCGGGCGGACGGCACTGGGCTTCACGCCGTCCTACTCCATGCACCCGATCATCTCGGCCGGCACCGGCACCGCCTGGGTCGACGGGCACCGCCGCGAGGACTTCACCATCGACGCCGCGCAGGCCGCCGCCCAGGTGCGCGAGGTGCGCCCGGACGTCGTCTTCGTGACCAGCCCCAACAACCCGACCGGCACCGCGGTCGCGCTGGAGACGATCACCACGATCTACGACGCCACGTCGTACGGCCCCGGGCACGCCGGCGTGGTGGTCGTGGACGAGGCCTACACCGAGTTCGCCCGCACCGGCACCCGCTCGGCGCTCACCCTGCTGCCCGGCCGTCCGCGGCTGCTGGTCAGCCGCACGATGAGCAAGGCGTTCGGGATGGCCGGCCTGCGGCTGGGCTACCTGGCCGCCGACCCGGCGGTCGTCGACGCGCTGCAGCTGGTGCGGCTGCCCTACCACCTGTCGTCGCTGACCCAGGCGGCCGCCCGGACGGCGCTGGCGCACACCGACGCGCTGCTGGCGACCGTCGACGCGGTCAAGGCCGAGCGGGACCGGATCGTCGCCGCGCTGCCGGGGATGGGGCTGACCAGCGTCCCCAGCGACGCCAACTTCGTCCTCTTCGGCCACTTCACCGACGCTCCGGGCGTGTGGAAGGCGCTGCTCGACCACGACGTCCTCGTGCGCGACGTCGGCCTGCCCGGCTGGTTGCGCGTCACGGCCGGGACCACCGAGGAGACCGACGCCTTCCTCACCGCGCTGGGTGAGGTGGTCGCCGAACAGCACCTGGGAGACTCGAGGGCATGAGCCGCACCGCACGCGTCGAGCGCGAGACCAGCGAGACCAAGCTCGTCGTCGAGCTGGACCTCGACGGCACCGGTACCAGCTCGATCAGCACCGGGGTCGGGTTCTACGACCACATGCTGACCTCGCTGTCCAAGCACAGCGGCATCGACCTCACCGTGCGGGCCGACGGGGACCTGCACATCGACGCCCACCACACGGTGGAGGACGTCGCCATCGCGCTCGGGCAGGCGTTCGCGCAGGCGCTGGGGGACAAGCGCGGCATCACCCGCTACGGCGACGCGACGATCCCGATGGACGAGGTGCTCGCGCAGGCCGCCGTCGACCTCTCCGGCCGGCCGTACTTCGTGCACTCCGAGCCCGCCGACATGACGCCGATGATCGGGCCGGACTACCCGACGTCGCTCACCAAGCACGTGCTGGAGTCGTTCGCGTTCAACGCGCGGATCAGCCTGCACGTGCGTGTCCTCTACGCCGGCCGCGACGCCCACCACATCGTCGAGGGCCAGTTCAAGGCACTGGCGCGGGCGCTGCGGGCCGCGGTCGCGATCGACCCGCGGGTGACCGACGTGCCGTCGACCAAGGGCGCTCTGTAGCCGCCGATGACCTTCGCCGTCATGTTGCTGGTCGTCGGCGGCTTCTTCCTCGGCGGGGCCTACAGCATCTGGAAGGCCGACTCCCACACGAAGGGTCGGACCGGCCCGCAGGTCGCCTTCGCCGTCCTGCTGCTGGTCGCGGCGGTGCTGGCCACGGTGTCGGGCGTCCTCCGGCTGGTGTGAGCGCCAGGAGGCGCTTCCTTCAACGTCGTTCTCGCCGGCTCGGCGGTGGACGCGGTGCCGTAGCGCGCCTGGCAGCTGTGCACGGGCCCGACTTCACCGTGCGGCCCTGGGCGGACGGCGACCGGCCCCGGTGATGCTCACCCTTCGGTCCCCCCGGTGCCGACGTGCGGGCAGCGGCAGCCAACCGGTGCCTGAGGATGGGCGTCGGTCGGCTGCCGGCTCGGGCGGGTGCCGGCTCAGGCGGCGGCGGGAAGGGGTGGGCCGGTGCGGCCCGGTCCGGTGCGCAGGGGTCCGGTGCGGATCTCGCTGCCATCCGGGCGCCGGGTGCGCCATCGCCCGTCGGGTTGCCGCTCGACCCGGAAGCCGTGGTGGACCTTGGTGTGATGCCGTTCGCACAGCAGCGCGCTGTTGGCCAGGCTGGTCTGCCCGCCGTCGATCCAGGCGAGCAGGTGGTGCACGTCGCACCAGTGGGTGGGGGCGCCGCAGCCGGTGAACACGCAGCCGCCGTCACGCACCTCCGCCGCGCGGCGCACGTGCGGAGGCACCAGGCGCACGGTGCGGCCGTGCTCCAGCGGCATCCCGCCCGGGCCCAGCACGATCCGGCTGACGGCCCCGTCACAGGCCAGCCACCGGGCCCGGGCCGCGGAGACGGTCGCGCCGAACCCCAGCTCGGCGGCTCCCCGGCCGGTGGCGGGGTCGACCAGGTCCTCGATACCGACCTTGACGATGACCTGGGGCTTGTGGCCGCGCAGCACCGGCAGCTGACCGGAGGCCAGCTGGTTGTCGCACAGCTGCACCAGCGCATCGGCCAGCTGCTGGCCCCTCGTGCGCTCCTCCCCGGCGCCCCGGCCAGCCTGCACGAGTGACTCCAGCGCGGCCTGCAGCTTCTCCCCACCCATCGCGTCCAGGTCGAACCGGCCGGAGATCGACCCGTCGGCGTGCCGGGCGATGACCAGCCGCCGCCCCCCGGTCGGATCGGGCTCGGGGCCGTCGGCGTCGAGGCGGTCCAGGTAGTGGTGCACCGCCCTGGCGACATCGGCGTGCGGACGGGTGATGGCCACCTGCGTCAGCACGGTGTCCACGCCGCCCAGGTCGACGTCCTGCTCCGCGGCGCGGGTGAGGTGCTCCGGCTCGGCCACCCGGCCGATCACCGCCGCCTGCTCGGCGGTCACCGTCCCGGCAGCCAAGGCCGCGGCCATGCCCGGTAGCTGCGCCAGGGCGCGGCCCGTGCGCACCACCCGCGCGGCCTCGGCCGCCGACAGGTGGGCGTGTCCGCGCAGCCAGGAGGCCATCGTCTTCAGCCCGTCGACCTCCGCGGCGCCGGACACCTCGGCCTCCCGCACGGTGCGGGCCACCTCGGCCGCCAGCCGGTTCTGCGCCACCAGCAGCGGACCCAGCCGGTCCAGCAGCGCCGGACCGAACAACGGCGCCAGGTCCTCCGCGGCCAGGGTCTCCACAGCGGCCAGCAGCTGCTCCACGACACCCCCCACCGGGTCGATCACGTGTTCGAAACCTAGCCGACGACGCCGCCTCGAACAACAGGAAGTCCCAGGTCACGGGCTTGTCCACAGTTCTGGAGGAGGCCTTGACGAGGGACGGTGGAGGGCGGGGAGCGCACAGGCTGGGGAGCCCGCCGCCGACCCGCGTGGTGCGACGTCCACCACCCCACCTGCGGGAATCCCGACGGACGCCCGACCGCTCCCACGTACTGTGGCACCCGTGAAGAAGGTCGTCGTCCTGGACTACGGCTCGGGCAACCTCCGCTCGGCCGAACGCGCGCTGACCCGGGTCGGTGCCGACGTCACGGTGACCGCCGACCCGCACGCCGCCCTGGAGGCCGACGGCCTCGTCGTCCCTGGGGTGGGCGCCTTCGCCGCGTGCATGCAGGGCCTCCGGGCCGTCGACGGGCCGCGGGTCATCGGCCGCCGGCTGGCTGGCGGACGGCCGGTGCTGGGTGTCTGCGTCGGCATGCAGGTCCTCTTCGAGCGCGGCGTGGAGCACGGCCAGGACGCCGAGGGCTGCGGCGAGTGGCCCGGCGTGGTCGAGCAGCTCCGGGCCCCGGTGCTGCCGCACATGGGCTGGAACACCGTGCAGGCGCCCGGGAGGACGGTGCTGTTCGACGGGCTCGAGGACCAGCGCTTCTACTTCGTGCACTCCTACGGCGTGCGCAACTTCCCGCTGGGCTCCGAGGGGGTGCCGTCCCCGCTGGCCCCCCCGCTGGTGACCTGGGCCGAGCACGGCGACCGGTTCGTCGCCGGGGTCGAGAACGGCCCGCTGTCGGCCACCCAGTTCCACCCGGAGAAGTCCGGGGACGCCGGCGCCCAGCTGCTCACCAACTGGCTGCAGACCCTGAGCTGACCGCTCACTGCAGCGGGAACGGCGGCTGCAGCCACCACGGCGCGTCGACGACCTCGACCCGCTCGACCCACTTCACCCACCAGAAGCCCCGGCGTCCCGGAGCGACCAGCCGCACCGGTGCGCCGTGCCCGGGGGTGAGCGGCCGGCCCGCCGCGTGAGTGGCGAGCAGCAGCCCGCTCGTCTCGGACAGCGGCAGCCGGCGCCGGAAGCCGGTGACCGAGACGACGTCGACACTGCCGTCGCCCGGCAGCTCCCGGCCCAGGTGCTCGGCGACCAGCCGGTCGAGCCGGACCCCGCGCCAGTCCTGGACGGCGTACCAGCCGCCGGTGCAGTCGAGGACGGCGCGGACGACGTCCCCCCGGTCGAGGTCGCCGACCGGCACCCGCACCCGCCGGTCGGCCCCGACCAGCTCCAGCGCGGTGGCGGGGGAGTCCGGCACCACGTCGGAGATCCACTGGGTGACCGGCATGGCCGCCGGGTCGTCGGTGCCGCGGTCGAACGAGCCCGTGGCCCGGCGCTCGGCGCCCGGTGCGCCGGTCAGCCGCAGCAGCCCCTCTCCGGCGCCCCACAGCACCGCCGCGCCGGCGCCCAGCGCGCCCGCCCGGAGCAGGCCGCGGCGGCCGAGGTCGGTGGCCCGCGGCCGCTGCCGGCGTCCCCACGCGTGGACGGCGACCAGCGCGCCGGTGGCCACGCCGAGGGCGACGTGGGCGTGCAGCACCGGGACCCCGGCCGACCAGGACCACGGCCCGGTGACCCCTCCCGCGTGCAGGACGCCGGTGAGCAGCGTCAGGAGGGTCGCGACCCCGAGCGAGACGCCGCCGGTGCCGCGGGTCCCGGCGGGACGCCGCCAGGACCGCCGGACGACGACGGACTTCCACGGGACGAGCAGCAGCAGCCCGAGCCCGGCTGCCCCGTGCGCCGCGACCACCAGCCGCGCCGGACCCGGCGACCCGACGGCGAAGGCCAGGACGCCGGTGCCGCCGGCGAGCAGGAGCAGCCCGAGCAGGCCCACGTTGGTGCGCCGGCCGGCACGGCGGGGCAGCGTCAGGGCCACACGCCGAGTGTGCGTCAGCTGCGCAGGTAGGAGGCGCCGTTGACGTCGATGATCGTCCCGGTGCTGAACCGCGCGCCGGGGGAGGCCAGCCACAGCACCGCCGAGGCGACCTCCTCCGGGTGGGCCACCCGGCCGAAGGGCGACTGCGCGCGGACGGCGTCCCCGCCTGGCCCGTCGAGGACCTCGCGGGCCATCTCGGTCTGCACGAAGCCCGGCGCCACGGTGCCCACCGAGATGCCGTGGGGCGCCAGCGCGATCGCCATCGACTGGCCGAAGGCGTTGAGCCCGGCCTTGGACGCGCCGTAGGCCGGGGTGTCCGGCTCGCCGCGGAACGCACCGCGGCTGGAGACGTTCACGACCGCACCTCCACCGGCGGCGACCAGGTGGGGCACCGCGCGGAAGGTGGCGTTGGCCGCGCCGAGCAGGTTGACCGCCAGCGTCCGGGACCACGCCGCCTGCCACTGCTCGTAGGAGACCGACAGCGGCGGGTGGGCGGTGAAGACCCCGGCGTTGTTGACCAGCACGTGCAGCCCGTCCAGCGCGGCCGCGGCCTCGTCGACCATGCGGCCCACCTCGTCCGCGTCGGCCAGGTCGGCCTGCACCAACACGTGCCCGTCCCCGGGCAGCTCGGCGAGCACCGCCTCGGCGCGCTCGCGCGAGGCGCCCCAGTGCACCGCGACGCGGTCGCCCGCGGCGGCGAAGGCGTGCGCGACGGCGCGGCCGATGCCGCGCGAACCACCGGTGACCAGGACGGCGCGGGAGTCGCTCACGCCGCGCAGTCAACCAGGGCGTTCACCAGCGCCCGCGGTGGACGACGTCGTCGACGCCGCGCCGGCCGCGCCGCAGGGACGGCGACCGGCGGTCCTCCGCGCCGGGGTAGCCGACCGACACCACGCCGACCGGCCGGTGGGTGTCCGGGACGCCGAACGCCGTCCGCAGCTGGTCCACCCGCTCGGGCGGGACGCCGAAGAAGCACGCGCCCAGCCCCTCGTCGACGGCGGTCAGCAGCATCAGCAGCGCGGCCATGCCGGCGTCGACGTCCCAGTAGGGGACCGGCCAGCGGGCCTCGTCCCGGTCGGTCCAGCCCTTGTCCGGCTCGGCGTACCGCTCGAGGTAGGCGGCCTTCGACGACAGGGGGACCACCAGCAGCGGCGCCCGCCGCATCCGGGTCAGCCACCCGTCCGGGGCGCCGGCCGACGTCGTCACCGACCAGAACAGCTCCCGGTCCGCGGCGTCCTCCAGCACCAGGAACGCCCAGCCCTGGGTGAACCCGGCCGACGGCGCCCGCAGCGCGTGCTCCAGCAGCCGCTCGCGCACCCCGGGCGGCACCGGCCGGTCGGGGTCGTAGTCGCGCACCATGCGCCGCCGGCGGACGACGTCAGCGAACTCCACCGCGCCACCCTGTCACCCCGCAGGGACCCGGGTGCCGCGGCCGCGGGACGGCGCCAGGGGCTGGCTGCTGAGCCGTCCGTGCCGGTGACGCGGGCCGCCGGGAGGGGGTCCCTAGGCTGGGGAGCGTGCCGAAGCTGCAGCTGCTCCCCGCCGTCGACGTCGCCGACGGCCAGGCCGTCCGCCTCGTGCAGGGGGAGGCCGGCAGCGAGACCTCCTACGGCGACCCCCTGGAGGCCGCGCTGCAGTGGCAGCGGGACGGCGCCGAGTGGGTGCACCTGGTCGACCTCGACGCCGCCTTCGGCCGGGGCGGCAACCGCGACCTGCTGGCCCGCGTGGTCGGCGAGCTCGACGTCGACGTGGAGCTCTCCGGCGGCATCCGGGACGACGAGTCGCTGGCCGCGGCCCTGGCCACCGGCTGCCGGCGGGTCAACCTCGGCACCGCCGCGCTGGAGTCGCCCGAGTGGTGCGCCCGCGCCATCGCCGAGCACGGCGACCGGATCGCCGTCGGCCTCGACGTCCGCGGCACCCGGCTGGCCGCCCGCGGCTGGACCCGCGAGGGCGGCGAGCTCTACGAGACCCTCGCCCGCCTCGACGCGGAGGGGTGCGCGCGCTACGTCGTCACCGACATCACCAAGGACGGCACGCTGCGCGGCCCGAACCTGGACCTGCTGCGCGAGGTGTGCGCCGCCACACCGCGCCCGGTGGTCGCCTCCGGCGGGGTGAGCTCGCTCGAGGACATCCGCGCGCTGGCCGGCCTCACCCCGGTCGGCGTCGAGGGCGCGATCGTCGGCAAGGCCCTCTACGCCGGCGCGTTCACGCTGCCCGAGGCGCTGCGGGTGACGGGGGAGGTGGCGTCGTGAGCGTCGTCCGGTTCGGCTCGGACAGCCCCTGGGAGGCGGTCGTCGGCTACAGCCGCGTCGTCGTCCACGGCGACACGGCCTGGGTCAGCGGCACCACGGCCACCGTCGACGGCGCCGTCGTCCACCCGGGGGACGCCGGAGCGCAGACCCGCCAGGCGCTGGCGCTCGTCGGCGAGGCGCTGGAACGAGCCGGGTTCGCCCTCGCCGACGTCGTCCGCACCCGGCTGTTCGTCACCGACATCTCCCGCTGGGAGGAGGTCGGCCGGGCCCACGGCGAGGTGTTCGGCGACATCCGCCCGGCCACCTCGATGGTGCAGGTGGCCGCGCTGATCGACCCGGCCATGCTGGTCGAGGTCGAGGCCGACGCGGTCCGGGAGGTGCCGGCATGAGTCTCGCCGTCCGCGTCATCCCGTGCCTGGACGTCGACGCCGGCCGGGTGGTCAAGGGCGTCAACTTCGTCGACCTGCGCGACGCCGGCGACCCGGTGGAGATGGCCCGCGTCTACGACGCCGAGGGCGCCGACGAGCTGACCTTCCTCGACATCACCGCCAGCGCCGGCGACCGCGAGACCACCTACGACGTCGTCCGCCGGACCGCGGAGTCCGTGTTCATCCCGCTCACCGTCGGCGGCGGGGTGCGCACGGTGACCGACGTCGACCGGCTGCTGCGGGCCGGTGCGGACAAGGTCGCGGTCAACACCGCCGCCGTCGCCCGGCCGGAGCTGATCAGCGAGATCAGCGACCGCTTCGGCAACCAGGTGCTCGTGCTCTCGCTCGACGCCCGGCGCACCCGGGACGGCGCGGTCACCGACTCGGGCTTCGAGATCACCACGCACGGCGGGCGGCGCGGCACCGGCCGGGACGCCGTGGAGTGGGTCGTGCAGGCCGCCGAGCTGGGTGTCGGCGAGGTGCTGCTCAACTCGATGGACGCCGACGGCACCGAGGCCGGCTTCGACCTGGAGCTGATCCGTGCGGTGCGCCGCGAGGTCACGGTGCCGGTCATCGCCAGCGGCGGGGCGGGGGAGACCGCGCACTTCCCGCCCGCGGTCGGGGCCGGCGCCGACGCGGTGCTCGCCGCGACCGTCTTCCACTTCGGCAAGCTGCGCATCGGCGACGTCAAGGCCGCCCTCGGCGACGCCGGCGTCCCCGTCCGCCGGGAGGCCGACCACCCACTGCGCTGACCGGCCGGCCCGATCCGGGGCACCCCCCCGAGCTCGCGAGGGTGGGGAGGCCGGGGTCCTCCGTCAGCCCGTGGTGACGCGGGCGACGTCCCGGCGCCCGCTGGCCCACAGCAGCAGCTCCAGCGGCTCACCTGCCACCACCGTCTCCGGGGTCCCGCTCCGGTAGCGCCGCTCCACCCCGGGGACGTCGGTGCGGCGCAGCACCAGCGCCCCCGGCACCCCGCCGGCGGCGAGCCGACCGAAGAGGACGGCGTTGCCCCAGAGCCGGTCCTGGTCTCCCCGCGGGAGCGCACGGGGTGTCCAGCCCGGCCGGGCCCGGCGGACGTCCTCGTGGTGGATGGCGTACTCCGCGGTGTCGACCACCGCGGACACCGGCGGCCACGCGGCCGGCAGCCACCGCGGCGGCCCGGAGCGGACGCGGGCCACCAGGTCGGCGTACCGGGAGCCGGCCCGGAGGCGGTCCTCCACGTGGTGGGACCAGGCGGCGAACGGCCGGCCGACCGGCGTCGCCTCCAGGGCGAAGCCGGGCGTGGTGTCCGGACGGCGGTCCCGGGTGACGAGGTGCGCGGCCAGGTGCGCCGTCGTCCAGCCCTCGCAGCGGGTGGGCGCGTCCGGCCCCAGCTCCTCGAGGAGGTCGGCGAGCGCCACACGCTCGCGCGCGGCCAGGGGCCGGGAAGAGGAGGTCACCGAGCGGGGTTACCGACGGGGCGGGCCCGGGAAACCGGAGGCGGCTCCTTAGCTCCTCTAAGTACAGTCGGAGTGCCGCCCCGCACGACCACCGAGGAGACCTGTGCCCCGCCGCCGAGACGCCGTGGTGCGGCGAGGGATGCGCCACATCGGGCGCGCGATCGCCGAGCAGCCGGGCATGTTCACCTGGGCGTTCGCCGCCAGCGTCCTCTACGGCGGCATGACCGTGGCCAGCGCCTACGTCATCGGCGCGGTCACCGACCGGGTCGTGCTGCCGGCGTTCGCCACGGGCGAGCCGTCCGCGGCGGGGCTCGCGCTCGCCGTCGCCGCCGTCCTCGGGGTGGCCCTCCTGCGGATCCTCGGCATCCTGGGCCGGCGGCTGTTCGCCGGCATCATGGGCTACCGCCTGCAGGCCGACTACCGCCGCCGGGTGACCGGCCAGTACCTGCGCCTGCCGCTGTCCTGGCACCAGCGCCACCCGACGGGGCAGCTGCTGTCCAACGCCAACTCCGACGTCGAGGCCGCCTGGTTCTTCGTCGCACCACTGCCGTTCGCCTGCGGCGCGGTCGTCATGATCGGCATCACCGTCGCCGTGCTCGTGGTCACCGACCCCTGGCTGGCGTTGATCGGCCTCGTGGTCTTCCCCCTGGTCTTCGCTGTCAACGCCGTCTACTCGCAGGTGATGGCCCCGCGCATGCAGCGGGCCCAGCAACTGCGTGCCGAGGTCAGCGAGATCGCCCACGAGAGCTTCGACGCCGCCCTGGTGGTCAAGACCCTCGGCCGGGAGGACGTCGAGGGCCGCCGGTTCACCGCCCGCGCCGAGGAGCTGCGCGATGCGCTGGTCGCCGTCGGCCGGGTGCGCGGGCTGTTCGACCCGCTGATGGAGGCGCTGCCCACGCTCGGGACGCTGGCCGTCCTGCTCGTCGGCGTCGGCCGGGTCGCCGACGGAGCCACCGGCCCCGGCGAACTGGTGTCGATCGCCTACCTGTTCACCCTGCTCGCGCTCCCCATCCGCGCGATCGGGTGGGTGCTGGCCGACCTGCCCCGCGCCCTCGCCGGGTTCGACCGGGTCACCCCGGTGCTCGACGCCACCGGCGAGACGCCGCACGGCAGCACGGCGGCAGCCGGCCGCACCGGTGGGGCCGAGCTGGCGCTGCGCGGCGTGGAGTACGGCTTCGACGGCGCCGCCCGCCCCACGCTGTCGGGCGTCACCTTCGACGTCGCGGCCGGCAGCACGGTGGCCGTCGTGGGACCTACCGGCTCGGGCAAGTCGACGCTGGCCGGGCTCCTCGTGCGGCTGGTCGACCCACGCAGCGGGCAGGTGCTCCTCGACGAGGTGGACCTGCGCGCGCTGCGCGAGGGGGAGGTCTCCACCCAGGCGGCGTTCGTCCCGCAGGGCACCTTCCTCTTCGACGACACGGTGCGCGGCAACGTGACCCTCGGTGAGGAGTACTCCGACGAGGAGGTCGAGGCCGCGTTGCGGGTCGCCGCCGCCGACGAGTTCGTGCGCCGGCTGCCCGAGGGGCTCGACACGCGGGTGGGAGAGCGGGGCGCCACCCTCTCCGGCGGGCAGCGGCAGCGGCTGGCGCTGGCCCGCGCGGTGGTCCGCCGGCCCCGCCTGCTCGTCCTCGACGACGCGACCAGCGCCGTCGACCCGGCGGTCGAGGCACGCATCCTCGACGCCCTGCGCGACGCCGAGCGGCCCTCGACCGTGGTCGTCGTCGCCTACCGGCAGGCCACCATCGCCCTGGCCGACGAGGTCGTCTGGCTGGAGGGCGGCCGGGTGCTCGCCCGTGGCAGCCACGAGCAGCTGCTCGCGGAGGTCCCGGGCTACGCCGCGCTGGTGCGCGCCTACGCGCAGACCGAGGTCGCCGCATGACCGCCACCGTCGCCGAGCACCGCAGCGAGGGCGCGCTGGCGACCCTGCGCCGCGGGCTGCGCCTGATGCCCGAGTTCCGCCGCGGTCTGCCGCTCACCTTCGCCCTCGCCCTGCTGGCGACCGCCGGGCGGGTGGTCGTGCCCGTCGCCGTCCAGCAGGTGGTCGACCGCGGCCTGTCCGGGCCCGGCGGCCCGGACGGCGACCTGGTCCGCGACGTCGTGGTCGTCTGCGCCGTCGTCGTCGTCCTCACCGCCGGGGCGGTGTACGCGATGAACGTCCGGCTGTTCCGGACCACGGAGACCGCACTGGCCGGGTTGCGGTCGCGGGCCTTCCGGCACGTGCACGACCTGTCGGTGCTGCACCAGCAGGGGCAACGCCGCGGCTCGCTGGTCTCGCGCGTCACCAGTGACGTCGACCAGCTGTCGACCTTCATGCAGTGGGGCGGCGTGCTGGGCGTGGTGAGCATCGGCCAGCTGCTGGTCGCCACCGTCGTCATGGCCTTCTACTCCTGGCAGCTCACGCTGCTGGTGCTGGTCTGCTTCGTGCCGCTGGGCGTCGCGATCCGGTTCCTCGCCCGCCGGCTGGCCGCCGCCTACGGCCTGGTCCGCGAACGGGTCGGCGACGTCCTGGCCGCGGTCTCCGAGACGGTCGTCGGCGCCCCCACCGTCCGTGCGTACGGCATCCGGGAGCGCACCGCGGCCCGCCTCGACCGCGCCATCGGCCGGCACTACCGCGCGCAGGTCCGGGCCCAGAAGGTGACCGCGGCGGTCTTCGTCAGCGGCGAGGTCGTCGCAGCGCTGGCCAACGCGGCGATCATCGTGGTCGGCGTCCTGCTCGGCGTCGGTGGCGACCTCACCGCCGGCACCCTCGTGGCCTTCTTCTTCCTCGTCACGCTGTTCGTCGCGCCGGTGCAGATGGCCAGCGAGGTCCTCAACGAGGCGCAGAACGCACTCGCCGGGTTCCGCCGCGTCCTCGACGTCCTGCAGACCGAGCCCGACGTGCGCGACCCCGCCGCCGCCGACCCGGCCACGGCACGGGAGCTGCCGCACACGCCGCTGGGCGTGCGGTTCGAGCACGTCACCTTCCGCTACGCACCGGGGGCGCCTCCTGCGCTCCAGGACGTCGACCTGGAGATCGCGCCGCGCCGCCGCGTCGCCATCGTGGGGGAGACCGGCTCGGGCAAGACGACGTTCGCCAAGCTGGTCACCCGGCTGATGGACCCCACCGAGGGCCGCGTGCTGCTGGCCGGGATCCCCCTGGAGCAGGTCGCGTTCGCCTCGCTGCGGCAGCGGGTGGTCATGGTGCCGCAGGACGGCTTCCTCTTCGACGCCACGGTGGCCGACAACGTGCGCTACGGGCGGCCGGGGCTCACCGACGCCGACGTGCACGCCGCCTTCGAGGAGCTCGGGCTGGGCGACTGGGTGGCCGGGCTGGCCGGGGGCGTGACCACACCGGTCGGTCAGCGCGGGGAGTCGCTGTCGGCGGGGGAGCGCCAGCTGGTCGCCGTCGCGCGCGCCTACGTCGCCGACCCCGACCTGCTCGTCCTCGACGAGGCCACCAGCGCCGTCGACCCGGCCACCGAGCGCCGCCTCACCCACGCCCTCGACCGGCTCACCGACGGCCGGACGACGCTCACCATCGCCCACCGGCTCTCCACCGCCGAGCGGGCCGACGAGGTGCTCGTCGTCGACGCCGGTCGGGTGGTGCAGCGCGGGTCGCACGCCGAGCTGGTGGACGCCGACGGCCCCTACGCGCGGCTGCACGCCTCCTGGCGCCGGTCCTCGGCCGGGGAGCCCCAGCCGACGGCCTGACGTGCGGTGCGTCGTCACCGGCGACGACGAGGTGCCCGCGGGACGGCGGTCGCCGTCGTCCACAGATCTGCCGCCGCGGGCCCGCGTGAGCCACTCCTCCCCGAGCATCGGGCGGCATGCACCCGTTCTCGCCGCACCCGTCACCCTCGGGCGCACCGCGGCCCTCGACCTCCTCCCGCAGCGGGTCACCGGCGACGGCACGGCTCGGCGGCGCCCTCGGGATCCTCGGCGCCCTGGTCCTGGCCACCGTGGCCCTCGTCGGACACGCCCTGGACGGCGACGACGGGGACTTCGGCGACCCGTTCGTCACGGCGATCGCTCTCGCCGCGGCGCTGCACCTGGCCGGCGCCGGGTGGCTGCTGTGCCGCCGCGGGTGGTGGCCGCTCGTGCTGTCCGCGGTGCCCTCGGTGCTGGTCCTCGGAGGGCTCGTCGCCATCGCCGTGCTCGCCTTCCTCGCCGGGCACGGCACCGACGGGCTGGACGTCCTGCGGTCCCTGGGGCCCTGGCTGGCGATCTCGCCGGTGGCAGCCGGTCTGGCGCTGACGCCCAGTTCCCGCCGGTGGGTGGCGGCGGGCCGTGCCGTGCGGGCCGGCGGGCCGCCCCACCAGGTCCCGGCCGCCTAGCCTGCGGGCGTGGCCACTCCCCGCGACCGAGGTCGTCCGGCAGCCGACCTGCCTCCGCCGGACTCGCGCATCCCGCCGCTCGGCATCGTCGCCGCCGTCCTCGGTCTCGTCGGCGCCCTGCCGCCGGCCTTCCTCGCCGTCATCGCCGTGGCGCTCGGCGGGCTCAGCGCCGACGCCGGGCCGGACCCGTGGACCTACCTGCTCCTGCTCGCGCCGCTCCTGCAGGTGTGGGGCGCGGTCTGGCTCCTGGCCCGCCGCAGCTGGCTGTTCCTGGTGCTCGCCGTCGTCCCGGTCGCGGCGCTGGCCGGTGCGGTCGTCTGGGCGGCCACCGGCACCGAGGACGCCGGCAACGCGGCCCTGCCGCTGCTGCTCCTGGTGGCCCCGCTGCTCGCCGCGGTGCTGGCCGCCACCCCGCGGGTGCGCCGCTGGGTGGCCGCACGGCCGCGCCGCACCCGCTAGCCGCGCCCAGCTGAGCGGCCCCCTTGCAGGGTCCCGCCACGAGCTTGCGAGTGGCGGGGGGCAAGGGGGTCCTTCTCCTACGCTGCCGGCCATGGCGTCGTCCTCCTCCCGCAGCCGGGCGGCGGCGCGTCGCTCGCCCCGGGCGGCGCCCCGGCAGCAGCCGCCGACCCTCCCGGCCGGACGGCCGGTCCTCGCCCCCTTCGCCGCCGTGTTCGGCGTCCTGGTCGCCGCCGAGTACCTGTGGCTGGCCTGGCTGCTGCGGGACCCGGAGGTGGCGGCGTCCTGGTCCGTCGTCGTCCCCGCGGTGCTGGCGGTGCTCGCCCTGGCCGGCGCGGTGCTCGTCGTCCTCGGGTGCGCGCGGGCGTGGATCCTGCTGGCCGTCGTCAGCGTCGTCCTAGTGCTCTGCCTGCTGGGCGCCGCTGCGCTGTTCGGCGCCCTCGGTCTCGGTGCGGTGGCCGGGCAGGCACTGCTGCTGCTCGTCGGGCCGGTCGGGTGCCTGGTGCTCGCCGTCCGCCGCCCGGTGCGGGACTGGACGCGCCCCGCCCGGGCGACGCGGGCCCCCGAGCAGGGCCGTCGGACGCAGCGCACCGGCTAGCGTGCGCAACGTGACCGAGCTCGCGAGGTCACGCAGGGAGACGGCATCGCCGATCACGTCGGCGACGAGCGCCAGCGAGGAGACACGTGACCGAGCTCGCGAGGTCACGCAGGGACACGGCATCGCCGATCACGTCGGCGACGAGTGCCAGCGAGGAGACACGTGATCGACACCGAGGTCGTCGTGGTGGGGGCGGGGCTGGCCGGACTGGTCGCCGCCGCGGAGCTGGCCGACGCGGGCAAGCGGGTGGTCCTGCTCGACCAGGAGCCCGAGCAGTCCCTCGGCGGGCAGGCCTGGTGGTCGTTCGGCGGGCTGTTCCTCGTCGACTCGCCCGAGCAGCGCCGGCTGCGGGTGCGCGACTCGCTCGAGCTGGCCCGGCAGGACTGGCTCGGCACCGCCGGCTTCGACCGCGAGGAGGACCACTGGCCGCGCCGGTGGGCCGAGGCCTACCTGCAGTTCGCCGCGGGGGAGAAGCGGGCGTGGCTGCGCGAGCAGGGCGTCGGCTTCTTCCCGGTCGTCGGCTGGGCCGAGCGCGGCGGCTACACCGCCACCGGCCACGGCAACTCCGTGCCCCGGTTCCACATCGTCTGGGGCACCGGCCCGGGCCTCGTCGAGCCCTTCGCCCGCCGGGTGCGGGCCGCGGCCGACCGGGGCGTGCTGCAGCTGCTGTCCCGCCACCGCGTCGACGAGCTGGTGGTCAGCGGCGGCGCGGTCACCGGCGTCCGCGGCAGCGTGCTGGAGCCCAGCGACATCGCGCGCGGGGAGGCCAGCTCCCGCCAGGCGGTCGGGGACTTCGAGGTCCGCGCGCAGGCCGTCGTCGTCACCTCCGGTGGCATCGGCGGCAACCACGACCTGGTCCGGCAGAACTGGCCCGCCCGCCTGGGCCCGGCGCCGCAGCGGCTGCTCTCCGGCGTCCCGGCGCACGTCGACGGCCGGATGCTGCAGGCCACCGAGGCCGCCGGGGGGAACCTGGTCAACCGCGATCGGATGTGGCACTACACCGAGGGCATCGCCAACCACTCGCCGGTCTGGCAGCGGCACGGCATCCGGATCCTGCCCGGGCCGTCGTCGCTGTGGCTCGACGCGACCGGCAAGCGGCTCCCGGTGCCGCTGTTCCCCGGCTTCGACACCCTCGGCACGCTCGCCCACATCGGGCAGACCGGGTACGAGCACACCTGGTTCGTCGCCACGCACAAGATCGTGGAGAAGGAGTTCGCGCTGTCGGGCTCCGAGCAGAACCCCGACCTCACCGGCAGGGACGTCAAGCTGCTGCTCGGCCGGGTCCGGGCCGGCGTCGCCGCGCCCGTGCAGGCCTTCCTCGACGCGGGGGAGGACTTCGTCGTCGCGCGCACCCTGCCCGAGCTGGTCGCCGGCATGAACCGGGTCACCGGCGGGACCCCCGAGCTGAGCCTGGTCGACGTCGAGCGCGAGGTGGTCGCCCGCGACCGCGAGATCGCCCACCCCTTCACCAAGGACCTGCAGGTCACCGCGATCCGCGGCGCCCGCAACTACCTCGGCGACAAGCTGATCCGCGTGGCCCCGCCGCACCGGCTGCTCGACCCCGAGGCCGGGCCGCTGATCGCCGTCCGGCTCAACCTGATCACCCGCAAGACCCTCGGCGGGCTGGAGACCGACCTCTCCGGCCGCGTCCTGCGGGCCGGCGGTGAGGTGTTCCCGGGCCTCTACGCCGCGGGCGAGGTCGCTGGCTTCGGCGGCGGCGGCATGCACGGCTACCGCTCGCTGGAGGGCACCTTCCTCGGCGGCTGCCTGTTCAGCGGCCGGGTCGCCGGCCGCGCGCTGGCGGCCGCGCTGTGAGCACGACGCGCGAGAGAGCACCGCAGGGCGCGCCGGCGGCCGGGGAGCCGACCGGGTGCGGGGTCGGACCGTGCACCCGGTGAGCACGCACCCGAGCCCCTGGTCTGACCCGGCGACGCAGACGCAGCCCGGCGCCCCCTACGCGGGGCCGCCGCCGACGACGCCGTACCGGCCGGCTCCCGGCTGGCCGCCGGCCCCGTACGGGACGGCGTGGCCGCACGCCGCCTGGCCGCAACCGTGGCCGCCGTCCCCCGCGCGGCCGCAGCGGCCGGGACAGGTGATCGCCGCCGCGGTGCTCGCCTTCGTGCAGGCCGCGGGGGTGGCCCTGGCGACCGCCTACCTGCAGCTGCTCGGGTCGGTGTTCTCGATGGCCGCCGGCCAGCCCGGGTTCCCGGCAGACGGCGCGGCCCTCGCCGCCGAGGCGGGCGTGCTCTCCCTCGTGCAGCTGGTCTCGGTGCTCCTGCTGGTGGTCGCCGGGGTCCTGGCGCTCACCAGCCGCCGCGCATCCGCCCGCTGGACCCTCGCAGCCGCGTTCGCCCTGCAGCTGGCGCTGGCCGCCTACTGGGCGGCGCGCCTGCTGGGCGCCTTCGGCCCGGCGTCGGGGCTGCTGCCGCTCCTGGTCGTGTGCTTCGCCGCCGGGCCGGCGGTCGCCCTGGGCCTCAGCGTGGGCCGGCCCGCCCGGGCGTGGTTCACGAGCAGCCCGGACGGGGGGACGACGCCGCACCGGTGATCCGGCCGGTCGGCGGCGGGTGGGACGATCGGACCGTGTCCGCCGTCCCCGCCGCCGAGTCCGCCCTGGCCCCCGCGGTCGCCGCACTCCTGCGCCGCGACCCCGCCGGTCTGGTCGCCGCCGTCGTCCAGCAGCACGACACCGGTGAGGTGCTCATGGTCGCGTGGATGGACGACGAGGCGCTGCGCCGCACCCTCAGCACCGGCCGGGCCACCTACTGGTCGCGCAGCCGGCGGGAGTACTGGGTGAAGGGGGAGACCTCCGGGCACCGCCAGTGGGTCCGCGACGTGCGCCTGGACTGCGACGGCGACGCGCTGCTGGTGCTCGTCGACCAGGAGGGGCCGGCCTGCCACACCGGCGAGCGCTCCTGCTTCCACCGCGAGCTGGAGGTCACCCGTGCGGCTCGGTGAGACCTCCCCCTCGCGGGCGGAGTTCGCGGCGCTGGACCAGCCGATGGTCCCGGTCACCCGGCGGCTGCTCGCCGACGGCGAGACCGCGGTCGGCATCTACCGCAAGCTCGCCGGCAACCGGCCGGGCACGGTGCTGCTGGAGTCGGCCGAGCAGGGCAAGCAGTGGAGCCGGTACAGCTTCGTCGGCGTCCGCAGCGCCGGGGTGCTCAGCGAGCGGGACGGCGCCGCGCTGTGGCTGGGGGAACAGCTGCCCGGCCTCACCGACGACCTGCCCGCCGACCCGCTGGCCGCCGTCCGCACGCTGGCCCGCCGGCTGCGCTCGCCGCGGAACGCCGACCTCCCCCGGCTGACCGGCGGCCTGGTCGGCTACCTCGGCTACGACGTCGTCCGGCGGCTGGAGCGGCTGCCGGTCACCGCCGTCGACGACCTCGGCATGCCCGAGCTCGCGCTCATGCTGGTCACCGACCTCGCGGTGCTCGACCACCACGACGGCACGGTGCTGCTCATCGCCAACGCGCTGCGCGGGTCCGAGGGCTACGACGACGCGGTGACCCGGCTCGACGCGATGGCCGCCGACCTGGCCAAGGCCGCGCTCCCCGGGGTGGCCACCTTCGCGACGGCCGCGCCGCCGCCGGTGCGGAGCAACATGGCACCGGGCGTCTTCGAGGACGGCGTGGAGCGGGTGCGCGAGCACATCCGGGCCGGCGACGCCTTCCAGGTGGTGCTCTCGCAGCGCTTCGAGGTGCCCACCGAGGTCGAGGCGCTGGACCTCTACCGGGTGCTGCGGGCGACCAACCCCTCGCCGTACATGTACCTGCTGCGCTTCGCCGGGCGGGAGTCGCCGTTCGACGTCGTCGGCTCCTCGCCGGAGGCGCTGGTCACGGTGACCGGCAGCTCGGCGGTCGTGCACCCGCCGGCCGGGACCCGGCCGCGCGGCGCGACCCCGGAGGAGGACGTTCGGCTGGCCGAGGGCCTGCTCGCCGACCCCAAGGAGCGCGCCGAGCACGTGATGCTCGTCGACCTGGCCCGCAACGACCTGGGGCGGGTCTGCGTGCCGGGCTCGGTGGAGGTGCCCGACTTCATGCGCGTCGAGCACTACAGCCACGTCATGCACCTGGTGTCGACCGTGGCCGGCGAGGTCGCCCCGCAGTGGGACGCCCTCGACGTCTTCGACGCGACCTTCCCCGCCGGGACCGTCTCCGGGGCGCCCAAGCCGCGCGCGATGGAGATCATCGAGTCGCTGGAGCCCACCCGGCGGGCGCTGTACGCCGGCACCGTCGGCTACGTCGACGCCGGCGGCGACCTCGACATGGCGATCGCGATCCGGACGGCGGTGCTGCACCAGGGGCGGGCCTACGTGCAGGCCGGTGCGGGTGTCGTGGCCGACAGCAACCCCGGCACTGAGGAGGCCGAGACCCGGCACAAGGCACGCGCGGTGCTCTCGGCGATCGCCACGGCGGAGGGGATGCGGGAGCTCCCGTGACGGGGACGGCCCGCCGGGAGATGGCGGCGGCCGTCGTCGGGGCGGCGGCGGCCGGCGGGCTGGCGCTGTCCGCCGGCGGCCAGACCTGGGTGACGGCCACCGTCGAACGGCCCGAGCCGCTGCCGCCGGTCACCGAGCAGCTGACCGGCTCACAGCTCGCACCGCTGGTCCCGGCGGGTGGGCTGGTGCTGCTGGCGGCCGCGGTGGCGCTGGTCGCCGTCCGCGGCGCCGGTCGCGTCCTGATCGGCCTGCTGGCCGCCGTCGCCGGGGGAGTGCTCGGCTGGTCGGGCCTGCGCACGCTGCTCACCGACGCGGAGGTCACGGCGGCCGGGGTGGTCGGCAGCGGGACGCCGGGGAGCACGCTCACGGCCGGGGTGTCCGCCGCCTGGCCGGTGCTGGTGCTCGTCGCCGGGCTGCTGGCGGTGGCGGCCGGCCTGCTCACCGTGCTGCGCGGGTCGAGCTGGCCGGGCATGGGACGCCGCTACGAGCGCCCCGCCGCCGCGGCGCCCGTCCGCCGGCGGACCGACGAGGACCGCGCCCTGGACGCCTGGCGGGCGCTCGACCGTGGCGAGGACCCCACCGAGGACCCCGGCGAACAGCGCTGACTACCCGGGACCGCCGGCTCCACACCCCTGTGCGGGGTGTCCGGCCGCCCCCGCGGGGAGTCGGCGGGTCCGCCGCCTCTAGAGTGGGTCCACGGATCGGGTCCCGGCCGGGGCCGCGCCCGGTGGCCGGTTCCGATGGCCCGGTGGGCGGATGACGAGCAGCAGCGGGGAGGGACTCGTGTCCGTGCTCGACGAGATCGTCGCCGGCGTCCGTGAGGACCTGGCGGCCCGTGAGGCGGCCACCCCGCTGGCGGAGGTCAAGGCCGCCGCCCGGGACGCCCGCCCGCCCCTCGACGCCCTCGCCGCGCTGCGTGCGCCCGGCGTCGGCGTCATCGCCGAGGTGAAGCGGCAGAGCCCCTCCAAGGGCGCGCTCGCCGACATCCCCGACCCCGCGGTGCTGGCCCGGCAGTACGCCGACGGTGGCGCCCGGGTCATCAGCGTGCTCACCGAGAGGCGCCGCTTCGGCGGCGGCCAGGCCGACCTCGCCGCGGTCCGCGCCGCCGTCGACGTCCCGGTGCTGTGCAAGGACTTCGTCGTCACCAGCTACCAGGTGCACGAGGCGCGGGCCCACGGGGCGGACGTCGTCCTGCTCATCGTGGCCGCGCTCGAGCAGAACGCCCTGCTCGGGCTGGTGGAACGGGTCGAGTCGCTGGGCATGACCGCGCTCGTCGAGGTGCACACCGAGGCCGAGGCCGACCGGGCGCTGTCCGCCGGCGCCGCGGTGATCGGCGTCAACGCCCGCGACCTCACCACGCTGCAGGTCGACCGCTCCACCTTCGAGCGGATCGCCCCCGGGCTGCCGTCGGAGGTGGTGAAGGTCGCCGAGTCCGGCGTCCGCGGCCCGCACGACCTCATCTCCTACGCGGCGGCCGGCGCCGACGCCGTCCTCGTCGGCGAGGGCCTGGTCACCGCCGGCGACGCCCGCCAGGCGGTCGCCGACCTGGTCACGGCCGGCGCGCACCCGGCCACCCCGCGCACCCCCCGCTGAGCGCCTGCTGCTCGTGCGGCAGCCCGTGCGCCCCTGCGGTGCTGCACGACCGCAGGAGCGCGGGCACGACCGCAGGAGCAGGCGTCGCCCCAGTCCTGAGGTCCGGCGCGCTGACCCCCTCCACCACCTGCACGCCGAGGCGCGGGACACTGGGCCCATGACCACCAGCGCCGTCCACCCGCCCGGGGAGCGACTCGAGCCGGCGCACCCCAGCTGGCCCGACGCCACCGGCCACTTCGGGGTCTTCGGTGGCCGCTTCGTGCCGGAGGCGCTGATCGCCGCCCTCGACGAGCTGACCGAGGCCTACCGCGCGATGCGCGTCGACCCGGCCTTCATCGAGGAGTTCGCCGCGCTGCAGCGCGACTACACCGGCCGGCCGAGCCCGATCACCGAGGTGCCGGGGTTCGCCGAGCACGCCGGCGGGGCGCGCATCTGGCTCAAGCGCGAGGACCTCAACCACACCGGCTCGCACAAGATCAACAACGTGCTGGGCCAGGCCCTGCTCACCCGGCGGATCGGCAAGCGGCGGGTCATCGCCGAGACCGGCGCGGGGCAGCACGGCGTCGCGACCGCCACCGCGGCCGCGCTCATGGGGCTGTCCTGCACGATCTACATGGGCGAGGAGGACACCCGGCGCCAGGCGCTCAACGTCGCCCGGATGCGGCTGCTCGGCGCCGAGGTCGTCCCGGTCACCACCGGCTCGCGCACCCTCAAGGACGCCATCAACGAGGCCTTCCGCGACTGGGTCACCAACGTGGAGACCACGAACTACGTGTTCGGCACCGTCGCCGGCCCGCACCCGTTCCCGGAGATGGTCCGCGACTTCCAGCGGGTCATCGGCGACGAGGCGCGCGCCCAGGTGCTCGAGCGGGTCGGCCGGCTGCCCGACGCCGTGCTGGCCTGCGTGGGCGGCGGCTCCAACGCCATCGGCATCTTCACCGCCTTCGTCCCCGACGACGGCGTCCGCCTGGTCGGCCTGGAGGCCGGCGGGGACGGCGTGGGGTCCGGCCGGCACGCGGCGACCATCACCGGCGGGACGCCGGGGGTGCTGCACGGCGCCCGCTCCTACCTGCTCCAGGACGAGAACGGCCAGACGGTCGAGTCGCACTCGATCAGCGCCGGCCTGGACTACCCGGGTGTCGGCCCCGAGCACAGCCACCTGCACGACATCGGCCGCGCGGAGTACCGCCCGGTCACCGACGCCGAGGCGATGGAGGCCTTCGCGCTGCTGTGCCGCACCGAGGGCATCATCCCGGCCATCGAGTCGGCGCACGCCCTGGCCGGGGCGATCACGCTCGGCAAGGAGCTGGGCCCGGACGCGCTCCTGCTGGTCAACCTCTCCGGCCGCGGCGACAAGGACGTCGAGACGGCGTCGCGCTGGTTCGGCCTGGGCGACCGCGAGCACGTCGAGCCCGGCGCCGGCATGGACACCGACCAGCAGCCCATCGAGGGCGCGGTCACCTCCGGCGACGCGGTCGCCGGGCAGGACGCGGGGGAGTCGGCGTGAGTCGCCTGCAGGACACCATCGCCGGCGCCAGGGCGGAGGGACGCTCGGCGCTGGTCGCCTACCTCCCGGTCGGCTACCCGGACGTCGACCGCTCGATCGCGGCCATGGTGGCCGCGGTCGAGGGCGGGGCCGACGTCGTCGAGGTCGGCGTCCCCTACAGCGACCCGGGCATGGACGGCCCGGTGATCCAGCAGGCCGTCGACCCGGCGGTGCGCGCGGGCGTCGGCATGCGCGACGTGCTGCGCGCCGTCCAGGCGGTCGCCGCCGCGGGTGCGGTCCCGGTGGTGATGAGCTACTGGAACCCGGTCGAGCGCTACGGCGTCGACCGGTTCGCCGCCGACCTGGCCGCCGCCGGGGGAGCGGGGGCCATCACCCCCGACCTCATCCCCGACGAGGCCGGGCCGTGGCTGGCCGCGTCGGAGGCCGCTCACCTCGACCGGGTGTTCCTGGTCGCGCCGTCCTCGACCGACGCGCGGCTGGCCGCGACCGCCGCGGCCTGCCGGGGCTTCGTCTACGCCGCCTCCACCATGGGCGTCACCGGCACCCGGGCCACCGTCGGTGACGCGGCGGAGAAGCTGGTCGCCCGCACCCGCGCGGTCACCGACCTGCCGGTGTGCGTGGGGCTGGGCGTCTCGAACGGCGACCAGGCCGCCGAGGTCGCGTCCTTCGCCGACGGCGTCATCGTCGGGTCGGCCTACGTGCGCGAGCTGCTCGAGGGCCGGGGCGCCGACGGCGTGCGCCGGCTGTCGGAGGACCTCGCCGCCGGCGTGCGCCGTCCGGTGACCGTCCCGTGACGGCGCTCGCCGCGATCCCCAGCCCGACGCAGGGCGTCTGGGAGCTGGGCCCGCTGCCCATCCGCGCCTACGCGCTGTGCATCATCGCCGGGATCGTCGCGGCGGTGCTGATCACCGAGCGCCGCTGGGTGGCCCGGGGCGGGGCGCCGGGTGAGGTCCTCGACATCGCCGTGTGGGCCGTGCCGTTCGGGATCATCGGTGGCCGGCTCTACCACGTGATCAGCAGTCCCCGTCCGTACTTCGGCGAGGGCGGCGACCCGGTGCGGGCCCTCGCCATCTGGGAGGGCGGCCTCGGCATCTGGGGCGCGATCACCCTGGGCGGGGTCGGCGCGTGGATCGCCTGCCGCCGCCGGGGCATCCCGCTGCCCGCCTTCGCCGACGCGGTGGCCCCTGGGCTGCTCGTCGCGCAGGCCATCGGCCGGCTGGGCAACTGGTTCAACAACGAGCTCTACGGGCGCGCCACCGACCTGCCCTGGGCACTGACGATCCACGACTGGACCGGCACCGAGGCGGTGACCGGCCCCGACGGCCAGCCGCTCGTGCTCGGCACCTTCCACCCGACGTTCCTCTACGAGCTGCTGTGGAACCTGGCCGCCGCACTCGTCGTGATCTGGGCCGACCGGCGGTTCCGGCTCAGCCACGGGCGCGCCTTCGCGCTCTACGTCGCCCTCTACTGCGTCGGCCGGCTGTGGATCGAGCTGCTGCGCAGCGACCCCGCGGAGACCATCGCCGGCATCCGGATCAACGTCTACACCTCGGTGGTCGTCGGCCTGCTCGCGGTGGCCTACCTGGTCTGGCAGCGCGGCCGGCCCCGCGAGGTGATCGGGCGGGGACGTGACGCTGCCGACACCGGGCAGACCCGCGGCGACCGGGCCGACGCCGCTCCCGCCGTCGCCCCGGGCGCCGTGGAGCCCCGGGACGGCGAAGACGCTGGTGACGGCGGGCGCCCGCGACACCCCGGGTCCTGAGGACGACGCGCCGTCCCGGTGCCGTCAGGCGTACGAGATCGGTGTTGCGTCTGTGTACCCTTCTGCCAAGGCCCCGCAGTGATCCTGTCGGGGTCGCACGCGTCGGAACCGGGCCAGTGCCGCCCCGCGGACGACAGCGCCGGGGCACCACCCCCGGCGCTCGCCCCAGCCGGGCCCACGGTCCCCGACCGTCCGCCGGCCGGCTCCCCGCAGTGCCCGCTCCTCTGCCCTCTGACCACCGGCCGGGCCCAGCGCCCCCGCCCCGCTCCCGTCACCGCCGACGGCGCCCGGGCGGCGTGCCGACGACGGGAGTGACATGCCCGAGTCCACCGCCCCCGCCGCGACTCCCCCCGGCCCCGGCGGCACCGCTGTGCCCTTCTCCGCGGTCCCGGCCGCGAGCGGCCTGTACGACCCGGCCAACGACAAGGACGCCTGCGGCGTCGCCTTCGTCGCCGACGTGCAGGGTCGTGCCAGCCGGAAGACCGTGGCCGCCGGGCTCACCGCCCTGCACAACCTGGACCACCGCGGCGCCGCCGGTTCCGAGCCGAACTCCGGGGACGGCGCGGGGATCCTCACGCAGGTCCCCGACGCGCTGCTGCGCGCCGAGGTGGACTTCGACCTGCCGCCGGTCGGCGAGTACGCGGTCGGTGTCGCCTTCCTGCCCGTGGACGAGGCCGAGCGCGCCGCGCGGGTCGAGGACGTCGCCCGCCTCGCCGCCGAGGAGGGCCTGACCGTCCTCGGCTGGCGCGAGCTGCCGGTCGACCCGGACGGCGCCGACGTCGGCCCCACCGCCCGCGCGGTCATGCCGCACTTCGCCCAGCTGTTCGTCGCCGAGACCATCGGTGCCCGCGCCGACGGCACCGCGTTCGGCGGCGGGGTCGCCGTCAACGGCGTCACCCGGCTGGAGCGGCGCGCCTTCGTGCTGCGCAAGCGGGCCGAGCGGGTCGCCTCCGAGGCCGGCAGCTCCCTCTACATCGCCTCGCTGTCGAGCCGCACCATCACCTACAAGGGCATGCTGACCACCGACCAGCTGCCCGCCTTCTTCCCCGACCTGCGCGACGAGCGCTACGCGTCGGCGATCGCGCTGGTGCACAGCCGGTTCTCCACCAACACCTTCCCCAGCTGGCCGCTGGCCCACCCGTTCCGGCTGATCGCGCACAACGGCGAGATCAACACCATCAAGGGCAACCGGAACCGGATGCGCGCCCGCGAGGCGAAGCTGGAGACGGCGCTGTTCGACGGCCCGGCCGGCCCCGCGTCCGAGCTCGGCCTCGAGCGGATCTTCCCGGTCACCGCGAGCGACTTCAGCGACTCGGCCACCTTCGACGAGGTGCTCGAGCTGCTGCACCTGTCCGGCCGGTCGCTGCCGCACGCGGTGCTCATGATGATCCCCGAGGCGTGGGAGAACCACGACGAGATGGACCCGGCCCGCCGGGCCTTCTACCGGTTCCACGCCTCGATCATGGAGCCCTGGGACGGGCCGGCCGCGGTCGCGTTCACCGACGGCACGCTGATCGGCGCCGTCCTCGACCGCAACGGGCTGCGCCCGGGCCGCTGGTGGCACACCAAGGACGACCTGGTCGTGCTGGCCAGCGAGGTCGGCGTCCTGGAGATCCCCGACTCCGACGTCGTCGCCAAGGGCCGGCTGCAGCCGGGCCGCATGTTCCTGGTCGACACCGCCGCCGGGAAGATCGTCTCCGACGAGGAGGTCAAGGGCGCCCTGGCGGGAGAGCACCCCTACGAGGACTGGCTGCACGCCGGCCTGGTGCACCTGCCGCAGCTGCCCGAGCGCCGCCGCGCCCGGCCCAGCCACGAGTCCGTCGTCCGCCGGCAGCAGCTGTTCGGGTACACCGAGGAGGACCTGCGCGTCCTGCTCACCCCGATGGCGTCCTCCGGCGCCGAGCCGATCGGCTCCATGGGCACCGACACCCCGGTCGCCGCGCTGTCGGACCGCTCCCGGCTGCTGTACGACTACTTCGGGCAGCTGTTCGCCCAGGTGACCAACCCGCCGCTGGACGCCATCCGCGAGGAGCTGGTGACCAGCCTGGGCCGCACCTTCGGCCCCGAGCAGAACCTGCTGCGCGCCACCCCGGCGTCGTGCCGCCAGCTGTTCCTGCCGTACCCGGTCATCGACAACGACGAGCTGGCCAAGATCCTGCACATCGACGACGACGGCGACCTGCCCGGGTACGCCGCCGTCCGGATCACCGGCCACTACGACGTCAACGGCGGCGGGACGGCGCTGGCGCAGGCGGTCGAGCAGCTGCGCACCAAGGTCAGCAAGGCCATCGCCGCGGGCGCCCGGATCATCGTGCTCTCCGATCGGGACTGCGACGAGAACCGCGCGCCGATCCCGTCGCTGCTGATGACCGCCGCCGTCCACCACCACCTCGTGCGGCAGAAGACCCGCATGGAGGTCGGGCTGGTCGTCGAGTCCGGCGACTGCCGCGAGGTGCACCACGTCGCCCTGCTGCTCGGCTACGGCGCCGCCGCGGTCAACCCCTACCTGGCCTTCGAGTCGATCGAGGACCTCATCCGCGACGGCGTGCTGACCGGCATCCAGTCGGCCCAGGCGGTCCGCAACGTGGTCAAGGCGCTGGGCAAGGGCGTCCTGAAGGTCATGAGCAAGATGGGCATCAGCACCGTCGGCTCGTACACGATGGCGCAGATCTTCGAGGCGGTCGGCCTCTCCCAGGAGATCGTCGACGAGTACTTCACCGGCACCTCCTGCCCCCTCGGCGGCGTCGGCATCGACGTCCTCGCCGAGGAGGTGGCCATGCGCCACCGCCGCGCCTACCCCGAGAACCCGACCGAGCGCGCGCACCGGCGGCTGGAGACCGGCGGTGAGTACCAGTGGCGCCGCGAGGGCGAGGTGCACCTGTTCAACCCCGAGACGGTGTTCCTGCTGCAGCACGCCACCCGCGCGCGGCAGTTCGAGGTCTTCGAGCGGTACACGAAGACCGTCGACCAGCTGTCGGAGGAGGCCGCGACCCTGCGCGGCCTGTTCACATTGCGCACCGGCCTCCGCCCGCCCGTGCCGCTCGAGGAGGTCGAGCCGGTCACCGAGATCGTCAAGCGCTTTCAGACCGGCGCGATGAGCTACGGCTCCATCTCGCAGGAGGCGCACGAGACCCTGGCGATCGCCATGAACCGGCTGGGCGGCAAGTCCAACACCGGTGAGGGCGGCGAGGACCCCGACCGCTTCCAGCCCGACCCGAACGGCGACCTGCGCCGCTCGGCGATCAAGCAGGTGGCCAGCGGCCGGTTCGGCGTCACCAGCGAGTACCTGGTCAACGCCGACGACATCCAGATCAAGATGGCGCAGGGCGCCAAGCCCGGCGAGGGCGGCCAGCTGCCCGGCGCCAAGGTGTACCCGTGGGTCGCCCGCACCCGGCACTCCACGCCGGGCGTCGGCCTGATCAGCCCGCCGCCGCACCACGACATCTACTCGATCGAGGACCTCAAGCAGCTGATCCACGACCTGAAGAACGCCAACAACGAGGCGCGGGTCCACGTCAAGCTCGTCAGCGAGGTCGGCGTCGGGACGGTCGCGGCCGGCGTGAGCAAGGCGCACGCCGACGTCGTCCTCATCTCCGGGCACGACGGCGGGACGGGCGCGGCGCCGCTGACGTCGCTCAAGCACGCCGGCTCGCCGTGGGAGCTGGGCCTGGCCGAGACGCAGCAGACGCTGCTGGCCAACGGCCTGCGCGACCGCATCGTCGTCCAGGCCGACGGGCAGATGAAGACCGGCCGCGACGTGGTCATCGCCGCCCTGCTGGGCGCCGAGGAGTACGGCTTCGCCACCGCTCCGCTGGTCGTCTCCGGCTGCGTGATGATGCGCGTCTGCCACCTCGACACCTGCCCGGTCGGCGTCGCGACGCAGAACCCCGAGCTGCGCAAGCGGTTCACCGGGCGCCCGGAGTTCGTCGTCACGTTCTTCGAGTTCCTCGCCGAGCAGGTGCGCCAGTACCTCGCCGAGCTGGGCTTCCGCTCGCTGGACGAGGCGATCGGCCACGCCGAGCTGCTCGACACCCGCAAGGCCGTCGACCACTGGAAGGCCGCCGGGCTGGACCTGTCGCGCATGCTGGCCGTGCCGGCCCTGCCCGAGGGTGCGGCCCGGCACAAGGTGCGCGAGCAGGACCACGGCCTGGACGTCGCCCTGGACCAGACGCTGATCCAGCTGTGCGAGGGCGCGCTGCTCGACGCGCGGCCGGTGAGCCTCGAGCTGCCGGTGCGCAACGTGAACCGCACCGTCGGCACGATGCTGGGCTCGATGGTCACCCGGCGCTTCGGCGGCGAGGGCCTCCCCGACGGCACGATCGACCTGACCTTCACCGGGTCGGCGGGCCAGTCCTTCGGCGCCTTCGTGCCGCGGGGCATCACCATGCGGCTGTTCGGCGACGCCAACGACTACGTCGGCAAGGGGCTGTCCGGCGGGCGGATCGTCGTCCGGCCGGCCCGCGAGGCCGGCTTCGCCGCCGAGGACAACGTCATCGCCGGCAACGTCATCGGCTACGGCGCCACCGCCGGTGAGGTCTTCCTGCGCGGCCGGGTCGGCGAGCGGTTCTGCGTGCGCAACTCCGGCGCGCTGGCCGTCGTGGAGGGCGTGGGCGACCACGCGCTGGAGTACATGACCGGCGGCGCCGCGGTGGTCCTCGGCCCGACCGGCCGGAACATCGCGGCCGGCATGTCCGGCGGCATCGGCTACGTCCTCGACCTGGCCCGGCACCGGGTCAACGCCGAGATGGTGGACGTCGAGCCGCTGGACGGGGAGTCCGCGCAGTGGCTGCGCGACGTGCTGGTCCGCTACGCCGCGGACACCGAGTCGCCGGTGGCCGCCGCGCTGCTGGCCGACTGGGGCCGCTGGTCGGAGCGGTTCAGCGTGATCATGCCGCGCGACTACCGCCGCGCGCTGGAGGCCCGGCGTGCCGCCGAGGCCGCAGGAACGGACGTGGATCGAGCTGTGATGGAGGCCGCACGTGGCTGACTCGACCGGTTTCCTCAAGCACGAGCGGGCGCTGCCGCCGCGGCGTCCCGTCGACGTGCGGATCCTGGACTGGAAGGACGTCTACCTCTCCCGGCAGAACGGGGAGGACGCCGTCTTCCCGGTCACCGCGGTGCGCCAGCAGGCCGCCCGGTGCATGGACTGCGGCATCCCGTTCTGCCACCACGGCTGCCCGCTGGGCAACCTGATCCCCGAGTGGAACGACCTCGCCCGCCGCGACGACTGGACCGAGGCGATCGAGCGGCTGCACGCCACCAACAACTTCCCGGAGTTCACCGGGAAGCTGTGCCCGGCGCCGTGCGAGGGCTCCTGCGTGCTGAACCTGCAGGAGTCGCCGGTCACCATCAAGCAGATCGAGTGGGAGATCATCGACCAGGCGTTCCAGCGCGACCTGGTCAAGCCGGTGCCCCCGCAGCAGCACACCGGCAAGAAGGTCGCCGTCATCGGCTCCGGCCCCGCCGGGCTGGCCGCCGCCCAGCAGCTGACCCGGGCCGGGCACGACGTCACCGTCTTCGAGCGGGCCGACCGGGTCGGTGGGCTGCTGCGCTACGGCATCCCCGAGTTCAAGATGGAGAAGGCCGTCCTCGACCGGCGGCTGGACCAGATGCGGGCCGAGGGCACCCGGTTCGTCACCGGCGTCGAGGTCGGCAGCGGCCGGGACGGCGACCTGACCACCGAGCAGCTGCGCGGCGAGTACGACGCCGTCGTGCTGGCCGGGGGCGCCACCCTGGGCCGCGACCTGCCGGCGCCGGGCCGGGAACTCGACGGCATCCACCTGGCGATGGAGTACCTGCCCTTCGGCAACCGGCAGGCGCTGGGCGAGCTCGACGAGCCGCCGATCAACGCGCACGGCAAGCACGTCGTGATCATCGGTGGCGGTGACACCGGCGCGGACTGCCTCGGCACCGCCCACCGGCAGGGGGCGCTCTCGGTGACCCAGCTGGAGATCATGCCGGCGCCGCCGGACCGTCGGGCCGAGACCAACCCGTGGCCGACCTACCCGATGGTCATGCGGGTCTCCAGCGCCCACGAGGAAGGCGGGGAGCGGCTCTACAGCGTCAACACCGAGCGCTTCGTCGGGGACGACGACGGCAACGTGCGCGCGCTGCTCATCCACGACGTGGAGCGGGTCGACGGCCGGTTCCAGAAGGTCGAGGGCACCGAGCGCGAGCTGCCGGCCGACCTGGTGTTCCTCGCCATGGGCTTCACCGGCGCCCAGCGCACCGGCCTGGTCGAGGGCCTCGGCGTGGAGCTCGACCAGCGCGGCAGCATCGCCCGCGACGGCGAGTTCATGTCCACCGTCCCCGGTGTCTTCGTCGCCGGAGACATGGGCCGCGGCCAGTCGCTCATCGTGTGGGCGATCGCCGAGGGCCGCGCCGCGGCCGGCGCCGTCGACACCTGGCTGACCGGGTCGTCGATGCTGCCGCGCCCGGTGACGCCCACCGCGGTGGCCCTCCGGTGAGCTGAACAGCACCCCTCGACGACCGGGGCCGGGTCCCGCTCCGCGCGGGCCCCGGGCCCCCGTCGCGTGTGGACGAGGCTCACAGGGCGGCCTGCGCACGCGGGGTCGGCCGCCCGACTAGCGTTTGGCCCATGTCGCGACGCGCCAAGATCGTCTGCACGCTCGGTCCGGCGACCGGCTCCCTGGAGCAGGTCACCGCCCTCGTCGAGTCGGGGATGGACGTGGCCCGGCTGAACTTCAGCCACGGAGCGCACGCCGACCACGAGAAGGCCTACCGCCTGGTCCGCGAGGCCTCCGACCGCACCGGTCGCGCGGTCGCCGTCCTCGCCGACCTGCAGGGACCCAAGATCCGCCTCGGCACCTTCGCCGACGGCCCGGTCACCTGGGAGACCGGCACCCGGGTCTGCGTCACCATCGACGACGTCCCGGGCACTGCCGAGCGGGTGTCCACCACCTACAAGGGCCTGGCCGCCGACGCCAAGGTCGGGGACCGGCTGCTGGTCGACGACGGCAAGCTGGCGCTGTCGGTCGTCGAGGTCGACGGGCCGGACGTGTGGTGCCTGGTCGTCGAGGGCGGCGAGGTGTCGAACAACAAGGGCCTGTCGCTGCCCGGCGTCGCGGTCAGCGTGCCGGCGATGTCGGACAAGGACGAGGAGGACCTCCGCTTCGCCCTGCACATGGGCGTCGACTTCGTGGCGCTCTCCTTCGTGCGCTCGCCGCGCGACATGGAGCTGGTGCGCGACGTCATGCGTCAGGAGGACGTCACCGTCCCGGTGATCGCCAAGCTGGAGAAGCCGGAGGCGGTGGAGAACCTCGAGGCGATCGTCGAGGCTTTCGACGGGATCATGGTCGCCCGCGGCGACCTGGGCGTGGAGCTGGCGCTGGAGCAGGTGCCGCTGGTGCAGAAGCGGGCCGTCCAGGCCGCCCGCGAGCGCAACAAGCCGGTCATCGTGGCCACGCAGATGCTCGAGTCCATGATCACCAACTCCCGGCCCACCCGTGCGGAGGCCTCCGACGTCGCCAACGCCGTCCTGGACGGCGCGGACGCGGTGATGCTGTCCGGGGAGACCTCCGTGGGCGCGCACCCGATCGGGGCCGTGCGCACGATGGAGCGGATCATCGACGCCGTCGAGAGCGACACCGTGCGCGTCCCCGAGGTGATCCGGAAGTCCCGGTCCCGCTCCGGCGCCATCGTGCGGGCCGCGCGGGACATCGCCGAGTCCCTCGACGTCAAGGCCCTGGCCACCTTCACCCAGACCGGTGGGAGCGCCCGCCGGCTGGCCGCGCTGCACCCCCGGATGCCGCTGCTGGCCTTCACCGTCGACGGGCGGGTGCGCAGCCAGCTGGCGCTGTCGTGGGGGGTGGAGACCTTCCTGGTGCCAGCGGTGTCACACACCGACGACATGGTCCGGCAGGTGGACTTCTCGCTGCTGTCCATCGGCCGGCTGAAGGAGGGCGACCGGGTGGTCGTCGTGGCCGGCAGCCCGCCGAACACCCCCGGGTCGACCAACCTCATCCGCGTGCACGAGGTGGGCACCGACTCGTGACCCGCATGCGGGACGAGAGCCAGGCCGCCGCGCTGATGGCCGTCCTGGGCCTCGAGGAGCGCGACACCGACCTCTACGTCGGCCAGACGCCGCGGACCCCGCTGCAGCGCATCTTCGGCGGCCAGGTCGCCGGGCAGGCGCTGATGGCGGCCTCCCGGACACTGCCGGGGGAGCGCGGCGTGCACTCGCTGCACTCGTACTTCCTGCGACCCGGTGACCCGCACGAGGAGATCCGCTACGCCGTCGAGCGGATCCGGGACGGGCGCACGTTCAGCACGCGGCGGGTCATCGCCTGGCAGCGGCGCCGGGGCGAGGACGTCGCCATCTTCGCCCTCACCGCCGACGCCGCGGTGCCGGAGGCCCCCGTCGTCGAGCACGCCCTGCCGATGCCCGAGGTGCCGGCGCCGGAGACCCTGCCCAGCCTGCCGGAGGTGGTCGCGCCCTACGGGGACCGCGCCGCCGCCGCGCTCGCCATCAGCCAGGCGGTGGAGCAGCGGCTGCTGGAGGACCCGTTCGACCGGACGCCGAAGTCCCCGCCGGACACCCGCACCTGCGTGTGGATGCGGGTCGCCGGCCGGCTGCCCGAGGACGGCAGCGTGCACCGCTCGGCGCTGACCTTCGTCAGCGACCTGACCCTGCTCTCCGCCGGGCTGGCCCGGACCGGCGGCGGCTGGGGCGGGGAGCACGTCGGCGCCAGCCTGGACCACGCCGTGTGGTTCCACGCGCCGGTGCGGGCCGACGAGTGGTTCCTCTACGAGACCGACAGCCCCGCGGCCTCCGGCGGTCGGGCGCTGTGCTTCGGCCAGATCTGGGCCGCCGACGGCACGCACGTGGCCACCGTCACCCAGCAGGGCCTCATCCGGTCGCTGCGGGCGTGACTCAGGAGCCGGTGCCCCGGGCCCCGGCGTCGGTCCCGCTGTGGGCTGGCACGACGCCGTCGGCCTCCGGGTGGTCGGCGTCGGCTTGCGGGGCGGGCTCCGGCGGCGTCAGGTCCTCCTGCGCGCGGGCCTGGGCCGCCGTCTCGTCTTGGGCGGCCGGCGCCTCGACCGGCTGCAGCGCCACGGCGCGGGCGGCGTCCTCCCGCGCCGTTTCCTCCCGCGCGGCGTCCTCCCGGACGCGCTCGGCGGCGGCGCGGCGCTCGGCCTGCTCCCGGGCGCGCTCGGCGGCGGACTCGGCGAAGTCGGCGGCCAGCCAGTCGTGGCCCTCGCACAGCAGCGCCCAGGCCCGCTCGACGTGCGCCCGCGTCGTCGTCGGCGCGCCGATCGCCACCCGCAGCACCACCTGACCGCGGACCGTGGTGTGGGTCAGGAACACCTCGCCGCCGTCGTTGAGCCGCTCCAGCAGCGTCATGGTGGCGACGTCGGCGTCCACGCCCTCGGGCCAGCGCGGGCCCAGGCACACCAGCGACAGCGGGTGCGGGGTCACGACGTCGAAGCGGTCGTCGGCGTCGGCCCAGCCGGCCAGCTCCTGCGCCAGGGCCACGCCGGACCGGATGTGCGCCCGCAGGCCCTCGGCGCCGTACCAGCGCAGGACGAACCACAGCTTGAGGGCGCGGAAGCGACGGCCGAGCTCGATCTGCCAGTCGCGGTAGTCGACGACGGCGCCGGCGTCGGTGGCCGCGTTGCGCAGGTACTCGGGCAGGATCGCCAGCGCGCCGGTGAGCGCGGCCCGGTCGGCCACCCAGAAGAGCGTCGCGTCAAAGCCGGTGAGCAGCCACTTGTGCGCGTCGGTGGTGTAGCTGTCGGCCCACTCGACGCCGGCCTGCAGGCCACGCAGCTCGGGGACGACGGCGCTCACCCCCGCGTAGGCGGCGTCCACGTGCAGCCAGACGCCGGCGTCGCGGCAGATCGGCCCGAGCTCGGCGAGCGGGTCCACGGCCGTCGTCGACGTCGTCCCGACGGTGGCGCAGACCAGCACCGGCCGGTACCCGCGGGCGACGTCCCGCTCGAGCCGGGCCCGCAGCGACTGCGGGCGCATCGCCAGGTCGCCGTCGACCTCGACGATCCGGACGGCGTCGCTGCCCAGGCCGGCGATCCGCACGGCCTTCTCCATGGAGGAGTGCGTCTCCGCGGAGACGTAGACGGTGTACTCGTCGGGCCGGACGCCGGAGCGGACGGTCTCCCCACCGCCGGCGCGGTGCAGGGCCGCCAGGAGCGCGACGAGGTTGGCCCCGGAGCTGGAGTCCTGCACCACCCCGCCGCCGGGACCGGTCGACAGGAAGGTCTCCGGCAGGCCGAGCAGGCCGGCGAACCAGTCGAGGACGTGCTGCTCGAGCTCGGTGGCCGCCGGGCTGGTCACCCAGGACATGCCCTGCACGCCGAGGCCGGCGGAGACCAGGTCGCCGAGCACCGAGGGCCCGGAGGTGTTCGCCGGGAAGTAGCCCAGGAAGCCGGGGTGCTGCCAGTGGGTCAGCCCGGGGACGACGACGCGGTCGAGGTCGGCGAGGACGGCCTCGAACGGCTCGCCGTCCTCCGGCGGGGCGGACGGCAGCGCCGCGCGCACGTCGCCGGGAGCGACGGGGGAGCGGACGGGGAGGGAGCCGATCCGTGCCCAGTAGTCGGCGATCCAGTCGACGACCTCGTGGCCGTGCCGGCGGAACTGCTCCGGGGTCATGTGCGGGGCGGACGGCGTCGGCTCGGGCTCGCTCACCGTGTCACCGTATGGCCCGGCACCGGGGTCCTCCTGACGTGCCCCCGGTGCGACTCGAACGCACACTGCGCGGGTTGTGGATCGCTCAACCACTCGCGACGCGACGTGCCCCCGGTGCGACTCGAACGCACACTGCGCGGGTTTTGAATCCGCTCCCTCTGCCGATTGGGGTACGGGGGCGTACCGGCCGGCCCAGGGCGGCCGGTGAGGCGAGGAACAGCCTAACGGGCCGTCGCGGACGGTCAGGCATCGATAGGCTCCCGCGCGTGAGCAGCGAGCCGATCCGGGTCCTCATCGCCGAAGACGAGGCGCTCATCCGCCTCGACCTCAAGGAGATGCTCGAGGAGGAGGGGTACACCGTCGTGGCCGAGGCCGGCGACGGGCAGCAGGCCGTCGACCGGGCCACCGAGCTGCGGCCGGACCTGGTGATCCTGGACATCCAGATGCCGGTGCTCGACGGGCTCTCGGCCGCCGAGCAGATCGCCTCGGCGCGCATCGCCCCGGTCATCGTGCTGACCGCCTTCAGCCAGCGCGAGCTGGTCGAGCGGGCCCGCGACGCCGGCGCCATGGCCTACCTGGTCAAGCCGTTCTCCAAGAACGACCTGGTGCCGGCCATCGAGGTGGCCCGTGGCCGGTTCGCCGAGATGACCGCCCTCGACGGCGAGGTGCGCACGCTCGAGGAGCGCCTGGAGACCCGCAAGGTGGTCGAGCAGGCCAAGGGCAAGCTGATGGCCGACCAGGGGATGACCGAGGCCGAGGCATTCCGGTTCATCCAGCGGACGGCGATGAACGAGCGCACGTCGATGAAGGCGCTCGCCCAGCGCATCCTGCAGCCGCAGGCCGCCGCGGACCCGGCGACGGGCAGCTGACGCCTGTGGTGTGACCCCGGTCGCGCGTCCGACACGCTGTGTGACGAGCCGGGAGCCGGCAGGTCACGACCTGATCACGGTCGTGCCGACCCCTGCTCCACCTCCGGATCCGGCAGCTACCTTCCCCCCACTGACCGGTCGCCCGCCTGGGCGGGCCGGGTGCACGACCGACACCACAGTGGGAGTTGTTTGATGCGCACAGGCATCCTCGCGCGCAATGCCGCCGTTGCGGCCGCGGCCCTCCTCGTCCTGACCGCATGTGGCGGCGGTGGCGAGGAAGGCGGCGGCGGTGGCGACGCGGCCGGTGAGACCGGCGGCGGCGGCGAGCGACAGGTCAACGTCTACGGGACCGACGGCAACATGGGCAACGCGCTGGGTGAGTCCTTCACCGCGCAGGGCTCGCTGGCCGGCATGAAGGGCACGACACCGCTCACCGAGCTCGGCGGGGACTTCACCGACCGGCTGCGCGAGATCGACCCGAACCTGCAGGACTACAACTACGCCGGTGAGACCTACGACGCGGTGATCGTCACGGCGCTCGCCGCACAGGCGGCCGGCACCAACGACGCGAACGTCTTCAAGGAGTTCATCAACGGGATGACCGTGGGCGGTGAGGCCTGCACCGACTTCGCGGCCTGCCTGGAGATCATCAACAACGGCGGGAACGTCGACTACGACGGCATCTCCGGCCCGCTGAGCTTCACCGACGCCGGTGAGCCCGCGGAGGCGAGCTTCGGCATCCTGCAGTTCGGCGAGGACAACCAGCTCGACGAGGGCGCCACCGACTACGTCCTCGCCGGCGACAGCGCCAACGCCACCAGCGACGAGGGCCCGGCGTACGCCGCCGCCGGCACCACCGGCGAGCCGCTGGTGATCGGGACCCTGCTGCCGCTGACCGGGAACCTCGCGTTCCTCGGCCCGCCCGAGGTCGCCGGCGCCCGCCTGGCGGTCAACGACATCAACGCCGCCGGCGGCGTGCTGGGCCAGCCGGTCCAGCTGATCGAGGGTGACTCCGGTGATGCCTCGACCGACACCGCCACCCAGACGGTCGACCGCCTGCTGCAGGGTGGCGTCAACGCCATCATCGGTGCAGCGTCCTCGGGTGTCAGCCTGACCGTCATCGACCGGATCACCGGTTCCGGCGTCGTCCAGTTCTCGCCGGCGAACACCTCCGACCAGTTCACCGACTACAACGACAACGGGCTGTACTTCCGGACCGCCCCGCCGGACGTCCTGCAGGCCCGGGCGCTGTCCGACCTGATCATCAACGACGGCAACAACACCGTCGGGATCATGGCTCTCAACGACCCGTACGGCACCGGTCTGATGGAGAACACCCGCGAGAACCTGATCGCGGCGGGGCTGGCCGAGGACAGCATCCAGACGCTGACCTACGACCCGCAGGCGGCGAACTACGACGCCGAGATCCAGCAGATGGTGGACTTCGCCCCCGACGCCGTCGTGGTGATCGGCTTCGAGGAGTCCGCGCGCATCATCGAGAGCCTCAACTCGCAGGGCATCGGCCCGCAGCGCTGAGGTAGCTCCGTCCGCACGGGCAGCGGCCCGGCACCCCTCGCGGGTGCCGGGCCGTCGTCGTCCCCGGGGTCGGCGCTGCCGGTGCCGGCGTCCGGACGGCGGGCCGGTCCCGGTGGGCGGAGGGCCCCACGGACCAGCGCCACCGGCCGCGGTCGGGGCGTGCTCCCGGCTGGTCAGGACGCCGGCCCCGCGCGGGCAGCACCGGTGGTCCGGTCCCGGTCCGGGTGGGACCTCGGGTGGGCGACCCGGTGGCCGTCGCGCCCGAGCAGGGGTGACGGGGGAGTGGCCGCCGGCCGCAGACGTGCGACGAGCGGAGCCGGACGGCGGCTCCCCGGTCCGGATCCGGCCCGTCGCCACCGAGCACGACGGCGCCGGCCCCAGCAGGGGACCGGCGCCGTCGCGGTGAGGTGCTCAGTGCGCCTTGGCCAGCGTCCCCAGGTAGAGCTCGATGACCTTGGGGTCGTGCATCAGCGACTCGCCGGTGTCGGTGTAGGCGTTGCGGCCCTGGTCGAGGACGTAGCCGCGGTCGCAGATCTGCAGGCACCGGCGGGCGTTCTGCTCGACCATGATGATCGAGACGCCGGTGGCGTTGATCCGCCGGCAGCGGATGAACACCTCGTCCTGGTAGGCGGGGGAGAGGCCGGCCGACGGCTCGTCGAGCAGCAGGACGGACGGCTCCATCATCAGCGCCCGGCCCATGGCCACCATCTGCCGCTCACCACCGGACAGCGACCCGGCCTTGATCTTGCGACGCTCCCCGAGCATGGGGAACAGGTCGGCCACGTAGTCGAAGCGCTCGCGGAAGACCTTGGGCCGCAGGTAGGCGCCCATCTGCATGTTCTCCTCGATGGTGAGGGAGGGGAACACGTTGTTGTTCTGCGGCACGTAGCCGACACCGAGGGAGACCAGCCGGTGGGCCGGCGCGGACGTGATGTCCTCGCCGCGGAGGCTGACCGTGCCGGAGCGCACCGGGATGAGCCCGAACAGGGTCTTGAGCAGCGTGGACTTGCCGGCGCCGTTGGGGCCGATGATGCCGACCAGCTCGCCGTCCTGCAGGTAGAAGTCGCACCCGTTGAGGATGTTGACGCCGGGCACGTACCCGGCGACCAGCTCGTCGGCCCGCACCAGCGCGCCCTCGGCGAGCCGCGCGTGCTCCTCGGGGGTGGCGGCTCGCTCGGCCCGGGACAGCTCCCCGGCGATCGCCCGCTGGTCGGGGGTGCCGCCGTCGGAGTGCCCGACCTGGAACATCGGGTCCTGCATGGCCGGGTCGTCCATCGTGCTCATCGGTCCTCCTCGCGTCGGGTCTCGGAGCCGATGACGTCGCCCTCGGCGTTCTCCTCACGGGCGATGGCCGCCTCGGCCTCGGCGAGGACGCGGTCCTCCTCCTCGACGGTGAGCGGGGCGTCGTGGTGGGCGCCGAGGTAGGCGTCGACGACCGCCTGGTTCTGGCTGATCGACTCCGGCGGGCCCTCCGCGATGACCTTGCCGGCGGCCATGACCACGACCCAGTCGCTGATGTCCCGGACGACGTCCATGTCGTGCTCGACGAAGACGACCGTCATGCCCTGCTCGCGCAGGTCCTTGACGTGCCCGAGCAGGCTCTGGGTGAGGGCCGGGTTCACGCCGGCCATCGGCTCGTCGAGCATGACGACCTTCGGGTCGCTCATGAGCGCGCGGGCCATCTCCAGCAGCTTGCGCTGGCCGCCGGAGAGCGTGCCGGCGAAGTCGTCCTTCTTCCGGTCCAGCTTGAACCGGGTGAGCAGCTCCATCGCCTTCTCGGTGTTGGCCGGCTCCTGTGACCGCCAGGTGCCGGGCACCAGGGCACGCAGGAAGCTCTCGCCCTTCTGCCCCTGGGCGCCGAGCAGCATGTTCTGCAGCACGGTGAGCCGGGACAGCGCCTTGGTCAGCTGGAAGGTGCGGACCACACCCAGCCGGGCCACCTGGTGCGGTGCCAGCTTGCCCAGCGGGCGGCCGTCGAACGACCACGTGCCGGTGTTGGGCTGGTCGAAGCCCGTGAGCAGGTTGAACAGCGTGGTCTTGCCGGCGCCGTTGGGCCCGATCAGGCCGGTGATGCCGCCGCGCTGCACCTCGAGGTGGTCCACCGACACCGCGGTGAGGCCGCCGAAGGTGCGGGTGACCCCGTCGACGACGATGGTCGGGTCGGGCTTGGCCACCCCGACCTCCCACGGGAGTTCCTTGAGCGCCGCCTGGGCCACCCGGCGGGGCGCGTCACCCGTCCGCCAGGCGTGCTCCGGGGCGGAGGCGCCCGGGGTCGCGCCGGAGGAGGCGGTCGCGCCGTGCGAGGCCGGCTGGCCGGGGGTGTGGTCAGCGGGCATCGAGCATCACCTCTCGTCGGTCACCGAAGATGCCCTGTGGTCGGAAGACCAGCAGCAGCATGAGTCCGAGCCCGATCAGCACGAACCGGAGCTGAGCCACGTCGGTCGCCGAGAGCAGGTCCTCGGGGATCACACCGTTGCCGATCAGCGTACGCAGGCCGGTGTCGGCGAACTGGATGATGAAGAACATCAGCATCGAGCCGACGACCGGACCGAGGACGCGGGCCGCGCCGCCGAGGATCAGCGCCGCGTAGGCCAGGAAGGTGTTGGCGTTCTGGTACTGGTCGGGGTTGGCCGACGCGGTGCCGAGGGCGTACACCATGCCGCCCAGGGCGCCGAGGACACCGCCGAGGACCAGTGCCTGCATCTTATACACGTAGACGTTCTTGCCGAGCGAACGCACGGCGTCCTCGTCCTCGCGGATGGACTTCACCACCCGGCCCCAGGGGCTGCGCACCAGCAGCCAGATGAGCAGGCAGGACAGGGCGACGAGGACCCACCCGATGACGGTCACCCACAGCTCGGCGCCGCTCCACTGGGTGCCGAGGATGCCGTAGCGGCGGGCGGTGTCCCACGGCGCCAGGGTCACGAAGTCGGCGTTGAAGCCGGACAGCCCGCGGGTGCCGTTGGTGACGGGCGTGGCCGACACCGAGCGGAACAGCAGCCGCAGCCCCTCGGCCGCCGCGATCGTCGCGATGGCCAGGTAGTCCGCGCGCAGCCGCAGGGTCGGCAGACCCAGCAGCAGCGCGAGGACGACGGCGGCGAGGATCCCGACGGCCACGCCCACCCAGAAGTTGAGGCCCCACTGGCTCACCGAGATGGCGATCCCGTAGCCACCGAGCATCGCGAAGGCGATCTGCCCGAAGTTCAGCAGCCCGGCGTAGCCGAACTGCACGTTGATGCCGATGGCCAGCAGCGCGAGGAAGACCGCCTGGAAGCCCAGGCCGGCCTTGAGCGCGACGGCCAGGGCGTCGACCAGCTCACCCATCGTTCAGCCCACTCTCACCCGGCTGCCGAGGATGCCCTGCGGCCGCACGATCAGGATGACGATCAGCAGGAGCAGCCCGCCGACGTACTTGACGTCGTTCGGGATGACCAGCGTCGACATCTGGACGAAGACACCCACCACGATGCTGCCCACGAGGGCGCCGTAGGCGGTGCCGAGACCACCGAGGGTGACCCCGGCGAACATCAGCAGCAGCAGCCGGAAGCCCATGTCCCACTGCACCTCGTCGGAGAGACCGAGCAGGACGCCGCCGAGGGCCGCGAGCGCGCCGCCCATCATCCACACCACCAGGATCACCCGGTTGACGTTGATGCCCGAGGATGCTGCGAGGTCGCGGTTGTCGGCGACCGCCCGCATGGCCTTGCCGATCTTGGTGCGCTGCAGCATGACCGCCACCAGCAGCAGGACGACCAGCGCGATGACGATCGACGACAGGTCGGCGTTCGTCATGGTGAACGCGCCGTAGTCGACCGCCCGCTGGCCCCGGTAGTCGGCGTAGGCCTCCGAGCCGCCGCCGAAGATGATCTGGTACAGGTAGCGCAGCAGCAGCGACAGGCCGATCGAGATGACCAGCGCGGCGACCAGACCGGTGCCGCGCCGGCGCAGCGGCCGCCAGATCGCCAGCTCGTTGAGCGCCCCGACGCCCGCGCCGATCACCATGGCGATCAGTGCGGCCGGGACCAGCGGTACGCCGCCCTGGACGTTGATGAACCACGCGGCGATCGCGCCGATGGTCACCAGCTCGCCGTGCGCGAAGTTGGTCAGCCCGGTCGTGCCGAAGATCAGCGAGAGGCCGACCGCCGCCATGGCGATGAGCAGGCCGAAGCGCAGGCCCTCGACGAGCAGCTGGACCCAGCGGACCGTGCCGCCGCCGGCTTCTCGGCTGCCGTCGCTGAGCGCGATGATCACGCCCTGGTTGCGGCCCGCGTCGACGGTGACCGTGCGCGTGTTCTCCCCGGTGAGCACCACGCCCTCGGGGAGGTCCTCGGCGTCGATGGTGACCGTGTACTGACCCGGACCGGGCAGCGGCACCGCCCACTGGCCGTTCTCGTCGGTCTCCGCGGTCTCCACCTCGGCGCCGTCGGCGGTGGTGACGACCACCTCCACGCCCTCGATCGGCCCGCTGGCGTTGGTCCGCAGGGTGCCCGACACCTGCTCGGTGCCCGCGGGCTCCTCGGTCTGCGCCGACGCGGCGCCGGGTGCCAGCGTCAGGGCGAGGCCGCCGAGGACGGTCAGCAGGAGCAGACGGAGCAGCATCCGGCCACCGGTTGCACGGGATCCCCGTCCCGACCGGTGCCGGGCAGGGGCGGGTCCCCTGGGTGCACCGCGTCCCGGTACACGGCCTGGCGCGTGCGTCACTCGACCTCCCTGGCTGTGTGCATGACGGGGGACGGTAACCCAGCGGTGTTGCGGTTCGACGTCCTCGCGCCCAGCTGTTACCTGTCCGCGACACGCCGCACGCGTCACGCCCGTCCCACGAGCGGCGCGCCGTCGTGATCACGAGGGTCGTCGGGTACACCCTCTGGCCACCGTCCAGGGAGGCCCCGTGTCAGTTCCCGGTTTCCGGTCCCGCGTCACGACGCGCGCTGCGCGTCCCGCCGACCTGCCCGCCGTCCTCACCCTGGTCCGCCAGCACCGCGCCGAGGCGCACGCCGAGGGGGTGCTGACCGGCCAGACCCCCGGCGCCGCGGCCGCCGCCGGTTTCCGCCGGCTGCTCGCCGACCCGGCGCACCGCGTGGTGCTCGCCGTGCTGCCCGGTCCGAACGCCCCGGACGGCGGTGCGGGCAGCGGGGAGGTGGCGGTGGGCCTGGCCGTGCTCGGCGTCGACCCGCTGTCGGTGGTCCTCGGCGTGCCGCAGGTGACTGTCGACAACCTCGTCGTCCACCGTGACCACCGCCGGTGCGGCGCCGGCGCGGCGCTGCTCGCGGCCGCCGTGGAGCACGCGTCCCAGGTGGGCGCCGCGCACGTCGTCGGGGCCGTCGGCGGGCACGAGGCCGAGCGGCAGCGGTTCTTCGCGCGGATGGGGTTCGCGCCGCTGACCACCCGGCGGATCGTGCCGAGGGAGACCCTCGCGCGGACGCTCGCCACCTGGCAGCGCGGCGGGGTGACCATCCCGGTGCCGCGCCGTCCGCCGGTGCGCCGCCGTCCGCCGGCCCGCCTGCTGCCGCTGTTCGACGCCGCGGAGGGGTGACGCGGCCCCGTCCAGAGGCTCGCCGCGAGCCTGCGAGCGATGAGGAGGACGGGGTCCTCTCTCAGGCCGCCAGCAGCATGCAGGTGAGGCGGGCGGTCGCGGTGACGCGGCCCTGCTCGTCGGTCACCTCGATGGTGAAGGTGGCCAGCGTCCGGCCGCGGCGGACCGGCGTGGCGACGGCGGTGACGACGCCCTCGGTGGCCGCCCGCAGGTAGCTGACGTTCAGCTCCACCCCGACGGCCTGCCGGCCCGGGCCGGCGCCCAGCGCCGCGGCCCAGGACCCGACGGTCTCGACCAGCGAGCAGGTGGCCCCTCCGTGCAGCAGCCCGAACGGCTGCTGGTTGCCCTCGACCGGCATCGTGGCGACCACGTGGTCGGGGTCGAAGTCGGTGATCCGGATGCCCAGCTTGTCGTCCAGCGGGCTCATCTGCCCGGCGTCGAGCCAGGCGGGGCGGTCCACGGTCACCCCGGCACCGTAGCCAGCGCCCGCGCGACGGCCCCGGTGCAGGGGCCCGTCGCGAGCTTGCGAGCGGTGGGGGGCACCGGGGTCCTCTTAGGATCGGCGGCGATGTCCGCTCCGGTTGCCACCTCAGCGCCCACCGCCCCCACCGACCCGGGGGCCCGCCCGCGGCTGCTGCTGCTCGACGGGCACTCGCTGGCCTACCGCGCCTTCTTCGCCCTGCCGGTCGAGAACTTCTCGACGACGACCGGGCAACCGACCAACGCGGTCTACGGCTTCACCTCGATGCTGATCAACGTGCTGCGCGACGAGCAGCCGACGCACGTGGCGGTCGCCTTCGACGTGGGGCGCAAGACCTTCCGCAGCGAGATCTACGCGGAGTACAAGGCCAACCGCAGCGAGAGCCCGACCGACTTCCGCGGCCAGGTCAGCCTCATCCAGGAGGTGCTGGCCGCGCTGCACATCCCGGTGATCACCGCCGAGGGCTACGAGGCCGACGACGTCATCGCCACCCTCACCGTGCAGGCCGTCGAGCAGGGCATGGACGTGCTCATCTGCACCGGCGACCGCGACGCGCTGCAGCTGGTCAACGAGCACGTCACCGTCCTCTACCCGCGCAAGGGCGTCTCCGACCTGACCCGGTTCACGCCCGAGGAGGTCGAGGCCAAGTACGGGTTGTCGCCCGCCCAGTACCCCGACTTCGCGGCGCTGCGCGGCGATCCCAGCGACAACCTGCCGAGCATCCCGAGCGTGGGGGAGAAGACCGCGGCCAAGTGGGTCCGCGAGTACGGCTCGCTCGACGCGCTCGTCGACCGGGTCGACACGGTGAAGGGCAAGGTCGGGGAGAAGCTGCGCGAGCACCTGTCCTCGGTGCTGCAGAACCGCCGGCTGACCGAGCTCGACCGCGCCGTGCCCCTCGAGCTCGGCCCGGACGACCTCGCCGTCCGCGCCTGGGACCGCAACGAGGTGCACACCCTCTTCGACAACCTCCAGTTCCGGGTGCTCCGCGACCGGCTGTTCGCCACGCTCACCAGCGCCGAGCCGGAGGCCGAGGGCGGCTTCGACGTCACCGAGGACGAGGTGCCGGCCGGCGGACTGGGAGCCTGGCTGGAGCAGCACGCGCGCACCAGCCGCACCGGCATCGTCTTCCGGGGGACCTGGGGGCGGGGCACCGGCGAGCTGACCGGCCTCGCGCTCGCCGCCGCCGACGACCACGCCACCTTCGTCGACCTGGGCCCCGGCCTCGACGTCGCCGACGAGCAGGCGCTGGCCGACTGGCTGGCCGACCCCGCCGCGCAGAAGGTCGTGCACGAGGTCAAGGGCCCGCTGCTGGCGATCTGGGCACGCGGCTGGGACCTCGCCGGCGTCGTCAGCGACACGGCGCTGGCCGCCTACCTGGCGCTGCCCGGCCAGCGGTCCTTCGACCTGGGCGACCTCGCCGTCCGGTACCTGCGCCGCGAGCTGAAGGACTCCGCCGCCGAGGACACCCAGCTGACCCTCGACGGGATGGGGCCGTCGGAGGAGGACCTCGCCCGCGAGGCCGCGCACGTCGACGTCCTCAAGGCCGTCGCGGTCAACGACCTCTCCGACGCGCTGGAGTCCGTGCTCGGGCAGCGCGGCGGCGACTCACTGCTCGGCCGGATCGAGCTGCCGCTCACCTTCGTGCTCGCCCGCATGGAGCAGCGGGGTATCGCCGCGGACCTGGACTTCCTGCGCGAGCTGCAGCGGGAGTTCGCCGACGGCGTGGCCGCCGCGGCCGCCGAGGCCTACGCGGTGATCGGCCGCGAGGTGAACCTCGGCTCGCCCAAGCAGCTGCAGGCGGTGCTGTTCGACGAGCTGGGCCTGCCCAAGACCAAGAAGATCAAGTCCGGCTACACGACCGACGCCGAGGCGCTGACCAACCTGCTGGCGCAGACCGGCCACCCGTTCCTCGAGCACCTGCTGCGGCACCGCGACGTCACCCGGCTGCGCACCGTCATCGACGGCCTCATCCCGATGGTCGACGACGCAGGGCGCGTCCACACCACGTACCAGCAGACGATCGCCGCCACCGGCCGGCTGTCCTCGATCGACCCGAACCTGCAGAACATCCCGATCCGCACCGCCGAGGGCCGGCGGATCCGGCAGGCGTTCGTCGTCGGGCAGGGCCACGAGTCGCTGATGACGGCGGACTACAGCCAGATCGAGATGCGGATCATGGCGCACCTCTCCGGCGACGAGGGGCTCATCGAGGCCTTCACGTCGGGGGAGGACCTGCACTCCTTCGTCGCCTCCCGGGCGTACGACATCCCGATCGAGGACGTCGACCCGGAGATGCGCCGCCGGATCAAGGCGATGAGCTACGGCCTGGCCTACGGGCTGTCGGCCTACGGGCTGGCCGGGCAGCTGCGCATCTCCGTCGAGGAGGCGCGCGAGCAGATGCACGCCTACTTCGAGCGCTTCGGCGGGATCCGGGAGTACCTCGACGGCGTGGTCGACGACGCCCGGCAGACCGGCTACACCGAGACGACGCTGGGCCGCCGCCGCTACCTGCCCGACCTCACCAGCGACAACGGGCAGCGGCGCCAGATGGCCGAGCGGATGGCGCTCAACGCCCCCATCCAGGGGTCGGCGGCCGACGTCATCAAGGTGGCCATGCTGCGGGTGGAGCAGGCCATCGCCGACGAGGGGCTGCGCTCGCGGATGCTGCTGCAGGTGCACGACGAGCTCGTGCTCGAGGTGGCGCCCGGGGAGCGGGAGGCGCTGGAGACCCTGGTGCGCCGCGAGATGGGCGGTGCCGCGCAGCTCTCGGTGCCGCTGGAGGTCTCGGTCGGCTTCGGCCGGACCTGGGACGAGGCCGCCCACTAGCAGGAGGACACCGTCGCGCGGAGACCCAGACCCTCTGGTCGAGGTCGAGGGTGGGGTTCAGGCGGGCTTGCCGCAGACGACGATCAGCGTGCCGGGGACGAGCGCCCCACGGGCGGGGGACCACTGCCCCCACTGCTGCGTGCGGCCCGGCGTCCACTCCGGCTCCAGCAGGTCGTCGAGGACCAGGCCCGCCCCGACGACGGCGCGCACCCAGTCGCCGACCGTGCGGTGGTGCTCGACGTAGACGGCCCGGCCGTCCTCGTCGGTCTCCACGTACGGCGTCCGGTCGAAGTAGGACGACACGACCCGCAGGTCCTCCGGGTCGGGGGAGTCGGGCAGCGGCCAGCGCATCGGGTGGTTGACCGAGGCGACGAACCGCCCGCCCGGACGCAGCACGCGGGCCACCTCCGCCAGCGCCGCCTCGACGTCGGCGACGAAGGGCAGCCCGCCGAACGCCGAGCAGGCCACGTCCACGCTCCCCGAGGCCAGCGGCAACGCCCCGACGTCGGCCTGCAGCAGCGGGACGTCGATGCCGGTCGCGCGGTTGAGCTCGGCGGCGCGGGCCAGCATCCCGCCGGAGAGGTCGAACGCCACGACGTCGGCCCCCTCGCGGCGCAGCCACCGGGAGCACGGCGCGGACCCGCAGCCGACCTCGAGCACCCGGCGGCCGGCGACCTCCCCGAGCAGGTGCGCCTCGGCCTCGCGCAGGCCCTCGGGGCACCACAGGAAGTCGACGTCCCCCAGGTCGCTGCCGTGCTCGGCGAGGTAGGCCGGCGCCGCGGCGTCCCACCAGCGCCGGTTGGCCCGGACCGACTCCGTCGAGCCCGCCGGCCGGCGGGCGACGCCGGCCGGCGCCGGGTAGCCGTCGTCGGCGAGGAACAGGTCGGGCGGGGGAGCGGCCGGGGTGTCCATGACACGCCGATCGTGACACGCCGGGGTGCCCGGAGCGGCGCTCCACCCAGGTGGACCGGCTGGTCCCCGGCTCCGTACCATGGAGGAGCGCCAGAGGTCTGTCAGTGCTGAACCCACCAGGGGATCGGCGCGCGCCGGCTCTCCCCGCTCCCCGCGGTCACCCGGCCGCGGGTCGTCCTGTCCCTACGCACCCCCCGTCCGGAGCACTCGACCACATGACCTCCACCCAGGTCCGTCCTAACAGCACCCCCCAGGTCGCCGTCAACGACATCGGCACCGCCGAGGACTTCCTCGCCGCCATCGACCAGACGATCAAGTACTTCAACGACGGCGACATCGTCGAAGGCGTCATCGTCAAGGTCGACCGGGACGAGGTGCTGCTGGACATCGGCTACAAGACCGAGGGCGTCATCCCCTCGCGCGAGCTGTCCATCAAGCACGACGTCGACCCCAACGAGGTCGTCAGCGTCGGCGACGAGGTGGAAGCCCTCGTCCTCCAGAAGGAGGACAAGGAAGGCCGCCTGATCCTGTCCAAGAAGCGCGCCCAGTACGAGCGCGCCTGGGGCACGATCGAGGCGAAGAAGGAAGCCGACGAGGTCGTCACCGGCACCGTCATCGAGGTCGTCAAGGGCGGCCTCATCCTCGACATCGGCCTGCGCGGGTTCCTCCCCGCCTCGCTGGTCGAGATGCGCCGCGTGCGCGACCTGCAGCCCTACGTGGGCCGCGAGCTCGAGGCCAAGATCATCGAGCTCGACAAGAACCGCAACAACGTCGTCCTCTCCCGCCGGCAGTGGCTGGAGCAGACCCAGTCCGAGGTCCGCAGCGAGTTCCTCAACAAGCTCGCCAAGGGCCAGGTCCGCACCGGCGTGGTGTCCTCGATCGTCAACTTCGGTGCGTTCGTGGACCTGGGTGGGGTCGACGGACTGGTGCACGTCTCCGAGCTGTCCTGGAAGCACATCGACCACCCGTCCGAGGTCGTCGAGGTCGGCCAGGAGGTCACCGTCGAGGTCCTCGACGTCGACCTGGACCGGGAGCGGGTCTCGCTGTCGCTGAAGGCGACGCAGGAGGACCCGTGGCGTCAGTTCGCCCGGACCCACCAGATCGGCCAGGTCGTGCCCGGCAAGGTCACCAAGCTGGTGCCCTTCGGTGCGTTCGTCCGGGTCGACGAGGGCATCGAGGGTCTGGTGCACATCTCCGAGCTGGCCGAGCGCCACGTGGAGATCCCCGAGCAGGTCGTGCAGGTCGGCGACGAGATCCTGGTCAAGGTCATCGACATCGACCTCGACCGCCGTCGGATCTCGCTGTCGCTCAAGCAGGCCAACGAGGGCGTCGTCGGTGACGAGGAGACCTTCGACCCGGCCGCCTACGGCATGGCCGCGTCCTACGACGAGCAGGGCAACTACATCTACCCCGAGGGCTTCGACGCCGAGACCGGCGAGTGGCTCGAGGGCTACGACGAGGCCCGCGAGACGTGGGAGCGGCAGTACGCCGAGGCCCAGGCCCGTTACGAGGCGCACCGCAAGCAGATCGCGGCGGCCAAGGAGGCCGACGCCGAGGCCGCGGCCGGTGGCAACTACTCCAGCGGCGAGGCCGAGGCCAGCGACACCTCCGGCGGGACGCTCGCCAGCGACGAGGCGCTGGCCGCCCTGCGGGCGAAGCTGGCCGGCGGCGAGTGATCCCCGCTCAGCACAGCTGAACAGCGCCACCTGAGGCCGAGGCCCGGGACCCCGCGGGGTCCCGGGCCTCGGCCGTCCCTCCCATCCCCGTGGAGGGACGAGTCGGAGGACCCCCTGCCCCGCCTTCGCAGGCTCGCGGCGGGACCCTGCAGGGGGCCGGACCGGAGGGCAGGGGGTGCTCGCTCAGAGGCTGAGGATGATCGCGAACGCGGTGCGCGGACGGCCGCCGCTGGTGGCCAGGAACTGCCAGGTGTGCCGGCCGGCCGGGGCGGTCGCCGACAGCCAGCGCATGAACGCGTTGCGGGGGCGGGCGGCGCCGGTGCGCTCCAGCCGCTCGCGGACCATCGGCAGGTCCGTGCACCGCACGCCGGCCGGGCGGTCGAGCCGGTGCCGACCGGGGCCGCGCCGGGCGGCGGCGGGGGTCGACGAGGGGGCGGCGTGCGCGGGACGGGACATGGTCGGTTCTGCCTCTCTGGGCGGGGAAGATCGCCGGGGAGAGAGTTGCCGATGGGACGCGTGTGACTGGAGCGACGCGCCGGGCAGGGCGAGCGGGTGTTACCCGTCCGTGACCGTTCCCCGGCCGCTGGCTACTGTCCGTGTGTGCTGCGGATCGGGCTGACCGGCGGGATCGGATCGGGCAAGAGCACCGTGGCCGGGCTGCTCGCCGCCCGCGGCGCGCGGATCGTGGACGCCGACCGCATCGCCCGCGAGGTCGTGGAGCCGGGGACGCCGGGTCTCCAGGCCGTCGTCGCGGCGTTCGGCCAGGAGGTGCTCACCGCCGAGGGCGCCCTGGACCGTCCGGCCCTGGCCGCGGTCGTGTTCGCGGACCCCGATGCCCGCCGCCGGCTGGACGGCATCGTGCACCCGCTCGTCCGGGCGCGGGCCACCGAGCTGGTCGCTGCTGCGCCGCCGGACGCGGTGGTGGTGCAGGACGTGCCGCTGCTCGTCGAGACCGGTCAGGCCGCTTCGTACGACCTGGTGCTCGTCGTGGAGGCCGACCTGGACACCCGCGTGCGGCGGCTCGTCGGCCGGGGGCTGTCCGAGGAGGACGCCCGCGCGCGGATCGCCGCGCAGGCCAGCGACGAGCAGCGCCGGGCCGTGGCCGACGTGGTGCTGGACAACAGCGGCAGCATCGAGGACCTCGAGGCGCAGGTGGACCGCTTCTGGGCCGAGCGCGTCGCGCCGGTCCTCGGCTGACCGGCGTACTCGCCCCGTGTCCGGTGGTCCGGCTGGTCCCGGTGGCCTGCCGGCGCCCCGAGCCGCATGGGACGGGTCGTGGCGGGGATCGGAGCGGGGGCGGGCCCCGGGGTGCAGTGAGGCCCGGGTCCGCGGGACCCGGGCCTCACCTGTGTGTGGGCGATACTGGGTTCGAACCAGTGACCTCTACCGTGTCAAGGTAGCGCTCTACCACTGAGCCAATCGCCCGATCCAGCCTGCCGGCCGGTCCGCTCCACCGCACTCGGCGGAGGCCGAGGTGGAGACGGGATTTGAACCCGTGTAGACGGCTTTGCAGGCCGTTGCCTCGCCTCTCGGCCACTCCACCGCACACGGGCGCCGGTCTCGCGACCAGCGCCCGAGGTTCCGAGCGGACGACGGGATTCGAACCCGCGACCCTCACCTTGGCAAGGTGATGCTCTACCAACTGAGCCACGTCCGCATTGCTGTCGTGCAGGGAGAACGATACCCGACCCCCGGAGGGGGGTTCACGGGGGGTCCCCCCGGCAGTTCACCGACCCGTCGGGTCGGCGCCGCCGTTGGACAGCAGGGCGGCCAGTTCGCCGTCCACCTCGAGGACCGAGGACTCCTCGCCGTAGGGGACGACGCTGGCGGTCAGCTGCAGGAACCCGGCGACCGTGCCGCGGGAGACCTCGAACAGCGCCTCACCCGAGGGTGCGCGCAGGTGCAGGAAGAGGACGTCGCCCGACGTCCGTGACGGCCACAGCCGCACGTCACCCTCGCCCGCCGGCTGGTCGAGGCCGGCGTGGAGCAGGTCGCGGCCCACGAGCCAGGAGATGCCGTCCTCCTCGGCGTTGTCGCCGAAGGTGATCCGCACGGCGAAGGGGTCGCTGATCTCGTAGCTGAGCAGCGCGGGGACCTCGGTCCACGACTGCGGGCCGACCAGGTGCAGCGTCGTCGGACACGTGTACCCGGGCGTGGCGCGGTTGATCATCTCTCCAACAACGACCTTCCCTGACCGAGGTGACGCCTGGCGGCTCTCCGGGCGCGTCACCCTCCTGAGTGCCCCTTCCGGACGCACCTGAACCGCGCCGCCCGCCTGTCGCGAAGACCACGTGTGACGATGGGGCTCGTGAGCAGTCCGGGACGGCGTGTCGGGGACGGCCCGGCGGGCGCCGACCTGGTCCTGCGCATGCGCGCGGGCGACCGGAGTGCCGTCGACGAGCTCTACGACCGGTACAGCCGCCCCGCCTTCGCGCTCGCGCGGCGGATCCTCGCCGACGACGTCCTGGCCGAGGACGTGGTGCAGGACGTGTTCCTCGGCGTCTGGCGCGATCCGGGGGCCTTCGACGCCGCCCGCGGTTCCTTCTCCTCCTGGCTCCTGGCGATGGTGCACCACAAGGCCGTCGACGCCGTCCGCCGGGAGGAGTCGCACCGCCGCCGGCAGGCGCGAGCGGGAGAGGACCTCGTCCTCTCCACCCCGACGTCGTCCCGGGACGTGGAGGACGAGGCGTGGAGCAGGGTGGTGTCCGAGCAGGTGCGCGGCGCGCTGAGCGCACTGCCCGCTCCGCAGCGGGAGGCGCTCACCCTGGCCTACTACGGCGGCTACACACAGCGGGAGGTCGCGGCGTTGACCAGCACGCCGCTGGGCACGGTGAAGACACGCATGCTCGCCGGGATGCGCCGGCTCCGGGAGGAGCTCGGCGGCGCCGCGGGTGTCGCCCGGGGCGGCGCGGTCGGCGAGTCCGCGGCGGCGGACGGGACGAGCCGGTGAACGCGCCCCGGGACCCGCGTCGCGGGCAGCACGAGTCCTTCGACGAGCTCGCCGTCGGATGGGCGCTGCACGCGCTCGAGCCGGAGGACGAGGAGCTCTTCGCCGCGCACCTGCCCACCTGCCCCCGGTGCCGGCAGACGGTGGCCGAGACCACCGACGTCATGGGCGCCCTGGCCGGCGACCTGCCACCCGCGGACCCCCCGGAACGGCTGCGCGACCGGCTGCGGGCCGCCGTGGAGGAGACCGAGCAGCTGCCCCGTACGCCCGCGGACGGCGAGCGGACGGCGCGGCCGCCGCGGCCCGTCGCCGCGGACGCGCCAGCGCCCGGACGCCGGCCCGAGGGGCGGCCGTCGGGGTCACACCGGGCCCCGCTCCCGGTGGGCCCGGCGGAGCCGCAGCCCAACTGGCGCCGGGTGCTGCCCAACGCCCTCGCGGCGGCCGCGGTCGCGGCGATCCTGGCCCTGGGCACCTGGAACGTGGTGCTCAGCTCGGCGCGGGAGGAGGCGCAGGCGACCGCGGCCGAGCAGGCCCGGCTGGTGGAGGCGCTGCTGACCCCCGGCGAGGCGACGATCGCGCCGATGTCGGCCGACGGGACGACGGTCGCCACCGTCGTCGCCCGCGACGACCAGGTGCAGGTGGTCACCCAGGGCCTGGCGCCCAACGACGTGCAGGATGAGACCTACGTGGTGTGGGGGACCGACGCGGGCTCGGCCACACCGCTGGGCACCTTCGACGTCACGTCCCCGCAACCGGCCCTCTGGACCGTAGGCTCCGGGGCGTCCGGGCTGGACGGGTACACCGGCTACGCGGTGAGCCTCGAGCCCGGCCGGCAGGCTCCACCGGAGCCGAGCGAGATCGTGGCGTCCGGGGAGGTGCCCAGCTGAACGGTCCGGAGACGGTGGTCCCGTCCGCCGCGGATCAGGCCGGCGCCCCGGCGTCCGGTGCGCGGCGGGCGCACGCCGCGCACAGCCACCGCAGACTGCGGGAGCGCGTCGCGGCCACGCACTGGCGGCAGCGCCTGGCGGCCCGCCGTCCCCTGGACCACGGCTACCGCCTGGTCGTGGGCGCGGTCGGCGGCCTCGTCGTCGCATTCGGGCTGGTCACCATCCCGCTGCCCGGGCCGGGCTGGCTCACCGTCATCGCCGGGCTCTTCCTGCTGGCCACCGAGTTCACCTGGGCGGAGCGGCTGCTGGACTTCACGCGGCGGCACGTCCGGGCGTGGACCGAGTGGCTGGGCCGGCAGCGGGTCTGGGTACGGGCCGCGGTCGCCCTGGCCACCGCCGCCTTCGTCTACGGCGTCCTGGTGGTCGTGCTGCACGCCATGGGCGTCCCCGACTGGGTGCCGGGGTGGGTGCCACTCTGGCGCTGAGCGTCTGGCAGAATGACTGCCGCAGGGGCGATTGGCTCAGTGGTAGAGCGCTTCGTTCACACCGAAGAGGTCACTGGTTCGAACCCAGTATCGCCCACCAGCACGAGAGGCCTGGGCCGGTCGGCCCGGGCCTCTCGTCGTCGTGGGTCAGGCCGGGGCCGGGCCGTAGGTGAGGTGGACCACCCCGTTGCTCAGGCTCTCCGCCCCGAGCAGCGACAGCGGCGTCCGCGGAGCGCCGTCCGGGAACAGCCGGATGCCGGTGCCGACGGCGACCGGGTACACGTACAGGTGCAGCTCGTCGACCAGGCCGTCGGCGAGCAGCGCCCGCACGAGCGTGGCGCTGCCGCTCACGTAGAGGTCGCCCTGCGCCTTGAGCTCGCGCACCCGGTCGGCGTCGTAGCCGCCGACCGCGGTGGAGTTGCGCCACACCGACCCGGCGTCGGTCAGCGTGGCGGAGACGACGTACTTGGTCGTGTCGTTGAAGAACGGCGCGCCGGGGTCGTCCTCGGCGGTGCGGCCCGACCAGGCCGGCGCGAACATCTCGAAGGTGGTCCGGCCGAGCAGGATGCCCTGCGCCGGGGCCGTGAGCGCGCCGATCGACGCGGCCAGGTCGTCGGGGAAGCCGTAGTCCATCGTCCACATCGGGGCGTCGACGACCCCGTCGACGGTGGTGAACTCGTGCACCCTGATCGCGCCCATGTGTGCTCCTCTGCGTGTGGTCCGGCCCGGCTGCCGCGGGTCCGGTGGCGGTGGTCGTCGAGGGAGACCTTCGTCGTACCGGTTCCTCATCGGTCGGCAGCGCGCCGACCCGACGCGATGTCAGTGGTGCCCGGCCCGACGGGAGCGGCCCGCTCGCGGCCCGGCCAGCCGGACGCCGGCCGCGCGCCTGACGCGGTTCCGGCACGGAGCGTCCCCGAGGAGGACGATGGAGGAGATGTCCCGCCGCCGGTCCCCAGCCCCGCTCGCGCCCGTCCGCCCGCGCCGGCCGGGGCGCGCCGAACGCCTCACCCAGGCCCTGGCGCGCGACGGCGACACCTGCATCTGGTGCGGCCGCGTCCTCGGCGGGCTGGTCCCGCCCACCACCGAGCACGTCGTCCCCCGGCTCAAGGGCGGCCCGTCCTGGTCGGCCAACGAGGTCGCCGCCTGTCGCCGTTGCAACGCCGAGCGCGGACACCGCGCGCCGGTCGACTGGCTCGAGGAGTGCGAGCGGCGCGGCTGGCAGCCCGACGCCGGGCGGCTGGGCCGGGCGCTGGACGCGCTGCAGGAGGCCATCGACCGCGAGGGCGGCCAGCGCCGGGCTCGGCCCTACCTGGACGCCCAGCGCCGCCGCCTGCGCCGCCGGCCACCCGCGGGGCCGCACCCACGTACGGTCGCCTCGTGACCGCAGCGGGCAGCGTCGTGCAGGTGAGCGTCTACCCGGTGAAGAGCCTCGGTGGGCGCACCGTGCGGGAGGCCGAGGTCGGGCCGGCAGGTCTGGTCGGTGACCGCGCCTGGAGCGTCGTTGACGCCACGACGGGGGAGCGGGTGACGGTCAAGACCTGCCCGCAGATGGCCGGGGTCGTCGCGACGGGGGACGACGAGGCCGACACGATCACGCTGACCGAGGTGCTGGGCCGTCCGGTGCGCCTGCAGCGGTCGGGTCAGCCGCAGGTGGACGCCGCCGCGGTGCACCTGGTCAGCCGCGGGGCGATCGCGCGCGCCGACGCGGGCGACGTCCCCGAGGGCTGCTCGGCCGACGACCCGCGCGCCAACCTGTTGCTGGACCTGCCCGAGGGCGAGGACGAGCGGGGCTGGGTCGGGCACACGGTGCGCCTCGGCGAGGTCGAGGTGGCGGTCACCCGCACGCCCAAGCACTGCCTGGGGGTCTACGCCGAGGTGCGGCGGCCCGGGACGGTGCGGGTCGGGGACCGCGTCGAGGTCCTGCGGTCCTGATCCGGTCGGGCGGCGTCCCGGGGTGACCCGCGCCGCGCACTAGGCTCGGGGAGGCCCGATCGTCGACCCCGCAGGAGCTCTCGTGTCAGCCGCGCCTCCCCTCGCCGCCACCGCCTCGATCCGGGTGCCGGCCGGGACGACGGCCCAGGACGCGCTCAAGGCGGCCGGCACCCCGCTCAAGGGCCCGGACGGCGCGGTCGTGGTCCGGGACCTGGCGACCGGTGACCTCAAGGACCTCGCCTGGGCCCCCGAGGCCGACGCCGAGGTCGAACCGGTGCCCGCCGCCAGCCCCGAGGGCCGCGCGGTGATCCGGCACTCGACCGCGCACGTGCTGGCCCAGGCCGTGCAGGACCTCTTCCCCGGCACCCGGCTGGGCATCGGGCCGCCGGTGGAGAACGGCTTCTACTACGACTTCGACCCGGAGCGGCCCTTCACGCCCGAGGACCTCACGGCGCTCGAGAAGCGGATGCAGGAGATCGTCAAGGCCGGGCAGTACTTCTCCCGCCGCGAGGTCAGCGACGCCGACGCGCAGGCCGAGCTGGCGCACGAGCCGTTCAAGCTCGAACTGATCGGCCTCAAGGGCGGTGCCGGGGAGGCCGCCGAGGGCGCGGACGTCGAGGTCGGCGGCGCGCAGCTGACCATGTACGACAACCTCGACGCGCGCTCCGGCGACCGGGTCTGGACCGACCTGTGCCGCGGCCCCCACCTGCCGCGCACCTCGAACATCCCGGCCTTCTCCCTCACCCGGTCGGCGGCCGCCTACTGGCGGGGCAGCGAGAAGAACCCGCAGCTGCAGCGCATCTACGGCACCGCCTGGGAGAGCCGGGACGCGCACAAGGCCCACCTGGAGCAGGTGGCCGAGGCCGAGCGCCGCGACCACCGGCGCCTCGGCGCCGAGCTGGACCTGTTCAGCTTCCCCGACGAGATCGGCTCGGGCCTGGCGGTGTTCCACCCCAAGGGCGGGGTCGTCCGCCGGGAGATGGAGGACTACAGCCGCCGCCGCCACGAGGAGGCCGGCTACTCCTTCGTCAACACCCCGCACATCACCAAGGGCCAGCTGTTCCAGACCTCGGGGCACCTGCAGTGGTACGCCGAGGGGATGTACCCGGCGATGCACCTGGACGAGGAGCGCGACGCCGAGGGCAACCTGCGCCGGCAGGGGCAGGACTACTACCTCAAGCCGATGAACTGCCCCATGCACAACCTCGTCTTCCGTTCTCGCGGCCGCTCGTACAAGGAGCTGCCGCTGCGGCTGTTCGAGTTCGGCACGGTGTACCGGTACGAGAAGTCCGGCGTGGTCCACGGGCTGACCCGTGCCCGCGGGTTCACCCAGGACGACGCCCACATCTACTGCACGCAGGAGCAGATGCAGGGCGAGATCCGCTCGCTGCTCCAGTTCGTCCTCGACCTGCTGGCCGACTACGGCCTCGAGGACTTCTACCTGGAGCTGTCGACCCGCAACCCGGAGAAGTCCATCGGCAGCGACGAGGACTGGGAGCGGGCCACCGACGCCCTGCGGGAGGCGGCCGAGGCCAGCGGTCTGGACCTGGTCCTGGACCCCGGGGGAGCGGCCTTCTACGCGCCCAAGATCTCGGTGCAGGCGCGCGACGCGATCGGCCGCACCTGGCAGATGTCGACCATCCAGGTCGACCTCATGCTCCCCGAGCGCTTCGGCCTGGAGTACACGGCGGCGGACGGCACCCGGCAGCGGCCGGTGATGATCCACCGCGCGCTGTTCGGCTCGATGGAGCGGTTCTTCGGCGTCCTCACCGAGCACTACGCCGGCGCCTTCCCGGCCTGGCTGGCGCCGGTGCAGGTCGTGGGCATCCCCGTCACCGACGAGCAGGTCGGCTACCTGCGCGACGTGGCGCTGCAGCTGCGGGCCCGGGGCATCCGCGTGGAGGTCGACGACTCCGACGACCGCATGCAGAAGAAGATCCGCACCGCGAGCAAGCAGAAGGTCCCCTTCGTGCTCATCGCCGGGGCGACCGACGCCGAGGCCGGCGCGGTCTCCTTCCGCTTCCGCGACGGCAGCCAGCACAACGGCGTCCCCGTCGAGAAGGCCGTCGCCGCCATCGCCGAGTGGGTCACCGGCCGGGCCAACACCGACCCCACCGCCGAGTCCGTGGTGGCCGGATGAGCACCGACTCGGAGGAGGCCTCCCGGATCGCGGTCCCCCGTGACGACGGCGGCCCGGCCACGGTCTTCGAGCACCTGTGGACGCCGTACCGGATGGCCTACATCCGGGGCGAGGGCAAGCCCACGGGAGCCCACGACTGCCCGTTCTGCCTGATCCCGCAGATGGACGACGAGGAGGGGCTCGTCGTCGCGCGCGGCGAGCACGTCTTCGCCGTCCTCAACCTGTACCCGTACAACGCCGGGCACCTGATGCTCGTGCCCTACCGGCACGTGCCCGACTACACCGACCTGACGGCGGCCGAGGTCGCCGAGCTCGGGGAGTTCACGCAGACGGCCATGCGGGTCGTGCGCGCGGTGTCCGGGGCGCACGGGTTCAACATCGGCATGAACCAGGGCTCGGTCGCCGGCGCCGGCATCGCCGACCACCTGCACCAGCACGCGGTGCCGCGGTGGGGCGGGGACACCAACTTCATGCCGGTCATCGGGCTGACCCGTGTGCTGCCGCAGGTGCTGCGCGAGACCCGGGCGCTGCTGGCCCAGCACTGGCCGGACGGCCGGCCCGTCCCGGAGGCCTGAGGTGCTCGGCGTCAACGCGCGCGCCGCGGTGGGCCGGTTCTGGGCGCCGGTCGTGGCCCGGCTCGCCCGCGCCGGGGTCACCCCCGACGCGGTCACCCTGGTCGGCACGCTCGGCGCGATCGCCGGCGCCGCCGGCCTGATCGCGACCGGGCAGCTGTTCTGGGGCGCCTTCACCGTCACCGTGTTCGTGCTGCTCGACATGCTCGACGGCGCGCTGGCCCGGGCCCGCGGCGGTGGTTCGGTGTTCGGCGCGGTGCTGGACTCCACCGGCGACCGCGCGGCCGACGCGGCGATCTTCGGCGCGCTGGTCTGGTGGTTCTCCGGGGCCGGGGACAACCGCCTCATCGTGCTGCTGGCGCTGCTGTGCCTGGTGCTCGGCGTGCTCACCTCCTACGTCAAGGCCCGCGCCGAGGGCATGGGGCTGACCTGCGACGTCGGCGTCGTGGAGCGCACCGAGCGGCTGATCCTCGTACTGGTCGGCACCGGTTTCCTGGGCCTGGGCATCCCCTACGCGCTGCACGTCGCGCTGTGGGTCCTCACGGTGGGCAGCGCGGTCACCGTCGCCCAGCGGTTCGCCGCCGTCCACCGGCAGGCCCGCGGCCGGGCGATGCCGACCCCACCGCCGTCCACCCCGCCGTCCCCGGGCCGGCTGCTGTGACCGACGCGCCCGGGGTCGACGCCGCGACGGCGTCCCCGAGCGCGCCCGGGTTGCGGCTGGTACCGGGCGATCCGGGGCTGCGCGGCCGCGCCGCGGCACGGCTCACCGACCTCGGCTACGCCGCCGGCTGGAGCGCGGTGCAGGCGCTGCCCGAGCCGGTGGCCCGCGGCGCCTTCGACGCCGCCGGCCGCTGGGCCGCCGCGCGCGAGGGCCGCGGGGTGCGGCAGCTGCGCGCCAACCTCCGCGTCGCCACCGGGGGCCGGCTCGACGAGGCAGCCCTCGAGGAGCTGACCGTGCGGGGCCTGCGCTCCTACGCCCGCTACTGGCAGGAGGCGTTCCGGCTGCCGCGACTCGGCGTGCGGCGGATCCTCGACGGCACCGAGCTGGTCGGCAGGGAGCACCTCGAGGCGGCCCGGGACCAGGGGCGGGGGCTGGTCGTCGCGCTGCCGCACAGCGGCAACTGGGATGCCGCCGGCGTCTGGCTCGTCGACTGGCTGGGCGGCCCGTTCATGACCGTCGCGGAGCGGCTTCGCCCCGAGTCGCTCTACCGCCGGTTCCTGGAGTACCGCGAGACCCTCGGCATGCGGGTGGTCCCGCTCACCGGCGGGCCGCGCCCGGGCTCGGCGGTGCTGCGCGAGTGGCTGGAGACCGGCGGCTCGATCTGCCTGCTGGTCGACCGGGACCTCGGCAGCGGCGGCGTGCCGGTGGACTTCTTCGGCCGCCGGGCCACCATGCCCGGTGGCCCCGCCCTGCTGGCCGCGCAGACCGGCGCCGCCCTGCACCCGGCCGTGTCGCACTTCACGCAGGACGGGTGGCGGCACGTCGTCCACCCCGAGGTCCCCGTGGACGGGCCCGGCCGGCTGCGCGAGCGCGTCCCCACCGCCATGCAGGGCGTGGCCGACACCTTCACCGCGGGCATCGCCGAGCACCCGGAGGACTGGCACGTGCTCGGCCGGATCTGGGACGACGTCCCGCCCGACCCGCCGCGGCAGGAGCGCGGCTGATGCGCATCGGGCTGGTCTGCCCCTACCCGTGGGACACCCCCGGCGGCGTGCAGTACCACGTGCGCGACCTCGCCGAGACGCTGCGCGGCCTGGGCCACCACGTCGAGGTGCTGACCCCCGCGGAGCGGGAGGAGTCCCTCCCGGCCGAGCACGCGACCTGGGCCGGGCGCGCCGTGCCGGTGCCGTACAACGGCTCGATGGCCAGCCTGCAGCTCGGGCCGGTCAGCGCCACCCGCGTGCGCCGCTGGCTGCGGGAGGGCCACTTCGACGTCGTCCACGTGCACGAGCCGGCGACGCCCTCGGTCTCCCTGGTCGTCTGCATGGTCGCCACCGGCCCGCTCGTGGCCACCCACCACGCCGCCACGACCCGCTCCAAGTGGCTGGCTGCCGTCGGCCCGCTCATCCGCCCGTGGCTGGAGAAGATCTCCGGGCGCATCGCGGTGTCGGACTTCGCCCGCCGGGTGCAGGTCGAGCACCTCGGCGGCGACGCGGTGATCATCCCCAACGGCGTGCACGTCGCGGCCTTCGCGGAGGGGCTCTCGCTGCCCGGCCACACCCGCGGCGTCGACGGGCCGACGATCGGCTTCCTCGGCCGCTACGACGAGCCGCGCAAGGGCCTGCCGGTGCTGCTGGAGGCCATGCGCACCGTCGTCCGCCGGCACCCCGGCGCACAGCTGCTCATCGCCGGCCGCGGCGACCCCGACGCCGTCCGGGAGCTGGTCGGGGACGACCTCGCCCCGCACGTGTCGCTGCTGGGCGAGCTCAGCGAGGCGGAGAAGGGGGCGTTCCTGCGGTCGGTGGACGTGTACTGCGCGCCCAACCTGCTGGGGGAGTCCTTCGGGATCGTCCTCATCGAGGCCATGGCCGCCGGGGCCCCGATCGTGGCCAGCGACCTCGACGCCTTCGCCGCCGTGCTGGAGGACGGCGCGGCCGGGGTGCTGGTGCGCCGCGGCGACGCCCGCGGCCTCGCGCGCGCCCTGGCCGACCTGCTCGCCGACCCCGAGCGCCGGGCGCGGCTGTCGGACACCGGCCGGCGGGTCGCCGCGGGGTACGACTGGTCGGTGGTCGCCCGCCGCGTGCTGGCCGTCTACGAGACCGTCGTCCTGCCCGGCAGCGGCGCGGTCACCGCATCGGACGACGAGCCGGCCGAGCTGGCGACCGTCCCGGGTGGCGTGCCGACCTGGTCGGCCCTGCGGCGGTGGGTGCAGCGCTAGCCTGACCCGTCGTGACCCCCGACGTCTGGCTGCTGCTCACCGCCGCCGTCGTCCTGCTGCTGGTGGCCTGGGTGACGTGGACGCTCACCCGGCTGGGCCGGCTGGAGGCGCGCGTCGAGCGCGCCTGGACCGCGCTGGAGACCCAGCTGACGCGGCGCGCCGAGCTGGCCGAGGAGCTGGCCCGCGACCACGCCACCGCCGTCGGGGAGGAGCGGGCCGCCCGGTTGCGGGCGTGCGTCCGCGAGGTCCGCGCCCCGCGGACCGGTGACCGCGAGCTGGCGGAGAACGCCCTGGGCCGCGAGCTGCGGGACCTCCCCGCCGACCTGCCGGGCGTGCCGTCCGGGGTGCGCGCCGACCTGGCGGGGACGGCCATCCGCATCGGCCTGGCCCGGCGCTTCTACAACGACGCCGTCCGGGACACCTCCGCGCTGCGCACCCGGCGGCTGCCGGTCCTGCTGCGGCTGCACGCCTCCCGTCCGGTGCCGCGGTTCTTCGACATCGAGGACGACCTGCGCGAGGTCACCGGCAGCGCCGCCGGGGGCGGCCGCGCGCGCCCGTAGCATCGAGGCCCCTCCCCGACGTCCGAGACCGAGGCAGTCCCCGTGGCAGAGCACCGCACGACCGTCCCCAGCACCACCGGCACCGAGGCCGTCAAGCGCGGCATGGCCGAGCAGCTCAAGGGCGGCGTCATCATGGACGTCGTCACGCCCGAGCAGGCCCGCATCGCCGAGGACGCCGGCGCGGTCGCGGTCATGGCCCTCGAGCGGGTGCCCGCCGACATCCGCGCCCAGGGCGGCATCGCGCGGATGAGCGACCCGGACATGGTCCAGGGCATCGTCGACGCGGTCTCCATCCCGGTCATGGCCAAGGCCCGGATCGGGCACTTCGTCGAGGCGCAGGTGCTGCAGGCCCTCGGCGTGGACTACATCGACGAGTCCGAGGTGCTCACCCCGGCCGACGAGGCGCACCACATCGCCAAGAGCGAGTTCACCGTCCCGTTCGTCTGCGGCGCCACCGACCTGGGCGAGGCGCTGCGCCGGATCGCCGAGGGCGCGGCGATGATCCGTTCCAAGGGCGAGGCCGGCACGGGCAACGTCGTCGAGGCGGTGCGGCACGTGCGGGCCATCCGCGCCGGCATCCGCCGGCTGACCACTCTCGACCCGACCGAGCTGTTCGTCGCGGCCAAGGAGCTGCGGGCGCCGTACGACCTGGTGGCCGAGGTCGCGCGCCTCGGCAAGCTGCCGGTCGTGCTGTTCACCGCCGGCGGCATCGCCACCCCCGCGGACGCCGCGATGATGGTGCAGCTCGGCGCCGAGGGCGTCTTCGTCGGCTCGGGCATCTTCAAGTCCGGCGACCCCGTGCAGCGGGCCGCGGCCATCGTGCAGGCCACCACCTTCTTCGACGACCCCGACGTGATCGCCAAGGTCTCCCGCGGGCTCGGTGAGCCGATGGTCGGCATCGACGTCGCCGTCCTCCCGGAGAGTGAGCGGTACGCCACCCGTGGGTGGTGATCTCCTCGATCAGTCCGGCCGGGGCACTTACGCTCGGTCCGTGACCGCTCACCTGGCAGATCCTCCTGCGTCCGGCACCCAGCCGACGCTCGCTGCCGGACGGCGGGTGGGCGGCCTCGACGTCGCGCGCGGCCTCGCCGTGCTGGGCATGTTCGCCGCCCACCTGGGCGACACCGGCGAGCTCGGCTGGAGCCCCTCCACCTGGACGGCGCTGGTCGACGGCCGCCCGTCGATCCTGTTCGCCACGCTGGCCGGCGTCTCCATCGCCCTGCTCTCCGGTGGCCGCACCCCGGCGTCCGGCCGGGAGCTGGCCCGGGCCCGCACCCGCATCCTGGTCCGCGCCGCCTGGGTGTTCGCCATCGGCGGCGTCCTGGAGCTGCTGGACACCGACATCGCGGTCATCCTCGGCGTCTACGCGGCGCTGTTCGTGCTCGCGCTGCCCTTCCTGACCTGGTCGCCGGCACGGCTGCTGCTGGCCGCCGGCGTCGTCGCGCTGGCGGGACCACCGCTGGTGGTCGCGGCCGCCCAGGTCATCACCCGTCACGGCGACGGGGGCGTGGCCCTGGCCTCCCTGCTGGTCACCGGCAGCTACCCGGCCGGGGTGTGGCTGGCCTTCGTGCTGGTCGGCCTGGCGGTGGGCCGGCTCGACCTGCGGGCGGCCCGGGTGCGCGCGGCGCTGACCGCGAGCGGTGCGGCGGCCGCGGTGGTCGGCTACGGCGGAGGCTGGCTCAGCGCACGGCTGCTCGCGCCGGGACAGGAGCTGGAGGGGATCGAAGCCGGCTTCGACCTCTCCGGCACGTGGGACGCGGCCTGGTTCGCCGGCGCGGAGCCGCACAGCGGGACGACGTTCGAGGCGGTCGGCTCCACCGGCGTCGCACTGGTCGTCATCGCCGCCTGCCTCGTCGTGGCGGATCGGCTGCCGCGGCTGACCTACCCGCTGGCCTCCGTGGGGGCGCTCGCCCTCACCGTCTACTCCGCGCAGATCGTCGCCATCCGGGTGCTGGCGGTCGGCGACGAGGACTGGGGCACCTGGGCCGCGTTCACCCTCACCGCCCTGGTGCTGGCCACGGTCTGGCGGCTGCAGTTGGGCCGCGGCCCGCTGGAGCGGCTGCTGACCTGGAGCTCGCGGCGGGCCGCCGGACCCTGAGCTGCGGGCCGTAGCCTGGTCCCTCGTGTCGAGGAAGCCCGTCGTCGGTGTGCTGGCCCTGCAGGGCGACGTCCGGGAGCACCTCGCGACGCTGCCCGGGCTCGGTGCCGAGGCGGTGACCGTGCGCCGTCCCGAGGAGCTGGCCGGGGTCGACGCGCTCGTCGTCCCCGGTGGGGAGTCGACCACCATGGCCAAGCTGGCCGCGCGGTCCGGGCTGCTCGGACCGCTGCGCGACGCGGTGGCCGGTGGGCTGCCGGTGTACGGCTCCTGCGCCGGGATGGTCATGCTGGCCGACCGGCTGCTGGACGCCCCGGCCGACCAGGTCACCGTCGGGGGGCTGGACGTGACGGTGCGCCGCAACGCCTTCGGCCGGCAGGTGGACTCCTTCGAGTCGCAGGTCGAGGTCGACGGCGTGGCCGGCGGTCCGGTGCACGCCGTCTTCATCCGGGCGCCGTGGGTGGAGCAGGCGGGGGAGGGCGTGCAGGTGCTCGGCCGGGTCGTCGGCGGATCCGCCGACGGTAGGATCGTCGCCGTCCGCCAGGGGAACCTGGTGGCCACCAGCTTCCACCCCGAACTGACCGGGGACCGCCGGGTGCACGCGCTGTTCGTCGACATCGTCCGCCGTCACCTGGCCGAGCAGGCCGGCGTGGACGCCGGGAACGAGAGGGGCACTTCGTGAGCGAGCGTGCGAGCTCAGCGGCGACCACAGCAGCGGGGCCGCGAACGCGGCCCACCAGCGCCAGCGAGGAGGACTCGTGAGCGGCCACTCCAAGTGGGCGACGACCAAGCACAAGAAGGCCGGGATCGATGCCAAGCGCGGCAAGCTCTTCGCCAAGCTGATCAAGAACATCGAGGTCGCGGCCCGCACCGGCGGCGGTGACCCGGCGGGCAACCCGACGCTGTTCGACGCCATCCAGAAGGCGAAGAAGAGCTCGGTGCCCAACGACAACATCGACCGCGCGGTCAAGCGGGGCGCCGGTCTCGAGGCCGGTGGCGTCGACTACCAGACGATCACCTACGAGGGCTACGCGGCCGGCGGCGTCGCCGTCCTCATCGAGTGCCTGACCGACAACAAGAACCGGTCGGCCATGGAGGTGCGCACCGCGATGACCCGCAACGGCGGGTCGATGGCCGATCCCGGCTCGGTGTCCTACCTGTTCTCCCGCAAGGGCGTCATCGTGGTGCCGAAGTCGAAAACGGTCGACGAGGACACTGTGCTCATGGCGGTGCTGGACGCCGGCGCCGAGGAGGTCCGCGACCAGGGCGACACCTTCGAGGTCGTGTGCGAGCCGACCGACCTGGTCACGGTGCGCACCGCGCTGCAGGACGCCGGCATCGACTACGACTCGGCAGACGCGGGCTTCGTGCCCAGCGTCTCCGTCGAGCTCGACGAGGAGGCCGCGGGCAAGGTGTTCCGGCTCATCGACGCGCTCGAGGACTGCGACGACGTGCAGAACGTCTACGCCAACTACGACGTCTCCGACGAGGTGCTCGACAAGGTCGGGTAAAGGACCACCCTCCCCCCCACGCCTCGCGAGCTCGGCGCGGGTCCCTGGACGGTGGCCGTTCCAGCACCTCACCCGGCTCGCGGCGGGGCCCTGCAGGGAGGCCGTTCCCCCACGTCACCGGGCGCGGGCGTGTCGTGCCGTCCCGTCGTCCCGGGCGGCTACCGTGGGTCGAACACCAGTTCGGCTGACGGCAGGAGGCGCCTCCATGCGGGTGCTCGGCATCGACCCGGGCCTCACCCGGTGCGGGTGGGGGGTGGTCGACGGCCGTCCCGGCGCCCGGCCGACCGCGGTCGGCGTGGGGGTCGTGCGCACCGCCGCGGAGCTCGACCTCGAGCTGCGGCTGCTGGAGCTGCACACCGCCGTCACCGCCCTGCTGCGCGAGCACCGCCCCGACGTCGTGGCGATCGAGCGGGTCTTCACCCAGAACAACAAGGGCACCGCCACGGGGACGGCGCAGGCCGCGGGCGTGGCCGCGCTGGCCGCCGCGCAGGCCGACCGGCCGGTCGCCTGGCACACCCCGAGCGAGGTCAAGGCCGCCATCTCCGGCAGCGGCCGCGCGGACAAGGAGCAGGTCACCCTGATGGTCACCCGGGTGCTGGGGCTGGCGAGCCCGCCCAAGCCGGCCGACGCCGCCGACGCGCTGGCGCTGGCGGTCTGCCACGCCTGGCGCGGGCCGGCGCAGCAGCGCCTCAAGGTCGCCGCGCTGGCCGGCGGGATCGGCGCGCCGGTGGTGCAGCGGACGCTGCCGCGGTGGCAGGGGGTGTCCCGGTGATCACAGTGCTGACCGCCGTGCGTCGTCGCGGCAGCGCGCCCGTCCCGACGAAGGTGCGGCGGTGATCGCGAGCGTGAGCGGCCGGGTGGCCGCCGTGTCGCCGGACGGCGCGGTCGTCGAGGTCGGCGGCGTCGGCCTGGCGGTGCAGTGCACGCCCGGCACCATCGCCCGGCTGCAGGTGGGGGAGAGCGCCCGGCTGGCGACCAGCCTGGTGGTCCGCGAGGACTCCCTGACCCTGTACGGCTTCGCCGACGACGACGAGCGCCAGCTGTTCGAGCTGCTGCAGACGGCCAACGGCGTGGGCCCGCGCCTGGCGCAGGCCGTGCTCGCCATCCACCCGCCGCGCGAGGTGCGCCGGGCGGTGTCGATGGCCGACGTCAAGGCGCTCATGCAGGTCCCCGGCATCGGCAAGAAGGGCGCCGAGCGGCTGATCCTCGAACTGCGCGACCGGCTCGGCGTCACCTCGACCGACACCCAGCTCGACGGTGCCGCCCCCGCGGGCCTGCCCGCGGTCACCCCCGTCGCCCCGTGGCGCGACCAGCTGGCCTCCGCCCTGGTCGGCCTGGGCTGGACCGGCAAGGAGGCCGACGCGGCGATCGGCCAGCTCGCCCCGCTGGCCGACGAGCAGGTCACCTCGACCGGCTCCGTCGAGGTCGCCGTCCTGCTGCGCCAGGCGCTGCGCCTGCTGGGCCGGTCGTGAGCGGCTCCGGGGCCGTGCCGGCGCGGCCGGCCGGGAGCGAGCAGGTGACGCGATGAGCAGCCCCTTCGACCGTGGGTTGTCCGCCGAGCCGGCGGAGGGCCTCGCCCGCGACTTCTCGGTGTCGGCGGCGGCCGGGGACGAGGAGCGGGTCGTCGAGTCGGCGCTCCGGCCGCACTCGCTCACCGACTTCATCGGCCAGCCCAAGGTGGCCCGCCAGCTGGAGCTGGTCCTCGAGGGCGCCAAGCGGCGCGGCCGCCCGCCGGACCACGTGCTCCTCTCCGGCCCGCCCGGCCTGGGCAAGACGAGCCTGGCGCTGATCATCGGCTCCGAGCTGGGGACGTCGGTGAAGATCACCAGCGGCCCGGCGATCGAGCGCTCCGGCGACCTCGCCGCGATGCTGTCCAACCTGGCCCCGGGCGACGTGCTCTTCATCGACGAGATCCACCGGATCGCCCGTCCGGCCGAGGAGCTCCTCTACATGGCGATGGAGGACTTCCGGGTCGACGTCGTCGTCGGCAAGGGGCCGGGGGCGACCGCGATCCCGCTGGAGATCAACCCGTTCACCCTGGTCGGGGCCACCACCCGCGCGGGGCTGCTCACCGGGCCGCTGCGCGACCGGTTCGGCTTCGTCGGGCAGATGGAGTTCTACGAGCCGGCCGAGCTGCAGCAGGTGCTGGCCCGCAGCGCTGCGCTGCTCGGCGTCGAGCTCACCGCGGACGGCTCGGCGGAGATCGCCGGCCGGTCCCGGGGCACCCCGCGCATCGCCAACCGGCTGCTGCGCCGGGTGCGCGACTACGCGGAGGTGCGCGCCGACGGGCGGGTGACCCGCGCGGTCGCCGAGGCGGCGCTGGCCCTCTACGACGTCGACCACCTGGGGCTGGACCGGCTCGACCGCGCCGTCCTCGAGGCGCTGGTCATGCGCTTCAGCGGCGGCCCGGTCGGCGTCGCCACCCTGGCGGTGGCCGTGGGTGAGGAGCCGCACACCGTGGAGGAGGTGTGCGAGCCGTTCCTCGTCCGCGCGGGCCTGCTCGCCCGCACCCCCCGCGGGCGGGTGGCCACCGAGGCGGCCTGGCACCACCTCGGCCAGCCGGTGCCGCGCGGCGGCGTCCCCCTCGGTCGCGTCACAGCCGACCCACCGGCCCCGGGGTCGTCGTCAGAGACGTTGTTCGACGCCTAGACTGCGGAGCGCTGGCGCGCAACTCGTCCGGCGTCGCCGCGCGCGTCCCGCTCGGCTGCCCGGATGTCCCCGCGCCGCAGCCGACGCACCCGACGCGGTCCCGTCCCGGGCCGCACCCACCGTGGCCCGTACGGCGCGGTAGAGAGGCACATCTGTCGTGGAGTTGTTCCCGCTCGTCATCCTGGTCCTGGCCTTCGTGCTGCTCATCGTGCTCCCGGCGCGGCAGCGCAAGAAGATCCAGGAGCAGCAGCGGACGCTGCAGGAGTCGCTGACCCCCGGCACCCCGGTCATGACGACGGCGGGCCTGCACGGCACCGTCGCCGCGCTGGGTGAGGGCACCGTGGACCTGGAGATCGCCCCCGGCGTGGTGGTCACCTTCGCCCGGCAGGCGGTCCTCGAGATCCGCAAGCCCGCGGTGGCCGACCCGGCCGCCGACGGTCCGGTGCTGCCCGGGGACGACGCGGACGGCGGCCCGGCCGACCGCACCCGCTGACGCGGAGCCGCCCCGTGGCCCAGCGCACGCTGCCCGCCCGCCGGTACTTCGGTGCCTTCCTGCTCGTCGTCGCCGTCCTGTACGGCCTCGTCTTCCTCACCGGTGACACCCGCACGCCGCAGCTCGGCCTCGACCTGCGCGGGGGGACGACGGTGACCCTCAACGCCGCCACGCCCGACGGCCAGGCCCCCGATCCCACCGAGCTGGAGCTGGCCCGCCAGATCATCGAGCAGCGGGTCAACGGCCTCGGCGTCGCGGAGGCCGAGGTGGTCACGGAGGGCGACTCGAGCATCGTCATCTCCGTCCCCGGGGACGACGGCGAGCAGGCGCGGGAACTGGGCCAGACCGCACAGCTGCGCTTCCGCCCGGTCGTCCAGGGCCCCGAACCGGCCACCCCGGCCGCCGAGGAGACCCCGGCGGGCGAGTCGGCCGCGCCCGGCGGCGCCGCCGGCGAGTCGGCCGCGCCCGCCGACCCCGCCGCTCCGTCGGACCCCGCGGCGCCCAGCGACCCGGCCGCGCCGTCCGACGGCGCCGTCGCCGACCCCTCGCTGCCCGAGCCCGGCGCCCCGCCGGTCACCCAGGAGCAGGCCGCGGCGGAGTACGCGACGCTGACCTGCGACCCCCAGGACACCACCCCCGAGGTCGACCTGCCGGAGAGCCACGTCGCCGCGTGCACCGAGGACGGGTCGGCCAAGTACCTGCTCGGCCCGGCGATCATCGAGGGCACCCAGGTCGCCGACGCCAGCGCCGGGACCCAGCAGGGCACCGGTGAGTGGGTCGTCCTGCTGGACTTCGACAGCGACGCCGAGGCCACCTGGGCGGCCTACACCGCGGCCAACGTCGGCAACAACGTCGCCTTCACCCTCGACGGCCGGGTCATCTCCGCACCCACCATCCAGGTGCCGATCACCAGCAACCCGACCACCATCAGCGGCTCCTTCGACCAGGAGAGCGCCGAGGAGCTGGCCAACCAGCTGCGCTACGGCGCGCTGCCGCTGACCTTCACCCAGGCGACCGCGCAGTCCATCTCCACCGAGCTCGGCGCCGAGCAGCTGCAGGCCGGCCTGATCGCCGGCGCCATCGGGATCGCGCTGGTGTTCGTCTACGCGCTGCTCTACTACCGGCTGCTCGGCCTGGTGATGATCGCCAGCCTGGTGCTGTCGGCCGTGGTCGTCTACGGCGTCCTGGTCGTGCTGGGCCGGCAGATCGGCTTCACGCTCAGCCTCGCCGGGATCGCCGGTTTCATCGTGTCGCTGGGCATCACCGCGGACTCGTTCGTCGTGTACTTCGAGCGGCTCAAGGACGAGATCCGCGAGGGTCGTACCCTGCGCTCGGCCGTTCCGCGCGCGTGGGTCCGCGCCCGCCGCACGATCCTGTCGGCCGACGCGGTCAGCTTCCTCGCCGCGGCGATCCTCTACGTGCTGGCGATCGGCGACGTCAAGGGCTTCGCCTTCACGTTGGGCATGTCGACGGTCCTGGACCTGGTCGTCGTCTTCCTCTTCACCCACCCGCTGATGGCGGTGCTGGCCCGCTACCGCGCCTTCGGCAGCAGCCGCTTCTCCGGCCTGGGCGGCAGCCTCGAGCGCCCGCGCGCGGTCGCGAGCCGCCGTCCTCCCCGGGACCGGGAGCTGGTCGCCACCGGCGCCGGCCGCACCGCGCAGGACAGGAGCGACGCATGACCGGCCGCGACCCCCGAGCGGGCACCGACGAGCTGCCCGTGGGCACCGACGCCGACGAGGCGGCCGCCGCCGGCAGCGCCGCCGACGACGCCGCGGCGGCGGCGGACGAGACCGCGCTCGCCGACGCCGGGCTGCCCCGGGAGGGCGAGACCGGCACCCGGCGTCCGCAGCGCCGCGGCTCCCTGGCGCACCGGCTCTACAACGGTGAGGCCGGGCTGGACGTCGTCGGCCGCAGCCGGCTGATCTACCGCGTCACCGCGGTCGTGGTGCTGCTGTGCATCGCCGCGGTCGTGTTCCGGGGCTTCAACTTCGGCATCGACTTCGCCGGCGGCAACAGCTTCCGGCTGCCGGGCTCCACCGAGCAGCTCGCCGCGGTGCAGGACGCTGCCGAGGACGCCGGCGCCGAGGTCGCCTCCGCCCAGGTGGTCGGCGGCAACACGCTGCTGCTGCGCACCGGGGCGCTGGACAACGACACCGAGCGCGCGGTCGTGGACGCCGTCGCCGGGGCGGCCGGCGTGCAGCCCCAGCAGGTCAGCCCGGAGGCGGTGAGCGCCGAGTGGGGCCAGGACATCACCAACCAGGCGCTCGTCGCCCTGGCCGTGTTCCTCGTCGCCGTCATCGCCTTCCTGGCGCTGCGCTTCCAGCCGAAGATGGCGGTCGGCGCCATCGCGGCGCTGGTGCACGACATCGTCGTCACCGCCGGTGTCTACGCGCTGATCGGCTTCGAGGTCACCCCGTCGACGGTCATCGGGTTCCTCACCATCCTGGGCTTCTCGCTCTACGACACGGTCGTCGTCTTCGACAAGGTCGACGAGAACGTCAAGGACCTGGACAGGTCGGCGCGGATGACCTGGGGCGAGGCGGCCAACCTGGCGGTCAACCAGACGCTGATGCGCTCGATCAACACCACGGTGATCGCGCTGCTCCCGGTCGCCGGCCTGCTGTTCGTGGGTGCCGGGCTGCTCGGCGTCGGGACGCTCAAGGACCTCGCGCTGGTGCTGTTCGTGGGCCTGGCCGCGGGTGCCTACTCCTCGATCTTCCTGGCCACGCCGATCGTCGCGGACCTCAAGGAGCGCGAGCCGGAGGTCCAGGCACTGCGTCGCCGGGTGCTCGCCCGCCGGTCCTCCCAGGCGCGGCAGGGCGGGGACCGGGCAACGGGCACCGGCCCGGTCGCCAGCGCCCGACGCGCTCGCGGTACCGCCCGCCGGACGGCCGGGGTCGCGCTCGCCGAGCGCGAGCAGGACCTCGGTCCGGCGCAGGCCGACGTCGTGGTCGAGTCACCGGAGTCGGTGCGCCCCGACCCCCGGCCGTCGCCCCGCAGCGGTGCGACCGCCGCGCCGCGGCCCGGCGCCCGCCCGCAGCCGGGGGCCCGCCGCTCCGGCGGCCGGAAGCGCCGGTGAGCGCCTCCGCCGCGGCGGGCAGCTCTCCGCTGGACGAGCTCATCGCCTCGCTCGCGGTCCACATCCCCGACTTCCCGCAGCCGGGGGTCGTCTTCCGCGACCTCACACCGGTGTTCGCCGACGGGGCCGCCTTCCGCCGGATGGTCGAGGGGCTGGCCGCGCCGACCCTCGTGGACCCCCGCGCCGCCGCGCTCGCCACCCCGGGCACCGGCGACCCCGGCTTCGACGTCGTCGTCGGCGTGGAGGCCCGCGGCTTCCTGCTCGCCGCCGCGGTGGCGCTGCAGGCCGGTGTGGGCGTGGTGCCGGTCCGCAAGGCCGGCAAGCTGCCGCGCGAGCGGCTCTCGGCCGACTACGCCCTCGAGTACGGCACCGCGACCCTCGAGGTGCACACCGACTCCCTCACCCCGGGGCAGCGGGTGCTGCTGGTCGACGACGTGCTGGCCACCGGCGGCACCCTGGCCGCCAGCGTGTCGCTGATCGAGGCGCTCGGCGGTGTCGTGGTGGCGGTGTCGGTGGTCATCGAGCTGACCGACCTCGGCGGGCGCCAGCGGCTGGCGCCGCGCACCGTGCACGCGCTCTGGACCACCTGAGAGGGAGACGACTCCACGGACGGGGTCGCGAGCAGGGGCGTCCCGTCTAGCATGGGGAGGGTCACCCGTCCAACGGCTGAGCAGGAGTCGCCATGGGCCCCGACGCCGCCACCAACGTGGCTGCCGCGCGGCCCGACGCGCCGGCTCTGCCGGTCAGGGAGGGAGCGCCGGCTCTGCCGGTCGCGGAGGGCGCACCGGCCCTCCCCCCGGGGGCCGACCCCGCCGACGGGACCGAGCGCCCGCCGCTGCCGAGCCGCCCGGTGGTCCGCCGTCCGGACGACGTGGGCTCCGAGCCCCCCGGCGAGCAGGACGCGCCGGGCGGCGTGCCCCGGCGCCGGGTGCGCGACCGGCTCGCCCGGCGCATCGTCGCCGGCCAGCGCAGCACGGTGGTCCGCCCGGTGCTCGAGCCGCTGGCGGTGCTCCACCGGCAGAGCCACCCCAAGGCCGACCTCGCCCTCCTCCAGCGGGCCTACGACGTCGCCGAGTCGGCGCACGCGACGCAGAAGCGCAAGAGCGGCGACCCCTACATCACCCACCCGCTGGCCGTGGCCACCATCCTGGCCGGGCTGGGCATGGACACCACCACGCTGGTCGCGGCGCTGCTGCACGACACGGTCGAGGACACCGGCCAGACGCTGGAGTCGATCAGGGAGGCGTTCGGCCCCGAGGTCGCCCACCTGGTCGACGGCGTCACCAAGATCGACCGGGTCAAGCTGGGGGACGCCGCCCAGGCCGAGACGATCCGCAAGATGATCGTGGCGATGGCCCGCGACCCCCGGGTGCTGGTCATCAAGCTCGCCGACCGGCTGCACAACATGCGCACGCTGCGCTTCCTCCCGCCGGAGAAGCAGGAGAAGAAGGCGCGCGAGACGCTGGAGATCCTCGCCCCGCTGGCCCACCGGCTGGGCATGAACACCATCAAGTGGGAGCTCGAGGACCTCGCGTTCGCCACCCTCTACCCCAAGCGCTACGACGAGATCGTGCGGCTGGTCGCCGAGCGGGCGCCGTCGCGGGACACCTACCTCGCCGAGGTCACCGCGGCGGTCACCGACCAGCTCAAGGCCGCGGGCATCCCGGCCGTCGTCACCGGCCGGCCCAAGCACTACTACTCGATCTACCAGAAGATGATCGTCCGCGGCCGGGACTTCACCGACATCTGGGACCTCGTCGGCATCCGGATCCTGGTCGACTCGGTCCGCGACTGCTACGCGGCGCTGGGCATCATGCACGCGCACTGGCAGCCGGTGCCCGGCCGGTTCAAGGACTTCGTCGCGATGCCGAAGTTCAACATGTACCAGTCGCTGCACACGACGGTGATCGGCCCGCAGGGCAAGCCGGTCGAGCTGCAGATCCGCACGCACGACATGCACCGCACCGCCGAGTACGGCATCGCCGCGCACTGGAAGTACAAGGAGAAGGCGCGGCCTGGCGGCAAGACCGGTGACGGCGGGTCCCGAGGCGCCAAGACCGGCTCGCCCGACGACATGCTGTGGCTGCGCCAGCTGCTGGACTGGCAGCGGGAGGCCCAGGAGCCCGGCGAGTTCCTGGAGACGCTGCGCTACGACCTCGGTCCGCAGGAGGTCTTCGTCTTCACGCCCAAGGGCGACGTGGTGAGCCTGCCGGGGAACGCCACCCCGGTCGACTTCGCCTACGCGGTGCACACCGAGGTCGGTCACCGGTGCATCGGGGCCCGCGTCAACGGCACGCTCGTCTCGCTGGACAGCAAGCTCGGCAACGGCGACGTCGTCGAGATCTTCACCTCCAAGTCACCGACCGCCGGACCGTCGCAGGACTGGCTGGCGTTCGTCGGCTCGTCCCGCGCGCGGACCAAGATCCGCCAGTGGTTCACCAAGGAGCGCCGCGAGGACGCGGTCGAGGCGGGCAAGGAGGCGCTGACCCGGGCGATGCGCAAGGCGGGCCTGCCGCTGCAGCGGCTGCTCCGCGACGACGCGCTGGCCACCCTGGCCAAGGACCTGCGCTACGCAGACGTCACCGCGCTGTACGCCGCGGTGGGGGAGAACCAGATCTCCGCGTCGTCGATCGTCGAGAAGCTCATCGCCGCGCTGGGTGGTACCGAGGGCGCGGTCGAGGACATCGCCGAGACGACCATCCCGATGCGGCGCCCGGTGCACCGCCGCTCCTCCGGCGGAGACCCGGGCATCGTCGTCCACGGCATGACCGACGTGTGGGCCAAGCTCGCCAAGTGCTGCACCCCGGTACCCGGCGACTCCGTCCTCGGCTTCGTGACCCGCGGCGGCGGGGTGAGCGTGCACCGCACCGACTGCACCAACGCCGCCGACCTCGAGCGCAAGCCCGAGCGCCTCGTCGAGGTGGAGTGGGCCTCGCAGCCGGGCTCGATGTTCCTGGTGGCCATCCAGGTGGAGGCGCTGGACCGGCACCGGCTGCTGTCCGACGTCACCAAGGCGCTGGCCGACGAGCGGGTGAACATCCTGTCGGCGTCGGTGCAGACCAGCCGCGACCGCGTGGCGGTCAGCCGGTTCACCTTCGAGCTGGCCGACCCGGCGCACCTGGGCGCGGTGCTGCAGACGGTGCGCAACGTCGACGGCGTCTTCGACGTCGAGCGGGTCACCGCCTAGCGACGAGATCGGCGTCCTCGCACGCCCGGTGGGCCCGGACCGGGCGGACCGACTCCGGTCAGCCCGCCGCCAGCCGGGTGGCGGTCACCGCGTACAGCGGGTCGCCGACCCCCCACGGCGTCCGCAGCTCGACCCGCGGCTCGTCGAACAGGCCCGTACGGCGGACCAGCTCGGCGACGACCCGGCCGTGCTGGTCGTCGTCGGTGGCCAGCCAGCCGCGGACGGCCTTCGTCGGGAAGCACCGGTTGGAGAAGGTGATCGCGAGCGGGCCGCCGGGTCGCAGCACGCGCCCGGCGTCGGCCAGCACCTCGATCGGCCGGGTCAGGTAGTCGATCGACACGCAGCAGACGACCGCGTCGACGTCGGCGTCGGGGAGCGGGACCCGCGGGTCGGCGTTGAGGTCGTGAACCACCCGCTCCGTGGCCGCCGGGTTGGCCGCGAGCTCCTCGGCGTTCATGCCCAGCACGACGAGCTCCGACGGCGGCGTCCGGAAGTGCGAGACCCACGACGACATCAGGTCGAGCACCCGCCGGGGTCCGGGCGCGGACCCGTCGATGGCCAGCTCGGCGTAGAGGTCGCCCACCGCGGCGATCGCGGCGTCGTCGATGTGCGTCACGAGCCGGCTTGGGGTGTAGAAGACCCCGTCGGGGCGGTCGTCGGCGCGGTCGAAGAAGCCCGCCGGGAAGCCGGCGTAGGGGTCGGGACCGCCCGGGCGCATCAGGCGACGCTGACCGACTCGATGGTCACCGGGACGTTCGGGGCGCCGCCGCCGGGGCTGGGGTCCAGCGAGCCGTCGTTGCCGTTGGCGGCCACCTCGTCGAGCACCGCGAGGCCGGCCTCGTCGACGGTGCCGACGACGGTGTAGTCCGGCGGTAGCTCGCTGTCGCCCCACACCAGGAAGAACTGGCTGCCGTCGAAGCCCTGGCCGCTGTTGGCCATCGCGACCGTGCCGCGCGGATAGGTCTCCTCGCCGGTCACCTCGGTCGGCGAGGTGTAGGTCGGCCCACCCGCGCCGGTGCCGGTCGGGTCGCCGCACTGCAGCACCTGCAGCCCCTCGCTGTCGACCTCGCGGTGGCAGGGGCTGTCGTCGAAGAAGCCCTGCTCGGTGAGGTGCACCAGGCTGGCGGCCGCGCACGGGGTGGCCGCCCGGTCGAGGGAGAGGGTCAGCTCGCCCAGGTTGGTCGTCACCAGCAGGTCGGTGGTGCCGGCCGCGGGGACGACGTCCTCCGGCGGAGCCACCTCCGTGAGGTAGGGGTTGGCCGAGGAGCCCTCGCCCCAGTCGCAGGCCACCGTGCCGGCTGCCGCCGCCCCGCCGGCAGCCGAGCCTTCGGCGCCGCCCTGCCCGCCCTCGGCGGAGGTGTCGCCACCGCAGCCGGTCAGCGCGAGCAGCGCCCCGGTGAGGCCGGCCGCCGCGTGCAGCCGCCGGCTCACGCGGCCACCGTCAGCGACTGGATGCGGACCTCCTGGGTGGGCGCACCGTCGCCCGGGCCGTTGCTGCTGTCGTTGCCGTTGGCGGCGATGGTGTCGAGCGTGGCCAGGCCGGCCTCGTCGATGGTCCCGAGGACGGTGTAGGACGGCGGCAGCTGGCTGTCGCCGTGGACGAGGAAGAACTGGCTGCCGTCGAAGCCCTGGCCGCTGTTGGCCATGGCCACCGTGCCGCGCGGGTAGGTCTCCTCGCCGGTCACCTGGGTCGGGAACTCGTAGGCCGGGCCGCCGGCGCCGGTGCCGCTCGGGTCACCGCACTGCAGGACCGCGAGGCCCTCGGAATCGGTCTCCCGGTGGCAGATCGTGTCGTCGAAGTAGCCCTGGCGGGCCAGGTACACCGTGCTCGCCACCGCGCACGGGGCGTTGGCGTTGTCCAGCGTGAGGCCGATCGGGCCGACGTTCGTGGTGATGTCCACCTCGGTGGTGCCGGTGGGCGTCACCTCGACCGGCGGGATGCCGGTGTCGGCCTGCAGGTTCGGGTTGGCGGTGGGGCTGGTGGTGTCGGCCGGCGTCCAGTCGCAGGTGCCGTCGCTGCCGTCGACGACGCCCGGCGTGGCCGGGGCGGCCGGCGTGGGTGTGGGCTCCGCGGCGGCGGGGTCGGTGTCGTCGCCGCCGATCCCGGTGATCAGCAGGACGGTGGCGACGACGAGCACGACCGCGGCGGCGCTGATCCCGATCAGCAGGTTGCGACGGCGCTTGCGGGCCAGCTCGGCGCGGCGTTCCAGTTGGCGCTGCAGGCGCCGCTGGGCGGCCTCCCGCCGCTGCTTGTTGCTCGGCACGGGTGGTACTCCTCGAGACGCACGGCTGCGGGGGGACGTCCGGGTGCGCCCGCACCCCGCTGGTCGGACCCCGAGTCTAGGTGCCGGGCCCGACCGTTCCCCGGCACCGGAGAGGCCCGGAGCGGCGCGGAGGCCCCGCGTAACCTGCACGGGTGCTCATCCGCTCGTTCCCGGCCGGCGCGTTCGGCACCAACTGCTACGCCGTCGCCTCCGGGCCCCGGCAGGAGTGCGTGGTGGTCGACCCCGGCATGGACGCCGTCGAGCCGCTGGCCCGCCTGCTGGCCGACGACGGCCTCAAGCCGGTCGCCGTCGTCCTCACCCACGGCCACCTCGACCACACCTTCTCCGTGCTGCCGGTGTGCGACGGCTACGGCATCCCCGCCTACCTGCACCCGGCCGACTCCGGGATGCTCAGCGACCCCGCGCGCTGGCACGGCCCGCAGCTGGCGCCGCTGATCACCGGCGTCCGGCTGCCCGACCCCACCGACGTGGAGCCGCTCGACGACGGCGCGGTGCTGTCGCTGGCCGGCGTCGAACTGACGGTGCGGCACGCGCCCGGGCACACCCGGGGCTCGGTCGTCTTCTCCCTCGACCTGGGGGAGGCTCCGGGGCTGCTGGCCGGCGACGTGCTCTTCGCCGGCTCCGTGGGCCGGGTCGACCTGCCCGGCGGGTCGTGGGAGGACATGCTGCGCTCACTGCAGGACGTCGTCCTGCCGCTGGACGACGGGACGGTGGTGCTGCCCGGGCACGGTCCCGCGACGACGATCGGCCGGGAGCGGGCGACGAACCCCTTCCTCGCCCAGGCGGCGAGCGCTCCGAAGGGCCGCGGGCTGTGAGCGGCCTGACCGCCCCGAAGGGCACCTTCGACGTCCTGCCGCCGGCGTCCGAGCGGTTCCTCGCCGTCCGGGAGACGCTGACCGCACCGCTGCGGCGGGCCGGGTACGGCTACGTCGAGACGCCGGTGTTCGAGCACACCGAGGTGTTCTCCCGGGGTGTGGGCGAGTCCACCGACGTCGTGACGAAGGAGATGTACACCTTCGACGACCGCGGCGGCCGCTCGCTGACCCTGCGCCCGGAGCTCACCGCCGGGCTGATGCGGGCCTTCATCGAGCACCGGCTGCACACCGGCGCGCTGCCGGTCAAGCTGTGGACGGTGGGCTCGGCGTTCCGCTACGAGCGCCCGCAGGCCGGTCGCTACCGGCACTTCACCCAGGTCGACATGGAGGCGCTCGGCGTCGACGACCCGGCGCTGGACGCCGAGGTGGTGGCGCTGGGCGTGCAGGGCTTCCGCGACCTGGGGCTCACCGACTTCGAGCTGCTGCTGACCTCGCTGGGCGACGCGACCTGCCGCCCGCAGTACCGCGAGCAGCTGGTCGGCTACCTGGACAAGCTGGACCTCGACGAGGAGACCCGGCGCCGGGCGGAGATCAACCCGCTGCGGGTGCTCGACGACAAGCGGCCCGAGGTGCAGGCGCAGCTGGACGACGCGCCGCTGATGGTCGACCACCTCTCGGACTCCACCAGGGCGCACTACGACGCCGTCCGCCAGCACCTGACCGACCTCGGCGTGACCTGGACCGAGGCGCCGCGGCTGGTGCGGGGGCTGGACTACTACACGAAGACGACGTTCGAGTTCGTGCACAACGGGCTCGGCGCGCAGTCGGCGATCGGCGGCGGCGGGCGCTACGACGGCCTGTCGGCCGCGCTCGGCGGCCCGGACGTCTCGGGCATCGGTTACGCCGTCGGCGTCGACCGCACCCTGCTGGCGGTCCAGGCCGAGGGCCTCGACGTGGGGACGGCAACGGGCGTGCAGGCGTTCGTCGTCCCGCTGGGCGAGGAGGCCAGGCGGCTGTCGGTGCGCCTCGTCGGGCAGCTGCGCCAGGCCGGCGTCTCCGCGGACACCGTCTACGGCGGGCGCGGCCTCAAGGGCGCGATGAAGGCCGCCGACCGGTCGGGCGCCTCGCACGTCGTCGTCATCGGCGAACGAGACCTGGCCGAGGGCGTCGGCCAGCTCAAGGACATGCGCACCGGCGAGCAGCGCCCCGTCCCCGTGGGCGAGCTGTTCGAGACGGTGCGTGCGAGCGTGGGGGAGTGACTTCCATGGAGCAGCGGCCACTGGGCCGGACGGGTGCCGACGTCAGCGTCGTCGGCCTGGGGACCTGGCAGCTGGGCGGGGACTGGGGGGACGTCGACGACGACAGCGCCGCCGAGGTCCTCGACGCGGCGCTCGACGCCGGGGTCACCCTGCTCGACACCGCCGACGTCTACGGCGACGGCCGGTCCGAGGAGCGCATCCGCAGGGCGCTGGTCGCCCGGTCCGACCGGCCGTTCGTGGCGACCAAGGCCGGCCGCCGCGCCGACCCGTTCGAGGCCGCGCAGTACACACCGGAGAACCTGCGGGCCTGGATCGACCGCTCGCGCCGCAACCTGGGCGTCGAGACCCTGGACCTGGTGCAGCTGCACTGCCCGCCGCCGGCGGTCTACAGCGACCACCGGGTGTACGACGCGCTCGACGCGATGGTGGCCGACGGTGCGATCGCGGCCTACGGCGTGTCCGTGGAGACCGTCGCCGAGGGGCTGACCGCGCTGGAGCACCCCGGCGTGCAGACCATCCAGGTGATCCTCAACGTCTTCCGGCGCAAGCCGCTGGAGGAGCTGCTGCCCGCGGCCGCCAAGGCCGGGGTCGGCGTCCTCGCGCGGGTGCCGCTGGCCAGCGGCCTGCTGACCGGCAAGTACGACGAGTCGACGACGTTCGCGCCCGACGACCACCGGAACTTCAACCGCAACGGCGAGGCCTTCGACGTCGGCGAGACCTTCTCCGGGGTGCCCTTCGAGGTCGGTGTGGCGGCCGCCCGGGAGGTCGCCGCGATCGCCGGGGACGCGCCCACGGCGGCGTTCGCGCTGCGCTGGGTGATCGACCAGCCGGGCGTCACCACGGTGATCCCCGGCGCGCGGACCGTCGAGCAGGTCCACGGGAACGTCGCCGCCGCCGAGCTGCCCCCGCTCACCGACGCCCAGCTCTCCGACCTCGAGCGCGTCTACGACGAGCGCATCCGCGCCCACGTCCACGACCGCTGGTGACTTCCACCCGAAAGGCCCTCTAGTGCTCCGCACCCACGACGCCGGCACGCTGCGCGCGTCCGACGCCGGTTCCCCCGTCACCCTCGCCGGCTGGGTGGCCCGCCGCCGGGACCACGGCGGCGTCGTCTTCGTCGACCTGCGCGACGCCTCGGGCTACGTCCAGGTCGTCGTCCGCGAGGAGGAGGCGCACGCCCTCCGCAACGAGTTCTGCGTGCTGGTCACCGGCGAGGTGCGCCGCCGTCCCGAGGGCAACGAGAACCCGGAGCTGCCGACCGGCGAGATCGAGGTGGCCGCGGCCGAGCTCCGGGTGCTGTCGTCCTCGGCGCCGCTGCCGTTCCCGATCGAGACCGACCAGGCCGCCTCGGACGACGTCCGCTACCGGTACCGCTACCTCGACCTGCGTCGGCAGGGCCCGGCCCGGGTGCTGCGGCTGCGCTCGGAGGTCAACCGGGTCGCCCGCGGGGTCATGGCCAGCCACGGCTTCGTCGAGGTCGAGACGCCGGACCTGACCCGCTCGACGCCGGAGGGTGCCCGCGACTTCGTCGTCCCGGTGCGGCTGCAGCCGGGCAAGTGGTACGCGCTGCCGCAGTCCCCGCAGCTGTTCAAGCAGCTGCTGATGATCGGCGGGCTGGAGCGCTACTACCAGATCGCCCGCTGCTTCCGGGACGAGGACTTCCGGGCCGACCGGCAGCCGGAGTTCACCCAGCTGGACTTCGAGATGAGCTTCGTGGAACGCGACGACGTCCTCGCGGTGGTGGAGGACGTCGTCCGGGCGCTGTGGCGCGAGCTGGCCGCCCACGAGGTCCCCGAGATCCCGCGGATGAGCTACCGCGAGGCGATGGACCGCTTCGGCTCGGACAAGCCCGACCTGCGCTTCGGCATCGAGCTGACCGAGCTGACGGAGTACTTCGCCCGGACCCCGTTCCGGGTGTTCCAGGCGCCCTACGTCGGCGCGATCGTGATGCCCGGCGGCGGGTCGCAGCCGCGGCGGGCGTTCGACGCGTGGCAGGACTGGGCGAAGTCCCGCGGACACCGGGGCCTGGCCTACGTGACGGTCGGCGAGGACGGCGCGCTGGGCGGACCGGTCGCCAAGAACATCTCCGAGGAGGAGCGTTCCGGGCTGGTCGAGGCGGTCGGGGCGCAGCCCGGCGACTGCGTGTTCTTCGCCGCGGGCGCGCGCCGGCAGGCGCAGGAGCTGCTGGGTGCGGCGCGCAACGAGATCGCCCGCCGGCTGGAGCTGATCGAGCCCGGCTCCTGGTCGTTCCTCTTCGTCGTCGACTTCCCGATGTTCGAGGAGACCGAGGACGGCGAGTGGACCTTCATGCACCACCCGTTCACCTCGCCCACGCCGGAGTGGCGGGACCGCTTCGCCGAGGACAGGGGCGCCGCGCTGTCCGACGCCTACGACCTGGTGTGCAACGGCAACGAGCTGGCCAGCGGCTCGGTCCGCATCGCCGACCCGGACCTGCAGGAGCGGGTCTTCGAGACCCTCGGGATGTCCCGCGAGGAGGCCCGCGAGCGGTTCGGCTTCTTCCTCGAGGCGTTCGCCTACGGCCCACCCCCGCACGCGGGCGCCGCGATCGGCTGGGATCGCACCTGTGCGCTGCTGGCCGGGGTGGAGTCGATCCGCGAGGTCATCGCCTTCCCGAAGACCGGCGCCGGCTTCGACCCGCTGACCGGTGCGCCGACGCCGATCACCGAGGCGCAGCGCAAGGAGGCCGGCATCGACGCGAAGCCCGAGGAGCCGGCGCTGCCCGGCGAGCCCGGCGCCCCGGGGCCGACCGACCCGACCCGCTGACGTCGCCCCCGCCACCCGAGCGAGCAGTTGATCATCGCCAGGTGCATGACCCGCCCGGCGTGTCGGGTCACCATCTGCCGATGATCAACGCGCGCCGGGCCTCCAGCCTCGACTCGTGAGGGCTCGTCGCGTGCGGTCGACGACCACCGTCGGTGACTCCGCGTGCCGTGCAGCGAAGCGGAGCACCAGCCAGCCGTCCGCCGCCATCAACGAGTAGCGGTCGATGTCCTTGCCGAACTGCTCGGGTTCCGCGTGCTGCCGACCCTCGTACTCGAGCAGCACTCCCCACTCCTCGTACCCGAGGTCGCCGTGGGCCACGACCCGGCCCCAGCGATCACGGACGTCGACCTGCGGTTGCGGGTCCGGCAGGTCACTGGTCACCAGCCAGTACCGCACCAGGCTCTCCGGACGTGACATCGACAGCGGCGTGAGGAGGGGTGCGCACTGCCGGGCGCGAGCCACACCGCGGACCCGCGTCGCACGATCCAGACGACGGGCGAGCGCCTCAGCCGGCAGGTGACCGCCGCGCATTAGCGCGTCACCCACTGCGACGAGTTCATGCGGCGGCAGGCGCTCGGCGAGATCGAGCCAGGTCTGCGCTCCGGACGTCGTTCGGAGGCCGCGGTGCACGACGACGTCCTCACCGGTGAGCCGGCGCGTGTGGACGACGAACTCGGCGCGTTGGGGGAGCACCCGGCGCGGCGTCATGGTGACGTGGGCGCGGATCGGCAGGTCGACGTGCGTCCCGAGGAGCGCTGCTGCAGTGCGGTGACTGTAAGCGGCGTCCGCAGGGAGCAGGCCGGCGAGCAGTGCGAGGCGTTCCCGTCGGTCGATGGCGTCGTCCAGACACACGACGAAGTCATGAGCCAGGCGGACGAACCGTGGGCTGCGCAGCTGGGCCCGGGTCAGTCCGGCAGCGCGGGCGGAGGCAGCGGTGAAGGCCAGAGGCAGGGACACGCGGCCGACGCTGCAGTGGCAGCACCGCTCAGGGACGACCCGCCGGACGACTGTGGAGCAGCCTCGGTCCTGTGGACAGTGGTTCCTCTGCCGTGATCATCGGCGGCTGGCTGTCCGACTCTCCGACAGGGACAGCCACTCGCCGATGATCACGGCGGATCGGGCGGCAGGGGGCGTCAGGCGGACAGGCGGGCCAGCTGCTCGGCGGTCAGCTGCAGGTCCGTGGCGGCCGCGGAGTCCTGGATGGACGACGGCCGCGAGGCGCCCGGGATCGGGACGACGACGTCGGACTGGGCCAGGTGCCAGGCCAGCGTCACCCGGTACACCGAGACGCCCAGCTTCCCGGCGACCTCGGCGAACGCCGGCGCGGTCGACGACAGCGAGCCGGCCGCCGTCACCCCGCCGAACGGGCTCCAGGGGATGAACGCCAGCCCGTGCGCCGCGCAGTGGGCCAGCTCGTCGGCGGAGAACCGCCAGCCGGGGGAGAACTGGTTCTGCACGCTCGCCAGCGCGGGGCCGACGATCGAGCGGGCGACGTCGATCTGCGCGATGTCGGCGTTGGAGATGCCCACCATGCGCACCAGCCCGTCGTCGGCCAGCTGCCGCAGCGCGCCCATCGAGTCCTCCCAGGGCGTCCCCGGGTCCGGCCGGTGGTACTGGTAGAGCCCGATCGCGTCGACGCCCAGCCGGCGCAGCGAGTCCTCGCAGGCCCGGCGCAGGTACGACGGCGACCCGTCGAGCTCCCAGTCCGACCCGCGCCGGGTGTGCCCGCCCTTGGTGGCGACGAGCACCGACGACGTGTCGCCGCCGTAGGAGGCCAGCGCCGCGGCCACCAGGGACTCGTTGTGGCCGAACTCCGCCTCGTCGCGCGCGTAGGCGTCGGCGGTGTCGACCAGGGTGACGCCGGCGTCGAGCGCGGCGTGCACCACCGCCTGGGCGTCCTCCGGTGCGGGCCGGTCGTCCTTGGTCGACAGGGGCATCGCCCCGAGCCCGATGGCGCTGACGGTCTGGTCTCCGATGCGTCGCTGCTGCACGGGGGCTGTCGTGCCCCGCGGGTAGCGTTCCCACCCGTGAGTTCGCTGTTCGACGACCCGGCGCAGGAGGCCTCCGGCGTCGACCCGGGTGCGCCGCTCGCCGTCCGCATGCGGCCGCGGTCGCTGGACGAGGTCGTCGGCCAGTCCCACCTGCTGGGCCCCCGGGCGCCGCTGCGCCGCCTGGTCGAGGCGGACGAGCCGATGTCGCTGGTGCTCTACGGCCCGCCGGGCACCGGCAAGACCACGCTGGCGCACGTCATCTCGCTGGCCACCAAGCGGCAGTTCGTGCAGCTGTCGGCCCTCGACGCCGGGGTCAAGGAGGTCCGCGCGGTCATCGCGAGCGCCAAGCGCGAGCTGACCTACGCCGGCCGGCGCACCGTGCTGTTCATCGACGAGGTGCACCGCTTCTCCAAGACCCAGCAGGACAGCCTGCTCTCGGCGGTCGAGGACCGGATCGTCAGCCTGATCGCCGCGACCACCGAGAACCCCTTCTTCTCCGTGGTGAGCCCGTTGCTGTCCCGCAGCCTGGTGTTGGCCCTGCAGCCGCTGTCGGACGACGACGTCCGCAGCCTGCTGCGCCGCGCCCTCACCAGCGATCGCGGCCTCGACGGCGCGGTGACGCTGAGCCCGGAGGCCGAGGAGCACCTGGTCCGCATCGCCGGTGGGGACGGGCGCAAGGCGCTCACCGCGCTGGAGTCCGGCGCCGGTGCCGCGCTGGCCGCGGGGCTGACCGAGATCGACCTCGCCACCCTGGAGACGGCGGTGGCGCAGGCCGCGGTGCGCTACGACCGGCAGGGCGACCAGCACTACGACGTCGCCAGCGCGCTCATCAAGTCGATCCGCGGCAGCGACGTCGACGCCGCGCTGCACTACCTGGCCCGCATGGTGGAGGCGGGGGAGGACCCGCGGTTCATCGCCCGCCGGCTGGTCATCTCCGCCAGCGAGGACATCGGCATGGCCGACCCGACGGCGCTGCTCACCGCGGTCGCCGCCGCGGAGGCGGTGGCCTTCATCGGCATGCCGGAGGGCCACTTCCCGCTGGCCCAGGCGGTCGTCCACCTGGCCACGGCGCCGAAGTCCAACGCCGTCACCGTGGGCATGGGCGAGTCCGTCGCCGACGTGCGCGCGGGGCTCGCCGGTCCGGTGCCCCCGGGGCTGCGCGACGCGCACTACGCCGGCGCGAAGAAGCTCGGCCACGGCGGGACCTACGTCTACCCGCACGCTCACCCCGACGGCGTGGTGCCGCAGCAGTACCCGCCGGACGCGCTGGTGGGCAAGGACTACTACCGGCCCACGAACCGGGGGGCCGAGGCCACGATCGGGGCGCGCCTGGCCAAGCTGCGGGCGATCGTCCGGCGCGGCCGCTGAGCTCCCGGCGGGGCACAGACGGGCGCCCGGGCCCCCGACTAGTGTGGCCACGCCGGGCCGACGCCCGCCGGCGGCGCCGGCGGGGCGGACCTGGACGCCGGAGGAACCACATCGCCGAGAAGCACGGCCGAAGAACCAGGAGGACCGGGTGTCCGCAGGAGAGTGGGCCGGACTGATCGCAGCGCTGGCGCTGGTGCTGCTGGTGGTGCTGCTCGCCGTCCCGATCCTCAAGCTGGGTCGCACGCTGGACGAGGCGACGCTGACCATCCGGCAGACCCGGGAGCAGAGCGGGCCGATCCTGAGCCAGGCGTCGACGACGGTCGCCCACGTCAACAGCAACCTCGAGCGGGTCGACGACATCACCGGCAACGCCGCCAACGTGTCGAGCAACGTCGCCGCCCTCACCAGCGTCGTCGCCGCCACCCTCGGCAGCCCGCTGATCAAGGTGGCCGCGTTCAGCTACGGCGTGCGCAGCGCCGCCCGCAAGAAGCGCGAGGGTCAGGCGATCGCCGACGCCGCCGCCCGTGACAAGGCCGAGCGCCGCTCGCGCCGTGCCGCCCGGCGGGCCGCCTGATGCGCCGGCTGTTCTGGCTGGCGATGGGCGTCACCATCGGCGTGCTCGTCGTCCGCAAGGTGTCCGCCGCGGCGGAGAGGATGACCCCCGCCGGCATCGGCGGCTCGATCGCCGAGGGCCTGCGCGACCTGGCCGACGCCATCGGCGACTTCGGAGCCGACGTGCGCGCGGCGATGGCCGAGCGGGAGGTGGAGCTCCGCGCCGGCACCGGCCTGGACGCCCCGCTGCCCGAGCCCGGCCAGGCCCAGCTGCCCGGCCGGCACGCCACCGACCGCTGAGTCCCCTCCCCGCGGGCGGCCGCACGCCGGCCGGCCGCGCCTCCCAGACCGAGTAGGACATGCAGACCGCCGAGATCCGCCGCCGTTTCCTCGAGCACTTCGCCAGCCGCGGGCACACCGTCGTCCCCAGTGCCTCGCTGGTCTCCCCGGACCCGTCCCTGCTGTTCACCGTGGCCGGCATGGTGCCGTTCATCCCGTACCTCACCGGCCGGGAGCCGGCGCCCTACCCGCGGGCGACCAGCGTGCAGAAGTGCGTGCGCACCCTCGACATCGAGGAGGTGGGCAAGACCACCCGCCACGGCACGTTCTTCCAGATGAACGGCAACTTCTCCTTCGGTGACTACTTCAAGGAGGGGGCGATCCAGCACGCCTGGGAGCTCGTCACCGGCTCGGTGGACGACGGCGGGCTCGGCTTCGACCCGGAGAAGATCTGGGTGACCGTCTACCTGGACGACGACGAGGCCGCCGAGGCGTGGCACCGGATCGCGGGCCTGCCGGTCGAGCGGATCCAGCGGCTGGGCAAGAAGGACAACTACTGGCACACCGGCCAGCCCGGCCCGGGCGGCCCGTGCAGCGAGATCTACTACGACCGGGGCCCGCAGTTCGGCCCGGACGGCGGCCCGCTGGTCGACACGGCCGGAGACCGGTTCCTGGAGATCTGGAACCTCGTCTTCATGCAGTACGAGCTCACCGACGTCCGGAGCAAGGAGGACTTCCGGATCGTCGGCGAGCTGCCGAAGAAGAACATCGACACCGGCATGGGCCTGGAGCGGGTGGCCTACCTGCTGCAGGGCGTCGACAACCTCTACGAGATCGACGAGGTCGCCCCGGTGCTGCACCGGGCCGCCGAGATCGCCGGGGTGCGCTACGGCGCGGGTGGGCCGGGAGGCCACGAAACCGACGTCCGGCTGCGGGTCGTGGCCGACCACGTGCGCAGCGGGCTGATGCTCATCGGCGACGGCGTGACCCCCGGCAACGAGGGCCGCGGCTACATCCTGCGCCGGCTGCTGCGCCGCGCCGTCCGCTCGATGAAGCTGCTCGGCGTCGACGAGGCCACGCTGCCCGCGCTGCTGCCGGTGTCCAGGGACGCGATGAAGGCCAGCTACCCGGAGCTGGAGACCGACTTCGCCCGCATCTCGAGCGTCGCCTACGCCGAGGAGGAGGCGTTCCGCCGCACGCTGACCTCCGGGACGGCGCTGTTCGACACCGCGGTGCGCGAGGCGCGGGCCGCGGGGACGCCGTCCCTCTCCGGTGAGCAGGCGTTCTCGCTGCACGACACCTACGGTTTCCCGATCGACGTCACCCTCGAGATGGCCGCCGAGCAGGGCGTGACCGTCGACGAGGACGGCTTCCGCGCGCTCATGCAGCAGCAGCGGGACCGGGCCCGCGCCGACGCCCGCGCCAAGAAGACCGGCTCGGTCGACGCGCTGGCCTACCGGCGGCTGCTGGCCGACCACGGGCCCACCGACTGGCGGGCCTACGACACGCTGCGCACCGACTCCCGCGTGCTCGGCCTGGTCTCCGAGCTGGCCGCCGAGGAGGACGCCCCGGGCACTCCCGCCGGGCCGGGCGAGGTCACCCGCGTGGTGCTGGACCGCACGCCGTTCTACGCCGAGTCCGGCGGCCAGGTGGCCGATGCGGGCGTCCTGACCTGGGACGGCGGGCGCGCCGAGGTGCTCGACGTGCAGCGCCCGGTCAAGGGCCTGGTCGCCCACCAGGTGCGAGTGCTCGAGGGCGAGCTGCGCGAGGGTGCCGAGCTGACCGCCGAGGTCGACCGCGAGTGGCGGCTGTCGGCCTGCCAGGCGCACTCGGGCACCCACGTGGTGCACGCGGCGCTGCGCCAGGTGCTCGGCCCGCAGGCGCTGCAGTCGGGCTCCTACAACCGGCCCGGCTACCTGCGGCTGGACTTCGCCTGGCAGGGCGCGCTGTCAGCCCAGCAGCGGCACGACATCGAGGACGTCGCCAACGCCGCCGTCCGCGCCGACCACCGGGTCAGGGCCACCTACATGACGCTGCCCGAGGCCCAGGCCGTCGGCGCGCTGGCCCTGTTCGGCGAGACCTACGGCGAGCAGGTCCGCGTCGTGGAGATCGGCGGCCCGTGGTCGCGCGAGCTCTGCGGTGGCACCCACGTGCAGGGCAGCGCCCAGATCGGCACGCTCGCGCTGACCGGCGAGTCGTCGGTCGGCTCGGGCTCCCGCCGGGTGGAGGCCGTCGTCGGCCTCGAGGGCTTCCGGTACCTGGCCCGCGAGCGCGACCTGGTGCGTCAGCTCGGTGAGCTGCTCAAGACGCCCACCGACGACCTGGTCGAGCGGGTCAGCGGCATGCTGGCCCGGCTCCGCGACGTCGACAAGGAGCTCGCCGAGCTGCGCGCGCAGCAGACCCTGGCCGCGGCCGGGGAGCTCGCCGCCGGCGCCCGCGACGTCGGCGGGGTGGCGGTGGTCACCGGCGCGCCGAGCGGACTGGCCGGTGGAGACCTGCGCACACTGGCCCTCGACGTCCGGGGGCGGCTGTCCGCCGACCGGCCGGCGGTGGTCTTGCTCGCGTCCGAGTCCGGGGGCAAGGTGGCTCTCGTGGCGGCCCTCAACCCGGCCGCACAGGAGCGCGGGCTCACCGCCAGCGACGTGCTGCGAGCCGCGGCGGCCCCGGTCGGCGGACGCGGTGGCGGCAAGCCAGACGTGGCCCAGGGGGGCGGTACCGACCCCGCGGGCATCCCAGCGGCCCTGCAGGCCGGCGAACAGGCGGTCGTGACCGCCGCAGGGAGGTGAGCGGAGTGCCCGACCAGCACCCCGACCAGACCGGTCCGGCCGGCGAGCGCCCGATGCGGGGACGGCCCGCCGTCCCCCCGTCGCGGCCGCGCGCGACACCGCCTCCCCAGCCCCCGCAGCCGGTCCACCACGCGACCGAGCAGATCGACCTGCGCGCCGGGTTCCCGCCGGTGCGCCACGAGACCGCCCAGATCGACCTGTCCGGGGGGCTGCCGGGCGGCCTGCCGATCCCGCCCCGCCCGAGGCGGCAGGGGCGCCGGCTCGGCATCGACGTCGGCACCGTGCGCGTCGGCGTGGCGATCTCCGACCCCACCGGCACCCTCGCCAGCCCGCTGGAGACGGTGCAGCGGGCCCGGGACGAGTCCGACCTCGACCGCATCGCCGCCCTCGTCGCGGAACACGAGGTGACAGAGGTGATCGTGGGGGAGCCGAGGCACCTCTCGGGTGCGTCGGGCGCGTCGGCGAAGGAGGCGCGTGCCTACTCTCGGGCACTCGCCGGGCGCATCGGCTCGGTGCCCGTGCACCTCGTCGACGAAAGGCTCTCCACCGTGACCGCAGCCAGTTCCCTCCGGGCGAACGGTCTGGACAGCCGCCGCCAGCGTTCGGTGATCGACCAGGCCGCCGCCGTGGTCATCCTCCAGGCCTATCTGGACGCGCAGCAGGAGCGCTCGTGAACGAGCTCGCGAGTCCACGCAGGGGCACGGCACCGCCGGTCGCGCGACCGGCGAGCGCCAGCGAGGAGGCAGCGTGACCGGCCCGACCCCGCCGGGGCGGCGGGGTCGGCACGCCTCTCCCGACTCCCCGAGCGGCGTGCCCGCGTCCGCCTGGCTGGCGTCGATGCCGAGCCGGCCGCCGGGCGGGGACGGGGGCCGGCCCCCCGGTCCGGCGCCGCGGCGCCGCCGGGCCGACGACGACCGCAGCACCGGGCCGTTGCCCGGCCCGACCGCGCGCGCCGGCGATCGCCCGCCGCACCCGTCCGAGCCGTTGCCCGACCTGCCGCCGATGCCCGCGGGCGCCTGGTCCCGGCTCCCGCACCGTCCCGACGGCGCCGCCGACGACGCCACGGTCGGGCTGGGAGCCGTCCCCGCCGTCCCGGGCGCGCACCACGACGACACGGCGGTGCACCTCGCCGACCCGCACGAGTGGGACGACGCGGACTCCGCCGGCGGGCTGGAGGTGCTCGGTGCCTCCGGCTCCTCCGACGTGCGCCGCCGGCGCCGCGACCGCCGCGCCGAGCGCGAGCACCACGCCGACGACCACCACGCCGACGACCACCACGCCGACGACCACGGTGGCGACGAGCCGCCCGGCGGCGGGCGCCGCCCGCGCCCGCGCCGCCGGCGCAGCCCGCTGGCCGCCATCGTCTCGCTGCTGGTCCTCGCCGGTCTGGTGGCCGGCATCTTCTACGGCGGCAAGGCGCTCATCGGCCTGGTCAACCCGGGCGGCGAGGACTTCGCCGGGCAGGGCACCGGCACCGTCGACGTGCGGGTCTCCTCCGGCGACACGCTCAGCGACATCGCCCGCACGCTCGTCGCCGCGGGCGTCATCGCCTCGCCCGGCCCGTTCGTCGACGCCGCGGAGACCGAGCCGGCCGCCACCGGCATCCAGCCCGGCGTCTACGCCCTGCGCTCCCAGATGAGCGGCGCTGCCGCCCTGGACCTGCTGCTCGACCCCGAGGCCCGCCAGGTCACCCGGGTCACCGTCCGGGAGGGGCTCACCGTGGCCGCCACCCTGGCGCTGGTCTCCGAGGAGACCGGGACGCCGCTGCCCGAGCTGCAGGCCGTCGCCGCCGACCCCGTCGCGCTCGGGCTGCCGCCCTACGCCAACGGGCTGCTCGAGGGTTTCCTGTTCCCGGCCACCTACGACATCGAGCCCGACGACACCCCCGCCGACGTGCTCGGCGGCATGGTCCGGCGGACCGATCAGGCGCTCGACGCGCTGCAGGTGCCCGAGGCCGACCGGCTGACCGTGCTCACCAAGGCCAGCATCGTGCAGGCCGAGGCCGCCTCGCCCGACGACATGGCCATGGTGGCCCGCGTGCTGGAGAACCGGCTGGCCGACGGCATGCCGCTGCAGCTGGACACCACGGTCAACTACGCCAACGGCAAGTCCGGGATCACCACGACGCCGCAGGACCGGGCCAACCCCTCGCCGTACAACACCTACGTGCACGCCGGGCTGCCGCCGGGTGCGATCAGCAACCCCGGCGAGCAGGCCATCGAGGCGGTGCTCGCACCGGCCGCGGGTGACTGGCGCTTCTTCGTCGTCATCGACCCGGACACCGGCGAGACCCGCTTCGCGCGCACCGCCGAGGAGCACCAGCAGAACGTGCTGCTGTTCCAGCAGTGGCTGCGCGAGCAGCCGGGCGGGTGAGGGCGGCCGTCCTCGGCCGCCCGGTGGGCCACTCCCTGTCCCCGCTGCTGCACCGGGCCGCCTACGCGGCGCTGGGCCTCGACGACTGGACCTACGACGCCCTCGACGTCGGCGCCGACGACCTGCCGGTGCTGCTGGCCGGGCTCGGCGAGGAGTGGCGCGGCTTCTCGGTGACGATGCCGTGCAAGCAGGCCGCGGTGGACGTCGCCGACGTGGTGGAGCCGCTGCCGCGCCTGCTGCACGCGGCCAACACGCTGGTGCGCACCGAGGCCGGCTGGCGGGCGGAGAACACCGACGTCCTCGGGGCCGGCACCGCCCTCCAGCAGGCCGGGGTCACCGAGGTGGTCCGCGGCGCGATCGTCGGCGCCGGGGGCACGGCGGCAGCCGCCGCGGTCGCGCTCGCCTCGCTGGGTGCCGAGCACGTCGACGTCGTCGTCCGCGAGCCGGCCCGCGCCGTCGACCTGCTGCGGGTGCTCGACACCCTCGGCGTCCCGACCACGGTGGTGTCGCTGACGTCGGCCGTCGTGGACGCCGACGTCGTGGTGAGCACCGTGCCGGTCGGCGGCCAGGAGGCGGTGGCCGCGCTGCCCTGGACGGCGGGCCAGACCGTGCTCGACGTCCTGTACGACCCGTGGCCGACGCCGCTGGCCGGCGCCGTCGTCGCGGCCGGGGGCTCCGTGGTCGGCGGCCTGGAGATGCTGTTCTGGCAGGCCACCGCGCAGGTGGAGCTCATGACCGGGCAGCCCGCGCCCCTGGTGGCCATGCGCGGCGCGCTCGACGCCGCCGTCGGCCTCCGCTGACCGGCGTGCCCACGGCCGACCTGCCGGCCGGTGTCGTCGCCGCCCTGGCCCTCCTCGGGGGCCTGGCGCTGGGACCGTGGCTGGCGCGGGTGTCGGTCCGGCTGGCCCGGCGGGACGGCGCGGCGTCGGCGAGCCCGCTGCGCACCGCCCTCACCGGCGTCCTCGTCGCGCTGGTCCTGGCCGGCGCGCTGCTGGCCGGGGGGCTGCGGCCGGGCACCGTGGCGCTGGCCTGGGTCGGGGTCGCCGGGGTCGTCCTCGCGGCCGTCGACCTCGCGGTGCACCGGCTGCCCGACCGGGTGACCGTCCCGGCGTACGCGGCGGTGACCTCGGCGCTGCTGGTCGACGCCGTCGCCCTCGGCACCTGGCCGGCGCTGCTGCGCGCCGTCCTGGCCGGGGCGGCCGCGTTCGGACTGGCCGCGGGCGCCGCCGTCCTCTCCCCGCGCGGGCTCGGGTTCGGCGACGTGAAGCTGCTGGGTCTGCTCGGTCTCGTGCTCGGCTGGGTGGGCTGGGGAGCGCTGCTGGCCGGGGTCTTCCTCGGCCTGGTGACCGGGGCCGCGGCATCGCTGACGTTGGTCGCCGCCGGGCGGGCCGGCTGGCGCACCGCGCTGCCGTTCGGGCCGCCGCTGCTGGTGGGCGCGGTGCTGGCCCTCGCCCTGCCGGGGCAGGCCCTGCCCACCTGAGCGGGTGGCCCCCTCCGCGGCGGCCCCGTCCCCGAGCTCGCGGAGGATGGGGGAAGGGGTCCTCCTACAATCACGGTCATGTTGCGCTGGCTGACCGCCGGTGAGTCGCACGGCCAGCAGCTCACCGCCATCCTCGAGGGCCTGCCCGCCGGTGTGCAGGTCTCGACCCCCGACCTCGACGTCGACCTCGCCCGCCGCCGCCTCGGCCACGGCCGCGGCGCCCGGATGTCCTTCGAGCAGGACACCGTCTCGCTGACCGGCGGGATCCGGCACGGGCTCACCCAGGGCGGGCCGATCGCCGTCCAGGTGGGCAACACCGAGTGGCCGAAGTGGCAGACGGTCATGTCCGCCGACCCGGTCGACCCCGAGGTGCTCGCCGGCCAGGCCCGCAACGCCCCGCTCACCCGACCGCGGCCGGGCCACGCCGACCTCCCGGGCATGCAGAAGTACGGCTTCGACGACGCCCGGCCGGTGCTGGAGCGGGCCAGCGCCCGGGAGACCGCGGCCCGGGTCGCCCTCGGCGCGATCGCGAGGGCCTTCCTGCGCCAGGCCCTCGGCGTCGAGGTGGTCAGCCACGTGGTCGGCATCGGCCCGGTCGTCGTCCCCGACGGCGTGCTCCCCGGCCCGGGTGACAACCCGCGCATCGACGAGGACTCGGTGCGCTGCGCCGACCCGGCCACCAGCGCGGTCATGGTGGCCGAGGTCGACGACGCCCGGAAGAACGGCGACACCCTCGGCGGCGTCGTGGAGGTGGTCGTGCACGGCCTGCCGCCGGGCCTGGGCAGCCACGTGCACTGGGACCGCCGGCTGGACTCCCGGCTGGCCGCCGCGCTGATGGGCGTGCAGTCGGTGAAGGCCGTCGAGGTCGGCGACGGGCTGGAGACTGCCCGCCGCCGCGGCTCGGTCGCCCACGACGAGATCGTTCTGGCCCCCGGTGCGGACGGCGAGGCCCGTATCCAGCGGCTGTCGGACCGCGCCGGCGGCATCGAGGGCGGTATGACCAACGGCGAGGTGCTGCGGGTCCGCGCCGCGATGAAGCCGATCTCGACGGTGCCGCGGGCACTGGCCACCGTCGACGTGGCCACCGGCGAGCCGGCCGTCGCCATCAACCAGCGCAGCGACGCCTGCGCGGTGCCCCGCGGGGCCGTCGTCATGGAGGCGATGGTGGCGCTGGTGCTGGCCGACGCCGCCCTGGAGAAGTTCGGCGGCGACTCGGTGGCCGAGACCCGCCGCAACGCCCGCGCCTACCTCGACGCGCTGACGATCCGATGACCTCCGCCGGACCCCGCACCCCCGCCTCCCCGACGACCGCCGCGCGCCGCCCGCTGCTGGTCCTGGTCGGGCCGCCGTCGTCGGGCAAGACCACCGTCGGCACCGCGCTGTCCGGCCGGCTCGGCGTGCCGTTCCGGGACACCGACGCCGACGTCGAGGCCGGTACCGGCCAGCGGGTGGCCGACCTGTTCGTCGACCTCGGCGAGCCGCACTTCCGGGCGCTGGAGGAGCAGGCCGTGGCGGTCGCGATCGAGGAGCACGACGGGATCCTGGCCCTCGGCGGCGGCGCGGTGCTCAGCGCCGTCACCCGCGAGCGGCTGGCCGGCTACACCCGGGCCGGCGGCACCGTCGTGTGGCTGGACGTCGACCTGGCCTCCGCCGCCGAGCGGGTGGGGCTGGGCCGCAGCCGCCCGGTGCTCGGCCTCAACCCCCGGGCCACGCTGCGCACCCTGCTCGCCGCCCGGGCCCCGCTGTACGCCGAGGTCGCCACCGTCACGGTGCGGACCGGCGGCCGCGAGCCCGGCGAGGTCGTCGACGAGGTCGCCGCCGCGGTACCCGCGGAGGCCACGCCGTGAGGCGGGTGACCGTCCCCGGCGACCGCCCCTACGACGTCGTCATCGGGTCCGGGGCGCAGCACGAGCTGGGCCTGGTCCTGGACGGCACCGCGCGCGCCGCCGTCGTCCACGCCCCGCCGCTGGCCGGGCTGGCCGGCGCGGTCGTGGAGACGCTGCAGACGTCCGGGGTGGCCGCCGAGGCGGTCGTCGTCCCCGACGGCGAGGCGGCCAAGACCGCGGCGGTCGCCGCCGGCGTGTGGGAGGAGCTCGGCCGGCTGGGGCTGACCCGGTCCGACGCCGTCGTCGGGGTGGGCGGCGGCGCGGTCACCGACCTCGCCGGCTTCGTCGCCGCGACCTGGACCCGCGGCGTCCGGGTCGTCCAGGTGCCCACGACCGTGCTGGGCATGGTGGACGCCGCACTGGGCGGCAAGACCGGCATCAACACCGGCGCGGGCAAGAACCTCGTCGGCGCCTTCCACCCACCGGCCGCCGTGCTGGCCGACACCGACGTGCTGGACGGGCTGCCCGAGGCGGAGTTCCGCGCCGGGATGGCCGAGGTGGTCAAGTGCGGCTTCATCGCCGACCCCGCCATCCTGGACCTGCTCGAGGCCGACCCGACCGGCCGCCGCGACACCGAGGAGCTCATCGAGCGCGCGGTGCAGGTCAAGGCCGACGCGGTGGGGGAGGACCTCTACGACACCGGCGTGCGGGAGTTCCTCAACTACGGCCACACCCTGGGCCACGCCATCGAGCGGGTGGAGGACTTCGGCTGGCGGCACGGTGAGGCGGTCGCCGTCGGCCTGGTCTTCGCCGCCGAGCTGGCCGGCCAGGCCGGGCTGCTGACCCGCGACGACGTCGACCGGCACGCCCGGTTGGTCGCCGCGATGGGGCTGCCCACCCGCTACACCGGGAACTGGGAGCGCATCCAGTCGGTCATGCGGGTGGACAAGAAGGCCCGCGGCGCCTCGCTGCGGTTCGTCGTCCTGGACGGGATCGGCAACCCGCGCATCCTCGCCGATCCCGACCAGGGCTGGCTCGACGCCGCGTGGGCGGCCGTCGGTGGAGGAGTGCCCGCGTGACCGAGCACGCGAGGTCACGCAGGGACGGAGCACGTTCCGGCACGGCGGCGACGAGCGCCAGCGAGGAGACGACGTGACGATCCAGGTGCTCAACGGCGCCAACATCGGCCGGCTCGGCACGCGCGAGCCGGAGAAGTACGGGACGACGACGTACGCCGAGCTGGTCGAGCTGGTCACGGCCGCGGCCGACGAGCTGGGCCTGGAGGTGCAGGTCCGGCAGACCGACGACGAGGGCGAGCTGCTGCACTGGGTGCACGCCGCGGCCGACGCCGGCGACCCGGTGGTGCTCAACCCCGCCGGCTGGTCGCACACCTCGGTGGTGCTGCGCGACGCGCTGGCGATGCTGACCGCTCCGCTGGTGGAGGTGCACATCAGCAACATCCACCGGCGCGAGGAGTTCCGGCACCACTCCTACGTCTCGGCCGTCGCCGACGGTGTGATCGCCGGGCTGGGCGTGCAGGGGTACGTGCTGGCGCTCCGCTGGCTGGCCGCGCAGGGGGTGCGCTGAGGTGCGGTACGCGGCGCGGCGGGAGCGGCTGCGGGCGACGGCGGCCGAGCGCGGACTGGACGCCGTCCTGGTGACCGACTTGCTCAACGTGCGCTACCTGACCGGGTTCACCGGCTCCAACGGGGCGCTGCTGCTGCGCGCCGACGGCGGCGACGTCTTCGGCACCGACGGCCGCTACACGACCCAGGCCGGCACCCAGGTGCCCGACCTGGAGCTGCTCGTCGACCGCGGCACCGTCTCCGCCCTGGCACGCGAGGCGGTGCTGCCTCGCTCAGGTCGCCCACCCGCCCGGACGATCGGGTACGAGAGCCACCACCTCACCGTCGACGGGCTGCGCGCCCTGGAGTCGGTGCTCGCCGAAGCCGCCGCCGGTGGCACCGCGCCGGAGCTGACCAGCGTGCGCCGGGCGGTCGAGGCGCTGCGCGCGGTCAAGGACGACGACGAGATCGACGCCCTGCGCCGGGCCTGCGCGGTCGCCGACGCGGCGCTGGCCGAGCTGGCCGCCGAGGGGGCGCTGCGGCCCGGGCGCACCGAGCTGCAGGTCGGTCGCGAGCTGGACGCCCGGATGCTGACGCTGGGTGCCGAGGCGCCGTCCTTCGAGACGATCGTGGCCACCGGCGCGAACTCCGCCATCCCGCACCACCGGCCGGACAGCACCGAGCTGCGGGCCGGCGACCTCCTCAAGCTGGACTTCGGCGCGACCGTCGACGGCTACCACTCCGACATGACCCGCACCGTCGTCCTGGGCGGGGCAGCCGACTGGCAGCGCGAGGTGTACGAGCTGGTCGCCGCCGCCCAGGCCGCGGGCCGGGCCGCGCTGGCCGTCGGCGCCGACGTGGTCGCCGTCGACGCCGCCGCCCGGGACGTCATCGCGCAGGCCGGCCACGCGGAGCACTTCACCCACGGCCTGGGCCACGGGGTGGGGCTGGAGATCCACGAGGCGCCGGGCATCGGCCAGCTGGGCGCGGGTAGGCTGGCCGCCGGCATGGCCGTCACCGTGGAGCCGGGGGTCTACCTCCCCGGCCACGGCGGTGTCCGGATCGAGGACACGCTGATCGTCACGGACGACGAGCCCGAGTTGATGACCCTCACGAGCAAGGAACTGCTGGTCCTCTAGATGGCTACCACCAACGACCTCAAGAACGGCATGGTCCTCAACCTCGACGGCCAGCTCTGGGCCGTCACCGAGTTCCAGCACGTCAAGCCGGGCAAGGGCGGCGCGTTCGTCCGCACCACGCTGAAGAACGTGCTCTCGGGCAAGGTCGTCGACCGGACCTTCAACGCCGGCACCAAGGTGGACACCGCCACCGTCGACAAGCGGAACATGACGTACCTGTACAAGGACGGCACCGACTTCGTCTTCATGGACGGCGAGACCTACGACCAGATCCACGTCCCGACCGAGACCGTCGGCGGCGGCGCGGACTACCTGCTCGAGAACACCGAGGTCGTCGTCGCCGTCCACGAGGGCACCCCGCTCTACGTCGAGCTCCCGGTGACCCTGGAGCTGGTGGTGCAGCACACCGACCCGGGCCTGCAGGGCGACCGCTCCACCGGCGGCACCAAGCCCGCCACCTTGGAGACCGGCGCGCAGATCCAGGTGCCGCTGTTCGTCAACACCGGCGACAAGCTCAAGGTCGACACCCGCGACGGCCGGTACCTCGGCCGCGCCAACTGACGGCGGGGGCGGGAAGGTCGGCATGGCTGCCCGCAGCAAGGCGCGCAAGCGCGCCGTCGACGTCCTCTACGAGGCCGACGTCCGCGGCAGCGACCCGCTGGAGCTGCTCCGGGAGCGGGTGGCCCTCGCCGACCCGCCGATCCCCGACCACGCCGTCCGGCTGGTCGAGGGGGTGGCCGAGCACGCCGCCCGCATCGACGAGCTGATCGACCGGCACGCCCGCGGCTGGTCGCTCGACCGGCTGCCCGACGTCGACCGCGCGATCCTGCGGATGGCGGTCTTCGAGCTGCTGTGGGTCGACGACGTGCCCGACGCCGTCGTGATCGACGAGGCCGTCGAGCTGGCGCGGTCGCTGTCGACCGACGACTCGCCGGCCTACGTCAACGGTGTGCTGGGCGGCGTGCTCGACGCCGAGGTCCCCACCAGCTGAACGGGCCGGCCGGGCTGCGGCGTTCCGGTCGCGGCGGACGTCGACCCCGGCGGGCGGGTGTCGGTGCGGGACGTGGCCGGCGGCGGTCGGCTCCGTCACCGGTGCGGACGCCGTCGGGGTCGCCGACCGGCCCACCCGGTGCGCCTCGGACTGCCAGGCGCAGAACCGGGTCCGCGGCCGGCTGGCCGTCCTCGGCCACCCGTTCGCGGTGCCGGCCGGCAGCCGGCCGACGCCACCGGTGTCGGCGCTGCTGCTGCCGCCGCTCACCGCTCCCTGACGCACGCACCGAGGGCCCGCTCCGACGTCCGGAGTGGGCCCTCGGTGTCCGGGGCCCGTCGCCTCCTCACGAGCGGTGCGGAGGCGACGGGGTCCGCTCTCAGCGCGGGGCGCGGCGGCGCTCCCAGTTCGGGTTGACCTCGTCCTCGTCCTCGTCGCCGCCGAAGCCCACGACGCTCTCCATGCCGGGGGAGAGGACGCCCCACTCGATGAGCCGGCTGGTCAGCTCGTCGGGGCTCATGTCGTAGATGATCGCCAGCGACTTGAGGTCCTCGGCCCGGATGGACAGGACCTTGCCGTTGTAGTCGTGGCGCTGCGCCTGGATGGTCGAGGCGTACCGGGCCAGCGGGCCGGCCTCGTCCGCGGGCAGCGAGCCCAGCGACTCGAGGTTGAGCACGATCTTCGTCGTCGACGTGACCGCCGAGCTGGGCCGCGGGTCGGGCAGCAGCTCGGAGACGGGTACGCCGTAGAAGACCGCGAGCTCGGAGAGCCGCTGCACGGTCACCGCGCGGTCGCCGCGCTCGTAGGAGCCGACGACCACCGCCTTCCAGCGGCCGTGGGACTTGTCCTCGACTCCTTGGAGCGAGAGCCCCTGCTGGTTGCGGATGGCGCGGAGCCGGGCACCGAGGGCCCGTGAGTAGTCGGTGCTCATCGCTTCCTGCTCACTGTCCGTCGTCGGGGGCGGGTTGTCGTCACGGAGCGTACTGGTCGAGCGGGTTCGAGGACACCGGGACGCTCCTCCGGGTGGGAAGGGCCCCGATCGAGCCCCGTCCCGGCGCGGCGCGGGTCACACCCGGGCGTGCAGTACCGTCGATCCCGGTCCCGACCACTCCTTTAACGACCCGTCCCGTGAGGCGGGGAAGGAGGCCTGATGGCCCGCCAGCCCGAGCCTGCCCGGAGCGACCCCCCGTCCGCCGTGCTCTCCGCCGCCGACGTGACCCGCGTGGTCGACCGGATGGCCCACCAACTCATCGAGAAGTGCGCCGGGGGTGGCGGGGCGGGCGACGAGGCAGCCGGCGGGCTCGCCGACCTGGTCCTCGTCGGCATCCCGACCCGCGGCGCCCCGCTGGCCCGCCGGCTGGCCGCCCGCGTCGCGGCCTTCTCCGGCAGCCCGGTCGACGTCGGCACCGTCGACATCACCCTGTACCGCGACGACCTGCGCCTGCGCGGCGTCCGCGCGCTGGAGGAGACCGTGCTGCCCGAGGACGGCATCGACGGCCGCCTCGTCGTCCTCGTCGACGACGTCCTGTACTCGGGCAGGTCGGTGCGCGCGGCGCTCGACGCGCTGCGCGACCTCGGCCGCCCGCGCGCGGTGCAGCTGGCGGTGCTGGTCGACCGCGGCCACCGCGAGCTGCCCATCCGCGCCGACTACGTGGGCAAGAACCTGCCGACCGCCCGGAGCCAGTCCGTGCGGGTCCGGCTGGCCGAGACCGACGGCGTCGACGAGGTGCTCGTGACGGAGGGGGAGGACCGGTGAAGCGCCACCTGCTGGAGGCGGCCGACCTGGACCGCGCCGACGCGACGCTGGTGCTCGACACCGCCGCCCAGATCGACCAGGCGCTGGCCGGCCGCGAGGTCAAGAAGCTGCCGACGCTGCGCGGCCGGACGGTGGTCAACCTCTTCTACGAGGACTCCACCCGCACCCGGATCTCCTTCGAGCTGGCGGCCAAGCGCTTGAGCGCCGACGTCCTCAACTTCTCCGCCAAGGGCAGCAGCGTCTCCAAGGGCGAGAGCCTCAAGGACACCGCGCTGACGCTGGAGGCGATGGGCTCCGACGCGATCGTCGTCCGGCACTCGGCCTCGGGCGCACCGCACCGGCTGGCCAACTGGGTGCGCGGCAGCGTGGTCAACGCCGGTGACGGCACCCACGAGCACCCGACCCAGGCCCTGCTGGACGCCTACACGATCCGGCACCGCCTGGGCCGGCTGGAGGGCGTGCGCGTGGCGGTGGTCGGCGACGTGCTGCACAGCCGGGTGGCCCGCTCCAACGTGCGGCTGCTGCACACCCTCGGCGCCGAGGTCACCCTGGTCGCGCCGCCCACCCTGCTGCCGGTCGGCGTGGGCAGCTGGCCCGCGGAGGTCTCCTACGACCTGGACGCCGTCCTGCCCAAGGCCGACGTGGTGATGATGCTGCGGGTCCAGGCCGAGCGGATGAACGCCTCGTACTTCCCCAGCGCCCGCGAGTACAGCCGCCGCTACGGGCTGGACGCGCGCCGGGTGGGGGCCCTGGGCGACGACGCGATCGTCATGCACCCGGGCCCGATGATCCGCGGCATGGAGATCGCCGCCGAGGTGGCCGACTCCGTCCGCTCCACGATCGTCGAGCAGGTCGGCAACGGGGTCTCCGTGCGCATGGCCGTGCTCTACCTGCTGCTGGGAGGGGCTCCGCAGTGAGCGTCCTGATCACGGGGGCCCGCCCCTACGGCGAGACCGCCGCCGACATCCTGGTCGAGGACGGCCGGATCGCCGCGATCGGCGAGTCGCTGCCGGTGCCCGGCGCCGACGTCGTCGACGCCGCCGGGCTGGTCGCCCTGCCCGGCCTGGTCGACCTGCACACCCACCTGCGCGAGCCCGGCCGCGAGGACGCCGAGACGGTCGAGACCGGCAGCCGCGCCGCGGCGCTCGGCGGCTACACCGCGGTGCACGCCATGGCCAACACCGACCCGGTCGCCGACACCGCCGGCGTCGTCGAGCAGGTGTGGCGCCTCGGGCAGCAGGCCGGCCTGGTGGACGTCGTCCCCGTCGGTGCGGTGACCGTCGGGCTCGCCGGCGAGCGGCTGGCCGAGCTCGGCGCCATGGCCGACTCCGCCGCCCGGGTGCGGGTCTTCTCCGACGACGGGCACTGCGTCGCCGACCCCGCCCTGATGCGCCGCGCGCTGGAGTACGTCAAGGCGCTGGACGGCGTCGTCGCCCAGCACGCCGAGGAGCCGCGGCTGACCGTGGGCGCCCAGATGCACGAGGGCGACCGCTCGGCCCGCCTCGGCCTCACCGGCTGGCCGGCCGCGGCCGAGGAGGCGATCATCGCCCGCGACGTGCTGCTCGCCGACCACGTCGGCGCGCGGCTGCACGTCTGCCACGTCTCGACCGCGGGCTCGGTGGAGATCCTCCGCTGGGCGAAGTCCCGCGGGGTGCAGGTGACCGCCGAGGTGACCCCGCACCACCTGCTGCTCACCGACGAGTGCGCCGAGGGCTACGACCCGGTCTTCAAGGTGAACCCGCCGCTCCGGACGGACCCCGATGTGCAGGCCGTCCGGGTCGGGTTGGCCGAGGGCGTGATCGACGCCGTCGCCACCGACCACGCGCCGCACGCGGTCGAGGACAAGGAGACCGAGTGGGCCAGCGCCCGCCCGGGGATGCTCGGCCTGGAACAGGCGCTGTCGGTGGTCGTCGCGACCATGGTGGAGACGGGCCTGCTCGACTGGCGCGGCGTGGCCGACCGGATGTCGGCCCGCCCGGCCGCCATCGGCCGGCTCGACGGCCACGGCCGCCCGCTGGCACCGGGTGAGCCCGCCAACCTGCTGCTGCTGGACCCGGGTGCGCGCGCGGTCGTCGACCCCGCCGCGCTGGCCAGCCGCAGCCGCAACAGCCCCTATGCCGGCCGGGAGCTGCCCGGCCGGGTGGTCGCGACGTACCTGCGGGGCGTCCCGACCGTGCTCGACGGAAAGGCGCAGCGTTGAGGCAACAGCTCCCCGGCGGCGAGATCTGCACACTCGCCGTCTCCAGGGCCCCGAAGGCGACCGGTGTGCAGATCTCGCCCCGGACGGCGGTGGTCCGGTGACCGGCGCGATCCTCGTGCTCGAGGACGGCAGGACGTTCCGCGGCGAGGCCTACGGCGCGGTCGGGACGACGCTGGGCGAGGCGGTGTTCGCCACCGGGATGACCGGCTACCAGGAGACGCTGACCGACCCGAGCTACGCCCGCCAGATCGTGGTGATGACCGCACCGCACATCGGCAACACCGGGGTCAACCAGGAGGACGACGAGAGCCGCCGCATGTGGGTGGCCGGCTTCGTCGTCCGCGACCCCGCCCGCCGCCCGGCGAACTGGCGCGCCACCGGCAGCCTGGACGACGGGCTGGTCGAGCAGGGCGTCGTCGGCATCAGCGGCATCGACACCCGCGCGCTGACCCGCCACCTGCGCGAGCGGGGTGCCATGCGCGCCGGCATCAGCAGCGAGGGGCTCTCCGTCGAGGAGCTGCTGACCCGGGTGCGCGGCTCGGAGAGCATGAGCGGTGCGGACCTCGCGCCCGCGGTCACCGCGAACGACCCCTACGTCGTCCCGGCGGTGGGGGAGAGGCGGTTCACCATCGCCGCGCTCGACCTGGGCATCAAGACCGCCACGCCGCGGCACCTGGCCGAGCTCGGGGTGGAGACCCACGTGCTGCCGGCCACCGCGACCGCGGAGGACCTGCTGGAGCACGGCCCCGACGGGGTCTTCCTGTCCAACGGTCCCGGCGACCCCGCGGCCGCCGACTACGCGGTCGAGGCGGTGCGCGGGGTGCTCGACGCGCGCCGGCCGCTGTTCGGCATCTGCTTCGGCAACCAGATCCTCGGCCGGGCGCTGGGCCTGGGCACCTACAAGCTGCGCTTCGGCCACCGCGGCCTGAACCAGCCGGTGCTCGACCGGGTCAGCGGAACGGTGCGGGTGACCAGCCACAACCACGGCTTCGCCGTCGACGCGCCGCTGGACCGGCCGACCGACACGCCCTACGGGCAGGTCGAGGTCAGCCACGTCGGCCTCAACGACGACGTCGTCGAGGGGCTGCGCTGCCTCGACGTCCCGGCGTTCAGCGTGCAGTTCCACCCGGAGTCCGCCGCCGGGCCGCACGACGCCGCGCCGCTGTTCCAGCGGTTCGTGGACCTCATGGAGACCACCCGCGACGGCGGGGACGCCGTCAGCCCGCCTCCCGTCGTGGAGCACAGCACGGGGGAGAACGCCTGACATGCCCAAGCGCAGCGACATCCACCACGTGATGGTGATCGGCTCCGGGCCGATCCTCATCGGCCAGGCCGCCGAGTTCGACTACTCCGGCACGCAGGCCTGCCGGGTGCTCAAGGCCGAGGGGCTGCGGGTCAGCCTGGTCAACAGCAACCCGGCGACGATCATGACCGACCCGGAGATCGCCGACGCCACCTACGTCGAGCCGCTGACGCCGGAGTTCGTCGAGAAGGTCATCGCCAAGGAGCGGCCCGACGCGCTGCTGGCCACCCTCGGCGGGCAGACCGCGCTCAACATCGCCATCGGCCTGTACGAGAACGGCGTGCTGGACGAGTACGGCGTCCGGCTGATCGGCGCCGACGTCGACGCGATCAACCGCGGCGAGGACCGGCAGATGTTCAAGGACATCGTGCGGTCCATCGGCGCCGACGCCCCCCGGTCCCGGGTCTGCGCCAGCGTCGAGGAGGCGCTGGAGACCGCCGCCGAGGTCGGCTACCCGGTGGTCATCCGGCCGAGCTTCACCATGGGCGGCCTGGGCTCGGGCTTCGCCACCGACGAGGCGTCGCTGCGCCGCATGGCCTCCCACGGCCTGGCCGACTCGCCGGTGCACACCGTCCTCATCGAGGAGTCGGTGCTCGGCTGGAAGGAGTACGAGCTCGAGCTGATGCGCGACCGCAGCGACAACGTGGTCGTCATCTGCTCGATCGAGAACGTCGACGCGATGGGCGTGCACACCGGCGACTCGGTCACCGTCGCCCCGGCGATGACCCTCACCGACCGCGAGTACCAGCGGATGCGCGACGTCGGCATCGCGGTCCTGCGCGAGGTCGGCGTGGACACCGGCGGCTGCAACATCCAGTTCGCCGTCAACCCGGCCGACGGCCGGCTGGTCGTCATCGAGATGAACCCGCGGGTGTCCCGCTCGAGCGCGCTGGCGTCCAAGGCCACCGGCTTCCCGATCGCCAAGATCGCCGCCAAGCTGGCCATCGGCTACACCCTCGACGAGATCACCAACGACATCACCGGCGTCACCCCGGCCGCCTTCGAGCCGACGCTGGACTACGTCGTCGTCAAGATCCCGCGGTTCGCGTTCGAGAAGTTCCCCGGCGCCGACCCGCGGCTGACCACGACGATGAAGAGCGTCGGCGAGGTCATGTCAATGGGCCGCAACTTCCCCGAGGCGCTGGGCAAGGCGATGCGGTCCACCGAGACCAAGGTCGCGGGCTTCTGGACCGGTCCGGACGACGAGCGCTCCGCGGAGGAGCTGCTCGAGGCGCTGCGCACCCCCGTCGACGGGCGGCTCTACGTGGCCGAGGCCGCGCTGCGGGCCGGGGCCACCGTCGAGCAGGTCGCCGAGGCCAGCGGCTTCGACCCGTGGTTCGTCGACCAGATCGCGCTGGTCGGCGAGGTCGGCGCCGAGGTCCGCGACGCGCCGTCCCTCACCGGGGAGCTGCTGCGCCGGGCCAAGCGGCACGGCCTCTCCGACCGGCAGATCGCCGCGCTGCGCCCCGAGCTGGCCGGGGAGGACGGCGTCCGGACGCTGCGCCTTCGGCTGGGTGTGCGGCCGGTCTACAAGACCGTCGACACCTGCGCCGCGGAGTTCGCCGCCCGCACGCCGTACCACTACTCCTCCTACGACGAGGAGACCGAGGTCGAGCCGCGGGAGAAGCCGGCCGTGCTGATCCTGGGCTCGGGACCCAACCGGATCGGGCAGGGCATCGAGTTCGACTACTCCTGCGTGCACGCCGTCATGGCGCTGCAGGACGCCGGCTACGAGGCCGTGATGGTCAACTGCAACCCCGAGACCGTCTCCACCGACTACGACACCGCCGACCGGCTGTACTTCGAGCCGCTGACCTTCGAGGACGTCCTCGAGGTGGTCGAGGCCGAGCGGGCCGCCGGCCCGGTGGCCGGGGTCATCTGCACCCTCGGCGGGCAGACGCCGCTGGGCCTCGCGCAGCGGCTCAAGGACGCCGGGGTACCCGTGCTCGGCACCGCTCCGGAGGCGATCGACGCCGCCGAGCACCGCGGCTCGTTCTCCCGGGTGCTGGCCGACACCGGGCTGCCCGCGCCCGCCCACGGCACGGCGACCACCTTCGCCGAGGCACGGGAGATCGCCGCGCGCATCGGCTACCCGGTGCTCGTCCGGCCCTCCTACGTGCTCGGCGGCCGCGGCATGGAGATCGTCTACGACGACGCCACGCTCGAGGCCTACATCGCCAAGGCCACCGACGTCAGCCCCGAGCACCCGGTGCTGGTGGACCGGTTCCTGGAGGACGCCGTCGAGATCGACGTCGACGCCCTCTTCGACGGCTCCGAGCTCTACCTCGGCGGGGTCATGGAGCACATCGAGGAGGCCGGCATCCACTCCGGCGACTCGGCCTGCGCGCTGCCGCCGATCACGCTGGGGAGCGCCGACCTGGTGCGCATCCGCGCGGCCACGGAGAAGCTGGCGGCGCGCATCGGCGTCCGCGGCCTGGTCAACGTCCAGTACGCGATCAAGGACGACATCCTCCACGTCATCGAGGCCAACCCGCGGGCCAGCCGCACGGTGCCGTTCGTCTCCAAGGCGACCGCGGTGCAGCTGGCCAAGGCCGCGGCGCGGATCGCGGTGGGCGAGTCGATCGCCGAGCTGCGCGCCGCCGGGGTGCTGCCGGCGTCCGGTGACGGCGCCGACCTGCCCGAGGACGCGCCGATCGCGGTCAAGGAGGCGGTGCTCCCGTTCCACCGGTTCCGCACCGTCGACGGGCAGAACGTCGACACCGTGCTCGGCCCAGAGATGAAGTCCACCGGCGAGGTCATGGGCCTGGACACCGGCTTCGGGACGGCGTTCGCGAAGTCGCAGGCCGCGACCTACGGCGCGCTGCCCACCGAGGGCACGGTGTTCGTCTCGCTCGCCAACCGGGACAAGCGCTCGGCGATCTTCCCGGTCAAGCGGCTGGCCGACCTGGGCTTCCGGGTGCTGGCCACCACCGGCACCGCCCAGGTGCTGCGGCGCAACGGGGTGACCTGCGAGGTCGTCGGCAAGTACAGCGACGGGCCCGGCAACGTCGTCGAGCGGATCACGGCCGGGGACGTCGACATCGTCGTCAACACGCCGTTCGGCGCGCCCGGCAACAGCGGGCCGCGACTGGACGGCTACGAGATCCGGACGGCTGCGGTGAGCCAGGGCGTCCCGTGCATCACCACGGTGCAGGGGCTGGCCGCCGTGGTGCAGGCCGTCGAGGCGCTGCGCCGCGGGGACGTCGGGGTGCGCAGCCTGCAGGAGGTCCACGCGGCGCTCGCCGACGCGCAGGCCCGCCCGTGAGCACGGTGGCCGCCGTGCGGGAGGAGCTGGTCGCCCGCGGGCTGGTCGACGGGCTGCCCGAGGCGTTCCTCGCCGGGGTCACCCGCTTCGCGCGGCCGCCGCACCCGGAACTCGACGCGCTCGCCGCGGCGGCCCGCGCGCTGGCCGGGCGCCTCGCCGCCGGCCGGACCGGCGAGGGCGACCTGCCGCTGCTCACCCGCGTCCTGTTCCTCGCCGGGCACGCCGGGGTGCTGGCCGACGCCGGGGTGCCGACGCCGGCCTACGACGTCCTCGGCTCCTACCGCGACAACCTCGCCACGCCGCTGGGGCCGCGGCTGGCCGAGCGGCCGCGGGCCGGGGACCGCCGCTGGCGGGTGCTCGGCCGGGACGTCGGCTTCCCGATCGGCGTTCCCGCCTGCGTGCTCAACGGCGGCGAGGAGTGGGTCCGCCACTTCGCGCGCAACGGCTACAGCGTGCTGACCTACAAGACCGTCCGCAGCCGCGCGCACGAGCCCAACGCCCAGCCGAACTGGGTGTTCGCGGCGCGGCAGGCGCAGAGCCTGCCGCCGGGCGCGGCCGCCGAGGTCACCGCCGACCCGTGGGACTGGGTGGCGCCCGGCTCGCCGGACGTCAGCACGGTCAACTCCTTCGGCGTCCCCTCCCTGGCGCCCGAGGAGTGGATGGCCGACCTGCAGCGGTCCCTCGCCGCGGTCGACGACGACCAGCTGCTGCTGGTCAGCGTGATGGGGGAGGGCGACGGGACCGGCCTGGTCGACGACTTCGCCGCCACCGCGCGGCTGGCGCAGGAGGCCGGGGCGACCGTCGTCGAGCTCAACCTGTCCTGCCCCAACACGCTGAGCGCGTCGACCGCCGCCCGCGTGAAGCCGCCGCTGTGCCTGGACGCCGACGCGACCGTCGCCGTGGTCGAGGGCGTGCGCCGCGCGCTGGACGACCGGACCGGGCTGGTGGCCAAGCTGTCCTGGCTCGACGGGCCGCGGCTGGAGGCGCTGGTGCCGAGGCTGGCGCCGCTCGTCGACGGCGTCGCGGGCATCAACACCCTGCAGAGCCGGGTCCGCCGGAGCGACGGCCGGCCCACCTTCCCCGGCCGCGAGCTCGCCGGGCTCTCCGGGGCCGCGGTGCGCGACTCCGCGCTGGACTTCACCCGCCGGCTGGTCGCCCTGCGCGACGCCGGCGGCCGGCACTTCGACGTCCTGGCGATGGGCGGGGTCACCGACCCGGCGTCCTTCGCCGCGCTGTTCGCCCTCGGCGCGGACGCCGTGCAGTCGGCGTCCGGGGCCTTCGCCGACCCGTTCCTGGCCCGGGACTGCGTCGCCGCGCTGGGGGAGACGCTGCCGCGCGCGCTGCAGCCGGCCCGGTGAGCGCTCCCTTCGGCCACCGGCTCGCCGACGCCGTCGCCGCCCGCGGGCCGCTGTGCGTGGGCATCGACCCGCACGCCCCGCTGCTGCAGCGCTGGGGGCTGCCCGACGACCCCGAGGGCCTGGCCCGGTTCACCGACACCGTGGTCGAGGCGCTCGCCGGCACCGTCGCCGTCCTCAAGCCGCAGCTGGCGTTCTACGAACGGCACGGCTCGCGGGGCCTGGCCGTGCTGGAAGACGGTGTCGCCCGCGCCCGCGCCGCCGGTGCCCTGGTGCTGCTCGATGCCAAGCGCGGCGACATCGGCTCGACCATGGATGCCTACGCCGACGTGCTGCGCCCCGACCACCCCCTCGCCGCCGACGCCCTGACCGTCAGCCCCTACCTCGGTCCGGGCTCGCTGCAGCCGGCCGTCGACACCGCCCGGCAACACGGCGGCGGCCTGTTCGTGCTGGCGCGCACGTCCAACCCGGACGCCGGCGTGCTGCAGCACGCGGTGGTGGACGGGCGGTCGGTCGCCCAGGTCGTCGTCGACACCGTGCGCGGCTGGAACACGCCGGACTGGGTCGTCGGCGACCCGCTGCCCGACCTCGGCGCCGTGCAGGACGTGGCCAGCCGGTTCGGGCCGGCGACCGGGTCCTTCGGCGTCGTCGTCGGGGCCACGCTGCGCGAGCTGGACGTGGACCTCACCGGCCTCGGCGGCCCGGTGCTCGCCCCCGGGCTCGGCGCGCAGGGCGGCTCGGCGGCCGACCTGCGCCGGCTGTTCGGCGGCGACACCGCCGTCGTCCCCACCGTGTCCCGCGACGTGCTCGCCGCCGGCCCCGACCTGGCCGGGCTGCGCGCGGCCGCGGAGCGCTGGGCCGCGGAGCTCGCCGAGTGAGGCGCGCGGCGCCCTGGCTGCTGGCCGCCGTGGGGGGCTGGTTGCTCGGCCGGCGGGGGAGGGCGGCCTCCGCCTGACCGGCCGGGGCCGCCGCTCACCAGCGCGTTTCCCGAGGTCTCCGGCGTGTCGCTCCGGCGTGTCGGGGCAGGCCCGGCCGGCGGGATCTCCGTACCGGATCGCGCTGGACCCGTTCCTGAACTGCGGGGATGACCGTGGGTGAACGCGGGTGGCAGCACAGCGTGACGGCCAGCTCACGGAAAGCGCGAAACCCGGGGTTCGGACCCCCGTGACCTGCGCATATAGCGAGAGCTAGGTTGGCGAGCAGGCTCAGCAGCGAGTCCTGCCCCCGACACAGCCAGAGCCCCGCCGGCCGACTCGATGGCCGGCGACGACAGATTGGGTCGCACCATGCCCCTCCCTGACCTGTCCCCCGAACAGCGTGCCGCGGCTCTCGAGAAGGCGGCGGCCGCCCGCAAGGCCCGGGCCGAGCTGCGCGAGCGGCTCAAGAGCAAGGGCGCCACGGTCGGCGACGTCCTGCGCCAGGGCGAGACCGACGAGGTGATCGGCAAGATGCGCGTCTCCGCGGTCCTCGAGTCCCTGCCCGGCGTCGGCAAGGCGCGGGCTGCGAAGATCATGGAGCGGCTCGAGATCTCCCCGACCCGCCGGGTGCGCGGTCTGGGTGCCAACCAGCGCCGGGCCCTCGAGACGGAGTTCGGCGGCGAGAAGGTCGCCGCCGAGCAGGTCTCCGTCGAGAGCTGACCCGCAGGACCAGGCACCCGGAGGTCGAGGACGACGACGCGTGGCACCTGCTGCCGTGGAACACCCCCCGGCGCGGCTGACCGTGCTCTCCGGCCCCTCGGGGGTCGGCAAGGGCACGGTCGTGGCGGAGGTCCGGCGCCGGCACCCCGAGGTCTGGGTGTCGGTGTCGGCCACCACCCGCCGGCGCCGGCCCGGTGAGGTCGACGGGGTGCACTACCACTTCGTCAGCGACGCCGAGTTCGACCGGCTGGTCGCCGAGGACGGCCTGCTCGAGTGGGCCGAGTACGCCGGCCACCGCTACGGCACGCCGGCCGCCCCGGTGCGCGAGCGTCTCGCCGCCGGCGCGCCGGCGCTGCTGGAGATCGAGCTGCAGGGCGCCCGGCAGGTCCGGGCCCGCGAGGCCGACGCCCAGCTGGTGTTCCTGGCCCCGCCGTCCTGGGCCGAGCTGGAGAGCCGGCTGGCCGGCCGGGGGTCCGAGCCGCCGGCGGTCCAGGAGCAGCGGCTGAGGATCGCGCAGGCCGAGCTGGACGCCGCCGGGGAGTTCGACGTGGTGGTCGTCAACGACGACGTCGCCCGGGCCGCCGACGAGTTGGTAGGATGGCTGACTGCGCCGTCGCCCAGGTCCCTCCGGAGCAGCGGCGCACCCGAGTGACGGGGTCCGGCACCGCCGCCCGTCACTCCCGCCGATGAGCTGAGGAGCACGCCCGCCCGTGTCCGGAGTCGCACCCGCCCCCGAGGGCATCACCAACCCGCCGATCGACGAGCTGCTCGAGCGCACCAGCAGCAAGTACGGCCTGGTGATCTTCGCCGCCAAGCGCGCGCGCCAGATCAACGCCTACTACAGCCAGCTCTCCGAGGGCCTGCTGGAGTACGTCGGCCCGCTGGTCGACACCGCCCCGCAGGAGAAGCCGCTCTCGATCGCCCTGCGCGAGATCAACGAGGGTCTGCTGACCCACACCGCCGGCGAGAACTGACGAAGGACCTCGTCCTCCCACCCCTCGCAGGCTCGGGGTGGGACCCTGGACGAGGCCACCCAGAACGGTGAGAACGCACCCGGCAGTCGCTGCCGGGTGCGTTCTCGTGTCGGGAGGATGACCGCATGAGCCGGATCGTGCTGGGCGTCGCCGGGGGCGTCGCCGCGTACAAGGCCGCCCTGCTGGTGCGCGCGTTCACCGAGTCCGGGCACGACGTCCGCGTCGTCCCCACGCCGGCCGCACTGCACTTCGTCGGGGCGGCCACGTGGGAGGCGCTGTCGGGCAACCCCGTGACGACCGACGTCTGGTCCGACGTCGACGAGGTGGCGCACGTCCGCATCGGGCAGACCGCCGACCTCGTCGTCGTCGCCCCGGCCACCGCCGACCTGCTCGCGCGGGCCGCCGCCGGCCGTGCCGACGACCTGCTCACCGCGAGCCTGCTCACCGCGCACTGCCCGGTGGTGTTCGCCCCGGCCATGCACACCGAGATGTGGCTGCACCCGGCCACCCGGGACAACGTCGCCACGCTGCGCCGCCGCGGCGCGATCGTGCTGCCCCCCGCCGTCGGCCGGCTCACCGGCCCCGACTCCGGCCCGGGCCGGCTGCCCGAGCCGGCCGACATCGCCGCGCTGGCCTCGGTCGTGCTCACCGCGGGCCCGGCGGCGCTCGCCCCCGACCTGGCCGGTCGGCGCGTCGTCGTCAGCGCCGGGGGCACCCGCGAGCCGCTGGACCCGGTCCGCTACCTGGGCAACCGCTCGTCCGGGAAGCAGGGCTGGGCGCTGGCCCGCGTCGCCGCGGCCCGCGGCGCCGAGGTCGTGCTCGTCGCGGCCAACGTCGAGCTGGCGGCGCCCTTCGGCGTCCGCGTCGTCGGGGTCGGCACGGCCGAGGAGCTGCGGACCGCGGTGCTGGCCGAGTCGGCGGAGGCCGACGTCGTGGTCATGGCCGCCGCGGTCGCCGACTTCCGGCCGGCGTCCGTCGCCGCGGCCAAGCTGAAGAAGGGCAGCGCCGCCGAGCCCGACGCGGTGCCGCTGGTGCGCAACCCCGACGTCCTCGCCGAGCTGGTCACCAAGCGCCCCGCCGGGCAGCTGGTCGTCGGCTTCGCCGCCGAGACGGGGGACGACGACGCCGACGTCCTCACCCACGCGCGCGCCAAGCTGGCCCGCAAGGGCTGCGACCTGCTCGTGGTCAACGACGTCTCCGGGGGCCGGGTCTTCGGCCGGGCCGAGAACGCCGCCGTCGTCCTGGCCGCCGACGGAGCCGTCACCGAGCTGCCCGAGGGCAGCAAGGACGCCGTGGCCGCCGGGATCTGGGACGTCGTCGGCGCCCGGCTGGCCCGAGCCGGCACCGGCCCCGGCGCACGCCGGTAACGTGCACCCGACGAGATGCCCGCGCCCGGGCACCACCCCACCGTCACCGACCCCCAGGGAGTACCGCGTGTCACGCCGCCTCTTCACGTCCGAGTCGGTGACCGAGGGCCACCCGGACAAGATCGCCGACCAGATCAGCGACTCGATCCTCGACGCGATGCTCGCGCAGGACCCGCGCAGCCGGGTCGCGGTCGAGACCCTGATCACCACCGGGCAGGTCCACATCGCCGGTGAGGTCACCACCGCCGGTTACGTCGACATCGCCGACATCGTCCGGAAGACCGTGCTCGGCATCGGCTACGACTCCTCCCGCAAGGGCTTCGACGGCGCCTCCTGCGGGGTCAGCGTCTCCATCGGTGCCCAGTCGCCGGACATCGCCCAGGGCGTCGACACCGGCTACGAGGCACGCACCGCCGGGACGACCGACGACGAGATCGAGCGCCAGGGTGCCGGTGACCAGGGCCTGATGTTCGGCTACGCCACCGACGAGACCCCCGAGCTCATGCCGCTGCCGATCGCGCTGGCGCACCGGCTCTCCCGCCGGCTCTCCGCGGTCCGCAAGGACGGTTCGGTGCCCTACCTGCGGCCCGACGGCAAGACCCAGGTCACCGTCGTCTACGAGGACGACCGCCCGGTCGGCGTCGACACCGTCGTCGTCTCCTCGCAGCACGCCGAGGACATCTCCATCGAGCAGCTGCTCGCCCCGGACGTGCAGGAGCTGGTGGTGGAGCCCGAGCTCGCCGCGCTCGGCCTGCCCACCGACGGCTACCGGCTGCTGGTCAACCCGACCGGCAAGTTCGTCATCGGCGGCCCGATGGGCGACGCCGGGCTGACCGGCCGGAAGATCATCGTCGACACCTACGGCGGCATGGCCCGCCACGGCGGCGGCGCCTTCTCCGGCAAGGACCCGTCGAAGGTCGACCGTTCGGGCGCCTACGCCATGCGCTGGGTGGCCAAGAACGTCGTGGCCGCCGGCCTGGCCCGCCGCTGCGAGGTCCAGGTGGCCTACGCGATCGGCGCAGCCCACCCGGTCGGCCTGTTCGTCGAGACCTTCGGCACCGGCGCGGTCGCCGACGAGGTGCTGGAGAAGGCCATCAGCGCGGCCTTCGACCTGCGCCCCGGCGCGATCGTGCGCGACCTGGACCTGCTGCGCCCCATCTACGCCCCGACCGCCGCCTACGGCCACTTCGGCCGCACCGACGTCGACCTGCCGTGGGAGCGGGTCGACCGCGTCGAGGCGCTGCGCTCGGCCGCGGGGGTCTGAAGCAGGGCCCCGCTGCCCCCCGCCGCTCGCGTGCTCGCGGCGGGTCCCTGCAGCGGGGCCGGTGACGCGGCCGGCGGGTCGCTGCAGCGGGCCGGACCCCGCACCGAGGGGTGTGTGCAGGTGCGGCGCGTCCTCCCCGAGGATCGCACCGCACGTGCACGCCACCGTCCGGTCCTGTCGGACCCGGCGACGACGATGCCGGGAGACCAGCTCCCGCCGAACGGAGATCCCGCTGTCGAAGGACCCCGCCCCCCTCACCCCTCGCGAGCTCGGGGCGAGCCTCCGGGTGGGGCCGGAGCGCGTGGCCCGGGTCTTCGTCGACGTGCCCCTGGCGCACCTGGACCGGCCCTTCGACTACGCCGTCCCCGACGAGATGGCCGACGAGGTGCGGGCCGGGTGCCGGGTGCGGGTGCGCTTCGCCGGGCAGCTGGTCGACGGTTTCGTGATCGAGCTGGCCGACAGCAGCGAGCACGGCGGGAAGCTGGCGCCGCTGGCCAAGGTGGTCTCCCCGGAGCCGGTGCTCACCCCCCAGGTCGTCGCGCTGGCCCGCGCGGTGGCCGAGCGCTGGGGTGGCACGGTCACCGACGTGCTCCGGCTGGCCGTTCCGCCCCGCCGGGCCGCGGCCGAGAAGCGCCCGCCCGCCGAGCCACCGCCACCGCCCCCGCCCCCGGACCCGGCCGGCTTCGCCCGCTACCCGACCGGTCCGGCGCTGCTCACCGCCGTCGCCGAGGGCCGGCCCGCCCGCGCGGTGTGGACCGCGCTGCCCGGGGAGGACTGGCCGGCCCGGCTGGTCGAGCTGTGCCAGGCCGCGCTCTCCGGGGGGCGGGGTGCCCTGGTGGTGACGCCCGACGGCCGCGACCTCGACCGGCTGGCCGCGGCCGCCGAGGCCCGGCTGCCGCAGGGGTCGGTCGTCGTGCTGCGCGCCGACGCGGCCCCGGACGCCCGGTACCGCCGCTTCCTGGACGCCGTCCGCGGCACCGCGCGGGTGGTGCTGGGCACCCGCGCCGCCGTCTTCGCGCCGGTCGCCGACCTCGGGCTGGTCGCGGTCTGGGACGACGGCGACGACCTGCACGCCGAGCCGCGCGCGCCCTACGCCCACGCCCGCGACGTCCTGGTGCACCGGGCCCACCTCGCCTCGTGCGCGGCCGTCGTCGCGGCGACCGCGCGCACCGCGGAGGCACAGCTGCTGGTGGAGAGCGGCTGGGCGCACGAGCTGGTCGCCGACCGCGCCACCCTGCGCTCCGCCGCCCCGCGGGTGCATGCCCTGGGCGCCGACGCCGAGCTGGCCCGCGACCCCGCCGCGCGCACCGCCCGGCTGCCCAGCCTGGCCCACCGGGCCGCCCGCCAGGCCCTCGCCGACGGCGCCCCGGTGCTGGTGCAGGTGCCGCGCGCCGGGTACGCGCCCGGGCTGGCGTGCGACCGCTGCCGCGCGCCGGCCCGCTGTGCGGTCTGCTCCGGGCCGCTGGGCGTCGCCGCCGCGCCCGGCCCGGGCGGGTCGCGGGTGCCGGCCTGCCGCTGGTGCGCCCGCCCCGCGGCGACGTTCGACTGCCCGTACTGCCACCGCACGAAGCTGCGCGCCTCCGTCGTGGGCGCCGCCCGCACCGCCGAGGAGCTGGGGCGGGCCTTCGCCGGCGCCGCGGTACGGGTGTCCGGGCGCGGGTCGGGCGTGCTGCCCTCGGTGCCGGCCGGGCCGGCGCTGGTGGTCGCCACCCCGGGCGCCGAGCCGGTCGCCGAGGGTGGGTACGGCGCCGCGCTGCTGCTGGACTCCTGGGCGCTGCTCGGGCGGGCCGACCTGCGGGCAGGGGAGGAGACGCTGCGCCGCTGGATGAACGCGGCGGCTCTCGTCCGGCCCGCGTCGGCCGGTGGTCAGGTCGTCGTCGCCGCCGACGCCGCCCACCCCGTCGTCCAGGCGCTGGTGCGCTGGGACCCCGGCTGGCTGGCCGCCCGGGAGCTGGCCGACCGCCGCGAACTCGGCTTCCCGCCCGCCACCCGGATGGCCGCGCTCTCCGGGACCGCGCCGGCGCTGGCGGAGTTCCTCGCGGCCGCGCGGCTGCCGGCCGACGCCGACCTGCTCGGTCCGGTGCCGGAGCCGTCGCGCCCGGGTCAGGAGGGCGAGCGGGAGCGCTACCTGGTGCGGGTGCCGCGGGCGGAGGGGTCGGCCCTGGCGCACGCCCTGGCGGAGGTGCAGGGCGTCCGCAGCGCGAAGAAGGCCACCGAGCACGTCCGCGTGCAGCTCGATCCGCTCGACCTGGTCTGAGGCGCCGCGCGGACGCTGCGCGCCGTCGGTCGGCCGGACCGTGTGACGACCGCCGTGCCGGGGTAGCGCACCCACGTCCCCCGAGCGGCTCAGCACCGGCGCTCAGCACCCGTCCGGTGGCCGAGGAGGGCCTGTGACGTCGAGCGACCCGCCCCCCGACCCCCGCGCCAGCGCCGAGGACCCCCACCGCTCCGCGGACGACCCCGGTGACCTGCGCCGCTGGCTGCGCCGCATCGTGCTCGGTCTGGTCCTGCTGGTCGCCGTCTTGACCATCACGGTGTCGATCAGCCGGTGCGGCCCCGACGACGGGCCCAGCGGCGGGGAGCCGCAGGGGCTGCAGGTGGTGACCTCGACCTCATCCGGCTGACCCGGTTTACGTCGTAAACGAGGTCGGGTAGGTGGGCGGGGCCCCGATCCGGGGCCTGTGACGAGACGCAACCGCCCGAGCCCCAGGTGCTCGGTGGAGGTCGTCCGCGCGGACGACCTGAACCGAGGAGCACCGAGTGAGTGAGTCACGCACGCCGTCGACCGGACCCGGCCAGCAGCAGGGGGCCACGCCCGTGGGCGGTGCCACCCGCGGTGGCCGGCGCCGGCGGGGTCTGCTGTTCGGAGCGCTGCTGCTGGCCGCGCTCGTCGTCCTGGCGCTGCTGCTGAGCCAGTGCAGCGGCAGCGACCCCGAGGCGGGCTCCGACCCCGCGGCACAGACCTCGCAGAGCGCCGGGACCCCGTCCGGGCCGGCGTCCTCGAGCCCGTCGTCCGGCTCGGCCGCGCCGAGCTCGTCGGGCGCCCCCGCCGGCGGGTCCGCGGCCGGCGGCTCGGTCGAGACGGCCGACGGCCGGTCGGTGCTGGCGCTGGCCGCCGGCCCCGACGCCGGCACCGCGCTGGGCGGTCTTGCCGACCAGCCGGTGACCGCGACCGGCGCCCGGGTGCTCTCCGTCCCGGCCGACGAGGGCTTCTGGCTCGGTGCGTCGGACGCCGAGCGGGTGTGGGTGCAGCTGACCGGCGAGGCCGGCGAGTCCCCGTACCAGGTGCGCGAGGGCGACCTCGTCGACCTCGAGGGTGCCGTGGTCACGCACGACGCGGGCTTCCCCGCGGAGGTCGGCGTCGACGACGCCGAGGGCGCCCAGCAGCTGGCCGAGCAGGCTGCTCACCTCACGGTGGCCAAGTCCTCGGTGCGGCTCTCCGCCTGAGGGAGGACCCCCGTCCGCCCCACGCTCCGGAGAAGGGCCCCCTGCGCGTCACCGCTCGCGAACCTCGCGACGGGACCCGGCAGGGGGCCATCGGGCGCGGGGACGCCCTGGGAGGGGCCTCTAGGATCGACCGGTGAGCGTGACCCCCATCCGGCTGCTGGGCGACCCGGTGCTGCGCACCCCTGCCGCTCCGGTCGTGGACTTCGACCAGGAGCTGCGCCGGCTGGTCGCCGACCTCACCGACACCATGTTCGCCGCCGGCGGCGCGGGGCTGGCCGCCCCGCAGATCGGGATCGGGCTGCGGGTCTTCACCTGGTACGTCGACGGCGAGGTCGGCCACCTGGTGAACCCGGAGGTGACGCCGGTGGGGGAGGAGACCGAGGAGGGCCCGGAGGGCTGCCTGTCCATCCCCGGATACACCTTCGACTGCCGCCGGCACCTGTACGTCGCGGCCACCGGGTTCGACCTGCACGGCGAGCCGGTGCGGGTCGAGGGGTCGCACCTGCTGGCCCGCGCCGTGCAGCACGAGGTCGACCACCTCGACGGTGTGCTGTTCGTCGACCGGCTGGACGCCGAGGCCCGCGCCGCCGCGCTCGCGGCCATCGGCGAGGCCGAGTGGGCCGGCGCCGGCGCGTGGGTCCCCCGCGTGGAGGTGAGCCCCCACTGAGGCTCCTGTTCGCCGGGACGCCGGAGGTCGCCGTCCCCTCGCTGGAACTGCTGCTCGCCTCCGACCACGAGGTCGTCGCCGTCCTCACCCGGCCCGACGCCCGGTCCGGCCGCGGCCGGAAGGTGAGCCGCTCCCCGGTCGCCGAACGCGCCGACGCCGCCGGCGTCCCGGTGCTGCAGCCACGCTCCCCGCGCGAGCCGGAGTTCCTCCAGCGGCTCACCGAGCTGGCCGTGGACAGCGCGCCGGTCGTCGCCTACGGCGCCCTGGTGCCGCAGGCGGCGCTGGACCTGCCGCGGCACGGCTGGGTCAACCTGCACTTCTCGCTGCTGCCGGCCTGGCGCGGCGCCGCACCGGTGCAGCACGCGATCATGGCCGGCGACGAGGTGACCGGCGCCTCGACCTTCCGGCTGGAGGCGGGCCTGGACACCGGCCCGGTCTACGGCGTGGTCACCGAGCCGATCGCGCCGCGGGACACCGCCGGCGACCTGCTGGGCCGGCTCGCGGTCAGCGGCGCGCGCCTGCTGCTGGCCACCCTCGACGGCATCCAGGCCGGCACGCTGCAGCCGGAACCGCAGCCGGCCGAGGGGGTCAGCCTCGCACCGCGCATCGAGCCGGCCGACGCCCGCGTCGACTGGTCGCTGCCGGCCCACGTCGTCGACCGGCGGGTCCGCGGGGTCACCCCCGCGCCCGGCGGGTGGACGACGTGGCGCGGCGACCGGCTCCGGCTGGGTCCGGTCGAGCCGCTGCCCACGTCCCTCGGCCTGACGCCCGGCGAGGTCTCGGCCGGCTCCACCGGTGTGCTGGTCGGGACCGGCCGGGGCGCGGTTCGGCTCGGCGACGTGCAGCCGGCCGGCAAGCGGCTGCTGCCGGCGCCCGACTGGGCCCGCGGGGCACGGCCGGCGCCGGGCGAGCGGCTCGGCGGCGACCCCTCGTGAGTGCTCCCCGGCGCGGCAACCGGCGTCCGCCGTCCCGCCGCTCCCGGCCGGTGCTCGACGGTGCGCGGCTGACCGCCTTCGACGTCCTCGACGGTGTCTCCGGCCGCGGCGCCTACGCCAACCTGCTGCTGCCGCAGCTGCTGCGCGAGCGCGCCGCCGACCTCGGCGAGCGCGACGCCGCGTTCGCCACCCAGCTGGCCTACGGCACCCTGCGCGCCACCGGCACCCTCGACGCGGTGCTGGCTCCGCTGGTCTCGCGGCCGCTGGCCGAGCTCGACCCGCGGGTGCTCGACCTGCTGCGGTTGGGCGCCCACCAGCTGCTGGACCTGCGGGTGCCCGCGCACGCCGCCGTCGACACGACCGTGGCGCTGACCCGGGCGATCGTCGGCACCGGCGCCTCCGGGCTGGTCAACGCGGTGCTGCGCAAGGTGGCCGCGGGTGGCGACCGCGCGGCCTGGGTCGAGCGGCTCGGCGGGGACGGTGACCAGCGGCTGGCCCTGGTCACCGACCACCCGCGCTGGATCGTCGAGGCCTGGCGCGACGCGCTGGGCGACGAGGCCGAGCTCGAGCCCGCGCTGCTGGCCGACGACGCCGCGCCCGAGGTGCACCTGGTCGCCCGGCGGGTGCCCCGCGAGCAGCTCGCCGCGGAGTCCGGCGGGCAGCCCGGTCCGTGGTCGCCGTACGCCGTCCGGCTCGGGGGCGGTGACCCCGCCCGCGTCCCCTCGGTGCGCGCGGGCCGGGCCGCGGTGCAGGACGAGGGCAGCCAGCTGGCGGCCCTGCTGCTGGCCCGCGCGCCGCTCGAGGGGCCGGACGCCGCCTGGCTCGACGTCTGCGCCGGCCCCGGCGGCAAGGCCGGCCTGCTGGCCGCCGTCCGGCCGGAGGGGGTGCGGCTCACCGCGGCCGACCGAGCGCCGCACCGCGCCGAGCTCGTCCGCCAGGCGCTGCGCGACGAGGACGACGTCGAGGTGCTGGTCGCCGACGGGCGGACGCCGCCGTGGGCGCCGGGCTCCTTCGACCGCGTGCTGCTCGACGCCCCCTGCACCGGCCTGGGAGCGCTGCGCCGCCGCCCCGAGGTGCGCTGGCGGCGCACCGCGGACGACGTCCCGCCGCTGGTCGAGCTGCAGACGGCGCTGCTGGACGGCGCACTGGCCTCGGTCCGCACGGGCGGCGTGGTGGCCTACGTGACCTGCTCGCCGCACAACGACGAGACGGTCGCCGTGGTCGACGCCGCCGCCGGGCGGGACGACGTCGAGGTGCTGCCGGTCGCGCCGCTGTTCCCCGAGGTGCCGGGGCTGGCGCGTGGCGACCACGGGCAGCTGTGGCCGCACCGGCACGGCACCGACGCGATGTTCATGGCCCTGCTCCGCCGCACCCGCTGAGCGGGCCGGCGCGCGCTCAGTCGGCGGCAGTGCCCGACGAGTCCCCCTTCGCCATCGCCTTGGCCTTCGTCTTGCCCTTCCCCTCTGCCTCGGCCGTCGGGGTCGGGGTCGCACCGGGGGAGGGCGCGGCCGTGCCGCCGGAGTCGTGGTCCTCGTCGGCCTTGCCGTAGCCGTAGTCGTCGTGGTCGCTGCCGCTGCCGCTGCTCCAGCCGTCGTCCCCGTCCCCGTCCCCGTCCCCGTCGTCGTCCGGCTGCGACGAGGGTGAGGGAGTGGCGGTCGTGGCGAGCGCCTGCGGTGTCGCCGGTGCGGGGGCCGGTGCCGGTGTCGCGGGTGCCGGTGCGAGGGTGGGTGCCGGCTCCGCCTCGGCGGGCGTTCCGCTCGCCGTCGCGGGGTCCTCCGTGGCACCGGTCGGCTCCGCCGCGACGGGCGCCGGCGCGGCAGGGGCCGCGGTCGCCGGCCGGCGGAGCGGCGGAGCGGTCGCCGACACCGCGTCGGACGGCGGCTGGGCGGAGGACGGGCCGCCCGCGGGCGGCGCCGCCGTGAACGGCTCGGAGGGCGCTCCCGACCGCCGCTGCGACTGGTCCGGCGGTCTGCGCTCCGGCAGCACCGCGGCCGGTCCGTCCTCCGGTGGCGGAGGCGCTGCTGCGCCCACCTCCGGCGCCGGGTCGACCGGCTGCGTCCCGCCGTCCTCACCCTCCTCGATGGCCGGCCGGGCCGGCGCGCCCGGCGCGCCGAGCAGGGAGAACCCGGCCCAGGCCCCGGTGAGCGTGGCCGTGCCGATGGCGGCCAGCACGGCGATGGCCCCGGCGACCAGGGCCAGCCGCTCGGACCACCGCCGCCGGACCGGTCTCCTGGTCGCGGCGTAGTGCAGCAGGACCGGGCGCCGCTGCGGGTCCGAAGGCAGCCCATCGCGCCCGGGCCGGTGCCGGCCGGCGCCGGTCATCCCGTCGTCCGGTGGGGGGGCTCGTTCGGGCGCAGGCGGCGCTCGGCCCACAGCGCCGCCTGGGTGCGGTCGGTGGCGCCGATGCGCTGCAGGATGCGGGTGACGTGGGTCTTCACCGTGGCCTCGCTGATCCGCAGCCGCCGGGCGATCACCTTGTTGGGCAGGCCCTGGCGGACCAGCTCCAGCACCTCCTTCTCGCGGTCGGTGAGCAGGTCGCCCTGACCGCGGTCGCGCAGGTCGGCGAGCACGGCGGCGGTCACCATCGGGTCGACCGGTGCCCCGCCCGCGGCGATGCACCGCACCGCGTCGAGGATCGACTCGCCGTCCTGGTACTTGAGCAGGTAGCCGTCGGCGCCGGCGACCAGGGCGGGCAGCACCAGGTCGGGCTCGCCGAAGGAGGTGAGCACCAGCACCGGGGTCCGGTGGCCGCGCTCCCGCAGGACGCGGATCACCGTCACGCCGTCCCGGCCCGGCATGGACAGGTCCAGCAGCAGCACGTCGGGGTCCAGCTGCTCGACCAGCTCCAGGGCGCTGTCGCCGTCCCCGACCGCGCCGACGCACTCCAGCCCGTCGGCGGCGGCCAGCAGGCTGGAGATGCCCCGCCGCACGACGGCGTGGTCGTCGACCACCAGCACCCGGATCACCGTGCCGCTCCGGCGGGCACGGCGGTGGCCAACGGCACGGTCGCGACCAGCCGCGTGCCCTCGCCCGGGGCGCTGGACAGCGTCAGCGAGCCGCCGGCGTCCACCAGCAGCTCCCCGAGCGCCCGCAGCCCGACGTGCCCGGCCGCGGCCCGCTCGGCGAGCCGGCTCTCGTCGAATCCCTGCCCGTCGTCCTCGATCTGCATCGTGGCGACCCCCTGGTCCTGCGTGACGGCGACCTCGACCGAGGTCGCGCGGCTGTGCGTGACGACGTTGCGCAGCGCCTCCTGGGCGCAGCGGTAGAGCAGTGCGGCCGTCGACCCGGGCAGGTCCCGGGCGTCGTCGGCGTGCACGGTGACCCGGATGCCGGAGCGGGTGAGCTCCTGGGCGAGCAGCTGCAGCGCCGGGAGCAGCCCGCCGCGGAAGCCGCCCCGGGCCGGGATGAGCGCGACGAGCAGGGAACGCAGGTCCTCGACCGTCTGCCGCACCCCCTGCGCGGTCCGCTCCAGCAGCTCGGCGTCCTCGGCGTTGCGGGGTGCGCCGCGCATCTGCGCGGCGTCGATCTCGAAGGCGAGGGCGGTGAGGTCCTGGACGGTGTGGTCGTGCACCTCGCCGGCGATCCGGCGCCGCTCGGCGTCCGAGGCGTCCACGGCCGCCCGGAGCAGCGCGTCCTCCGACTGCCGGGACCGGCGCAGCTTCGAGGCCAGCCGCCAGGCCAGCGGCACCTGGAGCACCTGCAGCAGCGCCAGGGCGCCCAGCGCGGCCGGCGCGAACCGCATCCAGGTGCGCTGCGCGAGGTCGGTCACCTCGGTGTAGCTCTCGTGGAACTCGACCAGCAGCGGGGTGCCGTGCACGTCCGACACCCCGACCCAGGCCACCAGCACCCGGCCGCTGCTGCGACCGGCGACCACGCCCGGGTCCCCCGGGTCGGCCGCCAGCGAGGTCACCGAGCCGGTCCGCAGGGCGCGTCGCGCGTCGTCCGGCAGCGCGTCCGTCCGGCCGACGACGCTGCTGTCGTCGGCCCAGAGCACCTGCCCGCTGCTGGAGCGCACCCGGACGGCGACCACCGGGCCGGCCTTCACCAGCGCGTCGACGTGGGTGCGCAGGTCCGCGGTCGGGTCGGGGGGCAGGCCCGGGTCACCGTCCAGGGCCGGGGTGAGCGTGGCGGCGGTGACGCGGGCGAGGTTCTCGAACGACCGCGTGCCCTGTTCCACACCGGCCCGGCGGGCGAGCACCCCGGTGAGCAGGGCCAGCGCGAGCGTCACCGCGAGGCCGGCACAGGTGAACCAGGCAACGGAAACGGCGACCGAGGCGCCCCGTCGCGCTCGGTGTCCCGCCGTCCGCCTTCTCAGCCGGCCCACGGTGAGCACCATAGGGAGGAGCAGTTCCGTATCGGGGGTCTCGGAGCGCGGTGCGGTGTCGAGCAGACCAAGTGGGTGGGCGCGCACGGTGGACCGGCACGGACGGCGATGCCCCGGCCACCGTGCGGGACGGGAACCAGGGGCGTCCGGCCGACGACCACTGCACCGTGACCAGTCGCTGCCCGGCCGCGCGCCGGACCACCGCCGCCGTCCTGATGGGGGCCGTCCTGTTCGCCGCAGGCACGGGGACGGCGGCCGCCCACGTCCACGTGGACGCGCCCGGGGCCGTGGCCGGGACCGGGCCGGTCACGCTGGAGTTCTCCGCCGCCTCCGAGGCCGGCGCGGGCATCACCGCGATGCGCACCCGGCTGCCCGCGGGCATCGCCCCGGCCGGCGTCTCGCTGGCCTCGGGGCCGTCCGGTTGGACGCTGACCCCCACGGCCCAGGGGTTCGAGGTCGGCGGGCCCGCGCTGCCCTCCGGGGAGGATGCCGAGTACGCGGTGACCGTGGCGGGCCTGCCCGCGGGGGTGACCGAGCTGGCCTTCCCGACGGTGCAGGTCTACGCCGACGGCACCGAGGACGCCTGGATCGAGCAGGAGGTGCCCGGCGGGCCGGAGCCGGAGCTGCCGGCGCCGGTGCTCACCGTCGCCCCGGGGGTGCCGGCGCCCCAAACGCCGGCACCCGCGTCCCCGACGGTGGTGGCCGAGCCGACGGCACCCACCGCGTCGGCCCCGGCGGTCGCCGCGGCGGCCGACGAGGGCACCGGCAGCGGCCGGCTGCTGGCGGTCGCGGCCGTCGCCGGGCTCGCCGCCGTGGCCGGTGGCCTCTGGTACCGCCGCTCCGGCGCGGGACGGTGATCACCCCCGCCTAGACTCGGCGGACGTGTCCCGCAGCCCCCTGATCGCGCCCAGCCTCCTGTCGGCGGACTTCGCCCGGCTGGCCGAGGAGTCACAGCGGGTCGCCGACGCCGACTGGCTGCACTTCGACGTCATGGACGCGCACTTCGTGCCGAACCTGACCTTCGGGCTGCCGGTCATGCAGGCGGTCCGGGCGGTCAGCCCCGTGCCGCTGGACTGCCACCTGATGATCGAGGCCCCCGAGCGGTGGGCACCGGGCTACGCGGAGGCCGGCGCACGCAACGTCACGGTGCACGCCGAGGCCTGCGAGGGCGACCCGCGTGCCGTCGCCCGTGACCTGCGCGCCGCCGGGTCGCTGGCGGGCCTGGCGCTCAAGCCCGGCACCCCCCTGGAGGAGTACCTCGACGTGCTCCCGGTGTTCGACACCCTGCTCGTCATGACCGTGGAACCAGGCTTCGGCGGCCAGCGGTTCCTCGCCGAGACGCTGCCCAAGGTGCGCCGCGCGCGCGAGCTGGTCGACACCGGCCACCTCACGCTGCTGGTCGAGGTCGACGGCGGGATCAACACCGACACCATCGAGCAGGCCGCCGCGGCCGGCGCCGACGTGTTCGTCGCGGGGTCGGCCGTCTACGGCGCCGACGACCCGGCGCGCGCGATCGCGGGCCTGCGCGCCCAGGCCGCTGCGGCGCGGCAGGGGTGACCGCCTCCGCGGCCGAGCTCTCCGCCATGGCCCGGGCACGCGAGCTGGGCGCGAGCGTCCTCGGCACCACCAGCCCCAACCCCGCCGTCGGCGCGGTCGTGCTCGCCGCCGACGGGACGCCGGTGGGAGAGGGCGCGACGGCACCGCCCGGCGGCCCGCACGCGGAGGTCCGGGCGCTGGAGCAGGCCGGCGCGCGGGCCCGGGGCGGCACCGCCGTCGTCACCCTCGAGCCGTGCGCGCACACCGGCCGCACCGGGCCCTGCGCCGACGCGCTGCTCGCCGCGGGCGTCGCCCGCGTGGTGGTCGCCGTTCCCGAGCCCACGCAGCTGGCCGGGGGCGGCGCCGCGCGGCTGCGCGCCGCCGGCGTCGAGGTCGAGCTGGGCGTGGCGCAGCAGGCCGCCGAGGAGGGCGCGCTGGGCGCGTGGCTGACCGGCGTGCGCGAGGGGCGCCCGTTCGTCGTCTGGAAGGTCGCCGGCACCCTCGACGGGCGGGTCGCCGCCGCCGACGGCAGCAGCCGCTGGGTCACCGGCCCGGACGCCCGCGCCGCCGTCCACCGGCTGCGGGCCAGCTGTGACGCGGTCGTCATCGGCTCGGGGACGGCGCTGGCCGACGATCCGCAGCTGACGGTCCGGAACGCCGACGGCCGGGACGCCGCCCGTCAGCCGCTGCGCGTGGTCCTCGACCGCCGCGGCCGCCTGCCGAGGACGGCCCGGGTGCTCGACGGCGCCGCTTCCACGCTGGTCAGCACCGCCGCCTCACCGCGGGAACTGCTCGGCGAGCTGTTCGCCCGCGACGTGCGCCGGGTGCTGCTCGAGGGCGGCCCGACGCTGGCTGCCGCCTTCCTGCGCGACGGCCTGGTGGACGAGGCGGTGGTGCACCTGGCGCCCAAGCTGCTCGGCGCCGGTGCCCCCCTCGTCGGTGACCTGGGAATCACCGGGATCGGGAACGCGCTGACCCTCACGGTCACCGGCCTCACCCAGCTGGGCGGGGACGTGGAGATCCGGCTGCGGCCCAACCGGCACACTGGGGACCGGCGCGTCGCGGACCACCACGGCGCGACCGGAGGGAGTTGAGCGTGTTCACCGGCATCGTCGAGGAGATCGGCACCCTGCTGGCCCGCGAGGGGCTCGGAGAGGCGGGCGGCGAGGCGACGGCCGCCCGGCTGCGCATCCGGGCGCGCACGGCGCTGGAGGGCGTGGCCCTGGGCGACTCGATCGCCGTCAACGGCGTCTGCCTCACCGTCACCGGATCGGACGGTGAGGAGTGGACCACCGACGTCATGGCCGAGACCCTCCGCCGGAGCAGCCTGGGCGCCCTGGGCGCCGGCGACCCGGTCAACCTGGAGCGCGCCGTCACCCCGCACACCCGGCTCGGCGGGCACCTCGTCCAGGGCCACGTCGACGGCGTGGGCACCGTCCTCACCCGCACCCCCGGCGAGCACTGGGAGGTCGTGCGGGTCGGGCTGCCGCCCGGGCTGGCGCGCTACGTCGTGGAGAAGGGCTCGATCACCGTCGACGGCGTCTCGCTCACCGTCAGCGCCGTCAGCGCCGCCGACGACCCCGAGCCGTGGCTCGAGGTCAGCCTCATCCCCACCACCCTGCGGGAGACCACGCTGGGTGCCGTTCCTCCCGGGAGCCCGGTCAACCTGGAGGTCGACGTGATCGCCAAGTACGTGGAACGCCTGTTGGGAGCACGCACGTGAACGAGCCGGTGAGCTCGGGCAGGGACACCGCACCCGTGGGCACGGAGCCGACGAGCGCCAGCGAGGAGGGTTCGTGACCGCCACCATCCGCCTCGACACCGTCGAGGACGCCATCGCCGCGGTCAAGAGCGGCCGCCCGGTCGTCGTGATGGACGACGAGGACCGCGAGAACGAGGGCGACCTGATCTTCGCCTCCGAGCTGGCCACCCCCGAGCTCGTCGCGTTCATGGTCCGCTACACCTCGGGCTACATCTGCGTGGCCGTCTCCGAGGAGGACGCCGACCGGCTGGACCTGCCGCCGATGTTCCGCGTCAACCAGGACCGTCGCGGCACCGCCTACACCGTCACGGTCGACGCCCGCGAGGGCGTGACGACCGGCATCTCCGCCGCCGACCGCGCACACACCATCCGGCTGCTGGCCTCGGCGGAGACCGACTCCACCGACCTGGCCCGCCCCGGGCACATCGTGCCGCTGCGCGCCCGCGACGGCGGCGTGCTGCGCCGGCCCGGCCACACCGAGGCCGCGGTCGACCTCGCGGTGCTCGCCGGGCTGCGCCCCTCGGGGACGCTGTGCGAGGTGGTCAGCGAGAAGGACCCGGTCGGCATGGCCCGCGGCGACGAGCTGCGGGTCTTCGCCGACGAGCACGACCTGTGCCTGATCTCCATCGCCGACCTCATCGCCTACCGGAAGCGCTTCGACAAGCTCGTCGAGCGGGTGGCCGAGGCGACCGTGCCGCTGGCCCCGGGCACCTTCACCGCCGTCGGCTACCGCAGCTCCTACGACGAGCGCGAGCACGTCGCCTTCGTCTACGGCGACATCGGCGACGGCGAGGACGTGCTGGTCCGCGTGCACTCCGAGTGCCTCACCGGCGACGTGTTCGGCTCGCTGCGCTGCGACTGCGGCCCCCAGTTGCAGGCCGCGCTGGCCGCGGTGGCGCAGGAGGGCCGCGGGATCGTGCTGTACATCCGCGGGCACGAGGGCCGGGGCATCGGCCTGCTGCACAAGCTGCAGGCCTACCAGCTGCAGGACAGCGGCATCGACACCGTCGACGCCAACCTCGACCTGGGCCTGCCCGCCGACGCACGCGACTACGGCACCGGCGCGCAGATCCTCGTCGACCTGGGCGTGCACACCATGCGGTTGCTCACCAACAACCCGGCCAAGCGGGCAGGGCTGGAGGGTTACGGGCTGCGGGTGACCGGCCGGGTACCGCTGCCCAGCCACGTCACCGCGGAGAACCTCGCCTACCTGCGCACCAAGCGCGACCGGATGGGGCACCTGCTGGACATCATCGAGCCGGAGACCGAGTCCGGCCCGGCCGACGCCGCGACCGTGCCCGGCACCGACGTCCCGCTGCGCCAGACGGAGCAGCAGCTGTGAGCGTCGCGGGTGCACCGATGGGCACGGCAGCGGTCCCGCGGACGCGGCCGGCGGGCGCCGGCGAGGAGGCCAGGTGAGCGGGAAGGGCGCACCGGAGGCGCAGGCGGTCGACGCCACCGGGCTGACGATCGGCGTCGTCGCCACCACCTGGCACGCCGAGATCACCGGTGCGCTGCTGGACCGCGCGGTCGCCGCGGCGGTCGCCAGTGGGATCCCGTCGCCGACCGTCGTCCGGGTCCCGGGCGCCGTCGAGCTGCCGGTGGTCGCCCAGGCGCTGACCGAGCGGCACGACGCCGTCGTCGCCCTGGGCGTGGTCATCCGTGGTGGCACGCCGCACTTCGAGTACGTCTGCGACGCGGTCACCGCCGGGCTCACGCGGGTCGCCCTCGACGCCGGCAAGCCCGTCGGCAACGGCGTCCTCACCTGCGACACCGAGGAGCAGGCGCGCGACCGCGCCGGCCTGCCCGGCTCGGCGGAGGACAAGGGCTGGGAGGCGGCCGTGGCCGCCCTGGCCACCGCCCTCACCCTGCGCCGCCTGCGCGGGGCCGCCGGGCCCACCGGCTTCTCGATCCGACCGGCCGACGGGAGCCGCGCGTGAAGACCTTCGACCAGCTGTTCGCCGAGCTCTCGGCCAAGGTCGCCGCCGGCGACCCGGCGTCGGGAACGGTCACGGCCGTCCGCGACGGTGTCCACGCCGCGGGCAAGAAGGTCGTCGAGGAGGCCGCCGAGTCCTGGATGGCCGCCGAACACGAGGGCGCCGAGCGCACCGCCGAGGAGGTCAGCCAGCTCCTCTACCGGGTACAGGTCCTCATGCTGGCCCGCGGGCTGACCCTGGACGACGTCTACACCCACCTCTGAAGAAGGACCCTCCTGCCCCCACCGTGGAAGGACCCCGTCCCGCCCACCCCTCGCACCCTCGGGGTGAGCCTCCGGACGGAGCCAGCGGCGGGACCCTCCAGGAGGGCCGGCAGTCCACCACCGAACGAAGGAGTCCCTCCGTGCTGCGCATCGCCGTGCCCAACAAGGGGGTCCTGAGCGAGCCCGCGGCCGCCATGCTCACCGAGAGCGGTTACCGGCAGCGCCGCAGCACCAAGGACCTCGCCGTCTACGACCCCGACAGCGACACCGAGTTCTTCTACCTGCGGCCCCGCGACATCGCCGTCTACGTCGCCGCCGGCACCCTCGACGTCGGCATCACCGGCCGGGACATGCTGCTGGAGACGGCGCCGGCCGTCGGCGAGGGCGCCGCCGCGGTGGAGGTCATGCCGCTGGGCTTCGGCCGCTCCTCGTTCCGCTTCGCCGCCCCGCTGGAGTCCGCCATCGAGACCGTCCCGCAGCTGGCGGGCAAGCGGATCGCCACGGCCTACCCGGTGCTCCTGCAGCGGTACCTCGACGAGCAGCGCATCCCGGCGTCGGTCGTCAAGCTGGACGGCGCGGTCGAGACCGCCTGCCGGCTCGGTGTCGCCGACGCCGTCTGCGACGTGGTCGAGACCGGGACGACGCTGCGCGCGGCCGGGTTGCACATCATCGGTGAGCCGGTGCTCAGCAGCGAGGCCATCCTGGTCCGGCGGGCCGGGGCCGAGGAGATCCCGGCGGTGGCGCAGCTGCGCCGTCGGCTGCGCGGGGTCCTGGTCGCGCGGCAGTACGTGTTGCTCGACTACGACTGCCCCAACGACCTGCTGGAGAAGGCGACCGCGCTGACCCCGGGTCTCGAGGGGCCGACGGTCAGCCCGCTGCAGACCGAGGGCTGGTCGGCGGTGCGGGCGATGGTCGCCCAGAACGACACCAACCGGGTGATGGACGAGCTGTGGGAGCTCGGCGCCCGCGCCATCCTGGTCACCAGCATCCACGCCTGCCGGCTGTGACACTGCGGTCCTACCGGACCACACCGCGGCCAGGAACCGTGCCCCACGGCCGCTGAGCCCAGGACTCCGGTCCCTGCTCGGGGGAGCCTCCGGCCCCCCGCTCCCAGGGACCGGTACCGCGACTCGGGTCCGGCGGTGACCATCGGCGGCTGGTGGCCGCTGCCGGCCTGCCGGCCAGCCGCTCGCCGGTGTCCACGGGCCCGGACCGCCCATGACGTGCGGGAGCCCCCGTCCGCCTGGACGGGGGCTCCCGCACGTTCCCTCGGTCGGCCCCGTCCGGAGGCTCGCCGCCCGCCCCGTCCAGGGCACCGCCCTGAGCGGAGCGAGAGGCTGGGAGGACGGGGTCCTTCGTCAGCGGGGGCGCATGGTCCGGTCGACGAGGTCGATCGCGGTGCACAGTCCCAGCGCCATGGCCCGGCCGCTGGTGGCGCCGGTGGCCAGCAGCCCGTCGATCGCCGGGGCCAGCGGCCGCTCACCGACCAGCCCGTGCAGCACCGCGGCGTACTCGGCGCTGACCCGCCCGGCAGCGGCGTGCCGCAGCAGCGCCCGCGACAGCTCCGTCGTCCGGCCGGCGGCCAGTGCGGAGACCGCGGCGGAGAACCGCTCGGCGGCGGGGTGCCCCAGCAGCACCAGGCCCGCCATCGTCCCGGCCATCACGTCGTCCCCGGCCGGGGTGAGACCCGGGCCCAGGCCGATCAGCCGGGTGGCCGTGCGCAGCGCGGCGTCCAGGTCGGCCCGGCGCACGGCACCGCGCAGGGCGGCCAGCGGACCACCGGGACCGGCCGGCAGGCCCGGGAGGGTGAAGGCGCTGTGCGGCACGCCCTCGCCGTAGAGGGCGTTGCGCAGCTGCCGCACGCCCTCGGGCAGCAGGGCCGGCCGCGGGCGCGGCAGCCGGGGGCGCGGGTCCCACCAGGCGGCGGCGCTGACGGCCAGGTCGCCGACGACGATGCGCCCGCCGCCGACCTCGGCCGGCGCGTCGGGTGGCAGCGCCACCAGCGGGCGGCCGTTGCTCGGGCGGAAGAGCACGCATGCCAGCGGGAGACGCGCGGCGTCGTTGGTGAGGACGCCGACGACGTCGCCACCGCGCTCGGTGGGCACCTGGAGGTAGACGGCAGCGGGGACGCTGAACAGGACGCGTGCGGGGCGGACCGGGCCGCGCAGGAGGTCGGCGACACCGGTGCTCGCGGAGGCGGGCACGGCGGTGGCGGCACGGGCCGGGGGAGCGGTGCGCGCGGTCGCCTGGGCGGACTCGCGTGGCAGGGGGATGGTCGGGAGTCCGGCCCGCGCGGCGTGGCCGCGCGGGGGCGTCTGAGCCCCAGGGCGGCTCCCGCCCGGGCCTGCGGTCTGGTCGATGGTGCGCATGGCGACCTCTCACGCTGGGGACCACGGGAGGCGCCGTCGGCTCGAGACCCCCCGCCCAGGCCCTGCCCCAACCGCTGGAGGGGCTGGGCGGCACCCTGGGAGGGAACCGGCCTACCATCCACCGGGCGGGGTGGAACCGGGTCTCGAACCTAAGCGGCGCGTCGCACGCCCAAGTATGGCGGATGTCGCCAAGAATGGGATGTCGCGTCCAGGCACTCCTGACAGAGGGCCGGGGTGTAGCCGTGTGCATCAGCAACCGAAAAGGTGTATGTCGTGACCCAGCGTGAAGCCTCGGTCGTCGCCCCCACGCTGGGTGAGGGCGCGGTTCCACCTCGGCGTCACCTGTCGACAGCGGAGGCGTCGGTGAGCGAGAGCCGCGGTGAGCGGCCCAGCTGGCAGGAGCGGCTTGGTCTGACCCTGGCCGAGGCGCTCCGGCTGCCCGGCCTGGCGGGGACCGAGGTCGTCGCCGGGGGTGGGGGACTGGACCGCGTCGTCCGCTACATGGTGGTCGACGACCCCGCCGACCCGCTGGCCGTCGCCGGCCCCGACGTCCTCGTCGTGCTCGGCGCGCGGCTGCCGCCGGCCGACGCCGCCAACTGCCGCGCCCTGGTCGAGCGGCTGGACTCCATGGGCACCGCGGCGCTGGCCTACCGCCAGACCGAGGGCCCCCCGCCCGTGCCGGCCGACGTGCTGACCGAGGCCGACCGCCGGGCGCTGCCGGTGCTCGCGCTGCCGGCCGGGGTCCGGATGGGCGAGGTCCTCTCCGAGGTGCTCGGCGCCGTCATCGGCAAGCAGAGCGAGGCGCTGGCGCTGTCCAACCGCATGCACGACCAGTTCATCGACGTCGCGCTCAGCGGCGGCGGACTGGCCGAGGTCACCGAGCAGCTCGCGCACTCCCTGGAGGGCGCCGCCGTCCTGGGGCTGGGGCCCGACCGGGAGATCGTCACCAGCGCCGGTCCGACCGAGGACGTCGCGGAGATCAGCGACTGGCTGTGGCTGCTGGACGCCGAGGCCGAGGACGAGATGGCGATGATGGCGCCGTCCCGCCGGCTCTCGGGCCTGCGCGCCGACCAGATCGTCGTCACCCCGGCCGACGTGCTCGCCGACGCCGACCTCTCACCGGCCGACGGGATCCTGCTGGTCCCCGGGCACCACGAGCTGCCCGGCGGGGTGGGGGAGTACGCGGTCGCCCCGATCATGGCCGGCGACCAGCGGCACGGCTGGCTGGTGGCGGTCCACCGGAGCGGGCCGATGCTGGTCGGCGCCGGTGCGGTGCTGGAGCGGGCGGCGGTCGTCTCGGCGCTGTCGGTCATCCGCCAGCAGGCGGTGCACTCCGTCGAGCTGCGCTTCCAGGGCGACCTCGTGCGCCGGCTGGTCGCCGGGGCCCTGCGGCACACCGAGCGGGCGCTGGCGCAGACCCGCTCCTTCGGCTGGCGGCTCGACGGCCCGGTCGTCGTCCTGGTGACCGCCACCGAGACCGCCGCCGACCCGCAGGCCGACCCGACCCGGGCCCTCGACGTCCTCGACCGGCTGGCCGACGGCTGGCGCGCCGCCCTGGAGACCGAGGTCTCCGGCGCGGCGGTGGCCGGCCTGTCGACCGAGATCGTCACCGTGCTGCCCCTCGACGGGCGCACGCCGGAGGAGATCACCTCGCTGGTGACCGCGGTGACCGGGCGGGTCAACGCCCGGGTGCGCCGCGTCGGGCGGGTGCTCGGCACCGGCATCGGTCGCCCGGCCGGCTCGCTGTCGGCGCTGGGCGAGGCGCACCAGCAGGCCTCCCGGGCCCTCGGCGTCGGTCAGGAGATCCACGGGCCGCAGGCGGTCACCCACTTCGACCAGCTCGGCGTCTTCCGGCTGCTGTCGCTGATCCCGGACAGCACCGAGTTGCGCAACTACGTCGACGAGGTGCTGGGCACCCTCGCCGACGCCGGCGACCCCGACTCCGCGGACCTGCGCGAGACGCTGCGGGTGCTGCTGGAGACCAACCTCAACGTCGCGGAGTCCGCCCGGCGGCTGCACTTCCACTACAACACGATGCGGTACCGGATCGGCAAGCTCGAGCGGCTGCTCGGCCCCTTCACCAGCGACCCGACGCTGCGGCTGAACCTGCTGCTGGCCCTGCACGCGGCCCGGATGCGCGGCCTGGACCAGCCGCACCGCCCACCGGTGGACGCCGCGATGACGCTGCCCCCGGACGACGGCCTCGACGCGCTCATCTGACCGCGCCGTGGGGAGGAGCGTCGCGGCGCTGGTCGCGCACATGGAGGAGCAGCTCGGGTCGCTGGAGGCCGAGCGCGACCCGGGCCGCTTCTTCCTCGGCGTCTACCTGCGCACGACCGTCGCGGTCGGGGCGGCGATCGACGCGGGCGCCTTCGAGGACCCGGCCTGGGTCGAGGAGTGGGACGTCGACTTCGCCGGCCTGTACCTCGACGCGCTGACCGCGCACCGCCGCGACCCGGCGTCCGCGCCCCGGCCGTGGCGGCTGGCCTTCGGCGCCCGGCCGGAGCTCCCGCCGGAGGCGCACGTGCTGCTCGGCATGAACGCGCACATCAACCTCGACCTGCCGCAGTCGCTGGTGCGGGTGATCCCGCCGGCCGAGTTCGACGACCCGGCGACGTCGGACCTCCGCCGGCGCGACCACGAGCGGATCGACCGGGTGCTCGCCTCCCGGGTCGCCGCCGAGGACGCCGAGCTGCACCGCGCCGGGGGACGGCGGACCCGCCTGGACCGGCTGCTGGCGCCGGTGAACCGGACCGCCAGCCAGGTCTTCCTGCGCGAGTCGCGGCGGAAGGTGTGGGCCAACGCCCGGCACCTCGACGCTGCACGCCGCCGGGGACCGGAGGAGTACGCCCGGCGGCTGGCCGAGCTGGAGACCGTCGCCGCGGCCGGGGTCGACGACCTGCTGCGGCCCGGGCCGGTGCTGGTGCGGCTCGCCGTCCGCGGTTTCGGCGTCACCCTGCCGCCGGGCTGAGCCGCCCCGCGCTGCCGGGACCAGCGGCATCGGCGAGGCTGGGAGGACGGCCGCGCCCGGCGGCCACTGGAGGAGGTCGTCGCATGACCGAGGTCGCCCGCCCGCTGTCCGGCAAGGTCGCGCTGGTCACCGGCGCGTCGTCGGGGATCGGGGAGGCCACCGCCGTGGCCCTGGCCGAGGCCGGTGCCGCCGTCGCCATCGGGGCGCGCCGACGGGACCGGCTCGACGACCTCGCCGCGCGGCTCTCCGACGCCGGCGGGGAGGTCGTCCCCCTCGACCTCGACGTCACCGACGAGGCGTCCTGCCGCGACGCGGTCGCCCGCACCCGGGCCGAGCTCGGCGGGCTCGACGTCCTGGTGAACAACGCCGGTGTGATGCTGCTGGGCACGATCGTCGGCGCCGATCCCGAGGACTGGCGACGCATGCTCGACACCAACGTGCTCGGCGTGATGTACCCGACGCACGCCGCGATCGACGGGATGCTCGAGCAGGGCTCGGGCGACATCGTGAACATCTCCAGCACCGCCGGCCGTACCGCCCGTGCCGGCGCCGGCGTCTACAACGCCAGCAAGTGGGCGGTGAACGCCTTCAGCGAGTCGCTGCGCCAGGAGGTGACCGCCCGGGGCGTGCGGATCTCCCTGGTCGAGCCGGGCGCCGTCGAGACCGAGCTGCGCTCGCACATCACCCAGCCCGAGGCGAAGGCGGCCGCGCTGGCGCACTCCGAGGGCATGCGGTCGCTGCGGCCCGAGGACGTCGCCCGCGCGATCGTCTACGTGGTCACCCAGCCGCCGCACGTGGCGGTCAACGAGGTGCTGGTGCGCCCCACCGACCAGGAGCGCTGAAGACGCGGGGTCCCAGCCGACCTCCCGGGTCCCGCCGCGCGCTCCGGAGTCGCGGGGAGCAGGGGGTCCTTCGTCAGCCGACCGGCGGGATCGGCGTGCGGACGGCGTAGAGGACGTCGTCGCGCTCGGGCACGAAGCCGAGACGGGCCGCGACCGCCAGGCTGGCCCGGTTGTCGGGGCTCGTCGTCCAGGTCGGTGTGCGACCCCGGGAACGGACGTCGGCCACCACCGCAGCGGCGCACGCCGTCGACAGGCCGCGGCCCCGGGCTCCCGGTTCGGTGGCGACGCCGAGGTCCTCGAACCGCCGGCCGACCAGGAACGGGCACGCGACGGAGACCGGCCGGTCGCCGTCGAACGCGGCCCACGCCCACCCGGACGCCGCGAGCCCGGCCGCGCCGCCCCAGGTTGCGCAGATCCAGGCGATCGAGGGGGAGAGCCCGGCCAGTGCCGGCGCGTCGCCCGCTCCCAGCCGCCGGACCGCGGCGACCGAGGGCGGTGGCTCCGCCGTGGGTGGCAGGACAGCGATCACCCGCGGCCAGATCGCGGTGCCCGGGTCGATGCCGCGCAGCGTCGGCAGCCACTCGGGTGGCGCCTCGACGAACCCGGCCAGCCCGTCGACCTCGCGCGGCACCCCACGCAGCGCGACGTTGCCGCCCGACTCGGCCATGACGGTCCGCGGCGCGGGCCACCGGTCGACCCGGCAGACCCCCACGCCGGTGTGCGCGATGTGCTGCTGGACCGGCGGGCCGGGCCGCTCGGGCTCGAAGAAGCCCGCCACGTCGGCTGCGGCGACCTCGAGCACGGCGACGGCCTAGTCGTGGAAGACCTCGATGCGGGCGCCCATCTCCACCAGCCGCTCGTAGAGCTGCTCGTAGCCGCGGGCGATGATGTCGACGTTGCGCAGCACCGACGTCCCCTTGGCCGCGAGCATCGCCAGCAGGATGCACACCGCCGGGCGCAGCGCCGGCGGGCAGACCACCTCGGCACTGGACCAGTGGGTCGGGCCGGTCACCAGCACCCGGTGCGGGTCGAGCAGCCGGACGTCGGCGCCCAGCCGGGTCAGGTCGGACAGGTGGATGGCCCGGTTGTCGTATACCCAGTCGTGGATCAGCGTCGAGCCGGTGGCCGCGGCCGCGATGACGGCGAAGAACGGCAGGTTGTCGATGTTGAGGCCCGGGAAGGGCATCGGGTGGATCTTGTCGATCGGCGCCTTGAGCCGGGACGGCGAGATGGTGACGTCGACCAGCCGGGTGTGCCCGTTGTCGGCCCGGTACTCCGGCGACAGGCTGTAGCGCAGCCCCATCTCGGCGAGGGTGGCCAGCTCCACCTCGAGGAAGTCGATCGGCGCCCGGCACACGGTCAGCTCCGAGTCGGTGACGATGCCGGCGGTCAGCAGGCTCATCGCCTCGACCGGGTCCTCGCTGATCGTGTAGTCGACGTCGGCGTCGAGCACCGGCCTCCCGTGCACGACGAGGGTGGTGGTGCCGAGCCCCTCGACGCCGACGCCGAGCAGCTGCAGGTACAGGCAGAGGTCCTGGACCATGTAGTTGGAGCTGGCGTTGCGGATGGTCGTCGTCCCGTCGGTGCGCGCCGCGGCCAGCAGCGCGTTCTCGGTGACGGTGTCGCCCCGCTCGGTGAGCACGATGGTGCGGTCCGCCGTGCCGGGCGCGGTGACGACCGCGTGGTACTGCCCGCCGCGGGCCTCGACCTCCAGGCCGAAGGGGCGCAGCGCGATCATGTGCGGCTCGACGGTGCGGGTGCCCAGGTCGCAGCCGCCGGCGTAGGGCAGGTCGAACTCCGGCGCCCGGTGCAGCAGCGGGCCGAGGAACATGATGATGCTGCGGGTCCGGCGGGCGGCGTCGGCGTCGATGCCGGCGAGGTCCAGCTGCTCGGGGACGACGAGGGTGAGGTCGCGGCCGGCCGCGTCCCAGGTGGCCGAGACGCCGATCGAGCGCAGCACGTCGAGGATCCGCTCGACCTCCACGATCCGGGCCACGTTGCGCAACGTCGTCCGGCCGCGGTTGAGCAGGGCTGCGCACAGCAGCGCGACGGCGGCGTTCTTGGAGGACTTCACGACCACGCTGCCGCGCAGCGGCACGCCGCCGGAGACCCGCAGGTGGGTGGGGCCGGCCGGACCGACGCTGAACAGCTCGCGCTCGAGGGCCTCGGAGAGCCGGCCGAGCAGCTCGAGGGTGAGGTTCTGCCCGCCCTGCTCGATGCGCGCGACGGCGCTCTGGCTGGTGCCCAGCCGCTCGGCGAGCTGCTGCTGGGTGAGCCCGCGGTGCCGCCGGGCGTCGCGGACGAGCATGCCGATGCGCTGCATCGCGGTGGCCTCGAGCGCCGGGGTGCCGGCGCTGTCGGTGGTGGGATCGGTGACCGTCACGAGCAGTCACGGTATCTCGCATGTGAGATCACGCGGTCCTGGCGCGCCGGGACGGAACGGTCCGGCCAGACTGCCGGGCATGGACGTTCTCGTGACGGGAGGGACGGGGCCGCTCGGTCGGCTGGTCGTCGAGCGCCTGCAGGACGACGGCCACCGCGTGCGGCAGATGTCGCGGCGGGGGACCGGCCCGGGCGGGGTGCGCGGCGACCTGGCGACCGGCCGCGACCTGCCGGCGGCGCTGGCGGGTGCGGAGGTCGTCGTGCACACGGCCACGGGCGTCCGCGACCGCGCCTACTGGGAGGTCGACGTCGCAGGCACCCGGCGGCTGGTGCAGGCGGTCGACCGGGACCGGTTGCGCCACCTCGTCTTCGTCTCGATCGTCGGCGTCGACCGCATCCCCTACGGCTACTACCACGCCAAGTACGCCGCCGAGCAGGTGCTGCTGGCCTCGGGGCTGCCGGTGACGCTGCTGCGGATCACCCAGTTCCACGACTTCGTCGACCAGCTGCTGGAGACCGCCCGGCGCGGTCCGCTGCTGCCGGTGCCGATGAGCTGGCGGCTGCAGCCGGTCGACGTCGCCGAGGCCGCTGCCCACACCGCCGAGGTCGCGGTCGGGTCGCCGGCCGGGGGCGTCGTCGAGTTCGGCGGGCCGGAGGAGCTCACCGCGGCGGAGGTCGCGCGGGCGTGGGTCGCCGCCCGCGAGCCGGGCACCCACGTGGTGGCCACCCCGGTGCCCGGCCGGCTGTCGACCGCGGTCCGGGACGGCGCTGCGCTGCCCACCCGGGGCCCGCGCGGGCGGCGCACCTACGCCGAGCACCTGCGCGGCTGAGGAAGGAGCTCCCCGGCCCGGCCCCCTCGCGGGGCCCGCCGCGAGCTCGCGACAGGTGGGGAGGGGGGGTCGCCGTCCTCCCCGCCCCTCGCGAGCTCAGGGCGGGGCCCGGAACGGGGCCGTTCCTGCCGGATACCGCAACGGGGAGGACGACGTCCGGAACCCGCCGGGCAGGGCCGGTGCGCCGACCTAGGGTCGCTGCGTGCCCCCCCGCTCCGCCGTCCCCGTGCTGGCCGCCGTCGTCGTCACCGTGCTGGCCTGGGCGTCGGCCTTCATCGCCATCCGTGCCGTCGGCGCCGACCTCTCGCCGGGGCCGCTGGCGCTGGGCCGGCTGCTGGTGGGCACCGCGGTGCTCGGGGTGCTGCTGGGCGTGACCCGGGGTCCGTGGGTGGCGCCCACCGGGCGCGAGTGGCGGCTGCTCGCGGTCTGCGGGGTCGGCTGGTTCGGCGTCTACAACGTCGCGCTCAACGCAGCCGAGCAGCACCTGGACGCCGGGACGACGGCGATGCTGGTCAACGTCGGGCCCATCCTCATCGCCGTCCTGGCCGGGCTGTGGCTGGGAGAGGGGCTGCCGCGCCGGCTGGCCGCCGGCCTGGCGGTCGCCTTCGCCGGCGTGCTGCTGATCGGCGTGTCCACCCGTGGTGCTGATGCCGACGTCGGAGGCGTGGTGCTCTGCCTGGTCGCTGCCGTCACGTACGCGGTCGGCGTCGTGGCGCAGAAGCCGGTGCTGCGCCGGCTCCCCCCGCTGCAGGTCACGTTCACCGCGTGCGCCTCCGGCACGCTGTGCTGCCTGCCGTGGGCGGGGTCGCTCGCCGCGGAGCTGGGGCAGGCGCCGCCCGGGTCGGTCGCCGGCCTGGTCTACCTGGGCGCAGTGCCGACCGCGCTGGCGTTCAGCACGTGGGCGTACGCCCTGGCGCGGACCGATGCGGGGCGGCTCGGCGTCACCACCTACCTCGTGCCGCCACTGGTGGTGCTCATGGGCTGGCTGTTGCTCGGCGAGGTGCCGCCGGCCCTGGCCGTCGTCGGCGGCGGAGTGTGCCTGGCCGGGGTGGCGCTGTCCCGCCGCCGCTCGCCGGTGCGCCGGCCGCAGCTGCAGCGGGCCGGCGCGGGCGCCTGAGCGCGACCCCCCACCGCTCGCGGGCTCGCGGCGGGAGCCTGCGGGGGCCGGCTCAGCTCGCGGGACGGGTGGGCACGACGAGCACCGGCCGGTGCGCGCAGTGCAGCAGCGCGCGCGCCACGTGCCCGACGAGGGTGTCCCGGGCGCCGCCCCGGCCGCGGCTGCCCACGACGAGGACGGCTGCGCCACGGCGCGCGGCCTCGTCGGCCAGCGTCGAGGCCGTCGCCCGCGGCTTGCCGGCGCGCCCGGAGCAGCGGACGGTGACCAGCTCGGTGCCCTCGACGCCCGTCGGGGCGGGGGAGTTCGCCTGCTCCTCGACGGCGAGCAGCAGCCGCTTCCGGTGCGGGAAGAGCGTGGTGGCGGCGTTGAGCGCCCGCTGGGCGTGGTCGGAGCCGTCGGTGCCGACGACGACCGGCCCGGAGGCGGCGGCCGTCCACTCGACGGTGGTCAGGGGGTGCGGGACGACGAGCACCGGCACCGGGCTGACGTGCACGACCAGCTCCGAGACGCTGCCCATGGAGGCGCGCATGCCGCTCATCCCGCGGGAGCCGACGACCATCAGGTCGGCGTCCAGCTCCTCGGCGGTGCGGGCGAACTGGTAGCCGTCACCGCCGAAGGTGCGCTTGACCAGCGCCTCGGCCTCCCAGCCCGCGGCCCGCGCGAGCTTCACGCCGTTGCCGGCCAGCCGTTCGGCCTCGGCCCTGCCCTCGCTCTCCAGCAGCCGGCCCAGCGCCTCGGCGTTGGCAGCGCGCTCCATGACGCGGTGCCGCAGCTCGGGGGAGGTGAACGGCGGCTCCCACAGGTTCAGGATCGAGGCGGTGGCCGAGGGCAGCAGCGTGGCGGCCGCCTCGATCGCGTTCACCGCACTGGGTGACCCGTCGTAGCCGACGAGGACGCGCGGGCTCCGGACGCCGGTGTCAGGTGAGCTCATGGCGCGCATCGTCCTCCGGCGGCGCCGGGATCGGGAGGGGCTCGGGACCGTCGACCTGTGGCCGCTGATCCGCTAGGCAGGGGACGGGCCGCGGTGGTCGTCGGCCCCGGGCGAGGAGGAGCGGGGATGGACCAGCAGCAGTGGACGGCGGTGGTGGCCGCCGCCACCCGGGCACCGTCGGTGCACAACACCCAGCCGTGGCGCTTCACCGCCGTCGCCGACCGGCTGGACCTGCACCGGGACCGCGAGCGGGCGCTGCCGGTGCTCGACCCGACCGGCCGGCAGCAGGTGATCAGCTGCGGCGTGGCCGCGGAGTTCGCCGCCGTCGCGCTGCGCGGCACGGGCGTCGAGGCGGACGTCGAGCTGCTGCCCACGCCGGAGGACCCCGACCACCTGGCCACCGTGCGCGCCGGGTCGACCTGCGACGTCACGCCCGCGGACACGGCGCTGGCCGAGGCGATCGCCCGCCGGCACACCGAGCGGGCGCCGTTCCTGCCGCGCGCCGTCCCGGACGAGGTGGTCGAGCGGTTGGCGGCCGACGCCGGGCGGCTCGGCGTCTGGCTGAAGGCGGTCACCGGCTCCGAGGAGGAGGTCGCCACCGCCTTCCTCGTCTCCCGTGCCGAGGAGCTGGAGCGCAGCGACCCCGGCTACCTCGCCGAGCTCGAGCGGTGGCTGCGGACCGACCCGGCCGCGGTGGACGGCATCCCGGTCGGCGCGGTCCCCGAGGAGGACCCGGCGACGCGGCCGTCGAACTGGCTCGTCCGCGACTTCGTGGCCGGCAGCCGCGCTCCGCGGACCTTCCTGCCGCCCGGCGACCCGGCGGCGCCACCGCCGGAGGTGGAGCGTCCCACCGTCGTCCTGCTGGGGACCGACGGCGACGACGCGACGGCCTGGCTGCTCGCCGGGCGGGCACTGGGCCGGCTGCTGCTGACCGCGACGACGGAGGGCCTGGCGGCCTCGCCGCTGACCCAGGCGCTGGACTGGCCGGTCACCCGCACCCGGATGCGCGCCCGGCTCTCGCTCATCGGCCATCCGCAGATGCTGCTGCGCATGGGCTACCCGTCGACCCAGGGCGGCAGCGTCTCGGGACGGCGCCCGGTCGGCGACGTGCTCCGGTTCGAGCCCGCACGCTGAGAGGAGGACCCCGTCCTGCCCACCCTGCGCAGGCCCGGGACGGGGCGGCAGGACCCTGCACGGGGTGAGGAGGGGGTGTCCTCCCTCAGGTGCGGCGGCGGGAGGCGGCCCAGGGGTCCTCGGGGTCGAAGTCGTCGTCCGGCTCGGCGTCGGACGGGGCGCGCTGTGGCCGGGCGGGGTCGGGCAGGCCGACCGCGGCCTCCAGCGCCGCGTCCCGCTCGCGGGCGCGCTCGGCGCGTCCGGCCCGCTCCCCGGCGCGCAGCTCGCGGCGGGACGGACGCGGCTCGGCCTGCGGGCGCCGGCCGAGCGCCCAGAGCCCGGCGCCGGCCAGCGCCAGCCCGATCGGGACCGGGTAGGCCGACGCGCGCTCGGTCCCGCCCTCGCCGAGGAACGACGTGATGCCGAGGGCGAAGAAGACGGTCATCGCGGTGCTCAGCAGGCCCAGCAGCGCCAGCGCCGTCCCCAGGGCCTCCGAGCGCGGCCGGACCGCGTAGGCCAGGGCGAGCAGCGCGAGGCCCCCGCCGAGCAGGTGCAGCCCGGCGCCGGCCTGGTGCAGGTCCTCCTGCCCGTCGAGCGGGAAGAACCCGACGAGCACCACGCCGACCGCGGCCGCGGTGAGGGAGGCGGCGGCCGTCCGGCCGCCGAGGCCGGCCAGGGCCGGGCGCAGCAGGGCGGCGCCCGCGCCGATCAGCAGGCCCTGGACGACGAACGACGCGTTCATCAGCAGCGGCGCCGCGGAGGCCGACGTGCCGAGCTCGCTGATGACGTCCTCGGCGCGGCTGTGGGCGCCGGTCTGCAGCTGGACGACGGTCTCGACGACGAAGAACTGCAGGGTCAGCAGCCAGGCGATCGCGCCCCAGCGGTACCGGGTGGGAGTCACGACGGCCATGGTCCCAGCGCGGGCAGGTGGGCGAGGACGGCGGCGTACTGCTCCGGGGAGAGCCACGAGGGGTTGCTGCCCGCCGGCATCCGCAGCACCTCGGCGTCCCGGGCGGCGGGGTCGGCCAGCAGGTCCGCGCGCGCGACGGGGGCGGGCAGGCGGGTCAGCCGGACGGCGACGACCGGGCCGCCGTCGCGCTCGTCGGCCTCGCCGGTCACCTCGCCGAGCGCGTGCACACCGGGGGCGGTGCGGCCGCTGACCCACAGCAGGCAGGGCTGGCCGGGTCGCACCAGGTCCAGCCGGTAGGAGCGCCGGACGCAGCGGGTCAGCTCACGGGCCGTGCCCACCCGCCAGCCGGGCTCGATCAGCTCCGGCGGACGGGTGGACTTCAGCACCCAGCAGGCGACGTCCGCGGGCCCGAGCGGGCTCACCGGAACGGCTGTGCCACCGCAGGTCAGTCGGTGGCGGAGTGGGTGTCGGCGCCGGCGGGGTCGGCGTCGTCGGAGTCCACCATCTGCCGCTCCTGCTCGGTGCGGTGCTGCAGCTCGTCGTCGGAGCGGGTGTAGCCCCCGGCGTGCTGCTGGCGGTCGCGCGGCGCCGACTCGGTGGGGGTCATGACGTCGTCGAGGTTCGGGCGGTCGGGCTCGCTCACGGGTCTCTCCACTTCGTCGGGGACGGTGCGTCGGGTGAGGCCATAGCCACCCGGCGGCGGCGGTAACCCGCGATCAGCGCTGCTCGAGCAGCGCGGCGGGGACCCAGGCCTCGACGAGCACCGTCCCCTGCGGCCCGGCGACGGCGTAGGTGACCCGGCCGTGCCAGCCGCCGTCGGCCTGGCGCCACTCGACGAGCAGCCCCGGCCACACGCCGGGGGCGCCGGGCGGGTCGTGCACCCAGCAGTGCCGGCCGCGCGCGCGACCCTCGCGGGCTGCCGGGCCCGCCGGGCGGGGCGGCTCCGGCTGGCCGACGCCCGAGCGCGCCGCGCGCTCGCCGAGGGAGCGACCGGACCGCCCGGGGTGCATGCCGCCAGCCACGGGCAGAGTGTCGCACGAGGTCGAACGCCTGTTCGACGCGAGCGCACGGCGGGCGGCCGGGCCACCCGGGCCGGTGAGCACGGCGGACGCCGCCCGTACCCGGCGCCCCACGGGTGGTGGATGCGGTGACGCCGGGTGACGCGTGATCTCCGTTGGGCGTGTCATCGATCACTCACCTAACGTCACCGATGGGTCCGCGTCGCGCCCGCGGCGTCCGGTCGTCCCCGCCGCTCACCGGAGGTGCTCCACCGTGCACACCCCAGCCCGCCGCCCGGGCCGCGGAGCCGTTCGCGCCGCCGTGGGCGTCACCGTCGTCTCCCTGGCCGTCGTCGCCCTGCCGGCCCCGGCGTCGGCCGCGCCGTACGTCGCGGAGATCCACCACGACGACGCCGGTGGCGGCAGCGGGGAGTTCGTCGAGGTCACCATCCCGCCCGGCACCACGTCCGCAGGCCTGCCGGCCGACCCGGCCACCACCCGGCCGCAGGCGCCGGCGACGGGCCCCTGCGGCGTCCCCGCGGGCGAGGTCACGGCGATCGGCGCGGTCCAGGGCAGTGGCACGGCGACGCCGCTGGACGGTCGGACGGTCACCGTGCGGGGCACCGTCGTGGCCGACCTGCAGGGCGAGGGCGGCCTCGAGGGCTTCCACCTGCAGGACGCCGGGGACGACGACGCCGCCACGTCCGACGGCGTCTTCGTCCTCAGCACCGTCCCGGTCGCGCTCGGCGACGAGGTCGCGGTCACCGGCGTGCCGACCGAGTCCTTCGGCCAGACGCAGGTCACGGCGCCGACCGACGTCGCCGCCTGCGGGGACGACCTGCTGCCCGAGCCCGGGGCCGCGCTCCTCGACCTGCCCGCCGGGGACGACGTCCGCGAGCGGCTGGAGGGGATGCGCGTCGAGCCGGCCGACCCCCTGACCGTGAGCGAGGTCTTCGCGCTCACCCGCCGCGGCGAGCTGACGCTGTCCGAGGGCGGCGTCCTCGTGCAGCCGACCGAGCTGGCCCGGCCGGGCACCGAGCAGGCCGCCGCGGTCGCCACCGCCAACGCCGCCCGCAGGATCGTGCTCGACGACGGCCGAGACGACTCGACCAGCGTGCGCGACCGGCCGTACCTGTCGCCGTCGTCGCCGGTTCGGGTCGGGGACGTCGCCCGGTTCGAGGAGCCGCTCGTGCTGGGCTACGGCTTCGGCGACTGGCGCCTCCAGCCCGCCGACGGCACGGCCGACGGCGTCCTCGCGCCGCAGGACACGCGGACGGGGGCTCCCGGGCCGGTCGGCGGCGACGTGCGGCTGGGCACCTTCAACGTGCTCAACTACTTCCTCACCTGGACCGGCACGGACGCCCGCGGCGCCCGCAACGCCGGCCAGTTCGAGAAGCAGGCCGACAAGATCGTCAGCGCGATCACCACGCTGGAGGCCGACGTCGTCACGCTGCTGGAGGTCGAGGACACCGACTCCACCGGCTGGACGCCCGGGAACGCCGACACCGCGCTGGCCGACCTGGTGGACCGGCTCGACGAGGCCGCCGGGGCGGACGTGTGGGCGTTCGTCCCGATGCCGCGGGACCTCTACGCCGTCGACCGCGACGTCATCCGCAACGGGATCGTCTACCGCACCGACGTCGTCCAGCCGGTCGGGGAGCCGGTCGGCCTGGCCGACGAGAGCGTGTGGGCCAACGCCCGCGAGCCGCAGGCGCAGACGTTCGGCAAGGACGGCGACGTCTTCACCGTGGTCGCCAACCACTTCAAGTCGAAGAACGACAGCGAGCCGCCGCAGTCCGGCAACGACAACGCCGACTCCGGCGACGGGCAGGGGGCCTTCACCGGCGACCGGGTGCGGCAGGCCCGGTCGGTGGCCGCCTTCGCCGGGCGCCTGGCCGAGGAGACCGGCGACCCCGACGTCGTCCTCATGGGCGACCTCAACGCCTACACGCGGGAGGACCCGGTCGAGGTCCTGCGGGAGGCCGGGTACACCGACCTCGGCGAGCAGTTCGACCCCGGCCGGTACAGCTACGTGTTCGACGGGCTGTCCGGCTCGCTCGACCACGCCATGGCCACCGCGTCGCTGACCGCCAAGGTCGAGGGCGTCGCGCACTGGGCGATCAACTCGGTGGAGTCGTCCGCCTACCAGTACACCGGCGACCCGGACCTCTACGCCGGCGACCCCTACCGGTCCAGCGACCACGACCCGCTGGTCGTCGGCATCGACCTCGAGGAGCGCTGCCAGGGACTCGTCCCGACGATCCGCGGCACCGGGTGGGACGACGTGCTGCGCGGCAGCAACGGTCGCGACGTGGTCATGGGCTTCGGCGGGGACGACGTCCTGCACGGCGGCAACGCCGACGACGTCCTCTGCGGCGGCGCCGGCCGGGACGCCGTCTCCGGTGGCAACGGGGCCGACGTCCTGGCCGGCGGCCTCGAGGACGACGTCCTGCACGGCGGCGACGGCGACGACGCCCTGGTCGGCGGCCCCGGCGAGGACGTCCTCGAGGAGGGGCAGGGCAGCGGCACGCGGCAGCCGGAGGGGCCGGAGTCCTGAGGAGGGACCCTCCTGCCCCCGGCCCCCGTCCCGAGGCCCACCCCGAGCCTGCGAGGGGTGAGGAGGACGGGGGCCTCCCCCTGCGGGAGGGCCGTTCCAGCACGTCGCCCGGCCGGCGCGGACCCCGCAGCGGGGTCCGCGCCGGCCGTGTCTCAGGACTCCTTCACGCCCTCGGCCAGGGTCCGGGCCACGGTCTGCAGCAGCGGGTGGGCGGGCAGGTCCTCCACGAGCACCGGCAGCGGCAGCGACCAGTTGGGCCGGTCGGTCGTGCCCGGCATGTTGGGCCGGCGCCGCTCACCGACGGCGTCGTCCAGGGTGGCCGACAGCAGCAGGGACGGGGCCTGCGCGAGCAGCTCGTGCGCCCGCTTCACCGCCGTCTCCGGCTTGGCGTTCCTCCGCAGGCCGGGCAGCTTCTCCAGCAACGACGTCCGGCCGCCCTCGAGCTCCTCGTCGGTCCCGGTGCCGCGCTCGCGCTGCTCCTCGAGGTCCGCGCCGGTCCACAGCCCCGCCACGGTGGGCAGGTCGTGCGTGGTGATCGCGGCCATCGCCGTCTCCGGCCACGCGGCCGGCGACTCCTCCTCGAACCACAGCAGCCGGTAGCTGAGGATGCCGTGCTCGGCCATCGCCTCCCGGACACCCTCCTCGACGGTGCCCAGGTCCTCGCCGACGACGACCGCGTGCGCGCGGGAGCTCTCCAGCGCGACGATGTCGAGCAGGTCCTCGGCCGGGTAGCGCACGTAGGCGCCGTCCGCGGCGCTCTGGCCGGCGGGCACCCACCACAGCCGGAACAGCCCCATGACGTGGTCGATCCGCAGGCCGCCGGCGCCGGCCATGGTGGCCCGGATCGACTCGACGAACGGCTCGTAGTCCGCGGCGCGCAGCTGCCAGGGGACCAGCGGCGGGGAGCCCCAGTCCTGGCCCTGCGAGTTGAAGGCGTCCGGCGGGGCGCCGACGCTCGCGCCCTGCGCCAGCACGTCCTGCCAGGTCCAGGCGTCCGCACCGCCGCCGGCGACGCCGATCGGCAGGTCCTGGATGACGGTCATGCCCTCGGTGGCCCGCTCCAGCTGCAGGTGCAGCGCCCACTGCAGCCACGCGTGGAAGGCGACGTCGCGCTCGTGCCCGGCGACGAAGTCCCCGACGGCGCCGCTGCGCGGGTCGCGCAGCTCCTCCGGCCAGGTGTGCCAGTCGGGGCCGTGCTCGTCGGCCAGCGCGCACCAGGTGGCCCAGTCCTGCAGCTTCTGGCCCTGGTACCACCACCACTCGGGGAAGGCGGGGTCGTCGCGGCCGGCGGCGTCGAAGACGCGGCGCAGCACCTCCCGCTTGCGCGCCCAGATGGCGTCGCGGTCGATGAGCTCACCGTCGCCCAGCGCGTGGCCGGCCTCGGCGTCGAGGTCGACGGCGTCCGCGCCGGGCACCTCCTCGACCCGCAGGTACACCGGGTTGCGGAACCGCCGGGTGGCCGGCAGGTAGGGGCTGGCCTCCTGCTGCGGCGTCGGGGCGACGGCGTGCAGCGGGTTGATGAGCACGAACCCGGCGCCCTGGCCGGCGGCCATCTCGCGGACGGCGCGCAGGTCGGCGAGGTCGCCGATGCCCCAGCTGCCGCGGCTGCGGGTGGCGTACAGCTGCACCGCCCAGCCCCACGCGCGCTCGTCGGGCAGCCAGCACCGGCCGGGGGAGACGATGAGCCGGCGGCGCGGGCCCCCGGGGGCCTGCAGCCAGTGGTAACCGAGCGGGAAGTCCTCGGGCAGCTCGCCGTCCACGTGCCGGCTCGAACCGTCCTCGAGCGTCACCTCCGCCTCGTCGACCTCCAGCACGTCGCCGGGGCGGGCCACGATGGGGGCCCGGTCCTCGAGGTCGGCGGGCGGGGTGCCGATCACCTCGCGCAGGCGCTCGATGGTGGCCTCGGCCACCTGGTGTTCCTCGTCGAGGGCGTCGAGCCAGGTGGCGTCGATGCCCCACTCGTCGGTGCTGGGAGTGCGCGTCACCCCCCGATACTCCCCAGCGCACCCGCCGCCCACACGGCAGGCGGCGCGTGGTGCCGCTCTCGGTCGCCCGCGTCTCCCATGAGGCTGGTCACAGCTTCATGACGGTTGCCCGCTCCGGATGACACGCGTGTAACCCGCGCAGCAGGCTCCGGACGACGGCGCCCACCGCGGCGTCCCCGTCCGAGTGCACCCGTGGAGGTACGCATGAGACACCCCCGGTCATCCCTGCCCGTCCTCGCGGCGGCGTCCGCCGTCCTGCTCACCGCCTGCGTGGCCGAGCCCGGGGAGGAGGGCGGGGCGGCAGCCGAGGCCTACCCGGCCGAGGACATCACCCTGTACGTGCCGTACGCGCCCGGCGGCCCCACCGACCTGGCCGCGCGGACCGTCGGCGACTGCCTGGCCGCGGACTTCGGCCGGTCCGTGGTCGTCGAGAACCGGGAGGGCGCCTCCGGGTCGCTCGGGATGCAGGCGATGATCCAGGGCGGCGCGGACGGCTACAGCCTGTCGCTGATCGCGGTGCCGGCGTCGGCGACCAACCCGCTGCAGGAGGAGGTCGGCTACACCAACGACGACTACGTCCCCATCGCCGCGGTCACCGAGATCCCCTCGGTGCTGGCCGTGGGGCAGGGGTCGCGGTTCCCCGACGCGCAGGCGCTGTTCGCCGAGGCCCAGCAGAACCCGGGCCGGGTGACCGTCGGCGTGCCCGGCGCGACGACGTCCCAGGCCATGGAGCTGCAGCGGCTGGCCCAGGAGTACGGCGTCGAGCTGTCGCTGGTCCCGTTCACCGGCAACGCCGAGATGACCACCGCGGTGCTCGGCGGGAACGTCGACGCCGTCTTCATCAACGCCTCGCGGGACGTGCTGGAGAACATCGGGGCCGGCAGCTTCGTGCCGCTGGCGATCAGCCCGGAGGAGCGCGTCGACTACCTGCCCGACGTGCCGACGCTCGCCGAGCTCGGCTACCCCGAGCTCACCAACAGCGTGTCGGTCTTCGGCCTGGCCGCTCCGGCCGGCACGCCCGACGAGGTCCTGCAGACCCTCGAGGACGGCGTCGCTGCGTGCCTGGAGCAGCCGGATGTGGTCGAGACCCTCGGTGACCAGTACGTGCCCGAGCAGTTCATCGGCCGGGACGACTTCCGGGCGCGGATCGACGAGATCGTCGAGGTCTACGGACCGCTGCTGCAGGAGTAGGCCGCGATGGCGTCCGGGTGCCGGTCAGCGCTCGCCCGACCCCGGTCCGGGGCTGGGCAGGACCTCCTCGGCGGTGGTGAGGAAGCCCGCGAGCACCGGCGAGGGGTCCCCCTCGCGCCACGCGAGGGCGATCGGCACCCGGACGTCGACGCCGCCGGCGATCGGGGTGAAGACGACGCCCTCGATCTGCAGCGTCTCGGCCGACGCCGGCATCAGGGCCACGCCGACCGCGGCACCGACCAGCGCCACCACGGTGTGCGTGTCGGGCGCCTCCTGGACCACGCGGGGCGTGAAGCCCGCGCTGAAGCAGGCGTGCACCGCGGCGTCCCGCAGCGCCGAGCCCTGCATCGAGACGTAGCTGACGAACTTCTCGTCGGCCAGGTCGGCCAGGTGGACCTCCGGCTCGCCGGCCAGCGGGTGGTCCTGGGGCAGCACGGCCATCAGCGACTCGTTGAGGATGACCCGGCTGGCCAGCGGCCCCGCGGGCACCGGCGCGCGCAGGAACCCGACGTCGATCCGGCCGTCGATGAGCGCGCTCACCTGGGCGGCGCTGAACACCGACGGCCGCAGCTCCAGCCGGACGTGCGGATAGCGCCGGCGGTAGGCGCGGGCCATGCGGGGGAGCAGCCGCCAGGTGATCACGCCGGTGACCCCCACCCGCAGCTCACCGCGCTCGCCCCGTTCGGTGACCAGCACCGACTCGCGGGCCAGCTCGGCCTCCCGCAGGACGCGGTGGGCGTGCTCGAGGAACACCGTGCCCGCGCCGGTGAGCCGCACCTGTCGGGTGGTCCGCTCGAGCAGCACCGCGCCGACGTCCTGCTCGAGCTGCTTGACCTGCTGGCTGAGCGCCGGCTGGGCGAGGTGCAGCCGGCGGGCCGCCCGGCCGAAGTGCAGCTCCTCGGCCACGGCGGTGAAGGCCCGCAGGTGGCGCAGTTCCACGGAGCCTCCGGATTGATGCGCAGGCGCTATCGGCGACGTGCCGATTCGAAATTGGACCACACGCAATGACCCCTCCTAGTGTCGGGCGTCACACCCGGCCGCGACCCGACGAGGAGCCCATGTCCGCGTCTCCTTCAGCACCGGCGCCCGCACGGCACCGCCGGCCGGCCCGGTCCCAGCTGCGCCGGATCGCTCCACTGCTGCTCCTGGCGCTGGGGATCGCGGCCCTGCTCACGGCTCGGGACATGGGCCTCGGCGAGCTCACCGCGCCCGGGCCCGGTCTGTGGCCGGCCATCGCGGCCGCGCTGCTGAGCGCCACGGCCTTCGTGCTGCTCTTCCTCGACCCGGCTGAGGACTACGAGCCCTGGACGGCCGGGACGGCGCGCATCGTCGCGGGCCTGGCCGGACTGGCGCTGTTCGTCGTCCTGTTCCAGACGATCGGCTTCGTCATCCCGGCGTTCCTGCTGCTGTTCGCCTGGCTGCGCCTCCTCGCCGGCGAGTCCTGGCGGATGGCGCTGGTCCTCGCCGTGGCCGGGGCCCTCGTCCTGCACCTGGTCTTCGTGGTCGCCCTGGGCGTGCCGTTCCCCGCAGGCCCCGTCGACCAGCTGCTGGGGGCGTGACGGTGGGGATCTCCGACGGCATCGCCCAGGGGTTCGCGGTCGCCCTCGACCCGACCAACCTGCTCTACGTCTTCGCCGGCGTGCTCATCGGCACGGTCATCGGCGTGCTGCCCGGGCTCGGCCCCACGGCCACGATCGCGCTGCTGCTGCCGCTGACCTACACCATCGAGCCGGCCACCGCGGTGATCCTGCTGGCCGGCATCTACTACGGCTCGATGTACGGCGGGACGATCACCTCGGTGCTGCTGCGCCTGCCCGGCGAGGCGGCCTCGGTCGTCACCACCTTCGACGGCTACCAGATGGCCAAGCAGGGCCGGGCCGGGCCGGCGCTGGGCATCGCCGCCATCGGCTCGTTCGTCGGCGGGATCCTCTCGGTCCTCGGCCTGATGCTGCTCGCGCCGCCGCTGGCGGACCTGGCGGTCTCCTTCGGCCCACCGGAGTACGTCGCGCTGACCGCGCTGGGCATCCTGCTGGTCACCTACCTCGGCAGCGGGACGCCGCTGAAGAGCCTGTCGATGGCGGCGCTGGGCCTGCTGCTGGCCACCATGGGGCAGGACCCCATCACCGGCACCACCCGGTTCACGTTCGGCTCGATCGCCCTCTTCGACGGGCTGGACTTCGTCGCGGTGGCCATGGGCCTGTTCGGGGTGGGCGAGATCCTGCACAGCCTGGAGCGCACCGACAAGGTGCAGGCGGTCACCCGCAGGATCACGCACATCTGGCCCTCGCGGCAGGACATCCGGGACTCCTCCGGCGCCATCGCCCGCGGCTCGGTGCTCGGCTTCGTCATCGGGGTGCTGCCCGGCGGCGGCGGGGTGATCTCCTCGCTGGCGTCCTACGCGCTGGAGAAGCGGCGCGCCAAGGACCCCAGCCGCTTCGGCAGGGGCGCCATCGAGGGCGTGGCCGGGCCGGAGACGGCGAACAACGCGTCCTCCACCTCCGCGTTCATCCCGCTGCTGACCCTCGGCATCCCGGCCAACGTGGTGCTGGCGCTGATCTTCGGTGCCCTGCTGGTGCAGGGGGTGACCCCGGGGCCGCAGCTGATCAGCGAGGAGCCGGAGATCTTCTGGGGGGTCATCGCCTCGATGGTCGTCGGCAACGTGATGCTGCTGGTGCTGAACATCCCGCTGGTCGGGGTCTTCGTGCAGCTGCTCCGGGTGCGGGCCGGCATCCTCGCCGCCTTCGCGCTGCTGGTGACCATGGCCGGCGTCTTCTCGATCAGCAACGACTCCTTCGACATGTGGGTCGTGCTGGTCTTCGGCGTCATCGGCTGGCTGATGAAGAAGACCGGCTTCGAGCCCGGTCCGCTGGTCCTGGCCTTCGTGCTGGGCGAGATCATGGAGACCGCGTTCCGGCAGTCGATGCTGCTGTCCGGCGGCAGCCTGGACATCTTCGTCACCCGGCCGCTGTCCGGCGGCCTGCTGGCCGTCATGGCCGCGGTGGTCGTCATCAGCGTGGTCCTGGCCCGGCGGCGGCGTGCCGCCTTCCGGCAGGTCGACCCCGACGAGGAGGCCGGCCCCGATCCCGAGCCGGCGCCCGGGCACGAGGCCCGCCGCACCGCTGCCGACGTCGACACCGACGTCCCGTCCGCACCTGGAGACCGATGAGACCCCCGCGCGCCCTCGCCGCCCTGCTGGTCACGACCGCCGCCCTCGCCGGGTGCGCCGAGGACTCGGCCTCCGTGGCCGCCGCCGACTACCCGTCGGAGGACGTCCGGCTGCTGGTGCCCTACACCGCCGGTGGCCCGACCGACATCGCGGCGAGGGCGGTGGGTGCGCACCTGGAGGGAGAGCTCGGCCGGCCGGTCGTGGTCGAGAACCTGCCCGGCGCCTCCGGTGCCACCGCGTACGTCGAGATGATCTCCGCCGAGCCCGACGGCCACACGCTGTCGATGACGGCCCTGCCCACGGCGGTGCTGAACTACCTGTCCAACGACGTCGGCTACACCCGCGAGGACCTCGCGCCGGTCGGCGTGGTCACCCAGGTCCCCTCGGGCATCGTCGTGCCCGCGGACTCGCCGTACCAGGACGTGGAGTCGCTGTTCGAGGCCGCACGGCAGGACCCCCAGGCGATCACCGTCGGTACGCCGGGCGCCACCAACACCCACGCCGCCGAGACCAGGCGGATCACCCAGCTGTACGACATCCCGCTGACGGTCGTCCCCTTCGAGGGCAACTCCGAGGTGCAGACGGCGCTGCTGGGCGGCAACGTCGCCGCGGGCTTCGCCAACCTCTCCCAGGACCTCCTCCCGGCGATCGAGGCCGGTGGCCTGCGGGTGCTGGCCGTCGGTACCGAGGAGCGGCTGGACTACGTCGACGCGCCGACCCTCGTCGAGGCGGGCTACCCCGAGCTGGTGCAGAGCACGACGACGTTCGGCGTGATCGCGCCCGCGGGGACGCCGGAGGAGGTGGTCGCGACCCTCGAGGACGCCCTGCGCAGCGCCGGCGAGGACGAGGCGGTCGTCGAGGCCCTGGACCCCCGGTACGTGCCGGAGGAGTTCCTGGGCAGCGCGGACCTCGCCGACCTGTTCGCCGAGACGGAGGAGACCTTCCGTGGCGTCGTCGGCGACTGAGGCGACCGGGGTCGCGGCGGAGGACCGCTCCGGAACGGGCGCCGACGCCCTGGTCGCGGCCCTCCGGGACCTCGGCGTGCAGACGGTGTTCGGGCTGCCCGGCGTGCACAACCTCGCGGTCTGGGAGGCCGCCGACGCGGCCGGCCTGCGGGTGGTCGGGGTCCGGCACGAGCAGGCCGCGGTGTACGCGGCCGACGGGTACGCCCGCGCGACCGGCCGGCTCGGCGTCGCCGTCGTCACCACGGGGCCCGGGGCGGCGAACACGCTCGGGGCCACGGGCGAGGCGATGGCCTCGGGTGCGCCGGTGCTGGTCGTGGCGACCGACGTCCCGTCGACGCTGCGGCGCCCCGGCGTGTACCGCGGCGTCCTGCACGAGACCCGCGACCAGGCCGCGATGTTCGCCCCGGTCACCAAGGCCACCGTCGTGTCGGCGGCGGCCGGGGACCTCCACGCCGACACCGTCCGCGCCGGCTCGGTCGCCCTGCGGGCGTCCACCGGGCCGGTCTACCTGGGCGTGCCCACCGACCTGCTGAGCGCCCCGGCCGGCAGCCCCGGACGGGCGCCGGCGCCGCGCGACCCCGAGCAGCCGGTCGACGGCGACCAGTTGGCCCGCGCCCGCGAGCTGCTCGCCGGCGCCCGGCGCCCGCTGGTGTGGGCCGGCGGGGGAGCGCTGCGCTCGGGTGCCGGCGACCTCGTCGGCGAGCTCGCCGAGCGCCTCGCCGCGCCGGTGGTCACCACCTTCGGCGGGCGCGGCCTGCTGCCCCCCGACCACCCCTGCCTGGTGCCCGGCCCGCCGCACGTCCCCCCGGTCGGCCGGCTGTGGGACGAGGCGGACCTGGTGGTCTCCCTGGGCAGCGACCTCGACGGGACCAACACGCAGAACTGGGCGATGCCGCGGCCGCCGGCGCTGCTCGCGGTCAACGTCGACGCCGCCGACGCCGCCAAGAACTACCCGGCCGACGTCGTGGTGACCGGCGACGTGGCCGCCGTGCTCGGCGCCCTGCTCGACGGCCTGCCGCAGCGGGACGGCCTGCCGGCCCTCCGCGAGACCCTCGACGCGACGGCGCAGGAGGTGCGGGCGCTGGTGCGCGCGGACGAGCCCCGGGCCGCGGAGCTGCTCGACGCGCTGGACCGGGTCTCCGACCGGACGGGGGTGCTGCTCGCGGACATGTGCATCGCCGGGTACTGGGCCGCCGGCTTCGCCCGGGTGCCGGGGCCGCGGCGGCTGGCCTACGCACTGGGCTGGGGGACGCTCGGCTACGCCTTCCCGGCCGCGATCGGCGCCGCCCTGGCCGGCCGGGGGCGGGCCGTGGCCCTCGTCGGGGACGGCGGCTTCCTGTTCGCCTGCGGCGAGCTCGCCACCCTGGCCCAGGAGCAGCTGCCGGTCACGACGGTCCTCGTCGACGACGGCGGCTACGGGATGCTCCGGTTCGACCAGGTGCACTCCGGCGTCCCCACCCGCGGCGTGGACCTGGTCACCCCCGACTTCGTCGCCCTCGCGCGGTCCTTCGGCGTCCCGGCGCGGGCGGTCGACGGCTTCGGCGAGGAGTTCGCCGCCGCGTTGTCCGAGAGCCTCGATGCCACCGGCCCGGACGTCCTGGTGGTCCGGGCGGCCCTCACCCCGCCGCCGTCCACCTCGCCCCGCTGGTACCGGCGCCGCCAGGGGGGCTCGTGATCGACAAGCGGGTCGCGACGCTCGCCGAGGCCGTCGCCGACGTCGCCGACGGTGCCACCGTGCTCGTCGGGGGCTTCGGCAACTCCGGCGTCCCCGTCGAGCTGGTGCACGCCCTGCTGGAGCAGGGGGCCCGGGACCTGACGGTGGTGACCAACAACGCCGGCAGCGGGGAGACCGACATCGCGGCGCTGATCCGCGAGCACCGGGTCCGCCGGATCATCTGCTCTTACCCCCGCTCGGCCGGCTCGGTGTGGTTCGAGCAGTTCTGGCGCGCCGGCGAGATCGAGCTGGAACTGGTCCCGCAGGGCACCCTCAGCGAGCGGATGCGTGCGGCCGGCGCCGGCCTCGGCGGCTTCTTCACGCCGACCGGCGCGGACTCGCTGCTCGCGGAGGGCAAGGAGGTGCGGGTTCTCGACGGCCGCCGCCAGGTCTTCGAGCGGCCGCTGCCGGCCGACGTCGCGCTCATCAAGGCCGACCGCGCCGACCGCTGGGGCAACCTCGTCTACCGCACCGCGGCGCGGAACTTCGGCCCGACGATGGCGACGGCGGCCGCGCTGACCGTCGTGCAGGTGCGGCAGTTCGTGGAGCTGGGGGAGCTCGACCCCGAGGCGGTCGTGACGCCGGGCATCTTCGTCGACCGCGTCGTGGAGGTGGCCCCGTGACGGACGAGCGCCGGCGAGGAGGGCTCGTGGTCCGCCCGCTGTCCCCGACCGACGTCGCCCGCCGGGTGGCCCGCGACATCCCCGACGGCTCCTACGTCAACCTCGGGATCGGACTGCCCACGCTGGTCGCCGACGTGGTGGGGCCGGACAAGGAGATCGTCTACCACAGCGAGAACGGCATCCTCGGGATGGGCCCGGCACCGGCCGCCGGCGAGGAGGACTCGGAGCTGATCAACGCCGGCAAGCAGCCGGTGACCCTGCTGCCGGGCGGCTCCTTCTTCCACCACACCGACGCGTTCGTGATGATGCGCGGCGGCCACCTGGACGTCTCCGTGCTGGGGGCGTTCCAGGTGTCCGAGACCGGCGACCTGGCGAACTGGGCCACCGACGAGGCGGCGCTGCCACCGGCCGTGGGCGGTGCGATGGACCTGGCGGTGGGCGCCCGGCGGGTCCTCGTCGTGACCACCCACACCACGCGGGACGGGCGCCCCAAGCTCCTGTCGCGCTGCACCTACCCGCTCACCGCGGCGGCCGTCGTGGACCGGGTCTACACCGACCTCGCCGTCCTCGACGTCGGCCCCGAGGGCTTCGTCGTCCGGGAGGTGGCGCCCGGCGTCACGCCCGACGGCCTGCAGGCGGTGACCGGCGCGCCGCTGCGGTTCGCACCCGACCTCGCCGTCGTCCACCCCGACTGAGACCACCCCGACGTCCCTGGAGGCGACGATGCCCCTGACCCGTCCGGTCCGGACCCTCACCGCGCTGACCGCCCTCGGCCTGCTCGCCGCCTGCGCGGAGCAGGGCGGGGGCGCGACCGATGACGCGGCCGCCTACCCGAGCGAGGAGATCCGGCTGCTCGTCCCGTACGCGGCCGGCGGCCCCACCGACCTGACCGCCCGCGCGTACGGCACCTCGCTGGAGGAGCAGCTGGGGCAGACCGTGGTGGTCGAGAACCTGCCCGGTGGTTCCGGGGCGCTCGCCACCCAGGAGCTGATCTCCGCCGAGCCCGACGGGTACACCCTGTCGCTGGTGACCGCGGGGACGCTGGTCCTCACGCCCCTGGCCAACGAGGTGGTGTACACCAAGGACGACGTCACGCCGATCGGGGTCATGTCCGAGGTGCCCTCCGTCCTGGCGGTCGGCGCCGACTCCCCCCACCGGTCCGCCGAGGACTTCTTCACGGCCGCCGAGCAGCAGCCGGCCGTCCTCACCGTCGGCGTGCCGGGCGCCTCGACCCCGCAGGGCGTCGAACTGCGGCGGCTGAGCGAGGAGTACGGCGTCGAGGTGACGGCGGTGCCGTTCAACGGCAACGCGGAGATGACGACGGCGCTGCTCGGCGGGAACGTCGACGCCGTCCTCATCAACGCCTCCTCCGACGTCACCGCGAACATCGACGGCGGGCAGTTCCGGCCGCTGGCGGTCTCCTCGGCGGAGCGGCTGTCCTGGCTGCCGGACACGCCCACCCTGGTCGAGTCCGGCTTCCCGGAGCTGACCCTGTCCGGGTCGACGTTCGGCCTCGCCGGCCCGGCCGGGCTGCCCGACGAGGTCGTCACCGTCCTCGAGGACGCGCTGCGCACCGCGCACGAGGACCCGGCGGTCGTCGAGCAGGTCGGCGAGGAGTACATCGACGAGGAGTTCCGCGGCGCCGACGAGCTGCGTCAGGTCCTCGACCGGACCCAGGAGGTGTACGAGCCCCTCCTCGGCTGACCGGTCCCGACCGTCCAGCCCCGGTCGGCCGACGGCCCGGCGCCGAGGGCCGCCAGACTGAGGTCGTGTCCTCCTGGCTGCTGGTCCACCCGCCGCTGCTCGGCCCGGCGGTGCTGCAGCCGCTCGCCGCGGAGCTGCGGCAGCGGGGGAGCAGCGTCGCCGTCCCGGACCTGCGGGCGGCGGTGGAGACGGCGCCCGGCTGGCCGCAGCGGTGGGCCGCCGCCGCCGCGGCGGCCGGGCCGGCGGAGGTCGTCGTCGGCTTCTCCGGGGCGGGGATCGTGCTGCCCGCCGTGGCAGCCGCGGTCGGCGCGCGGCGGGTCGTCTGGCTCGACGCCGTCCTGCCGACCGGCACCTGGCCGGACGACGTCCGCGAGCTGACCGCGCCGCTGGTGCGCGACGGCCGGATCGCCGACTGGACCGCCTGGTGGGGGCCGGACGCGATGACCGGGCTGCTGCCCGACGAGCGGCTGCGGGCGGCGGTGCTGGCCGAGGGGCACGAGCTGCCGGCCGACTTCTACGACGTCGCCGTCCCGGTGCCGGACCGGTGGCCGGACGACGACGTCCGGTACGTGCACCTGTCCCCGGCCTACGGGGAGGAGGCCGCCGCCGCGCGGGCCCGCGGCTGGCCGGTCGTCGGGGACGGCGCCGGCGAGCACCTGGACGTGGCCAACGAGCCGGCGCGGGTCGCCGACCTGATCGGCTGAGTCGGCTCACCCGAGGGGGTGACGGCCGGTGCGGACCGCTGGAGCCGGCACCCCGATCCGCCGAAGCCGTCGGTGTGGACGACGCACCGGCACGGCCCCCTGCCCGCCTCCGGGTCGCGGTCCTCTCCGGGGTCCTGGCGGCCGCGCTGGCCGCCGCGCACCTCCTCGTCGCGCGGGTCCCGTCGGGCGGCTCCGAGCAGGTGCTGCTGCACGTGCTGCTCAGCGGCACCGCGGCTGCCGGCGCCGCCGTCCTCGCCGCCCGGCGGGTGCGGCGCACCGAGGCCGACCTGGCCGCGCTGGCCTTCTCCGACGTGCTGACCGGGCTGGCCAACCGGGCGCTGTTCACCGACCGGCTCGACCTCGCGCTGCGCCGCACCGCGCGCAGCGGCGGCGAGGTGGCCGTCGTCTTCCTCGACCTCGACGGCTTCAAGGCCGTCAACGACAGCCTCGGTCACGCCGCCGGCGACCAGCTCATCCGCGAGGTGGGTGCGCTGCTGCAGTCCGCCGTCCGCTCCGAGGACACCCTCGCCCGCCTCGGCGGCGACGAGTTCGCGATCCTCGTCGAGCGGTCGCCGGGCGTGGAGGAGGCCACCCGGATCGCCGAGCGGGTGCTCGCCGCGCTCGCCGGCCCGGTCGACCTCGGTGGGCAGCGGGTCACCGTCTCGGCGAGCATCGGCATCGCCACCGGGGACGTCGCGGCGACGGCGTCGTCCCTGCTGCGGGACGCCGACAGCGCCATGTACTGGGCCAAGGGGGCCGGCCGTGGCCGCTACGTCGTGTTCAACCCGCAGATGCGCTCGGCCGCCGCGGAACGCCGCCAGCTGGAGGCCGACCTGTGGGCCGCCCTGGGCGGGGACCAGTTCCGGCTGGTCTACCAGCCCGTCGTCGACCTCGGCAGCGAGCGGGTCACCGGCTTCGAGGCGCTCCTCCGCTGGGACCACCCGGAGCTCGGCGTGGTGCTGCCCGAGCGGTTCCTGCCGGTGGCCGAGGAGATCGGGCTGGTGCCCGACATCGGCCGGTGGGTCATCACCCAGGCGTGCACGGCCGCGGCCGCGTGGCGCCGCGACCACCCGGCCGCGGCCGGCCTGTCGATGGCGGTCAACGTCTCGCCGTCCCAGCTCGGGTCGCCGGGCCTGCTCGCCGACGTCCGGACGGCGCTGGCCGCCAGCGGGCTGCCGCCGTCGGCGCTGGTCCTGGAGCTGACCGAGTCGGTGCTGGTGCACGACCCGGTGCTGGCCGCCGAGCGGCTGCACGAACTGCGCAGCCTGGGGGTGCGGGTCGCCCTGGACGACTTCGGCACCGGCTACTCCTCGCTGTCGCACCTGCGGCAGTTCGCCGTCGACATCCTCAAGATCGACCGGTCGTTCGTGAGCACCATCGACGACGCCGAGGCGATGCCGGCCATCCTGCGCGGGCTGATCGACCTCGGGCGCACCCTCGACCTGGAGATCGTCGCCGAGGGCATCGAGCAGGAGCGCCAGCGCACGCAGTTGCGCGACGGGCAGGTCGGGCTCGCCCAGGGCTACCTGTTCGCCGCGCCGCTGGAGCACACGGATGCCGAGCTGCTGCTGCTCGGCGGCGCCAGCACGCCCACCGAGGGGACCGGCACCGCCGCCCCGGCCTGACGCCGTCCCCGGGGCGTACCGGCGTCCTCGGTCTCGGCCCGCCGCTGCGGTGATCACGGGGTTGTCGCCGCTCGGCGCGGCGTGTCCGCGCGTGTCACCGGCACCGACCCCGTGATCGACCCACCGGGGTGGGTGCATCGCGCTCGTACCCGCTCCGGCCGGCCCCGGGGAGCGGCTCCGCTGATTGCGCAGGTAGAGGCGTCGGCAGTGGGGTAGGTGGCCCCGCATGACGGTGATCGGGTTCCACAACTCGCACGAGCAGGTGCACCCCGCCGAGCTGCTGCGGGCGGTGCAGCACGCCGAGGAGGTCGGCTTCACCGCGGCGATGTGCTCGGACCACTTCGCCCCCTGGAACCAGGCGCAGGGGCACTCGGGCTTCGCCTGGTCCTGGCTGGGCGCCGCGCTCGCCAGCACCGACCTCCCGTTCGGTGTGGTGAACGCGCCGGGGCAGCGGTACCACCCGGCGATCATCGCCCAGGGCGCCGCGACGCTCGCGGCGATGTTCCCCGGCCGCTTTTGGATGGCCCTGGGCAGCGGCCAGGTGATGAACGAGCGCATCACCGGCACGCCGTGGCCGCCCAAGCGGATCCGGGACGCGCGCCTGCGCGAGTGCGTCGACGTCATCCGCGCCCTGCTGGCCGGCGAGGAGGTGACCCACCGCGGACTGGTCGACGTCGAGCGGGCGAGGATCTGGTCGCTGCCGGAGCAGCAGCCCGCCCTCATCGGGCCCGTGATGAGCGTGCCGACGGCGCGGCGGCACGCCGACTGGGCCGACGGCTTCATCACCATCAACCAGCCGCACGAGACGCTGCGCGAGCTGACCGGCGCCTACCGGGACGCCGGCGGCCGCGGCCGGCTCGCTCTCCAGGTGCACCTGTGCTGGGACCCCGACCTGGACCGGGCGAAGGCCATCGCCTACGAGCAGTGGCACACCAACACGTTCCCGCCGCCGCTGTGCTGGGACATCGACGGACCCGAGGCCTTCGAGCAGGCCAGCCAGCACGTGCCGCAGGAGGCGGTCGAGGGCGCCGTCCTGGTCAGCTCCGACCTCGGGCAGCACGCCGAGTGGATCGCCGGGTACGTCGACCTTGGCTTCGACGAGATCTACCTGCACCACGTCGGCAAGGAGCAGCTGCCCTTCCTCGACGCCTTCGGCGAGCACGTCCTCCCGCAGCTCGACGTCACCCGGCCGGCCCCGGCGGTGGCCCTCGACCCGGCCGGCCCGCTGCAGCCGCGCCGTCCCGACCAGGCACCGCAGCCGGCCGTGCTCCCGTGAGCGGGCAGGTCGCCGTCCGCCTCGTCACCCCGGACGACGTCCCGGCCCTGACCGCCCTGCTCGCGGCCAACCGCGACCACCTCGCGCCGTGGGACCCGCTGCGCCCGGACGACTACTGGACCGAGGGGTTCCAGCGGCACGACACCGCCCGGCTGCTGGACCTGCACCGGCTCGGCGGCATCCTGCCCGGGGTGGTCCTCCTGAAGGGCGAGCCGGTGGGGCGGATCACCGTGAACAACGTCGTCCACGGGCCCTTCCTCTCCGGCGACCTCGGCTACTGGGTCTCCCGGCACGCCACCGGCCGCGGGGTCGCCACCGCCGCCGTCGCCGCGATGGCCCGGTGGGCGTTCGGCGAGGCCGGCCTGCACCGGCTGCAGGCCGGCACCCTGCTGCACAACGCCGCGTCGCAGCGGGTGCTCCGCAAGAGCGGCTTCACGCCGATCGGCGTCGCCCCGCGGTACCTGTGCATCGCCGGCCGGTGGCAGGACCACGTGCTGTTCCAGCTGCTGCACGAGCCCGGGATGCGGTAGGGACGCCCTCATGCGGATCACCGACACCGCCGACCTGTGGTGGAAGAACGCCGTCGTCTACTGCCTGGACGTCGAGACCTACATGGACTGGAACGGCGACGGCTGCGGCGACCTGGCCGGCCTCGCGCAGCGCATCGACCACCTGGCCGACCTCGGCGTGACCTGCCTGTGGCTGATGCCCTTCTACCCGACCGCCGAGCGCGACGACGGCTACGACATCACCGACTTCTACGGCGTCGACCCGCGGCTGGGCACCCACGGCGACCTGGTCGAGGTCATCCGCACCGCCCGGGACCGCGGCATGCGGGTCATCGCCGACCTGGTGGTCAACCACACCTCGATCGAGCACCCGTGGTTCCAGCGGGCCCGGCAGAGCCGCGACGACCCGTTCCACGACTTCTACGTCTGGCGGGACGACGAGCCGCCGGACACCTCCGACCAGGTCGTCTTCCCCGACCAGGAGCAGGGCCTCTGGAGCTTCAACGAGCCCACCGGCGAGTGGTACCAGCACCGCTTCTACAAGGAGCAGCCCGACCTCAACGTGGCCGATCCACGCGTGCGCGACGAGGTCGCCAAGGTCATGGGCTTCTGGCTGCAGCTGGGCCTGTCCGGCTTCCGCGTCGACGCCGTCCCCTTCCTCCTCGAGGTGGAGCCGGACGACGCCGGGGACCTGCCCGACCCGCACCAGTACCTGCGCGCGCTGCGCCAGGTCGTCGGCCGCCGCACCGGCGACGGGATCCTGCTCGGTGAGGTCAACCTGCCGCATGAGCAGCAGGTCGAGTTCTTCGGCGGCGCCGACGGCGACGAGCTGACGATGCTCTTCGACTTCGTCGGCATGCAGGCCCTCTACCTGTCGATGGCCCGCGGGGACGCCGGCCCGCTCGAGCGGGCGCTCCGCGACCGGCCCGCGGTGAGCCCGGACAGCCAGTGGGCCACCTTCGTGCGCAACCACGACGAGCTCACCCTCGACAAGCTCACCGACGACGAGCGGCAGGAGGTCTTCGCCGCCTTCGGCCCCGAGGAGCGCATGCAGGTCTACGGCCGCGGCCTGCGCCGGCGGCTGCCGCCGATGCTGGACGGCGACCCGCGGCGGGTCCGGATGGTCTACAGCCTGCTGTTCTCCCTGCCCGGCACCCCGGTGCTGTTCTACGGCGAGGAGATCGGCATGGGCGAGGACCTGGACGCCGAGGGGCGGCTCGCCGTCCGGACGCCGATGCAGTGGACGTCGGGCCGCAACGGCGGCTTCTCCACCGCCGACCCCGACCGGCTGCCCGGTCCGGTGGTCGACGGCGGGTTCGCCCCGGAGTTCGTCAACGTGGCCGACCAGCGCCGCGACGAGGACTCGCTGCTGTCGTTCACCAAGCTGCTCATCCGCCGCTACCGGGAGTCGCCGGAGCTGGGCTGGGGCGGGTTCGCACTGCTCGAGCAGCCCCACCGCGAGGTGCTGGCCCACCTGTGCAGCTGGGACGACGGCGCGCTGGTCGCGGTCCACAACCTGGGCCCCGAGCCGCGCACCGTGCCACTGACGCTCCCGGGCTGCGACGCCGGACACCGCCTGGAGGACCTGCTGGTCACCGGGACCACGCCGGTCGGCGAGGACGGCGGGGTCGAGCTGACCCTCGACGGCTACGGGTACCGGTGGCTGCGCGTCGTCGGGCCGGACGACCGCCGACTGGTCTGACGCAGCAGCGGCCCGGCGTCCCGGTGGACCACGTCGTCCGGTGGGGTCCCCAGCCCCGCCAGCGCGGCGATGAAACCGGCCGGTGCGGGGAGGTCCCGCAGCCACACCGGCTCCCGCCCGTCCCGGTGCAGCACGCGCGGCGGGGCGGACGGCGAGGTGAGGACCAGCCCCTCCGGGGGGACGTCGAGCCCCTGCCCGGTGGCCTTGAGCACCGCCTCCCGGCGCACCCAGCAGACGGTGAAGGCGCACGGCTGCGCGGCGGCAGGCAGCCGGGCCACGTGCTCGTGCTCCGCGTCGGACAGCGCGCACGCGGCCAGCTCCTCGAGCTCGCCGGGCGCGAACCGGCCGACCTCCTCGACGTCCACGCCCACCCGACCCCCCGGCAGGACGGCGACGACGACGCAGTGGGCCGAGTGGGAGATCGAGAAGTCCAGCCGGTCGGTGTCGGCCAGCCGGGGCCGGCCGTGCGGCGAGCCGCAGGTGGGGCAGGTCCGGTCGATCCGCAGGTCCGCCGGCGACGTCCCGAGGGCGGTCCCCAGCACCAGCCGGGCGACCGCCGCGCCCGCCGTCATCCGCTGCCGGTCGGCCGGGCGGGCCAACCGCGCCCGCCGGGCCAGGTCGGCCTCACCCAGCAGAGCGTCGTGCTCCGGGCGGACGTCGTCCGGCCGCGCCCACCACACCTGGCACACCCCGGGTAGCGGCGCGAGGTCGGGTCCGGATCGCGGCCAGGGTGGCCGCCCGTACAGCGGGCGCACGGCTCACCCCCGGTCCACGGTGCCCACGCGGGCCGCGGGGCTGCCGGACACCGCCCGCCGGGCACGTCCCGCAGCCCGGCCCACGAGCTCCTCCAACGGTCCCTGGGCCCGCCGACGACGCCAGAGGGAGGCGAAGAGCAGCGACCCGGTGACCAGGAACAGGTACAGCGCCAGCCCCCAGTCGTCGAACACCCCGACCGCGATGACCAGGATGTGCGCGCTGTAGAGCGTCAGCGTCATGGACCCCGCCGCCTGGAGCGGCCGCAGCAGGCGGTCGACGACGGGCACCCGGGTCAGCAGCAGCGCCGCACCCAGCACCGCGAGCGCCGACCCCGTCGCGTGGACGACGTCGAGCGTCGTGTGCGCGTGCGGGCCGGACAGCGCCAGGTACCACCACGACGACTCCTGCTCCGGCTCCCACAGCAGGGCCGTCGCGTCCTCCCCGGTGGTGGCCGCCAGCCGGTCCAGGCCGCCCAGTGGGTACAGGAGGACGTCGGAGACGGTCTTCGCCACGACGGCCAGGGTGAGGCCGCCGCCGAGCAGCCAGGCCGCCACCCGCCGCGAGGTCAGGTCGAGCCGGCCGACGGCCATCCCGGCGCACAGGTACGCCAGGTACACCACCACGGGATAGGGCCCGGTGAGGAACAGCGCGCCCAGCAGCCCCAGCGGCTCGGTCACCACGGTGAGCGGCGTCGGGTTGGTGGCGTGGAGGTGGGGGAGCTCCCCGTCGGCCGTCGCCACGAGCAGGACCGGGCCCAGCGTCGCGAACGCGGCCGCGAGGAGGCCCAGGACCGCGGACGACAGGCCCAGCAGCGGGACCGCGAGCAGGAAGAGCACGGCGTAGGCGGGCAGGATCACCTCGATGCCGGTCCCGAGGAGGCCGAGGAGGAGGCCGATCAGCCCGATGGCCAGCGCCCGGACCGCGATCCCCGCAGCAGCCGCCCCGCGCGCGCGGCCCTGCAGCCGACGGCGACCGCCGGAGAGGAACGCGATGCTCACCCCGGCCACCACCGCGAACATCGCGGCCGAACGCCCCCCGGCGACGACCGTCGACGGCGTGGGCGCGCCGTCCTCGATCGCGTCCCAGACGTGCACCGCCATCATCCCGAACAGGGCCACGCCGCGGGCGACGTCGACGCCGGTCACCCGACCGGGGCGCGCCGGCTCCACGGTCGGGGAGGGGGTCGACACCTGGGCCGGGCAGGGCTGCGCGCTCACCGGGCTCCCTCGTCCGCCAGTACCCGCGACACGTCGTCCAGGCTCTCGACGATCGCGACGCGGCGCGGGTCGGCCGGGCCCGTGGCGGCCTTGCCGCGACCGGTGACGAGCAGGACGACGGTCTCCGTCCGGTCCACCAGTCCCTGCGCCAGGGCGGCCTCCAGCCCGGCCAGTGCTGATGCGCCCGCGGCTTCGGCGCCCACGCCGGCACGGCGGGCCAGCGTCCCCACCGCATCGGCCAGTGCGTCCTCGGCGACCGCCACCATCGCCCCGCCGTCCCGGCGTACCGCATCCAGCACGGCTTCCCCGATCGCCGGCCGCAGCACCGCGATCCCGTCGGCCGCCGTCGCTGCGGGGTCCAATTCCTCAGGAGCGGCCGGCGTGCCGAGCCAGGCCTGCACCAACGGCTGGCAGTGCTCGGCCTGCACCCCGATCAGGCGGGGCCGCCGGGAGGCCAGACCGCAGCGGACGAGCTCGTCGAAGCCCTTGTCCAGCGCCACCAGCGTCGGGCCGTCGCCCACCGGGGCGACCACGACGTCCGGGACCACCCGGCCCAGCTGCTCCCACACCTCGAGGGCGACGGTCTTCTTGGCCTCGAGGGTGACCGGGTTGGCGCCGGTGTTGCGGTCCAGCCAGCCGAACGCCCGGGCGGCGTCCCGGGAGAGGTCGGTGGCGGCCGCGTAGCCGGCCGGCACCTGGAACACCCAGGCACCGGCCTGCGTCATCATGGCCACCTTCTCCGGCCGGCAGCCGAGGGAGACGAAGATGACCGCCCGCAGCCCGGCCGCGGCAGCGCCGAAGGCCGTGGAGATCGCCGCGTTGCCGGTGGAGGCGGTCGTGATCGTGTCGATCCCCCTCCGCAGGCCGTCCTCGATCACCAGCGCGGTGGCCCGGTCCTTGTTGGACGTGGTCGGGTTGCGCGTCTCGTCCTTGAGCCACAGGCGGGGGGCCGCGACCGTCCGGCGCAGCGCGGGGGCCGGCAGGAGCGGCGTGCCGCCGATCGGCAGCGGGTACCGCACCTCGCCGTCCGGCAGCGGCAGCAGGTCCCGGTACCGCCACATGGTGAAACTGGCCGGCCGGTCCTGCGGCAGCAGCGCCGGCCCGTAGTCGTACTCCAGCCACTCGCAGCCGGCCACGACGGCCGACCCGGTCATGCTCCCCACCGCGCCGTCCTCACCCGTACCGGCGCAGCTCGGTGAAGAAGTCGTCGACGACGTGCAGCTCGCCGGTGCGGGCCAGCTCGTCGTAGACGGACTTGCCGACCGCGAGGTCGAGCACGCCGAGGCCGAAGGGCGAGAAGACCACCGGCTGGTCGGACGGCACGGTGACCCGCCCGGACATGACGTCGTCCAGCGTGCCGAGCAGGAAGTCGCGGTTGCCCGTGAGCTGCTCGACGAGGTGTGGCGAGGTGTCGGCCTTCAGGCAGTGCTCGACGTCGTCGACCACGTTGACCGAGCGCAGCAGGATCTCCGGCGCGAGGTCGCGCAGCGACACGTGCAGCACCAGGGGGGCGTGGTCGAACCAGGACGGGTCGGTGACGTGCGGCTTGCCGGCGACCGTGGCGAAGACGACCAGGTCGCTGGAGCGGATCAGCTCCTCCGCGCTGTCGTGCACGGTCAGCCGGGCCCCGGTGCCCGACTGCTCCAGGTAGCCGGTGAAGCCGGCGGCGCTGTCCGAGGACAGGTCGTGCACGCCGATCTCGTCGAACGACCAGCCGGTCGCGGCCAGGTAGGTGTGGATGTAGCGGGCGATGAGGCCGACGCCGAAGAACCCGATGCGCGTCGGGCGCGGACGTCCGCGGCTGAGCCAGTCGGCACCCGCCGCTGCCGACGCCGCGGTCCGGGTGGCGCTGATGACCGAGGCCTCCATGCAGGCGAACGGGTAGCCGGTGTCGTGGTCGTTGAGGATCAGCACGGCCGAGGCGCGGGGGATGCCGGCCGCCACGTTCTCCGGGAAGCTCGAGATCCACTTCACGCCGTCCACCCGCAGTTGCCCGCCGATGGAGGCCGGCAGCGCGATGATCCGGGAGGACGGGCGGTCGGGGAAGCGCAGGAAGTAGGACGGCGGGTTGACCGAGTCCCCGGCACCGTGGAGCCGGTAGGTGGCCTCGACGAGTTCGACGATCTCCTTCTCGCGACCCTGCAGCGCGGACTGGACCTGCGCGCCGGGGACCACCGCGAACGGTGGCACGGTGAGCTGCTGTGACATGGGTCTCCTCGTGCGGGGCGGAACGGTGGGCGTCAGGCGGTCGGCGCGTGCTCGGCCAGGCGGGTCGGGTCGGCGATCCCGACGAGCACCTCGCGCGGTCCCTCGTACGCCTCCCGGCTGTGCGCGGTGCGGATGTTGTCGACCAGCAGCAGGTCGCCGGCCTGCCAGGGGTTCCGCGCGGTGTTGGCCTCGTAGACCTCGTTGACGACCTGCACGACGTCCTCGCCGATCGGGTCGCCGTTGCCGAACCGCGTGTTGAACGGCAACCCGTCCTCGCCGTACACGTCCACCAGGTACTCGCGGACCTCCTCGGCCAGCGTCCACTGGTTGAGGAAGGCGACCTGGTTGAACCAGCACCGCTGCCCGGTGACGGGGTGGCGGACGACGGCGCTGCGCCGCTGCCGGGTGCGCAGGCCACCGTCGGGTTGCCACTCGTACTCGATGCCGTTGGCCCGGCAGTAGTCCTCCACGGCGCCCCGGTCCTCGACGCCGAAGGCCTCCTCGATCGAGGCCCCGATCTCGTCGTTGAAGCTGCGGGTGAGCATCCAGCCCTCCCGCTCGAACCTCGCCACCAGCTCCGCGGGGAGGGCGTCGAGGACGGTCGGCGCGTCGGCGACCGCCGTCGCCCCGCCCGCGGTGGGGGCGGTGAGGCAGGCGAAGAGCATCAGGCCGGGCACCTCGAGGGTGTAGCTGAGCTCGTGGTGCATGCACATCGGCTGGTTGGCCGGCCAGGGCGTGGCCGAGAACAGGCCGCCGGGCTGCGGCTGCCGGGGCGCGAAGGCCTCCCGCTCGGCGACCAGCCGGTCGGTCAGCCGTCCCGCCACGGCGGCGACCGTGTCCGCGTCGGCCAGGCCCAGGCCGCGGACCAGCAGCGACCCGTGCTCCAGGACGGCGGCGCGCAGCGCGTCGCGGTGCTCGCCGGCCCAGGCCGCGGGGTCGCCGGCGCCGACGCGCAGCACCGGGGGGCTGCCCGGGCGCAGCTCCACGTCGAGCAGGGACGCCGGGGGGGACGACGACATCAGGAGGTCCTCTCGGGGGTTCGGGGCGAGGGGATGGGGGTCGTGCCGGCGCGCTCGTCGAGCAGCGTGGCGAGGGCGGCGAGGTCGGGGGCGGCCTGGAGCTCCTTCAGCGAGACCGCGCGACCCAGGGCGACCAGGAGCTTCACCGCCGACAGGGAGGTCCCGCCGAGGGCGCCGAAGGAGTCCCGCCGGCCGATCTGGTCGGCCGGGACGCCGAGCACCGTCGACCAGACGTCGGCCAGCCGGCGCTCGGTCGGCGTGACGGGCGCGTCGCGGTCCTGGCTGCCGGTGAGCAGCTCCCCGGCGAGGGCGGTCAGCGTGGTCCGGTCGATCTTGCCGTTGGGGGTCAGCGGCAGGGGGTCGCGCCAGTGGAAGGCCGACGGGACCATGTAGTCGGGCACGGAGCCGGCCAGCCGTTCGGTCAACTCGCCGACGTCGATCGGCGCCGGCCCGGAGTAGAAGGCCACCAGGTGCTTGGTCCGGTCGGCGCCCTCGGCGACGATCGCGGCACCGTCCCGCACGCCGGGCACCCGCAGGAGAGCGTTCTCGATCTCCCCGATCTCGATCCGGAACCCGCGGATCTTGACCTGGTTGTCGCGGCGGCCGAGGTAGTCCAGCTTCCCGTCGGGCAGCCAGCGGCCGTAGTCGCCGCTCATCATCAGCCGTTGCCCCGGCCGGTTGGGGTCGGTGGAGAAGGCGCGGGCCGTGCGCTCCGGGTCGTTGATGTAGCCCCGGCCGACGCACACCCCGGAGAAGACGATGAGTCCCGGAGCGCCCAGGGGGACGGGCGTCCCCTGCTCGTCGACCACGTCGACGTGCACGTTCTGGATCGGGCGGCCGAGGGGCACGCGGTCCCGGTCGGGCACCTCCGTCATGACCTCGTGGACGGCGTCGTCGGAGGTCTCGGTCAGGCCGTAGGTGTTGACGACCGGGATCCCGGGGTGGGCGGCGAACCAGCGCTGCACGAGCTCCTTCTTGAGGAAGTCGCCCGTGGGGCAGACCGTGTGCAGGTCGGGCAGCGCGCGGGGGTGGTGCTCCAGGTAGGTGAGCACGACGTCCAGGTAGGACGGCACCACCTGCAGCACCGCGGCCCGGCCGTCGACGAGCGTGTCGACCAACCGCTCGACGTCCAGCACGACCTCCTGCGGGACGACCAGCGTCCGTCCGCCGAGCACCAGTCCCGCGACCATCTGCCAGATCGAGATGTCGAAGCACTGCGGCCCGGTCTGTGGCACGACCTCCCCCTCGACGAGGTCGAGGTCCTCGATCTTGGCGAACAGGTGGTTGAGCAGGCCGGCGTGTTCGCACAGCACGCCCTTGGGCTCACCGGTGGAGCCCGAGGTGAACAGCAGGTAGGCCAGCTGGTCGAGCTCGACCGGGACGCCGAGGTCACCGTCGGCGTGCTCCTCCGCCCAGGCCGCGTCGACGGGGAGCCGCTCGACGCCGGGCAGCGTCTCGAGCGCCTGGTCCAGCGTGGTGCTGCTGCCCTCCTCGGTGAGCACCAGCCGGCACTCCGCGCGGGTGAGCGCCGTCCCGATCCGGCCCGCCGGGAAGTGCGGCTCGAGCGCCAGGTACACCCCGCCGGACTTGTAGACGGCGAGCACCGCGGCGACCCACTCGAGGTCGCGCTCCATGACCACCGCGACGACGTCCTCGCGCCGCACGCCGCGGGTCAGCAGCGCCCGGCCGAGCCGGTTGGCGCGAGCGTTGAGCTCCCGGTAGGTCCACTGCCGGTCGCCGCAGACCACGGCCACGGCGTCGGGCTGCTGCGCCACTCGCTCCTCGAACAGCTCGTGCACGGGGCGGTCGGGCAGCTCGCGGCACGGGCCGCCGAGGTCCTCGAGCTGGAAGCGCAGCTCCTCGGCCGAGAGCAGGCCGGTCCGACGCGGCTGGGCACCCGGGTCGTCCGCGAGCTGCTCCAGCGCCGTGCGGTGGTAGCCGGCGATCCGCGACGCAGCCCCGGTGTCCAGCACGTCGGTCCGGTACCGCAGTCGCAGGGCCAGCCGGTCGCCGTGGTGCGCCGGAGCGACCTCCAGGACGATGTCGCGGGGCAGTCCGGTGCCCGCGCCGGTCGGGTCGAACACCGTCTCGAACGACGGTCCGTCGGTGCCCAGCTCACGGCGGAGCTCGTCGACGGGGGCGTGCCGGTGCGCGAGCAGTCCGGCCTCGACCGCCGCGGCGCGCCGCACCAGCGCCCGCCACGAGTCGGCGTCCGTCGAGAGCCGGCACGGCAGGGGCCGGTCGCCGTCCCCGGCGACGTACCCGGTCGCCACCTCGTGCTCGCCGCTGAGTGCGGAGAGCACCCTGGCGTGCGCCGCGAGCAGCACGGATCCCAGCGGCACCGCCAGCCGGTCGGCCAGCCGGCGCAGCGCGACCCGGGTGGAGTCGGGGATCGTGACCTCGAGCTCGGCCGTGCCGGGTGCGGGCGCGGTCGACCACCGGGGGATGGTCGTCGACCCGCCGGCGGAGAGCACCTCGGCCCAGAACGCGCGGCCGACGTCCGTGGCCGTCCCGACGGCGGTCACCGGGACCCCGCCAGGTGACGCTGGCTGGCGCGGTGCCGGCCGCTCCTGCGCGGGACCGGGATGGCCGAGACCTCCCTGTCCTGGCCGAACAGCTGCATGAACTCCTCCACGGTCTGGGTGTCCTGCCCGGGGCGGGCGTCGTCGTGGGTGCCGAGCTCCGCACGCGGAGCCGGTGCGGTGAAGGCGGGGAAGGGGGTCGCGTCGAGCTCGGCAGCGGGGTTGCCGCCCCAGCGGGCGCCGGCCGGCACCTCCTCGCCCTTCATGAGGAAGGACTCCGGCCCGATGACGGCGCCGTCCCCCACGGTCACGCCGTAATGGACCATGGTGGCCACGCCGATCGTGGAGCCCGAGCCGATCGTGGTGGCGTCGGACTTGAAGGCGTAGTCCTCCTGCGAGTGGCACTGGATGTACGCACCCGCGTTGAGGATGACGTCGTCACCGATGGTCACGATGTTCTTCTCCGACATCCCGGCGCCCTCGTCGTACAGCCGCTTCCCGACCCGGACGCCGACCATCCGCCACAGCACGGACTTGAACGGGGTGCCGTTCATCAGCCGGTGCACGTTCGCCCGCGCGCAGAGCTTGAAGAAGCGCTCCGTCCGCCAGAAGTCGACGTCGTAGATGGAGCAGTACTTCGGCCGCACGCCCTTGAACCCGGTGGACGCCCGCTCGACGAACGCGAAGTAGCAGACGGTGAACAGGACCAGTGCGACGTTGGCCAGCGCGATCGCCCCGGCGCCGAGCGAGTGGTACAGGTCGACCATCGCGAAGGCGATGAGGATGAGGGCGAAGCTGAAGACCCACCGCGACAGCAGGAACAGCCCGATGCTGGCGAGGTTGTGCCGGTTCTTCGCGGCGAGCCGCTGCGGGAACTGCTCGTCGTGCGCCATCCGGATGAACTTGTCGTCCCGGGCGACGCTGCGGGGAATCTGGAAGGCCGGGGAGCCCAGCAGACCGACGCCCTCCCGGACCGGCCCGTCGATCGGGACCAGGACCTTCGTGGCCAGCAGGCAGTTGTCGCCGGTCCTGCCCTGCGGCGGGTAGACGATGTCGTTGCCGAGGAAGTTGTTCCCGCCGATGCGCGTCCGGGACACGCTGAACGACGTGCTGGAGTAGTTGGCGTTCACGATCGAGATCCCGCTGGCGACCACCGTCCCCCGACCGATGGAGGTCAGGTAGGGGCTGTCGTGCTTCACCTCGGTGCCGAAGTTCGACCCGGTCTGCACGACCGGCTGGAGCCGGTAACCGAGGGCTGACAGGTAGCCGACGATGTAAGAGCTGTCGCCGAACACCTCGTGGAAGAACTTCCGGTTGGTCAGCCGCGAGATCGCCCGGTGGAACACGTAGTGGATCCCGTACAGCCGGTAGACCCGGTCCGGCTCGATGACGAGGTCGAGCAGGCGCGGGACGACCATCACGACGAGCAGGCTGAGCAGGATGCCCCCGAAGTAGAGGACGAGGGACGTCAGCAGCGCGGTGCCGTAGAACGACGCGCTGGTGAAGGCCAGGGGGCCGCCCTCGAGCAGCCGGCCCATCCACGGGATCTCCGACACCAGGTAGGCCAGGACGCCGAAGGAGAACGGCAGGTACAGGCCGAACAGGTACAGCAGCTGCAGACCGGCGTACCGGGCCCTGCGCCACGGGCCGCAGTCGGCGGGAGCGACGCCCCGGTAGTCGGCCGTGGTCGGCTCTCCCGGCGATCCGTGCCAGTGCTCGCCGGCCGGCACGGCCTGTCCGGCCTGCAGGGAGGAGGCGTGGCCCAGCTGGGCGCCGTCGCCCATCGACGTCTCGATGTCGAGCACGGACTTCTCGCCGATGAACACGTCCCTGCCGAGCGTCACCCGGCCGGTCTGGATGACGCCGTCGACGGCCCGGTGGGTGCAGAGGAAGCCGTCCTTCTCGATGACCGTGCCGTCGCCGATGGTCAGCAGGTCGGTGCAGACGGGCACGTGCCGGCTGAAGACGACCACGCCGCGCCCGACCTTCGCGCCCAGGGCCCGCAGGTAGAAGCTGTAGATCGGCGAGCCGGCGAACAGGACCAGCGGGTTGGCGGAGACCAGCGTCTTGACGAACCAGAAGCGGAGGTAGCCCGCGCTCCAGATGCGGATCTGCTGGGGTCGCCAGCGGCCGATGAGCAGCCACTTCGCCAGGATCGGGAGCGTGCACGTCAGGATGAAGGCGGCCCCGCCCACGAGGGCCGCTCGGCGGTAGTCCTCGAGGAGGCCGCCACCGGCCCAGATGTACTCGAAGCCGCGCTGGAGCACCGTGCCCATGACCATGGCGTAGGCGAGGAACAGGGCCACCTGCATCGTGCCGGTGGCCACGTACTCGGCATGGCTCGCCCGAGCCACCGGGGAGCTCGCCGCGACAGGCGCCACGTCGGCCGGGACCGGGGCCTCGACCTCAGCCGGCGCCGGCGCGAGCGCCGTGGCCAGGCCGCGCACCGTCGGGTGCGCGTAGACGTCCTTGATCGAGACCGCCGGCAGGCCGGCCTGCTTGCGCACGCGGGCGCAGAAGCGGGCCATGACCATGGAGTCCGCGCCCAGGTCGTCGAAGACGTGCGCGTCGGGGTCGACGGAGGCCACGCCCAGCACCTCGGCCAGGACGGCGGCCAGCCCGTCCTGGACCGGGTTCGCGGCCGGCGCCGGCGCGAGCGCCGTGGCCAGGCCGCGCACCGTCGGGTGCGCGTAGACGTCCTTGATCGATACCGCCGGCAGGCCGGCCTGCTTGCGCACGCGGGCGCAGAAGCGGGCCATGACCATGGAGTCCGCGCCCAGGTCGTCGAAGACGTGCGCGTCGGGGTCGACGGAGGCCACGCCCAGCACCTCGGCGAGCACCGCCGCCAGGCCCGACGTCACCGGGTCGGCCGCCGGGGCCGGTGCCGGGGCGGGCGCGAGCGCCGTGGCCAGGCCGCGCACCGTCGGGTGCGCGTAGACGTCCTTGATCGAGACCGCCGGCAGGCCGGCCTGCTTGCGCACGCGGGCGCAGAAGCGGGCCATGACCATGGAGTCCGCGCCCAGGTCGTCGAAGACGTGCGCGTCGGGGTCGACGGAGGCCACGCCCAGCACCTCGGCGAGCACCGCGGCGTAGCCGTCGAGCACCGGGTCCACGGCCGGCGCGGGGGCGACCGCGCCGGCGGAGATGACGTCCACGGGGTGTCCCAGCACGTCAGCTCCCCGACCGCGGCAGGGGCAGCGGGACGACGTCGGCGTCCGGCGGGGAGGAGACCAGGGTGGCGCCACCCTGGTCGGCGCCCGCCTCGGCCGGCCGCGACAGGCTCTCCGGGAACGGGTGGGCGGCCTGGACCGGGCCCAGCACGTCCTTGCCGAAGAGGTCCTCGAGCCAGTTGGTCTGGTAGACGGTGTCCAGGTAGCGCTCGCCGAGGTCGGGGGCGAGGGCCACGGCCGTGACGCCGGCGCTCCCGTGGCGGGCCAGCCAGCTCGTCGCTCCGCTGACCACCGTGCCGGTGGAGCCGCCGAACAGGAAGCCGCGGTGGGCCAGCCGGTGGCAGGTGCGGATCGTGTCCGCCTCCTCGACCATGACCACGTCGTCGACGTAGGACTCGTCGAGCATCTCCGGTCGCTCGCCGCTGCCCAGCCCGGGGATGACCCGCTGGCTGGGTGGCCCGCCGAAGGTCACCGAACCGATGCTGTCGACGGCGACGATCCGCACCGGGCGGTCCCACTGCTTGAACCAGCGGGCGCAGCCCATCAGGGTCCCGGTGGTGCCCGCGCCCAGGAACAGCACGTCCAGGTCCGGGAAGGCGCGGGCGATCGCCGGCGCAGTCCGGCGGTAGTGCGCTCCCCAGTTGTTCGGGTTGCGGTACTGGTTCAGCCACACGTAGCGGCTGTCGGAGGCGCACATCCCGCGGACGTAGGCCTTCCGGGCCCCGAGGAGGCCGCCCACCGGGTCGGGCTCGGTGACGATGTGGACCTGGCTGCCCAGGGCCTCCATCAGCCGCCGGGTCTGCAGGTTGCAGCGCGGATCGGTCACGCACAGGAACCGGTAGCCCTTGCTGGCCGCGATCATGCTCAGCGCGACGCCCAGGTTCCCCGACGAGGACTCGATGATGATCGAGTCCTCGGTCAGGACGCCGTCCCGCTCCGCGGCCTCGACCATCTCGGTGGCGGCCTTGAGCTTGATCGAGCCGGCGAAGTTGAAGCCCTCGCACTTGAGGTACAGCGGGACGTCGAAGATCGACGCCAGGTCCACGTACAGGTCGTCCTCGTTGAAGGCCTGCGGGACGGAGATGACGGTCACTACGGTCTCCTCAGGGGGCGCAGCGCACTGGCTGCTCGTGGGAACCGGGACTGCGGGGAGGTGGGCAAGAGCTCGCACTCGGACAGAGGAGGCGGCGGCGGCGCTGATACACGGAGCCGGACTGCGCGGTCAGGGGAGTCCGGACGGGGCCGGACCGGCGCGGCTGATCGCGCTCTGGTGTCCGGGAAGGACCCGCTCGGACTGGGTCGGGACCATGGGCTCCCCTGCACGCTCGACCGGTTGCGCCGACGGCACCGCGGTGTGCCGCCGATCCGGTGTGGTGCGTGAAGTCTGTGTTACCGGGAGGTTTCGTCTCCATCAGACGATTGGGGTAGTCCGGACGGCCCAGGACCAGGGACCCTGTCGAGCCGTCGGGCTGTCGGGCGGTCGACACCCGGACCGCCTCCGTGCTCCCGTCGGCCCCGCCGCCTAGCGTGGGCGGCGATGTCCGAGGCACCCCCCACCCCGTCGTCCCCCGTGACCACCGAGCTGCCCGCGGCCCCGCCCGCCGGTGCGACACCGTCCGGAGCCACCCCGTCCGGTGCCACCCCGTCCGGTGCGACACCGTCCGGTGCGACACCGTCCGGTGCGACACCGTCCGGTGCGACACCGTCCGGAGCCGTACCTCCGGGCGCGGCACCCTCCGGGGCCGTGCCGTCCGGCCCGGCCCCGACCGGCCCGATCCCGGTCGGCGCACCGCCGGCCCCGCCGCAACCGGCCGAGGTCCCGGCTGCGGGGGGCACCGCCGGTCCGGAGGGCGGGCAGCAGACCGGGCCCGTGGCGCGCCGCCCCAGGATCAGCGCCCGGAGTGCGTTCCCGCTGACCCGGATGGGCCCGTGGGCGCCCGTCGCCGGTGCGGTGGCCGGGCTGCTCGTCGGCCTGCTCGTCGTGCTGCTCCTCGGCGGCGTCGCCGAGGCGTTCCGCGAGCGGCTGGCCCTGGTGTTCCTGACCGTCGGACTCGGCATGCTCGGCGCGGCCGGCGCACTGCTGGCCGACGAGGTGCGCCTGGTGCGCCGCGGCGCCCGGGAGGCCGGCATCCGGCCCGCCTGGGTCGAGGCGACGGCCAACCTCATCAACGGGCTCACGCCGGCCCGGCTGCTGCTGCTGGCCAGCGCGTTCGTGCTCTTCCTGGCCGCCTACGTCAGCTGAGCGGCGGGCCCGGGCGCCGGAGGACGGCGCCCGGGTCCGGGCCGCGTCCGACGGACCGCCGGCCCGGGGGCGCCGCCGACGCCGCGGAGCACCCACCCGACCGGTGCTCCCGTCGGCGCGGGTCCGTCGGACACGCCCTAGCCGTAGGCCTGCACGGCCAGGTGCACCGCCAGACCCAGTCCGGCCAGCGCGATCAGCCGCCGCAGCAGGACCTGCGGCGCCCGCCGCACCACCCGCGGGCCGAGGCGCCCGCCCACGAACAGCCCGATCGCCAGGGGGAGCGCGGCCGACCAGGCGATCGGCGCGAACACCACGAAGCCGATCGAGGCGGTCACGTTGGCCGCGAGCAGCACCACGTTGCGCAGCGCGTTGCCCCGCGCCAGGCCCTCGCCGGTCGACAGCAGGAAGAACGCCAGCAGCATCACGCCGGCGGCCGCGCCGAAGTAGCCGCCGTAGATCGCGATCGCGAAGACGACCGCGGGCAGCCACCACGGGTCGCGGTGGGTCGGGTGGGCCGCAGCTCCGCGCTCGGCCAGCTCCCGCGGGGGCCGCTGCACCAGCAGGGCGATCGAGGCCGCGGCGATCAGCCAGGGCACGATCCGCTCGAAGGCGTCCGAGGGCGTGAGCAGCAGCAGCGCCGCGCCGGCCGCGCCCCCGAGGACCGCACCGGTCCCGAGCCGCAGCAGCCGCCGTTCCTGGCCGCGCAGCTCCGGCCCGGAGGCGCTCACCGAGCCCACGCCGTTGAGCACGAGCGCGACCGTGTTGGTCACGTTGGCCGTCACCGGCGGCAGGCCGGTGGCGAGCAGGGCGGGGTAGCTGACCAGTGACGCCAGGCCGGCGATGCTGCCGGTCAGCCCCCCGCCGACGCCGGCCAGAACGAGGAGGGCGAACTGCGCAGGGGTCACCCGGCGTTGCCGTCGCGATGGGGGGCAGCACGCAGCTCCTCGGGCACGAGGCGGCCGGCGACGATGTCATCGGCGACGTCGTCCACCACCCGGCCCGCGGAGATCGCCGAGGCACGCATCGTGGCGATGGCGTCGTCGGCGTCCAGCCCCAGGGCGATGCCGACCAGCCCCATGGCCTGCCAGACGCGGGCCCGGCGCTGCGCGTCGGGCCCGTCGAGCCAGCTGCTCCCGTCGTCGGGGAACTCCGGCCCGGTCACCGTGAGCGCCAGCTCCTGGGTCGTGGCCAGGGAGACGTCGTGGATGTCGGCGCGCTTGAGCGCGGTCAGCGTCGCGGGGTCGCGCACGTAGAGGTCGAGGACCACCAGCGGTCCCATCGGCGGGGGCAGCGGTACCGACAGCACGCCGCGGAAGGTGGTCTGGTCCACCAGCGAGGCCCACAGCTGCGGCCAGTTGCGGGCGATGTCCTCGAGCGAGAAGGCGATGACCTCGCCGTTGTCGTTGGCGCGCAGGCAGGGGCCGTCGCCGACGGTGAACTGCAGGCGCTCGGCGCGGGCGGTCTCGGCATCGCTCGCGCCGATCGGCGTCCGCAGCACGCCGACGTGCAGGCTCAGCCCGGCGCCGTCGATGCCCAGGGCCGCCGCGCAGGCCCGCGCCAACCGGGCGGGTAGCAGGTCGGGGCCGTCGAGGTCGGGCGGTGCGGAGGCGAGGGCTCCGTCGAAGCGTTCGGCTGCACTCCCGGTCATGGGTCAAGCTTGCCGTCCCACCTGCGCGGCTTCGACACCGGCCGGTCCGGCGGGGTCACCGGGTCAGCAGCACGGCGATCGCCACGCAGCCCAGGGCGACGATCGCGGCGCGCAGCACGGCCGACGGCAGCCGGCGGCCGAAGCGGGCGCCGACGTATCCGCCGAGCAGCGACCCGGCGGCCACCAGCCCGGCGGCGCGCCAGTCGACGCGGTCGGTCGCCACCACGATGTAGGCCCCGGCGGCGACGCCGTTGACCGCCAGGGTGAGCACGTTCTTGATCGCGTTGAGCCGCTGCAGGGACTCGCGGAGCAGCAGCCCGAAGACGCCGATCTGCAGGACGCCCTGGCTGGCCGCGAAGTAGCCGCCGTAGCTGCCGGTGGCGTAGGCGCCGGCGAAGAGCGCGGCCAGCCGGCCGGGGCCGATCCGGGACGGCGGTGCGTCGGCGGACCGCCGGCGCGCCAGGGCCCGCTGGACCAGCGGCTGGACCGCCACGAGGACGACGGCGAGCCCGACGAGGACCGGCACGACGGCCTCGAAGCTGCTCGCCGGCAGGTGCAGCAGCAGGAAGGCGCCGGTCAGCGCGCCGAGCACCGAGGCCGGGAGGAGCCGCAGCAGCAGCCAGCGCTGCCCGGCCAGCTCGCGGCGGTAGCCCAGCGACCCGGCGAGGTTGCCGGGCACCAGGCCGAGCGAGTTGCTGACCGTCGCGGTCACCGGCGGCAGGCCCACGCCCAGCAGCACCGGGAAGGTCACCAGGGTGCCCGAGCCGACGACGGCGTTGATGGCGCCTGCGGCCAGCCCCGCCGCGGCGACCGCGAGCATCTCGAACACGGTCATGCCGACATCAGCCGCGAGGGTGCCAGGCGGCCCCGGCGCGCCGGGCAGCGGGGCGGGGACGACCCGGCGTCGGCAGCGGCCACGGCGCGTGGCAACGCGCGGGGAGGCCGCCGGCGGGCGCACACGAGGACGCCGTCGCGCGCGGGCGGTGCCAGGCTCGTGCCGACCTCTTCGTCCACGGGCAGGGGGCGCGGTCGTGCTGCCGGACATCGCACTCGGGGTCAGCGTCGTCGCCGCCGGCCTGTGGTCGGGGCTCCTGCTGATGCTCACGACCATCCTGCACCCGGTGTACGCGAGCCAGGGGCCGCGTGGGTTCGCCGAGGGGATGCGCGCGTTCCTGCCGGTGGCCCGGACGTCGCCCACCAACACCGTCCTCGTGGCCTTGCTGGTGCTCGCCCCCGCCGTGGCGCTGGTGGGGCTGCGGGACCAGGTCACCGGCGCGCCGTTCGTCCTGACGGCGGTGGGGCTGGCGGCGACGGTCACCGGCCCCCTCGTGGTCTCGCGGCGGTGGGCCGAACCCAACTACGACGTGATGCTGTCCTGGGAGCCCGACGCGGTGCCCGACGACTGGCGGGTCGCCCGGACCCGCTGGCTGCGCGCCAACTGGGTCCGCGCGGCGCTGACCTGGCTCGCGCTGGCCTGCTTCCTGCTCGCCTGGTACCTGCACCTCAGCTGACCGATCGGCCTCCGGCAGGGACCCGCCGCGACCGCGCCGGTGGTGGGGCTCCTCAGTCCTTGCGGCCGGCGTCGACCACGCGCAGGACGACGGCGCCCTCCTCGTCGGAGGCCTCGAGGTCGACTTCGACGTCGAAGCCCCAGTCGTGGTCGCCCTCCGGGTCGTCGAGGATCTGCCGGACCCGCCAGACGCCGGGCTGCTTGTCCCAGACGAGCAGGGCCGGGCCGCGGGCGTCGGCGCCGGTGCCGAGCTCGGCGTGTTCGGCGAAGTAGGCCTGCACCACCTCGCCCCACCGGTCGGCGTCCCACCCGGAGCCGCGGTCGAGCTCGCCGAGGTCGTACCACCGGCGGCGGGCGAACAGCTCGACCCGGCGGAACAGCTGGTTGCGGACCATCGCGGTGAACGCCCGCTCGTTGCCGGTCAACGGGCGGGGGCGCACCGGGACGGCGACCGGCGCGTCCAGCGGCTGGTCCGGGCTGGTCAGCTGCTCCCACTCGTCGAGGAGCGAGGAGTCGACCTGGCGGACCAGCTCGCCGAGCCACTCGACCAGGTCGGTCACCTCGTCGGTGCGGGCGGCGGCGGGGACGCCGGAGCGCAGCGCCTTGTAGGCGTCGGAGAGGTAGCGCAGCACCGCGCCCTCCGCGCGGGTCAGCCCGTAGGTGTTGACCAGCTCGCGGAAGGTGTAGGCGTTCTCCCACACGTCGCGGACGACGGACTTCGGCGACAGGTGGGCATCGGCCGCCCACGGGTTCGAGCGGGTGTAGACCTCCAGCGCGTGCTCGAGCAGCTCGGCCAGCGGCTGCGGGTAGCTGATCTCCTCGAGCAGCTCCATGCGCTCCTCGTACTCGATCCCCTCGGCCTTCATCCGGGCCACCGCCTCGCCCTTGGCCTTGTTCAGCTGCGCGGCGAGGACCTGCCGCGGGTCGTCGAGGGTGGCCTCGATGACGCTGACCACGTCCAGGGCGTAGGTCTCCGACCCGGGGTCGAGCAGGTCGATCGCGGCCAGCGCGAAGGTCGACAGCGGCTGGTTGAGCGCGAAGTCCGGCGGCAGGTCGACGGTCAGGTCGTGGCGCCGCCCGTCCGGCTGCGGCTCGTCGAGCCGCACCAGCACCCCGGCCTGCAGCAGCGAGCGGGCGATGCCGATCGCCTCGCGGATGTGCCGCAGCTGCCGCTTGCGCGGCTCGTGGTTCTCCGTGAGCAGCCGGCGCATCGCGGCGAACGGGTCACCGGGGCGGTCGACGACGTCGAGCACCATCGCCGTCGACACCCGGAAGTTGCTGGTCAGCGGCTCCGGCTCGGCCTCGACCAGCCGGCGCATGGTGCCCTCCGACCACGGCACCATGCCCTCGGGTGCCTTCTTGCGCACCAGCTTGCGGCGCTTCTTGGGGTCGTCGGAGACCTTGGCGAACTGCCGGAGGTTCTCCACCTCGTGCTCGGGCGCCTGGACGACGACCGTGCCCGCGGTGTCGTAGCCGGCCCGCCCGGCCCGCCCGGCGATCTGGTGGAACTCGCGGGCGTTGAGCAGCCGGGTGCGGGTGCCGTCGTACTTGGAGAGCGCGGAGAACACGACGGTGCGGATGGGCACGTTGATGCCGACGCCGAGGGTGTCGGTGCCGCAGATGACCTTGAGCAGCCCGGCCTGGGCCAGCTGCTCGACCAGGCGCCGGTACTTGGGCAGCATCCCGGCGTGGTGGACGCCGATGCCGTGGCGCACCAGCCGCGACAGCGTCGTCCCGAAGGAGGTGGTGAACCGGAAGCCGCCGATCATCTCGGCGATCGCGGCCTTCTCCTCCCTGGTGCACACGTTGACGCTCATCAGCGCCTGCGCGCGCTCCAGCGCCGAGGCCTGGGTGAAGTGCACCACGTAGACCGGCGCCTGCCGGGTGTCCAGCAGCTCCTGGATCGTCTCGTGCATCGGCGTGGTCGCGTAGTAGTGGTGCAGGGGCACCGGGCGCTCGGCGTTGGCCACCAGCGCAGTGGGCCGGCCGGTGCGGCGGGTGAGGTCCTCGCGCAGCCAGCCGGTGTCGCCGAGGGTGGCGCTCATCAGCAAGAACTGCGCCCTCGGCAGCTCGAGCAGCGGCACCTGCCAGGCCCAGCCGCGGTCGGGGTCGCCGTAGAAGTGGAACTCGTCCATCACCACGAGGCCGACGTCGGCGTCGGCGCCCTCGCGCAGGGCGATGTTGGCCAGGACCTCGGCGGTGCAGGCGATGACCGGGGCGTCCCGGTTGACCGCGGCGTCGCCGGTGAGCATGCCGACGTTCTCCGCGCCGAAGACGCCGCACAGCGCGAAGAACTTCTCGCTGACCAGGGCCTTGATCGGCGCGGTGTACCAGCTGCGCCTGCCTTCGGCCAGCGCGGCGTACTGCGCGCCGGTGGCCACCAGCGACTTGCCGGACCCGGTCGGCGTCGCGAGGACGACGTTGGCGCCGCTGACCAGCTCGATCAGCGCCTCCTCCTGCGCCGGGTACAGCGTCGTGCCGTTGCCCTCCGCCCAGGCGGCGAAGGTGCTGAACAGCTCGTCGGGGTCGGCACCGCGCGCCCGGAGCGCGGCGAGGTCGCCGGGGTCGTCGAGGAGGGGAGGGGCGGCGGTCGCGGTCATCGTGGTGGACAGCGTGCCCGACGGCCCGCCTCTTCCCGGAACGGGCCCGACCCGCGCCGGTTCCGCTGCCGACGGCGGGGGTAGGGCGACCGCGACGCCGAGACCAGGCACCCGGCCCAGCCCGCCGATCCGCGCAGACCGCAGGAGGACGACCGTGTCCGAGCCCCGTCCCGAGTCCCAGCCCGCCCAGCAGCAGCAGGTCCCCGGCACGCTGGGGGAGATGGACCCCAAGCCCGACCACGGCGAGGAGAGCTACCGCGGCTCCGGCCGGCTGACCGGCAAGGCGGCGGTCATCACCGGCGGTGACAGCGGCATCGGCCGAGCCGTCGCGATCGCCTTCGCCCGCGAGGGCGCCGACGTCCTGATCTCGTACCTGAACGAGCACGAGGACGCCAAGGACACCGCGAAGTACGTCGAGGAGGCCGGCCGGAAGTGCGTGCTCGTCGCCGGTGACCTCGCCGACCGCGCGCACCAGAAGACGATCATCCCCAGGGCCGTCGAGGAGTTCGGCAGGGTCGACGTCCTGGTGAACAACGCGGCGTTCCAGATGAGCCACCCGTCGGTCGAGGAGATCTCCGACGAGGAGTGGGACCACACCGTGGCGGTGAACCTGACGGCGATGTTCACGCTCACCAAGGACGCGATCCCGCACATGCAGCCGGGCGCCTCGATCATCAACTCGTCGTCGGTGAACTCGGACAACCCGAGCCCCAACCTCATCGCCTACGCGATGACCAAGGCCGGCATCGCCAACTTCACCGCCAGCCTCGCGCAGATGCTGGCCGAGAAGGGCATCCGGGCCAACAGCGTCGCCCCGGGTCCGGTGTGGACGCCGCTGATCCCGGCGACCATGCCGGAGGAGAAGGTCGAGAGCTTCGGCCAGCAGGTGCCGATGGGACGGGCCGCCCAGCCGGCCGAGCTGGCCCCGGTGTACGTGCTGCTGGCCAGCGACGAGGCGTCCTACGTCTCCGGCGCCCGCGTCGCGGTCACCGGCGGCAAGCCGATCCTCTGACGAAGGCCCCCGTGGCCGTCGATGACCAGGTGAGCTGATCACCACCGGTCCTGGCTCACCACCGGTCGTGAGCCAGGACCCTCGACGACCAGCTCACCTGATCATCGCGGCGATCCGGGCGGTGTCGGCCGGGCCGACCCGGCAGCAGCCCCCGACGAGCCGGGCGCCGGCACCCAGCCACGCGGACACCTGGGCGGCGTCCACCCCCGGCGTGCCCGTCCAGCGGCGCGTGCCGGCGTCCCAGCCCTCACCGCTGTTCGGGTAGGCGACCAACGGCTTGCCCGACGACGCGGCCGCCGCCAGCGACGGGCCGACCGCGGCCGGGTCGGTGCAGTTGACGCCCACGGCCACCACGGCGTCGAGCTCGCGTGCCATCGCGAACACCTCCCCGGCCGGCTCACCACGCCGGGTGCGCACGATGCCGTCGCCGTCCACCACCGTGGTGAGCGACAGCCAGACCGGCATCCCCAGCATGTCGGCCTCCTCCAGCAGCGCCTCGGCCTCCGCGGCGGCGGGCACCGTCTCGCAGGCCAGGACGTCGGCCCCGGCCTCGGCCAGCCACTCCATCCGCGGCCGGTGCCACCGCCGGAGCCGGTCGACACCGATCTCGTCGGCGTAGGCGCCGGTGTACTCCGACCCGTCCGCGAGGGCCGCGCCGTAGGGCCCGACGGACCCGGCGATCCACGCCTCCGGGGCTCCCTGCTCCGCCAGGTGGACCGAGCGGACGACGAGCCGCCGGGCCTCCGTCGCGTCCAGTCCGGCAGCGGCGAGCCCCTCCACCGACACCTGGTAGCTGGCCGTCGTCGCCACCTGGGCGCCGGATGCGGCGAAGGCGGCGTGCGCGGCGACGACCGCCTCCGGGTCGTCGTGCAGCAGCCGGGCCGACCACAGCGCCGAGGAGAGGTCGTGCCCCTGCGCCTCCAGCTGGGTGGCCAGGCCGCCGTCGAGGACCACCGTCCCGACGGCCAGCGCGGTGGCGAGGGGGAAGTCGGGCATGCCCCGATGGTGCCCGTCCCGCCCGTCCTGCGGCGGGCGGCCCCCACCCCGAGGATCGGGCGCATGGTCTTCATCTGGAGCAGCGGCTGGGGCCCGCGGCGGCGCCGGCACGGACCGGGGTACGGCCGGAGGTACGGGCCGCGCTACGGGTACGGGCGTGGGTACGGCTACGGGCCGCGCCGCGGCCACGACCGGGACGGCTCGTGCCTGCGCGACCTGCTGTTCCTCAACACCGGGTGCTGCCTGGCCAACGCGATCGGCTGCGGCGTCGACGGGCTGTTCCTCGTGCCGACGACGGTGCGGCACGTGCACGCCACCGGCACCGGGCGGCGCGGGACCCGGGTGCGGGAGCGGCTGGTCGCCGCCGTGCGGGTCTACCAGCGCGAGGTCAGCCCCCGGCGCCCGCCGTGCTGCCGGTTCGAGCCGACCTGCTCGGCCTACGCCGTCCAGGCGCTGGAGCGGCACGGCGCCGGACGAGGCAGCTGGCTCACCCTGCGCCGGCTGGTGCGCTGCCGGCCCGGCGCGGCCGGTGGCCCGGACCCGGTGCCGGCCGCCGGCTGAGCACCGGGCCCAGCCGCGGACTCGAGTGCAGGAGGCACACCCCGGCCGTGCCGAGCACCGGGCCGGCCGTGGACGCCGGGACGTCGGCCACCTGCCAGCCCGAGGTCGTCCGCTCCGGGGACGGCCTCGCGACCAGGGCGCCGAGGACGGCGGCGGCACAGGTCAGCGCCGCGGTCGCCGCCACCACGGCCCGGGTCCGGCGGGCGCGGTCGTCGGTGTCCCGGTGGTCACGCGCGGCAGCGTGGCACGCAGGGTGCCCGGCGTGGGGCCGCGAACCGGCGGTGTCGTCACACTGGGGGCCGTGCCCGTCGCCGACGACGCCGCCGCGGACCTGCCGGTCAGCGGCTCGCTCGTCGTGCCCGCGGCCGCGCTGCGCTGGCGGTTCTCCCGCTCGTCGGGCCCGGGCGGCCAGGGCGTCAACACCGCCGACTCCCGGGTGGAGCTGTCGGTCGCGCCGCTCGAGCTGGCCGGCCTGTCCGACGTCCAGCGGCAGCGGCTGGTCGAGCGCCTGGCCGGCCGGCTGGTGGACGGCGTCCTGACCGTGGCCGCCAGCGAGCACCGGCAGCAGCTCCGCAACCGGCAGGCCGCGCGCGAGCGGCTGGCCGCCGTCCTGCGCGCGGCGCTCGCCCCACCGCCCGCGGCCCGCCGGCGCACCCGGCCCACGCGCGGGTCGCAGGAGCGGCGGATCCAGGCCAAGAAGCAGCGCGGGCAGCTCAAGAAGCAGCGCCGCTCCTGGGACTGAGGCAGTGCCCTCGCCGTGGCTTCTGCTCTGCCCACGGTGTGGGCAGAGCACGAGCGTCCCGGAGGACACCCGTCGCCCCGGGGTCGGGTTCAGCCGCCCGCCACCTCGGCCCGCCGGCGCTCCAGGAAGGCCCGCTCGCGGGCGTTCCCGGCCAGCGCGAGCGCGTCGTCGTAGGCCTCCGCCGCCTCCGTGTCGCGGCCCAGCCGGCGCAGCAGGTCCGCCCGGACGGCGGGCAGCAGGTGCGAGCGCGGCAGGTCGAGCGCGTCGACCAGCGCCAGCGCCACCGCGGGGCCGTCGACCTCGGCCACCGCGACCGCCCGGTTGAGCGCCACCACCGGGCTCGGGTTGAGCGCCAGCAGGTGGTCGTAGAGGGCCAGCACCTGGCGCCAGTCGGTGTCCGCGGCGGTCGGGGCGTCGCTGTGCACCGCCTGGATCGCCGCCTGCACCTGGTAGGGCCCCGGTGTGCCGCGCCGCAGGCAGTGCCGCACCAGTTCCTGCCCCTCGGCGACCAGGTCGGCGTCCCACCGCGTGCGGTCCTGCTCGCGCAGCGGCACCAGCGACCCGTCCGGCGCGACCCGGGCCGCGCGGCGCGACTCGCTCAGCAGGACGAGCGCCAGCAGGCCGAGCACCTCGGGCTCGTCGGGCATCAGCCCGGCCAGCTCGCGGGCCAGCCGGACCGCCTCCGCGCACAGGTCGGTGCGCACCAGGCGGTCCCCGGCTGACGCCGTGTGCCCCGCCGTGTAGACGAGGTAGACGACCGCCAGGACGCCGGCCAGCCGGTCGGGCAGATCGGCCTCGGTCGGCACCCGGTAGGGGATGCGGGCGTCGCGGATCTTGGTCTTGGCCCGCACCAGGCGCTGGGCCATCGTCGCCTCGGGCACCAGGAAGGCGTGCGCGATCTCCGCGGTCGACAGGCCGCCGACCAGCCGCAGCGTCAGCGCCACACGGGTCGCCGGCGCCAGGGCGGGGTGGCAGCAGGTGAACAGCATGCGCAGCCGGTCGTCGCGCACGGCGCCCTCCTCGGGCGGGGGTCCGGGCTCGGCGAGCAGGGCCGCCGCGCGGTACCGGTCGATGCGGGTCGACTCGCGGCGCAGCCGGTCGATGGCCCGGTTGCGGGCGGTGGTGACGATCCACCCGGCCGGGCTGGGCGGCACGCCGTCGACCGGCCACCGCTGCACGGCGGTGAGGAAGGCGTCCTGCACCGCCTCCTCGGCGGCGTCGATGTCGCCGAGGAGGCGGGTGAGGACGGCGACCGCGCGCCCGTAGGACTCGCGGAAGACCGCCTCCACGTCGGGAGTGCGGACGTCGGGCACCGCGTCAGACGCCCGGGCTCGCGACCGGCCGGACCTCCACCGGCAGGGTCGTCGCCCGGGCGACCTCGCGGCCCCAGGCCAGCGCGGCGTCGAGGTCCTCGGCCTCGACGACCGTGAAGCCGCCGACGTGCTCCTTGGCCTCCGCGTAGGGGCCATCGGTGACCAGGAAGTCCTCGCCCGCGGGCCGCACCACGGTCGCGGTCTCCGCCGGGTGCAGGCCGGCGGAGAAGACCCAGGCGCCGGCGGCGTGCATCCGCTCGGTCACCGCGGCCACGTCGCGCATGATCGGCTCGAGCACCTCGGGCGGGGGCACCGGGCCGTCGGGCTGGATCAGGCTGAGCAGGTACTGCGGCATGGGGACCTCCTCGGGTCCGGCGGCCGGCACGGTACCGGCCGCTCACCCCCTGTACGAACGAGCTCGCGTCGCATCGACAGGTCGGGCGGAACTGCCGCCGCGCATCCTGACGTCACCCGGTCCGGGTGCGGCAGCCGCCGTGGTCAGCCGAGGCGCGGCAGGTCGCACGGCACCGCCGGCGGGTGTGCGGACAGCCGCTCGAGGGTCCGCAGGCCCATCGGGCTCATCGCCGGGTTGCTGTCGAGGTGGTACCAGCCCACGCCGAGGGCCTGCTGGAGGGCCCAGGCCGCACCGCGCGCCCACTCGACGTCGCCGCTGCCCAGGTCGGTCTGCAGGGCCTGGCGTGGGCCCACGTCGAACACGTGCCAGGCGGCGACGAGGCCGAGCGCCGGGTCGGCGGGGCCCAACCCGCCCACGTCGACCCGTCCGGCACGAGCGGGAACCGCGGGCCGGCGTGGCGCCGATCACGTGCCCCGGCCGGGGCAGGGTCGGTGCGGGCGAGAGGACGAGGGTCAGTCGGCGGGGGTGGCGGCGACGATGGCGTTGGCGTGACCGTGGCCCAGACCGTGCTGGCTCTTGAGCCAGGCGACCTGCTGCATGTGCCGGGCATCGGGGTGCTCGGCGCGGTACTCGCGCAGCAGCTGCTGCCAGTGGCTGATCGGCTTGCCGTACTTCTTCTCGATGGACGGGAAGTAGGCACTTCCCTTGACAGGCTCGGACATCGGGGCCTCCGGTCGACGCGGCCGTCCGGGTCAGGCGGTGGGTGGCTGATCAGGGCGGCGCTGACCGCTGCAGTGTCGGCCTCGTGGGCCTGCCCGGCCAGGGTGCGGCGCCGACCGTGGGAGAGGTGGACGGCGAACGCGTCGGCACCCGTGCGCATCGTCGCGACGTCGGCCCTCGGGCCAGGGGGGCCGCCGTGCCCCGCGGGATCCCCGCGGGCACCACCGAGCTCCGCCGACGACCCTCGTCCACCCCGTAGCCGGTTGCCCTCGGACCCGCGGTCGTTCACGTGGCCGGGTCGTGGGTCGAGGACGGGTTCGGGTTCCGCCCGACCGCAGCGAGCAGCTGATCCTGTGGTGGCGCCTGGCCGGGCACGCGGACGGCGGCTCGGTACATACCGGTGGCCTGGAGTCGGTCGCCGAGGGCCAGGACGCCGGGGAGCAGTGCGCGGACAGCGTCGGGATCGAGGTCGGCTGCCTGTCCCGTGGCGGTGGCCAGGTCCCAGGCGTGGACGACGGGCTCGATGAGTGCGATGCCGAGGAGTTGTCCGACGGTCTGCGACCCCAGGGGGGTGGCGACCGACGTGCTCGGCGCGATCCCGGCGAGTGCTCGGGTGATCTGCTGTCGGACCTCGGACCAGGTGGCGGCCGGGGCGCGGCCGCCGAGGGCTCCGAGCGCTGCTGAGTCGGTGACCGGCGGCCGGGAGCCGACACCGGTGGCCATGGCCAGGACCTGGTGCTGCCCGTCGACGAGGTGCCCGAGCAGCTGCCGGGCCGACCAGTCGGGGCAGGGCGTGGGGACGTCCCAGCAGTCGGCGGGGACGGCGTCGACCACGGTGCTGAGGCGGTCGAGAGCGCGCAGGTAGAGCTCCCGTGGTGCGGTCACGTGTCCTCCGGGTGGAGCAGTGGGGCGAGGGCGTGCCAGGCGCCGGCGGCCAGGTCGGCGGCCACGGTGTGCAGGGAGTCGTCGGGATCGGCCAGCCAGCCGCGGGCGTAGTACTGGGCAGGACCGAGCCACAAGGAGGCCACGACGGTCAGCGGTGGCGATCCGGTCCAACCCCGGGCGGTGAGCCAGCCGGCGATCTGGGTGAAGAACTCACGGTTGGCGCTCAAGGCAGGCGCAGGCAGCCCGACGCGCAGCGTCTGCGGGGCGGCCGAGAGCAGCAGTCGTGCCAGTCGTCGATTGTCGGCGACCCACCGCAGGTGTCGCTGCACCACCGCGGCGACCGCGTCGCGGCTGGCGGTCGCGGCGTGCAGCTCGGTCACCAGCTCGGCCTGATGTGCCCTCATCGCCGCGGCGATCACGGCGCCGGCCAGGTCGTCGCGGCTGGGGAAGTGGTGGAACAAGGTGCCGTTGCTGACACCGGCCCGCTGGCGCACGGTCGCCCGCGCCGGCCTGTCCCTCGCCGCACTCATCGGTGGCACGATCGCCGCGGCTCGTCGCTCACCGAGCGCGCCGTGACCGCGCGCCGGAGGGGGGATCGATCCCCACGCCCTGACGTGAGGGATCAGTCCTGCGGTGGGCGCACCAGCAGCCACAGCGGCAGGGCGCCGTCGGCGCTCTCCATCGCCCGGTCCACCTCGAAGCCGAGATGCCGCAGGAACCGGACCGCGGCCCAGGTCGAGACGACTGCGGCGGCCGGCACGCCGGTCGTGTCGCAGTGGGTGAGCGCCGGCTGCACGAGCGCGGTGCCGTACCCGCGCCGCCGGCTGCTGGGCCGGGTGCCCAGGTGGGACAGCCACCAGTGCGGGCCGGCCGGGCGGGCGGCGTCGACCAGCTCGCGGGTGTCCCGCACCCGCGACCAGTGCGACCCGCTGATGTGCGGCAGCTCGGTGGCCAGGGCGGTTCGGACGTCGTCCGGCACCGGCCGGGTGCCCGGTGCGCCCTCGGGGGCCTCCCAGGTGGCGACGCCGGTGACGTCCTCGGTGACCCACCCCGTGCCGGTGGAGACCGCTCGGTGGCCGGCGTCGAGTTCGGCGAGGCGGGTCAGCCGCTGGAACCGGCCGTCGTCCGGCAACGCCCAGCGGGCCCAGCGCGAGGTGGACAGCGCGAGGGTCAGGGTGGCGGCGATCCGGGGCACGTCGCGCTGCTCGGCGGGGCGGACCGACGGGGCGCCGACGTGCACGGTGATCACGCGGTCGGCCACCCGGCCAGCGTAGGCGCGGCCTAACAACCGCCGCCGGGACGGCGTGAGGTCTCCGGAACGCAGGGTTGACGCCGATGCCGTCGCCGGGAAACCGCGGGCCCGGAACCTCGTCGGCGTGACCGCGACCGCCCTGCCCGGAGTGCTCGCCGGGCCCGGCCCGCGCACCCGGACGACGCAGACCCACTGCCCGTACTGCTCGCTGCAGTGCGGCGTCACGATGACCGCCGGCGACCGTCCGGCGACGCTGCAGCCGGCCGACTTCCCGACCAACCGCGGCGGCCTGTGCTCCAAGGGCTGGTCGGCCCCGGAGCTGCTCGACCACCCCGAGCGGCTGACCCGCCCGCTGGTCCGCGCGGTCCCCGGCGACCGCACCAGCCCGCTGGTCGAGTCCACCTGGGAGGAGGCGCTGGACCGGGTCGTCGCCGCGATCGACCGCACCCGGGCCGAGCACGGCCCCGACGCCGTCGGCTGCTTCGGCGGCGGCGGGCTGACCAACGAGCAGGCCTACCAGTTCGGCAAGTTCGCCCGGGTCGCCCTGCGGACCAGCGCCATCGACTACAACGGCCGCTTCTGCATGTCCTCGGCGGCCGGCGCGGCCAACCGCGCCTTCGGTCTCGACCGCGGCATGCCGTTCCCGCTCTCGGACATCGCCGCGGCCGACGTCGTCGTCCTGGTCGGGTCCAACCCGGCCGACACCATGCCGCCGGCGATGCAGTGGTTCGACGAGGGCCGCGCCCGCGGCGCGCAGCACGTCGTCGTCGACCCCCGCCGGACGGCGACCGCCCGCAACGCCGCCCTGCACCTGCAGCCGCTGCCGGGCACCGACCTGGCGCTGGCCAACGGGCTGCTGCACACCGCGATCGCCGAGGGCCTCGTGGACGAGGACTACGTCGCGGCTCGCACCACCGGCTTCGAGCAGGTGCGGGAGGGGGTCGGGGCCTACTGGCCCGACCGGGTGGAGCGGCTCACCGGCGTCCCCGTCGCCGACCAGCGCCGCACCGTCTTCGCCCTGGCCCGGGCCGAGCGGGGCATCGTGCTGACCGCGCGCGGCGCCGAGCAGCACCGCAGCGGCACCGACACCGCGCAGGCGTGGATCAACCTGGCGCTGGCCCTCGGCCTGCCCGGCCGGGAGGGCAGCGGCTGGGCCACCGTCACCGGCCAGGGCAACGGGCAGGGCGGGCGCGAGCACGGACAGAAGGCCGACCAGCTGCCGGGCTACCGCAGCCTCGCCGACCCCGCGGCCCGCGCCCACGTCGCCGCCGTCTGGGGCGTCGACCCCGACGACCTGCCGATGCCGGGGAAGAGCGCCTTCAAGCTGCTCGACGCGCTCGGCACCGACGGCGGTGTGCGCACGCTGCTGGTGCTCGCCTCCAACGTCGCGGTCTCCGCCCCCGACGCCCGCCGGGTGATGAGCCGGCTGGCCGACCTGGACTTCCTCGCGGTCAGTGACTTCTTCCTCTCCGAGACCGCCGAGCTCGCCGACGTCGTCCTGCCCAGCGCCATGTGGGCCGAGGAGGACGGCACGATGACCAACGTCGAGGGCCGGGTGATCCGCCGCAGGCGCGCGCTGGACCCGCCCGACGGCGTCCGCGACGACCTGCAGCTGCTCGCCGAGCTGGCCGACCGGCTCGGCGCCGGGCACCTGTTCTCCGGCGACCCGGAGACCGTCTTCGCCGAGCTCGGCCGGGCCAGCGCCGGGGGAGCGGCCGACTACGCCGGCATCAGCTACCGGCGCATCGACGAGGAGCAGGGCGTGTTCTGGCCCTGCCCCGCGCCGGACCACCCCGGCACCCCGCGGCTGTTCACCGAGCGCTTCGCCACCCCCGACGGGCGGGCCCGGTTCCTCCGGGTCGAGCACGTGGAGGCGCACGAGCGGCCGGACGCGGAGTACCCGTACGTGCTCACCACCGGCCGCGTGCTGGCGCAGTACCAGTCGGGAACCCAGACCCGCCGCTCGCGGAGCCTGCAGCTGGTGGCCCCGCTGCCGCGCGCCGAGCTGCACCCCGACCTGGCCCGGCGCCTGGGCATCGGCCCGGACGACGTCGTGGAGCTGGCCACCCGCCGCGGCCGCGCCCGCTTCTCGGCGCAGCTGTCCGACGACATCCGCCCCGACGTCGTCTTCGCCCCCTTCCACTGGGGTGGCGGGTCGTCGGCCAACGCGCTGACCGACCCGGCGCTGGACCCCACGTCGGGGATGCCGGCCTTCAAGGTCTGCGCGGTCGCCGTCACCCGCGTCGCCGGCCCGGTCGAGCGGCTGCCCGCCCCCGACGCCGCCGGCCAGCCGCAGCCGCGGCCGCACGCGGCGCCCGCGGCGCGCACCCCGCTGCCGCCGGCACGCAGCCCCCGTCCCCCCGCCGGCCGTCCCCACCCGCCCGCCGAGACCCCGCACCGCCCGTTCCCGAGGAGGACCCCCCGCGTGAAGAGCACACCCCGCTTCCTGCAAGGCGTGTACCCGATCACCGGGGAGGGCCTGGACAAACCGGGCCCGATCGACCCGGCCCTGCGCTACACGGTGCCCGGCGGCGCCGCCGCGCAGGCCCTGTACTTCCGCGGGGGCAACTCCACCGAGCACCTGGTGTACGTGCTGCTGGTCCGCGACGGGGTGCCCGTGCGCTGGTTCCCGATCGGGGCCAAGGGCGACGTGCACGTCCCGCTGCGGGTCGTCGAGGACCTGCCCGGCGGCACGGTCGTCGAGCTGCAGGCGGCCGCGCCCATCGGCGTGACCGGCGAGCTGGTGGTCGACCTCGGGCTGGTGGAGGTCTGATGACCGTGCTCGGTGGCCGGCCGACCGGCCTGACGTCCCTCCACCTCGACGACGAGCTCGATCTCCGCGCCCGGCTGGTCGTCGTGGGCAACGGCATGGCCGGCGCCCGCCTGGTCGAGGAGGTGCTCGAGCGCGGCGGGGCCGAGCAGTTCCGGATCACCGTCCTCGGCGACGAGCCGCACGGCAACTACAACCGGATCATGCTCTCGCCGGTGCTGGCGGGGGAGTCGCACGAGGACGACATCGTCCTCAACAGCCACGACTGGTACGCCGACAACGGCGTGCTGCTGCGGGCCGGCGTCCGGGCGACGCGGATCGACACCGCGGCCAAGCAGGTGCACGCCGACGACGGGAGCGTCGTCCCGTACGACCACCTGGTGCTGGCCACCGGCAGCTACTCGTTCATCCCGCCGATGACCGGGGTCCGGCGGGAGGACGGCGCCCTGCTGCCCGGCGTCTTCGGGTTCCGCACCATCGACGAGACCCGCGCTCTGCTGGAGGCCACCGGCCGCTGCCGGAGGGCCGTCGTCATGGGCGGCGGGCTGCTCGGGCTCGAGGCCGCCCGCGCGCTGCAGGGCCACGGGCTGCAGGTGGAGCTGGTGCACGCCATGCCCTACCTGATGAACGCCCAGCTCGACGCGGAGGCCGGTGCCATCCTCAAGAAGAGCGTCGAGTCGCTGGGGATCGGCGTCCACCTCGACGTCCTGGCCACCGAGGTGCTCGGCACCGAGCACGTCGAGGGCGTCGTCCTCAAGGACGGCCGGCGGCTGGACTGCGACCTGCTCGTCGTCGCCGCCGGCGTCCGGCCGCACACCGACGTCGCCGTCCTCTCGGGCCTGGAGGTCGAGCGCGGCATCGTCGTCGACGACCAGCTGCGGACCGACGACCCTGACGTCTACGCCATCGGCGAGTGCGCCCAGCACCGCGGCTCGGTCTACGGCCTCGTGCAGCCGGCCTGGGAGCACGCTCGCGTGCTCGCCGACGTCCTCACCGGCGCCGACCCGGACGCCGAGTACCACGGCAGCCGGACGGCGACCAAGCTGAAGGTCGCCGGCGTCGACGTCGCCACCATGGGGGTCAACACCCCGGAGCGCGACGACGACGAGTTCCTCGTCATCTCCGAGCCCAAGCGCGGGGTGCACCTGTCGGTGGTGATCCGCGACGACGTGCTGGTCGGCGCCACACTGCTCGGCGACACCCGCAAGGTCGCCTACCTGACCCAGGCCTTCGACCGCGGCGCGCCGCTGCCGGAGGAGCGGATCCGGCTGCTGGTCGACCTGTCCGACGGCGCCGAGGAGGTCGGCGTCGCCGAGATGCCGGCCGACTCGCAGGTCTGCAACTGCAACGGCGTCTCGAAGGGCGACATCTGCGGTGCCGTCGCCGGCGGGTGCGGCAGCGTCGGCGCGGTCATGGACGCCACCCGCGCCGGCAAGGGCTGCGGCTCCTGCAAGAGCCTGGTGAAGCAGATCGTCGAGTGGGCCGCCGACGGCGAGCTCACCGAGGACCCGGCCGCCTCCTACTACGTGCCCGGCATCCCGCTGGCCAAGCCCGAACTCGTCGCCGCCATCCGCGAGCGGGACCTGCGCAGCGTCTCGGCCGTCTTCGCCGCGCTCGCCCCCGGCGGGCAGGACGACGCGAAGTCGAAGATGGGCCTGACCTCGCTGCTGAAGATGGTGTGGGGCGTGGACTTCGTCCCCGAGAAGGACGGCGAGTTCATCAACGACCGGGTGCACGCCAACATCCAGCGCGACGGCACCTTCTCCGTCGTCCCGCAGATGAAGGGCGGGGTGACCACCCCCGCGCAGCTGCGCCGGATCGCCGAGGTCGCCGAGAAGTACGAGGTCCCGATGGTCAAGGTGACCGGCGGGCAGCGGATCGACCTGCTGGGCGTCCGCAAGGAGGACCTGCCGGCGGTGTGGGACGACCTGGGCATGCCCTCGGGGTACGCCTACGGCAAGAGCTTCCGCACCGTGAAGACGTGCGTGGGCAGCGACTTCTGCCGGTTCGGCCTCGGCGACTCCACCCAGCTCGGCATCGACCTGGAGACGCGGTTCCAGGGCATCGAGAGCCCGGCGAAGATGAAGCTCGCCGTCGTCGGCTGCCCCCGCAACTGCGCCGAGGCCTACGTCAAGGACGTCGGTGTCGTGGCCGTCGGCAACGGCAAGTGGGAGGTCTACGTCGGCGGCGCCGCCGGGGCCACCGTCCGCAAGGGCGACCTGCTGGCCACCGTCGACTCGCCGCAGGAGGTGCTCCGGCTCACCGGCCGGTTCCTGCAGTACTACCGGGAGAACGCCAACTGGCTGGAGCGCACCTACGACTTCGTGCCGCGGGTCGGCCTGGAGCGGATCCGGTCGGTGCTGCTCGAGGACAGCGAGGGGATCGTGGCGCAGCTGGACGCGAACATGCAGAAGTCGGTCGACGCCTACACCGACCCGTGGGGCCAGGACGGCAAGGAGCCGGCCACTCCCGGCCAGTTCCGCACCTCGCTGCCGCTGGTCGCGCTGCCGAAGGTGCCGGTCCGATGAGCACCGCGACGCAGCTCGAGCACGTCGCCGAGGCCGCCCGGCCCACCACCCCGGGCACCGATCGGGGCACGCCGGCCACGGGGGTCGCCGTCCCGGGCCAGGCAGCCCCGGTCCGGGGCGAGGCGCACGCCGTCGGCCGGGTCGACGAGGTGCCGCCGGGGGAGGGCCGAGCGTTCGTGGCCGGGGGCGTGCAGGTCGCCGTCTTCCGGCTGCGCGACGGCTCGCTGCACGCCACCCAGGCCGCCTGCCCGCACGCCGGGGGCCCGCTGGCCGACGGGCAGACCGACGTCGACGTGCTCGTCTGCCCGCTGCACCTCTTCGCCTACCGGTGGCGCGACGGCGCCTCGACGTCCGGAGCCGCGCCGATCCGCGTCTACCCGGTGCACGAGTCCGGCGGCGAGATCGTCGTCGAGGTCTAGGCCGCCCCTCCAGGGGAGTCGACAGGCACGGCGGCCTACGCCGGGCGCACCTCGAGCACGTGCACCCCGGCGTCGGTCGGGACGTCGCGGCTGAGCCGCAGCCCGGCTGCCCCGCACAGGGCGGCGTACTCCCCGGCCGTGCGCTCGCGGCCGGACAGCAGCACCAGCACGTGCAGGTCCATCCGCACCGCGGCCGGGTCGTCGGCGGCGCGCTCCGGCAGCACCGCCTCCACCACCAGCAGCACCGAGTCCGGCCGCATCGCCGCCCGGCAGGTGCGCAGCACCCGCCGGGCGGCCTCGTCGTCCCAGTCGTGCAGGACGCGGGACAGCAGGTAGGCGTCCGCGCCGGCCGGCACCTGCTCGAAGAAGTCCCCGCCGACCGCGGGCAGGTCGGAGCCGGCGACGACCTCCGGCCGGTCGAGCAGCAGCACGTCGGCGGACGGCGCCCGCTCCCGGACCGCCCGGAGCAGCACGCCGGGCCCCCCGCCCACGTCGACCACCGACGCGAGCCCGGACACGTCGTAGGCGGCCACCACCGCACCGGCCTCCCGTGCGGAGCGGTCGGCCATCGACGCGCGGAACGCCGCCAGCCGCGCGGGGTCGGCCGCGAGCGCGTCGAAGAAGGGCCGCCCCTCGGCGAGCTCGAACGGCGTCCCGCCGTCCCGGACGGCGGCGAGGAGCCCGGCGGCCGGCCGGTAGTAGAGCCCGCCGCGGGCGGCGACCGTGCCCCGGAGCGAGCCCGGCACCCCGGACCGCAGCAGCTCGCCGACCGGGCTCAGCCCGAAGCGGCCGTCGGGCAGCTCGTCGAGCACCTCCTCGGCGGCCAACCCGCGCAGCACCCGGAGCAGGGCGTCCGGCACGGCGCCGAGCTCCCGCGCCAGGTCGGGGGCGCTGCGCGGACCGGCGGCCAGGGCGTCGGGCACCCCCAGCGCGACGGCGACGTGCAGCAGTTGGGTGACCAGGTAGCCGTCGGCGAGCCGGGCCAGCCGGTCGGCTGCGGAGCCGAACACGACGGCATGGTGGCACCGACCTCATCGGGTGGACAACGCGCTCAGCGGCGGGGGCGGGCGCGCACGTGCATCCGCTCGCCCTGCGGGCCGAACAGCGCGAGCACCTCGGCCGGCTCGCCGTACGGGTTGCCGATCCAGTGCGGGGTGCGGGTGTCGAACTCCGCGACCTCCCCGGGGCCGAGGACGACGTCGTGCTCGCCGAGCAGCAGCTGCAGCCGCCCGGAGAGCACGTACACCCAGTCGTAGCCCTCGTGGGTCTTCAGCTCCGGCTCCCCCGCGGGGGTGCGCGGCGCGTAGACCATCTTGAACGCCTGGATGCCGCCCGGACGCCGGGTGAGCGGGACGACGGTCATGCCCCTCGCGGCGGAGCGCGGCCGCAGGTGCACCCGCGGGTCGCCGGTCTCGGGCGCGCCGACCAGCTCGTCGAGCGGCACCTGGTGGCTGCGGGCCAGCGGCAGCAGCAGCTCCAGGGTCGGCCGCCGCTGCCCGGACTCCAGCCGGGACAGCGTGCTCACCGAGATGCCGGTCTCCTCCGACAGCTGGGCCAGCGTGCGCCCGCGCCCGACCCGCAGTTCCCGCAGCCGCGGCCCGACGGCGGTGAGCACGGCGTCGGTCGTCTCGTCGTCGGCCATGGGGACCCATTTGCCGGTCCGGCAACGACCTTTGTCAAGTCGGCGCTCCTCGGGGGAGGGTGCCGCGCATGGACGACGCAGCACACCGCCAGCACGCCGAGCTCGGGTTCGACGAGGCCTCGTGGGAGGAGCGCTACCGCATCGCGCCCGCACTGTGGAGCGGCCGGGCCAACCCGCAGCTGGTGGCCGAGGCCGCGGGCCTGTCGCCCGGCCGGGCGCTGGACGCCGGCAGCGGGGAGGGCGGCGACGCGCTGTGGCTGGCCGGCCGCGGCTGGCGGGTCACCGCCGTCGACTTCTCCACCGTCGCGCTGGACCGCGCCGCCGCGGAGGCCGGGCGGCTGGGGATCGCGGTCGACTGGGTGCACGCCGACCTGACCCGCTGGGCGCCGCCGGAGGACGCCTTCGACCTGGTCTCGGCGCAGTACCTGCACCTGCCGGGGGACGACCGCGACCCGGTCGTCGCCCGGCTGGCCGCCGCCGTCGCGCCGGGCGGCAGCCTGCTCGTCGTCGGGCACCGGCCCAGCGAGGTGCACGCGGGCAGGCCGGAGATGTTCTTCACGGCGCAGCAGGTCGCCGCGACGCTCGACCCGGACGCCTGGCACGTCGTCGTCTGCGAGGACCGCCCGCGGACGGCGAGCGGCCCGGCCGGGCGCGAGCTGCCGGTCGCCGACACCGTGCTGCGGGCCCGCCGCCGCGCCTGACCGTCAGGGCGCCGGGACGGTCACCGTGGCCTCGTGCGGCCCGCCGCACCCCGCGCTGCCCCCGACCCGCTCCCACTCGAGGTCGGCGCTCAGTCCGGCGAGGACGCCGCCGTCCGGCCCGAGCACGGCGACGTCCACCTCGTCCGGCGTCGCCATCACGAAGGACAGCGACGCGGTGGCACCGGTCAGCGGCGCGACGCCCTCGTGCACAGGTCCGGGTGGGGCGTCCTCGCGGATGTCCAGGCCGCACGGCTCCGGACACCCGACACGCACCGTGCGGCCCTCACCGGGCGGCCAGTCGCCGGCGAGCGCGACGGTCACCCCGTTGCTCCACGCGACCGCCGGGCAGGCCTGCTCCACGCCGCCGTCGCACGCGGCCAGCACCAGGACCGCGCCGGCCCACGCGAGGGCCCGTCCGCCGCTCACCGACGCGCGCGGATCGGCTCGACCGACGCGAGCACCGTGCCGTCGGCGGTCAGGACCTCGACCGTCGCCGTCCCCTCGGGCGCGGCGCCCACCGCCAGCCCGCCGGTGAGGGCCAGCTCGGCCACCGGCGTGCCGTTCCCGTCGAGCACCCGGACGGCGGCGGCCGGGGACTCCGCGACGACGGCCAGCGTCCCGCTCGTCGGGTCCCACAGCGCGGCGGGCAGCCCCGGCTCGGTCACGACCGGCGCGCTCCGCAGGCGCAGCCCGTCCGGCGACGCGCCCGGCGGTCCCGCGAACCAGGCGAGGGCGACGGAGTCGACGCGCAGCCGGCGCTCCAGCTCGTCGTTGTCCACCAGCGGCGGCGGGACGGTCAGCGGGCGGCTGACCAGCGCCCAGCGCCCGCCCGGCACGTCGCCGGCGAAGAGCACCTGCGACCCCGCCGGCGGAGGGGCGGCCGCGCGGGCACCCGGGTCGCTCCAGGACAGCTGCCGCACCGCCGCCACGAACGCCGCGTCGTCGGCCAGCGAGCCGCGGGCCGGCCCGTCACCCGCGGCGGGCCGGCCCTGCGCGTCCGGCACGGCGGCAACCGCGGCCACCGACCCCGCCGGCTCCCCGTCCACCAGCAGCGGGGCGGCGACGGCCACCGCCGCGACGGCCGCGGCGGCCGCACCCACCCGCAGCTGCGTGCGCCGGCGGGCCCGGTGCCGGCGCCCGACCACCGCGGCCAGGTCGGCGCGCGGTGGCGGCGCGGTCGCGTCGGCCAGCGCGGTCAGCCGCGCCCGCAGCTCCTCGTCCCTCACCGCTCGTCCCCGCCGGCCGGCTGGAGCGCGGTGAGCGCGGTGCGCAGGCGGGCCAGCCCCCGGGCGGTCTGGGTGTTCACCGTGCTCGGCGAGCAGCCCATGAGGGCGGCGGTCTGCTGCTCGGAGAGGTCCTCGAAGTAGCGCAGCACCACCGCCGTCCGCATCCGGACCGGCAGCTCGCGCAGCGCGGCGCGCAGCTGCTCGTCGCCGTCCTGGTGCGGTGCCGCGGCCCGGTCGGGCACCGACTCCACCACCTGCTCGGTGGTCGACAGCCGCCGCCGCCAGCTCGCGTGGGTGGTGACCAGGACCCGGCGCACGTACGCCGACGGGGGCCCGGACCGGCTGATCCGGTCCCAGTGCCGGTAGGTCTTGAGCAGTGCGGTCTGCACGAGGTCCTCCGCATGTCCGCGGTCGCCGGAGAGGAGGACCGCCAGACGCAGCAGGGCGGCCTGCTCCGCGGACACGAAGTCCGCGAAGCCCCGGTCCCCGTCGCCCACCCGCGCCTCCCCAGCCGGCTCCTGACCTCTCCACGCGGTGAGGCGTGCCGCAGACCCACAACCCCCGGTCCTCGTGCGGGAGGGTGCTCAGCATGTCCAGGTTCGTGGAGCTGAGTCACGAGATCTCCGCCGGGATGGTGACCTACCCCGGCCTGCCCGGGCCGGAGGTGACCGAGCACCTGACCCGCGAGGCCTCGCGGGAGGTGTACGCGCCGGGCACCGAGTTCGTCATCCACGCGGTGCGCATGGTCGGCAACACCGGCACCTACCTCGACAGCCCGTACCACCGTCACGCCGACGGCGTCGACCTCGCCGGGTTGCCGCTGGAGGAGCTGGCCGACCTGCCGGCGCTGGTCGTCAGCACCGCCGGCTCCGGCCGCCGGGCGGTGACCGTGGACGACCTGGGCGGGCTGGACGTCGCCGGCTGCGCGGTGCTGCTGCACACCGGTGGGGACGCCGCCTTCGGGACGCCGGAGTACGCCGTGGACGCGCCCTACCTCGCCGGGGACGCCGCGCGGTGGCTGGCCGACCGCGGTGCGGCGCTGGTCGGGATCGACGCGGTGAACATCGACGAGATCACCGAGCACGGGGAGCGGCCGGCGCACACCGTGCTGCTGGGTGCCGGGATCCCGATCGTCGAGCACCTCACGGGCCTGGACCAGGTGCCCGGCACCGGCGCCAGGTTCACCGCGGCCCCGCCCCGCTTCGCCGGGGTCGGCACCTTCCCGGTGCGCGCCTACGCCCAGCTGCCGCACTGACCCCGGCTCAGGCGGGCGGCGCGAGCTCGGCCAGTGCCGCGGCGACGTCGTCGTCCCGGACGAAGCCCAGCGCCAGCAGCCGGTGCACCAGCACGCCGCGGCGGGTCAGCCGCAGGTCCGCCGGGCGCAGCCGGGGGAGTGCGGCGCCGCCCGGCCGGGGCAGCACCGGCGGCGGGTCGAGCAGCCCGGCCCGCTGCAGGTCGGCGAGGTCCTCGCGGGCGCCCCACGCCGCCCAGCCGCGCGGGTCCTCGGCCAGCGGGGTCATCGGCAGCGGCGACCGGTCGCGGCGGCCGACGCCGGCCAGCAGCACCAGCTGCCGCCACGTCAGCCCGGCGGCCAGGGTCAGCGCCCGGTCGACGAGCGCGGCGTCCAGGTCGGGGGAGGAGGCGACCTCGGCCAGCAGGTAGCCCAGGTGCCGGATCCGCCGCTCGTCGTGCGAGCCGCGGGCGGCGGCGACCACGGCCTCGGTGACCGTGTCGGCCGCCGACCGGCCGCCGGTCCGCGGGCTGAAGAAGCCGTCGGCGCGGACCGGGCGCCCGCTGCGGGCGACGGCCACGCCGTGCTCGACGGCGAAGGCGAGGACGGCGCCGGCGCGGGCCCGCTCGCGGGGGACGGCGACCTCCACCGCCTCGTCGGCCGCCGCCCGCAGGGACCGGGCCAGCCGGTCCTCCAGCCGCACCGCCGCGCGGCCGGCCGGGTCCGGGTAGACCAGCACCGCGGCGTTGCGGCTCATCGAGCCCGCGACGGCGGCACCGGCCTCGAACAGGGCACGGCCGGCGGCAGCAGGGTCCTCGGTCACGGTCACGTCGCCGATCCTCTCCGCTGGGCGGGCCGGCGCGCACGCCGGTGGACGGCGGCCTCACCACAGCGGGGCACCGTCGGTGAGCACAACGGAACACGAGTTCTGCCCGGCAGCAACGGCGGGGGAACGACCGGACGCCACCGTTCTGGCCCATGGCCGCCCCCACCCCCACCACCCGACAGCCGACCGCGCCGGTCGCCGCCGCGCCGCGCCGCGGTCGCTGGATCGACGACTGGCGCCCGGAGGACCCCGCGTTCTGGGAGTCCACGGGCAGGCCGGTCGCCCGCCGCAACCTGTTCTTCTCGGTCTTCTCCGAGCACATCGGCTTCTCGATCTGGAGCCTGTGGTCGGTGCTCGTGCTGTTCCTGCCGGAGTCCGCGTACGGCATCGACCCGGCCGGGAAGTTCCTGCTGACCACGCTGCCGACGGCGCTGGGCGCCTTCGTCCGGCTGCCCTACACCTTCGCCGTCGCCAGGTTCGGCGGCCGCAACTGGACGATCGTCAGCGCCGCGCTGCTGCTGGTGCCCACGATCGCCACGGCCGTGGTCCTGGAGCCCGGCGTCGACTACACGACGCTGCTCGTCGTCAGCTGCCTGGCCGGCGTGGGTGGCGGCAACTTCGCCAGCTCCATGGCCAACATCAACGCCTTCTACCCGAACCGGCTCAAGGGCTGGGCGCTCGGCCTCAACGCCGGCGGCGGCAACCTCGGCGTCCCCGTCGTCCAGCTGGTGGGCCTGCTCGTGCTGGCCACCGCCGGCGCCGAGCACCCGCGGCTGGTCCTGCTCGTCTACGTCCCGCTGATCGTCGTCGCCGCCGTCGGTGCGGCCCTGCTCATGGACAACCTGACGACGGCGCGCAACCAGCCGCGGGCCATGCGCGAGGCGACCCGCGAGCCGCACACCTGGATCATGTCCTTCCTCTACATCGGCACCTTCGGCTCGTTCATCGGCTTCGGGTTCGCCTTCGGCCAGGTGCTGCAGAACCAGTTCACCGGCGACTTCGCCACGCCGCTGGCCGCGGCGTCGCTGACCTGGCTCGGCCCGCTGCTGGGCTCGCTGATCCGCCCGCTCGGCGGCTCGCTGGCCGACCGCTTCGGCGGCGCCCGCATCACGTTCTGGAACTTCGCCGCGATGGCCGTCGGGGCCGCGATCGTGTGGACCGCCAGCCAGGTGGGCTCGCTGCCGCTGTTCGTCGTCGGCTTCGTGTCGCTGTTCGTGCTCAGCGGCCTCGGCAACGGCTCGACCTACAAGATGATCCCGGCGATCTTCCGCACCCAGGCGCAGCAGCGGGTGGCCGCCGGGGCGGACACCGCCGTCGCCGACCGGCACGCGCTGCGCATGTCCGGTGCGCTCATCGGCATCGCCGGCGCGGTCGGCGCCTTCGGCGGCGTGCTGGTCAACCTGGCCTTCCGCCAGTCGTTCCTGACCACCGGCACCGGCGACTCGGCCTACCTGGTGTTCATCGCCTTCTACCTGGTCTGCCTCGCTGTCACCTGGGCGGTCTACCTGCGGCCCCAGGCCCGGATGTCCGGGGTGTGAGTCGCCCACGAGATCTGCACAGCGGCGGTCATCGCGGCCCTGGTGGCCGCCACTGTGCAGATCTCGCGCCGGAGGTGCCGACCGATCACGCAGCCAGGCGGTAGCCCCGCTTCACCACGGTCTCCACCACGCCGCGGCCGAGCGCGGCGCGCAGCCGGGTCACGGCCATCTCCACCGCGTGCTCGTCGCCGCCGCCGGGCAGCCCCGCGACGAGGTCGGCCTTGGCGACGACGGTGCCCGGCCGTGCGGCCAGCGAGCGCAGCACCGCCATCGGGCCCGGCGCCAGCTCCACCACCCGCCCGTCGAGCACCACGGCATGGCCGCGCACCTGCAGGTGCCGCTCGCCCACCGGCAGCACCGGGGTGCGCTCGGGCAGCCGCGCGACCACCTCGCGGGCCAGGGCGCCGAGCCGGGCCCGCTCGGGCTGCACCGAGGGGATGCCCGCGGCGGTCAGCGGAGCGGCGGTCACCGGCCCCACTGCCACCGGCAGCACGCCGTCGGTCAGCGCGGCGACCAGCTCGGCGTGCAGACCGAGCTCGTCGGCGACGGTCAGCAGGCTCGCGGCGGCCGGGGCGCTGGTGAAGGTGACCGCGTCGACCGCGCCGGCGACCACCGAGCGCACCAGCCGGCGCAGCGGCTCGACGTCCTCGGGCAGCACCCAGCGGTACACCGGCACGGTCACCACCTCGGCACCGGTCGCGCGCAGTGCCTCGACGAAGTCCGGCAGCGGGTCGCCGTGCAGCTGGACGGCGATGCGCCGTCCCTCCAGCGGGCCCTCGGCCCCGGAGAGCAGGTGCTCGAGCACCTCGGCCGAGGACTCCGACGCCGGCGACCAGGCGTCGACCAGCCCGCCGCCCCGGATGGCGCCGCGCGCCTTGGGGCCGCGGGCGAGCACCCGGGCGCCGCGCAGGTGCTCGACCAGCGGCAGGTCCCACGCGTCGGCCGCCTCCAGCCACCCGCGGAAGCCGACGCCGGTCGTCGCCACCACCAGGTCCACCGGCTGCGCCAGGACCTCCCGCGTGGCGGCGACCAGCTCGGTGTCGTCGGCCAGCGGCACGATGCGGATGGCCGGCGCGTAGACCACGCGGGCGCCGCGGCGGGCCAGCAGCGCGCCCAGCTCCTCGCGGCGCCGGGCGGCGGTCACGGCGACGGTGTACCCGGCCAGGGGCAGCGGTGCCTCGGTCCCCGGCGGGGCCTCGGGCAGCACATCGGTCACGGTTCCCCCTCGTCATCGGACAGGCGCACGACCATGGTGCGTCGTCCTCGTTGCGGGGGTGTGTCCAGCCGGGGTCGGGCGCCTCACGGTCCCTGCGGCTCGGGTGCCCACCGCGCGAGCAGCACGCTGGCGTCGTCCTGCAGCCGCCCCTCCTGGTGGGCCAGGACGGCGTGCATCAGCCGGCGGGCCGTCTCCGCCGGGGACTGGCCGCCGGCGACCTCGCGGGTGAGCAGGTCCACCAGCCGCTGCTCGCCGAACCAGGCGCCGGTCGCGTCGCGCGCCTCGGTGACGCCGTCGGTGTGCACGGCCAGCCAGTCACCGGGCTGCAGCGCCTCCTCGGCCACGGTGAGGGCGCCGGTACCCAGCCCGAAGGGCATGCGCCGGCCACCGGCGAGTGCCTTGACCACCTTCCCGCCGCGCAGCAGGTGCGGCGCCGGGTGCCCGGCGTTGACGTAGCGGAGCCGGCCACTGGAGACGTCGAGCTCGGCGAGCACCCCGGTGACGAACGAGCTGCCCGGGAAGGTGTCCGCCACGACCTCGTCGATCGCCCGTGCCTGGTCGTAGACGCCCCGGCCGTCGCGGCGCGCGGTCCGGTAGGCCGACACCGCGGCCGCGGCGAGGACGGCGGCGAGCAGGCCGTGGCCCATGGCGTCGAACGCCGCCAGGGAGACCGTGGTCTCCGACAGCGAGTAGTCGAAGGCGTCCCCGCCCGCCTCGTAGGCCGGTTCGAGCACGCCCGCCAGCACGAACCTGCCGTTGCTGGCCGTCAGCGGGGGCAGCAGCTGCCACAGCAGCTCGGCCGAGGGGGCGCGGGACCGGGTCCGCCGGGGCCGTTCGAGCGCGTCGCCGTACTGGCTCATGGACGTGACCAAGGAGCCGACGAGTTGCGCGAGCCAGCGGCACTCCTCCCGCAGTCGGGGATCGTGCAGCTCCGCCGGCGTGCCGACCCGGACCTCCAGCACGCCCACCCGGTCGGCGCCGTCCAGGAGCGGCACCCACAGCCGGAGCACCCCCTCGGCCTCCGAGGGGAGCGGCCGCACCGTCTGGAAGGCCCGGCCGGCCAGCGAGCCGTCGATGGGCAGCGAGCCTGCCGCCACAGCGCCCGCCGGCAGCAGCGGCCACAGCCGGCGCTGCTCGTGGTCGGCGACGTGGACGGTCACCACCACGCCCAGAGCGGTGCCGGCCTCGGCGACGAGGGCGGGCAGCCGGTCGGGAGGAGCCGCGTGGGCCACTTCGACCAGCCGGCGCAGCGCGGCGAACGACCCGCCGGTCCGGCCCCGGCGCACCGGGGGACGGTGGGGGACCCGACGCTGGGTGAACAGCTCGTCGAGCCGCTCGTTCAGCGCGTGCGCGAGCACGTTGGCCTCGCCGGGCGGCAGCGACATGAGGCCGTGCAGGTGGCCCTCCACCTCGAGGAGGTCGGCGTGGCCGCCGAGCGCGAAGTACCGCAACCAGAGCTCGTCCAGCGTCAGGTCGGCGACGTCCAGGGCCGACCGCAGCGCACGGCGCTGCTCCTCCTCGGACGGCTCCTCGGGTCGAGCCGCTCCGGGGGTGCGGGTCACCGTCGCCGGCGGACGGCGGAGTCGGACACCGCCCGCGCCACGTCGACCAGCGACCTGCGCTCCTCGTCCGAGCGGGACACCAGGATGCCGAAGGCCACGTCCTCCGGGACCCCGTGCCGGGCCATCAGCACCCCCTTGGCGGTGCTGACCAGGTCCCGGGTCCGGACCGCCTGCCGCAGCCCCGTGCTGAGCTGCCGGGCGCGTTCGCGGGTCTGCACGTTGGCCACGAGGATCGCCGCCTGCGCCGAGGCCATCGTCAGCCGCCGCTCGGTGGAGACGTCGAAGGTCCCGGGCTGCTCCGCGTAGACCTTCAGCGCGCCCAGCGAGGCGTCACCGGCGACCAGCGGCGCGCTCATCGCCGCGCCGAGCCCGAGCGGGCGGACCGCCGCGGTCCACCGCGGCCAGCGGCGGTCGGTGGTCAGGTCGTCGACGCGGACCAGCTGGCGGCCCGCGGTCGCGGCCAGACAGGGCCCCTCGTCGAGCTCGTACTGGAGGGCGTCGGCCTGCTGGACCCGGGCGTCGGTGGACCCCGAGCTCCGGCGGTCGCGCTCGTCGACGATCGACACGCCCGCGCCGACCGCCCCGGGGACGGTGTCGAGGAGCAGCGAGCTCACCAGGCCGAGCGCGGTGGCCACCGTCTCCTCGGACAGCAGCAGACCGGCCACGCGAGCGGCGACCGCGGACAGCTCGTCGGCGAGGGGGAGGTCCCGACCAGGACTGGGGGCGGGCCGGTCGGCCCCCGGGGAGTTGTGGAGCACGTGGGCCTCTCGGCATCCCGCCGCGCGCTCCGCCGGATCTGGACGGGCCCGCAGGGCAACAGCCAGCTTAGCGCCGTGGGAACCGGACCGACCGGTCCGCACCGGAGGGATCGCCGGGTTCCCACGCCGGCCTGGGAGCATGGGGACGTGCCCTCCGCCGGTCCGCCCGCCGTCTCCGCCGTCCCCCGCCGGTGGCGGCTGCTGTGCGCAGTGGCCGCCCTCGTCGTGGTCGCCGTCCTGACCTACGTCGGCGTGACCCTGCAGGAGAACGCGACCGGCGTGGCGCGGTTCACCGTGGCCGACCAGGTCGCCATCGTCGGCCTCGGGCTGGTGCTCGGCGCCGGGCTGCTGGCGCTGGGCCGGCCGCGGGTGGACGCCGACGAGCAGGGCGTCCGGGTGCGCAACGTCCTCGGCGAGCGGACGCTGCCCTGGACGGCGGTGCAGGCGGTCCGCTTCGACCGTCGCTTCCGCTGGGCGACGCTGCTGCTGACCAACGACGACGAGTTCGCCGTGCTGGCCGTCCAGGGCGCCGACGGCGACCGGGCGGTCGCCGCCGTCGAGGGCCTGCGGGCGCTGCTCGCGGCTGCCCGCGCGCAGCAGCCGCCGCCTCCGCCGTCCCCGCCGCTGCTCTACGACGACTGAGGGAGGGCCCCTCTGCCGCCTCCCGGCACCTCGCGGGCTCGGCGTGGGCCCCTGGAGGGTGGCCGTCTCCGGTGCTCACCCGTGCCGGACCGGGAATGACTCCACCCGCCGCGACGCTGTACCATCGGCGTGCCTCCCCGCTACACGAGGCGCGCGAACCACTGAGCGGCCCCGCCCCGGGCCGCTCGACCCAAGAGGAGCCCGCTCCCACCTGGCGCCGTCGAGGCGTCCAGGTCCCGGATCGCGGACCCCGGCCACCGGCCGGGCCCGCGTCGTGCACGAGCCCCCGGGCTCCGTGCACCCCGGCGAGTGGGCCCCACGAGCAGCCGCTCGTGGGGCCTCGCTCATGTCGGCGTCCGGTGACCGAGCGGGCCCTCCCACGCAGCAGCAGAGGAGAGGCCATCACCGAGCCCCGCATCAACGACCGCATCCGCGTCCCCGAGGTCCGCCTGGTCGGTCCCGAGGGCGAGCAGGTCGGCGTCGTGTCGATCGGCGAGGCGCTGCGCCTGGCCCAGGACTCCGAACTCGACCTGGTCGAGGTCGCGCCCATGGCCAAGCCGCCGGTCGCCAAGCTCATGGACTACGGGAAGTTCAAGTACGAGTCCGCCCAGAAGGCCCGCGAGGCCCGGCGGAACCAGGCGCTCACCGTCATCAAGGAGATGCGGCTGCGCCTGAAGATCGACCCGCACGACTACGAGACCAAGAAGGGCCACGTCGAGCGCTTCCTGCGGAGCGGCGACAAGGTCAAGATCACCGTGATGTTCCGCGGCCGCGAGCAGTCCCGGCCGGAGATGGGCTACCGCCTGCTGCAGCGGCTGGCGCAGGACGTCGCCGAGCTCGGCGTCGTGGAGTCCAACCCCAAGCAGGACGGCCGCAACATGGTCATGGTGATCGCCCCGCACCGGAACCAGGCCGCGACCGACGCGGCCCGCCGGTCCGCGAAGGCCGAGAAGGCTGCCGAGGGTCAGGGCCCGCAGGCCTGACCGGCCGCAGCACCACCGCACCACCAGACGCACCGGCGCCGGACCGGAGGACGTCGCGGCAGCCCCCCGGGCTGCCGCGGCGTCGACGTGCCCGGCGCCCCCACACACGAACGAGGACCGAGGACATGCCGAAGCAGAAGACGCACAAGGGCACCGTGAAGCGCGTTCGCGTGACCGGCAGCGGGAAGCTCATGCGCGAGCAGGCCAACAACCAGCACAAGTTCGAGCACAAGTCCTCGCGTCGCAAGCGCCGGCTCGACCAGGACCAGGTCATCTCCCCGGCCGACACCAAGAGCCTCAAGAAGCTGCTCGGGCTCTGAGCGCCCCCTAGACGAGAAGGAGCCCTCCCGTGGCACGCGTGAAGCGGGCGGTCAACGCCCAGAAGAAGCGCCGGACGGTCCTCGAGGCCGCCAGCGGCTACCGGGGCCAGCGGTCCCGGCTCTACAGCAAGGCCAAGGAGCAGCTGCTCCACTCGGCCACCTACCAGTACCGCGACCGCAAGGTGCGCAAGGGTGACTTCCGCAAGCTGTGGATCACCCGCATCAACGCCGCGGCCCGCCAGAACGACATGACCTACAACCGGTTCATGCAGGGCCTCAAGCTCGCCGGCATCGAGCTCGACCGCCGCGTGCTGTCCGAGCTGGCCACCAACGAGCCGGCTGCCTTCGCCGCGCTGGTGGAGACCTCCCGGGCCGCCGTCGCCGCCGCGCCGGCCGGCGGTCAGGCCGCCTGAGTCCGGTCAGCAGCACCTGCGACGCCGCCGGCGTCCGGCCCCCGCGGGCCGGCGCCGGCGGCGTCGTCGCGTGTACGGGCCGCGAGATCTGCACACCCGCGGCCTCCGGACCCCCGATGACGACCACTGTGCAGATCTCGCAGGACGAGGGGGACGACGACCGGTGACCGGGGAGCCGCTGACCGAGCGCTCGGCGCGGGTGGTCGCCGCGCGCAAGCTGACCCGGCGGGCCGGCCGCGACGCCGCGGGGCTGTTCCTCGCCGAGGGCCGGCAGGCGGTCGCCGAGGCGCTCGCCGACCCGGCCGGGGTCCGCGAGGTCTTCGCGACCGAGGCCGCCGCCGCGGCGCACCGCGACCTGCTGACCGGCGCGCCGGTGCCGGTGCGGCCCGTCACCGACAGGGCGGCCGCGGCACTGTCCGAGACGGTCACCCCGCAGGGCCTGGTCGCGGTCTGCGCGCTGCGCGACGTGCCGGCCGACGTCCTGGTGGACGCGCCGCCGTCCCTCTCCGTGGCGCTCGCCGAGCTGGCCGACCCGGGCAACGCCGGCACCGTGCTGCGCACCGCGGACGCCTGCGGCGCCGGGGCCGTGGTCTTCGGCGCGGGCTCGGCCGACCCCTACGGCGGCAAGGCGGTGCGTTCCAGCGCCGGCAGCCTCTTCCACGTCGACGTCGTCCGCGGGGCGCCTCTGCCCGAGCTGCTGCCGCGGCTGCGGGCCGCCGGCGTGACCGTGCTCGCCGCCGACGGCGGGGGAGAGGCGGCCCTCGACGAGCTGGGACCCGAGCTCACCGGCCCGGTGCTGTGGCTGTTCGGCAACGAGGCGCGCGGCGTGCCCGCCGACCTCGCCGCGCTGGCCGACGCCCGGGTGCGCATCCCGATGCGCGGGCGCGCCGAGAGCCTCAACCTGGCCGCCGCCGCGGCGATCTGCCTCTACACCACCCAGCTCGCCCAACGGTGACGCCCTGGGGCGGGCCCCGTCTCGCGGGCCTCCTGCAGGGTCGCGCCCTGGGCTCGCGGAGGGCAGTGGGGAGGACGGGGTCCCCTCACCGGGTCGCGTACATCCGCATGTCGGCCGAGTGCAGCAGCGCCGGGAAGTCGGCGCCGTCCTCGGGCCAGACGCTGACGCCGATGCTCGCCCGCACGACGACCTCCTGGTCGCGCAGCACCACTGGGGCGGCGACGACCGCGGCCAGCTCGTCGGCGATGCGGCCGGCCTCGGCGCCCGCGGTGCCCTCCGGCAGGCCGGTGAGCGCCACGAGGAACTCGTCGCCGCCGAGGCGGGCCAGCAGGTCGTTGCGCCGCAGCCGGCCGCGCAGCCGCTCGGCGACCGCGACGAGCAGCTCGTCCCCGACCGCGTGGCCGAACCGGTCGTTGACCGCCTTGAAGCCGACCAGGTCGACGAACAGCAGCGCCACCGCCTCGTCCCGGGCCCGGGCGTTCCAGATCGCGGTGTCCACCTGCTCGGCCAGGCGCCGCCGGTTGGGCAGGCCGGTGAGCGGGTCGGTGTAGGCCAGCTCCTCGATGCGGGCCAGGTAGCTGCGGGTGCGGTCGCGCTCCTGCACCAGCGCCCGCTCGGCGTCCACGCGGGCGGTGACGTCGACCTGGGTGCCGATGTAGTGGGTGACCGTGCCGTCGGGGCCGGTGACGGGCGCGAGGTGCAGCTCGTTCCACCACGGCGTCCGCTCCGGGCCGCGGTGGTTGAGCACCGTCACCCGGCACTCCTCGCCGGCGTCGACCGCTCGGCGGATCGCGGCGACCGCCGCCGGGTCGGTGTCCGGGCCCTGCAGGAACCGGCAGTTGCGGCCGAGCAGCTCGCTCGTCGGCAGCCCAGCGAGCCGTTCGAAGGCCGGGTTGACGTAGACCAGCGGCTGGTCGGGCAGCCGGACGTCGACGATCGACACCCCGCTCGGGGTGGCCGCCAGCGCGCCCTGCACGAGGGTGTCGCCGGTCGCGCTGACGAGGACCCCGACGTCGAACCGGCCGACGGCGGGCCCGCCCGGGGCGACCGGGGCGGCCGCCTCCGGGCGCGGTGGCGAGGGCAGCGGCTCCTGGGGCGGGGCGACCCTGGCCAGCAGGGCCGCGGTCGCCCGGACGACGGTGTCGCGATCGTAGGTCAGGGCGTAGGCGAACCGGCGCTGGGCGTCGGGACCGTCGTCGCCCAGGTCGCGGGCGAGCAGCGCGGCGGCGAAGTGCGGGCCGAGCACGGTGACGTCCCACTCGCCACGGAGGGGGTCCGCCGGGTCCAGCGCGGCACCACGCAGGCCCGGCAGCGGCTCGCCCGGCAGGTCCTCGCCGAGGGCGCAGACGAAGCCGGTGCGCTGCACCAGGTCGCGGTAGCGCAGCGTCGTCGCCGGGGTGAAGTGCCGGGCCTCCTGGAAGGTGGCGGCCACGACCGAGGCGGCGCCCAGCCGCAGCGCTTCGCGCTCCAGCTGCTTGGACAGCTCGATGAGCAGCGCCTTGGGGGCCTCGCGCAGCGGGACGTCGATCGGCAGGCAGGCGAACGGCGAGACGTCGGCGTCCTCGCTGACGGTGTCGGGCAGCTGCGAGGGCAGCACCAGGGAGCCGTGGACGGCGCCGTCGACCGGGCCGGGTCCGGGGCGGCCGAAGAACCAGCCCTGGCCGAGGGTCGCACCCAGGGCGCGGGCCATGGCGAGGTGGGCCTCGTCCTCGATGCCCTCGGCGAGCACCACGGCGCCGGTGCGCTCGGCGTGAGCGTTCACCGCGTTCATGATCTCGGCGATCGCCGGGCCGGGGCGCTCCTGCACCAGCCGCAGGTCCAGCTTGACGACGTCGGGTCGCAGCAGCGGCATGAAGGCCAGCGACATCGCCTCGGCGCCGACGTCGTCGACCGCCACGCCCCAGCCCACCGAGCGGACCCGCTCCACGGTGCGCAGCAGCTCGGCGGGCCGGGTGGCCAGCGCGCGCTCGGTGATCTCCAGGACCACCCGGAGTCCGCCGGGGGCCGCCTGCACGATGGCCAGCAGCTCCTCCATCGGCGCGCGGTCGAGCACCTCGGGCTCGACGTTCACGAAGAGGGTGAGCGGCGCCTGCAGGCCGACCGCGAGCGCGCCGTTCAGCGCGGCGGAGCGGCAGGCGGCGTCCAACTCGGCGAGGCGACCGGCCGCGCGGGCGGCCGCGAAGAGGTGGTCGGGGCGCTCGAGCGGGCCCTGCGGACCCCGGGCCAGCGCCTCGTAGGCCACCACGCGGCCGGTGTCGAGCTCGACGATGGGCTGGAAGACGCTGTGCACCGTCCCGTCCCGCAGGACGTCGTCGATCGTCGTCGCGGGGGCGGCGGAGGAGATGGTCACGTCCCCGCCATCGGTCCGCCGTCCCCCGTGTTGAGCGGCGACGGCCGGGGGCTCCCTCCTCGGGGTGAGGACCAGGCCGCCGGCGCGGTCCGTCGCGCAGCGGCGAGTGCGACGGACCCGTGGTCGTCAGCGGCTGATCACCACCAGTCCGTCGCACCGGACGGCGGCGGCCGGTGTCCGCGCGGGCGGGTCCCGGGAAACCCGCCAGCAGCGCCGCCGGGACCGCGGGCAGAATGGCCTCCCGTGTCTGGCGCCAACGACCCCTACGACCCCAAGCAGGTCGCCGCCCTCTCGCCGGAGTCCCTCGACGCCGCGGTCGCCGAGGCCCAGCGGGCGTTCGCCGGCGCGGGGGACCTCGAGCAGCTGGCCGCCGTCCGCCCGGCCCACCTGGGGGACCGCGCACCGGTGCTGCTGGCCCGCCGCGAGCTCGGCGCGCTGCCGCCGGCCGCCCGTGCCGACGCCGGCAAGCGGGTGAACGCCGCGCGGGTCGCCGTCACCGAGGCCTACGAGACCCGCCGGGCCGAGCTGGAGGCCGAGCGCGACGCGCGGGTGCTCGCCGAGGAGCGGGTCGACGTCACGCTGCCGTGGGACCGGCTGCCCCGGGGCGCCCGGCACCCGCTGACGACGCTCACCGACCGGATCGCCGACATCTTCGTCGGGATGGGCTACGAGGTCGCCGAGGGCCCGGAGCTCGAGGCCGAGTGGCTGAACTTCGACGCGCTCAACATCGGCCGCGACCACCCGGCGCGCACGATGATGGACACCTTTTTCGTCGTTCCCGAGGACTCCGGCCTGGTGCTGCGCACGCACACCAGCCCGGTGCAGGCCCGGACGATGCTCTCCCGCACCCCGCCCATCTACGTCGTCGCGCCCGGCCGCGTCTACCGGACCGACGAGCTCGACGCGACCCACCTGCCGGTCTTCCACCAGGTCGAGGGCCTGGCCGTCGACCGTGGGCTGACCATGGCGCACCTGCGCGGCACCCTGGACCACCTCGCCCGCTCGCTGTTCGGCGCCGACGCGGTCACCCGCTGGCGGCCGTCGTACTTCCCGTTCACCGAGCCGTCGGCGGAGTTCGACGTGTGGTTCCCCGAGCACCGCGACGGCCCGCGCTGGGTCGAGTGGGGCGGCTGCGGGATGGTCAACCCGCGGGTGCTGGTCGCCTGCGGCATCGACCCGGAGGAGTACTCCGGCTTCGCGTTCGGCATGGGCATCGAGCGGGCCCTGCAGTTCCGCTCCGCCGTCGGCGACATGCGGCACTTCGCCGAGGGCGACGTCCGGTTCACTTCTGCGTTCGGAGTCGAGCAGTGAGGGTCCCCATCGGCTGGCTGGCCGAGCACGTCGACGTCCCCGCCGGCACCCCCGTCGAGGACCTCGACACCGCCTTCGTGCGCCTCGGCCTGGAGGTCGAGGAGGTCCACCGGCCCGCGGAGGTCACCGGCCCGCTGGTCGTCGGCCGGGTGCTGGAGATCGAGGACCTGACCGGCTTCAAGAAGCCGATCCGGTACTGCCAGGTGGACGTCGGCGAGGAGCAGGCGCGGGGCATCGTCTGCGGTGCCACCAACTTCGCCGTCGGCGACTCCGTCGTCGTGGCGCTGCCCGGGGCCGTGCTGCCCGGCGGCTTCGGGATCGCCGCGCGGAAGACCTACGACCACGTCTCCGACGGGATGATCTGCTCGGTCCGCGAACTGGGGATCGGCGAGGACCACGCCGGCATCCTGGTGCTCGGCGACGACGCCCCGGCCCCGGGCACCCCGGCCGGCCCGGTGGTGGGGCTGGACGACGTGGTGATCGAGCTCGCCATCACCCCCGACCGCGGCTACTGCCTGTCGATGCGCGGCATCGCCCGCGAGATGGGCACCGGCCTGGGCGTCGCGTGGCGTGACCCGGGCGCGCTGACCCCGCCGGCCTGGTCGGGGGAGCCGGCCTGGCCGGTGTCGGTCGAGGACGCCGACCGCTGCGACCGCTTCTCGATGATCGCGGTGGAGGGTCTGGACCCGACCGCGCCGAGCCCGTGGTGGATGCGCCGGCGGCTGGCGCAGTCCGGCGTCCGCAGCATCTCGCTGGCCGTCGACGTCACCAACTACGTGATGCTCGAGCTCGGCCAGCCGATGCACGCCTTCGACCGCGACCGGGTGCGCGGTCCGATCGCCGTCCGCCGGGCGCGCGAGGGCGAGCGGCTGACCACGCTGGACGGCGCCGACCGCGCGCTCTCCTCCGACGACCTGCTGATCACCGACGACTCCGGCCCGATCGGGCTGGCCGCGGTCATGGGCGGCGCCTCGACCGAGATCGGCGACGGGACGTCCAACGTGCTGCTGGAGGCGGCGCACTGGGAGCCGACCGGGGTGGCGCGCACCGCCCGCCGGCACCGGCTGCCCAGCGAGGCGGCCAAGCGCTTCGAGCGCGGCGTCGACCCGGCGATGACGGTGGCCGCGCTCGTCCGGGCCGCCGCCCTGCTCGCCGAGTACGGCGGCGCCCGCGTCGTCGGCTCGCTGGTGGACGTCGACACCCGCGGCCCCCGCCCGACGATCGCGCTGGACCCCGCGCGGCCCGGCCGGGTGGCCGGCGTGGCCTATCCGCCGGACCGGGTCACCGAGCTGCTCAGCGCGGTCGGCTGCACGGTCGACGGGGACGCCCCGCTCACGGTCACTCCGCCGTCCTGGCGCCCCGACCTCACCGACCCGGCCGACCTGGTCGAGGAGGTCGTGCGGCTGGCCGGCTACGACGACGTCCCCTCGGTGCTGCCCACGGCCCCGCCCGGGCGCGGGCTGACCGAGCGGCAGCGCCGGCGCCGCGCCGTCGGCCGGGCCCTCGCCGAGTTCGGCTACGTCGAGGCGCCGTCCTTCCCCTTCGTCGGGACCGCGGCCCTCGACGCGCTGGGCCTGGCCGCCGACGACCCGCGCCGGCAGGTCGTGCTGATCCGCAACCCGCTGTCGGAGGAGGAGCCGGCGCTGCGCACGACGCTGCTGCCGGGGCTGCTCGCCGCGCTGGCGCGCAACCTCTCCCGCGGCATCCGCGACGTCGCCCTCTTCGAGCACGGCGCGGTGTTCCCCGGTGGCGAGCGGTCGGCGGCCCCGCTGCCCGGCGTCGACCGGCGTCCGGACGACGAGACGCTGGGCGCACTGCTGGGCGCGGTGCCGGAGCAGCCCTGGCACGTCGCCGTGGCGCTGTCCGGCCACCGCGAGCCGCGCGGCTGGTGGGGTCAGGGCCGCCCGGCAGGCTGGGCCGACGCGGTGCAGGCCGCCCGCCGGGTCGCCGAGACCGCCGGGGTCGAGCTGACCGTGCGCGCGGGGGATCGGGCGCCGTGGCACCCGGGCCGCTGCGCGGAGCTGCTGGTCGGCGGCCGGGTGGTCGGGCACGCCGGCGAGCTGCACCCGCGGGTCTGCGCGGCGCTGGACCTGCCCGCCCGCACCGCGGTGATGGAGCTGGACGTCGACGCGCTGCCGCCGGCGCCGGTGCCGGCGGGCCCGCGCCTGTCGAGCTTCCCGCCGGTCTTCGTCGACCTGGCCTTCGTGCTCGACGAGGGCGTGCCGGCCGCGGCGGTCGAGGGGTCGATCCGCGAGGCCGCGGGCGAGCTGCTCGAGGCGGTGCGGCTGTTCGACGTCTACACCGGGCCGCAGGTGGGCGAGGGGCGCAGGTCGCTGGCCTGGTCGCTGACCCTGCGCGCGCCGGACCGGACGCTGTCCGGCGAGGAGGCCGCCGAGGTGCGGCAGCGCGTGGTGGCGTTCGTCGAGCAGGCGCTGCAGGCCGAGCTCCGTGGCTGAGGAAGGACCCCCTGCCCCCCGCCGCTCGCAGGCTCGCGGCGGGACCCTGCAGGGGGCCGTCGCGCTGGTCACCGGCGCGTCGAGCGGGATCGGCCGGCACCTCGTGGCGGGGCTGGCCGCCCGCGGCATGGCCGTGGCCGGCCTGGCCCGGGACGGCGAGCGGCTGGCGGCGGCGATGGACGAGGTCGCCGCCGCCACCGGTGGGCGCACGCTCGCCGTGCCCGCCGACGTCACCGACCGGGCGGCGGTGGACGACGCGGTGGCGCGGGTCCGGGAGGAGCTCGGGCCGGTCGACCTGCTGGTCAACAACGCCGGGGGGATCGACGCGGCCGAGGAGCCGCTGTGGGAGGCCGACCCCGACCAGTGGTGGTCGGTCGTGGAGAGCCACGTCCGCGGCGCCTTCCTGCTCGCCCGCGCGGTCGTGCCGTGGATGGTGCTGCGCAACCGCGGCCGCGTCGTCGACATCGCCAGCGGGATGGGCGTGCGCGCCCGCCCGGAGTACTCGGCGTACTCGGTGGCCAAGACCGGCCTGATGCGGATGACCGAGGCGCTGGCCGGCGCGCTCGAGGGCCTGGACGTGCGGGTGTTCGACGTGGCCCCGGGCGTCGTCGACACGCCGATGACCCGCGCGATGCCGATGTGGCAGGGCTTCACCGACTGGACGCCGCCGGAACGCGTCGTCGAACTGGTCGCCGCGATCGCCGCGGGGGAGCTCGACCAGTGGGCCGGCCGGTTCCTCCGGGCCGGCGCCGACGACCTCGCCGTCCTGCGCGCCACCACGCCGGAGGACGCCGCCCGCCAGCTGCGGCTGCGCCCCTACGGCGACGACGACCCGCTGGCCTGAGGCGGCGGGTGGTCAGACCACCGTGGCCAGCGCCTGCGGTGCGATGTCGACGGCGACCGGTGTGTCCGCCTCCAGCTCCACCAGCTCGCCGTCCAGCTGCAGCGGCATGGGGGCGAGCGCCGTGAACGCGTAGTGGGTGGCGCTCGGTTGCGGGCCGAGACCGCGGGTCGCGGCCCTGATGAGCGTCCCGAGAACGCGGAGCTTGCCGGTGCGCCGCTGCGTGATGACCTCGAACCGGCCGTCGTCGGGACGGCCGCCCTCGCTGAGCGTCGCGTACTTCGCCATCTCGTCGATGTTGGCGAACACCAGGCTGTCGATCGTGCGCCGCCTGCCGTCCTCGAGCCTGATCGGGAACGGCCGGAAGCGGGAGAAGGACCGCACCACGGTCACGATCTCCCGCCACGACCCCTTCCCGCCCTCCTCCAGGTCGACGGCGACGACCGGGGTGAGGCCCACGCCGATGTAGGAGTGCGCGTACCGGGTCTGCGCGGCGTCCCCGCTGCCGATGGTGAGCCTCAGCAGGTCGATCCGGCGGACGTCGCCGGCCACGATGGCGTCGGCCAGCGGCCGCTGCCGCGTCACCCGGCGGTGGTCGTTGGCGTTGCCGGCGGCCCGGACGGCGCAGACGGCCTCGGTGGTCCCGGCCTGCATCACGCCGTCGACGACCTCGTTGTACCCGCCGTCCCCGCTCACCGAGACGAGCAGCGGGCGCCCGGTTCGGGCCGCCTCGCGTGCCAGGTCGCGGGCGTGCCCCGCGTGCTGGGTGGGGCAGAGCTCCACCGGCACGTCCGGCAGCCGGCGGGTCAGCTCGGCGTGCAGCTCCTCCGCGGACCGCGGTGCGTCGCCGGTGCTGTGCGGGTTGAAGATGATCACGATCCGGTCGAACGGACTCACGTCGGAACTCCTCTGAGGGGCGGGCGCCCGTCGGCTGTGCACGTCATGCCCGAGGGGCGGCCCGGGCACGCGTGAGGTGCGCCGGACGCCGCACCGTCGGCTGGCCGCCGTGCGACCGGCCCCTCGAGCGGCATGATCGTCGGGGTGCCCTCGGCGGCCGTGCGCACCACTCGGCAGCGTGCGCCCACGGGGCGGCGACAGCCTCGTCGACCAGCGCCCTCGCCCGCCGCCCGCGGGTGCTCGGCGTCACCAACAGCCGCTGGGGGGACGCCGGCCCGTCAGCCACCTCAGCGAGCCCGACGTGACCGCCCCCGAGCTCCCGGACCGGCGACCCACACCGGTCACAGCTCGTCCGATGACAGCCAGGGCTCGCCGGTGGCTGTATCTGACGCGGTGGCATGCGCCTCCGCTGAGTGAAGGCCCCCGCGCTGAGCGTCGCGGGGCTCGTGCTCTTCCGGGACTCGGGGGGACGTCATGGGAGCAGCGCCAGGGGAGCTGATGCGGATCCTCACGCGGAACCAGCCCCTCGGCCCGCCGTACACGGAGGAACTGCTCAGGAGCCCGCGGGGCATCTTCGAGCAGCTCTACGACCGCATGAACGGTTGCCACGGCAGTGCCGAGCGCGACGACCCCCTCTACGTGGTCGGCCGCAAGGGCTCCGGGAAGACCGCCTTCCTGGCGGGGACGGCCTTCGTCGACGGTGCGAAGGTCATCCTGATCAAGTCCGAGGACGCCTACCACGAGGTCGAGCGGCTCCGGATCCGGTACGCCCGCGAGGTCGGTCCGCTCTTCGCGGAGAACCTCGCACACGTGTGGCAGGTGCTCCTGGCCCACGCCGCGATGCTGCTCGCGTACCGGGTGCCCGGACTGAGACACACGGACGAGGGCCGGCTCATCGCGTCCTACCTCAGCTCGTACGGCAACCCGTCGAGTCTGGAACCGGGGCGACTGCTCGCCCGTGTCGGCAGTGCGCTGTCCGACGTCCTCGTCCGATCGGCCCCCGGTCTGACGGTCGAGGAGATGTGCGCGTCCCTGCGGACCGACGTCGCCACCTACGAGGTCGCCCACCGGTCCTTCGTCGACCTGACCAGGCGCAAGGGCGTGCGCTTGTTCGTCGTCGTGGACAACCTCGAGGACCTCCACGTCCACGTCGACGAGCTGCGGACGACGCTGTCCGCCCTCTTCCGGGCCACCCGCGAGTTCGTCACCACAGCCGAGACCCGCCCGTTCAAGGTGCGTTTCGCCTTCCCGGCGGAACTCATGCAGCGTCTCCGGGACCTCACGGCCAACCCGGAGAAGGACTTCCTCGACTACCTCGTCATCCGGTGGACCGCGGCGGAGCTGATCACCATCGCCGGGAACCGGCTGCGGCACTACCTCGACCTGTACCACCGGAACGAGCTGGAGCGCCTGGGACTACCGGACCAGCACGACGAGCGGGACCACCACATGGCCGAGGCCACCCTGAGGTCGCTGCTGCCCCGGGGAGGGATGCGCACGGGTCTGGGGTCGGACGAGGACCCGGTCGCCTACATCATGCGGCACACGCAGCTCCTGCCGCGCCACCTGATCCAGATCCTGAACTCGATCCTGGCGCGCGCGGCGCGACACCGCCACGGTGTGCCCGTCGCGACCCCCCTGGACGTCCTGGAAGGGGTCCGGGAGGCGGAGCTGCGCATCGTCGACGGGATCCTGTCCAGCTACTCGCACGACTACCCCTTCATGGCGACGGCGCTCGGGTACCTCAAGAACCACATCCCGAACACGCTCTCGTGCAGCGAGCTCCACCGCGCCTTCAACGCCGCGGGAGTCGCCCGCTCCGGCGTCGACTACAGCGACTTCCTGGAGGCCGCCCTGGACGTGGGCGTCCTGGGCATCGTGGAGGGGTCGACCTCGCGGTACACCGTCGGCCGCTTCTCCTACACCTTCACCGAGACGTTGCGACCGGTCGAGGACGCCGACCAGGTCTGCGTGCACCCGCTCTTCATGTTCCGGCTCTTCGACCGGGGCGGGATCCGCCGCCTCCGGGACCGGGGGAGGCTCCCGGTGTACCCGTACGGTTCGGACACCGGGCAGTACGACCGTGACTAGCAGCGGGCGGTGGGCCTACCTCGACGTCGGTCCCGAGGGCCGCAGCGTGCTCGGCATCTCCTTCTCCGGAGGGGGCATCAGGTCAGCCGCCTTCTGCCTGGGGGCGTACCAGGCCCTGTCCCGTCAGGGGCTGTTCCAGCGGGCGCGGTACCTGTCCGCCGTCTCCGGGGGCAGCTACATCGCCGGTGCCCTCACCGTCGCCCAGGGCAAGTCCGATGCCGAGGCCCTGCGTGGGGAGGCCGCGCCCTGGTCCCGGGGCAGTCCGGAGGAGTGGTACCTCCGGACACACCTCAGTTACCTCGCTCCCGGGGTGGCCGGCCGGCTGTGGCTCGTCGTCAACTTCGCCTACGGCCTCCTGCTGAACCTCCTGCCGCTCGTGGTCGGGTCCTCGCTCGCCGGCTGGGTCGTCGGGCTGGTGTACGGGGCCGCGATCCCCCACATCGGGAGCCCTGAGGGTCGGTTGGCCGGGGCGGTCGTGTGGGGCAGCGCCGCGGCGGCCGGCTCGTTCCTGGCGGCGATCGTGCTCGTGGGTGTGCGACGGTTCTTCGACAAGAGCCGGTTCCGCGCCGCTCCGGGGGAGCGGCCGCTCCGGAGGACCGCGACGGTCCTCGTCGCGGGCTCGGGTGTCCTCGCGGTCCTGGCCGTCTGCCTGCCCCTCCTGGTGCACCTCCTCGGTCTGGCGCTGGCCGACGGCCCGTTCTGGGCGGGGCGGGCCGACGACCTGGGGTCCCGTCGCCTGCTCCTGACCGTGGTCATGGTGGCGGGAGTGGTGCTGCTGGGAGCCCTCGCGGTGCTGTTGCAACGACTGGGCAGAGCCCGTGCGTTCCAGGGCGTCCTCGCGTCCCTGGGCGGCTGGGGGATCCTCGCCGTGCCCTTCCTGCTGGCGGCGGAGAACGAGGCGCGCAGTGGCTGGGACGCCCCGCAGGACGTGTGGGTGCTCCTGGGACTGCTGTCCACGCTGGCGGTCTGCGGCTGCTGCATCCACAACCGCCGGTACTCCATGCACCTGTACTACCGGGAGCGCCTGAGTCACGCGTTCGTCCTGAAGCGGACCAGTGCGGCCGGTGGCGTGCGGGTGGCCCCCGTCCCCTACGACGACGAGGTGAGACTGAGCGACCTCGGACGGGAGATCGAGGCCAAGCGCCGGGCTGGTCTGCCGTTCCCCGAGCTCATCGTCTGCGCGGCGGTGGCCGCCCGTGAGGGGGACGTGCCCAACAAGAGCTGGGCCGCCCCCTTCACGTTCGACGCGCGCCAGTCGGGGAGTGTCGACCTGGCGCCCCTCGTGGAGACCTCCGAGCTGGAACGGACGCACACCAAGGGCGGCAGCGGCCTCACGCTGCCGTCGATGATGGCGATCTCAGGGGCGGCCATCTCGCCGACCATGGGACGCTTCACCCTCCCTGCGCTGCGGCTGTTGATGGCCCTGGCGAACCTCCGCCTCGGGGTGTGGATCCCCAACCCGTTCCGGCGCGGTGACGTGACGCCTCCTCCGTCCGCCGGCCGCTCGCGTGTGCACCGGATGGGGCGGGCGCTGGCCGCGGGGTGGCGGGAGCCGGGTGGGCTGTACGTGCTGAGGGAGGCGATGGGGCTGGCGGGGACCCGGGGGCGCTTCATCCACGTGTCGGACGGCGGTCACTGGGAGAACCTCGGCCTGGTGGAGCTGATCAGGCGCCGCTGCACGCACATGGTCGTCGTGGACGCCAGCGCGGGTGGTCTCAGTCCGCTGCAGGACATCGCCCGCGCCGCGGCCCTGGCCCGGTCCGATCTCGGTGCCGAGGTGAGGCTGGACCCCACGGCCACCCTGCCGTCGGCCGAGACCGGCCTGGCCGAGGAACCGGTCGCGGTGGGGAACGTGACCTATCCCGACGGGGGCATGGGGGTCATCTACTACGCACGCTGCGTGCTGTGGGACGGCGTCCCGATGGACCTCGCGGTGCTCCGGGAGAAGGACCACCAGTTCCCCCAGCACCCGACGGCCAACCAGTTGTTCTCCGGCGAGCAGTTCGACGCCTACCGGGCACTGGGCTGGGAGGTCGCCGCCGCACTGGCGCAGCGCGCCAACGTCCCCCTCGACCAGTTCGACGGGGGCGAGGTCGACGAGGAGGCGGCCGAGTCGGTGCTCGTCGTGTGAGGTGCCCGGGCGGGTGGACGTCGGCCGGCGGCTCCGACGGCGGGCTGCAGGAACCCCCGATGAACAGTCATGCATGGCCGTGTATGGTCATGCACCGTGAGCGGAACACAGACGTGGACGGTCGGGGTCACCGGCGCCACCGGGTACGCGGGGGGTGAGGTGTGCCGGCTGCTCGCCGGGCACCCGCACCTCCGGCTGGCCGGGGTGCACGCCAACTCGAGCGCCGGCCGACGCCTGGGTGAGCTGCAGCCGCACCTGCTGCCCTACGCCGACCTGCAGGTGCAGCCGAGTGACGCGGACTCGCTGCAGGGCTACGACGTCGTCGTCCTCGCCCTCCCGCACGGCGAGTCCGCCGCCATCGCAGCACGGCTCCCCGGCGACACGCTCGTCATCGACTGCGGCGCCGACCACCGGCTCAACGACCCGGCCGCCTGGGCGCGGTGGTACGGCTCCGAGCACGCCGGCACCTGGCCCTACGGCCTGCCCGAGCTGCCCGGCCAGCGGGAGCAGCTCGCGGGCGCCCGGCGGATCGCCGTCCCCGGCTGCTACCCGACCTCGGTCAGCCTGGCCCTGGCCCCGGCGCTGGCCGCCGGCCTGGTCGAGCCCGAGGTCGTCGTGGTCGCCGCGAGCGGCACCTCCGGTGCCGGGAAGTCCGCCAAGCCGCACCTGCTCGGCAGCGAGGTCATGGGTTCGGTCAGCGCCTACGGGGTCGGCGGGGTGCACCGGCACACGCCGGAGATGGTGCAGAACCTCTCCCGGGCGGCCGGCGCACCCGTCGCCGTGAGCTTCACCCCGACCTTGGTGCCGATGAGCCGCGGCATCCTCGCCACCTGCTCGGCACCCCTGGCCGCGGGCACCGACGAGGCCGCCGCCCGGGCCGCCTACGAGAAGGCCTACGCCGACGAGCCGTTCGTGCACCTGCTGCCCGAGGGGCAGTGGCCCACGACGGCGCAGGTGCTGGGTGCCAACACCGTCGCGCTGCAGCTGGCCGTCGACCCCGACGCGCACCGGCTGGTCGTCGTCGCCGCGCTGGACAACCTGACCAAGGGCACCGGGGGAGCGGCTGTCCAGTGCGCCAACCTCGCCCTCGGCCTGCCCGAGACCACCGGCCTGCCGGTCGTGGGAGTCGCACCGTGATCACCGATGCACCGGAGGGTGCCCAGTGAGCGTCACCGCCCCGCAGGGGTTCTCCGCCGCGGGTGTCGCGGCCGGGCTGAAGTCCAGCGGCGCCCCGGACGTCGCCGTCGTCCTCAACCACGGCCCGGACGACGCCGCGGCGGCGGTCTTCACCACCAACCGCTTCCCGGCCGCGCCGGTGCTCTGGAGCCGCCAGGTGCTGGCCGGGGAGCGGGCGCGGGCGGTCGTGCTCAACTCCGGCGGCGCCAACGCCTGCACCGGGCCCGAGGGCTTCCAGGACACCCACGCCACCGCCGAGCACGCCGCGAAGGCCCTCGACCTGGGCGCGATCGACGTCGCCGTCGCCTCCACCGGGCTGATCGGCGTCCGGCTGCCGATGGACCGGCTGACCGCCGGCGTCACCGCCGCGGTGGAGGCGCTCAGCGAGGACGGCGGCCCCGACGCCGCCCGCGCGATCATGACTACCGACAGCGTCCCCAAGACCACCGTGCAGGCCCGCGACGGCTGGACCGTCGGCGGCATGGCCAAGGGCGCCGGCATGCTCGCGCCCAGCCTGGCCACGATGCTCGTCGTCCTCACCACCGACGCGGTGGTCGACGCCGGCACCCTGCAGACCGCGCTCAAGCAGGCGACCAGCGTCTCCTTCGAGCGGGTCGACTCCGACGGCTGCCTCTCGACCAACGACACGGTGATCGTCCTGGCCAACGGCGCGAGCGGGGTCACCCCGAGCGCCGAGGAGGTCACCGAGGCGCTGACCGCGGCCGCGACCGACCTGGCGATGCAGCTGCTGGCCGACGCCGAGGGCTCCACCAAGGACATCGCCATCACGGTCCGCAACGCGGCCAGCGTCGAGGACGCCCTGACCGCCGGCCGCGCCTGCGCCCGCAACAACCTGCTCAAGACGGCGCTGTTCGGCAACGACCCCAACTGGGGCCGGGTGCTCGCCGCGATCGGCACCACCGACGCCGCCTTCGAGCCCGACCGGGTGGACGTGACGATCAACGGCGTCACGGTCTGCCGGGGCGGCGCGATCGGCGACCCCCGCGAGGGCGTCGACCTCACCGGCCGGGAGGTCACCATCGACGTCGACCTGGGGGCCGGCGGCGAGCAGGCCACGATCTGGACCAACGACCTGTCCATCGCCTACGTGCACGAGAACTCGGCCTACTCCACATGAGCGACCTGGCAGCACCCGACCCCGAGCCGCACGTGACCACCGCGCACGACCCGGCCGCCCAGGACCCCACCCCGCCCGACGTCCGGGTCGAGGAGGCGCCGCCCACGGTGCCCACCGTCCGCAGGCGGATCGGCACCAGCCGCGTGATGCGCACCTACGACCCCGAGGGCGACGCCCGCAAGGTCGCCGTGCTCACCGGGGCGCTGCCGTGGCTCAAGGAGTTCCACGGCAACGTCGTGGTGATCAAGTACGGCGGCCACGCGATGGTCGACGAGGAGTGCCGCCGGGCCTTCGCCGAGGACATGGTGTTCCTGCGGACCTGCGGCATCCTGCCCGTCGTCGTGCACGGCGGCGGCCCGCAGATCACCGAGATGCTCGGCCGGCTGGGCATCGCCAGCGAGTTCCGCGGCGGCCTGCGGGTGACCACGCCGGAGACCGTCGACGTCGTCCGCATGGTGCTCACCGGGCAGGTCGGTCCCGACATCGTGGGGCTGATCAACCAGCACGGGCCGATGGCGGTGCACCTCTCCGGCGAGGACGGCGGCCTGTTCACCGCGGAGCGCACCACCGCGACCGTCGACGGCGAGCAGGTCGACATCGGCCTGGTCGGCGACGTCGCCGCGGTCGACCCGACCCCCGTCACCGCCCTGCTCGAGGCAGGCCACATCCCCGTGGTCGCCAGCGTCGCGCCCGACGCGGACGGCGTGGTGCACAACGTCAACGCCGACACCGCGGCGGCGGCGGTGGCCGTGGCGCTGGGGGCGGTGAAGCTCGTCGTCCTCACCGACGTCGAGGGGCTCTACGCCGACTGGCCCGACCGCGACTCGCTGGTGCAGCAGATCGACGCGGGCGAGCTGGCGGAGATCCTGCCCGGCCTGGACTCGGGGATGGTGCCGAAGATGGCCGCCTGCCTGCGGGCGGTCGAGGGCGGGGTGAAGCGGGCGACCGTCGTCGACGGCCGCACCCCGCACGCCCTGCTGCTGGAGATGTTCACGTCCGAGGGCACCGGGACCATGGTGGTCCCGGCCCGCGCCACCACCGGAGAGGAGCCGGCATGACCCACACGGAGGAGCTGGCCACCCGCTGGTCGGCCGTGATGATGCACAACTACAAGACCCCGCCGGTGGCGCTCGCCCGCGGTGCGGGGGCGACCGTGTGGGACGTCGACGGCCGCGAGTACACCGACCTGCTCGGCGGCATCGCGACGACGATCCTCGGCCACGCCCACCCGCGGGTCGTCGAGGCGATCACGAAGCAGGCGCAGACGCTGGGCCACGTCTCGAACCTGGCGATGCACGAGCCCGGGGTGACCCTGGCCGAGCGGTTGCTCGAGCTCGCCGGCCGGCCCGGCCGGGTCTTCTTCTGCAACTCCGGCGCCGAGGCCAACGAGGCCGCGTTCAAGCTGAGCCGGCTCACCGGGCGCACCGAGGTGGTCACCGCGGAGGGCTCCTTCCACGGCCGGACCATGGGCGCGCTCGCGCTCACCGGCCAGCCGGGCAAGGCCGACGCGTTCGCCCCGCTGCCCGGCGGCGTCCGGTTCGTGCCCTACGGCGACGCGGAGGCGCTGGCCGGCACGGTCACGGACCGGACGGCGATGGTGCTGCTCGAGCCGATGCTCGGCGAGGGCGGCGTGCAGCCGGCGCCGCCCGGCTACCTCACCGACGCCGCCCGGACCGCTGCGGCGTCCGGCGCGCTGTTCGCCGTCGACGAGGTGCAGACCGGCACCGGCCGCACCGGGCACTGGTTCGCCCACCAGGCCGACGGCGTGGCCCCCGACGTGGTCACCCTCGCCAAGGCCATCGGCGGCGGGCTCCCGCTGGGCGCCACCCTCGCCTTCGGGGACGCCGCGGAGCTGATGACCGCCGGCTCGCACGGCTCCACCTTCGGCGGCAACCCGATCGCCGCGGCGGCCGCGCTCGCCGTCCTCGACACCATCCGCGACGAGGGGCTGCTGGAGCGGGCCAAGGAGCTCGAGCACCGGTTCACCGCCGGCATCGAGGCCCTCGGCCACCCGGGCGTCTCCGGCGTGCGCGGCAGGGGCGCGCTGCTCGGCGTCGTCCTCACCGCGCCGGTCGCCGGGGCGCTCGAGGCCCGGCTGCGGGAGGCCGGGTTCCTCGCCAACGCCGTCGCCCCGGACGTGCTGCGGCTGGCGCCGTCGCTGGTGCTCACCGACGCGCAGGTCGACGCCTTCGTCGCCGCCCTGCCGGCAGCGCTCGACGCCGCGACGGCCGACCGGTGACCCGCCACCTCCTGCGGGACGACGACCTGAGCCCGGCCGAGCAGGCCGAGGTCCTGGCCCTGGCCGACGAGCTCAAGCGCACCCGGCACACCGAGGCCGCGCCCACCCCGCTGCGGGCCCCGAACGGCGTGCCCCGGGCGGTCGCGGTGCTGTTCGACAAGCCCTCGACCCGGACCCGGGTGAGCTTCTCCGTGGGCGTGGCCGAGCTCGGCGGGTACCCGCTGGTCGTCGACGGCGGCGCCAGCCAGCTCGGCCGCGGCGAGTCGGTCGAGGACACCGCCCACGTGCTCGACCGGCAGGTGGCCGCGATCGTCTGGCGCACCTTCGGCCAGGACCGCATCGAGGCGATGGCCGCGGTCAGCCGGGTGCCGGTGGTCAACGCGCTCACCGACGAGTTCCACCCCTGCCAGATCCTCGCCGACCTGCAGACGGTCGCCGAGCGCAGGGGCGCCCTCGCCGGGCTGACGATGAGCTACCTGGGCGACGGCGCCAACAACATGGCGCACTCCTACCTGCTCGGCGGCGCCACGGCCGGCATGCACGTGCGCATCGGCTCGCCGGAGTCCTTCCAGCCCTCGCCGGAGGTGCTCAAGCGGGCCGGGGAGATCGCCGCGGAGACCGGCGGCTCGGTGCGCTGGACCGACGACCCATCGGCCGCCGCCGACGGCGCCGACGTGCTGGTCACCGACACCTGGGTGTCCATGGGGCAGGAGGAGGAGTACGACGCCCGCGTCGCACCGTTCCTGCCCTACGCGGTGGACGACGACGCACTCGCCCGGGCCGCCGACGACGCCGTCGTCCTGCACTGCCTGCCCGCCTACCGCGGCAAGGAGATCGCCGGCTCGGTCATCGACGGGCCGCAGAGCGCGGTGTGGGACGAGGCGGAGAACCGGCTGCACGCGCAGAAGGCGGTCCTCATCTGGCTGCTGGAGCACTCGTGACGACCCGCGCGCCCGGCCGGCCCGTGCGCCGACGACCCCGGGGGCCGCGGTGACGACGGCGCTGACCCGCTCGGCCCGGCAGGCGCGGATCCGCGAGCTCATCGAGACCCAGCCGGTGACCTCGCAGACCCAGTTGGCCGCGCTGCTCGCCGGGTCGGGCATCGAGGTCACCCAGGCCACCCTCTCGCGGGACCTGGAGGAGCTCGGCGCGGTCAAGATGCGCGGGTCGGACGGCGCCCCGGCGTCCTACGTGCTGCCGCCGGAGAACGCCCCGCTGCGCCCGGCCCAGGCGGCGCCGGCCCGGCTCACCAGGCTGCTGGCCGACCTGCTGACCTCCGCTCAGGGCAGCGCCAACCTCGCCGTCCTGCGCACGCCGCCGGGTGCGGCGCAGTTCCTCGCCTCCGCGCTGGACAAGGTCGGCCTCCCCGACGTGCTGGGCACGATCGCGGGGGACGACACTCTGCTGGTCGTCTCCCGCGAGCCGGACGGCGGGGCCGCCCTGGCCGACCGGCTGCGCGCGATGGCCCAGCGCACGCCCGCCGCCCACCCCGAGCTGAAGAACGACCTGGAGGACCCCGCACCGTGAGCCCGGCCGACCCCGCCGTCGCCCCGCCCTCGCCCCACACCCGGCTCTGGGGCGGCCGCTTCGGCGGCGGAGGACCATCGGACGCCCTGACTGCGCTGTCCAGGTCCACGCACTTCGACTGGCAGCTGGCCCCCTACGACCTGGCCGGCTCCCGCGCGCACGCCCGCGTCCTGCACCGGGCCGGGCTGCTCACCGACGACGAGCTCGAGCAGATGGTCGCCGCGCTCACCGAGCTCTCCGCCGAGGTCGCCGCCGGCACGTTCACCGCGATCGAGTCCGACGAGGACGTGCACGAGGCGCTCGAGCGCGGCCTCACCGAGAAGCTCGGCGCGCTCGGCGGCAAACTGCGCGCCGGCCGCAGCCGCAACGACCAGATCGCCACCGACCTGCGGCTCTACCTCCGGCACACCGTGCGCGACCTCGTCGGCGAGCTGGCCGCCCTGGAGTCCGCACTGGTGGAGCTCGCCGACCGGTACCGCGACGTGGCCGCGCCCGGCATGACGCACCTGCAGCACGCCCAGCCGGTGCTCATCGCCCACCAGCTGCTCGCCCACGCGCACGCGTTCACCCGGGACGTCGACCGGCTGCAGGACTGGGACCGCCGCACCGCCGTCAGCCCCTACGGCTCCGGCGCGCTGGCCGGCTCCTCGCTGCCGCTGGACCCCGACGCCGTCGCCGCCGAGCTCGGCTTCGACCGCGCCTCGGACAACTCCATCGACGGCGTCAGCGACCGCGACTTCGCCGCCGAGTTCTGCTTCGCCGCGGCGCTGCTCGGCGTGCACCTCTCCCGGCTGGGGGAGGAGGTCGTGCTCTGGACGTCGACCGAGTTCGGCTGGGCGCGCCTGCACGACGCCTGGGCCACGGGGTCGTCGATCATGCCGCAGAAGAAGAACCCCGACATCGCCGAGCTGGCTCGCGGCAAGTCCGGCCGCTTCGTCGGCAACCTGACCGGCCTGCTGACGATGCTCAAGGGCCTGCCGCTGGCCTACGACCGCGACCTGCAGGAGGACAAGGAACCGGTCTTCGACTCCATGGAGCAGCTGCTCCTGCTGCTGCCGGCGGTCACCGGGATGGTCGCGACGCTGACCCTGCGCCCGGAGGTGCTGGAGGCCGCCGCGCCGCAGGGCTTCGCGCTGGCCACCGACGTCGCCGAGTGGCTCGTCCGCCAGGGCGTGCCGTTCCGCTCGGCGCACGAGGTCTCCGGCGCGATGGTCGCCTACTGCGAGCAGCGCGGCCTCGAGCTCGACGAGCTCTCCGACGCCCAGCTCGCCGAGGTCGCGCCCGAGCTGACGCCCGGCGTCCGCGCGGTGCTCTCCGTGCCCGGCGCGCTGGCCGCGCGCAAGGCCCGCGGGGGGACGGCGCCCGAGCGGGTCGCCGAGCAGCTGGACACGCTCGGGTCGCTGGCCCGGTCGCACGCGGAGTGGGCGTCGTCCTCACCCGTAGCGGCGGCCCTCTGAGCGACGTGGTGCCCGGGCCGCTGCTGGCGCCCGAGGAGCTGCTCGGCCCGCCGGACGCCGTGGCGCCGACGCTGCTCGGCTGCTGGCTGGTCACCGACCGCCCGGCCGGTCGCGTGGCGCTGCGGCTCACCGAGGTCGAGGCCTACGCCGGCGACGGCACCGACCCGGCGGCGCACTCCCACCGCGGTCCCACGCCCCGCGCGGCGGTCATGTTCGGCCCGCCCGGACGGCTCTACGTCTACTTCAGCTACGGCGTGCACTGGTGCGCCAACATCGTCGTCGGCGCGGAGGGCCAGGGGTCGGCGGTGCTGCTGCGCGCCGGGGACGTCGTGGTGGGGGAGGAGCTGGCCGCCGCCCGCCGTCCCGCCGCGAAGGCCGCTCGTGACCTCGCCCGCGGACCGGCGCGGCTCACGCAGGCCCTGGACATCGGCCCCGGCGACAAGGACGCCGACCTGCTCGACCCGTCGTCCTCCGTGCGGCTGCACCGTGGCGAGCCGCCGGTGCAGGTGTCGGCGGGGCCGCGGGTCGGGATCAGCGTCGCCACCGAGCTCCCGTGGCGGTTCTGGGAGACCGGTGCGGCCTCGGTCAGCGCCTTCCGACCGGGTGGCGGACCCCGTTCCCGGCGGGCCAGGCAGGATTGAGCCCGTGATCGACGTGATCGACGAGCTGCACCGCCGCGGGCTGGTCGCCCAGAGCACCGACGACGACGCCCTGCGCGCCCACCTGGCCGCCGGCCCGGTCACGTACTACGCCGGCTTCGACCCCACCGCGCCCAGCCTGCACGTCGGCCACCTGCTCCAGTTCATGGTGCTGCGGGCGCTGCAGCGAGCGGGCCACCAGCCCGTCGTCCTCGTCGGCGGCGCGACCGGCCTCATCGGCGACCCCCGGCCCACCGCCGAGCGCCAGCTCAACGACCGGGACACCGTCGCGGGCTGGGTGGACAGCATCCGCACCCAGGTCGCGCCCTTCCTCGAGGTGCCGGCCGAGCGGGGCGGCCTGCAGGCCCCGGTGTACGTCGACAACCTCGAGTGGACGGCGCCGCTGAGCGCGATCGACTTCCTCCGCGAGATCGGCAAGCACTTCCGGGTCGGGCGGATGCTGGCCAAGGAGGCGGTGGCCGCCCGGCTGAACTCCGAGGCCGGGATCAGCTACACCGAGTTCAGCTACCAGATCCTGCAGGCCAACGACTACCGCGAGCTGTTCCGCCGCCACGGCGTCACGCTGCAGACGGGCGGGTCGGACCAGTGGGGCAACCTGACCGCCGGCATCGACCTGGTCCGCCGTACCGAGGGCGCGACGGTGCACGCGCTGTCCACCCCGCTGGTCACCAAGTCCGATGGCACGAAGTTCGGCAAGACCGAGGGTGGCGCCGTCTGGCTGGATCCCGCCCTCACCTCGCCCTACGCCTTCTTCCAGTTCTGGCTCAACGCCGACGACGCTGACGCCCGTGCCTGGCTGCCCCTGTACTCCGAGCGCCCGGCCGAGGAGGTCGAGGCGCTGCTCGCCGAGTCCGTCGAGCGGCCGGCTGCCCGTGCGGCGCAGCGTGCGCTGGCCGAGGAGCTCACCCGCCTCGTGCACGGCGAGGACGAGCTCCGCCAGGCGGAGGCCGCCGGTCGGGCGCTGTTCGGCCGGGACGACCTCCGGGTCCTGGGTCCGGACACGCTCGGGACCGCCCTGCGCGAGGCCGGCAGCGTGACCGTGGACGGCGGGACGCCGACCGTCGCCGCCCTGCTGCAGCAGACCGGACTCGTCTCGAGCCTCTCGGAGGCCCGCCGGACGGTGAAGGAGGGTGGCGCCTACCTGAACAACGAGCGCGTGACCGACGCCGAGGCCGTACCGGGGGAGGGGGACTGGCTCCCCGGCGGCTGGCTGGTGCTGCGTCGCGGCAAGCGCTCGGTCGCCGGCGTCCAGCGAGCCGGAGGCGCCTGAGCGGGAGGTGAACGACGTGTGACGGTGCTGTTGCAGCCGGGTGTCGACCGTCACCTCGGGTCGGTTTGACAGCCCGGACGACACCCACGTAACTTTCTCTCTGCGCCAGGCGAGACCGGCGCGGACGGAGACCGAGTCACCGCCCGCGGGTCGGACCGGGCGCCGCCTGCCCAGCGACAGAGCGGGCCCTGGGAACACAACCCGGGGAGCGCTCGTTGCCCAGGGCACTGCCGCTCCGAGCGCCGAGCACGGGTCCTGGACCCGCGGCTTGACGGACACGGGAAGCGGCGTAACGTGGAACAGCCGCCGCGATCGAAGGCCTCACCGGGCCGGGCGTCGTGAGCGTCCGCTCCTTGAGAACTCAACAGCGTGCCGAAAGTCAGTGCCAAGTAACAACCCCTTTGTGGGTTTCTTTGGGTTGATGGATATCGAGAGTGCTAGCTCTTGGTTCTCGGCCTGGTTCAAGCATCTACGGAGAGTTTGATCCTGGCTCAGGACGAACGCTGGCGGCGTGCTTAACACATGCAAGTCGAACGGTGAACCTGCTTCGGTGGGGGATCAGTGGCGAACGGGTGAGTAACACGTGGGCAACCTGCCCCCGGCTCTGGGATAACTCCAAGAAATTGGGGCTAATACCGGATGTGACCGCTGACCGCATGGTCTGGTGGTGGAAAGGGTTTCCGGCTGGGGATGGGCCCGCGGCCTATCAGCTTGTTGGTGGGGTAGTGGCC
>NZ_FOIE01000012.1 GCF_900111455.1 Geodermatophilus poikilotrophus | reverse complement strand
CGTCGGCCGAGGGCGCGGTAGGTCCAGCCGGCGGCGGTCCAGGCCTCCCGGTCCAGGGCGTTGCGGCCGTCGAGGACCCGCTTGCCGGCCACGACCTGCCCGAAGGCGACCGGGTCCAGGTCGCGGTACTGCCGCCACTCGGTGAGCACCAGCACCGCGTCGGCCCGGTGCGCGGCCTGCTCGGGGGTGGGCGCGTAGTCCAGCTGCGGCCAGGACCGGCGGGCGTTGTCGATCGCGGCCGGATCGGTGACGCACACCACCGCGCCCTGCAGTTGCAGCTGGGCGGCGACGTTGAGCGCCGGGGAGTCGCGGATGTCGTCGGAGTCGGGCTTGAACGCCGCGCCGAGCACGGCGATGTGCTTGCCCAGCAGCGAGCCGTCGCAGACCTCGCGGGCCAGTTCCACCATCCGGATGCGGCGGCGCATGTTGATGTTGTCGACCTCGCGCAGGAACGTCAGCGCCTGGTCCGCGCCCAGCTCGCCGGCGCGGGCCATGAAGGCGCGGATGTCCTTGGGCAGGCAGCCGCCGCCGAAGCCGAGGCCGGCGTTGAGGAACTTGCGCCCGATCCGGTCGTCGTAGCCGATGGCGTCGGCCAGCTGCTTGACGTCGGCGCCGGTGGCCTCGCACAGCTCGGCCATCGCGTTGATGAAGGAGATCTTGGTGGCCAGGAAGGAGTTGGCCGCGGTCTTGACCATCTCCGCGGTGGCGTGGTCGGTGACCACCTTCGGGGTGCCGCGGGCCACGATCGGCGCGTACACCTCGTCGAGCAGCGCCCGGGCCACGTCGCCGTCCGCACCGGCCGGGAGCCCGTACACGAGGCGGTCGGGCTCGAGGGTGTCCTGGACGGCGAAGCCCTCGCGGAGGAACTCCGGGTTCCAGGCCAGCAGCGCGCCCGGCACCTTCTCGCCGACCAGCTCGGCCAGCCGCGCCGCGGTGCCGACCGGCACCGTGGACTTGCCCACCACCAGGTCACCGGGGGCCAGGACGCCCAGCAGCGCCTCCGTGGCCTCCTGCACGTGGCGCAGGTCGGCGGCGTACTCGCCTCGCTTCTGCGGGGTCCCGACGCAGACGAAGTGCACCTGCGCCCCGGCCGCGTCGGCGACGTCGGAGCTGAACCTCAGCCGGCCCGTGGCCAGCGTCCGCGCCAGCAGCTCCTCGAAGCCGGGCTCGTAGAAGGGCGCCCGCGCCTCGTTGAGCGCCGCGATCTTCGGGCCGTCCACGTCGATGCCGACCACCTCGTGACCCAGCTCCGCCATCGAGGCGGCGTGCACCGCGCCCAGATAACCGCAACCGACCACCGAGACCCTCATCGACACCGACTCCCCCTGCGACGTCCGACCCACCGACCGTCCGGCCGGCTGGGCGCCACCGGGCGGATGCCCGGTGACGAGCGGCGATGCTGACATCCCCGGGAGGTCCCCGGAAGGCGCGGGGAGGTGTCCGCCGGGCCCCAGCCGCGGGAATCAACCCCAAGGGGGGAGGGCCTCCCCGGGAACCCGTCCGTCCGGCCGGGCGAGACCTATCGTCCGACGGGCGCGGCTCGGGCCGCGGGGCCGGACGGCCTGATCCGACACGGGGGAACGAGGACGCAGGATGAACTTCGGCGAGATGGTCCGAGCGCTGCGGTGGGGCTGGTGGATGCCGACGCTGGGGCTCCTCCTCGGAGGCCTCGCCGCCGTGGCGGTCACGCTGACGACCACACCGGTCTACACGTCCCACACGCAGCTGTTCGTGTCCACGACCGACTCGTCCTCCACCGCCGAGGCATTCCAGGGCAACCAGTTCGCGGAGAAGCGCATCGCCTCCTACGCGGAGCTGCTGACCAGCCAGGAACTGGCCGCCCGGGTCGTGGCCGAGCTCGGCCTCGACCTGACGCCGGGTGAGCTGGCCGCCCGCATCGACGCGGCTCCGGTCTCCGGCACGGTGGTCCTCGACGTCAGCGTCACCGACCCCTCGCCCGCGGAGGCGCAGCGCGTCGCCCGGACCGTCGCCGACGAGTTCATCGCCGCCGTGGAGGAACTGGAGACCCCGGCCGGCTCCCTCACGTCGCCGGTCAGGGTCACCGTCTTCGGTGCCGCGGACCTGCCGCGTTCGCCCAGCGCGCCGCAGCCGGTGCTCGACATCGCGGTCGGACTGGTCATCGGCCTGGGCCTGGGCGCCGCCACGGCGGTGCTCCGCGCCCGGCTGGACCGGTCGGTCAAGGACCCGGAGGAGGTGGCGGACCTGGCCGGTGCGCCGGTCATCGGCGTCGTCCTCCGGGACGGTGACCTGCACGCGCAGCACCGGGTCGACCTGCAGAGCTCTAGCCGGTCGGCCGAGGCCTACCGGCACCTGCAGACCAACCTGCAGTTCCTCGACGTCGACACGCCCCCGCGGGTGCTCATGGTCTCCAGCGCCATGCCGTCCGAGGGCAAGACGACGGTCGCGGTCAACCTGGCGCTCGCCCTGGCTGACGCCGGTCAGCGGGTGGCGCTCATCGAGGCCGATCTGCGGCGCCCGCGGGTCACCAGCTACCTCGGCCTCGTCAACGGTGTGGGCCTCACCAACGTCCTGGCCGGTCGAGTGCGGGTCGAGGAGGTGGCGCAGCCCTACGGGGAGGACGGGGGCCTCGTGGTCATCGGGGCCGGACCGTCGGCACCGAACCCGGCCCAGCTGCTCGCCTCGGGCGCGATGGGCGCGCTCCTGCAGGACCTGCGGGGCAGCCACGACTACGTCATCCTCGACGCCCCGCCGCTGCTGCCCGTCGCCGACGCGACCGGCCTGGCGGTCCTGGCCGACGGCGTCCTCCTCTCCGTGCGCCACGGCAGCACGACCCGGGAGCAGCTGCAGCGGACGCGCGCGACGCTGGACCGCGTGGGGGCCCGGACGGTCGGGACCGTCCTGAACATCGTGCCGGCGCGGGACGACGTCAGCGCGGCGTACGGCTACAGCAGCGAGTACGCCGCCCGGCCGGCGTCCGCGGCGCGTTGACCGACCCCCGGTCACGGGCGGTCGGTGACTCGCCCCCCGCGACCGCGTTCCACCTGCTGTTCGTCTGCACCGGCAACATCTGCCGGTCAGCGGCGGCGGAGCGGCTGGCCCGACGGCGGCTCGAGGAGCTCCTCGGGGACGCCGCCTCCGCCGTGCAGGTGCGCAGCGCGGGGACGCGAGGGGTGGTCGGTGCCGCGGTGCACCCCGACAGCGCCGCGGCCGTGTGCGCGCTGGGTGGGGACGTCGAGGGGTTCACGGCACGCCGGCTGCGCCCGCGGATGATCACCGAGGCCGACCTGGTGCTGACGATGACGCGGGAGCACCGGCAGGCCGTGCTCGCCCTCGAGCCGCGGGCGCTGTCCCGGACCTTCACCCTCCGCGAGGCGGCCGACCTGGTGCGGCTGGCCGGCTCGCAGGCGCCGGACGGCGACCCGCGCAGCCTCGTCGGCCGGATGGCCGCGGCCCGACGGCTGCGGACCGGCGGCGCGGAGGACGACATCGACGACCCGATCGCCGGCCCCCCGGAGGCGCACGCCCGCGCGGTCGCGGACATCGCCGAGTGCCTCGACCCGGTGCTCGACCGCGTCCTCCGCAGCCCGAGGGGACGGGTACCTCGCTGAGTGCAGGGGTCCTCGTTGGCGAAGTCACCCAAGCAGGCAGAGGAGCCGCCCAGGTCTCGACAGCGCGTATCGCGCCGTCACCACGGCGCTCGAGTGGTCGGTGGCAAGCCGCACCGACGGCACGGCGCCCGGCCCTCCGAGGTCCCTGAGCTGGTGCGGTGCGGTTCGCTCAGCCGAAGCGGTGGAGCTGTACGACGTCGTCAGCGCCGCAACGCCTCCAGGAGATGCAGCGCCTCCTCCACATCGATCGTCGTGGCACCCGGCACCTCACCGTGGCGTCCCCTCAGCGTCAGTGCGAAGCCGTACGCGTGCGGGAAGAGGCCGCGAGCCTGCGGGATCTGCTCCTCGGTGAGCGGCAGAGAGAAGACCACAGGACGCTCTGCGGCCATCCGATCCAGGTCGGCGGCATCGACCTCGTCCGGGCTCGAGTCCTGCAGCGTCGGCCATGGGTCGGTCAAGTCCGGGAACACCTCGACGTAGACCCAGTCGGGAGTTGGGGCGTCATAACCGGTCCACCGGCTGACGACCCATTCCGGGTCGTCGTCCTCGTCCGCCGGAACGCGCCCGAGCACCCATCCCACGCCTTCGACGGCGAGCTGCTCGCGCCAGCTCTGCGGCGCATCCTGGTTCCACGGCACCTGGATCCACCGAGCCCCCAGGCGGCTGGCGAGGGCGGGGTCCGGCGTGCTAGAGCGGTGTTCCACACAGATCTCCGCGTTCGACACGGCTTGGCGGATGCGCACCGCAGTCTCCTCGTCGAGGACCCTTCCGCCGGGTCGATCACCGAGGAAGACACCGATGACGTCCGCGCCTGCCGCCTCGAGTCGGCGCGCCTCGTCCGGTGACGCGACGCCGTACACCGTCACCTTCACCGCTCTAGTCTTCCTCCGGCTGCGCCATCGGACCGACCGGGACCTCGCCCCCTGCCTGCTGAGCGAGGCTGTTCGCGGCCACCGCTCGGACGAGCCAACCCTCCAGGTCGGGCATGTAGACGATGGTGGCCTTCTCGCCGGGGATGGCGACGTAGGTCGCCTTGTCGACCACCTTGATGATGCCCTTGTCCGAGGTGGAGATCTTGTAGTAGGAGCCTCCGTGTCGACCGCCTCCAGGGTGTACCTGGACCTGCATGATCTTCCTATCGCCCTTGACCTCGAGGATCTGCGCCAGTTTCGACCCCTTTTTCGACTGCCTCGGGACGACCTGCCGCCCGGCCAACCGGAAGACGTCGGCGATCTCCTCGGGGCTACGTCCCCAGATGATCTTCGGATTCGCCGAGAGCCGTTCGATCCACCGCACAGCCGCAGCGGCGTCCTCGGCGAGCGCCCCACCTCGGGACAGTGCGCGCGTCACGCGCTCCGCCGCCTTGCTTGCCTTGACGGCCTCGACGAACTTCTGCACCTTCGGCAGGTTGGCGAGGACCTTCGACACCTTGGAGGCCTTGCCGATCCACTTGATGCCGGCGATGACGCCCGAGGAGAAGACCAGCAGCAGCACCTCCATGATCGCGTAGCCGATGACCCAGCCGCGGAAGTGCCAGCGCGCGAGGAGCCCCGGGGCGTCCCAGCGCTCCAGGAAGCGGTCCAGCCAGCCTCGGACGAGGGTGCCCCAGTCGAGGTCCTTGAGCTGCTCCCACAGCTCCTTGGCGTCCGAGAGCAGGTTGCCTGTGAACAGGCTCTTGAGGATGTCCCACAGCATCACCGCCAGGTCCTTGAGACCGACGAGGACATCCCACAGCGACTCCAGCGCGCCATGCAGCAGCCCTGCGACGAAGGCGGCAGCCCCCGCGGTGAACGTGGCCACGGCCTCGGCCGCGGCCTTTACCGTCTGCCAGGCCTCGTGCGTGATCGAGCCTGACGAGACCTTGCCGCGCAAGCTCTTGAGGAATGCCGGACCGGGTATCCAGATCATGTAGCCGGCGCGCGTTCTGGTGTCCTCCCAGTCGGCGTCGGGCGAGGGCTTGTAGATCCCCCGCCGCCCCTCGCCGGCGTTGACGTACACCAGCCCGTTCACGTAGAACCGGTGGTCACTGCCCCACTCGGCTGCACCCCCGTAATACCTCCGTGAGATGTCGAGAGCTGTCTCTCCCTGCGCGATCCAGTGGATCTTCGCTTCCGGCTCGGGGAGGTTGGTCTTGACGTGCGAAGTGGCGCAGTAACCCCAACGGCCGTCATCGGTCGACACGAAATACCAACCGCGCTGCTCGGAATCCACGAACACCCGCGTGTTGAAAGGCAGCAGCCCTAGTGCGCGTCCCCCGGGCGAGGGGGCATCCCGCAGGGTCGCTCCCTCGAGCCGGTAGACGATGCCGTGCCGCTTGACGTCCGCCTCGGGCAACGGTCTCGCTTCGGGCTTCTCCGCCTCTGGCAATTGCTGGCGGAGAACCACACCGGGCCGCGCTCGACCCGTCGAGCACTGCACCACGTGTGCCAGCTCGTGCGCCAGGAGACGCTGCCCATCGGGGCGGTCGGGCCGGTACGCCGCCCCGAGGACGATGTCCGGCCCGACGGTGTAGGCACTCGCGCCCATGGCAGCGGCGCTCCTGGCAGCCCCGCCGTCCGCGTGCACGCGGACGGCGCTGAAATCGTGGCCGAAACTCCGCTCGAAGGCAGCCCGCGTCTCTGCATCGAAGGGGCGGTGTCCGCCGCCGGACCCTGGTGGAAGACCGGCCGTCGCATCGCGGTGTAGGGCCTCCGTGGCCATGCGATCGGCGTCGCGCTCTTCCCAATCGCCACGGGCACTGGCCCGCACGGCCCTGTGTTGGACGCCGAAGGGCCCCATGTGGCCGAGGGCTGGATGCGGCGGGACCTCGTGGCGTGAGACATCTCCGACAGGGCGGAGTGATTCCCGGCTCCCGGCCACGATGTCAGGATCGCCGGTCCTCGTCACCGTCTCGTCACCTGCCGGCTCCGACACCGACGTGAGTGCTCGGCGACGTGGTTCTCGTGCGGCCTCGCCAGCCCGGACGACGTGGTGGGGACACTGCCGCCCTGCCCCGTCCCGTCGGCCTCAGCCGGCCGGCGGTGCCCCGCGGGACCGGGCCGCCGTCAGGACGGCCAGCTCGTCGCGGAAGAGCCGCCGGGTCGCGACCAGCGCGATGACGGCGGCCAGCACGCCGCTCCCCGCGGTGCCGAGGACGACCACGAGGTCGGGGAGCGCGGCTCCGCGCAGCACCGTGGCGACGGGCCAGGCCACCGCGGCGGTGGCGGCGGCGAGTGGCAGCGACCTGGCGTAGCTGCGGAGCACGCGCCCGACCAGGCCGCGGCTGATCCGGGCCGAGAAGACCAGCATCGTGACGAAGTGCGCCACGATCGCCGCGGACGCCCCGACGGCGACGCCGGTGATGCCCCAGAGGCTGCCGATCGCGCAGCCCACCGTCACCTCGGCCGCGTAGAGCCACTGCCGCCAGGCGCCCCCGAGCACCGCACCGGTGGCGCGCGTCAGGGAGCCGCTGATCTTGTAGGCGGTCCGCGGCAGGAGTACCACGGCGAAGACCTGCAGGGGCAGGACCACCGCCGTCCAACCGGGCCCCAGCAGGATGGCGACCACCTCGGGAGTCAGGACGAACAGCAGCACGCTGCTCGGCAGCGTGAGCAGGGCGACGAGCGACCCGGCCAGGACGTAGGCCCGGGCCAGGCGGTCGGAGTCGTCCTGGATCCGCGACAGCGACGGGAACAGCACCTTGTCCGCGACGGTCCCGATGAGGTTCGCGGGCTGGACGAGCAACTGGTAGGCCCGCGAGTAGACGCCCAGCGCGGCGGGGCCCAGCGTCGAGGTGACGACGAGGTTGTCCCCGTTGAGCCCGACCCAGTTGCCCAGCTGCGAGAACGAGTACGCCGACCCGAAGCCCAGGACCCGCCGCGCCGACGCCACCATGACCGCCCACGGGCGAGGCCGCACGGGGTGGCGGACCAGCGCGTAGGCCCCGGCGGCCGTCATCAGCGCCTGGACGACCTGCCCCCACACCAGGGCCGCCGCACCGGCACCGGCGGACGCGAGGACGACCGTCGTCCCCAGGTACCCGACGCCGTAGGACGAGAGCTCGACGAGCACGAGCGCGCGGAAGCGCAGGTGCCGCTGCAGGAGGCCCAGGGACACCGAGCTCAGGCCGCCGAGGACCAGCACGACCGACAGCAGCCGCAGGAACCAGGAGTCGGCCGGCAGGCCGACCAGCGGGTTGACCACCGGCGCGGCCAGGAACAGCAGCCCGGCCAGGACCACGCCGAGCGCCGCGGCCACGGAGAAGGCGGTGGCCACGTCCGCGCGGCTGAGGCTGCGCGACTGCACGAGGGCGGGCCCGATGCCGAGCTGCCCGAGCACCACGGCCAGGCCCATCACGACGGTGGCCGCCACCGCGGTGCCGAACTCCTCGGCCGTCAGCAGCCGGGAGAGCACGACGATCGAGACGAGTTGCAGCAGCGCCTGCCCGAGCGCGCCGACCATCGACCAGGACAGCCCGCGGACGGCCGAGCGGGTCATCGACCGGTCGGGCCCCGCGGCGGGAGCAGCCGCCCCGACGGTGTCCGAGGAGCTCACCTGCCGAGCCGCACCACGCCGACGAGGACGCCCCGGGCCGTGCGCCGGGCCGCGCGCAGCACCCGGGGGCGGCTCCGCTTGACCGCCGTCCGCACCGTGAGCAGCAGCCACGCCAGGACCATCCCGGGCTCGGCGAGCAGCGCGACCGGCCACGCGGCCGGCCGGGCCAGCAGCAGACGGCTCGGGACGCCGGTGACCCGCGGGGAGAACACGGTGAGGACGGCGCCGCCGTAGGAGCTGACCCCCAGCGGCGTGTCGACGTCCGGGGAGCGGTCGTGCCGGCCGAGGACGGTGGGGGAGCCCGCCAGCGCCGGCCGCTCGCCCCGGAACTCCTGCAGGAACTCCCAGTCGATGACCTTCAGCCCCTCGACCGCGTCGCTCACCAGGTTCAGCGGCGTGAGGTCGAGCAGGTAGCTGCCGCGCTCGTGCACGGTCCGCGCGAGCCGGGCCAGCGCACGGCTCGTTGCCGGCGTCAGCTGCTCCTGCGGGCCGTCGGGGAGGGCGCGCCGCACGTGCGCCCGGGTGTCGGTGTAGCGGGGCGACAGCAGCCAGTTGCTGCCGGCTTCCAGCAGGGTGGGCACCTCGGGCAGGTCGGCGAACTCGGTCCGGGCCCGCAGCTCCCGCTCGAGGAAGCGGTGGGCGCTCGGGTGGAAGACCTTGCAGACGCACTCGCCGAACTCGGGGTGCTCGACGACCGCGGTCACGGCGCGGCGGCGCCTGCTCGGCAGCAGCTCCACGACCGGGTACGGGAAGGCCGTCGCGGCGCGGAGGTCGGCGATCCGCTCCCGGATCCCCGCCAGGACGCCGGGGTCGTCCAGGGCGTCGAGGTAGTCCAGCGCCTGGCGGGCGTTGTCCGAGCTGTGCAGGGGGTTGAACCTCGCCCCCGACGGCCGCCCGGACAGCAGGCGACGGCGGACGGCGAGCTTGCTGGCCGTCACGCGCTCGGGGGAGGGGGCCGCCCCCTCGACGACGGCGGCGAGGTCGAAGGCCACGACGTAGGCGGCCGGGCCGCCGCCGCCGACGGCGAAGGGCCCGGCGCCCCAGTTCCCCCCGCGCACCCGCGCGCGGACCCGCGCCGCCTGCTCCGGGTCGAGCGGCACGGTGACCAGCGGCTCCCACCCCTCGCGCAGCAGCTCCGCCCGCACCCGGTCGACCAGGTCGGCGGCGTGCTCCCGGACCACGAAGACGGCGAGCCCGGGCAGGTCCGCGTCGGCGGGGCCGAACTCCCGGTCGAGGTGGCCGCGGAGCCAGGGGTTGGCCTCGGCGAGCTTCTCGAGGGTGTCCAGCGGCGGGCGCAGCCCGCTCGCCGCCAGGTGCGCGTCGAGGTCGGCGAGGGTGAGCCGGATCGACAGCCCGACGTCCGCGGCGAGGTCGCCGAGGATCGAGACGTAGTCGTGCTCGGGGGCGCCGGTCGCGCGGGCAGCCCCGGTCTCGGCGGGCAGCCCCGACCGCAGCCCCTTGTGGTAGGCGACGTGGTAGGCCATGGAGTCGAAGTGGTCGGCCGGGGAGGGCACCCGGTACCGCCCCCGCCACAGGACGGCGCGGTCGAGCACGCGGGCGGCCAGCGCGGGGGACAGGTAGGGGATCCCGCGGAAGTCCGACCCCGGCAGCCCCGTCTCCGAGTAGACGTCGAACGCCTGCCGGGCCGGTGCCACCCGGTGCGACCCGAGCAGCGTCCGCAGCAGCGGGAGGTCCTCGTCGGCGACCAGGACGTCGACGTCCTCACCGGGGTCGACGTCGGGGAGCGCCTCGAACCACCGCAGGACGGCGTACCGCACCCCCCGGCGGTTCAGCTCGTCGAAGAACGAGTCGATCGAGAGCCCGGCCCGCAGGTGCCGGCGGGTCGCCTCGCGAGGGGCCAGCAGGCCCAGCCCTCCACCGGTCAGCACCCGTGCGTCCATCCCACTTCCCCCGTGTCCGACTGACGGCGCCGGTCTGCCGGCTCCGTCCGATCGACGGCGCGATCGTGCACGCCGTCCGTCTGGCCTGGATCCTCTCGCCCCTCCGCCCGTCCGCCGGGACTGTCGGGGGCGCCCTCACCCCTCGGAGGCAACCACCGGGGTGCGGCCGACCGGCGTCCGACCGGGTCCCGCGTGCCGCCGCACCCCGCCGCGCGCCGCGCGGGCCGCCGCCCGCACGGTCCGCTGCACCGAGGGCAGGGCCAGGACCCGCAGCAGGCCGGGGAGGACGACGCCGGGGACGACGTCCCCCGCCGGCAGGTAGGACGACGCCGGGCGCCCGTAGTCCAGGTGCCGGGACAACCCGCGCCACCACAGGACGCCCAGCCGGCCTCGGGTCACCACGGCCCGGACCGGACCCGGCAGCCCCACCAGCGCGGCGTCGGCGTGCCCGACCAGCAGGTCCCGCTCGGCCTGCACCGCGCCGACGACGTTGCCGGTGATCGTCCCCCCGTGGACGGCGCGGGCCGTCACCGGCGTGGTGCGGTTCCACAGCCGGCCGCGGGCGGCGGGGTCGCCGGCGAGGACGAGCCAGAAGGCGTAGTCGACCAGCCGCCGGACCGCGGGGAACCCGCCGACGCCGACCGCGGGCTGACGGCGGATCAGCGCCGAGGAGCTGATGAAGGGGTTGCGCTGCCACAGGCCGCGCAGGTCGACCGGCCGGGCCGGGCCCAGGGCGGGCGCACCGGACGGCGCCGCAGCGGTGTCGGTGACGGCTCCGAAACCGAGGACCCAGGCGTCGGGGTGCGCATCGACCGCCTCCGCGAACAGCCGGCCGGCCCCGGGCAGCAGCCGGTCGTCGCTGTCGAGGACGAGCAGCCACGGGGCCCGCGAGCGGCCGAGCAGGACCTGGCGGGCGTGGCCGACGCCGCGGTTCTCGGCCTCGTCGATCACCTCGGCGCCCGCCGCGCGGGCCCGCTCCGCCGTCCGGTCGGTGCTGCCGTCGGAGTACACCAGCACCCGCTCGGGTGCCGGCCGCTGCGCGAGGGCCGAGGCCACGGCCGCGGCGATGGAGTCCTCGGCCTGGTACGCCGGGACGAGGACCTCGTAGGTCAGCGTCATGCGGGTGCTCCCTGGGGTCGTCGAGTTGCGATGGGCACCGCGGTCCGGGCCTCGCCGGCCCGCGGCGCGGCGGCCGACGGCGGCTGCGGATCGAGGGAGGCGCCCTCGTCCCCGGGCAGCAGGTGCGCGAGGAGCACCAGCAGCACGGTCAGGCACGCCGGGTAGAGCAGCACCGGGTCGGAGATGCTCGTGATGAGGGCGTAGGCCACCAGCACCAGGGCTGTTCGCGAGGCCCGCGCGGCCAGCAGCAGGACGGCGAGCCCGACCGCGGCCACGAGACTGCCGATGCGCCCGACCTCCAGCCACAGCTGCACGTAGGTGCTGTGCGCGCCGAGCTCGTCGCCCATGACCGAGACGGTCTGGCCCCAGCCGATGCCCAGGAGCTCGTGTCCGCGCGTGGCCTCCAGGGCGTCCTGCCACTGCCCGAACCGCCACCCCGAGGCGTTCCGACCGGACAGCCCCCCGGTCTCGGCGATGCTCGCCAGCCGGGTGACCACGGTCGTCCCGACGAAGGGCAGTGCCGCGACCGCGGGCAGCAGCAGGCCGAAGAACCGCCGGGCACGCAGCCACAGGGCCGGGAGGAGGAGCACCACGAACACCAGCAGGGCGGCGCGGCTGCCGGTGAGCAGCAGGGCCAGCAGCAGGGTGGCCGCCGAGCCGAGCCGCAGCGCGGTGAACCGGGTGGCGTACAGCTGGTACAGCAGGACCAGGCAGATCGTGTAGGCGGCGAAGTTGGGGTGCCCGAACAGGCCGCCGAAGCGCTGACCCACCCCTTCCGCGGTGCCGAACGCCTCGGGGTAGCCGGTCAGGGGCTGGGCGATGAGGACGAGGGCGCCCACGGTCACCCCGATCTCGACCCACGTCGTGGTGCGACGGCGCGTCTCCGGCGCGGAGTTGGCGACCAGCAGCACCAGGACGACCAGCGACAGGAAGCGTGCGGTGCCGGGCAGGCCGGCCCCACCGTTGGCCGCAGCCGCGAGGGTCACGGCCAGCGCGAGAGCGGCAGGCCACGCGGCCAGCGGCGTCCCGACCCGGCGACGCGCCAGCAGCCAGCCGGTGCCCACGGCAGCGCCGTACAGGACCGTGACGTTGTCGAGGGTCACCGGGCCGGCCGCGTACCCCGAGAGGAACAGCGGGCCGCCGACCATGGCCGCCACGGCCGTCGCCCGGGGCCGGCGGACCGTCGCGCACAGGACGGCGAGGCCGAGGACCGCCGCACCGGTCGCCAGGGGCGCCAGGACGGCGCCGGCCACGGTGGCCACGATGGCGACCCCCGGGGCCAGGGGCCAGAGCCGCGCGTGCAGGCGGGTGGGGCTCATGCGCCCGCGCGCGCGGCCAGGGCCAGGAGGAGCAGCGCGCGCGGGCTCTCGACCAGGTAGCGCCGGCCGAGCCTGCGTGGCTGGCAGGCGAGCCGGTAGGCCCACTCGAGACCGACCCGGCCGATCCAGCCGGGAGCCGCGGGCATGTCGCCGGTGACCATCTCCACGGCGCCCCCCACGCCGACGACCAGGCCCCGGGGGAGGAGCGCGGCGAGCGCCTGGCCCAGCGGCTCACCCAGCGGCGCACCGAGGGCAATGAGGACGACGTCGCAGTCGGCGGCGGCGACCTCCCGCGCGACGGCCGCCACGTCCCACGTGCGTGCGTCCCCGTGCTGGCTCCAGGCCAGGGTCACGTCGTTGCCCGCCAGCCGATCGGCGAACGCGGCGGCGACGTCGGCCCGCGTCCCGAGCAGGGCGACCCGCCGCCCGGCGAGCGCACCGTCCCGGAGCAGCGCGTCGACGATCTCGCGGCCGGTCACCCGGGCGCAGTTCCGCCCGGCGCGCCGGGCCAGGTACGCCAGGGGCCACCCGTCCGCGGAGACGAGGTCGGCCGCCGTCGCGGCCTCCGCGGCCCGCTGGGAGGTCGCGATGAGGTGCACGTGCTGGAGGTTGACCGTCTGCACGCGGACCGGCTGCGTCTGCCAGGGCGCGGCGAAGACGTCGGCCAGGGATGTGACGAGGCGGCCGTCCTGGGCGCAGGAGCGCCAGAAGCCGGCCACGCGGGTGGAGGGGGTCGACGTCAGCACGGGTTCTCTCCTCTGGAGGGCAGGACGCGGGCCGGGTTGCCGGCCACGGAGGCGGCGGGCGGGACGTCGTGCAGCACGACGCTCCCGGCCCCGATGAGGGCGCCCCGGCCGACGGAGATGGCCCCCAGCAGGACGCTGTTGGGACCGACGTCGACGTGGGAGGCGAGCACGGGGCAGTCCTCGTCGGTGCGACGGGCGCCCAGCGTCGTGCTGTGCCGGAGGGTGACGGAGTCGCCGATCCTGGTGGCCCGGTTGACCACCAGACCCATGCCGTGGTGGATCGCCAGACCGCGGCCCACGGACGTGGAGACGGGCAGGTCGATGCTGAACAGCCGGAGCGCGACCAGGCGGTAGAACAGCATGAGCGGCGCGGCCGGCAGGCGGCGGAGCCGGCCTCCGCCGCCCCGGGCTGCCTGGGCGAGGCGGAACAGCACCAGCACCACCTGGATGCCCGGCCGGCCACGGTTGGCCGACCAGTCCTGGAGGGGGCCGGAACGGCCCCCGGGAGTCGTCCCCATGGCTCAGGCCGCCCGGTACGAGGTGGCCAGCGCCCGGCCGACCGCCTCGACGCTGCAGTGCTCCTCGGCCCAGGTCAGGCCCCGCCGGCCCCAGTCGGCGCGCTGCGCCGGGTCGGCGAGGAGGTCGCCCAGCCGGGCGGCCAGCCCGGCCGGGTCGCCGTCGACGAGGGAGACGCCCTGCTCCTCGCCGAGCTGGCCGATCTCCCCGACGGCTGTGGTGACGACCGGGACCCCCAGGGCGAGGCTCTCGAGGACGAACATGGGCAGCGCCTCGTCCCGCGAGGGCAGGCAGGCCACGCGTGCGGAGCGCAGGACGCCGAGCAGGTCGGCCCGCTCCAGCGAGCCGACGTAGCGCATCCCCTCGGGCAGGTCCGTCACGGGGAGGTCCCCCAGGGGACCGCACAGCACGCAGGTCGCCTGCGGATGGCGCCGGCGGACCCCCGGCCAGGCGGCGACGAGCCGGTCGACGCCCTTGCGGCGCCCCACCTCGCCCCCGAAGACGACGTCGGCGGTGTGCGACGGGGCCGGCGCGGCGTGCAGCTCGTCCAGGTCGACCGGGTTGAGCACCGGCCGCACCGGGGTGCCCGGGCACAGCGCGGCGACCCGCGCCCCGGCGTGGGGACCGAGCGGGAACACGACCCGGCAGGCGCCGAGGACCCGCCGCACCAGGCGCGGGTGCCGCTCGGAGAAGTCCAGGAAACGCGCGCCGTGCAAGGTGGCCGCCGTCCTGATCCCCAGGGCCCGCGCCACGAGGAGCACCGCACCCTCGCGCAGGAAGGAGCCGCCCTCGCTGAGGTGGGCGTGCACCCAGTCGGGGCGCCTGCCGCGGCGACGGACGAGCCCGGTGAGCAGGCCCAGCGTGGCGGCGAGACCGCGGTCGCGAGCCGACGGCGCCCACGTCGCGGCGGCCGTGACCCGGAGGCCCGGGGCGGGCGAGCGCGAGAGCAGGGTGATGACCGTCGCCATGCCGCCCGTGGTCCGCACGTCGGGCCCCACGTGCAGGATGTCCAGCTCGTCGCTCACACACTTCCCCCGTCGTCGAACACTGCCGGGCGAAGGTAGGTAGCTGATCACCGGGATGTCACCGCGCGGTGACCCGATGGAGTGAGAGCCCGGGGGGACGTCGACCCGAAGTGGCGAGACCGCGGCCGGACGCCGTCCCGACGGCCCCCTCGCCGGCCCGGAGCAGGAGCCCCCGACCGGGACTAACCTGGAGGTCCGGCCCCCCGCGCACCCGGCGCGCCGAGCGCGGCCACCCGACCTCAGGAGACCTCTTCGTGACCCTCCGCGGCGTGCTCGACGTCGTCCTCACCGACCCCGGGGTGGCCCGCGTCGTGGCCGCCGCGGGGAACGCGGAGCTGGCGGTCACCGCGCCGCCGTCCGTGCAGCCGCTGGTCGCCGCGGCCCTCGCCACGCCGCGGGGCGGTGCCGGCGTGCCCGTCCTCGTCGTGACGGCGGGGGAGCGGGACGCCGACGCGGTCGCCGACCAGCTGCGCTGCTTCCTGCCCGACCGGCGCACCGAGGTCTTCCCGGCCTGGGAGACGCTGCCGCACGAGCGGCTCTCCCCGCGCGCGGACACCGTCGGCCGGCGGCTGGCGGTGCTCCGCGACCTGACCCACCCCGGCGCCAACGGCACGATCGACGTCCTGGTCGCGCCGGTGCGCAGCGTGCTGCAGCCGCTGGCCCCCGGCCTGGGCGACCTGGTGCCGGTGGAACTGAGGCCGGGGGACACCGCCGAGCTCGACGACGTCGCCCGCGCACTGACCGACGCCGCCTACACCCGCGTGGAGCTGGTGGAGAAGCGCGGCGAGTTCGCCGTCCGCGGCGGCCTGCTCGACGTCTTCCCGCCCACCGAGCCGCACCCGGTCCGGGTCGAGTTCTGGGGCGACGAGGTCGACGAGCTGCGCTACTTCTCCGCCGCCGACCAGCGCTCGCTCGACGAGCGCCCGGAGCGGCTGTGGGCGCCGCCGTGCCGCGAGCTGCTGCTCACCGACCAGGTCCGCGAGCGGGCGGCGGCACTGGCCGCCGAGCACCCCGGCCTGCTGGAGATCCTCGGCAAGCTCGCCGAGGGGATCGCCGTCGAGGGCATGGAGTCGCTGACCCCGGCGCTCATCGGGGACGCGCACATGCAGCTGCTCACCGACCTGGTGCCGCCGGGCACGCACGTGCTGGTCTGCGACCCCGAGCGGGTGCGCAGCCGGGCTGCGGACCTGGTGCGCACGGCCGAGGAGTTCCTCGCCGCCTCCTGGGCGACCGCCGCCGAGGCCGGGGAGGCGCCGATCGACCTCGGTGCGTCCTCCTTCCGCGCCCTGGCCGAGATCGAGGCCGCCGCCCGCGGCCGCGGCCTGCCGTGGTGGACGACGGGCGCCTTCACGCTGGCGGCCGAGGAGGACGACACCCACGTCACCCTCGACGCCACGACCGTCGAGCGGTTCCACGGCGACCAGGCCCAGGCGATCGACCGGATGCGCACCTGGCACCGGCAGGGCTGGCGGGTCGTGGTGACCTTCGCCGGTCCCGGCCCCGCCCAGCGCGCCGCCGACCAGTTCACCGAGGCCGACCTCGGCACCCGGCTGGTGCCCGACATCGCCGGCGCGCCGGACCCGCGGCTGACCCACGTCACCCAGGGCAGCCTGGAGACCGGCTTCGCCCTCCCGGGCGTGGGCCTGGCGCTGCTCACCGAGCACGACCTCACCGGGCAGCGCGGCACCTCGATGCGCGACGCGGTGAAGATGCCCGCCCGCCGGCGCAACGCCGTCGACCTGGTGCAGCTGCAGCCCGGCGACCTCGTCGTCCACGAGCACCACGGCATCGGCCGCTACATCGAGATGGTCAGCCGCACCGTCAACGGCGGCCAGCGCGACTACCTGATCGTCGAGTACGCGCCGTCGAAGCGGAACCAGCCGCCGGACCGGCTCTTCGTGCCGACCGACGCCCTCGACCAGCTGACCCGCTACGTCGGCGGCGAGGCCCCGGCGCTGTCCAAGCTGGGCGGTGCGGACTGGCAGAAGACCAAGGGCCAGGCGCGCCGGGCGGTCAAGCAGATCGCCGCGGAGCTCATCCGGCTGTACTCGGCGCGGATGGCGACCAGGGGACACGCCTACGGCCCGGACACCGTCTGGCAGCGCGAGCTCGAGGACGCCTTCCCGTTCCAGGAGACGCCCGACCAGCTGGCCGCGATCGACGAGGTCAAGACCGACATGCAGCACCCGGTCCCGATGGACCGGATCATCTGCGGCGACGTCGGCTACGGGAAGACCGAGATCGCCGTGCGGGCGGCCTTCAAGGCGGTGCAGGACGGCAAGCAGGTCGCCGTCCTGGTGCCGACGACGCTGCTGGCCAACCAGCACTACAAGACCTTCTCCGAGCGGATGGCCCAGTTCCCGGTCACCGTGCAGGTGCTGTCCCGGTTCCAGTCCGAGGCCGAGTCGCGGGAGATCCTGCGCCGGCTCGCCGACGGCGAGATCGACATCCTGGTCGGGACCCACCGGCTGCTGCAGCCGACCACCCGGTTCAAGGACCTGGGCCTGGTCGTCGTCGACGAGGAGCAGCGCTTCGGCGTCGAGCACAAGGAGTACCTGAAGACCATGCGGACGGCGGTCGACGTCCTGTCGATGTCGGCCACCCCGATCCCGCGCACCCTGGAGATGTCGCTGACCGGCATCCGCGAGATGTCGACGATCCTCACCCCGCCGGAGGAGCGGCACCCGGTGCTGACCTACGTCGGCGCCTGGGACGACAAGCAGATGGCCGCGGCGATCCGCCGGGAACTGCTCCGCGACGGGCAGGTCTTCGTCATCCACAACCGGGTGCAGTCGATCGACAAGGCCGCGGCCAAGATCCGCAACCTGGTGCCCGAGGCCCGGGTGGCGGTCGGCCACGGGCAGATGAAGGAGCACGAGCTCGAGCGGATCATGGTCGGCTTCTGGGAGAAGGAGTACGACGTCCTGGTCGCGACGACGATCGTCGAGTCGGGCCTGGACATCCCCAACGCCAACACCCTGATCGTCGACCGGGCCGACACCTTCGGACTCTCGCAGCTGCACCAGATCCGGGGGCGGGTCGGCCGTGGCCGGGAGCGGGCGTACGCGTACTTCACCTACGACCCCAGCCGGCCGCTGACCGAGACCTCGGTCGACCGGCTGACCACCATCGCGCACAACACCGACCTCGGCGCCGGCATGGCCGTGGCGATGAAGGACCTGGAGATCCGCGGCTCGGGCAACCTGCTCGGCGGCGAGCAGTCCGGGCACATCGCCGGCGTCGGGTTCGACCTGTACGTGCGGCTGGTCGGCGAGGCGGTCACCGACTACCGGGCGCAGCTCAACGGCGAGGAGCCGCCGGCCGAGCCCGCCGACGTCCGGGTGGACCTGCCGGTCGACGCCCACCTGCCGCACGACTACGTGCCCGGGGAGCGGCTGCGGATGGAGGCCTACCGCAAGGTGGCCTCGGTGCAGTCCGACGAGCAGGCGCAGGCGGTGCTCGACGAGCTCACCGACCGGTACGGCACCCCGCCGGCCCCGGTGCTCAACCTGCTGGCCGTGGCCCGGTTCCGGGCCGCCGTGCGGCAGTGGGGGATCACCGAGGTGTCGATGCAGGGCCGGGCGATCCGGATCTCCCCCGTCCCGCTGGCGGAGTCCAAGCAGATGCGGCTGGCCCGGCTGGCCGACGGCGCCACCTACAAGGCCGCCGTCGACACCATCTCGCTCAAGGTGCCGGTCGGCCCGGACCGGCGGACGCCGCTGCGGGACGTGGCGCTGCTGGACCACCTGCGGTCGCTGCTGGCCGCCCTCCTCGAGCAGCCGGCCGCCCGCGCGTCCTGAAGGCCGTGGCCCCCGGGAGGACCCCGTCCTCCCCGCCACCCGCAGGCTCGCGGCGTGGCCCCGCCCGGAGGCTCGCCGCGAGCTCGCGAGTGGTGAGTGGGGCCGGGTCCCTTCTGTGGCACCCTCCGAACCGTGCAGACGCGTCGCCTGACCGCATCGCTGGCCGTGGGCCTGGTCGCGCTGGCCGGGGTGGCCGGCTGCCGCACCGACCCGGGCGTGGCCGCCTACGTCGGCGACGAGGAGCTGACCGTCGGCGAGCTGCAGACCGCGGTCGACACCCGCCTCGAGGACCCGGCGCTGGCCGAGGCCGCCACCGGGCGGGAGGAGGAGTTCACCCGGCTGGTCCTCAACCGGTTGGTGCAGGCCGAGCTCTACGACCGGTTCGCCCAGCGCTACGGCGTCACGGTGGACGACGGCGACGTGCGGGCGCGCATCGACGAGCTGCTCGCCGGCGAGGACCCGGAGGCGGTCTACGCGCAGGCCGCCGCCCAGGGTGTCGCACGGGCCGACGTCGTCGAGACCGTCCGCCAGCAGCTGCTGCGCCAGCGGGTCGCGGAGTCCCAGGGGCTGGCCCCCGGGTTGAGCGAGCAGGAGCTGCGCGCCGCCTACGAGGAACAGGCGCCGTCGCTCGCGCAGGTCCGGTTGGGCTACGTCAACGTCCCCGACCAGGCCGCCGCCGACGCCGCGGTCGCCGCGCTGCAGGCCGACCCGGGGGCCTATCCCGCGATCGCCGCGCAGTTCCCCGGCGACACCACGCTGCCCGAGGTGACGACGCGGGCGCCGGACCAGGTGCCGGCGCCGCTGGCCGACGTCGTCGCCTCCGCCGCGCCGAACTCGGCCACCTCGCTGACCGTCCCCGACCTGCCCGGCGTCCTGGTCGTCTTCGTCGGGGAGCCGGCCGTGCCCGGCTTCGAGGAGGTCCGCCCCGAGCTGGAGGAGAGCGCCCGGGCCGGCGCCGACGCCGCCGCCCAGCAGCTGGTCGCGGACGTCACCGCCGACATCGACGTCACGGTGAACCCGCGCTTCGGCGTCATCGAGGACGGCTCGATCGTCCCGGCCGACGGCGGCGTCGTCGACATCCTCGAGGAGGCGGGCGGCACCGCGCCGGCGGCTGCCGGAGACTGACCGGGTGCCCGTCGCGCTCGCCGTCGTCGTCCACCCCGCCCTCCCCGGCCTGCTCGGGCCCGCCGCCTGGCGGGCGGTGGCGAGCGGGCGCCCGGTCGTCGCGCTGCCCGGCGCCGCCGCGACCGCCGACGCGCTGCGCGCCGGGGGCCGGCCGGTGGACGACGTCCCGGACGCCGCGGCCGCCGCCGCCCGTCCCGACAGCGTGGTCGCCCTCGTCCCGGCCGGGGTCGAGGTGGACGCCGGGGAGGTGGTCGACGCCGCGCCGCTGCCAGGGAGCCGGCTGCTCGACGTCGTCCGGGTGATGGACGTGCTGCGCTCGCCCGGCGGCTGCCCATGGGACGCCGAGCAGACGCACGCGTCGCTGCGCGGCTACCTGCTCGAGGAGGCGCACGAGGCCTACGACGCGATCGTCGACGACGACCCCGCCGCGATGCGCGAGGAGCTCGGCGACGTGCTGCTGCAGGTGGTCTTCCACGCGCGGGTCGCCGCGGAGGCCGACCCGTCCCGCCGGTTCACGGTGGACGACGTCGCCGGCGACCTGGTCGACAAGCTGGTCCGGCGACACCCGCACGTGTTCGGCGAGGCCGGCCCGCGCGACGTGGCGCAGGTCGAGGCCGGCTGGGAGGAGATCAAGAAGGCCGAGAAGCAGCGCCGCTCGCCGACCGAGGGCGTCTCCCGGTCGCAGCCCGCGGCCTCGTGGGCTGCGGCGCTGGTGCGCCGCGCGACCCGCGCCGGCCTGTCCACGCCCGAGTCCGCGGAGCTCGGCTCGGCCAGCCCCGAGGAGCTCGGGGAGCGGCTGCTGGCCGTCGTCACCGCCGCGGAGCAGCGCGGGTGGGACGTCGAGGACGCGCTGCGCGAGGCGGTCCGCCGCTACGCCGGCGAGCTGGACGCCGAGGCGGAGGCGCGCGCGGCCGACTGACCCGGACCCGGCCGACCGGACCGGCCGTCACCCTGCCCGGCAGCGAGGTCCGGGTCGGCCCTCCACCCCGCTCCGGCGCCGACCTCGACCTCCCGCCCTGCCGAGGCGGGCACCGGAGCGGCCACGCCGGTGCGGCCGCGGACGGCCGCGCGCGGCAGGTGAGCCGCTCGCCCGGGCGTCGCTAGGCTGACCCCGTGCCCAGCATCGACGCCGTAGGCGCGCGGGAGATCCTCGACTCGCGCGGAAACCCCACCGTGGAGGTCGAGGTCGCCCTCGACGACGGGACGATCACGCGGGCCGCCGTGCCCAGCGGCGCCTCCACCGGCGCCTTCGAGGCGGTGGAGCTCCGGGACGGCGGTGAGCGCTACGGCGGCAAGGGCGTGACCAAGGCCGTCGACGGCGTCCTCGACGTCATCGGCCCCGAGCTGGTCGGCTACGACGCCAGCGAGCAGCGGCTGGTCGACCAGCGGCTGCTGGACCTCGACGGGACACCGGACAAGTCCCGGCTGGGCGCCAACGCGGTCCTCGGCGTCAGCCTCGCGGTGGCCAAGGCCGCGGCCGAGTCCGCCGGCCTGCCGCTGTTCCGCTACGTCGGCGGGCCCTCGTCGCACCTGCTGCCTGTGCCGATGATGAACATCCTCAACGGTGGTGCCCACGCCGACAGCAACGTCGACGTGCAGGAGTTCATGATCGCCCCGATCGGCGCGCCGACCTTCGCCGAGGCGCTGGCCATGGGCACCGAGACCTACCACGCGCTCAAGTCGGTCCTGAAGAAGGACGGCCTGTCCACCGGGCTGGGCGACGAGGGCGGCTTCGCGCCGAACCTCTCCAGCAACCGGGCGGCGCTCGACCTGATCGTCCGGGCCGTCGAGTCGGCCGGCTACTCCGTGGGCACCGACATCGCCTTCGCCCTCGACGTCGCGGCCACCGAGTTCCACGCGGACGGTGCGTACGCCTTCGAGGGCAGGAAGCTGTCGGCGGAGGAGATGACCGCGTACTACACCGAGCTGGTCGACGCCTACCCGATCGTCTCGATCGAGGACCCGCTGTCCGAGGAGGACTGGGACGGCTGGGTCGCGCTGACCGCCGCCCTCGGGCACCGGGTGCAGATCGTGGGCGACGACCTGTTCGTGACCAACCCGTCCCGGCTGGCCGACGGCATCGCCCGCAACGCCGCCAACGCGCTGCTGGTGAAGGTCAACCAGATCGGCACGCTCACCGAGACCCTCGACGCGGTCAACCTGGCCCACCGCAGCGGCTACCGCTGCATGATGAGCCACCGCTCCGGCGAGACCGAGGACACCACGATCGCCGACCTCGCCGTCGCCACCGACTGCGGGCAGATCAAGACCGGTGCGCCGGCGCGGAGCGAGCGCGTCGCCAAGTACAACCAGCTGCTGCGGATCGAGGAGGAGCTGGACGACGCCGCCCGGTACGCCGGTGCGGCCGCCTTCCCCCGGCTGGGCGCGGCGGCCGGCGAGTGACCGGCCGCGCCCGCCGGTGAGCGCGGCGCGCGGCCGCCGCGGCGGCTCGGGCGCGGCGCCGTCGGGCCGACGGCGCTCCACGGGGCGGCCCCTCTCGGGTGCGGCGTCCCGCCCGGTCCCGGCCGGCTCCCGCTCGGGTGCGGGCATCCGGCCGGAGCCGCGCCGCGCCGTCCGCCGCACCACGCGGACGGCGGCCTCGGGCACGCCCCGCCGGCCCCTGGTCACCGGCCGCGCCGTGCTGCTGGCCGGCCTGGTCCTGGTGCTGCTGCTGACCCTGGCCGGCCCGGTGCGCCAGTTCCTGGCCGGCCGCGCCGAGCTGACCCGGCTGGCGGCGGAGGGCGCCGCCCTGGACCAGCGGGCCGAGCAGCTCGAGGAGGAGCTGGAGCGGCAGGCCGACCCGGCCTACACCGTGCGCCAGGCCCGCGAACGGCTGGCCTACGTGCTGCCCGGTGACCGGCTGGTGGTCGTGGTCGACGGCGAGGCCGTCGAGGGGGACGCCGGCACCGTGCCGGAGCCCGAGGACGGCGAACTGCCCTGGTACGAGGCGCTGCTGCAGTCGGTCGCGGTGGCCGACGGCGACGAGGAGCCCCACGGGTGAGCGAGCTCGCGAGCTCACCGATGGGCGCAGCACGGACCGGGACGTGGCCGACGAGCGCCGGCGAGGAGACCACGTGACGGAACCGATCACGCCGGAGGAGCGGGAGGTCGTGGCCCGCCAGCTCGGGCGGCCGCCGCGTGCCCTGCGCGCGGTGGCGCACCGCTGCCCCTGCGGTCAGCCCGACGTCGTGCAGACCTCCCCACGGCTGGAGGACGGCACCCCGTTCCCGACGCTGTACTACCTGACCTGCCCGCGGGCCGGCGCCGCGGCCAGCCGGCTGGAGTCCACCGGTCGGATGCGGGTGTGGCAGGCCGACCTGGGCACCGACCAGGAGCTCGCCGCCGGGTACCGCGCGGCCCACGAGGCCTACCTGGCCGAGCGTGACGCGCTGGGCGAGCTGCCCGCCCGCACCACCGCCGGCGGGATGCCCGACCGCGTGAAGTGCCTGCACGCACTGGCCGCCCACGCGCTCGCCGCCGGCCCGGGGGTCAACCCGGTCGGCGACCGCGCCGTGGCCGAGATGGGGGAGTGGTGGGCCAACGGCCCCTGCGCCCTGCCCGAGGAGCGAGCATGACCCGCGTCGCCGCGATCGACTGCGGCACCAACTCCATCCGCCTGCTGGTGGCCGACGTCCCGCCGGAGGGAGCGCACGCCGACCTGCTGCGCCGGATGGAGGTCGTGCGGCTCGGCCAGGGGGTCGACGCCACCGGCCGGCTGGCGCCGGAGGCCATCGAGCGCACCCGGGTGGTGCTGGCGCAGTACGCCGCGCAGGCCCGCGAGCTCGGCGCGACCGCGGTGCGCATGGTCGCCACCAGCGCCAGCCGGGACGCCGCGAACCGCGCCGACTTCGAGGGGATGGTGCTGGCCACGCTGGGCCAGCTGCCCGACGTCGTCCCGGGCGACGAGGAGGCGCGGCTGTCCTTCCTCGGGGCCACCGCCTCGCTGGACGCCGCCGTCGCCGCGCACGGCCGGCCGCGGCCGCGCCCGCCGTACCTGGTGGTCGACATCGGCGGCGGGTCCACCGAGTTCGTGCTCGGTGACGCCGGCGGGGTGCGCGCGGCCCGGTCGGTCGACGTCGGCTGCGTGCGCCTCACCGAGCGGCACCTGCACGGGGACCCGCCCTCGGCCGACGAGATCCAGCGCGCCGAGGCCGACATCCGCGCCGCGCTGGCCGATGTGTCCGCCGCCGTCCCGGTGGGGGAGGCCGCGACCCTCGTCGGCCTGGCCGGCTCGGTCACCACCGTCGCCGCGCTCGCCCTCGGTCTGCCGGCCTACGACGCGACGGCGATCCACGGATCGCGCATCCCGGTGTCCGCCGTCCGCGCGGTGACCGCCGGGCTGCTCACCGCCACCCGCGAGCGGCGTGCCTCCCACGCCGTCATGCACCCGGGGCGGGTCGACGTCATCGGCGCCGGGTCGCTGATCCTGCGGGTGCTCATGGACGCCTTCGCGCTGGACGACGTCGTGGTGAGCGAGCACGACATCCTCGACGGCATCGCGCTGCAGCTGGCTCGCGCAGCGGTCAGGGAGAGCCCTCGTTGAGGCCGGGCGGCAGCTTGCCGGTCAGCGACTGGTAGGCCGCCGCCGCGCCCCGGGCGGCGACCAGCCGGCCGGCCGCCACGGCGACCCCGGACACCGCGGCCCACGCCAGGGCCTCGCCCCAGCCGACGCCCGGCGCGGCCGGGTTCTTGGGCGGCTGGGTGCCGCGCGCGGCGTACCAGGCGGCGTCGCTGAGCTTCCGGACGGCGATCCCCGCGGGGACGGCCATACCGGTGCCCAGCAGCTTCCAGGTCAGCGGTGCCTTCTGCTTCTTCCTCCGGGCCACCTCGCGATCATGCCGCCCCGCAGGCCGTCCGCGCTCGCCCAGGTGGTCTGCTGGACCCCATGAAGGACCCCGCTGCCCCCCGTGAAGGACCCCCCTGCCCCCCGCCACTCGCAGGCTCGCGGCGGGACCCTGCAGGGGGGCCGATCGAGGCTCGCGGTGGGCCCCTGCACCCAGGCCGCCCTGGCGACGCGGCCGGCTTCCCGGTCACCCGCAGCCCGGTTGGCGTCGTCCGCTCGGCGCGGAGCACCCGCGACCTCGCCGTCCTGGACGCCCGGGTCTCCGGCTGCCGGGCCTGCCCGCGCCTGGTGGCCTGGCGGGAGGAGGTCGCCCGCGTCAAGCGGGCCTCCTTCCGGGACGAGGAGTACTGGGGCCGCCCGGTGCCGGGGCTCGGTCCGGCCGACGCCCGGATCGCCGTCGTCGGCCTGGCGCCGGCCGCGCACGGCGGCAACCGCACCGGGCGGGTGTTCACCGGCGACCGCAGCGGGGACTGGATCTTCGCCGCGCTGTGGCGGGCCGGCCTGGCCAACCAGCCGACGTCCACGCACATCGGTGACGGGCTGCAGCTCACCGACGTGCGGGTCGCCGCGGCGGTCCGCTGCGCGCCGCCGGCGAACGCCCCCACGCCGGAGGAGCGGGACACCTGCTCACCGTGGCTGGCGCGCGAGCTGGCGCTGCTGCCGCGGCTGCGGGTCGTCGTCGTCCTCGGCGGGTTCGGCTGGACGGCGCTGTGGCCGGTGCTGGCCGGGGCCGGCTACCCGCTGCCCCGGCCCCGGCCGGCGTTCGGGCACGGCGTCGAGGTGTCGCTGGAGGGGCCGCGCGGGCCGCTGACCCTGCTGGGCAGCTACCACGTCAGCCAGCAGAACACCTTCACCGGCAAGCTCACCGAGCCGATGCTGGACGCCGTCCTCGCCCGGGCCACCGAACTGGCCGCGACCCTGCCGGGACCCCCTCCCCGGCCCTAGGCTCCCCCCATGGCGCAACGACCCGTGGTCCTCGTCGTCGGCGGCGGCTACGTCGGCCTCTACACCGCCCTGCGGCTGCAGAAGAAGTTGTCCCGGGGGCGAGCGGAGATCGTCGTCGTGGACCCGCAGCCGCACATGACCTACCAGCCCTTCCTGCCCGAGGCCGCGGCCGGCTCGGTGGAGCCGCGGCACGTCGTGGTGCCGCTGCGCCGGACGCTGCCGCGCTGCCGCGTGGTCACCGGGGCCGTCACCGGCCTGAGCCACGCCGAGAAGCGGGCGCGGATCGCCCCCATCGAGGGCGAGCCCTACGAGCTCCGCTACGACGTCCTGGTGATGGCGGCGGGGTCGGTGGCCCGCACGCTGCCCATCCCCGGGCTGGCCGAGCACGGGATCGGGTTCAAGAACGTCGGCGAGGCCATCTACCTGCGCAACCACGTGCTGGCCCGGCTCGACGCGGCCAGCTCGACCGACGACCCGGAGGTCCGCCGCCGCGCGCTGACCTTCACCTTCGTCGGCGGCGGCTACGCGGGCGTCGAGGCCTTCGCCGAGCTCGAGGACATGGCCCGCTACGCGATCACCCACTACTACCCGCGGCTCTCGACGGCCGACATGCGCTGGGTGCTGGTCGAGGCGATGGGCCGGATCCTGCCCGAGGTCGACCTGGACATGGCCGCCTGGACGGTCAAGCAGCTCACCGCGCGCGGGATGGACGTGCGGCTGAACACCAGGCTGGAGTCGGTCGCCGACGGGTGCACGGTGAAGCTCTCCGACGGCGACGAGTTCGCCAGTGACACCCTGGTGTGGACGGCGGGCACCAAGCCCAACCCGATGCTGAGGGAGACCGACCTGCCCGTGGACGAGCGCGGGCGGGTCGCCTGTGAGCCCACCCTGCAGGTGCGCGGGGTGGACGACGCGTGGTCGGCCGGCGACCTCGCCGCCGTCCCGGACCTCACCAAGGAGAGCCCCGGCGCGACCACGGCGCCGAACGCGCAGCACGCCGTGCGGCAGGCGAAGCGGCTGGCCGACAACATCGTGGCGACGCTCGAGGGGCGCGAGCCGGAGCCCTACCGGCACGCCTACGCCGGCTCCGTGGCCAGCCTGGGCCTGCACAAGGGCGTCGCGCAGGTCTACGGCGTCAAGCTGAAGGGCTGGCCGGCCTGGTTCATGCACCGCACCTACCACGTCAGCCGGGTGCCCACCTTCAACCGCAAGGCACGGGTGGTCGCCGACTGGACGCTGGCCGCGGTGTTCCGCCGCGAGGTCATCTCGCTGGGCCAGCTGCAGGACCCGCGCCGCGAGTTCGTCCAGGCGGCGAACACCGGCCGGACCGGCTCGCTGCCGCCGCCCTCGGCCGAGGACAAGGCCCAGTCGGGCACCATGAGGGCGAGCTGACGCCGGGCCGGCGTCGTCAGCGGCCCCCGTAGCCCAACTGGCAGAGGCAGGCCCCTTAAAAGGGTCCCAGTGTCGGTTCGAACCCGACCGGGGGCACTACCGGGCCGACACGGACAAGTCAAGGCTTGACTGCACACTGTCACCCCACAGACAGTCACACAGGTCACACAGGGTGTCTCAGCGTTGAGACACCCGAGAGCAGAGGGGGACCCTGCATGACCCGAACCGACTCCCGCCGGGCACGGACGGTGGCGCTGGGCGCCGCCGGCGCGATGGCCCTGGCGGGCACCGTGGCAGTGGCCGCGCCGGCCGCCGCCGCCCCGGGCGCCGCGCAGGCGTGCGAGCAGCGGACCAACAACACCGTCGCCCAGCTGACCGACTGCGTGACCCTGGACGGGGTCATGGAGCACCTGGAGGCGTTCCAGGGCATCGCCGAGGCGAACGGCGGCAACCGTGCCTCCGGGACGCCGGGCTACGACGCCTCCGTCGAGTACGTGGAGCAGCGGCTCAAGCAGGCCGGCTGGGAGGTCTCCCGGCAGGAGTTCCAGTTCCCGTTCTTCCAGCAGATCAGCAGCGCCTTCTCGCAGACCGCCCCGGACCAGGCCACGTACGCGGAAGGCGCCGACTACGCCGTGATGACGTACTCGGCGTCCGCCGACGTCACCGCGACCGCCCAGGCGGTCGACGTCGTGGTCCCGCCGCCGGCGGCGGCCAACGGCAACACCAGCGGCTGTGAGGCCACCGACTTCACCGGCTTCACGCGAGGCAACATCGCGCTGGTCCAGCGCGGCACCTGCCCCTTCGGCCAGAAGGTCGCCAATGCCCAGGCCGCCGGCGCCTCGGCGGTCGTGGTGTTCAACGAGGGCCAGGAGGGTCGCACCGACGTGGTGCAGGGGACGCTGGGCGCGCCCGGGGCCACCATCCCGGCGATCGGCGTCTCCTACGCCCTCGGATCGACCCTCGACGGTGACACCCTGCGCGTCGCCGTCGAGGCCGTGAGCGAGTTCCGGGACACCGAGAACGTGATCGCCGAGCTGCCCGGCCGCACCTCGGACAACGTCGTCATGGCCGGTGCGCACCTCGACTCGGTGCCCGCCGGCCCGGGCATCAACGACAACGGCAGCGGCAGCGCGGCGCTGATCGAGGTCGCCGAGAACCTGGCGGAGGCGGAGCTGACCAACACCGTCCGCTTCGCCTGGTGGGGCGCCGAGGAGCTCGGCCTGCAGGGCTCGAACCACTACGTGGCCGGCCTCGACCAGGCGCAGCGCGACCGGCTCGCGCTCTACCTGAACTTCGACATGGTGGGCTCGCCGAACTTCGCCCGGTTCATCTACGACGGCGACCTGTCGGCCTTCCCCGCGCCGAGCGGCGTGCCGGTCCCGGAGGGCTCGGACCAGATCGAGTACGTGTTCGAGGACTACTACGAGGAGCAGGAGCTCTTCTACGAGGGCACCGAGTTCAGCGGCCGCAGCGACTACCAGGCCTTCATCGGGGCCGGCATCCCGTCCGGCGGCCTGTTCACCGGCGCGGAGGGCGTCAAGCAGGGCTACCAGGCGGAGGCCTACGGCGGCGAGGCCGGGATCGCGTACGACCCGAACTACCACCAGGTCGGCGACGACATCGCCAACCTCGACCCGGAGGCGCTGGACCAGAACTCCGACGCCATCGCCTACGCCGTCCTGACGCTGGCCTACGACACCGAGCGGGTGAACGGGGTGGCCGGTGGACCGGTCCCGGGCGGCACCTTCGAGGGCGACCCGGAGGCCCGGGAGTACCGCATCTCGGCCGCGCAGCCCAACGGCGGTGGCGGTCTGCACGCCGGGCACGACCACGACCACGGCGGCGACGCGGTCTGAGGAAGGGCCCCGTCCTCCCCACCCTTCGCAGGCTCAGGGCGGGACCCGGGACGGGGCCGCCGTCCTCCCTACCCTTCGCAGGCTCGGGACGGGGCCGCGGTGAGCCCCGGGGACGGAGCCCGCGGGGGCCGGTGGCAGGCTGACACCGGCCCCCGCGGCACGTCCGCACCCCCCGTCCGGGTGTCCAGCAGACGTCCAGGAACGTCCGCGCCCCCTGATGCGTTGACCTGGACGAGTGGGGTGCAGGACCGTGGGCCCCACGACAGCCGGTCACCTCGAGGAGATGACGATGCCCAGCTCCAACCCGGTCTTCGGCCGGGGCCTCCAGAACACGGGTCCTGGCCACGGCCAGCAGTCCACCCCGTGGGGCGGGGCGCCCCAGTACGGCGCTCCGCAGTACGGCGCCCCCCAGTACGGCTACGGGACGCAGGACCCGTACGCCGCGCAGTCGCCGTACGCGCCGCCGACCACCCGCTACATGACGATGGACGACGTCGTCCAGAAGACGGGCCTGTCCTTCCTGGTCACCGTCCTCTCGGCCGCCGTCACCTGGGCGCTGCTCCCGCAGGAGCTGGCGTTCGGCCTGGCCCTGCCCGCGGTCCTCGTGGCCCTGGTGCTCGGCCTGGTGATCTCGTTCAAGCAGATCGCCAACCCGGTCGCCACGCTGTCCTACGGCGCGCTGTACGGCATCGCACTCGGTGCCATCAGCGAGGCGTTCAACGCGATCTACCCCGGCATCGTGATGCAGGCGCTGGTCGGCACCTTCGGTGTCTTCGCCGGCATGCTCGTCGTCTACAAGACCGGCGCCATCCGGGTCACCCCCAAGCTGACCCGCTGGATCGTCGGCGCGATGTTCGGTGTGCTGGCGCTCGTCCTGGTCAACCTGGTGGCCGGGTTCTTCATCCCCGGCGGCCTGGGCCTGCGTGACGGCGGCACCCTGTCGATCATCTTCAGCCTGGTCGTGATCGGTGTCGCGGCGTTCTCGCTGCTGCTGGACTTCGACATGGCCGACGAGGCGATCCGCCGCGGTGCCCCCGCGAAGTTCGCCTGGTACATCGCCTTCGGCCTGCTCATCACGGTCGTCTGGCTGTACCTGGAGATCCTGCGGCTGCTGTCCTACTTCCAGAACGACTGACACAGCCCGCACGCACGGCAGTGGCCCGGTCCCCGCGAGGGGACCGGGCCACTGGCCGTTTCCGGGGACTACCGGCGGTCGAGGCCGCCCTGCCGGGCCGGCCCCGCCCGGAGACCCCGTTCCGGGTCCCGCGCCGACTTCGTGAGGCGTGGGGAGGACGGGGCCCGCGTGCGGGCGGTGGGGAGGACCGGGTCCTCGGTCAGGACAGGCGCTCCAGGACCATCGCCATGCCCATGCCGCCGCCGACGCACATCGTCTCCAGGCCGAAGGTCGCGTCCCGGGTCTGCAGGCCGTTGATCAGCGTGCCGGTGATGCGGGCGCCGGTCATGCCGAACGGGTGCCCGACGGCGATCGCCCCGCCGTGCACGTTCAGCTTGTCGATGTCGATGCCCAGGTCCCGGTAGCTCGGGATGACCTGCGCGGCGAAGGCCTCGTTGATCTCGACCAGGTCGATGTCGCCGATGCTCATCCCGGCCCGCTGCAGCGCGAGCTTGGAGGCGTCGACCGGCCCGTAGCCCATGATCTCGGGCGACAGACCGGTGACCGCGGTCGACACGATGCGCGCCAGCGGGGTCAGGCCGAGGTCGCGGGCCTTGGTGTCGCTCATGACCACGACCGCGGCGGCGCCGTCGTTGAGCGGGCAGGCGTTGCCCGCGGTGACCCGGCCGTCGGGGCGGAAGACCGGCTTGAGGCCGGCGATGCCCTCCAGCGTGGTGCCGGCGCGCGGGCTGTCGTCCTTGCCGACCACCGTGCCGTCGGGCGTGGTGACCGGGGTGATCTCCCGCTCCCAGAAGCCGTCGGCGGTGGCCTGCTCGGCCAGGTTCTGGCTGCGGACGGCGAACTCGTCCATCTCCTGGCGGGAGACGTCCTTGAGCAGCGCCAGGTTCTCCGCGGTCTGCCCCATGGCGACGTAGATGTCCGGGACCTCGCCGTTGTCCCGGGGGTCGGTCCACGAGTCCGCGCCGCTCTCGGCGGTCTTGGCGACCCGGGCCTGCGCGTCGGCGAACGCGGGGTTCTGGGTGTCCGGCAGCGAGTCGCTGTTGCCCTTCACGAACCGGGACACCATCTCGACGCCCGCGGAGAGGAAGACGTCGCCCTCGCCGGCCTTGATGGCGTGCATGGCCATGCGGGTGCTCTGCAGCGACGAGGAGCAGTAGCGGGTGATCGTCGTCCCGGGCAGGTGGTCCATGCCGAGCAGGACGCTGACGACGCGACCCATGTTGTGGCCCTGCTCCCCGCCGGGGAGGCCGCAGCCGAGGATCAGGTCGTCGATGTCGGTGGGGTCGAGCGCGGGCACCTTGTCGAGGGCCGCGCGCACGATGGTCGCGGTGAGGTCGTCGGGCCGCAGGTCCTTGAGCGAGCCCTTGAACGCGCGGCCGATGGGGGAGCGCGCGGTCGCGACGATGACGGCTTCGGGCATGGGTCCTCCACGATGAGGGGATCCGACGACGGGTCGCCGGACGTCGGGGCGCCCCCGAACCTACTCCCCGGTAGGGGTCGCGCCGCCCTCAGGCGAGGGGTGTCGCCTCCGCGGCGCGCTCGGCCTGCTCCGGCGTCGGCAGGTCCGGCGGCCGGCGGCGGCGCAGCCGGGCCCACGGGCCCCGCGGACCGGTGTCCGAGCCGCGGACCGCGGTGGCCTGGACCTCGGTGCCGGTCCGGCCGGCGGCCCGGGCGGCGGCCGTTGCGACCGGACGGACGGTGTCGCGGCGCAGGTTGCGCAGCCCCCGGTCGGCCGCGGCCGGCCAGACGCCGAGCGCATCGGCGATCGAGGGCAGCAGGACGGCGGCCGCGGCGGCGTAACCGGCTGCGCTGGGGTGGAACTCGTCGACGCTGAACAGGTCCTGGTCCTCGGCGAACGACGGGCCGAGCACCGATCCCAGCGACACGGAGCGCCCGCCGGCCTCGACGACCGCGATGGTCTGGGCGGCGGCCAGCTGACGGCTCCACCGGCGGGCCAGCCAGCGCAGCGGCCGGCCGATCGGGCGCACGGTGCCGAGGTCCGGGCAGGTGCCGACGACGACCTGCGTGCCGGCCTCGGTGAGCCGGCCGACGGCGTCGCGCAGGTGCCGGACGGAGACCGCGGGCGCCGTGCGGCTGGTGACGTCGTTCGCGCCGATCATGATGAGTGCGACGTCGGGGCGCTCCAGCAGGGCCTTGCCGACCTGCTCGTCGAGCTGCCAGGACCGGGCGCCGGACACCGCGAGCCGCACCAGCCGGACGGGGCGCTCGGCCAGCTCGGCCAGCGCCGCGGCGAGCAGCACCCCGGGGGTCTGGGCGGCGCGGTCGACGCCGAGGCCGGCAGCGGTGGAGTCACCGAGGACGGCGAGGACGATCGGCCGGCCGCGCCCGCGGCCGTACACCCCGTCGCCAGGGGGTGGGGCGACCTTGACGGTCCGCGACTCCACGTGGCGCCGGGCCGACCGGGCCTGCTGGCGGAGGAGGGCGAGCACCCCGGCCCCGGCCAGGCCCAGCCCGCCGCCGCCGTAGGCGGCCCCCGTGGCCAGCCGCCACGCCGTGGTCGCTCGAGTCACCGCCGCCCTCGTCCCCTCGGAAGTGGTGGACACCTGTCCCTGCAGGCTAACCGCCGCCTACGGTCGCCCCGTGGCCGAATCCCCCGTAGGGGTCACTCACGGTGACCGCGCCCAGCAGATCGTCGACGTGCTCGTCGACGCCTTCTCCGAGCTCATGACCGCCGACGCGGACGCGTTCCGCACCAAGTTCCGCAAGATGGCGGCCGACCCGTTCGCCTTCTACCGGGGCTCCGCCTGCCTCTTCTACGCCGACATGGCGGAGCTGCCGGACCGATGGTGCGACGAGCGCACCGGCCGGGTGTGGATCCAGGGCGACCTGCACGCGGAGAACTTCGGCACCTACATGGACGGCGCGGGGCGGATCGTTTTCGACGTCAACGACTTCGACGAGGCCTACGTCGGGCACGTCAGCTGGGACCTGCGCCGGTTCGCGGCCAGCTTCGCCCTGCTGTCCTGGCGCAAGGCCTTCGGCGACGAGGTCATCTCCGACCTGCTGCGCGGCTACCTCACCGCCTACCTCGACCAGGTGGCGGCGTTCACCCGCCTCGACGACGACAAGACCTTCGCCCTCGTCAAGGACAACACCGAGGGTGCGGTGCACGACGCGATCCTGCGGACGACGGCGCGCACCCGGCAGGGGCTGCTGGACCGGATGACCGTCGTGGAGAACCACGAGCGGCGCTTCGCCGACAGCCCGCGCAGCCGCCGGCTGGACGACCGGGAGCGCGAGGAGGTGCTCGCCGCGCTCGACCGCTGGAAGCAGACGGTGCACCCGCCGCGCCGGCGCCGCGACGTGACCTACGACGTCAAGGACGTCATCGGCACCGGCGGCTTCGGCATCGGCAGTGCCGGGCTGCCTGCCTACAACGTGCTCATCGAGGGCTACGACCAGGCGCTGGAGAACGACGTCGTCCTCTCCCTCAAGCAGGGCAACGTGCCCGCGCCCAGCCGGATCGTGCGGGACGCCGACATCCGGGCGTCCTTCGAGCACGAGGGCCACCGCACGGCGATCTCCCAGCGCGCCCTGCAGGCCAACGCCTCCCAGTTCCTCGGCCACACCGAGATCGGCGGCGTCGGGTTCGTCGTCCAGGAGCTCTCGCCCTACGAGACGGACCTGGAGTGGGACGACCTCACCGAGCCGGAGCAGATCTCCCCGGTGATGCTCCAGCTGGGGCGGGCGACGGCGAAGGTCCACTGCGTCGGCGACGCCGACAGCGACCACACCCTGGTGCCGTTCCAGACCGAGGAGGCGATCACCGCGATGGTCGGCGACCGGCGCGAGGAGTTCGTCGAGGACCTGGTCGGCTTCGCGCACGACTACGCCCGCCGCACGCAGGACGACTTCCGGCTGTTCGTGGACGCCTTCCGCGCCGGACGGATCCCGGGGATCAGCTCGAGCGGGTCGCACCCGGTGCCCCAGGCCCCCTCCCGGGTCCCGCCCCGAGCGGACCGGGGGGTGGGGGAGGGGAGGTCCGTCAACGCGGGGTGAGCGGGACGAGGTCCTCCACCATGCCGACGTGCGGGCCGATGCCCGGCTTGTCGTACTCGCCGGTGACCACGGTGAAGCCGGCCTGCTCGTAGAACCCGGCCGCGGTCGTGCGGGCGTGGCACCAGACCAGCTCGCCGCCGCGAGCCGCGACCCCGGCCAGTCCCGCGGCGAGCAGTGCCCGGCCGGCGCCAGACCCGCGCACGGCCGGGTCGGTCGCCATCCCGCGCAGCTGCCAGGCGGCCCGCGCCTCCGGGCGCCAGGGGCAGGGTGCGGGCGAGAAGCGGACCACGCCGACGACCCTGCCCGCCGCGTCGCGGGCGGCCAGGTGGAAGGTCGCCGGGTCGTCGTCGCCCGGCCAGACCACGTCCCCACCACCCGGCCGGAGGACCGCGCGCCGCAGGTTGTGGGTGACGTCGGCCGCGACCTCCTCGACGGTGACGGGGGTCGCCTGGCTGGTCACCCTCCCAGTCTGCCCCGGGGCGGCGCCGATCTCGCCGGCCCCGTCCAGAGGCTCGCCCCAAGGGTGCGCGGGGTGAGGAGGACGGGGTCCTCTCTCACCGGGCCCGGCGGCCTCGCCGCGTGCGCAGGTAGTCGGCGACGACGTACTCGCCGAGCCGCTCGCTGTCGGGGGTGAACACCCGCCCGCCGGCCCGCTGGGTGATGTCGTGGACGAAGTGCACCAGCCCGGGCTCCGGGTCGAGGGCGAAGACGTTCATGGTCGCCCCGGACCGGGCCACCCGCTCCACCTCGGCGACGGTGCGGGCGATCGTCTCCGGCATCGGGGGCCAGCAGAAGAACGGCGTCCCGTCGTCCTCCAGGTGGGCGGTCGGCTCGCCGTCGGTGACCACGAGCACCACCGGCTCGGCGTCCCGGTGCCGGGCCAGGAAGCGCCGGGCCAGCATCAGCCCGTGCTGCAGGTTGGTGCCCTGCAGCGTGTCCACGCTCAGCTCGGCGAGGGTCTCCGGGCGCAGCACCTGCGCGGTGGAGGAGAAGCCGATGATCTGGATGGCGTCCTGCGGGAACCGGGTGGTCACCAGCGAGTGCAGCGCCATCGCCGTCGACTTGGCCGCGCCCCACGTGCCGCGCAGCGCCATCGAGTAGGAGAGGTCGACCAGCAGCGCGACCGCGGCTCCGGTGCGCCGCTCGGTCTCGACGACCTCGAAGTCCTCGACCGCGATGCGCACCCGCCGGTCGTGCTCGGCGCGGGGCTCGTGCGCGGTGCGCAGGACGGCGTTCCGCACCGTCCGGACGACGTCCAGCGGCTGCTCGTCGCCGAACCGCCACTCCCGCGAGCTGCCGGTCAGCTCCCCGGCCGCGCCCGCGTCGGCGACGTCGTGCTCGCCGCGGCCGGTGGCGTCGAGCTGGGCGAACACCCGGCGCAGCGCGGTCGCGCCCAGCCGGCGGACCGCCTTGGGGGACAGCTCGAGCTTCCCGTCGGAGCGGTTGAGGTAGCCCTGCCGCTCCAGCTCGCGCTCCATCTGGCGCAGCGCGGCGAGGTCGTCGACCGCCGGCCGGCCCAGCGCCCGCTCCAGCAGCTCCTCGTCGACGTCGGCCAGCGAGGCCCCGGCGTAGCCCTGGGAGAGCTGGTTGGACAGCGCCTCCAGGTCGGCCAGCTCGGCGACGGCGCTGGTGGCGTCGCCCATGCCGAGGGACTGCTCGCCGTCGGGCACCTGCCCGCGCTGCCCCCAGGGCAGGTCGGGCCGGGCCTGGCGGAGGGCGTCCTGCAGGTGGGCCATCTCGCTGGCCAGACCCATGTCCTGCATCGTCTGCGCCATCAGGTCGGCCAGCTCGGCCCGCTGCTCGGGCGAGAGGCCGGCCATCATCCGCTCCTGCGCGGCCGCCCGGCGGGCCAGCTGGTCGATCAGCTCCTCGACCGACTGCGGGTCGTCGGGGAAGAACTGCCCGTGCTTCTCCATGAACTCCTGGAACTGCTCGTCGGTGTCCTCCCCGCGGTTGTGCGCGTCGATGAGCTGCGAGAGGTCGGCGACCATGTCCTTGACCGCCTGCACGTCGCCCTCGGTGGCGTTCTCCAGCGCCTGCTTCATCGAGGCGAAGGAGCTGTCGAGCACCTCGCGCCGCAGCAGGTCCTGGATCTGCTCGTACGCCTGCCGGGCCTCCGCCGAGCGCCAGTCGTACTCCTTGAGCGCCCGGACGGCGCCCGCGGTGTCCTCGGGCAGCGCGTCGAGCTCGGCCTCCGCCAGGCGAGCCATGTCGTCCGGGTCGGGGAACAGCTCCCGCCGCTCGGCCTCGACGGCGCGGTCGAGCAGTTCCCGGACCTCCTGCAGGGTGCCGTCCATCCGCCCCGCGTTGCGCGCCTGCCGCAGCCGCTCGCGGACCGACCGGCGCAGCTCGTCCAGCCCGCGCCGCCCGTCCATGCCGCGGCGCAGGAGCTCCCGCAGCGCCTCGCGCACGCCGCTGCCGCCGAGCACCGAGTCGCCGATCTCGTCGACCGCGCTGCCCAGGTCGTAGGGCGGGGCCAGCGGGTCGGGCCCGCCCCGCCAGCGCCCGTACCGGTGGCCCCTGCCGGGCTTCCTCACCACGTCAGGCTCCGTAGACCGTGCGCGCGCCGTCGGTGTCCTTGGCCAGCCGCCGGGTCAGGTAGAGCCCCTCGAGGGCGAACTCCACCGCGGCGGCGGCCTGCTCGGCCGACTGCTCGCCCTCCGGCACGCCCAGCCGGCCCAGCAGCTCCGCCAGCTTCGGGATGGTGCCCAGCTGGCCGAGGAGCGCGGCGGCCGGCACCAGCTCGCCGGACTCCACGGTCTCCCCGCCGGTGAAGTGCTCCTGCAGGCCGGTCAGGTCCAGCCCGGCGCAGCGGGCTCGGAAGGTCTGCGCGGTCGCCTGGCGCAGCAGGTGCTCGAGCACCTCGGTCTCGCGCTCGTCGTCCGGGTCGGAGCCGGAGTCGGCGAACTCGACCTTGCCCCGGCTGGCCGGGACGATGCTGGGCAGGTCGACGACGCGGGCGACCGGCCGGGTCTCCCCGGCGACGGCGGCCCGGCGGACGGCCGAGGCCGCCACCGTCTCCAGCCCGGCGATCGCGAACCGGGCGCTGACGCCGGAGCGCTGGTCGACGTGGTTGGAGTCGCGCACCAGCCGGGTGAAGCGCGCGACGATCTCCACCAGGTGCTCGGGCACCAGCGGCGTCTCCAGCTGCTCACCGGCGGGCCGGCCGGCAGCGGCCCCGCCGGCTGCGTCGCTGCCGCCCGCCCACCCCGGCCAACTGGTGTGCGCCTCCTGGTTCAGCAGGCGCACCTCGTCGGTCAGCTCGATCGGGTAGTGGGTGCGCACCTCGGCGCCGAAGCGGTCCTTGAGCGGGGTGATGATCCGGCCGCGGTTGGTGTAGTCCTCGGGGTTGGCGCTGGCGACCAGCAGCAGGTCCAGCGGCAGCCGCACCCGGTAGCCGCGGATCTGGATGTCGCGCTCCTCCAGCACGTTGAGCAGCGCGACCTGGATCCGCTCGGCGAGGTCGGGCAGCTCGTTGACGCTGAAGATGCCGCGGTTGGTCCGCGGCACCAGGCCGTAGTGCACCGTCTCGGGGTCGCCCAGGGTGCGGCCCTCGGCCACCTTGATCGGGTCGACGTCGCCGATGAGGTCGCCGACGCTGGTGTCCGGGGTGGCCAGCTTCTCGCCGAAGCGCTCGCTGCGGTGCAGCCAGCCGACGGGCGTGGCGTCGCCGTGCTCGGCGATCTGCCGGTGGGCCCACACGCTGATCGGGGCCAGCGGGTGCTCGTTGAGCTCGCTGCCGGTGAGCACCGGCGTCCACTCGTCGAGCAGGCCCACCAGGGTGCGGATCAGCCGGGTCTTGCCCTGGCCGCGCTCACCCAGCAGGACCAGGTCGTGGCCGGCGATGAGGGCGCGTTCGACCTCGGGGACGACCGTGTCCTCGAAGCCGACGATGCCGGGCAGGGACGGCTCGCCGGCGGCCAGGCGGGCGAGCAGGTTGGCGCGGATCTCGGCCTTGACCGGCCGGGGGGTGGCCCCGCTGTCGCGGAGCTCGCCGAGGGTCGTGGGTGCGGGGGGAGCGGAGGCGGGAACGCCGGAGTCCGTCACCCCAGCCACGGTACGACGCGACCGGCGGCACGGGCACCCGTCCGTCGCTGCCACCTGGGCCTCCGTGCTGCGAAGATCGACCCATGGTGGCTGGAGAGCTGCGGCGGGACGGCGTCGCCCTGGTCGGCGGAGCGGACGTCGAGGCCGCGGCGGCACTGCTGGACGGCGTCGTCCGGCGTACGCCGCTGGAGCACTCGCGGGCGCTGGCCGACCGGGTCGGCGGCCCGGTCTGGCTCAAGTGCGAGAACCTGCAGCGCACCGGCTCGTTCAAGATCCGCGGCGCCTACACCCGGCTGGCGCGGCTGTCGGCCGAGGAGCGGGGGCGGGGCGTCGTCGCCGCCAGCGCCGGCAACCACGCGCAGGGCGTCGCCCTGGCCGCACAGCTGCTGGGCATCCGGGCGACGGTCTTCATGCCGGAGAGCGCCCCGCTGCCCAAGGTGGCGGCCACCCGCGGCTACGGCGCGGAGGCCCGGCTGGGTGGGGCGTCGCTGACCGAGGCCCTGGCGGCGGCCGCCGAGCACGCGCAGCGCACCGGCGCGGTGTTCATCCACCCGTTCGACCACCCCGACGTGATCGCCGGGCAGGGGACGGTCGGGCTGGAGGTCCTCGACCAGTGCCCCGACGTGGCCACCGTCGTCGTCTGCACCGGCGGCGGAGGGCTGGTCTCCGGCGTCGCGGCCGCGGTGCGGGCCCGCCGTCCCGACGTCCGGGTGGTCGGCGTGCAGGCCGCGGCCGCCGCCGCCTTCCCCGGGTCGCTGGCCGCCGGCCGGCCGGTGGCGCTGACGGGGATGACCACGATGGCCGACGGCATCGCCGTCGGCGCGCCCGGGGAGCTGACGTTCGCGCACGTCCGCGACCTCGTCGACGAGGTCCGCACGGTCAGCGAGGAGGACCTCTCGCAGGCGCTGCTGTTCTGCCTGGAGCGGGCGAAGCTCGTCGTCGAGCCGGCCGGGGTGGCCGCTGTCGCCGCCGTGCTCGCCGACCCGGCCGCCTTCCCGCCGCCCGTCGTCGCGGTCGTCTCCGGCGGGAACATCGACCCGGTGCTGCTGCTCAAGGTGGTGCAGCACGGCATGGCCGCGGCCGGGCGTTACCAGTCGCTGCGGCTCCGGGTGCCCGACCGGCCGGGGTCGCTGGCCGCGGTGCTCGCGGAGCTGGCCCAGGTCGGCGCCAACGTGCTGGAGGTCGAGCACGAGCGGACGGCGACCCGGCTGGGACTCGGCGAGGTGGAGGTGTTCGTCGTCCTGGAGACCCGCGGGCCCGAGCACGCCCAGGAGGTGCTGGCCCGGCTCGACCGGGCCGGGTACACGGTGACCACCGGCTGAGCGGACCCCCGTGCCCCGCACGCTCGGGGTGCGCCCGGGGGCCGGGACCGGGTCGGTGCCGGGCTCCCCCGGTCCGCTCTTGCGGGCGGGCGCAGGATGGGCGGCGATGAACGCCGCCGCCGTCGCCCCGTCCGCCGACAACCCGCTGCTGGAGCCGTCGCCGCTACCGCTGCAGCTGCCGCCCTTCGCGGAGGTCACCCTCGAGCACTGCCGCGAGGCGGTGCTGGCCGGGATGGCCGAGCAGCGCGCCCAGGTGACCGGCATCGTCGGGTCGCCCGAGCCACCGACGTTCGAGAACACCGTCGTCGCCCTGGAGCGGTCCGGCCGGCTGTACCGCCGCGCCGGCGCGGTGTTCCACAACCTCGCCTCGTCGGTCGCCACCGACCGGCTGCGGGAGGTCGAGCGGGAGCTGGCCCCGCTCGAGTCGGCACACGCGGACGCGCTCCGCCTCGACCCGGCCCTGTTCGGGCGCATCGACGCCGTCCACGCGCAGCGGCACGACAGCGGCCTGGATGCCGAGGCCGTCCGGCTGGTGGAGCGATACCACCTGGACTTCGTGCTCGCCGGCGCGCGCCTCGACGAGGCCGGCCGGGCCCGGCTGACCGAGCTGAACCGGGAGCTGTCGGAGCTGTCGACGACGTTCGGGCAGCACCTGCAGCTGGCCACCGAGGCCGCCGCCGTCGTCGTCCCCGACGCCGCGGAGCTCGACGGGCTCGGGGCCGAGGAGGTCGCCGCAGCGGCCCGCGCCGCCGCCGACCGCGGGGTCCCCGGGTTCCTCATCCCGCTGCTGCTGCCCACCGGCCAGCCGGTCCTGACCAAGCTGCGCAACCGCGACCTGCGCCGCCGGGTCTTCGAGGCGTCGGTGACCCGGGCGTCGGGCGGCGAGCACGACAACGGACCGGTCGCCGTCCGCATCGCCCGCGTGCGCGCCGAGCGGGCCCGGCTGCTCGGCTTCGACACCCACGCCGACCTGGTGCTGGCCGACCAGACCGCGCGCAGCACCGAGGCGGTCGACGCGATGCTCGCCCGGATGGTGGGGCCGTCGATGGCCAACGCGCAAGCCGAGGCCGCCGCGCTGGCCGAGGTCGCCGCCGCCGACGGCGTGACGGAGCTGGCGCCCTGGGACTGGGCGTTCTACAGCGAGCGGGTGCGCGCCGAGCGGTACTCGGTCGACACCACGGCGCTGCGGCCGTGGTTCGAGCTGGACCGGGTGCTCGTCGACGGCGTCTTCGCCGCCGCCGAGCGGCTCTACGGCTACCGGTTCACGCCGCGGCCCGACCTCGCCGGCTACCACCCCGACGTCCGGGTCTGGGAGGTCACCGACGCAGCGGGCGAGACGGTCGGCCTCTACCTCGGCGACTTCTACGCCCGCGAGGGCAAGCGCGGCGGAGCCTGGATGAGCTCGTTCGTCACCCAGTCGCGGCTGCTGGACACCCGGCCGGTCGTCGTCAACAACCTCAACGTGACCCGTGGCGCCGACGGGCAGCCCACCCTGCTGACCCTCGACGAGGTCAACACGCTGTTCCACGAGTTCGGCCACACGCTGCACGGCCTGAGCTCCGCCGTCACCTACCCGCGCTTCTCCGGCACCAGCGTGCCCCGCGACTTCGTCGAGTTCCCGAGCCAGGTCAACGAGGTGTGGGCGCTGTGGCCGGAGGTCCTGGCCGGCTACGCCCGGCACGTCGAGACCGGCGAGCCGCTGCCGGCCAGCGTCGTCGAGGCGATCGAGGCCGCGCAGCTGTGGGGCGAGGGCTTCGCGACGCTGGAGTACCTGGCGGCCACGCTGCTGGACCAGGCATGGCACCGGATCACGCCGGAGACGGAGGTCGGGGACCCGCAGGAGTTCGAGCGGGCCGCGCTCGAGGCGGCCGGCGTCGCCCACCACCTGGTGCCGCCGCGCTACCGGACGACGTACTTCCAGCACGTCTTCGCCGGGGGGTACGCGGCCGGCTACTACTCCTACATCTGGTCGGAGGTGCTGGACGCCGACACCGTGGAGTGGTTCAAGGAGAACGGCGGACTGCGGCGGGAGAACGGCGAGGTCTTCCGGTCGCGGCTGCTGGCCGTCGGCGGGTCGGTCGACCCGCTGGAGGCCTTCCGCGCCGTCCGCGGCCGGGACGCCGATCCCACCCCGCTGCTGCGCCGCCGCGGGTTGCTGCCCAGTACGCCGTGACCATCGGCGGGTGGCTGCCCGAGGGGCCGAGCGCGGCAGCCACCCGCCGATGGTCACCGAGGCGGAGGAGGGCTCACAACCAGGGGAGACCGAGGACGACGTCGAGGTCGTCGGGGGCGTCGCCCTCGCGGACCAGCCGGTTGGGCTGGCGGTGGCCGCACGCCGTGCAGCGGTGGACCACCTGCCAGCCCTTGCCCGACTTCTCCACCAGGCCGATCGGCTCCATCGGCGCCCGGCACCCGCTCGCCCGGTCGCCGGGGAGGTCGTCGACGTGCAGCGACCACAGGCACACCGGGCAGTGGTTGCGGTAGTGCCCGTCGGTGTTCGCCGGCACCGCCGACCCGCAGTGGACGCAGGCGAACCCGGTGTTCTCCGCCCGCCGGGAGCGCGCGGGAGGGGTCACCGGTCCTCCTCGCCGGCGCTCGTCGGCAGGGTGCCCCTGGGTGCTGCGTTCCTGCGTGACCTCGCGAGCCCGGTCACGGGGACCCCCCTGTCAGGGGACGAAGGGCTCGACGGCGACGACGTCGACGGTGATGTCGCGGCCGTTGGGCGCCTGGTAGGTGACGGTCGTCCCGGGCTCCGCACCGAGGATGGCCGAGCCGAGCGCCGACTCGGGGGAGTAGACCTGCAGACCCGTCGTCCCGGCGATCTCGCGCGAGCCGAGGAGGAACTTCTCGGTGTCGTCGTCGCCCTGGAAGCGGATGGTGATCACGGTGCCGGTGGCGGCGTGCGTCGCCGTCGTGGGCGCGTCGCCGACGCGGGCCTTCCGCAGCAGGTCCTCCAGCTGGCGGATGCGGGCCTCCTGCCTGCCCTGCTCGTCCTTGGCGGCGTGGTAACCGCCGTTCTCGCGGAGGTCGCCCTCCTCGCGGCGGGCGTTGATCTCGGCGGCCATGGCCGGGCGGCCCGCCACCAGCTGGTCGAGCTCGGCCCTGAGCCGGTCGTGGGCCTCCTGGGTCAGCCAGACGCCCTGGTTCTGCTCGTCAGTGGGGGTGGACACGGCAGTGCTCCTGAAATGTCGGTGGCCGCCCCCCGTCCGGGGAACGGCCGCGTTCAGAACGGTCAACGTAACACCGTCGGCCGGGGTCGGTGTTCCGCCCGCGCCCTGGCCTCCGGGATGCGGAACGGTAACGGATCGCAGAGTGACGAGCGCCACGAACACCCGATCGAGGGCCCTGGCGGCGGCGGCACCCGGTGCAGCCGGTGGATGATGGGCCGGTGACCGAAGCAGACCCGTTGCGCCTGCTCGCCGTGCACGCCCACCCCGACGACGAGTCGAGCAAGGGCGCCGCGACCATGGCCAAGTACGTCGCGGAGGGTGTCCGCGTCATGGTGGCGACCTGCACCGGGGGTGAGCGCGGCTCGGTGCTCAACCCGGCGCTGGACCGGCCCGACGTCTGGGAGCGCCTGCCCGAGATCCGCCGGGAGGAGATGGCCCGCGCCCGCGAGGTCCTCGGCGTCGAGCAGGAGTTCCTCGGGTTCGTGGACTCCGGCCTGCCGGAGGGCGATCCGCTGCCGCCGCTGCCCGAGGGCTGCTTCGCGCTGGTGCCGACGGAGGAGGCGGCCGCGCCGCTGGTCGAGCTGATCCGCAGGTTCAAGCCGCACGTGATCACCACCTACGACGAGCGCGGCGGCTACCCGCACCCGGACCACATCAAGACCCACGAGGTCTCGGTGCACGCCTTCGACGCCGCCGGCGACCCCGACCGCTACCCCGAGCTGGGGGAACCGTGGCAGCCGCTCAAGCTCTACTACCAGATGGGCTTCACGCTGCCGCGGACCCGGGCGCTGCACGAGGCGATCCTCGCCTCGGGCAAGGAGTCGCCCTACGCCGAGTGGCTGGAGAACTGGGACCCCGAGCGGGACATGTCGCACCGGGTCACCACGAAGGTGCCGTGCGCCGAGTACTTCGCCGTCCGGGACGCCGCGCTGATCGCGCACGCCACCCAGATCGACCCGAACGGCCGCTGGTTCGCCTGCCCGCTGGAGGTCCAGCAGCGGATCTGGCCGACCGAGGACTACGAGCTGGCCCGGTCGGTCGTCGACTCGCCGGTCCCCGAGGACGACCTGTTCGCCGGGGTCCGCAGCGAGGTGGTCGTCCGATGACCGGGCTCGTGGTCCTGGCGGCCGAGCAGCAGCTGCCGGAGGACGTCGGCAAGGCCGGCCCCATCGGCGCGCTGCTGACCGTGCTGCTCTTCGTCGCCATCCTGCTGCTGGTGCGGTCGATGACCACGCACCTCAAGCGGGTGCCGCGCAGCTTCGACCCCGGGGACGACGGGCCGCAGGTGGTCGTCCCCGACACCCCGGCCGAGCTGGTCGACCCGCGACCCGAGCCGGGGCAGGAGCTGCTGGACACGCTGCGGCGGGCACCCCGGGCGATCGAGGGCCCACGCCGGGACGACGGTCGGCCGGACGCCTCGGGGGGCTGACCGGCCGACCGCCGCCGGTCCGGGCTACCAGCGGTGGGCGACGTCGATCACCAGCCGAGGGGTGTCGTCGGAGTCCGGGGTGCCGGCGACGCTGAAGACGCGGAACGGGAGCCGGGCGCGGACGCCGAGGGCCAGCGTGCTCGCGCCCTCGAAGGAGCCGGCCCAGGCCACCTGCCGGAAGGTGGTGTACCCGCTGACGTCCACGAGCTCCTGCGGGTCGGCCGGCTGGAACGTCGGCCGTCCCTCCTCGTCGTACGCCGGTGCGCGCACGAAGACCTCGAGGTCCGCGGCGCCGCGGACGGGAACCGGCTCGCCGGAGCCGTCCTGCAGCACGACCGGCACGTACCGGACCGAGTAGGAGCCGAAGGTGGTGTCCTCCCCACCCACGTCGACGACGAGCCGGTCGAAGCAGGCGTGCCGCCCCGCGCGGACGTCGTACAGCCGCTCCCGGTCGCCGGCGTCCGCCGTCTTCGCCTGTGAGCCCCAGGTGATCCCGCAGTAGGGACTCGCCCCCGCCGCAGCGGGCGTGACCACCCCCAGCGCGGTGAGGACGGAGCAGGCGAGGACGAGGAACCGGGTGCGGTTCATGGCGGGCCTCCTGTGGACGGTGCCGACGGCAGGATCCGCCCATCGGGCACCGCGCCGCCACGGGTGTCGACATGTCGACCCGACGAACCGTTCGGTCTCCCACCGGCAGAGTTCGCCAAGGGACCCCGGCGCGCCGCCCCTCGTCCGACGTCGAACCGTGCTATGGGCCCGTCCGGGTGACCCCGTCGTCACGGCGGGGTCGTGGAGGCTCGCGCCAGGGCAGGATCGCGGGATGGCCCAGCGGCGGCACGACCCCGAGCAGCGCATCCCCCCGCCGGGGTTCGGACGGGTCGGCACCCGCGTGCTCGAGCTCGCCGAGAACGTCGTCTACGCCGGCATCGCGCTGCTCCTCGTCCTGGCCGCGCTGGCCCTGCTGGTGCTGGCCGGGCGGACGGCGTGGTCGCTGACCGGTGACCTGTCGCAGGCGCCGATGGTCGAACTGCTCGACGTGCTGCTGCTGGTGTTCATCGTCGTGGAACTGCTCTTCGCCGTCCGGACCACGGTGGAGAAGCGCGAGCTGGTCGCCGAGCCGTTCCTGGTCATCGGGGTGATCGCCTCGATCAAGGAGATCGTCGTGCTGTCGGTCGAGGCCGCGGGCGTCGTCGGCGAGGGTGCGGGGTTCCGCGACCGGATCACCGAGATCGCCGTCCTCGGTGTGCTCGTGCTGCTGCTCGGTGCCACCTCCTGGCTGCTGCGCCGCAAGGAGCGCGAGCCCGACGAGGGCGAGGGTGGCGAGCAGGGGCCGGCGCGCGAGCGGGACGCGGAGGCCCGCGCGTAGCGCCGGGGCTCCGCCGATCGTCCGCCGGGTGCGCGGGCGCCCGGCTGGTGGAGGCGTCGTCCGTTCGGGCGACCGCCGTCCCTCAGGCGGCCGGATCACCGCGCTGAGCTGGCAAGGTGCCGGTGAGGACGACCGGCGGGGGCTCGGTGCGCGACCTGTCGACGTCGACGGCAGTCACGGGAGGGGCGATGCGGGACCTGCGGCCGATCGACCGGGGACGATCGGAGTCGAGACCAGTGCGAGCTGGGGCAGCGGTGTGCCTGCTGGCCCCGGAGGACATCAGCCCCCGTGTCGAGGCCGCCTGGCGCGACCTGGCCGAGCGGGCTGCCGAGCCCAACCCGTGCAACGAGCCCGACATGCTCCTGCCGGCGATGCGCCACCTGCCGGAGGGTCGACGCGCGCGGCTCCTCGTGGTCGCCGACGGGGACCGGCTCGACGCCGTCCTGCCCGTGCTCGCCGTCCGGCGCTGGCGCCACCGCGTGCCGGTGCCGGCGCTGGTGTCCTGGGCGCACGACTTCCAGGTGCTGGGGACGCCGCTGGTCGACGCCGACCGCGCGACCCGGTCCTTCTGCGCGCTCCTGCAGGCCCCGTGGCGGGTGCGGCAGGGGGCGGTGCTGCTCGAGGTCGAGGACCTCGGCGACGGAGGCCCCGTCGCCGCGGCGCTGGACGAGGCGGCGGCGTCCCTGGGCATCGACGTCCGGCGGCGGGACGGCTACGAGCGGGCCGTGCTGGCGCGCACGGAGGACGGCGCCCTCGTCGGGGACGACCGTCGCGAGCGGCGGCGGCGCGCGCGGCGCGGGCTGGAGCGGCAGGCCGGCCCGGTGGGCTCGGTCGACCGGTCGGCCGACCCGGAGGCCGTGGAGCTCTTCCTGCGGATGGAGGCCTCCGGGTGGAAGGGGAGAGCCGGCACCGCCATGGCCTGCGATCCGGCGACGGCGGCCTTCTTCCGCGAGGTGTGCCGCCGGTTCGGTGCGGCCGGTCGCCTCGAGCTGCGGTCCCTGGACGTACCCGACGGCCCGGTGGCGATGGAGATGGCGGTCCACGCCGGAGCTGGGGCGTTCCACCTCAAGACCGCGCACGACGAGCGGTACCGCGCCCACGTGCCGGGGATCCTCGCGATGGTCGACTACGCCGACCGCTTTGCCGCTGAGTCGATCGCGTTCCGGGACGTCTGCACCGGGGGGCCGACCGAGATGGAGGCGCGGGTCTGGCCGGGTCGGCGCGCCCTGTCCACCGTGGTGGCGCCCTTCGCCTCGCCGGTGAGCAGGGGGCTGGTCGCCGCGGTGGCCTCGGCCCAGGAGCGCCGCGCCAGGCAGGCCTGACGCGGACGCGAGGTCCCTGTTCGCCGGCCCGCTCCCGCGGGAACGGAAGCCGCATGCCCAACCGGCTCGCTACCGCCACCAGCCCGTACCTGCTCCAGCACGCGGAGAACCCGGTCGACTGGTGGGAGTGGGGCGAGGAGGCCTTCGCCGAGGCCCGCCGCCGGGACGTGCCCGTCCTGCTCAGCGTCGGCTACGCCGCCTGCCACTGGTGCCACGTGATGGCGCACGAGTCCTTCGAGGACGAGCCGACGGCGGCGCAGATGAACGCCGACTTCGTCTGCGTGAAGGTCGACCGCGAGGAGCGGCCTGACGTCGACAGCGTCTACATGGCCGCCACCCAGGCGCTGACCGGACACGGGGGCTGGCCGATGACCGTCTTCGCCACGCCCGACGGCCGGCCGTTCTACTGCGGCACCTACTTCCCGCCCCGGCCCGCGCACGGCATGCCGTCGTTCCGGCAGCTGCTCGCCGCCGTCTCCGACGCCTGGCGGTCGCGGCGCGAGGACCTGGAGACGGCCGGCACGCGCATCGCCGAGGGCATCTCCTCCCGGCTGGAACTCGGGCCGCCGGCCCCGCTCGCGGCCGAGGTGCTCGACCGCGCCGTTCCCGCACTGGCCGGGGAGTACGACGAGCGGTGGGGTGGGTTCGGGGGCGCCCCGAAGTTCCCGCCGTCCATGGTGCTGGAGTTCCTGCTCCGCTCCGCCGCCCGCACCGGCGACGACCGGGCGCTGCGGATGGCCCGCGGCACGCTCGGGGCGATGGCGCGCGGCGGCATCCACGACCAGCTCGCCGGCGGCTTCGCGCGCTACTCCGTCGACGCGCGGTGGGTGGTGCCGCACTTCGAGAAGATGCTCTACGACAACGCGCTGCTGCTGCGGGTGTACCTGCACCTGTGGCGCGCCACCGGGGACGAGTGGGCCCGCCGGGTGGCCGACGCCACCGCTGCCTTCCTGGTCCACGACCTCGGCACGCCCGAGGGCGGCTTCGCCTCCGCGCTGGACGCCGACACCGAGGGCGTCGAGGGGCTGACCTACGTCTGGACGCCTGCGGAGCTGGTCGAGGTGCTCGGTGAGGACGACGGCCGGTGGGCCGCCGCGGTCTTCGAGGTGACCGACGCCGGCACCTTCGAGCACGGCACCTCGACGCTGCAGCTGCTCCGCGACCCCGACGACCCCGCCCGCCTGGCGTCGGTGCGGGAACGGCTGGGCGCGGCGCGGGCGCGACGCCCGCAGCCGGCGCGGGACGACAAGGTGGTGACCGCCTGGAACGGGTTGGCGATCGCCGCGCTGGCCGAGCACAGCGTCCTGACCGGGTCGCCGTCCTCGGTCGACGCGGCGCGGCGGGCGGCGGAGCTGCTCGCCGACGTGCACTGGGTGGACGGCCGGCTGCGCCGGGCGTCGCGGAACGGCGTCGCCGGTGCCCCTGCGGGGGTGCTCGAGGACTACGGCGACCTGGCCGAGGGGCTGCTCGCGCTGCACCAGGCCACCGGGGAGGGGCGCTGGCTGGAGCTGGCCGGCGACCTGCTGGACGTCGTCGCCGGGCAGTTCGTGGACGCCGACGGCTGGCACGACACCGCCGCCGACGCCGAGGCGCTCGTGCACCGGCCCTTCGACCCCGCGGACGGTCCGACGCCGTCCGGCATCGCCGCGGTGGCCGGTGCCGCCGTCACCTATGCCGCGCTGGCCGGCGCGCCGCGGCACCGGGAGCTCGGCGAGGCGGCCGTCGGCTCGCTGGCCCGGCTGGCCGAGCGCGCGCCGCAGGCGGTCGGCTGGGCGATGGCGGTCGGGGAGGCGCTGCTGGCCGGCCCGCTCGAGGTCGCGGTCAGCGGACCGGCCGGGCCGGAGCGCGACGCCCTCGCGGCCGCCGCCCGCGCCTCGACCAGCCCGGGTGCCGTGGTGGTGGTCGGCGAGCCGGACGCTCCCGGGGTCCCGCTGCTGGCCGGCCGGCCGCTGGTCGGTGGCCGGCCCGCTGCCTACGTGTGCCGGGGCTTCGTCTGCTCGGCCCCGGTCACCGACGTGTCCGCTCTCGGCAGAGCGCTCACCCCTTCCTGAAAGCCGGCCGCCGGCATTACCGTGTAAGCGTGTAATCACCTGATACGGGAGGCCGTCGTGCACGGACACCACCACCGTTTCTCCTCCGAGAACCCCTTCGCCGGCATGCGCGGCGGGTTCCGCGGCCCACGCGGTCGCGGTCCCGGCGGCCGGGGCCGGGGCCCGGACGCGCCACCCCCGGTGGAGCGGGCCGAGGTCGCCGGCTGGTTCGCCGGGCGGCTGCCCGACGACTGGTTCACCGGGCCGGTCGAGCTGACCGTCGACCGCGACGAGATCACCGTCGTCGGCACCCTGGCCGAGCCGGAGGCCGGCGAGGGCGACCCCGCGGCCGCGCGGGCCGGGCGGATCGCCCGTTTCCGCGAGGAGACCCGCGAGCAGCGCATGGCCGTGGCCGACGCCGCGCAGGCCCGCTACGGCCGCTCGGTCGCCTGGGGCGCGGCCTGCGGCGACGCCCGGGAGGTCTTCACCAACCTGTCGGTGCCGGTGATGACCCGGCTGCGCCAGCCCGAGCGGCTGGTGCTCGACACGCTCGTGGACGCCGGGGTCGCCCGGTCCCGGTCCGAGGCGCTGGCCTGGGCGGTCCGGCTGGTCGCGCAGCACACCGACGACTGGCTCGGCGAGCTGCGGGCGGCGATGGCCTCGATCGAGGAGGTCCGGGCCCGCGGCCCGCACGTCGACTGAGCCCTGCCAGGCTGCCCGGGTGCCCTCGCCGACGGAGTTGCTCGCCGCCACCTACCGGTCCCTGTCCGAGCAGGTCGCGGACCTGCGGCCGGAGGAGGCCTGGCAGCCGTCCGGGTGCGCCGGGTGGGCGGTGCTGGACCTGACCCTGCACCTGGTCGACGACGCCCGCCGGGGCCTGGTCGCGCTGGCCACCCCGGCGGACGGGCCGGCCACCAGCGACGCGGTCGCCTACTGGCGGGCCTGGCAGCCGACCGCGGCGCAGGACGAGGACGTCGCCTGGCGCACCCGCGTCCGCGCCAGCGTCGCGGGTGGGCTCACGGAGCTGTCCGCGGTGCACGCGGAGCTCGTCGCCGCCGTGACCGTGCTCGCCGAGCGGATCGCGTCCGACGACCTGGTCGGCACCCAGGGGCACGTCCTGCGCGCCGGCGACCTGCTGTCCACGCTGGCCGTGGAGGCCGCGGTGCACCACCTGGACCTGGTGGCGCACCTGGATCGGCCGGGCCCGGCACCCGAGGCCCTGGCCGAGGTGCGGCGGGTGCTCGAGGGCCTGCTCGGCGGCCCGCTGCCGGCCGGGTGGGACGACGCGACGGCGGCCCGGCGCGGCACCGGCCGGGCCCCGCTGGACGACGCCGACCGCGCCGCCCTGGGGTCGTCGGCGGAGCGCTTCCCGCTGTTCGGCTGAGAGAGGACCCCCCTGCCCCCGCCACTCGCAGGCTCGCGGCGGGACCCTGCAGGGGGGCCACCCCGGCGTCACGGGTCAGGGACACTGGAGGCGTGCCAGCCAGCGCCGCCGTCCCGACCGACACCGACGTCCTCGTGGTGGGGGCCGGCCCGGCGGGCGCGGCGGCCGCCGGCTGGGCCGCCCGGGCCGGGCACGACGTCGTCCTCGCCGACGCGGCCGTCTTCCCCCGCGACAAGGCCTGCGGCGACGGGCTGACCCCCCGCGCGATCGCCGAGCTGGACCGGCTGGGTCTGGGCGACTGGGCGCGCTCGCGGACCCGCAACCGCGGCCTGCGCGCCGCCGGCTTCGGCCGGACGTGGGAGCTGCCCTGGCCCGGCGGCGCGTTCCCCGACCACGGCAGCGCGGTGCCGCGCACCGAGCTCGACGCCCGGATCCGCGACGTCGCGCTGACCGGCGGTGCCGTTCCACTGGAGGGCGCGCGGGCCGTCGACGTCGAGCGGGACGGCGACCGGGTGACCGGCGTCGTGTTCGAGACGGCGGAGGACGAGACCGTCACCGTCGGCTGCCGGCGGCTGGTCGTGGCCGACGGCGTCCGCTCACCGCTGGGCCGGGTGCTCGGCCGCGAGTGGCACCGCGACACCGCCTACGGCGTCGCAGCGCGCGGCTACGTGCGCTCCGGGCGGGCGGACGACGAGTGGATCTCCTCGCACCTGGAGCTGCGCGGCGCCGAGGGGGAGCTGCTCTCCGGCTACGGCTGGGTGTTCCCCCTGGGGGCGGAGGCCGGGCAGGTGAACATCGGCGTCGGCACGCTGGCCACCGCCCGCCGTCCGGCCGGGGTGCAGCTGAAGGCGCTGATCGAGGTCTACGCCGACGCCCGCCGCGAGGACTGGCGGCTCGACGGGCCGGTGGAGGCGCCGGCGTCGGCCCTGCTGCCCATGGGCGGGGCGGTCTCCGGCGTGGCCGGTCGCAACTGGGCGCTCGTCGGCGACGCGGCCGGGTGCGTCAACCCGCTCAACGGCGAGGGCATCGACTACGGCCTGGAGACCGGCCGCACCGTGCAGGAGCTCTTCGGCGAGGACGACTGGACCCACGCCTGGCCGGCCACCCTGCGCCGGCACTACGGGGAGGCGTTCTCCATCGCCCGCCGGCTGGCCGGGCTGCTCACCGTCCCGCGCTTCCTGCCCGCGGCCGGCCCGGTGGGCATGCGGTCGCGGTCCCTGATGACCGTCGCACTGCGGGTGATGGGCAACCTGGTCACCGACGAGGACCGCGACCTCGTCGCCCGCACCTGGCGCACCGCCGGCCGGCTGTCCAACCGGGTGGACGAGCGCAGGCCCTTCAGCTGAGGCGCCCGGCCCTCCTGCAGGGTCCCGCCGGCCCCGTCACGGTTCCCGCCCCGGGCCGCGCAGGGTGGGGAGACGGGGTCCTCCACGGTGACGCGGACGGGGTCCTCCGTCAGACGAACGGGCTGGAGTACATCGCGAAGTAGACGGCGATGTAGTGGCAGATGGCGGCGACGACGGTCATCGCGTGGAAGACCTCGTGGTAGCCGAAGACGCCGGGCCAGGGATTCGGCTTCTTGATCGCGTACGCCACCCCGCCGAGCGTGTAGAGCACCCCGCCGACGGCCAGCAGCACCAGTGAGGTCACGCCGGCGATGTGCAGGATGTCGGTGAGGATGAAGACGGCGACCCAGCCCAGCCCGATGTAGAGGGGCACGCCGACCCACCGCGGCGCGGTGGGCCAGGTGAGTTTGAGCGAGACGCCGGCCAGCGCACCGGCCCAGACGCCGGCGAGCACCCAGTAGCCGGTCGGTTGGTCGACCGCCAGCAGGGCGAAGGGGGTGTACGTCCCCGCGATGAACAGGAAGATCATCGAGTGGTCGAGCCGCTTCATGACCTTCCAGCCGCGCGGTGACCAGCGCCGCCGGTGGTACAGCGCGCTGACCCCGAACAGGCCGCAGATGGTCGCGCAGTAGACGGTGACCGACCACCCGGCGCGGGCGCCGAGCACCGACCCCAGCGGGATGAGCACGGCGCCGGCGACGATCGCGCCGAAGAACGAGAACAGGTGCAGCCAGCCGCGCATCCGCGGCCGGGTGTCGGGGTGGTCCCAGTCGCGGTCGCCGAAGTCCTCGGCGGTCCAGGCCCGCTCGACCTGCTCGCCCTCCTGGAGGACGGCGGCCACCGCCGGGCCGGGAGGCGCTTGGATCTGGGCGCCGTCGGCCTCCACGCGGACGGTCCCGCCCTCGTTGTCGGGGACGCTCATGAGCCGAGGTTACGCACGCGTAGGGAGGGCGGCGACGGGACCGGGGTGTGACGTCCCCGGCCCCCTGCGGACCTTCGTGCAGGTGGGGGCGGGGTGCGCGCGACCTCGCGGAGTGGGCCTAGTGTGACCCACCGTGGGGATGCGGCAGTGGGCTCGCGACGTCCTCACCCAGGTGTACGAACGCCGGCTCGCCCAGGCGCTGGAGGGCGCAGCGATCCCGCGGCACGTCGGGGTGATCGTCGACGGCAACCGGCGGTGGGCGCGGGCGATCGGGCTGGAGGACCCCAACGCCGGTCACCGCCGGGGCGCGGACAAGATCGCCGGGTTCCTCGGGTGGTGCGACGAGGCCGGCGTCGAGGTCGTCACGCTCTTCCTGCTCTCCACCGACAACCTGTCCCGCCCGGAGCCCGAGCTGCTCCCGCTGCTGCGGATCATCGAGGGCGTCGCCGAGGACCTCGCGGCCCCGGACCGGCGGTGGCAGCTGCGCCCCGTGGGTGCCCTCGAGCTGCTGCCGGCCGAGACGGTCGCCGTCCTCAAGCAGGCCGCCGAGGACACCCGCGACCGGCCGGGCGCGACGGTCAACCTCGCCGTCGGCTACGGCGGGCGACGGGAGATCGCCGACGCCGTCCGCTCACTGCTGGCCGAGCACGCCGCACGGGGGACGACGCTGGACGAGCTGGTGGGCGTCCTGGACGCCGAGCACATCGCCGAGCACCTCTACACGCGCGGCCAGCCCGACCCCGACCTGGTCATCCGCACCAGCGGGGAGCAGCGGCTGTCGGGTTTCCTGCTCTGGCAGACCGCGCACTCGGAGTTCCACTTCACCGACGTCTACTGGCCCGACTTCCGCCGCGTCGACTTCCTGCGGGCGTTGCGCGCCTACGCCGCCCGGCACCGTCGCTTCGGCGGCTGAGAAACTGCTGGTCATGGCCCGCTCGCTCGACGTCCCCCTGGAGTACGTGCGGCTCGGGCTGCGCTTCGACCGGCTGGAGTCCGGCTTCGTCGACGCCTACACCGGCGACCGGCGGGTGCGGGCCGCGGTGGAGGACGAGCCGGCGCCCACCCCGCAGGGGCTGCGCGACCAGGCCCGCGCGCTGCTCGGCGAGCTGGGTGCCGCCGACCTGCCCGCCGATCGCGCGGGGTTCCTCCGCGGTCAGCTGACCGGGCTGGAGTGCAGCGCCCGGAAGATGGCCGGCGAGCCGGTGCCCTTCCTCGAGGAGGTGCGCAGCTACTTCCAGGTCGACCTCGCCGTCGGCGACCCGGCCGCCTACGCCGCCGCGCACGCCGAGCTCGACGGCCTGCTGCCCGGCAGCGGACCGCTGGCCGACCGCTACGCCGCGCACCGGCGGCGCGAGGAGTGCCCGCCCGCGCGGCTGGCCGAGGCGGTGCACGTCCTGTCCAGCGCGCTGCGCGACCGGGTGCGCGCCGACTACGGGCTGCCCGAGGTCGAGACGGTGCGCTACGAGGTCGTCACCGACAAGCCGTGGTCGGGCTTCAACTACTACGAGGGCGACTACCGGTCCCGCGTGGCCGTCAACGCCGACCTGCCGCACCGGCTGGGCCAGCTGCCGCACCTGGTGGCCCACGAGGCCTACCCGGGGCACCACACCGAGCATTGCCGCAAGGAGCTCGGACTGGTCGAGCGCGGTGCCCGGCTCGAGCACACCGTCTTCCTGGTCAACACCCCGGAGTGCCTGATGGCCGAGGGGCTGGCCGACCTCGGCGTCCAGGCCGCGATCGGGACCGGCTGGGGGCCGTGGGCGGCGGAGGTGCTCGGTGACCTGGGGCTGCACTTCGACGGGCACCTCGCCGAGCGGGTCGCGGCGGCGGCCGCGCCGCTGAACCGGGTGCGCCAGGACGCCGCCGTCCTGCTGCACGACCGCGGCGCCGGCGCCGACGAGGTGGCCGCCTACATCCAGCGCTGGTCGCTGGTCAGCGCCGACCGGGCCCGCCAGCAGCTGCGCTTCCTCACCCACCCGCTGTGGCGGGCCTACACCACCACCTACGTCGAGGGCTTCGACCTGCTCTCGCGGTGGCTGGACGCCCGTCCGGCCGAGCAGCCGGTCGCCGACCGCTTCGTCCGGCTGCTCGACGAGCCCCTCACCCCGGCCGCCGTCGCCGGCGAGCTGCGGGCCGGGTGAGCAGGCGGGTGGGATGGCGTGGCGGGAGGTGACATGGCGCGGCACACCCCGGAGGAGGCCCGGGACCTGGGCCTGTGGACGGCGGGGTGGCTGGCGGTGCTGCTGGTCGGCGGGTTGTGGTGGCTCGGCGACCTGAGACTGCAGTGGCCGGTCCTGCTGGTGCCGCTGGTCTGGGTGCTGGTCGCCGTCCGGCCACGCCGTCCTCGCTGAGACGGGTGGGGCCACTGGTGCCCCGAAGGAGGGACACGCCACCTCTTCGACGTGTTCCTGTCACCTCGCGGGCCTAACGTCCGCGGTGGAGGGCGAGCTCACCTCGCCGTCCACGGGAGGCCCGGTTGGTGCTGACGATCTCGTCGACCTGGGGGGCCGGCGCCCGGCTCCTCAGCCGGGGCCCGGCCACCTTCGAGCCGGGGCGCGCGCCGCGCCCCAACGGGAGTCGACCGTGACCACTCGCCGCACGTACGTCCTCGACACCTCCGTCCTGCTCTCCGACCCCGGTGCGCTGCTGCGCATGGGCGCCCACGACGTGGTCCTCCCGCTCGTCGTGATCGGGGAGCTCGAGGACAAGCGCAACCACCCGGAGCTGGGCTGGTTCGCCCGGCAGGCGCTGCGGCTGCTCGACGACCTGCGGGTCCAGCACGGCCGGCTCGACGCCCCGGTCCCGGTCGGCGACGACGGCGGCACGCTGCACGTCGAGCTGAACCACAGCGACCCTGCGGTGCTGCCGGCCGGTTTCCGCAACGACAGCAACGACAGCCGGATCATGGTGGTCGCGCTCAACCTGCGCGCCGAGGGCCACGACGTCTGCCTGATCACCAAGGACGTGCCGCTGCGGGTGAAGGCCGCGGCGGTGGGCCTGGACACCGACGACTACCGGGCGCTGGACGCCGTCGACGCCGGCTGGACCGGGATGGCCGAGCTCTCGCTCGACGACGCCGAGCTCGGGTCCCTCTACGAGCACGGCGAGGTGTACGCGCCGGCCGCCGCCGAGCTGCCCCCGCACACCGGCCTGGTGCTGCTCTCCTCGCGCGGGTCGGCGCTGGGGCGGGTCACGCCGGACAAACACGTGCGGCTGGTGCGCGGCGACCGCGAGGCCTTCGGGCTGCACGGCCGCTCCGCGGAGCAGCGGATCGCGCTGGACCTGCTGCTCGACCCGGAGATCGGCATCGTGTCGCTGGGCGGGCGGGCCGGCACGGGGAAGTCGGCGCTGGCGCTGTGCGCGGGGCTGGAGTCGGTGATGGAGCGGCGGGCGCACTCCAAGGTCGTCGTCTTCCGGCCGCTCTACGCCGTCGGCGGCCAGGAGCTCGGGTACCTGCCGGGCAGCGAGGGCGAGAAGATGTCGCCCTGGGCGCAGGCGGTCTACGACACCCTCGGTGCGCTGGTCTCCAAGGACGTGCTGGACGAGGTCGCCTCCCGCGACCTCATCGAGGTGCTGCCCCTGACCCACATCCGCGGGCGGTCGCTGCACGACTCCTTCGTCATCGTCGACGAGGCGCAGTCGCTGGAGCGCGGGGTGCTGCTGACCGTGCTGTCGCGGCTGGGCTCCGGCTCGCGCGTCGTCCTCACCCACGACGTGGCCCAGCGGGACAACCTGCGCGTCGGCCGGCACGACGGCATCGCAGCGGTGGTCGAGCAGCTCAAGGGGCACCCGCTCTTCGCCCACGTGACGCTGACCCGCTCGGAGCGCTCGCCGATCGCCGCGCTGGTCACCGAGATGCTGGAGGACCTCCCGCGCTGACCGACCCGCTCCTGCGGCACTGCCGGCGTTGTTCGTGCACTGCGGGTCCTGCAGGACCGGCACAGCGCGAGCAACGCCGGCAGATGGGGTCAGCCGGACCGACGGCGGCCGCGGACGAGGGCGCGACTCACCCGGTCGCCGACCACCGTGCCGGGCACGAGGTCCGACCACGTCCAGCGCACCACGCCCCAGTCCTCGTCGCGGATGGCGTCCTCACGACGCTTCTCCTCGAAGAGGACGTCCGCGGGGACCTGACCGGGGCGCCGCGCGCGGCCGTACTTGACGCGGCCGTCGAACTCACCGACCACCCGCTCCTCCTCCCAGGCGAAGTCTGCGCGACCGAGGAAGAGCCCGGAAGCGGAGTGGATGGTCCGCTGCAGCGCGGACGGTGCCAGGCCGAGGCCATGGAGGAGGACGCGACTGCGGCTCTCGCCGACGCTCTCGCTGCGTCCGTCGGCGAAGGTCACCGCCCGGGCGGCCGCACGGCTCCCGGGTGTCCCGGCCAGTTCCTGCACCCGGCTCTCGAGGACCGGCCTCGCCAGGAGCCCGCGGTGCAGCGCAGCATCCAGCGCGGCCACGGCCGGCTCCAGCGGCAGCGACCGGGCCAGGTCGAGCGCCGTCCGCACCGGGTCGGTGACCAGCAGCCCCTCGACCGTCGTCACCTCGTGGTCGGCCAACCGGGCCACGTGGGTGCGGAGACAGCGACCCGCCTCACTGGAGGCCGGCGGCCGGCGGGTGACGTGCACGCGGTCGAGCCGTACGCCCCACAGCGGGAGGCCGTGGAGGACGGCGGCCGACTGGTGGCTCACGACCGCGGGACGGCGGAGTGAGGCGAGGGTGGCGCGGACGAGCAGGTGGTGGCGCACCTCGTCGGTCACCAGGTCGGCACCGGCGACGTACGCGCCCCGACGGAGTCTCGTGAGGGCGCCGTCGCGCACGTGCCGAGAGAGCTCGTCGTCGGTCCACCCCCCGGTGACGGCCAGCCGACGGAGGACGAGGCGGTCGGGTTCCACGTCCCCACCGTGGTCCGGTCGTGCAGTCCCGGGGAGCGCCGGACGGGATCCGTGGACGGCGGAGCACCTGTGGACAGCGCCCTGCCGGGGTTCCTCGTGGGTTGCGGATCCCGCAGAACCGGCGATGCACGAGGAACCCCGGCAGGGGGTCCGGGGGCGAGGGCGACGAGCGACCGGCGGTCAGGGTGCCGCGGGGCCGGGGTCCTCGTCGGCGGGGGAGCCGGCCGGTGGGCGCGGCGTGCCGGCCCAGCGCAGCAGCGCCACCACGGCCCAACCCGCCGCCAGGCACCACGGCAGCCGGGTGACGACGTCGTGCGTGCCCAGGTCGCCGCGCAGGCCCAGGGCGAGCAGCGGCAGGGCGAGCAGGAACGACACCGCGAGCACGTCCCAGCGCAGCGGGCTCATGCCCCCGAGCTCTCCAGCCGCTCGCACAGCAGCGAGGCCCAGCGGTGGGCGGTCGCCCGGGCGCCGTCGAGGAGAGCCACGGGCGTGGAGGTGCGGCCGAGCACCGCGGCCGGGTCGGCCGTGAGGTCGGTGTCCTGGACCATGAGCGCGTCCACGCGGGGCAGCGCGTCCAGCCACGGGCCGACGTCCTCGGGCTTGCGGGTGGCCTCCACGACCGCCCACACGCCGACGGGCGCGAAGACCGCGACCATCTGCTCCAGCCAGGCGCCGCCACCGGAACGCAGCGGGACGTCGACGGCCACGATGGTCAGCGCGCTCGACCGGTCGGCCTCCTGCTTGCGCTCGAGGGCCGTGTCGATGCTGGTGATCCGGTTGTCGCGCGGAGCCAGCGCGGCCAGGTCGCCGCGGGAGGCCCACTGCAGCTGCTCGCCGTCCAGTCGCAGCGAGGCGGCCAGCGAGCGGGCGGCGGCGAGGGTCTCGACGCCGGGCCCGACGACCAGCAGCACGTCGCCCGCCCCGGACGGCAGGGCCGGCGCGGCCGGCAGACCGGCGGCCAGCGCGCGGGTCAGCGCGGCGTAGGCCCCGCGCCGGGCGACCTCGACGGCGAAGTCCCCGCCGAGCAGCCGCTCGGGCACACCGAGCTCCAGCAACCGGGAGATGAGGGCGTCCTCGGCCGCGCCGGGCAGCGGACCGGTGGCGCCGCCGGACGTCGACCGCCCGCGCACCGACGGCACGACCATCGGGGCAGAGCGGCGCCAGGCGGCGGCGCGCTTGTCCACGGGCAGCCGGGTCACGGTCGCCAGCGGGGCCTCTGCGGCCGGCGGCGCCACGCGGGCGACCGACTGCCCCGGTGCACGACCGATCGCCGGCGGCACCGGCGGCCGGCCCAGCAGCGGCGGCACGGCCAGCGCGGTGCCCGGCGCAGGCGGGGGCAGCAGCGACAGCGGCGGCAGGATCGTGGTGGCGTCGGCGGGCAGCGGAGCCGGGTCGCTGGCGGTCGGCGCCAGGACGTCGGCCTCCACCTCCCACTCGTCGGCCTCGGCGGTCGCGTCCACCCACACCGGGATCTCGGCGGTGTGCGCCTCGGCGGAGACCTCGCCCCACGCGTCATCGGTGCGGGCGGCCTCGTGCTCGTCCGGCGAGGAGCCGGCCAGCACGCCGCGCAGCAGCTGGGTCAGCGCCACGTCGGACGTGTCGTGCGCCAGCGCAGCGCGCAGCACCTCGGCGATCGCCTCCTCCCGGGAGGTGATCGGCCCGGTGGCGAAGTCCGGCTCGGGCACCCACTCGGGCACCGCGAGGGGCTCCGGCTCGACGACCGGCGCCGGCGGGACGACCGCGGGGCCCGCAGCCGGAACGGGTGCCGCAGCGGCGGTGAGCGGCGGGACGGCGGCCGGCTGCGGAGCAGGAGCCGGCGTGGGAGCCGAGCCCCAGAGGATGTCCAGCCCGGCGTCCAGGTCGTCGTCGGAGGGGGTGTCAGGGCCGACGGCCACCGCGGGCGTCGCGGCCGCGACGGGCGCCGGGGCGGGCTCCGGCGCAGCCGCGGCGGCAACGGGAGCCGGCGCCGGCGCAGCAGCCGGGGCCGGGGCCGGGGCGGGCTTCGGCGCAGCGGCGGCGGCAACGGGAGCCGGAGCGGGCGCGGGAGGAGCGGCCGGAGCGAGGGCGGCAGCCGGAGCAGCGGGAACGGCAGTCGCGACGGCGGCGATCGCCTCGTCCACGGCCTCCCGCACGTCGACGTCGCGGGCCACCATCTGGGCGAGCGCGGCGGTGAACGGCGACGGCGGCAGCGCGGCGTCCACCACGGGAGCCACCGGAGCGGGAGCCGGGGCCGGGGCCGGGGCCGGAGCGGGAGCCGCGGCCGGGGCGCTGCGGAAGCCCCTCGCCGCAGCCGGACGGGCGGCGCGCGGCGCGGAGGTCCGCGAGTACAGCCCCACGGCGGGCTGGCCGGCGTCGCCGCCGAGCAGGTCGGCCACCTCGTCGACCGGGTCGGGCAGCACCGGGTCGCGGCGCAGCGCGGCCTCGATGCGGGCCAGCGACTCGGCCTTCGACGCCGGGCGGCGCTCGACGACGGGCGGCGGGCCGACCTCCTCGACCTCGGCGACGAAGCGCTCGGTGGTGAAGAAGCCCATCACCCCGCCCGTGCGGACGCGGCGGATGCCGACGATCCGGACGGACGAGCCGTACTTCTCCCGCGCGGCGGCGATGGCGCCCTCGCGGGACACGGCCTCAACGGACGGCAACGGCACCGTTCACCACTCCCAGTGACTCGATCTGGGCCGTGCGGGAGACCTCCGTGTAGGAGATCACCGGCAGGCGGGGCAGGACCTGACGCATCAGGCGGGACAGCGCGGCCCGCACCTGCGGCGAGCACACCAGCACGGGGGACAGGCCCAGGCGCTCGGCGTCGCTCAGCAGGCCGGAGCACCCGTTGACCAGGGCGTCGACCGTGCCGGCGTCCAGGGCGAGGACCTGACCGGCCTCGCTCTGCCGCACGGCCTCGAGCAGGCGCTGCTCGAACGACGGGTCGAGGGTCATGACGTGCAGCCGCTCGTCGGGCGTGACGTACGGGTGGCTGATCGCCGCCCCGAGCGCCGTCCGGGCGGCCTCGACGAGGCCGTCGACGTCGCTGGACACCTTCGCCCGGACCGAGAGCGCCTCGAAGATGCGCACCAGGTCGCGGATGGAGACGTTCTCGGCGAGCAGCCCGTGCAGCACCCGCTGGATCTCGCCCAGCGTGAGCAGCGTCGGGGTGAGCTCCTCGACGACGATCGGGTGGGTCCGCTTGACCATCTCGACCAGCAGCCGCACGTCCTCCCGGCCGAGCAGGTCGGCGGCGTTCTGCCGGACGACCTCGGCCAGGTGCGTGGTGATGACCGACGAGCGGTCGACGACGGTGGCGCCGGCCATCTCGGCCTGCCGCTGCAGCTCGACCGGCACCCACTTGGCGGGCAGGCCGAACACCGGCTCGCGGGTGGCCCGGCCGGGCAGCCCGTCGAGCATGTCGCCGATCGCCAGGACGGTGCCGGCCGGCGAGGTGCCCTTGGCCGCGGGGACGCCGTTGAGCCAGATGACGTACTGCGAGGCGGGCAGGTCCAGGTTGTCGCGGGTGCGCACCAGCGGGATGACCAGGCCGGTCTCCATGGCGACCTTCCGGCGCAGCGCCTTCACGCGGTCGAGCAGGTCGCCGCCGCGGGAGGCGTCCACCAGGTCGACCAGGTCGAAGGCCACCTCGAGCTCCAGCGGGTCGACGCGCATCTTGTCGGCGATCGCCTCGGGGGAGTCGGGCTGGGGCTCGTCGTCCGCGGTGGCCTGTGGGTCGGCGTCCTCGTCGACGTCCGGGGTCTCCTGCATGCGCGCCGCCATCAGCAGGAAGAGCCCGCCGATGACCAGGAACGGCAGCTTGGGCAGGCCGGGGATCAGGCACAGCGCCAGGGCGGCGCCGCCGGCGATCCGCACCGGCTGCTTGAAGCGGCCGAGCTGGGCGAGAAGGTCGCTGCCCATGTCTGCGTCGGAGGCCGAGCGGGTGACGATGATGCCGGTCGCGGTGGAGAGCAGCAGCGCGGGGATCTGGGAGACCAGGCCGTCGCCGACGGTCAGCAGCGAGTAGGTGGAGACGGCGTCGCCGGGCGCCATGCCCAGCTGCACGACGCCGATCGCCATCCCGCCGATGAGGTTGATCAGCGTGATGATGATGGCGGCGATGGCGTCGCCCTTGACGAACTTCGAGGCGCCGTCCATCGAGCCGTAGAAGTCGGCCTCGGCGGTGACCTCGGTGCGCCGCCTGCGGGCCTGCTTCTCGTTGATCAGCCCGGCGTTGAGGTCGGCGTCGATGGCCATCTGCTTGCCGGGCATCGCGTCGAGGGTGAAGCGGGCGCCGACCTCGGCGACGCGGCCGGCACCGTTGGTGATGACGACGAACTGGATGATCGTGAGGATCACGAAGATCACCAGACCGACGACCAGCGAGCCGCCGATCACGAAGTGCCCGAAGGCCTCGATGACCTTGCCGGCGTAGCCGTCGGTGAGCACCAGTCGCGTCGAGGAGACGTTGAGCGCCAGCCGGAACAGCGTCGCGATCAGGATCAGCGACGGGAAGACGGCGAAGTCCAGCGGCCGCTTGATCTGCATGGCGACCAGCAGGATCAGCAGCGACGCGGTGATGTTCAGGCCCAGCAGCAGGTCCAGCACCGCGGCGGGCAGCGGCACGACCAGCATGAGGACGATGGCCACCACGCCGATCGGGACGGCGGCCTTCGAGATTCCTCGCACGGACGACTCATCGGCAGCACGCCCACGCCGGGGCACCGCCGTCCGCCCCACCCGTCACGCCCGCCGCAGCCGCCCCGCCGGCCCCTACCGCGGGTCCGCGATTGGTGGGGACAGGAGGGTCCGCTCAGCGGCGGGCGCCCGCCCGGGGCAGGTCCTCGACGTCCGGTGCGGCGAAGCCGGGCCGGTGGAAGCCGCCGCGGACGCCGCGGGCCGACAGCTGCATGACGAACGCCAGCACCCGCGCGACCGCGGTGAACAGCTGCGCGGGCACCTCCTGGCCGATCTCGCAGGAGGCGTGCAGCGCGCGGGCCAGCGGGACGTCCTGCACCAACGGCACCCCCGCCTCCGCGGCCCGCTCGCGCAGCTTCGCGGCGACCTCGTCGGCACCCTTCGCGACGACGCGGGGCGCGCCGCGGTCGGGCTCGTACTTCAGCGCGACGGCGACGTGGGTGGGGTTGACCAGCAGGACGTCGGCGTCGGCGACCTCGGCCATCATCCGGTTGCGCGACATCGCCATCTGCGTGGCCCGGCGCTGGGCCTTCACGTGTGGGTCGCCCTCGGAGTTCTTGTGCTCCTGCTGGATCTCGTACTTGCTCATCCTGAGCTCCTTCATCGTCCGCTTGCGGACGATGAGGTAGTCGGCGACCGCGATGACCAGGCCGGTGACCGCGACGACGCGGATCATGAGGACGGCGGAGTCGGTGAAGGTCGCGGTGATCGCCGACAGCGGCAGCGCGCCGGCGGACGACACCAGCTGCTGGGCGCGGTCGCTGGTCACGACGACGACGGTGCCCAGCGCCGCGGTCTTGATGACCGCCTTGGTCGCCTCCCAGAGCCCGTGGCCGCCGAACATCCGCTTCACCCCCGGGAAGGGGTTGAGCTTCTTCAGCGTCGGCTTCATCGGCTTGCCGGTGACGGCGACCCCGCCCTGCGCGGCGGTCGCGGCGACGCCGACGACCATGAGGGCCACCGCCATCGGCAGCGCGACGGTGACGAAGGTGTCCAGCGCCTGCCCGAGCAGGGCGGTGACCGCCTCCACCTCGGGGGCCTCGACGACCACGCCGACCTGCACGAACATGGCGCCGACCTCGTCGAACGCGTTGCGCACCAGCATCGGCAGCAGGAAGCTGGCCACCGCGGCGCCGACCCAGGTGCCCAGTTCCTGGGTCCGGGGGATCTGGCCTTCCTTGCGCGCCTTCTTGAGGCGCTGCGGAGTGGGGTCCTCGGTCTTCTCCCCACCCGGTCCGTCCTTGGCCACGGCTCACCCCCTCCCGTGCCCGGCGAGACCGTCGAGCTCGCACGCCTGGGAGGGCGCAGCCGGGCGAGATCGCCGATCTCGCCGGGTGGACGCCGCCGTCGGGCCCATCACCCGCTCCGCAGGGAGACCATCGCCCGGACCGCGTGCTCGAGCAGCGCGTCCAGGGCGGGGGGCAGCAGCGGGAAGGTCAGGCCGAGCAGGGCCATCGTCAGCATGATCTTCACCGGGAAGCCGAAGGAGAAGATGTTGAGCGCGGGCGCGGCGCGCGACAGCAGGGCGAGCGCGACGTCGGCGAGCAGGAGCACCGCCACCATCGGCCCGGCGATCTGCAGCGCGGCCAGGAACATCAGCGACAGCGCGGTGATGAGCACCTGGGCCAGCTGCTCGGTCGGCACCGACCCGCCGACCGGCAGCCCCTCGTAGGAGGTGGCGAAGCCGCGCACGACGAGCAGGTGGCCGCCGCTGGTGAACAGCAGCGTGGTCGCCAGCAGGTAGTGCAGCCGGCCGACCGAGGAACTGGTCGTCATCGACAGCGGGTCGTAGGCCGGCTGCAGCGAGAAGCCGCCGGTGAGGTCGATCAGGTCGCCGGCGTACTGGACCGCGGCGAACAGCACGTGGACGACGAAGCCCAGCGCCGCCCCGATGGCGACCTCGGTGACCGCGCCGACCACCAGGAAGCCGGTGGTCGGGTCCGGCAGCTCCGGGGCGATGCGGGTCATGAGCGCGACCGACAGGGCCAGCGCCAGCGCCCCCTTCACCGGGGCCGGGATGCTCTTCGAGTTGAACGGCGGGGCCAGCAGGACGAAGCCGGTGGCGCGGGCGGTGCCGAGCAGCAGCGCCGCCATGGTGCCCGCCGGGACCTCGAGGTCCACGGCCGCTACGTCCGGTCGAGCAGGCGGGGCAGCGAGTCGAACAGGCCCTGGGTGAAGGTGACCAGCTCGGAGAGCACCCAGTTGCCCGTGACCAGCAGCGCGATCGCGACCGCGATGACCTTCGGCACGAAGGAGAGGGTCGGCTCCTGGATCTGCGTCGCCGCCTGGAACAGCGAGATGAGGAAGCCGACCAGCAGTGCGGTGAGCAGCACGGGCGCGGCGACCTTGGCGGCGACCAGCATGGTCGCGACGGCGATCTCGGTGACGTCCGCGTCGCTCACGACGACTCCTCACCGGCGCTCGTCGCCGCCGCTCGCAGCGCTGCTGTGCTCATCGACGAGCTCGCGAGCTCGCTCATCCGTAGCTCCCCACCAGCGCCGTGGTGATCAACGCCCACCCGTCGACCACCACGAACAGCAGCAGCTTGAACGGCAGGGACACGATCACCGGCGGCACCATCATCATGCCCATCGACATGAGCGCGGCGCTGACCAGCATGTCCAGCACCAGGAACGGGATGAAGACGACCAGCCCGATGATGAACGCGCTCTTCAGCTCGGACAGCACGAACGCCGGGACGAGCGTCGTCATGCTCACCGCCGCGGCGTCGGTCGGGGCCTCCTCGCCGGAGAGCCCGACCATGAGCGACAGCTCGTCCTCGCGGGTGTTGTCGAGCAGGAACTCCCGCAGCGGCACGACGCCCACGTCGTAGGCCTGCGACACCGTCATGACGCCGTTGAGGTACGGCTGGACGGCGGTCTCGTTCATCTCGGACAACACCGGGCCCATGACGAACAGGGTCAGGAACAGGGCGATGCCGGTGAGCACCGTGTTCGGGGGCGACATCTGCATGCCCAGCGCGTTCCTGGTCAGCGACAGCACCACGATGATCTTCGTGAACGAGGTGGCCAGCAGCAGCACCGCGGGCGCGACCGAGAGCACGGTGATCGCGAGGATCAGCGTGATCGACGTGCTGGGGCTGCCGCCGCCGATCGAGATGTCCACGCCGCCGTCGACGCCGGGGACGACGGGGGCGGTCGGGGCCGTGGGCTCGACCGGCGCGGTGGGAGCGGCGGACGCCGGGCCGGCCAGCAGCGCGAGCACCGCACCGAGCAGCGCCGCGAGCAGCAGGACCAGCCCCACGCGCCGGGCGACCGGGACGCCCCGGACGGGAGCGGGGGAGGAGGTCATCAGCGGCGGACCGTCCGCTCGCGCAGCTGGCTGACGAACGTCGTCCAGCCGTTGCGGTCGAACACCGAGCCGGCGAGCGCGCCGGGCGCACCGGGCCCGCCGGTCAGCGCGGGCTGGGCGGCCAGCCGCCGCTCGGCGATGGCCTCCTCGACGACGTCGCCGTCCACCTCGGCGAGCAGCGTGACCTGCTCCTCGGTGGAGCCGACGACCAGCACGCGGTCGGCGATGCGGACGACGCTGACGCTGCTGGCCCGGCCCATGCGCTGCCGGGCGACCACCTCGATGAGGCCGTTGCCCTGGCCGATGCCGCGCTTCTTCGCGACCCGCGCGGCGAACCAGAGGACGCCGCCGATGAAGGCCAGGGAGAGCACCAGCCGGATGACCATCCACGTCATGACGTCTGCGCCCCGATCTCGGATGCGGCGGCGTCGGTGACGATCTCGCTGATCCGCAGGCCGAAGTCCTCGTCGACGACGACGACCTCGCCGCGGGCGATCAGCGTGCCGTTGACCAGCAGGTCGGCCGGGGCGCTGGCGGCGCGGTCGAGCTCGACCACCTCGCCGGGGTGCAGCGAGAGCAACTCACCGACGGTCATCCGGGTGCGGCCGATCTCGACGGTGACCTCCATGGCCACGTGCCGCAGCAGGTCCAGGCTGCCGCGCTGGGTGCGGGCCTGCGGCAGCGTCACCTGCAGGGCGAGGACCGCCTCGACGGTGACGCCGCCGGCCAGCAGCGGGACGGCGACGAACATGCCCTTGTCCCGCAGGCCGTCCATCGCGGTGTCCGGGTCCTCGGTGCGCTCGGCGTCGACGCGCACCCGGCCCAGGGTCGCCGCGGCGGCCTCGAGGGCCGGGCGCAGCGCGGTGGCGACGTCCATCGGGCCGACGGGGGAGTTGGCGAGGGCGTCGACGACCTCGGCGGAGACGACGAGGACGACGTCGCCGCTCACCTCGCCGGAGAGCCTGGCCGCGACCGCGGTGGCGGCCGTGGCCGGGGCGAGGACGGCGTCGGGGTCGCTGACCGGCGCGCCGGGGACGAGCTCGGCCGTCGCCGGGACCAGCGCGGCCGCGGCCCGCGCGGCGGAGGCCACGACGGCGATCACGGTCTCGGAGGCCTGGGTGTGGTCCACGGTGGCGGTCATGCGGTGTCCTTCTGGGCTCGGTTCTGCGAGGTGGCCGGGGTGGGGACGATGGCGGCGGCGAGCCGGCGCCGGTGGTTGCTGGCGATCGCGTAGGCGAAGGTCACCTCGTTGGTGGTGACCTCGAGCGGGGCGTCCTGCGGGTGGCGCAGCAGCAGCACGTCACCGACGGCGAGGGAGAGCAGGTCCTCCGACGACACCTCGAGCGGGGCGAACCGCACGCCGACGTCGACCGGCACCTGGGTGAGCCGCTCGCTGAGCGCCTCGAACGCGCGCCGGCGCTTGGCCTGGGCCGACTCCGACAGCTGCGGGGAGGCGGCGTTGTTCAGCGGCGTCTGGAAGGAGGAGAAGGGCAGCACCAGCGTGGCCTCGCCGGTGCGGCTGCCGATCCCGATGGTGTAGGAGGCCACCATCACGGTGTCCGAGCCGGCCGCGGCCTGGGCCAGCTGCGGGTTGTACTCGATCTCGCTGAGCTCGGGCTGCAGCTCGATGATGTGCGCGAAGGAGCCGGCGAACTCCGACAGCAGGCGGCCGAGCAGGTGGTTGGTGATCGCCGTCTCCATGACCGTCATCGGGCGGTCCGGCTGGTCGGCGGAGCCCGAGCCGCCGAGCATGTGGTCGACGGCGGCCATCGCGATGTCCAGCGGGTACGCCAGCACGCCCTTGCCGGCCAGCGGCTCGATGGTGAAGGTCGCGAGGAAGCAGGGGTCCGGGAGCGAGGCGACGTAGTCGTCGTAGGAGTGCTGCTCGATGCCCAGCAGCTCCAGCCGTGCGCCGGCCCGCAGCATCGTGGTGAGCACCGTCGTCGTCTGCCGGGCGAACGCCTCCTGGGCGATCTGCAGGACCCGCACGTGCTCCCGCGAGAGCTTGGTGGGGCGTCGGAAGTCGTAGGTGCGGGGTTCGCCGCGGCGGCTGCGCCCGGTGGGGGCGGGTCCGTTCTCGGGGCGGGTCACACGTGGTTCATCGGCGGGGAACGAGTCCGCCCTGACCGGCGGCGCGGGGCTCGGCCGGTCAGGGCGGACGGGTGTGACGGGTGGTGCGAGGGAGGCTCACCGACGGTGCGCCTCCGGGGTCACTGGGTCACGTACTCGGTGAGGTAGACGTGCATGACCATCGGGACGCCGTCCTCGGTGTAGGCCTCGACGATCTTGTGCTCCAGGGCCTCCTTGAGCGCGTCCCGGGCGCCCACCACGTCCGCCGGCTGGGCCTGCGAGTAGGTGGCGATCACCAGGTCGAGGGCCTTGGCGCCGTCGACGCCACCGCTGCCGTGCCCGCCGGCGGCGGCGGCCGCGGTGTACTCCAGGGTGATGCCGATCTTGAGGAAGCCGCCGCCGGCGAGGTTGACCGCGATCGGCTCCAGGGCGGTGTACCCACCGTGCTCGGGCTCCGGGGCCGCCTCGGCCTCGCCGCTGCTCGCGAACAGGAAGAAGTACGCCGCACCGGCGATCGCGAGCACGACCACGAGGCCGACGAGGAGCAGCTTCCTCTTGCCGCCGCCCTTCGCCTCGTCCCCCTCGGGGGTCTCGTCCTTCTTCGTCTTCTTGTCAGCCATGGGTCTCCTCCTGGGGGGTGCCGGCGGCGGTCGGACCGGCGTCGGTGGTCGCGGCGTCGAGGCCGGGGAGCAGTTCCTTGGCCTCGGCGGAGGCGTCGGACAGGACCACCACGTCGACGCGGCGGTTGACGGAGACGGAGCTCGGGTCCGTCGGCGGGACCAGCGGCCGGGTGTCGGCGTAGCCGTTGGCGACCATCCGGGCGCCCGGGACCCCGCCGGTCGTCAGGTACCGGACGACGGTCGTCGCGCGGTAGGCCGACAGCTCCCAGTTCGACGGCCAGATCCCGCCGGGCGTGACCGGCAGGTGGTTGGCGTGGCCCTCGACCCCGAGGGAGTTCGGCAGCCCGCGCAGCGTGGGGGCGATCGCGTCGAGGATCTGCCGGCCCTCGGGCCGCAGCACCGCCTGCTCGGCGTCGAACAGGACCTGGTCGGCCACGATGTGCACGACCAGGCCACGTTCGTCGATCTCGAAGCGCGCCGCACCGGCGTGGCCGGCGGCGGCCAGCGCGGCCGCGATCTGCTCCCGCACCTCGGAGAGGTCCTCGTACTCGGCCCGGGCCTCCGCGGCGACCTGCCGCGCCTCGGCGAGCGCGGCCTGCGCGGCGGCGGCGTCCACCTCCGCCTGCTCGACGGTCTCCTCCGGGGCGATGGCCGAGGCGATGTCGACCGCACCGGGCAGCCCGTCGAGCACCGAGCCCTCCGGCGTCGGTCCGGGCTGCACGGTGATCGGCCCGCCGAAGCTCGCGGACAGGCCCTTGGCCAGGGCGGCGAACTTCTCCTTGTCCACCTGGCTCATCGCGAAGAGCACCACGAACAGCACGAGGAGCAGCGTCATCATGTCCGCGTAGGACACCAGCCACCGCTCGTGGTTCTCGTGCTCCTCCTCCTCGTGCTTCTTGCCGCGGCGGCGGCCGCCGTGGCCGCCGGAACTCACGGCGTCCCCTCGGTCGAGTGCGCGAGCCCGCTCACGACGCCGGCGCCCGGGCGCTCGTCGGCGACGCGAGCGGCGCTGCCGTGCTCATGGCCGCAGCTCCCGCTCATGCCGCCTCCTTGGCGACCTCACTGGGCGGGATGAGGGAGGTGAGCTTGAGCCGGACCGCGCGCGGGCTGGTGCCGGCCTGGATCTCGGTGATGCCCTCGACCAGCAGCTCCATCTGCGCGGCCTGCAGCTCGCTGACCCGCAGGATCTTGGCGCCCATCGGCAGGAACCAGAAGTTGGCGGCCATGACGCCCCACAGGGTCGCGACGAACGCCGCGGCGATCATCGGGCCCAGCGACTCGGGGTTGCTGAGGTTCCCCATCACGTTCATCAGGCCGACGATGCAGCCGACGATGCCGATGGTCGGGGCGTAGCCGCCCATCGCGTTCATGAACTTGGCGGCCACCTTGTCCTCCGCCTTCTTGGCGGAGATCTCGCTCTCCAGGACCGCGCGCAGCTCCTCGGGGTCGGTGCCGTCGATGCCCATCTGCAGACCGCGCTTGAGGAACGGGTCCTCGATCGCCTTGACCTGCGCCTCCAACGCGAGCAGGCCCTCCTTGCGGGCCCTCTCGGCGAGGCTCACCAGGGTCTGGATCTGCTCGGTGGCCGGCGGGACCTTGGCCGGCATCACGGCCATCTTGAACCAGGCGGGCAGCTTCTTGAGGTCGTCCATCGTCTGGCTGGACATCGCCGCGCCGAACGTGGCGACGATGACCAGGATGATCGCGGGGAGGAAGAGCAGCGACGTCGGGTCGGCCCCCTCCATGACCATGAAGATCAGGAGCGCGACGAGGGAGACGACGAACCCGATCAGGGTGGCGGGGTCCACGGGTCAGCGCTCCTCGCGGGCCGGGAAGGGGACGACCGCGGCGTGCGCGTCCTCGTCGGTGGTGCGGAACGGCGACCGGTAGGTGCCGCGGTCCATCTCGTAGGCGGTGGCGAGGATGCTCGCCCGGTACTCGCGGATCTCCACGAGCACCTCGTCGACGCTCTCCGAGACGATGTACTTGGTCCCGTCGACCAGGAACACGACGGTGTCGGGGTGGCCCTCGACCCTCTCGACGAGGTCGGGGTTGAGCGCGAACCGCTCTCCGTTCAGGCGCGTCACACGGATCACGGGGGGTCCTCTTGCTCGCTCGGGGAGGGGGTGGCGGCGACCGCTCGAGGGGCTGCCGGTCTGCAGTTGTCTTCGGCGTGGCGCGGGCCCGCCTTGAGCCGAACGGGCCGCCTCACCCCTGCGGGGGAGGGGGGTGACCTGCGTGGACGCAGGGGTGCCCGGACGACGGTGGCCCGGCCCCTCGCGAGGAGGGGCCGGGCCACATCGCACCTGCCGGGGGCGGCCCTCCTGCCGGGGCCCGCCGCGAGCCTGCGTGCGGTGGGGGGGCAGGAGGGTCCTTCGATCACCGCTTCAGGTTCACCAGGTCCTGCAGCACCTCGTCGGAGCTGGAGATGACGCGGCTGTTGGCCTGGAAGCCGCGCTGGGCGACGATCAGGCCGGTGAACTCCTCGGCCAGGTCGACGTTGGACATCTCCAGCGCGCCGGCGATGAGCGAGCCGCGCCCACCGCCGCCGGGCTCGCCGATCGCCGGCTGACCGGAGTTGTCGCCGACCCGGAAGGAGCTGTTCCCGGCCTTCGCCAGGCCGCCGGGGTTGGCGAAGGTGGCCAGGGCGAGCTTGCCGATCGGCTCGCGCAGGTTGTTGGAGTAGACGCCCATGACCGTGCCGTCGCCGCTGAGCGAGATCGACTGCAGGGAGCCCATCGCGTTGCCGCCCACCCGCGCGGGCGTCAGCCCGGAGGGGCCGCCGAACTGGCGCAGGTCGGCCAGGTCGATGGTGATCTGACCGGGCCAGCTGCCGGCCATCGAGGCGTCCGGCGTGATCTGGAAGGTCCGCGAGGCGGCCGGCAGGGTGCCCGCGATCGGGTCGAAGGCCAGCGGGCCGGCGGTGCTGGCGAGGACGGCCTCGTTCTCGTCCCGGGCGACGACGTTCCAGGTGTTGGCGCCGGTCTTGGTGAACGACAGGCTGATCTGGTGCGCCTTGCCCAGGGCGTCGTACATGGTCATCTGGGTCTGGACGCCGGTGCCGTTGGCCGCCGCGCTGGACAGGTTGCCGACCACCGCGCCGGTGTCGGTCTCGGTGGGCTGCATGACGTCCCCGAACGGGACGGTCAGCTGCCGGATCGGGCCGTTGGTGTTCACCACGCCGTCGGTCGCCATCCAGCCCTGGAGCAGGGCGCCGTCCGGGGTGACGAGGTTGCCCGCGGCGTCGTAGCTGAACGACCCGGCGCGGGTGTAGAGCTGCTCGTTGCCGGCCTGGGTGATGAAGAAGCCGTCGCCGCTGATCATGAAGTCGGTCGACCGGCCGGTGTTCTGGGCCGCACCCTGCTCGAAGTTCGTCGTGATGCCGGCGACCTTCACACCCAGGCCGACCTGGGCCGGGTTGGTGCCACCGGCCTGGGCCGTCGGCGCCGAGCCGTTGCGCACGACCTGGGACAGGGTGTCCTCGAAGACGGTCTGGGAGCTCTTGTAGCCCACGGTGTTGACGTTGGCGATGTTGTTGCCGGTGACGTCGAGCTTGGTCTGGTGGGCGCGCAGACCGGAGATCGCGGAGTTCATGGAACGCAGCACGGGGGGCTCCTCGGGTGTGTCGGGGGGTGGCGGGTGGGGGGGCGTCAGCGGGTGCCGGGCAGCGAGACCTCGGTGAGCCGGCCGATCGGGACGTCGACGCCGTTGACGACCGCGCTGGGCTCGGCGCCGGAGATCCGCACGGAACCGACCGTGCCGGTCACCGTGGCGCCCTTCTCGTCGGTGTAGCTGACCGTGTGGCCGACGAGAGCGCCGGCGGAGAGCGACCGCTGCAGTGCCACCAGGGAGGCGTTCTGCGCGGCGATCTCCTCCAGCTTCTCCACCTGGGTGAACGTCGCGGTCTGCGACATGAACTCGGTGGTGCTGGTCGGGCTGTTCGGGTCCTGGTACCGCATCTGGGCGACCAGCAGCTGCAGGAACACGTCCTTGCCCATCTGGTCGGTGCGGGTCACCGTGCTGGTGGCGGGTGCGCCGGCGGCGCCGCCCACCCCGGAGACGGGACTGGTCATCGGTCGCTCCTCTCAGACCCGGACGTCCAGGCCGGACGACGGGACGGCGGTGGTTCCTGGGGTGGTGCGGCCCGAGTCGGCCTCGGCGCCGCGCAGCCACGGCCGGCTGCGACCGTCGGGCTGCCCCTGCTGGCCGGCGCGGTCGCCGGTCGCCTGCTGCTGCGCCGAGGCCCACGAGCCGCCCGTGTCCCGGTCGACCGAGGCGTTGGAGAGGCTGAGACCGGCGCCGGCCAGGTCGCGGCGCAGCTCGGGCAGGGCTTCCAGCAGCGCGGCGCGGGCGGCCTCCGTGGCGCTCTTCAGCGCGAGGTCGACCGAGCCCTGGCTCAGGGTCACCTGGACCTCGACCGGCCCGAGGGTCTCCGGGGTGAGCACCACGGTCATGGTGTGCGTGCCGTCCGGGGCGGTGCGCAGGACGGCGACCTGCTGCGCGACCTGACCGGAGACCGGCGGCGCCGGCTGGGCGGCCGGCTGGGTGGTCGGCACCGGTGCCGTCGTCGGGACGGCGGGGATCGGGACGGCGGGGGTGGCCACCGCGGCGGGGCTCGCACCCGTGGCCGGCGCAGGAGCCGGCGCCGGGGCGTCCCGGTCGGGTGCGGAGCCGGTGCCGGTGCCGGCACCCTCGGCCGGAGCCGGGGTGGCGGCCGGCTGGGGGAGCGGGACGACGCGGTCCGGGGCCACGAGCTCCGGCGCCGCCGGGGGCCCGGGCGCGTCCGCAGCGGCGAGCACGACGGTGAACCCGGGGAGCGGGTCGGCCGTGGCGGTCGCCGGGGCCGGCCCGGGGGTGGGGGGCAGGACGGCGTCGGCTGCCGGCGCGGCCGGGACGGGGACCGCACCGGCCGGGAACCCGGTCGGTGCGGGCGCGGGGACGCCGGCGGGCGGTACCGCCGCGGGGACGTCGGCGGGTGGTACCGCCGCGGGGACGCCGTCCGGGACGACGGGCGGCGCAGCCACGGTGCCGGCGACGGTGCCGGTCACCGCGGCGCCCGCGGAGCCGGCGGCGGCCTGGTCGACGGCGTCCGCCGGTCCGGGCGCGCCCGGGCCGATGCCGGTGAGCAGGGCCCACAGGCCCGGTGGCATGCCGGCGCCGGAGACGGCGGGCTGTGCGACGGGCTGCTCGGCGGGGGGCTGCTCGCCGGCCGGGGCCTCCGGAGCCGGCTCGGCCGGGGGACCATCGGTCTCCCCGGCGCCTTCCTGGCCACGCAGGCCGCTCTGCCCGCCGGCGACCGCGTCGTCCAGGGCGGAGGCGAAGCGCTCCCGCCCGCCGGGCGCATCGGTCGCGGCCGGGCTCGCGGCGGCCGGCGCGGGCGCCGGCGGGGCCGGTGCGAGGGGTGCTGTCATCGGAGGGCCTCTGCCTTGCTCATCACGCTGCGGACGTAGTTCTGGGTCTCGGCGTACGGCGGGATGCCGCCGTACCGGCGGACGGTGCCGGGCCCGGCGTTGTAGGCGGCCAGGCCCAGCTCGGTGGAGCCGAACTGCTCGGTCAGGCCGGCCAGGTAGCGGGCCGCGCCGTCGACGGCCGAGGCCGGGTCGAGCGGGTCGACGCCGAGGCCCCGGGCGGTGGCGGGCATGAACTGCATGAGGCCCTGGGCGCCGGCAGGGGAGACCGCGGAGGCGTTGAACCCGGACTCCTGCTTCGCGACGGCGGCGAGCAGCGCCGGGTCGACGCCGTGCCGGCTGCCGGCCCGGGTGAACAGGTCGGCGTACGGGACGCCGGACAGCGACGCGCCGGTCGCCGTCCCGGACCCGGTGGACGCCGTCTCCGCGGGCAGCACCCGCCGGATGACCGCCGGGTTGCCGACGTCCTGCACCTTGACGACCTCGCCGGCCTGCGGGGCGGCGATCATCTTGCCGTCGCCGACGTAGATGCCGACGTGGTCGATCCCCGGCCGGCCGGGGGAGTGGTCGAAGAACACCAGGTCGCCGGGTCGTGCCTCGGCCAGCGAGGCGACCGCGGTGCCGGCGGTGGCCTGCTGGGAGGAGGTGCGCGGCAGGTCGATGCCGAGGTTGCCGTACACGAGCTGGGTGAAGCCGGAGCAGTCCAGGCCCTTGGCCGGGTCGGTGCCGCCCCACAGGTAGGGGACGCCGAGGTACTTGCGCGCCTCGGCGACGACGGCGCCCTCCGAGGCGCTGCCGGCGGTGGCGGTGCCCGCCGCCGCGGAGGTGGCGCCGGTGCCGGCGAGTCCGGCGGCGGTGGCGGCCGCGGTCCAGTCGGCGGAGGCCGCCGGGCGCGGCGCGGTGAGGAAGCGGGCCTGGATCTCGCTGATCCGGGACTGCACCGCGGTCAGTCCGTCCACGCCGCCTCCTCGTCGGTGCGGGTGCGGCGGCCGGAGCGGCCGGTGACGAGGTCGTCCACGGTCCTCTCCTCGGCAGCCTGCTCGGCCAGTCGCACCGCCTGGAGGTGTCGTTCTCGCAACCGCTCCAGGCCCTTGGTGCGCTGGGCAGCCGCGGTCCACGCCGCGCGGACCAGCTCGGCCTGCTCGGCCGACGCGGTCGCCAGCGACCGGGCCGCGGCGGCGTCCTCGGCGGCCAGCCGGCCGAGCACCATCGCGGCGGCGAAGGCGCCGGGGGAGACCGGACCGGCCGGCAGGACGGCGGCGACCGCCGCCTCGGCCTCGGTGGCGCGGCGGTCGGCGTCGGCGGCGGCCCGGGCGGCCTCGGCGGCGGCGAGCGCCGCCGCCCGCTCCTCGGTGCGGCGCACCTCGAGGACCGGTTGCAGCCGGAAGGCGGCCCGCTTCACCGGCGGGAGGAGGTCACGGAGGACCGTCGGCGGGGCCCCGCGGGCGCCGTCATGCCGACCTCACGATGCGGTTCAGCCACGCCCAGGAGTCGCCGGCCGGGGTCAGCTCGCCGGTCGGCTGCTGCAGGAACGACTCGATCGCCGGCGCCAGCTGGCGGGCGCGGTCGACCAGCGGGTCGGTGCCGGCCTGGTAGGCGCCGATCTCGATGAGCTCCTTGACGTCGCGCAGCGCACCCATGAGCCGGCGCACCTCGCGGGCGTCGGCCATCTGCGCCGGCGGGACGACCGCGGTGGCCACGCGGGAGATCGACTCGAGCACGTCGATCGCGGGGAAGTGCCCCTGGGTGGCCAGCTTCCGGGTGAGCACCACGTGCCCGTCGAGGATGGAGCGGGCGGTGTCGGCGATCGGCTCGTTGTGGTCGTCGCCGTCCACCAGCACGGTGTAGAGGCCGGTGATCGAGCCGACGGCCGCCGTCCCGGCCTTCTCCAGCAGCTTGGGCATCATCGCGAAGACGCTCGGCGGGTAGCCGCGGGTCGCCGGGGGCTCGCCCGCCGACAGACCCACCTCGCGCTGGGCCATCGCGGTGCGGGTGATCGAGTCCATCATCAGCAGCACGTCACGGCCCTGGTCGCGGAAGCCCTCGGCGATCCGGGTGGCCACGAAGGCAGCCTTCAGCCGGACCAGCGGCGGCTCGTCGGAGGTGGCCACGACGACGACGGTGCGGGCCATCCCCTCCTCGCCGAGGTTCTCCTCGAGGAACTCGCGCACCTCGCGGCCACGCTCGCCGATCAGGCCGATGACCCGCACGTCGGCGTCGGTGCCGCGGGTGATCTGCGCCAGCAGCGTCGACTTGCCCACGCCGGAGCCGGCGAAGATGCCCAGGCGCTGGCCCTTGCCGAGCGGCACCATCGTGTCCAGCACCCGGACGCCGGAGGTCAGCGGCTCCTCGACGCGGGTGCGCGTGAGGGCGTGCGGTGTCTCGCTGGCCAGGTCGACGAACTCCACGGACCGGTCCAGCGGCGGGCCGCCGTCCACCGGCCGGCCCAGGCCGTCGAGCACCCGGCCGAGCAGCGCCTCGCCCACCGGCACCTGCAGCGGCATGCCCGTGGCGCGCACCCGCGCGCCGGCGTGCACGCCGGAGAGCTCGCCGAGCGGCATGCACGTCAGCCGCTCGCGGGAGACCGCGACGACCTCGGCCAGCAGGCCGCCGCTCGGCGAGGGGTTGATCTCCACGAGGTCGCCGACGGCGGCCACGACCCCCTCGACGGAGAGGGTCAGGCCCATCGCGCCGACGACCGAGCCGGTCACCTGCGGGCGGGCCGCCGCGCGGGCGCGGTCGAGCAGACCCGTCGTCACGGGGCGAGCACCGCCCGCACCCGCTCCAGCGCCGCGCCCAGCTGGGCGTCGACGCGGGTGGGACCGGTCTCGGCGACGGCGCCGGCGCGCTCGACGGAGCGGTCGCCGACGACCCGCACCGTGTCCGGCAGCTCGGCCAGCGCCTCGGCGGGCAGCTCGGCGAGGTCGTCGGGGTGCAGCCGGACGACGGTGGGCGCGTCGGCCGGGCACAGCGTCAGCGCCCGGCGCACGGCGTCCACCACGGGGGAGTCGGCGAGCGCGAGTTCGCGGCACAGCACGTCCTCGACGAGCGTGAGCACGATCGTGATGACCGAGTCGCGGACGTCCTCGGCGACCGGGAGGGCCGCCTGCTCGAGCTGGCTGACGGCTGCGCCGAGGGCAGCGGTGGCCGAGACCATCCGCCGCTCCCAGCGGGCCTGCACCTCGGCCAGACGTGCCTCGGCGGCCCGCTCGGCCTCGGCGACCACGGTCTCGGCGGCCGTGCAGCCCTCGGCGTGGCCGGCGGCGTAGCCCTCCTGGCGGGCGTGCTCGCGCAGCCGGGCCAGCTCCTCGGCGTAGACGTCGCCGAGCCGGAACGACGTCCGGCCGTCGGGCACCGGCGCGTCGGCCGCCCGGCGCACCGCCGTCCGCCGCTCGCCGGTCGGCTGCGAGGGGACCGGCACCGCGCGGGTGTACGGCGCACGCGGTGCGGCCTGCGCGGCGGTGCCGCCGCGCAGCAGCGCGGACTCCCGCTGGGCACGCGTTGCGGTGGCCCCCTGCGGGGTCCCGCCGCGAGCCTGCGAGTGGGGGGCAGGAGGTCCTTCAGGCGACGAAATCGTCCTCACCGCCCCGCGAGATGGTCAGCACGCCCTGCTCCTCGAGGGTGCGGACGACACCGACGACCTTGGCCTGCGCCTCCTCGACCGTGCGGGTGCGGACCGGGCCGAGCAGCTCGATCTCCTCGGCGAGGTTCTCCGCGGCACGCTCGGAGAGGTTCCGGACGACCTTGTCGCGGACGTCGGGGCGCACCCCCTTGAGCGCGGTGGCCAGGTCGTTGGCCTCGACCTCGCGCAGCACCAGCTGCAGCGAGCGGTCGTCGATGGTGACGATGTCCTCGAAGACGAACATCTGGGCCCGCACCTGCTCGGCCAGCTCCGGGTCGGTGCTGTCGAGCCACTCGAGGATCGAGCGCTCGGTCGGCCGCGGCGAGCGGTTGATGATCTCGACGAGGGTCTCGACGCCGCCGACGGTGCTCATGTCCTGGTGGGCGAGCAGCGACCCCATCCGGCGGCCGAGCTCCTCCTCGACCAGGCGGACCATCTCCGGGGAGGTGCGGTCCATCGTGGCGATGCGGTGCGCGACGGCGGCCTGCTGCTCGGGAGCGAACCCGGAGAGCACCTCGGCCGACTGCGCGGCGGTCAGGTGGGCGAGCACGAGGGCGATGACCTGCGGGTGCTCGTCCTTGAGGAAGGTGACCAGCTGGCGGACGTCGGCGTTGCGCAGCGAGGCGAACGGCACCTCGGTGTAGACGACGTTCAGCCGGGACAGGATGCCGTCGGCCTTGTCCTCACCGAGGCCGGCCGCGAGGATGTCACGGGCGAACTCGACGCCTCCGCGCCCCACGAACCGCTGGGCGGTCATCAGCTGGTGGAACTCCTCGAGGACGCCGTCGACGTCGTCCGACTCGACCGAGCCGATCTTCATCAGCTCACGGGTCACCAGCTCGACCTCGCGCGGGCGCATCTTGGCCAGCAGCGCGCCGGCGTCCTCCTTGGAGAGCTGGGCGAGGAAGACCGCAGCCTTGCGCACTCCCGGCATCTCCGGCCGCTCCCGCACCGCGGGGAGGACGGCGGTCGGGGCGGCCGCGGGGGCCATGCCGACCATCTGCTCGACGGACGCAAGCGTCATGACTTCGCACCGCTCTCGCTCAGCCAGCCACGCAGCATGGCGGCCACCTCATCCGGCTTCTCAGTGACCATCGTGGCGATCTCGCCACGGACCCGGGCCCGCTCGGCGGCCTCCATCTCCAGCGCCGCGTTGTCGACGACCGGCACCGCGCGCGTGCTCTCGATGCGGATGCGGTCCAGCTCGGCCATCACGTCGTCGGCGAGCTCCAGCGCCTCGTAGTCCTCCTCGTCCTCCCCGCGCCGTCGCGACCGCAGCCAGACGACGAGCACGAGCAGGGCGATGCCGAGGGCGATGCCGCCGGTCCTGATGAGCGACCACAGCTGGGCCTGCTCCTCGGCCTCCCGGGCTGCCTCGAGCTCGGCGGCCGCGGCGTCGGCGGCGGTCGTGTCGAAGGCCATGGAGGCGACGGTGATGTCGTCGCCGCGCGCGACGTCGAGGCCGATGGCGTTCCCGACGAGCTGCTGGACCTGCGCCTGGTTGAGGTTGCCGGCGACGGCGTCGTCCATGACGACGGAGACGGTGAGCCGGTTGATCCGCCCGGGGGCGCCCTCGACGGTCTCGACGGTCGTTCCGACGGCGTTGTTCGCGGTCGTGGACTCCTTGTTGTACGCGGAGTCCCCGGTCCCGGCTCCGGCGTCGGCCTGGTTCTCCGGGCCGAGGATGCCGCCGACGGCGGCGCCGTTGCCGGTGTACTCCTCGGTCGTCGTGCTCTCCGAGATCGGCGGGGTGCCCTCCTCGTAGGTGTGCGTCTCCGAGGTGGTGCTGCGCTGGTCGAGGTCGACGTCGGCCCGGACCGACACCTTGGCGCGGCCGGGGCCGAGGATCGGGTCGAGCACGGCCTGCGCGTTGGACGCCAACCGGGCCTCGTAGTCCTGCTCGAGCTGCGAGCGGGCGTCGCCGGCGGCCGAGGTCACGCCCTGGCCGGGGGCCGAGAGCACCGCGCCGGTGGCGTCGGCGACGGTGACCTGCTCGGGGTCCATGCCCTCGATGCTGGAGGAGACCAGGTTGGTTACCGCCTGGACCTGCCCGCTGTCCAGTGCGGTGCCCGGTGCCAGGTCCAGCAGCACCGAGGCGGTGGGCTCGGCCTCGTCGGAGGCGAACACCTCCTCCTCCGGAAGGGCCAGGTGCACCACGGCGGTGCGCACGCCCTCCAGCGACTCCAGGGTCCGGGCCAGCTCGTCCTGCAGGGCACGCTGGTAGGTGACCTGCTGCTGGAACTCACTGGTCGTGATGCCCTGCTCGTCGAGCAGCGCGTACCCGGTGTCGTTGCCGGCGGGCAGGCCCTTGCCGCTCATCGACAGCCGCAGGTCGTACACCTGCTCGTTCGGCACCATGATGGTGCCGCCGCCGTCGGCGAGCTCGTAGGCGGCGCCGGCCGCGTTGAGCTCGTCGACGATCGCCGATGCGTCGGTCGAGGCCAGGTTCGAGAACAGCGGGGCGTAGGTGGGGGCGGTGATCCACCGGTAGAAGAAGAAGCCGCCGAGGAGCAGCCCCGCGGTGAGCAGGCCGATGACGACCTTCTGGCCGAGGCTGATCGTGGCGAGCGCGGACCGGATCCGCTCCACCGGCCCGGCGAGGGCAGCAGGCATCAGATCGGCATCCTCAGGATCTCGTTGAAGGCCTCGACGGCCTTGTTCTTGACGGTCACGACCATGTCGGTGGCGAGCTTCGCCTCGTTGGCCGCGATCATGTAGTCGTGCACGTCACGCAGGTCGCCGGTGGCGGCCTGGACGGCCAGGCCGTCGGACGTCGCCTGCTTGGCCTGCAGCTCCTCCAGCGAGGACACCAGGATCGAGGCGAAGCCGTTGTCGCCGGCCGCGGTGGTCTGCGCGACGGCGTCCGGGGCGGCGGCCGCCCCGGTGATCCCGGCCGGGCCGGTCACCGCGGAGGGGAACGAGATGCCGCCGATGGGGGACGTCATGGTCAGCCCTTCCCGAGCTGGAGTGCGGCCTGGTACGCGGTGGTCGCGCGCTCGACGACGGCGAGGTTCGCCTGGTAGCCGCGCTGCGCCATGATCAGCTGGGTCATCTGGTCGCCCAGGTCGATGTCCGGGTACCTCACGTAGCCGTTGGCGTCGGCGAGCGGGTGGTCGGGCTCGTGGACCATCCGGCCCTCCGCGCTGCCGTACTCGGCCCGGGCCACGCGGACGCCACCCTCCCCCGACCCGTAGTCGACGGCCTGCGCCACGATCAGCCGCTCCTGGAACGCGTCCTGGTCGGTCGAGGTGACGTTGTTGATGTTGGCGATGTTGTCCGAGACGGCGTCCAGCCACTTGCGGTGGACGAGCAGCCCGGAGCCGGAGATGCCGAGCGAGTCGAAGGTGCTCATCAGGCGGTCCGCAGCGCCGTGCGCATGACGTTGTACTTCCCGTCGAGGGCGTTGAGCGCCAGCTGGTAGCGCAGCCCGGTCTCGGTGGCGATGACGGTCTCGGCGTCGAGGTTCACGTTGTTCCCGTCCATCCGGGTCGGCTCCAGGGAGCGGCTCACCGTGCCGGTCGTGGCGGTGGGCGTCTGGCCGCTGGTCAGGGCGCCGCGGAGGCCGGTCTCGAAGTCGACGCGGCCGGCCAGGAAGCCCGGCGTCTGCAGGTTCGCGATGTTGTCGGCGGTGACCCGCTGCCGTTGGGCGAGCCCGGTCAGGGCGGAGTGCAGGGCCGAGGAGGTGACGTCCCCGATCACAGGGCTCTTCCTCGGGCAGGGCAACGGGACACGATCGGCCTCCGGGTACGCAGGAGACACTCGCGAGCGAGTGAGTGGTTCGCCGATCCGTGGCGAGAGGTGCGCTTTCCGTGCTCTGCAGTCATCGGCACGGGCCGGCGGGCCCCTGACCGGCCGGGGCCCACGCGAGTGGTGCGAGTACGCCGATGGGGTGGACGTGCCGACTGTGACTCGCGGTGCGTTCCCGCAGCGCCATCCGCCCGGGGACGACGAAGCCCCCCGGGGCGCCGGTCGTGGCGCCACGGGGGGCTTCGGGTGCTCGTCGCTGCTGGACCCAGCGGGACGTGCTGTCGGGCTAGAGCGCCCGGTCGATGTAGGAGGCCACCGGGCGGGGCGGGCCGTAGGACATCCGGGCGGCGACGTCGCGCTGCCGCCGGGACTGGATGATCCGCTCGACGAGCTCCTCGGCGACGGCGAGCTGGTGCTGCAGCAGCCGGGCGGCACGCTCGCGGAGGTCCTCGGGGACCGGGCCCAGGGCCGACGACGGCGGGACCCAGTCCTCGGCGCGGCGTCCCCACGCGGCGATCTCGTCCTCGCGGTCGGACCGCAGCGTGGACTCGGCGGCGAGCACCTCGCCCTCGAGCTCGTCGAGGACCGTGGCCCAGTCCCGGGACGTCTCGCCGCCGGCCGCCGCGGGGCGACCGGCGGTCATGCGCTGGAGGTGGCGAGGGTGGCGGCGGCCTGCCGCCACGCGTCGCGGAGCGGTTCGGCGATCTGCCGGCAGGAGGTGACGCGGTTGCGGTCGCGCTTGACGCCGGCCTGCACCAGCTCGGTGATCATCCAGGTGTAGAGGGCGGCCAGCCGCGGTCCGCCCTCCCAGGCGTCGACCCGCAGGCTCTCGCGGAGCTCGAAGACGATGTCCTGGGCGTGCTGGATCTGCGCGGCGGCCTCGGTGCGGTCCCCGGTGTCGAGGGCCATCTCGGCGCGCTCGAGGTCGAGCACGAGCCGGTCGTAGAGCATCACGAGGATCCGCTGAGGGGACGCCGTCGCGACCGAGTCGCCGAGGTAGCGGGAACGGAGGGAGGCGGTGCTCATCAGGCGGTCTCCTGGGGGAAGCGGGGGGTACTAGGAGGATCGGCTGGGCGGGCCACGTCTTCAGCCGGACAGCGAACCGAGCTGGCCGGCCAGCCAGGTGGACTGGTTCTTCAGCGAGCTGAGCGCGGTCTCCATGGCTGTGAACTGGCGGGTCAGCGTCTCCCTGCGGGCAGCCAGACGCAGGTCCCAGTCCGCGATCCGCGACTTCAGATCCTTCACCAGGTCGTCCCGGCCCTGCGCCAGCAGGGTCAGCGTGCCGTTGGTGGACTTCGTGGCGTCCTTCGCCAGGGTCGCCAGCCGCTGGGCGAACCCCTCCACGGCGGGAGCACCGTTGCTCGCGGGCGCGCCGCCGAGCAGCCGGTGGACCGCCTCGGGGTCGGCCTGCATGCTCTTGAGGAAGGTCGCCTCGTCGAAGGTCACCGTGCCGTTGCGGGTCAACTGGATGCCCAGGACAGCGGGCGAGCCGGCGGTGTACGTGCCAGGGCTGCTGGCGGAGGGAACGGCGTCGGGGACGGCGTCGGAGACCTTCGTGAGCAGCCGGCCGGCCAGCTCCCGCAGAGCGAAGTCGCCCTTGAGGACGGCGGTGCTGCCGGTCTGGCTGCTGGTGTTGGTCGCGATGCTGCTCAGCGCGGCGTTGACTGCGTCGACCAGCGTCTTCACCTTGGTGGCGACGGACTTCAGGTCCTCGCCCACCTCCACGACGACGGACGTGTTGCTCTCCTCGGTGACCGTGATGGCGACGCCGGTCATCAGGTCGGCGAAGGTGTTGGTCGGTGACGTCACCACGACACCGCCCACGTCGAGCGTGGCGTCCTTCGCGGGAGAGACCACCTTGAAGAAGTCGCCCGCCGCGGTCTGCACGTCGAAGTGGCCCTTGGCGCCCGGGGTGGTGCTGGTCAGCTGGAGGCGGTATCCGTTACCGGTGTTCACCGCGGTGGCGCGGACGCCGAGGTCCTCTCGTCCGTTGATGTACGCGACCGTCTCCGCGAGGGTCGCGTCCGGGTCGGAGGGCTCGACGGTCATCGGGGAGCCGTCCGGCCGGCTGATCGTCAGCGGCCACGGCGACGGCCCGGGGGTGGTGGGGTTGGGGCCGAGGGGCTTGCGGACGTCGGTGCCCGTCGTGGCCCAGGTCGCGTTGCTGAGGTAGCTGGCCGTCGAGGCCAGCGATTCGACGAAGAAGCTGATCCGGCTGCCGGGAACGGCGGTCGACGTGGCGCTCGCGGTCACCGAGGCAGCGGTGCTCTTCGCCGTCCGGGCCGCGGCGAGACCGTCGGCGGTGAGCGCCGCGGCGGCGGTGCGCACGGAGTCGAACTTGGTGTTGACCGCGCGGTAGGCGTCGGCCGCGTCCTGTGCCGCGCTCATCTGGTTCTTCAGCCTGGTCTGCGGCAGCCCCTCCGCTGCGACGAGCTGCGAGACGAGGGTGGTGGTGTCCAGGCCGGAGATCAGACCGTCGACGCTCAGGCTGACCATGGGTTCCTCCAGGCGGGGGCAGGGGTGGGTACGCCAGTGAGGGGGGAGGCTGGGCCTCCCCCCTCACCGGGTGGTGCTAGACGATCAGGCGCTCAGGGACCGAGGTCACCGGAGGAGCTGCAGGACGCCCTGCGAGCTCTGGTTCGCCTGGGCCAACATCGCCGTACCGGCCTGCGACAGGATCTGCGACCGGGTGAAGGACACCATCTCCTCGGCCATGTCGGTGTCGCGGATGCGGCTCTCCGACGCGGTGAGGTTCTCGACGGTGGCGTTCAGGTTGTTGATCTTGTGCTCGAGCCGGTTCTGGACCGCACCGAGCTTGGCGCGCTCGGTGGAGACGGTCGCGATGGCGCTGGTGACCGCATTCATCGCGGTGTTGGCCGTGGTGGCGGAGGAGATGTTGCCGACGCCAGCGCTCCCGAAGAGCGAGTTCGCAGGGGTCGCACCGCCGCTGGCGGTCAGGTTGCCGATGGTCAGGTTCAGCGTGTCGCCTGAGTTGGCCCCGACCTGGAAGTTCTTGTTGTAACCGCCGCTCAGCAGGTTGGTGCCGTTGAACGAGGTCTTGAGGGCGATGTCGCCCAGCTCCTGGGCGAGAGCCTGGTACTCCTCGTTCGCCTTCTTCTTGTCCTCGTCGGTCAGGGCGCCGTCGTTGCCCGCCTGCACCGCGAGGTCGCGCATGCGCTGCAGGATGGCGTGCGTCTCGGTGAGCGCACCCTCCGCCGTCTGCACGACGGAGATGCCGTCCTGCGCGTTGCGGACGGCGACCTTGAGGCCACCGATCTGCGAGCGCAGGCCCTCCGAGATGGCCAGGCCGGCGGCGTCGTCGGCGGCCCGGTTGATGCGCAGACCGCTGGACAGCTTCTCCAGCGACTTGCTCATCGCACCATCGGTCACGTTCAGGTTGCGGTAGGCGTTGAACGCGGCGATGTTGTTGTTGACGCGCAGACCCATGGTGTTCCTCCTTGGAATCGGGTCGTATCCGGAAACCGCTGCATCCGTGCTGCGGCCTTGCAGGAGTCATTACGGCCGGGGCCGTATGGACCTTGAGGGGAACCGCCGAGATTTTTCGGGGGACCACCCGGACGAGCCCGCGGCCACTGGGACAAGGTGGACAGTTGGGGCGCGGGGGGCGCAGGACGGGCGTGTCCCCCACGGGTGGACGACGGGGACGGCAGCCGGCCGGGATGGTGGCCGGAATGAGGACTCGCCTCCGGCGACGCCCTCGCCAACCAGATCCCCGTCCGGCGCCTCCGGCGCGGGCGACACAGATGGCGCTCGGTGCCCGAGCGCCGTGAGGACGTCTGTTGCCATGAACGTGCTCCTGTCCCACACGATGTTCACCGGGTCGCTGTTCCACCGGATCGCCGAGCCGGCGCGGGCGGTCGCCGAGGCCGACCTCGGGATCGAGGTGACCGTCCAGCACGGCCTCAAGACGATCATGGCCCCCGACCCGGACGACCCGGCGGGCCCGCTCGTGGTCCGCGACGTCGACGCCCAGGGCGCCGACGTCGTCGTCCTGCAGCTGCCCAAGACCCGGGAGATGCTCCAGTGCCTGCGGCTGCTGCAGGCCCAGGGCGTCGCGGTGGTTGTCGAGGTCGACGACCACCTGACCGCTCTCCCGCCCGGCCACCAGGGGCACGACGCTCTGATCCGCAAGGGCGTCGGGCGGATCGCGGAGGCCTGCGTCCGCGAGGCCGACTTCGTTACGGTGTCCACCCCGAACCTGCTGGCCCTGTACGGAGCCCGCGGGCACGGGATGATGGTGCCGAACGCGATCCCGCGCCGGATCGCCGAGCTGCCGCCGGCCTACGAGCGCGAGCCGGACCTGCTCACCATCGGCTGGACCGGGACGGTGGGCACCCACCCGTACGACCTGCAGGAGATGGGCAGCGGACTGCCGCAGGCGCTGGACCGCACCCGCGACCGGAGCCGGTTCGCGATCCTGGGGCAGGGCGAGAACGCCCGCGAGATGCTGCGGTTGACCGAGGACCCATTGCAGATTCCCTGGATCATGGACGTCGACGGGTACGCCGCGGCGATCGGTGAGCGCTTCGACATCGGTGTCGCACCGCTGCGCATCGACACCTTCAACAACTGCAAGAGCTGGCTGAAGGTGCTCGAGTACTCCGCGCGCGGGGTCTTCGCCGTCCGGTCGCTCAGTGCGGAGTACGAGCGGCTGGGCCTCGGCTACCGCGCCAGGCGCCCCCGCGATTGGGCCGCAGGGCTCACCCGTGCGATCGAGGACGCCGACTGGCGTCGCGAGCAGGCGGCGGCCAACCGCGAGCAGGTGCTGGCGCGGCACCTCACCGAGCACACCGCCGAGCTGTGGGCCACCGCCTGGCGCACCGCGCGGGAGAAGCGCTCACGCGCGGACCGCATCGGGGCCTGACGGAGGTGGCAGGACGCGGCCCTCCTCACCGCGGGAGGACCCCGTCCAGGACACCGCCCCCGCAGGCTCCGATGCGGTGCCTGGACGGGGCCGCGGCGGGACCTCGCCGCAGGGTCGCCCTGATGAGCCGCCGGGCCGGCCGGCAACAGCACAGCGCCCCGGGTCCTCGTTCGAGGACCCGGGGCGCTCCGCTGTTCCGATGGTGCCCGGTTCAGGCGCTCCAGCCGGTCGCCGTCACCCACGGGTTGCGGCGCGGCGGGACGACCGCAGGGCGGGCGACGGGCAGCGGCGGTGCCGCGGCCGGCGGGGCGTTGCGACCGGCGACTCGGTCGACGTAGGAGCGCTGCTGGTTGCGCGCCCGCACGCCGCCGTCGGCCGGCACCGGCCTGCCCTCCCACACCTCGCTCATCGCCGCGTGCAGCAGGGTCAGCGCACGGGCGCGCATCTGCGAGACGCGGGAGAGCGTGACGCCGAGGTCGGCGGCGATGTCGGTGAGCGACTCGCCGCCGAAGAAGTTCCGCTCCACGACCTCGTCGAGCCGGTCGGGCAACTGACGGATCGCCTCGTGCAGGGTCCGGGACCGCTCGCTGCGCAGCAGTGCCCGCTCCGGGGACTCACCGGTGTCGGGGAGGTCGAGGGAGGTGCCGTGCGGGCCGCTCTCGGCGTCGATGCTCACCATGACGGCGCGGTGGACGTCGACCTGCAGCGAGTCCAGGTCGCTGGTCGCCATGCCGAGGCTCGCGGCGAGCTCCTCGCGCGTCGGCGGGCGGCCCAGCTGGATGGCGAGGGCGTCGGCCGCGGCGTCGGTGCGCCGGGCGGCGGCCCGCACGGAGCGACTGGCCCAGTCACCGGAGCGCAGCTCGTCGAGGACGGCGCCCTGCAGCCGGGCGAGGGCGTACGTCGCGAACGACGCCCCCGCGGACGGGTCGAAGCGCCGGGCGACCTCGACCAGCGCCACGCGCGCGCAGGAGAGCAGGTCCTCGCGGCTGACGTGGGCGGGCAGCGAGATGCGCGAGGCGACCGCGTTGACCGCGAACGCCGCCAGGGGCAGGTGCTCGGTCACCAGGGCGTCCACGTCCCTGTGGGCGACGTCCCGGGAGGAGGTGTCGCGGGTCGCGGTGTCCCGGGTCGCGCGTGGCCGGGCAGGGAGGCCGGCGGCAGGAGCGACGGGGAGGCGCGAGGCTGGGGCACTGGACCGCAGGGTCGCCTGTGCACGCGATGGGCTCACGTCCTCCTTCTCGGCAGGCGCGGGCCCGGACGGCACCCCCTGATCGGCACGGACGCGTCCCGACTTGAGCACCTCGGCTCAAGGCCTCCCGGATGGTGCCGAAGCTGCTCGGTGAGAACCCGCGTGCAGCACGGACGCCTGCCCCGGGGAGAGCGGAAGGACGGTGGGGGGCGTGGACTACCAGCACCTGTCGACGTTGCTGTGGCGCGAGCAGGAGCTGCTGGACCTGCTGCTGTTCAAGGCGGAGGAGAAGCAGTACCTGATCATCACGGGCAAGAGCCGCTGGCTGGCGCGCATCGCGCACGAGATCGAGGTCGTGCTCGACCAGTTGCGCACCCTCGAGGTCGAGCGGGCGGCGGCCACCGAGGTGCTCGCCGAGCGCCTGGGTGTCGGCGTCAACCCCTCGCTGCGCAAGCTCGCCGAGGCCGCGCCGGCGCCGTGGAACGACCTGTACGCCAAGCACCACGAGACGCTGCTGGTGCTCGTGACGGAACTGCGCGGGCTGGCCGACAGCAACCGCGAGCTGATCGAGGGCGGGCTGTCCGCCATCGGCGACGCGTTGCTGTCGGTCAAGGCGCCGTCGGCCGGCACCTACGGCTCGACCGGCCGCAGCGACGAGCGCGCGCACCGCGCGGTCACCCTGGACGGTGCCCTGTGAGCTCCACCTTCGGCGGGCTGAACACGGCCCGGACGGCGCTGTGGGCCTCGCAGCGCGGGCTGGACGTCACCGGCCAGAACATCGCCAACGTCAACACCGACGGCTACTCGCGGCAGCGCGTCGAGCTGCGCGCCATGGGCGGCACCGCCGTCCCGGCGATCCACTCGGTGAGCAGCCCGGTGGGCAGCGGCGTGGACGCCGACCAGGTCAACCGCATCCGCGACGTGTTCCTGGAGCGGCGCGGCCAGGTCGAGTCGGCGCGCACCGCGCAGCTGACCGTCGCCTCCGAGGCGCTGGCCCAGGTCGAGGCGGCCTTCCGCGAGCCGGGGGAGACCGGCATCCGCAGCATGCTGGACGACGTGTGGGCCGGCTTCAGCGCACTGGCGAACGCCACGGACCCGACGGAGCCGGCCGTGCGGAGTCAGGTGCTCGAGCGGCTGGACATCCTGGCCTCTGGCATGCAGACCACGCGGGCCACCCTCGACCAGCAGTGGCAGCAGACCCGTGACAACGTCGTGGTCCTCGCTGCCGAGGTGAACACGACGGCGGCGTCCATCGCTGACCTGAACCACCAGATCCGCCAGGCCAGCCGCTCGGGGCTGCCCACCAACGAGCTCTCCGACCGCCGGGACCTGCTGGTCGTGCAGCTGTCGGAGAAGGTCGGGGCCACCTCCGTGGCCGCGGACGACGGCATGGTCGACGTCCTCGTCGGCGGCACGACGCTGGTCGCGGGTTCGTCGGCCCTCGGCCTGCGCGTGGCGGGGGTCGACGACCCCGACATGGTCGGCACCGGGGACGACCCGCGACTGGTCACCGCCCCGGGCGGGACCACCCTCGCGGTCGGCGGCACCGCCGGCGGCCACCTGACGGTGCTGTCGATGACCCTGCCCAGCTACCGGGACGCGCTCGACGGGCTCGCCCGCGACCTGGTGGGCAGGATCAACGCGGTCCAGGCCCAGGGCTACGACGTCCACGGCGCGTCGGGGGCGGCCGAGCCGCTCATGGACGACGGCTCCGGCAACCCCGTCGTCGACCTGACCAAGGTCGACGCCGGCAACATCAGCGTCCGCGTCACCAAGCCCGAGCTCATCGCCGCGGCGAAGACGGCCCCCGGCGCCCTCGGGCAGCCCTCCGCTGACGGCGACAACGCCGACGCGTTCTTCGACCTGAGCCTCGAGGCCGGTGGCGTGGACGCCACCTACCGGGCGCTCGTGGTCGCCCTCGGTGTGGAGGCCTCGGTCGCGAGCCGCGACGTCCAGGTGCAGAAGGTGATCTCCACCCAGGTGGACGCCGCCCGCGAGTCCGTGTCCGGCGTCAACCTCGACGAGGAGATGACCAACATGCTGTCCTTCCAGCACGCCTACAGTGCGGCCGCCCGCATGGTGACCGCGATCGACGAGGCACTGGACACCCTGATCAACCGCACCGGCGTCGTGGGGCGGTGACCTGGTGCGCATCACCCACCGGGCCGTCACGCAGACCGCCCTCCTCGGCCTGAACAACAACCTCTCGTCGGTGGCGAAGCTGCAGCAGCAGCTGACCTCCGGCAAGTTGATCAGCGCGCCGTCGGACTCGCTGACCGGCACCAACAAGGCGCTGCAGATCCGTCAGGACCAGAGCGCTGTCCAGCAGTTCGCGAAGAACGTCTCCGACGGGCAGAGCTGGCTCGACGCCACCGACACCGCGCTGAACGAGGCCGTCGCCCAGGTGCAGCGGGTGCGTGCGCTGACCGTGCAGGCCATGAACGACGGCGCGGTGTCGACCAGCTCGCAGAAGGCGATCGCCGTCGAGGTCGCTGCCCTGCGCGAGAGCCTCCTGGGCGTGGCCAACTCGAGCATCAACGACCGCGCCCTCTTCGGTGGCGTGACCCAGGGCTCGACCGCGTACGCCGGCGACGGCACCTACGTCGGCGCGCCACCCGTGGGTGAGGGGATCACCCGCCGCGTCTCGAACTCCGATCGGATCCGCATCGACGTGACAGGCCACGAGGCCTTCGGCGTGCCGACCCCTGGCGACCCGGACCTGTTCGGTCTCGTCGGCAAGATCGCCACCGACGTCGAGGGCGCTCCCGCCGCGCTGGCCGGTGACCTCGCGAAGCTCGACGTGGCGCTCGACCGGCTGCTCGGAGCGGCCGCCTCCGTCGGCGCCCGCTCGGCCCGGATGGAGGCCGCCGGCCAGGTCAACACCGACCTGCAGCTGACCCTGGCCTCGCAGCTCGTGGACGTCGAGGACATCGACCTGGCGAAGACGATCATGGAGCTCAGCCAGACCGAGGTCGGGTACAAGGCGGCGCTGCAGGCGACCGCCCAGGTGATCCAGCCGACGCTCGTGGACTTCCTGCGATGACGCTCTCGGCCGTCGCGACCCTGCCCCTGCTCTCGATGACCGAGGCGCTGCCGGGCTTCCCCGGCCACCGCGACTACGTGCTGGTCACCGCCGACGGCGACGGTCGGCTGTTCTGGCTGCAGTCGATGGCGCCGGAGGGGCCACGCTTCCTCGCGATCGACCCGGGCAGGTACTTCCCGGACTACGCACCAGCCCTGCCCGCGGCCGTGTCCGCAGACCTCGAGCTCGACGACCCCGCGCAGGCACGGCTGTACTGCCTGGTGACGGTGCCGGCCGAGGGTCCGGCGGCGGCCACGGCCAACCTGCGGGCCCCGCTCGTGGTCAACCCGGCCAACTGGCGCTCCGCGCAGGTGGTGCTGCTCGACGGATCGCATCCCATCCGGCGTCCCCTGCGCCGATAACCACCCAGACGGTCCGACCGGGACCGCGAAGCCACGGACGGCCACCAACCCATGGAGGGGTTCTCGTGCTCACTCTCACCCGCAGCGTCGGCGAGACGATCCGCATCGGCGACGACATCGAGGTCCACGTCGTCGAGGTCCGCGGCGGGACCGTCCGCCTCGGCTTCAAGGCCCCCCGGGAGGTGACCATCCACCGCGAGGAGGTCTACCGGCAGATCGCCGAGGCCAACCTGCTCGCGGCCCAGGTCACCGCCGACACCCTCGGCGCGCTGGCCGCCTTCGCCCCCGCGGCGGCCGAGGACCCCGGGACCGCCGCGGAGCGGCCGGCCGCCGCCCCGGCCGGTCACGGGCAGGTCACGGGGGGCTCCGCCGGCTGACAGAACTGGCCGGGGCAAGCCCCCCGGCTCTTGTCGACTCCTGCCGAGCACCGCACCGGACGGGTCCGGACGTCGATCGACACGGGCAAGACCTGCCGAAGAGATGCCCTGACATTGCGTATGGCACAGCGAGAGTTGTGCCGGTCGCCGGCTCGTGGATGCGCGAGAGTTGCCCCAAGCACGTCACAGGGGGCAATCACGATGCAGCACACCGTTACCACCGAGTCCGGCGACCAGGTCGCCACGGTCGTCGGCTCCGGCGCGGAGTCCGACACCGTCGTCGTGCACGTGCAGCTGCGGCCGCGCCGCGGGACCACCCGCCGGTGCCTCGCGGCGCTGGCCGAGCTGGCCGGCGCACACCCCGCGGTGTCCTTCACGCTGACCGGGCTGAGCAAGGACGACCGCGTCGTGCGCGTGACCGTCGGCGTCGAGCTCGGCCCGCGGGCCGCCGTCGCCCGCTTCTCACCCCAGGCGCAGGCCGCCTACGCCTTCGTCAGCTCGGTGTTCACCACGCTGTACGACCACATGCCGGTCTACACCGTGGAGCCGGGCGAGGCCGAGCGCGCCGCCGCCGCCGACCTCATGGCCCGTCTCGCGGCCGGCCCGGCGACCCAGGCCGCCGTCCCCACGCCCCGTCAGCCCGCCGCGGTCGAGCACATCCCGGCCTAGCGCCCTCCCGGGCACCGTCCCCCGGCGCCCGGAGAAGGAGAAGGACCCCGTTCTCCTCACCGCTCGCACGCTCGCGGCGAGCCTCTGAACGGGGCCGCCCCCATCCGTCGCGGCCATGTCGTCCGCGCAGCGCCGTCTTCCCCACAGCGCCGAGGAGTCCCGGTGAACCACCTCCCTGCCAGCCCCGCCGCCGACACCGCCCCCGCCCGCACGCGCGAGCCGCTGGTCTTCGGCGGCATCCCCGAGGCCGAGGGCTGGGCGCTGGCGCCCATCACGGCCCGCGACCGGGTGCACTTCCGGACCGACCGTGAGCTGCCCCTCGAGGAGTTCCGCCGTGAGCTGCCCGACGGCGGAACGGTCAGCTACGACCAGGGCGAGGGCCTGTACCGCGTCGACGGCGCCTGCGGCACCGCCTCCGTGCTCGCCGAGTGGGTCAAGGCCTGGTGCGCCGGGCGGGGGACCGCGACCGTGGGGCTGCGCGCGGAGACCGACGTCCGCCGCCGCGCGCCGCGCGACCTGCCGCCGGCCTTCCTCGACGAGCTGTGCCGGCACTACCTCCCGGTCAGCCTCAAGCGGCTGCAGCGCAACTCCAGCACCCTGCGGCTGCACGTGCCGGACCCCGACGACCTCACCCAGCAGGTGAGCGAGTGGATCCTCAAGGCGGTCGGCCAGTTCGACGAGGGCAAGGGCGTGCCCTTCGGCGCCTTCCTCGCCACCCAGCTGTCGAAGTGGGTGCACGACCTGGGCCGCAACGCCCACGGCCGCACCGCCGCCGACACCGAGAACAAGCAGCAGAAGGCGGTCGCCGCCTTCCTCGCCGAGCATCAGCGGCGGCCCAGCGAGAAGGAGCTCGCCGCCTACATGGGGCAGAGCGTGGCCACGCTGCGCCGCAACTCCCAGACGGTGGCGACCCTCAACGGCCTGCGCAACCTGCAGTCCCTGGACGGCGTCGGCCCGGACGGCACCGAGATCATGCTGCCGGACGCCCACGAGGCGCCGGACGAGATCATGGGCGAGGCCGAGCAGACCCTGCTGTCGCACGCGCTCACCGCGGCGTGCGCGCCGGACCCCGACGCGCGGCCCGACCAGCGGGCCGGCCAGCCGAACGTGCTGGGCTGGGCGACGTGGTACCTGACCACCTGGGGCGGTCGGACCAAGACCCAGCTGTCGGCCGACCTGGGGACCTCGGTGCGCAACATGAACGTGCACGCCGATCGCGTCGAGCGGGCGCTCAAGACGCGTCTGGCCGAGCTCGCGGACTGATCCGGTCCCGCGCAGTGGAAATCGGGCCGACCCGGGTCGAACACCGCGCCGGCCTGCCGATATCTCAGGTGTGAGAGAGCGCAGGGGAGCCCACCGCCGCCGCGGTGCAGCGCTCGCCCGGGCCGCGGCAGGTACGCGGTGAGCGCCCTCGCCCCGGGCGCAGCCGCACCCGACGTCCTGGTCCCGCACTGGCTGACTGCTGCCGAGCGGGAGGAGCTGGGGACGCTCGTGCGCTGTGCCCTGCAGGGTGCCGAGGTGCACCCGGTGGCGGCCATCCACCTCTCCGACGTGCTGACCGAGCTGCACGTGGCCACGGCCCGTGACGCCATGTGGCCCGGCTCGGCGGCGCGGGTGCGCCGGGTGACCGGCTGGGGCGCCGACGTGCTGCCCGTGCGGCTGTCGGCCCGGGAGCTGACCAGCGTGCTGACCCTGCCCGAGCTGGCGCCGAGGCTGCGCACTGCGCTGTGCCAGGACCGCCCGTGAGCGGTGGCCTGTTCAGCGCCGCAGGGCTGCTGCAGCGGCTGCGCTCCGTGCCCGTCACCGTGGCCGACCTGCGCCGGGTCGCCGACGAGGTGCTGCCCCAGATGGCGACCGGGCGGCTGCACGTCTCCCTGGTCGACGACCGGGTGGACGGTCCCGTCGTGGTCCTCGAGGAGGAAGAACGGCGGGTGCGCACACCGTTGCGCGACCTGGCCGAGGACATGACCGACGCCCGCGTCGGCTCGACGCCCGAGGAGCTGGCGGCCGCGCTGACGGCCTGGGTGCTCGGCCGCCCGGTCCCCGACGCGGTGGCCGCCGAGGCCGGCGTCGCGGTGCTCGACTGGACCGACCGGACCGAGACCGGCGTCGGGTGGCGCCTCGTCGTCCGCCGCGGGGACCGGGCATTGCCGTGGACGCCGTCGCCCGGCCTGGACCGGCGCGCCGTGGACCGTGTGCGCGCAGCCGCAGGGGAGCGGGCCGCTGCGGTCGGAGGCTCCCTGCGCGTGGAGGGCCCGGTCGCGCTGTGGGCGCACCCCGAGGTGCCGCTGCTCGCCTCCGCCGTCCTCGTCGCCCCGGGGCTGCTGCTGGACCACATCGCCGCGGCCGGGCTCGACCTGCACGACCCGCACGTCGTCGTCACACCCTCCTCGCCGCTGGCCTGCGCCGACGCCGGCGTGGCCGCGCGGCTCGCTGGGGAGACCGGCGAGGCGTGCCAGCGACTGCCCTGGCGGCAGCTCGCCCGCCTGCGCTGGATCTGAGCCGGGCTCCCTCCCCACCCTTCGGGGAAGGACCCCCTGCCCCCACCGCTCGCGAGCTCGCGACGGGACGCTGCAGGGGGCCGGGGCCCCGGGCCGGGGCGGGGTCCTGCGGGGGCCACCTGACGCTCAGCGCGCCGTGGCGTCCTCTCTCACGCCAGGTGGCCGAACTCCCAGTGCCACGGCTCGGGCTTCTCGCCACCCTGCCGGGCCCAGTCCGGCTGCACGAAGCCGAACCGGCCGGCGTTGGCCGCCATCCACGCCGACTGCACGGTGCCCGCGACGTTGACGCCGCCGCAGAGGTCGACCGCCAGGGCCCACCCGTGGTTCGACGTCCCGGGCACCGCGGCGAGCGCCGGCTTGGCGCGGAAGGCGGTGACCTGCGCACCCCTCGACCGGTAGGAGTCGGTGATGCACAGCGGGCTGCCGAACGCCGCGCGGTAGGCGTCGGCCAGGGCCGCGTAGCCGGCAGCGGCGTCGCAGCGCAGGGCGTGACCGCGGGCGATCGGGCACAGGGCGGTCGCGGGGATGGTGCCGTTCGACCAGCCGCCCCAGGCCGGGCTGACCGGGCCGACCGGCGCGGGCGGCGCACCACAGGCGCCCCGGCCGGCGGTACCGGCCGGCAGTGCGGCGTTCGGCTGCGCCGGGGCGGGCAGGGTGACCCGCACCGCGGCGGACGCGTCCCCGACCGGGCGGACGCCGACCTGGTAGCCGGCGGCCGAGGCGGCCACGACCTGGCCCTCGCCCAGGTAGACGCCGACGTCCTGTCCGCCGTCGGCGTGCACGAGGTCGCCGATCTGCAGCTGGGACAGCGGGACGGCGGCGCCGTGCGCCCACTGGTCGCCGGCGGCGGTCGGGATCGCGTACCCGGCCAGCAGCCACGAGGCAGCCGCCAGGCCGCCGCAGTCGTAGGCGTCGGGACCGGTGCCGCCGGGCACGAAGGGCTTGCCGACCTGGGCCAGCGCGGAGCTCACCGCGGCCACCGTCTCGGCCGGCAGCACGGTCACCGGGCGGTTGCCCGCCACGGCCCACGCGACGCCCGGGATCGGCTGCCCCGAACCGTCGAGCGCGGGGGAGAGGCCGGCGGGCAGCGCCGTGGGGTCGGCGAGGTCGGCCGCCGGCGGCGACTCGACGCCGGCGAGCGCCAGCACGCCGAGGTGCTCCTGCCAGCGGCGCAGCGCCGCCTGGTTGGCGTCCTGCTGCGCCGCCGCGGCCCGGGCGGTGCCGAGCGCGGCGAGCTGGGCGGCGACGTCGGTCCGCAGCCCGCCCACCTCGGCGCGCACCTCCGCCAGGACGGCGGCAGCCTGGGCCCGCACGGTCGCGAGGGCGGCCTCGGCCACCGTCACGCGGCGGGTGGTCAGCGTCAGGTCGACCCCGGCGCGCTCGGCCAGGACGACGTCCACCTCGAGCTCCTGCGCGACCCGCTCGGCGAGCGCGGTGCCGTGGAGGACGTCGGGGGTGGCAGCGGCCGCCCGGACGTCGAGCTGCAGCAGCGGGTTCCGCGCCTCGGCCGACGCCCGGTAGAGGCCGGCAGCGCCGGTGCCGACCGTCGCGCGCGCGGCCGTCGCCTGCCGCTGCGCGGACTGCTCCGCGGCGCGGGCCGACGCCAGCTCGGCGTGCCGGGCCGCGAGGTCCCGCTCCAGGGCGCGGTAGCGGGTCGCGGCGTCGAGCAGCGAGCCCTGCGCCGCGAGGGCGAGACCCGTCGTGTCGGTCGGCTCGGCGGCGGTGCTGGTCGCCTGGGTGCCGGGAGACACCAGGCCGGCCAGCACGGGCAGCACCAGACCGAGGGCGGCCAGGGACAGCCGCACCCGCCAGCGGCGGCCGTCGGCGGTGGGCAGCCAGCGGCGGAGCGGAGCCCGACGGGCCGATGTGGTGCGGCGCTTGCGGCTCGTGCGCGCGCGGGTGGCGGAGCCCGGCCGGCGACCGGTGGAGGACCGGCCGGTGGAGGACCGGCCGGTGGAGGTCCGGCGGGACGGCGCGGCCGCGCGGTCCGGGGTCGCGGCGGCGCGGGCGGCCAGCACGGCGCGCAGCGCCTGGGCCTCCTGCGCGGTGAGCGGCGGGCGCGGGGCGGCGGTGCGGGCGCCGGCTGTGCCGGTGCCGGCGGTGCGGGTCCGGGTGGTGCCGGTGCGGGCGGTGGTCCGGGCGGGACGGGCAGCGGCGGTGCGGACCGACGAGCGTGGTGCGGGCACTGCGGGTCCCCCGGGCGGTCTCGTCGTACGTGGCCGGCGCCGCGGTGTTCCGCGGTGCGCTCAGACCTCGTATCGACGGGTGCCGGGGGAGCCCGGAGGGAGGGGGGAGAGGGCCTCACCCCTCCGGGTGAGGGTGATCCGCAGGTGGCACCCGATCGGCGTACCCGCCCGCCGGCGGTGCGGTGCGCTCGGTCGGCGGCCACCAGGCGCCGTGGTGGTGCTCGAGCGGGATGCGCAGCTCCGCGCCGTCCTCGGTGGAGACGACCAGCTCCACCCGGCTCACGCGGCGGCCGGTGCCGTCGACCTGGACCGCCCCGCCCGTCGCCAGCGGCACGGGAGGCAGCACCAGGTCGTCGTCGGAGGGGGACTCGGACACGGGACTCCCTCCGGGAGCGGTGGTGCGGGCGGACGTGGCGGGGCCCATGCTGCCGGAGACGCCGAGGTCCCGTCGTCCGGGGCGGACGACGGGACCTCGAGAAAGGACCCCGCTGCCCCCCACCGCTCGCAGGCTCGTGGCGGGACCCTGCAGCGGGGCCGGGCTCAGCGCTCGGACAGCGGCACGAACGAGCGTTCGGTGGCCCCGGTGTAGACCTGCCGCGGGCGCCCGATCTTGGTGGCCGGGTCGTTGATCATCTCCCGCCACTGGGCGATCCAGCCGGGCAGCCGGCCGAGGGCGAACAGCACGGTGAACATCCGCGTCGGGAAGCCCATCGCCCGGTAGATCAGCCCGGTGTAGAAGTCGACGTTCGGATAGAGCTTGCGCTCGACGAAGTAGTCGTCGGAGAGCGCGATCTCCTCCAGCTGACGGGCCAGGTCCAGCAGCTCGTTGTCACCGCCGAGCTTGTCGAGCACGGTGTCGGCGGTCTGCTTCACGATCGCCGCCCGCGGGTCGTAGTTCTTGTAGACCCGGTGCCCGAAGCCCATCAGCTTGACGCCGGGCTCCTTGTTCTTGACCCGCTTCACGAACGACGGGATGTCGCCGCCCTCGCGCTGGATGGACTCGAGCATCTCCAGCACCGACTGGTTCGCCCCACCGTGCAGCGGACCGAACAGCGCGTTGATGCCGGCCGAGATGGACGCGAACAGGTTGGCCTGGGAGGAGCCCACCAGCCGCACCGTCGACGTCGAGCAGTTCTGCTCGTGGTCGGCGTGCAGCACGAACAGCATGTCCAGCGCCGCGGCCAGGTCCGGGTCGACCTCGTAGGGCTCGGCCGGGAAGCCGAACGTCATCCGCAGGAAGTTCTCGGTCAGCCCGAGGGAGTTGTCCGGGTACAGGAACGGCTGGCCGACCGACTTCTTGTACGCGTACGCGGCGATCGTCGGCAGCTTGGCCAGCAGGCGCAGCGTCGAGATCTCGACCTGCCGCTCGTCGAACGGGTCCAGGGAGTCCTGGTAGAAGGTCGACAGGGCGCTGACCGCCGAGGAGAGCACCGGCATCGGGTGCGCGTCGCGCGGGAAGCCCCTGAAGAACTGCTTGAGGTCCTCGTGCAGCAGCGTGTGCCGCCGCAGCCGGGAGTCGAACTCGGCCAGCTGGTCGGCGGTGGGCAGCTCGCCGTAGATCAGCAGGTAGCTGACCTCGACGAAGCTGGCCTTCCCGGCGAGCTGGTCGATCGGGTAGCCGCGGTAGCGCAGGATCCCGGCGTCACCGTCGATGTAGGTGATCGCCGAGGTGCACGCGGCGGTGTTGACGAAGCCGATGTCCAGCGCGACCCGTCCGGTCGTGGACAACAGCTTGCTGGTGTCGATGCCCGGGGCGCCATCGGTGGCGGGGACCTCCCGCAACGGGAGTTCGCCACCGGACCAGCGCAGGGCCACGTCGTCGGTGCTCACTGTCTCGCTCATCAACCCCGGACGCTACTGCCTGGCCGCGCCGCGCGGGGGGCAGGAGCGCCGAAATCCCCTCGCAGGTCGGGTCGCCCCGTCATCGGAGGCCCGTGTGCAGGTGGAAGGTCCAGGTGGCCAGGGCGCGTCCGTGGTGCCACCAGCGGCCGTGGGGGGTGACGGCGAGCCAGGGGTCGGGCAGCAGCGTGGCGGGGTCCTCAGCGGGCACGAGTTCCAGGTCGATGTCGGGTCCGGCGGCAAGGGCCTTCTCCAGCAGGGGGACGGCGCGGTCGAGGTCCGCCGGCGGTATCGCCACCACGGCCTGGCGGGCGGCGCCGGCGGCCAGCAGTTCACGGAAGGCCTGCACCGTGGCATCGACCTCGGCCGGGTCGAGGGCGGGGGCGGCGAGGGCGACCGGGTACTGACGGGTCCAGACGTCCAGTTCTTGGGCGAACCGGTCGCGAACGACGGAGCTGTGGGCCCGCTCGGGCAGGCCGGTGGTCCGGGTGATCGAGGTGGGTCCGGTGAGCTCGACGAGGGCGGCGGTGGACAGGTAGGCGGCTTCCAGCGCGGCGCCGTGGTCAGGGGTGTCGATGAGCTGGTGCAGCCGGGCGGCGGCCTCGAGCAGGGCCCGGGCCTGGGCTCGTCGTTCCTGTCCCTCGCCGGCGAGGAACCCGTGGCGGGCGCCCCAGTCGACCAGCCGGGACCAGTCACGCTCCCCGCGACCGACGTAGCGGGGGTTGTGGGAGTTCTGCCCGCCGTGGAAGCGGAACCGGCTGAGGGTGCGGGGGGTGTAGAAGGCCGGGCCCTCGGCGAGCAGCCGGAGCCACAGCTGGACGTCGTTGAGCACGTCGACGGTGCGGCCGTCGACGGTCCAGAGGTCGTCGGGGGAGACGTCGGCGCGGCGGAACAGCACGGTGGTGGGCTCGCCGATCACGTTGGTGCAGTTGAGCAGCACGTGATCGCCCAGCTGCCGGCCGTCGAGCAGCCCCGGCCGGCCGGCCAGTTTGGGGAACTCGTGGTCGGGCACCGGCTTGCCCTGCTCGTCGATCAGTACCCGGTGGGAGAAGGCCATCGTCGCCTCGGGGTGCTGCTGCATGCCGCGCACCAGGTCCCGCACGCAGTCGGTGCCCAGCACGTCGTCGTGCATGAGGAACTTGACGTACTCCCCGCGGGCCTCGGCCAGCAGCCGGCGTGGATTTTCCAGCGGCCCGATGTTGGGGTCGAAGCGCAGCACCCGGACCCGGTCGTCGGCGGCGGCGACCGCGGCGAGGACCTCAGGAGTCCGGTCGGTGGACCCGTCGTCACCGACGAGCACCTCGACGTTGCGGTGGCTCTGCTCCAGCGCGGACCTCAGCGCCGCCTTCAGGAACCGCTCACCGTTGTAGGTCGGCACCAGGATGCTGACGAG
>NZ_FOIE01000007.1:60958-357717 GCF_900111455.1 Geodermatophilus poikilotrophus | reverse complement strand
CCCCAGCCGGAAACCCTTTCCACCACCAGACCATGCGGTCAGCGGTCACATCCGGTATTAGCCCCAATTTCTTGGAGTTATCCCAGAGCCGGGGGCAGGTTGCCCACGTGTTACTCACCCGTTCGCCACTGATCCCCCACCGAAGCAGGTTCACCGTTCGACTTGCATGTGTTAAGCACGCCGCCAGCGTTCGTCCTGAGCCAGGATCAAACTCTCCGTAGATGCTTGAACCAGGCCGAGAACCAAGAGCTAGCACTCTCGATATCCATCAACCCAAAGAAACCCACAAAGGGGTTGTTACTTGGCACTAACTTTCGGCACGCTGTTGAGTTCTCAAGGAGCGGACGCGCTCGTACTCCAGCCTTTCGGCCTTCGTTCGAGGCGGTATCTCGATTGTACACCGCGCTCCGCAGCAGTCAAACCTCGGGGGCTTGTCCGGCGGTTGACCAGGCTGGCGGCCCGGTCCGTTCTCGCTCGGTGCAGGAAGAACGGTACACCACTCTCGAGGCCCCTTGCACGGGGGTCCGGAGAGGGGGTCGTCCTCCCCGCGCCGTCCCTGTCGCCAGGGCCGGCGACGTCCTCGGGAGCGACTGGGACGCCGCTCGGCCAGGACGTGTGGTGGAACGTCGTCCGCGCCGTCTCCCTTCCCGCACCGTGCACGTCCTGCGACACGCGAGGGGCGAGGTGGCGGGGCGCGCCGGCGTCCCAGCTGCCAGGGCGGCGGACACCCTCGCCGGCTCCCCCGCCGCATCCGCGCTCCGCGTCATGGAGCCGCGGCCGGGTGGCCGGCCGCTGGCGCCGCGATGTCCCGACGGGAGCGCACGACGCAGCCCCCTCGTCGGCGCTCCCGGCTACGACCGCGGCCTCCGTCGCAGCGGCGCGAGAAGGTCAGGCGACGCCACGGGGACGGAACTGCACGCTGACCCGGGGGCCCACGGGCCTGGCCGTCTTCGGGATGCAGTGCTCCCACGTGCGCTGGCAGGACCCGCCCATGACGACGAGGTCGCCGTGGCCCAGAGGAAAGCGCAGGCTCTCCCCGCCCCCGACCGGGCGCAGCAGCAGCGGCCGCGGCGACCCGAAGGACACGATCGCCACCATCGTGTCGGCGCTGCGGCCACGACCGAGCCGGTCACCGTGCCAGGCGACGCTGTCCCGCCCGTCGCGGTAGAGGCACATGCCTGCGCTGACGAAGGGCTCGCCGAGCTCCGGACGGTAGTGCCTGGTGAGCATCTCCCGGGCCTGGGTCAGCAGCGGGTGCGGCAGCCGCTCCTCTCCGCCGTACCACCGCAGCAGGCGGGGGACGGCGACCTCGCGCTCGTACATCTGCCGCCGGTCCGCCCGCCAGCCGATGTCCCCGAGCAGCACCTCGAGGACCTCGTCGGACCCCTGGACCCAGCCGGGCAGGTGGTCGACCCAGGCGCCGCGGCCGAGGTGGTGCCGGGTGAGCAGGAGCGGTTCGAGCGTGGCCTCCTCGGCGAGGTCCCACATCGACGGCTGGTGCAGGAGCGACATGGGCGGAGGCTACGACAGATCGAACGTGTGTACGAGCGCGAACGGCGCCGGCGGCTCTCCCGAGGTGTGGCCCCGTCCCGGGTCCCGCCCTGAGCCTGCGGAGGGTAGGCAGGACGGGGTCCTTCTTCAGGCGGTGAGGGCCAGCGCGAAGGGCAGGACACGGGAGACGCCGGCCAGCCGCAGCTCACGACCGGCGACGGTCATGGTCCAGCGCGAGTCGGCGAGGTCGTCGACCAGCAGCACCGGCACCGGACCCAGCTGGGCCAGTCGCTCCCGCAGGTCCGGGCCGACGACGATGCGCTGCCACACGCCGGCGAGGCGGAAGGCGCTGTTCCCGCCGGGCTGGCCGGTCGGACCGCCCTGCGCCAGGGACAACTCGCCGAGGTAGGGCAGCCGGCCCAGACCGGCCAGACCCTGCGCCAGCCCGGTCACCAGCCGCGGCCGGCGGCGGGAGGGGACGGCGACCACGGCGGCCGGTCGTTCGGCCCAGTCCCAGGCCCCGAGCACCCGCGCACACGCACGCAGCAGCTCGTCGTCCGGCGGTACGTCCGACGGCGTCCGCCGCACGGGCACGTCGAAGGCGGCGTCCGGGTCCTCCTCCAGCCCCGGGGCCTCGAGGTCGACCACGCCGCCGACGCCGTCGTCCCCCAGCAGGGTGCGCAGCCGTTGACCCCAGCCGAGGTCGGTCAGCCGGGCGACGGCGCGGCCCGGGTCGAGCTGCTCGCCCGGTGCGATCTTGCCCTTGACCTCGACGCCGAGGCGGTCGGCGCCGGTCGGCCACTGGGCGCGCGGAGCGAGCTCCACGCCGGGGCGGTCGAGCGCGGCCGAGGCGGCCCGGGCCGCGCCCTCCGGGACGTCGGAGGAGTACCAGGGGCCTGCGCAGACGTCGCAGCGGCCGCAGGGTGCGGCGCTCGGGTCGTCGAGGGCCTCCTGCAGGAAGGCCATCCGGCACCGCGCCTCGTCGACCGGCTTCGCGTAGGCGATCATCGCCCGCTGCTCGGCCTCGCGGGTGCGCGTCACCCGGGCGTACCGGTCGGCGTCGTACACCCACGGGCGGCCGGTGGACCGCCACCCGCCCTGCACCCGTTCCACCGCGCCGTCGACGGCGAGCACCTTGAGCAGCAGCTCCAGCCGGGAGCGGCGGACGTCGGCCACCGTCTCCAGCCGCGCCACCGACCAGGCCTTCCCGTCGGCCATCGCCGAGAGCACCGCGGCGGCGTGGTCCTCCCGCGGCATGGAGGAGGTGGCGAACCACTGCCAGATCGCGAGGTCCTCAGGGCCGGGCAGCAGCAGCACGTCGGCGTGCTCGACGGCGCGGCCCGCGCGGCCGACCTGCTGGTAGTAGCTGACCGGCGACGACGGTGCCCCGAGGTGGACGACGAACCCGAGGTCGGGCTTGTCGAAGCCCATGCCGAGCGCGGAGGTGGCCACCAGCGCCTTGACCCGGTTCTCCCGCAGCGCCTCCTCGGCGTCCTTGCGGTCGGCGTCGTCGAGCCGGCCGGTGTAGGCGCGCACCTCGTGGCCCGCGTCGCGCAGCAGCGCGGCGGTCTCCTCGGCCGCCGCCACCGTGAGCGTGTAGACGATGCCGCTGCCCGGCAGGTCCCCGAGGTGGGCGGCCAGCCAGGCCAGCCGGGCCCGGTCGGTGGGCAGCCGGAGGACGCCGAGGCGCAGCGAGTCACGGGCCAGCGGACCCCGCACCGTCGTCACGCCCACACCACCGGCGCCGAGCTGCTCGGCCACGTCGGCGACGACCCGCTCGTTGGCGGTGGCGGTGGTCGCGAGCACGGGCGTCCCGGCCGGGAGCGTGCCGAGGAGGTCACGGATGCGGCGGTAGTCGGGGCGGAAGTCGTGCCCCCAGTCGGAGACGCAGTGGGCCTCGTCGACGACGAGCAGGCCGCAGCGGGCGACCAGGCCCGGCAGCTGCTCCTCGCGGAAGCGCGGGTTGGTCAGCCGCTCCGGGGAGACCAGCAGGACGTCGACGTCGTCGGCGGCCAGCGCGGCGGCGACGTCGTCCCACTCGGTGGCGTTGGCGCTGGAGATCTCGACGGCGCGGATGCCGGCGCGCGCGGCGGCGGCGACCTGGTCGCGCATCAGCGCGAGCAGCGGGCTCACCAGCAGGGTCGGCCCGGCGCCGCGGCGGCGCAGCAACGCGGTCGAGACGAAGTAGACCGCCGACTTGCCCCACCCGGTGCGCTGCACGACCAGCGCCCGCTCGGAACGCTCGACCAGCGCGGCGACGGCGGCGTCCTGACCCTCGCGGAACTCGGCGTCGGGCCGGCCGGTCAGCTCGCGGAGGACCCCGAGGGCCTCGAGGGCCAGGTCGGTCGTGGGTGCGGCGGTGCTCATGGCGTCCGACAGTAGGCAGCGCGGGCGACGGGACCGGCCGCCGCGCGGATCCTGGGGACGAGGGAGGACAATCCACACACGATGCGACCACCGGACAACCACGTGCACACCAGGTGGTCCTGGGACACCGCCGACTCCTCCACGATGGTGCGCGCGTGCGAGCGGGCGGTGGCCCGGGGCCTGCCCGCCATCGCCTTCACCGAGCACCTCGACTTCACGACCTGGACGCCGGAGGACCGCGCGACCGCCGACGGGCTGGTCGACCGGCACGCCTCCCGGCACCTGCCCATCGACGTCGAGGGCTACTTCGCGGACCTGGAGGAGTGCCGGGAGCGCTTCCCCGAGCTGCGGATCTGGTCGGGCGTGGAGACCGGCGAGCCGCACCTGTTCGCCGCCAGCGTCGCCGCCCACCTCCGCGACTCCCCCGTCGACCGGGTGCTCGGCTCGCTGCACTCGCTGAGCCAGGACGGCCGGCTCTACGGCGTGGGTCGGCTGCTCTACCCCGACCCGGACAGCACGATGCGCCGCTACCTGGCCGAGGTCGTCGACATGGTGGAGGACAGCGACGTCTTCCAGGTGCTCGCCCACGTCGACTTCCCGCGGCGCTACTGGCCCGGCGGCAGCGACCGGTACGCGGAGAAGGACTACGAGGAGGAGTACCGGGCGGTGTTCCGGGCGCTGGCCGGCACCGGGCGGGCGCTCGAGGTCAACACGACGAGCCCGCTGGCCTCGGTCGACCAGGTGCGCTGGTTCCACGAGGAGGGCGGCGAGGCGATCAGCTTCGGCAGCGACGCCCACCAGCCGGCCGGCGTCGGCCAGCACTTCGACCTCGCGGTGGACGTCGTCGAGGCCGCCGGCTTCCGGCCCGGACGGGACGCCTTCGACTTCTGGCGGCGCTGAGGTACTTCAGCGCTGAGACATCCCGGACTAGGGTCGCCGGGGTGACCCCCGGCCGCGTCGTCATCGCCCTCGGGGGCAACGCGATGACCGGCCCGGACGGCTCGGCGACACCCCGCGCGCAGCGCGACGCGATCGCGGCGGCCTGCCGGCACGTCGCGGCGGTCGTGGCCACCGGCGTCCAGGTGGTGCTGACCCACGGCAACGGGCCGCAGGTGGGCAACCTGCTGGTCAAGAACGAGCTGGCCGCGCACGAGGTGCCGCCCGTGCCGCTGGACTGGTGCGTCGCCCAGACCCAGGCGACCATCGGCTTCACGCTGGCCGACGAGCTCGACGCGGCCCTGTCGGCCCGCGGGCTGCCGCAGCGCACCGCCGTCCTGGTCACCCGCACACTCGTCGACGCCGACGACCCGCACTTCCGCGAACCCTCGAAGCCGGTCGGCCGCTACCTGCCGCGCGAGCGGGCCGAGCGCTCCATGGCGCACGGGCAGGTTTGGGAGGACCGCGGCGAGCGCGGCTGGCGGCGGGTCGTCGCCTCGCCCGAACCGCGCAGGGTGCTCGACGTGCCGGCCGTCGAGGCGCTGCTCGCGGCGGGGTTCGTCGTCGTCTGCGCCGGCGGGGGCGGCGTCCCGGTGGTGGACGACGGCACCGGTGGAGCGCTGCACGGCGTCGAGGCCGTCGTCGACAAGGACCTCACCGCCGCGTTGCTGGCCCGCGAGCTGGACGCCGGCGCGCTCGTGGTCGCGACCGACGTCCCGCAGGTGCTGGTCGGGTACGGCGGGCCCGGCGCCCGGCCGCTGGGCCGGGTCACCCCCCGCGAGCTGCGCGAGCACGCCGCGGCCGGCGAGTTCGGCCGCGGCTCGATGGGCCCCAAGGTCGAGGCTGCGCTGCGCTTCGTGGAGGGGGGCGGCGCGCGCGCCGTCATCACGTCCCTCGAGCACATCGCCGACGCCGTCAGTGGTGACGACGCCGGCACCGTCCTGATCGCCAGCTGAGAGGAAGCTCCGTGCCCGCACCCATCGAGGTCCGCAAGGTCCCGCTGCACAACGTCAGCGACGCGTCCGAGCTGGCGAAGCTCATCGACGACGGCGTCATGGAGGCCGACCGGGTCGTCGCCGTCATCGGCAAGACGGAGGGCAACGGCGGGGTCAACGACTACACCCGGATCATCGCCGACCGGGCCTTCCGCGAGGTCCTGCTCGAGAAGGGCACCCGGTCCAAGGAGGAGGTCGGGGAGATCCCGATCGTGTGGTCGGGCGGCACGGACGGCGTCATCAGCCCGCACGCCACGGTCTTCGCGACGCTGCCCGAGGAGCGGGTGGAGAAGACGGACGAACCGCGACTGACCGTCGGCTACGCGATGAGCGACGTCCTGCTGCCCGAGGACATCGGCCGCATCGCCATGGTGGAGAAGGTCGCCGCCGGCGTGCGCCGGGCGATGGCGGAGGCGGGCATCACCGACCCGGCCGACGTCCACTACGTGCAGACCAAGACGCCGCTGCTGACCATCGAGACCATCCGCGACGCCAAGGCGCGAGGCGAGGACACCTACTACGACGAGCCGCACGGCTCGATGGACCTGTCCAACGGGACGACGGCGCTGGGCATCGCGGTGGCGCTCGGCGAGATCGAGATGCCGGAGCAGTCGCAGGTCATGCGCGACCTGTCGCTGTTCAGCGCGGTCGCCTCCTGCTCGTCGGGCGTGGAGCTGGACCGGGCGCAGATCGTCGTCGTCGGCAACGCGCGCGGGCACGGGGGCGCCTACCGGATCGGCCACTCGGTGATGCGCGACGCCCTGGACCAGGACGGTATCTGGAACGCGATCCGCGACGCCGGCCTGGACCTGCCCGAGCGGCCGCACCCCAGCGACCTCGGCGACCGGCTGGTCAACGTCTTCCTCAAGTGCGAGGCCGACCCGACCGGCTACGTCCGCGGCCGGCGCAACGCGATGCTCGACGACTCCGACGTCTTCTGGCACCGGCAGATCAAGGCGACCGTGGGCGGGGTGGCCGCGTCGGTGACGGGCGACCCGGCGGTCTTCGTGTCGGTGGCGGCGGTGCACCAGGGCCCGTCGGGCGGTGGGCCGGTGGCCGCGATCGTCCGCGCGTGACCCGCTCCGAGCGCTGCTCCTGAGGTGGCCGCGGGATCGAGCTCCCGGGAAGGACACGGAGGCGAGCGGTCCCTCAACCGGCACCCAGCCGGGACGCGATGACGGTCATCGCGCTGCTCGCCGAGGCGGCGACAAGCGCCGTGGCCGCGGACGCGACCCCAGTCGACGGGAAGGCCACCGTGCGGCTGGCGTGGTGGACGTCGAGCAACCCCCGAAGCTGAGCCCGCGCGCCGCAGGCACCGCGCCCTCGAAGTCCCCGGCCGGGGACAGCGCCCTCAAGGCCGGCACGAATCCAGGGAGGCCTGAGACGGCTTCGACCAGTTCGTCGATACTGCAACCCCATCGAGGGCGATAAGCTACCCCGGCGCATCCAGCACCTCCGTTTGTCGCGTGCCGTTCAGCTGTGGAAGTGGCCGCATGGGTAGATCGCCGGTCGGCCGATTCTCATCGGAGACCCGTCGAGCCTCTCCGTATCGGGAGGCCACACCGCACCCTGTCCTCAGCAGGGGGCAGGACCGCACACTCGGTCCACCGTCCGCCACCCAGTCCCTGGTCGCCACGAGACGGTGTGAGGCGGACGGTACGACGACTCTGACGGCGGTACCGGGACGACCGGGGGACGAGATCGACCCGGCTGCGGCGCTGTCAGCCGATCCTCGATCCGGTCACGACTTCAGCCGTGTTCCGATCCACGGTGACCAGGACGCCCCCAGTGGCATCCGACCGCTCTGGGCGACAGCCGGTGGCCATGGTCTCCGCGGGACGAGCGCTCACGCCGCGGATTCGTTCGTCCAGCGCCGGGCGGACACCGATCCCCACTGCGGCGGCGCCCAGGAGGACGCCCCCCATCGCCTGGCTCGCGACGCCTCCTCGGGGCGGTCGGGGTCGGGCCGCGGCGGACTCGCGGCGGGGGGGCCTCCTCCCGTTCTCTCGGGTCTGCGCGTCAGCCGCCAGGACGACCCGCTGGAGCGGGAGGCGGAACGGACGGCGCGGTCGATCCTCGCGGGCACCGGCACGCCGGTCATGCACGGGACACGCTCACCTGGCGCACCCCTCGCAGTGCAGATGGCGCGGGACGCAGCAGCTCCCGGTCTGCCGAGCTCAGCCCCATCCGGGATGGGCAGCGGCCATCCGCTTCCTCGGGGCGAACGGGAGGAGTTGGAGGCGCGCTTCGGACAGGACCTGTCGGCCGTGCGGGTACACACGGACTCGGCGGCCGCCACCCTGGCGGAGCGGTTGCACGCGCGTGCCCTCACCGTCGGAACCGACATCGCATTTGCCGCCGGCGAGTATCGCCCCGGTACCGCAGACGGACGGATGCTGCTGGCTCACGAGTTGACCCACGTCCTGCAGCAGACGATCGGCCTCGAACAGGCGCCACCCGCAGCAGCCGTGGTACAGCGCGCGTGCCCCCCGACGGCATGCCCGCCGGTCGCGGTGCCGGTCACCGCGCTGAACCCCGTCTGGAAACAGGCCGAGATCTGCGTCCAGGAGACCTACGAGGCGACGCACCCTGCCAGCCGCCGGGGCGTCTCACTGGGCTTCAACCTGGACTGGGTCTACCTGCGCGGTGGAAGCCCCGCCGAGCAGGACGCCCTCAGGTGCCTGCGGGGGAACTTCACGGCCAAGAGCGGGATGTACCAGGGGGAACCCGACATCTGGGACTTCCGCAACGCAACGATGTACGAGATCACCACGGCGTCCGGAGCATCGTTTCGCATCGGCAAGCTCGCCGCGGAGATCGCGCTCGCCAACAAGCTGACGGGTCCAGCGGAGTGCGGCGGGCTCATGTTCGCACCGGGCACCTGGATCCCACCTGGGCCGTGCTACGCCATCGGTGGGGATCTGTACATCAGCGTCGTCAACACCGCTGGGGTCCTGGTCTACGCGGTGATGCGCGACGCCACCAAGGAGGCCGCGCTGGCGGCCATGCTCGCCGCCCTGGGGGTGATCGCGAAAGGCACCGGCACCGTCGCGAAAGGCGCCGGGAAGAAGGTGCCAGTCTATGCCGCGGCGAGTCTAGTCGCGGCCGTGGTCCTGCTCGGTTCCGGCAGGGCGACGGCCCAGCTCGGGCCCGGCACCGAGGAGCCTCTCGTCCAGCTCTTCCAGGCCGTGGCAGCGAGTGGCACGCCAGTACCGCCCGAGGTCCAGCAGATGATCGAGTCCGATCCGGCCCTGAAGGCGAGGATCGAGGAGGCCATGAGGAAGGGCGGCGACCCCTCCGCCGCTCAGGAGGAGCTCAACCGGGAACTCCTGGCTGTCATCGCTGCGAACAAGGACCAGTTCAGCACGGCGGATCTCGAGCTCCTGCTGGCCGTGACAGGAACCGCCCAGGGAAGACTGCCGCGGGGACAGCAGACTGTGGACACCGTGCGCAGGATCTTGGCCGATCAGCGTCACGGTGCGGGCCGGGGGACGGATGGCGGCGGCAGGGCCGCTGTGCCCGGCGCTCCGAAGTCGGCGCCGACCGACGGAGTGCCGGCCGAGGGCCGTCCGGCCGATCGCGCCGCGAGCCCGGAGATCCGAGCGGAGATCGCCAAGGCGAACGCTCCAGTCCGGAGGCTGTGGGAGGCGATCGTCGGCGCGGGCAGTGGGCCTGGCGTCACAGCCGGGGATGCCAGGCGCTTCGTCTCGGAGGTTCCCTCGGACCTCTCGAACGAACAGGTGGACGCCGTCATCGCTGCGCTCGGACCTGTCGCGGGGACGTCGTTCGATCGGGTGCTCGCCCAGCTCAAGCGCGCCATCGAGGACCTCCGCACCCGGTCGGGCGCCGCGGGGGGAGCGGCCGGTGTGGATGACGTGCCGTCCCGGGGGGCGACGACAGCGACGGACGACAGCAGGCTGGTCAAGGAGCTCGCAGCAGCCGCTGCCGCCATCGACCCCGCCACGTACGCCCGTGGCGACTACGACCTGACATGGCGGAACGAGAAGGACGGTGTCATCGAGGCCACGATCCGCGGCCGCACCGGACGTGGGCAGTTGTACGCCGGCACGGTGCGCGCACGCATCGACGACCGCGCCCCCGACGGCAGGACGTTGATGATCACATTCCTCACCTCGTCACCTTTCGTCGACCCTCGGGGCCAGATCGTCCTCGCGGCGAACGCCCTCAAAGGGACGCGGGAGACCGTCCAACGGCGCCCATAGTCCACACGCACGGTGTTCGGTGTGAGCTGCTCCCACGAGGGACGAGCGGATCGGATGAGCCAGGCCGAGCCGCGCAACCAACCGGACGGCTCTGCACAAGCGAGGCTGGATCGAGTTGATGCGCCGCTGCGAGCGAGTGATCGGTGCGTCGGCGTAGCGGGACCCCAGGCCGCCTCGGCCCCATGGGACATCGACCTGCTGACGAGCGCTGCCAGCGTTGAGTGCGGCAGGTCCGGACGGGCCCGGTCAGCTACCCGAGAGGGCCTCAGACACCCCCGCTGGCGCCCAGGTCGCACTCATGGCCAGGCTGCGACCTGCCGCCCCAGCGCCCGGAGGTACCGGGGTGGGACGGCGTCGACCAGCCACACGCCGTTCGCCGACCGGGTGAAGACGGCGCCGTCACGCGCCACGCCCCCGGCGTCGACGCGGAGGACGACCGGCCGGCCGTGGCGCGCTCCGACCCGGCGCGCGGTGACCTCGTCGGGGCTCAGGTGCACCGCGTGCCGGCGTCCGGGCCGCAGCCCCTCGGCCTCGATGGCCGGCAGGTTCCGCTCCGCCGTCCCGTGGAAGAGGACCGGGGGCGGGGTCAGCGCGGCGTAGCCGAGGTCGACGGCGACGCTGTGGCCCTGGCTGGCGCGGATCCGGGTGCCGCTCTCGTCGAGGGCGAACCGGCGCTTGTCGTTGGTGGCGACCACCCGCTCCAGCTCGGCCCGCGTCCAGCCGAGGGCGGCGAGCAGGGCGTCGACGTCCGTCCAGCCGGCGGCGTCGAGGGTCAGCCCGACGCTGCCGGGAGCGTGACGGAGCACGTAGGACAGCCGCTTGCTGCGCCGGACGACGTCGCGGGGGTGCACGTCCCGGCGGCTACCCGCCCGGCGCGAGATCTGCACAGTGGCGCCGACCAGGGCCGTGGTGGTCACGAGTGTGCAGATCTCGCGGGGATCAGCGGGAGTAGTGCTCCACGACCAGCTGCTCCTCGCAGACCACCGGCACCTCGTCGCGGCCGGGCACGCGCTCGACACGGGCCACCAGGTCGGCCAGGCGCACCTCGAGGTAGGCCGGCGGGGTGGCGTGCGCACCGGAAGCGGCGACGACGAACGGCTCCAAGGTCTGCGACTTCTCGGCGATCTGGACGAAGTCGCCGGGCCTGAGCCGGTAGGAGGGCCGGTCGACCCGCTTGCCGTTGACCAGCACGTGCTGGTGGGTGACGAACTGGCGGGCCTGGTAGATGGTGCGAGCGAAGCCGGCCCGCAGCACCGTGGCGTCGAGGCGGGACTCGAGGTCCTGGATCAGCGCCTCGCCGGTCTTGCCGCCGGTGCGCCGGGCCCGGTCGAACGCGGCGCGCAGCTGCGTCTCGCTGATGTCGTACTGGGCCCGCAGCCGCTGCTTCTCCCGCAGCCGGGTGGAGTAGTCGCTGTCCTTGCGGCGCTTGCGGCCGTGCTCGCCGGGCGGGTACGGGCGGCGCTCGAAGTACTCGACGGCCTTGGGCGTGAGCGGGATGCCGAGGGCGCGGCTGATCCGGACCTTGGGACGAGGGGTGTTCACGGGACCTCCAGTGTTTGGTTAGGCTCACCTTATTCCAGGGACGTCGACCCCGAGGGGCACCCATGACCATCGGACGCCGGACGTCCTCCCCCGCCCACCAGGACCGCACCGCGGACGCCGCTCAGCGGGCCCGCACGGTCGCCACCCGGCCCGTGGCCTCGGTGCAGGCCCTGGGCCTCGGCACCAGCCGGCTGCTGGCCGCGGCCACGCTGGACGACGGGCGGGTGCTGGTCGTCGTCCCCCGGAGCGGAGGGCTGGCGGCGGCGGTCCGCGAGGCCCCGGAGGGCGACCTGCCGGCGAAGGTGACGGTGACCTCCCGCTCGGTGCAGCCGCTGCGCAACCCGCTGCGAGCGCAGCTGGAGCTCGCCGGGTGGCTGACGCCGGTGCCCGCCGAGGACGAGGCCGACCTGGTGCTGGCCTTCGCCGCCGTCCGCCCGGACGACGTCCTGCTCGACGTGGGGCTCACCGCGACGCTGCTGCGCCTCGACGTCGCCGAGGTGCTGCTGCACGAGGGCGGCGGCTGCACCGAGGTCACGCCGGAGGACTACGCCGCAGCCCGGCCCGACCCGCTGGGCGCCGCCGAGGCCGACCTGGTGAGCGAGCACGCCGGCCCGCTGGCCGAGCTGCGCGCCCGGGTGCAGGCGTGGGCCGGCGACGACCCGGTGCACCTGCTGGGCCTCGACCGCCACGGCGTGCTCTTCCGCGTCGAGCCCCGCACCGGCTGCTACGACCTGCGCGTGCCGTTCCCCGCACCGCTCACCTCGACCGGTGAGCTGGCGGGCGCGGTCCGCACGCTGCTGACCTGCGCCCGCTGAGGCGCCCTGCCCGCTCCCGCCGCCGAGATCGGCGATCTCGCACGTCTGGAGCCCGGGACCCGGGCGAGATCGACGATCTCGTGGCCATCAGCGGCCGATCACCACGAGTCCGTCGCACTCGACGGTTCAGGCGGCGGCGCGGGCCTCCGCGGTGAGGGCGGCCAGCGCCTGCTCGAAGCACTCACGCGGCGGCTGCACCAGCCCGGCGCCGACCTGCCCCGTGCCGGCCACCCGCCCCGCCATCCCGGTGTTGATCTGCGGCAGCCACCCGGTGCGCGCCACGGCCAGGACGTCGATGCCGGTCGGTGAGCCGCGGAAGCCGAGGATCGGCACCTGCATCGCCGGGTTCTCGGCCAGGGTCAGCTGGTACATCCGCTCGGTGGTGGCCAGCGCGTCGGGCACGGTGCCGCCGACGAACCGGACGATCGCCGGTGCCGCGGCCATGGTGAACCCGCCGACGCCGTAGGTCTCCATGATCGCGGAGTCGCCGATGTCGGGGTTCGCGTCCTCCGGGCCGTAGTCGCCGAGGAACAGGCCGACCGGGGTGTTCGCCGGGCCGGTGAACCAGCGGTCGCCGGTGCCGGCGGTCCGGATACCGAACTCGGTCCCGTTGCGGGACATCACAGTCACCATCGTCGAGCCCGGCACGTCCCGCGCCGCGTCGAGAGCGAGCTTCGCCGTCGGCATGCCGAGGTTGAGGAAGAAGTGCTCGTTGCCGCCGATGAAGCGCAGCACCGCAGCGACGTCGGACGACGGCGCGTCCACCTCGACGACCGCCGGGGACAGCTCGCGCAGGGTCATCAGCGAGCCGGCGCGGTTGCGGTTGTGCCCCTCGTCGCCCATCTGCAGCATCTGCGCGAGCACGGCCTTGACGTCGAGCGGGTCGGCCATCGAGCGCACCGCCGCCTGCAGCACCGGCCCGAGGACGTCGCGCATCCACCGCAGCCGGGTGAGCACCTCGTCGGCGTAGGCGCCCATCCGCAGCACCTTGCCCAGGCCCTCGTTGAGGTTGCAGTACGCCTGGCCGCCGGTGACCGGGTCCTCCAGGCACCACGTCCACATCGACGGCGAGGTCACCCCGGCCATCGGCCCGACACACGAGCGGTGGTGGCACGGGTCGAGCGCGACCCCGCCCGAGGCCAGCAGCCGCTCGGCCTCCTCGACGGTCGAGGCCCACCCCTCGAACAGGCAGGCGCCGACCAGGGCGCCGCGCAGCGGGCCGCTCGCGTCGTCCCAGCCGATCGGCGGGCCGGCGTGCAGCAGCGTGCGGTCGGTCAGGCCGAGCACGTCCCTCGCCGGCCGGACGTCGACCAGCCGGGACCCCGCGGCCATCACCCGCTCGACGGCGGTGCGGTTGGCCGCGGCCCGGCGCCGGTCGAGGGCGAGGGCAGCGAGGTCGGCGGGGTCGCCGAGGCCGGGCGGGCGCCAGTCGACGTCGTGCACGTCGGCGCCCTGGGCGCGCAGCGCGTCGGAGAAGACGTCGACGCCCGCGGCGACGACCGTCGGCGTCCCGGAGAGCAGGTCCCTCATCGCGCGGCTCCCAGCAGGTCGAGCGCGTGCCGGGTGGCCTGCGCGTTGGAGGCGAAGACGGCGGCGCCGGCCGCGGCGAGGGCGTCGGCCTGGCGGGACCAGCCCTGCGGGTCGGCCTCGGTGCCGATGAGGGCGACGACGGCGGGCAGCCCGGCCGCCCGCAGCGCGGGGGCCAGGGTCGCGGCCGGGTCGGGGTCGGCGCCGTGGCCGAGGACGACGTCCACCAGCACGACCGCGGGCTCGCCGGACGCCGCGATCCGGGCCAGCGCCTCCAGCCGCAGCGTGGGGTCGATCATCGGGTGCGCCCGGCCGACGGTGAGCGCGTCGTCCCCGAAGTCGACGACGACGTGGCCGCGGGCGGACAGGTCCGTCCCGAGGTCGAGCTCGGCGCGCAGCGGGGTGTTGGACCGCACGTCGCCGAGCACGGGGGCGGCGATGAGCATCGCCTCGTCGGCGAGCGTCCCGCCGGCGAAGAGGCCCTTGAGGACGGCGCCGGGGGCGGCCCGCAGTGCGGCGGGACGTGACGGCCACTCCGGCACCGCGACCCCCGCGTCCCGCAGCAGGGCCTCGACCGCGGCGGTGAGGTCGGGGGTCTCCGCCGACAGCGCGGCCGAGGACACCGGCACGGACAGCTCCGCAGCGGCCTTGGCCACCGCCGCGGCCACCGACGGCGCCGGCGGCTTCGACACCAGCAGCACCCGCTCGGTGGCCGGGTCGGCGTCCAGCAGCGCGAGCGCGTCGATGGTGGCCAGCCCGCCGACCGCCTCGGAGAGGTCGCGGCCGCCGACGCCGAGCACGTGCGAGACGCCGACGCCGGCGACGTCGAGCAGGCAGGACACCTGCTGGGCGCCGGTGCCGGACGCCGCGACCAGCCCGACCGGGCCGCGGCGGACGACGTTGGCGAAGCCGAGCGCCAGGCCGGAGACGATCGCCGTCCCGCAGTCGGGGCCCATGACCAGCACCCCGGCGTCGCGGGCGGCCTGCTTGAGCGCGACCTCGTGCTCGACCGGGACGCCGTCGGAGAAGACCAGCACGCTGCGGCCGGCGGCGATCGCGTCGGCGGCCTCGGCGACGGCGTACTGCCCGGGGACGCTCACGATGGCCAGCGCGGGGCCGTCGGTGGGCAGCGCGTCGAGGCCGGCGCCGAGGGTGCGCAGCGGGACGGCCTGCGCGGGGCCGGCGGTGCGCTCGCGGGCGGCCAGCGCGGCGTCGACGGCGGCGACCGCGGCACCCAGCGCGTCGTCGTCCGCAGCCTCGATCGCGATCAGCAGCTGGTCGGGCGAGGCGCCGTCCCCGGGCCCCAGACCCATGCCCGCGGCGAGCTCCAGGTTGAGCGGCGTGGCCATCGCGACGAGCACCGCGGTGACCCCCTCGCGGGCGCCGACGTCCCGGCTGACCTGCATCAACCGGACCGAGTCGGCATAGACGCCGCTGCGCAGGGAGACGTGCCGGACGCCGGTAGCTGTCACCCCGCGCACCGTACCGGTCGATTACCTCAGCAGTGAGACATCCCTGCAACGACGATTTAGCACTGAGGTACTTCCGCCCTGTCAGTCGGGCGTGTCACATTGACGCCTCCCTGGGAGCCGGCGACGTCCGTCGGGGGGAGCCGGCCAGGTCCCAGGGGCAGGTCGAGGAGGCGGTCATGGCGTTCGGCTGGAAGCTCTACGGGGACGGGAAGACCCCGCCGCTGGGCGAGGCGGTGGCACCCGACGAACGCCTGTCCTGGCCGCGGACGATCGGCATCGGCGGGCAGCACGTGGTCGCCATGTTCGGAGCGACCTTCGTCTTCCCGCTGATCATGGGACTGGACGCCAACCTGGCGATCATGATGAGCGGGATCGCGACGATCATCTTCCTGCTCATCGTGAAGAACCGGGTGCCGAGCTACCTGGGCACCAGCGCGGCGTTCGTCGGTGGCGTGGCGGCGATCCGCGCCAACGGTGGCGACTCCAGCGACGTCGTCGGCGCCCTCCTGGTCGCCGGTGTCGTCCTCGCCCTCGTCGGCCTGCTGATCCACGTCGCCGGCCTCGGCGCGATCAACAAGGTGCTGCCGCCCGCCGTCACCGGCGCGGTGGTCATGCTGATCGGCTTCAACCTGGCCCCGGTCGCCGCCGGCGTGTACTGGCCGCAGGACCAGTGGGTGGCGCTCGCGACGATGGCCTTCGTCATCGTGGCCTCGCTGGCGCTGCGGGGCTTCCTCGCCCGCATCTCCATCCTGCTGGGCCTGGTCTTCGGCTACCTGCTGTCGGTCCTGCTCGACGTGACCGCCGGGCAGATCACCTCACCCGACGGCACCGGCACGGTGTCCACCCGCGACCGGATCAACTTCGACTCCGTCGCCGCCGCCGACTGGTTCGGCCTCCCGGACTTCACCGCGCCGAGCTTCTCCCTGAACTACTCGCTGCTGGTCATCCCCGCTGTCATCGCCCTGGTCGCGGAGAACGTCGGCCACGTCAAGGCGGTCGCCGAGATGACCAAGCGCGACCTGGACCCGGTGATGGGCCGCGCGGTGATGGCCGACGGTGTCGCCACCGTCGTCGCCACCTCGGTCGGCGGGTCCCCCACCACCACCTACGCGGAGAACATCGGCGTGATGGCGGCGACCCGCGTCTACTCGACGGCGGCCTACTACGTGGCGGCGATCGTGGCGATCCTGCTGGGCCTGATCCCCAAGTTCGGCGCGCTTATCAACATCGTCCCCGGCGGGGTGCTCGGTGGGATCACCGTCGTGCTCTACGGGATGATCGGCCTGCTCGGCGCCAAGATCTGGAAGGAGAACCGGGTCGACTTCGCCAACCCGATCAACCTGGTGCCGCTGGCCGCCGGGATCATCATCGGGATCGGCAACGTCACCATCGCGTTCAACGACCAGTACCAGCTCACCGGCATCGCGCTGGGCTCGATCGTCGCCGTGCTGGCCTGGCACGTGGCCCGGGCGCTCGCTCCGGCGGACATGAAGGCCGCGCTGCTGCGTGAGGGCTCCCACCCGGTGGCGGGCACGACCTTCGGCCACGTGCACGGCGACGAGGTGAGCCCGGACCCGTCCTCGGTCGACGAGGTCGGCCGGCCGGGCGTCCCCCGCCGCAACCCCGGAGAGGGCACGCTGCCCCGGTGAAACCCGCCCCCTTCCGGTACGCCGACCCGCGCTCGGTGCCCGAGGCCCTGGAGGTCCTCGCCGCCGAGGAGGGCGCCAAGGTGCTGGCCGGTGGCCAGTCGCTGCTGCCGCTGCTGTCGATGCGGCTCGCGGCGCCGACCACGCTGGTCGACCTCAACCGCGTGCCCGGCCTCGACACCGTCGAGGTCGGCGGGGACGGCGTGCGGGTGGGGGCGCTGGTCCGGCACGCGGGACTCCTGGCGCACCAGGGAGCCGCCCGGGTCCAGCCGCTGCTGGCCCGGGCGACGGCGAACGTGGCGCACCCGGCGATCCGGAACCGGGGGACGACGGTCGGCTCGATCGCGCACGCCGACCCCGCCGGCGAGATGACGTCGGTGCTGGCGCTGACCGGCGGGTCGGTGACGGTGGCCTCGTCGTCCGGCACGGGCACCGTCGGCTGGCGCGACCTGTTCGTCGGCCCGCTCGAGACCTCGCTGCCGGGCGCCGCCGTCGTCACCTCGGCCTTCTTCCCGGCGCTGCCGCCGCGGTCGGGCACCACCTTCGCCGAGGTGGCCCGGCGGAAGGGCGACTACGCGGTGTGCGGCGCCGGCGTCGTCGTCACGCTCGACGAGGACCGCCGCGTCGCCGCCGTCCGGGCCTCCTACGTCTCGGTGGGCCTGACCCCCGAGGTGCACGACCTCACCGACGCCGTCGCCGGTTCCCCGGTGGAGAAGGCCGACTGGGCCGCCGCCGGCGCGCTGGCCCGCACGCTGGTGGAGCCGGACGGCGACCTGCACGCCAGCGCCGACTACCGCCGCCTGCTGGTCGGCGTGCTGACCGAACGGACGCTGGCCGATGCCGCCGTCGAAGCCGCAGGGGGATCCGAGTGACCGTCTCCGTCGACACCGAACGGACCGTCCGGCTGACCGTGAACGGTGTTCCACGTGAAGCCACCGTGCCGGCGCGGCGGCTGCTCTCCGACGCGCTGCGGCACGACCTCGGGCTGACCGGCACGCACGTCGGCTGCGAGCACGGCGTGTGCGGGGCCTGCACGGTGCTGGTGGACGGCGAGCCGGTGCGCTCCTGCCTGGTGCTGGCCGTGCAGGTGGACGGGGCCTCCGTCACGACCGTCGAGGGGCTGGCCCGCGAGGACCACCAGGGCGGGCAGGTGCTGCACCCGGTCCAGGAGGCGTTCCGCGAGTGCCACGCCCTGCAGTGCGGCTTCTGCACGCCGGGCTTCCTGGTGACGATCGCCGCCGGGCTCGAGGCGCGGGACGCGGCCGAGGAGATCACCGAGGCGGAGGTCGACGACCTGGTCGGCGGCAACCTCTGCCGGTGCACCGGCTACGCGAACATCAAGAAGGCCGTGCGCCACGCGGCCGCGACGATGCGGGACGGCGCCGCGTGACCACCAAGCTGTTCGGCGAGCCGGTCCGCCGGCGCGAGGACGCCCGGCTCATCACCGGCCGGGGTCGCTACCTCGACGACATCGGCGCCGGCGCGCTCGCCGCCGCCTTCGTGCGCAGCCCGCACGCGCACGCCCGCATCGTCGACGTCGACGTGGACGCCGCCCTCGACGTCGAGGGCCTGGTCGCCATCTACACCTACGAGGACCTCACCGGCCCGCTCGCCGAGCCGCTGCCCGTGCTCATCCCCCACCCCCAGCTGACCGCGCCGCGCACCGGCTACCCGCTGGCCAACGGCGAGGTCAACCACGTCGGCGAGCCGGTCGTGATGGTGGTGGCGACCGACCGGTACGTCGCCGAGGACGCCGCCGAGCGGATCGCCGTCACCTACGAGGAGCTGCCCGCCGTCGTCGGGGTGGACGCAGCCCGCGAGGCGCGGGCGTGCGTCCACGAGGAGATCCCGGACAACGTCGCGGCGCGGCACCACCAGGAGACCGGGGACGTCGAGCCGGCGCTGGCCGTGTCACCGCACACGCTCTCCTTCACCCAGTACGTCGAGCGCAGCGCCGGCATGCCGCTGGAGGGCAAGGGCGTGCACGCGCGGTGGGACGCCGACGACCGCTCGCTGCGGGTGCACACCAGCACCCAGGCCTCGACGTCGGTGCGGGCCGCCATCGCCGCCAAGCTCCAGCTCTCCCTCGACCAGGTGGAGGTCGTCGCCCCGGACGTCGGCGGCGGCTTCGGCGTGAAGATCGTGCACCCGTGGCCCGAGGAGCTGCTGGTGCCGATGGCCGCGATCGCGCTGGGCCGCGAGGTGAAGTGGACCGAGGACCGCCGCGAGCACTTCATCTCCAGCGCCCACGAACGGCAGCAGCGGCAAGAGGTCAGCGTCGGGTTCGACGACGACGGCCGGATCACCGCGCTCGACGTCCACGTCTGGCACGACCACGGCGCGTACACGCCCTACGGGATCATCGTGCCGATCATCACCGCGACCCAGCTGGTCGGCCCGTACGTCATCCCCGTGTACCGGGTGGTCGTGGAGAGCGTCTACACGAACACGGTCATCGTGACGCCGTACCGCGGCGCCGGGCGGCCGCAAGGCTGCTTCGCGATGGAGCGGACGATGGACCGCATCGCCGACGCGCTCGGCCTGGACCGGGCCGTCGTCCGCGAGCGCAACCTCATCCAGCCCTCGCAGTTCCCGTACGACCACCACCTCACGTTCCAGGACGGCCGGCCGGTCGTCTACGACTCCGGCGACTACCCGGCGCTGCTCGAGAAGCTGAAGGCGCTGGTCGGGTGGGACGGGATCGACGCGCTGCGGGACGACGCCGAGGCGCGCGGCAAGCTGCTCGGCGTCGGGATGGCGCTGTACGTGGAGGGCACCGGGCCCGGCCCGTACGAGGGCGGGCACGTGCAGGTGCTGGGCAGCGGCAAGGTGCTGGTGTCGACCGGGCTGACCACGCAGGGCCAGGGGCACGAGACGTCGTTCGCGCAGATCGTCTCCTCCGAGCTCGGGGTGCCGATCGCGGACGTCGAGGTGACCACCGGCGACACCCGCCGCTTCCCGTACGCGGTCGGCACCTTCGCCTCACGGGCCGCGGTGATGAGCGGCAACGCGATCGCGCTGGCCGCGCGCGGGGTGCGGGACAAGGCGCTGCGGATCGCCGCCGACGTGCTGGAGGCCGACCCGGGGGATCTGGAGATCGCCGACGGCGTCGTGCAGGTGAAGGGGACACCGGGGGCCTCGATCCCGCTGCGGACGGTCGCGGTGCTGTCCAACCCGCTGCGGTACGCGTTCGACGAGGCGGCCAAGCAGGCGACGCAGTTCGCCGTCCAGGCCTCGAACGACCAGCCGCCGGTGACGCCGGGGGACGCGCCGGGGCTGGAGCACCGCGACTACTACTCCCCGATCCGCTCGACGTTCGCGTCGGGCGCGCACGCGGCGATCGTGGAGATCGACCCGCAGACGTGGGAGATCGACGTCGTCAACTACGCGGTGGTGCACGACTGCGGCAACGTGGTGAACCCGATGATCGTCGAGGGCCAGGTGCACGGCGGGGTCGCGCAGGGCGTGGGCGGGGCACTGTACGAGCGGATGGCCTACGACGCCGACGGGCAGCTGCAGAACGCGTCGTTCATGGACTTCCTCATGCCGTACGCGTCGGAGGTCCCGGACATCGTGATCGACCACCAGCAGACGCCCTCGCCGCTGAACCCGCTGGGCATCAAGGGCGCCGGCGAGGCCGGGGTGATCCCGGGGTCGGCGGCGCTGGCGTCGGCCATCGAGGACGCGGTGGGACGGCGGATCACCTCCATGCCGATCTCCCCCACCGAGCTGTACGACCTGATGCGTTCGGAGACGGCCGAGCGGACGGCGGCGTCGGGCCGCAGGACGGGAGTGGGTGCGTGAACCTCGACGGCTCGGCGGTGCTGCACGGCTCCCCTGAGGCGGTGTGGGCCGCGCTGACCGACCCGGCCGTGTTGGCGCGGACGATCCCGGGGTGCCTGGCGCTGGAGCGGGTCGGCGAGGACTCGTACCGGATGGACGTCTCGGTGGGCGTCGGGGCGGTGAAGGGGACGTACGCCGGCGAGGTGCACCTGACCGACCAGGAGCGACCCAAGTCGTACGTGATGCACGCGTCCGGGGCCGGGGCGCCGGGGCAGGTGCGGGCGACGGTGACCATCGAGCTGGCGCCGGACGGCGATGGCACCGTCCTGACCTACTCGGCGGACGCGGTGGTGGGCGGCCCGGTGGCCGGTGTGGGCCAGCGAATGATCACCGGTGTCGCCAAGCGGCTGGCCGCCCAGTTCTTCACCGCGGTGGACGCCGAGCTGGCCGGTGCCGGGGCTGCTCCTGTCGAGCCTCGGCCCTCGGCTGCCGCAGTGAGCTCGACGGACGTCGAGGCTCCCGCTGCTCCCCAGCCGCAGGTCTTCACCGGCCGTGCCGGCGTTCCCGCGGGAACGTCGGACCTCCGCACGCTCGCTCTCGGCGCGGCGGGCGGCAGCCTGCTCACCTTGATTGGCGTCCTGGTCGGCTACCGCCTCGGCAGCCGTCGCAACCAGTGATCGGGCCTACGGGATCACCGCCTCAAACATATCGACCTTTTTCCAGTTCATGCGCGCAGACCGGTGCAGAATCACTGCGAAGGTGAACGATCTCCCAAGCAACGGAGGACGGATTGATCTCCATGAGGCCGCCCGACCCGCCGCGAAGGGTATGACGTTGACCTATTGGCTCGCGCAATACCGTCATCTGATCCAGGTGCGCCCAACGGTCAAGCCCAGGACACGAGGCTAGTGCCAGGCGCAAGCACCGCTCGTGCATCAACGTCTCTCCATTGAAACCGCTCTGGGCATCCTGGCGTCCATACTGCGGTATCCCATATGAACGTTCACCAAGATTCTCCCCACAGACTTGACACAAGCCCGCGGTTAATACTGCCTGGAGTTCGTGTCGACCAAACGGCCCTATGAGGTCGTGTGGGTGTCGTGAAACAAACAGGACTGCTTGGCCCGCACAGTTCTTAGGTCGCGGCCAGCCCGCGAACCCAACTGGGGCACAAGGGGCCAACTGGGAGCATGGCGCTGTCCGGCGAGCTGACTGTCCAGCCGTCCACTTGCCGCAAGGGCACACTTTAATCACGACTCTGTTTCGACCCCCCGATGCTCCCGTGGACGCGCAGCGTTCCTGCGTAGGACGCGTGGAAATGCCTGGCCAGAGGATACTCCTCAATGTGTGCACCCATTCCTGGTCCCGGTGCACATCGTGCTGCCGCGAGCAAGGTGCACCGAGCGCATCCTGCTTGCGTGTGCCTGATGGTCAGCCGCTGGTCGAGGACGGTCGTGTCCTAAAGCGCGTTTCTACCGGCTTCAAAGGAACGCGACCTGGAAAGCGCGACGCGACGGGCAGCCCGAGCCGCCTGCCGACCCCCAGCCGCAGGCCTTCTCCCCTGCGAGCACGGGCGCCATGCCGACCATCGCCGCCGCTAGGAGTCGAGCCCTGTCAAACAGACGCTCAAGTGCAACGTTGAGCGCAGGGAGCCCCTGTCAGGGGAGAGGATGACTCAACGCGACGTTCAGCTGAATGCCGGTCTCGCGCTCGGAGACCTGCCACAAGACGTCGATCTGCTCCTGCAGGCCCCATCGGCGCAGGATGGGCCGCCGCACGGCCGGGCCGTGCGACCCGTACCGCGGCGCGTACAACTCCCCGCCATGAGCCCGCGGATCGGTCGCGGCCCGCAGCTGCGGCCGGGCACCCTCGAACGGCGACATCCCCGACCGCGCCGTCATCACCTCGAAGAACGCCCCCACCCGGCCGGCGCCGCCCTCCCGCACCGCGCGCGCCTGCAGGTCGGTGTTCGTCAGCCCCGGGTGCGCGACCAAGGACGCAGCCCGGACGCCGACGGCCGCGAACCGCTGCTGCAAGCCCAGCCCGAAGTGCAGGTTGGCCATCTTCGACCGCGCGTAGGCCGACCACGCCCCGTAGCCCCGCTCGCGCTCGAGGTGGACGTCGGTCGGGTCCAGCCGACCGGCCCGGTGCCGCGCCGTGCTCGTCACCGTCACCACCCGCGCGGCCGTCGCCCGCAGCAGCGCCGGCAGCAGGTGTGCGGTCAGCGCCCAGTGCCCCAGGTGGTTCACGCCGAACTGCTCCTCGAACCCATCGACCGTCGTCCGCCGCGGCATCGCCATGACCCCGGCGTTGTTCACCAGCAGGTCGACGCGCTCGTGCCGATCCAGCACCGACCGCGCGGTGGCCGCCACGGACGACAGGTCGCCGAGGTCCAGCGGCACCACCTCCAGCGACGCCGACGGGGAGCCCACCCGGATCCGCGCCTCCGCCGCCGCGGTCTTGGCGCCATCACGCGCGGCGAGAACCACGTGCGCACCCGCGCCCGCCAGCGCCAGCGCCGTCTGCAGGCCCAGCCCACCGTTCGCGCCGGTCACCACCGCCGTCCGGCCGGTCAGGTCGGGGATGTCGCGCTCGGTCCAGGCCATCGTCACCTCTCCCCCGCGGGGCGGCCTGGACGTGTCTCGGACTCATCCCGGACCGCGTCCAGGGCGGCGAGAGCGTCGTCATGGGAGACCTGCGCCGAGTCGGTGCCGAGCGTCGCCAACCAGGCGTCCGTGGCCCGGCCGGTCGGGTCGGGGATGTCGCGCTCGGTCCAGGGCATGCACGAGTCCTACCCGGACCGCGCCTCGGCGCGCATGGCGACGGCGGTGAGCAGCTCCCACCGGATCGCCGAGCTGCCCGGCTGGACGGCGAGCCAGTAGAGCCCGAAGCGCCGCCGCGAGACAGCATCGGTGCCGACGATCCGCGTCTCGCAGCTCAGCCGGGTGCCCCCGAGGGTCCGCGTCAGCCGGAACTCCATGCCCACCTTCACCCAGCCGGGCTCTGACCACTCCCGGACCCCGGCCGCGTCCAGCACCGGCGGTCGCTTTCCGCCGGTCAGCTTCCAGGGCTGCAGCACGCCACCGAACACCACGTGCGAGGGCGGGTCGGAGGCCAGCTCCGGGATCGGCACCACGTCCAGGACGGTCCGGTCGAGCCCGCCGCGCCGGCGCCCCCGGCCCGCCAGCAGCACGGGCAGCGCGCGCACCGCGCTGAACAACAGGGTGACCGGCAGCGACGAGAGCCTCAGCCGGTGCAGCTCCTCCCACACCACGGACGGCGACGCGTCGATCACCCGCGACTGCCGGGTGACGTGGTCAGCGTCCGGCACCACGTCGTCGAGGTCCATGCCGCTCCTCCCCCAGACCTCAGCCGAGCGCGGAGTACACCGCCCGGGTGTAGGCCGCACTGCGGTCCGAGCCCAGGATGCCCGGCGCCATCCGGTTCATCAGGTAGCCGATCGTCAGCCGGCGGTCGAGGTCCATGATGATCATCGACCCACCCCAGCCGCCCCAGAAGAAGGTCCGCCCCTCGGGCACGTACGGGACGAGCGGCGACCCGAGGCAGAAGCCGATCCCGAAGCGGAACGGCGCCTCCAGCACCAGGTCCACGCCGTCGGACTGCTGGTCGAAGACCAGGTCGATCGTCTCGGGTGACAGCAGGCCCGCGCCGCCCAGCGACAGCACGCGCATGGCGCGCACCAGCCCGCGCGCGTTCGTGTGCCCGTTGAGCGCGCCCAGGTCCGCCCGCCGCCACTCCGGCGTGTTCGCCGCCTTCGCCGAGGCCACCGGCGCGGTGAAGGTCCTGACCGCCACCGACTCCGGGTCCAGCTCCCGCGGGTCCTCCTCCGGCCGCGGCGGCGGGACGACGGGTGCGATGCGGTCCCAGTCGGACTCCCGCGCGCCGATCTGGAGGTCCGCGCCCAGCGGCCCGGCGATCTGGTCGGCCACGAACTGCCGGAAGGTGTGCCCGGTGATCCGCCGGATCACCTCACCGACCAGGTGCCCCTGGTTGTTCGCGTGGTAGCCCGACGCCGTCCCCGGCTCCCACCACGGCGCCTGCGCGGCCAGCCGCTCGGTCGCGGTCTGCCAGTCGTACATGTCCCGGATCGAGAACGGGCGCTCCCAACCGGAGACGCCCGACGTGTGCGACAGCAGGTGCCGCACCTCGACGTCCTTCTTGCCCTTGGCCGCGAACTCGGGCCAGTAGTCGGCGACCGGCGCGTGGACGTCCAGCTCGCCGCGCTCGACCAGGAGCAGCGCGGCCAGCGCCAGGACCGTCTTCGTCGTCGACCAGCCGTTGACGATGGTGTCCTCGGTCCACGGCGTCGTCCGCTCCTCGTCGCGGTACCCGCCCCACAGGTCGACGACGGTCTCCCCGTCGAGGTCGACGGCGATCGACGCCCCCAGCTCGTCGCGTTCCATACCGCGCTCGAACGCCTCCCGCACGCCGGAGAAGCGGTCGTCGCAGCTGCCGTGCACCTCGGCCATGGAGCCTCCTCGTCGCGGCGCGACCGCGGTGTCGCGCCGCGACGATCACATCACGGCCCGCTCAGGGAGCGGCGGCGCCGGCCGCTGCCACGAGCGCGATGGTCTGTTCGACGACGGCCCTGCGGTCGGCCTCGAACTCGGGACTCGTCAGCACCGCCGGGTCCTCGGGGTACACCAGCGCTGAGATGTGCAGGTGGCCGCCGGGGACGTCCCACGCCTGCATGCCGATCCGCAGCCGGTTGGAGCGGTACATGCTCTCGTTGGAGAGGTAGTTGCCGCCCGGGCCGGACGCCGCGCGGGAGCCCTCCGACGGGTCGTCCTGGCAGCGCACCGCCGACGGGGCCGGGAAGGTCCCTGCCGGCCACTCGCAGATCCCGTCGTTCAGCACGACCGGCCAGGGGCCGGTGCCGGCGGCGATCATCGCCTCGTAGGGCAGCGTCGTCTCGATCCACTCCGGGGAGTCGAACGGCTGCGGCCAGTGCGACGGCCGGGAGATGGGCCCGAAGAGCGTGTTGCGGTTGTTGTCGGCCGAGCCCCCGCGGGCGTTGGCGGCCCACTGCTCGACGTCCATCCGCCCACGCCTCGTCTGGCTGATGGTCATGATCAGGTCGGCGCGGTCCTCCCCGGTGCCCAGGACCTGGCCGAACGCGTCCTCGACGATCCCCTCGTCGAAGTCGGTCCAGTTCACCGGGAACACGACCGACTGGACGACGACCGGGCCGGCGTCCGTCTCCAGCGTCCGGCCGTCCAGCTGCAGGGCCGTGGCACCCGAGGGGTTCGAGTTCCGCAGGCTCTGGTCGAGGCCGTACGTGTCGAAGCCGCTGATCATCACGCGCTTCGCCTCGGCCGGCGCCTCCGGCCAGTCGACGGTGGTGAGCCCCCGGGACGCGTGGTCGAGCAGCTGCACCAGGGCGTTGCGCTGGACGACGCTCAGCTCGACGGGCGCCTCCCACTGCCGCACCGCACGCGTCATGTGCAGGCGGGCCCAGTAGAGCGGCCGGTCGTCGTACCGGTCGATCGTGCCGATGTCCCGCTCCCCCTGGGCCCGCGCCAGCGCCAGCTCCCACAGCGCCTCGCCGGAGCGCACGACGAGCTCCTCGGCCGCGACCAGGTCCGGTGCGGCGCAGAGGTCCGTGGCGAACTGCGCCACCGTCTCCTCGAAGCCGGCGGCCCGGAGGAACTGGGCCGCGGCCGACTCACCGCCCTCGACCAGGGGCTGGCCGATGCGCTGCTCCTCCACCGTGAGCACCGCGTCCTCGGCGGAGCAGTCCGGGGCGTCCGCCCCCACCGCGGCTTGCGAGGCCGTCGACGACACCGCCCACAGCGCCGAGGCGGACAGCGCGACGGCGGCGGCGACACCGACCCGGGTGGTGAGCTGGGGGACCGACCTGGACCGTGACATCGCGACCTCCGGAGGTCGTCGAGGAGTGGTGACCCCCGTCACTGTCCCCGCGGACCGCGCGCACCGACACCCGACCCGGCGAGTCGTGCCCGGACTCGGCGTCCGCGCGATCGAGCCCACCGGCCCCCTGCAGGGTCCCGCCGCGAGCCTGCGAGCGGTGGGGGCAGGGGGTCCTTCCTCAGCCGGCCTTGAGCGTCGGGTAGTCGGTGTACCCCTCGGCGCCCGGGGCGTAGAAGAGGTGCGACTTCGGCTCGTTCTCCGGGTGCTCGCCCTGCCAGCGCTCGACCAGGTCGGGGTTGGCGATCACGGCGCGGCCCACGGCGACGGCGTCGGCGTGCGCGGCCTCGATGAGGCGCACCGCCTCGTCGCGCGTGGTGACCGAGCCGAAGCCGCTGTTGGCGACCAGCGGCCCGCCGAAGCGCTCGCGCAGCTCCTGCACCAGCTCCCCGGCCGGCTCGGAGTGCAGCACCGACAGGTAGGCCAGGCCCAGTGGGCGCAGCTGGTCGACCAGCGCCCCGTAGGTGGCCCGGACGTCGTCCCGGTCGGTCTCGTAGGCGTCCTGGATGTTGTGCTCGGGCGAGATCCGCAGGCCCACCTTGCCGGCGCCGATGGCCGCGGCCACCGCGGTCACCACCTGGACGACGAAGCGCGCCCGGCTCTCCGGCGTGCCGCCGTACTCGTCGGCGCGCCGGTTGGACGCTGGGGAGAGGAACTCGTGCAGCAGGTAGCCGTTGGCGCCGTGGATCTCCACGCCGTCCAGGCCGGCCTCGATGGCGCGCCGGGACGCGGAGACGAAGTCCTGCAGGGTCTGGCGGGCCTCGTCGACGGTCAGCGCCTGCGGCACCGGGTAGGGCTGCTTGCCCTCCTCGGTGTGGCCCTCGCCGTCGATCGCGACCGCGCTCGGGGCCACGACGCGGCGGCCGCCGTTGACGTCGGGGTGGGTCACCCGGCCGCCGTGCATGACCTGCAGGACGATCCTGCCGCCGCGGGCGTGCACGGCGTCGGCCACGCGGCGCCAGCCCTCGACCTGCTCGTCGGTGACGATGCCGGGCTGCCCGACGAAGGCCTGGCCCTCGTGGTTCGGGTAGGTGCCCTCGGTGATGATCAGGCCGACGCCGGCGCGCTGCCGGTAGTGCTCGACGACGAGGTCCCCGGGGACGCCGGAGGCGCCGGAGCGCATGCGGGTGAGCGGGGCCATGACGACGCGGTTGGCGAGCTCGAGGTCGCCCAGGGTCACAGGAGAGAACAGGTCCACGGGTGGTTGTGACGCCGTGACGGGGGTGTCCCATTCCGGACCGCCACCGTCACGGTGCTCACAGTGCGGTCTGCTGCGGACCGGCCACCGACGAGCTCTCCCGGGTGACCAGGATGGCCAGCTCGGTCCGGGAGCGGACGCCGAGGCGGCGCATCGACGCGGTCAGGTGGCTCTTCACCGTCGCCAGGCTGAGGAACAGCCGGCCGGCGATCTCCTCGTTGCTGAGCCCCTGGGCCACCAGATCGGCGACCTCGCGCTGCCGGTAGGTCAGCCGGTCGAGGGCCCGCGGCTCGGGAGCGGACCGCGGCTGGGGCCCGGACGTCAGGTGGCGCACGAGGTGGCTGGTGGCCGCGGGGTCGAGCGCCGCCTCGTGCCGGGCCAGCGCCCGCACGCCGTCGACGAGCCGCTGCGCCCCGGACCGGCGCGGCAGGAAGCCCCGCACGCCGGCCTGCAGGATCTCCACGAGCTCGGGTTCGGACTCGGTCTCCGGCTCGGCGAGCACGAGCACTGCCGTGTTCCGCCGGCACAGGGTGCGCAGCAGCGGCAGTGCGTCGCCGGCGACCAGCCCCTGCCGGACGACGACGACCACGGTGCCCTCGCCCTCGGCGGCCTCGAGGGCCTCGGGGAGGTGGGACGTCTCGGCCACGACCGCCATGTCCGGCTCGGCCTCGAGCACGACCCGCAGCCCGATGCGGAACACCTCGCGGTCCTCGCAGAGCAGCACGCACACCAGGGTGGTCGGCGAGGGGACCGCGCGCGGGCGGACGGGTGCCGGCCCGGCGTTCCGGGGTCTCGGGACGAGCCCCGCGGGGCCGCGTCGATGGAGACCTGCTGATCCCGGTCGTGTGCCAACCCCGTCCTGGTCCATGCCGTTCCCCCTGTGTGCAGCCCGATCAGGCTCCCGCCCGATCCGCCGACAGTTCCGACACGCGTCCGTCTCCTCCGGACTGTAGCGACTCTAGCGTTACACCTCCAGGTTGTGTCCAGCCCATTCCCAGCGTCTTCCCAGGAACGCCCGGGGGAGCTTCGCGCACCTTCCGGACCTCAGCCCCGGGCCGGAGAGAGCCCCCACCCCGTGTCCGGGCCCGCGCTGCGGTGCACGTGGATCGCCAGCTGCGTGCGGTCCCGCAGTCCGAGCCGGCGCAGCGCCACCGTGATGTGGCCCTTGACGGTGGCCCTGCTGACCTCCAGGCGGGCGGCGATCTCCGCGTTGGTCAGCCCCTCCGCCACGAGCTCGGCCACCGCCTGCTGCCGGGCGGTCAGCGGTCCGTGGGCCGCCGCCCGGTCCCCGCCCGCCGTCCGCGGCGCGCCGTCCAGGCGGTGCAGCAGCTCCCCGGTGACGCTCGCGTCGAGCACGGTCTCCCCGTTGGCCACCGCTCGCACGCACTCCACCAGCCGCTGCGGGCTCGCGGTCGTGTGCACGTAGCCGCGCGCCCCGGCCCGCAGGACGTCGACCAGGTCGCTGCCGGCACCGGCCTCACCGAGCAGCACGACCCGGACGCCCATCCCGGTCAGCTCCCGCACCAGGTCCTGCAGCAGCGGCCCCTGCCCGTCCAAGCCCACCAGGGTGACGTCCGGCCGGACCATGGCGGCCAGCGACAGCGCCTCGCGGACGCAGTCGGCCTCGGCCACGACGCTGAGCCCCGGGATGCGGCGCAGCACCGTGCGCAGACCGTGGCGCAGGACCTCGTGGTCGTTGCAGATGAGCACCCGGACCGGCGGACCGGCGCCCGACCCACCCGAGTCGGGGACGGCGTCATCCGGTCCGGTCATGCGTGTCAGCTCCGCTCCTGCCCGTCCTGGGTCGGGCGCTGCCGGGTCGGTTCCGGAAGTTAGGCCGCTCCGGTACCCGTCGCCACACCTGTACGCGAGGTGAGGGCGAAACCACCGGCGAGTTCATACCCAGGTCGGGGGTCCGCCCCTCCCACACGAGGGGGTCGCACGCCCCAGGTCGGAGGCGGACGGTCCCCAGGGAGGGGTCCGGCGCACCCTCCGGACGGCGTCCGTGCACCTCCGGACGGGCCTGGGGCACACCACCCGCCCCCCGTGGACGTGCCCCTGAACTGGACCTGTGGCCGATGCCGTAGGTCCCGACGCCGACCTAGCGTCGTCGCATCCCCGAGCCCCTCCCCCGGGCCGCAGCGACGCTGGGAGTCCCCGTGCACCAGACGATGATCATCGCCAAGATGGCGCCGACCGACGCCGACAAGGTGGCCGACATATTCGGCCGCTACGACGCCACCTCGATGCCCCACGAGATCGGCGTGCGGAACCGCTCGCTGTACCAGTTCCACGGCATCTACGTGCACCTCATCGACTTCGACCGGCCGGCGTCCGAGGCGATGCGCGTCGCCCAGGGCCTGCCGGCCTTCCGCGCCGTGAGCGAGGACCTGCGGCCGTACATCGAGGCCTACGACCCCAACTGGCGCTCACCGCAGGACGCGATGGCCCGCCGCTTCTACCACTGGACCTCGGCCCCGGCGTGAGACCGCTCCGAGCGACTGGGAGGCCGTCATGACACGTTCCTCGCCGACCACGGCCGCAGCCGTGCAGGCCGCGCCCGACCAGACCGGATGGGTGTGCTGCCCCGACTGCGGGTGGCTGCTGTACCGCAAGCGACTCGACCGCAACCTCCACGTCTGCCCGGAGTGCGACCACCACCTCCGGCTGAGCGCACGGGCCCGGATCGTCCTGCTCGCCGACCCGGGCAGCTTCTCGGAGGTGGCGTTCCAGCCGGGCGCGCCCGACCCGCTGTCCTTCACCGACCTGCGCGACTACCCCGACCGGCTGGCCGACGCGGCACGGCGCTCCGGTGAGTCGGAGGCCGTCGTGGTCGGCATCGCCCGGATCGGCGGTGCCGAGACGGTCGTCGCGGTCATGGACTTCGCCTTCCTCGGCGGCAGCATGGGCGTCGAGGTCGGCCGGCGGGTGAGCGGTGCCGCGGAGCTGGCCCTCGAGCGCGGCCTGCCGCTGGTGACCGTCTGCGCCAGCGGCGGGGCCCGCATGCAGGAGGGCGTCTTCTCGCTCTTCCAGATGGCCCGCGTCAGCCAGGCGTTCGGCCGGCTCCGCGAGGCCGGCCTGCTCTCGGTGTGCGTCCTCACCGACCCGACCTACGGGGGCGTGTCCGCCTCCTTCGCCACCCTCGCATCGGTGCTGGTCGGCGAGCGGGGCGCGCACGTCGGCTTCGCCGGGCCGCGCGTGGTCCAGGAGACCATCCGCGCCGAGCTGCCCGACGACTTCCAGACCGCCGAGTTCCTCCTCGCGCACGGCCTGGTCGACCGGGTCGAGAACCGCGGTGACCTGCGGCCGCTGCTGGTCCGGCTGCTCGCCCTGCACGGGGCCGGCGTCCCCGACGAGGCGCCGGACGACGGCGGTGGGACCGGCGTCGCCGCGAGCGACGCGGAGGAGGCCGACCCGTGGGACGTCGTCCAGCGGGCGCGGGACGTGGACCGGCCGACGACCCTGGACTACCTGCACACGGCGTTCGACGACTTCGTCGAGCTGCACGGTGACCGGTCCTTCGCCGACGACGCCGCCGTGGTCGGCGGGGTCGCCTCGATCGGCGGACGCACGGTCGTCGTCATCGGCCAGGAGAAGGGGCACACGGTCCGCGAGCGGGTCGCCCGCAACTTCGGGATGCCGCACCCCGAGGGCTACCGCAAGGCGCTGCGGCTGCTCGACCACGCCGAGACCTTCGGGTTCCCGGTCGTCACCCTCGTCGACACCCCCGGCGCCCACCCGGGACCCGAGGCCGAGGAGCGCGGGCAGTCCCACGCGATCGCCGAGACGATCATGCGCAGCAGCCGGCTGCGGGTCCCGGTCGTCTCCGTGGTCACCGGGGAGGGCGGCAGCGGCGGCGCGCTGGCGCTGTGCACCTCCGACCGGCTGCTGGTGCTGGAGAACGCCTACCTGTCGGTCATCAGCCCCGAGGGGTGCGCGGCGATCCTCTGGCGGACGGCGGTGGCCGCACCGACCGCCGCCCGCGCGATGCGGCTGGGCGCGGCCCACCTGCGGGCGTCGGGCATCGCCACCTCGGTGGTGCCCGAGCCCCCGGGCGGCGCCCACACCGACCCCGCCGCGGCCGCTCGCCTGCTGCGGCAGGCCCTGGTCCGCGAGCTCGACGACGTCTGCCGCCTCGACGTGGCGACGCTGATGGACAGCCGGTCCCGGCGGCTCGACCGCATCGGCGGGGACGACGGCCGGACCCTGCAGCCGGTGGAGGGATGACCGTGCACCCCAGCGAGATCTCCCCGCGGATGAGCGCCACGCCGCCACCGGAGCCGGACCAGGGGGCCCGGGACCTGCGCGACGAGGTCGTGGCGCTGGCCCGCAGCCTCCCCGGCGGGCTGCGCCGGCTGACCGTGCGCGACGGCGACCGCGCCATCGAGGTCGAGTGGGCCGCGGACGCCCCGGCGACCGGCTCTCCCGCGCCCGTGACCCCGGCGCCCGCCGCCCCGGCAGCCTCCGACGACCGCTCCGAGGCAGCCGAGGCGGCAGGGGCGGTCCGCTCCCCTCTCGTCGGCACCTTCTACGCGGCGCCGTCGCCCGGGGCCGACCCCTTCGTCCGCGTCGGCGACGAGGTCGAACCGGGACAGACCGTCGGGATCGTCGAGGCGATGAAGCTGATGAACCCGATCCTCGCCGACGAGGCGGGGGTGGTCGCCGAGGTCCTCGTCGGCGACGCCGAGTCGGTCGAGTACGACCAGATCCTCATGCGGCTGCGGCCGACGGGGCGCGCCCGGTGATCGGCCGCATGCTCGTCGCCAACCGCGGCGAGATCGCCGTCCGGGTGGCCCGTGCCTGCCGCGAGCTCGGCATCGAGGTCGTCGCCGTCTACTCGACCTCCGACCGCAACTCCGCCGTCGTCGACCTGGCGGACGAGGCCGTGCACATCGGGCCGCCGGCCCCGCGGCGCAGCTACCTGCACGTGGCCAACATCGTGGAGGCGGCCCTGCGCACCGGCGCCGACGCGGTCCACCCCGGCTACGGCTTCCTGTCCGAGGACCCGGACTTCGCCGAGATCTGCGCCGCGGAAGGGCTGACCTTCGTCGGCCCGCCGCCGGCGGTGATGCAGCAGATGGGCAACAAGGCCACCGCGCGCCGGCTCATGGCCGACGCCGGCCTGCCGCTGCTGCCGGGCGTCGTCGAACCGGTGGGCAGCGTCGACGAGGCCCGGGAGGTCGCCGAGCGGATCGGCTACCCGCTGATCATCAAGGCGGCGGCCGGCGGCGGCGGGCGGGGCATGACCGTCGTCCGCGAGGCGGCGGACCTGGCCGAGGCGTTCACCACCACCCGCGCCACCGCCCGTGCGGTGTTCCGCGACCCCGCCGTCTACGTCGAGCGCCACCTCGCCCGGGCGCGGCACGTGGAGGTGCAGGTCCTCTGCGACACCCACGGCAACGGCGTCTCCCTCGGCGAGCGCGACTGCTCGCTGCAGCGGCGGCACCAGAAGCTCCTCGAGGAGGGTCCGGCCGGCCACCTCAGCCCCGAGCAGCGCGCTGAGCTCGGCCGGCTGGCGGTGCACGGCGCGCTGTCGGTGGGCTACACCGGCGCCGGGACGATGGAGTTCCTGGTCGACGGGTCCGGGGCGGCCTACTTCATGGAGATGAACGCCCGGATCCAGGTCGAGCACCCGGTCACCGAGCTGCTCACCGGCGTGGACCTCGTCCGCGAGCAGATCCTGGTCTCCGCCGGCCGGCGCCTGCAGCTGACCCAGGCCGACGTCGTCCCCCGCGGTGCGGCCATCGAGTGCCGGATCAACGCCGAGGACCCCGCCCGGGGCTTCGCCCCGGCACCCGGCCGGCTCGACGTGCTGCAGGTGCCCGACGGGCCGTGGACCCGGTTCGACACCGGCTACCGGCAGGGCGACACCGTCCCCCCGGACTACGACTCGCTGCTCGGCAAGCTCGTCGTCTGGGCCCCCGACCGGGAGCAGGCCATCCGCCGGATGGACCGCGCCCTGGCCGAGCTGCGGGTCGAGGGCCCGGGCGTGCACACCACCGTCGGGCTGCACCGGGCCCTGCTGCGGGACCCCGACGTCACCGCCGACCGCCACGACATCCAGTTCCTCGACCGGCAGCTGCCCGAGGTGCTCGCCCGTGCCGCGTCGCTCGCCGACGCCCCGGAACCGGGCCTCCCGGCCGCCCGCGGCTCCCTCTCCCTCGTCCAGACCCCGGCTGCAGAGGCGCAGCCGGACTCCACCCCACCGGAAGGACCGACACCGTGCCCGACACGACCTTCACTCTCAGCGACCTCATGAACCTGCTCAGCGAGAAGGCGGGGCTGCCCAGGACGTCGCACACGACGGACCCGGACGCCCACTTCGCCGACATCGGCCTGGACTCGCTGGCCTTCCTGTCCATGCAGACCGAGCTGCAGGACCGCTTCGGCACCGAGATGCCCGACGACAGCCCGGACCACTACACGCTCGGCCAGATCGTCGAGCACGTCGACGCCGCCCAGCGCTCGGCCGGGATGGCCTGAAGGAGGAAGAGGACCCCGTCCTCACGCCACTCGTAAGAGGCCCCCCTGCCCCCACCACTCGCGAGCTCGCGGCGGGGCCCTGCAGGGGGCCGGACGCCCCCGCCACATCCCCAGGAGGGACCGACATGAGCAGCACTGTCGAGCCGGGCACCGCCACCGCCGGGCACACGGACAACTCGATCTACATCGACGCCCCGATCGACCACGTCTGGGCGATGACCAACGACCTGCCGACGTGGCCGGACCTGTTCACCGAGTACGCCGAGGTGGAGATCCTCGTCTCGACCGAGAACTGGTTCCGGTTCCGGCTCAAGATGCACCCGGACGAGAGCGGGCGGGTCTGGAGCTGGGTCTCCGAGCGCACGCTCGACGAGGCGGCCCACGAGGTGCGCGCCCGACGGGTGGAGCCCGGCCCGTTCGAGTTCATGGACATCCGGTGGAACTACGCCCCGGAGGGGTCCGGCACCCGGATGCGCTGGGTGCAGGACTTCCGGATGCGCCCGGAGGCCCCCATCGACACCGAGGGGATGACCCGGCGGATCGACGCCAACAGCAAGGTCCAGATGGGGATCATCAAGGACAAGGTGGAGGCGGCGGCCGCCGCCCGGTCCGGGGAGCCGGCGACGTGACCGGCACCGCCGTCGTCCTCGCCGGGGAGGCCGGCGTCCGGGCCGGCGCGGTCGACGCCTGGCTCGAGGACGCGGCGGCCCGCGCGGTGGTCGACGAGGCCTCCGCGGTGGTGGGGCGCGACGTGGCCACGTGGTGGCGCGACCCGCTCAACCTCTGCTGCGACACCACGGCCGCCCACGTCGAGGTCGTGGTCAGCGGGATCGCCGGGTACCGCAGCCTGGCCGCGCGCGGCCTGCGGCCGGTCGTCGTGGCCGGGCACGGAGTCGGCGAGTACGCCGCCCTGGTGGCCGCCGGCGCGCTCCCCCTGGACCAGGTCGTGGAGCTGGTCCACTGGCGCGCCGAGCTGCTGTCCCTGTCGCCGCGCCCGTCCTGCGCGGGCATGGCGGCCGTCATCGGGTCCGGCGCCGGCGAGGTGGCCCGCGCGGTCGTCGAGGACGTCGGCAACACCGGGGCGCTGGCGATCGCGGCGGTCGACGGGCCGTCCCAGGTCCTGCTCGCGGGCGGCTGCGAGGCGCTGGCCCGGGCACGGGAGGCCGTGCTCGCCGCCGGGCTGGACCTGGTCCGGCTGCCCGGACGCACCGCCTGCCACGGCCCGCTCGTCGCGCCGGTCGCCCGGCACCTCGGCGCCGCCATCGCCGACCTCGAGTGGTCCGAGCCCGACGTGCCCGTCGTCCCCAACGCCGACGGCCGGCCGACCCGCGACCCCGAGCAGCTCGCCCGCTGCCTGCGCGCCCACCTCACCTCGCCCGTGCAGTGGGAGGCCACCTCCCGCGCGCTGGTCGAGGCGGGGGCGACCGAGGTCGTCGAGGTGGCCGCCGTCCCGGTCCTGGGGCCCCTCGTCCGCCAGGTCCACCCCGACCTCCCGGTGCACCTCGCCGCCGGGCCCGGGACCCCGCTCCCGACCACACCCCCGGAGCCCGCTCCCGCGGTGCCCGTCCACACCGGAGGAGAGACATGACCACCATCCAGCACCCCCCGTCGGCCAAGGTGCGCTGCGGACCCACCGTCCACCGCGCCGACACGCCCCCCAACCGGCGGCGCGGCGGCGACATCCGCGTCCTGCTGTCGCCGGCCAGCGTCGGCTCGACCGCCGGCTTCATGGGCACCCTCACCCTCGAGCCCGGCGAGGTCGTCACCGAGCACTGGCACCCGTACTCGGAGGAGTTCCTCTACTGCCAGAGCGGGGACGTCCTGGTGACCCTGGACGGCGAGGAGCGGCGGCTGACCGGCGAGTCCGCCGTCCACATCCCGATCGGGGTGCGGCACCGCATCGTCAACGACTCCGCGACGACGGCGACCTTCGTCTTCCTCTGCGGCCCGCTGGCGCCGCGGCCGGAGCTGGGCCACGTCGACACCGAGCCGTCGCCGGGCGTGCGGTGAGCGCCACTCGACGGCGGGTCGTCATCACCGGGATCGGCGTGGTCGCACCCGGGTCCATGGGCCGCGAGGGCTTCTGGGACATGATCACCGCCGGCCGGACGGCGACCCGCCGGATCACCTTCTTCGACCCGAGCCGCTTCCGGTCGCAGGTGGCCGCCGAGGTGGACTTCGACGGCCGGAAGCTGGGCCTCACCGCCCAGGAGGTGCACCGCAACGACCGCTTCGTCCAGTTCGCGATGGTGGCGGCGGACGAGGCGGTCGCCGACAGCGGGCTGCGCATGGGGGTCGGCGGCGCCCCGGACGCACCGGAGCCGGAGCGGGTCGGGGTCACCATCGGCAGCGCCGTCGGGGCCACGACCCGGCTGGAGGACGAGTACGTCCAGGTCAGCGACGCCGGCAAGCACTGGCTGGTCGACCCCCGCTACGCCTCGCGGTTCCTCCACCAGGCCCTGGTGCCCAGCTGCGCGGCCACCGAGGTGGCCGTGCGGTTCCGGGCGCAGGGCCCGGGGACGGTCGTGTCCACCGGCTGCACGTCGGGCATCGACGCGGTCGGCTACGGCAGCCAGCTGATCGAGGACGGCGACGCCGACGTGGTGCTCGCCGGTGCCAGCGACGCGCCGATTTCGCCGATCTCGATGGCCTGCTTCGACACCATCCGGGCGACGACGGGCAACAACGCCGACCCGGAGCACGCCTCCAAGCCCTTCGACGCCCGCCGCGACGGCTTCGTCATGGGTGAGGGCTCGGCGGTGATGGTCCTGGAGGAGCTGGAGCACGCCCAGCGGCGGGGCGCGGAGATCTACTGCGAGGTCACCGGCTACGCCAACCGCTGCAACGCCTTCCACATGACCGGCCTGCGTCCGGACGGCGTGGAGATGTCCGAGGCCCTGGACCAGGCACTGGCCCAGGGGCGGATCGACGGCAGCGAGGTCGGCTACGTCAACGCGCACGGGTCGGGGACCAAGCAGAACGACCGGCACGAGACCGCCGCGGTCAAGCTGAGCCTCGGCGAGGCCGCCTACAGCGTGCCGATGAGCTCGCTCAAGTCGATGGTGGGGCACTCGCTGGGCGCCATCGGCTCGATCGAGATCGCCGCCACCGCGCTCGCCGTGCAGCGGCAGGTCGTCCCGCCGACGGCCAACTACGAGGTGCCCGACCCCGAGTGCGACCTGGACTACGTCCCCAAGACCGCCCGCGACCACAAGGTCGACGTCGCCGTCTCGGTGGGCAGCGGGTTCGGCGGTTTCCAGTCGGCCATCGTGCTGGCCAAGCCCGATCGGAGGCCCGCATGACCGACGTGACCGTGATCAACGACGAGGGCGTGGTCACCGAGGTGGCCGGCTACGCCCGGGACACCGCCCCCGAGGGCCGGGCCATCACCGCACCCCCGCGCGGGACCACCCGGCTGCTGGTCACCGGCCTCGGCATCGTCGCCCCCACCGGCGTCGGCGTCGAGCAGCACTGGCAGTCGCTGCTCCGCGGGGAGCTGGCGGTGCGCCCCATCGAGGGGTTCGACGCCTCGCGGTACGGGGTGACCGTCGCCGGGCAGGTGCGCGACTTCGACCCCGAGCAGTACGTCGTGCCGCAGCTCAAGGTGCAGACCGACCGGTGGTCGTGGATGTCGCTGGCCGCGGCGACGCTGGCCGCCGAGGACGCCGGCTACATCCCGCCGGAGGAGGCCTACGCCACCTCGGTGTTCCTGGCCGCCGGCTCCGGCGGCAACGAGTTCAGCCAGCACGAGATCCAGGGGCTGTGGGCCAAGGGCCCCCGGTCGGTGGGCGCCTACCAGTCCATCGCCTGGTTCTACGCGGCCAGCACCGGCCAGGTGTCCATCCGCGACGGCTACAAGGGCCCCTCCGGCGTGGTCGTCAGCGAGGGCGCCGGCGGGCTGGACAGCATCGGCTGGGCGCGGCGGGTGGCGCGCCGCGGCACCCCGGCCGTGCTGGTGGGCGGCACCGAGGCCGGCGTGACGCCGTACGCGCTGCTGTGCCAGGTCACCAGCGGTCGGCTGTCCACCGCCCCGCGCCCCGAGGACGCCTACAAGCCCTTCGACGAGCGGGCCAACGGCCAGGCCATCGGCGAGGGCGGCGCGATCCTGCTGCTCGAGGAGGCCGACGCCGCACGGGCCCGTGGTGCCCGGCGCGTGTGGGGCGAGGTGGTCGGCTACGGCGCCACCCACGACGCCCACCACCACGAGGACCCGGCTCCCGACGCGACCCAGTACACGCGCGCCATCCGGCTCGCGCTGGCCGACGCCGGCGTGGCGCCGGAGGAGGTGGGCATGGTGGTCGCCGACGGCGCCGGCGTCCCCGAGCTCGACGTGCTGGAGGCGCAGGCGATCACCGCGGTGTTCGGCGAGCGCGGCGTGCCGGTGACGGCGCCGTCGAGCTGGACCGGGCGGCTCATGGCCGGCGGGTCGGCGCTCAACGTGGCGACCGCCCTGCTCGCCATGCGCGACGGGGTGGTGCCGGCCACCGGCAACGTCGACCGGCCGGTGGCGGAGTACGGGCTGGACCTGGTGGTCGAGAACCGGGAGCGCGACCTCGACGTCGTCGTCGTCCTCGCCCGGGGCTTCGGGGGCTTCAACAGCGCCCTCGTCCTGCGCCGGTACCGGGAGGAGGAGTCGGGATGACGACCGCCCCGCCGACGGGGGTGCGCACCGTGCTGCGGATGCGCACCCGGGAGGGCTGCGAGGCGGAGTTCGAGGCCGCCTGGCGCCGGGCCGCCGCCGAGATCAGCCGGGTGCCGGGCAACCTGCGCCAGGAGCTGATCCGCGACGCCGACGACCCCCGCACCTTCCTCATCACCAGTGACTGGACCGACCGGGCCGCGGTCGACGAGTTCGGGCGCAGCGAGGCCCGGGAGACGCTCACCGAGGCGTTGCGCGACCTCCGCGAGGACGCGGCCCGCAACACCTACGAGGTGCTGGCCACCGTCCCGGGCGCGCAGGGGACCGCATGACGGCGGCGCCGGGGACCGGCGGCCGGGCGGCGGTGCGGACCCTCCTGCGGATGCGCGCGCGGGAGGGCTGCGAGGCGGAGTTCGAGGCCGCCTGGCGCCGGGCCGCCGCGGACATCAGCCGGGTGCCGGGAAACCTGCGCCAGGAGCTGATGCGCGACGAGGGCGATCCGCGCTGGTTCGCCATCGTCAGCGACTGGACCGACCGCGCGTCGGTGGACGCCTTCGGGCGCAGCGAGGCCCGGGAGACGCTCACCGAGGCACTGCGCGACCTGCGCGAGGACGCCACCCGCTCGACGTTCACCGTGCTGGCGACGGTGGACGCCGAGCGGCCCCGGCCGGTGCGCATCGACTTCTCCACCAGCGTCAAGCCGGGTGAGCAGGCGGCCTTCGAGCGCGCGTACACGACGGTCACCGAGCGGATCGGGGACTCGCGCGGGTACGTGCGCGAGGAGCTGCTGCGGGACGCCGCCGGCCTGCGCTACCACATCTTCGCGGAGTGGGAGTCCGAGGACGACTTCGTGCAGTGGGTCGAGGACCCCTCCCACATGGCCGCCGGCGCCCCGCTGGCCCGGTGGCACTCGGTGGAGTTCCGGCGGGAGGTGCTGGAGATCCGCCGGCGGCCCGACGCGGACACCGACTTCCCGCCGCTGGACTCGCCCGGCGGGGACGTCGAGGTGGAGCGGGTGCGCGTCGACTCCGCTGTCGCCGTCGAGCCCTGGGAGCAGGAGGCCTTCGAGCTCGCCTACCTCGCCGCCGCGCAGCTCGCCCGCAGCGCCCCCGGCCACGCCCGCGAGGAGCTGCTGCGCGAGCCCGACGGGCGGCGCTACCACGTCGTCGCCGAGTGGGACTCCGAGCAGCACTTCACCGACTGGACGGCGGAGCCGGCGAACTGGGCCGCCGGCCCGCTCGGCCGGTGGCTGGCGAGGGGCGAGGACCGCAGGGTCTTCGCGCTGCGCGTGCGACCCGTGCCGCCGGCGGAGGCCGCCGCGGCCGGGGCGCTGCCCGCGGAGCAGCCGTCGGCCGTCGACGCCGTCGTCCCCGACGGCGTGCCCGTGGCGCCGGAGCCGGACCTGGAGGTGGTGGCCGGAGAGCCGTTCCGGCTGCCCGGGGAACGGTCCGTCGACCTGGAGCCGGCCCCTCCCAGCACGGTGCCCAGCGCCAGCGTGCAGGAGTTCGTCGAGAAGCCGGACGACGAGCACGCCCCCGCCGCGGCGGCGCTGCCGGCCCCGGCAGCGGACGTCGTCGCGCGGCCCGGGCGGGCGGTCGAGGTGCTCGTCGTCGGCGCCGGCCCGGCCGGCCTGACCCACGCGATCGAGCTGGCCCGCCGCGGCATCGCCGTCCGCGTCGTGGACAAGCGACCCCAGGCGTCCACCCAGGCGGACAAGGCGATCGGCATCCACTGCCGGACGATGGAGATCTGGGAGGACCAGGGCATCGTCACCGAGGCGATGGACGCCGGGATCTGGCTGTACGGCCAGACGGTGTTCGTCAACGGCGAGCAGACCCACCAGGTCGACTGGGCCGGCCTCGACGAGCTGCCCTACGCCCACCTCGGCCTGCCACAGTACGACACCGAGCGCATCCTCGGCGCCAAGCTCGCCTCCCTGGGCGTGGTCGTCGAGCGCGGGGTCGAACTGGTCGGCTTCACCCAGGACGACGACGGCGTCACCGCGCAGCTGCGGCACGCCTCCGGCGAGGAGGAGACCACCCGGGCGCAGTACCTGGTCGGCTGCGACGGGGCGCACAGCGCCGTCCGGTCCGGGCTGGGGCTCCACTTCGAGGGCGGGCTGTCGATGTTCCCGCAGCTGTTCATGCTCGGGGACGTCGACGTCGACTGGGACCTGCCGGCCGGGCACCTGGTGCGCTTCGTGCGCATCGAGAACGGCGACGACTTCACCGGGATGCTCGTCTGCGTGCCGCTCAAGGGCCGCAACCGCTACCGGATCGCGACCCTGGCCCCGCAGCGGTGGCAGGAGGCGGTCGGCTCCGGCGTCGTCCCGGCCGGGTTCTGGCAGGAGTACGAGCCGCCGACCCTGGCCGACATGCAGGCCGCGATCGACGACCTGGGTCCGCCCGGGACGACGGCGAGCAACCTGCGCTGGTCGTCGATCTTCCGGATCAAGCACGGCATCGTCGACCGCTACCGCGAGGGGCGAGTCTTCGTCGCCGGCGACGCCGCGCACCTGCACCCGCCGGCCGGGGGGCAGGGGATGAACACCGGCATCCAGGACGCCTGGAACCTCGGCTGGAAGCTCGCCCTCGCCGTCCGGGGGGAGGCCGCGGCCGGACTGCTGGACAGCTACGACGCCGAGCGCCGTCCCGCCGGGAAGATGATCGTGGACCGGGCCGTGGCCATCGCGTTCACCGACGAGATGGACATGGCGGACGAGAAGGCCCAGTTCCTGCTCGAGATGCAGATGACCATGAACTACGCCGGAAGCCCGCTGGTCGGCGAGACGGCTCCCGGCGGTTTCCCCGCCGGGCCGGAACCCGGGCACCGGGCGCCGGACGTGCAGGGTCTGCGGCGCTTCGGCGTGGCCCACCCGCTGCGGCTGTTCGACCTCACCCGCGGCACCCGCTCCACGCTGCTGCTGCACGCCGACGCCACCGCATCGGAGGAGCAGGTGTCGGACCTGGAGAAGCTGGCCGTCGCCGTGCGGCAGCAGACCCGCGGCGAGGTGGGGGCCTACCTCCTCGCCGCTCCCGACGCCCGGGTGCCGCTCCTCGTCGACCTGCCCGTCGTCCGCGACGCCGAGGGCACCTTCGCCGCCGCCTACGGCACCGCGGGTGCGGGGACGGCGGCCTACCTGGTCCGCCCCGACGGTCACGTCGGCTTCCGCAGCCGCCCCCTGGACGAGGACGCCCTCCTCGACCACCTGGCCGGGGTCTTCGCGCAGTGACCGGACCCCACCACCACGACCACCCCCACCCGAGGGAGACCCCATGACGCAGACCGCACCCGCGAGCTCCGGGACGAGCGACGACGTCGTCCCCGGCGGGGAGATCTACACGCCGGAGTTCCGCGCCGACCCCTATCCGGTGTACGCCCGGCTGCGCGCCGAGCGGCCGGTGGTCAAGGTGCGGACGCCGCGCTTCGACTCCTTCCTGGTCACCCGCTACGACGACGCCCGGCAGGCGCTGTCGGACCCGCGGCTGTCCAAGGACCTGTACCGCGCCGGGGACACCTACCTGGCGGTGTTCGGCGAGAAGGCGCGGCAGATCAACACCAACATGCTCAACTCCGACCCGCCGGAGCACAGCCGGCTGCGGCGCCTGGTGACGCAGGCGTTCACCCCGCGGCGCATCGAGGCGATGCGCCCCCGGGTGGAGGAGATCGTCGAGGGCCTGCTGGACCGGATGGCGCCGCGCGGGCGCACCGAGTTCGTGGACGACTTCGCCCTCCGGCTGCCGCTGGCGGTGATCGGTGACCTGCTCGGGATCCCCGAGGCCGACCACGAGGAGATCCTGGCCGGCACCCAGGTCATCCGGACCGTCGGCACCGGCGGGCGCAGCCCCCAGGAGGACCGGGCGGCGATCGGCGAGGCCCAGCAGCGGCTGCACGCCTACTTCACCGGCCTGGTGGCGGCCAAGCGGCGCGAGCCCGGCGAGGACCTGGTCAGCGCGCTGATCACCGCCCGCGATGGGGACGGGCGGCTGTCGGAGGCGGAGCTGGTGTCCACCTGCTTCCTGCTGCTGTTCGCCGGCTACCAGACCACCTCGGACTTCCTCGGCAACGCCGTGGTCGCGCTGCTGACCCACCCCGAGGAGCTGGCCAAGCTGCTGGCGGACCCCGGCCTGGTGCCCGACGCCGTGGAGGAGCTGCTGCGCTTCGACGGGTCGGTGCCGGTGTCCAGCTTCCGGTTCGCCACCGAGGACCTGGAGATCGGCGGCGTGCCGATCCCGGCTGGGTCGATCGTCACGGTCGTCCTCAGCTCGGCCAACCACGACCCGGCCCTGGTCGCCGACCCGGACGGGCTGGACCTGACCCGCGGCGACACCCAGCACATGGCCTTCGGCCACGGCGTCCACTACTGCCTGGGCACCGCCCTCGCCCGGCTGGAGGCCACGACCGCACTGCGGCGGATCCTCGTCCGCCTGCCCGACCTGCGCCTCGACGTCCCCGTCGAGGAGCTGCAGTGGCTCCCGGCGGCCTCGGCCTTCCGCGGGCTGCTCGAACTGCCGCTCCGCTTCACCCCCACTCCCACCTCAGGAGGCACCCGATGACACAGACGACGCCCTCGCCCACTCCCTCGGCCGACCCTGCGGCCGACGCCTCGACGACCCCCACGGAACAGCCCTGGGCGAACGACACCGTGGAGTTCTCGAACACCGCCTCGGCGCCCGCGACGTGGTACTCCGGCACCTGGCGCCCGTTCCGCAACGTCATCGTCTGCCGGATGGTCCCCGGTAGCGAGGACAAGGTCGGGCCGGTGTTCGCCTACTACGACCGGACCACCCGGCCGCAGGACCTCGGCGTCGTCGGCCGGGCACTGCTGTCGTACGAGGGCCTGTACCTGCACGTCATCGAGCGCAAGGAGGACCCGGAGGTCTCCGGCCAGCGCCGGGGGCTGCCCGCCTTCCAGGCGATCGCCGAGGCCATCGCCCCGTACGTGACCCCGTACCCGAGCTACTGGCAGAACCCGTCGCACTCGGTGGCGAAGCACTTCTACACGTGGGTGCCCGAGGGCGAGGTCTCCCCCGACCGGGAGATGACCGTCATCGTCCAGCGGATGCGGCCGGGCAGCGAGGAGGACATCGCCCGGGTGTTCACCGAGTCCGACGCGGGTGGGCTGCCCACGGAGACCGGCGTCACCGGCCGTTGGCTGTACTCGATGGAGGACGTGTTCGTGCACCTCCTCGAGCAGGACCGGGTCAAGGCCGCGGCCGTGCGGGAGAACCACGAGTCGATGCGGCCGGCCTTCGCGAAGGTCATGGCGGACCTGGCGCCCTACGTCAGCCCGTACCGCCCGGAGACGTGGCAGAGCCCGCGCGACTCGGTGGCCCGGGTGTTCCACCGCTGGACGGCTCCCGACTGGCAGCCGGAGGCCTGACGATGAGTCTGCGAGGGTTCTCGACGCTCATCTTCCTGGTGGACGACGTGGCCGCGGCCACGACCTGGTACACCGAGTTCCTGGGCCACGCGCCCGTGTTCACCCGGCCCGGGCCGGGTGGCCGCGTCATCTACGCCAAGTTCGTCATCGGCGACGACCAGGGCGAGCTGGCCCTCGCGGACAGCAGCCGGGCTCCGGCGGGCCGGCCGGCCGGGCCGGGCGGCGCGATCGTGCACTGGCGCGTCGACGACGTGGCGGGCACCCTCACCCGTCTGCTGTCGATGGGTGCGCAGGAGTACACGCCGATCACGCCGCACGGGCCGTTCGTCACCGCGGTCGTCGTCGACCCCTTCGGCAACCTGCTCGGCCTGCAGGGCGTCCTGGCCGTCCCCCACTACACCGACGACCACCTGGCCGTCACCACGGCGACCTGAGCGCGGACGACGCACCCCCCGGAGCCCCGCCCCAGGGGGTGCGTCCGCCTGCACCCGATCAGGCGGGAACGGCCTGCATCGCCTCGGCGGTCAGCTGGACCGAGCGCAGCCGGCCCTCCACCCCCGGGAACTGGTGGGCGACGATCAGCTCGTCGGCGTCGGCCTCGCGCGCGAAGCCGGTCAGGTACTCCCGCACCTCGGTCGGGGTGCCGACGGCGGTGTGCGTCAGCATGGTGTCGACGTGCAGCCCGGCGCCGCCGTCGAGCAGCAGCTGCGCCTCGTCGTCCGAGAGCTGCCGGCCGCGGCCGAACAGGCCGACGGCGAGCCGCCGCCGGGCCGCGGTGAACGCCGCCTCCGCGTCCTCACGGGTGTCGGCCGCCACCGCGTTGACCCCGGCGATCACGTACGGCCGGTCGAGCTGGGCCGACGGCTGGAACTCCCGCCGGTAGGCCTCCACCGCGGGCTGCAGCATCGCCGGCGCGAAGTGCGAGGCGAACGCGTACGGCAGGCCCAGCGCGGCGGCCAGCGTCGCGCCGAACATCGACGAGCCCAGGATGTACAGCGGGACGTTCGTGCCCTTCCCGGGGACGGCGTCGACGCCGGGCACCCGGGTCTCGCCGGCCAGGTAGCCCTGCAACTCGAGCACGTCCTGCGGGAAGCGGTCGGCCGAGCGCGGGTCGCGGCGCAGCGCGTACATCGTGTTCTGGTCCGAGCCCGGCGCCCGGCCCAGCCCCAGGTCGATCCGGCCCGGGTGCACCGCCTCGAGGGTGCCGAACTGCTCGGCGATGGTCAGCGGGGAGTGGTTGGGCAGCATGACGCCGCCGGCGCCGAGGCGGATCGACGACGTGTGCGCGCCGACGTGCGCGATCAGCACGCTGGTCGCCGACGAGGCGATCGTCGGCATGTTGTGGTGCTCGGCGTACCAGACGCGGCGGTAGCCGGACTGCTCCGCGCGCTGGGCCAGCGCGACGCTGGCCGCGATGCTCTCGCCCGGCGTTTGGCCCTTCGAGATCGGCGCCAGGTCGAGGACGGACAACGGGATGCTCATGTGCTCTCAGGACCTCTCAGCTGGTGTTGTCCTGCGCAACCACCGGCGTCCCGCCGTCCTTCCCGCCGGGTCCCTCCCCCACAGGGATGACCCGGCCCGACGCCGCTACAGCTCCGTCGCGCACCGGTCGATCAGGACGGGAGAGGGACAGGGAGAGGAGGCAGCTCATGCGCAGGAAGCGCTCGGCCGCCGACCAGCAGATCGCCGACCTGCTGGTGACTGCGAAGGAGTCGCTGGACCTGAGCGTCGCCTTCCTCAGCCGCATGGACGGCACCACCCAGCACCTGGAGGTCGTCGAGACCTCGGTGCCGGTACTGGTCCAGGAGGGCGCGAAGGTGCGCCAGGACAGCTCGTTCTGCCAGGCGATCCTCGACGGCAGGCTGCCCGCGGTCATCCCCGACGTGAAGCGGTTCCCCGCGGCGATGGCGCTGCCCTCGGCGCGCATCCCGCGCATCCGCAGCTACGTCTCCACACCCGTGCACCTGTCCGACGGCAGCCTCTACGGCACCTTCTGCGCCTTCGGCTTCCGCTCGGACAAGGAGCTCGGCAAGCGCGACCTGGCGCTGGTGGAGGTGCTGGCCTCCGCGGCCGCGGTGATCATCGAGCCCGAGGTCCGCGCCCGGCAGCGGCGGACCGAGATCGAGGGCCGCCTCGACCCGGTCGTCGCCGACGGTGGCCCGGTCGTCCTGCTGCAGCCGATCGTCGACCTCGCGACGGGCAGCCGCGTCGGTGCCGAGGCGCTGTCCCGCTTCCCGGCCGAGTGGGGGCTCACTCCCGACGTCGTCTTCGCGGAGGCGCACAGCGTCGGCATGGGTCATGCCCTGGAGCTGCAGGCCCTGGCGCGCGCCGCCGAGCACCTCGACCGGGTCGACGGCTACATCGCCCTGAATGTCTCGCCCGCCACCGTGCTCACCCCTGGGTTCGCCGAGCTGCTGGGACGGCTGCCGCTGGACCGCGTGGTCCTGGAGCTCACCGAGCACGACGCGGTGGAGGACTACGACCGCCTGTCCGCCGCCCTGGCCCCGTTCCGTAAGGCCGGGCTGCGGCTGGCGATCGACGACGTCGGTGCCGGCTTCTCGAGCCTGCGGCACATCGTGGTGACCGCCCCGGACGTCATCAAGCTCGACCGCAGCATCGCCGCCGGGGTGGCCACCGACCGGGTGCTCGCCACGCTGGTCGGCTCGCTGACCACCTTCGCGCACGGCTCCGGCGCCCGGGTGGTCGCCGAGGGCGTGGAGACCGCCGAGGACGCCACGGCGCTGCGGTCGCTGGGCGTCGACCACGGCCAGGGCTGGCACTTCGGCCGGCCGGGCCCGCCCGAGGCGCTGGCCCCGCTGGTGCCGCGGCCCGCGGTCGCCGCGCAGCCCGCCCTCAGCCGCTGACGGCGTCCTCGTACTCGGCGCCCATCGCGCCGGTCTCCACCTCGCCGCCCCGGCGGTAGGTGCACAGCAGCACGCCGGTCGGCGTGGCCGCCGACGCGGTCAGCCGCCATGACCGCGGGATCGCGCCGTCGCCGAACAGCCGCTTGCCCTCGCCGAGCACCACCGGCGCCACGACCAGGCGCAGCTCGTCGACCAGGTCCGCGCGCAGCAGCGTCTGCACCAGGCCGGGCGAGCCGTGCACCTGCAGCTCCCCGCCGTCGGCTGCCGTGAGTGCGCGCACCGCGTCGACGACGTCCCCCTCCAGCAGCCGCGCGCCGGACCAGTCGAGCGCGGTCAGCGTGCGGGAGGCGACGTGCTTGGTGCGGGTGTTCAGCGCCTCGGCGACCGGGTCGTCCTCGGTCGGCGCCTGGGGCCAGGCCGCGGCGAAGATCTCGTAGGTCCCACGGCCGAGCAGGAAGTCCTCGACGCCGGCGAACCAGGCGTCCATCTGCGCCCCGAGGGTGTCGTCGAAGAAGGGCACCAGCCAGCCGCCGTGCGGGAAGCCGCCGGAGGTGTCCTCGTCGGGACCACCCGGGGCCTGCACGACCCCGTCGAGCGTCGTGAACTCGGTGACGACGAGCGGTCGCACGATGGTCCTCCTCGGTTCCCGGCCGCCCCGGCCGGCGGCCTCTGCTCGTAGGACGGCCCGCGTGCCCGGTCCTCATCGGCGTCGCGGTCAACCCCCGGACCAGGGGGAGCGACGACCCCGGAGAGTATCGGCTTCGATGACCATGCGTGACGGCGCGGCGGACGGCCCCCAGCCCTGGGGAGGGGCGGTCGGCGTCAACGGGGGGTGTCCTCCCCCTCGCCCGGCGGTCAGTGTCGGTCCAGCTCGACGGGGGCCGGGCTCACCCGCCCTCGCACGTCCACCGGACAACGGGGGTTGTCATGAAGCGCACCACCAGCCTGATCGCCGCAGGAGCACTGGGTCTCGGCTCCTTCGCCGTGCTCGGCACGGTCGCACCGGGGATCGCCTCGGCGAGCGGCTGCGGGGTCACCCCGCTCGACCTGGCCGGGCTCGAGGGGGCCTTCACCGGGGCGCTCACCGGCGTGGGCGAGGGGGCGACCGCGGAGATGCGGACGGACGGGCTGCGCCTCACGATGCCGTCGGCCGAGGACGACCCGCGCAGCGCCGCCTACGCCTCCTACTTCATGGACGGGCTCGAGATCCCGCTGGCCGACGCCACGGCGCAGTCCAACGTCGACCTCGACACCACGCTCGCCCCGGGCCAGCCCGTCGGCAACCACCCGACGTACGAGCTGTACGTCGACCTCGACGGGCCCGCGGGCGACGACCCCGCCCAGGCCATCCTCGTGTACTGGGAGCCGGAGGCCGGCGAGCCGGCCGACCTGTGGTGGAGCGCGCTGGGCCCGCTGGCCGAGCTCGACTCCGAGAGCAGCCAGGAGGCCACCCTCGTCGAGATCAGCGCCGTCTACCCCGACGCGACGGTGACCAGCCTCGGCTTCCAGCTCCTCTACCAGCCGGGCGCTGACGTCGTGGTCCACGGCCTGACCTTCGGCTGCAACGACTTCCGGTTCGGCTCCGGCGCGGGCACCGACCCGGGCGGCGACCCCGGTGGCGACACGGGTGGCACCCCGGGCGGCGACACGGGTGGCACCCCGGGTGGCGACCCGGCCAACCAGGCGCCGATCGCCGCCGTCACGGCCACCGGCACCGGCACGACCTTCACCTTCTCCGCGGCCGGGTCGGCCGACAGCGACGGCGCGGTCACCGGTTTCACGTGGAGCTTCGGCGACGGCTCGGCGCCCGCCACCGGCCAGCAGGTGGTGCACGAGTACGCCGCCCCCGGCACCTACACCGTCACGCTGACCGTCACCGACGACGACGGCGCGTCCACCACGGCCAGCCGCCAGGTCGTCGTCCCGGCGACCGACCCCACGGACCCGCCCGCGCCGACCGAGTACGGCACCCCGCTGCCCGACACCGGTGCCGACGTCCTGGGCCTGGCCGCGGTCGGCGGACTGGTCCTCGCCGGCGGGAGCGCCGGGCTGCTGCTGAGCCGTCGCCGCAGGGCCGGCTCGGCGTCCTGACCGTGACCTCCCGCGTCCCGCCCGTCGGCACCCGGCGGGCGGGACGCGCCATCGGACAGGGGGACCGATGACCCGCACGATCCTGCGCGGGCTCTCCGAGCTCGCGGTCACCGCCGGCGCGGTGCTGCTCCTCTTCGTGGTCTACGAGGTGTGGGTGACCGACCTCTGGAGCGACCGGGCCCAGGACCAGGTGGCCGAGGAGCTCCGCGAGGACTGGACGTCCGGCACGCCCGACGCGGAGCCCGACTCCGGGCAGGCCTTCGCCTTCGTCCACGTCCCGCGCTTCGGCGAGGACTGGACCCGCGCCGTGGTCGAGGGGACCGACCCGGACGAGCTCGAGGACGGCCCCGGCCACTACGCCGGTTCGGCGATGCCCGGCGAACGGGGCAACTTCGCCATGGCCGGCCACCGCGTCGGCCGCGGCAGCCCGTTCATCGCCCTGGACGTCCTCCGGCCGGGCGACCCCGTCGTCGTGGAGACCGTGGACGCCTGGCACGTCTACCGGGTGACGACGACGACCGTCGTCGACCCGAGCCAGAGCAGCGTCGTCGCCCCCACTCCGGGCGGAGCGGCCAACGGCGAGGCGACCGGCGCCTTCCTGACGATGACCACCTGCCACCCCAAGTTCTCCACCCGCGAGCGGCTCGTCGTCCACGGCGAGCTCGAGACCTCGGTCGGCAAGGCCGAGGCCCCGGACGGCCCCGCGGCCCTCGAGGAGGTCTGAGCCGTGTACGCCTGGATCTGGCGCCACCTGCCCGGCTCGCACGCAGTGCGGGGGACGACGGCGCTCCTGCTGGTCCTCGCCGCGGCGGCGCTGCTGCTGTTCGCCGTGTTCCCCGCGCTGGACGGCCTGTGGGAGCCCAGGCCCTAGGCCGCCACCGGCACGTCCCGGTCGCCGGCGGCCACCAGCGCGGCGTACCGGCCGCCGCGGGCGACCAGCTCGTCGTGGGCGCCGCTCTCGGCCACCCGGCCGGCGTCCAGGACGGCGATCCGGTCGGCGTGCCGCACGGTCGACAGCCGGTGGGCGATGGTGATCGTCGTCCGGCCCCGGCTGGCCTCGTCGAGGGCGGCCTGCACGGCCCGCTCGGTGCCGGTGTCCAGCGCGCTGGTGGCCTCGTCGAGCACCAGCACCCGCGGGTCGCGCAGCAGCGTGCGGGCGATGGCCAGCCGCTGCTTCTCGCCGCCGGAGAAGCGGTGCCCGCGGGCGCCGACGACGGTGTCGTAGCCGTCGGGCAGCGCGGCGACCACGTCGTGGACCTGGGCCCGGCGCGCGGCGTCCTCCATCTCGGCGTCGGTCGCGTCGGGCCGGGCGTGCCGCAGGTTCTCCCGCACGGTCGTGTGCAGCAGGTAGGTCTCCTGCGCGACGACGCCGACCACCCGCGACAGCGTGGCCAGCGAGAGGTCGCGCAGGTCGACGCCGTCGACGGTCACCCGGCCGGCGGTCGGGTCGGCCAGGCGGGCGACCAGCGAGGCCAGCGTGCTCTTGCCCGAGCCGGTCTCCCCCACCAGCGCCAGCGCCGTCCCGGCGGGGACGGTCAGGTCCACGCCGTCCAGCGCCGGCCGGTGGCCGTCGGGGTAGGTGAAGGAGACGCCCTCCAGCCGCACCTCGCCGCGCACGTCCGCCGGATCCAGCGGCACCGGATCGGCCGGGTCGTCGACCTCCACCGGCAGGTCGAGGTACTCGAACACCCGGCTGAACAGCGCCATCGAGGCGGTGACCTGCACGCCGACGTCCAGCAGGCCCATGAGCGGGCGGAACAGCGTGCCCTGCAGCGCGGTGAAGGCGACCAGCGTGCCGATCGTCATGCCGCCGGAGGTCGCCGGCAGGCCCGCGGCCAGGTAGATCAGCGCCGGGATGCCGGCGAAGACGATGCTCATCGTGGCCATCCGCCAACGCCCGGCCAGCTGCGCGCGCACCTCGAGGCCGACGAGGTCGGCCGACGTGTCGGCGAAGCGGCGCGACTGGGCGGGCCCGGCACCGAGGGTCTTGCCCAGCAGCACACCGCTGACCGACAGCCCCTCCTCGACCTGCGCGTGCATGTCGGCGAGGTGCCGCTGGCGCTGCGCGGTGACCGTGCGGCGCATCCGGGCGACCTTGCGGGTCAGCAGCACGGCGGGCGGCAGGACGACCAGCGAGAGCAGCGACAGCCGCCAGGACAGCGCCACCATCGCCGCCACCGTGCCGACCACCGTGGTGGCGTTGGCCGCCAGCGACGTCGCCGTCGAGGTCACCACCGACTGCATGCCGGCGATGTCGTGGGTGAGCCGCGACTGCACCTCCCCGCCGCGCGTGCGGGTGAAGAAGCCGAGCGACTGCCGTTGCAGGTGGGTGAAGACCGCCGTCCGCAGGCCGTGCATGACCCGCTGGCCGACGGTCGTCGACAGCCAGGTCTGCACCACGCCGAGGACGGCGGTGGTGGCGGCGACGGCGAGCATCCCCAGGACCGCCCGGACGAGCAGGCGCACGTCCTCGCGGGGCAGGGCCTCGTCGATGACCAGCCGGACCAGGAACGGCGTCGCCAGCGCCACCAGGGACGAGGCGACGATGAGACCCACGACCGTGGCGACCTGCCAGCGGTAGGGGGCGAACAGCGCGGTCACCCGGCGCAGCGGCACCGGGTGGCGCTCGAGCTGGGCGCGGTCGGCCGGGTCGGCGGTGCGCCCCGGGCGCCCGCCGCCGCCCGGTCCTCTGGTGTCGTCGATGGCGACCACCTCCTCGATACTGAGGCTACCTCACCATGAGGCAACCAGGCGGTCGTCGGTAGGATCCCCGTCATGCCGGAGGACGACGCCGAGGCGCTGGGCGAGCTGCTCGTGCGGGCCGCCCGCGGGCAGCGCCGGCGGTGGCGGGACACGCTGGCGCCCTGGGACCTCTCGCCACACCACGCCCGCGCGCTGCGCGTCGTCACCGACCGGGCCGGCACGCGGCTGTCCGACCTGGCCGAGGCGCTGCACATCGCCCCGCGCTCGGCCACCGAGGTCGCCGACGCGCTGCAGGCCCGCGGCCTGGTCGAGCGCACGCCGGACCCGACCGACCGGCGGGCGGTGGTGCTCACGCCGACCGCCCGAGGACGCCGGGTCCAGCAGGAGATCGCCGCCGCCCGGGCCGCCGACAACCGCGACCTGTTCGCCCGCCTCGACGCCGCCGACCGCGCCGCGCTGGCCCGGATCCTGCGCACGCTCGCCGAGGGGTGAGTCCGCTCCCGCGGTCTCCCGCGCGCTCCTGCGGCACCGCAGCACCGCAGGAGCGGCGACGGCACCGCAGGAGTCGGACCGCGCGTCGCACCGCCCACGGCGTCCGGTCGCGGTGCCACGATCGGCACGTGGTCGAGCCGGTGCACCCCGACGAGCTGCGCGTGTCGGACCCCGAGCGGGCCGCCGTCCAGGAGAGGCTGCGCCGCGCCGTCGCCGCGGGCCAGCTCGACCTGCACGAGTTCGACACCCGCGTGCAGTCGGCCTGGGCCGCCCGCACCCGCGGCGAGCTGTCGCGGGTCACCCGCGACCTGCCCGAGCTGCCGCCCGAGCCGCCGGCCCCGCCGCCGCTGGGCCGGCGGTTCTCCGACGACGACGCCGGCACCGCGATGCGGGTGCTGACGATCGTCTGGGCGAGCATCGCCGCGGTGAACCTGGTGGTGTGGGGGCTGGTGACGGTCACCAGCGAGGGCGGCATCTACCCCTGGTGGATCTGGTTGAGCGTCCCCGGTGCCGCCTTGCTCGTCCTGTACGTGGTGGGCATCGGCCGGCCCAGGCGCTGACGCCGTCGTCCCCCGGCCACCGCACGCCGGGAACCGCCCCCGCGCTCGCGGGGACGGTCACCGGCGTGTCCTCACCTCAGCGTCGCGCCGTCGGGCGCGCCGGGGACGCCGTCATCGGACGGCTCCGGGCGGCACGCGTCGTGCGGCAGCCGCCCGCGCGGCCGCCAGCGTGCCGACGGGGTTGGTGAGGGTCCCGACGTGCTCGACGGTCACCTGCACCTCGTCCCCCTCGAGCAGCGTGAAGTCCAGGCCCGGCACGATCCCGGTCCCGGTGGAGAGCACCGCTCCGGCCGGGAAGTCCTGCGCCGCCACGAGGTGGGCGACGAGGTCGGCCACCGACCGGTGCATCCGGGCCGTCGTCGTCGACCCCTCGAACACCGTGGCACCGTCCCGGGTCACGCGGAGCTCGATGGCCAGCGCCGACGGGTCGGGCACCTCCCACGCGGGCCGGATCCCCGGAGCCAGGGCGCAGCTCCCGGCGTAGACCTTGGCCTGGGGCAGGTACAGCGGGTTCTCGCCCTCGATGTCCCGCGAGGAGACGTCGTCGCACACGGTGTACCCGAACACCTCGGCGGTCGCCGTGACGACGGCCGCGATCTCCGGTTCGGGCACCGTCACCGCGGAGTCGGGCCGGACGGCGATCGGCTCGCCGTCGGTGACCACCCGCCAGGCGGCGGACTTGAAGAACAGCTCGGGCCGGTCCGCCGCGTAGACCCGGGAGTAGACGTCCTGGACCTGGCTCTCCTCGACGCGCGCGTCCATCGACCGCTCGTAGGTGACGCCCGAGGCCCAGACCTCGGTCAGCCCGTCGACCGGCGGGAGCAGCCGCACGTCCCCCACCGGGACGGCCGGCTGCCCGGCGGCGGCCTCGACCGCGGACCTGGCCGTGGCGAGGTCCCCGGCGAGCAGCCCGGCCATCGACCCCACCCCCGGCACGGAACGCACGCCCCCGCCGTCGAGGACCCCGACGAGCACGACCCCCTCCGACTCGTAGCGGACCACGTGGGTCATCGGCCGTCCTCCTCGTCCTCCGTGGCCGCGACCGGCTCCGGCCGCGGCGCCACCCGGTCCCGCCCCGTGGCGGAGGGGTCCGTCACCGGCCCTGCCAGACGACGGGCTGCTTGGTCGCGAACGCGGCGACCGCCGAGTGGAAGTCCTCGCTGGCGAAGACCCGGCTGACGATGTCGTCGCCGTCGGGGAGGGTGGCCCGGCGGATGCGGCGGACCGCCTCCTTCGCCGCCCACATGCTCAGCGGCGCGTGCCCGAGCAGCGTCGTCACGACGGCGTCCGTGGCCGTGTCGAGGTCCTCCTCGGCGCACAGCTCGGCGACGAAGCCGGCGGCTGCCGCCTCCTCGCCGGTGAACAGCCGCGCCCGCAGCAGCATGTCCAGGGTCCGGGCCGGGCCCAGGTGGTTCAGCAGGAGCGAGTAGTTGTTCATCGAGAGGCAGTTGCCCAGGGTCCGCGCGATGGGGATGCCGAAGCGGGCCGAGGGAGTGGCGATCCGCAGGTCGCAGACCGAGGCGATGCCCAGGCCGCCTCCGACGCAGAACCCACGGATGGCCGCGACGGTCGGGACGTCGACGTCCTCCAGCCGGTTGACGATCCGGGCGATCTTCTCCTCGTACGCGACGCCCTCGGAACCCTCCCGGAAGTCGGCGAACTGGCCGATGTCCGTGCCGGCCACGAACGCCTTGTCCCCCGCCCCCTTGAGGACGAGGACCCGGACGTCGTCATCGGCGTCGGCCTTCTCGCAGGCCTCGTGGAGACCCTCGTACATCCCCCAGGTCATCGCGTTGCGCTGGCGGGGGCGGTTGAACGTGACGGTCAGGACGCCGCCGTCCTGGGTGACGAGCAGCTCTGGTTCATCCACGGGTGGAACCCTCCGGGGTGCTGTCGGCGGGGTCGGACCGCCGGGAACGGGTGGTGGCACGGCGCCGCAGCAGCCGGGCCATGATGCTCGGCGCCGCGAGCTGGAGGACGGCGATCGCCAGGACCACCAGCGCGAGCGGGCGGGTGAAGACGACGAGCAGGTTGCCGTCGCCGATCGCCGAGGTCTGGACCAGCGCCTTCTCGAACAACGGGCCGAGCACGAGGCCGAGGACCAGCGGAGCCATGGGCAGGTCCAGCCGCTTCATGAAGTAGCCGATGACGCCGAAGACCAGCACCACCCAGACGCTGTACATGCCGTTGGTGATGGAGTACGCGCCGACCAGGCTGGTCAGCAGGATCAGCGGGTACATGTAGCCGTAGGGCACGCGCAGCAGCTGGGCGAACACCGGGGCCAGCGGCAGGTTGAGGAACAGCAGGATCACGTTGCCGATGAAGAAGGACGCCAGCAGGCCCCAGACGAGGTCGGGCTGCTCGTCGAACAGCAGCGGACCCGGCTGGATGCCGTAGATCATGAACGCCCCCAGGAGGACGGCCGTGGTGGCACCGCCCGGGATGCCGAGGGTCAGGGTCGGCACGAAGTTGGCGTTGGCCGCCGCGTTGTTGGCCGCCTCCGGAGCGGCCACGCCCTCGATCGCGCCCGTGCCGAACTCCTTGCCCCGCTTGGAGACCCGCTTCTCGATGCCGTAGGCCATGAACGAGGCCAGCGTCGAGCCGGCCCCGGGCAGGATGCCGAAGACGAAGCCGAGGAAGCTGCCGCGCAGGATCGGGCCCCCGGAGCGGCGGAGGTCCGCACGGCTGATCATCAGCTCCCGGAAGCCGGCACGGATCGGCGCCGCAGCGCCCTGCCGGATCTGGTACAGCACCTCGCCCACCGCGAACAGGCCGATCATGACCTCGACGAACGGGATGCCGCTGAGCAGGTAGATGGACCCGAAGGTGAACCGGGACGTGCCGCTGCCGGGGTCGACGCCGACGGTCGCGATCAGCAGCCCGACCAGCGCCATGAGCAGCCCCAGCCTCCGGTTGTCGCCGGCGAAGCTGACGATCGTGGCGAGGCCGAGGACCATCACGGCCAGCATCTCCGGCGGACCGAAGTCCAGCGCGAACTCCGCGAAGGGCGGCGCCAGCGCCACGAGCAGGGCGAGCGAGATGATCGCCGCGACGAAGGACCCGATCGCCGCGATGGACAGGGCCGCCCCCGCCCGCCCCTGCCGTGCCATCTGGTAGCCGTCGAGCGTGGTGACCACGCTCGACGCCTCGCCCGGCGTGGAGATGAGGACCGAGGTGATGGTCCCGCCGTACTGGGAGCCGTAGTAGATGCCCGCCAGCATGATCAGGCCGGTCACCGGCTCGAGGGAGAGCGTCAGCGGCAGCAGCACCGCGACGCCGGTGGTCGACCCGAGACCCGGCAGGACGCCGATGACGGTGCCGACCAGCACGCCGACGAAGCACCAGAGCAGGTTCTCGAAGCTCAGCGCGGTCGAGAAGCCGAGGACGAGGTTGTCGAGCACGTCAGCCCCCGATGCCGATCAGCCCGGTGGGCAGCGGCACGCCCAGGAACCCGACGAAGACGCCGTAGACGGCGGCGACCGCCAGGAACGACACGACGAGGGAGGGCACCCAGCCGCGCCGCTCCACCACCGCGGAGACGAACACCGACAGGACGAAGAGCGAGCCGAGGAGCCCGAGCAGCGGGACGAGCAGGGCCGCCACGACGAGCGCGGCGCTGACCGTCCACAGCTGGCGGCTCCGGTCCTCGGGCGTGCGCCCGAAGATGTCCACGTCGTCCGGACCCGGGCCGGAGCCGAGGATCTGGACCGGGCCGCCGTCCGGGGACATGGACCCCGAGCTGCCGGAGGGGGGACCCCCCGGGGCGGCGCTCTGCGACGAGGCGCCGCCCCGGGGGGCGTCCACGGCAGCGGCGGCGACGACCTCGGCCAGCCCCTGGTCGTGCGGGGTCCGGTGGCCGCGCAGGGTCGCGATGAGCTCCCAGCCGGCGATGAGCGCGGTCAGGCCGCCGACCACAGCGGGCACGAGGCCGGGCCCGACGCGGGACTCCTCGAGGAAGAGCCCGTAGTCGAGCGCCATGACGAGTGCGCCGAGGCCGAGGGCGGTGAGCAGGCCGTACACGACGGCCTGCTCGACCGCGATGCCCCGCCGGGCCGCTGGCGCGGTCATCCGCCCAGGACCTGCTTCAGCAGCTGGTTGTTGCCCTCGAGGTACTCGACGAACTCGTCTCCGGCAGCGGTGTTGGCCTGCAGGTAGTTCTCCTCGATGTACTTCTGGTACTCGTCGGTCTCGACGGCGGCCTGCATGGTCTCGATCCAGAACTGGCGGGCTGCCTCGTCGATGCCGCCGGGCGCGAGCACGCCGCGGAACTGGGCGAAGGCGACGTCGATGCCCTGCTCCTTGGCCGTCTGGATGTCGGCCAGCTCCGCGTAGTCGGCGTAGCGCTCCTCGGAGAAGGCGCACAGCGCCTTGACCTCGCCGGCCTCCAGCTGACCGATGATCTCGCCCGGGTTGAGCGAGGCGATGTCGATCTGGCCGCCGAGCAGGGCGGCGGTCAGCTCGCCGCCGGACTCGAAGGGCACCCGGTCGAACTCGACGCCGGTCTGCTGCTCGGTGAGCGTGAAGACGATGTTGTCCAGCCCGGTGATGCCGCTGATGCCGGCGGTGATCCGCTCGGCCTTGGCCGCCTCGACGACGTCGGGGCAGGTCTGGTAGGGGCTGTCGGCACTGACGATCATGAGGGTGTAGTCGTCGCCCAGCTTCATGATCGGCGTGAAGTCGGTGTAGTCGAACTCGACGTCACCGCTGATCGGCAGGGCCAGCAGCGCCGTCTCGGTGGCGAGCAGGGTCTCCGCGTCGCCGGCCTGACCGAGGAAGTTCGAGTAGCCGACGGCACCGGAGCCACCCTCGCGGTTCTCCACGTTGACGTTCACGTCCCCGTTCGCGGCCTCGATCATGGTGGCGGTCGCGCGGCCCGCGAGGTCGCTGCCGCCTCCGGCGCCGAACGGCACGATCATCGTGACGTCGCCGCGCGGCGTGAACCCACCGCCGCCGGCCGACGAGCCACCGGCGGACTCGCCACCGCCGCAGGCGGCGAGGGACAGGGCCAGGACCGAGGTCGTGGCCAGGACGGCCGAACGCGTGCGCTTCACAGGAACTCCTCGTCGGTTGGGGCGGATCGGGTGGCGCGGGATCACCGGAGCTGCTCGGCCTTGGCGGCGAGCCGGCCCTCGAACGAGGGCAGGTCGACGACGAACCGTTCGTGCGTGCCGTGGCCGATCAGTTCCGCGTCGTCCTCGACGCGGATGTCGAACAGGACGCGGCGACGGTCGACCTCGGTCACGGTGGCGGTCGCCCGCACGGTCTGGCCCCGCAGCGTCGGGGCGATGTGCGCGACGTCGACCTTGCTGCCCACGCTGGCCTGGTCGTCCCGCAGGTGCGGGGCCAGGCCCTCGATCGCGGCCTCCTCCAGCAGGAGGACCAGGTTGGGCGTCGAGAAGATGTCGTACCCACCGCGGCGGGTGCAGTGCTCGACCTCGACGGTGCGCTCCAGGACGCCCTGGACACCGGGTGCGAGTGTGCTGGTCATGGGAGGGCTCCTCAGAGGGGTCGGTCGTCGGCGGGGAGCGGGGTGACGTCGGGGGTGGCCGCCACGGTGTGGGCCGGGTCGGCGGCGACCCCGGACTCGATGAGCGCGTCGATCTCGGTGGGCGGGATCCCCGCCCACTCCAGGGCCGCGCGGGTCCCGGTCCCCAGCTGGGGACCGGCGCCGTCCTGACGGGCGGGGGTGCGCGACAGGCGCATCGGCGATCCGAGCTGGCGGACCGGGCCGAGGGTCGGGTGGGGGGCGTCCCAGAAGTAGCCCCGCTGGTCCAGGTGGTCGTCGGTGAAGACCTGGCCGTAGTCGGCGATCGGGGCGCACGGCACGCCCGCCTCGTCGAGCGCGGACACCACCTCGGCGGTGGTCCGGGTGGTGGTGACCGCCTCGATCGCCGGGATGAGGGTGTCCCGGTGGCCGTGCCGCGCGGAGGCCTCCTGGTAGCGCTCGTCGTCGAGCAGCTCCTCGAGCCCCAGGGCCGTGCACAGCCCCTTCCACGTCTTCGGGGTGACGGCGCCGACCGTGACGTGGCCGTCGGCGGTCCGCACCGCCTGGTAGGGCGCCGTGCTCTGGTGCGCCGACCCCAGCGGGCGACCCACCTCACCGGTCGCGAAGTACTTGCCGGCCTCCCAGATGGCGAACGAGACGCCGCTCTCCAGCAGGGACACGTCCAGGTACTGGCCCTCGCCGGAGCGGTCGCGCTCCTTGAGGGCGGCGGTCACCCCGAGCGCGACGTACAGGGCGCAGACCAGGTCGCAGATCGGGACGCCGATCTTGACCGGGTCGCCGTCCGGCGTGCCGGTGATGCTCATCAGCCCGCCGCGCGCCTGGGCCATGATGTCGAGGCCCGGCAGCATGGCCAGCGGGCCGTCCTGGCCCCAGCCGGACGCCGAGGCGTAGACGATCCGGGGGTTGACCTCGCGGATCGCCTCGTAGCCGAAGCCGAGCCCGCGCATCGCGCCGGGCCGCAGGTTCTCCACCAGCACGTCGGCGCGCGCGGCCAGCCGCAGGAACGCCTCCTTGCCCTCGGGGGACTTCAGGTCGAGGGCCACCGACTCCTTGTTCCGGTTGAGCCGCACGAACGGCGAGCTCTCGCCGTCCAGGAAGGGGCCGGTCGCCCGGACCGGGTCGCCGCCGGTCGGGTTCTCGACCTTGAGGACCCGGGCACCGAGGTCGGCGAGCTGCATCGTGGCGAAGGGGGCGGCCATGAAGGCGCCCACCTCGAGCACCGTGACGCCGCCCAGCGGGCCTGTCGGTTCGACCGCCATCAGCAGCCTCCGTTCCGAGATTTCGCGGTGCCGGAGGTGGTGCACCTCACAGCGGATGGACTACTGTCTACAAAAGGCAGACGGATATGACAAGCCTCACAGGCACAACCGTTACGAAGGCACGTCGACACCGAGGAACCGCAGCGCAGCGGCACCACTCCGGGACCAGGAAGGGAGGAACACCGTGACGGCAGTGCCGGACCCCGTGTCCTCCGCGCGCCGCATCGCGGCACCCCCGAGCATGTCGGCCCTGGCCGCCGAGGCGCTCCGCGAGATGGTCCTCAGCGGCCACCTGAGGCCCGGGGACCGGGTGGTCGAGAACCGGCTGACCGAGGAGCTGGGCGTGAGCCGCCCTCCGCTGCGCGAGGCGATGCGGGTGCTCGAGCAGGAGGGGCTCATCGTGCAGACGCCCCGCAAGGGCGCCGTCGTCGCACCGGTCACGCCGCACGACATCTACGAGATCGTGTCGCTGCGCGAGGAGATCGAGCAGATCGCCGTCCGGCTGGGGGTCCCCGTCCGGTCGCAGGAGCGGCTGGACCGCCTGCGGCAGGCGTTCGCCGACCTCGAGGCCGCTGCCGCGGAGGAGGGCGCACCGCGGGTGGTGGCGAGCAGCTTCGCCTTCCACCTGGCGATCGTCGGACTGGCCGGGCACCGGCGGCTCGAGGACGTCTACCGGTCGCTGTCGCTGCAGCTGCGCATGTGCATGGCCATGAACCGCCGGGCCCGTGCCGGGATCGAGACCGCCCGCCAGGACGCCGCCCGCCACCGGCCGCTCATGGACCTCGTCGAGGCCGGCGACGTCGAGGGCATGGCGCACACGCTGGCCCACCACGGCCAGCGGACGTTCCTGCTGAGCATCGAGGACGACGCCGAAGGGCACTCGCCCGAGTCCCGTGCGTGGTTCGCCCGGATCCGTGAGGAAGAGGAGGCGGTGCGGCGTGACGGACACGCCTGACGGGGGGACCACCCCGCTGGAGGCGCTGCAGGCGGCGGTCGGCTGGACCGGACCGGAGCGCGTCGACGTCGTCGAACGGCGCCACCTCCGGGACTACCGGCGGGCCATCGGCGCGGACGAGGACGGCACCGAGGTGCCGGTCACGCTCACCGCCTGCTTCCTGACCGAGCCCCCGACCATGCCGGAGGCGCTGGCCTACGGCCTGGGCTGGATCAACGGCGGCGACCGGTTCGAGGTGCACCGCCCGCTGCGGCTGGGCGACGAGGTGACCTCGCAGCTGACCTTCACCGGGGTGGAGGAGAAGAGCGGGCGGTCGGGCACCCTCGCCCTGCTCACCTTCGTCACGGAGTTCCGGCTGCCGGACGGGACGCTGGCGGTCCGCCACGTCGGGACGCGGGTGCGGCGATGAGCGCTCCCGACCAGCAGCCCGACGAGCTCGTCCGGACCGAGACCGCCTCGCTGCGGACCCTCGTGCAGTACGCCGGCGCCAGTGGTGACTTCTACGAGATGCACTACGACATCCCCTTCGCCCGGGAGCGCGGCCACCGCGAGCTCGCGGTGCACGGGCTGCTCAAGACCGCCTGGCTCGGCCGGCTGGTCGAGGAGTGGTTCGCCGGCCGGGGCCGGATCACCGTCCTGGACGTGAGCTACCGCGGCATGGACTTCCGCGACGAGCCGGTCAGCTGCGGAGCCCGGGTCACCGGCCGGGACGGCGACCGCGTCGTCCTCGAGGTCTGGACGGCGGGCGCGGACGGGACGCGGACGACCATCGGAACGGCCGAGGTCGCACTCACGGAGGGCCGGTCATGACCCTGCAGCACATCCACAGCCTCTGTGCCGGCCTGGGCCACCCGGTGCTCACCGACGGCGCCGACTCGGCCGGCCGGTTCCCCGACGGCTCGCGCTACCGGATCGAGATCCCGAGCTGCGAGGGCCCGGACGTCATGGCGGCCGTCCTCGACGAGGCCGACCGCCGGGGCGTGCCGGTGCACCGCGTCTCCCAGGGCAGCGGCGTCATGATGCTGACCGACGCCGAGATCGAGCGGATGGTCGCCCTCGGCGCCGAGCACGACGTCGAGGTCAACCTGTTCCTCGGTCCGCGCAGCTCCTGGGACATCGGCGGCCAGACCAAGGTGTCGGCGGCCGTCGGCGCCGCCGCCCGCGGGAACGCCGCCGTGGCCGCCTCCCTCTGCGACGCCGAGCGCGCGGTGCGGCTCGGCGTCCGGAGCCTGCTGATCGGTGACCTCGGCGTCCTCGCGCTGCTGGGCCGGATGAAGCGCGACGGCCGGATGCCCGAGGACCTCGTGCTGAAGACGTCGGTGCTCATGCCGCTGTCCAACGGCCCGACCGCCGCCCTGTACGAGGAGGTCGGGGCGACCAGCCTCAACATCTCCACGGACCTGACCGTCGCGCAGATCGCCGAGATCCGGGCGGCGACGACGGTGCCCATCGACATGTACGTCGAGGTGCCCGACGACCAGGGCGGCGCCGTCCGGTTCTACGACGTCCCCGAGGTCGTGCGCGTGGCGGCCCCGGTGTACCTCAAGCTCGGCCTGCGCAACGCCCCCAACATCTACCCGGTGGGGGCGCACATCGGCGCGATGGCCCAGAACCTGGGCCGCGAGCGCGTGCGGCGCGCGGAACTGGTCCTGCGGCTGCTGTCCGAACTGGCCCCGGAGCTGGCCGCCGCCCCCGCCACGGTCGCCGGCTGAACCGGTCCTCCCCCACTCCCGAGAGGAACCCCATGCCCCCGCTGTTCACCGGTGTCGGCGTCGCCCTCGTCACGCTCTTCGACGACGACGGCCGCCTCGACACCACCGCCACCGCCGATCTCGCCGTCCGGCTGACGGACCTGGGCATGCGCTCGGTCCTGGTCGCCGGCACCACCGGGGAGGCGATGTCGCTGTCCGCCGACGAGCGCAGCGCGCTGATCAGCGCCGTCCGGGGGGCCGTGCCGGCGGACGTGCCGGTGCTCGCCGGGACCGGCGCACCCACGGGCGCCCAGGCCGCCGACCTCACCACGCGGGCCTTCGACGCCGGCGCCGACGCCGCCCTGGTGCTGTCGCCGCCCGCGGTGGCCGACCCGCGGCCCTACTACGAGCGGGTCGCGCAGGCCGCCGCCGACCGGCCGCTGCTGGCCTACCACTTCCCCTTCGCCGCCTCCCCCGGCATCCCGGTCGAGGTGCTCCCGGAGCTGCCCGTGACCGGGCTCAAGGACTCCTCCGGCGATGCCGGCCGGCTCCTCGACGAGCTCGAGGTCTTCGACCGCGACATCTACGTGGGTGCGACGACCGTGCTGACCATGGGCGGCGCGGTCGGCGCCACCGGCGCGATCCTCGTGCTGGCCAACGCCGAGCCCGAGCGCTGCACCGCCGCCTTCGCCGGGGACGGCAAGGCGCAGGTCGAGCTGGCCGCGCCGCACCGCGCCTCGATGGTCGGTTTCCCGGCGGGCATCAAGGACATGGTGGCCGCGCGCTTCGGCGTCTCGGCCGTCGCCCGGATCGGCGCCTGACCACGACGCCCCGGGCCGTCGGGGCACGGACGCCGCGGAAGGAAGAGGCACGACCGTGACAGCACCGATCTCCGAGCTGGCGGCACTGCTGCCCGAGGGCGCCCTCGTCACCGACGAGGCGACGAGCGACGCCTACCGGCACGACAGCGCCAGCTCGTGCGCCGCCGGGCGTCCGCTGGGCGTCGTCCGGCCCACGACCACGGCCGAGGTGCAGGCCGTGATGCGCTGGGCCAGCCGGCACCGGGTGCCGGTCGTGCCCCAGGGCGCCCGGACCGGGCTGTCGGGCGCTGCGAACGCCGTCGACGGCGCGCTGCTGGTCTCGATGGTGCGGATGGACCGCATCCTGGAGATCGACGAGGTCGACCAGGTCGCGATCGTCGAGCCGGGGGTGGTCAACGCCGACCTGTCCCGGGCCGTGGCCGCGGTCGGCCTGTTCTACCCGCCGGACCCCTCCTCCTGGGAGCTGTCGACGATCGGCGGCAACCTCGCCACCAACGCCGGCGGCCTGTGCTGCGTGAAGTACGGCGTCACGGCGGACTTCGTCCGCGGGCTGGAGGTGGTGCTCGCCGACGGGGAGGTGGTCCGCGTCGGGCGCCGCACCGCCAAGGGCGTGGCCGGCTACGACCTCACCCGTCTGCTCGTCGGGTCGGAGGGCACGCTCGGCATCATCACGGAGGCGACGCTGGCCCTGCGTCCGGCACCCGAGCCGGCGCTGACCATGGCGGCGGTCTTCGCCAAGACCGCCGACGCGATGACGGCCGTCACCCGCATCATGGCGTCCGGGATGCGCCCGTCGATGATGGAGTTCCTCGACAAGCCCTCCATCCGGGCGGTCCAGGCCTACCGCGACATGGGCCTGCCCGTCGACGCGGAGGCCATGCTCATCACCCAGTCCGACCGGGGTCCCCTCGCCGCGGCGGACGTGGCCGCCATGGGGGCGATCTGCGAGGAGCTCGGGGCGAGCGAGGTCGCCGTCGCCGAGGACGCCGTCGAGTCCGCCATGCTGACGCAGGCCCGGCGGCTGGTGAACCCCGCGGTCGAGGAACTGGGCGCGACGCTCATCGACGACGTCGCCGTGCCGCGCGCCCGGCTCGTGGACCTGCTGGCCGGCATGGAGCAGATCGCCGCCGCGACCGGGACGTTCGTCATCTGCCCCGGTCACATCGGCGACGGGAACATGCACCCGACGGTGGTGTTCGACCGGGGCGACGACGCCGCCGCCGAACGGGCCCAGCGGGCCTTCGACGCCATCATGCGGCTGGCCCTGGACCTGGGCGGCACCATCACCGGGGAGCACGGCGTCGGGCTGCTCAAGCGGACCTGGCTGCGCTCGGAGCTGGGCGAGCGGTCCTACGCCCTGCAGCAGCAGATCAAGTCGGTCTTCGACCCGCTGGGGATCCTCAACCCCGGCAAGGTCCTCTGAGACCACCGCGGCCCGGCGCCCAGGACGGCCGGTCGGCCGGCCGTCCGGGGCGCGGGCCACGCGGTGCTCGACCAGCCCGGTCGGCCGGCCCGGCAGTGTGCTCGACCCGAGGGGTCCGGCGGGCCCTCCGGCCACGACCGAGGAGCAGGGGATGAGTCTGACGGCGACGCAGCCGCACCAGGACAGCGAGCAGGACCGCGCACTCCGGGAGATCGAGCAGCGGGTGCTCTGGCTGGCCACCTCCATCGTCGACCACGCCAACCGGCTGCGCCCGAACCCGACGGGCCTCAAGGTCGGCGGCCACCAGGCCTCCAGCGCCTCGATGGTCACGATCATGACCGCGCTCTGGCTGGAGCAGCTGTCGGCGCAGGACCGCGTGTCGGTCAAGCCGCACGCCTCGCCGGTGCTGCACGCGCTGGAGTACCTGCTGGGCCAGCTCGATGCGTCCCACCTCCCCCGCCTGCGCGAGTTCGGCGGGCTGCAGAGCTACCCCAGCCGGCTCAAGGACCCGGTCCCGGCGGACTACTCGACGGGATCGGTCGGCATCGGGGCCACCGCGCCGATCTGGGGGGCGCTGGCCCGCCGCTACGTCGGCGCCCACTTCGGCCCCGGCGAGGTGGGCGCGAGCGGCCGCCAGTGGTCCCTGGTCGGCGATGCCGAGCTCGACGAGGGTGCCGTGTGGGAGGCCGTCCTCGACCCGATGGTCGCCGAGCTGGGCGAGGTCGTCTGGGTGGTGGACCTCAACCGGCAGTCGCTGGACCGCGTCGTCCCGATGATGGGCGCCACCCGGCTGCAGGGCATGTTCGCGGCGGCCGGCTGGCAGGTGCTGACCGTCAAGTACGGGCGCCTGCTGGAGGAGCTCTTCGCCCGTCCCGGCGGCGCGCACCTGCGCGACCGGATCGACGAGATGACCAACCCCGAGTACCAGCGGATGCTCCGGCGCACCGCCGCGCAGCTGCGGGAGGCGCTCCCCGGGGACGGCCCCGGCGCGGCCGAGATCGCCCGGCTGGTCGCGGACGTGCCCGACGCCGACCTGCGCGCCGCGGTGCGGAACCTCGGTGGTCACGACCTCTCGGCCCTGCGGTCGGCGTTCGCGCAGATCGACGACACGCGGCCCACCGTGGTGCTGGCCTACACGCTGAAGGGCTACGGGCTGGCCACCGAGGGGCACCCGCAGAACCACTCGGCGCTGCTGACCGAGGCCCAGATCGGGCAGCTCGCCGACTCCCTCGGCGTGGACCCCGCCGACCCGTGGGCGGTCCCCCCGCCCGGCAGCGCGGCCGCCCGCCTGCTCGCCGACGCCGCCGACCGGCTGCGGCGCGTCGAGGAGGTCCCCGCCGAGGTCCCGGCCGTCCCGGCGGACCTGGGCCGCACCCCCACCGGCACCGCCACGACGCAGGCGGCGCTGGGCCGCGCGCTGCTCGACCTGAACCGGGCCGCTCCGGAGGCCGGCCGCCGCGTCGTCACGGTCAGCCCGGACGTCAGCTCCAGCACCAACCTGGGCGGCTGGGTGAACAAGGTCGGCGTCTGGTCGTCGGCCGAGCGACCGGACTGGTTCGCCGACGACGCCGAGACGATCCTGCACTGGCGGGAGCAGCCCGGCGGCCAGCACATCGAACTGGGCATCGCCGAGACCAACCTGGTCGGCCTCATGGGGGAGCTCGGCGCCACCTGGAACCGCTGGGGACAGCCGCTGCTGCCGATCGGCGTCATGTACGACCCGTTCGTCGAGCGGGCACTGGAGCCGTGGTCGTTCGGCATCTACGCGGGCGGCCAGTCCATCCTGGTCGGGACGCCGTCCGGCGTCACGCTCGCGCCCGAGGGCGGGGCGCACCAGTCGATCAAGACGCCGTCCATCGGGCTGGAGCAGCCCGGCTGCGTGACCTACGAGCCGGCGTTCGTGCTGGACACCGAGTGGTGCCTGCTCGCCTCGCTCGCCCGGCTGGGGCGGCCCGGCGGCAGCTCGGCCTACCTGCGGCTGTCGACCCGGCCGGTCGACCAGACCCTCGCGGCCGTCCCCACCGACCCCGCCGCCCGGGAACGGCGCCGCCGGCAGGTCACCGCGGGGGCGTACGCGCTGCGCCGCGCCGGACGTCCGGCGGTCACGCTGGTCACCATGGGCGCCGTCGTGACGGAGACGCTGGCGGCCGCCGACCGGCTCGACGCGCTCGGGGTCGGCGCCGACGTGGTCTGCGTGACCAGTCCCGGGCTGCTGTTCCGCGCGCTGCAGGGACGACGGGGCCTCGACGACGCCGGGACGTGGGTCCTCGACACGGTCTTCCCGCGCGACCGGGCCACCCCGCTCGTCACCGTCCTGGACGGCCACCCCCACACGCTGGCGTTCCTGACGGGTGTCAACGGGGTGCCCGGGACCCACCTCGGCGTGACCGCGTTCGGGCAGAGCGGTGACCTGGCCAGCGTCTACCGTCACCACGGCCTGGACGCCGACTCGATCGTCGGCGCAGCGCTGGACCTGGTGGACTGACCGCCCAGGACGGAGGGTGGCGGCCGTGGGAGTCTCCGTGACGCGCGGGCAGGTGCTCGCGTTCCGGGTGCGCGGGCAGCAGCTGGACCGCGAGGCCGGCACGCCCGACGACACCGCCGTGCTCGACATCGGCGTGCAGGACACCGGCCCGGACGGCGGGCGGTGGGCGCTCGCGCTCCGCGGCGTCCCCACGCCGGCGGACGACCAGCTCGCCACCGCGTGGACGATCCGCGGCGCCCCGCACCTGTACCGGCGGGCCGACCTGCCCGGGGTCGCCGCGGCCACCGCCCCGTTCTCCGACGCGGACGCCGGCAAGCGCATCTACGACGCGGCCAAGCCGCTCGCGGCCGCGGGGATCGGCAACCTCGAGGGGCTGGACGCCGTGGCCGCGACCATGCGGTCGGTGGTCACCGCCCCCATGGTCAAGGGCGAGGTGTCCGGTCGGCTGACCGAGCTCCTGCCGGAGCCCCACCTGCGGTTCTGCCGGCCGTGCGACGCCAGGCACGTGCACGAGATGCCGTTCCGGCTGGCCGCGCTGCGCGCCGGGCTGGAGCTGGAGCCGGGCACCTCGCCGCCGGTGCTGCGCCCGGTCCCGGGCCTGGTCCCCGCCGACACCGTGCCGCCGCACCTGGACGTCGTCCGCGGCTACCTGCGGCTGCTCGGCCCGGCCACGCCCAAGCTGGTCGCCGGCTACCTCGACGCGCCGGTCGGGGACGTGCGGGCCCGCTGGCCGGAGGACGCCGTCGAGGTCGCGGTGGACGGCGAGCGGCGCTGGCTGCTCGCCGAGGACGCCGCCCGGATCGGGGACGTCCCACCGGCGACCGGGGTCCTCCTGCTCGGCCCGTTCGACCTCTTCCTGCAGGCCCGCGACCGGCCGCTGCTGGTCGACGACCCGGTCCGGGCCAAGGCGCTGTGGCCGGTCCTCGGCCGGCCCGGCGCGGTGCTGGCGGACGGCGAGGTCGCGGGCACCTGGCGGCCGCGCAAGACCGGCGCGACGCTGACCGTGGCGGTCCAGCTGTGGACCCCGCTGCCGCGGGAGGTCGTCACGGCGGCCGCCGAGCGGTTGGCCGCCTTCCGCGGGGTAGTGCTCAAGGACGTCCACATCGACTGAGGGAGAGGCCATGACCGGTCCTGACGACGCCTTCCTGGCTCCGGACGACGCGCTGCGCGGCTTCGACGACGACAGCGACGTCGAGTCCGGCACGGGCGACGGCGAACGCCCGGGGGCGGACGACGTCGAACGCCCGAACCCCGCCGGCGCCGCGGTCGAGGACGCCGGCCGCTCGGCCGGCTCCCTCCAGGACGGGACCGGGGAGCAGTAGCTCCGGCGACAGGTCCTCCGGCGGGCCCGCAGGTCGGCGGCCCACCGGCCTGGCAGGCTGCCCGCATGACCCCGCCCGGGCACGCCTCCGGCGTCCGCCCGTGGACGGTGTGGACGCCGCTCGGCGTCGCCCTCGCCGTCGTGCTCTTCCTCGCGACCGTCGGCAGCGTCGGTGTCGGCTTCGGCGTGATGACCGACTGCACCAACACCTACAGCTGCACCTCGACCGGGTGCCCGCCGTGCGGGACGACGAGCGCCTGGCTGACCGCCGGCTGGATCGGCCAGGGGGTGCTGCTGCTCGTCGGCTCCGTCCTCGCGGTCCTCGCCGTGCGGCGCCGGCGGCTGCCCGCGGTCCGGGTGGCCGCCCTCGCGCTCACCCCGGTCAGCATCGCGCTGGTCGTGGTCACGACCGCGCTCGCGGTCGCGGCCGGCTGACGCTTCCACCGCCGGTATCTCAGCCCTAAGGTATCCGGGCATGGAGCCGCGCCGAGTCCGCATCGGCATCGACACCGGCGGGACCTTCACCGACGTCGTCGCGGTGGACGAGGCGACCGGCCGGACCACGACCACCAAGACGCCGTCCACCCCGGCCGACCCCGCGGAGGGGTTCCTCACCGGCGTCCGCAAGGTGCTCGGCCTGCTCGGGCTCGACGGCAGCGCGGTGACCGCCGTCAGCCACGGGACGACGGTCGCGACCAACCAGCTGCTCGAGGGCGAGCTGGACCGGATCGGCTTCCTCACCACCGAGGGCTACGAGTCGGTGCTGGAGATCGCCCGCCAGTCGGTACCCGACGGGTACGGCAACAGCTACTTCTGGGTCAAGCCGCCGCGGATCGTCCCCGCCGACCTGGTGCGCACCGTGCGCGGCCGACTCGGCTCCCGCGGCGAGGAGGTGCGGCCCCTCGACGAGGAGGACGCCCGCGCCGCCGCCCGGTTCTTCCGCGACGCCGGGGTCGGCACGATCGGCGTCTGCCTGCTGCACTCCTACGCGGACGACGCCCACGAGCGCCGCGTGCTGGAGATCCTGCGCGAGGAGCACCCCGGCGCGGTGGTGAGCGCGAGCTCGCAGGTGCTGCGCGAGTACCGGGAGTACGAGCGGTCGGTGACCACGCTGGTCGACGCGGCGGTCAAGCCGCGGGTGGGCGCGTACGTGACGGCGATCCGGGAGGGGCTCGACGGCATCGCGCCGGGCGTGCCGTTCTACGTGATGAAGAGCAACGGCGGCGTGCTCTCGGCCGCCGAGGTCGTGCACCAGCCGATCACCACGGTGCTGTCCGGGCCGGCCGCCGGCGCGCTGGGCGCGGCCCTCGTCGCCGGCGCGGCGGGCTTCGACCGGGTGCTCACCTGCGACGGCGGCGGCACCTCCACCGACGTCGCCGTGGTCGTCGACGGCGAGCCGGCGATCACCACCGAGGGCTCGGTGGGCGCCTACCCCTCGAAGATCCCGATGATCGACGTGGTCACCGTGGGCGCGGGCGGCGGCTCGATCGCGTGGCTGTCACCGGAGGGCACGCTCAAGGTCGGGCCCCGCTCGGCCGGCGCCGACCCGGGGCCGATCTGCTACCCGTCCGGCGGCTCGGAGCCGACCGTCACCGACGCCCACGTGGTGCTCGGCCGCATCCCGCCGCACCTGCTCGGCGGGGAGATCCCGCTGTCGGTCGGCGCCGCCCGCGCCGGGCTGGAGCAGCTGGGCGAGGAGCTCGACCTCGACCTGGAGCGCACCGCCACCGGCATCCTGGAGATCTCCGCGTGGAACCAGGCCAACGCGCTGCGCCAGGTCACCGTCGCCCGGGGCCTCGACGTCCGCGACTTCACGCTGACCACCTTCGGCGGCTCCGGCTCGCTGCTGGCCTGCCGGCTGATGGACGTCCTCGGCCTGCCGCGCACCCTCGTCCCGCCGGACCCGGGCAACCTCAGCGCGTTCGGCCTGCTGACCGTCGACGTCCGCAACGACCACGTGCAGACGGCGATCAGCCGGCACGCCGACCTGGACCTCGACCGGGTGCGGTCGGTGTTCACCTCGCTGGAGGACGACGCCCGGGCCGCGCTGGACGGCGAGGGGTTCTCCCGCGACCGGCAGCGGCTGCAGCGCAGCGCCGACCTGCGCTACGTGGGCCAGGCGTTCGAGGTGCGCGTCCCGGTAGCGGACGGCGACCTGGACGCCGCAGCCGTCGACCAGGCCTGCGAGGGCTTCCACGCCGCGCACCGCGTGCTCTACGGCTACGACTTCGCCGAGGACCCGCGCCAGGCCGTCGAGTGGGTCAACCTGCGGGTGAGCGGGATCGGGCCGATCCGCCGTCCGGACCTGGTGGAGCTCGCGCCGGCCGACGGGCCCGTGACGGACCGGGCCGTCACGGGCTCCCGGCCGGTCTTCTTCGACGGCGACTGGGTGGGGACGCCGACGTACGACCGGCCGCGACTGGCGCCCGGTGACGTCGTGCCGGGACCGGCCGTCATCGAGGAGTTCGGCTCGACCGTGCCGGTGCACCCCGGCTTCCACGCGACCGTGGACCGCCACGGGAACCTGCTGATCGAGAGGGACGCCTGATGGGCCTTCCGGACGCCGACCCGGTGCTCGTCGAGATCGTGGCCGGCACGCTGGCCGCGATCGAGCGCGAGGTGGAGACCTCGATCGGCCGGACGTCGCGGTCGCCGATGATCCGCGACGCGCACGACTTCCGCGCCGGCATCCACGACCGGAAGCTGCGCAAGCTCACCGGTCGCTCGTACTCGGCACTGGTGCACCCGGTGGTGCGCGACCACCCGATCGAGACGATGAACGTCGGCGACGTCTACTTCCACAACGACGTCTACCTCTCCGAGGGCGGCATCGGGCACCTGCCCGACCTGTGCGTCACCGTGCCGGTGTTCGCCGAGGTGGACGGCCCCGCCGGTCCGCAGGCGGAGGTCGTCGCCTTCGTGCAGGCGTTCGGCCACCACGACGACATCGGCGGCGCGGTGCCCGGCTCGATGCCGTCGGCGGCCACCTCGGTCTACGAGGAGGGGCTGATGGTCCCGCCGATCAAGCTGTGGGACCGCGGCGTCCGCAACGAGGCGGCGCTGGCGATCATGACCCGCAACTCGCGGATGCCCGACTCGCTGGCCGCCGACCTCGACGCCGAGTGCTCGGCCTGCCTGGCCGGCGCGCGTCGCCTCGGGGAGCTGTTCGCGCGGTACGGGGTGGCCGCCGTGGAGGCCTGCTTCGAGGCCATCCTCGCCAACTCCACCGAGGTGTACCGCCGGGAGGTGCTGTCGCAGATCCCCGACGGCACCTACGTCTGGGAGGACTACGCCGAGCACGACGGCGTGGAGCCGCCGAAGCTGCACCGCCAGCGGATCACGCTGACCATGGACAGCACGGCCGACGTCCCGCTGGTCATCGACTTCACCGGCACCGGGCCGCAGGCGAAGGGCCCGATCAACCACTGCGGTGACTACGCCGACGGCAACTTCCTCAAGAAGTGGCTGGCGCCGATCCTGCGCAACCTCGCCGAGACACCGGAGCGGATGGCGCAGCTCGACGTCAACGAGGGCGTCGTGCCGCTGATCGAGATGCGCTTCCCGGAGAAGGGCACGCTGCTCACGCCGGTCTTCCCCGCGCCGACCAACGCGCGGACGTTCGTCATCCTGCGGCTGCTCGGCGTCCTGTCGGGCGTGCTGGCCAAGGCGACCGGCGGCCGGATGCCTGCCGACCAGGAGACGATCCGCTACACCGGCGTGTACGGCGTCGACGAGGCCGGTGAGCCCTACCTGATGCGCGAGGTGCTCGGCGGCGGGTCGGGCGGGCGGTACTACGCCGACGGCGAGGACACGATCCACGTCGTCCCGGACTCGCGGAACCTGCCGACCGAGTTCACCGAGAGCCGCTTCCCGCTGCGGGTGGAGCGGCTGGGGCTGGCCCTGGACTCCGGGGGGCCGGGCCGGTACCGGGGCGGCTGCGGCTACGAGAAGCACATCCGGGTGCTGCGGGACGCGCACTTCATGTCGATCGCCGACCGCTCGATCCTGTCCTGCTGGGGGGTCGCCGGCGGCCGCGCCGGGCGCCCGTTCCGGATCACGGTCGACCCGGGCGGGCCGGACGAGCACGACGTCGACGCGCTCGCCGACGCCGAGCCCCTGGCGGCGGGCACGGTCGTCCGCATCCGGACGACGGGCGGCGGCGGGTGGGGCGACCCGCTGGACCGGCCGGTCGAGGAGGTGCTGCGCGACGTCGCCTGGCGGAAGGTGAGCGTTGCCGGGGCCCGCGAGGACTACGGCGTCGTCGTGGCCGACGACGGCACCTGCGACGAGGCCGCGACCGGCCGGCTCCGCCGGGAGGTGCGGGACGCGCGCACCGGCGACGAGCCGTTCTTCGACCGCGGGCCGGGCTACGCGCGGCTGTCCGGCGGCGCCGCGTTCAACGAGTTCGACCTGCTCTGAGGGGACCCGCTGCTCCGGGCCCGCTGCAGGGTCCCGCCTCGAGCTGGCGAAGGGTGGGAGGACGGGGCGCTTGCTCAGTTCGCCCGCAGCCAGGCCAGCGCCGCCAGCACACGGCGGTTGTCGTCCGGGTGGAGGGGCAGGCCCAGCTTGGTGAAGACCGCGGCGACGTGGGTCTCCACGGTCTTGGGGCTGAGGTACAGCTCGCGGCCGATGCGCTGGTTCGACCGGCCCTCGGCGATGAGCCGCAGCACCTCACGCTCCCGCGGGGTCAGCGGGTCGCCCCCGGTCGTCCCACGCCGGGGGGCCGGCAGGGTGAGGGCGACACCGGCCGGCCGGGCGGAGGCGGCACCGGCCGGCACTGCGGAGGTGGCACCGGCCGGAGCGGACCGGCCGCCGACGGTCGCCGGGACGACGAGCGGGGCGACCTGGAGCGCCGGCACCTCCACCGGGGAGCGCCGGGCGTGCCGGAGCACGGCCACGACGTGCGGGGACACGAGTGAGACGAGGTCGCGCTCCCAGTCGGTGAACGACCGGGCGGAGCGACCGACGCTGATCCCGCTGAAGGCGGACCCGTGGTCGGTGGCGCCGAAGGCGATCTGGTCGTCGACGCCCAGCTCGCGGTACGCCTCGCGGTAGACGGCGTTGGCCTGCCACTCCCGCCGGCTGACCAGGTCCGTGGTGCGCAGCGGCTCGCCGAGGGCGGGCAGGGCCATGGTGTAGGCGACGATCGGGTGCTGCGCCATGACCGAGGGGTAGCCGCCCAGGAGCTCCGCGCGGTAGGTCTCGGCCGGCCACCCGAGCGCCACCTCCCGGCCGGTCCGCCGGTCGACCTCGTGGTAGACGGCCAGGTGGGACCCCAGCAGTCCGGCCAACCCCGGCAGCACGACGTCCCGCACACCGGCGAAGTCCTCGACCTCGTCGAGGCTCCGAACGAACTCGCGGCACCGGCGCAGGCGCAGCACCGGGGACGCGTCGACCAGGCGCTGCGACTCCATCGTCCCCCCAGGCACCAGGGTTCATCACCCACGGTGTGCCCCCGGGTGCGCCCTGCGACCAGTGTGCGGACGGCTGCCCGCCCACGGCAAGAGCCGGGGCCACCCCCGAGGCGGGACCAGGGCCGGCCCCGATCCGCCCGCGGCCCCGACGGGCCACCCTCGTCCCCACCTGGCCGCACCGGCCGGGTGCGTCCCCACCGGTCCGAGGGGGACGCGGACCGGACCGGAGCAGGTGATCCCGGATGCGTCGCTCCCTCGTCGTGCTCGCGTCGGCGCTCGGCGTCGTGCCTCTCCTCACCGTCCCGGCACAGGCGGGCGGCGAGGCGCTCCCGTTCGTCTTCAGCAGCGACCGCGACGGGGACGCCGAGGTCTACCGGTTGCTGGCCGACGGGCGCATCCGGCAGCTGACCCACAACGACGTCGAGGACGACCAGCCGGTCTGGTCGCCGGACGGCCGACGGATCGCCTTCGTCAGCACCAGGGACGGCAACGCCGAGGTCTTCGTGGTGGACGCCGACGGTTCCGACCTCGTGCAGGTGACGGACACCGCGACGACACCCGACGGAGCGGAGGTCCGGAACGACTCGCCCGCGTGGTCGCCGGACGGCCGGACCCTCGCCTTCACGTCGAACCGCGACGACCCGGAGGGTGAGGTCTACCGGGTGGCGGCCGACGGCACGCGGCTGCAGCGCCTGACCACCAACCCCTTCGTGACCGACAACGCCCCCGCCTGGTCACCGGACGGCCGGTACCTCGTCTACGCCGTGATGCCGCCCGCGGACGACGCGGACCTCCACCGGATGCGCCCGGACGGCTCGCGCATCCGGCAGCTGACGGACACGCCGGACGTCGACGAGAGCACACCGGAGTACTCGCCGGACGGCCGGACGATCGCGTTCAGCCGCTTCGACCTGCTCGCCGACGAGCGGGACCTGGCCACGATGCGTGCCACCGGCGGGCCGGCACGCCCCCTGACCGGGGAGCCGGACCGGGACGACTGGTACCCGCGGTGGACGGCGGACGGCCGGCAGGTCGCGTTCTGGGCCCACGACGGGGCGCGCTCCACCACCTGGCTCGTCGACCGTGACGGGACCGACGTGCGTCAGCTGACCCCGGGGACGGCGGACGACACCTTCCCCGACCCCCGGCCCTGACCCGCCGGACCCCCACCCGCAGCGGCCAGGGGGAACCGCTGCGGGTGGGCCCCCGGCTCCCGGGCCCCCGGCTCCCGGGTCCCCGGCCGCGGGTCCACGTCCGGTGCGGAGGCCCCGCTGCAGCGGCCCGTCCCAGGTCCTCCCCTGAGCCGGCGAAGGGCGGGGAGGACGGGTCCTCCCACGGTGGGGCGGCGGGTCCTCCCTCAGCGGGTGCCGAACTCGGTGCTCCCGGCCGGCGGCTTGGCCCCGTCGCCGGTCTCGCCCTCGTCGCCCCGGTTCGTCGGGTGGTCGGTGTGGCGCGGGTCGTCGTCGGTGTCGTCGACGTCCTCGGGGACCAGCGGCGTCTCGTGCAGGACGTTCTCGCGCGCCTCGTCGCGGTCGGTGCCCGGTACCTCGGTCATGGCGACCTCCTCATCTCGGGGCCGCTGCCGTACCCGACCGCTGCCCGGGGATGCACCGGCGGCTACGCCCGCGGCGAACGGAGGCGGTGCCACCAGCGGGACCGCGGGGGCGCCGGCGGGACGACCGGCTCGGGGAGGGACGGCGGCGGGCGGGTGGCCTGCCAGAGCCGCACGAGGGCGTCCTCGTCGGCCAGCCCGGGGACGGCGTCCGGCCCGTCCTGCGGACGCCGCCAGTGCTGCTCCACCCGGGCGTTGAGATCCGCCACCGTCGCCCGGACCGCGGCCTCGCTGGGCAGCTGCGGCACCCGCAGCGCCAGGTCCTCGCGCTCGCGGCGCAGCGCCATGCCCGGCGGCAGCATGTCCTTGGGGTCGGCCTGCTGGCGGCGTGCCCACTCCAGCGCCCACTCGTAGCTGGTCTGCTCCCTGTCCCGCCGGGGCAGCGGGCGGCCGGTGCCCTCGAGCCCCTCGAACGCCCCGCGCTCCTGCGCCTGGGTGATCTGGTGGTCGATCCAGGTCTCGAAGGACATCCCCGGGGGCTTGCGCTCGGTCATCACCCTCCTTGGTACCCCGCCGTTGCCGGATCGTGCCTTGACCTCCGGCACCGCTCGTGCGGGTACCTCGGCCTCCTCGCGGAGCGTGGCGACGTGCCCCGAAGGGGTGAACCGGCAGCTCAGCGACCCGCGCGGGCGCCCGGCAGCCCCCAGGCTGTCCGTCGTGCCGCTGTCCGTGCCCGGCCTGCCCGACGTGCCGCCCGAGCTGGCCGGCCCGGTCGCGGTGGAGCTGGCCAAGCCGGTGCGCGACCTGCCGCGGGCCGACGCGCTGCCCGGCGGGGTGCTCTACGAGCCCAAGTGGGACGGCTACCGCCTGGTCGTCGTCCGCACCGGCGGCACGACCCGGGTCTGGTCCCGGCAGGGCCGCGACCTGTCCTCCCGGTTCCCGGACGTCGTCGCCGCGGCCGTGGCCCAGGTGCCCGCGGGCACGGTGCTCGACGGCGAGGTCGTCGTCTGGAACGGCTCCCGGCTGGACTTCGGGCTGCTCCAGCAGCGGATGGTCGCCACCGCCGGCCGGATCGGTGCGCTGGTCGCCGCCGCGCCCGCCTCCTACGTCGCCTTCGACCTGCTGGCGCTGGGCGGCGCGGACCTGCGCGCGCGCCGGCTGCGGGAGCGGCGGGCCGCGCTGGAGGACCTCGCCGCCCGGTGGGCCCCGCCGATGCAGCTCTCACCGGTCACCGCCGACCCCGCCGAGGCCCGGCAGTGGTCGGCCGACTTCCGGCCCGCCGGGGTGGAGGGGCTGGTCGCCAAGGGCGCCGGGACCCGCTACGCGCCCGGCCGGCGGGAGTGGCTGAAGGTGAAGTCCTGGGAGACCACCGAGGTGCTCGCCGGCGGCGTCATCGGACCGCTGGAGCGGCCGAGCCAGCTCGTGGCCGGGCGGTACCGGGACGGCGAGCTGGTCGTCGTCGGCCGGACCAGCCCGCTGTCGCCCGCGCAGTCCGCCGAGCTGACCGCCGTCCTCACCCCGGCCGGGCCGGACCACCCGTGGCCGGAGCGGATCGGCACCGGCGCCTTCGGCGGCGGCCGGCTGTCGGTGCCGCTGACCCGCGTCCGCCCGGACGTCGTCGTCGAGGTCAGCGCGGACGCCGCGCTGCAGGCCGGCGTCTTCCGCCACCCGCTGCGCTTCGTGCGGGTCCGCCCCGACCTCGCCCCGGACGACGTACCCGCACTGACCTGAGCGGCCGACCGGAGACGCCCTGCGGTGGCGGCGCGAGGAGTGGGGGCCGCAGGCTCCCGCGATCGAGTGCCGGGCAGGGCTCGACGCAGCAGGGGGACGGCACCTGGCCGCGGTGCGGTCCGGAGGACCGCCGTGTCAGGGCACGCGGCCCAGGGCGACGAGCAGCCGGCGCAGCAGCCCGGCGAGGGCGTCCAGGTCGTCGTCGGCGAGGCCGGCCAGCAACCGGCGCTCGGTCTCCAGGTGGTCGGGCAGCGCGGCGTCCAGGGCCGCGCGGCCGGCCTCGGTCAGTGTGACGACGACGACCCGCCCATCGGCCTCGCTGCGCTCGCGGGTGATCAGCCCCCGCTCCTCCAGCCGGTCCAGCCGCTGGGTGATGGCACCGGAGGTGACCAGCGCCGTGCGCATCAGCGCGGTGGGCGTCAGCTGGTAGGGGGCACCGGCGCGGCGCAGCGCGGCCAGCACGTCGAACGAGGGGACGTCGAGCCCGTGGCGGGCGAAGGTGGCGCGCTGGGCGAGGAAGACCTCCCGCTGCAGCTGCGAGATGCGCCCGACGACGCCCATCGGGCTGCAGTCCAGGTCGGGCCGCTCCCGGGCCCACTGGGCCAGGATCTGGTCGACGGCGTCCCCCACGCCGGTACCTCAGCAGTGAGAGATCGACGGCGTCAAGCAGGCTGCAGGCGGGTGCTGAGCCGGACGGTGAGCCCCTCGGGGCCGGGGACCAGGTCGACGGAGTCCCAGAGCTTGCGGGCCAGCCACAGGCCCATGCCGCCACGGGCGAGGTCGGCGCCGTGGGCGGGCCGGAACCCGGCCAGCGGGTCGCCGAAGGAGTGCCCGCAGTCGGTGATGGCGCAGACCAGCCGCTCGCCGTCGGTCCACATCCGCACCGACACCGGGCGGACGCCGTGCCGGAAGGCGTTGGCGGCGACCTCGGCGGCGGCCAGGTGCAGGTCCTCCCGCTGGTCGCGGTCGGGCACCCGGGCGGCGAGGACCCGGCCGATCGCGTGACGCAGCGCCACCAGCGTGGGGACGTCGTCGAGGGCGAGCACCGGTGCGGTGTCCTGGACCGGCTCCCGCGGCCACGGCAGCCGGGGCAGGTACTCCACCGGGTCGCGGTAGGCCGGGCTCGGCCCCCAGGCACCGTCGACGACCAGGAACGGGTGGGTGGCGGCGGCGGTCTCGACGACCTCCGCGGGCAGCCGGCGCCGGTCGTAGAGGCACAGGGCGTCGACCGCCATGTCCTGCACGACCCGGTTGGCCGCCGACTCGAACCGCACCCCCTCGCGCCAGCCGGCCGGGGTGGGCCCGAAGTCCACGAGGGAGAGGACGCGCAGCTGCCGGTCCCCCGCCTGCTCGGCGGTCCGCCGGGCGTGGGCCAGCGCGTCGGGCGCCCGGGCACCGAGCAGGCTCAGCCGCGGGTCGTCGCGGACCTGCCCGGCGCGCTCACCGAGCTCGCCGCAGAGCAGCGCCGCGATGTCGGGCGGGCAGGTCAGCGCGACGACGTCCCCGGCGCGCAGCCCGGCGTCGAGGAAGGGCAGGGCCACGGCCAGCAGGTCGGCCTCCCCGCGCACCACCGCGGCGGAGTGCCGCGACGGGACCGGGGACCCCGCGCCGCTCCCCGGGTGCGGCAGCGGCGCCCGGGCCTCGCCCACCGCTCGGTCCACCTCGTCCGGTCCTCCCTCCGGCCGAGAGCTCAGGCCGGGTGCCGCGTCATCCTCGTCCACGCCCACCCCCGATCACCCAGGGGGTGCCCACTGTGCGCGCCGTCACGCCTGCAGTCCCTCCCAGGCCTGCTCGTCGACCCCCGCCAGGGCGAGGATCCGCGCCGGCGGGGTCCCGGGCCGGGCCAGCACCCGCAGCTCGACGCCGGCCCGCCGCGCCCGCGCGACGGCCTCCAGCACCAGCCCGACGCCGGCGCTGGCCAGGTAGCCGGTCGGCCCGAGGTCGAGCGTCGCGACCGACCCCGGGGCGAGCTGCTCGAGCCGGGTGAGCACCTGCCGCCGCAGCCGCCCCGCGGTGGCCAGGTCCACCTCGCCGTGCACCTCCAGGCGCGGCCCGCCCGGCTCGTCGTGCACGGTCACCACGGCGCCCCCGTCGAGGGGAGGACCCACCGTGCCGCGCCGCGGACGGACCTCGGGGGTGCCGGGGACGGCGGGGGCCACCCGGAAGCGGACGGTCGTGCCCGCGACCTCCGGGACGTGCACCACCTCGACGTCGGTGGCCAGCGCGCTGATCAGCTCGAGGCCGCGGCCGCGGTAGCCGCGGTCGGCCGGCGGTGGCCGCCACAGGCCGGAGTCGCGCACCTCGACCCGCACGCTCCCGTCGGCCTCGCGGGCCACCCGGTAGCTGCACTCGCCCTCGGCGGCGGCCGCCGCGTAGGCGTGCTCCACCGCGTTGGCCAGCGCCTCACCCAGCGCCAGCTGCAGGTCCTCGGCGGTGTCGTCGGGCAGTCCGGCCGCCGCCGTCCACGCCGTCACGGCCCGCCGGACCGCGGACAGCCGCCGGGGGTCGGCCGGCAGCCGGGCGGACAGGGGGGCGGGCAGCAGCCGGGCGGCGATCAGCGCGACGTCGTCGGGCTGGTCGGCGCCGGCGAGGACCTCGGCGAGCAGCCGTCCGGTCAACCCGACCGGGTCGGCCGCGGCGTGCCGGGCCGCGGCGGCGCGCACCCGCTCCAGCCCGTCGTCGAGGACCTCGCCGCGGCGCTCGACCAGCCCGTCGGTGTAGAGCAGCAACGTCGCACCCGGGGTGATCTCGACCGTGCCCTCGGTGTACGGGCGCCGGCCGGGTGCGCCGAGGACGGCGCCGGAGCCGGCACCGTCGAGCAGCTGCGCCCCGTCGGAGGTCACCAGCAGGGCCGGCGGATGACCGGCTCGGGCCCACCGCACCGTGCCGGCCGTGCCGTCGACGACCAGGCAGGCGGCGGTGGAGGCCAGTGCGCCGGGCAGCCGGGCGGCGAAGCGGTCGAGCAGCTCGAGCGCCTCCGCGGGCCCGCAGCCCTGCAGGACGGCCGCCGAGAGCGCGCTGCGCAACTGGCCCATGACCGCGGCGGCGGCCGGACCCTGCCCGACGACGTCGCCGACGGCGATCGCCACCCGGTGGTCGGCCAGCTCGACGACGTCGTACCAGTCGCCGCCGGCCTGGGTGCCCTCGGCGCCGGGCAGGTAGTGCGCCGCCAGCGCCAGCCGTTCCAGTGCGGGCAGCTGCGCCGGCAGCAGGCTCAGCTGCAGCGTCTCGGCGATGCCCCGCTCGGCCCGGTAGAGCCGGGCGCGGTCGAGGGCCTGCGCGCACTGCTCGGCGACGGCGAGCAGCACCGCCCGGTCGGTCGCCGAGAACCGCTGCACCTCGGGCCAGGCGATCGACAGGACGCCGACCACCCGCCCGGCCGCGGACAGCGGCAGGGCCGCGACCGCAGCGAGCCCGAAGTCCGCCGCCGACGCGGCCAGCTCCGGCGCGAGCTCGCGGTGGGCCGGGGGCTGCGCGGCGACGTCCTCCACCCACACCGGACGGCGCTCGGTGACGGCGGTCGTGGCCACCAGCGGGGCCGACATCGGCAGCGTCCGCCAGGCCTCCAGGCCGGCCGGGCTCCCGCCGGCGATAGCCAGCGCGGACAGCGCCCGGTGCGACGGGTCCAGCTCGTAGACCGCGACGCGGCTGTCCGGGCCGGTGAGCGCGCGGACGTGGCCGCCGGCGACCTGGGCGACCTCCAGCGGGGTGGTCGCCGCGGACAGCTCGGCGGTCGCCCGTTGCAGCAGGGCCAGCCGTCGTGCGGCCGCCCGCTCGTCGGCGAGGAGCAGCGCGTTGTCCACCGCCAGGGCGGCGCGGCCGGCGACCTCCTCGACGAGCACCCGGTCGTCGTCGTCGTACGGCGGCGCGTCCGGACGCCGGGCGAGCCCGAGGACGGCGAGGACCCGGCCGCGGACGGACAGTGGCACCGCCATCCCTGGGCCGACGGCCAGGACCTCCGCGACCTCCGGGCGGTCGGGGGCCACCTGGGGCAGCTGCGCCCGCAGCACGGTCCGGCCGGTGCGCACCACCTCGGGGCCGAGCCCCGACTCGGGGTCGAGGTCGGCCACGGCGGCCTCGGCGGCACCGTGGAGCCCGGCGATCCCGGCGAAGCGCAGCCGTCCGTCGTCCGCCAGCACGCGGGCCGTGCAGAGGTCCGCGAGCCGCCTGTCCACGAGCAGCCGGGCCAGCGCACCCAGCTGCCCGTCGACGGTGGTCTCCCGGTCCAGCGCGGTGCCGACGTCGGCCAGCAGGGTCTGCCGGGCCGTCTCCCGGGTCCGGGCGTTGATGTCGGTGCAGCTGCCCACGTAGCCGGCGGGGGTCTCGCCCGCCCCGGTCGGCTGGCCCCCGATCGGCACGGCCCGCTCCAGCAGCCAGTGGTAGGTGCCGTCGGCGCGGCGCAGCCGGACGTCGACCTCCCAGCCCTCCCGGCGCGCGGTCGCCGCGGCGACGACCTGGGCGTAGCGGTCCCGGTCGTCCGGGTGCAGGCCCTGCTCCCAGCCGTCCCCGACCTCCTCGCGGGCCGGGCGGCCGGTGAACTCGGTCCAGCCGCGGTTGACGAACACCCGTCGTCCGTCGGGGTCGGTGACCCAGATGAGGGCCGGCGCCAGGTCGGCCATCGCGGTGAACTGCTCCTCGGCGGCCCGCCGGGCCCGGCCCAGCTCCAGGTGCGCGCGGACCCGCGCGAGCAGCTCCTGCGCGGAGAACGGCTTGACCAGGTAGTCGTCGGCCCCGGCCGCCAGGCCCTCGACGGCGGCCTCCTCGCCGGCCCGCGCCGACAGCAGCACCACCGGGACCCGGGCGGTGCGCGGCTCCGCGCGCAGCGCGGCCAGCAGGCCCATGCCGTCCAGCTCGGGCATCATCACGTCGCTGACGACCAGGTCCGGCGGGTCGGCCAGCGCCGCGTCGAGGGCCTGCCGGCCGTCGGCGACCGCCCGGACCTCGTAGTGCGGCCCCAGCAGCCGCAGCAGGTACCCCCGCATGTCGGCGTTGTCGTCGGCGACCAGCACCCGGCCGGAGACCACCGCCGGACCCGCGCTCGCCGGCGCCGGCTCGGCGGCGGCGTCGCCGTCCGGCAGCCAGCGCAGCGCCTCGGTGACGAAGGGGACGGCGGCCGGGGACACGGTGGGCGCGTCGGGAGCGGTTTCGGCCAGCCGGTCGGCAGGCAGGTGGGCGGCGCCCATCGGCACGGTGACGGTGAACGTCGTCCCGGTGCCGGGGGCGCTGTCGACGTCGATGGTGCCGCCGTGCAGTCCGACCAGCTCGCGCACCATGGCCAGGCCGATCCCGCTGCCCTCGCCGGACCGCCCGCGCGCGTCGGCCACCCGGTGGAACCGCTCGAAGAGCCGGGGCAGCTCGTCGGCGGGGATGCCCGTGCCGGTGTCGGTGACGCTCAGCCGCGCGCAGCCGTCGTCCTGTCGCAGCCGCACCGCGATGCCGCCGGTGAAGGTGAACTTCAGCGCGTTGGAGAGCAGGTTGAGGACGACCTTCTCCCACATGTCCCGGTCGACGCGCACCGGCCCGTCCAGCGGGCCGCAGTCGACGGTGAACTCCAGACCCGCCCGGGCGACGGCCGAGCGGAAGACGCTGGCCAGCTCGGCGGTGGTGGCGGCGAGGTCGACGGGCTCGAAGCGGGCGTCGATGCGGCCGGCCTGGATGCGGGAGAAGTCCAGCAGGGTGTTGACCAGCTTGCCCAGCCGCTGGGCGTTGCGCTCGATGACCTCCAGCTCCTCGCGCACCCGCGGGTCCGACGCGGCCACCGGCGAGGCGCGCAGCTCGGCGACCGGGCCGGCGATGAGCGTCAAGGGGGTGCGGAACTCGTGGCTGACGTTGCTGAAGAAGTCGGTCTTGGCGCGGTCCAGCTCGGCCAGCGCCTCGGCCCGGCGCCGCTCGGCCTCGTAGCTGCCGGCGTTGGTGAGGGCGGCGGAGAGCTGGTTGGCCACCAGGCCGAGGAAGCCGCGGTAGGCGTCGTCCCAGCGCCGGTGCGGGTTGAGGCCGACCACGAGGAAGCCGGCGACCGGGCCGCGGTCCTGGGACGACGAGGCGATCGGCAGCGCGGCCGCCTGGACGGGGGGCACCTCCCAGGCGCCGGTCGGCAGGCCGGGGAACCGGCGGTCGAGGTCCGCCACCACGACGTCCTCGCCGGCCAGGAGCCGCGCCACCGGCCACACCGCGTCGTCCTCGGCGGTCAGCACCCGGGGCAGTGCGGCCGACCCGGGCTCGATGCCGGCCGCGCTGCCCAGCCGGGCGGTCCCGTCGTCGTCGAGCAGGTAGACGGCGCTGAAGGGCAGGTCGACGTCGTTGCGGGCGAGCTGCTCGCCGGCGGCGGCGAGCACGGTCTGCTCGGAGCGGGCGGCCCCGAGCGCTGCGGCGAGGTCGCGCAGCGTGGCCATCCGCCGCTCGCCCACGACCTGCTGGGTGGTCTCGGTGACCACGCAGAGCAGGCCGCCGGTGCCGCCGTCGTCGTCGGGCAGGGGGCTGTAGGAGAAGGTGTGGTACGTCTCCTCCCGGTAGCCGCTGCGCTCCAGGAAGAGCAGCAGGTCCTCGTCCCAGGTGGCGGTGCCGTCGTGGAGCACCGCCGAGGTGCGCGGCGCGATGTCCGGCCAGATCTCGGCCCACACCTCGGAGGCCGGCCGGCCCAGCGCCCAGGGGTGCTTGGTCTGCAGCGTGTCGTGCCGGTAGGCGTCGTTGTAGAAGAAGGCGAGCTCCGGGCCCCAGCCGGCCCACATGGCGAAGCGCGACGTGAGCAGGATCCGGACGGTGTGCCGCAGCCCGGAGGGCCACCGCTCCGGCGGGCCGAGCGGGGTCTGCGCCCAGTCGATCCCGGCCATCGCCCGGCCGACCTCGCCGCCGCCGGCGAACAGCGACGCGCCGAGGTCCTGGTCGTTCACGAGGGGATGGTAGGTCGAGGGTCGCCCGGGCCGGTCGCGGACGTGTCGACCCGCGCGCTGCGCCCGGCCAGCCGCGCCAGCTCGGGGCGCCCGACACCGGTGGCCGTCCGCACCTCGCCGTCGTCCAGCGCGCCGCAGTCCAGCCCCCGCAGCACGACGGTGGCCAGCGCCCTCGCGGTGGCCGGCTCGTCGAGGACGCCGCCGTCGACCCGGTCCAGGTAGGCCGCCAGCCGGGCCGCCGCGGCGGGCAGCGCCGCGCGGAAGAAGGCGTAGGTGGCCGCGTAGCGGGTGACCAGCTGGGCCGGGTGCAGGTCCCAGCCCTGGTAGAGGCCGCGCTCCAGGGCGTGGCGAACCAGCCCGGCGTGCAGCCGCCAGGCCGCGTGCACCGCGTCGCGGTCGCCCGCGGGCAGCACGTTGGTCGAGCCGTCGACCGCCACGGCCCCGGTGCCGGCGACGGCGACCTGCAGGAGCTGCTTGGCGAGGTCGAGCGCCGGGTGGTCGGAGGACTGGTGGGCCGCGGCGATGCCGAGGGCGGCGCTGTAGTCGTAGGTCCCGGAGTGCAGACCGGTCAGCCGGGGTCCGGCCGCGTGCACCAGCCGGGCGGCGGCCACCGCGCCGTCGGGACCCACGACGGCCTGCGGGGTCTCGACCTGCAGCTCCAGGGCGAGGACGACGCCGTGCTCGGCCTCCAGCGCGTCCAGCACCGGCAGGAACGCCCGCACCTGCTCGACGTCGGTCACCTTGGGCAGCGTGACCGTCGCCGCCCGCGCGTGCGGGGCGACGTCACCGGGGGACAGGCCGCCGAGGAAGAGGTCCAGGGAGCGGACGCCGCGCCGCCGGGTGGGACCCTCCAGCGACTTGGCCCGGATGCCGACCGACGGTGGGGCGCTGCCCGCGGCGAGGTCCCCGGCCACGGCCGCGGCGGCCCGGCGGACGTCGTCGTCCTCCCGCCCGGGCGGGCCGCGGTAGCCGTCCTCGGCGTCGACCCGCAGGTCCTCCACCGGCTCGGCGGCGAGCTTGGCGCGCACCCGCGGCAGCACCTCCTCGAGCAGCCCGCCGTCCAGGCCGAGGTCGGGGAGTCCGTGCTCGTCGAGCGCGGCCAGCGCCTCGGCGCCCCAGGCGGCGGCGAGGCCCGGGACGACGGCGTCCGCGGGCACGTAGCAGGTGTGCACCGGCTGCCGCGTCGTCCGCTCGCCGGGGAAGGCGGCGGCGCGGGCGGCGTCGACGGGTGCCAGCCGCCGGTCGAGCTCGGCGTAGACGTCCTCCGGCAGCGGCATCCCCCGACCCTGCCACGCCGGTGGTCCCCGCGCGGGGGCCGCCGGACGGGCTGCCATCCTCGTCGCATGGGTGCCCTCGACGACTTCAACGCCGAGCCCGCCGACCGCGCCGTCCAGGCCCTGCGAGCGTGCAACGCCGCACCCCGGTTCGCCGCCGAGGTGGTGGCCGGCCGGCCCTACCCGGACGTCGACGCGCTCGTCGCCCGCGCCGAGGACGTCGTCCGCGGCCTGCCGTGGGAGGAGGTCGAGCTGGCGATCGCCGTGCACCCCCGGATCGGCGACCGACCCGGGGGGTCCTCGCCCGAGGCGGCGGCCTCCCGCCGGGAGCAGAGCGCGGTGGGCTCGGCGGACGACGCGACGCGCACCGCGCTGGCCGAGGGCAACCGGGAGTACGAGGAGCGCTTCGGCCGGGTCTTCCTCGTCCGCGCGGCGGGCCGCTCACCGGAGGAGCTGCTGGCCGAGCTGCGCCGGAGGCTGGGCAACGACGAGGAGACCGAGCGGGCGGAGGTCACCGGTCAGCTGGCCGAGATCACCGCGCTGCGGGTGCGGGAGCTCGTCTCGTGAGCGTGTCCACGCACGTGCTGGACTCCGTGCTGGGCCGGCCGGCGGCGGGGATGACCGTCCGGCTCCTCGCCGGGGACGAGCTGGTGGCCGAGGGGGTCACCGACACCGACGGCCGGTGCCGGCTGGCCGAGGGGGCGACCGCGCCGTGCGCCCACCGGCTGGTCTTCGCCACCGGTCCGTGGTTCGCCGGGCAGGGGCGGGACACCTTCTACCCCGAGGTGGTGCTCTCCTTCGACGTCCGCGAGCCCGCCGAGCACCACCACGTGCCGCTGCTGCTGGCGCCGTTCGCCTACTCGACCTACCGGGGCAGCTAGCGGCGCCGCCGGGCGCGCTGTTCCACGTGCAACAGTGCCGCGCATGGCGATCCGGCTCGGCCCCAACCAGTACGGCAAGGCGGAGGTCCGCGTGGTGGCGGTCGACCGCAGCAGCCCGCGGCACACCCTGGTCGACCTGGACGTCAGCAGCAGCCTGCGCGGGGACTTCGCCGCCGCGCACACGGCGGGCGACAACGCGCACGTGCTGGCGACCGACACCCAGAAGAACACCGTGTTCGCGTTCGCCCGCGACGGCGTCGGGTCACCCGAGGCGTTCGCCCTGCGACTGGCCCGCCACTTCGCCGGCGCCTACGACTGGATCACCGGCGCCCGGGTCGCGGTCGACTCGTTCGGGTGGGACCGCATCGCCGTCGGCGGGCAGCCGCACGAGCACGCCTTCCGCCGCGACGGCGGCGAGGTGCGGACGGCGGTGGTCACGGTGGACGGGGACGACGCGCACGTGCTCGCCGGGCTGCGCGACCTCGTCGTCCTCAAGACCACCGGCTCGGAGTTCCGGGGCTTCCCGCGCGACCGGTACACCACCCTCGCCGAGACCCGCGAGCGCATCCTGGCCACCGCGGTCACCGCCCGCTGGCGCTGCACGGGCACCGACCTGGACTGGGACGCGACGTACGACGTCGTCCGGACGACGCTGCTGGAGACCTTCGCCGGCACGCACTCCCTGGCGCTGCAGCAGACCCTCTACGCGATGGGCGAGGCGGTGCTGGAGCGCTGCCCCGACGTCGCCGAGGTGCGGCTGTCCCTGCCCAACAGGCACCACGTCCTGCAGGACCTCTCGGCGTTCGGGCTGGACAACCCCGACGTCGTCTACTCCGCCGCGGACCGGCCCTACGGGCTGATCGAGGGCACCGTGCTGCGCGACGACGTCCCACCCGCGGAGGTCGCGTGGCTGGGGACCCCCGGCTTCTGCTGATCGGCGGCGTCAGCGGCCCCAGCTGTCGTCCTGCGGCGCGCCCTCGATGCCGATGCCGCCCAGGAGCACGACCGCGTGCACCCGCAGGTCGGCGCCGCGCTCGTCATCGGTGTGCACCAGCCCGTCGTCCTGGGCGAAGCCGACCCCACCCACGCCCCGGCAGTCCCACCACACCTTCCAGCCGGCCGGCACCGTCAGCCCGACCCCGCCCATGAGCGCCCGCACGGTGAGGTCCACCCCGCCCGGCACGTGCGGGACGGCGGTGAGGTCCAGCCGGGCCCCGGCCATCAGCAGGTCCAGCCGCACCCGCGACAGCCCGGGGTGGACCGGCCGCAACTCCACCCCGCCGAGCGCGACGACCCGCCGGATGCCGGCGGTGCTGTCGTCGCCCTCGTCCTTGCGCCGGGCCACCAGCCGGCCGACGACGGCGAGCACGGCCTGCACCGCCCACCAGCGCAGCAGCCAGGGCAGCACCCTGCGGACGACGGGCGGCAGGGTGCTCGGGGTCCTCATGCGGCCAGCCTGCCCGCCGTCCCGCCCGGTGCCCAGCCCCGGCCTCCCAGCACCACCGGCCGCGCGGGTGCCGAGCCCGAGGTCCCGACCCACGAGACGTCCGGCACCGGGGGCAGAGGGGTCCGCTCAGTAGCGGAAGCGCTGCACCGACGCGCTGAGCGCCGAGGCCATCCGGGCCACCTCGTCCATCGCCGTCCGCGCGTCGGTCATCGCGCGGGTCGTGGCGTTGGCCGCACCGGCGACGGAGCTGATGTTCTCGGCGATCTGCCCGGCGGACTGCGCTGCCTCGGCCACGTTGCGGTTCATCTCGGTCGTGGTGGCGGTCTGCTCCTCCACGGCGGCGGCGATGGTGCCCTGCGAGTCGTTGATGAGCCCGATGATCTGGGCGATCTCCCCGATCGCGCGCACCGCGCCCTCGGTGTCGCCCTGGATGGCCTCGACCCGGGCGGTGATGTCCTGCGTCGCCTTGGCCGTCTCCTGGGCCAGCTCCTTGACCTCGTTGGCGACGACGGCGAAGCCCTTGCCGGCCTCGCCGGCGCGCGCGGCCTCGATGGTGGCGTTGAGCGCGAGCAGGTTGGTCTGCTCGGCGATCGCGGTGATGGTCTTCACCACGCTGGCGATCTCCAGCGAGGACTCCCCCAGCTTCGCGACGGTGGCGTTGGTGGTGCCGGCGACGTCGACCGCCTGGGCGGCCACCCGGGCGACCTCGCTGGCGTTCTGGGCGATCTCGCGGATGGAGACGCCCATCTCCTCCGACCCGGCCGCCACCGTCTGCACGTTGGACGACACCTGGCCCGCCGCGTCGGCGACGATGCCGCTCTGCACCGAGGACTCGTCGGCCAGCCGGGTCATGTCCTGGGCGGTCACGGACAGCTCCTCGGTCGCCGACGCCAGGGTCGACGTCGTGTCGCCGATCGTGGTGAGGACGGCGCGCACGGTGCCCATCGATGCCTCCAGCGCGGCGGCCATCCGGCCCACCTCGTCCCGGCTGGTCACGCCGGTGGCCCCGCGCAGGTCGCCGTCGGCCATGGCGGCCAGCACCGCGCCGACGCGCTGCAGCGGCCGCACGACCGAGCGGGTGACCACCCAGCCGAGCAGGGCCAGCACGACCACCCCCGCGACCGCGACCGCCAGGGCCAGGGAGATGGCGGTGCTGCGCTGACGGTCGGCGTGCGCGACCGCGTCCTCCGCGAACGCCGCCACGGCGTCCCCGAGCACCGGCAGCTGGTCCTCCAGCGCCGAGAACGCCTGACCGAAGGCCGGATAGGCCGCCTGCGCGGCCACCGGGTCCTGCCCGGCGGTCGTGACGATCTGCCGGGCGGCGACGAGGTACGCGTCGACGGTCGGGGTCACCTCCTCGGCCGCCGCGACGATCTCCGGGTCCAGGTCGTCCCCGGCGATCTCGGCGAGGAGGTCGCGGAAGACCTGGTCGTGCTCGGCCAGGTCGGTGACCGCACCGCGGTAGAGGTCGCCCTGCCCGCCGCTGACCAGGGCCTGGAGCACGTCGCCGCGGACGGCGTCGTGCACCATGTCGGCCGAGAGCACGTCCTCGGTCACCTCGGCACTGGCGAGCAGCTCACCCGCGGTGGTCTCGGTGCTCTGCAGCGCCCGGATGGCGATCACGGCGAAGACCGCGAGGATCACCGCGCCGGCGGCGACGAGGGCCGCGAGCTTCACGCCGAGGGGACGGTCGGACCAGAGGTTGCGCGCCATGCCGGCACTCCTGCGGGAGGGGGAGGTGCGCTCGGTGCGCACCGTTGTCCCCTGTTCGGCAGCGGAGTGGAGCCGCTACAGCGCAACGGGACCCGGGTGGAGTCCTTTCTCGTTCCGGTACGGGTCGGGCCTCACGCCGCGGCGCGCAGCCGGTAGAAGCGGAAGAAGTCGTGCTCGACGGGGAGGACGTCGACCCCGGCGAACCCGGCCTCGCCCGCGTAGCTCTCCAGCGTGGCCGGGCGCATCACCGTGCCGGTGCCCGCCGAGGGCCGGGTGGACAGCCCGTCGGGGAGACAGCAGGTGAGGCTGTAGCCGTACATCAGTCGCTCGACCGCGTCGCCGGGAGCGGTGAACCGCTCGGCCACCTTCTCGTCGACGACCAGCACGGTGCCGCCCGGGCGCACCATCCGGCGCATCGCGGCGAGCACGGCCACCGGGTCGGCGAGGTCGTGCACGCACTCGAACGCGGTCACCAGGTCGTACCCGCCGTCCTCCCCCGCGGCCGCGGCGTCCACGGTGGTGAACCGCACCCGGTCGGCGACCCCGGCCTCCTCGGCGTTGCGCCGCGCCTGCTCGACCGAGGGCTCGTCGACGTCGAAGCCGTCGACGCGGGCCTGCGGGTAGGCGCGGGCGATGCCGATGGCCGACCAGCCCATCCCGCAGCCGACGTCGGCGACCCGGCCGCCGGCGCGCAGCGCCGCGTCGATCTCGGGCACGGTGGCGAGGTCCTGACTCGCCATCGGACCGAGGAAGTAGGCACGGTTGGCGGCGGCCTGGGCGTCGCGGGCGTCGCCCATCTCCGCCCAGGAGAGCCCCTGGCCGGTCCGGTAGACCTCCAGCAGCCGGGGGACGTTGCGGGCGAAGACCAGCGCGGCGTGCACGAACGGCGGCATGAAGGCGAGGTCATCGCGGTCGACGAGGACGGGGCGGTGCGCCTCCGGGAGGGCGTAGCGCCGCGCGTCGGGGGCCGCTGCTTCGTCGTCCACGGTGAGGAGGCCGGCCACGGCCTGCTGCTCCAGCCACTCGCGGGCGTACCGCGGTGCGGTGCCGGTGCGCTGCGCCAGCTCGGGGGCGGTGGCGGGCGCCTCGGCCAGGGCCCGGTACCAGCCGAGCTCGCTGCCGAGGTGGACCGCGGCCAGCTCCAGGGTGGCTATCACCCCGTCGAGGAGACGCTCGGCCAGGGCGGTGGTGGCGTCGACGGGCGGTGTCTCGGTCGTCGTCATGCCACCCGACCGTGGCCCGGGCACCTCGCCCCGGCCAGGGTCCTCGGGCCCGGGCGAGCCGGCCCCGTCCAGGGTCCTCCTAGGGGTCCTTCGCGGAGACCGTGACGGTGAAGCGCCGGTCGGACGCGGCGACCTGCGTGGGACCGACCAGCCGGCGCAGCGCGGCACGGTGCGGCAGCCGGTTGTTGTAGACGCACCACAGCTCACCGCCCGGCCGCAGCACGCGCGCCGCCGCGGCGAACAGCCGGTCGGCCGCACCGGTGACCACGGCCGCGCCCAGGTGGAACGGCGGGTTGCAGACGACGAGGTCCACGCTCGCGTCCGGCACGCTCGACCCCGCGTCGTCCCGCACCACCCGCACCCGGTCGGCCACTCCGTTGGCCGCCGCGGTCTGCACGGCCGAGGCCACCGCCGCCGCGGACTGGTCGCCGGCCAGCACGGTCAGCCCCGGCCGGGCGAGGGCGAGCGAGGTGGCCAGCACGCCGGTTCCGCAGCCGAGGTCCAGGGCCGTGCGGGCGTCCGGGGCCATCCGGGGCAGCGCGGCGAGCAGCGCGCGGGTGCCGGCATCCACCCTCGTGCCGGCGAACGCCGCGCCGTGCGCGCAGACGACGAGCCCCAGGTCGCGGTGCTCCTGCCGGCGCGGGAAGGTCGACGCCACACCGGGCCGCGGCCCGCGAGCGACCAGCACCCGCGACTTCTGCCGGGCCAGCGTCGCGTGCACCTCGCCGAACCCGACGGCGAGGACGTCGTTCATCGCGTGGGTCATGTGCTTGACCCGCCCGCCGACCAGCAGCGTGACGTCGGGCGCGGCCGAGGAGGCCACCACCTCGGTGAGCTCGCGCAGCGCGTCGAGCGACTTCGGCGCCTTCGCCAGCACGAGCCGGACGCCGTCCGCCAGCCCGGCGCCCAGCGGCAGCGAGCGGTGCGTGCCGCTCAGCCCGGTGCGCTCGGCGTTGCGGGCCAGGGCCAGCTCGCCGACCAGCAGGTCCTGGTGCACCCGCACGTCGTGGGACCCGGCGGCGACCGCGCCCAGGGTCAGCGCGCCGTAGGAGTCGTCGACGACGGCGACCCCACCGGGCCCGGCCGCGGCGAGCAGCTCGGCCGCCTCGTCGAGCAGCAACCGGTCGGTGGCGTCGACGGCGACCAGGTCCGGCGCCTCGACGTCCGGCTCACGCCGCAGCTGCTCGAGGAGCCCGAGGTCGGCCACGGAGTCCCCCTCTCCGCGAGGTACCGGAACGGCCACCCTTCCCCCCGCGCCGAGCTCGCGAGGCGTGGGGGGAAGGGTGGTCCTTCTTCAGACGCCCGAGAGGCCCACCGGGCAGGAGACGCCGGTCGAGTGGATCGGGCAGTAGCCGTTCGGCACCTTGTACAGGTACTGCTGGTGGTAGTCCTCGGCGTAGTAGAAGTCGCCGAGCGGCGCGATCTCGGTGGTGATCTCGCCGTAGCCGGCCGCGGTCAGCCGCTGCTGGAACGCCTCGCGGCTGGCGCGGGCGGCCGCCTCCTGCTCCGGCGAGGCGTGGTAGATCGCCGAGCGGTACTGGGTGCCGACGTCGTTGCCCTGGCGCATGCCCTGCGTCGGGTCGTGGTCCTCCCAGAAGACCTTGAGCAGCTGCTCGTAGGAGGTCACCGCCGGGTCGAAGACGACCAGCACGACCTCGGTGTGGCCGGTCTGCGCGGAGCAGACCTCCTCGTAGGTCGGGTTGGGCGTGTGGCCCCCGGCGTAGCCGGCCGCGGTCGAGTAGACGCCCGGCTGCTCCCAGAACACCTTCTCCACGCCCCAGAAGCACCCGGCCCCGAAGACGGCGGTCTGCATGCCGTCGGGGAACGGCGGCTGGATGCGGTTGCCGTTGACCGCGTGCAGCTCCGGGACGTTCGACAGGGGCATCGGGCGGCCCGGCAGCGCGTCCTCGACTGCCACCGGCTGGGTCCTGGACCGGGAGAAGAACATGCTCCGAGCGTAGGCCGGGTCCGCAACCGACCCGGCGGACCGACCAGGCCCGATGCAGGATCGGGGCATGGCTGCGACGACGCGCGAGTGGCACCTGGCGGCCCGGCCGCACGGCGAGCCGACCCCCGAGGACTTCCGGCTGGTCGAGGTACCGGTCCCCGAGCCGGCCGAGGGCCAGGTCGTCGTCCGCATGGTCGTGATGTCGGTCGACCCGTACATGCGCGGCCGGATGCGCTCGGGGCCGTCCTACGCGCCGCCGTGGGAGGTCGGCGAGGTGATGAGGGGCGGCGCCGTCGGCCGGGTGGTCGCCTCGCGCGCGCCGGAGCTGCCGGAGGGGTCGCTCGTCCTCACCGACGCCGCCTGGCGCGAGGTCGCCGTCCTGGACGCCGCCGCGGTGACCCGGCTGCCGGCCGCGGAGGACGTCGCGCCGTCCTGGTACCTCGGCGTGCTCGGCATGCCGGGCCTGACCGCGTACGCCGGGCTCTTCCGCGTCGGCGCCTTCCGCGAGGGGGACGACGTGTTCGTCTCCGGGGCCGCCGGCGCGGTGGGCAGCCTGGTCGGCCAGTTCGCGCGGCTGCGCGGTGCCGCCGGCGTGGTCGGGAGCGCCGGGTCGCCGGAGAAGGTCGCCTGGCTGCGGGAGGTGGGCTTCACGGCCGCCTTCAGCTACCGCGACGGGGTCGCGCGCGGGCTCGCCGAGGCCGCTCCCGACGGGATCGACCTCTTCTTCGACAACGTCGGCGGTGAGCACCTGGAGGCCGCCATCGGCGCGTTCCGGGTGCACGGGCGGGCTGCGCTGTGCGGCTCCATCTCGGGTTACAACGCCGTCGAGCCGCCGCCGGGGCCGCGCAACATGGGCCTGATGGTCGGCAAGCGGCTCACCCTGCGCGGCTTCCTGGTCAGCGACCACGCCGACCTGCGCCCGGAGTTCACCGAGACCGTCACCGGCTGGCTGCGCTCGGGCGACCTCGTCGTCCGGGAGACCGTCCACGAGGGCATCGAGCAGGCGGTGCCGGCCTTCCTGGACCTGCTGCGCGGGGGCAACGTCGGCAAGATGGTCGTCCGCCTGGCGCCCGACCCCGACTGAGGTCCCCGCCGACCCCGGCAGGGCAGACTGCCGATCATGTGGCTCTTCCTGACCAGCCGGTTGCGCACCTGGCTGCTGCTCACCGTCGTCGTCCCCCTCGCCACCGGCCTGCTGCGCCGGGCCGCGCAGGTCCTCGAGCGGCGCACCGGGTCCACCCAGGTGAGCCGGGCGCTGTACAAGGCCGGCGACCTCGGCGATCGCGCCCGCGCGACGCTCCGCGGCGGGCGCCGGCGTCGCCGCCGGTGACCACCGGCGGCGGGCGCCCCGGTCTGGACCACGAGCCGGCCGCGGGGCCGACCCGGGCGCTCGCCGTCTTCTGCCACGGCGGCACCGTGGCCAGCGTGCAACCGCCCAAGGAGCGGGCGTTGTCGCTGCTGCGGATGCGTGCCATCGAGCAGTTCGTGCGCGCCTCCGCCGCCGAGCGGGGGGTGGGCACCTACCTGCTGCGCTACCGGGTGGCCGGCTGGAACGGGGTGGCGGCCGACGCGCACGCCGACGTCCGGTGGGCGCTCGACCAGGTGCGGGAACGCCACGGGGACGACGTCCCGGTGGTGCTGGTCGGCCACTCCATGGGCGGCCGCGCGGTGCTGCGCGCCGGTGACGACCGCTCGGTCCGCGCCGTCTGCGCGCTGGCGCCGTGGACGCCGCCGAGCGAGCCGGTGGGCCACCTGCGCGGGCAGACCGTCGCCGTCCTGCACGGCCGTGGCGACCGCTGGGTGCCGGCCGCGCTGTCCGCCGACTTCGCCGTCCGCGCGCAGCGAGCCGGCGCGCACATCGCCCGGTTCACGATCGCCGGCGGGCACAGCATGGTGCGCCGGGCGCCGGTGTGGCACGCGTTCGTGCGGGACGTCGTCCTCGCCGGGTCCGGGCTCGCACCGTGGCGCGCCGACCTGCGCGCGGCCCTGGACAGCCGCGAGCTCGCCGTTCCGCTCTGAACCCCGGCGGCCGGCGCGAGCAGGGAGTCGCACTCCTCGCGCGGAGAGCGCCGGATCCGCGACGCCTTCGACGAGCCCGACGGCTCGGCCGGTCAGCAGCGGCTGCCGAGGTCGGGCGCCGGGTCGTCGGCCAGCCGGCTCCAGAGCAGCTCGTCGTGCCGGACCCCGTCGCCGTAGCGGTACGAGCGGCGCAGCCGCCCCTCCAGGGTGAAGCCGGCCTTCTCCGCCACCCGGCCGGAGGCGACGTTCTCCACGGCGTGGCACAGCTCGACCCGCTCGAGCGGCACGGTCGCGAAGACCCACCGGCAGGCGGCGTCCACGGCCCGGGCGGCGACCGCGCGACCCCGAGCGGCGGGGACGGTCCAGTAGCCGATCTGCGCGTCGCCCTGTGCCGGCCGGATGGAGTGCACGGACACCGAGCCCAGCAGTTCGCCGCCGATCACGTCGGTGACGGCCCACGAGACGCGGCCCTCCTGCCCCATGAGGCGCCGCAGCAGGGCAACGGCCTCCTCCCGGGAGGTCACGCCTCCGGCCCACAGCCGGATCTCCGGGTCCTGCTGGACGACCAGGACCTCGTCGGCGTCGTCCTCCCGCCAGGGCCGCAGGCGCAGCTCGCCGGTGGTCAGCTCGACCGGTTCCACGGGGAGCCATCCTCCCCGGACGATCAAGCAGGGACGGAGACCCCCACGCCGCCGCGGGTGTCGGCGCCGTAGCGGGCGATCTCGCGGTCGAGGTCCAGCGGGGCGGTCATCGGGGCGCCCTCGGTGAGCTCCGGGGTGATCAGCGCGGCCGGGACCAGCCAGGAGACCTCGAACTCCAGGCCGTCGGGGTCCTGCGCGTAGAGGGCCTTGGTGGTCACGTGGTCCGAGGCCCCGACCAGCGCGCCGGCCTGCAGCAGCGCGTCGCGGACGCGGGCCAGCTCGGCGAGCGTGTCGACCTCCCAGGCCAGGTGGTAGAGGCCGACGGTGCGCCGGCCGGCCTCGGAGGCGCCGGCCGCGGCGCCCACCCGGAACAGGCCCAGGTCGTGGTCGTTGGTCGACCCCTCGGCCTGCAGGAACACCGCGGCACCGGGGATCTCGGTCTTGACCCGGAAGCCGAGGACGTCGCGGTAGAAGGCGAGGCTGCACTCCACGTCGCGGACGTAGAGGACGGCGTGGTTGAGGCGCTGGACGGGCACGGCGGGCTCCCTGGGAGGACGAGGACGACGGCGTCCAGTGTGCCCCCATTTGCTTGAGGCTTCAAGCATCTGTCGCCACCCATCGGGTAGGGGACACCGGTGGTCCTCCCGTCCGCTCGGCCCCTCGCCGTCCGGGTGCCACCCGAGCTGGCGTTCCTGCTGCGCCCGCGGGATCGGGCGGCGGGCGAGCGGCGGCTCGGGTACGACCCGGACGCCACGGTCGCCCACGTCGTCCAGGCGGCCGGGGTGCCCCGGACCGAGGTGGGCGGCGTGCGGGTGGACGGCGAGCCCGTGCCGCTGTGGGCACGCACCTACCCCGGCGCCGTGCTGGAGGTCGACCCGGTCCCGCGCCCGCAGCCGGTGCCGCCCGGCGGCTTCCTGCTCGACGTCGGGCTGGGCACGCTGGCCCGCCGGCTGCGGCTGCTGGGCCTCGAGGCCGCCTGGTCCCGCGACGCCGACGACCCCGATCTGGCCGCCCGGGCCGTCGCCGAGGACCGGGTGCTGCTCACCCAGGACCGCGGCCTGCTGATGCGGCGGGGCGTGCCCGGGGCGCTCGTGCGCGGGAGCCGGCCGGACGACCAGCTGGCCGACGTCCTCGACCGGTTCACGCCTCCCCTGGCCCCGCTGACCCGGTGCACCGCCTGCGGGGGCCGGCTCGAGCCGGTGCCGAAGGCCGACGTCGCCGACCGGCTGCCGCCGGGCACCCGCCGGACCTTCGACGACTTCTCCCGCTGCCCGACGTGCGGCCGGGTCTACTGGCGCGGCGCGCACGCCCGCCGGATCGACGAACTCGTGACGGCCGTACGGCGTAGGTGAGGCTCACTTCGGCCCCCGGGGGCCACGGGCTGGCCCCGGTGTGACACCGGCGGGGGGCAGGACAGGAGCGACCGCCCACCCGCTGGGACCACCCGCTCCTGCGAGGCCGCCGTGTACCTCTCCAAGACCGAGGCCGCCGTCCTGCCCACCACGCTGGTCGGCACCCCGAGACGACCACCGCAGGTCAGCGGCCGGCGCCGGATCTGGCCGCTGCTGGGCCCGGCGTTCGTGGCCGCGGTCGCCTACGTGGACCCGGGCAACTTCGCCACCAACTTCTCCGGCGGCGCCGCCTTCGGCTACACGCTGCTGTGGGTGATCGTCGCGGCCAACCTGATGGCGATGCTCATCCAGTCGCTGACCGCCAAGCTGGGCCTGGCCACCGGCCGCGACCTGGCCACGAACTGCCGCGAGCAGCTGCCGAAGCCGGTCACCCGGGGACTGTGGCTGCAGGCCGAGGCGGTCGCGATCGCCACCGACCTGGCCGAGATCGTCGGCGGCGCGGTCGCGCTCAACCTGCTGTTCGGCGTCCCGCTGCCCATCGGCGGGCTGATCACCGCCGTCGTCGCCTTCGTGCTGCTGGCCGCCCAGTCCCGCGGGCACCGGCCCTTCGAGCGGGTCATCACCGGACTGCTGCTGGTCATCGGCCTGGGCTTCGGCTACACGCTGGTCGGTTCGGGTGTCGACATGGGCGGGCTGGCCGGCGGCCTGGTGCCCTCCTTCGCGGGCCCGGACAGCCTGGTGCTGGCCGCCGGCATCCTCGGTGCGACGGTGATGCCGCACGTCATCTACGTGCACTCCGCGCTCACCCCGGGCCGCTACGGCGACGCCGTCACCGCCGGGCGCACGCACGAGGGACGGCGCCGGCTGCTGCGGGCGCAGCGGCTCGACGTCCTGCTGGCCATGGGGCTGGCCGGGCTGGTCAACGCATCGATGCTGATCATCGCCGCGCAGCTGTTCACCGGCGGCCAGGACGCGAGCTCGCTGGAGGGCGTGCACGCCGGGCTCGGCGACCAGCTCGGTGCCGGAGCCTCGCTGGCCTTCGCGCTCGCGCTGCTGGCCTCGGGGTTCGCCTCGTCGTCGGTCGGCACGCACGCCGGCCAGGTGGTCATGGCCGGGTTCCTGCGCCGGCACATCCCCGTGCTGGCCCGCCGGCTGATCACCCTGGCCCCGGCCCTGCTGGTGCTCGTGCTGGGCGGCGACCCGACGACCGCGCTGGTCTGGTCGCAGGTGGTGCTCAGCTTCGGCATCCCGTTCGCACTGGTGCCGCTGCTGTGGCTGACCAGCCGGCGCGACCTCATGGGCGGCTGGGTGAACCGCCGGGTCACCACGGTCGCCGGCGCGGTGGTCGCGGCGCTCATCATCGGCCTCAACGGCCACCTGCTGCTGGGCTTCGTCCTCGGGTGACGGACCCCGCTGCCCCGCGGCCCACCGCAGGGAGGCCGCGAGCCGGCAGACCTCAGGCGGGTTCCGGGACGCCGCCCGGGTCGCCGCCGGGGTCGTCCGGCGTCGCCTCGATCGGCGGGGGCGGGAGCGGCTCCGGCGCGTCGGGGAGCAGCTCGCCCGGATCATCGGGCACCGGCTCGGTCGGATCGATGCTCGGGTCCGGTTCGGGGATCGGCGCGACCATGCGGGCAGTCAACCAGCGCGGCCCGCCGCCGGGTGCCCCGCAACCCACGGCCACCCCGCAGGGGCCCGCCGCGAGCCCGGTGACGTGCTGGAACGGCCTCCCCCCAGGGGCCCGCCGCGAGCCTGCGAGGAGCGGGGGGAGGGAGGTCCTTGTTCAGGCTCCGCGCCAGGCCGCCTCGAAGAAGCCGACCTCCAGCTGCATCGCGCGGCGGTACGCCGTCCGGACGGCGGGGGTGTCCTCGGCGTGCCGGTCGAGCAGCCGCTCCAGCGTGACGGCCAGCTCCTCGAACCCCGGGTCGGCGTAGGTGGTGACCCACTCGGCGTAGTCCCCGGCCGACTCCGGCGACAGCGACCGGCCCAGGTGCGCGTAGAGCCGCACGCAGGGGGTCATCGCCGCAGCGGTCAGCGTGATCCCACCCAGGAACGCCGTCGACATGAGGAAGTCGGTGTAGGCCAGCGTCGCCGGGTGCGGCTCGACCCCCACGAGGTCGATCCCCCACCGCGCGGCGTAGCCGGCGTGCAGCGCGAGCTCCTCCCGGACGCCGGCGAGCAGGTCGGCGAACGTGTCCAGGGTCGCCCGGTCGGGGCTGTGCGCGATCCCGACGGCGTAGGCGCGGGCGAAGGACTCGAGGAAGAACGCGTCCTGGGCGACGTAGCCGGCGAAGACCGCCCGTGGCAGCGTGCCGTCGCCGACGCCCGCGACGAACGGGTGCGCCAGCGCCTCGGCGGCCAGGTCGGCGTTCGCCGTCCAGAGGTCGGTGGAGAGCGTCATGCGGCCACCGCCATGTCCCAGAAGGCCGTCTCCGCCGCGACGACCTCGGTGAACACCGCGTCGGCGTCCGGCGCGGGGACGCCGTCCGCCGCCGTCTCCAGGCCCGCGACGTAGTGCGCGAACCCCGGCAGCGTCCAGTGCTCGACGAACGGGCGGTACTCCGGCGCCCCGGGCGAGGCCCCCGACCAGGCGTCGAGGTAGGTGCGCTCGACGACCCACAGCGCGGTCAGCGCCGTCCCGACGTCGGCGGCGTCGAGCCGCGCCAGCAGCTCCGCGTAGGCGGCGGTGGCCGGCCGCGCCGCGACGGCGAGGTCCAGCCCGCGGACGGCGGCCTGCTCCTCGAACCAGGCCAGCTCGTCGACCAGCGCGACCAGCCCGCCGGCCAGGACCGCCTGCGCCGGCCGGGGCGCGCGGGCCAGCAGCCGGGCCTGGAAGCGCAGCAGGTCGGCGACGAACCGGGCGTCCTGCACCAGCCAGGTGTCGAAGGCCGCGACGGGGATCGTCCCGTCGCGCACCGCGTCCAGGAACGGGTGGCGGGTCGCTCCCCGCCAGAGGTCGGGGTGGCGGGGCAGGAGGTCGGCGACCGGCACGGCGGCGACCGTACGCGGCCGGGTCGCAGGGACCGCAGCGCGTGCCGTTGGGTGGGCCTATGGTGGGCAGCGCCATGTGCGGGAGCTCGGGCGGACCGGGCTGAGAGGGCGACTCCGACGCGTCGCCGACCGCTGGAACCTGACCGGGTAATGCCGGCGTAGGGAGCGACCATGAGCACGGCGGACGACGTCCGTACCGGCGCGCCTTCCGGCGACGCGCCGCTCACCCTCACCGAGGCCCCCGCCCCGGTCCTCGGCCTGCGCGACGCCTTCGGGCTGTGGGCCAACCTCGGCGTCAGCCTGCTGCTGCCGGTCGCCGCGGTCTTCGTCGTCCTCCCCGGGCGGCCGCTGTCGACGACGCTCGGCGCGATCGTCGTCGGCGCGGTCGTCGGGGCCACGCTGCTCGGGCTGGGTGCCGCGGCCGGCGCGCGCGAGCGGGTGCCCACGATGGTGCTGCTGCGCGGGCTGCTCGGCCGGCACGCCTCGGCCCTGCCCACCGCGATCAACCTGGTGCAGTGCATCGGCTGGGCGACCTTCGAGATCGTGATCATCGCCGAGGCGGCGTCCCGGGTGCTCGACGCGCCCCGCTGGCCGTTCGTGCTGGCCGCGGGCGTGCTGGCCACCGCGATGGCGCTGCGCCCGCTCGGCGTGGCCCGAGTGCTCGCCCGCTACGCGATCTGGGCGGCGCTGGCCGCCCTGGTCTACCTGTTCGTGAACGTGCTGGCCGAGCCGCTGCCGCCACTCACCGAGGGCGCGGCGACGTCGTTCTGGACGGCGGCCGACATCGTCATCGCCCTGCCGATCTCCTGGTTCCCGCTGGTCGCCGACTACACCCGGCACGTGCGCAGCGGCCGGGCGGCGTTCACCGGCGCGGCGGCCGGCTACGGCCTGGCGACCATCGTGATGTTCACCCTGGGCGTGGTCGCGCTGGCCGCCTACGGCAGCGCCGGGTTCGACGTCATCGACGCGCTGCTCGCCGTCCCGCTGGGCGCCCTGGCCGTGCTCGTGCTGGTCTCCGTCGAGCTGGACGAGGCCTTCGCCAACGTCTACTCGACCGCGGTGTCGGCGCAGAACATCGTCACCCGGGCCGACCGCCGGGTGCTCGCCGTCGTCGTCGGCGCGGTCGCCACGCTGCTCGCGCTGACCTTCGACATCGCCGCCTACGAGCCGTTCCTCTTCCTCATCGGCGCGGTGTTCGTCCCGCTGGTCGGCGTCTTCGTCGTCGCCTACCACTCGACTCCCCGCGGCGCGTGGGACACCTCCGACACCGCTCCCGCCCGGCCGGTGTTCCTGCTGCCGTGGGTCGCGGGCTTCCTCGCCTACCAGCTGACGCTCCCGACCTCCTTCGCCGGACCCGGCGCGGGCTGGACGGCGTGGTGGACCGCCCGGCAGGCCGACCTCGGCATCGACCCGGCCAACGGCTGGTCGGCGTCCCTGGTGAGTCTGGCCGTGGCGGTCACGATCACCGCGCTGGTCTGCCTGCCCGGGTGGCTGCGCCGGCGGAGGGTCCCCGCATGAGCGACGTCGCGGTCGCCGGTGGCGGGCTCATCGGGCTGGCCACCGCCTGGCGGGCGGCCCGGCGTGGCCTGTCGGTGACCGTCGTCGACGACTCCCCCGGCACCGGCGCGTCGGCGGCTGCGGCCGGGATGCTCGCCCCGGTCACCGAGGCCGGCTACCGCGAGGAGGCGCTGCTGCGGCTGGGGCTGGCGTCGGTGCAGCGCTGGCCGGCCTTCGCCGCGGACGTCGAGGCGGCGAGCGGGACGTCGGTCGGCCTGCGCACCGCCGGCACGCTCGTGGTCGGCTTCGACGAGGACGACGTCCGCGAGCTGACCGCGTTGCACGCCTTCCAGACCGAGCTGGGCCTGGCCGCCGAGCGGCTGACCCCGCGGGAGTCGCGCCGCCGCGAGCCCTCGCTCACCCCGCGGGTGCGTGGCGGGCTGCTCGTGGCCGGCGACCACTCCGTCGACGGCCGGGCGCTGCACGCCGCGCTGCTGGTCGCCGCGCAGGCCGCCGGCGTGCGCCTGGTGCGCGACCGGGTCACCGAGCTGCGCGTCGTCGGCGGCCGGGCGGTGGGGCTGGAGACGGCGGACGGCGGTGCGCTCGCGGCGGGCACCGTCGTCCTGGCCCTGGGCGCGCACAGCGGGCGGCTGCCCCGGGTGCCGCCGCTGCCGGTGCGCCCGGTCAAGGGCCAGATCCTGCGGCTGGCCGGGGCGACCGACCTGCTGGAGGGCACGGTGCGCGCGCTGGTCCGCGGCCGGCAGGTCTACCTGGTGCCCTACGCGGGCGACCGGCTGATCGTCGGCGCCACGACCGAGGACCGCGGTTTCGACCCGACCGTCACCGCCGGTGGGGTGCACGACCTGCTGCACGACGCGATCGACGTCGTCCCCGGCGTCAGCGAGCTGGAGCTGGTCGAGACGCTGGCCCGGTGGCGACCGGGCACCCCGGACAACGCCCCGCTGCTGGGCCCCGGCCCGCTGCCCGGCCTGGTGCTGGCCACCGGGCACCACCGCAACGGCGTGCTGCTGACCCCGGTGACCGCTGAGGTCACCGCCGAGCTGCTGGCCACCGGCGTCCTGCCCGAGGTCGCCGCCCCGTTCACCACCGACCGCTTCGGGAGGTAGCCGTCGTGCAGATCACCGTCAACGGCGAGGACACCGCGCTGGCCGAGGACGCCACCGTGGCCGACCTGGTCGCCGCCCGCAGCGGCGGGCACGACCGGGTCGCGGTGGCGCTCAACGGCGACGTCGTGCCCCGCAGCAGCTGGCCGGACACCCGGCTCTCCCCCGGCGACACCCTCGAGGTCCTCGCCCCGACCGCAGGAGGCTGACCGTGTCCACGTCCGAGCTCGCACCCGCCCTCGCCCGCGAGGAAGCGGCCGACCCGTTCACCATCGCCGGCGAGACCTTCACCTCGCGACTGCTGCTCGGCACCGGCGGCGTCCCCAGCCTGGAGACCCTCGAGGCGGCGGTGCGCGCCTCGGGCACCCAGCTGGTGACGGTCGCGCTGCGCCGGGTGGAGGCGTCGTCGAGCGCGTCGATGCTCGAGGTGCTCGACCGCTGCGGGGTGCGGCTGCTGCCCAACACCGCCGGGTGCCGCACCGCCCGCGAGGCCGTGCTCACCGCCCGGCTGGCCCGCGAGGCGTTCGGCACGTCGTGGGTGAAGCTGGAGGTCATCGGCGACGAGCACACACTGCTGCCCGACGCCGTGGAGCTGCTCGACGCCGCCGAGCAACTGGTCGCCGACGGGTCCACCGTGCTCGCCTACACCACCGACGACCCGATCCTGGGCCGTCGGCTGGCCGACGCCGGGTGCGCCGCGGTCATGCCGCTGGGCTCGCCGATCGGCAGCGGGCTGGGCATCCGCAACCCGCACAACATCGCGCTGCTGCGCGAGGGCGTCGACGTCCCGGTGGTGCTGGACGCCGGGATCGGCACCGCCTCGGACGCCGCGCTGGCCATGGAGCTGGGCTGCGACGCGGTGCTGCTGGCCTCGGCGGTCACCCGCGCCCGCGACCCCGAGCGGATGGCGCTGGCCATGCGGCAGGCGGTCGAGGGCGGTCGGCTGGCGAAGCTCGCCGGCCGGATCCCGCGCCGCTGGCACGCCGAGGCCTCGACGTCCTTCGAGGGCCTGCCGGAGCTGTGAGCCTCCCCCGGCTGCTCGTCGTCACCGACCGGACGCAGGCGACCGGGCCGCTGGCCGACGTGGTGGCCGCCGCGGTGGACGCCGGCGCCCGGGCGGTCCTGCTGCGGGACCGGGACCTGCCGGACGCCGAGCGCGCCGCCCTGGCCGCCGGCCTGCGGGCCGTGCTCGACCCGGTGGGCGGCCTGCTGGTCACCGCCGGGGCGGGCGGCGGACCCGCGTACACCGCCGTCCACCTCGCCGCGGCCGAGCCGTTCCCCGACCCGCGCCCGGCGCTGGTCGGCCGCTCCTGCCACTCGGCCGCCGAGCTGGTGCAGGCCCGCGCCGAGGGTTGCGACTGGGCCTTCCTCTCCCCCGTCTTCGCCACGGCGTCCAAGCCCGGCTACGGCCCGGTCCTCGGCGTGGCGGGGTTCGCCCGCCTGCAGCCCCTCGGGCCCCCGGTGTACGCGCTCGGCGGCGTCGGGCCGGGCGACGTGCCCGCACTGCTCGCCGCCGGCGCGCACGGGGTCGCGGTCATGGGACCGGTCATGCGCGACCCGGCCGTCGTCCGGGACTACCTGGCGGCCCTGGCCTGACGGTCGGACCGCCGGCGGCCGGCCGGGGTGGTCGCCACCGCAGTGCTCCCGGAGGTGGGGACCCCCACCGCGAGCGGGGTCGTGGCCCCGTGGCCGCCCGGGGTGCGATCCGCGGGGTGACTCTGTGTGACACCTGTCTCACGATGTTTGGGGTCGCCCCCACAGGTCGATACGCAGGTGTTCGGCTCGCCCGCGGGCCGTCATCGGTCGCGCCCGCCGGGCGCGGGCCAGGGTGCGCCTCCGGGCGGGAACGAGCACGTGAGGGGACCACGGCGTGACAGGCGACACGGCCCGGTCGCTCTGGCCGGCCGCACGGCCGCCGGCGGCTCCCGACCGCTTTGCCTGGGACCTCGGGTCCGTGGCCGAGCTGCCCGTCGTCCGCGCCGAGGTGCGGGCCCACCTCGCCGCCCCGGAGCTGTCCGACCTGCGCGACCGGCTGGTGCTGGCCCTCGACGAGATGGCCTCCAACGCCCTGCGGCACGGCGGCGGGCAGGTCCGCGCCTCGGTGCGCCCGCTCGCCGACGCCTGGCTGATCGAGGTCCGCGACGGCGCCCCGGGCACCCCGCCGTCCCCCGCAGTCGGCCGCGACCCCAGCGAGGGCGGCCTCGGGCTCTACCTGATCGCCGAGCTGGCCACCGACCACGGCTGGTACGTCACGGCCGGCGCCAAGCACGTCTGGGCCGTGCTCGCGCCCTGAAGGAGGGCGCCTCCGCCCCGCACCGTGGGAGGACCCCGTCCCCCGCACGCCTCGGAGGAGGACGGGGTCCTCCCACCTGCGGAGGGGCTGTGCGAGAGGGCCGACTGCCGCACCGCCCTCCGGATCGCGTCGGGGTGTGCTGACCGGTAGGACAGGGGACGGGACGCCGGCCTCGGCGTCCGTCCCGTTGCCGGACGACGCGAGCGAGGACCGTGCGTGACCGCCCCCACCCTGGACGTCGACCCCTGGCTGGTGCGCGAGCCGCACGTGGAGCCCGGGACGATGCCCGTCGCCGAGTCGCTCTTCAGCCTCTCCAACGGCTACGTCGGGATCCGGGGGACGCTCGACGAGGTCGAGCCCTTCGGCATGCGCGGCACCTACCTCTCCGGGGTCTACGAGACCCACCCGCTGTCCTATCCCGAGGGCGGCTACGGGCAGCCCGAGGTGGGGCAGGCGATGCTCACCGTCGCCGACGGCACGCCGCTGCGCCTGCTGGTCGACGGGGTCCCGCTCGACCTACGCGAGTTCGAGCTGGACGTCCACGAACGCACGCTGGACCTGCGCGCCGGCACGCTCGACCGCCGCGTGCGCTGGGCGACGCCGTCGGGCACGACGGTGGAGGTGTCCTCGCGGCGGCTGGTCTCCCTGGTGGAGCGGTCGGTCTGCGCGGTGCGGTACGAGGTGCGCGTCCTGGACCGGCCCGCGCACGTCGTCGTCCGGTCCGAGCTGGCCGCCGGCGAGGTCACACCCGCGGGCGTGGACAACGACGACCCGCGCGTCGCGGAGTGCCTGGACGAGGCCTTCGAGCCGCGCGCCCAGATCGGCAACGCGAGCGGTGGCGCCCTGGTGGAACGGACCCGCCGGTCGGGCATCACGGTCGCGGCCGCGGTCGGTCACGAGGTCGACGGCGGGCGGGTGAGCACGCGCGTCGACGAGCAGCACGTCGTCACCACGGTCGCCGCCGACCTGCGCCCCGGCGAGGGCGTCACGGTCGTCAAGGTCGTCGGGTACAGCTGGTCGCACGACGCGGGGTCCGACTCCGTCCTCGCCGAGGCGTCGGGGGCCGTGAGCTCCGCCTTCGACCTCGGGTGGGAGGGTCTGCTCGCCGGTCAGCGGGCCGCGCTCGACGAGCTGTGGGCGACGGCGGACGTCGAGGTCGACGGCGACCCCGAGCTGCAGCAGGCGCTGCGCTACACCGTCTTCCAGCTGTTCTCCTCCGCCGCCTGCATCTCCGGTGCCCCCGTCGGCGCCAAGGGACTGACCGGGATCGGGTACAGCGGCCACACCTTCTGGGACGTCGAGGGGTTCGTCGTGCCCGCCCTCACGCTGCTGCGCCCGGACGCGGCGGCACGGCTGCTGCGGTGGCGCGCCGCCACGCTCGACCTCGCGCGGGAGCGGGCCCGGACCCTGGGTCTGGCGGGCGCGTCCTTCGCGTGGCGCACGATCAGCGGCCGCGAGGTCTCCGCGTACTGGCCGGCGAGCACGGCCGCGATGCACGTCAACGCCGACATCGCGCGCGCCTTCTGGCTCCACCAGAACGTCACCGGCAGGGACCTCGACACCCTCGGTGGCCTCGCGGTGCTCGTCGAGACGGCCCGGTCGTGGGTCTCGGCGGGCCACGAGGACGCGGCCGGCGCCTGGCACCTCTACGGCATGACCGGGCCGGACGAGTACACCGGGGTCGTCGACGACAACGTCTTCACCAACCTCATGGCCCGGCGCAACCTCCGGTGGGCCGCCGATGCGTGCGAGAGGCTGCCGGAGCGCGCGTCGGAGCTGGGCGTGGACGACGCCGAGACCGCCGCCTGGCGGTCCGCGGCCGACGCCGTGCACGTCCCGTGGGACGAGCGCCTGCGCGTGCACCCGATGAACGACAACTTCACGACCTACCGGGAGTGGCCCTTCGAGGACGAGCGCGACCACTACCCGGTGCAGGAGCACCACCACTACGCCGACTTCTACCGGCGACAGGTGCTCAAGCAGGCCGACCTGGTCCAGGCGCTGTGGTGGTGCCGCGACGAGTTCACGGCGGAGGAGGTGGCGCGCGACGTCGACTACTACGAGGCGCGCACCGTCCGGGACTCCTCGCTCTCGGCCGCCGTCCAGGCCGTCGTGTGCGCCCAGGCGCAGCACCCCGACCTCGCCCTGCGCTACCTGCGGGAGGCCGCCCTCGTGGACCTGCGTGACGTCCGGGGTGACACCCCGAACGGCCTGCACCTGGCCGCCGTGGGCGGGACGTGGCTGGCGTTCGTCGCCGGCCTGGGTGGCCTGCGGGAGGACGCCGAGGACCTGGAGATCGCGCCGCTGCTGCCGTCCTCGCTCTCGCGGACCGCCTACTCCGTCACCTGGCGCGGCAGCCTGCTCCGCGTCGAGACGACGCGGGAGGGCACCACGGTCACGCTGGTGCGCGGCGAGGAGCCGGTGACCGTCGTCGTGGACGGCGCCCCGCTGTCGGTCACGACCGCCGCTCCCGTGCACGCGCCGCTGCGGGACCCGACCCCGCTGCTCGACGAGCCGAGTCAGCCGGTCGGTCGCGAACCGCGCACCTGAGGGGGTCGTCGGTGACGCGCGGCGGGACTCAGCCGCCGACGGGCACGCAGTCCAGCCCCTCCTGGAGCGCCCGCAGGTTGGCCCGCATGGTGCTCAGGTAGTCCTCGCCGGACGCGGGCACCCGCTCCACCGGGTCCAGCACCCCGGTGCGCAGGCCGAGGTCGTCGGCGAGCGCCCGGGTGAGCCCGGGGCCGGTCGACACCTCGAAGAACACCGTCCGCACGTCGCGGCCCTCGACCACCTCGACGACGTCGCGCAGGCGGGCCGGCGAGGGCTCGACCGCGGGATCGAGACCGGCGATGCCCACCTGCACCAGGCCGTAGCGCTCGGCCAGGTAACCGAACGCCTCGTGCGACGTCACCAGCGTCCGCCCGCGGCACCCGGCGAGACCCTCCCGGTACGCCGCGTCGAGCGCGGCCAGGTCGGCCTGCAGGGCCTCCGAGGCGGCGGCGTGGTCGACCGCGTGCCCGGGGTCGACCTCCGTGAGCTCGGTGGCCACCTGGTCGGCGACCGAGGCCAGCCGCACGGGATCGAGCCAGAAGTGCGGGTCGAGCGCAGGGGACCCCTGCTCCCCCGGCGGGCGGCCCGGAGCGCCGGCCAGGCCGGCGACGTCGGCGGCGTCGACGACGTGCCCGGAGCCGTGCGGCTCGAGCGCGGCATCGGTGGACGCCTGCAGGCCGGAGACGTGCACGACGAGGTCGGCCTCCCCGAGCCGGCCGACCTGCCGGGGCGTGAGCTCGACCCGGTGACCGTCGCCCGCGGTCCCGACCAGCCCCTCGACCGCCACGTGCGCGCCGCCGATCCGCTCGACGACGTACTGCAGCGGATAGGTGGTGGCGACGACCTCCACCCGGCCCCCGCCTCCGCCCGATCCCTCGGAGCACGCCGCGGCAGCGAGGGCGGCACAGCAGACGGCGACCCAGCGGGCGAGGACCGGGGCGGGGCGGGTGGGCACGGGAGCTCCTCCGGGAAGGGCGGCGGCAGGGGCGGGGGCGGTCGCGTCAGTCCTCGTGGTCGGAGCCGGTGTCGTCGCCGGTCACGCCGGCGAGCTCGTTGGGCACCACGCCGACGTCGGCGCTGCGCCACACCTCGCCGGTCAGGACGTCGACCGCGTGGACCTGCCCGGTCGCCGGCTCGGTGACGTACGCGGTGCCGTCCAGCACCTGCAGAGCCGGGCGCGGCTGCTGCCACTCCAGCGGCTCCTCCCAGGGCGCGACGACCGGGACCGAGCGCTCGAGGGTCCCCGACTCGGGGTCGATGACGTGCAGCGCGCCGTCGGTGCCCAGCACCAGCGCCTCGCCGTCCTCCCCGCGGGCGAGGGAGCGGAAGGAGTAGGACGCCGGCAGGTCGACCAGCCGCAGCTGCGCCGTCCGGGTGTCCACCAGCGCGACCCGGGTGGGGCGCTCGAGCTCGGCGTCGGGGTCGGTCTTGTAGTCGCCGAGCACGACGGCGGAGGACGCGCTGCCGGCCTGGTTGCCGATGCGGCCGTACGCGTCGGGGCTCTGCACCTCGCGGACCTGCCCGCCGGCGTGGACCAGCGCGCCGTCCTCGCACCCGATGACGACGGCGTCGTCCGCGGCGACCGCCTCGCCGTGCACGCCCGGGCAGCCGGCCGAGGAGGCGACCTCCGCCCCGGCGGCGTCGAGCACCCGGATGCCGGTGCGCTCGTCCTCGGTCCCCTCCGACACGACCAGGGTGCCGTCCCCGAGCGCGACCGCGACGCCGTGGTGCGGCGAGGGGGTGGTCAGCCGCCGCGCGCCGTCGGCGCCCGCGGCCACCCGGTCGCTGTCGAGGACGACGACCTCGCCGGTGCCGTCGTCGAAGAGGGCCGTGTGCCCGTCGTGGGCGACGACGTGCCCCGGCTCCTCGGCGGGGTGCAGGACGTCGGTGAGCTGCGGCGCCGACGTGTAGTGGTGGCCGTGGTCGCCGTGCGGCTCGGTCCACGTGCCCGCGTCGAGGACCCGGAAGCCGCCCTGCGTGCTGACCAGCAGGTGCCGCCCGTCGCCGGCCGCGTTGAGCCGGTTGAAGCCGGCGAGCGGCAGGTCCGCGACGGTCTCCAGGGTGGTCGCGTCGAGGACCCGCACCCCGCCGTCGTGGGTCAGCGCGAGCCGGGGGCTGCTCGCCGCCACCTCCCGGACGTCGGAGGCCGGGGTCGGCTCGGCGGGCGCGGACGGGGACGCGCCACTCGCGCCGCTCCCGCCGGTGCCGCAGGCGGTGAGCAACAGCGGCAGGGCGAGGCCCGCGGCGGCCAGGGGGCGGGCAGGCGTGGGGGTGCGCGGCATCGTCGGTACGGGCGGGCCGGAGCCCGCCCACTCCTTCCAGGAGGGGATGAGGACGCCGCCGACGCTAGCAAGAACGAGAATCATTCGCAGTAAGGCCCGTGCGAGACACCGGTGCACGGTGGTACGGGCGGTCGGCCGGGTGGCGGGGACCGGCGGTCGGTCCGGTGCGGTGCCGGCGAGGGGACGCCTCGCTGCAGGGTGCCGCCGCCGGTCCGTCCCGAGCCGGGCGGAGGACGGGGTCCCTCGATGGCGGGAGGGGTCCGCTCAGCCCTGCGGGTGGAGGCGGATCGCCACCAGCGCGATGTCGTCCTGCAGCCGTTCGGGGCGCACCCGCTCGATGACCGCGTCGCACAGCCGCTCCAGCGGCTGGTCGCCGAGCTCGGCCAGCGCGGCGCGCAGCCGGCCGATGCCCTCGTCGAGCGGGAGGTCGCGGCCCTCCACCAGACCGTCGGTGTAGAGCAGCAGGGTCGCCCCGCGGCGCACGGTGACCACGCTCTCGGTGCGCCGCGCGGCCGGGTCGACGCCCAGCATCAGGTCCGGCCGTTCGGCGCCCAGCGCCTGCACCCGGCCGTCGGTGTGCAGCACCAGCGGCGGTGGGTGCCCGGCGTTGGACCAGCGCAGCGTGGTCAGCCCGGCGTCCCGCTGCTCGGGTGTCTGCTCGACCCGGGCCACGGCCGCGGTCGCCATCGTGGCCATGCCGAGCCCCTGCACGGCGCGGTCGAGGTCGCTGAGCACCTGCGCCGGCCCGACGCCGTCCCGGTAGGCGATGCCGCGCAGCAGCCCGCGCAGCTGCCCCATCGACGCCGCGGCCTCGGTGTCGTGTCCGACGACGTCCCCGATGACCAGCACCGTCGTCCCCGCCGGCTGGACGAAGGCGTCGTACCAGTCGCCGCCGACCTGGGCGACCTCCATCGCCGGCCGGTAGCGGACGACGATCTCCGCGGAGTCCGGCGCCGGCGGGGCACTGAGCAGACTGCGCTGCAGGCCCTCGGCCAGCCGGCGCTGCTGCTCGTAGAGGCGGGCGTTGTCGAGCGCCAGCGCGACGCGCGCGGCGACCTCCTGGGCGGTGGCGACGTCGTCCTCGTCCGCGGCGAGCCGGCCGGCGGAGCGGTAGACGCTCAGCGCGCCCAGCGTCCGCCCGCGGGCTGCCAGCGGCAGCGTCACCGCCGTCCGCGGATCGAGGGCCCAGAACACGTCGCTGACCTCGCCCGGGGGCAGGGTGCGCCCGACGGCGGCACCCACGTCGGGGACGGTCAGCGTCCGGCCCGAGGCCAGCGCCCGCATGACCGGTGCGTCCGGCCCCAGCGCGGCCAGGCGCAGCTCGGCGTAGCGCGCAACGGTCGCCCGCTCCGCCGCGTCGGCGTGCCAGCTCCCGACGTCGCGCATCCGGCCGTCCTCGCCGGCGAGGCTCACGATCGCCCAGTCCCCCAGCACGGGGACGACGGACTCGGCCAGCCGCTGCAAGGCGGCGCCCTCCCCCGCTCCGGAGCCCAGCGTCTCCCCGGTGACGGCGCCGACCTCGGCGATGAGGGCCAGCCGCGCGGCGCTCGCCCGGGCTCGCTCCTCGGCGGCCCGGCGCTCGGTGACGTCGAGGAAGTAGACGGACAGCCCGTCGGGCCCCGGCCACGCCCGGACCTCGTACCAGGCCTCCAGCGGCGCCGGGTAGTACGCCTCGAAGACCCGCTCGCGCCCGGTGGCTGCCGCGCCGCGGTAGTGCACCTCGAAGTCGCTGCCCACGGCGGCGGGGAACAGCTCCCAGATGTCGCCGCCCAGCAGGTCGCCGCGCGAGCGCTGCAGCACCCGCTCGGCCTCGCCGTTGACGTAGGTGAACCGCCAGTCGCGGTCCAGGGCGAAGAACGCGGCGTTCATCGACTCGAGCACCCGGGCCACCCGGGCGTCCGCTTGCCGGTGCTCGGTCGTGTCGTACCCCGCCCCCAGCAGCCGCACGGAGTTCCCCGCCTCGTCGGCCAGCGCCCGGCCGCGGCCCTGCACCCAGCGCGTCTCGCCGGTGGGCAGGACGATCCGGAACTCGGCGTCGTACTCCCCCTGGGTGTCGATGGCGTCCTGCAGCGCCTCGAGGGTGCGGGCCGCGTCGTCGGGGTGGAGCCGCTCGGCGAAGGCGTCGATGGTGCCGGGCCAGCCGGCCCGGTCGTAACCGAAGATCTCCAGCAGCCGGTCGTCCCACTCCAGCCGGCCCGTTCCCAGGTCCCAGTCGAAGCTGCCGATCCCGGCCGCGTCGATGGCCAGCTCGAAGCGCAGGCGGGTGGCCGCGGCCTGCGGGTCGGGATCCCCGGTCTCCGCCGGCCTCCGATCCAGGTTCACGGTCGACTCACTCGCATCCTCGGGGGCGGGCTCGGACGTCGGGACTCCGTCCGGGTTACCCGGTCGGTGCACCGGGACGCGCACCCCTTTTGTCTCATGTCCGAGGGGTCCGGGGCCACCTGGTGTGCCGGATGTGACAACTGGTGTTGCGAGCGGGCTCGCCCTCGGCAGCAGGGGATCCAGGCTCCGCCCGCGTCGGCCGCGTGTGACCGGGAGGCGCCGGTGGGACGTCGTCCCCACGACGAGGGCGACCCGGTCACGCAGCGGGCGCGGCTGTCACGCACCACCCACGACGGCCGACGGCGGGCGCCCCGGTCCGGGGGCGCCCGCCGTCGGCGGGAGGGGGACGGCGGGTCCCGTGCGGAGCTCGTCCTGCGGCGCACTGCCCCCGGGCGGCCTGCCCGGGCGGTCTCCTGCGGTCGACTCCCGGCACCGGCGACCGGCCGGCGACCCGGCCCCGGACGGCGCCCGGCCAGGTCGGTGCCGGTCAGAGACCCGGGGAACGGGTACCGGCGCGGACCTGTCGTCCCGTCGGACGGTCTCCGTCGCCGGACAGCCGTGCCGCTCGGCGGTCGCCGCCTCCCTGGAGGGTCCGCGCGCTGCGTCGGGGCGCAGTCGGCGGGGGGTCGAGGCGGGTACCGGTGGAGCAGGGACGTCTGGGCGGCGGGAGATCCCGTCGGGGACAGCCAGGGGCGGTGCGGGGTCGGTCGGGAGGAGCGGGGACCACCGGGCTCCGGTCGCGGCCACCGGAGGGGGCGGTGGCGCGGCCGTGGCCGGGAGGCGGTGCGGGGAACGGCGTCCGCGGCGGGTGCCGTGGTGGTGCCGGGTCAGCCGGGTGGCTGGCCGCGGGCCGGAGGGGGTCGCGGATCACCGCGCGCCCGGGCCGGGGCGGAGGCCCGAGCGGCTCCCGGTGGGCGGCCCCCCTGCGCGGTCCTCGGTGCGGGGACGGGCCGCGGTGCCGGCACCTGCCGGGCGAGCGGGGCGACCACCGGGACGCGGGGGCGGGCAGCCGGCCAGGGGTACCGGGCCGGACGGAGCGCCGCGGCGGGGGAAGGCGCCGCGGGCCGGATCGTGGGGGTGTTCGGCAGCTCGGTGAGGACCACCGGGCCGTCGGGGCGGGGTGCCGGGGCGGTCGAGGCCGGGCGCCCCCACGCGAGGTGGGCACCGTCGGGGCCGGCGCCCCAGAGCGCCAGCCGGCGGACCAGGCCCCGCACCCGGGCGCGCAGGCCCGGCCGGGGCGCCGGGGCAGGGGCCGGCGCGGACCAGACCGGTGTGTCCGGTGCCGGTGCCGGGAGCGCCGGCCGGGGGCGCACGGCCGGCACGGGGACCGGCCGGACGGCGGCCGGCCGCCGGGCGCCGCCGGTGCGGTGCACGGCCGCGCGGCGGGGACGCGGCCGGGTCCGCGCGGGCAGCGGCTCGGCCCGGTCCAGCACGTCAAGCAGGCCGCCGAGGGTCAGGTCGTCAGCCGAGCGCGACGGACGCGGAGCCACTGCCCGGTCGTTCGCCATGACGTCCTCCTCAGGTCGGTGCCGCGGTCGCTGCGGACAGGGAGAACGGTAGGGACGACGGCCTCTCGCGACGGCCTCCTGCGACACCTCCTGGAGCGCGCGTGACCGAACCGTTGCGACGGCGTCCTGGGGCGGACGGTGACCCGCCCCACCGGCCGACCGCTTGTCGACACGACCACCGCCCTCGAGCGTGGAACGCGCTGGTCGGGGCGCCGGTCACCCCCGGGTGCGACCCGACGCGCCCGGCGTGTCGGGTCCTGGACGCAGCGGTCCGCGCGGAGTTGCCGGGCCGTACGGCCCTGCCGAGACTCGACCGGTGACAGACCAGGCCGCACCGCCCGCCGACCCGACCGGCACCCGGCTGCGCCGGGCCGTCACCGGGCCGCTGCTGTTCCTCTTCATCCTCGGCGACGTCCTCGGCGCCGGCGTCTACGCGCTGGCCGGCCGGGTGGCCGCGGAGGTGGGCGGGGCGATCTGGGTGCCGCTGCTCGTCGCGCTGCTGCTGGCCCTGCTCACCGCGGCGTCCTACGCGGAGCTGGCCACCAAGTACCCGCGCGCCGGCGGGTCGGCGGTGTACGCCGAGCGGGCCTTCCGGCAGCCGCTCGTCGCGTTCCTCGTGGGCTTCTGCATGCTCGCTGCCGGGGTGACCAGCGCGGCGGGGCTGGCGCTCGCCTTCGCCGGCGACTACCTGGGTGTCTTCCTCGACGTGCCCGCGACGCCGGCCGCGCTGGTGTTCCTGCTGCTGGTGGCGCTGCTCAACGCCCGGGGGATCCGCGAGTCGCTGCGCGCCAACCTGGTGATGACCCTGGTCGAGGTGTCGGGCCTGGTGCTCGTCGTCGTCCTCGGTGCGCTGGTCCTCGGCCGTGGGGACGGCGACCTGGGCCGCACCGTGGAGTTCACGCCCGGCGTCGCCCCGGCCTCTGCGGTGCTGGCCGCCGCGCTGCTGGCCTACTACTCCTTCGTCGGCTTCGAGACCTCGGCCAACCTCGCCGAGGAGGTGCGCGACGTGCGCCGGGTCTACCCGCGGGCGCTGTTCGGCGCGCTGCTCACCGCCGGTGTGGTGTACGTGCTGGTCGGCCTGGCGGCCTCGGTGGTGCTGCCCCCGGAGGAGCTCGCCGCCTCCACCGGCCCGCTGCTGGAGGTGGTGCGCGCCGCGGACGCCGGGGTCCCCGACCGGCTGTTCAGCGCGGTGGCGCTCGTCGCGGTGGCCAATGGCGCGCTGCTCACGATGATCATGGCCAGCCGGATGGCGTACGGGATGGCCGGGCAGCGGCTGCTGCCCGGCGTCCTGGGCCGGGTGCTGCCCAACCGCCGGACGCCGTGGGTGGCCATCGCCGTCACCACGCTGGTCGCGATGGCGCTCACCCTCGTCGGCGACCTGTCCACGCTGGCCAACACCGTGGTGCTCCTGCTGCTGTTCGTCTTCCTCAGCACGAACACCGCGGTCCTGGTGCTGCGCCGCGACCGCGCGGAGGCCGAGCACTTCCGCGCCCCGACGGTGCTGCCGGTGCTCGGCACCGCCTCCTGCCTGCTGCTCCTGTGGCAGCAGGAGGCGCAGGTCTGGGGCCTCGCCGCGCTGCTGCTGCTGGCCGGGGTCGTGCTGTACGTGGTCACTCGGCTGGCCGGACGTCGTGCGAGCGCCGCCGGGGGCGCCCGGCGCGGCTGACAGGATCGGCAGCCGTGGCGACCCCCCTCGTGATCGACACCGACCCCGGCATCGACGACGCCCTGGCGATCCTGCTGGCGCTGGCCAGCCCGGAGGTCGACCTGCGCCTGGTCACCACGGTGCACGGCAACGTCGAGCTGGCGCAGACCACCGACAACGCCCTGCGGGTGCTGCACCTGGCCGGGCGCTCCGACGTCCCGGTGGCCGCCGGCGCCCGTGACTCGCTGGTGTACCGGCAGCCCGAGCGGGCCGGCCACGTGCACGGCGAGACCGGCCTGGGCGGCGTCCGGCTGGCGGCCTCGCCGGCCGCACCGGACCCGCGCCCGGCGGTGGTCTCGCTGGCCGAGGTGCTCCTGGCCGCGGAGGCGCCGGTGACGGTGGCCGCGATCGGTCCGTGGACCAACGTCGCGCTGCTCCTGGCCACCTACCCCGAGGCCGCCGAGCGGATCGGCCGGCTGGTGCTCATGGGCGGCTCGGCCGCGCGGGGCGGCAACGTGACCGCGGCCGCGGAGTTCAACGTGTGGGCCGACCCGGAGGCCGCGCAGCGGGTGCTGGGCTCCGGGGTCCCCACCGTGCTGGTCGGGCTGGACGTCACGCTGCCCACCGTGCTCGACGACGACGGCATCGCCCGCTTCGCCGCGGCCGGCCCGGTCGGGGCGACCGCCGCCGCGATCCTGCAGCAGTACGTCGACCACGCCCGCACCAGCTACGGCACCTCGGGTGTCGTCCTGCACGACGCGCTGGCGCTCACCGAGGCCATCGTGCCGGGCACGCTGGGCACCGTGCGGCGGGACGTCGTCGTCGACACCACCCTCGGGGCCGGCCGCGGGCAGACGCTGGTGGACCGGCGCGCGGTCTCGGACTCCCCCACCGCGGTGGAGGTGGCCGAGACGGTGGACAGCGCCGCGGCGGTGGAGTTCCTGGTCGGCCGGATCGAGGCGCTGGCCCGGTCGGCCGGCTAGCGGACGCGACCCTCGCGGGTGCCGTCCACGATGGCCTGGGCGATCTCCCGCAGCTTGCGGTTGTAGCGCTGCGAGGCCTCCCGCAGGATCTCGAACGCCGCGTCGGCGTCCACGTGCCGCTGTGCCATGAGCACCCCCTTCGCCTGCTCGATCACCGCACGCGACTCCATCGCCAACCGCATGTTGCGGGCGTGGTCGGCGAGCCGCTCGTGCGCGTCGGCGTTGGCCACCGCGACCGCGACCGCCTCGGCCACCGCCGTCGCCACCTCCACCGACTCCGGTGCGGCGAAGGCGGCCTGCTGCGACGAGTAGACGTTGAGCGCCCCGATCGTGCTGCCCTGGTAGGGCAGCGGCATCGACAGCGAGCTGCGGACGCCCACGTCGAGGACCCGGGCGGTGTAGTCGGCGTAGCGCTCCTCGGTGCGCATGTCGTCGATCCGGATCACGACGCCGGCGCGGCCGGCGTCCATGCAGGGCCCGTAGCCGCGCGCGTACTGCATCTCGTCGGCGGCCAGGGCCATCTCCCCGGTGTGCGCGGCGGTGAAGGCCCGGTCGCCGCGGACCAGGGTGATCGAGGTCGACTCCGCGCCCGGGACGGTACGGGCGGCGATGCCCGTCACCTCCCCCAGGACGTCGTCCAGGGGACGGTCGGCCCACACCACCTGGCTCAGGTCGCGCCACAGGTCCTGCACGCGGCCAGTGTGCCCCCGACCGGCGCCGCCGTGGGGCCGGGCCGCGCCCAGGGGGTCGCCGCTGCAGGGAACGGCCCTTTCGGTCAGGATGGAGGAGAGGGCCGGCCGGGGATCTCCAACCGGCCCGCTCGCCCAGCGACGGCGGAGGAGGTTGCCTTGGGCCAGGAGCCGTGGCCGCACGCACCCGTGCCGTCCCTCGGGGGCGACGTGTGGCACTGGCAGCTCGAGGCGATGCACGTCGTCTCCCGGGTCCGGGCGGACCTGCGGGCCAGGATCGCCCACCCCTCGGTCTGCTCGACGTCGACCGACGACGCGCGTGACGGGCTGCTGCTGGTCTTCGAGGAGCTGGCGTCCAACGCCCTGCGCCACGGCGGCGGCGCGGTGCGCGCACTCGTCGTCGCGGGCACCGACGGCTGGCTGCTCGACCTCAGTGACGAGGCGCCTGACCGCCCACCGGTGCCCGCCGTCGACCGCGACCCGGCACTGGGGGGCATGGGCCTGCACCTGGTCGCCCAGCTCTCCACGGCCTACGGCTGGGAGAGCCGTCCCGGGCGCAAGCACGTCTGGGCCCTGCTGCCCAACGGCCTGCGCCCGCTGGAGCCGGTGCAGGACCGGGTGCCCGAGCCCCGGGCCCCCGAGGTCCCGCGCAGCACGGACTGAGCCCGGAGAGCCCGGCGGCGGCTCGCCGGCGCTCACCTCCCCGCGCGGGTCACCGCCGCGCAGTAGCGGTCGTGGTCCTCGCGCACCTCCGCCATCGGCGCGAGCACCTCCTCCTGCGCCACGACGTCCACCGCCGCGTACAGCCGCTGCTCGGCCCGGCGCGCCCGCCGCCGCGCCCGCAGCCCGACCAGGGGCCGGGCCACCAGCGCCAGCAGCGCCCCGGCCAGCAGCCCGCCGACCAGCAGCAGCGTGGGCAGCGGCAGTCCCTCCACCCGGGGCAGCGGGACGACGTCGTCGAGCTGGAAGAAGCCGAGGACCACCAGGGCCAGCAGCCACAGCGCCCCCGCCAGCGCGACCAGGGTGAGCAGCCACTGCAGCCCGCCGACCGCCCGCTGCCACAGCGGGGTGCGCTGCGGGCCGAGGTCGGTGCCGGCGACGGCCCGGTCGAGCCGGTCGGCCAGCTGCTCCTCCGACACCTCGACGGTGCGCCGCAGCTCGTCCCGCCACGCCTGGGGCAGACCCTCACCGGCGGCCTCGCGCGCCGCGCGCACCGCCCGGGTCACCCCGGCCCGCTGCACCGCGCCGGCGGCCGGCAGGGAGGTACGGGCCACCGCCGCCCCGTCCTCGCCCGTGCCCTGTCCCAGGTGCAGCCGCTCCAGCGGGTCCGGGCGCAGCTTGCGGGTCCAGCGCACCAGCGGCCAGCCGGTGGCCGCCGTCCCGCTGCGGCGCACCGACCGCTCGACGGCGGCGGTGACCGCGGGCACCCCGGCGGCCTCGGCCAGCGCGTCGGTGAGGTGCTCGTGCTCGGCGCGGCCCACCCCTCCCCCGCCGTCCGGGGCGCAGTGCGCCCCGAGCGCCGTGGCGACCCCCCGGACGTCGGCGGCGAGCCGGTCGGTCGCCGCCCGCCGGGCCGTCACCCGCTTGGCCAGATCGGCCCGCAGCTCGCCGAGGCCGGTGCCGTTGCGCGCCGAGACGGCCAGCAGCGGCGTGTCCGCCAGGCCCTCGCGGTCGAGCAGGCCGCGCAGGTCGGCCAGGCAGGCCCGCGCGGCCGCGGGGTCCAGCCGGTCGACCTGGTTGAGGACGACGAGCAGCACGCCCGCGTGCCCGGCCAGCGGCACCAGATAGCGCTCGTGGACGGCGGCGTCGGCGTACTTCTCCGGGTCCAGCACCCACACCAGCACGTCGACCAGCTGCACCAGCCGGTCGACCTCCAGCCGGTGCTCGAGCCGCACGCTGTCGTGGTCGGGCAGGTCGAGCAGCACCAGGCCGTCCAGCGCCGGCTCGGGGGGGTGCCGGTGCCGGCGGGGCACCTGCAGCCAGTCGAGCAGCCGGTCGGTCGCCTCGTCGGCGCCCCAGACGGTGGCGTGCGCGACGCCGGTGGTCGGTCGGCGGACGCCCGGGGTGCTCACCTCGCTGCCCGACAGCGCGTTGAACAACGTGGACTTGCCGCTGCCGGTGGCGCCGGCCAGGGCGACCACGGTGGCGTCGCCGAGGGCCTCGCGGGCTCCGGCCTTGGCCAGCAGGGTCCGGGCCGAGCCGAGCTCGGGCACCTCGAGGCGGCCGTCGGCGACCTCGACCGCCTCGCGCAGCGCCGCCAGCCGGTCGGCCAGCAGCGGCGTCCGTCCCCTCACGCCCGGTCCCGGGCCGCGGCCAGGCCGGCCGCGGCGGCACGCAGCTCGGGGGCGGCGTCGGGTCCCGGTCCGGCGGCGTCGACCAGTGTGTCGAAGCGGTCCTGCTCGTAGCGCAGCAGCGCGTCGGCACGCGCCTGCAGGTCCTCCCGGGCGCGGGCGGCCAGCGAGCGGACGGCCGCGTCGCCGAAAACCGCCTCCAGCAGCCGCTGGCCGACCGCCGTCGTCCCGCCGGCCACCGCCACCTCACCACCGGTGAGCCCCCCGGTGTGCGCGAAGACGGCGACCATGACCGCGGCGCCGGCGCCGTTGACGCCCCAGGAGAGCACCCGGGCCTGGGTGCGCTTGCCCGCGCCCTCCTCACGGACCAGGTCGAGCACGTAGCCCTGCCAGTCGCGGACCTGCGCCGCCGCGGCCTCCGGGAAGTCCGGCGACACCCGGTCCAGCGGCTCGTCCGCCGCGGTCAGCAGCGGCGGCCCGCCGGGCAGCGCGCGCCAGGTGGTGACGGTGCGCTCGGCGGCGCGGTCGGCCTCGGCGCGCAGCAGCGTCTCGACGCTGGTCTCCAGCGCACCCTGCAGCTCTGCGGCCGGCGAGGGGCGGCCCGTGAGGGCGGCGGTGACCCGGTCCCGCACCCGGCCGATCGAGCTCTGCAGCGACCGCATCCACTCACCGGTGCCGACGAACTCCTGCCAGCGGGCCAGCACCTCGCCGCGCAGCAGGCTGCCGCTGCGCACGCCCTCGTCGATGCCCTCGTAGGCGGCGGTGTAGGCCGCCGCCGCAGCCTCCCGCAGCGCGGTGGCGGCCAGCGCCTGCTCCTCGACGGCGGCGGCGATGCCGGCCACCCGGTCCTCCAGGCTGGCCAGCGCGCCGGTCAGCGTCTGGCGGACGACGGCGGCGCGCTGCTCCTGGTCGGCGGCGAGCGCGTGCAGCCAGCCGCGCAGCGGTTCGACCTGGTCCGCGGGCAGGAACCCGTCGACCAGCGGCCGCTCCTCCACGACGAACAGCCGCACCCCGGTCAGGCCCGCGCGGTCGAGCATCCCGGCGAGGTCGGGCGCGATCTCGCCGGCGGCGCCGGGCGGCACCCGGTCCAGCACGACGGCCAGCGCGGTGCCCCGCTCCTGCGCCGTCCGCAGCACGTCCCACGGCACGGCGTCGGCGTAGCGGGCCGCGGTGGTGACGAAGACCCACAGGTCGGCGGCGGCCAGCAGCTGCGCGGCCAGCTCGCGGTTGGACTCCACCACCGAGTCGACGTCCGGCGCGTCGAGCAGCGCGAGACCGGGCGGGACGTCGTCCCGCGGCACCAGCTGCAGCGTGCCGGGGCCGCCGGCCCCGCCGGTGACCCGGGCGAGGCCGGGCAGCACCCGGTCGCCCTGGAAGGCCGTCAGGTCGGTCCGGGCGCAGACCAGCACCGGCGCCCGGGTGGTCGGCCGCAGCACGCCCGCGGTGGTGACCGGTGCCCCGATGATGCTGTTGACCAGGGTGGACTTGCCGGCCCCGGTGGAGCCGCCGACGACGGTGAGCAGCGGGGCGTCCAGGTCGCGCAGCCGCGGCAGCAGGTAGTCGTCGACCTGCTCGACCACCCCGCGGGCCGCACGGCGGGCCGCCTCGCCCCCCGGCGTGGCCAGGCCGAGCGGCGCGGCGGCGACGGCGTCCCTCAGGGAGGTCAGGGCCTCGGGCAGGCGAGCGGGCGCGGTCACGCCCCGGGACTATCCCGCCGGCGCAGTTCCTAGTCGGCCTGGCGGAGACGCTCGAGTCGCAGCGCCTCGAAGACCCGCCGCCGCAGCCGGTCCTGCTCCTGCTCGGTCAGCTCCGGGAACTTCATGGAGATCAGCCAGCGCGGTCCCCGGGGTTCCACGCGCACCACCTCACCGGCCGCGTTGAAGGTGCCGTCCCCCAGCTCCAGGGTCACGTCGATGGGGGTGCCCGGTGGCGGCTGCAGACCCCAGCCGTCGAACCAGACGCGGGCGCCGGCCTCGCTGAGATCCACGGTCTGACCGGTGATGAGCACGGTTCCGCACCGGGCCACGACCGGGAGCTCGACACGGGCACGCACCGACTGACGCCGCTGGCTGGCCTCGGCCGGGCCGGTGATCTGCAGGACCCAGCGCAGCTCCGGGTCGGACCGGACCTCGGTCACCTCCGCGGGGAGCGACCGCCCGCCCGTCGGGCCACCCCACAGGACCTCGACGCGGTGCCCCGGCTGGACCTTGAGCTTCTCGGCGTACTCGGCCAGCACGAGCCGGACCAGCAGGTCGGTCCCGTCCGAGACCTCCACGTGACTGGGCAGCGCGACACCGCGGGCCAGCGGGATGACCTCGGCTGCACCGCCCGGCTCTGGCCAGTCCACCCCGGCAACGCTCATCTTCGTCTCTCCGATCGGATCCACCGTCCCCCGGTGGCGTGCGGCCGGAGGCGATCCGGCCGCACGTCCCCGGGGATGCACGACGGTCCTGGGATCGGCCGGGCAGGCGTCGGGCTTGAGTGGAACCGGGGTCCCCTTCCCCCGGGGGACCGCCGGTTCAGGTCGCCGCGCGGGCCCGCTCCTCGCGCATCGCCTGGAACACGCGGCGGCGCAGCCGGTCCTGGTCCTTCTCCGGCAGGTCGGTGAAGCGCAGGGACAGCGTCCAGCGACGACCCCGCACCTGGTACCAGACCACCTCGGCCGAGGTGGTCAGCGCGCCGTCCTCCAGCTCCAGGACGACGGCGACTGCGGCACCCGGCGACGGAGGTGCGCCGTAGGCGTCGACGACGGCGCGGGTGCCGGCCTCGCTGAGGTCGAGGACGTCACCGGCGAGGTCGACGCCGTCGACGGTCACGGTGAGCCGCACCGCGAAGCGGCCGCGGACGGCCTCCCGGCGCTGGACCGGCTCGGCGGGTGCGGTGACGTCCAGGTGCCAGCGCGGTACGGCGCCGTGCTGGACCGTGGCCACCTCGGCCGTCACCATCCGGACGTCGGGAGCGTCGTGCCAGACGAGCTGCACCTCCTCGCCGATGCGGACGACCTGCCCGGCGAACTCACCGACCGACGGGCGGACGACGACCGTGGCCGCGTCGGCGGCCTCGACCCTGGCGTTCACGGACACCCGGTGCCCGGGCAGCACCACCTCCACCTCACCGTCCCGGTGCGGGTGGTCGACCCCAGGCGTGTTCATGGTGCCCCTCCGTTCGGCTGCTGCAACGGGCAGTGACGAGGGCCCGCGAGGCGGAACGGTAACCGCCGCCCGTCCCGCCCCCTGCCGAGGACCGTCGGGTCGGCGTGCCGCTCACGGCGGGACCCGCTTCGCCCCTCGGCGGGGGCAGGCGACGGTCGAGCCCTCAAGGTCCCGCGCCCACCACCCGATCTGCAGTCCCATGACCCGCAAGCTCCGTCCGTGGCGCCGTGCCCGCGGATCGGTCGGGACCGCCGTCCCGACCCTCGCCGACCGCCTCCTGGCCGTGACGAACCAGGGCGTCTACGCCGTCGACACGGCCGGACGGTGCATCCTGGCCAACGAGGCCGCCGCCCGCCTGCTCGGGACCGTCCGTCCCCTCCTGCTGGGCGCCCACGTGCACGAGGAGCACCACGGCCGGCCGGCCGGGGAGCCGGCCGAGGACTGCCCGCTCTGCGCACCCCTGCACTCCGGTCGCCCGGCTCGTGGCACGGCCACCCTCACCGCGGTCGGCCGCAGCACGCTCACGGTGGACTACGTCAGCTCGCTCGTGACCCACGAGGACGAGCCGGTCGCCGTCTTCTGGTTCCAGGACGTCGCACCGCGGCACCAGACGGAGTCGGCGCTGCACCAGCTGGAGACGAAGTACCGCGCGGTCACCGAGTCGGCCAGTGACGCGATCGTCTCCGCCGACGCCCGCGGGCTGATCGTCAGCTGGAACCGCGGCGGTGAGGCGATGTTCGGCTACGCGGCCGAGGACGTCATCGGCAAGCCGCTGACCGTCCTGATGCCCGAGCGCTACCGCGACGCCCACGAGCGCGGCATGGGTCGCTTCCTGCTCACCGGGGAGCCCCGCGTCATCGGCTCGGGTGCCGTGGAGGTGCACGCCCAGCGTGCGGACGGCACCGAGTTCCCCGTGGAGCTCTCGCTGTCGCACTGGGCCGAGGGCGAGGGGCGGTTCTTCACCGGGATCCTCCGGGACATCACCGAGCGCAAGCGGGCCGAGGCGGCGCTCGCCCGGGAGACCGGCTTCGTCCGGCTGCTGCAGCGGGTCAGCGTCGCGTCGAACGAGACCTCCAGCGGGCGCGAGGCGCTGGAGACCGGCCTGCGCATGATCGCCGAGCACACCGGGTGGCCGGTCGGGCACATCTACCTGGTCGATGACGACGGCGAGACGCTGTGCTCGTCCAACATCTGGGTGCGGCCGGACGACGATCGGCTCCTGCCCTTCCTGCAGGTCACCACGGCGACGCCGTTCCGCGCCGGCACCGGGCTCCCCGGACGCGTCCTGGCGACCAAGCAACCCAGCTGGATCTGCGACGTCACCACCGACGACAACTTCCCCCGGCGCGGCGCCGCCCGGGACAGCGGTCTGGCTGCGGCCTTCGCGTTCCCCGTGCTGGTCGGGAGCGAGGTCACCGCCGTCCTGGAGTTCTTCACCTCCGAGCCGCTGCAGCCCGACGACGCCCTGTGCGAGGTCATGGGGCAGATCGGCACCCAGCTGGGCCGCGTGGTGGAGCGGGAGCTCGCCCAGGGCAGGCTGACCCACCACGCCCTGCACGACCCGCTAACCGGGCTGCCCAACCGCGTCCTGCTGCTGGACCGGCTGGAGGTGGCCCTGGCTCAGCGCAACCGCGGCGGGGTCGCGGTGGCGTTCGTCGACCTCGACCACTTCAAGCTGATCAACGACAGCCTCGGACACGCTGCTGGTGACACCGTGATCGCCGCTGCAGCCACGCGGTTGCGGGCCGTGGTCCGGCCGGGCGACACCGTCGCCCGGTTCGGCGGCGACGAGTTCGTCATCCTCGCCGAGTCCGTGGTGGACGAGCGGGACGTCGAGGGGCTGGCCGAGCGCCTCGCCGGTGCGCTCGCCGCGCCCTTCGACCTGGACGGCGACGAGGTGTTCGTCACCGCCAGCATCGGCATCGCGCTGTCGAGCGGCACCGACGGGGACGCGCACGGCCTGCTCCGTGACGCCGATGCGGCCATGTACCGCGCGAAGGACGCGGGGCGCGCCCGGCACGAGGTCTTCGACTCGGTCATGCGGGCCGGGGCCGTGCGCCGGCTGGAGATCGTCAACGACCTGCACCGTGCGCTCGAGCGCGACCAGTTCGTGCTGCACTTCCAGCCGCAGATCGACCTGCGGACCAACAGCCTCATCGGCGTCGAGGCCCTGCTCCGGTGGGTGCACCCCGAACGGGGGCTGATCCCGCCGATGGAGTTCATCCCGGTCGCCGAGGAGACCGGCCTGATCAACGACCTCGGGCGGTGGGTGCTGCGCGCCGCCTGCCAGCAGGGCCGGACCTGGCTCGACCGGTTCCCCGAGCGGGAGCCGCTGGTCATGAGCGTCAACCTCTCGGGCCGTCAGCTGCACCAGCCACGCCTCGCGGAGGAGGTGGCCGCGGCGCTCGAGGACTCCGGCTTCCCTGCGGACCAGCTCGTGCTGGAGATCACCGAGAGCGTCCTCATGAACGACACCGCGGCGACGATCCACACCCTCGAGGCGCTCAAGGAGCTGGGCGTCCGCCTGGCCATCGACGACTTCGGCACCGGCTACTCCTCGCTGACCTACCTGCAGCGCTTCCCCATCGACATCCTCAAGATCGACAAGTCCTTCGTCGACGGGCTGGGTGGCGCCAACATCGAGGAGTCGGCGGTGACCCGCACCATCGTCGCGCTGGCCAAGACGCTGCGCCTGGAGACCGTCGCCGAGGGCGTCGAGCGCAGCGAGCACGTGCGTGAGCTGCAGAGCCTGCACTGCGACATCGGCCAGGGCTACTTCTTCGCCCGGCCCCTGGACGCCGGCGCGCTCACCACGCTCATGGCCCAGCCGGACACCCCCGTGGCGGCACTCGGCTCCCTGGCCGACGTGGACCGGCTCCTCGAGTCCCGCTGACCGCCCCCCTCCCCTCCGAACCCGAGGAACCCCCATGCCTGGCTCGACCGGCGAGCACCTGCTGCAGGAGCGGTACGGCACGACCGCCCGCGCCCGCGGCTTCTACAACCACCAGATGCTCGACCACCTCAACGACCACATGCGGGAGTTCGTGGCCCGCATGGAGATGGTCTTCGTCGCCACCTCCGACGGCGCCGGCGAGGCCGACTGCTCCTTCCGCGCCGGACCGCCCGGGTTCGTCTGCGTCCTGGACGACACGACCCTCGCCTACCCGGAGTACCGCGGGAACGGCGTCATGGCCAGCCTCGGCAACATCGCCGAGAACGGGCACATCGGCCTGCTGTTCATCGACTTCTGCGGTGACGCCATCGGGCTGCACGTGAACGGCCGCGCCTCGATCCTGGACAACGACCAGCTGCTCGCCCGCCCGGACCTGCCCGACAGCGTCCTCGACGGGCTGCTGCAGGACGGCGGGCGGCGTCCCGAGCGGTGGGTGGCCATCGACGTGGTCGAGGCCTACATCCACTGCTCGAAGCACATCCCGCAGATGGTCAAGCGGTCCGAGGTCCGCCAGGCGTGGGGCACCGACGACGTCGTCCGCAAGGGCGGGGACTACTTCAAGGCCAAGCACTCGTCCCGTCCGTGGGTGGACGGCGTCCCCGCCGGCGACGCCCCGGCCGGGCAGCGCAGCCACTGATGCCGCGGACCGTCCCCGAGGCCGCCGCCGAGCTGGCGGAACAGGCCGCGGCCAAGGCGGCCGCGGCGACCGGACCGGCCGGCTACCTGAAGAGCTCGGTGCTGGCCGGCGGTTACGTCGGGATCGCCGTCGTGCTCCTGGTCAGCGTGTCCGCCCCCCTGGCCGCAGCCGGCTCCCCCGTGACCAGGCTGGTGCAGGGAGCCGTGTTCGGCCTCGCGCTCACCCTCGTCGTCTTCGCCGGGGCCGAGCTGTTCACCGGCAACGTCATGGTGATGGCGCACGGCATCAGCCGACGGAGCTCGGGCTGGCGCTCCGCCGGCACCGTGGGTGCCCTGTCGCTCGTCGGCAACGCGATCGGTTCGCTGGGCCTCGCCGGCGCCGTCCACCTGAGCGGCGTGCTCAGCGCGGGACCGGGGCCGACCGGCGCGTCGCCGGCCGTGGCGCTGCTGGGCAGCATGGTCGACGGCAAGACGGCCGCCACCGGACCGCAGCTGTTCTGGCGGGCGGTCCTGTGCAACGCGCTCGTGTGCCTGGCGGTCTGGATGGCGACGCGCGCGGCCACGGACGGGGCCAAGCTGGTGGTCCTGTGGTGGGGGCTGCTCGCGTTCACCGGTTCGGGCTTCGAGCACTCCATCGCCAACATGACGACGTTCTCCCTCGCTGCGCTGGAGGGTGTCGCGGGATGGTGGGACCTGGCCGGGAACCTGGTGTGGACCATCCCGGGCAACGTCGTCGGCGGCCTCCTGGTCGCGGCCGCCTACGCCGGGCGGGCCGGACGGGCCGGTCGCAACCCGGCCGTGCTGCCCCCGGGAGCGGTCCGCGAGGCAGCCGTGCCGGGCCCGCGCCAGGCGGCCTGAGTCCCGCCGGGCCCCTCCTCGGCGGTCCCCCGGGGTGCGGGGCCCGGGTGCGGCCGCGCGGGCCGAGTCGCGGACCGGGACACCGGCACGGTGGTCAGCGGCGGCGGGTCGACCTGCCGTGCACCCGCGGCCGGAAGCTGCGGCGCACCCGTTCCCACCGGTTCGGCGTCCGCTCGGCGTCGAGCAGCTCGGTCTCGGCCAGCGCCTGCTCCACCGGGCCGAGGTCCGGCGGGGCCAGGGGCACCAGCGAGCGGCCGATCGGCCGGCGCAGGCTCTCCACGGCCTGCAGCAGCGACCCGCCGCAGGCCTCGACCGCGTCGGCGACCGCGGACGGCGGCACGCCGAGGTGCTCGCCCAGCAGCCGGTCGCGCAGCCCGGTGACGGCAGCGGCCTTCTCCTCCGCGCGCGGGTCGCCGGGACGCACCTCGATGGACACGTCGCACTCGGTGTCCATCCCCATGGACCGGTTGTTGAGGTTCGACGAGCCGATCCGCAGCAGCCGGTCGTCGACCACCGTGACCTTGGCGTGCACGTAGATCGGCCGGCGTCCCTCGGTGACCGGCACGTAGAGCTGGAACCGGCCGTGGACGTCGGCCTCCCGCACCAGCGCGAGCAGCTTGGCGCGGGCCGTGCCCATGGCCTTCTCCTGCAGCCACCCCTCGGCGGTCTCGGGGTTGACGACGACGAACTCCGGGCCGTCGGGCTCGCGCAGCCGCTCGGCGATGGCCTCGGCGATCCGGCGGTTGGCGAAGTACTGGCTCTCGATGTAGACCGAGCGCCGGGCCGCGGCGATGACCGCCAGCCACAGCAGCTCGATCTCGTGCACCAGGCTCGTCCCGCCGTGCTCGGGCCGGGTGCGCGAGATGGCGACGTCCACGTCGGTCAGCAGCGGCTCGACGTCCGGCCAGCAGGCCTCGACGTCCTCGACCGGCTCCAGCGCCCGCCCGGTGCCGCTCTCCCACCGCTCCCGCGCCAGGTCGCCGATCGCGCGGGCGGCCGGCCCGGACACCAGGCTGGTCACGTCGTGCCAGGGGCCGGTGAGCCGGTGCGACGAGGGACGGCGCCGCAGCTGGTTCCGGTCGAGGTGCTCGGAGGTGTCCCAGCGGTCGGTGGTGACGTCGATGCCGCCGGCGAAGGCCAGGCAGTCGTCGATGACCACGATCTTCTGGTGGTGGGCGCCGCCCACGGGGTGGTGGGTGTCCACCGTCATCGTCAGCCGGTCGGGGGTGCGCCGGTCGAGCAGCACGACCGGCACCAGGCCGCGGCCGAGCGCGCCGACGACGCCGTAGTCCCAGACCAGGACGCCGATCTCCAGCTCCGGGTTGGTGCGGACGGCCTCCTCCAGCACCCGGCCCAGCTTGTCCGGGCGCCGTCCGCCGACGCGCCGCCGCCCTGCCCCGCGCGGGTCCATCCGGATCCGCGGGTCGAAGTCCCAGCCGATGAACAGCACCCGACGCCGGGCGTTCAGCACCGCTTCCCGCAGGACCGCGAAGTAGTCGGCCGCGTCGACGAAGACCGCGTGCCGGTCGGCGCGCTCGATCCGCCAGCAGGTCTCGCCCGGGACCAGCAGCTCCTCGGTGGCGACCGGCCCGGTGCCCTCGTCGAACACCTGGGTCAGCCGTTCCGGCGGACGTAGGAGCTGACGAAGTCCCGCAGGCTGCGGGTGGGCCGCAGCCATGCGCCGTCCGGCGGCAGGGCGTCCAGGCGCACCCGGTCCAGCGGGACGGCGAAGGCGCCCGGCACGTCCTCGATGTCGATGAACTCCAGCAGGTCCGACCCGATCGCGTAGCCGGCGACCTCGCTGAAGGCGACCACCGTGACCTGCGTGCCGGTGCGGGCCAGCTCCTCCAGCGGCTCGGCGAAGTTGCGGCCGTCACCGGAGAAGACCACCAACCGGCGCAGCCGGTGGCTGTGCCGGCGGACGTCGATGTGGTCGAGCATCGCCTGGTCGATGTCGTCGTCGGGCTGCTGCTTGGGCCGGGCGAAGACGGCGAAGCCGAAGCTGCGCAGCGCCTCCACCCAGCGCTGCAGGCTGCCCACCACGGGCGGGATGTTGGCGAAGACGCAGGCCTCGACATCGGGGGCGTCGGGCGCGCCGGAGTCGCCCGCTCCCTCCACGAACCAGGCGGCGATGGCGTCGAACCGGGGGCGCGACGCCGCGGTCGGGCGGGCGCCGATGACCGTCGACAGGGTCATGTCGATGTTCGGCGCGTCCCAGATGAGCAGGTCCAGCGCCGGGCGTGCCCGCCCGTCGAGCGCGTCGGTGTCGGGCGCCGTCTCCGCGGCTGCGTCCAGGTCGGTCACGGGGGCAGTCTGCCCGGCCGGGACCTCGACGGGGGACGGCACACCCGTCGAGCGGGGCGGGCCGGCCGGTGCGGTGGCCCGTCGCGGCGTGCGGCGGCGCAGCCGGCGGGCCCGCACCGGACCTCTCAGCGCCTGCTCGCCTGCAGCGCGAGGGCGCACGAGTCACCGCCGGCGGCCCGCACCCGGGACGCCCAGCGCAGGACCTCGGAGGCCGGCATCGGGCGGGCGAGGAGGTATCCCTGGGCGAGGTCGCAGCCGGCCTCGCGGACCATCTGCAGGTGCTCGGCGGTCTCGACGCCCTCGGCGACCGAGCGGATCCCCAGGGTGCGGGCCAGCGAGACGATGGCGGCGAGCACCGGCCCGGTGCCGTTGCACGCCAGCCGGGCGGCGGCGGTGAGCAGCGAGCGGTCGATCTTCAACGTCCCGACGGGCAGCGCCAGGAGCTGGGCGAGTGAGGACCAGCCGGTCCCGAAGTCGTCGATCGCGACCGACACCCCGGAGGTCTGCAGGATCGACAGCTGGTCCTCGGCCCGGGTGGGGTCCTCCGCGACGCTGGTCTCGGTGAGCTCGAGCACCAGGTTCTCCGGGGCCAGTCCGGAGTCGTGCAGCGCCACCCGCACGTCGCGCACCAGCGTCTCGGCGGAGAAGTGCCGGGCGCTGATGTTGACCGACATGCGCAGCGGCAGCCCCTGCGCGGCCCACTCGGCGGCCTGCCGGGTCGTCTCACCGAGCAGCCACCGGGTGATCGGGATGAGCTGGCCGGTCTCCTCGGCCACGGAGAGGAAGGCGTCGGGGGCGAGCAGCCCGCGCTCGGGGTGCTGCCAGCGCAGCAGCGCCTCCACGCCCTCGACCTCGCCGGTGTCCACCCGGACGACGGGCTGGTAGTGGACGACGAACTCGTCGACGGCGCCGTCCCGCAGCCGGTTGGCGACCTCCAGCCGCCAGCGCGCCGCCTCGCGCAGCCCCGGGGAGAAGACGTGCACGCGGTCGCGGCCGGCGCCCTTCGCGGCGAAGGCGGCGGTGTCGGCGTCGCTGAGCAGCTGGTGGGGCCGGTCGGCGCCGGGCTGGGCGGCCGCGACGCCGATGCTGACCGACAGCGGCACCGAGATGCCCTCGGCGTGGAAGGGACGGGAGAAGGAGCTCTGCAGCCGGAAGGCCAGGGAGGCTGCCTCGGCGATGTCGCAGTTCCGGGCGAGGACGAGGAACTGGTCGGCGCCCAGCCGGCCCACGGCGTCCCCCGGACGGACCTGCTCGGCGAGCCGGCCGCCGACCTGGCGCAGCAACTCGTCCCCGACGTCGTGGCCGAGCGAGTCGTTGACCGTCTTGAACCCGTCGAGGTCGAGGAAGAGCAACGCCGCCGGGCCGTGACCCGGCTCCAGCGCCTCTCGGATCAGCTGGAGCAGGCGGGTGCGGTTGGGCAGTCCGGTGAGGTCGTCGTGGTTGGCCTGCCAGGCCAGCGCCTGCTGGTCGCGCACCCGCTCGGTGATGTCGGTGTGGGTGACGATGACCCGGTCGGAGGCGTCGACCCGCGCGGCCTGCAGGCGGAACCACGCCGGCTCCGGGCCGACCTGGTGCGGGTAGTCGACGGCGAACGTGGACCCGGGGACCAGGCCGTCGGCGAGGCGCCGCAGGCCCGCGGCGATCTCGGCGTGGTGCTCGGCGTCGACGTACCGGGCCATCGCGTCCAGGTAGTGCTCGCCGACCCGGGCCGGCCGGCCGCCGCTGCGTTCCAGCGCCTCGCCGTTCGCCGTCCACGCCCGGTTGGTCATCTCGATCCGGCCGTCGCCCGCCAGCAGCACCGTGGCCGGGGGCAGCGCCTCGAGGACGGCGCCGAGCTGCCGCAGCTCGGCGAGGCGCCGCTGTTCGGTGCGGCGCTGGTCGTCGACGTCGCGCAGGACGGCGGTCAGACCGCCGGCGTCGGCGAAGGCGCGGATCTCGAACCAGCGGTCCAACGGTGGGTAGAAGTAGTCGAACTCGCGGACCCGCCCGTCCAGGAGCACCGCCCGGTACTCGTCCTCGATGACCGTGCCGAGCGTCTCCGGGAAGCACTCGAAGGCATAGCGGCCGATCATGTCGTCGGCTCGGCGGCCGAGGAGCCGCGCGGCGGCGGCGTTCACGTAGGTGAACCGCCACCTGCGGTCGATCCGGTAGACGGCGTCGGTGACCGAGGAGAAGGGGTCGGCTGGTGTGACGTGGCCAGCTGGAACGTGTCCGTGCACCCCTGCCCGCTCTCTCGACCCCTGCGGAACACGCGTCAGGTCCCGCCCGGGGACCGCAGCCTCGCCACCGTCCCCCACGACGGCGCCGGGCGCGCAACGCACGACTGAGGGTAACCACACGGATGCAATTCAGGCAGAGGGGACGGAGGACCGCTCGACGATCGCGCCCACCGGCGCCCTCCGGAGCGGGTGCCGAGCACCGCCCCCCGTCGCCTGCCGGCCCGGGTCGCGCGCGTTCCACGTGGAACGCGCGGCGGTCGCGGCCCCGGCGGTGGGGGCCAGCGGTCAGGCAGCGGCGGCGGGAAGAGGTGGGCCGGTGCGGCCCGGTCCGGTGCGCAGGAGTCCGGTGCGGATCTCGCTGCCATCCGGGCGCCGGGTGCGCCATCGCCCGTCGGGTTGCCGCTCGACCCGGAAGCCGTGGTGGACCTTGGTGTGATGCCGTTCGCACAGCAACGCGCTGTTGGCCAGGCTGGTCTGCCCGCCGTCGATCCAGGCGAGCAGGTGGTGCACGTCGCACCAGTGCGTGGGGGCGCCGCAGCCGGTGAACACGCAGCCGCGGTCGCGGACCTCGGCGGCCCGGCGCACGTGCGGAGGCACCAGGCGCACGGTGCGGCCGTGCTCCAGCGGCATCCCGCCCGGGCCCAGCACGATCCGGGTGACGACCCCGTCACAGGCCAGCCACCGGGCCCGCGCCGCGGAGACGGTCGCACCAAACCCCAGCTCGGCGGCACCGGCGCCGACCGAGGGGTCGACCAGATCCTCGACACCGACCTTGACGATGACCTGGGGCTTGTGCCCGCGCAGCACCGGCAGGTTGCCGGAGGCCAGCTGGTTGTCGCACAGCTGCACCAGCGCATCGGCCAACTGCTGGCCCCTGGTGCGCTCGTCCCCGGCGCAGCGGCCGGCCTGCACCACCGACTCCAGCGCGGCCTGCAGCTTCTCCCCACCCACCGCCTCCAGGTCGAACCGGCCGGAGATCGACCCGTCGGCGTGCCGGGCGATGACCAGCCGCCGCCCCCCGGTCGGATCGGGCTCCGGCCCGTCGGCGTCGAGGCGCTGCAGGTAGTGGTGCACCGCCCTGGCGACATCGGCGTGCGGACGGGTGATGGCCACCTGCGTCAGCACGGTGTCCACGCCGCCCAGGTCCACGCCCTGCTCCGCGGCGCGGGTGAGGTGCTCCGGCTCGGCCACCCGGCCGATCACCGCCGCCTGCTCGGCGGTCACCGTCCCGGCGGCGAACGCCGCGGCCATGCCGGGCAGCTGCGCCAGGGCGCGGCCCGTGCGCACCACCCGCGCCGCCTCAACCGTCGACAGGTGCCCGTGCCCGCGCAGCCAGGAGGCCATCGTCTGCAGCCCGTCGACCTCCGCCGCGCCGGACACCTCGGCCTCGCGCACCGTGCGGGCGACCTCGGCGGCCAGCCGGTTCTGCGCGGCCAGCAGCGAACTCAACCGGTCCAGCAGCGCCGGGCCGAACAGCGGCCCCAGGTTCTCGGCGGCCAGGGCGTCCACAGCGGCCAGCAGCTGCTCCACGACACCCCCCAGCACTCCGATCAGGTGTTCGAAGTCTATTGGAGTCGGGACCCCGCAGCAGCACAAATCCCCAGCTCAGAAGCCTGTCCCCAGCTGTCACGACGGCCTTGACACCAGTCGCGGACGTCGCTGGCGACCACCGTGCACCCGTATGCCTCGAGACCCGCAAGTGCTCGTCCACGAACGCTGCGCGCCGCCGCTGCGAGAGGCATCCCTCGCAGACCCACCCGCTCGTCCCCCTCCCGGGGCGTCAGCGCAGCGGGTGGACCAGCCGGCCGATCGCGAACTGGGCCAGCGGCGCGTAGCCGACCACCAACGGCGCCGGCCCGGAGATCCGCAGCCCCGTCGTGCTGCCGCCGTCCGGACCCTCGGTGACCCAGTGCAGCAGGCGCAGCCGCACCGGCCCGAGCGACACCGTCCACGACCACCGCCGAGCCGCCTCGTCCACCGTGTCGACGACGAACGGCAGCGTCACCCCCAGCGGCGCGCGCACCCGCCCCTGCACGCCGGCGGCGAGCCGGGCGACCGGCACCTCGACGCCGGTGATCTGCGGAGCCCACTCCGGCCAGCGCGCCGGGACGGCGTAGCGCTCCCAGACCTCGTCCGGCCCGACGGGCCCGGTCGCGTGCAACGTCAGGGTGGTCACGGCGCCTCCTGGGGCAGCGGACGGGCACGGCACTGCACCACCACGGCAGTCAGCCCGTCATCGGATGCCGTCGCGGGGTCCTCACCGGGCGACCACGGAAGGACCTCGTCCTGCGGTCCTGCACGAGCGCCGCGCCCGGCCCCTCCAGGGCACCGCCCCGAGATCGCGAGGGGTGGGGAGGGGCGGGTCCTTGCTCATGCCGGCGGCCCGCCGAGCAGGAGCTGGCGCACCATGTGCATCGCCAGGCTGACCGACCGGTGCCGCACCGCCGACCGCGAGCCGGGCAGCACGACCGAGCGCGCCACCCCCTCGGGGGACGGCCCGACGGCGCACAGGTGCACGGTGCCCACCGGCTTGTCCGGCGTCCCGCCGCCCGGTCCGGCGATCCCGGTGATGCCGACCCCCACGTCAGCACCGAAGCGGGACCGCGCCCCCTCGGCCAGCGCGGCCGCGACCTGGGCGCTCACCGCGCCGTGCGACGCCAGCACCTCCGACGGGACGCCGACCAGCGCCTCCTTGGCCGAGTTCGCGTACGAGGCCACCCCGCCGAGCACCCACGCCGACGACCCGGCCCGCTCGGTCAGCCGGGCCACCAGCAGCCCGCTGGTGCACGACTCCGCCGTCGCCACGGTCAGCCCTCGGTCGGCGAACGCCGACGCCACCAGGTCGTCGACCGTGGGGCCGGTCGAGAACAGCTGCGGCCCGTGGGCCTCCCGCACGGCCCCGACCAGCCGGTCGTACTCCGGCTGGGCGTCGGGGCCGTAGCGGGTGACGATCTCCAGTTCGCCGTCGCGCAGGCAGGTGGTGACCTCCAGGCCCGGGAACTCGGACTCCCGCAGCGTCGCCGCCAGCTGGGACTCCAGCGTCCCCCACAGTCGGAGCGTCTCCTGGCGCAGCTCGCTGCGCGCGGCCAGCACACGCTGCACCGGCTCGGCGTCCAGCGCCGCCGGCCACATCCCCTGCAGCTCCGACGGCGGCCCGGGGAGGACGACGACGACCGGCCCGTCGCGCCCCTCCGCCGGGGGGACGACGAGCCCCGGCGCCGTCCCGACCGGCGGCAGCACCGTCGCGCCCTCGGGTACGAGCGCCTGCTTGCGGACGCCGGCCGCCGTCGCCGTCGGGTCGGCGCGCCAGCCGCGGCCGTCCATGAGCCCCTCGACGATGCCGGCGACGTGGCGCTCCAGCTCCGGGTCGACCGACGACGGCCGGCCCTGCACGCCGGCGACGACCTCCGCGGTCAGGTCGTCGGCGGTCGGGCCGAGCCCCCCGGTGGTGATGACGACGTCCTCGCCGGCCAGGAAGCGCAGCGCGTTGCGCAGGTCCTCGGGCCGGTCGCCGACGACGAGCACCGCGCCGACGTCCACGCCGAGCCGGCGCAGCTCCTCGGCCAGCCAGGGGCCGTTGCGGTCGCTCACCCGACCGGTGAGCACCTCGGTCCCGGTGACGACGATCCCTGCGCGCACGGCCACCCGGCCGACCCTAGTGAGCTGTCCGCCCGCCCGCGTTTCCTGCCGGGTGGCGAGGCGCCGCGCCGCTAGCGTGCGGAGACGAACCGGTCCGGCGCGCGCCCGCGTCCGAGCGAGGAGGATCCGTGACGCACCCGACTCCCACCCCCGACCCACCGGCCCCCCGGGACCCGGCCGACACCGGCGCCCACCAGATCGGGGTGGGTGCGACCGCGGCCTCCGTCGCCGGCACGCACCAGGTGCCGCGCGTGGACGCCGCGCCGGTGTCCGGCGGGGTCCAGCCGACCGGGCCGGTCGGCGCGGTGCCCGGCCCGCCCGGGGTCGCCTCGTCGCCGTCGGCGGACACCTCCGACCACTCCCTCGGCCTGCCGCGCACCGCCGGGCCGCCCCGCAGGGCGCGCACCCCGCGCACACCCCGGACACCGCGGACCCCCCGCCCCTCGCGCGCCCCGCGTTCCGCGCAGGAGCGGGCCGTCCGCATCGGCGCCGGCCTGATCGCGCTCTCCTTCCTGCTGCTCCAGCTCGGCCTGACGCTGGGCTTCGGCGAGACCCCGCTGTGGTCCGCGGGGACGCTGTGGGCGGTCTTCGCCACCCTCGCCACCCTCCTCGGGGGGCTGCCGTTCGCCGGCCGGTTCCTGCCTGCCGCCCGGCTGCGCCCGGACGCGGCGTGGAAGGTCGCCGCCGCCGGCCTGATCGGCGTGGCCGTGTTCTGGGTGCTCGTCGTGCTGCCGCGCGTGGACAACGACCGCGGCTTCGTCCTCACCGCGGCGCTGGCCGCCCTCGGTGCCGCGCTCTGGGTGGCCCCCAACCGCAGCCGGGGCTGAGCGGCCGGTCAGCCCCGGCCGTTCCCCCGGCCGGAGGAGTCCGGCTTCCCCTTGCCCTTGCTCTTGCCCGGGGCCGCGTCGTCCTCGGCGTCCTCGTCCCGGACCGGGACGGGGGCGGGCTCCGGAGCCGGCGGGACCGGCACCCTGAGCACCTCCGGGACGACGGGCTGCGGGGCGGACGTCGGGGCGACGGGCTCCGGCGCGGACGTCGGGACGACGGGCTCCGGCGCGGGCGCCGGTGCAGGCGCGGGCGCGGGCGGGGCCACCGCGACGGTGAGCGTGACCAGGTCGCCGGGCGCCAGCGCGCCGACCGGCCCCAGCTCGACCACCCGACCCGGGGGGACGTCGGAGCGCTCCACGGTCTGCCGGTGCACCCGCAGGCCGAGCGCCGCCAGCTCCGCCTCGACCACGTCGGCCGGGCGCCCGAGGTGGTCGGCCGCGGTGACCACGAGCGCCGCCACCGGCTCGACCGCGGCCGTCGTCGGGGCCGCGGTGCCGGCGACGGCCGCCGACGTCGCGGTGTCCTCGCTCCCGACCACCTGCAGCGCCCCGATCCCGAGCCCCACGCCGAGCAGCAGGGCGGCCGCGGGGACGAGCAGCCGACGCCGGTCCCTCGCGGCCGGCAGCACGGCGGTGGTCGGCGGCAGGGGCGCGAGCGGCCGGCCGGCGCGCACGGCGTCGACGGCCGCACGGAACGCCGCGCCGTCGGGGAAGCGCCGCGCCGGGTCCTTGACCAGGGCGCGGGCGACGAGCGTGCGCAGCGGCTCCGGGACGTCGGCGGGCAGCGGCTCGGGCTCGTCGCGGATCTGGGCCAGGGCGATCTGCACCGCGCCCTCGCCGTCGAACGCGCGCCGGCCGGCCAGGCACTCGTAGGTGATCGCGCCCAGCGCGTAGACGTCGCTGGCCGGCCCGGCCCGGCCGCCCCCGGCCTGCTCCGGTGAGAGGTAGTGGGCGGTGCCGACCACCTGGCCGGTGCGGGTGAGCGGCACGCTCGAGGCCGACCAGGCGATCCCGAAGTCGGTGATCTTGACGACGCCGTCCCGGCCGACCAGCACGTTGCCCGGCTTGACGTCGCGGTGCACCACCCCGGCGGCGTGCGCCACGGCCAGCGCCGCGGCGGTCTGGCGCACGATGTCCAGCGTGCGGTGCGGGTCGAGGCGGCCGCAGCGGGTCAGCAGTGCCGACAGCGGCTCGCCCTCGACCAGCTCCATCACCAGGTAGGCGAGGGTCTCCCCGCTGCCGTCGGTCGCGACGACCTCGCCGTAGTCGTGCAGGGCCGCGATGTTCGGGTGCACCAACCGCGCGGTGTGCTGCGCCTCGGCGCGGAACCGGGCGAGGAACGTCGGGTCGCCGGTGTACTCGCTGCGCAGCAGCTTGACCGCGACCAGCCGGTCCAGCAGCGCGTCGTGGGCCCGCCACACCTGGCCCATGCCGCCGGTGGCGACGAGGGAGAGCAGTTCGTACCGGTCGCCGAGCCTGCGGACCCCCGGCTCGGCCACCCGTTCCCCCTGCCCGTACCCGCTCGGGGCGGTCCCGGCGGATGCCCAGGGTGCCACTGCTGGCCGGTCCCGAAACCCCGGACCGGCACGTCCACCCGTCCGGGGGCGTCAGCGCTCGCTGCGGTCCCAGTCGCCGTCACCGTCACCGTCACCGCTGCCGCCATCCCTGCCGTCCCCGTCGCCGTCGCCGTCCGAGGGGTCGGGAGGCGGGGTCGACGTCCCCGACGTGCTGTCCGGCGCCGACGTCGTCTCGGACTCCGTCGGCGAGGTGGTGGCGGGCGGGGTCGACGTCTCGGTCGGCGCGGCGCTGGCCGGCAGCTCCTCCGGCGTGGCCGTCGGCGTGGGTTCCGGCTCGGTCGGCGTGGGCTCGGCGACCGGCAGCTGCCGGTCCGGGGTGTCCTCGGAGACGCGGGTGGCCGGCGAGGAGCTCCGCTGCTGCCGCGGGGAGGGCTCGGGCGCGACGGCGTAGCGGACCCGCACGACGTCACCCGGCCGCAGCTGCGCGCCGACCGGGTCGACGGCGGTGACGACGCCGGGGGCGGTGTCGCCGGTGACCTCCTCCTCCCGCTGCACGAGCAGCCCCAGGGCGGACAGCGCGAGCGCCGTCTCGTCGACCTGCCGGCCGACGTAGTCCTCGGCGGCCAGCTCGATCCGGGCGTCCTCGGTCTGGGCGGCGACCACGGTGGGCCCGCGGTCCCCCTCCTCGCCGGAGACGGCCACGAAGACACCCGCCGCCGCACCGGCGCCCAGCAGCAGCGTCACCACCGGCACGAGGACCGCGGCCACGCCCCGGCGGCGGTGCGCCGGTGGGCTAGCTGTCCGCACGGCCGGCCCGGCGGCCGGACCGGCGACCGGCGGCAGGCCAGGGACGGCGGCCACGGTGCGCGTGGGCGCGGGCTCGGGGACGGGACGGCCGGCCCGGACGTCCTCGATCGCGGCGACGAAGGCGGCGCCGTCGGGCATCCGCGCCGTCGGGTCCTTGGCCAGCGCGCGGCGGATCAGCCTGCGCACGTCCCTGGGCAGGTCGTCGGGCAGCGGCTCGGGGTCGTCGCGCACCTGCTTGAGCGCGATCGTCACCGCGTTGTCGCCGTCGAACGCGGGGTGGCCGGTGAGGCATTCGTAGCCGACCAGGCCCAGGGCGTAGACGTCGCTGGCCGGGGTGGCGTGGTGGCCCTCGGCGACCTCCGGGGCGAGGTACTGCGGGGTCCCGATCACCTGCCCGGTGCGGGTGAGCGGCACGCTGCCGGCCGACCACGCGATGCCGAAGTCGGTGATCTTCACGCTGCCGTCGTCGCGGACCAGGATGTTGCCGGGCTTGACGTCGCGGTGCACCAGCCCGACCCGGTGCGCCTCGGCCAGCGCGGAGGCGGTCTGCTCGAGCAGCGACAGGGCGACTGCGGCCGACAGCCGGCCCTCGCGCTGCAGCACCGACGACAGGGGCTCGCCCTCGACCAGCTCCATCACCAGGTAGGCCAGCGTCTCGCCGCTGCCGTCCGTGGCCTCGGTCTCGCCGTAGTCGAAGACGGCGGCGATGTTCGGGTGGGAGAGCCCGGCGGCGTGCTGGGCCTCGGCGCGGAAGCGGGCGCGGAAGGTCGGGTCGCCGGTGTACTCGCTGCGCAGCACCTTGACCGCGACCGGCCGGCCCAGGAGGACGTCGGTGCCGCGCCAGACCTGCCCCATGCCGCCGGCGGCGATCAGCTCGGCGAGCTCGTACCGCTCACCCAGGTTGCGCCGACCCGGCTCCACCACCGTGGCTCACTCCTCGCCTGTCCGGCCGTCCGTCCGGCCCGGGGCGCCGGTCCCCGTGTCCCTGCATGTCCCGCACCCCGCCGGGCTACACATCAGCGCAGGACGCTGGGCGTGTCGCCGACCGGGGGGACGGCGCCGCGCGCCCGACCCGCGCCGCGTCCGTCCGCCGTCCATCCTCCCAGGCCGACCGCTGCCGTGAGGGGCTCGTCCGTCACGATCCGGCCACGGCCGGGTGACCGGGAGGTGTCCCGCCGCGACCAGCGCGCCCATCGGTCGTCGTCGCACCGGTCCGCCCGTCGGGCCCGGCCCGGGCAGCCCCGGTGGGATCGCCGGTCTCGTACGCTTCCGGCCCCCGGGAGCGGGCGGGATCGCCGATCCCGCCGCACGCCGGGTCGCCGAGGACGACGAGGAGGGGCGACCGTGCCCGAGACCGTGACCCGTGAGGACGCCGGCGGGGTCGCCACGATCACGCTGCTGCGGCCGGGGCTGACCCACCAGTCGCGCCGCGAGCTGCTCGACGTCGTCCGCGAGGTCGCCGCCGACGGCTCGGTGCGGGCCGTGGTGCTGACCGGCACCGGGCGGGCCTTCTGCGTCGGTCAGGACCTCGGCCAGCACGTGGAGGCGCTGCGCGGGGACGCGGCGACGTCGCTGTCGGTGGTCGAGGAGGAGTACAACCCGCTGGTGCTGGCCCTGGCCGGGCTGCGGGTGCCGGTGGTCGTGGCCATCAACGGCGCCTGCGCCGGCGCCGGGCTCGGCATCGCGCTGGCCGGTGACCTGCGGGTGGCCGCCGCCGGCGCCAAGTTCACCACCGCCTTCGCCGGCATCGGGCTGTCCAGCGACTCGGCCCTGGCCTCCCGCCTCGTGCACTCCGTCGGCGGATCGCGCGCCGCGGAGCTGCTGCTGCTGCCCGAGCCGTTCCTCGCCGAGAGCGCCGCCGAGTGGGGGCTGGTGCACCGCGTGGTGCCGCCCGAGCAGGTGCTGGCCGAGGCGCAGACGCTGGCCGCGCGGCTGGCCGCGGGTCCGACCGCCGCGTACCGGGCCATCAAGACCGTGCTGGCCACGGCGGCCACCGACTCCCTCGAGGGCACCCTGGCGCTCGAGGCCGGGCTGCAGACCGACCTGGGCCGCACCGCCGACCACCGCGAGGCCGTCGAGGCCTTCCTGGAGAAGCGCGCTCCGCGGTTCACCGGTCGCTGAACGAGGGCCACCCGTCCCCCGCGCCTCGCGGGAGGACCCGTCCTCCGCCCCGCTCGTAGGCGCGCGGCGAGCCTCCGGACGGGGCCCGCGGGAGACCCTGGGGGTGACCGTTCCAGCACGTCACCGGGCTCGCGGGGAGCCGCGGGACGGGCCGACCCCTACCGGGTCAGCACGACGCAGGCGGGGCATACGTCGCGGGCCGGCGTGGGCCAGGGCTGGTCGACGTCGATGCGGGCCAGCGAGCCGCAGAGGGTGAGCTCGCAGGCGCCGTCGACCTCGGCGGTCGGGCGGTGCAGCGAGACGGCGTGCCACAGGGCGGTCGTGGGGCCGTGGGCGCGGCTGCGGGCGGCGACGACGGTGGCGGCGACGGTGGGGGCGCTCATGCCCCAGGTGTCGGCAGGACGCCGCTGCGACGTCACCGTCGACGGCGGTCACCTCACCCGTCCGGGTGGAGCAGTGCACCCGGGAGCGGGCCGGGCGGGTCTCGCGGGGCCCGGGCAGGATGCCAGACATGGAGCTGACCAAGCACGGGCACGCCTGCGTCGTCCTCAGCGAGGACGACCGGCGGCTCGTCATCGACCCCGGCGCGTTCACCGACCCGTCGGCGCTGGACGGGGCGGGCGCGGTCCTGATGACCCACGAGCACGCCGACCACTTCGCGCCCGACGTGCTCCGCGCGGCCATGGACGCCGACCCCGCGCTGGAGGTCTGGACCAACGGGTCGGTGGCCGGCCGGCTCGACGGCGCGGCCGGGCGGGTGCACGTGGTGGGGGACGGCGACGCGCTCACCGTCGCCGGGTTCGACGTCACCGTGCACGGGGAGCTGCACGCGGTCATCCACCCGGAGATCCCGCGGGTGGGCAACGTCGGGTTCCTGGTCGGTGGCGTGGTCTTCCACCCGGGGGACGCCTTCACGGTCCCCACCGAGCCGGTGGCCACGCTGCTGCTGCCGGTGCACGCCCCGTGGTCGAGGATCGCCGAGGTGATCGACTACGTGCGCGCCGTGGACGCGGACCAGGCCTACGCCATCCACGACGGGCTGCTCAACGACGCCGGCCTGGGCATCGTCGGCGGCCTGCTGGGTGAACGGGGGCCGGGGACCCCGACGCCGTTCAGCCGGCTGGCCCCGGGAGACTCGGTCGAGCTCTGAGCCCCCGGGGAGCCGGGTTCAGCGGACGGCGCGGTTGCGGCCTGCGGCCACGCCCTCGGCGACGCCGATGAGCAGGATCGCGGCGAGCAGGGCGAAGAGGAAGCCCCAGAAGTTCAGCTCGGTGATCGAGCCGACGTCCAGCCAGTCGGCGATGAGACCGCCGATCACCGCGCCGGCGACGCCGAGCAGCATCGTGGCGAGGATGCTCATCCGCTGGCGGCCGGGCTGGAGCAGCCGGGCCAGGGCCCCGATGACCAAGCCGACCGCGATGAGGCCGAGGATCTGCACGGTCTACTCCCTGGTGCTCACGGGCCGTGGGCGCCGACCCCGTCCGGCCGACTGACCCCGGGGGACTCCGTCCAGCTGTGGAGCCCCCCGGGGGACCGGCGTCAGCGGATGGCGCGGCTGTTCCGGCCGGTGAGCGTCGATGCCGCCACCACCAGCACCGCTGCGACGATGATGGAGATGATCCACCTCATCCAGTCGATGCCCGGAGTGGCCGCCACTCCCAGCGCGCCGCTCAGGTAGTACCCGATGAGCACCCCGCCGATGCCGCACAGCAGCGTGAGCCAGAGGGGCGTGTTGTCTCGCGCACCGGGGGCGACGAACTTCCCCAGCAGGCCGATGATGAGTCCCGCGATGATCAAACCGATGATTTCCATAGCCAACTCCTCGGTAGCCCGTCCGGAGCGCCCGCACCCGGCACAGCGCCGGGTGCTGCACTCCGAATCATGGCTCCCCTGTACCCGGCGGTCGAGGAGACGATGCGCGCCTCGCCCGATCAGATGATCACCCCTGCGTGCGGGCGACGTGGGCGGGCAACCGGTCGAGTTCGCCGTCCACCGTGCGCTGCACCATCTCCCGCACGCCACCGCGCATCAGGCGCTGGGTGAGCCGCTGGGGGAGCCCCCCGGCGGAGTGCGGTTCGTGACTGACGGTGATGGTCACGCGCGTGGCGCCGGGCCCGGCGTCGGCGAGCTCGATCGTCGTCGTCCAGGTCTCGGGGGTCAGCTGCAGGCGGGTGGTGACCCGCTCCTGCGGCACCCACTCGACGATCTCGCCCTGCGGGGAACCGGCCGGTGGCTGCACGCCGTCGTCGAGGCGGCCGGGCACGCAGACGAACCGGGTCCCGCGGCCCGGCGCGCCCCGGCCGTCGACGACGTAGGACACGTCGCAGACGGCGCAGTACGGCTCCAGGACGGCGAGCGCCCGCCACACCCGGGGCCGCTCGTGGGGCACCTCGCGGCTCCCGGTGACGGTGACCGGCTGGGGCATGGGACCTCCGGGACGACGGGGAGCGACCGCGCCGACGGTAGTCCGCGCCCGATGGTCAGCGGCTCGCCGCGAGCCCTGACGGCCCCGTGCAGGGTCCCGCCGCGAGCCTGGTGGGGTGCGGGAACGGCTCCCGTCCAGGGGCGCACTCTGAGCCTGCGGAGGGTGGGGAGGACGGGGGTCCTCCGTCAGCGGCCGCTGACCGAGACCTCGAACTCCACCTGGCTGACGTCGGGCCGCAGCCGGGAGAAGCTGTGCACGAGGGGCTGGCCGGCGCTGTCGCGGACCGTCGTCCGGACCACCAGCAGCGGCGAACCCGCGACCACCCGCAGCAGGTCGGCCTCCTCCGGCGCCGCGGTGCCGACGTCGACGACGATCCGGGCGGTGGCGAGGTCGGCGGAGTACTCCCGCCGGAGGAACTCGTAGAGCGAGCCCTCGCTCAGGTCCACCTCGGCGGCCTCCGGGTACGTGGCGGCCGGCAGGAAGCTGTGCGCCACGTGGTTGGGTGCGCCGTCGACGCTGCGCAGCCGGACCAGCTCGACGACATCGGTCGCGGGCTCCAGACCCAGCTCGGTGGCGACGGGCGGCTGGACCGGGACGATCCGCTGGGTCAGCACCGTGGTGCCCACCTGCGCGCCCTGCTCGGTCATCACCGAGCTCCACCCGGCGATGCGGTGGACGAAGCTCTCGCGGTACTCGTGGCGGATCGCGGGGCGGGTCACGTAGGTGCCCCGGCCCTGCTCGCGCACGAGGTGACCGTCGGCGACCAGGCCGTCGACGGCACGGCGCAGCGTGATCCGGCTGACCCCGTACTCCTCGCACAGCACCGGCTCCGGCGGGAGCAGGGTGTGCTCGGGCAGCGCGGACACCCGGCGTCGCAGGTTCTCGCGGACCGACAGGTACTTCGGTCCCGACACGGCGCTGGTCACGTCCCCAAAGGTACTGCGCGTGTAGACGTCTGGTCGTCTACAGACGTCTCCCTCACCCGGCCGTGTCCCCCCGGCGCCCGGCTCGTCCCCCGGCGGGACGGGGAGCCGACACGGGAGTGCTGCGGATGCACCGGGCACGACACATGATGTGGTGTCGTCTCGGCGTTCTCGCCCGGTCCCTGTCAGAAGTGGCCGAGCGCCGGAGGCGCCGCGGACGAGAGGGGGACCGGTCGTGGCCCAGGACCACCGCGCCCGTCAGTACGCCTCGACGCACCAGCGGATCTACGACACCGCGATGGAGCTGTTCCGGCAGAGCGGGTACGAGGACGTGCCGATCTCCCGACTGGCCGGCGCAGCCGGGGTCTCGGTGCAGACCTTCTACGCGCACTACCCGAGCAAGGACGACCTGATCATGGCGCCGCCGGACCGCGCCGAGGTCACCGCCCTGCTCGCGTCGGTGCCGCCCGACCTCCCCCTCGGCGAGCGGGTGCGCGGCGTGCTCCGCCAGTTCCTCCAGGGCCTGCAGGGGGAGCGCCGGTCCGGCGCGCTGGCCCGCTGGCAGCTCATCGCCGCCACCCCGCGGTTGCGCTACCGAGCGGCGGAGTACGAGCGGGCGACGGCGCAGATGTTCCTCGACGCACTCTGCGACGGGGAGCAGGGACACCCGGCCTCGACCGTGGTCGTCACCGCCCACCTGTCGGCGTACACGCAGGCGCTGCTGCGCTGGGCCGAGTCCGGCGGCGAGCTGTCGCTCGAGGACGTCATGGAGGAGGCGCTGTCGGCGTTGCGTGAGCTCTGACCCTCAGGGGGCGCGGAGCTCGACGACCGCGACCTCGGGCCGCGCGCCGATCCGCATCGGCGGACCCCAGAACCCCGCGCCGGTCGTGACGTAGAGCTGGGTGTCGCCGACCCGGGACAGCCCCTGCACCGCCGGCTGGTCGAGCCGCACCGCGTAGTCGAAGGGCCACAGCTGGCCGCCGTGCGTGTGCCCGGACAGCTGGAGGCCCACCCCGGCCGCCGCCGCCTGCTCGACCTGCACCGGCTGGTGGGCCATGAGCACGACCGGAACGGCGTCGTCGCGGCCGTCCAGCGCGGTGTCGAGGTCGGCGCCGTGACCGGGTACGCCGGAGCGGATCGCCGTCCGGTCGTCGATGCCGGCCAGGTCGACCGACGCGCCGCCGCGCACGATGGGCACCCGCTCGTTGCGCAGCACCTGGACCCCGAGGGTGGGCAGGTGGCGCAACCAGGCGGTCGTGTCGACGAAGTACTCGTGGTTGCCCGTCACGAAGTAGACGCCCTGCGCGCTGACCAGGTCGGCCAGCGGTGCCACCTCCTCGCGCAGCTCGCCGAGCTCGCCGTCGACCAGGTCGCCCACGATCGCCACGACGTCGGGCTGCTGGGCGTTGACGATCTCCACCAGCCGCTCGAACCGCCGGGTGCTCGACATGGCCGACAGGTGGCCGTCGGAGAAGGTCACGATGCGCAGGCCGTCCAGGGCCGGGTCGAGCCCGGCGAGCGTCACCGGCACCCGGCGGACGACGGGGGCGCTGTTGGCCAGGTACGCGCCGGTGCCCGCCGTCCCCAGCGCGACGGCGCCGGCCGTGACGGCGAGACCGCGGGCCAGCAGCAAGCGCCGCGAGGGGTCGGCGACACCGCGGTCCTCCGGGACCGGGGTCTCCCCCGGCGCGGGCACGGCTCCCACCGGGACGGCGACGGGCTCCGCGGTCGGTGCGCTGCGGAACCGCCGGCCCAACAGCAGGCGGACGGGTTCAAGCACCAGCAGGGTCAGGAAGAGGTAGAACGCGACGCCCAGCCAGCTGAAGCCGACCCACTGCACCACGGTGCTGAGCACCGAGTCCTCGCGGCGCAGCAGGACCGCCCCCACCGGGAGGACGGCGAGGACGAGCACGCCCAGCGTCAGCAGCCGCCGCGTGCGGCCCGGCCGGGTGGTGCTGCGGACCAGCCGCCACCACAGGTAGCCGTGCAGCAGCAGCACGGCCAGGAGGACGACGGTGGCGAAGCCCAGCAGGCCGATCAGGGACAGCGGAAGGACCTCCTCGCCTCCCACCGCTCGCAGGCTCGCGGCAGGACCCTGCAAGGAGGCCGACGGGAGAGGGGTCCTCTCTCAGGGTAACGAGGCCACGGCCTTGACGGCGCGACGCAACCCCCGCTCGAGCGTCCAGAACCCCGCCTCGGCGGCCTCGGCACGGGCCTCCTCGAGGCCGTGCAGCCGGCCGTAGGTCCAGGCGTTCTCGCCCGCCGCGAAGGCGGCCCGGCCGACCCGCACGGCGACGTCCCGGGTGACGACGGTGTCCTGCGCGGCGCCCAGCAGGTCCTGCACCTGCTTGGTGCAGTCGACCAGCGCCGTCGCCGGCGCACCGAACTCGGCCTCCGCGACCTCCGCGGTGTACCGGACCCGCTTGGTGGCCTTGCGGACCTCGTGCAGCAGGTGGTGCCGGTCGTCGCCCTCGGCCTCGCGGGCCGCGTCGACGACCCGGCGCAGCCGCTTCCCGGTGCGGCGGACGGCGTCGGCCAGCTGCGCCGGGGCGGGCGCTGCGGCCAGCTCGGTGACCGGCGGGTCGGCCAGCAGCGCGTCCAGGGCGTCGAGCAGCCGGAGGTACCGCCGGTCGGTGAGCGTGCGGGTGACCCGGCCGGCGCCGGCGTGGTGGTCCTTGATCTCGGTCTGCTGCAGCCGGGCGGCGACCGGGCCGAGCACGAGCTCCACCGGCTGGGCCGCCACCAGCTCCCGCAGGTGGGTCAGCGCGACCTCGGTGTCGCGGGCGCCGGACAGCTGGGCGCCCACCCACCGCAGCTCCTCGCGCAGCGGGTCGGTGCGCTCGCGGTCGAGCACCGGGCGGAAGGCGGCGAGGATGCTGCGCAGCCGGCGGCAGGCGACCCGCAGGTCGTGCACCCCCTCGGGCTGCTCGGCGCGCACCGCCAGGTCGGCGTCCCGCAGCGCCTGCAGCTGCCCGGCCACCGCCCCGAGGACCACCTCGCCGGCGGTGCGGACCGGGGCCTTCTGCTTCTTGCCCTTCTTCCCCTTGCCCGTCTTCCCGTCGTCCGCCGCCTCCGGGGCGGCGGCCGCCGACGCCGGCAGCCGCCCGTCGAGCACGCGGCCGAGCTTCGAGGGGACGGCGGAGGGACGGGCGCCGGCCGCGACGAGCCGCTCGGTGACCGCCTCGAGCAGGGCCTCGTCACCGTCGACCAGCTCGACCTCGAGCTCGCGCCAGGTGGTCACGGTGGCCGGCTCGCCGGGCTCGGTCGCGAACGCCGTGCCGACGACGGCGTCGTCGGCCACCTCGGCCAGCACCCGGCCGCCCTCGTCGAGCAGCCGGTGCACCACCCGGCGGGTGGAGACGGTCGCGACCGGCTCGGCCGCGGCGGTGCCCAGCAGGCCGAGCACGGGTGCGACGACGGCGCGCGGGGCGGTGCGGGCCGCGCGACCCAGCGGCTGGTGCAGCTCCCGCCGGGCGCCGGCCGCCGCCGGCAGCTTCACGTGCCAGCCGGCGTCAGCCCCGCCGGTGCGCCGCCGCAGCGTCACGTGGGAGCGCAGCAGCCGCAGGTCCGGGGTGTCGTAGTAGGTCGCCTCGAGCGACTGCTCCTCCGGGTCGCCGACCGCGGCGACCTCCCCGACACCGGTCAGGTCCGGGAGGGCGAAACCCTCGCCGGCCTCGAACTTGCGCTCGACCTCGATGTGCTCGCTGGTCACGGATGCCACGGTAGGCAGAGGAGAGCGGGTCGGCACACCGGCGGACGCCGCGCGGCGACCCATGTTCGGCCGGTGTCCCGGGTGGGCACGCTGGACCCGGCAGGTCCCGCGGGGGACCTGCGAGGACGAGGGGAGCCGACCCGGTGTTGAGCGAGCGAGAACTGTCCGCGGCGATCGGCAGCGCGGCCTATGGCCCCGACGGCGAGAAGATCGGCACGGTCGAGCACTTCTTCACCGACGACCGCACCGGCGCCCCCACCTGGGTGGCGGTCTCCACCGGGCTGTTCGGCACCCGGCACTCCGTCGTCCCCGCGATCGACGCCACCTTCGCCGAGGGCAGCGTGCGCCTGCCGGTCACCAAGGACGCGGTCCGCACCGCGCCGTCGGTGTCCGACCAGCACCTCGACCCCGAGGCCGAGGCGCTGCTGCGCCAGCACTACGGCCTGGACGCCGGGACGACGGCAGGGACGACGACGGCCGGGACCACGACGGCCGGGACGACGACGGCCGGGACGACGACGGCCCTGGCCGGCGACGACACCACCACCCGTGACCTCTCCCAGCTGCCGGCCGACACCAGGGCGGGCGGCACCCGGCAGGACACCGCCGGTACCGACCGGGAGGCCGACCGCGACCGGACCGTGCCGGCCGCCGCCGTGCCCACGCCGCCCCCGACCGACGGCGCCATGACCCGCAGCGAGGAGCAGCTGCGGGTGGTCACCGAGCGCTACGCCGCCAAGCGGGTGCGGGTGGTCAAGTACGTGGTCACCGAGGAGGTGCAGGTCACCGTCCCCATCCGCCGCGAGGAGATCCGGATCGAGGAGATCCCCCTGGGCGACGGTGCCCCTGCGACGGCCGGCGCCCTCGACACGGTCGGCACCGGCGGCCTGCCGGAGACCATCGTGCTGCACACCGAGCGGCCCGTCATCGGCACCGAGGTCGTGCCGGTGGAGCGGGTGCGGCTGCGCACCGAGTGGGTGCAGGAGCACGTGCAGGTCCGCGACCAGGTGCGCCGTGAGCGGGTCGACGTCGACCAGGACCACCTGGGCCAGGACCGCCTCTAGCCTGCGCGGGGTGACCGCGCAGCTGTTCGCCTACGTCAGTTACCGCGACGCCCGTGCCGCCCTGGACTGGCTGACCGCCCTCGGGTTCTCGGAGGTCCGGCGGCAGGAGGGGTCCGACGGCGTCGTGACCCACGCGGAGGTCCGCTGGGGGGACGCCGTCCTCATGGTGTCCGGCGACACCGCCGACCACCAGGTCCCACCCCTGGTCGGGGAGTCCACCGGGCGTGGCCTCTACCTCCGCGTCGAGGACGTCGACGGGGCCTTCGAGCGGGCCGTTGCCGCAGGTGGCCGGCCGGTCGTCGCCCCCGAGAACACCATCTGGCACAGCCGGCGGGCCCGGGTGCTGGACCCCGGCGGCCAGGAGTGGAGTTTCGGCACCTACGAGCCGGGCGTGGCCTGGTGAGCGGCGGGAGCGGGGGCGCGACCGACGCGCGGGAGGTCCCTGCTCAGCCCCGCCGGTCGGCGAGGAACCGCAGCCGCTCGCGGGTCGCGGCCACCTCGGCGGGGTCGACGTCGGCCACCAGCACCGTCTCCACGCCCGCGGCCGTCGCCAGCAGCTCGCCCATCGGGCTGACGATGCGGCTGTCGCCGGTGTGCTCGGTGCCGTCGCCCGCGGTGCCGACCCGGTTGCAGCCGACGACGTAGGCCTGGTTCTCGATCGCCCGGGCCTGCAGCAGCGTCTGCCAGTGCAGCCGGCGGGCGGCCGGCCAGTTCGCCGTCACCAGGTAGACGTCGGTGTCGAGCGCGGCGGACCAGAAGACGTCGGCGAAGCGCAGGTCGTAGCAGATGAACGGCGTCACCCGCAGGCCGCCGACCTCCACGGTCACCGGCTTCTCTCCGGCCCGGAAGCGCTCGTGCTCGCCGCCGTGGGTGAACGGGTGCAGCTTGCGGTAGCGGTGCACCGTGCCGTCGGGACCGGCCAGGACGAACGAGTTGTAGGGCAGCGCTGCGTCACCCCCACCCGCCCCGCCGGTGTCCGGGGCGACCTCCGGGCAGCTGCCGGCCACCCAGACGCCGTGCCCGGCCGCCTGCTCCTGCAGGAACTGCGCCGACGGGCCGTCCTCGGGCTCGCCGATCCCCGGCGTCATCGAGAAACCGGTCGAGAACGTCTCGCTGAGCAGCACGAACTCCGCCCCGGCGCCGGCCGCGCGGGCGACCAGCGGCGCCAGGCGCGCGAAGTTCGCCGCCCGGTCCTCCCAGACGATGTCGTGCTGGACCACCGCGAACCTCATCAGCCCATCCTCCCCAGTCGCTCGACCGCCTCGGCCAGCACGGCGTCGCTCTTGCAGAACGCGAAACGCACCAGGTGGCGCCCCAGGTGCGCGTGCTCCGACGAGTAGAAGACCACGGTCGGGACGGCCACCACACCCGCGCGCTCGGGGAGCGACCGGCAGAACGCCACACCGTCCCCGTCGGGCTGCACCGGCCGGACGTCGACCGTGGCGAAGTACGTCGCCTCCGGGCACACCACCGGCAGGCCCGCGGCGGTCAGCCCCTCGACCAGCACGTCGCGGCGGTGCTCCAGGTCCCGCGCGATGCCGGCGAAGTAGTCGCCGGGCAGCCGCAGCCCGGCCGCGACCGCCGGCTGGAACGGTCCGCCGTTCACGTAGGTGAGGAACTGCTTGGCCGTGCGGACGGCGGACACCAGCGGCGCCGGCCCGCAGATCCAGCCGACCTTCCAGCCGGTGACGTTGAAGGTCTTGCCGGCGCTGCCCACCACGAGGGTCCGCTCCCGCATGCCCGGCACGGTGGCCAGCGAGGCGTGCCGGCTGCCCGTGAAGACCAGGTGCTCGTAGACCTCGTCGGTGAGCACCAGCAGCTCGTGCTCCATCGCCAACGCGGCCAGCGTGCCCAGCTCCGCGCGGGTGAAGACCTTGCCGGTGGGGTTGTGCGGGGTGTTGAGCAGCAGGAGCCGTGCCCGCGGGGTGACCGCGGCGCGGAGCTCGGCGGGGTCGAAGGTCCACGATCCGGTGCCGGACGCCGGGGGCCGCAGCGGCACCGGCCGGGCGACCCCGCCGGCCATCGCGATGCCCGCCGCGTAGCTGTCGTACATCGGCTCGAACAGGACGACCTCGTCGCCGGGCTCGAGCAGCGCCAGCAGCGCGGCGGTCAGCGCCTCGGTGGCCCCTGCGGTGACCAGCACCTCGGCGTCCGGGTCGTAGGTGTGTCCCCCGAAGCGCTGCACGTGCCCGGCCACCGCGGACCGCAGCTCCGGGGTGCCCGGGCCGGGCGGGTACTGGTCGTGCGCCGTGCCGATCGCGGCGCGGGCGACGTCGAGCACCTCCGGCGGCCCCGGGTAGTCCGGGAAGCCCTGCCCGAGGTTGATGGAGCCCGTGGCGACGGCGAGCGCGCTCATCTCGGCGAAGACCGTCGTCCCGAAGCCCTGCAGCCGGGACGACAGGTACGGGGCGCGCGTCATGGGCCACAGCGTTCCACGGGGAACTCAGCCGACGCGCACGTCCTCCATGCCCTCGACGCTCACGACGTCTCCCTTGCGGACCTGCCGGCCGCGCCGCTCCTCCGGCTCGCCGTTGACCCGCACCGTGCCGGTGAGCAGCACGTCCTTGACCTGGGCGCCGGTCGGGACGGCGTCGACCAGCTTGAGCAGCTGCCCCAGCCGGATGGACTCCTCCCCCGGCCGCAGTTCGACGGTGCGCACGCGGCTCATGCTGTCAGCACGTCGCCGACCGCGACCGTGCCGGTCCGGGCCACCAGCGCCCCGATCGCCAGGCAGCCGTCCCGCTCGCGGTGGATGGTCTTGAGGACGCGGTTGTCGCGGCCGATCCCGCCGGGCTGCGGGCGGGTGACCATGACGCAGCGGTCCACCTGCTTGACGACGTCCAGCTCGGCCCCGCCCAGCCGCACCCGCTGCCCGACCAGCGCGTCCTCCCCCGCCCCGTCGAGGACGACGTTCGCCCGGAAGCGCCGCCGGTCCCAGGTGCCCAGCGTGTCGGCGGAGACCAGCGAGACCCGCGTGCGCGAGCTGTCGTGGAAGGCACCGCGGGCGCCGGGGAAGGCGTCCCAGTCGTACTCGCCGGCCTCGCCGACCTCGTTGGGGTTCTCGTACATGCGCTCACCGGGCGCGTCCGCCGCGGCCCGCAGCGCCACCGACCGGCCCAGCCAGTCGGACAGGGCCGCGTCGTCGGACGTGACCGTCCCGTCCGGGAGCACCACCTCGACGGCCCCGTCGGGACGCAGCCGCCCGGCGAGGAACAGCAGGTCGGGCACCCGCCGCGCGGTCAGCCCGTAGCCGGTCGCGACGTCGAACAGCGCCCACTGCCGGTCCCCGGCCAGCCCCTCCGGCCCGACGTCGACGGTGGTCAGGCGCTGGCCCTGCAGCGACTTGACCGGGTAGCGCCACAGCTCGGCGACCTGCACGTCAGGCGCTCCAGCCGAGCGTCCAGGTGCCCGTCCAGTCCGCGCCCGGCTCGAGGACGACGAGGTCGACGTGGTCGGCCAGCGCGTTGGGCGGGCAGGTCATCGGCTCCACGGCCACGCTGCGCCGGCGCTGCCCGGGCCGCAACGTGTCGCCGGTGAAGACCTGCAGCCACGGCCAGGACCCGTCGACGGCGAGCTCCAGGGTGCCCAGCGTCGCGCTCCGCAGCCGCACCCGCGCCCAGCCGTCGGCGTCGCGGTCGAGGTCGGTGACCGGGGTGTCGAAGGCGCGGTGCCCGATCCGGCCGATGGTCCCGGCGAGGGGACGGCGCTCCCCCGTCGGGAGCCCGCCGTCGTCCACCACCAGCTCGGTGCGGGCGGGCAGCTCCAGCTCGGCGTCGGCGATGGCGCCGTCCTCCTGCGCACCGACGGCCAGGTAGGGGTGGAAGCCGGCGCCGAAGGGGGCCGGCTCGGCACCGGCGTTGCGGACCCGCATGGTCACGGTGAGGCGGCCCGGCTCGAGCACGTGGTCGATCGCCGCGGCGAGCCGGAACGGGTAGCCGGAGCGGGCCTCGACGACGGTGCCGACGGTGACCGCGTCGCCGGACTGCTCGAGCACCGCCCACGGCTGCCAGCCGACCAGCCCGTGCATCGCGGTGGGCTTGTCCGGGCCGGCCAGCTCCAGCTGCAGGTCCCGGCCGCCCCAGCTCCAGCGGCCGTCGCGGATCCGGTTGGGCCAGGGCAGCAGCACCCGGCCGCGGCTGGCGCCGGGCACCGTGCCCGCGCCGTAGCCGTCGAGGAGCTCCCGGTCGCCGGCGGTCAGCGTGCGCATCCCGCCGCCGCGCAGGTCGACCACCAGCCGCGCGTCGCCGGCGGCGATCGCCACCTCGGTGGGCTCGGTCGCGGGCCAGGCAGCACTCATGGGTCCCACCCCACCACACCTCGGGCCTCCCGCACCGGCGGGATCGGCGGTCTCGCACGGGCCGCCGTCCTGACGCGTTCCACGTGGAACCCGTGACGTCCGTCAGTACCGCGGGGGCCCGCCCCGGGAAAGACTGGAGCCCCGACCCGAGGAGGCCACCCCGATGCCCCAGCCGCACCTGCGCGCCGCCGACGCCGACCGCGCCGCCGTCGCCGCCCAGCTGGGTGAGCAGATGAGCGCCGGGCGGCTCACCGTCGTCGAGTACGACGAGCGCCTGGCCCGCGCCTACGCCGCCCGGACCTACGGTGAGCTCGAGGAGCTCACCGCCGACCTGCCGCGCCCGGCCGCACAGCCCCCGGCACCCGCTCCGGTCCTTCCGCAGCCCGCCGCCGCCCACGGCTGGCACCACGGAGGCTGGAGCGGCGGGCCCTCCCGCGAGGCGGCCTGGCGCAACTGGGCCGTGACCGCCCTCATCGTGCTGGTGGTCTGGACCGCCACGGTCATCGGCTCGGGGGAGCTCCGCTACTTCTGGCCGATCTGGGTCATCGGCCCGTGGGGCGCGGTGCTGCTCGCCCAGACGCTCGGCCGAGGCCGCGGCGACGACGACGACCGTCGCAGACTGACCTGACGGCAGGGGTGAGGGTGGCTGGAGCGGGTACACCGACGCCGACCGCCCACGCCGCAGACCGGGGGACCCCGATGCACTCCATGACCGAGCGCTTCACCGATGCGCTGCACCGGATCGACAGCGACCGCGACGTCCAGCCCATGGTGGACCTCACCGGGGACGACGCCCAGCTGGTCAAGCTCGACGAGCACCACGAGACCCGGGGCAAGGACGGCGCGAAGACCTTCTGGGAGGACTACCGCAACGTCTTCGGCGACCTGGAGACCACCTTCACGCACAGCGTCGTCGGCGAGGACAGCGCCGCCCTGGAGTGGACCTCGACCGGCACCCTGCGCAGCGGCAAACCGTTCCGGTACCGCGGGGTGACCGTCATCGAGGGCGACGAGGACCGGCTCACCGGGGTCCGCACCTACTACGACTCCGCGGCCTTCCTGCAGGAGCGGGCCGGTACGGCCTGAGGGAGGCCCCACGCCCCCGATCCAGGAGGGGGTCACCGGCGCGGGGGCCCCGGGGAGGTGTCCCCGGGGCCCCGTCACGCCGGTGGGCACGGCCGGGGTCGGCAGGTGTGCCGCTGGACAGTCCCCCGGCAGCGTGCCCCTCGCGACCGGCACACCGGCGCCGGCCGGCCACCGGTGCCGGGCCGCACCCCCGGCGTCCACGTGACCCGTGGGGGTGAGCCGCGGTCAACCACCGCGCCGGACGGGCCGACCCACCCCGCATGAGTTCCACCCGCCCACCGGCCGGGCACGCTGCCCGACGCGGGGCTCCCCTCTGGCTGTACCTCACGGCCCTGGTGCTCGTCCCGCTGCTCGGCGTCGCCGGGCTGACCACGGTGCTGGTCCGCTCCGCGGTGGTCGACGCCGACAGCGCCGCGCGCGCCGCGGCGGCCGTGGGTGCCGTCGCGCAGCTGGACGCCGTCCGCAGCGGGGTGGCGCACGAGGTGATCCCCTCGCTGTCCCTGACGGTCATCGAGGACCCGGCCAGCGCGGCCGAGCTCGGGGTGCCCGTCGAGCAGGTGGCCGCCCAGCGCCAGCTGGTCCTGGGCCTGCTGCAGCAGAGCCGGGCGGTGACCGACGGCGTCCTGAGCTCGGCCCCGGCGGATCCCGCCGGCTCGTCCCCCCTGGGCCGCGCCGCCGGGGAGCTCGCGGAGCTGCGCGCTCACGTGGACGCGCACGACCTGCGCGTGGACCTCCTCCACGACCGGTACCTGGCGCTCCTCGACGACCTGGGCACCGCACAGGAGGAGGCGGTCGCCGCAGCCGCGTCCGAGCAGGTCCCGGTCGCCACGCTGAGCGCCACCCGCGACGTGCAGCTGGTGGGGGAACTCGTCACGGCGGCCATCCGGCAGATGCCGGACTTCTTCGGCGCCCAGCTCGGCGGGGACCGGTCGGCCGACTTCCGGCAGGACTGGCGGGCCGGCTGGGCGGCCTACACCGACGCCCAGCAGATGATGAGCCAGCTCGCCCAGGCCGCCCTGCGTGCGGAGTGGCAGGAGATCAGCACCTCCCCGGAGGTGACCACGGTCGACGGCGTGCTGGCCACCCAGGCCGGCGGCACCACCGCGGCTCCGTTGCCGCTCCCGGACCTGGTGCGGCTGGTGATCGCGACCTCGGCCCGCGACACCGCGCTGACCGGCCTGCTGGACAGCGCCGTGGACCGGGCCCAGGACCTCGCCGCCGCGGACCGCGACCGGGCCACGCAGCACCGCGACCTCCTCCTGGCTCTCGGTGCCGGGCTCGTGCTGGTCTCGCTCCTCGGCGCCCTGCGGGTCGGGCGGAGCATCTCGCGCGCCCTCGGCCTGCTCGCCGACCGGGCCGAGCACATCACCCAGGGGAGCCTGGTGGACGTGGAGAGCGTGGGCCCCCGCGAGGTGCGCACCGTCTCGCGGGCCCTCGCCTCGGCCGTCGCCGGGCTGCGCCGCATCCAGCACCAGGCGCGGGCCATCAGCCGCGGGGACCTGTCCCACCCCGTCCTGGACGAGCCCCTCCCCGGGCCACTCGGCCAGCTCCTCCACGCGTCCGTCGAGCAGCTCGTCAGCGCCATCCGCCAGCGGGACACCCTGCAGTCCGCGCTGGCGCACCAGGCCGCGCACGACCCGCTCACCGAGCTGCCCAACCGGGCGCAGGCACTGTCCCTGGTCACGGCTGCGCTGCACCGCGGTCGGCGTTCGGGCTCCATGACCGGCCTGCTGTTCGTCGACCTCGACGGCTTCAAGGCGGTCAACGACGGGCACGGCCACGCGGCGGGGGACGAGGTGCTGCAGGAGGTCGCGCGCCGGCTGAGGGAGTCCGTGCGTCCCGGGGACGTCGTCTGCCGGCTCGGTGGGGACGAGTTCGTCGTCCTCGTCGAGGAGGCCGGGTCCGGACGCGACCTCCAGGGCCTCGCGGAGCGGCTGATCGGGTCGGTCAGCGAGCCGATCACCGCCGATGGCCGCCAGGTGCGGATCGGCGCCAGCATCGGGATCGCCGTCTGCCGCGACGCGGACACCGACGCCGACGCGCTCATCGCCGAGGCCGACACCGCCGCCTACCGCGCCAAGGACCGCGGACGTGGCCGGGCGGAGATGTTCGACGAGGCGCTGCGCCTGCAGCTGAGCGCCCGGTCGGAGATGGCGGCCGCGATCGCCGCCGGCCTGGCCGCCGGCCAGATGCGGCTGCACTACCAACCCGTGGTCGACCTGTCCGCCGGCCGGTTGAAGGGCTACGAGGCCCTGGTGCGCTGGGAGCGGCCGGGCGTGGGGATGGTGCCGCCCAACGACTTCATCCCCGTGGCCGAGGAGAGCAGCCTGATCTGCGACCTGGACCGCTGGGTCCTGCACGAGGCGACCCGCCAGCTGGCGGAGTGGCGGCTCGAGGACCCGGTCGAGCCCGGTGAGCCCGAGCCCACCGTCGCGGTGAACGTCTCCGGCCGCCATCTCGCCGACCGGCGCATCCTGCAGGACGTCGCGGACGCCCTGGAGGCGTCGGGCCTCCCGCCCCGGTTGCTCGTCCTGGAGGTCACCGAGACCGTGCTGGTCAACGAGCCCGTGGCGTTCGGCCACCTCGCCGCGCTGCGGGACCGGGGCATCACGATCGCGATCGACGACTTCGGCACCGGCTACACCTCGATCGGTCAGCTGGGGAACATGCCGGTGGACACCCTCAAGATCGACCGCAGCTTCGTCGCCTCGACGCAGCCCGGGCACTCCGAGCTCGTGGCCCTCATGATCCGCGCCGCCCACACCTTCGGGCTCACCGTGGTGGCCGAGGGCGTGGAGGAGGTCGAGCAGGTGGAGTGGCTCAAGGACCAGTCGTGCGACCAGGCGCAGGGCTACCTGCTGTCCCGACCCCTGCCCCCGGCCGACGCAGCGGCCCTGCGCCGGCCGGCGGTGGGTGCCGTCCGCGCCCACCGCTGAGCCGCCGGGCGGGACGGCGGGACCACGACAGCAGCGAGGCCCCGGGGACTCCCCGGGGCCTCGCTGTCGCTGTGTGTGGGCAAGGGGGGAGTTGAACCCCCACGTCCTCACGGACACACGGACCTGAACCGTGCGCGTCTGCCATTCCGCCACTTGCCCTGGCGCGGAACGACACTAGCAGCCGGTCCGTGGACCCCGAGGAGGGGGTCGGACGTCCGCCCGGCGGGTCCGGTGCGCACCCGGGGAACGTGAGTCGGTCCCCGGCTGGCGAGTCCGTTGACGGCTACGATCATCGGTGGCAGACCGGACGACCGCGCGAACACGAGGGAGCGACTGTGGGTGTGCTGCAGCGCTTCGAGCGGCGGCTGGAGGGCATGGTCGGACTGGCCTTCGCCCGGATCTTCAAGGGCAAGGTCCACCCGGCCGAGATCGCCAAGGCCCTGACCCGCGAGGCCGACGAGCAGCGCTCGGTGATGGGCGAGGGCCGGGTCCTCGCCCCGAACATCTACGACGTCCGACTGGGCTCCACGGACTACGAGCACCTCGCCGAGTGGTCCGAGCAGCTGGCCACCCAGCTCGCCGACATGGTCACCGAGCACATCGAGGGCGAGGGCTACCAGGTCTTCGACGCCGTGCAGGTGCGTCTGGAGCGCGACGACGAGCTGCCCACCGGCGTCTTCGAGGTCAGCTCGCACGTCGCCGACCCGTCGGCGAAGCCGGGTCCCCGCCTCGACGAGCCGGTCGGCCCCCGCAGCGGCGCCGTCCCGCCGCTGCCCCCGCTGCCCCCGCTGCAGGGCGGCCGGATGGCCACCGACACCGGCCGGCAGTCGCCCTCGAGCGTGATCGGGCGCGCCGGCAGCCGCCCCGGCGCGACCCACGTCCTGGTCGTCGACGGCCCCGGCACCCGGCACGAGCTGACCACCGGGCGCAACGTCATCGGCCGCGGCACCGACGCCGACATCCGGCTCCCGGACACCGGGGTGAGCCGCAAGCACGTCGACGTCGTCCTGGACAACGGGACGGCGATCGCCGAGGACCTCGGGTCGACCAACGGCACCCTGGTCAACGGCCGGCGCATCACCCGCCAGCCGCTCGCCGACGGCGACGTCATCCGCATCGGCCACTCGGTGCTGGTCTACCGGCAGGACGGCGCGTGAGGCGGGTCGCGCCATGACGGCCGAGATCGTGCTGCAGATCTTCCGCTTCGGCTTCCTCCTGCTGCTGTGGCTGTTCATCTTCGCCGCGTTCCGGGTGGTCCGGGCCGACCTGTTCGGCGGCCGCGCCGGGCGGGTGGCGTCGGTGCCGCCGCGCGCGGCCGCGCCGGGGAAGAAAAAGGCCCGCGGGGGCCCGAAGACGCTCGTCGTCACCGCCGGCCCGCTCACGGGCACCAAGATCACCCTGGGCGACCAGCCGATCCTCATCGGTCGCGCCGACGACTCGACCCTGGTGCTCACCGACGACTTCGCCAGCTCCCGGCACGCGCGGCTGACCAACCGCGGCGGCCAGTGGTACGTCGAGGACCTCGGCTCCACCAACGGCACCTACCTCGACCAGCAGCGCGTCCAGGGCCCGCTCCTCGTCGGGCCGGGCCAGCCGATCCGCATCGGACAGACCGCCCTGGAGCTGCGCTCGTGACCCGCCGCACCACGGGGAGCCACCCCCGATGAGCCTCGCGCTGCGCTACGCGGCCCGGTCCGACCGCGGCCTGGTCCGCGGCAACAACCAGGACTCCGTCTACGCCGGGCCGCGGCTGCTCGCCGTCGCCGACGGCATGGGCGGGCACGCGGCCGGCGACGTCGCCAGCAAGGTCGTCATCGCCGCGCTCGAGCACCTCGACGACGACGCGCCCTCCGGCGACATGCTGCAGGCGCTGCGCGAGGCGGTCTTCGACGGCAGCGAGCACCTGCGCGAGGTCATCCGCGAGTCGCCGCAGCTCGAGGGCATGGGCACCACGCTCACCGCCGTCCTGTTCGCCGGCGGCCGGCTGGCGCTGTGCCACGTCGGGGACTCGCGCGCCTACCTGCTGCGCGACGGCGTGCTGCAGCAGATCACCCACGACGACACGTTCGTCCAGACGCTGATCGACGACGGGCGCATCACGCCCGAGGAGGCCAACCACCACCCGCAGCGCTCGCTGCTGCTGCGCGCCCTCAACGGCCAGGACGTCGACCCGGACCTGTCGATGCGCGAGGCCCGCGCCGGCGACCGCTACCTGCTCTGCTCCGACGGGCTGTCCGGCGTGGTCAGCGAGGAGACCCTCGCCGAGGCCCTGCAGGACCCCGACCCGCAGTCGACCGCCGACCGGCTCGTCGAGCTGGCGCTGCGCAGCGGCGGGCCCGACAACATCACGGTGATCGTGGCCGACGTCGTGGAGGACGACGGCGAGGGCACCTACCCGGTCGAGCCGGTCGTCGACGGCGCCGCGGGCGACAACGTCGGGCAGCGCGCGGTCGACCCGCGCTCGGCCGCCGGGCGGGCCGCGCTGGCCGACCCGCGGCCGGAACCGCCGGCCGCCGGGTCGGGTGGGGGTGCCGGCAGGGCGGCCGCGCCGTCCCCGCGCCGCCGCCGGCGCCGCGTGCTGGGGGCGCTCGCCGCCGTCGTCCTGCTCGGCGCGGCCGCCGTCGGCGCCTACCTGTGGGTGCTCTCGAACTGGTTCGTCGGCGTGCAGGCGACCGACGCCGGGGAGCGGGTGAGCGTGTTCCGCGGCCTGGACACCTCGCTGCTCGGCGTGGACCTCAACCAGGTCTCCGACGTCACCGACCTCCCCGTCACCGACCTCACGCCGGCCGCCGCGAGCAAGGTGCAGCGCGGCATCGACGCCATCGACGCCGAGCACGCCGAGCGCATCGTCTCCACGCTGCGCGGGCAGCGGCTGCCGTTGTGCCCCGCCGTCGAGGACGATCCCGCGCCGTCCGCGGCCGCCCCCGTCCCGACACCCCCGGCGTCCCCTCCGCCGGCCCCGGACGGCGCGGCGCCGACCGACGCCGCCCCCACCGACGCCGCCCCGACCGACGGCGCTCCCATCGACGCCGCTCCCACCGCTCCCGCGCCGACGTCGCAGCGCGCCACGGCGACGCTCGAGCCCGGGGTGGACTGCCGGGAGGCCCAGTGACCGCCGGCCCCACGACCGACCCCCGCGCCGCAGCAGCGGGGACGGCGACCCCGCCCAAGCGCCGGGGCACCGAGCTGGCCCTGCTCGGCTTCGCCGTCCTCATCACGCTGGTCGCCCAGGCGATCGTCGACCTCACCGTCACCGGCTCGCTGACCACCGAGCTGGCCACCTTCGGCCTGTGGTTCACGGCGCTGTGGACCGTCGCGCACCTCGTCGTCCGCAGGTGGGCGCCCTACGCCGACCCGCTGCTGCTGCCGGCGGTCGCACTGCTCATCGGCCTCGGGCTGTCCTTCATCCACCGGCTCGACCTGGCCGCCCGGCAGGCGGGCAGCACGGTCAGCCGGGAGGACGCCCCCGTCCAGCTGGTGTGGGCCACGCTGGGCCTCGTCCTGTTCGTCGGCGTGCTCCTGGTGCTGCGCGACCACCGGCTGCTGTCCCGGTTCGCCTACACGCTGGCCCTGATCGGCCTGGTGCTGCTGGCCATCCCGGCGGTGCTGCCGGCCTCGCTGTCGGAGGTCAACGGCGCCAAGATCTGGATCCGGGTGGCCGGCTTCAGCATCCAGCCCGGCGAGTTCGCCAAGATCTGCCTGACCGTCTTCTTCGCCGCCTACCTGGTCGACAAGCGCGACGTCCTGGCCCTGGCCAGCCGTCGCGTCATGGGCCTGGAGCTGCCGCGCGGCCGCGACCTCGGCCCGGTGCTGGTGGCCTGGGGGCTGTCGATCCTGGTGCTGGTCTTCGAGCGCGACCTGGGCAGCTCGCTGCTGCTGTTCGGCATCTTCGTCGTGATGCTCTACGTGGCCACCGAGCGGGCCAGCTGGCTGGTCATCGGCCTGGGGCTGTTCGCCGGCGGCGCGCTCATCGCCTACCAGCTGTTCGGCCACGTCCAGCAGCGCGTCGACTCCTGGCTCGACCCGTTCGAGTACTACGACGGCTCGGGCTTCCAGGTGGCGCAGGCGCTGTTCGGCCTGGGCACCGGCGGGCTGTTCGGAGCCGGGCTCGGCGGAGGCCGTCCCGACCAGGTGCCGGTGGCCAAGAGCGACTTCATCGCCGCGGCCGTCGGCGAGGAGCTGGGGCTGTTCGGCCTGGTCGCGGTGATCATCGTCTACCTGGTGCTGGTCGAGCGCGGCCTGCGGACCTCGTTGATCGTCCGCGACGCCTTCGGCAAGCTGCTGGCCGCGGGCCTGTCGTTCGCGATCGCCTGGCAGGTGTTCGTCGTCCTCGGCGGGGTCACCGGACTGCTGCCGCTGACCGGTCTCACCACGCCGTTCCTCGCCTACGGCGGCTCGTCGCTGGTGGCCAACTTCGTGCTGGTCGCCGTCCTGGTGCGGATCAGCGACGCCGCCCGTCGCCCGGCCGCCCCCACCGGGCCCCCGAAGCCGGCGCTCGGTGACGCCCCCACCGAGGTGGTGCAGACGTGAACGCCCCGCTGCGCCGCGTCGCGATCAGCGTGCTGGTCCTGTTCACGCTGCTGATCGTCAACGTCAACGTGATCCAGGTGGTCCGCTCCGAGGAGCTGCGCTCCGACGGCCGCAACACCCGCGTGCTCGCCGAGGAGTACGACCGCGAGCGGGGCTCGATCGTCGTGGCCGGCACCGAGATCGCCAACTCGATCCCGACCGACGACCGGCTCACCTACCTGCGCCAGTACGCGAACGGCCCGGTGTGGGCCCCGGTGACCGGCTACTACTCGCTGGTGTACGGCAACGTGCAGATGGAGCGGGCCGCGAACGGGGTGCTCTCCGGCACCGACGACCGGCTGTTCGTCCGGCGCCTCGCCGACCTGTTCACCGGGCGGGACCCCTCCGGCGGCGACGTCGTCCTGACCACGGACCCGGCGGTGCAGGAGACGGCGATGGCCGGCCTGGAGGGCGTCACCGGCGCGGTCGTGGCCCTCGACCCCTCGACCGGCGCGGTGCTCGGCATGGCAAGCACCCCGACGTACGACCCGAACCAGCTCTCCAGCCACGAACCGGCCGCCATCCGCGAGTACTCCGACCAGTTGGACTCGCTGGAGATCGACCCCCGGCTCAACCGGGCGATCGACGCGCGCTACTCCCCCGGCTCGATCTTCAAGGTGGTCGTCTCCGCCGCTGCGCTGGCCAGCGGCGAGTACACGTCCGACACCGTCGTCCCGGCGCCCGACGAGCTGACCCTGCCCCAGTCGACGTCGACCCTGGAGAACTTCGGGGGCTCGGCCTGCGACCCCAGCGGCCAGCAGAGCCTGATCGACGCGCTGACGATCTCCTGCAACACCGCGTTCGCCCAGCTCGGCATCGACCTCGGCGAGGAGCGGGTGCGGGAGATGGCCGAGGCCTTCGGCATCACCGGCGAGGGCTTCGACATCCCGCTGACCGTGGAGGGCAGCACGCTCGGCGAGATCGAGAACGACGCCCAGCTCGGGGTCAGCTCGATCGGCCAGCAGGACGTCCAGCTCACCCCGCTGCAGGCGGCGATGATCGCCTCCGCGGTGGCCAACGACGGGACGCTGATGAGCCCCTACCTCGTCGACCAGGTGCGCGCGCCGGACCTGTCGGTCATCGACCAGACCGACCCCGACGAACTCGGCGAACCGGTCTCGGCCGACGTCGCCGGCGAGTTGACCGAGATGATGACCAGCGTCGTGGAGAACGGCAGCGGCCGGCGCGCCCGGATCCCCGGTGTGACGGTCGCGGGCAAGACCGGGACGGCGGAGAACGCCGGCCCCGACCACAACTGGTTCATCGGGTTCGCCCCGGCCGACGACCCCCAGATCGCCGTGGCGGTCTTCGTGGCCAACGGCGGCGGCACGGGCGGCGACGTCTCCGCCCCCATCGCCCGGGACGTCATGCAGGCCTACCTCGACGGGCAGGGCGGCTGATGGCACTGTCGACCGGGACGATCCTCGCCGGGCGCTACGAGATCACCGCACCCATCGCCACCGGCGGCATGGGCGAGGTGTGGCGGGCGCGGGACCGCGTCCTCGACCGCGTGGTCGCCGCCAAGGTGCTGCGCAGCGAGTTCACCGGTGACCCGAGCTTCGTGGCCCGCTTCCGCAACGAGGCCCGGCACACCGCCGCGCTGTCCCACCCCAACATCGCCTCGGTCTACGACTACGGCGAGACCGAGGACGAGCGCGGCTCGCAGCTCGCCTTCCTCGTCATGGAGCTGGTCGAGGGCAAGCCGCTGGTCACGATCCTCCACGAGGAGGGCAAGCTCCCGGTCGACTGGACGCTGCACGTCCTGGGCCAGTCGGCCGACGGGCTGTCGGCGGCCCACCACGCCGGCGTCGTCCACCGCGACATCAAGCCGGGCAACCTCATCGTGCGCCCCGACGGCGTCGTCAAGCTGACCGACTTCGGCATCGCCCGGGCCCGCGACGCGACACCGCTGACCCGCACCGGCATGGTCGTCGGCACCGCCCAGTACCTCTCCCCCGAGCAGGCGCAGGGCTTCGAGGTCACCGCCGCCTCCGACGTCTACTCCCTGGGCGTGGTCGGCTACGAGTGCCTGACCGGCGGCCGGCCCTTCGACGGGACGTCGCAGGTCGCGGTGGCCCTGGCGCACATCAACCGCCCACCGCCGCCGCTGCCGGCGAACGTGCCGCCCGCGGTGCGACAGCTGATCGAGCGCGCCCTGGCCAAGGACCCGGCCGACCGCTTCGCCGACGGCGCCGCCTTCGCCGCCGCCATCCGGTCGGTGGCCTCCGGGAACGGTCTGCCCGCCGCCGCGCCGGGGACGACCCCGCCGCTCCCGGTCGGGGCCGCCCCGACCGCGCAGACCGAGGTCGTCGACGACCTCGCCGACTCCCGCACCCAGGTGCTGGGTGCCGCCTCGGCCGGGGGCACCGCCACGGGGGCGCGCACGTCGGTGGGCGCCATGCCGCCGCTGCGCCGCACGGAGGACGACGACGAGGACGACCGGTACGCCGCGCCGCTCACCCGGGACGACGGCCGCCGGCGCAACCGCTGGCTGTGGCTGGTCGCCGGCCTGGTGCTGCTCGCCCTGCTGGGTGGCGGGCTGTGGGCCCTGCTGCGTCCCGACGGGGCGGACTCCCCCGCCGCCGACGCCGCTCCCTCAACCTCGGCACCCGCGGCGTCGGCCCCGAGTGCCCCCGGGACCGTGTTCGTGGACAGCACCGGCTACGTCGGCGACCCGGTCGACGACGTCGAGCAACTGCTGACCGACCAGGGCCTGCGGGTGACGACGGAGGAGGCGAGCGCCGCGCAGCTGGCCGAGCTGGGCCAGGCGCTCGACGAGGGCGACGTCGTCACCACCGACCCCTTCAACGCCAACGTGGCCCCGGACTCGGCCGTCACGCTGTACTACGCGCCCGCCGACTACGCGCCCGGCACCGGCGACGGGGGCACCGGGGACCAGGACCAGGTCCCCGCGGACCCGACCACCGCGGCCCCGACCCGGACCACCGCCGCGGCCCCGAGCACGAGCAGCGGCCAGGGCGACCAGGACGGCGGCAACGGCCAGGGCAACGGCCGGGGGAACGGCCAGGGCGACAGGCAGGACACCGACCCGGGCACCGACACGGGGGGCGGCAGCGGCACGGACGAGGACGGCGCCACGACGCCGGAGCCCACGCTGCCCGGCAGCACGCCGACGGCGACCGTGCCCGGTGGCCCGACCGACCCGCCGGCCGGCAACGCCCAGGGCCAGCAGATGGCTGGGGAATCGGGCCCGGCGGCGTGAGCCCCGCCCCTCGCGCCGCCCGGATGGTGGGCGCCGCAGCGGTTACGCTGCCCGGCGGCCCAGCCGTCCGCTGCGCTCCGCCGGGCCGCGCCCGGTCTCAGGACCGCACCGCCCGAGAGGACCTCCGATGACCACGCCCCAGGTGCTCGGCGAGCGCTACGAGATCGGCGGGGTGCTCGGTCGCGGCGGCATGGCCGAGGTGCACCGCGGCCGCGACCTGCGCCTCGGCCGCGAGGTGGCGGTCAAGGTGCTGCGCAGCGAGCTCGCCCGCGACCCCTCCTTCCAGGTCCGCTTCCGCCGGGAGGCGCAGGCCGCGGCCTCGCTCAACCACCCGGCGATCGTCGCCGTGTACGACACCGGCGAGGACCGGTCGTCCAGCGGCGCCACCCCGTACATCGTCATGGAGTACGTCGAGGGCGAGACCCTGCGCGACGTGCTCCGCCGGGAGGGCGTGCTCTCCCCGGCGCGGGCGATGGACTTCGCGGCCGACATCTGCGCCGCCCTGGACTTCAGCCACCGCAACGGCATCGTGCACCGCGACGTGAAGCCCGGGAACGTGATGGTCACCCCCCAGGGCACGGTCAAGGTCATGGACTTCGGCATCGCCCGGGCGGTGTCGGACTCCGCCGCGACCATGACGTCCACCGCCGCGGTGATAGGGACCGCCCAGTACCTCTCCCCCGAGCAGGCCCGCGGCGAGAGCGTCGACGCCCGCTCGGACGTGTACTCGGTCGGCTGCCTGCTCTACGAGCTCGTCACCGGGGCGCCGCCGTTCACCGGCGACTCACCCGTCTCGGTGGCCTACCAGCACGTGCGCGAGGACCCGCGCCTGCCGTCGTCGGTGAACCCGGCCATCCCGCCGGAGCTCGACGCCATCCTGCTGAAGGCGCTGAGCAAGAACCCGGCGAACCGGTACCAGTCGGCCGCCGAGATGCGCAACGACCTGCTGCGGGCGATGGCCGGCCAGCCGGTCGAGGCCACGCCGGTGATGGGCGACGCCGAGAAGACCGCCATCATCGGCACCCCGCCCGGCGGGTACGGCGACGGCGACTGGGACGACGAGGACGACGACGCTGCCCGCAAGCGCCGGCGCAACCGCATCATCGCCGCCGTCATCGCCGGCGTGCTGGTCCTCGGCGGCGTGATCGCCGTGGCGCTGCTGATCGGCTCCGACGGTGAGGAGGCGCCGGCGGCGACCCCGACGGCCACGCAGGTGTCCGTGCCGAACGTCGCCGGCCAGGACCAGGCGACGGCGACCCGCAACCTCGAGGCCGCCGGCCTGACCGTCGGCACGGTGACCACCCAGGTCACCGGTGACGAGTCCCAGGTCGACACCGTCCTGGGCACCGACCCGTCGAGCGGCACCCAGGTCGCCCAGGGCAGCACCGTCGACCTGGTCGTCGGCGTCGGCCCGGACACGGTGGAGGTCCCCGCCGTCATCGGCCTGGACGTCGACCGTGCCGAGGCCACCCTGGCGAACGCCGGCTTCGAGGACGTGCAGACCGAGGAGGTCGACTCGCTCTCGCCCGCCGACCAGGTCACCGACGTCACCCCCGGCGAGGGTCAGTCGGTCGACCCGGGCACGACCGTGACGCTGCAGGTGTCCGACGGCACCGCCGCCGTGCCCGACGTGACCGGTCAGCAGCAGGCGGCGGCCACGCAGGCGCTGCGGAGCGCGGGCTTCACCAACGTCACCCCCGAGCAGGTGGAGTCCGACCAGCCCGAGGGCACCGTCGTCGCGACCGACCCCTCCGGCGGCGAGCAGGCGGCCGCGGACGAGCCGATCACCCTGCAGGTCTCCAGCGGTCCGGCCGAGCCGGAGACGGTCACCGTCCCGGACGTGGTCGGTCAGCTCCAGGCGACGGCCCAGGCGCAGCTGCAGGCCGCCGGCTTCTCGGTCGACGTCCGGGAGGTCCCGGCCGGCGACGAAGCCGACGTCGGCGTGGTCCTCTCCACCAGTCCGGCCGGCGGCAGCGAGGCCGATGCGGGCAGCACCGTGACCATGACCGTCGGGGCGGTTCGCCAGACGACGCCAGGCGGGGGCGCCGCACCGCCGGCCTGAGACGGGAGCGGGGCCCCTCCCCCACACCGCGGAGGGGCCCCGCTGCCGAGAGGTCGGTCCCTGCAGGCTCCCGCCGCGAGCCTGCGAGTGGCGGGGCAGGGGGTCCTCCGTCAGGCCGTCGTGGCCACCGTGGTGAGCCGGTGGGCCGCGGCGCTGGCCGCCTCCACGGCGGCCGGGTCCGGGGTCAGGCCACAGGCCTCCAGCCAGGTGGCGAGCATCCGGTGGCCGCCCTCGGTGAGCACCGACTCGGGGTGGAACTGCACTCCCTCGATGGGCAGCTCGCGGTGCCGCAGCGCCATGACGATGCCCGAGGGCGTCGTCCCGGTGACCTCCAGCTCGGCGGGCACGGTGTCGCGGTCGACGGCGAGGGAGTGGTAGCGGGTCGCGGTGAACGGGGACGGCAGCCCGGCCAGCACGCCCACGCCGTCGTGCACCACCTGGCTGGTCTTGCCGTGCAGCAGCTCCGGTGCGCGCACCACCTCGGCGCCGAACGCCGCACCGATCGCCTGGTGGCCCAGGCACACGCCCAGGACCGGCGTGCCCGCCTCGGCGGCGGCCCGGACCATCGGCACGGTCACCCCGGCGTCCGCGGGCGTCCCCGGACCCGGGGAGAGCAGCACCCCGGCCACGTCGAGGTCGGGCAGCTCGTCGACGGTGACGGCGTCGTTGCGCCGCACGACGCACTGCACGCCCAGCTGGCCCAGGTACTGGACCAGGTTGTAGACGAAGCTGTCGAAGTTGTCGACGACCAGGACGGGACGGCTCACGGTCCCTGTGTACCAAAGGACCCCGTGCCCCTGCCCGGCCCCGTCCAGGGCATGGCCCCCGGCGCGCGGGACCTCAGCCGTCAGCGGCGGTGGCGTGCTCCATGGCCGGTGGGCCGTCGTAGCCGGGCAGCGTGAGCGCCGCCCGCGGCTGGACGGCGAAGCCCAACCCGTAGTCCTCCACCGCCTGCCGGAACACCTGCACCTGCGGTGAGGCGGCCAGCTGGGCGCGGATGGCGTCGGCGTCCCCGATGGCGGTCACGACGAACGGCGGGGAGTACGTGCGGCCCTGCAGCAGCAGGACGTTGCCGACGCAGCGGACGGCGCTGGTGGCGATCAGCCGCTGGTCCATGATCGCCACCGCGTCCGCGCCGGAGGCCCACACGGCGTTGACGACGGCCTGCACGTCGGACTGGTGGATGACGACGTCGTCGGGGCGGGCGCCGATCGGCAGCGAGCCGTCCGGCCGCCGCGGCGCGTCGTCGAGGGTGATCTCCACCCCGGGACCGGTGAGGGCCACCAGGCCGGCGGACAGCGCTCCGGCCTGACCGGCGTCCCGGGCGGCGGCCACGTCACCGTCGCGGGACGCCGCCTGGTCGGTGAGGGCCTGCACCTGCGCCTGCAGCGCCGCCAGCTGGTCCTCCTGCGCGGCGACGACGTCCCCCCGGGCAGGGATGAGCGCGGAGAGCTCGGTGGCCTCGCCCCCGCGCAGGTCGGTGCCCTGGGCGGTCTGGCTCGAGGTGGCGAACAGCAACCCCGCCGCCAGCGCCACCACGGGCACCAGCGCGGCCCAGGCGGCACTCCCACGGGTCATCCGTGGGCGCAGGGTGCGGGCTGTGGCCACACCTGGAGCTTAGGCTGGGGAACGGTCACGGCCGGTCGCGACGGACCGGCCCCGGAGGGAGTACGACGGTGCCCAAGTCCAAGGTGCGCAAGAAGTCGGTCTACACGCCGCCGCAGGGCACCCTGCAGTCCGGGACGACGCACGCGCGGGCCGTCCAGCCGAGCCCGCGCTGGTACGCCCCGCTCATGGTCGCCCTGATGCTGCTGGGGCTGCTGTGGATCGTCGTGTTCTACGTCGCCGGGGAGCTCATCCCGTTCATGGCCGACCTCGGCGTGGCGAACTTCGCCATCGGCTTCGGCCTCATGGTGGCCGGCCTCGTCATGTCGATGCGCTGGCGCTGAGGTAGGCCCCCGCCCACCCCGCTCCCCGCACGCTCGAGGCGGTGCCGGCAGGGGCGGTACCCCTGCACGAGGCCCTCGTCCCACATGGGACGGGGGCCTCTCGTCTGTCACCGGTCGGATACGCACAGTGTTGTCCACAAGCAGCGTTGTGCACAGCGACTCGACGCTGTCCACAGGTCGACAAAGCGCTGAACCCCCAGGGTTGTCCACGACGTGTGGAGAACGGGTGTTCGACCGCGTGGCTCTGACCTGCGGTTTGACCAGAGGTGTGGCAGGTGTGACGAGAAGGGCACCCCAGTAACTACACCCCTGTGAGTCCATCCCCAGCTGTGCACACAACTGTGGACGAGTCGACATGGCGCCAGCCGCGGGACGGGAGCCCAGGTGCCGACGTACCCGTCGTGTGATAGCGCGACACGCGGCCTGACCACGGCAGATCCCGGTCGCCACAGGCGTCGTCCCCAGCACGGCGACGGCCCCCGGTCCGCAGGGGACCGGGGGCCGTCGTCGGGCGCCTGTGGAGATCTCAGTCGGTGACGAGCTCCAGGATGGTCGCGTTGGCCATCCCACCGCCCTCGCACATCGTCTGCAGGCCGTAGCGGGTGCCGGTGGCCTGCATGGTGTGGACGAGCGTGGTCATGATGCGCGCGCCCGAGGCGCCCAGCGGGTGGCCCAACGCGATCGCGCCACCGCGCGGGTTGAGCCGGCCGGCGTCGGCCCCCGTCTCGGCCTGCCAGGCCAGCGGCACCGGCGCGAACGCCTCGTTCACCTCGAAGACGCCGATGTCCCCGACCGACAGGCCTGAGCGCTGGAACAGCTTGTGCGTGGCCGGGATGGGCGCCGTCAGCATGATGACCGGGTCGTCGCCGGCCATGACGGTCGTGTGGATGCGCACCAGCGGGCGCAGGCCGAGCTCGCGGGCCCGCTCCGAGGTGGTGACCAGCAGCGCGGCCGAGCCGTCGGAGATCTGGCTGGCGTTGCCGGCGCTGATGACGCCGTCCTCCTTGAACGGGGTCTTCAGCGACCCCAGCTTCTCCAGGGTGCCGCCGGGGCGGATCCCCTCGTCGGCGCTCACCACGATGCCGTCCGGCGTGGTCACCGGGACGATCTCCTCCTCGAAGGCGCCGTCGGCCTGCGCCTTGGCGGCCTTCTCGTGCGAGGCGAGCGAGTACTCGTCGAGTTGGGTGCGGGAGAAGCCCCAGCGCTCGGCGATCATCTCCGCGCCGATGCCCTGGTTGGGGAAGACCCCGCCGTAGCGCTCGAGGAAGCGCGGCCCCAACGGCTTGCCGGCCGAGCCGTCCGCCCGGGCGGCGCCCATCGGGACCCGGCTCATCGACTCGACGCCCCCGGCGACCACGACGTCGGCCTGGCCGCTGATGACCGTGGCGGCGGCGAAGGCCACCGACTGCTGCGAGGAGCCGCACTGCCGGTCGATCGTCGTCCCGGGCACCGACTCCGGCCAGCCCGCGGCGAGCACGGCGTTGCGACCGATGTTGAACGTCTGCTCGCCGACCTGGCTCACGCAGCCCCAGAAGACGTCCTCGACCACGGCCGGGTCGATGCCGGTGCGTTCCACCAGGGCGTCGAGCACGGCGGCGGACAGGTCCACGGCGTGCACGCCGGACAGCCCTCCGCCCCGCTTGCCCACCGGGGTGCGCACCGCGGCGCAGATGACGGCATCTCGCATGACCACTCCTCGTCGACGTGGGCGGCGGTCCACCCACCGTGGCGCCGATCGTAGGACGTCCACGCACCCGTCCCCTGGCCCCGTCCAGGGGCTCGCAGGCTCCCTGCAGGGTCCCGCCGCGAGCCTGCGAGTGGCGGGGGGCAGGGGGTCCTCTCCCGAGGCGTGAGGGGACGGGGTCCTCCTGCTGGGAGGCTGGACGGCGTGGAGTGGTCACCGCGCGCCGGGGAGTCGGCGGTGCCGGCGGTCACGGGGCTCCTGCTGGGGCTGGCGACCGTGTTCCTCGACCCGCTCGGGCGGGTCCTCGTCGGCGCGGCCGCCGTCCTGCTGCTGGCGCTGGCCGCGCGCGACCGCCTGCTCCGCCCCCGGCTGGCCGCCGGACCGGCCGGGGTCGCCGTCCGCCGGCTCAGCGGCACCACCGAGCTGCCGTGGGCGCGGCTGCGGGTGCGGGTGCGAGACACGCGGCGCTGGGGCGTGCGCTCCCGGCTGCTGGAGCTGGACACCGCCGCCGGACCGGACGACGACGGCGAGCTGGTGCTCCTCGGCCGCCGGGACCTGGGTGCCGACCCGGGCGACGTCGCCCGGGCGCTGCACGCGCTGCGTCCCGGCTGACCGACGGAGCAGACGTCCGGGGCCGGCCCCGTCCAGGGGCTCGCCGCCGGCCTGGTGACGGACGGGAACGGCCACCCTCCAGGGGCCCGCGCCGAGCCCTGACGGCTCCCTCGCGGGGTCCCGCCGCGAGCCCTGCGAGTGGCGGGGGCGAGGGGGTCCGTCGAGAGGGGAGGGGTGGTCCTCTCAACCGAGGACGACGAGCGTCGACACGGTCAGCGCGACCACGACGAGCAGTGCCGTCAGCAGCATGAGGCCCAGCACCTGCAGCTCGGTGCGCCGCCGGGCCAGCACGACCACCCCCGTGGCCGCGAAGCCGGCCACCAGCCCGCCCAGGTGCCCCAGCAGGGAGACGCCGGGCAGGAAGCTGATGAGCACGTTGATGGCCAGCAGGGTCAGCAGGCCGCGCAGGTCCTCCCGGCGGGCCAGCATGACGACGGCGAGCCCGCCGAGCAGGCCGTAGATCGCGGCCGAGGCCCCGGCGACCGGGCGTCCCGGCTCACCGAACAGCTGCAGCGCGACCGCGCCGCCGAGCAGCGACACGAGGTAGACGGCGAGGTAGCGCCACCGGCCCAGCTGGCGTTCCAGCTCGGAGCCGAAGACCAGCAGCGCCAGCATGTTGAGCACCAGGTGCACGAGGCCGATGTGCAGGAACGCCGCCGTGACCAGCCGCCAGTCCTCCCCCAGCTCGACCAGGACGGGGATCTGCGCCAGTCGGGCGAACAGCGGCGACAGCTGGTTGTCCAGCGGGTTCGCGCCGACCAGGCCCGCGGAGACGGCGGTGGCGACGAACATGGCCACGTTGAGCGCGATGAGGCTGACCGTGACCGCACCGAAGCGCCGGCCGGCCCGCTGCAGCAGCGGGGCCTGCCGGACCTGCCGCACGCCGGCGTTGCCCGCGCGGACGTCGTCGGGACACTGGAAGCCGACCGAGGCCGGCGTCATGCACTCCGGGCAGATCGGCCGATCACAGCGGGTGCACGAGATGCGGGTGGGCCGGTCGGGGTGCCGGTAGCAGGTCGGTGTCGGGGGCGCCGGCTGCGGCTGGCCGGGACCGGCGCCCCCGTCGTCCGGGCTGGTGGTCAGCTGCGCTGCACCTCGACCGACTGGAGGACGACGTCCTCCACCGGGCGGTCGCCGCGGCCGGTCTTCACCTTGGCGATGCGGTCGACGACGTCCCGGCCGGCCTGGTCGGCCACCTCGCCGAAGATCGTGTGCTTGCCCGTCAGCCAGGTGGTGGGCGCGACGGTGACGAAGAACTGGGAGCCGTTGGTGCCGGGGCCGGCGTTGGCCATGGCGAGCAGGTAGGGCTTGGTGAAGGCGAGGTCGGGGTGGATCTCGTCGCCGAACTGGTAGCCCGGGCCGCCGATGCCCTGCCCCAGCGGGTCGCCGCCCTGGATCATGAAGCCGTCGATGATCCGGTGGAAGACGGTGCCGTCGTAGAGGCGGTCGGTGGTCTTCGCGCGGGTCTGCGGGTGGGTCCACTCGCGGCGGCCCTCGGCCAGGTCGGCGAAGTTCGCGACCGTCTTGGGGGCGTGGTCGGGGAACAGGTCGACGGTGATGTCGCCGTGGTTGGTGTGCAGGACGGCGCGGCGCGCAGGAGTCGCTTCAGTCACGACGTCCACTCTCCCACTGGTCCGCACCCCGCGAGCACGGGGAGCGGACCGGTGGACACCGGCGTCAGGGCCGCAGCACGCGGACGACGTCGAGGTCGCGGTAGGACGCCTCCCCGTCGGTGACCTCCTGCATCCGCTTGGCGAAGTCCGCGGTCACCGGGTGGTCGGAGTTGCGCATCGCCGAGGCGTGGTCGGGGAAGGCGACGATCTCGACGTAGGTGCCGGCGCGGTGGCGGTCGGCGGCGACCACACCCCAGCGGACGGTGGTCTCACGCCCCATCCGCTCCTGCCACTCCTCCACGATGCGGCCGAAGCCGTCGAGGTCGCGGGCGTGGAACTCGACCAGCTGCAGGAAGGAGCCCGGCTCGGCCAGGAGCCCCTCCTCCTCCCGCAGGGCGGCCCGCAGCCCCTCCCGCAGCTCGGCGCCGTCGGTGTGCCCGTGCGCGGCGACGGCGTGCGCCACCGCCAGTTCGAGGACCTCGTCCTCCTCGCCGGAGATCTGCACGGTGCAGTTGCGCTCGCTGGGGGCCATCCGGCAGTCCAGGCTCTTGCGCGCCACGGCTCCTCCTCCGTCGCGAGGTCCCGGCCCGCCCCAGCCGGTGGGCCAGCGGCCGGGGCGACGGTGGCGCAGGGAGGGGGTGGCGTCCAGTGCCGGAGGTCCTGGCCGACGCGGGGCCTCAGCGGGGCGTGCAGACGGCCGAGAGCTCCCCGTGGTAGGCGAGGACCAGCGGGGCGCCGGTGCACACGATGCTGCGGCCGGGTTCGCTCTCCACCGGAGCAGCACCGATGCCGCCCACCGGCCCGCTCGCGGCGAGGAGGGACTCGACGAGGCCCGGCGCCACCACCCGGTCCACGCGGGTGTCAGCGGGGTCGACGCCGTTCATCTCGGCGGCGTGGCGGTAGGCCTCCTCGCGGCCGAGGACCCGGTCGACCAGACCACGCTCGACGGCGGTGTAGCTGTCGAAGACGAAGGCACCCAGCTCGTCGACGATCGTCTGCGGCGGTATGCCCCGCGCCTGGGACACCCACGCGACGAACGCCTCGTACTCCCGGTCCAGGCCGCGTCCCAGGACCGCCCGTTCCTCCTCGGTCATGTCGCGGTAGGGGTTGCCGAAGTCCTTGCCGCGGCCGCGGGTGAGGTACTCCTCGGTGACGCCGCCGTCCGTCGTCACACCCGGTTCCAGCAGCGAGCCCGGGATGCCGGTGACGTCGCGGAAACGCTGGAAGGGGCCCATGATCACACCGATGCTGCCGACGAGGCTGCCGTGGTCGGCCACGATCTGGTCGGCTCCGGCCATGGCGTACACCCCGCCCGAAGCCGACATGCCCTGCACGTGGGCCATCACCTGGTTGCCGGTCCGCTTCTGGTAGCGCTCCACGGCGTCGGCGATGGCGCGGGAGCCGTGGATCGCGCCTCCCGGGGTGTTGAGCTCCAGGATCAGACCATCGGCGTCCTCGGTCCCCAGGGCGTCGATGGTGTCGGCGACGTCGTAGCCGTAGGTGGCGCCGCCGAAGGTGACGCCGTCGCTCTGGCTGCCCAGGATGACGCCGGTGACCGGGACCGCGATCAGCCGCGCCGGGGCACCCGCCGCTCCCCAGACGGTCTCCGTCGGCGGCCCGCTGGGAGGGCTGTCGCCGCCCGCGGTCAGCCCGACCAGGGCCAGCACCATCACCACGGTCAGGCCCACGGCCACCACGGCCAGCACCACGCCGGCGCCGAGGGTCGCCCCGAGCCCGAGGGCGAAGCCGTGCCGGAAGGAGCCGGGCTGACGCACCTGCGGTGCCTGCTGCGGCCGCCAGGCGGGCGGCGGTGCCTGCTGCAGCCACCCGGCAGGCGGCCCTGCCGGCTCCGGCCGCCCGACGGGCGGCGGCGCATCGGGTGCTGGCGGCTGGGTGCTCACGTCGGGCCCTCCAGGATCTCGTGACGGCGAGGCGGCGACAGTAACCACGGACGCCAGCCGCGGATCGCCACCGCGCCGCACCGTCCGAACGCCGCGGGCAGGCCGGTCGGGGACGGGGAGGGGGACCGCCGAGCCCGGGCGGGCAGGCCGTCGCGCACGGAGCCCGGTGGTGGACCGGCCCGGGGACGAGCTCGCGGCGCCGACCTCCTCGACGACCTGGACGAGGTGGTCCACCGGCTGGACGCCCCGCGGGCGGCCCCGCGCGGACAGCGCCCGGACCGCACCGGCTCAGTGACGCGCCGCGGCCCCGCCTCCGGGCGGGGGATCACAGGCCCGTCGGCCCGTCGAGGGAGTGGAGACGAGGGGAATCGAACCCCTAACCCCCGCCTTGCAAACTCGACCAAGGGGTGGTTTGGCACGATGGGCAGTGACTGAAACGGACCTCTGAGCAGCGCTTTCGCCATTGAGCATCGTCGGCCGTCGTTGACCGATTCTGACCGTTTTGCGGACTATCTGCGGACTCTGTGCGGACTGAACACCTCTAGGCAGCAGCCGCCGAGGCAGTCGCGGAGCACCCGCCCATCCCCGCCGGAGCATCTCCGACTGCGCCGGCCGCCGGAAGGGCGCTTCGCGTCCCTGTGGGATGGGCCTGCGGCCCACCCTTCCTCCGGCGCTGTGCAGTCGGAGGTTGGCGGTTGTGGACAGCGGTGGGGTCTGGACCGTCCCGTCACCAGGGGGAGGTGGTCATATACCGGCGCGTTGGAAGCGAAGGCGACGGCGTCCGCCGACTCAGCGGCTGTACGGCAAGGGTGCCGCGATGGCTACGTGACCAGGCGGGAGCTTGTCGAGGACCGGACTGCCGGCGACCACGACCGTGGCGTGCGTCCAAGGCTCCTCCCGCCGGAGGAAGGGCTTCTCCTCGCGCGCCCAGTCCTCGACGAGACGCAGCTGCTCCGGCGCCGCGCCGTCGCGGTCCAGCAGCCGTTGCGCAGCAGTGACGTGGTCGACCTGGATCCAGATCGAGGCGTCTAGCAGCGGTCGCAGCTGCTGCCGGAGCACCCCCGTGCCCTCGACCCAGACGGTGTCCAGGCCGCCCGGCACATCGATCGAGCCGGGTCGGCGTCGCTTTTCCCATGCGCGCGGTCGGTAGTCGACTGCCTCGCCTCGGCGGAGCGGGAGGAGCACGGACTCGGCGAGCAGCCCGGCCCAGTCGAAGTAGGCGTGGTGCCAGGCGACGTCGTCGGTGTGCACCACCGCCGAGCGAGGTACATGCGCCCGGAGCAGCTCGACGAGCGTGCTCTTGCCGGCGCCGCCGCGCCCGTCGACCGCCACGATTCGCGGTCGACCGACCGGCTTGCTGGACGCCCCGTCGAGCAGGCCGACCAGCTCGGATAGCGGCACGCTCCGCCAGGGGCCGGCGTGAGGTTCGCCGGCCTCGAGCTCCATCACCGCAGCGACCCGGGCGTGGCCGGGTGCGTCCGGCTCACGGGCTGGTCCGCGTCGGGCCGGCAGCAGGCGTGCTCGACGGCGGCATGCCTTGATCATCGTCCGCCGGGTGGGCGGCCGTCACGAGGACCCGGCCGAGGAGCAGCACGACGAGCCCGGCGACGACGACGCTGACCAGCGCCCCGCGCAGGCTGACGACGTCGGCAAGCAGGCCGATGAGCGTCGGCGAGACGAGGAAGCCGAAGCGGAGCAGGAAGCCGACGACAGTGAGCCCCACACCGTTCGACAGGCCCGGCAGCTCGTCAGCGGTGTGCATGACGGCCGGGACGAGGGTGGCCACGCCGAGGCCGGTCAGCGCGAAGCCGACGAGGACGGTGCTGACGGAAGGGACGGCGAGCGCGAGCGTCATGCCGACGGCGGTGACGGCGCCGCCGACGCGGGCGACGCGGCGCTGCCCGAACCGGTCGACCGCGCGGTCCCCGACGAGCCGACCGGCGGTCATCGCAACCTGCAGCGCAACGAAGGCGAGCCCGCCCACGGCGGCGGTGGCGCCGACCTCGCCGCGCAGGTACAGAGCCCCCCAGGACGAGCCGGCATCCTGGACGAACGCCTCGCAGGCAGCGAGGGCACCGAGCACGCCGAGCAGGAGCACGGTACGGCCGGCGAGGTGGCCGTGGCGGCGGTGACCGGCGGGCGGCTCGTCGGCGCCGGCCGGGAGCGGGACACGCTCGGCGTCCTCGGGTCCGCTGAGCAGAAAGCTCAGCACGGCGACCGCCACGCCGCCGAAGACGATCGCCGACGCAGCAAGGTGTGCGGTCATCGGCACGTCGAGACCGGCGGCGAGGGAACCGAGCAGGCCGCCGAAGACCGCGCCGATGCTCCACAGTGCGTGCAGGCCGTTGACGATGGAGCGCCCGTAGGCGCGCTGCACGCGGAAGCCGTGCGCGTTCTGCGCCACGTCCACGATCGCGTCGAGGCCACCGACCACCAGCATCAGCGCCGCGAAGGCGACCCACCCACCGGTGAGCGGCAGGCCCGCGATCGCAAGCCCGAGCGCGAGGAGCCCGAGCGAGGCCACCTTCGCCGAGCCGAACCACCGGATGAACAGCGGCGCCAACAGGCCGGCAAGCAGTGCGCCGGCCGGCATCGCGGCGATGGCGCTGCCGAACGCGGCGTTGCTCAGCTCCAGGCGGTCCTTGATTTCGGGCAGGCGCGGGACCAGGTTGGCGAACAGCACGGCGTTGACGAAGAACACCGCCGAAACCGCGGCACGGGCATGGCGCAGGCGTGGTGCGACGACGCGTGCGGGCACGGACATGAGCAGGCTCCGGGAGGAGAAGGGCCGCTGAACTGCGACTCAGCGGGTGATGCGCACGAGGGCGTGGCGAACCTGCTCGGGCGTCATGGGATCGGTGGACAGGAACTGGTGCAGGACCAGCCCCTCGACGAGGGCGTCGAGCTCACGGGCGGTGACCGGGTCGAAGTGCAGCTCCAGGGCGCGGCGGCTGCGCTCCATCCAGTCCTGCGTCACGACCCGCAGCGCGGGCCGACGCGCTGCGGCTACGTACAGCTCCACCGCGAGCACCAGGGTCCGATCGCTCCCCAGTAGGTCCGCGGACAAGTGCCGGGCGAGCGCGTCCAGCGCGGCCTGTCGGTCGGGCGCCTCGCGCATCCGCTCCTCGAGTGCCTGCGCGACCCGCTCGGCGTGCACGGTGAACACAGTGGCCAGTAACTCGTCGATCGAAGCGAAGTGGTAGGTGGTGGAGCCGAGCGGCACGTCAGCGGCGCGGGCGATCGCTCGGTGCGTGGCGCCGATGACGCCGTGCTCGGCGATGACCTCGAGCGCCGTGTCGACCAGCCGCTGCCGACGATCTGGGTCGTAGCGCCGCACGCGGTGAACCCGCTCGTCCCCGGCGCCGGGGAGCGCCTCGGCCGTCACGCCTATGCGCCGGTGTCCGGGGGCGGGTCGCCGACCGCACGGACGATCCGCGCCGGATTGCCGACGGCGACCACGTTCGGCGGCAGGTCCTTCGTGACGACGGAGCCGGCGCCGACCACGGTGTTCTCGCCGATGGTCACGCCGGGCAGCACGATGACGCCGCCGCCCAGCCAGACGTTGTTGCCGATGGTGATGGGCCGGGCGGCCTCCCACTTGTCGCGGCGCGGCTGGGGCTCGACGGGGTGCGTAGGCGTGAGCAGCTGGACGTTCGGGCCGATCTGCACGTCGTCGCCGATGGCGATCGCCGCGACGTCGAGGGCGACCAGGCCGAAGTTGGCGAAGCAGCGGGCGCCGACGCGCACGTGTGTGCCGTAGTCGACGAACAGCGGCGGTCGGATCTCGGTGTCCTCGCCGACGGCACCGAGCAGGCGCTCGAGCAGCTGGCGCCGCAACGGACGCTGACGGACCGTCGTGGCGTTGTAGGCCGCCGTCAGGTCCAGCGCCGTGGCGTTGGCCTCGGCCAGCTCGGGGTCATCGGCGATGTAGAGGTCGCCCGCGAGCATCCGCTCGCGCATCGACCGTCCATCGTTCTCGCCCACAATCATGCGTACAAGCGTACACATCGTTGTGGACGCCCGTCCACAACGGACAAATCGGCGTCGACGACTCCGCCGGCCGATGCTGCAGCAGCGCGCCCATCATCAGCTACAGCGACAGGTGAGCACGGCGAGCCCCACGCCGAGCCGGCCCGACCCAGCCCTGAGCCCCCCGTGAGACCGCGCGCTCCCCGCGATGGCCGTACGTCCCAGCCGCGCGGGCTCGAAGACGTTTGGTCAAGGCTGTACAGCGGATGCTCAGGCACATCTCGGCGGCGATCATGGAGCACTCCCTCGACCCACGGCCCCGCGTCGAGCTCTAGCGACCTGGGGCTAGCCACATCCGGGTGGGAAGAGGCGGTCCGGGGTCCCCGGCGGCAGCGCTGCGGCTCGACGCGAGTTGCGGACAACACGCTCGCTCATCGAGCACTAGCGGGGCGTCCCGCAAGCCGAACGCAACCGGGAAAACCGCAGGACCACGCACGTCCCCCTCGGCTGCCGTCCTGTAGGGCCGGCCCGATGAACCTTCCGCAAGGGTGGGGCAAGCGGGCCTCTACGGCAGAACTGCGTTGTCCGGCCGGCCGCCCGGCGCCCACACCACCGTGTCGCCGCAGGCTGCTGTCCACCGAGAGCAGACACTCTGCTCGCACTCAATAATTGCCATAGACGACCAACGGCATGACGAATGCAACGACCCCAGACCGCGACACAAACATCTTCCGTGCCGTTCTCCAGCCTTCACCAAGCAGCGGCACGCATGCTACCAATATGGGTAGTTCGGGCCCCGCTTCGCGGGGCCCGTCGCCGTTTCTAGGGGTGACCTGTTGGTCATTGTTGGGTAGCGTTAAAAATGCGCGGTGGAATGAAGGTGTACGCCGGGTCGCCGGCGGCTGCCCGGGCGTATCTGGAAGCCGACCGTGGCCGGGCCGATGACTACTACCTGGCCGAGGGCACCGGCCTGGCCCGCCGCTTCGTGGCCCGCGACGGACGGATGGCCGAGCGGGCGCCGCTGGCGGGGGAGGCCTACGAGACCTGGGTGGCCGGCCAAGATCCGGACACCGGCGACCCACGGGGGCGGCTGCGCACCGACGAGCGCGCGGTGCGCTTCGTCGAGGTGGTGGTCAACGGCCCGAAGTCCTGGTCACTGGCCGCCGCGATGCACTACGACGTCGCGGACGCCTACGACGCCGCCCAAGACCGCGCCGCCGCCCAGATCATCGGCTGGCTCGCCGCCCACGCGACCACCCGGGTCGGCCCCCGCGGCGGGCAAGTGCAGGTGCCGGTCCAGGTGCTGGAGGCGGTGACGGTGCGGCACTACACCTCCCGGGCCGGAGACCCGCACCGGCATCTGCACCTGCAGATCGGCGCCCGGGTGTTCGCCGCCGAACAGTGGCGCGGGCTGCACACCGTCGGCGTGCGTGACTTCCTCGCCGCGCTCAACGGGATCGGGCACGCGGCGGTCGCGTGCGATCCGCAGTTCCGGGCCGCCCTCGCCGCGCACGGCTACACCCTAGATGCGACTGGAGGAATACTGGAGCTTGCCGAGTATGCGGGCCCGTTCAGCGCACGGGCGGCGCAGATCGGGCGGAACCTGGACCGGTACGAACGCGACTGGATGGCGGCGCACCCCGGCGAACGGCCAGGTCCGGCGCTGCGGCGGGCCTGGGACGCCCGCGCCTGGGCCGAGGGGCGCCCGGACAAGGTCATCCCCCGCTCTGGGGCCGACCTCGTGGCGCGGTGGCGGGCCGAGCTGGGGTCACTGGGCTATCGCGATCCCTCCCATCCCGTCTCGCTGGCGCCGACTCTGGTCGGCGCGCTCGACCGCGCGGCTGCCGTCGACAGAGTGCTGAGCCGGCTGGGCGCCGGCCGCTCGGCGTGGAACGCCGCCGACGTGCGCGGCGAGGTCGAGCGGCTGATCGCCGCGGAGGGCGTCATCGCCGACACGGCGGTGCGCCTCGAGTTGGCCGAGGACCTCACCGCCCGCGCTCTCGACCGGTGTGTTCCCCTCGTGGACCTGGAGGGAGTGCCGGAACATGTCCGGTCCTGGACCTCGCGGCCGGTGCTGGCGGTGGAGGCCGATCTGCGGACCCGGTTCGCCGCCCGGGCCGACCAGCCAACCCTGGCCGGGCCGCAGCCGGAGCTCCTGCCAGTGGGACTCATGGGGCACCTGGACGCCGGTCAGGCCGCCGCAATCGCCGTCCTGACCGGGAACCGGCGGTTGGTCGTGGTGGAGGGCGCGGCCGGGGCGGGCAAGACCACCACGCTGGCCGCCACGCGCGCCCTGCTCGAACGGCAGGGACGGCGACTGGTGGTGGTCACCCCGACGCTGAAGGCCGCCCAGGTCGCGCGCGCGGAGGTCGGCGCGGCCGCTGGATCAGTGGCGTCCCTCGTCTTCGCCCACGGCTGGCGCTGGAACGACCGTGGCGAATGGACCCGGCTCGTTCCCGGCGAGGCCGACCCGGTCACCGGCCGCAGCCACACCGAGCCGGCGGAGGGGACCCGGCTACGGCCCGACGATCTGCTGATCGTCGATGAGGCCGGCATGCTCGACCAGGACACCGCCCACGCTCTGCTCATCGTGGCCGACGAGGCCGGGGCGCGGCTCGCGTTACTGGGCGACCGTCACCAGCTCGCCGCCGTCGGGCGCGGCGGCGTCCTGGACCTTGCCATCGGCAGCGTCGACCCAACTGCCTGCCTGACACTCGAGTCGGTGCACCGCTTCACCCGCACCGACAGCGCCGGCCAGTCGGTTCCGGACGGTGAGTACGCCGAGGTGACGATGGCGATGAGGCGGGGTGACACCCCAGGTGCGGTGTTCGACGTCCTCCTCGCCCGCGGCCGGATCCACCTGCACCCCGACCACGCAGCGCTGCAGGACGCCCTGGCCGCGGCGGTCGCTCACGTCCCCCGGGCGGCCAACGTCGCAGTGGTGGCGGACACCCGCCAGCAGGTCAACGAGCTCAACGCCGCCATCCGCAACCGGCTGGTCACCGACGGCCGCGTCGACGACGTCCGGGTCGTGACCACGCGGGCGGGCCAGCGGATCGGCGCCGGCGACAGGATCGCCACCCGGCGCAACGACCGGGACCTGGAGGTCGCCAACCGGGACACGTGGACCGTCACCGCGGTCGGGCGACGCGGTGGGCTGCTGGTCACCGCCGGCAGGGCCACCGGTGACGTCCCCCGGGGCGATGTCACCCCGGCCGGCGCACGGGTCCGGGTGCTGCCCGCCGACTACGTCACCCAGCACGTGGAGCTGGCCTACGCCAGCACCGCGCACGGCGTGCAGGGTGACACCGTTCCCGCCGCGCACGTGGTGATCGGTGACCAGACCGGCGGGGCCTCGGCCTACGTCGGCATGACCCGCGGACGGTTGGCCAACACCGCGCACCTCGTCGCGGCCGACGTGGCCAAGGCCCGGGCGCAGTGGATCGCCGTCTTCGGCCGCGACCGGGCCGACCTCGGCCCCGGCCACGCGGCCGAGCTGGCCGCTCGAGAGGCCGCCCGCGACCGCCAGGACCGGTCGCGCGACCGGACGGCAGCCGCTGCCCCGCGGCCGGTCGCGCCGGTACTCAGCGTCCCCCGGCCCGAGGCGGAACGGCGGGGACCAACCCTCGCCCGTGGAGGCGCCACGCCGGGCATCGGCCGATGAGCAGGGCCGCCTGCACCGGCCGGCCACGGGCCCGGACACCAGCAACAGGAGAACCGGAGGAATCCGCAAGACATCGGTGGTCAGCTGTCACCAATCGCTCCCGAATGGCGCCTTCTCCCGTGACGGAGCACAGCCCACCCGAGCCCACCGAAGCCAGCCATGTCCGACGATCCGGCCCGCCGCGAGACCGAACTGCTCACCATCACCGAGGCCGCCGAACTCCTCCGCGCTCCGGTGGCCACCCTCCGGTACTGGCGCCACCTGGGCACCGGTCCCCGCAGCTTCCGCCTCGGCCGCCGCGTCCTCTACCGCTCCGACGACCTGCGCAGCTGGATCGACGCCCAGCACGATGGCCAGGTCTCCCCCGCAGCGGGTGTCCGGCGGTGACCGCCCTGGCCCCCGGCGCACATCGCCGTCCACAGACCGTGCCGCGGCCGTCCATAGAGGCGGGGATCGACGGCAGGCTCTTGCCCAAGACGGTCGCGCCGGTGGTAGACCTCCGCCGGCGCGGGGCGCGGCCGGGACTCGAAGAGAGGCGGGTGATCGAAGGTGGCGTCGATCGCGCGGAGGCCTGACGGCACGTACCGGCCGCGGTACCGCGATGCGCAGGGCAAGGAGCACGCCCGGCACTTCAAGCGGAAGATCGACGCTCAGCGGTGGCTCGACGAGGTCACCGCGGCCGTGCAGACCGGCACCTATGTCGACCCTAAGCGGGCCAGGACGACCGTGGGTGAGCTGGCGGACGTCTGGCTCGCCGGGAAGATCAACCTCAAGCCCACCAGTCGCGCCCGCTACGCCGACGTCCTCAAGACACACGTCCTGCCGCGCTGGGGGAGGGTCGCCCTCATCCGGGTGACCCACGGCGACGTACAGGCCTGGCTGTCCGAGCTCTCCGACCGGGGGCTGGCCGGTGCTTCGGTTCGCAAGGCGCAGGGCGTGCTGTCCGGCATCCTCGGGCTCGCGGTGCGGGACCGGCGCCTGGCGGTCAACCCCGCGCTCGGTGTGGCCCTGCCGCCGATGCAGGAGAAGCGCCGCCGGTGCCTGACCGCCGAGCAGCTCGAGGCGCTCGCCGACGCCGCCGGGCCCGGCCGGGTCGCCGTCCTGGTGCTCGGCTACTGCGGGCTGCGCTGGTCCGAGCTGGCGGCGCTGCGGGTGCAGCACTTCGACCTGCTGCGCCGGCGGGTGCTGGTCGAGGAGGCGGTCACCGAGGTCGACGGCTCGCGCTTGGTGTGGGGCACCCCCAAGACCCACGGCCGCCGCTCGGTGCCGCTGCCGCGGTTCCTGGTCGACGAACTCGCCCGCACGGTGGTGAACCGCCCCGCCGGCGAGTTGGCCTTCCCCTCGCCGCAGGGCGCGGTGCTGCGCAACAGGAACGCCCGGTCCGCCTGGTTCGATGCCGCGGCCCGGGCCATCGGGGAGCCCGGCCTCACGCCGCACGAACTCCGGCACACCGCGGCCTCGCTGGCGATCAAGGCCGGGGCGAACGTCAAGGCGGTGCAGCGGATGCTCGGGCACGCCTCGGCGGCCATGACCCTGGACCGCTACGCCGACCTGTTCGACGACGACCTGGACGACGTGGCCGACCGGCTGGACACCTTGCGCGCCGCGTCCCGCGGACGAGTTGCGGACATTTTGCGGACTGAGCCCCCGCCGGAGGGCCCGCCCGAGCCCCTCACGGAGGTGAATCCGCAGGTCAAGCGAGTGGAGACGAGGGGAATCGAACCCCTAACCCCCGCCTTGCAAAGGCGGTGCTCTGCCAATTGAGCTACGTCCCCGGGGAGGGGAGGTGGGACCTCCCGGTGGGTCAGCGGGCCGTGGGCGTGCTGACCGCCTGGGGCCCGCGGGTGGCCTCGGCCCAGAGGTCGGCCTCGGCCCTGCCGCCCGACCGTCTGCGGACGGCCGCGAGGGCGCCGGCGGCGGCTGCCGCGAAGACCAGCTTCCTGAGCACGCGGAGTACCTCCTCGAGGGAGTCCCCCTCCTCCGGAGGGGGCCGGGAGCCCGACCCCGGGAGCGGGGTGGGCCGGTGACGCCGGGACACGGGTGGGCCTGGGAGGACTTGAACCTCCGGCCTCATCCTTATCAGGGATGCGCTCTAACCGCCTGAGCTACAGGCCCGTGGACCTCGACCAGCGTACCCGGCCCGGACGCGTCGTCCGCAGGGGGGTCATCCGCCCAGCACGGCGGGCGGACCCGTGCCCTGCGGCGTGACCGGGCCCGCAGGGTGCCGGGAGTCCTGGTTCCCCGCAGTCGGCGCCCGAACGCGCACAGGCGCCCCCTCCGTCGTCGGGAGGGGGCGCCTGCGTGCACTCGTGGGTGGGGCGGGCTCAGTCCCGCTCGGAGAGGGTGACCTCGAGGCCGCCGACCAGGTCGGAGCACATGTTGTAGATGAAGGCCGCGACCGTGCACAGCGCGGTCATCAGCACGATGTTGATGGCCCCGATGACCGCGGCCCCGCCGAAGACGATGCCCGGGGTGATGACCTCACTGCCGCCGTCGCCGCCGGAGGCACTGCCGAGCTGGCCGAACAGGTCGTTGAGGGTCTCGAAGACGCCGAGGCCGGACAGCACGCCGTAGAGCACGCCGACCGCGACCATCCAGATGAAGAACATCGCGATGGACAGGACCAGCGAGATCTTCAGCGCGGAGAACGTGTCGATGTGCCGCAGCTGCAGGCGGGCGCGGCGCGGGCCGCGGGCCGCCTTGCCGGGGGAGGCCTTCGCGGCGGCGCCGGCCGGCGAGGCACCGGCCGCAGCGGGAGCGCCGGTGGCGGACTGCGTACCGGCGGCGGGCTGGGCACCGGTGACCGGGGGGACGGCGGTCTGCGTGCCGGACGCCGGACCGGCAGCAGCCGGGGCGCTGCCGTCGGAGGAGGGCGCCTGGGCCTGGGTCCGGGCGGTGTTCGCGCCGGGGATGGACTGGGTGGCCCCCACGGACGGGGCGCCGTCCGTCGCGGGCTGCTGACCGGTCGCCGTGCCCTGTGCCGGGGCGGAATCCCCCGTGCGGGACCCGGTGCGCACCGAACCCTGTGTCCGGTCGCTCATGCGAGTCTCCCGTTCCCCAGCGGCCCTCGCCGCTGCCTCCCACCCGGGCTACCCGGCACGCGGCCGGGAGCACCCGGGCGCCGGTCAGATCCCTGGTGGCGGTGACGGAGGAGGGGGCCGCACCCGGGAGTGCGGACGCCCCACCCCGCCGTCATCGCCCTCAGCCTAGGCCGCAGGCTCGTCGTTGTCCGTCGTCCGAGCGATGGCCACGATCGACACGTCTTCCGGCAAGTTCATGAGCTTGACACCCATGGTGGCGCGGTCCTTGTTGTGCCGGACGCCGTTGACCGGGGTGCGGATGACACCGCCGCCGGAGGTGATGGCGTAGAGCTCGTCCCCGAGCCGCACCGACAGCGCCCCGACCAGGTTGCCCTTGCGCGCCTTCGGGTCGGCGGTCAGCACGCCCTTGCCGCCGCGTCCCTGGGCCGGGTAGTTCTCGATCCCGGTCCGCTTGGCGAAGCCGCGCTCGGTGGCGACGAGGACGTCGACACCCTCCTCGACCACGATCATCGACAGCAGCGAGTCGTCCGGGGACAGCGCGATGCCGCGCACGCCCTCGGTGGCCCGGCCCATCGGCCGCAGGGTCGCGTCGTCGGCCTTGAAGCGGATCGACATCGCCTTGCGGGTGACCAGCAGCAGGTCCTGGTCCGGGTCGATGAGCGCGGCGCCCACCAGCTCGTCGGTCTCCCGCAGGTTGATCGCGATGACGCCGCCGCTGCGCGGGGAGTCGAAGTCGGTCAGCCGAGTCTTCTTCACCTGCCCGTTCGCCGTGGCCAGGACCAGGTACGGGGCGACCCCGTAGTCCTTGATCTGCATGACCTGGGCGATCTTCTCGTCGGGCTGGAAGGCCAGGATGTTGGCCACGTGGGCGCCGCGGGCGGTGCGGTTGGCCTCGGGCAGCTCGTAGGCCTTGGCGCGGTACACCCGGCCCTTGTTGGTGAAGAAGAGGATCCAGTCGTGGGTGGAGCCCACGAAGAAGTGGTCGACGATGTCGTCCTGCTTCAGCGCCGCACCCATGACACCCTTGCCGCCGCGGCGCTGCGACCGGTAGAGGTCGCTCTTGGTCCGCTTGGCGTAGCCGGTGCGGGTGATGGTGACGACGACCTCCTCCTCGGCGATGAGGTCCTCCATCGACACGTCGCCGTCGTTGGCCACGAACTTCGTGCGCCGGTCGTCGCCGTACTTCTCCACGATCTCGGCGAGCTCGTCGCGGATGATCTGCCGCTGCCGCTCGGGCGAGTCGAGGATCGCCTGCAGGTCGGCGATGCGGGCCTCGAGCTCGGCGAGCTCGTCGAGGATCCGCTGCCGCTCGAGGGCGGCCAGCCGGCGCAGCTGCATGTCCAGGATCGCGGTCGCCTGGATCTCGTCGATGTCCAGCAGCTCCATCAGGCCGCTGCGGGCCGCGTCGGCCGAGGCGCTGGACCGGATGAGGGCGATGACCGCGTCGAGCTGGTCGAGTGCCTTGGCCAGACCGCGCAGGATGTGCGCGCGCTCCTCGGCCTTGCGCAGCCGGTAGCGGGTCCGCCGCTGGATGACCTCGATCTGGTGCAGCACGTAGTAGCGGATCAGCTCGTCGAGGCGCAGCGTGCGGGGGACGCCGTCGACGATGGAGAGCATGTTGCAGCCGAACGTCGTCTGCAGCTGGGTGTGCTTGTAGAGGTTGTTCAGCACGACCTTGGCCACGGCGTCCCGCCGCAGCGTGATGACCAGCCGGCGGCCGACGCGGTCGCTGGACTCGTCGGCGATCTCGCTGATGCCCTGCAGCCGGCCGTCCTTGACCGCCTCGGCGATCGCCTCGGCCAGGTTGTCGGGGTTGACCTGGTACGGCAGCTCGGTGACGACCAGCTGCACCCGGCCCCTGGCGTCCTCCTCGACGGTGACGACCGCGCGCATGCGCACCGAGCCGCGGCCGGTGCGGTAGGCCTCCTCGATGCCCTCGCGGCCGACGATCAGGCCGTGGGTCGGGAAGTCGGGCCCCTTGACCCGCTGCATGCAGGCGGTCAGCGCCTCCTCGTGCTCGGCCTCGGGGTGGTCGAGCATCCAGAAGACCGCGTCCGCGACCTCGCGGAGGTTGTGCGGCGGCATGTTGGTGGCCATGCCGACGGCGATGCCGGCCGAGCCGTTGACCAGCAGGTTGGGGATGCGCCCCGGCAGGACCAGCGGCTCCTGGTTCTTGCCGTCGTAGTTGGGCTGGAAGTCGACGGTCTCCTCGTCGATGTTGGCCAGCATCTCCATGGCCAGCGGCGTCAGCCGGGCCTCGGTGTAGCGCATGGCCGCCGCCGGGTCGTTGCCCGGGGAGCCGAAGTTGCCCTGGCCGTCGATCAACGGGTAGCGCATCGACCAGGGCTGGGCCAGCCGCACGAGGGCGTCGTAGATCGCCGAGTCGCCGTGCGGGTGGTAGTTACCCATGACCTCGCCGACGACGCGGGCGCACTTGACGTAGCTCCGGTCGGGGCGGAAGCCCTGGTCGTACATGGCGTACAGCACGCGGCGGTGCACCGGCTTGAGGCCGTCGCGGACCTCCGGCAGCGCGCGGCCGACGATGACCGACATCGCGTAGTCGATGTAGCTGCGCTGCATCTCCTGCTGGAGGTCGACCGGCTCGATGCGGTCGCGGGCGGGGGTCTCGGTCACGGTTCAGATCTCCACGGGTGAAGGACCCCGTCCTCCCCACCCTCCGCAGGCTCGGGGTGGGACCCGGGACGGGGCCGGGGTCGTGCAGGGGGGCGCACAGGAGGTGGACGGGGTCGCGGGTCAGCGGGCCGGCCCCCGGCTGCGTCCCGCCGCCGGCCCCGTCCCGAGGCTCACCCGAGCGTGCGAGGGGTGAGGGGGACGGGGCGCTTCCGCGGCGGGCCGGGGGCCTGTCTCAGACGTCGAGGAAGCGGACGTCCTTGGCGTTGCGGGTGATGAAGCTGCGGCGGGCGTCGACGTCCTCGCCCATGAGGACGCTGAACAGCTCGTCGGCGGTCGCGGCGTCCTCGAGGGTCACCTGCAGCAGGACCCGGGTCTCCGGGTTCATCGTGGTCTCCCAGAGCTCGGTGGCGTTCATCTCACCGAGGCCCTTGAACCGCTGGATCGCGTCGTCCTTGATCCTGCGGCCGGCCTCGGCACCGAGCCTGAGGGCGCCTTCCTTCTCCTTGTCGGTGTAGACGTACTCGTCTCCGACCTTGCCGCCCCATTTGATCTTGTAGAGCGGGGGCTGGGCCAGGTACACGTGCCCGGCCTCGACCAGCGGCCGCATGAAGCGGAACAGCAGGGTCAGCAGCAGCGTGCGGATGTGCTGGCCGTCGACGTCGGCGTCGGCCATCAGCACGATCTTGTGGTACCGGAGCTTCGACAGGTCGAACTCGTCGTGGATGCCGGTGCCGAAGGCCGTGATCATCGACTGGACCTCGGTGTTCTTCAGCACCCGGTCGATGCGGGCCTTCTCGACGTTGATGATCTTCCCGCGGATCGGCAGGATCGCCTGGAACATCGAGTCGCGGCCGGACTTGGCCGAGCCGCCGGCCGAGTCGCCCTCGACGATGTAGACCTCGGAGTTGCGTGGGTCCGTCGAGCGGCAGTCGGCCAGCTTGCCGGGCAGGCCGGTCGAGTTCAGCGGGTTCTTCCGGGCCAGTTGGCGGGCCTGCTGCGCGGCCCGGCGGGCGCGCGCGGCCGAGCTGGCCTTGGTGATGATCTGCTTGGCCTCGGCCGGGTTGGCCTCGAACCAGTGCCCGATCTGCTCGTTGCAGACCCGCTGCACGAAGCCCTTGACCTCGGTGTTGCCCAGCTTGGTCTTGGTCTGCCCCTCGAACTGCGGGTCGCCGAGCTTGACCGAGACGATCGCGGCCAGGCCCTCGCGGATGTCCTCGCCGGTGAGCTTCTCGTCCTTGCTCTTGAAGAGCTTCTTGTCCTCCGCGTAGCGGTTGACGATCGAGGTCAGCGCCGCGCGGAAGCCCTCCTCGTGGGTGCCGCCCTCGTGGGTGTTGATGGTGTTGGCGAAGGTGTGCACCGACTCGGAGTAGGCCTCCGACCACTGCATGGCGATGTCGACGGACATGGCCATGTCGTTCTTGCCGGTGCCCTCGGCCGAGAAGCCGACGACCGAACGGTGGATGGCGGTCTTGGTCCGGTTGATGTGGGCGACGAAGTCTCGCAGGCCGTCCTCGTAGAGGTACGTGATCTCGGTGGGCTCGAAGGCCGGCGCCTCGGCCTGCGGGGCCGGGGCCTCCTCGGCGAGCGAGATCTCCTCGGCCATGCCGGTCTCGGCCTTGCTCTGACCGGGCCGCTCGTCGCGCAGGACGATCTTCAGGCCCTGGTTGAGAAAGGCCATCTCCTGCAGCCGGCGGCTGATCGTGTCGAACGAGTAGGTCGTCGTCTCGAAGATCCCCGGGTCGGCCCAAAAGGTGATCTGGGTGCCCCGCTTGGTCGTCGGGCCGATCTTCTCCAGCGGGCCGGGCTCGCTGGCGGTGTAGTGCTGGTGCCACTCCGTGCCGTCACGCCAGATGCGGACGTCGAGCTCGGTGGACAGCGCGTTGACGACGGTGACGCCGACGCCGTGCAGACCACCGGAGACGGCGTAGCTCTTGCCGTCGAACTTGCCGCCCGCGTGCAGGATGGTCATGACGACCTCGACGGTCGGCCGCTTCTCCACCGGGTGCATGTCGACCGGGATGCCGCGGCCGTTGTCCTCCACCCGGACGCCGCCGTCGGGGAGCAGGGTGACCCGGACGGTGTCGCAGTGGCCGGCGAGGGCCTCGTCGACGGAGTTGTCGACGACCTCCCACACCATGTGGTGCAGACCCCGCTCACCGGTCGAGCCGATGTACATGCCGGGACGCTTGCGGACGGCCTCGAGACCCTCGAGGACGGTGATGGAGCTGCCGGAGTAGGCGTCAGCCTGGGCGTCGGTCTTCGGTCGAGCGACCACGTGGGGCCCTTCTGTCGCGCACCCGGCGGCGGGCACCCCGATCGCGGACAGGGGCGCAGAACGGCTCTCAGCCGGATGCTGGCGGTTTCTGTCCTCCACGATACCGGGTGATACGACAGGAATGCCGCCGTCCCGGCCCTCACGTCGTGTCTGCGCCACTCGCAGCACGTCTGCCACCACAGGTGTTGGCCCCAGGGGCGACACGCCGTCCCCGGGGCGCCTGGCGGCCCCGTCCCGGTGACGTCCTGGAACGGCCCCTCCGCAGGGTCGCACCGCGAGCCTCGTGAGGTGCCGGAACGGCCACCCTCAGGGCCCGCGCCGAGCCGGTGAGGTGCTGGAACGGCCACCCTCAGGGCCCGCGCCGAGCCGGTGAGGTGCTGGAACGGCCACCCTCAGGGGCCCGCGCCGAGCCCGCGAGGCGTGGGGGGAGGGTGGTCCTTCCTCAGTTGTGCGGACCCGTCGGGCCCTCGCCGGTCAGGTGCGCCGGGTCGAACCGGGGGACCTGGGCGCCGGTCCGCCTGTTGACGAGGACCGTCACGCTCCAGAGCACGACGCCGATCGCGAGCAGGACCCCGGCGATCCGGTACTGCTCGACCGGCCGCCCGGCCCACGGGGTGGCGAGGAAGGCGCAGGCCAGCGCGCCGACGACGGGCAGCACGGTGGGCGTGCGGAAGTGGTCGGCGTCCACCCGGTCCCTGCGCAGCACGAGGACGGCGACGTTGACCACGGTGAAGACGATCAGCAGCAGCAGCGCGGTGGTGCCGCCCAGGGCCGGCACGGCGCCCACGAACGTGATCAGCCCGAAGGCCAGCGCGGTGGTGAACAGGATCGCGGTCGTCGGCGTGCGCCGGCGGTGGTGCACCCGGCCCAGCAGCGCCGGCAGCACCCGCTCCCTGCTCAGGCCGTAGACCAGCCGGCTGGCCATCAGCATGTTGATCAGGGCGGAGTTGGCGACGGCGAACATCGTGATGACGCCGAACAGGCCCAGCGGGAAGCCGGGCGCGCCGGCCTCCACCACCTGCAGCAGCGGGGTGTCGCCCTGGCTGAGCTGCTCCGCGGGCACCAGCGCGATCGCCGAGATGGACACCAGCACGTAGATGAGCCCGGTGGCGGCCAGCCCGGCCAGCAGCACCTTGGGGAAGATCCGCCGCGGCTCCTTGCACTCCTCGGCCATGTTGACCGAGTCCTCGAAGCCGACCATCGCGAAGAAGGCCAGCCCGGTGGCGGCGATGACCCCGCCGACGACGGAGCGCTCACCAGTGTCGAACTCGGTCACCCGGGAGAAGTCGCCGCCCCCACCGCCCAGCGCCCACACGCCGACGCCGATGACGATCAGCAGGCCGGTCAGCTCCACGCAGGTGAGGACGACGTTGGCCTTGACGCTCTCGCCGACCCCGCGGAGGTTGACCAGCGCGACCAGCGTCATGAAGGCCAGCCCGACCAGGGTGATGCCGATCCCCTCGCCGAGGCCCAGGCCGGTGACGCTGACGAAGTTGGCGCTGAACGCCCGGGCGGCCGTCGAGGCGGAGGTGATGCCCGAGCTCATCACCGCGAAGGCGACCAGGAACGTCACGAAGTGGATGCCGAAGGCCTTGTGCGTGTACAGCGCGGCGCCGGCCGCCTGCGGGTACTTGGTGACCAGCTCCAGGTAGCTGAACGCGGTGACGAGGGCGACGAGGAACGCGACCAGGAAGGGCAGCCAGACCACGCCGCCCACCTGCGCGGCGACCTGGCCGGTCAGCGCGTAGATCCCGGTGCCGAGGACGTCGCCGACGATGAACAGCAGCAGCAGACCCGGGCCCATCACCCGCTTGAGCGCGGGCTGGCCGTCGGACGTGCGGTCGGTTGCAGCGGTGGTGTCGGCCATGGTGGACCCCCTGCTCGACCGGTGCCGGTGGACGCGACGCCGAAGGCCTGCGGTGACCCCGCCGATGGTGGCGGGTGGACCGGGTGTCCCGCGACCCGAGCGAGCGCGGCGATACCGCCGGACACTCGGGGCATGGCCGAGACCGACGGCACCACCAGCACCCCACCGGCGAAGACCTGCCTCGTGACGGGGGCCACCGGCTACATCGGCGGGCGGCTCGTGCCCGTGCTGCTCGCCGCCGGGCACCGGGTGCGGGTGATGACGCGCGCACCCGAGCGGCTGCGCGACCACCCCTGGGCGGGGCAGGTCGAGATCGTCCGGGCCGACGCCGGCGACGCCGAGGCGGTCGCTGCGGCGTGCGCCGGGGCCGACGTCGTCTACTACCTGATCCACGCGCTGGGCACCGGCGAGGAGTTCGAGGAGACCGACCGGCGGACGGCGCGGGTGATGGCGCGCGCCGCGCGGGAGGCGGGCGTGGGCCGGCTGGTCTACCTCGGCGGCCTGGAACCCCAGGGCGAGGAGCTGTCCCCGCACCTGCGCTCGCGGGCCGAGGTCGGCGAGATCCTGCTCGGCTCCGGCGTCCCGACCGCCGTCCTGCGGGCCGCGGTGGTGCTGGGCTCCGGGTCGGCGTCGTTCGAGATGCTGCGCTACCTGACCGAGCGGCTGCCGGTCATGGTCACGCCGCGCTGGGTGCACAGCCGCATCCAGCCGATCGCCATCCGCGACGTGCTGCGCTACCTGGTCGGCTGCGCCACGCTGCCGCGGCAGGTGCACCGGTGCTTCGACATCGGCGGCCCCGACGTCATGACCTACCTCGAGATGATGCAGCGCTTCGCCGCGGTGGCCGGGCTGTCGAGGCGACGGATCCTCCCGGTCCCGGTGCTGAGCCCGGGGCTGTCCAGCCACTGGGTGGGGCTGATCACCCCGGTGCCGGCGTCCATCGCGCGCCCGCTGGTGGAGTCGCTGCGCAACACCGTCGTCTGCACCGAGCACGACATCGCCGAGTACGTGCCCGACCCGCCCGAGGGGTTGCTGGGCTTCGACGAGGCGGTCCGGCTGGCGGTCCAGCGGGTCAAGGACGCCACCGTGGCCACCCGCTGGTCGTCGGCGTCCACACCCGGTGCGCCGTCGGACCCGCTGCCCACCGACCCCGCCTGGGCCGGCGGCACCCTCTACCTCGACGAGAAGAGCCGGGAGACCGCTGCGTCACCGGAGGCGCTGTGGCGGGTGGTCGAGGGGATCGGTGGGGAGACCGGCTGGTACTCGTTCCCGCTGGCCTGGGAGGTGCGCGGCTGGATGGACCGCGCGGTCGGCGGGGTGGGGCTGCGCCGCGGACGACGGTCGCCGTCGGACCTCTACGTCGGTGACGCCCTCGACTTCTGGCGGGTCGAGGAGCTGGAGGAGGGCCGGCTGCTGCGGCTGCGCGCCGAGATGCGGCTGCCCGGGCTGGCCTGGCTGGAGTTCCACGTGGAACAGGAGGACGGGCGCACCCGGCTGCGGCAGAAGGCGACGTTCAAGCCGAGCGGCCTCTTCGGCCACCTGTACTGGCGGGTGCTGGTGCCCTTCCACGGCCCCATCTTCGGCGGCATGGTGCGCAACATCTGCCGCGCCGCGGAGGAGGGGACCGCAGCCGCCGCGGGCCAGAGACGCACCCGCGCGGCCTGAGGGAGGACTCCGTGCCCATGGACGGAGCCACGGGCACGACCTGGAGCACTCACGGTCACACCAGCAGCTGGGCGGCGGCGAGCTCGCGGTAGAGGGGGCTGGTCTCCACCAGCTCCTCGTGGGTGCCGGCAGCGACCACCCGGCCGCCGTCGAGCACCACGATCCGGTCGCTGTCGAGCACGGTGGACAGCCGGTGCGCCACCACCAGCAGCGCCCGGTCGGCGGCCGCGGCGGCCAGGGTCTCGCGCAGCAGCGCCTCGTTGCGGGCGTCGAGGCTGGCGGTCGGCTCGTCGAGCAGCAGCAACGCCGGGCGGGCCAGCAGGGACCGGGCGATCGCCAGCCGCTGGCGCTCGCCGCCGGACAGCAGGACGCCGTCGTCCCCCACCGGGACGTCGAGTCCGCGCGGCGAGCGCTGCACCACCTCGGTCAGCCCGACGTCGGCCAGCACCGCCCACAGCTCCGGGTCGGTGGCCTGCGGCGCGGCCAGCAGCAGGTTGTCGCGCACCGACCCGGCGAGCACCGGCGCCTCCTGCTCGACGTAGCCCAGCCGGGCGCGCAGGCCGGCCCGCGGCAGGTCCCGGACGTCGGTGCCGGCCCACCGCACCGCCCCGCCTGTCAGCGGGTAGAAGCCCTCGACCAGCGCCAGCACGGTCGACTTGCCCGCCCCTGACGGCCCGACCAGCGCCACCCGGTTGCCGACCGGCACGCTCAGCGAGACCCCGCGCAGCACGTCGGTGCCGTTCGGGTAGCGGAACGAGACGTCGTCCAGCTCCAGCAGCGGGACCTCGGCGGACGGCGACGACGCGGGGACGGCGACGACCGCGCCACCCCGCTCGGGCCGCGCGTCGTCCTCCGGCTCGAGCGCGAGCACCTCCTGGACCCGCGCCAGCGCGCCGAGCCCGCTCTGCAGCTGGGTCCACGCCCCGATCGCCTGGCCCAGCGGCATGACCAGCAGGAACAGGTACAGGATGAACGCGACCAGGTCGGCGACGGCGATCGAGCCGGTCGCCACCCGGTAGCCGCCCAGCCCCAGGACAGCCAGGAAGGCCCCCTGGACGGCGACCGACCCCGCGGGGCTGACCAGCGCCTCCAGCCGGGCCACCCGCACCCCGGCCTCGTACGCCCGGCCGGCGCTGGCCGCGACGACGTCCACCTCCCGCGCCGTCGCGCCGCTGGCCCGGATGGTCCGCACGGCCGACAGCGCCCGCTCGACCGCGGCGGTCATCGCGCCGACCTCCTCCTGGGCCTGCCGGGAGAGCCGCTGCACGCCGCGGGCGACCGAGACGACCACCGCGAGGCCGACGGCGACCGAGCCCACGGTGACCAGCAGCAGCCACCCGTCGACCAGCGCCATCGCCACGACCGCGCCCACCGCGACCACCGCCGACCCGGCGACCTCGACGACCCCGGAGGTCACCGTGGCCCGCAGCAGGGTGGTGTCCGCACCGACCCGCGACATGAGGTCGCCGGTGCGCCGCCGGTCGTACTCGGCGACCGGGAGCCGGAGCAGCCGGTCGGCCAGCGTCCGCCGGGTGGAGAGGACGACGCCCTCGGCGGTGCGCTGCAGCAGGTACTCCTGCACCGCACCCAGCGCCGAGGACGCCAGCAGGACGACGACGAGCAGGCCGACGGCGGGCAGCAGCGCCCGGCCGGCGCCGACGGCCTCGATGACCCGGGCGACCAGCGCCGGCTGGGCCAGCGCGCCGGCGGCCGCGACCAGCGAGAGGACGGCGGCCGCAGCCAGGGGGCGGCGGTGCGGCCGGACCAGGGGCCACAGCTGCCGCAGTGTCGCGCGAGCCGCGGTGTCCGCGGGGGTGCTCACCTCGGCTCCGGACGGCGCGGTCTCAGAGGGCGGGGGCGAGGGCGCCGACGATCGCGGTCAGCAGCCGGGCGTGGTGCTCGATCAGCTGCGGCCGGTGGCCGTCCGGCCGGATGGCGGCCAGGTGACCTGCCGCCGTCCAGAACTCGTCGCCGTCGTCGGTACCGAGCAGCAGCCCGCGCACCGTGGCGTCCCCGACCAGCGCGCGGGCGGCCGGGCCGTCCTCGGCGGCGAGCAGCACCCAGCGGGCGTCGAAGTCGGGATCGCCGCTGGGGACCTGCACCAGTCCGCCGGTGCGGTGCTTCCAGAAACGGGCCGGGGACAGGCGCAGCGGCGGCAGCGCGCCGAGCACCGGGGCGGCGGTGACGGCGTACTCGGGGACCGCGTAGCGCCCGGAGGCGTAGAGGACGTCGAAGGCGACCAGGTCCAGCGTGCCGTAGCGGCCGCGCATCACCCCGGCCGGCCGGTGGTCCTTCGTCGCCCGGACCGGGGCGGTGCGCACCAGCTCGGCGAGGACGGCGTCCTCCGGGGCGGTGCCGTCGGAGATGGCCCAGCCCTGCTGGACCGCCCAGCCCTGGGCGCCGACGGCGTCGCCCTGGTAGGCGAAGACCTGCTCGAGCTCACTGGGCTGCCGGGGCCGCCGGCCGCCGAGGAACCCGCCGCCGACCAGGTGCTCGCCGGCGGTCTGCGGGCCGGCTGCCGGGGACTGCGCCGGGCGGTCGGGCTCGGCAGGCGGCAGGTCCCAGCCCGGCGGCTGCCACGCGGTGCTGCCGCCCGTGTCGCCCTGGGCCGGCCAGTCGGCGGGCGGCTGCTCGGCGGGCGGCTGCTCGGCCGGTGGCTGCTCCGCCCCGGACCGGTCGCCGTCCCCGCCGAGGTGGCCGGGCTCGCGCCAGCCGCTGCCCTCGTCGGGGCGCTGCTCGAAACCGTCGCGGTCGCGCGGGCTGCTCATCGCTGCATCGTCCTCCCGGAGCACCCGCACCCGGCGGGCCCTCCTATCCGTACGTGTCCCGCGGCCCGCGTCCGCGGACCGAGCGGGGGCCCTTCTTCCAGCTCGGGGCCGTCGGACCGACAACGCGCAGCCGGCTCACGACGTCCCCGCCGACCGTGGCGTGCAGCTTCGCGAGGATCGTCGGCGCCAGCAGCCGCAGCTGGGTGGCCCACGCGGTGGACTCCGCGACGACGAGCAGCTCGCCCTCGGTGAGCGTCTGCGGCGTGCAGTGCGCGGCGATCTCCGGTCCGACCAGGGCCGACCAGCGGCCGAAGACGGCGCCCACCTTGGTGTGCTCGGTCCAGTCCTGCGTCCTCACCAGCGAGTCGACCAGGCGGGCCAGCGGCTGCGGGTCGTCGTCCCCGGGCCGCGGGCCGCTCCAGGTGCGCTTCGGCCCGGCGATCCGCCGCCGGGTGGGGCGCGGCCGGGACGCCGAGGCCGCGCGGGCGGCCTCCAGCGCCGCACGGGCGATGTCGCTGGGCCGGCCGGGGCGTTCCTCGTTCACCTGACCTCCTCCCGCACTGCCCCATCCTCGGCGGCCTCCGGGTCGAGCGGTACCGCCTGCCCGCCGGCGACCTGCACCACCGTGCTCCGCAGCTCCGCGGGGACGTCGTCGAGCACGGCCGCGGTGACCAGCGACTGCTCCGCGGAGCGGGCCACGGTCGCCAGGGCCGCGCGGCGGTCGGTGTCCAGGGTGGCGAAGACGTCGTCCAGCACGAGGATCGGCTCGTCCCCGTCGGCGCGCAGCAGCGCGAAGCAGCCCAGCTTCAGCGCCAGGGCCAGCGACCAGGACTCCCCGTGGCTGGCGAACCCCTTCGCCGGCATCGACCCCAGCGAGACCACCAGGTCGTCGCGGTGCGGGCCGACCAGCGTCATGCCGCGGTCGACCTCGTCGCCGCGGCGCTCGGCCACCCGCTCGCGCAGCGCCGCGGACAGCTCGGCGGCGTCCGGCAGCGCCGTCCCCTCGGGGACCGGCTTCCCGTCGCCGGCCAGCGGCACGGTGCTGGCGTAGCCGAGCGCCGCGACGGCGGCGTCCGCGCCGGCCACCCCGGCGTAGGCGCGGGTGACGTGAGGTGCCAGGTCGGCGACCAGCCGGAGCCGGGCGGCCAGCAGCTGCCCGCCGAGGTCGACCAGGTGCCCGTCCCAGACGTCGAGCGTGGCCAGCGCGTCGCCACGGGCCATCCGGGCGGTCTTGAGCAGGGCGTTGCGCTGCTTGAGCACCCGGTCGTAGTCGCTGCGCACGCCGGCCAGCCGCGGGGTGCGGCTGACCAGCAGGTCGTCGAGGAAGCGCCGCCGCTCCGCGGGGTCGCCGCGGACCAGCACCAGGTCCTCCGGCGCGAACAGCACGGACTTGACCAGCCCGAGCAGCTCGCGGGGCCGCGGCAGCGGCGCGCGGTTGACCCGGACCCGGTTGGCCCGCCCCGGGTTGATCTCGATCTCGACGAGCAGCTCGCGGTCCTCCCGGCGCAGCGCCGCGCGGACCACCGCCTGGGACGCGCCCTGCCGGACCAGCGGGGCGTCGCCCGCGACCCGGTGACTGCCCATCGTGGCCAGGTAGCCGACCGCCTCGACCAGGTTGGTCTTGCCCTCGCCGTTGCGGCCGACGAAGACGGTCGGCCCCGGGCGCAGGGCCAGGTCCACCCGGTCCCAGTTGCGGAACGAGCCCAGCTGCAGGTGTCGCAGGTACACCCTCAGCATCCCCGCGGTGGGGTACCGGAACGGCTCCCCGGTGACCGGGTGTAACGGCCCCCTTGCAGCCGAAGGACCCCGTCCTCCCCACCCTTCGCAGGCTCAGGGCGGGACCCGGGACGGGGCCGGCGAGCCTGCGGGTGGGGGTCCTCCATCATGCGGGGCGCTCGGCCTCCTGCTCGCGGACGGCGTGCACCGCGTGGCCGCCGAACTGCTGGCGCAGCGCCGCGACGGCCTTCATGGTCGGGGAGTCCTCCTGCCGGGAGGAGAAGCGCGCGAACAGCGAGGCGGCGATGGCCGGCATGGGGACGGCGTTCTCGATGGCCTGCTCGACGGTCCACCGGCCCTCGCCGGAGTCCTCCGCGTAGCCGCTGATCTTCTCGAGGGACGGGTCCTCCTCGAGCGCCCGCACCAGCAGGTCCAGCAGCCAGGAGCGGATGACGGTGCCCTGGGTCCAGGACTTCACGACGCCGGGGACGTCCTCGATCAGGTCGACGGCGGCCAGCAGCTCGTAGCCCTCGCCGTAGGCCTGCATCATCGCGTACTCGATGCCGTTGTGGACCATCTTGGAGAAGTGCCCGGCGCCGACCGGCCCGGCGTGCACGAAGCCGGCGCCCGGCAGCTCCTGACCGGACTCGTCCTTGGGGGACGGCGGCTTGAGCGCGTCGAACACCGGCTGGACCTTGGCGACGTCCTCCCGGGTGCCGCCCACCATCAGCGCGTAGCCGTTCTCCAGCCCCCAGACCCCGCCGGAGACGCCGGCGTCGACGTAGCCGATGCCCTTCTCGCGGCACATCACGTCGTGGATCTGGTCGTCGGTGTACTTGGAGTTGCCGCCGTCGACGATCACGTCGCCGGGCTCGAGCACCTCGGAGAGCTCCTTGACCGTGGCCCGGGTGGCCTCACCCGCCGGCACCATCACCCAGACCACCCGCGGCGCCGACAGCGCCTCCTTCAGCGCCGGCAGGCTGTCGACGTCCCGCTTCTCCGGGTGGTGGTCGAAACCGACGACCTCATGACCGGCGCGGCGCAGCCGCTCGGCCATGTTGCCGCCCATCTTGCCCAGCCCGATCAGCCCCAGCTGCACGACGCAGTCCTCTCCTCGCAGGTGCCCGGCCGGACCGACTGGCGGTTCCGGCTCGTCTCCGCCGCCCATCGTGCTCGGTCCTGCCGGTCACCGCCGCACGGACCCCGCTGCGGCCCCGTCCAGGGCACCGCCCCGAGCGTGCGCGGAGTGGGGAGGACGGGGTCCTCTCAGCCGGGCAGGCGCACCGGCATGATCAGGTACCGGTAGCTGCCGGGGCGCTCGGCCGGGCGGGAGGCCGCCTCGTCGTCGGTCGCCGGCTCCGGCACCCCGGAGAGGACAGCGGGCTTGAGCGGGCTGGTGAAGTCCATCCGCGCGCGGGGGGTGTGCACGGCGGCGAGGCCGTCGAGCAGGAACGTCGGGTTGAAGCCGATGGTCAGCGGATCGCCCTCGAACTCGACGTCGCAGCGCTCCTCGGCCTGGCCCTCGTCGTCGGTTCCGCCGGCCCGCAGGGTGACCTGGCCGGGGGTGAACTCACAGCGCAGCGGCGTGCCGCGCTCGGCGACCAGGGCGACGCGCTTGGCAGCGTCGGTGAACAGCCCGACCGGCAGCGTGGCGTTGCTCGCCGACTCGTTGGGCATGATCGCCCGGTACTTGACGAACTCGGCGTCCAGCAGCCGGGTGGTAGTCTGCCGGTCCTTGCCGGAGAGGCCCAGGATGCCCTCCCCGGAGCTGCCCGAGGACAGCGACAGGGTGATCTCCGGGCCGCTGGTCAGCGTCTTCGCCGCGTCGGCCAGCGTGCGGGCGGGCACGAGCACCGCCGCGGTGAGGCCGGGGGTGTCCGGCCGCCAGGCGAACTCGCGGACGGCGAGCCGGTAGCGGTCGGTCGCGGCCAGGGTCACCAAGTCGTCCTCGATCTCCAACCGGACACCGGTGAGCATCGGCAGGGTGTCGTCGCGCCCGGCGGCCACCGCCACCTGACCGACGGCCTCGGCGAAGACGTCGCTCTCGACGACGCCGGCCGACGACGGCATGGCCGGCAGGGACGGGTAGTCCTCGACCGGGAGCGTCGGCAGGCTGAAGCGCGCGTTCCCGCAGGAGATCGACAGCCGCGGCCCCTCCGCGGTGAGGTCCACCGGGTGGGGCGGCAGCGCCCGGGTGATCTCGGCGAGCAGCCGGCCCGGCACGAGCACCCGACCGCTCTCGGTGGCCTGCACGTCGACCTCAGCACGCGCGGAGACCTCGTAGTCGAAACCGGACACCGACAGCTGGCTGCCGTCGACCTCGAGCAGGATCCCGGCCAGGACCGGCACCGACGGCCGTGGCGGCAGGCTGCGTGCCGTCCACGCGACGGCATCGGCGAGCACCTCTCGTGCCACCCGGAACTTCATGACCTGATCCACCCCAGCTGTCGTCGGTGTCCTCCAGTGCGGTGCTCATCGTGCCCTCTGGGGGAGACATCGGGGTAACCGCTGTCCTCGATCAGGTCCCCCGCAGCGCAGCTTCCCCACCCTGAGTGTGGTTCGAGAAGATCCGATCTACATCCCTCATCTTCGTCATCACCGGTGTGGAACCTGGGGATCGAGGCCGTCCGTGCAGGTCGACGCCCGAGTCGACATGTTGGCCGACTGTGGGTGGACGTGCGCACTCCTGTGTCGACACGTGGACATCTCGACGGTTGCGCACACCGGTGGCCGTCTCTCCACCCCCTGTCCCCCGCTTCCCCCACCGTCCGTCCCCAGTCCGTGCCCAGGTGCGGGGCCGGGGTGCCCCGACGGCGGCCGTCCGACCAGCGCCGATGCGGTGGACCCGCAGCTCAGGACGACGGCGAGCGCGATCCCCAGGGGTGGGTGAGGATGTGGGCACGCCGGGCCGGTCGTGACGACGTGTGAGCGGACGAGGAGAGATCTCCCCAACCTGTGCACATCGCTGGGGACAACTCGTCGACCAGTCGACCCCGGTCACCGGTGCGGGTGTCCTGCGCAGCGCGCCGGGCGCGGGGACGACGACCGCCCGCCGACCCACAGGACTGTGGACAGCGACGTCCGTCGGCTCCACGTGGAACACGAGCCGTCCGCCCGGGTGCCGCTCGGGTGGTCCCGGTGGGGAGCGCCGGGCGGGTCAGCTGCGCGCGCGGCTCTTGATGCGGGCGGTCAGCTCGGTGACCTGCGTGTACGTGGCCCGCCGCTCGCTCATCAGGTTGGTGATCTTCTTGACCGCGTGCATGACCGTGGTGTGGTCCTTGCCGCCGAAGGAGGCCCCGATCCGCGGCAGCGACAGCTCGGTGAGCTCCCGGCACAGGTACATGGCGATCTGGCGGGCGTTGACCAGCGTGCGGCTGCGGTTGGCGCCCTGCAGCTCCTCCATCGTCACGGAGAAGTACTCGGCGGTGGCCGCCATGATGATCGCCGCAGTGATCTGCGGGCCCTGCTCGTCGCTGATCAGGTCCTTGAGCACGAGCTCGGCCAGCGGCAGGTCGACCTGCTGCTTGTTCAGCGACGCGAACGCGGTGACCCGGATCAGCGCGCCCTCGAGCTCGCGGATGTTGGTCTGCACCTTGCTGGCGATGAACTCCAGCACCGGGTCGGGCACCTGCAGCCGCTCGCCGTAGGCCTTCTTGCGCAGGATCGCGATGCGGGTCTCCAGGTCCGGCGCCTGGACGTCGGTGATCAGCCCCCACTCGAAGCGGGTGCGCAGCCGGTCCTCGAGCGTCGTCAGCTTCTTCGGCGCCCGGTCGGAGGTGATGACGATCTGCTTGCTGGCGTTGTGCAGCGTGTTGAAGGTGTGGAAGAACTCCTCCTGCGTCCGCTCGGCGCGCTCCAGGAACTGGATGTCGTCGATGAGCAGGAAGTCGATGTCCCGGTAGCGGCGCCGGAAGTCCTCGGCCCGGCCGGAGTGCACCAGGTTGATGAACTCGTTGGTGAACTCCTCAGTGCTCACGTAGCGCACCCGGACGTTGGGGAACATCCGCGCCGCGTAGTGGCCGATGGCGTGCAGCAGGTGGGTCTTGCCCAGCCCAGAGTCGCCGTAGATGAACAGCGGGTTGTAGGCGCGGGCCGGCGCCTCGGCCACGGCGACCGCCGCGGCGTGGGCGAACCGGTTGCTGTTGCCGATGACGAAGCTGTCGAAGACGTACTTGGGGTTCAGCCCCGGGTCCTGCGCGCCGGTCGGGGCACGGCGGTCACCGAACAGCGGGACGGCGTCGCCGCCACCGCGGGACCCGCCGCGGCGGCCGCGGGGCGCCGGCGCGGGCGGCTCGGGGGCGTCCCCGGCGTCCAGGTCGAACGGCAGCACCGCCACGCCGTCCTCGTCGAGGTCGGTGCCGCCCCAGTCGCGGTCGGCCGCACGGGTGCCGCGGCCGGTCGGGCGCCGGGCCGGCGGGCTCCAGTCGGTGGGGGCCCACTCCTCGGCGTCCCGCTCGGCGGGGCGTGCGTCGGGGGTGGTGGCGCCGTCGTCCTCCCAGGCGGGCCGGACGTCGGCGCGCACACCGAAGGCGCTGCGCCCGTCGTCGGTGCGGTCGCGGGTCTCCCGGTCCTCCTCGGCGCGCTGCGCCTCGACCACCGACCAGGGACGGCGGGTCGGCACCTCCGGCGCGGGGGCGGCGGGCGGGGCGGCCGGGCTGTCCTCCACCTGGACGGCGACGCGGATGTCCCGCCCCAGGTGCTCGGACAGCGCCTCGGCCAGCACCCGGCGCATCCGGGACTCCAGCACGGTCTGGGTGAACTCGTTGGGCGCCGACAGCACCGCGGTGTCCTCGAAGACCCCGACCGGGCGGGTGAGGTTCAGCATCGCGTTCTGCTGCGGGGACAGGCTGGTCGCCAGCCGCTCGCGGATCTGGTCCCAGACCGTCGCCAGGTCCACCGTGGCATCGGCCATGGCCCTCGTCCTCCCAGGTTCCCGTGTGTCGTCGGCCCCCGCCGCGGCCGCCCGCTGCCGGGGTCCGTCGTCCCCCGGTCGATCCCCCACTGTGGACATCCGGACACACGGCGTCCACACCGGTGTCCACAGGCTGTGCACGATCGACGACGCAGACGCACCGGCGTCCGTACGTGCGGGCCGGGCGGAGGCATCATCGCTGGTCAAGGACGAGTCGTCGCGGTTCTCCGGGGGGCGTGGTGGTCGGTCGACACCAGCGGGGCGGCTCCCGCGCCGGACGTCGGTGTCCGGTGTGGAGCGACGGCGACGCTAACAGCCCCGTCCACAGCCCGGCAACGAGCCCGGGGCGGGCTCTCGGCGCGCCGCGGGGCGTGTCGCCCGGGCGGAACGGCGCGGCACTCCCCGCGGCGCGTGCGGTCGGGGGACCATCGGGAGTCCGCGTCCGGCCGGGCCGCCGGTCCCCGCGCTCCCTCGGTTATGCTGGGCCGAGATCCGTGGACGGGAACCGGCTCGCGCCGTGTGCCCGTCCCTGTCGCGTGCGCCCGCCTCCCGGTGGGCGCGCCCCGTCGATGTCGTGTCGTAGGAGTACCTCGTGAGCAAGCGCACGTTCCAGCCGAACAACCGTCGCCGGTCCAAGACCCACGGCTTCCGGCTGCGGATGCGCACCCGCGCGGGCCGGGCGATCGTCGCCGGCCGTCGGCGCAAGGGTCGCGAGAAGCTCTCCGCCTGAGGTGCTGCCCGCGCAGGCACGCCTGCGCCGGCGTCCGGATTTCACCGCGGTCGTCCGGTCCGGCAGGCGTGCCGGACGGCCGACCATGGTGCTCCACTACCTCCCCGAACGGCCCGTGACCCCGACCCCCGGCGATGCCGGGACGGTCGGTGGTCCACGGGCCGGCTTCGTGGTGGGCAGGACCGTGGGCAACTCCGTGGTGCGCCACCGCGTCACCCGGCGGCTGCGCGCGGTCGTGCTCGACCAGCTCGACCGGCTGCCTCCCACCGCGGACCTGGTGGTGCGCGCCCGGCCGGAGGCGGCCACGGCCACCTCGGTGGACCTGACCCGCGACCTCATCGCCGGGCTCGACCGCCTGCTCACGTCCCGGACCCGGAACCCGTGAGCACCGACCCGGGCACCGAGGTCCCCGGCCGGCCGGCCGCCGAGCACGGCCGGCGTCGTCCGGTGGCCCGGGCGCTGCTGGCCGTCGTCGGCTTCTACCAGCGGGCGATCAGCCCGGCGCTCCCGCCGCGGTGCCGCTTCCAGCCCACCTGCAGCGCCTACGCCGCCGAGGCGCTCGCCGTCCACGGCGCGGGGCGGGGCAGCTGGCTGGCGCTGTGCCGGCTGCTCAAGTGCGCGCCCTGGCACCCTGGTGGCCTCGACCTGGTGCCGCCGGCCCGCACACCCGAACCCGGAACCGCCCGACCCGTCCCGTCGGCACCCCGCCGGGCCCCGCAGGAGGAGTCCCCCCGTGCTTGACTGGCTGTACACCGCCATCTCGTGGGTCATGGCGCAGTGGCACGCGCTGTGGAGCCTCGTCTTCGACGACCCCGAGGCCGGGACCGGGCTGTCGGGTCTGGCGTGGGCGCTGTCGATCGTCTTCCTCGTCGTGACCGTGCGGGTGATCCTCTTCCCGCTGTTCGTCAAGCAGGTCAAGTCCCAGCGGGCGATGCAGGAGCTCCAGCCGGAGATCGCGCGGCTGCGCAAGCAGTACGGCAGCGACCGGCAGGGTTTCAGCGAGGCGATGCTCAAGATGCAGCGCGAGCGCGGGGTCAGCCCGCTGGCCGGCTGCCTGCCGATCCTGCCGCAGATCCCGATCTTCCTGTCGCTCTTCCACGTGCTGCGGCGGCTGGCCCCCGACGCCCAGGGCCTCTACAGCTGGAGTGCCGAGCTCACCGACGAGGCCGCGCGGGCGCCGTTCTTCGGGGCCCCGATCTCGTCGTCGTTCTTCATGAGCGGGGCCAAGGAAGACGCGATCATCGCGATCACCGGGGACTACACCCAGATCCGGGTGGTCGGGTTCCTGCTCATCGTGATCATGAGCTTCACGACCTTCTTCACGCAGAAGCAGATCATGCGGCGCTCCGGCCCGGTCGAGGGTCAGGCCGCGATGGTGCAGAAGATGCTGCTGTACGTGATGCCGCTGGGCCTGTTCGTCTCCGGCTTCCTCTTCCCGATCGGCGTCCTGCTGTACTGGTTCACCAACAACCTGTGGACGCTGGGCCAGCAGTTCTTCATCCTGCGCAAGATGCCGCCGCCCGGCTCCGACGCCGCCAAGGCCAAGGCGGCCGCGGACAAGCCGGCCGTCGACCCGAAGGCGCTGGCCCCCCGGCCCGGCGCCAAGCCGGTCCGCCCGAAGAGCGGCCGCACCACCGCCCCGGCCTCCACGGTCGAGGTGGCCAACCCGACCGGTGACACCGCGGCCGACAGCGCTGGGCCCGGCACCCCTGCGGACGACGGCGCCGCCACCCCCACCGGTGCCACCGCCTCCGGTGCCACCGCTGCCGGCTCCGACGGCCCGTCGTCGGCCGCCCGCCCGTCGGGCGGCCGTCCGCGGAGCGGCGCGGGACGCGGAAGCCAGGGCCCGACCAACCGCGGCAAGCGCAAGCGCCGCTGACCCGGCGCGCGCGGCGTCCCCGTCAGGCGCCCGCGCCGGCCACCGACCACCGGGGCTGACCCCGGACGCCCGCACCCACTCGGAGGACACGCCATGAGCGCCCCACAGCACCCCACCGAGCCGGCCGGCCTCACCAGCGAGGCCACCTCCGGCGCGGTCCTGAGCCCGGTGCCCGTCGACGCCGGGGTCCCGGCGCAGCCGGACCTGCCCGATCCCGACGACGACGGCGCGGACGCCGTGGTCGAGCCGGCGGACGTGGTCGGAGACGACGACGGAGCCGACGACCTGCTGGTCCGCGAGGGCGACGTCGCCGGTGACTACCTGGAGCGGCTGCTCGACATCCTCGACGTGGACGGGGACATCGACCTGGACGTCGAGGGCGACCGGGCGTCGGTGGCGATCGTCGGCGGCGACCTCGCGGACCTGGTGGGCACCGACGGTGCGGTCCTCGAGGCGCTGCAGGAGCTCACCCGGCTCGCCGTCGCCCAGTCCACCGGCGTGCGCAGCCGGCTGATGCTCGACATCAGCGGCTTCCGTGCCCGGCGCCGGGCCGACCTGACCTCACTGGCCGCCGAGACGGCCCGCCGGGTCGCGAGCAGCGGGCAGCCGGAGCGGCTCTCGGCGATGAACCCGTTCGAGCGCAAGGTCGTGCACGACGTCATCGCCGGGATCTCCGGCGTGCACAGCGAGTCGGAGGGCGAGGAGCCCAACCGCCGCGTCGTGGTGCTGCCGGATCGGTGACCGAGCCCGCCTCGCCTGACACGGGCGCCCCGGCCGTCCCACCGGCCCCGGAGGTCGCCCGGTCGGTGTTCGGGCCCGGGCTGGCCGACGCCGAGCGCTACGTCGCCCGGCTGGCCACCGACGGCGTCACCCGCGGGCTGATCGGCCCGCGGGAGGTGCCCCGGCTGTGGGAGCGGCACGTGCTGAACAGCGCCGCCGTCGCCGATGCCGTCCCGCCTGGGGCCCGGGTGGTGGACGTCGGCAGCGGCGCCGGGCTGCCCGGCATCCCGCTGGCGCTGGCCCGGCCGGACCTCCGGCTGACCCTCGTCGAGCCGATGGCCCGGCGGGTGGAGTTCCTCGAGGAGGTCGTCGCCGAGCTGGGCGCCCCCTGGCAGGTCGTCCGTGGCCGGGCCGAGGAGCGCTCGGTGCGCGCTGCGGTGGGGGCGGTGGACGTCGTCACGGCGCGGGCGGTGGCCGCGCTCCCCCGGCTGGTGTCCTGGTGCCGCGGGCTGCTGCGCCCGGGCGCCCAGCTCGTCGCCCTCGTCGGGTCCCGCGCCGTGGAGGAGCTGCCGTCCCTGGTGCCCGAACTGGAGGCGGCCGGGATGCGGGACGTCCACGCGCGGGCTGTCGGCGCGGGGCTGGGAGAGGCTGCCACTACCGTGGTGGTCATGACGCGTGGAGCGCGGTGAGCGTTCCACGTGGAACCCGTACGACTTCCCGCGTCCGTTCCACGTGAAACGGACCGGCAGGAAGGACCTGAGATGACCGACCCGGGCCAGCGGCTGCGGAGCAGTCTCACGGCCGAGCAGTCGGCCTCTGCCGTCGAGTTCGACAGCCCCATCGCCATGGAGGCCCTGCGGGCCACCCAGGTCCTGCACGCCGCCGACCAGGAGCCGTTCCCGGTGCCGGGCCGCATCCGGGTCATCACCATCGCCAACCAGAAGGGCGGCGTCGGCAAGACCACGTCGTCGGTCAACCTCGGCGTCGCCCTGGCGCTGTACGGGCTGCGGACGCTGGTCATCGACCTCGACCCGCAGGGGAACACCAGCACGGCGCTGGGCGTCCCGCACAGCGTCGGGACGCCGTCGGTCTACGACGCGCTGGTCGGCGACAGTTCGCTGGCCGAGGTCGTGCACCCGACGACGGCCACGCCGCTGCTCTCCTGCGTGCCGGCGACCATCGACCTGGCCGGCGCGGAGATCGAGCTCGTCTCCGTCGTCGCCCGCGAGTACCGGCTGCGCCGGGCCATCGAGATCTACCTGCAGGAGCTCCCGCCGGAGCAGCGCCCGCACTACGTGCTCATCGACTGCCCGCCGTCCCTGGGGCTGCTCACCCTCAACGCCCTCGTGGCCGGCGACGAGGTGCTCATCCCCATCCAGTGCGAGTACTACGCGCTCGAGGGCCTGGGCCAGCTGCTCAACAACATCGACCTGGTCCGCCGGCACCTCAACCCGGGGATCGCCGTCCGGACGATCCTGCTGACGATGTACGACGGGCGGACGAAGCTCGCCGACCAGGTCGCCGAGGAGGTGCGCAACCACTTCGGCAGCCTCGTGCTGGACGCCGTCATCCCACGGAACGTGCGAGTCTCGGAAGCTCCGGGCTACGGCCAGTCGGTGGTCACCTACGACCCCGGATCCCGCGGCTCGACCAGCTACGTCGAGGCCGCCCGGGAGCTGGCGCACCGGGGCGTCGCGCTGCCGCCGCTGCCCTCGCGCCCGACCCCCGGCTCCCCCGTCGCCGCTCCCGTGGGCTCCGCAACCACCGTCATGGCGTTCCCCGACACCGACGCGGCCACCGTCCCCGTCCCCCCGTCCTCTGAGGAGAACAAGGCATGAGCAAGCGTGGCGGTCTGGGCCGGGGTCTGGCGGCGCTGATCCCCACCAGCGCGCCGGACGACGAGCAGCCCACCCTGCCCGGCGCCGAGACGGAAGCCGCTGGTCAGAGCGCTGGTGCGGACGCCGCACCGGCTGCGCCCGCCGCTCCCCCGGTCCACCTCCTGCCGCCGGCCGCCCAGGCGGCGGCGACGGTGGCCGCGCAGGCCGAGGCGGCCGTCGGCGTCCCCGGCGCGCAGCTGCGCGAGGTCGCGGTGGTCGACGTCGTCCCCAACCCCAAGCAACCCCGCCAGGTCTTCGACGACGAGGCGCTGGAGGAGCTCACGTACTCCGTGCGCGAGTTCGGCCTGCTGCAGCCCATCGTCGTGCGCGAGCGCGCAGAGGGCGGCTACGAGCTCATCATGGGCGAGCGCCGGCTGCGTGCCGCTCGCGCCGCCGACCTCAAGTTCGTGCCGGCGATCATCCGCGACACCACCGACGACGCCCTGCTGCGCGACGCCCTGCTGGAGAACATCCACCGGGTCCAGCTCAACCCGCTGGAGGAGGCCGCGGCCTACCAGCAGCTGCTGGAGGAGTTCGGCGCCACCCACGAGGAGCTGGCCACCAGGATCGGCCGCTCCCGCTCGCAGGTCACCAACACCATCCGGCTGCTCAAGCTGCCCGTGAAGGTGCAGACCCGGGTCGCCGCCGGCGTCATCTCCGCCGGCCACGCCCGGGCGCTGCTCGGCCTGCCGGACGCCGAGAAGCAGGAGGCGCTGGCCGCACGCATCGTCGCCGAGGGCATGTCGGTGCGGGCCACCGAGGAGGCCGTTGCGCTGGCCGTCGCCGAGGAGCCGGCGGCCAAGCGCCGGCCGCGGAGGTTCAACGCGCCGGGCGTGGAGGACCTCGCCGGCCGCCTGTCGGACGCCTTCGAGACCAAGGTCAAGATCCAGATCGGCCGGGCGAAGGGGCGCATCGTCGTCGAGTTCGGCTCGGTCGACGACCTGCAGCGCATCATCGGCCAGATGGCCCCGGACATCACCGGCCGCCGTCCCGAGGAGTGATCACACAGCGGCCCCGTTCCGTCACCGACGGAACCGGGCCGCTGTGGTGAGCGACTGGTGGCCACACCATCAGCGAGGGGTGGCGGCCCGCCGGGTCAGCAGCCGGGCGAGGACGTCGCCCAGCGAGGAGCCGGACGCCTCGACGGCCATCGGGAACATCGAGGTCCGGGTCAGTCCGGGCGAGACGTTCACCTCGAGGAAGTGCACCTTGCCGTCCGGGCTGACGATCGCGTCGGTGCGGGAGAGGTCGGCCAGACCGAGGACCCGGTGCACCCGGACGGCGAGCTCTGCCGCCGTCCGGGCCACCTCGTCGGAGACGCGGGCCGGGGAGTGGTACTCGGTGAGGCCGGGCGTGTAGCGGGAGGTGTAGTCGAACACCCCCGACTCCGGGGCGATCTCCACCGCTGGGAGCGCCTGCGGGCCCTCGCCGAGGTCCACCACCGACAGCGCCAGCTCCACGCCGTCCACGAAGCGCTCCACCATGACCGTGTCGCCGTAGGCGAAGCAGCTGACCATCGCGGCCGGCAGGTCCTCGACCCGGCTGACCTTCTGCACGCCCAGCGCGGAGCCACCCGACGCGGGCTTGACCATGAGCGGCAGGCCGAGGCGGGCGACGATCAGGTCCAGCACCGCACCGGCGCCCAGCTCCCGGAAGGTGCTGTGCGGCAGGGCCACCCAGTCCGGCGTGGTGACACCGGCGGAGCGCACGACGGACTTCGCGGCCGGCTTGTCCCAGGCCAGCCGGCAGGCCGCGGCCGGGGAGCCGACGTAGGGGACGCCGGCCAGGTCCAGGACCGCTCGCAGCGCGCCGTCCTCGCCCGTGGCGCCGTGCAGGGCGATGAAGACGGCGTCCGCGGGAGCGGCGGCGAGACCGGGCAGCAGCTCGGCGTCGGCGTCGCGCAGCTCGGCCTCCACGCCGGCGCGGCCGAGCTCCTCGGCCACCTGGGTGCCGGAGGAGAGGCTGACCTCCCGCTCGACGTTCAGTCCACCGGCCAGGACGACGGCGCGCAGCGCGTGCGGCGCGGCCTCCGACCCGGTCGCGGGTACGGGTGCGGGGTCGGTCACTTCGGCTCCTCGCTGGCGCTCGTCGCCTTCGCGACCGGCGGTGCGGTGTCTCTCGCTGACCTCGCGCGCTCGGTCATCCGAGGTCCTCGTACCGGTCGCTGTTGGCCGGGCCGACGATGCCCTCGACACCTCGCCCGCTCGGGCCCTGCGGCCCGGACACGGCCCGGAAGGTGCCGGTGTCCACGCGGTCGAACGTGGAGTGCAGGTCCAGCTCGGCCTCGATGACGCGGGCGAGCCGGCGCACCCCCTCGCGGATCTGGTCCGGCTCGGGGTAGCAGTAGGACAGCCGCATGTACTCTCGGCCTGCACCGTCGGCGTAGAAGCCGATGCCGGGCACGTAGGCCACGTGCGCGTTCACCGCGCGGGGCTGCATCAGCTTGGCGTCGAGCCCGGAGGGCAGCTTCAGCCACACGTAGAAGCCGCCGTCCGGCCGCGTCCACGTCGTGCCCGCCGGCATCAGTGCTTCGAGCGACTCGAGGGTGGCGTCGCGCCGCTCCCGGTACAGCTCGACGAAGTGCTTGATCTGCTCACGCCAGGGCTGGGTGTCCAGGTACCGGGCGACGGCGTACTGGGTCAGCGAGGGCGGGCAGAGCACCTGCGCCTCGGTGGCCAGCACCAGCTTCTCCCGGACCGCCAACGGGGCGAGCACCCAGCCCACCCGCAGGCCCGGCGAGAACGTCTTGGAGAACGAGCCGAGGTAGATGACCCGGCGGTCGTCCCGGGCCCGCAGCGCGCGCATCGGCTCGCGGTCGAAGCCGAGCAGGCCGTAGGGGTTGTCCTCGATGACCAGGAGGTCGTAGCGGTCGGCGATCTCCATGACCGCCTGCCGCCGCGGCTCGGACAGGGTGACGCCGGCCGGGTTGTGGTAGTTCGGCACGGTGTAGAGGAACTTCACCCGGTCGCCGGCGGCCCGGCACTCCAGCAGCGTCTGCTCCAGGGCCTCGGGGATCAGCCCGTCGTCGTCCATGGGGACGTGCCGGACGCGCGCCTCGGCCGCCTGGAAGACGCCGAGCGCGCCGACGTAGGAGGGCCCCTCGGCCAGGATCACGTCGCCGGGGTCGCAGAAGACGCGGGTCACCAGGTCCAGCCCCTGCTGGGAGCCGACGGTGACGACGACCTCGCTGGGCGAGGCGTCGGTGATGCCCTCGAGGGCCATGACGTCGCAGATCCGCTCGCGCAGCCGCGGGTCTCCCTGACCCGAGCCGTACTGCAGCGTCTGCGCGCCCATCCCGGACACCAGCTCGCCGATCATCGAGCCGACCGCGTCCAGCGGCAGCGCGGTGACCGCGGGCATCCCGCCGGCCAGCGAGACGACCTCGGGGCGGCTGACGACGGAGAACAGCGCACGGATCTCCGAGGCCTTCATCCCGTGCGTGCGTGCTGCGTACCGGTCCGCCAGCGGGTCCAGCCGCGGGTGCCGCGGAGCGGGGTGGTGCACACCGGGGCCCGGGGGTGTTCCGGGCTGGAGATCGGCCACATCCCGAGTGTAGGGAGGCGATGAGCGCACCCCGCCGGGGACACGGCGAGCGGACGGACTGGTCCCGTCCCGACCGTCACACCCGTCGCGACACCCCGGCGAGATCGCCGGTCCCGCCGCTGATCGGTCAGCTGCGTCCGGGCAGCACGAAGGTGCCGGTGGGCGGGTCGGCCTCGGCGGGCAGGAACAGCCGCTGGACGGCGGCGAGGACGGCGCTGGCGACGGTGCTGCGCAGCCGGGCGTCGAGCAGCAGCAGCCGGTCGACCGGGTGGGACAGGTAGCCACAGTCGAGCCGGACGGCGGGCATCCGGGTCGTCCGCAGCAGGTCCCAGGTCTTGGGGTGCGAGCCCAGGTCGAGCATGCCGGTGCGGGCCACCACCTCGCGGCGCACCAGGTTGGCGAACTGCTCCCCCACGGTCGACGAGGCCCCCGAGCCGGTGCCGTAGTAGTAGCTGGCCACCCCGCGGGCGTGCTCGGAGCTGTGCGCGTCGGTGTGCAGCGAGAGGAACAGGTCGGCGCGCGCGTGGTTGGCGAACCCCGTCCGTTCGGCCGGGGTGGGGTCCTGGTGACGACCGCGGGTCAGGTAGACCGTCGCGCCGGCCGCGGCGAGCCGGCCCTCGATGCGCGAGGCGAGGTCGAGCACCAGGTCGGCCTCGGTGGTCTCCCCCGCGGTGAAGCCGGTGTCGGTGCCGCCGTGGCCGGGGTCGACGACGATGCGCCGGCCGATCAGGTGCGGGCCGCTCTCGACGAAGCTGGCGCTCTGCCGCAGCAGCTGCGGCCGCCCCCCGGTGACCTTGCGGCCGAGCTGGCGGAGCGCGCGGAGGGTGGCCGGCCCGCAGGTGCCGTCGGAGGTCAGGCCGTAGTCGCGCTGGAAGGCCCGCAGCCCGGCCTCGGTCTCCGCGCCGAAGACGCCGTCGACCGGGCCGGCGTCGTAGCCGAGCTCGTGCAGCCGGTCCTGCAGGTTGGTGACGTCGTCCCCGCGCATGGGCCGGACCGGGTCGTGGTGCAGCAGCCGGTCACCGAGCGACCAGCGGGCCTCGGACAGGGCGCGGTAGGTCTCCTCGCCGACGCGGCCGTCGACGGTGAGCCCGCGCACCTGCTGGAAGTGGCGGACGGCGAGCTCGGTGGCCGGGTCGTAGGCCGCCTCGTCCAGCGACGCCTCCTCCGCGGACCCCGCTGCCGGCAGGAGGGTGAGGGCGCGCAGGGCGGCGTGCACGTCGGCCACGGCGGGGCCACGGTCTCCCGGGCCCAGGGGCTGCATGCTGCTGTCGGTTCCCATCGTGGGTGATTGTGGTCCCCGGGCCGGCTCACGGCCCGATGGGCCCCCCGACGTGCGAGGGCCTCCCCCGCCAGTGGCGGAGGAGGCCCCAGTGGTGCGTGTGGTCCGGCCCCGTCCAGAGGCTCGCCGCGAGCGGGCGAGCGGTGAGGGGGACGGGGTCCTCAGAGGTAGTCGGCGAGGTCGGAGAGGATCGCGCCCTTCGGCTTGGCGCCGATGATGCTCTTCACCGGCTTGCCACCCTGGAACACCGTCATGGTCGGGATCGACATGACCTGGTAGTCGCGGGCGATCTGCGGGTTCTCGTCGATGTTGAGCTTGGCGATCGTCAGCTTGTCGCTGTGCTCGGCGGCGATCTCCTCGAGGACCGGGGCGACCATCTTGCACGGCCCGCACCACTCGGCCCAGAAGTCGACGAGGACGGGCTTGTCGCTGCCCAGCACGTCGTCGGCGAAGGTCGCGTCGGTGACCGTCACGGTGTTGCCTGCCATGGTCGTTCTCCTCGTGGCTCGTTGAGGGTCGGAGCGCAGGGGCTCCGACCACGTCGTTCTGTCAGGGACAACCCGCGGAACGGCGGGTGTATGCCCGCGTCAGGCGGCCCTACCGCAGGGGCTCAGCGCTCGCCGAAGGTGGCGGCCAGCCAGCGCTCGGCGTCGATGGCCGCCGCGGCGCCGGTGCCGGCCGAGGTGATGGCCTGCCGGTAGATGTGGTCGACGACGTCACCGCAGGCGAAGACGCCCTCGATGTTGGTCCGGGTGGTCGGGTGCTCGACCTGCACGTAGCCCTCGTCGTCCAGCTTGAGCTGGCCGGCGAACAGCTCGCTGCGCGGGTCGTGGCCGATGGCCACGAAGACACCCGAGACCGGCAGCTCCTCGGTGGTGCCGGTGCCGACGTCGGTCAGCTGGACGCCGGAGACGGTCTGCTCGCCCAGGACGTCGGTGACCTGCTTGCCGAGCGCCCAGCGGATCTTCTCGTTCTCCTGCGCCCGCTTCTGCATGATCTTAGAGGCGCGCAGCTCCTCCCGCCGGTGGACGACGGTCACCGTCTTGGCGAAGCGGGTGAGGAAGGTGGCCTCCTCCATCGCCGAGTCACCGCCACCGACCACGACGATGTCCTGGTCGCGGAAGAAGAAGCCGTCGCAGGTGGCGCAGGCCGAGACGCCACGGCCGAGCAGGCGGGCCTCGTTGTCCAGGCCGAGGTACCGGTACTTCGAGCCGGTGGCGACGATGACGGCGTGCGCGCGGTGCACCTCGTCGCCGACCTTGACGATCTTCGGCTCGGCGGTGAGGTCGACCTCGCTGACGTCGCGGGCGACCAGCTCGGCGCCGAAGCGCTCGGCCTGCGTGCGCATGTCGTCCATGAGCTGGGGGCCCTGGACGCCCTCGGCGAAGCCGGGGAAGTTCTCGACCTCGGTCGTGGTCATCAGCGCGCCGCCGAACTGCGAGCCCTCGAACACCAGCGGGTGCAGGTTCGCGCGGGCGGCGTAGATCGCGGCCGTGTAGCCGGCCGGGCCCGACCCGATGATGATCAGGTCACGGACGCCGTCGTGCTCCGCGGGCGGGATGGCGGGCTCCACGGGCGCCTCCGTCACCGCGGGGCCTGGGGTCGGGTGGTTCGTCGTCACGCGCGGCACAACGAGGATCGTAGGTCCCGCATTCCTGGTCAACGGCCCCGCCGGAGGGTGTCGACACCCCCGTGGCGGGTCTCGGTCCCGTCCGGGGGCTCGCCGCCGGCCCCGTCCCGGGTCCCGCCCCGAGCTCGGGAGGGGTGGGGAGGACGGGCCCCTCCACGGTGGGGGGCAGGGGGTCCTCCCTCAGCTCGCCGGCGTGAGGGTGACCTCGGCGACCGCGGCGGAGAACCCGCCGTCCGACGGCGCCAGCCCGGTCAGCCACAGCAGCACGTAGCGGGTGGTCACCGGCTCGTCGAAGGACAGGTCCGCCGAGTCGCCGAGCTCGCCGTCGGCGACCGGGTCGAAGGAGTCCAGGTCGCCCTCGGCCTGGTCGCCGACCCGCACCTCCACCGTGGCGCCGGCGGTACCGCTGACGCCCAGGCCCGCCAGGGCCTGCTCGGAGCCGAGGTCGTAGACGATCCCGATGCCGTCCTTGAGGTTGCCGAACGCCGGCGACCCCCGGTAGGTGACCGTCGACCAGGCGGTGGCCGGGTCGCCGTCGAAGGACAGCGGGACGTCGTCGGGGTTGTCCGGGTCGCCGTCGCCGAACGGGTCGTACACGCTCGCGCCGGCGATGCTCAGCGCCGGGCTGTCGCCGGGGGCGGGCGTCTGCCCGGCGGGGGGCGCGCTGGTCGCCGGCGCGCTCGACACGGGGGACGGGTCGGTGGCGACGTCGTCGGGCGAGATCAGGTTGCCCAGGTAGACCGCCAGGGCGATCACCACGACCAGCGCTGCCAGCGGCAGGCCCACGACGAGCAGCCGTCGCCGTCCCGCCTGCGCGGCCTCGTCGTCACGCAGGTCCCCGTCCGCGGGACCGGCCGACAGCGGCAGCAGGTCGTCGCCGTCCTCGTCGTCCTCGTCCCACCGGCCGGGGACCGGCGGGAGCCCGCGGGCCTCCGGTGGCGGGAACGCGGTCCCGGAGGCGTCCCGGGTCGGTGCGGGGTCGACCGCGACGCCGTCCCCGGAGCCCTCGCCGCGGTCCTCCTCGCGGCGCTCGCGCAGCCGGCGCAGCCACCCGCTGTCCGACTCGTCCGGCGCGCGCCCCGGATCGGCGGTCTGCCCGGTGCGGGGGCGCTCGGCGAGCAGCGCGGCCATCGCGGCGACGCTGGAGAGCCCGGCGCCGGGCTCGGTGGAGCGGGCGCGGCGCACGAGCGCGGCGAGGTCCGGCGGCATCCCCGGTGCCCGGCCGGCGGGGGCCGTGCCCGGGCGGCGGCCGGTGAGGCAGTACTCCAGCAGCTCCCCGAGGGCGGCGACGTCGCCCTGGACGGTGCCGCTGGCGGCGGGCACCGAGCGCAGTCCGACCATGCCGTTCGGCCGCAGGACGACGGTCTCCGGGGTGAGCCCGCCGACGGCCAGCCCGACCCGGTGGGCCGCGGCGACGCCCTCGGCGAGCCGGCGCAGCACGGTGCGCGCCTCCCGTTCGGGCATCGGGCCGGCAGCCAGGCTCTCGGCGAGGGTGCGCCCCTCGATCCACTCGTTGACGACGTAGGCCGCGCCACCCGGCGCCTGCACGTCGCCGTTGCCCTCCGCGGCGTCGTAGACCATCGCCAGCGCGGGCGTCGCGAGCCCCCCGGCGGTCAGCGCGCGGGTGATCCACTCGCGGGCGGCCGGCCCGCCCGGGGTGTGCACCCGGATGGCCACGTCGCGGTTGAGGATCCGGTCCTTGGCCCGCCAGCAGTGGATGACCCCGGTCGCGGTGGTCTCGGTCGGGCCGACCTCGTCCAGCGGGCGGTAGCGGTCGGGGAGCCCGGTGGTCGTGGACGTCATCGGTGCGCCCGGCCCCCCGTCCCCTCCCGGCCGGCGGCTCGGTTGCCCCGGCGGCGGCGCCACGCTGCTCACCCGCGCCGCCCCAGCCGGGCCCGAACAGCTGCCAGGGGTTCCCGGACCTCGGGGACGCGGGCGACCACGAACCCGAGCAGGGTCGCGACGCCGATGACCACGGTACCCAGCAGCACGGTGCCGAGCGAGCCTGCCACCGATGCACCCAGCGCGCCATCGGCCAGGGACACCGCGAGCCAGCCGAGCAGGCCCGCGACGAGGGCGACCGCGGCGGTCCGCAGCACCGGGAGCAGCGTCGCCCGGGTCTCCAGCACCCCGAGCCGGCGGCGCAGCACGACGTGACCGAGCACCCAGCCGGCCACGTAGGTGAGGCTGGTGACCAGCATCAGGCCGGCCACCACCAGGTCCTCCGACACCACGACCGGGACGAGCAGCAGCAGCGGCACCCGGACGGCGACCATGCCCACCTGGATGAGCGTGGGGGTCCGGGCGTCCTTCGTGGCGTAGAAGACCCGCAGCTGCAGCAGGGTCACCGCCATCGGGAGCAACCCGAAGGCGCCGACGGCGAGCGCGATCCCGATGGCCCGGGCGTCGTCGACGCCGGTGTTGCCGCGCCCGAAGGCCACCACCGCCAGCGGCGGGCCCAGCACGGTCAGCGCCGCGCTGACCGGCAGCAGCCCGAGAGCGGACAGCCGGGTGCCGAGGGAGAGGTCGCGCACCACGCCGGGGACGTCGGAGCGGGCGGCGGCCCGGCTCATCCGCGGCACCAGCGCGGTCAGCAGGGCGACGCCGATGATCCCGTAGGGCATCTGGAACAGCAGGCTGGCGTTGGCGAAGCCGATCGAGCCCAGCCCGCCCTCGCGGCCGGCGGCGTTGGCGATCCGGGTGGCCACCACGACGCCGACCTGGCTGATCGCGACGTAGCCGACCACCCAGAGGCCCAGCGTGCCCGCCTCGCCCAGCCCGGTGTCGCGCAGCCCCCAGCGGGGGCGCAGCGGGACGCCGGCCCGGCGCAGCAGCGGCAGCAGCACCAGCGCCTGCACGGCGATGCCCAGCGTGGTGCCGACGCCGAGCAGCCAGACCTGGGTGTCGGTGATGGTCAGCGGGGTGAGGTCGCCGGGGCCGCTCGCGGCGACGAAGAGCACGCCGGTGGCGATGACGACCACGTTGTTGAGCACCGGCGCCCAGGCCGGCGGGCCGAACACCCCGCGGGAGTTGAGGATCGCCTGCGCCAGGGCGCCGATGCCGTAGAAGACGATCTCCACGAGCAGGATCCGGGCCAGCCAGGTGGCCAGCTCGTACTGCGCGGGGTCCTCGTCGAGGCCGTACAGCGCGGTCAGCAGCGGTGCGGCCAGCACGGCCAGCCCGGTGACGACGACGAGCCCGCCGATGGCGACCGTGGCCAGCCGCTGGGCGTAGGCGGCGCCGCCGTCGTCGTCCCGCTCCTGGGCGCGCACGAGCAGCGGGACGACGACCGAGGTCAGCACGCCGCCGAGCAGCAGCTCGTAGACGATGTTGGGCAGCGTGTTCGAGGTGTTGTAGGCGTCGCCGACCAGGCCGACGCCGAGCGCCGCCGTCAGCACCATCGTGCGCAGCAGCCCGGTGATGCGGGAGACCAGCGTCGCCACCGCCATCGTCCCGGCGGCCCGCAGGATGCCGCGGCTGGCGCCGGGACGGCCCTCGCGGGCCTCGACCTCCTCCTCGGTCTCGTCCACCGGGCGCGGCACCGCGGGCAGGACCGGGATCAGCTGGGTGTCGTCGGGCCCCGGCACCCACCGCGAGGCGCGGCGCGGGGGCGGCACCGGGGGGAGATCGCGCACGCGCGGCGCCGGTGGCGGGACCGGCGGCAGCGGCCGGCCGCCCGGCGGCGCCTTGGGGTAGGGCGGCGGGGGCAGCGGCAGGGCCGGCGGGGTCCCCGGACCGGCCACGGGCGGTGGCTCCCGGCGTGCCCGCTCGCCGGGCCGGGACGCCGGGGAACGGTCCTCGATCGGCCGGCGGGTGGCGGGGGGTGGCGGCACGGGGGGCAGCGGGCGGTGCTCCTCCACGGGGCGGTCGGTCACGAGCCCCCCTCGCCGGCGCCGGGGCAGCCCGCGACCGGAGCTGCCGTGGTCGTCGGTGAGCTCGCGACCTCGCTCACACCGGGCTCCGCGTCGGGGGCAGCGGCACCGCCGCGCCCTCGGGTGCCGGGCCGCCCGGCAGCCCGCCGTCCCCGTCGGTGGGGGTGCCGCGGCGGCGGCGCAGCAGGTAGCGCACCAGCCGGCGCAGGAAGAGCAGCCCGAGCAGCGCGGCCGCGCCGATGGTGATGATCACCGAGATCGACCCGTACGCGGTGCTCTGCACCTGCAGCTCCACGGGGTCGCCCAGCGGCGTGCCGTCCGGGGTGGTGAGCGTGGCCGCGACGCCGAAGCGGCCGGACTGGCGCACCTCGGTCGGGACCGTCAGCGTCGTCCGCTGCTCGGGCCCGAGGACCTCGTCGCCGAGGTCGCCCACCGACAGCGCGTTGCCGCGGGTCTGCACCCGCAGCTGCACGCGCAGGGCGAAGGGCAGGTCGTTGCGGACGGTGAGCACGAGCGGTGAGTCGCTGGAGGCGAGGCTGTAGGTGCCGGCGGCCGGGGCGAGCAGGGTGACCCGCCCGAGCAGCCGGCGCATCGTCGTCCGCAGGTCCGCGGCGGCCGCGGCGAACGCCGCGGGGTCGTCCCGCCAGGCGGCCGAGGTGGCGCGCGCGATCGCGGCGTCCCAGGGGGCGAGCACCGCATCGGCGTCCCCGAGGACCGCGCCGGCGAGCTGGTCGCGGACGGCGACCGCAGCGGTGACGTCGGTCAGGCCGGCCGGTTCCAGCCCGCCCGGGTCGGCCGGGGCGACCAGCTCGCCGGCGTCGGTGGCCGGCCCGTCGCCGAGCTGGGCCACGGTGGCCGGCCGCAGCCCCGGCAGCTGTGCCGCTGCGGCCATCATGGCGCTCACCGCGGCGGGGTCGGCGTCGACCTCGCGGGGCGGAGCCACCAGCACGCTCTGCCCTGCGGCCGCGTCGCCCGGCCGGAGGGTGAGGAGCGCGAGCTCGGCGACGGTGCGCTGCTCGGCGGCGCGGCGGCCCCCCGGGACCTGCGCGGCGTTCCCTGCGAGCTGGCCGAGCGCGGGATCGGCGACCAGGACGTCGACGGCACCGTCCTCGGTGGGCACGGTCGTCCGCGCCGCGGCCGGACCGTCCAGGCCGAGCGCGGCCGCCCCGTCGGTGAGCCCGCCGGGGGCCAGCACGACCTCCTGGACGCCGCCGTCCTGCAGGACGGCGAGCGTCTCGGGGCGCAGCGAGCCACCGACCGCCCAGGCGAGGTCGGTGCGTGCGTCCACGCCCAGGACCTCCCGGAGGACGTCCGCGCCGGCGGTGCCCCCGGTCCCGGTGGGCGCTGCGGTCGGCGGGGCGGTGGGGGCGTCGGGATCGTCCTGCGCCGTCCCCTCGGGGCTGCCGGGCAGGCTGCGGGTGACGACCGCCGACAGGCCGGCCGCGGTCAGGGCGTCGGCGTCGACGTCGCCGTAGGGCAGCGCGACGACCGGGTGGTCGGCGGCGACGGCGCGCAGCCGCCCCAGGAAGGCGGCGGCCTCGTCGGTGCCCGCCCCGGCGCCCTCGTCGCCGGCGACGGCGTAGGGGCCGTCGGCCATGACCTGCAGCTCCTCGACCAGTGCGGGGTCCACGGCGAGGGTCACCGGGACCACCGGTGTCGGCTCGCCGCCCCCGGGCGGCACGGTCTCGGGCAGCTGCTCCACGGCGGCCAGCGCCCGGTCCAGCCGGCCGCCGGTGGACACCTCGCCGGTCAGCCCGTCGTCGACGAAGGCGCCGGACGCGTCGCGGTGGGTGCGCTCGACCAGCGGCCACAGCCAGGCGACGCCGGCCGACGTGGGCGGCAGCACCGACGGCTGGACGAGGTAGGTGGTCAGCTCCCCCACGCGGCTGCGGTCCCCGTCGGACCCGGCGCCGTTGAGGTTGAGCAGCACCGGGTAGACGCCCTCCCGGTCGATGGCCAGCGCGTCGCTGGTCGTGGTGAGGGTGAAGGACGCCGAGGCGCCGGGGCGCAGCTCTGCGGCGACGTCCTGGAACGGCGTGACGGCGACGGCCGTCAGGTCGCGGGCGCCGTCGACCGCCTGCAGCTCGGCGCGGGTGCCCAGCGGCTGGCCGCGCTGCAGCCGCACGTCGAGGTCCTCGATCGTCTCCGTGCCGGTGTTGGTCAGCTCGCCGGCGATGGTGACCGGGACGCCGGGGGCGAGCGTGCGGGGCTCCAGCCGGGTGAGCTCGATGCTCACGGAGCGGTCGTCGGCGACCCCTTCGGCGGCAGCCGGGTCCTCCGGGGCGGCGGCCGCGGACGGCGCCAGCACGACGAGGGGAGCCGTGAGCGTCCCGGCCAGGGCGACGCCGACCGTCGTCCCCCGAGCGGTGCGGCGGGGGGAGGACGCTGCGGACCGGCCGCCGGCGCCCCCGGCAGCCGACCGCCGGCTCACGACAGCTCCTCGCCGGCGCCTGTCGGCCCGGTGAGGCGGCCGTCCGCGCTGTCTACCGGTGAGCTCGCCGCCCCGCTCACGCGCTGTCGGCGAGGAGCGCGGGCGCCCGCTCGACCAGTGCTCGCTCGTCGGCGTAGGCGAGCCGGGCACCGAGCTCGTCCAGGGGCACCCAGGCCACCTCGGTCACCTCGATGTCGGCGTCGGACAGGGCTCCCCCGATGGCGCGGAGCAGGAAGTGGTGCACGGTCTTGTGCACCCGGCGGCCGTCGGCGACGAACCAGAAGTCGATGATGCCGAGCGGAGCGACGACCTCGCCGATGATCCCGGTCTCCTCGGCGACCTCCCGGACGGCGGTGTCCTCCGGGGTCTCGCCCTCCTCGATGTGCCCCTTGGGCAACGACCAGAGCAGCCGCCCGCGACGGTCGGTGCGCCCGATGAGGGCGGCGCGCGGTCCCGTGATGGGGTCGTCGGCCACCACCAGGCCCCCGGCGGAGGTCTCGTCGACCCGGCGCAACCGGCGGCCGGGGCGCCCTCGCCCGCCCGTCCCAGCCATGCCAGGAGGGTAGCGCGCGGCACGCCACTACCCTGGATCGTCGTGTCCGGTGAGCCTCTCGTTCCGACGGCAGCTGCTGCGTCCGTGCCGCCCGCCGTCCAGGAGACGGTGCGCGAGCTCGTCGACCTCTCCCCCGTGCTGACCCGGCTCGGTGCGCGGTTCACCGCCGCGGGTTTCGAGGTGCACCTCGTGGGGGGCTCGGTCCGCGACGCGCTGCTCGCCGCGGGCTCCGGGGGTGGGCGGGGGACCGGCGTGGTCCCCGGCGACCTCGACGTCACCACCGACGCCCGGCCCGAACAGGTGCTCGGCCTGCTGCGCGGGTTCGCCAGTTCCACGTGGAACACCGGCATCGCGTTCGGCACGGTGGGCGCCGAGGTGGACGGCGTCCGGCTGGAGATCACGACCTTCCGTGCCGACCGCTACGACCGGGAGTCGCGCAACCCCGAGGTGGCCTGGGGGGACTCGCTCGTCGACGACCTCGCGCGCCGGGACTTCACCGTCAACGCGATGGCCGTGTCGCTCGGCCCCGACCGCACCGTCACCGACCCCTACGGCGGCCTGGGCGACCTGCTGGCCGGCCGGCTGCGGACGCCGGGCGCCGCGGTGGAGTCCTTCGCCGACGACCCGCTGCGGATGCTGCGCGCGGTGCGGTTCGTCGCCCAGCTCGGCCTGACCCCGGTCGACGAGGTGGTGGAGGCGATGACCTCGCTGGCCCCCGAGCTCGGCCGGATCACCCCGGAGCGGGTGCAGGTGGAGCTGTCGAAGACGCTGCTGCAGCACTCCCCCCGGGCGGCCCTGGAGCTGTTCGTCGCCACCGGGCTGGCCGACGTCGTCCTGCCCGAGCTCTCGGCGCTGCGGATGGAGATCGACGAGCACCACCAGCACAAGGACGTCTACACCCACTCGCTGACGGTGCTGGACCGGGCGATCGCGCTGGAGGAGGCGGATCCGGACGCGGAGTCGCCGGACCTGGTGCTCCGGCTGGCCGCGCTGCTGCACGACATCGGCAAGCCGGCCACCCGCCGGCACGAGCCGCGGGGCCGGGTCTCCTTCCACCACCACGAGGTGGTCGGGGCCAAGCTGGTGCGCAAGCGGCTGCAGGCGCTGCGGTACTCCAAGGACGTCGTGGAGTCGGTCGCCCGGCTGACCTTCCTGCACCTGCGCTTCCACGGCTACGGCCGCGGCGAGTGGACCGACTCCGCCGTCCGCCGCTACGTCACCGACGCCGGCGACCTGCTGCCCCGGCTGCACAAGCTGGTGCGCTCGGACTGCACGACGCGCAACAAGCGGCGGGCCGCGGCGCTGTCGGCCACCTACGACTCGCTGGAACGGCGGATCGCCGAGCTGTCGGCGGCCGAGGACCTCGCGCGGGTGCGCCCGGACCTCGACGGCAACGCGATCATGGAGATCCTCGGCATCCCGCCCGGTCGCGAGGTCGGCGAGGCCTGGAAGCACCTCAAGGACCTGCGGCTCGAGCGCGGCCCGCTGGCACCGGAGGAGGCCGAGGCCGAGCTGCGCAGCTGGTGGGCCGCCCGCACCGGGACCTGACCGGGCTGCAGGCGGAGCTCCCTGCTGCCGACAGGAGAGACGTGCCAGAACAGCGACCCGGCCCGGACCCGGGCTCCCGGCTGCCCACCTCGCCCAGCGGGCGCACGCCGCAGTGGGTGGTGGACGAGGCGCTCGGCCTCCCCGTCCAGCCGGTTCCGTGGCGGGCCCCCGGGCCGCCCGCCCGCCGGCGCCGCGGGTCGGGCCTCCTCGGACTGCTCGCCGTCCTGCTGGTCGTCGGCGGCTCGCTGGGGGCCGCCGTCCTCACCGGAGCCGTGCCGTGGCCCTGGGACCGCGCCGCGCCGGCCGGCCTGGCCCCGGACCGCAGCGTCCCGCTGGCTGCCCCGACGGACCGTCCGTCCCCCGGGGTGGAGGCGAGCCGGTCGCCACGGGGCAACCCCGCACCGGCGCCGGGAGCCGGTGGGCCGCACGCCTTCTCGCTGGTCCAGGCCGACGGGGCCACGCCGGTGGCCTACGACCCGTGCCGGGTCGTGCACTACGCGATCCGGCCCGATGGCGCCCCTCCGGGCGGGGAGGAGTTGGTGCACGCGGCCGTGGCCCGGATCGCGCAGGTGACCGGCCTGGTGTTCGTCCACGACGGACCGACCGACGAGGTCCCCGCCGCCGAGCGGGAGGTGTTCCAGCCCGACCGCTACGGGGACCGCTGGGCTCCGGTGCTCGTCGCCTGGGAGACCGAGGCGGAGAACCCGGACCTCGCGGGCGACACCGTGGGCCGGGCCGGCAGCCTGGCGGTCTCGCTGGGTGAGGGGACGCGGGTCTACGTCACCGGCACGGTGTCGCTCGACGCCGACCAGTTCCCCGAGATCCTGGCCCAGCGGGACGGCGAGGCCACGGCCTCGGGGATCGTCCTGCACGAGCTGGCGCACCTGGTGGGCCTGGACCACGTCGACGACGAGTCCCAGCTGCTGTACCCGCAGACGGTGCCGGGCGTCACCGACTTCGCCGACGGGGACCTCACCGGGCTCGCCCGCCTGGGGCGAGGAGCCTGCGTCCCCGAGCTCTGACCCGCTCAGCGGGGCAGCGCGGACCGGGCGGCGACGCCGGCGGCGAGGACGTAGGCGGCGCCGACGGCGACCATCGCGGGCGGGGAGACGCCGTCCGGCGGCAGCAGGTGCGCCGCTCCCAGCAGGGCGGCCACGTAGCCGACGTTGACCAGCATGTCGTAGACGGAGAACACCCGGCCGCGGACGTCGTCGTCCACCACCTGCTGCAGCGTGGCGTCCACGCAGATCTTCACGCCCTGCCCGAGGAAGCCGAGCACGGCGCCGGTCAGGACGACGGTCGCCGGGAGGAACGGCAGGCCCAGCGCTGCCAGCAGCAGACCCCCGGCACCCAGCAGCAGGGTCACCCACCGCGCCGTCCCGAGGCGGCGCACGGCCGCCGGCGTCACCGCGGCCGCCAGCAACGTGCCGCACGCCCCCGCGGCCAGCGCCACCCCAGCTCCCAGCAGCCCCTCCCCGGACGGCGAGGCACCGCGGAAGAAGAGCAGCGTGACCAGCGTGACCAGCCCGAAGCACAGCCGGTGCACGGTGATCAGGGCCAGGGCGGTGGCCGCGGGCGGGCGGGCGCGCACGTGCCGCGCGCCGGCCACCATCCCGGCGACCACCTGCCGCGCGGACGGCCGAGCGGCGCCCTGGTCCGGGCCCAGGGCGCCGCGGGCGAACCCGGCGGCGAGCGCCGCGGCGAGCAGGTAGGGGACGGCCGCCCCCAGGGTCAGCGCGGCGTACCCGGCGTCCCCCGTGGTCCCCGCGACCTGCTGCAGCGCGACCGCCACCGCCCCGCCGGCCACGGTGGCCACCGCGCCGGACGTCGTCGACAGCGCGTTGGCCGGCACCAGGTCGGGAGCCGTGTGCGGGAGGGACGCCGACAGCGCGGAGAGCACGAAGCGCGCGACGGAGAAGAGCACCAGCCCGGTGAGCAGGAACGGCGCGCCGGCCGACCCGCCCACCACGAGCAGCGCCAGGACGGCGACCAGCACGGCGCGCAGCAGGTCGGCGTGCACCAGCACCTGCCGCCGGCTCCACCGGTCCAGCCAGACACCGGCGAACGGCCCCACCAGCGACCAGGGCAGCAGCAGGACGGCGAACGCGGCGGCGACCTCGACCGGGTCGGCCGCGCGCTGCGGGTTGAACAGGACGGTGCCGGCCAGGGCCGCCTGCAGCACGCCGTCGCCGAACTGCGCGGACAGCCGGGTGGCGAGCAGCCGGCGGAAGTCGCCGCGGGCCAGGAGGGAGCGCACGGTCGTCCCCGCCTGCCGCACCCGGTCACCCTACGGTGGCCACCCCTCCCCACAGGGTCGACGACGGGCCGGGAGGCCGTCCGGCGGAGGCGCGGCCGCTCCCTCCAGGTGGCGTTCCGGTGGGGCACACTGGGAGCGATGACTCCCCCGTCCTCGCCCGATCCCGAGTCGGGGCCGCCGGCCCGGCCCGCGACGGGCCGACGTCGCCCGGACGCGGTCCCCGCGCTCTCGACGGGCTGCCTGGACGACGTGCGGCCCGGGTCGCTGCTCGTGGCGATGCCGAGCCTGACCGACCCGACCTTCGCGGGCACCGTCGTCTTCGTGCTCGACCACAACGACAGCGGCACGCTGGGCGTGGTGCTGGGCCGGCCGAGCCAGGTGGAGATCCGCGACGTGCTCCCCGGCTGGTGCGACCTCGCCGTCGACCCGGTCGTGTTCCACGTGGGCGGGCCCTGCGAGACCGACACGGCCCTGTGCCTCGCCGTCTGCGACCCGGCCCTCGGCGCGTCCCCGGACGAGGACTGCGGCCTGCGACCGGTGGCCGGCGACGTGCACCTGGTCGACCTGGACGCCGACCCCGAGGAGCTGGTCGGCCGGGTCCGGGGGCTGCGGGTGTTCGCCGGCTACGCGGGCTGGTCGCCCGGCCAGCTGGCCGCAGAGGTCGCCGAGGGCGCCTGGGCCTGCGTGCCGGGCAGCCCGGACGACGTGCTGAGCGAGCTGGCCGGCCCGGAGTTGTGGCGCCGGGTGATGGGCCGCCAGACCGGGCGCCTGGCGGTGCTGTCGACGGCACCGGCCGACCCGTCCGCGAACTGACCCCGCGCGTCCCCCGTGCGCTGGGGCGCGGCATCTGGTAGGAACTCCCCCGGGAGGGGCGGTCTGGGGAAGAGGCCGCCCCTTCCGCACGTCCCGGCCCCATCCAGGGGCTCACCCCGAGCCTGCGAGGGGTGAGGGGACGGGGTCCCTCCGCTACAGACCGACGGTCGCCGCCACCTCGGGGTGCGCCGACCCGTCCACGGACTCCCCCTCGGCCGGCAGCGTGATCTCCCGCGGGCCGTGGTCCGACAGCGTCACCGTCACCTCGAACTCCTGGCCGGGCAACGACGTGCGGTACTGCACCAGCAGGTCGGTGGACCGGTCGACCGCGACCGACCAGCCGGCCTCCGAGGCGTAGAGCTGCGCGAGCTCGCCGTCGATCGAGCGGTCGCCCTCCCACGTGTAGCCGGCGCCGCGGAAGTCCCCGCCGTCGTCCGGCTCCTCGGCGGAGAGGTTGAGCACCACCGTGGTGAGGACGTCGACCAGCGGCGCCTCCTCCCCCAGCGCCACCGGACGGTGCACGTAGGAGGCCTCGGGCAGCCCCTCGGCACCCAGCACGGCGGCCAGGCCCGGGACCTCGCCGAACCAGAGTCCGTCGGCGGTGAAGAACAGCGTGCGGGTCTCGTCGGGCCGGCCGTCGCCGTACGAGGTGACCGCGTGCGCGCGACCGGCGCCACCGGCGAGGTCGACCTCGCCGGTGAGGGTCAGCACGGTGTCCTCGCCGTAGGGGGCGGTGACCACGAAGTCGGCACCGCCCCGTTCGTGGTTGTCGGCGAGCAGCTGCGCGAGGAGGTCGGCCTCCTCAGCGGTGACCGGCGCGCCCTCCGCGCGCTCGCCGGCGCCGGAGCAGCCGGCCAGGACCGCCATCGCCAGCCCCAGCGCCGGCAGCAGCGGAGGACGGCGCGCGGACATGCGGGCAGCCTAGGCAGCCGGGCAGGTCGTCGATCGCGTCCCACGCGGACGCCCGGCATGCGCCGGGGCCCGCGATCCGTGCGGACCGCGGGCCCCGGTCGGTACCTCGGCCCCGTCGAGGGGCCCACCGCGGGCTAGCGAGCGGTGGGGGCGACGGGGTCCTCCCCGTCGCCCCTGATGAAGGCCTCGACGGCGTCGCGGGCCTCGCTGTCGCTGTACTGCACCGGCGGGCTCTTCATGAAGTAGGACGACGCGGAGAGGATGGGGCCGCCGATGCCGCGGTCCTTGGCGATCTTCGCGGCGCGGACGGCGTCGATGATGATCCCGGCGGAGTTTGGGGAGTCCCAGACCTCGAGCTTGTACTCCAGGTTCAGCGGGACGTCGCCGAACGCGCGGCCCTCGAGGCGCACGTAGGCCCACTTGCGATCCGACAGCCACGGCACGTGGTCCGACGGGCCGATGTGCACGTTGTCGGTGCCCATGTCCCGGTCGACCTGGCTGGTCACGGCCTGCGTCTTGGAGATCTTCTTGGACTCCAGCCGCTCGCGCTCGAGCATGTTCTTGAAGTCCATGTTGCCGCCGACGTTGAGCTGCATCGTGCGGTCGAGCTGCACGCCGCGGTCCTCGAAGAGCTTGGCCAGCACCCGGTGGGTGATGGTGGCGCCGACCTGGCTCTTGATGTCGTCGCCGACGATCGGGACCCCGGCGGCGGTGAACTTCTCGGCCCACTCCGGCGTCCCGGCGATGAAGACCGGCAGCGCGTTGACGAAGGCCACGCCGGCGTCCAGCGCGCACTGGGCGTAGAACTCGGCGGCCTGCTGCGAGCCGACCGGCAGGTAGCAGACCAGCACGTCGGCGCCGGACTCGCGCAGCGCCGCGACGACGTCCACCGGCTCCTCGTCGGACTCCTCGATCGTCGCCCGGTAGTACTTGCCGAGGCCGTCGAGGGTGGTGCCGCGCTGCACCGTCACGCCCAGCGGCGGGACGTCGCAGATCCTGATGGTGTTGTTCTCGCTGGCCACGATCGCCTCGGAGAGGTCGCGGCCGACCTTCTTGGCGTCGACGTCGAACGCCGCGACGAACTCCACGTCGCGGACGTGGTACTCGCCGAAGCGGACGTGCATCAGGCCCGGCACCGACGTCGTCTCGTCGGCGTCGCGGTAGTAGTGGACACCCTGCACCAGCGAGGCGGCGCAGTTGCCGACGCCGACGATGGCGACCTTGACGGATCCCATGGACATCTCCTTCTTCACTGACCGCCTGCGGTCGGTGGACACGGACCGTGGACGGTCCTGCTCGGGGTGACGGGCGCGGAGCTCTCCCGTCCGCTCATCGGGAGGTGTTGGTCAGGGCCCGGGGGGCGCCTGTGCCGGCGGGTCCCCCGGGGTGGCGCCGTCGTCTCGACGCCCCTGACCGTCGGTCAGCTCGCGGTCGATGAGCTCCGCCAGCCAGCGGACCTCGCGGTCGACCGATTCCAGGCCGTGGCGCTGGAGTTCGAGGGTGTAGCGGTCCAGGCGCTCCCGGGTCCGGCTCAGCGAGGCCCGCAGGCCCTCGCGCTGCCGTTCGACGGTGCGGCGGCGACCCTCGAGGATGCGCAGCCGGACGTCCGCGGCGGTGTGCCGAAAGAACGCCAGGCGGACGCCGAAGAGCCCGTCGTCGTCGTACGTCTCGGGACCGGCCTGGCCGACCAGCTCGTGGAAGCGCTCCTTGCCCTCGGCGGTGATCGTGTAGACCACCTTGCCGCGCCGGCCGGTCAGCGGCGGTGCGTCGGCCGGCAGAGGGGCGCGGGGGTCCGGCTCGTCGGTGGTGACGTACCCGGCCGCGTGCAGCCGCTTGAGCGCGGGGTAGAGCGACCCGTAGGAGATGCTGCGCAGCCCGCCGAGCACCTGGGCGAGCTGCTTGCGCAGCTCGTAGCCGTGCATCGGCGACTGGTGGAGCAGGCCCAGGATGGCGAACTCGAGCACGTCGCCTCCCTCGTCGTCCTGCGGATCGATGTATCGAGACGATACATCGGCAGGTGCGCGGCAGGACAGCTCGGGCCGACCCGACAGACCCTCCGGACGTGGTCGGACACCTCCCCGTGCCCGCCGCGGTGCGTACATTGGCGCAGTGCCCGGACGTCGATCCGTCGTGGACTACTCGCTGCAGCGGCGAGCCGTCCTCGCCGACGTGTACGCCGGTCGCACGGGGCTCTTCGAGGTCTGCGACGCCAGTCCGTACCTCACCCGGGCGGCCAAGTACCACGGCGAGGCGACCGACGTCACCTGCCCGGTGTGCCGCAAGGAGCGGCTCACGCTGGTGAGCTACGTCTACGGGGAGCACCTCGGCCCCACGGCCGGCCAGGCGAAGACGCAGGCCGAGCTCGCCCGGATGGACCGCGCGCAGGAGGAGTTCTCCGTCTACGCCGTCCAGGTGTGCCGCGGGTGCGGGTGGAACCACCTGGACTGCTCGTACGTCCTGGGGGCCGAGCCGGATCCGGGTCGCCAGCCCCGGCGCACGAGGCGGCGGACGGCCACCGAGCAGTTGTAGTACCCGTCACACGGGGAACACGGAGTGCCCCGCGTGGTCGTTGAGACACCGAGGCGTCGCTGCGCCGCGGGTCGTCCTCGCTCGCACAGCTCAAGACACCACTCTGGGTGCCGGACGCGGTCGTCCTGCGCGCCCACCGAGACCTGAACCAGAGAGGGGCCCCTGCGTGCCTCCCCACGACGAGACCTCACCGGTCGGGCCGCGCGGCGGCTCGGTCCGCCGTCCGCCGTCCGGTCGCACCGCCGGCGGGACCGGCGGAGGCGACCGGCCCCCGGCAGGCAGGGGCCGGCCACCGGCAGGCCGCGGCGGCCGGACGACGGCCTCGCGGCCCGGCCCGGCCGCACGGGGCACCCGTCCCGCCGGCAAGAGCACCCGCGCCGGGCAGCAGCGCCGCCGACGCCGGTTCAAGGCCCTGCTCGGCGTGCTGGCGGGCGCGTTCGTGCTGCTCGGCGTCTTCGTGGGCGTCGTGTACGCGACGACCGACGTGCCCGACCCGAGCTCGGTGCAGAACGCGCAGACGACGGTCGTCCACTACGCCGACGGCACCACCGAGATGGCCCGGCTGGGCGCGGAGAACCGCACCAACGTGCCGCTCGCCGAGGTCTCGGAGCCCGCGCGCGAGGCGATCCTGGCGGCCGAGAACCGCAGCTTCTACACCGACCCCGGCATCTCCGCGACGGGCATCGTGCGCGCCGCGTGGAACAACCTGACCGGCGGCTCCACGCAGGGTGGCTCGACCATCACCCAGCAGTACGTCAAGAACGCCTTCCTGACGTCGGAGCAGACGTTCAGCCGGAAGTTCCAGGAGCTCTTCCTCGCCGTCAAGCTCGACAACGAGTACGAGAAGGACGAGATCCTCGAGAACTACCTGAACACCATCTACTTCGGCCGCGGCGCCTACGGCATCGAGACGGCGGCCAACACCTACTTCGGCGTGCCGGCCAGCCAGCTGACCGCCCAGCAGGGCGCGGTGCTCGCCGTCCTCGTCCGCAGCCCCTCCTCCTACGACCCGGAGTCCAACCCCGAGGGGTCGCAGGACCGCTGGGGCCTGGTGCTCGACGCGATGGTCGACGAGGGCTGGCTGACCCAGCAGGAGCGGGACGCCTCGGTCTTCCCGCCCGTCCTCCCGCGGACGGGCTCCAACCTGGGCATCCCCAGCGAGTCGCAGGGGCTGGTCGTCCAGCGCGTCATCGCCGAGCTCGAGGCCAAGGGCTACGACGAGCAGCAGATCCGGGCCGGCGGCCTGCGCATCACCACCACGGTCGACAAGCGCTACCAGGACGCCGCCGTGTCCGCTGTCGACGAGGTGATGGACGGGCAGCCGGAGAACCTGCGCGAGGCGCTGGTGTCCATCGACCCGAACACCGGTGCCGTGCGGGCCTACTACGGCGGTCCGATCGGCGCCGGTGACGGCGCGGTCGACTACGCGCAGGCCCTGCGCCAGCCCGGCTCGTCGGTGAAGCCGTACGTGCTGGCCACCGCGCTGGAGGACGGCATCAGCGTCAACGCCCGGCGCGACGGCTCCTCGCCGCAGGAGTTCGCCGACCGCCCGGGCCTGCCGGTCCGCAACTCCGGCGGCGCCTCGTGCGGCTCCTGCACGCTCAGGGAGTCGCTGACCCGCTCCCTGAACACCACCTTCTACGGGCTGGCCTACGAGGTCGGCGCCGAGCGGGTCCGGCAGAACACCCTCGAGGCCACCGGCCTGCCCGAGGCGTGGCCGGACGACCCTGCCTACGGCCTGCTCGCCGGCGGCAACACGCTGGCCGACAGGGAGACCGGCGCTGCCGGCGGCTCGATCGGCATCGGCCAGTACGAGATGCGCCCGATCGACCAGGCGCACGGCTTCGCCACCCTGGCCACCGGCGTCGAGCACGAGCCGTACTTCGTCGCCCGGGTGACCGACAGCGAGGGCGCGGTGCTGCTCGACTACAACGGCGACGCCGGCGACCGGGTCTTCGAGGACGACGTGGTCAACGACGTCACCTACGCCATGACCGACGTCGCCGCCTACTCGCGGCGCTCGCTCGACGGTGGCCGCGAGGTCGCCAGCAAGACCGGTACGCAGGGTCAGGGCGAGGACAACTCCGACGCGTGGATGGTCGGCTTCACGCCGTCCATCTCCACCGCGGTCTGGATGGGCAACGACTCGCCGGCCCAGCCGATCGAGGACGTCAACGGCCGGATCATCTACGGCTCGGGCCTGCCCGGCGCCATCTGGCAGGAGTACATGAACACCGTGCTGGACGGGACGCCGGAGGAGGACCTGCCCGACCGGGCGCTCATCCGCGGCGACACCGGCAACGGCGTGCCCGCGCCGGAGCCCGAGACGCCGACGCAGGCGCAGGCGCCCGCACCGGTGACCACCCAGCCCACCCAGCCCGCTCAGCCGCAGGAGACCGTGCAGGAGCAGGTCACCGAGGACACCGTCACCGACGACACCGCTGGCACCGGCGGCACCGAGACCGGCGGGAACGGCAGCGACACCGGCAACCAGGGCGGCCCCGGTCCCAGCACCGGCCCCGTCCCGCCGGTCACCGGTCCGCCGGGCGGCGGCCCCCCCAGTACGGGCGCCGGTCAGCAGGCCGAGGAGCCGGCGGGCCAGGAGCAGTAGCGGGCCGGCCGACCTCCGGCGGGCAGACTGACCGCATGAGCACGATCCCGACGGGCCCGTCCGCACCAGCGGACGGGCCCGCGGCCTGTCCGGAGCCGGACCGCGTCGTCCCCACCTGGACCGACCCGGTCGTGGCGCAGGCCAGCGAGGCGGTGGGTGGCCCCTGGGGCCGCCACGCGCCCGTCGGGCGGGCCTCGTTCTGGACCCCGCTGCGCGTGTGCCTGCTGTTCACCACGACCGTGCTGGCGCTCGCCTGGCTCAAGCAGGCCCCGTGCTCGGACGGCGACTGGACCGGCTCCCTGCAGTACACCCACCTCTGCTACTCCGACCCGGTGCCGCTGTTCGGCGTGTACGGGCAGGGCGAGGGGGCGCTGCCCTACCTCGACGCGCGGGTGGAGTACCCGGTGCTCACCGGGGCGGCGATGGCGCTCGCCGCGCTGTTCTCCGGCTGGTACGACGGGCTGGCGGCCGCGGTCGGCGGGCTCCCGGCGGTCCCGCCGGTGCAGAGCTACACCGTCGTCACGGCGCTGCTCATGTCGGTGTGCGCGGTGGGAGTCACCCGGGCCGTCCTGCCGCTGACCGGTCGGCGGCCGTGGGACACCGCCATGGTGGCGCTGTCGCCGGTGCTGCTGGTCTACGCGTTCAACAACTGGGACCTGCTGGCCGTCGCCCTCGCCACCCTCGGGATGTGGGCGTGGGCCCGGCAGCGGGCGGTGCTCGCGGGGGCGCTGCTCGGGCTCGGCGTGGCCGCCAAGCTCTACCCGGTGCTCGTGCTGGGCGCGCTGTTCCTGCTCTGCCTGCGGGCCGGTGCGCTGCGGGTCTGGCTGCGGGCGGCGTTCGCCGCGGCCGCTGCCTGGCTGGCGGTGAACCTGCCGGTGGCCCTGCTGGCACCGGAGAACTGGGGCTGGTTCTTCGCCTTCAGCCGCCAGCGCCCGGCCAACCCGGAGTCGATCTGGAACGTGCTGCTGACGGTCACGGGCAACCGCGTCCTCGACGGCCCCCTCGCCGACGGGCAGACGCCGGTGGTGCTCAACGCGGTCGTGGCCGTGCTGCTGCTCGCGCTGGCGGCCTGGGTCGCCTGGCTGGTGCTGAGCGCCCCGGTGCGGCCGCGGGTGGCGCAGGTGGCCTTCCTGCTGGTGGCCGGCTTCCTGCTGCTCAACAAGGTCTACAGCCCGCAGTACGCGCTGTGGCTGCTGCCGCTGGCGGTCCTGGCCCGGCCCCGGTGGCGCTCGCTGCTGGTCTGGCAGGTCAGCGAGGCCCTGGTGTGGGTCCTGACGATGCTCTACTACCTCGGCACCGAGAACCGCGGCGTCGAGGTGGAGTGGTTCTTCCTCGCCGTCCTGGTGCGCGATGCCGTCCTGGTGGCGCTCGTGGTGCTCGTCGCCCGGGAGGTGCGGCGACCGGACGACGACGTCGTCCGCACCAGCTGGCCCGGCGTCGACGACCCCGCCGGAGGCCCGTTGAACGGAGCACCTGACGTGGTGACCCTCGGCGGCCGAGGACCAGTCCTGTCGCCGGGTGGGGCCCGGGGGGTCCCGCGGGGAGTGACGCAGCAGCTCGGCCCACCCGGGGACGGCACCTGGCCGCGGTGCGACGCGGGGCGTCGCAGCGTCACCGCTCCACGTGGAACACCGGCCGGGTTCAGGTCAGGGCCTGCCGGAGCAGGGTGATCTCCTCGGCGTGCGAGGCGGCGTCGCCGGGGGTCTCCAGGACGACCGGGCAGTCGGCCGCCCGGGCGACCTCGACCAGCAACCCGGTCGGGATCTCGCCGTCGGTCAGCGGGGCGTGCCGGTCACGGCTGGAGCCCTGCGGGTCGCGGCTGTTGTTGAGGTGCACCAGGTCGACGCGGCCGGTGATCGCCCGGACGTCGTCCACCGCGGTCGCGAGGTCCCAGCCGGCGGCCCACGCGTGGCAGGTGTCGAGCACGAAGCCGGCGCCGAACTCGCCGACGGCGTCCCACAGCCGGGCCAGGGCGTCCAGGTCGCGGGCCATGGCGTTGCCGCCGCCGGCCGTGTTCTCGATGAGCAGCGGCAGGGGGAAGCCGCCGTCCTCGGCCTGCCGGGCGAAGGTCTTGCGCCAGTTGTCGACGCCGGCGGCCGGGTCGTCGGTCCCCAGTACGTGACCGCCGTGCACGACCATGCCGCGGGCACCGATCGCCGCGGCGACCTGGGCGTGCTGGCCGAGCGTCTTGCGGCTCGGGATGCGGATGCGGTTGTTCGTCGACGCCACGTTGAGGACGTAGGGCGCGTGCACGACCAGGAGCAGGTCACCGGAGAGGGCGGACTGCACGTCGGCGGACAGCCGCGGCGCCTTCCACCCCTGCGGATCACCCAGGAAGACCTGCACGCCGTCGGCGTCCATCTCCGCCGCCCGGGCCAGCGGGCCGCCGTGCTCCATCCCGCCGTCCTGGGTCAGACCTGGGCCGACGTGTACGCCGATCGGGTGAGCTGACACCCGGCCGACCTTAGAAGGACCTCCTGCCCCCCGCCGCTCGCAGCCTCGCGGCGGGACCCTGCAGGAGGCCGACGGGCGCCGTCCCCGTGGACGACGGCCGGCGGGCAGCTCGCCGCTGGTACGCTCGACGGAGCGCGTTCCACCGGTGGCTGTCACCGGGCGGGGCGCGCGACGCGTGTACGACCCTCCTGCTGCAGACCGACTGCAGCCGCTCAGACCAGAGGAGGTGGGGTTCTCCGTGCGTCGCTACGAACTGATGGTCATCCTCGACCCCGACCTGGAGGAGCGCACGATCGCTCCCTCCCTCGACCGGTTCCTCACCGTCGTCACCAACTCCGGTGGCACCGTGAAGACCGAGATCTGGGGCCGCCGCCGGCTGGCCTACGAGATCAAGAAGCAGGTCGAGGGCATCTACGCCATCGTCGACATCCAGGCCACGCCCGCCGCGGTGGCCGAGCTCGACCGGCAGCTGAACCTCAACGAGTCGGTCCTGCGCACGAAGCTGATGCGGCCCGAGGTCCACTGACCATGGCCGGCGAGACCGTCATCACCGTCATCGGCAACCTGACGTCGGACCCGGAGCTGCGCTTCACGCCCTCCGGTGCCGCGGTCGCCAACTTCACCGTGGCCTCCACGCCGCGGACCTTCGACCGCCAGTCGCAGGAGTGGAAGGACGGCGAGGCGCTCTTCCTGCGCTGCAACGTCTGGCGGCAGGCGGCGGAGAACGTCGCCGAGTCGCTGACCCGCGGGTCGCGGGTGATCGTCTCCGGCCGGCTCAAGCAGCGGTCGTTCGAGACCAAGGAAGGCGAGAAGCGCACCGTCGTCGAGCTCGAGGTCGACGAGATCGGCCCGTCGCTCCGCTACGCCACCGCGAAGGTCACCAAGGCCTCCCGCGGTGAGGGCGGCGGCGGCGGCTTCGGCGGCGGTGGCGGTGGCGGCTTCGGTGGTGGCGGCGGGTCCAGCGACCCGTGGTCGACCCCGGCTCCGCCGTCCGACGAGCCGCCCTTCTGAGAAAGGACCCCTCGCCCCCACGCCTCGCTGACGCTCGGCGTAGGCCCGGCGAGGGGGCCGTTCCATCCCCTCACTCTCTGGAGAACCCCGGTGGCCAAGCCCCCCGTTCGCAAGCCCAAGAAGAAGGTCTGCCAGTTCTGCAAGGACAAGGCGACCTACATCGACTACAAGGACACGACCCTGCTGCGGAAGTTCATCTCCGACCGCGGCAAGATCCGTGCCCGCCGCGTGAGCGGCAACTGCAGCCAGCACCAGCGGGACGTCGCCACGGCCGTCAAGAACAGCCGTGAGATGGCCCTGCTGCCCTACACCTCGACGGCGCGCTGACCATGAGCACCCAGAAGCTGATCCTGACGCAGGAGGTCACCGGTCTCGGGTCCTCCGGTGACACGGTGGAGGTCAAGGGCGGGTACGCCCGCAACTACCTCCTGCCCCGCGGCCTGGCCATCCAGGCCACCCGCGGTGCCGAGAAGCAGGTCGAGTCGCTGCGCCGGGCGCGTGCCACCCGCGAGGTGCGGTCGCTCGAGGAGGCCCAGGCCGTGGCCGGGCGCCTCTCGGGCCTGACCGTCCAGGTGCCGGCGCGCGCCGGTGAGGGTGGTCGCCTGTTCGGCCGCATCACCACCGCTGACGTCGTGAACGCCGTGACCGCCGCCGGCGGCCCCACGCTCGACCGGCGCCGGGTGGAGCTGCCCAGCAGCATCAAGACGACCGGCCAGCACACGGTGACCGTGCGGGTGCACCCCGAGGTCACCTCCCCGCTGACCATCGAGGTCGTCCCCGGCTGACCACTCGGTCGTCGCTGTACCGCCCGCGAGGGGCGTCGGACCCCGGTCCGGCGCCCCTCGCGGCGTTCCGGAGCCGTGACCGCACGCACGGTCGTCGCCGCCCGTCGCCCGGCGGCTGCCGGTGTCGACCTGTGGACGTGTGACCGCTGGGACGCCTGCGCCGGCTACTCCGACACGCCGGGCGACGACACCCGGATTTCTCCCGACTTTCTCCCATCCACACCCGGTGGGTCGTCTCCCCGCAGGTCAGGGCCGGGATACGGGGGACGGCGCCGCGGCGTCCCCCGCTGTCTCCACATGTCGACACGGCTGTGTCCACCGACTTGTCCACAAGTTGTGCAGAAGCGCACCCACACCGGTGTTGGACTGGTCCGTCCGCACTTCCTAACGTCCTCCTCGACCCCGTGACCGCCCGAACTGTCGGTGCCCCGGGGTACGAACGTCTCGAACGCCTGTTCGAGTCAGGTGCGCAGCGTACTGGTGCTCCCCCACCAGGCCCCGGCGATCCCGCCGGGGCCTGTGCGCGGGTGCGCCGTGAGTGGATGGAGGACCTGCCGTGGCGGTGGCCGACGACTTCAGCCGACCGACCCCGACGGCGCCGCAGTACGACCGGCAGCCGCCGCAGGACGTCGCGGCGGAGCAGTCGGTGCTCGGCGGCATGCTGCTGAGCAAGGACGCGATCGCCGACGTCGTCGAGGTGCTGGCGGGCCCGGACTTCTACCGTCCGGCCCACCAGGTGATCTTCGACTGCATCCTCGACCTGTACGGGCGGGGCGAGCCGGCCGACGCGATCACCGTCGCCGCCGAGCTCAACCGCACCGACCAGCTGTCGAAGATGGGCGGTGCGGTCTACCTGCACACCCTCATCCAGTCGACCCCGACGGCGGCCAACGCCGGCTACTACGCCGCGATCGTCGCCGAGCAGGCGGTGCTGCGCCGGCTGGTCGAGGCCGGCACACGCGTCGTCCAGCTGGGCTACGGCGCGGCCGGCGGCAAGGGCGACGTCGACGACATCGTCGACCGCGCCCAGCAGGAGATCTACGACGTCACCGAGAAGCGCATGAGCGAGGACTACTCACGCCTCGAGGACGTCCTGCAGCCGACGATGGACGAGCTGGACGCCATCGCGTCCCGCGGCGGCACCGCCCGCGGCGTCCCGACCGGTATCCGCGATCTCGACGAATTGACCAACGGGCTGCAGGCCGGCCAGATGGTCGTGATCGCGGCCAGGCCTGGAGTTGGCAAAAGTACCCTGGGATTGGACATTGCGCGTTCTGCGACGGTTAAACACCATCTGGCCACCTGCATCTTCTCGCTCGAGATGAGCAAGCACGAGATCACCATGCGTCTGCTCTCGGCCGAGGCGAAGGTGCCGCTGCACCACATGCGCGCCGGCACGCTGTCGGACGAGGACTGGTCCAAGCTGGCCCGCCGCATGGGCGAGATCGCCGACGCGCCGCTCTACATCGACGACTCCCCCAACATGACGATGATGGAGATCCGGGCCAAGGCGCGGCGGCTCAAGCAGCGCAACGACCTCAAGCTCGTGGTCATCGACTACCTCCAGCTCATGACGTCCGGCAAGCGCGTCGAGAGCCGTCAGCAGGAGGTCTCGGAGTTCTCCCGTGCCCTCAAGCTGCTGGCCAAGGAGCTCGAGGTCCCGGTCATCGCGATGTCGCAGCTCAACCGTGGCTCCGAGCAGCGTCAGGACAAGAAGCCGATGCTCTCCGACCTCCGCGAATCGGGCTGCCTGCCGGCCGAGACCCGCATCTTGCGGGCCGACACCGGCGCCGAGACGACGATGGGTGAGATCTTCGAGAGCGGGGCCACCGACGTCCCCGTGTGGGCCCTGGACGACAACCTGCGATACGTCCGCCGGCATCTCACCCATGTCTTCTCGACCGGCCGGAAGCCGGTGCTGCAGCTGACGACCTCGTCGGGCAAGACGATCCGGGCGACGGCCAACCACCCGTTCCTTACCTACGACGGCTTCCGGCCGCTCGGGGAGCTGGCCCCCGGCGACCGCATCGCCGTGCCACGGCACGTGCCGGCGCCGGACCGAATGACGGTCTGGGCGGACGAGAAGGTGGTCCTGCTGGCCCACCTGATCGGTGACGGCAGCTTCGTGAAGCGCCAGCCGCTGCGCTACGCCTCCATCGACGAGGAGAACCTGCGCGCGGTCACCACCGCGGCGCTCCACTTCGGCGTCGTGGCCGTACGTGACGAGTACGCGGCCGCCCGCTGCACCAGCCTGCGGTTGCGCGCGCCGTTCCCGTTGACGCACGGTCGCTGGAACCCGGTCGCCGCCTGGCTCGACGAGCTCGGCCTCTTCGGGTTGCGCAGCCACGAGAAGTTCGTGCCCCAGGCGGTGTATTCGCTGCCCAAGAAGCAGATCGCGCTCTTCCTGCGCCACCTGTGGGCCACCGACGGTTCCGTCACGGTCAACAAGAACGGCCGTGGTGGCCGGGTCTACTACGCCTCGACCAGCCGGCAGCTCGTCGACGACCTCTCGCGGCTGCTGCTGCGCTTCGGCATCTCCTGCCGCATCCGCCGGGTGCGGAAGCCCGGCTACCGCGACGGCTGGACGCTCGACATCAGCGGCTGTGATGACCAGCGCCGGTTCCTCGGGGAGATCGGTGTCCACGGCGCCCGCGGTGCGGCGGCCGAGCAGCTGCTGGGGATCGTCCGGGAGCTGTCGGGCAACCCCAACGTCGACACCGTGCCCGTGCAGGTGTGGGAGCGCGTGCGGGCGGTGCTGGAGGAGAAGGGCATGAGCCACCGGGCGTTCGCCGCTGCCATGGGCTCGGCCTTCAACGGCAGCGGGATGTGGAAGCACGCCCCCAGCCGTGAGCGGCTCGGCCGGATCGCGGCTGTCCTCGACGACGCCGAACTCGAGATCCAGGCGGTCAACGACGTCCTGTGGGACGAGGTCGTCTCCATCGAGCAGGGAACCGAGGAGGAGGTCTACGACGCCACGGTGCTCGGAGGACACAACTTCGTCGCCGAGGGGATCGCGGTCCACAACTCGATCGAGCAGGACGCCGACATGGTCATGATGATCCACCGCGAGGACATGTACGAAAAGGAGAGCCCGCGGGCCGGCGAGGCCGACATCATGCTGGTGAAGCACCGCAACGGCCCCACCGCGAACGTCACGGTCGCCTTCCAGGGCCACTACAGCCGCTTCGTGGACATGGCGAACTGACCCAGCACGCAGCACACGCGAGAGGCCCGGAGCGCACGGTGCTCCGGGCCTCTCTGTGTCTCGAGCTCGGTCGGCGAGTTCATGTGACAGCCGGCTGAGAGCTGCACAGGTCACGCATCCCGTGACTGCGCCGCCACCGACGGCCTGCTCGACCTGCGCCGCCGGACTGTCCCGGAGTGACCTGGGCGGTGCCGATCAGCGACGGGGCCTGCTGCTGCCTCTGCACCACCCCAGCGCCGGCTACGCGGCCGTGACCCGCCGGAGCACGGAGACGCGGAGGCCCGGGACGGACGACGTCCCGGACCTCCGCTCCGTTGTTCCACGTGGAGCAGGCCGGCTCAGGTGACCAGGACGAGCGCCAGGCTCTGCGCGCGGAACCGCAGCTCGCCGCGCGCCACGTTCACCGTCCCGGTGAAGCCGTACACCGTGGAGTTGAGCGCCTGCAACTCCGGCGCCGCGGTGCGCAGCACGACCGAGCCGTGCATCGGCAGCTCGGCGTCGGGCCAGGTGAAGGCCGGGTCGGCGACCTCCTCGAGCGGGGGCACGGGCGACGGCGCCGCGACGTAGCCGTGGACCTCCGCGGCGACCGTCCGCCCGCCCTCACCGGACAACACCTGCCGGACGTCGATCACCCCGACGCCGTCCCGTCGCAGCAGGAAGTAGTCGACGCCGTCGACGGTGTCCCCGGTCAGCGGCCCCTCGGTGATCCGTCCCTGGTAGTACGCGTTGAGCCGCAGCCCCTCGGGCACCAGCCCGATCGGGACCACCCGGGTCATCGTGGCCTCGAAGGCGTAACCGTCCACGGCGCTGCTCCCCCTCGCTCGACAGGCAGCCATGCCAGCGGCGTGGGCGGTGCGACAACAGGGCCGTGGGTCCCAGTGCGCGGGGCGGCGTCACCCGCCGGGGCCGCATTACGACGGAGGGCCCGCCGGGGAGCGCTCAGGAGACGTCCGGCGCCGCCCGCGGGTCGAGGTCCCGCTCCGCGTCGGGGTGGGAGCACTGCCCACCATGTGCAGTGCACGCGCCAGGGGCCCGGAACCGACTCGGTTCCGGGCCCCTGGCGGCCAGCGGGTGCTGCAGCGGCCTGGGTCAGGCGGCGGCCGCCGCCCGGGTCAGCCGGACGCCCGCGGTCAGCTTGCGCTGGAGCGTGCGGCGCACCTTGGGGCTGCCGGTGGTCATCTTGTAGAGCACCGCCAGCTGCGGCAGCAGGTTGCGGCGGTTGGTCAGCTCCAGCCAGCCGTTCGGCAGCGACAGCCGGATGATCTTGTGCCAGGCCGAGCCCACCTGCTGCGGCAGCGGCGCGGTGTGGTAGTTCAGGCCGTAGCGGTCGAACAGGTCGCGGATCTTCGGCGCGATCTCGGCGTACCGGTTGCTGGGCAGGTCCGGGAACAGGTGGTGCTCGATCTGGTGCGACAGGTTCCCGGTCATGATGTGCATGGCCTTGGAGCCGGAGATGTTGGCCGAGCCGAGCATCTGGCGCAGGTACCACTCACCGCGGGTCTCGCCCTCGATCGACTTCTTCTCGAAGGTCTCGACGCCCTCGGGGAAGTGCCCGCAGAGGATCACCGAGTTCGACCACAGGTTGCGCACCAGGTTCGCGGTGAAGTTGGCCGCGAGCGTGGGCAGGAAGTTCGGGCCCGACAGCAGCGGGTGGATGACGTAGTCCTTGCGCACCTGCCTGCCGATCTTGCGCAGCACGGCCTTGGCGCGGGCCCGGAACTCCGGGTCCCCGGTCCGCTTCTTGGCGATCGTCCCGGCCAGCTCCAGGTCGTAGGCGGCGATCCCGTACTCGAAGAAGCAGGCGTTGATGAAGCTCCACAGGGGCTGGCCGAGGTGGAACGGCTGCCACGGCTGGTCCTCGTCGACGCGCATGATGCCGTAGCCGAGGTCGTTGTCCTTGCCGACCACGTTCGTGTACGTGTGGTGCAACTCGTTGTGCGAGTGCTTCCACTGCTCGGCCGGGCTGGCCATGTCCCACTCCCACGTCGTGGAGTGGATCTTCGGGTCCCGCATCCAGTCCCACTGGCCGTGCAGGATGTTGTGCCCGATCTCCATGTTCTCGAGGATCTTGGCGACCGACAGGCCGATCGTCCCGACCACGAACGCGGGCGGGAAGCCCGAGGCGAGCAGGACGGCGCGGCTGCCCAGCTCGATCTTGCGGTGGACGTCGATGACCTTGCGGATGTAGCGGGCGTCGTTCTCGCCGCGGGTGTCGATGACACTCTGGCGGATGTCGTCGAGCTCCTTGCCGATGAGCTCGATGTCCTCGGCGGTGAGGTGCTCGATCGGGTTCTCGGTCTTCTTCTGCAGAACGGTCATGCGGGGCTCCCAGCAGTCTCGGGGGTCAGTGGTCGATGTCGCAGGCGCCGGCGGCGGCGCTGATGCAGGTCTGGATCAGGACGCCGTCGCCCGGGGCGGCCGTGGTGACCTCGCCGTTGCGCAGGTCCCGGACGGCGCCCTCGCGCAGCGGCAGCACGCAGCCGAAGCAGATGCCCATCCGGCAGCCGCTGGGCATGAGGACGCCGGCGTCCTCGGCGGCGTCGAGGATCGGGGTGGCCCCGTCTGCCTCGATGCTGGTGCCCTTGCCGGTGAAGGTCACCGTGCCGCCCTCGCCGGTCACGAGGACCGTGGGCCGGAAGCGCTCGGTGAACAGCCGGTCGGCGATGCCGGCGGCGCTCCAGTGCTCCTCCAGCGCCTCGAGCATGCCGACCGGGCCGCAGGCCCAGGTGGCGCGCTCGGCGAGGTCGGGCACCAGCTCGGCGATCGCGGCGGCGTCCAGCATCCCGGCGGTGTCGGTGTGCTGCTCGACCAGCCGGATCCGGCCGGCGGCGGCCAGCTCGCGGAGGTCCGCGCCGAAGACGACGTCCTCCGGCGTGGGCGCCGAGTGCACGACGACGACGTCGGTCAGCTCGTCGTGGTTGCGCAGGATGCCCATGACCGGGGTGACGCCGGAGCCGGCGGTGACGAACAGGACCTTGTCGGGTGCCCGCGACGGCAGGACGAACTCACCGGTGGCCTGGTCGAGGTGCACAAGGGTGCCCGGCTGCGTGCGGTGCACGAGGTGGTTGCTGACCTTGCCGCCCGGGATGGCCTTGACGGTGATGCTGATGCAGCCGTCGGGCCGGTCCAGGTGCGAGGTGAGCGAGTAGGCCCGCCACATGCGCACGCCGTCGACGTCCACGCCGATGCGCACCCACTGGCCGGGCACGTGCCGCTGCCAGTCCGCACCCGGGCGGATGACCAGCGTGGCCGCGTCCCTGGTCTCCCTGTGGACGGCGACGATGCGGCCGCGCAGGTCGGCGCCGGCGCGCAGTGGGTTGACCATGTCCAGGTAGTCCGCGGGCAGCAGCGGGGTGGTGGCGGCCTCGGCGAGGCGCATCACCCGGTCACGCAGCGCGCTCAGGGCCGGCCGGGCCGAGGGAGGGCGCGGAACGGTCGCTGTCATACCCCTGATGGTTCCCAGCTCATCGCGCAATTACCTGTGCCCTGGGCGTGAACGTGCCGCCGGATACTGTCCTCACCGAACAACCGCAGCTCCGGAGGACGTCGGTCGGGGACGCGGCTGACGGACGACGGCCCTGAGCAGAGGGGGCGGCGATGGCGCCGGATCAGGACACCTTCCCACCCGAGGTCGCGGCGGCGATGCACGGTCAGCTGCCGGCGGTGGCCGAGCGGACCGTCGCCGCGATCGTCGTCGAGGTGCCCAGCTACACCGAGGCGTTCAGCGGGGTCATGGGCCGGAAGATCACCAACGCCGTCCAGCTGGCCCTGGGCGGCTTCCTGGAGCTGGCGACGGCGACCGGCGGCGCCGACCCCAGCCGGCCCATCGGCCCCGCGCTGGAGGGCGCCTACGCCCTGGGGCGCGGGGAGGCCCGCAGCGGTCGCAGCATGGACGCCCTGCTGGCCGCCTACCGGGTGGGTGCCCGGGTCGCCTGGCGGCACATGAGCGAGACGGCGGTGGAGGCCGGCATGCCCGCCGGGTCGCTGGCCCGGTTCGCCGAGCTGGTGTTCGCCTACATCGACCAGCTGTCGGCGGCCAGCGCCTCCGGGCACGCCGACCAGCTCGACAGCAGCGGCCGGTTGCGCCGCCGCGACCTGGAGCGGCTGGCCGAGCTGCTGCTCACCGGGGCGCCCCCGTACGACCTCACCACCGCCGCCGAGCGGGCGGACTGGACGCCGCCGCGGACCCTGACCGCGGTGCTGGTGCCCGAGGCCCGCGCCCGCGGCGCCCTGGCCGTGCTCGACGTCCGCACGCTGCAGGCCGGCGAGGACCTGACCGGGACCGAGCCCGGCGCCGAGCGCTCGGTGCTGCTCGTGCCGGACGCCGACGGGTACGCCCGCGCCCAGCTGGTCCGGGTGCTGACCGGGCGGGAGGCCGTCGTCGGCCCGGCCCGCCCGTGGCAGCAGGCCCGCTCCTCCTACTCGCGGGCGCTGCGGGCGCTGCAGCTGGACCTGCGCCCGGACGGCGACCTGCCCGTGGACACCGAGCTGCGGCTGTCCGACCTGGTCCTGCGGGCCGACGGCGAGGCGCTGGCCGACCTGCGCGCCCAGGCGCTCGCCCCGCTCGACGGGCTCGGTCCCGGCCCCCGGGAGAAGCTCGTCGAGACGCTGCGCGCGTGGCTGCTGCACCACGGACGCCGGGAGAAGATCGCCGCCGAGCTCTTCGTGCACCCGCAGACGGTCCGCTATCGCATGGGGCAGCTGCGCGACCTGTACGGCGAGCGCCTGGAGGACCCGCAGTCCGTCCTGGAGCTGACCGTCGCCCTCGGCGCGGTGGACCGGTGACCGTGGCGCCCCGCGGTGCGCGGCCCCGGGGGGCGCCTGGAGTCGGTCATGGGGTGTTGCCGGCGACGCGGGACCGAACGCCGCCGGAGGCCGCGACAAGCCCATGACCACGGCGGGCCGAGCGGGCGGAGGACGGCGACCCCTCAGGCGGGGCGGAGGACGGCGACCAGGAAGTCCGACTCGGGGGTGAACGGCCGCAGGTCCCAGGTGGAGAGCAGCAGGTCCTCGGCCCAGCCCGCCGTGCGGGCGTCGCTCCGGAAGTCGTCGAAGGCGTAGCCGCGGCCGGCACCGAAGCCGATCACCGCCCGCCCGCCGGGTGCCACGTGCGCCCGCAGCCGCTGCAGGACGGCGACCCGCGTGCTCGGCGCGAGGAAGGCCACCACGTTGCCGGCGGAGACGACCACGTCGAACGGCTCCGGGATGCCGCGCGCCGGCAGGTCGAGCTCGGCCAGGTCGCCGACGAGCCACCGCGGCCCGGGGTGGTCCTCCTCGGCGGCGGCGATCAGCACCGGGTCGACGTCCACGCCGACGACGACGTGCCCGGCCCGAGCCAGCCAGCCGCCCGTCCGGCCCGGTCCGCAGCCGGCGTCGAGCACCCGGGAGCCGCGCGACAGCATCGCGTCGACCAGCCGCGCCTCGCCGGCGAGGTCGAAGCCCCGTGCCGCGAGGTCCCGGAACCGCTGCACGTAGGCGGCCGAGTGGTCCGGGTCCTCCTGGGTGATCCGCACCCACGCGCTCTGCTCGGTCACCCGCCCATGATCGCCCATGGCCGGGGATCCCTAGGAAACCGGCACCCGGCCCCCAGGATCCCCACAGGTGCAGGGCCCAGGGTCGGGGTGCGCGGTCCAGCAGGGGCCGCCGGACGACGGGAGGCCGCCATGGCCACCAGCACCAGCACCAGCACCAGCGCGGGCAGGATCCTGTGGTTGCGGACGCGACCCCTCGTGGCTGCGGAGCCCGACCTCACCGCGGACGTCGCCGTCCAGGTCGCCACCGTGGCGCTGGCCGACCACCCGGGGGCGGTCGTCGACCGGATCGAGGTCGACCCCACCGGGTTCTGCACGGCCCACCTGGTCACCCGCTCCGGCGTGCGGGTGCTCGTGCACGTCGACCGGGACCTCACGGTGCTGGGGTGGCTCGCACTGGCTCGCTGACCCGCCAGTCCGGTGGCTCCGCGGGGTGCAGGGCGGGGTCGTCGGAGGCCAGCGTGCGCACCGGTCCGGGCGGCGTCAGCGGGCCCTCGAAGCGCACGGTGACCCGCCCGAGGCCGCGACCCCACACCCAGCCGGCGCCGAGATCGTCGTGCCGCACGTCCTGGCCGGGCCACCAGCGGGCCTCGGCCGTCAGCGGCTCGGGCACCTCCTCGGGCCGGTCGTCCGCCGTCACCACGTCGTCGTCCGGATCGGGTTCCCCGTCGGCGAACAGATCGCCCTGGGCGTAGAGAGACAGCCCGGAGACGCCGACCCCGAGCAGCCGCAGTCCGCCCTGCGTGCCGGCCTCGGCCAGCAGCCGGTGCGCGATCGAGGCGATCACCCGCGGGTCGTCGGTGGGCTGGGGCAGCGTCTGCGAGCGGGTGAGCGTGGTGAAGTCGTAGCGGCGCAGCTTGAGCGTCACCGTCCGGCCCGAGTAGGCCGCGGCGCGCAGCCGGCGGCCGACCCGCGCGGCCATGCTGTCCACGTACCGGCCGAGGACGCCGCGGTCGGTGAGGTCCCGGGCGAAGGTCTCCTCCTGCGAGATGGACTTGGCCTCGCGCTCGGCCACGACCGGCCGGTCGTCCTCGGCGCGGGCCAGCGCGTGCAGCCCCGTCCCGTGTGCCCGGCCGGCCAGCGCCACGAGGTCGGGTAGCGACTTCGAGGCCAGGTCGCCGACGGTCTTCACGCCCACCTGGTGCAGCCGTTCCGCGGTCGCCGGCCCCACGCCACCCAGCCGCGTCACCGGCAGTGGGTGCAGCACCTCCAGTTCCCGTCCCGGGGGGACGACGACCAGCCCGTCGGGCTTGTCGAGGTCCGAGGCGATCTTGGCCATGAGCTTGGAGCTGCCGATGCCCACCGATCCGGTCACCCCGCCGGTGGCCGCGGCGATGCGCTGCTTGAGCCCGCGGGCCAGCGCCGTGACACCGTCCACCGACAGGTCGTGTCCCTCGCCGGCCGCCAGGTCGACGTAGGCCTCGTCGATCGAGACCGGCTCCACCAGCGGGGACAGCTCGCGCAGCAGCTCCATCACCACGTCCGAGGTGCGGCGGTAGGCCGCGAACCGGCCGCCGAGGAAGGCGGTCCCGGACGGGCAGCGCCGTCGCGCCTCCGCGGTGGACATCGCCGAGCGCGCCCCGTAGGCGCGGGCCTCGTAGGACGCCGTCGCCACCACCCCGCGGCCGCCCGTGCCGCCGACGACCACCGGCCGCCCGCGCAGCGAGGGCTTGTCGCGCTGCTCGACCGCGGCGAAGAAGGCGTCGAGGTCCAGGTGCAGGATGCTCGCCTCCCGCCGCACGCCCCACCTCCTCGTCGTCGCCGCCGGCCCGTCCCATGGTCGCCCGTCCTCCCGAGGGGTGGGGAAGGGACGCTCCGTACGACCGCGGCCGGCGACATCACCGGAGGGGATGTCGCCCACCCGCTGACCCCGGCCCGCCGTGGTCACCGGCGTCCGGGTGACCGACCCGCCGGTGCGGCAGCCGGGTGCCGGTGGTCAACGCGGACGCGGCTCCCAGATGCCGGCGAAGTGGTGCACCGGACCGTGCCCGGAGCCCACGCCCAGGCTCTCCCCCGCCTCCAGCGCCCGGTGCAGGTAGTCCCGGGCGGGGTCGACCAGACGCGTCCAGTCGTCGGTGCGGTGCCGGGCGGCCAGCGCGGCGAGCGCGGAGGACAGGGTGCAGCCGGTCCCGTGCGTCGACCGGGTGTCCACCCGTGCCCGGCGGGTGACGGTGACGCCGTCCGCGGTGGCCAGCACGTCGACGCTCTCCTCCCCGCCGAGGTGGCCGCCCTTGAGCAGCACCGCCCGGGGGCCGAGGGCCAGCAGCGCGGTGGCCTGGCCGGGCAGCTGGTCGACGTCGGTGGCCGGGGGCGCGTCGAGCAGGACGGCGGCCTCGGGCACGTTCGGCGTCACGAGGTCGGCCAGGGGCAGCAGGTCGCTGCGGACGGCGTCGACCGCAGCGTCGTCGATGAGCCGGTCACCGCTGGTCGCCACCATCACCGGGTCGCACACCACCGGGCCGCCCGGGTGGCCGGCTAGCCCCGCGGCGACGGCGCGCACCACGTCCGCGGTGCCGAGCATGCCGAGCTTGGTGGCGTGCACCTCGACGTCGGCGAACAGGGTCGACAGCTGCTCGGCGACGAACTCGGGCGGGACGCCGTGCACGCCGGTCACACCGCGGGTGTTCTGCGCGGTCAGCGCGGTCAGCACCGCCGTCCCGTAGACGCCGAGCGCGCTGAAGGTCTTGAGGTCGGCCTGGATGCCGGCGCCGCCGCTGGGGTCGCTGCCGGCGACGGTCAGCGCTGTCGGGACCGCCGCCCGCCCGCCGCTCACACGCGCACCCCGTCGATCGACGCACGCAGCGCCCGGGCGGCCTCGGCCGGGTCGGGCGCGGTGCACACCGCCGACACCACGCACACGCCGTCCACCCCGGTCGCGGCCACCTCGGCGGCCCGGTCGGCGTCGATGCCTCCGATCGCGACGGTGGTGAACCCGGCGGCGCGGGCGGCATCGGCCAGCGCACGGACGCCGTCCGGACCGAGCGCGCTCCCGGCGTCGGGCTTGGTCGGCGTCGTCCACACCGGACCGATGCCCACCACGTCGACGGTCCCGACGGGCAGGGCGCGCGCGACGTCCAGCTCGGCGACGGAGGAGACGCTGAACCCGAGCAGCCGGCCGGGCCCGAGCAGGGCGCGCACCTCGGCCGGCGGGAGGTCGTCCTGGCCGAGGTGCACGCCGTCCGCGCCGGCGAGCAGGGCGACGTCGACGGCGTCGTTGACCCAGAGCGTGACGTCCGGCCGGTCGGCCAGCGCCGCCTGCACCGCGCGGGTGAGCTCCAGCAGCTCGCGGCGGGAGGCGGTCTTGTCCCGCACCTGGACGGTGGTGACGCCGCCGGCCACCGCGGCACGGACGACGTCGGCGACCGGCCGCGGGCGGGCGAGCGCGGTGTCGGTGACCAGGTAGAGGGTCGGGTCGAACGGACGGCTCACCGGACGTCCGCCGCGGTCAGGGCGGCGCCGTCGACGGCGTCCAGCGCGTCGAGCCAGGCGGGGGCGAAGGTGCCCGGGCCCGAGGCCACCCGCGCCGCCCGTTCGGCGGCGACCGCCACGTGCGCGTGCGCGGCCACCGCCCCGGTGAGCGGGTCCCCCGTGGCGGCGACGTAGGCGCCGACCAGGGCGCCCAGCGCGCAGCCGGCGCCGGTGGTGCGGGTCAGCAGCGGCGAGCCGCCGCCGACGCGGACGGTGCGCCGTCCGTCGGTGACCAGGTCCACCTCGCCGCTGACCGCGACGACCCCGCCGGTGCGCGCGGCGAGCTCGGCGGCGGCCTTCGCGGCGTCGTCGGTGCTGTCGGTGCTGTCCACGCCGCGGCCGCCGCCGCCGGCGCCGGCCAGCGCCATGACCTCCGAGGCGTTGCCGCGGACGACGGTGGGCCGCAGGCCGACGAGCTCGGTGGCCAGCTCGGTGCGGTAGACCAGCCCGCCGACGGCGACGGGGTCGAGCACCCACGGCGTCCCGGCCGCGCCCGCCGAGCGGGCCGCCAGCCGCATCGCCTCGGCGGTGCGGGCGTGCACCGTGCCGACGTTGACCAGCACCGCGGAGGCGACCGCGGCGAAGTCGCCGGCCTCCTCGGGTGCGTCCACCATCGCCGGGGCAGCGCCCGCGGCGAGCAGGGCGTTCGCGGTGATCGCCTGCACCACCGTGTTCGTGAGGCAGTGCACCAGCGGGGTGCGTGCGAGGAGCGCCGCGCGGGCGGCGCGCAGGTCGACGGCCGGCATGCCGGTGACATCCCTTCGCCAGTGCGAACTGGAGCAGGTTCGACGGGTGTGCTCTCAGCCCCCGGTTGGGGACACCCCGTGCCACGTGCGCCTCCGAACGTAACACCGGGTCGCCGTCGTGGCCGCCCGCCGCTGGCGGAACGCAGCCGGGGCGTGCGAGAGGATGGCCGGCGTGCTGCTCGCGTCCCTCGCCGTTCTGGCGGGCGCGACCGTGCAGGCCGCCGCCGGGTTCGGGCTGGCGCTCATCGCCGGGCCCGCGATCGTGGCCCTGCTCGAGCCCACCGAGGCGGTCACCACGCTGATGGTCCTCGCCACGACCACCACCCTGCTCCTGCTGCTGGTGCGCCGCGGGCCGCGGCCGGCCGTCCGGTGGGCCGACGTCCGGGTGGTGACCCTGGCCGCCGTCCCGGGCGTGCTGGCCGGCGTGCTGGTGCTCGCCGTGGTCAGCAAGTCGGCGCTGCAGCTCGCGGTGGGCGTGGGCGTGCTCGCCGCCGTGGCGCTCCAGGTCCTGCGCCGCCCGGCCACCGGCCGGAGGGAGCCGTCCCGGTGGTCCACCCTGGGCGTGGGTCTGGTCGCCGGGCTGCTCACCACCACGACCAGCACCAACGGTCCGCCGCTGGTGCTCTGGCTCGAGCGGCGGCGGGTGGCCCCGGCGGAGATGCGCGACACCCTGGCGGCGCTGTTCCTCGCCCTCAACCTGCTCGGCGCGGCGGTGCTCACCGCCACCGGGCGGGCTGGTCAGGCCCTCCGGCCGGAGGTGGTGCTGGTGCTGCTGGCCGCGGCGGTCGTCGGACACGTGGTCGGTCGCCGGCTGTTCCACCTCCTCGACGCCCGCCGGTTCCGGGCGGCGGGCCTCGGGCTGTCCGCGCTGGCCGGGGTGGCCAGCATCGTCGCGGCGGTGGGCTGAGGTCCACCAGGAGCGCTCGCACGCAGTGCAGCGCCGGCGTCGACCATGGGGTTGGTGCAGGTGGACACGCGGTCGACGGCGCGGCGTCGAACGACAGCCCCATGATCAACTCGGGGCGAGGGTGGCGTGGGGGAAGGGCGCCTCACTCGGTCAGCGCGACCGGGGGCAGCCAGTCGGCGTCGAGCAGCTCGGCGATCTCCCGCAGCGCGGAGGTGTCCGCACCGGCGGTGGAGCCGCTGACGGCCAGCCGCTCCACCATCACCCGGGCCACCTGCTCCTCCACGGTGTCCTCGGCGAAGGCCACCCGCCACGGGGAGACCTGGCCGTCGCGGTGGGTGCGGCCGGTGACCTGGCGGGCTTGGATGCCGGAGAACCGCGGCTGGTGGAACAGCCCGACCCGCGGTGTCGCCGAGGCCGTGCGACCGCCGGGCAGCAGCTCCCCGGCGTGCAGGCTGATCGACGCGGTCACGGTGAAGACGCACACCGGCGCCTCGCCGGTCTGGAAGCGCAGCCGCTCGGCCTCGACGTCGAAGCGGTCGCGGCCGTAGATGCCCGCCACCGCCACGCCCGAGTCCAGCAGCGCCTCGCGGATCGGGTCGGCCGCCGTCTCGACGAACTCGACCGACACCGCGACCTGCCGCTCGGCCTCGACCTGGGCCCTCACCCAGTCGACGGTGGCCTGCGCGCGGATCAGCCCGGCCTTCTGCCGGAAGCGCAGCAACGCGGCCCGGCCGCGCGCGGTCTGCCGGGCCCGGCGCGCGAGCTGCATCTCGGCGCGGAACTCCTGCCACTCGGACTCGTAGGCGGCCTGCTCGGCCGGGGTCAGGGCGACCGGCGTCCCGGTCACCGACACCGGGCCCCACGGCGCCGGCCGGTGCAGCGTCGCCGGCGGCTCCCCCTCGGCCAGCCAGCCCTGCAGCCGGGTGAGGTCGGCGCGGCGGGCGTCGGCGTCCTCGGTCCACGTCCAGCCGTAGCGCCCGCGTTCCACGTGGAACCCGTGCTCGGCGAGCTTCGCCGGCAGGTCGGCCCAGGCGCGCAGGGGCTCGCCGTGCCGCTGCGCGAACTGCGGCGCCAGGTAGGGCAGCTCCAGCGGCGTGTGCGCGGGCGTGGCGGTGGCGGCGAGGACGAAGGGCACGTCCTTCGCGCGCCCGGCACCGGAGACGGCCTTCCAGTGCTTCCAGCGCTGGGTCGTGGTGTGCCGGACCATGTGCGCCTCGTCGGCGATCACGACGTCGAACCGCGGCCCCGTCCGCTGGAGCGCGGCCACCTTGGCCAGCCGGTCCCAGGTGGTGACGCACCAGCGCAGCCCGCCGTCGCCGAAGCCGGCGATCGAGCGGGTCCAGTGCGGGATGGTGATGGCCGCGGGGCGGTCGGCGACGACGAGGACGCGGTCACCACCCCGCAGCTCGCAGACCTCCTGGGCGGCCAGGACGGCGGTCCCGGTCTTGCCCACGCCGGGGTCGTCGCCGAGCAGGAAGACGCGGTGCCCGGCCGCGGCGGAGGCGACGACGGCCGCAGCACCCGTGGCCTGCTCCTCGCGCGGCACCAGCGGCCGCCCCGGCGGCACCGGGCGTGCGGTGTCGTTGAGCTCGTCCTCGAGGAAGCGCTCGAAGGTGTACGGCGGCGGGTCGTAGGCGGCCAGCTCCGGTGGCAGTTCCCGGCCGACCCACACGTGCGCCTGCAGGTCCGCCCGCCACTGCGCGCCCGGCGCCGGGGCGCGGAACGGGACGGCGAGCACCCACACCCGCTCCCCCGGGCCGGCCACCGGCCGCTCGGGGGTCGGCCCGGCCGAGCGGCGGGCCGGCGCCTCCCGGCGGGTCGTCGTCGTGGTGCGGGTGGTGCTGGTCGAGCGGCTCCGGCTCGTCGACCGGGCCGTCCGGCGGCGCCGTCCGGGCATGGGTGCGCGTTCCTCTCCTCGGGCCACGGCTCGGTCCCACCGTGCCCCGGGATCGTGCGTCGGCCCCGGCCGGATCGCGTGGTGCCCCGCCGAGGAGGGGACCGGCACGCCGGCACACCGGAGGCCTCGGGAGCCGATCAGCCCCGACCGTGGACGGCAGCCCGAGGACGCCCGGAGCCCTGCGTGCATGCGTTCCACATGTGACCGCATGTGCAGCGCATGTACGGTGGATCCGTGCCCAAGATGTTGCAGGTGCGTCACGTCCCGGACGAGCTCCACGCCGTACTGCGGCAGCGGGCGGCGGAGAACGGACTGAGCCTGTCGGAGTACGTGCTGCGCGAGCTGCAGGCGGTCGCTGCGCGGCCGAGCAAGGCCGAGGTGTTGGCCCGTGCCGCCCGCCGCGGCGGACGACTCTCCTTCGACGAAGCGGTCGCCGCCGTGGCTGCCGGCCGTGAGGACGGGATGTGATCGTCGCCGACGCCTCGGTGCTCGTGCCGGCCCTGGTGGACGACGGATCCGCCGGCGCCCTCGCGCGCGAGCGGCTCCTGGGCTCCGACGTCCACGCGCCCGAGCTCGCGGACGTGGAGGTGCTCTCCGTCGTCCGGCGCGAGGTGCTGGGCGGTCGGCTCACGCGAGAGCGGGGCACTGCTGCACTGGAGGACTACGCCGAGCTGACCCTCGAACGCCATCCCCACCTGCTGCTGCTGGCGCGCGCATGGGAACTCCGGCACTCGGTCAGCGCCTACGACGCCCAGTACGTGGCGCTCGCCGAACTGCTCGGCATCCCGCTCGTCACGGGCGACGAGCGGCTGTCGCGAGCACCCGGCCTGCGGTGCGCCGTCGACCTGCTGCGCTGAGCAGCGGGGTCTGCTGCCGGGCCCTCGTTCCGTCCACCGAGGAGCCCGGCATCCCGACCGGCCCCGCTCGATCTGGTGGAATCGCCGGGTGGCGACGAACTCCGACGAGCGGCTGCACGGCCGGACGCTGGGCTCGGCCGGGCCGCGGGTGGTGTTCGTGCACGGGCTGTTCGGTCAGGGGAAGAACTGGACGACCATCGCCAAGGGCCTCGCCGAGGACCACCGCGTGACCCTGCTCGACCTGCCCAACCACGGGCACTCCCCGTGGACCGACCGGGTGGACTACGTCGACATGGCCGAGCTGGTCGCCGCCGAGCTGCGTCCGTTCGGGGAGCCGGTGACCCTCGTCGGGCACTCGATGGGCGGCAAGGTGTCGATGCAGCTGGCGCTGCGCCACCCGGAGCTGCTGCGCGCGCTCGTCGTCGTCGACATCGCCCCGGTCGAGTACCCGCTGTCCGGCGGCCGCACCGACGACCCGGACGAGGAGGCCTCGCCGTTCGCCGCCTTCATCGCGGCCATGCGCGCCATGGACCTCGACCGCCTCGGGACCCGGGCGGACGCCGACGCCGCGCTGCGCGCCGCCGTCCCCAGCAGGATGGTGCGCTCCTTCCTGCTGCAGAGCCTGGTCCGCGAGGGGGTCGGGGGCGACGGCGGCTGGCGCTGGCGGCTCAACCTCGAGCTGCTGGAGCGCGACCTGGGCGAGCTGCGCGGCTTCCCCGAACCGCCGCCGGGGGCCCGCTACGACGGTCCGGTGCTGTGGGTCGCCGGTGCCAACTCGCACTACGTGCTGCCGGAGGACCGCGCGCGGATGGAGGAGCTGTTCCCGAACACCCGCATGGTGCGGGTCAAGAACGCCGGCCACTGGGTGCACTCCGAGCAGCCCGAGGTCTTCCTGGAGACGGTCACGCGGTTCCTCGAGCGCGTGGAGCGCTGAGGGTCGGGACCGGGACGACGGTCGGTCCGCCCGGGGGGCGCACCGGCGGAGGGAGGGAGTCCGTGGCGGAGACGTGGCCGCGGCCGGTGCCGCTGGTCGGCGACGCGACCTCGGCGTCCCAGCGCGCCGCCGACCCCACCGGCTGGGCGATGGGCGAGGAGGTCCGGAACGCCCTGCACCGGGTGGTCGGCGCCCGCCGCGACGTCCGGCGGTTCCGGGCCGACCCCGTGCCCGGCGAGGTCCTGGAGCGCGTCCTGGCCGCGGCGCACGCCGCCCCGTCGGTCGGGCACAGCCAGCCGTGGCGCTTCCTCGTCGTGCAGGACGCCGCGACCCGGGACCGTGCCGCGGTGCTCACCGACCGGGAACGGCTGCGCCAGGCCGCGCAGCTGGAGCCGGACGCCGCCCGCCGGCTGCTCGACCTGCAGCTCGAGGGGGTGCGCGAGGCGCCGCTCGGCGTGGTGGTCTGCTGCGACCGGCGCACCCCGGCGGCCGGGGTGCTGGGCCGGGCCACCTTCCCCGACGCCGACCTGTGGAGCTGCGCGGCGGCCGTCCAGAACCTGTGGCTGGCCGCCCGGGCCGAGGGGCTGGGCCTGGGCTGGGTGACCCTGTTCCGGCCCGCGGAGCTCGCCGGGCTGCTCGGCCTGCCGGACGGCGTGGAGACCCTGGGCTGGCTGTGCCTGGGCTGGCCCGACGAGCGGCCGCCCGCCCCGGGCCTGGAGCGGGCCGGCTGGTCCCGCCGGCTGCCGCTGTCCGACGTCGTCCTGCACGACCGGTGGCCCGCCGAGGACGCCGCGGTCCCGGCCGCGCCGCCGTCGCACCTGCGGGCGCCGGGCCGGCGGGCGGTCGTCGAGGCCCGCGACGAGGCTGACCGGCTGCTCACCCCGCCGGGCTCGCTCGGCGTCCTGGACCGGGCGGTGGACGGCGTGGTGGCGGCCGGCGGCGGCGCGACCTCCGGCGGCACCCTCGTCCTGGCCGCCGCCGACCACCCGGTGGCGGGCCGCGGAGTGTCCGCCTACTCCCCCGACGTGACGCGGGACGTGGTCCGCGCGGCCGTCGCGGGCACCTCGCTGGGGGCCATGGCCGCCCGGACGGCGGGCCTGCAGCTGTGCGTCGTGGACGCCGGGGTCGCCGGCGACCCCGTCCCGGGTGCCGAGGGGGCCCGCCCCGTGGACCCGCGCGGCGACCTCGTCGACCGGGCGGCGATGACGCCGGAGGACGCCCGACGGTCGCTGGACGCCGGCCGCGAGCTGGGCCGGGCGGCGGCGGCCGCGGGGCTGGTGGCCCTGGGCGAGGTCGGGGTCGGCAACACCACCGTGGCGGCGGCGCTGGCGTGCGGGCTGCTCGACGCCGACCCGGCCGACGCCGTCGGGCTGGGCTCGGGCGCCGACGCCGAGGTCCTCGCGCGCAAGCGGCAGGTGGTAGTGGAGGCCGTGCGCCGGGCCCGGCGGAGCGCCCCGGCGCTGACCCGGGACCCGGTGGTGGCGCTCGCCGAGCTGGGCGGCCCCGAGCTCGCCGTCCTCGCCGGGGTGGTCCTGGGCGCCGCGGCGGCCGGGTCGGCCGTGGTGCTGGACGGCTACGCCACCTCGGTCGCCGCCCTCGTGGCCGTGCGGCTGGAGCCGGGTGTGCAGCCGGTCCTGGTCGCCGGGCAGCGCAGCCGCGAGCGCGGGCACCAGCTGGTCCTCCAGGACCTGGGCCGGGAACCGCTGCTGGACCTGCGGATGCGCGCCGGCGAGGGCGTCGGCGCCGCCCTGGCGAGCGGCCTGCTGCTCGCGGGCCTGGCGCTGCGCCGGGACACCGCCCGCGTCGACTCCTGACCGGCGCGGCCGCACCCGCCGGCGGGAACGGTCTCCTCACCCGGATCCCGCGCCCGCCGGGGTCGCGGGGGCGGCGGGTGCAGGGCCAGGATCGGCGCATGACCGACCCCCGCGCCGGACAGCCGGCTGCCCCCAGCGACCTGGTCGACGTCGCCTCGCTGGTCACCGCGTACTACACGCTCGAGCCGGACCCGGCCGACCCGGCCCAGCAGGTCGCCTTCGGCACGTCCGGGCACCGCGGGTCGGCGTTCGACCGGGCGTTCAACGAGGCGCACATCGTCGCCACCACGCAGGCCATCTGCGAGTACCGCGCAGCCCAGGGCTACGACGGGCCGCTGTTCATCGGCCGCGACACCCACGCGCTGTCCGAGCCGGCCTGGGCCTCGGCGCTGGAGGTGCTGGTCGCCAACGACGTGACCGTGCTGGTCGACGCCGCCGACCGGTACACGCCCACGCCGGCGGTCAGCCACGCCATCCTGCGGGCCAACCACGGCAGGACCTCGGGGCTGGCCGACGGCATCGTCGTCACCCCGTCGCACAACCCGCCCCGCGACGGCGGGTTCAAGTACAACCCGCCCAACGGCGGGCCGGCCGACACCGACGCGACCAAGGTCATCGCCGCCCGCGCCAACGAGCTGCTGCAGGACGACCTCAAGGGCGTCCAGCGGATCCCGTTCGCCCGCGCCCGGACGGCCGCGCAGCCGCACGACTTCCTCGGTGACTACGTCGAGGACCTGCCGGCGGTGCTCGACCTCGACGCGGTCCGCGGGGCCGGCGTCCGGATCGGCGCCGACCCGCTCGGCGGCGCCAGCGTCGACTACTGGGGGGCGATCGCCGAGCGGCACCGCCTCGACCTCACCGTCGTCAACCCGCTGGTCGACCCGACCTGGCGGTTCATGACGCTGGACTGGGACGGCAAGATCCGCATGGACTGCTCGTCGCCGTCGGCCATGGCGTCGCTGATCGGAAAGCGGGAGCAGTTCCAGATCGCCACCGGCAACGACGCCGACGCCGACCGGCACGGCATCGTCACCCCCGACGCCGGCCTGATGAACCCCAACCACTTCCTCGCCGTGGCGATCTCCTACCTGTTCGCCCACCGGCCGGAGTGGAGCGCCGAGGTCGCGGTCGGCAAGACGCTGGTGTCGTCGTCCCTCATCGACCGGGTGGTCGGCGGGCTGGGCCGGCGGCTGGTCGAGGTGCCGGTCGGCTTCAAGTGGTTCGTGCCCGGCCTGCTCGACGGGTCGGTCGGCTTCGGCGGCGAGGAGTCCGCCGGGGCGTCGTTCCTGCGGCGGGACGGCGGGGTGTGGACGACGGACAAGGACGGCATCCTGCTGGCGCTGCTGGCCAGCGAGATCCAGGCCGTCACCGGCAGCTCGCCGTCCCAGCTGCACGCGGAGCTGACCGCCCGGTACGGGGAGTCCGCCTACGCCCGCATCGACGCGCCGGCGACCCGCGAGCAGAAGGCGGCGCTGGGGAAGCTCTCCCCCGAGGACGTGACGGCGACCGAGCTGGCCGGGGAGCCGATCACCGCCAAGCTCACCCGGGCGCCGGGCAACGACGCGGCGATCGGCGGGCTCAAGGTGACCACGGAGAACGCCTGGTTCGCCGCCCGCCCCTCGGGGACCGAGGACGTCTACAAGGTCTACGCGGAGTCGTTCCGGGGCCCCGACCACCTCGCGCAGGTGCAGGAGGAGGCCAAGGCCGTCGTCACCGCCGCGCTCGGCGGCTGACCGCGACCGTCCGGTCCCCGGCGCGGACCCCGGAGGGGTCCCGCCGGGGATCCGGGGGTGGGCTCAGCTCAGGTCGGGGACGGCACCTGGCCGCGGTGCCGTCCGGAGGACGGCGGTGTCATTGCACGTCCTCGTCGACCCAGTCGAGGCTCTTGGTGACCGCCTTCTGCCAGTTGCGGTAGTTGCGCTCCCGCTCCTCGGCCGGCATCCGCGGCTCCCAGCGCTTGTCCTCGGCCCACTTGGCGGTGAGCTCGTCGAGGTCGGACCAGAAGCCGACGGCGAGCCCGGCGGCGTAGGCGGCCCCCAGCGCCGTCGTCTCGGCGATCTGCGGCCGGATCACCGGGACGTCGAGGATGTCGGCCTGGAACTGCATGAGCAGCTCGTTGCCGACCATGCCGCCGTCCACCCGCAGCTCGGTGAGGTCGACCCCGGAGTCGGCGTTCATCGCGTCGAGCACCTCGCGGGTCTGGTACGCCGTCGCCTCGAGCACCGCGCGGGCCAGGTGCCCCTTGTTGACGTACCGGGTGAGCCCGACGATGGCGCCGCGGGCGTCGGAGCGCCAGTGCGGCGCGAAGAGCCCGGAGAAGGCGGGCACGAAGTACGCGCCGCCGTTGTCCTCGACCGAGCGGGCCTGGTCCTCGATCTCCGGGGCGCTCGAGATCATCCCGAGGTTGTCCCGGACCCACTGCACCAGCGACCCGGTGACCGCGATCGAGCCCTCCAGCGCGTACACCGGCTTGGCGTCGCCGAGCTGGTAGCACAGCGTCGTGAGCAGGCCGTTCTGCGACGGGACGGCCTCCTCGCCGGTGTTCAGCAGCATGAAGTTGCCGGTGCCGTAGGTGTTCTTGGCCATGCCCTTGGTGAAGCAGACCTGACCGAAGGTGGCCGCCTGCTGGTCGCCGAGCGAGCCGGCGATGGGCACCCCGCCGAGGAAGCCGGCCTTGCGGCCCCGGCCGTACTCCTCGGAGTTGGACCGGATCTCCGGGAGCATGGACGTCGGGATGCCCATCTCCCCGGCGATGTCGGCGTCCCAGGCCAGCGTCCGGTAGTCCATGAGCATCGTGCGCGAGGCGTTGGAGACGTCGGTGAGGTGCAGTCCGCCGTCGGCCCCGCCGGTCATGTTCCAGATCAGCCAGGAGTCGATGGTGCCCATGAGCAGCTCACCGCGCTCGGCCCGCTCCCGGGCACCGTCGACGTTGTCGAGGATCCAGCGCACCTTGGGCCCGGCGAAGTAGGTGGCCAGCGGCAGGCCGACCTTGTCCTTGTACCGGTCGGCGCCGCCGCCGAGGGCGCCGAGCTGCTCCACGATCGCCGTGGTGCGGGTGTCCTGCCAGACGATCGCGTTGTAGACCGGCCGGCCGGTGGTGCGGTCCCAGACGACGGTGGTCTCGCGCTGGTTGGTGATGCCGACGGCGACCACGTCCGAGTGCCCGACGTTGCCGCGGGCGAGCGCCTGGCCCACCACCTCGCGGGTGTTGGCCCAGATCTCGTCGGCGTCGTGCTCGACCCACCCGGCGCGCGGGAAGATCTGCTGGTGCTCCTTCTGCCCGACCGAGACCACGGCGCCGTCGTGGTCGAAGATCATGCAGCGGGTGCTCGTGGTCCCCTGGTCGATGGCTGCCACGTACTGGCTCACTGGTGGTTCCTCTCGCGTCGTTGCGGTCGTGGGGAGGGTCTGGAGGGTCCGGTCAGATGGGGACGCGCGAGAGCAGGCCGCCCAGGACGGCGCCGATCAGCGGTCCTACGACCGGCACCCAGGCGTAGCCCCAGTTGCTGTCCCCCTTGCCGCGGATCGGCAGGACGGCGTGCGCGATGCGCGGGCCGAGGTCGCGCGCGGGGTTGATGGCGTAGCCGGTCGGTCCGCCGAGGGAGGCGCCGATGCCGACCACGAGCAGGGCCACCGCCAGCGGGCCGAGCTCGCCGGGCGTGTCGCCGAAGCGCAGGATGATGTAGATCAGGACGAACGTGCCGACGGCCTCGGTGACCACGTTCCACGGGGCGCTCTTGATCGCCGGTCCGGTGGAGAAGGTGCCCAGCACCGGCTCGGTCGCCGCGTCGTAGTGCCTGCGGTAGGCCAGCCAGGCGACGACGGCGCCGAGGAAGGCGCCGATCATCTGGGCGATGACGTAGACCAGGGACGACGCCAGGGTGATCGGCACGCCGGGCGCGTACTCGTCCGCGCCGCTCACCGCCAGGCCGAGGGTGACCGCCGGGTTCAGGTGTGCCCCGGAGCTCGCCCCGGCGTAGACGCCGGCGAACACGCCGATGCCCCACCCGAAGTTGATGAGCAGCCAGTTGGCCCCGTTGCCGTACGTCCCCGGGAGGACGACGTTCGCGACCACCCCGACGCCGAGGAGTAGCAGGACGCCGGTCCCGACGACCTCGCTGCCGAACACTGTCCACAGGCTCATGCGCTGCTCCTCATCACCGGTGATGCGTGGGCCCCGGAGCGGCGCCCGACCGGCTCCGCCCCGGTCGACGGCCGGGGCGGGTGACGCTATTCACACAGGTGGGAGGCGGACAACGGGTTCCGTCCGACGATGTCGGACAACCTCGCCGGTCAGCGCCGCTCGCCCCAGGCGATGCTGAGCTGCACCGCGCGCTCCCACTCCGGGTAGGCGGCGTCCAGCGCGGCGACCCGGCCGGGGTCGGGCACCCACTGCGCCGAGCGGTGCCAGTTGCGCCGCAGCGCTCCGGTGTCCGACCACACCCCGACGGCGAGCCCCGCCGCGTAGGCCGCGCCCAGGGAGACCGTCTCCCCCACCATCGGGCGCACCACCGGGCTGCCGAGCACGTCGGCCAGGAACTGCATCAGCAGGTTGTTGGTGGTCATCCCGCCGTCCACGCGCAGCGCCTCCATCGGCAGGCCGGAGTCGGCGTCCATGGCCCGGACGACGTCCCGCGTCTGCCACCCGGTCGCCTCCAGCACCGCCCGGGCCAGGTGCCCCTTGGTGACGTAGGAGGTCAGGCCGGCGACCAGCCCGCGCGCCCGGCCCTCCCAGTGCGGGGCCAGCAGCCCGGAGAACGCCGGGACGATGTAGCACCCGCCGTTGTCGGAGACGGTGCGGGCGAGGGTCTCCACCTCGGCCGCCGAGCCGATCAGCCCGAGGCTGTCGCGCAGCCACTGCACCAGGGCGCCGGTGACGGCGATCGAGCCCTCCAGCGCGTAGTGGACCGGCTCCCCCGCCAGCTGGTAGGCCACCGTGCTGATCAGCCCGTGCCGGGAGCGCACCAGGTCGGTGCCGGTGTTCTGCAGCAGGAAGCTGCCGGTGCCGTAGGTGCACTTGGCCTCGCCGGGCGCGAAGCAGGTCTGCCCGAACAGCGCCGCCTGCTGGTCACCGAGCGCGCCGCCGATGGGCAGCGGCACCGGCAGGGCGCTCGCGGTGCCGAGCACGCCGACCGACGGGCGGATCTCCGGCAGCATCGCGGCCGGGACGCCGAAGAAGTCGAGCAGGTCGGGGTCCCAGCGGCAGCGGCGCACGTCCATGAGCAGGGTCCGGCTGGCGTTGGTGACGTCGGTGACGTGCACCCCGCCGTCGGTCCCCCCGGTGAGGTTCCAGACCAGCCAGCTCTCCATCGTGCCGAACAGCAGCTCGCCGCGTTCGGCCCGCGCCCGCGCGCCCGGGACGGCGTCGAGCACCCAGCGCAGCCGCGGGCCGGCGAAGTACCCGGCCAGCTCCAGCCCGGTGCGCTCCCGCACCAGCGCGGCCTCCGGCCGGGCGGCCAGCTCCTCCACCAGCGGCCCGGTGCGGGTGTCCTGCCAGACCAGCGCGCGCACCAGCGGCCGGCCGGTGGCGCGGTCCCAGACCACCGTCGTCTCCCGCTGGTTGGCGATGCCCAGCGCCACCACCTGCCCGGGTGCGCCGGCCACGTCGCGCAGCGCCTGTGCGGCGGTGAGCTGCGTGTTCGCCCAGATCTCCTCCGGGTCGTGCTCGACCCAGCCCGGCCGCGGGAAGTGCTGCCGGTGCTCGCGCTGGCGGACCGCGACCAGCCGCCCGGCGCGGTCGAACACGATCGAGCGGGTCGAGGTGGTCCCCTGGTCCACCGCGAGCACGTACCGCTCGGTCATGCCAGCAGCTCCCGCGAGACGGCGGCCGCGGCCTCGACGACCATCGTCCGCAGCGCCGGCCGCGCCCCCTCCGCGAACAACTCCTCGGCCGGGCCGCTGACGCCCAGTGCCCCGACCACCAGGCCGCCGGGCCCGTGCACCGGCGCGGCGATCCCGCCCACGCCCAGCCGGTACTCGCCGCGCTGCTCGGCCCAGCCGCGGGCCCGGGCGGTCTGCAGCTCGGCCAGCAGCGCCGCCGGTTCGACGACGGTGCGCGGGGTGAGCGCCTCGAGCCGGGCGTCGGCCAGCGCCCGGGCCAGCGCGGGCCGGCTGGCCAGCAGCACCTTCCCGACCGCGGTCGCGTGCGCGGGCAGCACCGACCCGACCTCCAGCTCCTGCGGTGAGTCGTCAGGGCGGAACACGTGGTGGACGACGACGACCTGCAGGCCGGCCGGCGTCCCGAGCCGGACGGCGAACCCGCTGCGGGCGGCCAGCGAGTCGGCCCAGTTCGACGCCCGGGACCGCAGCTCGTTGGCGTCGAGGTAGTGCGAGCCCAGGCCCAGCAGGCCGGCACCGAGCGCGTACCGGCCGGTGCGCGGGTCCTGCTCGACGAAGCCCACCGCGAGCAGGGTGCGCAGCAGGCCGTGGGTCGTCGTCTTGGGCAGCCCGACGGCGGCCGCCAGCTCGGTGACGCCCATCTGCCCGCCGGACTCGACGATGGCGTGCAGCAGCGTGGCGGCGCGTTCGATGGACTGCACGGTGCCCGGCACGGCCGGTCACCCTAGGCCCTGCGTGTACGACGATGTCGAACGTGCGACGTCGACCGGCCTGGAGCACCGGCCTACCGTTGAGACGGAGCAGTTCCTGCAGGAGGAGTCGGCATGCCCGTAGTCCCCGCCCTCGGTCCCGAGCGGCGTGCCCGAGCCTGGGCCGAGTTGGCCGAGCAGCCGTTCGAGGTCCTCGTCGTCGGCGGCGGGGTCACCGGTGCCGGTGTCGCCCTCGACGCGGCGACCCGCGGCCTGCGGACGGCGCTGGTCGAGGCCCGTGACTTCGCCAGCGGCACGTCCTCCCGCTCGTCCAAGCTGTTCCACGGCGGGCTGCGCTACCTGGAGTCCTTCGACTTCGGCCTGGTGCGCGAGGCCCTCCACGAGCGCGACCTGAGCGTCACCCGGTTGGCCCCGCACCTGGTCAAGCCGGTGCCGTTCCTCTACCCGCTGACCCGCCACTGGGAGCGGCCGTACGTGACCGCGGGGCTCACCCTCTACGACGGGCTGGCCCGCGTCGGCGCGCTGTCGACCCCGCTGCCCCCGCAGCGGCACCTGACCCGGACCGGCGCGCGCAAGCTCTTCCCCGCGCTCAAGCCCGACGCCCTGGTCGGCGCCGTCCGCTACTACGACGCGCAGGCCGACGACGCCCGGCACACCCTCAGCGTCGCGCGCACCGCCGCCGCCTATGGCGCGACCGTCCTCAACTCCGCCGAGGTCGTGAAGTTCCACCACGCCGGCGGCCGGGTCACCGGCGTGCGGGTCCGCGACGTCGAGACCGGGCGCGAGGTCGACGTGCAGGCCGAGGTCGTCGTCAACGCCACCGGCGTGTGGACCGACGACATCCAGACCCTCGTCGGCGGACGGGGCCGGTTCCACGTGCGGGCCAGCAAGGGTGTGCACATCGTCGTGCCGCGCGACCGCATCAACGGCGAGACCGGGCTGATCCTGCGCACCGAGAAGTCGGTGCTGTTCGTCATCCCCTGGGGCAGCCACTGGATCGTCGGGACGACGGACACCGACTGGGACCTCGACAAGGCCCACCCGGCCGCGTCCCGGGCCGACATCGACTACATCCTCGAGCACGTCAACCAGGTGCTCGCCGTCCCGCTCAGCTACGACGACATCACCGGTGTCTACGCCGGCCTGCGCCCGCTGCTGGCCGGCGAGTCGGAGGTCACCAGCCAGCTCTCCCGCGAGCACGCGGTCGCCCGGCCGATGCCCGGTGTGGTGGCGGTGGCCGGTGGCAAGTACACGACCTACCGGCCGATGGCCGCCGACGCGGTGGACGCCGTCGCCGACGACGTCACCCGCTCGGTGCCGCCGAGCGTCACCGAGAACATCCCGCTGGTCGGCGCCGAGGGCTACCACGCCATGGTCAACCAGCTGCACGGGCTCAGCGAGCGCTGGGGCATCCCGCACTTCCGCGCCGAGCACCTGCTCAACCGCTACGGCTCGGAGACCCCGGAGGTGCTCGGGCTGGCCGCCGACGACCGCTCCCTGCTGGAGCCGGTGCCCGGGGCCGAGGAGTACCTGATGGTCGAGATGGTGTGGGGCGCCTCGCACGAGGGCGCGCTGCACCTCGACGACCTGCTGGCCCGGCGCACCCGCATCTCCATCGAGACGCCGCACCGGGGCGTGGAGTCCGCCGAGCCGGTCGCGCGGGCGGTGGCCGGCGTCCTGGGCTGGGACGAGGCGCGGATCCGCAACGAGGTCGACAGCTACCGCGCCCGCGTCGAGGCCGAGCGCCGCTCGCAGGAGGCCGCCGACGACCAGGCCGCCGACGCGGTGCGGATCGCCGCCCCCGACACCCGCGCCGTCGCCGTCGGACGCGCGCTCGTCTGAGGAAGGCCCCCTCTCCCTCGCGGGCGCGGGGCGGTGCCCTGGAGGGGGCCGCCGGCCGGCACCGCGGTGACATCGCGGTCCCCCGGACCGCACCGCCGCCCGGTGCGGTCCCCGGCCCTCGGCGACCCGTCGTCAGGCGCCGTCCGGGGCCTGCGCCGAGCCGCTGACCGGTCCCGTGCCGTCCCGGCGGCGCGGGTGCAGGATCGGGGCATGACGGCTCCTGTCCTCGACGTGGTCGCGCTGGTGCGGGAACTGGTCGGCCGGACGACGGTGTCCGGCGACGCGGCCGCCCAGCGCGACGTGCTCGGCACGCTGACCGACGTGCTGCGGAGCCACGCCCCGCACCTGCAGGTGACCGAGGGGCGCGACCGGGACCACCCCTGGACCCTGCTGCGGACCCCGGCCGACCCCGGCCGCCGGCAGCTGCTGCTCGCCTGCCACGTCGACACCGTCCCGGCGGCCGACCCCGGCGCCTGGCAGCGCGACCCGTTCGGCGCGGACCTCGAGGAGGGGCGGGTGTGGGGCCGCGGGGGGAGCGACATGAAGGCCGGCGTGGTCGCCGCCGCAGCCGCGCTCGCCACGGCGGACCCCGGGACCCCGGTGGCGCTGCTGCTCACCAGCGACGAGGAGATCGGCTCGAAGGGCGCCGCCGCCGCGGCCGCAGCGGTCGCCGAGCTGCCCGTGGGGGCGGTGGTCGTCCCCGAGGCGACCGGCAACCAGGTGGTCCTCGGCCACAAGGGCGCGCTGTGGCTCGCCGTCCGCACCGCGGGCCGCGCCGCCCACGGCAGCACGCCCGAGCGCGGGCACAACGCCGTCCTCGACCTGGTCGCCGTCCTCGGCCGGGCCGGTGGGGCGCTCCCGCTGCGCAGCGACGCCTTCCTCGGCACGGAGACCTGGAACCCCGGCGTCGTCGCCGGCGGCACGGTGCCCAACGTGGTCCCCGACCGCGCCGAAGCGGTCGTCGACATGCGGACCGTGGCCGCCGGCGAGGAGCTGCTGGCCTGGTGGCGGGAGCAGCCGGAGGTCGCCGACGTCGAGGTGCGCGTGGACCTGCCGCCCGTCGGAACTCCCGCCGACGACCCGTGGGTGGCCTCGCTGCCCGCGGCGGCACTGCCCACCCCGGCCACCTACTTCACCGACGCCTCGGTGCTCGTGCAGGTGGTGGCCGGCGCGCCCATCGTGGTGTGGGGCCCGGGCACCCCCGCGGTGATGCACGCCGTCGACGAGTACGTGGAGGTCGCCGAGGTGGAGCAGGCCGCGGCCGCCTTCGCCGACGTCGTCACCCGCTGGGACGGTGCACCCGCAGGGTCCCGCCCGGCCCCGTCCAGAGGCTCACCGCGAGCTCGCGAGCGGTGAGGAGGACGGGGTCCTCTCACGAGTGGCGCGGGGTGGGGGTTCCTCCCTCAGCTCCGCCGCGCGGCCTTGTCGACGTACATGGCGTCGTCGGCCTCCCGCACCAGTCCCCCGAACGCCCGCTCGGGGTCGATGCCGCCTTCCACGGTGCCGATCCCGATGCTGATCGACAGCGGGATGGTCAGCCCGCCGGCCAGCTGCAGCGGCTCGTCCACCCGGTCCCGCAGCCGGATGGCGAGCGCCTCGGCGTCGGCCCGCCCGCTGTTCTCGCAGACGATGCTGAACTCGTCCCCGCCGACCCGGGCCGCCGTGTCGCTGGCCCGCAGCACTGAGGTCAGCCGCTCGGCGAAGGCGATGAGCACCGCGTCGCCGACGGGGTGGCCGTGGACGTCGTTGATCGTCTTGAAGCCGTCGAGGTCGACGCCCAGCAGGCTGGTCGGCGTCCGCTCGCGGCGACCCCGTTCGAGGGCGTGCTGGAGGCGGTCGGTGAAGAGGGCCCGGTTGGGCAGGCCGGTGAGCGGGTCGTGCAGCGACCGGTGCACCAGTGCGGCTTCGAGGCGCTTGCGGTCGGTGATGTCCTCGACGATCGCCACCACGTGCGGCGGGTCGCCCTCGGGCGTCTCCGGCACCCAGGAGGAGGTGACCTGCACCGGTACGACGCCGCCGTCCGCCCGCACCAGCCGGGTCTCGTGCCGCATCATCCTGCGCTCCTGGAGGAGCTCGGCGAACGCCTCGATGGCGGCCGGGCGGTTGTCGGGGTGGACGAGGTCGAGCATCGAGCGGCCGTAGAGCTCCTCGGCGGTGTACGCGAGCATCGCCGCCAGCGCCGGGTTGGCGTCGACGATGAGACCGGCCGGCGTGGCGAGCGCGATCCCCATGGGCGCGTTGGCGAACGCGCTCCGGCGATCCGCCGGGGGCAGCGTGTCCGCCGCACTGGTCACTTCCCACCTCCGTGCCGGTCATCCTGCGCCGACACGCCTCGTTGCTGCAGCTCGTCGGCCCAGGAGCGTCCGAGTGGTTCCACGTGGAACCCGGCGCCGGGGCAGGATGTCACGTGACCGACCGAGGAGGGCCCGTGAACGAGTTCGACCTGGTGCTGCCCGCGACGGTGGACGTCCGCGAGGTCGGCATGCGCGACGGCCTGCAGCTGGAGGCGCCGGTGCCGCTGGAGGGCAAGCTGGCGATGCTGGAGGCGCTCGTGGCCACCGGCGTCCGCCGGATCGAGGTGACCTCCTTCGTCTCGCCCAGGGCGGTCCCGGCCCTGGCCGACGCCGACCAGCTGGCCGCCGAGCTGTCCTCCTTCACGGGCGTGCACTTCTCCGCCCTGGTCGCCAACGCCCGGGGCGCCACCCGCGCGGTGGACGCGGGGGTCGCCCACCTCGAGTACGTCGTCTCCGCCTCCGACGGGCACAGCCGGGCCAACGCCGGCCGCTCCACCGCCGAGGCCGTCGCGGCGGTCGGCGAGATCGCCGCCCTGGCCCATGGCGCCGGCGGGTCGCTGGAGGTGGTGGTCGCCACCGCCTGGGACTGCCCCTTCGACGGCCGCACGCCGATCCCCCGCACCGTGGACGTCGCCCGCGCCGCGGTCACTGCCGGCGCCGACCGGCTGTGCCTGGGCGACACCATCGGCACGACCACCCCGATGCGGGTGGTGCAGTTGCTCGACGCCGTCCGCCGGGCGTGCCCCGGGGTCGAGGTCGGCGTCCACTTCCACGACACCCGCGGCACCGGGCAGGCCAACGCGCTGGCCGCCGTCCAGGCGGGGGTGACCCAGCTGGACTCCTCGGTCGGCGGCCTGGGCGGCTGCCCGTTCGCGCCGGGTGCCAGCGGCAACATCGCCACCGAGGAGCTCGTCTACATGCTCGAGGAGTCCGGTGTGCACACCGGGATCGACCTCGACGCCGTCCTCGCCGCCGCCCGGGTCACCGAGCAGGCCGTCGGCCGCCCGCTGCCCGGCTCGCTGTACCGGGCGGGCGGACGCTCGGTGCCCCGCCCGGCTCCCGTCGGGTGAGGCCGCCGGGGGCGCCCGAGCCGACGGCGGCCAGGAGCGGACCCCCGGTGGAGCCGGACCGGAGGACCCGCCCGGGTACGCGCGCCCCCGTGGTTGGCTGGAGGTCATGAGCCAGCCGCCGTCCGGGGGGAGTGCGGTCGACCCCCGCACCATGCGCGACGTCCTCGGCCACTTCGCGTCCGGCGTCACCGTGGTGACCGCGCAGGGCGAGGACGGGCCGATCGGCTTCACCTGCCAGTCGTTCAGCTCGCTGTCGCTGGACCCGCCGCTGGTCGTCATCGCGCCCGCGCGCACGTCCCGCACCTGGCCGCGGCTGCGCGCGCTCGGCCGCTTCTGCGTCAACGTGCTCGCCGAGGACCAGGTCGAGCTGTCGGCCCGGTTCGCCCGCTCCGCCGTCGACAAGTTCGCCGGGGTGTCGTGGCGGCCCAGCCCGTCGGGCCAGCCGGTGCTCGACGACGTCGTCGCCTGGATCGACTGCGAGCTGTGGGCGGAGTACGACGGCGGCGACCACACCCTCGTCGCGGCCCGGGTGCTGGACCTGGGCGCCGACCCGGGACGGCGGCCGCTGCTGTTCCACCGCGGCGCCTACGGCCTGCTGGAGACCCGCGCGGCCGAGGGGTAGGCGGGCCGGCCCTAACAGAACCGGACGGCGATCAGCGCGACGTCGTCCCGCCCGTCCAGCGAGCCGGCGACCGCGGCGTCGCACAGCTGCCGGGGAGCGGCGCCGGCCGGGGCGGCGACCAGGCGCTCGACCAGCTCGGCGATGCCCTCGTCGAGGTCGGTGCCGGGGCGCTCGATGAGGCCGTCGGTGTAGGCCAGCAGCGTGGCCGCGCGCGGCAGGTCGATCGCCGTCGACCGCCGGGGCAGGGTGCCGTCGACGCCGATCAGCAGGCCGGTCACCCCGTCCAGCAGCTGCACCTCCCCGTCGGGCGTGCGCAGCAGCGGCGGCGGGTGGCCGGCGCTGGCCAGGTACACCCGCCACGGTGCGCCGTCCTCCGCGGGGGGCACCGCCCGCGCGTAGACCATCGTGGCCATCGAGGCCACACCCAGCCCCTGCACCAGCCGGTCCACCCGCGCGAGGACGGCGGCGGGGTCGGGGTCCGGTGCCTCCCACGCGCACGCCCGGATCAGCCCGCGCAGGTGCCCCATCGCCGCTGCGGCCGCGACGTCGTGGCCGACGACGTCCCCGATCACCACGCCGATGGAGCCGTCGGGCAGGTGCAGCAGGTCGTAGAAGTCACCGCCCACGTCGGCCGCCGTCGAGGCGCTGACGTAGTGCGCGGCCGACTCCACCCCGGGGATCACCGGCAGCTGCGGCAGCAGCGACCGCTGCAGCGTGTCGGCGACGGTGTGCTCCTGCTGGTAGAGGCGCACGTTGTCCATCGCCAGGGCGGCGCGGCGGGCGAGGTCCTCGGCGAGGTCGACGTCCTCTTGGCCGAAGGGGCGCCCGGTGTCGCGGCGCCCCAGCAGGATGGCGCCGCGGGTGCGCCGGCGGGCGACCATCGGGACGGCGAGCAGCGACCCCACCCCCAGCCGCTCGGCCGCCTCGCGGGTCGCCGCGGAGGAGAAGAGCCCGTCCAGGTCGCCGGCGTGGGGGACCAGCACCGGCCGCGACGTGGCGATGCTGCGCCGGGTCGGGGAGACCTCCGGCAGGTGCCCGACGTGCTGGGTGGCCAGCAGCCGCAGCTCGTCGGCGAAGCCGTCCCGGTGGCGGGAGGCGGTCTCCCGGACGGTTCCGCCGTCGTCGACCAGGCTGATGAACACCCAGTCGGCGAGCAGGGGCACGCACAGCCGGGCCAGCCGGTCGAGGAGGTCGGTGAGGTCGAGCGTGGCGATGAGCGTGGTCGTCGCCTCGGCCATCAGCGCGAGGTGGCCCTGGACGCGCTCGGCGTCGGCGCGCGCCCGCTCGGCGTCGGCCTGCGCCCGTTCGGCGGCCGCCCGGGCCAGCTCGGCCTCCTGCCGGGCGGTCTGCTCGGCGGCGAACGCGGCCTCCCGCTCGTGCTCGACCCGCACCCGCTCGGTGACGTCGGTCTGCACGCCGACGAAGCTGACCAGCTCTCCCTCGCCGTCGAAGACCGGGCTGATCGACAGCTGGTTCCAGAAGGCGGTGCCGTCCTTGCGGTGGTTGAGCAGGACGGTGGTGATCGCCTGGCGCGCGTCCAGCGCGGCCCGGATCTCCGCGACGGTCGCGGGGTCGGTGGCCGGGCCCTGGAGGAAGCGGCAGTTCCGGCCCACCACCTCCTCCGCGGAGTAGCCGGTGATGCGGCTGAAGGAGGGGTTGACCCAGACCAGTGGGTCGTCCGGTCGGCGGGGGTCGGTGATGGTGAAGGCGATGTCGGTGGCGACGACCGCCCGTTCGCGCAGCGCCTGGAGCTGGGCGCCGGCCGGGTCGGACGCGCCGCCGTCCACCTCGAGGAAGACGACCAGGGACAGGTGCTCGTCGCCGTCGGGCCGGGACAGCGGGAAGCCGGTGACCCACAGCAGCTGGTCGCGCCGGGCGCCGTCCCGCTGGCCCCGACCGGGCCCGATCCGCACCGCCTCCCCGGTGACCGGCAGGCCCTGGGCGACCAGCGACAGCGGGCCGGACGTGCTGGCCAGGGGCTGCCCGCCCAGGTCGGTGAGGCCGACCGAGGAGCCCCACGTGTCGATGTCGACGGGGAGGCGGACGTTGCCGGCCAGCTCCACCGCGGCGGTGTTGGCGTACGTGACGGCCCCGACGCTGCGGTCGATGAGCAGCACGGCCACCGGCACGTCGGCCAGCACGCCGGGCAGCGCGGTCGACGCGGTGCCGGCGCGCTCGGAGAGGACGGCGGTGGCGGCGCTGACGACGCCGGCCTCCTCACGGCCCACGATGCCGTCGGGACGCTGGACGGGGGACTCGTCCCGCGGTCGGTCCCGCTCGGCCGGCACGGCACGACAGTAACCACGCGGCCTCGCGCCCGGCCACCACGGGCCCCGTCTGACCTGCGGTCGGGGTGCGGGAGGTGTGGGCGGCGGCCCCGCGGGAACCCAGCCGGAGGGGTACGTCGTTCCCCTCCGGAAGGAGACGATCGCCATGGGACTGCTCGACCGGCTGTTCGGCCGCCGCCGATCCGGCTCCGACCACGGCTACCAGCACGGGTACGACGGGTACCAGGCCACGCCGCAGTACGGCGGGTACCGGCCATCGCCTCCGCAGCACGGTGGCGCGCAGGGCGGTGCACCCACCGACCAGCAGGCGATCGAGCGCTACCGCTACCTGCTGCGCACCGCGCCGCCGGACCAGATCGAGGAGGCGCACGCCGAGGCGTTTGCCCAGCTCACCCCGCAGCAGCGGCAGGAGGTGCTGGTCCAGCTCGCCGCCGCGGTGCCCTCCTCGGAGCGGCCGCGGTCGGACGACCCGCGCTCCCTCGCCCGCGCGGCCACGCGTGCAGAGGTGCGCCAGCCCGGCACGCTGGAGCGGGCCTTCGGCGGCGGCTTCGGGGGCGGCGGCTCCGGCCCGGGGTACGGCGGCGGCTACGGCCCTGGCTACGGCCCTGGCTACGGCCCTGGCTACGGCGGCGGGTACGGCCGCGGCTACGGCGGGCCGGGCTTCGGCAGCACCCTGGGCGCCAGCCTGCTCGGCACCGTGGGCGGCCTGGTGGTCGGCACCGCGGTCGCCGACGCGCTGTTCGACACCGGCCTCGGCGACGGCGGCCTGTTCGGCGGGGGTGACGAGGAGGCCTACGCCCAGGGCGTCGAGGACGGCGCGGGTGGGGACGGCGACTACGGCGGCGACCCGGGTGGGGACCTCGCCGGGGGCGCCGACCCGGGCGGCGACTTCGGTGGGGACTTCGGCGGCGGCGACTTCGGTGGGGACTTCGGCGGCGGGGAGTTCTGACCGGACCCCGTCCTCCCCACCCTCCGCAGGCTCAGGGCGGGACCCGGCAGCGAGGCCACCGCCGCTCGGTCCGCTGCTCCGCGGTGGTGTGCACCTCGGGCGCGTCCCCGCCCGTGACGCGCCTCGGGTGCACATCACCCAGCCGTCGTGTCCGCGCCTCCGCTCGGCCACGAGGAGGCCTGGCGCCGGGCTAGCCGGCGCAGGAAGAGCAGCCCGAGCACCGGCAGCACCAGCGGGATGAACAGGTAGCCGCGGCCGTACGCCGACCACACCGTCTCGTCCGGGAACGCGGCCGGGTCCAGCAGCGACAGCGTGCCGACGACGAGGACGCCGACGAGCTCGACGGTGATCGCGACCAGCGCGGTGCGACGCCCGCCCAGGGCGAGGGCCACGGTCGCCACCACGTAGACCACCGCGGCCAGCGCGGAGAGCAGGTAGGCGACCGGCGCCTCGGTGAAGCGGGTCGACAGCTGGACGGCGGCCCGCGCGCCGGCCGCCAGGGCGAAGACGCCGTACACGGCGACGAGCACCCGCCCGGGCCCGCCGGCGGCCGCGGGCCGCTCCTCCGCCGGCCGGTCCCCCGTCGCCTCAGCCACCTGTCGCCTCCCACAGCTGCTGCAGCCGCCAGACCATGACCCCGACGGTCCCGGCGGCCACCGCGAGCACGGTGCCCGCCCACCGGGTCGGCTCGGACCGCGCCCACAGCGCCCCCGCGACCGGCAGCAGCACGATGCCGGCGAGGTAGCCGAGGAACGTGGGGGTGTCGGCCGGGCGGTCCCCGCGGACCAGCAGGACGACGGCGAGCACCGCCTGGACCAGCAGCAGGACCTCCAGCAGCGCCGCGCCCCCCAGGTGCAGCAGGCCGATCCGCCGCCCGGCGAGGGTCGAGGCGATCCCGGCCAGCGCGAGCAGCGCGGCGGTGACGGTCACCGCGACCACCAGCACGGGCGTCACCGGGGGGACCCCGGGGCGGTGGTGTCGGGCACGGCCGCCATCCTCCCGCGCACGGGGCGGCCACCCTCCAGGACCCCACCGGCCCGGTTCAGAGGCTCGCCGCGGCCTCGTCCCGGGTACCGCCCTGAGCCTGCGAAGGGTGGGGAGGACGGGGTCCTCCTCCGGTGCGGAGGAGGGGGTCCTCCGTCAGCGGTGCACGGTGGACATGTCCGCGTAGCGGTCGCCCGTCGTCGCGCCGGCCGGAGCCGCGTCGTCGAGCCGGCGCAGGTCGTCGTCGGTCAGCCGGACGTCGGTGGCCGCGGCGTTCTCCTCCAGGTAGGCCACCCGCTTGGTGCCCGGGATCGGCACGATGCCCGGGTTGCCGGCGCGGTCGCTCTGGGCCATGACCCAGGCCAGCGCCAGCTGGGTGGCGGTCACGCCCTTCTCGTCGGAGATCTCGCGGACCCGGTCGACCAGCTCGAGGTTCCGCGTGAGGTTCTCGCCCTGGAAGCGCGGGCTCTTCCGCCGGTAGTCGTCGGGCGGCAGGTCGTCGACGCTGCGGATCCGGCCGGAGAGGAACCCGCGGCCGATCGGTGAGTAGGCGACGAAGCCGATGCCCAGCTCGGCACAGGTGGCCAGCACGCCGTCGTCCTCGGGGTCCCGGGACCACAGCGAGTACTCGGTCTGGACGGCGGTCACCGGCTGCACCGCGTGCGCCCGGCGGATGGTCTCCGGCGCGGCCTCGGAGATGCCGGCGTGCCGGACCTTGCCGGCCTCGACGAGCTCCCGCAGCGCGCCCCAGGTGTCCTCGACCGGCACGGTGGTGTCGACCCGGTGCTGGTAGTAGAGGTCGACGTCGTCGACGCCGAGTCGCTGCAGCGAGGCGTCGCAGGCGCGCCGCACGTAGTCCGGCGAGCCGTTGATGCCGCGGAAGGAGCCGTCCTCGCCGCGCTCGTTGCCGAACTTGGTGGCCAGCACGACCTCGTCCCGCCGGCCGGCGATGGCCCTGCCGACCAGCCGCTCGTTGGTGAACGGGCCGTACATGTCCGCGGTGTCGAGGAAGGTGACGCCGAGGTCGAGCGCCCGCCGGATGGTGCGCTCGGCCTCCGCCTGGTCGCCGGTGCCGTAGAACTCGCTCATCCCCATGCAGCCCAGGCCCTGGGCCGAGACGGTCAGCTGTCCCAGTGTGCGGTTCTCCATGGGCCCTCCCTGCCCCTCGGGACCCCTGGTTGACACGTGCAACGGGACGTGTGGCAGGTTAGGCAGGCCTCACTTAGCCAAGCCTCACCTCAGCACGACAGGAGCACGATGCGCACGCAGGCCCGGCCGCTGGCCGCCCTCTCCCTCACCGTGGCCACCGCCCTCGCCGTCAGCGCCTGCGGTGGCAGCGAGGACACCACCGCCGAGGCCTCCTCGGACTCCGCCGAGGTCACGGTCTCCCACGCGCAGGGCGAGACCGCTGTCCCGGCCGACCCGCAGCAGGTCGTCGTCTTCGACGTCGGCGTCCTGTCGACGCTGGACAGCCTCGGCGTCGAGGTGGCCGGTGTGCCGGAGGCGACCTACCCGGAGTCGCTGGCGCAGTACGGCGGGGACGAGTACGCCAAGGTCGGCTCGCTGTTCGAGCCGGACTACGAGGCCGTCAACGCCCTGGAGCCGGACCTGATCATCGTCGGCGGGCGCTCGGCGGCGGTGTACCCGCAGCTGGCCGAGATCGCCCCGACCATCGACCTGACCGTCGACAACGGCGACTTCCTGGCCTCCTTCGAGGAGCGGGTGACCACCCTGGCCGAGGTCTTCGGCGAGGAGGACGCCGTCGCCGACCGGCTGGTCGCGCTGGACCAGCGGGTCACCGAGGTGGAGGCGGCCGCGCAGGGCGCGGGGGACGCGCTCTTCGTGATGACCAACGCCGGCGAGGTCAGCGCCTACGGCCCGGAGACCCGATTCGGCCTGGTCTACGAGGAGCTGGGGCTGACCCCCACCGACGAGGGCCTGACCGCGGCCGACCACGGCGACGCCATCTCCTTCGAGTACATCGCCGAGGAGGACCCCGACATCCTGCTGGTGCTCGACCGTGACGCCGCCATCGGGGAGTCCGGCACGGCCGCGCAGCAGGTGCTCGACAACGAGCTGGTCCGCGGGACGACGGCGTGGGAGAACGGCGACGTCCACTACCTCAACTCGTCCGTCTGGTACATCGCGCCGAACGGCCTGCCGTCGGTCGAGCAGATGGTCGAGGAAGTCGGCGCAGCGGTCCGGTGAGTCGATGAGCAGCACGACCGGACGACGCGGCGGCGCCGCACCCGCCCCCTCCGGGCAGGTGCGGCGCCGCCGCGGTGTGCAGCGGTGGCACGTCGCCGTCGCGCTGGGCGCCCTGGCACTCGCCGCGGTCGCGTCCCTGTTCACCGGGGTCAGCGACCTGACGCCGACCGACCTGCTCGACCCCGACGAGGCGCAGACCCGGGTCCTGTGGACCAGCCGGGTGCCCCGGCTGCTCGCCATCCTGCTGGCCGGATCGGCGATGGCCGTGGCCGGGCTGGTGATGATGCACCTGACCCGCAACCGGTTCGTCTCCCCGCAGACCGCCGGGACGACGGAGTGGGTGGGGCTGGGCATCGTCGTCGCGACGCTGTCCTTCGGCGGGACGTCCGTGTTCGGCAAGATGACGATCGGCGTGGCGTTCGCGCTGGTCGGCACCGCCTTGTTCGTCTGGCTGCTGCAGCGGCTGGTGCTCACCGACGTGGTCGTGGTCCCGCTGGTCGGCATCCTCCTCGGCGGCGTGGTGAGCGCGGTGACGACCTTCCTGGCCTACCGCTTCGACCTGCTCCAGTCGGTGGACGTGTGGATGAACGGCGACTTCTCCGGCGTCCTGGCCGGCCGCTACGAGCTGCTCTGGCTGGTGCTGGCCGCCACCGTGGTCGCCTACCTGTGGGCCGACCGGTTCTCCGTCGCCGGCATGGGCGAGAGCTTCGCGATCAACCTCGGCGTCCCCTACACCCGGGTCGTCATGGTGGGCCTGGCCATCTCCTCGGTCGTCACCGCGATCGTCGTGGTCAGCGTCGGCTCCATCCCCTTCCTGGGCCTCGTCGTCCCCAACCTGGTCACCCTGGCGATGGGGGACAACCTGCGTCGCGTGCTGCCGGTGACCGCGCTGACCGGTGCGGCGTTCGTGCTGGTCTGCGACGTCCTGGCCCGCACCATCCGGTACCCGTACGAGGTGCCGGTCGGGATGATCGGCGGGGTCGTCGGCGGCGTGCTGTTCATCTGGCTGCTGCTGCGCGCGCGGGACCGGGCGGTGTGATGACCGCCGTCCTCACCGCGTCGCAGCGGGCGACCCGCCGCCGGCGCACGCTGCTCGTGCTCGGCGTCCTCACCCTGGCCGTCGTGGCCGCCTACCTCACCGTCGACGTCACCGGCTCCTGGGGCTACGCGCTGCAGCAGCGCGGCCGCCGGCTGGCCGCCATGGCGGTCGTCGCCGTGGCGGTCGCGGTCTCCACCGTGCTGTTCCAGACGGTCACCGGCAACCGGATCCTGACCCCGGAGATCATGGGGTTCGACCGGCTGTTCGTGCTGATCCAGACCGTCGGGGTGTTCTTCCTCGGCGCAGCCACCGTCACCACGACCGACCCGCGGCTGCGCTTCGCCATCGAGGTCGTCGTCTTGATCGGCTTCGGCGCCGTCCTCCACCGGTCGCTGTTCGGCCGCACCGAGCGCGACGTGTACGTGCTGGTGCTGCTCGGCGTGGTGCTCGGCTCGACGTTCACCAGCCTCACCCTGCTGGTGTCCCGGCTGATCGACCCCAACGAGTTCCTCACCCTGCAGGACCTGCTGTTCGCCAGCTTCACCTCCGTCGACCGGCAGATGTTGGCCCTGTCCGCCGTCCTCGTCGCGCTGGTCACCCTCGGTGTCTGGCGGCTCCTCCCCCGGCTGGACGTCGTGGCCCTGGGCCGCGACACCGCCGTGGGCCTGGGTGTCGAGCACCGCCGGGTGGTCAACCGGGCGCTGCTGGCCGTCGCCGTCCTCGTCGCCGTGGCCACCGCGCTGGTCGGGCCGATCACCTTCCTCGGCCTGCTGGTGGCCAACCTGGCCCGCCAGCTGCTGGGCACCCACCGGCACGCCTGGGTGCTGCCGGGGGCCGCGCTGCTGGCGGTGCTCGCGCTGGCCGGCGGGCAGCTAGTCCTCGAGCAGCTGTTCGGCTTCAACTCCAGCCTCGGCGTCGTGGTCAACTTCGTGGGCGGGATCGTCTTCATCGCCCTCCTGATCCGGGAGCCTCGTCAGTGAGGGGACAGAGCCAGTGATCGAGATCGAGTCCGTCTCCAAGTCCTACGGCGGCGTCCGCGTGCTGGACGACGTCTCGCTGACCATCCCGACCGGCGGGATCACCTCGCTGATCGGCGCCAACGGTGCGGGCAAGTCCACGCTGCTGTCGGTGGCCTCCCGGCTGCTGCCCGCCGACGGCGGCCGGGTGCGCGTCGACGGGATGGACGTCGCGACGACGCCGGGGCCGGTGCTGGCCCGGCGGCTGGCGGTGCTGCGCCAGGAGAACGCGATGTCGGTGCGGCTGACCGTCCGCGAGCTGGTGGCCTTCGGTCGCTTCCCGCACTCCGGTGGCCGGCTGACCGCGGAGGACCACCGCCTGGTCGACGAGGCGCTGGCCTGGTTCGAGCTGGGCCCGCTGGCCGACCGGCACCTCGACCAGCTCTCCGGCGGGCAGCGGCAGCGCGCCTACGTCGCGATGGTGATGTGCCAGGGCACCGACCACGTGCTGCTCGACGAGCCGCTGAACAACCTCGACATGCGGCACGCCGTCCAGATGATGCGGATGCTGCGCGGCATGGCCGACGAGCTGGGCCGCACCGTCGTCCTCGTCGTCCACGACGTCAACGTCGCCTCCTGCTACTCCGACCGGATCGTCGCGATGCGGGAGGGCCAGCTGGTCGCCGAGGGCCCGACGCCGGAGCTGATGACGCCGGAGCTGCTGCGCAAGGTGTTCGACGTCGAGGTCGAGGTGCACGAGCTGGCCGGACGGCGGATCGGCGTCCCCTGGTCGTGACCCGAGCCGCGGGCCGGCGGCCTACCCGGTGGCCGCGCCCGTCCGGACGCCGCCGCTGAGGGCGGGCGTCGGGACCGGGTCGAACGCCGCGCGGTCCTGGGTGCACACCGTCCCCGCCGGCGGGGTGGCCCCGGTGAGCAGGTACTGCGTGGCCAGCGAGGCCGCGCAGCTGCTCGCGGGGAGCGCGCCGTGCCCGACACCGTCGACGGTCAGCAGGGTGCTGTTCGGCAGCAGGTTGTGCACTGCCACCGCGTTGCGGTAGGGCGTGGCAGGGTCGTACCGGTTGCCGATGACGAGCACCGGGTTGCGGGTCCAGCTGTCCCAGGGGCCGGTGTGGCGTTCGGTCGAGCGACCGGTCCACGACGCGCAGACGAGCCCGAGGTACGCCCATCGGGAGCCGACGTAGGGCGCGGTCGTGGCGCCCAGTGCGCGCCCGACCTCGCCGTAGCGGTACGGGTCGCGCGGGTTGTCGGTGTCGCCGCAGGTGATGGCGGCGTTCGCGTCGGGGTAGTTGGCGTAGCCCTCGGGTGTCGGGGGCTGCGGCAGGCCCTCCACGACGGCGGCCACGGCGGCGCCGTCACCGCTGTACGCCGCCTGCAGCAGCTGGCCGAGGAGCGGCCACGCGGCCCCGTCGTAGAGCAGGCTCACGGTCACCGTGACCAACGTCGAGTAGGTCAGCGGCTGCGCCGGCTGGCCGGGCACCGGGACCAGCAGCGGAGCGGTCCGCAGCCGGCCGGCGAGCTCGGCGTACTTCTGCTCGGGGTCCCCGTCCGCGGCGAACACGCACCGGGGCGGTCCCGCCTGCGCGCACAGCTCGAGGAACCGGTCCAGGGTCTCGGCGCTGCCCGCCGCACCGCCCTCGCGGATCCAGCTGATGGTGTCGGGAGGACCGCTGGCCCAGGCGGGGTCCACCACGCTGTCGAGGACCAGGGCCCCAGTGCGCGTGGGGAACGTGTTGGCGACCACCTGGCCCAGGAAGGTGCCGTAGGACAGGCCGAACAGGTTGATCCGCGAGTCGCCCAGCGCGGCGCGCAGGACGTCGAGGTCGCGGGCGAACTGCAGGGTGCCGACGTGGTCGAGCAGGTCTCCGTTGCGGGCCCGGCACTCCTCCGCGAACGCGCGCACCTGCGCGATCGCCTGCTCCTCCTGGACCCGGTCGGTGGGGAAGTCGGCCAGCGTGGCGTAGGGCAGGGCGGCCTGCTCGGCGGTGCTCCCCGTGCACTGCACCGGCTCGCTCCCGCCGGTCCCGCGCGGGTCGACGCCCACCAGGTCGTAGCGCGCGAGCACCTCCGGTGGGAACAGGAGCCGGCCCACCTCGCGCACGGTCGCCGCCGCCGGCCCGCCCGGGCCGCCGAAGTTGACGAACAGGGTGCCGATCCGGTTCACCGGGTCGGCCGCGGGCAGGCGCACCGCGTGCAGGCTGAACGTGCGGCCCTGCGGGTCGGCGTAGTCGTACGGGACGTCGATGTCTGCCTGCTGGAAACCGTCGCCCAGGTCGGTCCAGGCGACCGACGGCACCGGCACGCCCGGCACCCCACCCGGTGGGGGCTCGCCCTGACCGCTCTGCACCGCCCCCGGCACGACCGGCGCTGCCGGAGCGGCGGCCGCGACGCCGCCGAGCGGCACGGCGAGCAGCGCTGCGGAGGTCGCCGCCGCACAGGCGGCGGCCGCGATCCGGCGCCGCAGGCGGTGGCATGAGGTGATCGGCATGGGTCCCCCCGTGGTCCGTTCCCGCACCCGGCCGTCCTGGCCTGGTCCGGCCTCGTCAGGCGAGCACTGTGCCGGTGTCCCCACCGCCCGCGGAAGTGCCGACTGCGCGACGCCTCTCGGCCGTCCGGGAACCCGGGCCGCAGCACTCGGGAGAGATCGGAGCGGACGGCCCGGGCTCGACGTCCCGGGCCGTCCGCGGTCACGGCTGCCCGGCCAGGACGTCGGTGGCCCGGTGCGGCCCGGGCACGCCCTCCACCAGGACCGCCCAGCCGGTGCTGGACCCGGTCCGCAGGCCGACGATCTCCTGGTAGGCCGCCGAGGAGTACCAGGCGCGAGCACCGTCGGGGTCCGGGAAGCCGATGACCACGAGGTCGCCACGCCACGGCCCCTCCACGACCTCGGCCCGGGCGCCGTGCACCAGGAACCGTCCTCCGAAGGGCTCGAGGGTGGCGTCGATCCGGGTCAGGTACTCCACGATCGGCGGGCCCACCGTCACCGTCTCGAGGTGGGCGACGGCGTAGGAGCCGTACCCGCTCACTGCTGCGGGACCCGGTCGAGGAAGCCGGAGACCCGGTCGAAGCGGCCGTCGCCGTCCGTGACGGCCACGTCGGAGCCGACCACCGGCGGCTCCTCCCCCTCCGGGCCCAGTCCCCAGGTGAAGCGCACCTGGTCGTGGTGGGCGTCGACGGGCCCGGCGAGCCGGAACACCCATCCCGGGAACTGCTCGTGCACCGCGGCGATCGTCGCGTCGATGCCCTCGTGCCCCCGGACGTCGACCAGCGGGTCGACGTAGCGGGCGTCCTCGGTGAAGAGCGCCGCGACCGCCCGTCGGCGGGCCTGCGGCTCGGTCTCGTTCCACGCGGCGATGTACCGCTGGACCTGGGTGACGGTGTCCTCGGGCACGTCCGTCCTCCTCGCTGTCGGACCGGCGCCGGGGTGGCTCCGGTCAGTCCTGAGGCTGCGCGGGGGCGGGGTGGTCCGTCGATGACCTCCCAGGTCATGGGCCCCTACCTCCGAGGTAGGTGCCGGGCGGCCGGGCCGCCCGTAGCGTCCGGTCCGTGACGGCGACCCCGACGTGCTCGACCTTCGGGCCGCTGCTGCGCCAGTGGCGCACCCGGCGCCGGCTGAGCCAGCTCGACCTGGCCGTCGAGAGCGACGTCTCCGCGCGGCACATCAGCTTCCTGGAGACCGGCCGGTCCCAGCCGAGCCGCGAGATGGTGCTCCGGCTGGCCACCCGGCTCGACGTCCCGCTCCGCGAGCGGAACCAGCTGCTGCTCGGCGCCGGCTACGCCCCCGAGTACCGCGCCCGCTCCCTCGACGACGCGGAGATGGCCCCGGTCCGCGCCGCGGTCGACGCGGTGCTGCGGGCCCACGCACCGCACCCGGCCCTCGCCGTCGACCGGCACTGGGAGCTGGTCAGCGCCAACGCGGGCGTCGACCTGCTCACCCGCGGGGTCGCGCCGCACCTGCTGGAGCCGCCGGTCAACGTGCTGCGGCTCAGCCTGCACCCCGACGGCCTCGCCGGCCGCATCCGCAACCTGGCCGAGTGGCGCGGTCACGTGCTCGGCCGGCTGGCCCGGGAGCACGCCGTCACCGGTGACCCGCGGACGCGGGCGCTGCTGCACGAGCTGGCCGCGCTGCCCGGTGGCCGCAGCCTCGGCGCGAGCAACGCCGTCGCCGTCCCCCTGCGGCTGGAGGCCGGCGGCCGGGAGCTGGCGTTCCTCAGCACCGTCACGACCTTCGGCACCGCCGTCGACGTCACCCTCGCCGAGCTGAGCATCGAGGCGTTCCTGCCCGCCGACGCCGCGACGGCGGAGGCCATGGCGGCGCTGGTCGCCGGCGGCGGCTGACCGCGGGCCGTGCCCCCGAAACGTCAGGAGCCCTGCGGCAGCAGCAGGAGCTTGCCGGTGGTCCGCCGGCCCTCGAGGTCCTCGTGCGCCCGCCGCGCCTCGGCCAGCGGGTACCGGCCGCCGATGCGGACGTCGAGCCGGCCGGCGGCGACCAGGTGCAGGACCGCGCCGGCCCGCTCGCGCAGCAGCTGCGGGGTCCGGGTGTAGGTGCCGAGCGTCGGCCGCTGGACGTACAGCGACCCGTGCGCGGCGAGGGTCTGGACCTCCAGCGGGTCGGGCTGCCCGCTGGCGGCGCCGTACACGATCATCCGCCCGGTGGGTCGCAGTGCGGCCAGCCCCGCGGCGAAGGTCGTCCGCCCGACGCCGTCGTAGACCGCGGCGGCGCCCTCGCCACCGGAGAGCTCCCGGACCCGCTCGGCGAAGCCGTCGTAGCCCACCACCACGTCGTCGGCGCCGGCCGCCCGCGCGAGCTCCGCCTTCTCCCGCGTCGACGTCGTGGCCAGGACGTGGCCGCCGCGGTCGCGCACCAGCTGGGTCAGCAGCAGGCCGACGCCCCCGGCCGCGCTGTGCACGACCACCCAGTCCCCCTCGGCGACCGGGTACGAGTCGGCGGCCAGGTACTGGGCGGTGCAGCCCTGCAGCAGCACGGCAGCGGCCACGTCGAGGCCCACCCCGTCGGGCACCGGCACCAGCTTCTCGGGCCGGGCGGCCACCAGGGTCGCGTAGCTGCCGGGGACGTCGAGCCAGGCGACCCGCTCCCCCGTGCCGACGACGGTGCCCGCGCCCTCCGCGCCGACGACCGCGGGGAGGGCGCCGCCGTAGGGCGGGCGGCCCTCGCGCTCGTAGACGTCCCGGAAGTTGACCCCCACGGCCGCGACGTCGACCAGCACCGCACCCTCGGCGGGCTCGGGCTCGGGCACCTCGGAGACCGTCAGCACCTCGGGGCCGCCGCGGCGCTCCACCACCACTGCCTGCACAGCGCCTCCCTCGTCGGGACCGGGCGCCCAGCCTGGCACCGCGCCGCCCGGCGGGCGACCGCGACCGGCGGACCCCCGGGGCGCCACGTGCGGCGGACGGCCCGGGCCGAGGGGCGCCGCGCTGTTCCACGTGGAACGCGACCGTGTTGCGTCGTCGTGACGTCTGCCCCGGCCGCTCGCGCCGGCTCCGACGGTGGGGTTGGATTGCTGCATGTGCGGCCTCTCCGGTGAGATCCGGTTCGACGGCTCCCTGGCCGACACCACCGCCGTGGCGCGGATGGTCGAGTGCCTCGTCCCCCGCGGGCCGGACGGTCAGGGTGCCTGGAGCAACGGGCGGGTGGCCTTCGGGCACCGCCGGCTGTCGGTCATCGACCTGTCGCCGGCCGGCAGCCAGCCCATGGTCGACAACGAGCTCGGCCTGACCGCGGTCTTCAACGGCTGCATCTACGACTACAAGGAGCTGCGCGCCGAGCTCGAGGGCCACGGGTACCGCTTCTTCTCCACCTCCGACACCGAGGTGATCCTCAAGGGCTACCACCACTGGGGCACCGCGGTCGTCGAGCACCTGCACGGCATGTTCGCCTTCGTCATCACCGAGCGCGACACCGGCCGGGTGGTGCTCGCCCGCGACCGGCTCGGCATCAAGCCGCTCTACCTCGCCGAGACGCCCGGGCGGCTGCGGTTCGCCTCCTCGCTGCCGGCCCTGGTGCAGGCGGGGGACGTCGACACCTCCATCGACCCGGTCGCGCTGCACCACTACCTCACCTGGCACGCCGTCGTCCCCGCGCCGCGGACGATCCTCAACGGCGTCCGCAAGCTGCCCCCGGCCACCGTGCGGGTCGTCGAGGCCGACGGCACCTCCCGCGAGCACCGCTACTGGGAGGCCCGGTACGAGCGCCGTCCGGAGCACGCGAACTGGTCCGCCCGCGACTGGGAGGACGCGATCGAGGAGGCGCTGCGGGTCGCCGTCCGCCGGCGCCTGGTCGCCGACATCCCGGTCGGCGTGCTGCTCTCCGGCGGGCTGGACTCCAGCCTGATCGTCGGCCTGCTGGCCCAGGAGGGGCAGACCGGCCTGGCCACCTACTCGATCGGCTTCGAGGCCGTCGGCGGGCGGGAGGGCGACGAGTTCGTCTACTCCGACGTCATCGCGGAGCGGTTCAGCACCGACCACCACCGCATCCGGGTGGCCTCCGACGAGCTCGCCGCCGCCCTCGGCCACGCCATCGGCGCGATGGCCGAGCCCATGGTCAGCCACGACGTCGTCGCCTTCGACCTGCTCTCGGAGCGGGTCAGCCAGTCGATCCGGGTGGTGCAGTCCGGGCAGGGCGCCGACGAGGTCTTCGCCGGCTACCACTGGTACCCGCCGCTGCAGGGCGTGGACCGCGAGCGGGCGGTGGAGACCTACGCGAAGGCGTTCTTCGACCGCGACGCCGCCGACACGGCCCGGCTGGTGGCCGACCGCTACGCGGTGGACGGCGACCCCAGCCTGGAGTTCGTCCGCCGGCACATGTCCGCGCCGCACGCCGACACCGCCGTGGACGCCGCGCTGCGCCTGGACAGCGAGGTCATGCTCGTCGACGACCCGGTCAAGCGGGTGGACAACATGTCCATGGCCTGGGGCCTGGAGGCCCGGGTGCCCTTCCTCGACCACGACCTGGTCGAGCTGGCCGCGATGTGCCCACCGGAGCTGAAGCTGGCCGACGGCGGCAAGGGGGTGCTCAAGGCCATCGGCCGGCGGATCATCCCGCCGGAGGTCATCGACCGCCCCAAGGGCTACTTCCCGGTCCCGGCGATCACCCACCTCGAGGGCAAGGTGCTCGACCTGGTCCGCGACGCCTTGTCCAACGACGCGGCCCGCGAGCGCGGGCTGTTCCGGCCGGAGTACGTCGACCGGCTGCTGGCCGACCCGAACGGTGGGCTCACCCCGCTGCGCGGCAACAAGCTGTGGCAGCTGGGCCTGCTCGAGCTCTGGCTGCAGGCCCACGGGGTCTGAGCGTGCCCCGCGTCGCGGGGCACCGGCGCCGGACCCCGGTGTCCGAGACCCCCTCCCCCACCAGCCGTCCCTGGCAGCAGATCTCCGAGCACCAGCGGCAGGGGATGGAGTCCGACGTCGTCCTGGACCTGGCCTGGGGCCGGCTGGTGTTCGGGCAGACCTTCTCCAGCCTCGAGGGCATCGTGAAGGCGCTCCGCTCGGAGGAGAGCGGCCGGCGCGACATCTGCATCTACCCGCGCGACCCGCACGTGATGGTCGGGATGGCGCCGGACGAGCTGTTCATCGACCCCAGCTACGTCTACCGGCTGGACCTGCACCGCTACCGGTCGCGTGCCGAGCTGATCCGCGGGGTCTTCGTGCGCACGGTGACCGCGCTGGACGAGATGCGGCAGATCAACGACATCTACGCGCGCAACGGCATGGTCACCGGGGACGCCGCCACCATGTGGGCCAACCACCGCACCCGCTCCTTCACCTACCTGGTCGCGGAGGACCGGCGCACGGGGCGGATCGTCGGCACGGTCACCGGGGTGGACCACGTGCTCGCCTTCGGGGACCCGGAGGGCGGCGCCAGCCTCTGGTGCCTGGCGGTGGACGCGCAGGACGCCCCGCCCGGCACCGGTGAGGCGCTGGTGCGGGTGCTGGCCGAGCGCTACGTCGGCCGCGGCCGCGCCTACCTGGACCTGTCGGTCATGCACGACAACTCCGGGGCGATCGCGCTGTACCGCAAGCTCGGCTTCCACCGGGTGCCGGCGCTGTGCGTCAAGCGGAAGAACCCGATCAACACCCCGCTGTTCGCCTCCCGCCCGCCGGGGCTGGAGGAGCTCAACCCCTATGCGCGGATCATCGCCGAGGAGGCGCTCGAGCGCGGGATCCGGGTCGAGGTCAGCGACGCCGAGTGGGGTGAGATGCGGCTGGCGCTGGGCGGGCGCACGGTGCTCACCCGGGAGTCGCTGTCGGAGTTCACCAGCGCGGTCGCGATGAGCCGCTGCGACGACAAGCGCGTCACCCGGCGGATCATGGAGCGGGCCGGCGTCCGCGTGCCCCGCGGTGCGACGCTCACCGAGGACGACCGGGAGCCGGCCCGGGCGCTGCTCGCCGAGTGCGGCGAGGTGGTGGTCAAGCCCGCTCGCGGCGAGCAGGGTAAGGGCATCACCGTGGGCGTGACCTCGGCCGACGCACTGGAGCGGGCGGTCGCGCTGGCCGCCCAGTTCTGCCCCGACGTGCTGGTCGAGGAGCTCGTCGAGGGCGACGACCTGCGGGTGGTCGTCATCGACCACGAGGTGGTGGCCGCCGCGGTGCGCCGGCCGGCCGAGATCGTCGCCGACGGCCGCAACCCGGTCACCGACCTGATCCGGTCGACCAGTCGCCGGCGCGAGCGGGCCACCGGCGGGGAGTCGCGCATCCCGCTGGACGACGCGACCGCAGAGGTCGTCGCCGAGTCCGGGTACGCGATGGACGACGTCCCGCCCGCGGGCGAGCGGATCCGGGTCCGGCGGACGGCGAACCTGCACACCGGCGGCACCATCGAGGACGTCACCGCCCGGCTGCACCCGGCGATCGCCCAGGCCGCCGTCCGGGCCAGCCGGGCGATCGGCATCCCGGTCACCGGGCTGGACTTCCTGGTGCCCGACGTCGAGGGGCCCGACCACGTGTTCATCGAGGCCAACGAGCGACCCGGGCTGGCCAACCACGAGCCGCAGCCGACCGTGGAGCGGTTCGTCGACCTGCTCTTCCCCGAGACCCGCCGGCGCTGATGCAAGGACCCCGTCCTCCCCACCCCTCGCAGGCTCGGGGCGGTGCCCTGGACGGGGCCGTTCCCGTGCGTCACCCGGCTCGCGGCGGGACCCTGCAGCGGGGCCGACCCCGTCAGCGGGTGAAGATGGCGAGCAGGTCGTCGACCTCGCGATGGGCCGTGCTCGGGTGCCGGAACGGCCGGTGCGGTCGCACCTCGTAGTGCGTCCGGCGGCCCCGGCGGCTGCGGGTGACGTACCCGGCCTCCTCCAGGTCGCGCAGGATGGCCAGGACGGCGCGGGACGTGATGCCGACGCGCGCGGCGATCTCCTCGACGCGCACGTCCGGATCGGCGGCGACCGCGAGCAGCACGTGGCCGTGGTTGGTGAGGAACGTCCACGACGGACGCGGGTCGTCGGTCACCGGTCTCCTCGGCGGGCTGGCACGGACAGCTGAAGTCTGCTTCACTCGTTCTCGGAGGGGAGTATCCCCGCAGCGCTCCGTCGCCAGTACGTCCCCACCTCGAGGGGTCCGGCGGAGCGAGCCCGGAACGGGCTGGGAGAGACCTCCGGTCGGTTCCGATCGGAGGAGGTCCCCCGTGGACGTCTCGCTGTCCCTGTGGCTGGCCGTGCTCGGCCTCATCGTCGGCATGCTCGCCGTCGACCTGTTCGCCCACCGCCGCGCCCACGTCATCCGGGTGCGGGAGGCCGCGGGGTGGTCGGCGCTGTGGATCGCCGTCGGCGTCGGGTTCGGCGCCTGGGTCTGGTGGGCGCACGGCGCTGAACTCGGCCAGCAGTACTTCGCCGGGTACCTGATCGAGAAGTCGCTGGCCGTGGACAACGTCTTCGTCTGGGCGATCGTCTTCACCTACTTCGCGGTGCCCCGCGAGTACCAGCACCGGGTGCTGTTCTTCGGCGTCCTGGGGGCGTTGGTCCTCCGTGGCCTGTTCATCGCCGGCGGGTCGGTGCTCATCGCCAGCTTCGGCTGGGTGCTGTACCTGTTCGCCGCGTTCCTGCTGTGGACCGGTCACCGGATGATCCGCCAGCGCAACGAGCACCTGGACCCGGAGGCGTCGCGGGCGCTGCGGCTGTTCCGCCGGTACGTGCCCATGACCGACGCCTACCACGGGCAGCGGTTCCTCGTCCGGCGCAACGGCGTCCTCCTGGCGACCCCCCTGCTGGCCGTGCTGGTGCTCGTCGAGGTCACCGACGTGGTCTTCGCCGTCGACTCGATCCCGGCGATCTTCGCCGTCACCGACGAGCCGTTCCTCGTCTTCACCGCCAACGCCTTCGCCATCCTCGGGCTGCGGGCGATGTACTTCCTGCTCGCCGACCTCATCCACCGCTTCGTGTACCTCAAGACCGGACTGGCCCTGGTGCTCGTGTGGGTCGGCGTCAAGATGCTGCTCAAGATCGACGTCTACTACATCCCCACCGCGGTCAGCCTGGCGGTCATCGCGACGATCATCGGGACCTCGATCTGGCTGAGCCTCCGGGCCACCCGCGGGCAGGCCCGCCGGGCGGTGGAGGTCCCGGCCGCTCCCCCGTTCCGCGTGGCGACGGAGGCGGAGACGGCGGCGCTGGAGCCGGTCTGGCGGCGCCGCGGCTCGGTCGAGGAGCCGGTGCGGCCGGCCTCCTGACCCCCGGCGATCATGGACCTCCGGTGGGGGCGCACCGGCTCGCCGGGTGCGCCCCCACCGGCACCTCATGGTCACCGCGGACGACGAGGAGGAAGAGTGGCCTACCTGCTCGCGGCGCTCGGGGGCGCGCTCGGCGCGCTGGCCCGCTGGGGCGTGGCGACGGCGCTGCCGCACTCCCCCGGCGGCTGGCCCTGGGCCACCCTGCTGGTCAACCTGACCGGGTGCCTGCTGCTGGGCGCGCTGACCGCCGCCCTGACCGCGCGCTCCCCCGAGCCGCCCTGGGCCCGGCCGTTCCTGGCGGTCGGCCTGCTCGGCGGCTACACGACGTACTCCGCGTTCGCCGTCGAGGTCGTCGAGCTGGCCGGCGCCGGCGCGGTGGGCCTGGCCGCCGGCTACGTGCTCGTCTCGGTCCTCGGTGGGGTGCTCGCCGTGGCCGCGGGGGCCCGGGCGGTGCGGGCCGCCCCCACCCGGTGACGCCGCTGCTGGTGGTGGCCGGCGCGCTGGTCGGCGCCCCGCTGCGGCTGCTGGTCACCCGGCTGGCCGCCCGCGGGGGCCGGGACCCGGCGCGGGGGACGCTGGCCGTGAACGTCATCGGCAGCGCGCTGCTCGGCGTGGTGCTGGGGGCAGCCGCCCCTCCCCCGGCGGTCGTCGCCCTGGTGGGCACCGGGTTCTGCGGCACGCTCACGACCTTCTCGACCTTCGGCACCGACGTGCTGCGGCTGGTCGAGCGGGGGGCCCTCGCCCGGGCGCTCGGCTACGCCGCAGCGACCGTCGTGCTGGGTCTGACCGCGGCGGCGGCGGGGTACCTGCTGGCCTCCGGATGAGTTCGGCGCTGCCGGACGGGGCGGCGATCAGTAGGGTCGGGGACGGTATGGCTGGGACAGCGGCAGGACACGAAGGTGCGGACAGCCCGGTGGTCGTGGTGGCCAACCGGCTGCCGGTCGACCAGGTCACCGAGCCCGACGGCACCACCCGGTGGCAGCGCAGTCCCGGCGGCCTGGTGACCGCGCTGGAGCCGTTCGTGGCCGGGCGGGGCGGCGCGTGGGTGGGCTGGTCCGGTTCGGCCGGTGAGGCCCCCGAGCCCTTCGAGTCCGGCGGGATGTCGCTGGTCCCCGTGCCGCTCTCGGAGGAGGAGGTCGACCGCTACTACGAGGGCATGTCGAACGCCTCGCTGTGGCCGCTGTACCACGACGTGGTGGAGAAGCCCGAGTACCACCGGACGTGGTGGGACACCTACGTCCAGGTCAACAAGCGCTTCGCCGAGCGGACCGCCGAGGTCGCCGCCGAGGGCGCGATCGTCTGGGTGCACGACTACCAGCTGCAGCTGGTGCCGGCGATGCTGCGCCAGCGGCGCCCCGACCTGACGATCGGCTTCTTCCTGCACATCCCCTTCCCGCCCTACGAGCTGTTCACCCAGCTGCCCTGGCGGTCGGCGGTGGTCGAGGGGCTGCTCGGCGCCGACCTGGTCGGGTTCCAGCGGCCGGCCGCGGCGGCCAACTTCGTGCAGCTGGCGCGCCGGCTGCACGACCTGCCCGCCCGCGGCTCGACGATCGAGTACGAGGGCCGCACGGTCACCGCGCGCGCCTTCCCCATCTCCATCGACGTCAAGGCCTTCGAGGAGTTGGCCGGCCGGCCGGACGTCGTCAAGCGGGCGGAGGAGATCCGCTCCGAGCTGGGCAACCCGGGCAAGATCATCCTGGGCGTGGACCGGCTGGACTACACCAAGGGCATCGCGGTCCGGCTCAACGCCTTCCAGGAGCTGCTGGAGGACGGCGTCGTCGAGGTCCCCGACACGGTGATGGTGCAGGTCGCCACGCCCAGCCGGGAGCGCGTCGAGCACTACGTGCACATGCGCGAGACGATCGAGCAGCAGGTCGGCCACATCAACGGCGTCTTCGGCACCCTCGGCGGGCCTGCCGTCCACTACATCAACCAGTCGGTGCCCCGCGAGGAGCTGGCCGCCCTGTACCGCGCGGCCGACGTCATGCTCGTCACCCCCTACCGCGACGGCATGAACCTGGTCGCCAAGGAGTACGTCGCGGCCCGCAGCGACCTCGGCGGCACCCTGGTGCTCTCGGAGTTCGCCGGCGCCGCGGCCGAGCTCAAGCAGGCGTTCCTGGTCAACCCGCACGACATCGCCGGGGTCAAGAACCAGGTGCTGCGGGCCCTGCGCATCGAGCCGGCCGAGGCGGCCAGGCGGATGCGCGCCATGCGCCGCCACCTGGCCCGCAACGACCTCGACCACTGGGCCAGCTCGTTCTTCGACGCGCTGCAGGCGCAGGCGTGACGGGGTCCGCGGCACCCCTCCCCTCCCCCGCTGCCCTGCCGGCGGAGCTGGCCGAGGCGCTGACCGCCGTGGCCGGACGCCGGCCGCTGCTGGTGGCCAGCGACTACGACGGCGTCCTCGCCCCGCTGGTGGGCGACCCGTCGGCCGCCGTCCCGCTGCCCGGCGTCGCCGCGGCGCTGCAGCGGCTCGCCGCCCACGCCGACGTCGTGGTGGCACTGGTCAGCGGCCGCGGCGTGGCGGACCTGCGGGCGGTCAGCGGCTTCGAGGGGCCCTACCGCTGGATCGGCAGCCACGGGGCGGAGTACGGCGGGCCGCTGACCGCGGAGCTCGCCGGGCGGCGGGACGTGCTCGCCGAACGGCTGGCCCCGCTCGTCGCGGCGGTGCCCGGCGCGCGGCTGGAGGTCAAGCCCGCCAGCGTGGCGGTGCACGTGCGCCAGGTGACCGACCGCGCAGCGGCTGCCACGCTGCTGGAGCAGGCCGATGCCGTCGCAGATCCGTTCCTGACGAAGAAGCCGGGCAAGGAGGTGCTCGAGCTCGCCGTCACCGACGCCGACAAGGGCAGTGCCCTGCTGCGGCTCCGCGGTGACCTCGGTGCGGCCGCGACGGTCTACCTCGGCGACGACCGCACCGACGAGGACGCCTTCCGCGTCCTCTCCCCCGGCGACCTCACCGTCAAGGTGGGCGAGGGCGAGACCGCAGCGCGGTACCGCATCCCCGACCCGGCCGCGGTCGTCGTCCTCCTCGAGACGCTGGCCGGCGCGCTGGACTGAGGTCGGGCACCTCTTCCAGACTTCCGGCCCCCCGGAATGGCTCCTCGTCCCCTCCTGTCGACAAGGGGATGCCGGAAATGCGGTCACCGACATTTCTCGTGCACGGTCCGCGACACACCCGGAATTGCGCCGCGGCGCTGCCGGGAAGGCGTCAGCATTCCCCCACGCGCCACGTCTGCGGGATCCGCCGGCAGGGGGTGCGCGCCCATTCGCACGAGTCCTCTCGCACCCAGGAGCCAGCATGTCCGTCCCCGCCACCGCGGCCTCTCCCGGACGTTCCGGGGGCTGGTTCGCCGACCGCCCGATCGGGGTGAAGATCGGCGCCGCCGTCGCCGTCCTCGCCGTGGTGGCGGTCGCCATGACCGTCCTCGCCGTCTCGCGCATCAGCGCGCTGGAGGCCGGCGCGTCGAGGATCAACGACAACGTCGTGACCCTCGCCGACCTGGCCAGCATCCAGCGGTCGTGGCAGGGCGACCGCTCGCGCTACAACTCCTACGGCCTGGTCGACCCGCAGACCCGCGTCGAGCTGGTCACCGAGCTGGCCGAGCGCCGGTCGACCCTCGACGAGCAGCTCGACGCCTACGCCGAGGTCACCGTCAACCGCGAGGCCTTCGCGACCTTCCGCGGCCACCTCGACAACTTCTACGCCATCGCCGACGGGCAGCTGGTCCCTGCGGCGGACGCGGGCAACCTGGTCGCCGCCGGGCAGATCATCTCGGGCCCGCTCCAGGACGCCTCCGACGTCATCATGGACGAGTACGCGGCCATGCAGGACCGTCGAGTGGCTGCTGGTCAGGCCGACACGGACAACGCCACGGACACCGCCCGGTCCGCGACCCTGACCCTCTGGACCGCCCTCGTGGCCGGCATCCTGGTGGCCGGTGGGCTGACCGTCTTCGTGGTCCGGCGGATCGTCGGCACCGTGCACTCGGTGCAGGCCTCGGTCGAGGCCCTCGCGACCGGTGACCTGACCGTGACGGCCGAGGTGCGCGGTCAGGACGAGCTGGGCCGGATGTCAGCGGCCCTGGGTGCGGCGCAGCAGAACCTGCGGCAGGTGCTGACCTCGGTGGCGTCGTCGGCGGATGCGGTGGCGGCGTCCTCGGAGGAGTTGTCGGCGTCCTCGGCGCAGATCTCGGCGTCGGCGGAGGAGACCTCGGCGCAGTCCGGTGTGGTGGCCGGTGCGGCGGAGGAGGTCTCCCGCAACGTGCAGACGGTGGCGGCGGGTGCTGAGCAGATGGGCGCCAGCATCCGGGAGATCGCGTCCAACGCCGCGGAGGCCTCCGAGGTGGCGGCGCGGGCGGTGACCGCGGCGGAGACGACGACGGCGACGGTGGCCAAGCTGGGGGAGTCCTCGGCCGAGATCGGCAACGTGGTGAAGGTGATCACCTGGATCGCCGAGCAGACGAACCTGCTGGCGCTGAACGCGACCATCGAGGCCGCCCGCGCCGGGGAGGCCGGCAAGGGGTTCGCGGTGGTGGCCGACGAGGTCAAGGAGCTGGCCCAGGAGACGGCCAAGGCGACCGAGGACATCGCGCGGCGGGTGCAGTCGATCCAGGGTGACACCGGGGCGGCGGTGGCGGCGATCGCGGAGATCAGCTCGATCGTCGCGCAGATCTCCGACCGGCAGACCACCATCGCCAGTGCGGTGGAGGAGCAGACCGCGACGACGAACGAGATGAGCCGGTCGGTGACCGAGGCGGCTTCGGGTGCCGGTCAGATCGCGGCGAACATCAGCGGCGTCTCCGGTGCCGCGGACTCCACCACCCAGGCGCTGACCCAGACCCGCACCGCGGTCGACGAGCTCTCCCGGATGGCCGCCGAGCTGCGCACCAGCGTCGCCCGCTTCACCTACTGAACCGCACGGCCGTCTTCCGGACGGTGACCGAGGAGCGCACGACCCGTCCCGGGTCGTGCGCTCCTCGCCGTTGCGCCCGGTCACCGCCGGCACGCGACTGCAGCAAGGAGACAGAGGCGGCGCGGTCGGCCGTCACTCCGTGCGCTGCGCATGCCGCCATTCGCATTCTGCGGGTCCAGGGGTGTCGACAAAGGTACGACCGAATGGCGCTCGCCGACATTTCTCGTGCGGTGCGGGCAACACGCCACGCCATTCCGCGCGGAGAGGTCTCGACCGCCCCATCCTCGTGTTCGTTCGGGTCGACGGCGGTCACCCGTCCCGCGCAGTGCGACATCCACCTCGAACCTGGAGCACCCATGTCCCTCCCCGCACGTCCCAGCCGGTCCGGCCGACCAGGTGGGTGGTTCGCCGATCGGCCGATCGGCGTGAAGATCGGAGCGGTCGTCGCGCTGCTCGTGGTGGTCCTCGTGGGCACCAATGCCCTCGCGGTCTCCCGCATCACCGAGATGGCCGAGGACCAGCAGCGGATCTACGACGAGAACCTGCGTCCGCTGAACGCGCTCTCGGCCGTCCAGCGCGCCACCGCCGCGCACCGGGCCCGCGTGCTCGAGTACGCCGTCTCCGACCCGGCCCGCCGGACGGAGCTCCTCGGCGAGATGGACGAGAAGCAGGCCGACGTGGAGACCGCGCTCGCCGAGTACGAGCCGTTCGTCATCGACCAGGCCGCGATGGACACGTACCTGGATGCCCGCCAGCAGTTCCTGGCGTCGAACGCGACGCAGCTCTTCCCGGCGGCCGACGCCGGCGACCTGGCCGGCTACGCCATGCTCTACCGCGAGGTGTCCAGCCCCCTGCTGACCGACATCGCCGACGGCCTGGAGGAGGAGGGCCTCGCCCAGTCGAGCGAGGCGGCGGAGCGAAACGCCCAGGCGGCGGACGACGCCACCTCCGCCATCTGGATGCTGGTCGGGACCGCGGCCGTCTCGACCCTCCTCGCGATCGCCCTCACCGTCGTGGTGGTCCGCCGGATGATCCGGTCCGTCCGTTCTGTGCAGCAGGCCGCCGACGCCATGGCCGACGGCGACCTGACCGTCGAGCCAGCCGTCGAGGCCGACGACGAGCTCGGCCGCATGGCCGCGTCGCTGCGCAGGGCGCAGGAGGGCCTGCGCGGGGTCCTGTCGTCGGTGGCTGCGTCGGCGGATGCGGTGGCTGCGTCGTCGGAGGAGTTGTCGGCGTCCTCGGCGCAGATCTCCGCCTCGGCGGAGGAGACCAGCGCGCAGTCCGGTGTGGTCGCCGGGGCGGCGGAGGAGGTGTCCCGCAACGTGCAGACGGTGGCGGCGGGCGCCGAGCAGATGGGCGCCAGCATCCGGGAGATCGCGTCGAACGCGGCCCAGGCCAGCGAGGTCGCGCAGAAGGCCGTGAGCGCCGCGGCCAGCACCACCGCGACGGTGGCCAAGCTGGGGGACTCGAGCGCCGAGATCGGCAACGTGGTGAAGGTGATCACGAGCATCGCGGAGCAGACGAACCTGCTGGCGCTGAACGCGACCATCGAGGCCGCCCGCGCCGGCGAGGCCGGCAAGGGCTTCGCGGTGGTGGCCAACGAGGTCAAGGAGCTGGCCCAGGAGACGGCCAAGGCGACCGAGGACATCGCCCGGCGGGTGCAGTCCATCCAGGGCGACACCACCGCTGCCGTGACGGCGATCGGGGAGATCTCGCAGATCGTCGCGCAGATCTCCGACCGGCAGACCACCATCGCCAGTGCGGTGGAGGAGCAGACCGCGACCACCAACGAGATGAGCCGCTCGGTCAACGAGGCCGCGCAGGGCTCGGGGCAGATCGCCAGCAACATCACCGGCGTCTCCGCCGCAGCCGACTCGACCACGCAGGCGCTGACCCAGACCCGCGGCGCCGTCGACGAGCTCTCCCGGATGGCCGCCGAGCTGCGCACCAGCGTCGCCCGCTTCACCTACTGAGCCGCCGGCTCGTCACGTCAGGAGACCCCACCGTGCCCCTCCCCTCCCTCGGCGACGTCCGTGTCGGACGCCGGCTCGGGCTCGCGTTCGGCGCGATCGGCGCCCTCGTGCTCGTCAGTGCTGGCGCCGGCCTGTCCGCGGTCGGTGAGCAGCGGGACCTCGCCCTGCAGCTGAGTGCCGTCGACAGCGTCCTCGCCGACGCGGAGACCGCCCGGTTCCAGATCGCCGACGTCACGGGGTGGCAGGGCCTCGTCCTCGCCGACGTAGCGGCGTACGGCCCCGGCGTCGCCCTGGCCCCCGAGGCCTACAACCGCTCCGGCATGCTCGAGGCCAAGGAGGGGGTGTACGACTGGCTGGACTCGGTCGACACCACGGCGATGAGCCCGGCCGAACGGGAGGCCTTCGACCAGTTGCGCCCGGCCTGGGACAACTACTTCCGCTGGGACGACCAGGTGGTCGCGTGGCTCTCCGCCGGCACGCCCGAGAGCTACCTCGCCACCATGGAGAGCATCAACGGCGGCGAGGCCGGCGAGGGCTACGGGATCGTCCTCGACCTGGCCGACAGCATCCAGACGTCGGCCCGGGACCGCGCCGAGGACCTCCGCGGGCAGCAGGACCAGGCCCAGTCCCGGGCGACCATCCTGCTCAGCGTCGTCGGGGTCTTGGCGGTGGCCCTCGCCGCGCTGCTCGCCGTGCTCGCGGCCCGGTCCGTGACCCGGCCGCTGCGTCAGGTCAGGACCGCCCTCGACGCCGCCGCCCGGGGTGACCTCACGGTGGAGTCCGGCGTGGACCGGCGGGACGAGCTCGGGCTGATGGCCGCATCCGTGGCCGCCATGCAGACCGAGCTCCGCGCGGTGCTGTCCACGGTGGTGGCCTCGGCGGATGCGGTGGCGGCCAGCTCGGAGGAGCTGAGTGCCTCTTCGGCGCAGATCTCCGCCTCCGCGGAGGAGACCAGTGCGCAGTCCGGTGTGGTGGCCGGTGCGGCGGAGGAGGTCAGCCGCAACGTGCAGACGGTGGCGGCGGGTGCTGAGCAGATGGGCGCCAGCATCCGGGAGATCGCGACCAACGCCGCGGAGGCCTCCGACGTCGCGCACCGGGCGGTCACCGCGGCGGAGACGACGACGGCGACGGTCGCGCGGCTGGGCGAGTCCTCGGCCGAGATCGGCAACGTGGTCAAGGTGATCACCTCGATCGCCGAGCAGACCAACCTGCTGGCGCTCAACGCCACCATCGAGGCCGCCCGCGCCGGGGAGGCGGGCAAGGGGTTCGCGGTGGTCGCCAACGAGGTCAAGGAGCTGGCCCAGGAGACGGCCAAGGCGACCGAGGACATCGCCCGGCGGGTGCAGGCCATCCAGGGCGACACCGACGCGGCCGTCGCCGCGATCGGGGAGATCTCCTCGATCGTCGCGCAGATCTCCGACCGGCAGACCACCATCGCCAGTGCGGTGGAGGAGCAGACCGCCACCACCAACGAGATGAGCCGGTCGGTGACCGAGGCCGCGCAGGGCTCGGGGCAGATCGCCAGCAACATCACCGGGGTCTCGGCCGCGGCCGACTCCACGACGCAGGCGCTCACGCAGACCCGTACCGCGGTCGACGAGCTCTCCCGGATGGCCGCGGACCTGCGGACCACGGTGGGCCGCTTCACCTACTGAGCCGTACGGCCGTCTCCCGGACGGTGACCGAGGAGCGCACGACCCGTCCCGGGTCGTGCGCTCCTCGCCGTTCCACACCCGGACACGGGCACGGGGGCGAGCGCTTGCCCGACGGCTCGTCGACATCGTGGGGGCCGGCCGGTCCAGGCCGCCCGGAGAACTGTCCCAGGGACGGGGCGCCATTCCGCAGTTTTGTCGACAATGGCGGTCCGGTGACCGGACTTTCCGCTCCGAGCCGTTCCGACACGCGCGTCGGGGAATGGTGCAGGCCCATTCCGGAGCCACCATGTCCGCGAGCACGACGGTGTGCCCACCCGACATCCCCCGGTCGTGGTCCGGTCGACCGAGACCCATCCGACCCCGGCCTCTCCCCTAGGAGCCTGGACATGCGCACCCCTCCCTCCCGCTCGGGCGGCGGCTGGCTGGCCGATCGACCGGTCGCCCACAAGGTCCTGGCCTCGGTCGGGATCGCCTCGCTGACCGCGCTGCTGGTGGGCGGCCTGGCGCTCGGCGACCTGCAGCACCTCCGCGACGCCCGGGATGCCGAGCTGGACACCGCGCTGCCGTACGTGAACGCGCTGCACGACGTCGGGCTGACGGCGAAGGCCACGGCGAACGACGAGCGGGGCTACCTCCTCAGCGGCGACCCCGAGTTCCTCACCGAGATCGAGGAGCGGCTGGGCAAGGTCGAGGGCCACCTCGCCGACGCGCGGTCGGCAGCCGACACGGCGGACGAGACGGCCTTCGTGGACCGCCTGGAGACCGAGGTCGGCGCGTGGTCGGCCAGCCTCCAGGCGGAGTTCGACCTCTACGCCACCGACCGTGGCGCCGCCGTCGCCATGGCCTTCGACCAGACGCGCAGCCTGCGCAAGGTGTACGAGGAGACCCTCGACACCGGCATCGAGGCGGCCGACGCCGCCCTGATGGAGGGGGCGAGCTACGCGGACACGGTGTCGGCCGCGGTCTGGCGGACCGTGGTCGTGTGTGCGGTGGGGGTGCTCCTGGCGCTGGGCCTGGGCCTCGCCGTGGCCCGCTCGTTCAGCCGGGGCCTCGGCCGGCTGCGCGTGGCGGCCGACCGGCTGGCCGGCGGGGACCTCACGGTCAGCGTCGGGCTGCAGCAGCGCGACGAGATCGGTCGCACTGCTGCGTCCCTGGACACGGCCGTGGCCGAGCTGCGGACGGTGATGGGCACGGTCGTCGGGGCGGCCGACTCGGTGGCGTCGTCCTCGGAGGAGTTGTCGGCCTCGTCGGCGCAGATCTCCGCGTCGGCGGAGGAGACCAGTGCGCAGTCCGGTGTGGTGGCCGGTGCGGCGGAGGAGGTCAGCCGCAACGTGCAGACGGTGGCCGCGGGTGCCGAGCAGATGGGCGCCAGCATCCGGGAGATCGCGTCCAACGCCGCGGAGGCCTCCGAGGTGGCGGCGCGGGCGGTGACCGCGGCGGAGACGACGAC
>NZ_FOIE01000007.1:0-60743 GCF_900111455.1 Geodermatophilus poikilotrophus | reverse complement strand
TCGATCCAGGGTGACACCGGGGCGGCGGTGGCGGCGATCGCGGAGATCAGCTCGATCGTCGCGCAGATCTCCGACCGGCAGACCACCATCGCCAGCGCGGTGGAGGAGCAGACCGCCACCACCACGGAGATGTCGCGGTCGGTGGCCGAGGCCGCCGGCGGGTCGGGTCAGATCGCCGAGAACATCACCGGGGTGTCCTCGGCCGCTGAGGCCACCACCCAGGCGCTGACCCAGACCCGCAGCGCCGTCGACGAGCTGTCCCGGATGGCCGCCGAGCTGCGGACCACGGTGGGCCGCTTCACCTACTGAGCGAGGGAGCAGCGCGTTCCCCCGGACGGGCGGCGGTCGGACCATTCCGATCGCCGCCCGTCGCATTTCCACGCCGGCTTCGCGAGGGGTCGGTGGAGCGGGTCGCCGATCACCGAGTCGACAATCCGTGAACGCTCACCGCACTCTTTTCGCGGGTTCGTCAGACACGCCGGGAATTGCGTGTCGCGCACCTTGCTGGTGCGTCACTCTCTTCATGCCGGCACTGCCGCATCGCGATCGCAGCGCAGTGCCGGACTCCCGGTCGGCAGCGCCCGGTCCACCCCTCTCTCCATCGGCCCGCCGCGGCCTCGCTCGAGGAGCACACCCATGTCCCAGTCCAAGCCCGGCAGCCCGATGCCCGCCGCGCAGCAGCGCGCCTGGTGGGGCGACCTCGGCGTCCGCACCAAGACCCTGGCCGGCGTGGTGGTCACCGCGTTGGTCGCCGTCCTCGTGGGTCTCATGGGCCTGTCGGCCCTCGGCACCGCGGCCGACCGCACGCAGGTCATGCACAACAGCAACATCGGCGGTCTCGAGGCCGTCGCGGAGATGCAGACCGCGATCGGCGGGGTGCGACAGTCCTCCCGGGACGCGCTGATCGCGCCGACCCCCGAGCTGACCCAGGAGGCGCTGGCGACGCTCGAGGAGCGGCTGGCGGAGTTCCGGACGGCTGTCGAGCACTACGGCCAGTCGCAGCCCTCGGCGGAGAAGGCGGCGCTGGTCGCCGAGGCCGCCGACGCGTTCGATCAGTACGAGGTCGTGGTCAACCAGGTGCTGGCCCCGCTGGCCGCCGCCAACGACGTGGCCGGCTGGTACACGACGAACCAGTCGCAGGCCGCTCCGCTGGCGAGCCAGGCGCAGGCCACCCTGGAGGAGGTCCACGACAAGGAGGTCGCCGAGGCGGACGCCGCGGCGGCGGAGGCGCGCGAGTCGTACGAGAGCCAGCGCACGCAGGCGGTGGCCGTCCTGGTCGTCGGCATCGCCGTGGCCGTTGGCACCGGGCTCTTCGTGGCCCGCGGCGTGGCCCGCGACGTCGGCCGGGTCAAGGACGTGGCCGAGGCGCTCGCGACCGGCGACCTCACCCGCAGCAGTGGCCTGACCACCCGCGACGAGCTCGGCCAGATGGGACTCGCCCTCGACGCCGCCGTCGACCAGATGCGTGCCGTGCTCTCCTCGGTGGCCTCGTCGGCCGACGCGGTGGCGGCGTCCTCGGAGGAGCTGTCCGCGTCCTCGGCGCAGATCTCCGCCTCCGCGGAGGAGACCAGTGCGCAGTCCGGTGTGGTGGCCGGTGCGGCGGAGGAGGTCTCCCGCAACGTGCAGACGGTGGCCGCGGGTGCCGAGCAGATGGGCGCCAGCATCCGGGAGATCGCGACCAACGCCGCGGAGGCCTCCGACGTCGCGCACCGGGCGGTCACCGCCGCCGAGACGACGACGGCGACGGTCGCGCGGCTGGGCGAGTCCTCGGCCGAGATCGGCAACGTGGTCAAGGTGATCACCTCGATCGCCGAGCAGACCAACCTGCTGGCGCTGAACGCCACCATCGAGGCCGCCCGCGCCGGGGAGGCGGGCAAGGGGTTCGCGGTGGTGGCCAACGAGGTCAAGGAGCTGGCCCAGGAGACGGCCAAGGCGACCGAGGACATCGCCCGGCGGGTGCAGGCCATCCAGGGCGACACCGACGCGGCCGTCGCCGCCATCGGGGAGATCTCGCAGATCGTCGCGCAGATCTCCGACCGGCAGACCACCATCGCCAGTGCGGTGGAGGAGCAGACCGCCACGACGAACGAGATGAGCCGGTCGGTGACCGAGGCCGCGCAGGGCTCGGGGCAGATCGCCAGCAACATCACCGGGGTCTCGGCCGCAGCCGACTCCACGACGCAGGCGCTCACGCAGACCCGTACCGCGGTCGACGAGCTCTCCCGGATGGCTGCGGACCTGCGCACCTCGGTGTCCCGCTTCACCTACTGATCACCGCCCGCCGGCCGGGGCCTCCCGGCCGGCGGGCCCGGTCGGCCGTTGGGCTTGACCTGGGCACCCCTCCCGCCGATCACCAACCCGAGCGCGCCCGCCGCTCCCCGGGTACGAAGAGAGAAGAGCAACGTGGACGGTCTGGACGACATCGTCGAGGAGTTCCTGGTCGAGAGCCACGAGAACCTCGACCAGCTGGACACCGACCTGGTCGCTCTCGAGCAGGAGCCCGACTCGCGCGAGCGGCTCTCGAGCATCTTCCGCACGATCCACACCATCAAGGGGACCAGCGGCTTCCTGGCGTTCCACCGACTGGAGGAGGTCACCCACGTCGGGGAGAACATGCTCTCCCGGCTGAGGGACGGCGCCCTCGAGCTCACCCCGCAGCGGACCAGCGTCCTGCTGCAGATGGTCGACACCGTCCGCTCGCTGCTCGGGTCCATCGAGGCCACCGGCGGCGAGGGCTCGGTCGACGTCTCCGCCGTCGTCGCCGGCATCAGCGCCGCCATGGAGGACACCGCCGCCCCGGCCGTCGCCGAGCCGTACCCCGCGCCCGCCGAGGCCGTCGCCGCCGTCCCCGCCGAGGACCCTGCGCAGGCCGCCGCCGTCCCCGCGGCGGAGGCGCCCGAGGAGCCCGCACCCGCGCCCGCCGCCGAGGTGCCGGCCCCCGTGGCCGCTGCGCCGGCGACGGCCGTCCCCGCGCCGCGCCCCGCGCCGGTCGTCGAGACCGCGCCCGAGTTCGAGGCCGCGCAGGACGGTGACGCCACGCCCGCCGCCGACAGCGGCACCGGCCAGACCCGCCGGGCCGTCGCCGACAGCACCATCCGGGTGGACGTCGACCTGCTCGACGAGCTGATGCTGCTGGTCGGTGAGCTGGTGCTCACCCGCAACCAGATCGTCCAGTACGTCGGGCGCTCCAACGACACCGACCTGGTGCGCGCCTCGCAGCGGCTCAACCTCATCGCCAGCGAGCTGCAGGAGGGCGTCATGAAGACGCGCATGCAGCCGATCGACCACATCTGGTCGAAGCTGCCGCGCGTCGTCCGGGACCTGGGCCTGCAGCTGCAGAAGAACATCCGCCTGGAGATGGAGGGCCGCGACACCGAGCTGGACAAGACCCTGCTCGAGGCGGTCAAGGACCCGCTGACCCACCTGGTCCGCAACTCCGTCGACCACGGCATCGAGGACGCCGACGCGCGGATCCGGGTCGGCAAGCCGACCGAGGGCGTGCTCACCCTGCGCGCGCGGCACGAGAGCGGCCAGGTCGTCGTCGAGGTCGCCGACGACGGTGCCGGGATCGACCCGGTCCGGCTCGGCGCCAAGGCCGTCGAGCGCGGGCTGGTCACCCCCGAGGCCCTCAACCGCATGGGCCCGCAGGACGTCCTGCAGATGATCTTCCTGCCCGGGTTCTCCACCGCCGCGCAGGTCACCAACGTCTCCGGTCGCGGCGTCGGCATGGACGTCGTCAAGACCAACATCGAGTCCATCGGCGGCACCATCGAGATCGAGTCCGCCCCCGGCAAGGGCACCTGCACGAGGCTGCGCATCCCGCTGACCCTGGCCATCGTCCCGGCGCTGACCGTCGAGTGCGCCGGCGACCGCTACGCCATCCCGCAGATCAGCCTGCAGGAGCTGGTCTCGCTCGACGCCGAGAAGGCGGCCAACGCCGTCGAGGAGGTCGGCGGTGCGCCGGTCTACCGGCTGCGCGGCGAACTGCTCCCGCTGGTCCGGCTGACCGACGTCCTGGGCCTGACCTCCGACCGGCACGACGGGCACGTGGTCATCGCGGTGCTGCGCTCGGAGGGCCGCCGCTTCGGGTTGGTCGTCGACCGGGTCATCAACACCGAGGAGATCGTGGTCAAGGCCGTCGGCGGCCAGCTCAAGGCGATCGGCCTCTACTCGGGCGCGACCGTCCTCGGCGACGGCACCGTGGCCCTGATCCTCGACGTGCAGGCCCTGGCGCGCAGGGCGCTGCGCACCGAGAGCAGCGACCGCCAGGAGTCCCGCGCGGCGGCGCTGCAGTCCGCGGCGACCGACGCCGAGCGGCAGCGGATGCTGCTGGCCGCCATCGGCGGGGGGCGCCGGGTCGCCATCCCGCTGGACACCGTCACCCGCCTCGAGCAGGTGCGCACCGAGTCGGTCGAGAAGGTCGGCAACCGGGAGGTCGTGCAGTACCGCGGCGCGATCCTGCCGATCGTCCGGCTGGACCGGCACCTGGGCGCCTACGGCGACAGCGAGCGCGAGGTGCTCGAGGTGATCGTCTACTCCGACCACGGCCGCAGCGTGGCCATCGTGGTGGAGGAGATCCTCGACATCGTCGACGGCGAGGCCGCCGTCCGCAGCGACATCGACGACATGGGGCTGCTGGGCTCGGCCGTGCTCGGCGACAAGGTCACCGAGCTGCTCGACGTCCGCGCCGCGATCCTCGCCGCCGACCCGGCGTTCTACTCGGCGCACCCCACCACCCCCGGCTCCCTGTCCGCGGCGCCGCACGGCGCCTCCCTCCTGGAGGTCTCCCTGTGACCACTGCCGAGGCCCCCGCCATCGGCGGCCAGCTGGCCACCTTCTGGCTCGACGGCGACCTCTACGGCGTCGAGGTGGCGCACGTGCAGGAGGTGCTCAAGAGCCAGGGCCTGACCCGGGTGCCGCTGGCACCCACCGCCGTCGCCGGGCTGATCAACCTGCGCGGCCAGGTGGTGACCGCGATCGAGCTGCGCGAGCGGCTCGGCCGGCCGCCGCGTCCCGAGGGCACCGACGCCGTCGTCATCGTCGTCCGGCTGCACGGTGAGGCGGTCAGCCTGCTCGTGGACGCCATCGCCGACGTCGTGGACGTCGACCCGGCCGACTTCGAGGCGCCGCCGGACACGCTGGACGGCGCGGGCCGCGACCTGATCCGCGGCGCGTTCAAGCTCGACGGGCAGCTGCTGCTGGCGCTGGACGTGCAGAAGGCCGTCAGCGCTTAGCAGTCCGGCTCCGTCCAGAGGCTCACCGCTGGCCCCGTCCAGAGGCTCGTCCCGAGCTTGCGAGGGATGAGGAGGACGGGGTCCTTCCACGGTGAGGAGGACGGGGTCCTCCGATCGGGCGTGGCCGGACTTCCCCGGCGGCCACGCTCCTCCCCCCGACCCCCGGTCGGGCGGCCCCTCTCTCCGGAGGGTCGCCCGCCGGGGGTCGCGGCACTCCGGGGCAGGACGCCGCTCACGCTGGGTGATCGACGCAACACAGTGCAGCGCGGCGCACGACGACCCACCCGATGGGGGTCCGGCCATCGAGTGACGCCGACGTGGCGCGCAGTGTCGATCACGGTCAGTCTGGACCGACCTCACCTCGGGGGACGTCGACTGGGAGGCCTGCCGTGCCCTACTCGCTGGTCAGTGCCGCCACGCTCGGCTTCGACCTGGTCCGGCTGCCGGCCGGCCGCGCAGTCGCCGACGCCCTGCTCGCCGGGCTCGCCGCCGACGCCCCGGCGCTGGAGCAGCTGGCCGCGGTCCACCCGGCCGCGGGTCGCGACCGCGAGCAGCGCGCCGCGCTCGCCGTCCGTGCGCGCAAGGCCCGCGAGCTGGCCGCCGCCGTCCCGCACCTGCGCACCGCCGCCGACGGCCTCCCCGGTGCCGACCGGGCCGCCGTCCTGGTCGCCCAGCTCGAGCGCAGCACCATCGGGGACGCCGCCGCGGTCGAGCGGGTGCTCCGCGAGGACGTCCTCGGTCCCGAGCACCCCGCCGTCGGGCTGGTCGACGAGGCGGTCCGCGCCGCCGCCGCCGACGTCCTCGCCGACGCGGCCGTGGGCGCCTGGGCCGCCGCGGTGCTGCCGCCGCTGGTCGCCCGCCGGCTCACCGGCCCCTTCGCCGTCGCCACCGCCACCGGCGTGCCCACCACCCCCGAGCTCGACCTCGGACCCGCCACCGGCGAGCTCTCGGAGCTGCTGACCGGCCTGCGCGCGCTGGACGACGCCGGCCGGGGCCGCTGGATGGCCGCCGTCGACGCCTCCCGCGCCGAGCGCCGTCCGTGGGCGACCGCGATGCACGAGGCGTCCTGGGGCGCGCACGTCTCCGGCCGCACCCGCACGCTCGCCACCGCGCAGCTGCTCGCCGTCCGGGCCTTCCTCGACGCCGGCTTCGACACCGCGGCCGCCGCGTCCGGTGCCTGGAACGCCGTCGCCGGCTGCGTGCAGGGCATCGTCATGGGCGACCTGCTCGGCAGCGACGCCCTGGCGGTGCTGCGTTCACCCCGGCCCTCCGGGTCGCACCGCGGCCAGGAGCCGTCCGCCTCCTAGGGCGAGCCCGCCCGGGCGAGCGCCGACCCGGCCAGCCGCCGACCGTTGATCATGGGGTCGTCGCAGGCGACACGCGCCGACACGCCGCGAGAGGCCGCGCCGGCCCCGTGATCAACGGAGGGGGGACGGCTCAGCCCTGGTCCTCCCCGGGATCGGGGAAGCGGCCGCCGGCGGGGATCTCGGTGCCGGCCTCGACCTCGGCCCGGCGGCCGACCAGCGTGACCTCCCCGTCGCCACCGACCGCGGCGCGCTCGCCGACCACCACGCCGTCGTCGAGCACCGCCCGGGTCACCGTGGCGCCGGCCCGCACCCGCGCCCCGGGCAGCAGCACCGAGTCGACGACGGTCGCGCCGGCCTCCACGACGACACCGGGGGACAGGACCGACCCGTGGACGTTGCCGAGCACCCGGGTGCCGCCGGAGATGAGGCTGTTGTCCACCGCCGAGTCCAGCAGCACCCTCGCCGCGCTGTGCCGGCCGCCGCGGGTGTGCACCGGCCAGCGCTCGTCGTCGAGGTCCAGCGGCGGATCGGCGGACAGGAACTCCTGGTGGGACCGCCAGTAGGACTCCACGGTGCCCACGTCGCGCCAGTAGCCGTCGAACGGGTGCGCGCGGGCCAGGCCGTCGCGGGTCTGCGTCGGCAGCAGGTGGGTGCCGAGGTCCTCGAGCCCCTCCTCGCCGTGCTCCGCGGCGAGGGCCTCCAGCCGGTCCAGCGTGGGGCCGGGGGAGAAGACGAAGACCTCGTTGGTCGCCGTGGTGGTGCGCGGCCGGTCGGGCTTGTAGGCGTAGTCGGCCACCTTCCCGCCGCTGCCGACCTCGACGATGCCGTAGCGCGGTGCGTCGTCCTCGGCGACCTCGGTGGTGACCATGGTGACCTCCGCGCCCGAGCCGAGGTGCCCGTCGACGACGTCGCGGTAGTCCAGCTTGTAGACGGCGTCGGCGCTGAGCACCACGAGCGCGTCGGGGGCGACGTCGCGGACCAGCGGGGCGTAGCGCCACAGCGAGTTCGCCGTCCCGGACACCCAGCCGGCGCGGTCGGTGCCCTGGTAGGGCGGCAGCACGAGCAGCCCGCCGTCGGTGCGGTCGAGGTCCCACGGCCGGCCGTTGGCCAGGTGCTGCGACAGCGACGTGGGGTGGAACTGCACCGAGACCCAGACGTCGGACAGGTGCGAGTGCTGGCAGTTGCTCAACGGGAAGTCGATCAGCCGGTAGACGCCGGCGAAGGGGACGGCCGGCTTGGCGCGCTGCTCGGTCAGCAGTTCCAGGCGCCCGCCGGCGCCGCCGGCCAGGACGAGGACGAGGACCCGGGGGAGAGGCATGGCCCCCGGCTACCCGCGGTGACGCCGTTCACCCGCGGCAGCACCCCCTGACGCTGCTGCGCGGGGCCGCTGGACGACCGCGGCCGGGACCCGACGTCGCCCCGGACCGTGGTCGCCTCCCGCTGTCCGGGGACGTGTCGACACGTGCCGGGAGATCGTCGGCGGGAGCACCGGGATCGACGGGAGATGTCCTGCACGATCCGTGCGGATCGGCTCAAGGAGTGCAGGCGAGCGGCCGACAACACCCCTGACAGGCACCGACAGCGGACGGCCGCCGGGACCCGGCGGACCGCCGGCTGCACCCCGATCCCGGCCCCCGGGCGGGTGCCGACCCACAACGCCAGCTGGCCCTGGCCGGCACCCCGCACGGGGAGACGGAGGACGCATGGACCCGATCCGGGTGTTGGTCGTCGACGACTCGGTGGTCGTCCGCAAGATCGTCACCGACGTCCTCTCGGAGGACCCGGCGATCGACGTCGTCGGCACCGCCGTGAACGGCCGCATCGCCGTCGGCAAGGTGGAGCAGCTCAAGCCCGACCTGGTCACGATGGACATCGAGATGCCGGAGATGAACGGCATCGAGGCGGTCCGCGCCATCCGCGCCCTGCGCAGCCGCGTGCCGATCATCATGTTCAGCACGCTCACCGAGCGCGGTGCCTCGGCGACCCTCGACGCCCTCTCCGCCGGCGCGAACGACTACGTCACCAAGCCGGCCAACGTCGGCAGCGTGGCGCAGTCCATGGAGAGCGTCCGCCAGCAGCTGATCCCCAAGATCAAGGCGCTCACCGGGCGCCCGGTCACCACCGGCCCCGTCCGGGCCGCCGCACCCGCGCCGGCCCCGGTCCGGCCGCCGGCCCCCCGCGTCGGTGCGGTCAAGCAGCCCGCCGTCCTGGTCATCGGCTCGTCCACCGGTGGCCCGGAGGCCCTGGCGAAGGTGCTGCCGGCCCTGCCGGCGTCGCTGCCGGTCCCGGTGCTGCTCGTGCAGCACATGCCCCCGGTCTTCACCCGCCAGTTCGCCCAGCGGCTGGACCGCCTCTGCGCGCTCACCGTGGTCGAGGCCGTCGACGGCGCCCCGCTGGCGCCGGGCACCGTTCACCTCGCCCCGGGCGACCACCACCTGACCGTCCGCCGGACCGGCCGCGGCCTGTCCACCGGGCTCGACCAGGCGCCCCCGGAGAACTTCTGCCGCCCCGCCGTCGACCCGCTGTTCCGCTCCGCGGTCGAGGCGTTCGACGGTGCCGTGCTGGGTGTCGTGCTCACCGGCATGGGCTCCGACGGGCGCATCGGCGCCGGCCGCATCCGCGAGACCGGAGGGGCTGTCGTCGTCCAGGACCAGGCGACGTCGGTGGTCTGGGGGATGCCGGGCGCCGTCGCCACCGCCGGGTTCGCCGACGAGGTGCTGCCGCTCGACCGGGTCGCCGAGGCGATCGGCCGGCGGCTCGCCGGCCCGCGCGCCGCCACCGCCGGCCCGACCACGCCAGCCGCCGTCGGAGGACGACGATGACCCTCACCACGACCAGCTTCGACTGGGTCCGCCAGCTGGTGCACCGGGAGAGCGCGATCGTGCTCGCCCCGGGCAAGGAGTACCTGGTCGAGGCGCGGCTGCTGCCGATCGCCCGGTCCATGGGGCTGCCCGACGTCGGCCAGCTGGTCGACTCGGTCCGCACCCGGCCCAGCCCCGAGTCCACCCGCAGGATCGTCGAGGCCCTCACCACGAACGAGACCTCCTGGTTCCGGGACGGCGACCCGTTCACCGCCCTCACCTCGACGGTGCTGCCCTCGCTGCTGTCGGGCCGCGGGCCGGCCGAGCGGCTGCAGATCTGGTCGGCGGCCTGCTCCAGCGGGCAGGAGCCCTACACGATCGCCATGCTGCTCGAGGACGCGATGCCCAACGCCTCGACCCGCGTGGCCATCACCGCGACCGACCTCTCCCGCGAGATGGTCGAGCGCACCCGGGCCGGCAGGTTCAGCCAGCTCGAGGTCAACCGGGGGCTGCCCGCCGCGATGCTGGTGCGGCACTTCACCCGCGCGGGCACCGAGTGGCAGGTCTCCCCGTCGCTGCGCCGCATGGTGACCGCGAGCGAGTGCAACCTGGCCGCTCCGCTGCCGCGCATGGGCCCGTTCGACGTGGTCTACCTGCGCAACGTCCTCATCTACTTCGACCTGCCCACCAAGCAGGCGATCCTCCGCCGGGTGCGTGCGCTCATGCGCCCCGACGGCTGGCTCTTCCTCGGCGCCGCGGAGACCACCCTCGGCGTCGACGACTCCTGGGAGCGGGTCGTCATCGGCCGCAGCTCCGCCTACCGCCCGCTGAAGGGGAACTGACGTGCGTGCACTGGTGATCGACGACTCCCGCGCCATGCGGCGGATCGTGAGCTCGGCGCTGGAGGGTTTCGGCTACGAGACCCGTCAGGCCGGTCACGGGCGGGAGGCGCTCGACGTGCTGCAGGAGGGCTACGCGCCCGACCTGTGCACGATCGACTGGAACATGCCGGTGATGGACGGGCTGCAGTTCGTCTCCGCCGTCCGGGCCAACCCGGCGTGGCGCGCCCTCACGCTGATGATGGTGACCTCGGAGAGCGAGCAGGGGCAGATCGTCCGGGCGCTCGCCGCCGGCGCGCACGAGTACGTGATCAAGCCGTTCACCGCCGACGCGCTCCGCGACAAGCTCGCGCTGCTCGGCATGCTCCCCGAGGAGGCCGTCCTGTGACGCTCGCACCCGATGTCGCCGGGCGCCTGGCCATCCCCTCGCTCATCGACGAGGCCACCGTCGAGGCGATCGCCGGCGAGGCGTGGATCGCCCTCGTCGGGGAGGACGAGGTGCTCGTCCCGCTCCCCGGCGACCTGCCCGAGGACACGCTGTCCGCGTGGGTCGACGTCGTCGGGCCGTGGACCGGCAGCGTCGTCCTCACCACCGGCCGGCAGACCGCTGCCGAGCTGACCCGGGCGCTGCTCGCCGAGGCGGCGCCCGAGCTCCTCGACCACGAGGACGTCGCCGACGCGTTCGGCGAGATCGCCAACGTCGTCGGCGGCAACGTCAAGGCCGCGCTCCCCGGCCCCTCGACCCTCGGTCTCCCCGAGGTCGGCCCGGCGCCCGCCGTCCGCAACCCCGAGGACGTCTGCCGCATCGAGGTCCTCTGGCGCGGCCAGCCCCTGGTCGTGTCCGTCCAGGGCGCACTGCCCTCCCTGCCCGTCCCGCACGACCAGCACCAGCACCCGCACCAGAACGGAGCGTCACAGTGAAGATCCTCGTCGCCGACGACAGCCGCGTGATGCGGCAGATCGTCATCCGCACCCTGCGCCAGGCCGGCTACGACGACCACGACATCGTCGAGGCCGAGGACGGCCGCGACGCCTACGACAAGGTCCACGCCGAGAACCCGGACCTGGTCCTGTCCGACTGGAACATGCCGAACATGAGCGGGCTCGAGTGCCTGCAGGCCCTGCGCTCGGCGGGATCGGCCGTGCCGTTCGGCTTCGTCACCTCCGAGGGCTCCGCGGAGATGCGGGACAAGGCGAGCGCCGCGGGCGCGCTGTTCCTCATCGCCAAGCCGTTCACCGAGGAGACCTTCCGCGAGAACCTGGACGGGGTGATCGCGTGAGCGCGCCGCTGACCGTCGTCCTGCCGGACGCCAAGGCCGTCAAGGACATGCTCGCCGGCCTGGTCGGCAAGCCCGTCGGCGTCATGCCGGGCGCGCCGGTGACCCCGACGCCGAAGTCACCGGTCTCGGTGGCCGTCTACGTGGACCCGTCGATGGACGTCAACGCGCTGTGCGTGATGGACCTCGGCGCGTCCGCCTACACCGGCGCCGCCCTCGCGCTGCTGCCCCCCGGCGGCGCGCAGGACGCCGTCGAGGAGGACGGCGAGCTGACCGCGATGCTCACCGAGGCGCTGCACGAGGTGGTCAACGTGCTCTCGGCGCTGTTCAACGTGCCGGGTGCCCCGCACTCGAAGCTCTACAAGCTCTACGCCCCCGGTGACGACCTGCCCGGTGACATCGCCTGCTCGCTGGCCGACTTCAACCGGCTCGACCTCGCGATCGACGTCCCCGGCTACGGCAAGGGCGGGCTCTCCCTGGTGATCCCCTCCAGGGCCTGACCGCGCCCGCCCTGACCCCCGCCGACACACCAGACGCCCCGGGACGGCGCCGGAGACCACCCTCCCGCCGTCCCGGGCGCACGACGACGACAGCCCCGGGGCTCACCGCCCTGGGGCTGTCGTGTTCCACGCCCCCTGCGGGCGGGAGGACCCCGTCCTCCTCATCCCTCGCGGGCTCGGGACGAGCCTCTGGACGGGGCCGGCGGCGAGCCTCGGGACGGGGCCGGCGGAGGGCGGGGTCCTCTCTCAGGACAGCGCGGGCGCGCGGTCGTCGGTGCTCGTGGGCAGGCAGGCCCAGACGTGCTTGCACCCCTCGTCGACGTACCAGCCGTGGGCCACCGACAGCCGGGCGACCAGGTAGAGCCCCATCCCGCCGTGCGCGGGGTCGCGGTCGACCGCCGGGCTGGGCATGGTGTCGGGGTCGCGGTCGCTGACGTCGAGCAGCCAGCCGCCGCTGCCGGCGATGACCGTGGCGACGACGGGACACAGCCCGTGCCGCAGCGCGTTGGACGCCAGCTCGTCGAAGGCGAGGATCAGCCGCTCGGCGGCGGTGTCCTCGTCGTCCCGGGGGAAGCCCACCCCGTCCAGGCGGGCACGCAGCACGGCACGGGCCGCCGGCAGCTCCGCGACGGCCTGCAGGTCCCAGCGCCACACCTCGCCCCGGCCGTCCGGTAGCGGGCGCAACGGCCACGCGAGTCGACCCACTGCCCTCTCCCCGTCCGTCGCCTTCTCCGACGCTGTTCGGGGTTCCCACCCGGCTCTGCCCGTAACCGTGCCGCCGGGGTTTCCGACCCCTCGGGGTGATGCGCCTCTCGCCGTCGCCGGTCAGTCGGCAGGGTGCACGCAGATCGCCACCAGGGCGACGTCGTCCTGGGGCGTCGCGGGCAGCATCCGGGCCAGCAGCGCGTCGGCCAGCTCCTCCAGCGGCAGGCCGGTCAGGGCGGCCAGGTGCCGGCGCAGCCGGGCCACCCCCGTGTCGACGTCGCAGTCCCGCCGCTCCACCAGCCCGTCGGTGTACAGCAGCACCACCGCGCCCGGTCGCAGCGGCACCGTGGACTCCCGCCGCACCGCCGTCGCGTCCACGCCCAGCAGCAGGTCGCCGAGCCCGTCGGCGAGCACGGTGACCGTTCCGTCGGGGTCGGCGACCAGCGGCGGCGGGTGCCCGGCGCTGGCCCAGCGCAGCAGCGTGCCACCGTGCTCGAGCCGGGCGATGGCCGCGGTGGCCAGCGTGCCCGTGTGCATGGCGTCCATCGCGGCGTCCAGGCCGCGCAGCACCTCGGCCGGCCCGGCGCCGCTGTAGTGCGCGATGCCCCGCAGCAGCCCGCGCAGCTGGCCCATCTCGGCCGCCGCGGCGGTGTCGTGCCCGGCGACGTCCCCGATCACCACGACCGGGTCGCCCTCCGGGTGCAGGAAGGCGTCGTACCAGTCGCCGCCGACGCGGGCCGCCTCCGCCGCGGGCACGTAGCGGGTCGCCACCTGCGCGCCCGCGATGGTCGGCGGGTCGGTGAGCAGGCTGCGCTGCAGCTCCTCGGCGAGCTTGGCCTGCTGGCTCTGCCGGTGCACCCGGTCGACGGTGCGCCCGGCCTGCGCGGCCACCTCCCGGGCGGTGCGCAGGTCGTCGTCGTCCAGCGTGCGGCCGGGGTCGAGGTACAGGGTGAGGACCCCGACCGCGCGGCCGTCGGCGGTCAGCGGCAGGACGAGGGCGGTGGCCGGGCCGAGGACCTCCAGCAGGTCGCGAGCGGGACCGGGCGGCATCAGCGCGAGGACGGCGGCCACCGGCTCCTGCGCCTCGCTGCCGGACCGCAGCGCACGGGCGACGGGGGAGGCCGGCGGCAGGGTGTCCAGGCGCACCTGGGCGTAGTGGTCGAGCAGCGGGCGCCGGGCCGGGTCGGCGTGCCAGGAGCCGACGTCGCGGGCCCGGCCCTCCCGGTCGACGACGGTGACCACGCAGCCGTCGGCGAGCGCGGGGACGACCAGCCGGGCCAGGCTGCCCAGGGCCGACGTGCTGTCCAGGGCGCTGGAGAGCTCCCCGGCCACCGCCGCGAGCAGTGCCGTCCGGGCGCCGGCCCGCTCGGCGGCGCGGCGGGCCGACTCGGCTTCGTCCTGGGCGAGCCGGCGTGCGGTCACGTCGACGAAGACGAAGGCGGCGCCGTCGGCCGTCGGCCAGGCGTGCAGCGCCGACCAGCCCGCGCCGCCGCCGGGTTCGAGGACCTCCAGGGAGACCGGCGCGCCGGAGGTCAGGGCCGCGTGGCAGGCGGAGGTGACGGCGGCGGCGGTGCCGGCGGCGAGGACGTCGGTCACCGGCCGGCCGAGCACGTCGGGGGCAGGGCGGTCCAGCAGCAGCTCGAGCTTGGTGTTCACCAGCACGACCCGTCCGGCGGGGTCCAGGCAGCCCAGCGGGGCGGGCATCGCGGCCAGCACGCCGTCGGCGACGCCGGCAACCCGGTCGAACGGCCGGGGCTGCGGCCGGGGCTGCGGCAACGATCCCGGGGTCACCACGGTGAGCACCCCTCTCGGCGGGCTGACCCCGGCCCCGACCTCGGAGCCCGACCCCCCGCCGCACCGCGGGCGGGGAGGCCGCTCGGATCGTGGCAGCGCGCGGGCGCGCTGCCAAGGCGCACCGGTGTGGCGCGCTCGGGTCCGCGTCCGCCCGCGGGAGCTCGGTCCTCCACGGGCACAGCGTCGGGCCCGGACCGCCTCGCCGGCAGAGCCCGACTGCCCGGGTGTGCGCCTAGCTGCGCGCGGCGGCCTCGCGGACGGTGGCCGCGATCGCCTCGACGCCCTGCGAGGCCCACAGGATCGAGTAGTGGTTGGTGTCGGGGACCTCGCGCGCGGTGATGCCGCTGCGCTCCAGGCCCAGCCCGGCCAGCCGCTCCTCGTCGTAGAGGCCCGGCGTCTGGTCGAGCAGCCCGCGGGTGGCCCACAGCAGGGTGGCCGGCACCGGCAGGTCGCCGGTGGCCTCGAGCAGCCGCTCGTTGAGCAGCACGTCGCCGCCGTCCACCCGGACCGCCTCCGGCACGCACGCGCTGCGCAGCGCCGGCGGCTCGCCGACCAGGTCGCGCGCCAGGTAGGCCGCCACCGAGGGGACGTCGACCCAGGGGCCGACCGCCGGGTGCTGCGCCCAGAACGCCCGCACCGCGGCGAGGTCGGGGAAGGTCATCGACAGCCGGTCCAGGGACGGACCGAGGACGGCGGAGAGGATGGCGTCGAGGTCGGCGCCCGGCGGCGTCGGGAACGACAGGCCGCCGTCGACCAGCACCACGCCGTGCACCCGGTCGCGGGCCGTCCCGGCGGCGGCGAGGGCGGAGACGAAGGCGCCCATCGAGTGCCCGACGAGCACCGCGGCGTCGGCTCCGGCGTCGTCGTCCGCCCCGAGGGAGTCCAGGAGGGCGGCGACGTCGGCCGCGTGCGCCTCGATGCCGTACGGGCCCGGCAGGCCGGCCGACCCGGCCCGGCCGCGCAGGTCCGGGGCGACCACCTCGAACTCGCCGGCCAGCGCGCCGGCCACCCGCGCCCAGGCCATCGCGTTGGCGGTGATGCCGTGGACCAGGACGGCGATGGGGGCCCCGGGGGCGCCGGCGGCCCAGTGCAGCGCGGCGAGCTCACCACCCTCCACCGGGACGGAGATCAGTTCGGGGTCGCGGACGGCGTCGCTCACGCCGTCCACCCTGCCCGGACGGGGCGCGGGTCGCAGCCCGTGCCACGGTTGCCCCTGCCGGGTGCTGCGGGGTCGTGGCGATCAGCCGTCGACCACCACGAGATCGCCGCACCCGACGGGACCGAGGGCCGTTCCCCGACGGGAGCCGGCCGTCCTACCGTCGGCGTGCGCGGGGGACGGCACCGGAGGGGACCCGTGTCCGGGACGACGCAGACGCTGCAGCACCACACCGCGACCCTCCCCGGGGGACTGCGGGTGCACACGGTCGAGCAGGGGGACCCCGGCGGGCCCGCGGTCGTGCTGGTGCACGGCTGGCCGGACTCCTGGTTCTCCTGGAGCCGGGTCCTCGCCGACCTGGACCCGCGGCTGCGCGCCGTCGCCTACAGCCAGCGCGGGTTCGGCGAGTCCGACCACCCGGCCGGCGGGTACGCCCTCGACCGGTTCGCCGACGACCTCCTGGGCCTGTGCGACGCGCTCGGGCTGGAACGGGCGCACCTGGTGGGCCACTCCTTCGGCAGCTTCGTCGTCCGCCGGGTGGCCGAGGAGCACCCCGACCGGGTGGACCGGATGGTGCTCATCGGTTCGGCCGACCGGATGGGCGACGTCCTGGTCGAGGAGGTGCGGGCGGCGATCGCCGACCTGCCCGAGCAGGTCCCCGACGACTTCGCGCGGGAGTTCGCCGCCAGCACGGTGCACCGCGAGGTGGCGCCGGACTTCTTCGACGCGCTCGTCGCCGAGAGTCGCAAGGCACCCGGGTCGGTCTACCGGGGGTCCTGGGAGGGGCTGGTCCGCGTCGACGACCGCGACCGGCTCCGGGCGGTCACCGCGCCCACGCTGCTGCTGTGGGGCGACTCCGACGCGCTGTTCGACCGCGGCCAGCAGGACCGCCTCCTGGCCGCGCTCCCCGACGCCCGGCTGCGGGTCTACGAGGACACCGGGCACTGCCCGAACTGGGAGCGCCCGGAGGACGTCGCGGCCGACCTGAACGCCTTCCTCCTGCCCGCCTGAACCCGGCCCCTCCCGGGCACGCGGCCCCCTCCCGGGCACCGCCCCGAGCCCGCCAGGGGTGGGGAGGAGGGGGTCCTCCTCCGAAGGGCGCGCAGGACGGGGGTCCTCGTTCAGTCGGGGTGGCTGAGCAGGTAGCGGCCGAAGTGCGGGACGGTGAAGGCGATCTGGCCGCGCTCGGCGGAGTAGACGAGCCCCTTCTTGATCAGCGAGTCCCGCGCGGGGGACAGGGACGCCGGCCTGCGGCCGAGCGAGACGGCGACCTCCGAGGTCGACACGGCCGCGCCTGCCGGTCCGCCCAGCTCGGCCATCGCGTGCATGTACTCCCGCTCCGCCGGGGTGGCCCGGTCGTAGCGCGACCCGAAGAAGCCGACCGCGAGCTCGGCCTCGGCGACCGGCGCGGCCATCGCGACGTCCGCGGCGGTGATGGGGGAGGCGGCGGCGACGTCCCAGGTGACCTTGCCGTACGCCTGCACGAAGTACGGGTAGCCGTCGGCCGCCGCGTACAGCGCGTCGAGCGCCTCGGGCTCGAAGCTGACCTCCTCCCGCTCGGCCGGCGCGAGCAGCGCCCGGTCGGCGGCGGGGCGGTCCAGCCGGTCGATCCGCAGGTAGCGGAACAGCCGCTCGGAGTAGCTCTTCGACGCCGACAGCACCGCCGGCAGGTGCGGCAGCCCCGCGCCGACGACGATGAGCGGCGCCCCCTGCTGCGACAGCTCGTGGCAGGCGGCGCAGATGGCCGAGACGTCGTCGCTCTGCACGTCCTGCATCTCGTCGATGAACAGCGCCACGCCCTTGCCGACGTCGGCGGCCAGCCCGGCGGCGTCACTGAGCAGCTCGACCAGGTCGATCTCCATGTCGCCGGAGTCGGCCCGGCCGCTGGTGACCGGAACGTCGATGCCCGGCTGCCAACGGTCGCGCACCTTCGCGTCGGCCGTCTGCCGCAGCGCGAACGCCTTGAGCACCCCGAGGACGGCGTCCATCGACTCCTGGTCGGGGTGGCGCAGTTCGCGCAGCGCCATGTGCAGCGCGGAGGACACCGGCCGGCGCAGCGACTGGTCCGGCCGCGCCTCGATCTTGCCGGTGCCCCAGCCGCGGCTGATCGCTGCCGAGCGCAGCTGGTTGAGCAGCACCGTCTTCCCCACGCCGCGCAGCCCGGTGAGTACCAGCGACCGCTCCGGGCGACCGTGCGCGATCCGCTCCAGGACGACGTCGAAGGCCGACAGCTCGCCGTCACGCCCGGCCAGCTCGGGCGGGCGCTGTCCGGCGCCGGGGGCGTACGGGTTCCGCACGGGGTCCATGTCGAGCACCGTATGGCCTCGTCTAGCGCCCGGTGTTAGACGTCGGTAGAAGCGCCTAGGGCGTGTCGCCCAGCGCGGCCAGGTGCGCGGCGAGCACCTCCCGGGTCCGGGCGGGCGGCAGCGCCGACGGACGGGTCACGGCGTGCACGGCCAGCCCGTCCACGACGGCGTGCAGCCGCTCGCCCTCCAGGTCGACGTCGAGGTCGGCGCGCGCGACCCCCTCGTCGACGAGGGCGCGCACCACCTGGGTGCAGAACGCGTGCAGCTCGGCGGCCGACCGGTCGCGCAGCTCGGCCAGGGCCGGGTCGACCAGGGCCCGCGCGGTGAGGGCCAGCCACACCTCGGTCTCGGCCCGCCGCTCCTCGTCCAGCGGGAGCGTCTCCTCGAGCACCCGCAGCAGCCGGGCGGCGGGCGGGCCGCCGGCCGCGGCAGCCGCCTGGCCGCGAGCCCGCGCACGCTCCACCACGAGGGTCATCGCGAAGTGCAGCAGCTCGTCCTGGGTGGCGAACCAGTGCCGCAGTGCACCCATCGACGTGCCGGCCTCGCGAGCCACGGCGCGGACGGACGCCGCCGCGACGCCGTCCCGGCGGATGACCCGCCAGACGGCCTCGGCCAGCTCCCGGCGCCGCCGCTCGGCGTCCACCAGCTTGGGCACGGAGGGTTTGTAGCACAGGCGTGCTACTTTGGCGTTCGGCAGCACACTCGTGCTGCCAGCACCCGGGGAGGTGCCGTGGAGCCCGCTCTGCTGCTGTCGCTGGCCGCGCTGGCGCTGGTCGACAGCACGAGCATCGGCACGCTGGTCCTGCCGCTGTGGCTGATGCTGGCGCCCGGCCGGGTCCGGGTGGACCGGGTGCTGCTCTTCCTCGGCTCGGTCGCCGGCGCCTACCTGCTGCTGGGGGCAGCGCTCGCCCTGGGCGCCGCACAGCTGCTCGACCCGGTGTCGGCCGCCCTGGAGAGCGCCGCCGGCCGGATCGTGCCGCTGGTCGCCGGGGTGGTGCTGGTCGTCCTCGGCGTCACCGTGGAGCCCTGGACCCAGGCGGGCAAGGAGCGGCGCCGGGCGGCCCGTGCCGCCCGCGGTCCCGGGCGGCTGGCGCGCTGGCGGGACCGGGTGCGCGGGGACGCGGACGGCGGCGGCGGAGCGGTCGTGGGCCTGGCGGTCGTCGCCGTGGGGGTCGAGGCCGCGTCGATGGTCCCCTACCTCGCCGCCATCGCCCTGCTGGCGACGTCCGGGCTCGGCCCGGTGCCGACGGTCGCCGTGCTGGCCGGCTACTGCCTGGTCATGGTCCTGCCCGCGCTGGTGCTGCTCGCGCTGCGTGCGGCGCTGCACGACCGGCTCACCCCCGCTCTGGCGCGGGTGGAGGCGTGGCTGTCCCGCACCTCCGGCGAGGCCGTGGCCTGGGTGCTGTTCCTGCTCGGCCTGTACCTGGTCGCCGGCGCCTTCCCGCTCAGCTGATCCCGGGTCAGGCGGCGGGTGGCCCGTCGTCCGCGCGGGAGGGGAGCGCACAGGCGGCAGTCCCGCCGGGCAGCCGCATCCGGTTGGCCGCCACCAGCCGGTAGACCCGGTCGGCCGGCCCGCGGACCACGGGCAGCTCCAGCAGCCGGCCGAGCACTGCCCACCCGGCGCCGGCCGCGCGAAGAGCGGCGGCGACCGCGCGGGCCCCGCCGACGACGTCCCCCGTGCGGGGCACCCACAGCACCTCCTGCTGTGCGCGCTCGGCGGTGGTGCCGACGGCGGCGAGGTCGGCGCCCTGCCAGGGGACGACGGCGCAGCCGGCGGGCAGCACCCGCCGGGCGACGGCGGCCGATCGGGTGCAGAACCCGCAGTCGCCGTCGTAGACCAGGGCCGGTCGCTGCACGGTTCCACCTCTCGTCCCGGGACGCGTCCTGCGTCGATCATGGGCTCGTTCCCGGGAACACGCGCCGACGCGCCGGGACCGGCGGCAACGACCCCATGACCACGGCCGACAGGGCCTGGTCGAGGTCCGTCCCGACGTGTCCGCCCCCGCGCCTGCAGAACGGGGGAGCCGCCGGCGCACAGGGTCCTCGCAGCCGCCGTCGCTAGCGTGGGCCCGGTGTTGAGGTTCCTGGTCAAGGTCGTCCTCCTGGCCGGCGTCTTCTACGGCGTCGCCTACCTGCTGAACGGCATCGAGGTGATCCCGAACCCGAACGGGCCGCTCGGCGAGCCCGGCACCTACCTGTGGATCGCGCTGGTCTTCGCGGTGGTCAACGCGGTCGTCGGGCCGGTCCTGCGGCTGCTGTCGTTCCCGTTCGTGCTGGTCACCCTGGGGTTGTTCCTGCTCGTCGTGAACGCCGCGCTGCTCGGCATCACCGCCGCGATCACCGACCGGCTGCAGGTCGACGGCTTCGGCACCGCGATCGTCGGCGGGCTGCTGCTGGCCATCGGCGGCTGGATCGCCGACCAGCTCACCGAGCGGCGCTGACCGGCGGCCGCGTCGCTGTGACGGGAGGCACCCGGCCGGGCTAGCGTCAGCGGATGACCCGCACCACCGGCACGGTTCCGGAGATCCCGGGCCCGGCCTCCGCGGACGACGGCACGCCCGCCGCCGCGACCGAGCTCGCCGCCCTCGAGGCGGCCACCCACGACAAGCACCTGCTGCTCGAGCGAGCGGCCCGCGCCGCTCTCGAGCGCGACGCCGGTCTGCCCCCCGGCTGCGGCGCCGACGACGTCCCCGCGCTGCTGCGCCGCTACTACTGGAGCGAGCCGGCCGCCGAGGTCCTCGACCAGGACCCGGCCGACCTCGCCGCGCTGGTGCTGCGCCACCTGCGGCTGGCCGAGGTGCGTCCCCAGGGGGCGGCCACCGTCGACGTCCAGGAGCTGCCCGCCCGCGGCGGCGCCGGTCGCCGGTCGCTGGTCCTGGTGGTCACCGACGACATGCCCTTCCTCGTGGACTCGGTCACCGCCGAGGTGGTCCGGCAGGGCTTCCGCATCGACCACGTCGTCCACCCGGTGCTGGTGGTCCGCCGCGACGTGACCGGCCGGATCCGCGCCTTCTGCGACAGCGCCGAGCCCGGCGCGTGCGGCGCCGACGCGCTGGCCGAGTCCTGGATGGCCGTCGTCCTCGACGGGCCGCTGGACGACGAGGCGACCGGCGACCTGGTCGCCGGTCTGCGCACCGTCCTGGCCGACGTCCGGGCCGTCGACGAGGACGCCGCCCGGATGCGGACCCGCGCCCTGGATCTCGCCGACCGGCTCGACCGGGCGCCCGCGAGCGGGTCCGCGGACCCGGCCGACGACCCCGCGGAGGCGGCGGCGCTGCTGCGCTGGCTCACCGACGGCAACTTCGTGCTCCTGGGCGCGAGGGACGTCGACCTGGTGCGCGCCCGCGGTCGCACGACGGCCCGCCCGGTCGCCGGCAGCGGGCTGGGCGTGCTGCGCAGCGACGCCGACACCGCCAGCACCCCCGAGGGCACCCCGGGCTCGACGCTGCTCGCGGTGACCAAGGCCGACGCCCGCTCGACCGTGCACCGCCGCACCTGGCTGGACCAGGTGACGGTCACCCTGCCCGGCGCGGACGGCGACTCGGCCCGCCAGCACCGGCTGGTCGGCCTGTTCCCGTCGGCCGCCGCCGCGCACACCGTCCGCGAGGTCCCGTTGGTGCGCCGCCGGGCGGCCGAGGTGGTGGAGCGCTCGGGGGTCCCCGCCGACAGCCACACCGGCAAGGAGCTGCTCGACGTCCTGGAGACCTACCCCCGCGACGAGCTGTTCCAGGTCGGCACCGACGAGCTGCTGCCGGTCGCGCTGGCCGTGCTGCACCTGCAGGAGCGCCGGCAGACCCGGCTGTTCCTGCGCCGGGACCCCGGCGACCGGTTCTGGTCGGCGATCGTCTACCTGCCCCGCGACCGGTACACCACCGAGGTCCGGCTGGCCGTGCAGCAGCTGCTGCTGGAGCGCCTGGGCGGCACCAGCATCCAGTACTCCGCGCGGGTCACCGAGTCGGTGCTGGCGCGGCTGCACTTCGTCGTCCGCCCGCCGGTGGCGCGGGGCGGGCGGGCCACGCTGCCCGAGGTCGACGTGCCGGCGCTGCAGGACGCGCTGGCCGCCGTCGTGCGGAGCTGGACCGACGAGCTGGCCGACGCGCTCAAGGCGCGGTACGGCGCGGACGCCGAGCGCCGGTTCGCCCGGGTCGCCGACGCCTTCCCCGCCGTCTACCAGGAGGACTTCCCGGCCACGACCGCCGTCGAGGACCTCGAGCGGCTCGACGGGCTCACCGAGGGCGAGCTCGGCCTGGTGCTGCGCCGGCCGAGCGGGGCGTCGGCGTCCGAGCCGCGCCTGGCGGTCTACCGGGTGGGGGAGCGGCTGCTGCTCTCCGACGTGCTGCCGATGCTGCAGCACCTCGGCGTCGACGTCGTCGACGAGCGGCCCTACGAGATCGACCGGATCGGCGCCCCGCTGGCCTGGATCTACGACTTCGGGCTGACCGCACCGGCCGGCGACCTGCCCTTCCCCGGCTCGCTGCCCGAGCGGTTCACCGAGGCGCTGTCGGCCGTCTGGCGCGGCGACGCCGAGGACGACGGCCTCGGCGCGCTGGTGCTGCTGGCGGGGCTGAACTGGCGTCAGGTGACCGTCGTCCGCGCCTACGTGCAGTGGCTGCGGCAGGCCGGGCTGCCCTTCGGCCAGCGGTACGTGGAGACGACGCTGGCCGCCCACCCCGACGTCGTCGCCCGGCTGGTGGCGCTGTTCGAGACCCGCTTCTCCCCGGGGCGGGACGGCGGGCGGGCCCGGCGCACCGACGAGCTGGTCACCTCGCTGCGGCAGGCGATCGGCGCGGTGGAGTCGCTGGACGCCGACCGGGTGCTGACCGCGATGCTCGCCGCCGTCCTGGCCACCCAGCGGACGACGTACTACGCGGGCGGTCCGCTGGCGCTGAAGCTGCACCCGGCCGAGGTGCCCGACGTCCCCGAGCCGCGCCCGGCCCGCGAGGTGTGGGTCAGCTCGCCGCGGGTCATGGGCGTGCACCTGCGCTTCGGGGCGGTCGCGCGCGGCGGGCTGCGCTGGTCCGACCGGCACGAGGACCTGCGCACCGAGGTGCTCGGCCTGGTCAAGGCGCAGATGGTGAAGAACACCGTCATCGTGCCGACCGGCGCCAAGGGCGGGTTCGTCGTCCGGAAGCCGCCACCGGAGAGCGCGGGCCGCGACGCGTGGCTCGCCGAGGGGCAGGCCTGCTACCGGCTGTTCATCGGCGCGCTGCTGTCCCTGACGGACAACCTGGCCGACGGCCAGGTCTTGCCGCCCGAGCGGGTGGTCCGGCACGACGGCGACGACACCTACCTCGTCGTCGCCGCCGACAAGGGGACGGCGACCTTCTCCGACCTGGCCAACGCGGTGGCCCTGGAGCGCGGCTTCTGGCTGGGCGACGCCTTCGCCTCCGGCGGGTCGGTCGGCTACGACCACAAGGCCATGGGCATCACCGCCCGCGGCGCCTGGGAGTCGGTGACCCGGCACTTCCGCGAGCTGGACCTGGACGTGCAGAGCCAGGACTTCACCGTGGTCGGCGTCGGTGACATGTCCGGCGACGTCTTCGGCAACGGGATGCTGCTGTCCGAGCACATCCGGCTGGTGGCCGCCTTCGACCACCGGCACGTCTTCGTCGACCCCACACCGGACGCGGCCACCTCCTTCGCCGAGCGGCGCCGGCTGTTCGACCTGCCGCGCTCCTCGTGGGCCGACTACGACCCCGCGCTGATCAGCCCGGGCGGCGGGGTGTGGCCGCGGACGGCGAAGGCCATCCCGGTCAGCGAGCCGATGCGCACCGCCCTCGGCCTGGCCGGCGACGTGGACTCGCTCTCCCCGGTCGAGCTCATCCGCGCCGTGCTGCTGGCGCCGGTGGACCTGCTGTTCAACGGCGGCATCGGGACCTACGTCAAGGCCTCCACCGAGAGCGCGCTGGACGTGGGGGACAAGGCCAACGACGCCGTCCGGGTCGACGGCCGCGACCTGCGGGTGCGTGTGGTGGGGGAGGGCGGCAACCTCGGCCTCACCCAGCGCGGGCGGGTGGAGTACGCGCTGACCGGCGGGCGGGTGAACACCGACGCCATCGACAACTCCGCCGGCGTGGACACCTCCGACCACGAGGTCAACATCAAGATCGCGCTGGACCGGGTGGTCGAGGCCGGCGAGCTGGACGCCGAGGGGCGCGCGGCGCTGCTCGGCGAGATGACCGACGAGGTCGCCGCGGCCGTCCTCAACGACAACCACGCGCAGAACGCGACGCTGGCCGTCGAGACGACGTCCGCGCGCAGTCTGCTCGACGCGCACCAGCGCTTCCTGCGGGCGCTGGAGCGCTCCGGCCGGCTGGTGCGCAGCGTCGAGTTCCTCCCCGACGACCGCCAGCTGGCCGAGCGGCGGCGCGACGGGCAGGCGCTGACGGGCCCGGAGCTGTCGGTGCTGCTCGCCTACGCCAAGCTGGGGACCGGGGACGCCGTGCTGGCCTCCGGCCTGCCCGACGACCCGGCGCTGGAGGGGCTGCTCGTCGGCTACTTCCCCGCCGAGCTGCGCCGTCGCTTCCCCGCGGCGGTCAGCGGGCACCCGCTGCGGCGGGAGATCGTCGCCACCGCGCTGACCAACCGCGCGGTCAACGTCGCCGGCGTGACCGGGCTGTTCCGGCTGGCCGAGGAGACCGGCGTGCCGCTGGCCGGGGTGGTGCGGGCGCACGCGGTGGCCCGGGCGGTGTTCGAGGTGGACCGGCTCTGGGACGCCGTCCGCCCGCTGGACAACCGCGTACCGGCGACCACCCAGGTGGAGCTGCGGACCGAGGCCACCCGGCTGGCCGAGCGGGCCGCGCGCTGGCTGCTGCGGCTCCCCGAGCTGGCCGCGGAGGAGGCCGCACCGCTGGGCGACGTGACCGACCGGTTCGCCGCGCCGGTCGCCGCGGTGCGCGCCGGGCTGCCGTCGTGGCTGCTGGGCGCCGAGGCGGCCGCCCACGCCGACCGCACCGACCGGCTGCGGCGCGCGGGGGTGCCCGAGACGCTGGCCGCGGAGGTGGCCGCCGCACCCCTGCTGCCGGCCGCGCTGGACCTGGCGCTCGTCGCCGAGCGCACCGGCGCGCCCATCGAGCTGGCCGGCCGGGTGCACCAGGCGGTGGCCGAGCGGCTGGCGCTGGTGCCGCTGCGCGAGCTCGTGGTGGCGCTGCCCCGCGACCGCCGCTGGCCGGCGATGGCCCGCGCCTCGCTGCGCGACGACCTGACCGGCGAGCAGGCCGCGCTCACCGCCGAGGTGCTCAGCGGACGGACGGGCGCCTCCGGGGACGCCGGGGAGCTCGTGGAGCGCTGGGTGGCCGGCTGGGACGGCACGCAGCAGCGGGCGGCGGCCCAGCTGGTCGACATCGCCGCGGGGGACCGGCAGGAGCTGGCCGAGCTGCTGGTCGCCGTCCGGACCCTGCGCGGCCTGCGCCGCCCCGGCTGAGCGGAGGACCCTCCTGCAGAGGCCCACCCCTCGCTGTCGCTCGGGGCGGGCCCCTGCAGGGGGGCCGGCTCCGCCGGGACCGATGAGTTCGCGGGTTGGCGGCGGTCGGCCCTGCGTGACGGACGGATGGCAGGCGGTCGCTGCGGAGCGGGCAGCGTTGGTGGCGGACCTGGAGTGGATCGGCGTGGGCGCCTGGCGGACGCCGTCGCTGTGTGACGGGCTCAGCGTCGAGGAGGTCGTCGCGCACCTGACCGCGGGGGCGAGCTCGGGCTCGATCCGCTGGCTGGCCGGCCTCGCCCGGTGCCGGTTCGACGTCGACCGGATGGTCGACGTGCGGCTGCGCGAGCAGCTCGGCGGCACGCCCGACGAGACGCTCCGGCGGTTCCGGGGAGTCGTCGACAGCAGGACGGCACCGAGCGGGCACGTCGACGCGTGGCTGGGGGAGGTCGTCGTGCACGGCGAGGACGTCCGCCGTCCGCTGGGCATCTCACACGCGTACGCGCCGGCGGCCCTGGAGCGCGTGGCGCGCTTCTTCGCCGCCCGCGACTTCACGGTCCCGTCGAAGCGGCGGTCGGCCGGTCTGCGGCTCGAGGCATCCGACGGGCCCTTCGCCGTGGGGGAGGGGCCGCTGGTGCGGGGGCGGACAGTGGACCTGGTGCTCGCCATGGCCGGCCGGCCCGTCGCACTCGACCACCTCGAGGGTCCGGGGCTACCGACGTTCGCGGCCCGGGTGGTGGACCCGTCGGGTCGAGCGCCGACTACGGCTGTCTAGCGTCGGTCCGAGAGAACCGCAGACGCCGGTCGAGACCGGGTCGATCGCGGCATCTGCCATTCTCTAGCCGGAGCTCTAGACAGGGTGAGACGGCGTCAGAGTGGCGGACGGCGCTCGCCGAAGCGGGTCGCCTGCTCGAAGGCGTGCCCGACCTCCAGCACCCGCCGGTCGGCCCGCGGCGGGGCGACCACCTGCAGGCCCACCGGCAGCCCGTCCGGGGTGAACCCGCCCGGCACCGAGAGCGCGGGGCAGCCGGTCGGCGTGATGAGCGTGCAGGAGCGCATCCAGGCCAGGTAGTCCGCCAGCGGCTCCCCGTCGATCTCGGTGGGGTACTCGGCCTCCACCGGGAAGGGCAGGACCTGTGTCGTCGGCGCCAGCAGGACGTCGTAGCGGTCGAAGAAGGCCACGACGCGTTCGTAGAGGGCCGTGTGGGCCATCTCTGCGCGGGCGAGGTCGGCGCCGGTGAGCTCCGCGCCCAGCGCGGCGTTCCAGCGGATCGACTCTTTGAGCCGGTCCGGGTGCCGCCGGGCCAGGTCGCTGAAGGTCGTGTCGAACACCCAGGCCCGCAACGTGCCGAAGACGTCGTCGGCGCCGGCGAGGTCGGGGCAGTCGGCCTCGACGGTGGCGCCGAGCTCCTCGAACACCGCCACGCTCTCCGCCAGCACCGCCGTGACGGCCGGGTCCACCCGCACCCGCCCGCCCAGGTCCGGCGCCCAGGCCACGCGCAGCCCGTCGAGGCGCTCGGGCAGCGGCGCGGCGAAGGGGGCGCCGGGGTCGTCGAGGGAGATCGGCACGCGACGGTCCGGCCCGGCGATCGCCGAGAGCACCAGCGCGACGTCGGCCACCGTGCGTCCCATCGGGCCCTGCACCGACAGCTGCGACCAGGCCATCGCGGCCGGCCAGGTCGGCACCCGCCCCGGCGTGGGCCGCAGCCCGACGACGTTGCAGAACGCCGCCGGGTTGCGCAGCGAGCCGCCGAAGTCGCTGCCCTCGGCCACCGGCACGAGACCTGCGGCCAGCGCCGCGGCCGCGCCCCCGCTCGACCCGCCGGCCGACAGCCCGTGCCGGTACGGGTTGTGGGTGACGCCGAACAGCGGGTTGAAGGTGTGCGAGCCGGCCGCGAACTCCGGCACGTTGGTCTTGCCGATGCGCACCGTCCCGGCCGCGCGCAGCCGGGCGACCACCAGCTCGTCGTCCGCCGGCACCGTGTCGGCGAGCGGTGAGCCCCAGGTGGTGCGCATGCCGCCGGTGGCGTGGGTGTCCTTGTGCGCCACCGGCAGCCCGTGGAGGGGGCCGACCTCCTCGCCGGCGGCCAGCGCGGCGTCGGCGGCGTCGGCGGCGGCGCGGGCGCCCTCGGCGTCCAGCGTGACCACCGCGTTGACCTGGCCGTCGAGCCGCTCGATGCGCTCCAGGCAGGCGTCGGTCAGCTCACGGGCGGACAGCTGCCGGGAGCGGATCAGCGCCGCCAGCTCGGTCGCCGGTCGCAGGCACAGCTCGTCGGTGGAAGTCGTCACCCGGGAACTCTGTCATGCATCGCGGGTCCTCCTCGTGCTGTGCGTGGCCTGCAGGACCCGCGGAGCACGAGGAGCGCCGGCGATCCGGCCGGGAGATCAGGCCGGTTCCGGCGGGACGACGTCCGGGACCTCGTTGGGGCCGGCCTCGACCGGGCGCGGGCGGTCCTGGCGGTGCAGGCGGACGGCGACCAGCGCGACGTCGTCCTCGGGCCGGCCGTCGACCAGCCGTTCGAGCACCTCGTCCAGCAGCTGCTGGAGCGGCAGGTGGGACACCTCGGCCAGCGCATCCCGCAGCCGCACCAGTCCGGCGTCCAGGTCGGCGTCGCGCCGCTCGACGAGCCCGTCGGTGAACAGCAGGACGGTGGACCCGCGGTCGAGGGTCACCACCGACTCCTGGCGCTCGACCTCGTGGTCGACACCCAGCAGCAGGTCGCCCCTCCAGGCGGCCAGCTCGGCCACGCTGCCGTCGGGGTTGATGACCAGCGGCGGCAGGTGCCCGGCGTTCGCCCAGCGCATCCGGGTGATGCCGCGCCGGCGCTCGTCGTCGGTCTGCTCGAAGCGGGCCACCGCAGCCGTGGCCAGCACGTGGGTCTGCAGCACCGCCATCGAGGCGTCCAGCCCGCGGAGCACCTCGACCGGCGACGCATCGCTGTAGGTGGCGATGCCGCGCAGCAGGCCGCGCAGCTGCCCCATGGCCGCGGCAGCCTCGGTGTCGTGCCCGACGACGTCGCCGATGACCAGCATCGTCGATCCGCTGGGCTGCAGGAACGCGTCGTACCAGTCGCCGCCGACCCGAGCCGCCTCGACGGCGGGCAGGTAGCGGACGGCGATCTCGGCGTGATCGGGCTCCGGCGGCTCGGTGAGCAGGCTGCGCTGCAGTCCCTCGGCCAGCTGCTGCTGCTGCGCGTAGAGCCGGGTGTTGTCCAGGGCCAGGCCGGCGCGGTCGGCGACGTCCTGCGCGGTGGCGAGGTCCTCCCGCGACAGCATGTCGCCGCGACCGAAGTAGAGGGTCAGCACGCCCAGGGTGCGTCCCCGCCCGCGCAGCGGCAGGCAGACCGCCGCGCCCGGTGCCAGGGCCGTCAGCAGGTCCCGCGCCTCGCCGTCGTTCAGCAGGGCGACCACGTCGTCGGCGTTCGCCCGCACCGCCTCACCGGCCAGGAGCGCCCGCGTCACGGGCGAGGTGGCCGGCATCGCGTCCAGCCGGACGGCGGCGTAGCGCTCGACCAGCGCGCGCGATGACGGCTCCGCGTGCCACCAGCCGACGTCGCGCGGGCGTCCGTCGGCGTCGACCACGGTGACGATGCCCCACTGCGCCAGTCCGGGGACCACCAGCCGGGGGAGGCGGCTGGTGGCGGCCTGCGCGTCCAGGGTCCCGGCCAGCTCGGCGCTGACCTGCGCGAGCACCGCCAGCCGCTGCGCCGAGCGCTCGGCGTGCTCGCGCGCCAGCTTCCGCTCGGTCACCTCGATGAAGTAGACCGACAGGCCCTCGGGGGTCGGCCAGACGCGCAGCTCGTACCAGCCGTTCAGCGGCGCCGGGTAGTGCGCGTCGAAGTTGACCGGCTGCCCGGTCCGGACCGCGCCGCGGTAGTTGTCCTCGAACTCGCTGTTCACCGTCGCCGGGAACGCCGTCCAGATGACCTCGCCGAGCAGCTCCTCGCGGCTGCGGCCGAGCAGCCGCTCGGCCTCGGCGTTGACGTGCGTGAAGCGCCACTCGTGGTCGAGCGAGTAGAAGCCGGCCGGCATCGCCTCGAGCACCCGCGTCACCCGGACGTCGCCGGTGCGGTCCTCGGTGGTGTCGTACGCGGCGCCGAGCACGCGGACGGTGGTCCCGTCCGGGCCGGCCAGCGCGCGACCGCGGGCCTGCACCCAGCGGGTCCCGCCGTCCGGGCGGACGACGCGGTACTCCGCCTCGAAGTCGCCCACGAGGTCGATGCAGGCGCGCAGCGCCTCGCTGACGCGGGGCAGGTCGTCGGGGTGCAGGCGCCGGTTGAAGGCGGTCATGGTGCCGTCGAAGTCCGCGGCGGTGTACCCGAACATCGTCATCAGCGGGTCGTCCCACACCAGCTCGCCGGACCGCAGGTCCAGGTCGAAGGTGCCCACCCCGCCGGCGTCCATCGCCAGCCGCCACCGCAGGTGCTGGCGCTCGTACTCGCCGGTCAGCGCGGCGTACTCCAGCTCGGTCACCACCGAGGCGGCGAGCTGCTGCAGCGTCGCGGCGTCGGTCTCCGACCACTCCCGCGGCAGCGGGTCGAACACGCACAGCGTCCCGACGACGTGGCCGTCCCCGTCGGTCAGCGGGGCGCCGAGGTAGGCGACGACCTGCCCGCCGGTCACCTGCGGCAGCCGGCCGACCCGCTCGTCGGCCCGGGCGTCGGGGATGGCGAGCACGTCGGTGCCGGCCGCGGCCAGCGTGCAGGGCGTGTCGGCGAGGTCGGTCTCCCGCGTGGCGGCACCCGGTGGCAGCCCCGCGACGCCGGCGACCGACTGCACGTCGCCGAGCAGCGAGATCTGGCCGGCCTGCGCGCCGAGCAGCCGCGCGGCCAGCTCCACCAGCCGGTCGACGGCCGGCGAGCCGTTCTGCGCGCTGCGGAGGCGACGGGCGGCGCGGGTGCGCACCGGGTCGCCGCGCAGCACCTCGGCCGCCGACTCGAGGTCTGACGTGCGCACGGCGCCACCCAGCCGCGGGGATCCCTCCACCGGTACCTCTCCGTTGTCGACGCCCCGTGCCGGGGTGGTCAGAACCCGCCGGCGGCCACGACTGCTCGAGCTGCGCGCGTCCCCGCAGTTATGCCACGTGCTGTCCGTTGGGCGCAACGATCCTGACGCAGATCACCTCGGCGGCGACGGTGCGTGCCGGGTCGGGCCGGCATGCTCCCCGGGGACGACGAGGGTCAGCGCGGTGCCGCCGGGGTGTTCCACGTGGAACCCGGCCTGGCGCAGCAGTGCCCGCAGCCGGACGACGTCCCCCGGCTCTCCGGTCGTGGTGGCGAGCAGCCGTGCGACGCGGCCCTTGTGCGCCTTGTTGGAGTGGCTGACCACCGCCCGCGTGCCGTCCGGGCGCTCGCTCAGCACCTCGAGGGTCACCGCGCCGGGCACCGGTGCGAGCGCAGTGTAGGCGCCGCTGCGCAGGTCGACCACCAGCTCGTCGACGGCCGCCAGCAGCGGTCCCAGCGTCGGGCGCCACAGGGCGCGCAGCGTCGGCCGGCCGGGCAGGGCGGAGCCGGCCGACAGCCGGTAGGCCGGGATCCGGTCGGTGCCGCGCACCACGCCGAACAGCGCGGACCCGACCGCCAGCCGCCGGTCGGCCCGGGCGCGCTGGGCACGGGTCAGCGAGCGCACGTCGAGGGCGTCGTAGAGGACCCCGGTGTAGCGCTCCAGGGCCGGCATCGTCGGGGCGCCGAGCAGCTCGGCGTTGCGCGCCACCTCGTCGTCCTGCGCCGGCGACAGGCCCAGTGCGGCCCGCGCGGCGGGGAGGTCCCCGGCGAGCTCGACCAGCGCCTCGGCCAGGCCGGCGCGGACGCCGGTCAGCTCGGGCCAGCAGAGCGCGGCGAGGTCCAGCGGGCCGCCGTCCCCACCGGGGGCCTTGGTCTCCGACGGCGGCAGCAGGACGAGCACGACGGGCCACGGTACGTGTCCACAGGCGGCGTGTCGGGTCCCGGTCGCGCACTTCGCCGGGCCGCACCGGGGGTGGCGGGGACCAGACTCTGATCCCTGCCGCCTCCGAGCCCCGGAGGACCGTCGCGGACAGGGACCGGCCACCGGGGCGCCCGGGCGGCGGGCACCCCGGCCGGCACAGAGGCGTGCCGGCGCCGACGAGAGGATCGTCCGTGGCAGGCAACAAGGCAGTCATGTACATGGGGCCCGGCAAGGTCGAGGTCGCGGACCTGGACTACCCCGGGTTGGAACTCAAGGAGGGTCCGGGGGTCAACCCGGCCAACGTCGGCCGCAAGACCCCGCACGGGGTCATCCTGAAGACGGTCAGCACCAACATCTGCGGCAGCGACCAGCACATGGTCCGCGGGCGGACGACCGCGCCCGAGGGCCTGGTCCTCGGCCACGAGATCACCGGCGAGATCATCGAGAAGGGCGCCGACGTCGAGTTCCTCGAGGTCGGCGACATCGTCAGCGTGCCCTTCAACATCGCCTGCGGCCGCTGTCGCAACTGCAAGGAGGGCAAGACCGGCATCTGCCTGAACGTCAACCCCGACCGCCCCGGCTCGGCCTACGGCTACGTCGACATGGGCGGTTGGACCGGCGGCCAGGCCGAGTACGTGATGGTCCCGTACGCGGACTGGAACTGCCTCAGGTTCCCGGACCGGGACCAGGCGCTGGAGAAGATCCGCGACCTGACGATGCTGTCGGACATCTTCCCGACCGGCTACCACGGCTGCGTCACCGCCGGGGTGGGCACCGGCTCGACGGTCTACATCGCCGGGGCCGGCCCGGTGGGGCTGGCGGCCGCGGCCTCGGCGCAGCTGCTCGGCGCCGCCGTCGTCATCGTCGGTGACCTCAACGCCGACCGGCTGGCCCAGGCCCGCAGCTTCGGCTGCGAGACCGTCGACGTCTCCCAGGGCGACCCCAAGGACCAGATCGAGCAGATCCTCGGCGAGCCCGAGGTCGACTGCGGCGTCGACGCGGTCGGCTTCGAGGCCCGCGGCCACGGGAAGGACGCCGAGCGGGAGGCGCCGGCCACGGTGCTCAACTCGCTGATGGACATCACCCGGGCCGGCGGCGCGCTCGGCATCCCGGGCCTCTACGTGACCGGGGACCCGGGCGCGGCCGACGAGGCGGCGAAGACGGGGTCGCTGTCCATCCGGCTGGGCCTGGGCTGGGCGAAGTCGCACGCGTTCACCACCGGTCAGTGCCCGGTCATGCGCTACAACCGCCAGCTGATGATGGCGATCCTCCACGACCGGGTGCAGATCGCGAAGGCGGTGAACGCCGAGGTGATCCCGCTGGAGGACGCGCCGCGGGGATACCAGGAATTCGACCAGGGCGCGGCGAAGAAGTACATCCTCGACCCGAACGGGATGATCCCCGCCGCCTGAGGGACCCCGTCCTCCTCACCGTGGGAGGACCCCGTCCTCCCCACCCTCCGCGAGCTCAGGGCGGGACCCGGGACGGGGCCGCGGTGAGCCTCGGGACGGGGCCACGTCGAGCGGCGCCTCAGGTCCAGTACAGGAGCTGGGCCTGGGGCAGCCGCTCGGCCAGTGCGGCCTCGAACCAGCCGCGCAGCTCGGCCATCGTCTCCCTCCGGTAGACGTGCTTGACCGAGCCGTACTTCCCGCGCTTGGTGGTGCGGCGGGCCTCGTCCATGTCGAGCTTCGTGCGCGGGTACCAGTCCAGCAGCGTCTCCTTGCTGCCGGGCGTGAACCGGTGCGTGATGCACTCGACGGTGAGGTCGGCGCCGGCCGGCAGCGCGGCGGCCACGGCGTCGAGCAGGGCGCCGTACTCCTCCCGCCACCCCCCGACCGGCATGATCGGCGCGATGGTCAGGCCGACCGGGTAGCCGGCGGCGGCGACGGCGGCCGCGGCGGCGACCCGCCCCGGCACGGGGGACGTCGCCCCCTCGAACCGGCGGGCCACCGAGGCCGCGTTGACCGAGAACCGCAGCCGGGTGCGCCCACCGTGCGGCAGGTCCAGCAGGCCGGTGACGTCGTCGAACTTGGTGGTGGCCCGCAGCTGCACCGGCCCGGGCCAGTCGTGCGTGCCGAAGTGCGTGATGGCCGCGGCCAGTCCGCCGGTGAGGTGCTCGATCGCCAGCGGGTCGGTGTAGCAGGAGGCCTCGAACGTCGTCCCCTCGCCGCCGCGCTCCAGCGTGCCGGAGGTGACCGTGCCGCGGCCGACGTGACCGTCCAGGCCGGTGAGCACCTCGTCGAGGTCGGCGAACACGCGGGTGATCGGCGGGCCGGACAGCGAGCCCGCGAGGTAGCAGTACTGGCAGTGCGCGGGGCAGCCCTCGGCCAGGTCGACGCGCCAGTCGGCGGACGGCGGGATGGGCTGCAGCCTGCGCTTGGACGGCGGCGGGACGACGACGGCGAGGGTGTCCTTGGCGCGCATGAACGCCGCGCGGTCGCCGTCCCCGCGCAGGTTGGGCAGCCGGTCGCCGGGCAGCAGCTCGACGTCGGACACCCCGGCGGCCTCGAGCCGGGCCAGGATGCGCTGTCCGTGCGGCCGCTCCGCGGCCGAGCGGGTGACCAGGACGCGCGACGGCGTCCAGAGGCGGGTGGGCGGGGGAGTGGACCGGGTGGGCGAGGGAGCGCCGGGGGCGAGGGGTGCGAGCTGCGCGGTCATCGCCGGGTACAACACCGGCGGCGGCCCGCTGATGCCCTCGTCAGCGGCTCGTCGCGGTCCCCTCGTCGCCGTCCGCGGAGGTGTCGGCCGGGTTCGGGAGGTGCCCGCTCGCTGTCCCCACGTCCCCACCCGAGGCCCTGCGGTGGCCCGCCCGGGCCGGGCCGCTGACCGTGGGCGCAGGCTGGGTGCCCTCGCTGGGATCCGCGGCGGCCGCGCCGTTCGGGGCCCGGAGTGCGCGCACCGCCGCGTCGTCGCCGGGCTGTCGGGGGAGCCACGGCCGTGGTCGACGGCGTGCTCGGCGGCTGACGCTCGAGAGTCAGTCGCGGAGCTCGACCACCACGGGGGCGTGGTCGCTGGCGCCCTTGCCCTTGCGTTCCTGCCGGTCTATCAGGGCATTCGTCACCCGGGCGGCCAGCGCGGGGGAACCGAGGACGAAGTCGATCCGCATGCCCTCACGGCGGGCGAAGCGCAGCTGCGTGTAGTCCCAGTAGGTGTAGACCCCCGGGCCGGGGGTGTGCGGCCGGACGACGTCGGCGTACCCGGCGTCGACGATCGCGCGGAAGGCCGCGCGCTCGGGCTCGGAGACGTGCGTGGAGTGCGCGAAGACCCGCACGTCCCACACGTCGTCGTCCTGCGGGGCGATGTTCCAGTCGCCGACGAGGGCGACCTGCGCGCCGGCGTCCGCGGCCAGCCAGCCGCCGGCCGCCGTCCGCAGCGCCTCGAGCCACCGCAGCTTGTACTCGTAGTGCGGGTCGGTGAGCGTGCGCCCGTTGGGGACGTACAGGCTCCACACCCGCACCCCGGCGCAGGTGGCGCCCAGGGCGCGGGCCTCGACCGCCGGCTCGGGGCTGCCGAAGCCGGGCTGGCCGGGGAAGCCCACCTCGACGTCCTCGAGGCCGACGCGGGACAGCAGCGCCACCCCGTTCCACTGCGAGTGGCCCACGTGCGCGACCTGGTACCCGAGGTCGGTGAACCGGGACTCGGGGAACTGGTCGTCCCGGCACTTCGTCTCCTGGAGAGCCAGGACGTCGACGTCGGAGCGCTGCAGCCACGCGACGACGCGGTCGGCACGGGTGCGGATCGAGTTGACGTTCCAGGTGGCGATGCGCACGGGGACCGACCATACGGAGGTCCTCCGCGGGCGGCGTCCCGGCTCCGGGTACCCGGTGGGGGTGGGCCCGCCCACCGGCGGGGTACCCGGATGGGTGTTCGCACAGGTGGTCGGCCGGAACGCCGCAACGCCGGAACGCCGGTACGCCGGCGCGGTCGGTGGGATCATGGGCCGCGGGTCGGTCGAGGACAGCGAGGAGACCACGTGAGCGAGCACGAGTGGGACGTGACGCGTCCCATCGGCCCGTCGCGGCCCCTGCCCCCGCCGCCGGAGGGCCCGCGGTCCCGGGCCCGCGGACGCGGCTTCACCGCGACGCTGGGCCTGACCGTGCTGAACGCCGTCCTCCCGGGGACGGCGTTCCTCGCGGCCGGGCGACACCGGCTCGGCGGCCTGGTCCTCGTGGCCTTCCTCGCACTCGTCGGCGGGGCCGCCTGGCTGGCCACCGTGGGACAGCGGACCGCGGCGCGGGTCGCGGTCGACCCGACCGCGCTGACCTGGGTCCTCGGCGGTGTCCTCGTCCTCGGGTTGCTCTGGATCGCCGTCGTCGTGGCGGGCTACCGGGTGCTGCTGCCACCCCGGACCTCCCGCGGCAAGCACCTGCTCGGCGGCCTCCTCGTCGCCGCGCTGGTCGCCGGCATCGCGTACCCGGTGGTCACCATCGGCCAGGTGGCGTTGGCCCAGCAGGGGCTCATCGACGGCCTCTTCGCCGACCGCGAGTCGGCGACGGTGGACGACGGCGACCACCCCGACCCCTTCGGCGACCAGGAGCGGGTCAACGTGCTCCTGCTCGGTGGGGACGGCGGGGAGGGGCGCGAGGGCGTGCGCACCGACACGGTCATCGTGGCCAGCATCGACACCGAGACCGGCGACACAACCTTGTTCAGCCTGCCGCGCAACCTGCAGGACCTGCCCTTCCCCTCGGACAGCCCGCTGGCCGAGGTCTACCCGGACGGCTTCGAGGGCGCCAACGAGGCCGACAGCCTGCTCAACGCCGTCTACCGCACCGGGCCGGCCTGGTACCCCGACATCCTCGGGCGCACCGACGACCCGGGCGCGGACTTCCTCAAGCTCGGCGTCGGCGAGGCGCTGGGCCTGGACATCGACTACTTCGTGCTGGTCAACCTCGACGGCTTCGCCCGGTTGGTCGACGCCCTCGGCGGCATCACCGTGAACGTCAACTACTACGTGCCGATCAACGGCATCTCCGGCCAGGAACTGCCGGACGACTACATCGAGCCGGGACCGGCCCAGCACATGGACGGCTGGACGGCGCTGCAGTTCGCCCGCGGCCGCTACGGGCTGACCGACTACGACCGGATGGACCGACAGCGCTGCACGATCGGCGCGATCATCGACGCCGCCGACCCGGTCACCCTGCTGCGGCGCTACCAGGAGCTCGCCACGACCACGCAGGACATCGTGAGCACCGACATCCCGCGCTCGGCCCTCGACGACTTCGTCGATCTCGGGTTCCTGGTCAAGGACGCCGAGGTGCGCAGCGTCGTCTTCGACAACACCGTGATCGACCCGGCGTACCCCGACTACGACCGGATGCGCGCGATCGTCGACGACGCCATCACCCCCGCCCCGGCGGGCGACGACGCCGCGGAGGGCACCCCCACGCCGACCCCCACCCCGACTCCCGGCTCGGCGACGCCGGCGCCCGGCGAACCCGCGGACGACCCCGTGGCGGCGACCGACGTGGCCGACGCCTGCGCCTACGACCCCGTCCGGGCCGCCGAGGCGCGCGCCGCCGGCGAGCCGCCGAACCGGGCCGACTGAAGGAGGACCACCCTTCCCCCCACGCCTCGCAGGCCCGGCGCGGGCCCCTGGAGGGTGGCCGTTCCAGCACGTCAGCCGGCTCGGGGCGGGCCCGGGACGGGGTCGCCTAGGGTCGGCCGCATGACCTCACCCGCGGGGGACCGCCGCGAGCGTCTCGTCGCCCTGCTCGTGGCCGGCGTCGCCGTCGTCCTGCTGGTGTCGTCGGTGACGTGGTTCGCCGGCGACCGGACCGTCGTCGGGGTCGCCCAGGTGTTCCTCGGCGCGGTCCTCGCGGCGGTGGCGGCCTTCCTGTACCGGCGCGCGCGGCACCGCTGACCAGCGCGCCCGAGCCCGACCGCGGGCCCTCCCGTTGCGCGCCCGGGTGGCCCGCACCACGCTGGAGCACTCCTGGAGGCGGACCGAGCGGAGGTCGGGCGTGAAGCTGGACAAGCAGGAACTGCTGCGAGTGCTGCACACCGAGGGCGACAACGACACTGCCGACAGGGTCGCTGCCCAGCTGCCCGACGAGATCGACACCGACCGGGACGGCGACGCGCTGGAGGCCGCGGGCCTGGACCGCACGCAGCTGATGGCCAAGCTCGCCGGCGGCGGCTTCGGCGGGACGATCGCCCCCTGACGTCGTCCCGGCCGCTCAGCGGCCGCGGAGCCCGGCGCCCAGTTCGACGGCGTGGTCGAGGAACGTCGCGACGACGGCGACGTCGACCTCCTCGGGAGCGCTGAGGTCGAGCGTGCGCACCTGCTTGCCGGTGCCGGACAACCGGCCCTCGGGATCGGGCAGCCGGGCGCCGTGCTCGAACACCAGCTGCACCCGGTCCGCCGTCGGGAAGACCGCGCAGACGAAACCGGCCACCGGGTCGCGGTAGTTGATCGAGTGCCAACCGCGACGCACCCGCTCCTCCAGCTGCGGGTGCGCCTCGAGCAGCGCGGTGCGCAGCCGCTGGGCGGTGGCCGCGACCGCCTCGGGGTGCTCGCTCAGCAGGTCGTCGGCCTCGGGGTCCGTGGGCACGCGGTCAGCCTGGCACCGGGCACCGACATCCCGCTGCGGGTGCCGGTGCCCGGGGGCCGGGGTCCTCCCTCAGCCGACGAACGGGCGCTCGCGCGCCAGTTCCTCCTTGGCGACCCCGCGGATGTGCACCGCGTCCGGGCCGTCGACGATCCGCAGCGTGCGGGCGCTGGCGTAGAAGCGCGCCAGCACGGTGTCGTTGCTGACCCCGGCGCCTCCGTGCAGCTGGATCGCGCGGTCGATGACGGCGAGCGCCACCCGCGGCGCGGCCACCTTGATCGCGGAGATCTCGGTCTTGGCGCCCTTGGCGCCGTACCTGTCGATCAGGTCGGCCGTCTGGAGCACGTAGAGCCGCGCCTGGTCGATCTCCATCCGGGAGAGCGCGATGCTCTCGCGCACCGTCCCCTGCTCGGCCAGCGGGCGGCCGAAGGCCACGCGTGCCTTGGCCCGTTCGACCATCAGCGCGAGCGCCCGCTCCGCCATGCCGATCGCGCGCATGCAGTGGTGGATGCGGCCGGGGCCGAGCCGGGCCTGGGCGATCATGAAGCCGTCACCCTCGCCGGCCAGGATGTTCGACGCCGGCACGCGCACGTCGGTGAACCGCAGCTCGGAGTGGCCGTGCTGGTCCTGGTAGCCGAAGACCGGCAGGTGCCGGACGATCTCGAAGCCCGGGGTGTCCCGGGGGACGAGCACCATCGACTGCTGGCGGTGCGGCGGCCCGTCCGGGTCGGTCTTGCCCATCACGATGAAGATCTGGCAGCGCTCGTCGGCGGTGCCGGTGATCCACCACTTGCGCCCGTTGATGACGTACTCGTCGCCGTCGCGGACGATCGAGGTCTGGACGTTCCGGGCGTCGGACGACGCCACGTCGGGCTCGGTCATCGCGAAGCCCGACCGGATCTCGCCGTCGAGCAGCGGGTCCAGCCAGCGCTCCTTCTGCTCGGGCGTGCCGAACAGCATGAGGGTCTCCATGTTGCCGGTGTCCGGGGCCCCGCAGTTGGTGACCTCGGGCGCGATCACCGGCGACCAGCCCATGATCTCGGCGACGGAGGCGTACTCCAGGTTGGTCATCCCGCCCAGCTCGTGGTGGAAGAGGTTCCACAGGCCGCGCTTGCGCGCCTCGACCTTCAGGTCCTCCAGCACCGGCGGGTGCTCGTGGTTGTCGTGACCGCGTTCGGCGCGCCACGCGTCGTAGACCGGCTCGGCGGGGAAGACCTGCTCACGCATGAAGTCCCACATCCGGCCGCAGACGTCCTCGGCTCGGGCGGAGAGGGCGAAGTCCATGAGCGCAACGTAGAGCCTGGCGGGACGACCGTCTCGTCAGGGGTCGGCTCCCCGGCCGGCCGACCAGGACGGCGGGTCGTCGTCCTGCCCGTCCGCGGTGGACGGCAGGCAGTGGCTGATCACGATCGGGCAGCCGAGCAGCACCACCAGGGCCATCACGCCGAAGGCGGCCGGGCCGACCAGGAAGGGCACGGCCACCGCCACCAGCGCACCGAGCACCAGGACCCAGAGCGCCCCGTGGCCGGGGCGCTGGGTGCGCACACCGGGGCCGGCGGTGAGCCGGGCGGCCAGGTCGGGGTCGGTCCGGGCGAGGTCCTCGCCCAGGGCGCGCAGCACGGCGTCGTCGTCCACGGCACGGCCTCCGGTTGCGGCACGTGCGGCGCCCCGGGGCTCGGGCGCGGCCGGGGCGCGGTCGGCGTCGTCCCCCGGACGCGCCCCGCGACCAGCCTCCGCCGTCGGCGGCCGTGCCGCCAGCCCCTCGGGCGCGCATCCGGTCCGGACGCGCCGGAGGCCGGGCCCCGTGCGGGACCCGGCCTCGGGCGACGTGCTGGAACGGCCCCGCAGGGTCTACGCCGGCCCCGTCCGGAGGCTCGTCCCGAGCGTGCGAGGGATGAGGACGGGAGCAAGGACCCCCTTGCCCCCCACCGCTCGCAAGCTCGCGGCGGGACCCTGCAAGGGGGCCGTCTCAGACGCGCGTACCGCGGTGGGTGACGGCGTTGCGCACCGGGCCCAGCGCGATGGCCAGACCCACGATCGCGGTGAGGAGGTGCAGGACGTTGTCAGCGGCGTTGATGCTGAGGAAGTCCCACGGCTCGCCGATCGCGATCAGCCCGTAGACGAACGCGGCGCCGTAGCCGACGGCCAGCAGCCAGCCGTACGTGCGGGCGCCGGCCAGGGTGCGAGCCAACAGCAGGCCGGCCACACCGATGACGATGTGGACGACGTTGTGCATGCCGTTGATCTCGAAGCCCAGCAGCGTCTGGTTGGTGTCGTGGGCGAAGAAGTCCCCGAATCCCGTGACGAAGAAGCCCACGACTCCGACCAGGAGGTAGATCGCGCCGAAGGCGAGCCCCAGCATCTGGGGCCAGGTCATGGCTCCGCGGCCGGTGCCGGTGTTGCCGGATGTTGCGGACATGGGGGTCCTCCCGATGTGCCTTGCGTGGTCCGCCCTGTCTTGGACGGTCCGGGTCCGGATTACCCCTGGCGGACGGCCGGTAACGGTCGTCCCCTGATCGGGGGACGACCGTTGCCCGACCGTTACCTGCGGGGGCGTGGGCCCGTCACCAGGGAGTTCGCCGGACGGCGGCCGCGCGGTCCACCCCCGCCGGGTCGTCCACCCTGGAGGGTGGTCGAGGGCCGCCGGACCCCGGGTCAGCGCGGGGTGGGCCTCGGCCGGCGGACGACGAACGGGCCGATGGCGAGCAGGTCCACCGGCGCCGACCCGAAGCACTCGAGCGCGTCGCGCGGGTCGTCGACCATCGGCCGCCCGGCGGTGTTCAGGCTGGTGTTGACCACCACCGGGATGCCGGTGCGCCGCTCGAAGGCCGAGATCATGCTGTGCACCAGCGGCTCGGTCCCGCGGTCGATGGTCTGGATGCGCGCCGTCCCGTCGACGTGGGTGACCGTCGGGATGCGGTCCTTCCACTCGGGGGCGACGTCGTGCACGAAGAGCATGTACGGCGAGGGGATCGGACCCCGGCTGAAGATCTCGGGGGCCCGCTCCAGCAGCACCATCGGCGCCACCGGGCGGAACTGCTCCCGGCCCTTGACGTCGTTCATCCGCTCCAGGTTGGCCTCGAACCCGGGGTGGGCCAGCAGCGAGCGGTGGCCCAGCGCGCGCGGGCCGAACTCCGACCGGCCCTGGAACCAGGCGACGATGCCGTTGTCGGCCAGCACCTCGGCCACGGCCTCGGCGACGTCGTCCGGACGCTCGTAGTCGATCGCCGCCGTCTCCAGCCACCGCTCGATCTCGTCGTCGCTCCAGCCCCGGCCGAGCGCGGCGCCGGGCATCGGCTCGGTGCGCTCGCCCAGCTCCGCGGCCACGTGCAGGGCCGCGCCCAGCGCCGTCCCGGCGTCCCCGGCGGCGGGCTGCACCCAGACCTCCTCGAACGGGCTCTCGGCGAGGATCCGCGTGTTGGCCACGCAGTTGAGCGCCGTGCCGCCGGCCATGGTGAGCGTCTTCTCGCCGGTCTGCTCGTGCACCCAGCGGGCGAGGTCGACGAGCACCTCCTCCAGCCGGGTCTGCACGCTGGCGGCGAGGTCGGCGTGGGCCTCGGTCCAGGGCTCGTCCTTGCCCAGCCGCGGGGCGAACTCGGTGAAGTCGATCCTCTCGGTGCGGAACCCGCCGTCGTCCGTGGCCCGGATCAGCTCCGACAGCTCGCCGAGGAACCGCGGCTTGCCGTAGGAGGCCATCGCCATGACCTTGAACTCGTCGGAGCTGCGCAGGAAGCCCAGGTGGTCGGTGAGCTCCTCGTACACCAGGCCCAGCGAGTGCGGCAGCGCCTGGCCGGCGAGCACCTCCAGCTGGCCGTCGACGTACCGGCCGGCCAGGTGGCTGTGCGCCTCGCCGCGGCCGTCGAGGACGAGGACGGCGTTGTCCCGCTGTGGCGCGGCCTTGCCGGCCGATGCGGCGTGCGCGACGTGGTGCTTGACGAAGTGGACCGTGGCCGGGTCGAGCCCCGGCAGCGCGTGCGCCAGGAAGCCCGGGGCCATCTCGGCGTACCTCTTGCGCATGGTGTCGCCGTCGTCGAACAGGCCGGACTCCTCCGGGGTGCCCATCAGCGCGGGGTCGAAGGAGTAGGCGACCGCGTCCAGTTCCTCGGGCCGGATCCCGGCCTCCCTCAGGCACCAGGCCGCCGACAGCTCGGGCAGCTCCCAGGCGCTCCACGGCAGGGGGCGCTTGCCGTGCTTGCGCCGGCTGAACCGCTCCTCCTCGGCCGCGGCCACGACCCTGCCGTCGACGACCAGGGCCGCCGACGGGTCGTGGTAGATGGCGTTGATGCCCAGGACCTTCACCCGTGTACTCCTTCCGCCGGGCACGCGGGTCGCCCGGTCTCCGTGGTGATCATCGAGCCGGTGCCTGCTCTTCGCAGGGCGAAGGGGTCCCGGGTCGCCGGACCGGGGGTCAGTCGCGGCGCTCGAGCAGGTCGTTGTCCAGGACGGCGGCCAGCGCCAGCGTCTTGTAGCCGACCTCCTCGAACAGGACGACGACCCGGTCGTCCTCGACCCGCATGACCACGCCGGGGCCCCACTCGGTGTGCTGCACCGGGGTCTGCGGGGGGAACGGCGTCTCGTCGCCGTCGGGCTGCTCCTGGGACAGGCCGGCGTCGCAGTTGTCGCAGTTCCCGCACGGCTGCTCCAGCTGCTCGCCGAAGTAGCCGAGCAGGAACTGCCGCCGGCACGCGGTGGTGTCGGCGTAGCCGCGCATCATCTCCACCCGGCTCTGGTCGACCTGCTCGTGGTGCTCGGCCAGCTCGCGGGCGGCGGCCGCGGCGTCGCCGGGGCTCGGTGCGCCCTCCACGGGGTGGACGGCGCCCTCCTCGTCGAGCACGACCGCCGACACCTGTTCCAGCAGGTTGAGGTCGCGGGCCAGCGGGGTGGCGGGCCGGCCGGTCTGCTCGCGCAGCTGCCGCACGTCGACGCCGTCCTCGATGCCGGCGGCCTCTGCGGCGGCGACCAGGCCGGCGACCTGCTGCAGCTCCTGCTCCGGCGGGATGCCGGCGGCGAAGAACCTGCGCAGGCCCAGGTCCTCCTGGCGGTACACGAGCAGGGCGAGCGCGGGCTGACCGTCACGGCCGGCGCGGCCGATCTCCTGGTAGTAGCTGTCGACGGAGTCGGCGGGTTCGGCGTGGACGACGAAGCGGGTGTCGGGCTTGTCGATGCCCATGCCGAAGGCGGTCGTGGCGACGACGACGTCCAGCTCGTCGTCCATGAACGCGCGCTGGGTGTCCTCGCGCTCGGACTTCTTCAGCCCGGCGTGGTAGGGGCGCACCCGCAGCCCGCGCTCGGCGAGCTCGGCGGCGATGCCCTCGGTGCCCTTGCGGGTGGCGCTGTAGACGATCCCGGGGAGCCGCCCCTCGCCGACCAGGCCGGTGACCCGGTCCAGCACGGCCTGGTCCTTGCCGTGGGCGTCGGCGTGCTGCTCGACCTCCAGCCGGATCTCCGGCCGGTCGAACCCGGCCACGACGACCCGGGCGTCGCGCATGCCCAGGCGCTCGAGGATCTCCGCGCGCACCGGGGGCGCGGCGGTGGCGGTGAGGGCGAGCACCGTCGGGTGGCCGAGCTGCTCGATGACCCCGCCGAGGCGCAGGTAGTCGGGGCGGAAGTCGTGACCCCAGGCGGAGACGCAGTGGGCCTCGTCGACGACGAACAGCGCGGGGTGCGCCTTCGCGATGGCCTCCACGACCTCGGGCTTGGTCAACTGCTCGGGAGCGAGGAAGAGGTGGCGGACCGTCCCGTCCGCGAGTCCTCCGAGCGCGGCGCGCTGGTCGCCGGCCGAGAGCGCGGAGTTCAGCTGAGCGGCCCGGCCGTCGAGTCCGTCGAGCTCGTCGAGCCGGCCGACCTGGTCGCGCTGCAGCGCGATGAGGGGGGAGACGACGAGCACCGGACCGTCGACCAGCTGCCCGGCGATCTGGTAGACGGCGGACTTCCCGGCGCCCGAGGGCAGCACCGCCAGGGTGTCCCGGCCGCTGACCACGGACTCCATCGCCTCCTCCTGACCCGGCCGGAAGTCCTCGTAGCCGAGCAGCTCGCGCGCGGTCTCCCGGATGCGGCGGGTGCGGACGGAGGGGGACGCCCCTGCGGGGTCCTGCTTCTTGCGGAGCACCGGCACCGGCTGCCCGAGGTCGCCGATCGGCAAACGGGACGCTGGTGGCACGGCACCCCGAGCGACCCGTCCCGGGGGTGGGCGGTGTGCGACCACGCACGAGGCGGTGGCGGTCACCTCGGCCGGCTGAGCCAGTCCCGCTCGATCTGCTGCGCGGTCGCCGGGTTGCCCAGGAGGAAGCCCTGGACCTGGGGGCACCCCAGCTCCCGGAGGCGCTGGAGCTGCTCCTCCGTCTCCACGCCCTCGGCGGTGACGGTGGCGCCCAGGTGCTGGGCGAGCGCGAGCACGGCAGAGACGATCGCGTCGGTCGGGCGGTCGTCGGGCAGCCGCGCGATGAAGGAGCGGTCGAGTTTGAACGCCTGTGGCGTCCGCTCGCGCAGCGCCGCGAAGCTGGAGTAGCCGGTGCCGAAGTCGTCCACGGCCAGCATGACGCCCGCGGCGGTGAAGCGTTCCAGGGCTGCCCGCGCCCCGGGCTCCACCGCGCAGGACTCCGTCATCTCCAGCTCGAGGGCGTCCGCGGGCAGCCCGACGCGGTCGAGCAGCGCGAGCACGCGGGGGGCGAAGTCCGCGGGGAGCAGCTGACGGGTCGAGACGTTGACCGCCACGCGGGGGGTCGGGCCCGGGCCGAAGACCCGTCGCCACTGCACGGCCTGGGTGCAGGCCTGCTCGAGCACCTGCATGCCGAGGTCGTGGATCAGCCCGGTCTCCTCGGCCAGGGCGATGAACTCCGTCGCCGGCACGTCCCCGCGCTCGGCGTCGTGCCACCGGGCGAGCGTCTCCACGGCCACGAGCCGGCCGTCGGTCACCCGCACGATCGGCTGGTAGGCGACGGTCACCGCTCCGGCTGCGACCGCGCGGCGCAGCGCGGCGCGCAGCCCCAGCCGGTCCCGGGTGTGCTGGCGCAGGGGTTCGTTGAACACCTCGTAGCGGTGGCCTCCGGTCGCCTTGGCCCGCTGCAGGGCCAGGTCCGCCGCCCGGAGGACCTCCTCGGCGTGCCCGCTCTCCTCCGACCCGGTCAGGCCCTCCCGCTCCGCGCGCAGCCGCGGCCGGGCCAGCCCCTCGGCGTCGGCGACCGCGACCCCGACGCTGACCGTGACGACGACCTCCCGGCCGTCGACGGCGTACGGCTCGGCCAGCGCGGCGAGCAGCCGCTCGGCGACCCCGGCTGCCTCCTCGACGCCGGTCACGCCGTCGAGCAGGACGGCCATCTCGTCCCCGCCGAGCCGGCTGACCAGGTCGCCCGGCCGCACGGCCCTCTCCAGCCGGCGCGCGACCGCCACGAGCAGCTCGTCGCCGGCGTCGTGCCCGAGCTGGTCGTTGACCGCCTTGAAGCCGTCCAGGTCGCAGTAGAGGACCGCGAACCTGGCGTCCGGTCTGCGCTCGGCCCGGTGCGCCGCGGCGTCCAGGCGGTCCATGAGCAGGACCCGGTTGGCCAGCCCGGTGAGCGAGTCGTGCACCGCCGCGTGCTCGGCGGCCGCGATGCTGGCCTGCCGGCCGGTGACCAGCGCGCCGAGGGTCAACCCGGCCAGGGTGAGGGTCACCAGGCCGAGCTGCAGCCGCAGCGGGCTCTCCACGACGTCCCGACCGACCAGTGCCACGGCGAGGGTGTTGGCGACGAGGACGGCGAACGCCACCCGGGGCAGCCCACCACGGACGGCGATCCAGATGAGCGGCACGTACACGAGGTAGGCCAGGTCCAGCCCGCCGACCGCCGGCTCGCCGTAGGCCAGGTACACGGTGGCGAGCAGCAGGACGGTCTGCCCGACGAGCTCCAGCGGCTGGTCCAGCACGCGGTCGGCGAGCCGGCCCAGCCACCGCGGCCGGACCCGGCCCGGCCAGGACGGGCGCTCGTCCCCCCGTCCGACCGGGACCGGGTCGGTGAGCGCCGGCCGGTCGCGCCAGAGCGCGGGCACCCGCCGGCTGGCCACGAGCAGCGCGGGCGTCAGCACCCCGACGCCCGTGGCCCGGCCGGACCAGAAGCCGAGGACGCCGCGGAACAACTCGTCCCAGGTCAGCAGCCCGGTGACGATGTACTGCAGGACCTGGGCGACCGCGACGACCAGCGGCCCGGCGACGGCGGCCAGCCCCAGCAGCCAGACGACGTCACGCTGACCCGGGAGGCGGGGGTCGATCCGCAGCCGCCGGAGCAGGAGCCAGGCCACGGCCGTGTAGACGGCGGTGCTGACCACGCCCCCGAGCCAGACGCTGACCCAGCTGACGTCCGGACCGCTGACCACCAGTCCGTGCAGGGGGTCGGTCAGCACGAGGAGCGGGGCGTAGCGCAGCCCGAACACGAGCAGCAGGACGAAGCTCAGCCCGGTCGGGGGGTACCACAGCGACACCTCCTGGCGTGCCTGGAAGACGCTGGCGATGACGTCCAGCCCCAACCAGAGCCCCAGGTACACCACCGAGACGATCAGCGGGCCCCACCACCGGCGCATCCGGCCCTCCTCTCCCGACGGGCGGTCGGGCGCCGGCTGCACTCCCACCTCGTCCCAGGTCCGGGTGTCCTACCCCGCTGCAGCCGGTCCACCGGCGGCCGAGGGGCCTGATCGCGGCGTGGTCCCCGAGCACGCGAGGGATCCGGGGGGGAGTCCTCCAGCCCCGCGTGCCGGAGGTGCGGGGGACGGCGGCCTCCCTGCAGGGTCCCGCCGCGAGCCTGGTGACGTGCTGGAACGGCGGCCCTCCTGCAGGGTCCCGCCGTGAGCCTGCGAGCGGTGGGGGCAGGGGTGGCCCCGTCCCGGGTCCCGCCCTGAGCCTGCGAAGGGTGGGGAGGACGGGGTCCTTTCTCTAGCCTGCTCCGGTGACGACCGCCTACCGGATCGCCGAGGCCGCAATTCTGCTCGGCGTCAGCGACGACACGGTGCGCCGCTGGATCGACAGCGGCCGGCTGCCCGCCTCCCGCGACGGGGGCGGCCCTGCGCACGTCGACGGTGCCGACCTGGCCCGGCTGGCCACGCAGCTGCACGAGGCCCCCGAGCCCGGCACCACCCGCGGCTCCTCGGCCCGCAACCGGCTGACCGGCATCGTCACCCGCGTCGTCCGCGACACCGTGATGGCGCAGGTGGAGATCCAGGCCGGGCCGTTCCGGCTGGTCTCGCTGATGTCGCGCGAGGCAGCCGACGAGCTCGGCCTGGACGTCGGCGTGCGGGCGGTGGCCACGGTCAAGGCCACCCAGGTCAGCGTCGACGTCCCCTGACGGCGGCCCCCTCCCAGGGCCCGCCCCGACCGGAGCGAGGGGGTGGGGGGCGAGGGGGCCCTCCTCCAGTCCTCGACAGCGAGCACCACCTCGGTCGACCTCACCGGGACGACGACCGCCGAGCCCGGTGACAGCCCGAGGTCCTCCACCGCCTCCTCGGTGACCGACGCGGTCTTCTCCTGACCGCCGACGGCGACCTCGACCGTCGCCGTCACCGACCCGGGCGTGACCGCGGTGACCGTGCCGGACGGCTGGTTGCGGTGGGCGGGCGCGTCGAGGCCCTCGGGTCGGCGACGAGAGGCCGACCGTACGACTGCGCGGACCCCCCACGCACCGTGGACGCCGCGGATCCGGAGCCATCTCGGTTATGGTCCCGCAGGCGCGGATCGGCTGGTCCGCCCGGCAGGGAGGAGTCCCGATGCGGATCCGGAGCTCGGTGGTGCTGGTGGCGGTGGCCGTGGGCGCGTTGAGCGCCTGCGGCGGAGGGGACGACGGCGTGGCCGCGACCACCACGACGGCGACGTCCGACGACGGCGGGCTCGGCGGCACGCTGACCGTCTTCGCCGCCGCCTCGCTCACCGACGTCTTCACCGACCTCGGTGAGCGGCTCGAGGCCGACCACCCCGGCCTGGACGTGCGGTTCACCTTCGCCGGCAGCTCGGCGCTGGCCGCCCAGGTCACCCAGGGCGCCCCGGCCGACGTCTTCGCCAGCGCCAACCGGTCGCAGATGGCCGTGGTCACCGACGCCGGGCTGGCTGACGGCGAGCCGCAGGTCTTCGCCGCCAACGTGCTGCAGATCGCCGTCCCGGCGGGCAACCCGGCCGGTGTCACGGGGCTCGCCGACCTCGCCCGGGAGGAGCTCGCGCTCGCGGTCTGCGCTCCGCAGGTGCCGTGCGGCGCGGCTGCCGAGGACGTCTTCGCCGCGGCCGGCGTGGAGGCGGCGCCCGACACGCTCGAGGAGGACGTGCGGGCCGCGCTGACCAAGGTCGAGCTCGGCGAGGTCGACGCCGCGCTGGTCTACACGACCGACGTCACCGCGGCCGGGGACGCCGTCGAGGGCATCGACGTCCCGGAGGCCGAGCGGGCGGTCAACGACTACCCGATCGCGGTGCTGACCGAGGCCCCCAACCCGCAGGCGGGCGCCGCCTTCGTCGACCTGGTGCGTTCGGAGGAGGGACGGCAGGCGCTGGCCGACGCCGGCTTCCGGACCCCGTGAGGCGCACGCGAGAGCCCGGCGTCCCCGTTCCGCTGCTCGTCCCGGCGGTCCTCGCCGTCGCCTTCCTGGTCCTGCCCCTGGCCGGCCTCGTCCTCCGCGCGCCCTGGGGTGAGCTGGGCCCGCAGCTGGCCGGCCCGGCGGTCGGCCAGGCGCTGCGCCTGAGCCTGGTCTCCGCCTCGGCCGCGACCGCGCTGTCCCTGGTGCTCGGCGTCCCGCTGGCCTGGGTGCTCGCCCGGTCCCGCGCCCGCGGCCGGTCGGTGCTGCGCGCGCTGGTCACCGTGCCGCTGGTGCTGCCCCCGGTCGTCGGCGGTGTCGCGCTGTTCCTCGTGCTGGGCCGGCAGGGCATCGTCGGCCGCTGGCTGGACCAGGCCCTCGACGTGACGATCCCGTTCACCACCACCGCGGTCGTCATCGCCGAGACCTTCGTGGCCATGCCGTTCCTCGTGATCAGCGTCGAGGGCGCGCTGCGCGCCGCCGACGCCCGCTTCGAGGACGCCGCCGCCACCCTGGGCGCCGACCGGTGGACGACGTTCCGCCGGGTCACCCTGCCGATGGTCGCGCCCGGGATCGCCGCCGGTGCGGTGCTGTGCTGGGCCCGCGCGCTCGGCGAGTTCGGCGCCACCATCACCTTCGCGGGCAACTTCCCGGGGACGACGCAGACGATGCCGCTCGCGGTCTACCTGGCGCTCCAGCAGGACCCGGACGCGGCGATCGTGCTCTCCCTCGTGCTGCTCGCCGTCTCCGTCGCGACGCTGCTCCTCCTGCGCGACCGTTGGCTGTCCCGACCAGGAGCCGCGGCGTGAGGTCCGCGGTGGGCACGTGGACTGCTCGTGACCGCTGGCTCACCCGGGCGGTCCGGTGAGCCTGACCGCCGACGTGCGGGTCGACCGCGGCCCGATGACCGTCGAGCTCGACCTCGAGGTGGCCGACGGCGAGGTGCTCGCCGTCCTCGGCCCGAACGGCGCCGGCAAGTCCACGCTGCTGCGCGTGCTCGCCGGGCTGCTCCCGCCCGACAGCGGTCGGGTCGCCGTCGGCCCCGAGACGTGGGACGACGTCCTCGCCGGCGTGCACGTCCCCGCGCACGAGCGCCGCCTCGGCATGGTCTTCCAGGACCACCTGCTCTTCCCGCACCTGTCGGTCACTGACAACGTCGCCTTCGGCCTGCGCACCCGCGGCCTCGGCAAGTCCGCCGCCCGCGCCGCGGCCCGCGACTGGCTCGCCCGGGTCGGGATCGCCGAGCTCGGCGACCGGCGGCCCGGCCGGCTCTCCGGCGGGCAGGCGCAGCGGGCGGCGCTGGCGCGCGCCCTGGTGGGCGAGCCGGCGCTGCTGCTGCTCGACGAGCCGCTCTCGGCGCTGGACGCCCGCACCCGGCTCACCGTCCGCGCGGAGCTGCGCCGCCACCTCGGCGAGTTCCCCGGCAGCACGGTGCTCGTCACCCACGACCCGGTCGACGCGATGGCGCTGGCCGACCGGGTCGTCGTCGTGGAGGAGGGCCGGGTCGTGCAGGCCGGGACGCCGTCCGACGTGAGCCGCCACCCGCGGACCGACTACGTCGCCCGGCTGGTCGGCCTGGCGCTGCTGCCCGGCACCGGCGCGGGGACGACGGTGCGGCTGGACGGCGGCGGCCGCGTGGCGGTGGCCGAGGAGACGGCGGGACCGGTGTTCGTCGCGGTCCGGCCGGAGTCGGTGGCGCTGTGGCCGGCGCGGCCGGAGGGCAGCCCGCGCAACGTGTGGCCGGCCCGGCTGGTGTCGGCCACGCCGCACGGGTCCACGGTGCGCTGCGAGCTCGACGGCGAGGTGCCGCTGGTCGCCGACGTCACCGCGACCGCCTTCGCCGAGCTCGGTCTGGCCCCCGGCACGCCGGTGTGGGCGTCGGTCAAGGCCTCCGACGTCGCCGTCTACGCGCGCTGAGACGTCCGCGCACGCCGGGACGTCGACGCCGCGACGATCAGCCGGGATCACCGTGGCGGGTCCTGGCTCACCACCGGTCGTGAGCCAGGACCCGCGACGATCAGCGCAGCCGGTCATCGGGGAAGGTGGCGGGATGAGCACGGTCGCGGGGCTGGTCCTCGCCGCGGGCGGCGGGCGCCGCTACGGCATGCCCAAGGCGCTGGTCGAGTACGGGGGCAGCCTGCTGGTGGAGCGGGCGGTGCGGACGGCGCGGGCGGTGTGCGACCCGGTGCTCGTCGTCCTCGGGGCGCAGGCGGTCGACGTCTGGCGGACGGCGGACCTCGACGGCGCCACCGTGCTGGCCAACCGCGACTGGGAGACCGGCATGGCGTCCTCGCTGCGCACCGGCCTCGACGGGCTCCGCGGCTGGCCCGGTCGCGTCGACGCCGTGCTGGTCACGCTGGTCGACATGCCGGGGATGACGCCGGAGGCGCTGCGCGCCCTCGCCGCGCACGCCGCCCCCGACGCGCTGGCGATCGCCACCTACGGCGGCGTCCGCGGGCACCCGGTGCTGCTCGGCCGGGAGCACTGGGCCGGCGTGGCCGCGAGCGCGACCGGCGACGAGGGCGCCCGCCGGTACCTCGCCGGCGCCGACGTCACCGAGGTCGACTGCACCGGCCTGGCCGATCCGACCGACCTCGACGTGCCGCCCGGCGGGGTACCGTCGGCGCCGTGATCGCCCGGGTCGTCGACGCACCCCTGTCCGTCGCCGAGCACGAGGACGCCGTCGCCGACAAGGCGGCCGGCGCGGTCGTCTCCTTCGCCGGCGTGGTCCGCGACCACGACGGCGGCCGGTCGGTGACCGAGCTGGAGTACGTCGGCCACCCGACGGCCGAGCAGGTCATCGTCGAGCTGGCGCAGGAGTTCGCCGCGCGGCCCGACGTGCACGCCGTCGCCGTCTCCCACCGGGTCGGCATGCTCGGCATCGGCGACGTCGCGCTGGCCTGCGCGGTCAGCTCCTCGCACCGCGGTGAGGCCTTCGCCGCCTGCGCCGAGCTCGTCGACCTGGTGAAGGAGCGGCTGCCGATCTGGAAGCGGCAGGTCTTCACCGACGGCGACGAGGAGTGGGTGGCCTGCCCCTAGCGCGCGGGCACCAGCTGCGCCTCGACGATCTTCGTGGCGCCGGCGGCCCGGGCGGCCACCTCGCCGCTGCGCTGCCGCACCCGGTCGAGCATCTCGGTGTCGTTCAGCGGCATCGTGGCGACGAGTCGCTCGGCCCGTCCCACCGCCGGGTCCGCGAGCACCGCGTCGACCAGGCGGGCGCCGGTACCCAGCGGCAGGTGACCGGACTCCACGTGCATCGCGGAGGCGACCACGCCGGGCACCTCGGTCCGGCGGATCTGGGCCTCGGCGAGCACGCGGCCCTCGGCCTGCACTCGGACGACGGACAGGACGGCAAGGGGCATGGTCGACGTCTCCACGACTCGGCGGGTGGGGCCGGCCCGGCGGCCGGCGGGGCTGCCCCAGGCGGGGGGGCCGGACGGCGCGGGACCGCGCCGTCCGGGACAGCCTCTCCCGCGCTCCGCGCGCCGGGGTAGGGACTTCCGTCCCGACCTGGCGGGGTGCCCGCCACCGGTGGCGCCGGGCCAGGCCGGTCAGGCGCGGGTGGCCGGCTCCGGCGGCTCGCCCGGCGTGATGCCGGCGGCGATGAGCGTGCTCAGCAGGCGTGCCACCGCCTCGACCAGGGGCAGGTCACGCGCGGCACTGCGCGGCCGGGCTCGGAACCCCCAGGCGCACAGCGTGCCGAACAGCTCCCCGTCCGGGCTGACGAGCGGAACGCCGATGTAGGCGGCGATCCGCGCGGTCGGCCCGGCCATGCGCTTGGCGAAGGCCGGGACGGCGGCGGTGACCGTGGCGGCCCGTGGGGCCTCCCCGGCGACCATGGCACGGCAGAAGGTGTCCGCCCACGGCAGCCAGGTCCCGGGGCGGACCACGTCGGGCGGGTGGGCGTGCAGCACGACCTGCCGGTCGTCCACGACCTGGGTCACCACCCACACGTCCCAGCCCAGGCGCTCGTGCAGTGCCTCGATCGCTCCGCAGGCCGCGGCCGGGAAGTCGCGCCAGGGGGCGACGTCCAGGATGGCGGGAACGGCCATGCCCACGATCGTCCTCGCTCCGCGGGCATTCCGGTACGGGATCGTGCGCAGGTCAGCGGACGGGGGCTGCGCCGTCGTCCGGGTCCCGCCGCACGGCCTCGTCGCGCAGCGCGGCCTCCTCCTCGGCCTCGCCCTCCAGCCGGTGGGCCTCTCCGTGCAGCTGCGCGGCGGCGTCCCCGTGGGACTCGCCGTACACCTCCTCGGCGCGGCCGACGAGTTCCTCGACCCTGGCCTTGGCCCTGTCCCAGATGCTCATGGGCCCATTCTCCGACGGAGGTGAGCAGGACGGGCGGCCCCCGTGCAAGGTCCCGCCGCCGGCCCCGTCCCGAGGCTCGCGCCGAGCGTGCGAGGCGTGAGGAGGACGGGGTCCTCCTTCAGCCCCCGGCGAAGGGCGGCAGCACGTCGACGACCGCGCCCGGCGCCAGCGCCACCGACCGGTCCCGGGTCTGGGTGCCGTCGACGAGGAACGAGCAGGCGGTGAGCACCTTCTGCAGCCGCTCCCCGTGCGTCTCGACGATCTGGCCGACGAGCTCGTCGAGCGTGCCGGCGTCCCGGGTCTCGGTCTCCACGCCGGCGGCGGCACGAGCCCCGGCGAAGTATCGGACGGTGACGTTCGAGGTCACGGTCAGCCCCCGATCGCCGACATGGGCCGCGCGGGCTGCAGGAAGCTCGGGTCGTCGATGCCGTGCCCGGGCAGCTTGCCGAGGGTGGCGATCCGCCAGCGGTCGGCCAGCTCGGCGTCGCTGGCGCCGTCGCGCAGCGCCGTCCGCAGGTCGGACTCCTCACGGGCGAACAGGCAGTTGCGGACCTGCCCGTCGGCGGTCAGCCGGGTGCGGTCGCAGCTGCCGCAGAAGGAGCGGGTCACCGAGGCGATGACGCCGACGGTCGCCGGGCCGCCGTCGACCAGCCAGCGCTCGGCCGGGGCCGAGCCGCGCTCCTCGGTGTCCGGGGTCAGGGTGTGCGCCGCCGACAGCCGCTCGAGGATGTCCTCGGCAGTGACCATCTCGCCCCGGGTCCAGGCGTGGTGGGCGTCCAGCGGCATCTGCTCGATGAAGCGCAGCTGGTAGCCGTGCTCGAGGCAGAAGTCCAGCAGCGGGACGGCGTCCTCCTCGTTCATCCCGCGCAGCAGGACGGCGTTGACCTTGACCGGGGTGAGCCCGGCGGCCTGGGCGGCGGCCAGCCCGGCGAGGACGTCGTCGAGCCGGTCGCGGTGGGTGAGCTGCTTGAACCGGTCCCGGTCGACGGTGTCGAGGCTGCAGTTGATCCGGTCCAGCCCGGCGGCGGCCAGCGCCGGAGCGACCCGGGCCAGGCCGATCGCGTTGGTGGTCAGGCTGACCTCGGGGCGGGGCTCGAGCGCGGTGGCGGCGGCGACGATGCCGACCAGGCCGGGACGCAGCAGCGGCTCACCGCCGGTGAAGCGGACCTCGCGGATGCCCAGCTGCTCGACGCCGATGCGGACCAGCCGGGCGACCTCCTCGTCGGTGAGCACCTCGACCTTGGGCAGCCAGTCCAGGCCCTCGGGCGGCATGCAGTACGTGCAGCGCAGGTTGCACCGGTCGGTCAGCGACACCCGCAGGTCGGTCGCCACCCGGCCGTGCCGGTCCACCAGCCCACCGGTGCCGGGGGCGGGATCCGGACGGCGGACCACCGGGTCCGGGAGCGGGCTGGTCGAGGTCACGCCTGCGAATGTAGTGCGGGAGGACGACGCCGTGCCGCTCCCCGAACGGGCGGTGGGGGGCGACCGGAGCTCCGGTCGCCCCCCACCCGGGGAGTGCGGAGGTCAGCCGATCGGGGTCGGCGACACCGGCTCCGGCGGCACCGGCACCGAACCCCGGATCCGGTTGCGGGCCTGGCAGTCGCTGGTGCAGTCGGTGGCGCCGGCGGACAGCTCGATCGCGTCCTCGCCGAGCACGCCGCCCATCCGGCCGCCCGAGGCGACCGACCAGCGGGTCGTCGTCCCGTCCTGGGCGAGCTTGGTGGCCACCTGCGGGCTGTCCTTGCCGAGCAGCATCTGGTGCGTCGTGTCGCCGGGGACGCCGTTCCCGAAGTTGACCTTCCCGGTGTACTCGTTGACGAAGTAGAAGAGCGTCGGGCCCAGCGTGTGCACGTACTCGACCGGGCCGCCGAACTCCTGCTCCATCTGGAAGATGCCGCCCTGCGGGGCGTCCTTGGCCTGCACCTTGAGCTTGCCGGCGGCGGTGGTGAACTCCGCGACGAGGACGCCGTCGCGCAGCCGCAGCTCGCCGATCCGCACGCTCCGCAGCTGGGCCGCGGTCAGCTGCGGCACCTTCGAGGCGAAGACGACGGTCGGGGCGGTCACCATCCGCTGCGGGTCCGGCGCGCCGGTCAGCGTGTAGTCGTGCACGCCGAGCGTCGCGGGGTCGATCGTGAACCCGACGTGCCGTCCGCGGACGGCGATCGGGCCGGTCGGGGTCACGTCGCGCAACCGGGCCTCCTGACCGGCGGCCGGGTTCGTCACGCGGCCGTTGACGGTGACGGCGAAGTCACCGGCCGTGGCGGTGGTCGTCGTCGCGCCGTCCTCGGCGGAGGCGACCGGGTCGTCGCCGCCCTTGGCAGCGGCGGTCCCCGGGGCGAGCAGGACGGCGAGACCGAGGACGACGGCTGGCAGCAGGCGCGGGCGGGAGGTCGCGGACACGGGACTCCTTCGGCAGGGGTGCGGTGCGTGTGCGACCGCTCACACAGAGTGCATGAACCGTCAAGCAGCTCTCCGACGGCACGCCGAGCCGTGGATTCTCGGCGGCGGGTCGCCGGGGCGCGTTGCTACCGTCGCGGGGCCACCCGAGAGACCGGCGGGCAGCCCCGCACTCGCCCGTGGCCAGGAAGCGCGAGACGTCCCGTGTCACCCCGCACCGTGTTCAGTCCCTACGCCCGACTGTTCGCCGTCCCCGGCTCGGTGGCGTTCTCCTTCGCCGGGTGGGTCGCCCGGCTGCCCATCCCCATGCTCGGCCTGGGCGCCGTGCTGCTCGTCGCCGGTGAGACCGGCAGCTACGGCCTGGCCGGCGCCGTGTCGGGCACGCTCGCGCTGAGCTTCTCCGTCGCCAGCCCGCAGTGGGCGCGCGCCATGGACCGCCGCGGGCAGGGCGCCGTCCTGCGCTGGGCGATGACCGGCTACGTGCTCACCGGCTACGGCTTCGTGGCCGCGGTGACCCTCGGCGCGCCCCGGTGGAGCTGGTTCGTGCTGGCGGCGCTCTGCGGCGCCAGCGGGCCCAACATCGGGTCGCTGGTGCGGGCGCGCTGGGCGGAGGCGCTGGCCGAGCCGGGCCGCCGGCAGACCGCCTTCGCGCTGGAGGCCGTCGTCGACGAGGTCGTCTTCGTGGTCGGTCCGCCGCTGGTGACGCTGCTGGCCACGCTCGTCGCGCCGCCCGTCGGCTTCCTCACCGGGATCACGCTCGGTGCGGTCGGCGGGCTCTGGCTCGCCCGCCAGCGGGCCACCGAGCCCGCCGTCCAGCCCGTCGACCCCGGCGCGCCGCCCCGCCGGTGGGCCGCGCTCAACGCGACGGTGCTGGTCGTCGCCGTCACCTACGCCGCCGTCGGCACGGTCTTCGGCGCGATGGACGTCGTCGTGGTGGGGTTCGCCGACGAGGAGGGTGCCCCCGCCCTCGCCGGGCTCGCGCTGGCCGTCTACGCGTTCGGCAGCCTCGTGGCCGGCCTGCTCTACGGCGTGGCCCGGCTGCCCGGGACGCTGGCCGCGCGCTTCCTGGTCACCGCCCTCGCCTTCGGCCTGGCCGCGCAGCTGCTGTGGGGGGTGGGCTCCCTGCCGGTGCTGGTGGCGGCGGGCTTCCTCGCCGGCACGGCGATCGCGCCGGTGCTGGTCTCGGGGACCTCGCTGGTCGAGTCGCGGGTGCCGCGCACCGCCCTGACCGAGGCCCTGTCGTGGACCACCACCGGGCTCACCCTGGGTGTCACCGCCGGGTCCGCGCTGGCCGGCGCCGCCGTCGACGCCTGGGGAGCGGAGTCCGCGTTCGCCGTCCCGGCGGGAGCCGCGGCGGTCGCCGCGCTCATCGCGCTGGCCGGCGCGCCGCTGCTGCGCCCCCGGACCGCGCCGGCCGCGCCGGACCTGGCCCGGGACGCCGCGTGAGCCTCACCGTGCGGCCGCTGGCCGACGACGAGCTGCCCGCCGCCTGGGAGCTGGGCCGGCTGGCCTTCGGCGGCCCGGTGGCGGCGCCGGCGCGGGCGCTGCGAGCGGTCGACGGCGTGCTGCGGCTGGGCGCGTTCGACGGGCGCGGCCGGCTGGTCGGCAAGGCCACCGACACCGGCCACGAGCAGTGGTGGGGCGGCCGGGCGCTTGCCACGGCCGACGTCGGTGGCGTCGCCGTCCTGCCCGAGTACCGCAGCGCCGGGGTGGCCCGTGCGCTGCTCACCGGCCTGCTGGCCCGCGGGCGGGAGCGGGGCGCGGCGGTCAGCGCGCTCCACCCGACCGTGTCGGCGGTGTACCGGCGGCTCGGGTGGGAGGTCGTGGGCGCGCTGCAGCGGGCCGACCTGGACACCGCCGCGCTGCCGTCGGCGCCGGTGCCCGGCGTCTCCGTGCGCCCGGGGGAGCCGGCCGACCTGGCCGTCGTCGACGCGCTCTACGGGACGCTCGCCCGGCCCCGCGCCGGGCTGCTCACCCGCCGCGGCGGCGCCTTCGACCTGCCGCACGAGGGCCGGTGGCCCGACGGGGTGGACGGTCTCACCGTCGCCGAGCAGGACGGCGTCCCCACCGGCGTCCTGGTGTACGAGCGCGGCACCGGCTACGGGCCCGAGGCGCGGCTGACGGTGCACGACCTGCTCGCGGTCACCGACCAGGCCGCGCGGGCGCTGGTCGGGGTGCTGGCCGGCTGGCGCACCGTGACCCGCACCGTGCGGCTGCCGCTGCTGGCCGGCGACGCGGTGTCCGGCGTGCTGCCGCTCGAGCGCTCACCGGAGGGTCCGAGGGCGGCGTTCATGCACCGACCGGTCGACGTGGTGCGCGCCGTCGCCGACCGCGGCTGGCCGGGGCACGTGCGCGGGCGGGTGGCGTTCACGCTGCTCGACCCGGTCGTGACGGAGAATACCGGGCCGTGGGAGCTGGAGCTCGCCGACGGCGCCGGGGAGCTGCGCCGCCCCCGCCGCGAGCCCGGGCTGACCCTCGACGTCCGCGGGTTCGCGCAGCTCTACTGCGGGATCACCACCGGACGGGCGGCGGCGCTGGCCGGGCTGGTCTCCGGCCCGGACGACCCGGCCGCGCTGGACCTCCTCGCCTCCGGCCCGCCGGTCCAGCTGCTCGACTACTTCTGACGACGGGTTGAGGGCCGGGTGACCGGGTAGGCGGTCGGTAGGCAGGCCGCGCGCCCCGTGCGTGCGCGGCGCCCCCATCCGCCAGCGAGAGGAGCCCTCGTGGCCACCGTGCCCACGATCCGACTCAACAACGGCGTCGAGATCCCCCAGCTGGGGTTCGGCGTCTACCAGGTCCCGCCGGAGGACACCGCCGACGCCGTCTCCACGGCCCTGGAGATCGGTTACCGGCACATCGACACCGCTGAGATGTACGGCAACGAGAAGGGTGTCGGTGAGGCCGTCGCCAACTCGGGCATCGACCGCGGCGAGGTCTTCGTGACCAGCAAGCTGAACAACGGCTTCCACCGCCGCGACGACGCGCTGCGCGCCTTCGACCAGTCGCTGGCCGACCTCGGCCTCGAGTACCTCGACCTCTTCCTCGTCCACTGGCCGCTGCCCGGGATCGACGTGGACTACATCGAGACCTGGAAGGCGATGGAGGAGATCTACGCCAGCGGCCGCTGCCGCGCGATCGGCGTCTCCAACTTCCAGACCCACCACCTGCGCCGGCTGTTCAGCGAGACCCAGGTGCGCCCCGCGGTCAACCAGATCGAGGTGCACCCCTACCTCACGCAGGAGGAGCTGCGGGCCTTCGACGCCGACCACGAGATCGTCACCGAGGCCTGGTCGCCGATCGCCCAGGGCAAGGTGCTCGACGACCCGGCGATCGTGGCCATCGCCGAGCGGCTGGACCGCACCCCCGCCCAGGTCGTGCTGCGGTGGCACGTGCAGCGCGGGGACGTCGTCTTCCCGAAGTCGGTCTCCCGCCAGCGCATGCAGGAGAACTTCGAGCTGTTCGACTTCCAGCTCGGCACCGGGGACATGGCCACGCTCACCGGTCTGGACCGCGGCGAGCGCACCGGTCCCGACCCGGACACCTTCAACTACATCCCGGGCTGACGGAGGACCCCCCGCCCCGCACCGCTCGTGCGCCCGCCCGCAGGGGCCTGCGACGGTGGGGGCCGGGGTCCGCCCTCAGTCCGTCGTCACGAAGTCGATGAGCTCCTCGACCCGGCCGATCAGCGCCGGCTCCAGGTCGGTCCAGGTGCGCACCCGGGCGAGGATCCGCTGCGCCCAGACGTAGCCGGTGTCGTCCTCCCAGCCCAGCCGACGGCAGACGCCGTCCTTCCAGGACTCGCCCTTGGGCACGACCGGCCACGCCCTGATGCCGACGACCGACGGCTTGACGGCCTGCCAGATGTCGATGAACGGGTGGCCGACCACCAGGGCGTGGTCCCCGGTCACCTGGGCGGCGATGCGGGACTCCTTGGAGCCGGTCACCAGGTGGTCGACCAGCACCCCGAGCCGCCGTCCGGACGCCGGGCGGAAGTCGTGCACGATGCCGGGCAGGTCGTCGACGCCGTGCAGCGGCTCCACGACGACGCCCTCGATGCGCAGGTCGTGGCCCCAGACCTTCTCGACGAGCTCGGCGTCGTGCTTGCCCTCGACGTAGATCCGGCCCTCGCGGGCGACCCGGGCCCGGGCGCCGGCGACGTAGGTCGAGCCCGACGCGCTGCGGGTCGGGGCCACCGGCGCCTGCGGCCTCGGGCGGACGAGGACGACCGGGCGGCCGTCGACCCAGAACCCGGGGCCGAGCGGGTAGGCGCGCACCTTCCCGAAGCGGTCCTCGAGGTGGACGACGTCCTTCTCGCAGCGCACCACGGCGCCCACGAACCCGGAGCTCGGGTCCTCGACGACCAGGTCGCGCTCGGCCTCGACCTGGGGGCTGGGCTTCTTGACGGTGCGCGGGTGCACCAGGTTGTCGTACGGCGAGCGGGGGGGCACGCCCTCCAGGATGAGCAGGCGGGGGCCGGACGGCGGAGGCGACGCGCCGGTGCGGATCGTCTGCGACACGCCCGAGCGGTCGATCGTGACCCGAGGTCACCCTTCGCCACCCCACCGCAGGAGCAGGCGACACCCCGTTGCATGCGCGCTGAGCAGGGGATATGGGACACCGGTCGGTCCCCTGACCGGGTCGCACGCCGATGTCCAGTCCACCTGGGCGTGTCGGGTGGACCGATGCCGTTTCGTGATCCGCTCGGCGGACACCCCTCTGTCCGACCGGAACACCCCTGCTCAGACGGGAGCGACAGCCACGATGATCGGCACTGAAGCCATCAGCCGCGTGATCGGCAAGGACGTCTACGACCAGAGCGGTGACAAGATCGGCTCGGCCTCGGAGGTCTACCTCGACGACGAGAGCGGTCAGCCGGAGTGGGTCACGGTGCGTACCGGCCTGTTCGGCACCAAGGAGTCCTTCGTCCCGATCCGGGACGCCGACCTCACCGACGACGGTCTCCGCGTACCGGTGAGCAAGAGCCAGGTCAAGGACGCCCCGAAGGTCGACACCGACGGGCACCTGTCGCCGCAGGAGGAGCAGGAGCTCTACCGCTACTACGGCATGCAGGTCGGCCAGGGGACGCAGACCGACACCACCGTGGGCCGGGTCGACCGCGACCAGCAGGCGGTCATGGACCCCTCGACGACGACGGCGACCGCGGGGACGGCCGACAGCGGCCGCGACCGCGACGTCGTCGACCCCACCACGACGACGGGGACGGCCGGCAGCGGCCGCGACCGCGACGTCGTCGACCCCTCGACGACGACCGAGACCACCGGGACGGCCGGGATGGCCGCCGGCGCCGCGGGGACGGCCGGGATGGCCGCGGGGACGTCGGGCCGCACGGACCGCGACCGGGACGGGCGAGCCGACCACACCGGCGAGGCCGGCGTCGTCGGCCGGGACGTCTCCGGCCCGACCACCGACAACGCGATGACCCGTTCGGAGGAGCGCCTCAACGTGGGCACCCGCTCCGAGGAGGTCGGCCGGGCCCGGCTGCGCAAGTACGTGGTCACCGAGAACGTGACCGAGACGGTGCCGGTCTCCCGCGAGGAGGTCCGGGTCGAGCGCGAGCCGATCACCGACGCCAACGTCGGCAACGCCCTGGACGGGCCGGCGATCTCCGAGGAGGAGCACGAGGTCACCCTGCACGCCGAGCGTCCGGTGGTGGAGAAGGAGGCCGTGCCGGTCGAGCGGGT
>NZ_FOIE01000006.1 GCF_900111455.1 Geodermatophilus poikilotrophus | reverse complement strand
AGGCCGCGGGCCCATCCCCAGCCGGAAACCCTTTCCACCACCAGACCATGCGGTCAGCGGTCACATCCGGTATTAGCCCCAATTTCTTGGAGTTATCCCAGAGCCGGGGGCAGGTTGCCCACGTGTTACTCACCCGTTCGCCACTGATCCCCCACCGAAGCAGGTTCACCGTTCGACTTGCATGTGTTAAGCACGCCGCCAGCGTTCGTCCTGAGCCAGGATCAAACTCTCCGTAGATGCTTGAACCAGGCCGAGAACCAAGAGCTAGCACTCTCGATATCCATCAACCCAAAGAAACCCACAAAGGGGTTGTTACTTGGCACTGACTTTCGGCACGCTGTTGAGTTCTCAAGGAGCGGACGCGCAGCGACTGGACCCTCGCGGGCTTCGTCTCTGGCGGCTTGTCCAACTGTACGCCGTCTTCGGAGTCCTGCACCCGGAGGGTGCTCCTCCGCGGCCCTCCCGGGCCCGTCCGGCGCGTAGAGAACCATACACGACTCTCGCCGTCCGTGCGCAAGTGCGGTGGAGGCGTCCCCCGTCACACCCGGCCCCGACCCGGGGAGCCCCCGATGAGCCGGCGGAGGGTCGGGAGGGTGGGCGCCCCCGCTGGAGCGTCCCGCGGCCCCGTCCCGATCCCCGCCGCGGGCCCGCGGGTGGGCGTCCTCGTCCGGCGCGTGAGCTAGGGTGCGGTCCCCCTCAGAGGCCGAGGAAGCTCTCGATCCCCACCGTGAGGCCCGGACGCCGCCCGATCTCCCGCACCGCGAGCAGGACCCCGGGCATGAAGGACGCCCGGTCGTATGAGTCGTGGCGGAGGGTCAGGGTCTCCCCCGCCGCGCCCATGAGCACCTCCTGGTGCGCCACCAGGCCGGTCAGCCGGACGGCGTGCACCGGCACGCCCTCGACGTCGGCACCGCGCGCGCCGGGCAGGGAGTCGGTGGTGGCGTCCGGCGGGTGCGGGAGTCCGGCCGCCCGCCGGGCGGCGGCGACCAGGCGCGCGGTCCGGACCGCCGTGCCCGACGGCGCGTCGACCTTGTTCGGGTGGTGCAGCTCGACGATCTCCGTGGAGGGGAAGAAGCGCGCCGCCTCCTGGGCGAACCTCATGAGCAGCACGGCACCGATGCCGAAGTTGGGGGCGATGACGACGCCGACCCCGGGCTTGGGCCGCAGCCACTCGGCCACGGTGGCGAGCTTCTCCTCGTCGAAGCCGGTCGTGCCGACGACGCAGTGGATGTTGTTGTCGATGCAGAACCGGATGTTGTCCATGACGACGTCCGGCCGGGTGAAGTCGACGACCACCTGGGCGCCGGCGTTCGCCACGTCGAACAGCCAGTCCCCCGCATCCACCATCGCGACGAGCTCGAGGTCGTCGGCGGCGTTGACGGCCTTGACCACCTCGGTGCCCATCCGCCCGCGAGCGCCCAGGACGCCGACGGGGACGAGCGGGGTCTCCCCGGTGGGAGCGGTGGATCCGTGCTGGTCGGGCGTGGCGGAGCTCGTGGTCACCGGGTCAGGTTTCCCGGCACCGGCCCGCGATGCAAGGCAGCCCCGCGGTCAGGGGCGGGTGCGCCGGCCGACTCCCACCCACGCGAGCAGGCCGGCCAGGACGCCGATGACGTCGGCGACCCAGTCGGCCACGGACGCCGAGCGCTCCAGCGCCGAGAGCCCCTGGACGACCTCGCTCACCGCGGCGTAGACGACCAGGCTCCCGGCGAGGACACCGGTCCGGACGCCGGCCCACCTCCCGCTCGCCGCCAGCGTGGCGAAGAGCAGGAGGTGGACCAGCTTGTCCACCCCCGGTGGCGAGGAGGGGACGTCGTCCGCGGGGGCGAAGAGGACCGCGAGCGACACCAGGACGGCCACGGCGAACGCGCCGCGCGAGAGCGCGCCGTGGACGGCGAGGGCAGGGTGCGTGCGGGCCATCAGAGGCGGTCGAGCTCGGACTCGCGGTAGGGGCCGACCACCGCCAGACAGGTGTCGCGGGTGAGCAGGTCGGCCGCGACCGCGCGGACCTGGTCCTCGTCGACGCCGTCCAGCCGGGTGAGCACCTCGCGCACCGGCAGGTACTCGCCGTAGGACAGCTCGCTCTTGCCCAGGCGGCTCATGCGGGAGCCGGTGTCCTCGAGGCCCAGGACCAGCCCGCCCTTGAGCTGGCCGCGACCGCGCGCCACCTCCTCGGCGGTGAGCCCGTCGGCGGCGACGCGGGCGAGCTCCTCGCGCACCAGGCGCAACACCGCGGGCACCCGCTTGGGCGAGCACCCCGCGTAGACGGAGAACGACCCCGTCCCGGCGTAGTGCGACAGCGCGGAGCCCACGCTGTAGACCAGCCCCCGCTTCTCCCGGATCTCCTGGAACAGCCGCGAGCTCATGCCCCCGCCGACCGCGGTCTCCATGACGGCCGCCGCGTACCGCCGCTCGTCGAGCCGGCCGAGGCCGACCGAGCCCAGCAGCAGGTGGGTCTGCTCCGTACGCCGCCGGACGAGGCCGGTCGGGCGAGCGGGCGAGGTCGCCACGCCCTCCTCCCCCCGCCGCAGCGGCGCCGGACGTCCCGGACCGGACAGCCGGTCGCCGAACGCGGCGGTGACCAGGTCCAGCACCTGCTGGTGCTCGACCCGGCCGGCGGCGGTGACCACGATCGAGGGGACGGTGTAGCGCCGGCGGTACCAGCCGTCGACGTCCTCCCTGGTCAGGCCCTCGATGGACTCGACGGTGCCGAGCACCGACCGGCCCAGCGCGGTGCTGCCGAACAGCGTCTCGGCGAACAGGTCGTGGACCAGGTCGGAGGGCTCGTCGTCGCGCATGGCGATCTCCTCGAGCACCACCGTCCGCTCGCTCTCCAGGTCCGCGGCCGTGTTGAGCGCGTCGGTGACCAGGTCGCCGAGCAGGGTGACGGCCAGCGGCAGGTCGCTGGCGAGCACGTTCGCGTAGTAGCAGGTGTGCTCCTTGGCGGTGAAGGCGTTCATCTCACCGCCGACGGCGTCCATGGCCGTCGCGATCTCCAGCGCGCTGCGACTGCCGGTCCCCTTGAAGAGCAGGTGCTCGAGGAAGTGCGACGAGCCGGCGACCGCGTCGGTCTCGTCCCGCGAGCCGACGCCGACCCAGATGCCGACGGTCGCCGACAGCACCCCGGGCATCGTCTCGGTCAGCACCCGCAGGCCCCCGGGCAGCTCGGTGCGCTCGACCCGGCCGCCGACCTCGTCGACGTCCAGGACGAGCGTCTCGCCGACACCGGCCGGGGCCGGGACGGGCGCGGTGGCACCCGTCCCGGCCCCGGTCAGAGCCTGCTCGGTGGACGTGGTCACGCCTCCGCGGGCGCGACGTCGGCCGCCGGAGCGGCGTCGCCGGCCGGGGCGGCGTCAGCGGCGCCGTCACCCTCGGCCGCCACCGGCACGAGGCTGATCTTGCCGCGGGCGTCGATGTCGGTGATCTCGACCTGCAGCTTGTCGCCGACGTTGACGACGTCCTCGACCTTGCCGATCCGCTTGCCGGCACCCAGCTTGCTGATGTGCACCAGGCCGTCCTTGCCCGGGAGCAGGGAGACGAAGGCGCCGAACGGCGTGGTCTTGACGACCGTGCCGAGGAAGCGCTCGCCGACCTTGGGCATCTGCGGGTTGGCGATGGCGTTGATCCGGTCCACCGCCGCCTGGGCCGAGGGGCCGTCGGAGGCACCGACGTAGATCGTGCCGTCGTCCTCGATGGTGATGTCCGCGCCGGTCTCGTCCTGGATCGCGTTGATCATCTGCCCCTTGGGGCCGATGACCGCGCCGATCTTGTCGACCGGGATGCGCACCGTGGTGACCCGCGGCGCGTACGGGCTCATCTCGTCGGGGGCGTCGATGGCCTCGTTCATCACGTCGAGGATGTGCAGCCGGGCCGCGCGGGCCTGGGTCAGCGCCTGGGCCAGCACGTCGGACGGGATGCCGTCGAGCTTGGTGTCCAGCTGCAGCGCGGTGACGAAGTCCCGCGTGCCGGCGACCTTGAAGTCCATGTCACCGAAGGCGTCCTCGGCACCGAGGATGTCGGTCAGCGCGACGTACTCGGTCTTGCCGTCGACCTCGTCGGAGACCAGGCCCATGGCGATGCCGGCGACCGGGGCGCGCAGCGGCACACCGGCGTTGAGCAGCGCCAGGGTCGAGGCGCAGACCGAGCCCATGGACGTCGAGCCGTTGGAACCCAGCGCCTCGGACACCTGCCGGATCGCGTAGGGGAACTCCTCGCGGTCGGGCAGCACCGGGAGCAGCGCCCGCTCGGCCAGCGCGCCGTGGCCGATCTCGCGGCGCTTGGGCGAGCCGACGCGGCCGGTCTCCCCGGTGGAGTACGGCGGGAAGTTGTAGTTGTGCATGTAGCGCTTGCGGTTGACCGGCGACAGCGTGTCCAGCTGCTGCTCCATGCGGAGCATGTTCAGCGTGGTGACGCCCAGGATCTGCGTCTCGCCGCGCTCGAACAGCGCCGAGCCGTGCACCCGCGGGAGGACCTCGACCTCGGCCGAGAGCGGGCGGATGTCGGTGAGACCGCGGCCGTCGATGCGGACCTTGTCCCGCAGGATGCGCTGCCGGACGACCTTCTTGGTCAGCGCGCGGAAGGCGGCGGAGACCTCCTTCTCGCGACCCTCGAACTGGCCGGCGAGCGCCGCGACGGTCCCGTCCTTGAGCTCGTCCGTGGCGTCGTTGCGCTCCTGCTTGCCGGCGATGGCCTGGACCTCGGCCAGCCGGCCGCCGGCGTGCGACTCCACCGCGGCGTAGACGTCGTCCTGGTAGTCCAGGAAGCGCGGGAAGTCCGCGACCGGCTTGGCGGCCTTTTCGGCCAGCGCCGACTGCGCCTCGCACAGCGCCTTGATGAAGGGCTTCGCGGCCTCGAGGCCCTGCGCGACGACCTCCTCGGTCGGCGCGGTGGCGCCACCGGCGACCAGCTCGATCGTCTTCTCGGTGGCCTCGGCCTCGACCATCATGATCGCGACGTCGCCGTCGGGGAGGACGCGGCCGGCCACGACCATGTCGAAGACGGCGTCCTCGAGCTCGGCGTGGGTCGGGAAGCCCACCCACTGGCCGTTGACCAGCGCGACGCGGGTGCCGCCGACCGGGCCGGAGAACGGCAGGCCGGAGAGCTGGGTGGACGCCGAGGCGCCGTTGATGGCCAGCACGTCGTAGAGGTGGTCGGGGTCCAGCGACAGGACGGTGATGACCACCTGGACCTCGTTGCGCAGGCCCTTGGCGAAGGTGGGGCGCAGCGGGCGGTCGATCAGCCGGCAGGTGAGGATCGCGTCCTCGGAGGGGCGGCCCTCGCGGCGGAAGAACGAGCCGGGGATGCGCCCGGCGGCGTACATGCGCTCCTCGACGTCCACCGTCAGCGGGAAGAAGTCGAAGTGCTCCTTGGGCTGGCGGCCGGCCGTGGTGGCCGACAGCAGCATGGTGTCGCCCATGGTGACGACGACGGAGCCGGCGGCCTGCTTGGCGAGCCGGCCGGTCTCGAAGGTGATGGTGCGGCTGCCGAAGCTGCCGTTGTCGATGACCGCGGTGGCGGTGGTGACCCCGTCCTCGGGGTCGAACTCCGCAGCGGTGCTGTGCTGGGTGGTGGGTGCGGACACGCTGTCCTCTTCCTACGTCGCATGCGGCGACGTCCTCTTCGTGGCCTCGCGCCTGACTGCGCCCGGGTGACCGGTCTTCGATCGAAGCCTCCGGGAGTCGTCCCCCTTACGAGGAGGTGCGTGCCCGGGGGCCACCACCGAGGACCGACCAGCGTCGGGCCTCCGGCGTGAGGCCTGGGTCCCGTGCGACGGGTGCCGCACGAGAGAGGGGACCGTCCCGGGCGGGACGGTCCCCTCTGGCTCACCGGCGCAGGCCGAGCCGCTCGATGAGCGACCGGTACCGGCTGATGTCGGTCTTGGCCAGGTAGTTCAGCAGCCGGCGCCGACGACCGACCAGCAGGAGCAGCCCCCGCCGGCTGTGGTGGTCGTGCTTGTGCTGCTTGAGGTGCTCGGTCAGGTCGCTGATCCGGCGGGTCAGCATCGCGACCTGCACCTCGGGCGAACCGGTGTCCTTCTCGACCGTCGCGTACTCGGTCATGATCTGCTGCTTCGTCGCGCTGTCGAGCGCCATGGATCCCCTCCGGGGCAGGTCACGTGTGGCCCCCGGTCTCTCTCACGGGGGCAGGCTGCACACAGGTCGGGTCCACCGACCATCGATCAGACTACCAGCGAGGGGAGGGGCACCATCCGTGACAACTGGCCTGAGGGGACGGCGGACGGGAACGAGGTCGGCTCCCCGGCCGGGACGCGCCCCGCTCGTCACGACGGCTGCCGGTCGACCCCCATGACCTCGCGGGTCCGGGCGACGTCGCGGTCCATCTGGGCGACCAGGTCGTCGACGCCGGAGAACGCGGCCATCGGGCGCAGCCGCTGCACGAACTCCACGCCGACGTGCTCGCCGTAGAGGTCGCCGTCGAAGTCGAGCAGGTGGGCCTCGACGGTGCGTCGGGTGCCCTGGAACGTCGGGTTCGTGCCGACCGAGATCGCCGCCGGTGAGGTGCTCACGCTGGCCCCGGTGCGTGGGTCGAGGATGACCAGCCCGCCGGCGTAGACGCCGTCGGCCGGGATGGCGGTGAACGGCGGGGACTCCACGTTCGCGGTCGGGTAGCCCAGCTCGCGGCCGCGCCGGTCCCCGCGGACGACGACGCCCTCGATGCGGTGCGGCCTGCCCAGCGCCCGTGCCGCCGAGACCATGTCACCGGCGGCGACGCAGGCCCGGACGTAGGTCGAGGAGATGGTGATCTCCCCGTCGGCCGAGGAGTCCCCGGCCAGCGGGACCGGCTCCACGGTGAACCCGAACCGGCGACCCTCCTGGGCGAGGGTCGTGACCGTGCCCGCCGCGCGGTGGCCGTAGCTGAAGTTCTCCCCCACCACCACGGAGGCGGCGTGCAGGTGCTCGACGAGCACGGTGTGCGTGAACGTCTCCGGGGACAGCCGCATGAACTCCGGCGTGAAGGGCAGCACGCACATCTCGTCGACGCCGAGCCCGGCGACCAGCTCGGCCTTGCGGTCCAGCGAGGTCAGGATCGCCGGGTGCGAGCCCGGGCGCACCACCTCGGAGGGGTGCGGGTCGAAGGTGAGCAGCAGGCAGGGCCGGCCCAGGACGCGGGCGCGCGCCATGGCCGTGCCGATCAGCTGCTGGTGTCCCCGGTGGACGCCGTCGTACATGCCGACGGTGACCACCGTGCGTCCCAGGTCCCCGGGGGTCGCCTCCAGCCCCCGCCACCGGCGCACGTCGATGCGTCCGGGCCGCTCAGGCGACCCGGTGCAGCCAGCCGTGGGTGTCGGGCACCCGGCCGTGCTGGATGTCGAGCAGGTGCTCCCGCAGCCGCATGGTGATCGGGCCGGGCTCGCCGTCGCCGACGGTGAAGTCGCCGGTGCGCGCCTTCACCTCGCCGACCGGGGTGATGACCGCCGCGGTGCCGCAGGCGAAGGTCTCGGTGACGGTGCCGTCGGCGACACCGGAGCGCCACTCCTCCACGCTGAACTTCCGCTCGGTCACCCGGTGGCCCATCTCGCGGGCGACGGTGATCAGCGAGTCGCGGGTGATGCCGGGCAGCAGCGTGCCGGTGAGCTCGGGGGTGACCAGCTCGGCGTCGTCCCCGGAGCCGAGGACGAAGAACAGGTTCATCCCGCCCATCTCCTCGACGTAGCGCTTCTCCACCGCGTCGAGCCAGACGACCTGGTCGCAGCCGGCGTCGATGGCCTGCTCCTGGGCCAGCAGGCTGGCGGCGTAGTTGCCGGCGCACTTGACGTCGCCGGTACCGCCGGGGGCGGCGCGGATGTAGTCCTCCGACAGGTACACCGACACCGGGTGGACGCCGCGCGGGAAGTAGGCGCCGGCCGGGCTGGCGATCACCAGGAACAGGTACTCGTGCGCCGGGCGGACGCCGAGGAACGGCTCGGTCGCCAGCTGGTAGGGGCGCAGGTACAGGGTCTGGTCCGGGCCGGTGGGCACCCAGTCGCGGTCGGCCTCGACGAGTGCGTCGACGGCGGCGAGGAAGGCCTCCTCGGGCACCGGCGGCATGGCCAGCCGCTTCGCCCCGCGGACGAAACGGGCGGCGTTGGCCTCGGGCCGGAAGGTGGCCACGCTGCCGTCGGGCTGGGCGTAGGCCTTGAGGCCCTCGAAGATCGACTGCGCGTAGTGCAGCGCGGCGGTCGCCGGGTCGACCTGCAGGGGCGCGTACTGCGTCAGCCGGGCGTCGTACCAACCCTCCCCGGCGCGGTAGCGCGCGACGAACATCGAGTCGGTGAAGTACCGGCCGAAGCCCGGGTCGGCCAGCAGGGCGTCGCGCTCCGCGGCGGGACGACGGCGCACGTCCTCCACGACCACCGGCACACCCTCGGTGAAGACCCGGGGAGAGGTACGGCTGTCGGCGAGCGTGTCGGTCATGGCTCCCACCTGCGGCGTGCGCGGATCCGAGGGGCGGTCCGGCAGCTGCCGGACCGCCCGCCCACCCTAGCTGCGCCGCCCCGGCGTCCGGCGGCGACCGTCGCGGGCGGTCACGGCCGGTCGGGCGCCGCGCTCTCGATCACCTCGTAGGACCACAGGTGGGAGGAGTTGCTGGCGGCCGGCGCCAGCTCGGACCCACCGCCCTCGTGGGCGCGCGCGAAGTCCTGGCCGGACTCCCACGCCCGGTAGGCCTCCTCGCTCTCCCACCGGGTGTAGACGAGGTACTGGTCGGTGCCCTCCAGGGGGCGCAGCAGCTCGAACCACTCGAAGCCCGGGGTGCTCTCGACCGCACCGGCGCGACCCTTGAACCGCTCCTCGAACCGCTCCTGCTTGTCCTTGGGCACGGTGATCGCGTTGATCTTGACGACGCTCATGGACGCCGCATTCCCGGCGGGGCGGCCGGTCAACCCCACGACCCTGCGGACCGGTCGACCGCGGGCGAGGATGTCGCGATGACCGATGCCGCACCGGCGCCGCGGCCCGGCGTCCTCCTCGACGTCGACGGCACGCTGCTCGACACCAACTACCTGCAGGTCCTCGCCTGGTGGCAGGCCTTCCGGGACACCGGCCACGCCGAGGTGTCGATGGCCGACTGCCACCGCGCGATCGGCATCGGCAGCGCCGAGCTGGTCACCCACCTGCTGGGGGACGACGCCACCGACACCGAGGAGGTCGTCGAGGCGAAGGGCCGGCGCTACGAGCCGCTGCGGGAGCTGGTCGTCCCCTTCCCCCACGTGGACCGGCTGCTCGCCGCGTGCCGGGAGCGGGACCTGGCCGTGGTGCTGGCGACCAGCGGCATGGAGTCCGACCTGGAGTGGATGGTGCCGGCGATCGGCGGCGACGACGTCGTCGACGGGGCCACCACGTCGGCCGACGTCGAGTCGGCCAAGCCCGCGCCGGACCTGCTGCGGACCGCCGCCGCGGACCACGGCCTGGACACCGGGCGCACGGTCGCGGTCGGCGACACGATCTGGGACGTGCGGGCGGCGCGGGGCGCCGGTGTGCCCTGCATCGCGCTGACCTGCGGCGGCATCTCCCGGGCCGAGCTGGAGGAGGCCGGCGCCGACGAGGTCTACGACGACCCGGCCGACCTGCTCGCGCACCTCGACGACTCGCTCATCGGCCGGGTGGCGCGCGGCTGAAAGAGGACCCTCCTGCCCCCCGCCACTCGCAAGCTCGCGGCGGGACCCTGCAGGAGGGCCACCGCGGCCCCTTGCGGGGGTTCTCTCCTACCCAGGCGGGAACCCCACGGCGACGCGGGCGGTGGCACCGGCGTCCTCGACCAGGGCGACCAACCGGTCCGCGCCGTCCACCGCGGCGTGCAGGCCGGGGGTGCCGGTGGCGGGGATCCGCTGCCCGTACCCGAGGGCGCGCGCCTCCTCGTCGGTCAGCGTGCGCACCGGGAAGACGGCGCGGGCGGCGTCGGTGAGGCCGAGCACGCCCGCTCCCCCGCCGGCGGCCAGGGCCTGCCCGGCCTCCTCGACCGGCGCGGCCCCGGCCACCGTGAACGGGCCGGAGGCGGTGCGGCGCAGGGCGGTGAGGTGCCCGCCCACGCCGAGGGCGGCGCCGGCGTCGCGCGCGATCGCGCGGACGTAGGTGCCGGCGGTGCAGGAGACGGTGACGTCGACGTCCACCAGGTCCGGCGTGGGTCGGGTGACGCGGTGGACCTCGAGCCGGTGGACGGTCACCGCCCGCGGCTCCAGCACGACCTCCTCGCCGGCGCGCACCCGGTCGTAGGAGCGGCGGCCGGCGACCTTCACCGCGCTCACCGACGAGGGCACCTGCAGCAGCGGGCCGGTCTGCGCGGCCAGGGCGGCGGTGACGGCGTCGTCGTCCAGGTGCCCGGCCGGGGTGGTGACGAGGACCTCCCCCTCGCGGTCGTCGGTGACGGTGGTCTGGCCGAGGCGGATGGTCGCCTCGTAGGTCTTGTCGTGCCCGCCGACGTGGCCGAGGAGCCGGGTCGCCGTCCCGACGCCGAGGACCAGCAGGCCGGTGGCCATCGGGTCGAGCGTGCCGGCGTGGCCGACCCGGCGGACCGAGAGCACCCGCCGGGCGCGGGCGACGACGTCGTGCGAGGTCATGCCGCCGGGCTTGTCGACCAGCAGCAGGCCCGGGGGGACGTCGGCGTCCTGGCGCCTACCCATCGGCTCGGCTCCGCCCTCGCTCCGCTCCTCGGTCGCCGGCGCTCCCTGCGGTGCTCCCCCGGGCGTCGCCGTCGCGTCTGCTCACGCCGTCACCGTGCCAGGCGCCTGCAGCCAGCGGTCCCCCGCCACCCGGACCAGCACGCCGACCAGCCGGAGCGTGATGAACAGGGTCAGACCGGTCCACACGCCGGCCAGCCCCCACCCCAGCGGGACGGCGGCCAGCGACAGCGGCACGAAGCCGACCAGGGCCGCCCCGATGGTCACCGTGCGCAGGTAGCCGACATCGCCGGCACCCATCAGCACGCCGTCCAGGGCGAACACGACGCCGGCCAGCGGCTGCATCCCGGCGAGGAACCACCAGGCCACGGCGGCCTGCGCGAGGACCGCGGGGTCGTCGGTGAACAGCGGCAGCACCACGGGGCGCAGCGCCAGCAGCACGCCGGCGACCACCACGCCCGTGCCCAGGCCCCAGAGGGTGACCCGGCGGGCGGTGTCGCGGGCGGCGTCCGGCCGGGCCGCGCCGAGCGCCTGGCCGACGAGGGTCTGCGCGGCGATGGCGTAGGCGTCGAGCACCAGGGCGAGGAAGAAGAACAGCTGGACGGCGATCTGGTGCGCGCCGAGCTCGGCGGTGCCGGCGCGGGCGACGACCCCGGTCGCGACGAGGAACGCCACCTGCAGCACGGCGGCGCGCAGCAGCAGGTCGCGGCCGATGACCAGCTGCGCCCGCAGCGCGGCGAGCCGGGGGCGCCACGGGACGTCCTCGCGCAGGACGGCGCGGACGAACAGCGCGGCGGTGAGCGCCTGACCGGCCACGTTGGCCACGGCCGAGCCGACCAGGCCGAGGCCCGCCGGGTGCACCAGCAGCGGGCACAGGACCAGGCTGGCCGTGCTCCCGGCGAGCACGTAGCGCATCGGTCGGCGCAGTTCCTGCACCCCGCGCAGCCAACCGTTGCCGGCCAGGGAGACCAGCAGCAACGGAGCACCGAGGGAGGCCACGCGCAGCCAGCTCTCCCCCGCTGCCGCGACCGGTCCGTCGCCGCCGGCGAGCAGCCGGGTGAGCGGGCCGGCGAGGAGCTGGAACAGCAGGAGCACCGCCAGGCCGAGCGCGAGCGCCAGCCAGGTGGCCTGCACCCCCTCGGCGACCGCACCCGCCCGGTCCCCGGCACCGGCGCGGCGAGCGGCGCGGGCGGTGGTGCCGTAGGCGAGGAAGTTCAGCAGTGCCGCGGCCCAGGCCAGCAGCCCGCCGCCGACGGCGAGCCCGCCCAGCGCGACGGTGCCCAGGTTGCCGACGACCGCCGTGTCGACCAGCAGGTACAGCGGCTCCGCGGCCAGCACGACCAGCGCCGGAGCCGCGAGCGCGAGGACCGGAGGGGGATGAGCGGTGAGCCCCGCCGGACCGCGGGCACCGCGGCGCGGGGGGCGGAGCCCTCCCGACGCGGTGCCCGGGTCGGGCTCAGCGCCCGTCGGGGACGGCACCTGGACGCGGTGGGAGGCCGGAGGCCGACGATGCGCACAGCTCCTGGCGGATGCGGGCCATCGTCGTCTCGCGGTCCTCGTGCGAGGTGAAGCCGGCCGCGGCGCGGTGGCCGCCGCCACCCAGGGCCATGGCGACGCGGGCGACGTCGGTGGCGCCGCGGGAGCGCAGCGACACCGACCACGTGCCGTCGTCCTGGCCCTTGAGCACACAGGCCACGTCGGCCTCCTGGGTGGAGCGGACGACGTCGACGAGCGCCTCGAGCTGCTCACCGGGCAGGCCGTGCTCGGCGGCCTCCGCGGTGCTCGACCAGGTCCAGACCAGGCCGGCACCGGCCGCGGTCTCCAGCACGGCGCGGCCGGCGACGACCGAGAGCAGCCCCAGCCAGCCGAACGGCGCGGTGTCGAACAGCCGCTGGCTGATCGTGGCGTGGTCGATGCCGGTGGCCAGCAGCCGGGCGGCGAGGTGGTGGGTGTCCGGGCGGGTGCTGCCGAACCGGAAGGACCCGGTGTCGGCGGCGAGCCCGGCGTAGAGGCAGGTGGCCAGCCGCTCGTCGAGGGAGACACCGAGGCCGTCGAGCAGGTCGGCCACGAGGGCGACGGTCGCCGGCGCGCCGGGGTCCACGACGCGGACGTCGCCGAAGCCGGGGTTGCTCGCGTGGTGGTCGACGACCACGGACGTGGCCGCGCCCTCCAGCAGCCCGGCCAGCTCGCCGAGCCGGCCAGGCGAGGCGGCGTCGAGGCTCACGAAGACGTCCGGGGACGCCGGCACCGCCGACGAGGGCACCAGCCCCTCGGCTCCGGGCAGCCAGGCCAGTGACGCCGGCAGGGTGAACGGGTCGGGGAAGGTGGTCAGCACGCGGGCACCGCGGCGCCGCAGCCCCTCGGCGAGAGCCAGCGTGCTGCCCAGCGCGTCGGCGTCGGGCTGCACGTGCCCGGAGAGGACGACGGTGCACCGGGCCGCCGCCGCCTCGGCGAGGACGGCGGCGGCCCGGTCGGTCGGGCGGGCGCCCGGCGGGTGGGGGCCGGCGCCTCGCGGGAGGGAGACGGTCACGACCCCGGGCCCGGGTCGGCGACCGGGGACGCGTTCTCCTCCTCGGTCACCTGCCCGCCACCGACCGGGTAGCCCTGCCCGTCGTCGGGCTCGTCGGAGGCGATGCTCGGCGCCTCGCCGATCTCACCGCGCTTGCCGCCCTGCGTCGGGTCGCCGGCGTCCGGCTCGGGGCGACCGCCCAGCTCGGAGCGGCCCTGCCCCTCGTCCGGCAGGTTCGGGTCGGGGTCGTTCTCGCTCATCAGACGCTCCTGCTCCCGGTGCGCTCGTCGGCAGTGTCATCGGCAGTCCCGCCGGCGGACCGGTCCTCGGCGGAGTCGTCCTCGTCGTCGTCCTCGGAGGGCCGGCGGTAGGGGTCGGCGTCGCCGGCGTACGTGGCTCCCGCGCGGATGCGGGCCAGCTCGGCGTCGGCGTGCCGGACCCGCTGGAGCGCCTCGTCGAGCTCGCGGGCGGTGTCGGGCACGTGGTCGGCGACGAAGGCGAGCGTGGGCACGAACTTGATGCCCGTCTGCCTGCCCACGGTGGACCTCAGCACGCCGGTGGCCGACGCGAGCGCCTTGGCGGAGTCCTCGACCTGGGTGGCGTCGCCGTAGACGGTGTAGAAGACCGTCGCCTCGCGCAGGTCGCTGGTCACCCGGGCGTCGGTGACGGTCACCATGCCCAGGCGTGGGTCCTTGATCTGCGTCTCGATCGCGGCGGAGACGATCTGGCGGATGCGCACCGCGAGCTTGCGGGCGCGGGCCGGGTCGGCCATCGGACCTCCTGGTGCTGGGCGCCGGCGCGCGGCGCGGGTGGAACGGGGCACGGCCCCGGGGTGGCCTCCTGCGGGGCCCGCCGTGGTCCCGTCCCGGGTCCCGCCCTGAGCGTGCGGAGGGCGGGGAGGACGGGGTCCTTCCCCAGTGGGGCGCAGGGGATCACTGATCGGTGTCGCTGAACAGCTGCCGGTGCGTCGAGAGCAGCGTCACCTCCGGCCGCTCGGCCAGCAACCGCTCGCAGGCGTCGAGGACGTCGGTCACCTGACCGGCGTCCCCGGCGACGGTGGCCACGCCGACCTGCACGCGGCGGTGCAGGTCCTGGTCGCCGACCTCGGCGGCGGCCACGGCGTACCGGCGCCGCAGCTCGGCCACGATCGGCCGGACGACGCCGCGCTTGCCCTTGAGCGAGTGCACGTCGCCCAGCAGGAGGTCGGCGGTGAGCGTGCCGGTGAACACGCCCACCGCCTCCCTACCTACTGCAACGTGCTGGAACGGCCCCGCTGCAGGGACCCGAGCCGAGCTCGCGAGGCGCGGGGGGCAGCGGGGTCCTCTCTCACGCGCGCGGCTTCTCGCGCATCTCGAAGGTCTCGATGACGTCCTCGATCTTGATGTCGTTGAACGACCCGAGCCCGATACCGCACTCGTAGCCGTCGCGGACCTCGGTCACGTCGTCCTTGAAGCGACGCAGCGACTCGACGGTGAGGTTGTCGGCGACGACCACCCCGTCGCGGACCAGCCGGGCCTTCGAGTTCCGGGTGATCGTCCCGCTGCGGACGATGGAGCCCGCGACGTTGCCGATCCGCGGCACCCGGAAGACCTCGCGGACCTCCGCCGTGCCGAGCGCGACCTCCTCGTACTCCGGCTTGAGCATGCCCTTGAGGGCCGCCTCGATCTCCTCGATCGCCTGGTAGATGACCGAGTAGTACCGGACGTCGACGCCCTCGCGGTTGGCGAGCTCGGTGGCCTGGCCCTCGGCCCGGACGTTGAAGCCCAGGACGATGACGTCGTCGGCCAGCGCGAGGTCGATGTCGCTCTTGGTGATGCCGCCGACGCCGCGGTGGATGACCCGCAGCGAGATGTCGTCGCTCACCTCGATCTTCATCAGCGCCTCTTCGAGCGCCTCGACGGTGCCCGAGTTGTCGCCCTTGATGATCAGGTTGAGCTGGCGGTTCTCCTTGAGCGCCGCGTCGAGGTCCTCGAGGCTGATCCGCTTGCGCATGGAGGCGTTCTGCGCGTTGCGGATGCGGGCCTGGCGACGGTCGGCGATCTGCCGCGCCACCCGGTCCTCCTCGACGACCAGGAAGGTGTCACCGGCACGGGGCACCGAGGTGAGACCCACGACCTGCACGGGGCGGGCCGGCAGGGCCTCCTTCAGCTTGTTGCCGTGCTCGTCGAGCAGCGACCGGACGCGACCGTAGGCGTCGCCGGCCACGATCGAGTCGCCCTGGCGCAGCGTGCCGCGCTGGACGAGCACCGTGGCGACGGGGCCGCGGCCCTTGTCCAGCTTGCCCTCGATGACCACACCCTGCGGGTCCTGCTGCGTGTTGGCGCGCAGGTCCAGCGAGGCGTCGGCGGTCAGCAGGATCGCCGTCAGCAGCTCGTCGATGCCCTGGCGGGTCGTCGCGGAGACGTCGACGAACATCGTGTCGCCGCCGTACTCCTCGGCGACCAGCCCGTACTCGGTGAGCTGCTGACGGATCTTGGCGGGGTTGGCCCCCTCCTTGTCGATCTTGTTGACCGCGACCACGATCGGCACCTCGGCGGCCTGGGCGTGGTTGAGCGCCTCGACCGTCTGCGGCATGACGCCGTCGTCGGCCGCCACGACCAGGACGACGATGTCGGTGACCTTCGCGCCGCGGGCACGCATCGCGGTGAACGACTCGTGACCCGGGGTGTCGATGAAGGTGATCGGTCGCTCGTCGTCCTCCAGCTCGGTGACGATCTGGTACGCGCCGATGTGCTGGGTGATGCCGCCGGCCTCCCGCGCCACCACGTTGGTGTTGCGGATGGCGTCGAGCAGCTTGGTCTTCCCGTGGTCGACGTGACCCATGACGGTCACCACCGGCGGACGGGCCTCCCAATCCTCCTCGTCACCCTCGTCGCCGAAGGTGAGGTCGAAGGTCTCGAGCAGCTCCCGGTCCTCGTCCTCGGGGCTGACGACCTGGATGTCCCAGTCGATCTCGGCACCGAGCAGCTGCAGCGTCTCGTCGTTGACCGACTGGGTCGCGGTGACCATCTCGCCCAGGTGGAACAGGGCGGTGACGAGCGCGGCCGGCTGCGCGCCGATCTTCTCGGCGAGGTCGGTCAGCGAGGCGCCACGGGGCAGCCGGACGGTCTGCCCGTTGCCGCGCGGCAGGCTGACGCCGCCCATGCTGGGCGCCGCCATGGAGTCGAACTCCTGACGCCGCTGCTTCTTGCTCTTGCGCCCACGGACCGGGCCACGCCCGCCGGGACGACCGAAGGCACCCGCGGTCCCCGCACCCGAGCCACCACGGCCCCGACCGCGGCCACCGCCGCCGCCGCTGCGGAAGCCACCGCCGGCGGGAGCACCCGCACCGCCGCCGCCACCGCCACCGGGGCCACCACCGGGACGGAAGCCGCCGCCACCGCCACCGGGGCCACCCCCGGGACGGCCACGACCGGCCGGCGCACCGGGGCGACCGCCACCGGCCGGCCGCGGGGGCATCATGCCGGGCGAGGGACGCTGCGGCATCATGCCCGGGTTCGGGCGCGGACCGCCGGGACCGGCCGCGGGACGCGGACCGCCGGCGCCGGGGCCCGGACGCGAACCGGCTGCCGGGCGCGGACCGCCGGCACCGGGACCCGGACGCGGACCGCCGGGGCCGGCCGGCCCGGGGCGCGGGCCACCGGCCGCCGGGCCCGGACGCGGGCCACCGGCCGCGGGACCGGGACGCGGCGCACCACCGGACGGAGCCGGGCGCGGAGCGCTGCTGAAGGGGTTGTTGCCCGGGCGCGGGGCCGGGCGCGGACCCGGCCGGGGACCGGGCGCCGGAGCGGCCGGACGCGCACCCGGGGCGACGCCGTCGGCGTGACCGGGGCGCGGGGCACCGGGACGCGGGCCGCTGGGCGCTGCGGGCGGCTGCTGGGTCGGCGCGCTGGCCGCAGGAGCCTGCGGTGCCGGCGCGGTCGGTCGCGGACCGGGGACGGGCGCACCGGGACGGACCGCGCCCGGACGAGGGCCCGGGGTCGGCGCGCCGGGGGCGCGGGTCACCGGCGCCTGCGGCGCGGGAGCCGGAGCGGACGCTGCGGCAGGAGCAGCAGGGGCTGACGGCGCCGCGGGAACGGACGGCGCCGCGGGAACGGACGGCGCCGCGGCGACCGGGGCCTGCGGGGCAGCGGGCGCGCTCGGGCGCGGGCCGGGCCGGGGAGCAGTCTGGCCGCCGCCGTTTCCGGTGCTGCTGCCGAGGGCCTCCCGGAGCCGCCGGGCCACGGGGGCCTCGACGGTCGAGGAGGCGGACTTCACGAACTCGCCCTGCTCCTTGAGCTTGGCGAGCACGGTCTTGCTGTCGACACCGAACTCCTTGGCGAGTTCGTGTACGCGGGCTTTGCCTGGCACGGATCTCCTCTTCGTGAGGCCGGCGGCTTGCCCGCGCGACCTCGTCGTCAGTACTGCATGTGGCTGGTCATCTGGGGGACTTCACGGCTTGCTCATCCGACGACGTCCTGCTCTCGACGTGCGGACCCACCGGGTGCGGGTCCGTCTGTGCTGGTGCGGTTGTCGTGCGTGCGTGGTCGCCCGTCCGGGCCCCGTTCTCCGCGGGCGCCGGGAACGGCGCGCCGAGGACGTGGTCCCGGAGCGGACCGGCCTCCACCGGGGTGCTGCCACCTCCGGGGAGGCGCAGCGCCCGGGGGAAGGCCCGGCGTCGCTCCGCTGTGCGCAGGCACTCCGGGGTGGGGTGCAGCGAGGCACCCCGGCCGGGGAGCCTCCGTCGCGGGTCGGGGACGAGTGCCCCGTCCCGCGCGACGACGCGCAGCAGGTCGGTGACCGGAGCGCGCTTCCGGCAGCCCACACAGGTGCGCACCGGGATCGACGTTTCGGCCACCCTGCACTCTAGCGCGCTGAGGGCCCCGGGTGTTCCGGGCTCCGGCCACCGGGCACCCGACCGGGGCGTGCGCCGCCACCCGGCCCTCCGGGGCGGCCGCCGGGTGCACCGCCGCGCGCGGCCGCCGCACCCGAGCGCAGCGGCGCGCGCCCCACCCCGGGTGAGGGCGCGGCGTCGTCGGGCTGGGCGTCGCTGCGGATGTCGATGCGGCAGCCGGTCAGCCGCGCGGCCAGCCGGGCGTTCTGCCCCTCCTTGCCGATGGCCAGCGACAGCTGGAAGTCCGGGACGACCACCCGCACGGCCTTGGCCTTGGGGTCGACCAGCTGGGCGCTGTTCACCCGGGCGGGGCTCAGCGCCGAGGCGACGAACGTCGCGGGGTCGTCGGACCAGTCGACGATGTCGATCTTCTCGCCGTGCAGCTCGCTCATCACGTTGCGCACCCGCTGCCCCATCGGGCCGATGCACGCGCCCTTGGCGTTGAGCCCGGGCACCGAGGTGCGGACGGCGATCTTCGAGCGGTGCCCGGCCTCGCGCGCGACCGCGACGATCTCCACGCTGCCGTCGGCGATCTCGGGGACCTCGAGGGCGAAGAGCTTGCGGACGAGGTTGGGGTGGGTGCGCGACACGGTGACCTGCGGGCCGCGGTAGGTGCGCGCGACCGACACCACGTAGGCCTTCAGCCGGCTGCCGTGCGGGTAGCTCTCCCCCGGCACCTGCTCGGCGGCGGGCAGCACGGCCTCCACCTTGCCGATGTCGACGAGCACCGTGCCGCTGGCGTTGCGCCGCTGGTCGGCCTGCACGATGCCGCTGACGATGTCACCCTCCTTGCCCGCGTACTCGCCGAAGGTCTGCTCGTGCTCGGCGTCGCGCAGCCGCTGGACGATGACCTGCTTGGCGGTGCTGGCCGCGATCCGGCCGAAGTCCGAGGGGGTGTCGTCCCACTCGCGGACGACCTCGCCGTCCGGCCCGAGCTCCTGGGCGAGAACCGCGACCTCGCCGGTCTTGCGGTCGACGTGCACCCGCACGTGCTTGCTGGCGCCGTCGGCGTGCCGGTAGGCGGTTACCAGGGCCGTCTCGATGGCCTCGATGACCGTGTCGGCCGGGATGCCCTTCTCCCGCTCGACCGCCTTGAGGGCGGTCACGTCGATGTTCACTGTCCTCCTCCGTCGTCGTCGTCCGCGGGATCCGGCTGGTCGTGCTGCTCGCTGTCCCCGCCGGCCCCCGGCCGGCCGAACTCGACCTGCACCCGGCCGGTGCCCAGCTCCTGCCACGGCACCTGCCGCCGGGTGGGCGGTCGCTTCTTCGCCCCGGGCTTGCCCGGGGCCTCCACCGCGAGGGTCACGCCGTCGCCGTCGACCTCGAGCACGCGGGCGGTCACCTGCTCGGGGGAGCCCTCGCGGCCCACGGCGACGGTGACCAGCCGCCCGGTGTTGCGCCGCCAGTGCCGCGGCTCGGTCAGCGGCCGGTCGACCCCGGGGCTGGTGACCTCCAGCACGTAGGGGGCGCTGCCGAACTCGCCGTCGTGCTCGTCGAGGGCCGTGGACACCGCGCGGCTCACCTCGGCGACGTCGTCGAGGGTCACCCCGGCGTCCCGGTCGACCACGACCCGGACGATGCTGCGCCGGCCCGCCGGGGTGACGACCAGTTCCTCCAGGTCGTACCCGGCGGCCTCGACGACCGGCGCGACCAGCCCGGCCATGCGGGTGGCGACGGGGTCGGTGCGGGGGGCGGCGGACACGGCTCCCTCCCTCTCCTGGCTCGGTCGGCGGCACGCGCACGGTGGGGCCGGCGCCCCGCGTCGCGGCCCGTCGGAGGAGCGCCGGACACACCGTCGGCCCGGTACCGGGCGGAGGGTCAGGCTACCGCCCCCCTGCCCGGCCCGAGACCGGGCGGCCGGGAGGGACCCGCCCGCCGTGTGCTCCCGGCCGGGCAGGTGCGGGGCTGAGAGGATGGCGGTGATGCCCCCCGTCCTCGCCCCCGCCACCGCGGGCTCCACCCGCCGCGCCTTCCTGGCGGCCTCGGCCGGGCTCGCCCTCCTCGTCGCCGGCTGCACGGCGGGCTCCCCGGAGACCCCGGCGGTGAGCACCGAGGAGGCCGACCGGCTGGCCGGGCAGGTCGCCGTCCAGGAGGCCGTCGTCGCCGCCTACGCCGCGGCGACGACGGCCGACCCCGCCCTCGCGCTGAGCGACCTGGCCGCGCAGGCCACCGAGCAGCTCGACCGGCTGCGGGCCGCCGCGTCGTCCTCGACCGCGTCGCCGGCCACGTCCTCCTCCGCTCCCCCGGCCGCCCCGGCCGGCGGGGACGTGCGCACCTGGCTGCGCGAGCAGGTGGCCACCGCGGCGAGCGCCCACGCCCGCGCCTGCGCCCGGCAGACCGGCGCCCGTGCGGCGCTGCTCGGGTCGATCGCCGCGGGGCTGCGCGGGCACGAGGCGGCACTGGCGTGAGGGGGGGCAGGGACGTGGCTGACGACGGCCGCCTCGACGAGGGCACCGAGACCGCGGCGCTGAACGAGGTGGTGGCCGCCGAGCACGCCGCCGTGTGGGGGTACGGCACCGTGGGCGCGGCACTGCCGGAGGACGCCCGCGGGCCCGCGGCGGCCGCCGAGGTCGCCCACCGGGACGCCCGCGACCGGCTGGTGGCGATGCTGGAGTCCCGCGGCGCCGACCCGGTCCCCCGCGAGGCGGGCTACACCCTCCCCTTCCCGGTCCTCTCGGCGGTGGACGCCGCGACGCTGGCCGTCGTCCTCGAGGAGGGCGTGTCCGCGGCCTGGGTGCGGCTGCTCGACCAGTCCGCGGAACCCGCCGTGCGCGAGCTCGCGGTCGAGGAGCTGGGCGCCGCGGAGGTGCGCGCCGTCGGCTGGCGCACCTCCGCCGGCCGGATCCCGGTCACCGACGCGTTCCCCGGCCTGTAGCAGGACCCCGACCTCCCACCCTCCGCACGCTCAGGGCGGGCCCGGGACGGGGCCGGTGGCACTCGGGGGCGGAGCCGCCTCAGGCCTGGGGCAGCCCGCCGAGGAAGGCGTCGGTCACGTCCACGGCCACGCCGCTGGACTGACCGCTCTCGACGAGGACCGCGAACGCCAGGTCGCCCTGTGGCCCGGCCAGCTGGTAGCCCGTGAACCAGCCGTGGGCGTCGGGCGGGGTGTTGGTGCCGAACTCGGCGGTGCCGGTCTTGCCGTAGACCTCACCGCGGTCGGCCAACGAGCTCGCCGTCCCGGAGAGCACCACCTGGCGCATCATCGGCCGCAGCGCGTCGAGCACGGCGGCGTCCGGGCCGGCGGGGACCTGTCCGGCCGGTTCCGCGCCGACGACCTCGACCGGCACCGCCGGCGTCCCGCTCGCGATCCCCGCGGCCACCAGGGCCAGCTGCGCGGGGCTCATCAGCACCTGCCCCTGGCCGATGGCGTTGGCCGCCTTCGTCGTCCCGGTGCTGTCGGCCGGCACGTCCCCGCTGAACACGTCGACCGGCAGCTGCCAGTCCGTGCCGACGCCGTAGGACGCGGCGGCCGTGGCCAGGGCGTCGTCGGGCAGCTGCAGCCCCTGCTGCATGAAGGTCGTGTTGCAGGACTGCGCGAAGGCCTCGGTGAACGGCACGGTGCCCAGGTCGAACTGGTCGGCGTTCTCGAACTCGCGGCCCTCGACGACGAAGGTGCCCGGGCAGGCGACCGGCGTCTGCGGGGTGAGCGTGCCGGTGGCCAGCAGCGCGGTGGCGCTGATCATCTTCATGCTCGAGCCCGGCGGGTACTGGCCGGTGAACGCGTTGCCCGCCGCGGCCGCCTCGTTGGAGGACACCGCCACGATCTCCCCCGTGCCGGGCCGGACGACGACCAGGTGGGTCGGCAGCTGCTGGGTGGCGACGGCGGCGTCGGCGGCGGTCTGCACCGCGCGCACCAGCGGCGTCCGCACCGGCTCGCCGGGCACCGGCTCGACCGCGTCGAGCTGCCGGCCGGGATCGCCGGTGGCCCCGTCGGCGCCGACCACGGTGACGGTGAAGCCGGGGGTGCCGGTGAGCTGCTCCTGGAGGGCGCGCTGCAGCCCGGACAGGCCCAGCTCGTCGCCGGCGGCGTACCGCGGCGCGCCGTCCTCGGCGGTCTCCTCGAGCACCTCGGCGGTCGCCGGGCCGACCCGGCCGAGCAGGGCGGAGGCGAAGCGGGGGCTGGGCGCGAGCAGCCGGGTGTCGGTGGGGAAGACCGCGCCGGGCAGGTCGAAGACCTGCGCGCGGATGGCCTCGAAGTCCGGACGGCGCAGCGTGATGACCGGGACGAACTGGCCGCCCGGCGCCGCCTGGACGTCGGCGGCGATCTCCTCCGCGGCGATCCCGGTGGCCGCCGACAGCCCGGCGGCCAGCGCGGGCAGGTCGGTGACCTGGGCCGGGTCGACGCCGACGTTGACGACCTCGGTGGGCGCGAACAGCGGCTGGCCGCCCGCGTCGGTGACGGCGGCGCGCTCGGGCAGCCGCCGCTCGAGCAGGAGCCGCTGGCCCTCCCCCAGCTCCGGGTGGACGAGGGCGGGCTCGGCGACGACGTCCCAGCCCTCGTCGGCCTCCTGCAGGCGCAGGGTGGCCGGGTAGCTCCAGTCGGGCGCGGCCACCAGGTCCCAGGTGGCGGTCCAGCCGACGGTGGCCGTGCCGTCGTCGACGGACACCTGGCCGACGTCGGGGCTGAGCGTGGCCTCGGGCAGGTCGGTGGCGGTCTGCTCCAGCAGCGTGGTCGCCGCGGCGGGGTCGGTGGTCGCGCCGGCGGCGGCCGCGGTGTCCCCGGCCGCCCAGTCGGCGAGGAAGGCCTCCGCTGCCGACCGGACGTCGTCCTCGGCGTTCCCCGAGCAGGCCGCCAGCACCGGCACGGCGAGCAGCGTGAGCGTGGACCCCAGGACGGTCCCCCGACGTGTGCGCACGGGGAGACAGCGTTCCAGACGCGAGCGCCGATCCCGTGGTGACGTGCTGGAACGGCCCCGCTGCAGGGGCCCACGCCGAGCGCCAGCGAGGCGTGGGGGGCAGCGGGGTCCTCCTTCAGAACAGGACGCTGGCAAACCGCCCGACCTCGCGGAACCCGACCCGCGCGTAGGCCGCGCGGGCAGGGCCGTTGAAGTCGTTGACGTAGAGGCTGACCACCGGCGCGATCGCGGTGCGGGCGTACTCGACGACGGACGCCATGCCCGCGGTGCCGATGCCGCGGCCGCGGTGGGCGGGGGCGACCCACACGCCCTGCACCTGGCAGACGCTGCGGGACACCGCGCCGATCTCGGCCTTGAACAGCACCTCGCCGCGCTCGATCCACGCCAGCGACTGCCCGGCGCGGACCAGGTCGGCCACGCGGGCGCGGTAGCCGGCGCCGCCGTCGACCCGCAGCGGGCTGACCCCGACCTCCTCGGTGAACATCGCCACCGCCGCCGGCAGCAGGACGTCGATCTCGGCCGGGCGCACCGGGCGCACCCGGGGCTCGGGGGCGATCGCCGGCGGCCCCTCGATGGCCAGCAGCGGCTGCCGGGGCCGGTGGTCGCGAGCCGGGCCCCAGCTGGGCGCCAGCAGCTCCCAGAGCGGGTCCACGGACGCGGCCGGGCCGACGATGGTCGAGCAGCGCCGGCCCGCGCGACGGGCGCGGTCGGCGAAGGCCGTCGCCGCCGCCCGCTCGGCGCCGGGCAGGGCGAAGGGGATCAGGTTCGCCCCGGCGAGGCAGACCGCGTCCAGCGAGCGCCCGTCGCCCAGCCCCCACAGCGGTGCGCCGAGGGCCGCGGCGGCGGTGCCGGCGGCCTCCACCCGCCCTGCGACGACGCACGCGGCCACCGGGTCGCTGGCGAACAGGGCGCGGACGGCGGGCTCGTCGGTCTCGTCGAGGACCCGGGCCGTCGGGGTCGTGGGGTGGGCGGAGGACACCGGCGTGCGCAGCACCGGGCCGGTCAGCCGACAGTGACGACGGGCGGGCCGGACGGGACGCCGTCGTCGGCCTGCTCGCCGGCCGGGCGCATCTCCCCGGCGAGGCGCAGGGCCTCCTCGATGAGCGTCTCGACGATCTGCGACTCGGGGACGGTCTTGACGACCTCGCCCTTGACGAAGATCTGGCCCTTGCCGTTGCCCGAGGCCACGCCCAGATCGGCCTCGCGGGCCTCGCCCGGGCCGTTGACGACGCAGCCCATGACGGCCACCCGCAGCGGCACCTCCAGGCCGTCGAGGCCGGCGGTGACCTCGTCGGCGAGCGTGTACACGTCGACCTGCGCACGCCCGCACGACGGGCAGCTGACGATCTCCAGGCCGCGCTGGCGCAGGTTCAGCGACTCGAGGATCTGGTTGCCGACCTTGACCTCCTCGGCCGGCGGGGCCGAGAGGGAGACGCGGATGGTGTCGCCGATGCCCTGGGAGAGCAGCGCGCCGAAGGCGACGGCGGACTTGATGGTGCCCTGGAAGGCGGGCCCGGCCTCGGTGACGCCGAGGTGCAGCGGGTAGTCGCACTGCGCGGCCAGCAGCTCGTAGGCGCGCACCATGACCACCGGGTCGTTGTGCTTGACCGAGATCTTGATGTCGCGGAAGTCGTGCTCCTCGAACAGCGAGCACTCCCACAGCGCGGACTCGACCAGCGCCTCCGGGGTGGCCTTGCCGTACTTGGCCAGCAGCCGCTTGTCGAGGGACCCGGCGTTGACGCCGATCCGGATCGGGATGCCGGCGCCCTTGGCCGCCCGGGCGATCTCGCCGACCTTGTCGTCGAACTTCTTGATGTTGCCGGGGTTGACGCGGACGGCGGCGCAGCCGGCGTCGATCGCGGCGAAGACGTAGCGCGGCTGGAAGTGGATGTCGGCGATGACCGGGATCTGCGACTTCCTGGCGATGATCGGCAGCGCCTCGGCGTCGTCGGTGTCCGGGACCGCGACCCGCACGATCTGGCAGCCCGAGGCGGTGAGCTCGGCGATCTGCTGCAGCGTGGCGTTGATGTCCGCGGTCTTGGTCGTCGTCATCGACTGCACGCTGACCGGGTGGTCGCTGCCGACGCCGACGTCGCCGACCATGAGCTGGCGGGTCTTGCGCCGGGGCGCGAGGACGGGCGGGGGTACAGCGGGCATGCCGAGACCGACGGGGATGGCCATGACCACGAGTATCGCCCTCCGTCACAGGTCGGTGCCGGTGACGTGGGGCGGAACACCTGCTGCGGCTACTGCAGGGTGATCGGGTTGACGATGTCGGCGATCAGCAGCAGGCCGGAGAGGACGACGAACAGGCCCGCGACGACGTAGGCGACCGGCATCAGCCGGGCGATGTCGAACGGGCCGGGGTCGGGCCGGCCGCGCAGCCGGGCGACGACCGCCCGCGCCTTCTCGTACAGCGCGCCGGCGACGTGCCCGCCGTCGAGCGGGTAGATCGGCAGCAGGTTGAACAGGAACAGCACCAGGTTGATGCTGGCCAGCAGCTGCAGGAACGTGCTGACCTTCTCCATGCCGGTGAGCTCGGGGATGGAGAAGACCTCGCCGGAGATGCGGCCGACGCCCACGACGCCGATCGGCCCGTTGGGGTCGCGCTCCTCGCCCAGGAACGCCGCGCGGAACAGCTGCGGGATGCGCTCGGGGATCTCGACCAGCCGCTCGACGGCGTTCGTCACGATCATCCCGAAGTAGCCGGGGATGGCCGAGGCGTCCTGCCGGGCCAGCTGGCCGCTCGGCGAGATCCCGAGGTAGCCGGCGGTCGTGGTCCCCTCGGTGGGGTCGGTCGGGTCGGCGTAGACGGTGTTGGGGATCGGCGTGACGGTGAGCTGCTGCCGCGCGCCGTCGCGCTGGATGGTGAGGTCGAGCGGCTGACCGGGGCTGGTGCGGATCGCCTCCTGCACCGCCGTCCAGCTGTCGTACGCGGTCGGGTCGAGCGGCCGGCCCCCGATGGCGACGATCGTGTCGCCGGACCGCAGGCCGGCGGCCGCGGCGGGGCTCTGCTCGGGCAGCGTGCAGCCCGGCGTCCCCTGCTCGCAGGTCTGCCCCTGCGGGTCGATCGGCACCGCGCACGGGTCGGTCCCGGCCTGCACCGCCGCGGTGGCGGGCAGCACGCACTCCGGGACGCTGCGGACCGTCGTGGTCAGCACGCTGGTGCCGACGACGGTGAGCAGCACCGTGAAGAGCAGCACCGCCAGCACCAGGTTGTGGAAGGGGCCGGCGAACATGACCACGACCCGCTGCCACCAGGGCTTGGCGTAGAAGACGCGGTCCTCGTCGCCGGGCCGGACGTCGTCGAGCGCGGCCCCGCGCACCTCGGCGATGAACGAGCGCATGCGCGTGGCCCGCGTGCTCTCGTTCTCCTCGGCCGGCGGGATCATCCCGATGATGCGGATGTAGCCGCCCAGCGGGACGGCCTTGATGCCGTACTCGGTCTCCCCGCGCGTACGGGAGAAGAGCGTCGGGCCGAAGCCGACCATGAACTGCGGCACCCGCATGCCGAACTTCCGGGCCCAGAAGAAGTGCCCGTACTCGTGGAAGGCGATCGAGAACAGCAGGCCGGCCGCGAAGGCGACGATCCCGAGGACGGTCAGCAGCAACCCGCTCAGCTCAGCCTCCGGCGATCACGCTCCCGGCGTGCTGCCGGGCCCACCCCTCCGCCGCCAGGACGTCCTCGACGCAGGTGGGGGCGCCGAGGTCCGGCGCGTCGTCGAGGGTACGCGCGACGAGGTCGACGATGCCCCGGAACGGCAGCCGACCCGCCAGGAACGCCGCCACCGCCTCCTCGTTGGCCGCGTTGTAGACCGCCGGGGCCACGCCCCCCGCCTCGCCGGCGGAGCGGGCCAGCGCGACGGCCGGGAACGCCTCGTCGTCCAGCGGCGCGAACTCCCAGGTGCTCGCCGCCGACCAGTCCAGCGCCGGCTGGACGTGCGGCAGCCGGTCGGGCCAGGCCAGGGCCAGCGCGATCGGCAGCCGCATGTCCGGCGGGCTGGCCTGGGCGATGGTGGCGCCGTCGGCGAAGGTCACCATCGAGTGCACGATCGACTGCGGGTGCACCACGACGTCGACGTCGGCGAAGGGGACGTCGAAGAGCAGGTGCGCCTCGATGAGCTCCAGGCCCTTGTTGACCAGGGTCGCGGAGTTGATCGTCACGACCGGCCCCATGGCCCACGTCGGGTGCGCGAGCGCCTGCTCGACGGTCACGTCGGCCAGCTCGGCGGCGGTGCGGCCGCGGAACGGCCCGCCGCTGGCGGTGAGCACCAGCCGGGCCACCTCGCCGCGGGCACCGCCGCGCAGGCACTGGGCCAGCGCCGAGTGCTCGGAGTCCACCGGCACCAGCTGGCCGGGCGCGGCCGCCGCGGTGACCAGCTCACCGCCGGCGACCAGTGACTCCTTGTTGGCCAGCGCGACGGTGCGGCCGGCCCGCAGCGCCGACAGCGTGGGCCGCAGCCCGATCGAGCCGGTGATGCCGTTGAGGACGACGTCGGCCGGACGGGCGGCGAGCTCCTCGGCCGACCGCGGGCCGGCGAGGATCTCCGGCAGCGCGTACTCCCCCCGGGACCAGCCGCGCCGGGAGGCCGCGGCGTAGAAGGCCAGCTGGAGGTCCTGCGCGGCGGTCGCCTTCGCCACCGCGACGGTGCGGACGCCGAGGGACAGCGCCTGCTCGGCCAGCCGGGCGACGTCCCCGCCGCCGGCGGCCAGGCCGGTGATCCGCAGCCGGTCCGGGTTCTGCCGGGCCACCGCGACGGCCTGCCGGCCGATCGAACCGGTGGAGCCCAGCACCGTCACCTCGCGCACGCCGTCCACGGCGCGCATCCTCCCCGACGCTCAGCCGGGTCGACGCGCCGTCCTCCCTCGGCGGGTGGCGCGTGAGGCGGGCTGGCAGGATGGCGGTGTGAGCGAGCAGACCCACCGTCAGCGGATCTCCGTGGACCACCCCGGGACGGGGCGGGTCAACCAGCCCGGGCGCGAGGAGGCCGTCGTCCGGGCCGACTCCCACCCCGTGGCGCACGAGCGGCCCGAGGAGTGGGGCTGGCACGGCGAGACCGGTCGGTGGGGCCGCATCGGCGCGGTCATCGTGACGCTGTTCATGCTCTCCTACCTCATCGGCAACCACGAGGGCCGCGTCGAGGACCTCTGGGTCGTCGGCACCGCCGCCGTGATGGTGCTCATCCTGGTGCTCGACTGGCGGCGCCGCCGGAACGCCTGGCGCGCCAAGTAGCGCGACCGCACGAGAGGCCCGTCCCCTGCCCGGGGGCGGGCCTCTCGTCGTTCGCGGGGGAATGGTGGATCGGTCGTCGCGGCGAGCTGCGAGACCCACCGGAGCCGGATGTCAGGTGTCGCCCCCACGTCCCGGCCACAGGGGGTTCCTCTCGTGCACCTGTGCCCGGAGTGACGGCTGGGCCTGCTGGGGCGGCGTTCGTCAGACATGGCCGACGATGCGTCCGATCTTGGTGACTGTCAGCTACAGCCCCGGCGATCGCCAGTCGATAGACAGTGCGAGAGAAGTCCGGAGTGCCCGGACTCCTGACCGAGCGGAGAGCCGCCGATGTCCCGCACCACAGCCCGCGCCGCGACCCTGACCGGCATGACCGCCACCGCCGCGGCGGCGGGTCTGCTGCTCGCCCCGGCCGCGTTCGCCGCGCCGGCCGCCCTCGTCGTCGCCCCGGACGCCGTGGCCGCGGAGGAGACCTTCACCGTCTCCGGCGCCGCCTGCGTCTCGGAGGACTACGCCGACGAGAGGACGAGGAACGTGGTCGCCGTCGCCGTCGGCGACTCCGAGGCTCAGGAGCCCCTCATCGCCGGTGTGGTCGAGCCGACCGAGTCCGGCGAGTGGTCGGTCGAGCTGGCTTTCGATGCCGGCACCCCCGCGGGCGAGTACGTCGTTGCCGCGGCCTGCCTGGCCTACGACCTCGAGACCGTCATCAGCGAGTACCCCCTCAGCTCCGTGGTCCTCACCGCTCCCGCGGCCACGCCCACCGAGATCAAGCCGACGGGGGCGATCCGCGGCCCGCAAGCCAACACCCCGGGTGTCACCAGCCCGGACAAGGGAGCGGCCACCGGTGACAGCGCGGCGCCGGGCCGCAAGGTCGTCAAGGTCCTCACCGGCTTCAAGCCCGGCGAGGTCGTCACGGTGACCCTGCACTCCACGCCGCAGACCATGGGTACCTTCACCGAGCAGAACGGCACCGTGAGGGTCGAGTTCACCGTCCCGGCCGGCACCCCGACCGGTGACCACACGCTGGTCTACGAGGGCAGCATGGGCACCTACTTCCAGGAGTCCCTCACCGTGACCGCGGCCGCGGCCACCTCGAACGCCTCGTCGTCGAGCCTGGCCTACACCGGCGCCGACGTCGCCCTCCCGCTGGGCCTGGGCGTGGGTGCCCTGGCGCTGGGTGGCGGCCTGCTGTTCGCCGCCCGCCGCCGGTCCGCGGAGGGCTCGCAGGCCTGAACGTGACCGCACCGCACGACCCCGACGCCGGCCAGGGCTCCCCTGGCCGGCGTCGGCCGTTGCCAGGACGGCAGAGGTGGACGCGGATCGTCCTCGCCGTCCTCGTCCTGCTGCTGGTCACGGTCGGTGCGGAGGTCGCGCTGCTCGCCGGGCGCGTCGACGAGGTGCCCGTGGACCTCGCGGCCGACGACTCCGACGGCCGGACCTGGGTGCTCCTCGGCCTGGACTCGCGGGAGCACCTGCCCTCCGGCGCCGATCCGGCCGACTTCGGCACCCCCGAGGACGTCCCCGGCACCCGGGCCGACGTGGTGCTCGTCGTCCACCAGACCGACGCCGGGTCCAGGGTCCTGTCGGTGCCGCGGGACCTGCTGGTCCTGCGGGACGGGCGGCCGACCCGGCTGACCCTCACCTGGCGAGACGGTCCCGAGGCGACGGTCGACGCCCTGTGCTCCGTCGGCATCGACGCCGACCACCTCGTCACGGTCGACTTCGCGGGGTTCGCCGAGGTCGTCGACGCAGCCGGCGGGCTCACGGTGGACGTGCCGGTCCCGGTGCGCGACCCGGGCGCCGGACTGGAGTTGCCGCGGGCCGGGGTGCAGCACGTCGACGGGCGCACGGCGCTGGCCCTGGTCCGCTCCCGGCACCCGCAGCACCTCGTGGACGGGGCGTGGACGCCGGTGCCGATGGACCCGGACGGACGGGCGTCGGCCGCGGGCACGGTGCTCGGTGCGCTGGTGGACGCCGTCCGCGGATCGGTCGTCCGCCCCTGGCGGCTGCAGACCGTGGGGTGGGCGACCACCGGGGCGCTCACCGTCGACCCGGGGACCTCCGTGACCGATCTCGCCGCGCTCGCCGGCGCGGACCTCTCCACGGTCGAGGTGCTGCCGAGCGACCTCCGGGACGGCGCCGTCCCGGTGGCGCTGCCCACCGCTGGGACGCGCGCCGCGATCGAGGGCGCCGGTCTCTCCTGCGACGGCTGACGGGCGTCAGGTGACGCCGACGCCGATCGCCACCCCGATCGCGTAGGTGACCCCGGCCGCGACCGCGCCGAACAGCAGCTGGCGCCCTGCCGCGTACCACCAGGGCCGCGGCGTGAAGCGCGAGGACAGGGCGCCCGCCGCAGCCAGGCCGAGTCCGCCGCACAGCAGCGCCGCCCACAGCAGCGAGAAGCCCAGCAGGTAGGGCAGCAGCGGGATCACCGCGCCGGTGGCGAAGGTGAGGAACGAGGAGACCGCCGCCGTCCGCGGCGAGGGCTTGTCGGCCGGGTTGAGCCCCAGCTCGGCGACCACGTGCAGCCGCAGGGCGGTGTCGGGGTCGCGGTGCAGCTGGACGGCGACCTGTTCGGCGAGGTCGGCGTCCACGCCGCGGACCCGCAGCATCTGCACCAGCTCGGCGAGCTCACCGCCCGGGTTGCGCTCGAGCTCCCGGCGCTCCTTCTCCACCTCGAGGTCGAGCTGCTCGTTCTGCGTCCGCACCGAGGTGTACTCCCCCAGCGCCATCGAGATGGCACCGGCGACCAGGCTGGCCACGCCGGAGAGCACGATCGCGCGGGCCGAGGCCCCACCGCCGCCGACGCCGGCGACGAGCGCGGTGTTGGTGACCAGCCCGTCCATGGCGCCGAAGACCGCGGCCCGCAGCCAGCCGCCGGAGACGTCGGCGTGGGTGTGCTCGTGCGCCTCGGCGGCCGGGGCCCCCGAGCTCACTGGTCCGCCTCGGCGCCCATCTCCACCGGCGGCTCGAGGGACGGCTGCGGCAGCGCCACAGCCGGGACGCCCTCCACCCGGTCGGCCGCGGCCAGCTGCCCGCAGGCGCCGTCGATGTCCTGCCCGCGGGTGTCGCGGACCGTGGTCGGTACGCCGTGCGCGCGCAGCCGGGCGACGAACTCACGCTGGGCGGGCAGCGGGCTGGCGTCCCACTTGCTGCCCGGCGTGGGGTTGAGCGGGATGAGGTTCACGTGTGCGCGCCGGTCGGCGAGCAGCCGGCCGAGCAGGTCGGCGCGCTCGGGCTGGTCGTTCACGTCGCGGATCAGCGCGTACTCCACCGAGTACCGGCGGCCGGTGCGCTCGGCGTAGGCATCCGCGGCGGCCACCACCTCGCCGACCTTCCAGCGGGTGTTGATCGGCACCAGGGTGTCGCGCAGCTCGTCGTCGGGCGCGTGCAGGCTGACCGCGAGCGTGACGTGCAGCCCCTCCTCGGTGAGCCGCCGGATCGCCGGGACGACGCCGACCGTGGAGACGGTCACCGAGCGCTGCGACAGGCCCAGCCCGTGCGGCGCCGGCGTCACCAGCCCGTCGAGGGTCTTGCGGACCCGCGCGTAGTTGGCCAGCGGCTCGCCCATGCCCATGAAGACGACGTTGGACAACCGGCCCGGCCCGCCGGGGACCTCGCCGTTCGCCATCGCCGCGGCGGCCGCGACCGCCTGGCCGATGATCTCCGCGGCGGAGAGGTTGCGGGTCAGCCCGTTCTGGCCGGTCGCGCAGAAGGGGCAGGCCATGCCGCAGCCGGCCTGGCTGGAGATGCAGACGGTGGCGCGGTCCGGGTAGCGCATCAGGACGCTCTCGACCAGCGCGCCGTCGTGCAGCCGCCACAACGTCTTGCGGGTGCGGCCGCCGTCGGCGCTCAGCGTCCGCACCGGCGTCAGCAGCCCGGGCAGCAGCGCGCCGATGAGCTCCTCGCGCACCGCGGCCGGCAGGTCGGTCATCTGCGCCGGGTCGGTGACGCCCCGGTAGAAGTGCCGGGCGAGCTGGTCGGCCCGGAAGGCGGGCTGACCCAGCTCGCTGACCGCGACGCGGGCCTCCTCACGGGTGAGGTCGGCCAGGTGGCGCGGCGGCTTGCCCCGGCGGGGGGCGTCGAAGACCAGGGGGAGGGCAGTCATGGCGCCCTCCATGGTCCCACCCCGCACCGGTGCGTGTGCCGCTGCGCGGGTGAGGTCGCTCGCTCAGGCAACTGGCGCCTCGGAGCCCGGAGCGGGCGCCTCCGGCGTGCCGGGGGTCGGCACGTCCGGTCCGGGGCCGCCCGGTGCGTCGCCGTCCGGGTCCGGCGTGGGGACGTCGGGCGTCGGGCCGTCGGGCGTGCCGACAACGGGCGAGCCGACATCGGGCGGGGAGGACGGCTCCTCCGGGCCGGGCGTCTCCTCGGGGCCGGGGGCGTCCGTCAGGGGAGGCGCCGGGTCCTCGACCGGGACCTCGGGCTCGGCGGGAGGTGCCGGCCCCTCGACCGGGACCGCGTCGGCACCGGGCCCGCCGGTCCGGTCCTCGGCGGCTTCGACCGGCGCCGCGGGGGGCGCCGGCGGAACGACCACGGACGGCGGCACCCGCGGGGCCGGAACGGGCACGGGGGAGGGAGCCGCGGGCCTGGCGGCGCGGACCGGTACCGCAGCCGGGTCCGTGCGGGGGTCCTGCACCGGAGCAGTCGGCACCGCGGCGCTGGTCGTCGGGGCGGCCGAGACGGCGTCCGCGACACCGGGGGGTCGAGTCGCGGGCGCGGCCGCGGTGGGCGCGGCGACCGCACCCGGCGAGGACTGCACGTCCGCGGTCGGGACCGGGCCGGAGGTGGACCGGGCCAGCAGGGCGGCGCCCGCGATGCCGGCGGCCGTGAGCAGGGCGACCACCACGGCGGTCGCCGCCCGGTGCCGGGGCCGCACGCGCGCGGCGACGACGACCCGCGGGCGCACGGTCTCGACCGCGACAGGGTGCGGCTCCTCGACGGGCTGCGGCTCCTCGACCAGGTACGCCTCCTCGACGGGGTACGGCTCCTCAGCCGGGTACGGCTCCTCAGCAGTGAGCAGGTCCTCGGCGGGGAGCGGCTCCTGGACGGGGAGCGGCTGCTCGACGCGGTCCGGATCCTCGGCGGGGAGCGGGTCCTCAGCGGGGAGCGGCTCTGCGACGGCCTGCCCGGGCGCGTCGCCCTCCCGACCGCCGTCTCCCCGGTCCGCGCCCTGCGGGACGTCCGCGGGCGCCTCCTCGGGTTCGGTCAACCACCCGGGCAACCAGGCCTGCTCCCAGTCGTCGGCCGGTGGCACGGGACCCTCCTCCGCCGGCGCCCGGTCGACCGGGGAGCCGTCGGCAGCCGGCGGGGTGCCGGCCGGCCCGGGGTCGAGCTGTTCCTCGTCGTCCTGCCGTGCCGCCATCGCACCTCCAGTCACTCATCGCCATCGCCATCTCACGCAACGGAGTGAAGTCATGGTGCCGGACGGGTCCGGCCGGTTCCCGCAGGCGCGACCGGCGACGGCCCGAGGCTTCCCACACGGCCGGCACGCGGTCCTGCTGGCGTCGCGGTCCGGGGACGGGGCGGACGCGCGGCCAGCTAACGTCGGCCGGGTGACCCGGGCGGAGACGGACCCCATCCCGCCGGACCCCGTCCCGCCGGACGCCGTCGGGGTCGGCCCGTGGGACGGCCCGTGGCCCGAGGACCCCCGCTACGACCCCGAGCTGCTGGCCACCGGCGACCGGCGCAACGTCGTCGACCGCTACCGCTACTGGACCGTCGAGGCGATCGTCGCCGACCTCGACACCCGCCGGCACCCCTTCCACGTCGCCATCGAGAACTGGCGGCACGACCTCAACATCGGCACCGTCGTGCGCACCGCCAACGCGTTCCTGGCCGCCGAGGTGCACATCGTCGGCCGGCGACGCTGGAACCGCCGGGGTGCGATGGTCACCGACCGCTACCAGCACGTGCGCCACCACCCCGACGTCGCGGCGCTGCTGGCGTGGGCGCGGTCCGACGGGCTGCCGCTGCTCGCCGTCGACAACCTGCCCGGCGCCCGCCCGCTGGAGACCGAGCCGCTCCCCCGCGCCTGCGTGCTGCTGTTCGGCCAGGAGGGCACCGGTCTGTCGGCTGAGGCGCACGACGCCGCCGACGGCGTCCTGTCGATCGCCCAGTTCGGCTCGACCCGGTCCGTCAACGCCGGGGTCGCGGCGGGCATCGCGATGCACGCCTGGGTCCGGCAGCACGCGGACCTGGACTGACCGTGGACGCCGGCGACGACCTGACCGCCGCCCGGTCCGGGGACGAGGAGGCCTTCGGCCGCCTGGTCACCCGGCACCGTCGTGAGCTGGTCGCGCACTGTTACCGCATGCTCGGCTCCCCGCACGATGCCGAGGACGCCCTCCAGGAGACGCTGCTCGCCCGTTGTGGGCCTGCACGACGGGCGGGTGGACTGGATCGCGGGGTTCGTCGACCCCGTGCTGCACCGGCTCTTCGGAACGGGATCCGCGGGCGACCGATGAGTTCGGCGGCCGGGGTGTCTCTGTACGGACGACCGGAACCCCGACCCGAGGAGATCCCGTGCGCCCTGTCGTCGTCAGCACCATCGTGTCCCTGGACGGGTACGTCGCCGGCCCCGGCGGCGACATCTCGCGCCTGCCCATGGACGGCTCGTTCGACGCCCTCAACCTCGAGCGGCTGCGCGCCGCCGGCACCCTGCTGCTGGGCGCCACCACCTACCGCGGGATGGTGGCGTACTGGCCGGCCGTCGCCGCGGACCCCACGGTGTCCCCGGCGGTGCAGCTCGACCCGTCGGTCGCCGAGCTGCACCGCGAGACGGCGCGGCGCAACGCCGAGCTGCCCAAGGTGGTCGTCTCCGACTCCCTGACCCGGGCCGACACCGGCCCCTGGGCGGACACCACCACGATCGTCCGGCGGGCCGACGCCCACGCGGCCGTGGCCGCGCTGCGGGAGGAGCCCGGCGGGGACGTCCTGGTGTTCGGCAGCCGGACGCTGTGGGGCGGCCTGCTCCCCGCCGGCCTGGTCGACGAGCTGTTCCTCCTGGTGGGCCCCGCGCTGCTGGGCGCGGGGCTGCGCGCCTTCCCCGACGGCGTCCCGGCGCACCTGCGGCTGCGCGACACCTCCCGGCGCCCCGGCTCGGACAGCGTGCGGCTGCACTACACCGTCGACCGTGCCCGGCCGAGCTGACAGCCGGTGCCACGTGGGCCAGGCTCCGGGCATGAGCCGTCTCGCCGAGGTCGACCTGTCCGTCCGGCTGTCGAAGAAGGAGGCCAAGGAGCAGCTGGCCCAGGCCCAGGAGCGGCTGGTGCACCTGCGCCTGCTGCTCGGCGGGCAGATCGGCTCCGGTGAGCTGGGCCCGCCGCTGTGCGTGCTCTTCGAGGGCTGGGACGCCTCGGGCAAGGGCGGGGCGATCAAGCGGCTGGTCGATGAGCTCGACCCCCGGCACGTGCGGGTCGCCCAGTTCGCCGCCCCCACCTTCGACGAGAAGCGGCACCACTTCCTGTGGCGGTTCTGGCCGGTGCTGCCCGGCTGGGGCGGCATGGCCGTGCTCGACCGCACCTGGTACGGCCGGGTGCTGGTCGAGCGGGTGGAGGGCTTCGCCACCGAGGACCAGTGGCAGCGGGCCTACGGCGAGATCGTGGACCTGGAGACGACGCTGGCGGCCGAGGGCACGGTGCTGGTGAAGTTCTGGATGCACGTCTCCCCCGAGGAGCAGCTGCGCCGCTTCGAGTCCCGCCGCGACGACCCCTACCGCGCGTGGAAGCTCACCGACGAGGACTGGCGCAACCGCGGGCAGCGAGCGGCCTACGAGGACGCCGTCGAGGAGATGCTCGAGCGCACCGACACCCCCGCCGGCCGGTGGCACGTCGTGGCCGGCGACGACAAGCGGTGGGCGCGGGTGGCCGTGGTGCGCACCGTGTGCGAGGCGGTCGAGTCGGCGCTCCGGGCCCGCGGCGTCGACCCCGACGCGCCCCTGCCGGGGACCGCCGGGTGACGGTGCTGGTCCACCTGGTCGAGCCGGCGGCCTGGCGCGCGGCGCTCGGCACCGGGGCACTGCGCCCGCCGTCCCTGGCCGAGCAGGGGTTCGTGCACCTGTCCGCCCCCGAGCAGGTCGACCTCCCGGCCGAGCGGCTGTTCCCCGGGCGGCGGGACCTGGTGCTGCTCGTCGTCGACCCCGCCCGACTCCCCGATCCGGTGCGCTGGGTACCCGGTGTGCCCGGCGACCCACCCGGCGTGCGCTTCCCGCACGTGCACGGCCCGCTGCCGACGAGCGCCGTCGTCGCCGTGGTCCCCCACCGGCCGCCCGCCGAGCCGGTGCTCCCCCGGCCGGACGACCCGCTGGGTCGGGCCCTGGCGCTGCACCGGTCGCTGCGGGTGCGGCGCGCCGCCGAGGTGCGCGACGTCCCCCGCGGGGTGGCCGTGCTGGACCCCGGCTTCCGGTACTCGCGCGACGACAACCGGCTGGTGCTCCACGAACCGGTGGACGCCGGCACCGTCGCGGCGACCGCGGCCGCGGTCGCCGCCGACGCCGGCTGGCCGCACGTCGCCGCGTCGCTGACCTGGGCCGGTGCCGACGACGTCGCCGCCGAGCTGGCCGGCCGGGGGTGGCAGGCCGAGGAGCTGCTGGTGATGGGCCGCCCGGCCGCGCCTCCGGTCCCCGGGCGCCGCGCCGAGGCGGTCGACCAGCGGGAGGTGCACGACCTGTGGGAGCGCTCCTGGCGGCGCGACCTGCCGCCGTCCGGAGCCGACCTGGACGAGGTGGTGGCGCAGCTGGTCGGCCGCGAGCACCGCAACGACCGGGTGGTCGCGGTCACCGACCTCGCCGTCCGGGAGGGCGGCCGGGTGGTGTCGGCGGGTCAGCTGCGCGTCGACGGCGCCACCGCCGCGTTCGAGTCGATGACCACCGACCCGGCGGCGCGGGGCCGCGGCCACGGGGACGCCGTCCTGGCCGCCGCGCTGGACCGCGCCGCGGACGCCGGTTGCGACCTCGTGGTGCTGGAGGCCGACGCCGCCGACTGGCCGCGGCACTGGTACGCCCGGCGCGGCTTCGTGCCGGTGGGCTCCACCTGGGAGGTCTCGGCTCAGGCGGGTGCCACGACCGAGAGCAGCAGGTAGGCCACCGCGGCCGAGGGCAGCAGCGAGTCCAGCCGGTCCATGATCCCGCCGTGGCCGGGCAGCAGGTTGCCCATGTCCTTGATGCCGAGGTCGCGCTTGATCAGCGACTCGCCGAGGTCGCCGGCGGTCGCGCTGACGGCGAGGGCGACGCCGAAGAGCACCCCGCCCCACCACGGCCCGCCGAGTGCCAGGGTCACGATCGGGGTCGCGACCAGCACGCAGGCGAGGACGGAGCCGGCCATCCCCTCCCACGACTTCTTGGGGCTCACCGAGGGCGCCATGGGGTGCCTGCCGAAGAGCACCCCGGCGGCGAAACCGCCGACGTCGTTGCCGACGACGGTCGCGATGAAGGCGAGCACCCGGGCCGCGCCGTCGTCGGGCACCAGCAGCAGCACGCAGAAGCCCGCCAGCAACGGCACGTACAGCGCCACCAGGAGGCCGGCCGAGGCGTCCCGCAGGTAGCCGTCGGGGCCGTCACCCAGCCGCCACAGCAGGACGGCGAGGACGGTGAGCAGGAACCCCACCACCAGCCCGGAGGCACCGCGGGTCCAGGCCAGGGCCAGCATCGCGACGGTGCCGGCGAGGACGGGCACCAGCGGGGCGCGGACTCCCCCGGCCTGCAGCGCCCGGGTGAGCTCGACGACGCCGACGAGGATGGCGACGAGCAGGACCAGCAGGAACGCCGGCCGGTAGACCAGCAGCGAGAGCAGGATGACCGCGCCGAGCCCGGCACCGACCCCGATCGCCGCCACCATGTCCCGTCCGGCCCGCCCGGACTTCTTCGTCGGCGCGTGCACCAGGTCCGGGCCGACGGACTCGGTCGTCGACGTGGGGACCTCGAGCTGCCTCGTCCCCGGCTCGAGCGGGGACGGTTCGGCGGCAGCCGGCTCCTGCACGGGCAGCGGCGCGGTCCGCATCTCGGTCCGCGTCCGCGGCCTGGCCTGCGGAGGCGGTGTCGGGCGCCGGCCGACCAGCGGGATCGGCCCGGTGTCGGGGTCGGGGGTCATGTCGGGAGGGTCCGGCCGGATCAGACCTCGAGCAGCTCGCTCTCCTTGTTCTTGACCGCCTCGTCGATGCCATGCGTGTGCTTGGCGGTGAGGTCGTCGAGTTCCTTCTCCGCGCGGCGCACATCGTCCTCGCCGGCCTCGCCGTCCTTGGCGATGCGGTCGAGCTCCTCCTTGGCCCGGCGGCGCACGTTGCGGATGGCGACCTTGGCGTCCTCGCCCTTGGCGCGGGCCTGCTTGACCAGGTCGCGGCGGCGCTCCTCGGTCAGCTGGGGGAAGACCACGCGGATGATCTGGCCGTCGTTGGTGGGGTTGACGCCGAGGTCGCTGTCGCGGATGGCCTTCTCGATGGCCGACAGCTGGCCGGTGTCGTAGGGCTTGATGACCGCCATGCGGGCCTCGGGCACGGTGATCGAGGACATCTGCGGCACCGGCGTCGGCGCCCCGTAGTAGTCGACCAGGACCTTGTTGAACATCGAGGGCGCGGCGCGCCCGGTGCGCACCGAGCCGAGGTCCTCGCGCGCGACCGACAGGGCCTTGTCCATCCGCTCCTCGGCGTCGAGCAGGGTGTCGTCGATCACGGGTCTCTCCTCCTGGTGCGGCGGAGCGCTCCGCCGCGGGTGCGGGTCTTCGGGCCGGGCGACGGCGGCGCTCAGGCCGGGTCGCTGATCAGCGTCCCGATCCTCTCACCTGCCACGGCGCGGGCGATGTTCCCGGGCTCCAGCAGGTTGAACACGACGATCGGCATGCTGTTGTCCATGCACAGGCTGATGGCCGTCGCGTCGGCGACCTTCAGCTGCTTGGCCAGCACGGTGGCGTAGTCAAGGTCCTCGTACATCACGGCGTCGGAGTTCGTGCGGGGGTCGTCGTCGTAGACGCCGTCCACCCCGTTCTTGGCCATCAGCAGCACCTGGCAGCCGATCTCCAGCGCGCGCTGGGCGGCCACCGTGTCGGTGGAGAAGTACGGCATGCCGGCGCCGGCGCCGAAGATGACCAGCCGGCCCTTCTGCAGGTGCCGCACGGCCTTGCGCGGGATGTAGGGCTCGGCGACCTGACCCATCTCGATCGCCGTCTGCACGCGCGTCTCCAGGCCCACCTGCTCGCAGAAGGCCTGCAGCGCCAGGCAGTTCATGACCGTGCCCAGCATGCCCATGTAGTCGGCGTGCCGGCGGTCCATCCCGGCCTGGGACAGCTCGGCGCCGCGGAAGAAGTTGCCGCCACCGACCACCACGGCGACCTGGGTGCCGCCGTGCACGACCTCGGCCAGCTGGGTGGCGATGTCCTGCACGATCCCCGAGTCCACGCCGACCTTGCCGCCGCCGAAGGCCTCACCGGAGAGCTTGAGCAGGACCCGCTTGTAGCCCGCACCGTCGGCGGGCTGGAACGCGGTGGGTGCGGACAGGGGCGCGGTGTGGTGCGGCGCGGCGGTGTCGGTCAACGGTTCTTCCCTCGCTCGGCGTCGTTCCCCTGATCCTGCCGCACGAGGTGTGCGGCAGCTCGTGCGGCAGGGGCCCCGCACCGGTGCCCGGACACGGGAGGACCCCGCTGCCCCCCACGCCTCGCAAGCTCGGCGCGGGCCCCTGCAACGGGGCCGATCGGGGGTCGCGGGGTCCTCGTCCGCTGGTGTTACGCCTGGCCGACCTCGAAGCGGGCGAACCGCTCCACGGTCAGGCCGGCCTCGTCGACGATCTGCTTGACTGTGCGCTTGGGCTCGGTGATCGACGGCTGCTCGAGGAGGACGAAGTCCTTGTAGTAGGCGTTGACCCGACCCTCGACGATCTTGGTGATCGCCTGCTCGGGCTTGCCCTCCTCCTTGGCGGTCTGCTCGGCCACGCGACGCTCGGTCTCGACCGCCTCGGCCGGGACCTCGTCGCGGGACAGGTAGCGCGGACGGGCCGCGGCGATGTGCATCGCCAGGCCGCGCGCGGCCTCCTCGCTGCCGCCGCTGTACTGCACCGCGACACCGATCGCCGGAGGCAGGTCGGTGGCCCGCTTGTGCAGGTACGTGGCGGTCTGGCCGTCGAAGACCGCGAACCGGCTCAGCACCAGCTTCTCGCCGATGCGGGCCGACTCGCCCTCGACCAGCGCGGCGACGGTCTGGCCGTCAACCTCGGTGGCGAGCAGCGCGTCGACGTCGGCCGGCTTCTGCGCGAGGACGACGTCCAGCAGGCGCTCGGCCAGCTTGACGAAGTCCGCGTTCTTGGCGACGAAGTCGGTCTCGCAGTCCAGCTCGAGCAGCGCGCCGTCCCTGCTGACGACGACGCCGTTGGTCGTCGAGCGCTCCAGGCGCTTGCCGACGTCCTTGGCGCCCTTGACGCGCAGGAACTCGACGGCCTTGTCGTAGTCGCCGTCGGCCTCGGTGAGCGCCTTCTTGCAGTCCATCATGCCGGCGCCGGTGGCGTCGCGGAGACGCTTGACGTCGGCAGCGGTGAAGTCAGCCATGCCTCGATCCTTCTGTGTCAGTGCCTGAGCGGGACGGCGGCCCCGTCCCGAGCTCACCCCGGGCTCGCGACGGGGTGAGCGGGACGGGGTCCTCTTTCAGCCGTTCTGGGCGCCCTGGGTGCCGGTGTCCGTGCTGCCGGTGGCGGGGACGCCCTCGACCGGGGCGATCTCGCCCGCGGTCACGGCCGGGGGCTCGGCCGGGGTCTCCGGCAGCGGGGTGGCCACGGCGTCGGCAGCGGCGTCGGCAGCGGCGTCGCCCTGCTGCCCGGTGAGCAGCTCCCGCTCCCAGTCGGCCAGCGGCTCGTCGCCGCCGATGGCCTGCTGGCCGCCGTCCTCACGGCCGGCGTTGGCCTGCGAGGCCGACCGGGCCATGAGGCCCTCGGCCACGGCGTCGGCGATGACGCGGGTCAGCAGCGCGGCGCTGCGGATGGCGTCGTCGTTGCCCGGGATCTTGTAGTCGACCTCGTCGGGGTCGCAGTTGGTGTCGAGGATCGCGACGACCGGGATGTTCAGCTTGCGCGCCTCGCCGACGGCGATGTGCTCCTTCTTGGTGTCCACGATCCAGACGGCGCTGGGCACCTTCTGCATGTCGCGGATACCGCCGAGGCTGCGCTCGAGCTTGGCCTTCTCGCGGGTGAGGCCCAGCTGCTCCTTCTTGGACAGGCTGACCAGCACGCCGGTCTGCTCCATGTCCTCGAGCTCCTTGAGCCGCTGCAGCCGCTTGTGCACCGTGGAGAAGTTGGTGAGCATGCCGCCCAGCCAGCGCTGGTTGACGTAGGGCATGCCGACCCGCTGCGCCTGCTCGGCGATGACCTCCTGCGCCTGACGCTTGGTGCCGACGAACAGGATCGAGCCGCCGTGCGCGACCGTCTGCTTGACGAACTCGTAGGCGTTGTCGATGTACCCGAGCGTCTGCTGCAGGTCGATGATGTAGATGCCGTTGCGCTCGGTGAAGATGAAGCGCTTCATCTTCGGGTTCCAGCGACGGGTCTGGTGCCCGAAGTGGACGCCGCTGTCGAGCAGCTGCTTCATGCTGACGACTGCCATGGCCGCAGCCTCTCTCGTCTCTGCGCGCGGCCACGCGGGGCCGCGCTCTCGGTTGTCGCGGGCACCGGGTGGCGCTCCGCCCTGGCGTCCGGGCCGCCACGACCCCGCGGAGGACCGCGGGGACCGGGGTGGCGACCGTCCCGCTGCTGCCAGCGGGCGAGAGGACGCGCGAAGTCGACCCGTCGGGGACGGATCGCGTCGTCGAGCATACGCCCCGGCCGGAGCGGCCCTCTCCAGCGGCCGGTACCGTCCACAGACCGCCGCCCGGTGCCCCCACCCGCGCCGTGCGGCGGCACGCTCCCCCGGTGCGCCGACGGGTCCTCGCTCCCCTGCTGCTCCTGGTGGCTCTGCTGCTCCCCGCGGGTGCGCCGGCTCTCGCCGCGCCCGCCCCGCCGCCCGACGTCCCGGCCGGCCCGTGGGCGCGACCCGTGGACGGCGCGGTGACCCGCCCCTTCGACCCGCCGCCGGACAGGTACGGGCCCGGGCACCGCGGAGCCGACCTCGCCGGGGCACCGGGGACCCCGGTGCTGGCCGCCGGGGACGGCGTCGTCGTCTTCGCCGGGATGGTGGCCGGGCGGCCGGTGGTCAGCGTCGACCACGCCGGTGGCCTGCGGACGACGTACGAGCCGGTCGAGGCGGTGGTGGGCGCGGGCCGGCCGGTCTCCCGCGGCACGGCGCTGGGGACCCTCGCCGGCGGCCACGCCGGCTGCCCGGTCGCGGCCTGTCTGCACTGGGGTCTGCGCCGCGGCGAGGTCTACCTCGACCCGCTGTCGCTGCTGGAGCCGCCCGAGGTCCGGCTGCTGCCGATGGGCTGACGCCCCAGGGCGCGGGAGCGCCGTCGGCCGGGACGGCGGTCGGCGGTCGGGCCTCGGCGGGGCCGCCGCGGAGCCGGCCTCCCGTCCGGGGACGGCCGGCGGCGGCGCGTGCTCGAGGACCGCCGCTCAGGCGATGTCGGCGAGCTTCGCGCGCAGGTGCAGCACCGCCTTGGTGTGCAGCTGGCAGATCCGGCTCTCGGTGACGCCGAGGACGCGGCCGATGTCGGCCAGGGTCAGCCCCTCGAAGTAGTAGAGGCTGACGACGACCTTCTCCCGTTCGGGCAGCTGCTCCACCGCGCGTGCCAGCAGCTGCCGGGCCTCGCTGTGCTCGGCCATGGCCTGCGGGTCCAGCGCGCTGGTGTCCTGCAGCGTGTCGACCAGGCGGGGGGCGCCGCCCTCGTCGTCGGAGAGCAGCTCGTCGAGGGCGACGACGTTGACCAGGGAGAGCTGGCCGAGGAACTTGCGGACGTCCTCGACGTCCATGTCCATCTCGGCGGCCACCTCCTCCTCCGAGGGGCTGCGCTGCAGCCGGCTCTCGAGGACGGCCACGGTGCGCTCGAACTGCCGGGCCTTCATCCGCACCGACCGCGGGATCCAGTCGGTGCTGCGGAGCTCGTCGATGATCGCGCCGCGGATGCGGGCCATCGCGTAGCTCTCGAACTTGACCTCGCGGGAGGGCTGGTAGCGGGTGATCGCGTCGATCAGGCCGAAGGTGCCGTAGGAGACCAGGTCGGCCTGCTCGACGTGCGCGGGCAGACCGCTGCCGACGCGGCCGGCGACGTACTTCACCAGCGGCGCGTAGTGCAGGATCAGCCGGTCGCGCAGCTCCGGCGCCCGGTCGGAGACGTAGCCGGCCCACAGCTCGGCCAGCGCGGCGTCGGCGTCGTCCGGGGTCTCGTCGAGCCGGTCGATGGCGGCCTTGGTCACGGTCTGCGCTCCGACTGTCGGAGGCCTCTGGCGGAGGACCTCGGGGTGTGCACGGTGGTGGTGCGCGATCCGGCGGCGCGCAGGCCAACTGTCTCATCCACGGGCGGCTGTCCTCTCAGGCACGCGGGTGCGCCTGCGCGTGGACGGCGCGCAGCCGCTCGACGGTGACGTGCGTGTAGATCTGGGTGGTCGCGAGGCTCGCGTGCCCGAGCAGCTCCTGCACCGAGCGCAGGTCCGCGCCGCCCTCGAGCACGTGGGTGGCGGCGGAGTGCCGGAGGCCGTGCGGGCCGATGTCGGGAGCACCCGGCGCGGCGGCCACGGCCGCGTGCACGGTGCGGCGGACCTCGCGGGCGTCCAGCCGCCCACCGCGCAGGCCGAGCAGCAGCGCCGGGCCCGAGCGCTCCGTGCCCAGCGCCGGCCGCCCTCGGGCGAGCCAGGCGTCCAGCGCCCGTTCGGCCGGCACGCCGTAGGGAACGCTGCGCTCCTTGCGGCCCTTGCCCAGCACGCGCAGCAGGCGACGGCCGCGGTCGACGTCGTCCACGTCGAGGCCGACCAGCTCGCTGACCCGGATCCCGCTGGCGTAGAGCAGCTCGAGGACCACGGCGTCGCGCAGGCCGACCGGCTCGTCGGCCCCGGCCGCCGACTCGACGACCACGCGGGCCTGGTCGGGAGCCAGTACGTCGGGGAGCGTGCGCTGCGCCTTGGGGCTGACCAGCCGCAGGCCGACGTCCTCGGGGGTGAGGCCGGCCCGGCGCAGCCAGCCGGTGAACGACCGGGCGGCCGCGGCGCGCCGGGCGGTGGTCGCCCGGCCGGCACCGCGGGTGCGGCCCTGGGCCAGCCAGCTGCGCAGCGTCGCCAGGTCCAGGTCGTCGACCCGGGTGCCGCAGCGGCGGACGAGGTGGTCCAGCAACCAGACCGCGTCGCCGACGTAGCCGCGGACGGTGTGCTCGGAGAGGTCCCGCTGGGTGCGCAGGTGCTCCTCGTACCCGGCCAGCGCCTCCGCCAGCACCGGCGGCAGCGCGGCCCGCGCGTCGGCGGTGCGAGCAGTCACCGTGAAACGGTCGGTCGCACCCCGCCGGGGGTCAAGCCGAAGCGCCGACCCCGCGCCGCCTCACGCCGCCCGCTCCCCTGCCGTCACCCCCGTCCCGCCCCGGCGACCGGCTCCGGCGGCGGGGTCAGTCGCCACCCCCCGTCGGTCCGCTCGACCAGGTCGGCGAGCTCCAGCACCGGCAGCACCCGCAGCACGTCGAGGACGTCGCAGCCGGCCACCCGGGCCAGCCGCTCGGGCCCGACCCCGCTGCGGACCGGACAGGCGTCGAGCACCCGGACGGCCACGTCGGAGAGCCCGTCACGCGGACCGGTGGGGCGCTCCGGCGGGTCGGCGAGGTCCTCCCCCAGGCGGCCGACGGACTCCACCACGTGCCTGGCGTCGGCGACGAGGACCGCGCCCAGCTCGACGTCGCGCAGCAGCTCGTGGCAGCCCACCGACATCGCGGAGGTGACCGGGCCCGGGACGACCATCACCTGCCGGCCCAGCTTCTGCGCCCGCCGCGCGGTGGCCTGCGCACCGGAGCGGGCCGCCGCCTCCACGACCACCGTGCCGCGGGTCAGCGCGGCGATGAGCCGGTTGCGGACGAGGAAGCGGTGCCTGTGCGGAGCGGCTCCGGGTGGCCACTCGCTGACCAGCAGCCCCGACTCGGCGATGCGGTGAAACAGCGCCCCGTGCGCGGCCGGGTAGACCCGGTCGACGCCGCAGGCCAGCACCGCCACGGTGGGGGCGTCCGCCGCCAGCGCACCGCGGTGCGCGGCAGCGTCGATGCCGAAGGCACCTCCGGACACGACGGTCCAGCCCCGCTCCCCCAGCTGGTGGCCGAGCTCGCCGGCGACGTGCTCGCCGTACGAGGTCGACGCCCGGGCGCCGACGACGGCCACCGATCGGTCGGCCAGCTCGTCGACCCGGGCCGGCCCGCGGACCCAGAGCGCCAGCGGTGGCACCGGCGCGGTCGTGCGCGGCGCGTGGTGGCGTGGGTCGTCGGGCTCCTCGCCGGTGGCGAGGGTGAGGCAGTGCAGCGGTTGGGCCGGCCACTCGTCGTCCTCGGGGACGACGAGCCGCGCGCCGCAGCGCTCGGCCCGCAGCAGGTCCTCCAGCGAGGCGTCCTGACCGGCGCGGGCCCCCACCAGCGCGCGGACATCGTCCGGCGCCCGGCCGGACCGCAGCCGGCGCACCGCCTCGACCGCTCCGGCGTCCTCGACGAAGCGCCAGAAGGCGACGCTGCCGGGTTCGGCCGCCCGGCTGAGCCACGCCCGCGCCCGCCGCACCGCGGGGCCGGCGAGCCCGTCGACCGTCGTCAGCTCGGTCAGCCCCTGCTCCATGTCCTCGTCGAGGCTCGGCAGCGCGGTCACGCCGCGGCCCACTGCAGCCGCAGGCCGAGGGCCTCGGCCACCTCGTCGGGACCGGGCACGGTGCGGCCGGCCAGGTCGCTCAACGTCCAGGCCACCCGCAGGACGCGGTCGTAGCCGCGCACCGACAGCACCCCGCGCTCGAGAGCCCGCTCGACCAGGCGCAGGGCCGACCGCGGCGGGGACCACCGTTCCCGCAGCAGCCGCCCCGGCACCTGGCTGTTGACGCCCAGGCCGGTCCCCGAGAGCCGCGCCGCCGCGGCAGCCCGGGCGTGCGCGACCCGGGCGGCGACGACGGAGGTCGGCTCGGGCGCCGTCCCGGTCTCCAGCCAGGCGGCCCGGGTGACCGCCGGGAGGTCGACCCGCAGGTCGATCCGGTCGAGCAGCGGTCCGGAGAGGCGGCCCTGGTAGCGCCGCCTCTCCAGGGGGCTGCAGGTGCAGGCGGCGTCCCCGGCGGCGCTGGCGCACGGGCAGGGGTTGGCCGCCAGCACCAGCTGCGCGCGGCACGGGAAGGTGGCCGCGCCCGCGGCGCGGGAGATGGTCACCGACCCGCGCTCGAGCGGCTGGCGCAGCGTGTCCAGCACCGCCCGCGGGAACTCCGGCGCCTCGTCCAGGAACAGCACGCCGCGGTGGGCCCGGCACAGGGCACCGGGCCGGATCGGACCCGAGCCGCCGCCGACCAGGGCGGCCATCGTCGCCGAGTGGTGCGGCGCCTCGAAGGTCGGTCGGGTGACCAGCGGGGAGTCCGGCGGCAGCGTCCCGGCGACCGAGTGGATGGCGGTGACCTCCAGCGCGGCCTGCTCGTCCAGCGCCGGGAGCAGACCGGGCAGCCGCTCGGCGAGCATCGTCTTGCCGGCCCCGGGCGGTCCGCTGAGGAAGAGGTGGTGCCCACCCGCGGCCGCGACCTCCACGGCTCGGCGGCCGACCGGCTGACCGACCACGTCGCCCAGGTCGGGCCCGGGTGGTGCCGGCGGCAGGGGGGAACGGGTGTGCCGGGGCAGCGACGCCCGGCCCCTCAGGTGGGCGACGACCTCGGCGAGCGTGCCGGCGGCGAGCACCTCGATGCCCTCGACGAGCGCCGCCTCACCCGCGTTGCCCGCGGGCACCACCACCGTCGCGTGCCCGGCGCGGGCGGCGGCGAGCACGGCCGGCAGCACCCCGCGGACGGCGCGCACCGAGCCGTCGAGTCCCAGCTCGCCGATGAGCACCAGGCGGCCCACCGACTCGGCCGGCACCGCGCCGTCGGCCGCCAGGACCGCGGTGGCCAGCGCCAGGTCGAAGCCGCTCCCCTGCTTGGGCATGGACGCCGGGGACAACCCGATGGTGATCCGTCGCAGCGGCCACCTCCCGCCGGCGTTGACGACCGCCGCCCGCACCCGGTCGACCGACTGGCGGACGACGGCGTCGGGCAGCCCGACGAGGACCACCCCCGGCACGCCGGCCGACAGGTCCACCTCGACGTCGACCACCGCGCCGTGCACGCCGGCCAGACCGACCGACCAAGTCCGCGCCAGGGTCACGAGAACGCCGCCCGCAGGTGGGTGACCAGCGCGGGCCGGTCGGCCTGCACCAGCACGCCGACGACGTCGAAGCGCAGTTCGGGCGCGTGCTCGTCGTGCGCGGCCAGCCAGCGCTGGGCCAGGACCCGGAGCCGGCGCTGCTTGACGTGGCCGACCGCCTCGACGGGGTGACCGAAGCCGACCGCGCGTCGGGTCTTGACCTCGCAGAAGACCAGCGCGTCGCCGTCACGGGCGACGATGTCGAGCTCGCCGTCGCGGCAGCGCCAGTTCCGGTCGAGGACCCGCAGGCCGCTGTCGGTCAGGTAGGCCGCGGCGATGCGCTCGCCGTGGGCGCCGAGGTCCGATGTCGTTCGCACCCGGCCGACCGTCGTCCGCCGGGACCGGTCGGGACGGTCGCGGAGCCGATCTGTGGACACCGGCGCCGCCTGTGGACGCCGGTCCCGGGCATGTCGCGGGGCCGGGCCAGCCTCAGGCCCGTGACGCGCGGATCAGGTCAGCCGGGGGCCCTCGGGCAGCTCGAGGTCGGGCTTGTCGAGCTCCTCGACGTTGACGTCCTTGAAGGTCAGCACCCGCACGTTGCGCACGAACCGCGCCGGCCGGTACATGTCCCAGACCCAGGCGTCGGAGAGCTTGAGCTCGAAGTAGACCTCGCCGCCGGCCTCGCGGACCTGCAGGTCCACGGAGTTGGCGAGGTAGAAGCGCCGCTCGGTCTCCACCACGTAGGTGAACTGCCGGACGATGTCCCGGTACTCGCGATAGAGCTGCAGCTCCATCTCGGTCTCGTACTTCTCCAGGTCCTCGGTGCTCATCGCGGCTCTCCGGACACAGGGCGCATGGCCCCATCATCGACCATCGCCGCCGAGCCGGTGAGCTGGAGTCCCCGAGCGGCGTGTGCGTCGCGGGCGCGGGCCACGTTGACGAAGCGCTTCCGGTGCTCCGGGCAGGGCCCGTACCGCTGCAGGGCGGCGTCGTGCGCAGCGGTGCTGTAGCCCTTGTGGACGGCGAAGTCGTACTCGGGCCAGCGCTCGTGCACGCCCAGCATGATCCGGTCTCGCGTGACCTTGGCCAGCACCGATGCCGCCGCCACGCACGCCGCGACCCGGTCGCCCTTCCACACCGCGAGGGTGGGGCGGGCCAGCCCCGGCACCGGGAAGCCGTCGGTGAGCACGTAGTCCGCGCCGGGGTCGAGGGCCCACACCGCGCGGCGCAGCGCCTCGATGTTGGTCACGTGCATGCCGCGGGCGTCGAGGTCGGCGACCGGCAGGACGACCACCGACCACGCCACGGCGCGGTCGACGACCTCCTCGTAGACCCGCTCCCGGGCCGCGGCGGTCAGCAGCTTGGAGTCCGCGAGGCCGGGGACCCTCCCCCGGCGGCCGGCCGGGAGCACGCAGGCAGCGGCGACGAGCGGTCCGGCGCAGGCCCCACGGCCGGCCTCGTCGACGCCGGCGACCGCCGGGAACCCGCGGCGGTGCAGGGAGCGCTCCATGTCCCAGAGCGCGTCGGGGCGGTCGTCGACGGACGTGCCGGCGGCGGCACGGTTCCGCGGCCCGGGAGGAGCGGGGGTGGTACGGACAGCCATCGCGGTCCGACAGTACGACGCCGGCGAGGGACCGCGGGCGGGCCGTCACCGGGCGGGAACGCCAGGGGCCGGCCCCGGGGTCAGGGGGGCCGGCCCGTGGACGGTCGGCCGCCGGAGCGGCCGGTGGGTACCCGGGGCGGACCGCCGGCGAGGCGGATGGTCCGCCCGGCCCCTGTAAGGCCCAGCCTCCGCCCCGGGTCCCGCTGGCCCCCTGCAGAATCCCGCTGCGAGCTCGCGAGCAGCGGGGGCTGGGGGTCCTTCGACGAGGGGTGGGGAGGACGGGTCCTCTCTCAGGCCTCGGCGGGGGCCAGGGCCGCGTGGGCGCCGCAGGTGCAGGAGGAGGTGTTGCGCGAGGACAGCACCAGCGAGACGGCGTGCGCCCGGTCGCGGGCACCCAGCTTGCGCAGGATGGCCTTGACGTGGGACTTGACCGTGTCCTCGCTGATGAACAGGTTGCGACCGATCTGCCGGTTCGACTGGCCCTGGATCAGCTCGTCGAGGACGTCGGACTCGCGGCGGGTCAGCGGCACCTCGGGGGCGAACGGCTTGGCCGCGGGCGTGGCCGACGGCTCGACCCGGCGGATCTGCGGGTCGACGACGGTGCGGCCGGCGCGGGCGGCCAGGATGGCCCAGCCGAGCAGGGTCGGCGAGGTGTTGATCATCAGGTAGCCGCGGACACCGGCGGCCAGCGCCTCGTTGACCACGGCCGGGTCCTCGGAGGTGCCCAGGGCCACGATGGTCACCCGGGGGAAGCGGCGCCGCAGGTCGCGGCAGGCGTTGAGGGTCGCGGCGCGGCCCGGACCCAGCTCCACGATCACCGCGTCGGGGCGGGCGGTCTCGACCAGCGTGAGGGCCCGGCGCAGCTCGCCCGGAGTGCCGACCGACTGCATGCCGGCGGTCTCATTGACCATGCTGACCAGCCCGCGACGCAGGACGGGCGCGTCGGCGAGGATGAGCACGCGGGTGACGCCACGAGCAGCGCTCGCCATGGGTGCGGACACAATCGGCTCCGTTTCACACGTTCGGGGACTTTCTCACGATCTCCATCGGACGGGTGAGACGTTTGCTTGAACGCTTTTCCAACATTCCCTGAAAGAATTCTCCGACACCCGATGGAGCGACGGCCGGTCACACCGGAAACACCGGAATGGGAACCCGTCGCATTCGTGTCGACATGGCGACGCCATTCCCCGGAACGACGCGACCCGCACGCCCCGGGCGGACCGGAGGGTGCGGGTCGAGGACGCGACGGGAGCCGTCAGCCGGAGCGGGACCGACGTCGCCGGCGTCGCCAGGCGGCGAGCGGCACGGCACCGACCAGGCCCATGGCGTACGGGGCGGCGACCGCCGCCGCACCGGAGACGGGCATCGGGCGAGCCGGGTTGCCGGCCGCCTCGGTGCCCTGGATGTCGGGCGAGCCGAGGGTCCCGAAACGGTCGAGCGGCCAGACGATCAGCGCGGCCCTGCCGATGACGTCGTCCACGGCGACCGTGCCGGAGTTCTCGTCGCCCATGTGCGCCTTGGAGTCCGCCGACGCGGACCGGTGGTCCCCCATGACCCACAGCCGGCCCTCGGGAACGGTGACGGGCCCGAACGCCCGGCTCTCCAGCGGGGTGTTCTCGAAGACGTACGGCTCGTCGAGCGGTTCGCCGTCCACGGTGACGCGGCCCTCGCCGTCACAGCACTGGACCGTCTGGCCGCCGGTGGCGATGACCCGCTTGACGTAGTCGTCCTCGCTGGGCGGGGCCACCCCGATGGCGCGGCCGAGCCAGAGCAGGCCACCGGAGAGCGCGTTGCCCGGCTCCTGCACGTCCACCTCGGGCGACCAGCTCTCCGGCCCCTCGAAGACGACGATGTCGCCGGGCTCCGGCTGGCCGAACCAGTAGGGCACCTTGTTGACCAGCACGCGGTCGCCGGTGCAGCCGGGGCAGCCGTGCAGGGTCCGCTCCATCGAGCCCGACGGGATGAAGAAGGCCTGGACGAGGAAGGTCTTCACCAGCAGGGCGAGCACGAAGGCGATGAGCAGGAGCACCGGCAGCTCGCGGATCAGCGAGCCCTTCTTCGCCGCCTCCTCGCGCCGGCGCTCGGCGCGGCCGCCGGAGCGGCGGATGGGACCGGTGTCGGCGGCCGACCCGGGCGCCCGCGGGTCCTCCCCCTCCGGAACGACGTCGGCGGGCCTCCCGGGCCGGTCGCTGCTCATCGGAGCCAGCGTACGGCCGCGGGAGACCCGCCGTGGTCAGGCCGGACCGGCCTGCCTGCGTCGTGTCAGCGCGAGACGGTCTCGCGCTTCTCCTTGATCTTGGCGGCCTTGCCGCGCAGCTCGCGGAGGTAGTACAGCTTCGCGCGGCGGACGTCACCGCGGGTCAGCACCTCGATCTTCTCGACGACCGGGGTGTGCACCGGGAAGGTGCGCTCGACACCGACGCCGAAGCTGACCTTGCGCACGGTGAAGGTCTCGCGGATGCCACCGCCCTGACGGCGGATGACGACGCCCTGGAAGACCTGGATGCGGGAGCGGTTGCCCTCGATGACGCGCACATGCACCTTGACGGTGTCGCCCGGGCGGAACTCGGGGATGTCGTCGCGCAGCGAATCGGCGTCGAGTACGTCCAGGGTGTTCATCGCGGCAGTCCTGTCCTAGCGGTCATGTCGTTGCGGTGCGGACAGCAGGCGCCCCGGCTGTCCGATCCGGGGAGCTGCGCTCCGGGAGGAGCTCGTCGTCGGCGAAGCGATGCGTCCGCAGCAGCTCTCTACTGTGCCACACCTTCAGCCGACGAAGCGCGGCGGCCCCGCCCACGGGCCGGCGGACAGCTCCGGCAGCAGGTCGGCGAGCTCTCGCGGTGCGAAGGTCTCGGCGCTGGTGGCGACCTCCGCGGCGCTCCACCAGCGGTGCGGCTCGGCACCGAGCAGCTCCAGCTCCGTGCGTCCGCTCGCATCCACCTCGTGCACCACGTCCCGCAGCACGAAGAACGTCTCCCGCGAGTCGATCTGCACGCCGGCGAACGGGCCGACGTGCCGGCGGAACCAGACCGGGCCCTCCAGCTCGCCGGGCTCCACGACCAGGCCGATCTCCTCGGCGAGCTCCCGGGTCGCGGCCTCCCGCACGCCCTCCCCCGGCTCCACGCCGCCGCCGGGCGTGTACCAGAACAGCACGTCCCCGGGCGGGACGGCGGGGTCGGTGAGCCGGGCGCCGAGCAGCAGCACCCGCCCGTCCGGGTCGAGCACCAGCACGCGGGCGGTGGGCCGCACCCAGGCGCGGTCGGTCACTCGCCGAGCACGGCGCGGTCGGCGTCGGTCAGCGCGCCGTCGGGCAGCGCCGAGAGCAGGTCCGGCCGTCGGGCCGCCGTCCGCCGCAGGGCCTCCGCCCGGCGCCACCGGGCGATCGCGGCGTGGTCGCCCGAGAGCAGCACCGGCGGGACGTCGTGGCCGCGCCAGGACGCCGGGCGGGTGTAGGAGGGGCCCTCGAGCAGCCCGTCGGCGTGCGAGTCGTACTCGACGGACTCCCGGTTGCCCACGACGCCGGGCAGCAGCCGGGTCACCGCCTCGACCATGACCAGCACCGCGGACTCGCCGCCGGCCAGCACGTAGTCGCCGATCGAGACCTCCGACACCGGTCCGGCCTCCGCGGCCCACTCGGCGACCCGCTGGTCGATGCCCTCGTAGCGGCCGCAGGCGAAGACGAGGCCGGGCTCGGCGGCCCACCCGGCGGCCACGGCCTGCGTGAAGGGACGGCCGGCCGGGGTCGGCACGACCAGGCGGGTGCCCGGCGGGCGGACGGCCTCCAGCGCCCGGGCCCACGGTTCGGGCTTCATCACCATGCCGGGGCCGCCGCCGTAGGGGGCGTCGTCGACGGTGCGGTGCACGTCGTCGGTCCACTGCCGCAGGTCGTGGACGCCCACGCTGACCAGGCCGCGCTCAGCGGCCTTGCCCAGCAGCGACTGCCGCAGCGGGGCCAGGTACTCGGGGAAGATGGTGACGACGTCGACCCGGAACGGGGGGCTCACAGGTCGAGCAGCCCCTCGGGTGGGTCGACCACCACGACGCCACCGGGGACGTCGACGGTCGGCACGATGGCGGTGACGAACGGCACCAGCAGCTCCCCGCCCTCGACCCGGCGGACGACGAGCAGGTCGGCGCCCTCGTGGCGGACGGCGCCCACCGTGCCGAGCTCGGTGCCGTCGGGCAGCCGGACGGTCAGGCCGACCAGCTGGTGGTCGTAGTAGACGTCGGGGTCCTCGAGTGCGGGCAGGTCGGCGACCGGCACGTGCAGCTCGGTGTTGCGCAGTTCCTCGGCTGCCTCGCGGCTCTCGACGCCCTCGATCGCCAGCAGGAGGACCTCGCGGTGCCAGCGGTGGCCGGCGATCGTGAGCGGCCCGCGATCGGCGGGCTCGGTGCGCAGGACCGCGCCGGGGGTGAAACGGAGGTCGGGGTCGTCGGTGCGGACCTCGACGGTGACCTCACCACGGACACCGTGGGGCCGGCCGATGCGGCCGACCACCACGGTGTCGGTGGGGTCGTCTGGTTCGGTGCCCACCAGGCGAGGGCGAGGCGCTCAGCGCCCGTCGGTGTCGACGACGTCGACCCGCAGGCCGCGGCCACCGACTCCGGTCATCACGGTGCGCAGCGCCTTGGCGGTGCGGCCGCCGCGGCCGATGACCTTGCCGAGGTCGTCGGGGTGCACCCGGACCTCGAGGGTCTTGCCGCGCCGGTTGCTGAGCAGGTCGACCGTGACGTCCTCGGGGTGGTCGACGATGCCCTTGACCAGGTGCTCGAGCGCCTCTTCGAGCACGACTTACTCGGCGGGCGTCTCGGCGGGGGCGTCGCTCGCCGCCGCGTCGTCGGCCTGGGGAGCGGCCTTCTTCCGGGGGGTGGTGGCGCCGGCGGCCGGCTCCTCACCCGAGGCGCGCACGGCCTCCTCGTAGAGGGCCTTCTTGTCCGGCTTGGGGGCGGCGACCTTCATGGGCGGCGGCGCGGCCTCGCCCTTGAACTTCTGCCAGTCACCGGTGACGCGGAAGATGGCGGCGACGGCCTCGGTCGGCTGCGCGCCGACACCCAGCCAGTACTGCGCCCGCTCGGAGTCGACCTCGATGAAGGACGGGTCCTCCTTGGGGTGGTACTTGCCGATCGTCTCGATCGAGCGGCCCTCGCGCTTGGTGCGGGAGTCGGCGACGACGATGCGGTAGTACGGCGCGCGCATCTTGCCCAGGCGCATGAGCTTGATCTTGGTGGCCACGGTGTGTGGTGTTCTCCTCGAACGCAGGTCGTGTGTGCCCGCCCGGAGCGACGCGTGGGGGTACGCCGAGGGCGGTGCGGCTGGACACGGCCGGCAACGGTGAGAGGGCCGCCCACCGCCGTGTTCGACCGTCCATTGTGCCAGAAAGTGGACCCCGTCCTCCTCCCGCCCTCGCGAGCCCGGGCGCGAGCCTCTGGACGGGGCCGACGAGCCCGCCGTCGACCGGCCGGCTCAGCTCCGGACGTCGGCGAGCACCCGGGCGGCCGCCTCGCCGACCGGCACCTCCTCGCGCTCCCCGGTCGCCCGGTCGCGCAGCTCCACGACACCGGCGGCCAGTCCCCGGCCCACGGTGACGATCGTCGGCATCCCCAGCAGCTCGGCGTCCTTGAACTTGACCCCGGGCGAGACCTTGGGCCGGTCGTCGTAGAGCACGGTGAGCCCCGCGGCGACCAGCTGCTGCGCCAGCGACTCGGCGGCCTCGAACACCGCGGCGTCCTTGCCGGTGGCCACGACGTGCACGTCGGCCGGCGCGACCTCCCGCGGCCAGACCAGGCCCAGCTCGTCGTGCGTGGACTCGGCGATCGCCGCCACGGCCCGGGAGACCCCGATGCCGTAGGAGCCCATCGTCACCGTGACGAGCTTGCCGTTCTCGTCGAGCACCCTGAGGTCGAGCGCCTCGGCGTACTTGCGGCCCAGCTGGAAGATGTGGCCCATCTCGACGCCGCGGGCGAGCTCCAGCGGTCCGGAGCCGTCGGGCGCCGGGTCGCCGGCCAGCACCTCCGCGGCCTCGACGACGCCGTCCCAGGTGAAGTCCCGGCCGGCGACGAGGTCGAACACGTGCCTGCCCGGCTCGTTGGCTCCGGTGATCCACCGGGTGCCCGGCACCACCCGCGGGTCGACCAGGTACCGGATGCCCGACGCGCTGTCCGCGCCCAGCGCCTGCGGGCCGATGTAGCCCTTGACCAGCGCCGGGTGCTGGTCGAAGTCGGCGAAGGGCTCGACCTCGGCGGGCGCCACCTGCGCCTCCAGCCGCTTGAGGTCGACCTCGCGGTCGCCGGGGATGCCGACGACCAGCGGCTCGCGGGTGCCGTCGGGGTGCACGAGCAGGACGACGACGTTCTTCAGCGTCGACGCGGCGGTGTAGCCGGCGTCCGGGAACAGCTCCTGCGCCACCGCGACCAGCGTCTCGATGGTCGGGGTGTCCGGGGTGTCCTCGACGTGGGCCGCAGGCAGCCCCTCGAACGGGATCGGCTCGGGGACGACGGTGCTGACCGCCTCGACGTTGGCCGCGTACCCGCCGGGCGAGCGGACGAAGGTGTCCTCGCCGATCGGGGTCGGGTGCAGGAACTCCTCGCTCCTGGACCCGCCCATGGCACCCGACATCGCCGAGACGATGACGTACTCCAGGCCCAGCCGGTCGAAGATCCTGATGTAGGCGTCGCGGTGGGCGGCGTAGCTCTTGTCGAGGCCGGCGTCGTCGACGTCGAAGGAGTAGCTGTCCTTCATCGTGAACTCGCGGCCGCGGAACAGCCCGGCCCGGGGTCGCGCCTCGTCCCGGTACTTGGTCTGGATCTGGTACAGCGACAGCGGCAGGTCCTTGTACGACGAGTAGAGGTCCTTCACCAGGAGCGTGAACACCTCCTCGTGGGTGGGGCCGAGCAGGTAGTCGGCGCCCCGGCGGTCCTGCAACCGGAAGAGGTTGGGGCCGTACTCGGTCCAGCGGTTGGTGGCCTCGTAGGGCTCGCGGGGCAGCAGCGCCGGGAAGTGCACCTCCTGCGCGCCCATCCGGTCCATCTCCTCGCGGACGACCCGCTCGACGTTGCGGAAGACGCGGTAGCCCAGCGGCAGCCAGGTGAAGCCGCCGGGCGCCGCCCGCCGGATGTAGCCGGCCCGCACCAGCAGGCGGTGGCTGGGGACCTCGGCGTCGGCCGGGTCGTCGCGCAGGGTGCGCAGGAACAGCGTCGACATGCGGAGCAGCACGGGACGAGTCTCCCAGGCCGGGGCGAGCGGTTTCCGGACGGTCCGCGCCCTCAGCCGACGACGCGGCCCCGCAGGACGACGTGCCGGGGGCGGGCGAGGGTGTCGAGGTCGGCGCGCGGGTCGGCGTCGTAGACGACGACGTCGGCGGGCGCCCCCTCCTCGATGCACGGCAGCCCGAGCCAGGACCGCGCCGACCACGAGGCCGCGGCCAGCGCGGCCTCGGCCGGGATCCCGGCGGTGTGCAGCGCGCGCACCTCGTCGGCGATGCGGCCGTGGTCGATGCCGCCCCCGGCGTCCGTGCCGGCGAACACCGGCACCCCGGCCTCGAACGCCGCCCGGACGACGGCACCGGAGGAGGCGTACAGCCGGCGCATCGTGCTCGCGTACGTGGGGAACTTCTGCTCGCCCGCGGCCGCGAAGCCGGGGAAGTTCTCGACGTTGACCAGGGTCGGGACGACAGCGGTGCCGTGGCCGGCCATCTGCCCGATGAGCTCCTCGGTCAGGCCGGTGCCGTGCTCGATGCAGTCGATGCCCGCGCCGATGAGGTCGGGCAGCGCGTCGGTGCCGAAGGTGTGCGCGGTGACCCGCGCGCCCTCCTCGTGCGCCGCGGCGATCGCCGCGGCGAGCACGTCGGCCGGCCACTCGGGGGCGAGGTCGCCGACGCCGCGGTCGATCCAGTCCCCCACCAGCTTGACCCAGCCGTCGCCACGACGGGCCTGCGCCCGCACCTCCTCGACCAGGGCGTCGGGCTCGATCTCGATGCCCAGGCCCGGGATGTAGCGGCGGGTGCGGGCGATGTGCCGGCCGGCGCGCACGATGGTTGGCAGGTCCGGCTCGTCGTCGAGGGCGCGGGTGTCGACCGGCGAGCCGCAGTCGCGCAGCGCCAGCACACCGGCCGCGCGCTCCGCCAGGGCCTGCCCGCGCAGCCCGGCGAGGTCCTCGACGGGTGTGCCACCCCGCCCGATGCCGACGTGGCAGTGCGCGTCGACCAGGCCCGGCACCAGCCAGCCGTCCCGGCTGACGGTCTGCGCGCCCGGCACCGGCTCGAAGGTGAGCCGGCCGTCGCGGATCCACACGTCGCGGTGCTCCCCCTCGGGCAGCACGACGCCTGCGAGGTGCAGGGAGGGCACGCTCACCGGGAGGGCCGCTCGTCCCCGGGCTGGTTGAAGTTCAGCTTGGTGAGATCGGGCAGGCCCTGACCCGGCGGCAGCCCGGGCATGCCACCGGGCATCCCGCCGCCCGGGAAGCCGCCGCCGAACGGGTTGCCCGCACCCGGCGGCAGGGCCGGGGCGCCCGCGGGCCGGCGAGCGGGGCCGCCCTTGCCCTTCCCCTTGCCCTTCTTGCCCTTCTTCGACTGGGCCTGCATCTGCCGCCCGCGCGCCTTCTTCGACATGGGGCCCATGCCGGGCAGGCCCATGCTGCCGGCCATCTGGCCCATCATCTTCTGGGCCTGGGCGAAGCGCTCCAGCAGCTGGTTGACCTCGGTGACGGTGACGCCCGAGCCGTTGGCGATGCGGACCCGCCGCGACGAGTTGATGATCTTCGAGTTGACCCGCTCCTCCGGCGTCATCGAGCGGATGATCGCCGCGGTGCGGTCCAGGTCGCGGTCGTCGACCTGCTTGAGCTGCTCCTTCATCTGCCCGGCGCCGGGGAGCATGCCGAGCAGGTTGGCGATCGGGCCCATCTTGCGGATGGCCATCATCTGCTCGAGGAAGTCCTCGAGCGTGAAGCCCTCGCGGCTGACGAGCTTGCCGGCCATCTTCTCGGCCTGCTCGGCGTCGAACGCCTGCTCGGCCTGCTCGATGAGGGTGAGGACGTCGCCCATCCCGAGGATGCGCGAGGCCATCCGCTCGGGGTGGAAGACGTCGAAGTCGGTGAGCTTCTCGCCCGTGGAGGCGAACATGATCGGCTGGCCGGTCACGTGGCGCACCGAGAGCGCCGCACCACCGCGGGCGTCACCGTCGAGCTTGGTGAGGACGACGCCGGTGAAGCCGACGCCGTCGCGGAAGGCCTCGGCGGTGGTGACGGCGTCCTGACCGATCATCGCGTCGACGACGAACAGCGTCTCGTCGGGCTGGACGACGTCGCGGATGCCGGCGGCCTGCGCCATCAGTTCGGCGTCGATGCCCAGCCGGCCGGCGGTGTCGACCACGACGACGTCGTGCATCGTGCGCCGGGCGTGCTCGATCGAGTCGGCGGCGACGCGGATGGGGTCGCCGACGCCGTTGCCGGGCTCGGGCGCGTAGACGTCGACCCCCGCCTGCCCGGCGACGATCGAGAGCTGGTTGACCGCGTTGGGCCGCTGGAGGTCGGCGGCCACCAGCAGCGGCGTGTGGCCCTGCGCCTTCAGCCACCGGCCGAGCTTGCCGGCCAGGGTCGTCTTACCGGCACCCTGCAGGCCGGCGAGCATGATCACGGTGGGCGACTGCTTGGCGTAGCGCAGCCGCCGGGTCTCGCCGCCGAGGATCTCGACGAGCTCCTCGTTGACGATCTTGATGACCTGCTGTGCCGGGTTCAGCGCCTGGGACACCTCGGCGCTGCGCGCCCGTTCCTTGACGGCGGCGATGAAGGTGCGGACCACCGGCAGGGCGACGTCGGCCTCGAGCAGCGCGATGCGGATCTCGCGCGCGGTCGCATCGATGTCGGCCTCGGTGAGCCGGCCCTTGCCGCGCAGGCCGCTGAAGACCTTGTCCAGGCGGTCGGAGAGGGTCTCGAACACAGCACGTCCTCAGCAGTTCTCGCGGGCGCAGCCGGCCGGTCGCTCCGACCGGCTGTTCGGCCTCCGGCGTCCGGGGAGCCCCGGGGCCGTCGCGCCACCTCTGCTCCAGCCTAACGAGCGCGGGCCGGCGAACGGCGACATCGACCGGCCGACCTCCTGCAGGGCCCCCTTCAGGCGGCGCGGCGGACGGGCAGGGCCGCGGCGGCCAGCGGAGCGGCCGAGAACACCGCCGTCCCGCAGTCGGCGCAGGCCCACTCGGGGCACTCGCCGCCGTCCTCGGTGTGCCCGTCCACGCACGGCGGCTGGACGAACTCCCGGTCCCCGTCGCAGGACGGGCAGGACCACACCCTGCCCTCGGCTGCGGCGGCCTCGAAGGACTGACCGGACATGCGGAGGACCTCCCAGCGGTCGGTGCCGGGACCGTTCCGTCCCGCTCGTCGCCGACGGTGGCACGGGGGTACGACAGGACTGCGGACCTCAGCCCGGCGTGTCCCTCGCGGCGGCCACCGGGTCGGGTACCGCACCGCGGACGGCAGCGGCCAGCGCGGCCTCCACGCGGGCCCGCTGGTCGACCGCGATCGGCTCCCCGGAGGGGTTGGCGACGTAGAAGTGGTCGGCGGCGTCGGCGCCGAGGGTCTCGATCCGCGCCGACGTGACGTCCAGGCCCTCGGTCGCGAGCGCCGCGGTCAGCCGGTAGAGCAGCCCGGCCCGGTCCCCCGCCCGGACCTCCACGATCCCGGTCGCGTCGCCGGTCACCTCGCCGTTGTGCCAGGAGATCCGCGGCGGCGTCGCCCGGACGGCGTCCTGCCGGTAGTCGGCCTCCCGCTGCCGCAGCCGCTCGGCCAGCGGCAGCGTGCCCTCGAGGGCCGCCCGCACGGCGTCGGCCAGGATCGAGGCCACCGGCGCCCGCCCGAACCTCGGCCGGACGGCGAAGACCGCCGTGGCCCGGTCGCCCACGACGTTGACCTTGGCCGCGCGCACGTCGAGCTGGTTGAGCGCCAGCACCCCGGCCAGCTGGCTGAACAGACCGTGCCGGTCGGGGCCGACGATCGTCACCTGCTGGCCGTCGGCGACGTCCTCCACGCCGACGGAGATGCTAGCGGCCGCGTCGGCCGGGGCCTCCCTGCTCACCTGCGGCTGCCCCGGGTGCAGCACCGGCTCGGGCTCCGGCGCGGGGGCGCCGCCCAGCCGGGCCTGGACGCGGGCGACCAGCGCGGCGACCAGGTGCGCCTTCCACGGCGACCACGCCGAGGAGCTGGTCGCGGCACCGTCCGCCTGGGCCAGGGCGTGCAGCAGGTGCAGCAGCGCGGGGTCGGAGCCGATGGTCGCGGCCACGCGGTCGATGGTGACCGGGTCGTCGATGTCGCGCCGGGTGGCCGTGTCGGGCAGCAGGAGGTGGTGACGCACCATCGCGGCCAGCGTGGTGACGTCGGCCTCGGCGAAGCCCATCCGGGTGGCGATCCGCGCCGCGATCGGCTCGCCGACCTCGCTGTGGTCGCCGGGCCAGCCCTTGCCGATGTCGTGCAGCAGCGCGCCGACCAGCAGCAGGTCGGGCCGGTCGACGTCCCGGGTGAGCTCGGCGGCGGCCGCCGCGGCCTCGACCAGGTGCCGGTCGACGGTGAACCGGTGCCAGGGATGGCGCTGCGGCAGCGAGCGGATCCGGTCCCACTCCGGCAGCAGCCGGGACAGCAGCCCCTCCTGGTCCAGCTGCTCCAGCACCGCCACCGCGGCCCGGCCGCTGGCCAGCAGCCGCAGGAACGACCAGCGCAGCTCCGCAGGCCACGGTTCGGGCACCGGCGGGGAGTGCACCGCCAGCACCTTGAGCGTGTACGGGGACAGCAGCAGGTCCTCCCGCGCCGCGGCGGCCGCACCGCGCAGCACCAGGCCGGGGTCGGCGGCGGGGCGCGCGTCGCGGGCCAGCACCACCTCGTCACCCTGGCGGACGACCCCCTCGGCCAGCGGCTCGCGGCGCACCCGGCGGTACCGGCCGCGGGGACGGCGGACCAGCGCGGCCTCCACCCGGCGCCACGTCTCGTCGGCGACGAAGGCCAGCCGGCGCCCGGCCAGGCTCACCTCGCGCAGCAACGCGTCCTCGTCGGGCAGGCCGAGCGCGACCGCGATCGGGCGCTGCTCCTGCCGGACCAGCACGTCGGACGGCCGGCCCGCGCGCCGGCGCAGCTCGTCGCGGACGTCGAGCAGGAGGGCGTACGCCTGCTCGACCTCGGCGGTGGGCTCGTCGGCCAGCTGGGCGGCGGCCACCGCGCGCAGCACCTGGCCCTCGCGGAGGCCGCCGTAGGCCTCCTTGAGGTCGGGCTCGAGCAGGAAGGCCAGCTCGCCGACCTGCCGGGCGCGGCCGCGGCGCAGGTCGCGCAGCTGGGGCAGCAGCCGGGACGCCGACTGGCGCCAGCTGCCGAGGGTGGCGGTGCGCAGCGCGGCCGCGAGCCCGGCGTCCCCGGCGACGAAGCGGACGTCGAGCAGCCCGAGCCCGGCCTTGACGTCGGTGGAGGCGACGCCCACCGCCTCGGACACCGTGCGCACCGAGTGGTCCAGGCGCAGCCCGGCGTCCCAGATCGGGTACCAGATGGCGTCGGCGAGGGCGGCGATCTCCGGGCGCCCCTCGTGGACGAGGACCAGGTCGAGGTCGCCGTGCGGCGGCGGCTCCCGGCGGCCCAGGCTGCCGACCGCCACCAGCGCGACGCCGTCGGTGCCGGTGCGCGGCGGCGGGCCGCCTCGCCGCGGTCGCGGCGGCGGCGTGCCCGCGACCGCCTCGTCCAGCAGGCCGGCGAGCCAGGTGTCGATCACCTCGCTGCGCCCGGCCCGCGGCAGTGCGGGCAGCGACCCGGTGTCCAGCACGTCTCCCCCTCGCTCCTCCGCGAACTCCCCTGGAACGGCGCCGACCGGGGTGGCAGGTGCTCGACCCGCCACCCCGGCCGTCGAAGGACCCCCTGCCCCCCACGGCTCGCGAGCTCGCCGCGGGCCGCTGCAGGGGACCGGGTCTCAGAGCGCGTCGGCCCCGCGCTCGCCGGTGCGGACGCGCACGATCTCGTCGATCGTGGTCACCCACACCTTCCCGTCGCCGATCTGGCCGGTGGAGGCGGCCTCGACGATGGCGTCGACGACGCGGGCGGCCTCGACCTCGCCGACGACGACCTCGATGCGGACCTTCGGCACGAAGTCCACCTGGTACTCCGCCCCGCGGTAGACCTCGGTGTGGCCCCGCTGACGGCCGAAGCCCTGGACCTCGCTGACGGTGAGCCCGGCGATGCCGATCAGCTCGAGGGCGTTCTTGACGTCGTCGAGCTTGAACGGCTTGACGATGGCGGTGACGAGCTTCACGCCCGGCTCCCTTCGGTGGTGACGGTCATGCCGCGCGCCTCGGCGTGCGCCTGCGTGCCCAGTGTCGCGGCACCGCGTCCGCTGCCGCCGCCGAGGGAGTCGAGGTCGTACCCGGTCTCGGCGTGCACGACGGAGTCGATGCCGGTGACCTCGTCCTCCTCCGCGACGCGGAAGCGCATGGCCTTCTGGATCACGAAGCCGATCACCAGGGTGAGGACGAAGGAGTAGACCAGCACCACTCCGGCCCCCACCGCCTGCCGCCACAGCTGGTCGAGGCCGCCGCCGTAGAGGAGGCCGTCGACCCCGGCCGTGGTCGAGGCGGAGGCGAACAGGCCCACCGCCAGGGTGCCCCAGACCCCGCCGACGAGGTGCACCCCGACGACGTCCAGCGAGTCGTCGTAGCCGAGGCGGTACTTCAGGCCGACGGCCAGCGCGCACACGATGCCGGCGACGAGGCCGACGAGGACCGCGCCGACCGGGGTCACCGAGGAACAGGCCGGGGTGATGGCGACCAGGCCGGCGACGACGCCGGAGGCAGCGCCCAGCGAGGTGGCGTGGCCGTCGCGCAGCTTCTCGATCAGCAGCCAGCCGAGGGTGGCGGCGCCGGTGGCGACCAGCGTGGTCACGAAGACCTCGGCGGCCTGCCCGTTGGCGGCGAGCGCCGAGCCGGCGTTGAAGCCGAACCAGCCGAACCACAGGATCCCAGCGCCGATCATCACCAGCGGCAGGTTGTGCGGCCGCATCGGGTCGCGGCCGAAGCCGCGCCGCTTGCCCAGCACCAGGGCCAGCGCCAGGCCCGCCGCACCGGCGTTGATGTGCACCGCGGTGCCGCCGGCGAAGTCGATGGCCAGCAGGTCGTTGGCGATCCAGCCACCGGTCTCGGACTCCGCGCCGTCGAAGGCGAAGACCCAGTGCGCGACCGGGAAGTAGACCAGCGTCGCCCAGACGCCGGCGAAGACCATCCACGGGCCGAAGCGGGCCCGGTCGGCGATGGCGCCGGAGATCAGCGCCACGGTGAGGATGGCGAACATCGCCTGGAAGGCGACGAAGGCCATCGAGGGCACCGTGAAGACCAGGCTCTCGGGCTGGAAGCCGCCGTCCAGGCCGCTGGTGCCCAGCAGCGGGGAGAGCCCGGCGAACTCCAGCGGGTTCCCCAGCAGGCCGCCGCCGATGTCGTCGCCGAAGGCCATCGAGTACCCGTAGAGCACCCACAGCACGCTGATCAGGGCCAGCGCGCCGAAGCTCATCATCATCATGTTGAGGACGCTCTTCGCGCGGACCATGCCGCCGTAGAAGAGAGCCAGTCCGGGGGTCATGAACAGCACCAGGGCGGCGCTGGCCAGGACCCATGCGGTGTCGCCGGTGTCCACGGCAACCTCCTGACAGATCGGTGTGGCCGGCGTCGGGCGCCGGCCACGGGGCGGGGCCGGGACGTCGGGACGCCCGGGCCGGGGGCTGAGCGGCGCCCCTCCGCGGAGGGGCGACGTGGCGTTCACGGTGCCGTCGGCACGTTTCGGCGACCGGCGCGCCACTGTTTCCGGGCGGTGAACTCCCGCCCGCGTGTCCGGTCCCCGTGTTCCGGCCGTGTTGCGCCGGGCCCCTGAGAGGCCCGCTGCGCCTTGTTGCAAGGAATGTGCAACTGCGAGAGGACTGCAATAAGGTCGGCCGGAGTCGTCCGCCGCACCAGGCAGGGCAGCCCTCCCGAGGAGGCAGCGTGCACGTTCCCGACGGGTTCCTCGACGCCCCGACGTCGGTCGCCACGGCGGCCGTGGCCGCCGGCGGCGTGGCCCTGGCGCTGCGCGGCGCCCGGCGCGAGCTCGACGAGCGCACCGCTCCCCTGGCCGGCCTCACGGCCGCCTTCGTCTTCGCCGTGCAGATGGTCAACTTCCCGGTCGGCGCGGGCACCAGCGGGCACCTGATGGGCGGGGTGCTCGCCGCCGTCCTGGTCGGCCCGTGGACGGCGGTGCTCTGCATGACCGTGGTGCTCGTGGTGCAGGCCCTGCTGTTCGCCGACGGCGGGCTGACGGCGCTCGGCACCAACGTGACCCTGCTCGGCCTGGTCGCCATCGCGGTGGGCTGGGCGGTGTTCCGGCTGCTGACGGCGGTGCTGCCCACGACGCGCGGCAGCGTGCTGGCCGCGGCCGGCACGGCGGCCTTCGTCTCGGTGCCGGTGGCGGCGCTGGCCTTCGTCGGGCTGTTCGCGGTCGGCGGGGTCGCCGACGTGGCGGTGGGCACGGTGGCCGCGGCCATGGGCGGGGTGCACGTGCTCATCGGGCTCGGCGAAGCGGCCATCACCGTCGCGGTGGTCGGTGCGGTCCTCGCCGTCCGGCCCGACCTGGTCCACGGCGCCCGGGCGCTGCGCCGGGCCGCGCTGCTGGCCGAGCGGCCCACCTCGGTGCCGGCGGGTGCCCGGTGAGCGGCTCCGCGCAGGTGCCGGCCCCGCCGGCCGGGAGCGAGCCGGTGAGCCCGGTGAGCGGCTCTGCGCACGTGCCGGCGCCGCACGGGAGCAAGCCGGCGGGCCCGGCGAGGCGCGGCCGCGGCCCCTGGGTCGCCGGCCTGGCGGTCGCCCTCCTCGTGGCCGGGGTCGTCAGCTGGTACGCCAGCGCCTCCCCCGACGGGCTGGAGTGGGCCGCCGAGCAGGCCGGCTTCCTCGACACCGCCGAGGACAGCGCGGTCGCGGCCTCGCCGCTGGCCGACTACGGCGTCTCCGGCGTCGGCTCCGAACGGCTCTCCGGCGGACTGGCCGGCGTCGTCGGCGTCCTGGTGACCCTGCTGCTCGCCGGTGGCCTGGCGCTGCTGCTGCGCCGCCGCGGCCGGGACGCCGCGCCCGCGGAGGACTGACGTGGCCGCCGTGCACGGCGGCGTCCTCGGTGCCGCGTACCTCGCCGGGGACAGCCCGGTGCACCGGCTGGAGCCCCACGCGAAGGTCGTCGCCGTCCTCGGCTTCGCCCTGGTCGCCGTGGCCACCCCCGTGCACGCCGCCTGGTCGTGGACGGCCTACGGGGGGTACCTGGCGCTCGTGCTCCTCGCCGCTGCCGTGGCCGGCGTCGGGCCGGGCCGGCTGGCCCGCGGGCTCGCCATCGAGGTCCCGTTCGTGCTGTTCGCCCTGCTGCTGCCCTTCGTGGCGCAGGGGCCGCGGGTGGAGGTCGCCGGCATCGCGGTCTCCGAGAGCGGTCTGGCCGCCGCCGGCGGGCTGCTGGCCAAGGCGACGCTGTCGGTGCTCGCCGCCGTCGTCCTCTCCGCCACGACCGAGCCCCGGGCGCTGCTGACCGGGCTCGAGCGGCTGCGGCTGCCCTCGCTGCTCGTGCAGATCCTGATGTTCATGATCCGGTACGCCGACGTCGTCGGTGGCGAGCTGAGGCGGATGCGGGTGGCCCGCGAGTCCCGCGGGTTCGAGGGCCGCAACCTCGGCGCGCTGCGGGTGCTCGGCCCGGCCGCGGGGTCGCTGTTCATCCGCTCCTACGAGCGCGGGGAGCGGGTGCACCTGGCGATGCTGTCCCGCGGCTACACCGGCCGGATGCCGGGCGGCCCGGTCACCGCGGTGCCCGTGCGGGCGTGGCTGACCGCCCTCGTCCTCCCGCTGGGTGCGGCCGCCGTCCTGGTGTCTGGTCTGCTGCTCGGGTGACCAGCCCCGCCCCCTCCCCGCTGAGCTCCTCCGGTCCGGAGCCCTCCCTGCGTGTCGAGGACCTCGCCTTCGCCTACCCCGACGGGCACCAGGCGCTGTACGGCGTCGACCTGCGCGTCGAGCGCGGAGAGCGGGTGGCGCTGCTCGGGCCCAACGGCGCCGGCAAGACCACGCTGGTGCTGCACCTCAACGGCATCCTGACCGGCGGGCGCGGCGGCGTGCACGTGGCCGGCCTGCCGGTCGACCGGCGCAACCTGCAGGAGGTCCGGCGGCGGGTCGGCATCGTCTTCCAGGACCCCGACGACCAGCTGTTCATGCCCACCGTCGGCGAGGACGTCGCCTTCGGCCCCCGCAACCTCGGCCTGCCCGAGGGCGAGGTGCAGGCCCGGGTGACCGCCGCGCTGGCGCAGGTCGGGATGACCGGGGTGGCCGACCGGCCTCCGCACCACCTCTCCTTCGGCCAGCGCCGGCGGGTCGCCGTGGCCACGGTGCTGGCCATGCACCCCGAGGTGCTGGTGCTCGACGAGCCGTCGTCCAACCTCGACCCGGCCGGGCGGCGCGAGCTGGCCGAGGTCCTGGAGTCGCTGGCGGTGACGGTGCTGATGGTCACCCACGACCTGCCCTACGCCCTGCAGCTGTGCCCGCGCTCGGTGGTCCTCGACGGCGGCGTCGTGGTGGCCGACGGGCCGACCCGGGAGCTGCTCGCCGACGCCGACCTGCTGGCCCGCCACCGGCTGGAGCTGCCCTACGGCTTCTCCGTGCGGGCGGCCGGCTGACCGGCGCGGGCCGCCGACGACCGCCGCACACGGCTCACCCGGCCGGGCGGACCACGGGCGTCGCGGCCACGTCGTCGGCCGGCTCGGCGAGGTCGTCGGCCTCGTGCGCCGCGGCCGCGGTCCAGCACGTCGCGATCTCGGCGGGCCGCGGTGCCGACCCGCCGCCGGCCGCCGGGTGGGCGGCCGGCGGCCCTGCCGAGACACCTCCCTAGTCGGCTCCGCCGACGAGCGCCTCGGCGAACGCCTCGGGCTCGAAGGGCGCCAGGTCGTCGGCGCCCTCCCCCAGCCCGACGAGCTTGACCGGGATGCCGAGCTCGCGCTGCACGGAGACGACGATGCCGCCCTTCGCGGTGCCGTCGAGCTTGGTGAGGACAACGCCGGTGACGGTCACCGCCTCGGTGAACACCCGGGCCTGGACGACGCCGTTCTGGCCGGTCGTCGCGTCGAGCACGAGCAGCACCTCGGTCACCGGCGCCACCTTCTCGACGACGCGCTTGATCTTGCCGAGCTCGTCCATCAGGCCGCCCTTGGTGTGCAGCCGGCCGGCGGTGTCGATCACGACGGTGTCGACCTCGCCCTCGATCCCGGTGCGCGCCGCGTCGAAGGCGACCGACGCCGGGTCGGCCCCCTCCCGGCCGCGCACGGTGAGGACGCCGACCCGCTCGCCCCAGGTCTCCAACTGGTCGGCCGCGGCGGCGCGGAAGGTGTCGGCGGCCCCCAGGACGACGCTCCTGCCGTCGCCGACCAGGACGCGGGCGATCTTGCCGACCGTCGTGGTCTTGCCGGCCCCGTTGACGCCGACGACGAGGGCGATCCCCGGCCGGCCGTCGTGCCGGTCCACGCCCAGCGAGCGGTCGAGGTCGGGGCCGAGGACGGCGGTGAGCTCCCGGACCAGCAGCCGGCGCAGCTCCGGGCCGGACGCGGTGGCCAGCACCATCGACTGGGTGCGCAGCCGGTCGACGATCTGCTGGGTGGCGGCCACACCGACGTCGGCCGCCAGCAGGGTCTCCTCGACCTCCTCCCAGTCGTCCTCGGTGAGCCGCTCGCGCGCGAGCACGGTGAGCAGGCCGCGCCCCAAGTTCGACTGGGAGCGGGCCAGCCGCGACCGCAGCCGCACCAGCCGGCCGGCCGACGGCGGTGGGGTCTCGAAGACCAGGCCGGGCTCGGCGGTGGCCGGGGGCAGCTCGACCTCGGGTGGGGCCTCGGGCGAGACGGCGTCCGGCTCGGCCGTCGTCCCCAGCCCGCTGGCCGTCGCCCCCGTGGGCCGCGGCGGCGCCTCGGTCGTCGGTGCGGGCGGGCGCGGGCGGGTCAGCGTGGTGCCGGCCGCCGCGTCGTCGTCCAGCCGGGTGGTGCGCCGGCCGCGACCGACGAGCAGGCTGACCCCGAGGATCAGCCCGACGAGCAGGATCGCGATCGCGATCAGCACGAACTCCATGGCCCTCAGTCTCCCAGCCCCGCACCGCAGGTCCGTGCGGAACCCGTGCGGGTGGGTCACCCTGGGCGGCATGCCGCTGCCCGGCCGGGAGAACCCGGTCCTCCTCCTCGGTCCCCTGTTGCGGCACGTCGACCCGGTGTCGGCCACGGTGTGGGTGGAGACCGACCGGCCGTGCGAGGTGGAGGTGCTCGGCCGCCGCGCCCGCACCTTCTGCGTCCACGGCCACCACTACGCCCTGGTCGTCGTCGAGGGGCTGGAGCCGGGCAGCACCACGCCCTACGAGGTGCGCCTCTCCGTCGACGGGGACGACGGCGAGCAGGTGTGGCCGGAGGCCTCGTCAGCGTTCCCGCGCAGCCGGATCCGGACGCCGGGCCGGCCCGGACCGTTCACCATCGCCTTCGGCTCGTGCCGCTACGCCACCCCCAGCACCGTCGACGCCGACGAGGGCATCCCGCCCGACGCGCTGGACACCTATGCCGCGAGACTGACCGGCCAGCCCGAGGACACCTGGCCCGACGCGCTGGTGCTGCTCGGCGACCAGGTCTACGCCGACGAGCTCACCCGCGCGACCCGCCAGTGGCTCTCCCTGCGCCGGCAGCGGCCGACCCCGCGGAACGCCCAGGTCGACGACTTCGAGGAGTACACCCGGCTCTACGCCGAGTCCTGGAGCGATCCGCAGGTGCGCTGGCTGCTGTCGACCGTGCCGTCGTCGATGATCTTCGACGACCACGAGATGATCGACGACTGGAACACCTCCGCCGCATGGCGCCGCAAGGTGACCGGACAGGACTGGTGGACCCGCCGCATCTGCGGAGGCCTGGTCAGCTACTGGGTCTACCAGCACCTGGGCAACCTCAGCCCGCAGGAGCTGGCCGACAACGAGACCTGGCGGGCGGTCCAGGAGCACCGCGACGATGCCGAGCCGGTGCTGCAGGCCATGGCCGAGGCCGCCGACCGCGATCCCCGCTCGGTCCGCTGGAGCTACGTGCGGCACTGGGGCGAGGCGCGGATGATCATGGTCGACAGCCGCGCCGGCCGGGTGCTGGAGGAGTCCGCCCGCGGGATGCTCGACGAGGACGAGTTCGCCTGGGTGGAGGCGGCGATGCGCCGCGCCGTCGACGAGGGGGTCGAGCACCTGGTGCTGGGGACCTCGCTGCCCTGGCTGCTGCCGCACGCCATCCACCAGGTGGAGCGGTGGAACGAGACGCTCGTCCGGCGGCACCTGGGCCGTCCGCTGGGCTGGGTCTCCGAACAGCTCCGCCAGGCCGCCGACCTCGAGCACTGGGCCGCGTTCGGCGACTCCTTCGAGCGGCTGGGCCGTGCCCTGGTCGGGCTGGCCCGGGGCGAGCGGGGTCGGGCGCCGGCGACCGTGCTGGTGCTCTCCGGCGACGTCCACCACGCCTACGCCGCCGAGCTGGTGCAACCCGACGGCCTGAGCACCCGGGTGCACCAGCTGACCGTGTCCCCGCTGCACAACCAGGCGCCGCACCCGATCCGGGTGGGCTTCCGCATCGGCTGGAGCCGCTGGGCCCGCCGGCTCACCACGGGGGTGTCCCGCCTGGCCCGGGTCCGCCCCTCGGAGCTGGACTGGGCCAAGCAGGCCGGACCGTACTTCGGCAACCAGCTCGGCGAGCTGGTGCTGCACGACCGCGACGCCTCCTTCCGGCTGTTCGTCAGCGACCGGGACGACGAGGGCCAGGAGCGGCTGCGGCTGGTCGCCGATCTGCCGCTGTCGAACCCGGTCCCGGCGGAGGTGACAGGCTGACGCGGACGAGCGAGCTCGCGAGCTCACCATGGGCACAGCAGCGCCCGCGAACGGAGCCGACGAGCGCCAGCGAGGAGGGATTCGTGAGCGACCCCCTGGGCACGAGGCCCGCTCCCGGTCCCGACCAGCCGCCGGTCCCGGTCCGGCTGGTCACCTTCAACACCCACCACGGCGTCGGGGACGACGGCCGCCACGACCTCCCCCGGCTGGCCACGGTGCTCGCCGCCGCGGACGCCGACCTCATCTGCCTGCAGGAGGTGGACCGGCACTTCGGCGGGCGCAGCGAGGACGTCGACCAGGCCCTGCTGCTGTCCCGGGCGCTGGACATGCAGCTGGCCTGGGGTCCGGCGATCGACGAGCCGCGCCGGGACGAGGGCCTGCGCCGCCAGTACGGCAACGCGCTGCTGTCCCGGCTGCCCATCCTGATCAGCGACGTCCACCCGCTGCCCGGCAGCGGCGAGCCGCGCAGCGCGCTGCGGACCATGGTCGAGCTCGACGGCGCCGCGCTGTGGGTGACGACCACCCACCTCTCCACCCGCTCCCCGGAGGAGCGCGCGGAGCAGATCGCCGCGATCGCGCAGCTGCACACCGAGCCGATGGAGACCGGCGTCCTCGTGGGGGACTTCAACGCCGACCCCCGGGCCCCCGAGCTGGCCCCGCTGACCGGGCGCTTCACCGACGCCTGGGAGCTGGCCCCCGACCGCGAGGACCGGGCCGGCTGGCGGTTCTGGCAGGCCCGGCGCGGCGGGACGCACCCGGCCCGGCGCCCGCACCGGCGGATCGACCAGGTGTGGGTCTCCCCCGGCGTCGGCGTGACCCGGGCGCACGTGCTGGACGCCGCCGGCGCCTCCGACCACCTGCCGCTGGTCGTCGACCTCGAGGTGCGCTCCGGGGTCTAGCGGAGGACGCGCTCCACCCGCTCCTCGCTGGTGCCCGGATCGCTGGGCAGGGGCTGCCGCTCGTCCGTGCCGGTGGAGCCGAGGCGCTCGTGGGACCGGCGCGCGCGGTCGTTGCCGTCGGCCACCCAGAGGCCCACCGTCCGTGCGCCGTCCGCGTACGCCGGCCACCACGGACCACCGGCGATCCGGCCACGCCACTCGTCCTCGCCGAAGGCCACCTCGCGGTCGTGGGGTGAGGCGAAGGCCGACGGTGCATCGAGCAGCGCGCGCAGCCGGACGTCGCGGAGCACCGCCTCCTCCGCCGGTGCGACCCGTCGGACTCCGATCACCGGGCGCCCCCGAGTTCGGCGAGCACCCCGCAGTGGTCCGACGGCCACACGCCGTCGACGGGCCGGTCGCCGACGAGCCGGACGCCGCGCACGTGTCCGCGCCCCCCGGCGGTGGGCGGTCCGACCAGCACGTAGTCGATCCGCGCGCTCGGCTCGAAGGTCGCCGCCACGTGCGGGTTGCGCCGGTCCCAGGTCCAGCCCGCCTCACCCGAACCGGCGTAGCGCCAGGCGTCGACGAGCACGGTGCCCGGCACGACCGGTGCGGTCTTGTGCCCGCACAGCCGCCGGATCTCGTCGGAGTCCGGCTCGGCGTTCAGGTCACCGGTGACCACCGGCGGGTGCGCCGTGCCGGCGCGGGCCGCGACGAAACGCACGACCTCCTCCACCTGGGCGCAGCGCGTGGCCGAGCGGTCGGGAGCGGAGTCCAGCTGCGTGGTGAACACGTCGACCGTCCCGCCCGGGGCGGCGATCTCCGCGTGCAGGACGGTTCGCTCTCCGTCCTCCCGGGGTGGGCCGGCAAGTCGTGGACGGCGCTGCGGGTGATCGGCCAGCGGCTGAGGACGGCGTTGGCGAAGCCGATGGCCGGATCCCCGAGGCGGCGCTGCCAGCGTCCCGGCGCCGGGCTCGGGGCGACGACCGCGTGCATGCCCAGCCGCCCGGCGAGCAGCTCGGCCTGGTCACCCTCGGGGCCGATCCAGACCTCCTGCAGCGCGCAGACGTCGGGCCGCGCGGCCGCCAGCTCCGCTTCGATCGCCGTCTGCCGGTCCTGCCAGGCGCCGAAGCGCCACCACAGGTTCCAGGTGAGCACCCGCAGCCCGTCCGCCTCGGCCATCAGGCGCTCTCGGCCTCCCGGAGGCGCTGGCTGATGACGCCGGTGATGCCGTCGCCGCGCATGCTGACGCCGTACAGCGCGTCGGCGATCTCCATCGTCCGCTTCTGGTGCGTGATGACGATCAGCTGCGAGGTCGCGCGCAGCTGCCCGACGAGCGTGAGCAGCCGGCCGAGGTTGACGTCGTCGAGCGCGGCCTCGACCTCGTCGAGCACGTAGAACGGCGAGGGCCGGGCCCGGAAGATCGCCACGAGCAGCGCGACGGCGGTCAGCGACCGTTCGCCGCCGGACAGCAGCGAGAGCCGCTTGACCTTCTTGCCGGGCGGGCGGGCCTCCACCTCGACGCCGGTGGTGAGCAGGTCCTCGGGGTCGGTCAGGTGCAGCCGGCCGTGCCCGCCCGGGAAGAGCACGGCGAAGACCTGCTCGAACTCCCGCTGCACGTCGGCGAAGGCCGAGGCGAAGACGTCGTGGATGCGCCCGTCGACCTCGCGGACGACGGTGAGCAGGTCGCGGCGGGTCGCCTTGAGGTCCTCGAGCTGCGTGGCCAGGAAGCCGTGCCGCTCCTCCAGCGCCGCGAACTCCTCCAGCGCCAGCGGGTTGACCTTGCCCAGCGTGGTCAGGTCGCGCTCGGCCCTGGCGGCACGGCGTTCCTGGGCGGCACGGTCGTAGGGCACCGGGGCCGGCTCGGGTTCCCCCGCGGCCTGCGCGGCGGCGACCTGCGCCGGGGTGGGCGGCACCGGGGCGGCGGGCCCGTACTCGCCGAGCAGGGTGGGCAGGTCGACGCCGTACTCCTCGGCCGCCCGGCCCTCCAGCGCCTCGATGCGGTAGCGCTGCTCGGCGCGGGCCACCTCGTCGCGGTGCACCTCGTCGGTCAGCCGCTCCAGCTCGGCGGTGGCGGCGCGGACGGCGACGCGCACCTCCAGCAGCTCGGCCTCGCGGGCGGTGCGCACGCGGGCCAGCTCGTCCCGCTCCACGACGGCCCGGGCGAGGGACGACGCTAGCGCGGTGAGCGCCGCCTCCGCGCCGGACCGCACCCGGGAGGCGACCTGCGCGCCCCGCTCGCGGGCCACCCGGGCAGCGGCGGCGCGCTCACGGGCGGCGCGTTCCTGGCGGGCCTGCCGGCGCAGCGACTCGGCCCGCCCGGACAACGCCCGGGCCCGCTCCTCGGCGGTGCGGACGGCCAGCCGCGCCTCGGTCTCGGCCTGCCGAGCCGCGGCCGCCTCCAGCCGCAGCCGGTCCCGCTCGGCGGGGTCGGGCTCCTCCTCGACCGGCGCCGCCTCGGCCTCGGCCAGCCGCTGCTCCAGCCCGGTGAGCGCGGTCTGCGCCTGCTCCAGCGCCTGCTCGGCCCGGACCCGGGCGGCCGAGGAGCGCTCGGCCTCGGCGGCGGCGGACCGGGCGGCGGCACCGAGCTCGGCCAGCTGCGCGGCGACCGCGGAGCGACTGCGGTCGGCGGCCTGGCGCGCGGCGAGGGCCTCGTCGACGTCGGCGGAGCGCGCACGGGCGGTCTCGCGCGCGGCGGCCAGCCGATCGGCGAGCTCGGCGGCGCGGGCGGCCGCGGCGGCCAGCTCCCGGCCGGCGTCGTCGACCCGGGCGCGGACCTCGAGGCCGGAGGGGGCGTTGGCCTGGCCGCCGGCCGACCAGTCGGAGCCGACCAGGTCGCCGTCCGCGGTCACCGCCCGCACCCGCGGGTGGGTGCCGACGAGGGTGACGGCGGCGTCCAGGCCGGGCACGACGGCGACCCGGTCCAGCGCGCGGTCCAGGGCCGGGTGCAGCTCCTCGGGGGCGTCGACGAGGTCGCGGGCCCAGCGCACGCCCTCAAGGAGCTCCGGCCAGCCCTCCCGGGGCAGTGCGGGCAGGCCGCCGGTGACGAGCAGCCCGGCCCGGCCGCCGTCGACGTCCTTGAGGTGTGCCAGCGCCGCGGCGGCTCCGGCGACGGAGTCGACGACGAGGGCGTCGGCCATGCCGGCCAGGGCGGCCGCCAGCGCGACCTCCCCACCGGGCGCGACGGTCACCCGGTCGGCGAACGGGCCCAGCACGCCGGGCAGGTCGGCGGCGAGCACGGCCGCGGCCCCGTCGGCCGGCGCCAGCCCTTGGGCGAGGGTGTCGCGCCGGGCCTGCCAGGAGGCGCGGTCGCGCTCGGCGGCGCGCTCCGCGGCGGCCAGCTCGGTGACCGCCCGGGCCGCCTCGGCGTGCGCGGCGACGGCGTCCTGGTGGGCGGTGACCAGCGCGACGTCGCCGTCCTCCTGCTCGGCCACCGCCCCCCGGCGCTCGGCCAGCCGCTCGGCGGCGACCTCGGCGCGCTCGGCGGCCTCGCCGGCGGCGAGCGCGAGCCGCTCGATCTCCGACTCCCCTGCAGCGACGCGGGAGCGGGCGGCGGCGACCTGGCCGGAGAGCCGGGCGAGGCCCTCGCGGCGGTCGGCCAGCGCGCGGGCGGCGGCCACCCAGGCCCGCTCGGCCTCGGTGAGGGCGGTCTCCAGCTCGGTGCGGGTCGCGACGGCGGACGCCAGCCGGCCGCGCTCGGCCGCCAGCCCTGCGGCCAGCTGCTCCTCGGTGGCGGCGACCCGGTCGGCCTCGGCCTCGAGCTGGTCGGGGTCCCGGCCGGCGGCGGCCGCGGGCGGGGCGGCGGAGAGGTGGCGGTGCCGCTCGGCGGCCAGCTGCGCGACGCCGCGGAAGCGCTCGGTGAGGGCCGACAGCCGGTACCAGGTGTCCTGGCCGGTGGCCAGCAGCGGGGCGTCGGCCGCGAGCTGGACCTCGAGCGCCGACTCGCGCGTCGACGCCCGCGCCAGCTCCGCCTCGACGACGGCACGTCGCTGCCGGGCGGCGGTCTCGTCGGCGACGTCCGCGTCCAGCGCGTCGCGCAGCCGCACGAGGTCGTCGGCGAGCAGCCGGAGCCGGGCGTCGCGGAGGTCGGCCTGCACGCCGGCCGCGCGGCGGGCGACCTCGGCCTGCCGGCCCAGCGGCTTCAGCTGGCGGCGCAGCTCGGCGGTGAGGTCGGCGAGCCGGTCGAGGTTGGCCTGCATCGCGTCGAGCTTGCGGAGCGCCTTCTCCTTGCGCTTGCGGTGCTTGAGGACGCCGGCGGCCTCCTCGATGAAGGCGCGGCGGTCCTCCGGGCGGCCGGAGAGGACGGCGTCGAGCTGGCCCTGCCCGACGATGACGTGCATCTCGCGGCCGATGCCGGAGTCGCTGAGCAGCTCCTGGACGTCGAGCAGCCGGACCTTGTCCCCGTTGATCTCGTACTCGCTCTCCCCGGAGCGGTACATCCGACGGGTGATCGACACCTCGGTGTAGTCGATGGGCAGTGCGCCGTCGGAGTTGTCAATGGTGAGCGTGACCTCGGCCCGGCCCAGAGCCGGGCGGCCGGCGGTGCCGGCGAAGATGACGTCCTCCATCTTGCCGCCGCGCAGGCTCTTGGCCCCCTGCTCACCCAGGACCCAGGCGATGGCGTCGACGACGTTCGACTTGCCGGACCCGTTGGGGCCGACGACTGCGGTGATCCCCGGCTCCAGGCGCAGGGTCGTCGTGGACGCGAAGGACTTGAAGCCCTTGAGCGTCAGACCGGACAGGTGCACGACAGCCCATCCCCCGCCCGGCTGCCGGCCCCTCTGCAGGGTCCCGTCGCGAGCCTGCGAGTGGCGGGGGGCAGAGGGGTCCCTCTACTAGGCGAGCGCGGGCTCGGCGTTGTCGCCGGCCAGGCTGAGCAGCTCGTGGGCGATGGCGGCGTCGCGCTGGGCGCGCAGCTCCTGCAGTTCCTGCTCCAGTCGGCGCACCCGGGCTCGCAGGACGGCGTTCTCCTCGGCTACGCGGAGCTCCGCGGGGGCGACGACGTGACCGAACAGGGCCTTGGCCATGGCAACAACGGCCTTTCGACTGCGTGAGGGTGTGACCTGCGCCCCGTACGACGGTCGGCGCGGTCCGTGTGTTCCCAGGGTGACAGGCCAGGACACGCAGGTCAACGGGCACACTCCAACGCCCCCGTGTCGGGGAGGTGTCACGTTCGTCACGCCGTCGTGAACCCGGAGATCCCCTGGACCGGCTCGTCCCGGACGTCGACCCGCGTCACCGCACCGGGCGCCTGAGCGCCCTGCAGCTCGACGAGGACGGCCTCCACCGCGGCGTCCTCCCCCTCGAGCACGACCTCGACGCACCCGTCGGGCAGGTTCGTCGCCGACCCCGCCAGTCCCGCCGCCGCGGCCCGTCCGCGGACGAACCAGCGGTAGCCGACGCCCTGCACCGAGCCCGAGACCAGGGCGACCGCGCGCCGCGTCACGACTCCCCCCGTTCGCTCCGGCGGGGCGCCCCGCGCCTCGCTCGCTCCCCGCTGACGGGCTCCCGCCGCTGCCCGCTCACGAGCGGCGGGCCCTCGGGAGCGGCTGGCACTGCGGGCAGCTGTAGCTCGAGCGGTTCATGAAGGACTCGCGGACGATCGGCGTCCCGCAGCGCGGGCACGGCCGGTCCACCTGGCCGTAGACGGCCAGGTGCCGGGAGAAGTACCCGCTCTGCCCGTTGACGTCGACGTACAGCGAGTCGAAGGAGGTGCCGCCCTGCGCCAGGCTCTCGTGGAGGACGTCGCGCACACCCTCCAGCAGCGCGCCGACCTGGGCCCGGGTGAGCCGGTCGGTCGGGCGGCTGCCGTGCAACCGGGCGCGCCACAGCGACTCGTCGGCGTAGATGTTGCCGACGCCGCCGATCAGCGTCTGGTCCAGCAGCGCGCGCTTGACCTCCGTGCGCCGCCGACGCAGCCGGGTGGAGAACTCCGCCTCGTCGAAGGCCGGGTCCAGCGGGTCGATCGCGATGTGCGCGACCCGGGGCGGCACGGCGTCGCCCTCACCGGTGTCCTCCACCGCCAGCCCGCCGAACGTGCGCTGGTCGACGAAGCGCAGTTCCCGACCGCCGTCGGTGAAGGTGACGCGGGCGCGCAGGTGGGTCTCGTCGGGCTGGGCGGGCTTCTCGACCAGCAGCTGGCCGCTCATCCCGAGGTGGGCGACGAGCGCCTGGCCGGCCGGCGTGCCGTCGTCCTCGGCCAACGGCAGCCACAGGTACTTGCCGCGGCGGTGGGCGGCGGCGAGGGTGCGCCCGGTCAGCGCGGCGGCGAAGTGCTCGGCGCCCCCGAGGTGGCGGCGGACGGCGCGCGGGTGGTGGACCTCGACGGAGGCGACGGAGCGTCCGGCGACCCAGCGCTCCAAGCCGCGCCGGACCACCTCGACCTCGGGCAGCTCGGGCACGTCGGATCAGCTCGCCCCGGACCCGGCCGCGACGGCCGCGCCGTCGCTGCCGGCGCCGTCGGAGAGGGCGTGCCAGGCGGCCTCGGCGGCCTCCTGCTCGGCGGCCTTCTTGGTGCGGCCGGCGCCGCGGCCGTGCACCGTGCTGGCGAGGACGACGGCGGCGGTGAAGGTCTTGGCGTGGTCGGGGCCGGTGTCCTCGACCACGTAGGTCGGCGCACCGAGCCCCAGCCGGGCGCCGAGCTCCTGCAGGCTGGTCTTCCAGTCCAGGCCGGCGCCGCGGGTGGCGGCCTGGTCGAGCAGCGGGTCGAACAGGCGGTGCACGATCGCCGCGGCGGTGTCCAGGCCGAGCCCGACGTGCACGGCCCCGATGATCGCCTCGACGGCGTCGGCGAGGATCGAGTCCTTCTCCCGGCCGCCGGTGGTCTCCTCACCGCGGCCGAGCAGCAGGTGCGGACCCAGGCCGCCGTCACCGAGCCGGCGGGCGACGCCGGCCAGCGAGGTCATGTTGACCACCGAGGCGCGCAGCTTGGCCAGCCGGCCCTCGGGCAGCTCGGGGTGCCGCCGGTACAGCTCGTCGGTGACGACCAGGCCGAGCACCGAGTCCCCGAGGAACTCCAGGCGCTCGTTGGTGGGCAGCCCGCCGTGCTCGTAGGCGTAGGACCGGTGGGTCAGCGCCAACGCCAGCAGGCCGCCGGGCAGCTCGACACCCAGGGCGTCGAGGAGCCAGGCGGCCGCGCGGTCGGCGTGCGCCACACCGGCCGGGGAACGGCCGGCGGCCCCGCCCGCAGTGGGCTGGGTACCGGTGGCCGTCGTCCCCACGGCTGGTCCTGCCGAGGTCAGACCGAGAGGACCTGACGGCCCGCGTACTGCCCGCAGTTCGGGCAGGCCTGGTGCGGCGGCTTGGGCTGGCCGCAGGCGCGGTTCGGGCACGGCGTCAGGGTGGGCGCGGACGCCTTCCACTGCGAGCGCCGGGCGCGGGTGTTGGCGCGGGACATCTTCCGCTTCGGGACGGCCACGTCAGTTCTCCTCTGGGTTGTCCGCACCGGGGGTGCCCGGTGCGGAGGCGAAACGGCCGGCGAGCCCGGCCCAGCGCGGGTCGAGCTGCTCGTGCGTGTGGTCGGCGGGCAGGTCGTCGAGGCGCTGCCCGCAGTCGACGCACAGGCCGGCGCAGTCCTCGGTGCAGGTCGGCGCGAGCGGGAGGCCCAGGACGACGAGGTCGCGGACCATCGGCTCGAGGTCGATGTGGTCGCCCTCGACGCGGCGGACCTCGTCCTCCTCGCTGGTGGCCTCGGTGGTGCTGCCCGCGTAGGCGAACAGCTCCTGGACGTCGAGCTCGAGGGTGTCCTCGATCGGCTCCAGGCAGCGCGCGCACGAACCGGTGACGGGGACGTCGACCTCGCCGGTGACCAGCACGCCCTCCATCACCGACTCCAGCCGCAGCCGGAGCCGGACCTCGGCCCCCTCGGGGACGCCGATGAGCTCGACCCGCCAGTCGGCGGGCGCCGGCAGCGCGCGCTCCAGCTCCTGCATCGAGCCGGCGCGGCGGCCGAGCTCGCGCAGGTCCACGGACCAGGGGTTGGCGCCGGGACGCCGGGCGTCCGGGGACGCGGCGCCTGGGCGGGGCGGCTGTGCGGCAGGCATGTCGGTACTCGCGGTAGGCATCGGGGGGAGGCCCGGCCGGGGTGCGGGGACCTCCGGCGGTCGGACCAGGTACCCAGCCTACCCGATGCGCGACGCGGCCCGTCCGGCCCGGAGGAGCCCCTGCAGGGCACCGCCCCCGGCGTGGTGACGGTCCGGGCGGCCCCGCGTCGAGACCCCCCGGACGGCCCCGAGTCACGGCCCCGTCCCGGGCCTGCGGGGGACGCGGGGTCCCTCAATCGCGGAGGTTGGCGCGTGCCTTCTCCACCGAGCGCAGCATCCGCTCCAGGGTGCCGCCGAAGTCGGCGAGCCGGGTGTCGACGTACTCGTCGACCTCGGTGCGCATCCGGGCGACGTCCGCGGCGGTCTGCGCCCCGAGCTCGTCGGCGCGGTCGACCGCGCCCCGGTAGACCTCCGTCTCGCTGATCAGCCGCTCGTGCTCGGCCTGCGCGGCCGCCAGGATCTCGGCCTGCTGGGCCTGGGCGTCGGCGATCAGTGCCTCGTACTGCCGGCGGGCCTCCTCGGCGACCTGCTCGGCCTCCTCCTCGGCGCGGGCGAGCAGGTCCTCGGCCTCGGCCTGGGCGCGGGCCAGCAGGTCGTCGCGCTGCCGACGGGCCGTGCCGAGGATCTCCTCGCGCTGCCGCCGGGCCGCGCCGACCACCTGCTCGGTCTCGCTGCGGGTGCGGCCGGTCAGCCGTTCGGCCTCGGCCTGCGCCTGCTGGAGGATCTCGGTGCGCTGCTCGACGATCGCGCCGGCCTTGTGCACCTCGGCCGGCAGGTTCTCGCGGAGGTCGTCCAGCAGGTCGAGCACGACGTCGCGGGGGACCATGCAGGAGCCGCCGGACATCGGCACGCTGCGCGCGTTCTCGATGACGCTGCTGAGCTCGTCGACGGTCTCGTACAGCCGGTAGACGACCTCGGTCACATCTCCTCCTCACCGGCGCTCGTCGGGGCCGCGACCGGCGGTGCGGTGTCCTCGCACGACCTCGCGAGCCCGGTCACGTGCCCTGCTCCCGGTGCGCGGTGAGCCGCTCGTGCACGGCCTTGGGCACCAGCCCCGAGACGTCGCCGCCGAAGGTGGCGATCTGCTTGACCAGACTGGAGGACAGGTGGCCGACCTGCGGGGCCGTGGGCACGAAGAGCGTCTCCACCCCGGCCAGCTCGCGGTTCATCTGCGCCATCTGCAGCTCGTACTCGAAGTCGCTGACCGCGCGCAGCCCCTTGACGATCACCGGGATGTCGTTGCTGCGGCAGTAGTCGACGAGCAGGCCCTGGAAGCTGTCGACGACCACGTTGGGCACGTCGACGAGCGCGTCGCGCAGCAGCGCGATGCGCTCGTCGACGGTGAACAGCCCGGCCTTGCCGGGGTTCACCAGGACGGCGACGACCAGTTCGTCGTACAGGGCCGCAGCCCGGCTGACGACGTCGACGTGGCCGTTCGTCACGGGGTCGAACGACCCGGGGCAGACCGCTCGCCTCACGGACAGCGACCGTACCGGAGCACGGCCTCGCCGTAGCGACGGTCGCGCAGTCCGCGCAGGGGTGTCGGCCACTCGAAGGGCGCCTCGCGGCTGGAGCGCTCGACCACGACGACCGCGCCCTCGGCCAGCCACTCCCCGCTGAGCAGCGCCGCCAGCACGCCGAGGACCTCGGGCAGCGGCGTGGCGTAGGGCGGATCGGCGAGGACGAGGTCGAAACGGGCCGGCGGCGGCCCGGCGACAACGGAGGGCACCGAGCCGGACACGATGCGCCCGCCGGGCAGGCCGACCGCCTCGAGGTTGGCCCGCAGCACCGGCAGCACCCGCGGGCCGTTCTCGACGAACACCACCCGGGACGCGCCGCGGCTGAGCGCCTCCAACCCCAGCGCCCCGGACCCGGCGTAGAGGTCCAGGACCGCGGCGCCGTCGAGGTCCAGCAGGGTGCCCAGGCTGTTGAACAACCCCTCCCGGGCACGGTCGCGGGTGGGCCGCACCCCCGACGGGGGCACCGTCAACCGCCGCCCGCCGGCCACACCTGCGATCAGCCGCGTCACGCCTTCTCCAGGTACTCCGCGCGCTCGTCGGTGGCCAGCGCGGCCACCTCCACCGCCAGACCCGGGAAGTCGGCCAGCCCGCGGTCGGTGGCCAGCAGCGCGGTGGCCTCCGTGCGGGCCTCGGCGATGAGCTGCTCGTCCTCCAGCAGGGAGAGCATCCTGATGCCCGAGCGGCGGCCGGACTGCGCGGCACCCAGCACGTCGCCCTCGCGGCGGGTCTCCAGGTCCAGCCGGGCCAGCTCGAACCCGTCGGAGGTGCCGGCCACCGCAGCCAGCCGCTGCCCGGTGGCCGAGGGCGCAGACGCCTCGGAGACCAGCAGGCACAGGCCCTGGTGCCTGCCACGGGCCACCCGGCCGCGCAGCTGGTGGAGCTGGCTGACGCCGAAGCGGTCGGCGTCCATCACGACCATCACGGTGGCGTTGGGCACGTCGACGCCGACCTCGACGACGGTGGTGGCGACCAGGACGTCGACCTCCCCCGCGGCGAAGGCGCGCATCCGCGCCTCCTTGTCCTCCGGGGTCATCCGGCCGTGCAGCACCTCCAGGCGCAGCCCGGCCAGCGGCCCGGCGCGCAAATCCTCGGCCACGTCGAGGACGGCCAGCGGCGGACGGCGGTCCGAGCCCTCCCCGGCCGGGGCACCGTCGGCGTCGTCGGGCTCCTCCTCGGTGGCGGCGTCCTCACCGATGCGCGGGCAGACGACGTAGGCCTGCCGGCCGGCGGCGACCTCCTCGCGCAGCCGCTCCCAGGCGCGGTCGAGCCAGGCCGGCTTGTCGCGGACCGGGACCACCGAGCTGGCCACCCCGCCGCGCCCGCCCGGCAGCTGGCGCAGCGTGGAGGTCTCCAGGTCGCCGTAGACGGTCATCGCGACCGTCCGCGGGATCGGCGTCGCGGTCATCACCAGCACGTGCGGGGGCCGGTTGCCCTTGGCCCGCAGCGCGTCGCGCTGCTCGACGCCGAAGCGGTGCTGCTCGTCGATGACGACCAGGCCGAGGTCCGCGAAGTCCACGCCCTCCTGCAGCAGCGCGTGCGTGCCGACGACGATGCCGGCGCTGCCGTCGGCCACCGCGGCGCGGCCCTGCCGGCGCGCAGCGGCCTTCTGCGAGCCGGTGAGCAGCACCACGCGGGTGCCGGCCGGGTCGCCGTCCAGCTCGCCGGCGCGACCCAGCGGGCCGAGCATCGCGCCGATGCTGCGCGCGTGCTGGGCGGCGAGCACCTCGGTGGGGGCCAGCAGCGCGGCCTGGCCGCCGGCGTCGACGACCTGGGCCATGGCGCGCAGCGCGACGACGGTCTTGCCGGCGCCGACCTCGCCCTGCAGCAGCCGGTGCATGGGCTGCTCGCGGGCCAGCTCGGCGGCGAGCTCCTCCCCCACCGCGCACTGGCCGTCGGTGAGCGCGAACGGCAGGGCCGCGTCGACGGCGTCCAGCAGGCCCCCGGGGCGTCGCGGCCGGGCGATCCCGGGCTCCAGCGCGGCGGCGCGGCGGCGGGCGGCGAGGGTCAGCTGGAGGGTGAGCGCCTCGTCCCACTTGAGCCGGTACCCGGCCCGCTCGACGTCATCGTCGGAGGTGGGCCGGTGGATGTCGAGCAGCGCCGCCGCCAGGCTGGGCAGCCCGTGCCGGGTGCGCAGCTCCTCGGGCAGCGGGTCCTCGACGAAGCCGAAGCCGCCGGAGGCGTCGAGCAGCAGCCGGACCGACTTCTGGATGACCCAGCTGGAGACGTCCTTGCTCGCCGGGTAGATCGGGATGAGCGCGCGGGCCCAGTCCGTGTCGTCGTCCCCGGTGATGAGGTGGCAGTCCGGGTGGGCGAACTGCTTGCTCCTGCGGTACTCGCCGACGGTGCCGGCGAACAGCCCCCAGGCCCCCTCGCGCAGGTTCGCGTGCCTGCGGTTGAAGAAGACCAGCTGCATGGACCCCGCGCCGTCGCCCACGGTGACCTCGGTGAGGGTGCCCGGGCGGTTGCGCATCTTCCGCGTGGCCACCTTGCGCACCTGGGCCAGCACGGTCACCCGGTCGCCGACCTGGAGGTCGTCGAGGCGGGTCATCTCCCCGCGCTTGGCGTACCGGCGCGGGTAGTGCCGCAGCAGGTCGCGCACCGTGTACAGCTCGAGCTGCTCGGCCATCGCCTTGGCGGTCTTGGCGCCGAGCACCCGGTCCAGCCGGGTGGCCATGTCGACGGCCACTACTCCACCCCCACCTGCAGCCGGACCCCCTCGGGTGCGCCGTCGTAGCGGGTCACCTCGACGGTCGGGTGCACCCCCGCCACGTGCGCGCAGACGGCGTCGGCGAGGTCGGTGTCGGAGCCGGCGACGACGGTGACCAGCTCCCCGCCGGCGGAGAGCATGCGGTCGAGCAGCTCGCAGGCGACCGCGGCCGGCTCCCTGCCGATGAGCAGGACGTCGCCCTCCGCCGAGCCCAGCACGTCGCCGGGCGCGCAGCGGCCGGCGCTGGTCAGCGCCTCGTGCTCGGCGACGGCGACCTCGGCCCAGCGGGTGGCCGCGGCCGCCTCGGCCATCGTGACGATGTCGTCGCCGAAGCGCCGGGAGGGGTCGGCGACGGCGAGCGCCGCGAGGCCCTGCACCGGCGAGCGGGTGGGGACGACCGCGACGTCGCGCCCCTCCTCGCGGGCGCGCTCGGCGGCGCGGGAGGCCAGGGCGGTGAGGGTCGGGTCGTTGGGCAGCACGACGACGCCGGCCGCGCCGGACCCCAGGACCGCGGCGAGCACGTCGTCCTCGGCCACGCCGCCGGGGCCGCAGGGGACGACGGTGGCGCCCTCGTCGGTGAACAGCTCGGCGAGCCCGCCACCGGGGACGATCGCGACGACCGCACGCGCGCCGGGGGCCGGCGCCGGCGCCCGCACCGGGGCCAGCGGGGTCACCGAGATGCGGTACGGCCGGCCGGCCTCGATGCCGGCCTCGATGGCCGCGCCGACGTCGCCGACGTGCACGTGCACGTTCCACTCGCGCCCGCCGGGGGTGTCGACGCCGACGACCACCAGGCTGTCGCCGAGGGCGGCCAGCCGGTCCTGCAGCTTGGCCACGGCGACCTCGTCGCTGTCGGCGAGCAGGTACTGCACCTCGCTGCCCGGGCCGGCGGGCGGCTGGTGGGGCAGGTCGCCGGGGTCGTGCCCGTGGTGGTGCCCGGCGTGCAGGCCGCGCTCGGCCCGGCGGACCAGCGGCGGGCGGTCGGGCTCGGCACCGGTCACCGTGGCGACCAGGGCGTCGAGGACCAGGCACAGCCCCGCTCCCCCTGCGTCGACCACGCCTGCGTCGCGCAGCGCGGCCAGCTGTCCCGGCGTCGCCTCGAGGGCGGCACGGGCGCCGTCCGCCGCGGCCCGCACCACCTCGCCCAGGCCGGTGTGCCCGCCGGCGACCGCGGCGACCGCCGCCTCACCGCCGGCCCGCGCCACCGTGAGGAACGTCCCCTCCTCCGGGTCGGCGACGGCGCCGTAGGCGCTGTCGGCGGCCTTCTGCAGCGCGGCGGCGAGGGTGGGCCCGTCGGCCGGGGGCTGGCCCGCCAGCTGGTCGGCCAGCCCGCGCCACAGCTGGGCGAGGATGGTGCCGGAGTTGCCGCGGGCGCCCAGCACGGCACCGCGGGCCACGAGCGCCCAGGCCGGCTCGGCCCGGTCGGGACCGGCCTCGTCGAGCGTGGCCAGGGCGGCCTCGGCGGTGGCCAGCAGGTTGGTCCCGGTGTCGCCGTCGGGCACGGGGAAGACGTTGAGGTCGTCGAGGCGGCCCCGCGCCGCGGACAGCACGGCGACCGCGGCCCGGCACCACTGGCCGACCGCGGCGTCGTCGAGCGCCGGCAGCACGGCCGGAGGGTACCCACGCGGACCGACGGCGCCGGGCGCGCAACGGGGCCCGGGCGCGCTCCGGCCGCCCTCCGCGACGTCGCCGCCGGGGAACGGCTAGACTCTCCGTTGGTCTGTGTGCGGGCGCGTCGGCGTGCCGCCGTCCGTGAAACGAATCTCTGGGAGTGATCCACCGTGGCTGCCGTGTGCGATGTCTGTGGCAAGGGGCCCGGTTTCGGTATGTCGGTGTCGCACTCGCACCGCCGCACGCCGCGCCGTTGGAACCCGAACATCCAGTCCGTGCGGGCGCTCGTCGCCCCGGGCAACCGTCGCCGCATCAACGCCTGCACCTCGTGCATCCGGGCGGGCAAGGTCGTGCGCGCCTGACGAAGGACCCCGCGTCCCCCCAGCCCTCGCGAGCTCGGGCCGGGACCCTGACGCGGGGCCGGCCCTGCTCTCGCCACCCGCGAGCTCGCGGCGGGACCCTGCAGGGGCCGAACGCCACACGGAGCCCGGAGGTCCTCGGACCTCCGGGCTCCGTCGCGTCCCGGGCCGGCTGCCCCCCGCTTGTCCCCGGCGAGGCGAGGACCTCAGCCGATGCCGCGGGCGCGGGCGGCGTCGACCACGAGGTCGACGACCGTCTGCAACGGCAGGGCCGTGCTGTCGATCACCAGGTGGTAGCTGCGCGGCGAGGTCGCGTCGACGCGGTAGGACCGCCGCACGTACCCCTCCCGCGCCGCGTCGTTGGCCCGCAGCTCCCGCCGCACCTCGTCGCGCGGGCGCCCGGTGCGCACCACGACCGCGTCGAGCCGCCGCTCCTCGGGGCCGTCGAGGCGGACGTGCAGCGTGCCGGGCCGGTCGCCGAGCACCAGCGCGGCGGCACGGCCGAGGACCACCCCGCCCGGCCCGTCGGCGATCTCGCGCACCACCCGCTCGGTCTGCAGCCGGAACGTCCGCTCGTCGAGCTGCTCGGTCACCGGGACGACGCCGCCCATCGGGTCGGGCATGCTGCCGAGGGAGGCGACGATGCGCCACAGCCCACGGGCGACGGTCTCGTCGTTGGCCTCCGCCTCGGCCAGCGGGACGCCGAGCCGGCCGGCCACCTGCGCGGGGATGGCCCGGTCGTGGAAGACCAGGCCCAGGTGCGCGGCGACGGCCGGACCGACCTGGTCACCGCCCGCGCCGTAGGAAGCCGAGATCGTCACCACACCGGCTCCGCTCACCGCTCCTCCTCATCGTCCAGTCCCTTGCCCAGGAACACCGCCCCGGGCAGGCCGGCGTACACGCCGTACCCGGGTGCAGAGGTGTAGCCGAGGGTGGCGTACAGCGCCAGCGCCTCCGGCTGCCGGGACCCGGAGTTCAGCACCACCGACCGGGCGCCGGCCGCGGCCGCGCTCTCCTCGAGCGCGGCCATGAGCAGCTGCGCCAGGCCCTGCCGGCGGAACCCGGGCGCCACGTACACGCGCTTGACCTCGGCCACGCCCGGCTCGTGCACCCGCCAGCCGCCGCACCCCGCGGGGACGCCGTCCACCTCGGCGACGAGGAACAGCCCGGCCGGTGGGGTGAACTCGGCCGGGTCGACGACCGCCTCGTCGGGACCGCCGTAGCGGGTCACGTACTCCTGCTGCACACGGGCCACCATCTCGCGGGCGAGCGGGTCGTCGTAGGCCACGGCCCGGAGCGTGACCGGGCGGCCGTCGGCCAGCCGGGCCTCAGCGGAAGTGCGCATGCCCGGTCCCCTCCGCCCCGACGGCCGCGGCCGCCGCCTCGGCCGGTTCGCCGTCGACCCGCACGCCGGCGCCCCCGGCGTGCACCGTGCCGATCGGCACCCAACCCTCCGGCAGCGCGGACCCGGCGGGGAAGGTCGCCAGCAGCGCGTGGTCCTCCCCACCGGTCAGCACCCACGCCATCGGGTCCCCGCCGAGGGCGGCCGCCACCTGCTGCAGCGGGCCGGGCAGCTCCAGGGTCGCCCGGACCAGCGCCGCCCGGTCGACGTCGACGAGCACGCCGCTCTCCTCGGCCAGGTGCCCGGCGTCGGCCAGCAGCCCGTCGCTGACGTCGCACATCGCCGTCGCACCGGCGTCGGCCGCGGCCGGCCCGGCGGCGTAGGGCGGCGCCGGACGGCGGTGCGCGGCCACCGCCGCGGCCGGGCTGGTGAACCCGCGCCGCAGCACGGCCAGACCGCACGCCGACCAGCCGAGCCGGCCGGCCAGGGCGAGCACGTCCCCCGGCCGGGCACCCGAGCGCAGCACCGGCGCCCGGCCCCCCAGGTCGCCCAGCGCGGTCACCGACAGGACGACGGCGCCGCTGTCGGGGGCCGACGACACCGTGTCGCCGCCGACGACGGCCGCCCCCAGCGGCGCGCACTCCGCGGCCAGTCCGGCGGCCACGCCCTCCAGCCACGTCGTCGGGGTGTCCGGCGGGCAGGCCAGCCCGACCAGCAGCGCGGTCGTCACCCCGCCCATCGCGGCGACGTCGGCGAGGTTGGCCGCGGCCGCCTTGTGCCCGACGTCCTCGGCCGAGGACCAGTCGCGCCGGAAGTGCCGGCCCTCGACGAGGACGTCCGTGGTCGCGACCACGCGGCCGTCGGGGGCGCGGAGCACGGCGGCGTCGTCACCGGGTCCGACGTCGGCGACCCGGGCCGTACCGGAGCGCGCGAGCACGCGGGCGATCACGCCGAACTCGCCGACGACCCGCACGCTGTCGGCGGGGTCGTCCCGCGGGACCAGCGGGCGGGGACGAGTCACCGGTCCCTCCAGCCCGCTGGGGTAGGTTGCCGAACTGTCCGCCCGCCGGCGCGCACGCCGCACCCGCAGCGCCGCCCGAGGAAAGGTCTCCCGTGGTCCACGCCTACATCCTCATCCAGACCGAAGTCGGCAAGGCCGCCCAGGTGGCGTCGAGCATCAGCGAGATCTCGGGTGTCACCAAGGCCGAGGACGTCACGGGTCCCTACGACGTGATCGTGCGGGCCGAGGCCGAGACCGTCGACGAGCTCGGCCGGCTGGTCGTCGCCCGGGTGCAGTCGGTCGACGGCATCACCCGCACGCTGACCTGCCCCGTCGTCAACATCTGAGCGCGCTGACCGAGAACCCCGCCCCGGACACCGGGGAGCCGTCGCCGCGGCCGTCCCGACCGGACGACCCGCTGCGCCGCGTCGCGCTCGTCGTGACCGCGGTCGCCCTGCCGCTGGTGGTCGTGCTCCTGGTGCTTACCCGCGTCCTCGGCGGGGAGGACGACACCGCCGGGGACCAGGCCGACGACGTGGTCGCCGACGTCGGCGGGACGCCGGCCCCGGGGCGGGCCGAGCTGCCACCGCTGCCGGTGGAGGTCCCCCCGGTGACCCCGGAGGCCGACGCCGCGTGCCCCGCCCTGATGGGCGCGCTCCCGCTCGAGCTGGCCGGCGAGCCGTCCCGCCCGGTGCAGTCCGCCAGCCCCTACGCCTACGCCTGGGGCGAGCCGCCGGTCGTGCTGGTCTGCGGCGTCGAGCGGCCGGCCGCGCTGGAGCCGACGTCCCCGCTGATCAAGGTCAACGGGGTCGACTGGCTGGTGGACACCAGCGACCCCGACAGCATCGTGTGGACCGCCGTCGACCGGCCGGTGTACGTGCGCGTGACCGTCTCGGCGGACACCGACAGCGCGCCGGTCACCGCGCTCGGCCCGGTCCTCGACGGCACCCTCCCCGTGCAGCCGGTCGACGCCGGCGGCTGAAGGAGGACCACCCTCCCCCCACTCGGAGACCCCGTCCTCCTCACCGCTCGCAGGCTCGCAGCGAGCTCCGGGCGGGGCCGGCGGGACCCTGGAGGGTGGCCGCCCCGTCCCGTCACCGGCGTCCGTCAGGACGGGGGCAGCCGGTCCAGCTGGGCCACCACCACGGCCCGCACCTCCTCGGTCACCGCGTCCACCGACCCGCCGACGGCGGTGACCGCGACGCTGAACACCCCTCGCGCGCACCACGCGAACGCCGCCGGCGAGGTCACCCCGACCGCCGGGGCACCCCGGTCGAGCTGCAGCAGCCGGCAGCCGGCGGGCAGCACCGGCGGCTCCTCGCGCAGCACACCCCCGTAGACGTCGCCGTCGTGCTCGGCCACGTCCCGGGTGAAGGCCGCGGCGCCCTCGGGCGTCCGGAACTGGTGGGTGAAGACGGTGGTCAGCGGACCCGACCCGGACCCCCAGTAGCGCTCCCAGCCGAACCGGTAGCCGTAGTCGTGCAGCACCTCGCGCTCGCGGGCGGCGTCCTCGGCGTAGCCGGCGACGTCCTCCACCGACTTCTCCCCCGCCGGGGGTGACAGGGCGTCGTCGGGGACCCGCGGCAGGCCGGACGCCACGGCGGGGACGACCAGCTCCTCGAGCTGCTGGGGGGTGTCCGGCGTCTCTGCGGCGGGTGCGGCGGACGCCCCGCCGTCGGCCGGGGTCGCGCAGCCCGGCAGCAGGGCCAGCAGCAGCACCAGGCCGCCGTGCCGGACGACCGCCGGCGGGCTCACGCCCGGGTGCCGTCCAGCGTCGCCTCGGCAGCCGGGTGGGCGGCCAGGGCGACCTCGACGAGCCGGTCCACCAGCGTGGCGAAGTCGACGCCGGTCGCCGCCCACATCCGCGGGTACATCGAGATCGGGGTGAAGCCGGGCATGGTGTTGACCTCGTTGACCACGAGCCGGTCGGCGCCGTCCGGGCCGGTGCCGAGGAAGAAGTCGACCCGCGCCAGGCCTCGGCAGTCCAGCGCCAGGAACGCCTTGCGCGCGGCCTCCTGCACCAGCCGGGTCTGCTCCGGGGTGAGGTCGGCCGGCACGTCGAAGTCGACCGAGTCGTCGAGGTACTTGGCGGCGAAGTCGTACCACTCGGTGCCCGGGCGCAGCCGGACCTCGGCCGGCAGGCTGGCCTGCGGGGGCCCGTCCGGCCGGGCGAGCACGCCGCACTCCACCTCCCGTCCGGGGACGGCGGCCTCCACGATCACCTTGGGGTCGACCGCGGCGGCGGTCGCCACCGCCTCGGGGAACTGCGCCCAGTCGGCCACCTTGGTGATCCCGATGCTGGACCCGGCGCGGCAGGGCTTCACGAACACCGGCAGACCCAGCCGCTCGCGGTCCGCGTCGTCGAGCACGCCGGGGTCGGCCGACACCGCGCCCGACGCGTCCCGCAGCACGACGTGGGCACCCTGCGGCAGCCCGGCGGCCGCCAGCAGCTTCTTGGTGAACTCCTTGTCCATCGACGCCGCGCTGGCGAAGACGCCCGAGCCCACGTAGGGGATGCCGCTCATCTCCAGCAGCCCCTGGATGGTGCCGTCCTCGCCGTACGCGCCGTGCAGCACCGGGAAGACGACGTCCACCTCGGTCAGCGCGGAGGCCGGGCCGGCGGCCGGCTCGAGGACGGCCAGCCCCCGTCCTCCCGGATCGCCCACCAGGGAGACCGCCGTCCCGCCCGTGACCTCCGGCAGCTCCCCCTCGGCGATCGCCAGGCGCTGCGCCGGGTCGGCGAGCACCCAGCGGCCGTCGCGGGCGATGCCCACGGGGACGACGTCGTACCGGTCGGGGTCCAGCGCCGCGAGGACGGCCCCGGCGGAGACGCAGGAGATGGAGTGTTCCGCGCTGCGGCCGCCGAAGACGACCGCGATCCGCAGCTTGCCCGCCTGTCCGCTCATCGCGGCCGACCCTAGTCGAGGCCGCCCACCGTGCCCGGACGACGGGCGGTGGACCGCGCCGCGGCACCGGCGGTGTGGGAACCTCGTCGTCGATGCGCGAGAACCTGGCCGTCCCGCCTGGCGGGAGCCTCCCGGGGACGGCGGCCGACGACGTCGTCCCGCCGTCCTTCCCGCGCGGGCTGCGGCTGGCCGGGGCCGCCGTGCACCTCTACACCGCCAGCGGCACGGTGCTGGCGCTGCTCATCGTGCTCGCCGCGTTCGACGGCGACGCGGTGGCCGCGCTCTGGCTGGGCCTGGTCGCCCTCGTCATCGACGGCACCGACGGGATGCTCGCCCGCCGGATGCGGGTCAAGGAGACGATCCCCTGGTTCGACGGGGCGCGGCTCGACGACATCGTCGACTACCTGACCTACGCCTTCGCCCCCGTCGTGCTGCTGTGGACCACCGGGTCGCTGCCCGACGGCGTGCTCGGGTGGGTCGTGGCCGCGCTGCCGCTGCTGGCCTCCAGCTACCAGTTCTGCCGGGTGGACGCGAAGACCGACGACCACACCTTCCTGGGCTTCCCCAGCTACTGGAACGTCGTCGCCTTCTACGCCGTCGTCCTGGATCTCGGGCCGGGCGCGATCGCGGCGGTGCTGGTGGTCTGCTCGCTCCTGGTCTTCGTGCCGGTCCGCTACCTGTACCCCTCGCGCACACAGGCGCTGCGCGGGCTGAGCCTCGCGCTGACGGTGGTCTGGCTGGTCAGCTACGCCGTCCTGCTGCTGCAGGTGCCCGACCCGCACCCGGTCGTGGTGGCGCTGTCGCTGTCCTACCTCGTCTACTACGTCGGGGTGAGCCTGTGGCTGACCGCGCGGGCGGCCCGCCGTCGGCGCGGTGAGCCGGCCGCGACCGGCTGAGCCGCCTCAGACCGCGTCCAGCGCGGCGGTGAGGTCGGCCACCAGGTCGGCGGTGTCCTCGATGCCGCAGGACAGCCGCACGAACCCCTCCGGGACGGCGTCCCCACCCCACTGCGCCCGCCGGTCGACGGTGCTGTGCACCCCGCCGAAGCTGGTGGCCGCCGTCCAGAGCCGGCCGGCCGCCAGCAGCCGCGCGACCGCCGCCGCGTCGGGCAGCTCGGCGGAGACGACACCGTTCGGGCGCAGCATCTGCCGGGCGGCGAGGTCGTACGAGGGGTCCCCGGGCCGCCACGGCCAGCGGACGCCGCCCACCGCCGGGTGCGCGGCCAGGAGGTCGGCGACCGCCGCCGCGGTGGCCGCCTGCCGGGCCAGCCGCAGGTCCAGCGTGCTCATCGAGCGGTGCCCCAGCCACGCCTCGAAGGGGCCGGGCGTGCCGCCGGTGTGGTCGCGGAAGGACTTCAGGCTCGCGTACAGCGCCTCGTCGGTGGTGCTGACGTGGCCGAGCAGCAGGTCGCTGTGGCCGGTGAGCGCCTTGGTGTCGCTGCCGACGGTCAGGTCGGCGCCCAGCGCCAGCGGCCGCTGGCCCAGGGGGGTGGCGGTCGTGTTGTCGACGGCGAGCACGGCTCCGGCGGCACGGGTGGCGCGGGCGACGGCGGCGATGTCGCAGACGTCCAGCAGCGGGTTGCTCGGCGTCTCGAGCAGCACGAACCGGGCACCCTCGAGGTCGCCGCGAGCCGCGACCGCACCGATCTCCGGGGTGGCCACGTACTCGACGGTCACGCCGTAGCGCTCGAGCTCGTCGCCGGCCAGCAGGCGGGTCGCGTAGTAGCCGTCCGACGGCAGCACCACGCGGTCGCCGGCCCGCACGACCGCCAGCACCGCCGCGCTGATCGCGGCCATGCCGGTCGCGAAGGACAGGCACCGGCCGCCGTCGAGCTCGCCGACCGCCGCCTCGAAGACCCGCAGCGTGGGGTGCTCGGTGCGCGCGTAGGCGTCGGCGCCGTCCGCGCGGGGTGGGCGGTCGCCCAGGTGGTACGGGGCGGCGAAGACCGGCGAGGGCCGCAGCGGCGCGCCCGGCACGGGCGCCTCCTCACCGGCCCGGACCGAGCGGGTGCCGTCGCCCCACGTCCCGTCGGTCACTCCGGCTTCGCTTCCCGGGACATGATCTCCTTGACCATCTGCGTCACGGGGACGCCGTCGTGGCACACCCGGACGACCGCCTCGGTGAGCGGCACGTCGACCCCGTGCGCCCGCGCCAGGTCCAGCACCGACCGGCAGCTCTTGACCCCCTCGGCCACCTGCCGGGTGCTCCGCTGCACCTCCTCGACGGACATGCCGCGCCCCAGCCGCTCCCCGAACGTCCGGTTGCGCGACAGCGGGGAGCTGCAGGTGGCCACCAGGTCGCCCAGCCCGGCGAGCCCGGCGAAGGTGGCCGGCTCGGCACCGAGGGCGGCACCGAGCCGGGCGGTCTCGGCGAGGCCGCGGGTGATGAGCGAGGCGCGGGTGTTGTCGCCGAAGCCCATGCCCTCGGTAATGCCGCAGGCCAGTGCGATGACGTTCTTCACCGCCCCGCCGAGCTCGCAGCCCACGAGGTCCTGGTTGGTGTACGGGCGGAAGTAGGGGGTGTGGCAGGCCGCCTGCACCTGCGCCGCGCGGTCGTGGTCGGTGCAGGCCACCACGGTGGCGGCCGGCTGCTCCTCGGCGATCTCGCGCGCCAGGTTCGGGCCCGACAGCGCGGCGACCCGGTCGGGGCCGGCGCCGGTGACCTCGCAGATCACTTGGCTCATCCGCTTGGTGCTGCCCAGCTCGATGCCCTTCATCAGCGAGAGCAGGACCGCGTCGGCCGGCAGCAGCGGCGCCCACTCGGTGAGGTTGTCCCGCAGCGACTGTGAGGGGACGGCGAGCACCACGATCTCGGCGTCGGCGAGGGCCTCGGCGGCGTCCGCGGTGGCGCGCAGCCGGTCGGGCAGCCGGATGCCGGGCAGGTACTCGGCGTTCTCGCGGGTCTCGCCGATCGCGTGCGCCAGCTCCGGACGGCGGGCGTGCAGCAGCACCGTGCAGCCGGCGTCGGCCAGCACCTTCGCGAAGGTGGTCCCCCAGGAACCGGCCCCCAGGACGGCGGCCCGGGACCCCGTGGACGCCCTCACGCGGCACTCCCCGGCAGGTCACCGGGCAGCGCGCGCCGCGGGTGGGGGGTGCTCGTGGGAGGTGCCGGCTCCCCGCGGAGCTCGGCCAGCTGGTCGCGCACGCAGGCCATCATCCGGTCGGTCACCTCGCGCAGCAGGTCCCCGGTCATCGGCCGGCCGGCGCGGACCTGGGCCCGCAGGTCGGTGAGGTCCAGCGGCTCGCCGACCAGGTGGTCGGCGGGCGCGCGCAGCCGCAGGCGCAGCTGCTTGGTGTGGTAGTCGTGCACCCGCTGCGGACCCCACTGCGCCACCGGGAGGACGACGGCGTCGGTGGTCAGCGCCAGCCGCGCCACCCCGGTGCGGGCCTCCATGGGCCACCAGTCGGGGTCCCGGGTCACCGACCCCTCCGGGTAGATCACGACGACGTTGCCGGCGGCCAGGTCGGCCTCGGCGGCCGCCAGGGACGCGCGGGCGTCGGCCCGGCCGCGGGCGACCGGGATCTGCCCGGCGGCGCGCAGGATCCTGCCGGCGAGCCCGGTGAAGACCGCCTCCTTGGCCAGGAAGTGCGGCACGCGGCCGCAGTCCCAGACCAGCCGCGCGCAGGCCAGCGGGTCGAGCACGGACACGTGGTTGGCCACCAGGAGCACCGGGCCGGTGCGGGGGAAGCGCTCGGCGTGCCGGTACCGCATCCGGAACAGCAGCGCGGTGACCGGGTAGATGACCGCGACGCAGAACAGCAGCGCCGGCGGCAGCGGCCTGCGGGTGCGCCACCGGGACGGCGGGGCTCCGGCACGGCGCGACACCCCGGTCTGCGGGAACCCGTCCTGCGTCACCGGTTCCTCCCTCCTGCGCCCGGCCACTGCCGGCCGGGACGTCGTGAGAGCCCATGATCGGCCCTGGGTCGGTCCCCGGAGCGCACCGGGGTGCAGCCGCCCGGTCCGCACCCCGGCGCCGGTGTGCTCACATTGTGGCCGTGCGCGCGTGGTCGGTCGTCGTCCCGGCGAAGCGGCTGCCGCTGGCCAAGAGCCGCCTCACGCCGCTGCCCGAGGGCCTGGAGGGCCCGCCGGACGCGCACGACCGGCTGGTCCTGGCGCTGCTCGCCGACACCGTCGCCGCGGCACTGGCCTCCCCCGCCGTCGCCGGCGTCCTGGTCGTCACCGACGACCCCGCGGCCGCCGCGGAGGTCACCCGGCTGGGTGCCCGCACGGTCCCCGACGAGCCCGACCGCGGCCTCAACCCGGCCCTCGAGCACGGCGCCCGCGCCACCGGGGGGACGGCGGTGGCGGCGCTCTCCTCGGACCTGCCGGCCCTGCGCCCGGAGGAGCTGACCGCCGCCCTGGCCGCGGCGGAGGCCGCGCCGCGCTGCTTCGTCCCCGACGCGCAGGGCACCGGGACGACGCTGCTCACCGCCGCCGGCACCGGCCTCTCCCCCGCCTTCGGGGCCGGGTCGGCGCGGCGGCACGCGGCCGGCGGCGCCGTTCCGCTGACCGGCGACTGGCCCGGCCTGGAGCGGGACGTGGACACGCCCGGCGACCTGCGCGGCGCCCTCGCGCTGGGCGTCGGGCCGCACACCGCGGCACTGCTCGGCGGGGCGACCCGGGCCTCCGGCTGACCTGCTGCTGGTCACGCACCGGCAACCGGACTGCGGCACGATGAGCCCGTGCCCCCGACCAGATCCGGCGCCCCGGCCGACCGGTACATCAACCGCGAGCTGTCGTGGCTGGACTTCAACTCCCGTGTGCTCGAGCTGGCGGAGGACGACTCCCTGCCGCTGCTGGAGCGGGTCAAGTTCCTGGCGATCTTCGCCGGCAACCTCGACGAGTTCTACATGGTCCGCATCGCCGGGTTGAAGCGCCGGCAGAGCACCGGGCTGACGGTCCGCTCGCCCGACGGGCTGACCATCCGCGAGCAGCTGGCGCTGGTCACCGAGCGGACCCGCGACCTGGTGCACCGGCACGCCGACGTCTTCACCAAGGACATCAGCCCGCGCCTGGAGGAGTCCGGCATCCGGATCGTGCACTGGGGCGAGCTGGCCGACGACGAGACCAAGCGGCTGCGGGAGTACTTCCGCGACCAGGTGTTCCCGGTGCTGACCCCGCTGGCGGTCGACCCGGCCCACCCGTTCCCCTACATCAGCGGGCTGTCGCTGAACCTCGCCGTCCAGGTCCGCGACCCCGACACCGGCGCCCCGCGCTTCGCCCGGCTCAAGGTGCCCAACAACGTGCCGCGGTTCGTGCCCGTGGGGGGTGCCGACCCGGCCCCGGGTGCGACGTTCCTGCCCCTCGAGGACCTCATCGCGGCGCACCTGCCGCAGCTGTTCCCCGGCCTCGACGTCATCGGCCACCACCTGTTCCGGGTCACCCGCAACGCCGACCTGGAGGTGGAGGAGGACCGCGACGAGGACCTGCTGCAGGCCCTGGAACGCGAGCTGGCCCGCCGCCGCTTCGGGCCGGCGGTGCGGCTGGAGGTCGCCGAGCCGATGGACCCGGCGATCCTCGACGTGCTGGTCAGCGAGCTGGAGGTCGGCAAGTCCGACGTCGTCCACGTGCCCGGGCTGCTCGACCTCGCCGCGCTGTGGGAGCTCTACGGGCTCGACCGCCCGGAGCTCAAGGACGAGCCGTTCGTGCCGGCCACCCACCCGCGGCTCAGCGAGGGCGAGACGCCCAAGAGCGTGTTCGCCACGCTGCGGGAGGGCGACGTGCTCGTCCACCACCCGTACCACTCGTTCGCGACCAGCGTGCAGCGCTTCATCGAGCAGGCCGCCGCCGACCCGGACGTGCTGGCGATCAAGCAGACCCTGTACCGGACCTCGGGTGACTCGCCGATCGTGAACGCGCTCATCGACGCCGCGCACGCCGGCAAGCAGGTCGTCGTCCTCGTGGAGATCAAGGCGCGCTTCGACGAGGAGGCCAACATCAGCTGGGCCCGGTCGCTGGAGCGGGCCGGCTGCCACGTCGTCTACGGGCTGGTGGGGCTCAAGACCCACTGCAAGACGGCGCTGGTGGTGCGCCGGGAGCACGGCGTGATCCGCCGCTACTGCCACATCGGCACGGGCAACTACAACCCCAAGACCGCCCGGCTCTACGAGGACCTCGGCATCCTGACCGCCGACCCGCGGGTGGGCGCCGACCTGACCGACCTGTTCAACACGCTCACCGGCTACTCGCGGCAGACGACCTACCGCCGGTTCATGGTGGCGCCGCACAGCATCCGCCCCGGGCTGGTGGAGAAGATCCGGCGGGAGGCCCGCAACGCCCGCGAGGGCCGGCCGGCCGGCATCCGCATCAAGGTGAACTCGCTGGTCGACGAGGAGCTCATCGACGCCCTCTACGAGGCGTCGGCGGCCGGCGTGCCGGTGGAGCTGCTGATCCGCGGCATCTGCTCGCTGCGCCCCGGCGTCCCGGGCCTGTCGGAGAACATCCGGGTGCGCTCCATCGTCGGCCGCTTCCTGGAGCACTCCCGGGCGATGTGGTTCGCCAACGGCGGCGAGGGTGAGTGGTGGCTCGGCAGCGCCGACCTGATGCACCGCAACCTCGACCGCCGCGTCGAGGTGCTGCTGCGGGTGTGCGACGACACCGCCGCGCGCCAGCTGCAGGACGTCTTCGACGCCGCGATGGCCGACGGCGTGCGCTGCTGGGAGCTGGGCAGCGACGGCGCGTGGACGCGCAGCGGTGAGTGCGACTACCAGGCCGCCCTGATGGCGGCGGCGGTGGACCATGCCGGCTGAGGGCGGCCGTCTCGTCCGCGCGGCCGGCGGCGCGCTGTGGCGCCCGGCGGACGGCGGCGGCCTCCAGACCGCGCTGGTGCACCGGCCCAAGTACGACGACTGGTCGCTGCCCAAGGGCAAGCCCGACGAGGGCGAGCACCTGCTGGAGACCGCGGTGCGCGAGGTGGCCGAGGAGACCGGGCTGGAGGTCGTCGTCGGACGGCGCAGCGTGCGCACCGAGTACGAGGTGGCGGAGGGTCCCAAGCGGGTCGACTACTGGCTGATGCGGGTGGTCGGCGGGGAGTTCGCACCCAACGACGAGGTCGACGAGCTGCGCTGGCTGCCGGTCGAGGAGGCCTGCTCGCTGGTCAGCCACGCCCACGACCGCGCCGTGCTGGCCGACCTGGCACGCGCCGACGTCCCGCGGGAGCCCTCGCTGCTGTTGGTCCGGCACGCCAAGGCCGGCAGCAAGTCGGACTGGGACGGGCCCGACGAGCTTCGGCCCCTGGATGCCAGGGGCCGCCGGCAGGCGGCGCGGCTGGCCGCGGTGCTGCCGCTGTTCCGGCCGGTGGAGCTGCTGAGCGCCGAGCGGGTCCGCTGCCGGGAGACCCTCGAGCCGCTGGCCGACCGGCTGGGCCGGGGCATCGACCCACTGCCCCCGCTCGGCGAGGAGGAGTTCGCCGCCGATCCGCAGGCGGCCCTCGGCGCGGTCGAGCGGCTGCTCGGCCCGCGTGGGGAGCCGGGAGTGGCCGTCGTCTGCAGCCAGGGCGGGGCGATCCCGTCGGTGCTGGCGGCACTCGGCGTCCGCTTCGCCGGCGTTCCCGGCGCGCTGCACCCGCCTGCGGCGAAGGGCAGCACGTGGGTGCTGGGCGGGCGACCGGGCGCGCTGTCGGCCGACTACTACCGGGACTTCTCGGCCGACAGCGCCGAGGAGCCGGCCGTCACCGGCCTGCGCTGAAGCACCCCTCCTCCCCACCCCCGTGGGCTCGCGCGGTCGGTCGTGGACGACCACCGGGACGCAGCGGGAGGGCGACCCCGTCCTCAGGCGGGCTGGGCCGGGAGCGCCTTGGGCAGCCAGGCCGGACGGCGGGCCTCGAAGGCCTCGATGTCGGTGAGGTGCCGCTCGGTGAGCCCGACGTCGTCGAGGCCCTCCAGCAGCCGCCACCGGGTGTAGTCGTCGATCTCGAACGGCACGCGGTGCCCGCCGTAGGTGACCTGCTTGTCCTGCAGGTCGACGGTCACCTGCGTGGTGGGGTCGGCCTCCGCCGCCGCCCACAGCGCCTCGACCTCGGCCTGCGGCAGGATGACCGTGAGCAGCCCGGACTTGGTCGAGTTGTTCTTGAAGATGTCGGCGAACCGCGAGCTGATGACCACGCGGAACCCGCCGTCGAGCAGCGCCCAGCAGGCGTGCTCGCGGGAGGACCCGGTGCCGAAGTCGGGACCGGCCACGAGGATCGACGCGTCGGCGTACCGCGGCTGGTTGAGCACGAAGTCGGGCTCGTTCCTGCGCCAGGCGACGAACAGGCCGTCCTCGAACCCGGTGCGGGTGATCCGCTTGAGGTACTCCGCGGGGATGATCTGGTCGGTGTCGACGGCGCTGCGGCGCAGCGGGGCCGCGGTGCCGGTGTGCGTGGTGAAGGCGTCCATGGCGATCAGTGCTCCAGTGCGGGTCAGACGGTGGCCGGGACGGGGGCGTCGGCCAGGTCGGCGGGGGCGGTGAGCCGCCCGGTCAGCGCGGTGGCCGCGGCGACCGACGGCGACACCAGGTGGGTGCGCCCGCCCTTGCCCTGCCGGCCCTGGAAGTTGCGGTTGCTGGTCGAGGCCGACCGCTCCCCGGGCTTGAGCTGGTCGGGGTTCATGCCCAGGCACATCGAGCACCCGGCGCCACGCCACTCTGCACCGGCCTCGGTGAACACCCGGTCCAGGCCCTCCGCCTCGGCCTGCAGCTTGACGCCGACCGACCCGGGGACGACGAGCATGCGGGTGTCCGGGTCGATGTGCTTGCCCCGCAGTAGCTCGGCGGCGATCCGCAGGTCCTCGATCCGTCCGTTGGTGCAGGAGCCGAGGAAGACGGTGTCCACCTCGATCTCGCGCAGCGGCGTGCCGGGGGTCAGGCCCATGTACGCCAGCGCCTGCTCGGCGGCACGGCGCTCGCCCTCGTCGGCGATGGCGGCCGGGTCGGGCACCGACTCCGCGATCGGCAGGCCCTGGCCGGGGTTGGTGCCCCAGGTGACGAACGGCGTCAGGGACGCCGCGTCGAGCACGACCTCGGTGTCGAAGACCGCACCCTCGTCGGTGCGCAGCGTGCGCCAGTACTCGACGGCGGCGTCCCAGTCCGCGCCCTGCGGCGCGTGCGGGCGGCCCCGCAGGAACTCGAAGGTGGTCTCGTCCGGCGCGATCAGCCCGGCGCGGGCGCCGGCCTCGATCGACATGTTGCAGATCGTCATCCGGGCCTCCATCGACAGCGCCTCGATGGCGCTGCCGCGGTACTCGATGACGTGGCCGGCGGCACCGTTGGTGCCGATCTCCGCGATGACGGCCAGGATGACGTCCTTCGACGAGACGCCCTCGGGCAGCTCGCCGTCGACGGTCACGGCCATCTGCTTGGGCCGGTACTGCGGCAGGGTCTGCGTCGCGAGCACGTGCTCGACCTCGCTGGTGCCGATGCCGAAGGCCAGTGCACCGAAGGCGCCGTGCGTGGAGGTGTGGCTGTCGCCGCAGACGATGGTCGTGCCCGGCTGGGTCAGCCCCAGCTGCGGGCCGATCACGTGCACGATGCCCTGGTCGCGGTCGCCCATGGGGGCCAGCCGGATGCCGAACTCGGCGGCGTTCTTCCGCAGCGCCTCGACCTGCGCGCGGCTGACCGGGTCGGCGATGGGCTTGAGGATCTCCAGCGTCGGGACGTTGTGGTCCTCGGTGGCCATCGTGAGCTCGGGGTGGCGCACGGTGCGGCCGGCGGCGCGGAGGCCGTCGAACGCCTGCGGGCTGGTCACCTCGTGCACCAGGTGCAGGTCGATGTAGAGCAGGTCCGGCTCGCCCGCGGCGCTGCGCACGACGTGGGCGTCGTAGACCTTCTCCGCCAGGGTCTTCGGCACGGCTGGTCCCTCCGGGGTCGGGGCCCGCTCCCTGGCGAGGACCGGGCTGGTCATCTCACGCTGTGGGATGCGAGTATTGCTGTGTGGGACAGCCTAACCCCGTCGCCGTGCTGGACAAAGCGGTGGCCATCCTCCGCGCCGTCGCCGCCGAGCCCGCGACCCTCGCCGAGCTCGTGGAGCGCACCGGGCTGCCCCGGGCGACCGCCCACCGCCTGGCCGTGGCCCTGGAGGGACACCGCCTGGTCCGGCGCACCCCGGTCGGCGCGTGGGCGCCCGGCCCGGCGCTGGCCGAGCTGGGCCGCGGGATCGCCGACCTCGCCGAGCTGGCCGGCCGGCACCTGGTCACCCTGCGCGACACCAGCGGGGAGAGCGCCCAGTTCTACGTCCGGGACGGCGCGAGCCGGGTGTGCGTGGCCGCCGCCGAGCGGGCGCACGGGCTGCGCGACACCGTGCCGGTCGGGGCGCGGCTGCCGCTGACCGCCGGCTCGGCGGCCCACGCGCTGCTCGCCTTCGCCCCCGCCGAGGAGGTCACGCCGCTGCTGCCCAGCGCCAGCTTCACGGCCCGCACGCTGCTCGACGTCCGCCGCCGGGGCTGGGCGCACAGCATCGCCGAGCGCGAGCCCGGGGTGGCGTCGCTGTCGGCGCCGGTCCGCGACTCGGCCGGGGCGGTGCTGGGGGCGGTCTCCATCTCCGGGCCGGTCGAGCGGCTGGGCCGCCGTCCCGCCCCCGAGGTGGTGGGCGCGGTGCTCGAGGCCGCGGGCGCGATCTCCCGCGCCGTCCGCTGAGCGAGGGGCCCTGGCCCCCGCCTCCCTCCCTCCCTCCCTCCGGCCCTCCGGCCCTCCGGTATGGACCATGGGGCTGCTGCATGTCGTCGCGGGTCGCCTGCAACCCCGTGGTCGACCCAGCGGGACGGCGGGGGGACCTGGCCACGCGCACCCGGCCGCTGACTGCCGACCGGCTGAGCGCCCGGGTAGTTCCCCTCGGGGGCCGCCCGGCGAAGACTGGACCCATGACCGCCACCGAGCCCACGCACCGCAGCCGCGCCCGGATCGCCGCGCCCGGCGAGGGCATCGGCCTCGACGAGCTGGCGCTGGCCACCCGCAACCACGGGATGCCGCTGGAGGCGCTGCGCTACGACGTGACCCCGCCGGGGCTGCACTACGTGCTCACGCACTACGACATCCCCGCCGTCGACCCGGCGACCTGGTCGCTGGAGGTCGGCGGGGCGGTCGCCCGGCCGCTGCGGCTCAGCCTCGACGACCTGCGCCGCCGCCCGGCCGTCACCTCACGGGTGCTGCTCGAGTGCGCCGGCAACGGCCGCGCCCGCTACGAGCCGCGGCCGGTGAGCCAGCCCTGGCTGCTCGAGGCCGTCGGCACCGCCGAGTGGACCGGCACCCCGCTGGCCCCGCTGCTGGAGGAGGCCGGTCCGGCCGACGGCGCGGTCGACGTCGCCTTCACCGGTGCCGACCACGGTGTGGAGCGCGGCGTCGAGCAGGACTACGCGCGGGGCCTGCCGCTGGCCGAGGCGGTGCGCCCGGAGGTGCTGCTGGTCTGGGGGATGAACGGGATGCCGCTACCGCCGCAGCACGGCGCTCCGCTGCGACTGCTGGTGCCCGGCTGGTACGGCATGGCGCACGTCAAGTGGCTGACCCGCATCGAGGTGCTCGACCGACCCTTCGACGGCTACCAGAACACCACCGCCTACCGGCTGAAGGTGGACGCCGCCGAGGCCGGCGAGCCGGTCACCCGCATCGCGCCCCGGGCGCTGCTCGCCCCACCCGGCTGGCCGGACTTCATGACCCGCGAACGCTTCCTGCGCCCGGGCCCGGTGACGCTCACCGGGCGGGCGTGGTCCGGCCGGGCGCCGATCCAGGGCGTCGAGGTCAGCACGGACGGCGGGGCCACCTGGTCCCCCGCCGAGGTCGCGCCGGCCGACCCGGCGCACCCGTGGGCCTGGCGGGCCTGGACGTTCCCCTGGACGGCGGAGCCGGGCAGCTGGGAGCTGCTCGCCCGCGCGACCGACGCCGAGGGCAGCCAGCCCACCGAGCAGGTGTGGAACCGGCAGGGCATGGCGAACAACCTGGTGCAGCGGGTGCCGGTGACGGTCCTCGGGTGACCGGACGCGGCCCCGTCCAGCGGCTCGCCGCGGCCCCGTCCAGGGTGACCTCCGGGGGTGCGGGTCAGGCCAGGCGCCGGGCACCTGCGGCGGGCACGACCGCGAAGGCCCGCGGAGGCGCGAAGCCGCGCTGCGCGAAGCGGTCGGTGATCGCCCGCGCGACGGTCCCGGTGCGGCCGGCGTCGACCAGCACCACGGCACTCCCGCCGAAGCCGCCGCCCACCATGCGGGCACCGGTGGCGCCGGCCTCCAGCGCGGTCGCCACGGCGGTGTCGAGCTCGACGGTGGAGATCTCGAAGTCGTCCCGCAGCGAGGCGTGCCCGGCGGTCAGCACCGGCCCGATCGCCGCCGGGTCCGCGGTCTCGCGCAGGATCCGCACGACCTCCAGCACCCGGGCGTTCTCGGTCACGATGTGCCGGGCGCGGCGCAGCAGCACACCCCCCTCGGGCGTCCCGTCGTCGAGCGGGGCGAGCGCGGCCACGTCCGGGACGTCGCGCAGGGCGCGCACCCCGAGCCGCTCGGTGGCCTGCTCGCACTCGCGGCGCCGGTCGCCGTAGCCGCCGGTGGCGTGGTCGTGCGTCGTCCCCGTGTCGACGACGAGCAGCTCCAGGCCGGCCGCCCGCAGGTCCAGCGGCACCTGCTCGGAGCCGCGGTCGCGGGTGTCGAGGAACAGCGCGTGGCCGGCGGTGCACAGCAGCGACGCGGACTGGTCGAGGATGCCGGTGGGCGCGCCGACGAAGTCGTTCTCCGCCCGCCGGGCGACGTCGACCAGGTCGGCGACGGCGAGCTCGGGGGCGGCCAGGTCGCGCAGCGCCAGCGCCACCGAGCAGGACAGCGCGGCCGACGACGACAGGCCCATGCCCGCCGGGACGTCCCCGTCGACCAGCACGCTCACCCCGCCGGGCACGCGGTCGCGCAGCACGTCGACGACGCCGGCCGGGTAGCCGGCCCAGCCGTCCGGCCGCCCCGGCGCCAGCTCCGCGACCGGCAGCTCCACCCGGTCGCCGGGGTGCTGCGCGGAGACCAGTGCGACCAGCCCGTCGTCCCGGCGGGCGACCGCGGCGCGCGTGGTGTGCGGCAGCGCCACCGGCAGCACGAAGCCCTCGTTGTAGTCGGTGTGCTCACCGATCACGTTCACCCGGCCGGGCGCGGCCCAGATCCCCTCCGGCTGCCCGCCGAAGGCCTCCGCGAAGGCCTGGCGCGCCCGGTCGGCCGCGCTCACCGCACGGTCCGCAACTGCTCCGCGACGTCCTCCGGGGTGGTGTCGCTGATGAAGGCGCCCATGCCGGACTCCGAGCCGGCCAGGTACTTCAGCTTCCCGGGCGCCCGGCGCAGCGAGAACAGCTGCAGGTGCAGCCACCAGTCCTCGCGCCCGCGGGTGACCGGCGCCTGGTTCCAGGAGGCGATGTAGGGCATCGGGGTGTCGAAGCGGCGGGCGAAGCGGCCCAGCACGTCGAGGTACACCCCGGCCAGCGAGTCGCGCTCCGCAGCCGTGAGCGCGGGTAGGTCGGGCACCCGGCGGTGCGGGAACACCAGCAGCTCGTAGGGCCAGCGCGCGGCGGCCGGCACGAACGCCGTCCAGTGCTCGTTGGCGGCGACCACCCGCGGCCCGGCACGCTCGGCGGACACCACGTCGGCGAACAGGTCGCCGCCGGTCTCGCGCCGGTGCCGCTCGACCGAGGCCAGCACCTTCTCCACCCGCGGCGGGACGAACGGGTAGGCGTACACCTGCCCGTGCGGGTGGGAGAGGGTCACCCCGATCTCCTCGCCGGAGTTCTCGAAGACGTAGACCTGCTCGACCCCCTCGATCGCCGACAGCTCCGCGGTCCGCTCGGCCCACACGTCGACCACCAGCCGGGCGCGGTCGGCACCGAGCGTGGCGAAGGACCGGTCGTGCTCGCTGGTGAAGACGACGACCTCGCAGCGGCCGAAGCCGGGCCGCAGCTCGGTGAGCGGTGCGCCGGGCGCGGTCGGGGGGACGTCGCGCTCGACGGCCGTGGCCAGCGAGGGGAAGCGGTTCTCGAAGACGACCACCTGGTAGTCGGCCTCGGGCACCTCGGTGGCCTCGCGGCCGGGCCGCGTGGGGCACAGCGGGCAGAGGTCCGCCGGCGGCAGGAAGGTCCGCGTCTGCCGGTGCGAGGCCAGGACCACCCACTCCCCGAGCAGCGGGTCCCACCGCAGCTGCGACCGGGTGCTGACGGGAGGCAGGTCGCGGGGATCCTCGGCGTCCCGCGGCGGCGCGGTGTCCCCGGCGTCGAAGTAGAGGATCTCCCGGCCGTCGGCCAGCCGACGACTCGTCCGGATCACTGGTGCGCCCCGCCTTCCCGCCGGTCACCACGGTGCATGAGCGGCGCCCCGACGCTAGACCCGCCCCAGCGACCAGGCCACTCCGGTGGGTCCTGGCACGACGAGAGCCCCCGGTCGGGTGACCGGGGGCTCTCACCCGCTGTAGCCCCGAAGGGATTCGAACCCTCGCTACCGCCGTGAGAGGGCGGCGTCCTGGGCCGCTAGACGACGGGGCCGTGCACGTCCATGCTGCCACGCGCCGCACCCGGCCCGGACACCGGGGGCACCCCGGAGACGACGAGAGCCCCCGGTCGGGTGACCGGGGGCTCTCGCTCGCTGTAGCCCCGAAGGGATTCGAACCCTCGCTACCGCCGTGAGAGGGCGGCGTCCTGGGCCGCTAGACGACGGGGCCGTGCGGTGGTGCTGAGGAACTGTGTCTCCAGGCAGACAGCTTCCTCGCTGGGGTACCAGGACTCGAACCTAGACTAACGGAACCAGAAACCGTCGGGCTGCCAATTACCCCATACCCCAAGGGTGGTACTGCACCTCGCGGCGCTGGACAACACCATACCCGATGACCGGAGACGGCCAGGGCACCCCCCTCGGTGACGGTGGTCGCAGGTCGAAGGCGGCACTGCGCACCTCCGGCCGCAGCCGGCGGCGGGAGCGGGCGACCAGGGCGACGTACGCGGCCAGGGCGAGCAGGTCGACGAGCACCACGAGGACGCCGGTGCCGTCCGCGACGGACTCGGTGGCCACCCCCTCCCCCAGCGAGCCGGCCAGGAGGAAGACCACGACGTTGTTGGCCGCGTGCAGCACGATCGCCGCCTCGAGCCCCCCGGTCAGCCAGACGACGGCCGAGGCGGCCAGCCCGAAGGCGAACCTGTCCAGGAACGTCCAGACGTCGGGCGGCAGGTGGGCGGCCGAGAACAGGGCAGCGGTCAGCACCCCGGCCACCACGGCACCCGCCTGCGGCCGGCCCACCCACCCGGCGATCGCCTGGCTGAGGTAGCCGCGGAACACGTACTCCTCCGCGGCCGACTGCAGCGGCGTGGTCAGCAGCACGACGAGCAGCAGCCACCCGAAGCCGGCCACCGGGCCGGTGGCCTCCCAGTCCCCGGCCACGAAGCCCAGCAGGACGCTGAGCAGGAGGCCGAGCCCGAGCGTGGGCAGCGACAGGAGCGTGGAGGGCAGCAGCAGCCGCCAGCGCAGCCGGGCGAGCACCGACGACGACCAGCCGGGGCGCATGCCGTGGGCGGCGACCCACGCCAGCCAGACGCAGGGGATCGCGACGATCAGCGAGAGGTTGGTGAGCAGCAGCAGGGTGGGGTCGGTGAGGTCGGTCGGGTCGATCGCCGTGGGGTCGGGGAAGGCCCCGACGGCGAACCCGGCCACGATCACCACGACGGCGGCGACGAGGTAGACGGCCGTGAACAGCAGCAGACCCAGCAGCGGGCGCCACCAGCGCCAGCTGCGGCTGCGCATGGCCTGCAGGAACTCGACCGGCGTGTCGTGCGGTGGGGTGCCCGGCGCCGGCTGCCACTGCATCCCGGGCGGGGGCCCCCACGGCGGGGCCGTGTGCGGTCCCGGCTGCAGCGGCACCGGACCGAGCGGCCACGGGACCGGCCCGGCTCCCACTCCCGTGGGAGGCGGCGCTTGCACGCCGTACAGCGCCCCGGGGACGTACGGCGGCGCGCCGTAGGGACCGGTCGGCGGCGGCCCCCGGTAGGGCTCGTCGTCCGCCGCGGGCCAGCCCGGCGGTACCGCTGCGCTCACCGGGTCATCCGGGGACGGCGGCCCGGGCCGCGGTGAGGCGGGCCAGGGTGCGCTCCCGGCCGAGCAGCTCGATGGACTCGTAGAGCGGCGGCGACACGGTGCGCCCGCTGACCGCGACGCGCACCGGGCCGAACGCCTGGCGTGGCTTGCGGCCCAGTCCCTCGACGAGCGCCTCCTTGAGCGCAGCCTCGATGTCGCCGGTGCTCCAGTCGGGCAGCTCGCGCAGGGCGGTCGCGGCGGCGTCGAGCACCTCCGCCGCCTCCGGGCCGGCCAGCTGCTTGGCCGCGGCCGCCGGGTCGATCTCCACGTCGTCGACGAACAGGAAGCCGAGCAGCCCCACGGCGTCGGAGAGGACGATCATGCGCTCCTGGGCCAGCGGGGCGATGGCGTCGAGGACGCGACGTTGCTCGGCCGTCGGCGGTTCGCTGACCAGTCCGGCGCGGGCGAGGAACGGCACCACCCGCGCGGTGAAGTCCTCCACCGGCAGCGCGCGCAGGTGGGTGGCGTTGATCGCCTCGGCCTTCTTGAGGTCGAAGCGGGCCGGGTTCGCGCTGACCCGGGTGATGTCGAAGGCCTCGACCATCTCGGCCATCGAGAAGACGTCGCGGTCCTCGGCGATCGACCAGCCCAGCAGCGCGAGGTAGTTGGCGAACCCCTCGGGGACGAAGCCGCGCTCGCGGTACACGTCGACGTTGGACTGCGGGTCGCGCTTGGACAGCTTCTTGCGGCCCTCGCCCGTCACGTAGGGCAGGTGGCCGAAGCGGGGTGCGCCGGAGGCCACGCCGATGTCGGTCAGCGCGGCGTAGAGCGCCAGCTGCCGCGGCGTGGAGGGCAGCAGGTCCTCGCCGCGCAGGACGTCGGTGATGCCCATCAGGGCGTCGTCCACCGGGTTGACGAACGGGTAGAGCGGCACCCCGGTGGCCCGGACGATGACGAAGTCGGGCACCGAGCCGGCGGCGAAGCGGATCTCCCCGCGGACCAGGTCGGTCCAGGCGAGGTCCTCGTCCGGCATCCGCAGCCGCAGCACCGGCTCGCGGCCCTCGGCGCGGAAGGCCGCCTTCTGCTCGTGGGTCAGGAACCGGTCGGCGTTGTCGTAGCCGAGCTTGGGGTCCTGCCCCGCGGCCAGCCGGCGGGCCTCGACCTCCTCGTTGGTGGAGAAGGACTCGTAGGCGTGCCCCGCCGCCAGCAGCTCCTGGGCGACCTCGCGGTAGACCTCGTGCCGTTCGGACTGCCGGTAGGGCCCGTGCGGACCGCCGGCCTCCGGGCCCTCGTCCCACTCCAGGCCCAGCCAGCGCAGGCTGTCCAGCAGGTGCCGGTAGGACTCCTCGGAGTCGCGGGAGGCGTCGGTGTCCTCGATGCGGACGACGAACGTGCCGCCGGTGTGCCGGGCGTGCGCCCAGTTGAACAGCGCCGTGCGGAGCAGGCCGACGTGCACCATGCCCGTCGGCGACGGGCAGAACCGGGTGCGGGTCGTCGTCGGGTCGGTGGGCGGGAAGCCGGTCGCGGTCACCGCAGGCCGCCGGCGGTGGAGGCGGTGTCGGCGCCGCTGACGCCGTTGACCAGGGACCCCAGGCCCTCGATGGCGCACTCGACCCGCTGGCCGGGCCGGATCGGCCCGACGCCGGACGGGGTTCCGGTGAGCACCACGTCGCCCGGCAGCAGGGTCATCACCTGCGAGATGTGGGAGACCAGCGTCGGGATGCCGAACAGCAGCTGGCTGGTGCGGCCGGACTGGCGCAGCTCGCCGTCCACCGTGCAGGTGACCTCGAGGTCGGCGGGGTCCTTGCCCAGACCGGCGAGGTCGGTCTCGATCCAAGGGCCCAGCGGGCAGAAGGAGTCGAAGCCCTTCGCGCGGGTCCACTGCCCGTCGCCGGCCTGCATGTCCCGCTCGGTGACGTCGTTGGCGATCGTGTAGCCGAACACGCTGCCCAGCGCCTGCTCGGGGGTGACGTGGCGGGCGCCGCGGGCGCCGATGACGACGGCCAGCTCGACCTCGTGGTGCACGTTGGTGCTGCCCGGCGGGATGCGGATGGCGTCGCCCGGGCCGATGACCGTCGTCGACGGCTTGAGGAACAGCAGCGGCTGGGACGGGGCGTCGCCGGTGCCCATCTCCTCGACGTGCGCCGTGTAGTTCTTGCCGACGGCCACCACCTTGCTCGGCAGGATCGGCGAGAGCAGCCGGACGTCGGCCTGGGCGTGGCGCTGACCGGTGAAGGAGATGGTCCCGAACGGGTGGCCCTCGATCTGGGCGACCTGGCCGTCGCCGTCGAGGACGCCGAAGGACATGCCCGAGGGCGAGGCGAAGCGGACGATGCGCACGCTCCGAGGCTAGTCGGCGTTCTGCGCGCGTCCCCGCGGAGGAGGACCTAGCGTGCCCCCATGGCCTGCCGTTTCTCCGAGCTCGTGGTGGACAGCCGGGACCCGGAGTCGCTGGCGGTCTTCTGGGCGGAGGTCCTCGGGTACGAGGTCCTCGGCCGGGAGGACGACGGCGGCGTGGAGATCGGCCCGGCGGCCGGCTTCGGCGGCCCGGCGCCGACGATCGTGTTCGCGCCGGTGGCCGAGCCGACACCGGGCAAGGTGCGGCTGCACGTCGACGTCAGCCCCACCGACCGCGACCAGGACGCCGAGCTGGAACCGCTGCTCGCGCTGGGGGCCACCCGTGCGGACGTCGGCCAGTCCGGCGACGAGAGCTTCCACGTGCTGGCCGACCCGGAGGGCAACGAGTTCTGCCTCCTGCGCCGCCGCCTCGACCCGCTGTGACCGAGTCCTGACAGAGGAGACCGACATGATCCTGATCGTCATCAAGATGCCCGTCCGCCCGGACCGCATCGACGAGTTCCGCACCCACGCCGACGAGTACGCCCGCGCGGTGAACGCCGAGGAGGGCAGCCTGTTCTTCGAGTGGTCGCGCAGCGTCGAGGACCCGAACACCTTCGTCTGCATCGAGGGGTTCCGGGACTCAGCGGCCGGCGCCTCGCACGTGGCCACCCCCCACGCCAAGGCGGCCTTCGACTGGATGTCGGACCTGGTCGCCGAGCAGCCGCAGATCATCTACATCGACGCCCCGGAGGTCAGCGGCTTCGGCCCCATGGGCGAGGTCCAGCCCAGGAACTGAGCACCCGGACTCCCTCGGGCCGAGCACGCGCCGGCGGCCCTCCCCCGTCGGGAGGGGCCGCCGGCGTGTCAGCCTCCGGGACGGCGACCGGGACGTTGACCAGCAACCCGGGGTGCCGCACAGTGGCGCGGTGACCCGGGCCCTGGCGGTGCTCACCCTGCTGGCGCTGCTCACGGTCGTGGTCGAGGCGACCGACGACCCGCACCCGCTGCTCGCCGTCGCCCTCGGCGTGACGTACGCGGCGCACGCGCTCCTCGCGCTCCCGTGGCTGGCCCGCCAGCCCGTCCCGCGCCGGTACTGGCTGGCGGCCGGGCACGTGTGCCTCCAGCTGCCGCTCGGTGTCCTGCTCTTCGGCGCGACGGGTGCCGGGGTCGGGGCGACGCTGCTGCTGCTGGTGCTGGTCAGCCAGAGCGTGCTGCTCCTCCCCCTGCCGGCGGCCGCACTGGTCACCGCCGCCATCCCCCTCGTGCACCTGGGGATGAGCTGGGCGGACTTCGCGCGCAACGGCCTGGGAGCGCTGGGCGCCGCGGTCTTCACCGCGGTCGTCACCGCACTGCTCCAGCGGGAGCAGCGGGCCCGGGGCGAGCTGGCCGAGGCCAACGAGCGGCTGCGCGGGTACGCCGCCCAGGCCGAGGAGCTGGCGACCACCCGGGAGCGCAACCGGCTGGCCCGCGACATCCACGACGGCCTCGGCCACCACCTGACCGTCGTCCAGATGCAGGTGCAGGCCGCCCGGGCCGTGCTGCCGACCGACCCCGGCCGCGCCGACGAGGTCCTGGCCAAGGCGCAGCACCAGGCCAGTGAGGCGCTGGCCGAGGTCCGCCGGTCAGTGGCGACCCTGCGCGAGCCCCGGACGACGCCGCCGCTGCGCACCGCGCTCGAGGCCCTGGTCGCGGAGGTCTCCGCCGCCGGCGTCCCCGCGACGCTCGAGGTCGTCGGCAGCGAGCGGCCGCTGCCCGCCGAGGCCGAGGAGTCCCTCTTCCGGTCGGCGCAGGAGGGGCTGACCAACGTCCGCAAGCACGCCGGGGCCGCCTCGGCCCGGGTGACCCTGACCTACGGCGCCGACGGCGCGGTGCGGCTGGCGGTGCGGGACGACGGCCGCGGTCTGCCGGCCCGACGGCGCGGCGAGGACCCGGGCGCCTTCGGCCTGCTGGGGTTGCGGGAGCGGGCGGCGCGCGCCGGCGGGCAGCTGAGCGTGGCGTCGGTGCCGGGCGGCGGCACCGAACTGCTGGTCGAGGTGCCGGGGTGAGCGTCGTCCGCGTGCTGGTGGTCGACGACCAGGCGCTGTTCCGCGAGGCGCTGGTCACCCTGCTGGGCGCCCGGCCCGAGGTCGAGGTCGTCGGGGAGGCCGGCGACGGGCAGCAGGCGCTGGAACGGGCGGCCGCGCGGCAGCCCGACGTCGTCCTCATGGACCTGCACATGCCGGTGCTCGACGGCATCGCCGCGACCCGGCGGCTGCGGGTGGAGCAGCCCGGCGTCCGGGTGCTGGCGCTGACGACGTTCGACGACGACGAGGACGTCTTCGCCGCGCTGCGGGCCGGCGCGCTGGGCTACCTGCTCAAGGACGTGTCCTCCGACCGCCTGGTCGAGGCGGTGCTGTCGGCCGCTCGCGGGGAGTCGGTGCTGCAGCCGTCGGTGGCGGCCAAGGTTGTGGCCCGCTTCGCGCAGCTGGACGACGCCCCCCGGCCCCGGCCGCAGCCGCTGGTCGTGCCGCTGTCCGACCGCGAGCTCGACGTCCTCCGGCTGCTGGCCGACGGGCGCAGCAACCGGGAGATCGCGACGGCACTGTTCCTGGCCGAGGGCACGGTCAAGAACCACGTGACGAACGTGCTGGGCAAGCTGGGCGCCCGCGACCGCACCCAGGCGGCGCTGCGCGCCCGGGCCCTCGACCTGCTCTGAGGGGTCATGCCGAGAGGTGACCGGCGACCGTGACCTCCGGCACCTGGCAGGGACGGCGCGGCGTCCGACCCTCTGTCGCATGACGACGCAGACCCCTCCCCGGCACACGCACAGCCCCGGCCGGCACACCTGGCACCTCGTCCGCCACTACCTCGAGATGGTCGTCGCGATGGTGGTCGGGATGGTGGTCCTGGGTCCGCTCGAGGCCCTGCTCTGGCCCGGCGTGGACGACCGGGTCGACGTGCACGCCGTGGTCATGGCCACCAACATGGCCGTCGCGATGGCCGCCTGGATGCGCTTCCGCGGCCACTCGTGGCCGGCGATCGCGGAGATGTCCGCGGCGATGTACGTGCCGTTCGCCGTCCTGCTGGTGCCCTACTGGGCGGGCGCGGTGTCCGGCTCGTTCCTGTTCACCGCCGGGCACGTGCTGATGCTCCCCGCCATGGCACTGGCGATGTGGTGGCGCCTGGACGAGTACGCGCACTGAGGACCGCGCTCCGTCGCGCGGAGGAGGACCTGTCCCGGACCCCGGACAGGTCCTCCTCCGCGCAGCCGCCGGACCGCGAGTCCGCCGCCCGGGGTCAGCGGTTGCGGACGGCGTAGGTGAGCGCGTCGACCAGGGCGTGCCAGGAGGCCTCGACGATGTTGTCGTGGACGCCGACGGTGGTCCACTCCCCCACCCCGTCGGTCGTGTCGATGAGCACGCGGGTCGTGGCGCCGGTGCCGCCCTTCCAGCCCAGGATGCGCACCTTGTAGTCGGCCAGCGAGACGTCGGCCAGCTGCGGGTACCGGCTGACCAGCGCCTGGCGCAGCGCGTTGTCCAGGGCGTTGACCGGGCCGTTGCCCTCGCCGGTCGAGATGATCCGCTCGCCGTCGACGTGCACCTTCACGGTGGCCTCGCTGACCACGTCGCCGTTGCCCCAGTGCTCGACGGAAGTCCGGTAGCTCTCCAGCTCGAACAGCGGCGGCGGCGCGTCGGGCAGCTCGGCGCGCAGCAGCAGCTCGAAGGAGGCGTCGGCGGCCTCGAACGACCAGCCGTCGGCCTCCAGCACCTTGACCCGGTCGACGACCCGGCCGATGACGTCGGCGTGCCCGTCGAGGTCGACGCCGAGCTCCCGGCCCTTGAGCTCCACCGACGCCCGGCCGGCCATCTCGGTGACGAGGATGCGCATGTCGTTGCCCACGACCGCCGGGTCGAGGTGGTTGTAGAGCTCCGGGCTGACCTTGATGGCGCTGGCGTGCAGCCCGGCCTTGTGCGCGAACGCGGACGCCCCGACGAACGGCTGGTGGTCGTCCGGCGCGATGTTGGCCAGCTCGGCGATGGCGTGGCTGACCCGCTGCAGCTCGCGCATGCACTCGGCCGGCACGACCGGCAGACCCATCTTGGTGACCAGGTTGCCGATCAGGGAGAAGGTGTCGGCGTTGCCGGCGCGCTCGCCGTAGCCGTTCGCCGTCCCCTGCACGTGGGTGGCACCGGCCTCGACGGCGGCCAGGGTGTTGGCGACCGCGCAGCCGGTGTCGTCCTGGCAGTGGATGCCCAGCTTGCCCTCGACCCGCGCGCGGACGTCCGCGACGACCCGGCCCACGCCCATCGGCAGCATGCCGCCGTTGGTGTCGCACAGGACGCCGACCTCGGCGCCGGCGGCGAACGCGGTCCGCAGCACCTCGACGCCGTGGTCGGGGTCGGCGGCGTACCCGTCGAAGAAGTGCTCGCAGTCGACGAAGACGCGCCGGCCGTGGCCGACGAGGAAGGCGACGGTGTCACCCACCATCGCCAGGTTCTCCTCCAGCGTGGTCCGCAGCGCGTCGCGCACGTGCCGGACGTCGGACTTGGCGACCAGGCAGACCACCGGCGTCTCCGCGTCCAGCAGCGCGCGCACCTGGGGGTCGTCCTCGACCCGGACGCCGGCCTTGCGGGTGGAACCGAACGCGACCAGCTGGGCGTGCCGGAGCTTGAGCTCGGTGCGGGCGCGGGCGAAGAACTCGGTGTCCTTGGGCAGCGCGCCCGGCCAGCCGCCCTCGATGAAGCCGACGCCGATCTCGTCGAGCAGCCGGGCGACGGCCAGCTTGTCGGCGACGGAGTAGCTCACGCCCTCGCGCTGGGCGCCGTCGCGCAGCGTGGTGTCGAAGACGTGGAAGTCGGTGCTGGTCGGCACGGTGTCCTCCAGGGGACGGCGCAACGGCCCCAGACACGAAGAAGACCTCCCGGGAACGGGAGGTCTGCGCGCGGTCCGGGGAGTGGACTGCGCGCTAGGCGATGATGATCGTGCGGGTGGGCGACATCGCCCTCCAGTGAAGCACGCGCCCCGCCGTCCCCGGCAGGTGCGTGTCCGGATGACGGCGGGCGGCCGACCGTCAGGAGCCCACAGGACCCGTCCCGCCGCGAGCGCGGTGGGGTGCTGGAACGGCCCCTCTGCAGGGTCCCGCCGCGAGCCCGGTGAGGTGCTGGAACGGCCCCTCTGCAGGGTCCCGCCGCGAGCCTGCGAGCGGCGGGGGGCAGAGGGGTCCTCTCTCAGCCGCCGGCGAGCGCGGCGAGCCGGTCGCCGACCTCCTCGGTGCGGACCTGGGCCTCCGGGTCGCGGGTGGAGAGGTCGAAGGCGACCGCGGCGTTGACCTTGCGGGACTGGTCGGCACGGCCGAGGTGGTCGAGCAGCAGCCCCGCCGACAGCACCGTGGCCGTCGGGTCGGCGACGCCCTTCCCGGCGATGTCCGGGGCCGAGCCGTGCACCGGCTCGAACATGCTGGGGTTCGTGCCCGAGGCGTCGAGGTTGCCGCTGGCGGCCAGCCCGATGCCGCCGGTGACGGCCGCCGCCAGGTCGGTGACGATGTCGCCGAAGAGGTTGTCGGTGACGATGACGTCGAAGCGGCCCGGGTCGGTCACGAAGAACATCGAGGCCGCGTCGACGTGCTGGTAGGCGACGGTGACCTCGGGGAACTCCGCGGAGACCTCCTCGACCGTCCGCGACCACAGCGACCCGGCGTGGGTGAGCACGTTGGTCTTGTGGATCAGCGTCAGGTGCCGGCGCGGCCGGGCCAGGGCCCGCTCGAAGGCGTAGCGGACGACCCGCTCCACGCCGAACGCGGTGTTCAGGCTGACCTCGGTGGCCACCTCGTGCGGGGTGTCGCGGCGCAGCACGCCGCCGTTCCCGACGTAGGGCCCCTCGGTCCCCTCGCGCACGCAGAGCATGTCGATGGCGCCGGGGGCGGCCAGCGGGCTGCGGACGCCGTCGAAGAGGCGGGCCGGTCGCAGGTTGACGTGGTGGTCGAGCTCGAAGCGCAGCCGCAGCAGCAGCCCGCGCTCGAGGATGCCCGGCGGGACGCTCGGGTCGCCGATGGCACCCAGCAGGATCGCGTCGTGCTGGCGCAGCTCGTCGAGCACCGTGTCGGGCAGCAGCTCGCCGGTGCGCTGCCACCGCGACGCACCGAGGTCGTAGGGGGTGCTCTCGACGTCGGGAGCGACCGCGCGGAGGACCTTGAGGCCCTCGGCCACCACCTCCGGGCCGATGCCGTCTCCAGGGATCACTGCCAGGCGCATGGGCACCGACCCTAGGTCAGCGGGGGGTCAGGTCCGCGGAGCGGGCCTCACGCGCGCCGATCCGGCCGGCGATGTCGCCGAGCAGCTCGGCCGGGACGGGGCTGTCGACGGTCACCGCCATGAGCGCCTCGCCGCCGCGGGTGGTGCGGCTGACCTGCGCGCCGGCGATGTTGACGCCCGCCTCGCCCAGCGCCGCGCCGACCGTGCCGACGACGCCGGGCCGGTCGGTGTAGACGAAGAAGAGCAGGTAGCCCGCCGCGTCCAGGTCCATGTCGAAGCCGTTGACCTCGACCAGCTTGGGCACCTGGTTCTTGCCGAAGAGGGTGCCCGAGACGGTCACCTCGGTGCCGTCGGACATCGCGCCGCGGACCCGGATCAGGTTGCGGTAGTCGGGGCTCTCCACGTCGGTGGTGAGCGCGACCTCCAGGCCGCGCTGGTCGGCGAACAGCGGGGCGTTGACGTAGGTGACCTGCTCCGCCACGACGTCGGAGAAGACGCCCCTGAGGACGGCGAGCTGCAGGACCGAGTCGTCGAACTCGGCGATCTTGCCGCGGACGTCGACGGTGACCGACTGGGCCAGCCCGCCGGCGACGGCGGTGAACACGCGGCCGAGCTTCTCGGCCAGCGGCAGGCCGGGGCGGACGTCCTCGGCGACGACCCCGCCGGCCTGGACGTTCACCGCGTCCGGCACGAACTCGCCCTGCAGCGCCAGCCGCACCGAGTGGGCCACCGCGGTGCCGGCCTTGTCCTGCGCCTCCGTCGTCGAGGCGCCCAGGTGCGGGGTCACGACGGTGTTGGCCAGCCCGAACAGCGGGCTGTCGGTGCACGGCTCCGTGGCGTAGACGTCGATGCCGGCCGCGCCGACCTGGCCCGATGCCAGCGCCTCGGCGAGGGCGGCCTCGTCGACCAGCCCGCCGCGGGCGGCGTTGACGATGATCACGCCGCGCTTGGTGGTGGCCAGCTCGGCGGCGCCGATGAGGCCGAGGGTCTCCGGCGTCTTGGGCAGGTGGATGGTGATGAAGTCCGCCTCGCGGAGCAGCTCCTCCAGCGACACCATGCGGACGCCGAGCTGCGCGGCGCGGCCCGGCTGGATGTAGGGGTCGTAGGCGATCAGCGTGACCCCGAAGGCGGCCAGGCGCTGGGCGACCAGCTGGCCGATCCGGCCCAGCCCGACCACGCCGACGACCTTGTCGGTGACCTCGACGCCGGTGAACTTGGAGCGCTTCCAGGCGCCCTCGCGCAGCGACGCGTCGGCGGCCGGGATGTGCCGGGCGGCGGCCAGCAGCAGCGCCACCGCGTGCTCGGCCGCGCTGACGATGTTCGACGTTGGCGCGTTGACGACCAGGACGCCGCGCTCGGTGGCCGCGGGCACGTCGACGTTGTCCAGGCCGATGCCGGCCCGGGCGACCACCTTCAGGTTCGGAGCGGCGGCCAGCGCCTCGGCGTCGATCTGCGTGGCGCTGCGGATCATCACCGCCGAGGCGTCGGCCAGCGCCGGCAGCAGGGCGGCGCGGTCGGCGCCGTCGACGTGCCGGATCTCGACGTCGCGCCCCAGCACCTCCAGCACGCTGGGGGCGAGTTCCTCGGCGATCAGGACGACGGGCGCAGTCGTGGTCACGGGAGCACAGCCTAGGGACGACCGCCCGCCGCGGGGCCGACCACCCCGCCCCCCGTCCTCGGGCACCCCCCGCCGGAGGGGTGGGGTCGCTTGCCCGGGTGCGGACGGGCCGACATCCTGGCGCACGACCAGGCCGTCGTCCTGGTCGCGAACGGTCGGCGGGACGCCGGCGCTGACGGAGGGGACCATGAGCACCCACGACGACGAGCACGGCTCGAGCACCGACCCGCGGTACCAGCCCCCGCAGCAGTACGGGCAGCCGCCGCAGTACGGGTCGGGCGGGCAGCAGGGGCAGCCGTACGGGGGCCAGCAGTACCAGCCCTCCCCCCACGGCCCGGGGCAGCCGCAGGTCCAGCCGCACGGCGGGTCCGGGTACCCGCAGTACGGCCAGCCGGGCGGCTACGGCCAGTACCCACCCCAGGGTCAGTACGGGCTGCAGTACGGGCAGTACGGGCAGTACGGCGGTCAGTACGGGCCGTACGGCCAGACGGCGGTGCCGGCCCGGCCCGCGCCGGTCGTGGTGGCCGCGGTGCTCGGCTTCGTCTTCAGCGCGGTCGGCGCGCTGACGGCCCTCGGCCTGCTCCTCGGCGGGGCGCTGGTGGGGACCGTCCTCGAGGACGTCGTCGCCAGTGACCCCACCCTGAGCGACGTCGACCCCAGCGAGATCGGCGAGGTCACCGACTTCGCGTTGCTCTTCGGGATCGGCTTCGGGGTGCTCGCCCTCATCTGGACGGCGCTCATGATCTGGGGTTCGGTGCGCGCGCTGACCGGGCGCAGCCGCGTGCTGCTGCTGGTGGGCGGGGCGATCGCCGTGGCGGTCACCGGGCTGTTCCTGCTCGCCGTCCTCTCCGAGGTCGCCACCGGCGGGGTGGGTGGGGGCGAGGTCGTGTTCTCCCTGCTCGTCTTCCTCGCGGCCCTGGCGATCGTCGTGCTGCTCTGCCTGCGGCCGGCCGCGCAGTTCTACGCCGCGCACCGCGCCCGGCGGGCCGGCCGCTGATGCCCCGAGGGGAGCGCCCCGTGTCCTCGACCGGTCGTCCCGGGGCCGGAGTGCCACAGCGGCCGCCGCACGTCCTCATGGCGGGCATCGCGGGCTTCGCGGAGGCCACGCTGCTGTTCCTGGTGGCGCTGGTGTCCTTCACGTTCAGCGCCGAGTCGGGCCTGCTGGCGCTGTTCGGCGTTCTCTACCTCGCGCTGACGGCGACGTGCCTCTGGGGCGCCGTCTCGGTCCTCCGGGGCCGCGACCGCCGGCCCCTGGTCGCTGCGTCGGCGGTCACCGGGGTCGTCGCCCTGGTCGGCCTCGTCGTCGGTTTCCTGCAGGGTCAGGGCGTGAGCCTCCTGCCCGCACTGCTCCTGCTGCTCGCCGTCGGCGCCGTGGTGCTCCTGCTGCAGGCACCGTCCCGCGAGTGGTTCGCCGCGCACCGCGACGGCTGAGTCTCCGGGAACGGCGGAGGGCCCCTGCTGCCGTTCGGCAGCAGGGGCCCTCCTCGTGACGTGCGGGAGCGGCCACCCTCCGGGGACCCGCGCCGAGCCCGGATGGCCTCGTCCGGAGGCTCGCCCCGGGCTTGCGGGGGCGTGGCGGACGAGGTCCTCCGCGGGGGAGGCTGGTCCTCCCCTCAGCCCCGCGCGGCGGTGCCGGTGTAGTCGTCGGACGCCGACACCCAGCTCATCAGGCCGCGCAGCTTGCGCCCGGTCTCCTCGATCGGGTGCGCCTCGGCCTCGGCGCGGCGGCGCTTGAAGTCCGGTGCGCCGGCGTCCTGGTCGGCGATGAACTCCGCGGCCCAGGTGCCGTCCTTGATCCGGGCCAGGACGTCCTTCATGGCGTCCTTGACGTGCTGGTCGATGACCTTAGGCCCGGAGGTGTAGTCGCCGTACTCGGCGGTGTCGGAGACCGACCAGCGCTGCTTGGCGATGCCGCCCTCGTACATGAGGTCGACGATCAGCTTCAGCTCGTGCAGGCACTCGAAGTAGGCGATCTCGGGCTGGTAGCCGGCCTCGGTGAGGGTCTCGAACCCGGCGGTGATCAGCGCGCTGGCGCCACCGCACAGCACGGCCTGCTCGCCGAACAGGTCGGTCTCGGTCTCCTCGGCGAAGGTCGTCCGGATGACGCCGGCGCGGGCGCCGCCGATGGCCTTGGCGTAGGACAGCGCGAGCTGCAGCGCCTGCCCGGTGGCGTCCTGCTCGACGGCGACGAGTGCCGGCACGCCCTTGCCGTTCTCGAACTCGCGGCGCACCAGGTGGCCGGGGCCCTTGGGGGCGACCATGGCGACGTCGACGCCGGCCGGGGGCTTGATGTAGCCGAACCGGATGTTGAAGCCGTGGGCGAAGAACAGGGCGTCGCCGTCCTGCAGGTTGGGCTCGACCGACTCGGCGTACAGCCTCCGCTGCACGTGGTCCGGGACGAGGATCATAATCAGGTCGGCCTCGGCGGCCGCCTCGGCCGGCGCCACGACCCGCAGGCCCTCGGCCTCGGCCTTGGCACGGCTCGTGCTGCCCTCGGGCAGGCCGACGCGGACGTCGACCCCCGAGTCGCGCAGCGACAGGGCGTGCGCGTGCCCCTGGCTGCCGTAGCCCAGGACGGCGACGGTGCGCCCCTGGATGATCGACAGGTCGGCGTCGTCGTCGTAGAAGATCTCGGCGGCCATGTGCAGTGGGTTCCCTTCGGGGTGATCGGGCGGGCCCGCTGCAGGGGCCCGCCGCGAGCGTGCGCGCGGTGGGGGCAGCGGGGTCCTTACGCGGATCGGTCGACCGGGCGCAAGGTACCGGCGCCGCTCATCGAGCGCGGACCCCGCCCCAGGGCGACCGTGCCCGACTGCGCCATCTCCTTGATGCCCAGCGGGGCGAGGACGGCGAGCAGGGCCTGGAGCTTGTCCGGCGTCCCGGTCGCCTCCAGGGTCACGGTGTCGGTGTTGACGTCCACGACGCGGGCCCGGAACAGCTCGGCGGTCTGCAGCACCTGCGTGCGGTCGGCCATCGGCGCGCGGACCTTCACCAGCAGCAGCTCCCGCTGGACGGCCGCGGCCGAGTCCAGCTCGACGATCTTGATGACCTCGACGAGCTTGTTCAGCTGCTTGGTGATCTGCTCCAGCGGCTGGCTCTCCGCGTCCACGACGATCGTCATCCGGGACAGGTCGGGGTTCTCCGTCGGCCCGACGGCGAGCGACTCGATGTTGAACGCGCGGCGGCTGAACAGCGCCGAGACGCGGGCCAGCACACCGGACTTGTTCTCGACCAGCACCGACAGCGTGTGGCGTGACATGTCAACGTTCCTTCCAGGTGCCAACGTGCTCAGCGGTCGGCCCCCTCTCAGGGCCCCGCCGCGAGCGGAGCGAGTGGTGGGGGGAGAGGGGGTCCTAGACCTGTCCGTCGCCGAAGACCGGGCGCAGGCCGCGCGCGGCCAGGATGTCGTCGTTGCTGGCGCCCGCGGCGACCATCGGCCACACCTGGGCGTCGGCGCCGACGACGAAGTCGATGACCACCGGGGCGTCGTCGATCGCCATGGCCTTCTCGATCACCGCGTCGACGTCGTCCTTGGACTCGCAGCGCAGGCCGACGCAGCCCAGCGCCTCGGCGAGGGCCACGAAGTCGGGGATGCGCACCGGCTTGGGCCGGCCCTCGGCGTCCACCGGGTGCAGCTTGGTGTTGGAGTAGCGGCCCTCGTAGAAGAGGGTCTGCCACTGCCGCACCATGCCGAGGTTGCCGTTGTTGATGAGGGCCACCTTGATCGGGATGCCCTCGATGGCGCAGGTGGCGAGCTCCTGGTTGGTCATCTGGAAGCAGCCGTCGCCGTCGATGGCCCAGACGGTGGTGTCGGGGCAGCCGTACTTGGCCCCCATCGCCGCGGGGACGGCGTAGCCCATCGTCCCGAGGCCGCCGCTGTTGAGCCAGGTGCCCGGCTTCTCGTACCGGATGAACTGGGCGGCCCACATCTGGTGCTGGCCGACGCCGGAGGTGTAGACCGCGTCGGGTCCGGCGATCGCCCCCAGCCGCTCGATCACGTACTGCGGGGACAGCGAGCCGTCCTCGGGCCAGTCGTAGCCGAGCGGGTAGCGCGTCCGCCAGTCGTCGAGCTGCGCCCACCAGGAGGCGAGGTCGGGGGTGCGGCCGGCCTCGTGCTCGGCCCGCAGCGCCGGGACGAGCTCGGCGATGGTCTCCCGCGCGTCGCCGACGATCGGGACGTCGGCCTTGCGGTTCTTGCCGATCTCGGCTGGGTCGATGTCGGCGTGCACCACCTTCGCGTTCGGTGCGAACGTGGAGAGCTGACCGGTGACCCGGTCGTCGAACCGGGCGCCGAGGGCGACGATGAGGTCGGCCTTCTGCAGCGCGGTCACCGCGGTGACGTTGCCGTGCATGCCCGGCATGCCCAGGTTCTGCGGGTGGCTGTCGGGGAACGCGCCGCGGGCCATCAGCGTGGTGACCACCGGGGCGCCGGTGAGCTCGACCAGCTCGGCCAGCTCCGCGGTGGCCTGGGCCTTGAGGACGCCGCCCCCGACGTAGAGCACCGGACGGCGGGCGGCGGCGATCAGCGCGGCGGCCTCACGGACCTGCTTGCCGTGCGGGCGGGTGGTGGGCTTGTAGCCGGGCAGGTCCAGCCGCGGGGGCCAGGAGAACTCGGTCGTCGCCTGCAGGACGTCCTTGGGGATGTCGACGAGCACCGGGCCGGGGCGGCCGGTCGAGGCCAGGTGGAAGGCCTCGGCGATCCGCTGCGGGATCTCGCGGGCGTCGGTGACCAGGAAGTTGTGCTTGGTGATGGGCATCGTGATGCCGCGGATGTCCGCCTCCTGGAAGGCGTCCGTGCCGATCGCCGCCGTCGGGACCTGGCCGGTGATCGCCACGATCGGGACCGAGTCCATGTAGGCGTCGGCCAGCGGGGTGACCAGGTTGGTCGCACCCGGGCCCGAGGTGGCGATGCAGACGCCGACCCGCCCGGTGGCCGAGGCGTAGCCCTGCGCGGCGTGCCCGGCGCCCTGCTCGTGGCGGACCAGGACGTGGCGGACCCGCGAGTCGAACAGCGGGTCGTAGGCAGGCAGGATGGCCCCGCCCGGGATGCCGAAGACCACCTCGACGCCGACCGCCTCGAGCGACCGGACGAGGCTCTGCGCCCCGGTGAGGCCGGTGAGCGGCTCGGCGGCGGCCTCCTCGACCGAGCGGGCGGTGGTCTCGACCCCGGTCAGTGCCTCGGCGGCCTCACGGGTGGCGGACCCACTCGGGGTGGTGCTGGTCATGGCGTCTCCTGGCGGTGCCTGTGTCATGGCCTTCTGCGGGGCGCCCCTGGACGGGGCCGTGCGGTGTGCGGCGCGGGTGCCTGCGGCGCGGGCCGGCGGCCGTCGGGAGGGAGGTCGGGGCCCGCAAACGAAAGACCCCTCGTGCCTGCGGGCACAGAGGGGTCAGCGCGTCGGTCGGGAGGACCGACGCGCTAGGCGACTACGAGGAGCAGGCACGCCGGACGCACGGGGCCACTGTGCGCCTCGACCAGCCGGGCCGTCAACCGCGCTGTCCCATCCAGTGGGACCGCGTGTCGTCAGACCTGGGACGGCAGCCGGTCGTCGTCCAGCACGCCCGCACGGGGAGCGGCCAGCACCGCAGGCAGCTCCGCGGCGGGCACGGGGCGGCCGAGCAGGTACCCCTGGAGGAACCGGCAGCCCAGTCCGCGCAGCACCGCCAGCTGCCCGGGGGTCTCCACGCCCTCCGCGACGACGTCCAGGCCCAGGGTGCGGCCGAGCTCCACGACGCTCGCGACGACGGCCGCGGTGCGCGGGTCGTCCTCGATGTGGGCCACGAAGTCGCGGTCCATCTTGAGGACGTCGACGGGCAGCCGGGCGAGCCGGGCGAGGGTGGAGTGGCCCGTGCCGAAGTCGTCGATCGAGATCATGCAGCCGGCCTCGCGCAGCGCGGCGAGCTCGCGCTCGACCCGGTCCTCGGCGTCGACGAGCACCGACTCGGTGATCTCCAGCATCAGCCGGGAGGCCGGCACGCCGGACGCGGCGAGGGCCCGGGTCACGTCGGCGGCCAGGCAGCCGGCCTGCAGGTGCCGGACGGACACGTTCACCCCGAGCTGCAGGTCGTGGCCCTCCGCCAGCAGCGGCGCGAGCGCCGCGGTCGCGGCTGCGAGCACCCAGCGCTGCAGCGGGACGATGAGGCCCTCGTCCTCGGCCACCCCGACGAACTCCTCCGGCGGGACGTCGCCCAGGTCCGGGTGCCGCCAGCGCACCAGGGCCTCCAGGCCGAGGACGCGGCCCTCCTCCAGGCCCACGACCGGCTGCAGCGCCAGCGACAGGCCGCCGTCGACGATCGCTCCGGGCAGGTCCCGAGCCAGCCGGGCGCGCCGGTCGACCACCCGGTCCAGCGCCTCGCCGGTGGTGCGGACGCAGTTCTTGCCGGCGGCCTTGGCCGCCCGCAGCGCCAGGTCGGCCCGGCGGACCGCCTCGGCGGGGTCCTCGCCGGCGCGCAGCTCCGCCACGCCGACGCTGCCGGACACCGGCAGCACCAGCCCGCCACGGGCGCTGCCGTCCGGGGCCGGCGGCCGGTGGTCGCGGTCGAGCAGCACGACCAGCCGCTCGGCGAGCACGGTGGCCTCCTCCCGGCCGGCCCGCACGAGGACGGCGAACTCGTCGCCGCCGAGCCGGGCCACGACGTCGTCCTCCCGCGCCGCCGAGCGCAGCGTCTCGGCCACCTCGCAGAGCAACCGGTCGCCGGCGTCGTGTCCGGCGACGTCGTTGACCGCCTTGAAGCCGTCGAGGTCCACCAGCAGCAGGCAGCCAGGGGCCGCTGCGGTCCAGACCTCGCCGAGCGCGGCCATGAGGCGGGCGCGGTTGGGCAGCCCGGTGAGGAAGTCGGTGTACGCCATCCGCTCCAGCTCGCGCCGGCTGCTGCTCCGGTCGGTGACGTCCCGCAGGTGCAGGACCAGCCCGGTGCGGCCGCCGGGGCCGGACACGGCGGCCGGGGCGGCGCCGGCGGAGGCGGCGCCGGTGACGTCGACGTCGCGCCGGCTGCCGTCGCGGGTCCGCAGCCGCACGGTCGCCGGCAGGAGGCCGACCGTGGTGCCGCCGCGCACCGCCTGCGCGACCCGGGCGACCAGGTCGCGGTCGCCGTCGTCCAGCAGCTCGGCGAGCAGCCGCCCGGTGAGCTCGCGGTCGGTCCAGCCCAGCTGGGCCTCCACGGCGCCCGATGCCCAGCCGATCCGGCCGGCGCCGTCGAGCACGAGGGTGACCGCGTCCCCGCTGTGCACCAGCGCGCGGAAGTAGCCCTCGGTGCGCAGCAGGCGCCGGGTGAGCCGGTAGCCGTCGGTCGCCCACAGCGCGGTGCGCAGCGAGGTGATCGCGACCAGCGCCGCTCCCCCAGCGGCCTCGACCGGGTCCAGCGGGCGCCCGGCCAGCGCACCGGCGAGCAGCAGCAGCAGGACGCCGGACGCGACGCCCGAGGCCAGCACCAGGCCGCGCAGCGGGACGATCGGCCGGTCGTGGTCCGGGGTGGCCGGCTCCCCGGGGTCGGACCGCACGGCCAGCACGCTCGCGGCGAGCATGGCCAGCCAGGCCTGCTCGGTGACGACGGTGGCGGCGGTGCTGCCCAGCGTCCGGCCGAGCGCGCCGCCCACCGCCACCACGGCCATCGCGACCGAGGCGGCCAGCAGCCAGACCGCGGCCGTCCGGCGCGCGCCGCGGACCGCGGTGACGGTGACCAGCCCGACCCCGACGAGCACCGCGCCCACGGCCGGGTAGCCGACCGCGATCAGCCCGTCGGCCGCGCCCTGCACACCGGCGAGCAGGGCGGCCAGCAGCACGTGGCCGAGCAGGGCGACGGCGAGCGTGGCGATGGCGCCGTCGAGCACCGCCCGCGAGCCCGGCCACCGGCGCGACCGCGGGGGCAGCAGCCGCATCGCGGCGAGCACGGCGACCGGGACCGCCAGCAGCATCGGCACGTCCTCCGCGCCACCGAACTCCAGGTGCGCCCCGGAACGCACGGTGGCCAGCACCTGCCCGAACGCCAGCAGCGCGGTGGCCAGCGCGATCGCCCGCCACGGCCGCGCGGACCGGCCGGGCAGCCGGGACGCCGCGCGCTGCGCCACGACCGCCGTCGCGCCGGACCCGAGGGCCAGGCAGGCGGGGACGAGCGCGGGGGCGAGCGGGGACCCGGTCAGCTCCAGGGCCGCGGTGACGGCGGCGAGCGACCCGAGCAGCCCGAGGACCGGGCCGGACGACCGGACGGCAGGCATCAGCGGGATGCCACGAGACCGGGCCACAGCTGACCGGCGCCGTCGTCGAGCACGTCGACCAGCTCCCGCGGGCGCATCGGGCGGGCCAGCAGGAAGCCCTGCGCGAAGCCGCAGCCCGCGGCGCGCAGCGCGCCGAGCTGGGCCGGCGTCTCCACGCCCTCCGCCACGACGTCCAGGCCCAGGGCGCCGGCGATCGAGACGACGGACTCGCACAGCGCCCGCACCTTGGGGTCGCGGTCGACCCGCAGCACGAAGGCGTGGTCCAGCTTGAGCACGTCGATCGGCAACCGGGTCAGGTGGGCCAGCGAGGAGCGGCCGGTGCCGAAGTCGTCGAGCGCCACGTGGACGCCCATGAGCCGCAGCGCCTCGATGTCGACGGCGACGTGCTCGCCCTCGGACATGATCGTCGCCTCGGTGATCTCCAGGATCAGCCGCTCGGGCGCCAGCCCGGTCGACTGCAGCACCGCGGCGACGTCGCGGACCAGGGTGCGCGCGGCGACGTGCGAGGCGGAGATGTTGACCCCCAGCCGCAGCGGCGCACCGGTGCACGGCAGGGTCAGGACGGCCGTGGCGGCGTGCGTCAGCGCCCAGCGCTGCAGCTCGCCGATCACCCCGGCACGCTCCGCGATCGGCACGAACTCCGCCGGGGGCACCTCACCGAGCTCCGGGTGCTGCCAGCGCAGCAGCGCCTCGACGCCGGTCACCCGCTGCTCGCCCAGCGAGACCACCGGCTGGAACAGCACCGACAGCTCGCCGCGGTCCCAGGCGCCGGGCAGGTCCTCGCGCAGCCGGGCCCGCCGCTCGGCGGCACTGCCCAGAGCCGGCCGGTACCGCAGCGCGGTCCCGGTGCCGGCGGCGTTCGCCGCCCGGACGGCGAGCTCCGCGCGGGTCAGCAGGTCGGGCACCGACCCGGCGGCACCGAGGTCGACCACGCCGATGGCGGCGCTGACGTCGAAGACGCCGGCACCGGTGTCCAGCGGCTGCTCGATCACCGACAGGCAGCGGTCGGCCAGCAGGTCCACGGCCTGCGGCGCCCCCTCGGCGAGGACGGCGAAGGCGCCACCTCCCACCCGGGTGACCGCGTCGGAGCTGCGCACGGTGGCCCGCAGCCGCCGGCCGACCTCCACCAGCACCTCGGTGACGACGTCGCGACCGGCGTCCTCGCGCACCTCGTCCAGACCGTCGAGCTCGATGAGCAGCAGGCTGCCGCAGCCCCGCCCACCGGCTGCGAGCGCCTGCTCGAGCAGGCGCTCGCAGCCGGCCCGGTTGGGCAGCCCGGTGACCGGGTCGGTGAACGCGACCTGCTCCAGCACCTGCTCCCGGGCGACCCGCTCGGTGGTGTCGCGGCAGTGCAGGACGACGGCGCCCACCACGGTGTCCGAGCGCAGGTCCGAGAAGCCGGCCTCCAGGTGCCGCCAGCCGCCGTCGGCGTGCCGCAGCCGCAGCCGCAGCACACCGGCGGGCGCGGAGGCGCCGGCCGCGGGCTGCAGGACGCGGGCCAGCGGCAGCGCGTCGTCGGGGTGCACCAGCTCGAGCAGGTCGGCACCCACCGGGACGGCGTCGGCGGCGCCGAGCGTCGTCCCCAGGGTCGGCGAGGACCAGGTCACCCGCAGGTCGCCGTCGAGGATGAGCACCGCGTCGCTGCTGGTGGCGACCAGGGAGCGGAAGTAGGCCTCGCTGCGCCGCAGCCGGGTGCCGAGGCGCTGCTCCTCGCGGGCGGTCAGCCAGCGGTGCAGCACGGCCAGGACGGCGCACAGCGAGCCGCCGACGGCGATCACCGGGCTGATCCGGTGGCCGGTCAGCGACACCGCGGCCGCGCCGAAGCAGGCGGCCGTCATGGCCAGGTGCGGGAGGAGCTGGCGCAGGTGGGTGGACCGTCCGGTGCGCGGCTGCGGGCGGGGCTCCGGGCACGGACCGGGGTCCAGCAGGACGGCGGCACCGAGCAGCACCAGCCCGCCGGCGACGAGGAACCGGCCGACGTCGCCGACGGCCTCCTCCCCCGTCAGCATCGCCGAGGTGCCCAGCGCCCGGCCGGGGGCGAGCAGCGCCGTCGCGGCCAGCAGCACCAGCGCCATGGGCTGGCGGCGGCTCTCGATGACGCCCAGGAGCAGGACGGCGGCGGCCACCGTGGCCGAGGTGACGACGACGGCCGCGGCGAGGACGGCGCGCCCGCTCGGGTCGAGGTCCAGCCAGCCGAGGTCGGGACCGAGCACCAGCACCTGCACGACCAGCGCGCAGGCAATGAGGAAGAGGGCGAGCTCGACGGCCGGGCGGGCTCCGCCGCGCAGCCGCGAGGGGGCGACGAGGGTGAGGATGCCGACGACGGCGACCACGTAGCCGGGGACGGTGGGCAGCCAGCGCAGGGCCACCTGCTCCAACGGGGAGTCCGGTGCCGCGACGGTGACCGCGAGGAGACCGACCACCGGCATCAGCGGAGCCAGGGCGAACAGCCGCCAGCCCCGCCACCCGGACTGCACGGACCGGCCGGCGGTCCAGAGGACGACGGCGGTGGCGATGCCGAGTGCGCCGAGCGCCAGGTCCCCCAGGTGTCCCGGGCCGGAGGTGCCCGCGGACACCGCGCAGGCGGAACCCACGGGCACGGCGCTCCCGAGGAGCCACCACCTCAGCTTCTGCACACCTGCTCAGTCGGCAGGCAGCCGGGGCGACGACAGGTGGGCGGGGCCGGTCCTCACCCGTTGGGGGGACCGGCCCCGCGCCCGGCCCCTCGCCGGACCCCGCCGCGAGCCGGTGACGTGCTGGAACGGCCTCCCTGCAGGGTCCCGCCGCGAGCCTGCGAGCGGTGGGGGGCAGGGAGGCCCTTCTTCAGCCGCAGACCGCGCCCTGAGCCGCGGAGCTCACCAGCTTGGCGTACTTGCCGAGGACGCCGGTGGTGTAGCGCGGGGGCAGCGGCTGCCAGTCCTGCCGGCGGCGGGCCAGCTCGTCCTCGTCGACCAGCAGGTCGAGGGTGCGGGCGGCGAGGTCCAGCCGGATGCGGTCGCCGTCCTGCACGAGGGCGATCGGGCCGCCGTCGGTGGCCTCGGGCGCGACGTGGCCGACGCACAGGCCCGTCGTCCCCCCGGAGAACCGCCCGTCGGTGAGCAGCAGGACGTCCTTGCCCAGGCCCGCGCCCTTGATCGCACCGGTCACGGCGAGCATCTCGCGCATGCCCGGCCCGCCCCGGGGGCCCTCGTAGCGGATGACCACGACGTCGCCGGCCTGCAGCGTGCCGTCGGTGACGGCGTCCATGGCGCCCTGCTCGCCGTCGAAGACGCGTGCGGTGCCCTCGAACACGTCGGCGTCGAAGCCGGCGGACTTCACGACCGCGCCGTCCGGCGACAGCGAGCCGCGGAGGATGGTCAGCCCACCGGTCCGGTGGATCGGGTTGTCCATGGCGTGGACGATCGTGCCGTCCAGGTCCGGCGGGGCGATCTCCGCGAGGTTCTCGGCCATCGTCTTCCCGGTCACCGTCAGCACGTCGCCGTGCAGCAGGCCGGCGTCGAGCAGCGCCCGCAGCACGACCGGGACGCCGCCGACGCGGTCGACGTCGGTCATGACGAACCGGCCGAACGGCTTGACGTCGGCCAGGTGCGGGGTGCGGTCGCCGATCCGGTTGAAGTCCTCCAGCGTGAGCTCGACCCCGGCCTCGTGCGCGATGGCCAGCAGGTGCAGCACGGCGTTGGTGGAGCCGCCGAGCGCCATGACCACGGTGATGGCGTTCTCGAACGCCTTGCGGGTCATGATCTGGCGGGCGGTGATCCCCTGCCGCAGCAGGTTGACCACGGCCTCGCCGGAGGCGATCGCGACGGCGTCGCGGCGGCGGTCCGGCGCCGGCGGCGCGGCACTGCCGGGCAGGGCCATCCCCAGCGCCTCGGCGACGCTGGCCATCGTGTTCGCGGTGTACATGCCGCCGCAGGAGCCCTCGCCGGGGCAGGCCGCCTTCTCGATGGCGTCCAGCTCCTCACGGCTGATCAGCCCGCGGGCGCAGGCCCCGACGCCCTCGAAGACGTCGATGATCGTCAGGTTGTCCCGGTCCCCGAGCCGTCCGGGCAGGATCGAGCCGGAGTAGACGAACACGCTGGCCAGGTCGAGGCGGGCCGCGGCCATGAGCATGCCGGGCAGGGACTTGTCGCAGCCGGCGAGCAGCACCGTGCCGTCGAGGCGCTCGGCGAACACGACCGTCTCGACCGAGTCGGCGATGACCTCGCGGGAGACCAGCGAGGCCCGCATGCCCTCGTGGCCCATCGAGATGCCGTCGGAGACGGAGATGGTGCCGAACTCCAGCGGGTAGCCGCCGGCGGCGTGCACGCCCTCCTTGGCCCGCTTGGCCAGCCGGTCCAGCGAGAGGTTGCACGGGGTGATCTCGTTCCACGACGAGGCGACGCCGATCTGCGGCTTCTCCCAGTCGTCGTCGCCCATCCCGACCGCGCGCAGCATCGCGCGGGCCGGCGCGCGGGTGATGCCGTCGGTCACCTCGCGGCTGCGGGGCTTCACGTCGACGCTGGTGCGGGGTTCCTCCACGGTGGTCACGTCCGGCGATGCTAGGCCGGTCGGCGGGGTTCGCCGAGAGACCATTGATACTGGTACCGACACCACCACCGACGTCCCGCTCCCGGAGCCCGCCGTGCCCGCCACCGCCACCGCTCGCCGCGAGCTCGCGGAGTTCCTCCGGTCCCGCCGCCGCCAGGTCGACCCGAGAACCGCCGGGCTGCCCGCCGGTGGTCCCCGGCGGACGCCGGGGCTGCGCCGCGAGGAGGTCGCGCTGCTGTCCGGGGTGAGCCACACCTGGTACACGTGGCTGGAGCAGGGCCGGGACATCCGACCGTCGCGGCAGGTGGTCGACGCGCTGGCCCGCACGCTGCGGATGTCACCGGCCGAGCACGAGTACGTGCTGCGGCTCACCGGGTACGGCGGCGCGGCCCCGGCCGCAGCCGACGGCATGCCGGCCCACGTGCAGCGGCTGCTCGACGCGCTGGGCCCCTCCCCCGCCTACGCCATCACCGCCGGCTGGACGATCGCCGGCTGGAACCGCGCCTACCAGCGGCTCTACCCGGGGGTGGCCGCCGTGCCCGCGGCCGAGCGCAACCTGCTGTGGCTGGTGTTCACCGACCCGGCCGTCCGCGACCTGCTCGGCGACTGGGCCACCGACAGCCGCCGCTTCCTCACCCAGTTCCGCGCCGAGGTGGGCCCGCGGCTGGCCGACCCGGAGGTGGTCGACCTGGTGGCCCGGCTCGAGGCGGCCAGCCCGCACTTCCGCGCCGGCTGGGCCAGTCACGACGTGGACCGGTTCAGCTCCTCGGAGCGGCGCTTCGAGCACCCGCAGGTCGGGACGCTGCTGCTCGAGCACCACCAGCTCACCCCGGCCGACGCACCGGGCCTGCAGCTCGTCGTCTACACCGCCGCGGAGGGTGGCGACGCGGCGGACCGGCTGGCGCGGCTGTCGACCTGAGCGGGTCTGGGAGGATGTGCGGACGTGGGGACGGCCAGCTTCCGGATGAACCGGGTCGCGCTGCTGCCGGTGCTCCTGCTGACCGTCTGCGTCGTCCCCCTGGCCTTCGCAGCCACCTGGACGCTCGTCTTCCTCGTCGTGCCTGTCTTGGCCGCGACGTGGGTGCTGCGGGTCGGGGTGGACGTCGACGACGACGGCGTCACCGTGCGCTCGCCGGCCGCCGCCCGGCACGTGCCGTGGGGTGAGGTGGCGGGCATCCGCGTCGCCGAGCGCGGTGACCTGTGGCTGGTCACCACCCGCCGCACCGAGGTGCGGCTGCCGGTGCTGCGCGCCCGCGACCTGCCCCGCCTGGCCGACGTCTCCGGCGGCCGCATCCCCGCTCCCGCCGAGCCCCGGTAGCCGTCGCCGGGCGCACCGACCGCCCCCGTGGGGACCTCAGTAGGCGTCCACCACGTTGACCAACGGCTCGCCGGCCAGCACGCGGGCCAGCTGCGCGGTCAGCGCGGCCGCGGCACGCGCGTCGGTCGCCGGGACCTCCCCGGCCACGTGCGGGGTGAGCAGCAGCCCGGGCGCCGACCAGAGCGGGTGGCCCGGCGGCAGCGGCTCCGGGTCGGTGACGTCCAGGGCGGCGCGCAGCCGGCCCGACGAGAGTTCGGCCAGGAGTGCGTCGGTGTCGACGACGGCGCCGCGGGCCGCGTTGACCAGCAGGGCGCCGTCCGGCATGGCGGCGAGGAAGGCGGCGTCCACCATCCCGGTCGTGGCCGGGGTGAGCGGCACGACGACGACCACCACGTCGGCCACCGGCAGCAGCCGGGGCAGCTCGTCGGTGCCGTGGACCCCCTCCCGCGGCGTCCGTGCGACCGAGGTCAGCTCGACGTCGAAGCCCGCGAGCATCCGGCCGATCGTGCGGCCGATGTCGCCGGCGCCCAGGACGAGCACGCGGGCACCGACCAGGGAGGAGTGGGTGGCGAACGACCAGCGGCCGGCGTCCTGCTCGCGGACGAAGAACGGGATGCCGCGCTGGGCCGCCAGCGTCGCGGTGACCGCCCACTCCGCGGTCGAGGGCGTGTGGGCACCGCGGGCGTTGCAGAGCAGCACGCCCTCGGGCAGGTGGCCGACGAACCGCTCCGCGCCGGCGCTGAGCAGCTGGACCAGGCGCAGCCGGGGCAGCGCGTCGAAGAACTCGTCCCCGGGCAGGGTCGCGCGGTTGACCCGCGGCACCCACACCTGCGCCCGGGTGGCCTCGCCGGTGGGTGGGCCGGCGTCGGCGTCCACCGGGTACGCGCGCACCCGCGGGGACAGCCGCTCGACCTCCTCGGCCAGCGCCGGGGTGGGGACGAGGACGTGCAGCGTCTCGTCGGGGCCGACGACGGAGGGACCGCGGGACTCGGTGCGCACGGCCCTCGACCTTAGGAGGACCCCGTCCCCCGCACCCCCGCAGGCTCGGAGCCGGACCCGGGACGGGGCGATCCGGCGCACGTACTGTTCGAGGGGTGAGCCGGCAGCGCGCGCGAGGGGGACGGGGCCTGGCCGGCGCCGCCCTGCTCGCCGTCGCCCTGGCCGGGTGCGGCAGCGACGGCTACGAGCCGGCCGGCCCCTTCCGGCCGCGGCCGGAGGGTCCACCGCCGCAGGTGGGGCCGCCCACGGAGTCCCCGCAGGCACCCGGCCCGGGGGACCCGGCCGACCCGGAGAGCGAGGAGGACGGCGGCGACCCGAACGTGGTGGCCTCCGGCCTGACCGTCCCCACCGGGCTGGTCGTGCTGCCCGACGGCACCGCGGTCGTCGGGGAGCGGGAGACCGGGCGGCTGCTGCAGGTCTTCCCGGACCGCTCCCCCGCCCGCGAGCTCATGACCGTCAGCGGCATCGACACCGGCGGCGACGGGGGGCTGCTGGGCCTGGCACTCTCGCCCACCTTCGCCGAGGACGGGCTCTTCTACGCCTACGTCTCGACCGCCACCGACAACCGGGTGGTCCGCTTCCCGATGGGCGGCACCCCGAACCCGGTGCTCACCGGCATCCCGCGCGGCGAGACGCACAACGGTGGCGGGCTGGTCTTCGCCGGCGACGGCACGCTGTTCGTGGGCACCGGCGACACCGGGAACGCACCCCTGGCCCAGGACCCCGCGTCGCTGGCCGGCAAGGTGCTGCACGTCGACGTCTTCGGCCGCCCGGTGGGCGCGGGCTCCGTGCACAGCAGCGGCCACGCCGACGTCACCGCGCTGTGCGTGGGCGGCGAGGCGTCGCTGTACGCCACCGACGACGCCGCCTCCGGGCCCGACGAGCTCAACGCCGTCCTCGAGGCCGGCGACGCCGGCTGGCCGACGGCGGGCCCGGCGAGCACCGGCCCCGTCGTGCAGTTCCCGACGGAGGCGGGCGGGCTCGGCGGTTGCGCGGTCGCCGGCCGCACCGTCTTCATCGGCTCCCTGGACGGCCGGCGGGTGCACACGGTGCAGCTCGACGGCGGCGGTGTGCTGGCCGAGGAGCCCGGCGCCTTCCTCACCGACCGGTACGGCCGGCTGCGGACCGTCGTCCTCGACGGCGAGGGCGCGCTGTGGATCACGACGTCGAACAAGGACGGCATCGGCACACCGGCCGAGGACGACGACCGGGTGCTGCGCGTCTTCCCCCCGGGTGGGGCGTCCGACTCACCGCTGTGACGTCATCGGCCTACTGGCCGGCACCGCTCCGTCCCCGCGGTCCTCAGCACCGCACGGCGGCCACGTGCCCTCCCCCAGCCTCAGCCGGCGCTCGATCGCTCAGCTCCCGACCACGCGCTCCTCGAGCATGCGCCTCACGGTCGCGGCGTCGGCCTTGCCGCGGGTGGCCTTCATGACGGCGCCGACGAGCGCGCCGAGGGCCTGCACCTTGCCGCCCTGCACCTTGGCGACGACGTCGGGCGCCCCGGCGATGGCGGCCTCGACCGCGGCGACCAGCTCGTCGGACTCCCCCATCACCGCCAGGCCGCGGGCCGCGACCACCTGTGCCGGGTCGCCCTCACCGGCGAGCACGCCGTCGAGCGCCTGCCGGGCCAGCTGGTCGTTGATCGTCCCCTCCGCCACCAGGCGGGTCAGCTCGGCGACCTGCCGCGGGGTGACGGCGAGCCCGGAGAGCTCCACGCCGGCGTCGTTGGCGCGGCGGGCCAGCTCGCCGAGCCACCACTTGCGGGCGTCGGCCGGGGTGGCGCCGGCGGCCACGGTGGCGTCGACCAGGCCGAGCGCGCCGGCGTTGACCAGCCAGGCCATCTCGGTCGCCGAGAGGCCCCACTCCTGCTGCAGCCGCGCGCGGCGGGCGACCGGCAGCTCCGGCAGCTCGGCGGCGAGCTTCTCCACCCACTCGGCGTCCGGGGCGACCGGCACCAGGTCGGGCTCGGGGAAGTACCGGTAGTCGGTGGCCTCCTCCTTGCTCCGCCCCGGCGAGGTGCTTCCGGTGTCCTCGTGGAAGTGCCGGGTCTCCTGCAGCACCCGGCCGGCCGCGTCGAGGACGGCGGCCTGGCGGCGCATCTCGTACCGGACCGCCCGCTCGACGCTGCGCAGGGAGTTGACGTTCTTGGTCTCGGTGCGGGTGCCCCACTCGAGGCTGCCGACCGGCGCCAGTGAGGTGTTCACGTCGCAGCGCAGGGAGCCCTGCTCCATCCGGACGTCGGAGGCGCCGAGGGTCTGGATGATGTCGCGCAGCTCGCTGACGTAGGCGCGGGCGACCTCGGGGGCCCTGGCGCCGGTGCCGGGGATCGGCCGGGTGACGATCTCGACCAGCGGGATGCCGGCCCGGTTGAAGTCGACCAGCGAGTGCGAGGCGCCGTGGATGCGACCGGTGGCCCCGCCGACGTGCAGGTTCTTGCCGGTGTCCTCCTCCAGGTGCACCCGCTCGATCTCCACCCGGTGGGTCTCGCCGTCGACCTCGACGTCCAGGTGGCCGGCGGTGCACAGCGGCTCGTCGTACTGGCTGGTCTGGAAGCCCTTGGGGATGTCCGGGTAGAAGTAGTTCTTCCGGGCGAAGCGGCACCAGGAGGCGATCCGGCAGCCCAGCGCCAGCCCGATGCGGATGGTCGCCTCGATGGCGGCGGCGTTGGCCACCGGCAGCGAGCCGGGCAGGCCCAGGCAGACCGGGCAGGTCTGGGTGTTGGGCTCGGCGCCGAAGGTGGTGGCGCAGCCGCAGAACATCTTCGACGCGGTGCCCAGCTCGACGTGGGTCTCCAGGCCGATGACCGGCTCGTAGCGGGTGAGGATCTCGTCGTAGTCGACGAGGGTGTCGCTCATCTCGGGTTGGTCTCCTTCGGGCCGGTGCCGCGGCCGTCGGGCCGCGAACGCCCGGTCAGCACGGCACCGACGGCGGTCAGCAGGCCGAGGACGATGAAGACGGCGAAGAACACCTCGCCGGTGACGATCCAGCCGATCAGGCCCACGAGGACGACGAACGCGGTGAGGGCCCAGGCGGCCTTGAGCGCGCCGTTCACGCCGCCGCCCGCCGGGTGAGCTCGTCGAGGAACCGGGAGCCGCGGGCGGCGTCCAGCGCTGCCTCGACCGCGGCGGCGACCCGGTAGCAGCGGTCGTCGGCCAGCGCCGGGGCCATCACCTGGAAGCCGACCGGCAGCCCCTCGGACAGCCCGCACGGCACCGAGATCGCCGGCAGCCCGGCGAGGCTGGCCGGCAGGGTGCACAGGTCGGCGGCGTACATCGCCAGCGGGTCGTCGACGCGCGCGCCGATCGGCCAGGCCACCGTCGGGCTGGTCGGGCTGACGAGCACGTCGACGTCGTCGAACGCGCTGGTGAAGTCCCGGGTGATCAGCGTGCGGACCTTCTGCGCCTGCCCGTAGTAGGCGTCGTAGTACCCGGCGGACAGGGCGTAGGTGCCGAGCACGATCCGCCGCTTCACCTCGGGGCCGAAGCCCTGCTCACGGGTCAGCGACATGACCTCCTCGAGGGAGTGGCTGCCGTCGTCCCCCACCCGCAGGCCGAAGCGCATGCCCTCGAAGCGGGCCAGGTTGGACGACGCCTCGCTCGGCGCGATCAGGTAGTAGGCCGGCAGCGCCAGGTCGAACGCCGGGCAGGACACCTCGCGGACCTCGGCGCCCATGCCCTCGAGCAGCTCGACGGTCTCCCGCACGCGGTCCAGGACGCCAGGGTCGTAGCCGTCGGTGTGCCCGTCGCCGCCGAGCTCGCGGACGACGCCCACGCGCAGGCCGGCCAGCTCACCGCGCGCCCCCTCCTGCACGGCCGTGACCAGGACCGGCGCAGGAGCGTCGATGCTGGTCGAGTCGCACCGGTCGTGCCCGCCGATCGCCTCGTGCAGCGTCGCGGCGTCGAGCACGGTGCGCGCCATCGGGCCGGCCTGGTCGAGGCTGGAGGAGAACGCGATCAGCCCGTACCGGGACACCGCGCCGTAGGTGGGCTTGTGCCCGACCAGGCCGGTCATCGCGGCCGGCTGGCGGATCGAGCCGCCGGTGTCGGTGCCCAGCGCCCACGGCGCCAGCCCGCCGGCGACCGCGGTCGACGACCCGCCGGAGGAGCCGCCGGGGATCCGGTCGGGGTCCCACGGGTTGCGGGTCGGGCGGTAGGCGGAGTTCTCGGTGGAGGAGCCCATCGCGAACTCGTCCATGTTGGTCTTGCCCAGCAGCACCGTGCCGGCGGCTTTGAGCCGGGCGGCGACGGTCGCGTCGTAGGGTGGCCGCCAGCCCTCGAGGATCTTCGAGCCGCTGGTCGTCGGCACGCCCTCGGTGACGAACACGTCCTTGAGCGCGACCGGCAGACCGGCCAGCGGGCCGAGCTCCGCACCGGCGGCGCGGGCGGCGTCCACCTCGTCGGCGCGGGCCAGTGCGGCCTCGGCGTCGACGTGCAGATAGGCGCCGAGGACGCCGTCCTGGGCGGCGATCCGGTCGAGGTAGGCCCGGGTGAGCTCGACCGAGCTGGTCTCGCCGGCCGCGAGCCGGCGGCCGAGCTCGGCGGCGTCGAGCTGCGTCAGGTCGGTGTTCACGGGGGCGGTCACTCCTCCTCCCCGAGGATCTGCGGCACGCGGAACCGGTCGTCCTCCGCCGCGGGCGCCTGCGCGAGGACGACGTCCCGCGGCAGGCTGGGGGTGACGACGTCCTCGCGCGTGACGTTGGTCAGCGGCACCGCGTGGGTCATCGGCGGGACGTCGCCGGTGTCGGCCTTCCCGACCGCGGCCACGGCGTCGAGCACCGCGGACAGCTGCCCGGCGAAGTGGTCGAGCTCCTCGTCGGTGAGGGCGAGCCGGGCCAGCCGGGCCAGGTGGGCGACGTCATCACGCCCGAGTCCGGCGACGTCATCACGCCCGGGTCCGGCGACGTCATCACGCCCGAGTCCGGCGGACGCCTGCGACTCGGCCGTCTCCTGCGTGGAGGGGGTGCTCATGCTGGGGCGGAACTCCAGTCCGTCGGCGCTCGGTGGGCGCTCGTCACGACGTTCGGAACCCCGCCACTGTACGTGGCGAGCCTGCCGCGCCGGTCGGCCGGAGGCGGTGCCGGGAGGTCGCTCGACCGGCGGGCGGTCGATGGGGGAAGCTGTCGCCGCCCACGATCGACGGAGATCGGCCGACCCCCGAGCACGGAGGAACCGTGTCCCATCTCCTGCGGCTGGTCGTGCCCGACCGCCCCGGCATCCTCGGCGCCGTGGCCACGGCGCTGGGTGAGGCCGGCATCGACATCGTGTCGGTGGACGTGCTCGAGCGCGGCGGCGGCGTCGCGGTCGACGACATCGTCGTCGACCTGCCCCCCGGCCGGCTCCCCGACAGCCTGATCACCGCCGCGCAGCGGGTGCCGGGCGTGCAGGTGGAGTCGTTGCGCCCCTTCGCCGGGCCGCTGGACACCCACCGCGAGCTGGAACTGCTGGAGTCGCTGGCCCGGGCCGCGGAGGGCACGGCGGTCAAGCTGCTGGCCGCCGAGCTGCCCCGGGTCTTCCACAGCGGCTGGGCCGCCGTCCTGTGCGGGGCCGGCGACCGCCCGTGCGAGGTGCTGGCCGCGTCGGACGCCGCGCCGTCCTTCGACGGGATGACCCTGCCGTGGCTCCCGCTCACCAGGGCACAGCTGCTGCCCAGCGAGGCGGACTGGCTGCCGGAGCGCTGGCGCGAGATGGCCATCGAGATGATGGCCACCCCGTTCACCAGCCCCCGGACCGCCGTGGTCATCGGCCGCTCCGGCGGGCCGGCGTTCCGCCGCTCGGAGCTGCTCCGCCTGGTCCACCTCGCCGGCATCGCGGCCAGCGTCGCCCACCTGCCCCCGGCCTGAGGCCCCGCTGCGGGGTCCCGCGCTCAGCCTGCGGAGCGTGGGGGCAGCGGGGTCCTCCGTCAGGCCCCGCTCGCGTCGCCGCCGTCGCCGATCGTCGCCACCGCGCGGGCGGCCTCCGGGCCCTCGTTCAGCAGCACCCGGAAGCCGTCGTCGTCCAGGATCGGCACCTTGGCCTGCACCGCCTTGTCGTACTTGCTGCCCGGGTCGGCGCCGACGACGACGAAGCCGGTCTTCTTGCTCACCGAGCCGGTCACCTTGCCGCCGCGCTCCTGGATGGCGGCGATCGCCTGGTCGCGGCTGTGGTCGCGCAGCGAACCGGTGACGACGACGGTCACCCCGGTCAGCGGTCCGGGCCCGGCGTCCTCCCCCTCGTCGGCCATCCGCACCCCGGCCGCCCGCCACTTCTCGACGACCCCGCGGTGCCAGTCGACGGCGAACCACTCCGTGACCGACCGGGCGATCGTCGGCCCGACCCCGTCGGCAGCGGCCAGCTCCTCCTCGGAGGCCTCGGCGATCCGGTCGAGCGAGCGGAAGTCGCGGGCCAGCGCCTGCGCGGCGGTCGGGCCGACGTGCCGGATGGACAGGGCGACCAGCACCCGCCACAGCGGGACGTCCTTGCGGGTCTGCAGGTTGGTCAGCAGCTTGCGGCCGTTGGCCGAGAGGGTGCCGTCCTTCTTGGTGAAGAACGCCGTGCGCTCCAGCTGCTCCTCGTCGAGGGAGAAGACGTCGCCCTCGTCCTCGAGCAGGTGCTCCTCCAGCAGCGCGATCGCCGCCTCGTAGCCGAGCACCTCGATGTCGAACGCACCCCGGCCGGCGACGTGGAACACGCGCTCACGCAGCTGCGCCGGGCAGGACCGGGCGTTCGGACAGCGGATGTCGGCGTCACCCTCCTTCTCGTGCCGCAGCTCCGTGCCGCACTCCGGGCAGTGCGTGGGCATCTCGAACTCTCGTTCGTCGCCGGTGCGCGCGGCGACCACCGGGCCGAGCACCTCGGGGATCACGTCGCCGGCCTTGCGGATGACGACGGTGTCGCCGATCAGCACGCCCTTGCGCTTGACCTCGCTGGCGTTGTGCAGGGTGGCCAGCTGCACCGTCGACCCGGCGACCTTCACCGGCTCCATGTACGCGAACGGCGTGACCCGCCCGGTGCGCCCGACGTTGACCCGGATGTCCAGCAGCTTGGTGGTGGCCTCCTCCGGCGGGTACTTGAAGGCGATCGCCCACCGCGGGGCGCGCGAGGTCGAGCCCAGCCGGCGCTGCAGCGCCACCTGGTCGACCTTGACGACCACGCCGTCGATCTCGTGCTCCACCGAGTGCCGCTGTTCGCGGTAGCGCTCGATGTAGGCCCACACGCCCTCGAGGTCGTCGAGCACCTCGACGCGGTCGCTGACCGGCAGGCCCAGCTCCCGCAGCCGTGCGTACGCCTGCGACTGCCGCTCTGGGCTCAACCCCTCGCGCGCGCCGAGCCCGTGCACGACCAGCCGCAGCGGCCGGGAGGCGGTGACCCGCGCGTCCTTCTGCCGCAGGGAGCCCGCGGCGGCGTTGCGGGGGTTGGCGAACGGCGGCTTGCCCTCGGCCACCTGCCCGGCGTTGACCTCGGCGAACGCCTCGACCGGGAAGTAGATCTCGCCGCGCACCTCCAGCAGCGGTGGGACGTCGTCCCCGGACAGCTGCTGGGGGACGTCGTCCATGGTGCGCACGTTGGCGGTGACGTCCTCCCCCGTGACGCCGTCCCCCCGGGTGGCCGCGCGGAGCAGCCGGCCGCGCTCGTAGACCAGGTCGACCGCGACGCCGTCGACCTTGAGCTCGCACAGGTAGACCGCCGCCGAGCCGACCTCGCGCTCGACCCGGGCCGCCCACGCCGACAGCTCGTCGCTGGAGAACGCGTTGTCCAGGCTCTGCATCCGCTCCAGGTGCCGTACCGGGGCGAAGGTGGCGGTGAAGCCGCCGTTGACCTTCTGGCTCGGCGAGTCCGGCGTGACCAGCGCCGGGTGGGCGGCCTCGATCGCCTTGAGCTGCCCCATGAGCTCGTCGTACTGGCCGTCGCTGACCAGCGGCGCGTCCTGCACGTAGTAGGCGAACGCGTAGCGGTCGAGCTCCTCGGACAGGTCGCGGTGCCGGGTCCGCGCGTCGTCGGGGACCTCGGTGACGTCCGCCCGCTCGGTCGCCGCTTCCACACGCGGGGTGTCGGCCAGCGGCTGGTCCAGCTCGGCGTCGGTGGTCACGCCGGAACGGTATCCGGCGGATACGACGGCGAACCGCGCCGCCACGACGGTCACCCGGTAGGGGCGACCCCGGCCGGCGGGCGCTCCGGGGAGCGGTCCCCGCGCCGGGGCGGGCGGACCTCGAACAGCGAGAACAGGCCCAGGAGCGCCGCGAGGACGCCGAACCCGACCCGCCCGTCCCCGACCTGGACCCAGGCCACCACGAACAGCGCGAGGGCCGCCACGCCGTTGGCGAGCCGGTAGCCGGCGGGCCGGTCCCGACCCAGGCGCGCCCAGCGGTCGACCCAGCTGCCGCTCCCCGGAGCCGGGGCGTAGTCGCCACGGACGGCGGCACGCACGCCACCGGCGATCCCCCGCCCCTCCACCCGTTCGGCGCCGGCGACCTCCCGGCCGGCCAGCAGGTCGGGCACCTGCTCCGGCAGGCCCAGCAGCGTGGCCAGGCGGCCCAGCACCTCGGCCGGCGAGCCGGGGTCGGCCAGCACCGCGGCCGCCTCGTCCACCGGCCGTCCCGTCTCCCGCGCGAGCACCGCCGGGTCGCCGGGCGCGACGCCCCAGCGGTGCCGGTCGAGCTCCCAGCCTCCTCGGTAGAGCACGTACTCCAGGTCGGCGTGGATCAGCCGGAGCACGAGTGCGGTGGTCCGCAGGCCCGCGGCGGCACCGAACTGCAGTGCCCGCTCCTCGGCCGGTCGTGTCCCGTCGGGGACGACCGCTGTCCACTCTGCGCCGGCCACGAGGGACACCGCGTCCCGGGAGGTGCCGACGGCCTCGCGGACGCGGTGCACGGGCGCCTGCAGCAGCAGGACGCCGTCCCGGTCCCTCAGCTCGTCGTCGTCCACCTGCAGCTCCGCCGGGACCGCGGCCCGGACGAGTCGCACGGCCTCGGCGCCGTCCCGCCAGTCGGCAGCCGCGAGCGGCACGCCGATGCCGTCGCGGCCGACGAGGTTCCACTCGTCCGCCGCGGAGCGCACCAGGCCGACCGCGTCGGTCCAGCGGACGGTGAGCAGGCGCCCGTCCCCCAGGTCCGCGCTGACGCCCTCGTCCGCCACGACGAGCACCGCGCCGCGCGGCGCTCCCCGGCGGCGGGCGGGGCGGAACACCCGCCCGCTCACCCGGTCGGCTGACCACTCGGGCAGCCGGGGCAGGCCCGGCGGCGGCTCGGTGCCCTGGGCGACCCCCAGGACCGCGGCGTCGCGCAGGGCGGTCGCTGCCGCCCGGACCTCCCCGGCCTCCAGCCGCTCGACCGCGGCCCGCAGCTCGTCCCCGGTGGCGACGGGCACACCGGTGACGCGCCCGCAGGCGCTCGCCCGCGCCTCGTCGGCGTCGGACCGCGGATCGTCGAGGTACGCGGCCACCAGTGCACGCTCGTGGTCCAGCTCGGCCGGAAGCGGACCCTCGTCGGCCAGCCGCTGCACCTCGCGCCAGAGCAGGCGGGCCACCACCGCGGCCTCCCCCGGCCGCGCGTCCGAGGACAGGACGACGACCCGGCGGTCGGCATCCAGCGACACCTGCTCGACCCCGACGGCGTAGGCGACGCCGCGGCGGGAGCGCAGCTCCTCCTCCACACGTGCCCGCAGGACTCCCGTGGTGGCCACGAGCGTTGGGCTCCGCGGGACCTCGGCGGCCAGCGCGACCCGGTCGTCGAGGGCGAGCTCGGTCCACGCCGGCGTGCGCAGGTCCCGGCGCCGGTGGGGGGTGCGCTGCGGTGCCGGCCCGTGAGCCAGCGGCAGGGAGACCTCCTCGGGCACCGGTCCGGCCAGCCACAGCGCGGCGTTCCCGGCGACGAACCACCGGCGCGCCCAGGCCCGCACGTCCTCCGCGGTCAGCGAGCGCAGGGCCGGTTCCCGCACGGACGCCAGTCCCGGGCCGGTCGCACCGAAGAGCTCACCGAGGAGGACGGCCACGTCGGGAGCGGCGGCGAGACCGCCCTCGCTGCGCAGCACGTCGGCGTCGACGGCGAGCCGGTCGGTGGGCAGGTCGGCCAGCGCGGCGCACACCGCCTGCAGGAAGCCGGCGACCCGGTCGGGCGCACCGGTGGCCGTGAACTCCGTGACGGTGAGGTCGACCGACGCGTTGCACTCGGTCGTCGTCCGCCCGAGGGCGCCCATCGTCAGGTGCTCGACCAGGTGGGTGATGCCGCCGTGGACGAAGTCCTCGTCGCGGCGGCCGACGCCGAACACCAGCCCGGCCGCGAGGGGCGGCGGACCGTCGGCCACAAACACGGGGATCCCGTCGATGGTGAGCTCGCGCACTGCGGCAGCGTAGGGCCCGGAACCTCACGGAGTGCGCACACACGCTCACTCCTCGCTCGTCTGGGGATCACTCGGGCAGCAGGTACCTCGCGGCCTCGCGGACGTGGGTCATGGCCCGGCGCGCGTAGCCCGGCGTCGCGCCGGCCAGGCCGCAGGACGGGGTGAGCGTGACGGCCTCGTGCAGCCGGTCGGCGGGGAAGCCGAGCTCCCGCCACCACGCCTGCAGCCGGGACGCGGTCGCCTTCGGCGCGGGCAGCGGCGCGTCGGCGCCCGGGACGACACCCGGGAAGAGGCGCGTGCCGGCCTCGATCGCAGTGCCGAGGGCGTCGAGGTCCTGCACCATCCCGAGGTCGAAGGAGACGGCGTCCGCCCCTGCCGAGCGGAAGAGCTCCAGCGGCGCGCGGTCGGCGCAGCAGTGCACCACGACGGGGCCCGGCAGCGCACCGACGACGGCGGCGAGCTCCTGCTCCACCACGGCCGCCTCGACGGCGGGCAGCTTGCCGAAGCCGCTCGCCGTGGGGAGCGCCCCGCGGAGGACGGCGGGCAGCGACGGCTCGTCCAGCTGCACCACCACCCGCGCACCCGGCACCCGCGCGGCGACGGCGGCGACGTGCGCGGCGAGGCCCTCGGTGAGCGACTGGGCGAGGTCCCGGCGGGCGCCGGGGTCGACGATGGCGCGGTCGCCGCGGGTGCGCTCGAGGCCGGCGGCCAGCGTCCACGGGCCGGCGGCCTGCACCTTGAACGGGCCGGTGTAGCCCTCGGCCACGTCGTGCAGCGCGTCGAGGTCGCGGGCCAGGAGCTCCTCGGCGCGACGCTGGTCGATGCCCGCGCGCGGCACCAGCCGCCAGCCGGCAGGGGTCAGCTCGACGGCGAGGTCCACCAGCAGCGCGGCGCTGCGGCCGACCAGGTCCGCGCCCGCGCCGCGGCCGGGCAGCTCGGGCAGGTGTGCGAACTCGGGCAGCTCGCCGGTGACCACCCGGAGCGCCTCGACCGGGTCGGCACCGGGCAGCGAGCCGACGCCGGTGGCCGGTCCCCACGACGGGCGTGCGGACGCCGCCTCCTCCTCGGGGGGCGGTCCGGGCGCGGGCTCGATCGGGGCTGCCACGCCCGAGACGGTAGCCCCGCGACGCCTGGCCGACGCCAGGCCGTGGCGAGGACCAGGCCGTGGCGGGGGCTAGGCCGTGGCGAGGACCGCGCCCTGGCCCAGCACCAGGTCGCCGCGCTCGGCGTCGGGTGCGTAGAGCACCGCCGACTGCCCGGGTGCCACGCCGCGCTGCTGGGCTCCCAGCAGCAGCCGCAGGCCGCCGTCGTCCCCGGCGGTGACCTCGCACGGCACCGGGGTGCCGTGCGCCCGCAGCTGGACCTCCGCGGCGAACGGCAGCGCGGGCGCGGTGCCCGTCCAGGTCGGCCGGGCGGTGCGGACCTCCCCCACCCCGGCCAGGTCGGCGGTGCCGATGGTCACCGTGCGGGTCACCGGCTCGATGCCCAGCACGTAACGCGGCCGGGAGTCGCCGACGGCGACGCCGAGGCCGCGGCGCTGGCCGACGGTGAACCCGTAGGCGCCCGCGTGCTCCCCCACCGTCGCGCCCGTGGCGGCGTCCACGACCGGCCCCGGCTGCGCGCCCAACCGCCGGGCGAGGAAGCCGCGGGTGTCGCCGTCGGGGATGAAGCAGATGTCGTGCGAGTCGGCCTTGGTGGCCACCGCGAACCCGCGCTCGGTCGCGATCTCGCGCACCCGCTGCTTGGTCATCGAGCCCAGCGGGAGGACCGCGCCGGCCAGCTGGTCGGCCGTCAGGACGGCGAGCACGTAGGACTGGTCCTTGGCCGCGTCGACCGACCGCCGCAGCTCCCCGCGGGCCAGCCGCGCGTGGTGCCCGGTGACGACCGCGTCGAAGCCGAGCGCCCGGGCCCGGTCGAGCACCGCGGAGAACTTGATCCTCTCGTTGCAGCGCAGGCAGGGGTTGGGCGTGCGCCCCGCGGCGTACTCGGCGACGAAGTCCTCGACGACGTCCTCGGTGAAGCGCTCGGCGAGGTCCCACACGTAGAACGGGACGCCCAGCTCGTCGGCGACCCGACGGGCGTCGTGCGCGTCCTCGACGCTGCAGCACCCGCGGGCGCCGCTGCGCAGCGTCTGCCGGTCCGGCGAGAGCGCCAGGTGGACACCGGTGACGTCGTGCCCGGCGTCGACGGCCAGCGCCGTGGCGACCGCGGAGTCCACACCCCCGCTCATCGCGGCCAGGACCCTCATCGTCGACCCATCCCCGCTCGGCGGGCGCGCTCCACGACCGGGCCGATCACGTCGAGCACCGCGTCGACGTCGGCGTCGGTTGAGGTGTGCCCGAGGCTGAAGCGCAGCGAGCTGCGCGCGCGGTCGGGGTCGGCCCCGGTGGCCAGCAGCACGTGGCTGGGCCGGGCGACGCCGGCGCTGCAGGCCGACCCGGTGGAGCACTCCACGCCGCGGGCGTCGAGCAGCATGAGCAGCGCGTCGCCCTCCGCGCCGGGGAAGGACAGGTGTGCGTTGCCCGGCAGCCGTCCCGGCCCACCGGCGACGACGTCGTCCAGCGGGGCGCCGTTGAGCTGGGCGTCGGGCACCTGCGCCACCACGCCGGCCACCAGCCGGTCACGCAGGACGGCCAGCCGCGCGGCGCGCTCCTGCCGCTCGGCGACGGCCAGCGTGGTGGCCACCTGCAGGCCGACGATCGCCGCGACGTCGAGGGTTCCGGAGCGCACGTCGCGCTCCTGGCCGCCGCCGTGCAGCAGCGGGGTGCACTCGGCCTCGCGGCGCAGCAGCAGGACCCCGGCACCCATCGGCCCGCCGAGCTTGTGGCCGGTCATGGTGAGCGCGTCGACGCCGCTGGCGGCGAAGTCGACGGGCACCTGCCCGACCGCCTGGACCGCGTCGGTGTGCAGCGGGACGCCGACGTCGTGCGCGACCCCGGCGAGCGCGGCCAGGTCGCTGACCGTGCCGATCTCGTTGTTGGCCCACATGACGCTGACCAGGGCGACGTCCTCACCGGTGCCCAGCGCCGCGTGCAGCGCCTCCGGGGTGACGCGGCCGGTCGGCTCGACGGGCAGCCAGGTGACGTCGGCGCCGTCGTGCTTGGCCAGCCACTCGACGCTGTCCAGCACCGCGTGGTGCTCGGCGGGGCTGACCACGATGCGCCGGCGGTGGGAGTCGGCGTCGCGCCGGGCCCAGAACAGGCCCTTGACGGCGAGGTTGTCGCTCTCGGTGCCGCCGCCGGTGAACAGCACCTCCGACGGGCGCGCGCCCAGCGCCTCGGCCAGCCGCTCGCGCGACTGCTCGGCGACCCGGCGCGCGGCGCGACCGCTGGCGTGCAGCGACGAGGCGTTGCCCACGCGGCCCAGCTGCCCGGTCATCGCGGCCAGCACTGCGGGCAGCATCGGCGTGGTCGCCGCGTGGTCCAGGTAGACCGCCTCGGAGCTGCTCATGACGCCGCCAGGGTAGTCCCGGCGCTGGGGACCGCCTCCCGCGGCGGAGCAGCCGCCCGCCCGGCCAGGCGCGCGCCCAGCAGCGCGAGGGCGGTGCAGACGGCGATGGACGCCGCCACCGCCGCGGGCAGGCCGAGCAGTCCCTCCGTCGCCGCCGCGACGAGGACGCCGGCCAGCCCGATGGACAGGGCCGACAGGGTGACGTCGGCGATCTGCAGGGCGGCCGAGTCCGCACCCCTGCGGTGCTCCGGTGACTGCTCCAGCAGCAGCACACCGACGCTGGGTATGCCGAACCCCATGCCGAGGCCGGCGACCGCCCAGGTCAGGTAGGCCGGCCAGCCGCCCAGCGCGGGGACCGCGGCCAGCACGGTCGCGGCCAGCCCCACGGCGAGCAGCGCGAACCCGAGGCGGAGCAGCCGCTCCCGCGGCACCTGCGGGAAACGACCCTGCAGCTGGGAGGCCAGCGCCCAGCCCACCGCGCCGGCGGTCAGCGGCAGGCCCGCGGCGGTGGGGCTGTAGCCGTGCACGGTGGTCAGCACCAGCGGGATCAACGCGTCCATGCCGAAGAAGGCGCCGGCCAGGAGCCCACGGGACGCGACCACCGCCGGCAGTCCCCGCGCGGCACGGGCCGTCCCGCGTGGGAGCAGCGGGCGCAGGCCGGCGACCAGGGCCGCCGCGCCGACGACGGCGACGGGCACCGCCGGCAGGTCCAGGCGCTGCCCGGCGTACTGCAGCGCCGCGATCCCGAGACCGGCGAGCACCGCCCACCACCGTCGTCCCCTCGCCGCGGGTGGTGGCGCGTCCGGCGCGGTCAGCGACCGGCCGGCCGAGAGCACCAGGACGGCGCCGAGGACGACCAGCGGCAGCAGGCCGAGGAAGACCAGCCGCCAGCCGGCGTGGGTGGTCACGAGCCCGGCCAGGACGGGACCCACCAGGGCCGGGAGCACCCACGCCGCGGAGATGGCACCGAACAGGCGGGGCCGCAGCGACGACTCGTAGGCCTGGCCCGCGATGACGTACAGCAGGACCACCATGACGCCGGCGCCGAGCCCCTGCAGGGCCCGTCCGACGACGAAGACCGCCATGCCCCCGGCCAGCCCGGCGACCAGCAGTCCCGCCGCGAAGGCCGCGACCCCCCAGGGCAGCGCGACCCGGGGACCGCGGCGGTCGCCGGCGTCCCCGCCGACGACCATGCCGACGACCGATGCCACGAGGAAGGCGCTGAACGGCCAGGCGTACCAGGCCAGCCCGTCGAGCTCGGCGACCGCAGTGGGCATCGCCGTCCCGACGGCCATGGCCTCGAACGCGATGAAGGTGACGAGCATGAGCAGGCCGGCCGTCGTCCGCCGGTGTGCCTGGTCGAGGATCCCCGGCACTGCGCTTCCGCCCACCTCTCAGCCAACCCCGTCGGCACCCGGGCACTTCCCGCCGGACAGACGTCGAGCGCCGGCCCCCGACGGGAACCGGCGCTCGACGCCGCGACGTGCTGGAACGGCCTCGCTGCAGGGGCCCGCGCCGAGCGTCAGCGAGGCGTGGGGGGCAGCGAGGTCCTCTTACTTGCGGGCGGTGATGGCCTCGGTGGCCTGCGGGACGACGGTGTTCAGGTCGCCCACGACGCCGAAGTCGGCCAGCTCGAAGATCGGCGCCTCGGGGTCCTTGTTGACCGCGACGATCGTCTTCGAGGTCTGCATGCCGGCCCGGTGCTGGATGGCCCCGGAGATGCCGACCGCGATGTAGAGCTGGGGCGAGACGGTCTTGCCGGTCTGCCCAACCTGGAAGGTGTGCGGGTAGTAGCCGGAGTCGACCGCGGCCCGGGAGGCGCCGACCGCCGCACCGAGGGAGTCGGCGAGCGCCTCGATGACGGAGAAGTTTTCCGCCGAGGCGACACCGCGACCACCGGAGACGACGATCGAGGCCTCGGTCAGCTCCGGGCGCGAGGACTTCTGCTCCACGACCCGGTCGACGACGCGGGTGGCCCTGGCGGCGTCGGACAGCTGCACGGCCACCTGCTCCTCCTCGGCCGCGCCGGGCGCGGGCTCGGGGGTGACCGAGTTGCCGCGCACGGTGTAGATCGGGGTGCCGACGGTGACCTTGGAGTGCACGATCGTCGCTCCGGCGAAGGCGACCTGCGTCGCGGTGCCGTCGGGGGCGATCTCGGTGACGTCGGTCAGGAAGCCGCTGCCGGTCTTGATGGCCAGCCGGCCGGCGATCTCCTTGCCCTCCGGGGAGGAGGGGATGACGACCGCGGCCGGGGACTTCTCGGCCACCAGCTGGGCGAGCACCTCGGCCTTGGGTGCGACCAGGAACTGGTCGACCTCCTCGGACTCGGCGACGTAGACCCGCTGCGCGCCGTACTCGGCCAGCTGCGCCCTGGCGGCGGCGGCCGTGCCGGGGCCGCCGACGACGACCGCTGCGGGCTCACCCAGCGCGCGGGCGGCGGTCAGCGCCTCCAGCGTGGTCTTGCGGACGCCCTCACCGGTCGGGTTGAGCTCGACGAGGACCAGGACCTCTGCCATGACTGTGTCTCCTCCTGCGCTTCGATCCGGCTCAGACGATCTTCTGGGCGGCCAGGAAGTCGACCAGCTGGGCGGCGCCGTCGCCCTCGTCGTTGACCTTGACACCGGCCCCCTTGGGCGGGCGGCCGGCGAAGTCGACGACCTGGCTGGTCGCCGTCGCCAGGCCCACGGTCGAGGGGTCGATGCCGAGGTCGGCGAGCGACTTCTTCTCCACCGGCTTCTTCTTGGCGGCCATGATCCCCTTGAACGAGGGGTAGCGCGGCTCGTTGATGGTGTCCCAGGTGGACACGACCGCCGGCAGCGGCGCCTCCAGCGCCCAGAAGCCGCCGTCGGTCTGCCGCTCGACCCGCGCCACGCCGCCCTCGACGGTGAGCTTGCGGGCGCCCGACAGCTGCGGGATGCCCAGCCGCTCGGCCAGCAGCGCCGGCATCACCGACAGCTGGCCGTCGGTGGACTCCGCACCGCACAGCACGATGTCGAAGGACATCTGCTGCAGCGCGGCGGCCAGGATGGCGCTGGTCTGCGGGGCACAGGCGCCGTGGATGGCGTCGTCCACCACGTGCACGGCCTTGTCCGCGCCCATCGACAGGGCCTTGCGGATCGCGTCGGCCGCCGAGTCCGGGCCGACGGTCAGCACGGTGACCTCGCCGCCGTGGGCCTCCTTGAGGACGAGGGCCTCCTCGATGGCGTACTCGTCGATCTCGTTGACGACGTTGTCCGCGCTCCCCCGGGCGACGGTGTTGTCCGCCGAGTCCAGGGTGCGCTCGCTCCCGGAGTCGGGGACCTGCTTGACCAGAACGACGATGTCCATCGTCAACCCACCTCCACGCACAAAGGGCGCGGGCCGTCGCCCGCCTGCTCCGATAGTGGACGTTACCGGCCGGTAACGACCCTGCTGCCGGGGGGCCTGGGTGAGCTGGGTCACTCCGGCCCGGGGTGGCTCAGCGCCCGGTGAAGGTCGCCTTGCCGGGACCGTTCTCGAGGAACGAGCGCATGCCGGTCGCCTGGTCCTCGGTGTCGAACAGCTCGGCGAAGAGCCGGCTCTCCAGGAGCAGGCCCTCGCGCAGCGGCCGGTCCAGGCCCTCGTCGATCGCCCTCTTGGCGGCGGCCAGCGCCAGCGGCGGGCCGGCGGCGAACTTGCGCGCCATGGCCACCGCCGTCTCGTACACCTCCGCGTCGGGGACGACCGCGTCGGCCAGCCCGATCTCCATCGCCTCCTCCGCTCCGACGTGCCGGCCGGTGAAGACCAGGTCCTTCGCCTTGGCCGGGCCGACCAACCGGGCCAGCCGCTGGGTGCCGCCCGCGCCGGGGATGACGCCGAGGAGGATCTCGGGCTGGCCGACCTTCGCGCCGGCGCCCATGACCCGGAAGTCGGCGCACAGGGCCAGCTCGTAGCCGCCGCCCAGCGCGTAGCCGGTGATCGCGGCGATCACCGGCTTGGGGATCTCCTGGACGGCGGTGAAGGAGTCGGTGAGCTCGCGGCCCCAGGCGACCATGCTGTGGCCGTCGAGCTGGGACATCGCCTTGATGTCGGCGCCGGCGGCGAACACCCGCTCACCGCCGTAGACGACGACGGCCCGCACGTCCTCGCGCTTCCCGGCCTCCAGGGCCGCGGCGCGGACCTCCATGTGCAGCTGCTCGTCGATCGCATTCATCTTGGGCCGGTCGAGGCGGATGGTCCCCACCCCGTCCTCGACCTGCAGCGTCACGAACTCCGGCTCTGCCACGGGGACCTCCTGGGGGTGGACGACGTCGTCGCCCGCACCCTAGCCAGCGGTCCGCCGCAGCCCCCGGCGGGCGGCCCCGGGGAGGTACTGGAACGGCCCCTCTGCAGGGCCCCGCCGCGAGCTCGCGCGTGGTGGGGGCAGCGGGGTCCTTCTTCAGGCGACCGGCGGCAGGTACTGCAGCCGGCTGTCCTCGAACACGCGGCGATCGGGCGCCACGACGAGCTCGGCCGGCCCGCGGGCGGCCTCGAGCGCGTCGACCAGGAACCCGCAGCGCTGGGTCGAGGGCACCCGGTAACCCGGCCCGGTGACCACCCATACGGCCGACCCGTCGCCGGCGCGCTCCAGCACGTCGGCGGCGACGGCGCCCGACGGGGTGCCCGTCATGCGGTCCTCGTAGTCGGTCCAGTCGACCCGGTCGGCCGGGCGCAGGTCCGGGTAGACGACCAGGTCCAGCCCGGCCTCCGGCGGGATCAGCCGGGCCACCGAGGGCCCGAGCTGGTCGGGGCAGAAGACGACGACGTCGCCGGGGCTGGCGTCGTCGAGCGCCTGGGCGAGCTCCCCCGCCTGGGTGCGCGGGTCGGTCAGCTGCGGCAGTGCGGTGACCAGCCCGAGCCCGGCGACGACGACCAGCCCGGTGGCGCGCACACCGGTCCCGGGCAGGGCCGCGACGCCCAGGGCGGCCAGCGCGAGGAACCCCACCACGGCGATGCTGGTGTAGCGGCCGGCGACCGCCGTGCCCGTCAGCCCGCTCACCGCGCCGGCCACCAGCAGGGTGCCCAGCGACAGCGCCAGCAGGACCGCACGCGAGGGCCGCGGCCGCAGCGACAGCAGCACCGTGCGCTCGCCGGGACGCCGGGCGGCGGCCGCGGCGAGCAGACCCAGGGCGGCCAGCAGCAGCAGCGCCGTCCCGAGGACGTGGGCGCGCACCTGGGGCCCGCCCTGCCAGGCCTCCAGCGCCAGGGTCAGCACGGCGAAGGCGGGCGGCGCGGCCCACGGCGTCCCGGTGTGCGCCAGCTGCACGAGCAGCGAGAACACCCACGGGGTGAACAGCAGCCCGCCCACGGCCAGCCCGGCGAGCAGGCGCAGCGCCGGGCCGCGGCGGACCGGCAGCAGCGCGAGCGCGAGCAGCCCGGTGACCGCCACGACGTGGAAGGCCCACACGTGCGTGAGGAGCAGGGCGCCGACGACCACACCGAGGCGGAGGACCGGCCCGGCACCGGGACGGCGCACCACCGCGGCGGCGGCGCCGACACCGAGCACGGTCAGCAGCACCAGCAGCGCGTACATCCGCGTCTCGCTGGCGTAGCGGATCAGGAAGGGCGAGGTGGCGAGCAGCACGACCAGGGCGCCCGCGACGCGGCGACCGGCCAGCCGGCGGGCGACGTGCCAGGCCAGCGGCAGCGTCAGGACGCTGATCCCCGCCGACAGGACGCGCACCGCGGTGGCGCTCTCCCCGAACAGCGCGATCCAGACGTGCAGCAGCAGGTAGTACAGCGGCGGCGAGCCGTCCTGCTCCAGCGCGGCGAACAGCTCCGGCAGCGGCAGCCGGGCGATCGCGACGCTCTGCGCCTCGTCGAGCCACAGCTCCGGCGGTGCGACGAAGCGGGCGACGACCCCGGCGGTGACGAGGCCGCCGAGGACGACGGCGAGCACGACGACCGCCCACGGCTGGCCCGGGCGCTCCCCGAGGCGGGGCCACGCTGCCGACCGGCGGCCCGGTCGCGCCGGCGCCGGGCGCTGGAGGGTGGTGGGAGGAGCGGCCTGCGTGCCGCCGGGCCTAGACGACACGCGTACGACGGTCGAGCCGGCACCCGGCGGACCGGACCGCGCCGACGACGGTGCCGGTCCCGGTGACCGTGACGCGGACGTCCTCTCCGGTCGCCTCGGGAACGGCAGGTCCTCCGAGCCCGACGTCGGCGGGAGAGCCGGTCCCCGGCTGTGGCCTGCGCACGCGTCCTCCGCAACTCTCCCGGCGTCCCGGGACTGGTGCGCCACGTCCTCGTCCCGGACGTGGCCAAACCCGTCTACCCCCATGGTCCGTCACCGGAACCTGCGGGTCACCCCTGGGGGGTGGCCGCGCTGCCACCGGCCGCAGTGTGACCGGACGGCGGGTCGGCGCGCCACAGCACCGCCAGGCCGGACGGCGAGGTCGCCACCCGTGCGTAGTGGGTGCGCAGCTCTGCGGTGACCTCCCGGGTGCCCTCGGCCCGCTGCACGTCGTCGCCGGCCCGGTCCAGGCCCAGCACCACGACCGCGTCGAGGTCGCCGCGGACGGCGGGGAGGTCGACCACCGGCGGGATGCGCTCCAGTCCGTGCATCTCCGGATCAGGGTCCAGCCGCTGGCGCAGGTACGGCGGCCCGTCGAAGCGCACCTGGAAGTAGTCGTGCACCGCCTCGTAGTGGCCGACGTCGACGCCCCCGGCGCGGACCGCCAGCCGGCTGGACTCGTGGCGCAGCGGGTCCGGCGCCCCCGTGCCGGGCCAGACCACCGACCGGTCGTACTGCAGGACGGCGACGGTGGAGCCGGGCGGGATCCGGTCGGCCAGCGCCAGCAGCTCGCCGACCTCGCCGGCCGCGGCGGTCTGCGCGGGCAGCCGGCCGAGCGCGGCGGCCGAGGCCGCGACCACCAGGAACACGGTCGCGGCGGCGCCGACCCGCGGGCCCGGAGCGCGCGTGGCCGCCCACAGCACCAGCAGCAGCGGCGGGAACCAGGCCAGCCGGGCGGCGAGGAAGCCGAAGTCCTCGCCCAGCCGGTCCGGCGTCAGCCAGTAGACCACCGTGACACCGGCCAGCAGCAGCCCGAGCGCGACCCGCTCCGGTCCCAGGCCGGGGCCCCCCGGCCGCGCCCGCCGCAGCGCCGCGGCAGCGAGGACGGCGAGCACGACGACGGTGAGCAGCGCCGGCAGCCGCTCCGCGCCCCAGCCGGTGACGAACGGCCGCAGCCCGGTCAGCAGCGCGCCGAGCCGCGCCGGCGACGGCTCGACCTCGCCCTCGGCCGGTGGCCCCTCCCCCGTGGCGAGGTAGCGGGCGGTCAGCGCTGCCGAGGGCACGGCGGCGAGCAGGACCGGGACGGCGTGCTGCCGTACGGCGGCCGGGACCGGGCGGCCGCCGCGGACGGCGCCGACGGTGCGGACCCCGGCCAGCACCAGCACGCTGCCCGCCGCGAACACCCACGGCAGCAGGTGCGCGCTCCAGGTCAGCACGAGCAGGGCGGCCAGCCCCGCCGTCCCGGCCAGCCGCCACCCGTCGCGGCGGCGCAGCGCCACCGCGAGGACGAGCAGCGCCCCGACCACGCCGAGCACGTAGTTGTAGAAGCCGTAGGCCACCAGGTGGCTGCCGGCGAGGGGCAGCGCGGCCGCGGCGAGCCACCAGGCCCGCCGGTCCAGGGCGCGCACCACGCAGGCCAGCGCGGCGACCAGGCCGAGGACGAGCCCGGCGACCAGCAGCGCCTCCGCGCCGTCCGGGCCGGCCAGGGGCAGCAGGGCAACCAGCAGCAGCGTGGCCAGCATGTTGGGCACCGGCGTCAGGTCGCTGCGGTAGTGCTCGCGCAGCAGCGCGCCGGTGGCGTCGTCGTCCCCGGAGTGGAGCAGGACCCAGGCGCCGGCCACGTGCGCGGGGCCGTCCTGGCTGAGCACCGTGGGGAAGAGCACCAGCGGCAGCAGCTGGACGACGACGCCGAGGGCCAGCGCGACGCCGGCCACGACCGCGGGAAGCGACGGACCGCGGAGCGCGCGGACCGGCGCGGCCCCGCTCGCAGCTCGCGAGGTGGCCCCCTGCAGGGTTCCCATCCCCGGCCCGGGTCCCGCCCTGAGCCTGCGAAGGGTGGGGAGGACGGGGCCCCTCCACGAGGAGCGGGGGGCAGGGGGTCCTTCGCCGGGTCCTCTCACCTCTCTCAGGCGGCCCGGCGGGCGGTCCAGCGCCCGTCGGAGCGCTGCACCTGCAGCGCCAGCCCGAAGGTCTCCGACAGCGCCTCCTGGGTGACCACCTGGTCCATCGGGCCGGCCGCCACGAGCTGCCCGCCGCGCAGCAGCAGCGCGTGGGTGTAACCGGGCGGGATCTCCTCGACGTGGTGGGTCACCAGGACCTGGGCGGGGGCGTGGAGGTAGCGGGCCAGGTCCGTCAGCCGGCTGACCAGGTCCTCGCGGCCGCCGAGGTCCAGGCCTGCGCCCGGCTCGTCGAGCAGCAGCAGCTCCGGGTCGGGCATGAGCGCACGGGCGATCTGCACCCGCTTGCGCTCGCCCTCGCTGAGCGTGCCGAACGGGCGGTGCGCCATCGGGGTCACGCCCCACTGCTGCATGAGCACCGCTGCGCGGGTGAGGTCGTCGACGTCGTAGCGCTCCCGCCAGCGGCCGACCACGGCGTACCCGGCGGAGAGGACGACGTCGCCGGTGCGCTCGCCGGGCTCGATCCGCTGGGCCAGCGCGGCGCTGGTCAGCCCGATCCGCGGCCGCAGCTCGAAGACGTCGACCGCGCCGAGGGTCTCGCCGAGCAGCGTGACCGTCCCCCGCGTGGGGTGCATCTGCGCCGCGGCCAGCTGCAGCAGCGTCGTCTTGCCCGCGCCGTTCGGACCGAGGACCACCCAGCGCTGGTCGGCCTCGACCGTCCAGTCGATCCCGCGCAGCAGGCACGTCTCCCCCCGGACGACGTCCACACCCTGCATCTCGACGACCGGATCGCTCGACACGCCCCCCATCCAACCAACCCGCACCGCACCCGCGCCGCTGCGACCCCGGGTCGGCCGGTGCTGTCAGGATCGCTGCCGTGCACAGCAGCCCGGACGAGTACGAGGTGTGGCCCGGTTCCCCCGCCCCCCTGGGAGCCCACTGGGACGGCACCGGGACCGACTTCGCGCTGTGGTCGGCCGGTGCGCACGCGGTCGACCTGTGCCTGTTCGACGACGACGGCACCGAGCACCGCCTCCGGCTGCGGGAGAACACCCACCAGGTCTGGCACGGCCGGCTGCCCGGCGTCGGCCCCGGCCAGCGCTACGGCTACCGCGTGCACGGCGGCTGGGACCCCAGCTCGGGGCTGCGGCACAACCCCGCCAAGCTGCTGCTGGACCCCTACGCCCGGGCGGTCGACGGCGACCAGGCCCTGCACCCGGCGCTGTTCGGCTTCCGGTACGAGGGTGGCGAGGGACCCGACCCGCGGGACTCCGCGCCGTACGTGCCGCGCGGCGTCGTGGTGCACGACTCCTTCCCGTGGGACGGCGACCGCTCCCCCACCACGCCGTGGTCGGACACGGTCATATACGAGGTGCACGTCAAGGGCGCGACGATCCGGCACCCCGACGTCCCGCCGGCTCTGCGCGGCACCTACGCGGGCCTGGCCCACCCCGCGTTCATCGAGCACCTGCAGTCCCTCGGCGTGACCGCCGTCGAGCTCCTGCCCGTGCACCACTTCGTCAGCGAACCGCACCTGCTGCGCCGCGGACTGAGCAACTACTGGGGCTACAACACGCTGGGCTACTTCGCCCCGCACGCGGCCTACAGCTCCTCCGGCACCGCCGGGCAGCAGGTCACCGAGTTCAAGGCGATGGTCAAGTCGCTGCACGCCGCGGGCATCGAGGTCGTCCTCGACGTCGTCTACAACCACACCGCCGAGGGCGACCACACCGGCCCGACCCTGTCCTTCAAGGGCATCGACAACGGCGGCTACTACCGGCTGCGCGAGGGCGACCCGTCCCGCTACCAGGACTACACCGGCTGCGGCAACACCCTCGACGTCCGCCGTCCCCAGGTGCTGGCGCTGCTCATGGACTCGCTGCGCTACTGGGTGACCGAGATGCACGTCGACGGCTTCCGCTTCGACCTCGCCGCGGCGCTGGCTCGCTCGATGCACGACGTCGACCGGCTCTCGGCCTTCTTCGACGTCATCCACCAGGACCCGGTGGTCAGCCGGGTCAAGCTCATCGCCGAGCCCTGGGACGTCGGCCCCGGCGGCTACCAGGTCGGCAACTTCCCGCCGCTGTGGACCGAGTGGAACGGGCAGTACCGCGACACCGTGCGCGACGTGTGGTCCGGCGCCCGCGTGGGGGTGCGCGACCTGGCCTACCGGCTGACCGGCTCCTCGGACCTCTACCGCTCCGACGGCCGCCGTCCCTTCGCGAGCGTCAACTTCGTCACCGCCCACGACGGCTTCCCCCTGGCCGACCTGGTCACCTACGAGCGCAAGCTCAACGAGGCCAACGGCGAGGAGAACCGGGACGGCGAGAGCCACAACCGGAACTGGAACTGCGGCGTCGAGGGCCCGACCGACGACCCGCAGGTCACCGCGCTGCGGGCGCGGCAGGTGCGCAACCACCTGGCCACGCTGCTGCTGTCGACCGGCGTCCCCATGCTCACCGCCGGCGACGAGCTCGGCCGGACGCAGGGCGGCAACAACAACGCCTACTGCCAGGACAACGAGATCTCCTGGCTCGACTGGGCCGACGTGGACGAGGACCTGCGCGCCTTCGTCGCCCGCCTGGTGCGGCTGCGCCGGGACTCCCCGGTGCTGCGGCAGGAGGCGTTCTTCGAGGGGCACGAGCTCCCCGACACCGGCGGCACGCGCGACCTGGCCTGGTTCGCCCCGGGCGGTGCGCAGCTGGACACCGCCGGCTGGTTCGACACCGGGCTGCAGACGATCGGGATGTACCTCGACGGCCGGGGCATCCGGCACCGCGACGAGCGCGGCCGGCCGGTGCAGGACGACTCCTACCTCGTGCAGCTGCACGCCGGCGCAGAGCCCGTGACCGTGCACCTGCCCGGCGCCCCGTGGGCCGACGGCTACGAGTTCGTCGTGTCGACCGAGTGGACGACGGTCGCGCCGCCGCGGCCGACCGTGGTCGCGCCCGGCCCGATCGAGGTGCCGCCGCGCTGCGTCTGGCTGCTCCGAGTCCTCCGCCGGCCCTGACGCCGCGGCCCGGTGCCGTCCCCTGCCGCACCGCCGGGGTCCCTCGTGCTGTGCCGGTACCGCAGCGTCGGCACAGCGCGGGGAACGCCGGCAGTGGCCGGCTCAACGCTCTCGCGGGCACGGCCACCCTTCAGGGTCCCGCGCCGAGCCTGCGAGGCGTCGGGGGAAGGGTGGTCCTTCCTCAGTCGGGCTGCTGCTCGAAGGTGATGACCGTCCACCCCAGCAGCAGGCGGTCGCCGTCGGAGAGCGGGTGGGCCACGCCGGGCTCGAGCTGGGTCCACTCGGTGGCCTCGGGACCGGCGACGTGCGTGCCGTTGAGCGACCCGAGGTCGACCAGCGACACCTCGCGGCCGTTGCGCTGGATCGCGGCGTGCGCCGAGGAGAGCACGTTCTGGGTGTCGGCGATGGGCACCGGCCGGGCGGAGCCCGCGGTGACCAGCTCGTGGTTGTCCGGACGGCGGCCGAGCACGAGGTCCTCGTCGACGGTCACGACCAGGCCGTCGTCGAAGCGCAGCACCGGCGCGGGGGCGGCCTCCGGCTTCCAGAAGGCGGTCGCCTCGCCCTCGTCGTCCTGTGGGCGCGAGGGGGCGGCCGTCGCGCCGTACCCGGAGGACCCGGCGCTGCTGAAGCCCGCGTCGGAGCCTGCGGTGAACGACGGCGCCGCCTGCGGGGCGGCGGCCGACGACGGGTGTGCTGCCGCGGCCAGCTGCAGCATCGCCCCCGAGCCGGGGACGGTGCCCTCGATCAGGTCGTAGGCGACCCCCGGCGGCATGGTGGGCACCGGCTGGCCGGGGCCGACGTAGAGGGTCTGGCCGAGCTGGAAGCCGCTGGCGAGGGTGCAGCCGTCGACCGACGAGCCCGACACCGGGACGCCGTCCACGGCCGGCTGGCCCTTGCCGCACCACAGCGCGGTGCCGTTGCCCGAGCCGCCCGCGGTGTCGACGAGGACGAGCGCGAAGGACGCCGAGCTGCCGCCGAGGACGGCGACCTGACCGGCGACCGCCGCGAGGACGCGCTCCGCGCCGGGGCCGGCCACCCCCAGGCAGGCGTGCAGCGCGGCGACCAGGGCCGGCGAGCCGGGGGCGTCCACCCACAGCAGGCCGCCTCCACGTCGCGCGACGACGGAGTCGCCTGGCAGGACTTCACAGCGGTCGGGCATGGCGTCCAGCCTAGAGGCGACTCGCCCGACTGGGTGATCCGTCCTCCCCGCCACGCCGATCACCGGGCGGGCGGTCGGGACCGGTGCGACCGGCGTGGCAGATGTGTCCTCCGTGGCCCACTCCGAGCACGTGGACCGGGCAGGCGGCGGCCCCGTCCCGGGTCCCGCCCTGTGCTCGCGGAGGGTGGGGAGGACGGGCCTCCTTCAGGCGCTCGCCACGACCCCCAGCTCGGCCGGGTCCGCCAGGTGCTCCGAGTGCGGCAGCACGCGCACCGTGTAGCCGAAGGCGCCGGTGCGCTCCAGGGGCAGCGTGGCGGAGAACCAGTGCCGCGACCCGTCGGTGTGCTCGTGCGCCATCGGCAGGGTGGTCACCTCGTGGAGGCCGTCGGCGTCGTCGACCCGTCCGTAGGCGGCCTGCACCTGGACGTCGGACGGCGTGAGCCCCGGCAGCTCCACCTCCGCGCGCAGCGCCAGCGTCGAGCCGATCTCCGGGGTGTCGCCGGCGCCGGTGGCCTCGACGTGGGCGACCCGCACGGTGCTCCAGCGGTCGAGCAGCTTGGCGCGCCAGCCGGCCTCGGTGCGGGCCGCGCCGTAACCGGACTCGGCCATGTCCCGGGACGAGCCGGCCGCCGGCACGTACAGCTGCTGCACGTAGTCGCGCACCATCCGGGTCGCCAGCACCTTGGGGCCGGTCTCGCGCAGCGTGTGCCGCACCATCTCGACCCACCGGCTGGGGACGCCGTCCCGGTCGGTCTCGTAGAAGCGCGGGATCACCTGGCTGCTGAGCAGCTCGTAGATGGCCCGGGCCTCGATGTCGTCGCGGCGCTCGGGGTCGGCGACGCCGTCGGCGGTGGGGATGGCCCACCCGTTCTGGCCGTCGAACCACTCGTCCCACCAGCCGTCGCGGATGGAGAGGTTCAGCCCGCCGTTGAGCGCGGCCTTCATGCCCGAGGTACCGCACGCCTCCAGCGGGCGCAGCGGGTTGTTCAGCCAGACGTCGCACCCCCAGTAGAGGTAGCGCGCCATGCCGATGTCGTAGCCGGGCAGGAAGGCGATGCGGTGCCGGATCTCGGGGTCGTCGGCGAACTTCACCATCTGCTGGATGAGCTGCTTGCCGCCGTCGTCGGCCGGGTGGCTCTTGCCGGCGATGACCAGCTGCACCGGGCGCTCGGGGTCCAGCAGCAGCGCCCTCAGCCGCTCGGGGTCGCGCAGCATGAGGGTCAGCCGCTTGTAGGACGGGACCCGGCGGGCGAAGCCGATCGTGAGGACGTCGGGGTCGAACGCGCTGTCGGTCCACCCCACCTCGGACTCCGCGGCGCCGCGGGAGAGGGCGGTGTCCCGCAGCCGGCGGCGCACCTCCTCGACCAGCCGGCCGCGCAGCATCCGGCGGGTGCTCCACAGCTCGCCGGAGGGGATCCGGTCCACGCCGTCGAAGTGCACCTCGCCGCCGGCCTCGACCGGGTCGCCCTGGCTGCTGGCCTGGGTGCCCATCTCGACCAGCTCGCGGGCGGTCCACGTCGGTGCGTGCACGCCGTTGGTGATCGAGCTGATCGGCACGTCGCCCTTGTCGAAACCCGGCCACAGGTAGTTGAACATGCCCCGGCTGACGTGCCCGTGCAGCCGGCTGACGCCGTTGGCGCGCTGACCCAGCCGCAGGCCCATGTGGGCCATGTTGAACTTCGTCGGGTCAGCCTCGGCGCCCAGCGGGATCAGCTGGTCCAGGGGGACCCCGAAGCCGGCGAAGTAGCGCTCGATCAGCGCCCGCGGGAAGCGGTCGATGCCGGCCGGCACCGGCGTGTGGGTGGTGAACACCGTGCCGGCGCGCACCGCCTGCAGCGCCTCGGGGAACGACAGCCCGTGCGACTCGGTGAGCTCGCGGATCCGCTCGATGCCGAGGAAGCCCGCGTGCCCCTCGTTGGCGTGGTAGACCTCCGGCGCCGGCGTCCCGGTGAGCTGGCAGTAGGCGCGCAGCGCACGCACGCCGCCGATGCCGAGCAGCATCTCCTGGCGCAGCCGGTGGTCCTCGTCGCCGCCGTACAGGCGGTCGGTGACCCCGCGCTCGGCCGGGGTGTTCTCCTCGATGTCGCTGTCGAGCAGCAGCAGCGACACCCGGCCGACCTGGGCCCGCCAGACGTGCGCGAACAGCGTGCGCCCCTCGGGCAGCGGGACGTTGATGACGACGGCGGTGCCGTCGGGCTGGCGCAGCAGCTTCAGCGGCAGGCCGTGCGGGTCCAGCGACGGGTAGTGCTCCAGTTGCCAGCCGTCGGCCGACAGGCCCTGCTCGAAGTAGCCGGCCCGGTACAGCAGCCCCACGCCGATCAGCGGGACACCGAGGTCGGAGGCGGCCTTGAGGTGGTCGCCGGCGAGGATGCCCAGCCCGCCGGAGTACTGCGGCAGCACCTCGGTGATACCGAACTCCGCGGAGAAGTAGGCGACCGTCGCCGGCGCGCCCTCCCCCAGCGACTGGTACCAGTGCGGCGCGGACAGGTACTCCTCCAGGTCGTCGACGACGTCCTGCAGCCGGCGCACGAACCGCCGGTCCCTCGCGAGGGTGGCCAGCCGCTCGGCCGAGACCTCGCCGAGGACCTTGACCGGGTCGCCGTTGCAGGTCCGCCACAGCTCCGGGTCGAGCGCCTCGAAGAGGTCGCGGGTCTCGGCGTGCCAGGACCAGCGGAGGTTGGTGACGAGGTGGGACAGCGGCACCAGCTCCTCGGGGAGCGATGCCCGGACGGTGAACCGGCGGAGAGCGCGCACGGGGCGAGACTACTGACGGGCGCCACGGCCGCCGCCAGAGCGGTGCAGCGCCGGACGCGTCAGGATGAGCCATGGCCAGCCGACGCCCCGGTCACCCCGCCGTCCCGCCCGTCCCGCACCGCGAACGGCAGGCCACGGCGGCCGATGTGCTCACCCGACGGGCCCTCGATAGCGTGGCCGGGATGACTGGCCGCGCTGACCTCCGCCTCGGCATCACCGATGTCGCCCCCGTCGTGTCCTGCGGCGCGTTCTCCGCGCGCGCCGTGGTCGGTGAGCACCTGCCGATCACCGCGACCGTCTTCCGCGAGGGCCACGACGCCGTCGCCGCGAACGTCGTCTGGACCCCACCGGGCGGGGACGGCGCCGCGCCGTCCCTGCACCGGATGGAGCGCTTCGGCGACCAGCCCGACCGCTGGCTGACCACCGTCGTCCCGGACCGCGAGGGCCGGTGGACCTATCGGGTGGAGGCCTGGAGCGACCCGCTCGCGACCTGGCACCACGCCGTCGAGGTCAAGATCGCCGCCGGTCAGGGGCCCGAGGAGCTCGCCAACGACCTGGAGGAGGGCGCCCGGCTGCTCGACCGGGTGGCCGCCGAGGCCGACGCCGACTGGCGCGACCGCGTCACCGAGGCCGCCGCCGCGCTGCGCGACACCTCCCGGGAGCTGCCCGCCCGGGTCGCCCCGGCGCTGGCCGAGGCGGTGCAGCGGTACCTGCACGACCACCCGGTGCGCGAGCTGGTCACCCCGGGGCCGGAGTACGAGGTCTGGGTCGACCGGCCCCGCGCGCTGTTCGGTTCCTGGTACGAGTTCTTCCCCCGTTCCACCGGCCCGGTCGTCGACGGCCGCCCCACGCACGGCACGTTCGCCACCTCGGCCGAGCGGCTGCCCGCCATCGCCGACATGGGCTTCGACGTGGTGTACCTGCCGCCGATCCACCCGATCGGCACGGTCAACCGCAAGGGCCCGAACACCGCCCAGTTCCCGGGCGGCAACCCCTACGAGATCGGGCCGGACGACCCGGGCTCGCCGTGGGCCATCGGCAGCGCCGAGGGCGGGCACGACGCCGTCCACCCGCAGCTGGGCACGATGGAGGACTTCCGCGCCTTCGTCGACCGCACCCGCGAGCTGGGCATGGAGGTGGCGCTGGACTTCGCGCTGCAGGCCGCGCCCGACCACCCCTGGGTCGAGGCGCACCCGGAGTGGTTCACCACCAAGCCCGACGGCACGATCGCCTACGCGGAGAACCCGCCGAAGAAGTACCAGGACATCTACCCGGTCAACTTCGACAACGACCCCGAGGGCATCTACGCCGAGTGCCTGCGGGTCATCCGGGTGTGGATGGACGCCGGGGTGCGGGTCTTCCGCGTCGACAACCCGCACACCAAGCCGCTGAACTTCTGGCACTGGCTGATCTGGACGGTCAAGGAGACCGACCCGGACGTGCTCTTCCTCGCCGAGGCCTTCACCCGGCCGGCGATGATGCACCAGCTGGCCCGCATCGGGTACACGCAGTCCTACACGTACTTCACGTGGCGCACCGGGCGCGAGGAGCTCGAGGAGTACGGCCGCGAGCTGGCCACCAACAGCCACTACATGCGGCCGAACTTCTTCGTGAACACCCCGGACATCCTGCACGCGTCGCTGCAGCTCGGCGGCCCGCCGATGTTCAAGATCCGCGCCGTCCTGGCGGCGATGATGAGCCCGACGTGGGGTGTCTACTCGGGCTTCGAGCTCTTCGAGCACGTCGCGGTGCGCCCCGGCAGCGAGGAGTACCTCGACAGCGAGAAGTACCAGCTGCGGCCGCGCGACTGGGCCGCCGCCGAGTCCTCCGGGCGCAGCCTCGCGCCCTACCTGCGCCGGCTCAACGAGATCCGGCGCGCCCACCCGGCCCTCCAGCAGCTGCGCACGCTGCGGTTCCACTCCGTGGACAACCCGAACCTGATCTGCTTCACCAAGACCGACCCCGGCTCGCAGGACGCCGTCCTGGTGGTGGTGAACCTCTCCAGCCACCACACCCAGATCGGCACGACGTCCCTGGACCTGCCGGCGATCGGACTGGACTGGTACGAGCGGTTCACCGTGACCGACGAGCTGACCGGCAACAGCTGGGACTGGGGCCAGTTCAACTACGTCGAGCTCGACCCCTACCGGGAGCCGGCGCACGTCTTCTCGATCGCCTATCCCCGGCAGGTCCGGGTACCGCCGCCGGTGTCCTGAGAGAGGACCCGCCTCCCCCCACCGCTCGCCAGCTCGCGACGGGCCCCGTACCCACCCGCTCCCCCCTGCAGAACCGAGGGCGACTTCCTGCGATGACCGTTCCCGTCCCCGACCTCCCAGCCGGCCGCCCCGAGGCGGCGCCGTCGGCGCTGCCGGCACCCGGCACCGACCCCGAGTGGTACAAGCGCGCGCTCTTCTACGAGGTGCTGGTCCGCGGCTTCGCCGACAGCAACGCCGACGGCGTCGGCGACCTGCGCGGCATGATCGACAAACTGGACTACCTGCAGTGGCTCGGCGTCGACTGCCTGTGGCTGCCGCCGTTCTTCGCCTCCCCGCTGCGGGACGGCGGCTACGACGTCAGCGACTACACCGCGGTGCTGCCCGAGTTCGGCGACATCGAGGACTTCACCGAGTTCCTCGCCGCCGCCCACGCCCGCGGCATCCGCGTGATCATCGACTTCGTCATGAACCACACCTCGGACCAGCACCCCTGGTTCCAGGCCAGCCGCAGCGACCCCGACGGCCCCTACGGCGACTTCTACGTGTGGAGCGACGACGACACCCGCTACGCCGACGCGCGGATCATCTTCGTCGACACCGAGAGCTCGAACTGGACCTTCGACCCGGTGCGCAAGCAGTACTTCTGGCACCGGTTCTTCTCCCACCAGCCCGACCTCAACTTCGAGAACCCGCGGGTGACCGAGGCGATCCTGGACGCCCTGCGGTTCTGGCTGGACCTGGGCATCGACGGTTTCCGGCTGGACGCCGTGCCGTACCTGATCGAGGAGGAGGGCACCAACTGCGAGAACCTGCCGGGGACCCACGAGATCCTCAAGCAGGTCCGCAAGGTCGTCGAGGCCGACTACCCCGACCGGGTGCTGCTGTGCGAGGCCAACCAGTGGCCGGCCGACGTCGTCGAGTACTTCGGCGAGGACGGCGACGAGTGCCAGATGGCCTTCCACTTCCCGGTGATGCCGCGCCTGTTCATGGCCGTCCGGCGGGAACAGCGGTTCCCGATCTCGGAGATCATGGCGCAGACGCCGGAGATCCCGGACAACTGCCAGTGGGGCATCTTCCTGCGCAACCACGACGAGCTGACCCTCGAGATGGTCACCGACGAGGAACGCGACTACATGTGGGCGGAGTACGCCAAGGACCCCCGCATGAAGGCCAACATCGGCATCCGCCGGCGGCTGGCGCCGCTGCTGGACAACGACATGGACACCCTCGAGCTGTTCAACGCGCTGCTGCTGTCGCTGCCCGGCTCGCCGGTCCTCTACTACGGCGACGAGATCGCCATGGGCGACAACATCTGGCTCGGTGACCGCGACGGCGTGCGCACCCCGATGCAGTGGACGCCGGACCGCAACGGCGGCTTCTCCACCGCCGACCCGCAGCGGATGTACCTGCCGCTGAACCAGGACCCGGTCTACGGCTACCAGGTCACCAACGTCGAGTCCCAGCTGCGCAACACCAACTCGATGCTGCACTGGCTGCGGCAGATGATCCACGTGCGCAAGCAGCACCCGACCTTCGGCCGGGGCAGCTACGCCGAGATCGGCTCGCGCAACCCGACGGTGCTCTCCTTCGTCCGCGAGTTCGGCGACGACGTGGTGCTCTGCGTCAACAACCTCTCCCGGTTCCCGCAGCCGGTGGAGCTGGACCTGCGCCGCTTCGAGGGCTACACCCCGATCGAGCTGACCGGCCGGGTGGAGTTCCCGCAGATCGGCGTCCTGCCCTACATGCTCACCCTCTCCGGTCACGGCTTCTACTGGTTCGAGCTGGCCAAGCCCGCCGAGCCGGTGGAGGAGCCCACCGAGACCGACGACACCGCGGTGGCCGACTCCCTGCTGGCCGCGGGCCTCGTCGGCTCCGGCGAGGAACCAGCTGCAGGCGACACGGCCGACACCGGAGGAGCCCGATGAACGCCCTGACCGGACTGCTCCGGGAGTGGATGCCGTCGCAGCGCTGGTTCGGCAGCAAGGGACGGGAGTGGGCAGGCGTCACGGAGGAGAGCTTCTTCCTCGACCGCTCCCACCCCGTCCTGTCCATCCACCGGGTGACGGTGACCTACAGCGACGGCGCCACGGAGACCTACCTGGTCCCGCTGTCCTGGCGGGACCACCCGGCCGAGGAGCTGAGCGCGGCGCTCGTCGGCACCGTGCCCCACGAGAACGGCGAGAACTACGCCTACGACGCGATGCGCGACCGCGAGGCGACCGCCACCTGGCTCACCCACCTCGCCGAGGCGGCGACGGTCGGCCCGATGCGCTTCGTGCCGGGCGAGGGCGCCGAGATCCCGGCCGGGCTCCCCGGCGACGTCCTGTCCGCCGAGCAGAGCAACACCTCGCTGGTGTACGGGCAGGAGGCGATCCTCAAGCTGTTCCGGCGGCTCGAGCCCGGCCTCAACCCGGACGTCGAGGTCCACAGCGCCCTGCGCCGGACCGGCAACCCGCACATCGCGCCGCTGCTCGGGCACGCCGAGATCGACCACGACCGGGACGCCGACACCCCGCCGGCGACGGTCCTCATGCTGCAGCGGTTCGTGCCCAACGCCAGCGACGGGTGGCGGCTGGCCACCGCCAGCGTGCGCGACCTCTACGCCGAGGGCGACCTGCACGCCGACGAGGTGGGCGGGGACTTCGCCGCCGACAGCGAGCGGCTCGGCGCGGCCACCGCCTCGGTGCACGCCGACATGGCGCAGGTGCTGCCGACCGAGGAGGCCGACCGCGACTGGTTCAACACCGTCGCCCGGCAGATGACCGAGCGGCTCGACGCCGCGATCGAGGTCGTCCCGCAACTGGCCGAGCACGCCGACGGGCTGCGTGCGGTCTACGCGGCCGTGGCGGAGAACCCCGAGCCCGTCGTCCGCCAGCGGGTGCACGGCGACCTCCACCTGGGCCAGGTGCTGCGCACCGCCACCGGGTGGATCGTGCTCGACTTCGAGGGCGAACCCGCCCGCCCGCTGGCCGCGCGCCGCGAGCTGGACAGCCCGATGCGGGACGTGGCCGGGATGCTGCGGAGCTTCGACTACGCCGCCCGCCACATGCTCGTGGAGCAGCCGGGTGATCAACAGCGCGCTTACCGCGCGCAGGAGTGGGCAGAGCGCAACCGGAGCGCGTTCTGCGCGGGCTACGCGGCCGCGAGCGGCATGGATGCGTGCGGCAACAGCCCGTTGCTGCGCGCCTTCGAGGCGGACAAGGCCGTCTACGAGTGCGTCTACGAGGCGCGCAACCGCCCGCACTGGCTGATGATCCCGCTGCAGTCGCTGTCCCGGCTCACCGCCGCGGGTCAGCGCGGCGAGCCACGAACCTGAACACCGGCACCGAAGAGGACGGCGAGCCATGACACCCCCGGACGACACCGAGCGCACCACCGACTCCCCCGGTACCGACGGGCGCGCTCCCGCGACGCGGGAGGAGCTGCAGGCCGTCGTCGAGGAGCGGACCGCCGAGGCGCAGGCGGCGGAGGCGGAGCCGATCGTCAACGCCACCCCGGCGCGCAAGCGGGCGGCGGCGAAGAAGGCCCCCGCCGCCAAGAAGGCCCCCGCCGCCAAGAAGGACGCGCCGGCGACGAAGGCTGCCGGGGGGACGACGACGAAGCGGACGACGGCCAAGAAGACGGCGGCTGCGGCGGCCGACGGCGAGACGCCCGCGAAGCGGGCGCCCAAGCGCGCGCCGCGCGCGCAGGCTCCCCAGGGCGACGTCGTCGCAGAGCAGGGTGGCACCGCCGAGCCGGTGGTCGCCCCGGCGCCGATCGCCGAGCCGGGCAGTCCGAGCGGCGCTCCGGCCGGCCAGCCGGAGCCGCCGAGCCCGGACCCGGCGGAGCCGAGCACCCCGCAGGCCCCGGACGAGGACGGCGGCGCGGGCCCGGCCGAGACCGCGCCCGCGGGGACCCAGCCGCCGGGGACCCAGCCATCGGAGACCCGGCCCGCCGAGGACACCACGTCCGGCACCGGGCCGGAGGCGGCGGCGGCGACCGTCCCCGAGGGGCAGGCGCCCGCCGAGGAGGGCCTCGCCCAGCAGGAGGCACCCGCCGAGGTCAGCGAGGAGCAGTTGCGCGCCGTCGTCGACGGCTGGTCCCACGCCCCGCACAGCGTGCTCGGTGCCCACCCGGCCCGCGACGGGTGGGTGGTCCGCACGCTGCGGCCCGACGCGGTCTCGGTGACCGTCGTCGACGAGGACGGCGCCCGCTACGACGCCCGGCAGCTGCACGGCGGCATCCACGAGGCCCACCTGCCCGGGCAGCCCGGTGACTACCGGGTCGAGGTGACCTACGGCGACGGCGAGGGCGGCACCAACACCTTCGTCGTCGACGACCCCTACCGCTGGCTGCCCACGGTCGGCGAGATCGACCAGCACCTCATCCGCGAGGGACGGCACGAGCGGCTGTGGGAGGTGCTCGGCTCGCACGTGCGGCGCTACGACACCCCGCGCGGCCGGGTCGAGGGCGTCTCCTTCGCGGTCTGGGCGCCCAACGCCCAGGGCGTGCGGGTGACCGGCGACTTCGACTACTGGGAGGCGCGCGCCTACCCGATGCGGTCGCTGGGCGCCTCCGGCGTCTGGGAGGTCTTCATCCCCGGCGTCCAGGTGGGTGTGAAGTACCGCTACCACGTGCTCGGCCGCGACGGCGTGTGGCGGCACAAGTCCGACCCGCTGGCCTTCGAGACCGAGGTGCCGCCGCTCAACGCCTCGATCGTCACCGAGTCCCACCACGAGTGGGCCGACGACGAGTGGCTGGCCGAGCGGGCCCGCAGCGGCTGGCACGAGCGGCCGATGAGCATCTACGAGGTGCACGCGGGCTCGTGGCGGCAGGGCCTCTCCTACCGGCAGCTGGCCGACGAGCTGGTCGACTACGTCGTCGAGCACGGCTTCACCCACATCGAGTTCATGCCGCTGGCCGAGCACCCGTTCGGTGGCTCGTGGGGCTACCAGGTCACCTCCTACTACGCGCCGACCTCCCGCTTCGGCAGCCCCGACGACCTGCGCTACCTCATCGACCGGGCACACCAGGCCGGCATCGGCGTCATCGTCGACTGGGTCCCGGCGCACTTCCCCAAGGACGACTGGGCGCTGGCCCGCTTCGACGGCACCCCGCTGTACGAGCACGGCGACCCGCGCCGCGGCGAGCAGCTGGACTGGGGCACCTACGTCTTCGACTTCGGCCGCTCCGAGGTCCGCAACTTCCTCGTCGCCAACGCGCTGTACTGGTGCAAGGAGTTCCACGTCGACGGCATCCGCGTCGACGCGGTCGCCTCGATGCTCTACCTGGACTACTCCCGCGACGAGTGGGTGCCCAACGTGCACGGCGGCCGGGAGAACCTGGAGGCGATGGCGTTCCTGCAGGAGATGAACGCCACCGTCTACCGCGAGGTCCCCGGCGTCGTCACCATCGCCGAGGAGTCGACCGCCTGGCCCGGCGTCACCCGGCCCACCCACCTCGGCGGCCTGGGCTTCGGCTTCAAGTGGAACATGGGCTGGATGCACGACTCGCTGGGCTACATGTCCAAGGAGCCGGTGTACCGCGGCTACCACCACAACCAGCTGACCTTCTCGATGGTCTACGCCTACTCCGAGAACTACGTGCTGCCGATCAGCCACGACGAGGTCGTCTACGGCAAGGGCTCGCTGCTGCGGAAGATGCCCGGTGACCGGTGGCAGCAGCTGGCCAACCTGCGCGGCTACCTCGCCTACATGTGGGCCCACCCCGGCAAGCAGCTGCTGTTCATGGGGTCGGAGTTCGGCCAGGACGCCGAGTGGGCCGAGAGCCACTCGCTGGACTGGTGGCACCTCGACGACCCGGCGCACCGCGGCGTCCTGCAGCTGGTGACCGACCTCAACGCCCGGTACAGGGAGACCGCCGCGCTGTGGTCCCAGGACGTCGACCCCGCCGGTTTCCAGTGGATCGACGCCAACGACGCCTCGGGCAACGTGCTGTCCTTCCTGCGCTACGGCCGCCCGGAGGCCGCCGGGGACGGCTCGGAGGGCGCCGATGGCGAGGCGCTGGCCTGCGTCGCGAACTTCTCGGGCACCCCCCACCACGGCTACCGCATCGGCCTGCCGCGGCCGGGCACCTGGCGCGAGGTGCTCAACACCGACGCCGAGGGGTACGGCGGCTCGGGCGTCGGCAACCACGGCTCCGTCGAGGCGGTCGAGGAGCCCTGGCACGGCCAGCCCTACTCGGCCACCCTCGCCGTCCCGCCCCTGGGCACCGTCTGGTTCGTGCACGACTGAGGACCTCCCCGCCCCCCACCAGTCGGTGAAGGGCCCCGTCCCCCTCACTCCTCGCACGCTCGGGGTGGGCCTCCGGACGGGGCCCGCGGGGCCCTGGAGAGGGGCCGTTCCCGCACGTCACGGGGTCGCGCCGACGCCCGGCGTCGCAGCTCCGGGGGCGACGGCACCACCGCGATGGGACGATCCCAGGGACATGCCTGCCTCCTCCGTGCGCCGCGCAGCCGTGGCCCTGCTCACCACGGCCGCGCTGCTGCTGGTGTCCGGCTGCTCGGTCGCCGTCGTCGGCCTGCCCAGTGCAGCCCGGCCCCCGGCCTCCGACATCCCCTCCGCCGAGCTGCAGGTGGTCGGCGCCACCGGCGGCCCGATCGACACCCTGGCGCGCAACGCCCTGGCCGACCTCGAGGCCTACTGGGCCCAGCAGTTCCCCGACGTCTTCGGGCAGGACTTCGTGCCGCTCCAGGGCGGCTACTTCAGCGCCGACCCCAGCGACGTCGACCCCGGCGCGTACCCGCAGGGCATCGGCTGCGGCTCCGACCCCCGCGACGTGGAGGGCAACGCCTTCTACTGCCAGGCACCGGACGCGCCGAACTCCGACTCCATCAGCTACGACCGCGCCTTCCTGCAGGAGCTCGCCGAGCAGTACGGCCGCTTCATCCCCGCGCTGGTGATGGCCCACGAGTTCGGCCACGCGGTGCAGGGTCGCGTCGGCTACCCCGACTACTCCATCTCGGTGGAGACCCAGGCCGACTGCTTCGCCGGCGCCTGGACGGCGTGGGTCGCCGACGGGGAGAGCGAGCACACGCAGATCCGCGCACCCGAGCTCGACGAGGTGCTGCGCGGCTACCTGCTGCTGCGCGACCCGGTGGGCACCAGCATCGACACCGAGGCGGCGCACGGCTCCTACTTCGACCGCATCTCGGCGTTCCAGGAGGGCTTCCAGGCCGGCCCGACCGCCTGCCGTGACAACTTCTCCGCCCAGCGCCCCTACACCCAGGGCGCCTTCTCGACAGCCAGCGAGGCAGCGAGCGGCGGGAACGCGCCCTTCGGCGAGGCGCAGCAGATCACGGCCGACGCCCTGTCGGAGTTCTGGGGCCTCGCGTTCAACCAGGTCTTCGGCCAGGCGTTCACCCCGCCGCAGCTCGAGCCCTTCGAGGGCAGCCCGCCGAGCTGCGCCGCCGACGACCTGGACCTGGTGTTCTGCGCCGACGAGGACCTCGTGGGCTACGACGTCGAGGACCTGGTCGGCCCGGCCTACGAGGAGCTCGGCGGCGGCGACTACGCCGTCATCACCGCCGTGTCGCTGCCCTACGCCCTCGCCGCGCGCGACCAGCTGGGCCTGTCCACCGACGACGAGGCGGCCATCCGGTCCTCGGTGTGCCTCACCGGCTGGTTCTCGTCGGCCTTCTTCGACGACGAGCTGACGGCCGCCGACATCTCCCCCGGCGACATCGACGAGGCCGTGCAGTTCCTGCTGGCCTACGGCACCGACCCGTCGGTGGTGCCCGAGGTCTCGCTGACCGGCTTCCAGCTGGTCGACCTGTTCCGCAACGGCTTCTTCGAGGGCGCCGCCGCCTGCGACGTCGGCCTGTAGCAGAGGCCCCCTGCAGGGGCCGCCGCGAGCCTGCGAGCGGTGCGGAGGACGGGGTCGGCTCTCAGTACAGGGCGAGGGTGAGCTGGCGGCGGGCTGCGGCGACCCGCGGGTCCTGGTCGCCGACGACGCCGAAGAGCTCCACCAGGTGCCGGCGCGCCTGGTCGCGGTCGTCCCCGGCGGTCCGGCGGACGACGTCCAGCAGCCGCTCGAAGGCACCCTCGACGTCCCCGGTGCCCAGCAGGAAGTCCGCGGCCCGCGCCTGTGCGGCGACGTCGTCCGGAGCGGCGTCGGCGGCGGCGAGCGCATCCGGCCCGGCCTCGTCGGCGCGGCGGAACAGCTGCACCTGGCGCAGCGCGAGGCCCGCCACCGGGTGGTCGGGCTCGGCGTCGAGGATCGACTGGTAGGCGGCCTCGGCGGCGGTCAGGTCACCGCGCTCGAGGGCGGCCTCGGCGACGTCCAGCCGTGGGTCCTCGGCTTCGCCGGGCTCCTCACCGGCACCCGGGACGGCGCCACCGGTGGTCGCCCGCACCAGCTCCGTGACGAACTGCCGCGCCTGCTCCTCCGGGATGGCACCGGTGAACTCGGCGACCAGCTGCCCCTGCCAGACCGCCTTGACCGCGGGGATGCCCTGCACCCGCAGGCCCTGGGCCAGTGCCGGGTTGGCGTCGACGTCGACCTTGGCCAGCACCCAGGAGCCGCCGCCCTCGGCGGCCAGCCGCTCGAGCACCGGGGAGAGCTGCTTGCACGGCCCGCACCACTCGGCCCACAGGTCGAGCACGACCGGCACCTGGAAGGAGCGGTCGAGCACCTCGGCCTGGAAGGTGGCCTCGGTGACGTCGACGACGGCGGCCCCCGGGGCGCCGTCCGGCGCGGCGGCACTCGGCGGGGGCGCGGTCTGGGCCCGTGCCGCGGCCTCGGAGCGGGCCTTGACGGCGGCGAGGTCGACCGCGCCGGCGAGGGAGGCGGCCAGCTGTGCCTGCTGGGCCTGCGCGCGCGGGTCGGGGCGTCCGGGACGGGTGGGCTGCATGACCTCGATCATCCCACCGCGGCCGGAGCGGTGTCGGGGGTGCCGGGGCTCAGCGCCCCGCCGTGCCGTCGTCCGCCACGTCGCCGGCGCCGCGACGGACCCGCTCGAGGATGGCGAACAGCGTCTCCAGCTCGGCGTCGGGCACGTCGCCGAGGCCGAAGTCCAGTGCGGTCAGGGCGGCGGTCGCCTCCTCGACGACGACCCGCCCGCGGTCGGTGATCGCGGCGAGCACCCCCCGCCCGTCGGCGGGGTTGGGACGCCGGTCGACGTAGCCGGCGGCGACCAGCCGGTCGATCGCGTTGGTGACGCTGGTCGGGTGCACCATCAGCCGGCTGCCGATCACCTTCAACGGCAGCTCGCCGGTGCGGCTGAAGGTGAGCAGCACCAGCACCTCGTAGCGGGCGAAGGTCAGCGCGTGCGGCCGCAGCGCCTCGTCGAAGCGGGCGAGCAGGATCTGCTGCACCCGGAAGACCGAGGTCGCGGCGCGCATCGCCGCGGCGGGGCCGAAGCGCTGCTCCCACGACTCCCCGGCGCGCGCGATGGGATCGAACGGCAACCCCAGCGGACGGACCATGGCCCCAGAGGCTACGGGGACCGGCGCGCCGCCTCGTCGACCGGCGAGCCGGGCGGCTACCGGCGTCCGGAGACCACGCCGACCCACCACCGAACGAGCCGGGCGGCTACCGCGGGGCGGGGCTCAGCCGGGGGACGTGCCGCAGCCCGAACACCTCGCGCAGCGCCACCTGCGCGGCGTTGTCGCCGCAGGCACCGTGCACGGCCGGCCCGGGCGGCGTCGCCGACGAGGCGAGGTAGACGCCCTCGACCGGCGTCTTGTAGGTGTTCCAGCGCGGCACCGGCCGGGCCAGCATCTGGCGCAGCGTCGCCTGGCCGTTGGAGATGTCCCCGCCGAGGTAGGTCGGGTTCCACGCCTCCATCTGGACGGCGTTCTTCGTGGCCCGCTCGACGACCGTGTCCTTGAAGCCCGGCGCGAAGCGCTCGATCTGGTCCTCGATGGGCCCGGTCATGTCGATGTCCGAGCCGTGCGGCACGTGCACGTAGGCCCAGAAGACGTGCCCGCCCTCGGGAGCGCGCGTCGGGTCCGGCACGGTCGGCTGGACGGCCAGCACGTACGGGCGGTCGGTGGACCTCCGCTCGTTGGGGGCCCGCTCGCCCTCGATCGTCTCCTCGAGGGTCCCGGCGACGTGGATGGTCCCGGCCCGCCGCACCTCGGGGTTGGTCCAGGGCACCGGCTCGGACAGGATCCAGTCGACCTTGAAGACGCCCGCACCGTGCTCGTAGCGGTCCACCCAGCGGCGGTAGCCCTCGTGCACCCGGTCGCCGGCCATCGACACGAACGCCTCGGGCGTGGTGTCCAGCAGCACGGCCGGGACGCCGTCGAACTCGCGCAGGTCGGTGACCAGGTGGTCGGTCTCGACCTCGCCGCCCTGCTGCTCCAGGGCGGTCACCATCGCGTCCGCGAGGTTCTGCGACCCGCCCTCGACCAGCGGCCAGCCGACGTGGTGGCCGAGCATCGTCAGCAGCATCCCGAGCGCGGAGGTGAGCGGCCGGGTCAGGTCGAGCATCCCGTGCGCGGCCGCCCCGCCCAGCAGCGCGCGGGCACCCTCGGTCTCGAAGTGGCGGTGCGCGAGCCAGCGCACGTTGGGCAGCCCGTTGAGCCCGAAGTGCGCGATCTGCGGCACGCTGCGGGTGGGCAGCCGGCGCAGCCGGCTCGTCAGGAAGAAGTCGACGACGTCCTCCCCGTGCTCCACGAGCGGCTCGAACAGCCGGCGGTAGGCCGGCCCGTCCGGCCCGAGGCCGGCCGCGGTCTCCGCCAGCGAGTGGTAGGCGACCGAGGCGCCGCCGCCGTCGAGGGGGTGGGCGAAGTTGACCTCCGGCTGCACGAGGCGGACGCCCCGGCTGGGCAGGTCGAACTCGCGGAAGAACGGCGCCGCGGCGGCCATCGGCTGCACGATCGAGCAGACGTCGTGCCGGTACCCCGGCCGCATGAGCTCCTCGGTGCGCATCCCGCCGCCCGGGCGGCCGGCGGCCTCGACGACCTGCACCCGCAGCCCGGCGGCAGCCAGGCGGAGGGCAGCGGCGAGCCCGTTCGGCCCGCTCCCGACGACGACGGCGTCCGGCTTCCCGTTCACCCCGTCATCGTGCCCTCAGCGGCTCACAGCCGCCCGAGCAGCGCGTCGGCGGCGCGGAACGGGTCGCTCTCCCCCGCCACCACCTGCTCGGCCAGCGTGCCCAGCGCCGCGGCGCCGCGGACGTCACCCATCCGCTCCCGCAGCCCGGCCAGCGCGATCGCCTCGATCTCACGTGCCGCGCGGACCACCCGGCGGCGGTGCCCCTCGCCCGAGGAGCCCAGCCACGCGCGGTGCTCCCCGATCGTCCCGACGAGCTCGTCGATGCCGGTGTCCGAGGCCGCCACCGTGCGGCGGATCGGCGGGCGCCAGGCGCCGGGGAGGTCGTGCCGGCCGCCGAGGGAGAGCGTGTGGCGCAGGTCCCGCACGATCTGGTCGGCGCCGTCCCGGTCGGCCTTGTTCACCACCAGGACGTCGGCGACCTCGAGGATCCCGGCCTTCGCCGCCTGAATGCCGTCGCCCATGCCCGGCGCGAGCAGCACCAGCGTGGTGTCGGCGAGCGAGGCGACCTCCAGCTCGGACTGCCCCACGCCGACGGTCTCGACCAGCACGACGTCGCACCCGGCGGCGTCCAGCACCCGCAGCGCCTGCGGCGTGGCCCAGGCCAGCCCGCCGAGGTGGCCGCGCGAGGCCATGGAGCGGATGTAGACGCCGGCGTCCCCGGCGTGATCCTGCATGCGCACCCGGTCGCCGAGCAGCGCCCCACCGGAGAAGGGGGACGACGGGTCGACCGCGAGGACGCCGACCCGCAGCCCGCACTCGCGGTAGGCGCGGACCAGCGCGGTCGTCGTCGTGGACTTGCCCACCCCGGGCGAGCCGGTGAGCCCGATGACCTGGGCCGACCCGGTGTGCGGTGCCAGCGCGGCGGCGACCTCGCGCAGCGCCGGGCTGGCGTCCTCGACCAGCGAGATCAGCCGCGCCACCGCGCGGGCCTCGCCGTCCCGGGCGCGGGCGACGAGGTCCGGGACGTCCACGGCACGCCGCCCCCGCCGCCCACGGGGGGCGGCGGGGGCGGGCGTCCGGACGACGGTGTCCTCCGAGGTCACGCCTTCGCGGGCACGTGCAGGATCAGCGCGTCGCCCTGCCCGCCACCGCCGCACAGCGCGGCGGCACCCACGCCACCGCCGCGGCGGCGCAGCTCCAGCGCCACGTCGAGCACGACCCGGGCGCCGCTCATGCCGATCGGGTGGCCGAGGGCGATCGCGCCGCCGTTGGGGTTGACCTTCTCCGGGTCGATCCCGAGCTCCTTGGTGGAGGCCAGCGCGACGGCGGCGAACGCCTCGTTGAACTCGACGACGTCGAGGTCCGCGGGGTCGATGCCCTCGCGCTCGCAGGCCCGCTTGACGGCGCGCGACGGCTGGCTCTGCAGCGTCGCGTCGGGCCCGGCCACGACGCCGTGGGCGCCGATCTCCGCGATCGGGGTGATCCCCAGCTCGGCGGCCTTCTCGGCGCTCATGACCACGACCGCGCAGGCGCCGTCGGAGATCTGCGAGGCGGTGCCGGCGGTGATCGTGCCGTCGGGGGCGAAGGCCGGCTTGAGCCGCGACAGGGTCTCCACCGTGGTGTCGGCGCGGACGCCCTCGTCGTCGCGGAACTCGATCGGGTCGCCCTTGCGCTGCGGGATGAGCACGGGGGTGATCGCCTCGTCGAAGACGCCGTTCTTGCCCGCGCGGGCGGCCTTCTGGTGGCTCTCGGCAGCGAAGGCGTCCTGCTCCTCGCGGGTCAGGTCGTACCGGCTGTTGGCCTGCTCGGTCAGCGCACCCATGGCGACCTGGTCGAAGGTGTCCGACAGCCCGTCGTGGGCCATCGCGTCGACCAGCGTGGCGTCGCCGTACTTCGTGCCGGTGCGGGAGCCCGGCAGCAGGTGCGGCGCCTGGGTCATCGACTCCTGGCCACCGGCCACGACGACGTCGAACTCGCCGGCGCGGATGAGCTGGTCGGCCATCGCGATGGCGCTCATGCCGGAGAGGCAGACCTTGTTGACGGTGATCGCGGGCACCGTCATCGGGATGCCTGCGGCGACGGCTGCGGGACGGGCCGGGTTCTGGCCGGCACCGGCCTGCAGCACCTGCCCCATGATCACGTACTCGACCTGGTCGCCGGCGATGCCGGCCCGCTCCAGCGCCGCCTTGATCGCGATCCCACCGAGGTCGGCGGCGGAGAAGTCCTTGAGCGAGCCGAGCAGCCGACCCATGGGGGTGCGGGCGCCGCTGACGATGACCGAACGGGACATGACTGCCTCCAGGGGCGGGCCGCCGACGCCGGCGACCGCGGGGTCGGTAGCGCCGCACCGCGGGGACACGGCGCTGATCCCTCGCAGGATAGGACGCGGGCGGCGGCGCGGTCACCGGCGTGACGAGCGTCTCGGTGCGTCCGACGGTACGCCGCCGGGTAGCGCACGAGAGACCAGTGATCTAAGACGAGGGAGGCTCCCGTGCCCCACCTGGACGTCGGCACCGAGAACGGACACCCGATCCGGCTGCACCACCAGGACGTCGGCGCCGGACGCCCGGTCGTGCTGATCCACGGGTGGCCGCTGTCCGGCCGCTCCTGGGAGGCGCAGGTCGGCCCGCTGGTCGAGGCCGGCCACCGCGTCGTCACCTACGACCGCCGCGGCTTCGGCGACTCGTCGCAGCCGTGGGACGGCTACGACTACGACACCTTCACCGCCGACCTGCACGCCCTGCTCGAGCACCTGGACCTGCACGACGTCGCGCTCGTGGGCTTTTCCATGGGCGGTGGCGAGGTCGTCCGCTACCTCGCCACCCACGGCACCGAGCGGGTCAGCCGTGCGGTGCTCGCCGCCGCCGTCCCGCCGTACCTGTACAGGTCCGACGACAACCCGGACGGCGGCCTGGACGACGCCACCATCGAGCAGTTCCAGCGGGGAGTCGTCACCGACCGCCTCGCCTTCCTCGACGGCTTCACGACGACCTTCTTCTCGGCCGGCGACCGGGGCCTGCAGGTCAGCGAGCAGCAGCGGCAGTACGCGCTGCACATCGCCGCGGCCGCCTCGCCGAAGGGCACGCTCGACTGCATCACCGCCTTCGGCCGCACCGACTTCCGCGGAGACGTCGCCGGGATCACCGTGCCGACCCTGGTCGTCCACGGCGACTCGGACGCGATCGTGCCCTTCGAGGTCAGCGGCGAGCGCTCGCACGAGCTGATCCCGGACAGCGAGCTGGTCGTCATCGAGGGCGGGCCGCACGGGCTCAACGCCTCGCACCCCGGGCAGTTCAACGAGGCGCTGATCGGCTTCCTGCGTCGCTGACGGAGGACCCGGCCGCCCCCACCGCGGAAGGACCCCTGCAGCCAGGTACCCGAGGGCCCGTCGCGCACCTGTGTGCGGCGGACCCTCCCCTGTGTGTGTCCGACCCACCTGTCGTCTGAGACGTCTGGTCCGGGAGGATGCCGCGATGACCACCGATCCGCGCACCGGCCTGCCGGCCGAGCTGTTCACCACGATCGACCACGTCGGCATCGCCGTCCCGGACCTGGACGAGGCGCTGGCCTTCTACGCCCAGGCCTTCGGCGTGCACTCGGTGCACGAGGAGGTCAACGAGGAGCAGGGCGTCCGCGAGGCGATGCTCGCCGTCGGCGACGGCGACACCCGCATCCAGCTGCTCGCCCCGCTGACCCCCGAGTCGACGATCGCCAAGTTCATCGGCCGCTCCGGCCCGGGCCTGCAGCAGCTGGCCTTCCGCGTGACCGACGTCGAGGCGGTCAGCGCGACGCTGCGGGAGCGCGGCCTCCGGCTGCTCTACGACGCCCCGAAGAGGGGGACGTCGGACAGCCGGGTCAACTTCGTCCACCCCAAGGACGCCGGCGGTGTCCTCGTCGAGCTCGTCGAGCCGGCGGCGTCCGCGCACTGACCGCCCGCACCCGACCACCCGACGGGTGGGCTGACGCTCTACCTACCGGCCGGTAACATCTCGCGCCACCGCACTGCCGCTCCACCGACTCACGAGCCGACGAAGACCCGGGAGACCCACGTGTTCGAGATCAGGGACGCCATCCTCGCCGACCAGCTGGATGCCCTCGCCGGGCTGCCGGTGCCGGAGTCCTACCGGGCCGTGCTGGTCCGCAAGGACGAGCAGGACATGTTCGCCGGCCTGCCCGCCAAGGACAAGGACCCGCGCAAGTCGCTGCACGTGGAGGAGGTGGCCACCCCGGAGCTGGGCCCGGGCGAGGCGATCGTGGCGGTGATGGCCTCCAGCGTGAACTACAACACCGTCTGGACGTCGATCTTCGAGCCGGTCTCCACCTTCGGGTTCCTCGAGCGCTACGGCCGGCTGCACGACCTGGCCCGCCGGCACGACCTGCCCTACCACGTGGTCGGCTCGGACCTGGCCGGCGTCGTGCTGCGGACCGGCCCGGGCGTGAACCGGTGGAAGCCCGGTGACGAGGTGGTCGCGCACTGCCTGTCGGTGGAGCTGGAGGACCCGGCCGGCCACGACGACACGATGCTGGACCCGCAGCAGCGGATCTGGGGCTTCGAGACCAACTTCGGTGGCCTGGCCGAGCTCGCGCTGGTCAAGAGCAACCAGCTGCTGCCCAAGCCGGCGCACCTGACGTGGGAGGAGGCGGCCGCTCCGGGGCTGGTCAACTCCACCGCCTACCGGCAGCTGGTCAGCCGCAACGGCGCGGGCATGAAGCAGGGCGACGTCGTGCTGATCTGGGGCGCCTCGGGCGGGCTGGGCTCCTACGCCACCCAGATGGCGCTCAACGGCGGCGCCATCCCGGTCTGCGTGGTCTCCAGCCCGGAGAAGGCGGCCATCGTCCGCTCCATGGGTGCGGAGCTGGTCATCGACCGCTCGGCGGAGGGCTACCGGTTCTGGAAGGACGAGGACACCCAGGACCCCAGGGAGTGGCAGCGGTTCGGCAAGCGGATCCGCGAGCTGACCGGCGGGGACGACGTCGACATCGTGTTCGAGCACCCGGGCCGGGAGACCTTCGGTGCCAGCGTCTACGTCGCCAAGAAGGGCGGCACGATCGTGACCTGCGCCTCCACCAGCGGGTTCCTGCACCAGTACGACAACCGCTACCTGTGGATGAACCTCAAGCGGATCGTCGGCTCCCACTTCGCCAACTACAAGGAGGCGTGGGAGGCCAACCGGCTCATCGACAAGGGCCTCATCCACCCCACGCTGTCCAAGGTCTACCCGATGGAGGAGGTCGGGCAGGCCGCCTGCGACGTGAAGAACAACTGCCACCAGGGCAAGGTCGGCGTGCTCACCCTCGCCCCCACCGAGGGCCTCGGCGTCACGGACGCCGAGAAGCGCGAGCAGCACCTCGCCGCGATCAACCGGTTCCGGGGCGTCTGAGAGGACCCCCTGCCCCCGCCGTTGGAGGACCCCGTCCTCCCCGTCCCTGGCGAGCCCGGGATGAGCCCCTGGACGGGCCGGCGGCGGGACCCTGCAGGAGGGCCGTTCCGGGAGGTCGCCGGGCTCGGCGCGGGCCCCTGGAGGGCGGCCGCCCTGCGCTCTGCGGGGTGCGGGCACGTGGCGCTGGCCGGTGCCGTGCTGGCACCCTGCAGGGTGGGCCTGACGACACGCCGGCCCGCCCGCCGACTCTGCGAGGATGACCGCATGACCGATCCCCGCCGCGACATGCTGCCGATGCGCGAGGCCCAGCACTCGTTCGACGTGGTGCTCCGGGGCTACGACCGGCACCAGGTGGCCGAGACGATCGAGCGCCTCGAGGCCGACATCCAGGTCGCCCTGGCCGACCGCGACGCGGCGATGAGCCGCTCGTCCGACCTCGCCGGCCAGCTCTCGGCGCTGCACGGGGAGGTCGACCAGCTGCGGCGCAAGGCCGCGTCCTCCGGGCCGACCACCTTCGAGAACCTCAGCGAGCGCATCCAGCACATGCTGCGGCTCGCCGAGGAGGAGGCGGCGGAGATCCGCCGGTCCGCCGAGCAGGAGGCCCAGGCGCTGCGGGAGCACACCGCCGCCGAGGAGCGGGCGATGCACGAGCGCCACGCCGCCGGGCAGGCCGAGGTCGACCGGATGATCGCCGAGGCCCGGCAGAGCGCCGAGCAGATCGCCAGCAAGGCGCAGATCCGCGCCGACGAGCTGGTCGCCAAGGCCCAGGAGAAGGTGGCCCGGCTCGACGCCGAGTCCCAGGCCCGGCGGGCGAAGGTCGAGGAGGACTTCGAGATCGCCCAGCGGGCCCGCCGGCAGGAGGCGGCGCGGCTGGACGAGGAGCGCGACCGCTCGTCGGCCCAGGCCGCCGCGCAGCGGGTCGCCGCTGCCGAGAAGCACGCCACCCAGCTGGTCAGCGACGCCGAGGCCGCCGCGGCGGCCATCCGCGCGGTGCGCGACGAGCTCACCGGCCGGCTGCTCGAGGCGCGTTCGCTGCTCGAGCGGCTGCCCGACCTCGGCGACCGGCGTCCCGAGCCGCAGGCCGGTTCCCGGCGGCCGGCGCCGGCAGTCCGCCCGCAGCCGACCCCGCGCTCCTCGCAGGCCCAGCCCGAGGCGGCCCGCGACGAGCAGCGGCCGGCGCAGCCGATCGGGCCGGTCACGGCTCAGCAGCCGGTGGCGCGGCCCACGACGGCACCCCAGCCGGCGCAGCGCCCCGAGCCGCCCGCGGGCAACGGCGAGGCGGCCGCGGCACGTCAGCCCACCCGCCCCCCGGCCCCGCCGACGCAGCCCGCCCTCACCCCGGCGGCCGACGCACCGGCCCAGCACGGAACGCCGGACCAGGAGACGACCCAGCAGCTGCGGCCGGTGGCCCTGGGCAGCACCGCGACCCCGGCGCCGTCCAGGGTCGACCCGCCGACGCTCGTCCAGCCGGCGGTCCAGCCCGACGCCGCCGACACCGGCAGCCAGCCCGCCGTCCCCGGCCGGCGCTGATCGCGGGCCGCTCCTCCTCGGCAGCAAGCGCCGCACGCCCGCTCCTGGGCGGCCCCGGCCACGGACGCCGGGACAGGGGCGCGGTGCTGCTCCGCCGCGCCCGGTCCGCCCACGTCTGACGGGCGGCTCGGCGTCCTGCTGCGCGGCCGGGGCGTGCGCGGAGGAACGCCAGGACCGGCGCCCGGCCCTGAGACCGCTGGAGGAACCGTGTCCCGCTGGACCCGCGTGCTGGCCGTCACCGCCGTGACCGCCGGGGCGGTGCTCGTGCCCCCGTCCGCGGCCGGCGCCGCCGGGACCGGGCTGTTGCGCCTGGCCCACCTGTCCCCCGACACCCCGGCGGTCGACGTGTACGTCGACCCGGTCGCCGACCCCGGTGACGGGACGGCGCTGCTCACCGTGCCCGGCGTCGGCTACGGGACCATCTCCGGCTACCAGGACCTGCCCGAGGGCGCCTACACCGTCAGCGTGCGCGCGGCCGGGGCCGACCCGGCCACCCCGCCGGTGCTGTCCACCACCGTGCAGGTCGGCAGCGACAGCGCACGCACCGTCGCCGGGGTGGGCCGCTTCGCCGACCTGGGTCTGGAGGTGCTCGAGGACGACCTCGCGCCCCCGCCGTCCGGGCAGGCGCGCGTGCGGGTGGTGTCCGCCGCGGCCAGCGCGCCGACCCTCGACGCCGCAGCCGGCGGCACCGGGATCGCCGGGGACCTGGCCTTCGCCGAGACCGGTGGGTACACCGCCGTGCCCGGCGACGCGGCCCACCTGCAGGTGACCGTGGACGGCGAGCCGACCGAGCTGCCGCTCGACCTCGCCGCGGGCTCGGTCTACAGCCTGTTCGTCCTCGACCGGCCCGAGGGCGGGCTGACCGTGCGCACCGTCCTGGACGGCGCGGGCTCCGGTGTGGTGCCGACCGGCGGCGTGGAGACCGGCGCCGGCGGTACCGCGGCCAGGGAGCTGGAGCCGGGTCTCGTCGGCGGCGCGGTCGGGCTCACCCTGCTGACCGGCCTGGTCCTGGCCCGGCGGTCGCGGCGGGGCTCCCCGCGGCACGCCGTCCGGTCCTGAGGCCCGGCCGGTGAGCCGTTCCCAGCCGCGGCGGCCACTGCTGCCGCTGGTCCGGGGGCTGCTCGCCGCCACCGCGGTGGTCGCCGGCACGGTGGCACTGGTCCTCCCGGCGCCGGGAGGGACCGCCGGGGCAGCGCCGGCCGCGCACTCCCCCGTCCCGGTGGTCGCCGAGCGCGGCACGGAGCGGGCGGCGACGCCGCCGGTACGCGTGCGCGTGCCGGCCATCGGCGTGGACAGCGAGCTGCTGCGGCTCGGCACCGACGCCACTGGCGTCCTGGTGCCGCCGGACGACGTCGACCGGGCCGGGTGGTTCGCCGACGGCGCCGTTCCGGGCGACGTGGGTCCGGCGGTGGTCGCCGGGCACGTCGACTCGGTCGACGGGCCGGCCGTCTTCGCGCGCCTGGGTGAGCTCGGGCCCGGTGCCGAGGTGCTCGTCGACCGCGAGGACGGGACCACAGCGCGGTTCGCCGTCACCGGGGTCGAGCGGCACCCGAAGCGCGACTTCCCGACCGAGTCGGTCTACGGGCCCACCCCGCGGGCGGAGCTGCACCTGGTCACCTGCGGCGGCGAGTTCGACCGCTCCACCCGCAGCTACGAGGACAACGTCGTGGTGACGGCGGTCCTGACGTGATGGAACGGCCTCCTGCAGGGGCCCGCCGCGAGCGTGCGAGCGGTGGGGGGCAAGAGGTCCTCCCTCAACGGCGGTGCACCCGCGCGGACCAGCAGGGCGCGTGCCAGTGCCGGCGCCGTTCGGCGGCCGACTCGGTGTCCCAGGGGTCGAGGTCGGAGTCGCGCGGGTAGGCCGGCCAGGTCACCAGGTGCGGCGTCCTCGGCAGGATCTCCTGGTCGCACCCCGGGCAGCGGTAGGTCTTGCCGCTCGCGGCGCCGGTGATCCGGCGCACCACCCAGTCGCCGTCGGCCGCCTCCTCCACGACCTCGGGACGGCGGAACGGGGCGCGGCCCGCAGGCCGCGACCCGTTGCGCCCGCTGCGGCGCGGCACCGGCTCAGCGGCGCGCGTGGTCCCGGAACCCGCGGCCGGTCTTGCGGCCCAGGTACCCGGCGGTGACCAGGTGCTCGAGGAGCGGGGCCGGCGCGAAGCCGGGCTCGCGGAACTCGGTGTAGAGCTCCCGTTCGATGGCCAGGGACACGTCGAGGCCGACGACGTCCAGCAGCTCGAACGGCCCCATCGGGTAGCCGCAGCCGACCTTCATGGCGGCGTCGATGTCGTCGGCGGTCGCGTAGTGCGCCTCGAGCATCTTCACCGCGTCGTTGAGGTACGGGAACAGCAGCGCGTTGACGATGAACCCGGCCCGGTCGGTGCAGGACACCGCGTGCTTGGCCAGGCGCTGCGACACCGCGTGCGCGGTCGCCGCGACGTCGGGCGCGGTGGAGATCGTCGAGACGACCTCCACCAGCTTCATCACCTGCGCCGGGTTGAAGAAGTGCATGCCGACGACGTCCTCCGGCCGGCCGCTGGCCTGGGCGCACTCGATGACCGGGAGGCTGGAGGTCGTCGTGGCCAGCACGGCGCCGGGCTCGGCGATCTCGCCGAGGGCGGCGAACAGCGCCTCCTTGACCGGCAGCGACTCGACGACGGCCTCGATGACCAGGTCGCGGTCGGCGAGGTCGTCGAGCGACGTCGTCCCGCCGACCCGGGCGAGCACCTCGTCGCGCGCGGCCTCGTCGAGCCGGCCGCGCTGCACCTGCTTCTCCAGCGACCTCGCCAGCTCCCGGTGCACCGCCTCGACCTTCTCCGGCGACCGGGCGACGAAGCGGACGTCGTAGCCGCCCTTGGCGACGACCTCGATGATCCCGGTGGCCATCGTCCCGGAGCCGACGACGCCCACCGTGCGCACCTCACGCGCGCCCTGCGCGGCTCCGCCCTCGGCCGGGGTCTGCGCGTCGGGCACCACCTCCGCGGAGTCCCGGCCGGCGTAGGTGTAGAAGCCGCGGCCGGTCTTCCGGCCCAGCAGGCCCGCGGTCATCATCTGCTTGATGATCGGGGTGGGCGCGTGCAGCCGGTCGCGGGACTGCCGGTACATCGTCTCGAGGATCTCGTAGGCGGTGTCGATGCCGATGAGGTCCATGAGGGCCAGCGGGCCCATCGGCAGGCCGCAGCCCAGCCGCATGGCCGCGTCGATGTCCTCACGGCTGGCGTAGCGGTTCTCGTACATGGAGACCGCGTGGTTGAGGTAGCCGAACAGCAGCGCGTTGGCGATGAAGCCGGCCTTGTCGCCGATGGTGACGTCGACCTTGCCCAGCCGCTCGGCCAGCGCCTCGACGTCCTCGACCACCGGCTGCTCGGTCACCACCGTGCGCACCACCTCGACCAGCTTCATGACCGGCGCCGGGTTGAAGAAGTGCATCCCGATGACCTTGCCCGGCCGCCCGGTCGCCACCGAGATCTCGGTGACCGACAGGCTCGAGGTGTTGGTGGCCAGGATGGTGTCCGGCGGGCAGATCTTGTCCAGCGCCGAGAAGATCTCGCGCTTGAGCTCCAGCCGCTCGGGCACGGCCTCGATGACGAGCTCGGCCTGCGCCAGGTCCTCCAGCGAGGTGCCGAACCGGATCCGGCCGAGGATGGCGTCGCGCTCGGCGGCGTCGAGCTTGCCGCGCTGGACCGCTCGTCCGGTGGAGTGCTCCAGGTGCTCCCGTCCGCGGGCCACGGCTGCCTCGTCGACGTCCACGGCGGTCACCGACAGGCCCGCCCGGGCGAGCACCTCGGCGATGCCGGCGCCCATGGTGCCCAGTCCCACCACGCCGACCTCGGTCAGTTCTCTGGCCACGCTGCCATCTCCTCTGCGCCGGCACCCGGCCCCGGGCACCCCGTCCGCGATCGGGGGCAGTCTCGCACCCGGACCGCTCGCGCCTGCTGCCGGCCGGTAAGCCGGGCGGCCGCTCTGCAGGGGCCCGCCGCCGGCCCCGTCCCGAGGCTCACCCCCGAGCCTGCAAGGGGTGAGGAGGACGGGGTCCTTGTTCGGTGGGGGCAGAGGGTCCCCTCTCAGAACAGCCGCTGCGAGGGGTCGTCGGTGCCCTTGAGGACGGCGTAGTCGACGGTCAGGCACTCGATGCCGCGGTCGCCCGCGAGCACCCGCGCCTGGGGCTTGATCTCCTGGGCGGCGAAGACCCCGCGCACCGGCGCCAGCAGCGGGTCGCGGTTGAGCAGCTCGAGGTAGCGGGTCAGCTGCTCCACGCCGTCGATCTCACCGCGGCGCTTGACCTCGACGGCCACGGTGCTGCCGTCGGCGTCGCGGCAGAGCAGGTCCACCGGGCCGATCGCGGTCGGGTACTCGCGGCGGACCAGCGACCAGCCGGCCCCGAAGGTCTCGACGTGCAGCGCGAGCAGCCGCTGCAGCTCGGCCTCCACGCCGTCCTTCTGCAGGCCCGGGTCGACCCCGAGCTCGTGGGAGCTGTCGTGCTCGACGGACTCGATGGTGATGATCAGCTGCTCGCCGGCCTTGTTGGTGACCGTCCAGGTGCCCGCGCCGTCGACCAGCTCGTCCCTGAACGAGCACGGCGGGGTCATCCAGTTCAGCGGTTTGTAGGCGCGGTCGTCGGCGTGCACCGACACCGACCCGTCGGCCTTGACCAGCAGCAGCCGCGGCGCCATGGGCAGGTGGGCGGTCAACCGCCCCACGTAGTCGACCGAGCAGCGGGCGATGACCAGACGCACGGGGACCGACGGTACCGAACCGGCAACGAACGGCCCGGGGCGACGGGGGGCCCGCCGCAGCACGGCATCCTGGCCCGGTGAGACGCGCCGCGCTGCCCGCCGTCCTGGCCCTGCTCGCGCTGGTGACCGGCTGCGCCGGCAGCGGTGGCGGCGGTGGCGGCAACGCCGCAGCTCCCCGGCCGACGCCCGTCGCCGACGGGCCGGGCCGGCTGGTGCTGGCGGTCGAGCACGTCCGCGGCTTCACCACGCCGGAGGCGCTGGCCGCCCGGGTGCCGCTGGTCGCCGTGTACGGCGACGGTCGGGTCGTGGCCCCCGGAGCGCAGATCGAGGTCTACCCGCCGCCGGCGTTGCCGTCCCTGCAGGTGTGGCGGCTGGACGCCGACGGCGTGCAGACGGTCGTCGACCGCGCCGTCGCGGCCGGCGTGACCGACACCGCCGACCTGGGCACCCCACCGGTCGCGGACGCCCCGGCGACCCGGTTCACCCTCGTCACCGACGAGGGGACGGCGGTGCGCGAGGTCGAGGCGCTGTTCGAACTGCCCGAGGACAGCGGGCTCACTCCGGAGCAGCAGGCGGCGCGCGGGGAGCTGCTCGGCCTGCTGGAGGTGCTGACGTCGCCGGAGCCGCTGGGCACCACCGGCTCCGGGCTCTACGAGGCCGAGGCGGTGGCCGCGGTCGTCGCACCGTGGACGCCGCCCGCCGACCCCGCGCTGGTGCAGCCGGAGGCGTCCTGGCCCGGCCCGGCGCTGCCCGGCGAGCCGCTGCCGGGCGGGCTGGGCCTGTCCTGCGTCGTCGCCCGCGGCGCCGAGGCCGAGGCCGTGCTCACCGCCGCGGCGTCGGCCACCACGCTGACGCCGTGGGTCGCCGGCGACGGCAGCCGGTGGTCGCTGACGCTGCGCCCGCTGCTCCCGCACGAGGCCGGCTGCGCCGACCTCGCCGGCGGCTGAGACGACGCAGGCCCGGCTCCTCCGGACGGGAGGGCCGGGCCTGCCGGTGGCCGGGCGGCCCCGTCCCGGGTCCCACCCCGAGCCGGCGAAGGGTGGGGAGGACGGGGTCCTCCTTCAGGCGACCGCGGGCTGGCGCAGGTCGTCGTCCACCTCGACCCGGGCCACCGGGTCCACCGTCGAGTTCGACCGGTAGCGGTCAACGTCGAGGATGCCCTCGCGCTTGGCGACGATCGTCGGGACCAGCGCCTGGCCGGCGACGTTCACCGCGGTCCGCCCCATGTCCAGGATCGGGTCGATCGCCAGCAGCAGGCCGACGCCGGCCAGCGGCAGGCCCAGCGTGGAGAGGGTCAGCGTCAGCATGACCACCGCGCCGGTGACCCCGGCCGTGGCCGCCGAGCCGACGACCGAGACGAGCGCGATCAGCAGGTAGTCGGTGAGCGACAGGTCCACGCCGAAGAACTGGGCCACGAAGATCGCGGCCAGGGCCGGGTAGATCGCCGCGCAGCCGTCCATCTTCGTCGTCGCGCCGAGCGGCACGGCGAACGAGGCGTAGGACCGCGGGACGCCGAGGTTCTGCTCGGTCACCCGCTCGGTCACCGGCAGCGTGCCGATCGAGGAGCGGGAGACGAAGGCCAGCTGGATGGCCGGCCAGGCGCCGGCGAAGTACCGCAGCGGCGAGAGGCCGTGCAGCCGCAGCAGCACCGGGTAGACGACGAACAGCACGAGCGCGAGGCCGGCGTACACGGAGCCGGCGAAGACGCCGAGCGAGCCGAGGGACTCCCAGCCGTAGCTGGCCACCGCGTTGCCGATCAGGCCGACGGTGCCGATCGGGGCCAGCAGGATGACCCACCACAGCAGCTTCTGGACGATCGCCAGCGCCGAGCGGGTCAGCGCCAGGAACGGCTCGGCCGGCTCGCCGACCTTGAGCGCGGCCACGCCGATCGCCACGGCCAGCACGATCAGCTGGAGCACGTTGAAGGACAGCCCACCCTCGGCCGAGGACTGCAGACCGAGGATGTTGGCGGGCACCAGACCGGTGAGGAAGTCCCACCAGGAACCGGTGGTCTCCGGCGGGGCCTGGGCGGCCGCGTCCACGGAGCTGTTGCGGCCCGGCTGGGTGAGCAGGCCCAGGCCGATGCCGAGGGAGACCGCGACGAGGGCGGTGATCGCGAACCACAGCAGCGTCTGCCCGGCCAGCCGGGCGGCGTTCGAGACCTGCCGGAGGTTGGCGATGCTGACGATCACCGCAGTGACGACCAGCGGCGGGACGAGGACCTTCAGCAGCGTGACGAAGGTGCTGCCGACGGTCTGGAGGGTGCTGGTCAGCCAGTTGGGCGTGCCGTCGGCGACGGGACCCAGGTCGCGGGCGACGAGCCCGAGGGCGACGCCCAGCACGAGGGCGAGGAGGACCTGCGCCGCGAACGGGACGCGGCGGAGACGAGCGAGCACGGGAGTGCCTTCCGGGGACTGGTGCGGGAGGGGACGACGGGGCGCGCGGGCGCTCAGGAGTCGGCCGTCATCCGTCCGAAGTCGAGCGCACGCCGCCGGGTGAGGTCCCATCTGTCGCGCACGTCAGAGGACAAGGCGCAGCCGGCGTCGCTCCCATCCCCCGTGTGTCCACTCTCACCGTGCGACCCCCTGCAGCCACGTCGGCCCCGTGCCGGGCCCCGCCGTGAGCTCGTGGAGGGTGGGCAGGACGGGGCCCTAGTCGGCCCAGACCGGGCGCCGCTTCTCCAGGAACGCCGACATGCCCTCGACCGCCCCGGGGAGCTGGCTCGCGGCGGCCATCACCTCGACCGCGGTCGTGTAGGCGTCCCGCTCGGGCCGGCCCAGCTGGGCGTGCATCGTCTGCTTGCCCCACGCCTTGCTCGCCCGGGACCCGCGGGTCGCCCGGGCCATGAGGTCGGCGACGGCGTCGTCCAGCTCGGCGTCGGGCACCACCCGGTTGACCAGCCCCCAGTCCAGCGCGGTCGCCGCGTCGATGACGTCACCGGTCAGCGCGAGCTCCATCGCGCGCTTGCGGCCGACGTCGCGGGCGATGGCCACCATCGGCGTGTGGCAGAACCAGCCGCCCTTGCCACCCGGGGCGGCGAAGCCGGCCGACTCGGCGGCGACGGCCAGGTCGCAGGAGGCCACCAGCTGGCAGCCGGCCGCGGTGGCCAGGGCGTGCACGCGGGCCAGCACCACCTGCGGGACGTCGTGCAGGGCCTGCATCAGCTCGGTGCACAACTGCAGCAGGCTGCGCACCTCGGGGACCGGCCGGCCGGCGACGTCGGCGAAGTCGTGGCCGGCGCTGAAGACCGGCCCCTCCGCGGCGATCACCAGGCCGGCCGCGTCGCTCTCCCCCACGGCCGTGACGGCGGCCAGCAGCTGGGTCAGGTGGTCGCGGGACAGGGCGTTGCGCTTCGCCGGCCGGCACATCGTGAGGGTGACGACGTCGCCGTCGCGTTCGACCCGGGGTGCGCCCTCAGCAGTCATGCAGCGACCACACCACGGGGAGGCGGGTGGGGGCAACGGGCTGGCAGTCTCGGGGCGTGGAACCCGAGCCGGTCACCGGCACCGCACCCCGGCCGGCCGGGCGCACCGTGTTCACGCAGGGCTGGCGCGACGTCACCTTCCTGCACTGGGCGGTGGACCCGGCACTCGTCGCCCCGCTGCTCCCGGCGGGCACCCGTCCCGACCTGCTGGACGGCGCCACGTACGTCGGGCTGATCCCCTTCCGGATGCGCCGGATCGGCGTGCTCGGCGCGCCCGGCCTGCCGTGGGCCGGGTCCTTCGCCGAGACCAACGTCCGGCTGTACTCGGTCGACGACCGGGGACGGCGCGGCGTGGTGTTCCGGTCGCTCGACGCCGACCGGCTGCTGCCCGTGCTCGCCGCTCGCTGGGTGGCCGGCCTGCCCTACTGCTGGGCGCGGATGCGGGTGCGCCGCGACGGCGACCTCGTCACCTACACCTCCCGCCGGCGCTGGCCCGGTGCGCGCGGCACGGGCGGGCGGATCGTCGTCCGGGTCGGTGCCCGGCTGCCGGACCCCGGTCCCCTGGCCGGTTTCCTCACCGGCCGCTGGGGGCTGCACCAGACGGCGTCCGGCCGCCTGGCCTATTGGCCCAACGAGCACCCTGCCTGGCCGCTGCACGCCGCCGAGCTCGTCACGTGCGAGGAGGACCTGCTGGCGGCGGGCGGCCTGCCCACCGTCCGCGGCGCACCCGACAGCGTGCTGTTCTCCCCGGGCGTCGACGTCCGCTTCGGCCCCCGCCTGCGGTGACCCGGGCCGGGCATGATCGCGGCATGGACCCCGTGCGCTTCGGACTGGTCGGGTACGGCTTCGGCGGCCGGTACTTCCACGCCCCCCTGCTGGCTGCTGCGCCGGAGGTCGACCTCCTCGGCGTGGTGACGACGTCGGCCGAGCGCCGGGCGCAGGTGACCGCCGAGCACCCCGGCCTGCGCACGTTCGGCTCGCTCGAGGAGCTGGCCGACGCCGGCGCCGAGGCGGTGGCGATCTCCACGCCGGCGGACACGCACACCCCGCTGACCGAGCAGGCACTGGGTCTGGACCTCGCCGTGGTCTGCGACAAGCCCTTCGCGCTGGACGCCCCGGCCGCGGAGGGGACGGTGCGGCTGGCCGCGGCCCGCCGGCTGGCGCTGGCGCCGTACCAGAACCGCCGCTGGGACTCCGACTTCCGCACCGTCCGGGCACTGGTCGACGCCGGCCGGCTCGGCACGGTGACCCGGTTCGAGTCGCGCTTCGAGCGGTTCCAGGCCGAGCCCGGCCCGCCGGCCGCGGGCGGCGGCACCCTGCTGGACTTCGGCAGCCACCTGGTCGACCAGGCCCTCGTGCTGCTCGGCCCGGTGACGAGCGTCTACGCCGAGTGGCGGCTGCGGGAGACGGGCCTGGACGACGACGTCTTCGTCGCGCTCACCCACGCCGGCGGCGCCCACTCGCACCTGTGGGGCAGCTGGAGCCAGGGCGCTCCCGGTGACCGCTTCCGGGTGAGCGGCACGGAGGGCGCCTACGTCGTCGGCGGGCCGATGGACGGGCAGGAGGCCGCGCTGCTGGCCGGGCAGACGCCGGCCACGCTGGGCGAGCGGTGGGGCGCCGAGCCCGAGGAGCGCTGGGGGCGGCTGCGGCGCGGTGTCGAGGGTGTCGTGGTGCCCACCGAGCGCGGCCGCTGGGACACCTTCTACCCCGCCTTCGCCGCCGCCGTCCGAGCAGAGGGGCCGGTGCCGGTCGACCCGCAGGACGCCGTCGCCACCGCCACGGTGCTCGACGCCGCCCGCCGCAGCGCCATCGAGGGCGTCGTCGTCCAGCTCTGACCTGACCGGCCCCGTCCAGAGGCTCACCGCGAGCCTGCGAGCGGTGAGCCTCTGGACGGGGTCCTCTCAGAGGCCGTTGGCCTCGCGGACCACGTCGACGATCTGGCCCATGATGTCGGTCAGCCCGAAGTCCTTGGGCGTGAAGACCCGGGCCACGCCCTGCTCGCGCAGCAGGCGGGCGTCCCCGTCGGGCACGATCCCGCCGACGACCACGGGGACGTCGTCCAGGCCGGCCTCCCGCATCCCGCGCAGCACGGCCGGGACCACCTGCAGGTGCGAGCCGGAGAGCACCGACAGGCCGACGACGTGCACGTCCTCCTCGACCGCGGCGCTCACGATCTGCGCCGGGGTCAGCCGGATGCCCTGGTAGACCACCTCGAAGCCGGCGTCGCGCGCGCGGACGGCGATCTGCTCGGCGCCGTTGGAGTGTCCGTCGAGGCCGGGCTTGCCGACCAGGAAGCGCAGCCGCCCGCCGAGCTCCTCGCCGGTGGCGCGGACCCGCTCCCGGACGTCGGCCAGCGTCCGGTCGGCCGCACCGCCCCCGGCGGCCGCGGCGACCCCGGTGGGCGCCCGGTACTCGCCGAACACCTCGCGCAGCACGCCGGCCCACTCCCCCGTCGTCACGCCGGCGCGGGCGCAGTCGAGGGTGGCGTCCATCAGGTTCTCCTCGGTGGCGGCGACCGCGCGCAGCCGCTCGAGCGCCTTCTGCACCGGCTCCGGGTCGCGCTCGGCACGCCACGCCCGCACCGACTCGCACGCCGCGGCCTCCACGGCCGGGTCGACGACCTGGATCGCCGCGTCGAGGTCGGCCAGCAGGGGGTTGGGCTCGGTGCCCTCGAACCGGTTCACGCCGACGACGACGTCGTCCCCGTTCTCCATCCGGCGGCGCCGTTCGGCGAGCGAGGCGACCAGCTGGCCCTTCATGTAGCCGGACTCGACGGCGGCGACCGCGCCGCCCATCTCCTGCACCCGGGCCATCTCCCCGCGGGCGCCCTCGACCAGCTCGGCGACCTTCCGCTCCACCACGACCGATCCGGTGAACAGGTCGTCGTACTCCAGCAGGTCGGTCTCGTAGGCCAGCACCTGCTGCAGGCGCAGCGACCACTGCTGGTCCCACGGCCGGGGCAGGCCCAGCGCCTCGTTCCACGCCGGCAGCTGCACGGCGCGGGCGCGGGCGTCCCTGGAGAGGGTGACCGCGAGCATCTCCAGCACGATCCGCTGGACGTTGTTCTCCGGCTGCGCCTCGGTCAGGCCCAGCGAGTTGACCTGGACGCCGTAGCGGAACCGGCGGTGCTCGGGACGCTCGACGCCGTAGCGCTCGAGGGTCAGCTCGTCCCACAGCTGCGTGAACGCGCGCATCTTGCACATCTCCTCGACGAAGCGGACGCCCGCGTTGACGAAGAAGGAGATGCGCGCGACCACCTCGCCGAAGCGTTCCGGCGGCACCTGGCCGGAGTCGCGCACCGAGTCCAGGACGGCGATCGCGGTGCTCATCGCGTAGGCGATCTCCTGCACCGGCGTCGCCCCGGCCTCCTGCAGGTGGTAGCTGCAGATGTTGACCGGGTTCCACCGGGGCATCGCCGAGACCGTGTAGGCGACCATGTCGGTGATCAGCCGCATCGAGGGCCCGGGTGGGAAGACGTAGGTCCCCCGCGACAGGTACTCCTTGATGATGTCGTTCTGCGTCGTCCCGGCCAGCTCGCCGACGTCGTGCCCCTGCTCCTCGGCGACCGCCTGGTAGAGCGCCAGCAGCCACATCGCGGTGGCGTTGATCGTCATCGACGTGTTCATCCCGTCGAGCGGGATGCCGTCGAAGAGCGTGCGCACGTCGCCGATGTGGGTCACCGGCACGCCGACCTTGCCGACCTCACCGACGGACAGCTCGTCGTCGGGGTCGTAGCCGGTCTGCGTGGGCAGGTCGAAGGCGACCGACAGACCCGTCTGCCCCTTGCCGAGGTTCCGCCGGTACAGCGCGTTGGACTCGGCCGGCGACGAGTGGCCGGCGTAGGTGCGCATGACCCAGGGGCGGTCGCGCTCCTCCGAGGACGAAGGGAACGGCATGCCAGCGGAGTGTAGGGGTGTTACTGACCAGTAGCGAGGCCCCCTCCGGGTGTCCCCCGGTGGCACACTCGCAGGCGCCGAGAGGAGGCCGGATGACACCCGTGGCCGGTACGCACTACCTGGCGGGACCGGTGATCGCGTTCGCCGTGATCGCCGGGCTGGCGCTGTTCCTGCGGTGGGCGTTCCGCGGTGAGCCGCGCCGTCGTCCCCCGGCGGACGACGGTCTGCTCACCCGCGTCGCCACGCTGTCCGGGCGGGAGTCGGCCCTGGCGCTGCGCGCGGTGCTCTCCGACGCGGGGATCCGCTCCACGGTGCGCGCCACCGGCGCCCACCGCGCGGAGGTGCTGGTCTTCCCCGAGGACGTCGATCGCGCCCGCGTGCTGGCCTCGTCGTTCCCCGCCGGCTGACGGGGCCCTCGTGCCCCCGGACCTCGCTCCGCTCGGCCACCCTGCACGAGGCCCGATCGGGGTTCAGAGCGGGCGATCGGGCGGCGCGGCCGGGTCCGGCGGTTCCTCGGCCTCGCTGCAGCGGCTGACCAGCCACGGCTGCAGGTCGTCGAAGCCGCGGACCGAGCGGCGGTGGAGCGGCTCGATCCGGTAGCCGGGGTGCTGCCGGAGCCGGGCGGCCAGCTCCCGGTCGACGAGGACGCTCCCGGCGCGGGCCACCGTGGTCAGCCGGCTGGCCAGGTTCACCACTGACGAGTAGACGTCCCCGAGCCGGGTGAGCACCCGGCCGTGCGCCAGGCCGACCCGCAGCGGCGGCCGGTCCACGGCCCCCCACCGCTCGGGCAGCGACAGCCCGATCTCCGCCGCGGCGGCCGGGTCCGCGGCGGTGAAGAGCACCCCGTCGCCGACGGTCTTCACCACCCGCCCGCCGCCGCGCGCGACCACCTCGGCAGCGGTCGCCTCGAAGTCCTCCACCATGACGGCCAGCTCCGCGCCGCTCATGCCGCGGGTGCGGGTCGTGTAGCCGACGAGGTCGGCGAAGCCGACGGCCAGCTCGCGCTCCTCGCCACCGGCCGGTGCGGCCGGCGCCCGCTCGACCGCTGCGGCCAGGTGGCGGCGCCACACGTGGTCCTGCACCTCGCGCAGCAGCGACAGCAGCGCGTCGACCGCCGGCGGCACGTCGCCGGGCGTGCTGCCCGGCCGGGCGGGTCCTCCGTCGCGGTCGCGGGCGAGCGCGCCGGTCAGCAGAGCGTTCTGCCAGTCGGCCAGCCGCGCCAACGGCTGCGCCAGCGCACGGGCGAACGAGGCCTCGGTGCCCGGGACGACGAACCCGGCCTCGACGAGGTCCGCCAGCGCGTGCAGCGCGGCGACGTCGCCGTCGGTGAACGCCGCGTCGTCCTCGGCGGCCTCGCGGAACCCCAGCGCGTGCCACAGCCGCCGGAAGCCGTCCGGCGGCATGCCGGACAGCGCGGCCACCTGCGCCCGGGTGTACCGCCGGCGGCCGCCCAGCAGCAGCCGGTCGAGCTCGGCGGCAGGCTCGGTGCGACGCGTCCCGTCCTCGTCGTGCACCTGCCCGAGTGTGCGGTACACCCGGGTGGTCGTGCTCGGGCTCAGCCGGGCCGCTCGACCCGCTCGATGTGCGCGCCCAGGCCGCGCAGCTGGTCGACGAAGTCGGGGTAGCCGCGGTCGACGTGGTGCACGTCCTGCACCTCGGTGACGCCGTCGGAGACCAGACCGGCCAGGACCAGGCCGGCGCCGGCGCGGATGTCGGTGGCCACCACCGGCGCGCTGGAGAGCCGCTCCCGGCCCCGGACGACGGCGTGGTGCCCGTCGGTGCGCACCGAGGCACCGAGCCGGACCAGCTCGTTGACGAACATGAAGCGGCCCTCGAACACGTTCTCGGTGATCAGCGCCGTCCCCGTGGAGACCGCCGCCAGCGCCACCGCCATCGGCTGCAGGTCGGTCGGGAACCCCGGGTAGGGCAGCGTGACGACGTCCACGCAGCGCGGGCGGCCGTCCATCGCCACCCGCAGCCCGTCGGGTAGCGGCTCGACGTGCGCCCCGGCGTCGCTGAGCTTGGCGAGTGCGACGGTGAGGTGGTCGGCGACGGCCCGCTCGATGACGACGTCCCCGCGCGTCATGACCGCGCCGATCGCCCAGGTGCCGGCGACGATCCGGTCGGGCACCGTCGTGTAGGTGACCGCCTTGAGGGCCGGCACCCCCTCGACGGTGATCGTCGAGGTGCCGGCGCCCTCGATCTGGGCTCCCATCGCGGCGAGCATCGCGCAGAGGTCGACGATCTCCGGCTCGCGCGCGGCGTTGTCGATGACCGTGGCCCCCTCGGCCAGCACCGCGGCCATGACCAGGTTCTCGGTGGCACCCACCGAGGGGAAGTCCAGCCAGATGCTGGTGCCGGTCAGCCGCGGAGCCGAGGCGACCAGGAAGCCGTGCTCGCTGTGGATGGTGGCGCCGAGCCGCTCCAGGCCTGAGATGTGCATGTCCAGACCGCGCGAGCCGATCGCGTCACCGCCGGGCAGCGCCACCTTGGCCGAGCCGCAGCGGGCGACGAGCGGGCCCAGCACGCTGATCGAGGCCCGCATCCGGCGGACCAGGTCGTAGTCGGTCTCCGTGGCGGGCTCGTCGGGGACGTCGACGACCAGCCGGCCGCCACCGCCGTGCGGGTGCCGCTCGTAGCTCACCTCGCACCCGAGCCGGCGCAGCACCTCGCTCATGATGGCCACGTCGAGGATGTCCGGTACCTCGTCGATGGTGGTCCGCCCGGCGGCCAGCAGCGCGGCCGCCATGAGCTTCAGCGCGCTGTTCTTGGCGCCGGTGACCCGCACCCTCCCGGTCAGGGCCGTGCCGCCGGTGACCTCGAAGCACTCCACCGGCCCACCCTACGGTGGCCCCGCTGCAGGGCCCCACCGCCGGCCCGGTCCAGCGGCTCGTCCCGAGCGTGCGAGGGATGAGGAGGACGGGGTCCTCCCACGGTGGGGGGCAGCGGGGTCCTTCTTCTAGGCTCGCGGCCATGACCGTCCGGCTGACCCGCATCTACACGAAGACCGGCGACGCCGGTCAGACGCACCTCGGGGACATGAGCCGGGTGGCCAAGACCGATCCGCGCCTGGTGGCCTACGCCGACGTCGACGAGGCCAACAGCGTCCTCGGCGTCGCCCTGGCTCTCGGGTCGCCGTCCTCCGAGCTCATCGAGCTGCTGCGCAGCGTGCAGAACGACCTGTTCGACGTCGGGGCCGACCTCTCCACCCCGGTCACCCCCGACCCGCAGTACCCGCCGCTGCGGGTGACCGCCGCCTACACCGAGCGGCTGGAGGCGGCCTGCGACCGCTACAACGAGGCGCTGCCGAAGCTGACCAGCTTCATCCTGCCGGGCGGCACCCCGCTGGCCGCGCTGCTGCACCAGGCCCGGGTCGTCACCCGACGGGCCGAGCGCAGCGTGTGGGCGCTGCTGGAGGCCGACGGCGAGCGCAGCAACGCCGAGACCGCCCGCTACCTGAACCGGCTGTCGGACCTGCTGTTCATCCTCGCCCGCGTCGCGAACCCGGACGGTGACGTGCTGTGGGAGCCCGGCGCGCACAGCGGGGTCCACGCACAGCGCGCGGCCCGCGAGTAGCAGGACCCCCTCCCTCGCACGCTCCGAGCGGCGCCCTGGCGGGGGTCCTTCACCGCACCGGCGGCGCGGACTCGACCCAGGACAGGAAGCCGGTCACCGTCGAGGTGTCCATGGCCAGCTCCCGGGGGCCGGCCGCGGTGCTGCACGAGAGGACGACGACGTCCTCGGGCAGAGCGACGTCCCCGGCACCCGCACGGCGCCGTCCCTGCACGCGGAACTCCGCGCGGCAGAGCCGCTGCTGCGGGCGCACCGACAGCGACAGCGCCCGGTACCAGAGCAGCGAGTCACCGCCGTACCAGGCGACCCCCACCGACCAGCGGGGCGAACCCGTCGGGCGCAACCACATGGTGACCGCGCCGAGCCCGGAGAGCAGGAAGTGGCGGCGCAGCAGGAAGGCGACGACCAGTCCGACGAGGACCACCGCGACGGCCAGGACGAGCAGTTCGGTCGTCATCCGGGGCGCCGGGGGTCAGGCGGGACGTCGTCAGGGGCTCAGGCGTCCTGACCCGCGGCGCGCAGTCGTGACTGGGCGCGCCGGGCGGCGGCCAGGGCGTCGGGGTCGTCCCCCGCCTCCTCGGCGCGGCGCAGGGCCTCGCGGGCCCGCTCGACGTCGATCTCCGAGGAGATCTCGGCGGTCTCGGCGAGGATCGAGACACCGCGGTCGGTGACCGAGAGGAAGCCCCCGTGGGCCGCGACGACCATGTCCTCGCCCTCGACCGTTCGGACGGTCACGATGCCGCCCTCGGCGAGCTGGCCCAGCAGCGGGGCGTGCCCCGGCAGCACACCGAGCTCGCCCTCCGTGGTGCGCGCGACGACCATGTTGGCCTCGCCGGACCAGATCATCCGCTCGACGGCCACCAACTCGACATGCAGGGTCGCCACGACACTCCTCGGGGGTCCACCGACCGGCGGTTCGGCTCGCCGGGTCCCGGCTGGACACGGCGACGGTCGCCTCCACTCTAGTGGCGCACCCGCCCGGCCCCCGCCGAGGTCCCCCGTCAGGGTCCCGGCAGCCCCGCCCTGGCCCCTGGGCGGGGGGCCTGCCTCAGGCGCAGCGGCGGTACAGCAGGGTCCAGCGCCCGACGCGCACCCACGGACGGCGGACCGTCGAGGCCGGCGCCCAGCTCTCGGTGTGGAACTGCCGGCCGCCGACGTAGGGCACCGCAGCGGACGGAGGCCAGCTCCAGTCGCCGCCGTCCGCCCTGCTCCCGGTGAAGCCGTCCACGTCGTCTCTCCCGCTCGTCGCCCAGCCGCTCCGGGCGTCCCCGCACGAGATCGGCACGGCGTGGCTCGCCCTTGAGGCGACCCGCACCACACCAGCCGGCCGGTGTCGCCGGCCGAGTGCTACCCGCACCGGGCCGGAACACACGGAACGGCCGGGTCCCGTTCGGGACCCGGCCGTTCTCGGCGGCGCGATCGGCCCCACCGGCCCCGTCCCGGGCCCCGCCCCGAGCTCGCAAGGGGCGGGGAGGACGGGGTCCTCCTACGAGTGGCGGGGGCAGGAGGGTCCTCCTTCAGGCCCGCTTCAGCTTGTCGGCGTTGCGCTCGAGGTCCTCGAGGCCACCGCACATGAAGAACGCCTGCTCGGGCACGTTGTCGTACTCACCGTCGGTGATCGCCTTGAACGCCTGCAGCGTCTCCGAGACCGGGACGAACGAGCCCGGCTGACCGGTGAAGGCCTCGGCGACGAACATGTTCTGCGAGAGGAAGCGCTCGACGCGCCGGGCCCGGTTGACCGTGACCTTGTCCTCCTCGGAGAGCTCGTCGATGCCGAGGATGGCGATGATGTCCTGCAGCTCCTGGTAGCGCTGCAGCACCTGCTTCACCGTCTGGGCGATGGCGTAGTGCTCCTGCCCGACGTACTGCGGGTCGAGGATCCGGCTGGTGGAGTCCAGCGGGTCCACGGCCGGGTAGATGCCCTTCTCCGAGATCGGCCGGCTGAGCACCGTCGTCGCGTCGAGGTGCGCGAAGGTGGTGTGCGGCGCCGGGTCGGTGATGTCGTCGGCGGGCACGTAGATCGCCTGCAGCGAGGTGATCGAGTGACCCCGCGTCGAGGTGATCCGCTCCTGCAGCTCGCCCATCTCGTCGGCGAGGGTCGGCTGGTAGCCCACGGCGGAGGGCATGCGGCCCAGCAGCGTGGAGACCTCGGACCCGGCCTGCGTGAACCGGAAGATGTTGTCGATGAAGAGCAGCACGTCCTGGTTCTGCTCGTCGCGGAAGTACTCCGCCATGGTCAGCGCCGACAGCGCGACCCGCAGCCGGGTGCCCGGCGGCTCGTCCATCTGGCCGAAGACCAGCGCGGTCGACTCGATGACACCGGACTCGGTCATCTCGGTGATGAGGTCGTTGCCCTCACGGGTGCGCTCGCCGACGCCGGCGAACACCGAGACGCCACCGAACTCCTGCGCGACGCGGCGGATCATCTCCTGGATGAGCACCGTCTTGCCCACGCCGGCACCACCGAACAGGCCGATCTTCCCGCCGGCCACGTAGGGCGTGAGCAGGTCGATGACCTTGATGCCGGTCTCCAGCATCTCGGTGCGGCCCTCGAGCTGGTCGAACCGCGGCGCGTGCCGGTGGATCGTCCAGCGAGGGGCGTCCAGGCCGTAGCCGGGGGTGTCCAGGCACTGGCCGAGGGCGTTCCAGACGTGCCCGGTGGTGACGTCACCGACGGGCACGGAGATCGCCGAGCCGGTGTCCCGGACGTCGGCACCCCGGACCAGACCGTCGGTCGGCTGCATCGAGATGGTGCGGACCACGTTGTCCCCCAGGTGCTGGGCCACCTCGAGGGTCAGCGTCTTGCCCAGGTCGGCGAGGGTGACCTCCACCTCCAGGGCGTTGAACAGGTCGGGCATCGCGTCGCGCGGGAACTCGACGTCGACGACCGGCCCGGTGACCCGGACGACGCGGCCGGTCGTCTGGGTGGTCGGACGGTCCTCGGTGACGGTCATCTGTACTGCTCTCCTGCCCTCGGGCTCGGTGGATCCGCGTCTTCGGTGTCCCCGCCGCGGCAGCGGTCGGGGGTGGGGTCAGTCGTCGGCGCCGGCCGACACGAGCGCGTCGGCACCGCCGACGATCTCGCTGATCTCCTGGGTGATCTCCGCCTGGCGGGCCTGGTTCGCCTGCCGGGAGAGGTTCTTCGCCAGCTCCTCGGCGTTGTCCGAGGCCGACTTCATCGCCCGCCGCCGGGACGCCGACTCCGACGCCGCCGACTCCAGCATCGCCGCGAAGATCCGCGTCGTCACGTACTTGGGCAGCAGGGCGTCGAGCAGCGCGTCGGGCGAGGGCTCGAACTCGTACGACGTGGGCACCCCGGAGTCACCGGTGCCGGCGGTCACGCCGCTGTCCCGGTCCTCACGCTCGTAGTCGAACTCCTCGACCTCCTCGACCTCCAGCGGAGCCATCCGCTTGGCGACGGGGATCTGCGCGAGCAGCGACCGGAACTCGGTGTAGACGATGTGCAGCTCGTCCACCCCGAGGATCCCGTCGGCGCCGGCACCGGTCTCGTCGTCGTCCTCACCGGCGGTGAAGGCCGCGATCAGCTGCTCCCCCACGCGCTGGGCGTCGGCGTAGCCCGGCTGCTCGGAGAACCCGGTGAAGGTCTCGGCCACCGCGCGGTTCCGGAAGGAGTAGTAGGTCTCCCCCTTGCGGCCCACCACGTAGAGGACCGGCTCCTTGCCCTCCTGGCGGAGCAGCGAGAGCAGCTCCTCGGTGCGGCGCAGCACGTTGACGTTGTACGAGCCGGCGAAGCCGCGGTCGGAGGTGATGACGAGCACTGCCGCCCGACGCGCGTCCTGCCGCTCGGTCAGCAGCGGGTGGTCCAGCGACGCCGACGACGCCAGGGCCGACAGCACCCGGGTGATCTCCCGGGCATAGGGCTTGGAGGCCTCCACCCGGGCCTGGGCGCGCACGATGCGGGCACCGGCGATCAGCTCCTGGGCCGAGAAGATCTTCTTCGTCGACTTCGTGGAGCGGATGCGGCGCCGCAGCGCGCGGAGGTTGCTGGCCACGGTCAGGCGCTCCGCTTGACCTGGACGCGCTCCTGGCCGCGCTCGGACGCGTCCATCGCCTCGGCCTCGTCCTCGTGGACCCGCAGCCTCTCGCCCTCGGCGGTCTGGAACTGGCCGTAGAACTCCTCGACCGCCCGCTCCAGGCCGGAGACCGCGTCGTCGCCGAGCGCGCGGCTCTGCCGGATCCCGTCGTAGACGCCGCCGTGGCTGCGGGCGACGAAGTCCAGGAACTCGCGCTCGAAGCGGCGGACCTCGGGAACCGGCACCTTGTCCAGCTTGCCTGTGGTGCCCAGCCAGATGGAGACGACCTCGCGCTCCACCGGGTAGGGCTGGTACTGGCCCTGCTTGAGCAGCTCGACCAGCCGCTGACCGCGCTCGAGCGTGGCCCGGCTGGAGGCGTCGAGGTCGGAGGAGAACGAGGCGAAGGCCTCCAGCTCGCGGTACTGGGCGAGGTCCAGCCGCAGCCGGCCGGCGACGGACTTCATCGCCTTGATCTGCGCCGAGCCGCCGACGCGGGACACCGAGATGCCCACGTTGATCGCCGGGCGGACACCGGAGTTGAACAGACCGGTCTCGAGGAAGATCTGCCCATCGGTGATCGAGATGACGTTGGTCGGGATGTACGCCGACACGTCGTTGCCCTTGGTCTCGACCAGCGGCAGGCCGGTCATCGAGCCGGCACCCAGGTCGTCGGAGAGCTTCGCGCAGCGCTCCAGCAGGCGGGAGTGGAGGTAGAAGACGTCGCCGGGGTAGGCCTCGCGGCCCGGCGGACGGCGCAGCAGCAGGGAGACCGCGCGGTAGGCCTCGGCCTGCTTGGACAGGTCGTCGAAGACGATCAGGACGTGCTTGCCCTCGTACATCCAGTGCTGGCCGATGGCCGAGCCGGTGTAGGGGGCGATGTACTTGAAGCCCGCGGCCTCCGAGGCGGGGGCGGCGACGATCGTCGTGTACTCCATCGCGCCGGCCTCCTCGAGGGAGGCGCGGATGGCCGCGATCGTCGAGCCCTTCTGGCCGACGGCGACGTAGATGCAGCGCACCTGCTGGCTCGGGTCCCCGGTGGCCCAGGCCTGCTTCTGGTTGATGATCGTGTCGGTGACGATCGCGGTCTTGCCGGTCTGCCGGTCACCGATGACCAGCTGGCGCTGGCCACGGCCGATCGGCGTCATGGCGTCGATCGCCTTGATGCCGGTCTGCATCGGCTCGTGCACCGACTGCCGCTGGACCACGGTGGGGGCCTGCAGCTCGAGCGCGCGACGGGCGGTGGTGGTGATCGGGCCGGCACCGTCGATCGGGTTGCCCAGCGGGTCGACCACGCGGCCGAGGTAGCCGTCGCCGACCGGCACGGAGAGGACCTCGCCGGTCCGGCGGACCTGCTGGCCCTCCTCGATGCCGGAGTAGTCGCCCAGGACGACGACGCCGACCTCGCGGACGTCGAGGTTCAGCGCCAGGCCGCGGACGCCGCTCTCGAACTCGAGCAGCTCGTTGGTCATGACCGAGGGCAGGCCCTCGACGCGGGCGATGCCGTCGCCGGCCTCGGTGACGATCCCGACCTCTTCCCGCGACACGTCGGGCGAGTACTCGGTGACGTAGTTCTGGATGGCACTGCGGATCTCGTCAGCGGAGATCGTCAGCTCGGCCATGGCGTGGTGTCCTCTTCCCTGCAGGGTGGTGTCTGGGTGGGGGGCCGGGTCGCGGTCAGCCGACGAGCCGTCGGCCGGCGGCCTCGAGGCGGTGGGCGATGCTGCCGTCGATGACCTCGTCACCCACGCGGATGACCAAGCCACCGAGCACGTCGGGGTCGACGACCACCTGCAGGCCGATCGGCCGGTTGTAGAGCCGCCCCAGGAGCTCGGCGAGCCGGCGCTCCTGCGCATCGCTCAGCGGCACGGCGGTCGTCACGCGCGCCACCGACTGCCCGCGGCGGGTCGAGGCCGCCTCGGAGAGCCGCTCGACGGCGTTCTCCGCGTTGCCGACGGACCGCCCGGTGAGGTGGTTGCGCAGCAGCATCGCGGTGATCGGGCTGACCCGGCCGGAGAGCAGCCGCTCCAGCAGCTCCGCCTTGCCGGCGGCCGGAGCGCTGCGGTCGCTGAGGATCCGGGACAGTTCCGCATCTCCCGCGACGATACGCCCGAAGCGGAACAGCTCGTCCTCGACGCCGTCGAGCTCGCCGCGGGTCTCGGCGGCGTCGAGCGCGGCGTCCGTGGCCAGGGTCTCGGTCGCCTCCACCAGGTCCAGCGGCCGTGACCAGCGCTGCCGGGCCGCGGTCTCGACCAGGTCGAGCGTGGCCCCCGAGACCCGGCCGGAGAGCAGTCGCCGCGCGACGCCGGCCCGGTCGGCCGGTGAAGCCGAGGGGTCCGACAGCGCCCGGCGCAGCGTGACCTGCCCGTCCAGGAGGTGGCCGACGGCGAACAGCTCGTCGGCCAGGGCCACGAGCTCCTCGTCGGTCGCGGCCCGCTCCTGGCCGGTCAGCCGGTCCCGCGCCCGCTCCAGCAGGCCGGAGGCCGGCCGGGTGAGCTCGGTCAGGCGCTCCCGCACTCCGCGGAGCGCCTCGCGGCTGGAGGCGTCCATCAGCGGTCGCCCTGCACGTACACAGAGCTACCGGTGGCGCCGCCCCGGCCGTCCGGCGAGGCGCCGGCGCCCGCGCCGGCGGCCATGCCGTCGAGCTGGTCGAGGAAGCGGTCGACCGTGCCGCTGCGGCGCGCCTGGTCCTCGAGGGACTCGCCGACCACCCGGCCGGCCAGCTCGACCGCGAGCTGCCCGATCTGGCCGCGCAGCTCGTTGACGACCTGCTGGCGCGAGGTGGCCAGCTGCTCCTCGCCGCGGGCGACGATCCGCGCGGACTCCTGCTGGGCCTGCGCCCGCAGCTCCTCGAGGATCTGCTGCCCCTCGGCGCGGGCCTGGTCGCGGATCTGCGCGGCCTCGGTGCGCGCCTCGGCCAGCTGCGCCTGGTACCGCTCGAGAGCGGCCTTGGCCTCGGCCTGCATGGTCTCGGCCCGCTCGATGCCGCCCTCGATCGCCTCGCGGCGGGCCCGGAAGACCTGCTCGAAGCGCGGCCAGACGAACTTGCCCAGGACGAAGAAGGCGATCGCGAAGGTGATCGTCCCGACGATGATCTCGCCGACCGGCGGGAGGAGCGGGTTCGCCGACTCCGCAGCCAGGGTGTTCATGCTCTCCACGTCCCTACGTCAGAGGAAGCTGCTCGAGGCACCGATCAGCCGGCGTTGCCGGGCCCGAAGATGAAGGGGACGACCAGGCCGATGAGCGCCAGCGCCTCGGAGAGCGCGGCGCCGAGGAAGGCGTAGGTCCGGGTCAGGCCGGCCGACTCGGGCTGACGGGCGGTCGCCTGGATGTAGGCGGCCCAGACGATGCCGACGCCGATGCCCGGGCCGATGGCGGCGAGGCCGTAGCCGACCGAGCCGATGCTGCCGACGAGCTCTGCCAGGACGTCCATGCGGGGGTCCATGCGGGGTGGTTCCTCCTGTGTCGGTCGCCCGGGGGGTCCCCGGGCGGCTGGCTGGGGGTGGTACGGGGTGGTGCGGTCAGTGAGCGGGCTCGACGGCGCCGTTGAGGTAGGTGGCCGTGAGCACGACGAAGACGTAGGCCTGCAGGAAGATGACCAGCAGCTCGAAGAAGGTCATGATCAGCGCCATCAGGAACGACAGCGGCGCGAAGACCACCGAGAAGTTGCCGACGTTCAGCAGGTAGACGGCGCCGAGCGAGAACACCACCAGCAGCATGTGGCCGGCGAACATGTTCGCGAAGAGCCGGACGGCCAGGGTGAACGGCCGGATGACGAAGACCTGCAGCAGCTCGATCGGCGTGACCAGGATCAGCGCGGCGGCCGGGACGCCGGGCGGGATGGCGGCGTCCTTGAAGTAGCGGGCGGCGCCCTGCTCCTTGATGCCGATGTAGTTGTAGAGCACCCAGACGATGACCGCGAGCAGCAGCGGGATCGCGAACCGCGAGTTCGGGGAGATCTGCGCGAACGGGAAGATGCTCATGAAGTTGTTCGCGAGGATGAAGAAGAACAGCGAGGCCAGGAACGGCGCGAACGGCAGCCCCTTGGGGCCGATCACGTCGCGGGCCATGCCGTCGCGCACGAGGGAGTAGCCGCTCTCCCCCAGGTACTGCAGCTTGTTCGGCACGACCGACGCCTTGCGGGCGGCCAGCACCAGCAGCGTGAGGATCGCGGCGGTGGCGATCCACATGATGATCGTGATCCGGGTGATCTCGAAGTCGATGCCCAGGACCGAGAACTCGGCGACAGCGGGCGGGTAGAACTCCGCGATGGTGGGAGACTGGAAACCGCTGTCCCCACCGCCCTCGGCGGCGAGCACGTCGATGAGCGCGTGGGCGCTGGAGGTCACCGTTGTCCCTTCTGCGTCCTGGTCGGGCTGCGGCGCCCGCCCCGGGTGGAGCCGGTGCGCCCGGGCCCCTCGGCCGGGGGCAGGGCGCCGTACTTGACGACCACCAGGTAGATGGCCACCGTCAGGCCGAGGAGCACGCCGATGAGGGCGACGAAGCGAGTGCCCCACCAGCGGTCGAGCAACAGCCCGACCCCGCCCCACACGATGATCCCCGAGAGCATGGTCCCGGTGATCCCCCAGCCGATGTCGGCCCCACTGGGCTGACGCGCGGCGGGCGGTGCAGGTCGAGGTCGAGAACCCCCGCGCGCGGAGCTGTCCTCGGCCATCGGCCGGGACACTATCAGCCGCGTGTCGCGGGGCTCTCCGGCGGCGGCGGGGTTCCCCCGGTCGAGGGCGGTGCCGGGGTCCGCGCACGGGGCGGGGCGGGTGGGGTCACGTAGTACAGCCGCCGGGTCCAGACCCAGCGCTGCTGGACGACGCTCCACAGCAGCGCTCCGGCGACCACCGTCCACGCCAGCGTGCGGCGGTCCACCCAGCCGTCGGCCGGGAGCGACTGGAGCACCGCGGCGAGCACCAGGATCTTGACGAAGAACGAGCCGAGGGCGGCCGGCAGCGTGAAGGCGTCACCGTGCTTGCCCGCCCAGGCGATGACCAGACCGGACAGGGCGAAGAAGAACGTGACGACCGCGGCGCCGAGCAGCACCGCGACGGCGGCGTCCCACCCCGCGAGCAGCCCGGCGACCGGCGCGGCCACGGCGGTGAGCGCCGCGGTCACCGCCGTCCCCACGCGGAGGAAGGACAGGTCCCACGGGACCTGCTGCTCGGTCCCGGTGACGGTCATCGGACTCCCTGGGGCGACGGCTTGCCGGCCGGGTCGGCCGGCCGACCGGGGACGGAGGGGGCGGGGGCGCGCAGCGCCCGCGCCGTGGGGTGGTCGGCCCGGCTGCGCTGCCGCTGGGCCTCGAGCTCGGCGGCCCGGGCTTCACGGGCGGCTCGCCGGGCGCGCGGGCTGAGGACGACCACGACGCCGAGGACGAGCAGCACCGCGATGCCGACGAGCAGCTCCACCTTGCCGCCGGTGATCGACAGCATCACTGCCCCGAAGGAGAGCAGCGCCGCCCAGAAGTACATGACGAGCACCGCACGCCGGTGCGAGTGGCCGATCGCCAGCAGCCGGTGGTGCAGGTGCATCTTGTCCGGCGAGAACGGTGAGCGGCCGCGGAGGCTGCGGCGGATGACCGCCATCACCAGGTCGATGAACGGGATCGACAGGACGGCGATCGGGACCAGCAGCGGCAGGGCCAGCGGGAGCAGGGTGGCCGCGGAGTCGAACGTCTGCGGATCGGCCTGCCCGGTGGCCGAGACCGCGGCCGCGGACAGCATCAGGCCGACCAGCATCGAGCCGGAGTCGCCCATGAAGATGCGGGCCGGGCTGAAGTTGTGCGGCAGGAACCCCAGGCAGGCGCCGGCCAGCACCGCGGTGATCAGGGCCGGGGCGCTCGCGATGTCGTCGTAGCCCTCGACCCCGAGGTGGTAGCTGTAGGCGAAGAACGCCAGCGCGGCGATCGCGGAGACGCCCGCGGCCAGACCGTCGAGCCCGTCGATGAAGTTCAGCGCGTTGACCGTGAGCACGGTGAGCAGCAGGGTCAGCGGGACGCCGATGTCGGGTCCGAGCGAAAGCGTGCCGATGTCGGCCACCGGCAGGAAGACGAACGCCAGCTGGACGCCGAGCAGCACCATCACGCCGGCGGCGGCGATCTGGCCGGTGAGCTTGGTCAGCGCGTCCAGGCCCCACTTGTCGTCGAGGACGCCCAGCGCGCAGATCAGCCCGCCGGCGGCCAGGACGGCGGCGGTCTGGGAGTCGTCGAAGGTGCGCTGCAGCGCGGGCAGCCGGGTGGCGACCAGCACCGCCGCGGCGACCCCCAGGTACATCGCGACGCCGCCCCCGCGCGGGGTGGGGATGACGTGCACGTCGCGTTCGCGCGGCGCGGCCATCATCCGCAGTCGGACCGCCGCCAGCCGCACCACCGGGGTCGCCAGGTAGGTGACCAGCCCGGCGGTGAGCAGGACGACGGCGTACTCGCGCATGGATCAGGCGGCGCCGGGGACGGTCACGGGCGGGCGCGTCCGACCGGAGGCGGTGCCCCAGGAGCGGGTGCTCATCGCGGCGGATCTCCCGGGGATCGACGACGGACTGGAGTCTCACGGTATCGCTCCGGCGCGTCGCCCACCGTCAGCTGTTGAGCGGCGGTCGCTCTAGTCGACGATCCCGGGGACGACCTCGCGCAGCCGGTCGACCGGGATGGCACCGACCCGCAGCACCCGCGGGGCCGGCACGGTGCAGTCGACGATCGTGCTCGCGGCGGACCCGGCGCGCGGTCCGCCGTCCAGGACGACGGCCGCGTGCGCCCCCAGCTGGGCGACGGCCTCGCCTGCGGTGGTGGCGGCCGGGCGGCCGGACCGGTTGGCGCTGGAGACCGCGAGCGGGCCGGTGCGCCGCAGCAGGTCGCGGGCGACCTCGTCGTCGGGCAGCCGGACGGCGACGGTGCCCTCGGCGTCCCCCAGGTCCCAGGCCAGGGACGACGCGTGCTCGAGGACCAGGGTCAGCCCTCCGGGCCAGAACGCCTCGGCCAGCTCCGTAGCGACCGGCGGGACCACGGTGACCAGCCCGACCAGCGTCGACGCCTCACCGATGAGGACCGGGACCGGCATCGTGCGGCCGCGGTTCTTGGCCGCCAGCAGCGCGGCGACCGCCGGTGGGGCGAAGGCGTCAGCAGCGACGCCGTACACGGTGTCGGTGGGCATCAGCACCAGCTCGCCGTTGCCGATCGCCGCCGCCGCGGCGTCCAGCCCGGCGGCGCGGGCGTCGGGATCGGAGCAGTCGTAGGTCGCCGGGGTCGAAGACGGAGCCACGGAGGGCGAGTCTGTCATCCCCCGCTCCGGTGCGCGGTGGTGTACCGCGGACGGCCGGCCAGGTCGGGGTGGTCCTCGACGTCGGTCCAGCTGCCGGAGGCCCGCACCAGCGCGGGCAGCGCACTGCCCTGCTGGTCGGCGTGCTCGATGCCCAGCCCGCCACCGGGCCGCAGCAGCCGGGCGGCGGTCCGCAGCAGACCGCGGACGACGTCGAGACCGTCCGGCCCGCCCCACAGCGCCAGCGGCGGGTCGTGGTCGGCGACCTCGCGCGGCACCGTCGCACCGACCGGCACGTACGGCGGGTTGGAGACGACGAGGTCGACCGTGCCGTCGAGCTCCCGCAGCAGGCCCGGGTGGGTCATGTCCCCGGACAGCACGTCGACGGGGGTGTCCCCCGCCGCGGCACGGGTGGCGGCGTTGTGCCGGGTCCACCCGATCGCGCCGGGGTCGCGCTCGACGGCGGTCACCCGCGCGCCGGGGTGCTCGTGCGCGATGGACAGCGCGATGGCGCCCGAGCCGCTGCCCAGGTCGACGACGACCGGCTCGGCCCGACCGGCCAGCCGGGCGAGCGCCCACTCGACGAGCTGCTCGGTCTCCGGTCGCGGCACGAAGACGCCGGGGCCGACGGCGAGCTCCAGGTGGCGGAACGGCGCCCGGCCGGTGAGGTGCTGCAGCGGCACCCGGTCGGCGCGCTGTCCGGTGAGGTCCTCGAAGCGGGCGACCGCGTCGTCCGGCACCTCGCCGAGGGTGAGCAGGCCGGCGCGGGAGACGCCGAGCACGTGGGCGAGCAGCAGTTCGGCGTCCACCCGTGGTGACTCGACACCGGCGTCGGCGAGCCGCCGGGACGCGTCGGCCAGCAGGGCGCGGGCGTTCAGGTTCAGGACCCGGCCGACAGCAGCTCGGCGGTGTGCGCGCGGGTGAGCGCGTCGATGACGGGGTCGAGCTCCCCGTCGAGCACCTGGTCGAGGTTGTGCGCCTTGAAGCCGACCCGGTGGTCGGAGATCCGGCTCTCCGGGAAGTTGTAGGTGCGCACCCGCTCGCTGCGGTCGACGGTGCGGACCTGGCTGCGGCGCTGGTCGCTGGCGGCCGCGGCGGCCTCCTCGCGAGCGGCGGCCAGCAGCCGGGAGCGCAGCACGCGCAGCGCCGACTCGCGGTTCTGCAGCTGGCTCTTCTCGTTCTGCGAGCTGACCACGATGCCGGTCGGCAGGTGCGTGATCCGGACGGCGGAGTCGGTGGTGTTCACGCTCTGCCCACCGGGGCCCGAGGAGCGGAAGACGTCGATGCGCAGGTCGTTCGGGTCCACGGTCACGTCGACCTCCTCGGCCTCGGGGAGCACCAGCACGCCGACGGCCGAGGTGTGGATGCGGCCCTGCGACTCGGTGACCGGCACCCGCTGGACCCGGTGCACGCCGCCCTCGAACTTCAGCCGCGACCAGATGCCCTCGTCGCCGCGGGACTTCACCGCGATGGCGACGTCCTTGTAGCCGCCCAGGTCGGCGGGGACGGCGTCGAGCACCTCGGTGGCCCAGCCGCGCCGCTCGGCGTAACGCAGGTACATGCGCAGCAGGTCGCCGGCGAACAGCGCCGACTCCGCGCCCCCCTCCCCCGCCTTGATCTCGAGGATGACGTCCTTGTCGTCGTCGGGGTCCTCGGGGATCAGCAAGGAGCGCAGCCGCTCCTCCAGCTCGGGCACCCGCTGCTCGAGGGCGGCTGCCTCGGCGGCGAAGGAGGCGTCCTCGTCGGCGAGCTCGCGGGCGGCGGCGAGGTCGTCGCGGACGGCGTCCAGCGCGCGCTTGGTCTCGACCAGCGGGGCCAGCTGCGCGTAGCGGCGGCCCAGCCGGCGGGCCCGGGAGGCGTCGGCGTGCACGGCGGGGTCGGCCAGCTCGGTCTCCAGCGCGGCGTGCTCGGCCAGCAGCCCGCTCAGGCGATCGCTCGCCCCACCCGACCCGGCGTCGGTGCTGCTGCTCATGGGTGGTCCTCTCAGGGGTGGTACCCGGGGCTGGACACGACGACGGCGCCCGCCCCACACGAGGTGGGGCGGGCGCCGTCGGGGGGACTACTGGCCGGCGTTGGCGTTGCGCTTGCCGAACCGCTTCTCGAAGCGGGCCACGCGGCCGCCGGTGTCCAGGATCCGCTGCTTGCCCGTGTAGAAGGGGTGGCAGGCGGAGCAGGTCTCGACGGTCAGCGTGCCGCCGGGCGCCGTGCTGCGGGTGGTGAAGGTGTTCCCGCAACCACAGGTCACCGTGGTGGTGTGGTAGTCGGGGTGGATGCCGGGCTTCATGTCGCCTCTTCCGGTGGTCTGTGCCGTTCAGGTGGTCGAACGCCGGCGGCCGGCTGGTCATTCCGGCCGCGCAGCGGGGCTCGGTCGCCCAGTGTCCCTGACGCCTGGCGACGTGCTGGAACCGGCCCCGCTGCAGGGCCCCGCCGCGAGCGTGCGCGCGGCGGGGGCAGCGGGGTCCTCAGTCGTTGCCGGGGCCGAGTGTCGTCTTCTGGATCTGCATGAGGAACTCGATGTTGTTGCGCGTCTTGCGCAGCTTGTCGAGCAGCAGCTCCAGCGCCTGCTGCGGCTCGAGCGCGGCGAGCACCCGGCGCAGCTTGATGACGATGGCCAGCTCGTCGGGCGACATGAGGATCTCCTCCTTGCGCGTGCCCGACGCGTTGACGTCGACGGCCGGGAAGACCCGCTTGTCCGCCAGGCGACGGTCCAGCTTGATCTCCGCGTTACCGGTGCCCTTGAACTCCTCGAAGATGACCGTGTCCATCGTGGAGCCGGTCTCCACCAGCGCCGAGGCGATGATGGTCAGCGAGCCGCCGTTCTCGATGTTGCGGGCGGCGCCGAGGAAGCGCTTGGGCGGGTAGAGCGCCGTGGAGTCGACACCACCGGAGAGGATGCGCCCGCTGGCGGGGGCCGCCAGGTTGTAGGCGCGGCCCAGGCGGGTGATCGAGTCCAGCAGGACGACGACGTCGTGGCCCATCTCGACCAGGCGCTTGGCCCGCTCGATGGACAGCTCGGCGACCGTGGTGTGGTCCGACGGCGGCCGGTCGAAGGTCGAGGCGATGACCTCGCCCTTCACCGAGCGCTGCATGTCGGTGACCTCCTCGGGCCGCTCGTCGACGAGGACGACCATGAGGTGGCACTCGGGGTTGTTCGTCGTGATCGCGTTGGCGATCGACTGCAGCACCATCGTCTTGCCGGCCTTGGGAGGCGACACGATGAGCGCCCGCTGCCCCTTGCCGATCGGCATGACCAGGTCGATGACCCGGGTCGTCAGCTGGTGCGACTCGGTCTCCAGCCGCAGGCGCTCCTGCGGGTAGAGCGGGGTCAGCTTGGTGAACTCCGGGCGCTGCCGGGCCTGCTCGGGCTCCAGGCCGTTGACGGTGTCCAGCCGGACCAGCGCGTTGTACTTGTCCTTGCGCTCGCCCTCGCGGGGCTGGCGGACGGCGCCGGTGATCGCGTCACCGCGGCGCAGGCCGTAGCGGCGCACCTGCGACAGCGAGACGTAGACGTCGTTTGGGCCGGTCAGGTAGCCCGAGGTGCGGACGAACGCGTAGTTGTCGAGCACGTCGAGGATGCCGGCGACCGGCAGCAGGACGTCGTCCTCGCTGACGGTCGGCTCGTTCTGGTCGAACCGCTCGCGGCTGTTGGTGCCCCGGCGGTTGCGGTCCCGGTAGCGGCGACCCCGGCGGCCGCGACCGCCCTCGAAGTCGTCGTCGTCCTCGTCGTTGCCGTTGCGGTTGTCGTTCCCGCGCTCGGTGCGGTCGTTGCGGTTGTCGTTCCGGTTGTCCGGCCGGCCGCCGCGCTCGCCCCGGTCGGGACCGCGGTTGCCGTCCCGCTCGCTCCGGCTGCCGTCGCGCTCGTTGCGGTTGGCGTCGCGGTCGCTGCGGTTGGCGTCGCGGTCGCTGCGGTTGCCGCGCTCGGCGCGGTCGCCGCCGTCCCGGTTGCCCTCGCGCTCGCGGGCGTCGCCCCGGTTGCCGCCGTCGCGCTCGCCGCGGCTGCGCCCACGGTCGCGGTTGCGCTGCGGACGGTCTCCCTCGGTGCGCTCGTCGTCGGCCTGCTCGGGAGCCGTACCGGCGGCGGAGGCAGGGGTCTCGGCGCGCGGCTCGGGCGCGCTCGGCGCGGCCTCGACCGCCGGAGCGGAGCCCTCGGCCACCGGAGCGGAGCCCTCGGCCGCCGGAGCGGTGCCCTCGATCGCCGGGGCGCCGGCCGGCCGGCTGGCCGCACGACGGCGGCGCGGTGCGGCCTCGGTGCCCGCGTCGGACGAGGAGGTCAGCGGGCCGCCGTTGGCGCCACCGCTGATCGGGGCCTCGACCGGTGTGGCCGTGGCGGCCACCCCGCGGGCGGTGTCGGCGCCACGGGCGGCCGGGATGTCGGCGGAGGCGCCGTTGGTGGAGGCGCCACCAGTGCTCTCCCCGCCCACCTGGCGGGCGGAGATGGCGGCGACCAGGTCGCCCTTGCGCATCCGGCCGGTGCCGGAGATGCCGAGCTCGGCGGCCAGTCGCTGCAACTCGGGCAGCAGCATGCCGGAGAGCCCGCTGCCGCGGCGACGGGTGCGGCCCGTCGTCCCAGAAGCGGCAGGTGCCTCGTCGTTGCCTGCGCCCTGCGGCGCGGTGACGAGGTCGGTGGTCTCGCTCACGTACAGGTCCTTCCCTGCGGAGACCTGCGCCTACCAGCGCAGGGGGTGATCCGGTCCCTCCCGCCCGAACGTGGAGCGGACAGCAAGAGAAACGGGATCTACTGGGTGCGGAGCGGTTCTGCGGCGACGGACATCAGATCGTCTGCAACGCCCCGCGCGAGGCTCGCCCGACTGGGCGGCTACGCCGTGAGCCTAGTGCTGGCCCACGGACGAGACAACACCGATCGGAACCGGCGTGTTCCTCGTTATCAAGACGATACCCCAGGGGTCCCGACCTGCAGGTCTGCACCGCCGGGATCGACGTCCAGGACCCGCACGGACCAACCCCGAGGGGTGAGGTCTCCCACCTCGCGCAGGACGTCCTCGCCGGCGGAGCGGCGGGTGAGGACGAGCAGGCTCGGTCCCGCACCGGAGACGACGGCGGCGTGACCGGCCGCGCGCAGCCGGTCGAGCAGCTGCGCGGAGTCGGGCATGGCCGCCGCGCGCTGCCGCTGGTGCAGCCGGTCCTCGGTCGCGTCGAAGAGCAGGCCGGGCGCGGCGGTCAGCGCGTGCACCAGCAGCGCGGCCCGCCCGGCGTTGAACGAGGCGTCGGCGTGCGGGACGGCGTCGGGCAGCAGGCCGCGGGCGACGTGGGTGGACAGCGTCCCGTCGGGGACGAGCACCACCGGCACCAGGTCGGGCGAGACCTCGAGCTGCTCGGCGCGGGCGCCGCCAGCGGTCACCCACGACAGCGTCGCGCCGCCGAGCAGGCACGGGGCGACGTTGTCCGGGTGCCCCTCCAGCTCGGTGGCGAGCCGCAGCACGGCGTCCCGGTCGACGCCCCGGACCTCGGGGCACAGCGCCCACGCGCCGACCAGACCGGCGACCACCGCGGCGGCCGACGAGCCCATCCCCCGCCCCTGCGGGATGCCGTTCCGCGCGACGACGGCCAGCCCCGGCGGCGTCCAGCCGAGCGCGTCGCACCCGGCGCGGAACGCCCGGACGACGAGGTGCGACTCGTCGGTGGGCAGCGTGCGCGCCCCCTCGCCGGTCAGCGCGACCTCGAGGCCGCTGCGCCGGACGGCGAACTCGACGACATCGTGGCAGGTCAGCGCCAGCCCGGCGCTGTCGAACGCCGGGCCGAGGTTGGCGCTGGTCGCGGGCACGCGGACGCGCACCACGGGGGTCTCGGCCGCGTCCGGGGTCGGCCCGCTGCAGGCTCGCGCGGTGGGGGGCAGGGGGTCCCCCTCCGGGTGGCGGGCAGGACGTGGTCGCCCCGGATCGCTCACAGGCCGAGCTGCGCGGCGGCGGCTGCGGCGTCGACCGGCACGGTCACCGGGGCCGGCGCGCCGGAGATCGCCCACTCCGGGTCCTTGAGCCCGTTGCCGGTGACGGTGCAGACGACCCGCTGCCCCGGCTCGAGCCCGCCGGCCTCGGCGACCTGCAGCAGACCGGCCACCGACGCGGCGGACGCCGGCTCGACGAAGACCGCCTCGGTGCGGGCCAGCAGCCGGTAGGCCGCGAGGATGGCCCGGTCGGTGACGGCGTCGATCCGGCCGCCGGACTCGTCCCGGGCGGCCAGCGCCTTGGTCCAGGACGCCGGGTTGCCGATGCGGATGGCGGTGGCGATGGTCTGCGGCTGCTCGACGACCTGCCCGGTGACGATCGGGGCGGCGCCGGCGGCCTGGAAGCCCCACATGCGCGGCGTCCTCGTGGCGGTGCCGTCGGCGGCGTACTCGCGGTAGCCCTGCCAGTACGCGGTGATGTTGCCGGCGTTGCCGACCGGCAGGCAGTGGACGTCCGGGGCGTCGCCGAGCACGTCGACGATCTCGAACGAGGCGGTCTTCTGCCCCTCGATCCGGTACTGGTTGACGCTGTTGACCAGGCTGACCGGGTAGTCGATCGCCAGCTTGCTGGCCAGCGCGAGGCAGTCGTCGAAGTTGCCGTCGACCTGCAGCAGCTTGGCGCCGTGCACCAGTGCCTGCGCCAGCTTGCCCAGCGCGATCTTCCCCTGCGGGACCAGGACGGCGCAGACCATCCCGGCGCGGGCCGCGTAGGCGGCGGCGCTGGCGCTGGTGTTGCCGGTGGACGCGCAGATGACCGCCTGGGCGCCCTCCTCCTTGGCCTTGGTGATGGCCATGGTCATCCCGCGGTCCTTGAACGACCCGGTCGGGTTGGCGCCCTCGACCTTGAGGTAGACGTCGCAGCCGGTGCGGCGGGACAGCTCCTGCGCCGGCACCAGCGGGGTCGCCCCCTCCTGGAGGGTGACCACCGGGGTGCTGTCGCTGACCGGCAGCCGCGAGCGGTAGGCCTCGATGAGTCCCGGCCACAGCGGGGAGACCGAGCCCCGGACGGGCAGCTGCGTCGTCATGACAGTCCCTCCACACGCAGGATGCTGGTGACGCCGCGCACGGCGGGCATCCCCCGGAGCGCGGTCACCGTCGCCGAGAGGGCCGCGTCCGGGGCGCTGTGCGTCACGATGACCAGCGTCGCGGCGTCCCCGTGCCCGTCCTGGCGCACGGTGGCGATGCTGACCCCGTGGCGGGCGAACTCCTGCGCCACCGTCGCGAGCACGCCCGGCTTGTCGGCCACGTCGAGGCTGACGTGGTACCGGGTCGGGGTCTCGGCGATCGGCCGCGCGGGCAGGCCGGCGTAGGCGGTGACGCCGGGGCCGGCGACCCCGGCGACCCGGTTGCGCGCCACGGCGACCAGGTCGCCCAGGACCGCGCTGGCGGTCGCGTCCCCGCCGGCGCCCTGGCCGTAGAACATCAGCTGCCCGGCGGCCTCGGCCTCGACGAACACGGCGTTGAACGCCCCGCCGACCGAGGCCAGCGGGTGCGTGGTCGGGATCATCGCGGGGTGCACGCGGACGGCGACGGAGTCCCCGCCCTCGCCCGGCACCCGCTCGCAGATCGCCAGCAGCTTCACCGTGCAGCCGATCTCGGCGGCGCGCGCGACGTCGGTCGAGGTGACCGCGGAGATGCCCTCGCGGTACACGTCGGCGGCCGACACCGGGGTGTGGAAGGCGAGCGAGGCGAGGATGGCGGCCTTGGCGGCGGCGTCGAAGCCGTCGACGTCGGCGGTCGGGTCGGCCTCGGCGTAGCCGAGGTCGGTGGCCTCGGCCAGCGCCTCGGTGAAGCCGTGCCCGGTCTCGGCCATGCGGGACAGGATGTAGTTCGTCGTGCCGTTGACGATGCCGACCACCCGGCGCAGCTGATCCCCGGCCAATGACTCCCGCAGCGGGCGCAGCAGCGGGATCGCGCCGGCCACGGAGGCCTCGTAGTACAGGTCGACACCGGCCTCGGCCGCGGCCGCGTGCAGCTCGACGCCGTCGTCGGCCAGCAGCGCCTTGTTCGCGCTGACCACCGACTTGCCCGCCCCGAAGGCGGCCAGCAGCAGCGAGCGCACCGGCTCGATGCCGCCGATGACCTCGACGACGAGGTCCACGTCGTCCCGCGTCACCAGCCCGTGCGCGTCGGTGGTGAGCAGGGCTGCCGGGACGTCGGGGTGCCGGTCGGGACGGCGGACCGCGACGCCGACGACCTCGACAGGACGGCCGATGCGGGCGGCGAGGTCGGGCGCCTGCTCCTCCAGCAGCCGCAGCACCGCACTGCCCACGGTGCCGCAGCCCAGCAGGGCGACCCGCAGCGGCGCCGTCACGAGGTCACCCCGGCGGGGTGCTCGGGCGCGGGCTGGGACGGCGCGACCGCGGGCGCGGGCACGTCGGCGAGGACGGCATCGAGGGCGAACACGTCCGACAGTGTCTGACGCCGGACGATCTCCGTGGCGGCGCCGTCCCGGACGGCGACCACCGGGGGCTTGAGCAGGTAGTTGTAGTTGCTCGCCATCGACCAGCAGTAGGCGCCGGTCGCGGCGACCGCGAGCAGGTCGCCGGGCTGGACGTCGGCGGGCAGCCACAGGTCGCGGACCAGGACGTCCCCGCTCTCGCAGTGCTTGCCGACCACCCGGCACAACGCCGGCGGGGCGTCGGACTCCCGGTTGGCCAGCACGCAGGTGTAGGAGGCGTCGTAGAGGGCGGTGCGGATGTTGTCGCTCATCCCGCCGTCGACGGACACGTAGTTGCGCACCTGCGGGGCGCCCTGCCCGCCGCTGCCGAGCCGGACCGGCTTGATCGTGCCGATCTCGTAGAGCGTCACCGTGCCGGGGCCGGCGATGGCGCGCCCGGGCTCGACGGCCAGCCGGGGCACCGGCAGCCCGAGCGCGTCGCACTCGGCGGCGACGGCGCTGCGCAGCCGCCGGGCGACGTCGCCGGGGGTGACCGGGTCGTCGTCGGGCAGGTAGGCGATGCCGAAGCCGCCGCCGAGGTTGAGCTCCGCCAGCACCTGGCCGGTGGCCTGCCGCACCTGGCCGAGCAGGCCCACCACCCGGTGCGCGGCCGCCTCGAACCCGGCGGTGTCGAAGATCTGCGAGCCGATGTGACTGTGCAGGCCGGTCAGCCGCAGCGCCGGCTCGCGGATCACCCGGACCGCGGCGGTGAGCGCGTCGCCGGTGGCCAGCGAGAAGCCGAACTTCTGGTCCTCGTGGGCGGTGGCGATGAACTCGTGGGTGTGCGCCTCGATGCCGACCGTCGTCCGGATCAGCACCGGCACCGGCGCGCCGCCGGTGGCGACCCGGGCGGTGGCCAGCGGGACCAGCCGGTCGATCTCGTCGAAGGAGTCGAGGACGACGTGGCCGATGCCGGCGTCGACGGCCAGCTGCAGCTCGACGAGGGACTTGTTGTTGCCGTGCAGCGCGATCCGCTCGGCCGGGAAGCCGGCGGCCAGGGCGAGGGCCAGCTCGTTGCCCGAGCAGGCGTCGAGGTGCAGGCCGTCGTCGGCGATCCAGCGGGCGACCTGACCGCAGAGGAACGCCTTGGAGGCGTAGTGCACGTCCGCGTCGGCGAAGGCGGCGGCGAAGTCGGCCGCGCGGCCCCGGAAGTCACCCTCGTCGAGGACGAACAGCGGCGTGCCGTGGGTGCGCGCCAGCTCGGTGACCGGCCGGCCGCCCAGGTGCAGCTCACCGTCGACCCGCCGGGCCGAGCGCGGCCAGACCAGCGGGTCGAGCGCGCCGAGGTCGGCCGGTGGCAGGCCGACGGACGGCGGCGGGGTCATCCCCCCGTGCAGCGGCCCTGCGGGGTGCGCTCTCACATCCGCTCCGGTGCGCTCACGCCGAGCACGCCGAGGCCGTTGCGCAGCACCACGGCGGTCGCCGCGCACAGCCACAGCCGGGCGACGGCCAGCGGGGTCGTCTCCTCGTCGCCGCGGGGCAGCACCCGGCAGGAGTCGTAGAAGCGGTGGTAGGTGCCGGCCAGCTCCTCCAGGTACCGGGCGACCCGGTGCGGGGCGCGCAGCTCCGCGGCCGACGTCAGCACCCGCGGGAACTCCCCGATGGCGCGGAGGAGCGTGTTCTCCCGCTCGTGGGTCAGCTGCGCGACGTCGACGTCCCCCGGGTCCCCCAGCACCACCCCGAGGTCGGCGGCGTTGCGCAGCACCGAGGAGATGCGCGCGTGCGCGTACTGGACGTAGAAGACCGGGTTGTCGTTGGTCTGCCGGCTCCACAGGTCGAGGTCCAGGTCGATCTGCTGGTCGACCGAGGCCCGGGCCAGCGCGTAGCGGGCGGCGTCCGCGCCGACGGCCTCCACGAGGTCCTCGAGCAGGACGACGGTGCCGGCCCGCTTGCTCATCCGCACCGGCTCGCCGTCGCGGACCAGGTTGACCAGCTGGCCGAGCAGGATCTCCAGGTTGGCGTCGGGGTCGTCGCCGACCGCGGCGACCAGCGCCCGGTACCGGCCGACGTACCCGGCGTGGTCGGCGCCGAGCATGATCACTACCTTGTCGAAGCCCCGGGAGCGCTTGTCCAGGTAGTAGGCGCAGTCGGCGGCGAAGTAGGTCGGGTCGCCGTCGCTCTTGACCAGGGGCCGGTCCTTGTCGTCACCGAAGTCGGTGGTGCGCAGCCAGGTGGCACCGTCGGCCTCGTAGACGTGGCCGTTCTCCCGCAGCCGGGCAATCGCCTTCTCCAGCGCGCCGGTCTCGTGCAGCGTGCGCTCGCTGAAGTAGACGTCGAACTCGACGCCGAACGCGGCGAGCGTCCGCTTGATCTCGGCGAACATCAGCTCGACGCCGCGCTCGCGGAAGCGCTCCTGCTGCTGCTCCTCGGGCAGCTCGAGCACGCCCGGTTCGGCCGCCACGACCTGGGTCGCGATCTCGCCGATGTAGTCGCCGGCGTAGCCGTCCCCGGGGACCGGGCGGCCGGCTGCGGCGGCCATCAGGCTGCGGGCGAAGCGGTCGATCTGCGCCCCGGCGTCGTTGAAGTAGTACTCCCGCGTCACCGCGGCGCCACTGGCCTCCAGCAGCCGCCCCAGGGCGTCGCCGACGGCTGCCCAGCGGGTGCCGCCGATGTGCACCGGGCCAGTCGGGTTGGCCGAGACGAACTCCAGGTTGAGCCGCTGCCCGGCGAGGGTGCCGGTGTGCCCGTAGGTGGGACCGGTGGTGACCGCGTCGACGGCGATCCTGCCGAGCGCGCCCTGCGCCAGGGTGATGTTGAGGAAGCCGGGGCCCGCGACGTCGACGGAGGCGATGCCCGGGTGCGCCCGCAGCTCCTCGGCGAGCAGCCCGGCCACCTCGCGCGGCGGGCGCCCGGCCGGCTTGGCCAGGCGGAGCGCCACGTTGGTGGCGTAGTCGCCGTGCTCCGGGTTCTTCGGGCGCTCGACGACGACCTCGGCGGGCACCTCGACGGGCAGCGCGCCTCGCTCGACGACCGCGCCGACGGCGGTGCGTACGACGGCCTGCAGCTGCTCGGGTGTCACCGCACGAGCGTACTGACCGGGCGTCCGCGTCCCGTGCGGGCTTCCTCACCCTCTCCCCCTCGCTCCCAGGGGGCGTTCACCTCGCGCACCTAGACTCGGCGCCCGGAACCGCCGCGCAGGAGTCGTCGCGTGGCGCACCGGCACGCGCACGGACGCGACCGGCGAGGACACCGAGCACCAGAGGAGAGGCCTTGGCCAAGGACCGCACACCCGGGACCGGTCGCACGAGCGGCGGAGCGAGCCGGTCGGGCGCGGGCGGCGGGCGGGGTGGGCGCACGCGCCCGCCGGTGACGAACGTCGTCACCCCGCAGCGGCCGTGGGGGCTGATCGCCGCCGCCGTCGCCGTCCTGGTGTTCGCCGCCGCCGTCCTCACCTACGCCGTCCTGCAGGTCAACGAGGCCGAGGAGAACCGGGTCGACGCCGTCGACGAGATCGCCGGCGTCCAGACCTTCGGCTACGCCGCCGGCCAGGAGCACGTGACGACCCCGGTCACCTACGAGCAGTCCCCGCCGGTCGGCGGTCCGCACGACGGCGAGTGGGCCGACTGCACCGGCACCGTCTACGACGTGCCGGTCCGGCAGGAGAACGCCGTCCACAGCCTCGAGCACGGCGCCGTCTGGATCACCTACGACCCCGCGGTCGTCAGCGGGGACGCGCTGGACACGCTCACCGCGTTCGCCGACGAGTCCGGCCGGATGGTCTCCCCCAACCCCGGCCAGGACTCCCCGATCAGCCTGCAGTCCTGGAACCACCAGCTGAAGGTCGACTCGGCCGACGACCCGCGGATCGAGCAGTTCGCCGACTTCCTGACCTACAACCAGGAGTTCTACCCGGAGCCGGGCGCCAGCTGCGAGAACCCGCAGTTCATCAGCGACCCGCTGGTCGTGGGCGACGGCAGCCGCGGCGCCGGGTCGATGACGACCGACGCCCCGACCACGCCGACGGCCGGGGCCGAGACCGGCGCTCCGTGACCCCCGCGCGCAGCCCGCTGCGGGCGGCCCTGCTGGCGGTCATCGCCGTCGGGCTGGTCCTGATCGGCGGGGGCGCCGCGGTGGGACTCGGCCTGGGCCGGGGCGAGCCGGCACCGACGGCGGACTCCGTGGCGGCCGGGTTCGCCCGCGACATGTCCCGGCACCACCTGCAGGGCGTGGAGATGGCCAACCTGGCACCGGAGCGGAGCACCGACCCGGAGGTCCGCCAGCTCGCGTTCGACATCGCCGAGACCCAGCAGAACCAGGTGGGGCGGATGCAGGGCTGGCTGGCGCTGTGGGGCCTGCCGCCGACCGGCGGGGACACCATGGCCTGGATGGCCTCCGCCGAGGGGCACGGCGGGCACGACACGGGCGCGGCGGACGGCGGGCTGATGCCGGGGATGGCCACCGACGAGGAGCTGGCCCGGCTGCGCGACCTGTCGGGCACCGGGTTCGACGTGGAGTTCCTGCGGCTGATGATCCGGCACCACCAGGGCGGCTTCGAGATGGCGCAGTACGCCGCCGAGCACGCCGGTGTGCCCGCCGTCGCGGGGCTGGCCGGCACCATCGCCGAGACCCAGGCGGCGGAGGTGACGACGATGGAGCGGATGCTCACCGCCCGCGGCGGCACCCCGCTCCCCGCGCCCTGAGCACCGCCCTCGGGACGCCGCGGCGGGGCTGGTAGGTTCTACGACGCCCCACCGCAGAGCCCCCGTAGCTCAGGGGATAGAGCACCGCCCTCCGGAGGCGGGTGCGCAGGTTCGAATCCTGCCGGGGGCACCCAGCACCGAGAGGCCCCGCCGTCCGCGGCGGGGCCTCTCGTGCGTCCGGGCGGCTCTCGTGACGTCGATCCGGGGGGATCATCGGCAGGTGGCTGCCACCATCTGCGTGTCGGGGAGCCAGCCACCGGTGACCACGGGCACCCCGGGAGGAGCGGCGGTCAGCTGGTGAGCAGCCCGCCCTCGACCGGCAGCGTCGTCCCGGTCACGTACCCGCCGGCGTCGCTGACCAGGAAGACCAGCGCGGCGGCCAGCTCCACGGGGTCGCCCTTGCGGCCGGCCAGCACGCGGGTCATCTGACCCTCGATGTAGCCCTCGGGGTACTGGTCGGTCATCTCCGACTCGAAGAAGCCCGGGGCCAGCGCGTTCACCCGGATGCCCTTGCGGCCGGTCCACTGCTGCGCCAGGTCGCGGGTGAGCCCGATCAGGCCGGCCTTGCTCGCCGCGTAGGCCGCCTGCGGCAGCCCGGCCGTGGTCAGCCCGAGGATGCTCGAGATGTTGACGATCGAGCTGCCCGGCTGCATGACCCGCGCGCAGGCCTGCGCCATCCAGTAGCAGCCGTTGAGGTTCACGTCGATCACCGAGCGGAACTGCTCCGGGGTCTCCCGGGTGGCCGGCACGGCCGTGCCGACGCCCGCGTTGTTCACCAGGACGTCGACCCTCCCGAACTCGGCCACGGTGGCGTCCACCAGGCCCTGGCAGTCCTCGGGCCGGGAGACGTCGGTGCGCACGGTGATCGCCCGCCGTCCGGCCGCCTCCACGGCCGCGCGGGTGTCGCCCAGCCGGTCCTCGCGGCGGGCGCCCAGCGCGACGTCGGCGCCGGCCTCGGCCAGCGCGCGGGCGAACACCGCGCCGAGGCCGGACGACGCCCCCGTCACGATGGCCACCCGGCCGTCCAGCCGGAACATGTCGAGGACCGTCCTGTCCGTCACGTGCGCTCCCGTCGTCGTCGTGGGCCCTGAGCCTGTCGCTCCGGCGGCCGGCCCGCCACCCGCGGCCCCGACCCGCGACCTCCCGGTCCGTGGGGTAGACCACATCCCTGACGGGTAGGGGGCGCACCCGATCCGGATCGGTGGGGAGGACCCGTGGCCAACCTGGCACAACACCTGCTCGACACCGCGGCGCAGCACGGCGACCGGCCGGCACTGCGCATGGACGACGCCGTGCTGACCTACGACGGCTTCCGCGACGCCGCGGCCGCCGTGGCCGCGGGACTGCGGGCACGGGGCGTGCAGCCCGGCGACCGGGTGGGGATGGTCCTGCCGAACGTGCTGAGCTTCCCGGTCGTCTTCTACGGCGCGCTGACCGCCGGGGCCGCCGTCGTCCCGATGAACCCGTTGCTGAAGGCGCGCGAGGTCGAGTACTACCTGCGCGACTCCGGCGCCCGGATCGTCGTCGCGCTGGACTCGATCGCCGACGCGGCCACCGAGGCCGCGGCGGCCGTGGGCATCGACGCGGTGACCGTCGGCCCGGTCGACGCCGGCGCGACGCTGGGCGGGGCCGGCAGCGGGGAGCTCGAGCCGCGGGAGGACCGGGATGCCGCGGTCATCCTCTACACCTCGGGGACCACCGGCCCGCCGAAGGGTGCCGAGCTGACCCACGCCAACCTGAGCGGCAACGCGCGCACCACGCAGGAGACCCTGCTGGAGGGCACGCCGGACGACGTGATCATGGGGTGCCTGCCGCTGTTCCACGTCTTCGGGCTGACCTGCGCGCTCAACGCCGGCGTCCTGTCCGGGGCCTGCCTGACCCTGCTCCCCCGCTTCGACGGTGCGAAGGCGTTGTCGGTCGTCGAGCGGGACCGGGTGACCGTCTTCGAGGGCGTGCCGACGATGTTCGCGGCGATGCTGCACCAGGCCGACCGGGACCGGTACGACGTCTCCAGCCTGCGCCTGTGCGTCTCCGGCGGCTCGGCGATGCCGGTCGAGGTCATGCGCGGCTTCGAGGAGGCCTTCGGCTGCATCGTCCTGGAGGGGTACGGCCTCTCCGAGACCTCCCCGGTCGCCTCGTTCAACCACCCGCACGCCGAGCGCAGGCCCGGGACCATCGGGACGCCGATCCGCGGCGTGGAGATGCGGCTGGTGGACGACGAGGGCCGCGACGTGGCCGACGGCGACGTCGGGGAGATCGCGATCCGCGGCGAGAACGTCATGAAGGGCTACTGGGGCAAGCCGGAGGAGACGGCGAAGGCCATCCCGGACGGCTGGTTCCGCACCGGTGACCTGGCCCGGCGGGACGAGGACGGCTACTACGCGATCGTCGACCGCAAGAAGGAGATGATCATCCGCGGGGGCTACAACGTCTACCCGCGGGAGATCGAGGAGGCGCTCTACGAGCACCCCGCGGTCGCCGAGGCGGCGTGCGTCGGCGTCCCCCACCCCGACCTCGGCGAGGAGGTCGCCGCCGCGGTCGCGCTCAAGCCCGGCACGCAGGTCGACGCCGGCGAGCTGCAGGCCTGGGTCAAGGAGCGGGTGGCCGCCTACAAGTACCCGCGGCACGTCTGGCTGGTCGAGTCCCTGCCGAAGGGCCCCACCGGCGAGATCCTCCGCCGCGCCGTCGAGGTCCCCGCCGAGGTGGCGGGGTGAGGCAGCCGGGGGCGCCGGTGTGACCCCGTCCACCTGACCGCGTCCACCTGACCCCGTCCGGCCCGAGCCCAGGGAGAGCAACCGTGGCAGACCCCAGCCCGCCGCTGTGGCGGCAGGCCTTCGACGCCGTCGAGCGGCGCGTCACCCCGCGCGCCGAGGAGTTCGTCCGCACCGAGACCTTCGCGGTCGGTGCGGCCCTGACCCGCCGGGCGGTGACCCTGGCCCGCGACACCGCGCGCGGGGCCACGACCCGCTTCTGGCACCTGATCGACCTGCCGGCCGGGACCGACGTGAGCCGGCTCCGCGCCCAGGTCGGCGCGCTGGACCGCGAGGTCCGCCGGCTGACCCTGCAACTCGAGGCGGAGCGCCGCCGCACCCCCGAGGAGACCGATGTCGACAGTGCCCAGCCCGCAGACGGTCCTCGACCGCGTCCGGCGCGACGTCGAACGCAACGCCCTGCGCGCCCGTAACGGCCTCCGGCTGGTCAGCGGGGTCGCCCGGCCGAACGTCGGGCAGACCCCCAAGGACGTCGTCTGGCAGCGGGGACGGACGCAGCTGTGGCACTACCGCAACGACCCGGAGACCTCCGGCGGGGTCCGGTACTCGCCGCCGCTGCTCATCGTGTTCAGCATGGTCAGCCGCAGCTACATCCTCGACCTGGCACCGGGCAACAGCTTCGTCGAGCAGCTGCTGGCAGCCGGCTTCGACGTCTACCTGCTCGACTGGGGTGAGCCGGACGAGCGGGACGCGGCCAACACCCTCGAGGACTACGTCGACGACTACATCCCGGCCGGCGTGCAGCGGGTCCTGGAGATCTCCGGGGCCGAGGAGGTCACCCTGTTCGGGTACTGCTTCGGCGGGGACCTCGCGCTGCTCTACGCCGCGCACCACCCCGACGCGCCGGTCCGCAGCCTCACCGTGCTGGCCACCCCGGTGGACTTCCGGCACATGGGCCCGCTGGCCGACCTGTTCCGGGTCGGCGGCCTGGAGGTGTCCGCCGTGCTCGACGCCGACGGCAACGTGCCCCCGCGGGTCGTCGTCCAGGGCTTCCGGGCACTGACCCCGACCTCCGAGGTGACCCGCTACGTGACGCTCTGGGAACGGCTCTGGAACGACGAGTACGTGGCCGGCTACCAGGCCATGACCGGCTGGGCGGACGACCACGTGCCCTTCCCCGGGGCCGCCGCGGAGCAGACGGTGCGGATGCTGGTGCGCGACAACGGGATGGTCACCGACCGGCTGACGGTGGGCGGCGACCGGGTGCACCTGTCCGACGTCCGGGTGCCGTTCCTGACCGTGCGGGCCGACCGCGACCACATCGTCCCGCCGGATGCGACCGCGCCGCTGGTCGACCTGGTCGGCTCCCCGGACAAGCACGAGCTGCGGCTCCCGGCCGGGCACATGGGCCTGGTGGTCGGGCGGACGGCGGCCCGGACGACCGTGCCGACGATCATCGACTTCCTCCGGCGGCGCAGCGAGCCGCTGCCGGCCGGGCAGGACGCCCGGTGACCACCGTCGTCCCGCTGACCGACGCGCACTGCGACGCCCTGGTGCGCTTCTTCGCCGAGCTGCCCGAGGGCGACCGGACCTTCATCCGCGAGGACGTCACCGACCCCGACGTCGTGCGCGGCTGGGCCGCCGGCTCGCCCGGTGTCGACCGCTGGGTCGCGGTGGACGACGGCGACCGGGTGCTCGGGTACGTCGCCGTCCTCCGGCTGCCCGGCTGGTCCGACCACGTGGGCGAGGTGCGGCTGGTGGTCGCGCCCGCCGGCCGCGGCTCCGGGCTGGGCGGGGAGCTGGCCAGGCACGCCATGGTGCACGCCCTCGAGGCCGGGCTGACCAAGCTCGTCGTCGAGGTCGTCGCCGACCAGGGTGCGGCGCTGGCCCTGTTCACCGGGCTGGGGTTCACCGGCGAGGCGCTGCTGGTCGACCACATCCGCGACCGGGACGGGCAGCTGCGCGACCTCATGGTGCTGGCCCACCACGTCGGCGACACCTGGGCCGGCATGAGCGCGGTCGGGCTGACCGAGGCGCTCGGGGACCCCTCCTGACGCGGTCGTCCGCCGACCGTCCCGCCGCGGACCCCTGACGGTCACCGGCCGGACACCTGCAGCCGCCACGCTCGGCGTACGCGGGCCCGTCCCGGGGCCCCGAGCGCGCCGGAGGTCCCCCGTGACCCGTCCGTCCAGCCCGACCACCGACGGCTCACGCCTGCTGCGTGCCGGCGCCGTCCTGGCCGCCGAGCGGCTGCGCCCGCCGGTGGGCGACGCCCGGCGCCGGACCGTCTGCGGAGCGGCCCGCCTGCTGACCGGCCTCGGGGTGCGCGTCGCCGTCCACGTGCCGGCCGAGGCCTGGCCGCGCACCCGCACCGGGCCGGGCCTGCTGCTCGTGGCGAACTCCGCCTCGCCCCTGGACCCGCTGGTGCTGCTCACCGTGCTGCGGGGGGTGGTGGTCGCCGCGCCCGCCCCCGAGCGCGTCGCCGGCGTCCCGTGCCCGAGCGTCCGAGCGACCGTGGCCGACGTCGCGGCGGCGCTGGCCCGGGGGACGTCGGTCCTCGTCCGCCCCGAGCTGCCCACCGACGGCGGGACGGCGCTGGGCCGGTTCTCCCCCGACCTGCTCGCCGCCGCCGTCGCCACCGGGGCGCCCGTGTGCCCGGTCGCCGTCCGCTGCTCGGGGGGCGCGCCGGGACCGGCGTCGGGCGCGCGGTCGCTCCGGGCGGCGCTGCGCTGGACCGGCGGCGCCGACGTCCTGGCCGACGTCCACCTGCTGCCGGCGCTGTCCTCGGCCGGCGCGACGCCGCAGGAGCTGGCGACGACGGCCGAGTACGCGGTCGCCGCCGTCCTGGGGGCCGGCCACGCTGCAGCAGGAGGACCCCGCCCTCCCCGCCCGTCGCCGGCCCGGCGCGGTGCCCTGGACGGGGCCGGGGGTGGGGGGCAGCGAGGTCCCGCTACTCGGTGACCCGGCCGTCCTCGACGGTGAGCCGGCGGGTGGTGTCCACCGCGGCCAGCATCCGCCGGTCGTGGGTGACCAGCAGCAGCGTCCCGCGGTAGCCCGACACCGCCTGCTCGAGCTGCTCGATGGCCGGCAGGTCGAGGTGGTTGGTCGGCTCGTCGAGGACGAGCACGTTGACCCCCCGGGCCTGCAGGAGCGCGAGCCCGGCCCGGGTCCGCTCGCCCGGCGAGAGGGTGTCGGCCGGGCGCAGCACGTGCTCGGCGGTCAGCCCGAACTTGGCCAGCAGGGTGCGCACCTCGGCGGTGGGCCGGTCGGGCACCTCCGCGGCGAACGCCTCCAGCAGCGGCTCCGAGCCGAGGAACGCCCCGCGCGCCTGGTCGATCTCGCCGATCCGCACCGACGGCCCGAGGCCGCCGCGGCCCTCGTCCAGCGGCACCCGGCCCAGCAGGGCGGCGAGCAGCGTGGACTTGCCGCTGCCGTTGGGGCCGGTGATCACGACGCGGTCGCCCCAGTCCACCTGCAGGTCGACCGGACCGAGGGTGAAGTCACCGCGGCGCGCGACCGCGCCGGCGAGGGTGGCGACCACCGCGCCGGCCCGCGGTGCGGCGGCGATCTCCATCCGCAGCTCCCACTCCTTGCGCGGCTCCTCCACGACCTCCAGCCGCTCGATCCGCCGCTCGGTCTGCTTGGCCTTGGCCCCCTGCTTCTCCGCCGTCGCCCGGTTGTGGGCCTTGATGAACTTGTCCGGGTCCTTCTGCTTCTTGACGGCGTCCCGCACGCCCTTGGCCAGCCAGTTGCGCTGCATGCGCGCCCGGGCCTCGAGGTCGGCCCTGGTGCCGGCGTACTCCTCGTACTCCTCGCGCGCGTGCCGCCGGGCCACCTCGCGCTCGACCAGGTACGCCTCGTAGCCGCCGTCGTGCACCCGCACCAGCTGCTGGGCGAGGTCGAGCTCCACCACGCGGGTCACCGTGCGGGCGAGGAACTCCCGGTCGTGGCTGACGACGACGATGCCGCTGCGCGCCCCGCTGACGAAGCGCTCCAGCTGCTCCAGGCCGGCCAGGTCCAGGTCGTTGGTGGGCTCGTCGAGCAGCAGCACGTCGTAGCGGGAGAGCAGCAGCCCGGCCAGCCCGACCCGTGCTGCCTGCCCGCCGGACAGGCCGGCCGTCGGGGCGTCGAGGGGCACTCCGGGGGCCACCTCACCGACGACCTGCTCCGCCCGCTCGTCGAGGTCGGCCCCGCCCAGCGCCAGCCAGCGCTCCAGGGCCTCCTCGTAGGCGTCGTCGGCGCCGTCCGCGCCCGCGGCGAGCGCCCCGGTCGCGGCGTCGAGCTCGACCTGCGCGGCCGCGACGCCCGTCCGGCGGGCCAGGGCCCGGCGCACCGTCTCCCCCGGCCGCCGCTCGTGCTCCTGCGGGAGGTACCCGAGGGTCGCCGTCGGCGGGCTGACGGTCACGCTGCCCGACTCGGCCGGCAGCTCGCCGGCCAGGGTGCGCAGCAGGGTGGACTTGCCGGCGCCGTTGACCCCGACCAGCCCGACGACGTCGCCGGGGGCGACGACGAGGTCGAGGTCGGAGAACAGGACGCGGGCACCGTGGCCGGCGGCCAGGCCGCGGGCGACGAGCGTGGCACTCACGGGGGACCAGGGTGCCAAGCCGGCCCGGGACGGCGCCAACGGGTTGGTCCCGGCCCGCTGCAGGGTCCCGCCGCGAGCTCGCGAGTGGCGGGCGGCCGGGGGTCCGTCCTCAGTCCTCCAGGTCGTTCTCCAGGTCGTCGTCCTCGAGGACGTCGTCGGCCATCTCGTCGAGCATGGACTCCAGCGCGAGGTCGGCCTCCCCCGCCGGACGGCGCTGCACCAGCCAGGGCTGCAGGTCGTCGTAGCCGCGCACCGACACCCGGCGCAGCGGCCGCACCCGGTAGCGGGGCAGCCCGCGCAGGTGCCGGGCGAGGTCCCGGTCGACCAGCAGGGTGCCGGGCCGGGCGATCGAGGTGAGCCGGCTGGCCAGGTTCACCACCGGCGAGTAGACGTCGCCCAGGTGCGTGAGCACGGTGCCGAAGGCGGCGCCCACCCGCAGCGGCGGGCGGTCCTCGGCCTGCCAGGCCTCGGGCAGCTCCAGCCCGATCTCCACGGCGTCGATCGCGGAGACGGCGGTGTAGAGGACGCCGTCCCCCACCATCTTGACCACCCGGCCGTGGTGGCGGGCGATGACCTCGCTGGCGGTGCTCTCGAAGTCCTCCACCATCGCGCCGAGCTCCCGCCCGCCCATCCCCCGGCTGCGGCTGGTGTAGCCGACCAGGTCGGCGAAGCCGACGGCGAGCTCCCTCCGGTCGACGGCGGCCGCCGGGGTGAGCAGCCGGTCGGCGTTGGCCGCCAGGTGCCGTCGCCACACGTAGTCCTGCACGTCCCGCAGCAGCGGGAAGAGGCGGTGCGCGGCGGCCACCGCCTCCCCCGGCGGGACGGCGCGCCGCCCGGGGTCGTTCCCGCTGCGGGACAGGGCGTCGGCCAGCAGGTCGGTCTGCCAGTCGGCCAGCCGCGACAGCGACTGCGCCATCGCGCGGGCGATCGAGGCCTCCGTCCCCGGCTCGACGAACCCGGAGTCGATGAGCGCGCGCAGCAGCTCCAGCGCCCGGACGTCGGCGTCGGCGAAGACCGGGTCGTCGTCGGCGGCGTCGGGGAAGCCGAGCGCCCGCCACAGCCGCCGGGTGTGCTCGGGGGGCAGCCCGGCCATCGCTGCGATCTGCAGCCGGGTGTAGCGGCGCGGACCCTCCAGCAGCAGGCGCAGCAGCGCCTCGTGGGCGTCGCCGGCGTCCGCCACCACGTCCGGGTCCTGAGGGGTGTCGGACAGCGTCGTCAGCCCGTGGTGTGGACGACCAGGACGTCGACCGACGAGCGGCGGGTCACGTCGGCCGGGACGGACCCCATCAGCCTGCTCCTGATGCCGTTGAGCCCGCGGTTGCCCACGACCAGCAGGTCGGCCTGCGCCCGGGTGACGACGTCGAGCAGCGTCTCGACCGGCGAGCCGACGACGGCGACCTGCTCGACCTCGCCCGCACCGGCGGCGACGGCCTCCTCGGCGGCGCCGCGCACGGTGTCCTCCGCGGGCGCGGACCCGACGACCTCGGTGGCGCCCTCCCCGAGCTGCTCGTGCGCACGGCGGTGCTCGCGGTCGTCGGCCCGCGGCGGCAGGTACGCGCAGACGATGACCAGCCGGGCCTCGCAGGCCCCCGCGAGGGCCCCGGCGCGCCGCACCGCGCGCAGCGAGGACTCCGACCCGTCGGTCCCGACCACCACCGTGCGGTAGGCGCTCACGGACCCTCCTCGCTCGCGCTCCTGGGCCGCCCGGGGCGGCGCTTCGGACTCGCCGGGAGGCCGGCTCGCCCGCCTGACCGCGGAACCTACCGAAGGTGCCGGTCAGGCGGTGTGCCCGGGGCCACGTCCGGACACGCCCGGATCGGACCACGGGGTGCCGGAACGGCCGCCCGGTGCGCTTGGATGGAGCCGTCGCCCGGCCCACGCGAGGAGAGCGCCATCGACTCCGGCAGCAGCCCCCACCGTCGTCCCGTGCGGGTCGAGGTCCACGGCCTCAGCAAGAGCTTCGGCGCCGTCCGCGCCGTCGACGACCTGAGCTTCACCGTCGAGCCGGGGTCGATCACCGGCTTCCTCGGCCCCAACGGGGCCGGCAAGACCACCACGCTGCGGATGGCCCTCGGCCTGGAGCAGCCCGACGCGGGGACGGCGACCTTCGACGGCACCCCCTACCCCGACCTCCCGTCGCCGGTGCGCACGGTCGGTGCGGTGCTCGAGACGGCCTTCCACCCGGCGCGGTCCGGGCGCAACCACCTGCGGGTGTACTGCCGGGCCGCGGGGCTGCCGGTGTCGCGCGCCGACGAGGTGCTCTCCCAGGTCGGCCTCGCCGACGCCGGCCGGCGCCGGGCGGGCGGCTACTCGCTGGGCATGCGCCAGCGGCTGGCGCTGGCCACCGCGCTGCTGGGCGACCCGGCGGTGCTGGTGCTCGACGAGCCGGCCAACGGACTGGACCCCGAGGGCATCCACTGGCTGCGCGGGTTCCTGCGCCAGCTGGCGCACACCGAGGGGCGCACCGTGCTGGTCTCCAGCCACCTGCTCGCCGAGATGGAGCAGACGGCCGACCGCGTGGTGATCGTCGGCGCCGGGCGGCTGGTCCGCGAGGGCTCGATCACCGAGCTGCGCTCCGGTGCGCAGGGCAGCGGGGCGGTGCTGGTGCGCAGTCCGGAGGCCGGGCGGCTGACCGAGGTCCTCGGGGCCGCCGGCTTCACGGTCGCGCCCAGCGAGGACGGCCGGGTGACGGTGACCGGGACGACGCCGGACGCCGTCGGCGCGCAGGCCTTCCGGGCGGGTGTGGAGCTGCACGAGCTGCGCGCGGAGACCAGCGGCCTCGAGGAGCTGTACTTCCGGCTCACCGCCGGCCAGGAGCAGTACGCCGCAGCCGAGGGGAGCCGACGGTGACCGCGCTCGTCCGCGCCGAGTGGACCAAGCTCTTCACCACCCGCGTCTGGCTCGGGCTCCTGCTGGGCGCCTGCGTGCTGGTGGCCGGGTTCGTGGTGCTGTTCACCTCCTTCGCCGGCAGCACCCCGGGCGGCGGCCAGGGCGGCCCTCCCGGCGGGCTCCCGGCCGTCGGCACGGAGCAGTTCGAGCAGCTCGTGCTGGCCACCGGCGCCAACGTCACCGTGCTGTTCCTGATCCTCGGCATCATCGGGATGACCCAGGAGTACCGGCACCGCACGGCCACGCCGACCTTCCTCACCACGCCGCGGCGCGGCCGGGTGGTGATCGCCAAACTGGCGGCCTACGCCCTGGTCGCGGTCCCCTTCGCGCTCGTCGTGCTGGCCGTCAACTACGGCGTGGCGGCCGTGGCCGCCGGAGCCCGGGGTGCGGTGCCGGCACTGAGCGGCGAGAACCTGCAGGTCCTCGCCAACAGCGGTCTGGCCCTGGTCGTCTACACCGTCATCGGGGTCGGCCTCGGCGCACTGGTGCGCAACCAGGTGGGCGCGATCGTCGGCGGGCTCGTGTACCTGTTCGTGGTCGAGGCGATCGTGCGGCAGATCAGCGCGATCGCCGACGCCTACAAGTGGCTGCCCGGCGGTGCCCTCGAGGCACTGACCGCGACCCTCCAGGGTCCGGACCTCCTCGGACGCTGGCAGGGTGGTCTGCTGCTGCTCGGCTACGGTCTGGTGGCGGCACTGCTGGGCACCCTGCTCGCCGTCCGCCGCGACGTCGTCTGAAAGAGGACCCCCTGCCCCCCACCGCTCGCAGGCTCGCGGCGGGGCCCTTCAGGGGGCCGGGCAGAGCTCGAGCGCACGGAGCACCGTCCTCCCGAACGGAACGGGGATCCCCCATGACCACGCGCATGACCGCCCCACGGCTGGGCCGGCTGATCGCCGACGGCGACGTCGAGACCGTCCGCGCCGCCGTCCACGACTCCTCCCGGCTGCTGACCGCCACGGTGGAGCGCGGCGGCCAGGGCGGCTGGACGCCGCTGCACGTGGCGGTCGCCGAGGGGCGGGCCGAGGTCGTGCGGCTGCTGGTCGAGGCCGGCGCCGACCTCTCGGCCCGGACCGAGCACGGCCGGGACCCGCTGCACACGGCGCTGGAGTCCGCGCCGGACCTCGTCCCGCTGCTGCGCCAGCTGGGCGCACCGGTGGACGCGGCCAGCGCGGCCTACCTGGACGACGTCGGGCGACTGCGCAGCGCGCTGGACGGCGGCGCCCCGCTGAGCGACCCGGTGACCGGGGTGGACCTGCTGACCCTCGCCGCGGCCGGCGGCGCGGCCGGCACAGCCCGGGAGCTGCTGGACCGCGGCGCCGACGTCGACGGCGGGGCACTGCAGGCCGCAGCGGGCGGCACCCGGCCGGAACTGGTCCGGCTGCTGCTGGACGCCGGCGCCGACGTCAACCGGCGGGACCCCGACACCGGCCGGTCCGCGCTGCACGCCGCGGTGGCCGCCGGCGGGAGCCGCGACGCGCCCGAGGTGGTCCGCCAACTGCTCGACGCGGGAGCCGACGTCGACGCCACCACCGCCGACGGCGCCAGCGCCCTGGACATCAGCCGGGTCGCCGCGGCGCGCAACCGCCGGGACGACGCAGGTCAGGCGACCGCGCACGACGCGCTGGCCGACCTCCTCGTGTCCCGTGGCGCCACGGAGTGAGCGAGGACCCCGTCCTGCCCGCACCTCGCCCACCTCGGGCCGGAACCCCGGACGGGGCCGTTCCACACCCGGTCAGCCCGCAGGTGCGGGCGTAGACTCCATCCCCGGTCCAGAGACGTGCACCGACGACGAAGAAGGCACTCGACCTGTGTCAAGCGTGAGCTCACCCCGGCCGTCCTCCACCTCCAACTCCTCAGCGGTGGCGGGATTCGGCACCAACGAGTGGCTGGTCGAGGAGATGTACCAGCAGTACCTCGCCGATCCCTCCAGCGTGGACCAGGCGTGGCACGAGTTCTTCGCCGACTACCGGCCGGGCAGCCCGGTGGCCGCGAGCGACGACCGGGACGCACCGGTCGCCGACTCGCAGGCCGGGCCCGCCCCGGAGACGCCGTCGGCCCCGGCCCCGGCCGCCCGGCAGGAGGCGCCCGACCAGGAGCCCACCGCCGGCGCCGGCGCACCCTCCCGGGCCACCCGCGTCCAGGAGCGCTCCGAGGACACCGTCGTGGCCCGGGCCGCCGACCGGACCGCCCAGCAGCAGCCGGCCGTCAAAGCCGCGCCCGCACCGGCCGCCGCGCCCGCACCGGCCGCGAAGCCCGCCAAGCCCGCACCGGCCGCGAAGCCCGCCGCCCAGGCCGGCCAGCCCGCCGGTGACGGCCCCAGGCGCGTCCCGCTCCGGGGGGCCGCGGCCAGCGTCGTCAAGAACATGAACGCCTCGCTGACCGTCCCGACGGCGACCAGCGTGCGCGCGGTGCCGGCCAAGCTGCTGGCCGACAACCGCATCGTCATCAACAACCACCTCAAGCGCTCGCGCGGCGGGAAGGTCTCGTTCACCCACCTGATCGGCTACGCGCTGGTCCGGGCGCTCGACGACTTCCCGAACATGAACGCGGCCTTCGCCGAGGTCGACGGCAAGCCGACCCTGGTGCAGCCCGAGCACGTCAACTTCGGCCTCGCGATCGACCTGCCCAAGGCCGACGGCTCCCGCTCGCTCGTCGTCGCCTCGATCAAGGGCGCCGAGCAGATGGACTTCGCCCAGTTCTGGGGCGCCTACGAGGACGTCATCCGCCGCGCCCGCGCGGGCAAGCTGACCCTCGAGGACTTCTCCGGTACCACGATCAGCCTCACCAACCCGGGCACGATCGGCACCGTCCACTCGGTGCCCCGGCTGACCGCCGGCCAGGGCGCGATCGTCGGCGTCGGCGCCATGGAGTACCCGGCCGAGTTCCAGGGGATGAGCCAGGAGGCGCTGACCGACCTCGGCATCTCCAAGATCATCACGCTGACCTCGACGTATGACCACCGGATCATCCAGGGTGCCGAGTCGGGCGACTTCCTCCGTCGCCTGCACCAGCTGCTGCTCGGCGAGGACGGCTTCTACGACGACGTCTTCCGCTCGCTGCGCATCCCGTACGCCCCGGTGCGCTGGATGCCCGACGTGCGGGTCAGCCACGAGGGCGAGATCGACAAGGAAGCCCGGGTCATCGAGGTCATCGAGGCCTACCGGCGCAACGGCCACCTCATGGCCGACACCGACCCGCTGGAGTACCGGGTCCGCAGCCACCCCGACCTCGACATCCTCGAGCACAGCCTGACGCTGTGGGACCTCGACCGCCAGTTCCCGGTCGGCGGCTTCGCCGGCGAGCGGATGATGGCGCTGCGCGACATCCTGGGTGTGCTGCGCAACTCCTACTGCCGCACGGTCGGGGTGGAGTACATGCACATCACCGACCCCGAGGAGCGCGAGTGGCTCCAGAAGCGGGTCGAGGTCAAGGCCGATCAGCCCGACCGGGAGAAGCAGAAGCACATCCTCGGTCGGCTCAACGCCGCTGAGGCGTTCGAGACCTTCCTGCAGACCAAGTACGTCGGCCAGAAGCGGTTCAGCCTCGAGGGCGGGGAGTCGGTCATCCCGATCCTCGACGAGGTGCTCATCGCCGGCACCGAGCACGGCCTCGACGAGGTCGCGATCGGCATGGCCCACCGCGGCCGGCTCAACGTGCTGGCCAACGTGCTCGGCAAGAGCTACAGCAAGATCTTCGGCGAGTTCGAGGGCAACATCGATCCGGGCACCGTCCAGGGCTCCGGCGACGTGAAGTACCACCTGGGCGCCGAGGGCACCTTCGAGAACCCGTTCACGCCGGGTGCGGAGATCGCCGTCTCCCTGGCCAGCAACCCCTCGCACCTGGAGACGGTCAACCCCGTCCTCGAGGGCGTCGTCCGCGCCAAGCAGGACATGATCGACAAGGGCGAGCAGGGCTTCACCGTCCTGCCGGTGCTGCTGCACGGGGACGCGGCCTTCGCCGGCCAGGGCGTCGTCGCGGAGACGCTCAACCTCTCGCAGCTGCGCGGCTACCGCACCGGCGGCACCGTGCACGTGGTCATCAACAACCAGGTCGGCTTCACCACCAGCCCGGCGCAGTCCCGCTCGAGCCTGTACTCCACGGACGTGGCGCGGATGGTCAACGCGCCGATCTTCCACGTCAACGGCGACGACCCCGAGGCGTGCGTCCGGGTGGCCCGGCTGGCGGTCGACTACCGGCAGGCGTTCAAGAAGGACGTCGTCGTTGACATGATCTGCTACCGCCGGCGCGGCCACAACGAGGGCGACGACCCGTCGATGACGCAGCCGCTGATGTACGACATCATCGACCGCAAGCGCTCGGTCCGGAAGCTGTACACCGAGTCACTCATCGGCCGCGGCGACATCACGCTGGCCGAGGCGGAGGAGGCGCTCAAGGACTACCGCGACCAACTGGAGCGGGCCTTCGCCGAGACGCACGACGCGCAGGAGACCTCGAAGCCGCGGCCGATCATGGATCAGCCCGCGCAGGAGCAGCCGGTCGCCACGGCGATCACCACCGAGGTGCTCAAGGCGATCGGCGACGCGCACGTGTCCTTCCCCGAGCACTTCATCCCGCACCCGAAGCTCCAGCGGATGCTGGAGCGGCGCGCGGCGATGGTCAGCGAGGGCGGCATCGACTGGGCGATGGGCGAGCTGTTGGCCTTCGGGTCCCTGCTCATGCAGGGCGTCCCGGTGCGGCTGGCCGGTCAGGACTCCCGCCGGGGCACCTTCGTGCAGCGTCACTCGGTGCTCATCGACCGGGAGTCCGCCGCGGAGTACACGCCGCTGGCGCACCTGTCCCCGGAGCAGGCGAAGTTCTTCGTCTACGACTCGCTGCTGTCGGAGTACGCCGCGGTCGGCTTCGAGTACGGGTACTCGGTGGCCAACCCCAAGGCCCTGGTGCTGTGGGAGGCGCAGTTCGGCGACTTCGTCAACGGCGCCCAGATGGTCATCGACGAGTTCATCAGCTCCGGCGAGGCCAAGTGGGGCCAGCGCTCCGGTGTCGTCATGCTGCTGCCGCACGGTCTCGAGGGCCAGGGCCCTGACCACTCGAGCGGCCGGATCGAGCGGTTCCTGCAGCTGGCGGCGGAGAACAACATGACCGTCGCCAACTGCTCGACGCCGGGCAACTACTTCCACCTGCTCCGCCGGCAGGCGCTCTCCGACGTGCACCGGCCGCTGGTCGTGTTCACGCCCAAGTCGCTGCTGCGGGCCAAGGCCGCCGTCAGCCCGGTCTCGGACTTCACCGACGAGACCTTCCGGCCGGTGCTGCCCGACCCGGGGGTGGGCGGCGAGCCGCTCGACAACGGTGCGGTGCGCAGGGTCCTGCTGTGCAGCGGCAAGGTCGCCTACGACCTGCTCGCCCAGCGCGAGGCCAGCGGCACCGCGGACACCGCGGTCGTGCGGGTCGAGCAGCTCTACCCGCTGCCGGCCCAGGAGATCGTGCAGCAGCTCGAGCGCTACCCGAACGCGGACGACGTCGTCTGGGTGCAGGAGGAGCCGGCCAACATGGGCGCCTGGCAGTTCATGGCCGTCAACCTGCCCGAGCACCTGCCGTCCGGACGCCGCCTGCGCCGGGTCAGCCGCCGCGCGTCGGCCAGCCCGGCCGTCGGCTCGGCGAAGGTGCACGAGGCCGAGCAGAAGGACCTCGTCGCGCAGGCCTTCGCCGGCTGACGGGAACTCCACCGACCGTGTACTTCACTGACAGGGGCCTGGAGGAGCTGGCCGGCCGGCGGGGCGAGGAGCAGGTGACCCTCGCCTGGCTGGCCGACCAGCTGCAGGCCTTCGTCGACCAGCACCCCGACTTCGAGGTGCCCGTCGAGCGGCTGGCCACCTGGCTGGCCCGCGGCGGCACGGACGACGACCTGGACGGCTGAGCTCCCCTCGCCCCAGCGCGACGGTCATGGAGCTGCGGTGGCGACACACCGTCGGGTATCGGCGTGTCGCCACCGCAGCGTCGTGATCACCCTGGGAGCGCACTCGGCCCGCTGGGACACGCCGGATGGCTCGCCTTCGCAGCGGTACGGATCGGCGGAGGCACGCTGTGTCCGTGCTCGGTCACTCCCACGCGCTCTCCGGGCTCGCCGCCGGCGCCGCCACGCTGCCCTGGGCCCCGGTCGGGGGCACCGTCGGTCAGGTCGCCTGGATCGCCGCCGTCGGCGGCATGGCGATGCTGCCGGACCTCGACCACAGCGGCTCGACGGTCTCGGACATGTGGGGCCCGCTCACCGACGTCCCCTCCGGCGCCGTGGGGCGGCTGGCCCAGGGCCACCGCTGGGGCACCCACGACGCCGTCCTGGCCCCGCTGGCCTTCGGCGCGCTGGCGCTGGCCGCGGCCCACGCCTCCTGGTCCAGCCTGCTGCTCATGGCGCTGGCGATCGGGTTGGCGCTGCGGGCGCTGCACTTCGTCATCCCGGGACGGGCGGAGAACACCGTCGTCGGCAACCTGGTGCTCTCCTGGGCCGGCGCCTGGCTGCTGCTCGCGCACTCACCCAGCCCGGCGTGGCTGCCCTGGGCGGTCGCGCTCGGGGTGCTGACCCACATCGCCGGGGACGCCCTCACCACGCAGGGCGTGCCGGTTCCGGTGCTCTGGCTGCTGCGCCGCTCCCGGCTGGCGCTGACCCCGCTGCGCACCGGGACGACCCTGGAGAAGGTCGTGCTGGTGCCGGCGTTCGTGCTGGTGACCCTGTACTGCGTCTACCTGAACACCGACGTCCGCGCGACGGTCGACCCGCTGCTGGCCGACCTGCGCCTCGGCTGAGAGCGACCCCCTCGCAGGGAGGAGGACCCCGTCCTCCGCACCCCTCGCGAGCTCGCGGCGGGCCTCTGGACGGGGCCTGGCGCGAGCCCCCGAGGGGAGGGGGAAGGGAGTGCAGTCTCAGCGGGTGATGCCCTCCTCGCGGGCGCAGGCGGCCACCGCGGTCGCCACCGCCTCGGCGACCCGGCGGTCCAGCGGGCTGGGCACCACGTAGTCGGCCCGCACCTCGTCCCCCACGACGTCGGCGATCGCCGTCGCAGCAGCCAGCTTCATCGCCTCGGTGATGCCGGTGGCACGAGCGTCGATCGCACCGCGGAACACACCGGGGAAGGCGAGCACGTTGTTGATCTGGTTGGGCTCCCCGCTGCGACCGGTGGCGACGACGGCCGCGTACCGGGCCGCCATCTCCGGGTCCACCTCGGGGATCGGGTTGGCCAGCGAGAAGACGATGCAGTCGCGCGCCATGGAGGCGATCACCGACTCGGGCACCGAGCCCCCGGACAGGCCCAGGTAGACGTCGGCACCCTCCAGCGCGCCGGCCATCGTGCCCGCGTGGCCGGACCGGTTGGTGTTCTCGGCGAGCCAGCGCTTGATCGGCGTGAGGTCCTCGCGGCCGGTGTGCAGCACGCCCCGCGAGTCGGCCACGGCGATGTCGCCGACGCCGGCCCCCAGCAGGATCTTGGTGCAGGCGACCCCGGCCGCACCGGCGCCGGAGACGACGACCCGCAGCGACCCGAGCTCCCGGCCGACCACCCGCGCGGCGTTGCGCAGCGCGGCCAGGACGACGATCGCCGTCCCGTGCTGGTCGTCGTGCATGACCGGGATGTCGAGCCGCTCGCGCAGCCGGTCCTCGATCTCGAAGCAGCGCGGAGCGCTGATGTCCTCGAGGTTGATGCCGCCGAAGGACGGCGCGATCGCCGCCACCGTCTCCACGATCGCGTCCACGTCGGTCGTCGAGAGCACCACCGGCACCGACGAGAGCCCGGCGAACTCGCTGAACAGGCAGGCCTTGCCCTCCATGACCGGCAGGGCCGCGGCCGGGCCGATGTCCCCCAGCCCCAGGACGGCGGTGCCGTCGGAGACGACCGCGACCACCCGCGGTGCCCAGGTGTACCGGTCGGCCAGGGCCGGCTCGCTGGCTATCGCGCTGGAGACCCGGGCGACGCCGGGCGTGTAGGTGAGCGCGAGGTCCGCGGTCGTCTCGATCGGCCGGGTCGGGCGTATGACGAGCTTGCCGCCCTCGTGCACCGCGAACGCCGGGTCGTCGGCGAAGCGGTCGGCAGTACCGTCGTGCTCCTGGACGCTCATGGACCCGGGAGCGTAATCCAGTACGGACCGGTACTCCCCCGTCGTCCCGCTCCTCGGGATACGGCCTCCGAGCGGAACTCCGCCGCCCGGTCACCACGGCGGAGCTGGCTACGGTCCTGGCGTGCAGATGCGCCAGCTCGCCGTCGGCGACGCCTACGTCCTCGACCTCGTGCCGCACGGCGATGCCCGTGGCCGCTTCACGGAGTGGTACCGCGCCGACGTGCTGGCCGGCGTCGTCGGCCACGGCCTGTCGCTGGCCCAGGCCAACCACAGCGTCTCCGCCCGGGGCGTGCTGCGCGGCGTCCACTTCGCCCTGGTCCCGCCCGGACAGGCCAAGTACGTCTACTGCCCGGCCGGCCGGGTGCTCGACGTCGTCGTCGACGTCCGGGACGGCTCGCCCACCTTCGGCGTGCACGACGCGGTCGTCCTCGACAGCGAGCAGCCGCGGGCGGTGTACCTGGCCGAGGGCCTCGGCCACGCCTTCCTGTCGCTGGCCGACGGCAGCTCGGTCACCTACCTGGTCTCCAGCGGCTACGACCCGACCCGGGAATTCGGCGTCTCGCCGGTGGACCCGGAGCTCGACCTGCCGTGGCCCGACGACGTCCAGTTCGAGCTGTCGGCCAAGGACCAGCAGGCGCCCACCCTGGCCGAGGCCCGCGCGCAGGGGCTGCTGCCGACGATCGAGCAGTGCCGCGCCCGCTACGCGGAGCTGGGCGCGGGCTAGGCAGGACGACCGGGCAGCCGGCCCGGTTGCGGCCACAGCCGGCCGACCACCCGACCGACGACGACGGCCGGACCGAACGCGCGGCTGTCGTCGGTGACGAGGGGGTTGTCACCCTCGACCCAGTGCCCGCCCGGCACCGGGCGGCGCACCCGCTTGACGACCAGCAGCTCCGGCCGGGCGGGGAAGCGGGCGAGGACGACGGCGCCCTCGTCGACCGGATCCCCGGAGGCGACCCGGCGCACCAGCAGCCGGTCGCCGGAGCGGACCGTGGGGGTCATCGACGGACCGGACACCCGCGCCACCACCCAGGGCGTGACCAGCGGCTCGACGTCCGTCGTCCGCCCTGCTCCGGACGTGTCCCCGCTGCTCACCGGGAGTAGGGTCGCAGACGAACCGACCCCACAGAACCGGAGGCTCAGCCCATGCGTTTCCGCATGTTCTCCGCCGTGGAGGCCACCGCTCACTGCGACCTCCCCTGCGGCGTGTACGACCCGGCCCAGGCCCGCATCGAGGCGGAGTCCGTCAAGGCCCTCCAGGAGAAGTACCAGGCCAACGAGGACCCGGTGTTCCGCACCCGCGCCATCCTGATCAAGGAGCAGCGAGCGGACCTGGTCAAGCACCACCTGTGGGTGCTGTGGACCGACTACTTCAAGGCCCCGCACTTCGAGAAGTACCCGCAGCTGCACGAGCTGTTCAACAAGGCGACCAAGCAGGCCGGCGCCTCCGGCGCCAAGGGCAGCATGGACCCGGCCGAGGGCCAGAAGCTGCTCGACTACATCGCCGAGATCGACAAGATCTTCTGGGAGACGAAGGCCGCCGCCTAGGGCCTCCCGCAGCACGGCACCGGCCGGCGAGCACTCCGCTCGCCGGCCGGTGCCGTCCCCGGCGTCCCGCCGCCCGAGGAGGGCCCGATGGGCATCGAGTACGTCCTGACGTCGCTGGTGCTCGCGGTGACGCCCGGCACCGGGGTGCTCTACACGGTGACCGCCGGCCTCAGCCGCGGCACACGCGCTGGCCTGGTGGCCGCCCTGGGCTGCACGCTGGGCATCGTCCCGCACGTGGCCGCGGCCGTGACCGGCCTGGCTGCGGTGCTGCACACCAGCGCGGTGGCCTTCCAGGTGCTCAAGTTCCTGGGGGTGGCCTACCTGCTCTTCCTGGCGTGGCGCACCTTGCGGGACCGCAGCGCCTTCGACGTGCACGCCGACCCGGCCACTCCCCGTTCGGCCCGGCGGGTCGTCCTCTCGGCCGTGCTGGTGAACGTCCTCAACCCCAAGCTGACGATCTTCTTCGTCGCGTTCCTCCCTCAGTTCGTCGGCAACAGCCCCGACGCGGTGTGGCAGATGCTCGAACTCTCCGCCGTGTTCATGCTGGTCACCCTGGTGGTCTTCGCCGGCTACGGATGGGGTGCCGCCGCCGTCCGCACCCACGTGCTGACCCGCCCCCGGGTGCTCTCCTGGCTGCGGCGCACGTTCGCCATGGCCTTCGTCGCGCTGAGCGCGAGGCTCGCCACGGCCGAACGCTGAGCCCCCTCCCGGCCGCGGGCGATCAGTTCCGGCGATCGGGCCGGTCTGCGTCCTGACACCCGCACCCGTCGCCACACCCAGGAGATCCCATGGCTGCCCGTCTGAACCCGTACCTGCACTTCTCCGGCACCGCCCGCGAGGCGATGGAGTTCTACCGCTCCGTCCTCGGCGGAGAGCTCGACGTGATGACCTTCGGCGACGCCGGCGGCGGCGGGGACCAGTACCCCGACGACGGCGTCATGCACGCGTTCCTGCGCACCGCCGACGGGCTCGAACTGATGGCCTCCGACGGCCACGACCCCGACGCCGCCGGCCCCGACCGGGTCTCGTTGTCGCTGTCCGGCGACGACGCGCCCACGCTGACCCGGTGGTTCGAGGCGCTGGCCGAGGGCGGCAAGGTCGACGTCCCGCTGGAGCAGCAGGTGTGGGGCGACACCTTCGGCCAGGTCACCGACCGCTACGCGGTGCGCTGGCTGGTGAACATCGGCACCGCGTCGGCCTGAGAAGGGCCCCCGCTGCTCCCCGCCGTGGACGGACCCCGTCCTGGGAGGACCTGCTGCTCCCCGTCGCTCGCGAGCTCGTGGCGGGATCCTGCAGGGGCCGGCGGAACCCGGGACGGGGCCGCGGCCGGCCCGTGCAGCGGAGCCGGACCACAGTCTGCCGGGCCCGCCACGACCCGGTCGTCTCCCGGACACCGACCGGTCGTGACGTGCGACTGCTCCCCGGTACCGTCTGACCTCGATGCGTATCGACCCGGCCGGGTGGCCGTTCATCACCGGGCCCCTGGCACCCGCCGCCCTCTTCGCCGCCGCCGGGCGGGCCAGCGGCCGTCGGAGCCTCCGACTCGCCGCCTGGCCCTTCGCCCTCCTGGCGACCTACATGGCGCTGTTCTTCCGCGACCCCGACCGGCGGTGCGACGTCGAGCCGCCGGCCCCCGACGACGTCCTCTCCCCCGCCGACGGCGTGGTGATGGTCGCCGGAGAGCCGCAGGAGGGCGTCGCTCCGGAACCCGCCCCCGAGGGCGGCTGGCAGCAGGTCAGCGTGTTCCTGTCCGTCGTCGACGTGCACGTCAACCGCTCGCCGTACCACGGTGAGGTGGTGGAGAGCTCCTACCGCAGGGGCAGCTTCCTGGCCGCCTACCGCAAGGAGTCGGCGCACCGGAACGAGCGCAGCGAGCTGTGCCTGCGCGACGGGGACCGCACCGTGGTCTTCCGGCAGATCGTCGGCGTGCTCGCCCGCCGCATCGTGACCCGCACCGGCGTCGGCCGGCGGCTGGCGACCGGCGAGCGGATGGGCTTGATGAAGTTCGGCTCCCGCATGGACGTCTTCGTCCCCCGCGACTGCGCGGTGCTCGTCCGGGTGGGCCAGCGGGTGCGCGGCGGCGAGACCGTCATCGCCCGCTGGTCCGACGCTCGCTGAGGAGGCCCTCGGTGCCCAGCTCCTCGTCCGGCGCCCGCCTCCCGCAGACCCGGCGGACGGCGACCGTCGAGTTCGTCCGCGGATCGGTGCGCGGCACCCGGCGACGGGCGCTGGCGACGCTGCCCAGCCTGTTCACGCTGGCCAACATGATGTGCGGCTTCGTCGCGATCCTGGTCTCCATCCGGGGCCAGTACGCGCTCGCCGCCGTCCTGGTCGGGCTGTCGGTGGTCCTCGACATCGCCGACGGGGCGGTGGCGCGGCTGGTCGGGGCGGTGACGCCCTTCGGCCTGCAGTTCGACTCGCTGGCCGACCTGGTGTCCTTCGGGCTGGCCCCGGCGGTGGTCGCCTTCACGCTGTTCTCCGAGGGCCGCGATGCCTGGGACCCGCTGGGCTGGGTCGCCTGCGGGCTGTGGGTGGCCTGCGCGGCCATCCGGCTGGCGCGCTTCAACACCACCATCGACCCGACCGCGGACAAGCGGTACTTCACCGGCATGCCGAGCCCGGGTGCCGCCGGGGTCGTGCTGGCCTCGGTCTTCGCGTTCGGTGACCAGATGCAGGGCCGGGAGCGGCTGTGGGTGCTGCTCATCGTCGCCGTCCCGGCGCTGCTGATGGTCAGCACGATCCGCTTCCGCTCGTTCCGCTCGCTGGTCAGCCCGAAGAGCGGCCGCCCCTACGGGCTGGTCGCCGCGGCGCTCGCCGTCGTCATCGGGTTCGCGTTCGTGCCCGTCGTGACCGGCTGCGCACTGGCCTACGGCTACCTGCTGGCGCCGGTCCTCGTGCCGGTGCTCTCCCCCCTGGGCCGGTTGGTGCCGGCCCGGCTCAAGGAGCTGCTCACGTGAGCGTCCGGCCCGTGGCCCCCGACGACGTCGCCGCCCTGGTGGACCTGGTGCGGGAGCTGGCCGGGTACGAGGAGGCCCCGCACGAGGCCCGGATGACCGAGGAGCAGCTGTCCGCGGCGCTGTTCGCCGAGTCCCCCGGGCTCTTCGGTCACGTCGCCGAGGCCGGCGGGCAGGTCGTCGGGATGGCGCTGTGGTTCCTCACCTTCTCCACCTGGCGCGGCACCCACGGCATCCACCTCGAGGACCTCTACGTCCAGCCGCAGCACCGCGGCAGCGGGCTGGGCCGGGAGCTGCTGCGCACGCTGGCCGACCTGTGCCTGCAGCGCGGGTACAGCCGACTCGAGTGGTCGGTGCTGGACTGGAACACCCCCTCGATCGAGTTCTACGAGGCGGCGGGTGCCGTGCCGATGGACGGGTGGACGGTCTTCCGGCTCACCGACGACGCCCTGACCGACTTCGCGGCCGACCGCCGCGGGCTCCGCTGAGCAGGACCGCGAGGGGGTCGGCAGGATCACCGGGGTGAGCATCGACCGCAAGCCGGCGGAGTGCTGGCTGACCGACATGGACGGCGTCCTGGTGCACGAGGGCCTGGCACTGCCCGGCGCCGCCGACTTCCTCGACCGCCTGGTCGCGGCGGGCCGGCGCTTCCTGGTCCTCACCAACAACTCGATCTTCACGCCACGGGACCTCTCGGCGCGGCTGGCGCGGTCGGGCCTGCAGGTCCCCGAGGCGTCGATCTGGACCTCGGCGCTGGCGACCGCGGACTTCCTGTCCACCCAGCTGCCGAACGGCTCGGCCTACGTCATCGGCGAGGCCGGCCTCACCACCGCGCTGTACGAGGCCGGCTACACGCTCACCGACACCGAGCCGGACTACGTCGTCCTCGGCGAGACCCGCACGTACTCGTTCGAGGCCATCACGCGGGCCATCCGGCTGGTCGGCGCCGGGGCCCGCTTCATCGCGACCAACCCCGACGTCACCGGCCCCTCACCCGAGGGCCCGTTGCCGGCCACCGGCTCGGTCGCGGCGATGATCACCCGCGCCACCGGCTCCGAGCCGTACTTCGTCGGCAAGCCCAACCCGATGATGTTCCGCAGCGCCATGAACCGGATCGAGGCGCACTCCGAGTCGACGGTGATGATCGGCGACCGGATGGACACCGACGTCGTCGCGGGCATCGAGGCCGGCCTGGACACCATCCTGGTGCTCACCGGTTCGACCCGGGCCTCCGACGTGGCGCGCTTCCCGTTCCGGCCGGGCCGGGTGCTCGACTCGATCGCCGACGTCGTCGACCTGGTCTGAGAGAGGACCCCGTCCTCCTCACCGCTCGCGAGCTCGCGGTGAGCCTCTGGACGGGGCCGGGGAACGGCGGGGTCCTCCGTCAGCGCTCGAGGAACGCCAGCCGGGCCTCGGGTGTGGCCAGGAGGTAGAGCTCGGTGGCCGCCAGCGCCAGGACGGGGACGCCGACCAGCGGCGCCCCCGCGGACGCCGAGTAGAAGCCGAAGAGCCCCAGGAACAACTGCATCGTGACGACCGGCGCACGCGTCCACTGCGCGACCCGCGCGAGCCCGGCAGCGGCAGTGCCGAGCAGGGCGGCGCCGAGGCCGACCAGCACGACCTCGGCCAGCGCCCGCCCGACGTCGTCGGGGGTCGAGGTGATGGTGAGCACGAGCAGCCAGAGCGAGACCGCGGCCAGCGCCGCGGCCTCCACCCCGGCGACCAGCGCCGCCCGGCGCACCGCGGGCGGGGCGGCCTGGTGCTGCCGCCCGGGGCGCGGGGGCGCCGGCTCGGCGGCGCCGCCGAGCAGCCGCTCCGCTCGCCGGCGGTCCCGCGGCGGCCTGGCTCCGGACTGCTCGGTCACGACCGGGAGGGTACGCGCCGGCGCACCGGCGGGACGGCGTCCCGGAGCACCGCCACCCCTGACCGGGCAGCCGCCGCGCGCCAGCGCCGGGGTGGGGCGCGTCGCTGGCTAGCCTGACTGTCATGCGCGCGCTCGTGGTGGCCAACCCCGCGGCGACGACGACCAACCGCGGCGTGCGCGACCGCGTGCTCACCACCCTGGCCGGCGAGCTGCAGGTCGAGGTCGCCGAGACCACGCACCGCGGGCACGGCAGCGAACTGGCCCGCAAGGCGTGCGTCGACGGGGTCGACGTCGTCCTCGCGCTCGGCGGCGACGGCACGGTCAACGAGGTGGTCAACGGCCTGCTGCACGACGGTCCCGGCGAGCACGTCCCGCCGCTGGCCGTGGTGCCCGGGGGCTCGACGAACGTCTTCTCCCGCGCGCTCGGTCGAGCCCGGGACCCGCTGGCCGCGACCCGCGAGGTCCTCGACTCGCTGCGCGTCGGGCGCACCCGGCAGATCTCACTGGGCACGGCCAGCGCCCGCGGCGCCACCACGGCGCCGGCCCGGTTGCCCGACCCGAAGCTGGCGCAGTCCGCGGCCGACGCCGGGGCCGCGGCGCACCCGGAGTGGGGCGAACCGCGCTGGTTCGCCTTCTCCGCCGGCCTGGGCTTCGACGCCGACGTCATCGGCCGGGTGGAGGCCCACCGCGCCCGCGGCCTCCGCTCCACCGGCCTGCTCTACGTGCTGGAGGCGACGGGCGCCTTCGTGTTCGGCCGTGAGCGCCGGGACCCGGCCATGTCGATCGAGCTGGCCGGCGAGCCCGCCATCGACGGGTTGTTCCTGTGCCTGGTCTCCAACGTCTCGCCGTGGACGTACCTGGGCGCCCGGGCGGTGAACCCGACGCCGGACGCCTCGTTCGACAGCGGCCTGGACGTGTTCGCGCTGGGCCGGACCGGCATCGCCCGCATGCTGCAGCACGTCCGCGAGGTGTTCGCCGCGCGGCCCGACGTCCGCGGCGACGGCGTGCACCGCTGGCACGACCAGGCCGAGCTGACCCTCACCGCGCACCGGCCGCAGGGCTGGCAGCTCGACGGCGACCACCTCGGGACGGCGACCGGGCTGCGGGTGCGCAGCGTGCCGTCCGCACTCACCGTCGTCGCCTGACGCGCGGGGACCGCACGGTTCCGGTATCGTGCACTTGACCTGCGGTTTCATGCACGGGACGAGACGGTTGTCAATGCAGCGCGCGGGAGGGCCGTCTGGTCGAGTGGCGGCTCTATCATGCCCGTGGTGAGCTTGCTCACGAGGGGTCGACCGATGCCCTCGTTCTGCTTGACAGGTGCCCTCGCCGTGAAAACATCGCGGTAGGAAAGCAACCTGTCGGTAACACATGCATGAAGTCGCTGTGCCATGGCGCTGGTCACCCCGGTGCCGGCCTGCGGATCGGTCCGAGGCCGGCGACGACTGCACCACACCGTAGACGACATCGAGGAGATCACGGCCATGGACTGGCGCCACCGCGCGCTCTGCCGCGACGAGGACCCGGAGCTGTTCTTCCCCATCGGGACGACCGGCCCCGCCCTCGTGCAGATCGAGCAGGCGAAGGGTGTGTGCCGGCGCTGCCCCGTCGTCGAGTCCTGCCTGGACTGGGCGCTGCGTTCGGGGCAGGACTCCGGCGTCTGGGGCGGACTCTCCGAGGACGAGCGGCGCGCGCTCAAGCGGCGCCAGGCTCGGACCCGCATCCGCACCGCCTGACACACCGCACCACTGCACCGCCACGAGGCCGGTCCGGAGTTCTCCGGACCGGCCTCGTCGCGTCGTCGGGGCCCTCCCCGCCCCGGCCGGCGGGTCTACCGGCGCAGCCGTGCCGCGCCGGGCAGGGTGAGGACCACCTCGGTGCCGGTGCCACCGTCGCCCGGGCGCCCCATGGCGAGGCTGCCGCCCAGCTCGCTGGCGACCAGCGTGCGCACGATCTGCAGGCCCAGCCCGTCGCTGGCGGAGAGGTCGAAGCCCTCGGGCAGACCCCGCCCGTCGTCCCGCACCCGGACCACCAGGTCGTCGCCGTCCCGCTCGGCCACCAGCTCGATGCTGCCCGGGCTGCCGTCGGGGAAGGCGTGCTCGGCGGCGTTGTGCAGCAGCTCGGTGACCACCAGCACCAGCGGGGTGGCGGCCTCCGCCGGGAGCTCGCCGAACTGGCCGACCCGCCGCGTCCGCGCCGCCGGACCCACGGAGGTCAGGTCACCGAGCATCGGCAGCACCCGGTCCAGGACGTCGTCGACGTCCACCACGTCCTCGCGGCTGCCGGCCAGCGTCTCGTGGACCACCGCGATGGACGACACCCGCCGCACCGACTCCTCCAGCGCCTCGCGGACCGCGGGTTCGGTCATCCGGCGCGCCTGCAGCCGCAGCAGCGCGGCCACCGTCTGCAGGTTGTTCTTCACCCGGTGGTGGATCTCCCGGATGGTGGCGTCCTTGGTCAGCAGCGCGCGGTCCCGCCGGCGGAGGTCGGTGACGTCGCGCACCAGCACCAGCGCACCCGCCTCGGCGCCGGGTGCCTGCAGCGGCAGCGCCCGCACGAGCAGGGTCGCCGCCACGCTCTCGACGTCCATCGGGTCGGGGAACCGCCCGGCCACCGCGGCCCGGATGCCGGCGGCGACCGCCTCGCCGCCCACCCGGTCGGCCGCGGCGTCCCGGGTGAGGCGGGCCAGGTCGGCGCCGACGACGTCCCCGGTGACCCCGAGACGGCGGTAGGCCGACAGCGCGTTGGGGCTGGCGTAGACCGCGCGGCCGTCGGCGTCCAGCCGCACCAGCCCGTCCCCCACCCGCGGGCTCAGCTCGCCGTCGAGCGGCTTCTGCGGCGGGAAGGTGCCGGCCGAGACCATGAGGCAGAGGTCGGCGGCGATGTCGAGGTAGGTCAGCTCCAGGGTGGACGGCGACCGGGTCACCGCCAGGTTGGTGTCCCGCGCCAGGACGGCGACGACGACACCGTCGTGGCGCACCGGGACGACCTCCCGCCGCCGCGGGGTGCTGCCCGACCAGTCCGGCTCCCCCTCGGTCACCGGGCGGCCCTCGCGGTGGGCGACCAGGAACGGCCCGGCGGCCGGCCCCTCCACCTCCGAGCCGACGAGGTCCTCGGGCTGGCTGGTGGGTGCGGTGAGCGGGCGCACCTGCGCGACGCACCACCACGCGCCGGTGCGCAGCGGCACCCACAGCGTCAGGTCGGCGAAGGACAGGTCGGCGAGCAGCTGCCAGTCGGCGACCAGCCGGCGGGCGTGGTCGACCTGGGCCGGCGCCGAGGCGGAGCCGCGGGTGAGGCGTTCGGAGAGGCTGTTCATGGTGGCTCCGAGGGTATGAGAGAGGACTCCCCTGCCCCCCACCGTGGAAGGACCCCGTCCTCCCACCTCTCGTACGCTCAGGGTGGGACCCGGGGCGCGGCCGGCGGCGGGGCCGCTACCGGGGGGGCCGCCGGGCTCGCGGGGGTGGGTGAGGCCGGAGCCCGCTTAGGCTCGTCGTCGTGTCCTCGTCCCCCGACGCACCGGCCCGGGCCGTCGACCGCGCCCGTCCCGACGACTTCGCGCGGATCGGGCAGCTCACCGCAGACGTCTACGTGGGCGGTGGGCTGGCCTCCGCCGCGTACGGCGAGCAGCTGCGCGACGTCGCCGGGCGGGCCGACCGGGCCGAGCTGCTCGTCGTGCGGGACGACGAGGGTCGCGTGGTCGGCAGCGTCGCGCTGGTCCTCGAGGGCGACTTCGGCGAGGTCACCGAGTCCGACGACGAGGCGGCGTTCCGGATGCTGGTCGTCGACCCGGCCGTGCAGGGCCGCGGCATCGGTGAGCTGCTGGTGACCGCCTGCCTGGAGCGGGCGCGGACGGCCGGCAAGCGGCGCGTGGTCCTGTCCACCGACCGGCGGATGACGACGGCGCAGCGCCTCTACGAGCGGCTGGGGTTCACCCGGCTGCCGGAGCGCGACTGGGAGCCTGCGCCCGGCATCGACCTGCTGGTGTACGTCAGGGAGCTGTGAGGCGGCTCCGTCGGCCCCCTGCAGGGTCCCGCCGCGAGCCTGCGAGTGGCGGGGGGCAGGGGGTCCTTCAACCGTCGACCGTGGCGATGAGGTCGCCCTCCTGGAGCACCTCGCCCTCGACGACGTGCAGCTCGCGGACGGTGCCCGCCTGCTCGGTGAGGACGGGGATCTCCATCTTCATCGACTCGAGGATCACCAGGGTGTCACCGGCGGCCACCTCGCTGCCGGGCTGCACGAGCACCTTCCACACGCTCGACACCATCTCGGCGTGGATCTCCTCGACCACCACCAGCACCTCCTCGACCGTCCTGCCGCCCATCCTGGCACGCGCCCTGTCCCGGGAACCCGCGTCAGGCCTCTGCGGCACCGCCGGACGCCAGCCGCTCGAGCACCGCGCACACCTCCGGGCCGTCGTGCGGCACGCCGACCTCGGGCACGGCGTTGAGCACGTCCCTGACGGCGCGGGCCGCGGTGACGGTCTCCCGGGCCCCGGCGCTGACGGTCGCCAGCAGGGCGTCGTACCAGCGGTCCAGCCGGTCCCCGGGGTCGTAGCCGCTCACCGCCACCACGTCGACGCCGCGCGCTCCGCCGGTGAGCCGGCCCGACCGCGGCAGCCGACCGGTGATCCGACCACCCTGACCCGGGGGCAGGGTGGACCGCAGCTGGACGGCCACCGCCCGCCGCGGCGGCGCGCCCGTCCCGGCATCGGCGGCCGACGCGCCCGTCGCGCTGCGCAGCGCGAGCTCGACGGCGTCCACGCCGTACGCCCGCTCCAGCACCGGCGTGTCCAGGGAGAAGCCGGCCGCCACCTCGGCGAGCTCGCCGTCCGGGGCGATGCCGACGGTGACCAGCCCGCGCCAGCCGATCTCCGGCAGCCGCTTGGCCGCCGGAGGCAGCTCGAACGGCTCGTCGGGGGTCCAGGAGACCCGGGCGATGCCGGCCGCGCGGTCGCGGGACACCGGGGTCGTGCAGCGCAGGCCGCCGTCGCTGACCAGGGCGAGGAAGCCGCGCTCGCTGGCCGGCTCGACGCCGTCCCCCCCGAGCCGCTCGAGCACCGCGGCGGAGGGACCGACCCAGGTGAGGCCGGCGGCCACCACCGCACCGGCGAGCCGGGCGTTGCCGGCCAGTGCCGGGGGCACCGGGAGGACGGCCTGCACACCGCTGCGGCGGGCGGCCTCGACGATGCGGTCCACGGCCAGGTAGGACTCCGCGGCCGGCGCGGGGCCGAGCAGGATCGCGTCGTCGGCCAGCCGCACGTGGCGGGCGGAGCGGTCGGCCTCGGAGTGGACGGCGACCGTCTTCACGCCCAGGCGGGAGCAGGCCGCCACCACCGCGCACGCAGCCGGCCCTCGGCCCGCCACCAGCACGCTCTCGATCCCGACGTGTGCCACGTCCCGAACCGCCTTCCACCGACCTCGGCGTCGTTCCGCTCCCCAGCCTGACCCGTCGCCCCGCGGGACCGCCACAGGGGGGGTGGTGCCGCACCGGCTCGTGAGAGGCTGGGGGTCCAGCCTGACGGGTCTCCCCGGGGTCGCAGCACCGCACGCGCCCCGAGTCACCCAGAGGTGTCCAGGGGCCCGCACCGGGTCCGCAGCAGCAACGAGGGAAGGAGGGCGGCGATGTCCAAGCGTGGACGCAAGCGGCGCTCCCGCAAGGGGAACAAGGCCAACCACGGCAAGCGCCCCAACGCCTGACGGAGGACCCCTGCCCCCACCGCTCGCAGGCTCGCGGCGGGGCCCGGCAGGGGGCCGTGCGCGAGAGGCCCAGAACCCGGCGGGTTCTGGGCCTCTGGCGTACGTGGGTCCGTCAGGCGGTGGCGGGGCGCTCCTGGGTGCGCTCCACGCTGATCCGCTCGACGCTGACCTGGGTGCCGTCCTCCTCGAAGGAGACGCTGGTCAGCTGCAGCCTGATCCGGTCCCGCAGCCCCGGGGGCGGGGTGTCGCCGCCGCAGCGGCGGCGCACCAGGGCCTTGAACTCCTGTTCGATGCCGAACTGGCGCAGACAGGGCGAGCAGTCCTCGAGGTGCTCGGCGATGACCTGCCGCCGCGCGGGTTCGGTCTCGTGGTCGAGGAACTCGAACACGTGGGACAGGACGTCGTCACAGGAGTCGACCGAGATCGGCTCCTCCGCGTCCGGACGCTGGTCGCTGGTCACGAACGGCTCGCCCCCTCCCCGGCACCGGCCCGGACGAAACCGCGCTCCCGGGCGTAGTCGGCCAACAGCTTCTGCAGCCCGCGGCGCCCGCGGTGCAGGCGGGACATCACCGTGCCGATGGGCGTGCCCATGATCTCGGCGATCTCCTTGTAGGCGAACCCCTCGACGTCGGCGAGGTAGACCGCCAGGCGGAAGTCCTCCGGCAGCTGCTGGAGGGCCTCCTTGATGTCGGAGTCCGGCAGGTGGTCCAGCGCCTCGATCTCGGCCGAGCGCAGGCCGCTGGAGCTGTGCTCCTCGGCGGCGTACAGCTGCCAGTCCTGCACCTGGTCGGTGGGGTACTGCTGCGGCTGCCGCTGCTTCTTGCGGTAGCTGTTGATGTAGGTGTTGGTCAGGATCCGGTACAGCCAGGCCTTGAGGTTGGTGCCCTCGGCGAACTGGTGGAAGGCCGAGTAGGCCTTGACGAACGTCTCCTGCACCAGGTCCTCGGCGTCGGCCGGGTTGCGGGTCATCCGCAGAGCCGCCGGGTAGAGCTGGTCGAGGTAGGGCAGCGCGTCGCGCTCGAAGCGGGCGTCGCGCTCGGCACGGGTCTCGTCGACCTCCGTGCGGCTGCCGCCCTCGCGCGCCTCGGGCACCTCGACCGGCGAGGTCTCCTCGACGGCGTCGGTGGTCGTGGTCTCGGGCGTGCGGTCCGCGGACTCCTCAGGCACCGACCGTCCTCTCTGCGGCGCCCGGACGCGGGCCACCACCTCCGACGATCCTAGCCGCGCGGCCCCGGGCCGGCCCGGGGGCCGCCGGAGCGCGGGGCGCTGGCGGGCGCTGGTGGAGAGGGTGCTGCTCACGCCCGGTCCAACCGTGCAGGCCGCGGTCCCCATTCCCCACGGCCGCGGACGCGGACGCGGTCGTCACAACTAGGCTGCGGCGCCGTGGCGGCGACCCCGGCGGTGCGGGCTCTCGAACGGGCCCGGGTGGCCCACACCCTGCACCCGTACGACCCCGAGCACCCCGCCGACCAGGGGCACGGCGAGGCGGCGGTGGCCGCGCTCGGCGCCGACCCGCGGCAGGTGTTCAAGACGCTGGTCGCCCGGGTCGACGGCGCACTGACCGTCGCGGTCGTCCCGGTCGCCGGCAGCCTGGACCTCAAGGCGCTCGCCGCGGCCGCCGGGGGCCGGAAGGCGGCGATGGCCGACCCGGCCGACGCCGAGCGGACCACCGGGTACGTCCTCGGCGGCATCAGCCCGCTCGGTCAGCGCAAGGCGCTGCCGACGGTCGTCGACGAGTCGGCGCTGGCCTTCCCCACCGTGATGGTCAGCGCCGGACGGCGGGGCCTGCAGGTGGAGCTGGCGCCGGCGGACCTGGTGCGGCTGACCCGGGCACGCACCTCCGCGATCGGCCGGTGAACGTCGACGCCCCCGACGCCCCGGACGATCGTGGACCCGCGGTGGCGACGCGCCGTCCATCGTGGGTGCGTCACCACCGCGGCTCCGTGACCACCGCCAGGGTGCGGGCGCAGGTGTGCGTGGCCGGCCCGGGCCTGAGCGGCCCGGGCCTCAGCTGGCCGGTGCGGCGTACGGGGTGAGCAGCTGGTCGACCGGCGCGTGGTCGTCGGTGAGCACCTGCGCGTCGCCCGCGAGGACGGCCACCTCCTCGGCGGAGGCGACCTGCCAGGTGGAGTCCTGGGCGAGCAGCGCCCGGGCCAGCGCCGTCTCCTCCGGCGGCCGGTGCGAGGCGACGGCGACCAGGTTGCCGCCGTCCTCCCCGTCGAGGACAGGGGCGCGGGCCAGCAGGAGGACGTGCGGCCAGACCTGTCGCATGGTGGCCAGCTCGGCGCGGACGAAGGCCAGCGGCGGGTGGTCGATGAGGTTGGCCACGTAGACGCCGTCGTCGGTCAGCGCGCGGTCGACCAGCCCCAGGGCCTCCACGGTGGTCAGCTGCCAGGGCACCGACAGGCCGCCGAAGGCGTCGCCGACGACGAGGTCGCGGGTGTCCGCGTCCTCCTCGGCCAGCCCGACCCGGGCGTCGCCGACCCGCACCTCGAGGTCGGCGGACTCGACCAGCCCCAGCTGCTCGCGGTCGATCTCCACCACGCCCGGGTCCACCTCGAGCACGCGGCTGACCGTGCCCGGGCGCACCTCGGCGAGGTAGCGCGGCACGGTCGCCCCGCCGCCGCCGAGGTGCAACGCCGACAGCGGCTCGCCCGCCGGGGCCATCGCGTCGGTGACCGCCGCGATCGCCCGGACGTAGTCGAACTCCACGTGCGTCGGGTCGGCCAGGTCGACGTAGGAGTGCCGCAGCGTGTCCAGCACCAGCACCCGGCCGCTGTCGCGCTCGGGGTCGGCGGCCACCCGCGCGCAGTGGTAGGCGGTCTCGGCCTGGCAGCGGCTGGGCGCGACCGCCGCCAGCAGCGAGCCGGCCACGGCCAGCAGGAGCAGCGCCGCAGGCACCCGCCCGGCCGCGCCGCCGGTCCGTCGCCGCAGCAGCACACCGACCGTGATCCCCGTCAGCACGGCGACCAGGCCGGTGCCGACGAGGATGCCGCTGGTCGGGAAGACCGCGACCAGCAGGAAGCCGGTGAGGAAGGTGGCCGCGATGCCACCGAGGGTGCCGATGCCCGACAGCCGGCCGACCACCGAGCCGGTCTCGGCGAGGCTGGCCAGTTGCAGCTTGACCACCATGGGCGGCACCGCCGACAGCAGCGCGGCGGGGACGACGACGGCGACGGCGGCCAGCAGCAGCACGCTGCCGGCGTCGGCGCCGGTGAGCACCGACCCGGCGAAGCGCACCAGCGGCAGGACGGCGACGACGAGTGCACCTCCGGCCACCAGCAGCGGCGCGATCAGCCGGCGCGGGTCGGTGCGGTCGGCCAGCGCGCCGCCAGTCCACGCGCCGACGGCGATCGCTGCGAGCGCGAAGCCGATGACCGCGGTGTTGGTCTGCAGGGTGATCCCGACGTAGGGGGCGATCAGCCGCAGCCCGGCGATCTCGAGCACCAGCACGGCGCCGGAGGACAGGAAGGTGACGACGGCGGCCACCCAGTCGGGCAGCGCGGCCGAGCGGCTCCGGTCCCCGGTCTCGGCCAGGGCCTCCTCGGTGCCGGCCACCTCAGAAGAGCGCGGGCTGGTCGGCCGGGGCGGCGACCGACTCGACGCGGGCGGTCAGCTCGACGCCGTTGTGCTTCACGCTGTTGACCGACGGGCTCACCGGCCGCAGCTCCAGGCCCTCCACCAGCTCCGGCGGGGTCGGGGCGGCCAGCTCGGCGACGTCCTCCCGGGCCGGGTCCAGCCAGTCGGCCCAGCGGTCGCGGGGCAGCACCAGCGGCATCCGGTCGTGGATCTCGGTGAGCGCCCCGACGGCCGGCTCGGTGATGACCGTGCAGGTGTACAGCCGGTCGTCGCCCTCCCCCCAGACCTCCCACAGTCCGGCGAAGGCGAGCACCGAGCCGTCCCGCGGGGTCATGTAGTAGGGCTGCTTGCCGGGACCGTCGAGCTTCTTCGCCCACTCGTACCAGCCGTCGGCCGGCACCAGGCAGCGCCGGGAGCGGGCGGCGCGGCGGAAGGCCGGCTTCTCGGTCAGCGACTCGACGCGGGCGTTGAGCATCCGGTTGCCGATCGACGCGTCCTTGGCCCAGGAGGGCACCAGGCCCCAGCGGACGGCGCGCAGCTCGCGGTGCGCGGCACCGGTCGGCGCCCCCTCGGCGTCGCGCTCCCGCTTGGTGCGGACGACGTACACGTCCTTGGTCGGGGCGACGTTGTAGTCGGCCGGCAGCGGGGACTGCCCCTCGGCCGGGACCGCCTCGAACTCCAGGACGAGGTCCTCGGGACGGCGGCTGGCGGCGTAGCGGCCACACACGGTGGTACCTCCCGGTCGGGGCCGGCTGATGCGGTCACCTGCGACTGTAGGCCGGGCCGGGGACGGTTCCCGGCGGCGGGAGACGGGCAGGCCGGGTCGACGTCCCGACTCCCGGGAGACGAGGATCACGCACGTGACCGCGACCCAGAACCCACCGACCGAGCACCCCAAGACCGCCAGCGAGTCCGGCGAGCGCCGCTACGCGACGGTCAACCCCTTCACCGGCGAGACGGAGCAGGAGTTCGACTTCACCCCGACCGAGGAGATCGACGGGATCATCGAGCGGGCGCACGCCGCCTACCAGGAGTGGCAGCAGCGCCCGGTCGAGGACCGCGCCGCCGTCGTCCGGCGGGCCGCGGAGCTCATGGACGAGCGCCGCGAGGACCTCGCGAAGCTGATCACCACCGAGATGGGCAAGCGGCACGACGAGGCCACGGGCGAGCTCTACCTGTGCTCGATGATCCTCAAGTACTACGCCGACAACGGCCCCGGCTTCCTCGAGCCCCAGCCGATCCAGCCGCTGATGGGCAAGGGCGAGGCGGTCGTCGAGACCCGCCCGATCGGCGTCCTGCTGGCCATCGAGCCGTGGAACTACCCCTTCTACCAGGTGGTCCGGGTGGCCGGCCCGAACCTGGTGCTGGGCAACACGGTCATCCTCAAGCACGCCGAGATCACCCCGCAGTGCGCGGTGGCGATCGAGCAGCTGTTCACCGACGCCGGGGCTCCCGAGGGCGTCTTCACCAACACCTTCCTGCGCATCGCCGACGTCGAGCAGGTCATCGCCGACCCGCGCATCCAGGGCGTGACGCTGACCGGCAGCGAGCGGGCCGGCAGCGCGGTCGGCGCCCTGGCCGGGAAGCACCTGAAGAAGTCGGTGCTGGAGCTGGGCGGCAGCGACCCGTTCATCGTGCTCGACGCCGAGGACCTGGGTGCCACCGTCAAGGCCGCCACCATGGGCCGGATGCAGAACACCGGCCAGGCGTGCACCGCGTCCAAGCGGCTGATCGTGACCGAGGAGCTCTACGAGCCCTTCGTCGAGGGCCTCAAGCAGGCGTTCTCGACCTTCGCCCCCGGCGACCCGGCCGACCCGTCGACGTCGCTGGCCCCGCTGTCCTCGGAGCGGGCGGCGCAGGACCTGCACGCGCAGATCCAGGACGCCATCGACAAGGGCGCGACCGTGGTCGCCGGCGGCAAGCGGCCCGAGCACCCGGGCGCGTTCGTGGAGGCCACCATCCTCACCGACGTCACCCCGGAGATGCGCGCCTTCCGCGAGGAGCTGTTCGGCCCCGCGGCCGTCGTCTACAAGGTCAAGGACGCCGACGAGGCCGTGGCGCTGGCCAACGACAGCGACTTCGGCCTGGGGGCCACCGTCATGAGCAGCGACCTCGAGCGCGCGCGGGCGGTGGCCGAGCGGCTCGAGGCCGGCATGGTGTGGATCAACCAGCCCACCGGCTCCTCCCCCGAACTGCCCTTCGGCGGGATCAAGCGGTCCGGCTACGGCCGCGAGCTGTCCGAGCTGGCGGTGTTCGAGTTCGCCAACCGGCGCCTGGTGCGCACGGTGCCGGTGAAGAGGGCCGACCGGCCGGTCGGGGGCTGAAGCGCGCACGGTGCGGTGCCGCCGACCGGGCAGGATGGACGCATGAGCCAGGTCTGGACGACGCCGCACCGCGCGACCCCGGTCGACGCGGTCGTGGCCCTGCCCGGGTCCAAGTCGCTGACCGCCCGGGCACTGGTCCTGGCCGCGCTCGCCGACGGCCCGAGCCGGCTGGTCCGGCCGCTGCGGGCCCGGGACACCGACCTGATGGCGGCGGCGCTGCGCGCCCTGGGCGTCTCGGTCGACGAGGACGGCGGGGACTGGGTCGTCACCCCCGGCGGGCTGCGCGGCCCGGCCGAGGTGGACGCCGGTCTGGCCGGCACCGTGCTGCGGTTCCTGCCGCCGGTCGCCGCGCTGGCCGACGGCCCGGTGCGGGTGGACGGCGACCCGCGCCTGCGCGAGCGTCCCAACGCCGGGCTGGTCGCCGCACTGCGGGACCTCGGCGTGCAGGTGGACGACGGCGGGCGCGGCCGGGCGCCGTTCACCGTGCACGGCACCGGGCGGGTGCGCGGCGGCGCGGTCACCGTGGACGCGAGCGAGTCCTCGCAGATCGTCTCCGGGCTGCTGCTGGCCGCGGCCCGGTTCGACCGCGGGGTCGACCTCGCCCTCGCCGGCGGGGTGCCGTCGATGCCGCACGTGGAGATGACCGTCGAGTCGCTGCGCGAGCGGGGCGTCGACGTCGTCCGCACCGAGCAGGGCTGGCGGGTCGCCCCCGGCCCGGTCGCCGCGCGGGACGAGGTGCTGGAGCCCGACCTGTCCAACGCGGCTCCCTTCCTCGCGGCCGCCCTGGTCACCGGGGGGCGGGTGACGGTCCGCGACTGGCCCGCGGAGACGACGCAGCCCGGCGGCCGGCTGGACGCGCTGCTGGGCGCGATGGGGGCGCACGTCGAGCGCACCGGCGAGGGGCTGCGGGTGACCGGCAGCGGGACCGTCCGCCCGCTGGTCGCCGACCTCGGCGAGGTGGGTGAGCTGACGCCGGTGCTGGCGGCGCTCTGCGCGCTGGCCGACGGCACGTCCCGGTTGACCGGCGTGGGCCACCTGCGCGGCCACGAGACCGACCGGCTGCAGGCGCTGGACGAGGTGCTGACGTCCGTCGGCGCCCGCGTCGAGCAGCTGCCCGACGGCCTGGTCGTCGCACCGGGGCCGCTCCGGGCCGCGCGGCTGGGCAGCTACGCCGACCACCGGATGGTGCACGCCGCGGCCGTCCTCGGGCTCGCCGTCGACGGCGTCGAGGTCCGCGACCCGGGCGCGGTGAGCAAGACGCTGCCGGACTTCGTGGACCGGTGGAACGCGATGCTGGCGACGCCCGCCGGAGCCCTGCCCTGAGTCCCCGCAGGCACGACGCCCGGTCGGACGAGGACGACGTCCGGGTCCGGCCCAGCCGGCGCGGCTCCCGGCCGCGCACCCGCACCCGGCCGACCCACTCCGACGCCGTCCCGGGCCTGGTGGTCGCCGTCGACCGCGGCCGGATGACGGTGCGGATCGAGGGCCCCGACGGCGTTCCGCTCGAGGTGACCGCGATGCGTGCCCGCGAGCTCGGCCGGCACGGCGTCGTCGTCGGCGACCGGGTGCGGCTGGTCGGCGACACCAGCGGCCGGCCGGACTCCCTCGCCCGCATCGTCGTCATCGAGGACCGGACGACGTCCCTGCGCCGCACCGCCGACGACACCGACCCCACCGAGCGGGTCGTGGTGGCCAACGCCGACCAGCTGGTCATCGTCACCGCGGTCGCCGACCCCGACCCCGCGCTGGGCTTCCTCGACCGCTGCGTGGTGGCCGCCTACGCCGGGGGGCTGGAGCCGCTGCTCTGCCTCACCAAGACCGACCTGGCCAGCCCCCAGCCGCTGCTCGACCGCTACGCCGGCCTGGACGTCGACGCCGTCCCGATGTCGCGGGAGGCGCCGCTGGACGCGCTGCTGGAGCGGCTGCACGGGCGGATGAGCGTGCTCGTCGGCCAGTCCGGCGTCGGCAAGTCCACGCTGGTCAACCGGCTCGTCCCCGACGCCTTCCGGGCCACCGGCGACGTCAGCAAGGTCGGCAAGGGCCGGCACACGTCGTCCTCGGCGGTGCTGCTGGACCTGCCCGGCGGCGGCACCGTCATCGACACCCCCGGCATCCGCTCGTTCGGCCTGGCGCACGTGACCGCCGAGGACGTCGTCGCGGCCTTCGACGACGTCGCCGAGGCAGCGGTCGACTGCCCGCCCGGCTGCGGGCACACCGCCGAGGACCCCGACTGCGCACTGGACGCCTGGGCCGACGCCGGCCCAGGCGCCCGCCGGGAGCGGCTGGAGAGCCTGCGGCGGCTGCTGGAGGCCGTCGGCCAGCTCGGCCCCGGCTACTGAAAGGACCCTCCTGCCCCCGCCACTCGCGCGCTCGCGGCGGGACCCTGCAGGAGGGCCGCTCACGGGGGTCACCACGGAGGTCACGATGAAACAGCAGGTCCACGTCACCACCCTGGCCACCGCCGACCTCGAGGCCGCACGCCGGTTCTACGTCGAGGGCCTGGGCTGGCGCCCACTGCTCGACGTCCCCGGCGAGATCGTCTTCTTCCAGATCGCCCCGGGCACGGTGCTGGCCTTCTTCGAGGCGGGGAAGTTCGCCCAGGACCTCGGCCGCGGCCCGGGCCGGCCGGAGGTCTCCGGCGTGACGCTGGCGCACAACGTGGCCGACCGGGACGCCGTCCGCGCGGTCGTCGACGCGATGTCGGCGGCCGGGGGCACGGTGCTCACCGCTCCGGAGGAGGGCGCCTTCGGCGGGGTCTTCCACGCGCTGGTGGCCGACCCCAACGGCGTCGTCTGGGAGGTCGCGCACAACCCGGGCTGGTCGGTCGACGCCGACGGCACCGTCCGGCTCGGCTAGCGCAGGCACCGGGTGCCCAGCACCGAGTGGCGACCTGCCGTCGTCCCAGCGGTCGGGAGACCACGACGCCCCGCCGCTCGACGGCGGGTCGGGGACCTCAGACGTCGACCCAGCCGCCGCTGCGCCAGTAGAGGCCGGCCTCGCGGGTGAGCAGACCCTCGTCGACCAGGTGGCGGCGCAGCGCGGCGGTGTCCGGGTGCCAGACCGCCAGCAGCGCGTTGACCTCGCGCTCGGGGTAGCGGATGCCGACGTCGAAGACCCGCACCAGGTGCTCCAGGACGATGCGCCGCTTGCTCTGCTGCGCCGGGATGGACACCAGCCGGCCGTCGCGGACGAACGCCGACAGGACGGCGTCCTCGGCGGGGTCGTCGGACAGCGGCTCGGGCGGCGGAGCGGCCTCGGCGGCGGCGCGCGCCGCGGCGCCGAAGCGCTCGGTCAGCAGCTCCAGCTCGTGCCGGTCGCGGCGGACCAGGCCCGCCCGGCCCAGCCGGCGCGCGGCGAGGGCGACGTCCTTGAGCGGCAGCCCGGTGACCTCGGCGACCTGCTCGATGGTGTCCGCGCCCAGGGCCAGGGCGGCGACGACCTTGAGGCGGGTGGGGTCGGCGAGCAGCCCGGCGATCGTCGCGGCGTGCACTCCCCGACGGTATCCGCGCATCGGCCGCGGTGGACGCGGGTAGGCCGGGGTCATGGTGAGCCCCATCGACATCCAGAAGGCCCTCAAGGGGATGGACTACCCGGCCACGAAGGAGCAGATCCTCGAGCACGCCAAGAGCGGCGGCGACAAGGACGTGCTCGACGCGCTCAACAAGATCGACGACCGGGAGTACGAGGGACCCAGCGGGGTCAGTGCCGCGGTCTTCGACTGAGCGCCCGCTAGGTTCGGTGCCCATGACACCGGGCCGGGACTACACGGGGGACATGCACCTGGCGCACGTGCTGGCCGACCAGGCGGACTCGATCAGCCTCGACCGCTTCCGTGCGCTGGACCTCCAGGTCGACACCAAGCCGGACCTCACGCCGGTCACCGACGCCGACCGGGCCGTGGAGGAGCAGCTGCGCATCACGCTGGCCCGCGCGCGGACCCGCGACGCGGTGCTCGGCGAGGAGATGGGCGCGACCGGCCACGGCCCGCGGCGCTGGGTGCTCGACCCGATCGACGGGACCAAGAACTTCGTACGGGGCGTGCCCGTGTGGGCCACCCTCATCGCGCTGTTCGACGGCGACGAGCCGGTCGTCGGGCTGGTCTCGGCGCCGGCGCTCAACCGCCGCTGGTGGGCGGCCAAGGGCGTCGGCGCCTGGACCGGCCGGCGGCTGGAGTCGGCGACCCGCTGCACGGTCTCGGGCATCGGCGAGCTGGCCGATGCGAGCCTGTCGTACTCCAGCCTCGCCGGCTGGGAGGAGCGCGGGCTGCTCGGCGGCTTCCTCGACCTCACCCGGTCGGTGTGGCGCACCCGCGCCTACGGCGACTTCTGGAGCTACGTGCTGCTGGCCGAGGGGTCGGTGGACGTGGCCTGCGAACCCGAGGTCTCGGTGTGGGACCTCGCCGCCCTCGACGTCATCGTGCGGGAGGCCGGCGGCGCGTTCACCGACCTCACCGGCGTCCCAGGGCCGGCCGGCGGCAGCGCTCTGGCCACCAACGGCCTGCTGCACGACGCCGCCCTCGGCCGGCTGCGCCCGCCCGACCAGGCAGCCTGAAGAAGGACCTCCCCGCACCCCGCCACTGGCAAGCCCGCGGCGGGACCCGCAGGGAGGCCACCCTGCACCTAACGGCCGCGGCCGCCCTGGAACCGGCGACGGGCGTCGTCGATCTTCGCCCGGGTCTTCGGGTCCTTGGCCAGCTGCTGCGCCTTGTCGGTGGCCTGCGCGATGACCTGCCGGCCCTTCGGCGTGTTCGCGAACTGTGCCAGCTTGCTGAACAGCGACGCCATCCCTGGGTCCTCCTCGCGTCGTCGGGGCGGCGGCTCCGCCCTCCTGACCGGGTCAACGCAGCTCCCCTGAGGGTCGTTCCGCGGACGACTCCGGCCCGGGCGAGCGCAACCGCCAACCCGCTGGTGCCGTCGTCGGCATCGGGCAGGACGCCCGTCACGCGCCCCCTCCGCCGGCGCTGTCGACCCGTGGCCGAGGGTCCTGCGCATCCGCGCGAGCCCGCTCACGTCGGGCGGTGGGCGAACCCGCCGCTGCGGCCGTTGCGGTCGGCCAGCAGCCCGGCGAGCGTGCTCAACGCGATCTCGGCCGGGGTCCGCGAGCCGATGTCCAGCCCGATCGGCCGGTGCACGCGGGCGACCTCCTCCGGCGGCACGCCGAGGACGGCCAGCGCCGCGACGTGCGGTCCCTCGTGGCGCGGGTTGCCCATGACGCCGACCCAGCGCACCGGCCGGGCCAGCGCGTCGCGCAGCACCTCGCCGAGCTCGGGTCGGTGGTGGTCGGTCACGATGACGTCGGCGTCGACGAGCTCGCCGTCGACCTCCGCGAAGCCGCCGAGGTCCGCGCCGCGTGCGGGGTCGGGGTCGAGCAGCCGGGCGCGGAAGCCCAGCTCGGGTGCCCAGCGCAGCAGCACCTCGGCCACCGGCGAGGCGAAGACCGCGACCAGCACCCGGCCGGTGGCCTCGTCGGCGGGCGCACCGTGCGCCACCCCGCAGCCCGGGTCGGTCACGACGCCTCCCCGAGGAAGTCGGCCAGCGCCGTGGCGAAGGCCGGCGTCCGGAGCGTGGTCGAGTGGTCGCCGGGGACGACGGTCACCCGGGCACCGGGGATGGCCGCGGCGAGCGCCTCCGGGCGGGCCGCCAGCGGATCGGCGTCGCCGGCGAGGACGAGCGTGGGCGCGGTGATCGCTGCCAGGTCCACCTCGCGGGTGTGCACGGCGCGGGCGTGCGCGGCCAGGGCGTGCCGGTCGGCGGCGAGGGCGTCGGCCATCCGGCGGAAGGCGACGGTGGCCGGGTCGCGCACGTCGGCGACGTCGGCCGTCTCCAGCGCGGCGGCCAGCCCGGCCATGAGGACGCGGTGGCGCTCGGCACCCCCCGGCTCGACGAACGCGGCGCCGGCACCACCCACCACCAGCCGGCGCACCCTCCGGTCGGCGGCTGCGGTCAGCATCGCGACCGTCGCGCCCATCGAGTAGCCGGCCAGGTCGAAGGAGTCGTGGCCGAGTGCGTCGGCCACCCGTCGCAGGTCGTCGGCCATCCGGAGCTCCCCGTAGGCGGCGGGGTCGTGCGGCTTGTCCGACCGCCCGTGCCCGCGGGCGTCGACGCCGACGACCTCCCGCCCGGCCGACAGGAGGACACCGACGGTCCCGGTGCCGACCCAGTTGAGCCGGGTGTCCGCGACGAAGCCGTGCTGGAGGTAGACCGGCGGCAGGTCACCGGGGGCGCCCCACCGGTGCACGGCGACCTCGACGCCGTCGGCGCCGGGCACCCGCCGCCTCGTCGCCGGCACGGTCACGCCGCGCGCTCCGGGCTGTCGCCGTACGCGTAAGAGCTGTCGACGTAGCGCCCGCCCTGGGCCACCCCGGGCGGCGCGATGTCGCCGAGCCGCGCGAGGTCGTCGTCCGAGAGCTCGACGGCGGCGGCCGCGACGTTCTCCTCCAGGTAGCTGCGCCGCTTGGTGCCGGGGATCGGCACGACGTCGTCCCCCTGGGCGAGGACCCAGGCCAGCGCCAGCTGGCCGGGCGTGCAGCCCTTCTCCTCGGCCAGCGCCCGGACCGCGTCGACCAGCCGGAGGTTGGCCGCGAAGGCCTCGCCGGTGAAGCGCGGGTGGCCGCGGCGCCAGTCGTCCTCGGCGAAGTCCTCCGGGCTGCGGATCGCGCCGGTCAGGAAGCCGCGGCCCAGCGGGCTGAACGGCACGATGCCGATGCCGTGCTCGCGGGCGACACCCAGCACCTCGGCTTCCAGGTCGCGGGTCCACAGCGACCACTCGCTCTGCAGCGCGGCGATCGGGTGGACGGCGACGGCGCGGCGGATCGACGCGGCGCTGGCCTCCGACAGCCCCAGGTACCGGACCTTGCCCTGCTGCACGAGCTCGGCCATCGCGCCGACGGTGTCCTCGATCGGCACCGTCGGGTCGACCCGGTGCTGGTAGTACAGGTCGATCACGTCGACCCGGAGCCGGCGCAGGCTGGCCTCGACGCGGGCCCGCACGTTCTCCGGGCGGCCGTCGATGTCCATGCCCCCGCGGTCGTTGCGCGAGAGCGAGAACTTGGTGGCCAGCTGCACCTCGTCCCGCCGTCCGGCGATCGCCTCCCCCACCAGCTCCTCGTTGTGCCCGTCGCCGTAGACGTCGGACGTGTCGAGGAAGGTGACGCCGAGGTCGAGCGCGCGGTGCACGGTCGCGATCGACTCGTCGCGGTCGGCCGCGCCGTACATCTGGCTCATGCCCATGCAGCCGAGGCCGAGGGCGGGGACGACCAGGCCGTCGCGGCCGAGCGTGCGGGTACCGACAGGAGAGGGAGAGGTCACCCCGGCATCCTCGTCCCGCCCCTCGGGAGCCCGCCACCGCCCGGCTAACTACGCGGAGGCGCTCCCCGCGGCCGCGGGGCGCAGCACCACCGGCAGCTGCTCCAGGGCGTGGACGATGACGCTGCGCCGGTGGTGCAGGTCCTCCGGGGGCACGGCCAGGCGCAGGTCGGGGTACCGGTCGAGCAGCGAGCGCAGGGCCACCTCCCCCTCCAGACGCGCCAGGGGTGCGCCCAGGCAGTAGTGCAGCCCGTGGCCGAAGGCCAGGTGCCCACCGGCGTCGCGGTCGGGGTCGAGCAGCTCGGGCCGGTCGAAGCGTCCCGGGTCGCGGTTGGCCGCGCCCACGGAGAGCGTGACCACCGAACCCGCGGGGATGGTGGTGCCCGAGTACTCGACGTCCTCGGCGGCGAAGCGCAGGGGGGCGTTGTGCACGGGGCCGTCCCAGCGCAGGAACTCCTCGACCGCCGCGGGGATCCGCTGCGGGTCGGCGAGCAGGTGCTCGCGCAGCGCGGCGTCGGTGGCCACGCCCAGCACCGCGTTGCCGATGAGGTTGGCCGTGGTCTCGTGGCCGGCGATGAGCAGCAGCACGCCCATCGCGACGACCTCCTCGGTGCTGAGCTGGTCACCGGCGTCGGAGACCTCGACCAGGGCCGAGATCAGGGCGCCGTCCGGGGTGCTCCGCTTGGTCTCGACGAGGGCGTACAGGTACTCGGCCAGCCCCGCGGTGGCCTGCTGCTGGTCCACGTCGTCGTGGTCGTCGACCAGCGCGCGCGACCAGGTGCCGAAGGCGTCGCGGTCGGGATCGGGCACCCCGAGCAGCTCGCAGATGACGGCCATGGGCAACGGCACCGCGTAGCCGGCCAGCAGGTCCACCGGCTCGGCCTCCGGCACCGCGTCGAGCAGGGCGGCGGCCAGCACCTCGATGCGGGGGCGCAGCTCGGCGGTGCGTCGCGCGGTGAAGGCCCGGGAGACCAGCCGGCGCAGCCGGGTGTGGTCCGGCGGGTCGAGCAGGATCATCATCGAGCCGAAGGGGCCCGGCAGGCGCGGGGCCTGCGCGCGGACCTCCGGCGGCAGGGTCGCGCGGTGGTCCTTGACCAGGCGGGGGTCGGTGAAGGCCGCCCGCACGTCGTCGTACCGGGTCACCAGCCACGTGGTGCCGCCCCGCGGCAGCGCCACCTCGCGCACCGGCGCCTGGGCGCGCAGCCGCTCGTAGGCGGGATAGGGGTCGCGCCAGAAGGAGCCCTCGAAGACCGAGGCGTCGACCGCCGTCATCTCAGGACCCCCTGCTCAGCCGGCTCATCGACCCAGCCTCGGGGCGGGGGACGCAGGCGGCAAGGCCGGACGGCGTGTCACCGGCGTGCTCCGCCGCGGCTCAGACCTCCGCCAGGCCGTCGATCCGGGCGACCTCGTCGTCGGTGAGCGAGAAACCGTCGATCGCCAGGTTGGCCCGGATCCGCTCCGGGGTGGCCGACTTGGGGATGACGACGACGCCGTGCTCGACGTGCCAGCGCAGCACCACCTGCGCCGGGGTGACGCCGTGCGCGTCGGCGACCTCGCGCAGCACCGGGTCGCCGAGGTCGGTGTTCTTGAACGGGCTGTAGCCCTCCAGGACGACGCCGCGTTCCCGGTGCCCGGCCTCGACGGCCGGGTCGTACAGCGACGGGGCCCAGCTGACCTGGTTGACCTGCGGCGTCACGCCGGTCGCACCGGTCAGCTCGTCGACCTGCTCCAGCGAGTAGTTGCTCACGCCGATCGCCCGGGCGCGGCCGGCCTCGCGGGCGGCGACGAAGCGCTCCCAGACGTCCGGCCGGGCACCGCCGGGCGGCCAGTGGACGAGCCACAGGTCGACCGCGTCGACGCCGAGCGCGTCGAGGGACCCCGCCAGCACCTGGTCGGCCTGGTCGGCTCGTGGCGGCGGCAGCTTGGTCGTCAGGAAGACCTCGTCCCGCTCGACGCCGGAGTCGCGCAGCGCCCGCCCGACCTCGGGCTCGTTGCGGTAGATCGCCGCGGTGTCGAGGTGCCGGTAGCCGGCGTCCAGGGCGGTGCGGACGGCCTCGTAGCACTCCGAGCCGTTCATCAGCCAGGTCCCGAAGCCGAGCAGCGGCATGCCGGGGGCACCGTCGAGCGGCACGGTGGGGAAGCTCTCGGTCATGCCGCATCGTCCCGGCTGACCGGCTCCGCCGACAACACCCGGGGATCCGGTCAGCCGAGGAACCCGTCGACGACCCCGGCCAACTCGGTGCGTACCCCTCGTCGACCCGCAGGTCCGTCGTCGTCATGCTGGTCGGACGGCTCCCCGGCGCGGGAGTCGTCGGCGGTGGTGGGATGGGGCGCCGAGCGCCCGTCCGGGGCGCCGGTCGAGGAGGTCTGCGTGCAGTACGTCGAGAACGTCATCGAACTGGTCGGGCACACCCCGCTGGTCCGGCTGACGTCCGTGACCCGCGACCTCGGGCCGGACGCGCCCCTGGTGCTGGCCAAGGTCGAGTACCTCAACCCCGGCGGCTCGGTGAAGGACCGGATCGCCGTGCGGATGGTCGACGCCGCCGAGGCCAGCGGTGCGCTGCGGCCCGGCGGCACCATCGTGGAGCCGACCAGCGGCAACACCGGCATCGGGCTGGCCCTGGTCGCGCAGCAGCGCGGCTACCGCTGCGTCTTCGTCTGCCCCGACAAGGTGGGCAAGGAGAAGATCGACGTGCTCAAGGCCTACGGCGCCGAGGTGCACGTCTGCCCGACCGCCGTCGACCCGGCCGACCCGCGCTCCTACTACTCGGTCTCCGACCGGCTGGCCCGCGAGATCCCCGGTGGCTGGAAGCCCGACCAGTACGCCAACCCGGCCAACCCGCAGTCGCACTACGAGAGCACCGGCCCGGAGATCTGGGAGCAGACCGACGGCCGGGTGACCTGCTTCGTCACCGGCGTCGGCACCGGCGGCACGATCAGCGGCACCGGCCGCTACCTCAAGGAGGCCTCCGGCGGGCGGGTGCGGGTGGTCGGCGTCGACCCGGAGGGGTCGGTCTACTCCGGTGGCACCGGACGCCCCTACCTGGTCGAGGGCGTGGGCGAGGACTTCTGGCCCGACGCCTACGACCGCTCCATCGCCGACGAGATCGTCGCCGTCAGCGACGGGGACTCCTTCGCGATGACCCGCCGGCTGGCCCGCGAGGAGGGGTTGCTGGTGGGCGGCTCGTGCGGCATGGCGGTGGCCGGCGCGCTGCGTGCCGCCGAGCGGCTGACCCGGGACGACGTCGTGGTGGTGCTGCTGCCCGACGGCGGCCGCGGCTACCTCGGCAAGATCTACAACGACGACTGGATGGCCGACTACGGCTTCCTGGAGCAGGCCACCGAGGGCACCGTCGGCGAGCTGCTCGCCGGCAAGGGCGGGGCGACGCCGGAGCTGGTGCACACCCACCCCAACGAGACCGTGCGCGACGCCATCGACATCCTCCGCGAGTACGGCGTCAGCCAGCTGCCGGTGGTGCGTGCCGAGCCCCCGGTGACCGCCGGGGAGGTCGTCGGGTCGGTCGAGGAGAAGGCGCTGCTCGACGCGCTGTTCGCCGGGCGGGCCAACCTCGCCGACCGGGTGGAGCGGCACATGTCCCCGCCGCTGCCGATCATCGGCTCCGGCGAGCCGGTCAGCGCCGCGGTCGCGGCCCTGGGGACGGCGGACGCGCTGCTGGTGCACGAGGAGGGCAAGCCGGCCGGCGTCGTCACCAGGCAGGACGTGCTCGGGCACCTCGCCGGGCCGGCTCCTACCGTCGAGTCATGAGCCCCACGCACGGCTTCAACACCCGCGCCATCCACGCCGGGCAGGACCCGGACCCGGCGACCGGCGACGTCGTCGTCCCGCTGCACCTGGCGACCACCTTCAAACAGGACGGCGTCGGCGGGCTGCGCGGCGGCTACGAGTACGCCCGCAGCGCCAACCCCACCCGCACGGCGCTGCAGGAGGCGCTGGCCGCCCTCGAACAGGGCCGCACCGGGCTGGCGTTCGCCTCCGGCCTGGCCGCCGAGGACACGCTGCTGCGGACGTTCTGCGAGCCGGGCAGCCACGTCGTCCTCGGGGGCGACGCCTACGGCGGGACGTTCCGCCTCATCTCCAAGGTGGCCTCCCGCTGGGGCGTCGAGCACACGCCCGCCGACCTCAACGACCCCGACGCGCTGCGGGCGGCGATCCGGCCCAGCACGCGGGTCGTCTGGTGCGAGACGCCGACCAACCCGCTGCTCAACATCGCCGACATCGCGCTGACCGCCGAGGTCGCCCACGACGCCGGTGCGCTGCTCGTCGTCGACAACACCTTCGCCTCGCCCTACCTGCAGCAGCCGCTGACCCTGGGCGCCGACGTCGTCGTCCACTCGACGACGAAGTACCTCGGTGGGCACTCCGACGTCGTCGGCGGCGCGCTGGTGGTCGGGGACGACCCGGAGCTCGCCGAGCAGCTGGCCTTCTCGCAGAACGCGATGGGTGCCGTCTCCGGCCCGCTGGCCGACTGGCTGGTGCTGCGCGGGATCAAGACCCTCGGCGTCCGGATGGACCGGCACCAGGACAACGCCGCCCGGGTGGCGGAGTTCCTGCTCGGCCACCCCGCCGTCGCCTCGGTGCGCTACCCGGGCCTGCCCGACCACCCCGGGCACGAGATCGCCGCCAAGCAGATGTCCGGGTTCGGCGGGATGCTCTCGTTCCGGCTGGCCGGCGGGGAGGAGGTCGCGCTGCGGGTGTGCGAGCGGGCGCAGGTCTTCACCCTCGCGGAGTCCCTGGGCGGGGTGGAGTCGCTGATCGAGCACCCGGCGCGGATGACCCACGCCAGCGCGGCCGGCTCGCCGCTGGAGGTGCCGGCCGACCTGGTCCGCCTCTCGGTCGGCATCGAGGACGTCGAGGACCTGATCGCCGACCTGGACCAGGCCCTGGGGTGACCCCGGGTCCGGCGGAGTGGTGACGGGGCGGCAGCACCGGTGACGACGGGGTACACGGTCCGCCCGGTGCCCTTGTCGAACGAGGCCGCGCCGATGGCCTTCGTCGAGTCCCACGACGACGCAGTGGCCCGTCCTGACGAGTTCTGGCAGGGCGGGCCCGGGCCTCCTCGCTCGACGCCGGCCCCCGTGCCCGCGTCCGCGGCTGCGGGAGCGGGGGGCGTCCCGCGCGCGGCTGTACGTCCACGCGGACAACACCCGGGCGCAGCGCTGCCACGGAAGGTCCGGGTCCCGGCCCACCGGAGCACGGTCCACCGGCACGATGGGCCTCAAGTTGGAGACGGCCCGCGCTCTCTGACGCCCCCGTGGTGATCAGCGCGGGGCGGTGAGGATCCGGGGGCCGTCCTCGGTGACCGCGACGGTGTGCTCGACGTGCGCCGCGCGGCTGCCGTCGGCGCTGTACAGCGTCCAGCCGTCGGCGGCGACCCGGTAGTCGTCGCTGCCACCGGCGAGGAACCAGGGCTCGATCGCGATCACCAGGCCGGGGCGCAGCGGCAGCCCGCGGCCGGGGCGGCCCTCGTTCGGGACGGACGGCGGCTCGTGCATCGAGCGGCCCACACCGTGCCCGCCCTGGTCGGTGTTGATCCCGCAGCCCCCGGCCCGGCCCACCGCGCCGATCGCCGCCGAGATGTCGCCGACGCGGTTGCCGACGACGGCCGCGGCGATCCCGGCCGCCAGCGCGCGCTCGGTGGTCGCGACGAGCTCGAGGTCCTCCGGTCGCGGCGTGCCCACCGGGAAGGTGATCGCGGCATCGCCCACCCAGCCGTCGAGGGTGGCTCCGGCGTCGACGCTGAGCAGGTCGCCGTCCTGGAGCTCCTCCGGTGTCGGGATGCCGTGCAGCGCGACGTCGTTGACCGACAGGCAGACGACACCGGGGAACGGCGGCGTGGTGGCCAGCGGTGCGTAGCCGAGGAACGGTGAGGTGGCGCCGGCATCGGCCAGGACGGCCCGGGCCACCTCGTCCAACTCGGTCAGCCTGACGCCCGGGGTCGCGGCGGCGCGGACGGCGGCCAGCATGTCGGCCACGACCGCTCCGGCGGCGCGCATGGCGTCCAGCTCACCCGGGGTGCGCAGCTCGATCATCGGTCCTCCTCGGGCGGCGAGATCGGCGATCTCGCACGGATACGGGCCTCACAGGGGGCGGGATCGGCGATCCCGCCGCGGGAGCGGGGGGCTCAGCCGGCCAGCTGCTCCTCGAACCAGGCGCGCGCCCGGGCGTTGCCGGCACGGCCCCGCTCCCCCGCCGCACGCACCCGCTCGGCCAGCTCACCGGACAGGCAGCGCTCCAGAGCGGCATCGAGGGCCTCGGCGGTGAGCTCCTCGACCGGGACGACGAGTGGCCAGTCGAGCGCGGTGGCCTGGCTGGTCACCTTGGCGCCTCCGCTGATCGGGTCGCAGGCGACGACCGGCCGGCCGTGCTTGAGGCCGAGCACCAGCGCGTGCAGCCGCATGCTCACCACGACGTCGGCCCGCCGGACCAGCGCCTCCACCTGGGCCGGACGGCGCGCGTGCGGCTTCTCGAAGAGGTCCATGTCGAGCTCGAACCAGGGCAGCGCCCGGTCGGCCAGCCACTCCTCGATGGCGCCGCGGACCCGCTCGGCCTGGCTGGCCTCGCCGTACTCGCCCTGCACCGGCGTGAACGCCACCGCGAGCACCGGCACCTCCGGCTCGGGGCCCTCGACGGCGAGGTCGGGACGGGCCAGGCCGGCGGCGTCGCGCTCCCAGACCCGGTCGAACAGCCCGCGCGCGGACTCCTGCACCACCGAGACGTTGACCGCCCAGCGCTGCGCACCGGCGAAGGCCTCGGTGAGCTCGCGCAGCAGCGGCCGGTCGGCCAGCGGGCCGCTGACGAAGACCAGGTGGGTGTAGTCGGCCGGGTCGACGTCCCGCCAGTCCACACCGCGTTCCAGGTACGGCGCCCAGGCGACGTCGTGGTCGACGCCCAGGTCGGTGAGCCAGCCGGCCACCACGTCGGCGCCGAGCTCGTCGCCGATGGTGGCGATCACCTCGTCGAAGCTGAACCACCCGGCGACGAGGACACGCATGGTCACCAGCCTCGCACCCACGGGTGACCGGGACCTGTCGAGGGAACGAGATCCTGGTCGCAGCGGTTGTCCCGACCGTCGTCCGACCCCGAGGAGAGCCCCGTGAGCGACACCGCCAGCGACCTCGACCTGACCGCCATCGAGCAGGAGCGCACCCGCATCCGGGAGGCGCACCTCAGGCCTGCCGGGGAGCGGCCGTCGTCCACCGCCCGCGGCCTGCACCACACCGCGCTGATCAGCAGCGACGTGGAGCGGACCGTCCGCTTCTACCAGGACGTGCTCGGCTTCCCGCTCACCGAGCTGATCGAGAACCGCGACTACCCGGGCTCCTCGCACTTCTTCTTCGACATCGGCCACGGCAACCTGCTGGCCTTCTTCGACTTCCCCGGCCTGGACGTCGGCCCGTACGCCGAGGTGCTCGGCGGGCTGCACCACATGGCGATCAGCGTCGACCCCGACCGCTGGCAGGACCTGGTGCAGCGGCTGACCGAGGCCGGGGTGGAGCACGAGGTGCACAGCGGCGTCTCGGTCTACTTCCGCGACCCCGACGGCGCCCGCATCGAGCTGATCGCCGACCCGCTCGGCGAGATGTACGGCCACCAGGTGCTCTGAGGGAGGACCCCCTGCCCCCCACCGCTCGCGCGCTCGCGGCGGGATCCTGCAGGCGGCCGCCGTCCTCCTCCCCGCTCGCGAGCTCGCGGCGAGCCTCTGGACGGAGCCGCCCCGGGGCGGGGCCGTCTCAGGCGGGGGTGTCGACCAGGTCGGCGTAGTCGGGGTGCCGGTCGATCCAGGCGCGGACGAAGGAGCAGCGCGGCACCGCCCGCAGCCCGTGCGCCCGGACGTCGTCCAGGGCACCGCGGACCAGCGTGCTGCCCACTCCGTCGCCCTCGGCGTCCGGGTCGACCTCGGTGTGGGTGAACACGACCCGGTCGCCCTGCCGCTGGTAGGCGGCCAGGCCGAGCACGCGGTCGCCGGCCCGGGCCTCGTAGCGGCCGGCCTGGGGGACGTCGGTGACGGTGAGATCCATGCCGGTTTCCTACCCCGCTCGCGGCGCGGAACCGCCCGAACACGACGAGGGCCCGGTCACCGTGGTGACCGGGCCCTCGTGTGCGAGTAGCGGGGACAGGATTCGAACCTGTGACCTCTGGGTTATGAGCCCAGCGAGCTACCGAGCTGCTCCACCCCGCGTCGGTGACACCACCATACACGCCCCCGAGCGGCCCACTCCCGAGCCCCCGGGACCCGGGACGTACCGGTGCGGACGACCTGCCCGGCGAGCCGGGCGACCTGGACGTGCGGCGCGTGCTCCCCTGACCGAGGACGGAGCCGTCAGGCGGGGGCCTGCGCGGGCTCCTCGGACCGGCGAGGCGTCTCCGCCGTCCCACCGGACGGCGCGGTCCGGCGCGTCCGCGCCCGGAACAACCGCGACAGCGCCGTGGGGTGTCCGAAGGCCGCCGTCAGCCGGTCGAGGAAGATCGCGAGCAGGACGACCGCGAGACCGCCCTCGAACCCGGAGGCGACGTCGAGCTGGGTCACCGCCCGCACCACGACCGCACCGAGGCCGGCGGCGCCGAGGAGTCCGGCGGTGACCACCATCGACAGCGCCAGCATGATCACCTGGTTGATGCCGGCCATGATCGACGGCAGCGCGAGCGGGAGCTGGACCTCCCGCAGGATCTGGCCGGGCCGGGCGCCGAAGGCGTGGGCCGCCTCGACGACCTCGCGGTCGACCTGCCGGATGCCGAGCTCGGTCAGCCGCACGCCGGGCGGGATGGCGAACAGGATCGTCGCCACGACGCCGGGCACCACACCCACGCCGAAGAAGAAGACGGCCGGGATGAGGTAGACGAACACCGGCGTGGTCTGCATGGAGTCCAGCACCGGACGGACGACGACGCTCAGCGCACGGTTGCGGGCCGCCAGGATCCCGATCGGCACCCCGATCGCCGTGGCGATCACCGCCGCCACGAGGACCAGCGCGAGGGTCTGCATCGTCTCGACCCACAGCTCCAGCGAGACCACGAGCAGGAACGCCAGCACCGTGTAGAGCGCCAGCCCCCACCCGCGGATGAGCAGGGCGACCAGCGTGAACAGGACGATCCACACCACCGGCGGCGGCGTGGCCAGCGCGCCGGTCAGGCCGTCGACGAGGACCTGCATGACCGCCGAGATCGCGTCGAACAGCCACGGCACCGTCGCCAGCAGCCAGTCGATGAAGTCCGAGACCCACTGCCCGAGGGGGATGTCCGGCACCGTCAGCCCTCCCGTCGCGCGGGGACGACGGCCAGCGCATCGAGCACCGCCGCCCGTGGCACCACGCCCAGCAGCCGACCGTCGTCGTCCACGACCCCCAACGGCACCGGGTGGCGCCCGACGAGGTGCACGAACTCGACCAGTGGGCGGTCCGGCGTGGTCGTGGTGTAGTCGGCGACCAGCTCGCGCGGGCCGACGGCCGACCGACCGTCCTGCACCGCGCGGGCGAGCAGGTCGTCGCGCGCCACGCCGGCGATGCGCCGGTCGGCGTCGAGGACATACACCCCGTTGGCCTCCGCGGCGCCGAGCGCGCGCAGCACCTCCCCGGTGGACTGGCCGAGCTGGGCGGTCATCCGCGGCTCGCGCAGCAGGTCACCGGCGGTGAGCACCCGGGTCCGGTCCACGTCGGAGGTGAAGTCGGCGACGTAGTCGTCGGCCGGCGCGGAGATGATCTCCGGCCCGGTGCCCAGCTGGACCGTCCGGCCGTCCTTGAGCATCAGGATGCGGTCGCCCAGCCGCATGGCCTCGTTGAGGTCGTGGGTGATGAAGACGATGGTCTTGTGCAGCTCGGTCTGCAGCCGCACCAGCAGGTCCTGCATGTCGCGCCGGATGAGCGGGTCCAACGCGGAGAACGGCTCGTCCATGAGGAGCACCTCGGAGTCCGCGGCGAGCGCGCGGGCCAGGCCCACGCGCTGCTGCATCCCCCCGGAGAGCTGCTCGGGCCGGGCGTCGGCCCGGTCGAGCAGCCCCACTGTGCGCAGCGCCCAGTCGGCTCGCTCCCGCTGCTCGCCGGCCCCGACCCCGCGCACCTTGAGCCCGTAGGCCGCGTTCTCGCGCACGGTGCGGTGCGGGAGGAGCGCGAAGTGCTGGAACACCATGCTGACCTTCTGGTTGCGCAGCGTCCGCAGGTCGGCGTCACCGAGCGCCCGCAGGTCCTGGCCGTCGACCTCCACCGTGCCGGCGCTGGGCTCGATCAGCCGGTTGAGCAGCCGGACGAGGGTCGACTTGCCGGACCCCGACAGCCCCATGACGACGAACAGCTCCCCCCGCTCGACGGCGAAGCCCACGTCGTGGACGGCGAGCGTGCTCCCGGTCTGCCGGTGGATCTCGTCGCGCCGGACCCCCTCGCCGGCCAGCCGCAGTGCCTCCTTCTCGCGTGGCCCGAAGACCTTCGTCAGGCCGGTGGCGCGCAGCACCGGGGGCACGGTCAGCCGACCCACTCGTCGATCTGGGCGGCGTGCTCGTCGACCCACTGCCGGGCGACGGTCCCCACGTCCTCGCCGTCGACGTCCACCTGCTTCTGCATCTGCTCCATCTCCTCCACCGAGATGCGCAGGTCGACCAGCAGGTCGGCGAACTCGGGAGCCTGCTCCTGCAGCTCCGTGCTCGCGGCGACGTTGGCGCTGTACGAGGGCATGGCGCAGGCGCCGTTCCCGGTGGTCAGGCAGCCCTCGGTGTAGGGCGTGGGCTCCTCGAGCTGGACCATGTCGTACTGCGCGAAGACCGCGTGCGGGTGGTACAGGTACAGCACGATCGGCTCCTGGCGGCTGTAGCTGTTCTCCAGCTGCGCCAGCTCGGCCGCCTCGCTGGAGACGACGTGCTCCAGCGTGATCCCGTAGCCCGCGAGCCGCTTGGCGTTCTGCTCGGTGGTGATGTAGCCGGGATCGGCGTCGTAGAACTTGCCGCCCAGCTGGTCGGCGTAGTCGTTGAGCTGGGTGACGCTGGTCAGGCCCTCGAGCGGGCCGCCGGGCTCGACGGCGTAAGCGGGCACGAACCAGCCCTGCGCGGCATCGCCGTAGGTCTCCGAGACCATCTCGACCCGCTCGGCGGCGCTGTCGGCGAGCTCCTGCTGGTTGGGGAGGGCGACCTCGGTCAGCAGGTCGATGTCCCCGCGCTGCGCACCGGCCCACGCCGCGGCCGGGTCCAGCTGCGTCGTCTGCAGCGTGGCCACGCCCAGCTCGGGACGGTCGGCGGCGATCTCGCTGAGGATGGAGTTCGTCAGACCGGCGGCCGTCCAGCTGAACTGCGCGGCCTGGACGGTGATGCCGTCCCCACCGCCGGTCGCGCTGTCGGCGCCCTCCTCGGCGCTGCACCCGGTGACGGTCGCGGCGAGGACGGCGGCCAGCGCCACCGCGGATGCCCGGGGACGGATCGTGGTGCGCAGCATGGGGTTCTTCTCTCGTTGCGGCGCCGGGCACGGGCTCGCCGGCGGAGGGGGGTCGTGCGGCGAAGCGCAGGCCCCGGAGGGGACCTGCGCCTCGCCGTGCGGTCAGTTCTCGGGACGAGCGTCGTGCACGTGCCCGGTCAGGCGCCAGTCGGACCGACCGGCTGGTCCCCCCGGAGCGTGATGCGGTGCATGACACGGCGCTGGTCACCGTAGTCGCGGTTCGCGTAGTGCACCGTCGACCGGTTGTCCCACATCACGACGTCCCCCACCGACCAGCGGTGCCGGACGATGTGCTCCGGCTTGGTGATGTGGGCGTAGAACAGGTCGAGCAGGTACCGGCTCTCGGCGTCGGACACGTCCTTCAGGTGCGAGACGAATCCGGGGTTGACGAACAGGCCCTTGCGGCCCGTCTCGGGGTGTACCCGCACCACCGGGTGCTCGATCGGGACGAGGGCCTGGAACTGCTCGCCCTCCCACTTCGTCCGCTCCTCGCGCTGGGCCAGGTAGTAGCCGAACTCGCGGGTGCCGTCGTGCACCGCGACCAGCTGGTCGGCCAGGCGCTGCAGCGGCCCGCTGAGTGACTCGTAGGCCAGCTGGAGGTCCGCCCACTGGGTGTCCCCGCCCGTGGGCGGGAGGACGACGGCGCGCAGCACCGAGCCCAGCGGCGGCCGGCGGACGAAGGTGACGTCGGTGTGCCAGACGTCGGCGAACCCGCCCGAGGCGCTGTCGAGCGCGTAGATCTCGGGGTGCTCCTCGTCGACTCCCGGCACCACGGGGTGGGACTCGGTGACGTCACCCAGGCGGCGGCCGAGCGCGATCTGGCTGTCGGGGTGCAGTGCGTGCTGTCCCGAGAAGAACAGCACCTTGTGGTCGGCGAGCGCGGTGCGGATGGCGCGGACCTGCTCGTCGGTGGCGGAGGCGAGGTCGACCCCGTGGACGCGGGCGCCGAACCCGGGCGCGAGGCGTTCCAGGTCGAGGGTCGTCGGGGCGGTGGACGTCACCAGGGCAGGCAGGACGGGGACGGTGAGGGTCATGACGGGGACTCCGGTGGGGTGGATGGTGGCGGGCTCGGGCGGCGTCAGGCCGTACAGAGCGCGCTCGCGCACCGGAGCAGGTCGATGTGACGGCGCACGACGAGTGCAAACCGCACAATCCCGACCGGACTCATAGGGATTACCGTAGCGGTTGCCCCGCCCCCTGTGTCGACGGGTCCCCGTGTCCTGCCGGTCCGGCTGTCGCCCCGGGAGGGGCGGTCCCACGGCCCGGACCGGTCGACGCCCGCCTCGTCACGCGCGCCGCGGCCGGCCCGCGTCGGCGGGCGCACGGTGGGGTCACCCCCGAACAGCACAGGACCCGGCCCCTCGTGAGAGGGACCGGGTCCTGTCGTGGCAGCGGGGAACCGGCGGGACCACCGCCCCCCTCAGGTCAGGTCCTCGTGCGTGGGCGTCTGCACACCCCCGTCCGGGCCGATTCCCGAGCCACCACCTCGGCGCATCGGGGATGTGCGCCGGTCTCGACACGCACGCCGGACACCCTCGATCTCCAGCACGACCCCTCCCAGCCTCGACGCCCTCACCTCGTCAGGCACGGGTGAGCTCGATGACGGTGACCTCCGGGCGGGCGCCGATCCGCATCGGCGGACCCCAGTAGCCGCCACCGGCGGTGACGTAGAGCTGGGTGTCACCGTGCCGGGACAGGCCCTCGACGGCGGGCTGGTCGAGCCGGATGGCGGTTGGTGTAGCGGACCGGGGTACGGATGACCTCGTCCGACACGGCGAAGGTGCAGCCGTCGGCCTGCAGCGTCATGGGAGTCCCTTCTCTCGGCTGTGCTCTGCTGGGAACGACTCCACGGAACGCCGCCGCGCGCAGGCGTGGGAGGGCGGGTTTGTGGGGGGTAGAAGCGCGACCTCCCTGGATCGGCGCGTCGCCCTACCGTCGAGGAGGTGGACAACCGCTCCGACATCCGCGACTTCCTCGCCACACGACGCGCCCGGATCACGCCGGAGCAGGCCGGGCTGCTGCCCGGTGCCGGCCGGCGGCGGGTGGCCGGCCTGCGCCGCGAGGAGGTCGCCGTCCTCGCCGGGGTGAGCACCGACTGGTACACCCGGCTGGAGAAGGGCCACATCGCCGGCGTCTCCGAGGACGTCCTGGAGGCGGTCGCCCGTGCGCTGCAGCTCGACGAGGCCGAGCGGCGCTACCTGTTCGACCTCGCCCGCGCCGCCCGGCCCAGCCGCGCACCCCGGCGGCGCAGCAAGGCCCCGGTGCCCCCGCGGGTGCAGTGGATGCTGGACTCGATGACCGACTCGGCGGCGTTCGTCGCCAACGGCCGGCTGGACATCGTCGCCGCCAACACGCTGGCCCGGGCGCTGTACTCGCCGGTGTTCGACGAGCCGCGGTGGCGATCGAACATCGCCCGCTTCCAGTTCCTCGACCCGCGGGCGCGGGACTACCACGTGGACTGGGACGCCGCGGCCAACGTCACGGTCGCGCTGCTGCGCACCGAGGCCGGCCGCGACCCGCACGACAAGGACCTGCGTGAGCTGGTCGGCGAGCTGTCCACCGTCAGTGAGGAGTTCCGCACCCGCTGGGCGGCGCACGACGTGCGGCTGCACCAGGCCGGGGCCAAGCAGTTCCGCCACCCTGCCGTCGGCACCCTCGAGGTGGTGTTCCACAGCTTCGACCTGGCGACCGCGGACCAGCGCAAGCTCGTCATGACCGTCTACACCGCCGAGCCCGGCACCCCGAACGAGGACGGGCTCAAGCTGCTGGCCAGCTGGGCCGCGACCCATCCGACCGCTGCACCCGACCCGGCTCCCTCCCCGGCCGACACCGTCTGACCGGGCACCCGGGACGGTCGGACGCCTCGACGGTTCCCACCTGACCGGCGATCACGTTCCGGTCGCGAGCGAGCGACACGGCGGAAGGACGCCATGCACCGCGTCTTCATCACCGGCTCCGCCGACGGCCTCGGCCGAGCGGCGGCGCAGACCCTGCTCGACGACGGACACGAGGTCGTGGTGCACGCGCGCAGCGAGGCACGTCTCGCCGCCGTCAGCGATCTCGTCGGCCGCGGGGCCGTGCCCGTCGTCGGCGACCTGGCCGACCTGGACCAGACCCGGGACGTCGCCGAGCAGGTCAACCGGATCGGCCGCGTGGACGCCGTCATCCACAACGCCGGCGTCTCCACCGGCCCGACCGTCCTGCCGGTCAACGTCGTCGCCCCGTACCTGCTCACCGCCCTCGTCCACCGGCCTCAGCGGCTGGTGTACCTCAGCAGCGACATGCACCCCGGCGGGCGGGCCGACCTGACCGGCATGGACTGGAGCGGTCGCTCAGCGACCGGCTCCTACTCCGACAGCAAGCTCTTCGTCACGACTCTCGCCCTTGCGGTCGCCCGGATCGTGCCGGGCGTCGTCAGCAACGCCGTCGACCCCGGCTGGGTGCCCACCCGGATGGGCGGCCCGAACGCCCCTGACGACCTCCGACTCGGTTGCCTCACCCAGGCGTGGCTCGCCGTCAGCAACGATCCCGACGCGCGCACCACCGGCGGCTACTGGCACCACCAGCGGCTCCAGGAGCCGCACCCGGCTGTCCACGACCAGCGCTTCCAGGACGAACTGCTCGACGCGCTCGCCCGCTCCACCACCACATCCCTGATCTGACGTCAGCTACGGCAGCAGGTCGGGTGCGCGCCGGAACCGCCGTCCCATCATGGCGCCGTGAAGGCGGCTCAACTGCTGGGAGGAGTGGTGCCCGTGCGGGGCGCGCTCGGCGTAGTCCGGCGAGCTCCCCGCTCCTGCGCCGGCGTCCGGAGGACTGCCACCGGGGCGGTGCAGTGCGCCGGCTCGTGGAGCACGATCCGGCCAGTCCCCCTATCGCACCGGGACGGGGAGTCAGTGGCTCGATCGGATGGCGTGAGGGTGGGAGGCCCGCCGCAGCGGTGCGTCGGGCCTCCCACCGGTGGCCCACTCGCCGGCGATGACGATCTCGTCGGTCCACTCACCCGAGGGGCGGTTGTACTGGTCCCAGTAGGTGTCGGTGATGAGGTCGGGGTCGAGCGCGGTGCCCGGGGCGATCGCGCCGGAGATCCGGGTGCTGACCGCGTGCACGCCGTCGGCCTTGAGCTCCGGGTGCACGAGCGCGACGGCGGTGCGGACGCCGGCCTTGCCGAGGGCGATGGTGGCGTAGCCGGGGTGGGGGTCCACCCAGGCGTAGCCGCCGCTGCCGATGAAGGTGCCGGCACCTGCGGCGCGCATGGCGGGGGTGAACACCTGGGCGGCGCTGATCGCACCGAACGCGTCGGCGTTGTACGCGGTCACGAGGTACTCGAGGTCAGCCTCGAGGACGTTGTCGGGGCGACGATCGCGGCGTTGTAGACCACCACGCCCGGGGTGATCCGCTCGGCGAGCTGCTGCAGGGACGCCTCGAACTTCAGGGCGTCGCCGGCGTCGGCGACGAAGTGTCGGCAGTGCCGCCGGCGTCGCGGATCTGCGTCGCGAGGTCGTCGAGGGCTTCCTGACGGCGGCCGACGACGGTCACGGTGAAGCCCTCGCGGGCGAAGCGGCGGGCGACAGCGGAGCCGAGGCCGGGGCCGGGGCCGATGACGAGCACGTGGTCGAGGTCGATCGGGGTGGGCATTGCTGTCCTCCTCTCGGTCAGGCCCGGGCCGCGGTTCGGCTCGGTGCCCAGGGGGTGTGACCTCACGCCCGCAGGGCCGGGGGTGAGGCGGTTCGTGGGGGTCAGCGGTCGGCCGCGGTGAGCAGGGCGCGCAGCGGCCCGAGGTCGAACTGCGCGGCGGAGCGGAGGACCACGTGCTGGACGCCCGCGGCGAGGTGGTCGTCCAGGCGGTCCAGCTCGCGGGGGTCGTCAGGGACACGGTCCGCTCGATGTCGGCCGGGTCGCGTCCCACTCGGGCGCACCACTGGTCGAGGACGGCGTTCTTGGCCGCCCAGTGCTCCAGCGGGCTGAAGGTGTTCCACATGTCGGCGTACTGGGCGACCAACCGCAGGGTCACCTTCTCGCCGGCGCCGCCGAGGAGCACCGGCAGCTCGCCGACCGGCGGGGTCACCAGCCGGGGCAGCCGGGCGCGGATCCGCTGCAGCGACGCCTCCAGCTGCCGCAGCCGATCGCCGGGAGTGCCGTAGTCGTAGCCGTACTCGCGGAAGTCCCGTTCGCTCCAGCCGGCGCCGATGCCGAGGATCGCGCGCCCGTCGCTGAGGTGGTCGACGGTGCGGGCCATGTCGGCGAGCAGGGGCCGCGAGATGCTCTCCCGTTCGACGGGCTCGGCACGGTTACGGTCCCTCGGATGACGGACTCTGGGTCGCTGGGAGCGCGGTCAGGCGCGCATCGGCTGCTGCGGGCGGCGGCGGCCACGGTGCTGGCCCTCCACGGCCTGATCCACCTGCTGGGTGTCGCGCTCCTGTGGCGGTGGGGGCAGCCGGGTGAGCTGGGCTACGAGGACGTGTCGCCGGCAGCAGGATCGCTGCCCGGGATGATCATGGGAGGCGTGTGGCTGGTGGCCACGCTGCTGTTCCTGCTGACCGCGGTCCTGCTGGTCGCGAGGCGCACTGCGTGGCGGCCGGTCGGTCTGCTCGCTGCCCTGGTGTCGATCGCGGTGCTGCTGCCGTCGGCCTCGATCGCCCTGGCCGGTCTGGCCGTCGACGCCGCCGTGCTGCTCGCCGTCGGCGTTGCCGTCGCCGCGGCACATCGCAGGCCGATGCGTTCGGGTACCGGAGGGCCTCGGTGACCAGCTCCTCGGTGCCCCGGGCTGCGCGCAGCGTGCGCCGTGAGTGGGACCTGTTGTGCCGCAGCACGGGCCACCTGGAGGCCTTCGAACCTTCGATGGTCGCCGATCTACCGGAGCCGGCGCGCCGCTGGCTCACCCACGCAATCGCCCCCGGGACCCCGCTGTGGCAGTCGGTGGAGCTGAGCATGCGCGGACAGATCCGCCTCGGCGCGTGGCGGCCGTTCACCGCGCGGCAGGTGCTCGCTCCGCCCCGGGGCTTCATCTGGGCGGCGACCGCCCACCTGCTCGGGCTCCCGGTGGTTGGTTTTGACCGGCTCACTTCCGGATCGGGCCAGATGCGCTGGCGGCTGGGTGGGCTGGTCCCCGTCCTGTCCACCACCGGCCCGGACGTCACCCGCAGCGCCGCGGGCCGCCTTGCCGGGGAGATGGCCCTGGTGCCGACCACCTTCGCCGCCGCGACCTGGACCGCCGGCTCCGACGACGACCGCGTCGTCGTCACTTGGCGGATCGACGAGCAGGAGGAGAGCGCAGAACTCCACATCGGGCCGGACGGACGGCTGCTCGGCGTCCTGATGCAGCGCTGGGGCAACCCCGACGGGGTGCCTTTCGGGCGCTACCCCTTCGGTGTCGCCATCGAGGCAGAGCGGACCTTCGCCGGCGTGACGATCGGCTCGGTGCTCCGCGCGGGCTGGTGGTGGGCCACGGACCGGCAGCCCGAAGGCGAGTTCTTCCGAGCCGAGATCACCGAGGCCACGTTCCGGTGAAGTGCGCCCATCACACGTGGCCGGTGGTGGAGGCGGGTGTGGTGCTGTGCTCGGCAGCGGCGACGCGCAGCCCGGCCGAGCCGTCGTGGAGCGACCTGCGCTGAGCGGGGAGCGCGCTCAGACCCGCGTCATGAGGGTCGCGAACCAGCGCCGTCGGCACCCGGCCTCCCGGTAGTGGGGAGACGCGTCGCCGGCCTGCGACGTCCGGGCCGGATGGCTCCGCGTGGCCTGTGTCCGGGATGAGCAACTCCGGTTGCACCTCGGCGGCACACTGCCGCTTCCTGTGCGTCCGAGGTCGGAGCCTCGTCCTGCACGGTCGACGTCGAAGCACCGCCACGGCAGGTCTGCCGCCTCGGCCAACGGCTGCATCGCCTCCTCGCGCCGTCCGGCGAGGACCGGCGACAGACGGCGCCGTCTCGCCTCAGCGACGACCAGACGCCCGTGTAGCCGTTGCTCCCGTAGATCGTCCAGCGCCCCTCCGACATGCCTCCCAGCGTCAGGCGAGTAACGCCCGGGGTCAGCGGCCGGACACGGCAGGAGCCGGTCCGTTCACGCCACGGGGGCCAGGACGCCCGACGCCTCGACAGGTTGGGGCGGGGAGCCGGCCGGAGGACGGAGCTCAGGACCCGAGCGACCGCGCGAGGCGGAACCCGACGTCGTCGATGCGGAAGGTGGGATGGCTGCGGCGCCGCACCGAGGCCCGGCAGCTCCAGTGCTCGTCGAACCACCCCCCGCCGCGGAGCACCCGGTAAGAGCCGTAGACCTCGGCGTCGTAGACGTCCCAGCACCACTCCCAGACGTTGCCCAGCATGTCGTGCAGACCCCACGGGTTGGGCCGCTTGCCGCCCACCGGACGGAGCCGCTCCTGCGAGTTGCCGCGATGCCAGGCGACGTCCTCGAGAGGCCCGTACCGCGGCCCGGTCGTCCCGGCACGGCAGCCGTGCTCCCACTCACCCTCGGTCGGGAGCCGATAGCCGTCCGCCGACGTGTCCCACTCGATCCCCTCGCCATCGGGATGCAGGTGGTAGGCAGGGGTCAGCCGCTCCTGCCGGGACAGGGCGTTGCAGAACCGCACCGCGTCCCACCACGAGACCCCCTCCACGGGCAGTCGATCGCCCCGAGCGGAGCTCGGCCGCAGACCCGTGACCTGCGCGTACTCCTCCTGTGTCACCGGGTACGCACCCAGCTGGTACGGCGCGAGCTGAACCCACCAGCTACGACGGAGCCGCCGGTCCGACAGCACCACGCTGCCCGCCGGGATGGGGACCATCGCGTTCCGCGTGCCCGGCCTCATGGAGTCGGGACGCTACCGACGCCTGCCAGGGCCGACGCCGACCCCCGGCCCGACGGAGGAGCGCTCATTGCCCGCCCACGCCGCATCTCGACAGAGCGTGGGTCTCAGACCCCTGCACAGACGACAGAGGCCCTCACAGTTACTGTGAGGGCCTCTGTCGGTTGGTAGCGGGGGCAGGATTCGAACCTGCGACCTCTGGGTTATGAGCCCAGCGAGCTACCGAGCTGCTCCACCCCGCGTCGGTGAGACCACCATACCCCCGCGCTGCCCGGGCGTGCAGCGCGGGCCGGCGTGGGCCCCACCACAGGGGCGGGGCCCACGCCGGGCTCGGGCTCAGCCCCCCGGTGTCGTGGCCGCCTGGGCCTGCGCGGTCTGGTACGCCGTGACGGCGGCCTGCAGGTCCTCCAGCGCCTGCCCCTGCCCGGCGAAGTCGCCGTTGCGCTGCGCCGTCTCGAGCGCGGCCAGCGCGCTGTTGATGGCCTGCACCGCCGACTGCATCTCCGGGGTGCTCGGGGTGTCCGCCGTCCCGCCGTCGGCCGGCGGGGCCGGGGTCGCCGGCGCATCGGGCTGGTCGGTGGGTGCGGGGGCGCCGTCGTTGTCGACGGCCGCCTGCCCCGCCCCGGCGCCGAACACCTGGTCCAGCGCCTCGGCGAGGGTGTTGGCGTACCCGACCCGGTCGCCGTAGTTGACCAGCACCTTCTGCAGCAGCGGGAAGGAGTTCTCACCCGTGCCCTCGACGTACAGCGGCTCGACGTAGAGCAGGCCGTTGTCGCCGATCGGCAGGGTGAGCAGGTTGCCGAACACCGCCCGGGACTCCGCGCTGTTGAATAGCGTGAGGTCCGGGCGCACCTGGTTGTTGGTGATAAACGACTGCTGGACCTGCTGCGGGCCCCGGAACGGCGTGTTGCCCGGGAGGGTCAGCACCTGGATCTGCCCGTAGGTCTCCGGCGCGCTGGACGCCGAGACGAAGGACGACAGGTTCTCGCGGCGGAAGGCGTTGAGCGCGCTGGTCAGCTGGAAGCTCGCCTGCGGGTCGCCCGGCCGCTGGGCCAGGATGTAGTACGGCGGCTGCGGCTCCTGGGTGTCCTGCGTCGGGTCGGCGGGGACGGCCCAGCGGTCGTTGCCGCTGTAGAAGTCGCCCGGGTCGCTGACGTGGTAACGGGTCAGGATGTCCCGCTGGACCTTGAACAGGTCCTCCGGGTAGCGGACGTGGCTGACCAGGTCCGACGACATGTCCTCACGAGGCTCGACCAGCCCGGGGAAGGCCTTCATGTAGGTCTGCAGGACCGGGTCCTCGGTGTCCCACTCGTAGAGCGTGACCGTGCCGTCGTAGGCGTCGACGGTGGCCTTCACCGAGTTGCGGATGTAGTTGAACGTCTCGTTCGGCAGCGCCGTCGTCCCGGTGCCGGTCAGCGCGTCGGTGGCCGCCTCGCCCAGCTCCATCTGCTCGGCGTAGGGGTAGGAACCCGAGGTGGTGTAGCCGTCGAGGATCCACTGCACCCGGCCGTCGATGACCGCGGGGTACGGGTCGCCGTCCACCGTGAGGAACGGCGCGGCCTTCTCCACCCGGTCCATCGGGTCGCGAACGTACAGCACCTTGGAGGCGTCGTTGACGGCGCTGGAGAGCAGGAAGTTCCGCTCCCGGTAGAAGATCGCGAAGGTCAGCTGACGGAAGAAGCTGCCGATCTCGACGCCGCCCCGGCCGTCGTAGGTGTTGTTGATCTGCCCCTCGCCGTCGCTGCCCTCGGGCAGGTCGAACTCCCGCGGCTCACCACCCTCGGGGGCGCCGACGACCGAGTAGTCCTGCATCAGCTCGCCGTAGTAGATCCGCGCACCGTCGTCGCTGACCTCGATGGTGCCGCGGGTGGGCAGGTCCCGGGTGGTGAAGCGCGGCTCGCCGCCCTCTTGGCCGGCGACGACCTGGTTGGCCGGCGCGGCCACGAACCCGTTGCCGTGCGTGTAGACGGTGTGCCGGTTGATCCAGGTGTCCTGGTTCTCGCTGAGCCCCTGGCTGTTGAGCTCGCGGACGGCGACCACGTAGTCCTGCGTCTCGCCGTTGATCGTGTAGCGGTCGATGTCGAGCTTCTCGGGGAAGCCGTACACGTTGCGGATCTGCTGGCGCGCGGTGAACGTGGCGGACAGGACGTTGGGGTCCAGCAGCCGGGCGTTGGGGATGGTCTCGGTGTCGTTGCGCAGCTCGGCCAGCGCCGCGGTCGGGTCCACCTCCTCGCCGGTCTCCTGCTGGGCGTAGTCGACGTACCTCACGTCGGCCAGGCCGTAGGCCTGGCGGGTCGACTCGATCGCACGGGCGATGAAGTCGGCCTCGCGCTCGTTGGCGCTGGGCCGGACGACGAACTGCTGCACGATCGCCGGGTAGGCCACGCCGATCACCAGGCTGGAGATCAGCAGCAGTACCAGCGCCGCGGCCGGCAACCGGAAGTTGCGGACGACGACGTTGGCGAGGAAGGCGACCGCGCAGACGGCCGCGGCGAAGACCAGGATCGTCTTGGCCGGCAGCAGCGCGTTGACGTCGGTGTAGCTGGCGCCGGTGAACAGGCCGCCGCGGTCGGAGTAGACCAGCGCGTAGCGGTCCAGCCAGTAGGCGACGGCCTTCAGCGCGACGAACAGCCCGAGCAGCACCGACAGCTGCACCATGGCCGCGCCGGTGAGCTTCTGTCCCGGGGTCTGCAGCCGCAGGCCACCGAACACGTAGTGGGTCAGCAGCGAGCCGATCAGCGCGAGGATGACGATCGCGAAACCGAAGCCCAGCAGCAGCCGGTAGAAGGGGTAGTCGAAGACGAAAAAGGAGATGTCCAGGCCGAACTCCGGGTCGACCCGGCCGAAGTCGGTGCTGTTGCGGAACTGCAGCCAGGTCTCCCAGCTGCCCTGCGCGGTGAACCCGGCGAACAGGCCCAGCACGACGGCGACCGAGGTCAGCACCAGGGTGCGGCGCGGCTCGATCGACTGCCGGTAGCGCTCCAGGTTCTGCTGCTCCAGGGACATCGGCCGGAACGTCGGGCGGAACCGGTAGGCCAGGTGGATCGCCAGCGCGGTGAGCCCGCCGGTGGCCACGCCGGCCACGGCGAACAGCAGGGCGCGGGTCTGCAGCTCGGTCCAGAAGACCTCGGTGAACCCGGTCTCGTCGAACCACAGGTAGTCGACGTAGACGTTGGTGAGCGTCCCGATGGCGGTGAACAGCACCAGCAGGACGGCGATGGCCCCGATGACCACCTTCGCGCGCCGCGACAGGGTCGGCACGGACACGGGGGGCCGCATGGCCACGAGGGTCTCCTTCAGTTGCGGTCGCGGCGGAGCGCCACGGACGGTGCCGGCTCCGGGCGGTCGGGTCGGCCCCGGCTCGGGCCCCCGGGCACCGATCCGGTCGCCCAGACCAACGCTCGGGGCCGTGCGGGGTTCCCCGGCCGCCCGCTCCGCCGACAGCTTCCCCCACCGAGGGGCGTCTGTGTCGCCGGGGCGGCGTCAGCAGGGCTGCGGGGTCCGGCCGGCGCGCAGGTCCTCGAGCGCGGTCAGGGCCTCGGCCAGGTTCGAGACCCGGGCGAGGGTGAGGCCCGGCCGGGGTGCGCCGACGGCGTCGGCGCAGTTGTCGGCCGGGACGAGGAAGAGCTCGGCGCCGATGTGCTCGGCGGCGATCATCTTCAGCTGGATGCCGCCGATCGGGCCGACCTCACCGGTGGCGGTGATGGTGCCGGTGCCGGCCACCGTGGCGCCGCCGGTCAGGTCGGTGTCGCCGACCAGGTCGAGGATGCCGAGGGTCAGCATCAGCCCGGCCGACGGGCCGCCGACGTCCTCGACGGCGATGTCGACGTCGTAGGGCGCCGCGGGCTGCTCGCGGACGACCACGCCAAGCAGCGAGCCCTCGCGCTCCTCGGCGTCCGCCGGGCCGTCGGTCTGCTCCGCGTCGGCGGCGGACCGCGTCGTGACCGTGGCGGTCCCGGGCTGTCCGAGGCGCGTGTAACCGACATCCACCGTCGTGCCGCCGGGGATCGAGCGCAGGACGGCGTCGAGTGTCGCGAGATCGGGCGTCGGTCGGCCGTCGACGGTCTCGACGGCGTCACCCTCCTGCAGCCTGCCCTCGGCCGGGGAGTCCTCGGACAGCCCGCGGACGACGACCTTGACCGGGTGTCCGAGCTCGGCCAGCGCCGCGGCCTCGGCCGCCTCCTCGGAGGTGAGGAAGGCCTGCCGGTTGGCGTCGCGGGTCTGCTGCTCGGTGCGCCCCGGCGGGTAGACGGTCTCCTCGGGGACGATGCTGACCTCGCCGTCGAACCAGCCCTGCACCGCTTCGACCAGGCTCAGCCCGGCCCGGCTGACGCCGACGGTGGTCAGCGTCAACTGCCCCTCGGTCTCGTTGCGCTCGCGGCCCTCGACGCTGATGATCGGTTCGCCGTCGATCTCGCCCAGCGTGTTGAAGGTCGGCCCCGGCACCTGCGCGACGTAGGGCACCGGCACGGCCGCACCCAGGACGCCGAACACCACCAGCAGCACGACACCGACGCTGAGGACGGCCATCCGACGGGTCACGACCGGCGAGCTTAGAGAAGGGACCTCCCTGCCCCTGCGCCTCGTGGGAGGACCCCGCGGGGAGGCCGCCTCTGCCCCCGCCACTCGCGGGCTCGCAGCGGGGGCCACGGCAGGGGCCGCTCGTCCGCTGCCAGCGGACGCAGCGTCCGCGGAGGGGCTGCGCGGCTACCGTGGGGGCATGAGCGATGTCCCGTTCGGCTTCGGTGTCCCCGACCGCGACCCCGAGCGTCGCGACCAGTCCGGGTCAGGCCCCGGGAACGACCCCTTCGGGTCCGCGGGTGGCAACGACCCGTTCGGGTTCGGTGCTCTGTTCGGGGGCGCCGGTGGGGGGACGCCGGAGGAGCTGCTCGCCAAGATGCCGCTGTTCGCCGAGCTGCAGAAGCTGATGACCTGGTCCGGCGGCCCGGTCAACTGGGACCTGGCGCGGCAGGGGGCGATCAGCTCGCTGGCCGCCGGTTCGCAGCCGACCTCCGACGCCGAGCGCGCCGCCGTCGCCGACGCCCTGCGCCTGGCCGACCTGTGGCTCGACCAGGTCACCGAGCTGCCCTCCGGCGTGGACCGGCCGCTGGCCTGGTCCCGCGTGGAGTGGGTGGAGCAGACGCTGCCCGCCTGGAGCAGCCTCATCGACCCGCTGGCCGAGCGCGTCGTCGGCGCCATGACCAGCGCCCTCCCCGCCGAGGCAGCCGCGATGGCCGGCCCGCTCGCCGGGATCATGGGCCGGATGGGCGGCCTGATGTTCGGCGCCCAGGTCGGCCAGGCGCTCGGCCGGCTGTCCGGTGAGGTCCTCACCAGCAGCGAGATCGGCATCCCGCTGGCCCCGGCCGGCGCCGGCGTCCTGCTGCCGCAGAACGTCGCTGAGTTCGCGGCCGGCCTCGACCGCCCCGCCGAGGAGGTGCGGCTGTTCCTCGCGCTGCGCGAGGCGGCCTCGCAGCGGCTGTTCGTGCACGTGCCGTGGCTGCGCCAGCAGCTGCACGACGCCGTCCACGCGTACGCACGCGGCATCCACGTCGACCGCGAGGCAATCGAGCGCGGCATCAACGAGGCGATGGGGTCGATGGGCGGGATCGACCCGACCAACCCCGAGGGCATCCAGGCCCTGCTGGGCAGCGGGCTGCTCGAGCCGGAGGAGACCCCCGAGCAGCAGGCGGCGCTGCGCCGGCTGGAGACGCTGCTCGCGCTCGTCGAGGGCTGGGTCGACAGCGTGGTGGCCGCTGCCGCCGGCGACCGGCTGCCCGGGCACGGGGCGCTGGCCGAGACGATGCGCCGCCGTCGCGCCTCCGGCGGACCGGCCGAGCAGACCTTCGCGACCCTGGTGGGCCTGGAGCTGCGCCCGCGGCGGCTGCGCGACGCGGCTACCGTCTGGGGTGCCATGTCCCAGCGGCACGGCAACGCCGAGCGCGACCGGCTGTGGTCGCACCCGGACCTGCTGCCGACGTCGGACGACCTGGACGAGCCGCTGGACTTCGTCGCCCGCCAGGGTGCTGAAGACGAGCTGCGCCACCTCACCGCCGACGACGCCCAGGAGCCCGGCACCGGGAAGCCCGACACCGAGGGCCGCGACAGCGGGGACTGAACCGGCTCCTGGCCGGGGGTGCCGGCCGGTCGGCCCGTCGACGTCCTCAGTCCAGGTCGTCGTCCCCGGCGGACGAGGTGCCGTGCGCGCTGCCCAGCTCGACGCCCTCGAGGAAGCCGCGCGCCCGCTCAGCCCGCGGGTAGCGCGCCACCAGTGACCAGAAGCGCGCGTCGTGGCTGGGCTCCACCAGGTGCGCCAGCTCGTGCACCAGCACGTAGTCGACGACGTACTCCGGCATGGCGCGCAGCCGGGTGGAGAGCCGGATGGTGCGGTCGGCCGGCGTGCACGAGCCCCAGCGCCGGTTCTGGTTGTCCACCCAGCGGACGCTGGCCGGCTGCGGCACCCCGTCGAGGTGCGCCGCGGAGAGCGCCCGAGCGCGGGCCATCAGTTCGTCGTCCCCACCGAGGGACCGGCGGCGCCGTTCCTCCCGGGTCTGCAGCTTGGCGACCATCTGCGCCACCCAGCGCCGCTCCTCGGCCGGGCTGAAGGCCGCGGGGATGAGCACGACCGTGCGGCCGGACTCCCGGTAGGCGGTGACCGTCCGCCGCCGTCTGCTGCTGCGCCGCACCTCGACGTCCCCTCCGGGCAGCGTCGCGCCCGACGTCCGCGCCGACCGGTCGGCGGGGACCGCGCGGGAGCCCCGCACGTCCCCTGCCACCGAGAGGTCGGGGACGGGGCGACGCTGGGTGTCGGGAGGCGTTCCAGGCACGGGGGAACCGTAGCCACCACGACGGCGGCACGCTCCGGCAGCCGCACGGCGGCGGTGCCATGTCGCACGGACGGTGGACAACAGCCCGCCCGGTCCGGGGACGGGTCCCCGCGAGTGGCCGTCCACAGGGACGTGGCGGACGTTCCCGCAGGTGGGAAGGGCGTCGCGCGGTACTGCACCGGCGCCGTCCGGGCGGCTGTCCCCCGGCCGCGCACAGCGACACGCCGCCGGTTCCCCACGTGCTCCACAGGCCTGTCCACAGGCTGTGGGCAGTGCGGGCGGGCCGGACCGCCGCCGCTCCGGGAACCGCGTGCGCCCCGGGTAGCGTTCGAGGGGACGGCGCCCCGCGCGGGGACGTCGAGCGGACCCGGACGAGGAGGCACCGTGGCGGAGAGCTACAACGGCTACTGCGTGAAGTGCAAGGAGAAGCGCGACTTCGACGGCGAGGTCAAGGTCAGCGAGTCCGGCCGCCGCATGGCGCAGGGCACCTGCCCGGTGTGCGGCACCAAGATGAACCGGATCCTCGGCAAGGCCTGAGAGGACCACCCCTCCCCCTGGAGGGTGGCCGTTCCAGCGGCTGACCGGACCACGAACGGCGGTGCCCGCACGGCGGGCGCCGCCGTTCGCCGTCTCCACCGGGCGCCTGTGGACGGCCGGAGCGCGCCGGGCCGGTGCGCTGGCACCCTGCCCCGGTGTCCGACACCGCGCACCCCCTGCTGCCCGCGAGCATCCCGCTGCTGCACCTGGCCGGGGCGGGCGGCACCGAGGACCTCCAGGTCGGCGGCGCCGACTCTGCCGACGGGCTGCTCGTCTCCCCCGGCACAGCCGGACTCACCACCCTGCTGCGCGGACTGGACGGCCGCCGGCCACAGCGCACGGTCCTCGCCGAGGCCACCAGGGACGGCCACGACCCCACGGTGGTGGCCGCGGTGCTCGACGCCCTGCGCTCCACCGGTCTGCTCGTCGACCTCGACCCCGCCGACCTGCTGGCCTCCGCCGTCGGGCCGGCCGCCGCCGCCCGCACGCGGACCGAACTGCCGACCGCCACGAGCCGGGACTCCGGGTCGCGCTGGCGGCGCCGTCGGGCTGCGACGGTGGTCGTCGACGGCGCGACGAGGGTCGGCGTGCCGCTCGCCGCGGTGCTGGCCGCGAGCGGCGTGGGCCGGGTCAGCGTCCGGGACGACGGGCTGACCACGGCCGGGGACGCCGTCGTGGGCGGGCTGGGTGCCGACGACGAGGGCCGCCCGCGTGCCCTGGCCGCCGCCGACGCCGTCCGCCGGGCCAGCCCGCTCACCGACCTGCGCCCCCTCCCCGCGGGCAGCGCAGCCGACCTCGTCGTCCTCACCCGGACGTGGGCCGCCTCGGACCCGCTCGCAGCCGACCTGCAGCGGCGCGGGGTGCGGCACCTGGTGGCGACCGTCCGCGGGGAGACTGGCGTGGTGGGGCCGCTGGTCGTGCCCGGTGCCACCAGCTGCCTGCGCTGTGCGGACCTGCACCGCCGGGACGCCGACCCGCGGTGGCCGGCGCTGGCCGCCCAGCTGACCTCGGGCGAGGCGCCGCCCGGTGGGGCGACGGTGACCTGCCTGGCGACGGCGGTGACGGCGGCCGTGCAGGTCCTGACCGTGCTCGACGGCGCAGGCGCCCCGGCCAGCCTGGGGACGACCGTGGAGCTCCGCCCGCCGGACCTCCTTCCCCGCACCCGCCGGTGGCCGGCGCACCCGGACTGCGGGTGCGTGCCCCGCGGCGCCGACGAACAGGCCGGAGCTGCTCCGTCAGCGGCGCTGTCGCACATCGGGGGACAATGGTCCCCGAGTGCGCCTCCGGGCCCGGACCGGGCCGGCGCCGCCGCGACCGCGGCCGACTGACCGCCGAGGAGGAGCGCCCGTGACCGAGCCTGACCGGGGTATCCCACGAGGCTCGGTCTCACGGACCGCACGCCTGGCCTCGCTGCCCCTGGGTGCGGCCGGCCGGGCGACCCTCGGCATCGGCAAGCGGCTGTCCGGCCGCCCCGCCGAGGCGGTGAACGCGGAGCTGCAGCAGCGCACCGCCGAGCAGCTGTTCGCCGTCCTGGGGCAGCTCAAGGGCGGGGCGATGAAGCTCGGGCAGACCCTCTCGGTGTTCGAGGCGGCCGTGCCGGAGGAGGTCGCCGCGCCGTACCGGGAGGCGCTGGTGAAGCTGCAGGAGGAGGCGCCGCCGATGCCGGTGCGCACGGTGCACGCGGTGCTGGCCCAGCAGCTCGGCGGCACGTGGCGCACGCGCTTCAAGGAGTTCGACGACGCGCCGGCGGCCGCGGCCAGCATCGGGCAGGTGCACCGGGCGACCTGGCGGGACGGCCGCGACGTCGCCGTCAAGATCCAGTACCCGGGTGCGGCCACCGCCCTCATGGCCGACCTCAACCAGCTGGCCCGCTTCGCCCGGCTGTTCGCCGCCCTGTTCCCCGGCCTGGACGTCAAGCCGCTGATCACCGAGCTCAAGGCCCGGGTGGTCGAGGAGCTGGACTACGGCCTGGAGGCCGACGCGCAGCGGACCTTCGCCGCCGCGTACGCCGACGACCCGCAGATCGTCGTCCCCCGGGTGGTCGCCAGCGCGCCCAAGGTGATCGTCTCCGAGTGGCTCGAGGGGACGCCGCTGTCGAAGGTGATCGCCTCGGGCAGCCGCGAGGAGCGCAACCGCGCCGGGCACCTGCTCGCGGTGCTGCACTTCTCCGGTCCGCAGCGGGCCGGGCTGCTGCACGCCGACCCGCACCCGGGCAACTTCCGGCTGACCCCCGACGGCCGCTTCGGGGTCATCGACTTCGGCGCCACCGCACGGCTGCCCGACGGTCACCCCGAGCCGATCGGCCGCCTGGTCCGCTGGGCGCTGCAGGGCCGGGCCGAGGACGTGCTGGCCGACCTGCGCACCGAGGGCTTCGTCCGCCCCGGCGTGGAGGTCGACGCCCAGGGGGTGCTGGAGTACCTGCTGCCGTTGCTCGAGCCGATCCGGCAGCCGCGCTTCCACTTCACGCGGGCGTGGATGCAGGAGCAGGCCACCCGGATCGCCGACCCCCGCACCGAGGCCAACCGGCTGGGCCGGATGCTCAACCTGCCGCCGGCGTACCTGCTCATCCACCGGGTGACGATCGGGTCCATCGGGGTGCTCTGCCAGCTCGACGCGGAGGACGACTACCGCAGCGTGGTCGAGGAGTGGTTGCCCGGCTTCACCGGGTGAGGACCCGGTCCTCCCCTCCCCGGCGTGGGGAGGACCGGGTCGCCCCGCTGGAGGAGCCCACCGCCGACCCCTGCGGGGTCCCGAGGCTCACCGGCCCCTGCAGGTGGGAGGACCCCGTCGTCCGCACCGCTCGCAGGCCCGCGGCGAGCCTCTGGACGGGGCCTGAGCGGGCCTGCGAGCGGTGGGGGCAGGGGGTCCTCCCTCAGCGGACGGCGGCGCTGGCCCGCGCCGCACGCCGCGTGGCGTACTCCGCACGGCGGGCCCAGCGGCGGGCGGCCCGCAGGCGGCGGGCGCGCGCCTCGGCGTCGGCCTCGGCGCGCAGGCTGCGCAACCGGTCGACGGCCAGTTCGTACTCGATGCTGTACACGTCAGGTCCTCACGTCGTCGTGGGTGGCCCGCCGTCGGCGGACCGGTGGTGTCGTGTGTCGACTGGGACTGCGTGCCGGTCGCTCACGCGACCGCCACCTTGCGGGGGCGACCCCGCGGGCGCTTGCGCGGGATGACCACACCCCGCTCGAAGATCTCCCCGCCCCAGACGCCCCACGGCTCGCCGCGGTCCAGCGCGCCGGCCAGGCAGGCGTCGCGGACGGGGCACTCCGTGCAGCGGACCTTGGCCTCCTCCAGCCCTGCCGGGGTCTCGGCGAACCACAGGTCCGGGTCGGTCCGGCACGGCAGCGGGCGCCGCACCGGTGCCGGCGCCACCTGGGGCGCCGGCCGTCGGGGAAGGGGGCCACCGATCCGGGGCAGCCCGGTTCGGCGGTGGGACGTCGGACGGTCGGCCGTCGACTGCACTGCCGCTCCTCCTCGTACTCGTCGTCTGCGACCGGCGGGAACCCGCCGACCGGGAGTCGGGGCCGGGTACCGCGGAGGAGATGAGAGAGGCCGCGGATCCCGGTTCGGGTTCCGCGGCCTCGAGGAGGTCCTGTCGAGCGCTAGCTCGAGGGTCTCCTCGAGGAGTGGATCCCGAGGGTGGTGCCGTTGTGCTCGGTGGTGGTGCGCCGGCTGACCTGCTGCGCGTAGCCGGTGCCGAAGGCGTCGACCGCCGGCAGGGCGAAGACGCCGATGCCGGTGAGGCCGGGGACACGGGTGCCGGGGCGCCGGGTGGCGGGCGGGGTCACCGGGAGGGCGCGCAGGCGGGCGACCACGGGCGACTCGACGGCGCAGGCAGCCGTACGCACGGCGAGGCCCACCGGGCCACGAGCCCCGGCGGGGGCGAAGGTCCACGTCGTGCTGATCACGTCGCCCACCTCCTCCGGGGGTCGGATCGCGGCCGCTCGGCCGGTCTCGGGTCTGGTGCGCTCGCGGTGCCCGCGAGGCGCGATCAGGACAGTAGGGGGCCGCCGCGGAGACGGTCAACGCAATTAACCGGGCCGTGTCCGGGTGGCTCCGGACGCCCGACCGCCGTGACCGCCCGCGACGGGTCAGGATCCGAGAGTGCTCAGCACGTCCTCGCCGTAGAGCTCCAGCTTGCGGGCCCCGATGCCCGGCAGTGCGGCCAGCTCACGCAGCGATGCGGGACGGGTCTCCGCGATCGCCTGCAGCGTGGCGTCGGTGAAGACGACGTAGGCCGGGACCGATGCCGAGGCCGCCGCCTCGCTGCGCCAGGCCCGCAGCCGCTCGAACAGCTCCCCCGCCTCGCCCTCCAGGACGACCTTGGCGCGCTTCTGCCGGCGCTGCGGCGGCGCCGCCGTCGGCGTGGACCCGGGGACCAGCCCGTCGAGGAAACGACTGCGCGGCCGGGACCGGCGCCCGCCGGGGTTGCGGGCCAGCGACCACGAGAGGTTCAGCTGCTCCCGGGCGCGGGTGACGGCGACGTAGAGCAGCCGCCGCTCCTCCTCGACCGCGTCCGGGCGGGACAGCGACTGGGAGATCGGGAGGACGCCGTCGACCAGGCCGACGACGAAGACGGCATCCCACTCCAGGCCCTTGGCCGCGTGCATCGAGGCCAGCGTGACGCCCTGCACGGTGGGAGCGTGCTGGGCGTCGGCGCGGGCGGCCAGGTGCGACACGAAGCCCGCGAGGTCCAACGTCGGGTCCTCCGCCACGAGGTCCACGGCGAGGTCGACCAGCGCGGCGAGGGACTGCCAGCGGTCGCGGGCCGCTCCCCCGGGCGGCGGGCGGTGCTCCACCCAGCCGGTGGAGGCCAGCACGTCGCGCACGGTCGGCACCAGCGCGCCGGGCTCGGTGCCGCCGGCCGCGGCGCCGCGCAGCAGCAGCACCGCCTCCCGCACCTCCGGCCGCTCGAAGAAGCGCTCACCGCCGCGGAGCACGTAGGGCACGCCGACGGCGGCGAGCGCGTTCTCGTAGACCTCGGACTGGGCGTTGATCCGGAAGAGGACGGCGATCTCCGCGGCCGGGGTCCCCGCGTCGACCAGCGCCCGGCACGCCCGGGCGACCGCGGCGGCCTCGGTGGGCTCGTCGGGGTGCTCGGCGAAGCGCGGCGCGGGCCCCTCGGCGCGCTGGCCCAGCAGCCGCAGCCCGGGCAGGCCCTTGCGCGGCGGCGCCTGCCCGATGAGCTTGTTGGCCAGGGCCACGACCTGCGGCGTGGAGCGGTAGTCGCGCTCCAGCTTGACGACCTCGGCGTCCGGGTAGCGGTCGGCGAAGCCGAGCAGGTAGTCGGGGTCGGCGCCGGTGAACGAGTAGATCGTCTGGTTCGGGTCACCCACCACGCAGACGTCGGCCCGGCCGCCCAGCCAGGCGTCGAGCAGCCGCTGCTGCAGCGGGTTGACGTCCTGGTACTCGTCGACGACGAAGTACCGGTACTGCCCGCGCACCTGCCGGGCGACGTCCGGGTGCTCCTCGAGGGCGAAGGCGGTGACCAGCAGCAGGTCCTCGAAGTCCAGCGCGCCGTCCCGCTGCTTGGCCGACTCGTAGCCGGCGTAGACCCGGGCCACCGCCGCCGGCTCGAACGGCGGCTCGCGGCCGGCGGCCTGGGCCCGGGCCGGGTAGTCGTCGGGCGTGGCCAGCGTGGTCTTGGCCCACTCGATCTCGCTGGCGAGGTCACGCAGGCTGGTGCGGTCGGTCGACAGCCGGGAGCGGGACGCCGCGGCGGCCACGAGGCGGAGCTTGTTCTCCACCAGCTCGGGCATCGGGCCGCCGAGGACGCGGGGTGCGAAGTACCGCAGCTGGCGCATGGCCGCGGCGTGGAACGTGCGGGCCTGGACGCCGCCCACCCCCAGCCCGGCCAACCGGGACCGCAGCTCCCCCGCGGCCCGGGCGGTGAAGGTGACGGCGAGGACCTGCTCCGGCACGAACGCCCCGGTGTGCACGCCGTAGGCGATCCGGTGGGTGATGGTCCGGGTCTTGCCGGTGCCCGCACCGGCGAGGATGCAGACCGGCCCGGACACCGCCTGGGCGGCGGTGCGCTGCTCGTCGTCCAGCTGGGCGAGCACGGCCTCGGCGCCCGCGACCCGGACGTCCCCGGGTGCACCGGCGATCTGCGACATCGGCCTCCCCGTCTCCCGTCGATGGCCGGTGCCCATCCTCCCAGCCGTCACCGACAGAGGGGGGAAGCATCCCCGGAGGCGCGGCGTTGTCGCGCCGTGACGGACGGGCCCCGGTGCCCGGACCCCGCACCGACCAGGAGGAGATCCTCGATGACCGCCGCTCCCGCCGCCGTGACCATGTACACCACCACCTGGTGCGGGTACTGCGTCCGGTTGAAGAAGCTCATGCAGCGCGAGGGCATCGAGTACGCCGAGGTCAACATCGAGCAGGACGCGACCGCGGCCGACCTGGTCATGCAGGCCAACGGGGGCAACCGCACCGTCCCGACGCTGCTCTTCCCCGACGGCAGCGCCCTGACCAACCCCACCATCGACCAGGTCAAGGCGCAGCTGGCACAGTCCATGGGGTCATGACGGCGGGTGGTCCCTCCGCAGCACTGCGCGAGGGGGCATAGTCGGCGTGGCCGGCTCGTTGCCGTAGCCCTCTCCTCCCCGGCTGCCCGCCGGGCCCAGCCCCTCGCGGAGGCCGCCCAGTGAGTGAGCGCACAGAACCAGCGGAGCGCCCGCCGACGGCACCGTCGGCCGGTTCCGAGGAGGCCGGGTGAGCCAGGGCCGAGAGGACGCAACGGCGGCGGACGGCCCGTGCGGCGCCGAGCAGCCCACCGTGGTGGTGGCCCGCACCGGCCGCGGCTGGTCGGTGTTCGCCCCCGGTCGCGCGGAGGACGTCGACGACCTCGTTGAGGGCATGACCCTCGCCGACCTGGTCAGCGAGGAGCTCGGCGCGACGGTCGAACCGGACCGCGGAGCCCGCCGCGCGGCCCGAGGTGCCGCCGCCGGGCCCGACCCCGACGGCGACCCGCGGGACGCCCGGATCGCTGCGCTTGAGCGCACCGTCGCCCAGCTCGAACACGCCCTGGCCGCCCGGGTCTCCACCGAGCGGGCCATCGGCGTGCTCGCCGAACGTCAGGGCACGACGCCGCAGGCCGCCTTCGAGCAGCTGCGGCGCGACGCCCGCTCGCAGGGGCGGCCGGTGCCCGAGTTGGCCCGCGGGGTCCTCGACGACCTGGCCGTGCGGCCGGTCCCGGCGGAGGCCGACGCCCCCGCCCGGGTGCCACCGGCTCCGCGGCCGCCCGTCCGCGAGGCCGGACGGGCGCCCCGCACCCGCAGCCGGGCCGGGCGCGGGCCCGCGGAGGGCCGGTCCTGACCCGTCCTGAGCCGCTCACCCCGCGGGCGCTGGCCGACCGGCTGGCCGAGCTGCTGGCCGGCACCGAGCCCGACCCGGGGGCGTCCGCACTCCGGGTGGCCGTCGACGGCCCCGACGTCGCACGGCCCGTCGAGCTGGCGACCGCGGTCGCCGAACGCCTCCCGCCGCTGGGTCGCCCTGCCGTCGTCGTGCCGGCCGGCGGGTTCCTGCGCCCGGCGTCGCTGCGGCTCGAGCACGGCCGCACCGACCCCGACGCCCGCTACACCGACTGGCTGGACTCCGGCGCGCTGGCCCGCGAGGTGCTCGACCGGGTGGGGCCCGGCGGCTCCGGGGAGTACCTGCCGGTCCTGTGGGACGTCGAGCGCGACCGGGCCGCCCGCGCCGTCCCCCGACCGATGCAGCATCGCGGGGTGCTGCTCGTGCCCGGCGCCCTGCTGCAGGGGCTGGGGCTGGCCTTCGACGTCGTCGTCCACCTGCGGGTGGCCCCGCCGGCCCGCCGGCGTCGCACGCCGCAGGAGCAGGCGTGGGAGCTGCCCGCCTATGACCGCTACGACGACGAGGTGGACCCGGTGTCCCTGGCCGACGCCGTGGTGCTGGCCGACTCCCCCGACCACCCCGCGCTCGTGCTCCAGGGCCGCTTCAGCTGAGGCAGGGCTCCGGCCACCCGCCCCGTGGCAGGCGCCTGCCCGGTCACCGATCGCGGGATCGGTGCGGAGCACCCGGGGCCCGGAGGGACGGGGGTCTCGGGAGGCCGTCGGCCTACAGCTCGCCGTCGACCCAGCGGTCGATGATGTGCCGGGCGATGGACACCGCCGGTGGCAGCGCCCGCGGGCCGGCGCCGGAGCGCAGCTCGTCGCGGGTGAACCAGCGGGCCTCCTCGATCTCGGTGGGGTCCAGGTGCAGCGTCGGGTCGCCCTCGACCCGGGCGGTGTAGCCCAGCATCAGCGACTGCGGGAACGGCCACGGCTGGCTGCCCACGTAGCGGATGTCGGTGACCTGCACGCCGACCTCCTCGGCGACCTCGCGGGCCACCGCCCCCTCCGCGGACTCCCCCGGCTCGACGAAACCGGCGAGGATGGAGAAGCGGCCCGGCGGCCACACCGCCTGGCGGCCGAGCACGCACCGGTCGCCGCCGTCGTGGACCAGCATGATCACCGCCGGGTCGGTGCGGGGGAACAGCTCCGCGCCGGTCTCCGGGTCCCGTTGCACCCAGCCGGCCCGCTCGATCGTCGTCCGCGCGCCGGACAGCGGGCTGAACCGGTGCCGCTCGTGCCACTCGACCATGGCGACCGCCTCGGCGAGCAGGCCGGCGTCGAGGTCGTCGAGGTCGGCTCCGAGGTCGCGCAGGCCGGCCCAGGTGTCCGCCGGGCGGCCGCCGACGGTCAGCCGCCGGTCGCCGCGGACGGCGGCGTAGGGCACGCCGTCGGCCTCACCCAGGTAGATCGCGCCCTCGGGCAGCGCGGTCCGCTCCTCCCACAGCAGCCGCGGCCGGCCCCCGTCCTCCTCGACGGGCACGGTGCGCCGCTCGTCGACCGTGAGCACCCGCACCGGGCGGCCGCCGGTCGGGTCGGGCAGCAGGCGGGCCAGGTGGCTGCGGTCGTGCGCGGACCGGGACAGCACCGGTACCGCGCCGACCGGCGAGGGGCTGCTCTCCGGCCACGCGACGCCGTCGCCGGACGGCGTCGGGTTGTCGGCCGGGCTGCTGCCGCCGTCCGGGACGCTCATGCCTGGTCCGCCCGGGAGACGACCTCGACCGGTCCGAACGTCCGCAGCGGGTCGGCGACCTGCCCCGCGTCGCCGACGACGACGGCGGTCAGCGCGGCCGGCTGCAGGACGCGGCGGGCCGCCTCCTGCACCTCCTCGACCGTGACCCCGGCCAGCGCCTGCTGGTGCTCGGCCAGCCACTGCGGCGGCAGGCCCGAACCGGTGATCGCGGAGAGCGTGCTGGCCAGCCCCGCGTGCGTGGCGGTGGACAGCGCCATGCTGCCGAGGACGTAGCGGCGGGCGGCGTCCAGCTCCTCCTCTGTCACCGGCGCCAGCGCCATGCGGCCCAGCTCGTACCAGGTCTCGAGGAACGCCGGTCCGGTGACCTCGGTGGCGACGTCGGCCTCGACCATGAACGAGGAGGCGGCGGCCAGGTGGTCGACCGAGCTGCGCGGGCTGTAGCTGTAGCCGCGCCGCTCGCGGATGTTCTCCACCAGGCGGGAGGAGAAGTAGCCGCCGTAGACCATGTTGGCCAGCCGCACGGCGGGCAGGTCGGGGTCGGTGCGGCTGGGCGCGGGGCCGCCCAGGCGCAGGTTCGACTGCACCGCTCCGGGCCGGTCGACCACCTGCAGCGCCCCGGGTGCCGGCTGCGGCACCGGCGGGGCGGCGACCGCCGTCCCCTCGCCGGTCCAGCCGGCCAGCGCGGTGCCGACGGCGTCGACGGCCGCGGCCGGGTCGAGGTCGCCGACCAGCACCAGGGTGCTGCCGGCGGGGAGCACCCGCTCCCGGTGCAGCTTGCGCAGCGCCTGGCTGCGGACCGCGTCCACCAGCTCGACGGCGGGCAGCTGCTCGGCGTAGGGGTGGGCGCCGTAGCGGCGGGCGGCCAGCGCGGTGCGCGCGATGATGCCGGGCTGGGAGCGGGCGATGGAGATCCGCTCGGCGACGCGCGCGCGCTCGGCCTCCACCCGGTCGGCCGGGTACGTCGCGTCGGTCAGCACCTCGGCCAGCACACCCAGCACGGGGGTGAGCCCCTCGGCGAGCAACGTGGTGGCGAACAGCAGCCGGTCGGGGTCGGTGGAGACCGACAGCTCGCCGCCGTGGGCCTGCACGGCCTCGGCGATGCCGGTGGCGTCGTGCTCTCCGGTGCCCAGCAGGACGGCACCGGAGAGCACCGAGGCGCGGGCGGTGTGCTGCGCGGCGGTGCGGGCGGTCGCCGCCGCGAAGGGCACCCGCAGTCGCAGCTCGACGAGCGGGACGCCCGGCCGCGGGACGACGACCAGCCGGAGACCGTTGGGCAGCGTCTCCTCGGTGACGGCCAGCTCGGGTTGCGGCCGGGGCTCACCCAGCGGCGGGACCAGCACGGGCGCGCTCACGAGCCCTCCTGGCTGGCGCTCGTCGGCCGCGTTCGCGGCGCTGCTGTGTTCACGGATGAGCTCGCGAGCTCGCTCATCGACGTCCCCCCGTGGCCCGCAGCTCCAGGACCGCGACGGTGCCGGGGTCCAGCCCCCGGGCGGCGGCCTGCACCCGTTCGGGGCCGACGGCGGCCAGCCGGGCGGCGAGCTCGCCGGCCAGCTCGGCGCGGCCGTGGACCAGCTCCGCGGTGGCGAAGGCCAGGGTGCGGCCGAGCACCGAGTCGGCCTGGCGCAGCAGCTGGGCCTCGGTGCGCGCCTGCACGCGGGCCAGCTCGTCGGCGCCGACGCCGTCCTGGGCGATCCGGTCGATCTCCTCGTGCACCGCGGTGACGACCTTCTCGACCGGGACCGACGCCGGGTGGTGCACCTGGGTGGTGAGCAGCGTGGCGTCCCGGACGTCGAACGGGTCCCCGAACAGGCCCACGTAGCTGCTCTGCGCGATGGCCAGCTGGTCGTCGTGGACCAGCCGGCGCTCCAGCCGGGAGGCGTCGCCCTCGCTGAGCAGCTCGGCGAGCAGCACCGTGCCGAGGTAGGTGTCGAGGTCGCCGACCGGGTCCGGGACGCGCCAGCCGAGGGCGACCGCGGGCGCCGGGGCCAGCGGGTCCTCGACCACGCCGGAGCGCACGCTCGTCGGCGACGGCTCGCCGGTGGGCGGGGTCGGCGGCACCTCGCGGGCGGCGATCGGTCCGAACCAGCGGCGCACCAGCTGCTCGGTCTCCTCGACGTCGAGGTCGCCGCCCAGGCACAGGACGGCGTTGCCCGGCGCGTAGTAGCGGTGGAAGAAGTCCGTGGCGTCGTCGACGGTCGAGGACTCCAGGTCGACGAAGGAGCCGTAGCCGTCGTGGGTGTTGGCGAAGCTCTCGAAGGCGATCGCGGGCAGCTGCAGCCACGGGAAGGCGCCGTACGGGCGGTTGAGCACGTTGACCCGGATCTCCTCCTTCACCACGTCGATCTGGTTGCGGAGGTTCTCCTCGGTGATGGCCGGCGCCGCCATGCGGTCGGCCTCGAGGAAGAGGGCGCGCTCGAGGGCCTCGGCGGGGAGGGCCTCGTAGTAGTTCGTGTAGTCCTGGTGGGTGGAGCCGTTGAAGGTGCCGCCCGCGGCCTGGACCAGGCGGGCGTGCTCCATCTTCGGGACGTTGGCCGAGCCCTGGAACATCAGGTGCTCGAAGAGGTGGGCGAAACCGGTGCGGCCCTGGGGCTCGTTGCGCATCCCGACGTCGTAGGAGACGGTCACGGCGACCACCGGGACGCTGCGGTCCGGCGCCAGCACGACGCGCAGCCCGTTCTCCAGTCGGAAACGCTGCACCGGGTGCCGGAGGGTGAGGTCGGCCCCAGCTGCAGTCACGTGCCCGACCCTAACCGCGCCCGGGGACGGCCGCCCCGGACGGCAGGCCTGCGACCGCCGTTCCCGGCAGGTGCCTCGCCGGCCGGGCGGGCGCTTGCGGTCGCCGACACACGCGGACACGCCGCGCCGACCGACCGCGATCGCGTTCTCAAGGTCCTGGGCCGGTGTCACAGCACGTCGACGCCCTCGACCACCCGGTCGATGACCCCGTACAGCTCCGCGTGGGTGTTGGGGACGGAGATGTACAGCAGTGCGGGGGCCGGGCGACCGACGTCGACGATCAGCAGGGCGACCCGCTCCGCCGACGCCTCGTAGCCGTCCACGTCCCAGGACAGGTCGAACTCGAGCAGGTGCGCGGGGACGCCGTCGACGGTCCGGGCCTCGTCGCGCAGGACCTCCTGCTCGTTGGGGATCGGGTAGTAGTGCAGGCGCACGCTGTCGGCGACCCGGGCGAGGGCCGGCTGCAGACCGCCCGCCCCGGGGTGGAGGCCCGGCGACAGCGGACCGGAGGTGCACTGGGCGATGAACAGACCGCCGTCCGGTGTCACGTCCTGCGTGACGAGGTACTGCCCGGCCACCGACGTCGTCTCGACCATGTCCTGCAGGTCGTACTCGAGCCAGCCCTGGCCGAGGTAGGGGTAGGCGATGCCGGCGGCCTCGTCGACGATCCGCACGGTGTCGGGCGGGAACGGCGAACCGCTCGGCGGGGGCGGTGCGGCGGCGCCCCGGTCGTCGTCCGGTCCGCTGGGCCGGCCGACGAGGAAGCCGATGAGGACGACCAGCACCAGCCCGAGGACCGACAGCCCGACCACCCAGGCGGTGCGCTGCGGCGGCCGTCCCGGCCCGGGCGGCGGACCCTGCGCGGGCGCCACGGGCGCCGGGGCCGGCGGTGCGACCGGCGCCTGCACGGCCACGCCGGGACCGGCCGGGGTGGTGACGTCGGACCAGCCGGCGCCGCTCCACCAGCGCACCACCCCCGGCGTGCCGTCGGGGTCGGGGTACCAGCCCGGCGGCGCGCTCGACTGACCGGTCACGGCGTCACCCTAGGACCGCCGCCTGCGAGCTCCGGTCACCGACGGTCGGCGGCGTCGTCCCGCCAGGGGACCGGCTCCCGCAGCTCGTCCTCCCCGCCGCCGCGCACCCCGGGGACGGCCGGCGTGCCGGTGTCGTCCCAGGTCCGGTGGTGGCCGGACCACCCGCCGTGGTCCGACCCGGTCAGCGCGGGCGCAGCGGCACGGTCGCGAGCTCCCGCCACAGGTGCGCGGCGGCCTCGGCCCCGCGGTACAGCATCGGCAGCAGCACCCGCTCGTTCGGTGAGTGGATGCGGTCGGTGGGCAGCCCCGCGCCGAGGAACACCAGCGGCGCACCGAGGACGTCGACCAGGTCGGCCTCCGGTCCGCTGCCGCCCTCGCGGGTGGACAGGACGTCGGCGGGGTCGCGGTCGAAGGCCTGCCCGATCGCGGTGAGCAGGGCGGCCATCGCGGGGGAGTCCAGGTCGCTGGCGCACGGCGAGACGCCGCCGGCCGGGACGTGCACGTCGGCCTGGATGCCCGCCGGCAGGTTCGCTGCCACCCAGCCGCGCACCTGCTCGGCGAGATCGGCAGGGCGCTGGTCGGCGACCAGCCGGAAGGTGATCTTGGCGTGCGCCTCGGCCGGGATGATCGTCTTGTGCCCGGGGCCGGTGTAGCCACCCCACATGCCGTTGACCTCGGCGGTGGGCCGGGCGCCGATCCGCTCCAGGGTGGTGAAGCCGTCCTCCCCGGTGGCGAGCCGGGAGGCGGCGGGACCGGTCAGCCAGGCCTGCTCGTCGAAGGGCACGCGGGCCATGAGGTCGCGCTCCCGGTCGGTGAGCGGGCGGACCCGGTCGTAGAAGCCGGGCAGGGTGACCCGCCCGTGGGCGTCGTGCAGGCTCGCCAGCAGGGTCGCCATGGCGTGCAGTGGGTTGGGGACGCCGCCGCCGAAGGAGCCCGAGTGCAGGTCGACGGCGGGCCCGCGCAGGGTGATCTCGGCGTCGGCCAGGCCGCGCATCGCCACGACGGCGCTGGGGACGTCGGGGGCGGCCATCCCGGTGTCGCTGACCACCACGACGTTGCAGCGCAGCCGCTCGGCCCGCTCCCGGAGCAGGGCTGCGAAGTGCGGTGAGCCGGACTCCTCCTCGCCCTCGACCAGCACCTTGACGGTCACCGCGGGGGTCTCGCGGCCGGCGGCGGCCAGGTGTGCACGCATGCCGAGCAGGTGCATCGCGACGTTGCCCTTGTCGTCGATGGCGCCGCGGGCGTGCAGCTCCGGGCCGTCGGGGCCCTCGACGCGGGCGGGCTCGAACGGCGGGTGCTCCCACAGCTCCAGCGGGTCGACCGGCTGGACGTCGTGGTGCCCGTAGACCAGGGCCACCGGCGCGCCGTCGTCCGCCGACGGCCACTCGGCGTAGACGGCGGGGGCGCCGGCGGTCTCCCACACCTCCACGACGGGGAAGCCGGTGCGGCGCAGCGCGGCGGCCAGCCACTCGGCGCTGGCGGCGACGTCGGGCGCGTGCGCGGGGTCGGCGGAGATCGACGGGATCCGCAACCAGGCGTCGAGATCGGCGTGCAGGTCGTCGAGGTGCGCGCTGACGAAGTCGCGTTCCGGGCTGCTCACGACTCCCGACGGTAGCGTCGCGACCATGTCGGGACAGCTCCTGCGCGTGGACGTCGGCGACCTCACCTTCGACGTCCGGGCCGACGGGCCGGACGACGGCCGGCCGGTGCTGCTGCTGCACGGCTTCCCGGAGACGTCGGCGTCGTGGGCGGCGGTGACCCCGCAGCTGGCCGAGGCGGGACTGCGCACCTACGCCGTCGACCAGCTCGGCTACTCCCCCGGCGCGCGGCCGGCCGAGGTCGAGGCCTACGCGCTGACCAACCTGGCGCAGGTGACCGCCGACCTGATGACGGCGATGGACGTGCCGGTGGCCGACGTCGTCGGGCACGACTGGGGCGCCAACGTGGCCTGGGCGCTGGCCGCCTGGCACGAGGACCGGGTGCGCTCGCTGACCGCGGTCTCGGTGCCGCACCCGACGGCGTTCACCACGGCGTGGCGCTCGGACCCCGAGCAGCAGGAGCGGTCGGCCTACATCCGCCTCTTCTGGCAGCAGGGCAAGGCCGAGGAGGTGCTGCTCGCCGACGACGCCCGGCGGCTGCGGCGGATGTTCGGGGACGCCGTCCCGGCCGAGGCCGTCGACGAGTACGTGGCCGTGCTCTCGGCGCCGGGCGCGCTGACCGCCGCGCTCAACTGGTACCGCGCGATGAGCTCGTCCACCCCGGTCGACGACGTCCCGGTGCCGACCACCTACGTGTGGAGCGACGGGGACGTCGCCATCGGGCGGCGGGCCGCGGAGGGCTGCGCCGAGCACGTCGCCGGCGACTACCGGTTCGTGGAGCTGACCCGGGTGAGCCACTGGATCCCCGAGGAGGCCCCCGAGCAGCTGACGATCGCGATCCTGGACCGCATCGCCTCCACCTGAGAGGACCCAGGAGGACCCGTCCTCCCCACCGCCCGCAGGCTCGCGGCGGTGCCCTGGACGGGGCCGCACCGCGTGGGTCAGTACTCCTCCGGCTCGGGCTCGGCGGGGAGGTCGTCGCTCCGCCCGGTGACCAGGGCGAGCAGGCCGGCCTCGTCGAGCAGGTCGACCGGGCGCACGGTGACGCTGGCGGCGACGTGGTGGAACCCGGCGCTGACCCGTTCGACCGGGACGCCGGTCAGCCGTGACCAGCCCAGCCGGTACGCGGCCAGCTGCACCGCCGCGGCGGCGAGCTCCGCGCCCGCCGGCGGCGGGCCGGTCTTCCAGTCGACGACCTCGAAGCCACCACTGCCGTCGTCGAAGACCGCGTCGATGCGCCCCCGCAGGGTGAGCGGGCCCAGGGGCGTCTCGAAGGGCACCTCGACCTCGACGGGCTGCCGGTCGGCCCAGGGGCTGGCGAGGAACGCCTCCTGCAACGCGCTCAGCGCGCCGTCGGGGGCCGCGGACTCGTCGCCGGAGCCGGGCAGCTCGTCGAGGTCGAGCAGCCGGGCGACGCTGAAGCGCTCCTCCAGCCAGGCGTGGAAGGCGGTGCCGCGGCGGGCCAGCGGCGCGGGCGCGGCGGGCATCGGCCGGCGCAGCCGCCGGGCGAGCTCGGCCGGGTCGCGGCGCAACGTGACCAGCTCGGACACCGACAGGTGGCTGGGCAGCGGCACCTCGACGGTCGGTCGGGCGGTCCGTCGTCGCTCGCGCAGCAGCAGGTCGGCGTCGCGCACCCACCGCTCCACCTCCGGGTCGCCGGTGCCGAGGACGGCGGCGGCCTCCAGCGGGTGCGGCGCGGCACCGGCCACCAGCTCGGCGGCGGCGGTGAGCGCCCGGCGGCGCGGTGGCGAGAGCGGGTCGGCCGGCCACACGCCCACCGGCCACTCCTCCAGCGCCGGGTTGGGAGCGCCCTCCTCGGGGCGTTCGGCCCACGCGACGACGACGCCGGCACCGGCGGAGCACGCGCGGCGGACGGTGTCGAGCAGCACCGACGGGCCGTTCGGCTTCACGCCCTCGCGCCACCAGCTGCCCGAGCACAGCAGCAGGTGCTTGGCGCGGGTGACCGCCACGTAGCCCAGCCGGATCTCCTCGGCCTCGCCGAAGCCCTTCCACTCCTCGACGTAGTCCTCGAGCGCGGCGCGCACCGCGGCCTGGTCGCCGGAGCCGGGCACCGGCAGGCGCAGCTGCGGCAGCTCCTGGCGATCGGTGGTGCGCAGGTCGACCGGGACGGCGCCGGGGTCCTTGACCCACGAGTCGCTGGTGTCGGTGCGGGAGGGGAACTGGTCGGCGGTCATGCCCGGCACGGCGACGACGTCCCACTCCAGGCCCTTGGCCGAGTGGCCGGTGAGCAGCTGGATCGACTCCGGGTCGACCGCGACCTCGCCGGGCTCGAGGCCACGCTCGCGCTCCTCGGCGTCGCGCAGGTAGCCGAGGAAGGCCGGCAGCGAGGGCAGCTCGGCCAGCTCGGTGAACTCCGCGGCGACCGCGTGCAGCGCGTCGAGGTGCGCCCGCGCCGCGCCTGGGCTCACGCCGGGAGCGCTGGCCAGCTCGGTCTCCAGGCCGAGCACCCGCACGACGTCGTCGACCATGTCGGGCAGCGGCTCCCCCAGCCGGCCGCGCAGGTGCGCCAGCTCCGTGGCCAGCCGGCGCAGCCGTCGGTAGGCCGCGGGCGAGAAGGCCGACGGGTCCCCCAGGTCGTCGAGCGCCTCGACGATGCTGCCGCGCTCGGACGGGCGGGCAGCGGTGTCGTCGTCGTCCTCGCGGGCCGGACGACGGGCGTGCACCAGCGCGCGGGCGCGGGACTCGAGCGCGGCGAGGTCGCGGGGGCCGATCCGCCAGCGGGCGCCGGTGAGCAGCCGGCCCATCGCGTCGCCGGCGGTGGGGTCGACCAGCACGGTCAGCGTCGCGACGACGTCGGAGACCTCGGGCACCTCCAGCAGCCCGCCCAGGCCGACGACGGTCACCGGCAGGCCGCGGGCGCGCAGCGCAGCGGCGATGCCGGGCAGCTGCTTGCGGGTGCGCACCAGCACCGCCGTGGTCGGGGACCGCCCGTCGGCGCGCGGCGGCAGCGCCGGGTCCTCGCCGCGCCAGCAGGCGGCCAGCCGGTCGGCGAGCGCCTCGGTCTCCTCCGCCACGGTCGGGTAGAGGCCGGCGGTGACCAGCCCGTGGCCGGCGCCGGGCGCCGGCGCGAGGTCGGGCAGCGGAACCTCGGGCGCCGGCAGCAGCCCGGCGACGTCGTTGGCGACGGTGAGCACCGCGCCGTCGTTGCGCCAGCTGGTGGCCAGGGTGAGCCGCTGCGCCTCCCGGCCGCGGACGCCGGGGAAGGTGCGGGAGAAGCGCTCGATCGTCCCCGCCGACGCGCCGCGCCAGCCGTAGATCGACTGCCGCGGGTCCCCGACGGCGAGCACCGCGTGCCCGGTGGTGCGGCCGAACAGCGCCTCGAGCATCCGCAGCTGACCGACGCTGGTGTCCTGGTACTCGTCGAGCAGCACGATCCGCCAGCGGGCCCGCTCGCGGCGGCCGACCTCGGGCGCGCTGACGGCGATCCGCGCGGCCAGCGCCACCTGGTCGGAGTGGTCGATCGCCCCGGCGGCCCGCTTGCGCGCCTCGAACGCCTCGACCAGCGGCAGCAGCGCCACGCGGGCGCGCTGGCGGGCCAGCATGTCGAGCACCGGCTTGTAGGGGCCGCGCTTGCCCTTCGCATCGGGGTAGCCGGCGATCCGCCGCTCCAGCTGCGCGGTCCACGCGCGCAGCCGGTCGGCGGTGATGTCGTGCTCGCCGAGCTCGCCGGCCAGCGCCAGCACGTCCTCGACGGTGGTCAGCGGGGTGAGCTGGACGTCATCCATGTCGCCGGTCCAGCCGGACACGACGGACGCCGCCTGCCCCCAGCACATCGCCGGGCCCAGCACGCCGGCACCGGGCTCGACGCCGATCCGCAGCCCGTGCTCGCTGACCAGCGAGGCGGCGTAGCCGTGGTAGGTCGACACCGTCGGCATCGCGACGGCCAGCCGCTCCCGCAGGTCCGGATCGGTCCCCGGGTGCCGGGACAGCGCGCCCAGCCGGATCCGGATGCGCTCGTTGAGCTCGCTGGCCGCCTTGCGGGTGAAGGTCAGCCCCAGGATCGCGTCGGGGGCGACCAGCTCGTTGGCCACCAGCCAGCAGACGCGGGCGGCCATCGTCTCGGTCTTGCCCGACCCGGCCCCGGCGACGACGACCAGCGGCCGGTCGGCCGGCGCCGACACCACCCGCGCCTGCTCGTCGGAGGGCGCGTAGGCCAGTCCGCAGCGCGCGGCGACCTCGGCCGGGGTGAGCAGCCGGCGCGCCCGCACCGGCTCGGGCGCGGCACCGAAGAGAGCGTCGTCGAAGGAGAGCTGGGCCTCCGGCGGCGTGGGCGTACGCCGACTCACGAGTCCTCCTCGCCGGCGCCCGTCGGCCGCGTTCCCGCGGTTGCCGTGCCCGTGCGTGCGCTCGCGAGCCCGCTCACGACGTCACCTGCCGGCCGCGCTCGTGCAGCGGGCAGCTGCGCCGGGCCGGGCACCGGGAGCAGTGGCTGCCGGTGCGCACCTCGAAGGTGCCCGCGCCCATGCCGTCGCCGACCTGCGCCACCAGCTCCCCGGCCCAGGTCTCCCCCACCGGGACGCCGGGGGGCAGCGGGCCCTGTGCCTGCTCCTTGGCCTTGCTCCCGGTGCCCACCTGCAGCAGCGCCGCTCCGCCCGGTGCGTCGCCGTGCTCGCCGAACGCGCCGGCGGCGACGGCCACCTGGTAGGCGGCCAGCTGCCCGTGGGTGTCGATGTCGCGCGCGGCGGTGCGCCCGGTCTTGAGGTCGACCACGACCAGCCGGCCGGCGCCGTCGCGCTCGAGCCGGTCGACCTGGCCGCGGATGCGGGCCCGCCCCACGGTGACGTCGAAGTCGGCCTCGGCGGCGAGCAGCTCACGGCCGTTGGCGGCGTGCCAGCGCAGGAACCGGTCGAGCATGTCGCGGGCGGCGATCCGCTGCCGCTGGTCGGCCCAGCCGGGGCCGAGGTCGAGCTGGTCGAGCTCCGCGGCCAGCGCGGCGGGTGCCTCGGCGGCGGGCAGCCCCTCGGCCACCTGCTGCGCGACGGCGTGCACCGCCGAGCCGACGGTGCGGGTCGCGTCGGGCGAGGCCTCGGCGCCGACCGCGCCGAGCACCCACTTCAGCGGGCAGCGCTGGAAGGTCTCGATCGCCGACGGGCGCACCCGCACCGCCTCGCCGTCGGGCACCAGCGGAGCGTCGTCGGACAGCGGCGCCAGGCCCCACCAGTCGGCCGGGGAGGCGCCGGGCACGCCCTCGTCGGCCAGCCGGCGCAGCACTGCGGCCGCGGCGGACCGGCGGGCCGGCTCGGTCTGCGGGTCGCTGACCGCCCGCCGCAGCTCGGCGACCAGCGCGGGCAGGGTGAGCGAACGCGGCAGCGGCGTCAGCGGCCGTCCGTCGTCGGGCGGGGGGACGACGAGGTCGAGGAACCGGGAGGCCGTGGCGCCGGCGTCGGGTCCGTCCAGGGCGCCCTCGACGGCGGTGACCACCAGCCGCCGGCGGGCGCGGGTGCACGCGACGTAGAACAGCCGCCGCTCCTCGGCCAGCATCTGCACGCGCCGGTCGAGGACGGCGCCGTCGATGCCCGCCACCCGCTCGACCAGCAGCTCGGTGCCCAGCAGCGTGCCGCGGTCGCGCAGGTCGGGCCAGATGCCCTCCTGCACGCCGGCCACGCAGACGACGTCCCACTCCAGGCCCTTGGACGCGTGCGCGGTGAGCAGCCGGACGGCGTCGGTCGCCGACTCCCGGCCCGCGTCGCTGACCCCGGGCAGCTCCTGCGCCGACAGGTGCTCGACGAACGCGCCGACGGTGGCCGAGGGCAGCCGGTCGACGAAGCCGGCCGCGGCGTCGAAGAGCGCGACGACCGCGTCGAGGTCGCGGTCGGCGACCGCTCCGGCCGCCCCGCCGGCGGCGCTGGCCCGCGCCCACCGGGCGGCCAGGCCACTGCGCTGCCACATCGCCCAGAGCACGTCCTCCGCGGACCCGTCGAGGGCCAGCGCCACCCGGCCGGCGGCCAGCACGTCCGCGACCCGGCGCGCGGGTCGGGCGACGGCGTCGGGCAGCTCCTCGAGCAACCCCTCGTCGGTGAGCGCGGTGGCCAGCGGCGCGCCCCGCTCGTCGGCATCGACCCCGCGCTGGGCCTGGGCGATCCGCACGGCACGGCGCAGCCGGCGCAGGTCCAGCACGGTCGCGCCGCCCAGCGCGGAGGTGAGCAACGCCTCGGCGCCGGGCTCGTCGAGGGCCAGGGTGCCCGGCTCGGCGCCCGGCGGCGGCAGCAGGGCGCCGAGCGCGGCCAGCAGCGGGGCGACGGCCGGCTGTGCGGCGAGCGGCAGGTCGTCGGTGCCGACCTCGACCGGGACGCCGGCCGAGGTGAGCGCCCGCCGCAGCGGCCCGACGGCCAGCGCGGTGCGCACGACGACGGCCATCCCCGACCACGGGACGCCGTCGACCAGGTGCGCGCGGCGCAGGGTGTCGGCGACGTAGGCGGCCTCCACCGACGCCGAGCCGAACACGTGCACCTCGGCGCTGCCCTCCTCGGCGCCCCCGACGGCGGTCAGCCGGCGGTGCTCCCAGGGACCGGGCAGCGCCTCGGCGACCCTCCGGCTGACCTCCAGCAACGCGGGGCCCGAGCGCCGGCACACGCCCAGCGACAGCCGCGGTGCGGGCCGGCCGCTCACGGTGCGGAACCGCTCGGGGAACTCGACGATGCCGCGCGGCTCGGCGCCGCGGAAGGTGTAGACGGCCTGGTCGGGGTCGCCGACGACGACCAGGTCGGCCCCGCCACCGGCGAGCAGCTGCAGCAGTTCCACCTGCGCCGGGTCGGTGTCCTGGTACTCGTCGACGAACAGCCAACGGGCCCGCTCGCGCTCGGCGCGCAGCAGCGCCGGGTCGTCCTCGAGCTCGGCGATCGCGGCCCGGACCAGCTCGGCGGGGTCGTAGCCCGACGCGTCACCGCCGCCGGCGGTGGAGAAGGCGGTGACCGCCTCGTACTGCTCCTGGAAGGCCGCGGCGTGCAGCCACGCCTCGTTGCCGGTCTCCCGGCTCCAGGCGGCCAGCAGCTCCGGGTCGACCCCCCGCTCGGTGGCCCGCAGCAGCAGCTCGCGCAGTTCGCCGCGGAAACCGGCGGTGGTCAGCGCCGGCAGCAGCGACTCCGGCCACCGCACCGCGCCCTCCCCGGCCAGGTCACCGCGCAGCAGCTCGGCGACGAGGGCGTCCTGCTCGGCGGCGGTGAGCAGCCGCGGGGGCGCCTCCCCGCGCAGCAGCGCCGCCCGGCGCAGCACGCCGTAGGCGTAGGAGTGGAAGGTGCGGGCCAGCGGCTCGCGGATGGTGCGCGCCACCCGCGCGGTGACGCGGTCGCGCAGCTCGGCCGCGGCGCGGCGGCTGAAGGTCAGGACGAGGATCTGCTCGGGGTCGACGCCGTGGTCGATCCGCGCGGCGACCGCCTCGACGATCGTCGTCGTCTTGCCCGTGCCGGGGCCGGCGAGCACCAGCAGCGGGCCGCCCGGGTGGTCGACGACGGCCTGCTGGGTGGGGTCGAGCCGGGGCGCTGGCGCCGGCACCGCGGCCGGCTGCAACAGGCGGTAGATCGGCGTCGACTCGTCCCCCCGCAGTGCCACACCCCGATGACACCACGAGCGTCCGACGTTCTCGGAGGGTCGGGCACCCGGCGCGGCGCGGCTCTCGTCGAGCGGCACGCCGACGCACCAGGGGACCGGCACCGCGCCGGCGGTGCGGTCCCCGGCCCCGGCAGGACCGCTGCCTCCGGCCGGCTCAGGGCCAGCCGACGGCGGCCAGGTCGACCCGGCCGTTGCGCGCCGGCACGCCCTCGGCGGCCAGCAGCCCGAGCTGCTCGACCCGGACCGCCTCGGCGGCCGAGCCGTCGGCGCGCACCACCCGGTGCCACGGCACCGCTCCCCCGCCCAGCGACAGCGCGCGGGCGACCCGCCGCGGCCCGACGCCGACCAGCCGCCCGATGGCGCCGTAGGTGCTGACCCGGCCGGCCGGGATCCGCTCGACGACGTCGAGGACGGCCTCGTCGACGTCCAGCGGCGAGGCGCCCGGGGACGGCGGTCCGCCGGGTCTCGCCGGGCTCACGGCACGCACGCCCGACCCGGGCCGGCGGACGGACCGGAGGTCTTCCGTGCCGGGGGTGGCTGGCTCGTGCAGGGGGCACCTCCTGCCGATCTCGAACAGCGGCAGCCTAGGGGCGGGGGCGACGGGCGGCGCCCCTCGATCGCGGAGCCGTTCCGGTCAGCCCCGGCGGCCGTACCGCCCCAGCAGACGGGCCTGCGGCGGAGCGGTCCGCGGCACGTCCAGCGGCGGGTCGAACAGGCCGGGCACGCCCGCCTCGGGGAGCCGGTCGGCGACGACGAGGGCCGCCGTGACCAGCGCCGGGTCCAGTTCGGTGTCGCCGTGGGTGGCCCGGGCGAGGTCCCAGGAGTGCACCGTGAGGTCGGCGGTCATCTCCTCGATGTACTCCCCGGCCGAGAGCGGCCCGCGGGACAGGTGCACGGTGTGCAGCAGCGCCCGGTCCTGCGCGAAGGCGGCCAGCGCGCCGTCGGCGGCGGACTCCCAGCCGGTCAGCGGGTCGTCTCCCAGCAGGTCGCTGGTGTCGTCGGGGAAGCGGCCGTCGATGAGGTCGAACGGCTCCCCGGCCAGCAGCGGCGGCACCCAGAGCGCCTCGGACACCAGGTGCGCGACGAGGTCGGCGACCGTCCATCCGGGCAGCGCCTCGTCGTCCCACTGCTCCGGCTCGACCGCGTCGACGCGGTCGGTGAACGCGGCCTGCGCGCGCTGGAAGAGCGCGATCAGCTCGGTCGGGGCGAAGTCGGGCATGCGGTCAGTAGACAGCGCCAGGGCCCGGTCCGCCCCGTACGGGAGAGGACCAAGCCCTGGCGACGTACTGGAACGGCAGGTGACGTACTGGAACGGCCCCGCTGCAGGGCCCCGCCGCGAGCGGCGGGGGGCAGCGGGGTCCTCTCAGTAGGTCGGCAGCGTCTTGTCGATGCGCGTCGCCCAGGCCGTCACGCCGCCCTGGACGTGGACGGCGTCGGAGAAGCCCGCGTTCTTCACCGCGGCGAGCACCTCGGCCGAACGGACGCCGGTCTTGCAGTGCAGCACGATCGGCTTGTCCTGCGGCAGCTGCGCCAGCGCCCGGCCGGAGAGGATCTCGTCCTTGGGGATGAGCGTCGCGCCGGGGATCGACACGATCTCGTACTCGTTGGGCTCCCGGACGTCGATCAGCTCGAAGTCCTTGCCGGCGTCCATCATGTCCTTGAGCTCGTCGACGGTGATCGTCGAGCCCGCGGCGGCCTGCTGGGCCTCGTCGGAGACCACACCGCAGAAGGTCTCGTAGTCGATGAGCCCGGTGATCGGCTCGCCCTCCGGGTCCTTGCGCACCTTGATGGTGCGGAAGGTCATCTCCAGGGCGTCGTAGACCATCAGCCGGCCGAGCAGCGTCTCGCCGATGCCGGTGATCAGCTTGACCGCCTCGGTGGCCTGGATGGCACCGATGGTCGCGCACAGGACGCCGAGCACGCCGCCCTCGGCGCAGCTGGGCACCATGCCGGGGGGCGGGGGCACCGGGTAGAGGTCGCGGTAGTTCGGGCCGTGCTCGTTCCAGAACACCGAGACCTGGCCGTCGAACCGGTAGATCGAGCCCCAGACGTAGGGCTTGCCCAGCAGCACGCAGGCGTCGTTGACCAGGTAGCGCGTGGCGAAGTTGTCGGTGCCGTCGACGATGAGGTCGTACTGGCTAAAGATCTCCATCACGTTGTCGCTGTCCAGCCGCGTCTGGTGCAGGCGGACGTCGACGTAGGGGTTGATCTCCGTGATGGAGTCGCGCGCGCTCTCGGCCTTGGACCGGCCCACGTCGGACCTGCCGTGGATGATCTGGCGCTGCAGGTTCGACTCGTCGACGACGTCGAACTCGACGATGCCCAGCGTCCCGACCCCGGCCGCGGCCAGGTACATCAGCACGGGCGAACCGAGGCCGCCGGCGCCGACGGCGAGCACCTTGGCGTTCTTCAGTCGCTTCTGGCCGTCCATCCCGACGTCCGGGATGATCAGGTGACGGCTGTACCGGCGGACCTCGTCGATCGTGAGATCGGCGGCGGGCTCCACCAGGGGTGGCAGGGACACGAGCTGCTCCTCAGTACTCGACAGCGGCCCAGCGCAGGCCGGCGTTCGTCGGGTCAACAGCGTGGCACGCCCGCATGATTCCCCGACCACCGGAGCCGCGTACGAGCAGCGGTGCCCTCAGCTCCTGGCGGCCAGGCGCTTGAGCGTCTGGCCCACGTAGACGACCGACAGCACGAAGAAGACGGCGCCCACCGCAGCCCTCACCTGGTCGTCGGTCAGCCCGGAGTTCCGGGCGACCGGGTCGGCCACCGCGTCGGCCAGCTTCGCGCGCCAGCCCTGCAGACCGGCCTTGCCGAACGAGATCGCGTCCATGCCGACCCCCTACCCGGGGAGGGGCGCGCGGACGCGCGGGGAGGGCTCGGCGCAGCCGGGAGACGCACCCGCCGGCGGTGTCGGCCGGGGGGGCGACCCCGTCAGGGGTACGGCCAGGCGTTCTTGGCGCAGCCCTCGAGCCCGAGGGTCTGCTGCTGCATGACCGGTGCCGGCCGGCCGGGTCCGGGGCACTCCTGGTGCCCGTTGCCGAGCGCGTGGCCGACCTCGTGGTTCACCACGTAGTGCCGGTAGGTGGGGATGTCGCCCTGGTAGTCCGGGACGGCGGTCGCCCAGCGGGCCAGGTTGATGACGGCCCGGTCGCCGTACCGGCAGGACGTGTACCCGCCGGTGCCGACGCCGGGGCAGTACCGCTCCATGTTGCCGGGGCTGATCAGCGTCACCTTGAACGCGTAGTCGCCGGCCGCGGCCTCCTCCTGGCCGACCCGCTGGAACGACATCCGCCCGCCGTTGCCCCACGACCGCGGGTCGGCCAGCGTCTCCTCGACCGCGGCGGCGAACGACGGCCCGTCCACCTCGATGCCGTCCTCGACCTCGACGACGAAGCGCTGCAGCGGGCCGGTCCCGCGGACCTGCGAGGTGCCGGGGACGACGGTCACGCTCCCGGCGCCCTGCTGGACGAAGCCGGGGGCGCCCGCGGCGGTCTCCGGCGCCTCGGTCGGTGCGGCGTCGATCTCGGCCGGCGCCGTCGGGGTCGCCGAGGGTTCCGCGACCGCCTCCGCGGTGATGGGGGCACCGGCCGAGGGCGTCGGCGCGGCGGTGGCCGACCCGCCCGTGCCGGCTCCGCCGGACGCGAGGTCCACGAGCGTGACCACGGTCGCCAGGACGAGCAGCGGGATCGCGTAGGCGCGCCAGCCCCACCGGGTGACGAACCGGCGGAACCGGCCGCCTCCGCCGCCGGTGGTCCCCGACCGGGTGCGGCCGGTGACGACGACGCGGGTCCCCCCGGTGCGGGGGTCGGCGGGGATCCGCCCGGGTGCGCCGTCGGTGGCGACGGGACGGCGGACCCGCGGGCGCTCGGTGCGGCTCGGGGACTCCGACCGGGTCACCACCGGGTTGGTGTCGGCGAACCGCGGGGGCTGCTGCGGCTCGGCGCGGCGGGCGACGGGCGGGGGCACGCGCGGCAGGCCGCGGACCGGCTCCTCGGCGCGAGCGGGACGACCGGGCGGGCCGGCGTCCGGCGCAGGTCGCGTGCGCCCGTTCGGCCCGCGGCCTGGGAAGGCGTCCGCGGGACTCACCTGGTCAGACTCTCACGGCCTCCCGGCTCCGGTGGAGACCGCGCGGTGACGGCGTGTGGCCGGGCGCCGACGCGCCGCAGGCCAGGAGGCGCGCGCCTGGTCGGGCACGGCCGCCGCGGCGGCGTCCTCGGCCAGTGCCAGCACCGCCCGCGCCGTCGGCTCGGGGGCCTCCAGCATCGCGACGTGCCCGACGCCCTCAAGGACCTGCAGGCGCGCGTCCGGGACGGCGGCTGCCAGCCGCGGTGCGAGGGCGGGGTCGACCAACCGGTCGCGGTCGCCCCAGACCACCAGCGTCGGCGGCCGCAGCGACCGGGCCAGCCGCCAGGCGTTGCGCGGGCCCACGCGCAGGTAGGAGGTGATCAGCCCGCGCATGCTGCGGGTCAGCGCCCGCGTCGCCCACGGCTGCCCGGCGCGCTCGCGCATCTCGGCCAGCGCCTGGTCCAGCCGCGCCCTCGGCACCCGCCGCGGGTCGCCGAAGCACACCTGCACCATCCCGCGGACCTGCTGCTCGGGTGTCACGCCGGACAACCGGCGCTCGGCCAGTGCCGGGATCCCGGGCAGCAGGAGCAGCAGCAGCGTGCGGCTGAAGGCGCCCGGCACGCGGTAGACCGGCATCGCCGGGGACACGAGGGTGAGGGTGGCGACCAGGTCGGGACGACTGGCCGCGACGAACAGCGAGACCAGGCCGCCGAGGGAGTTGCCCAGCAGGTGCACCGGCCGGCCGGCGGCCTCCCCGGGCTCGGCGACGATCCGCTCCAGGACGTCGACGACCGCCGCCACGTGCCCGCGGACCGAGTAGGAGGTGCGCGCCGGCGGCCGCGAGCGGCCGAAACCGGGGAGGTCCAGCGCCCAGCCGTCGAAGCGGACGGCGAGCAGCGCGGCGAGGTCGGTCCAGTTGGTCGAGGCGCCGCCGAGCCCGTGCACGTAGAGCGCCCGCTCCCGCGGCGCACCCGCGGCAGCGCCGTCCACCGGGCCGGTCCACGGCGTCCGCCGGACGAACACCTCTCCCCCGCGGACGGCGACCTGCTCCCCCGGCCACGGCGGCGGGAGGCGGTCGGTGCCCGGTAGCGGGACCGCCGACAGGCGGGCCGGCCGGGCGGGGTGCCCGTCCGCGGCGGCGCGGGCGTCGGGACCGTCGGGCACCCGGCAGACGCTAGGTCAGCGCGGACGGCGGCGCGCGAGCGGGTGACCGGTCGGTAACATCCCCCCGCCATGCACGTATCCCGGTCAGCGCCCGCGCCCGTCCGCCGCTCGTCCCGTCTGCCGCGGGGCGCCCGCCGCGCGCAGCTGCTGCAGGCCGCGCAGGAGGTCTTCGTCGCCCAGGGCTACCACGCCGCGGCGATGGACGAGATCGCCGACCGGGCCGGGGTCAGCAAGCCCGTGCTGTACCAGCACTTCCCGGGCAAGCGGGAGCTCTACCTGGCGCTGCTCGAGGAGCAGGTCACCGCGCTCACCGACCGGGTGCGCGAGGCGATGGAGGGCACCGACGACAACCGCACCCGCGTCAACGGCGCCGTCGGGGCGTACTTCGACTTCATCAACGCCGACGGCGCCGCGTTCCGGCTGGTCTTCGAGTCCGACCTGAACAACGACGAGGACGTCCGCGAGCTGGCCGACCGCGGCCACCGGGCCTGCGTGGAGGCGATCGGCGAGGTCATCGCCGCCGACACCGGCCTGGACCGGGAGCGGGCGCTGCTGCTCGCCTCGGGCCTGACCGGGCTGTCCGAGACGAGCGCCCGCTGGTGGCTGCCCCGCAAGGGCACCGTGTCCCGCGACGAGGCGGTGTCGCTGCTGACCGCGCTGGCCTGGCGCGGCATCTCCGGCTTCCCCCGGGTCGAGGGCGGCGAGGGCGGCGCGCGCTGAAGAGGGGCCCGCTGCCCCCCGGCCCCGTCCCGAGGCTCGCCCCGAGCTTGCGAGGGGTGAGGAGGACGGGGTCCTCCCACTGCAGCGGGGCCACGTTCGCTGACGGCACACCTGCACCGCAGGTCGGCGGATCGCCCGCTGCACTAGCGTGGGGATCAGCCGCGCAACTCGAGGAGGCATCCCCCGTGGAAGTCAAGATCGGTGTCCAACACTCCCCCCGGGAGCTGGTCATCGACAGCCCCAAGACCCCCGACGAGATCGCTGCCGAGGTGGCGAAGGCCATGTCCGGCGCGACCAAGGACGGCCTGCTGACGCTGGTCGACGACCGTGGTCGCCGGGTGCTCGTCCCCGTCGACCGCATCGCCTACGTGGAGATCGCGCAGGCCGACCAGCGGCGCGTGGGCTTCATCGCGGGCGCCTGAGGGCCATCCGCACGTCCCGACGGGGCGTCTCCGCAGCGGCGGGGGCGCCCCGTCGTCGTGTCCGGGGATGCGCTCCCACCGGACACCGGTCACCCGGCCCCGGTGCAGGGGCCCGCGCCGAGCGCGCGGGGCACCGGGTCCGTCACGGGTTCAGGCCGAGGGTCTTCATCCGATCGGTGTACGCGCTGGTGATCCGCTCGACCAGCCGCCCGATGCCGTTGAGGTCGCCGGTGCCCTCGAGGATCAGCGCGGCGAGCTGGTCGCGCTCGGCGATCACCGCCTGCGCCTGCCGCATGGCCTCGCCCACCAGCCGCCGTCCCCACAGGGCCAGCCGGCCGGAGAGCGTGCGGTCGGTCGCGATCGCCGCCCGCACCTCGCGGACGGCGAAGTCGGCGTGGCCGGTGTCGGCGAGCACGTCGAGGATCAACCCCCGGTCGGGGTCGGGCAGGAAGCCGGCGATCTCCCGGTAGAACTCCGACGCCAGGCCGTCCCCCACGTAGGCCTTGACCAACCCCTCCAACCAGGTGCGCGGCCGGGTGGTCTCGTGGAAGGCGTCCAGCGCGGGGACGAACGGGCGCATCGCCGCGGTCGGCTCGGCGCCGAGCTCGGTGAGGCGCGCGGTCAGCCGGCGGTGGTGGTCGATCTCCGCGGCCGCCATCTGCGCCAGCGCGGCCCGGCCGTCCAGGGTGGGCGCCAGCCGCGCGTCCTCGGCCAGCCGGTCGAAGGCGGTCAGCTCCGCGTAGGACAGCACCCCCAGCAGGTCGACGACGGCTTGCTGGTCGACCGCGTCCACTGGCAGCTCCCGGGATCGGTGGGACGTTGGCGCCTGCCCCGGACGGGGTGGCTCGGCGCCCCGGACCGCGCGGCGGAGGGAGGCTAACCGGTGCGCACGCTAGACTGGGAATCGGCGAGCCCTCGGGTTCGCTGTGTATCTGTGCGCTGACGACCGCTGGAGACGATGCCCCGAGGGGTCCCCTCCCGGGTCGACACCGAGGTGTGGCCCGGTTCCTGCTGGCCGCGTCGGCGCTGGAACCGATCCCGCGACACCCGACCGGGACTGGTGCGACAGCGGCGCGATCGCGCCCCCGAGCCGGTCCCCCAGCAGACCAGAGGCGAGAGCACTGACCTCCACCGAGAACACCCCCACCACCCCCGAGCTCGAGCACGCCGAGACCGGCGCTCCCGCGCCCGAGCAGCTCGAGCAGACCGTCGAGGAGCTCGGCGGCGCCCCCGTCGCCGAGGACGCGCCGCTGTTCAGCGACTTCGACGTCCACCCCGACGTGGTCGCGGCGCTGGCCGAGGCCGGCATCACCCGGACCTTCGCCATCCAGGAGCTCACCCTCCCGCTGGCGCTGGCCGGCAACGACCTCATCGGCCAGGCCCGCACCGGCACCGGCAAGACCCTCGGCTTCGGCGTCCCGCTGCTGCAGCGCGTGGTCCCCGCCTCCGAGGGCGGCGACGGCGTCCCGCAGGCGCTGGTCGTGGTCCCCACCCGTGAGCTGTGCGTGCAGGTCGCCCGCGACCTCGGCACCGCCGGCGCCAAGCGCGGCGTCCGCGTGCAGGCCATCTACGGCGGCCGGGCCTTCGAGCCGCAGGTCGCCGCGCTGCAGGCCGGCGTCGAGGTCGTCGTCGGCACCCCGGGGCGGCTGCTCGACCTGGCTCAGCAGGGCCACCTGATCCTGGGGAAGGTCGGCGTCCTGGTCCTCGACGAGGCCGACGAGATGCTCGACCTGGGCTTCCTGCCCGACATCGAGCGGATCCTCGCGATGGTCCCGGAGAAGCGGCAGACGATGCTGTTCTCCGCGACGATGCCCGGCCCGATCGTGACGCTGTCGCGGTCCTTCATGACCCAGCCCACGCACATCCGGGCGCACGGCAACGACGAGGGGTCGACGGTCCCGCAGACCACCCAGTTCATCTACCGGGCGCACAACCTGGACAAGCCCGAGCTGCTCTCCCGGGTGCTGCAGTCCCGCGACCGCGGCCTGGCGATGGTGTTCTGCCGCACGAAGCGCACCGCGCAGAAGGTCGCCGACGAGCTGGTCGAGCGCGGGTTCGCCGCGGCGGCCGTGCACGGCGACCTCGGCCAGGGAGCCCGCGAGCAGGCGCTGCGCGCCTTCCGCAGCGGCAAGGTCGACGTCCTGGTTGCCACCGACGTCGCCGCCCGCGGCATCGACGTCACCGGCGTCAGCCACGTCGTGAACTACCAGTGCCCCGAGGACGAGAAGACCTACGTGCACCGGATCGGCCGCACCGGCCGCGCCGGCAGCACCGGCGTCGCGGTCACGCTGGTCGACTGGGACGACATCCCCCGGTGGCAGCTGATCAACAAGGCGCTGGACCTGGACTTCACCGACCCGCCGGAGACCTACTCCACCTCGCCGTGGGTCTACACCGACCTGGACGTGCCCGAGGGCGCGACCGGCCGGCTGCCCCGCGCGCAGCGCACCCGCGAGGGCCTGGACGCCGAGACCGTCGAGGACCTCGGCGAGACCGGCAAGCGCACCCGCTCCGGCGGCGGCCGCGGCCCGGGCCGTGAGGACGAGGAGAAGCCGGAGGGCGCCCGCAAGAGCCGTCCGCGCCGGCGCACCCGGAGCAGCGGTGCCGCCGCGGCCGGCGCCGCGGCCGCGGACGCCCCCGCGGAGGTGCCGGCCGGCGAGGCCGCCGCGACCGGCGAGTCCCCGGCCCGCAAGCGCCGCCGGCGTCGTCGCGGCGGGTCCGGCCGGGGTTCGGCCGAGCCCGCCGCCTAGAGGGAGGGCCCCTGCACAGGGTGGGCCGGCCGGTGGTGCGTCCGCCGCTGCGGGTGTGGGCGTGGACGGCGGCCGTCCTCGCGCTGGTCGTCGTCTCGATCCTGCTGTGGCGGGGCTCGGACGCGGCCGCCACCGTCAGCACCACCGCGGCACCGGCCGGCGTCCCCAGCGGGACACCGCCCGGTGCCGTCTCCGCCGCCTGGTCCGCCCCGACGACGCCGACCGGCGGCGCGGTCCGCGCGACCGCGGACGGCGGCCGCGTCGTCGTCGGCGACGGGCACGGGGTGCGCGCGCTCGGGGTCGACAGCGGCGAGGAGGCCTGGCGCTACACCCGCGCCAACGCCCGGCTCTGCGACTGGACCGTCGTCGGCGGCCGCGTCGTCGCCGTGTTCGGCACCGAGGACCGCTGCGACGAGGCGGTCGCGCTCGCCGTCGACACCGGCGTGCGAGCCTGGACCCGCAACCTCGACCTGCGTCCCGACGCAGTGCTGTCCAGCACCGAGGGCATCGTGCTGGCGACCAGCCCGACCGGCGTGCTCACCCTCGACCCGGTCGGCGACAGCATCCGCTGGCGGGCCGCTCCGGACGAGGGCTGCACGTTCGCGGACGGCGACGTCGGCGGCGCGGGCGTCGCCGTCCTGCAGACCTGCGGCGGGTCGGTGCAGGTGCGCCTCCTCGACGGCTACGACGGCACCCCGCTGTGGAGCCGGGACGTGACCGGGGGGACGACGCTGGCCGGCGTCGAGCAGGCGGTCGTGGTCGCCGGCGACGACGGCGTGCAGCTGCTCGCCGGCGTCGACGGCGCCCCGCTCGGTCCGCCCGTCGCGGAGGCCGCGGACGAGGTGCTCGCGACCGGCGTCGGCACCAGCGCGCTCGTGTGGGCCTACGGCACGCTGACCGTCGTCGACCAGGGCACCGGCGTGGTCTCCTGGCGCACCCCGGCCACCGGCGTGCCCGCCGGCGAGGCCGACCGGGCGCTGCTCCCCGCGGGGACGTCGATCCCGGTGCCCGAGGGCGACGCCGTCGTCCTCCGCGACCTCGCCACCGGCGACGAGCTGCAGCGCGTCGCCACCCCCGAGCTGGACGCCGGTGGGCTGGTCACCGTGGCCGGCCCGGTCGTCGTCCACCAGCTGCCCGACCGCGTCACCGCTCATCGCTGAAGGAGGACCCCGTCCTCCTCACCCGCTCGCAAGCTCGCGGCGAGCCTCTGGACGGGGCCGTGGCGGGTCGACTGCATGAGTGCCGTCGCCGATGTTCACTGGTGGGCATGGTGATGCCCGGCGGTCCGGACGACAGCGCTCCCGTCTCCATCGCGCCCGACGACCTCCGCCAGCTGGCCGAGCACGACGCGCGGCACCACGCGTTCGAAGGCGGCGCGGGTCCACTGGCGGCGCTGGACACCGGCGGCGACGCGGAGCGCGGCACCGTCCTGCTGGTCCCGGGCTTCACCGGCAGCAAGGAGGACTTCGCGCCGCTGCTGCGCCCGCTGTGCGCCGCCGGGTACCGCGTCGTCGCCCTCGACCAGCGGGGGCAGTTCGAGTCACCGGGGCCCGACGACCCGGCGCGCTACTCGGTCGCCGAGCTGGCCGGCGACCTCGTCGCCGTCGCGCGGCAGCTGCGTGCCGAGGGCCGGGCCACGCTGCACCTGGTCGGTCACTCCTTCGGCGGTCTGGTCAGCCGGGCCGCCGTCCTGGCCGAGCCGGCGGCGTTCGCCACGCTCACCCTGCTCGGCTCCGGCCCGTCGCGGCTGGGGGGCAGCCGGGCGCAGTTGCTCCAGCACCTCACCCCCCTGCTGGACGAGGGCGGCGTGCCGCTGGTGCACGAGACGCTCGAGCAGCTGGCGATGACCGACCCCAGGGCCCAGCTGGTGCCGGAGCCGACCCGCGAGTTCCTGGCCCGGCGGTTCCTCGCCAACAGCGCCGCGGGCCTGCGCGGGATGGCCGACGCGATGACCAGCGAACCCGACCGGGTCGCGGAGCTCGCGGCGACCGGCGTCCCGGTGCTGGTGGCGCACGGCGCCGCGGACGACGCGTGGACGCCGGCCGTGCAGGCGGACATGGCACGCCGGCTCGGCGCCCGGCACGAGGTCATCGCCGGCGCCGTCCACTCCCCCGCCATCGAGAACCCGCCCCGCACGTGTGCGGTCCTGCTCGACTTCTGGGCCTCCGTGCCGGCTCCGGCCGGAGCGCTCCGGTGAACCGGCTGCCGTCGGTCGACGACTTCACGGCCGAGGAGGACCTGCTCGGCTTCTTCGGCCCCGATAGCGTCAGCTGGCGGATCCACGCCGACCCGGCGTTCTCCGTCGGCGGCATCCGGGCGCTGCTGCTGCAGGCGCTGCACCCGGTCGCCATGGACGGCGTCGCCCGCTTCTCCACCGCCTTCGCCGAGGACCCGTGGGCGCGGCTGACCCGCACCGCGGAGTACGTCGCCACCCTGACCTTCGGCACCCGCCGCGACGTGCTGCGGTCGGTGCGCCGGGTGCGCGGCATGCACCGGCGCAAGTCGGCGGTCGAGGAGACCACCGGTCGCAGCTACGCCGTCGACGACGCCGACCTGCTGCTGTGGGTCCACTGCTGCGAGGTCGACTCCCTGCTGTCGGTCGCCCGGCGGGCCGGGGTGCCGCTGACCGACGCCGAGGCCGACCGCTACGTCGCCGAGCAGGTGACCGCCGCGGTGCTCATCGGCTGCGAGGCCGGCGACGTGCCGGCGAGCGTGGCGGAGCTGGACGCCTACCTGCAGCGCACCCGACTGCAGCTGGCGGTGACCCCGGCGGCGCGGGATGCCTCCCGCTTCGTCCTGCTGCCGCCGATGCCGGCCTGGGTGCAGCTGCTGACGCCGGCACGGCCCGCGTGGAGCACCCTGGCGGCCCTGGGGGCAGCCACGCTGCCCCGGTGGGCGCGCCGGCTCTACGGACTGCCGGGCTACGGCCTGACCGACACCGCGGCGACCGCCGCCGTGCGCGCGTTCCGCCGGGCGGCGCTGACGGTGCCGTCGCAGGTGCGCGAGTCGCCGATCGTGCGGTCGGCCCGGGAGCGCGTCGCGTCGGTCGAGCCGCTCACGGCCTGAAGAAGGACCCCGTCCTCCCCACCCTTCGCAAGCTCAGGGCGGGGCCCGGGACGAGGCCATCAGGCGTCGGCCGAGGTCTCCTCGGCGAGGAAGCTCCACGTGTCCCGCGGCGGGGTGGCCGCCCGACCGACCGCGCAGCTGGGCCGGAAGTCGCACCAGCCGCACTGGCGGCCGGGAGCCGCGGGGAAGGCGGCGTCCGGGTCCTCCCCGCCGTCGACGGCCGCGGTGGCCGCGGTGATGTCGGCGGCGACGTCCTCGGCCCGCCGGACGTGGTTGGCCAGCGACCGGTCGGTGTGCTCGAAGGCGGCCACCGTGCCGGTGGGCAGGTGGTGCAGCTCGACCCGGCTGCACGGCCGGCGCAGGGTGCGGCGCACCCCCAGCACGTAGGCGGCCAGCGCGGGTGAGCCGCGGGCCTCGTCGTCTGTGCAGACCGAGCGGCCGGTCTTGTAGTCGACGACCACCAGCTCCTCGCCGCGCTGGTCGATCCGGTCGACCCGGCCGGACAGCGCCAGCCGCTCGGTGGTGGCGGCGACCTGGCGCTCGGTGCCGACCGGCTCGTCGGCGGGGTCGAGGCCGGTCACGTAGTCGGTGAGCCAGCCCGCCGCCCGGGCGCGCCACCGCTCGGACTGCTCGGCGTCGCGGAAGCCGGCCGCCGACCAGACGCCGTAGAGCAGCTGGCGCGCCGAGCCCGGGGTGCGCCTGGCCAGCGGCAGCTCCCAGAACGAGCGCAGCGCGGCGTGCACCGCCGAGCCCACGCTGTTGTGCGCCCAGGCCGGGCCCTTCGCCGGGCTGGGCCGGTCGACGTAGGCGTGCCGGTAGCGGCGCGGGCAGTCGCTGAAGGCGGCCAGCTTGCTCGGCGTGGCCGGGAACAGCCGCCGCGGCATGCCCGGCATCTCGAGCTGTGCGCCTCCCATGCCGGTCACGCTAACCGGAGGCGCCGGCGCTCCCGCCGAACGGCGCGGCGCCGGTGCTCGCCGCCAGCAGAGCGTCGAACTGGTCCGGCGCGGTGGCGCAGGCGCCGATCGGCGTCGTCTTGTTGCTGCCGTGGTAGTCGCTCGAGCCGGTGACCAGCAGCCCCAGCTCGCCGGCCAGGCCGCGCAGGTGGGCGCGCTCGTCCGGGTCGTGGTCGGGGTGGTCGACCTCCAGGCCGAGCAACCCCGCCTCGGCCATCGTCGCGATCGCCTCGTCCCCGACCACCCGGCCGCGCCGCGTCGCCAGCCCGTGGGCGAACACCGGCACCCCGCCGGCCGCGCGCACCAGCGCGATGCCGACGAGCACGTCGGTGTCGGCCTTGGCGACGTAGAAGGGGCTGCGGTGGTGCAGCAGCGTGGCGAAGGCGTGGTCGACCGACTCGACGACGCCGGCCTCGACCAGGGCCCGCGCCACGTGCGGCCGGCCCACCACCCCGCCGCCGGCGCGCTCGACGACGTCGCTCCAGGCGACCGGGTGGCCGGCGTCGGCGAGGGCGGTCACGATGCGCTCGCCGCGGCTGAGCCGCTCGTCGCGCAGCCGGGCCCGCTCCGCCGCCAGCGCCCGGTGCCCCGGGTCGAAGAGGTAGGCCAGCAGGTGCACGCTGATCGGCGGGGACCCCGCGGGGAACCAGCGGCAGGACAGCTCTGCGCCCGGGACGACGGTCAGCCCGTCGGGGCGGGCCCGCTCCGCCTCGGCCCAGCCCGCGGTGGTGTCGTGGTCGGTGAGCGCGACGACGTCCAGGCCGGCGGCCCGGGCCGCGGCGAGCAGCTCGGTGGGGCTGTCGGTGCCGTCGGACACCGACGAGTGGGTGTGCAGGTCGATCCGCATCAGCGCCCAGACTGCCGCATCCAACGGCCGGCCACAGGCCCGGCGCGACGGACCGGCGGCAGGGCGGAGCGCGGTGCGGCGTCCCGGCGCCCGCCGGTCCCCGTTCCGGGCGGCTCGGGTGCGGAGGCAGTGGCGGGCCGGCCTGCCGCGGCGACGGTGCGGTCCCGCCTTAGTCGTCCCCACCGCCGCCACCTCCGTTGCCGAACAGCAGCTCGCTCACGTCGTCGTAGACCCGCTTGTCCCTCGGCAGGAAGGTGATCTCCGACAGGCCCTGCTGCTGGCCCGCGGACTCGAAGCGGAAGGTGCCGTAGCGCAGCATCTTGCCGAGCGCCGTCTCCGCGTACGTGAAGTCGGTGATCCGGCGCAGGGGCAGCACGGCTACGGTCCGGACGACGATCCCGCGGGTCAGGAGCACCCGGCGGTTGGTGACGAAGAAGTGCCGCATCCACCACTCGCCTCCCCTCAGCGCCAGGTACCCCAGCGCCCCGAGCAGCACGATGAGACCGATGCTGGCGCTGACCCGGTTCTCCGGGTCGCGCACCATCAGCCAGAGGCCGACGGCCAGAACCGGTAACGCCTTGGCCACCGGGACGATGAGCACCGCCCAGTGCCGGCGGGTGGCGACGACGGGCGGCCTCTCGTTCGGCCGCAGGTACTTGTCGGCGTCCTTGCTCCACCGCGGTCGGTGGCCGTCGGGGCCGGCCACGCGGCCTAGGCGAGCGACTCGAAGAACGAGGCCAGCGAGGACGCCGCGTCACCCAGGGCCTGGCCGGCGGTGCGGACGAAGTCGGCCGAGCTCTCGGGCGCCGAGATGACGTAGAAGACGACGAAGGCGAGTGCCAGCCAGGTGAGGACCTTCTTCACCGTCACCTCCGCGGGTGGTGTCAGGTGGGCGCGCGGACGGGGCCGCCCGCACGGCGAGCCCCATGGGTAACACACGCCCCAGGGGTCCCTCCCGGGACACGCCGCCGGGGATGCGGTCCGGTCCGGTCCGTCACGGTCCGGGCAGCAGGTGCTCGCTGGGCGGGCCGAGCGGCAGGTCGGGGTAGAGACGCTCGCGCAGGTCGAGCAGCGTCAGCCGCTCGGCGAGCAGCCACGCGGCCGACATCGGCCACATGACCAGCCACAACCAGACGCCGTAGGCCTCTCCCACGAAGGCGGCCCGGTCGTCGGAGGTCGGCACCGCCCACAGCGGCGCGCGCTGCCCGGCGGCCTCGACGTCGGCCGACGAGGGGCCGGAGATGACGTCGCCGGGGTCGAGGCCGGGCAGCCCGGCGTACCCGCAGCCCACGCCCGTGCCCGGCTCCTCGGCCACGAGCACCAGCTCGGCCGAGCCGCCGAGCGGAGCGGGCCCGGCGCAGTCGACGACGATCGCCCGCGCGCCGGGCTCCCCGCCCCACGCCAGGCCGGTGACCGTCCAGCCCGACGGCATCGGGTCCGGGACCCACGCCGGGACCCGGGCGTCGGCGGTCACCGCGGCGATGGCGTCGTGCGCCACCAGGAGGGTGTGGTGCAGCGGTGTCACCGCCCCGTGCACGTGGCACCAGGCCTGGGCCGAGTTCCCGGGACGGACGACCACGCGCTGGCCGCAGCGGGGACAGACCGTGGTGGCAGTCATCGGGCATCACCGTCCTGGGACCTGACGGGTTCGTCAAGCGCTGACCCGGCGGGCCGTGCGTACCGTTCGGGGCGTGCCGCCCGCCGCCGACGCCCCCGTGCCGGTGGTCGCCTGCGTCGGTGCGGTGGTGTTCGACCCGCACGGCCGGCTGCTGCTGGTGCAGCGGGGCCACGAGCCCTCGCGCGGGCTGTGGTCGGTGCCCGGTGGACGGGTCGAGGCCGGCGAGTCGGTGGCCGCGGCGGTCGAGCGCGAGGTGCGCGAGGAGACCGGCCTCGCGGTGCAGGCCGGCGCCGAGGTGGGCCGGGTGCGGGTGCCCGGCCCCGGCGTCGTCTACGACGTCGTCGACCTGGCCTGCACGCTGCTGGACTCCTCGGCCACGCCGGTCGCCGGGGATGACGCGGACGCCGTCACCTTCGCCGACGCGGCCGACCTGGAGCGGCTGACCTGCACGCCGCGGCTGCTGGAGACGCTCCGCGGCTGGGGCGTGCTGCCGTCCTGACCGGGTGCGGCAGCACGCCGCCGGTCAGCTGCGGGGCCTGGGCTCCGGGCGGCCGGGCTGCTCGCCGCCGCGGGCCTCGCCGTAGGAGCGCTTGGGCACCATGACCTTGCGCCGGAAGACGCACACGACGGTGCCGTCCTGCTTGTAGCCGATCGTCTCGACGTGGACGACGCCGCGGTCGTCCTTCGACCTGGACTCGGTCTTGTCCAGCACCGTGGTCTCGCCGTAGACGGTGTCGCCGTGGAAGGTCGGCGCCACGTGCCGCAGCGACTCGATCTCGAGGTTGGCGATGGCCTTGCCCGACACGTCCGGGACGCTCATGCCGAGCAGCAGCGAGTAGACGTAGTTGCCGACGACGACGTTCCGGCCGAAGTCGGTGGTCTCCGCCGCGTAGTGGCTGTCCAGGTGCAGCGGGTGGTGGTTCATCGTGATCAGGCAGAACAGGTGGTCGTCGTACTCGGTGACGGTCTTGCCCGGCCAGTGCTTGTAAACCGCACCGACCTCGAACTCCTCGTAGTACCGACCGAACTGCACCTGCCGCCTCCCGACGTCGACGCTGACAGCGGGGCACCGGAGGAGTCGCAGGCGCGGGCCCACCACGCCCGGCGGGCCAGTTGCCCACCACGCGTCGGTGACCCACCTGGACGGCCGCCGATCCTACGATGCGCCCGTGGTACCGGCTCCCCCCGTTCCGGACACCGGGGAGACCGGTGTCCTGACGCTCTCCCCCTCGGGCCGGCGGGTGCGGCTCGCCGCCACCGCCGTGGTGCTCGCGCTGCTGCTCGGCGGCACCCTGTGGGGCAACGACTCTGAGTTCCCGTTCGGCCCGTTCCGGATGTACTCAACGCGTGCCGACCCCGACCGGCCGGTGGTCTCCACCAGCGTGGTGGGCGTGACCGCCGACGGCGACGAGGTGCGCCTTTCCGGTGGCGAGGTGGGCCTGCGCCGGGCGGAGTTCGAGGGGCAGCTGCCTCGCCTCGTCGAGGAGCCGCAGCTGCTCGGGTTGCTGGCCGAGTCCTACGCCGCCGGCCACCCCGACGCCGAGCCGCTGGTGGCGGTGCGGGTGGTGCAGCGCCGCCACGCGCTCGACGACGGACGGCGCACCGGTGAGATCACCGAGAGCGTGCTCGTCGACCACTCCGTGACGCCCGGCCAGGAGGGCACCCCGTGAGCACGACCGCCTCCCCCGGGCCCGGCGCGACCGCCGCCGTGCCGTCGTCCGCGACGCGCCGGACGGAGTGGGACTGGTGGTTCCGGCCCGTCCCGCTGGCGCGGATCGCGGTGTTCCGCACCATCGCCTACCTGTTCGTGCCGGTCGACGTCTTTCTCACCACGGCGTGGGTGCGGGCGCACGCCGACGTCCCGACCGAGTGGTACGCGCCGCTGACCATCGGCCGGCTGCTGCCGCTGCCGACGCCCACCCCGGCGGTGGTGGTCGTCGTGCAGTGGGCCCTCGTCCTGGCCGCCCTGGCGGCGGCGACCGGCCGCGCCCCCCGCCTGCTCGGCACCGCGGTGTTCCTCCTCTACTTCGAGTGGATGGTCATCGCGATGAGCTACGGGAAGGTGGACCACGACCGGATCGCCTACCTCGTCGCGCTGGCGGTGCTGCCCACCATCGGGTGCGTGCGGTGGCGCGACAAGCGCTCCTCGGAGGCGGCCGGCTGGGCCATGGCGGCGGTCTTCGTCACCGTCGTGCTCACCTACTTCCTGGCCGCCTGGGCCAAGATGCGCTTCGGCGGCTGGGACTGGGCCACCGGCGCCACGCTGGCCCGGGCGATCGTGCGGCGCGGAACCGTGCTGTCGGACTGGCTCCTCGAGACGCCCGGCCTGTTGGTGGGCGCCCAGTGGGCGATGCTGGCGCTGGAGTTCGCCGCACCGCTCGCGCTGCTTGTCTGGTCGGCCCGCGCGCGCGTGGCGCTGGTGGTCTTCCTGGTCGGCTTCCACCTGGCCGTCTACGCCAGCGTGGCGATCATCTTCCTGCCGCACTGCGTCGCGATCCTGTCGATCCTGCCGTGGGAGCGCCTGCCCGAGGTTCCCCGCCGGCTGCGGTCCCCCACCGGCGGCGAGCGCCCGGCCGAGGTCTCCCCGGCCGGGGCCGCACCACCGGGCTGAGCCCGCACCCGGGGGACGGCGTCAGAGCAGCGCCCCGATGCGGGCCGCCACGTCCGCCTCGTGCTGCTGGTAGGACGCCGCCACGCCGTCGAGGAGGCCGCCCATCCCGGTGAGCGCGTCGCTGACCCCCTGGGCGCTGAGCCGCCACTGCTCGTAGAGCTCGGTGAAGCGGGCCGCGGCCTGGCTGTCGGTCCAGCCCTCGAGCACCGAGGCGTCGACGGTGCTCGACAGGGCCGTGTGCCGGGCAGCGGTGTCGGCGGCCTCGGCGCGGCACTGGCCGGCGAGCGTCTGCAGGGTGGCGATCTCGACCTTCACGTGTCCTCCTCGTCGTCCGGGTCCTTCCCGGTCGGGGCGGACGGTAGGGGTCCTCGCCCGGCACCCGGCCCCGGCCGTCCACAGCCCGCCCGGCGTCCACAGATCCGCGCGCGGACCCGGTGAGCGGTCTGCGGCGAGCAGGGGTCGCGGCGTGCCCGCCCGCTCCCCCACCACCCGCTGCTGGACCCTCGTCGCGCCCACCGGCGCACTCGACGTGGCGGTCTCGGCCCGGGACGACGACCGGCTGGGCGCGGTCCTGCCGCCACTGGCCGCTGCGCTGCGCCTGCCGTCCGCGGAGCTCTGGTCCGGCAGCACCCGGCTGGACGACGAGCTGCCGCTGAGCGACCCGGCGCTGGCGCACGGGGCGCTGCTGGGACTGGGCCGGCCCGGCCCGCGCCCGGCTGCCGCCGCGCGGTCGAGCGCGCTGCAACTGCACGTCGTCGGGGGCCCGGACGCCGGCACGGCCGTGCCCCTGGAGCGGGGCAGGCACGTCGTCGGCCGCGGCGGTGAGGCCACCGCCCGGCTGACCGATCCGGACGTGTCGCGCCGGCACCTGCTGGTGGAGGTCGGCACCGGGGACCTCACCGTGCGCGACCTCGGGTCCAGCAACGGCAGCGAGCTGGACGGCGTGCCGCTCGACGGGGAGCCGCGGCCCTGGCCCGCGGGCGCGCCGATCCGGCTGGGGTCCAGCACGCTGCGGACCGCCGGGCCCGGTGGCGCCCGGGCCACCCTCCGGCCCGGGGACGGCGGACGGCTGCGCCTGGATCCGGGTCCGCGGCTGCACCCACCGCGCGAGGACGTCGAGGTCACCTTCCCGGCCGCGCCTGCCGCCGCGCCGTCCCGCCGGCTGGCGTGGGTCGCCGTGGCGCTGCCGGCGGTGGGCGGTGTGGTCCTGGCCTGGGTGCTGGACGCGCCGCACTTCCTCTTCTTCGCCCTGCTGAGCCCGGTGGTGGCGGTCGGTACCTGGTTGTCGGACCGGTGGTCGGGCCGGCGCAGCTCGCGACGCGCCCGGGCCACCCACGCAGCCGAGCTCACCGCGGCGCGGGACCGGCTGGCAGCAGCGCTCCGCGCCGACGAGCGCGCCGCGGCGGCCGCGCACCCGGACCTCGCCGCCCTCACCACCGCGGCGCGGCGGCGGTCCACCGACCTCTGGCAGCGCCGCCGGGGGGACGCCGACGCGCTGGCCGTGCGGATAGGGACCGGCCCCGGGGAGTCCCGCGTGGCGCGGGTGGAGTCCGACGGTCCCCGGCGGCGGGAGCCGTCGGACCTGCTGCCCGTCGTCGTCGAGCTCGCCGGCACCGGTGGGCTGGGGGTCGCCGGTCCGCGTGCCCCGGCGGTGGGCGTCCTCAGCGCCGTCCTCGGTCAGCTGGCAGCCCTGCACGCCCCCGGTGAGGTGGAGCTGGCGCTGCTCACCACACCGGACCGGCTGGCCGACTGGGCGTGGCTGCGGTGGCTCCCGCACCTCGCCGCCGAGGCGGTGCACGTGCACCCCGCTCCCCCGGCCGACGCGGCCGACGGGGACTCGCTCCGGTGGTTCGCCGCGCTGCTGTCCCGCCGGGCCGTCGCCCAGGACGGTGCACCCGGCTGGGTCGTCGTGCTGGTCGACCGGCCGGTCGGCGCCCGGCTGCTCGCCGCCCTGCGCACGGCCCGTTCCGCCGGCGTCGTCCCGCTGGCCTGCGGGTCGTCGACAGCCGACCTCCCCGGGCTGGGTGAGGCGGTGCTGCAGCTCGGTGGCGAGACCGGCGGCGAGGCTGCCCTCCTCCGGTCCGGTGCGGGCAGGCGGTCGGCCACGGCGGTCGACCGCCTGCCCCGCCGCGTGGCCGCGCAGCTGGCGCGCGACCTGGCCGCGCTAGCACCGGCCACCGTCGACGCCGCCCTCCCCCGGCACGTCCGGCTGCTCGACCTGCCGGCCGCCCGGGCGGTCCCCGCAGCCGCGGGCGCGCCGTCCGGCGGCTGGTCCCGAGCCCGGGACACGCTCGTCGCGACGCTGGGCCGCACCGCGACCGGCGACCTGTCGGTCGACCTGTGCCGGCACGGACCGCACGCCCTGGTGGCCGGGACGACGGGCTCCGGCAAGTCCGAGCTGCTGCAGACCCTCATCGCCGGCCTGGCCCTGGCCCACCCACCGGACCGCTGCTCGTTCCTGCTCGTCGACTACAAGGGCGGCGCGGCGTTCGCCGAGGCGGCCGCGCTCCCGCACACCGTCGGCCTGCTGACCGACCTCGCCGGTGCGGCCACCGCCCGCGCGCTCCGGTCGCTCACCGCCGAGCTCACCCGGCGCGAGTCCCTCCTCGCCGCGCACGGCGTACCGGACCTGGGCGCCCTGCCCGACGCGGTGGAGCTGGCCCGGCTGGTGATCGTCGTCGACGAGTTCGCCGGGCTGGCCGAGGAGCTGCCCGCCTTCCTGTCCGGTCTCGTCGGGATCGCGCAGCGGGGTCGCTCGCTGGGCGTGCACCTGGTCCTGGCCACCCAGCGGCCCGGCGGTGTCGTCTCCCCCGAGATCCGGGCCAACTGCACGCTGCGCGTCTGCCTGCGGACGACCGACGAGGCGGAGTCCCGGGACGTCCTCGGTTCCGCACAGGCCGCCGTCCTCCCGGTCGACACCCCCGGCCGCGGCTACCTGAGGGCCGGCGGGGGCGCCGCCGTGCTGTTCCAGGCCGCGAGGGTCGGCGGCGCCCCTCTCGACGTCCGGGACGGTGGACCGCAGGTGGCTCGCTGGCGCTGGCCGGCACCCCCGGCGCCCCCGGCGGAGGGGGAACCGGCCGGGCGCAGCGACCTCGCCGTGCTGACCGAGGCGCTGGTGCGCCGGGCCGGCGAGACGGGCCTGCCGCTGCCGCACCGGCCCTGGCGCCCCGCCCTCCCCGACCGCCTGACCGCCGAGGAGCTCGAGCACTTAGAGAGTCGGCCCGCCGCGGTGGACCGGTTGCGACTGGGGCTGCTGGACCGCCCGGACGTGCAGGCGCAGGAGCCGGTCGAGCTGGACCTGGCCCGCGCCGGCGGGTGGCTCGCGGTCGGCGGGCCCCGCAGCGGGCGGACGACGTTCCTGCGCAGCGCACTGGCCGAAGCGGTCACCGCACTGGGCCCTGACCGGCTGCATGTGCACGTGCTCGACCACGGCGGAGGCGGACTGGCCGCGGCGGTGGCCGGTCTGCCGCACGCCGGCACCGCGGTCGGCCGGGACGACGCCCTGCGCACCGTGCGGCTGCTGGACCGGCTGGCGCAGGAGGTGGCCGCGCGGCGCGCCGTCCCGCCGGAGGACCCGCCGCCGCACCTGCTGCTGCTCGTCGACGGCGCGGAGTCGGTCATGGCGCAGCTCGACGAGTCCGATCCGGGACGGGGGTCGGCGGCGTTGCTGCGCCTGGTCCGGGACGGCGGAGCGGCCGGGCTGACGTGCCTGCTCACCGCCGACCGGGCGGTGCCGGGCGGCCGGCTGGCCAACGCCGTCGACACCCGGCTGGTGCTGCCGCTGGCCGACCGGGCCGACTACGCCGTCGCCGGTGTCCCGGCCGGCGCCGTGCCCGGGCACCGGCCGCCGGGGCGCGCGCTGGTCGGCGAGGACGCCCGGGAGTGCCAGCTCGCGCTGCCCCGCCGGCTGCCCGGCACCTGGCCGGCTGCCACCCCGGGACGGCAGCGGCCGCTGTCGGTCCCCGAACTGCCGGCCGCGCCCGTGCTCCCGCTGCCGTGGTCGAGCGGCTCGGGGCACCCGCTGCTGCTGCCGATCGGTCCGGGCGGCGACGACGGCGGCGTGCTGACCGTCGACCTGGCCCGCACCGGGGGCCTGCTCGTCGCCGGGCCGCCCGGCAGCGGCCGGACCACGGCGCTGGAGTCCTGCGCCCGCCACCTCGCCACCGCGGGTGTCGCGGTCCTGCACGTGGTCCGGAGCACGCGGGACGCCGACGGTGCGCCGGGTCGGCTGTGGCTGGAGGCCACGGACGTCGCCGGGTGGCAGACGTGGCTCGCCGAGCTGCACGGCGCCCCGGCCGCCGTGGTCGTGGACGACTCCGCCCTGCTCGCCGACTCCGCGGTGCTCGGTGCACTGCCCGCGGCGGAGTCCGTCCCGGACGTCGTCCTCGTCGTGGCTGGGACGGCCGCCGAGCTGTCGGCCGCCTACCGGGGTCCGGTGCCCGCGCTGCGGCGGCGGCGCAGCGGCCTGCTGTTGTCCCCCGGTCCCGGGGACGCCGACCTGCTGGGCATCCGGCTCCCCCGCACGCCGGTCCCCGCGCGCCCCGGGTCGGGATGGCTGGTCGTCGCGGGCACCGCGCAGCGGGTCCAGGTGGCCCGCCGCGATCTGCCGGGGAGCGGCCCGGTCGAGGCGCTCACGGGCAGCGGGACGCGCGGAGCGGGGTGGTGACCGCCCGCTCCGGGCCGCGCTCAGAGCAGCTCGAGCAGCGCCCCGATCTCCTGGGTGGCGTACCAGGCGAGCTCGTGCCCCTCCGCCTGGTCGACGACGAACTGCGCGTCCTCGCTGCCGAGGTCGGCCTCGAGCACCACGTTGACCGCCGCCCGGACGTCGTCCTCGGCCTCGGCGTCGTCGACGTGCGCGCTGGCCACGTCGGCCAGGGCGACGTCCCCGGTGACGCGGACGGCACCGCGGTCGGCGTCGGGGTCCCCGATGTCGCTGACCGCGGCGTCGGGGACGTCGGCGGCCAGCACGACCCGGCGGCGGGCCGCCGAGGGGTCGACGTCGACGAGCCGGAGGCTGGCCCGCGCAGCCGCCAGCAGGGCGGCGTACTCGAGTTCCTCCTCGTCGGCTCCGGCGTCGCTGAGGGCGTAGAACTCCCGCAGGCCCGGGGTGACCGCGAAGGCGGTGAGCGGGCCGCGGAGCCGCCCGTCGTCCACGAGGGTCCCCAGGACGCTCGTCGTGGCGGGCAGGTAGACGCGCACCGGGCTGGCTCCTTCGTGCTGGGCGGACGCCCGACGGTATCCCGGCGCCCGGGTGGCTCCGCCCGCCCTGGGTCAGCCCGCGGTCTCCACCAGGCCGGCGAGCTCCTGCTCGATGAGGTCGGCGAGCACGTCGACGTCCCCGACGCCGTCGCGGTCGGCGTTCAGGCCGAAGAAGACACGGCCGTCGTAACTCGTGATGCCCACCGACAGGCCCTGCCCCGGAGCCAGCGGGACGACGGGGAAGACCTCCAGCATCCGGGCGCCGGCGGCGTAGAGCGGCACCTGCGGGCCCGGCACGTTGGTGACCACCAGGTTGGCCATCCGGCGGGACAGGCCGCGCGCCGCCCGGGCGCCGAGGGCGTGCAGCGTCGGCGGGGCGAAGCCGGTGAGCGCGATGAGCGTGTCCGCGCCGACCGACCGGCCGTGCTGGCTCACGCCGCGCATCGCGAAGCTCAGCCGCGCCAGCCGGACGCGCGGGTTGGGCTCCCCGACCGGCAGGTCCACCAGGTAGCTCGACACCCGGCTGCCCGGGACCTCCTCCTCCTCGCCCTGCACCGACACCGGCACCAGCGCCCGCACCGAGGTCGAGCCGAGGACCGCCTGACCCCGCGACAGCAGCCAGTCACGCAGCGCCCCGGTCACCACGGTCAGCAGCACGTCGTTGACCGTTCCGCCGTGCGCCTTGCGGACCCGCTTGACGTCGTCGAGCTCGGCCCGGGCCACCGCCACCCGGCGCTGGCTGCCGCTGACCGCGTTCAGAGGGCTGTGCGGCGCCGGGAACAGGGCCGACCGCGCCGCCCGCACCGCTCCACCGGCCGCGCTGGTCAGCCGCGCGCCGGTGGCCCGGGCGTCGGTGACGGCGTGCCGGGCGGTCTCCACGACCGCCGACGGGCGCTGCACGTACTCCTCCACCGCCTGGCCGACCAGCCGCAGCGCACCGGGCAACGGGCGGGGACGCCAGCGCTCCGGCTCGGGGAGGAACGCGTCGGGCGAGTCGTCGAGCAGGACCTGGCCGATGTCGACGGTCCCCAACCCGTCGACCAGCGCCGGGTGCGTCTTGGTGATCACCGCGACCCGGCCCTCGGGCAGGCCCTCCACGAGGTAGAGCTCCCACAGCGGCCGGTTCCGGTCCAGCGGCCGCGCGACCACCCGGGAGACCAGGTCCAGCAGCTGGGCCTGCGTCCCCGGCCGGGGCACCGCGGACCGGCGGACGTGGTACTCGACGTCGAAGTCCGGGTCGTCGGCCCACACCGAGTTGGCCAGGTGACCGGGCACCTCGAGGACACGCTGCCGGTAGCGCGGGACCAGAGGGAGACGGGCCGCCACCAGCGAGGCGAGCGCGTCCAGACCGCCCGCCGGCGGCTCCAGCACGAGCACGCCGGCCACGTGCATCGGGTTGTCCGGCTTCTCCAGGTAGAGGAACGACGCGTCCAGGGTGGTCAGGCGCTCCACCTCAGGTCTCCTCCCGGTCGGGGTCCCCACGCTACGACGCGGCACCGTCGGGAGGCATCCCGGACGTCAGTGGTCGCCGCCTCGGCCGACGCGGCGGCGCCGCCGCGGGCGCCCGCGACCGGCGGTCGGCACCGGCACGCCGGTGAGCGCCGCCGCCACGGACCGCAGCCCCTCCCGCAGCGGGGAGGACGGCGCCACCTCGGCCAGCGTGCGCCCCTCGGCCAGCGCCACATCGGTGGCGCGTCGGTCGGCGGGCAGAAAGAAGCCCACCTCGCGGCCGGCGAAGCGCTCCAGTGCGTTCGCGATCTCGCGGCGGGGGTCACCGGGCACCGGGCCACGCCGCACCTGGTTGACCACGACGACCGGCTCGACGTCGGCGAGCACGTCGCGCAGCTCCCCGAGGGCGCGGATGCTCCGCTGCAGTGCCACGGGGTCCGCTCCGCTGACGCAGAGCACGACGTCGGCGGCCTCGAGAACGGTGAGCGTCACGCCGTTGCGCCGGGGCGCGGCCGTGTCGAAGGAGAGCTCCTCGTCCTCCTCGAGGCTGAACGCGCAGTCCACCACGGTGAGCTCGGCACTGCGGCGCAGCTCGTCGAGGACGGCGGCCACGGCGTGCGGGCGCAGCTCGGGCCAGCGGTCCGCGCGTGCCAGGCCGGTGAGCACACCCAGCCGCGGGCGCACCGCCCACGCCAGGCGGCCGAGCGCCGCCTCGTCGAGGGTGCCCGCGGCCGCCTGCCGGGCCGCGCCGGCCAGGCCGGGTGACTCGTCGAGCAGGCCGAGCACCTGGGCCACCACACCGCCGTAGACGTCGGCGTCCACCAGCAGGGTCGGCACGCCCAGCCGCGCGGCCTCGTCGGCCAGCCCGACGGCCACCGTGGTGCGGCCCGGCGCGCCTGTCGGGCCCCAGACCGCGACCACCCGACCCCGGCCGGCCGGCCGTTCCGGCGCAGGCTCGGGCAACCCGTGCGCGGGCAGCGCCGCCCGGGGGTCGGCGATGTCCCGCCCGGGGGTCGGGCCTCCGGCTACCGCCTCGCGGAGCGCCCGGGCGATCTCCTCCGGCGCGGCGTCGGCCGGGAGCACCCGGCCGACCCCGAGGCCGCGCAGCCGGTCCGCGGCCCGCTCGTCCCCGGGGTCCACCAGCCCGACGACGGCCACCCCGGCCGCCGACAGCCGGGCGACGGCGTCCCCGTCGAGGCGGCGCAGGTCCGCCGACAGGAGGGCGGCCTGCGCCGTCCCGGTGGCCGCTGCGGCCAGCAGCTCGGAGACGTCCACGCACCGGCGGACGACGGTGACGCCGTGGTCGGCGCGGTCGAGGGCACCGACCAGCGCGGACTCCCAGCCGGCGCCGGTGACCGCGGTGACGACCTGCAGGGCCATCAGGGCGTCCCGGTCGCCGGGACGGTAGGCGTCGCAGCACCCGGCTCGCCGGCCGGCGAGCCGGGGGACGCAGCCGGCGGGACGGCCGGGTCCGTGGCCGTCGGAGTGGCCGGAGCGGCCGGCGGAGTCGGCGCGACCGGGGCGCCCGACGGGACCGTGGGCGCCGGCGGTGAAGCCGGTGACGACGTCGCGGTCGGGCGGGCGGACGGCCTCGCCGCCACACCGGCGGCGACGTCCACCGACCCGTGCACCACGACCACCAGCGGCCGGCCGCCGATCGCCTCCAGCACGACCGGCGCCTGGTCGACCGGCACCGAGACGACCACCTGCACCGTGGTCGTGGCCGTCGACAGCACGCCCTCGGTGCGCCCGGAGACGGCCTGCACCGGCGCCGCCGCCACGACCAGGGCCACGCTGCCGTCCCCCGTCGCGGTGGCCCCGGCAGCGGGGTCCGCGACGGCGTAGACGTCGACGACCTGCCCGCGGTCCAGCCCCGGCGGCACGTACCCGGCCTGCACGGGCAGCGCGAGCTGCACCAGCTCGGCCGGCTCCTCCAGCGCCGTGCGCGGCAGCAGCTCGCCGTTCCGCACGGCCCGGGCGAGGGTGCGGCCCTCGGGGTGGGTGCTCGTCGCGAGGTAGGCGCCGGCGACGTCGTCGAGCCGGACGTCCACGGCCACGAGGTCCCCGGAGGTGAGCACGGCGCCCGCGGCGAGGTCGCCCGCGGCCGACCAGACCGGGACCGTCGCGTCGGCGGCGGCGACCACGCGGGCTCCCAGCAGCACCGAGCCGAGCACCAGCAGGACGCCCAGGACCAGGCGCAGGTCCAGCCAGCGAGGGGGCCGGACCCGTCGCGGCGCCGACCCCGGCACGGGGGCGGCGGTGCCCGGGGTGACGGCTGCCGGGGCGGTGGGCACGGTTCGCGTGGCGCTCACAGCCAGCGGTTCCTCCATCTGCACGGACGCCGTGGACGGCCCGGGTGGGCCACGGTCGGACGCAGATGATGCGGCAGCGGAGCCGGTGCGTGCAGGCGCTGTCCACACGTTCGGGGTTGTGGACAGCGCGCCTGCCACCCGGACGGGGCTGCCAGAATGTCCGGGACCGGACGGAGACCTGATGCCCACACCGCGGTTCCTGACCCTCGACGACGTGGCCGAGATCCTCAACGTCTCCTGGTCCCAGGCCTACGCGCTGGTGCGCCGCAAGGAGCTGATCGCCATCCAGATCGGCGGTCGCGGCCAGTGGCGGGTCGAGAACGAGGAGCTCGAGCGCTTCATCGCGCGCAAGTACGCCGAGGCGCGCGCCGGTTCGGTGGCCTCGGAGCCCGCGGCCGGCGAGCAGACAGAGCAGGACGACGCGGCGAGCAGCCCCGGAGGGCGCGGCCGGGGCTGACCCCCCACGGCCCGGGCCGGTCAGAGCTGGTCGAGGCCGGGCGTCAACGTCCGCACCACCGCGACCGCCGCTAGGGCGATCGCCCGCACACCGCGCACGGCCGTGGCCCGGCGCGGCTGGTCGGCCGGGTGCTCGGCGAGCTCCACGTGGTCGGCGCCGACGCCGTCCACGGTGCCGACGTGCACCGCGCCGTCGTCCAGCACGACCTGCACGACACTCCGGTCGCGGGCCAGGCCTCGCAGCGCCCGCCGCAGGTCCAGCCGCGCCCGGACCGGACCGGGGTCCTCGGCCGGGGCCGTGACCCGCCCCAGTCCACCGACCGTCCGTACCGTCGAGGTCGCCACCAGGACCTCGCGGCGGCCGTCGTCGGTCAGCAGCAGCCAGTCGGCTCCCACCTCGACGAGGACGCCGGCGACGTCACCGGCGCCGCGGCACCGCAGGACCAGCGGGCGGCCGAGCGCGCCGGCCAGCCGGTCGACCAGCCGGACCGCCCCTGTCTCCGCGCGCCGGCGCGAGGCGTCCTCCGCCCGCTCGGCCGCGGCCTCCGCCTCGTCGAACTCCGCCTGCAGGTCGGCGAAGAGCCGTTGCCACCGCATCCCGCCACCTCCTCGGTTTCCACACTAGTGGACACCGATCCTTGCGTTTGCCTGTATTTGCTTGCTTTAGTCGGACCTCAGTCGATCGGTCGAGGAGGAGACATGTCGATCCGGCGCCTGCTGGGGACGACGGCCGCGATGGCTGTCGCTGCCGCCGGCCTGCGCGCGGTCACCCCGGACCTGACGGGTGTGACCGACACCGGTCCGGACCTGCAGCGCGCCGTCGACACCGCCGGCGCAGAAGGCGTGCTGCTCGCCGGTGTCGCGGTGCTGGCCTGGGTCGTCTGGCTCTGGGGCGCTCTCGGCCTGACGCTCACGGCGCTGTCCGCGCTGCCCGGGGCCGCGGGCACGCTGGCGCGGGCCCTGACCCGGTGGGTGCTGCCCGGCGGCGCCCGGCGCGCAGCTGCCCTGGCCCTCGGCGTCGGTCTGGTGACCGGGGGCCCGCTGCTGGCCGGTTGCACTCCGGCCTCGGGCGCGCTCCCCCGGGCCGTCGCCGTGGCCTCCGCGGACGTCGCCGTTCCCCCTGCGCAGGGGTCCGTCGCGGACTGGCCGGCCACGCCGGCCCCGGAGCCGCGGTCCGACCAGCCGCCGTCCGTAACGGCCGTGCCGGACTGGCCGGCCACGCCGGCCCCGCTGCCGGGCGAGCACGTCGTCCTGCGGGGCGAGTGCCTGTGGGACATCGCGGCGGGCGACCTCGCCCGGCGGACCGGCAGCACCCCGACCGACGGTGAGGTGGCCGCCTCCGTCGACGCCTGGTGGCACGCCAACGCCGCCGTGATCGGCCCCGACCCCGACGTCCTGCTGCCGGGCCAGGTGTTGCGCCCACCCCCGGCGTCCTGACGTCGCCCACCTGCCCGTTCCCGAGCCCCGGAGCACCCCGATGTCCGCGCCTGCCACACCCGTCCAGCCCGCCGCCGACGAGACCGCGCCCACGACCGGTCCGCAGCCGCTGCGCGCGGCCACGCCGCGGCTCACCGTCGTCCCCACACCGCAGCCACCGCTGGACCCGGAGCCGGTGCTGCGGCTGGTGCTGCCGGGCGCGGCGATGCCGCGGGTGCCGCACCGGCCGGGTCCGCGGCCCCGCCCGGAGGACCCGCCCGCGGGCTTTGCGCCGGGCTTCGAGCCGGCCTGGTCGGGCCGGGCCGACCTGCCCGACCCGCGGATCGCCGGCCGGCGGCTGCTGACCCTGGCCCTCGAGGCGCTGGCCGGGCGCAGGCCGCTGACCCAAGTGCAGCCGCTCACCGCCCTCGGCGTCTACGCGGCCCTCTCCAGCGGTCGCCGCCCCCGGTGGTGCGCCGGTGGGACCGCCCCGGTGCTGCTGGGCCCGGTGCACGTCTGCGAACCGGTCGACGGGGTCGCCGAGATCACCGCGGTGGCCCGCCGCGCCGGCCGGGCGCACGCGGTCGCCGCGCGGCTGGAGGGCATCGACGGCCGGTGGCGGTGCACGGCGCTGCAGATCGGCTGAACGGCCCCCTCCCGGCCCCGCCCTGGCCTGCGGAGGATGGGACCCGGGACGGCGGCCCCTGCAGGATCCCGCCGCGAGCTCGACAGTGGCGGGGAGCAGGGGTCCTGTTTCAGGCCCGCGAGGGGGCTCCGTGGCAGACCTTGTACTTCTTGCCCGAGCCGCACGGGCAGGGCGCGTTGCGCGAGGGCTCCTTGGTGCCGGTCACGGTCGCGCTCTTGGCCGCCTTGACCCGTCCGCTCTCCCGGGGCGAGGCGTCCAGGCTCGGCGCCGAGTAGCTGAGCTGGTCGCTGCGGTGCGGGTCGTCGAGGCCCTTCACCGACAGCTCCGGAGCGGTGCCCGAGGACACCGGCCCCTCGACCTCGGGGGTCACCGGGGCGAGGTCCTCCGGCGCGGCGTGCCGGCCACGCCGGGCCGTCCCCGTGCGGCGGGCCGCCGGGACGGGCTCGGCGGCCGGTGCGACGCCGTCGTCCTCGACCGGCGCAGGAGCCGGCTCGACCGGCGCCGAAGCCGGCTCGACCGGCGCCGGAGCCGCCTGGGCCACGGCGGGAGCCGGCTCGACGGGCGCCGGGACCGGCTGCGCCGGCGCGGGAGCGGGCGCAGCAGCAGCGGGCGCAGCGGCAGCAGGCGCCGACGCGGCGAGGTGCGGCTCGGCGTGGGTCGGCCGGGCCGGCGGTGCGGCAGCCGGGGCTGCGGGAGCCGCGGCCGCCTGCGCCGCCGCGGCCTGCGCGGCCGCCGCCTGCCGGGCCCGCACCCGCGCCGTCCCCTGCTGTGCCGCCGCCAGCGCCTTGGCCTCGGCCTCGGCCTGCGTGGCCCGCGCCTCGGCGTCCTGCTGCTCCTTGGTCTTGACCTCCAGGTTGAACAGGAAGCCGACCGACTCCTCCTTGATGCCGTCGAGCATCGACATGAACATGTCGTAGCCCTCGCGCTGGTACTCCACGACCGGGTCGCGGTTGGCCATCGCGCGCAGGTGGATGCCGGCCCGCAGGTAGTCCATCTCGTAGAGGTGCTCGCGCCACTTGCGGTCGAGCACCGACAGCAGCACGCGGCGCTCGAGCTCGCGCATGACCTCCGCGCCGAGGGTGGCCTCGCGCTCCTCGTAGGCCCGGTGGACGTCGTCGAGCAGCTCGCTCTTGAGGACGTCGGCGGTCAGCGCCGCCTGGTCGCCGTCGGCCACCCGGTCGATCAGCTCGTCGCGGTCCAGGCCCACCGGGTAGAGGGCCTTGAGGCCGGTCCACAGCTGCTCGAGGTCCCAGTCCTCGGCGTAGCCCATCTCGGTCGCGCCGTCGACGTAGGCGCTGACGACCTCGTCGACCATCGAGCGGACCTGCACGTGCAGGTCCTGGCCGTCGAGCACCTTGCGCCGCTCGGCGTAGATGACGGTGCGCTGGCGGTTGAGCACCTCGTCGTACTTCAGGACGTCCTTGCGGACCTCGAAGTTCTGCTGCTCGACCTGGGTCTGCGCCGACAGGATCGCCCGGCTGACCATCTTCGACTCGATCGGCTGGTCGTCGGGGACCCGCAGCGTGGTCATCATCGACTCGAGCATCGGGCCGTTGAACCGCCGCATGAGGTCGTCGCCCAGCGACAGGTAGAACCGGGACTCACCCGGGTCGCCCTGGCGGCCGGAGCGGCCCCGCAGCTGGTTGTCGATGCGCCGGCTCTCGTGCCGCTCGGTGCCCAGCACGTAGAGGCCGCCGGCCGCGGTGACCTCCTCGTGCTCGGCCTTCACCTGGTCCCGGGCCTTCTCCAGCGCGCTGTCCCAGGCCGCCTCGTACTCCTCCGGCGTCTCCGCCGGGGACAGTCCGCGGGCGCGCAGCGCCTCGTCGGCGATGAAGTCGGGGCTGCCACCGAGCTGGATGTCGGTGCCGCGGCCGGCCATGTTGGTGGCCACCGTGACCGCGCTCAGCCGGCCGGCCTGGGCCACGATGTGCGCCTCGCGCGCGTGGTTCTTCGCGTTGAGCACCTCGTGCTTGATGCCGCGCTGCAGGAGGAGCCTGGACAGCAGCTCGGACTTCTCGACGCTGGCCGTGCCGACCAGGATCGGCTGGCCGGCCTCGTGCCGCTCGGCGATGTCGTCGATGACGGCGTCGAACTTCGCCTGCTCGGTCTTGTAGATGACGTCGGAGCGGTCCTCCCGGACCATCGGCCGGTTGGTCGGGATCGGGACGACGCCCAGCCCGTAGGTCTGGGAGAGCTCGGCGGCCTCGGTCTGGGCCGTGCCCGTCATCCCGGAGAGCTTCTCGTAGAGCCGGAAGTAGTTCTGCAGGGTGATCGTGGCGAGGGTCTGGTTCTCGTCCTTGATCGGCACCCGCTCCTTGGCCTCGATGGCCTGGTGCATGCCCTCGTTGTAGCGCCGGCCCGACAGCACGCGGCCGGTGAACTCGTCGACGATGAGCACCTCGCCGTTGCTGACGATGTACTGCTGGTCGCGGTGGTAGAGCTCCTTGGCCTTCAGCGCGTTGTTCAGGAAGCTGATGAGCGGGGTGTTGGCCGCCTCGTAGAGGTTCTCGATGCCGATCTGGTCCTCGACGAACTCCACGCCCTCCTCGGTGATGGCGACCGTGCGCTTGCCCTCCTCCACCTCGTAGTGGACGTCGCGCAGCATCATCGGCGCCAGCCGCGCGAACTCGGTGTACCAGCGGTGCATCGCCGGGTCGCCGGCCGGGCCGCTGATGATCAGCGGCGTGCGGGCCTCGTCGATGAGGATCGAGTCGACCTCGTCGACGACGGCGAAGTGGTGCCCGCGCTGCACCAGGTCGGCCTTGTTCCAGGCCATGTTGTCGCGCAGGTAGTCGAAGCCGAACTCGTTGTTCGTGCCGTAGGTGATGTCGCAGGCGTACTGCTCGCGGCGCTGCGCCGGGCGCTCACCGGAGAGGATCACGCCGACGGAGAGGCCGAGGAAGCGGTGCACCCGGCCCATCCACTCCGCGTCGCGCTTGGCCAGGTAGTCGTTGACCGTGACCACGTGCACGCCCTGGCCGGTGAGCGCGTTGAGGTAGGCGGGCAGGACGCCGGTCAGCGTCTTGCCCTCACCGGTGCGCATCTCGGCGATGTTGCCCAGGTGCAGCGCGGCGCCGCCCATGACCTGCACGCGGAAGTGCCGCTGACCGAGGGTGCGGGTCGCGGCCTCGCGGACGACGGCGAAGGCCTCCGGGAGGAGCTGGTCGAGGGTCTCCCCCTCCGCCAGGCGCTCCTTGAACTCGTCGGTCCTGGCGCGCAGCTCCGCGTCGGTGAGGTCGGCAGTCTCCTCCGCCAGCGACTCGACCGCGTCGGCGATCTTGTTCAGTCGTCGGAGGAGCTTGCCCTCGCCGGCTCGGAGGATCTTCGAGAACACCACGTGCCCAGGGTAGGCGGCGCCACCGGCCGCCCGGGGCTGCCGGCGACGACCCGCCGTGGGCGACCGCGACGCTCAGCGGCGGACGAGCCGCTTCCCGCCCGGGTCGAGCACGATCTCCCGGCCGCCCTGCCGGAGCCCGTCGAGCACCGCCGCGACCAGCTCGGCGCGGTCGTGTCCCGGGGGGAGCCGCGGCGGGTCGCCGGCGAGGGCGCGGTCGACCAGCCCGGTGTCGATGTGCGGCGGCCGGACGTCGAGCACGGTGATCGAACGGGTCCGCAGCTCGCGGCGCAGCACACCGGCCCAGGCAGACAGCGCCGCCTTGCTCGCCGAGTACTCGGCCATCTGCAGCGTCGGGGCGTCGGCCACGATGGCCGACAGCAGCACGACCGCACCACCGTCGGGCAGGTGCGGCAGCGCGGCGCGGACCAGGCTCATCGGCGCCAGCGTGTTGACCGCGAACAGCTCCTCGGTCACCGCGTCGTCGGCCTCCGCCGCCGGGCCGAAGGCCACCACACCCCAGGCGACGACCACGGCGTCCAGGCCACCGAGGCCCGCCACCGCGGCGTCGACCGCGGCGCGGACCGCCTCGACGTCGACGGCGTCGACCACGACCGCGGGGACGCCCCCGAGCTCCCCGGCCAGCGCCTGCAGCGCGCCGCCGTCCCGGCCGGTCAGCGCCACCCCGGCCCCGGCGCGGTGCAGCGCCCGCGCCAGCTCCCCGCCGAGCACCCCGGTCGCCCCGGCGACGAGGACCCTCGCACCCGCGAGTTCCATGGACGGCGCATGCCCCGGTGGTGCACGACCTAACCTCGCCCCGTGGCCCACGACCTCGACGACCTGCCGGCCGGCCTGCTCACCTTCCTCACCGAGCGGCACCTGGCCACGCTGACCACGCTGCGCGCCGACGGCAGCCCGCACGTCGTCCCGGTCGGGGTCACCTACGACGCTGCCTCCCGCACCGCCCGGGTGATCACCTCGGGGACGTCGGCCAAGGCCCGGCACGTCCGCGCCGGCCAGGCGCGGGTGGCGGTGTGCCAGGTCGACGGCCGCCGCTGGGTGACCCTCGAGGGGACGGCGGTGGTGCGTGACGACCCGGCCGCGGTCGCCGACGCCGAGGCCCGCTACGCCCGCCGCTACCGCACCCCCCGGGAGAACCCGGCCCGGGTGGTCCTGGAGATCTCGGTCGACCGGGTGCTCGGCAACCCCTGAGACGGGGTCGGTGAGCACGGGGCCGGGCGATCCGGAGCCCTCACCGGAGGGGATGCGAGCACCGGCGTCCGAGCAGCGGCTGCCAGCCCCCGTCCGATCACGCCCGCGGCGGGGCAGCGGTGTCGCGCCCGGTCCGGTGGAGCCAGGACGCCAGCGCGGCCAGCAGCAGCAGGACCGACGGCGCGACGAGGACGAGACCGATGCCCAGGGCCGTGAGCAGCGCCCACGAGAGGGAGACCACCGCGAGGGCGGCGACGACCGCCGGAGCCAGCATCGTCCTGCTCGTGCCCTCGACCCACAGGGCGACGGCCGTGCACACCACCGGGATGCCGAACAGGACGAGGACGAACGGACCGCTGTCCGCCCAACCCGTTCGTCCGTACCAGGCCGCGAGGCCGAGGACGCACAGGAGCGCGACGACGATCAGCCGTCGGGCTCCCCGGGAGGCCGCCATGCCCAGTCACCTCGCGAGCCGGGATCGGGTCGTCGACGGCCCCGAGTCTGTCGCGATCCCGGCGCCGGCGCCCGGGCACCGTCCCTGCGTCCGTGGGCGGGCGGGCAGCCGAAGACGACGCGACGGCCGGCCGGACCCGGGTGGCCCGCGATCGGCGCCGTCCGCGTCCGGAGATCCCGGTCGACCGGGTGCCGGGGCAACCCGGACCATGGGCTGGTGGCCCTCGACCTCACCGGCGTCGACCTGACCACCGAGGTGGTCCGCACCGAGCGGCTCGTGCTGCGCCCGTTCCGCCCGGACGACGCGGACGCCGTCTTCCGGGCCTGCCAGGACCCCGGGCACCGGCGGTGGCTGCCGAACCTCCCCGAGCCCTACACGCGGGCCGACGCCGAGGAGTTCGTCATCGTGGCCGCCGCGCGCGGTCGCGCTGCGGGCACCGCGCTGGACACCGCCGTGGAGGCCGGGGGCAGCCTGGTCGGCGCCTGCGGGGTGCGGCACCTGGACGGAGGCGGAGGCCTGCTGGGGCCGGACGTCGGCTACTGGACCGCGCCCTGGGCCTGCGGCCGGGGCTACGCCACCGAGGCCGCCCGGGGGCTGGCCGACTGGGCCTTCCGGTACGGCGCGGAGCGGGTGCACCTGTTCGCCGACGTGGCCAACTTCGCGTCGCAGACGGTGGCCGAGCACGCCGGCTTCAGCCGTGAGGGCGTCGTCCGCCGGTGCCTGGCCTACCGCGACGGCCGCCGCGCGGACGCAGTGCTCTACGGGCGGCTGCGGGAAGGGTGAGCGGGGCGGGGGTGCGGGGTCGCCGCACCCCCGCCCCGGCGTCAGGCCCGGGTCGCCGCGGGCTCCGCGGGGGCGGCGGACTGCCGCGCGGCGGTGCCGTCCAGCGGTGCGTCGACGAGCCGGATGAGGCCGTAGTCGTAGGCGTGCCGGCGGTAGACGACCGTCGGCTGCCCGGTGTCAGCGCACAGGAAGAGGAAGAAGTCGTGGCCGACCAGCTCCATCTCGTGGAGGGCCTGGTCGACGTGCATCGGGGTGGCCGGGTGGTGCTTCTCTCGCACGATCTGGCCGGGGAGGTGCTCATCGAGGTCGGTGACGTGCGGCCCCTCCGCGAGCTCCCGGTCGCGGTCGAAGGTGTGGGTGACGTCGGTGCCGGGGGCGCTGCCGCCCACCCGCACGCTGGCCGGGGTCCGTCGTCCGTGGTGGACGCGGCGGCGGTCGGCGGCCTTGCGCAGCCGGTGGTCGAGCTTGCCGGCGGCCAGGTCCAGCGCCGCGTAGAAGTCGGGCGCGGCCGCCTCGGCGCGGACCACCGGGCCCTTGCCGCGCAGGGTGATCTCCACGCGCTGGCACTTGCCGGACTGGCGCGGGTTCTTCTCGTGGAAGAGCTCCACGTCGATGCGCAGGATCTTCAGCTTCCCGTCGAACCGATCGGATTGGCCGACCTTGTCCTCGACGTGCTGTCGGTAGTGTTCGGGGACTTCGACGTTCCGGCCACGGACCACGATCTCCATGAGACCTCCCGGTCGTTCGGGTTGTGATCGAACCCACGCTAGTCCGCGTCGCCGGGTCCCGACAGTCGATCAGCAGACCCCACGGGGACCTGGGGGGACGTGCTGCGGGGCTCGCGCCGCAGGCCGCCGCGGGGTCGCCGCGACGACCGCGGCGAGCACCGGGGGGCCGGCCGGGCCGGCGGCCGGCGCGAGCACCGCGGCCGCCTCGGTGAGCGTCGCGCCACTGGTGACGACGTCGTCGACGACCACCAGCACCGCCCCGTCGGGCAGCTCGGGCGCGCCGTCCCGGAGCACGAAGGTGCCGGCCAGGTTGGCCCGCCGCTGTGCCGCCGAGAGCCCCGCGGAGTCCGCGGCGCGTCCGCTGCGGCGCAGCAGCCGCACCTCGTCCGCGGGCACCCCCGCCGCCCGGAGCTCGGCGACCGCGCGCGCGGCGAGCTCGCGGACGTGGTCCCGGCCGCGGGCGCGCAGCGCGGCGGCGCCGCTGGGCACCGGGACCAGCCGCACCGGCCCCGACCGGGTGGGCAGCCCGGCGAGCACGCCGGCGACGGCCAGCGCCAGAGCGGCGCCCAGCGGACGGGCCAGCTCGGCCCGGCCGCGCTCCTTGAAGGCGTTGACCGCCGGACGCACCGGCCCGGCGTAGGCGCCGGCGGCCACCGTGGGCGGGAAGCCCGCCGGGAAACGCCGCGGCTGGGCGAGGTGCGGGACGGCGAGCAGCGCGGCACACCGCCGGCACAGGACCGCGCCCGGCACCCCGCACCCGGCGCACTCGCGCGGCAGCAGCAGGTCGGCCAGGGCCGCGAGCACTCCGCCGTCCACTCCCCCAGCTTCGTGCCCCGCGCGCGCCGCGCGCGGCGTCGCCGCGCACCTGTGGACGGTGACCTGCTGGAACGGCCCCGCACCAGCGGGAGGACCCCGTCCTCCGCACCCACCCCTCGCACGCTCGGGGCGGTGCCCTGGACGGGGCCACCGAGCCTGCGAGCGGCGGGGGGACGGTGACGTGCTGGAACGGCCCCGCGTCAGGGCCCCACCCGAGCGTGCGAGGGATGGGGGGACGCGGGGTCCCTTCTTCAGCCCGGGTAGAACGGCTCGGTGCCCGGTTGCGGCTGCTGGCCGCGGACCAGGGTCACCCAGGTCCCCCCGGCGACCTGCCACTCCCAGATCGTGCCGCCGGCGCTGACCAGCGGCGGGCGCTCGGGCGCCGCGGCGACCTGGGTCGCCTGGCTGGGCAGCCCGGCGGTGGGCACCGGCGAGAGGTCCCAGCCGTCGACGCCGACCAGGTAGGGCACGGTCCGCTCCTCGCCGGCGTCCCCGGCCAGCACCAGCAGGCTGCCGGAGGTCCGCCACGCGACGTCGACCACCTGGCCCAGCGCCGGGGCGACCTCGCGCCAGTCGCGCAGCGCCACCGGGCCGTCGTCCGAGCGCACCACGGTGCCCACGTGCAGGCTGCGCCGCTGGCCGTCCTCCACGACGACCGCGGCCCGGACCCCGTCGGGCGAGAGCTGCAGCGCGGTGGCCCGGCCCAGGCCCGGCAGGGTGACGGCGTTGACCGCCTGCGGGGGCCCGCCACCGGCGACCCGCACCACCGTCGAGCCGTCGCGGACCACCCAGAACTCCTGGCGGGCGGGGGCCACCGTCGGGACCGTCAGCGAGCCGCTCGGCAGCACCGGGGTGAGGTCGCCGTCGTAGGGGCCGGTGAGCAGCGTCGCCTGGCCGTCCCGCTGGGTCACCCCGACCATCTGGGTCAGCTCGCCGGTGCTCGGGTCCGTCGCGACCGCGGCGCTGGACAGCCCGTAGACCCCCGTGCCGGCCGGGCCGGGGGCCGGCGCCGGGGCGTCGGTCGCGGTCCACAGCGCGCCCTCGACCAGGTAGTGCCCGACCGCGTCCACCGGGGCGGCGTCGGGGTCCAGGGCGGTCCAGGTGTCGACGGTCTGCACCGCCGGCACGCCGTCGAGGGTCAGCGGGTCGCCGTCGACGAGGACCTCCACCGAGCGCACCGACGGCAGCTGGCCCAGCGTCCACACCAGCTGGGCCGCCAGTCCGGCCAGGCGGGTGGGCGTCGCGTCGGCCACCCCGGTCAGGTCGACGGTGACCGCCTGCGCGGAGACCGTCACCGTGCTGCCCAGCGCGGCGCCCTCGAGCTCGTTGCGGACGCCCGCGGCCAGCACCGCCGACGGCCCCGCGAGCAGCCGCTCGACCAGCACCGTCGGCTGGGCCTCCCCGGTGATCAGGTACCGCGGGTCGGGCACGAACCGCTGACCGGTCGGGTCGAGGAAGTAGAGGTCGCGCCGCTCGTAGAGGCGCTCGAAGTCCGGCTCGAGCATGAGCAGCCCGTCCGGCGGGTCGCTGATCCGCCACTCGCCGTCGACCTGCTCGAGGCGGAACTCCCGCGAGTAGACCTCCTGCCCGTCCACGGTGAACCCGCCCCGCTGGTCGATCGTGCCGACCAGCTCGCCGGTGACGCGGACGGTGCCGGCGTCGGTGGTGACGGTGGCGTAGTCGGCGCCGAGCAGGGTGATCCCCGCGTCGTCCGACCACGACCCCCGCGGCTCGGGAGCCAGGTGCTCGCGGGCCACCGGGTGCCCGCGCACGGTGCTGGCGGCGGCGTCGAGGAAGCCGCGGACGACCTCCTCGGGGGTGGCGCCGGTCTCCGGCGACAGCGGCTCGATGCCGACCGGGCTGTCCGCCCGCGGGGGCGTCTGCGTGATCTGCACGACCGGCGTGCTCGTCGGGACGGTGGAGCAGCCGCTCACCAACGCCAGCAGCACCGCCCCGAGGACGGCACCCCGGCGGGTCACCGGGCACCCCCGGGAGGGCGCAGGACCGCCGGCCGCAGCGGCAGCGGCGAGCTGGTGAGGTCGGTGCCCGCGGTCAGCGGCAGGGTCAGCCGGAACTGCGCACCGGCGCCGGGCTGCCCCCACACCTGCAGCCAGCCGCCGTGCAGCCGCGCGTCCTCCAGGCTGATCGACAGCCCCAGCCCGCTGCCGCCGACGGTGCGGACCCGCGAGGGGTCGGCGCGCCAGAAGCGGTCGAACACGTGCTGCGCCTCGGCCGGGGACAGCCCCACGCCGTGGTCGCGCACGGTGACCGCCGCCGCCGCCCGGTTGGCCGCCCAGGTGACCTCCACCGGCTTCCCGGTGCCGTGCTCGATCGCGTTGCCGACCAGGTTGCGCAGGATCCGCTCGACCCGGCGGGCGTCGACCTCGGCGATGACGTCCTGCGCGGGACCGGACACCGTGAGCTCGCAGCCGTGCCGCTCCGCGAGCGCCGACATCCCGGCCGCCACCCGGCGCACGAGCGCACCGAGGTCGGTCGGCTCCCAGTCGAGGACGGCGGCCCCGGCGTCGTAGCGGCTGATCTCCAGCAGGTCGGTGAGCAGCACCTCGAAGCGGTCGAGCTCGGCGTGCATCAGCTCCGCCGAGCGCGCCACGTGCGGCGGGAAGTCCGCACGGGACTCGTAGAGCACCTCGGCGGCCATCTGCACCGTGGTGAGCGGCGTGCGCAGCTCGTGGGACACGTCGGAGGTGAAGCGCTGCTGCAGCTGCGACAGCGACTCCAGCTGGGTGATCTGCCGCTGCAGGCTGTCGGCCATCGCGTTGAAGCTGGTCGCCAGCCGGGCCAGGTCGTCCTCGCCACGGACGGCCATCCGCTCCTCGAGCTGGCCCTCGGCCAGCCGCTGCGCGGTGCCCGCGGCCTGGCGCACCGGGTCGACCACCAGGCGGGTCACCAGGACGGCGATCCCGACCACCAGGACGGTGAGCGCGATGCCGCTGATGACCACCGTGGTGCGGAACAGCGACAGGCTCTCCGCCTCCTGGTCGAGCGGGAAGGCGTAGTACAGCTCGATCTGCTCCGCGCCGGCCGCGCCGGTCGGGACCGGAGCGCCGACGAGGTAGGTGGCCCGGGACTGCCCGCTGCCGTCGGGGACCATCGCGTACTGCGCGTACTGGCCCCCGGAGGCGACCTGGGCCCGCAGCTCGGCGGGGATGGCCGGGTAGATGCCGCGCTGGCTGACCGCGGGCGGCCGCTCGGAGTCGCCGGTCCGGTACACCATGACGACCTCGAAGTCACCGGCCGGACCGCTGCTCTCGCGCAGCTGCCGGACGGTGCGGTCCAGCGTCGCCCGCACGCTCGCGCTGTCGCCGGCGGCGATCCCCGCCACCTCGGTCTGCGCGTAGACGACGCCGGTCTGCACCTGGTCGATGGCCGCCTGCTCCTTGACCGACAGCAGCTGCTCGCGGATCTGGCTGAACAGCACCAGGCTCACGATGACCACCACCGTGCCGGCCACCAGCATGGTGATCGCGCCGATCCGGACGTGCAGCGACGAGCGCCAGGCCGCCACCGCCCGTGCGACCAGCCGCGTGGTCAGCCGGCGGGCCCGGACGGCGCGCCGCCGCAGCTCGCGGCGCAGCGCACCGAGGTCGGCCGACGGCGTCCGGCGCGGCACGGGAGCAGGCGCCTGCCCGGGGGTGCCGGAGGACGGCGAGGCCTCGGGCGGCGCACCGGCCGCGGGAGGCGCGGGCCGCGTGGAGCTCACGACCGACGGATCCGCCGGATCACGGTGCCCACCGGCCCGCCGCCGCGGTCCGCTCGTTCCTCGCCGCGGCGCCCGCGAGCCCGTCCGTTCACGGCGGGCCGGCCTTGTAGCCGACTCCCCGCACGGTCAGCACGATCTCCGGCTTCTCCGGGTCCCGCTCGATCTTCGCGCGCAGCCGCTGCACGTGGACGTTGACCAGCCGGGTGTCCGCGGCGTGCCGGTAGCCCCACACCTGCTCGAGCAGCAGCTCGCGGGTGAACACCTGGCGCGGCTTGAGGGCCAGGGCGACCAGCAGGTCGAACTCCAGCGGGGTCAGCGCGATCGGCACGCCGTCCCGGGTGACCTGGTGCGCCGGGACGTCGATCTGCACGTCGCCGATCGAGAGGTTCTCCGCCTGCCCGGTCTCGCCGCGGCGCAGCTGGGCACGCACCCGGGCCACCAGCTCGACCGGCTTGAACGGCTTGGTGACGTAGTCGTCGGCGCCGGCCTCGAGCCCCTGGACGACGTCGATGGTGTCGCCCTTGGCGGTGAGCATGACGATCGGGACGGTGGACTGGGTGCGGATGTCCTGGCAGATCTGCAGGCCGTTGCGGCCGGGCAGCATCAGGTCGAGCAGCACGATGTCGGGGCGGGTCTGCTGGAACGCGCCCACCGCGCGGTTGCCGTCGGAGACGAAGGCGGGGTCGTAGCCCTCGCGCCGGAGCACGATGCCGAGCATCTCGGCGAGGGCGGCGTCGTCGTCGACGACCAGGACTCGGCCGCGGGAGGGCCCGTTCTGGGCAGCGGTGGGTGGCACGGCGACCATTCTGCGCCGCTCGGCGGCACGGTGGTGGAATGCACAGGCGTGCCCTCCCCCTACCGGTGGAGCGGTGACCCACTGGGGCGGGTGGGACCTCAGAACACGAGCACCCGCGCGGCGCTCACCGGCTGCAGCGGTGCGCGCGCTGCCGTGACCGCGGCGACCAGGCGGTCCGCCACGCCTTCGGGGCACCACGCAGGGAAGGGACCTGGAACGACCGGTAGCGCTCCTCCTCGCGGGCCGGGTCGGCTCACACGCACGAGTGCCCCGGTTCGTCATCGACGAACCGGGGCACTCGTGCTGTCCGTGGCCGTCGGTCCCGGTGACGGCCACCGCCCGGGTGGGCGACCGTTCCTCAGTACCTGTAGTGGTCGCTCTTGTAGGGGCCCTCGACCGGGACGCCGATGTAGTCGGCCTGCACCTTGGTCAGCTCGGTGAGCTTCACGCCCAGGGCGGCGAGGTGCAGCCGGGCCACGTGCTCGTCGAGCTTCTTCGGCAGGACCGTCACCGACGGCTCCTGCCCCTGATAGGCGGCCCGGTTGGTCCACAGCTCGATCTGCGCGAGCACCTGGTTGGAGAAGGAGTTGCTCATCACGAAGCTGGGGTGACCGGTGGCGTTGCCCAGGTTCAGCAGCCGGCCCTCGGAGAGCACGATGATCGTGTGGCCGTCGGCGAAGCGCCACTCGTCGACCTGCGGCTTGATGGTCGTCCTCGTGATGCCCGGGGTGCGGGCCAGGCCGGCCATGTCGATCTCGTTGTCGAAGTGGCCGATGTTGCCGACGATCGCCTGGTGCTTGGTGCGGCCGAGCTGCTCGGCGGTGATGACGTCGCGGTTGCCGGTGGCCGTGACGATGATGTCGGCCTGGTCGATCACGTCGTCGAGCGTGCTGACCTGGTAGCCCTCCATCGCCGCCTGCAGGGCGTTGATCGGGTCGATCTCGGTCACGACCACCCGGGCGCCCTGGCCGCGCAGCGCCTCCGCGCACCCCTTGCCGACGTCGCCGTAGCCGCAGACGACCGCGACCTTGCCGCCGATCATCACGTCGGTAGCGCGGTTGAGGCCGTCGACCAGCGAGTGCCGGCAGCCGTAGAGGTTGTCGAACTTGCTCTTGGTCACCGAGTCGTTGACGTTGATGGCCGGGAACAGCAGCCGGCCGTCGCGGGCCAGCTCGTACAGACGCATGACACCGGTCGTCGTCTCCTCGGTGACGCCCTCGATGCCCTGGCCGATGCGGGTCCAGTAGCCGGCGTCGGCGGCCAGGGTGCCGCGCAGCGCCTCGAGGATGACGCCGTACTCCTCGGAGTCGGCCTCGGTGGTGTCCGGCACGGTGCCGTCGGTCTCGAAGCGGGTGCCCAGGTGCACCAGCAGGGTGGCGTCGCCGCCGTCGTCGAGCAGCATGTTCGGGCCGACGACGGTGCCGTCCTCGTCGCGGAACTCGAACAGGCGCTGGGTGCACCACCAGTACTCCTCCAGCGTCTCGCCCTTCCAGGCGAACACCGGGACGCCGGCGGGCTGCTCGGGGGTGCCGTCGCCGACGACGATCGCCGCGGCGGCGTGGTCCTGGGTGGAGAAGATGTTGCAGCTGACCCAGCGCACATCGGCGCCGAGCGCGACCAGGGTCTCGATGAGGACGGCGGTCTGCACGGTCATGTGCAGGGAGCCGGCGATGCGGGCCCCGGCCAGCGGCTGCTGGTCGCCGTACTCGGCGCGCAGGGCCATGAGGCCGGGCATCTCGTGCTCGGCGAGCCGGATCTCCTTGCGGCCGAAGCCGGCCAGCGAGAGGTCGGCGACCTTGAAGTCGCCGTCGGTCAGTACCCGGGTGCCGGTGGTGGTGGCGGTCATGTCGCTCCAGATCCGCCCGGCCCACGAGCCGGGCGATGCGTGTCGGATGCAGTGTCGCTGCGATCCCCGCACGGGCGGGGAGAGCGAGCATGCCGAGGCTTCGGCGGGGCTCGTGCCGCCACCCACGATACGCGAGCCGGCCTCGTCCTACTCGCAGCCGACCCCGTCACCGTCGCCGTCGAAGGCGTCGCTCCACCCCGGCTCGCCGCGCCGGATGGGCGCCGCACCGGCCGCCCGCACGGCCTCGCAGTCGGCGTAGGCGGTGCCCGCCGGCGCCGGCCGGCTCGCCGACGCCTCCGTCGCCGAGTCGCCGGGCAGCGGTTCGGCGGGGCAGCCGGCGAGCACGGTGGCGGCGGCGTTGCGCTCGGCGCGGGTGGCCCACAGCCCGTAACCGGTCTTCACCGCCACCTGCCGGGCGACGTAGGCGCACCGGTAGGCGGTGTTCGGCGGCAGCCAGGTCGCGGCGTCGCCGTCCCCCTTCTGCATGTTGAGCGGCCCGTCGACGGCGAGCAGGTTGAGCGGGTCGTTGGCGAAGGTCGTGCGCCGGTCGGCGTCCCAGCCCTGGGCACCCTTCTGCCAGGCGTCCGACAGCGCGACGACGTGGTCGATCTGCACGTCGTCGCTGGTCTCCTCACCGCGGCGGAACTCGATGGTGCGCCCGGAGTAGGGGTCCTCGAGGGTGCCGGAGACGACGACGCAGTCGCTGCCGGACCGGAACCGCTCGCCGGTCAGGTCGCGGGCCAGCACGTCGTTGCGGGTGTCGCAGCCGTTGCGGTCGGTGTCGGCCCAGCCGTCGCCGAAGCGGTCGCGCTCGTACCCGGTGCGCGGCGCCCGGCCCCGCACCTCGACGTCGGCGAGGGCGGCCAGCGCGGAGCCGGGCGGCGCGGCGGCGATCGCCCGGTCGGCGGCGGCGTCGTCCAGGACGCCGGTCGGTGCACTGCCGGGCGGCAGCACGCAGCCGGTCAGCAGGACCAGGACGGTCCCGCCGAGGAGGGCGCCGCGGCGGACCGTGGACGGCGGTGCGGGGGTGCGGGGGGTCACGGGACTCCTCCGACGCGCGGACGGGCGGTCCCGACGCTAGGCCGCCGACCGGGCGCCGGCGGGACGCCACGCCCGGGTCGGTCCCCGACGGGGATCCCGGACCGCGGCACGCGGACGACGACCTGCTCGTCGTCTGAGGGGTACCCCGCGGCCACCCGGTCCCGGTGCGCCGGAGCTGCCCCTGCCGGGCCCGGGCTCAGCGCAGGTTCGTCGTGCTCCGGTAGAGCAGCGCGGGACCGCGGGCGGTGACCGGCTCCCCGGCCGGGACGAACGCCGACTGCCCCCGCTCCAGGACCAGCTCGCCGTCCGCCGCCGCCAGCACCGCCCGGCCCTCGGTGCACAGCAGCACCTGCGGCCCGGAGGTGGTGAGCGTCCCGGTCCCGTCGTCGAGCTGGACCCGGGTCAGGTCGAAGTCCTCGACCGGCACGGGGTAGCGCAGCCCGCCCGGCCCGAGCACCGGGTGGATGACCGGGATCCGGCCGTCGGTGAAGTCGAGCACCTCGATCAGCGCCGCCAGGTCCACGTGCTTGCGGGTCAGTCCGCCGCGCAGCACGTTGTCCGAGCTGGCCATGACCTCGACCCCGGCGCCGCTCAGGTAGGCGTGCAGGTTGCCGGCCGGCAGGAACACCGCCTCGCCGGGCGCCAGCTTGAGGTGGTTGCACATGAGCGAGATGACGACGCCGGGGTCACCCGGGTAGGCCCCGGCGAGCGTCGCCGCCCAGCGGTAGGTGTTGATGAACTCCGGGTCGTGGGCGGCGACGAAGGACGCCGCCTTGGCCGCGACGGCCTCGACCAGGGAGGTCCGACGACGACCGGACAGCGCGATCAGCTGCGGGATGGCCGCTCGCAGCCCGCCGCGGGCGAGGGCGGCGATCGTCGGCTTGAGCTCGGGCAGCTGCAGCTTGGCCAGGCAGTGCAGCGACTCCTCGACCGGCCGGAAGCCGCACAGGGCCTCGAAGGTGGTCAGCGCCAGCAGCAGCTCGGGCTTGTGCCACGGGTCCTTGAACGTGCGCGTCGGGTCGTCCCTCGGGATGCCGGCGGCCTCCTCGGCGGCGTAGCCGGCCGCCGCCTGCTCCATCGTCGGGTGCGCCTGCAGCGACAGCGGCCGGTCGGCGGCCAGCACCTTCATGAGGAACGGCAGCCGCGGGCCGAAGCGCGTCACGACCGGCGCGCCGAGCAGCCGGTCGGGCTCCTGGGCGATGGCCCGGTCCAGCGGACGGCCGTCGGCCAGCAGGCTGGGCTCGTTCGGGTGCGCCCCCATCCAGAGCTCGGCGTGCGGCTGCTGCGCCGGACTGGGCTGCCCGAGCAGCTCGGGGATGACCGTACGGCTCCCCCACGGGTAGAAGCGGACGGCGCTGGTGAGGGACCACATCAGCCGGGAGGCTACTGGCCGTTCCGCCCCGTGGGCATGACGCGGACCACACCCGCCGGGGGAGCTCCCTCGATCGGGTCAGGCCGCCGTCCGCGCGGGGTCGGCCACCGCACGAGCGGTGCGCGCGGGGTCCCGGCCGAACCCGCCGGCCACGAGCGCGACGGTGGCCGGGGAGGTGTCGCCGCTCACGCGGAGGCGGACCTCTCGGCGTCCAGGGCCAGGGCCAGGTAGACGGCGGTGAAGTCCGCCACCGCCAGCTGCCGGGCCAGGCGGGGCAGCCGCCCGTAGCGCTCCGGGTCCCCGTGCTCGGCCAGTCCGCTCACCGGGACGTTGGCCACTGCTGCGCTGCGCAGCGCCTCGGACAGCGCCTCGCGGGCCGACCGGGGCTCGCGCTCGCCTCCGCCGTCGTGCTCGCCGGCGTCGGCGTCCCGGACCGTGAGCAGCCGCAGCCGGCGGCCGGTGTCCTCGGCGCGGTCGCGGAAGAAGTCGTCGTCGCCGCCTTCGGGCGCCAGCGGGCCGCGCAGCACCGCGCAGGCGGCGACCCGCTGGTCGGGCATCCGGAAGGTGGTGACCGGCAGCCCGGCCAGCGTGGCGAGCTGGTCGGCGATCCGGGTGGCGGCGGTACCGGCCAGCGGCCCCTCGGCGGCGATCACCGGCAACGCGTCGAGCAGCTCCAGGGCCAGCGTCTTGGCCGGGTTGACGAAGGACTCCCGGGCCGGCCCGCACTCCGCGGCGACCTCGTCGAGCGCCGCGGCGACCGCCTCCAGGTCGGCCGTGCCCTCCGACACCAGGTCCAGGCCGACGGCCAGCCGCAGCATCGGGGTGAGCAAGGACCAGAGCGTCGTGTGCCGCACCCGCGAGCGCGGCAGCGGGACGTAGGGCGCGCGGGCGGTCGAGCAGGCCGCGCGCAGCGGGGCGTCCTCCGCGCCGATGCCCAGCAGCGTCACGCCGCGCCGGGCCGCCTCGTAGGCCGGGGTGACGGCGTAGCGGCCGGCGCCGGTGCGGGTGGCGACGACGGCGATGTCGCTGGGGCCGGTCCACACCGGCAGGTCCGGCCCGGGGACGACGTCCACCGTGACCGGGCTGGCCGGGCCGAGCAGCGCCCGCAGCACCTGCGCGGCCACCGCCCCCTCCCGGCGGGCCACGATGACCAGCCCGCGCGGGCGGCCGCCGGTGGTGACCCGCTCGAGGCCGGCCTCCTCGGTCAGCCGCGAGGTCTCCCGGACCTGTGCACCGGCGCCGGCCACCGCGGGCAGCAGACCGCGCGGGTCCCGGGCGCGCAGCACGTCGAGGTCGTCGAGGACCTCCTCGGCCAGCTCCGGCGACGTCATGCCGCCCCCGTGCCCCGCTGCCGCGCCTCGTCCAGCAGCAGCACGGGGATGCCGTCGCGGACCGGGAACGCCCGGTCGCAGGTGCTGCAGACCAGCTCGCTCGCCGACTCGTCCACCACCAGCGGGCTGTGGTGGGTGTCGGGGCAGGCCAGGATCGCCAGCAGCGCGGGGTCCAGCCCCAGCGGGCCGGCCGGGTCGCGAGGTGGACTCGTGGTCATGCGCGCACCATCTCCAGCACTCGATCCCGCAGTTCGGTCATCCGCGCCCGGTCCGGCGCCTCGACGTTGAGCCGCAGCAGCGGCTCGGTGTTGCTGGCCCGCAGGTTGAACCACGAGCCGTCGGGCAGGTCCACGGTCAGCCCGTCGAGCTCGTCGACGGTGACGCCGTCCTGCTCCTCGAACGCCTCCCGCACGGCCCGCGTGCGGTCCGCGGCGTCGGCGACGGTCGAGTTGATCTCCCCCGAGGCGGCGTAGCGGGTGTAGCCGGCGGTCAGCTCCGACAGCGGCCGGCTCTGCTCCCCCAGCGCAGCGAGCACGTGCATGGCGGCGAGCATGCCCGTGTCGGCCCGCCAGAAGTCCCGGAAGTAGTAGTGGGCGGAGTGCTCCCCGCCGAAGACGGCGTCGGTACGGGCCATCTCGGCCTTGATGAAGGAGTGCCCGACGCGGGTGCGCACCGGCTCGCCGCCGTGCTCGCGGACGATCTCCGGCACGGCGCGGGAGGTGATCAGGTTGTGGATGATGGTCGTCCCCCGGCCCTTGGCCAGCTCGCGGACGGCGACCAGCGCGGTGATCGCCGAGGGGCTGACCGCCTCGCCGCGCTCGTCGACGACGAAGACCCGGTCGGCGTCGCCGTCGAAGGCCAGCCCGATGTCGGCGCCGGTGCGGCGCACCTCGGCCTGCAGGTCGACCAGGTTGGCGGGGTCCAGCGGGTTGGCCTCGTGGTTGGGGAAGGAGCCGTCCAGCTCGAAGTACAGCGGCAGCACCTCCAGCGGGAGGCCGGCGAGCACCACCGGGACGGTGTGCCCGCCCATGCCGTTGCCGGCGTCGACGACGACCCGCAGCGGCCGGATGGCCGAGAGGTCGACCAGCGAGCGCAGGTGCGCGGCGTACTCGGCGAGCAGGTCCCGCTGGTCGATCGACGCGGTGCGCCCGGGGACCCGGTCGTAGGCGTCCCGCTCGGCCCACTCCCGGAGGGTGGCCAGGCCCGACTCCTGCCCGACCGGGGTCGCGCCGGCGCGGCAGAGCTTGATGCCGTTGTACTGCGCGGGGTTGTGGCTGGCGGTGAACATCGCCCCGGGGACGCCGAGCGAGCCGGAGGCGAAGTACAGCAGGTCGGTGGACCCGAGGCCGGCCTCGAGGACGTCGACGCCGCGGGACAGCACGCCCTCGGCGAAGGCCCGCGACAGGGGCACCGAGGAGTCGCGCATGTCGTGCGCGGTCACCACCGCGGTCGCGCCGCTCTCCTGCCAGACGAGTTCGGCGAACGCCGCGCCGATCCGGCGGGCGGTCCCCTCGTCCCAATGGTCGGGGACGACGCCGCGGACGTCGTAGGCCTTGATGATCGTGGACAGGTCGCGCACGGACGGACCCTAGAGGACCCCGTCCTCCTCCCCCCTCGCAGGCTCGGGACGCGCCTCGGGACGGGGCCGACGGCGGGACCCCGCAGCGAGGTCGTGGCGTGGAGGGCTGGTCCTGGCTCAGGTGATGTCGGGCAGGACCCGCAGGTGGCCGCGGCGGGTGCCGCTGCCGTCGTCGGCGGGGTTGCGCGGCGGCTCGGGCCGGGCGGCCTCGCGGACGGCGTCGGCCAGGGCGAGCAGGTCGTCGCCGGTCGGGCCGGAGTCCTCGACGTCGATCTCGTGCCGGACGACCTCCCAGCCGCGCGGCACGGTGAGCCGCCCGGCGTGGAACTCGCAGAGGTCGTAGCTGTGCGGCTCCGAGAACGTCGCCAACGGGCCGACGACAGCGGTCGACTCCGCGTACACGTAGGTCAAGGTCGCTGCCGCCGGTTGCGCGCAGCCGCTGCGCGAGCAGCGACGTGACTGCCTCACCACCGGTTCCTCACGGACCGCACAGTAGCCGCGTACCCGGGTGGTTGGCATCAGGCGCACCGGGTTTCGGCGCCCCCGCGGAGCAGCAGTCCCATCCTGCACGACGGCCCCGTGCACCCCGTCGCGCGCCCGCTGCGGCCCGTGCCCGGCCCCGCACCGGGCGCGCCCCCGATCCCCCCGGCCGTACGCTCGCACCCGTCATGAGCCGACCCGCCCGATCCCGCCGCGACCGGCACGGCCGGGGGCTGCGCGGCCGCCTGGTGCCCGACGGCGTCCCGCTGGCCCGCAGTCGCGCCGCGCAGTTCGACGACCTGGTCCTCGACGCGGTCGAGGACCTCGAGCGGCGGTGGGAGAAGGAGCTCGCCGGCGTCGAGTTCGCCGTCGAGGACGTGCCCTGGGTGGAGCACACCAGCCCCGACGAGGTGGTGCTCGACGCCGACGTGCTCGACGACGGCAGCGTGCCGCTGGCCCGGGTGCTGCCCGCGCACCGGGACGGCACCCGGGAGGTGCCGCCGCGGATCGTCGTCTACCGCCGGCCGCTGGAGCTGCGCGCGCACGACCGCGACGACCTCGCCGACCTGGTCCGCGACGTCGTCGTCGACCAGGTCGCCGTCCTGCTGGGGCGCGATCCGGAGGAGATCGACCCCACCGGGTGAGGCCCCCCGCTCGCGCGCTCGCGGTGGGACCCTGCAGGCGGCCGCCTCCACGGTCGCCCTCCCGGGCGGCTGCGATGCTCTGTCGCGATGGACTCCTCCGCGCCGGCCGCCGTCCCCTGGGTCGTGCTGGCCCTGGCGCTGCTGGCGCTGGCCGGCCTGGCCGCGGTGGCGCTGACCCGGCCGCGGAACCCGTCCCCTCCCCGCCCGAGGCGGGAACCGGCGGCGCCCGCCCGCCCCGCATCGCGCTGGCCGGACGACGACCTCCCGCGCTTCCTCCAGAGCCCGCCCGGCACGCCCGGCGCCCTCCCCGCGCCGGTCGCCGCACCCGTGGCGGACGTCGGCGGCGAGCCTGCCGGCACGCCGGGCGGCAGCCGCCGCGCGCTGGCCGGCATGGCGGCGGCCGGGCTGGTCCTGGTGGCCGCGCTGGCCGGCGTGGCGGTGGCGACCCGCGACGGGGGCGACCCGCCGCGCACCCCCGCTCCCGGCCCGGTGGCGCCGCCCCCGCCGGTGGGCACCACCCCGGCCCCGGCCACCTCCCCGGCGCTGCCTGCCGTGCCCGTGGACCCGCTGCCGGGCGAGGGCGGCGCGGGGGTGCTGGCCGACCGGTCGGTGCCGCTGGGCGAGGACGGCGTGGTGGCCCGGCTGGCGTTCGGCGGCATCGTCGTCGAGCGGCAGGCCGTGGGGACGACGGTGGCCTACCCGTCGGTGAGCGTGACCGCGGCCGGGGACGGGCGGACGGCGCTGGCCCACCTGCGGCTGCCGACCTGGAACTGCCTGGCCCTCGAGCCGCCCACCGACCCCGCCGCCGCGGGCTGCGTGCGGTCGCGGACCGAGCACGCCGACCTGCCCGCTCCTGCCCTCACCGTGACGAGGGACGGCCGCGACCTCCGGCTGACCGGCCGCTTCCCCACCTACACGCGGCCGATCGGCAGCGCGCCGGCCTACACCGGGCGGGGGTACGACCTGACGGTCACCGTCTCCCCCGCCGGGCCGGTCCGCAACGGCGCGGCGGCCGCCGAGGGCACGCTGTTCCTCGGCACCGACCGCGCCGCCAGCGTCGACGAGCCGGGACTCAACGCCGTCCGGTACGCCGGCTGAGCCGGGTCGCCGGCCCGCCGCCGCGCAGGGTCGGGGCGGCGCCGTGGACGGGGCCGCCCCTCATCGTCACCGCCGGCGCAGCAGCGCCGCGGGCCCGCCACCGGGCAGGGTGAGCGAGACCAGCGGCGCGCCCATCTCGGTGCGCAGGCCGGCATCCGGGGTGGCCCACCACGGCCGCCGGTCGGCGCCGTCGACCAGCGTCAGCAGTCCGGCTCGCAGCCGGTCGCCGTCGGCCACCGTGGCGAGCTCGACCTGGCCGATCGCGGCGTGCAGCCGGGTGGCCACCCGCAGCGCGGTGCGGACCCGGCGGTCGGGCTCTGCGGCCAGCAGCTCGGGCAGCCGGCGCTCGACCTCGGCGGGGTCCCGGGTGCGGCGCACCGGACCGGCCTCGCCGAGGGTGTCGACGAGGCGGGCGCTGCGGGCGTTGGCGAACGCCGCCTGGGGCCGCAGCCGGCCGATCGCGCGCAGCGTGGGGTCGCCCAGGGGCAACCCGGCCAGCCGCAGCGTCCAGGGCCGGCGCACCCGGTCGAGCAGGTCCAGCACGCCGGCCGCCAGCCGCTCGGCAGCGGCGTCGTCCCGGGCCGGCAGTCGGGCCGGGGCCGCGCCGCCGGGCACCGGCAGGCCGTCGCCGAGCAGCGTGACGGTGAGCCGCGGGCCGCCGCGCAGGACCAGGGTCGCGAGCGCCCGCGGGGCACCCGTGCCGCCGGGCGGGTCGACCACGACGGCGACGGGTCGGGGGCCGGCGACGAGGGCCAGCGCGGCGGTCAGCCAGGGAGGGCGGGCGGTCACCGGGGCGTGCAGCGCCGCGAGCAGCGGGCCGGCCGCGCGGAGCTCGCGCACCACGCCGGTCCGGCCGCTCACGGTGCGCACACCCGGGGTCGCCACGCCCCGAACAACACCACAGCCGCCGACGGGGTCCGTCGGCGGCTGTGGGAACAGCTCGGGGTGGTGTCACACGGCGCTGTGTGCGGGCGGCTCGGCCCCCAGCAGGGTCCCGCCGCGAGCCTGCGAGCGGCGGGGGGCAGGGGGTCCCTTCTCAGCCCGCGCGGCGGCGCAGCCGGCGGCGCTCACGCTCGGAGAGCCCGCCCCAGATGCCGAAGCGCTCGTCGTTGGCCAGCGCGTACTCGAGGCACTCGGCCTTGACCTCGCAGCCGGTGCAGATCTTCTTGGCCTCGCGGGTGGAGCCACCCTTCTCCGGGAAGAACGCCTCGGGGTCGGTCTCGGCGCACAGGGCGCGCTCCTGCCAGGACTGGGCCTCGGCCGCCAGGCCCATGCTCCACAGGCCCGCGAAGCCCTGCTCGTGGCCCGCCGGGCCGCGGTCGGCGGTCCGCTCCGACGCGCTGACGTAGTCGCTCAACCACGAGACCTCTGCCATGACGATGCGTCCCCTCTCGCTGCCGTCCCGATGTGCGTTCCACGGGACGTTCCCGGGCCGCTCGGCACTCGTTGACACCGCGGGAATTACACGCGTGTCGTTGTGGGGGCGTCAACTCCGCCCGGTGTAAGCGCCACGTCACACCAGCCCCGGCAGTCACACGGTGTTCGTCACTTCTCGCTGCACACCTCGACACGCCCGGCGAACAGTGGACAAGTGCCCATCGGGCACGATGACTTTCGTGCACATCGTCGTCCTCGCCGGAGGGGTCGGCGGGGCCCGGTTCCTGGCCGGACTCCGCGCGGCCGCGCCCGGTGCGCGGCTCACCGCGGTGGTCAACACCGGGGACGACGTGACGGTGCACGGGCTGCGCATCTGCCCGGACCTCGACACCGTGATGTACACCCTCGGCGGCGGCATCGACCCCGAGCGGGGGTGGGGCCGGGCCGGCGAGAGCTGGACGGTCAAGGAGGAGCTGGCCGCCTACGGGGCCGAGCCGACCTGGTTCGGCCTGGGCGACCGCGACCTGGCCACCCACCTGGTGCGCACCCGGATGCTCGACGCCGGCTACCCGCTGTCCCAGGTGACCGCGGCGCTCGCCGACCGCTGGCAGCCGGGCGTGGAGCTGCTGCCGATGAGCGACCAGCGGGTGGAGACCCACGTCGTGGTCGCTGACCCGGGGACCGGGCGGCAGCAGGCGGTGCACTTCCAGGAGTGGTGGGTGCGGCACCGCGCCGAGCCCGAGGCCCGCGCCTTCGTGCAGGTGGGGGTGGACGCCGCGAAGCCGGCCCCCGGGGTGGTGGAGGCGTTCGCCGGCGCCGACGCGGTGCTGCTGGCGCCGTCGAACCCGGTGGTGTCGGTCGGCACCATCCTGGGCGTCCCCGGGCTGCGGCAGGCGCTGCTGGCGACCCGGGGCCAGGTCGTGGGCGTCTCCCCGATCGTCTCGGGCGCGGTGGTGCGCGGGATGGCCGACCGCTGCCTGCCGGTCCTCGGCGTCGAGGTCAGCGCCGAGGGGGTCGGGCGGCACTACGGCGCCCGCTCCGCCGGCGGGCTGCTCGACGCCTGGCTGGTGCACACCGGCGACCGCGCCGACGTCCCCGGTGTCGACGTCCGCGCCGTCCCGCTGCTCATGTCCTCCCCCGAGGCGACCGCGGCGATGGCACGGGCCGCGCTCGACGCCGCCCGTGCCTGAGAAAGGACCCCCCTGCCCCCCACCGCTCGCAGGCTCGCGGCGGGGCCCTGCAGGGGCGCCACCCCCCGGGGTCCCGGATGGGATCTCGGTCCACCCGGTCGCCGGGCTGCCGGAGTTCGCCCCCGGCGACGACCTCGCCGCGGCGGTGGCCGGTGCGGCGCCCTGGCTGGCCGACGGCGACGTCGTCGTCGTCACCTCCAAGGTGGTGTCCAAGGTCGAGGGCCGGCTGGTGCCCGTCGCGCCCGGTGAGGACCGGGAGGCCGTGCGGCAGCGGGCGATCGACGCGGAGACGGTGCGCGTGGTCGCCCGGCGCGGCCCGCTGAAGATCGTCGAGACGCCGCAGGGCTGGGTGGTCGCGGCGGCCGGGATCGACGCCTCCAACGTGTCCGGCGACGCGCTGGTGCTGCTCCCCGAGGACGCCGACGCCTCGGCCCGGGCCCTGCGCGACCGGCTGCGCGGGCTGCTCGGCGTCGAGGTCGCGGTCATCGTCAGTGACACCTTCGGCCGCACCTGGCGGGACGGACTGACCGACGTCGCCGTCGGTTCGGCCGGCATCCCCGCGCTGGTCGACCACCGCGGCGCGGTCGACGCCCACGGCAACCGGCTGGAGACCACCCAGGTGGCCCTCGTCGACGAGCTGGCCGCTGCCGCGGACCTGGTGAAGGGCAAGCTGGCCGGCATCCCGGTGGCCGTCGTCCGCGGGCTGCCGTTCGACCCGCCGGCCGAGGACGCCGGCACCCGGCCGCTGGTCCGCCTCGGGCCCGGCGACCTGTTCCCCTACGGCAGCCGCGACCTGGTGGCCACGCGGGTGCCCGGCGGGGACCTGGTCCCCCGCGACGGCGAGCTCGACGCCGTCGCCGCCGCCTTCCGGGTGGCGACCGCGGCCCTGCCGGAGTTCCCGGTGGTCATCCGCTACGGCGGCGAGGGCGACGGCGTGGTCGACGTGCACCTGCCGGAGCGGGCCACCACGACCGCCGCGCTGAACCTCGGGGCGCTGGTCGGTGCGGTCGTCGTGCAGCTGCACGCCGAGGGCTGGACGACCCGCTGGGAGCCGGTGGGCACCCCCGGCGGGAGCTCGCTGGTCGGCAGGTTGTGGCTCGGGTCGCCTGCGTCCTGAGCTCCGCCGCGCCGGTAGCGTCGCCGGGCATGCGGGGCATCATCCTGGCCGGGGGCACCGGGAGCCGTCTGTTCCCGATCACGCAGGCGGTCAGCAAGCAGCTGATGCCGGTCTACGACAAGCCGATGGTCTACTACCCGCTCTCGACGCTGATGATGGCCGGCGTCCGCGAGGTCCTGGTGATCACCACGCCCGGCGACCAGGATGCGTTCCGCGCGCTGCTGGGCGACGGCACCCGGCTGGGCATGCGCATCGAGTACGCCGTCCAGCCACGGCCCGAGGGACTGGCCCAGGCCTTCCTCATCGGCGCGGAGTTCGTCGGCGACCGGTCGGTGGCCCTGGTGCTCGGCGACAACATCTTCTACGGCGCGGGCCTGGGCACGGCACTGGGCCGGCTGCCCGACCCCGACGGCGGGCACGTGTTCGCCTACCACGTGGCCAACCCGCAGGACTACGGCGTCGTGGACTTCGACGCCGACCGCCGCGTGCTCTCCATCGAGGAGAAGCCGGCCACGCCGAAGAGCTCCTACGCCGTCCCGGGGCTGTACTTCTACGAGTCGTCGGTGGTCGACGTGGCGCGCAGCATCCGGCCCAGCGCCCGCGGCGAGCTGGAGATCACCGCGGTCAACGAGCACTACCTGCACCAGGGCCGGCTCACCGTGACCGTCCTCGACCGCGGCACGGCCTGGCTGGACACCGGCACCTTCGCCTCGCTGCGCCAGGCCACCGAGTTCGTGTCGGTGGTCGAGGAGCGGCAGGGGCTCAAGATCGGCTGCATCGAGGAGGTCGCCTGGCGGCAGGGCTGGCTGGACGACGACGGCCTGCGCCGCGCCGCCGAGCCGCTGGGCAGGAGCGGCTACGGCGACTACCTGCTGCGCCTGCTCGACGACCCCGTCCTCTGAGCGCCCGCCCGGCGCCTCAGATCCGGCGGTAGTTCGTCGGGGCGTTGCGCGGGCCGCGCCTGGGCGGGCGGCTGCCGCCGATGCCCAGCAGCCGGACGACGCGCTGGCGCTGCCCCCGCCAGGGCTCGAGCAGCTCCATCATCCCATCGTCGTCGGTCCTGCGGCCGGCCAGCGACCAGCCGACCAGGTTCTTCAGGTGGTAGTCGCCGTAGCTGACCGTGTCCGGGCAGCCGAACACCCGCTGCACCACCTCGGCCGCCGTCCAGACGCCGATGCCGGGCACCGTCTGCAGCCGGCGCCGCAGGTCCGGGCAGTCCACGGCCTCCCCCGGCTCCAGCCGGGCGGCGACGCTCGCCACGGCCCGCAGCGCCCGGCGGCGGGCGCCGTCCAGGCCGCAGCGGTGCCACTCCCAGTCGGTCACCGCCAGCACCCGCTGCGGGGTGGGGGGTACGCGCATCCCCTCGGGGGCCGGGCCCGGCGCCGGCTCGCCGGCCAGCCGCAGCAGCGCCCGCCAGACGCGGTGCGCCTCGATGACGGTGACCTTCTGCTCGAGGACGGCGGGCACCAGCGCGTCCCAGGTGCACCCGGTGCGGCCCAGCCGCAGCCACGGCGAGGCGCGGTGCACGCGGGCGAGCAGCGGGTGACTGCCCGGGTCGAACTCCTCGGGGCGGTCCTCCGCCCCCAGCCACGCGGGCACCGCCGCCCCGGCGCGCTCGGCACCGGGCCCCCACGCCGACACCCGCACCTCGCCGCCGCAGACGGTGAGGTGCACGGTCGCGGGGCCGTCGGGCGTGCTGACGACCCGCCAGCAGCCGTCGTCGACGTGGCGCAGGGCCGGGTCACCGGTGCTGCGCTGGTGCGGGAAGAGGGTGCGCCGGAGGTCCAGCGGCCAGTCCGGCCGCCAGACGTCGGTGAACGCCGGGGCGTCCAGCGTGGTGGTGCTCAGGTGGTGCTCCCCGGGGAAGAGGGATCGGTCGTCAGCAGCACCTCGTCAGCGAGGTGCCATCCGCAGCGCGCCGTCCATCCGGATCACCTCGCCGTTGAGGTAGCCGTGCTCGACGAGGTCCACGGCCAGCTGCGCGAAGTCCTCCGGGCGGCCGAGGCGCTTCGGGAAGGGTATGCCCGCCGCCAGCGCCTGCCGCGCCTCCTCCGGCAGGCTGCCCAGCAGGGGGGTGTCCACGAGCCCGGGGGCGATCGTGCAGACCCGGACGCCGACGCTGGACAGGTCGCGCGCCGCCGGCAGGGTCATGCCGACGATGCCGCCCTTGGACGCCGCGTAGGCCACCTGCCCGATCTGCCCGTCGTAGGCGGCGATCGAGGCGGTGTTCACGACGACGCCGCGCTCGCCGCCCTCCTCCGGCTCGGTGGCGGCCATCGCGGCGGCCGCCAGCCGCAGCACGTTGAAGGTGCCGACCAGGTTGACCATGACGGTGCGGACGAACGGGTCGAGGTCGTGGGGGACGTTGCCCCTGCCGACGGTGCGCTGCGCCCAGCCGATGCCGGCGCAGTTGACCGCGATCCGCAGCGGCCGGTCCTTGCCGGACGCGTCCTCGATCGCCGCCTGCACCGAGTCGGCGTCGGTGACGTCAGTGCGCACGAAGGTGGTGTGCCCGCCGAGCTCGGCGGCGAGCTCCCGCCCCTTCTCCTCCTGCAGGTCGAGGACGGTCACGGCGGCCCCGCGGGCGGTCAGCGCCCGGACGGTGGCCGCGCCGAGGCCGGAGGCCCCACCGGAGACGACAGCAGCGACGTCGAAGTTCTTCACGGCCCGGAGGCTATCGGCGCCCTCAGCTGAAGCGTGACCCGTGCCTCGCCTCGACGGCGGCCAGCAGCTGCTTGACCCGCTCGGCGTCGGACACCGGGCAGACCATCGTGACGTCGGCGGTGTGGACGACGACGCTGTCGCGGACGCCGACGAGGGCCACCAGGTGGTCCGGGTCGTCGCTGAAGACGATGTTGCCGGCGCTGTCGACGGTGACCGCCAGCCCCGAGACGGCGTCCTCCCCCACGCGCTCCAGCGTCTGCGCCAGGGCCGGCCACGAGCCGACGTCGAGCCAGTCGACGTCGAGGTCGGCGACCAGCACCCGGCCGGGCTCGGCCGCCGCGGGCTCCAGGACGGCGTAGTCGACGCTGATCTTCGGCAGTGTCGGGAAGACCTCGGCCAGGACGGCGTCCCGCTGCGGCCCGGCCGGGACGGCGACGACCCGCGCCAGGCCCTCGGCGGTGGCGGGCAGGTGGTCGGCCAGCGCCTGCAGGACGGTCGCGGCCCGCCAGACGAACATGCCGGAGTTCCACAGGTACTCCCCCGAGGCGAGGTAGGCCTCGGCGGTGGCGCGGTCGGGCTTCTCGCGGAAGGACGCCGCCTCGGCGACCCCGGGCACCTCGGTCGGCGCGCCGCGCTGCACGTAGCCGAAGCCGGTGGCCGGGGCGGTGGGCCGGATGCCCAGGGTGACCAGCGAGCGGGGCCGCGCGGCGAGGGCGTCGTAGGCGGTGGTCAGCGCCGCGGCGAACCGCTCGACCGGCCGGATGACGTGGTCGGCGCTGACGACGGCCAGCTCGGCGTCGGGGTCGACGTCGGCGACCAGGGCCGCGGCCAGGCCGACGGCGTTGGCGGTGTCGCGGGCGACCGGCTCGAGGACCAGCCGGTCCGGGCGCAGCTGCGGCAGCGCGGCGCGCACCTGCTCGCCGTAGCGCGCGGCGGTGCAGACCCAGATGCGGTCGGCGGGCAGCACCGCCTCCAGCCGGGCGAAGGCCTCGGCCAGCAGGCTGTGCGCCCCGCCGTCCCCGCCGGCGACGACGTCGAGCAGTTGCTTGGGGCGGCCGCCCCGGGACAGCGGCCACAGCCGCGTCCCGGAACCGCCGGCCATGACGACCGCGTGCCGCACCTCAGCTCCCCCCGCGGCGGCGCGCCGCCCGGCCGACACCCTCGGCGCGGCGCTGGAAGCGGGCGCCGGCGGCCACCCGGCCGCTGACGTAGGAGACGAGCATCCGGCCGCCCAGCCCGGCGCGCAGGGCCAGCCGGAGCGGGGCGTGGCGGCGCAGCGGGTACTGCCCGGAGAGGTAGCGCAGCGCGCTGGTGTGGTGCACCCGCTGCATGCGGTGCGGCTGGCGCCGGGTGGCGTGCCCGCCCTCGTGCTCCACCACCGCCGTCGGCGCGTAGACGTGCAGCCAGCCGCGGCGGGTGAGCCGCTCGGCGAGGTCGACGTCCTCGAAGTACATGAAGTAGCCGGGGTCGAAGCCGCCGACCGACCAGAAGGCCGCCACGTCGACCAGCAGGCAGGAGCCCGACAGCCAGCCGGCCGGCCGCTCGCGGGGCGCCTCGCGTTCCCGCCGGTAGCGCGCCGTCCACGGGTTGCCCGGCCAGGCCCACCCGAGCAGCGCGTGCCCGGCCCCGGTGGACAGCCGCGGCAGGTCGCGGGCCGAGGGATAGAGCTCGCCCTCCGGGGTCCGGATGGCCGGGCCGACGGTCGCCGCGCGGGGCCAGCGGGCGGCCACGGCCAGCAGCTCGTCAACCGAGCCGGGGTCGAAGCGGACGTCGGGGTTGGCGACGACGGCGTACCCCTCGGTCAGCCCGGCCATCCCGGCGTTGACCGCCGCGCCGTAGCCGATGTTGCCGCCGGTGCGCAGCAGCCGGACGTGCGGGTGGCGGGCCGCGGCGCGCTCGGGGGCGCCGTCGGTCGAGCCGTTGTCGGCGAGGACCACCTCGACCGGCCGCGTGGTGGCCTGTGCCAGCGACTCGACGAACCCCTCGAGGGCCTCGCCCGGCGAGTACGTCACCGCCACCACACGGAGCGGTGGGCTCCCCGGGGATGCGTTCACGGCTGTCGACCCTAGAGGCCCGGCATCGCCGTCCGGGGGCGGCGGGGAGGACGCAGGAGGCGGGCGGGGCCGGAGTTGCGCCCGTAGCATCGCGGGGGATCGGGCCTGGTCGCCCGCGACGACGACCGGCAGGCGCGAACAGGGAGTCCACCGCATGGCGAGCAGCGTGGAGACCGTCGACCACGAGGTGGGAACGGCCCCCGCGGCGCCCGCGCGGCGAACCGGTCGCTCGACGCCGGCCTGGGCGGCGGCCGGCGCCGTGGTGGGAGCGGCCGTCGTCTGGCTCACCCACGAGGCGCTCATCGACGACGCCTACATCACGCTGGCCTACGCCCGGAACGTGGCGACCGACCTGCACTGGGGGCTCATCCCGGGCGAGGAGGCCAACAGCGCGACCTCCCCGCTCAACGTCCTCGTCCTGGCGCTGGCGACCTGGCTGACCTCGCTGGTCACCGGCGACGTCCGGCCGGTGGTCGCGCTCGGCATCGTCACCGTCGTCCTCTCTGCCCTGCTGGCCGCCTGGTCGGCGGAGACGGCCCTCCGGTTCGGCCGCTCCGGCGCCTGGAGCCTGCCCGCGCTGGCGGTGGTCATGGCCAACCCCTTCGTCAACTCGGCCATCGGCCTGGAGGTGGTGCTGACCGCGGCGCTGCTCGCCGGGCTCACCGCGCAAGCCGTGGCCGGTCGGCCGGTGGCCTTCGGCGTCCTGGCCGGGCTGCTGGTGCTCACCCGGCTCGACCTCGGCGTGATCGTGGCCGCCGTCTACCTGGCCTCCTCCGCCGTCCGGCGCCGGTTCTGGGTGGCACCGGCCGTCGCCGTCGCGGTGGCGCTGCCCTGGTTCGCCTTCAGTTGGTGGCACTTCGGGTCGGCCATCCCGGACACGTTCGTCATCAAGACCCTGCAGCGCTCCTTCGGGGAGCAGACCTTCGCCAACGGGCTGTGGACCCTGTGGGCCGCCAGGGGGCTGTTCCCGCTGGCGCTGGCGCTCGTGCCCGCCGCCGTCGGACTGGCCACCGCGGTCGCGCTGCTCGTCCCCGCGGTGCGCCGACGGTGCCCCGCGGGCACCGGGCCACTGGTCGGGCTCGTCGTCGGCGGGCTGGCCTACTTCGGCGCCTATGCGGTGCTGGAGGTGCCGCCCTACCAGTGGTACTACGCGCCTTCGACCGTCGCGCTCGGGCTCGCCGGTGTCCTCGGCCTCTCGCTCCTCCTCCCCCGCCTGGGCCGCCGGGCCGGCACCGCGCTGCCCGTCGCGCTCGCCCTGGCCGTCGGGTTCCTGTTCGTGGGCACGTGGGAGAACCGCCCGGTCCCCTGGGACCGCCCGGTCTACTTCGGCGCCTGGGCGCTCCCGGCGGACTACCGCGTGGTGGGCGCCGCCGTCGGCGAGATCGTCGGCGACCGGGCGGTGAGCTCCCCCGGGGAGATCGGCACGCTGGCTTACGCCTGCAGGTGCCCCCTCGTGGACCCGTTCTCCGACCGCGGGATCACCGTGCAGCTGGTCGAGCAACGGCTCGCCGGGGCCGGCCCGCTGGCCCGCACGCTGCTGGAGTGGAACTTCGCGCGCCTGGACCGCCGGATCAAGCCGCGTCCGGTCGAGTTCCGGCTGGTCTGGACCCAGGGCCCGGTGCCCCCCGGCGTCCCGAGCTGGCCCACGAACTCACCGGCGACCGGGCCGGGGGTGCTCTTCCTCGAGCCGGTCAGCTGACCGGCCGACCGTGCGCGTGACCCGGGTTGGACCCGTTCGTCACACCCGTCACGGCGGCCCCGGCGCGTGTGCCGCCGAGATGGCTGCGGGCGCGCGTCCGGGTACCGTCGGTGCCCGTGACCGCTGCCAGACCTGACCTCGTCGTCGTCGGTTCCGGGTTCTTCGGCCTGACCGTCGCCGAGCGGGTCGCCACCCAGTTGGACAAGCGCGTGCTGGTCATCGACCGCCGCAGCCACATCGGGGGCAACGCGTACTCCGAGCCCGAGCCGGAGACCGGCATCGAGGTGCACGTCTACGGCGCGCACCTGTTCCACACGTCCAACGAGCGGGTCTGGCAGTACGTCAACCAGTTCACCGAGTTCACCGGCTACCAGCACCGCGTCTTCAGCATCTACCAGGACAAGACGTACTCGCTGCCGATCAACCTGGCCACGATCTGCCAGTACTTCGGCAAGAGCTTCTCCCCCGAGGAGGCCCGCGCCCTCGTCGCCGAGCAGTCCGGCGAGATCGACACCGCCGAGGCCGCCAACCTCGAGGAGAAGGCGATCTCGCTGATCGGCCGCCCGCTGTACGAGGCCTTCATCCGCGGCTACACCAAGAAGCAGTGGCAGACCGACCCGACCGAGCTGCCCGCCGCGGTCATCGCCCGCCTCCCGGTGCGGTACACGTTCGACAACCGGTACTTCAACGACACCTACGAGGGTCTGCCGAAGGACGGCTACACCGCCTGGCTGCAGCGGATGGCCGACCACCCGAACATCGAGGTCCGGCTGGACACCGACTACTTCGACGTCCGCGACGAGCTGCCCGCGGACGTCCCGACGGTGTTCACCGGACCGATCGACAGGTACTTCGGCTACGAGGCCGGCGAGCTCGGCTGGCGCACGTTGGACTTCGAGACCGAGGTCCTGCCGGTCGGCGACTTCCAGGGCACCTCGGTCATGAACTACGCCGACGAGGACGTGCCCTTCACCCGGATCCACGAGTTCCGGCACTTCCACCCCGAGCGCGACTACCCCACCGACAAGACCGTGGTCGTCCGCGAGTACTCCCGCTTCGCCGAGACCGGCGACGAGCCGTACTACCCGATCAACACGCCCGAGGACCGCGCCAAGTTGGAGCGCTACCGCGAGCTGGCCGCCAAGGAGGCCGCGGAGAAGCGGGTCCTCTTCGGCGGCCGGCTGGGCACCTACAAGTACCTGGACATGCACATGGCGATCGGCTCGGCGCTGACGATGTTCGAGAACCGCATCCGTCCGTTCTTCGCCGAGGGCGGCGCCCTCGACGGGCGCCTGGAGGACTGAATGCCCGCCACGACCGTCCCCGCCCCTGGCGGCCGACTCCCCGGGGAGCACGACCGGTGACCGACCCGCACGACCAGACCGGCGCCCGCCGGGTCTTCGAGATCCTCCAGGAGCCCGACTGGTTCTCCGGGTTGTCGCCCCGGGAGGCCCGCCTCCTCGACGGCGGGCTGGCCTTCCACTGCCTGGCGCGGCCCGGTGAGCGAATCCGCGCCACCGTGCTCCGCACCGACGGCCCGCACCTGCCCTCGCTGACCGACCACCGGACCCAGCGGATCGAGTGGGCCGACGACCGGCGGGTCGTGGGCACCATCGAGGCGCACGCCACCGGCACGCCCGTCCCGACCACCGGCGTCGTCGACGTGGTCCTCGACCTGGGCGGCCCGCCAGGGTCCCTCATGCGGCTCGAGCTGCCCCCCGGCCGGGTGCACGCCGTCCGCAGCGTGGTCCGCGGGCGGGCCCCCGTGGTCTTCGACGTCCTGCGTCAGCTGCGCACCGACCGCCTGGAGAACCGGCGGCTGTCCCGCCCCATCCCGCGCGTCGGCCGGGCGGACGTCACGTCCGCCGGTTCCTCCCGAGGTTCGACCAAGGCCGTCCTGTTCGGGCTGCACTGGCTCGAGCTCGGCGGTGCGGAGAAGTGGGCCGCCGAGACCATCGGCATGGCCCGGGCCGCGGGCCTGTTCCCGATCGTGGTCAGCGACCGCCCCTCGGGTCACCCGGACATCGCGCGGCCGGTCTTCGACGACGCGCTGGTGATCCCGCTGACCCACCCGGTCCCCGCCGAGCACGAGTCCCGGGTCCTCAGCCAGCTCTTCGAGCGCTTCGACATCCGCGGCGTGCACGTCCACCACTGCACCTGGCTCTACCAGCGGCTCCCCTGGATCCGGGCCCAGTACCCGGGCACCGAGCTCGTCGACTCCCTCCACGTGCTCGAGTGGCGGACCGGCGGCTTCGTCGACATCGCGCTGCGGATGTCCAACGTCATGGACCAGCACCACGTCATCTCCCCGCAGCTGCGGGACTACCTGGTCGACCAGCAGGGGCTGCCCCGCGAGAAGGTCAGCCTGGCCACCCTCGCCGACCTCACCGTCGACCCTTCGGGCCAGCGCGCCGAACCGGTGAGCACCCGCAAGGCGGGCGACCCGATGACCGTGGCCTTCGTCGGCCGCTTCACCCAGCAGAAGCGCCCATACCTCTTCCTGCGGCTGGCCGCCCGCCTGCGGGCGCGGCTCGGGGACCGGGTCCGGTTCATCGTGCACGGGGACGGCGAGCTCGCCTCCGAGGTGCGCGCCGACCACGCCCGGCTCGGCCTGGCCGGGAGCGTCCAGCTCCGCGGGACCGACCAGCCGGTCGCCCAGACGCTCGACGAGGCCGACGTCCTGGTGATCAGCTCGGACAACGAGGGCGTCACGCTGACCTCCTTCGAGGCCGACGCCCACGGCGTCCTGGTCGTCAGCAGCGACGTCGGCTCCCAGGCCTCCGTGGTCCTGCCCGAGCTGCTCCTCCCGCGCGCGCCCCTGCCGTTCCTGCGCGCCGCCGAGGACGTGCTCGTCTCGCTCTGCGAGGACGCCGAGCGCGCCGCGCACCTGCTCGTCGAGCAGCGCGGCAAGGTCGACGCCTTCGCCGACCTCCCCCGTGCCCGGGACTGGACCCGGTACCTCTACGAAAGGTGGGCCTCGTGACCACGACCAACGTGGCCGCGGTGATCGTCACGTACAACCGCGCCGACAAGCTGGGGAAGGTCATCGAGCAGGTCCTCGCCCAGGACCGGCCGGCCGACCAGGTGATCATCGTCGACAACGCGTCGACCGACGGCACCGCGGACGTGCTGACCGCGTTCGAGGGCCGCGCCACCGTGCACATCGAGCGGCTGGCGACCAACTCCGGCGGAGCCGGCGGCTTCGCGCACGGCATGGCGGTCGCCTACGAGCGCGGCGCCGACCACGTGTGGATCATGGACGACGACTGCTACGCCGACCCGGACGCGCTGCGCGAGCTGCTCGACGGCCACGCCTCGGCGGAGGCGAGCATGGGCATGCGGCTGCCCTACGCCTGCTCGGTGGTCCGCTGGACCGATGGCGAGATCTGCGAGATGAACAACCCCGAGCCCACGTGGGACTGGGGCAAGCTCCTGGTCCGCGGCGAACACAGCGTCCTCGTCAACTCGTGCTCGTTCGTGTCGGTCCTCTTCCCGCGCTGGGCCCTCACCCAGTTCGGGCTGCCGCTGGCGGAGTACTTCATCTGGTTCGACGACCAGGAGTACACCCGCCGCCTCACGGCGGCCGGCCCCGGCGTGCAGGTCCTGCGCAGCACGGTCACCCACGACCTCGGCGTGAACCGCGGTGTGAACTTCGGCGACGTCAACGACGGCAACATGTGGAAGTTCGAGTACGGCGTCCGCAACGAGGCCTCCTACCGCTGGCACCACGAGGACCCGTTCGCCGCCCTGCGGTTCGCCCAGCGGCTCCATCGCGGCCTCGCGGGTGGGCGGGTGCCCTGGCGGCTGCGCCGCCGGCTGGCCCGGAAGTGGCTCGAGGGGATCCGCTTCGACCCGAAGCCCGCGTTCCCGCGCACCGTCCTCTGACGGCCGCTCTGCGACGACGAGAGCCGCCGGCACCCGCACGGGCGCCGGCGGCTCTCGTCGTCGCAGGGGTGGCCCGCGGGCTCAGCGCCCCCCGGGCATGCTGAAGCGCTCCCGGCGCCCGGCCCGGGTCAGCGACAGCCACTCGCGCAGGCCCCGCAGGTCGCCGCGGCTGAGGAAGAACCAGCCGAACCGGACCAGCTCGAGCGGGAACAGCCAGCGCATCCCCGGCTGGGCCATGAGGTAGCCGCGGTTGCGGTAGGTGAAGTAGCGCTTGGCCGCGTCGCCCGGGTACTGGGCAGAGAGGCGCCCACCCAGGATCGGCACGAACTCGTCGCCGCCCTGGGGGTGCAGGTAGGTGACGCGCATCGTCGTCCCGAAGCGCAGGCCGGAGCGCGTGAGCCGGCGGTGGATCTCGGTCTCGTCACCGCGGATGAACAGCCGCAGGTCCGGGACGCCGACCGCGCGGAAGGTGCCGGCACGGAACAACGCGCCGTTGAACAGTGACGCGTAGGAGGGCAGGAACTCGCCGGCCGCGAAGTCGGCGACCGTCCTGCGCCAGCGCAGGCCCTGCCGCAGCGGGAAGGCGAGCTGGGTGGGGTCCGCCTCGTCGACCACCGCCGGGGAGACCTCCGCCAGGTCCCGGCGCCGGGCCTCCTCGAGCAGGACGGCCAGCGCGTCCGAGCTGCCGGGACGCCCGTCGTCGTCGGCGCACCAGACCCAGTCGGCCCCCCGGGAGAGCGCGGTGAGCAGTCCCAGCGCGAAGCCGCCGGCCCCGCCCAGGTTGGTGTGCGAGGGCAGGTAGACCGTGGGCACGGCGCACTCGCGCACGACCGCCTCGGTCTCGGGGTCGGCGCCGTTGTCGACGACGACCACGGCACTAACCGGATGTGTCTGGCCGGCGACTGCGGCGAGACTGGCGCGCAGCAGCCGGGGGCGGCGGTGCGTGACGATGACGGCGACGACGAGGTCGCCGTCGGTGCGGTCCTGAGCGCTCACGCGGCGCCGTGCGCCTCGTCGGGCCACGCGTCGGGGCCCTTGTAGGCCCGCAGGACCTCCTTGAGCGATCCCTGCTGCCTGATCTGTCCGTGCTCCATCCAGATGGCGCTGGTGCACAGCTGGCGGAGGAACTCGTCGGAGTGGGAGGCGAACACCAGCAGGCCGGCCCGCTCGACGAGGTCGCTCAGCCGCCCGCGGGCCTTCTCGAGGAAGGCGGCGTCCACCGCACCGATGCCCTCGTCGAGCAGCAGGATCTCGGGGTCGATGCTGGTGACCACGCCCAGCGCCAGCCGCACCCGCATACCGGTCGAGTAGGTCCGCAGCGGCATCGACAGGAAGTCGCCGAGCTCGGTGAACTCCGCGATGTCGTCGACCCGGGCCTCCATCTGCTTCCGGGTCATCCCGAGGAACAGGCCGCGGATGAGGATGTTCTCGTAGCCGGAGATCTCCGGGTCCATGCCGACCCCGAGGTCGAACACCGGGGCCACCTTGCCCTCCACCAGGGCGCTCCCCCGTGTCGGCTCGTAGATACCGGCGAGCAGCCGCAGCAGGGTGGACTTGCCGGCGCCGTTGTGGCCGACGAGACCGACGCGGGCACCGTGCTGCAGGTCGACGGTGACGTCGTGCAGCGCCTGGATGACCGGGACCTTCGCGTCACTGGCGATGTTCCCGCCGACGAGTCCCAGCACGGTCTTCTTCAGCGACCGGCTCTTGGCGTCGAAGATCGGGAAGTCGACCGACGCGTCGCGCGTCGTGATGCTGACCACGGGGTGCCTTTCTGTCGCGCTGGGGGTGGTCGCGTCAGACCCAGTAGGCCACGCGGGCCCGGTACCTGCGCATGACCACGAGCGTCATCACCCAGCCGACGACGGTGATCACCCCGACGACGACCCAGTGTCGCAGGTTCTGGTCGGCTCCCAGCATCGGCGACCTGATGATCTCGATGAAGTGCAGGAACGGGTTGAACTCGGCCAGCCGGGCCCGTTCGGCGATCGTCGGGTTGGGGTTGTTCAGGAAGTCCTCGTAGATCCAGACGATCGGCGTCATGAAGAACATCAGCTGGACGATGCTCTGGGTGATCGGTGTGAGGTCCCGGAAGCGGGTGCTGACGATACCGGCCAGGAGGGCGACCCAGGCGCCGTTCGCGACTAGGAGCGCGAAGGCCGGGATGGCCGCCAGCGACCTCCACGTCAGCGGCTGCGGGAACACGAGGAGCATCACCGCGTAGACGAGGAGGTTGTGCAGGAAGAACAGGACCTGGCGCCACACCAGCCGGTAGACGTGCACGCTGATCGGTGAGGGCAGGTGCTTGATCAGGCCCTCGTTGGCGATGAACACCTCCGAGCCCTCGTTGATGCAGCCGGCGATGAACCCCCACACGATGAACCCGACGAGGATGTACGGGAGCTGCTCCGCGAGCGAGTTGCCGAACAGCCCTGCGTAGAGGATGCCCAGGGCGATGGCGGTGACCGCCATGCTGATCGTGATCCAGATCGGGCCCAGCAGGGAACGGCGGTAGCGCTGCCGGATGTCCTGCCAGCCGAGGTGCCCCCAGAGCTCGCGCTGACCCCACCCGACCTGGAGATCGGACAGTGTCTTTGCCAGGGACGTGGGGGCGGTACGGGCCGAACTCACGCCGGGGACGGTACCCGCGCGAGGACGGCGCGGCGGGGAGGGCGTGGTCACGCCGGACGGGTCCGTCTCACGCTGGACCGGCCAGCCCCACTGGTCAACGGAGTCCCACCAGTCGCACGCCCGGACGAACCCGGAACGGCGGGCACGGGCCGCCCCCGGGCCGCCGGCGTGCAGCGGGGCCCGGGGGACGGCGCCGGCTCAGTCCAGCTGCACCGTCGCCTGGCCGGTGGCCGAGACCGTGACGGTCCCGCCCTGGAAGGTCTGACGGGTGCCGCCGGCGACGGCCTGCGGGTCACCGGTCGGGTAGCCCAGCCGGCCGTTCTCCCAGCCGGTGGCGGCCCAGGCGTCGCGGACCGCGATGGGCACCAGCCGGGCGCCGGTCGCCTGGGTC
>NZ_FOIE01000005.1 GCF_900111455.1 Geodermatophilus poikilotrophus | reverse complement strand
GTCTGCGACGGCTCGCTGCTGGGCAAGCACATCGCCGTGCTCGGCGCGGCGTTCAAGCCCGACTCCGACGACATCCGCGACTCCCCGGCGCTCAACGTCGCCGCCCAGCTGCAACTGCAGGGCGCGGTGGTGTGCGTCACCGATCCGGCCGCGATCGACAACGCCCGCCGGTCCTGGCCGCAGCTGGACTACGCGCCCACCCCCGAGCAGGCCGCGCACCGGGCCGATGCGGTGCTGGTGCTCACCGAGTGGCGGCAGTACCGCGACCTGGACCCGGTCGCCTTCGGGCAGGTCGTGGCCGGCAAGCGGGTCCTCGACGGCCGCAACGCCCTGGACCGGGAGGCCTGGACCGCCGCCGGCTGGACCTACCGCGCCCTCGGCCGACGCGCCGGCTGAGGTCGCTGCGCCGCGGCAGGCGGTGGACTCGACGCTCCCTCCGTGTGGTCCGGTCCGTGCCCCACCGCCGACCTCCCCGCCCGCGTCGCACCCGGCATCGGCGGCCCCCGCAGCTGATCCGCTCGTTCGGGTGACCGGTGACCCGTGGGGTCACGATCCGCTGGTGACCTGCCGATGACGGCCGTGTGTGGACATGGGTCGTCGGGGGAGTGGTCCTCTGGGTGCTGCTCGCCGTCGCCGTCGCCGTGGTCATCGGCCGTGGCCTGCGCATGGCGGACGTGCTCTCCGAACGCCCGCTGACCGCTCTCGACGCCGTGCCCGGGAGCCGACTGCGCACCGCCCGGCGGCGCGTCCCGCTGCCGCCCGTCGGTGTCGCCCTCGCCGCGGTCGCGGTCCTGCTCGAGACCGCCGGCTACGTCCTCCGGCTGACCGGCGCCACCGGCCCGGCGGCCCGCGCCCTGTCCATGGACGCCCCGTACTCCGCGCCCCGCGCCTTCGTCGCCGCTCTGTTCGCCGTGGCCGCCGTTGCCGCGGTCGCCGGTGCCGTCCGCGCACCGGGACGCCGCACCTGGTGGCTCGCCGTCGGCCTGGTCAGTGCGGGGATCGCCGTCGTCAAGGCCGGCGGCACCGTGCACGTCGACGCGGTGGCCGCCCTCTCGGCCACCGTCGGCGAGGCGGGTGCCGTCGTCGCGAGCCTCGCGCTCGCCGTCGCCGTGCTCGCCGTCCTGGCGTTCGTCAGCCGCGCCGAGCGCCGCGACCGCCGCCGGGTCCTCAGCTGCCTGGCCGGTTACGCCGCCGCGTCGGTCGGCCTCTCCGCCGTCTCCGCCGCAGCGGTCGGGCAGTGGGCGGTGACCGCCACCTACCTCGAGGAGTCCGGGGAGGCGCTGGCCGGCGTCGCCGTCCTGGTCGCCGTCCTCGTCGGTGTCGCGCCGCGCCTGGTGCTGCCCGCCTCCTGGGTGCTCCGCCGCGGCGACGACGCCGCCGCGGCCCCCGTCCGCGAGCGGCTCGCCGACCCCCTCCGCGGCTGACCGGACCGGTCGCTCAGCGCCCGGCACCCCGCAGGACGGAGCTCACCGTCCGCAGCATGATCTTCAGGTCCAGCCACAGCGACCAGTTCTCGATGTAGTAGTTGTCGAAGCGCGCCCGGTCGGCGATCGACGTGTCGCCCCGCAGGCCGTGCACCTGCGCCCACCCGGTCAGCCCCGAGGGCACCCGGTGGCGCGCCTCGTAGCTGGGGTAGAGCCCGCGGAACTGGTCGACGAAGTACGGCCGCTCCGGACGCGGACCCACCAGGCTCATGTCCCCGCGCAGGATGTTGAAGAGCTGGGGCAGCTCGTCCAGCGAGGTCATGCGAAGGAAGCGCCCCAACCGGCTGACCCGGTCGTCCTGGGCGATGCTCCAGTTGGTCGCGGACTCGGTGTCGTCCACCGGGCGCATCGACCGGAACTTGAGGACGTCGAAGTGCCGGCCGTCGACGCCGACCCGCTCCTGCCGGAAGAGGATCCCCGGACCGCCGTCCAGGCGCACCGCGGCGGCCAGGAGAAGCAGCAGCGGCGCGATGACGAGGATCGCCAGACCGGAGACGAGGACGTCGAGCAGGCGCTTCACCCGCCAGGCGGGGCTGCGGTACGTCGCCCGGCGCAGGCGCACGAGGGGGAAGCCCCAGGCGGCGTCCATCGCGGTGTCCACGTGGGACAGCTCGTAGAGCCGGGGGACGACGAACAGCTCGCAGTCGAAGCGGTCGCAGGTCCGGATGACGCTGACCATCTCCGACTCCTTCATCGAGGAGAAGGCGACGACGACGTTGTTGACCCGCCGCTCCCGCAGGACGTCGGTCAGCGACTGCGGCCCGCCCAGGACGGGCAGCGGCAGGATGCTGTCGAACACCGGGGGGTCGTCGTCCAGGAAGCCGATCGGGTGCAGCCCGTACTCCGGGTGCGCCTGCAGGATCTCGGTGACCTGCGCGCCCACGCGGCCCGCGCCGACGACCACCGTGCGGTGCTGCACCAGGCCGCGCGACCGCAGCTGCCGGATCGTCGCGTAACCGATCGCCCGGAGGACGACGACGGCGACCCCGGTCGTCACGGCCCCCCACAGGAAGGCCCAGTTGACGACGTAGTCCTGCCACAGGGTCTGCGACCAGGCGATCTGGCCGAGCACGGCCACGGCCGCGGCCGCGAGCCACCGGCCCAGCAGCACGGGCAGGTCGTCGAGGATGGACAGGGACAGGCGCGAGCGGTGCAGCCCGGCCTGCCAGAGCAGCACGATCAGCAGCGCGCCGAAGGCGGCGGTCTTGCGCGCCGGGGCGTCCAGCCCGACCTGGCGGCTGACGACCTCCATGCCGACGACGCCCATGACGACGGCGAGCCCGTCGAGCGCGACCAGCAGCGGCGGGGTGCCCAGGCGGCTCAGCAGGGTCCACGGTGCGCGGAACGCCCGGCGAGCGGGTGCCGCCTCGCGCACGGCGGAGGCGGAGGCGGCGTGCGGCTGGTCGTGCGCCTCGGCCACACGGGAGACGGGGACGGTGATCGGGGTGCCGCGACGGGCGTGAGCGGCTTCGGGTGGTTCGACTGACCTCATCGACTGGTCCTTGGCAGGGGGCGAGCACGGACGGCGCGGGCGAGGGCGCGCGGGAGTGAGTGGCCGCGTTCCGGTTCCTGGGCAGCACGGTGCCCGGGCAGCGGATCGGCGAGGCGCTGAGCGGTACGCGGATCAGCGCTGCGGGCTCAGTCGGGACGGGCGCCCGGGTTCTGGGCCGCACCGGCCGGGGAGCGGTCCGGGGCGGAGCCGAACCGGGCCGAGCCCGGAGCCGCGGAGGCCCCCAGGGTGTCGCCCGCCAGTCCGGCCACCAGCACGTGCGTGTCGTGGCCGTGCCCCCCACCACCACTGGACACGGTGGTGGACGAGCCGCCGTGACCGGTCGGCCCGGTCGGTCCCACGGGTCCGGCCGGAGCTGGGGCCGGGACGGGGGCGAACGGGGTCGGCACGGGTGGCGGGACCGGGGTCACCGGCGCCGGCGTGGTCTGGGTGACCACCTGGACCGGCGGCTGCCCCGGGCCGTCGCGCGGGCTGCGGACGTCCGCGGCGGGGACCGTCACGTCGGCAGGGGCGCCCCGCGACAGCTGCACCGTCGGGACGGGGACCGTCGGCGGTGACGATGCCGTGAGGGCGTCCACGCCGCTGTCCGCATCTGCGAGCGGCAGTGCGAGGACGGGTCCGACGGGGGGGACGGTGACGCCCTGCGCCGGGACGGCCGGCTCCGCGGTCGTGGCCGACCCGCTGTCGGCGAGGTCAGGTGGCGTGGTGCCACCGGCGACGCCCGGGTCAGCGGTGGCCTCGGTGGCGGTGTCCGGCGGAGCGGCGCCGCCGGGCGAGCTGGTGCCGCCCGAGGAGGTGCCCTGTCCGGCGCTGCCGCCCGTGACGGTGTCCGGCGAGGCGCTGCCGCCGGTGGCGGTGTCCGGTGAGGCGCTGCCGCCGGTGGCGGTGTCCGGTGAGGCGCTGCCGCCGGTGGCCGTGCCCGGCGCGGGCGAGCCGGGCACGGCCGAGGCGGATCCCGGCGCGGCGGGCTTCGACGTCACGGGCCTGGGCGTCACCGGGGCCGGGGCCGCCGGCGTGCTCGGGGCCTCGACGGCCGGCTCGGCGGGAGCCGGCGTGACGGGGGCCGGCGCGACCGGAGCAGGTTCGGCGACCGGCACCTCGGTCGTCGGGTCGCTCACGACCGCCGGGGGCGCGGGGCTCGGGGCGGGTGTGGGGACGACCGAGGACGGGGCGGCCGCCGGTGCGGGCTGCTCGGTCTGCGGAACCTGTTCCGCGACCACGACGGCGGGCTCGTCGACCGCCGTGGCGGCCTCGTCGGCCCGGGCGGTCCCGTCGACGGCGGTCAGCGCGAGCCACGCGCCCGACAGGAGGACCGCACCGCCCATCAGGCGGCGGCGCCACGACCAGCCGCTGACCTCGGGGCCAGGTACGGCGTCGGCGACGGGCAGCGACACACCGTCGCCGTCCGGCCACACCGTGCTGCCTCCGATGGGCACGATCCCCCCTGTGTCGTCCCCGGGTGCGGGTCTGGTCGCGGGAGCGTTCGTCGCGCTCGCACACCGACCTTCCGTAGACCGTCGACCACGTGCAACCCGATCGGCCACGAACTGTGACGCCACTCGGCCACGTCTCACTCTCCGTGTTGGGGCTTGGACCGGAACGTGCAGGTTCTGGTGAGAATCGGCTGGTGCCAGCCACGCCCGGGACCTAAGACCCCCTGTGTCGCCCGTCACCCTCCGTTGCGTCCCGGCGTCCCCCGACGGGATGACCTGGGTCCCGGTGGGCTGGTGGGGCCGCCGTCGGTGGATAGCCTGCCGGGGTGACTTGGCTGGTGACCGGGGGAGCGGGGTACATCGGGGCGCACGTCGTCTCCGTCATGCGTGAGGCGGGTGAGCGTGTCGTCGTGCTCGACGACCTCTCGTCCGGGGATCCGGCCCGCATCCCCGGCACGCCGCTGGTGGTGGGCAGCGTCCTCGACGCCGGTCTCGTCGCCGAGACGCTGCGCGGCCACGACGTCCGGGGCATCGTCCACATCGCGGCCAAGAAGCAGGTTGAGGAGTCCGTGCGCCGGCCGCTGCACTACTACCGGGAGAACGTCGAGGCGCTGCGCGTCCTGCTCGAGGCGGCCACCGAGGCCGGGGTCGAGTCGTTCATCTTCTCCTCCAGCGCGGCCGTCTACGGCGCCCCGGACGTCGACACCGTCGTCGAGGACACCGAGTGCCGCCCGGTCAACCCCTACGGGACGACGAAGCTGGTGGGCGAGTGGCTGGTGCGGGACGTCGCCGCGGCCACCGGCCTGCGCTACGTCAACCTGCGGTACTTCAACGTCGCGGGCGCCGTGGACCCGGCGTTGACCGACCGGGGGGTGTCCAACCTCGTCCCCATGGTGTTCCAGCGGCTGTCCGAGCGACGTCCGCCGCTGGTCTTCGGCGACGACTACGACACGCCGGACGGGACGTGCGTCCGCGACTTCATCCACGTCGGGGACATCGCCTCGGCACACCTCGCCGCGGCGCAGGCGCTCGCGGCCGGACGGGTGGATGCGCTCACGGCCAACATCGGCCGGGGCGAGGGGGTCTCGGTGCGGGAGATGGTCTCGACGATCCGCGAGGTCACCGGGACGGCCGACCAGTCCTGGGCGGAGCCGGTCGTCGAGCCGCGCCGTCCCGGGGACCCGGCCCGGGTCGTCGCATCGGCCGACACCATCCGGGACGCGCTCGGGTGGCAGGCGCGCTACGGCGTCAGGGAGATGGTGGCCTCAGCGTGGGCCGGGTGGACGGCGCGGGGGGCGCGTGTACCCAGCGGCGAGCGGGAGTAGCCGCCCGCCGTCGCCCTCCGGTGGCGGGCCCGCGGCGTGCGGTGGGGAACCGGTGCGGACCCGGGGGCGACGTGCGACGGGCGGCGACCGGGGCTGCGGCATGCTCCTGCTCGCCCGGCTCCCTGAGCAGCCGCGCCAGGGGTAGCGCCACGAGGCACGCGAGCACGAACCACGCGACGACGATCCACAGCACGACCACCGGCGTCCGCCTTCCATGGCGGGAGGCGCTGACGCCCCTGCCCGGCGTCGGGGCCGGACGGGAGTCGCCGCCTCCTCCCCGACGCTGCACCTCGCCCTGCAGCCTGCAGGGGTGGACACAACGTAGGCCACCCGAGGACCGCAGCGGAAGGTCGTAAGGCCCCCGGGGAAACAGCACCAGCGGCGCAGCCGGTGGCGGGTGGACGCCCGCGGCTCGGGCGCGAGCACGGTCGAGCCAGGACGGAGGTCACTCCGGCCGGAGGCCCGTGGTCACAAACGTGGCGGGGGCGCAGGAGGTCCCTGGCCGACGGCCCGCTCCGGCCCGCGCCGACCGGACGGCGGGCGGATCCACCGGCGGCAGTCACGGCTCCGCGTCCACGCGGGGCGGGACGCCTGGCACCTGCGTCAGCGGGCGCCGGCCGCCGCGTCCCCGGACCTCCGTGGGCGCATGGCGCCGATGAGCTGCCACAGGTCCCGGAGCGCGGCCCGGCGCAGGAGGACGAGCAGCGCCACGGCGCCGAGGACCCCCGCGGCCACCGCGCCGACCAGCGTGACCACCCCGGTCGGCCGGAGCAGCACCACGGGCAGCGCCCCCAGGGCGGCGCCGGCGGCGGCGACCAGACCGGGGGACATGGCCTCGAGGCTGGTGGTCAGCCGGAGCCCGAGCAGCCGGTCCACCACGAGCAGCCGGATGGTGGCGAACACCGCACTGAGTCCGCACGCGGTCGCCGCCATCGCCGTCAGCCCGTACGGGGCGGCGAGCAGCAGACCGACCACCTTGACCGCCGTGGTGGGCGCCACGATCTTGATCAGCAGGCCGGGTCGACCCACGGCGGGGAACACGTCCCCGGACGCGTAGCCGATGGAGGAGGCGGCCATCGACAGGGCGATGAAGGCCATCGGCGCGGCGGCCGCCTCCCACCCGGGACCGAGCAACGTCGGCGTCAGGCTGGTGGAGACCACGGCGATGCCCACGCCCGTCGGGAAGGCGAAGAGCGTGATGATCCGCATCGCGCGCAGGACCGCCGTCCTGAGCTCCTGCAGGTCCTCGGAGCGGGCGCGCGCGTAGATGGAGAACGCGACGCTGGAGAAGATCCAGAAGACGTTCGCGAGGACGATCTCCGGGATCCGGTAGCCCAGCGTGTAGATGCCCAGCGCCGCGGTCCCCAGCTGGGCACCGATGATGAAGTAGTCGGCGTTCTCCGACACCGCGCCGAGGACCTTCAGGCTGAGCACGGCCGTCCCGAACCCGAGCAGCGCCCTGGCGGCCGACCGGTCGAACGCCAGGACGGGGACGAAGCGCACCGCCACCCAGGTGAGGACGACGCCCACCGCCTCGCTGGCGAGGATGCCCGCGACGAGCGCCCAGGCCCCCGCGCCGGTGGCCGCCAGGGCGATCGACACCACCCCGCGGACGACGGCGCGCGCGACCTCGATCAGTGCCCGGCGCCGGAAGGCCAGGTCGCGGCGCAGCACCGCGTCCGGGACCTGGACCAGGCCGCGGAGCAGGAAGTAGAGGAAGAGGACCTGCAGCAGGGTGGTGTCCTGGACGTCGAAGACCCGGGCGACCAGGGGGCCCGCCAGCACCCCCGCGGCGGTGCAGGCCGAGGCGATGGCGACGTTGAGGGTGAAGGCGGTCTGCACCCGCCGGGTGATCCCGCGCTCCTGCTCGTAGACGAGGGCGGACCCGACGCCGAGATCGAGGGCGACCTCGAGGAACGAGACGATCGCCAGACCCACGGCCACCACGCCGAAGTCCTCGGGGACCAGCAGCCGGGCCATCACGAGGGTCGTGAGGAAGACCAGCAGCTTGCTGGACCCGAACGAGGCGGCCGACCAGAGGAAGCTGGAACCGGCGGTGCGCGCGTCGACCCGCGCCGGTGCCTCGGCCGCGTCGACCGCCTCCGCGACAGTGGTGTCGGGCTCCGGCCCTCCTTGCGCGCTCGGGCCTCCCCGCGTGATCGGGCTCATGGCGTCGGTCCTCTTCCGCTGAGTGGTCCGGATCCCCCAACCGGTCGGGGATCGCGCACGCCCGTGGGCTCGATCCGAACAGAGTCCGTTGCCGTTCTACCAGGGGGTGGCCGGTCGGGTGGTCACCCGCCCGGGGGACCGGTCCGCTCCGGGTGCTGCGGCTGGGCACCCCGGTCCCCCGGGGAGGTGTCCGGTGGAGCACGACCGGTCGTCCGACTGTCACGCAGAGTCACTGATGGGCGGGCGGGACGACGGGGTGGTCGCTGGTCACCCGGTCAGGTGTGCGGCGTCGACGGGCTGTCGGCGGGTACCGTCGACTACTCTCCGCAACCCGACGCCGTGGTGCCTGCTCCTCCGCCTCGCGACCGAGGGGTGCCGCCGCCTGACCGCCACGACCCGAGGACGCCCGTCGCCGTGATGCAGACCCCTGCCGCCCCGCCGGTGGAAGACCGCGAGCGCCGCACGCTCGTCACGGCCGGCCTGGAGGCCGATGCCGCCGCCTGGGACCGGCTCGTGGAGCAGTGCGCGGTGCCCTCGCCGTTCCTGCGGTCCTGGTGGTTAGCCGCGATGGCCCCGTCCGCGGACTCCTGCTTGGTCCTGGTGCGCTCCGGGGACGACCTGGTCGGGGGGCTGGCGCTGGAGCGGCGACGGCTCCGCGGACTGCCGGTCCTGGTCAACCTGGGCGCCGGACCGCTGAGCCCGGACCACCTCGACCTGCTCGCCGCACCGGGCGAGGAGGCGCGCGTCGTCGAGGCGCTCGGACGGTGGCTCCACCGGCGCGGGTCCCGGCTGGTCGACCTGGCGGGCGTGGCGGAGGGCAACCGGCTGCACGAGGCGCTGGGCCGGAGGGTGGTGGTGGAGGTCGAGGAGGCGGCTCCGCACGTCGCCCTCCCCGAGGACTTCGACGCCTACCTGACCACCCTGCCGCCGATCATGCGGAACTCCATCCGCCGGTCCACCCGCAAGCTGGACCGGCGCGGCGGGGTCTCGTTCGCGGTCGTGGAACCGGCCGGCCTCGAGGACACCCTGGTCCGGCTGCGCGCACTCCACGCCGGTCAGTTCGGCGACGACTCGGGGCTGATCCGCGAGTGGGACAGGTTCTGCGCGGCCGCCCGCGCCGGTCACGCCGCCGGCGAGATGCAGCTCTTCGAGCTCCGGGTCGGCGACGAGGTGGCCGCCGTCGACGTGGTGTTCACCGTGGCCGGGCGGATGAGCTACTACCAGGGCGGCCGCAGCCTCGAGGACCGGCACAGCGGCGCGGGGACGGTCCTGATGGCCAACGGCTTCCGCTGGGCGTGCGAGGCCGGCATGACCGAGGTCGACTTCCTGCGCGGCACCGAGCCCTACAAGATGCAGTGGGCGGCCGGCACCCGCCGGCTGCTGCGGCTGCGCGTGGGTGTCGGGCCGGGCGGTCGAGCCGCGATGGCCGCGATCCGACTGCGGGAGGCGTCCGTGACGCGGGCGGTGGCCCGCCACCTGCGCGGTGCCGCCCAGACGGTGGCCGCGGTCGGCCCGGACGTCAGCGCATGACCCCCCGAGTCCTGATCGTCGAGGACGGCCTCGGCCCGCACCCGCTGGCCGCCACCCGGTCCTTCGGAGCGGCGGGGTGGCACGTCGGCATCGGCTCGCCCACGCCCGGTGGACGAGCCGGCTCCTCCCGGTGGGCTGCCGCCTGGCACCACGTCCCTCCCGCGGAGGAGGACTGGGAGGCGTTCCTCGCGGCCACGCGGGAGGCCGTCGCCGAGGGCGGCTACGACCTGGTCTTCGGCGCCGACGACGTGGAGGTGCTGGCGCTCTCGGCCGGCCGCGACACCCTCGGGGCGCTGTTCCCCTACGCGGCGCACGACAGCGTGCTCCGCGCCGTCGACAAGCTGACGCTGACGCGGGCCGCCGAGGCGGCCGGCCTCGCGGTGCCCCGGACGACGGACCCGGCCCAGGGCCCGACGGACCTGCCCCTGCCCGTGGTGGTCAAGGCGCGGGTGCACTGGACCCCGGGGCAACGCGGCGTCCCCGCGCGGCTGGACCGGTCGTTCTGCGCCACCGCGGACGAGGTCGACCGGGCGGTGGCGCGCATCGCCGCCGCCGGGGGAGCGGCCGTCGTCCAGGAGGTGGTCCAGGGCGACCTCATGGCCGTGACGCTGCTGCTCGACCGGTCCGGCCGCCGCCTGGCCGTCGTGCAGCAGCGCGCGCGACGCATCTCCCCGTACTGGCACAACAGCGTCCTGGCCGAGACCGTGCCGGTCGACCCGGCCCTGGCCGCGGCCTGCGAGCAGGTGCTGCACGACCTCGATTGGTGGGGCCTGGCGAACCTGCAGTTCCTGGCGCCTCCCGACGGCGGCGCGCCGCGGCTGATCGACTTCAACGGGCGGTTCTACGGGTCCCTGGCGCTGGCCGGGGCGGCCGGCTGCGACCTGCCCGTCCTGTGGGCCCGGGCTGCGCTCGACCCGTCGACGTCCCCGGGGGAGCCCCTGACCGGCACCCCCGGCGTCCGCTACCAGTCGCTGGAGGAGGACCTGAGGCGCGCCGTCGTCGAACGGCGTGGCGGGCTGGTCCGGGACGTCACGGACACGCTGCGCACCGCGCGCGGCGCGGTGCACTCCACGTGGTCGGCCGACGACCCGCGGCCGGCGCTGCGCCGCAGCCGTCAGCTGCTGCGTGCCGAGACCCGGGAGCTGGCCCGTCGCTGCGCACGGGCGGTCCTCCGCAGGCGGGAGCGGGCGGCCGGCTGAGTGCCGGCGGCCCGCCGTCGTCCGAGGTCCTGCACCGCCGTGGCCACCCCGCGGACCACGTCGTCCGTCGGCGCGGTCCCGTCGAGGACCACGCTCCCCGGTTCGGTCCGGACGGCGGCCAGCAGCTCGCCGCGCACCGTGGTGAGCGACTCGAGCGTGCCCTCGCCCTTGCGGGCGAAGAGCACAGCCGGTGGCGCGTCGAGGTAGACGGTCAGGTCCGGCCGGGGCAGCCGCCGGAGGGAGGCCCCGTGCAACCGGTCCTCCCAGCGCCGGCTCCCGCCGGCCACGTCCGTGGCGTGGTAGTCGAAGTAGAAGTGGCGGTCGAAGACCACGACCCGGCCGCGTGCCACGTGCCAGCGGGCGACGAGGACCCGGTACCACTCCTCGGCGATCCGGTTGACCACCTCGGCCAGGGTGGCCAGGAACGCGGTGAGCCGGTGGGAGTGCTCCCGGCCGACGTTGCCGATGTGCTCGGGACGTCCCCGCAGGACCCACGACAGCCGCGTGGTCGGCAGCATGTGCCGGCTGGAGGCCGGGTTGATGCTCATGTAGACCCGCACGGTCGGCTGCGGGAACTCCCGCACCAGGCGGTCGGCCACCGTGGTCTTGCCCGACCCGTCGGGCCCGATGAGCGCGACGGTGAGGCCCTCCGGCCGGGTGTCGCGCCGGACACCGGCGTCACCGGCTGCTCGGGGGATCACCAGCTCGATTGTGGCAGGCTGCGCGCGTGGCCGGCGTCGTCGTCCCGGACCTCGGGCGGCTGCTGGCCGGCGCGCTCGCGCAGCCGCCCGACCGGGAGCCCGCCCGGGCGCTGCGGGTGGCGCAGGAGCACCGCCTGCCCCTGGCCCTGACCGCGGTGGCGACCGGGTTGGGCGGGTCCCCCGACTGGGCGGCTGCGGTGGCGGCCGAGCGGGGGTCGGCCGCCGTCCGGGCCGGCACGCTCGAGGGGGTGCGCCGGGCACTCGGGGCGATCGCATCCGAGGTCGCGGTGGCCGGACCGCCCTGGCGGCCGGTCCTCGGCTCCGACGTGGACCTCCTCGTGCCGGCGGCGCGCCTGACGGAGACGGTGGACCGGCTCACGGCTGCCGGGCTGCTCGAGGTCGGCTGGCACGCCGGCCCCGGCCGCGCCGCGCTGGTCCGGACCGCTGGTGGTGCGGTCGTGGACCTGGTCGACGTCGAGGTGGTCGACCCGTCGGCCCTGGAACCGCCCGACGGCCGGAGGAGCCCCGGCGCGCCACCGGACCTCGCGCGCCTGCGCCCCGAGGCCGAGGCGGCGCGGCTGGCGCGGTCGGTCGCCGCTCGTGGCGTCGTCCGGCTGCGGGACCTGGCCGACGTCGAGTCCCTGGGACCCGACCGGCCGGACGTGCCGTCCGATCCCTCGGCGCGCTCGGGCTGGTCCGCCCTCCGTGCGGCCTCCCTCTGGCTGGAGCGGGCGCCGATGCCGCGGCCGTTGTCACTCGGGGAACTCGGCGTCCGGCCGTCGCCGCGACGACGCCTGCGGTCGCCGGACCGGTCCACCCCGCAGGACCGGTGGCGACGGGGGGTGCGGGTGACGCTCCGGGGACCGGGTGCGGCCGACCGTGCCGCCACGGTGACGGCGAGCCTGCGCCGCGCGGCGGTCGATGTGGTGTCGCTGGTCGACCCGTCGCCGCTCCGGCACCTGCGGGGGGTGCTCCGTGGCCTGCGGGAGCCCGCGGTCGTGGTCGTCGCCGTCACGGGCCCGACCGCCGCGCAGCGGCTCGCGGCCGTGCCGGCGACGCTGGAGTGCCGCGACGACGTGCCCCCGGAGCAGCTGCTGCGGGCCGTCCTCCGCCTGTCCTCCCGCTGAGTCACACCCACCCGACCGGGGGCGTCGCAGCGTCCACCGATCCGGTGATGTGCCCGCGCGGGAGCCGGGAGAGCGGAGGCGGAGGCTAGTCTCGCCGTGCACGAGGTCGATCACCGCCGGACGCCGAGGTCCTGCCGGCCGGCCCCTGAGCTCCCGGTGCCGTCAGCGGCCGCAGAGGGAGAGCGGCTGTCGTCGCGGCACACGGAGGTGGACGGTCCTGGCTGGTCTGAAGGTCACGCTCGTGGAGTTCAACCCCTCGGGCGGGTTGTTCCAGTTCGCCGTCCAGCTCGGTGAGGCGCTGGCCGACCGCGGGCACCGGGTGGAGCTGCTCACCGGCCCCGACCCCGAGCTGCCCTCGCGCAGTCCCGGCCTGTCGATCCTGCCGGTGCTGCCGACCTGGCACCCCAGCGAGGGTGCGGGGGACCACCCGCTGCGCCGCAGGGCCCGGCGGGTGCGCCGCGCGGCGCAGTACCACGCCGCGTGGCTGGCGGTGCTCCGGCACGTCCGGCGCACCCGGCCGGACGTCGTGCAGTTCTCCGGAGGGCGCTTCCCGGCCGACGGGGCCGTCCTGGCGCTGATGGCCCGGCTCACCGGTCGTCCTGCGCTCGTCACGATCGCCCACTCGCCGCTGCCGTTCAACGAGCAGCGGGCCACCGGGGAGGTGCTGCGGCAGAACCGGCTGCTGTACGCCTCGTTCGGTCTCGGCTACCGCAGCGTCGACGCGGTGGTGGTGCTCGGCGAGCAGTCGGCCGCCGACCTGCGCGCCGCCTGGCCCGACGTCGACGAGGTCACGGTCGTCCCCCACGGCGACGAGGGCGTGTTCCTGCGGGGGACGCCGGGGCCGGCCGACGGGACCGACCCGGTGGTGCTGTTCTTCGGGACGATGCAGGCCTACAAGGGCATCGACCTGCTGCTGGAGGCCTTTGCGACCGTCCGGGCGCGTCGCCCCGACGCCCGGCTGGTCCTGGCCGGGGCGCCGTCCGGCGACACGGACCTCGAGGGGCTGCGGAGCACCGCCCAGCGGATCGGCGGGGTCGACTTCCGGGCCGGCTACGTGCCGGTCGAGGAGGTCCCGGTCCTCTTCGAGCAGGCGCGCGTCGTCGCGGCGCCGTACCGCTACGCCAACGCCAGCGGCGTCGTGGAGCTCGCCCGCACCTTCGGCCGGCCGACGGTCGGCACGCGGGTCGGCGACCTCCCGGCCGTCATCGAGCACGGGGAGACCGGCCTGCTCGTCCCACCGGGGGACGCCGGCGCGCTGGCCGAGGCGCTGCTGGACCTGCTCGACCGCCCCGAGGAGGCCCGGCGGATGGGCGAGGCCGGCCGGTCCCGCTCCGTGACCGGGGCGTCCTGGGCGACGGTGGCCGAGCGGATCGAGGAGGTCCACCTGCGCGCCCTCGCCCGGCGGGACTCCGCGCCGGTCGCGGGGGAGGAGCCGGCGTGAAGGTCCTGGTCGTCATCGACTCGCTGAACTTCGGTGGCGCCGAGAACGTCCTGGTGACCCTCGCCGCGGAGGCCCCGGCGCTCGGCCTGGAGCTCGACGTCCTCTCGCTGGCGCCGCCGACGAACGGCCGTGCGGCCTGGTTGCCCCGGCTGCGCGCCGCCGGCCTGGAGCCGCACTTCCTCGGCGTCGACCGGCTCGCACAGCCCGACGCCGTCGCCCGGCTGGCCCGCGCCATCCGCGAGTCCGGCTGCGACGTCGTGCACGCGCACCTGGAGGACGCCACCACGCTGGCCCCCGTGGCCGGGCGGCTGGCGCGCCGGCCGGTGCTCTGCACGCTGCACCACGTGCCCGTCCCGCTGCGCGGCCGCGAGGCGCTCCGCGAGCGGCTGGCTGTCCTGGCCGGCAGCCGGTCAGCCGGCCTGCTCCTCGTCTCGCAGGCCTCGCGCGACGGCTTCGCCGCCCGCTACCGGCGCAGCGCCCGGCACGGGCACTGGAGCGTCGTCCACAACGGCGTCGACCTCGAGCGCTTCCACCCCACGGCGCCCGGGGAGCCGACCGACCTCCCCGCCGAGCTCGGCGTCCCGGCGGGCGTGCCGGTCGTCACCGTCGTCGGGCACATGCGGATCGGCAAGGGGCAGGACGTCGCCGTCCGGGCGTGGCCGCAGGTGCTCGCCGAGCACCCCGAGGCGCGGCTGCTGCTCATCGGGAACGGCCCCCGCGAGGAGGAACTGCGAGCCCTCGCCCGCGACCTCGGCGTCGCGTCGCGGGTGGTCTTCGCCGGCGCCCGCGACGACGTCGCGCGGATCCTCCGGTGCACGACGCTGGTCGCCCTGCCCACCCGGATGGAGGCCCTCCCGACGGTGCTGCTCGAGGCCGCCGCTTCCGGCGTGCCCAGCGTGGCCACCGACGTGGGCGGGGTGCCCGAGGTCGTCGTCGACGGCGAGACGGGCTGGCTGGTGCCGGCCCCCGCCCCCGGGGTGCTCCCCGACCCCGGGTCGTTCGCCACGGCCCTGCGGGACGCCTTGCGGGACCCGGCACGCCTGCGCGCGCGGGGTGCGGCCGCCCGGCGCCGAGCCGAGGAGCGCTTCGGCTCCCGGCAGTGGGCCGAGCGACTCACCGACCGCTACGCCGCCGTGGCCGCCGGCCGCACCCCGGAGCCGGCATGACCCCCGACCGCACCCCGAGCACCACCCGACTGGAGGACGCACGATGAGCCGGCGGTTGCTGGTCCTCGGCTGGCACAACATCGACCCGACCTGGGCCTTCGACGGCACGTCCCCCGAGGTCGCCCGGCGGAAGTTCGCGGCGCAGGTCCGCTTCCTGCGGCGCTGGACCACCGTCGTCCCGCTCCGGTCGGCGCTCGAGGACCTGGCCGCCGGCCGGCCCCTGCCCCCGCGCGCGGTGGCCCTGACCTTCGACGACGGCTACCTCGACAACGCCACGGTGGCGTCGCCGGTGCTGCACGACGCCGGCCTGCCGGCCACGTTCTTCCTGGTCCCCGGCTTCCTGTCCGACACCTCCCGCGTCTGGTGGGAGGAGCTGGGCTGGGCCTTCGCGCACGCCACCTCCCCCGTCCTCGACTGGGACGGGCAGCGGTACGACACCTCGACCCCGGCCGCGCGGCGGACCGTCGCGGCCACCGTCGCCGACTCGCTCAAGCTGGTCGACCGCAGCGACCGGGAGGCGGCGGTGACCGAGCTGCGCGGCCGGCTCGCCGCCGAGGGGCCCGAGCCGCCCGCGCGCCAGTTCATGGACTGGGACGAGGCCCGCGGACTCGTCGAGCACGGGCACGACGTCGCCTCGCACACCTGTGCCCACCCCATCCTCAGCCGGGAGACCGTCGCCGCGCAGGCCACCGAGCTCACTGACTCGCGGCGGGCGCTGGAGGCCCACTTCGACCGCCCCGTCGACGTCCTCGCCTACCCCAACGGCCGGGCGCAGGACTACTCGCCGGCGACGCTCGACCTCGTCCGCGAGGCCGGCTACGCCTTCGCCGTCACCACCCACCCGGCGCTCGCCCGCCCGGAGTCGTCGGCCATCGAGGTCCCGCGCGTCCTCGTCGACGCCGAGACCGACCTGCAGCAGCTGGTCCGGCGCGCGGCGAGCGTGGCCAAGCGGGTGGTGGCCCACCGCGTCCCGGCGCTGGGCGGACGGCGATGAGGCAGCAGACCCGGGACCCGCAGCCGGACCCGACGGGCGGGGCCCCGGCCTCGCCTGAGGTGACGGTCGTCGTGCCCGCGCGGAACGAGGTCCGGACGATCGACGCGTGCCTGGACGCCGTCCTGGACCAGCAGGGCGTCGACCTCGAGGTCGTCGTGGTGGACAACGGCTCGGACGACGGCACGGCCGAGCGGCTGGCGGCCCGGGCGGCCACCGACCCGCGGCTCCGGGTGCTGCACAACCCGGTCCCGTCTATCCCCGCGAGCCTCAACGCCGCGGTGGCCGCCGCCCGCGGGCGGTGGCTGGTGCGCGTCGACGCCCACTCGACCGTCCCGCCCAGCTACGTCGCCCGGGCGGTCTCCCGGCTGGCGGAGGGGCGCTGGGTCGGGGTGGGCGGCCGCAAGAGCGCGGTCGGGCGCACGCCGGCCGGGCGGGCGGTGGCCGCGGTGCTCAACTCGCGGCTGGCGGTGGGCGGGTCGACGTACCACTACGGGACCCGCGAGACCGTGGTCGACCACATCCCCTTCGGCGCCTACCCGACCGCGCTGGTGCGCGAGCTGGGCGGCTGGGACGAGTCGATCCCGAACAACGAGGACTTCGAGTTCGACCAGCGCCTGCGCTCGCGGGGCGAGCTGCTGTTCGACCCCGAGCTGGAGATCGCCTGGCAGGCCCGTGACGACGTCCGGCAGCTGTTCACCCAGTACCGGCGCTACGGCCGCGGCAAGCCGCAGGTCGCGCTGCGGCACCCGGGCAGCGTGAAGCTCCGGCACCTGGCGCCCCCGGCCCTGGTCCTCTGGCTGGGTGCCGCAGCGGCCACCGCCCTCCGGCGGCCTCGGCTGGCGGCGCTCGCCGTGGCGCCCTACGCGGCCGCGGTCGGTACGGCCGCCGCGGTGATCGACCGCAGCACCCCGCCCGGCACCGACCGCAGGGCCGTGCCCCTGGCGCTGGTGGCCATGCAGGTGGGCTGGGGACTGGGCTTCTGGGAGGGCGTGCGGGACGTCGTGCGCGCCCGCACCGGCCGGGCGCCTGCCGTCACGCGGGCGGACGGCGGCGGGCCCGGAGGCGGCCCAGCCCGCTGACGGCGGCTCGGCTGACCGGGCCGGCGAACGGCACGACGACGTCGGACACCCGGCGCCGCCCGGGCCAGACCTGGCTCTCGGTGACGTTCCCGGCCGCCGTGCAGGAGTCGCGCAGGGCGAGGCCCTCCTCGGCGAAGCGGTCGGCGTAGTCCACGAGCAGCTGCACGCCGGGCGAGTGGTCGCCGTACTGCTCGTCGTAGGCGACCTTCATGTGGAACACCGCATCCCCCGCGCGCAGGGCGACCTGCACGGCCACCGGCCCGGCGGGGACCTCCAGGGAGCGCACCTCCAGCCGGCCCGCGCCGGCGAAGCGGGCGCACACCTCGCGGAAGAACGCGGCGCTCGCAGGGTCCGAGAGCACCGCCGTGCCGGCCCGCCCCTTCCACCCCGCCGCCTCGAAGGCGAGGAAGCGCTCGACCGCAGCCGGGTCGCCGGCGCGGTCCACCACGGTGACGGGGCCGGCTGCCCGCTCGAGGGCCCGGCGAGAGCGGCGTACCCGCTTGTACCGGCTGCCCGACGGCGCCTCGGTCATGGCCTCCGCGCCGCGGACCAGGGCGGCGCGCTCGTGACCGTCCCAGCGCACTGCCCGGCCACCGGTCGCTGCGAGCGCCTCGTCGAGAGCCGCGGACACCGGCCCGTCGTCCCCGGCGCCGTGGACGTCGAGCAGGGCCGCCGCACCGCGCAGCCGCCACGGCGTGCGCAGCAACGTCGTCCAGGTGTCCCCAGCCCGGTCGCGGTCGACCAGCGGCGTGCCGAGGAGCTGGTAGGGGTGGGTCCACGACACCAGGGCCGGCACGGGGACCCTGGGTCGCCACCGCGGGGTGTACCGGACCGGCAGGAGCGCGTCGAGCTCTGCGCCCCGCCGCACCACGAGCAGCCGGGCGTCGTCGCCCCGCAGGTGCGCCATCGCGGGCAGCGCGAAGTCCGGCTCGAGGCAGGGGTTGGGTTCGGCGGCCCGGGCGACGAGGTCCCGCCAGGCGGCGACGACGTCGGGGGTGAGGTCCGCTCGGCCCAGGAGGGCGGCGGCCGGCTCAGCGCGCACGGCTGGACCGCAGAGCAGCCAGCGCGCCGACCGCCACGCGGCTGACCGGGTCGGCGAACGGGAGCACCACGGTGGAGATGCGGCGCCGCCCGGGCCACAGCCGGCCCTCGGCCTCCGCCGGCCCGCCGGTGCACACGTCGCGGAAGCCGGTCGGCTCGGCGGCGAAGCGGTCGGCGTACCCGACCATCGCCAGCATGCCGGGTGAGTACTCCCGGTACTCCTCGTCGTAGGCGGTCTTCAGGTGGAACGCCCCGTCGCCCGCGTGCAGCACCGCCTCCATGGACACCGGGCCGGCGGGGACGTCGAGGGAGCGCAGCTCGAGACGCCCGGCGGCCCGGAAGCGGTCGCAGACCTCGCGGAAGAACGCCGTCGCCGCCGGGTCGCAGGCCATCGCGGTGCCCTCCCTGCCCTTCCAGCCGGCCGCCTCCATCCGCAGGAGGAGGTCGACGGCTCCCGGGTCCGCCGACCGGTCGACCGAGGTCGTCGGGCCGAGTGCCCGCTCCAGCGTGCGGCGGGCGCGCCGGCGGCGCTCGCGGCGGTCGTCCCCGACGGGCGCGCCGTCCCCGTCCCGCGCCAGCACGGGGCGCTCGAAGCCGTCCCAGCGCCGGGCGGTGAGGCCCAGCGAGGCCGCGGCCCCGTCGAGCGCGGCCGCGACCGGACCGTCGTCCCCGAGGTCCTCGATCTCCAGCACTGCCGCACCCCGGCGGCCGCGCCACGGGGCGCGCAGCACCGCGGTGAGCGCGCGGGTCGCGTGCTCGGCGTCGACGAGCGGTGTGCCCAGCACCTGGAAGTCGTGCGCCCAGGACACCAGCGCGGGCAGCGGCACCCGTCCCCGCCACCGGCGCACCGGCACGACGGGCAGGAGGGCGTCGAGGCGGTCCCCGTCGGTGACCGTGAGCAGGCGCACCCGGTCCCCGTCCGGCAGCAGGCGCATCGCCGGCAGCAGCATGTCGGGTTCGTTGCAGGGGTTGGGCTCGGCGGCCCGGTCGGCCAACGCGCGCCAGGCGGCCTCGACGGCCGGGGTGACGTCGGCGGGGGCGAGCAGGCGGACGGTGGGTTCAGCGGGCACGGGCCGCCACCACGGTCCGGACCAGGTCGGCGATCACCGCGCGGCCGCCGAGCGCCGCCCCGGCCAGCGCACCCACGGCGCCGGCGCCGATCACCGCGGCCAGCGAGGCGATCCCCGGCTCCACGAGGAGGAGGACGGGCACTCCGCAGGCGGCCATGCCGACCGACACCGACACCGCGGGGAGCACGGCCCGTGCGCTCTCGCCCAGCGTCGCGCCGACCAGGCGGTTGGCGATGAACACCCGCACCAGCATGTACACGGCGAGCACGGAGAGGTTGACGGCCGCGACCACGAGGATCCCGTGGCGGGCGAGCAGGAAGTAGGCGGCGATCTCGACGGTGGCCACCACGACGTCCAGGCGGAGCAGCAGGCCGGGGCGTCCCAGGGCCGGGAAGATGTCACCGGAGGCGAAGCCGATGGCGGCGATGCCGGCCGACAGCGACAGCAGCACCATCGGCCCGACCGCGGGCAGCCACTGCTCGGAGAAGAACGCCGGGACGGCGTCCCGCGCGACCAGCGCCAGCGCGGTCCCCATCGGGAAGCCGAAGAGGGTGAGGAGGGTCAGCGCCCGGAGCATGGTGTCCTTGAAGGAGTCCGCCGACTCGGTGCGGGCCCGGGAGTACCAGGGCAGCGCGATGCTCGAGAAGATCCAGTACACGTTGTCGATGAGCAGCTCGGGCAGCCGGTAGGCGATCGTGTACTGGCCGAGGTCGTCCGGGCCGAGGAGGCGGCCCACCGCGAGGTAGTCGGCGTTCGAGGACACCACCGAGAGCGCCTGCACCCCCACGACGGCCAGGCCGAAGTGCAGGAGGGTGCGCACGGCGGTGCGGTCGATCGTCAGCCGCGGTCGGAACCGCACCAGCAGCCAGTTGACGACGGTCCCGGCGACCTCGGCGGCGAGCAGGCCCCAGACCAGCGCCCAGACCCCGTGGCCGAGGAGCGCCAGGGGCACCGAGACGGCGAAGCGGGTCAGCGCCCGGGCGATCTCCGCCCGGGTGCGGCGCCGGAAGTCCAGGTCCCGGCGGAGCACGGCGTCGTGGACCTGTCCCAGCCCCCTGATCAGCAGGAAGAAGGCGATGGCCCGGAAGACGTCGACCTGCTCGGGGATGCGGAAGTAGGCCGCCACCGCGGGGGCGACGGCGACGAAGACCCCGGTCAGGAGCGCGGCGACCGCGAGGTTGAGCGTGAAAGCGGTCTGGACCCGGTTCGTGATGCCCTGCTCCTGGTCGTGGATCAGGGCCGAGCCGACACCCAGGTCCAGGCCGATCTCGAACAGTGCGACGACGGTCATCGCCGCGGCGACGACACCGAAGTCCTCGGGCACGAGGATCCGGGCCAGGACCAGCGTCGACACGAACACGGCCAGCTTGGTCGTGCCGAAGGACAGCCCCGCCCACGCGAAGCTGTGCCACGCGGTGCGGTCGCCGCGCCGCGCCGGTTCGGGCGTCGCGGGGGCCCGGAGCTGCCCCTCGCCCTGGGGGTCAGTCATCCGTGACTCCCGGCCGGCGCCGGTCCAGCGTCCTGACCAGGCGGCGCCCCAGCCGCCCGGCGAGCCAGCCGGCGGCTCGCGGGGTGGGGCGCAGGGCCCGCAACCGCACGTCGGGGCGGCTCCCCGTGGCGTAGTCGGCCTTGTAGTCCTCGTCACCGCGGAGGAAGTCGTACTCGACCCGGCCCTCGCCGGCCGCGGCGAGGATGGACTGGCACATCACGGTGCGCCCCGGGGAGTGCCCGGCGCCCGGGCGGAAGGCGCTCTGGTAGCCGTACGCCCGCTCCCCGTGGAGCAGGACGTACTCCAGCGCGAGGTCGTCGTCCGCCGTCGACAGGCGGTCCACCCGCGCCATCCCCGCCTCCGCCAGGCGGGTCGCGGCGGTCAGGTGGAAGGCCCGCCGTTCGGGCGTGGAGAAGACCACGGACCGCTCGCCGAAGCGCTCGTTGTGCAGGTCCATCAGCGTCTCGAGCGCCGGACCCACGCGGGCGGGGTCGGTCACGCTCGAGAAACCGCCTCCCGCCCGGCGGACCCACTTCAGCCCACGGGCGCTGCGGCGGGCCAGGCGCTGCCGGGCGTCCTCGGACCGCAGGTCCAGCACCGCCACCTGCTCCACCTCCGGGGGCAGCGAGAGGCACCGGGGCCACCGCAGCTCGCGCTGCAGGGCGCGGTCGAGCGCGCCGCCCTGCAACAGCCCCTCGAAGTCGGCCATGTCCCAGCGCAGCACCCGCGTCACGTACCGCGCCGCGGCCGCGGCCACCTCCTCGCGGTCCCGGGACGCCGCGACGACGTCGAGGTGGTCGGCGCCCAGGTCGGCGGCCGCCGCGCAGCGGACCACCCGCAGGCCCTGCGGGTCGGGCCCGACCTCGAGCGGGAGGACCCCGACGGTCTGCCCGCCGGGACCGTCGACCACCAGGACGACGCAGTGGCGTCCGAGGGTGGGGCTCTCGGCGAACGCCGAGAACCACTCCCACGTCAGGAAGGGGGTGCCGACACCGCCGCGCTCCTGCAGCCGTCGCCACTGGGTCGCGAGCGCCGGCGTGGAGGGGTCGACCGCCCGCACGACGAGACGCCCCGTGGTCCGTTCCAACACTTCCCCGCCTCCTCGCGGGCCGTCGGCATCGACGTCGTCCACGCGCTCCGGCGCAGCCGGATCCCTCGCCCGTCACCGGCATCGTGCCAGTGAGAACGCGGTCGCAGGCCGGGAGGTGGCCGGCTCACCCGAACGGGCGGGATGAACCCGGCGCTCGGCCGTACGCGGCGAGAGCCACGTCACAGCGCGTCCCGGACGGGCGTCTGACATCGAGTATTGACACACCGTAATTGATCTGTGACCTTGTGTCTGCCGTACTGCTGCACAGCGTGACCAACCGGTTTCCGACCGTGGCCCCGCCGCAGCACGACGCACGACGGCTCCCCCGCCCGGGGTGGAGCCGTGAGCCCGCACCCCGTCGGTCGTCGAACTCCGAGGTCCTCCATGCCCCGCCACGCCCGCCCGCGCTCCGGAGCCCACCCGGTCCGCGCTGCTCGGCCCGCCCGCCCCGCCCGCCGGTCGGCGTTCTGGTGGAGCGGTCTGCTCCTCGGGCTGGCCGCGGTCGTCGCCGGTCTCGGCGTCCCGGGCCTCGGCGTCCCCGGCCTGATCACCGACCTGGAGACCGCGCGCGCCTCCAGCAGCTGTCCCCAGGGCACGACCGACCGGGTGCCGGTGGCCCGCGTCAACCTGGGCGGTGCCGCCGTGACGGTGGCCGGGCAGACCTGGTCGGCCGACCCGTACCTGTCCTCCGGCGGTGCCGCTGCGGCCACGGGCGGCGACATCGCGGGCACCGAGGCCGACGAGCTCTACCGCACCGCCCACGAGGGCGACTTCGCCTACGAGGTCGCCGTCCCCGCCCGGGGCCGGTACGTGACCCGGCTCCACTTCGCCGAGCTCGCGGACGGCGGGGGGTCGTGGCGGGAGGGCCGGCGCGTCTTCTCGGTGAACGTGGAGGGTGGCCGGCCCGAGGTGCGCGACCTCGACCTCGCGGCGTCGCACGGGGTGCGCCGGGCGGTCGTCATCGACTCCGCGAACCAGGTCCGCGACGGCGAGCTGACCATCGTCGGCCGCGGATCCGTCGGCCGGCCCGTCATCAGCGCCGTCGAGGTGTTCCAGCAGCTCTCGCGCGGCACCTGCCGTCCGGTGAGCCCCGGTGCGGCCGCCGCCGGGGTGGCGCCCGCCGCGCCCGTCGCCCCGGCCCCCTCGGCACCGGCCCCGCAGCAGGCGCCGTCGTCCGCACCGACGCCCCCGGTCCCGTCGTCCCCCGTGCCGGCCGACCAGGCCCCGTCGGGGGCCGTGCCGGCGAAGCCGGGCTCCTCCCTGCCGGCTGCCGCCGGTGCCGCGATGGGGATGCTGACCGTCGACGCCGGACGCCCCTTCGCGGCGGCCAGCGCCTGGAACACCCCCGTCGCGGCCAACCCCGTCCTCGACCCGCGCAGCGCCGCGATGGTGCGCAGCGTCGCACCGGCCGACCGCGCCACGGCGAACCTCTACGCGTACGGCGACCCGGTCTTCACCGCGGTGGCGGGCACCCCGACGGCCGCCGTCGACTGCACGGAGAACTGGGGGACCTGCGACCTGGAGAAGGCGCCGATCCGCATCCCGGCCGACGCGCAGCCGACCAGCGGGTCGGACGGTCGCATGATCGTCGTCGACCTGGCCGCCGGCACGTCCTGCGACTTCTGGCAGGCCCGCAAGGCCGGGACGGGGCGGTGGACCACGAGCTGGGGCACCTGCGCTCCGCTCACCGGCAACGGTGCCGGCCCGCAGGGCGGGGCGACGGGCGGTGGGGTGAACGCCCTCGCCGGCGTCATCCGGACGTTCGAGATGCGCAACCTGACCATCCCGCACGCCCTGTCGATCGCCACGAACAACTCCTGCGCCGGTCAGTTCCGCTCCCCGGCCACGAAGACCGACGGCAGCTCGACCCGGTCGGACTGCGTCCCCGAGGGTGCGCGGCTGCAGCTGGACCCGTCGATCGACGTCGACGCGATCCCCGGCATCACGCCCGCCGAGAAGGCCGTGGCCCGTGCGCTGCAGGTGTACGGGGCCATCAACCGCGACAACTGCGGCTCGAACATCTGCGTGGCGTTCGAGGCGCCCATCGGCGAGGCGGACCCCTACCCGGCGGTCGGGCTCGACCGGGACTACCACACGATGCCCAACATCCCCTGGACCCGGCTGCGCGTGATCGCCGGCTGAGCACGGTGGGGGAGCGGCCCGCGGGCCGCTCACCCACCCGGTCGGGTGTGAGGCCCCCGTCGGGCGCGCGGGATGGGTTACCGTGGCGGCACGAGCTCGGTGGCGGGGGAGACGGCGCGCACGGTTCCGTGGCCGACCGGCACCCCCTCCGACCTTGGACGTGCATGACCGGCCCGCGCATCAGCATCGTCGTCATCAGCCACGACTACGCCGACTACCTCCCCCTGGCGATCGACAGCGCCCTGGCGCAGACCCGCCCGGTGGAGGTGCTGGTCGTCGACGATGGCTCGACCGACTCCTCACCCGAGGTCATCCGCGGGTACGGCGACCGGATCCGCGCCGTCTCCAAGGAGAACGGCGGCAACTCCTCGGTCATCAACACGGCCGTCCCGCTGACCTCCGGGGACGTGGTGATGTTCCTCGACGCCGACGACCTGCTGCACCCGGAGGCGGCCGAGGAGGTCGCCCGGGTGTGGCGCCCGGACCTCAGCAAGGTCCAGTTCCGGCTCTCGCTGATCGACGCGGCGGGACGGCGCAGCGCGGTCGACCCGCCGCTCGACGTCGACCTGCCCACCGGGGACGTCGTCGGCGAGCTGACCAGCACCGGGCGTTACGTCACACCGGTGACCACGGGCAACGCCTTCAGCCGCGCGGTGCTCGAGCGGGTGCTGCCCATCCCCGAGGACGACTTCCGCAACACCAACGACGGGTACCTCAACCTCGTCACCCCGTTCCACGGCCCGGTCCTGTCCCTCGACCGGGAACTGGGCTCCTACCGGCTGCACGGCACCAACCTCTGGGCCTACTCCGGCGGGGTCGACCTGGCCGGGATCCGGCAGCGGGTCCGCTACGACCTCACCCGGCAGCGGTACCTGGTCCAGACCGCGACCGCCCACGGCCGCACGGTGGACGACGACATCCCGCTGCGCGACCCCGAGCACGTGCTGCAGCGCCTGGTCTCGCTGCGCACCGACCGCACCGGGCACCCGGCGTCCGGCGACCGGGTCCTCCCCCTCGCCCGTGCGGGCCTGCGGGCCGTGGCGGCGGGCGGGTCCGCCCCGGACCCGGTGCAGCGCGCGGTCACCGCCCTCGCCCTGCTGCTCGTCGCCGTGCTGCCCCGCCCGGCGCTGCTGCCCGTGGCCGAGCTGGTGCTGCTGAGCCGTCCCCGGGGGCCGGTCCTCCGCGGGCTGGCCCGCGGCGCCCGGACCGCCGTGGCCGCCGTCCGCCGGCTGACCGGGCGGCGGGCGTGAGCGCCGCGCCCCGCCGGCGTGCGCTGCGGTGGGCGGCCCTGGCGGCTGCGCTGCTCACGGTCGCCGTGTGCGGCGGCGCACCGGCACCCCAGCCGGAGCCCGAGCCCGATCCCGCGCCGGTGCCCGACAGCGGCGGTCTGCCCTTCGCGTCGGACAGCCCGTGGAACCTCCCCATCCCGGACTCCCCGGTGCTCGACGGCGACAGCGAGGCGATCGTCGCCGCGCTGGCGCGGGACGGCGGGGCCAGCGCCCTGCTCTACGACTTCGGCGTCCCCGTCTACGAGGCCGATGCCGACACCCCGCGGGTGACGGTGACCTGCACCCAGGACTGGGGGCAGTGCCCCGTCGAGGCTGAGGAGGTCCCGATCCCCGCGGGCGCGCAGGCCGCTCCGGGCGACGACGGCGCCCTCGTCGTCATCGACCGCCAGGCCGGCCGGGTGTACGACTTCTGGCAGGCCCGCGAGCTGAACTCGGGGCAGTGGTCGGTGTCCTGGGGTACCTGGGCCGACTACGACGGCTGGGGCAATGCCCCGGACGAGGCCGTGGACGGCGGCGCGACCGGCGCGGGCATCAACCTGCTGGCGGGCGTGGTGCGGCTGCGGGAGATCCGGGACGGGGTGATCCCGCACGCCCTGGCGTTCGCCTCGAGCCTCAGCTGCGCCGACGAGTTCCGCTATCCCGCGACCAAGACCGACGGCAACGTCGACGACGGCACGTGCGTCCCCCAGGGCAGCCGGCTGCAGCTCGACCCGTCGATCGACGTGCGCAGCATCCCGGACATCACGCCGGGGGAGATCGCGGTGGCCGAGGCGCTGCAGACCCACGGCGGCTACGTCCGGGACGTCTCCGGCAGCGCGCTGGCCGTGGCCTTCGAGGCCCCGGCCGAGGGCGAGGAGAACCCCTACCCCGAGGTCGCGGGCTTCCCGTGGGACTACTACGACATGCCGCACATCCCGTGGGACCGGCTCCGGGTCCTCCGGGCGTGGGACGGCGGCTGACCGTCCCCCAGGCGGGTGGACGGGGGACACCCGGCACGGTGATCGTGCGCGTTGCCGTGGTCACAAGGGGTCCTCGACGGGCCGGATCCGCAAATCCCGTGGTTAACCTGGCCCGGTGACTGTCGATCGAGCGCCCTCCGTGGTGGTCCGTCCCGCCCGTCGTCGGCGCAGCCGCACCGCCCTCCTGAGCGGTGTCCTGGTGGGCCTCCTCGTCCTCGTCGGCGGGGGTGTGTTCTGGCAGTTGTGGCCGGCCGAGCAGCGGGCGACCAGCACCCTCGTCGTCCTCCCCGACGCCTCCGGGGTCGAGGTGGCCAGCTACTACGACACCCTGAGCAGCGGCCAGATCGCCACGACGTTCGCCCAGATCGTCGGGCTGCGCGCGGGGGAGGGGGCGCCGTCGGGCGTCGCGGTCGACGTCGACGTGGTGCCGGAGACCTCCCTGATCAAGGTCACCGCGACCGCCGGCGACGCGGCGACGGCCGAGGCCGAGGCCGACGCCGCGCTGGAACGCGCCCGTCCCTACTTCGACCAGCTCAGCGCGCCCTACGACCTGACCACCGTGCAGTCGGCCGTCGGTACGGCCGAGCCGACCGGGCTGACACCGGCGCTGCTGGCCGGGGTGGTGGCCGGTCTGGCCGTCATCGCGGGCCTGGCCGCGTACGTCGCGGTCCGCGGGCTGCAGCAGGCCCGTGCGGGCACGGCCGTGCCGCAGCGGGAGACGGAGGTCGTCAACGGCCCGACCCCGGTGCAGCAGCCCACCACCGTCCCGGTCCGCACCGACGGCGGCACCGCGGACGGCCCCGCCGAGGCGCGACTCCCCGTGGGGCCGCTGTCGTCGCGACCGGCTCGGTGAGCCAGGACCTCCTCCCCGCGGTCGCCGCCCCGACGCGGGACGACGCCCCGCCCACGGGGCGGCCCCTCCTCCCGGTCGCCGTGGCGGTCGCCTGCGCCGGTGTGGCGCTGGGTGTCCTGGTGGCGGCCACCGCCCTCGGGCTCCCGCTGCTCGCCCCGCTGATCGCCGCGGGGGTCCTCGCCATCCCGCTCCTGCTGGTGCGCCCGGTGGCGTTCGTGGTCGTCGCGACCGTCGTCGAGGTCGGCAACCTCTCGGACGTCGCCGCCGCCAACGGCGTGCCCCGGCTGGAGACGGCGCTGCTGGGGCTGGCCCTCCTGGCGGTCGGCCTGGCCTGGCTGCGCGGCGAGGTGCGGCCGGCGTCCTCGCCCCTCGTGGTCGCCGGGCTGCTCTACCTGGCCGCCCAGCTGCTCGCCTCCGTCACCGCCGAGGACCCGACGGCGAGCCTGGCCGTGGTGGCGGAGGTGGCCAAGGCGTTGCTCTGGCCCGTCGTCGTGTGCCTCCTCCTGCTGACGCACCGGCGCGCGCCGGTCGCGATGGCCCGCGCCATCGTGCTCACCCTCGCCGTGCTCTCCGCGCTGACCGTGTTCCAGGAGTTCGTCCTCGACAACGGGACGACCCTGGCCGGCCTGTCCAACGTCCCCGTGGAGGCCGACATCGGTGGCGCCACCGCGCGGCACTCGGGCCCGCAGGGGGACCCCAACTTCTGGGGACGGGTCCTGCTCCTGGGGCTGCCCTTCGCCTTCTCCCTGGCGCACACGGCGACGTCGCGCCGCGGGGCCGTGCTCTGGATCTGCTCCGCGCTGTCCATCGGTGCGGGTGTGGTGCTCACCGGATCCCGCGGCACGCTGCTGGCCGCCTTCGTCGTCCTCTGCCTCTGGGCGCTGCTCACCGGCGGCCGGGTCGCCAAGGCCGTCGCGCTGGCCCCGCTCCTCGCCGGGCTGGTCCTGCTGGTCCCCGGGGTCGGCAGCCGCCTGCTGACCCTCTCCGCCGTCGGCGCGGACGGGCTGGCGGTCGCCGACCCCTCGCTCGAGGGACGCGTGGCCGCGCAGCGGGTGGCGCTGGAGATGGTCGTGGACCACCCCGTCCTCGGCATCGGTCCCGGCAACTTCCTCGCGCTGACCCCGGAGTACCTCCAGCAGCTAGCCATCGACAGCGTGCCGCTGGCCCCGCACAACCAGTACCTGGAGGCGACGGCCGAGGGCGGGGTGGTCGGGCTGGCGGCGTGGCTGCTGCTGCTCGGCGTCGCCGCGTTCAGCGCCGCCCGTGCCCGCACCCTGGCGCGCGCCGGCGGCCCCGCGGTCGACCGCGAGGCACCGGTGGCGATGTCCAACGCGGTGCTGGCCGCGTTCGCCGGGTGGGCGGTGGCCAGCGTGTTCCTGCACCTGGCGACCTTCCGGACGTTCCTCTTCGTCGCCGCGCTGGCGGCGGCCCTCGACATCCGTGCGCGCCGGGCGGACCGGCACCGGCAGAGGACCCCGGCCGGCTCCGGCCCGACCGTCCGTCCCCGGCGCTCGGCCGGGTTGTCCGCGGGCGCCCGCTCCACGGCAGTGCTGCTCACCGCGGCCCTGCTCGTGCTGGCCGGGGCGCTGTGGCTGCGCGCCGAGCCCTCGGAGCCGACCTGGTCGGCGTCGGCGGGGATGCAGATGGCGGTCAACTACACGCAGGACACCGACTCGCCCGCCTACGACCTCGACACCCTCAGCCGCGACGGGCTGGTCCGGACGATGGGCGGCATCGCGGCCAGCCAGCGGTTCACCGACGAGGGGCTGGCGCAGGTCGCGGCCGCGGGCCTGCCGACCGACGGCATCACCATCGAGGTGTCCGGGTCGGTGCGGTCGGGGCTGTTCGTCTTCACCGCGACCGGTCCGGACCCCGCGGCGGCAGCGGCGGCCGCCGACGCCGTGCGCGCGGCCGCGCAGCGCTTCCTCGACGAGGTCAGCGCGCTCTACGTCACGCAGCCGGTGCCTGGGCCTCCCGTGGTGACCGAGGCCGCGGCGCCCTACGACCGCCGGCTCGCCCTCGTACCCCTCGCGCTCGGCGTGCTGGTCGCTGCCGGGGCGGGCGCGCTGGCGTGGCGGACGCGACGGGAGCGGGACCGCGCGGCGTCGCAGCAGCCCGTGCCGACGTCCTGACCGGCGTCAGCGGCCGGCGGACGGCGTGCTGCCGTCCCCCGTCGGAGTCCTGGACCGGGTGGCCCGTCGACCGGCCCGCTAGCCCGCGGACGGGCGGCCGGCGTCCGCCAGCACGGTCTCGTAGAGACCGCGGAGCCGTCCCGCCCACGCCACGGCCTCGAACCGGTCGAGGAAGCGGGCCCGGCCGGCCGAGCCCAGACGGTCGCGGGCGGCGTCGTCGGCGAGCAGCCGGGTGAGGGCGGTCGCCAGTGCGCTGGGCTCGGGCGGCACCAGGACGCCGGCGTCGGTCCCGACGATGTCCGGGATGCCGCCCACGTCGGTCGCCAGCACCGGGACGCCCACGGCCAGTGCCTGCATGAGGGTGGTCGGCAGCGCGTCGGCCAGGCTCGGGTGCAGGACCAGGTCGGCCGCACCGAGCAGGCGCGGGACGTCGTCGCGGTAGCCGAGGAAGGCCACCCGCTCCCGCAGGGCCGGATCGGCGGCCACGCGGGCCTCCAGGTCCCCGCGCAGCTCGCCGTCGCCGGCCAGCGCGACCAGCGGGCAGGTGTCGGCCGGCAGCTGCGCGACGGCGTCCAGCAGGAGCCGGTGGCCCTTCTCCGGCCGCATGAGGGAGGCGGTGACGACCAGCGGCCGGCCGTCGCGGAGGCCCAGCTCGGCGCGGATCCGGTCCCGCTCGGCGGGGTCGGGGACGCCGGGGTCGGCGACCCCGTTGGGGAGGACCACGACGCGGTCGGCGGAGCCGGTGAGCTCCTGGTACCAGCGGTGCTGCGCCGACGAGAGGGCGATGGTCCGCGCCGCGGCGCGCCGGCGCACCGCCAGTCCGGCGCTGCGCTTGAACCGGCCGAGCGTGCCGACCGGCGCGTCCTCGACCACGTGCAGCGTGGACACCACGGGCACCCCGAGGACCCGACCCGCCACCCCGCCCACGATGTCGGCGTGCTTGAGGTGGGTGTGCACCACGTGGGGGGCGAAGGCGCGCAGCGCGGCGATGGCCTGCGGGACGGCGCGCGGGTCCCACCGCGGCAGGTCGAGCTCGACGACGGGCACGCCCCGGGCGCGCAGCGCGTCGGCGTGGGTGGAGCGGGACGCGGGGGACAGCGCGATCACGGTCAGCGCGAGGCCGGCTGCGGGAGCCGCACAGGCCAGCTCCACCAGCACGCTCTCGGCCCCGCCGGGAGCCAGCGAGTGGATGAGGTGCGCGACCCGCAGCGGAGGGGACGAGCCGGACTCCCCTGCGACGACATCCTCGACCACGACGCTCCGTCCACTCGTCCCCGGACCCGATCGGCGGACCGGCTCCCCCCTCGGCCGACGGCTTGGGGCCGGGCCGGACGGGGCGCCGCCACACTAGTTCGGCCCGGCGGGATCCGAGGGACGGGTCATCCGGCTGGGTGATCCCGGCGCCGGGGCGATGGACGGCGGACCGCCCGGCCACCTCGCGGGGTGTGCCGAGCATCACCCGCCGGCCACGGTTCCCCCGCAGGTCCAGGGCGCAGACTGTCTGCCCCGGTCCACCGCGGACCGGGGCGAGGAGGATCATGAACTCATGGTGCGGCCGGCGGACACAGTGACCGGGTTGCCGCGGCTGGTGCTGCTGGAACCGAACGACGGCTGTCTCACGATGGCCCGCCGGCTGGCGCTCCGGGGGGTCGAGGTGGTCGCCCTCTGCCCGCCGACGAGCGCGTGGGTCGGACGGAGCCGGGCCCTCAGGGAGATCGCCGTGGGGCCGGTCGCCGACGGCGCCGACCGGCCGTGGCTGCCGGCCCTGACGGCGCTCGGCGACCGGCCGGGGGTGCTGGTCAGCGGCTCGGACGCCGCATCGGAGTTCATCGCCACCCGACGCCACGAGATCCCGTCTGCGCTGCGCAGCTTCGAGAGCGTGGACGGCGCGCACCTGGCCCTGATGCAGAAGGACACCATGCGGGCCGTCGCGGAGGAGGCGGGCGTCCGTCTGCCCCACACCTTCCGCATCGACGCTCCTGGGGACGACCGCCTAGTGGACCTAGCCGTGGCGGCCGCACCGTGCGTCGCCAAGCCGGTCCTGGGGCACGTCGGCCGGCGGTCGGGCGACTTCGCCACGCGACTGCTGCCGGACGCCGACGCCGTCCGCGGGCACCTCGGCGCCGCGCTCGCCGCCGGGGTGGACATGCTGGTCTCCGAGGAGATCCCCGGGCCCGCCACCGCCCTCGAAGGGGTGATCAGTCTCCGCACCGCGGACGGGAGGTACCCGCTCGAGGGGAGCCGGCGCAAGATCCGGGCCTACGACCACGGGGTCGGGTCGCTCGCCGAGGCGACCGCCCTGCCGGAGGCCATGGCGCTGGCCCGTCGGCTGCTGGATGCCGCCAACTACGTCGGGCTCGCCGCGACCGAGTTCAAGCGGCACGCGGTCACGGGCGAGCTGCACCTCATCGAGGTCAACGTGCGCGTGCCGCAGAACTTCGGGGTGTACGACGCCGCGGGCCTCGACGCGTCCTGGCGGGTCTACGCCACGCTGGCCGGGCTGCCCGTCGGGGAACAGCCCCCGGCGCGGGAGGGCGCGCGGGTGTGGCTGCCGCAGCACGACCTGCACGTGGTCCGGGGGCTGCGCCGCCGCGGCGAGATCACGGTGACGCAGGCCGTCCGGTCGCTGGCCGGGGTGCGGAACGCCGGTGTGCTCAGCTGGCGGGACCCCGGCCCGGCCTGGGCGGTCCTCCGCTCCGAGTGGGGACGACTGCGGCGTCGCTGAACGAGGGACGGACGCTCAGCCGGCGGTCCAGGCCAGCAGGTCCTCAGCGGTGCGGGTGTTGACCACGCGCTCGGGCGGGACGCCGCACTCGACCGCCCGCTCGCAGCCGTTGCCCTGCCAGTCCAGCTGGCCGGGGGCGTGCGCGTCGGTGTCGACGGCGAACTCGCAGCCGAGGTCGACGGCCAGGTTGAGCAGCCGCAGCGGCGGGTCGAGCCGCTCGGGCCGGGAGTTGATCTCCACGGCGGTGCCGTGCTCGACGCAGGCGGAGAAGACGGCCTCGGCGTCGAAGGTGCTCTCCGGGCGCGGCCGCTGCCGGCGTCCCTCCCGCTGCTCGCGGGGGACCAGCAGCCGGCCGGTGCAGTGCCCGAGGACGTCGGTGTGCGGGTCCGCGACCGCGGTGAGCATCCGCTCGGTCATCGCGGTGGAGTCCGCGCGCAGGTCGGAGTGGACGCTCGCGACGACGACGTCCAGGCGCCCGAGCAGCTCGTCGGTCTGGTCGAGGCTGCCGTCGACGTTGATGTCGCACTCGATGCCGGTGAGGATCCGGAAGGGCGCCAGCTCCTCGTTCAGCGCGGCGACGACGTCCAGCTGCCGCTCCAGCCGCTCGGCGGACAGCCCGTTGGCGACGGTCAGCCGGGGCGAGTGGTCGGTCAGGGCCACGTACTCGTGGCCCAGCCCGATCGCCGCCTCCGCCATCTCGCGGATCGGGCTGCCGCCGTCGGACCAGTCCGAGTGCACGTGCAGGTCGCCGCGCAGCAGGGCGCGGAACTCGGCGACGTCGTCGGCCAGCGGCACCAGTTCGCCGTGGGACTCCTCGAGGCGGGCCAGGTACTCGGGCACCTCGCCGGCGTGCGCCTGCACGATCGCCGCGCCGGTCTTGGGCCCGATGCCGCGCAGGTCGGTGAGCGTCCGCGTCCGGATCCGCCGGTCGAGCTCCTCGGGACCGAGGGTGTCGACGACGGCCGCGGCGGTGCGGAACGCCGCGACTCGGTGGGTGGGCTCGCGGGCGCGCTCCAGGAGGAAGGCGATCCTCCGGAGCGCGGCCGCGGGCGGGAGCGGGGAACTCAGCGGGAGCCCTTCTGGTACTTCTTCTCGGCCTTCCGCTGGGCCCTCGCCGCGCGCTTCTGCGCCCTCTGCACGCTCTTCTCGGTGCTGTCGGCGGCCCGGGACGCCGCGCGGCGGGCGCGGTAGCCCACCGACGGCTTGCCCTCGGTGTCGACGGCGGCGATCAGCAGCCCGCCCAGCATGCTCAGGTTCTTGAGGAAGTGCGCGGTCTGGCCGAAGCGCTCCTTGGGGTCGTCGTGCTCCCAGAAGCGGTGCCCGGCCAGCGTCGTCGGCACCAGGCTCGCCGAGAGGACCAGCGCCGACAGCCGGGGCAGCCGGCCCAGGGCGAGCAGGGAGCCGGCCGCGACCTGCGCGCCGGCGTTGATCTTGACGTACTGCTCGACGTCGCGGGGCACCTGCACCGGCAGCTGCTCGTCGGCCTTGGCGGCGATCTGGTCGACGACCGGCGCGGCACCCGGCACCCTGCTCTGCGGGTTGCGCAGGGTGTCGATGCCGCCGTAGACGAACGACGACGCCAGCAGCGGCCGGGCGATCCGGCGGACCAACATGGAGGACCTCTTTCCGTCGGGGACTGCAGGTCTGCTCAGTGCCCCGACCCGCGCCGGGACACCCTGACCGGACCGTAGTGAGATCGCCGCCACTCCGCTGGGTCAACGGCGGGCGACGGCAGTCGACCGGTCCTCCCCGGCCACCGGCGTCGGAGGCCCACGGCGACCGCGGCGCCCACCGCCAACCCGGCGACGACGTCCCCCGGGTAGTGCACGCCGACGTGCACCCGCGAGTAGCCGACCGCGAGTGCGAGGGGTGCGAGCACGACCCCCGCCGCCGGGCACTCCAGGGCGACGCCGGTGACGAAGGCCCCGGCCGAGGAGGAGTGGCCGCTCGGGAACGAGTGCGTGGTCATCGCCTGCTGCAGCAGGCGGTGCACCGGGTGGGCGCCGAGGTCGGGACGCCGGCGGCCGAACACCGGCTTGAGCGCGGTGTTCACCAGTCCGCTGGACACCGCCATCGACGCCAGCCCGCGGACGGCGCCGCGTCGCGGCGCACCGCGACGCAGGGCCATGAGCACGCCGGCGACCGTCCAGAGACGGCCGTGGTCGGCGGCGGTGGTGAGCCGGCGCAGCCAGCGGTCGGCAGGGGAGTTCGGCAGCCCGCCGACGAGGGTGTGCAGGCGCGCGTCCCAGTGCCGGGCGCTCACCATGCGCGCGACGCTAGAAGGACCTCCCTGCCCCCACCACTCGCACGCCCGCGCCAGGCCCCGTCCAGAGGCTCACCGCGAGCTTGCGAGTGGTGAGGGGAACGGGCCCTTCGTCAGGTCTTCTGGCGGGCGCGGTAGGCGGCGACCGTCGAGCGGCTGGCGCAGGTGTTGGAGCAGTACCGGCGGCTGGCGTTGCGCGAGGTGTCGACGTAGACGTCGTCGCACCCCTCGGCCGAGCAGACGCCGATCCGCTGCCACCCGTGCTGGACGACGACCTGCGACAGGCCCATCGCCACCGTCGTCGTCAGCTGCTCCAGCAGTGGCGCGTCGGGGCGCGCGTAGTGCAGGTGCAGCTCGCCGTCGTGGTCGGTGGCGTAGGGCTGCGGGTGCGCCAGGGCGAGCAGCGAGTTGAGCCGCTCGAGCACCTCGGGCTGCGTGGTGGCCACGGCCACCGCCCGCACCAGGTCGGCGGTCGTGGCGGCCTGCCCGGTCTCGGCGCGGGAGAGCTCGACGACCGTGCCCGGCTCGAACCACTCGTCGTGGGTGCGCAGGAAGGCCGTGGCCCAGTCCGGTCCGGCGTCCCGGTCGGCGTTGGCCAGGTCGATGGCCAGCTCGACCGCGGTGGACCCGTAGGTGTCGTAGTCCATGGAATCCCCTACCGCTGGTGTGCCGTCGACACGCCGTAGGCGTCGTCAGTCACTTGACCCCCTACGTGTCTGTCCGTAGCGTGTAGGCAGTCAACGGTGTTTGACCCCCTACCTCTTCCCGTCCGCGTGCTACCGAAGTGAGTTCGTCGTGCGTTCGTACCTGTCCGTCTGGCGCCTGCCGTCCGCCCCGGTGCTGCTCGTCGCCGGTTTCGCCGGCCGTCTCCCCTCGGCCATGGTCCCGCTCGCACTGCTGCTCATGGTGCAGCAGCAGACCGGTTCCTACGCCGTCGCCGGCCTCGCGGCGGCCACCTACGGCCTGGCGATGGCCGGGATGGCGCCGGTGCTCGGTCGGCTGGCCGACCGTCGCAGTCCGCGCCCGGTCCTGGTGGCGCAGGCCGCGGCCTATCCGCTGCTGCTGACCCTGCTCGTGGCCGTCGTCCTCGGCGGCGCTCCCACCGCGGCGATCGTGGCCGCCTCGGCCGTCGCCGGTGCCGGGACCCCGCTGGTGTCCGGTGCGGTCCGTGCGCTGTGGTCCCGGGTCGACCCGCGGGTGCGGGGCACCGCCTACGCCCTCGACGCCACCGCCACCGAGCTGGTCTTCGTGGCCGGCCCGACGCTCGTCGCCGCGCTCGCCGTGCTGGCCACCCCGGCGTGGGCGATCGCCGTCGCCGGGGTGCTGGCCGTGGCCGGCGCACTCGGCATCGCGGCCTCGGGGGCGATGCGCGGCTGGGTGTCGGTGCCCGTGGTGCACCGCACCAGCGCCTTCGCCACGGTGCTCGCCCCCGGCATGCCCCGGGTGCTGCTCAGCGGCGCGGCGCTGATGCTCGGCTTCGGTGCGCTCGAGGTCGCCGTCCCCGCGTTCGCCGACGCCGCCGGGGCGCCCGGGATGTCCGGCGTCCTGCTGGCCCTGTGGTCGCTGGGCTCGGTGGCCGGCGGGCTGTGGTTCGGCGCCCGGGTGGTCAGCGTCTCGCTACCGCGGCAGTACCGCTGGCTGCTGCTCGGCGTGACCATCGGCCTGGCGCCGCTCGCCGCGGCGTCCGACCCGTGGGTCCTCGGTGCGCTGCTCTTCCTCGGCGGGACGGCCATCGCGCCCACGTTGACGGTGCAGAACTCGCTGGTGGGCGCGATCGCTCCGGCGCACGCCACCACGGAGGCCTTCACTTGGCTGTCGACGATGGCCACCGGTGCCTCGGCGGTGGGGGCCGCGCTCGGCGGGGCGCTGATCGAGGGCCCGGCCGGGGTGAGCGGCAGCCTGCTGCTCGCCGTCGCCGGGGCCGCCCTCGCGGTGCTGGTGACGCTGGTCCCGGGCCGGCGTCCGGCCCGCGAGCGGGTGCCCGAGCCCGTCGCCGCCTGAGTCCGCCGTTGCGCAGGGAGGGACGTGCCAGGTCCTGTCGACGCGTCCCTCCCTGCGCACCGGGAGGTCGGGGGACCCCTGGCGGACCGCCTCCCGGGGCGCTGGTAGTCTCTCCTCGGTGGTTCCGGGGGGACTCGGACCCCGGGAGGCTTCGCCTAGTCCGGTCTATGGCGCCGCACTGCTAATGCGGTTTGGGTTAATCCCCATCCCGGGTTCAAATCCCGGAGCCTCCGCGCACGACAACTGAACAGCAGGCACCCGTAGCTCAACGGATAGAGCATCTGACTACGGATCAGAAGGTTAGGGGTTCGAATCCCTTCGGGTGCACGTCTGGTTGAGACAGCACAGCGGCTCCGTCCTCCGGGACGGGGCCGCTGTCCTCCTCTCGGGAGCGTGCGCGAGCAGCCCCTCCACCGGCCCGGCTGCGCACGCTCGCCGGCCTCGGGCGACGGTCGTCGCGGGTCCGCCGGCTCACTCCTGCGCCGGAGGGGTCTGCCGGGAGGACGTCGGTCGTCGGCCAGGTGGGTGCCACGCGCAGCCGTCGTCCACGACGAGGTGGAGGCGTGAGGGGCGGGGGGCCGGTCCTGACGGTCTGGCCGCGTTGGTCGGTCCTCCCAGCAGTGGGAGGCCACTCGTTACCGGCTGCCCCCGCCCTGCCTCCACTGTGACCCCCGTCACACGGCCGGGTCAAGGCCGCACCGGCGTGTCGGGACGGCCCCGTCCAGGGCACCGTCCCGGGCCGGCGAGGGGCGGAGGGGACGGGGCCGTCCGTCAGCCGACCCGGCGCAGCACGTCGGGGGAGAGCTGGTCGACCGCCGTGTGGCCGCTGAGCCCGAGCGTCAGGTCGAACTCGCCCAGCACGTCGGACACCACCTGGCGCACGCCCTCCTCGCCGGCCAGGGCGAGCCCCCAGGCGAACGGCCGGCCGAGCAGCACCGCCCGCGCGCCGAGCGCGACCGCGGTGAGGACGTCGGCGCCGCTGCGCACCCCGCTGTCGAGCAGCACCGGCGCCCGGCCACCCACTGCGGCCACCACGTCGGGGAGCGCGTCGAGCGCCGCGATCGAGCGGTCCACCTGCCGGCCGCCGTGCGTGCTGACCACCACGCCGTCCACGCCCTCGTCGAGCGCCCGGCGGGCGTCGTCGGGGTGCAGCACGCCCTTGAGCACGATGGGCAGCCGGGTGCGGGCCCGCAGCCAGGCCAGGTCGGCCCAGGTGATCGAGGGCCGGGAGTAGATGGACAGGAACGTCTCGACCGCGGCCCGCGGCAGCGGCGAGCGCAGGTTCTCCAGCAGCTGTCCCGGCCAGGCCCGCGCCATCCCGACCAGCGCGCGCACGGCCGCCAGCGTGGGCCGCGGTTGCCGGTCCCGGCCGGCCGCGGCGCCGGGCCGGGCCGGGGCGGGCGCCGCGGACGCTGCGGCCCGCTCCTCGGTCAGCCGGCGGAACACCGGGTCGGAGGTGTACTGCGCGATCCCCTTGCCCAGCGCGAAGGGCAGGTGCCCCAGGTCCAGGTCGCGGGGGCGCCAGCCGAGCATCGTGGTGTCGAGGGTGACCACCAGCGCGTCGCAGCCGCTGGCCTCCGCGCGCCCGACCAGGCTCTCCACCAGCTCGTCCGAGGTCGACCAGTAGAGCTGGAACCAGCGCGGCGACGAGCCCATGACCGCGGCGCACTCCTCCATCGACACGGAGGCCTGGTTGGAGAAGACCATGGGCACGCCGAGGGACGCCGCCGCGCGCGCCACCGCGAGGTCCGCCGCAGGGTGCACCAGCTCCAGCGCGCCGACCGGGCCGAGCAGCAGGGGAGCGGGCAGCCGCCGTCCGAACAGCTGCACCGAGGTGTCCCGGACGCTGACGTCCCGCAGCACCCGTGGGACGACGGCGTACCGGTCGAACGCCGTGCGGTTGGCGCGCTGCGTGGTCTCGCCCCCGGCCCCACCGGCGACGTAGGAGTACGCGCGGCCGCCCAGCCGCTCGCGCGCGCGGCGCTGCAGCGCCCGGGCAGCGGTGGGCACCCGCGGCCGGTGGCCGTACACCCCGGCGCGGTAGACCTCGTCCTGCCGGCGGCGTCCGGTGCCCGCTGCTGAGTCCACGACGCCACCGTAGTGAGCGCTGGATCACAGCCCGTCAGACGGGCCCGGGGCGCCTTTTCACCGACACGCCGTAGCGACACGCCCGACCGGCCGGTAACCCGAGGTCGACGGTCCGGTTCCCCCGGCATCATGGGCGGCACCGGTGCACCGCGGGCGCGCCGGCGCAGAACCAGGGGGAAGTGCACGTGCAGGTGGCCACTCGGCCGGCGTCCGTCGCCGTCATGGCGCTCGCCCTGCTGTGCACCGGCACCGCCCTCGCGGGCCCGGCGGCCGCCGTCGACGACGACGCCCGCCCCGACGCCCGCGTCACCCACGGGCCCAGCTGCCGCCCGGGCGGTGTGGTCATCGAGGTCGCCGGCGGCACCGTCGGCCACGCGGTCACGCTGGGCACCAGCCGCCGTCCCGCGGGGGAGCAGAGCGCGGAGGTCGCCCCCGGCGCCGTCGTCGTCCTCAGCACCGGCCCGGTCGACTGGGGCGAGACCATCGACCCGTTCCTGCGGTACACGGCCCTGGACGGCTCGGGCGCCGGCTGGGTCGACGAGCTGACGGGCTACGACTTCACCCGGCCGGCCGCCGAGGACTGCGCCGCCATCAGCCCGCCCGCCGGCGCAGCAGTGGTGCCGCAGCACGGTGAGACGGTGCCGATGCCGGTCCCGGGCCTGCCCGACCCGGACAGCCCCGCGCCCGCCGGGACCTCCGACGGCCCGCTCGCCGCCCCGGTCTCCGCGCGGGAGGCTGCCGCGGTTCCCGACGGCGTCCCCTGGCCGGTGCTGGCCGCCGGCGGCGCGCTGGTCGCCACCGGCACGGGCCTGGTCCTCGTCGCCGGGAGCCGCCGGCCGGGCGGCCGCGCCCGGGCACCTCGGTCCTTCGGGAGCGCCTGAGCGCTCCGTCGGCGACGATGGACGGGTGGCCCGCCCCGAGGACGCCCTGGCACCGGACCTCCCCGTCGAGCACGTGCCCGGGGACGTGGCCGACGTCCCGGGCGCGGCACCCGGTCCGGCCGAGACCTGGCTGCGCATCGTGCAGGTGCACGACCGCATCACCCGCCGCGTCGACTCGGCGCTGCACCGCCGGCACGACCTCTCGCTCACCGGGTACGAGGCGCTGCGGCGGATCGCCGAGGCCCCCGGCGAGCGGGCCACCATGGGCGAGCTCGCCGAGGCCCTCGGGATCTCCCGCGCCGGGGTGACCAGCACCGTCAGCCGGCTGGTCGCCGAGGGCTACGTCGTCCGGGAGCGCTCCTCCGGGGACAAGCGGCTGCTGCACGCCCGGCTCACCCCGGCCGGGCGGACCAAGGTCGAGGAGGCCCGCCCCACCCACGACGGCCTGGTCGCCCACCTGCTCACCCTGCTGGGGGACGACGCGCCCGTCGTGACCGACGCCCTCGCCCGCGTCTCAGCGGCGGCCCGCACCCGCCGCTGAACGGGGGACTCCCGGCCTGCCGCCACTCGTCCGGGGACACTTCAAGCCCGTAGTGTTTCCTCTCCACTCACGGCGGGCAGGACGCGAACATGCAGGTGGGGATCGAGCAGTGCTCCGTGGTCGTGCCGACCGTCGGCCGGCCGTCCCTGGACGTGCTGCTCGACGCCCTCGCGGAGGCCCCCGGGCCGCGTCCGGCCGAGCTGGTCCTCGTCGACGACCGGCCCGCCGGGGAACCGCTGAGGCCGGCGCGGCCCGGCCTGCCACCCCTGCGCGTGGTGCGCACCGGCGGCGGTGGCCCCGCCCGCGCGCGCAACCTCGGCTGGCGCAGCGTGCGCACCGAGTGGGTGGCCTTCCTCGACGACGACGTCGTCCCCGACCCCGACTGGTACCGGCGGCTGGCCGAGGACCTCTCCGACCTGCCGGCCGACGTCGCCGGCAGCCAGGGCCGGGTGGGGGTGCCGCTGCCCGCGGACCGCCGGCCCACCGACTGGGAGCGCGGCACCGCGGGCCTGGCCACCAGCTCCTGGATCACCGCCGACCTCGCCTACCGCCGCGCCGCCCTGGCCGCCGTCGGCGGCTTCGACGAGCGCTTCCCCCGCGCCTTCCGCGAGGACTCCGACCTGGCCCTCCGGGTCATGGACACCGGCGCCCGGCTGGTCCGCGGTCAGCGCCGGATCACCCACCCGGTGCGCCCGGTCGACCGCTGGGTGAGCGTCCGGGTGCAGGCCGGCAACGCCGACGACGTCCTCATGCGGCGGCTGCACGGCCCCGGCTGGCGCGACCGCGCCGACGCCCCGCTGGGCCGCCGGCCGCGGCACCTGGCCGTCACCGCCGCCGGGCTGGCCGCCGTCGGCCTCGCCGCCGCCCGGCGGCCACGCGCCGCGCTCGGCGCCGCCGCGGCCTGGGCGGCCGGCACCGGCGAGTTCGCCTGGGCGCGGATCGCCCCCGGCCCGCGCGACCGGGCCGAGGTCGGCACCATGCTCGCCACCAGCGCGCTGATCCCGCCGCTGGCCACCTGGCACTTCCTCCGCGGCGCGGTGCAGCACCGGCGGGTGCGACCCTGGCGCGGGCTGCCCGACCTGGTGCTGTTCGACCGCGACGGCACCCTGGTGCGCGACTACCCCTACAACGGCGACCCGGCGCTGGTGAAGCCGGTGCCCGGGGCCCGCGAGGCCGTCGACGCGCTGCGCGCCCGCGGCGTCCGGGTCGGCGTGGTGAGCAACCAGTCCGGTGTGGCCCGCGGGCTGATCACCCGCGCGCAGGTCGACGCCTGCATGGCCCGCCTCGACGAGCTGCTCGGTCCCTTCGACACCGTCCAGGTCTGCCCGCACGGGCCGGACGACGGCTGCACCTGCCGCAAGCCCGCGCCCGGGATGGTAAAGGCCGCCTGCGCCGAGCTCGACGTCGACCCCGCCCGCTGCGTGGTCGTCGGCGACATCGGGGCCGACGTCGAGGCCGCGGCCGCCGCCGGCGCGTCGGGGATCCTCGTGCCGACGCCGGTCACGCGCCGGGCCGAGGTCGAGGCGGCACCCCGCCGCGCAGCGACGATCACCGAGGCGGTCGAGCGGGTCCTGGCGGGTGGGTGGTGAGCCGCACGGTCCTGGTCGCGCGGCTGGACTCGGTCGGCGACGTCCTGGTCCAGGGGCCGCTGGTGCGCGCCGTGGCCGCCGGCGCCGACCGCGTCGTGTTCCTCGCCGGCCCGGCCGGCGCCGAGGCGGCCCGGCTGCTGCCCGGCGTCGACGAGGTGGAGACCTGGGCCTGCCCCTGGATCCTCGGCGACCCGCCGCCGGTCGACGCGGACGACCTCGCCGGGCTGACCGAGCGGATCCGGGCCCTCGCCCCCGACGAGGCCGTCGTCTCCACGTCCTTCCACCAGTCGCCCCTGCCCCTGGCGCTGGTGCTGCGCACCGCCGGCGTGCGGCGGGTCTCCGCGATCAGCGTCGACTACCCCGGGTCGCTGCTCGACGTCCGCCACCGGGTGGACGACGACCTCCCCGAACCCGAGCGCGCCCTGTCCCTCGCCCGCGCCGCGGGCTTCGACCTGCCGGCCGGCGACGACGGCCGGCTCGCCGTGCGCCGGCCCCTGCCCCCGGTCGCGCCCGAACCGGGTCACGTCGTCGTCCACCCGGGCGCCTCGGTCCCCGCCCGGGCCTGGCCGGCGCACCGCTGCGCCGAGGCGGTCGAGGCGCTGGCCGACGCCGGTCACCGGGTGCTGGTCACCGGCGGGCCGGGCGAGCGGGCGCTCACCGCGGCCGTCGCCGGTACCCGCGGCGTCGACCTCGGTGGCGCGCTGGGCCTGGCCGAGCTGGCCGCCGTGCTGGAGGGGGCGGCCGCGGTGGTCGTCGGCAACACCGGCCCGGCCCACCTGGCCGCCGCCGTCGGCACGCCGGTCGTCTCGCTCTTCTCCCCGGTCGTGCCGGCCGTCCGGTGGGCGCCCTACGGCGTACCGACCGTGCTGCTCGGCGACCAGGACGCCGCCTGCCGGCTGACCCGGGCCCGGGAGTGCCCGGTGCCCGGCCACCCCTGTCTCGCGTCGGTGACCGCCGCCGACGTCGTCGCCGCTGTGGAGAAGGTGATGGCCGCGTGAGGGTCCTGCTGTGGCACGTGCACGGCTCGTGGACGACGGCGTTCGTCCAGGGGCGGCACGAGTACCTCATCCCGGTCACCCCGGACCGCGGCCCGGACGGGCTCGGGCGGGCGCGCACCTGGGACTGGCCGGCATCGGCCCGCGAGGTGACCCCGGAGCAGCTGAGGGAGATCAGCGTCGACGGCGGTGTCGACGTGGTGGTGCTGCAGCGGACCCGCGACCTGGACCTGGTGCGCGAGTGGCTGGGCCGCGAGCCCGGACGGGACCTGCCCGCGGTCTTCCTCGAGCACAACGCGCCGGGTCTGGAGCCCGGCGACGGGCCGGTGCCGCACACCCGGCACCCGCTGGCCGACCGCTCGGACATCCCGATCGTGCACGTCACGCACTTCAACCAGCTCTTCTACGACAACGGCCGGGCGCCGACGACGGTCGTCGAGCACGGCATCGTCGACCCCGGCGAGCGCTGGACCGGCGAGCTGGCGCGGGCCGCCGTCGTCACCAACGAGCCGGTCCGCCGCGGCCGGACGGTCGGCGCCGACCTGCTGCCCGGGCTGGCCGCGGTCGCGCCGGTCGACGTGTTCGGCATGGGGCTGGCCGGGCTGCACGAGCGCTACGGCCTCGACCCCGGCCGGGTCGCGCTGCACGACGACCCGCCGCAGGCCGCGATGCACACCGAGCTGGCCCGCCGCCGGGTCTACGTGCACCCGGTCCGGTGGACCTCCCTCGGGCTCTCCCTGCTCGAGGCGATGCACCTGGGCCTGCCGGTGGTCGCCCTGGCGACCACCGAGGCGGTGGAGGCGGTGCCGGCCGAGGCCGGCGTGCTCTCCACCCGGCCCGGCGTCCTGTGGGACGCCGTCCGCACCTACCTGCACGACGAGGACGCCGCCCGGCTGGCCGGCAAGGCGGCACGCGCCGCCGCGCTGGAGCGGTACGGGCTTCCCCGGTTCCTCACCGACTGGGACCGACTCCTCGGAGAGGTGACGCGATGATCATCGACCTGGTCAGCGAGCACGCGAGCCCGCTCGCCGCGATCGGCGGAGTGGACGCCGGCGGGCAGAACGTGCACGTCGCCGCGCTCGCCGCGGGCCTGGCCCGCCGCGGGCACGCGGTGACCGTGCACACCCGCCGGGAGGACCCGGACCAGCCCGACCGCGTGACCACCGCCGACGGCTACGACGTCGCGCACGTGACCGCGGGGCCGGCCCGGGTGCTGCCCAAGGACGACCTGCTGCAGCACATGCCCGAGTTCGCGTCGGTGCTGCGCCGCGAGTGGGCGCAGCGGCCCCCGGACCTGGTGCACGCGCACTTCTGGATGAGCGGGCTGGCCGCGGTCGCCGCCGCAGGGGCGATCCCGGTCGTGCAGACCTTCCACGCACTCGGCTCGGTCAAGCGGCGCCACCAGGGTGCCGCCGACACCTCGCCGCCGCAGCGCGTCGAGCTGGAGCGGTCGCTGTGCCGGACCCTTCGCCACGTGGTCGCCACCTGCTCCGACGAGGTCTTCGAGCTGCGCCGGCTCGGCCTGGACAGCGACCGCGTCACGGTCGTGCCCTGCGGGGTGGACACCACGGTGTTCACCCCGCGCGGACCGGTCGCGCCGCGCGGCGACCGGAAGCGGCTGCTCGTCCTCGGCCGGCTGGTCGAGCGCAAGGGGCAGGAGGACGCCGTCCGCGCGCTGGCCGCCGTCCCCGACGCCGAGCTGGTCGTCGTCGGCGGGCCTCCGGCCGCGCAGCTGGACGGCGACGCCGAGGTGCGCCGGCTGCGCGCGGTCGCCGCCTCCCTCGGGGTGGCGGACCGGCTGGTGTTCACGGGCGCGGTGGCCCGCGCCGACGTCCCGGCGTGGATCCGCTCGGCCGACGTCGTGCTGGCCGTGCCCTGGTACGAGCCGTTCGGCATCACCCCGCTGGAGGCCATGGCCTGCGGCCGCCCGGTGGTCGCCACCGCGGTCGGCGGGCTGCAGGACTCCGTCGCCGACGGGGTCACCGGCGACCTGGTCCCCGCGCGGGACCCGGCCAGGCTCGGCGAGGTGCTCGCCGCGCTGCTGGCCGACGACGCCCGCCGTGCGGCCTACGGCACGGCCGGGGTGCGGCGCGCCCGCCACCGGTACCGGTGGGCCCGCGTGGTCGCCGACACCGACACCGTCTACCGGCAGGTCCTGGCCGGCCCGGTACGCACCGATGGCAGCGACAGGAGCCCCGTGGAGGCCGCCCGATGACCGTTCCGCCGCACTCCGCCGGCGAGGTCGTCTCGCCCGACACGTGCACGCACCTCACCGGCGCGGACCACGTCGCGTCGCTGGCCGCCGCGCTGGGGTCGCTGAACGGGCAGCTCGACGCGCTGGACCGCTGGGGCCGGCTCATCGCCGACGTGCTCTGCGGGGAGAGCCGCGGCCGGCTGCTCGCGGCGGGCAACGGGGGCAGCGCGGCCCAGGCGCAGCACCTGACCGCCGAGCTGGTCGGCCGCTACCGGGCCGACCGGCCGCCGTTCTCCGCGATCTGCCTGACCGCCGAGACCTCGTCGCTGACCGCGATCGCCAACGACTACCCGGCCGACGAGCTGTTCGCCCGCCAGGTGGAGGCGCACGGCCGGGCCGGCGACGTGCTGGTGCTGCTGTCGACGTCCGGCCGCAGCCCCAACGCCGTCGCCGCCGCGCGCCGGGCCCGCGAGTGCGGCATCACCGTGCTGGCGATGACCGGCCCGGCACCCAACCCGCTGGCCGCCGTGGCCGACGACGCGGTCTGCATCGACTCCCCGTGGACGGCGACCGTCCAGGAGTGCCACCTGGTCGCGCTGCACCTGGTCTGCGCCGCCTTCGACGCGGCAGTGCTCGCCGAGCCCGCCCGCGTGCCCGAGACCCGGCTCGGGGTCGCCCGGTGAGCGCGACCGGGGTGGGTGGGGGAGCGATCGTCGTCGTCGGCGACGCGCTGCTCGACGTCGACCTGGTCGGGACGGCCTCGCGGCTCACCCCCGACGCGCCGGTGCCGGTCGTCGAGGACGTCGAGACCCGCGAGCGCCCCGGCGGGGCGGCCCTGGCGGCGGTCATCGCGGCGCGGGCCACCCGCCGGGAGGTCGTGCTGGTCACCCCGATGGCCGACGACGCGGACGCCGACCGGCTGCGCGCGCTGCTCGCCGGCCGGGTGCGGTTGGTGGAGATCCCGGCGACCGGCGGGACGGCCGTCAAGCGCCGGGTCCGGGTGGGCGACCACTCGGTGGCGCGCATCGACAGCGGCGCCCCGGTGGCCGAGCTGGGCACGCTGCCCGACGAGGCGGCTGCCGTCCTGCGCGACGCCGCCGCGGTGCTCGTCGCCGACTACGGCCGGGGGACGACGGCCGACCCCGCCGTCCGCGCGGTGCTGGCCGAGGCCGGTGGGCCGGTGGTCTGGGACCCGCACCCGCGTGGCGCGGACCCGGTGCCCAACGCGCGGCTGGTGACGCCCAACGGCGCCGAGGCCGCCCGCGTGGCCTCGTCGGCCGGGGTGGCCGCCGAGGGCGAGGGCCTGGCGGCGGTCGGCGCGCGGGCCGAGGCGCTGATCCGGCACTGGGGCGTCGGCGCGGTCTCGGTGACCCTCGGCGCCCGCGGTGCGCTGCTCTCCTACGGCGAGGGCGCGCCGATGGTGGTGCCCGCGACCCCGGTGACCGGCGGGGACCCGTGCGGAGCCGGGGACGCGTTCGCCGCCGCGGCAGCGCTGGCCCTGGCGGAGGGGGCGGTGACCGGCGAGGCGGTCGCGGCCGCGGTCGCGTTCGCCGGGGGCTTCGTGGCCCGCGGTGGCGCCTCGGCGTGGGACGCCGTCGAGCCGGACGTGGTCACCGAGCCCGGGGCCGACGGGGTGATCGCCCGGGTCCGCGCGGCGGGCGGGACGGTGGTCGCGACCGGCGGCTGCTTCGACCTGCTGCACCCCGGCCACGTGGCGACGCTGCGGGCCGCCCGCGGGCTGGGCGACTGCCTGGTGGTGTGCATCAACTCCGACGACTCGGTGCGCCGGCTCAAGGGCCCGTCGCGGCCGCTGGTGACCGCCGCAGACCGGGCGCGGGTGCTCGAGGCGCTGGAGTTCGTCGACGCCGTCGTCGTCTTCGACGAGGACACCCCGGCCGAGGTGATCGGCCGGCTGCGCCCGGACGTGTGGGCCAAGGGCGGGGACTACGCCGGCGCCGACCTGCCCGAGGCCGCCGTGCTGCGGCGCTGGGGTGGCCAGGCCGTCGTGCTGCCCTACCTCGACGGGCACTCCACGACCGCCCTGGTGGAGCGCTCACGGGTGTGAGGGAGGACCCCGCTGCCCCCCACGCGTCGCAGGCTCGGCGCGGGACCCGGAACGGGGCGTTGACAGGCCCGGGGGAGCGGCCAGCCGCGGTGGTACTCCGGCCGCTGGGGCTCGGCGACCTGCTCACCGGCGTGCCCGCGATCCGCGCCGTGCGGGCGGCCGTCCCCGGCCACCGGCTGGTGCTGGCCACCACCGCGGCGCTCGAGCCGCTGGCCTCGTTGGTCGACGCGGTCGACGAGGTGCTGCCCGCCCGCGAGCTGGAGCCGCTGGACTGGTCGGGCCCGCCGCCCGAGCTCGCCGTCGACCTGCACGGCAAGGGGCCGGCCTCGCACGTCGTGGTCGCCGACCTGCACCCGCACCGGCTGCTGACCTTCGACAGCCCCGGCTACCCCGGGCCGACCTGGTACCCCGACGAGCACGAGGTGCGGCGCTGGTGCCGGCTGGTCGCCGAGGGACTGGGCGTGGACGCCGACCCCGACGCGCTCGACCTCGCCGTGCCCTCCGTGCCTCCGCCCGCCCCGGCCGGTGTGGCGCTGGTGCACCCGGGCGCGGCGTTCCCCGGACGGCGCTGGCCCGCCGACCGGTTCGCCGCCGTGGCACGGAACCTGGCCGCGCGCGGGCTGGACGTGCGGATCACCGGGGGCCCGGCCGAGGTGCCCCTCGCGCGGGCGGTGGCCGAGGGCGCCGGCCTCGGGCAGGGGTGCGTCCTGGCCGGGCGGACGACGACGCTCGAGCTGGCCGCGGTGGTCGCCGGGGCCCGCGTCGTGGTCAGCGGCGACACCGGCCTGGCGCACCTGGCGACCGCCTACCGCCGTCCCTCGGTGGTGCTGTTCGGCCCGGTGTCCCCGGCGCTGTGGGGGCCACCGCTCAGGGCCGGGGCGCACGGGCCACTGCACGTCGTCCTCTGGCACGGCGACGGGACCGGGGACCCGTGGGGCACCGAGCTCGACCCGGCGCTGGCAGAGGTGACCGTCGAGGAGGTCGTCGCTGCGCTCGACGACCTGCTGACCCGGACCTGAGGGAGGACCCACCCCTCCCCACACCTCGTGGGCGTGGTGCGGGGCCCTGGCGGGGGTCGCGGGACGGGGCGCTCAGCGCTGCCGGAGGGCGTCGAACAGGACGGTCTGCAGGTCCGTCGGGTCGACCGCGGAGTAGGCCGCGCCGCCGGTCACGTCCGCGATCTGCTCGAGGGCACCCAGGTCGGCGTCCGGGCCGAGCGCGACACCGATGACCTTGATCGGCCGGTCGGGGTCGGCCTCGCCGCGCAGCGTGTCCAGCAGCTCGTCGAGGTCCACGCCCTGGCTGTCCTCGTTCGTCCCGTCGGTCACCACCAGCACGCTGTTGACCGCGCGCGGGTCGAAGTCCGCGCGCGCCGCCCGCACCGCGTCCAGCGTGGTGTCGTACAGGCCGGTGCCGCCGGGGCTGAGCCGGGCGGGGATGGTGTCGAGCTCCTGGTCGAGCAGGTCCCGCTGGACGGTGCCCTCGACCTGTGCCTCGAGCTGCCGCGTGGGCACCACCTCGGTCCAGTCGCGCTCGCCGTCCAGCTCGGCGGCGAAGAACCACAGCCCGAGCGCGAAGTTGCCCGGCACCAGCGTGAGCGTGCTCTTGGCGGCGTCCCGGGCGAGCGTGGCCCGGGTGCCGTCGCCGGCCGGGGCCTCCATCGAGGTGGAGACGTCGAAGACGGTGAGGATCCGGGACGGCGCGGCCAGCTCCGACAGCTGCGCCAGCAGCGCCTGCACCCCGGCGGGGTCGAGCTGCAGGGCCTGCGGGGCGGCCTCGCGGATCCCCGCCGCCTCCGCGCCGGCCGGCGCGGTGCCGTCGGCATCGCGGAAACCGGCCTCGATGACGGCGGACCGCGCGGCGTCCGAGGTGAGCGCCCGCACGGCGGCGTCCACGGCGGCGGCGTCGGTGGCGGCGGCGGTGCCGACCCGCACCAGCGGGTAGTCCAGCCCTGGCGAGCCCTCCGCCGGGTAGACGGCCACCAGCTGCGGGTCCTCCGCGTCGGCGTTGGCCGACCACACCTCCTGCTCGCTGACCGGCACCAGCGGCGCATCGACCGCGCCCTCGCGGCCGGCGGTCAGCGCGTCGGCCGGCGAGACCGACGGTCCGCGCTCGGCCGCGAGCACCGCCTGCACCACGGCGTTGTCGGCGTCCTCGCCGCCGCCCAGCGACGTCCGCACTGCGCCCAGCGCGGCGAGGGCCTCGGCGCTGGTCGCCAGGTCCGGGACGGCGATGCCCTGCTGGCTGACCAGCGCCGCACCCCACCCCGGCGCCGCGTCGGTCCAGCCCAGCGCGTCCACGGCCGCGCGGCTGGTGGCCAGCACCACGGGGGAGGTGGCGACCGATCCGGTGCTCTCCAGCGCGGCGTCCCCGGCGCGGGCCACCCACAGCGAGGAGTCGGGCACCCACAGGTGCGGCAGGTCCGCGGCATCCAGCGCGCCCAGGTCGCCCACGGTCTGCACCGGCTGCTGCGCGGTCACCTCGGCGGACGCGCAGTCCTCGGGACGAAGGCCCTCGGCGCCGGTGAGCACCTGCTCGGCGACGGGTACGAGTTCGGGGGCGACGGCGAGCCGTACCACCGCGGTGCTCTCGCAGTCGCCGTCCCCCGCGTTCATCGCCCACACGGTGATGCCACCGGCCAGCAGCACCACCGCGGCCACCGCCAGCGCGATCAGCACCTGCGGCGTCAGCTGCAGCGACCGGCGCGAGGCAGAGGTGTCGGCGTGGCGGCCCATCGAGCAGCTCCCCCGTCGAAGTGGTCAGCGTCTCCGGCGACCCTCGCGACCGCCCACTACACAGTAGATGCGATCCCTGACCCGCTGTGGATCACCCGGCGCGGACGTCCGCCGCCCGCAGCTGCTCGGAGAACCACGCCACCGTGCTCCGCAGGCCCTCCTCCGAGGGGACCGTCGGGCGCCAGCCGAGCAGCTGCTCGGCGCGGGTGGTGTCGGGACGGCGGACCTTCGGGTCGTCCACCGGCAGGTCGATGAAGGAGATCTCCGACGACGAGCCGGTCAGCTCGACGATCCACTCGGCCAGCCGCAGCATCGACAGCTCGTCGGGGTTGCCGATGTTGACCGGCCCGGCCTCGCCGGAGAAGGCCATCGCGAGGATGCCGCGCACGGTGTCGTCGACGTAGCAGATGGACCGGGTCTGCGAGCCGTCGCCCGCGACGGTCAGCGGGCGGCCGGCGAGCGCCTGGCCGACGAAGGCGGGGATGGCGCGGCCGTCGTCCGGGCGCATCCGCGGACCGTAGGTGTTGAAGATCCGGACGATGCCGGTGTCGGTGCCCTTCGAGGTCCGGTAGGCCGTCGTCATGGCCTCGCTGAAGCGCTTGGCCTCGTCGTAGACGCCGCGCGGGCCGATCGGGTTGACGTTGCCCCAGTACTCCTCGGTCTGCGGGTGGACCAGCGGGTCGCCGTAGACCTCGGAGGTGGAGGCGAGCACGTACCGGGCGCCCTTCTCGTGGGCCAGCCCGAGGGTGTGCAGGGTGCCGAGGCTGCCGACCTTGAGGGTCTCGATCGGCATCCTCAGGTAGTCCAGCGGGCTGGCCGGCGAGGCGAAGTGCAGCACCAGGTCGACGTCGCCGGGCACGTGCACGAAGTCGGTGACGTCGCAGCGGACCAGCCGGAAGCCGGGGTGCTCCACCAGGTGGACGACGTTCTGCGGCGAGCCGGTGAGGAAGTTGTCGAGGCAGACCACCTCGACGCCCCGCTCGAGCAGGTGCTCGCAGAGGTGGGAGCCGAGGAAACCGGCACCCCCGGTGACCACCGCCCGCCGGATCATCCGTGCCGCGCGCACCATGCCTGCTCCCTCCGCACCGGACGCGCGACCGTGCGCGCCGCGGCGGCTCCTACCCGAAGATCACCGCCGCACACTTCGGCGTTTAAGTGTCCGGCCCGGGGGGACGGCGGCCCCCTATCGGTTGACCCCGTCCAGCGGCTCGCCGTGCGCCCCCGAACGGTGCGCAGGACGGGTCCGCTCACTGCAGGTAACCCTCCACCTGCTGCTCGGGGCGGGGGGAGGCCTCGTCGGGGTCCTCGCCGTACTGGCGCTTGGCGTCCCGTTGGCGCAGCAGGTCCCAGAGCTGGTCGCGGTCCTCCTCGATCTGCCGGAGGCGGGCGCGCTGCTCGTCGGAGTGCTCGCCGCTGTCCCGCAGTCGGCGCTCCTCCTCGACCAGCGCCTCGATGCGGCCGCGGATCTCGCTGTCGTCCATGGACGCTCCCTGCCCGGCGCGGGGCGGGCGAAACGGTCAGCGCGGTGCCACCGGCCGGCTGCCACCCCCGGCCGCTCCCCGCGGCGTCAGCCGACGGCCGGCACGTAGCCCTCGACGAACGCCGCCAGCCGCCGGGTGACCGCGCCACCGGCCCGGCCCAGCGACAGCAGCGCGGCCCGCTCCAGCGGCACCCGCACCGGACGCCGTCCCGCCGGGCCGCCCGCGCGCACGGCGTGCCCGGCGGCCACCAGCTCCGGCCACGGGCGCGCCAGCTGCTCCAGCACGCGGGCCAGCGCGGCGGTCGTCGGGCCGGCGTTGCCCTGCACCATCGCGGTGACGAAGCCCGGGTCGCTGCCGATCACCCGGGTGCCGTCGCGGAAGCTCCCGGCGGCCAGCGCCAGCGCCAGCGGGCCGGCCTCCCCGGCGGTGGCGGCCAGGGCCGCGGCCAGCAGGTGCGGCACGTGGCTGACCGCGGCGACGGCGTCGTCGTGCTCGGCGGCGGTCGCCGGGACCACCTCGGCGCCGACGGCCAGCGCGACCTCGGCCACCCGCAGCCAGCGCGGCAGCTCGGTGCCCGGCTCCAGGCACAGCGCCCAGCGGGCACCGGTGAACAGGCCGGGGTCGGTCGCCTCGTACCCGGAGCGCTCGGTGCCGCACATGGGGTGCCCGCCGACGTAGCGACCACCCAGCGTCGGCCCCAGCTCGGCGAGGACCGGTGCCTTGACCGAGCCCAGGTCGGTGACGGTGGCGTCCGGGTCGACGTCGAGACCCTCGAGTGCCGCGGCCATCGCCGGCAGCGGGACGGCGAGGACGACGACGCCGGTCAGCTCGCGGGCGATCCGCACCCCGCGTGCGGCGGCGGCGTCCCGGGCTGCGGGGTCGACGTCCCAGCCGGTCACCTGCCGGCCGGCCGCGACGAGGGCGGCTGCCAGCGACCCGCCCAGCTGGCCCAGGCCGACGACGCCCACCGGGGGAGCGGGCACCGTCGGCACGGGGAAGGAGGTCACCGGTCCTCCCAGGCGGTCCCGGTGCGGAACACCCGGGCCAGCGCGGTGGCCACCAGCCGGCCGTCCTGGGCGCGGGCCTCGATGCGGTAGACGGCGGTGCGGCGGCTGCGGTGGACCTCGGTGCCCTCGGCGACCAGCCGGTCACCCGGCCGGCCGGGGGCGAGGAACTCGGTGTGCACGTCCTGGGCCACCGCGACGGTGCCGTGGCTGTTGCTGACCGCCGCGTGGACGACGTCGAGCAGGGCCATCGTCGCCCCGCCGTGCGCGGTGCCGACCGCGTTGAGCAGCTGCGGGCCCACCGTCATCGCCGCGCGGGCGTACCCGGGGCGGACCTGCTCCAGGACGATCCCCAGCAGGTCGGCCAGCGGGTCGGCGGCCAGCCGGGAGAACAGCGCGGGGGCGACGTCGGCTCCGTCGTCCGGAGCGGGATCGGCCATGATCAGAGGCTATGACCCACGCGCTCCTCCGGCCCCCGCGCGCCCAGGCCTCCGCGGCATGACCCCCCGCTCGTTCCTGCTCACCCCGGAGCTGGCCGACTACGTCCGGGCCAGCTCCGAGCCGCCCGACGACGTCGCCGCCGACCTGCTCGCCGAGACCGCGGCGCTGGCCGACCGCGGCGACGCGCCGCCGACCTTCCAGATCGCGCCCGAGCAGGGCACCTTCATGCAGCTGCTCACCCGCGCTCTCGGCGTCCGCCGGGCGGTCGAGATCGGCACCTTCACCGGGTACTCGGCGCTGTGCGTGGCCCGCGGGCTGCCGGAGGACGGCTCGCTGCTGTGCCTGGACACCAGCGAGGAGTGGACGGCGGTGGCCCGGCGGTACTGGGCCCGCGCCGGGCTGGCCGACCGCATCGGGCTGCGGCTGGGTGACGCGCACGAGTCGCTGCGGGCGCTGCCGGCCGAGCCGACCTTCGACCTGGCCTTCGTCGACGCGGACAAGGCCGGCTACGCCGACTACGTCGACCAGCTGCACCCGCGGATGACCGACGGCGGCGTCGTGCTGCTGGACAACACCCTGCGCGGCGGTCGCGTGCTCGACCCGCGGAACGACGACGACCGGGCGCTCGTGGCGCTCAACGCCGCGCTGGCGACCGACCCCCGCTGGGAGACGGTGCTGCTGCCGCTGTCCGACGGCCTGACGGTGCTGCGGCGGCGATGAGCGGACCGGACACGCCGGCCAGCTGGGCGGTGCGGGTGAGCCGTCCGGGCGGGACCTGGCGGGTGGAGCTGCTCGCCGCGGACGCCGGGGACGAGCTGCCGGCGCTGGAGCGGGCGCTCGGCGACCCGGGCGCCGAGGACTGGCCCGGGCCGTTCGTCGTGGTCGTCGACTCGCGGCTGTACTTCGTCGTCCTCCGGCACGGGCCGGGCGGGCTGGTGCGGGCGCTGATCTCCGACGCCACCATGCAGGAGTGGCTGCTCGCCGCCGAGGTGGTGGAGCGCTACGGCATCGCGGTCGACGCCGAGAGCGCGTTCGACGACGAGACCGGCTGGCCCGGCGGCGACCTGGACGTCTTCGCCGACGACGGGCTGCCGGCCGACCAGCTGCGGCCGATCGTCACCGCCGACGACCTGTGGGCCGACGAGATGGTCACCGCGATCGCCGCGCGGCTGGGCTTCGCCGACGAGCTGGCCGCGGCGGTGGGCCGGTGAGCGCCGTGGCGACCGCGGTCGTCTTCGACCTCGGCGGGGTGATCACCGAGAGCCCGATGACCGCCTTCACCGCCTACGAGGCCGAGGCAGGGCTGCCCCAGGGGCTCATCGTGCGGCTGAACAGCACCGACCCCGACACCAACGCCTGGGCCCGCTTCGAGCGCAACGAGCTCGACGCCGCCGGGTTCACCGACGCCTTCGAGGCCGAGGCCCTGGCCGCGGGGCACCGCCTGGACGCTCGGCGGGTGCTGGCCGCGCTGGCCGGCGAGGTGCGCCCGCAGGTGGTCGACGCGGTGCGGCGGCTGCGCGCGGCCGGCGTACCGCTGGCCCTGCTGTCGAACAACGTGGCGCCGATGGAGCGCACCGGGCGGCTGGGCGAGCTGCTGGAGCTGTTCGACGCGGTCGTGGAGTCGTCGGTGGAGGGCGTGCGCAAGCCCGAGCCGGAGATCTACCGCCGCGCGCTGGCCCGGCTGTCCGAGGCGGTCGGCAGGGAGGTGGCCGCCTCGGACTGCGCCTACCTCGACGACCTGGGCATCAACCTCAAGCCGGCCCGCGCGATGGGGATGCACACGATCAAGGTCGTCGACCCGGCCGTCGCGCTGGCCGAGCTGTCCGCGCTGGTCGGCATCGACCTGCTGGACGGCGCAGCCTCGTGACCCCGCTCCCGGCACACCTCCCCTCCCGGGCGCTCGTGCTCTGCCCACGGTGCTGGGCAGAGCACGAGCGCCCGGGGATCGGATCGGTGGCGGCCCCGTCGTGCTCTGCCCACGGTGCTGGGCAGAGCACGAGCACCGCAGGGGGCACTCGGTGACCCCGGACGTCGACGCCGCGATGGGGCGGGCGCTCGCGCTGGCCGCGGCCGCCGTCGAGTGGGGTGACACGCCCATCGGTGCCGTCGTCCTCGGGCCGGACGGCGCCGTGCTCGCCGAGGCCGCCAACGAGCGGGAGAAGCAGGGCGACCCGACCGCGCACGCCGAGGTCCTGGCGCTGCGCGTCGCCGCGCGGGTGCACGGCGACGGCTGGCGGCTGACCGGGACGACGCTCGTGGTCACCCTCGAGCCCTGCACCATGTGCGCCGGCGCGAGCGTGCTGGCCCGCGTGGACCGGATCGTGTACGGCGCGGACGACCCCAAGGCGGGTGCGGCCGGGTCGCTGTGGGACGTCGTCCGCGACCGGCGGCTCAACCACCGTCCGCAGGTCACCGGCGGGGTCCGCGCCGAGGAGTCCGCCACGCTGCTACGCGCGTTCTTCCGCCGTCAGCGGGGCCTGTAGTCTGTTCGACGGTGGCGTGTCCGAGCGGCCGAAGGAGCACGCCTCGAAAGCGTGTGAGGTGCAAGCCTCCGTGGGTTCAAATCCCACCGCCACCGCAGACAGATCGACGGCGGCGTCCCGACTCGGGGCGCCGCCGTCGTGGTTCTGGCCCCGTCCAGGGCACCGCCCCGAGCCTGCGAGGGGCGGGGAGGACGGGGTCCTTCATCAGGCGACCAGGTCCAGGTCGACCAGCCAGTCCCCGTCGTCGTCCTGCACCAGGCGGACCTGGTGGCGCTCGGTCTGCTCGCGTCCGTCGTCCCCGGTGAACTCCACCTCGGTCGTGGCCGTGACGACGCCGTCCCCCGACTGCTGCGCCGCGCGCACCTCGCGCAGGTCCACCTCCTCCCAGGTCGCCCAGAAGTCGCGGTAGTAGCTCCGGCTGGCCTGTGCCCGCAGGTACGGACCGGTCATGTCGTAGGCGGCGTCGGGGTCGCCGGGGAGCAGCTCGTAGTACCGGTCCAACGTCTCCTCGACGACCTCGGCCGGGTCGTCGGTCGCCTCGTCGGTCGGCTCGTCGGACGACGGCTCGCTCGACGGCGCCTCCGCGCCGGTGGACGGCGTCGGCTCGGCATCCGGGGTCTCCGGGGCGGGGGTGTCCTCGGCCGGGGGCGTCGCGTCGTCGACGGGCGGGGACGACGCCGCCGCGGGGGCGTCGGCGCTGGTCCCAGCGTCGCCCCGGGTGCCGAGCCAGAGCCCGCCGCCGAGCAGCAGCACGGCGAGCAGCAGCACGGCGGCCAGCAGTGGCCCGCGGCGGCGTCGGGGGCTCGGCACCGGAGCAGCGGGAGGCCGGTCCTCCGCCCGGCCGGGCGGAGGCGGCGTGGCCGGCCCGACGGGGGCGACCTGGACGGCGGTGTCCGGGTCCCGGGACCCGGCGGCGGCCGCGGCGCCCGCTCCCGCGGCCGGCAGCACCCCGCTGGCCAGCTCCTCGGTGCGCTCACGGTTGCTCGACGACCGCAGCTTGGTGCGCGCCATCAGCACGGTCGTCGGGTCGCCGTCCCGGCCGACCGCCAGCCGGGCGAGCTCGTCGCGGACCTCGGTCGTCGTCGGCCGATCCGCGGGGTCGGCGGCCAGCATCCGCACCAGCGGCGCGGTCATCGAGCCGGCCCGCCGCGGCGGCACCACCTCCCCACCGGCGACGCGGTGCAGCAGCCGCAGGGCGTTGTCGTCCAGGCCGAACGGCGGCTGGCCCTCCAGGCAGGTGTAGAGCGTCGCGCCGAGGGAGAAGACGTCGCTCTCCGGCGTCACCTCCCCGCCGCGGGCGACCTCGGGGGCCAGGAAGGCCGGGGTGCCGGTGATCTGGCCGGTCTGGGTGAGCGTCACGTCGTCGCTGGCGTGCGAGATGCCGAAGTCGGTGATCTTCACCAGGCCCTCGATCCGCGGGCCCCGCCCGATGAGGACGTTGGCCGGCTTCACGTCGCGGTGCACGATGCCGGCCGCGTGCGTGGCGGACAGGGCGTCGGCGACCTGGGCACCGATCTGCGCGACCTGGTCGACCGGCAGGACGCCGTCCTGGTGCAGCACCTCGGCCAGGCTGCGGGAGGGCAGGTACTCCATGACCAGCCACGGCGCGTCGTCCTCGACGGCGACGTCGTAGACCACGACGGCGTGCGGGTGGGACAGCCGCGCGGCGATCCGCCCCTCGCGCAGCGCCCGCTGGCGCTGCTGGGCGATGACGGTCTCGTCGGCGGTCGGCGGCGGCAGCACCTGCTTGACGGCGACCCGGCGCCCGAGCAGCTCGTCGGAGGCCAGCCAGACGGCGCCCATGCCGCCCCCGCCGATGCGCTCGAGCAGGCGGTAGCGCCCGGCCACGACGTGACCGGGTCCGCTCACCGTGCGTCCCCCCTGCTCGCCGCCGGCACCGGAGCCGCGGTCAGACGCCGGTCGGGACGCCGTACCGGCGGGCGTACTCCTCCTGGGCGCCCGCGGGCAGGACGTCGTAGAGCTCGCCGAGCTCCTCGACCACGTCGGAGGAGAGGTCGTCGAAGAGGCGCTCCCAGGTGGGGGGCTCGTCGTAGCTGCGGGTCAGCAGCAGCTCCCAGGCGCGCGTCTGCCGGTCCCGCTTGCTGCGCTCGGCGACGAACTCCGAGAGGTACCGGTCCTTCGCGGCGTCCTTCTCCTCCTTGGTCGCGGAGGCCGGCAGCTCCGAGGGGTCGGCTCCCTTGAGCACCGCGACGATCGCCTCCACGACGTCGGGCCGGAGCCGGTCGGTCTCGCTCATGGGGGCTGCTCTCCTGTCGTCGGCGCGCCGTCGGTCCGGCGCAGCCCCCAGCGTGCCCTGAGGGACGGACGCGTAACCACCCCGTACCGCGCCCCGGGTACCGCCGGCTGACCGGCCGCACCCGGCCCGGTACCCTGGCGGGCGCAGTTGGAGGATTCGCCTAGTGGCCTATGGCGCTCGCTTGGAAAGCGGGTTGGGGGCAACCCCTCGGGAGTTCGAATCTCCCATCCTCCGCAGCAGAGGCCGGGCCCCGCACGGGCCCGGCCTCCGTCGTCTCCGGGCGGTTCAGCCGTGCGGCTCCGCCACGGCCTCGTGCTCTGCCAGGGCCTCGTGCTCGGCCACGGCCGGACGCCGGAGGTAGAGGCCGGCCACCGCGGCGAGCACGAGCAGCCCGCCGGCCAGGGCGCCGAGCGGCAGCCTCTCGCCGAGGAAGGCCGTCGCCAGCGCCGTCGCCGTCACCGGCTCCAGCAGCGTGACGATGCCGGCGACCGCGCCGGGCACCGTCTGCAGCCCGCGGAAGAACAGGGCGTAGGCCGCGGCGCTCGGCACCACACCCAGGTAGAGCAGCGTCGCCAGCGCGACCGGCTCGGTGGTCAGGCGCAGGCCGGCGGCCAGGGCCACCGGCGTCAGCAGCAGTGCGCCACCCACGAAGCCGGTCAGCGTCACCGGGACGCCGGCGGGGACGCCGCCACCGGCCAGCGTGACGACGGCGTACCCGAGGGCCGAGCCGCTGGCCAGCAGCGCGCCCAGCAGCACCGCCGTCCCGGCCGAGGCCCCGGCGGTGAGCCCGACCAGCAGCCCCAGGCCGACGAGCGCGACGGCGAGGGTCACGAGCGTGGCGCGGTCCGGCCGGCCGTGCCCGAGCGCCGCCGCGCCGAGCGCGATGAGCAACGGGGCCAGGCCGAGTGCGACCAGGGTCGAGACGCTCACCCCGGCCTCCTCGACGGCGGCGAAGAAGGCCAGCTGGTAAGCGGCCAGCCCGGCGCCGACCAGACCGAGCCGGACGGCGAGCGGTCGGGTCAGCGGGACGGCGGACGACGGCCGCCGGTGCCGGGTGAACAGGTACCCGGCGAGCAGGACGGCGGCGCCGACGGCCATGCGGTGCCAGGCGATGTCGAGCGGGCCGAGGTCGGTGCGGTCGGTCACGATGCGGGCGCTGACGCCCGAGGTGCCCCAGCAGAGGGCAGCGAGGACGACGAGCGGGAAGCCGCGCGACACGGCAGAGGTGGTCGAGGGGGTGGGCATGACGCTCCTGGGCGGGTCCGGATCGGGGAGAGGCGGTCCGGAGCACAGCGCAGGGGCCCGGCAGGTGGTGCCGGGATCAGGTCAGCCCGCGGTGCTCCGGGTCAGGAGCGCGGCGGGGGCAGCACGAGGGCGTGCCGGGGCGTCATGGCAGGGAGGGTAGCGAGGGGGCGCCCGGCTCTCACGCGGTTTCCTCTACAGTGGGTGCAGACCCCTCGTGTGGCGTCACCCCGTGAACCTCCCCAGGGCCGGAAGGCAGCAAGGATAAGCGGGCTCTGGCGGGTGCGCGGGGGGTCCCTTTCTTCCTGTCGGCCCACCGGCCGACACCGCGGCCGGGTGCCGTCCCCTGCCTGCGTGGCGCCGCTGCCCGCGTCCCCGGTCGGGAGACCCTCCGGGCCCCTGCGACCGGTCCACAACGGCGTTCGCCGATCCGTCGCCTCCTCCACGTAACCTGCTGCCGTGGCTCTGGCGCTCTACCGGAAGTACCGCCCGGCGACCTTCGCCGAGGTGGTCGGTCAGGAGCACGTGACGGCCCCGCTGGTGAACGCCGTCGACGGCGGGCGGGTCAACCACGCCTATCTGTTCAGCGGCCCGCGCGGGTGCGGCAAGACCTCCTCGGCGCGCATCCTCGCCCGGTCGCTGAACTGCGAGCAGGGGCCGACGTCCACCCCGTGCGGCACCTGCGGCTCCTGCGTGGCCCTGGCGCCCGACGGCCCCGGCTCGCTCGACGTCATTGAGATCGACGCGGCCAGCCACGGTGGCGTCGACGACGCCCGCGACCTGCGTGAGCGGGCCTTCTTCGCGCCGGTGAACAGCCGCTTCAAGGTCTACATCGTCGACGAGGCGCACATGGTCACCACGCAGGGCTTCAACGCCCTGCTCAAGGTGGTCGAGGAGCCACCGGAGTTCCTCGTCTTCGTGTTCGCGACCACCGAGCCGGACAAGGTGCTGCCCACCATCCGCTCGCGCACGCACCACTACCCGTTCCGGCTGGTGCCGCCGACGACGCTGCGCGGCCTGCTGGAGAAGACCTGCGCCGCCGAGGGCGTGCAGGTGGAGCCGACCGTCTTCCCGCTGGTCGTCCGGGCCGGCGGCGGCTCGGTCCGTGACTCGCTGTCGATCCTCGACCAGCTGCTGGCCGGCGCCGGGGAGGAGGGCGTCACCTACAAGAGCGCCGTCGGGCTGCTCGGCGTCACCGACGACGCGCTGCTCGACGAGACGATCGACGCGCTCGCCGCGCACGACGCGCCCGGCGTCTTCCGCGCCGTCGACCGGGTGGTGGAGGCCGGGCACGACCCGCGCAGGTTCGCCACCGACCTGCTCGACCGGCTGCGGGACCTCATCGTGCTCGACGCCGTGCCGGACGCGGGGGGCAACGGGCTGCTCGACTGCCCGCCCGACCGGCTGGACCTGATGAGCTCGCAGGCCTCGGCGCTGGGGTCGGCGACGCTGTCGCGGATGGCCGACACGGTGCACGCGGGCCTGACCGAGATGCGGGGGACGACGGGCCCGCGGCTGCTGCTCGAACTCGTGTGCGCGCGGATGCTGCTGCCCGGGACCGACGGCTCCGCAGCGGCCACCCTGCAGCGGCTGGAGCGCCTCGAGCGGCGGATGTCGATCGCCGGTGAGCACGCGGGCCGGCCGGTCGCCGAGCCCGCCGTCCTCGACGCGCCGGGGCGCGAGTCGCGGCCGGAGCCCGCCGCCGCTCCGCCGCCGGCTGACCAGCCGGGTCGCCCGGTGCGCGAGTTCGTGCGCAGGTCGCAGGTGGCCGCGCAGGCGCCGAGCGCCCCGGCGGCACCCGCGCAGCCGGCCCCGCGGCCCGCTCCGGAGCCGCCGCGCGCCGAGCCGGAGCCGCCGCGCGCCGAGCCGGAGCGGCCCGAGCCAGCGCGCCCGGAGCCGGTCGCGGCCCGCGCGCCGGCCGACGACGGCTGGCCGCAGACCACCCCTCCGGGGTCGGGCGCCCCGCCCCGCCCGCCGGCACCGGCCGCCACCTCGCCGGCGCAAGCCGCCACCCCGCCGGCGCAAGCCGCCACCCCGCCGGCGCCGGCCGCCACCCCGCCGGCCGCGGTCGAGGAGCCGCGCCGCGCCCCCGTCGCCGTGGGTGAGCCCGACATCCCGCTGCCGCCGGAGCCGACCGACGACGAGGACTGGCCGCACCCGGCCCAGCCCGCAGCGGCCGCAGCTGCGGCGGCGCGCGTGGAGCAGCCCCGGCCGACGGCGTCGGCACCCCGGGCCGCGGCCGAGTCCTCGCCGGCCCCACGTGGCAGCGAGCCGATGCCCGTGGTGACGGCGAACCCGCCGCAGCCGGACGCCGCGGACGGCGAGCTGGACGCCGGTGACGTCCGCCGCGTGTGGCCGGAGCTGCTGGCCGTCGTCCGCCGGCACAAGCGGACCACCGAGGCGCTGCTGAAGTCCGCGCAGGTGCACGACGTCGCCAACGGCACGCTGACCCTGTCGATGACCTCGCCGGCGCTGGCCAAGATGCTGGGCGACGACCTGAACAAGGACGTCGTCCGCACGGCGCTGCAGGAGCTGCTCGGCGTGCGCTGGAAGGTGCAGGCCGTCGTCGACGCACCCGGCCGGCCCGCGCCCGGCCGCACCGTCTCGCCGGAGGCCGCGCGCGAGGCGGCGCGCGCCGCGGAGGCCGCCGAGGCGAGCGAGCTCATGGCCGAGCGGGCGGCCGAGGGAGCCGGGGGCGATCACCCGCACGAGCCGGCGGTCGACCCCGAGCAGGCGGCGCTGTCGCTGCTGCGCACCCACCTGGGTGCGCGCCCCCTCGACGGCTGACCGGTGGGATCGGGGCGGCCGCGGTTGCCCCGGGTCCTCAGCCGGTCGTCGGCGCGCTGCAGGTCACCTCCACCGGCGAGTGCCTCGATCCGGTTGACGCGACCGGGGGCACGGGGTGCCTCTCCCGTGGCTCGCCGGTCCTGCAGCACCGGTGAGCCACGAGGAGCGCCAGCAGGCGCGAACCCTCAGCTGCGGGTGAGGACCTCGTCCAGGCGCTCGTAGCCCTCGCGGACGCCGACCTCCATGCCACTGGCCACGAAGGCGTCCCGACCGGCGAAGGAGTCGACCAGCGACGTCGAGGTCAGCCGGGTGCGCCCGTCGCCCAGGTCCTCGAGGACCAGCTTCTCCAGCGCCACGCCGTCCGGGTCGCCCTCGAAGGTGAAGGTCTGCACGATCAGCTCGTCGGGCCGCACCTCGTGAAAGCAACCGCGGAACCCGTACTCCTCGCCGTCGCTGATCGTCACGAAGCGGTACGAGCCGCCGGTGCAGCACTCGAAGACGTCGACGCGGGTCTCGGTGTCCCGCGGGCCGACCCACTGGGCGAACAGCTCGGGGTCGGTGTGCGCACGGAACACCTTCTCGGGCGGCGCGTCGAACTCGCGGGTGATGCGGACCAGCGGGACCTCGGGGTCGACGTCGATGCGGGTCTCGTGCGTGCTGGTGGTCATGACGGGTTCCCTCCTGGGTGGGTGGCGTCGGTGGGGTGGGTGGGGGAGGCGTCGGTGGGCTGGGTGGGGGAGGCGTCGGTGGGGTGGGTGGGGGAGGCGTCGTCCGGCATGGACCGGAGGACCTCGTCCAGACGGCGGTAGCGCTCCTCGGCCTGCCGCCGGTAGCGCTCGATCCACGTGGTCATGAGGTCGAGGACCTCGGCCTCGAGGTGCACCGGACGCCGCTGGGCGTCGCGGCTGCGGCTGACCAGGCCGGCGTCCTCCAGCACCCGCAGGTGCTTGGAGACCGCCTGGACGCTGACGTCGTAGGGCTCGGCGAGCTCGCCGACGGTGGCGTCGGTGACCGCCAGCCGGGCGACCATGTCGCGCCGGGTGGGGTCGGCCAGGGCCGCGAAGACCCGGGAGAGCGGATCGGCGGCCATCAGGTGTCCTCCCTTCCTCAACCACTCAGTTGACGAAGAGCGTGGACCTGCGGGTGGGTGTTGTCAACCACCTGGTTGACGATGCCGACGTCCCCGCACGTGTCGGTCCCTCGGCCTACGCTCGGGTCATGTTCCCCGGAGGCCAGCCCGACATGGCACGCCTGCTCGAGCAGGCGCAGCAGATGCAGCAGCAGCTGGCTGCCGCGCAGGAGCAGCTGGCGCAGGAGGAGGTCACCGGCACGGCCGGCGGCAACCTGGTCAGCGTGACGATGACCGGGCAGGGCGAGGTCACCGCGGTGACGATCGCGCCGGCGGCCGTCGACCCCGACGACGTCGAGAGCCTGCAGGACCTCATCGTCGCGGCCTTCCGCGACGCCTCCCGCGCCGTCAACGAACTCACTGCCAGTCGCATGGGGCCGCTCGCCGGCGGCCTCGGCGGCGGCCTGGGGTTGCCCGGCCTCTGAGCCGCGGCGGACCCCCCTGACGAGAGGGACACCGTGTACGAGGGGGCCGTCCAGGACCTCATCGACGAGCTCGGCCGGTTGCCCGGCGTCGGGCCGAAGAGCGCCCAGCGCATCGCCTTCCACCTGCTGGCGGCGGAGTCGGCGGACGTCGGCCGGCTGGTCGCCGCACTGCAGCGCGTGCAGGCCGAGGTCCGCTTCTGCAGCACCTGCTACAACGTCGCCGAGGGCGAGCAGTGCCGCATCTGCCGCGACCCGCGCCGGGCCGACGACGTCATCTGCGTCGTCGAGGAGCCCAAGGACGTCGTCGCGATCGAGCGCACCCGCGAGTTCCGCGGCCGCTACCACGTGCTCGGCGGCGCGATCAGCCCGATCGAGGGCGTCGGCCCCGACGACCTGCGGGTCAAGGAGCTGATGACCCGGCTGATGAACGGCGCGGTCACCGAGCTGATCATCGCCACCGACCCCAACCTCGAGGGCGAGGCCACCGCGGCCTACCTGGCGCGGCTGGTCGGCCCGCTCGGGCTGGCCGTCTCCCGGCTGGCCAGCGGCCTCCCGGTGGGCGGCGACCTGGAGTACGCCGACGAGGTCACGCTGGGTCGGGCGTTCGAGGGCCGCCGCCGCATCGACGCCTGAGGGAGGACTCCCTGCCCCCCGCCAGTCGCAGGCTCGCGGGGGGACCCTGCGGGGGGTCGCCCGTCATCCGCGCCTTGCGCAGGCTCAGGGCGGGGCCGGGCGCGGGTGGCGCCCGGGTGCCGCCTGACCAGGCCCGATACCAGGTCACAGGATGGTGTCGATGCGGCTCCCCGGCTCACCGCAGCGCCGACCTCGCGCCTAGGGTCCGACGCACGTCCGTGAGGGCTTGCGCCCTCCGGCCGCGAAGTCGGGAACTCATCCGGCCCACGGGGGCCGAGAAGGCAGGTCTTCCGCGATGCAGCGTCGTCCCCAACGCGTGCTCGCCGCCTCGGCGGCCACGCTCACCGCAGTCACCCTGGCTGCCTGTGCCTCGAGCGACCGGGAATCCGGTGGTGGCGGGGAGGGCGGTGGTGCGGCCCAGTCCGGCGGCACCATGGTCTTCGGCGCCACCGGCGACCCCGCGATGCTCGACCCGGCGTTCGGCAGCGACGGTGAGACCTTCCGCGTCTCCCGCCAGATCTTCGAGGGCCTGCTCGGCAACGAGCTCGGCGGCACCGACCCGGTGCCCGAGCTGGCCGAGGACTGGGAGGTCAGCGAGGACGGGCTGGAGTACACCTTCAACCTGCAGCAGGGCGTCCAGTTCCACGACGGCACGCAGTTCAACGCCGAGGCTGTCTGCTTCAACTTCGACCGCTGGTACAACTTCGAGGGCCTGGCGACCAGCCCGAGCGCCTCGTACTACTACCAGGCGGTCTTCGGCGGCTTCGCCAGCACGCCGGACACCCCGAGCATCTACCAGAGCTGCGAGGCGACCGACGAGAACACCGCGGTCATCCGGCTCACCCAGGTCACCTCCAAGTTCCCCGCCGCGCTGGCCCTGCCGGCGTTCTCCATCCAGAGCCCGACGGCCCTGCAGGAGTACGACGCCGACAACCTGTCCGGTGCCGAGGACGCGCTGACCTACCCCGAGTACGCCCTCGAGCACCCGACCGGCACCGGACCCTTCCGGTTCGAGAGCTGGGACCGCGGCAACGGTCGGGTCACCCTGGTCCGCAACGAGGAGTACTGGGGCGAGCCGGCGCTGCTCGACGAGCTCATCATCCGCACCATCCCGGACGGCAACACCCGCCGCCAGGAGCTGCAGGCCGGCTCGATCGACGGCTACGACTTCGTGGCGCCGGCGGACTACCAGTCGCTGCAGGACGAGGGTCTCCAGGTCCTGGTCCGCGACCCGTTCAACATCCTCTACCTGGGCTTCAACGGCGGGAACGTCCCCGGCACCAGCGCCAACCCGGCGCTGCAGGACCCGCGGGTGCGGCAGGCGATCGCGCACGCGATCGACCGTGACACGATCGTCAGCTCGCTGCTCCCCGAGGGCGCCGAGGCGGCCATCGAGTTCATGCCGCCGACCGTCGACGGCTACGCCGAGGACGTCACCACCTACGACCACGACCCGGACCGGGCGCGGCAGTTGCTGCAGGAAGCCGGGGCCGAGGGCACGACCCTGCGGTTCTACTACCCGACCGAGGTCAGCCGGCCCTATCTGCCGGACCCGGCTGCGATGTTCCAGGTCATCAGCCAGAACCTGACTGACGCCGGCTTCACCATCGAGCCGGTCGCGCTGCCGTGGAACCCGGACTACCTGAACGCCGTCCAGTCCGGTCAGGCCGACATCCACCTGCTCGGGTGGACCGGTGACTACAACGACGCCTACAACTTCATCGGCACCTTCTTCGCCGAGGCGTCGAACAACCAGGCGTCGGCGGAGTTCGGGGCGTTCAGCGCGCCGGAGATCTTCCAGGCGCTGGCCCGGGCTGACCAGGAGCCGGACGCGGCCACCCGCACCCGGCTCTACCAGGAGGCGAACCGGCTGATCATGGACTACCTGCCGGGTGTCCCGATCTCCCACTCGCCGCCGGCGCTGGTCGTCGCGGAGAACGTCTCGGGTCTGGAGCCCAGCCCGCTGACCGCCGAGGTCTTCTCCACGGTCTCCATCAGCGAGTGACCCCGCGCCCGTCCCCGCCGGCAGCTCCCGGGCTGCCGGCGGGGACGGTGTCGTGACCGACGCCGGACCCAGGGAAGGCTGACCCGCACGCCGTGCTCCGCTTCATCGTCCGACGGCTCCTGCAGCTCGTCCCGATCCTGCTGGGCCTGTCGGTCCTGCTCTTCGCCTGGCTGCGCGCCCTGCCCGGTGGCCCGGCCCAGGCCGCCCTGGGCGAGCGGGCGACGCCCGAGGCCATCGCCCGCTACAACGAGCTGTTCGGCCTCGACCAGCCGATCTGGGTCCAGTACCTGCGCTTCCTCGGCCGCGCCGTGCAGCTGGACTTCGGGACGTCGTCCCGCACCGGCCGCACGGTGACCACCGAGTTCCTGGAGCGGATGCCCGGCACCGTCGAGCTGACGCTGTTCGCCATGGTCTTCGCCATCGGCGTCGGCATCCCGCTGGGCTACCTGGCCGCCCGCAGGCACGGCAGCTGGCTGGACTCCGGCGCCGTCATCGGCTCGCTGCTCGGCGTGGCGATCCCGGTCTTCTTCCTCGCCTACCTGCTGCGGCTGCTGTTCGCCGTGGAGCTCGGCTGGCTGCCCGGTTCGGGCCGCCAGGAGGTGCGCATCGACGCCACCCACATCACGAACTTCTACGTCCTGGACGGCCTGCTGACCCGCGAGTGGGACGCCGCGTGGGACGCCCTGCTGCACCTGGTCCTGCCGGGCATCGCGCTGGGCACCATCCCGCTGGCCATCATCGTGCGGATCACCCGGGCCTCGGTGCTCGACGTCGTCAACGAGGACTACGTCCGGACGGCGAACGCCAAGGGCCTGTCGGCCGACACCGTGCGCCGGCGGCACGTCATCCGCAACGCCCTGCTGCCGGTGTCCACGACGATCGGCCTGCAGACCGGCCTGCTGCTGTCCGGTGCGGTGCTCACCGAGACGGTCTTCGCCTTCGGGGGGGTCGGGTCGGCGATCTACGACGCGATCTTCACCCGCGACTTCGCCGTCCTGCAGGGCTTCATCCTCATGCTGGCGGTGGTCTACGTCCTGGTGAACCTGCTGGTCGACATCTCCTACGGCCTGCTCGACCCGAGGGTGCGCGTCCGATGACGGCGATGGGGGACGTGCGACGGCAGCGGATCGACGAGCTCGCCGCCCGAGCCGGGCAGGTGCCCGAGGGCGAGGGCGGGGTGTCGCTCGTCAGGAGCGCCTTCCGCCGGCTGCGGCGCAACCCGGTGGCGATCCTGGGCGCGGTCATCGTCGTGGTGTTCCTGTTCGTCGCCGCGTTCGCCCCGTGGCTGGCCCCGCGCGACCCGCTGGCGCAGACGCTGCTGAGCGAGGTCCGCCCCGGGTTCATCCCCGGTGCGCAGGAGGGCTTCCCGCTCGGTGCCGACCAGCTCGGCCGCGACCTGCTGTCCCGGCTCATCTACGGCTCGCGGCAGTCGCTGCTCATCGGCGTGGTGTCGACGGTGCTCGGTGCGGTCGTCGGGATGGCCCTGGGCGTGCTGGCCGGCGCCTTCGGCGGCTGGGTCGACACCGTGGTCATGCGGTTCATCGACATCATCCTGTCGATCCCCAGCCTGCTGATGGCCATCAGCATCTCGGTGCTGCTGGGCCAGAACCAGTACGCGCTGATGATCGCCATCGCGGTCACCCAGGTGCCCGTCTTCGCCCGGCTACTGCGCGGCTCGATGCTGGCCCAGCGCGGGAGCGACTACGTGCTCGCGGCGCGGGCCCTCGGCGTCAAGCGCGGCCGGATCGTGTTCGGCCACGTGCTGCCCAACTCGCTGTCACCGGTCATCGTGCAGGGCACGCTGTCCCTGGCGACGGCGATCATCGAGGCGGCCGCGCTCTCCTTCCTCGGCCTCGGCGACCCGGACATCGCCCGGCCCGAGTGGGGCGCGATGCTGTCCACCGCGCAGGACTTCCTGTCCGTCCGGCCGGAGCTGGCCGTGTGGCCGGCGCTGTGCATCATCGTCGTCGCGCTCGGCTTCACCCTGCTGGGGGAGTCGCTGCGGGAGGCCCTCGACCCGAAGTTCCGGAGGTAGCGACCGGTGAGCATCGAGGCGTTGCCACCCGAGGGTGCGCTGCGCACCGACGTCCCCGTGCTCGAGGTCGAGGACCTGTCGGTCACCTTCGCCCGGCGCGGCGAGCAGCCCACCCGGGCCGTCGACGGGGTGAGCTTCTCGGTCGCGGCCGGGGAGACCGTCGGCCTGGTGGGGGAGTCCGGCTGCGGGAAGTCGGTGACCTCGCTGGCGGTCATGGGCCTGCTCCCGCGGCGCGGCGTACAGGTCGGCGGCTCGGTGCGGCTCGGCGGCACGGAGCTGCTCGGGGCGCCGGACCGGACGCTGCGCCGGCTGCGGGGGGCCGAGATGGCGATGGTGTTCCAGGACCCGCTGTCCTCGCTCAACCCCACCGTGCCGATCGGCACCCAGGTCACCGAGGTGCTCGTCGAGCACCGCGACATGGGGAAGAAGGAGGCGGCGACCGAGGCCGCCGAGCTGCTGGACCGGGTCGGCATCCCCGACCCCACCCGGCGGCTCAAGGAGTACCCGCACCAGCTCTCGGGCGGTATGCGGCAGCGGGCGCTGATCGCGATGGCGCTGGCCTGCTCGCCGCGGCTGCTGATCGCGGACGAGCCCACGACGGCCCTCGACGTCACCATCCAGGCGCAGATCCTGGAGCTGCTCCGCGAGCTCGTCGTCGACTCCGGGACGGCGCTGGTGATGATCACCCACGACCTCGGCGTCGTCGCGGGCCTCTGCGACCGGGTGCACGTCATGTACGCGGGCAAGGTCATCGAGACCGCCGACCGCCACGACCTGTTCGCCCGGCCGCGGCAGCCCTACACCGGCGGCCTGCTCGCCTCGGTGCCGCGGCTGGACGCCGGGCGCGGGATCCCGCTCACGCCGATCCGCGGCTCGGCCCGCGACGCGATCCCGTGGGCCGAGGGCTGCGCCTTCGCCCCGCGCTGCGACAACGCCCAGGACGACTGCCTCACCGAGGTCGCGGGGAGCACCGTGCCACTGGAGTACGACGGGCCCGGCCGCGAGCTGCGCTGCCGGCACCCGCTCACCCACCCGTCGTCCACCGCGGGGGCCACGTCGTCCGGGAGCACCGCCTCGGGAGCCGGACGGTGACCCGCGCCGGCGAGCCGCTGCTGCAGGTCCAGGGCCTGCAGGTGCACTTCCCGATCAAGCGCGGGGTGTTCGTCGACCGCACGGTCGGCCACGTCCGCGCCGTCGACGGCGTGGACCTGGCCATCGACCGCGGCACCACGTACGGGCTGGTGGGGGAGTCCGGTTGCGGCAAGTCCACGCTGGGCCGCGCCGTCCTGCGGCTGGTCGAGCCCACCGCCGGGCAGGTGCTGTTCGACGGCACCGACGTCGCCTCGCTGAGGGGCGAGGCGCTGCGGACGATGCGGCGGCGCATGCAGATGGTCTTCCAGGACCCGCTGGGCAGCCTGGACCCGCGGCAGGACGTCGAGTCGCTGCTGTCCGAGCCGCTGCGGGCGCACGGGCTGGGAGGTGGCAGGGCGGGGATCGCCACCCGGGTCCGCGAGCTGCTGGATGCTGTCGGGCTGCCGACCGCGGCGCTGCGCCGCTATCCGCACGAGTTCTCCGGCGGGCAGCGGCAGCGCATCGGCATCGCCCGCGCGATCTCGCTGGAGCCGGACCTGCTGATCGCCGACGAGCCGGTGTCCGCGCTCGACGTCAGCGTGCAGGCGCAGGTGGTCAACCTGCTCGAGGAGCTGCAGCAGCGGCTGGGCCTCACCTACCTGGTCATCGCGCACGACCTGGCCGTGGTGCGGCACATCAGCGACGTCGTCGGGGTCATGTACCTCGGGTCGCTGGTCGAGCAGGCGCCGTCGGGGGCCCTCTACGACGAGCCGCTGCACCCGTACACGCGCGCGTTGATGAGCGCCGTCCCGGTGCCCGACCCGGTGGTGGAGGAGCGCCGGGAGCGGATCCTGCTCGCCGGCGACCTGCCCTCGCCGGCCGACCCGCCCAGCGGCTGCCGGTTCCACACCCGCTGCCCGTGGCGGCAGGAGACGCGCTGCGACGACGAGGTGCCGGTGCTGCGCGAGCTGGCGCCCGGCCACCTGGTCAGCTGCCACTGGGCCGAGGAGATCCGGGACGGCGCCCTGCAGCCCAGGTCGGCCGAGGAGGTCGCCGCCACCCAGGGCGTGTCGGTGCGCGCCACCGGTGTGGAGGCGATCGAGAGCGACGCGCTGGTGCAGGGCCTCGACGAGCCGATCGAGCGGAGGTAGGCCCCCCTGCAGGGGCCCGCCGCGAGCCTGCGAGCGGTGAGGGGCAGGGGGGGTCCTTACTCCAGGACGACGTCGTCCCCACGGCGCAGCGCCCGGCGGACCCGCAGCCGCAGGATGCGGGCGTAGGCGCGGACGAACTGGGTGTAGCCGGGCGTCGGGCCGTGGTAGCCGAGGAAGCCGTGCGGGCCCTCGACCATCTCGCCGGTCCGGACGTCGTAGCGGCTCTGGTGCCACGGGCAGACCAGGCAGCCGTCGGCGTCCACCGTGCCCTCGGAGAGGTCGGCGAGCTGGTGGCGGCAACGCCGCGAGACGGCGAAGTACCGGCCGTCCCGGTTGCCGACGGCCCAGTCGCCGACCCGGCGGACCGCTCCCGGCGGCAGGTCGGCGGCGGGGATCCGGTCGGGCTCGGTCATGCGTCCTCCACGGTCTCGGGCCCAGCCCCTACCCCGGAGACGACGGGTCAGACCGCCCGGCCCGGGTAGGGTCGCCGCACCCGACTCCCGGAGGTCCCTCGTGCGCCGGCTGCTCGCCGTCCTCGCCCCGCTGGCCGCCGTGGTCCTCCTCGGCGGGGGCCCGGCGCTGGCCGAGCCGCCGTTCGACGTGCCGGAGCAGGTCACCGACCGCGCCGGCGTCCTCGTCGGCGACGAGTCGGCGGTCGAGGCCGCCGTCGCCGAGCTGCAGGCGCAGGAGCAGCTGCAGCTGTTCGTCGTCTACGTCGACTCCTTCGACGGCCTCGACCCGGACGAGTGGGCGACCCGGACCGCCGAGCTGTCCGGGTTGGGCGGCAACGACGTCCTGTTCGCCGTCGCCGTCGAGGACCGGCGCTACACGTACAACCCGCCCGCGGACTTCCGGCTCTCCGACCAGGAGATCGAGCAACTGATCGCCTCCGACGTCGAGCCGGAGCTCACCGCCGGGGACTTTGACGGCGCGGCCGTCGCCTTCGCCGAGGGCCTGGGCGGCGGTGGCGGCGGCAGCGGCAGCGGGCTGGGCACGGTCGCGGTGGTGGGCGGCATCGCGGCGGTCGCCGGTGGCGCCTACCTCGTCACGCGGTCCCGCCGCCGCCGGCAGGGGCCACCGCCTCCCCAGCGGCTGGAGCGGCCGGACCCGCACGCCGGCGTCCCGACCGAGCAGCTGGAGGCGCAGGCCAGCACGGCGCTCCTGGAGCTCGACGAGGCGGTCAAGACCTCCCGGCTCGACCTCGACTACGCCCGCCTGCAGTACGGCCAGGAGGCGGTCGCCGGGTTCGCCGAGGCGCTGACGGCCTCGGAGCAGGAGCTGGCGCGGGCCTTCGCGCTGCGCCAGGAGCTGGACGACGAACACCCCGAGGACGAGCCGGTGAAGCGGCGGCTGCTCGCCGAGATGCTCCAGCTGACCGCCGCGGCCGACGCCCGCCTCGACGAGCAGGCCGAGGCCTTCGACCGGCTCCGCGACCTGGAACGCACCGCGCCGCAGGCCCTCGATGCGCTGGCCTCCCGCGCCACCGCGCTGCGCGGCCGGCTGCCCGCCGACGAGGAGCGCTTCGCCGCCCTGCAGCGCCGCTACGCCCCGGCCGCCCTGGCGCCGGTCGCCGACAACCTGGCGCAGGCCCGGGCCCGGCTGGACGCGGCGGAGCAGGAGATCGCCGAGGCCCGCGGCGAGATCGCAGCCGGGCGGGCGGGCGCCGCCGTCGGGGACATCCGGGTCGCCGAGGACGCCCTCGCCCAGACCGGGACGCTGCTGGACGCCGTCGCCCGGCTGGGCACCGACCTGCAGGCCGCCGAGGCCCGGGTCGCGCAGGTGCGGGCGGAGACCGAGGAGGACCTCGCCGAGGCCCGCGCGCTGCTCGCCGGCGGCACCGGCGGGAACCTGCGCCCGCAGGTGGCCCGGGCCGAGGCGGCGCTGGCCGCGGCCGACGCCGCGCTGCACCCGGCCGACGGCGGCCGGCCCGACCCGATGGCCGCGCTCCGCCGGCTGGAGGAGGCCGACATCGCGCTGGAGCAGGCCCTGGGCCTGGCCCGGGACGCCGACCAGCGGGCGCGGCGGGCCGCGGCGTCGCTGGACCAGGCGCTGCTCACCGCCCGGTCGGGCATCGCGGCCGCCGGCGACTTCATCGGCACCCGCCGCGGCGCCGTCGGCCCCGAGGCCCGCACCCGGCTGGCCGAGGCGCAGCGGCACCTGGACCTCGCGGTCGCGCAGGGCCGCACCGACCCGGTCGGCGCGCTGCGCGAGGCCCAGCTGGCCGACGCGCTGGCCCAGCAGGCGCTGCAGCAGGCGCAGTCCGACGTGGCCGGCTGGGGCGGCGGCTACGGCGGCGGCTACGGCGGCTATGGGGGTGGGTACGGGCCTGGCGGGTTCGGCGGGGGCCACGGCGGAGGCCGGGGCGGCGTGGACCTGGGCAGTCTGGTGCTCGGCGGGATCCTCTTCGGCGGCGGCGGCGCCGGGGGGTACGGCGGGAGCTACGGAGGCGGCGCCGGCGGTGGGTTCGGCGGCGGTGGCGCCGGCTCCCGGGGTGGCGGGCGGCGCCCGGGCAGCTTCGGCGGCTCGCGCAGCCGGGGCCGCTCCGGAGGCGGTCGCTTCTGACCCCCTGGGAACTGTCGGACCCCGGTGCCAGGGTGTCCCTCCCCACCCGACGAGGAGGAACGATGCCCACTCGGAACAGCCCGTGGCCGGCCGGCACCCCCTGCTGGATCGACTACGGCGCCTCGGAGATCGACGCCGCCCAGGACTTCTACGGCCGCCTGTTCGGCTGGGAGTTCGAGGGCGGTGACCCCGACTACGGCGGGTACCTCAACGCCACCCGCAACGGCGAGCCGGCCGCCGGCCTCGGCCCGCTGATGAGCCCGGACGACTCCCCGGGCTGGACGACGTACTTCGCGACCGACGACGCCGCGGCCACGGTCGCCCGCATCCGCGAAGCCGGCGGCGCCGTCGTCGTGGAGCCCATGGAGGTCGGGCCGATGGGCACCATGGCCATCGCCGCCGACCCGCAGGGCAACGCGTTCGGCCTGTGGCAGTCCGGCGAGCACACCGGCTACCGCGTCTTCAACGAGCACGGGTCGCTGGTCTGGAGCGAGGCGGCGGTCGACGACCCGGCGGCCGCGCGGGAGTTCTACTCGGCGGTCTTCGGGTTCACCTGGGCCGATGTCCCTGGCGCGGAGGGCTATCAGACCTTCGCGATCGGGGACCGCCCGCTCGGGGGTCTGAGCGGGCACCAGCCCGGCTCTCCCAAGGGCTGGGCGGTCTGCTTCGCGGTCGACTCCACCGACGACGCCGTCGCCACGGTCGAGGCCGGCGGCGGCAAGGTGACGATGGCCCCGATGGACACGGAGTACGGCCGCATCGCCGTGGTGGAGGACCCGTGGGGTGCCCCACTGTCGGTGATGCAGCCCCCCGCGGGCAGCTGATCCAACCGTGGACCGGCGTGCAGGGGGCACGCCGGTCCACGGCCCCGTCCCGGGCCCCCGGCCCCCTGCAGGGTCCCGCCGCGAGCGTGCGAGCGGTGGGGGCAGGGGGTCCTCCCTCAGCCGCGCAGCTGACCGTAGGTGTGCTCGGGCCGCAGCCGGACGACGAGGCGGCGGTCGGCGACCATGGCCGCGCGGTAGGCGTCCCAGTCGTCGTGCTCGCCGCTGAGGGCGCGGTAGTAGGCCACGAGCTCCTCGACGGTGGCGTCGTGCGGGTCGGTCGCGACCGGGGCGAGCTCGGTGGTGCCCTCGACGGCGACCCAGGTCCAGAAGTCGGGCGAGGTCACGTGCAAGGTCGCCCGCGGATCGGCCTGCAGGTTGCGGGTCTTGGCGCGGTCGGCGGTCACCGAGATGCGGGCCAGCTGCTGTTCGTCGTCCCACGCGTAGAAGAGGTTGGACAGCTGCGGGCGGCCGTCCCGCTTGAGGGTGGCCAGCACGCCCGCGTGCTGCGTGGCGACGAAGGCGAGCATGCGGGGGTCCACGGCGGCGCTCATGCCGGCAGGAACGTCGTCCCGCGCCGTCTTGTGCCCTGCCGTCCCTCGCCGGGCCGGAGCCGGGGCCGGAGCCGGGGCCGGAGCCGCGGTCAGCGTCCGGACGGCGTCAGGGGTGCCACGCGGGGGCCGTCCGAGGCCGCCGGGGGGACGCAGACGCGGTTCCGGCCGCTGTGCTTCGCGCGGTACACGGCGGCGTCGGCCGCCGCCTGCAGCCCGACCGGATCACCCCACGTGACGGTCGCCGCCCCGACGCTCACCGTGGCCGCGTAGGGAGCCGCGGCGGTGCGCACGTGGGCCACCAGCCGTTCGGCGATCCCGGCCGCCTCCGACAGGTCGGTGTCCGGCAGCAGGAGGGCGAACTCGTCGCCGCCCAGGCGCCCGCTCACGTCCTCGCTCCGGGTGAGGCCGGCCAGCGTCTCGCCCACGAGGCGGAGCACCGCGTCCCCGGCCAGGTGACCCAGGGTGTCGTTGACGCTCTTGAACTCGTCGACGTCGACGAGCAGCAGGCTCAGCGGCCGGTCGGCCGTGGTGCGGGCCGCCTCGGTGCGCAGCCGCTCGTGGAAGGTGCGGTGGTTCAACGCACCGGTGAGCCCGTCGCGCTCGGCGAGGAGGGCCACCTGCCGCGCGTAGGCGGCGGTGCGCTGGTAGGCCCGCTGGTGGTTCGCCGACGCGAACGCGCAGGTCGCCGTGGCGACCGCCAGCGCGAGCGCACCGACCAGGACGTCGTCGGCCGGTGCACCGCCGACGCCGAGGCCCATGCCGAGGTAGCCGGCCAGGATGGTGCTGCCGGCCAGCGCGACACCGGCCGGCGGGTAGGCCAGGGCAGCGTGCGCCAGCAGGACGAACAGGAACAAGACGTAGGGGCTGGCGGCCCCCCCGTCGAGCAGGCAGATCGTGATCACCAGGGCGATGCCCGCGGCCTCCCAGGCGTCGAAGAACAGCCGGCCCCGCGGGTGGCGGACCAGCCGGTCGACCGGGACGAGCCAGAGCAGCGGAGCCGCTCCGGCCACCGCCGCGACCACGGCGAGGACGAGGCCGGCCCGCGGTGGGTCGGTGGTCAGGGTGCGCACGGCGATGATCGCCGGGAGGACCTCGCACAGCACGATGCCGCTGAGGGTGTGCCGCCGCCAGAACGCGACCCGCTCCTCGTCCTGGGCCAGCGCTCTCATGCTCCAGTCATCGCACCGGCCGCCGGGGTTCCACAGAGACCCGGCCGTTCCCCTACCCCCTCGGGGGGAGGTCCGTGAGGTCCGCCTAGCGCTCCCGGCCGCGGGCCTTGAGCGGCACCGGCGGCAGCGGCGGGGCCTCGAGCCGGTCCCCGTCGTAGCCGACGACGGTGCCGAAGCGCTCGTCCTCGGCGTTCCAGCGCTCGGCGTAGTCGGCGATCTCCTCCCCGGAGCGGCCGACGAAGTTCCACCACATGACGATCCGCTCCTCGAACGGCTCGCCGCCGAGCAGCAGCAGCCGGGTCGCCTCCCCGGCGCGCACCCGCACCGAGCGCCGTCCGGTGCCGAGGTACAGCACCGCGCCGACCTCCAGCGGGGCGTCCTCCACCTCGGCCGTCCCGGACGAGGCCAGCAGGGCGTGCTCGAAGTCCGGCTCCAGCGGCAGCTCGACGTCGGCGCCGGCGGCCACGTCGAGGTCGGCGCCGACCAGCGGGGTGTGCGCGGTGCCCGGTGAGGTGGCCCCGCCGAGGCTGCCCATGAGCACCGTCGCGGTCAGCCCGTCGGAGGTGAAGCCGGGCAGGGCGGTGTGGTGGGCGAAGGCCGGTGCGGTGTCACGGGCGGCCTCGGGCAGCGCCACCCACAGCTGGGCGCCGTGCAGGTACCGCGGGTGCACCGCCGGGGACTGCTCGGAGTGCGCGATGCCGTGCCCGGCGGTCATCAGGGCCAGCTCGCCGGGGTGGATGCGGGCGTCGCTGCCGAGGGAGTCGCGGTGGTGCACCTCGCCCTCGAGCAGCCAGGACACCGTCTGCAGCCCGGTATGCGGGTGCGGCGGCACCTGCATGCCGGGGGAGGAGGTGATGTCGTCGGGGCCGTAGTGGTCGACGAACGCCCACGCGCCGACCAGCCGGCGGCCCAGGGTGGGCAGCAGCCGGCGCACGCGGGTGCTCTCGCCGAGCAGCACCTCCTTGCCCGGCAGCAGGTCCAGCACCGGGCCGGCGGCGGTGCCCGCCAGCCCGCCGAGCTCACGGGCGGGCGGACGGCGGTCCAGGTTGCTCATGGCGCGGGCCTCCGGTGGGTCGGTGGGATCGGGGTCATCGGGGCTCCGGGGCGGTCGGGCAGCGCAGCGCCGCGAGGTCCCAGCCGGCGCGCCGGGCGCCGGCCACGTAGGCGCTCTCCAGGAAGTCCAGGACGACGGCGCGCGGGTCGGGCGCGGCGCGCACGTCCTCGTAGGGCAGCAGCGCCAGGTGCGCGCCGCGGCTGTCGATCCACCGCGCACCGGCCGGCCGCAGCGACTCCTCGACCAGGCCCGCCGGCTCGGGGGCGGTGTAGGAGTAGAAGGCGGGCTCGGGCACCTGGTCGTCGCCGAACCAGAAGCCGGCGCTGACGACCTCGTGCGAGTAGGCCTCGCGGGTGACCGGGTCGACGGTGTCCGGCTGCTCCACCCGGCGGTCGGAGAACCGGGTGACGGCGAGGTCGAAGGTGTGCCAGAAGTGGTGCACCGGGCTGGTCTTGGCGTAGCTGCGGCCGGCGAACTCCTCGAGCACCTGCGCCACCTGCCCCAGCACCACCCAGTAGCGGGTCACCATGGCCCGGTCGTAGGACGCGTGGTGCTCGTCCTCGGCGAACGGCGTGCGGTCGGCCAGGTCGAAGGGGACCGGGATGTCCACGGTGGCGGGCAGGCCGAGCGTCGCGAGGGTGTCGAGCAGCTGCCGGTAGAACGCCGCCACGCTCAGCCCGGGCAGCGGGAACGACGCCCGGCGTCCGTCGGCGACGGCCACCTCCAGCCGGTGGTCGACCAGGTCGAGGTCGACCGCGAAGACCGGGTCGAAGCCCATCGGCCGGGTGGTGAGGCCCCGGCCGGTGAGGTGGAAGGGGATGTGCCACCAGTGGTTGCGCCGCGGGGCGTTGGCCAGCCGCAGCTTGCCGACGACCTGCAGGAACCGGTGCAGGGTCTCCTTGGTGTCGGCCCACTCGGCCAGCGGCATGGGCGGGAAGACGGGCACGGGCGGCTCCTCCGTCGCGGGACCGGTCGCGGTCAGCATGACGATCCCGGCGGCAGGGCGGTAGCCGCCGCCCGGGAGCGCCGGTTTGGGCGGGGACCGGACGGGTCAGGCCCCGACCGTGGACGACGACCGCCGGCGGCCGGGCTGCCCCAAGCGGATGGTGTTCGGCCCGTGCGGTGGTGTCCGGGACGACGGCCGCTGCGAGGTGGCCGAGCACCGCTGCGTCTTCCTCGACGACCCCGCTCCCGCCTGGGACGCGCCTGTCGCGTCCCCGGCCGCACCGCGACCGGGCAGCCTGCTCGACCGCGCCCGCACGAGGCCGGTCGTGCTGACCGACCTCACCGTGGCGCCGTTCGACCCGGCCTCCCTGCGCCGGGTGGTGGGCGTGCTGGCCCCGGTCTCCGACGGACTGCTGGTCGGCGAGCACGCCAACCGGCCCGACTTCCCGCCCACGCTGTTCGCCGCCGAGATCCGGGACGCCGGTGGCCGGCCGTGGACGACGCTGGCCTGCCGCGACCGCAACCGCGTCGTCCTCGAGCAGGAGCTGGCGGGCCTGGCCGCGGTGGGCGTCGACGGCGTGCTGTGCGTGACCGGCGACGCCCGCGGCCCCGGCGTCCGGCCCGGCGTCACCCAGGTGTTCGACCTCGACGGCACCCGGCTGACGGCGCTCGCCGTGGCGGCGGGGCTGCCGGTCGCCGTCCCCGAGTCGCCCGCGGCCCCGCCGGTCGACCGCCGGCCGGCCCGGGTCGCGGACAAGCAGCGGGCCGGGGCGCAGCTGTGCGTCCTCAACCACGTCCGCACCCCGGCGGAGGTGGCGGCCTTCGTCGCCGCCGCGCGGAGCGCCGGGGCGACGTTGCCGTTCGTCGCCGCGGTCGCCGTCTACACCGACGAGCGCTCGGCGCGGGTGCTGCAGCGCTTCCCCGGCCTGCACGTGGACGACGCCACCGTCGAGGAGGTGCTGCTCGCGCCGGACCCGCGGTCGGCCGGTGTCGCGGCCGCCGTGGCCGAGGCCCGCGCGCTGCTGGGCGTCCCCGGGGTCGTGGGGGTCAACCTGTCCGGTCTGGCCTCGGGCGGCGGGGAGGACGACGGCGCCCGGGTCAAGGCCGAGGTCGCCGCCGCGATCAGGGAGGCAGCATGACCGAGCTGGAGAGCGAGGCGATGGAGGCCGAGTTCGGCACCGTCGCCGGGTGGACCGAGCAGGCGGTGCGGGCACTGGGCCCCGAGCACGCCGTCCCGGCCGGGTGCCGGGGGAGCGGCAGCGAGGGGGCGCTGCGCTGGCTGGCCGACCGGCTGGGGCTGACGGCCGGCAGCCGGGTGCTCGACGACGGTGCCGGCGTCGGGGGGCCGGCCGGGTGGCTGGCGGCCGAGCACGGCGTGCGCGCCGTCTGCGCCGAGCCGATGCACGAGGCGGCGCGTGCCGCGCGGCGGCTGTTCGGGCTGCCGTCGGTGACCGCGCTGGCGCAACGGCTGCCGTTCGCCGACGCCGCCTTCGACGCCGCCTGGTGCCTCGGCGTCCTGTGCACCACCTCCGACAAGTCCGGTGCGCTGACCGAGCTGAGGCGGGTGCTGGTGGACGGCGGCCGGCTCGGCCTGCTGGTCTTCGTGGCCGACCGCCCGTTGCCCCCGCCCCTGCCGGAGGGCAACGACTTCCCGACCGAGGAGGAGCTGCGGGAGCTGCTCGACGCGGCGGGTCTCCGGCTGGGGGAGACCGCGACCGCGGACCTCGGGGACAGTCCGCCGGAGTGGAGCGAGCGCGCCGACGCAGTCGACGCCGAGGTCTCCCGGAGGCACGGGGACGACCCGCGCTGGCGCCAGGCGCAGGAGCAGTCCGGCCGGGTCGGCCGGCTGCTCGCCGACGGGGCGCTGCGGCCGTGGCTCGGGGTCGCGACCGCCGACTGACGGCCCCACCACCCGGGAGCGGGCTCAGGACGCGCGTCCGCGCAGGTCCTCCTCGCGGGCGTGCAGGGTCGCCAGCGCCGTGGCGGCCACCTCGGCGTCGTCCAGGAGGACCGCGTCCCGCGGGTCGGTGGTGTCCAGCAGCCGCGTCTCGTGGCCGCGGCCCACCACCAGGACGACGTCGGCCGGCCCGGCGGCGGCCACCGCGGCGGTGATCGCGGCCCGCCGGTCGGGCACCTCGCGCACCCGCGCCGGCGAGCCGAACAGCCCGACGCGGAGCTCGCCCCGGATCGCCGCCGGGTCCTCGCCGTGGCTGCCCTCGTTGGTCAGCCACACGCAGTCGGCGGCCCGGGCGGACCCGCCCAGCCCCTGGCGCTTGTACCGGTCGCGCCGGCCACGGGCGCCGAGCACCAGGTGCACCCGCCCGCTGCGGCCGGTGAGGTCACGGGCGGTGTCGACCGCGGCGGCCAGCGCGCGCGGCGTGTGCGCGTAGTCGACGACGACGAGCGGCCGGCCCGACCCGCCGAGGACGGTGTTGCGTCCCCGCGGCGGGGCCACCGCGGCCAGCCCGGCGGCGATGCGGTCCGGCGCCGCGCCGAGCACCCGACCGGTGGCCCAGGCGGCCGCCAGGTTGGTCACGTGGACCCGCCCGACCAGCGGGCTGTGCACCCGGTGCCCGCCGGTGTCGTCGCCCAGCAGCACCTCGGTGCCACCGCTCCCGGTCCGCCAGCCGAGCACCCGTACGTCGGCGTCCCTGTCGGACCCGACCCTGGTCACCGGCACCGCCGCCTGGTCGGCCAGCCGCCGTCCCCACGGGTCGTCGGTGACGACGACGCCCGCGGCGGTCCGGCCGGGCTCGAACAGCCGGGCCTTGCTGGCCCAGTACTGCTCGACGGTGCCGTGGTGGTCGAGGTGGTCCTCCTCGAAGCCGGTGAAGACCGAGACCTCGAAGGCGAGCCCGTCCATGCGGCCCATGTCCAGCGCGATGGAGGAGGCCTCCACGACCGCCCGCCGGGCCCCGGCGTCGGCCATCCAGCGCAGCACCTCGTGCAGCTCGGGCGCCTCCGGCGTGGTCAGCGCCGTGCTCCGCGAGCGGCTCCCGACCTCGGCCCCGAGGGTGCCGACGACGCCGGTGCAGTCGCCGTCCGCGTCCAGCACCCCGCGCACGAGGGCGCTGGTCGTCGTCTTGCCGTTGCTGCCGGTCACCCCGACCAGCCGCAGCGCCCGGGCCGGGTCGCCGGCCAGCAGCGCGCCGAGCGGGCCGAGCTGGGCGCGCACCGACGGCACGCACAGCACGGGCAGGTCGGTGTCGACCGGCCGGTCGACCAGGAGCGCGGCGGCACCGCGAGCCGCGGCGGCGGGAGCGTGCCGGTGCCCGTCGCTCGTGGCCCCGCGGACGCAGGCGAACAGCGAGCCGGGGACGACCAGCCGCGAGTCGGTCACCAGGCTGCGCACGGTCAGGTCGTCGGTGCCGCCGGCTCGGGTGACCGGCCCACCGGACACGGACCGGGCGCGGCGCTCGACCTCCGACCAGGGGACGCGAGGCAGACGCACCGGCCCGACGGTAGGTGCGTCCCCGTGAGCCCGCTGACCGACCGTGTAGGCACTCCACCGACCCGGCGCGCCGCTGACCTCACGGAGGGGGTGGGGCACGCGCCGGAACCGGGTCGGCCGCCACGGCTGACCGGCCGCGGGTGCGAGGCTGCCCGCCATGACCACCCTCCGCAGCCCCGACGGCACCCGGCTCGCGTACGTGTCTGTGGGCGAGGGCCCCCCGCTGGTCTGCCTCCCCGGTGGGCCGATGCTGCCGGCGGAGTACCTCGGCGACCTCGGCGGCGTCGACGCGCACCGGTCGCTGGTGCTGCTGGACCTGCGGGGCACCGGGCACTCCGCCGTCCCGGCGGACCCGGCGACCTGCCGGTGCGACCGGCAGGTCGCCGACGTCGAGGCGCTGCGTGCACACCTCGGGCTGGAGCGGCTCGACCTCCTCGCGCACTCCGCCGGTGCGGCCCTGGCCCTGCTGTACGCCGCCCGGCACCCCGACCGCGTCGCGAGCCTCACGCTGGTCACCCCGAGCCCGCGGGTGGTCGGCCTCGAGGTGACCGACGCCGACCGCCGAGAGGTCGCCGAGCGGCGCCGCGGTGAGCCCTGGTTCGCCGCGGCGTACGCGGCCTTCGAGCGGATCTGGTCCGGTGGGGCCACGGACGCCGACTGGACGGCGATCACGCCCTTCACGCACGGCCGCTGGGACGACGCCGTGCGTGCCGCCGTCGACCGCGCGGACGCCCAGCGCGACGCCGACGCGGCAGCCCGGTACTACGGCGACGGGACACCCGACCCCGCGGCCGTCCGGGCCGCCCTCGCGGAGCTGCGCGTGCCGGTCCTGCTGGTCGCCGGGGAGTACGACGTCGCGCTCCCGCCGTCCCGGGCCGCCGAGTACACCGACCTGTTCCCGGGCGGCCGGCTGGTCGTCCAGCGCGGCGCCGGCCACCACCCATGGCAGGACGACCCGGGGACGTTCGTGCGCGCGGTGGTCGCCTCCCCGGTCCGGCCCGGCCGCGCGGATACTGGGGGGCGATGAGCGCACCCCTCAACCTGGTCAACCTCGAGCGGGTGCACAAGGCACACGGCACCACCGTCCTGCTCGACGACGTCTCGCTGGGCATCGCCGCCGGCGAGCGCATCGGCGTGGTCGGGCGCAACGGCAGCGGCAAGTCCACGCTGCTCGGCGTCCTCACCGGTCGGGAGGAACCCGACTCCGGCCGGGTGACCCGCCGCGGCGACCTCGCGCTCGGCGTCCTCGACCAGTCCGGCACGCTGCCGCCCGGCGCGACGGTGCGCGACGTCGTCCTGCCCGGGAGCCTGTTCGCCGCCGAGCACGAGTGGGCCGCCGACCCGGCGGTGCGCAGCGTGCTGACCGGCCTGGAACTCGACCGGCTGGGCCTGGACTCCCCGGTGGCCCCGATGTCCGGTGGCGAGCGACGTCGGGTCGCGCTGGCCGCGCAGCTGGTCCGGCCGCTGGACCTGCTCGTCCTCGACGAGCCCACCAACCACCTCGACGTCGAGGGCGTCGCCTGGCTGGCCGACTACGTGAAGGACCGGGTCGGCGCGCTGGTAGTCGTCACCCACGACCGCTGGTTCCTCGACGAGGTCTGCAGCCAGACCTGGGAGGTGGCCGAGGGACGGGTGCACGCCTACGAGGGCGGCTACGCGGCCTACACCCTCGCCCGGGCCGAGCGGGCCCGGATCGCGGCGGTACAGGAACAACGACGGCTCGACCTGGTCCGCAAGGAGCTGGCCTGGCTGCGCCGCGGACCGCCCGCGCGCACCAGCAAGCCCCGGTTCCGCATCGAGGCGGCCCAGGCGCTGATCGAGGACGAGCCGCCGCCGCGCGACACGATGGCGCTCCAGGGGTTCGCCGCCCGCCGCCTCGGCAAGACCGTCTACGACGTGGAGGACGTCGACTACGCCGTCCCGGGCGACCCGGCGACCGGTGCCCCGCCGCGCACCCTCTTCGACGACCTGACCTGGCACGTCGGTCCGGGTGACCGGATCGGCGTCGTGGGGGTCAACGGGGCCGGGAAGACGTCGCTGCTGCGGTTGCTGGTCGGCGAGACCGAGCCCGACCGCGGCCGGGTGGTGCGTGGGCAGACCGTCGCGCCGGCGTACCTGTCGCAGCACGTCACCGAGCTGCCGGGCCGGCTCCGGGTGCTGGAGGCGGTGCAGGAGATCGCCCGCATCGCCCGGATCGGCAACCAGGAGATCTCCGCGTCGTCGCTGGCCGAGCGGTTCGGCTTCCCGGCGTCCCGCCAGTGGACGCCGGTCGGCGACCTCTCCGGCGGCGAGCGGCGGCGGCTGCAGCTGCTGCGGCTGCTCATGAGCGAGCCCAACGTGCTGCTGCTCGACGAGCCGACCAACGACCTCGACATCGACACGCTGACCGCGCTGGAGGACCTGCTCGACGGCTTCCCCGGCACCGTGCTGGTGGTCAGTCACGACCGGTACTTCGTCGACCGGGTCTGCGACTCGGTGGTCGCGCTCATGGGCGACGGCTCGCTGGCCGCCCTGCCCGGCGGGGTCGAGGAGTACCTGGCCCGCCGCGCGGCCGGGGAGGCGGAGCTGCCCTCGGCGGCCGGGACGACCCGTCCGGCGGCCGTCGCGCCGGCGGACGACGCCCCGGCCCGGTCGGCCGGGGAGGTGCGCGCCGCCCGCAAGGAGGCCGCGCGGCTGGAGCGCCGGCTGGAGAAGCTGACCGCCGCGGAGGAGGAGCTGCACGGCGAGCTCGCCGCCGCCGCCACCGACCACGCGCGGGTGCTGCAGCTCGACGAGCGGCTGCGTGCGGTGCTCGCCGAGAAGGACCAGGTGGAGACCGACTGGCTGGCCGCCGCAGAGGTCGCCGAGGGCTGAGAGGGACGGCAGGTGCCCCCTGCCCGCGGGTGGGGTCCCGCTCCTGCGGGTAGGGGGAGGCCGGGCCAGCCAGGCCCGCCCGCCTCCGGAGCGGCTCCGTCGGCGCGCCCGGTAGAGTGGGGTCACCGCCGGCCGTCGTCGACCGACGTTCCTGGTGTCCCCGAGCCGCCCAACGACTCCCGGAGACACGTGCTCGTACTGCTGCTCCTCCACCTGATCGCCGGCGTGCTGGCGCCCGTGCTGGTGCGGTGGTGGGGGCGGCAGGCGTTCCTCGCCCTCGCGTTGGTGCCCGCCGCGGCCTTCGCCTGGGTGCTGTCCCGGCTCGGCCCGGTCCTCGCCGGCCAGGAGCCGCGCGAGACGGTGCCGTGGATCCCCGCCCTCCAGCTCGACGTCGCCCTGCGGCTCGACGCCCTCGCCCTCACCTTCGCCGCGCTGGTCACCGGCGTCGGCGCGCTGGTGCTGGTCTACTGCGCCCGCTACTTCTCCCCGGGCGAGGAGGGCACCGGCCGCTTCGCCGGCTCCCTCACCGCCTTCGCGGGCTCCATGCTCGGCCTCGTCCTCGCCGACGACATGCTCCTGCTCTACGTCTTCTGGGAGCTCACCACCGTCTTCTCCTTCCTCCTGATCGGGGGCTCGGGACGGCGGCTGGCCGCGCGCCGGGCGGCATCGCAGGCGCTCATCCTGACCACCGCCGGCGGCCTGGCGATGCTGGTCGGGCTCATCCTCATCGGCCGGGCCAGCGGCTCCTTCCTGCTCTCCGAGGTGGTCGCCGAGCCCGGCAGCGGCACCGGCGTGACGGTCGGCGTGGCCCTGGTGCTCGCCGGCGCGGTCACCAAGTCCGCCCTCGTGCCGTTCCACTTCTGGCTGCCCGCGGCCATGGAGGCGCCGACGCCGGTCAGCGCCTACCTGCACGCCGCGGCGATGGTGAAGGCCGGCGTCTACCTGGTCGCCCGGCTGGCACCGGGCTTCGCCGACGTCCCCGGATGGCGGCCGGTCGTGCTGGGCCTGGGCGTGGCGACCATGCTGGTCGGCGGCTACCGCGCACTGCGCCAGAAGGACCTCAAGCTGCTGCTGGCCTTCGGCACGGTCAGCCAGCTGGGCTTCCTCGTGACGCTCGTGGGCGCGGGCAGCTCGGAGCTGGCCGCGGCCGGCCTGGCCATGACGCTGGCGCACGCGCTGTTCAAGTCCACCCTCTTCCTCACCGTCGGCGTCGTCGACCACGCGACCGGCACCCGTGACCTGCGCCGGCTGTCCGGCCTCGGCCGGCGGCTGCCGCTGCTCGCGGCCATCGGCGCCGCCGCCGCGGCGTCCATGGCCGGGTTGCCGCCGCTGCTGGGGTTCGTCGGCAAGGAGGCGGCGTTCACCGCCCTGCTGGACGGCGGGGTGCCGGACCGCAGCGTCGCGCTCGTCGTCCTCACCGGCGTGGTCGCGGGCTCGGTGCTCACCGCGGCCTACACCGCGCGCTTCGTGTGGGGCGCCTTCGCCCGCAAGCCCGGCGTCGAGGACAGCGAGCTCGAGCACCCGCCGGAGCCGCTGTTCCTCGCCGCCCCGGCCGTCCTGGCGCTGACCGGGCTGGTCCTCGGGCCGGCCAGCCCGCTGCTGGACCCGCTGGTCGTCGCCTACGCCGAGACGCTGCCGCTGCTGGCCCCCGAGGCCGAGCACCTGGCGCTGTGGCACGGCTGGCAGCCGGCGCTGGCGCTGTCGGCGCTGACCGTCGGCGGCGGTGCCGCGCTGTTCGCCGTCCGCGGGCCGGTCCAGCGCCTGCAGCGGCGGGTGGCCATCGGCGCCTCGGCCGACGAGGGCTACTGGAACGTGGTCCAGGGGATCGACCGGCTCTCGGTGCTGGTCACCGGCACCACCCAGCGCGGGTCCCTGCCGGCCTACCTCGGCACGATCCTGGTCGCCGTGCTGGCGCTGCCCGGCACGCTGCTGCTCACCCGCGCCCCGTGGCCGGGCGAGTGGCGGGCCTGGGACACCCCGGTGCAGGCGGTGGTCGGGGTCGTCGTCGTGACCGCCGCCGCGCTCACCCTGCGGATCCGCCAGCGGCTCTCCGCGGTGCTGGTCGTCGGGGTCACCGGCTACGGCATCGCCGTCGTCTTCGCGCTGCAGGGCGCCCCCGACCTCGCGCTCACCCAGTTCCTCGTCGAGACGCTCACCCTCGTGGTCTTCGTGCTGGTGCTGCGCAAGCTGCCCAAGGACATCTCCGAGCGGCACCGGCCGCGCGAGCGCGCCGTCCGCGGGGTCATCGCCGTCGCGGTGGGCGCGTTCATGGCGGCCGTGGGCGCGGTGGCGCTGTCCGCCCGCACCGCGACGCCGGTGTCGGCAGGCTGGCCGGGACCGGCCTACGACTTCGGCGGCGGCAAGAACGTCGTCAACGTGACCCTGGTGGACATCCGCGCCTGGGACACCCTCGGCGAGATCTCGCTGCTGGTCGTCGCCGCCACCGGCGTGGCCAGCCTCGTCTTCCTCCGGGGACGCACCGGCGGCGTCGACCGGGTGACCCGGGCGGACCTGGCGCAGCGGCGCGAGCGCGGCCGGCGGGCCCCGCGGGACCGCTGGCTGGCGGCCACCGCGACGCTCGACCCGGCCCGGCGCTCGGTCGTGCTCGAGGTCGTCACCCGGCTGCTCTTCCACACGATCATGGTGTTCTCGCTGTACCTGCTGTTCTCCGGGCACAACGAGCCCGGTGGCGGGTTCGCCGGCGGCCTGGTCGCCGGCCTGGCGCTGGTGCTGCGCTACCTGGCCGGTGGGCGCTACGAGCTGGGCGAGGCCGCGCCGGTCGCGCCGGGCCTGCTGCTCGGCGGCGGGCTGCTCTTCGCGGGCGGCACCGGCGTCGCCGGCCTGCTGCTGGGGGCCGGGGTGCTGCAGACAGCGATCCTGCAGACCACGCTGCCGGTGCTCGGCGACGTCAAGCTCGTGACCTCGCTCTTCTTCGACATCGGCGTCTACCTGATCGTCGTCGGGCTGGTCCTCGACGTGCTGCGCAGCCTGGGCGCCGAGCTCGACCGCCAGGAGGACCAGGAGGACGAGATCGAGCTCGCCCCGGGAGAGGTGGTGCTGCGATGACCCCCACGGTCGTGCTGCCGGTGATGATCGGCGGGCTCTACGCAGCGGGGGTGTACCTGCTGCTCGACCGCAGCCTCACCCGCGTGCTGCTGGGCTTCGTGCTGCTGGGCAACGCCACCAACCTGCTGCTGCTCTCGACTGGTGGCCCGGCGGGGCTGGCGCCGATCCTCGGCTACTCCGACCCGGAGCAGTTCAACGACCCGCTGCCGCAGGCGCTCATCCTGACCGCCATCGTGATCACCTTCGGCGTCTCGGCGTTCGTGCTGGCGATCATCCACCGCTCGTGGCGGCTCGCCCGCAACGAGGCCGTCGGCACCGACGAGGAGGACCGCCGGGTCGCCGCCCGGAAGGCCACCGACGCAGACGAGCTCGACCCGGACGACCTGGCCCCGGAGGACCGCGCCGCCATGCACGCCGACTCCCGGGCCGGGGTCCTCGAGGAGCTCGCCGACGACGTCGACCTGCCGGCGGGGAGCGGCACCCGGTGATCGAGGTCCTCGCCCCGCTGCCGGTGCTGCTCCCGCTGCTCGGGGCCGCCGGGGCGCTGCTGGTCTCCGGGCACCCGGCCTTCCAGCGCGCCCTCAGCACGACCGTGCTCACGGCGGTGCTCGCCGTCTCGGTGGTGCTGCTGTTCGTCGCCGACGCCGAGGGGGCGACCTCGGTCTCCGTCGGCGGCTGGGCGGTCCCGCTGGGCATCGTGCTGGTCGTCGACCGGCTGTCGGCGCTGATGCTGGTGGTGGCCTCGACCGTGGCGCTCGGCGTCCTGGTCTTCGCCGTCGGGCAGGGGGCGGCCGACGGGTCGGAGGAGACCCCGCTGTCGATCTTCCACCCGACGTTCCTGGTGCTGGTCGCGGGCGTGGGCAACGCCTTCCTGGCCGGTGACCTGTTCAACCTCTACGTCGGCTTCGAGATCCTGCTGATGGCCTCCTACGTGCTGCTCACCCTGGGCGGGACGGCGGCGCGCATCCGCGGCGGCATCACGTACATCGTGGTCAGCCTGACCAGCTCGCTGGTGTTCCTCGCCGCGATCGGGCTGGTCTACGCCGCGACCGGCACGGTGAACATGGCGCAACTGGCGGTGCGGCTGGGCGAGCTGCCCGAGGGCACCCAGGTGCTGCTGCAGTCGATGCTGCTCATCGCCTTCGGCATCAAGGCCGCGGTGTTCCCGCTCTCGGCGTGGTTGCCCGACAGCTACCCGACCGCTCCCGCACCGGTCACCGCCGTCTTCGCCGGGCTGCTCACCAAGGTCGGCGTGTACGCGATCATCCGCACCCAGACGCTGCTGTTCCCCGGCGGTGCGCTCGACGACCTGCTGATGTGGGCGGCGCTGGCCACCATGCTGGTGGGCATCCTCGGCGCGGTCGCGCAGCGGGACCTGCGCCGGATGCTCTCCTTCACCCTGGTCAGCCACATCGGCTACATGGTGTTCGGCATCGCCCTGGGGACGGCGGCGGGGCTGGCCGGTGCCGTCTTCTACGTGGCCCACCACATCGCCATCCAGACGACGCTGTTCCTGGTCGCGGGGCTGGTCGAGCGCCAGGGCGGGACGACGTCGGTGGACCGGCTCGGCGGGCTGGCCCGGCGCTCGCCGCTGCTGGCGGTGCTGTTCTTCGTCCCGGCGATGAACCTGGCCGGGATACCCCCGCTGTCGGGCTTCATCGGCAAGGTCGGCCTGCTGCAGGCCGGGGTGGCCGAGGGCAGCGCCGTGGCGTTCACGCTCGTCGCCGGCGGGGTGGTCACCAGCCTGCTGACGCTGCTCGCGGTCGCCCGCGTCTGGACCCGCGCCTTCTGGCGGTCCCCGAACCAGTCGCCGGCCGAGGACACCGCCGCGGCCGCGGCCGCCGACGCCACGCTGCGGCGCCGGCCGGAGCACGACGGCGCGGCGTCGGACGGCGAGGCCGCGGACGGCGGGTCGCGCACCGCGCTGCAGGATGCCTGGCGCCGGCACACGGCGGTGGCGACGGCGGCCGAGCCCGACCTCCCACCCGCGGCCGGAGCGGTCCGGGCGCTGCGTCCGCTGCCGGCGACGATGGTGGGTGCCACCACGGCCCTGGTCGCGCTCACCGTGGCCCTCACCGGGCTGGCCGGACCGCTCTACGGCCTGGCCGACCGGGCCGCGACCGACCTGGTCGACCGCACGCCCTACACCACCTCGGTGTTCGGGACTGAGGAGGTGCCGTGACGGTCGAGCCCGCCGCGACCCGGCTGCGCCACCAGGTCCCGCTGGCCGTCTGGCTGGTGGTGGTGTGGATGCTGCTCTGGGGCACCTGGTCCTGGGCGAACCTGCTCTCCGGCTCGGTCGTCGCGCTGACCGTGCTGACGCTGCTGCCGCTGCCGCACGTGGTCGGCGGCGCCCGGGTGCGGCCGCTGCCGCTGCTGGTCTTCCTCGGCCACTTCGTCGTGGACCTGTTCGCGTCCGGGGCCGAGGTCGCCTGGCAGGCCCTGCGACCGGGCGGTGTCGGGCGGACGGCGATCGTGCAGGTGCAGCTGCGCGCCGACTCCGACCTGCTGCTGACCATGGTGGCCGAGGCGACCTCGCTCGTCCCCGGGTCCCTGGTCCTCGACCTGGACCGGGAGCACCGGGTGATGACCCTGCACCTGCTGCCCGTGCGCGACCTCGAGGGCGTGGCGCGGAAGAAGGCGAACGTGCTGGTGGTCGAGGAGCGCCTGGTCCGGGCGTTCGGTTCACCGGCGGACCTCGCCGTCCTCGACGGGCACCAGGGGAAGGCGGTGTCGACGCCGTGACGGTCGTGGGCTTCGCGCTGTACGCGCTGATCGGTGGGGGAGCGCTGCTGGCGCTCGTGCGGCTGGCCCTGGGCCCCTCGCTGCTCGACCGGGTCGTCGCCACCGACACCCTGCTGGTCATCATCTCCGCCGGCCTGGCGGTCTACGCCGCGCTGGAGCGCTCCCCGACGGTCGTGCCGGTGCTGGTCGTGGTCTCGCTGCTGGCCTTCGTCGGCTCGGTCTCGGTCGCCCGCTACATCGGCGGGATGCTGCTGCGCTCCCGCACGGGGGACGGCCGCGACCTCGGCCTGCCGCTGGCGGCCGAGGTCCGGGAGGAGCAGTCGTGACGGCGCTGGCCGACGTCGTCGCGTTCGCCTGCCTGCTGACCGGTGCCGCCCTGTGCCTCACCGCCGGCCTGGGGTTGGTGCGCTTCCCCGACGTGCTGTCCCGGATGCACGCCGGCACCAAGCCCCAGGTGCTCGGCGTCCTGCTGGTGATGGTCGGCGCCGCGATCCGGCTCGACGGCTGGGCCAACGCGTGGATGCTGCTGCTCGTGGCCGCCTTCCAGCTGCTGACCGCGCCGGTGAGCGCGCACCTGATCAGCCGGGTCGCCTACCGCCGCCGGCACGTCCGCCGCGACCTGCTGCTGATCGACGAGTTCGGCCCGGCCGGCCACCAGGACCCGCGGTACCGGGGTGACGAGCCCGGCGACGCCCCGCCCGAGGAGGACGGGGTCCTCCCTCAGCCGAGCTGAGCCAGCCGGAACGGCAGCCCCTGGTCGTCGCGGCAGTACGCCGACGGCCCGGAGTCCTGGGCCTCGACCGCACCGGCCCGACCGCCGGCGGTCTGCACCGCGGCGACCGCGACCTCGATGTCGTCGACCGCGTACACCGGGACGGCGCCCGGGTCGGAGGTCTGCCCGCCGTGCAGGCCGACCGTCGGCGTCTGGCCCGGCGCCTCCCAGCCGTCGTCGACCCGGCCGGGGCTCAGCGACCAGCCGAGCACCGCCTCGTAGAAGTCACGGGCGCGGGCGCCGTCGGGCACCCGGAGCGTCAGGTGCACCGTGTCGCCGGGCCGGACCGGCGGTCGCGCAGCAGCCGGTCCACGGCTCGGCGTCTGCAGCATCCAGCGGTGCCCGAAGGGGTCGACGACGACGCCGGTGCGCCCGCCGGGGCCGTCGGAGGGCGGCCGCTCCACGGCCGCCCCGGCTGCGGCGGCCCGGTCGACGGCCGCCTCGACGTCGGGCACCGCCAGGTGCAGCGTGACGGCGACCCGGCCGGCGTCCGGCGCGGCCAGACCCAGCTCGGGGTACTCGTCGGCGAGGTAGAGCGTCGCCCCACCGACGTCGAGCTCGGCGTGCCCGATGCGGTCGTCGTCCATGACGTAGAGCTCACCCACCACGCGGGCACCCAGGGCGTCGGCGTACCACGCCGTCGCCGCCCGGGCGTCGCGCACGGTGAGGTAGGGCGTCAGCTGGGCCATCCCCCGATGGTGCCGCGACCGGACGCGGGGCGGGGCGTCGTCGGGCGCCCCGCCCGCCGGTCCTCAGCGCTGGGCTCGGTTCACCGCCGAGACGACCGCGCGCAGTGATGCGGTGACGATGTTCGGGTCGATGCCCACGCCCCAGAGCACCCGGTCGCCGACGGCGCACTCGACGTAGGCCGCGGCGCGCGCGTCCCCGCCCGCGGACATGGCGTGCTCGGCGTAGTCGAGGACCCGGACGTCGACGTCCACCGACCGCAGCGCGTCGACGAACGCGGCGATCGGCCCGTTGCCGCGGCCCTCCACGGTCATCGGCACGCCGGCGTCGACCAGCTCGACCACCATCTCGTCGAGCTGGTCGCCGTGGGTCCGGTGCCGGTGCCCGGTGAGGGAGAAGCGGCCCCACGGGGCGCCGGGGTCGGGCAGGTACTCGCTGGAGAACGCCGCCCACATCTGCTGGGCGGTCACCTCGCCGCCCTCGTCGTCGGTGTGCCGCTGGACCACCGCGCTGAACTCGATCTGCAGCCGGCGCGGCAGGTCCAGCTGGTTCTCGGTCTTCATGATGTAGGCGACGCCGCCCTTGCCGGACTGGCTGTTCACCCGGATGACGGCCTCGTAGGTGCGGCCGACGTCCTTGGGGTCGATGGGCAGGTACGGCACCGCCCACGGCATCTCGGCGACCGGCTTGCCGGCGGCCTCGGCGTCGAGCTCGAGCGCCTTGAGGCCCTTGTTGATCGCGTCCTGGTGGGAGCCGGAGAAGGCGGTGTAGACCAGGTCGCCGCCGTAGGGGTGCCGCTCGTGCACGCCCAGCTGGTTGCAGTACTCGACGGTGCGGCGGATCTCGTCGATGTCGGAGAAGTCGATCTGCGGGTCGATGCCCTGGCTGAACAGGTTCAGACCCAGGGTGACCAGGTCGACGTTGCCAGTGCGCTCGCCGTTGCCGAACAGGCAGCCCTCGATGCGGTCGGCACCGGCGCGGTAGCCCAGCTCGGCGGCGGCGACGGCGGTGCCGCGGTCGTTGTGCGGGTGCAGCGACAGGACGACGGCGTCCCGGCGGCCCAGGTTGCGGTGCATCCACTCGATCTGGTCGGCGTAGACCGTCGGCTCGGCCATCTCGACCGTCGCCGGCAGGTTGATGATCGTCGGCCGGTCGGGAGTGGGCTCCCACACGTCGGTGACCGCGTTGCACACCTCGACGGCGAAGTCGAGCTCGGTGCCGGTGAAGGACTCGGGGGAGTACTCGAACCGGACGTCGGTGTCGCCCATCTGCTCGGCCAGCTTGCGCACCACCTGCGCGCCGTGGACGGCGATGTCGACGATCCCGGCCCGGTCGGAGCCGAACACGACCCGCCGCTGCAGGGTGGAGGTGGAGTTGTACAGGTGGACGATGGCCTGCTTCGCGCCGCGCAGGGACTCGAAGGTGCGCTCGATCAGCTCGTCGCGGGCCTGGGTGAGCACCTGGACGGTGACGTCGTCGGGTACCAGGTCGTCCTCGATGAGCTGGCGGACGAAGTCGAAGTCGGTCTGGCTGGCCGCGGGGAAGCCGACCTCGATCTCCTTGTAGCCCATGCGGACCAGCAGCTCGAACATCCGCCGCTTGCGGTCGGGTGTCATCGGGTCGATCAGCGCCTGGTTGCCGTCGCGCAGGTCGACGGCGCACCAGCGCGGGGCCTGGGTGGTCACCGTCTCCGGCCACGTGCGGTCGGGCAGCACGATCGGGGTGAAGGGGGCGTAGCGGGAGATCGGCATGCGCGACGGCTGCTGGGGGTGGCGGACGTGCGGGTGGTTCTCGCTCGGGTTCCTGCTCACGGGTTCTCGCTCCTCTGGGCGCGGGCTGGTCGCAGCTCCGGTGGGGCGGTCAGCAGGCGCCGGGGACGCTCTCGGTCACGGCGGGTCCCCGCGGCGAGGGGGCCGACCTAGGAGAGGGCCTCGCCGCGGCGGGTAAGCAGGAGGCTGCCGCGCACACGGCCACGGTAGCAGCGGGTCAGGCGAGGTCGCAGCCACACGGGCAGTCCACGGCGTGCCTGGGCGGCCCGGAGCCGTCGTCGACCTCGTCGCACCCCGGTGGGCACGCGCAGGTGAGGCCGTCGTCGACGTGCGCGAACTCGCCGGCGAGGAACCGCCGCTGCCGCTCGGCGGCGACGGCACGCCAGTGCGCCGCGCGGCGAGCCTCGGCCCGTTGTCCCGGGGAGTCGCCGGGGCGCGGTACCTGGTGGTCCTCCGGCACGCCGTCGCGTGCCCGGACCCGGTCCCGGATCCAGCGGCTGCGGTCTAACGTGTACCAGGGCTGCTCGCGGTCGTGGCCGTGACCCTGGTGCGTGTACCACCACTCCTCGTCGCCGTAGCGGGTGTCCAGGTGGGCGGGGTAGCGGCGGCCGGCCTGGTCCCGGACCGCGTCGCCGTCCATGCCGGCCACCTCCCGCCCGTCGGCGTCGACCAGCGCCAACCGCAACCCGGCCACCTCGGCGGCGCGGACAAGCGCCCGGGCGTCGATGCCGGACCGGCCGCTCTCCGCTGCGGCCACAGCGGACTTCGAGATGCCGATACGCACCGCCAGTTCCCGCTGCGACAGGTCGGCGGTCCTGCGGATCCGCCGCAGGATGCCGCTGTGGTCGGCGTCGGTCACGCGTCGAGGATCCGGGCTGTCCCGGGGGATCGGGGGCCCGTGTGTCTCCCTGTGGAAGCTCGTGCTCTGCCCACAGTGCTGGGCAGAGCACGAGCTCCTCGAGTGGGAAGGCGCCCGTCCCCCTTCGTGCTCTGCCCACAGTGCTGGGCAGAGCACGACTCGCCGGGGGCAGTGCCCGGGTGCGGCAGCCCGCCGGGCTGGAGGGCGGGCGCGGACGCCGGCCAGGGGGGCTGGGCTCAGAACTCCCGGGCCAGGCGCATGCGCCACGGACGGCCGTCGGGGTCGTCGACGAGGCGGTAGACCGGCGTCGCCCACAGCCGGGTGGGCAGCGACAGCCGCGGCGAGGAGTGCTCGCGCAGCCGGCCCCGCGGGCGCGGGCCCCGGCGGCCGCCGGCGTACCAGGTGTCGAGCTCGGCAGCCGAGGCCTCCATCGCCGCCACGAACGCGTCCGGGTCGAGCAGGTCGTCGTCCTCGCTGCCGTCGGCCGCGCGGTCCAGGTGCTCGCGGGCCAGCTCCAGGCGCAGGTCGCGGGCGAAGGTCCGGGCGCCGTCGCCGGTGCCGGCGGGGTCACGGGGCTCGCGCGGGTCCCGCGTGGTGTCCAGCACGGCGGAGGAGAGCTCGCTGTCGTGGGTCCAGGAGCGCCGGTTGAAGTTGTCGCTGCCGATGCTGGCCCAGACGTCGTCCACCACGCACACCTTGGCGTGCACGTAGACCGGCGTCCCCTCGTCGTTCTCCACGTCGAAGACGTGCACCCGGTTGCGCCCGGCCCGCCGGCACATCTCCAGCGCCTGCCACCGGCCCACGTACTGCGACCGCTCGGCGAGCGCGCCGTCCTGGTCGGGCACCCGCGGCACCACGACGACCAGGTGCAGCGCCGGGTTGGCGGCCAGCGCCTCGGCGAACAGCCGCGCGACGTCGGCCGACCACATGTACTGGTCCTCCAGGTACACCAGCCGGCGGGCCTGCTCGATCGCCTTGGAGTACCCGCGGGCCACCGACCGCTCGCCGCGCGGCGCGAAGTCGTAGGGCGGCCGGATCGCCGGGTAGGTGCGCAGGTTCTGCACCAGGTGCGGACCGCACGGCGGCGGCGGGGGCAGCTGCGGCGGCAGCGGGTCGGGTTCCAGGCGCGCGCCGCGCAGCCGGTCGAGCACCCACGCGATCGGGTTGCCGGAGTCGGCGTTCGTGGGGTCGTCCCAGCGCTCGCGGAACACGGTGTCCAGGACGCCGACCGTCGGGCCGCGCAGCATCAGCTGGACGTCGTGCCAGGGCGGTGTCTCCCCGTAGGCCGCGGACATCGCCACCGGCTGCGGGTCGCCCCTGTGCGCGGCGTCGTCCCGCCGGCTGTGGCACAGGTCGATCCCGCCGACGAAGGCGACGTCCTGGGTCGGGTCCTGGTCGTGCCGCAGGACGACGAGCTTCTGGTGGTGGCTGCCCCCGCGGCGCACCCGCTGGTCGAGGATCACCTCGCCGCCGCCGTGCTCGACCTCGTCGTCCAGCGCCCGGTTCTCGTGCGCGCTGAACGACATCCAGTCCACGTGCGAGCGCCACACCAGCCCGCGCACGCAGACCCCGCGCCGCACCGCGTCGGTGAACAGCTGGGCGACGGTGGGCCCGCCCGGGCGCAGCTGCTCGTCCGGGTCGCCCCGCCAGTCGGTGAAGAACAGGTGGTCACCGGCGTCCAGCCGCTCGACGCACTCGACCAGCCGGTCGAAGTAGCGCACGCCGTGCACGAGCGCCTCGACGAGGTTGCCCTCGGTGTACGCGGGCAGGGACGTCGCCGGGTTGCCGCGCTCCTCGGCCGTCAGCAGCCAGCGCTCCACGTCGTCCACCCGGTGATCACAGCGCCCCGCCCAGGGGGACGCAAGCACGGCCGCCACCGGGGACCTCGGTAGCCTGTGGACCCGTGGCCCTCGTCGTCCAGAAGTACGGCGGCTCGTCCGTCGCCTCCGCCGCGCACATCAAGCGCGTCGCCGAGCGGATCGTGGCGGCCAAGGAGGCGGGCGACGACGTCGTCGTCGTGGTCTCCGCGATGGGCGACACGACCGACGAGCTGCTCGACCAGGCCGCGCAGATCACCGACGACCCGGCCGGCCGCGAGCTGGACATGCTGCTCACTGCGGGTGAGCGGATCTCCATGGCCCTGCTGGCCATCGCGATCAACACCCACGGCTACGAGGCGCGGTCGTTCACCGGTTCCCAGGCCGGGGTGATCACCACCTCCAGCCACGGCAGGGCGCGGATCATCGACGTCACGCCCGGCCGGCTGCGCGACGCCCTCGACGAGGGCTCGATCGTCATCGTCGCCGGCTTCCAGGGCGTCAGCCAGGACACCAAGGACGTCACCACGCTCGGCCGGGGCGGCTCCGACACGACCGCCGTGGCCGTCGCCGCGGCACTGCAGGCCGACGTCTGCGAGATCTACACCGACGTCGACGGCGTGTTCACCGCCGACCCGCGGATCGTGCCCAACGCCCGGCGGCTGGACACGGTGACGTACGAGGAGATGCTCGAGCTCGCCGCCTCCGGGGCGAAGGTGCTCATGCTCCGCTGCGTCGAGTACGCCCGCCGCTACGGCATCCCGGTGCACGTCCGCAGCTCCTACTCCCAGCTCCCCGGCACCACGGTGACCGGCTCGATGGAGGACCTCACGGTGGAACAGGCGATCATCACCGGCGTCGCGCACGACCGCTCCGAGGGCAAGATCACCGTCTTCGGGGTGCCCGACCGGCCGGGCGAGGCCGCGCAGCTGTTCCGCGTGCTCGCCGAGGCCGAGGTCAACGTCGACATGATCGTGCAGAACGTGTCGACCGCGGCCAGCAAGCTCGCCGACATCTCCTTCACGCTGCCCAAGAGCGACGGGCCGGCAGCCCTCGCCGCGCTGGAGAAGGTCAAGAACACCATCGGCTACACCGACGTCACCTTCGACCAGCACATCGGCAAGGTGTCGCTGGTCGGGGCGGGCATGCGCTCCCACCCGGGCGTGTCCGCGCGCTTCTTCGGGGCGCTGGCCGACGCCGGTGTCAACCTGGAGCTGATCAGCACCTCGGAGATCCGCATCTCCGTGGTGTGCCAGGACACCGACGTGGACGTCGCCGTCCGCGCGGTGCACGACGCCTTCGACCTCGGCACCGACGAGGCACAGGCGGTCGTCTACGGAGGGACGGGACGATGAGCACCTTCTCCAGCGACGGGCTGCGCGTCGGCGTCGTCGGCGCCACCGGTCAGGTCGGCGGTGTGGTGCGGCAGATCCTCGCCGAGCGCGGGTTCCCGCTCAGCGAGCTGCGCTTCTTCGCCTCCGCCCGCTCCGCCGGCAGCACCCTGCCGTGGGGCGACGGCGAGATCACCGTCGAGGACGCCGCGACCGCCGACCCCACCGGGCTCGACATCGCGATCTTCTCCGCCGGTGCGTCGACCTCGCGGGTGCAGGCGCCGCGGTTCGCCGAGGCCGGCGTGACCGTCGTCGACAACAGCTCGGCCTGGCGCCGCGACCCCGACGTCCCCCTGGTGGTCGCCGAGGTCAACCCGGACGCGCTGGCGTCGATCCCCAAGGGGATCATCGCCAACCCGAACTGCACCACGATGGCCGCGATGCCGGTGCTCAAGCCGCTGCACGACGAGGCCCAGCTGGTCCGCATCGTGGCCAGCACCTACCAGGCGGTCTCCGGCAGCGGCCTGGCCGGCGTCGAGGAGCTCGACACCCAGGTCAAGGCGGTCGTCGACAAGGCCGCGGAGCTCACCCACGACGGCTCGGCGGTGCCCTTCCCGGAGCCGGCCAAGTACGTGCGGCCGATCGCGTTCAACGTGCTGCCCATGGCCGGCTCGCTGGTCGACGACGGGACGTCCGAGACCGACGAGGAGCAGAAACTCCGCAACGAGAGCCGCAAGATCCTCGGCATCCCCGAGCTGCGGGTCTCGGGCACCTGCGTCCGCGTGCCGGTCTTCACCGGGCACTCGCTGTCGCTGAACCTGGAGTTCGAGCGTGAGCTCACCGTCGAGCGGGCCACCGAGCTGCTGTCCTCCGCGCCCGGTGTGGAGCTCACCGCCGTGCCCACGCCGCTGCAGGCGGCCGGCCGCGACCCGAGCTACGTCGGCCGCATCCGGCAGGACCCGGGCGTCGACGGCGACCGCGGCCTGGTGCTGTTCGTCAGCAACGACAACCTGCGCAAGGGCGCGGCGCTCAACACCGTCCAGATCGCCGAGCTGATCCTCGCCTCCGGCAGGTGATCACCGGCGGGTGGCCGCCTGACACGCCGTCGATGGCAGCCACCCGCCAACGATCACCGCGGATCAGGGCTTGACGTTCCGCAGGGCGAAGTCCAGCGCCACCTCCACCTGGCGGATGGTCTCCTCGATGACCAGCGAGCCGTGGCCGGCGTCGAAGCGGTACACCTCGTGCGGCTTGCCGAGCTCGTCGAGGCGCGCCAGGTAGTTGTCGATCTGCCGGATCGGGCAGCGCGGGTCGTTGGCGCCGGCGACGACGAGCACCGGCGCGGTCACGGCCTCGGCGTAGGTGATCGGCGAGGAGCGCACGTAGACGTCGCGCACCTCCTCCGGTGAGCCGCCGAACAGCGCCCGGTCGTAGGCCCGCAGGCCCTCCATCTCGTCCTCGTAGGCGGCCAGGTAGTCGGCCACGGGCACCTCGGCGATCCCGGCGGCCCAGCGCTCCGGCTGGGTGCCCAGGCCGAGCAGGGTGAGGAACCCGCCCCACGACCCGCCCGAGAGCAGCGCCCGCGACGGGTCGAGGAAGCCCTCCTCGACCAGCGCGTCGTAGACCGCCGCGACGTCATCCAGCTCGGTCAGCCCCGGCCGGCCGGTCAGCGCGTCGCGCCAGGCGCTGCCGTAGCCGGTCGACCCGCGGTAGTTCACGTGCACGACGGCGTACCCGGCGTCCACGTAGGCCGCGCGGCGGGCGCGGTAGGAGTCGTCGTCGGCCGCCTCCGGGCCGCCGTGCACCAGGAACGCCGCCGCGTACGGGGGCGGGCCGGCCGGCCGCACCACCAGGGCGTGGACGTCGCCGCCCGGCCCCGGCACCCAGCGGTCCTCCACCGGGTAGGCCGCGGGGGGCTCCTCTCCCGGAGCGGCCAGCACCACCGGCCCGTCGGCCCGCCGGATCACCGGTGGCCGCTCGGAGTTCGACCAGGCCAGCTCGACGGTGCCGTCCGGGCGGGCGGTGGCCCCGCGGACGACGCCGCGCGGGGTGTCCAGCCGCTCCAGGGCCCCGCTGGCGAGGTCGTAGCGGTACAGCTCGCTGCGGGCGGCGTGGTCGTGCCCGACGAGCAGCGCCGAGCCGTCCGGGTACCAGCCGGCGGTCACGTCGCCGGGCAGGTCGAGCACGATCTCGGTCTCGGTGTCGGTGCCGACGTCCCAGACCAGCAGCTCCTCGCGGCCGCGGCGCTCATGGCCCACCAGCAGCCGGCGGTCACCGGGGAGCGGGGCGAACTCCAGCGCGTGCAGGCCGCGGCCCTCGCCGTCCCACTTCTCCGCGACCACGGAGTCGTCGCCGGTGCGCAGCAGCCGCAGCGCCGGGTAGCGCGGGTCGCCGTGCTCGGAGTGCGAGATGACCAGCAGGTCCTCGTCGTGGGTGAGCGCGTCGACCGACGCCGGGTCCTCGTGCCGGTAGACCACCCGCGGCGTGCCCCCGGCCGGTGCCAGCCACAGCTCCGAGCCGTCGTCGGTGGAGCGGCCGAGGGCGACGACGGACGTGCCGACCTCCAGGCCCGCCGGGTAGGCCGGCCCGACCTCGGGGACGGCGACGCGGTCCTCCCCGCCGGCGAAGGGCTGGGTCATCCAGACACCGAACTCGTCGCCGTCGGTGTCGGCGAACCACCAGATCGTCTCGCCGTCCGGGCTCAGCGTGCCGATCAGCGTGCCGTTGGCCCGGTCGGTCGCCTGCCGGTGGGCGTCGGTGGTCCGGTCCCACGCGTACTGCTCGACGACGCCGCTGACGTCGGAGGCGTACAGGCTGCGGTGCGGAGCCTCCAGCGCCCAGTCGGGGAGGCTCACCCGCGGCGCGCGGAAGCGGGCCTGCCAGCGGGCGGTGACCTCGGGGGAGAGGGCGGTCGGCTCGGAGCTCACCGACTCATCTTCCCCCGGCGCCCGCCCCGGCCCCGGCGCCGCCCCGGGCCGGCTCCTCGAGCCGGCGGGAGGTCTCGGCGGCCGCGTCGCGGATGTCGCCGATGAGCCGCTCCAGCACGTCCTCGAGGGCGACCAGCCCCACGGTCCGCCCACCGTCGAGCACGCGGCCCAGGTGGGCGCCGGCGTCGCGCATCGCGGTCAGCACGTCGGGCAGGGCCGCGCCGGGCTGCAGCGGGGTGAACGGGATGACGTGCTCGTCGGCGATGGGCCGGTCGCGGGCCTCGGGCTCCACCCCGAGCACGTCCTTGACGTGCACGTAGCCGAGCAGCGCGCCGTCGTCGTCGCGGACGGGGTAGCGGCTGAACCCGTGCTCGGCGACGACCGCCTCCAGCCGTCGCGGCGTGGTGGCGCGCGGCACGGTGACCAGCCGGTCGAGGGGGAGCAGGACCGCCTCCAGCTCGTCCTGGTCGAAGGTCAGCGCCCCGGCGGCCAGCTCGCCGACCTCGCTGCCGAGCCGGCCCTCCCGCCGCGACTGGCTGATCATCGAGCGGATCTCGGCCTCGTCGAAGCCGGCCGCCACCTCGTCGGTCGGCTGGACGCCGGCCAGCCGGACCATCGCGTTGGCCGCGGCGTTGAACAGCCCGATCACCGGACCGAGCAGCCGGACGAACGCCGCCAGGGGCGGGCCGAGCAGCAGCGCGGCGCGGTCGGGCCCGGCGATGGTGATGTTCTTGGGCACCATCTCACCGAGCACCATGTGCAGCACGGTCACGATCGACAGCGCGATGACCAGCGCGATCGGGTGCAGCAGCCCCTCCGGGACGCCGAGGGCCGCCATCGGCGCCTCGATCAGGTGCGCCACCGCGGGCTCGCCGACCGCGCCGAGGCCCAGCGAGCACAGCGTGATGCCCAGCTGCGCGCCGGCCATCATCGCCGAGACGTTGCGCATCGCGCGGATGGTCTTCCGGGCCCGCGACGAGCCGGCCGCCGCCCGCGGCTCCAGCTGGTCGGGACGCGCGGTGACCAGCGCGAACTCCGCCGCGACGAAGAAGGCGTTGCCCAGGAGCAGGGCGACCAGCACCAGCAGGCTGAGGACGTCGCTCACGCGGCCGGCTCCTTCTCGTCGTCCTCGACGAGCCGGACGGCGGTCGCCCCCGAGGCGTAGCCCTCCCGCATCAGCGCCCGCACCCGGGCCACCCGCCGTCCCTCGATCGTCTCCACGGTCAGCTCCCCGCCCTCGACGGGCACCGTGTCCCCCACGGCGGGCAGGCGCTGCAGCTGCTCGGCGAGGTAGCCGCCGAGCGTCTCGTAGCGGCCCTCGGGCACCGGGACGCCGGTGCGCTCCCGCACCTCGTCGGGCCGCAGCAGCCCGGACAGCAGCCAGGTCTGCGGATCGACCCGGCGCAGCAGCCGCAGCGGGCGGTCGGTCTCGTCGGTGATCTCGCCGACGACCTCCTCCACGATGTCCTCCAGCGTCACGATGCCGTGCGTCGCGCCCCACTCGTCCACGACCAGGGCCATCTGCAGGCCCTCCTCGCGCAGCAGGTCCAGCAGCCGCTCCACCCGCAGCAGCGAGGGAGCGGTGAGGATCGGCACCGCGAGCTCCTCGGCCGGCACGACGTCCCGCTGGTCCTCCGGGACGGCGACCGCGTGCTTGACGTGCACCACCCCGGTGACCTCGTCGAGGCCGGCGCCGTAGAGCGGGAAGCGGGACGAGCCCGAGGCGACCGCCGCGGCGATGACGTCGGCCGCGGTGGCATCGGCGCGCAGCGCCCACATCTGCGTGCGCGGGGTCATCACGTCGGCGGCGACCTTGTCCCGCAGCGCGAGGGAGCGCTCCAGCAGCCGGGCGGCGCGCGGCGAGAGGTCACCCTCCTCGGCCGAGCGCCGGGCCACCGCGGCGAGCTCGTCGGCGCCGCGGGCGGAGTCCAGCTCCTCGCGCGGCTCGAAGCCCAGCCGCCGGACGATTGCGTTGGCCAGGGCCTGGAGGGCGTGGACCAAGACGCCGGCGACCCGGGTGAAGGCGCGCATCCCGGGGGCCACCGCGGCTGCGACGGGCAGCGGGCGGGCGATGGCCAGGTTCTTGGGACCCAGCTCGCCGATCAGCATCTGCAGCGTGGTGGCCAGCGCCAGCGCCAGGCCGTAGGAGACGCCGGTGACCCAGCCGCCGGGCAGCCCGGCCGCCTCCAGCGGGCCGCGCAGCAGCTGGCCCAGTGCAGGCTCGGCCAGGTAGCCGACGACCAGCGTGGTGATCGTGATGCCCAGCTGGGCGGCCGACAGCTGGGTGGACAGCGTGCGCAGCGCCGCAACGACGCCGCGGGCCCGGCGGTCCCCGGACGCCGCGGCCTGCTCGGCCCGCCCGCGGTCGACCGTCGTCAGGGAGAACTCGGCGGCCACGAAGAAACCGGTCAGTGCCGTGAGCACCACGGCGGCGAGGAGGAGCAACCACTCGGTCATCGGAGGGCCCGGTGCCCGGACCGGACCTCCGCCAACCCATGACGCGGCGCACGGACCCCCGGGACGACTCAGGGGCCGCCTCGCGGCGGCCCCTGAGCAGTGTGTCGGGGTGACAGGATTTGAACCTGCGACCTCGTCGTCCCGAACGACGCGCGCTACCAAGCTGCGCCACACCCCGAGGTACGGAGCGAGTCTAGCCGACGCCGACCTCAGGTCCGACGGGCGGTCAGGGTGAGCAGCGTCGCCTCCGGCGGGCAGGCGAAGCGGTACGGCGCGTAGGGGCTGGTGCCCAGACCGGCCGAGACGTGCAGCCAGGTGCCGTGCGGGTTGGTCGCCGACGGCTCGGCCCAGCGGTGCAGCCAGCGGACCCGGTCGCGGTCGATGCCGCAGTTGGTCACCAGCGCGCCGTAGAGGGGCACCCGCAGCTGCCCGCCGTGGGTGTGCCCGCACAGCAGCAGGTCGTGGCCGTCGGCGGCGAAGCGGTCGAGCACCCGCGGCTCGGGGGAGTGGGCCAGCCCGATGCGCAGGTCCGCGGTCGGGTCGGCGGGGCCGGCGACGAGGTCGTAGCGGTCGAGACGCAGGTGCGAGTCGTCGACGCCGGCGAAGACGATCCGCCGTCCGCCCACGACCAGCTCGCCCCGGGCGTTGGTGAGGTCGAGCCAGCCGCGGGCGGCCATGGCGTCGCGCAGGTCGCGCCAGGGCAGCTCGTCGCCGTGCACCCGCACGTGGTCCCGCTTGAAGTACTTGAGCGGGTTCTTCGGCCGCGGCGCGTAGTAGTCGTTGCTGGCCAGCACGAAGGCGCCCGGCAGGTCGAGCAGCGGCTCGAGCGCGCGCAGCGTCCCCGGGACGGCGTCCATCCCGGCCAGGTTGTCGCCGGTGTCCACCACCAGGTCCGGTTGGAGGTCCGCCAGCGAGGCCACCCACTCCTGCTTGGACCGCTGCCCGGCGGTCATGTGCAGGTCGGACAGGTGCAGCACCCGCAGCGGCGCGGAGCCCGGGGCGAGCACCGGGACGTCGAAGCGGCGCAGCGTCCAGCGGGTGCGCTCGTAGAGGGAGGCGTAGGCGATCCCCGCGGTCGCGGACCCGAGGACGGCGGCCGGGAGGGCTGTGGTCGCTCGCACGGAAGCCGACATTACGGGCGCGTCGCCGGAACGCGCCGTGCGAGGCTGGCGCCCGTGTCCGACCTGAAGGAACAGCTGCGCACCGACCTGACCACCGCGATGAAGTCCCGCGACGAGCTGCGCACCGCCACGCTGCGGATGGTGCTCGCCGCGGTCAGCGCGGAGGAGGTGGCCGGCAAGGAGGCCCGCGAGCTCAGTGACGACGAGGTGCAGGCGGTGCTGCGGCGCGAGGCCAAGAAGCGCCGGGAGGCCGCCGAGGCCTTCGCCGGCGCCGGCCGCACCGAGCAGGCCGACCGGGAGCGGGCGGAGGGCGACGTGGTGGCCGCCTACCTGCCCGCGCAGCTGGAGGACGCCGACCTCGCCGCTCTCGTCGCCGACGTCGTCACCCGCACCGGCGCCGGCGGCATGAAGGACATGGGCCGGGTCATGGGCGCGGTGCAGAAGGAGGTCGCCGGCCGGGCCGAGGGAGGCCGGGTGGCCGCCGAGGTGCGCCGCCAGCTGGGCTGAAGGAGGACCCCGTCCTCCTCACCCCTCGCGAGCTCGGGGCGAGCCTCGGGACGGGGCCGGGGGCAGGGGCGGGCCGGCCGGCGGACCGGGTCAGGGGTCCACCGGCCGGTGCTCGTCAGTTCTGCTCGAGGGTGACCGGTCCCTGGTCGGTCGTGCAGACCGTCTCGGTGTCACCGCTGCGGTCCACGGCGGTGCCCAGGACGGCGACCGGCCCGACCTTGAGGCCGCAGAGGTTGGCCGCGACCTGGGCCGCCACCCCGATGTTCACGTCCTCGAGGATCGTCACGTCGCCAACAGCGACGTTGATCAGTCCGTCCTGGTTCGGCTGCGCCGCAGCAGGCGTCGCAGCAGCGACTATCGCCGCTCCGGCGAAGACCGGGACGACGGCCTTGCGTGCCCATGTGCTGACCATGTGGAGCCTCCTTGCTCGTGAGCCGTCCCGGCGCCTCGTGCCGGGTGGAGTACGGCCGTGCATGGGTGAAGACGCCGCTCGCCGAGGCGGGTGACGAGGGCTGCCCGGCCGCTCCTCCCGGTTCCTGTCCTGGTGTCGCCGCTGCTCAGGAACGGTCCCCCGGGTCTCAGCGCGTCGTCAGGACCGGCCGAGGCGACCCGGAGCACCGCGTCATGCACGGGTGGGGAAGGCGTCCACCGGCGGTCCGTTCGGCGCACCGACGGGGGACCCCCGGGCGTACCGTCTCGCGGGTGGTGGCGGTCGAGCCGGTGGGGAGCCCGGGAGGTGACTGCGGGTCTGCGGACGTCGCAGCCCTCATCCCGCTCGTCCGCCGGATCGTGGCGTCCCGCGTCCCCGATCCGGCGACCGCCGATGACCTGGTGCAGGAGACCCTGACCCGCGTCCTCGCCGCCGCCGGCCGGGTCGAACCGGGGATGCTCGAGCCCTACGCCATCGTGACGGCGCGCAACGTCGTCACCTCGATGTGGCGGGACCAGGACCGGCAGCGACGGCACCAGCACCGGGTCGTCGACCTGCGGCCTCCGGAGGCGCCCGACGAGGACGTCCTCGCCCGCGAGGACCGCGCTGCCGTCGCGGAGGCACTCACCCGGCTGTCCGACCGCGAGCGGTCGACGCTGCTCGCCCACGAGGTCTCCGGCCAGGACACCCGGGCCCTGGCGGCCGAGCTCGGGTCCACCGCCGGTGCGGTGGCCGCCCAGCTCAACCGCACCCGCGCCCGGCTGCGGGTGGAGTACCTGCTCGTCTCCGAGCGGGTGGAGCCACCGACGGAGCGCTGCCGTCCCGTGCTGCTGGCCATCTCCGGCGGCGACCGGCGGCGCCAGCGCGAGGTCGACGCCGCCCGCCACCTGCTCGAGTGCGACCTGTGCGCGCGGCTGTCCGAGCCCCTGGTGGGACGCGGACGGTCCCGGGACGACGCGGTGCGCGTCGCCGTGCGCACCGACGCCGACGTCGTCGCCGCCCGGCAGGCCGCTCGTGAGGTCGCCACCCGGCTGGGGTTCTCCACCACCGAGGTCACGCTGATCGCGACGGCGGTGTCGGAGATCACCCGCAACATCGTGCGTTTCGCGGAGTCCGGCGAGGTCGTCGTGGCCGAGTTGCAGGAGCCGCGGAAGGGGATCTCCATCGTCGCCCGCGACGCGGGCCCGGGGATCGCCGACGTCGAACAGGCGCTGCAGGACGGCTACAGCACCTACCAGGGGCTCGGGCTGGGGCTGCCGGGCGCACGGCGGTTGATGGACGAGTTCGCGGTGGTCTCCGAGATCGACCGCGGCACGACGGTGACGATGACGAAGTGGCGGGGAGAGACATGACCAGGTTCGAGGACCCGAGCGTGACCGTGGCTCCGACCGACGCCTCACCCGGCCTCGACGAGCAGGCCCTGTTGCCACAACTGGTGGCGCACCTGCGCGAGCACCGCACCCGGCTCCGCCAGGAGTGGGTCGGCCGCATCCAGGAGACGCACCTGCTGCAGGCGATGACCGCCCAGGAGATGGTGGCCGAGACCACGCTGGTCTACGACAACTACGTCGAGGTCCTGGAGACCGGCAGCGTGGAGGCGCTGCAGCACTACGCCCGCGACCTCTCCGAGCGAATCATCCCGCGGGGCGTGGAGACGCACGAGGTCGTCGGCATCGTGCTCCTGCTGCGCGACGTCCTGGCCAGGTCGCTGTTCGAGAAGTACCAGCGCGACTTCTCACTGCTCAACCGGGTGCTCGACGCCTACGAGCCGGCGGCCAACCGGATCGCGAACACCGTGGCCGTCAGCTTCGTCGAGGAGCGCGAGCGGGTCATCCGGCAGCAGCAGGACTCCATCCGTGAGCTGTCGACGCCGGTGCTGCCGGTCCGTGAGCGGCTGCTGATCCTGCCCATCATCGGGGTGCTGGACCGGGAACGCGCGCGGCAGCTGACCGTGCAGCTGCTCGGTGGCATCCGCACGCACCGGGCGAAGGTCGTCGTCGTCGACATCACCGGCGTCCCGGACGTCGACGAGTCCGTCGCCAACCACCTGGTGCGCACGGTCGACGCCTCGCGGCTGATGGGCGCCAGCGTGATCATCACGGGTCTGTCCCCGGAGATCGCCCAGACGCTGGTCACCATCGGCGTCGACCTGTCGAAGATGAACACCATCGGCGACCTGCAGGGCGGCCTCGAGGAGGCCGAGCGGCTGCTCGGGTTCGCGGTGTCCCGCGAGGACGGGAACGGTGGTCCGTGAACGGTGGCCCGCGGCTCTTCTCGATCCTGCGGCAGGGCCCGTACCTGATCGCGTCGATCCACACCGCCCTGGACGACTCGCAGCTGGTGCGCTTCCAGCAGGACCTGGTCGAACGGATCGGGTCGGACCGTGCGCGGGGGGTCGTCATCGACGTGGCCGCACTCGACGTCCTGGACTCCTTCGCGTCCCGGACGCTGCGCGACATCGGCGAGATGGCCCGGCTGCGCGGAGCGGTGACCGTGATCGTCGGGATCCAGCCGGACGTCGCGTTCGCCATGGTGGAGCTCGGCATGGACACCGGCCGGGTGGTCACCGCACTCGACCTGGAGGAGGGCCTGGCCGAGCTCGACAGCCACGTCACGGCACCGCCGGCGCCGCGCACGTGACGGCACGCGAGACCCTGCTCCGCGACTACCGGGCCGCGTTCCTGCGGTACCTGTCGCGGCGCGAGGAGTCCGCGCTGCACAGCGGCTACCAGCTGGGGCGCGGTGCCCTGGCCGACGGCCGGAGCATGCTCGAGGTCGTCCAGGTCCACCACGACGTCCTCGCCGACGTGCTCCGGGACAGCCCGGCCGCCGAGGTGCCCCTCACCGCCCGGTTGGCGTCGGACTTCCTCGTCGAGGTGCTCGCCAGCTACGACATGGCGCGGCGTGGCCCCGACCCCTGACCGACACGGCCCGCGTCATCCCCGGACGCCGGAGGCGTCTTCCTCTGCGACAGACCACCGTCGATCGCGAGGAGGTGGCGACCGTGACCGTGCACGGCGCCGTCGGCAGCAGTCCGTCCCGGCTCCCCGGAGCACGCGGTGGGGGTCCGGTGCCGCTCCGGCCGTCGTTCGAGTCCCGCCGGGAGTTGCTCGACCTGCTGCGCCGGTACGCCCTCTACGCGGAGACCGCCCGCGTGCTGGACGAGCGGGCCGGACGGTGCACCAGCCCCCACCTCGCCGCGGTGCTGCGGGAACGGGCCGCCGCCCGCCGGCGGGCGGCCGAGCGCGTCCTGGCCGAGCTCCTCCGGGAGGGCGCCACCGTCGTCCCGCGCCGTCCCCCGGGACCCGGGGGGAGCGCGCGGGGCCGGTGACACCGGCCGCGGTGGCCTGACCCGCCGGAGCGGCTCAGCCGTTCGCGCCGGTGTCGCCGCCCCCGGTCCCGTTGCCGGCACCAGCCGTCGGGTCGACCGGAGCCGCGGGGGGCTGCGCGGCCGCCGGTTGCGCGGCCGGGTCGGCCGGCGCCGGCTCGACGGCGGCGGGGTCCGCGGCAGGGGACGGCGTGGGTGCGGTGTCCGGCGCCGTCTGCGATGCCGCTGGAGCCGCGGGCGCGGGAGCAGGGGCGGGGGCGGCCGGTGCGGTGAACGGCACCGGTGCCTGCGCGCTCAGGATGGGCCTCATCGCGTTCCCCCAGATGCCGGCACCCAGCGCGCCACCGAAACCACCGACGTCCTGGTTCTGCAGGGGGCTGAAGACCATCACGCTGGCCGAGTACTGCGGTGTGTAGCCGATGAAGGCCACCGAGTCCCGGTTCTGGTTGGTCCCGGTCTTGCCGGCGATCTGGTGACCGGGGACGTAGGCCCGCGCGCCGGTCTGCCCGCGGAAGCCGGGCTCGACGTCCTTGCGCAGCATCGTGTTCATGGTCGACGCGACCTCGGCCGGGACGGCGTCCGGCGTGCAGTCGCTGCCCTCGAACACCGGCCGGCCATCCACGGTGAGCGGCTCGCCGGTGCGGTCGAGGACGGCGGTGACCGGCGTGGGCTCGCACCGGGTGCCGGTGGCGGCCAGAGTGGCGGCGGAGTTGGCCAGGTCCAGCGGGCTGGTCGCGTCGGTGCCGAACGTGAACGAGCCCCGGTTCTCCGCGATGATCGTCTCGGCCGGGTACTGGTTCGGCGCGTCGAAGCGCATGCCCAGGCGCTGCGCCATCCGCACCGGTCCCTCGACCGAGCCCAGCTGGTCCTCGAGGGCGAGGAAGTAGGTGTTCGACGACAGGTACAGAGCCCGCTCCATGTCGAGCGTGTTCGGGTAGCTGTCGCCCACGTTCACCACGTCGTAGGGGCCGCTCCCGTCCCGGTAGACCCGCGAGACGTACGGCTCGCCAGTGGTGATGACGTGGTTGGGCCCGAAGCCCTCCTCGAGAGCCGCTGCGGCGGTGAAGACCTTGAACGTCGAGCCGGCGCCCTTGCTGGGGACGACGTTGAAGTTGACCGACTCGCACTCGGGGCCGTCGCAGCCGAAGCGGCGGTTGTTCGCCATGGCGAGCACGTGCCCGGTGCCCGGCTCGACGGCGGTGAAGACGCCGACCAGCGGGTCGCCCACCGCCAGGGTCCCGAGCACGGCCTGGTCCCCGGAGCGCTGCAGGTCCGGCCGCAGCGTCGTCTGGATCGTCAGCCCGCCGTCGTCCAGCAGGGCCTGCGACAGGCCGAGCGTCTGGGTGAGGTACTGCTGCACGAAGGCGCAGAAGAAGCCGCCGATCGAGGCGTCGATGCAGCCGTTGGGCGGGACGGCGCCCTGCGCCACCTGCACCGGCTGTGCCGACGCCTCGGTGAACTGGGCCTGGTCGATCATCCCGACGTCCAGCATCCGCTGCAGCACCTGGTTGCGCCGGTTCTGCCCGTTCTCCGGGTTGGTGATCGGGTCGTCGTTCGACGGGCTCTGCACCAGGCCGGCCAGCATGGCCGCCTGCGGCAGGGTCAGGTCGGCGGCATCCACGCTGAAGTAGCGCTGCGCGGCGGCCTGGACGCCGTAGGCCCCCTGGCCGAAGTACACGAGGTTCAGGTAGCGGGTGAGGATCTCGTCCTTGGAGTACTCCTCCTCCAGGGCGAGGGCCATCCGCGCCTCCCGCAGCTTGCGGCCCACGCTCTGCTCGGTGGCCGCCTGTCGTTCCTCGGCGGTGTCGGCGGTCTGCGCGAGGGTCTGCTTGACCAGCTGCTGGGTGAGCGTCGAGCCGCCCTCCCGAACCGAGCCGGCCGCCACGTTGGTCGCCAGCGCCCGCAGCGTGCCCTGCACGTCGAGGCCGTTGTGCTCCTCGAAGCGGGCGTCCTCGATCGCGACCAGCGCCTGCTTCACCACGGGGGCGATCCGGTCGGCGGCCACCGGCGTCCGGTTGTTCCGGTAGAACATCGTGATCAGCGAGCCGTCGGCCGCCAGCACGCGGGTGTTGCCCGCCGGCGTCTCGTCGGTCAGCTCGACCGGCAGGGCGTCCAGCAGCGAGGCGGAGTTGCGCGCGGCGAGACCGGTGCCGCCCACGAACGGCAGCAGCATGCCGGCCACGAGGGCACCGGCGAGGACGATCGTCGCGGCGAGCTTCGCCAGGACCCGGGCGCGATCGGGGGCGTCGGCAGACATCGGCCGCCAATGTACGTGGCGGCGGGCGGCCGAGCCCCCGCGCTCAGCGACGGCGCGCGGGGAGGATGCGCCGCCGTGGCACACCCGTCGGCGTGTCGCCGTCCGGACCGGTCAGCGCGTCGGCCATGACGCGCAGCCCGTCGAGGTCGTGCACGTCGCCGGCGGCGGCCGGCACCGTGCGGACGGCGACCTCCGGGTGAGCGCTGGTGAACCGGTCGGCCAGGTGTTGCTCACGGGTGGCCAGCGTCATCCGCTCGGCGTGCACCCGCAGCGCCCCCGCGGCGAGCTCGGCGCCCTCCCGCCCCGACTCGAGGGCCTCCTCGGCGGCACCGTCGGCCCGGGTCGCCGACAGCGCCGTCGTCGTCGGTGGGTGGGTCCGGTTGACCACCAGCCCGGCCAGCGGCATCTGCTCGGCCGAGAGCCGGTCGACGAAGTAGGAGGCCTCCCGCAGCGCGTCGGGCTCGGGCGTCGCCACGACGACGAACCAGGTGCCCGGCCGGCGCAGCAGCTCGTAGGTGGCGGTCGCCCGCTCCCGGAACCCGCCGAACATGGTGTCCAGGGCGGACACGAACGCGGAGATGTCCCGCAGCAGCTGCCCGCCGAGGATCTTGGAGATGATCCGGCTGAAGAACAGGAAGCCGGCGCTGGCGATCTTGAAGCCGGTGCGGCTCGGCGCGGTGAGCAGCCGGATCATCGTGCCGTCGAGGAAGCGGCTCATCCGGTTCGGGGCGTCGAGGAAGTCCAGCGCCGACCGTGACGGCGGGGTGTCGACGATGATCAGGTCCCACCGGTCGCCGGCCCGCAGCTGGCCCAGCTTCTCCATCGCCATGTACTCCTGCGTCCCGGCGAAGGACGAGGACAGCGCCTGGTAGAAGGGGTTCTCGAGGATCTGCTCGGCACGTTCGGGCGTCGAGTGCGCCACGACGATGTCGTCGAACGTGCGCTTCATGTCCAGCATCATCGCGTGCAGCTCGCCCCGGGCCCCGGGGACGTCGACCCGCCGCGGCTCGTTGTCCAGCTCCACGAGACCGAGGGACTGGGCGAGCCGGCGCGCCGGGTCGATCGTGAGGACGACGACGGTGCGACCGGCCTCCGCCGCGGCCAGCGCCAGGGCCGCCGACGTCGTCGTCTTGCCCACGCCGCCAGCGCCGCAGCAGACCACGATCCGGGTGTCCGGGTCGGTCACCAGCTCAGCGAGCTCCAGCGGCAGCGCCTCCGCCGCGGGCGGTGCCGGCGGCCGCGGGGCCCGGCGGGTGCGCCCGGTCGGCGCCGCCTCGGTCGCCTGGCTCATGCCGCCACCTCGGTCCGCAGGTGCTCCTCCAGCCGGCCGGCGAGCTGGAACAGCGTGCCGAGGTCCATCGGCCCGGGGAGCAGCGGCAGCTCGACCGTCGGCCGGTCGAGCGCCTCGACCTCGTCGCGCAGCTCGTCCTGCGCGGCCCAGCGCCGGGCGTGCTCGGTGGCCTCGGCGGCCAGCGCGTCGGCCAGCCCCGGGACGTCCTGCAGTCCTGCCGCGGCCAGGGCGGGGGCCAGGTCGGCGCCGGTCAGCCCGTCCTGCGCGGCGCGGGCCAGCGCGGGCTCGGGCAGCGCCGGCTCGGTGGCCATGTTCACCACCACCGAGCCGACCGGCAGCCCGGCGGCGGTGAGCTCGGCGATGGCGTCGGCGGTCTCCTGCACCGGCATGTCCTCCAGCAGCGTCACCAGGTGGACCGCCGTCTGCGGCGACTTGAGCACCGCCATGACGCCGTCGCTCTGCGTCTTGATCGGTCCGGAACGGGTCAGCCCGGCCATCTCGCCGGTGACGTTGAGGAAGCGGGTGATCCGGCCGGTCGGCGGGGCGTCGACGACGACGGCGTCGTGGACCGGGCGGCCGTCGTGGCGGCGGGTCACCGCCTCCTTCACCTTGCCGGTGAGCAGCACGTCCCGCAGGCCCGGAGCGATCGTCGTGGCGAAGTCGACGGCGCCCACCCGGCGCAGCGCCCGCCCGGCCCGCCGCAGGTTGTAGAACATCTCGAGGTACTCGAGGAGGGCCTCCTCGACGTCGATCGCCAGGGCCTTGACCACCCCGCCGCCGCGGGCGACGGCGACCCGCCGCTCCTCGTAGGGCAGCGGCGGGGTGTCGAACAGCTGGGCGATGCCCTGGCGGCCCTCGGTCTCCACCAGCAGCACCTGGCGGCCGTCGGCGGCGAGGGCCAGTGCCAGGGCCGCGGCGACCGTGGTCTTGCCGGTCCCGCCCTTGCCGGTGACGACGTGGCAGCGCACGGGGGAGGGGGCGGGATTCACGGACACGAGCCTAGGAGTTGGAGGACCCTCCTGCTCCCCACCGTTCGCAAGCTCACGGCGGGGCCCTGCAGAAGGGCCGCCCACAGGCCCGAGGCGGGCCGGACGGGACCGAGGCGCTGCGCTAGCGTCGCGGCCATGAGCGAATCCGCCCGCGTCAGGTGGGAGTACGCCACCATCCCGCTGCTGATCCACAACACCAAGGCGATCCTCGACTCCTGGGGCGTCGACGGCTGGGAGCTGGTGACCGTGCTGCCCGGCCCGGGCGGGGCCGACCAGCCCGTGGCCTACCTCAAGCGCCCCGTCGGCTGACCCGGCCATGACCAGCCCGCAGACCACCAGCTGGCACGCCCGGCTGGTCGAGCTCGGCATCCGGCTGCCCGCGGTCGCCGCACCGGTCGCGGCCTACGTCCCGGCGGTGCGCAGCGGCCAGCTGGTCTACACGTCCGGCCAGCTGCCCTTCGTCGACGGTGGGCTGCGCCGCACCGGCAAGGTGGGCGGCTCGGTCGACCCCGAGGACGCCGCGCACGACGCCAAGCTGTGCGCCCTCAACGCCCTCGCCGCGATCGACGACCTGGTGGGACTGGACGAGATCGCCCGCGTCGTGCGGGTGGTCGGCTACGTCGCCAGCGCGGAGGGCTTCACCGGCCAGCCGCGGGTGGTGAACGGGGCCAGCGAGCTGCTCGGCCGGGTCTTCGGCGACGCCGGCCGGCACGCCCGCAGCGCCATCGGCGTGGCCGAGCTCCCGCTGGGCGCGCCCGTCGAGGTCGAGCTCACGGTCGAGCTGAGGTGATCGCGGAGCCGCGGCAGGCGGCGACGGTGCTGCTGCTGCGGAACGGCGTTCCCGGCCTGGAGGTGTACCTGCTCCGGCGCACCCGCGGGATGCCGTTCGCCGGCGGGATGACCGCCTACCCGGGCGGCGGCGTCGACCCGCGGGACGGCGACGTCGAGACCGCGTGGGCCGGGCCGTCGCCCGCCGAGTGGGCGCACGCCTTCGGCTGCGACGAGCGGACCGCGCGCGAGCTGGTCTGCGCGGCGGTCCGCGAGACGTTCGAGGAGGCCGGCGTCCTGCTCGCGGGGGCCGACGGCGGCGACGTCGTCCCGGACGTCTCGGGCGAGGACTGGGAGGAGCAGCGCCAGGCCCTGCTGGCCCGGGAGCTGTCGCTCGCCGAGCTGCTCGCCGACCGCGGGCTGGCCCTGCGCTCGGACCTGCTGCGGCCCTTCGCGCACTGGATCACCCCGCCGGCCGAGCCGCGGCGCTACGACACCAAGTTCTTCGCCGCGGCGCTGCCGGTCGGCCAGGAGGCCCGGCACGTCACCGGCGAGGCCGACGAGGTCAGCTGGCTGACGCCGTCCGCGGCGCTGGCCGAGATGACCGCCGGCACCCGGCCGATGCTGCCGCCGACGATCCACACCCTCGGGCAGCTCGAGCCCTTCGCCGACGTCGCCGCCGCCCTGGCAGGGTCACCGCCGGAGCCGCTGCACCCGATCTGCCCGTCGTTCGCCGAGGAACCCGACGGCCGCTGGGCCCTCCTGCCCGACGGCACGCGGATCCGGATGGTCGTGCCGCTCCCTTCGTGAGCGCGCGAGGAGGGCCCCGTCCCCAGCCGGGACGGGGCCCTCCTCGCGCAACGGAGCGGTAGGTGCCTCAGCGCGCGCGGCGGCGCAGGCGCTCCTCGTCGAGGACGACGACCGACTTGCCCTGCAGCTGGATCCAGCCACGGTGCACGAAGTCGGCCAGCGCCTTGTTCACGGTCTCGCGGGAGGCGCCGACCAGCTGGGCCAGCTCCTCCTGGGTCAGGTCGTGCTTGACCCGCAGGCCCTCGCCCTCGCGGCTGCCGAACCGGTCGGCCATCTGCAGCAGCGCCTTGGCGACGCGGCCGGGGACGTCGGTGAAGATCAGGTCCGCGACCGAGTCGTTGGTGCGGCGCAGCCGGCGGGCCAGCACGTGCAGCAGCCGCTCGCCGACCTCGGGGTGCGCCTCGATCCACGGGCGCAGCACCGACTGCGGCATGCGGGCCAGCTTGACGTCGGTGACCGCGGTGGCCGTCGCGGTGCGCGGGCCGGGGTCGAAGACCGACAGCTCACCGAACTGGTCGGAGGGGCCCATCACGGCCAGCACGTTCTCACGGCCGTCGGGCGACCGGCGGGAGAGCTTGATCTTGCCGGAGATGACGACGAAGAGGCTGTCACCCGGCTCGCCCTCGTTGAAGACCACGCGGCCGCGGGGGAGCGTCACGGTCTCCAGGCGGCTCACGACCGGGTCGACCGCATCCTGCGGCAGCCCCTGGAAGAGCCCCGACTGGGCCAGCACCTCGTCCACTACGCGTCCTCTCGCACACACACCTGGGGACACCGGCACGCGGCCGGCCCGGTCGGCAGCCGCGTCCTCGCGGCGCCGTCCGCAGAGAGTCTAGGGGCCTGTGCGCGTCGTCACCCGATCGGTGGGACACCCGGCCACCCCGAGGGGTGAGCTCGGCCCCCTGCAGGGTCCTTCCTCAGACCACGGGCGGTTCGGCCCCGCGACGCACCCGCGATGCGCGACGTCGCCGCCAACGGGCCATGGCGCGGCGGATGCCGGAGTTGGCCAGCGTGTCGACCTCACCGGCGCTGGCGGTGGAGAGGAACTCGGCCACCTCACGGGGGCCGGCAGGCCGGCGCAGTGGCTCCTCGACGCGTTCCATCACCAGCAGGAAGGCGATGACCAGGGGCGGGAACAGGATGACGATGAGGGCGACCACCGGCTCCTCCTCTCTCCTCGTCGCAGGACGCGGACCGGACCGGCCGGCTCGCGCGTGCACTCCCAGGTACCCAGGGGCGTCGCGCGGGAAGCCCGGCCGAGGCGGTCGTGATGATGGCACGGGCCCCGTCAGCCGGTCCGCCTACCCTCGATCGCGTGTCCTCGCCCGCCTACGCCCGGCCCGTCCCACCGCGCGCCCGCCGTGCCGCTGCCCGGGGCGGCTCCCCGTTCGACCCGCAGGAGACGCCACTCGCGCGCACCCGTCGGGCGCGGCGGATGGCCCGCGAGCTGGCGGTGATCCACCCCGACGCGCACTGCGAGCTCGACTTCACCAACGCCTTCGAGCTGCTGGTCGCCACCGTGCTGTCGGCGCAGACCACCGACAAGACGGTCAACCGGGTCACGCCCGTCCTGTTCGCGAAGTACCCGGACGCGCAGGCGCTGGCCGGCGCCGACCGCGCGGAGCTGGAGGAGGTCCTCAAGCCCACCGGCTTCTTCCGCGCCAAGGCGAACTCGGTGCTCGGCCTCGCGCAGGCGCTGCTGGAGCGGTTCGACGGCGAGGTCCCCGGCCGCATGGCCGACCTGGTCACCCTGCCCGGCGTGGGCCGCAAGACCGCCAACGTCGTCCTGGGCAACGCGTTCGACGTCCCCGGGCTCACCGTCGACACCCACTTCGGCCGGCTGGTCCGGCGGTTCGGGTGGACGGCGGAGGAGGACCCGGTCAAGGTCGAGGCCGAGGTCGCCGAGCTGGTCCCCAAGCGCGAGTGGACCATGTTCAGCCACCGGGTGATCTTCCACGGCCGGCGGGTCTGCCACGCCAAGAAGGCGGCCTGCGGCGCGTGCGGCCTGGCCCGGTGGTGCCCGTCGTACGGCATCGGCCCGACCGACCCGGAGGTCGCCACGAAGCTGGTCAAGACCCCGGCCGCCTCCGACACCGAATGAGCACCCGCAACAGGACGGCGGCCGGCGTGCTCGCGCTCGGGCTGACGCTGGCCGGGTGCACCGCCGGCGCGACGGAGGAGCCCGACGGCGCCGTGGCGTCGCCGTCCCCCGACCCGCTGACCGTCCTCGGGCCGTGCCCGGAGCAGCCCGACCGGCCGGCGGAGGGCGCGCAGACGCTGCCGGCCCTCGACCTGGCCTGCCCGGGTGGCGGGTCGCTCGACCTCGCCCGCGCGCCCGGCGTGCCCACCGTGGTGAACCTCTGGGCCAGCTGGTGCGGTCCCTGCCGGGAGGAGCTGCCGCTGGTGCAGCAGCTGGCCGACGCCGGCGGGGACCGGCTGGCGGTGGTCGGCGTGATCAGCCGGGATGGCGCTCCGCAGGCGGCCTCCTTCGCCGCGGACGCCGGCGCCAGCTTCCCGAGCGCCTTCGACGGGGAGGGGGAGCTGATGGCCGAGCTGGGCCTGGGCGCGCTGCCCTACACCTACCTCCTCGACGCCGACGGCGGGATCGCGCACGTCCAGGTGGGCCCCGTGGCCGACGTCGCCGAGCTGGAGGGCCTGGTCGCCGAGCACCTCGGGGTGACGCTGTGACCGACGCGGCCACGCCCGGATCCGCGCTGCCGGAGTACCTGCGCCGGCTGCTCGACGTGGGCGACGACCTGCCGTTGCGCCACCGGATGCCCCGGCCGACGGCGACCGCCCGCCGCTCGGCGGTCCTGATCCTCTTCGGCGAGGGCCCTCGCGGCGCCGACGTCCTGCTGATCGAGAAGTCCGCGCACCTGCGCACCCACGCCGGGCAGCCGGCCTTCCCCGGTGGCGGTGCCGACCCCGGTGACGACTACCCCGTCGGCACCGCGCTGCGGGAGGCCGAGGAGGAGGCGGGCATCGACCCGGACGGCGTCCGCGTGCTCGCCACGCTGCCGGAGCTGTTCCTCGGGCCCTCGGACAACCTCGTGGTGCCGGTCGTGGCCTGGTGGGACGACCCGCGCGACGTCACCGTCGGCGACCCGCGCGAGGTGGCCCGGGTGGCACGGGTGCCGCTGGCCGACCTCGCCGACCCGGCCAACCGCTTCCGGATCCGCCACCCGTCGGGCTACGTCGGCCCGGCGTTCGGCGTCGCCGGCATGGTCGTCTGGGGCTTCACCGGCGGCCTGCTCGACGCGATCCTCGAGGCCGCCGGGCTGGCTCGGCCCTGGGACGCGACGGACGTGCGGCCGCTGCCGGCGCTCGGTGCCCGCCGCCCGCAGCTGCCCGGCACCCTCGACACCACGGACGACGAGGAGGCCGCCGCGCCGACGGTCGCCGACCCCGCACCCGACGGCCCTCCGACAAGTACCGTTCCCCCGCGATGAACGGCAGAAGGAGCAGGACCGCGTCCTCCTCACCGAACCAGGACCCTCCTGCCCCCCACCGTTCGCAGGCCCACGGCGGAGCCCTGCAGGACGGCCGGCGGCGAGCCTCTGGACGGGGTCGCCCGGGGCCGGGGCCCGGACACGGCCGGGGCCCGTGCAGGAAGGCCGCCGTGGTCGCCGTCGCCGTGGTCCTGCTCGCCGGGTGCGGCGGCGGGGGGACGGCCGGGCAGGAGGCGGCGCCGTCGTCGGGTCCGGCGCTGGGCACGGTGACGACGGCGCCCGACGGCGTCCAGGAGGTCACCCTGCAGACCCAGGACGACTACGTCTTCACCCCCAGCGAGTTCACCGTCGCGCCCGGCCCGGTGCGGCTCACCGTCGCCAACGTCGCCGAGCAGATGACGCACAACTTCCGCTTCACCCCGGACGACGGCCCCGCGCCGATCGACCCGGAGATCCCGCTGCTGACCCCGGGGGAGACCCGCACCATCGAGTTAACCGCGACCACGCCCGGTGAGTACGGCTTCGAGTGCAGCTTCCACACCCAGCTGCAGCAGTTCGGCACCATGACGGTCAGCGGCTGAGCGCGAGCATGTCGATCGTCGACCTCGTCCTCATCGGACTGGCACTGGTCTTCGCCTTCTCCGGGTTCCGCCAGGGCGTCATCGTCTCGGCCACCTCGTTCTTCGGCTTCTTCGGCGGCGCCGTGCTGGGTGCCCAACTGTCCCGGCCGGTCGCCGAGCGCCTCGACGGGACGGCGACCACCCGGGTGTTCGCCGCGCTGGTCGTCGTCCTCGCCGCGGCGCTGCTGGGACAGGTGCTGGCCGGCGCCATCGGCCGGGCGGTGCGCCGCCGTGTGACGTGGCAACCGGCCGAGGTCGTCGACTCGGTGGCCGGTGCGGTGCTGTCGGCGATCGCGGTGCTGCTCGTCGCCTGGATGGTGGCCACGCCCCTGGCCCAGGCGCCGTTCCCCCAGGTCGCCAGCCAGGTGAAGAACTCGGCGCTGGTCCAGGCGGTCGACCGCAGCGTCCCGGACGGCGTCCGGGTGGTCTACGACGCCCTGCGGGAGGCCATCGACCAGAACGGGCTGCCCGACGTCCTGGACCCGCTGACCCCCACGCAGGTCCCCGACGTCGCCGCACCGGACCAGGCGCTGCGGGAGAGCCCCGTGGTGAGCTCGGTGCAGGGCTCGGTGGTGCAGATCAGCGGGGTGGCGCCGTCGTGCGCCCGGCAGATCGACGGCTCCGGCTTCGTCTACGCCCGGGAGCGGGTGATGACCAACGCGCACGTGCTCGCCGGCGTCAGCGACCCGGTCGTGGCCGCGGAGGGCGAGGAGTACGAGGCCGTCCCGGTGTACGTGGACGAGGCGACCGACGTCGCGGTGCTCGCCGTGCCCGGGTTGCCGCAGGTGCCGCTCACGTTCTCCCCGGAGCCCGCCGACTCCGGGGACGACGCGATCATCATGGGCTACCCCGGCGGCGGCGGGTTGTTCGTCGGGCCGGCGCGGGTGCGCGACCACACCGACATCAGCGGCCCGGACTTCCGCAACGAGGACACCGTGGTCCGCGACGTCTACGCGCTCTACGGCGAGGTGCGCGCGGGCAACTCGGGGGGTCCGCTGTTCGACTCGCAGGGGCAGGTGCTCGGCGTCGTCTTCGCCTCGGCCATCGACGACCCGCTGACCGGCTACGCGCTCACCTACGAGCAGGTCGAGGACGCGGTCGTCACGGGCCAGGCCTCGTCGTCCCCGGTGACGACCGGCGCCTGCGAGTAGGAGGACCACCCTTCCCCCGACGCCTCGAAGAGGAGGACACCGTCCTCCCCACTCCTGGCACGCTCGGGGCGGTGCCCTGGACGGGGCCGCCCGCGGGGAGCCCTCTCCAGTCCGTCACCGGGCCCAGCCGACCAGGGCCGCGTTGACCTCCCCCGGCACCTCCTCGTGCGGGAAGTGCCCGACGCCGGGCAGCTCCCGCCACTCGTAGGCGCCGGCCACGTAGCGGCCCGACCCGCGGGCGGACGACGGCAGCACGCAGGGGTCGAGCACGCCGTGCAGCTGCAGCGTCGGCGCGGTCACCGGAGCGGCCATCCGGCGGGCGTAGCGCAGCCCGTCGGGGCGCAGCTGGGAGCGGCCGGCCCAGCGGAAGTACTCCATCGAGCCGTAGGCGGCCTGAGGGATGCGCGCGGCCGACCGGTACCGGGACACCGCCTCGGCGAAGCCGGCGGTGCCGGTCCACGCGGGCCCGGCCCAGCGGCGCATGAGGTCGGCCACCGGGTCGTCGTCGGCCCGGGTGAGCCGCCGCTCGGGCAGGCGGGGCAGCTGGAAGCCGAGGATGTGGCGCAGTGCCCTCCGCTGCGCCCGGTCGGCCAGCGCGGCACGCAGCTGCCGGGGGTGGGCCATGGAGAGCACGGCCAGCCGGCGGACGCTCCGGGGGTGCAGCGCGGCCATCGTCCAGGCCACCAGCCCGCCCCAGTCGTGGCCGACGACGACGGCGTCGCGCTCGCCCAGCGCGCGGACCAGTGCGGCGACGTCGGCGGCCGCGGTCGGCAGGTCGTAGCCGCGCGGGGGCTTGTCGCTGCCGCCGTAGCCGCGCAGGTCGGGCGCGACGGCGCGGAAGCCGGCCGCGGCCAGGGCCGGCAGCTGCGCCCGCCAGGCCCACCAGAACTCGGGGAACCCGTGCAGCAGCAGCACCAGCGGGCCCTCGCCGGCCTCGGCGACGTGCAGCCGGACGCCGTTGGCCGACAGGTCGCGGTGCGTCCAGGGGCCGGGGAGCAGGACGCTGGTGGCGTCCGGCCGTTCCGTGCCGGGGGTGCTCACCGGTGCGGGCGCGCCGGGCGCCCGCTCAGACGGTGTAGTTCTCGCTGCCGCGCAGCTGCACGCGGCCGTTGCTGACGGTCGGCACCTCGCGGCGACGCTGGCCGGGCGCCTCGCGGTGGATGACCTCGGGCAGGTCGCGCAGCGTCTCGATCGTCCGCTCGGGCTTCTCGATCTTCTTCAGCGAGCTGCGGCCCACGAGGGCGGCGATGCCGGCCAGCACCACCAGCAGCAGCCACACGATCAGGTAGGAGATCCAGCGCTCCAGCCCCAGCCAGGTGAGGAACTCAGCGATGGTGACGAACAGGAAGATGCCGGAGAAGGCGAGCAGGACGGCGGCCGCACCGAAGGCCCCGGCCCCGATCCCGGCCTTCTTCGCCGACTTGCCGACCTCGGCCTTGGCCAGCTCGATCTCGCTGCGGATCAGCGTCGAGACGTCGGCCATGGCGCTCTGCACCAGGGCACCGACGGAGGGCTCCTCCGCGCGGCTGGTGCTCCGTGCCCCGGACGGGTTCGACGGTGCGCTGTGGGCCACGAGGGCACCTCCTGGGGTCGACGGGCGGATACCGGGCCGCCCGATGCGAGCGGACCCACCTGGGGAGATCGTGCCCCATGATCACCAAGCGCGCCCCCCGGCCTCCCGCGCACGAGCGCGGGAGGCCGGGTGACGTCCTGGAACGGCCCCGTCCCGGGTCCCGCCCTGAGCTTGCGAAGGGTGGGGAGGACGGGGTCCTCCTTCAGTCCTCCGAGGAGGACGCCGGCAGCTTGTCCTTGATCAGGTTCATCACCGAGGAATCGGTGAGCGTCGTGACGTCGCCGAGCTCGCGGTTCTCGGCGATGTCCCTCAGCAGCCGGCGCATGATCTTGCCGGAGCGGGTCTTGGGCAGCTCCTGCACGACCATGATCTGGCGCGGCTTGGCGATCGGGCCGATGTCCTTGGCCACGTGGGTGCGCAGCTGCTGGACCAGCTCGTCGCCGGAGTCCTCGGCGTTCCCGCGGAGGATGACGAAGGCGACGATGCCCTGGCCGGTGGTCGGGTCGCTGGCGCCGACGACCGCCGCCTCGGCGACGGTGGGGTGTGCCACCAGCGAGGACTCGACCTCGGTGGTGGAGATGCGGTGCCCGGACACGTTCATGACGTCGTCCACCCGGCCGAGCAGCCAGATGTCGCCGTCGGCGTCCTTCTTGGCGCCGTCCCCGGCGAAGTAGACCTCCTTGCCGAACCGCGACCAGTAGGTGTCGACGTAGCGGTTGTCGTCGCCCCAGATCGTCCGCAGCATCGCCGGCCACGGCTCGGTGAGCACCAGCAGCCCGGTGGTGTCGTCGCCGAGCTCGTTGCCCTCGTCGTCGACGACCTTGGCCGCGATGCCGGGGAAGGGCGTCTGCGCCGACCCGGGCTTGAGGCTGGTGACGCCGGGCAGCGGGGTGATCATGTGCGCGCCGGTCTCGGTCTGCCACCAGGTGTCCATGATCGGGCAGCGGCCGCCACCGATGTGCTCGTGGTACCAGAGCCAGGCCTCGGGGTTGATCGGCTCACCGACCGAGCCGAGGACCCGCAGCGAGGACAGGTCGAACTTGGCCGGGATGTCCTCGCCCCACTTCATGAAGGTCCGGATCACCGTGGGCGCGGTGTAGAGGATCGTGACCTTGTACTTCTCGATGAGCTCGAACCAGCGCCCGCGGTGCGGGGTCTCCGGCGTCCCCTCGTACATGATCGAGGTGGCCCGGTTGGCCAGCGGCCCGTAGACGATGTAGCTGTGGCCGGTGACCCAGCCGATGTCGGCAGAGGTCCAGAAGACGTCGGTGTCGGGCTTGAGGTCGAAGGTCGCCCAGTGCGAGTAGGCGACCTGGGTGAGGTAGCCGCCGGAGGTGTGCAGGATGCCCTTCGGCGACGCCGTCGTCCCCGACGTGTACATGATGTAGAGCGGGTGCTCGGCGTCGAACGCCTCGGCGGTGTGCTCGGTCGACTGCCGGTCGACGACGTCGTGCCACCACAGGTCGCGGCCCTCGGACCACGCCACGTCCTGCTCGGTCCGCCGGACGACGAGCACGTTGCGGACGCTGTCGGTGCGGCCGACCGCCTCGTCCACCGCCGGCTTGAGCGCGCTGGGCGCACCCCGCCGGTAGCCGCCGTCGGAGGTGATCACCAGGACGGCGCCGGAGTCGGTGATCCGGCTGGCCAGCGCATCGCTGGAGAAGCCGCCGAACACCACCATGTGGACGGCGCCGATGCGGGCGCAGGCCAGCATCGCGACGACCGCCTCCGGGATCATCGGCATGTAGATGGCGACCCGGTCGCCAGTCTGCACGCCCAGCTCCACCAGCGCGTTCGCGGCCTTGCAGACGTCGTCCTTGAGCTGGGCGTAGGTGATCGTGCGGGTGTCGCCCGGTTCGCCCTCCCAGTGGTAGGCGACCTGCTCGCCGTGGCCGGCCTCGACGTGCCGGTCGACGCAGTTGTAGGCGACGTTGAGCTTGCCGCCGACGAACCACTTGGCGAAGGGCGGGTTGCTCCAGTCCAGGACCTCGTCCCACTTCTGCGCCCAGGTCAGCCGGTCGGCCGCCTCCGCCCAGAAGCCCAGCCGGTCCTGGGCCGCCCGCTCGTAGACGTCGGGACCCACGTTGGCCTGTGCCGTCAGCTCCTCCGGCGCCGGGAACCGGCGGCCCTCCAGCTCGGTCGACTCGCTCATGCGACTCCTCCTGCTCCGTGGCGTCGTCGTCGACGCCTGTCCTGTGTCCGGTCGTCGCGGTCGGCACCCGGCGTCCCGGCAGCAGCGCGACGCGGAGTGTCCTCTGTCACACCGTATGGCCCACGACGCTTCCCGTCTGCCCGGCGCAACGTCGGCGCAGCGGGGCGCGTGGTCCGGTTCGCGCCCGGCGGCCAGACTGGCGGGGTGACGGCGGGCGTGCAGGCGGCGGTGGCCGCCCGGGTGCCGGGTGCGGCCGCGCTCGGCCTGCTGGCGCCCCCGTCCGCGGTCGCCGTCCCGGCCGCGCTGCTCGCCGACGCCGACTGGACGAGCGCGCGGCTGGCGGCGCTCGGGGCGCGGTACGCCTCCGACGACCGGCGGGTGCTGGCCACCGTGTGGTGGTACTCGGCGTCCTCGGTGCTGCTCACCCCCGTGTTGGCCGGGCTGGTCACCGGTCGGCCGTTGTCGGCCCGGCTGGCCGACACCTCCGTGGCGTTGCTGGCGGGCGGGACCCCGGTGGCCGCCACGTCGTCGGCGCCGGGCGGGGACGCCGCAGCCGAGCTGCGGGACACCCTCGCCGAGGTGGTCGACGTCGTGGCCGCGGCCGGCCGCATGCGCGCGCGGCCGCTCTGGGCGATCGCCGCAGACTCGCTGGCCAACCGGCTGCTCGCCCTGGGCCGGGCGCTGGGGGAGGAGCGGCGGGGAACCGCGCTGGCCGCGCCGCTGGCGGCCGCCGTCGGACCGCCGCTCCCGGTGCCCCGCTACGTCGACGTCGGCGGCGTCAGCTTCACCCGGCGGGTGTCGTGCTGCCTGCTCTACCGGCTGCCGCCCGAGCCGCTGTGCACCTCCTGCCCGCGGCGGCCGGCCGCCGAGCGCGAGGTGCTGCTCGAGGACACCGCCGCGCGGATGCGCTGATCAGCCCAGCCGCTCCCCGATCGCCCGGCGCAGCCCCTCGACGCCCTCGCCGGTCAGCGCGGACACCGGGACGGCGTCGGGGTAGGCGCTCCGCAGCGCCGCCAGCCAGCCCGCCGGGGCGACGTCCACCTTGTTGAGCGCCAGCAGCTCGGGGTGGTCCCGGGCGCCGATCTCGTAGAGCACCCCGCGCACGGCGGTCACCTGGCCCATGGCGTCGGCGGCCGAGGCGTCGACGACGTGCAGCACGAGGTCGGCGTCGACGACCTCCTCGAGGGTGGAGCGGAAGGCGTCGACCAGCTGGTGCGGCAGGTGGCGGACGAACCCGACGGTGTCGGTGAGGGTGTACGGCCGGCCGTCGGGGGTCCGGGTGCGGCGGACCGTCGGGTCGAGCGTGGCGAACAGCGCGTCCTGCACCAGGACGTCGGCGCCGGCCAGCCGGTTCAGCAGCGCCGACTTCCCGGCGTTGGTGTAGCCGGTGAGCGCCACTGCCGGCACCCGGTTGCGGCGCCGCCGCAAGCGGGTGCGCTCCCGCCGCCGTGCGGTGTCCTGCACCTGCCGGCGCAGCAGCGTCATCCGCCGCCGCAGGTGCCGGCGGCGGGACTCCAGCTGCTGCTCGCCGGGGCCGCGGACACCGATGCCCGCGCCACCCGCCGTGCGCCCGCCACCGACCCGGGACATCTCCACGCCGTGGCCGGTCAGCCGCGGCAGCTGGTAGGCCAGCTGGGCCAGCTCGACCTGCGCCTTGCCCTCGGAGCTGCGCGCGTGCTGGGCGAAGATGTCGAGGATCAGCGCGGTCCGGTCCACCACCCGCGCACCGAGCCGCTCCTCGAGGTTGCGCACCTGCGCGGGGGAGAGCTCGCCGTCGGCGATCACCAGGCCGGCGTCGCGGTCGCGCACCAGGTCGGCGAGCTCGGCCACCTTGCCCGACCCCAGGTAGGTCGCCGGGTCGGGCCGGTCGCGGGGCTGCACCAGCCGGCCGACGACGGCGACCCCGTCGGTGTCGGCCAGCCGCTCCAGCTCGTCCAGCGGGTCGACCGCGCCGCGCCCGCCGTCCCGCAGGCCCAGCAGCACCGCGCGTGCGCCGTCCGGTCCGCCGTCCCCGTCGCGGTCCCCGTCCTGCGCGACCTCGCTGCCCAGCAGCCACGTCCCTGGCATGTGCGTCTCCCGAACCCGGGTGGCGCCGTCTGCTCCGGCGTCCCCAGCCTCGTTCCCCGGGTGGTGGGCCGCCACCGGAGCGCGGCCGGCCGGCTCACCCGGTCGCCGAGCGGCGGGCGAGCACGACCGCGTAGGTGAACTCGTGCCCGTCGCGGGCCACCGGCAGTAGCAGCTCCTCGGCGTCCGTGGTCGTGGGCAGCCCGGCGAGCGCCTGCCGCAGCCGCGGGGCCGGGGAGCTCGACCAGATCGCCAGGACGCCGGAGGGACGCAGCGCAGCCACCGCGCCGGCCAGTCCGGCTGGGCGGTAGAGCGCGTCGTTCGACCGGTGCACGAGGAAGCCCGGACCGTTGTCGACGTCGAGCAGGACGGCGTCCCACCAGCCGTCGTGCTCGCCCAGGACGTCGGCGACGTCGCCGGTGCGCACGCGCAGCCGCGGGGCGCCGGGCGGGAGCGCCGGGAGCCTGCCCTGCTCGGCCCACCGCACCAGGGGTTCGTGCAGCTCGACCACCTCGACAGTGCCGACCCGCGGCTCGGCGAGCGCGGTGGCCGCCGTCCACCCCAGGCCGAGCCCGCCGACGAGCACCTGCAGGTCGGCGCCCGGGAGGCGGCTCAGCGCCTCGGTGGCCAGGGCGCACTCGGTGGTGGTGTCGGTGTCGTCCATCGCGAAGACGCCGTCGACGACCAGCTCCAGGTGCGTGCCGCCGTCGTCGGTGGTGCGCCGGCGGAGGGCCACCTCGCCGCGCGGCCCCTCGGCCCGGAGCAGCGTCTCGACCACCGGCCCACCCCCTCACGGCAGGAACAGCATCGTGTCGCCGAACTCGTGCCACAGGTACCCGCCGGCGGCGGCCCGGGCGTAGGCCTCGTCCACCAGCTCGCGGCCGGCCACCGCCTCGAGCAGCAGCAGGTGGCTGGCGTCGGGCGCGTGCAGCCCGGTGAGCAGGCCGGTGACGACCCGGGCGGGGCGGTCCGGACCGAGCACCAGGTCGGTCCAGCCGGCCGCGGTGCGGGTGACGCCGTCCTCGCCGGTCGCCGTCTCCAGCGCTCGGGTGACCGTCGTCCCCACGGCGACGACCCGGCTCCCGGCCGCGCGGGTGGCGTTCACCAGCCGGGCGGTGACCTCGGGCACCCGGTAGCGCTCCGGCACCGGCGGCTCGTGCAGCTCGGGGCTGGAGACGCCGGCGTGCAGCACCACCGGGACGACGGGGACCCCGCGGGCCATCAGCCGCACCAGCACCCGGTCGGTGAACGGCCGCCCGGCGCTGGCGTTCTCCGCGCTGCCGGGATCGGTGGCGTAGACGTTCTGCGCGTCGGCCAGCGGGACGGCGGCGCTGAGGTGGCCGTAGCGGATGGGCGTGCCGTGCCGTCTCAGGAGCTCGGCCGCGGGGACGTCCGGATCGGGGCGGGCCCGCCACAGCCGCGACGCCCGCGCCGGGGTGGGGAAGCCCTCGAGCAGCCGCAGCCGGACCCCGCCCGGCAGGTCGAGCACCGTGCCGGGCTCCACGCCGCGGTCCGGGCCGTCATTGTGCGGACGGCGCAGCTCCACGACCCAGTCGCCGTCGTCCAGCGTGGTGGAGACGTGCAGCGGGGCGCCGACGCCGTCGGCCCGTCGGACGTCGAGGCGCGCGGGCAGCGTCGCCGAGGTGTTGACGACGACGAGGTCGCCGGGCTCGAGCAGTTCGGGCAGGTCACGGAAGGTCGTCTCGGTGAGGCCGCCCGGCCGGACCGCCATCAGCCGGACGCCGTCGCGGGCCAGGCCCCGGCGCTCCGGCGGCGCGCTCGCCTCGGCACCCATGGCGACGGCGGTCACCGTCCGGTCTCCGCGGGGACGGCCAGCTCCGCCGCGCGGTACCGGCCGCTGGGGAGGTCACCGTCCACCAGCCGCAGCAGCGCGGGGGCGACGGCCGCCGGCTCCGGCAGCCCGGTGGCGTCGGGGTCGGCTGCGCGGTGCATGTCGGTGGCCATGTCGCCCGGGTCGACGGCGTACACCCGCAGGGCCGGGTGCTCGACGGCGAGGACGGCGCTCAGCCGGTCCAGCGCGGCCTTGCTCGCGCCGTACCCGCCCCACCCCTCGTAGGCCTCGACCGCGGCGTCGCTGCTGACGTCGAGCACGACCCCGCGGGCCCGCTCGAGCGCCGGCAGCACCGCCTGGACCAGGGCGAGCGGGGCGACGGTGTTCACCGCCAGCACCCGCTCGAGGGCCGCGGGCGGCAGGTCCGCCAGCCGGGGCAGCGGGGTGGGGCCGAGCTCGCTGGCGTTGTTGACGAGCAGGTCCAGCCGGCCGGGGACGGTGGCGGCGAGGGCGGCCCGGTGGGCGGGGTCGGCGACGTCGCCGGCCACGGCGGTGACCAGGTCGGGCCGGGGGAGCGCGGCGACGCCGGCCGCCAGCCGGTCGGGGTCGCGGCCGTCGACGACGAGCCGCCAGCCGCGGCGGTTCAGCGCCTCGGCGAGGGCGACGCCGAGCCCGCGGGAGGCGCCGGTGACGAGTGCGGTGGGAGGTGTCATGGCGCTACCGTCGGACCTCAAGTGAACTCGAGGTCAAGAGGAGACGTCGTGGACGGGTTGCTCACCATCGGGCAGGTGGCCGAGCGGTCGGGGATGGCCGTCTCCGCGCTGCGCTACTACGAGGCGCAGGGCCTGGTCACCGCCACCCGGACGGCCGGCGGGGCCCGCCGCTTCCCGCGCAGCGTGCTGCGCCGGCTGGCGTTCGTCCGCGCCGCGCAGAACGTCGGGCTCACGCTCCCGGAGATCCGCGAGGCGCTGGCCACCCTGCCGGACGGGCGGACGCCGTCGGGTCGCGACTGGGCCCGGCTCTCGGCGTCCTGGCGGGAGCGGCTCGACGAGCGGATCGCGGCGCTGGTGCAGCTGCGAGACGGACTGTCGTCCTGCATCGGCTGCGGCTGCCTGTCGCTGACCCGGTGCGGCCTCTACAACCCCGGCGACGTCGCCGGCAGGGAGGGGCCGGGTGCGCGCCGGCTGTCCCCGGCGCTGCGGCGCGTGCCGCCGACCTCCAATGCCGGGTGACCACCGGAACCGACGCCAGGGTGACCGCCGGGACCGACGCCGGGTGATCCTCCCGGTGTCGCACGCGCCGCGCGTGCGGGAGAGGATCACGGCGTGACGGTGATGCCGGCTGCGTTCCTGGGCCACGGCAACCCGATGAACGCCATCGAGGACAACCGCTACACGCGGGCCTGGCGCGCGTTCGGTCAGGCGGTGCCACGGCCGCGGGCGGTCCTCGTCGTCTCGGCGCACTGGTACCTGCACGCCACCGCGATGACCGCGATGCCGCGGCCGCGCACCATCCACGACTTCTTCGGCTTCCCGCGCGAGCTCTACGACGTCGACTACGGGGCGCCCGGGCTGCCCGAGCTGTACGAGGAGGTCGCCGACGTCGTCCACCCGACGTGGGTCGGCGCCGACCTGGACAGCTGGGGCATCGACCACGGCGCCTGGTCGGTGCTGCGGCACGCCTTCCCGGACGCCGACGTGCCGGTGGTGCAGCTGTCGGTCAACGCGCTCGAGCCCGCCGAGCACCACCTGCGGCTGGGCGCCGCGCTGGCGCCGCTGCGGGAGGACGGCGTGCTGGTGATCGGCAGCGGCAACGTCGTCCACAACCTGGCCGCGGTGAGCCGCACCATGCCCGACAGCGGGTACGACTGGGCGCACCGCTTCGACGAGCGGGTGCGCGAGCTGATGGTGGAGCGGCCCACCGAGGTCGCCACCCTCGACGGGCACCCGGACGCCGGCCTCGCCGTCCCCACCCCCGAGCACCTCCTGCCGCTGCTCTACGTCGCCGGGATCGCGGGGGCGACCGGCACGACGGCGGAGCTGCTGGTCGACGGGTTCACCGACGGCTCGCTGTCGATGGCGTCCTACACCGTCGGCATGACGCCCCCCGCCGTCGTCGACGTCGGCTGACCGGCGCCTACCCGGCGGCCGCGGGCGGTTCCGGGGTCCCGGCGTCGCTGATCCGCGGGAAGGGCCGCGTGGAGAAGACCACCTCGACCGGCAGGCCGAAGAACTCGGCGATGCGCAGCGCCAGGTGCAGGCTGGGGTTGTACTCGCCGCGCTCCAGGTAGCCGACGGTCTGGTAGTGGACGCCCAGGGCGTCGGCCAGCTCGCGCCGGGTGACGCCCTGCTCGGCGCGCAGCAGCGCGATCCGGTTGTAGACGGCGTCCCCGGACTTGTCGCCGCTCACGGGCTCACCTGATCCACTGGCCGGCCGTGTCCCGGGCCGCGGCGACCTGGGACCCGGACTGGCGGCGCGTCATCCGCCGCAGCACCACGGGGGCCGCCAGCAGGCTCGCCACCGCCCAGGCGGTGAGCACGAGGACCGTCGTCCCGGTGCGCCAGGAGCCGCCGAGCTCCACGGCGGCCGCGGCGTCGGGGAGGAACGCCGAGCGCAGTCCGAGGCCGATCCAGTAGACCGGGAAGAGCTGGGCCACCGCCTGCACCCAACCCCACAGCGCCTGGACGGGGAAGAAGACGCCGGAGATCGCGGTGACCCCGACGAGGGGCAGCAGACCCCACAGGCCCACCTTCTGGGCGTCCGGCACGACCGAGCCCAGCACCATCCCCAGCGGCAGCGTGGCCAGCAGGCCGAGCGCGAGCACCCACCCGACGGTGAGCCAGCCGCCGGCGCTGCCGGGCACCGCGCCGTCGAAGAGCAGGGCGCTGGGCACGAGGACGACGAGCAGCGTGGGCACCAGGTTCAGCGACTGCAGGGCCACCTGGCCGGTCACGTAGCCCCGCATCCCGGAGGGCAGCGCGCGGTGCCGCAGCAGGGTGCCGTCCTCGCGCTCCATGGCGAGGACGAAGGCGGTGTTGAAGACGGCGCTGTAGGCGACCAGGCCGGCGAGGATCCCCGGCAGTGCCACGGTCGGGTAGAGCAGCGAGGTCCCCTCGACCGGGTCGGCGCGGTTGACCCAGAGGTAGCCGACCGTGAGCGCGGCCAGGACGAGGTAGCCGGCCTGGTCCTGGACGGCCCGCAGGCTCTGCGTGAACTCGGTCCAGCCGCGCTGCAGACCCAGCCGAACGGCGTACGCGCTGCCCCCGCTCACCGGGCCACCTCCACGAGCTCGGGCCGGACGCCGGACTGGTGCCGGGTCACCATGGCGAGGTAGGTGTCCTCCAGGCTGGCCCGGTGGACCTCGAGGTCGGCCACCTCGTCGCCGTACTGCTCGAACAGCCGGCGCACGAAGGGGGTGGGCTCGTCGGTGGCGTGCACGAACCGCTCGCCGTGCCGGGTCCAGCGCACCTCGCTGGTGGCGGCCACCTGCCGGTTGAGGGCGTCCGCGCTGCCGTCGGCGACGATCCGGCCGCCGGCGAGGATGAGGATCCGGTCGGCCAGCCGCTCGGCCTCGCCGAGGTCGTGGGTGGTCAGGAGCACGCTGGTGCCCTCCAGGTCGGAGAGCCGGTGCACGAGGTCGTGGAAGTCCCGGCGGGCCTCGGGGTCGAACCCGGCGGTCGGCTCGTCGAGGAAGAGCAGCTCCGGCCGGCCGACGAGGCCCACGGCGACGTCCAGCCGCCGCCGTCGTCCCCCGGAGAGCGTGGCGATCCTGCGGTCGGCGTCGTCGGTGAGGCCGACGGTCTCCAGCAGCCGGTCGACGTCGTGGGGGCGGGGCCGCTCGGGCGTGGAGTAGGGCCGGTAGAAGCCGCCGAGGTGGGTGAGCAGCCGGCGCGGGGTCCAGCGGGGGTGGTCGCGCCACGACTGCAGGACGACGCCCACCCGGGCCCGCCACGCGTCGTCGGCCCGCGCGGGGTCGGCGCCGAGGACGCGCACCTCGCCCGCCGACGGCAGCCGGAAGCCCTCCAGCACCTCGATCGTCGTGGACTTGCCCGCGCCGTTGGGGCCGAGCAGGCAGACCACCTCGCCGCAGTGCACGTCGAGGTCGACGCCGGTGAGCACCTCGTGGGTGCCGTAGGTCATCCGCAGGCCGCGGACCCGCACGACCGGTTGCTCCGACACGTTCCGGGTCACCGCGCCTCCTCGACGTCTTGCCGCCGCGGTGATAGTAGGTGTACTACATCGGCAGTACAACTACTCGCAGCACGGATGACGGGAGCTCGGGATGGTCTCGTGGACGGTGCTCCTCCCGGCGCTCCGCTGGCTGGCGCTGGTCGTCCCGCTGGTCGACGTCGCGCTGGTCCTGTCCGGGGTGCTGTCGCTGCGGACCGGCCTCGTCGTGGCGCTGGTCCTGGAGGCGCTCTTCGCCGTCGTCCTGGTCGTCGAGGCGGCCGCCTTCCGCCGCGCGTACCGGGCGACGCGGCAGCGGGGTGGGGGCCGGCGCGCGGGTCTCGTCGCGGGGGCGGAGGCCGTCTGGCCACCGGTGCTCCTCCGGCTGGTCCGCGCCGAGGCCGGGGTGGTCCGGGCGCTCTGGTGGGCCGTCCGGCGCCGCTCGGCCGTCGGGCCGGACGACGTGCCGCTGCCCTACGCCGGCCGCTTCGGCCTGGTCCTCGGCGCGGTGACCGCCCTCGGCGTGCTGGAGACGGCCGTCGTCCACGTGCTGCTCCCGTGGGAGGTCGCGCGGTGGGTCCTGCTCGCCGTGTCGGTCTACGCGCTGGTCTGGGTGCTGGGCTCGGGGCTGTCGCTGTTCCAGCACCCGCACCTGCTCCGCGACGGCGAGCTGGTGCTGCGCTTCGGGCACCTGCACGCGATCACCGTCCCGCTGGGCGGCCTGGTCTCGGTCCGGCGCCGCGTGGAGTCCGAGCACGGGCGGACCGTCCTCCGCGACGGCGACCGGCTGGTGCTCTCGGTCATGGGCGACTCGAATGTGGAACTGTGCGTCGACTCGCCGGTGCCGGTGGCTGGGCAGGACGAGCCGGTGGCCCGCGTCGCCTTCTGGGCCGACGACCCGCAGGCGGTGGTCCGGCTGCTGCGCGACCGCGCCGTCCCGGCCGACCGCTGACGTTCCCGCGGGAACGCCGGGCAGGGTCGGGGGCGTCAGCGCGGGTGCGCGAGCCCCGCGGTCAGTCGCACGACCTCGCCGACCACCCAGACGGCGGGCGGGCGGATGCCCTCGTCGGCCAGGGTCTGCCCCAGGCTGGCGAGCGTGGTGCGCACCGCGTGCTGGGTCGGCGTCGAGCCGTCGGCAACGACGGCCACCGGCGTCTCCGGCGCGCGGCCGTGCTCGACCAGCGCCGCGGCGATCGCCGGTGCCGTGTCGACGCCCATCAGGACGACGACGGTGCCGCGCAGCCGGCCCAGCGCCTCCCAGTCGACGAGGGACTGCGGGTGACCCGGCGGCACGTGCCCGGAGACGACGACGAACTCGTGGGTGAGCCCGCGGTGGGTCACCGGGATGCCGGCCAGCCCGGGGACGCCGATCGCGCTGGTCACCCCGGGCACCACCTCCACCGGCACGCCCGCGGCGACACAGGCCTCGAGCTCCTCCATGCCGCGGCCGAAGACGAACGGGTCGCCGCCCTTGAGCCGCACCACCCGCTTCCCGGCCCGGGCGTGCTCGACCAGCAGCGCGTTGATCTGCTCCTGGGCCATGTACCGGCCGCGCGGCAGCTTCGAGGCGTCGATGACCTCCACGTCGGCCGGCAGCGAGGCCAGCAGCGACTGCGGCGCGAGGTGGTCGGCGAGGACGACGTCGGCCTGGGAGACCGCCTGCTGGCCGCGCACGGTGATCAGCCCGGGATCGCCGGGGCCGCCGCCGACGAGGACGACCGAGCCCGGTCGCCCGGCGGGGCCCTCCCGGCCCGCGTGGTCGCGGATGGTGCCGTCGGTCAGGCCGGCCAGCACCGCGTCCCGCACACCGACCGCGCGCTGCGGGTCGCCGCCGCCGTGCACGCCGACGACGAGGTCGCCCTGCCGGCCGACCGCCGGGGTCCAGACGCTGGACGCCGACCGGTCGTCGGCGCGGGCGCAGAACACCCGCGACCGCTCGGCCTCCTCGGCGACCGCTGCGTTGACCTCGGGGTCGTCGGTCGCGGCCACCGCGTACCACGCGCCGCCGAGGTCGCCCGGCTCGTAGCGGCGGCGCAGCCAGGTGACCGCGCCCGGGCCGACCAGCGCCTCCAGCGCCGGCGTCACCTCGGGGCTGACCACCGTGACCCGCGCGCGGGCCTCCAGCAGCCCGGCGACGCGGCGGTGCGCCACCTGCCCGCCGCCGACGACGACGACCTCCCGGTCCAGCAGCCGCAGCCCGACCGGGTAGACCACCCCGCTCGCGGGGTCGACCGGGGTGGCGCTCACGGTCGCTCCTCGCCGGCGCTCGTCGCGGCAGCGAGCGGCGCAGCTGAGCCCCCGCGTGAGCTCGCGAGCCCGCTCACGACTTCTCCGTCACACCGGCCGAGTCGAACGTCGCCACCTCGCGCAGCGCCCGCGCCGCGCTGGCGACCAGCGGCAGCGCCAGCAGCGCGCCGGTGCCCTCGCCCAGGCGCAGGTCCAGCCCCAGCAGCGGCCGCAGGCCCAGCGCCCGCAGCGCGATGCCGTGTCCCGGTTCCGCGGAGGTGTGGCCGGCCAGCGCGTGCTCCAGCGCCGCCGGGCACAGGGCGGCCGCGACCAGCGCCGCGGACCCGGCGATCACGCCGTCCAGCAGCACCGGCACCCGCGCCGCCGCGGCACCCAGCACGAAGCCGGCCAGTGCCGCGTGCTCCAGGCCGCCGACCTCGGCGAGGGCGGTGAGCGCGGCCTCCGGCGTCGACGGCTGCTCCGGCACCCGCGCGGCCGCGCGGGCGACCACCTCGACCTTGCGGGCCAGCGTCGGGTCGTCCACGCCGGTGCCGCGACCGGTGGCAGCGGCCGGCGTCGCACCGGTGAACGCGCAGACCAGCGCCGCCGACGCCGTGGTGTTGGTGATCCCCATGTCGCCGGTGACCAGGCAGCCGTGCTCCGCGGCCAGCTCGGTGGCGACCTCGATCCCGACCTCGACCGCCCGCTGCGCCTCCTCGAGCGTCATGGCCGGGCCGACGGCGAGGTCATCGGTGCCGTGCCGGACCTTGCGGGACAGCAGCGCCGGGCTCGGCTCGACCGCGTAGGGCGTCGCGACCCCGACGTCCACCACGACGACGTCGGCGCCGAGCTGCGCGGCGAAGGCGTTGACCACCGCACCGCCGCGGGCGAAGTTGGCCACCATCTGCGCGGTGACCTCCTGCGGCCACGGCGTGACGCCCTGCGCGTGCACCCCGTGGTCGCCGGCGAAGACCGCCACCGCGGCCGGCGTGGGGAGCGGGGGCGGGCAGGTGCCGGCGGTGCCCGCCAGCTGCGCGGCGACGTCCTCCAGCACGCCGAGTGAGCCCGGCGGCTTGGTCATCCGGTCCAGCCGGTCGCGGGCGGCGCGCTCGGCGGCGGCGTCCCGGGGCGCGATCGCGGCGATCGTGGCGCCCAGCGGGGTGCCGGCGAAGGAGGCGTCGCTGGAGGGGGGCGTGGGGCGGCTCAGCGGATCTCCTCGGGGATGCGGGGCAGGTCCCGGAACGCCGGTGTCACGGGGAGCGCAGGGTCCAGGATGGCAGCGAGGTCGGCGGCGAAGGCCACCGAGGTCGCGGGATCGCGGACGGCGACCCGCAGGTGGTCGGGGGACAGCCCGGGAAAGGTGTCGCCGCGGCGCACCGCCCAGCCCCGGTCCCGCAGCGCCGCCCGCACCCGCGCGCCGTCCGGCACCCGGAGCAGCACGAACGACGACCGCGGCGTCCCGACGACCTCCACAGCCGGTGGCAGCGCGGCCAGCAGCGCCTCCCGGTCCCCGGTGAGCGCGCGCGCCGCCGCCCCGGCCTCGGCTCGCGCCGCGGGGGTGGTGCAGGCGACGAGGGCGGCCAGCGCCGGGGTGGACACCGGCCAGTGCGGCTGCTGCGCGGCCAGCGCCGCCACCAGGTCCGCCGGGCCGAACGCGTATCCAACCCGCAGGCCGGCCAGTCCCCACGTCTTGGTCAGGCTGCGCACCACGAGCAGCCCGGGCAGGTCGCGCCGCCCGGCCAGGGACGCCGGTTCGCCGGGCACCGTGTCGGCGAACGCCTCGTCGACCAGCAGCACCCGCCCCGGCCGGGCCAGCGCGGCGACGGCGTCCACCGGGTGCAGCACCGACGTCGGGTTGGTCGGGTTGCCCAGCACCACCAGGTCGGCGTCCTCCTGCACCTCCCGCAGCAGGTAGCCGGGCGGCTCCAGCAGCAGCCGCTCGACCGGGTGCCCGGCGGCGCGCAGCGCGGCCTCCGGCTCGGTGAACGACGGGTGGACGACGACCGCCCGGCGCGGCCGCAGCGCCCGCGCGAGCAGGGTGAACGCCTCGGCGGCGCCCGCCGTGAGCAGCACCTCGTCGACCGGGCGGCCGTGCGCGGCGGCGACCGCGGCGCGGGCCGGTCGCGCGTCGGGGTAGCCAGCGGCGTCGTCGAGGGCCTCGTGCAGGACGGCGCGCAGCCACGGCGGCGGCGTCCCGGCGCGCACGTTGACCGCGAGGTCGACCAGGCCCGGCGCGAGCTCGGCGTCCCCGTGGTGGTCGAGGTCGGTCACCGCGTCCACGGTCGGCTCCCGCGCGGCGCGGCCGCCGGGTCGGCAGCGCCGCCCACGGCGACCGCCACGGTCACCCGGCCGACGACCGTGCGGCCCACCAGCAGCGTCCCGCCGTCCAGCAGGGCCGCGGCCTCGGCCACCGACGGCGTCCCGACGGCCGCGGCCACCCGGGAGGACGGCGAGGGCACGGGGACGGCGGCCAGCGCGGCGGCGGGGTGCCCGGTGAGCGGCCAGGCCCGGGCGACCGCCGCCTCGACCAGGCCGGGCTCGGCGGCGCGCGCGTCGAGGGTGGCCAGCCGCACGCCGTCCGCACCGGCGGGCAGGACGGCGTCGACGGCGGCCAGCACCTCCGCGGCGCTCACGCCCGGTCGGGCGCCGATCCCCACGACGGTCACGGGGTCACCCCCTCGGGCAACGCTGCCAGCAGCGACCCGACGTCACGGGGGAGGGCGCCGTCGGGCAGCAGGCCGAGGGCGCGCAGCCGGGCACCGACGGTCAGCGCCCACGGGCGGTCGAGCCGCGCGCGGGCGAGCAGCGCGTCGTCGGCCAGCACCTCGGCAGGCGCGCCCTGCACCACCGCGCGGTCGACGACGACGGCCACGTCGTCGGCCCAGCGCAGCGCCAGGTCGACGTCATGGGTGCTCATGACGACGGTCGACCCCGACGCCCGCAGCCGCTCGAGCGCGGCCAGCGCCTCGGTGACCGCAGACGGGTCCAGGCCCGCGGTCGGCTCGTCGAGCAGCAGCACGCACGGCCGCATCGCCACCGCGCCCGCGATCGCGACCCGCTTGCGCTCGCCGTAGGAGAGCTGGTGGGTGGGCCGGCCGGCCAGGTGCCCGACGCCGAGCAGCGCGAGCGCCTCGGCGACGCGTTCCCGGACGGCGTCCTCGGGCAGGCCCAGGTTGAGCGGGCCGAAGGAGACGTCCTGGGCGACCGAGGCGCTGAACAGCTGGTCGTCGGGGTCCTGCAGCACCAGCTGCACCTCCTGCCGGTGCGCGCGCAGGCCGCGGCGGGTGTGCTGCAGCCGTTGCCCGTCCACCGCGACCGTGCCGGCGACCGGCTCCAGCGCCCCGGACAGGCAGCGCAGCAGGGTGGTCTTGCCCGAGCCGTTGGCCCCGAGCAGTGCCAGCCGGCGCCCGGCCGGCACGGTGAGCGAGGCGCCGTCGAGCACCCGGCGGCCGCGCTCGTAGCCGGCGACCAGCCGCTCGGCGGTCAGCGTCCGGTGGCTCATGCGGCCAGCCCGGCGGCCACGATGGCGGCCAGCCCGGTGGCGGAGGCCGTGAGGAAGGCCGGGGACGACGGCAGCACCTCGGGCAGCACCCGCAGACCGCTCTCCATGCCGCGCCCGGCCAGCCCCTCCTGCATGCGGCGGGCCCGGTCCCAGGAGCGGGTGAGCACCGCGGCGGCCAGCGCGCCGGACGAGCGCCAGCCGCGGGCAGGCGTCGAGTACCCCATCCGCGCCGTCTGCGCCTCGCGGATGGTGCGCAGGCTCGCCAGCAGCACGAACAGCAGCCGGTAGGTGACCGCCGCGACCTCGACCACCGCCGCCGGCACCCGCAGGCCGCGCAGCGCGGGCAGCAGGTCCGACATCGGCGTGGTGGTCGCCAGGAGCAGCACCGCGGCGCTGCCGGCCAGGGCGTGCCCGGCGAGCGAGCCGGCGCGGGCGGCGGCGTCCGGCGCCCAGCCGAGGCCGCCGGTGCCCACGGTGACCACCGAGGTCAGCGCGCCGACGGCGATGAACGCCAGCGGCCAGCGCACCGCCCGGCCGAACGTGCGGGCGGGCACCCGGGCCGGGCCCAGTGCGAGGACGACCGCGGTGAGCCCGACCAGCACGCTCCCCGGCCAGGCCGGCAGCGCCAGGGCGCACCCGACCAGGCCACCGCAGAGCAGCAGCTTGTCGGCGGGGGAGCGGCGGCGCCAGGCGCTGGCCCAGGCCGCGTCGTCGACGGCGAGCCCGGTCACGTCGGGGCCTCCGTGGTCATCGGCGGGTGGCTGCCGACACGCCGGATCGGGGCGGTCACCTGCCGGTGATCACGGCGCAGGTGCGTGCTCACGAGCCGCCGTCCTCCCGCGAGCGCTCGGCCAGCCGGCGGCCGCGCAGCCTGCCGAGCACGTAGCCGAGCACCCCGCCGCCGAGCGCCGCCTGCAGCGCGAACAGCCCCGACTCCACCTCGGCCGACGACGGCGAGAACACCGACTCGAACCAGGGCTGCGCGCCCTGCTCCTCGGCGAGCTCGGCGGCCGTGGCGTCGGTGCCGGCGAACTCCGACGTCCCGCCGTCGAGGACCAGCGGCAGCGCGATCAGCGCCAGCACACCGAGGACCAGCAGGGCGGTTCCCAGCCGGGAGCGGGTCACCGGGTCGGCTCCGGCGCAGCCGCCAGCAGGCCGAGGCGCTCCAGCTCGGGGCGGGCGTTCACGGTGAGCGCCCGGAACAGCAGCACGCCCAGCAGCCCCTCGCCGACCGCCAGCGGCACCTGGGTCAGCGCGAAGACGGAGAGGAACTTGACCAGCGCGCCGGGGACCCCGGTCTCGGCGTCGGGCAGGGCGAGGGCGAGCTGCCCGGCCGTCGTGACGTAGGTGGCGAGGTCGGCGACGGCCATCGCGGCGAACACCCCGGGCAGCAGCCCGCCGCCGAGCCGGCGGACGAGCCGGTAGGCGCCGTAGCCGGCCCACGGCCCGACCACCGCCATGGCGAACGCGTTGGCGCCCAGCGTGGTCAGCCCGCCGTGCGCCAGCAGCAGCGCCTGGAACAGCAGCACGATGGTGCCGAGCAGCGCCATCACCGGCGGCCGGAACAGGACGGCGCCGGCCCCCGTACCGGTGGGGTGGCTGGAGCTGCCGGTGAAGGAGGGCAGCTTCACGGCGCTCAGGACGAAGGTGAACGCGCCGGCCGCGCCGAGCAGCAGCGTGTTCTCCGGGCGCTCGCGCACCTCGGTGACCACCTGCCGGGCACCGTGGACGACGAAGGGCGCGGCGGCCAGCGTCCAGCCGACCGCGTGCGTCACCGGCAGGAACCCCTCAGCGATGTGCATGCCGTGCCCCTTCCGGGAGAGCTGCTGCCGCGCAGGCGGCCACGAACCGCTCGGCCAGGGCCGGGGACCCGGCCCAGTTCAGGTGCAGGTAGGACGCGTGCACGCCCCCGCTCACGAACCCCTCCGGCCCGGCTCCCGCCCACCGCCAGGCCGGCGCGGACCCGGCGGCCGGGGTGGCGACCGTGCGGTGGAACTCGTGGCCGCGCACCCGGGTGCCGGCCGGCGCGAGCACCGAGTCGCTGAGCGCGACGGCCTCGCGGTAGCCGAGGGTCAGCCGCGCGGACATGACCGCGTCGGTGGCGAGGACGCCGCACATCGGGACGCCGTCCAGGCTGCGGGCCAGGTACAGCAGCCCGGCACACTCGGCGGCGACCGGGCCGCCCCGGGCGGCGAGCGCGGCGATGTCGGCCCGCAGCGTCTCGTTCGCCGAGAGGTCCGCGGCGTGCACCTCGGGGAACCCGCCGCCGACCACCAGACCGGCGGTGCCCTCGGGCAGCTCCTCGTCCCGCAGCGGGTCGACGGTCACCACCTCGGCGCCGGCGGCCTCGAGCAGCTCGGTGTTCTCCGCGTAGCCGAAGGTGAAGGCCGCACCGCCGGCGACGGCGATCCGCGGCCGGCCGTCCACCGGTGCGACCTCCGCGGCGGGATCCCACGGCACGGCGTCCAGGGCCGGGGCGGTGCGGGCCAGCCGCAGGACGGCGTCCAGGTCGACCGCGCCGGCCACCACCTCGCCGAGCCGGCCGACGGTGCCCAGCGCCTCGGCCGACCGCTCGGCGGCGGGCACCAGCCCGAGGTGCCGCGACGGCGTGCCGAGGGCCTCCATGCGGCGGACCGCACCGAGCACCGGCACGCCGGAGCCGCCGAGGGCCTCGCGCAGGATCTCCTCGTGCCGGTCGCTGCCGACCCGGTTGAGCACCACGCCGCCGAGCCGCACCGTCGGGTCGTAGGTGGCGAACCCGTGCACCAGCGCGGCGACGCTCTGCGCCTGCGCGGAGGCGTCGACGACCAGCACCACCGGCGCGCGCAGCAGCCGGGCCACGTGCGCGGTGGAGGCGAACCCCGGCTCCAGGCCCGGCCGGGTCGCGCCATCGAACAGGCCCATGACGCCCTCGACCACGGCGACGTCGGCGCCGCGGGCCCCGTGCAGGAACAGCGGGACGACCCGCTCCTCGCCGACCAGCACCGGGTCCAGGTTTCGCCCGGGCCGCCCGGCGGCCAGGCCGGTGTAGCCCGGGTCGATGTAGTCGGGGCCGACCTTGTGCGGGGAGACGGTCAGGCCGCGGGCGGTGAGCGCGGCGACCAGGCCGGTGGCGACCGACGTCTTCCCCGCGTTGCTCGACGGCGCGGCGACGACCAGCCGCGGGACCGCGCTGCTCACCACTCGATCCCCCGCTGGCCCTTCTGGCCGGCGTCCATCGGGTGCTTGACCTTGGTCATCTCGACGACCAGGTCGGCGGCCTCGACCAGCGCCGGCGGGGCGTCCCGCCCGGTGACCACCACGTGCTGGGTGCCGGGGCGTTTCGTCAGCGTCTCGACGACGTCGTCGACGTCGACCCAGCCCCACTTCAGCGGGTAGGTGAACTCGTCGAGCACGTAGAAGCGGTGCGCCTCGGCGGTGAGGTCGCGCTTGATCTGCGCCCAGCCCTCGGCAGCATCGGCGGCGTGGTCGACCTCGGTGCCCTGACGGCGCGACCAGCTCCAGCCCGATCCCATCTTGTGCCAGACCACCGGCCCGCCCTCGCCGGTCTGCTCGTGCAGCCGGCCCAGCGCGGTCAGCGCGTTCTCCTCGCCGACCCGCCACTTGGCGCTCTTGACGAACTGGTAGACCGCGATCGACCAGCCCTGGTTCCACGCCCGCATCGCCATGCCGAACGCGGCGGTGGACTTGCCCTTCATCTCCCCGGTGTGGACGGCGAGCAGCGGCCGGTTGCGCCGCTGTCTCGTCGTCAGCCCGTCCTGCGGGACGACGCCCACCTGTCCCTGCGGCATCAGGCGGCCTCCCGCAGCGAGCGCACCGTGGCGGCCAGCGACTCGGCGGCCAGCTCCTCCAGGCGCAGGGTCTGCGCGCCCAGCGCCGTCCCGAGCGCGCCGGCCAGCCCGAGGCGCACCGGCCCGGACTCGCAGTCGACGACGACGGCCGCCGTCCCCTCCGCCGCCAGCAGCGCCGCGGCCGCGTGCGCGTCGGCGACGGCCGCGGACCCGCGTGCGCCGGTGGCCCGCCCGTCGGTGACGACGACCAGCAGCGGACGGCGCTGCGGGTCGCGGACCCGCTCCACCCGCAGCGTCTGGTGCGCCCGCAGCAGCCCGGCGGCGAGCGGGGTGCGGCCGCCGGTGGGCAGCGCGGTGAGCCGGGCCGCGGCGGCCTCGACCGACCAGGTCGGCGGCAGCGCCAGCTCGGCGCCGGTGCCGCGGAAGGTCACCAGGCCGACCTTGTCCCGGCGTTGGTAGGCGTCCAGCAGCAGCGAGAGGACGGCGCCCTTGACCGCAGCCATCCGCGAGCGGGAGCCCATCGAGCCGCTGGCGTCGACGACGAAGAGCACGAGGTTGCCCTCCCGGCCCTCCAGGACGGCTTGGCGCAGGTCCTCCCGGGCGATCCGCAGCCCCGGGCCGGTGCGCCCTCGGGCGACCTGGTGCGGTGCGGCGGCGAGCACGGTGCCGGTCAGGTGCAGCCGGGTGACCGTGCCGCTCGGGCGGGTGGCGCCGACGACGCGGCCGCGGTCGCCCCGTGCCCGCGAGCGCCGGCCGGCCACGCCCGCGCCGATGCCGGGCACCTCGAGGCGGCGGGTGCGGAACGGGTCGGCGGGCGCCACCGCGGCGCGGTCGGGCGCCGGGGCGGCCGCGGCGGAGCCGCCACCCTCCCCGCGGGGTGCCGTCGAGGGAGGGGACGACCCGGTGCCGCTGTCGGCGTCCGGGGACTCCGGCGCACCGCCGTCCCCGGACGGGCCGCCGGGCGGCGGCGGAGGCGGGGTGCCGCCGCCGTCGTCCGGGCCCTCGGGTGGGTCGTCGTCGGGGCGGGCGTCGTCGAGCGCCTGCTCGAGGGTCTCCTCGTCCAGGCCGGGCGCGTCGAACGGGTTGCGGCGCCGGCGGTGTGGGAGGGCCAGCCGGGCGGCCACCCGGACGTCGTCCTCGGTGACCTCGTCCCGGCCGCACCAGGCGGCGTGCGCGATCGCGGCGCGGGCGGTGACCAGGTCGGCGCGCAGCCCGTCGACGTCGAACGCCGCGCACACGGCGGTCACCTGGCGCAGCGCGTCGTCGGACAGGACGACGTGCGGCAGGCGGGCGCGGGCCTCGGCGATCCGGCGCGCCAGCCCGGCCTCCTCGTCGGCCCACGACGCGGCGAACCCGGCCGGGTCGGCGTCGTGGGCGAACCGGCGGCGCACCACCTCGGCGCGCTCGGCCGGGTCGCGGGGTGCGGCCACCTCCACGGTGAGCCCGAAGCGGTCGAGCAGCTGGGGGCGCAGCTCGCCCTCCTCGGGGTTCATCGTCCCGACCAGCAGGAACCGCGCGGCGTGCCGCACCGAGACGCCCTCGCGCTCGACGTAGGCGGTGCCCAGCGCGGCGGCGTCGAGCAGCAGGTCGACCAGGTGGTCGTGCAGCAGGTTGACCTCGTCGACGTAGAGCACGCCGCGGTGCGCCGCGGCCAGCAGCCCGGGCTCGAAGGCCTTCACGCCCTCGGTGAGCGCCCGCTCGAGGTCCAGCGAGCCGACGACGCGGTCCTCCGAGGCGCCCACCGGCAGCTCGACCAGCCGCGCCGGGCGGGTGGAGCCCGGGGCGCCGGGATCGTGCGGGCCGTCAGGGCAGGCCGGGTCCGGGGCGGCGGGGTCGCAGGCGAAACGGCAGCCGGCGACGACGGCCACGGGCGGCAGGACGGCGGCCAGCGCGCGCACCGCCGTCGACTTCGCGGTCCCCTTCTCGCCGCGGACGAGCACGCCGCCGACGGCGGGGGAGACGGCGTTGAGCAGCAGCGCGAGCCGCATGTCGTCCATGCCGACGACGGCACCGAAGGGATAGGTCATGCGGGTCGACCGCGCACGGCACGCGTCCTCTCCCCGGGTGTCCACGCCCGGAGGTGGCAGGAGGCGACGGCGGGAGTTCCTGACTTCCCGGCACGAGGCCGGCACACAGTGGCGGGACCGCGCCGGAGTCGCACCGGGCTTCCTCCACTGCCGTCGCTGTGGCCGCGTCATCAGACCACGGCCGCCCTCGTGAGTGACACCCCGGCCCGTGTCTTGACGAGATGGAAAGTGGACCGGCAGTCTTTCCGACATGGAAAGCAACGAGGTCCCCGACCGTGACGCCGCCCGGGCCGAGCTGGCCGCCCTGCAGTCCCAGCGCGCCGCGCTGGCCGACCGGGCCGTGCAGCCGTGGTGGTACGACGCGCTGCTCGGGCTGCTCCTGTTCGGGTTCGTGAGCTCCTACGCGCTGCACGACAACTGGGTCAGCCTCGCGGCGCTCGTCGTCTTCCTGCTGTGCCTCCGCGGGATGGTCGAGGTCTACAAGCGGCGCACCGGCTTCTGGGTGGACGGGTTCCGCAAGGGCCCGACCTGGCGGGCGTTGTCGGTGTGGATGGTGTTCGCCCTCGGGGTCCTGCTCGCCGGCTTCGCGGCCGACGAGCACTGGGGCGGCGCGATGGTGGTCGCCGGTGCCGTGCTCGGCGTGGGCGTGGCGCTCATCAGCCGGTGGTGGACCCGCATCTACGTCGCCGAGCTGCGTGGTGAACGGTGACCGCGGTCGCGCCGCGCTTCGACGCGGTCATCCACCCGCCACCCCGGCTGCAGGTCTGCGGCCTGCTCGCCGCCGTCGACACGATGGACTTCGCCGCGGTCCGAGACACCGTCGGCGTCAGCGACTCGGTGCTGTCCAAGCACGTCAAGCAGCTCGAGGAGGCCGGCTACGTGCGGGTCCGTAAGGCCACCCGCGCCTCCCGGCTGCGCACCAGCCTGGCCCTCACCCGCGAGGGGCGGGCCGCGTTCGACGCGCACGTCGCCGAGCTGCGCCGCATCACGGGCGGTTGACGAAGGGTCCCCGTCCTCCCCACCCTCCGCGAGCTCGGGGTGGGCCCCTGGACGGGGCCGTCCGGGACCTCACCAGGCTCGCGGCGGGATCCAGCAGGAGGGCCGGGAGACTGGGGAGCGTGGCGGAGCGGGGGTGGGGTGCGCGCGCGACCGACCTGGCCCTCGTGGTCGCCGCCGCCCTCGCCGTCACGCTGGCCCTCGACGTCCTCGACCTGCCCTCGCCGTCCCTCTTCGGCGGCCTGGTGGCCGGGCTGGTGCGCGGTCTGGCCGGACGCCGCCGGCTCGCCGTCCCCCGGCCGGCCACCACGGCGGCCCAGGGGCTGATCGGCGTGTCGATCGGCGCGCTGGTCGACCTGGACACCCTCGAGGCGATCGGCCGGGACTGGCTGCCGGTCCTGCTGGTGACCGTCGGCACCCTGCTGCTCAGCGTGCTGGCCGGGCTGCTCATGCGCCTGCAGCCCGGCGTCAGCCCGGTGACCGGGGCGTTCGCCATGGTCGCCGGGGGAGCGTCGGGCATCACGGCGATGTCCCGGGAGCTGGGCGCCGACGACCGGATGGTCGCCGTCCTGCAGTACCTGCGGGTGCTGCTCATCGTCGTCCTCATGCCGGTGGCGGCCACGGCCCTGTTCGGCGCCGCTCCCGGCTCCGGGGGGACGACGGTGGACGACGCCGGGCCCGGGTGGCCGGCCGGGCTGCTGTTCGCCGCGGTCTGCCTGGGAGCCGGCGCGCCGCTGGCCCGGCTGCTGCGGATCCCCGTGCCGACGCTGCTCGGGCCGCTGCTGGTCGCCGCCGGGCTCGACCTCGGCGGGCTCTCGGGCGGGGCGGACGTCCCGGCCCCGCTGGAGACCGCGGCCTTCCTGGTCATCGGGCTGGTGGTCGGGCTGAACTTCGACCGGGACAGCCTGCGCACCGTCGGCCGGGCGCTGCCGCTCGCGCTCGCCGTGATACTCGGCCTGGTCGCCGCCTGTGCCGGGCTGGGTGCGGTGCTCACCGCGACCACCGGCGCCAGCGCGCTGGACGCCTACCTCGCCACCACCCCCGGCGGTCTCTACGCCGTGCTGGCCACCGCCCAGGACAGCGGCGCCGACGCCACCTTCGTGCTCGCCGTGCAGGTGCTGCGGCTGTTCGTGATGCTGCTCTCGGCGCCGCTGCTGGCGCGCTGGCTGCGACGCTCGGAGGGCGGCTGAGGGGACCCCCTGCAGGTCGGGGCACGCCGGAGGAGGCCGGTTGCCCCGGACGGCGCCGTGCCGCGGCCACCGGGCGCGCCTACCCTCGACCCGGTGTCGGAGGAGGTGAGGGAGTCGTCCGAGGACCAGACCGGCGCGGACGCCGGCACGCAGGACGCGGTGCTGCTGTTCGTCGGTGGCCCGCTCGACGGCCGGGTGGAGATCCGCGAGGCGCGGCACGGGGAGCCCCTGCCGACCGTCACGCACGTCCACCTGCACGGCGGCCCCAAGGTGGTGCACCGCTACGACCTGACCCCGCTGGGCCCGCAGGCCGGGGTCTACCACCTGCGCCCCCGGCAGACGGTGCGCGACCAGTCCGTCGCGGAGTGACCCGTACACCTGTCACACCCGGGTCCTGACGGACGGCACTGCCCGGGTGGCCGGGCCGCTGGCACCGTCGGCCCATGACCGGCGACCCGCTGCTCCTGCTCCACGTGACCGCCGGGACGGCGGGACTGCTGCTCGGGCCGGTGTGGCTCGTCGCCCGCCTGGCGGGGGCACGGGCGCGGGGCCCGGCCGGCGGCTACCAGGCGGCGGTCGCCGGTGTCGCGGCGAGCGGCGCGGTCCTGGCGGTGTCGGCACCCGGCCTGGGCTGGCTGCTCCCGGTGGCCGTGGCCACGGAGGCGCTCGCGGTCGCCGGCGCGCTGGCCCGGCGGCAGGCGTGGCCCCACTGGCGGACCCTGCAGCCGCACCTGCTGGGAGGTTCCTACATCGCGCTGGCGACCGGGCTGCTGGTGGCCGCCACGGGGAACCCGGTCTGGTGGGTGCTGCCTGCGCTGGCCGGTCAGCTGCCCATCGCCCTCGCGAAGCGCCGGCTGCACGGTGCCGGTGCCGCTGCCGCGGCGCCGGTCGCTCAGCTGCGGCGCAGCACCAGCGCCAGGTAGCCGAACTCGTCGCGGTGCGCCTGCCGGACCTCGGCCTCGCTGCGCGCCTCGGCCAGGACCGCGGCCGTCCCGGGGTCCGGGTCCGGCCACGCGTCGATCGCCGCGGCCAGCGGGCCGTGGTACTCGTCGGTCCAGTCCGCGTCGGGCAGCAGGTGCGTCGCCAGGACCTGGTAGCCCGCCGACCGGGCCGCCGCGACCAGCGCCGCCTCGTCGCGCATCGCCGGGTACTGGACCCAGAACCGGCGGGCCTCCGCGGAGGGGGTGGCCGTCGTCCAGACCGCGTCGGTGAGCACCAGCGCCCCACCGGGCCGCAGCAGCCGGCGCCACTCGTGCAGCGCCCGGTCCACGCCCATCAGGTAGGCCGCGCCCTCGCACCACAGCAGGTCGAACGCGCCGTCGGGGTGGGGCAGCGCGGTCATCGACGCCCGCTCCACGGCGACCCGCCCGCCGAGGCCGGCGTCCTGCGCCGCCCTCCGGGTGCGGCGCAGGAACGGCTCGTGCAGGTCCACGGCGATCACCCGCGCGCCGGCGCCGGCCAGCACCAGCGACGCCCGACCGGGACCGCACCCGACGTCGAGGGCGCGGGGGGAGGGCGGCAGCGGCGCGGCGAGCGCCAGCAGGGTCCGGGTGGTCGCGTCCGACCCCACGCCCTCGCGCGGCAGGTCGCTGTGCAGAGCCCAGAAGACCTCGGCGGCGTCCACCGCGGTCAGCGGCGGTGCAGTGCGCGCAGCGCCGTCACCACGTCGTCGAAGACCGCCCGCCCGAGCGCCGCGCCCTCCCGGCGGGCCGAGCCGGGCGGCAGGAGCAGCAGGCGGTCCAGGCGCACCTCGCTGGGCCGCCCGCGCGGGTCCCAGCCGCCGCGGCCGACGTCCATCCAGGTGCGGCCGTGCCGGGCCTCGTCCGCGGCGTCCCGGTCGTGGTCCTGGCTGGAAAGCATCAGGCCGACCAGGTCGGCTCCCCGGCGGCCGACGACGAGCACGGGGCGGTCCTTGCCGCGGCCGTCGCCCTCGTCGTAGGGCACCCACGCCCACACGACCTCGCCCGGGTCGGGCTCGCCGTCGTCCTGGGGGCGGAAGGCGAGGTCGACGCCGTCCAGGCCGCCGCTGAGGTCCCGGACGGGGCCGCCGGGGCCGCGGGCGGCGGACGGAGCGGGCCGGGCCGCGGGTGGGCGGGACCGGTCCGCGGGCGGACCGGGCCGGGGAGCGGGCGGCCGCACGACCGCGCGCAGCAGCGACCTGAGCACCCGGGGCAGGGAGGGTCCGGCCATGCCCGGCACGGTACGGGTGTGCCCGGTGGGGCGGGTGGTGCTGGTCGGGTGTTCCGTGTGACACACAGGTGTCGATCCGTCACCAACACGGTTGGACCTGCCGAGACAGGGGCACCATGGCCGTACGGGGACCGGGCACGGCCGACCCCGGGAGAGGGGGGTCGCCATGACCTCGGCTGAGCCGCTTCCCCCTGCACTGCCGCGGGGGCGCGAGGTGAAGGCGAGCGTGCTCGCCGCCTTCCAGCTCGTGGAGGACGCACGGTACCTGGGCACCGGCCGGCGGAGCCGGCGCGGTCGCCGACGGGCCGTCGCCGAACGCACCGTCGCCTACCGGAAGCTGGCACGCGACCTGCGCGTCGGCTGAGAGAGGACGGGGTCCTCCTTCAGGCGACGCAGAACTCGTTGCCCTCGGGGTCGGTGAGGGTCGCCCACTCGAACGGACCCTGCGACTGCCGGTGGAGCTCGGTCGCCCCGAGCCGCAGCAGGCGGGCGACCTCGTCCTCCCGCCGGTCGGCACCCACGTGCACGTCGAGGTGCACGCGGTTCTTGACGGTCTTGGGCTCGGGGACCCGCTGGAAGAGCACCCGCGGCCGGTGGGGGTCGGGCGAGGTGATCGCCGCGGCCGAGCTCCAGACCAGCGCGCCGCGGTGCGTGGTGGTGTCCGCCTCGGTCGCCGCGCCCGTCGCCACCATCCGGCGGATGAAGGCCTCGTCCTGCGGTTCGACCTGCCACCCGAGCACCTCGGCCCACCAGTCGGCCTGTCCGTGCGGATCGGCGCAGTCGATCACGATCTGGATGTCGGTGGCCATGCGCGGACGATAGGCCGGGCCACCGACGGATCCCGGCCTCCCCGCAGGCGGAAGGACCCCGTCCTCCTCACCCCTCGCGGGCTCAGGGCGAGCCTCGGGACGGGGCCTGGCGTGAGCCTGCGAACGGTGTGGCAGGGAGGCCCTCCCTCAGAGCTCCTGCGCCAGCTCCGCGCGCATCTCCTCCTGCCCGGGCAGTGGCGTGCTCAGCCCGCAGTGGTCGCGCAGCACCTCGCCCAGCGACGGGAAGGTCGAGCGCTCGACCTGCCGCTGCGGGTCCCACAGCCCCGAGCGCATGACCGCCTTGCCGCACTGGAAGTACGCCCGCTCGACGGTCAGCACCAGCACCGACCGCGGCGGGCGGCCGAACTCGGTCAGGTCCACGCCGAGGTCGTCCGGGCCCACGAGGGTCGTCGTCCCGAAGACCTTGAGCGTCTCCTCGAACCCGGGCACGAAGAACAGCAGAGCGGCCCGCGGGTTGCCCACGGTGTTGCGCAGGCTGTCCACCCGGTTGTTGCCCTGCCGGTCCGGGAGGGCGAGGGTCCGCTCGTCGAGGACCCTAGCGAACCCCGGGTCACCGCCCCGCGGGGAGACGTCCGGCCAGCCGTCGGCCCCGGCCGTGGCCAGCGTGGCGAACGGCGACAGCGCGATGAAGGCGCGGCAGTGCCGGTCGAGGTGGTCGACGACCTTGTCCTGCACCAGCCGCGAGGGTGGGCGGTAACCGGCCAGCACGTCCGGAGCGGTGTCCACGGGTACACGGTAGCCGGGCTACGGTCACCGGCCGTGGCTGCACGGTGGAGCTCCCCGGTCCGGTACGTCGAGTGCGACCAGCAGGGCGTCGTCTTCAACGCCCACTACCTGACCTGGACCGACGAGGCCTCCTACGACTGGTGGACGGCGCACGGCCTGCCCTGGGAGGACCTGGTCGCCCGCGGCATCGACCCGCTGGTCAAGGCCAGCTCCCTGGAGTGGACGTCGTCGGCGCGGTGGGGCGACACCGTCACGGTGGACGCCGAGACCGAGCGGGTCGGCCGCACCAGCGTAACGGTCCGGTTCACCGTCCGCGTCGGCGAACAGGTCTGCTGCGTCGTCCGCACCACCTACGTGTGCGCCTCGGGCGGCGTGGCCGCCCCCTGGCCGGACGACGTGCGCGCCCGGCTCACCGAGGGCTGAGCGCGTCCCCGGGCGGGAGCACCGGCAGGCCGTCGGGGACGCCGTCCTCGAGCAGCCGCCACAGCGCGTCGGTGTCGGCGTGCTCGGCGACCAGGTCGCCGAGGGCGTCCAGCCGCCGTTCGCGGACGGCGGCGAAGTCGGTGTCCGGCGCCGCCACGAACCGCCGTCCGGCCACCCGGGCGACCTCGGCGAGGAACGCGCGCCGGAAGCCGTCGACCTCCAGCGCCCCGTGCCAGGTGGTGCCGAAGACCGACCCGGCGCGGGCGCCGTCGAGGAAGGGCTCGGCAGGCAGGTCGGAGGAGAGCCAGTCCACGGTGACCACTCCGTGGTGGATCTCGTAGCCGCGCACCGGCTCCCCCCACGCCGTCCCGGCCGGCCGGCCGAGGGTCTTCTCCGGCGCGAAGCGGACGTCGGCCGGCAGCAGCCCGAGCCCGGGCACCGTGCCGGCCCGGGACTCGACGTCGTCGGTGATCGTCCGGGCCAGCATCTGGTGACCGCCGCAGACGCCGAGCACCGCCCGGCCGGCGGCGGCGTGCCGGACCACGGCGTCGGCCAGGCCGGTGGCGCGCAGCCAGCCCAGGTCGGCGACCGTGGCGCGGGTGCCGGGCAGCACGACCAGGTCGGCGTCGGCCAGCTCCTCGGGGGTGGTCGCGTAGCGGACCAGCACCCCCGGCTCGGCGGCCAGCGCGTCGAGGTCGGTGAAGTTGGACAGCCGCGGCAGCCGGGCGACGGCGACCCGCAGCACCTCCTCGCCGTGCGGCGGGCCGGCGGAGGAGACGCCGGTCGGGACGCCGAGGGAGTCCTCCACGTCCACCGCCGCGCCGGCCAGCCAGGGCAGCACGCCGAGGGTCGGGCGGCCGGTGAGCGCGGTGAGCTGGTCCAGCCCGGGCGCGAGCAGGCGGACGTCGCCGCGGAACTTGTTCACCAGGAAGCCGGCGACCAGCCGCTGGTCGGCCGGCGGCATGAGCGCGACCGTGCCGTAGAGCGCCGGGAAGACCCCGCCCCGGTCGATGTCACCGACGACGACCACGGGCAGCCCGGCGGCGGTGGCCAGCCCCATGTTCGCGATGTCGTCGGCGCGCAGGTTGATCTCGGTGGGGGAGCCCGCGCCCTCGCAGACGACGACGTCGAACCGCGCGCGCAGGTCCTCGAGGCTGGCCAGCACCTGCTCCAGCAGCGCGGCCTTCATCGGCCGGTAGGACAGCGCGGTCACGTCGGCCACGGCCCGGCCGAGGACGACGACCTGGCTGGAGTCCTCGCCCCCGGGCTTGAGCAGCACCGGGTTCATCGCCGCCTCGGGCTCGACGCGGGCCGCGGCGGCCTGCATGACCTGCGCCCGGCCGATCTCCGCGCCGTCGGGGGTGACCATGGAGTTGTTGCTCATGTTCTGCGCCTTGAACGGGGCGACCGAGACCCCCTGGCGCACCAGCCAGCGGCAGATGCCGGCGGTCACCACCGACTTGCCGGCATCCGACGTGGTCCCGGCGACGAGCAGTGCGCCGCTCATGCCGCCGGCTGCCCCCAGCCGGCCTTCTCCTGACCGGAGAGCTCGGCGATCGCCTCCATGACCCGGTCGGTCACCACGCGGCGGGCCCGGCCGTTGCCGGCCATCCCGCGCTGCTCGGGGAACGTCAGCGGCTCGCCGAAGGTGACCGACACCTTGTGCGGCCGCGGCCAACGGGAGTCGACCGGCTGCACCCGGTCCGTGCCGTGCACGGCCACGGGGACGACGGGGCAGTCGGCGGTGAGCGCCAGCCAGGCGACCCCGGTCTTGCCGCGGGCCAGCCGCCCGTCGCGCGAGCGCGTGCCCTCCGGGTAGATGCCGAAGCCCTCGCCGCGGCGCAGCACGGCCAGTGCGGTGTCCAGCGCCTCCTGCGCGGCCCGGGACGTCTGCCGCTGCACCGGCATGGCGCCGAGCGCGGTGAACAGGGTCCGGGTCAGCCAGCCACCGATGCCCGTGCCGGTGAAGTACTCGGCCTTGGCCAGGTAGTGCACGCGGCGGGGCGCGGACAGCGGGATGACCATGCTGTCGATGAAGGACAGGTGGTTGCTGGCCAGGATCACCGGGCCGGTGGCCGGCACGTTCTCCCGCCCCGTCACGCGCATGCGCAGCACGACGTGGAACAACGGGCGCAGCAGGAACCGGACGACCACGTAGAGCACGCCGCGTCCCCCTTCTCGGCTCGGGGGCGCCGGCGGCCGCCGGCGACAGCGGCATCATCCCGTGCGCCCCAGGAGCGGCCGGCTCCCGGGGCGCACGGCGCGCCCTCAGGGGTGCGGGCGGGGTGGGCAGACGTCGCGCATGAGCGCCTGGATGTCCTGGGGCAGCCCGGCGTGGCCGGCCGCCGACTCGACGATCGCCACGGCGACGTCGCGCACCTTGCGGTGCGAGTTGCTCGAGATGTGCGCCAGCAGGTCGAAGGCCACCTGCTCGCCGCAGCTGGTGAGCAGCATGAGGATGCCCTTGGCCTGCTCGATCGCCGCCCGGCTGCTCATCGCGGTGCGCAGCTGCGTCACCTCGGTCTCCAGGGCCTGCACCCGGTCGTCCTCGGGCTCGCCTGCGCCCGGCCGGGCGGCCGACGGGCGGGGCTCCGGCGGCAGCTCCACGAGCACGCCCTCGAGGGCGTCGACCGCCCCGGCCGCGTCCACGACGGGTTCGCCGACGAGGACGGCGGGGCGTTCCACCCCACCCCGGCTGCCCAGCCGCACCCGCAGGGCGAAGGGCACGCCGGCGGAGCAGGCGCCGGAGATGGCGTCGAGGGCCCGCGGCCGGTCGCCCGGGTGGATCGAGCGGACCAGCAGCTCGGTGCACGGGTGGGCGCCGTTGCGTGCCACGTTGAGGAGCGCGGACATCTCCGGGGACCAGGTCCACGTGCCGGCGCGCCGGTCGTAGCGGTACCGGCCGGCCAGCCGCCGGGAGGAGGCGCTGTGTGCCGGCTGCGGGGTGGGACGGGCACGAGGCGCCGTGCTCCGCGTCAAGGCGGGGGGATGGGTCGCGGTCATGTCGACTCCATGGGGTGTGCCGTCGGGGCCGGCCCGGCCGGGGCGCCGCCGGCCGTGTGTTCGACCACCGCGGTGTGCCGGTGACCGGAAGTCACCGGCCGCTCCGTGTCCTCGGACCGTACGACGTCCTGCGGCGACACGCACGGGCGTCGACGCCGATCTGGTGCCCCGTTCCGCGTGTCCCGGTGCGCCGTCCCGAGACGGTCACGGAGCGGCGTTGGGCAGCAGCGTGGAGTCAGGAGCGGGGCAGTGCCCGGGCCACCGCCGCGAGCGCGGCGGCCACGGTCCACACCGCGCGCGAGAGCCGCACGGCGCGGGGGACGTCGCGCGCCGATGGCGACCGCCCGCTGCCGAGGACCGGACGGTCCTCCACCCGGCTGCCGTAGACGTTGCGGCCGCCCAGCCGCAGGCCCAGGGCACCGGCCAGCGCCGCCTCGCACCGGCCGGCGTTGGGCGAGGGGTGGGCCGCGCCGTCGCGGTGCCACACCGTCCACGCCGCGCGCGCCGAGCCCCCCGCCAGCGGCGCGGTGGCCACGGTGAGCGCGGCGGTCAGCCGGGCGGGCAGCCAGTTGGCGACGTCGTCGGCGCGCGCGGACGCCCAGCCGAAGCGCGCGTACCGCGGCGAGCGGTGGCCCACCATCGCGTCCAGGGTGTTGACGGCGCGGTAGCCGAGGAGGCCGGGCAGGCCGGCCAGCGCCCCCCAGACCAGCGGCGCCACGGCGGCGTCCGAGGTGTTCTCCGCGACCGACTCGACCGTGGCGCGGGCCAGTTCCGGGACCTCCAGCCCGGCGGGGTCCCGGCCGGCCAGGGTGGGCAGCAGGGCACGGGCGGCGGGCAGGTCGCCGGCGTCCAGGGTGCGCGCCATCGCCGTCCCGGCGCGGCCCAGGGACGTGCCGCCGAGCACGGCCCAGGTGGCGGCGGCGGTGACCAGGGTGCGGGCTCCGGCCCGGCCGCGGGTGGCGCGGTCCAGCGCGACGCCCAGGCCGGCCGCCGCCCCGGTCAGCAGCCCCGCGTGCGCGACCCCGGCGGCGCGGGAGTCGCGCCAGGTCCGGCGCTCCAGGGCCGCGGCGGCCCGGCCGAAGCCGGCCACCGGGTGCCACCGGCGCGGGTCGGCCAGCAGCAGGTCGGCGGCGGCGCCGAGGGCCAGCCCCGCGGCGGTGGGCAGGTCGCGCGGGAGCAGCACGCGGCACATGGTGCCAACCGGCGCCGTCCCTAGGATCGACGGTCATGCGCCTGCCCGGCCGTTACAGCGGCGTCGCCCGGCCGATCGTCACCTACGGCAGCAACCCGGTCCTGCACCGCCCGTGCGCCCCGGTGACCGCGTTCGGCAAGGACCTGCGCCGCTTGGTCCTCGACATGTTCGCGTCGATGGAGGCCGCCGATGGCGTGGGCCTGGCGGCCAACCAGATCGGCGTCGACGCGCGCGTGTTCGTCATCGACTGCCCGGACGCCGGCGGCGAGGACGTCGTCGGCTACGTGGTGAACCCCGAGCTGACCGTGCTGGAGCCGCGCGAGGGCGAGCCGGCCGAGGAGGTCACCGAGGAGGGCTGTCTCTCGGTGCCCGGCCCCTACGCGGAGCTGCCGCGTGCCTTCCGCGCCCGGGTGGACGGCGTCGACGCGGACGGTGCGCCGGTGTCGATCGAGGCCACCGGGATGGCCGCGCGCTGCCTGCAGCACGAGGTCGACCACCTCGACGGGACCGTGTACGTCGACCGGCTGCCCGAGGAGCTGCGCGAGCGGCTGCTCGCCGAGGCGGCCGGCCCGAGCGGGCAGCTGCCCGCGTGAGCACGCCGGTCGTGGTCGTCGGCATCGGCGCGGACGGCTGGGACGGGCTCTCGCCGCGGGCCCGCCGGGCGGTCGAGGACGCCGACGTGCTGCGCGGCAGCGCCCGCCAGCTGGCGCTCGTGCCGGACGACGTGCCCGCCGAGCGGGTGCCCTGGCCCTCGCCGATGGGCCCGGCGCTGGCCGGCCTGCTCGGGGAGCACCCGGGCCGCCGGGTCGTGGTGCTCGCCAGCGGCGACCCGATGCTGTCCGGCGTCGGCACCTCGCTGGTCCGGTCGCACGGTGCGGGTGCGGTCGAGGTGCTCCCGCGCCCCTCGTCGGTGACGCTGGCCTGCGCCCGGCTGGGCTGGGCGGTGGAGGACACGCAGGTCGTGTCGGTCGTCGGCCGGCCGGTCGACCTGGTCGCGGCGCACGTCACCCCCGGCCGGCGGCTGCTGGTGCTCGGCTCGGACGGCGGCACCCCCGCGGAGGTCGCCCGGCTGCTGGCCGGGCACGGCTACGGCGCCAGCCGGGTCGTGGCGCTGGCCCAGCTGGACGGGCCCGCCGAGCGGAGCTTCCGCGGCACCGCCGCCGGCTGGCCGCACGCCGGGACCGACCCCCTCGTGGTCACCGCCGTCGAGGTGGTCGCCGACCCCGGCACCGAGCCGCTGCCCGCCGTGCCCGGCCTGCCCGACGACGCGTACGCGCACGACGGCCAGCTGACCAAGCGCGACGTCCGCGCGGTCACCCTGGCCCGGCTCGCGCCCGTGCCCGGGCAGCTGCTGTGGGACGTCGGTGCCGGGGCCGGCTCGATCGGCATCGAGTGGATGCGGGTGCACCCGTCCTGCCGGGCGGTCGCCGTGGAGTCGTCGGCCGAGCGGGCGCGCCGGATCGCGGAGAACGCCGCGCGCCTCGGCGTCCCCGGGCTGCAGGTGGTCCACGGCCGCGCGCCGGCCGCGCTCGACCGGCTGCCCGAGCCGGACGCGGTGTTCGTCGGCGGCGGGCTGACCAGCGAGGCGCTGCCGGAGACCTGCTGGGCCGCGCTGCGCCCGGGCGGCCGGCTGGTGGCCAACGCGGTGACCGTCGAGGGCGAGGCGGTGCTGGCCGCGTGGCGGTCGCGGGTCGGCGGCGAGCTGACCCGGCTGTCGGTCGCGCACGCGGCGCCGGTCGGCGGCTACACCGGCTGGCGGCCGGCCATGCCCGTGACGATCTGGAGCGTGACCAGGCCATGACGGTCCACTTCATCGGGGCCGGGCCGGGCGCGGCGGACCTCGTCACGCTGCGGGCGGCGCGGCTGATCGCGTCGGCGCCGGTCTGCCTGTACGCCGGCGCGCTCGTGCCCCGCGAGCTGCTCGACACCGCGCCGGCGGGCGCGCGGCTGGTCGACACCGCAGACCTCGACCTCGACCAGATCACCGCCGAGCTGGTCGCCGCGCACGAGGCCGGCCTCGACGTGGCGCGGCTGCACTCCGGTGACCCGTCGCTCTGGAGCGCCGTGGCCGAGCAGATGCGCCGGCTCGACGCGGCCGGGGTGCCCTACGAGGTCGTGCCCGGCGTCCCGGCGTTCGCCGCGGCCGCGGCGGCGCTCAAGCGGGAGCTGACCGTGCCGGGGGTCGGGCAGACCGTCGTCCTCACCCGGACCAGCGCCCGGTCCACCCCGATGCCGCCCGGCGAGCAGCTCGCCGCCTACGCGGCCACCGGCGCGACGCTGGTGCTGCACCTCGCCGTCCAGCGGATCGCCGAGCTCGCGCCGGAGCTGGCCGAGCATTACGGGGACGACGGCCCGGTCGCCGTGGTCGCCCGCGCCAGCCGGGACGACGAGCTGGTGCTGCGCGGCACGCTCGCGGACATCGCCGGGCAGGTCGAGGCGGCGGGCGTGAAGCGGACGGCGGTGGTGGTCGTGGGCCCGGTGCTCGCGGCGGCGGAGTTCCCCGACAGCCACCTGTACTCGACGACGCGATGCCGCGGTTAGGCCCGTCCCACCACGGTCCCGGCGCGGTCGATCACCACGACGTCGACCTCGACCGGCGCTCCGCGGAGCACGCCGAGCGCCGTCCTGCGCGCGCCGGCGGCCACCAGGTCGCCGAGCGGCAGCCCGGCCGCCTGGCACCGCTGCAGCGCGTCGAGCGCGGTGTTGGCGCCGCGCACGCCCTCGACCAGCTCGGCCGCCCCGCCGGCGTCGCGCACCATCGCGGCCAGCGACTCCGTCGACACCTGCGAGCGGCCGGAGTGCAGGTCCAGGTGGCCGTCGGCCAGCTTGGCCAGCTTGCCAATGCCGCCGGCGACGGTCAGCTGCGGCACCGGGTGGCGGCGCAGGTACTTGAGCACCGCGCCGGCGAAGTCGCCCATGTCGAGCAGCGCGTCCTCCGGGAGCCCGTACAGCTCGGCGACCACCCGCTCGCTGGTCGAGCCGGTGCACCCGGCGACGTGCAGGTGACCGGCGGCGCGGGCGACGTCGATGCCGCGGCGGATCGAGTCGATCCACGACGAGCACGAGTACGGGACGACGACGCCCGTCGTCCCGAGGATCGACAGCCCGCCGAGGATGCCCAGCCGGGGGTTCCACGTCCGGCGGGCGAGCTCCGCGCCGTTCTCCACCGAGACCTCGACGACGACGTCGCCGGTGCCGCCGTGCCGGGCGGCGACCGCGGCCACGTGCTCGCGGACGAACTGACGCGGCATCGGGTTGATCGCCGGCTCACCCACGGGCAACGGCAGGCCGGGCTTGGTCACGGTGCCGACGCCCTCGCCGGCCCGGAAGACGACGCCGCTGCCGGGCTCGCCGTGGGTGACCCGGGCCGAGACCAGCGCGCCGTGCGTGACATCGGGGTCGTCGCCGGCGTCCTTGACGACCCCGACGGTGGCGGCGCCGTCCTCGAGCCGTTCGGTGGCCAGCGCGAACGACGGGTGCAAGCCGCGCGGCAGGTCGATCTGCACCGGGTCGGGGAACTCACCGGTCAGCAGCGCGGTGTAGGCCGCGGTGGTGGCCGCGGTCGCGCAGGCGCCCGTCGTCCAGCCGTGGCGCAGCCCCGTGCTGCGCTCGCGCCCCGCCTCGGTCACCTGACCAGCATGCACGGGAGCCCGGCGTGACCGGCCGGGTGCTCGTCCTGGGTGGGACGGCGGAGGCCCGGCGGCTCGCGGAGCGGCTGGTGGCCGAGGGCGTCGACGTGCTGAGCTCGCTGGCCGGACGGGTCGCCGACCCGGTGCTCCCGCCCGGCGAGGTGCGGATCGGCGGCTTCGGCGGCACGGCCGGTCTGGTGGCGGCGCTGGACGGCGTGGCTGCGCTGGTCGACGCCACGCACCCGTTCGCGGCCACCATGACCGCGCACGCGGCCGCGGCGACCGCGGCGACCGGCACCCCGCTGCTGCGGCTGCAGCGCCCCGGCTGGACGGCGCAGCCCGGCGACGACTGGCGCTGGGTGGACTCCCTGGAGCAGGCGGCGACGGCGGTGGCCGGCGCCCGGTCGGTGCTGCTGACCACCGGCCGGCAGGGGCTCGCGGCCTTCGCCGGGCTGAGCGCGCACTGCGTCGTCCGCTCGGTGGACCCGCCGGAGCCGCCGCTGCCGGCCCGGGCCACGGTGGTCCTCGCCCGCGGCCCGTTCGGCGTCGAGGACGAGCGGGCGCTGATGACTGCGCACGGTGTCGACGTCGTCGTCACCAAGGACAGCGGCGGGCCGATGACCGCGGCCAAGCTCACCGCGGCCCGGGAGCTCGGCGTCCCGGTGGTGCTGGTCCGCCGGCCCCCGCTGCCCGAGGGCGTGCCGGTGGCCGCGACCGTCGAGGAGGCCGCGGCCTGGGTGCTCAGGCGGTCCGGGACGACCAGGCCGCCAGCCACACCGTCCCGACCGTGAGCACCAGGGCGAGCGGGACGTGTGCGGCGATCGAGCCCGAGCTGCCCAGCGCCGCCTGGGCGAAGGTCAGCACGAAGACGGCCGCGGCCAGCGCGGCCGGCCACCACACCCGCGTGCGCCGCCCGTGCAGCACCGCGGCGGCCAGCAGCAGCCCGGTGGTCACGTGCAGCGCGATCGCCCCGGCCCCGTGGCCGCCGGTGGCGTCCTCGCCCACCATGATCCGGCCGGCCGAGAGGAACTGCCAGAACAGGACCACCAGCGACAGCGCCGCGGCGGCCTGCACCGGCCGGATCGTCGAGGGAGGGGCTGCCACGGTGGTGTCGCGGGTCCGGGTCATGGAGGTCCTCCGGGTCGGACGACGGCAGGGGGTTGCTTGAAGATGGAAGCAGCTGATCACCCTGCGCACCAGGGGCTCACCCGGCGCCTGGTCCTGTTCGACCTCGACGGCACGCTGGTCGACTCCACGCCCGGCATCTGGGCCTCCGTCCGCGCCGCGGCCGACGCACTCGGCCTGCCGGAGCCCACGCCGGAACAGCTGCGCGGCATGGTCGGCCCGCCGCTGCAGGACGGCTTCGCCCTCGTCCTCGGCGTCCCGCCGGACGACGTCCCGCGGGCCGTCGCGGCCTACCGCGCGCACTACTCGGCGGGCGCGCTGCTCGACGCCACCGTCCACCGCGGCGTCCCCGAGCTGCTGACCGCACTGGCCGACGCCGGCGCCACCCTCGCCGTCGCCACCAGCAAGCCCGAGCCCTTCGCCGTCCGGCTGCTCGCGCACACCGGCCTCCTGCCCTCCTTCGCGTCCGTGCACGGCGCCACCTTCGACGGCACCGTCCGGCACAAGGACCAGGTCGTCGCCGCGGCGCTGGCCGCGCACCCCGACGGGGAGCGGCCGGTGCTGGTCGGCGACCGGGCGCACGACGTGCTGGGCGCCGCCGCGCACGGGCTGCCGTGCATCGGTGCCGGCTGGGGTCCTGCGCCGCCGGGCGAGCTGGTGGACGCCGGGGCCGCGGTGGTGGCGGCCACCCCGGCGGAGGTGCGGACGGCGCTGGACCGGATACCCGGCTGACCTCCGGGGCGCCGTCGCGCATGATGTCCGCCGGCAGTCCGACGACGGGGGAGCAGATCGTGCACGCGCTGACGGAGAAGCAGGTACGGCGGTCCTTGGTGAACTGCTCGCGCGGCGAGGCCGAGGGCATGACCCTGCCCCGCACGTTCGCCGAGACGCCGTGGGAGGAGCTCGTCGTCCTCGGCTGGCGCGACCCGAAGGCGCCGTTGCGCGGCTACCTGGTCGTGGAGCGGGAGGGCCGGCCGGTCGGCGTCGCCGTCCGCGCGGCCGACACCCGGATGTCGTCGGGCACGCCCGCGATGTGCCTGCTGTGCCAGACGGCGCAGGCGGGCAGCGACGTCTCGCTGTTCACCGCGCGCCGGGCCGGGGAGGCCGGCCGGAACGGCAACACGGTCGGCACCTACGTCTGCGCGGACCTGGCCTGCGCCGTCCGCGCGCGTGAGGAGATCCCGCCGTGGCTGCGCGAGCGCGACCCGGAGGAGGTCGCCGCCGAGCGGACCGCCGAGCTCGAGCAGCGGGTGCACGGGTTCCTGGACGCCGTCCTGCGCTGACCCGCCGCCTCCGGGCTACACGGCGACGGGCTCGGGACGGCGCTCGGTCGCGCGCCGGTGCCGCAGCAGCCCGGCCACCGCGGCCAGGGCCAGGACGATCACCGCTCCCCCGTACACCGCGGCGGTCGGCCGCAGCCCCACCGCGCCCGAGGCCAGCCCGGCGGCGACGGCCGGGATGCTGAAGGCCAGGTAACCGACGACGAAGACGCTGGAGAGCAGCCCGCCGCGCTCGCCGGGCGCGACGCCGGCGGTCACCGTGGCCACCGCGCCGAGGAAGGCCGCCCCGAAGCCGAACCCGGACACCGCGGCGGCGGCGAAGAACAGCGCGGCGCTCCCGGTGGCCAGCGAGACGATTGTGCCGCTGACGCCCGCGGCGAACACCAGGCAGCCGGAGGTCATCGCGGTGTGCGGGGCCGTGTTCCGCATGGTGATGCCGCCGACGGCGCCCATGCCCTGCATGGCCACGATGACCAGGCTGCCGACGAGGTGGTCCTCCAGGCCGAAGACGCCGGCGGCCACGGACGGCCCCAGCGAGAGGTAGAGGCCGCCCAGCGCCCACATCGCCACCAGGCACGGTGCCGCGACGAGGAACGCCGCCCGCTGGGCGAGGGGCACGTGCACCCGCGGGCGCAGCGAGGCCAGCGCGCCCGGGATGCGCGGCGAGGACTCCGGCAGCAGCAGGGCCACCCCGGCGGCGACGGCGAACAGGACGGTCAGCGTGCCGAAGACCCAGTCGGTGGGGGCGGGCACGAACTCGACCGACAGGCCCGCGCTGACCGCACCGAGGGCGAGGGCGAACCCGGGGGAGGCGCTGTTGACCAGGGCGCCCAGCGGGCGGTCGCTGCGCTGGTGGTCCAGCAGCGTCGCGCCCAGGGCACCCGTGAGGCTGCCGACCGACAGCCCCTGCACCACCCGCGCGGCCAGCAGCCAGCCCACCGAGTCGGCGGCCCAGAACAGCGCCATCGCGACGACCTGCAGCAGCATCCCGGCGACGATGACCGGCCGCCGTCCCACGTGGTCCGACAGCGCGCCGACCACCAGCAGCGTGGCGAGCAGGGCGAGGGCGTAGATGCCGAAGACCGTCGTCAGCACGCCCGCGGAGAACCCGAAGCGCTCCTGGTAGACGCGGTAGAGCGGCGAGGGGACGCCGGAGGCCGCGAGGACCAGGACGAGCAGCGCGGCCGCCGTCCAGAACGAGACGGCGCGGGACGCGCGGCGGGCGGGCACGCAACAACGCAAGCCCGCCCGCCGCGTCCGCATTCCCGTCGGCCGGCGGGCGGCCCGCTCAGTCGCGGGTGAAGTTGGGCGGCAGGACGACGTCCTCGCGGGTCAGGTCGTGCACCGAGGCCTTCCCGAGCCCCAGCAGCGCCTCGTCGATGCCCTGGCGGATGATCGACAGGACGTTCTGCACGCCCCGCTCGCCGCCCGCGGCCATGCCCCACAGGTAGGCCCGGCCGATCATCACGGCCCTGGCGCCCAGGGCCATCGCCTTGACCACGTCGGCGCCGCGGCGCACCCCGCCGTCCATGACGACCTCGACCTGGTCGCCGACCGCGTCGACCACCCCCGGCAGCGAGCGGATCGCCCCCGGCGTGCCGTCGAGGTTGTTGCCGCCGTGGGTGGAGACGGAGATGGCGCTGGCGCCGGCGTCGACGGCCCGGCGGGCGTCGTCGGGCCGGGTGATCCCCTTGAGCATGAACGGCCCGCCCCACTGCTGGCGCAGCCAGGCGACGTCCTCCCAGGTGGGCAGCGGGGTGCCCATCCACTCGCCGTAGGCGCCGAAGAAGTTGGGGGGCTCCTCGCCGCCGAGCGCCAGGTTGGGGACGCTGAGCTCGGGGATGCCGCCCGAGCGCAGGTAGGTGGCCAGCCAGCGCGGCTTGCGCAGCACCTCGGGGGCGAACTTGACCGCGTTCTTCAGGTCGATCTTGTCGGGGATGGGTGGGCTGCCCCAGTCGCGGCGGGAGGCGAACGACCAGTCCAGCGTCATGATCAGGCCCTTGGCGCCGGCGGCGCGGGCCCGCTCGGCCCGGGCGAGGATCGTCTCGCGCGAGCCGACCCAGTACATCTGGAAGAACAGCTTGGAGTGCGCCGCGCCGACCTCCTCCACCGGCTTGCTGGCGAACGAGGACAGCCCCATCGCGACGTCCTGGGCCGCGGCCGCCCGGGCCACCGCCACCTCGCCGTCGGGGTGCACCGCCTGCACGCCGGTGGGGGAGACCAGCACCGGCATGGACACCTCCTGGCCCATCACGGTGGTGGCCGTCTCCCGCTTGGCGTGCAGGTCGGCGACGTGCGGGCGCCAGGTGATCTCGTCGAAGGCGGCGACGTTGTCGCCGGCCGTCAGCCCCTTCTCGGTCCCGGCGACCAGCGCCAGGTACACCGACCGCGGCAGCCGCTTCTTCGCGCGGTGCTGGGCCTCCTCGACGGTCTCGAACCAGTCCCTGGTGCTCGCCATGAGAGCCCCTCCCGCCATCGCCCGGCCACCGGCGCCGCCCGCATCAGGGTGACGTGCGCCACTGGCGGGTCATCGTGCCAGGCGTGGCACTCAGTGTCACGTGGCCCTCCGGAAGGACCCCGTCCCCCCGCCCCTCGCACGCTCGGCAGAAGGACCGCCGGGACGGGGCCTCGTCGGAGGTCCTCCCTCAGCGCGTGACCCCAGGGTGGGTGCGCGGGCTGTAGACGGCGCCGGTGCGGCTCACCCGGGTCTGCGACGAGCCCACGACCACGCAGCAGCGCATGTCGACGGTCTCCGGGTCGAGTGCGCCGAGGGTGGTGACCCGGATGCTCTCCTCCGGGCCACCGACGTCGCGGCCGACGACGACCACCGTGCCGGGTCCGCGGCTCTCCAGCAGCACCTCCCGGGCCTCGGCGAGCTGGTGCGGGCGGGCCTTCGAGCGCGGGTTGTAGAGGGCGAGCACCAGGTCGGCGGCCGAGGCGTGGCGCAGCCGGTCGACGACGACGTCCCACGGCTTGCGGACGTCGGAGAGGCTGACCACCGCGAAGTCGTGGCCCAGTGGCGCGCCGACCCGGGCGGCGACGGCCTGTGCGGCGGTCAGGCCGGGCAGCACCCGCACCGGGACGCCGGCGTACTCCGGCCGCTCGGCGACCTCGAGCACCGCGGCGGCCATCGCGAAGACGCCGGGGTCGCCGCTGGAGACGACCGCGACCCGCCGTCCGGACCGGGCCAGGTCCAGGGCGTGCGCGGCGCGTTCGGCCTCCACCCGGTTGTCGCTCGGGTGGCGCGTCTGCCGCGGGTTGGCCGGCACCCGGTCCAGGTAGGGGCCGTAACCGACCAGGTCGTCGGCGGCGGCCAGCGCCTCGGCGGCCTCCGGTGTCGTCCAGGAACGCCGGCCCGGCCCGAGGCCGACGACGACGACCTCGCCGGTGCGGGGCGCGGCCGCGTCGTGCTGCTCCGGCCCGGGTGCCGGGCCGGTCAGCGGGCTGGGCAGCAGGGCGAGGGAGAAGTAGGGGACCGTCGCCGGGTCGACGTCGGCCAGCGGCAGCGTGCGCTGGCGGTCGGTGCTCGCCCGCTCGACGTAGAGCGCCCGGTCGAGCACCCCGGCGGCGTCGAACGCCTCGCGCACGTTGTCGAAGGTGCGCCCGAGCTTCAGCACGGCGGCCGAGTCGGTGGTGGCCAGCCACTCCGCCAGCTCCTCGGCCGGCAGCGTGCCGGGCAGCACGGTGAGCACCTCGTCGCGCTCCACCAGCGGCCGGCCGACCGCCGCGGCGGCCCCGCTGACGCTGGTCACGCCCGGCACCACCTCGGTCGGGTAGCGGTGCGCCAGCCGCTTGTGCATGTGCATGTAGGAGCCGTAGAAGAACGGGTCCCCCTCGGCGAGGACGACGACGTCGCGGCCGGCGTCCAGGTGGGCGGCCAGCCGGGCCGCCGCCGCCTCGTAGAACTCGTCGATCGCGCCCTGGTAACCGCCGGGGTGGTCGGTCGTCCCGGTGGTGACGGGGTAGACCAGCAGCTCCTCGACCTGGCCCTCGCGCAGGTAGGGGGCGGCCACCGCCCGGGCGACCGAGCGGCCGTGCTGGGCGGCGTGGAAGGCGACGACGTCGGCGGCGGCGATCAGCCGGGCGGCCTTGACGGTGACCAGCTCGGGGTCGCCGGGGCCGAGGCCCACCCCGTAGAGACGCCCCGTCACTCGACGTCGCTCGCGATCGCGTTGACCGCGGCCGCCGTGATGGCGCTGCCGCCGCGCCGGCCACGGACCACCAGGTGCTCGAGGTCGGAGGCGGCCAGCGCGTCCTTGGACTCGACCGCGCCGATGAAGCCGACCGGGATGCCGAGGACGGCGGCGGGGCGGGGTGCCCCGGCCGCGACCATCTCCAGCAGGTGGAACAGCGCGGTCGGCGCGTTGCCGATGGCGACCACGGCGCCGTCCAGCCGGTCCCGCCACAGCTCCAGCGCCGCGGCGGTGCGGGTGGTGCCGAGGTCGGCGGCCAGCGCCGGGGTGCGGGGGTCGTTGAGCGTGCAGACGACCTCGTTGTCCTCGGGCAACCGACGGCGGGTGACGCCCGAGGCCACCATCTCCGCGTCGCACAGCACCGGGGCGCCGGCGTCCAGGGCCTCGCGGGCGCGCGCCACGACGGCGGGGGAGTACGCCAGGTCCTCGACCAGGTCGACCTGCCCGCAGGCGTGCACCATCCGCACCGCGACCCGCGCGACGTCCTCGGGCAGGCCGGTGAGGTCGGTCTCGGCCCGGATGGTCGCGAACGAGCGCCGGTAGATCTCCGCGCCGTCCTTCTCGTACTCGTACATCAGCCCTTCCCGAGTCGGTATCCGGTCCCGGTCGCGACCACGTCGACGACCTCGCCCTGCGGGCGGCCGCAGCGGCGCTCGCACCCGGCCCAGTGCTGCCGGGCGCCGTCGACGGGCAGCGTCCCGGTGGCGACCGCCGCGGTGGCGTCGGCCCGGACGTCGGCCAGCGACTTCGCGCACCCCGGCCGCCCGGCGCAGGCGGTGACCCGCGTCCACGGGCTCCCCGCGTCGAACACCATGCCGGTCCGGTGCAGCGCGACGGCCGCGTCGTCGACGGCGTCCTCGGCGAGGTCCGGGACGACGAGGCTGCGCCACGGTGTCAGCTGCACCTCGTCGGCCAGCCGGGCGAGCAGCTCGGCCTGCGCGGCGTCCAGCCGCCCGAGCGGCACGACCGCGACCAGCGCGACCTTCCCGTCGCCTTGCGGCGCTGCACCGACCGGCCCCGGCGCCGGCACGTGGGGGACCTGCACGATCCCGCCCCGGCGGCCGTCCAGGCGGGCCCCGACGCGGACCGCGCCGTCGTCGAGCTCGGCCAGCCGCCAGGCGGTGCCGCCCTGCGCGGTCCGTTCGGCGAGGAAGGCCCGCGTGGCGGCGAGGGCGAGCGCGACCGCGTCGTCGGGGTGCGCGCGCAGGCCGCTGTCGGCGCCGGCGAGGGTCAGCGCGACCTCGGCGGGGGAGAGGGTGAGCAGGCCGACGTCCCCGCCGAGACCGGCGACGTCCCCGCGGCCGTCGTCCAGCGTGGCGAGGAACCGGCCGGGCAGCGCGGCGAGCGCAGGGTCGGCGCAGACGGCGGCGTCCAGCGCCCGTACCCACGGCCGGACGTCGACGTGCCCGCCGGCCCGGCCGGTGAGCGCGCTGGCCAGCACGTTGCGCACCCGCTCGTGCGTGGCGCTGGGCAGCAGGCCGGCGGCGGCGAGCCGGTCGCCGAGCTCGGCCTCGGCGCCCGCCGCCAGCCCGCGCAGCTGCACGTTGCCCCGGCTGGTGAGCTCCAGCGCCCCGTCGCCGAGGTCGCGGGCCGCGGCCGCCAGCGACCGCAGCTGGCCGCCGGTCAGCAGGCCGCCGGGCACCCGGACCCGGGCCAGCGCGCCGTCGGCCGCGGCGTGGGTCTGCAGCGCCCCGGGGCACGCGTCGGCGCGGACGCGGGCGGCGGGGGCGGCACGGGCGGTCATGGCGGAGGCGAGGGTACGGCCCGCCGTCCCGCCCGGTGAGCGGCGGCGGCCCGGCTCAGCCGAGCCGGCGCGCGTCGTCGAACGACATCCACACCCGGCGGCGGTCGGCCCGGCTGTGCTCGTGGGCCATGGCGGCCACCCGGCGGCGCTGGTCGTTGGTGGCGACGTGCTGGACGACGGCCACCTCGGCCGCGCGCATCGCCCGCTCCGCCTCGACCTCGGCCGGGGTCGACGGCAGGTCACTGGTCAGGTCGACGTCCTCGTCGTCGCCCGGGCGCACGCGGGCGTACGGGCTGTCCGCCGGCAGGTGCCCGCTGATCCGGCCGTAGGCGCCGAGCGTCAGCAGGAGCAGGCCGACGACCACGGAGAAGACGACGTTCTCGAACTCGAACGCCAGCAGGTTGAAGGAGGTGCGCAGCACCGCCAGGTTCACCAGCGCGGACAGGAGGAAGAGCGCGCCGATGACGAGCATCACCGTCGAGACGATGCGGGGGCTGCGCGCGGCGGCCGCCAGCAGCACGAGCGCCACGACCACCGAGATGGTGGACAGCAGGCCATTGGAGGACAGGCCGAGGATGCGCTCACCCTCGGTGGAGAAGTAGTCGAGGCCGCCGGCGAAGCCGAGCAGACCGAAGACCAGCAGGACCAGCGCCACCAGGACGGCGCCGGCTCGTTGGACGGCGAACACCCGCGCACCGAGGTGCGGGTCGCCGGCTGGGTCGGAGGAGGGCTTCGTGCGGTGCGGGAGGTGCAGTCGCAGTGCCATGGGGACTCCCGGAGAGGGTGGGACGGTGACCATTGTTCGCCTCCCGAGCCCAGGGTGGATGCACTACAGCGACGGCTTCTCGCGGGAAGGTGTGGCGGGGCCGCGGCGTTCTGCCCGGCATGACGCAGCGTGACCTGCACTCGGAGTTCCTGCGCGCGGACCTCTTCCTCGCGATGGCGCAGCCGATCGAGGCGGCGCGCCTGCTCGAGCCGCTGGTCGAGGCGGAGCCGGCCAACGAGGCCGCGCTCGAGCTGCTGGCCCGGTCCTACTTCGGGTCCGCGCAGCTGGCGCGGGCGGAGGAGGCGCTGACCCGCCTGGTGGAGATGGCCCCGGCCAACGGCTGGGCCCGGCGGGCGCTGGCCCGCACGCTGGAGCGGCAGAGCCGGGCCGGTGAGGCGGTGGCGCACCACCGGGTGGCCGACGCCCTGGGTGCCGCCTGAGCGTCAGCGGGCGCTCGCCAGGCGCTCGATCAGCCCGATCGACGCGGCGGGGTCCAGGGCCATCTCGGTGAGCAGCTGGAAGGCCCGGCCGTACCGGTGCACCTCGGCCTCCCCGTCGACGAAGGCGATCCGCGTCTTGTTCTCCAGGTAGACGACGTCCGGCGTCCCGGTGGCGCGCGACTCGAGGACGGAGAACGAGCCCGCGGTCACCGGCGGCAGACCGGCGTCGAACGGCAGCACCTGCAGCGTGACGTTCGGCCGCCCCGCGACCTCGGCCAGCCACGCCAGTTGACCCCGCAGCACCGTCGCGCCGTCGGGCGTCCCGGGCGCGCCCGCGGCGCGGTGCAGCACCGACTCGTCGAGGACCGCCCACAGCTGCATCGGGTCGGCGGCGTCGAGGACCTCCTGCCGGCGCCGGCAGACCTGCACCCGGCGTTCGACCTCCGGCGGCGCGGGCCGTTCCCAGGTGGAGAGGACGACCTGGCGCACGTAGTCCGGCGTCTGCAGCAGCGCGTGCGGCACCAGCGCGCCGAAGCAGCGCAGCGCCCGCGACCCGGCCTCCAGCCGGATGAGGTTGGCGTAGCCGGCCGAGAGCGTGTCGGCGTAGGCGTCCCACCAGCCGCGCGGCCGGGCCGACGGCGCCAGCCGGCGCAGCAGGTCGGCGTGGTCGTCGGGGACCCGGTACAGCTCGAGCAGCCGGTCCAGGTCGTCGGCGGTGATGCCGGTCCGCGCCGTCTCGATCCGCGAGACCTTCGACGGCGACCAGCCCAGGCGGGCGGCGACGTCCTTGGCGTGCAGCCGCTCGCCGGTCCGCAGCAGCCGCAGCTCCCGTGCCAGTCGGCGCTCCCGCACCGACGGGGTGTCCCGGTCGACCACGGCGCGACGGTAACCCTGCGTGCAATCGTGCAAGCGCGCTGGCGTCGCCCGGTGGACGCGTGCCACCGTGAGCGTGCGGCCGCAGCCCCTCTCGATCCTCGACCTGAAGGACGACGGACATGACCGGAACGCCCGTCCCCCTGCTCCGCTCCGACCTGTACGAGATCGCCTACCTGGCCGGCGGCCCCCGGCGCGTGGTCGAGACCGCGGTGGTCGCCCTGGTGGAGAACGGGCGACTGCGCGTGGACCGCGCCACGGGCCGGCTGCACGTCGTGGACGCCTCCCGTCGGCACCCTGTCGAGGCGGTGGTCCTGGACGCCGTGGGACCGCGCGGACGCTCCGTCTGGGGACTCGTCTGGCGGGCGCGGTCGGACCCCCGCCTGGCCACCGTCGCCGACGGTCTGGCCCATGACGGGCTGCTCACCCGGCGCGGGGGCGTGGGCGCGCGGGAGCCGTCGTTCTGGACGCTGTCGGGTCTGACGCGGGCGGGTCGAGCCGCACTGCGGCAGGTGCGGCAGAGCCCGCCGTCCCCGACGGGCACGGGCGGCAACCCCGCGCTGGCGGTGGCGCTGGCCGGGCCCTCCGCGTGGGACGCCGAGCTCCACACCGCCGTCTTCGACCCGCCCCCGCCGTACCTGCCGACGCCCCCGGGTCAGCGCGTGGGCCAGGTCCGCCGCAGCCACTCCGGGGTGTACGCCCACGGCGGCTCGGGGGGGTGGGCCGGCGGCGGCTTCGGCGGTGACTGCGGCGGCGGCGGTGGTGGCGGCGGCGACGGGGGCTGCTGAGCCTCCTCAGCCGACCGGCTCGGCCGCCGCCCGCATCGCCTCGAGCGCGATCGGCGGTGGGGCCGCGAAGTCGAAGGCGCGGAAGAGCACCGCGTGCGGGACCCCCATCGCCCGCCCCTGCAGCGCCGTGACCCCGGTGATCATGGCGCGCGGGGGCGGGTGCCCGGGGATGCCGGCGAGGTACTGCCCGTGCGCCTCCAGCGACGCGATGCCCCGCTGCAGCGGCTCCCCGGTCACGTCCACGCCGTGGGTGGGGCGGGGGTCGCCGCCGACCAGCAGCCAGCGCACCGTCCACGGCTCGAGCCCCTCGTCGAGCAGCTCGCGGAAGACCCACCGGTTCCCGGCGTCGCGCAGCGCGTCCACCGCGGCCAGGCCGGCGACGCGGTGGTCGGCCTGGTTGAGCCCGGCGACGAACTCGACCTCCCACGAGCCGACCAGCAGGGCGTCGGGGCGGTACTCGCGGATGACGCGCGCGATGTCCCGGCGCAGCGGGAGTCCGTACTCCAGGACGCCGTCGGGGTGGTCGAGGAAGCGGACCTCGGAGACCCCGACCGCCTCACCGGCGGCCAGCTGCTCCGCCGTCCGCAACCGGGCGGTCTCCTCGGGGCGGAGCGCGTCCATGCCGGCCTCGCCGCGGGTGAGCAGCAGGTAGGCGACGTCGGTGCCGCGGGCGGTCCAGGCGGCGACGGCGGAGGAGGTGCCGTACTCGACGTCGTCGGGGTGCGCGACGACGCAGAGCACGCGGCCGAACGCGTCGGCGGGGAACGGCGGCACCGGAGCGGGGGCCATGGGCGCGACGCTAGGGCTGCGGCGTCCCCCGTCCCCGCGGGCGCAGCGTGCGGACCCGGCCGTCCGGGGCGTCGCCACCCGCCGCAGGGGGACGGGTCCGCGCCGCGAGGCCCCAGCTCCCCCCGGTAGCGTGCCGTCGGTGTTCACGCTGCTGTCGACCAGCGACACCGACCTCCTCTCCGCCCGCGCCAGCGGCGCCGACTGGCGGCTGGGCAACCCCGCCCGGCTGGACGACGCGGGCACCGCTGCGCTGACCGACGGCGCGGACCTCGTCGTCGTCCGCCTCCTCGGGGTGCGCCGCCAGTACGAGGAGCTGCTGGCGCCGCTGCTGGCCGGGCCGGTGCCGGTCGTCGTCCTCGGTGGGGAGGCGCTGCCCGACGCCGAGCTGATGGAGCTGTCGACGGTCCCGATGGGCGTCGCGACCGAGGCGCACGGCTACCTGGCGCAGGGCGGGCCGGACAACCTCGTCCAGCTGCACCGCTTCCTGTCCGACACCGTGCTGCTCACCGGCGAGGGCTTCGAGCCGCCGGTGGTAGCCCCGGACTGGGGCGTGCTGGAGCGGCCGTCCGCCGGTAACGGGCGAGTGAGCATCGCGGGGAGCGCCAGCGACCGAGGAGCGGAGGGAGCACGGAACGGCGGCACGGACGAGGCGGGGCCCGGCCCGACGGTCGCCGTCCTCTACTACCGGGCGCACCACCTGGCCGGGAACACCGCGTTCGTCGAGGCGCTGTGCACCGCGGTCGAGGACGCCGGCGGCTCCGCGCTGCCGGTCTTCACGTCGTCCCTGCGGAACGTCTCCGACGAGCTGCTGGCGACGCTGCAGGGCGCCGACGCCCTGGTGGTCACCGTGCTCGCCGCCGGCGGCTCGCGGCCGGCCACCGCGCAGGCCGGTGGGGACGACGGCGCGTGGGACGTCGGCGCCCTGGCCTCGCTCGACGTGCCGGTCGTCCAGGGGCTGTGCCTGACCCGCTCGCGGGAGGAGTGGCTGGCCGACGACGACGGGCTCTCCCCGCTCGACGTCGGCAACCAGGTCGCGATCCCCGAGTTCGACGGCCGGCTGATCAGCGTGCCGTTCTCCTTCAAGGAGACCGACTCCGACGGCCTGACGCACTACGTCGCCGACCCCGAGCGGGCCGCACGGGTCGCCGGTACCGCCGTCGCGCACGCCCGGCTGCGGTCGGTCGCGCCCGGGGACCGCCGCGTCGTCGTGATGCTGAGCGCCTACCCGACCAAGCACGCCCGCATCGGCAACGCCGTCGGCCTGGACACCCCGGCGTCCGTCGTCCGGCTGCTGGCCGCGATGTCCGGCGCCGGCTACGACGTCGGCCCGTTCGACGGTCCCGACGCGCTGCCCGGCGTCGCCGACCTCGACGGCGACGCGCTGGTGCACGCGCTCATCGCCGCGGGTGGGCAGGACGCCGACTGGCTCACCGAGGAGCAGCTGTCGGGCAACCCGGTGCGCATCCCGGCGGCGGAGTACCGCGCCTTCTTCGACACCCTGCCCGAGGACCTGCGCGAGGCGATGGTCGCGCACTGGGGGCAGCCGCCGGGCGCGCTGTTCGTGGACGGCTCCGGGACCGACCAGGCCATCGTCTTCGCCGCGCTGCGGGCGGGCAACGTGGTGGTGATGGTCCAGCCGCCGCGCGGCTTCGGGGAGAACCCGATCGCGATCTACCACGACCCGGACCTGCCGCCGTCCCACCACTACCTCGCCGCCTACTGGTGGCTGCGCTCGGTGTTCGGGGCGCACGCGCTGGTGCACGTCGGCAAGCACGGCAACCTGGAGTGGCTGCCCGGCAAGACGGTGGGGCTGTCGGCGTCCTGCGCCCCGGACGCCGCGATCGGCGACCTGCCGCTGGTGTACCCGTTCCTGGTCAACGACCCGGGGGAGGGCTCGCAGGCCAAGCGCCGCGCGCACGCCACGCTGGTCGACCACATGGTGCCGCCGATGGCCCGCGCCGACTCCTACGGCGACATCGCCCGGCTGGAGCAGCTGCTCGACGAGCACGCCAACGTCGCCGCGATGGACCCGGCCAAGCTGCCCGCCGTCCGCGCGCAGATCTGGACGCTGCTGCAGGCCGCGAAGCTCGACCACGACCTGGGGCTCTCCGAGAGGCCCGAGGACGACCGCTTCGACGAGATGGTCCTGCACGTCGACGGCTGGCTCTGCGAGATCAAGGACTCCCAGATCCGCGACGGCCTGCACGTGCTCGGCACGCCGCCGTCGGGGCAGGACCGCGTCGACCTGGTGTTGGCGATGCTGCGCGCCCGGCAGATCTGGGGCGGCGCGGTGGCGCTGCCGGGGCTGCGCGAGGCGCTCGGGCTGCCCGAGGGGGCGTCGCGGACGGAGACCGACGCGGTGGAGGCCTCCGCCGCCGCCCTGGTCGGCGGCATGGAGACCGCGGGCTGGGCGCCCGGTGCCGTGCCATCGGTGGTCGCCGAGGTGCTGGGGCGTTCCGACGAGGGCGTCGAGGCGGTGCTGCGGTTCGCCGTCGACGAGGTGGTGCCCCGGCTGGAGCGCACCACCGACGAGATGGACGCGACGCTGCACGCCCTCGAGGGCGGCTACGTGCCCGCCGGACCGTCGGGCTCGCCGCTGCGCGGGCTGGTCAACGTGCTGCCGACCGGACGGAACTTCTACTCCGTCGACCCGCGGGCCATCCCCTCGCGGCTGGCCTGGGAGACCGGCTCGGCGATGGCCGACTCCCTCGTCGAGCGCCACCTCGCCGACACCGGCGCCTACCCGGCCTCGGTCGGGCTGTCGGTGTGGGGCACCTCGGCGATGCGCACCTCGGGGGACGACGTCGGCGAGGTGCTCGCGCTGCTCGGCGTCCGCCCGGTGTGGGACGACGCCTCCCGGCGGGTGACCGGGCTGGAGCCCGTCCCGCTGGAGGAGCTGGGCCGCCCGCGCATCGACGTGACCGTGCGGATCTCCGGGTTCTTCCGGGACGCCTTCCCGCACGTGGTCACCATGCTCGACGACGCGGTGACGCTGGTGGCGGGGCTGTCCTCGGAGTCCGACGACCAGAACTACGTGAAGGCCCACGTGGACGCCGACGTGGCCGGGCACGGCGACCGCCGGCGGGCGACCACGCGGGTGTTCGGCTCCAAGCCGGGTGCCTACGGGGCCGGGCTGCTGCCGCTCATCGACTCGCGGAACTGGCGTGGGGACGCCGACCTGGCCGAGGTCTACGCCGTCTGGGGCGGCTACGCCTACGGCCGCGGGCTGGACGGCGTGCAGGCCCGCCCGGACATGGAGGCGGCCTACCGGCGGATCGCGGTGGCGGCGAAGAACGTCGACACCCGCGAGCACGACATCGCCGACTCCGACGACTACTTCCAGTACCACGGCGGGATGGTCGCGACGGTCCGCGCGCTGACCGGTTCGGCGCCGCGCGCCTACATCGGCGACTCGACCCGGCCCGAGTCGGTGCGCACCCGGTCGCTGACCGAGGAGACCGCCCGGGTGTTCCGCGCCCGCGTGGTCAACCCGAAGTGGCTGCAGGCGATGCGCCGGCACGGCTACAAGGGCGCCTTCGAGCTGGCCGCCACCGTGGACTACCTGTTCGGCTACGACGCCACGACCGGCGTGGTCGCCGACTGGATGTACGAGAAGCTCGCGCAGACCTACGTGCTCGACCCGGAGAACCGCGCGTTCCTGGAGAAGAGCAACCCGTGGGCGCTGCACGGCATCGCCGAGCGGCTGCTGGAGGCCGTCGACCGGCAGATGTGGGCCGAGCCGGACGCGGGCCTGCTGGCCGAGCTGCAGCAGGCATACCTGGACACCGAGGGCGACCTGGAGGGCGGCGAGACCCCGGCGTCCTCACGGTCCTGACCGGCGCATCGACCGGCGCGGCGCTGGGTATGCCTGCGCGCATGAGCATCCTCGGACGACTGATGGGCACGGCAGAGAACACTGCGCGCAGCGCGGCCCGCGGCGGGCGGATGAACCGCGGGATGGCGCCTCGCGGTGGCATGTCGACCGGTCGCGGCTACGGCCGGGCGACCTCGGGGCGGGTCGGCCGGGGGCGGGCGACCCCCGCGGCCTCCGGCGGCCTCGGCGGGCTGCTCGGCGGGCTGCTGCGCCGCCGCTGAGCAAGGACCCCGTCCTCCTCACCGCTCGCAGGCTCGCGGCGAGCCTCTGGACGGGGCCGTTCCAGCCCCTCACGGCAGGGCGGCCGCGGCCACCAGCAGGGTGACCGTGGCCGCCGTCTCGCCCATCGCACCCATCACGTCGCCGGTGACGCCGCCCAGCCGGGCGCGCGCCCGGCGCAGGAGGAGTTCGGCCGCGAGCAGGCCGGCCACCGCGCTCACCAGCAGGGCCTGGCCCGCGACGGTGAGCAGCGCCGCGGTGGCGAATACCCAGCCGGCCAGCCAGCGCGCCGACACGGTGCCGGCGACCGACTGCCCGAGCGCGGAGCCCGCGGCCATCGGCACGCCGGGCAGCCCGGTGCGCGCCATCGCGAGCCGGGCCACGAGCGGTGCGGCCACGAGCGCCGTCCAGCCCCGCCCGGCCTCGAGCAGGGTGGCCGCGGCGGACACCTGCAGCAGGACGGTCAGCAGCAGCGTCACCACGCCGAACGGGCCGACGTCCCCCTGGCGCATCACCTGCAGTGCGCGCTCGCGGCCGCGCAGCGGACCCAACCCGTCGGCGGTGTCGGCCAGCCCGTCCAGGTGCAGGCCGCGGGTCAGCGCCGCCAGCACGGCCACGGCCAGCACCGCCCCGGTGAGCGGTGAGACCAGGCGTGCGCCTGCCAGGCCGACACCGGCCGCCACCCCGCCGAGCACCAGGCCGACCAGCGGCGCCCACGGCAGCACGCCGCGGGTGGACGACGCCGCCCGCGCCGGCACCCGCAGGACGGTGAGCAGCGCGGCGGACTCCAGCGGCCCGGCCCACTTCATCGCAGTCGCTGCGGCAGCCCGGCGACCACGAACCAGACCTCGTCCGCGGTGCCGGCCAGCCGCTGGTTGACCGAGCCCAGGGTGTCGCGGAACAGCCGCCCGGAGCGCGTCTCGGGCACCACGCCCAGCCCCACCTCGTCGGACACCGCGACCACGTGCGCGGGCGTCATCGTCCAGGCCTCGACCAGCGCGTCGCAGCGGCGGGCCAGGCGGTCGCGGGCGCCCGGCTCGTCGGTCCAGACGCCGGTCTCGTCCATCAGCGCGGCGACCCAGGTCGTCACGCTGTCGACCAGCACGGTGCCCCGGCGCAGCAGGTCGCCGGGCGCGGTCGTCTCCAGCGTCGTCCAGCCGGGGGGCCGGCGGGCCCGGTGCGCGGCCACCCGCTCGGCCCACTCGGCGTCGCCGGGGACCGGGGGAGAGGTGGCCAGGTAGGTGACGTCGCCGGCGCCGGCCAGCAGCGCCTCGGCGTGCGCGGACTTCCCCGACCGCGAGCCGCCGAGCACGAGGACCCTGCTCATGGCCTGTCTCCGGACTCGTTCCGCTCCTCGGTCGCCGGCGCTCCCCGCGGGGCTCGCCCGCCCGTCGCCGTCGCGGCACTCACAGGACCAGCTCGAGCGCCGTCACCGTGCCGTTGTGCGGGGTGACCGCCGGCATCGCGTCCGGGCCCAGCCCGGCGGCGACCGCCTGCGCCGCCCGGATGGTGTCGCCGTGGGTGACCAGCGCGACCACCTCGGCCGGCGGGTCCGCGGACAGCTGCGCGAGGTAGGCGCCTACCCGGGCGTGCAGCTCGGCCAGGCTCTCGCCGCCGTGCGCCGCCCAGTGCGGGTCGGTCCAGTCGACGACGTCCCACAGCTCCCGCGAGGGCCGGCCCTCGAGCACCCCGTAGCCCTGCTCGCGCAGCGCCGGCGTGGTCGTCACCGGCAGGCCGGTGGCGCGGGCGCAGTGCTCGGCGGTCTGCACCGCCCGGCGGAGGTCGCTGGACACCAGGGCACCCGGGCGCAGCTCCGCCAGCTCCCGCGCGGCCCCGGCCGCCTGGGCGTGCCCGAGCTCGGTCAGCGGCACGTGCGCCGTCTGGCCCTGCATGAGGCCCGCGGCGTTCCACTCGCTCTGCCCGTGGCGCACGAGCAGGAGGGTCAGCGGCCGGGCCATGGTGGCAGGCAGCGTAGCCAGGGTGCCGCCGGTTCCCGTGGCCCGCCTCGTACCGTCGTCCAGCGGGAGCGAGCGTGCGCGCTCCCGGTGGATCGCAGCACCGTTGGTCGCACGGCCGACGACCGTCAGCGAGGAGGACACGTGACCATCCCCGTCCGTCCCGGCGCCGGCCGTCCGGCAACCCGCCCGGCCGCTGCCGACCCGCTCGCCGCGCTGCTGGACCTGCCCGGCGTGCGGGACGCCGCCGAGGGCGCCCGGGCCGGCATCGACCGCCTGCTCCGGCACCGGTTGATGCGCAACCGGTCGGCCGAGGTCAGCACCGAGTCGGCGCTGCGCGGCGCGCGTGCGTCCGCCGCCCTCGAGGGCGTCGACGTCCCGCTGGCCGACCTGCGGGCCGGGCAGGTCGAGCACCCGGTCGTGCAGGGCTCGCTGCGGACCTCGGCCGCCCTCGGCCCGATGGTGGACACCTGGTCCCGGGCCCCCGGCCAGGTGCTGGCCCGGCTGCACGTGCTGGCCGCCGCGGACCTCGCCGACCGCGCCGACCTCGGCCGCCCCGGTGCCCACGCCGGGCCCCGGCTCGCCGGCCTGTTCTCCCTGGTCACCGCGGAGAGCTCCGTGCCGGCCGTCGTGCTGGCCGCCGTCGTGCACGGCGAGCTGGCCGCGATCGCCCCGTTCGGCACCGCCGACGGCGTCGTCGCCCGCGCGGCCGCCCGGCTCACCGGCATCGCCCGCGGACTGGACCCCAAGGCCGTCTCGGTGCCCGAGGTCGGCTTCGCGGAACTCGGCCGCGAGGAGTACACCCGCGCCCTGGCGGGCTACGCCGCCGGGCAGCCGGAGGGCGTGGCCGGGTGGCTGGTGCACTGCTGCCGCGCCACCGAGCACGGGGCTCTGGAGGGGCTGGCCATCGCCGAGGCCCTGCTCCGTGGCTGAGGTCCGGCCGCCCTGCGGCGGTCCGGCGCGGCGGCGAGACTGTCGGTCGTGCGCTACCTCGACGTCGACGGGCTCGGTGCGGTCAGCCGGGTCGGCCTCGGTACCTGGCAGTTCGGCTCCCGCGAGTGGGGCTACGGCGACGCCTACGCGTCCGGCGAGGCCACGGCGATCGTCCGGCGGGCCCGCGAGCTCGGCACCACCCTGTTCGACACCGCGGAGATCTACGGCAATGGCCGCAGCGAGCGGATCCTCGGCGAAGCGCTGGGCGGCGAGCGCGACGACGTCGTCGTCGCCAGCAAGGTGTTCCCGGTCGCCCCGTTCCCGCCGGTGGTCCGCAGCCGGCTGGCCGGCAGCGCCCGCCGCCTGGAGCTGGACCGCGTGCCGCTCTACCAGGTGCACTGGCCCAACCCGGTGGTGCCCGACTCGGTGACCATGCCCGGGATGCGGCAGCTGCTCGACGCCGGCCGCATCGGCGCGGTGGGCGTCTCCAACTACTCGCTCGCGCGGTGGCAGGCGGCCGACGCCGCTCTCGGCCGGCCGGTGGTCAGCAACCAGGTGCACTTCTCCCTGGCGGCGCCGTCGGCCCTCGACGACCTGGTGCCCTTCGCCGAGCGGGAGGGCCGGATGGTGATGGCCTACAGCCCGCTGGCCCAGGGCCTGCTCGGTGGGCGCTACGGGGTCGGCAACCGGCCCGGGGGCGTCCGCGCGGCCAACCCGCTCTTCGGCACCGAGAACCTGCGCCGCGCCGAGCCCCTGCTCGGCGTGCTCCGCGAGGTGGCCGCGGCCCACGCCGTCGCGCCTGCGCAGATCGCGCTGGCGTGGCTGGTCTCCCTGCCGCGGGTCGTGGTGATCCCGGGCGCCTCGAGCGTCGCGCAGATCGAGGCCAACGCCGCGGCCGCCGACATCGACCTGCGGCCGGACGAGCAGACGGCCCTCACCGCGGCCGCGCGGGCGTTCCGGCCGGTGTCCGCGGTGCGCACGCTCGTCGAGCGGGTGCGGGAGCGCCTGCCGCTCTGAGAGAGGACCCCCTCGCCCCCCACCACTCGCGAGCTCGCGGCGGGACCCTGCGAGGGGGCCGGGACGGTCCTCCTTCAGGCGCCGCGGCGCCGCCAGCGGCCGGGCACCGGTGCCGGCGGGGTCGCGGCGGCCACGCGGAGGGCACGCCGGCGGGCGTACCAGGCCAGGCCCACGACCGCGGCGCCCACGCTCATCGCCGCACCGGTGACCACCGGTGCGGACGGGACCGGGAAGCGCGACCCCATGGTCACCGGCCAGCTGAACTCCAGCACCGGCCAGCCGTGCTCGGTCGCGGCCTTCCGCAGCGCCCGGTCGGGGTTGACCGCCGTCGGGTGCCCGACGGCCGCCAGCATCGGCAGGTCGGTGATCGAGTCGCTGTAGGCGTAGCAGTCGGCCAGGTCGTAACCGCTCTCGGCGGCCACCTCCCGGACGGCGACCGCCTTGTTCGCCCCGTAGGCGTAGAAGTCGATCTCGCCGGTGTAGTGGCCGTCGACGGTCACCATGCGCGTGGCCACCACGCGGTCGACGCCGAGCATCTCGCCGATCGGCTCGACCATCTCCGCCCCGCTGCTGGAGACGATGACGATCTCCCGTCCGGCTGCCCGGTGCTCCTCGATCAGGTCGGCGGCCTCGGCGTACACCATCGGCTCGACGATGTCGTGCAGCGTCTCGCGGACGATCTCGTGGACCGTGGCGACGTCCCACCCGGTGCACATCTCGGTGATCTGCGCGCGCATGCGCTCCATCTGCGGCGCGTCGGCGCCGGCGAGGGAGAAGACGAACTGCGCGTAGGCGCCCTTGAGGACGGCGCGCCGGTTGATCAGCCCGCCCTGGAAGAACGGACGGCCGAAGGCCAGGGTGCTGGACTTGGCGATGACCGTCTTGTCCAGGTCGAAGAACGCCGCTGCGCGGGTCACGGTTCACGACTGTAGGTGTGCAGGACGGTTGTGACGTGGCACACGGCTGCGTCCACACCCGTTCGGGTCGTCCACAGATCCCGGCCGCCCCTCGCGCCTCGTCCGTTCCCGGACTGGGCTGGCGGGCGTGTCCGCGTTCCGGTCCCCGCCCGCCCGCCCGCTCGTCGCCAGCGCCGACGAGGAGCTGCTCGACGACCTGCTGAGGCTGCTCGCCGCCGCGGGCACCGAACCGGAGGTCGCCACGGGCGGTCCGGGGCTGCGCCGGGCCCACCGGGAGGCGCCCGTGGTGCTGCTGGGGGCCGACGTCCTGACCTCCGCGCCGGTGCGGGGTCTGCCCCGACGCGCCGGCGTCGTGGTCGTGGCACCGGGGGAGCCGCCCGCCCCGGTCTGGGCGGCTGCGGTGGAGCAGGGCGCCGAGCGGGTGGCGGTGCTGCCCGCGGACGAGGGCTGGCTGGTGTCCCGGGTGGCCGCGGCGCTGCGCCGTCCGGTCGACCGCGGCCGGCTCGTCGTCGTCGGCGGGAGCTGCGGCGGCGCCGGGGTGAGCACGCTGGCGGCGGCGCTCGCGCTGGCCGCCGCACCCGCCTCGGACGGCGTGCTGCTGGTCGACACCGACGGGTGGGGCGGCGGGCTGGACCTGCTGCTCGGCGCAGAGCGGGACGAGGGCCTGCGCTGGCCTGAGCTGACCGGGCTGCGCGGCCGGGTGGCCGGCGACGCGCTCATGGCCGCGCTCCCCGAGGTCGGCGGCGTCTCGGTGCTCGCGGCCTCGCGGTCGGCGCCCGGGGAGGTCCCGGCGGAGGCGCTGACCGCCGTGGTCGAGGCGGCGCGCGCGGGTGGCCGGCCGGTGGTGGTCGACCTGCCCCGCACGGCGGGCGCCGAGGCGACCGCGGCCGTGCTCGCCGAGGCCGACCTCGCGGTGCTCGTCGTCCCGGCCCGCCTCCGGGCGGCGTCGGCGGCCCGCCTGCTGGTCGAGCCCGCCGGGGCGGACCGGTCCGCGCCGTGGTCCGCGGCGCAGCTGGTGGTGCGCCCGGTGCCCGGCGGGCTGTCGGCCGACGAGGTCGCCGACGTCGTGGGGCGGCCGGTGCTGGGGGAGCTGGGCACCGACCGCACCGCGCTGCCCCGCGGGGAGCAGGGCCGACCACCGCAGGTGGGCGCGCGCTCGCCGCTGGGTGCGCTGGCCCGCCGGCTGCTCGCCGAGCTGGCCCGGATGGACGGCGCGGCGGCGTGACCGGGGTGCTGGTCGACCGGGTCCGCGCCCGGCTGGTCCTCGAACCCGGGGTGCCGACGCGTGCCACCGTCGCGGCGCTGGTCCGGGAGGAGTCCGGTGGCCTGCTCGGCGACGACGACGTCCTGCAGGCCGTCCGCGACGCCGTGGACGAGCTGGCCGGCGCCGGTCCGCTGGAGCCACTGCTGCGCGAGCCCGGGGTGAGCGACGTGCTCGTCAACGGCCCCGACCAGGTGTGGGTCGACCGGGGCGGCGGGCTGGAGCGCACGCTCCTGCGCTTCCCGGACGAGGACGCGGTGCGCCGTCTCGCCGTCCGCCTGGCCGCCGCGGCCGGACGCCGGCTCGACGACGCCGCTCCCTGGGTGGACGCCGGTCTGCCCGACGGCACCCGGCTGCACGCGGTCCTGCCGCCGGTGTCCGGCGGCGGGACCTGCCTGTCCCTGCGCGTGCTGCGCCGGGCCTCGCTGTCCTTCGCCGACCTGGCCGCGCGCGGCGCCTTCCCCGGCGCGTCCGGTGATCTGCTGCAGGCGCTGGTCGCCGGCCGGCTGGCGTTCCTGGTCACCGGCGGCACCGGCTCGGGCAAGACGACGCTGCTGTCCGCGCTGCTCGGCCTCGTCCCCTCGGGGGAGCGGCTGGTGCTGTGCGAGGACGCCCCGGAGCTGGTGCCGGCGCACCCGCACGTCGTCCGGCTGGCCACCCGGCCGCCCAACGTCGAGGGCGTCGGCGAGGTCACGCTGCGCGACCTGGTCCGCCAGGCGCTGCGGATGCGACCCGATCGGCTGGTCGTGGGCGAGGTGCGCGGCGCGGAGGTCACCGATCTGCTGACCGCGCTGAACACCGGGCACGACGGCGGCTGCGGCACCCTGCACGCCAACCGGCCGGCCGAGGTCCCGGCGCGGCTCGAGGCGCTCGGGGTGGCCGCGGGGCTGGACCGGCTGGCCGTGCACAGCCAGGCCGCCGCGGCCCTGTCCGCGGTGGTGCACCTGCGTCGGACGCCGTCCGGACGGCGGGTGGAGGAGGTCGGCGTGGTCCGCCGCGCCGGGGACCTCGTCGTCGTGGAGTCCGGCTGGCGGGCCGACGGCGGCTCCTGCCCGGGTGCGCCGTTGCTCGGAGAGCTGCTCTCGGCGGGCCGCGGGTGACCGGCGGACTGCTGCTCCTCGCCGGCGCCCTGCTGCTGTGGCCGGGGTCCGCGGCGCTCCGACGGCAGCGGTGGCGGTCGGTCGTCCGCTCCGCGGACGCCGCCCTCCGACCGGCGTCCGGCGTCCCGCTGCCGGCGGTGGCCGCGACCGCCGCCGGCGCGGTCGCCGCCCTGCTGAGCACCCCGCTGGTCGCGGCCCTCGCCGCCGGTTGCGCGGCGCTCGCCGCCCGCGCCGAGCTGCACCGCCGGGCCGGTGCGCAGGAGGAGGCCCGGCTGGCCGCGCTGGTCGAGGCGCTGACCGCCCTGGGCGCGGAGCTGCGCAGCGGCCGGTCGCTGGACGAGGCCACCCGTGCCGCCGTCGCCGCGTGCGCGGACGACGACAGCGGCCGGGCGCTGGCCCGGGCGGTCCGCTCGCCGGGGGACGGCGCCGGGGAGGCCGACGACGACCGCGAGCTCGGGCGGGCCCTGGGCCGGGTGGCGGCGGCCGCGCGGTTGAGCGCGCGCACCGGGTGCTCGCTGGTCGCCGTCGTCGGCGCGGTGGAGGACGATCTGCGCGCTCGGTCCCGGCACCGGCTGGAGCTCCGCTCGGCCACCGCCGGGTCGCGGGCCAGCGCCGCCCTGCTCGCCGGGCTCCCCGTTCTGGGGCTGGCCATGGGCGGCGGCGTGGGTGCCGACCCGTGGCGGGTGCTGACCACCACGGGGACCGGTCAGCTGCTGCTCGTGGCCGGCGTCGCGCTGGAGGTCGGTGGACTGGCCTGGTCGGCGCGGCTGGTCCGCCGGGCCGTGCGGTGAGCGCCGCCGTGGTCGCGCTCGTGCTGGCGAGCGCCCTGCTGTGCTGGCCGGTGCGGTCGCCGGTCGCCGTCCGTGCCCGGTGGCTGGCCACCCGGGACGGTGCGGGGCGCCCGCCGCAGCCGTCCGGTCCGGGCGCTGCACGGCGGCGGTGGCTGCTGGCGGGCGCGGCCGGCCTGGCCGCCGGGCTGCTGGTCGGCGGGGGTGCCGGGGTGGGAGTGGCCGGGCTCGTCGCGGTCGGCGGTGAACGGCTGCTGCGCCGCGGCAGCCGGGACGGCGCGCGGGCCGGCCCGACACCCGAGGCGGACCTGCCCGTCGCCTGCGACCTGCTCGCGGTCTGCCTCGAGGCGGGACTGCCCGTGGGCGGTGCGCTGGCCGCGGTGGCCACCGCCCTGCCGGGTCCCCTCGGCCCCGAGCTGACCACGGTGGCCGGCCTGTACCGGTTGGGCGCGGCGCCGCGGCGGGCGTGGGCCGACGCGGCGGCCGAGCCGGCCGTCCTGGGCCGGGTCCTGGTGCGGGCGGGGGAGTCCGGCTCGACCGTCGTCCCGGCGCTGCGGTCGCTGGCCGCCGACGCCCGCGCCGAGCAGCGCGGCCGCGCCGACGCCGCGGTCCGGCGCGCCGGGGTCTGGGTGCTGGCGCCGCTCGGGGTCTGCTTCCTGCCGGCCTTCCTCTGCCTCGGCGTCGTACCGCTGGTGCTCGGCATCGCGGCCGACGTCTTCGGCTGAGCCCCGCGTCCACAGCGGGCGGCGGCGTCCACAGATCCCGTCCGCGCCTGTGCCCGGTCCCCTCGCCCCGCGAGGGTCGCAGTGACGGCCCGGCTAGCGGGCCCGACACCGAGGAGGCACCGTGACCGGACCCTGCACGACGCGAACCGGCGACGAGGAGCTGCCCGACGCGGACGATGTCCCCGCCGAGGGGAGCCGGCCGCGCGGCCTGCGGGCGCGGTGGGCGCGCGTCCGGGCGGCCGGCGAGGCCGGGATGAGCACCGCCGAGTACGCCGTCGGGACCGTGGCCGCCTGCGCCTTCGCCGCCGTGCTCTACCGGGTGGTCACCGGGGGCTCCGTCGTCGACGGGCTCAGCGCGCTCGTCGCCGACGCGCTGGCGACCCTGTCCTGATGGTCCGGCGGCGGCGCTGCGGCCGGCTCCGCGGTGAGGCCGGCATGGTGACGGCCGAGACGGCGGTCGTGCTGCCGGTGCTGCTGCTCGTGCTCGCCGGTGCGGTCGCCGCGGTGACCGTCGTCGGGGCGCAGCTGCGGTGCGTCGACGCCGCCCGCGAGGGCGCCCGGGCGGCCGCCCGCGGCGAGGACACCGCCCTGGTGACCACGCTGGCCGGCCGGGCCGCGCCGGACGGAGCGGCGACCACGGTGGCCATCGGCGGGACCACGGTCACCGTCACGGTCGCGGCGCAGGTGGCGCCGCTCGGGCCGGTCCCGCTGCGGGTGCCGGTGTCGGCCTCCGCGGTGGCCCAGCGGGAACCGGGCACCGCCGAGGCACCCGGGTGAGCGCCGGGTCCCGACGGTCGGGGGAGCGCGGGTCGGCCACGGTGTGGGTGGTCGCCCTGGCGGGCGTCCTGGCCGCGATCGGGGTGGCGGCGGTGCTGGTCGGAGCGGCGGCGGTCGGCCGGCACCGGGCCACCGCCGCGGCCGACCTCGCCGCCCTGGCCGCGGCCGAGCACGCCGTCCGCGGTGACCCCGGCGCCTGCGCCGCCGCCGGGGAGGTGGCCGGCGCCAACGGTGCCCGGCTGACGGCGTGCACGGTCGGGGGCGGGGCGGTCGTCGAGGTCGCCGTCGAGGTCCCCGTCCAGCTCGGCCCGCTGGGCGTCAGCCGGGCCGGCGGCCGTGCCCGTGCCGGTCCGGTTTCGCCGTGAGCTCCGGCTCCCCGGCGGTCGCCAGGCGGCCGGTCCACGCTGTCGGCCGTGGCCGCGCAAGCGGGGCTCGCCAAGGGTCTCCTCAGCCGCCTGGAGCGCTGCTGGGTCTCGCCGTCGGTCGCCTCGCTCGTCGCGGTGTGCGGTTTGCTGGGCACCGGCGTCGGCCAGCGACCTGCGAGGTCCTGTGGGTCCTCACGCCCGCCCCGTGACCGTCGAGCTCGAGGAGGCCCGGTGACCGGTCCCCCGACCCCGCCCGTCCGGGAGGTGGTCGACCTCTCCCACCCGCTGCACGACGACACCCCGGTCCACCCCGGCGACCCGGTGGCCCGTTTCACCCCCGCCGCCACCGTGGCGGCCGACGGCTACAACGTCCTCCACGTGCAGATGGGCTCGCAGACCGGGACGCACGTCGACGCGCCGTACCACTTCCTCGACGACGGCGCCCGCATCGACGAGCTCCCGCTCGAGTACTTCCTCGGGCCGGCCGTCGTCGCCGACGTGCGCGGCAAGCCATTGCGCGGCCGGATCGAGTGGGCGGACCTCGTGCCTTGGGCGTCCCTGCTGGGCCCCGGCCGGATCCTGCTGCTGCGCACCGGGTGGGACGAGCACTGGGGGACCGACGCCTACTTCGACCACCCCTACCTGACCGGGGACGCCGCCGCGCGCGTGGTGGCGGCCGGCGTCCGCACCGTCGGGCTCGACGCCCTGAGCCTCGACGAGACCGTCGTCGGAGGCCGACCTGCGGACGGGTTCGCCGCGCACCTCGAGGTGCTCGGCGCCGGAGGCGTCATCGTCGAGAACCTGCGCGACCTGGGTGCGGTGCCGGAGGACCCGGTGGTCAGCGTGCTGCCGCTGCGACTGGCCGGTGCCGACGGTGCCCCGGTGCGGGCGGTGGCGTTCCGGGTGGATCGCTGAGGTCCCCCAGGGCGCGGCTGCCCGCCCCGGCCCGGTGCCAGCAGCCAGCCGACGGCGGGCCGGGCGGTAGCCGGCCGGTCCTCCAGCCGCTCCGTGCGGGGCGGGCCGCGGTCGCCGGGGTCAGAAGACGAGGTCGTCCTGCGCGGCGGGCGGCTCCGCGTCCGGGCCGTCCACCCGGGTCGTCCCCGGGGTGGCCTCGTCGGGAGGTGCACCCGGCCGGTCGGCGTCCCCGCTGTCGTCCTCGTCGGGAGTCCCGTCGGGAACCGCCTCGCCGGCCGCCTCGGCGGCGGCCAGCTCGTCGAGGACGACGTCGAGCACCCGCACCGCGCCGGCCTTGTCCAACGGCTCGTTGCCGTTGCCGCACTTCGGCGACTGCACGCAGGACGGGCAACCGCTCTCGCACTCGCAGCTGGCCACCGTCGCCCGGGTCGCCTGCAGCCAGCGCCGCCGCACGGCGAACCCGCGCTCGGCGAAGCCCGCGCCGCCGGGGTGCCCGTCGTAGACGACGATCGTGGCCGCGCCGGTGTCGGGGTGCAGGGCGGTCGAAATCCCACCGAGGTCCCACCGGTCGCAGGTGGCCAGCAGGGGGAGCAGGCCGATCGCCGCGTGCTCGGCGGCGTGCAGCGAGCCGGGCAGCTCGGCGTCGTCGACCTCGGCCCGGGCCACGGCCCGCTCGTCGAGGGTCAGCCAGACCGCTCGGGTGCGCAGCTGGCGGGGCGGCAGGTCCAGCGGGAACTCGGCCAGCACCTCACCGGACCCCAGCCGGCGCCGCTGGTAGGCCACCACCTGGTTGGTCACGTCGACGACACCGGTGTGCGCGGTGACCGTGCCGAGCGACCGCGACCGGTCGGCGGCGACGATCGCGAGGTCGGTGACGTCCCGTGCCACCGTCGTCCACTCCGGGCTCTCCGGGTGGACGACCGCGACGGCGTCGTCGACGCAGAACTCGTCGACGACGTAGGTCTCACCGCGGTGCACGTACACCGCGCCGGTGTGCACGGTGGCGTGCGCGGCGTCGCCGTCCACGGTGCCCAGCAGCCGCCCGGTGCCGCCCTCGATGATCGTGACCGGGGCCAGGCCGCTGCCCCGGATGTCGACGTCCGGCCGGCCCCGGCCGGCCCAGTACCAGCCGGTGGGGCGGCGGCGCAGCGATCCCTCGGCGACCAGTTCCTCGACCCGCGCCTCGGCCACCGTGCCGCCGAAGTCGGCCAGGTCCTCGGGTACCAGCGGCAGCTCGGCGGCCGCGCAGCACAGCTGCGGCCCGAGCACGTAGGGGTTGCCGGGGTCGGTGACGGTGGCCTCCACCGGCCGGCCGAAGACCGCGCGCGGGTGGTGGGCCAGGTAGTGGTCGAGCGGGTCGTCGCGGGCGACGAAGACGACCAGCGACTCGCGCTGGGCCCGTCCCGCCCGGCCGGCCTGCTGCCACAGCGAGGCCAGCGTCCCGGGGTAGCCGGCCAGCACGACGGCGTCCAGGCCGGCGATGTCGATGCCCAGCTCCAGGGCGTTCGTGGTGGCCACCCCGAGCAGCTCGCCGGCCGACAGCGCGCGCTCCAGCTCCCGCCGCTCCTCGGGCAGGTAACCGCCGCGGTAGGAGTCCACCCGACGGGCGAGGTCGGTGCGGCCGCGGTCGCGCAGCACGTGCCGGGCCTGCTCGGCCACGGACTCCGCACTGCGCCGCGACCGGACGAACGCCAGCGTGCGGGCGCCGCGCTCGACCAGATCGGCCAGCAGCGCGGCGGCGTCCGCGGCCGCCGAGCGGCGCAGCGGGGCGCCGTGCTCGCCGGTGCGCTCGGTCAGCGGCGGCTCCCACAGCGCGAAGGTCGCGCCCGGTCGCGGCGAGCCGTCCTCCGTCACCGCGACCACCGGTGCGCCGACCAGTCGGGTCGCCGCCGCGGCCGGCTCGGCCACCGTCGCCGAGGCCAGCAGGAACACCGGCTCGGCGCCGTAGCGGCGGCAGATCCGCCGCAGCCGGCGCAGCACGTGACCCACGTGCGAGCCGAAGACGCCGCGGTAGGCATGGCACTCGTCGACGACGACGTAGGCCAGCCGGCGCAGCGTGCTCGACCACTTCTGGTGCGCCGGCAGCACACCGCGGTGCAGCATGTCCGGGTTGGTGACGATCCAGCGCGAGTGCCGCCGGACCCACTCCCGCTCCTCCATGGGGGTGTCGCCGTCGTAGGCGGCCGGCCGCACCGACGGGTCGGCCAGCTCCGCGACCGAGGCCAGCTGGTCGCGGGCCAGGGCCTTCGTCGGCGCCAGGTACAGGACGCAGGCGCGGGGGTCCTCGGCCAGCCGGGTCAGCGCCGGTACCTGGTAGGCCAGCGACTTGCCCGACGCCGTCCCGGTCGCCACCACGACGTGCGAGCCGTCGCGGGCCAGCTGCGCGGCCTCGACCTGGTGCCGCCACGGCGCGTGCACCCCTTGGGCCTCGAGCCGCCCGCGCAGCTCCGGGCTCACCCACGCGGGCCACGGCAGGGTGCGGCTGTCCCGCACCGGCATCCGGTGCACGTGGGTGACCGGCTGCTCCTCCTCCGGTGTCCCGGAGAGGACGGCGGCCAGCAGGTCGGCCCCGGGCGGCGGCGTGCCGGCGGGGGAGGGCGAACCACCCTGGGGAAGAGGGTCCGTGCCGGGAGGGGGAGCCGACCGGACCGGGTGCAGCGCGGTCACCCCACCACTGTCACACCTCCGGGTGACGTCCCGCTGCGCAACGGGAGGAAGACGACGGGCCGCAGGACTACCGGTACGGGGTGTGACCTCCCTTACACTCCGGCGGCACCAGCCGTGCAGGCCCGTGCGAGCTGGACACGAACTTCGCCGACCGGAGCGGGCGTGCCCCGGCGGTTCCAGTGCTCGGAGGAACACATGCCGGACAGTTCCCTCTCCGGCGGGGACGTCGTCCTCGTGACGATCGTCCTCGCCGTCTCGCTCGCCGCTCTCGCCTTCGCCGCCTACCTGGTCCGCGCGGTCATGGCCGCCGACCAGGGCACCCCGAAGATGCGTGAGATCGCGCAGGCGGTGCAGGAGGGTGCCGCGGCGTACCTGCGACGACAGTTCAAGACCCTCGGGGTCTTCGCGATCATCGTGTTTCTGCTCCTGCTGGTGCTCCCGGTGGCCGACGGCGGCTGGGGGACCCGCATCGGCCGGGCGCTGTTCTTCCTGGTCGGCGCCCTGTTCTCGGCGACGGTGGGCTTCATCGGCATGACCCTGGCCACCCGCGGCAACGTGCGCGTGGCCGCTGCCGCCCGTACCGGCGGCTACCGCCCGGCCTTCCGCATCGCGTACCGCACCGGCGGTGTCTGCGGGATGATCACCGTCGGCCTGGGCCTGTTCGGTGCGGCCCTGGCGCTGCTGCTGTTCGACGAGACCGCACCCGTGGTGCTGGAGGGCTTCGGCTTCGGCGGGGCGCTGCTGGCGATGTTCATGCGCGTCGGCGGCGGGATCTTCACCAAGGCCGCCGACGTGGGCGCCGACCTGGTCGGCAAGGTCGAGGCGGGCATCCCCGAGGACGACCCGCGCAACGCGGCCACCATCGCCGACAACGTGGGCGACAACGTCGGCGACTGCGCGGGCATGGCCGCCGACCTGTTCGAGTCCTACGCGGTCACGCTGGTCGCCGCGCTCATCCTCGGTCAGGTCTTCTTCGGCGCGGTCGGCATGGTCTTCCCGCTCACCGTCGCCGCCATCGGCGTGATCGCCTCGGTCGTCGGCATCCTGGCCAGCAACCCGGCCAAGAACGACGCGAGCGGCATGGCGCCGATCAACCGCGGGTTCTTCGCCTCCGCGGTCGTGTCCCTCGTCCTCGTCGCGGCGGCCTCGTTCACCGTGCTGCCGGGCGTGGCCGACGTCCCCGACAGCGTCGTGAGCCCGCAGGTCCTCGGGTTCGTCGCAGTGCTGGTCGGCGTGGTGCTGGCAGCGGCGATCCAGCAGCTGACCGGCTACTTCACCGAGACCAGCCGCAAGCCGGTCAGGGACATCGGCCGCAGTTCCCTCACCGGTCCGGCGACGGTGATCCTCTCCGGCATCTCCCTCGGTCTGGAGTCCGCGGTCTACGCCGCGATCCTCATCGGCGGTGCGGTCTACGGCGCCTTCCTGATCGGCGGCGGCGCGGCGCTCTACGCCGTCGCCCTGGCCGGGTGCGGCCTGCTGACGACGGCCGGCGTCATCGTCTCGATGGACACCTTCGGCCCGGTCAGCGACAACGCGCAGGGCATCGCCGAGATGTCCGGGGACATCGACGAGGACGGCGCCCGGGTGCTCACCGACCTCGACGCCGTCGGCAACACCACCAAGGCGATCACGAAGGGCATCGCCATCGCGACGGCGGTGCTGGCCGCGACGGCGCTCTTCGGCTCTTACAACGCCCAGATCGGGGTCGCCCTCGACGATGCCGGCGACACGCTGGGGGACGCCTTCAGCCTGGTCAACCCGAACAACGTGGTGGGCGCGGTGCTCGGGGCCGCGGTGGTCTTCTTCTTCTCCGGTCTGGCGATCAGCGCCGTCTCCCGCGCAGCCGGCCGAGTGGTCTTCGAGGTCCGGGAGCAGTTCCGCACCCGGCCCGGGATCATGGACTACAGCGAGCGTCCGGACTACAGCGCCGTCGTCGACATCTGCACCAAGGACTCGCTGCGCGAGCTGGCCACACCGGGCCTGCTCGCCGTCCTCGCGCCGGTCGCCGTGGGCTTCGGGCTCGGCTTCGGGCCGCTCGCCGCCTACCTCGTCGGCGCCATCGCGGCGGGCACGCTGATGGCGGTCTTCCTCTCCAACTCCGGCGGTGCCTGGGACAACGCCAAGAAGATGGTCGAGGACGGCGCCTACGGCGGGAAGGGCAGCGAGGCGCACGCCGCCACGGTCATCGGCGACACCGTGGGCGACCCGTTCAAGGACACCGCCGGCCCCGCGATCAACCCGCTGATCAAGGTGATGAACCTCGTCGCCCTGCTCATCGCCCCGGCGATCGTGAGCCTGTCGGTCGGGGAGGGCGCCAACACGACCGCGCGCCTGCTCATCGCGCTCGGGGCCGTCCTGGTGATCGTGATCTCGGTCGTCATCTCCAAGCGCCGCTCGGTGGTCGTGGGCGGTGCCTCCACCGACGCCTCGTCCACGCTGACCACCACCGTCCCCTGATCGCACGCACCGGACACTGCGGCACCGAGGCGCCGCCCGGCCGGCCCGGCGCCGGTCTGTGGACGGCGACCGGCGCTGTGGACGAGCACGCGGGAGGCGTCGCCCCGCCGTCCTAGCGTCCCGCCGCGCCGGTCCCGCCGTGGGCCCGGCAGACGCCGGGAGGTCCTGACGTGTCCGGAACCATCGCCGCCCAGTTCGACGCCGTCGACGCGCTCGCCGCCGAGCTGGCCGGCCTCGCCGCCGAGTTGGCCGGGGAGGCGCGGCTGTGCCGGTCCACCGCGGTCTCCCTGGGGACGGCGGTCAGCGGGGGAGCCGCGGAGAGCGCCGGCGCCGCGGGCTCGGGTTGGGGCACCGCCCTGGCGCTGCTGGGCCAGCAGACCGGGGCGCTCGCCGCGACCCTGTCCGCGGCCGTCGACTCCTACCGGGCGGCCGACGCAGCACTGGCCGACCGGGTGCTCGCCCGGCACCACGGCCCGGCCGCCCGGTGAGCGTCCGCACCCTCGCCGAGGTCGCCGGGTGGGACGTCCCGCTGCTGCGGGGGGCGGTCTGGACCCTCGACTCCGTCGCCGGTGGGCTGCCCGCCTGGCGGGCCCGGGTCGAGGCCGTCGGCCGCTCGCTGGAGGACGCCTCCTGCTGGTACGGGCCGGCCGCGCAGGCCGCCGGTGCCGCGCTCGTGGAGGTCTCGACGGTCGCCACGGCGGTCACCGCGGCCCTGGACGAGTCGCTCGAGCACGCGCAGCGCCTACTGGCGGAGGCGGAGACCGCGCAGGAGCTGGCCGAGCGGGCCCTGGCTGCTGCCGCGTCGGTCCCCGTCGTCCTGGACGGCGCCGGGCGGCTGGTGGCGCTGCCGGTCGTGGCGGTCGGCGCCGAGCCCGGCGTCGGCGCCGACCGGACGGCCGTCGCCCTGCAGGCGCAGGAGCTGGCCGAGGATGCCTCGGCTGCCGCGGCGCGGGGGGACCGAGCGGCGGGTGAGGCCGAGGCCGCACTGACCCGCCTCGGGATGGGAGGAGGCAGCGCCCCGGTCACCTTCACGGACCTGCTCGGCACGGTCGTCGCCGGAGCCGGCCGGGCGGCGGTCCTCCCGCCGCCCGGCGGACCTGACGAGCGGGCCGCCTGGTGGGCCGGTCTGTCGACCGCGGACCGGTCGACCGCCATCTCCGAGATCCCCGGCCGGATCGGCCGGCTGGACGGTGTGCCGGCCTGGGCTCGCGACCAGGGGAACCGGGTGCTGGTGGAGCGCGCGCTGGCCGACCCGTCACTGCCGGGGCACGCGATCGCCGTCTCGGTGGCCGCAGAGATCACCAGGAAGGAGGTGGCAGGCGAGGACGTGCAGCTCCTCCAGTTCCAGCCGGAGGAGGGGCTGGTCGCCCTGGCGGTCGGGGACCTGGACACCGCGGACCACGTGGCGTTGCTCGTGCCCGGCACCGGGCAAGACCCGAGCGAGGACCTGGCGGGCCTCGTCGGCGACGCGGGTGCTGTCGCGGGTGTCGCGACGGCGGCGGCTCCGGCGGCCGCCGTCGCGACGATCGCGTGGATGGGCTACCGGGCGCCGTCGAACCTGACCAAGGCGCCGAGCCCGCACCACTCCTGGCCCGGCGGCCGGGCGCTCGACGCAACGCTGGACGGGCTCGCCTCAGCCCGCGCGGAGACCTCGGGGGGACGTCCGCACACCACCGTCATCGGGCACAGCTACGGCACGCTCGTCATCGACCGGGCGGCGGACGCACCGGGTCGGCTGGCTGCCGACGACGTGGTCCTGCTCGGCAGCCCGGGGATGGACAACAGGGCGGTCGAGCTCGAGGTCGAGCGGGTGTACGAGGCCTCCGCGCCGGTCGACCCGATCACCTGGGCCGAGTTCCACGGCGAGCAGACGTGGGAGGACTCCTACGGTGCCATCGAGCTGCCGACCGACCCGGTGATGATGCACTGGGAGTACTACGACGAGTGGTTCCCGACGCTGACCCCGATCGGCGAGGTCGTGGGCGGGGTCCGGGAGCCGGCATGACCCCGTCAGGCCCGGGAACACGCAGTCGCCCCCGTCCATTGGATCGGGTGACGGCACGCCCACGGTGGGTCGCCACTGGCCTCCCGGTCGGCCCCGTGGCCTACCGTGGCGTCGCCGAGGGCACGCGGGGAGCGACCGCGTCGTCCGGCGCCGGACCACCGGCGCCTGCACCGAGCACCACCGACAGGAGCACCGTGGCACCCACGAAGACCACGCACACCGGCACCCGGACCGCGGCGGCGACCGCCGGGGGTACGACCACCCCTGCCCGCCGCCGGACGGCCGCCGGCGGCGGACGGCCGCTGGTCATCGTGGAGTCCCCGACCAAGGCCGGGAAGATCGCGGGGTACCTCGGCAGTGGCTACGTCGTCGAGGCCAGCGTCGGGCACATCCGCGACCTGCCGCGCAACGCCGCCGACGTGCCGGCCGAGCACAAGGGCGCGTCCTGGGCTCGGCTGGGCGTCGACGTCGACAACGCCTTCGAGCCGCTGTACGTGGTCAGCCCCGACCGCAAGCAGCAGGTCAGCCGGCTCAGGCAGCTGGTCAAGGACGCCAGCGAGGTCTACCTCGCGACCGACGAGGACCGCGAGGGCGAGGCCATCGCCTGGCACCTGGTGGACACGCTCAAGCCGCGCGTGCCGGTGCGGCGCATGGTCTTCCACGAGATCACCCCCGAGGCGATCGCCCGCGCCGTGGCCAACCCGCGGGAGCTGGACACCGCGCTGGTCGACGCCCAGGAGACCCGCCGCATCCTCGACCGCCTCTACGGCTACGAGGTCAGCCCCGTGCTGTGGAAGAAGGTCCTGCCCAAGCTCTCGGCCGGGCGCGTGCAGTCGGTGGCCACCCGGATCGTCGTCGAGCGCGAGCGGGAGCGGATGGCCTTCCACTCGGCCGACTACTGGTCGCTGGAGGGCACCTTCGCCGTCACCGGCCGGCGCACCAGCGCGGACGAGGGCGAGCCGACCACGCTGCGCGCCCGCCTGGTCAGCGTCGACGACAGCCGGGTCGCGACCGGCCGTGACTTCGACCCCGCCACCGGACGGGCGACCGGCGAGGTCGTGCACCTGGACGAGGCCGGCGCCCGCGGCCTGGCGGCCCGGCTCGAGGGCCGGCAGGTCACGGTCAGCCGGGTGGACGAGAAGCCCTACCGACGGCGCCCGTACGCGCCGTTCACCACCTCGACGCTGCAGATGGAGGCCGGTCGCAAGCTCGGCTGGTCCTCAGCGCAGGTCATGCGGGTGGCGCAGCGGCTGTACGAGAACGGCCACATCACCTACATGCGGACCGACTCGACGAACCTGTCGAACGAGGCCGTCAACGCCGCCCGCACCCAGGCCCGCCAGCTCTACGGGGACGCCTACGTCCCGGCCGAGGCGCGCCGCTACGCCAAGAAGGCCAAGGGCGCCCAGGAGGCGCACGAGGCGATCCGGCCCGCCGGTGACAGCTTCCGCACCCCCGGTCAGCTCGCCGGCCCGCTGGCCCGCGACGAGTTCCGCCTCTACGAGTTGATCTGGCAGCGCACCATCGCCTCGCAGATGGCCGACGCCGTCGGGCAGAGCGTCAGCATCCGGCTGGCCGGGCGCAGCAGCACCGACGAGGCGGTCGAGTTCACCGCCAGCGGCCGCACCATCACCTTCCCCGGCTTCCTGCGCGCCTACGTCGAGTCGCGCGACGAGGGCACCGCCGGCGACGACGACCACGGCAGCGACGATGCCGAGCGCCGGCTGCCCCGGGTCGAGCGCGGCCAGCAGCTCGACACCCGGGAGCTGGAGGCCAAGGGCCACTCGACGACCCCGCCGTCCCGCTACACCGAGCCGAGCCTCGTCGCGCGGCTGGAGGAGCTGGGTATCGGCCGGCCGTCCACCTACGCCTCGATCATGCAGACGGTCCAGGACCGCGGGTACGTCTGGAAGAAGGGCTCGGCGCTGGTGCCCACCTTCGTGGCCTTCGCCGTGATCAACCTGCTGGAGCAGCACTTCGCCCAGCTCGTCGACTACGACTTCACCGCCTCGCTGGAGCAGGAGCTCGACGAGATCGCTGCCGGCGACCTGGGTCGGGTCGACTGGCTCACCGAGTTCTACTTCGGCGGTGAGGGCCGGCACGCCGGCGGCATCGCGGCCTCCGGCGGGCTCAAGTCGGTGATCGGCCAGCGGCTGGAGGAGATCGACGCCCGCGGGGTCAACTCCATCCCGCTGCAGGCCACCGGGCCGAACGGCGAGCGGGTCGTCGTCCGGGTCGGGCGCTACGGGCCCTACCTGCAGGTCGGCGGCGAGGACGGTCCCCGCGTCAGCCTCCCCGAGGACCTCGCCCCCGACGAGCTGACCCAGGAGAAGGTCGAGGAACTGCTCGCCGCGCCGTCCGGCGACCGCACGCTCGGGACCGACCCGGAGTCCGGGCTGCCCGTCGTGGTCAAGGCCGGCCGGTACGGCCCCTACGTCACCACCGTGGTGCCCGAGGGCAGCAAGGAGGCCCCGCGCACGGCCAGCCTCTTCTCGTCCATGTCGCCGGAGACGGTGACCCTCGACGACGCGCTGAAGCTGCTCACGCTCCCGCGCACCGTGGGCGCCGCGCCGGACGGCGAGGAGATCCAGGCGCTCAACGGCCGCTACGGGCCCTACCTGAAGAAGGGCACCGACTCCCGCTCGCTGGAGTCCGAGGACCGGCTGTTCACCGTCACCCTCGACGAGGCGCTGGCCGTCTTCGCCCAGCCCAAGCAGCGGGGCCGCCGGGCCGCCGCCGCGCCGCTGAAGGAGCTGGGCGCCGACCCGGTCACCCAGGGCGCGGTCACCGTCCGCGAGGGCCGGTTCGGCCCGTACGTCACCGACGGCGAGACCAACGCCAGCCTGCGCAAGGGCGACGACGTCGAGAGCATCACCCTCGAGCGCGCCGCCGAGCTGCTGGCCGACCGGCGCAGCAACCCGAGCACGAGGAAGGCCACCAAGAAGGCCGCCGCCAAGAAGACGACGGCCAAGAAGGCGACCACGACGGGGAAGACGCCGGCCAAGAAGGCCACGAAGAAGGCGACGGCGGGCAGCGACGCCGTCCCCGCGGGCTGACGTCTCCGTGCCGGCCGGCGGGCCCGACCCGGACACGTGGCGGCAGCGGCGGACGTCGTTCGGCTCCGTCGCGGCCGGCTACGCGGCACACCGGCCGGACTACCCGGCCGACGCCGTGGCCTTCCTGGTCGGGACGTCCCCGCGGCGGGTGCTCGACCTGGGCGCCGGCACCGGCCTGCTGACCGGCGTCCTGCTGACGGCCGGGCACGAGGTCGTCGCCGTCGACCCGGACGGGCAGATGCTCGCCGAGCTGCGCGCCCGGTACCCCCAGGTGACCGCGCACGTCGGCGACGCGGAGGCCGTCCCGCTGCCCGACGGCAGCGTCGACGCCGTCGTCGCGGGCCAGGCCGCGCACTGGTTCGACCCGGAGCCCGCGGCGGCGCAGCTGCGGCGGGTCCTGCGCCCCGGCGGCGTGGTCGGCCTGGTCTGGAACACCCGTGACGAGGAGGTCCCCTGGGTGGCCGCGCTGGGCCGGGTGCTGGCCGACGAGGCTCGCGGCCACGAGGCCGACCGGGGCGTCGTCGACGTCATCGCCCGTGCGCTGGGCGCCCGGGTGGAGCACCACCGCTCCGGCACCGTGCAACGGCTGTCCCACGGGGAGGTGGTCGCCGGCATCGCCACGCGCAGCTACGTCGCCACGATGGACGACGCACGGCGGGAGGCGTTCCTGGGCGAGGTGCGCGCGGTGCTCGACACCCACCCCGGCACCCGCGGCCGCGACGTCGTCGACCTGCCGTACCGGACCGACGCCTACCGGCTGACGCCCGCCTGACCGTGGCCCGCGCCCGCCCCGCGGCGGCGACCCACCGGCCCGGCGCAGCCACCCCCGGTCACGAACGCACCCCCACCCGACCCGAACCGCCCGGCCGCGTCGCGCCGCACCTTGCGCGCTCTCAGGGCCGCCGTCCTAGCCTGCGCGTCCCCGACGGAGGGAGCTGGCCATGGCGACGCGCGCAGGCCTACTGCTGACCGCACTCGTGGCCGCCGTGCTCCTCGGCGTCGGCACCCCCGCGGCGGCGGCCACCCCGGGGCCGGCCGGCTCCGCACCCCCGCCGGCCCTGGTGACCGGTCCGGACGGCGCCGCCACCGACGACCTCGACGACGACTACGCCACCGCGCTGCGCGCCGTCGACGCCTGGTGGCGCAGCTCCTGGAGCGAGTACTTCCCCGGCTCGTACACCGCGCCCGGGCTGGTTCCGGCCGCCCGCGCACCCGGGCTCTACGACGCCCCGCAGGAGCAGGTGTACTGCGGCGACCTGCTGCTCCCGGAGGGCAACGCCTTCCACTGCCCGATCGGGGACTTCCTCGCCTTCGAGGTGGACCTGATGCTGCGGTCCCAGGAGCTGGGTGACGCCTTCGTCTACCTGGTCGTCGCCCACGAGTGGGCCCACTCCGTCGTCTCGCACATCGACCCGGCCCTGGTGTCCGAGGCCTACGAGCTGCAGGCCGACTGCCTGGCGGGGGCAGCGCTGCAGGGCGCCGTCGACGCCGGACTGCTGAGGCTGGAGCCCGGCGACGCGGAGGAGTTCACCGCGTCGCTGACCGCCGTGGCCAGCGACAACGCCTGGGGGACGGTCTACGTCGACGCGTCCGGACAGCCGCGGACCGAGACCCACGGCAGCGCCCAGGAGCGGATCGACGCCTTCGAGCGGGGCGGCACCGACGGGGTCCGAGCCTGCCTGCCGAACTCGGTGGGCTGATCGCTCAGGCCGCGTGCCCGACGGCGAACACCCGCCGGAAGGGCAGCAGCGTCGTCCCGTCCGGACGGCGCGGGTAGGCCGCGCGCAGCGCTGCTGCGTACTCCGCGGTCAGCTCCGCGGCGTCGTCCTCGCCGAGCCGGGCCAGCACCGGGCGCAGCACGGTCGAGCGCACCCAGCCGAGCACCGGGTCGTCCCCCCGCAGGACGTGCAGGTAGGTCGTCTCCCAGGTGTCGGCGGTCAGGCCCGCGGCGGTGAGGACCTCGAGGTAGCCGGCCGGGTCGAGCACCGCGTCCTCCGCCGGTGCCGCGTCGCCCACGAGCCCGGCCCAGCGCGGCGAGCGGCAGAGACCGGCCAGCAGCGCGTGGGTCGGCGCCCGCCAGTTGCCGGGGACCTGCACCGCCAGCCAGCCACCCGGCGCCAGCTCCCCGGCCCACCGGTGCAGCAGGTCGTCGTGCCCGGGCACCCAGTGCAGGACGGCGTTGCTGACCAGCACGTCGACCGACGCGTCGGGCCGCCACTCCCGGACGTCGCCGGCCTCGAAGGCCACGCGGCCGGGGACGGCGTGCGCGGCGGCCGCGGCCAGCATCTGGGGTGAGGAGTCGACCCCGGTCACCCGCGCGCCCGGCCACCGCTGCGCCAGTGACGCCGTCAGCGCACCCTCCCCGCAGCCGAGGTCCACCACGCTCCCCGGCTCCCGGGCGCCGACGCGCGCGAGCAGGTCGACGAAGGGGCGTGCTCGCTCGTCGCCGAAGCGCAGGTAGCCGGCCGGGTCCCAGGCAGCGGTGCTCGTCACGTCCCGACCCTAGGGCCCGCGGACCCCCGGGACCGTCGGCCCACCCCGGTACCGTTGCGCCTGCTGCACCCTCCTCCACCGCACCGACTGGGAGCCCGCGATCCCCGTGTCCGACGACGGTCCGCCCGCCCTGTCCGTCGAGTCCGCCGGGCGGCCCCGTGGCCTGTTCATCGCGTTCGAGGGCGGCGAGGGTGCGGGCAAGTCCACCCAGGTGCGGCTGCTGTGCGAGTGGCTGACCGCGCGGGGGCGTCCGGCGCGGGCCACCTTCGAGCCCGGCGGCACCCCCGCGGGCGCCGCCGTCCGGGCGATCGTGCTCGACCGCGCGCACACCGGGCTGTCCCCGCGCGCCGAGGCGCTGCTCTACGCCGCCGACCGCGCCCAGCACGCGCACGCCGTCCTGCGCCCGGCGCTGGGAGCGGGCGAGGTCGTGGTGACCGACCGCTACGTCGACAGCTCGCTGGCCTACCAGGGGGCCGGACGCACCATCGGCCTGGACGACGTCGCGGCGATCTCCCGCTGGGCCACTCTCGGGCTGCGCCCCGACCTCACCGTGCTGCTCGACCTGCCGCCGGAGACCGGGCTGGCCCGCGCCCGCGGCCGCGCGGCCGCCGACCGGCTGGAGTCGGAGTCGCTGGAGTTCCACCAGCGGGTCCGCGACACCTTCCGCACGCTGGCCGCGGCGGCGCCCGGGCGCTACCTCGTGCTCGACGCCACACGCGGTGTCGAGGAGCTCGCCGCCGACGTCCGCGAGCGGGTCGGCGCCCTGCTGGAGGTGCACTCGTGAGCGGGGTGTGGGAGCAGGTGATCGGCCAGCCGGCGGTCGTCGCCGAGCTGCAGGCCGCGGTGGCCGACCCGACCGCGATGACCCACGCCTGGCTGTTCACCGGCCCGCCCGGCTCGGGCCGGTCGGTCGCCGCGCGCGCCTTCGCCGCGGCCCTGCAGTGCCCGGACGGCGGCGACGGCACCTGCCACGCCTGCCGGACGGTGCTCGCCGGCACCCACGCCGACGTGCAGACCGTCGTCCCGGAGGGGTTGTCCATCGGCGTGGCCGAGGTGCGCGAGCTGGTCCGCATCGCCGGGCGGGCACCGTCCCAGGGGCGCTGGCAGGTGGTCCTGGTGGAGGACGCCGACCGGATGACCGAGCAGGCGTCCAACACCGTGCTGAAGATGCTGGAGGAGCCGCCGGCGCGGACGGTCTTCCTGCTCTGCGCACCGAGCCTGCACCCCGACGACGTGCCGGTGACCATCCGCTCCCGGTGCCGCGTCGTCGGCCTGCGCACCCCGCCCGTCGACGCGGTCGCCGACGTGCTGGTCCGCCGGGACGGCGTCGACCCGGCGCTGGCCGCCTGGTCGGCCGCGGCCGCCGGCGGGCACGTCGGGCGCGCCCGGCACCTGGCCCGCGACGAGACCGCCCGGCTCGCCCGCAAGGCCGTCCTCGACGTCCCGCTCTCGCTGGTCTCGCTGGCCGCCTGCCTGAACGCCGCCGACGACCTGGTCGGCGCGGCCAAGGAGGAGTCCGACCGGGCGTCGACGGAGCTCGACGGCGCGGAGACCGAGGCGGTCAAGCAGAGCCTCGGTGTGGGCGCCCGCGGTCCCGGCGTCGCCGCGGCCAGCCGCGGGGCCGGGCAGCTCAAGGAGCTGGAGAAGCGGCAGAAGTCGCGGGCCACCCGGCTGGGCCGCGACTCGCTGGACCGGGCCCTGGTCGACCTCGCCGCCCTCTACCGCGACGCCCTGGTGGTCGCCACGAGCGGGACGGAAGGGGTGACCCTCGCCCACCCGGACCGGCTTGCGGACGCCGCGGAGCTGGCGCGGCGGATCGGTCCGGAGGGGGCGCTGCGGCGCATCGACGCCGTCCTGGACTGCCGACGGGCGCTGGAGCAGAACGTGAAGCCGCAGGTCGCCGTGGAGGCGCTCACCGTGGCGCTGCGCCTGCCCGCGTGACCCGCCGGGGCCTGCGCAGGGGGAGCGCAGTGGTCACGTAAGCTGGCCGCGCACGTCCGCCGCCTTAGCTCAGTCGGTAGAGCATCTCACTCGTAATGAGAAGGTCGTCGGTTCGATTCCGACAGGCGGCTCCACCCCAGCGGCCCCGTCCACCCGGACGGGGCCGCTGTCGTCCCTGCGGTCCCCACCACGCCGACGGCGGCGCACCCGGTGGGGTGCGCCGCCGTCGGGGTCCGTCGTGCGCTCGGCGGCCGCTCGGTGAGGGGCCAGTGGACAGGGGTCAGTGGTGGGGCTCGGCTTCCTCGGCCCGCTGCAGCGAGGCGTTGATCTCCGCCTCCGCCTCGGTGTGGCCGACCCACTCGGCGCCCTCGACCGACTTGCCCGGCTCGAGGTCCTTGTAGGTCTCGAAGAAGTGCTGGATCTCCAGGCGGTCGAACTCCGACACGTCGTGGATGTCGGTCAGGTGCGCCATCCGCGGGTCCGTCGCCGGCACGCAGAGGACCTTGTCGTCCCCTCCGGCCTCGTCGGTCATCCGGAACATGCCGATGGCGCGGCAGGTGATGAGGCACCCGGGGAACGTCGGCTCGTCGAGGATCACCAGGGCGTCGAGCGGGTCGCCGTCCTGCCCGAGGGTGTTCTCGATGTACCCGTAGTCCGCCGGGTAGCGGGTGGAGGTGAACAGCATCCGGTCCAAGCGGATGCGTCCGGTGGCGTGGTCCAGCTCGTACTTGTTCCGCTGGCCCTTCGGGATTTCTACCGTCACGTCGAACTGCACGGACGTAGTGTGGCGGATCGGACCCCGGAGGACCGCCGGAGGTCGTTCCGGGGGGTGGGCACCATCGCGTCGAGCGGGTCGACGACCGTCACGCCGAAGTACTCCCGGTTCCGCCGCCGCCTCGTCCTCGGGCTCCTCGCCCTGCTGCTCGTGGTGGGTGCCGGCGCCTGGTTCGCAGTCGCCCCGCGGGAGGACGACGCCGCCCAGGAGGTCGCCGCGGCCGAGGCGCGCCTGCCCGACGTGGAGCCGGCCGCGCCGGTGCTCGCGGCGCTGGCCTCGGAGGCGCCTGCTCCGGACGCCGCGGTGCTCGCCGACGAGCTGGCGCCGCTGCTGGCCTCCCCGGCGCTCGGGCCGGGTGTCGAGGCCCGGGTCGTCGACGTCGCGTCCGGCGAGGTGCTGCTCGACCAGGACTCCGACGTCCCCTCGACACCGGCCTCCACCGCCAAGCTGCTCACCGCCGTCGCCGCGCTGACCACCCTCGGCCCCGACACCACCCTGGAGACCACCGTCGTCGCGGGCTCCGCGCCCGGCGAGGTGGTGCTCGTCGGTGGCGGCGACCCGACGCTGTCGCGGACCGTCCCCTCGCTGACCTACCCCGGCGCGCCCACCGTGGCCGACCTCGCCGCCCAGGTGCGCAGCAGCCTGCCGCCAGGCACGCAGGTCACCCGCGTCGTCGTCGACAACTCGCTGTTCCAGGGCCCGCTCACGGCCGCCGGCTGGGGGCCCGGCGACGCGCCGTCGACCTACGCCGCCCCGGTCACCGCGACCGCCGTCGACGGCGCCCGGGTGCGCTCCGGCGACCTGCCCCGCAGCGGTGCCCCCGGGACCGACGCCGGCACCGCGCTGGCCGTCGCCCTTGGCGTCCCCGACGCGGCCGTCGTCCTGGGCGATGCGGCGGAGGGCGCGCAGCCCCTGGGCTCCGTGCGGTCCGCGCCGGTCGCCCGGTTGGTCGAGCAGGCGCTGTCCCAGTCGGACAACCTGCTGACCGAGTCGCTGGGCCGCCACGTCGCCCTCGCCCGTGACCTGCCGGCCACCTTCGAGGGGGTCGCCGAAGCGGTCACCGACGCGCTGGCCGACGCGGGCCTCGACGTCACCGGCGTCTCGCTGTCCGACGGCAGCGGCCTGTCCAGCACCGACCGGGTGCCGGTCGAGCTGCTCACCGAGCTGCTGACCGGCGCCGCCGACGGCACGCTGCCCGGCACCTCCGCCGTCCTGTCCGGCCTGCCCGTGGCCGGGTACGACGGCACCCTGTTCGACCGCGGCGACGCGGACCCGGCGACCGCGCCGGGTTCGGTCCGCGCCAAGACCGGCACGCTGCTGGGTGTGCACGGCCTGGCCGGCACCGTGGTCACCGCCGAGGGGCGGCTGCTGGTCTTCGGCGTGGTCGCCGACGGCGCCCCCGCCGACGGTGAGGCCGCCGAGGACGCGCTCGACGCCGTCGCCTCCGCGCTGGCCGCCTGCGGCTGCAGGTGAGAGGGACCTCCCCGGCCCCACCCGGGGAGGACGCCGTCCTCCCCGTCCTCTGGAGGAGGACCCCCTGCTCCCGCCACTCGCGAGCTCGCGGCGGGTCCCTGCAGGAGGCCGGCCGGGACGGGGCCGGCGGCGGGCCCCTGCCGGAGGGCCTACCGTGAGCCGATGAGCAGCTCCGCACGGATGGTGGACTGGGACCTCGCCGGACGCACCGCCCGCCGCCTGGTCGGCCCCGGCCCGCAGACGACGCGCGAGGAGGCCGCCGCCGTCGTCCGCGAGCTGCACGAGGCCGCCGCCACCGCCGTCGCGCACGTCGAGGGCCTCACCGGGCTCAGCCCCGTGCCGGGTGGCGCGGTGCCCGAGGTCGCCGTCGTCGACCGGCCCGGCTGGGTGGACGCCAACACGCGGGGGATGTCCGCGCTGCTCGACCCGCTGGTCGATGCCCTCGCCGCCCGGCAGGAGCACCGGCCCGGCCCGCTGGCCACCGCCATCGGTTCCCGCGCGACCGGCGTGCAGGCCGGCGGCGTGCTCGCCTTCCTCTCCTCCCGCGTGCTCGGCCAGTACGAGGTCTTCGGCACCGGCGGCCGGCTGCTGCTGGTCGCGCCGAACATCGTCGACGCCGAGCGCCGCCTGGGCGTGGACCCCACCGACTTCCGGCTCTGGGTCTGCCTGCACGAGGTCACCCACCAGCTGCAGTTCACCGCCGTGCCGTGGCTCAAGGACCACCTCGAGGCGCAGATGGCCGAGTTCGTGGAGGCCACCGACCTGGATCCCGACGTGCTCCGCGACCGGCTGGGCGACGTCCTGCGCAGCATCCTGGACGCCGCCCGTGGCGCCGACGGCGGGGACGACGCCGGCCTGATGGCGCTGGTGCAGGACCCGGCGCAGCGCGCCGTCCTCGACCGGGTCACCGCCGTGATGAGCCTGGTCGAGGGGCACGCCGAGTACGTGATGGACGGCGTCGGGCCGGACGTCGTCCCGTCGGTGCGGACGCTGCGCAAGCGGTTCGCCCAGCGCCGCAAGGGCCGCGGCCCGATCGACCGCGTGCTGCGCCGCCTGCTGGGTCTCGAGCAGAAGATGAAGCAGTACGCCGAGGGCCGGGTGTTCGTCGGTGGCGTCGTCGACCTCGTCGGCATGGAGGGCTTCAACCGGGTGTGGGAGGGGCCGGAGAACCTGCCGCGGATCGAGGAGCTCACCGACCCGGCGCGCTGGGTCGAGCGGGTGCACGGCCGCCCCGCCATCCCCGCCTGACCTCGGTGGCCGGTCCGCCGCGGGCCGTCGCGGTCCTGCGGACCGCCGTGCGGCCCGGCCTGCGGGGGAGCGATCGGCCGGTGCTCGCCGCGTGCAGCGGGGGAGCGGACTCCGTGGCCCTGGCCGCCGCGCTGGCCTTCGAGGCGCGGCGCGCCGGCGTCCGGGCCGGGGGGATCACCGTCGACCACGGGCTGCAGCCCGGCTCGGCCGAGCGGGCCGAGCGGACGGCGGAGGTCCTGCACGGGCTCGGGCTGGACCCGGTCCTCGTCCGCCGCGTGGCGGTCGGCCCGGGCGGCGGTCCGGAGGGCGCGGCCCGGACGGCGCGGTACGCGGCGCTCGCCGCCGCCGCCGTCCAGCTGGGTGCCCGCGTCGCGCTCGCCCACACCCTCGACGACCAGGCCGAGACGGTGCTGCTGGGTCTTGGCCGTGGCTCGGGCCCGCGTTCGGTCGCCGGCATGGTCCCCGAGCGGACGGCGGACGGGACCACCTGGTGGCGCCCGCTGCTCGGGGTCCGCCGGGCCACCACCCGGGAGGCGTGCGCCGAGCAGGGGCTGCCGGTGTGGGACGACCCCTGGAACGCCGACCCGGCCTACACCCGCGCCCGGCTGCGGGGCGAGGTGCTGCCGCTGATGGAGGAGGTGCTCGGCGGCGGTGTCGCGCCCGCCCTGGCCCGCACCGCCGACCTGCTCCGCGAGGACCTCGACGCCCTCGACGAGCTCGCCGCGGCCGAGCTGGCCCGCCTCGCCGGCGCCGACGAGCTCCCCGCCCGGGAGCTCGGTGCGCTGCCCGCGGGCCTGCGCCGGCGCGTGCTCCGCGGGTGGCTGCGCGCCGCCGGCGTCCCCGACGTCCAGGCGGTGCACCTGCACGCGGTGGAGGCCCTCGTCACACACTGGCGCGGGCAGGGCCGGGTGGACCTACCCGGCGGTGCAGGCGCCCTCCGGACGTCTGGCAGGCTGGTCCTGTCGCCCCCCGAGACGCGGGGCACCCGTCCCGAGGACGCACCCCCCACCCGCGAGGAGTCCCGCCCGTGAGCGAGCCCGCCAGCGCTCCCGCAGAGCTCGGCAACGACCACGGCTACGGCCCCGACATCGACCACGTGCTGCTCAGCGAGGAGCAGATCCAGGCCAAGATCGCCGAGATGGCCGAGCAGGTCGAGCGCGACTACGCCGGGCGCGAGGTGCTGCTGGTCGGCGTGCTCAAGGGCGCGGTGCTGTTCATGAGCGACTTCGCGCGGGCGTTGCGGCTGCCCACCCAGATGGAGTTCATGGCCGTCTCCTCCTACGGCTCGGCCACCAGCTCCTCCGGCGTCGTGCGGATCCTCAAGGACCTCGACCGGGACATCAGCGACCGGCACGTGCTCGTCATCGAGGACATCATCGACTCCGGGCTCACCCTGTCCTGGCTGCTGAAGAACCTGGGCGGACGGCGCCCGGCCTCGATCGAGGTCTGCGCACTGCTGCGCAAGCCCGACGCGGTGAAGGTCGACGTGCCGGTGCGCTACGTCGGCTTCGACATCCCGAACGAGTTCGTGGTCGGGTACGGCCTGGACTACGCCGAGCGCTACCGCGACCTGCCCTACATCGCGACCCTCAAGCCCGAGGTCTACTCGAGCTGACCGTCCGTCGGGTCCTCGGTGATCAGCCGAGCTGACCCACCGAGGGTCCTGGCTCCCATCGGTCGTGAGCCAGGACCTGCAGACGTGAGCTGAGCTGATATTCGGCGGAGGACCGTCGGCGGACGGGACGGTGGCGGGCGGCTCACGGTGCGGCGGTCGTGCGCGGAGCCGCACCGCGGCCCACTGCCGACGACGGGCCACCCGCCAGGGGGTTGTCGGGCCGGACCCGGCCGCTGCACGGCTGTCGCAGGGACTCCCCGGTGTACCGTCGATCGCAACGACGCTGCACCGAGCGCCAGGGTGCCCGCCCGGGCCGCAGGGAGCGTCCCCCGGACGATCAGGAGGGTGGACGGGACAGGCCGGAGCACCCGGTCGCCCGGCATCGGTGTATGGAACGCAAGAAGATCTTCCGCTCCGTGTGGTTCTGGGTCGTCCTCGTCGTCCTCCTGGCGCTGGCGTTCTCCTCGCTGTTCCGCGGCACCGGCGGCTTCCAGGAGGTCAGCACGGCGGTCGCGCTGGAGCAGATCCAGAACGGCAACGCCGACCAGGTCACGATCAACGACAAGGAACAGACGCTCGACCTCGAGCTGGCCAACCCGGTCGAGGGCAGCGACCAGATCACCGCCTCCTACCCGCTCGGGGCGGCCGACGACGTCTTCGACCTGGTCTCCGGGCTGGGTGACGGCGAGGGCGTCGACTTCAACACCAACGTCACGCAGGACAGCGTCCTGGTCAGCCTGCTGATCAGCTTCCTGCCGTTCGTGATCCTCCTGCTCCTGCTGTTCTGGCTGTTCAACTCCATGCAGGGCGGCGGCCGCGGGGTCATGGCCTTCGGCAAGTCCAAGGCCAAGCAGGTCACCAAGGACACCCCGAAGACGACGTTCGCCGACGTCGCCGGCGCGGACGAGGCGATCGAGGAACTGCACGAGATCAAGGACTTCCTCGCCAACCCGGTCAAGTTCCAGGCCGTGGGCGCGAAGATCCCCAAGGGCGTGCTGCTGTTCGGCCCGCCCGGCACCGGCAAGACGCTGCTGGCCCGCGCCGTGGCGGGCGAGGCCGGGGTGCCGTTCTTCTCCATCTCCGGGTCCGACTTCGTCGAGATGTTCGTCGGTGTCGGTGCCAGCCGCGTGCGCGACCTCTTCGAGCAGGCCAAGCAGAACGCCCCGGCGATCATCTTCGTCGACGAGATCGACGCGGTCGGCCGGCACCGCGGCGCCGGCATGGGCGGCGGCCACGACGAGCGCGAGCAGACGCTCAACCAGATGCTCGTCGAGATGGACGGCTTCGACGTCAAGGGCGGCGTCATCATGATCGCCGCCACCAACCGACCGGACATCCTGGACCCGGCGCTGCTGCGCCCGGGCCGCTTCGACCGCCAGATCGCCGTCGACCGGCCCGACCTCGAGGGGCGCAAGCGGATCCTCGAGGTGCACGCCAAGGGCAAGCCGCTCGCCCCGGACGTCGACCTGGGGACCGTGGCCCGCCGGACGCCGGGCTTCACCGGCGCCGACCTCGCCAACGTGCTCAACGAGGGCGCGCTGCTCACCGCCCGCACCAACGGCACGGTGATCACCGACGAGCTCCTCGAGGAGGCGATCGACCGCGTCGTCGCCGGCCCCGAGCGCAAGACGCGGGCGATGAGCGAGAAGGAGAAGAAGGTCACCGCCTACCACGAGGGCGGCCACGCCCTGGTGGCGCACGCACTGCCCAACCTGGACCCGGTGCACAAGGTGACGATCCTCCCGCGCGGCCGCTCGCTCGGGCACACGCTCGTGCTGCCGACCGAGGACAAGTACACCCAGACCCGGTCGGAGATGATCGACACCCTCGCCTACGCCCTCGGTGGCCGGGCGGCCGAGGAGCTCGTCTTCCACGAGCCCACCACCGGCGCCGGCAACGACATCGAGAAGGCGACCGCCATGGCGCGGGCGATGGTCACCCAGTACGGCATGAGCGCCAAGCTCGGTGCGGTGAAGTACGGCAGCAACGAGTCCGAGCCGTTCCTCGGCCGCGACATGGGCACCCGGCCGGACTACTCCGAGGCCGTCGCCGCCGACATCGACGCGGAGATCCGTGCCCTCATCGAGGCGGCGCACGACGAGGCGTGGGAGATCCTGGTCGAGTACCGGGGCGTCCTCGACCAGCTCGTGCTCGAGCTGATGGAGAAGGAGACCCTCTCCAAGGAGGACATGGCCCGCATCTGCGCGCCGGTCACCAAGCGCCCGTCGCTCGCCCCGTACAACGGCTTCGGCAAGCGCACCCCGTCGGACCAGCCGCCGGTGCTGACCCCCGCGGAGCAGGCCGCCCAGAACGGTAACGGCCACATCGGCCACGGCAGCACCGCTGTGGGGGACGTGGGGGCCCCCGCGCAGCGGTGAGCGAGGTCCCGGCCCGAGCGGGTGGGGACGAGGACGGCGCGGCTCTGCTGCTGAGCCCGCCACGGACCGGGGTCGACCACGCCCGGGCCGCGGCCGCCGTCCGGGAGCTGCTGCTCGCCGTCGGCGAGGACCCCGACCGTCCCGGGCTGCAGGGCACCCCCGACCGGGTCGCCCGCGCGTACGCGGAGACCTTCGCCGGGCTGTGGCAGGACCCGGCCGCGGTCCTGGCGACCACCTTCGACGAGGACCACGACGAGATGGTCCTGGTGAAGGACATCCCGATGTACTCGACCTGCGAGCACCACCTGGTCCCGTTCCACGGGGTCGCGCACATCGGCTACATCCCGGGGGAGGACGGGCGGGTCACCGGGCTGTCCAAGCTGGCCCGGCTGGTCGAGGTCTACGCCCGCCGACCCCAGGTGCAGGAGCGGATGACCAGCCAGATCGCCGACGCGCTGGCCGACGTCCTCAAGCCGCGCGGTGTGCTCGTCGTGATCGAGGCCGAGCACCTGTGCATGGCCATGCGCGGGGTCCGCAAGCCCGGCTCGTCGACCGTCACCTCGGCCGTGCGCGGGATCTTCCGGGACAACGCGGCGACCCGCAGCGAGGCGATGAGCCTCGTGCTGGGCCGGTGACCTGCACCGAACTGCCGCGCCCCGGCCGCTGCGTGGTCATGGGGGTCCTCAACGTCACGCCCGACTCGTTCTCCGACGGTGGCTGCTTCGCCGACGCCGGTGCGGCGATCGCGCACGGGCTGGTGATGCACGCCGCCGGCGCCGACTACGTCGACGTCGGCGGGGAGTCCACCCGCCCCGGAGCCGACCGGGTGAGCGCCGCCGAGGAGTGCGGCCGGGTCGTCCCGGTGATCCGCGAGCTCGCCTCGGCGGGTGTGCGCGCCAGCGTCGACACCACGCGGGCGGAGGTGGCCGAGGCCGCGCTCGAGGCCGGTGCCGTCCTGGTCAACGACGTGAGCGGCGGCCTGGCCGACAAGAACATGGCCGAGCTGGTCGCCGAGGCCGGCGTGCCGTGGGTGCTCATGCACTGGCGCGGGCACAGCCGCGAGATGTACGCCGCCGCGCAGTACGGCGACGTCGTCACCGAGGTCTGCGCCGAGCTGACCGCCCGGGTGGAGGACGTCGTCGCCGCGGGCGTCACCCCCGAGCAGCTGGTCCTCGACCCCGGCCTCGGCTTCGCCAAGCGCGCCGAGCACAACTGGCGGCTGCTCGCCGGCCTCGACCGGGTCGTCGGCCTCGGTCTGCCCGTGCTCGTCGGCGCATCCCGCAAGTCCTTCCTCGGCCGCCTGCTCGCCGCCCCCGACGACACCCTGCGCCCGGCCGAGCAGCGCGACGCCGCCACGCTGGCCACCACGGTGCTGGCCGCCGAGGCCGGCGCCTGGGGCGTGCGGGTGCACGACGCGGCAGCCTCGGCCGATGCCGTCCGGACCGTCGCCGCCGTCCAGGCGGCCCGTCGCGAGGGAGAGCGCCGTGGCTGACGCCCACCCGTCCACCCGCCTGGACCGCATCGCCATCCAGGGGCTCTCCGCGCACGCCTTCCACGGCGTGTACGAGGCCGAGCGCCGGCTGGGGCAGACCTTCCGCGTCGACGCCGTCCTCGAGCTGGACACCGCCCCGGCCGCTGCCGACGACGACCTCGAGCGCACGGTCAACTACGCCGAGCTGGCCCGCGCGCTGCACAGCGTGCTGACGGGGGAGCCGGTCGACCTGCTGGAGACCCTCGCCCAGCGGCTGGCCGACGTCTGCCTCGAGGACCCGCTGGTCGACGCCGTCGAGATCACCGTGCACAAGCCCGAGGCCGACCTCGGCGTCCCGTTCGACGACGTCGCCGTCGCCATCCGGCGGGAGCGGCCGTGAGCGAGCTCGCGAGCTCACGCGAGGGCACAGCACCCCCGGGCGCGAGGACGACGAGCGCCGGCGGGGAGCACTCGTGACCCGTGCGGTCCTGTCGCTGGGCGCCAACCTGGGGGACCGTGCCGCCGCGCTGCGCACCGCCGTCGCCGCCCTCAAGGGCGACGGCGTGCTGGTGGCCCGCTCGACGCTGTACGAGACACCGCCGTGGGGCCCGGTCGAGCAGCCGCCGTACCTCAACGCGGTCGTGGTCGTGCGCGGGGACCGGGACGCCGCCGGCTGGCTGGCCCGCGCGCACGAGCTGGAGCAGGCCGCCGGGCGCACCCGCGACGTGCGCTGGGGGCCGCGCACCCTCGACGTCGACGTCGTCACGGTCACCGGGGACGACGGCCGGCCGGTCCTCTCCGACGACCCCGCGCTCACCCTCCCGCACCCTCGCGCGCACGAGCGCGCGTTCGTGCTCGTGCCGTGGGCCAGCCTCGACCCCACCGCGGTGCTACCGGGCCGCGGCCGGGTGAGCGACCTGCTGGCCGCGTTGCCACCGGAGGACGTCGCGGCCGTCGTCCGCTGGGAGCACCTCCGGTGAGCGAGCTCGCGAGCTCGCGAACGGGCAGGGCGAGGCCGCGGACGCGTCCGACGAGCGCCGGCGAGGAGGGCGCGTGAGACCCGTGGACCGGCGGGACCTGGTGGTCCTCGCGGCCGGCCTCGCCGTCGCCGCGTGGCTGGTCGTGCGGGCGAGCTACGGCTCCCTGCCGGCCCTCCGCTGGTGGCTGCCGGTGCCGCTCGGCGTGCTGGCCCTGGCCGAGTTCCTCGGCGCCCGCACGCTGCGGGCCCGGCTGGCCGCCCAGCGGGACCGCCGTCCCGCGGCCGAGCGCGGCACCGCGCCGGTCCGCCCGGTCGAGCCGATGCTGGTCGCCCGGCTCGCGGTCCTGGCGCAGGCCAGCGCGTACGTCGGCGCGGCCTTCGTCGGCATCTGGGTGGGGCTGCTGCTCTACGTGGGACCGTCGGTGTCGCGCCTGCAGGCCGCCGCGAACGACACGGTCACCGGGGTCGTCGGGGTCGTCTGCTCGGCCGCGCTGGTCGGAGCGGCGCTCTGGTTGGAGTCGGTCTGCCGCATCCCGCCGTCCCCCGACGACGAGACACCGCAGGCGGGCGCCCGAGCCTGACCGGTGCCGACGGACGGCCCCGGCGCCGGACCCAGCCGCTCAGCCGGCGCCCTCGTGCACCGACCGGCGCAGCGCCGCGTGCAGGGCGGCGGGGGTGAGGACGCCCAGGTGACGGTCGCCGTCGAGCACCGGCACCCACCCGGCGTCGGACTGCAGGATCGTGGCCAGCGCCGTCCGCAGCGAGGCCTGCAGCGGCACGGCGGCGTCGTCGCGGACGACGGCCGAGGCGACCGTCCCGGAACCCGACGCCCGGTCGGCGGGCAGCCACCCGGCCGGGCGGCCGCCGGCGTCCAGCACCACCGCCCGGGCCGCGCCGGCGCGGTCCAGCGCCGCCCCGGCCTCGGCCAGGCCGTCGCCCACCCCGACCACCGGCGGGTGCTCGAGGTCGGCGGGGTCGATCGGGGTGACCGCCAGCCGCTTGAGCCCCCGGTCGGCGCCGACGAAGTCGGCCACCGTCTCGTTCGCCGGCCGGCCCAGCAGCTCCGCGGGCGGGGCGAACTGCTCGACGTGCCCGCCGGTGCTCATCACCGCGATGCGGTCGCCGAGCCGCACCGCCTCCTCGATGTCGTGGGTGACGAAGACGATCGTCTTGTGCACCGTCTCCTGCAGCCGCAGGAACTCCGCCTGCAGCCGCTCGCGCACCACCGGGTCGACGGCGGAGAACGGCTCGTCCATCAGCAGGACGCCGGGGTCGGCGGCCAGCGCCCGGGCGACGCCGGCCCGCTGCCGCTGCCCCCCGGACAGCTGGGCGGGGTACCGGTCGCCGTGGACGGCGGGGTCCAGCCCGACCAGGGTGAGCAGCTCCTCGACGCGGTCGCGGATCTCCCGGCGGTCCCAGCCCAGCAGCCGTGGGACGGTCGCGACGTTGGTGCGCACCGTCTGGTGGGGGAACAGCCCGACGCTCTGGATGACGTAGCCGATGCGGCGGCGGAGGCGGTCGGCGTCGACCCGGGTCACGTCCTCGCCGCCGAGCAGGATGCGCCCGGTGGTCGGCTCGATGATGCGGTTGACCATCTTCATCGTCGTCGTCTTGCCGCAGCCCGACGGCCCGACCAGCACCGACAGCTCCCCGGCGGCGAAGGTCAGGTCCAGCTCGGCCACCCCCACGGTGCCGTCGGGGTAGACCTTGCCGACCCCCTCCAGCCGGATCTCGGGAGCGTGGCCGGCCGACCGGGCGGCCGCCGACGTCGCGCGCAGCGACGAGGGCGCGGCAGTAGCGTCCACGCGTGGCCTCCCTGGGTGCGCTGAGCGCGACGAGCGACCCGGGCACCCCGGTGCTCGCCGCGGACGAGGCGCCGAACCCCTGGTTCGACCCGTCGTACGTGACCGACAACTGGGACACCATTGTGGGCCACCTCGGTCAGCACGTCAGGCTCACCGTCGGGGCGGTGCTGCTCGGGACGCTGGTCGCGCTGCCCCTGGCGCTGCTCGCCCGGCGCACCCGGCTGCTGGCGGGCCCGGTCCTCGGGCTCAGCTCGGTCGTCTACACGATCCCGTCGCTGGCCCTGTTCGCCTTCCTCGCACCGTTCACCGGAGCGCTGTCCCCGGTCACGGTGCTGGTCGGGCTGACCGTCTACACGCTCGTCATCCTGGTGCGCAACTTCCTGGCCGGCCTGCAGGGGGTCCCGGACGACGTGCGCGAGGCGGCCCGCGGCATGGGCTACGGCCCCGCGCGGCTGTTCCTCCGGGTCGACCTGCCCCTGGCGCTGCCGGCCTTCATGGCCGGCCTGCGCATCGCCACGGTCTCGACCGTCGCGCTGGTCACCGTCGGGGTGATCACCGGCAACGGGGGACTGGGCCAGCTGATCATCGGCGGCCTCAACGCGAACTTCTACCGAGCCGAGATCGTCACCGGCGCGGTCGGCTGCGTGCTGCTCGCGGTGGTCGCCGACGTGCTGCTGGCCGGCCTGCAGCGGCTATTCACCCCGTGGACGCGGGCGGCCCGGTGACCGCCGTCGGCGACGCGTTCGTCTACCTCAACGACCCGTTCAACTGGACCCGGCCCGGCGGCATCCTCGACCTGCTGGTTCAGCACCTGCGGATCTCCGCGCTGGCCGTGCTGCTCGCCGCCGTCCTCGCCGTCCCCACCGGGGTGCTGCTGGGCCGCAGCGGCCGCGGCGCGGGCGCGCTCGTCGTCCTGTCCAACGTCAGCCGCGCCGTCCCCACCCTCGCCCTGCTCACCGTGCTGGCGGTGACCCCGCTGGGCTTCAGCGAGACCGGCACCGTCCTGGCGCTGGCCGCCTTCGCCGTCCCGCCGATGCTGACCAACACCTACGTGGGGTTCCGCGAGGTCGACCGCGACGTCCGCGAGGCGGCCCGCGCGATGGGCATGAGCCGCGGCCAGATGCTGACCCGGGTCGAGTTCCCGCTCGCCTCCCCGCTGGTGGCGACCGGCGTCCGGACGGCGGCGGTTCAGGTCGTCGCCACCGCGACCCTGGCCGCGCTCGTCGGCGGCGGAGGCCTCGGGCGGATCATCAACCTCGGCTTCGGCCAGCAGGACCACGGCGAGATCCTCGCCGGTGCCGTGCTGGTGGCCGCTCTGGCGCTGCTCACCGAGCTGCTCCTGGTCCTCGCCTCGACGGCGGTCACGCCCGGCCCGCGCCGGTGGCCGCTGCGCCCGGTCCGGGCGGCGCGGGCCGGCCGCCCGGAGCCGACGTCGTCCGGCGTACCGCTCTGAGGGACCACTCCGGGCCTCACCCGCGGGCCGCCACCCGGCCGCGCAGGCCGCCACCCGGCCGCGTCCCGGGGCTCGCCGCGGCCCCGTCCCGGGCACCGCCCCGAGCTTCCGCAGGGTGGGGAGGACGGGTCCTCCGTCTACAGAGGGGCCGTCCGTAACAACCGGGCAACAGCTGGCCGGTGCACGTGGCCGGGTGGGGTGGTCCGGCTGTTGCATGGCGGGCGCGGGGTCCTCCCCGCCAGACACGCGCCGCGGCCGTCGGGTCGCGCGGGACAGAAGGCGGGCCACATGCGCAGCCGTGCACGCACCCTCGTTCCCCTCGCCCTCGCCGGGCTCCTGCTGACCGCCTGCGGCGAGTCCGGCTCCTCGGGCACCGGTAGGGCCCAGGCCAGCGGCGGTGGCGCGTCCGGCGACGCCTGCGCTCCCGTGGCCGGCGACCAGCTCGTCGTGCTCGAGGACGACAAGCAGCTGCAGAACGCGGACAACGTCGTCCCGGCGGTCAACATGGCCACCGCGATGGCCAACCCGGCGCTGCTGCCCGCCCTCGACGCGGTGTCGGCGGCCATGACCACCGAGGAGCTGATCGAGCTCAACGCCGCCGTCGACCTCGAACGGCGGAGCGCCGAGGACGTCGCCGCGGGCTGGGTCGAGGAGAACGTCGACACCGCCGCGCTCGAGCAGGGCAGCGGCCCGATCGTCGTCGGCGGCGCGAACTTCACCGAGTCGACGATCCTGGCGAACGTCTACGCCGACGTCCTGGGCGCCGCGGGCTTCGACGCCTCGGTGCGCGAGGTCGGCAACCGCGAGCTCTACCTGCCCGCGCTGATCTCCGGCTCGGAGATCCAGGTGTTCCCGGAGTACCTGGCCACGGTGACCGACGAGCTCGACGAGTTGGCCAACGGCCCCACCGAGGACGGCCCGGCCACCGGTGACGTGCAGGAGACCTTGACCGCGCTGAGGCCGATCGCCGAGCAGGCCGGGCTGGTCTTCGGCGAGCCCTCCGAGGCCGCCGACCAGAACGCCTTCGCCGTGACCCAGGCCTTCGCCGACGGCCTGGGTGTCGCCACCCTGTCCGAGCTCGCCGACGCCTGCGGCGACGGCTCGCTGATCCTCGGCGGTCCCACCGAGTGCCCGCAGCGGCCTCAGTGCCAGCCCGGCCTGGAGGAGGCCTACGGCCTGCAGTTCGACGGCTTCCGCGAGCTGGACGCCGGCGGCCCGCTGACCAAGGCGGCCCTGCAGCAGGGCGAGATCTCCCTCGGCCTGGTGCTCAGCTCGGACGGCGCGCTCGCGCAGCAGGGCTGAGCCGGCGCTCCCGCCGGGGCGGCGCCCGTCGCCGGCGGGAGCTGCTCGCACCTGGAGACCACGGCCTCCCAGGCGCCGGGCCGGTCGGCGACCGGCCCCCGGGGCGGCCGGCACGAGAGCGAGCAACAGCCGGCGCCCCCACGTCACCTCGGGTCCCGTGCGCACCCCCCCTCCGGGTGGGGTCGCCGCCTGATCGCCCGAGGGGCTCAAGGGGAGCACGCGTGCCGCCGATGGGCTCTCAACGCGCCCACTGGAGGAACCGTGATCATCGGCCGTCGGCGGCGAAGCCGCCACGCCACACCCCCGCGCCGGCACGCCCGGACCGCGAGCCGCGCGCCGAGGCGGCTCACCGTGCTCGCGGCGGCTGTGCCCGTCGGCCTGGTCGCCAGCGTCACGCTGGTCTGGTCCTCCTCCCACGCCGCGTTCGTCGGCACGACCGCCACCCCGCAGAACACCTGGGGGACCGGCGTCGTACAGCTGAGCAACAACCGCGCCCAGGTCCTGTTCGACACCACCTCCGAGGGGCTGCTGGTGCCCGGCAGCTCGGGACACAGGTGCATCACCGTCACCTACTCCGGCAACGTGGACACCGCCGCCACCGGAGTGCGGCTGTACGGGTCGCTCACAGGCAGCACCGAGCTGGCCAACGCGCTCCAGGTCACGGTGGAGATGTCCGCGACGCCCCTGAGCCCCGTCCCCGACGCGGACTGCCTCTCCGGCCTCGGGGCGTCGCCGTACACCTACCCCACCAGCACGCTCAGCGCCTTCCCCTCCGGTTACAGCACGGGGCTCGGGAACGCGAACGGGGACACCGTGAGCGACTGGCGCCCGACCGCGACGACGGACCGAGCGCGGACCTACAAGATCTCCTACCGCCTCCCGGCCGACTCGCACCCCACCAGCATCCAGGGCAAGGAGGTCGGCATGACCTTCACCTGGGAGGCCCGGAGCCACACCCCCGGCGCCTGACGCGCACGTCGGCTCAAGGGCTCCCCCCGATCGGCCGATGAGGCCGTGACCGTGGCTGCCAGCACCCCGGAGGACGAGGAACCGATGCCCGAGCACCGCACGACGACGGCCGACGGCGGGAGCGCAGGCTGCTCGCGCCGCGCCGCGACCCCCGTCGCCACGGGCGGCGGCCGGGCGGGACGGCACCCGTCGTGAGCGGATCCCACCCCCACGGGGTCCGGGCCGGGCGGATCCGGCTGCGCGGTCCTGCGCCTCGCGCCGTGCTGGCCGGCTGCGCGGTCCTGGTGACCGTCGCCCTCGCCGTCGCCGGACCCGGCGGGGCCTGGGCGGCGTTCACCGGCACCACCGCCGGCACGGGCAACCGGCTGGTGACCGAGGCGACCTTCCCGGACTACCGCGCCGCCGTCCAGCGGAGCGGCCCCGTCGTCCACCACCCCTTCGACGACCCCTACGGCAGCTCCACCGCTGCGGCCCTGGCCGGCGCCCCTGGCACGTACAACGGCGCCGCGGCGGCCACCTCGATCCCGACCGGGGCGATCGTGGCGAGCTCGGGGGATCCCCGGCGCGCGGTGCACTTCCCCGAGCGCGCCTACGCCACGGCCGACAGCACGACTTCGATCACCGGCTCCGGCACCGCCGGCGCCGGTGAGCTCCCGAGGCTGACCCTGGAGGCCTGGGTGCACACCGGGTACGGCTACGGCGGCGCGGTGGTGAGCCTGCTCCCCGACCCCTCCACCCCGACCGCGGGCGCGACGCAGCTGTACATCAACACCAGCGGGGAGGCCTGCGTCGGCCTGACCCTGTCCTCGGGCACCCAGGAGGTGTGCGGGTCAGACAGCACGGACCTCAAGGTGTGGAGCTCCTCCACCGACACCCCCGTGTGGCGCCACATCGCCGCGGTCGTCGACCCCACCGCCGCGCCGGGCAGCGGGCTGTGCAGGAACGACGGCGCGCAGGTGAGCGTCTATCTCGACGGCGTCGTGCAGTACGACAGCGCGCTCTGCGCCGGCTGGCCGGAGAGCGTGACCGGGCGGGTGCGCGTGGGTACGGCACCGATCGCGACGGACGGCGGCACCCCGGCGCGGGACACGTGGTCCGGCGGCATCGACGAGGTCGCCGTCTACGCCGCGGCGCTGAACGCGACGGAGATCAAGAAGCACTACGACCTGGGCAAGGGCACCGTCGCCGGCAACTACGCGACGTCGGTGACGAGCTTCGCGTCCCTGCGCATGTACTGGCAGCTGGAGGAGCAGCCGGCGGCCGGGGTCCTCACCGTGGCCGACGCCTCCGGCCAAAACCGCGGCACGTTCCACGGCCACCCCGACCTGCAGGTGGCCGGGGCGCCCACCGGGACGGCGCCGGCCGGGGTCGCGGTCCGGCTCAGGGGTGTCAACGACATCTCCGGCGGCGCGAGCCGCCCCCTGCCCACCGCCTTCTCCACCGAGGTGTGGTTCAGCTCCTCCGGTGGCACGGGACCGCTGGTCAGCTTCGGCTCCACCCAGACGGGCAGCGCGACGCTGCCGGACATCGCCGTCTACCTGACGGCCACCGGCCGGCTGGCCTTCACGGTCCGCAGCCCGCAGCGGACCGTCGTCACCACCACCGACCACCGCGACGGCGGGTGGCACCTGGTGACCGCCACGATGCGCTCGGACGGGCGCATGAGCCTGTACCTGGACGGCGTCCAGGTGGGGGAGAACGCGTCGTCCGCCAGTCCTGGGCTCCCTTCGGGCTTCTGGCGCTGGGGCGGTGGGGGCGACTACAGCGCCTTCGCCACCCGGCCGGGCGCGGACTTCTTCTCCGGCCGGCTGGACGAGGCATCGGTGTACGATCGGGAGCTGACCCCGGAGGAGGTCGCCGTCCACTGGGGCGCGAGCTTCTGAGCGCCCCGCCCCTGACCGTCAGGGCGGGGCGTCCCGGCATCCGACGATCGGTTCCGTGGTCGGAGGCCTCCGCAGCGTTACCCTGTGCGCCATGCGGGGGGACCGGGACGACGTGTCGGCGCGCCCCTCCGGACCGGGGACCGCGGCACTGCGGACGGTCGGGCTGGCCGGGGGCTTCTGCCTCTCGGTGGCAGCCACCGTCGCCGTCCTCCTCACCGAGGACCCCCAGGTGCTGCGACTGGCTGTCGTCGCCGCCGCCTGGGCCTTCGTGCTCGCCGCGCTGGTCGCGTCCCGGCGCACCGCGGACGGCGCCCCGGTGGACGGCGCGGCGCGGGCCGCGGTCGAGCGTGCCGACCTCGAGCGGACGGCCGCCGAGCGCGAGGCCGAGCTGCGCCTGGCCTACGAGCTGGAGTTGGAGCGCGAGGTCGCCGCCCGCCGCGAGCACGAGCTCCGGGTGGAGAACGACCTCCGGCGCACCGCCGAGCAGTCCATGCGGACCGAGCTCGAGGCGCTGCGCACGGAGCTGGCCCAGGTCGCCGAGCTGCGCCGGGATCTCACCGGCCTCGCCGAGCTGCGCCGGGATGTCGCCGGCCTCGCCGAGCTGCGCCGGGATGTCGCCGGCCTCGCCGAGCTGCGCACCGCCCTGGCCGGCCTCGACCTCACCGGACTGGCCGAGCTGCGCACCGACGTCGGCCGGCTGCGCAGCGAGCTCACCGAGCAGCTGTCGGGCGAGATGCTCGTCGAGCGGGTCATGCTGCGGACCCAGTCCACCCGGACAGCCCCCGCGGCACCGGAACCGACCGCTCTGCCCACCGTCGAGGCCGACGGCTGGGACCGGCCGGCGTCGGAGCCGACCGCCGCGTGGCCGGCCGTCCGCGCCGACGAGCCGGCCCCCGGCACCCGTCGACTGGAGGAGGTCCGCGTCGAGCCCCGGCCGACCGCACCACCGCAGCCGCTGGACTGGCTGGCCCGGCGATCGCTGCTCGACGTGCCGCCGCCGACGCCGCAGCCCGAGCCCGAGCCCGAGTGGCGCCGGCGCCGTACCGACGACCTCCTCCCCGGAGCCCCGCTCGCCGGGCAGCTGACCGTCGAGCGCCCGGTCGCCCGGCGGGAACGCCCGCCGGTCCCCGGGCCCGCTGCGCCCGCCCCGGTGGCGGCCGCGCCCGCCCCGGCGGAGGAGGACTCGGCCAGGCGGCCGGCGGAGCTGGTCGCCGAGAGCGGCCTCACCCCGCCGTCCGGCGGTCGCCGCCGGCGCCGCTACCGCGAGGACGGCGAGAGCGACGACGTCCTCGCGCGGGTGCTGGGCCGCGGCTGAACGGGGAACCCTCGCGGCCCCGTCCAGAGGCTCGCCGCGAGCTCGCGAGCGGTGAGGAGGACGGGGTCCTTCTTCACGCGGGACCGCGGGACAGCGCGCCGCCGTCGAGCACCAGGGTCTGGCCGGTGACCCAGCCCGCGCCGTCCCCGAGCAGGTACGCCGCGGCCTCGCCGACGTCCTCGGGCTCGCCGAGGCGGCCCACCGGGTACTGCGCTGCCGCCTCGGCCTCCCGGCCCTCGTAGAGCGCCCCGGCGAAGCGGGTCCTGACCACCGCGGGCGCGACCGCGTTCACCCGGACCGTGGGTCCGAGCTCGACCGCGAGCTGGGTGACCAGGTTGACCAGGGCCGCCTTGCTCACCCCGTAGCCGCCGATCATCGGCGAGGCCTTGAGCCCGGCCACCGAGGCGACGACCAGCACCGAGCCGCCGTGCTCGGCCATCCACGCCCGCCAGGCCTCCTGCACCAGGCCCAGCGTGCTGACGACGTTGGTGTCGAGGATCTTGCGGAAGCCGTCCAGGGGGAGGTCGACCAGCGGGCCGTAGACCGGGTTGATGCCGACGTTGCCGACCAGCACGTCCAGGCTGCCGAAGGTCTCGACGGCGGTGCGCACGGCCGCGGCGCGGTGCTCGGCGTCCCCGGCGTTCCCGGCGACGCCGACGGCCGCCTCCGGACCGCCCAGGGCGGTCACCGCCTCGGCCAACGCGTCGGGCCGGCGGCCGGTCACCACGACGCGCGCGCCCCGGGCCACCAGGCTCCGCGCGATCGCCAGGCCGATGCCCCGGCTCGCGCCGGTGACCAGCGCCGTCCGTCCCTCGAAGGTGCCCACCCGTGTCCTCTCGCCGTGCGTCTGCGGTCGCCGTCGGACACCGTAGGTGGGTCCAGGGGTGACCCACACCACAGGGGGGAGGCGTTGCACGCGCCCCGAACCGGTCACACACTCGCCTTCGACGCGACACCCGCGTGACACACCTGGTCGCAGCGGGGCACGCGTCGGCACGACCGCAGGACCGCAACACCCGACGGGCTCCAACGGCGGAGCCCGCGACCACGAGTCCGGTACCCCGCGAGGGACTGGAACGAGAGGTGCACCGATGCCTGCTGCCCGCAGGACGCTCCGCGCTGCCGGCCTGATCCCGGCGGACACCGCTCCCGCCCGCCTCCGCGTCGGCATCGTCGGCGCCGGGCGCGTCGGCGCCGTCCTCGGCGCCGCCCTCACCGCCGCCGGCCACGACGTGGTCGCCGCCGCCGGTCTCTCCACCGCCTCCGCCGAGCGCGCCGCCCGGCTGCTGCCCGGCGTGCCGCTGCTGCCCACCGACGAGGTCGTGGCCGCCGCCGACCTCGTCGTGCTCGCCGTCCCCGACGACAGCCTGGCCGGCCTGGTCTCCGGGCTGGCCGAGACCGGCGTCTGGCGGGCCGGCCAGCTCGCGTTCCACACCTCCGGGGCGCACGGCCTGGCCGTCCTGGCCCCCGCCGCGCGGGCCGGCGTGCTGCCGCTGGCGCTGCACCCGGCCATGACCTTCACCGGAGCCCCCGAGGACGCCGACCGCCTCGCCGGTGCCCCCTTCGGCGTCACCAGCGCGCCGGAGCACCGTCCGGTGGCCGAGACCCTCGTCCTGGAGATGGGCGGCGAGCCCTTCTTCGTCGCCGAGGCCGACCGCGGGCTCTACCACGCGGCCCTGGTCACCGGCGCCAACCACCTGGTCACGCTGGTCGCCGAGGCCGCGGACCTGCTGCGCACCGCGGGCGTCGCCGAGCCGGGCCGGGTGCTCGCCCCGCTGCTCACCGCCGCCCTCGACAACGGCCTGCGCCGCGGCGACCGGGGGCTCACCGGCCCGGTCAGCCGCGGGGACGTCGGCACCGTGCGGCAGCACCTGGACACCCTCACCGAGCGGGCGCCGGACTCGGTCGCGGCCTACGTCGCGCTCGCCCAGCGCACCACCGAGCGGGCGCTGGCGACCGGCCGGCTCAAGCGGCACGAGGGCGCCCCGCTCGTTGAACTGCTCGACGGCCACGTCCCGGGCTCCCTCGCGAGCGAGCGGGCGGAGGGCTGACCGTGGTCCTCCCACCGGCCGGCTCCCGGTGAGCGCGGTGCCGTCGCCCCGCCCGACCGCCGTGACCGCCACCCGCGCCACCGCCCCGCCGGCTCCCGCCGTGGCCGGGACCGCCGCCGAGCTGCGCGAGCTCGTCGCCGGGCTCCCCGGGCCGGTCGCGCTGGTGCCCACGATGGGCGCCCTGCACGAGGGCCACCGCGCCCTCGTCCGCGCCGCGCGGGAGCGGGCCGGCGGCGTCGTCGTCTCGGTCTTCGTCAACCCGACCCAGTTCGGCCCCGGCGAGGACTTCGACCGCTACCCGCGCACCTGGGACGCCGACCTCGCCGCGCTGGCCGAGGAGGGCGCCGACGTCGTGCTCCACCCGCCGGTGGAGGAGGTCTACCCACCCGGCGCGCTGGGCGTGACCGTGCACCCCGGCCCGCTCGGCGACGTGCTCGAGGGCGCCGTCCGCCCCGGCCACTTCGCCGGCGTGCTGACCGTCGTCGCCAAGCTGTTCGGCCTGGTCCGCCCGGACCTGGCCGTCTTCGGCGAGAAGGACTACCAGCAGCTCGCGCTCGTCCGGGCGATGGCCCGCGAGCTGGCGCTCGGCGTCGAGGTCGTCGGCGTGCCCACCGTCCGGGAGGACGACGGCATGGCGCTGTCCTCCCGCAACCGCTACCTCTCGCCGGAGCAGCGGGCCACCGCCGCCACCCTCTCGCGCGCGCTGCGCGCCGGGGCGGCGGCCGGCCCGCGGGGCGCGGACGCCGTCCTCGCCGCGGCCACCGCCGTCCTCGCCGAGGCGCCCGACCTGCTCCAGGACTACCTGGAGCTGACCGATCCGGACCTCGGGCCCCCGCCGCCCGCCGGCCCCGCCCGGCTGCTCGTCGCCGCCCGCGCCGGCAGCACCCGACTCATCGACAACACCGAGATCCAGCTGGGGGACCCGCGATGATGCGCACGATGCTCAAGTCCAAGATCCACCGTGCGACGGTCACCCAGGCCGACCTGCACTACGTGGGCTCGGTGACCATCGACGAGGACCTCCTCGACGCTGCCGACCTCGTCCCCGGCGAGCAGGTCGCGATCGTCGACGTCACCAACGGCGCGCGGCTGGAGACCTACGTGATCCCCGGTGAGCGGGGCAGCGGCGTCATCGGCATCAACGGCGCCGCCGCGCACCTGGTGCACCCCGGCGACCTGGTCATCCTGATCAGCTACGGCCTGATGGACGAGACCGAGGCGAAGTCCCACATCCCCAGGGTCGTGCACGTCGACGCCGCCAACCGCGTCCTCGAGCTCGGCGGCGACCCCTCGGCCCCGGTCCCCGGCGCAACGGACCACGAGCGGAGCCCGCTCGCGTCACGGCCTCGTCCCGTCCGGTGAGCACGCTGGCGGCCGGGCGCGTCACCGGGCTGCCGGTGCGGCTGACCGCGCCGGCGCCCGGCTGGGAGCTGGCCGCCGACGTCTGCGTCGTCGGCTCCGGCATCGCCGGGCTGTGCGTCGCGCTGCACGCCCGGGCGGCCGGGCTGTCGGTCGCCGTCGTCACCAAGGTCCGGGTGGACGACGGGTCTACCCGCTGGGCGCAGGGCGGCATCGCGGCCGTGCTCGACCCTGCGGACACCCCTGCGGCGCACGCCCGGGACACCGAGGTCGCCGGGGTGGGGCTGTGCGAGCCCGCGGCGGTCTCCGTGCTCGTGCACGAGGGCCCCGAGCGGCTGCGCCAGCTGATCGGCTGGGGCGCCGCCTTCGACCGCGACCCCGCCGGCACGCTGCTGCTCACCCGCGAGGGCGGGCACTCCGCCGACCGGATCGTGCACGCCGGCGGCGACGCCACGGGCTCGGAGGTGCAGCGCGCGCTGCAGGACGCCGTCCGGGCCGACCCCGGGGTCACCCTCGTCGAGCACGCGATGGTGCTCGACCTGCTCACCGACGCCGCCGGTCGCGCCGCCGGGGTGACGCTGCACGTGCTGGGGGAGGGCAGCGCCGACGGCGTGGGCGCGGTCCGCGCCCGCGCGGTCGTGCTCGCCACCGGCGGCATGGGGCAGGTCTACGCCGCGACCACGAACCCGCCGGTCTCCACCGGGGACGGCGTGGCCCTGGGGCTGCGCGCCGGAGCCGTCGCCACCGACCTGGAGTTCGTGCAGTTCCACCCGACCTCGCTCTACCTGGGCCCGGGTGCGCGCGGCCAGCAGCCGCTGGTCAGCGAGGCACTGCGCGGCGAGGGCGCGGTCCTCCGCGACCGGTCGGGGGAGCGGTTCCTGGTCGGCGTCCACCCGCTGGCCGAGCTGGCCCCCCGCGACGTCGTCGCCAAGGCCATCACCCGGGTGCAGCTGCGCGACGGCGTCGACCACGTGGAGCTCGACGCCCGCAGCGTCCCCGACCTCGCCCGGCGGTTCCCGACGATCGTGGCGAGCTGCCGCGCGGCCGGCATCGACCCGGTCACCGAGCTGATCCCGGTCACCCCGGCAGCGCACTACGCCTCGGGCGGCCTGGTCACCGACCTGGCCGGGCGGACGACGGTGCCCGGCCTCTACGCGTGCGGCGAGGTGGCCTGCACCGGCGTGCACGGGGCCAACCGGCTGGCGTCGAACTCGCTGCTCGAGGGGCTGGTCTTCGCCGCGCGCATCGGGGCCGAGCTGGCCGAGCGGCTGCCGCCGCCGTCCCCGCTCGTGCCGCAGGACACCGCGCCGTCCGGGCTGCTCGACCCCGAGGGCCGCCGTGCGGTCACCGAGACGATGTCGACCCGCGTCGGCGCGCTGCGCAGCGGGGCGGGGCTGGCCGAGGCGACCGGCCGGCTGGCCGCCCTGGCCGCCGGGCTCGACACGGACGCAGCCCCCGGCGTGACCGGCTGGGAGGCCACCGACCTGCTCACCGTCGCCACCGCGCTCGCCACCGCGGCCGCGGCCCGGGAGGAGACCCGCGGCTGCCACTGGCGCGAGGACCACCCCGAGACCGAGGAGGACTGGCAGGTGCACCTGGACGTGCGGCTCGGCGAGGACGGCTCCCCGCAGGTGACCCGCCGGCCGGTGGGGACGCCGGTGGTGCAGCCGTGGTGACCGCGGCCGCCGACCCCCGTGACCTGACGGGGACCGGGCTGTCGGAGCAGTGGGTGGCCGAGCTGGTCGAGCGCACCCTGGTCGAGGACCTCACCGGCGGCGCACCCCTGCCCAGCGCCCCGGACCTGGCCGTCGCGCACGACGTCACCAGCGCCGCCACCGTGCCGGCCGCGCAGCTGGGCACCGCGGACCTCGTGGCCCGGGCCGACGGCGTCGTGGCCGGCCTGCCGGTCGCCGCGCGCGTCTTCACCCGGCTCGCCCCCGGGGCCACGCTCACCGCAAGTGCCGCCGACGGGGACCGGGTGGTCCGGGGTGACGTGCTGCTGACCGTCCGCGGGCCGGTGCGCGCGCTGCTGGCCGCCGAGCGCAGCGCGCTGAACGTCGCCAGCCGGGCCAGCGGCATCGCCACGCTCACCCGCCGGTGGGTCGACGCCGTCGCAGGCACCGGCGCCGTCGTCCTCGACACCCGCAAGACCACGCCCGGGCTGCGGCCGCTGGAGAAGTACGCCGTCCGCTGCGGAGGTGGGTCGAACAAGCGCATGGGGCTCTACGACGTCGCCATGGTCAAGGACAACCACGTCGCCGCCGCGGGCTCGGTGGCCGCCGCCATCGCCGCGGTGCGCGAGCGGGCCCCCCGGGTGGCGGTGCAGGTCGAGGTCGACGTGCCCGGGCAGGCGGTCGAGGCGGTCGAGGCCGGCGCGGACTTCCTGCTCTGCGACAACATGCCGCCGGAGGTCCTGCGCGAGGTCGTCGCCCTGGTCGGCGGGCGGGCCGAGCTCGAGGCCACCGGCGGGCTGACCCTGGAGGTGGCCCGGGCGGTCGCCGAGACCGGTGTCGACTACCTGTCGGTCGGCGGGCTCACCCACTCCGCGCCGATCCTCGACCTCGCGCTCGACCTGCGGGCGGAAGGCGCGGGATCTGCACTCTCGTGGTCTTCGAGGCCCTGATGGCCGCCACTGTGCAGACCTCGCGGAGGACCGACCGGTGCTGCTGACCGTCGACGTCGGCAACAGCCAGACCGTCCTGGCCACCTTCGACGGTCCGCGCCGGGTCGGCTGCTGGCGGGTGACGACCGCGCCGCGGGCCACCAGCGACGAGCTGCGGATGCTGTGGCGCGGGCTGCTGCGGGACACCGAGGTGACCGGGGTGTCGGCCTGCTCGACGGTGCCCGCGCTGCTCCCGGCGCTGCGCGCGCTGCTGGACTCCCTCGAGGTGCCGGTGGTCCTCATCGGGCCGGGTGTGCGGACCGGCGTCCCGCTGCACGTGGACAACCCGCGCGAGGTCGGTGCCGACCGCGTGGTCACCGCGCTGGCCGCCCACGAGCTGCACGGACGCCGTCCCGACGGCAGCGGGCGCCCGGTCGTCGTCGTCGACTTCGGCACCTCCACCAACGTCGACGCCGTGGGCCCCGACGGGCAGTTCCTCGGCGGCGCGCTGGCCCCCGGCGTCGAGGTCAGCCTGGAGGCGCTGGCCGCCCGTGCGGCGCAGCTGCGCTCGGTGGAGCTCACCGTGCCGCCGCAGGCGATCGGCAAGAACACCGTCGCGGCGCTGCAGTCGGGCCTGGTGCTGGGCTTCGCCGGCCTGGTCGACGGGTTGGTGGCCCGGATCGCCGCCGAGCTGGTCGCGCAGTTCGGCGCCGCGCCGGTCGTCGTCGCCACCGGTGGGCTGGCGCCCCTGGTGGCCGACAGCTGCCGCTCGATCGGCGAGCGGGAGCCCGACCTGACCGTGCACGGGCTGCGGCTGGCCTTCGAGCGGCACGAGGCCGGTCTCCGTTCCCCGCCCACCCGGAGATCGGCCTCCCCGTAGGGTGGCGACCCGTGACCGAGGTACCACCGCCCGACGACAGCCGTTCCCCGACGGGCACCGCAGCGAGGGACGAGCGAGGAGCGGAACGGGGCGCGGAGTCGGGCACGGTCCCGCCGCCGGACGACGAACTCCCCGAACAGCTCCGGGTGCGCCGGGCGAAGCTGGACCGGATGCGCGAGGCCGGCGTCGACCCCTACCCGGTCGCCGTCGCCCGCACGACCACCCTGGCGGAGGTCCGGGCGGAGCACCCCGACCTCGAGCCGGACACCATGACCGGGGACCGCGCCGGCGTCACCGGGCGGGTCATCTTCGTCCGCAACACCGGCAAGCTGTGCTTCGCGACGCTGCGCGAGGGCGACGCCGAGCTGCAGGTGATGCTCTCCCTCGACCGGGTCGGCGAGGAGTCGCTGGCCGCGTGGAAGGCCGACATCGACCTCGGCGACCACGTGTTCGTCGAGGGCGAGGTCGGCACGTCGCGGCGCGGCGAGCTGTCCGTGTTCGCCGACTCCTGGCAGCTGACCGCCAAGGCGCTGCGGCCGCTGCCGGTGGCGCACAAGCCGATGAGCGAGGAACTGCGCGTCCGCCGTCGGTACGTCGACCTCATCGTCCGCGACGAGGCGCGCCGGACCGTCCGTCAGCGCGCCACGGTGATGTCGACGCTGCGGCGGGAACTGGTCGGGCGCGGCTATCTCGAGGTCGAGACGCCCATGTTGCAGACCGTGCACGGGGGCGCCGCCGCGCGGCCGTTCCGCACGCACATGAACGCATTCGACCTCGACCTGTACCTGCGCATCGCACCCGAGCTGTTCCTCAAGCGGTGCATCGTCGGCGGGCTGGAACGCGTCTTCGAGATCAACCGGAACTTCCGCAACGAGGGTGTGGACAGCACCCACTCGCCGGAGTTCGCGATGCTCGAGGCCTACCAGGCCCACGCCGACTACCAGGTGATGGCCACGCTCACCCGCGAACTGACCCAGGAATGCTGCGCAGCGTTGTTCGGCGACCACGTTGCGCGACACAACGACGGCACCGAGATCGACCTGTCGGGGGAGTGGCGGCAGGCGCCGCTCCACGCGCTGGTCTCCGAGGCCGTCGGCGAGGAGGTCACCCCCGGGACGCCGCTGGAGACGCTGCGCGCCCTCGCCGCGCGCCACGACGTCGGCGTCGACCCGGCGTGGATCCCGGGCAAGGTCGTCGAGGAGCTGTTCGAGGCGCTGGTCCAGGACTCGCTGCAGGAGCCGACCTTCGTCGTCGACTACCCGCTGGACACCTCGCCGCTGACCCGTGCACACCGGTCGCAGCCCGGTCTGGCCGAGAAGTGGGACCTCTACATCGCCGGGGTGGAGCGCGCGACGGCCTACTCGGAGCTGGTCGACCCGGTGGCGCAGCGCGAGCGCCTGGTCGCGCAGGCCGTGCTGGCCGCCGAGGGGGACCCCGAGGCGATGGCGTTCGACGAGGACTTCCTGGAGGCGCTGGAGTACGGCATGCCGCCGACCGGTGGCATGGGGATGGGCATGGACCGGTTGATGATGACGCTCACCGGATTGGGCATCCGGGAGACCATCCTCTTTCCGTTGGTGCGGCCGCTCTCCTCCTGATCCGCGCAGCTCCCTCTCTCACTCCATTGTGCGGGGGATGTGTTTCTCCGTGCCGTGAATGGTCTATGGTCCTGTCCGACAGAGAAAAGGGCTGCGAGCTCGGGGACGGAGGTCCCCGTTCTGCGGAGCGACGCGGGAGTGGAGAAGCAATGGCGCGCAAGGTGCAGGTCATCCTCAGTGACGACCTCGACGAGAACGTGCCCGCGGACGAGACGGTGAGTTTCTCGCTCGACGGCACGAACTACGAGATCGATCTGTCGGAGAAGAACGCGCAGGAGTTGCGAGACGCGTTCTCCCGTTATGTGCAGGCCGCGCGCAAGGTCGGTCGCGGCAACGGCCGGGCCTCCGGCGGCGGCCGGTCGCGGGCCACCGGGGGCGGTGGCCGCATGGACCGCGAGCAGGCCGGCGCGATCCGCGACTGGGCGCGCAAGAACGGTCACGCCGTCAGCGACCGCGGGCGCATCCCGGCCAGCGTCGTCGAGGCGTACGAAGCCGCTCACTGAAAGAGGACCCCCTTGCCCCCCACCGCTCGCAGGCTGGCGGCGGGGCCCTGCAAGGGGGCCACCCGTCCCCACCCTCGCCAGCGGGGTGAGCCTCTGGACGGGGGCGCAGCACAACTGGGAACGGCCCGGCACCCTCCTTCGAGGGCGCCGGGCCGCCGCCGTCCGCACCGCGGTCACCTGCTCACTTCGCGTCACCGGCGGCCGGGGCAGGGACTTTCGACCCTGGGGCGTTTCGGACCGATTCGTGACGGTTGTGCCATGAGCCAGGACGCGGCCGAGACCACCGCTCCACCCGGCCCAGCGGCCGCCGCCGGCCGGGGGGCCGTCGACCCGAGCCCCCTGGCCCCGAGCTTCACCGCCAGCCTCGACCAGCGACAGGGCGTCGTCCGGGCGCGAGGGCACCTCGACGCCCTCTCGGCGGACCTGCTGTGCGGCAGCATCATCGCGCTGCAGCGCCAGGGGCACCGGCAGGTGACCGTCCGCCTCCAGCCCCTGGCGACCGTCGACGACGACGCCCGGCAGCTGCTCGCCCGCCTCGCCGATACGCTGGCCACCGACGGCGTGCGGCTGGTCGTCGAGTGAGCACCGTGGAGGGGCCCTGGTCGGCAGCGGGACGCCGTTCGGCCGCCCCCGGTCAGCACCGGTGGACCGTCGGCGTGGACGCCGAGGCGCCGCGCTCGCCCTGGGGCGGGACGGCACCCAGCCGGCTGCACGCGGTCGGGGACGCGGGGCTGGTCGCCGGCCGAGCCCTCTGCCTGGCGCCGGTCACCCTGCTCGACCCGGCCCTGTGGGTGTGGCCGGACGACGGCGACGAGGAGTGGCCGCTCTGCTGGGTCTGCCTCGCGCTCACCTGCTGAGCGAGGGCTCCTCGCGCGGGATCCCGGCACGCCGTCCGCTGGAGGCGGGGACGGACGGGACCACCGTCCTGGCCGCGACGCGGTCGCCGGTGCCGAGCCGTCCGCTGTGGGCGTAACAGGAGCGGAACACCCGTCCGGGACCATCGGTTGGACCGGGCAGCTCCTCTCCTCCGAAACGGACTGTGTACCGACGGAGGGTCGGAGTCCGCGACTACAGTGGAAAGACCGGTGCCCCGCGCGCCGACGGACGTCGGGTGCTCCTCCCCACCAGGGGAGGGCAGCGCCGGACCAGCCGGTCAGAGGAGAAGCAGCAGATGTTCGAACGGTTCACCGACCGAGCCCGCCGCGTGGTCGTCCTGGCCCAGGAAGAGGCCCGGATGCTCAACCACAACTACATCGGCACCGAGCACATCCTCCTGGGGCTGATCCACGAGGGTGAGGGTGTCGCCGCCAAGGCCCTCGAGTCCCTGGGCATCTCGCTGGAGGGTGTCCGCCAGCAGGTGGAGGAGATCATCGGCCAGGGCCAGCAGGCCCCGTCCGGGCACATCCCCTTCACCCCGCGGGCCAAGAAGGTGCTGGAGCTGTCGCTGCGCGAGGCGCTGCAGCTCGGCCACAACTACATCGGCACCGAGCACATCCTGCTGGGTCTGATCCGCGAGGGCGAGGGCGTCGCCGCCCAGGTCCTGGTCAAGCTGGGTGCCGACCTCAACCGCGTCCGCCAGCAGGTCATCCAGCTGCTGAGCGGCTACCAGGGCAAGGAGCCGGCCGCCGCCGGCGGCCCGGCCGAGGGCACGCCGTCGACCTCGCTGGTCCTCGACCAGTTCGGCCGCAACCTGACCCAGGCCGCGCGCGACTCCAAGCTCGACCCGGTCATCGGGCGGGCCAAGGAGATCGAGCGGGTCATGCAGGTCCTGTCGCGGCGGACCAAGAACAACCCCGTCCTCATCGGCGAGCCCGGTGTCGGCAAGACCGCCGTCGTCGAGGGGCTGGCCCAGGCGATCGTCAAGGGCGAGGTCCCCGAGACGCTGAAGGACAAGCAGCTCTACACCCTCGACCTCGGCGCCCTCGTCGCCGGTTCCCGCTACCGCGGTGACTTCGAGGAGCGGCTGAAGAAGGTCCTCAAGGAGATCCGCACCCGCGGCGACATCATCCTGTTCATCGACGAGATCCACACCCTCGTCGGGGCCGGTGCCGCGGAGGGCGCGATCGACGCCGCCAGCATCCTCAAGCCGATGCTGGCCCGCGGTGAGCTGCAGACCATCGGCGCCACCACGCTCGACGAGTACCGCAAGCACCTGGAGAAGGACGCCGCCCTCGAGCGCCGCTTCCAGCCGATCCAGGTGGGGGAGCCGACGCTCACCCACACGATCGAGATCCTCAAGGGGCTGCGCGACCGGTACGAGGCCCACCACCGGATCAGCATCACCGACGGCGCGCTCGTCGCCGCCGCGACGCTGGCCGACCGGTACATCTCCGACCGCTTCCTGCCGGACAAGGCGATCGACCTGATCGACGAGGCCGGCGCCCGGATGCGGATCAAGCGCATGACCGCCCCGCCGGACCTGCGCGAGTTCGACGACCGGATCGCGGCCATCCGCCGCGAGAAGGAGTCGGCGATCGACGCGCAGGACTTCGAGAAGGCCGCGTCGCTGCGCGACAAGGAGAAGACGCTCTTGGGCGAGAAGGCCGAGCGCGAGAAGCAGTGGAAGGCTGGCGACATGGACGTCGTCGCCGAGGTCGACGACGAGCAGATCGCCGAGGTGCTGGCCAACTGGACCGGCATCCCCGTCTTCAAGCTCACGGAGGAGGAGACCACCCGCCTCCTGCGCATGGAGGACGAGCTCCACAAGCGGATCATCGGCCAGGAAGAGGCCATCAAGAGCGTCAGCCAGGCGATCCGGCGCACGCGGGCGGGCCTCAAGGACCCGCGCCGTCCCGGTGGCTCGTTCATCTTCGCCGGCCCCTCGGGTGTCGGTAAGACCGAGCTGGCGAAGGCGCTGGCCCAGTTCCTCTTCGGTGAGGACGACGCGCTCATCCAGATCGACATGGGCGAGTTCCACGACCGCTTCACCGTGTCGCGGCTGGTCGGTGCCCCTCCCGGCTACGTCGGCTACGACGAGGGCGGGCAGCTGACCGAGAAGGTGCGGCGCAAGCCGTTCTCGGTGGTCCTCTTCGACGAGATCGAGAAGGCGCACGCGGACGTGTTCAACACGCTCCTGCAGGTGCTGGAGGACGGCCGGCTCACCGACGGTCAGGGCCGGATCGTGGACTTCAAGAACACGATCCTGATCCTCACGACCAACCTCGGGACGCGGGACATCTCCAAGGCCGTGGGCCTGGGCTTCCAGGTCGGCAACGACAGCCAGTCGAACTACGAGCGGATGAAGAACAAGGTCAACGAGGAGCTCAAGCAGCACTTCCGGCCGGAGTTCCTCAACCGCATCGACGACATCGTCGTGTTCCACCAGCTGACCGAGGACGAGATCGTCCAGATCGTCGACCTCATGGTCGCCCGCGTGGAGGGCCAGCTGGCGAACAAGGACATGTCGCTGGAGATCACGCAGGACGCCAAGAAGCTGCTGGCGGCCCGCGGGTTCGACCCGGTGCTGGGTGCCCGGCCGCTGCGCCGGACCATCCAGCGCGAGATCGAGGACGCGCTGTCGGAGAAGATCCTCTACGGCGAGCTGACCGCCGGTCAGATCATCGTGGTGGACGTCGAGGGCGAGGGCACCGACGCGAAGTTCACCTTCCGCGGCGAGGCCAAGCCGATCGACCTGCCCGACACCCCGCCCGTGGCGCTGTCGGTCGGCGACGAGGAGCCCCCGGCCCAGGCCGAGTGAGCCTCGGGTAGCCCGTGCGAAGGGGCCGTCTCCCAGTGGGAGGCGGCCCCTTCGTCGTCCTGTGCTGTCCCCGCTGGTCCTCCACGCGAGTGAGCAGTCGTGGTCGCGCGCGCGGGCGTGTCCGCCCGTGTCGGCGACCGCACCTGCTCACTCGGCCGCGATCACCGGCAGAGGGCTGCGGTCGGCGGCGTGTCGGGCAGCCACCTGCCGATGGTCAACCCGCCGGCAGGGTGAAGCGGCCGTCGGCGGTCTGCTCGACCAGGCCGTCGGCGAGCAGCGAGTCCAGGCAGCGGGAGCGCTGCACGGCGTCGGCCCAGGCCTCGTCGAGCTGCGGTGCCGCCACGGAGCCCTCAGCGCCCCGCAGGACGTCCAGCAGCCGCCCGCGCACTTGCCGGTCCGTGCCGGCGAACCTCTGCACCCTGCGCGGCGGACCGTCCGGCGCCGGACAGCCGGCCAGCCGCCACGCGCAGTCCGTCCGCACCGGGCAGACGGCGCACCGCGGCGTCCGGGCGACGCACACCAGCGCGCCCAGCTCCATGACCGCGACCGAGAAGCGCGCCGCCCGCTCGGGGTCGGCAGGGGCGAGCACCGCGACGTCGGTGAGGTCGGCGGCGCGCGCCGGTGCCGCCTCCGCGCGCCCGTGCACCAGCCGGGCCACCACCCGGCGCACGTTCGTGTCGACCACCGGCTGTGGCTGTCCGTGCCCGAAGCAGGCGACGGCGCGGGCGGTGTAGGTCCCGATGCCCGGTAACGCCTCCAGCGCCGCCACGTCCGCGGGGACGACGCCGCCGTGCCGCTCGGTGAGGGCGACGGCGGTCTCGCGCAGCCGCAGCGCCCGCCGCGGGTAGCCGAGCTTGCCCCAGGCGCGGATCACCTCGGCCGGCGACGCCGTGGCCAGCGCAACAGGCGTGGGCCAGCGGTCCATCCAGTCGCGCCACACCGGCTCGACCCGGGCGACCGGGGTCTGCTGCAGCATCACCTCGCTGACCAGCACCGCCCACGGGTCGGTGCCCGGGCGGCGCCACGCCAGGTCGCGGGCGGCCTCGGCGAACCAGTCGACGAGGACGTCGCCGACGGGGTCGGGTGACGGCGGCAGGGTGCGGGCCGGGCTGTCCACGAGGTCCCAGTGTGCCGCCTGCGGGGGACGGCGTGCCGCCACGGGTCGGCCTCCCGCCGCGCACTACGGTTCTCGGCGTGCTCCACCCGGTCGGCCCCCTGCCCGCGGCGGTCTACTGGCGGCGGCGACTGCTCGTCCTGCTCCTGCTGCTGGCGGTCCTGGGGGGCGGGGGCTGGCTCGCGTTCACCGCGCTGAGCGGGGGGTCCGGCGAGACGACGGCGGCCGCGGCGACGACCGAGGCGAGCACCGCGGCCGGTGAGCCCCCAGCGCTGGCGCGGGTGGTGCCCTCGCTGGCCGGCGTGCGGACGCCGACCCCTGCGCCCGAGCCGGCCGCCGAGCCGGCTCCAGCGAGCCCGGCGCCCGGCGACCCCTGCGGCGACGACATGATCGAGCTGGAGGTCCGCGGTCCCGGCAGCGTCCCGGTCGGTGGCAAGCCGACCTTCGAGCTCGTGGTCACCAACGTCTCGTCGGTGCCGTGCGTGCGGGTGCTCGACGAGGGCCTGCAGGAGATCGTCATGTCCGACGCGTCCGGCAACCGGGTGTGGGGCAGCAACGACTGCTTCCCCGAGAACAGCAGCGACACCCGCACCCTGGCGCCGGGGGAGTCGGTGGCCTTCCCGCTCGTCTGGGGTGGTCTGACCAGCGAGCCGACCTGCACCGCCGCACGGACGGCGCCGGCTCCCGGGCAGTACGCGCTGCGCGGTCGGCTCGACACGAAGACGTCGGCCGAGACAGCGATCACCCTCGGCTGACGGCCTCCCTCCAGGGGCCGGCCACGAGCCCGCGAGTGCTGGGGAGGAGGGAGGTCCCTCAGCTGTAGCGGTCGAGGATCGAGGTCTCGGCCAGCCGCGAGAGCCCCTCGCGGATACCCCGGGCCCGGGCCTCGCCCACGCCCTCGACGGCCAGCAGGTCCTCGATGGTGGCGGCGAGCAGCTTCTGCAGCCCGCCGAAGTGATCCACCAGGCGGTCGATGATGCCGGCCGGCAGCCGCGGGACGCGGGCCAGCAGGCGGTAGCCGCGGGGGCTGACGGGGGAGTCGAGCGCGTCGGCGGAGGTCGGCAGCCCGTAGCAGCGGGCCACGGCGGACAGGTCGAGCAGCTCGGTGGCCGAGAGCGCGCGCAGGTCGGCCAGGACCTCCTCGATGCTCCTCGGCCGCCGCAGCCCGGCCGGCAGGTAGTCGCGCACCAGCAGGGCGCGGTCCTCCTCCACCCCGGCGAGCATCTCGTCGAGCTGCAGCGCCAGCAGCCGCCCGTCGGTGCCCAGCTCGACGACGAAGCCCTCGATCTCGTCGGCGATCCGGCGGACCATCTCCAGCCGCTGGCTCACGCTCATCGCGTCGCGGACGGTGACGAGGTCCTCGATCTCCAGCGCCGACAGCGTGCTGGCCACCTCGTCGAGCCGCAGCTTGTAGCGCTCGAGCGCGGCCAGCGCCTGGTTTGCCCGCGCCAGGATCGTCGTCGGGTGCTCCAGCGTGTACCGCCGCCCGGCGACGTAGACGCTGATGATGTGCATCGACTGGCTCACCGAGATCACCGGGAAGCCGGTCTGGATGGCGACCCGCTCGGCGGTGCGGTGCCGGGTGCCGGACTCCTCGGTCGGGACGGTCGGGTCCGGCATCAGGTGGACGCCGGCCCGGACGATCCGGGTGCCGTCGTAGGAGACGATCACCGCACCGTCCATCTTGGCCAGCTCACGGAGCCGGGTGGCCGACAGGGCGACGTCGAGGGCGAAGCCGCCGGTGCAGATCGACTCGACCACGCGGTCGTACCCGAGCACGATCAGCGCGCCCGTACGCCCCGCCAGGATCCGCTCCAGGCCGTCACGCAGCGCCGTCCCCGGTGCTATGCGGCCGAGCAGTTCGCGGAGCGCGACCTCGGAGTCCACAGCGGGGGGCACGAGCGCTCCTGACGTTTCGACGTGGTGGGGGCCGATTCTACGTGGCTGCCACGGTACCGGCGGTCGCCGGTGACCCACCTCACCCGCGCCGGGTGACCACGGGCTCCGCCGGGCTCAGAAGAGACGGGCGAAGGCAGCCCCGAGGTCGGGAACCTCGACCAGCCGCATCCCCTTGGGTGCGCTGCCGGCGTCCTCCGGCACGAGGGCGACCTTGTAGCCCTGGCGGGCCGCCTCGGCCAGCCGCCGGCCGGTGCCGCCGACCCGCCGGATCTCCCCGGACAGACCCACCTCGCCGACCGCGACGAGGCCACGGGGCAGCGGGACGTCCTTGGCCGCGGAGGCGATGGCCAGCGCCAGCGCGAGGTCGGCCGCCGGCTCGGCGATGCGCACCCCGCCGACGGAGGCGGCGAAGACGTCGGCGTCGGCGAGCCTGACCCGGCCGCGCCGCTCCACCACTGCGTTGACCATGGCGACCCGCTGCGAGTCCAGCCCGCTCACCGCCCGCCGGGGCGAGCCGCCCCCGCCGCTGGCGGCCACCAGCGCCTGGACCTCGGCCAGCAGCGGCCGGCTGCCCTCGAGGGTGACCGTGACGCAACTGCCCGGCACCGGTGCCGTGCGCCGCGAGACGAACAGGTGCGAGGGGTCGGGCACGCCGACCACGCCGTTGTCGCCGATCTCGAAGCAGCCGATCTCGTCGGCCGGGCCGAACCGGTTCTTCATGGCCCGGATCAGGCGCAGCGTCGAGTGGCGCTCCCCGTCGAAGGAGACGACGACGTCGACGAGGTGCTCGAGGGTGCGGGGCCCGGCGATGGCGCCGTCCTTGGTGACGTGGCCGACGAGGATGGTGGTCATCCCGCGGCTCTTCGCGACGGCGGTCAGCGCGCTGGCCACGGCGCGCACCTGGGTGGAGCCGCCGTCGGTGCCCTCGACGGCGGGGGAGCGGACGGTCTGCACGCTGTCGAGGACCAGCAGCGAGGGGGCGACGTCCTCGACGTGGGCGAGGACGGCCGACAGCTCGGTCTCCGCGGCGAGGTACAGCCGGTCGTGCAGCGCGCCGATGCGCTCGGCCCGCAGCCGCACCTGCGCCGCGGACTCCTCGCCGGACACGACGAGGGCCGGACCGTTCGAGGCGGCCACCCGGTGGGCCACCTCGAGCAGCAGGGTCGACTTGCCCACGCCCGGCTCGCCGGCCACGAGCAGCACCGCGCCGGGGACCAGCCCGCCGCCGAGGACGCGGTCGAACTCATCGATGCCGGTGGGCACCGCACGGGCGGCGGCGAGCTCCACCTGGGCGATGGGGACCGCCGGTGCGGTCACCGGGCCGGCGGCCACGGCGCGCAGCGGGGAGGCGGGGGTGCCGACCTCCTGGATGGTGCCCCAGGCCTGGCACTCGGGACACCGGCCCACCCACTTGGCGGAGGCGTAGCCGCACTCGGTGCAGCGGTGGGCGGGGCGGGACTTCACTCCGGCAGGTGGCACCCCCCGACGCTAACCGCCGGGTGCGACGGTTCCGGGGAGGATGAGGCCTCGCCGTCCCGGGCCCGCGCGCAGCCCGCTCCGAGCTCGCGAGCGGTGCGGAGGGCGGGGTCCTCCTCCGCCGGCTGGCGGGGCAGGGGCCGCTGTCAGTCGTGCTCGCCGGGACCGCTGCCGGCCTCGCTCTCGCCCTCCCGGGCGATGTCCTCGGCACCCTCGGAACCCCCGCCGCCCTCCTCGTGGTGGAAGTCGAAGGGCTCCTCGCGGGGGAGCACGCGCTCGGGCGTGGCGACGAGTGCCTGGACGGTGACCTCACCGGCGCGCTCGAACGTCAGCGTGACCTCGATGCTCTGACCGGCGGTGAGCTCCTCGGACAGGTCGGCCAGCTCGACCATCGCGCCGCCGGCGCCGCCGAGGAACACCGTGGAGCCGGCGGGGACGGGGATCTCGACCCGCGAGCTCGCGGCCGGCGCGGCCGGGACGCTCGGCGTCGCACCCGGCGTGGTCGTCGCACCCGGCGTGGTCGTCGCCTCGGGTGTGGTCGTCGCCCCGGGGGTCGTCGTCTGCGGGGTGGTCCCCGGGGTGGTCGGCGTGGCCGGGGTGGTCGCCGGCGCGGCAGCGGGGGATTCGGGGGCGGCCGACGGGGAGCCGGGGACGGCGGGGGAGGCGGTGGCCTGCCCGGAGACGACGACGCCGTCGAAGGCCTCGCCCTCGATGCCGACGAGCGTGTCGGCCTCGGTGTCGCTGTTGACGATCGCCATCCGCAGCTCGGCCTCGTCACCCTGCGCGTAGAGCCCGTCCTGCGGGTAGGCCAGCGTGATCTGGCGCATCACCAGGTCGCCGACCGCGGCCTCGGGGCCGACCTTGTCGCGGTTCTGTGTGGCCGTCTGGGGCACCTGGCCGGCACTGCACGCGCTGAGCGCGACCGGGCTGAGCAGCAAGGCACCCATCGTGGCGGCGCGCAGTGCGCGGTTCACAGCCGTCGACCTCCAGGGACGTGCCGGCCACCGCAGGTCGATGGCCCGAGTCGCGCCGAGCCTAACGCCCACCCCAGGATGGCCGCCGGGAGGTGAGGCCGTGCCGCAGGACCCGGCGATGGGCCGCGTGGTGCCCGGCACGTCGCGACGGCCCGGGGGCGACCCGGCGCTGGCCGCGTTCCCCGCCCGCGCACCGGGCACCCGGCGGTGGTGCTTCGCCGACCAGCTCGGGCCGCACTTCCTCGACCGGCCGGACCAGCCGGTCCTGCTCATCGAGTCCAGGGCGGTGTTCGCGCGCCGCCGGTTCCACCGCCAGAAGGCCCACCTGGTGCTGTCGGCGCTGCGCCACCGGGCCGCCGAACTGGGCGACCAGGCGGAGTTCGCCCAGGTGCACACCTACGCCGAGGCGCTGGACCGGGTGCGCGAGCCGCTGAGCGTGTGCGCCCCCACGACCTGGAGCAGCCGCGACTACGTCCTGCGCCGTCCCGACCTCACCGTCCTCGCCGCCCGCGGGTTCGTCGCCACGCAGGATGAGTTCACCGCCTGGGCGGAGGGACGCGGCCGGCGGCGGCTGCTGATGGAGGACTTCTACCGGGACAACCGGCGCCGCCACGACGTCCTGATGGACGGCGCCGAGCCGGTGGGCGGGCGCTGGAACCTCGACCACGACAACCGGGAGCCGCCGCCGTCGGACGGGCGGCTCGACGTCCCCGAGCCGTGGTGGCCGGAGGAGGACGAGATCGACGAGCGGGTGCGCGCCGACCTCGGCCGCTGGGAGGCCGACGGCGACGTCGCCTTCGTGGGGGACGACGGCCCGCGACTGTTCCCGGTGACCCGCGAGGAGGCGCTGCGCCGGCTGCGCGACTTCCTCGACACCCGGCTCGGCGCGTTCGGCCCGCACGAGGACGCCATGCTCGCCGGCGACCGCTGGATGACGCACTCGCTGCTCTCCCCGGCCGTCAACCTCGGCCTGCTGGACCCGCTCGAGGAGGTGCACGCCGCCGAGCAGCGCTACCGCGACTCCGTGGCCGAGGGCGACCCGCTGCCGCTCAACAGCGTGGAGGGGTTCGTCCGCCAGGTCATGGGCTGGCGCGACTACATCTGGCACACCTACTGGCACTTCGGCCGGGACTTCCGGCACGCCAACGCCCTGGCCGCGCGCGAGGAGGTGCCGGACTGGCTGGCCGACCTCGACGACGGCGCCGTCGACGCCGCGTGCATGTCCGACGTCCTCGGCGACCTGCGCCGCGACGGCTGGGTGCACCACATCCCGCGGCTGATGGTGCTCGGCAACTACGCGCTGCAGCGCGGCATCGACCCGCTGGCGATGACCGACTGGTTCCACCGCAGCTTCGTCGACGGCTACGACTGGGTGATGGTCGCCAACGTCGTCGGCATGAGCCAGCACGCCGACGGCGGGCTGCTCGCCACCAAGCCCTACGCCGCCGGCGGCGCCTACATCGACCGGATGAGCGACTACTGCGGCGGCTGCCGCTACGACCCGCGGAAGCGGCTGGGCGAGGACGCCTGCCCCTTCACCGCCGGCTACTGGGCCTTCCTCGAGCGCAACCGCGAGCGGCTGGCGCCCAACCAGCGGATGCGCCGTGCGCTGCAGGGCCTGGACCGGCTCAAGGGTCTGGAGGAGGTCGTCGAGCAGGAGCGGCTGCGCGGCACCGAGGTCATCTGAGGAAGGACCGCCCCTCCTCCCAGCGGGGGAGGCCGGAGTCCGCTCCCCCCTCTCGGCTGCCGATGAGGAGGGCATGCCGATCGGGTCGTCCTTCGACGACGTCCTCGCGGCGGCCCGGACGGGTGCCGCGTGGGCCTTCGAGGTGCTCTACCGGGACCTCTCCCCGGCGGTCACCGGGTACCTGCGGCTGCACGGTGCCCTCGACCCCGACGACCTGGCCAGCGAGACCTTCCTCGCTGTCTTCCGCGGCCTCGCCGGCTTCACGGGAGACGAGGACGCCCTGCGCTCGTGGGTGTTCACCATCGCCCACCGCCGGCTGGTCGACGACTGGCGCCGGCGCAGCCGTCGTCCCGAGCTGGCCGACGACGCCGGCGACCGGCTGGCCGAGGTCCCGGGCGGGGACGTGGAGGACGACGTCCTGACCCGGCTCGGCACCGAGACCGTGCGCCGGGTGTGCGCGGGCCTGCCCGCCGACCAGCGCTCGGTCCTGCTGCTGCGCGTGCTCGCCGACTCACCGTCGAGCAGGTGGCCGAGGTGCTGGGCCGCTCGGTGGGCTCGGTCAAGGCGCTGCAGCGGCGCGGGCTGCGCCGGCTGCGCGCCGAGCTCGAGCCGGCCGGGACCCCCCGGACGGGTGAGACAGCTGGGACGACGCGCGCACCCCTGCCGGCCCGCGCGGCGATGACGGGAGCGAGATGACCACGCCAGCCGACGTCCGGACCGACGAGGAGGCCTTCACGGCCTGCCTCGCCGGCCGTCCCGTGCCCGCGGGCGCGCAGGGCCTGGCCGCGTTCACCGACGCGGTCCGGGCGAGCGCCACGGAGCCCGGGCGGCCGAACGCGGCCCTGACCGAGCTGCTGGCGATCGGTCTCCTCGTCCCCACCCAGGAACCGTCCCCCGGGACGGCCGGGCGACCCGCCCGGACCTCACGGAAGAGGCCCCACGTGCTGATCTCCACCCTCGTCGCCAAGTTCGCCGCCGCCGGTGCCGTCGCCAAGGCGGCCGCCGCGGGCGGTGTCGTCGCCGTCGCGCTGACCGGCACCGCGACCACCGTCGCCCTGGCCACGCCGGACGAGTCGACCACCGGCATGGTCGAGACCACGACCACGACCACCGGGGAGCAGACCCCGGGCACCGAGCAGACCGGATCCGTCCTGGAGCGCACCGGCGACCTCGCGGACGCGCCGATCGAGGCGCCGCTGGACCCCGGGCCGACGCCCACGGAGGTGACCCCGCCGACGATCCCGGACCCGGCCGACGGCTCTGAGACGGTCGTCCTCGACGACCCCGCCGAGACGTCCGTCCCGGACACCGACGCGCCGGCCGAGCCCGAGTACAGCAACCACGGCCAGAAGGTCAGCGCGGCCGCTCGTGACGGCGTGACGAACCGCGGGCAGATGCCCCAGGTGGCCCAGGAGAACCGTGACCAGCGGCGGACCGAGCGCGCCGCCCCGGCGGAGGAACCCGCGCTCCAGCCGGCCGAGCAGGCGCCGGTCGCCGATGAGCCGGCCGCTGTGGCGCCGCACCCCGGCAAGGGCAACGGCAAGGGCAACGGCAAGGGCAACGACGGGAAGTGACCCTCGGCAGGCTCGCGGCGGCCCCCCCGTACAGGGTCCCGCCGCGAGCCTGCGGCAGGAGGGCCCTCCGTCAGGTGACCGCGGCCCCGCCGGCCAGCAGCAGCACCACGTCCAGCACCGTCAGCAGCATGACCGCGGGGAACGCCAGCCGGCGGAAGCGCGCGGTCCCCGCCAGCGCGGCGGCGAGGACGGCCGGCACGGCCAGCGCCAGACCGGCCCAGCCGGTGGCCGTCGGCGGCCCGGCCGGCCCCACCACCAGCACCAGCGACGCTGCGCCCAGCACGACCGCCCCGGTGGCGGCGGAGGCCCGTGCGCCCAGCCGGTGCGGCAGCCCGCGGACACCGGTGGCCAGGTCGTCCTCGAGGTCCGGGGCGACGTTGGCCAGGTGCGCGGCGGCGCCCAGCGCGGCTCCTGCGACGACCAGCCACCAGGGCGCCTCCGGTGCGCCGGGCGCGGCCGCGACCACCCCGGCCGGCAGTGCGCCGAAGCCGGTGACGTAGGGCAGCACCGAGGCCGCGGTGCGCTTGAGGCCGGCGTTGTAGGCCCAGCCGCTCACGACCAGCACGAGCAGCAGCAACCCCGGGCCGACGCCCAGCGACAGCGACAGGACGACGGCGGCGGCCGCCGACCCGAGGGCCAGCGTGCGCAGCAGCTCGGGGGCGACGGCACCCTGGACGACCGGTTTGTCCGACCGCGCGACGGCCCGGTCCCGGTCGGCGTCGAGCCAGTCGTTGCTCCACCCGATGGAGGCCTGACCTGCGAGGACGGCGGCGCCCACGAGCGCGGCCCGTCCTGCGGGCACCCCCGCGGCGAGGGCCAGCAGGGTGGCCACGACGGTGACCGCGACGGCCGGTCCGGGGTGGGTCGCGAGGGCCAGTGCGCGGAGCGAGACCGGCGGCCGCATCGGTTCCGCAGGCACACCCACCATGCTCCTGTCAACCCCTCCCCGGCACTCAGTATGGCCCCTGACCTGCGGGTTTACGAAATCAGGCGGTCCCCTTCGCCAGTCTGCCGTGGTAACCTGTGGACAGCGAAAGGGGTCACACACACATGGGCTTCACTGTCGGCGAGACCGTTGTCTACCCGCACCACGGGGCCGCGCTGATCGAGGCGATCGAGACGCGGGTCATCAAGGGCGAAGAGAGGGCCTACCTCGTGCTGAAGGTCGCCCAGGGCGACCTGACCGTGCGGGTACCGGCCGACAACGCAGAGATCGTCGGCGTCCGCGACGTCGTCGGTCAGGACGGACTGAACCGGGTCTTCGAGGTGCTGCGTGCCCCGCACACCGAGGAGCCGACCAACTGGTCGCGCCGCTACAAGGCGAACCTCGAGAAGCTCGCCTCCGGTGACGTCAACAAGGTCGCCGAGGTCGTGCGTGACCTGTGGCGCCGCGACAAGGACCGTGGCCTCTCGGCCGGCGAGAAGCGGATGCTCTCCAAGGCGCGCCAGATCCTGGTGAGCGAGCTCGCGCTCGCCGAGGGCACCAACGAGGACAAGGCCGAGGTCCTCCTCGACGAGGTCCTCGCCAGCTGAGCTCAGACCTCGAGCTCTCCCCGCACCCCCACACCACTCCCGTGCACGCTGTCGGCATCGTCGCAGCGGCCGGGAGTGGTCTGCGTCTGGGGGCCGACCGGCCCAAGGCGCTGGTCCCGCTCGCCGACCGCCCACTGGTCTGCTGGGCGGTCGACACCCTCCGCGACGGTGGGGTGGCCGACGTGGTGGTGGCCGTCCCCGGCGACGAGCTCTGCGCCTTCGCCACCGTCCTGCCGCTGGACGTGCGGCTGGTCGTCGGCGGCAGCACCCGGACGGCGTCGGTCCGGGCTGCCCTCGCCGCGGTCGGCACGGGCGCGGACGCCGTCCTGGTGCACGACGCCGCCCGCCCGCTGACCCCGCCGGACCTGGTGGTCCGGGTCCTCGAGGCGCTGTCCGCCGGGGCACGCGCCGTCGTCCCGGTGCTGCCGGTCGTGGACACCACCGTCGTGGTGGACGACGACGGTGGTGTCGCGGACACCGTCGACCGCTCGGTCCTGCGCCGGGTGCAGACCCCGCAGGGCTTCGCCCGGGATGCCCTCGTCGACGCCTACGCCTGGCTGCCGCCCGACGCCGAGCTCACCGACGACGCCGCGGTGGTGCGCGCCGCCGGGGTCCCGGTCGCGACGGTGGCCGGCGACGAGCGGGGGGCGAAGGTGACGGTCCCGCACGACCTCGCGCTGGCCGAGCTGCAGGTGTCCCGGTGAGCGAGCTGCCGCGGGTGGGCGTCGGGGTCGACGTCCACCCGGTTGAGGCCGGCCGCACCTGCTGGCTCGCCGGGCTGGAGTGGCCGGGCGTCGACGGCTGCGCCGGGCACTCCGACGGCGACGTGGCCGCCCACGCACTCACCGACGCGGTGCTCTCCGCGGCCGGCCTGGGCGACATCGGCGGCCTGCTCGGCACCGACGACCCGCGGTGGGCCGGGGGGCGCGGCGCGGCCGTCCTCGCCCACGTGCGCGAGGTCCTCGAGGCGGCCGGGTGGCAGGTCGGCAACGCCGCCGTCCAGCTGGTCGGCAACACCCCCAGGGTCGGGCCGCGCCGCGCGGAGGCCGAGCAGGTGCTCAGCGAGGCGCTGGGCGCCCCGGTGAGCGTCGCCGCCACCACGACCGACGGCCTGGGGCTCACCGGGCGGGGGGAGGGGCGGGCGGCGATGGCGACGGCGCTGGTGGTCCGGACGGCGTCCGTGGACTCCCCGCCGGGCTGATGCTGCGCTCGGCGGACTCCGCGCCGAGCTGGTGCTGCGCTCCGTAGACTCCGCGCAGTGAGCCTCCGCCTGTACGACACGGCCGCCCGCGCGGTCCGTGAGTTCACGCCCCTGCGTGCCGGGCAGGCCTCCGTCTACGTCTGCGGGCTCACCGTCCAGGGCCCGCCGCACGTCGGCCACGTCCGCTCGGCCCTCGCCTTCGACGTGCTGCGCCGCTGGCTGGCGTGCAGCGGCCTCGAGGTGACCTACGTCCGGAACGTCACGGACATCGACGACAAGATCCTCGCGAAGGCGGAGGCCGCAGGCGTGCCCTGGTGGGCCTGGGCCTACACCAACGAGCTCGCGGTCACCCGCGCCTACGACGTCCTCGGCGTGCTGCCGCCGACATACGAGCCGCGCGCGACCGGGCACGTCCCGGACATGGTGGCGCTCATGGAGCGGCTCATCGACCGCGGCCATGCCTACGCGGTGGACGGCGACGTCTACTTCGACGTCCGCTCCTTCCCGGAGTACGGCTGCCTGACCCGTCAGAGGGTGGAGGACCTGGAGCCGGCCGCGGACACCGACACCGACGAGCGCAAGCGCGACGCCCGCGACTTCGCGCTGTGGAAGGCGCACAAGCCCGGCGAGCCGGAGACCGCGTCCTGGGCCACGCCGTGGGGCCGGGGCCGGCCCGGCTGGCACCTGGAGTGCTCGGCGATGGCCGAGCGGTACCTGGGCCCGGAGTTCGACATCCACGGCGGCGGGCTGGACCTGCGCTTCCCGCACCACGAGAACGAGCAGGCCCAGTCGCGGGCCGCCGGTGACGGGTTCGCCCGGTACTGGCTGCACAACGGCTGGGTGACCCTCGGCGGCGAGAAGATGAGCAAGTCGCTGGGCAACACCGCGCTGGTCGACGAGGTTGTGCAGCGGGTCCGGCCGGTGGAGCTGCGCTACTACCTGGTCACGCCGCACTACCGGTCGACCATCGAGTTCACCGACGCGGCGCTGGCGGAGGCGGGTGTCGCCTACCGGCGGATCGAGTCGTTCGTGAAGCGGGCCGCCGAGCGGGTGGGAGCCGACGCCGGGAGCCCGGTGCTGTGCGCGGACTTCACCGCCGCCCTCGACGACGACCTCGGCACACCCGCTGCCGTGGCCGCCGTGCACGAGGCGGTGCGGGAGGGCAACACCGCGCTGGCCGAGGGCGACGAGAAGGCGGTCGCCGACGCGCTGGGGTCGGTCCGGGCGATGCTCGGCGTCCTCGGCCTGGACCCGCTGGACCCGCACTGGACCGCCGCCGGCGGGGGCGACCGGCTGGGCGAGGTGGCGGACGGGCTCGTCGCGCTGGCGCTCGAGCAGCGGCAGGCCGCCCGCGCACGCAGGGACTACGCAGCAGCGGACGCGATCCGCGACCAGCTCGCCGCACTCGGTGTCCAGGTCGAGGACACCCCGCAGGGACCCCGATGGGAGCTGAGCCGCTGATGGCCGGCAACAGCCAGCGCCGTGGACGCACCACCGGCGCGCACAAGAAGGGCGCCTCCGGGGGCACCGGCGGCAAGAACCGCCGGTCGCTGGCCGGGCGCGGCGCCACCCCGCCGGCCGAGATGCGCCCCGGGCACCCGGCCCAGCGCCGGGCGCAGGCCGACGCCCGGCGGCGGACCGAGCGCGACCGCAGCCGGCAGCGCGCCGAGGAGGCGCCGGAGCTGCTGCTCGGCCGCAACCCGGTCGTCGAGGCGCTGCGCGCGCAGATCCCGGCGACCGCGCTGTATGTCGTCACCGGCGACGCGCGGACGGCGACCGACGAGCGGATCACCGAGGCGCTGCACCTGGCCAACGACCGGGGACTGCCGCTGCTGGAGGTCGGCAGGGCGGAGTTCGACCGGATGTCCAACGGTGCGCTGCACCAGGGCATCGGCCTGCAGGTGCCGCCGTACCAGTACGCGCACCCCGACGACCTGCTCGACCTCGCCCGCGACTCGGGCCGCCCGCCGCTGGTCGTCGCGATGGACGGGGTCACCGACCCGCGCAACCTCGGCGCCGTCGTCCGCTCGGCCGCCGCCTTCGACGCGCACGGCGTCGTCGTCCCGCAGCGCCGTTCGGTCGGCATGACCGCCTCGGCGTGGCGCACCAGCGCCGGCGCCGCCGCGCGGCTGCCGGTGGCCCGCGCGGTCAACCTGGCCCGGGCGCTGGGCTCCTACCAGGACGCCGGGCTGATGACGGTCGGGCTGGCCGGCGACGGCGACGTCGACGTGCACGAGTTCGACGGGTTCGCCGATCCGCTGGCGCTGGTGGTCGGCGCCGAGGGGGCGGGGCTGTCCCGGCTGGTGCGTGAGCGCTGCGACGTGGTCGTGCGCATCCCGATCGCACGGGACACCGAGTCGCTCAACGTCAGCGTCGCTGCCGGCATCGCCCTCTACGCCGCGGCGAGCGCCCGGCGCTGACCGGGCCTCGCGAGATCTGCACGGTGGTGGCCTCCAGGCGCTGATGGCCACCACTGCGCAGATCTCGCGACTGGGCATCGGCCGGCGGGGCTGGTTGGTTGGGGACATGCCCTCCGTGACCTGATCCGTCGGCGCCGCCACGGCGGCCTTCTCGGCCGCGCTGGTCGTGGCGCCGGGGGTCCTCATCGGACCCGCCCGGCTCGCCGACACGGCCGACACCCGCAGCCTCGTGCGTGCTCTCGGCGCCCGGGACACCGTCACCGGCCTGGCCCTGATGGCGGCACCCGCCGGCCGGGCGCGACGGCTCGCGACCGTGGCACGGGTGCTCTGCGACTGGACCGACGCGGTCGTGTTCCCCTCGGCACTGGCGGGGCGCGGGACGGGGCGCCTGGTGGCCGCATCGGCCTGGGCCTGGGGTGCGCTCGCCCTCGGCGCCCTCGTGCTCGACGAGCGCGCCGGTAGGTGAGCGCCGGCCCCTCCAGCGGCGAGATCGGCGATCCGGCACGGACACGGCCGTCGGAGCGGGCGGGATCGGCGGTGTCGCCGGGGACCTCCCTCAGCCGAGGAGCTGGGCGACGGTGTAGATGACCAGCCCGGCCAGGCCGCCGACGACGGTGCCGTTGATGCGGATGAACTGCAGGTCCCGGCCGACCTGCAGCTCGATGCGGCGGCTGGTCTCCTCGGTGTCCCAGCGGGCGACGGTGCTGCCGACCAGGTCGGCGACGTCGCTGGAGAAGCGCTCGACCAGGGATCCGGCGACGGTGTGCGCGTGCCGCTGCACCAGCTCGCGCACCCGCGGGTCGCTCTGCAGCAACCGGGCGGCCTCGCGGATCAGCTCGGCGACGCGGGCCCGCAGCGCGGAGTCGGGGTCGGCGGCCGCGGCGAGGGCGGCGTCCTTGAGGTTGGTCCACAGCGAACCGGACCAGGTCCGGACGGCGGGGTGCTCGAGGAGCTCCTTCTTCAGGTCCTCCACGCGGGCCGCCGTCCCCGGGTCGGTGCGCAGCGCGTGCACGTAGGCGCGCAGCCGGGCGTCGTAGGCCCGGCGCAGCTCGTGTCGGGGGTCCTCGCCCACCTCCTCGAGGAAGTCCTGGATCCCGGCGAAGGCGCGGTCGAACACCCGGTCGTCCACCCAGTCCGGCACCCAGGCGGGGGAGGCGTCGCCCAGCTGGGCGCGGAAGACGACGCGGTTGTCCTGCAGGAACCGGGCCAGCCCGTGCAGCCCCGCCGAGAGCACCTCCTGGTGCCGGTCGCCGTCGACGACCAGCTCCAGCGCGCGGGCCACCACCGGGGCGGCCGGGGTGGCGTGCAGCTTGCGGTCGACGAGGCCGGCGACGGCGGGCCGCAGGTCGTCGTCCTTGAGCAGGCCGGCGACCGAGTGCAGCACCGCCCCGGCGTCCCCGGCCAGCCGCTCGGCGCGCCCCGGCGCGGCGAGGAAGGCGCCCAGCCGGCCGGGCACGTCGATGGTGGTCAGCTTGTCCTCCACCACCGACCGGGTCAGGAAGTTGTGCTGCACGAAGGTGCCCAGGCTCGCGCCGATCTGGTCCTTCTTGCGCGGGATGATCGCCGTGTGCGGGATCGGCAGCCGCATCGGGTGCCGGAACAGCGCGGTGACGGCGAACCAGTCGGCCAGCGCCCCGACCATCGAGGCCTCCGCGGTCGCCCGCACGTAGCCGACCCAGGCGCCGGCGTCCTCGCCGAGCAGCACGCAGCCGAGGAAGACGGCGGCGGCGAGCAGGAACAGCCCGGTCGCCAGCCGCTTCATGCGGGCCAGGTCGCGGGCCCGCTCCGGGTCGTCGAGGGAGGCAGCCAGCGGAGCCTGCGCGGAAGTCGACGACACCCCTCCCAGCCTAGGAGGGCGGCCTCGTCCAGAGGCTCGCCCCGAGCCTGCGAGGGGTGAGGGGGACGAGGTCCTCCATCAGCCCTCGGTGGCGCCCAGGGTGACGTCGACCTGCTCGGACTGCTGCCCGCGGCGCACGGTGAGGGTGACCTCGTCGCCGGGGGCGGCGCTGCGGACGGCGGCGGTCAGCTCGGTCGAGGTCGTCACGACCCGGTCGCCGACCGCGGTGATGACGTCGTCGGACTGCAGTCCCGCGTCGGACGCCGGGGTGCCCGGCTGCACCTGCACCAGCTGCGCCCCGGTGCCGACCTCGGGATGGTCCGGGTCCGCGGCGGTCTGCGCGCTCACGCCCAGGTAGGTGATCTCGGCCGAGCCGTCGGCCACCAGCTCCTGGGCGATGCGCTTCGCGGTGTTCCCCGGGATGGCGAAGCCGACGCCGATGCTGCCGCTCTCCGTCGACTGCCCCGGCGCCCCGGAGGCGACCGTGGCGATGGCGGTGTTGATGCCGACCACCTCGCCGGCGCCGTCGACCAGCGCGCCGCCGGAGTTGCCGGGGTTGATGGCCGCGTCGGTCTGCAGCGCGTCGATGACGGTGGCGTCGCCCTCGGTGGAGCCGGTGGCCACGGCCCGGCCCGTGGCGCTGACGATGCCGTCGGTCACCGTGTCCGACAGACCCAGCGGGGCCCCGATCGCCACGGCCAGGTCGCCGACCTGCACCGCGTCGGAGTCGGCGAAGGTCGCCGGGGTCAGGCCGGAGGCGCCCTGCAGCTCCAGCACCGCCAGGTCGTACACCGGCTGCGTGCCGACGACGGTGGCGTCGTACAGCGTGCCGTCGGAGGTGCGCACCGAGACGACCGCCGAACCCGCGCCGTCCAGGCTGATCACGTGGTTGTTGGTCAGCACGTAGCCGTCCTCGCTGAGGACGACGCCGGACCCGCTGCCCGAGCCCGAGGCGCCGGTGACGTAGACGGTCACGACGCTGGGGGCCGCCTTGGCCGCGGCCGCGGTGACCGCGGTCGCCGTCTGCGGGTTGGTGATGGTGACGTTCTGCGCGGCGGCCGTGCCGCCGCCGGTGCTGCCGTCCGGCCCGTCGGCGAGCAGGGCCACGCCGGCTCCGGCGCCGCCGCCGATCAGCGCCCCGGCGAGCAGACCGGCGACGCCGATGCGCCACCGGCCCGCCGGGCGGGACGGTGCGGGGGGCGCCGCGGGGACCGGGCCCGGCTGGCCGTGCTGACCCGGCTGCCCGAACGGCGGCTGGCCGGGGAGGGGGGAACCCGGCGCGGCGGACCCCGTGGCCTGCTGCCCCGGCGCAGCGCGTCCGCCGGCAGGCTGCTGGGGCCAGGTCGGCGGCGCCCAGTTGCCCGACGCCGAGTGGGGGGTGCCGTAGGGGTCCACGTGTCCTCGTCCTCCTCGTGGGCGGCCGTCCACCGCCCTCCGACATCCACTCTGACCGGAGCCGCTGCCCCGGCGCTTGCGGTCCCCTGTGAGGTCCCTGGACGTGTCACCGGGGGACGTCGGGGAGCAGCCGGCCTCGGGCGACCAGCTCCACCACCGTCCACGCGGCGGTGACCTGCGCGGCCAGCAGGCCGATGAGCACCAGCAGCTGGGCCGCGCCGGCCTCCACCGGGCTGCCGCCACCCAGGAGTACCCCGACGAACGCGCCGGGGAGCGTGACGAGCCCGACGGTCCGGGTCTGGTCCAGCGGGGGCACCAGGGCGGTGGAGGCGGCGGGCCGCAGCAGCTCGCGGACGGCGTCGCGCTGCACCAGCCCGAGCGCGAGGGCGGCCTCGACCTCCCCGCGCCGCGCGTCGAGCTCCTCCCGCAGCCGGCGGCCGGCCAGGGACGTCGCGGTCATCGCCCCACCGACGAGGATCCCGGCGATCGGGATGACCGCCTCACCGCGCAGCGGGACCGTGCCGCTGGCCAGCACGAGGGCCACCACCGGGACGGCGCCGACCAGCACGGGGACCGCGGCGGTGCCCACCCGGCGGGCCGTGCCCGCGTCGCGGAGCGCCAGCCCGGTGGCCCGCCCGGCCGCCGTCACCGCCGCGACGCCGACCATGACCACCAGGAACGACCCCGACAGCGCCAGCGAGCGCACGACGACGAGCAGGACCGCCGACACGACGGCCAGCTGGACCGTCGCGCGCACCGCGGCGACGACGACCGGCCGGTCCACCCCGAGGCCGGAGAGCCGGCCGGCCGCGGCGGCGAGCGCGGTCAGCAGGACCAGTGCCACCGCCAGCCGGGGACCGAGGTCGACGACGGAGGGACCCACGGGCGACGATCATGCCCGGCCGGGCTCCCTGCGGGCCGAGGAGGCCGGGGTCCTCCCTCAGCCGACGGCGATGATCTCCTCGCGCGGCTCCTTCCCGGTCACCCGGTGCACCGGCGGCACGAAGGCCATCGGGGAGGTGCAGTGCCGCAGCAGCCAGCGGTGCAGCCCGTCCATCGGCCGGTGCAGCAGCCCACCGTGGCCCGCGGTCATCGCCAGCAACGGGGTGGGGCAGGCCGCGGCCAGCACCCGGCCGCCGGTCGGCCCGGGCACCGGGGTGTGCGTCAGCCGCAGGTCCGGCCACCGCTCGGCCCACCGCGGGGAGTCCGCGCCCCACTCGCCACCGTCGTCGGACCGGGTGTGCAGCACCAGCAGCGGCCGGCCGGTCCGCAGCGCCTCCTCGGCGGCGAAGACGGCGACCGGCTCGTCGTCCTCGTGCTCGCCGAGGCCGACCACCGCCACGTGCGGGCGGGAGCCGGTGCCACCCGGCCGGGACCGGGGGACGACGACCACCGGGCGGGGCGAGCGGGCGGCCACCCGCTGGGCGACGGACGCGAGCACCAGCTCGTCGGCGGCCCCGGTGGTGGTGATCCCGAGGACGACGAGCTGGGCGTCCTCGGCCGCCCGCAGCAGCGCGGCCACCGGGTCACCGGGGACCACCTCGGTGGAGACCGCGACCGACGGCGCGGTGTGCCGGGCGACCGTGTACGCCTGGGCCGTGGCCCCGCGGGCGCGCGGCAGCTCGGGAGCCGGGGAGCCGGCCACCCCCTGGCGCCCGTGGTGCGGGGTGGCGTGCACGATCCGCAGCGGTGCGTCGCGGCGGACGGCTTCCTCGGCGGCCCAGCGGACCGCCCGCAGCCCGCACTCGCTGCCGTCGGCGCCGACCACCAGGGGCGGCGCCTGCGGGCGGTCGTCCGCCGGGCCTGGCGTGGGCAGCGTCCCGGCGGGGATGGGGGTCGTCGTGGGCACGGGCACCTCCGGATGACGGTCGTCCCCCGTGGCTGCCGTCGAGGGTCCTCGCACGGAGCGCCGCAGGGAAGAGACCGCGCCGCCACGGAGGGTGCAAGACGCGTGCGGCTGGGTAAGGGCGGGATCCGGGTCGTCGCTCCGCCGGTGACCGCCCGCCTCCTGTGTCCGGCCCCGCCCCCGGAGGGTGCCCCCGTGTCCACCCGCGGTCCGCTTCCCCGCCTCCTGCTCTGGTCCGGTGCCGTCGTCGGCGCCGGGCTGGCCGTCGTCGGTGGCCTGGCCCTGCGACCGCCCGGTCTGGTCGCGGTGGGGCTCGCCGCGGTGGTCTCCGCCTGCCTGGCAGCAGGGGTGACCCGTGAGTCCCGGCCGGGGAAGCCCGCCGTCGTCGACGCGGCCTGGAAGGCCGGCGTGGCGACCGTCGGGGTGCTGCTGGTCCTCTCCGGGACCGCCGTCCTCGGTGGGGCGGTGCTCACCCTGCTGGTCGCCGGCGCCGCCGCAGGCACCTGGACGGTCGTCTGGCTCGTCCGCAGTCGCGGTGCCGGGGTCGGGGTTGCGTCCCCGACCGTCGTGGCCCCGGCGCGCCGGCCCGCGGCCCCGCTGCCGCCGGTGTCCTCGCTGTCGACCGCCGACCTCGGCCGCGAGTGGGTCCGGACGACGACGGCGCTGTCCGGTCCGCTCGACGCCCGCACCCGCGAGGCGATCGTCGTCCGGCGGGAGCAGACCCTCGACGAGCTCGAGCGGCGCGATCCCGACGGCTTCGCCCGGTGGCTCTCCGGACTGCCGCTGGCCGGCAGCGATCCGAGCGGCGACCTCAAGCACGGCGACGCCGCCGCCTGAGCCACCGGCGAAAGCGGTCGACCAGCCGGAGTCGAGCGGTCACACTGCGGCGTGCTCGTCACGCTGACCACCACCCGCCCGCCGGCGACCGACCTGGGCTTCCTGCTGCACAAGAACCCCGCGCGGGCGCAGCAGGTCGAGGTCTCGACCGGCACGGCGCACGTCTTCTACCCGGAGGCGACCGACCAGCGCTGCACCGTGGCGCTGCTGCTCGAGGTGGACCCGGTCGGGCTGGTGCGCACCGCCCGCGCCGGCGGGACCGAGGGCGCCGCGCTCGCGCAGTACGTCAACGACCGGCCCTACGCCGCCTCCAGCCTGCTGGCCGTGGCGCTGGGCAAGGCGTTCGCCAGCGCCCGCCGGGGCGTGAGCAGGGAGCGGCCGGAGCTGGTCGACGTCGCCCTGCCGCTGGAGGTGCACGTCCCGGCGCTGTCCTGCCGCGGCGGAGCGGAGATGGCGCACCGCTTCTTCGCCCCGCTGGGCTGGCGGGTCGAGGCGACGGCGGTACCGCTCGACGAGGCGGTCCCCGGGTGGGGGGACTCCCGGTACGTGGACCTGCGGCTGACCGGGGACCTGCGGCTCGCCGACGCGCTCAACCAGCTCTACGTCGCGCTGCCGGTGCTCGACGACGCCAAGCACCACTGGATCGGCGCCGACGAGGTCGAGAAGCTGCTGCGCGCCGGCAGCGGCTGGCTGGCCGCCCACCCGGACCGGGAGCTGATCACCCGCCGGTACCTCAAGCACCGGGCCACGCTGACCCGCCGGGCCATCGAGCGGCTCGCCGAGGTCGACGACGCCGAGCCCGACGCCCTGGACGACGCGACCGCTCCGCCGGTGACCGCGGCCGGAGGGCCCGGGGGTGCCGACGTGGACGCCGATGCAGCCGCGGACGCCGACGTGGACGCCGACCGTCCGCTGCCCCTGGCGCTGCAGCGGCACGGCGCGGTGCTGGCCGCCCTGCGCTCTGCGGGCGCGCAGCGGGTCGTCGACCTCGGCTGCGGCGCCGGCGCGCTGCTGCCCGCGCTGCTCGCCGAACCCACGTTCACCGAGGTGCTCGGCGTCGACGTCAGCGCCCGTGCGCTGGAGGTCGCCGCCCGGCGGCTGCGCCTGGACCGCATGCCCGAGCGGCAGCGCGCGCGGGTCCGGCTGTTGCAGAGCGGGCTGACCTACACCGACGCCCGGCTGCGCGGCTACGACGCGGCGGTGCTCGTGGAGGTCGTCGAGCACCTCGACCCGGACCGGCTGCCGGCCCTGGAGCACGCGGTCTTCGGGGCCGCGGCGCCGGCGACCGTCGTCGTCACCACCCCCAACGTGGAGTTCAACGTGCGCTACACCGACCTGCCGGCCGGCGCCTTCCGGCACCGCGACCACCGCTTCGAGTGGACCCGCGCGGAGTTCTCCGGGTGGGCGACCGCGGTGGGGGAGCGGTACGGGTACGCCGTCCGCCTGCTGGGCGTCGGGACCGAGGACCCCGAGGTCGGCTCGCCCTCCCAGCTGGCCGTGTTCACCCGGGGCGCGGGGGAGGTGGCGGGATGACCGACGGGCCCCGCACCCTCGTCGTCCCCGACCTGTCCCTGGTCGTCCTGATCGGGGTGAGCGGCTCGGGCAAGAGCACCTTCGCGCGCCGGCACTTCGCGTCGACGCAGGTGCTCTCCAGCGACGCCTGCCGCGGCCTCGTGGCCGACGACGAGAACGACCAGTCGGCGACGCCGGAGGCCTTCGCCCTGCTGCACCACATCGCCGGCATCCGGCTGCGCGCCGGGCGGCTGACCGTCGTGGACGCCACGAACGTCAAGGCCGAGGACCGGGCCTCCCTCGTGCGCCTGGCACGCGAGCACGACGTGCTGCCCGTGGCCATCGTCCTCGACGTGCCCGAGGCCGAGTGCCTGGCCCGCAACGCCGCGCGGCCCGATCGCGACCTCGCCCCCGGCGTCGTCCGGCGGCAGCGGGCCGACCTGCGGCGCGGGCTGCGCGGCCTGTCGCGGGAGGGTTTCCGCAAGGTGCACGTCCTCGGCCCGGACGACGTCGAGCGCGCCGTCATCGGCTACGAGAAGCAGTACAACGACCGGCGCGAGGACACCGGACCGTTCGACGTCGTCGGTGACGTGCACGGCTGCCGCGCCGAGCTGGAGGAACTGCTCGGGGAGCTCGGCTACGAGCTGCACCGCGACGAGCGGGGCCGGGCGGTCGACGCCGTCCACCCGGCCGGGCGTCGCGCGGTCTTCGTCGGCGACCTCGTCGACCGCGGGCCCGACTCGCCCGGCGTGCTGCGCCTGGTGATGGGCATGGTCGCCGCGGGGCACGCGCTGTGCGTCCCCGGCAACCACGAGAACAAGCTGGTGCGCGCGCTGCGCGGCCGCGACGTCCAGGTCACCCACGGCCTGGAGCGCACGCTGACCCAGCTCGAGGAGGAGCACCAGGACTTCCGGCGCGAGGTCGAGGAGTTCTGCGCCGGCCTGGTCAGTCACTACGTGCTCGACGGCGGGGCCCTGGTCGTCGCGCACGCCGGGCTGACCGAGCGACTGCAGGGCCGCTCCAGTGCCCGCGTGCGCAGCTTCGCGCTGTACGGCGACACGACCGGCGAGACCGACGAGTTCGGCCTGCCGGTGCGCTACCCGTGGGCGCAGGAGTACCGCGGCCGCGCGATGGTGCTCTACGGGCACACCCCGGTGCCGACGCCGGAGTGGGTGAACAACACCCTCTGCCTGGACACCGGCTGCGTGTTCGGCGGCCGGTTGACCGCGCTGCGCTACCCGGAGCGCGAGCTGGTCGGCGTCCCCGCGCGGCAGACGTACTACGACCCGGCCCGCCCGTTCCTGCCCGCGGAGGGCACCGCCCCGCCGGCCGGGGCCCGTCCCGACGGCGTCCTGGACGTCGACGACGTGCTCGGCAAGCGCGTCGTGGAGACCCGGCTCGCCGGGCGGGTGACCGTGCGCGAGGAGAACGCCGCGGCGGCCCTGGAGGTGATGAGCCGCTTCGCCGTCGCGCCGGAGCAGCTGCTGTACCTGCCGCCGACGATGAGCCCCTCGGCGACCTCGTCGCGGCCGGGACTGCTCGAGCACCCCACCGAGGCGTTCGCCCACTACCGCGGCGAGGGCGTGGCCGAGGTCGTCTGCCAGGAGAAGCACATGGGCTCCCGGGCCGTGGCGCTGGTCCGCCGGGACGGTTCCGGGGTGCTGCACACCCGCACCGGCCGGTCCTTCTTCGGCGGCGACCTCACCGCTGCGTTCACCGCCCGGCTCTCGGCCGCGGCGGAGCGGTCGGGGCTGTTCGACGAGCTCGGCACCGACTGGCTGCTGCTCGACGCCGAGCTGCTGCCGTGGTCGGCCAAGGCCGGCGACCTGGTCCGCAGCCAGTACGCGGCCGTGGGGGCCGCGGCGCGGGCGGCGCTGCCGGCGGCCGTCGCGGCGCTGGAGGCCGCCGCCGGGCGGGGCCTGGAGGTGGGCGACCTGCTCGACCGGCAGCGGCGACGAGCCGGGGACGCCGCGGCGTTCACCGAGGTGTACCGGCGCTACTGCTGGCCGACCGACGGGCTGGCCGGCGTCTCCTGCGCGCCGTTCCAGCTGCTCGCCACCGCGGGGACGACGTACGCCGACCGGCCGCACGCCTGGCACCTGTCGCTCGCCGACCGCCTGGCCGGGGCCGACCCCGAGCTGGTCCGCGCCACCCGCTCGCTCGCCGTCGACCTCGGCGACCCGGCCGGCGAGGCCGCGGCGACGGCGTGGTGGGAGGAGCTGACCGCGGCCGGCGGCGAGGGGGTGGTCGTCAAGCCGGCGGCCAACCTCACCCGTGGCCGGCGGGGGTACGCGCAGCCCGGGCTCAAGGTCCGCGGCCGCGAGTACCTGCGGCTCGTCTACGGCCCGGACTACACCGAGCCCCGGCACCTCGACCGGCTGCGCGAGCGCTCGCTCGGGCGCAAGCGCGGACTGGCGCTGCGGGAGTACGCGCTCGGGCAGGAGGGGCTGGAGCGGCTGGCCCGCGGTGAGCCGCTGTGGCGGGTGCACGAGTGTGTCTTCGCCGTCCTGGCGCTGGAGTCCGAGCCGGTCGACCCGCGCCTGTGACGGCTCGGTGGGTGGTGCCGGGTGAGCACCCGGGACACCGGCCGGCGCGGTGGCGAGGGCGACGGGGACGGCGGTGCCGACGAGGATGCTGACGAGGGCGGTGCGCGCCACAGGTGCAGACCGACGGTGACCGCGACCGCCGGCGTGCCGACGGTCGCCGTGGTCGCGGTGGTGCCGCCCATCGGCTCCGTCGACCCGTCCGGTCAGACGGTCCGGACCGGTGCCCCCAGGCGGATCTCCCCGTCGGTGAGGACGTCGGCGCGCAGGCCGCCGCGGTGGATGAGCGGCCGCAGGACCCCTGGTCCGCTGAGCCGGTCGAGGTGGACGCACGGCTCGCACAGCCGGCGTCCCTCGCACAGCACGTCCCCGATGCGGAAGCGCCGTCCCACCAGGGCGTTGACGTCGATGCCGCGGGTGAGGACGTTGCGCCGGGTGCCGGCGAAGTCCAGCACCTGCCCGGCCGCGGCCATCCCGTCGAGCACCTCGGCAGCGATCAGGGTCAGGTCGTAGCCGGGGCGCCGGGCGGCGCGGGGGGTGAACGTGCCGGCTCCGGCGGCGTAGCGGTCCCCGTCGAACCCCCGGCCGGCGCGGGCCCGCGCGACCCCGAGCAGCTGCATCGGCGCCTCGGCGGCGGGTGCCACCGCGAGGCCCTCGACGGTGCCGCGCAGGTCCGCTCCGGCCTGCCGTCGGTGCAGCACCGGATCGAGGGAGGCGACGGCGTGGGCCTCGCGGATGCGCAGGTCCGCGGTGGCCCGACCCAGCAGCCCGGGTGCCTGCGGGCTGAGCACGACGCCCGGCGGCGTGCCGAACGCCAGCACGGCCACCTCCGCACCGACGGCTCCCGGGTCGGCGGGGTCCTCGACGACGGCGATCCACCACCCGGCCCACTGGAAGCGCACGGGGTCGGCGATGGGCACCAGGCCCGACCCGCGCTCGGCCAGCCAGCTCCGCCAGGCGCCCAGTGCGTGCGCCAGGTCCTCGCCGGGCCGCGGCAGGTCGGTCACCGGCCGTTCGGTGACCGATGCCAGGCACGCGGCGAACCCGCGGGCGAGCGCACCCGTGGGAGGTCCGGGCGGGAGCTCGACGTCGATCACAGGTCCTCCAGGTGTCCGGCCGGAACCGCCGAGCGCGGCACCGGGATACCACACGAGCACGGCTCGCCGCCGTCTCAGGCTCCGCTGACGCCACGGACCACCAGGGAGACGGCGAGGGCCGACATGACGACGGCGATGACGCCGTCGAGGACCCGCCAGGCCGCGGGGCGGGCGAACACCGGCCGGAGCAGGCGGGCGCCGTAGCCGAGGCCGGTGAACCAGAGGGTGCTGCCGAGACCGGCACCGGCGGCGAACTCCCACCGGTGCTCGCCGTACGTCGAGGCCATCGAGCCGAGCAGGACCACCGTGTCCAGGTACACGTGCGGGTTGAGCCAGGTGAGCGCCAGGCAGGTGCCGACGGTCACCGCGAGCCCGGTGCGGGCGCCGGCGGCGTCCGGCAGCAGCGCGCCGGGACGCAGCGCCCGTCGCGCGGCCAGCACGCCGTAGCAGAGGAGGAACGCCGCCCCGGCGAAGCACACCACCGGGATGAGCCACGGCACCCGCGACAGCGCCGCGCCGGCACCCAGCACCCCGGCGAAGATCAGCGCGAGGTCGGAGAGGGCGCACACCGCCACCACCGCGGCCACGTGCTCGACGCGGAGCCCCTGCCGGAGGACGAAGGCGTTCTGGGCGCCGATGGCGACGATCAGCCCCAGGCCCAGGGCGAGCCCGGACGCAACGGCGAGCAGGGCCGGAGTGGTCAGCACGCCGTCGACCGTAGGAAGGAGTCGACCCCCGGTCCAGCTCATGATTCTCATCCGTCATTAGCATCCCTGTCCGTGGACCTCGACCTGGCGCAGTTGCGGGCGCTGGACGCCACCGTCCGCGGCGGCACGCTGGAGGCCGCCGCACGGGCGCTGCACGTGACCCCGTCGGCGATCAGCCAGCGGCTGCGCGCGCTGGAGGTCGCGACCGGCCGGATCCTGCTGGTGCGGACCAAGCCGGTCCAGGTCACCGAGTCCGGGCAGGCGGTGCTGCGCCTGGCCCGGCAGCTGGAGCTGCTCACCGCCGACGTCGCCCGCGAGCTCGGCGGGAACCCCTCGCCCGGAGGGGTGCCGACGCTGCCGATCGCGGTCAACGCCGACTCGATGGCCACCTGGGTGCTGCCCGCGCTGGCGCCGCTGGCCGGCGACGTCTGCTTCGACCTGCACCGCGAGGACCAGGAGTACACCAGCGCCCTGCTGCGCGCCGGCACGGTCATGGCCGCGGTGACCGCGGACGCCGAGGCGGTGCCCGGCTGCACCTCCACCCGCCTCGGCGGCATGCGCTACCGGCCGATGGCCACTCCCGCCTTCGTGCACCGCTGGTTCCCCGCCGGCCCCGCGACCGAGGCGCTCGCGAGCGCCCCGGTCGTCGTCTTCGACCGCAAGGACGACCTGCAGTACCGCTACCTGCACGCGCAGGGCGGGGCCGACGTCGCCCCGCCGGTGCACCACGTGCCGGCCGCGGCGGACTTCGTGGCCGCCATCACCCTCGGCCTGGGCTGGGGCATGGTGCCCGACCTCCAGGCACGCGGGGGAACGGCGGAGCTGGTCCCCCTCGACCCGGCCGCCGCGATCGACGTCGTCCTGTACTGGCAGCAGTGGCGGCTGCGCTCCGCCACGCTCGACCGCGTCCGCGAGGCCGTGCTGGCAGCCGCCGCCCGCGAACTGGACCAGCCCGGCGGGTCCGGGCGCTGATCAGCCCCGCGGTGGCAGCCCGGCCCCGGGGGACCCCCGTCCGGCTCCGGGACAGCGCGACCGTGCTCGCGTCGCCTGCCGGGCCGACCGGCCGCCCGGTCCGCGCCCGCCCGGTCCCTATCCTTGGGCCGGGACGTGTCCCCGTGTCCCGCCGGCGTGGCGCAACTGGTAGCGCACCCGACTTGTAATCGGGCGGTTGGGGGTTCGAGTCCCCCCGTCGGCTCACCGCAGTGCGGCGCCGTCCAGGCGGTGGCCGACGCCGCCGGTCGTTGCAGAAGGCAAAGCAGCGGCAAGAAGTCGGTAAAGCGTCGTCCGGCCCGACGGCGGCCCCCTGCGTGCTGCCTAGCGTCCCGAGCCGTGACCACAGCCGTCGGCCCCTCCCGGGGCCGGCCTGCACCGCAACGGAGCTGTCGCACGGACACCGTGGCCGGGATCCCGGCTCACCGCCCGCACGGGTCCGGGGAACCGGACACCGGGGGCGGCGTCCGGACCCTGCCGCCGGCGCCCGGTCACGGCGCCGGGTGGGGACACCCGCGTACGGCACGTCCGGGACGACGAAGGGTGGAGATGTACCGGTGTCACTGCTGACCCTGACCGTCGTGGCGGTCATCGCCGCGCTGATCCTGCTCACGGTGGGTCTGTACTGGCGCGAGAACAGGCGGGCCGGGGTCCGCCCGCACGACCCCGGTAGGGACCCGGAGTAGGTCGGCGGACAGCCGTCGCCCGGCGGCCGAGGGCAGACCCCGGCCGCCGGGCCACCGGCCTACCGGACCGGGACGGCGTCGTCCTCGCGTGCCCCGGTGGACGCCAGGGGCAGCAGCATCGTGAAGACGGGCGGCGACGCGCACGTCAAGGTCAGCCGGCCCTGCTCGGCCTCGACCAGCCGGCGGGCCAGGGCCAGGCCGATGCCGTGCCCGTCCCGGCGATCGGCCTGGCGGGAGAACAGCACGCCCTCCGGGTCCTGGACGCCCGGGCCCTCGTCGGAGACGTCGACCGCCACGGCGCCGGCCGTCTCCCGCGCGGTGATGGTGACCGTCCCCCGGCCGTGCGTGGTGGCGTTGTCGACCAGCACACCCAGCACCTGCCGGACCGCCGCGCCCGACGCCCGCGCGTCCGGGGCGCCGGGATCGACCCGCACCTCCAGGTCGCGGCCGTGCAGTGCCAGCCGGGCGGCCCACTCCGGCGCCAGCTCGCCGAGCAGCGCGTCCAGGTCGACCGGGCCGGCCGACGTGGCCTGCCCGGCACGGGCCAGGCCGAGCAGCTCGTCGATGATCGCCTCGAGGCGGTCGGCGTCGACCAGGCTCGCGGCGATCGCCTGCCGGGGGTCGGCGTCCGTCCGCTCCAGCGCCGCCTCCAGCCGCAGCCGCATGCCCGCCAGCGGTGTCCGCAGCTGGTGCGAGGCGTCGGCGGAGAACGCCCGCTCGCGGGCCAGGAGGTCGTCCAGCCGGATGGCCGTCGTGTCGAGTGCGGCGCCGACCGCGTCGATCTCCTCGATCCCGCCGCGGCGCGTGCGGACGCTGAAGTCGCCGTCCCCGAGCCGGCGGGCGTTCTCCTCCAGGTCCTCGAGCGGACGGGCCAGCCGCCGCGCCTGTTCCCGAGCCACCAGCCAGGTCACCATGATCGCTGCGGCGGCCAGCCCCGCCATCGCGCCCCAGACGAGGCCGACCTCGCCCAGCACGTGGCTGCGCTGCTCGGTCACGAGCACGGCGCCGATCACGTCCTCCCCGTGCGTGACCGGGACGGCCGCCATCACCAGGTCGTCGTCGATGCGGGCCTTCACCTGGCCGTCCAGTGCGTACTCGAGGACGGCGACGTCGCGGTCGGGAGCGGATCCCGCCAGCAGGTCGCCGTCCTCGTCGAAGACGGCAGCGGTGAGGTCCTCGTCGTCCTCCCCGACGTCGGTGAGGACGTCGCGGTCGACCGGCGAGCCCACCTCCACGTCGTCCGCCACCCCGAGGGCGACGTGGCTGGCCTCCCGCACGAGGTAGCCGCGCTCCTGCCCCAGCATGTGCGCTCGGACGGCCCAGCTCAGCGGGAGGGCGAACAGGCAGGTGGCGAGCACGGAGGCCAGGACGGCCAGGGCGACGATCCGGGTGCGCACGGGCGTGGTCTCCGTTCCGCGGTCGGCGGGCACGGTGCTCGGGAGCGCCAGGGTGCACCGTCGCCCAGGCGCTGTCACCGCCTCCTGCCGCGGCGCGACCGGTCCCGGATCCGAGGAGGCGGTGCCACGATGCCCGCATGGCCGGACGGGTCCTGCTGGTCGAGGACGACGCGTCCATCGGCGAGGCGCTGGTGTCGAGCCTGCGCAGCCACGCCTACGAGGTCGCCTGGGAGCGCACCGGCGCCGGCGGCCTGGCCCGTGCCGCGGCCGGCGCGGTCGACCTCGTCCTGCTCGACCTCGGGCTGCCCGACCTCGACGGCGTGGAGGTGTGCCGGCAGCTGCGGGTGGCCCAGCCGGGGTGCGTGCTGGTGATGCTGACGGCGCGGTCGGCGGAGATGGACGTCGTCGTCGGGCTGGAGGCGGGCGCCGACGACTACCTGGTCAAGCCGGTCCGGCTGGCCGAGCTGCACGCCCGCATCCGGGCGCACCTGCGCCGCGGCGGGAGCGGGACGACGGGGCCCGCCGTCCGCGCCGTGGGCGAGCTCGTGGTCGACGTCGCCCGGCACCGGGTCACGGTCGGGGGCGGGGAGGTGCACCTGCGGCCCAAGGAGTTCGACCTGCTGGCGCGGCTGGCCGCCCAGCCCGAGGTCGCGCACAGCCGCGAGCAGCTGATGGCCGACGTGTGGGACGAGAACTGGTTCGGCTCGACGAAGACCCTCGACGTCCACGTCGCGGCGCTGCGGCGCAAGCTGCAGGAAGCCGCGCCGCCCGGCCTCGGGATCCCGCAGATCGTCACCGTGCGCGGCCACGGCTACCGGCTGGAGCTGGCGGCTCCCGACGGGCGGTAGCCGGTCGCTGGGCGGCCGAGGACGCCGACGGCGACCGGGGCCAGGGCCCAGGTCGCGGAACGGGAGACGGTCCCGCTGCCGATGTCCGGGACGCCGCCGTCGTCCAGGCGCTCCGCGCGGACCGCACCGTCGGTCAGGACGGCGTGCACCGTGTCCAGGACGTGGTCGAGGCAGCGGTGCGGGCGTGGGGTGTACCGGGACACGTGGGCCTCGACGGTTAGCAGCTCACCGCCGGCGGGGGCCCCGGGGCGCTCGTCGGCCGCCCAGCTCGGGACGATCGAGGACGGCGCCGGCAATCGCTCACACTGCAGCCCGACGGCGTGGTTGAGCAGCAGGGTCCCGAGCAGCGGGTCCCGGGTCAGGAGGCCGCCGACCACGAGGTGCAGATCCGTCATCGCCGTCCTGCCGCTGTGTCCGAGGGGTCGGGGAGGGGCGCCTCCGACGCTAGGGGGTGGGTGGCCAGCGGTGACCCAGCGACGGGCAAGAAGTCGGTTAACGGACGTCGCGTGGTGGGCCGGGGCCCGCGCCCGCTAGCGTGGCGCCCGGCCGGCGGCGAGACGACGGCGCCGGGGAGCCGAGCCCAGGAGGCTGCCGTGTCCGACCACGTGTACCGGCTGAGCGAGATCGTCGGCAGCAGTCGGACGAGCGTCGACGACGCCATCCGCACCGCGATCCGCAAGGCCGCGCAGACCGTCCGGCACGTCGAGTGGTTCGAGACCAAGGAGATCCGCGGTCAGGTCGTCGACGGCGACGTCAACTACTTCCAGGTGCGGCTGGCGATCGGCTTCCGCGTCGAGGACTGAACGAGGACCCCCTTCCTCCCCACGCCTCGCAGGCTCGGCGCAGGCCCCCGGAGGCCGGCCGTCCCAGTACGTCACCGGGCTCGCGGCGGGACCCTGCGGGGGTTCTCAGTCGAAGCTGCCCGCGCCGTCGCGTCGGTAGGGGGAGCGGCGCTCGACCTGTTCCCGCTCGTGGCGCTCGGCCCGGATGCGCGCCGCGGTGCCCGGCGGGTAGCCGGCCTTGGCGACCCGGTGCTCGGTGGTCTCGACCATGAACGCCGTGGAGAAGATCAGCCCCATGAGCAGCCCGCCCCCGGCGGCGGAGAGCCGGTAGACCAGCGGCACCGGGACGACGGCCAGGCAGAGCACCAGCACCGGCAGCAGCTGTACCACGGCCCGGGTCAGGTGACGGCGAGCCCAGCCGGGCTCGGTCGTGTCGGCCAGCACCCACGCGGAGAGCTCGGAGGGGAGCCGGCCACCCAGCGCATAGCGCACCCACTGCAGCGGGGTGGGCCGGCGCGCGGCGGTGAGGATTCGCACACCGACGACGGTAGGCCGGGAAGGGCGTTGCCGGGGGCCTGTGGGCGAGAGCACACTCGCCCCGCGCGACCCGACGGCGAGGAGGTCCGGCATGCACATCACCCAGCTGCTCCGCCGCAAGGGGGCCGGCGTCGCCACCGTCGACGCGACCGCCAGCGTCCGCACCGCGCTGGCCCTGCTCGCCGAGCACGGGGTCGGCGCCCTCGTCGTCTCCGCCGACGGCCGCACCGTCGACGGGATCGTCTCCGAGCGGGACGTCGTCCGGGCGCTGCACGAGCGCGGCGCCGGCCTGCTCGCCGACCCGGTCTCCAGCGTGATGACCGCGCAGGTGCACACCTGCGTCCCGGGTGCGGGCGTCGAGGAGCTGGCGCGCACGATGACCCAGCACCGGGTGCGGCACGTGCCGGTCGTCGAGGGCGGCGCGCTGGTCGGGATCGTCTCCATCGGCGACGTGGTCAAGGCGCGGCTCGACGAGCTGGAGGAGGAGCGCGCCCAGCTCGTCGACTACATCCAGACGGGCTGAGCGCCGCCGCTGAAACCGGTGGACCGGCCTCGGGGAGCCGGACGTACGGTGCAGGGGTGGACGAGCGGCGCGCCGGGGTCGCCTCCGGTCTGGCCGCCTACGGCCTCTGGGGGCTGTTCCCGCTGTACTTCCCCCTCCTTGAGCCCGCCGGCGGGCTGGAGATCGTGGCCCACCGGGTCATCTGGTCGCTGCTGTTCGTCGCCGTCCTGCTGACCGCGGTGCGCGCCTGGCCGCAGGTGCGGGCGACGGTCACCGACCGCCGTGCGCTGCTGGTGCTGTCCGGCGCCGCGGTGCTCATCGCCGCCAACTGGCTGGTCTTCGTCTACGCCGTCAACTCCGGGCACGTGGTCGAGACCTCGCTGGGCTACTTCATCAACCCGCTGGTCAGCGTGCTGCTCGGCGTCGTGGTGTTCGCCGAGCGGCTGCGCCGGCTGCAGTGGGTGGCCGTGGGCACCGCCGCGGTCGCGGTGGGCGTGCTCACCGTCGACTACGGCCGGCCGCCGTGGATCGCCCTGACGTTGGCGCTCACCTTCGGCCTGTACGGGCTGATGAAGAAGCTGGTGCGCGTCGCGGCTGCGCCGGGGCTGTTCGTGGAGACCGCCCTGGTCGTCGTCCCCGCGGTGGCGGTGCTCGCCCTCCTCCACGCGCAGGGGGAGGGGACGGCGGGCAGTGCCGGGACCGGCCACCTGCTGCTGCTCCTCAGCTCGGGGGTGGCGACCGCCGTCCCGCTGCTGCTGTTCGCCGGCGCGACCCGGCGCATCCCGCTGTCCACCGTGGGGCTGCTGCAGTACGTCACGCCGCTCATGCAGCTGGCCATCGGCGTCTTCGTCTACGACGAGCCGATGCCACCGGCGCGGCTGGCCGGCTTCGTCATCGTCTGGGTGGCGCTGGCCGTCTTCACCGTCGACAGCCTGCGCCACGCCCGCGCCGGGGCCCGCCGGCGGACGGCGGAGGCCGCGCCCGCACCGGTCTGACGAGGACCCCTGCCTCCACCACTCGAGGGCTCGGACCAGGCCCCGTCCAGAGGCTCGCCGCAGGCCCCGTCCAGCGGCTCGTCCCGAGCCTGCGAGGGACGAGGGGGACGGGGTCCTCCCACGGTGAGGACGAGGTCCTTCCACGGGCGAGGCGGCCGCCGCGGCCCGGGATGTCGGTGGGGCGGACTACCGTCGGGGTGTCCCTCAAGGAGGTGTCCAGTGTCTGCCGAACCAGCTCCCGCGGTCTCCCCGCCGGGGGGCGAGGTGCCTCTTCCCCCGGCGGCCGACCCGTCCACCGCGCACGTCCCCGACCCCGCTGCCCCGTCCGCCGGCCTCACCCGCCGCGAGCACGAGGTGCTCGCCTTCGAACGGCAGTGGTGGCGCCGCCCCGGCGCCAAGGAGACGGCCATCCGTGACCGCTTCGGCCTGGCGCCGACGCGCTACTACCAGCTGCTGAACGCCCTGGTCGACAGGCCTGCGGCCCTGGAGGCCGACCCGCTGCTGGTCCGGCGGTTGCGCCGGCTGCGCGCCGCGCGGGGACAGCGGCGATCGTCTCAGTTCCTGGGCAACGGGGGCCGCGGCATCTAGATTTGCTCACCGTGGGCAGGCACGCCGCATCAGGCGGTGACGAAGCGGACCGGGTGAGCGCCCCGGTCCCGCACGGTCGGCGTCGCACCGACGGCCCGCACAGCCCGCCCCCGGCCGAGCACCCGACGGCGCCCAGCCGCAGCCGCGCCGACCGCCGACGCGACGGCCTGCTCGAGGCGGGCGAGGACCCGGGCCGCCGGCGTGCTCCGCAGGGCCGGCCGGTGCCCCCCGCGGTACCGGTCCGCGCCGCCGCCCCCGCCCGCTCCGCCGCCCCCGCCCCCGCCCCACTGCGGGGCGCCGGCTCCACCGCCCGTCCGGGCAGCCCGGCCGGTGGGCCGCCCCGCCCCGCGCCGGGCGCCACCCGCGCCGGCGTTCCCGCCGCGGGTGCCGGCCGCTCGGTCGTCCCGGCCGCGGCTGCCGGTCGCTCCGCTGCCCCGGCAGCCGGCGCCGGTCGTTCCGGCGCTCCCTCGCCGAGCCCCGGCCGCGTCAGCGCGCCGGCCCGGCCGGTGCCGGTCCCGGTCGCCGGTGCGGCCCGACCCGCCCCACCCGCCGACCGGCCCCGCGCCGCCGAGCCGGCGCCGGTGACCCGCATGCGGCTGCCGGTGCCACCGTCGGCCGCCGTGCCCCCGGCTCCCGCGCCGCAGGCCGCTCCCCGCACCACCGTCGCCCCGTTCCAGGCGGTCCCCACCCCGGACCCCGTCGACGAGCCGGCCCCTGCCCGGCCGGCCGAGACGCCCCGCCGCCGCGCCGCCGACCGGGTCCGGCCGTGGGCCGACCACGCCGCGCCGCCCGCCGCGTCGCCGACCGGGTCCTCGGGCGAGCCGTCCTGGTCCTCGAGCCCGCCGCCGGCCGTGGCACCGGCCGCCGGCGCCGCCGCGGGCTACCGCGACTGGACCAGCCCCTCCCGGACCCGTGACGAACGCCCGGCCCCGCCGCCGGCCACCGAGGCGATCCCGGACCGCACCCCCGCCGGGTCCTCGCGTGCGGCCGCGCCGGCGACCGAGGCCATCCCGGACCGCACCCCCGCCTGGGACGACGAGTCCGACGACCGGTACGAGGACGACCGGTACGAGGACGACCGGTACGACGAGGACCGCTACGACGACCGCGGTCACGACGGGCGCCACGACGACGGACGCCACGACGACGGGCGCTACGACGACGAGGACCGCAGCGCCGGCGGGGACCGCAGCGACGGCGACCGGGACCGCCGGGGGCCGGACACCGGGAGCTCCACCGGGGTCGTGGGCGGCCGCGCCGCCTTCCGCGCGGAGCGCCAGGCCGCCGAGGCCGAGCGTCTGCGCGCCGTCCGCACGGCCCGGCAGGAGGAGGCGCGCAGCTCCGGGGTGCGCCGCGTCGCGGTGGGTCTGCTGGCCGTGGCCGTGGTCGCCCTCGTGGTGCTCGGCGTCTACTCCTTCACCTCGTCGGAGGCCCAGGAGGCCTCCCGCAGCACCTCGCCCGAGCTGACCGCCACGACGCCGGCGCCGGCCGTCCCCAGCTCGGCCCTGCCGCCCCTGGACGTCCAGCCCCTGCCGCCGGTCGACGCCGCCCTCGCCGAGCCGGTGCGCGTGCCGGTGACCGTGCTGAACGCGACCGGCGTGTCCGGCCTCGCCGGGGACATCACCGCCGAGCTGACCGCCGGTGGCTGGGCGTCCGCGGGCGTCGGTGAGTACCAGGGCGCCGACGTCGCCACGACCACCGTCTACTTCACCGAGGGCGACCAGGCCCAGTACGACGCCGCCGTCCAGCTCATGCAGCAGTTCCCGCAGATCAGCGGCCCGGCGGTGCGCTTCTTCGAGGTCCCCGACGTCGCGGACCCGGGTCTCGTGGTGGTCACCACGGGCGAGTGGCGGCCCTGACCGCGCCCGGACGCCCGCGGAACCCCTGGGCGCTGCCGTCCGTTGGCGGCTCCGTGCGTCCCGTTCGCGGGCCCGTGCGTCCCCGCCCGCGCCCCGGCGCCCGCGCGACGTCCGCTGCCCTGCTCCTGCTGCTCACCCTGGCCGTGGCCGGGCTGCTGCCCCCGGTCCCGGCCGCGGCGGCCGAGGACGCTGCCACCGAGGAGGCGCGGGTCCCCGTGGGCCGGGGCGCCGACGCCGCCGAGCTGGACACCACCCTGTTCCTGCCGGCCTCGGCGAGCGCCGCGGCACCCGCGCCGGCGGTCGTGCTCGCCCACGGCTTCGGCGGCAGCAAGGACTCCGTCGCCGACGACGCCCGCGACCTCGCCGGGCGCGGCTACGTCGTCCTCACCTACTCCGCGCGCGGCTTCGGGGAGAGCACCGGCCGGATCGGGCTCAACGACCCGCGCTCGGAGGTCGCCGACCTCTCCGCGCTGCTGGACCGGCTGGCCGCGCGGGACGACGTCCTGCTCGACGCCGAGGGCGACCCGCGGGTCGGCGTCGCCGGCGCCTCCTACGGCGGGGCGCTGGCCCTGCTCGGGGCCGGCTACGACGACCGGGTCGACGCGATCGCCCCCCAGATCACCTGGAACTCGCTGACCGCCGCGCTGTTCCCCTCGCAGCTGGGGGAGCCGGCCGCCGGCACCGTCGCGGCCACCGCGCAGGCGCAGGACGGCGGGGTCTACAAGCGACTGTGGTCGGGGCTGTTCTTCGGTGTCGGGTCGGCCCCCAGCGGCGGGCTGCTGGGCGCGCTCGGCGGCGGGGACGGCGACGGCGACGGCGCCGCTGCGGCCGCTGCGGCGGGGAGCCCGCCTGCGGAGCTGCCCGGCGACCTCGGGGCAATCGACCCGGCGGCGGTGGACCCGCAGGCGGTCGAGCAGCTGCTGACCTGCGGCCGCTTCACCCCCGAGGTGTGCGCGGCCTACCAGTCCGCGGCGTCCACCGGCACGCTGACCCCCGAGATCGCCGCCGTGCTGGACCGCAGCAGCCCGGCTCCGGTCCTGGAGCGCATCGAGGCACCCACCCTGCTGGTGCAGGGCACGCAGGACTCGCTGTTCGGCCTCGGCCAGGCCGACGCCAACGCCCGCGGCATCGCCGCCGACGGCACCCCGGTGAAGGTCGTCTGGTACCAGGGCGGCCACGACACCCAGGCGTCCGAGCGCACCACCGAGCAGCTGCGCGAGCAGGTGGCCGGCTGGTTCGACTGGCACCTGCGCTCCGCCGACGACCCCGCCCGAGGCCCGGACCCCGGCACCGGCTTCGAGTTCCCCGCCCCCACCGGCGTGACCGCGACGGTCGGCACCGTGCAGGGCGGCAACCGCACCGTGACCGCACCGGCGTACCCGGGCCTGGCCGGCACCGGGCCGGCGCAGCGCTCGGCGATCGCCGTCGACGGGCCGCTGCAGCCGGTGGTCACGCCTGCCGGTGGGACGCCGGCCGCGATCACCGTCGTCCCCGGACTGGGCTCGCTGGCCTCGGCGCTGGCGGGGACGTCGTTCGAGATCCCCGGCCAGTTCGCCGCCTTCGAGAGCGAACCGCTCGGCGAGGCGGTGGAGGTCGTCGGCGCCTCGACGATCGACCTCGCCGTCGCCTCGCCCGGTGGCTCGGCGACGCTGTTCGCCAAGCTCTACGACGTCGCCCCCGACGGGACGGCGACCCTGCCGGCGGGCCTGGTCGCGCCGCTGGCGCTGACCGGCCTGTCCGCCGACCCCACGGCCCCGACGCAGATCAGCGTGACGCTGCCGGGGATCGTGCACCGCTTCGAGGCCGGCCACACGATGCGCGTGGTGGTCTCCTCGACCGACCAGGCCTTCGCGCTGCCGTCCGAGGCGGCCGTCTACTCGGTCGCGCTGGCCACCGGCGGGGACGCCGCCGCGCTCGCCGTCCCGCAGGTCGACGGGCGCACCGAGGACCCGAACGGCACCTCCCGCTGGTGGGTCCTGCTCGGCGGAGTGGCCGCGCTGGGCCTGCTCGGCTGGCTGGCCGCCGTGCTGTGGGGGCGCCGGAGCCGCCGCCGGGTCTCGGTCGTCGAGCCCGACGGGGAGGACGTGCCGCTGCGCTTCACCGGCGTCACCAAGGCCTACAAGGACGGTTTCGTCGCGGTCCGCGACCTCTCCTTCGAGGTGCGCCGCGGCCAGGTCCTCGGGCTGCTCGGCCCCAACGGCGCGGGCAAGACGACGTCGCTGCGCATGCTCATGGGGTTGATCCGGCCGACCGAGGGGCGGATCACCGTCTTCGGCCACGAGATCCGCCCGGGCACGCCGGTGCTGTCCCGCCTCGGCTCCTTCGTCGAGGGCACCGGGCTGATGCCGCACCTGTCCGGCCGCGACAACCTGCGGCTGTACTGGGCCGCCACCGGGCGCCCCGCCGAGGACGCGCACATGGAGGAGGCGATCGAGGTCGCCGGCCTCGGCGCCGCGATCGACCGGCCCGTGCGCCGCTACAGCCAGGGCATGCGCCAGCGGGTCGCGATCGCCCAGGCGATGCTCGGCCTGCCGGACCTGCTGGTCCTCGACGAGCCGACCAACGGGCTCGACCCGCCCCAGATCCACGCCATGCGCGAGGTGCTGCGCTCCTACGCCGCGACCGGCCGCACGGTGATCGTCTCCAGCCACCTGCTGAGCGAGATCGAGCAGACCTGCAGCCACGTGGTCGTCATGGCGAAGGGGCAGAAGATCGCCCAGGGCACGGTCGACGAGATCGTCGGCACGGGCGGGTCGGTGCTGGTCGGCCTGGCCGACGACGCCGACGGCGACCGGGCGGCCGCCGTCCTCACCGGGTTGCCCGGGGTGACGGTGGAGCGCACCGACGAGGGACTGGTCGCCGACCTCGACGGCACCGGCCGGGCGCCCGCGCTGCAGGCGCTGGTGGCGGCCGGCATCGCGGTCGACGCGTTCACGCCGCGCCGCCGGCTGGAGGACGCGTTCCTGGCGTTGGTGGGGGAGGACTCCTGATGACCGCTCACGTCCAGCCGACCGGGGCGGTCGCCGGCTACCGCCCCGAGCGGACCCTGCGGCTGTCGGTCGAGCTGCGCAGGCAGTTCCGGCGCCGGCGCACCCTCGGGGTCCTGGTGCTCATGGCGGCGCTGCCGCTGGTCCTCATCGCCGCCCTCCAGTTGGGCGGCACCGAGGAGGCCGAGGAGAACGCCCGCATCAACCTGGTCGACGTCGCCACCTCGAGCGGGCTGAACTTCACCCTGTTCGTGCTCTTCGCGACGACGAGCTTCTTCCTGGTCGTGGTCTACGCGCTGTTCTTCGGTGACACCGTGGCCAGCGAGGCCCAGTGGGGGTCGCTGCGCTACACGCTGGCGACCCCGGTGCCGCGGATGCGGCTGCTCCGGCAGAAGTGGCTGGCCGCATTGGTGCTCTCGGTGGGCGCGCTGGTCGCCCTCGTGCTCACGGCGCTGCTCGCCGGCGGCATCGCGTTCGGCTTCGGCGCCGTGCAGACGCCGGTCGGCGTCACCCTGGGCCAGGGGGAGGGGCTGCTGCGGCTGGCCGGGATGGTGGGCTACCTCGCCGTCCACCTGCTGGTCGTGGGCACGCTGGCGTTCTGGCTGTCCACCGTGACCGACGCGCCGCTGGCCGCGGTCGGCGGGGCGGTGTTCACGATGTTCGTGTTCGCGATCCTCGACCAGGTCGAGCAGCTGGGCTCCATCCGCGACTTCTTCCCGACCGCGGAGGAGTTCGCCTGGACCGACCTGCTGCAGACCCCCGTCGACTCCGGCGACCTGTTCCGCGGTGTCGTGCAGTCCCTGGTCTACGCGGCGGTGTTCACGGCGCTGGGCTTCCGGCACTTCTCCCGCCGCGACGTCACGTCGTAGTACGAGGTGAGCCGCCCTGCGAGGGCGGGACGCGGGGACGGGCCCGGAGGGTCCTCCCCGCGTTCGCGCGCAGCGGCTCCGCGCAGCAGGGGGACGGCGATCGGCCGCGGTGCGATCGAGAGGATCGCAGTGTCACAGCGACGCGCGGACGGCCTGTGCCCAGCCCTCGCCCATGGGGGCGTCGGTCACGGTCACGTTGGGGACGGCGGCCAGCCGGTCGGCCATCCCGTCGACCGTGGCCCCGTTCGCGGTGATCCACAGCCGCTCGACCGCCGGCGCCATCTCCAAGTCGCTGACGCTGTCGCCGATGGCCACCGCGTCGGCCGGGGTCAGCCCGCGCCGCTCGAGGTCCCAGGCGATGGCCGCGCCCTTGGAGATGCCGCGCGGCATCAGGTGGTAGACCCGCGGCGGCAGCCCCTCGGGCGCCAGCGTCATGCGGGACGTCGCCGGGATGGCCCCGTTGTCCTTGAGCGTCAGCCAGCCCGCGCCGCGCTCGGCCAGCTCGGCGTCCACGGCCAGCGGGTCGACCCGGCCGCGCAGCAGCGCGTCGGTGAGGTGGGTGGCGTGCCAGGGCGCGTGCCACTCCAGGCGGCCGGCGTGGCGGGCGAGCAGGTCCTCCACGAGGTCCAGCTCGGCCATCACCTCCATCGGCGTCCGGCCGGCGTGCTCCTCGGGCAGCGCGCCGGTCAGCCGGTGCACGCCGCGGCCGCCGTCCCAGCTGACCACCGAGCCCAGCTCGGCGATGGCGCCGTCGGCGGCGAAGATGCGCGCGGCCTCCACGACCTGCTCGAAGGTGCGCCCGCTGACCAGGACCAGCGCGACGCCGGCGCGGTGCAGGTCGTGCAGCGCGGTGGCCGGGTCGGCGGTGAGGTCGCGGGCGGCGGTGTGCCAGAACGAGCCGCGCGGGCCGACCATCGTGCCGTCGAGGTCGGTGTAGACGACGCGCGTGCTCACCGGCCCATCCTGGCCCGGCCCGCTGCGGTGCCCGTCAGGTGGGTAGAGTCCTGGGCGTTCCACTCATCCAGAGGGGCAGAGGGACACGGCCCGACGAAGCCCCGGCAACCGCCGCACCGCGCGTCAGCGCAGCGGAAGGTGCCAATTCCGTCCCGCGCGGCTCGACGGCCCGACGCGGGGAAGATGAGGAGGTAGTCGTCGCATGACCCTGACCGCTCCCGGTTCTGTGCAGGCCGACTCGAGCGCGGGCGGCCCCGTTGCGCCGTCCCCAGCCCGCGGGCTCGTCTGTCGCAACTGCGGCGCCACGTTCGGCCTGATCGCCGAGCACGCGTGCGCCGAGTGCTTCGGCCCGCTGGAGGTCGACTACGACCCCGAGCTGATGCGGGCGGTCACCCGCGAGCAGATCGAGTCCGGCCCGCAGAACATCTGGCGCTACGCCGCGCTGCTCCCGGTGGGTCAGGACCCGGCCGACCGCGTCACCCTCGACCCGGGCATGACGCCGCTGGTGCGCGCCGACCGGCTGGCCGCCGAGCTCGGCCTCACCGGCGGGCTGTGGGTCAAGGACGACTCGGCCAACCCCACGCACTCGTTCAAGGACCGCGTGGTCAGCCTCGCCGCCACCGCGGCCAAGCGGCTGGGTTACAGCAAGATCGCCGCCGCCTCGACCGGCAACCTGGCCAACTCGGTGGCCGCGCACGCCGCCCGCGTCGGGCTGCCCTCCTTCGTCTTCATCCCCTCGGACCTCGAGCCCGGGAAGGTCGTGCAGTCGGCCGTCTACGGGCAGACGCTGGTCGCCGTCGACGGTTCCTACGACGACGTCAACCGGCTGACCAGCGAGCTCGCCGAGACCGACGAGTTCGAGGACACCGCGTTCGTCAACCAGAACGTGCGGCCCTACTACGCCGAGGGCTCCAAGACGATGGGCTACGAGATCGCCGAGCAGCTCGGCTGGCGGATCCCGGCCCAGGTCGTCATCCCGATGGCCTCGGGCTCGCTGCTCACCAAGGTGGACAAGGCGTTCCGCGAGCTGACCGCGGCGGGCATCGTCGAGGCCACCGAGTGGCGCATCTTCGGCGCCCAGTCGGCCGGCTGCGACCCGATCGCCACCGCCTTCGACAACGGCTGGGACGTCGTCAAGCCGGTGAAGCCGACCGGCATCGCCAAGTCGCTGAACATCGGCAACCCCGCCGACGGGCCGTACGCCCTCGACGCGATCCGGCGCACCGGCGGTGCCGTCGGCCGGGTGGACGACGCCCAGATCGTGCAGGGCATCCGCGACCTGGCCCGCACGACCGGCGTCTTCGCCGAGACCGCCGGCGGCGTCACCACCGCGGTGCTGCGCCTGCTGGTCGAGGACGGCCGGCTGGACCCGGCGGCGGAGACCGTCGTCCTGAACACCGGGGAGGGCCTGAAGACCCTCGACCCGCTGGAGCCGGTCGTCGGGCCGACCCACCGGGTGTCCCCGTCGCTGTCGTCGGCCCGGGCGGCCGGTCTCATCGGCTGACCCACCGGGGTGGCGCGCTGCCGGTCCTCCGGGGCGACGTCCCCCCATCTGGTGTGCCGTGCGCGTGAGCCTGGTCTCACCAGGCGTTTCGTGCTGTACGTTCTCCCGCGGTTCGGTTCCACGTTCGTGTTCGACGGGCGGAAGAGCTCGACCCGGCCTCCCCGGTCGGTGGGGAGGCCGTCCGCACGCACGAAACGTGGGAGCACACGTGGCACAGGGCACCGTGAAGTGGTTCAACGCCGAGAAGGGCTTCGGCTTCATCGCCGTCGACGGCGGCCAGGACGTCTTCGTCCACTACTCGGCCATCCAGATGGACGGCTACAAGAGCCTCGACGAGGGCCAGCGGGTCACCTTCGAGGTCGTCCAGGGCGAGAAGGGTCCCCAGGCCGACGCCGTGCGCAGCGCCTGACCCCAGTCCGCCGGAGGCCCGGTCCCCCTCGTGGGGGCCGGGCCTCCGGCGTGTCCGGCGGGTCACGTCCCGTCGCGCCCCGTGACGGGGTGGCTCGGCACGCCGTCGGCCGGTCCGCGGGAGCCGGTGCCGACGAGCTCGCGGACCGGCGGGACGTGCTCCTCGCCCGGGCGGGCGGGAGGCTCCCCCTGGTGTGCCCGTCGGGTACCGGCCGGAGGAGGAGGGGTCGTGTCGCGGATCGCGATCGTCACCGGGGGTGCGTCCGGGATCGGCCGGGCGCTGGGGACGGCGCTGGTGCGCCGCGGTGACGTGGTCGTCCTCGCCGACGTCGACGGGGACGCGGCGGCCGAGGTCGCCGAGCGACTGCACGCGGCGGGACCCGGTGCGGCCACGGCGGTCACCGTCGACGTGCGGGAGGCCGACGCCGTCGCCGCACTGGTCGACGGGACCGCGGAGCGGCACGGTCGGCTGGACCTGCTGTTCAACAACGCCGGGCTCGGCATCGGCGGGCCGGCGGAGGAGCTGACCCTGGCGCACTGGGCCCGGACCCTCGACGTCAACCTGCGGGGCGTGGTGCACGGGGTGCAGGCCGCGTACCCCCTGATGCTCCGTCAGGGGCACGGCCACATCGTCAACACCGCGTCGCTGGCCGGCCTGCTCCCGATGCCCGGTTCGGCTCCCTACGCGACGACGAAGTGGGCGGTGGTCGGCCTGTCCCTGAGCCTCCGCGCGGAGGGCGCTGCGCGGGGGGTCCGGGTGAGCGTGGTCTGTCCCGGTGGTGTCGACACCCCGATCCTCGACAAGGGGGTGCCCGCGGACCTGCCGCGAGTGCCCAGCGTCGAGGCGATCGACGCTCGCGAGGTGGTCACCCGGTTCAGCGGTGGACGGCTGTACGGCGCCGACGCCCTGGCCGCCGACGTCCTGCGCGGTGTCGACCGCAACCGGCCGGTCATCGTGGCGCCGCGCCAGGCTCGCGTCATGTGGCGGCTCATGCGCCTGTCGCCGTCGCTGGTGCTGCGGGTCCTGGCCGCCGTGGCGGCCCGTCGTCCCGAGGGCGCCACGGCCGGCGGGGGGCCGGTGCCCGTGCCGACCGCGGAGTTCTCCGGCGGGACCCCCCCTCGCTGAGACCCCCGGAGGTACCCGGGGTCGTCCCGGGACCGGAACACCGGCCGCCGTCCCCCCGTCCTTGCACTCGGCAGGGGCGAGTGCCAGACTCGGGCTGGCACTCGACAGTGCCGAGTGCCAATCAGGTCGGAACGGTGAGGCACTGGTGCGCGGGCCGACGGAGCGCCCGCGCCACCGGTGTCGTCCGTCGCGGGCGCCGGTCCCGGCCGTGCAGCGATCCATGCATGGAGGACATCACCACATGGCCAAGATGATCGCCTTCGAGGAAGAGGCTCGCCGCGGCCTCGAGCGGGGTATGAACACCCTCGCCGACGCCGTCAAGGTGACCCTCGGTCCCAAGGGCCGCAACGTCGTCCTCGAGAAGAAGTGGGGCGCCCCCACCATCACCAACGATGGTGTGAGCATCGCCAAGGAGATCGAGCTCGAGGACCCGTGGGAGAAGATCGGCGCCGAGCTCGTCAAGGAGGTCGCGAAGAAGACCGACGACGTCGCGGGTGACGGCACCACCACCGCCACCGTGCTCGCCCAGGCGCTCGTCCGCGAGGGTCTGCGCAACGTCGCCGCCGGCGCCAACCCGATGGCCCTGAAGAAGGGCATCGAGAAGGCCGTCGAGTCGGTCACCGAGTACCTCCTCTCGACCGCCAAGGACGTCGAGACCAAGGAGCAGATCGCCGCCACCGCGTCGATCTCCGCCGCTGACCCGGCCATCGGCGAGCTCATCGCCGAGGCGATGGACAAGGTCGGCAAGGAAGGCGTCATCACCGTCGAGGAGAGCAACACCTTCGGCCTCGAGCTCGAGCTCACCGAGGGCATGCGCTTCGACAAGGGCTACATCTCGCCCTACTTCGTCACCGACGCCGAGCGCATGGAGGCCGTCCTCGACGACCCGTACGTGCTCGTCGTCAACAGCAAGATCAGCTCGGTCAAGGACCTGCTCCCGCTGCTGGAGAAGGTCATGCAGTCGGGCAAGCCGCTGGCCATCATCGCCGAGGACGTCGAGGGCGAGGCCCTGGCGACCCTGGTCGTGAACAAGATCCGCGGGACCTTCAAGTCCCTCGCGGTCAAGGCCCCCGGCTTCGGTGACCGCCGCAAGGCCATGCTGACCGACATCGCCATCCTCACCGGTGGCCAGGTCATCAGCGAGGAGGTCGGCCTCAAGCTCGACACCGCCGACGTCTCCCTGCTGGGCCGCGCCCGCAAGGTCGTCGTCACCAAGGACGAGACGACGATCGTCGAGGGCGCCGGTGACAGCGACCAGATCGCCGGCCGGGTGAACCAGATCCGCGCCGAGATCGAGAAGTCGGACTCCGACTACGACCGCGAGAAGCTGCAGGAGCGCCTGGCCAAGCTGGCCGGTGGCGTCGCCGTCATCAAGGCCGGCGCCGCGACCGAGGTCGAGCTCAAGGAGCGCAAGCACCGCATCGAGGACGCGGTGCGCAACGCCAAGGCCGCCGTCGAGGAGGGCATCGTCGCCGGTGGTGGCGTCGCCCTGGCGCAGGCCACCACCGTCGCGTTCGAGAAGCTCGAGCTCGAGGGTGACGAGGCGACCGGTGCCAACATCGTGCGCGTCGCGCTCGAGGCGCCGCTGAAGCAGATCGCGATCAACGCCGGCCTCGAGGGTGGCGTCGTCGCGGAGAAGGTCCGCAACTCCGCGACCGGTCAGGGCCTCAACGCCGCGACCGGCGAGTACGTGGACCTCGTCGCCAGCGGGATCATCGACCCCGCCAAGGTGACCCGCTCGGCGCTGCAGAACGCCGCCTCCATCGCGGCGCTCTTCCTCACCACCGAGGCCGTCATCGCCGACAAGCCGGAGAAGGCAGCCCCGGCCATGCCGGGCGGCGACGGCGGCATGGGCGGCATGGACTTCTAGGAGGACCCCCTCGCCCCCCGGAACACGCTTCGCGCGTCCCGGGGCCCTGCGAGGGAGCCGTTCCAGGCTCCTCGCCGCACCACCAGCACTGCCCGGCAGGGGCGGTCCGCTACCCAGCGGACCGCCCCTGTCGGCGTTCGCGGGGTGCGTCGCCTGGCGAGATCGCCGATCTCGCCGGTGGAGAGTGGGTGGCCCTCCGTCAGTCCCGGCGTCCGTCGCCCAGCAGCCAGCCGCACGGCTCGGCCAGCGCCTCGGCCTCGGGCGGGCCCCAGGAGCCGGGTGCGTAGCGGTGCACCTGCGGCGGCCGCTGCTGCAGCGGGGCGAACGCCCGCCACGCGTGCGCCAGGCCGTCGCTGCTGGTGAACAGCGACCGGTCGCCGACGAGCACGTCGTGCAGCAGGGACACGTAGGGCGGCAGCGGCGTCCCCCCGGGGACGTCGGCCAGCTCGAGCGTGGCCGTCGCCGTGGCGAGGGAGAGGTCGGGGCCGGGCTCCTTGGCGACGACCTGCAGGTCCACCGCGCCGGACCCCGACAGCGACAGGGACAGCACGTTGCCGTGGCCGGGGACGTCGGTGACCGGCCCGTCGGGACGGCGCAGCAGCAGGCTCACCCGCTGCTCGCTGGCGGCCAGCCGCTTGCCGGTCCGCAGCACGAACGGGACGCCGCGCCAGCGGTCGGTGTCGACCCACAGCCGGGCGGCGACGTAGGTGTCGGTCCGCGAGTCGTCGGCCACGCCCTCGGTGTCGGTGTAGCCGTCGAACTGGCCGAGCACCACCTCGTCGGGGTCGAGGGGACGGAAGGCGGCGAGCACCCCCTCGCGGGCGGCCTGCAGGTCGGCGGGGGAGAAGCCGGCCGGCGGCTCCATCGCCACCTCGGCGGCCACCTGGAACAGGTGGGTGACCAGCATGTCGAGGGCAGCGCCGGTCGCGTCGTAGAACTCCGCGCGGTCGGCGACGTCCAGGTCCTCCGGGACGTCGATCTGCACCTGCGCCACGTGGTCGCGGTGCCACACGTGCTCGAACAGCGCGTTGGCGAAGCGGAGCACGTGCAGGTCCTGGGTGCCCTCCTTGCCCAGGAAGTGGTCGATGCGGAAGACCTGGTCCTCGTCGAGCACCGACAGCACGAGGTCGTCGAGCTCGCGGAAGCTCTCCGGCGAGGTGCCGTAGGGCTTCTCGTAGACTACCCGGGCGCCCTCGGTCAGCCCGTGCTGCGGCAGCGCGCGGGTCAGCTTCTCGAAGGCCGACGGGGGTACGGCGAGGTAGTGGACCAGCTGCGGGTCCCCGCCGAGCTCCTCGCGCGCCTCCCCGAGGACGTCGAGCAGGCTGCCGGGGTCGGCCTCCTCGAAGCCGCCGCCGGCGAAGCGCAGCCGGCCGGCGAACTCCTCCCAGGGGCCCTGGTCGGGGTGCGGCCCGAACTCGGTGAGCGCGTCGCGGACCCGCCCGGCGAAGTCCTCGTGGGAGACGTCGCCGCGGCCGTTGCCGACCAGCCGCCAGTCCTCCGGCAGCAGCCCCCGCTGGGCGAGCTCGAAGAAGGCCGGCAGCACCATCCGGCGGGCCAGGTCGCCCGTGGCGCCGAACAGGACGAAGACGGTCGGGGGGAGGTCGGTCACGCGCGTCCTGTGCCCGCGCGGCCGCGGCCTCACGCGTGCAGGCCGAGGGCCCGCCCCCGCGGTGTGCGGGAACGGGCCCTCGGTCCGTCCGGTCGCCGTCGGGGCCGGGGACGCGCCCCGGCCCCGACGCCGGTCAGCGCGTCCGCGTCATCAGGGTGACCGTGCTGGCGCCCGAGTCCGAGGTGACGTTGATGCGGTTGCTGGTCGGCAGGGTCGGACCGTTCCGGAGGTCGACCGCCCAGGTGCCGTCGGCCGCGACCGGCACGTTGAGCTGGATGGTCGTCCCCGACCCCGCGACGTCACCGAGCCGGACGTGCACCCGGTTCACCGTCGCGTCCTGCGCGGTGCCCGAGATCCGGTACTCCCGCTTGTCGGCCCGGTACTGCGCCCGGGTGACCGTGACGACGTCGGTCGGCGTGACCGTGTTGTCGACGGTCGCGGGCACCGTGCCCCTGGTGGTCGCGGTGCCGCTCCTGGCGACCACGGTGAGCGTGTACTCCACCGTGTTCCTGAGCCCGCTCACCGTGCCGGTGGTGCCGGTCGCCGCGACGGTGACGGGGGCCTGCCCGTCCGCCGGGGTGGCGACCAGGTCGTAGCCGGACACCGGGCTGGCCGCGTTGCCGGCCGCCGCCGCCGTCCACTCGGCGGTGATGCTCTCGTGACCGGGGACGACCCGGGTCAGGGTGAACGCCGCGGGGGCCACCGCCGTCAGGGTCGACACCGTGGCCGTGGCGGCCGGGCCCTCGCCGTTGGCGTTGGCGGCGGTCACCGAGACGGTGTAGGTCGCGCCCGAGGTCAGGCCGTTGAGCGTGGCCGTGGTCGCCGGAGCAGCGACCGTCACCGGAGCGGGGACCGCGGCGGCCGTGTCGGCCGAGGTCGCGGTCACCGTGTAGCCGGTCGCACCGGCGGCGGCCGTCCAGGTCACGTCGGCGCTGTCCAGCGACGCGCTGGTGGCGGTCAGTCCGGCCGGGGCCCCGGGAGCCGTGGTCGGGTCCGTGCCGGGGTCGGTCCCGCCGTCCGGCGGCGGAGTGACGCCGGTGCCGGAGCCGACGACCACCGTGCCGAGCGACTGCACCGCCGACCACCGGCCGTTGTAGGCCTCGATCGTGATCTCGTAGGTGGCACCGGCCTCGAGACCGTCGAGGGAGACGCTGGTGCCGCCGGTGCGCTCGGCGGTCTCCTGCTCGGCGTGGGCGCCACCGATCGCGGCCACCCGGTAGCCGGTGACCTCGGGGGCGTCGGCGGGCTGGGCCGGCGTCTGCCAGGCGACGTCCACCGAGGTCGAGCCCGTGGCCGAGGACAGCTCAGCCGTCGTCGGCGCCGTCGGCACCTGGCCGTCCGGGCTCGGCGGGCAGCCGCCCATCCCCGGGCCGGGGATCTCCTCGAACTCGTTCTGGGTCAGGCCGAGCGCCGGCTCCTCGCCCGCCATCCACGCCGCGAAGACGTGGTCGCCCTCGAGCACGCGGTCGTAGTCGGCCTCGGTGAAGAGCGTGTAGGTGCCCACGATGGTGCCGGTCGCGGGGTCGGCCGTGGCGGTGGCGTCCCACAGGCCGGGCTCGCCGTTGGGGTGCTCGTCGTCCGGGACCAGGCTGATGCCCATGGCCCGGTTGTCGGACAGGCCCGGGTCCTCGCCGGGCGGGGTCTTGTCGTCGTCGTTCTCCGGGTTGACCGTCTCGATGGCGAACCGAGCCGGGTCGAACCACGGGTCCGCGGGGTCGTAGGTGCCCGTGATCGTGACCGTGCCGGTCCCGCGCACCCGGTTCTCCGGGTCGGTCGGGAGGTTGCCGGTCGCGGTGAAGCCGCTGCCGGCGACCTCGGTGACCGTGGGGGAGGCGGTGATCGCGGAGTCCGTGAAGGCCTCCCCGCTGAACGAGACCCGGACCTCGTCACCCGGCTTGATGGTGGGGGTCACCCCGATCCAGCACTCGCCGCCGGGGTGGTTGAACTCCAGGAAGCCGGTGCCGTCCAGCGTCCCCACGCCGATGCCGATCGTCTGGCCTCCGCGGAGCACCTCGACGGTGGCCTCCTGGCCGGCCTGGGCGGCGTAGCCCTCCAGGGCCACCATGCTCCGCTTGTTGAAGATCTCGATGTTGCCGGGCCCCGCCGGTGGGGTGCCGGCCTGGGCCATGGTCGCGAAGGTCACGAGGCTCCCGGTGGCCGTCAGGGCCGCCAGACCGCCGGCGATCAGTCGCTTGGGGGATCGGGACGCTCGCGACGCGGGGGCACCGACAGCTCCGTGCCCACCCCCGCGACCGCCGTGCTGGGTCGGTCGTGTCCTCGTCATCGCCTACTCCGCAGTCGCGCCGCGCCCACACCCGTCGTGGGCCGGTCTCGTGGGGATCACGGTCGTCGCGCACCGGCGCGCCCGGCAGCCGAGCGGAGGGGGAGCGGATCCCCCCAATCCGGGGGCGCGGCGGGTCCGCGTCGTCGGCGGCCCGAGGGGGTAGGCGGCTGCCGTGGCAGTGGTCATCGGGACGTCGGGCTGGCAGTACCGCGACTGGCGCGGCCGCTTCTACCCGCAGCGGCTGCCCCAGCGGCTGTGGCTGGAGCACCACGCGGCGCACTTCGCCACGGTCGAGAGCAACAACGCCTTCTACCGGCTGCCGGAGCGGACGACGTTCGAGGCCTGGCGGGCCCGCACCCCGCCGGACTTCCGCTGGGCGGTCAAGGCCAGCCGGTTCCTCACCCACGTCAAGCGGCTGCGCGACCCCGAGGAGCCGGTCGCCCGGCTGGCGGAGCGGGTGGCCGGCCTCGGCGACCGGCTCGACGCCGTCCTGCTGCAGCTGCCGCCCACGCTCCAGGCCGACGCCGGCCTGCTCCGCGACTGCCTGGCGCAGTTCCCGGCCGGCACCCGCGTCGCCGTCGAGCCGCGGCACGACTCGTGGTGGACCGACGAGGTCCGGGCACTGCTCGAGCGCTACGACGCGGCACTGTGCTGGGCCGACCGCGCCGAGCGGCCGGTCGCGCCGCTGTGGCGCACCGCCGGCTGGGGCTACCTGCGGCTGCACACCGGTGCCGAGGGCTGGGCGTACCGCCCGGAGACCCTGCAGGTGTGGGCCGAGCGGCTGTCGGAGACCCACGGGGACTCCGACGTCCTCGTCTACTTCAACAACGACCCCGGCGGAGCGGCCGTCACCGACGCGGTGGTCTTCGCCGAGGCGGTCCGCCGCACCGGCCGGACGCCGACCCGCGTGCCGACCCCCGACCAGGCCGCCGGCCGGGCCTGGGCGTCTCCGGAGCTGCCGCAGGCCGGGGGGCTGCCCGCGGGAGCGGACCCCGGCCCGCCGGAGGGGTGAGGCGTCGGTCGTCGGAGCCGCGGCCTGCGGCGGACCACCCGTCCGGGTGGCGTCACGCCAGCACGTGCGGGTCCTCCCGGAACGCCACGCCGAGCTGGTCGGCGGCTCGGCCGAGCACGGACTGGACGGCGAGCGTGTCGGCCAGCGGCATCACGGCGCTCTCGGTCCGTCCGGCCCGCAGGCACTCGGTCACCTCGGCCAGCTCGTGGCTGTAGCCGGTGCCCGACGGCGGCAGCGTGATCTCCTCCGGATCGGCGCCGGCGCGGTGCAGCACGATGGTGCGCGGGTGGTGGAAGCGGGGCAGGACGTCGATCCAGCCGGCGGTGCCGAACACCCGCGCCTGCCCGGGCGTCGGGTACCGCAGCGAGGTCGTCAGCGTGGCCGAGCGGCCGTCGGCGTACCCCAGCAGCAGCGCGGCCTCGGCGTCGACGCCGGTGGGGAACAGCGAGCCGGTCGCGGTGACCGTGTCCGGGTCGCCGAGCACCATCTGCGCGAACGACACCACGTAGACGCCGACGTCGAGCAGCGCGCCGCCGCCGAGCTCGTGGGCGAACAGCCGGTCGGCGGGGTCGTAGTCGCGGGCGACGCCCAGGTCGGCCTGCACCGAGCGGACCTCGCCGATCGCGCCGTCGGCCACCAGCTCCCGCAACCGGACGACGGCCGGCTGGAAGCGCGTCCACATCGCCTCCATGACGAAGACGCCGCGGTCCCGGGCCCGCTCGACGACCTCACGCGCGCCCTCGGTCGTGGCCGTGAAGGACTTCTCGACCAGCAGCGCCTTGCCCGCGTCGATCGCGGCGAGGGCGACCGCGTGGTGCTGCGGGTGCGGCGTGGCCACGTACAGCACGTCGACGTCCGGGTCGGCCAGGATCTCGGCGTAGGAGCCGTGGGACCGCTCGAGCCCGTGCCGCTGGGCGAACGCCGCCGCGCGGTCGGCCGAGCGGGAGGCGACCGCGACCGGCCGGGCTCCGGGTACCTGCGAGAAGTCGGCCACCACGTTCTCCGCGATGCGGCCCGGCCCGACGACGCCCCAGCGGATCTCCTCGCTCACCGGCAGGACGTTAGTGCCGCGGGCAGACTGTCGCCGTGGCGGTGCTGATCGACCCCCCGGTGTGGCCCTGGCGAGGACGGCGCTGGTCGCACCTGGTCAGCGACGTCTCCTACGACGAGCTGCACGCCTTCGTCGCCACGGAGCTCGGCATCCCACGGCGGGCGTTCCAGGGCGACCACTACGACGTCCCCGACGAGCTCTACGAGGTCGCGGTGGCCGCCGGAGCCGAGCCGGTCGGCGGGCGGGAGCTGCTGGCCCGGCTGGTGGGAGCGGGTCTGCGGCTCAAGAAGAGGCGCGGCGCCGTAGCAGGCTGAGCTCGGCGGCGAGGTTGGCCCGCGCCCGCGGCGTCCACTCGGCGGCGACGGCCGGCAGCCGGTACAGCGCTGGCAGCGCCAGCAGCTGCTCGAGGACGGCGGTGCGCCCCGCGGTGAACTCGGCGTCGGACAGGTGCCCGTACTCCTCGCGCACCGCCGAGGCGTAGCCGGCGTAGGCCTCCGGCGGGCCGGCGAGCACCGCCAGGTCGGCGTCGCACAGCACCGCACCGTTCGGGTCGTCCGGCGCCGGGTCGTGCCCAGCGGTGAGCAGCACCAGCCGGGCCACCTCCTCCACCCGCTCCGGCGGCACCAGCCCCCGCAGGCCGGCGCGCGCCCGCTCGGCGCTGACCACCTCGTTGTCGGTGCGGCGGGGGTCGTAGACGACGTCGTGGTACCAGGCGGCCAGCCGCACCGCGTCGGGGTCGGTCGCGGCGCCGGCCAGCTCACCCACCAGTCCGAGGACGGCGGCCAGGTGCCCGAGGTCGTGGTAGCGGCGGTGCGGCTCGCCCCACGCGGCGACGACGGCGGCCCACTCGGTGCGGGAGGTGGGGGAGTCCCCGGCCAGCTCCGCCCACGCCTCGAAGCCCACGAGCGTCATGCCACCCCGCACGTGCGCAGGGTCAGCAGCGCGAACGCCCGTGCCGCGGTGACCAGCTCGTCGACCGGCACCCGCTCCAGCGGTCCGTGCGCCAGGTGCAGGTCGCCGGGGCCGTAGTGCAGGGTCGGCACCCCGGCTGCGGCGTAGAGCCGAAGGTCGCTGCCTGCGGGGATGGCCCGCTCGGGCGGCACCCCGGCGCCGGTGTCGGCCACCGCGCGCTGGACGGCGGGCAGCAGCGGGTGCCCGCCGGGCAGCGAGCCGCTGGCGAAGGCGCCGCCGGTCCAGGTCAGGCGCACCGGGTGCTCGGCCAGCCACGGGTCGGCGGCGCAGACGTCGGCCAGCCGGGCCTCGAAGGCGGCCCGCGCCGTGGCGACGTCCTCACCCAGGCGGACGCCGTAGCGGCCGTCGGCGACCAGCCGGTCGGGCACCGAGCTGGCCCAGTCCCCGGCCTGCACCCGCCCGATGTTGATGCCGTACGGGTGGGGGGCGCCGCCGAAGCGCGGGTCGGCATCCTGCTGCCGCTCCGCCTCGAACGCGCGCAGCCCGACGTGCACCCGCTCGAACAGCACGACCGCGCTGACCCCGCGGTCGCGGTGGGCGGCGTGCGCGGCGTGCCCGGTCACCTCCAGCCGGAAGGTCAGGGCGCCGGCGTTGGCGGTGACGACCGCGCCGGCGGTCGGCTCGGGGATGACGCACACCTCGCCCCGGTGCCCGCGCCGCAGCGTCGCCCAGGCGCCGAGCCCGCCGTCCTCCTCGCCGACCACGGCGTGCACCGCGACCGGCCGGGCCAGCCGCACCCCCGCCGTCCGGACGGCGGAGAGCGCGGCGAGGGCGGCGGCGACACCGGCCTTCATGTCGCAGGCCCCGCGGCCGTGGACGGCGCCGCCCGCGACCCGCGGGTCGAACGGGTCGGCCGGCCACCGGGCGCGGTCCCCGGGCGGGACGACGTCGGTGTGGCCGGAGAGGACGAGCGCCGGCAGGCCGTCCTCCGCGGCCGGGGCGGTGCCGACCACGCCCCACGCCTCGGTCCGCTCGACCTCCTGACCGGGGGCGTCGGGCGCCGTGGCCGCGGCGGCGAGGTCGATCGGCCAGCGGTCGACGGCGCAGCCCAGCTCCTCCAGCCAGTCACCGACCAGGTGCTGCACCTCGCACTCCGCGGCCGTGCCGCCGACCGAGGGGACGGCCACCAGGTCGCGCAGCCGGGAGACCGCCCAGGCCGCGTCGACGGCGGACAGCACGCGCGCCTCGACGGCGGTCAGGTCTGCCACGGGCGGAGTCTGGCACGGGTCCGGGAGGGGCCGAAGTCACCCGCCCCGGCCCGTGTGACGGCGCTCCGGCGGGGGTAGCGTCGAGAGCGTCCGGGCCGGGTGCATCGTGCCCCCGGGTGCCATTTGGTTACGCCTTCACGGACCACCGCCCCGACTCCGGTCGGGGGCCTGGAGCCGCGTTGTGCATCTCGCCGCGAGGCGGCCGTCGCCCGGTCCGGACCCTCGTGCAGCTTCGGCGTGCCGTCGTGCCGCGCCCCCCTTACGGTCGATGCCGTCCAGCAAACCGGACGATCGGTGGGGTTCCCATGGCAGGCGCAGTGCAGCAGGGTCCCGGCACGACGACCGAGGAGCGGCACCGGCTACCGGTCAAGACGCTCGTCTCGGCCAGCATCGGCAACGCGGTCGAGTGGTTCGACTGGACGGTCTACGCGACCTTCGTCGTCTTCTTCGCCGGCCAGTTCTTCCCGGCCGAGAACGAGGCGCTCGCCCTGATCGGGGCGACGTCGACGTACGCGCTGGCCTTCTTCTTCCGGCCGCTGGGCGGCATCCTGCTCGGCCGCTTCGCCGACCTCCGCGGCCGCAAGGCCGGGATGCTGCTGACCATCCTGCTGATGGCCGGCGGCTCGATGGTCATCGCGATCCTGCCCACCTACGAGCAGGTGGGCTGGCTGGCGCCGGTCCTGCTGCTGCTGGCGCGCATCGCGCAGGGCATGTCCCTCGGCGGGGAGGTCTCCAACGCCTCGGCCTACCTGGGTGAGATCGCCCCGCCGGCCCACCGCGGCCGGTACTCGTCGTTCTTCTACATCTCCACCGGATCGGCGCTGCTGGCCGCCTCGCTGCTCGGTGTGGTGCTGACCAGCGTCCTGAGCCAGGACCAGCTGGAGTCCTGGGGCTGGCGGATCGCCTTCTTCATCGGCGGCGTGCTCGGCCTGGTCGGCATGTGGCTGCGCCGGTCGCTGGTCGAGACCGAGCAGTTCGAGGAGAACGCGGAGAAGGCCCGTGCGACGAAGCACCCGCTGCTGCAGACGATCAAGCACCACCCGAAGGCCGTGGTGCAGCTGTGCGCGTTCACGCTGCTGTCGACGCTGTCGTACTACACGTTCTTCAGCGCGCTGACGCCGTTCGCGATCACCTTCCGCGGCGCCGACAAGACCGACGTCTTCATCGCGCTGTCGATCGGCACCGCGCTGTTCGTCGCGCTGTGCTACCCCTTCGGGAAGCTCTCGGACCACATCGGCCGCAAGCCGCAGCTGCTGATCTGGTCGGGCGCGATGGCCGTGCTGATCGTGCCGCTGTCCTTCCTGGTCCGCGACAACCTGTTCTCGCTCATCGTCGTCTTCTGCACCGGCCTCGGGCTCTACGCGCTCATGGCGTCGATCGCCCCGGCGATCATGAGCGAGCTGTTCCCCACGGAGCTGCGCGCCATCGGCATCGGCTCCTGGTACAACCTGACCGTCGCCACGTTCGGCGGCACGGCCCCGCTGGTGATCACCTGGCTGTCCGGGGCCGGGCACCCGCTGTGGTTCTTCTGGTACGTGGCGGTGGGAGCCGCGATCGCGTTCGCCGTCATCCTCACCCTGCGGGAGACCAAGGGCACCGAGCTGCGCTGAGGACCGGCTGAGGGGCCTCAGCCGGTATCGGGGGCCGCAGGTCTGCCCGACCGCCCGATGCCGGGGGCTCCCCCTCAGCACGACCGTCGTCGTCATCGACACCGACGACAGGAGACGGTCGTGACCTACCCCAACCCCGGACTCGAGGCCGAGCTCGCCTACCGCCGCGAGGTGCTGCAGCAGCTGGGCCGCGGCACCCGCACCCGCCGGCACGGCTGGACTCCCCGCCGGACCCGGCGGGCGAGCTGAAGGAGGACCTCCTCCTCCCCACTGCAAGTGGTGGGGGGCAGCGAAAGGACCCCCTGCCCCCCACCGCTCGCAGACTCGCGGCGGTGCCCTGCAGGGGGCCGTGCCACGATCGGCACCGTGCCGCAGTGGGACGACCGACCGCTGGTGGGCCGGGAGGCCGAGCTCGCCCGGCTGCTCGCCGTGGTCGACCGCGCCCGGGAGGGGCACCCCTCCGCGGTGCTCCTCGCCGGTGACGCCGGTGTCGGCAAGACCCGGTTGCTGGACGAGCTGGCCGGCCGCGCGGCCGAGCGCGGCCTGCGCGTCCTGACCGGGCACTGCGTCGACCTCGGCGACGTCGGCCTGCCCTACCTGCCCTTCGTCGACCTGCTCCGCGGGGTGGCCGCCGGGTCGGGGCAGCCCGGGCTGCCGGCGCTGCTGTCCGGGCGGGGCGCCCCGGCCGTCCCCGAGCTGCCGGCGGGGGACGCCGCCGACCTCGGCCGGCCGCTGGCCCGCCGTCCCGTCGCCGACGGCGGGCGGCTGCAGCTGTTCGAGTCGGTGGCGGCGCTGCTGGGCGAGCTGGCGGCGGAGACCCCGCTGCTCGTGGTCCTCGAGGACGTGCACTGGGCCGACCGCTCCAGCCGTGACCTGCTGCGCTACCTGCTCGCCCGGCTGTCCGAGGAGCCGGTCGCCCTCGTCGCCTCCTACCGCTCCGACGACCTGCACCGCCGCCACCCGCTGCGCCCGCTGCTGGCCGAGCTGGTGCGGCTGCCCCTGGTCGAGCGGCTGGAGCTGGCGCCCCTCCCGGACGCCGCCGTGGGTGAGCTGGTGCGCAGCCTGGCCGCCGACGTGCCCGACCGAACCGTCGAGGACGTCGTCGCCCGGGCCGAGGGCAACGCCTTCTACGCCGAGGAGCTGCTCGCGGCGGGCCTCGCCGGGGAGACGCTGCCGATGGGGCTGACCGACGTGCTGCTGGCGCGGGTCGAGCAGCTCGGCGAGGCGGCCCAGCAGGTGCTGCGGGTGGCCGCCGTCGCGGGCCGGCGGGTGCGGCACGACCTGGTCGCCGCGGTCAGCGGCCTGCCACCGGCCGAGCTGGACGCCGCGCTGGCCGAGGCGGTCCACCACCACCTGCTCGTGGTCTCCGACGACGGCCGCTACCGGTTCCGGCACGCCCTGCTGCGCGAGGCGGTCCTGGCCGACCTGCTGCCCGGCGAGCGGGTGCGGCTGCACGCCACGACCGCCCGGTACCTCGCCGGGAACCCCGGCGCCGGGACCGCCGCGGAGCTGGCGCACCACGCCCGCGCCAGCAACGACCTCGCCGGCGCGTTCTCCGCGTCGCTGGAGGCGGCGGCCGAGGCGTGCCGGGCCGGTGCGCCCGCCGAGCAGCTCCAGCACCTGGAGGCGGCGCTGGCGCTGTGGGCGGCGGTGCCCGACGCGGCCGCCCGCGCGGGACGGGACCAGCCGGCGCTGCTGCTCGACAGCGCGGCCGCCGCCCGCACCGCGGGGGAGCCGCAGCGGGCCGTGGCGCTGATCCGCTCGGCGCTCACCCTGCTCGGCCCGGACGGCGACCCGATCGAGCGCGCGCGGGTGCACTACCGGCTGGCCCAGGCGCTGGGCCGGATCGAGGACCAGGCCGCGGCCTACCGGGAGAGCAGCCGGGCGATGGCGCTGGCGCCGGCCGACCCGCCGTCCGCCGTGCGCACCTGGGCCGCGGCCACCCACGCGCGCACCAGCTGGTCGCTGGGCCGCCGGGCGGAGGCCGACGCGGCGGCCGACGAGGCGCTGGCCGCCGCCGACGCGCTCGGCCTGGACAGCGCCTGGGCCGACACCGCGGTCTCGCTGGCCCGGATGCGGGGCGGGAGCGACCTGGCCGGGCGGCTCGAGGAGGCCCTCGTGCGGGCCCGGCGGTCAGGCGACACCGACGTCGAGCTGCGGGTGCTGTTCAACCTCGCCGTCGTCCCCTACGAGGCCGGGGACGTCGCCGCGACGCTCCGCTGGGTCGAGGAGGCGCTCACCCGGGCGGCCGAGCTCGGGGTCGAGTGGTCCTTCTACGGCGCCGAGCTGCGCCACCTGGGCGTGTCCGCCCGCTACGTCGCGGGGGACTGGGACGGCAGCCTGGAGCTGGCCGACCGGCTGGCGCGCGTGCCCGAGATGGCCGCGCACGTGCGCGCCGCCGGACTGCTGGTGCAGGTCGGCCGCGGGGACCCGTCGGCCGCCGAGCGGGTGGTCTGGGCGCGCGGGCTGACCGACCGGCTGGACGCGCACGTCCTGCTGCTGCTGGCGGCGGCCGGGGCGGAGATCGACCTCGCTGCCTGGGCGGGGGACGCCGGGACGGCCGTGGAGCGCGCCCGGGCAGCCGTGCGGCAGGTGCGGACGTACTGGGACGTCGACCGGCTGGCCGTCCTCCGGCTGGTCGCGACCGCGCTGGCCCCGGTCGGCGACGCCGCCGCGGCTGCCCGCCTGCAGGCCGACGACGCGGGCGTGCGGCGCTGGGTCGACGCAGGGGAGGAGCTCGTGGCCCAGGCCCGCGCGGCGGTGGTGGACCACCTGCGCGGCGTCGGGCCGTTCGGCGTGGAGGCGGTCGCCTGGCAGGCCCGGGTCGAGGCCGAGGCAGCACGGCTGGCCGGCCGCGCGGCACCGGAGCTGTGGCGAGCCGCGGTCGACGCCTTCGGCTACGGGCACGTCTACGAGCAGGCCCGGTCGCGCTGGCGGCTGGCCGAGGCGCTGCTGGCGGTCGGCGACCGGGCGGCTGCGGAGGACCACCTGCGGGCGGCCGCGGAGGTCGCCACCCGGCTCGGTGCGACGCCGCTGCGGTCGGCGGTCACCGCCCTGGCCCGGCGGGGGCGACTGGACCTGCCCGGGGTGGGCCGGGTGCCCGGGGCAGCCGCGGTGTTCACGCCCCGGGAGGCCGAGGTGCTGCGGCTGCTGGCCCAGGGCCGCACCAACCGGCAGATCGGCGCGGAGCTCTACATGAGCGAGAAGACGGCGAGCGTCCACGTCAGCCGGATCCTGGCCAAGCTGGGCGCGGGCGGGCGCACCGAGGCGGTGGCCCTCGCGGCCGCCCGCGGGCTGCTCACCCCGGCTCCGGGTTGACCCCGGGCGCGGTCGTGCTCGCCCCCGCGGCCGTGGCCCGGTAGCCACCGCACCGCCGGCGCTCCTCGTGGATCGCCGGTCGTGCAGCGTCGGCAACGCACGAAGAACACCGGCAGTGCGATCTCAGAGCATCGTGCGGAGGCGCTCGCGACGGGCGCGCAGGACGTCGACCGACGCCGACGCCGACGGCGGGCCGGGCACGGCCTTGCGCAGCTCGGTGTGCACCACGCCGTGTGGCCTGGAGGTCTTGGCCGCGACCCGGGCGACGAGCCGGTTGACCTCCCGCCGGAGCTCGGCGGCGTCGCGCCAGGAGCGGCCGGCGTCGTCCTCGTCGGGGTGGTCCTCGACGACCGGCAGCTCGCCGGTGTCGTCGTCGGAGTGGGCGCGCTGGGCGATCCGGATCCGCAGTTCGTCGTCCCGCTTGGCCAGCAGCGACGCCGTCTGCTCGGCGGTCAGCAGGCCCGGGATGCCGAGGAAGTCCTCCTCCTCGGCGGCGAGCGGCTCGGCGGCCGGCCGGCCCTCGCCGGTGTGCGCGGTGCCGCTGGCCAGCACGTGCGCGAACCGGGCGTCGGCCTCCAGCGCCTCGAACTGCTTCATGGTGACCGGCTCGCGCTCCTTGGGAGGCAGCGGCTCCAGGTCCAGCTCGTCGCCCTGCACCGTCTTCGGCGGCGGCATGACGTGGTTGCGCTGCTCCTCCATCGAGGCGGCGAGGCCCAGCAGCGGCCGGACGGCGGGGAGGAACACCGTCGCCGACTCGTGCGACGCCCGGGCGCGGACCACTCGGCCGACGGCCTGGGCGAAGAACAGCGGCGTCCGGTAGGAGGTCATCCAGGCCAGGACGGCGGCCCGCGGGACGTCGACGCCCTCGGAGATCATCCGCACGCAGACCGCGATCCGGGCCGAGCCGGTGGCGAAGCGCTCGATCTTCTTCGACGCCTTGGGGTCGTCGGAGAGGATCAGCTCGGGCGCCTTGCCCGTGACCCGGCGGACGATCTTGGCGTAGGCGCGGGCGTCGTCCTGGTCGCTGGCGAGGATCAGCCCGGCGGCGTCGGGCATGCCGCCCTCCTCGCGCAGGTGGGTGATCCGGTCGTCCATGGCCGCGATGACGTGCGGCACCCACTGGCCCTTGGGGTCCAGCGCGGTGCGCCAGGCCTGCATCTCCACCGAGCGGGTGCCGGCCTCGGACAGCGAGGCGGCGACCACCTCGCCGGCGGAGTTCCGCCAGCGCGACGTCCCGGTGTAGGCGGCGAAGACGACCGGGCGGACGACGTTGTCGGCCAGCGCCTCCTTGTAGCCGTAGGTGTAGTCGGCGCGGCTGACCAGCCCCATGCCGCCCTCGCCGTCGTCACCCTCGAAGCCGTCCTCCTCGTACCGCACGAAGGGGATGCGCTCGTCGGGCTTGGTGCGGAACGGCGTCCCGGTGAGGCACAGCCGGCGCGCAGCGAAGCCGTAGGCCTCCTCGACCGCCTCGCCCCAGGAGAGGCCGTCACCGGCGTGGTGCACCTCGTCGAGGACGACCAGCGTCTTGACCGCGGTGGAGCGGGCCGCGTGCAGCATCGGCTTGCCGGCGACCTGCGCGTAGGTGGTCACGTAGCCCTGGGTGCCGGCGCGCACCGGGCCGACGGCGTTGGTCAGCCCCGGGTCGAGCACGATGCCCATCCGGTCGGCGGCGTCGGCCCACTGCAGGCGCAGGTGGTCGGTCGGGCAGACGACGACCACGCGGGCGACCTCGCGCCGCTGCAGCAGCCGTGACGCGAGGGTCAGGGCGAAGGTCGTCTTGCCGGCGCCCGGGGTCGCGGTGACCAGGAAGTCCTTCGGGGACTCCTGCTCGTACTTCTCCAGGGCGGCCTGCTGCCAGGCCCGGAGCGGTCGGCTGGTCCTCTGCGGGGCGACCGCCTCCGCGCGTGCTGCACTCGCCATGTCGAGGGTCATCCTGCCTTCGCGGCGAGCAACACGCCCAACCGGCCACCTCCCGCGCGTCCCGCGCGCGACGACGTATGGCGTCCGCCGACGGGGCCCTGAGCTGCGCAGATGCCCGTGGGCGCCGCGCGGTGTGGCGATCGTCTCGCGCGCCGGACGGGCCGTTCCGTCCCGCGGACCCCAGTGGCCCCTCGGGTCAGGACGGCGCGACGACCGGCAGCCCCGCGTCGGCGGCCGCCTGCGCCAGTCGCTCGTCGTAGACCACGAAGGCGTCCAGAGCCGACCCGAGGCTCAGGGCTGTCGCCAGGTGGAGGGCGTCCAGGCTGCGCAGGGACGGCTGCCCGCGGCGCCGCGCACGGTGGCGCCCACCAGGGGAGGCGGTCAGCGGGTGCCGCGCGACCCGGTCGCGCAGCCCGCGGGCGGGGTGGGGACGGGCCGGCGGGCGTCGGTGGTGGACATCGGGGGACCTCCGGGTGCAGGGGGCTCACCGGACGGGGACGGACCGCGTGCCGGTCTCCTGCTGCTCGGTGGTGCCGCGACCTCGGACGAGCGGCGCGGTGACGGCCGCGAGGAGGACGAGGGCCAGCACGGCGAGCAGCACCGGCTGACCCCCGGACAGCAGGTCGTCGACGACCGAGCCCTCGCCGTTGCCGGCGTTCCACGCGGCGTGCAGGACCGCGACGGCGAGCACGCTGCCGGCGGTCCCGCGCAGCACGATCCCGGCCAGGAGACGGAACGGCAGCGCGATCGCCAGCACGATCCCCAGCTCCGCCAGCACCGAGGACGCGGTGAACTCCTTGGCGAACGACATGGGGACGTGGATGGCGGCGAAGGCCACGCCGGTCAGGGCGGCCGCCGCCACCAGACCGTGCCGGCGCTCGAGGTGGACCTGCACGAAGCCGGCCCAGACCGTCTCCTCCCACAGGTTGACCAGGAACAGGGGCAGGAGGGCCGCCAGCGTGCCGCTCAGCAGGACCGAGGGCAGGTCCGCGGTCTGCAGGCTCCGGCCGGACAGGGCGCCCAGGACCACGGTCCCCACCGGCACGGCGAACAGCACGGCGACCCACCAGCCGGCACCGAACCGCCAGCGGAACGTGCGGCCGAACAGCCGCCGCACCCCCGCGCGACCCTCCGCGACGGAGACCACCCAGACGGCGGCGGGCAGCATCACCAGGACGGTGAGCGCCAGGGCGAAGAGCTCGACGGGGACCCGTCCGCCCGGCAGCAGACCGTGGTACATCAGCGCCGGCACGCCGAGGACCACCCAGCCCAGGGGGAGCGCGACGAGCAGGAAGGCGGTCACGGGACGGCGGGCCACCCAGCCGCGCCAGCCGCCGCCGTCGGGATCGCCGGTGCGGGGGGCCGCCGGTGCGGAGACGCGCCGGCCGCCGTCGAGAGCGGACATCTCAGGACCTGCTTCCGGTTCGGGGGAGGGGCGGCCCGTCCAGGGCGCGGGCCGGTGCGACGGAGGCGGTGGGCAGGGCGGCCAGGTCGCGGGCGAGGACGACGTCGGCCTCCCGTTCGGCCTGCACGAGGCACAGGCACCGGCAGTCGTCGGGGAGGAGCCAGGCGGCGCACCAGCGGATCGCCGTCCCGGCCGAGCCGAGCCGGGTCACCGCTCGGTGGAGGGCGTGGTGCATCTCCACCGCGTCGCCCACGGACGGCGGGCAGCTGCGGAACTGGACGAGGAAGAGCTCCTCCCGGTGCCGCCGCTCGCCCATGCGGCCACGCTGCCGCCGGCCGGCGGCGTCCGCGTCGGGAGATCCCCGGACGGCGGTACGGGTCCTCCCCCGGACCCGTACCCGGCCACTACGGTCCCCGGCCATGGGTGGGCGGGCCGCTGCCGCAGCGGGGTTCCGGCTGCCGGCCGAGCGCAGCCCGTTCGTCGGCCGGCGGGCCGAGCTGGCCCGGCTGCGCGGGCTGCTGGCGGAGTCCCGGCTGGTGACGCTGGTCGGGCCGGGCGGGGTGGGCAAGACCCGGCTGGCCCTGCGGGTGGCCGACGAGCTGCGCCGGTCCTTCCCCGACGGGGTCACGCTGGCCGACCTGACCGCGGTCCGCGATCCCGCGCTCGCCGCCGCGCAGGTCGCCGCCGCGTTCGACGTGCGGGACAGCACGGGCCGCTGGCTGCCGGCGTCGCTGGCCGACGTCCTCGGTGAGCGGCGGGTGCTGCTCGTGCTGGACAACTGCGAGCACCTGCGCGACGCCTGCGCCGTGCTGCTCGACGCACTGATCCCCGCCTGCCCCGGCCTGTCGGTCCTGGCCACCAGCCGGACGCCGCTGGACCTGCCGGGGGAGGCGCTGTGCGCGGTGCCGCCGCTGGCGGTCGGTGCGGGGTCGGAGGCGGTGGAGCTGCTGGTCCAGCGGGCCCGGGCGGCGGCCCCCGGCCTCGTGCTGACCCCGGAGGACGACGGCACCCTCGCCGAGCTGTGCCGGAGGCTGGACGGCATCCCCCTGGCGATCGAGCTGGCCGCCGTCCGGCTGCGCACGCTCACCCCGGCCGAGCTGTTGGACCGGCTGGACGACCGGTTCGGGCTGCTGCGCCGTCCCGGCTCCGCGGGGCCGGACCGCCACCGCACGCTGCGGGCGACGGTGGAGTGGAGCGCCGACCTGCTCGGGGAGCGCGAGCGGCTGCTGTGGGCGCGTGCGGCGGTCTTCGCCGGGGGCTTCGACCTGGCGGCCGCCACGGCGGTGTGCGCGGGCGACGGGCTGCCGGCCGACGACCTGCTCGACGCGATCGGGAACCTGGTCGACGCCTCCCTGGTGACCGTCGTCCGGGACGGCGCGGGGAGCCGCTTCGGGATGCTGGAGACCGTCCGGGCGTTCGGCCGCGAGCTGCTCGCCGCCTCCGGGCAGGCGGAGGTGGTCCGCCGGCGGCACCGGGAGTGGGTCACCCGGCTCGTGGCGGACGCGGCGGCGGAGTTCCTCGGGCCCGGGCAGGTCGCCGCCTTCGGCCGGCTCGCGGCGGTCCACGCCGAGCTCACCGGAGCGGTGGAGCACTGCCTGCGCACGCCCGGCGAGGAGGCGGCCGGCCTCGCCGTCGTCGCCGACGCGTGGCTGTACTGGGCGGCCCGCGGCCACCTCGGCGAGGGACGGCGCCGGCTGGACCTGCTGCTGCGCGCCGTCCCCGCACCCTGCGCCGAGCGGGCGCGGGGGCTCCTGGTCGCCGGCTACCTCGCGCTCGTGGCGACCGACCCGGAGACCGCCGTCCCGCTGCTGGAGGAGGCGGCGCGGGACGCGCAGGCCCTGGATGTGCCGGCGGTGGGCGCGCTGGCCACCCAGTACCTCGGCCAGGCGGCGCTGTTCCGGGGGGACCTGCCCGCCGCGGACCGGCTGCTGCGCGCGGCGGCGGCCCGGCACGCGGCGGTCGGGACGGCGGCCGACGCGTTCTGCTGGGCCGATGTCGGGGTGGTGGCCCTGCTCGCCGGCGACCTCGGGTCCGCCGACGCGGCATTCGACAGGAGCCTGGCGACCGCCGCCGACCCGTGGACCCGTTCCCACGCCCTGTGGGGCCAGGGCCTGGTGCGGCTGGCCGGTGGCGACCCCGCGGAGGCCACCCGGCTCGAGGAGCAGGCGCTGCGGCTCATGCGCGAGGTCGACGACCGCAGCGGCGTCGCGCTCTGCGTGACCGCGCTCGGGTGGACCGCGGCCGCCCGGGGGGACGCCGAGACCGCCGCCCGGCTGGCCGGCGCCGCAGAGGGGGTCTGGCGGTCGGTGCCGGCGCGGCAACCGGCCCCGCTGACCACGATGGACGGGCACTGGACGGGAGCAGCCCGGCGCGCGCTCGGCGCGCAGCGGTGGAGCGCCCGGCACGCCGAGGGCAGCGCCCTGGAGCGGGCCGCGGCGGTCGCGCTCGCGCTCGGCGAGGAGCCCGCGGCGGGGACCCCCGCACCACCCGGGGCCGGCCCGTTGACCCGCCGCCAGCGGGAGGTGGCCGACCTGGTGGCCCAGGGGCTGACCGACCGGGAGATCGCCGCCCGGCTGGTCATCTCACCGCGGACGGCGGAGTCGCACGTCGAGCAGATCCTCACCCGGCTGGGCTTCCGGTCCCGGGCGCAGATCGCCGCGTGGACGGCGACACAGCGACCCTCCGGGTCGCACCGCGACCACGCGGCGTCCCCGGTCTGAGCGGAGCCGTGCGCCCGAGTGCGGTCCCGGGCGCTCCCGGCCTCAGTCGGCGGGCTCGTCCACCCAGTCGGGGCCGTTGACCTCGCCCGGTCCGGCCAGGTCGGCGGCGTCGACGATCGTGTACGCGTAGCCCTGCTCGGCCAGGAAACGCTGCCGGTGGGCGGCGTACTCGGCGTCGAGGGTGTCGCGGCTGACCACGGTGTAGAAGTGGGCCTGCCGGCCGTCGGCCTTGGGGCGCAGCACCCGACCCAGCCGCTGGGCCTCCTCCTGCCGCGAGCCGAAGGTCCCCGACACCTGGACGGCGACGGCGGCCTCGGGCAGGTCGATGGAGAAGTTGGCGACCTTGGACACCACCAGGGTCTTGACCTCCCCGGCGCGGAAGGCGTCGAAGAGCTTCTCCCGCTCCCGGTTGGTCGTCGACCCCTGGATGACCGGGGCGTCGAGCGCGCGGCCGAGCTCGTCGAGCTGGTCGAGGTAGGCGCCGATCACCAGCTTCTGCTCGTCGGGGTGCCGGTCGAGCACCCGGCGGATCACCGGCAGCTTCGAGGTCGCGGTGGCCGCGATGCGGTACCGCTCCTCGGGCTCGGCGACCGCGTAGGTCATCCGCTCCTCGTCGTCGAGCGACACCCGGACCTCGATGCACTCGGCCGGCGCGATGTAGCCCTGGGACTCGATGTCCTTCCACGGGGCGTCGTAGCGCTTCGGGCCGATGAGGGAGAAGACGTCGTCCTCCCGGCCGTCCTCGCGCACCAGCGTGGCGGTCAGGCCCAGTCGCCGGCGGGACTGCAGGTCGGCGGTGAGCCGGAAGATCGGCGCGGGCAGCAGGTGCACCTCGTCGTAGACGATCAGGCCCCAGTCCTGCGCGTCGAAGAGGTCCAGGTGCCGGTACTCGCCCTTCCGGCGGGTGGTGATCACCTGGTAGGTCGCGATCGTGACCGGGCGGATCTCCTTGCGCTCGCCGGAGTACTCGCCGATCTCCTCCTCGGTCAGCGAGGTGCGGGCGAGCAGCTCGCGCTTCCACTGCCGCCCGGAGACGGTGTTGGTGACCAGGATCAGCGTGGTCGCCTTGGCCTCGGCCATCGCCGCGGCACCGACCAGCGTCTTGCCCGCCCCGCAGGGCAGGACGACGACGCCCGAGCCGCCGGCCCAGAAGCCGTCGACGGCCTCCTGCTGGTAGTCGCGCAGGTGCCAGCCGTCCTGGGCCAGCTCGATCGGGTGCGCCTGGCCGTCGACGTAGCCGGCCAGGTCCTCGGCGGGCCAGCCGATCTTGAGCAGGGCCTGCTTGAGCCGCCCGCGCTCCGACGGGTGGACGACCACGGTGTCCTCGTCGATCCGCGCGCCCAGCATCGGCGCCACCCGCTTGCTGCGGACGACCTCCTCGAGCACCGCGCGGTCGGAGGTGGTGAGCACCAGCCCGTGCACCGGGTTGTTGGCCAGCGTGAGCCGGCCGAACCGGTCCATCGTGTCGGCGATGTCGACCAGCAGCGCGTGCGGCACCGGGTAGCGGGAGTAGCGGACCAGTGCGTCGACGACCTGCTCGGCGTCGTGCCCGGCGGCCCGCGCGTTCCACAGCGCCAGCGGCGTCACCCGGTACGTGTGCACGTGCTCGGGGGAGCGCTCCAGCTCCGCGAACGGCGCGATCGCCGCGCGGCAGTCGCGGGCGGCCGGGTGGTCGACCTCGAGCAGCAGGGTCTTGTCCGACTGGACGATCAGGGGGCCGTCAGACACGCAGGACCTCTCGGGAGGGGAGGGGGAGGGGGCGCGGGGCAGCGCCGGTCATCCGAAGGTAACGCCGGGGACCGACACCGCCTTCCGGCGCACCGGTGTGCGGCGGACCTCAGCCGCCGCGTCCACCGGTGAGGCGATGTGCGGACGTGGCGCGCCCTCGACCCCGGGATGCGCCGCAGGCGCACCCCGGCCGGGGGTTCAGGACGACGGGGCCAGGTCGTCGTCCTCGACCAGCGCCACCGAGGTGATCCGGTGGACGGCGAAGGTGCGGCTCTCCCCGCGGCGCTCGTCGTACCCCTGCAGGAAGCCGCCGGCCAGCGAGACCGGCTGGACGACGCGCTGGCTGCCGCTGCCCTGGGCGTCGACGTAGCCCAGCCACACCGGCACGCCGTCGCGGACCGCGCGGGACAGCAGCTCCAGCGTGCCGGCGGTGGTGACGCCGGGGACCTGCCGCACCGCCTCGCCGCGGCGGGCGGCCAGGGCGGCGTCCCCGGCCCGGATCTCCCGCACCGTGGCCGCCAGCTCCTCGCCGGTGAGCAGCCGGGGCGCCTGCGGGGCGGACCCCCCGGGACGGCGGCCCGCGGCGCGCGGCCGGGCCGGCGGGCGGGTGAGGACCGCACCGCCGGGGGACTCGCCGGCCGGGGCGTAGCCCGCCTCGCGCAGCACGGTGAGCACCTCGTCGGCGCCCAGCCCGCTGACCAGGACGCCGGGTGCCAGCCGGCGCAGCTCGGCGTTCGCCGTCCGCCGGTCGTTCAGCACCTGGGAGAGCAGCCCGTGGTCGTCGGAGCGCACGTAGCTCTCGATGGCGCCGACCCGCAGCCGGCCGTGCTGGCGGGCCACGTCGTCGACCAGGTAGTCCAGCGCCTGGGGCACCGGCGTCCGGGAGGCCCGGGCGAAGAAGTCGTGCAGGTCGCCGGCAGACCAGCCGGCGTCCAGGGCGCGGCGCACGCTCGACTCCGACACCCGGAAGACCGTCGCCCCGCCCGAGGACTCGACGTCGGCGACGACGGCGAGGGTGTCCGCGAGCTCGGCGACCAGCGGGCCGGGCGCCACCAGCGACAGGTCGGGCTGGGCCAGCACGTGGTCGACCGGGTCGGGCAGCAGCCCGCGCATGCCGTCGGCCGCGCCGTCCTCACCGGTGGCCAGCAACCCGCGCCCGCCGGCCGACAGCACCCCGCCGACGACGACCCCCAGCCGCGCGGCCTCCGCGAGCAGGTCGGGCACCGGGGCCAGCCGGTCCGCCCGCCGCGGGGTGCGCCAGCGCAGCAGCGCGACCAGGTCGTCGGCGGCCACGCCGCGGCCCGGCGGGTACTCCGCCAGCGCGGTGAGGGCCGCGCGGCGGATCGCCGGGGCGGTGTGCCGCACCAGGTCGGGGGAGAGGGCGTTGACCGCCTTGCCGGCGACGTCGCGCTGCCCGGCCAGCGAGGGCAGCCGGACGGTGGCCAGCCAGCCCGCCGCGAGGGTGGCCCAGCGGTCGGGCAGCTCCCGCTCGCGCCACAGGTCGAAGGCCCGCGTGGGCAACCACTCGTCGCGGTGCGGGCCGCCGACGTCGAGCAGGCCGGCGGCGTACGCCAGCTCCAGCAGCCAGCCGGCCTCGGGCTCGGGGACGTGCAGGGCGCGGGCCAGCCGCTTCTGGTCGCGGACGCCGACGCCCCCGCTGCGCAGCAGCCCCGCCGGCTCCTCCTCCAGCAGGGCCAGCAGCTCACCGACCCGCCCGATCACCTCCATCGCCGCACCCGCGGCCTGCCGGTCGACGACGGCCGGGTCGCGCCCGACGACCACCGGCTCCGGCCGCAGCCGGGGCGGGCCGTAGGGCAGGCTCCCGCGCAGCTGCACCCCGATCTCGCGGGGCAGCTCCACGTTGAGCGCATCGATGCGGGCCAGCAGCCCGCGCTGCAGCAGCCGGCGGGCGGGGGAGGAGCCGGGCCCGTCGGTGTCCGGCAGGTGGCCCACCGGCCGGTCGCCGGCCAGCCGCTCCAGCACGTCGCGCTCCTCGGCCGGCAGCTCGGCCAGCGTCTCCGGCAGGTCCGCCGGGAGGGCCAGCCGCAGCTCGACCGCCCGGCGCCCCAGGCCCGCCGGGTACCGGACGGCGCGGCGCACCGGCTCCGGGGCGTGCAGCACGTCGTCCCCCCACAGCAGCGCCCGCGTGGTGAGCCGGTCGACGGCGGCCTCGAGCACGTCGTCGGGCACCGCCGGCAGCGCGGCGGGCAGGTCGACGGCGTCCACCCCGTCGGTGTCGGCGAGCAGCACCACGTCGAGCACCTGCAGCGTGGCGGCGTCCAGCTCGTCGAGGGCGCGGTCGACCGACACCGGCACCGCCAGCCGGCTGGCGAGGGCGACGACGTCGGAGGGTGCGGGGCGGGCCACGTCGGGCCGGGCGGCCAGCAGCGCACCGAGCTGCTCGTCACTGCGGGTGCGCAGCCAGGCGGCGAGCGTCGAGGGGGCTGGCGAGGACATCCGGTCCACGTTACGTCGCCGTCCCCGCCGCCGCCCCTGCCAGCATGGGAGCGTGATCCCGGCCGCCGACGACCCGCAGACCCGCACCGCGCTGACCGGCTACCAGGCAGGCGCGCTGCGCTGGCTGGCCGGCGGGGTCATCGCCGTCGTCCTCGGGGTGCTGCTCGCCGCCGCGGCGGTGTCCATCGCGCGCGACTCCGGGCAGCGGCTGCCGCTGGCCGGCCTCCTGGTCGTCTGCCTGGTGTTCGTCGGCTCGGTCGCGGCCGCCGCCGGGGCCGGCGCGCTGCTGCGGTCGCACCGCTGGCTGCGGGCGCTGCGCACCGTGCCGTGGCAGACCGGCGTCCTGCGCATCGCCGGCCCCGCGGTGCTCTCCTTCGAGCCCGAGGGCTACGACGAGCTCGACCCCACGGCGGACCCCGTGCGACTGCGGCTGGAGAGCACCGCGGTGTGGCGGACCCGGGCGGTCCAGCAGTTGCACGACGCGGTGGTCCGCGCCGCGCCGGTCGGGCCGCGGGAGTGGGTGCTCACCGCGGACGGCGTCCCGACGGTCTACGGCGCCCGCGCGGTGCGCCACCACTGACCCGGCGCAGGGGCTGACCCGCGTGCATCCGGGGTACTGCATCAGCCAAGATGCACGGCAGACGCGGGCACCGGGCGGTGTACCGCACGGACAGCGCACGACGGAGGGCACTGCGACATGGCCAAGCGAAACCCCAAGCACGAGCACCTGGTGGAGCCCACCTGGGGTCAGTCGGACGACGGCGGGGCCCCGGTGACGGAGTTCCTCGCGGTGTCGGCCGGCCCCCTGTCGCCCTTCGGTGAGGACCACGACTTCCCGCTGCCGCCCGACCGGCTGCGGTACGCGCACCCGACCGACAAGCCGAACCGGGCCGGCGTCCAGGCGGGCGAGTAGTAGGAGGACCCCCTGCCCCCCGCAGCTCGTAGGAGGACCCCGTCCTCCCCACCCCTCGCAAGCTCGCGGCGGGACCCGGGACGGGGCCGGGGCCCCTGCAGGGGGGCCGACATCGAGGAGGAAGAGCATGACCCACCCCGCGCTGCCGTCCTACAGCAGTGGCACCTCGACCGTTCCGCTCCTCGGGGACACGATCGGCGCCAACCTGGACCGGACGGCGGCGCGGGTGGGCGACCACGAGGCGCTGGTGGAGTGCGCCACGGGTCGCCGCTACGGCTATCCGGAGTTCGTCGCCGAGGTCGACGCGGTCGCCCTCGGGCTGGACGCGCTGGGCGTCGCCAAGGGCGACCGGGTTGGCATATGGGCGCCCAACTGCGCCGAGTGGGCGTTCGTGCAGTACGCGACGGCGAAGCTCGGCGCGATCCTGGTCAACATCAACCCGGCCTACCGCACCCACGAGCTGGCCTACGTGCTCGAGCAGGCCGGCATCTCGGTGCTGGTGAGCGCGCCGGAGTTCCGGACCAGCGACTACCGGGCGATGGTCGCCGAGGTCCGCGAGGACTGCCCCGACCTGCGGGAGGTCCTCTTCCTCGGGGACGACGCGTGGGAGCAGCTGCTGACCACGGGCCGGGCAGGCGACCGGGAGCTCCTGGTCCGGCGCGAGGCCGAGCTCTCGGCCGACGACCCGATCAACATCCAGTACACCTCGGGCACCACGGGCTTCCCGAAGGGCGCCACGCTCACCCACCACAACCTGCTAAACAACGGCTTCTTCGTCGGCGAGGGCTGCGGCTACACCGAGGCCGACCGGATCTGCATCCCGGTGCCCTACTACCACTGCTTCGGCATGGGCATGGGCAACCTGGCGGCCACCTCCCACGGCGCCACGATGGTCATCCCCGCACCCGGCTTCGACCCGGCGGCCACGCTGCGGGCGGTGCAGGAGGAGCGGTGCACCTCGCTGTACGGCGTCCCGACGATGTTCATCGCCGAGCTGGCGCTGCCGGACTTCGCCTCCTACGACCTCTCCAGCCTGCGCACCGGCATCATGGCCGGCTCGCCGTGCCCGGTGGAGGTGATGAAGCGGGTGGTCTCGGAGATGGGCATGACCGAGGTGACCATCTGCTACGGGATGACCGAGACCTCACCGGTCTCCACCCAGACCGGCGCCGACGACGACCTCGACCGGCGCACCGCCACCGTCGGGCGGGTGCACCCGCACCTCGAGGTCAAGGTGATCGACCCCGAGACCGGGCTGACCGTGCCGCGGGGGACGCCGGGGGAGTTCTGCACCCGTGGCTACTCGGTGATGCTCGGCTACTGGGACGAGCCGGAGAAGACCGCCGAGGTCGTCGACGCCGCCCGCTGGATGCACACCGGTGACCTCGCGGTCATGGACGCCGAGGGCTACCTCAACATCGTCGGCCGCATCAAGGACATGGTCATCCGCGGCGGCGAGAACGTGTACCCGCGCGAGGTCGAGGAGTTCCTCTACACCCACCCCGACGTGGTCGACGCCCAGGTCATCGGGGTGCCCGACGAGCGCTTCGGCGAGGAGCTCATGGCCTGGGTGCGGCTGCGCGAGGGTGCCGAGCCGCTGACGCCCGAGGCGCTGCGCCAGTTCTGCGCCGGCAAGCTGGCCCACTACAAGATCCCGCGCTACGTCAAGATCGTCGACGGGTTCCCGATGACGGTCACCGGCAAGGTGCGCAAGGTCGAGATGCGCGAGGTCTCGGTCCGGGAGCTCGGGCTGGAGGCGGCCGAGGCGATCCGCAACGCGTGAAGGAGGAGGACCCCGTCCTCCTCCTCCCTCGCGAGCTCGGGACGAGCCTCTGGACGGGGCCAGCAGTGAGGGTCAGGCGGGGGCGCAGGGCACCACGAGGGCCCGGTGGTCCGACAGCGGCAGCCGCACGGCCTCGGCCGGACCGGTCGCGGCGATCGGCCCGCGGGCCAGCACGTGGTCCAGCTGCCGGGCCGGCTCGTCGACCGGGAAGGTCGGCGTCGTGGCCGGTGCCAGCGGCCGCAGCCCGCTGACCCGTTCCGCCTGGCCGGCCTGCATGTTCAGGTCGCCCATCAGCACCAGCGGCTCACGGGTCCCGGTGAGCGACCGCACCAGCTTCGACAGCTGCAGCGCGCCCCAGCCCGGGACGAACGACAGGTGGGTGTTGCAGACGGTGAACTGGCCCGACGGCCCGTCGAGGACGGCGGCGACCGCGACCCTCGGCTCGTCACCCACCAGCTTCGGGCGGGGGGCGCCGCGGAACCAGACCGGTACCCGGCTGCGCAGCGCGGGCAGCCGCACCACCCGCCAGGACACCACCGGGTAGCGCGACAGCAGCGCGATGCCGTAGGTGGCCGACCCCGGCTGCTCGTCGCCGGTGGCGGCCATCCAGGTGCCGCCGGGGGTGCCGGACAGCGCCGCCACGAACTGGGAGTCGACCGCGCCCATCGCCTCGGCGGCGACCGCGGTGAGGTCCGCACCGAGGGACCGGGGCTGGTCCCGGTCGACCTCCTGCAGTCCCAGCACGTCGGCGTCGAGGTCCTTCACCGCGGTGGCGAGGCGCTCGACGTCGACCCGGTCGTCGACCGGTGAGCGGCCGTGGAGGATGTTGAAGGTCGCGATCCGCACGGGACTCCTGTGCCCCGGGTGCCGCCGTCCACACCGCCACGTTCCGTCGGGCGAACCCCGGGTAGCAGCCAGTGCGTGCAGCCCTCGGACCGCGACGAGATCCGTGACCTCCTCAAGCGCGTCGCCGTGGCGCTCAAGCAGGGCGACGTCCCCTTCGCGCTGTGCGGCGGCTACGCGGCCTGGGTCCGCGGCGCCCCGGAGCCCGACCACGACGCGGACTTCCTGGTCCCGGCGGCGGAGTCCGAGCGGGCGGCCAAGGTGCTCGCCGAGGCCGGGCTGGAGGTCGTCGACCCGGCCGAGGACTGGCTGACCAAGGTCGTCCAGGGCAACTCGTTCATCGACGTGCTGTGGCGCACCTGCGGCATCCCGGTGGAGCAGGACCTCATCGACCGGGCCGAGGACATGCCGGTGCTGTCGGTGCACATGCCGGTGCTGCAGGCCACCGACATCGTCGTCACCAAGCTGATGGCCCTCGACGAGCACTACTGCGACTACGGGCGGCTGCTGCCGGTGGCCCGGGCGCTGCGGGAGCAGGTCGACTGGGACCAGGTGCGCCGCGAGGTGGCCGGCAACGACTTCGCCGCGGTCTTCCTCGTGCTGCTCGACCGGCTCGGCATCGTCGAGCTGCCGGTCAGCGAGGGCTGAGCACGGCGACGAGGGCGGCGCCGGCGACGGTGACGACGACGGCGGTGACCAGCAGCGCCAGCCGCGGCACCGCCACGTCCGCACCGCGGTCGGCGGTCCGTTCCACCGCCCGTGCGCGCAGCGGTGCCAGCCCGCCCAGCACGCCCAGGCCCAGCAGCGCCACCGCGCCGGCCCCGGCCAGCCGCACCGGCGCGTCGCCGGTCGCCGCCTCGCGGGCCAGCAGGCCGGCGACGGCGAGCACGCCCAGGCCGGTGCGCTGCCAGGACAGGACGGTCCGCTCCGGCTGCGTCTCCCGGCCGGCGCTCACCGGCGCAGCACCTCGACGCCCACGAGGACGGCCACGACGACGAGGACGGCGGCCACCGCGGCCACCAGCGCCGGCAGCACGCAGCTGGACGGCAGCGGCCGGTCAGCGGTGATCGCCCGCTCGTTGCGCCGCCAGCGCACGTAGCCGCCCACCGCCGCACCCAGCCCGGTCAGCACGAGGGCCACCGCCACCGCGGCGCTGCCCCAGGGGACGCCGAGGTCGGGGGCGAACTCCGAGACCGCGACCCCGCCGGCGACCAGCGCCAGTCCGGTGCGCAGCCAGGCCAGCAGCGTGCGCTCGTTGGCGAGCGTGAAGCGGTAGTCGGGGTGGTCGGCAGGCGGCACCGCGCCAGGCTAGGTCGGGTCCGCGAGGCGGGCGGCGCAATACCGGTGGGACGGCGCCCCTCGGCGACTAACCTGACAGCAGCGGCCGCCCGTGCCGCGCCCGTCCTCCCGGCCCGGTGCCGGGGCCGCCCGCGACCGACGACTGAGGGATCAACGTGCCCACCGGCAGAGTCAAGTGGTTCAACCCGGAGAAGGGGTTCGGCTTCCTCTCGCGCGAGGACGGCCCGGACGTCTTCGTGCACAAGGACGCCCTCCCGACCGGCACCAGTGAGCTCAAGCCCGGTCAGCGGGTGGAGTTCGGCATCGTCGCCGGCCGCCGCGGCGACCAGGCGCTGCAGGTACGGGTCCTCGACCCGCTGCCGTCGGTCACGGCCGCGCACGCCGAGCGGTCCCGCAAGAAGCCCGACGAGCTGGTGCCGATCATCGAGGACTTGATCAAGCTGCTCGACGACGTCGGCGAAGGCCTGCGCCGCGGCCGGCACCCCGACCGGCCGGAGGCCCGCAAGGTCGCCTCGGTGCTGCGCGCGGTCGCCACCGACCTGGAGCACTAGAAGGACCCCCGTGCCCCCCGCCACTCGCAGGCTCGCGGCGGGACCCTGCACGGGAGCCGTTCCAGCAGGTCACCGGGCTCGCGGCGGGACCCTGCACGGGAGCCGTTCCAGCAGGTCACCGGGCTCGCGGCGGGACCCTGCACGGGGGCCGTTCCAGCACGTCACCGGGCTCGCGGCGGGGACCGGGAGGTCTCTCCTCAGCCCTGGGGCGCGGGCGGGGTGGACTCCGTCGCCGTCCCGCCCTGGGCGCCGGCGCGCAGGAAGCCGATCGGCCACGCCCCGCTGAAGCCCTCGCACTCCTCGACGGCGTCCTCGACGACGACGAGGTAGAACGCCGGTGGGACGACGTCGTTGCTGTTGACCTCCAACATCGCCTCGCCGGTGTCGGCCGGCGCCTCGCCGAGCAGTTTCTCCAGCCCCTCATCGAAGACCTGCACGCCCCAGCCGCGCTCGGCCACCGCGTCGGGCACGGTGAGCCGGATGGTGGTGTCGGGGGAGACCTCGATGATCGGCGGGGTGACGTCGTAGCGCTGCCCCTCGCCGTCCACGCAGTACTGCGTGGGGGCGGCCTCCACCCGCTGCGGGCCGGCCTCCACGACGACGTCCTGCGGCCCGGACGGCCCGGAGCTACAGCCGGCCAGCAGCAGGACGGCGGCCGGCAGCACGACCCGTCTCACGAGAGCCCGCCCAGTGGATCGGTGGCCGCCATGGGCGTGGTCGGGGTGGTCGCACGGCGGCGCGGCCCCCAGAGCACCAGCCCGACGGCGAGCACGAGCAGCGCCGCGGCGACGGTGAACCCCAGCCAGCCGGTCGGCGGCAGGGCGATGCCGAGCGCGCCGCCGACGACCCAGGACAGCTGCAGCACCGTCTCCGATCGGGCGAACGCCGAGGCCCGCAGGCTCTCGGGGACCTCGCGTTGGATGATCGCGTCGAGGGCGACCTTCCCCAGGGCGTTGGCGACGGCGGCCACGCCGGCGACCACGGCGGCCATCGCGAAGCTGTAGAAGACCGCCGCGACGACGGTGATCGCAGCTGCGGTGCCCGCCGACCACAGCACCACCCGGTCGGGGTCGACGCGGTGCAGCCGGGAGCCGACGGCGGTGCCCAGCACGCTGCCCACGCCGGCCGCTCCCGCGACCGCGCCGAGTGCCAGCGTGCCCCGCCAGCCGCCCTCCACCGTGGCCTGCACCAGGAACGCGGAGAAGATGGTCAGGAACCCGCCGAGCCCGCGCAGCGCGGCGTTGGCCCGCAGTGCCACGACCACCCGCGGGTTGACCGGGCGGCGGCGTCCCGTGGCCACCGGCTGCGGTGCGGTGGACAGCACGTCGGCGGGCAGCTCACCGGTGGGGACGTCGACGTGGTGGGGCAGCCGCACCGCGAGCACCGCGCCGCAGCCGAACACCGCAGCGGTGGCCCACAGCAGCCAGGTGAAGCCCAGCGCCCAGGCCAGCCCGGCGCCGATCCCGCCGAAGACGCCGGCGGTGAGCAGGCCGAACACCGACGTGCGCGCGTTGGCCGAGGTCAGCGACATCGCCCCGGGCAGCACGCGCGGGACCACCGCGGCCCGCAGCACGTTGTGCGCCTTGGACAGCACCAGCACGCCCAGCGCCGCCGGGTAGAGCCAGAGGTCGTCGAAGTGGGCGACCATCACCAGGGCCAGCGCGGCCCGGCCGAGCTGGCTCACGGCCAGCGCCCAGCGGCGGCCGCGCTGCAGCCGGTCGAGCAGCGGCCCGATCACCGGGGCGACCACGGCGAACGGCGCCATCGTCACCAGCAGGTAAAGCGCCACGTTGCTGCGCTGCGCGTCGGTGGTGGCGGCGAAGAAGAGCGTGCCGGCCAACGAGACGGCGATCATCGCGTCGCCGGCCATGTGCAGGGCGTTGACCCACAGCAGCCCGGCCAGCCCGCTCTGGCCCGCGCCGTCGGCCCGGCTGGCCGTCTGCGCCCGGCGGACGGCGGCCCCGGTCAGCTCCCGGGTGCGGGCGGCCGCGACCCGGGTGACGGTCGGCTTCCGTGGCGGCGGGGGCAGCGGAGCGGCCGGCGGCAGGGCCCCGGTCGGCGGCGCTCCGCCGTCCCCGGCCGTCGGCAGTGGGCGGGTGGTCGGCCGTTGCACGCCCAGCGGTGCCGTCTCCGCCGCCGGGCCCCCCGGCGGCGGCGGGCTCCGGCGCAGGGCCCGGCGGCGGGCGCCGGGGAGGCGGGGCGACGACACGGGCCCATGGTGCCGCACCCACCTGGGAGAACGCGGACAGCGCCCCCGTGCCTCCTGGCCGCTCCCCGCGTCAGGGAGAATGGCGCCGTGGCCGAGTTCTCCGACCCCGCTGACGCGGGGAGCGACGTGCCCAGCACCGCCGTCGAGCAGGCCCGGGCGGCGGCGGTCGAGACCGCCGGGTCCCCCGACCTGGTCGGCGAGCACCTCGGCGCCACCCCCGAGGCGCCGTCGGCCGTGCCGGTGGGCGAGGACCTCGGCGAGGTGGTCACCCACTCCTTCGCCAGCCGGCTGCCGGGCTACGTCGGCTGGTACTGGGCGGTCACCCTCGCGCGGGTGCCCGGCGAGGACCAGGTGACCGTCGACGAGGTCGTGCTGCTGCCCGGAGAGCAGGCGCTGCTGGCCCCGGCCTGGGTGCCGTGGCACGAGCGGCTGCGTCCCGGGGACCTCTCGGTCGGCGACGTGCTGCCCTCCACCGAGGACGACCCCCGGCTGGTCCCCGGCTACACCACCGACGACGACTCCGCCGACGACCCCGAGGGCTCCGTCGTCGCCTCCGAGGTCGGTCTCGGCCGGGAGCGGGTCATGTCCCGGGAGGGGCGCGAGGAGACCGCGGCCCGCTGGAGCGCGGGGGAGTTCGGCCCCCGCTCCGCGATGGCACGCCAGGCGCCCGGCCCCTGCGGCACCTGCGGGTTCTTCCTGCCGCTGGCCGGCTCGCTGCGGCACGGCTTCGGCGCGTGCGGCAACGTCTACTCCCCGGCCGACGGCCGCGTGGTCACCGTCGACTACGGCTGCGGCGCGCACAGCCAGGCCACGCTGGCGGCCGACGACACGACCGAGGTGGTGCGCTCCGCCCGCTACGACACCGGCACCTTCGACGTGTTGTCGGACTGAGTCGAGGCCCGGTCCCGACCGGCCGGCTCCTGCGGTGTCCGGCACGCCGTCGCAGTGCTGCCCGGCCGCAGGAGCGTCCGGAACGCCGCAGCAGCTCCTCCGCGAGGAGGTCCCTCGTCAGTCGCGGCGGCCGAGCTGTCCCTGCAGGCGCATCACGCCCAGGCCCACGCCGGCCAGCGCGATGCCGGCGACGCAGGTCCAGGTCCACATCCGGTCCACCCGGTCGCCGAGCAGCAGCAGCACCACCAGCGCCACGGCCCACACCGCCGTCCCGGCCAGCACCACCCGCAGGGTGTCCACCCGCAGCGGGGGAGGGGCCTGCTTGGCCGGTCGGCGCACGCCCTGACCCTAGGACCTGGGGCGCCGGGGCGCGTGTCACCTGGTCGGAACACGGGTGTGGCACGCTGTCGCCGCTCATCGCAGTCCCCACCGGTCAGCCGGCGCGGCCCCCGCCGCACGCTGGCCCGGCCGCGCGCCCGGAGAGTCGTCATGGCAGAGAAGTCCCGCCCGTCCACGGGCAGCACCAGGGACGGCGGCACCCCCGCCGACGTCGCCGTCGGGGCCCGCACCCCGCGGCGCAGCGACGGCCCGCGGGTCAGGCCCAGCAACGGGCTGGACCGCTACTTCGGCATCAGCGCCCGCCGCTCGACGCTCACCCGTGAGCTGCGAGGCGGCCTGACGACCTTCTTCACGATGGCGTACATCGTGGTGCTCAACCCGATCATCCTGTCGGGGCCCGACATCACCGGGGCCTCGCTGCCCTTCGCCTCGGTCGCGGCGGTCACCGCGCTCGTCGCCGGGGTCATGACGATCCTCATGGGGGTCGTCGGCCGGTACCCCTTCGCGGTGGCCGCCGGCCTCGGCATCAACGCGATCGTCGGGGTCTTCGCGGCCACCCAGATGTCCTGGCCGGAGATCATGGGTCTGGTCGTCCTCGAGGGCCTGCTGATCACCGTGCTGGTGCTCACCGGCTTCCGCCGGGCGGTCTTCGAGGCGATCCCCTCGCAGCTGAAGACGGCGATCGCGGTCGGCATCGGCTTCTTCCTCACGATCATCGGGCTGGCCGACGCCGGCGTCATCCGGCCGGGGAGCCCGCTGATCAGCTTCGGCGTCAACGGTCAGCTGGCCGGCTGGCCGCTGCTCGTCTTCATCGTCGGTCTGCTGCTGACCAGCGTGCTGGTGGTCCGCCGGGTCAGGGGTGCGCTGCTCATCGGGATCGTCGTCTCGACGGTGCTCGCGATCGTCGTCGAGGCGGTCGCCGGGGTCGGCCCGCGGACCGGCGCGGACGGTGCCGAGGTCAACTCGCGCGGCTGGGCGCTGCAGGTGCCGACCCTGCCCGAGGAACTGGTGAGCGCCCCGGACCTGTCCCTGGTGGGGCAGTTCTCGCTGTTCGGCGGCTTCGAGCGGATCGGCGTCATCGCGGCGCTGCTCGTCGTCTTCTCGATCATGATCGCCGACTTCTTCGACACCGTCGGCTCGGTCACCGCGGTCGGCGCCGAGGGCGACCTGCTCGACGAGAAGCGCAACCTGCCCAGGTCGCAGCCGGTGCTGCTGGTCGACTCGGTGGCCGCCGCGGCCGGCGGCGCGGCCAGCGTCTCGTCCAACACGACCTACGTCGAGAGCGCTGCCGGGGTCGCCGACGGCGCGCGGACCGGGCTGGCCAGCGTCGCGACCGGCGTGCTGTTCCTGCTCGCCATGTTCTTCACCCCGCTGGTGGAGATCGTGCCGTCGGAGGCGGCGGCCCCGGTCCTGGTGATCGTGGGCGCCCTGATGGTCAACCAGATCCGACACCTGGAGTGGGACGACATGACGGTGGTGATCCCGGCCTTCCTGACCATCGCGATCATGCCGTTCACCTACTCGATCACCAACGGCATCGGCGCCGGCGTGGTCAGCTACGTGCTCCTGCACGTCGCGGCCGGACGCAGGCGCGAGGTCCACCTGCTGATGTGGCTGATCGCCGCCCTGTTCGTCGTCTACTTCGCCCTGGAGCCGCTGCAGCAGCTGTTCTGAGGGTGGACCCCGTCCTCCTCACCCCTCGCACCCTCGGGCCGAGCCTCGGGACGGGGCCGGCAGGTCCTTAGTTAGGCTGGGCAACCGTGAGCCGGACGACGCTGGACACCGCGGCGCTGGCCCACGACCTGCGGCTGGCCGTGATGCGGTTCTCCCGCCGGCTGCGCAACCAGCGGGTCGACACCTCGGTCACGCTCACCCACCTGGCGGCGCTGTCCACCCTCAAGCGGCACGGTCCGATGAGCCCCGGGGAGCTGGCCGGCCACGAACGCGTCCAGCCGCCGTCGATGACCCGCGTCGTCGTCGCGCTCGAGGGGATGGGGCTGGTCACCCGGAACCCGCACCCGACCGACGGACGGCAGGTGGTCATCGACCTGACCCCGGCCGCGGAGGACCTGCTCGGTGCCGAGGCCCGCGCCCGCGAGGCCTGGCTGTCCGGCATGCTCCAGCAGCTCACCGCCGAGGAGCGGGCGGTGCTCCGCGAGGCCGCGGGCATCATTGACAAGCTGGCGAGTGGGTGAGCAGGAGAACTGCGGACTCGGGGGCGTTCCGGTCGCTGCGCGTGCGCAACTACCGGTTCTACGCCGCATCCAACCTGGTCAGCCTCACCGGGACCTGGATGCAGCGCATCGGGCAGGACTGGCTGGTCCTGCAGCTCTCCGGTGACAACGGCGTGGCCCTCGGGCTGATCACCGCGCTGCAGTTCGGCCCGACGCTGCTGCTGGGCCTCTACGGCGGGGTGCTCGCCGACCGCTACCCCAAGCGCCGCATGCTCGTGGCCACCCAGACGCTGATGGGTCTGCTCGCGCTCGTCCTCGGGCTGCTGGTGGCCACCGACGGCATCGCGCTGTGGCACGTCTTCGTCCTCGCCGGCGCCCTCGGCTCGGTCTCCGCCGTCGACGCACCGGTGCGGCAGGCCTTCGTGGCGGAGCTGGTCGGCCCGGAGCTGCTGCCCAACGCGGTCAGCCTCAACTCGACGATCTTCAACGGCGCCCGGTTGGTCGGCCCCGCGGTCGCCGGGCTGCTCATCGGGGCGGCCTCGGGCGACACCGCGCCGGCCTTCCTGACCAACGCGGCCAGCTTCGCCTTCACCATCGGCGCACTGCTGTGCATGCGGCCGGGCGAGCTGCACTCCAGCCCACCGGTCGCGCGGGCCCGGGGTCAGCTGCGCGAGGGGCTGGCCTACGTGTGGTCGCGCCCGGACCTGAGGCTGGCGATGGGGCTGGCGCTCCTGCTGGGCACCTTCACGTTCAACTCCCAGGTCACCATCGCGCTCATGGCCCGCGAGGTCTTCGGGGTCGGCGCGGAGGCGTTCGGGCTGCTCACCACCTGCTTCGCGGCCGGGTCGCTGTCCGGCGCGCTGCTGTCCACCCGGCGGACGCGGCGCCCGCTGCAGCGGTTCCTGGTCGTCGCCGCGGTCGTCTTCGGGCTGTTCTCCATCGTCTGCGGGTTGATGCCCACGTACTGGTCGTTCGCGGCTCTGCTCGTGCCCACGGGGGCGGCGGGCCTGGTGTTCAGCGTGGCCAACAACAGCTTCGTGCAGCTGGGGGTCGACCCGCAGCTGCGCGGGCGGGTCATGGCGCTGTACTTCACCTGCTTCATGGGTGGCACTCCGCTGGGCGCGCCGTTGATCGGCTGGGTCTGCGAGCACTTCGGTGCGCCCTGGGGGTTCGTCCTCGGTGGCGCGGTCGCGGTCGCCGCGGGGGGTGTCGCGGCGGCCTGGCTGGCGCGGGGGCGGCGGGTCCGGCTCGAGGCGCACGTCGTCCCCCCGCGGGTGCAGCTGCACGTGGGGCCGCGGGCAGTGCCGCCGGCACGGGTCCGGGCCGTTGCCGAGGCGGCGTCGGCCGAGGCACCCGGGACGCCGACCTCGCCCTGACGCCGTCGGTCCGTCGTACCGTGACGGCCACCACTCTCGAGTCGTCGGCGGAGGCGGCATGGGGACCTCGCTGCTGCACCTGGGAGCCATCGTCGCGGGCGTCGTCGGCTCGGTCGCCCTCATGGGCTGGCTGGCCCGCCTGGTGTTCGGGTCGGCGCGCCTGCCGCAGCGCCTCCGCCGTCGGGAACCGGTCGCGCCGGCGGGGCGTCCGCTCGAGCAGGTCGCCGCCGACCTGCGCCGGCTCGGCCGCCAGCTCGCCTCCGTGCCGGCCGGGGCGCCGATGGCCCGCCGGCGGGGACTGCAGGCGGCCTACGACGACGTCCTCACCGAGGCGGCCCGCCTGCTGGAGGTGTCGCACGCGCTGGACACCGTCCCGCCCGGACGGCCCCGCGACGTCGAGCGGCTGCGGCTGCAGGCCGCGCTCGCCGACGCCGGCCTGGCGGTGCCGGACTGACCGCTCCCCGGCCGCGGCGGCTGTTCTTCGCGGTCACGCCGCCGGCCGAGGCCCTGGCCGACCTGGACGACGCCCTGGCGCCGCTGCGCCGGACACCGGGCGCACCGCGGTGGACGCCGCCGGACCGCTGGCACCTGACGCTGCTCTTCCTCGGCGTGGTGCCGCCCGGCCGGGTGGCGGAGCTGGTGGCCGCGGCGGCCCCCGCGGTGGCGGCCACCCCGTCGATGACCCTCCGGCTCGCCGGCGCCGGACGGTTCGGCTCGCGCCGGCGTCCGCAGGTGTTCTGGGCCGGGGTCACGGGCGACGGCGACGCGCTGGGCGCCCTCGCCGGCCGGCTGGCCGCCGTCGCCCGGGGCCTCGGGATGCCGGTGGAGGAGCGGCCGTTCCGTGCGCACCTCACCCTGGGCCGCTGGCGGCCCGGCCGGCCGGGGGACGGCGACCTGCCCGACCGGCTGGCCGGCTACCAGGGGCCCGGCTGGCCGGTGGCCGAGGTGGAGCTGCTGGAGAGCCACCTCGGCCCCGCGCCGCGCTACGACCGGGTCGCGGCCTGGCCCCTCGGCTGTTGAAGGACCCCGTCCTCCTCACCGCTCGCAGGCTCGCGGCGAGCCTCTGGACGGGGCCGGCCTCACACCACCGGGCCGGGCACCGGGGAGGTCGCCGCGGGGTCGGGCACCTCGCCGGGCTCGAGGAGCTCGAGCTCCTCGTCGTCTTCCGGCTCCTCGGCCTCCGGCTCCTCGTCGTGCGGCGCCTCGTCCTCGACCGTGCCGTCCCCGACCGCGCCGTCCTCGGGCTCCTCCGGGAGCTCCTCCTCGGGCACCTCGAAGGCCCGCGGGTCGATGGCGTCGGCCCAGAGCAGGAAGTGCCCCATGGAGTACCCGGCGCCGGGGTCGAAGCCGGGGTTCGCGGTGAAGTACGAGGCGGTGTCGCACGCCATCAGGCCGAGGACGACCTCGGCGACGATGGTGCCGCCGACCGGGCCCAAGCGGTTGCCGCCGAGCAGCTCGGCCTCCTTGAGCACGTAGAACCAGAGCGGTGCCCTGCCCTTCCAGCCGGGGTCGGTGAGCCCGAGCTGCTGGTTGGTCAGCGGCGTGAGGCCCATCGCGGCGGCGACGTCCTGACCCGACGGCAGGCCCAGCCGCTTGCCGCGCAGCAGGTTGCGCTCGGCCAGCGAGACGATCGCCCCGGCAGTGGGGGCCACGACGGTGGGCGGCAGCGTGGACAGCGGCAGCGAGAGCTGGGCGTCGATCTTTCGCGACATGTTGCGGTCGTCCGGCGTGCTCATGCCGGGGATCTCGAAGAAGTAGTTCCAGTCGATCCACAGGTCGGCCGGGACCGGGCGGTTCCCGCGCAGGTCCTGGTGGCCCTCGTTGCCGAAGATCGGCACGGTGTGCTGGTCGTGCACCTCGTACTCGGCCCGGATCATGCTGTGCCCGAAGCGGTAGGCCGCCCCGGAGTACTCGACCGGCATGTACGGCTTGCGCGGGTTGCGCGGCTTGTAGAACCGCCCGAGGAACTCGATCGGCCCGCCGCGGCGGCGACGCACCAGCCGGTCGACGACGTCGCGGCCGACGATGCGCGGCAGGTAGTCGTTGACGATCAGCCACTGGTAGTGCCAGCGGACCAGCTGCTGGGCCCGCTCGAAGCTCTTCCCCTCGTCGCGCAGCTTGTTGTGCAGGCGCAGGAAGACCGCGTGGAGCTGGGCGACGATCAGGTTCTCGTCGTTGCGCGGGTCGCCGAGGTAGGCCGCGCCGACGTCGTCCCGGGGCAGGTCGCGCACCCCCTCGTGGTCGTTGCACAGCAGGTAGCCCGGCCGGGCCGGGTCGTAGAGCTCGGGGCTGCCGGCCGGTCCGCGGCCGTAGACGCTGGCCAGGTCGAAGCGGGGCGTGTCGTAGTTGGTCATCGCCCGCGGGTCCTGCTGCTGCTGGGTCAGCGGCGTCTTGTCCAGCGTCATGTCGTGGTCGATGAACTGGCCGAGGTAGATGTAGCCGGCCGGGATGCCGGCGATGTCGAAGGCGACGTCGGAGTCCTTGACGTCGGACAGCGGCGCCTTGCCGTCGCTCATCGAGACCGCCAGCGCGGTCAGCAGCGCGTCCGGCGGGGCGAAGGCCGGCAGCTTCTTGAACATCAGCCCGAAGCGGGCCTCGGCGTCCCGGCCGGCGCGCACCGCGATGTCGCTCCCGCGCGGGTTGCCGACGGCGTGCGCGCCACGGGTGGCCCGCGGTCGGCGCGGCGGCGGCGGAGGCGCGGGTGTCGACGTCGGTGCCGGCGGACGGCGGACCGGCGCTGCCAGGGCGGTCCCGCTCATGACCGGCAGTGCCGCGATGCCCGCCAGCCCGGCGAGCACGGCCCGCCGCGACACCGCGCTGCGCGTCGTCCCGCCGTCCCCGGCGCCGGCTCCGCTGAACGGGCACACCCCGGCCGTCTCGTCCCCGTACCCGTGCACGCGCACCCGCCCCCCGGCGTCGGAGAGCCCGCCCCCACCGGCCGCTCTCGTCGGTCCCGAGGCTCCGGGGGAGGGGAGGGGTCCGGGCACACGTGACCGAGGGGCCCCCCGTCCCCCAGTCCTGGGGGTCCGGGGGGCGGCGTGTCGCGCTGGGTGGTTGCGCGATGACTGACGGCTGCTAATAGGGTGCCGAGATCACCACGCGTACTCCATCGGTGCCGCCCGGTAACCGGGGAAGATGTCGTCGAGCCGGGCGAGCTGCCCCTCGTCGAGCCGTACGTCGAGGGCCCTCAGCGAGCCCTCGAACTGCTCCATCGTGCGCGGCCCGACGATCGGTGCGGTCACCGCCGGCCGGTGCAGCAGCCAGGCGAGCCCGACGTCCGCCGGCGCGTACCCCCACTCGCGGCAGGCGTCCTCGTAGGCCTGCAGCGCGGGGCGGTGCCGCTCGATGCGTTCGCGGTTGCGCTCGAGGTGGCGGCGGTCGCCGGCCTGGTCGCCGAGGACGCCGGCCAGCAGGCCCTGCGCCAGCGGGCTCCACGGGATGATGCCGACGCCGTAGTGCTGCGCGGCCGGCAGCACCTCCAGCTCCACGTGCCGGGTGAGCAGGTTGTAGTGCGACTGCTCGCTGACCAGGCCCGGGAAGTGCCGGCGGGCGGCCGCCTCGTTGGCCGCGGCGATCTGCCAGGCGGCGTGGTTGGACGACCCGACGTAGAGCACCTTGCCCTGCGCGACCAGCGTCTCGCAGGCCTGCCAGATCTCCTCCCACGGCGTGGCCAGGTCGACGTGGTGGAACTGGTACAGGTCGATCCAGTCGGTCCGCATCCGCCGCAGCGAGGCCTCGCAGGAGCGGACGAGGTTGCGGGCGGAGAGGAACGTGTCGTTCGGCCAGTCGCTCATGGAGCCGTAGACCTTGGTGGCCAGCACCGTCTTCTCCCGGCGCTCACCGCCGCGGGCGAACCAGGTGCCGAGGACCTCCTCGGTGCGCCCCTTGCCGGCGTCGAAGCCGTAGACGTTGGCGGTGTCGAAGAAGTTGACGCCCTCGGCGAGCGCCCGGTCCATCAGGTCGTGGGCGTCGGGCTCCTCGGTCTTCCAGCCGAAGTTCATCGTGCCCAGGCAGAGCCGGGAGACCGACAGGCCGCTGCGTCCCAGGTGCGTGTACTCCATGGAACCCCACCCTGGCAGGCTCCCGGGCGTGCCGCTGACCGATGGGACCCCGTCCGCCTTCGACGCCGCGACCGCCGTGCGACGTGCCGAGGGCGGTGGGCTGGTCGCCGACCTCGACCCCGGCTGGGACGTCGGTGGCGGCGTCCTCAACGGCGGCTACCTGCTGGCGGTGGCCGCCCGCGCCGCCGTCCTGGACAGCCCGCACCCGCACCCGGTCGCGCTGTCGGCGAGCTACCTCCGGGCCACCGCTGCCGGGCCGGCCCACCTCGCCGTCACGTCCGGTCCGGCCGGGCGCACGCTGGCGCACTCCACGGTGCTGCTCACCGGGGAGGCCGGCCCGTCGATCGCCGCCCAGGTGACGACGGCGACGCTCGGCAGCGAGCCGGCCGAGTACACCGAGAACGCCGCGCCGCAGCTGCCCGGCCCCGACGACTGCGTCGTCACCCGGACCACGGGCGCCGGGCCGGCCGTCGGCCTGGTCCGGCGGATCGACACCCGGCTCGACCCCGCGACGGCGGGCTGGACGGTCGGCCGGTTCTCCGACCAGCGGGTGCTGCGGTCCTGGATCCGGCTGTCCGACGGCGGTGCGCCCGACCCCTTCGCGCTGCTGCTGTTCGCCGATGCCCTGCCGCCCACCGCCTTCGCCGTGGGCCGGACGGGCTGGGCGCCCACCGTGCAGCTGCAGGTGCTGGTGCGCGCGCTGCCGGCGCCGGGCTGGTGCCTGGTCGAGTCCCGCTCCACCGAGGTGGCCGGCGGCTGGTCGGACGAGGAGTGCCGCATCTGGGACACCACCGGCCGGCTGGTCGCCCAGGCCCGCCAGCTGGCGCGGGTAGCGCGCTAGGAGGACCCGCTGCCCCCATCGCCCGCAGGCTCGCGCCAGGCCCCGTCCAGCGGCTCGCCGCGAGCGATGAGGGGGACGGGGTCCTCCTGCCCGCAGCAGGGCCGGGCCGACGTCCTCAGGGCGTGGCGAGCAGGGCGCGGCCCAGGGCGGTGCCCGAGGTCCAGGCGGCCTGCACTCGCGACGGCGCCGACCAGCCGTCGCCGCAGACCCCGATCCCGTCGGCGAGCCCGAACGGCTCGGACCGCGCCTCGGCGGGGCGCGCGTGGGTCCAGCGGTGCACCGTCGTCCAGGCCGGCGGGACGTCGATGCCCAGCGCCCGGCCGACCGCGGCGGCGACCGGGCCGGCGGCGGCGTCGGGGTCCTCGAGGTGCGCGGCAGCGAGCTCGGCGGTGGTGTGCGCGACCAGCACCGGGGCGCCGTCCCCGCGCCGGTCCCCGTCGTCGGCGACCCAGGTGACCGCCGGGTCGTCGTGCACGAAGGCGCCGTGCAGGTCGGCCGGCCAGCACCGCCGCGACCACCCCAGGACAACGGCCAGGGAGGGTTCCCACGGCCGGTCGTCGAGCAGCCGGCCGGCCGTGGCCGGGTCGAGCACCCGGCGGGCCTGCGGGTCGGGCATGGCCAGGACGGCGGCCGGCACGTCCTCGCCGTCCACCCGCGGGCCGGGTCCGACGGCGGCCACCGTGCGCCCGCTCTCGACGTCCAGCCCGGACGCCAGGTCGGCGACCAGCGAGCGCAGCCCCCCGGGCGCGGCGTAGCGGACCGGCCCCGTGGTCGTCGACCGCAGGCCCTCGGGCCCGGCGACAGCGAAGGTGTCGGTCCACGGCCGGGCCAGGCCGCGGTCGACCCAGCCGCGGACCACCGCCGCGAACGGCGAGCCCTCCTCCGCGGTCAGGTAGGAGGCGCCGATGTCGACAGTGCGGTCGTGCAGCGTCCGCGAGGCCATCCGCCCGCCGGGCCGCCGGCCGCGGTCGAGCACGCGGACGCGGAGCCCCGCCTCGGCGAGGACGCGGGCGCAGGCCGTGCCGGCGATGCCGCCGCCGACGACGGTCGTGGGAGAGGAGGGCACGCCGACGATCCTGCGGGCTGGGCGACCCGGCCGCCCGGTGGGCGCGGGTTGGCAGGATCGGGGCCGTGCCCGAGCTCCCCGCGACGATCACCGACCCGGACGACCCGCGGGTGGCCGACTTCCGCGACCTCAAGGCCGGGGACCGCCCGCCGGGCACCGAGCGCGGCACCGGCCCGGTGATCGTCGAGGGGGTTCCGGCGGTCGAGCGGCTGCTGGCCTCGTCCTACCGGGTGCGTGCGGTGCTCGGCGTGCCCGGACGGGTGGCGGCGCTGGACCTGCCCGCTGGTGTTCCGGCCTACGAGGCGGACAAGTGGGTGCTCTCGGAGGTGATCGGCTTCCGGCTGACCCGTGGGGTGCTCGCCTCCGCCGACCGCCGCCCGCCGGCCGACCTCGACGCGCTGCTGACCGGGCCGGACCCGGCCGCACCCCGCCGGCTGGCCGTGCTCGAGGCGCTCAACGACGCCGAGAACCTGGGGTCGATCGCCCGCTCGGCGGTCGCCCTGGGCGTCGACGGGCTGCTGCTGGACCCGCGCTGCGCCGATCCGCTGTACCGACGCTCGGTGCGGGTCTCGATGGGGCACGTGCTGGCCCTGCCGTTCGCCGTCCTGCCGGACTGGCCCGGCGGGCTGGACCGGTTGCACGACGCGGGCTACCTGACGGTCGCGCTCACCCCGGCCGAGGACGCCGTCGACCTGGCCGAGGTGGACCCGCAGGCGCACCCGCGCACCGCGGTGCTGCTCGGGGCGGAGGGGCCGGGGCTGACCCCGGAGGTCCAGCGGGCCGCGCGGGTGCGGGCGCGCATCCCGATGCGGACCGGGGTGGACTCCCTGGGCGTCGCGGCCGCAGCCGCGGTCGCCTTCGCCACCCTCAGGTGACGTCCTGGAACGGCCCCCTGCAGGGGCCCGCCGTGAGCTTGCGAACGGTGGGGGGCAGGGGGTCCTTCCTTCAGCCGCGGAGCGAGAAGCGGGCCAGGTGTGCCCGGGCCTCCTCGGCGCGGGCGGGGTTGCACATGACGTCGTAGCGACCGGCGACCACGGCGCTCGTGCTGGTGAAGTCACGTCGGCCCCGGCTGGCGGAGTAGCCGATCGCGGCGAACAGCGCGCCGAACAGCAGGCCGATGAGCAGGCCGGTCAGGACCGAGCCGATCCAGGCGCCGGACTCGACGGCGAAGATGCCGAGCAGCAGGCCGACGAACAGGCCCCACCACGCCCCGCCGGCTGCGCCGGCGGCGAGCACCCGGCCCCAGGTGAGCCGGCCGGTGACCCGCTCGATCTGGCGCAGGTCCGAACCGATGATCGTGACGTTCTCGACGGCGAACTTCTGGTCGGCGAGGTAGTCGACGGCGGCCTGGGCCTGCTCGTAGCTGTCGAAGGAACCGACCTGCACGCCGCCGAGGGGCATGGACACCGAGGCTGACATGCCTCTCGTGGTACCCGGCGGTCCTGCGTGGACACCTGCCCGGGAGTGGCCGGCGTCACCCGTCCCCGAGCCGCCCGGACGGGAGACCGCAGGTCAGCGGTGCCGGCGGACCCCGAAGACGATGTCCTCCCACGCGGGGATGCGGGCGCGCGGGTCCTCGTCGTCGTCCCCCTCACCGCTGGGACGGCCGAGGACGACGGTGTCGTGCTCGCTGATGTCGTCGTCGTCGGCAGGTGGGGCGGGGTCCGGGCGCCGGGGAACCGCGGGGGACACGTCGACCGGGAGCACCGGGCGCACGTCGTCGTCCGCGGCCGGCGCGTCGTCCTCGTCGGGGGCGAGCCGGGAGGAGGCGGGGGCCGGCACGCCGTCGTCGTCGGGGACGACCGACACCGGGCGGGGGCGCACCGGCGCGGGCCGCTCGGGCGGCACGTGCGGGACGACGCGCACCAGCCGGGTGCCCTCGGCGAAGTCGGTGGTGGCGGCGTCGACCGGGGTGACGGTGCGGGCCGGGACGTCGTAGGCCCAGCGGGTGACGCCGGACTTGGCGCCGGCCTGCCAGGCGGCGGTGACCTGCCAGACGCCGTCGCCGGCGCGGTGGGCGTCCCAGCGGACGGCGTCGAGGTCGGCGCCGAGCAGCCGCAGCCGCTCGGACATGAACTGCTGCAGCGGCACCGACGGCGCGCCCTCGGACAGCCGCACCCGGGCCTCGCGGGCCTGCTCGGCCACCCGCTCGCGCTCCTGCAGCACCGGGTGGGCGAAGCGCATGATCCGCTCGACGCGGATGCCGGAGGCCTGCGCCACCTGCTCGGGTGTCTCGCCGGCGCGGATGCGGGCCTGGATCACCCGGGGTGGCAGCGTCGCGCCGATCTCGACGTCGATCTGGCCGAGCCGGCGGGCGTCACCGCGCGCGGCGGCGCGCACCCGGTCGTCGATCGGCAGCTCGAAGCGCTCGCCCTCCTCGCCGGGCTCGGCGCCGTCGAGGGCGAGCACCAGGCTCCTGCCGTCGTCGGTGAGCGCCACCAGCCGCAGCGAACGCATGGGCGGCCTCCTGGGGGGTGCTCGGGTCGGGACGGCGGGCGGACCGGCCCGGGATGGGGGAGTCCGCTGCCGAGGCTATCCGCGCGCGCGTGAGCGTGTCGGCAGGCTCGCCCGGCGTGGCGCGCTGCCGGGTGAGCCTCCTGGAGCCGGTGGCCCCGTCCCGGCGGCCGGACCGCGGGGTCCCGCCGCGGGCCTGTGGGTGGCGGGCGCAGGGGTCCGTGCTCAGAGCTTCCCGACGACGAAGTCGATGCAGGCGGTCAGCGCGCTGACGTCGTCCGGCTCGACGGCGGGGAACATGCCGACCCGCAGCTGGTTGCGGCCGAGCTTGCGGTAGGGCTCGACGTCCACGACGCCGTTGGCGCGCAGCACCCTCGCGACCTCGGCGGCGTCCACCGACTCGTCGAAGTCGACGGTGCCCACCACGTAGGAGCGCTGGTCGCGGTCGGCGACGAACGGCGTGGCGTAGGACGACTGCTCGGCCCAGCCGTAGAGCCGGCTGGAGGAGTCCTGGGTGCGGGCGACGGCGCCGGTGAGCCCGCCGAGGGACAGCAGCCAGCGGATCTGGTCGGCCAGCAGGAACAGCGTGGCGACGGCCGGGGTGTTGTAGGTCTGGTCCTTGGCCGAGTTGTCGACGGCGATGGACAGGTCCAGGAAGCCGGGGATCCAGCGGCCCGAGGCCTTGATCTCGGCGATGCGGTCGAGGGCGTCGCGGGACATCAGCGCCACCCACAGCCCGCCGTCCCCGCCGAGGTTCTTCTGCGGGGCGAAGTAGTAGACGTCGGTCTGCGTGACGTCGACCGGCAGCCCACCGGCGGCGCTGGTGGCGTCGATGAGCACGAGCGCGTCGTCGGTGGCGTGCGGTCGCTGCACCGGGGCCATGACGCCGGTGGAGGTCTCGTTGTGCGCCCACGCGTACACGTCGACGCCGTCGGTGGCGGAGGGCAGGGCCAGCGAGCCGGGCGCGGCCTTGGCCACCACCGGGTCGGCGAGGAAGGGCGCCTCGGCGACGCCGGTCGCGAACTTCGACGAGAACTCGCCGTAGCTGCCGTGGGCGCTGCGCTCGCGGATCAGCCCGATGATCGCGGCGTCCCAGAACGCCGTCGTCCCGCCGTTGCCGAGGACGACCTCGTAGCCGTCGGGCAGGTCGAACAGCTCGGTCAGCCCTTCGCGGACCTGGCGGACCAGGCCCTTGACCGGCGCCTGCCGGTGGGAGGTCCCCATCAGGGAGGCGCCGCTGCCGGCCAGCGCCTCGAGGGCCTCGGGGCGCACCTTGGACGGGCCGCAACCGAAGCGGCCGTCGGAGGGCAGGAGGTCGGCGGGGATGGTGATGCTCATCCGGGGGTGCCTCTCGGGGATCACGGGCGGGGTCGGGCGCCGGTGGCCCCCTGCAGGGGCCCGCGGCGGCCCCGTCGCGGGTCCCGCCCTGGGCTTGCGGGGGCGGGGAGAACGGGGTCCTTGCACGGTGGGGGCAGGAGGTCCTCCCCCTAGGCCGGCTGGTCGACGGCCTTGACCTTGATGGTGTCGAAGCCCTCGACCTCCTCGGGCTTGCGCGGGGCCGGGCCGATGTAGCGGGCCGACGGGCGCACGAGGCGGCCGGTGTTCTTCTGCTCGAGGATGTGCGCGCACCAGCCGGCGGTGCGGGCACAGGTGAACATCGAGGTGAACATGTGGCTGGGCACCTCGGCGAAGTCGAGGACGATCGCCGCCCAGAACTCCACGTTGGTCTCGATCGGCCGGTCGGGACGGCGCTCGCGCAGCTCCCTGAGCGCGGCCTGCTCGAGGGCCAGCGCGGCCTCGAAGCGCGGGGCGCCGAGCTCCTTGGCGGCCTTGCGCAGCGTCCGGGCGCGCGGGTCCTCGGCGCGGTAGACCCGGTGGCCGAAGCCCATGAGCCGCTCGTGCCGGTCGAGGAGGTCCTTGACGTACTTGTCCGCGTCGCCGGCCTGCTCGACGCCGTCCAGCATGTGCAGCACCCGGGAGGGGGCGCCGCCGTGCAGCGGGCCGGACATCGCGCCGATGGCACCGGAGAGGGAGGCGGCCACGTCGGCGCCGGTGGAGGCGATGACGCGGGCGGTGAAGGTGGAGGCGTTCATGCCGTGCTCGGCGGCCGACGTCCAGTAGGCGTCGACGGCGGCGACGTGGCGGGGGTCGGGCTCGCCGCGCCAGCGGACCATGAACCGCTCGACGATCGTGGCGGCCTCGTCGATGCGCGCCTGCGGAACGGCCGGGACGCCGATGCCGCGGGCGGACTGCGCGACGTAGGACAGCGCCATGACCGCGGCGCGGGCCAGCTGGTCGCGCGCGGTCTCGGAGTCGATGTCCAGCAGCGGGCGGTAGCCCCAGAAGGGCGCCAGCATGGCCAGCGCGGCCTGGACGTCGACGCGCACGTCCCCGCTGTGCACCGGGATGGGGAACGGCTCGGCCGGCGGCAGGCCGGGACCGAACTTGCCGTCGACCAGCAGCGCCCAGACGTTGCCGAAGGTGACCTTGCCGACCAGGTCCTCGATGTCGACGCCGCGGTACCGGAGGGAGCCGCCGTCCTTGTCCGGTTCGGCGATCTCCGTCTCGAAGGCGATGACGCCCTCCAGGCCGGGTACGAAGTCGTCCGCCATCTCGCATGCTCCTCTGCGCGCGGGACTCGTGCGCGCACGGGAGGCGGCGCACGACTGCCTCCGCGACCCTAGGCCGTGCCGGCGCGCCGGGGACACCCGGGGCGCGGCCCGGCTCCCCTCCCGGCGAGATCTGCACAGTGGTGCTGATCGGGTGCCCGATGACCACCACTGTGCAGATCTCGCGGGGCAGGCGGGTGACAGCATGGACGGCGTGCCCGACCTCTCCCGCATGCGCAGGGACTACGAGACCCGGGGCCTCCGGGAGGACGACCTCGCGCCCACCTGGGTCGAGCAGTTCGACCGCTGGTTCGCCGACGCCGTCGCCGCGGAGCTGCCCGAGCCCAACGCCGTGGTGGTCGCCACCGCGGACGCCGACGGCGCACCCGACGCGCGGATCGTGCTGGTGAAGGGCTACGACGAGCACGGCTTCGTCTTCGTCACCAGCTACGCCTCGGCCAAGGGGGCCCAGCTGGCGGTCAACCCGCGCGCCGCGCTGGTCTTCCCCTGGCACGCGCTGCAGCGGCAGGTGCGGGTGACCGGCCGGGTGCAGCGGGTCGGCCCGACGGCCAGCGACGACCTGTGGGACCCCCGTCCGCGCGGCGCGCAGCTGGCCGCCGCCGCCTCCCTCCAGTCGACGCCGGTCGACTCCCGCGAGGAGCTCGTCGAGCGGCTGCGCCGGCTGGACGCCGACACGCACGGGGAGAAGCTGCCGCGCCCGGAGGTCTGGGGCGGCTACCGGGTGGTGCCCGACACCGTCGAGTTCTGGCAGGGCGGGGCCGACCGGCTGCACGACCGGCTCCGGTTCGTCCGGGACGACGCGGAGGGGGGCGGCTGGGTCGTCCAGCGCCTGGCCCCGTGAAGGAGGACCCCGCTGCCCCCCACCCCTCGCGAGCGCGGCGCGGGTCCCTGCACCGGGGCCGGTCCCCGCGCCGCGCGTGGGCCCTCGACACCACCCCGCTGCGCAACCCCGACTACCGGCGGCTGTTCTGGGGCGTCGCGGCCACGATGCTCGGCCAGCAGATGACGCTGGTGGCCGTCCCGTACCAGGTCTACGCGCTCACCGGCTCCTCGCTGCTGGTCGGCGTCACCTCGGTGGTGGCCCTCGTGCCGCTCGTCGTCTTCGGCCTGCTGGGCGGCGCGATCGCCGACTCGATGGACCGCCGCCGGCTGATGCTGGTCACCGGGGTCGGCTCCGCCGTGACCAGTGCCCTGCTGGGCGTGCAGGCGCTGCTGCCCGGCGGCGGGAACCTGGCGCTGCTGTGGGTGCTCACCGCCTGCGTCTCGGGGTTCACGGCGGTCAACCAGCCCACCCGCAGCGCGGTGATCCCCGCGATCGTCGGGCCGGCGGGCGTGCCGGCGGCCAACGCGCTGGCCATGACCGTGCGCCAGGTCGGCGTCATCGCCGGGCCGCTGCTGGCCGGCCTGCTCATCGCCGTCGGGGACCTGCCGGTCACCTACGCCGTCGACGCGCTCGGCTTCCTCGTCGCCGTCCTGCTGCTGCGCGGGCTGCCGCCGCTGCCCCCGGGGCGGGAGGCCGGGCCGCTGCGGCTGGGTGCGGCCGTGCGCGGCGTGGCCGAGGGGTTCGCCTTCCTGCGCACCCAGCCGGTGCTGCTGATGACCTTCGTCGTCGACGTGATCGCGATGCTGTTCGCCTGGCCGCAGGCGGTGTTCCCGGAGCTCTCCGAGGGCCGCTACGCCGACTCGCCGAACAGCCTGGGCTGGCTGTTCGCCGGCGTCTCGATCGGCGCGCTGCTCATGGGGCTGACGTCGGGCTGGGTCTCGCGGGTGGACCGGCAGGGTGCCGTCGTCGTCGTGGCGATCGCCGTGTGGGGTGTGGCGATCATCGGCTTCGGGTTCGCGCCGACGCTGTGGCTGGCGGTGCTCTGCCTCGCGGTCGCGGGTGCCGGTGACATGGTCAGCGCGGTGCTCCGCTCGTCGATGCTGCAGCTGGCCGCGCCCGAGCACATGCGCGGGCGGATGCAGGGCGTGTTCATCGTCGTGGTCACCGGCGGTCCGCGGCTGGGCGACCTGCGGGCCGGCGCGATCGCCAGCGCGGCGGGCGTGACCACGGCGATGGTCTCCGGCGGCGTGCTCGTCGTCGTGGCGATGGTCGTCGTGGCGCTGGCCGTGCCCTCGTTCTGGACCTTCCGCGCCTCCCGCTCGGCGCAGCCCTCCGCCCGCGGCTGAGAGAGGACCCCCTCCTCCCCACCCCTCGCGAGCTCGGGGCGGTGCCCGGGAGGGGGCCGCCCTCAGGCGGCGGAGGACGCCGGGACGACGTGGAGCCCGACCTCGACGTTGCCCGCCGTGGCACGCGAGTAGGGGCAGATGGTGTGCGTCTTCGCGAGGAGCTGCCGGGCCTGCTCGTCGCCCAGCTGCGGCAGCCGTGCCCAGAGGTCGACGCCGAGGCCGAAGTCGCCGGGGGCCGCGCGCAGGAAGTGCACCTCGGCCGTGACCGAGGAGCCCTCGAGCGCCTGCGGGGTCAGCCCGAGGTCCCGGAGCGCGAAGCGCATGGCGCTGTGGAAGCAGGCGGCGTAGCCGGCGGCGAACAGCTGCTCGGGGTTGGTGCCCGGACCGTCGTCCCCGCCCATCTCCGCCGGGCGGGACAGGCTCACCGTCAGCCGGCCGTCGGAGGAGCTCACCTCCCCGGTGCGGGCTCCCGACGCCGTTGCCTCAGCCGTGTACACGCGGTCCATGGCACCCGTCCTACCCGGACGGCCGGCCCCGCGCAGTTCGGCCACCCTCCAGGGGCCCGCGCCGAGCCTGTGAGGCGTGGGGGAAGGGTGGTCCTCCGTCATGCCAGGGCGTGGGCCACCACCCGGAGGTCGGCGACGAGGGCGTCGTAGGCGGCGTCGCGGGCCTCGTCCGGTGTCCGGAGGATCGCCGAGGGGTGGGTGGTGGCCAGCATCCACGTCTGGTGCGGCGCGTCCTCGTCGTCGGCCGCGGCGAACAGCGTGTCGGCGCCCGGCGGGGTCCAGGGGAACAGCTGGCCGCGCTCCTTGGTGATCCGGAAGGACGGCGAGATCAGCGCCTTGGCGGCGGTGGCGCCCAGGCAGACGACGACCTCCGGCTGCAGGACGGCGAACTCGGCCTCCAGCCACGGCCGGCAGGCCCGCAGGTGCTCGGGACCGGGGGTCTGGTGGATCCGGCGCTTGCCCTTCTGCGTGAACCGGAAGTGCTTGACCGCGTTGGTGATGTAGGCGTCCCCGCGGTCGATGCCGGCCTCCGCCAACGCCTTGTCCAGCAGCCGCCCGGCCGGGCCGACGAACGGCTCGCCCCTGCGGTCCTCCTGGTCGCCCGGCTGCTCGCCCACGAAGACGATGCGGGCGGTCTCCGGCCCCTCGCCGAACACCGTCTGGGTCGTGCCCTCCCACAGCTCGCAGGCTCGGCACCCGGCGGCCGCAGTGCGCAGCCCGTCGAGCCCCACCCCGGTCGGCGGCTGCGCCGGCACGTTCTCCTGGCTCATCCGCCGATGACACCCCACCTGGCGTCCCGGCGCGACAGCAGGCGGCCGATACGGTTGCCGGAGGCAACGGAGGGTGACGGGGGAAGCGCGTGCTGGAGTTCGACGGCTTGCACAAGAGCTTCGGGGCCAACCGGGTGCTCGACGGGGTCTCCTTCGCCGTCGCCCCGGGCTCGATGTTCGGCTTCTGCGGCTCCAACGGGGCCGGCAAGACGACCACGATGCGGATCGCCATGGGGCTGGTCCGCGCCGACGCCGGCGAGGTGCGTTGGCAGGGGCGTCCGCTGGACCAGGCGCTGCGCCGCCGGATCGGCTACATGCCGGAGGAGCGCGGCCTGTACCCGAAGATGCGGGTCGGCGAGCAGCTGGCCTACTTCGCCCGGCTGCACGGCCTGGACGGCGCGGCGGCCACCCGCGCGGCCGAGCACTGGGCCGACCGCCTCGGCCTCGGCGAGCGCCGTCGCGACCAGGTGGAGAAGCTGTCGTTGGGCAACCAGCAGCGGGTGCAGCTGGCCGCGGCCCTGGTCAGCCGGCCGGAGGTGCTCATCCTCGACGAGCCGTTCTCCGGGTTGGACCCGGTGGGCGTGGACGCGCTCGCCGAGGCGCTGCTCGAGCAGGTGCGCGGCGGCGTCCCGGTCGTCTTCTCCAGCCACCAGCTCGACCTGGTCGAGCGGCTCTGCGACGCCGTCGGCATCCTCGCCCGCGGGGCCATGGTCGCCACCGGTCCGGTCGCCGAGCTGCGCCGCCGTGAGTCCGGCCGGCTGCTGCGGGTCGTCGTCCCCGACGCGCCGCCGGGCTGGGCGGCCGCGCTGCCCGGCGTGCGGGTGGTCTCCGAGCGGGCCGGTGACACCCTGCTGGAGCTCGCCCCGGGTGCCGACGACCAGGCCGTGCTCGCCGCGGCGCTGCGCACCGGCCGGGTCGGCCACTTCGCCTGGCGCGAGCCGAGCCTGGTGGAGCTGTTCCGCGAGGCCGTCGCCGAGCCGGCCGGGGTCGCCGCGTGACGGCGTCCGGGCCCGGCAGCCCGGGAAGCACCGCGCTGGTCCGGCTGGTCGCCGCGCGCGAGGTCTCCAGCCGCATCCGCGACAAGAACTTCATCGTCAGCTCGGCGGTCATCCTCCTGCTGCTGCTCGGGATGATGGTCTTCCAGGTGGCGGTCGGCGGCGTCGAGGCCGGCCGGATCGCCGTCGTGGCCGACGACGGCCGGCTCGGGCCCGCCCTCGAGGCGCAGGGCGAGGCGGTGGGCGTCGAGGTGCAGGTCGTCGACACCATGGACGAGGCCGAGGCGCGGGCCGCCGTCCAGGCCGGGGAGGTCGACGCCGCCCTGCTCGACGGCACCGGCCCCGCCCCCGAGCTGCTGCTCGTCGACCGGGATCCCGCCCTGGAGGCGGTCGTCGGCGGTGCGGTCAGCGGGCTGGCCGTCTCCGACCGGCTGCTGGAGGCCGGCGTCGACCTGCAGTCCATCCCCGAGGTGGCGGTCACCCCGCTCGGCGACGGGGAGGACGACGGCCAGCAGGTGGTCGTGGCGGTCATCGGCATCGTCGTCCTCTACGGCCTGCTGTTCCTGTTCGCGCAGTTCGTCGCCCAGGGCGTGGTGGAGGAGAAGTCCAGCCGCGTGGTGGAGCTCCTGCTGGCCACCATGCGGCCGTGGCAGCTGCTGGCCGGCAAGATCCTGGGCCTCGGCCTGCTCGGGCTGGGGCAGATCGTCGTCATCGGCGTGGTGGGGGTCGCCGGCGCGCTGGCGTTCGACCTGGTCGACGTCCCCGGTGAGCTGATCGGCACCGTGGCCACCGTCATCGCCTGGTTCGTCCTCGGCTACGCCTTCTACGCTTGCGTCTTCGCCGTGGCGGCCTCGCTGGTCAGCCGGCAGGAAGACCTCGGCAGCGTGCTCACGCCGGCGTCGATGCTGCTGGTCGTGGGGTTCTTCGTGGCGTTCCAGGCCGCGAGCGACCCCAGCGGCACGCTCGCCGCGGTCACCTCTTTCGTGCCCGGCCTCTCGCCGCTGGTGATGCCGGTGCGCCAGGCGGCCGGGGAGGCGGCGGGCTGGGAGGTGGCGCTGGCCGTCGTCCTGATGCTGGTGGCCATCGGGCTCGCCGTCCGCCTGGGTGGGCGGGTCTACTCCGGCGCCCTGCTGCGCACGAGCGGGAAGACCCGGCTGCGCGAGGCGCTGCGCGCCGAGCGGGCCTGAAGACGGACCCCCCGCCACCCGCACGCTCGCAGCGGGACCCTGCAGGGGGGCGCCGTGCGAGATCGCCGATCCCGCCGGGGAGTCGGCCCATCGCGGCGACTGACTCCGCCCGGGTGACCTGCACCTCCTCCGACGGGTGAGACCGCCCCACGGGGGGAGGACGGGGCGCCGGGTGCACCGCATGATCGCCGCATGCGGGAGGACCTCGACGGGCGCCTCCGGAGGCTGCGCGCCTGCCGGGACGCCGACGCCGTCATCGAGCTGGGTTGCGACCTGGCCGAGGCCGGGCGTGACCTGGACGCCGAGCGCTGCTTCCGCCGGGCCGCCGAGCTGGGGGACTCGCTCGGCTGGTTCAACCTCGGCAACTCGCTGGCCGCCCGCGGCCGGGTCGAGGAGGCCGCCGACGCCTACGAGCAGGCGCTGGCCGGCGGCGAGCGCGACGCCTGGGTCAACCTCGGCCTGGTGCTCGAGCAGCTCGGCGACCTCGCCGGTGCGATGCGCGCCTACCGCGGTGCCGGCGCGGCCGGGGACACCCAGGGCGGGCTGCAGCTGGCGTTCCTCCTGCACGAGCAGGGCGAGCACGAGCAGGCCCTCGCGGTGGCGGCCGACCTCGCCGCGACGGGGGACGACGTCGCCGCCGCGGTGGTCGCCTGCTGGCGGTGGGCCGCGTCGCACGACACCGCCCTGGAGGTCGACCTGCGCGCCGGGGCCGACCGCTTCGCCGGCACCCGCGTGGCGCTGGCCTCGCTGCTGCGCACGACCGACCGGACGGCCGAGGCCCGCTTCACCCTCGAGCGCGGCGCGAAGCTCGGCGAGGTCCAGGCGTGGCTGCCGCTGGGCAACTTCTACGTCGACGACCTCGACGACGTGGAGGCGGCCGAGGAGGCCTACCGCGCCGGCATCGCCGCCGGCGACGGCTACTGCCACCACAACCTGGCCGTGCTGCTGGCCGACCGCGGCGACCTCGACGGCGCGGTCGAGCACTTCCGGCTCGGTGCGGCCGGCGGGGACGACCTCGCCGAGCGGGCGCTGCGCGAGCTCGGCGGCTAGCTCAGCCGTCGACGGTGACGTCGGCGAACGGGACGTACGGCTCCACGTACGGGAAGACGACGAACAGCAGCAGCGCACTGACCGCCGCCACGAGCACGAGGGCGAGCAGCGCCCGCACCGCCGTCCCGCCGGGCAGGTGCCGCCAGATCCACGAGTACACGGTCGCTCCTCACACTCCCCGCAGGGCCGGCGGGCCCTCGGGTGCCTCGGCGCGTCCCACCGGCCCGCCCTCGAGCACGGCGTGCACGATCAACCGCTCGCGTGCGGAGTACTCGGGGTGGCAGGTGGTCAGGGTCAGGTAGGCGCCCGACGGCGCGCCGTCGGGCGGCCCGTTCGGCGTCGGCGCGATGACCGACACGTCGGAGGGCGGGACGACCTGCTGGCCGGGCACGACGTCCGCCGGCTCGAGCACCCGGTAGACGAACCAGCTGTCGGCGGTCTCGACGACGACCGGGTCGCCGGCGCGCAGCTCGTCGATCTCCAGGAACGGCGACCCGCGGCCCACCCGGTGCCCGGCGACGGCGAAGTTGCCCTGCTCGCCGGGCATGGCGGTGCCGCGATAGTGGCCCGGCCCCTGCTCGAGCTCCTCGGTGCCGGTGCCCTCGACGACGGCCCGGGCGTAGTCGGCCCCCAGCCGCGGGATGTGCAGCATCGCGAACGCCTCGCCGCCCTGCAGCTCGGCCGGGACGGCGGCCGGCGCCGCCCACTCCTCGCGCAGCTCGGCGGTCAGCTCGTCCTGGCGGGCGTTGCTCAGCAGGTCGGTCACCCACAGCTCGTAGCCGACGAAGAGCAGCAGGACGTAGCCGAGGGTGAGCAGCAGCTGCCCGGCGCCGCGTGCTGCGGCGCGCAGGACGTCTGCCGGAGCCGTGGACACGACGACCGATGCTAGGTCGGCTCGCGCCCGTGGCCGGGAGCGCCGCGTGTCCGCGCCCCACCGTGCTCCCTGGTCCCACCCGTCCCAGCCGGACGGCCCCTCTGCAGGGCCCCGCCACGAGCCTGCGAGTGGTGGGGGGCAGAGGGGTCCTCTTTTCAGCTCTCCTGGCGCAGCCCCGCCAGCGGTCCGCGATAGGGGGTGGCCGGCGGGCCGGTCACCCCCGGGCGGGCGGTGAACAGCCGGCCGGCGTCGGGCTGGGCGGCCCGCGCGGCGTCGTCCAGGCCGTGCGCCGAGGTGCTCACCACGAGCAGGTCGCGCCCGGGCCCGGCGAAGGCGCAGCTCGACGTCTGGGTCACCCCGGGCACCTCGACGACGGCGAGCAGCTCGCCGTCCGGGGACCAGCGGCGCACCTGCCCGCCGCCCCACAGCGCGGTCCAGAGGCAGCCCTCGTCGTCGACGGTGAGCCCGTCCGCGACGCCGTCGTCCCCGTCGAACCGCAGCAGCACGCGGCCCTCGCCGAAGGCGCCGGACCCGAGGTCGTAGTCGAAGGCGTGCACCACGCCCGGGCCGGAGTCGGCGAGGTAGACGGTGCCCCCGTCCGGCGACCAGCCGATGCCGTTGGACACGGTCAGGTCGTCCAGCACGGTCGTGACGGTGCCGTCGAGGTCCAGCCGGTACAGCGCGCCGGCGCCGGGCCGCTCGTCGAAGGCCATGGTGCCGGCGAGGAACCGGCCGGCCGGGTCGCAGGCCGCGTCGTTCATCCGGGTGCCGCCGTCGGCCTCGGTGCCGCCCTCGCCGGCCAGCGAGATCAGCACCCGGGCGGTCCCGTCGGCCCCGAGGTGGGTGAAGCCGCCGTCCGCGGCGAGCAGCCACCCGCCGTCCGCCGCCGGGACGACGGCGCCGACGGTGTCCCCGCCGCGGTGCACCCCGGTCTCGGTGAGGCTGCCGTCGGCCCCGATCGTGGCCCGTCGCACCTGCCCGGCCGTGATGTCCACCCACAGCAGCTCGCCGCGGTCGGCATCCCAGGTCGGGCCCTCACCGTGTCCGGCGGGGGACAGGCCGGGCGCGGGCGTGGCGGGGAGTCGGTGCACCCCTGCATCGTCCCGTCGGGGCGGGCCCGGTGCGCGGCGAACGCCGCCCCCCGCCCCTGCCGGTCCTCCTCGCGCGTTGATCATGGGGTTCTCGCCGCCGGACACGCCGTCAACGGGGCGTCGTGCGGCAACAACCCCATGATCAACGGGGGGACGGGAGGACGGCAGGGGTCGCGGCCGCGCCACGACACCCACCCGTCACACGGGCGGTCGATACTCGCCGGGTGTCCGAAGCCACCGTCGACGTCGCCGACCTACGCCACCACGGAGGAGCCGAGGAGGACGGAGCCGATGCCGCCGACGCTGTCGACGCCCCGCTGCGCGAGGACATCCGGCTGCTCGGCCGGGTCCTCGGCGAGGTGATCCGCGAGCAGTCGGGGGACGACGTCCTCGCGCTCGTCGAGGCCATCCGCGTGGAGGCCTTCCGGCTGCGCCGCTCGGAGGTCGACCGCGCCGACGTCGCCGCCCGGCTCGACGGCCTCGACGTCCGCTCGGCCAACCACGTCATCCGCGCGTTCAACCACTTCTCGCTGCTGGCCAACCTCGCCGAGGACGTGCACCACGAGCGCCGCCGCCGCTTCCACCGCCTGGAGGGCTCGCCGCCGCAGAAGGGCAGCCTGGCGGCGACCTTCGAGTTGCTCGACGCCGCGCACCTCGACGCCGACGTCGTCGCCCGCGAGCTGGCCGGCGCCCTGGTCTCCCCGGTCGTCACCGCGCACCCGACCGAGGTCCGCCGCCGCACGATCTCCCGCGTGCAGCGGCAGGTCACCGAGCTGATCCGCCGGCGCGACCGCTCCGTCCCCGGGGAGGCCGACGACCCGGCGTGGTCGGGGGAGCTGCAGCGCGCGGTGCTCACCCTCTGGCAGACCGCCCTGCTGCGGCTGTCCCGGCTGCGGCTGGCCGACGAGATCGACGAGGCGCTGCGCTACTACGAGCTGTCGCTGTTCGAGGTGGTCCCGGCGATCAACACCGAGCTGCGCCGGGAGCTCTGCGCGCGCTGGCCCTCGGCCCGGCTGGACCGGCCCGTGCTGCTGCCCGGCTCCTGGATCGGCGGCGACCGCGACGGCAACCCGTTCGTCACCGCCGACGCCGTCCGCCTGGCCAGCACCCGGCAGGCCGAGACGGCGCTGGGCCACCACCTCGCCGAGCTGCTCGCGCTGCACGACGAGCTGTCGATGTCCGACCGGCTGATCACGCCGACGCCGGCGCTGGCGCACCTGGCCGAGGCCTCCCGGGACAGCTCACCGTTCCGCGCCGACGAGCCCTACCGCCGCGCCCTGTACGGCGTGCACGCCCGGCTGGCCGCGACGGCCCAGCGGGTGCTCGGGTCGGTGCCCGGCCCGCCGCCGCACGCCGTCCTCGAGCCCTACGCGACCCCCGAGGAGCTGCTGACCGACCTCGCCACCGTCGACGCCTCGCTGCGGACGCACGGCGCTGCGGCGCTGGCCGACGACCGGCTGGCCCGGCTGCGGGAGGCCGTGGAGGTCTTCGGCTTCCACCTGGCCGGGCTGGACGTGCGGCAGAACTCTGCGGTCCACGCCGACGTGCTGGCCGAGCTGCTCGCCTGGGCCGGGGTCTGCCCCGACTACGCCGCCCTCGACGAGGACCAGCGGGTCGAGCTGCTGGTCGGCGAGCTGCGGATGCGCCGCCCGCTGGTCCGCCCGGACGCCGCCCTCTCCGACCTGGCCCGCGGCGAGCTCGACGTGCTGCTCGCCGCGGCCGACCAGGTCCGCGCGCTGGGGCCGGAGGCCGTGCCCAACTACGTCATCAGCATGTGCGAGTCGGTCAGCGACGTCCTCGAGGTCGCCGTCCTGCTCAAGGAGGTCGGCCTGCTCGACCCCGACGGGGACGGCGGCCCCACCTGCCCGGTCGGCATCTCCCCGCTGTTCGAGACCATCGGAGACCTGCAGCGCGCCGCGGAGACGACGACCGCCGTGCTCGGCCAGCCGCTCTACCGCTCGTTGCTGCGCAACCGCGGCGACGTGCAGGAGGTCATGCTCGGCTACTCCGACAGCAACAAGGACGGCGGCTACCTCGCGGCCAACTGGGCGCTGTACCGGGCCGAGCTGGCGCTGGTCGAGGTCGCCCGGCGCGAGGGCGTCCGGTTGCGGCTGTTCCACGGCCGCGGCGGCACGGTCGGCCGCGGCGGCGGGCCGAGCTACGACGCGATCCGGGCCCAGCCGCCCGGCGCGGTGGCCGGCGCGCTGCGGATCACCGAGCAGGGCGAGGTCATCGCCGCCAAGTACGCCGAGCCCGACCGCGCCCGGCGCAACCTGGAGGCCATGGTCGCGGCCACGCTGGAGGCCAGCCTGCTCGACACCGAGGGCCTGGGGGACGACGCCGAGCCGGCCTACGCGCTGCTCGACGACCTGGCGGCCCGGGCCCAGCAGGCCTACCGGGCGCTGGTGCACGAGACGCCGGGCTTCGTCGAGTGGTTCCGCGCGGCCACCCCGATCGGCGAGCTGGCCGAGCTGAACATCGGCAGCCGGCCGCCGTCGCGCAAGGCGGGGGACTCGATCGCCGACCTGCGCGCCATCCCGTGGGTGTTCAGCTGGTCGCAGGCGCGGATCATGCTGCCCGGGTGGTACGGCACCGGCTCGGCCCTGGAGGGCTGGGTCGGGGGCGATCCGGCCCGGCTCGCCCGGCTGCAGGAGCTGCACAGGCGCTGGCCGTGGTTCCGCACGATGCTGTCCAACATGGGCATGGTGCTGGCCAAGACCGACCTCGACCTGGCCGCCCGCTACGCCGAGCTGGTGCCCGACGAGCAGCTGCGGCACCGGGTGTTCGACCAGCTGACCGCCGAGCACGAGCGCAGTTGCCGGGTGCTGCTGGCGGTCACCGGCGACGACCGGCTGCTGGCGGACAACCCGGCGCTGGCGCGGTCGATCCGCAACCGGTTCCCCTACCTGGAGCCGCTGCACCACCTGCAGGTGGAGATGCTGCGCCGGCGCCGCGGACACGACGGGCAGGACGGGGACGACGACGAGCTGGTCCGCCGCAACATCCAGCTGACCATCAACGGCATCGCCACCGCCCTGCGCAACAGTGGCTGAGCCGCAGCTGGAGGAGCGCGCCGGCCCGGGCCCGCTGGACCTCCGGGTGGCGACGCGCTCCGGCCAGGTCCAGGCCGCGGCACGGGCCCTCGGCGTCGCGCCCGCCGCCCTCGCGACCGCGCTCCCCGACCCCACTCTGCGGCTGCTCGTCGACGACCTGGGCGCCGTCGCGCTGCTGCGCCGCGAGTGGGGTGCCGACGGGCACGCCGAGGCGGTGCTCGTCCGCCGGCGCGGCGCCCGGATCGACCAGCCCGCCGTCCTGGCCGCCGCCTCGGCGTGGGGCTGCGAGCGGGTGCGCGACGGCCGGGGGGACGACGTCCGGCCCGTTCCGCCGCCGGCGGACGACACCCCGCTGGCCGACCGCTTCCTCCACCACGCCGCCCTGGCCGCCACCCGCGTCGAGGTCGCCGTCGCGCTGGCCCGCGACGCCGGTCAGGACACCACCAAGGCCGACGGCAGCCCGTCGCTGGGCGCCGACGAGGCCGCGCACCTGGCGGCGGCGCACGCGCTGCGCCCGCTCGGCGTGACCGTGCTCAGCGAGGAGCGCTCCGACCGCCCGGTTCCCGGTGACGAGCCGTGGGTGGTGCTCGACCCGCTCGACGGCACGGGCAACTTCCGCGCCGGGCTGGCGCCGTGGGCGTTCTCCGCCGCCCTGGTGCAGGACGGCCGGCCGGTCGCGGGCCTGGTCGCCGACCTCTCGTCGGGCCGCCGCTGGTCGGGCGCGGTCGGTGCGGGGGCGCGGCGCGACGGCGTGCCGGTCCGGCCGCGGGACGCCGGGACGGTCGTCGCGCCCACCGCCCCGTCGGGGTCGGCCGTGGTCGTGCCGGCCAGCGCCCGCCGGGTCCGGGTGACCGGCTGCACCGCGGTCGACGTCTGCCTGGTCGCCGACGGCGCGGCCGGGGCGTGGCAGAACCTCGACCGCAGCGGCACCCACGTGCACGACGTCGCCGGCGGGCTGGCGCTGCTGGCCGCCGCCGGCGGGGTGGCGCTGGGCCCGGACGGCGCGCCGCTGCGGCTGCGGCCGGACACCGAGACGCTCATCCGGTTCGTCGCCACCGGTACCGAGGAGCGGGCGCGGGCGCTGCTGCGCGAGCTGACCTGCACCGAGGCATAGGAGGCTGAGCAGACGTCCACGGCCCCCTTGCAGGAACAAGGACCCCGTCCTCCTCACCGGGGAAGGACCTCGTCCTCCCCACCCTTCGCAGGCTCAGGGTGGGACCCGGGACGAGGCCTGCGGCGAGCCTCTGGACGGGGCCTGGCGCGAGCGTGCGAGCAGTGGGGGGCAAGGGGGTCCTCTCTCAGCGGGTGCGGGCGGCCGCCTCCTTCACCGCGGCCAGCAGGCTCTCCCACTCGTGCAGCGTCGTCCGGGCGCGGCCGTGGGTGGCGCCGAGGGCGACCTCGGCGGCGTCGATGGCCCGCCAGTCCTCGAGCAGCACCGGGTCGGCACCGTTCGCGCGCAGCGCGGCGACCAGGTCGTCGTCCTCGCCGCCTCCGGGGCGGACCACGCCGGCCGCGACGTCGGCGAGCAGCGTGGCCACCGTCTCCCGGGCGTCGTGCTTGTTGGTGCCCACGACGCCGGTCGGCCCGCGCTTGATCCACCCCGCGACGTACTCGCCGGGGGAGGGAGCCCCGCCGCGCAGCACCCGGCCCAGGTCGTTGGGGACGGTGCCGCGGCGCGGGTCGAGCGGCAGCTCGGGCAGCTCGCCGCCGCGGTAGCCGACCGAGCGGACCACCAGGTCGGCGGGCAGCACGGTCGTCTCGCCGGTGCCCGAGGCGCGGCCGTCGGCGTCGACGACGGTGCGCTCGACCTCCACGCCGGTCACCCGGTCCTCGCCGAGCAGGCGCACCGGGCGGGCGAAGAAGCGCAGGGTCACCGTCGCCCGGCCGGGCTGTGCCGTGTGGGCGGCCCAGTCGCGCAGCACCGCGAGGTTCCGCGACACCACCCGGTCGGCCGCCACCCGCTCCTCGGCTGCGGCGTCCAGTTCCAGGTCGGCCGGGTCCACCAGCACGTCGGCCTCGGCCAGCTCCCCGAGCTCGCGCAGCTCCTGGGTGGTGAAGGTGGCCTGCGCCGGGCCGCGGCGGCCGAGCACGGTGACGTGCTCGACGGGCGCGGCGGCGAGGGCGTCGAGGACGTGCTGCGGCATGTCCGTGGACTCCAGCTCGGCGGGGGTGCGGGCCAGCACGCGGGCCACGTCGAGCGCCACGTTGCCGACCCCCACGACGACGACCGACCGCGCCCGCGCCAGTGCCGCCTCGACCCTGGCCCGGTCGGCGTCGGGGTGACCGGTGTACCAGGCGACCAGCGCGGTGGCGGCGAGGCTGCCGGGCAGCTCCTCGCCGGGGATGCCCAGCTGCCGGTCCAGCGCGGCGCCGTAGGTGTAGACGACGGCGTCCACCGCGGCGTGCAGCTCGGGGCAGGAGAGGTCGCGGCCGATCTCCACGTTGCCGACGAAGCGCACCGCCGGGTGGTCCAGGGCCCGGTGCAGCGTGTCCCGGATGGCGCGCATCTTGGGGTGGTCGGGGGCGATGCCGTGGCGCACCAGGCCGAACGGGGTGGGCAGCCGGTCGATCAGGTCGACGGCGACCGGGACCTCCTGCTGCCGGGTGAGCGCCTCGGCGGTGTAGATGCCCGCCGGACCGGCGCCGACGACGGCCACCCGCAGCCGTGGGGGAGGGGGCGGGGGACCGGGGTCCTCGTCGGCCGACACGACACGCATCCTGACCCGCCCGGGTGGGCGAGCACCAGGCTCCGAGAACCAAGAGCAGGGGGCAGCCCGTGTCCGTCGTCGTCGTCGCCACCATCACCCCGCAGCCCGAGCACGCCCAGGCGGTGCGGGAGGCCGTGCTGGCCGCCGTCCCGCAGGTGCACGCGGAGGAGGGGTGCGAGCGCTACGCGCTGCACGAGGCGCGCGACGGCTCCCTGGTGATGATCGAGCAGTGGGCCGGCCCCCAGGCGCTGGCCGCGCACGGCAAGGGCGAGCCGTTCAGCGAGCTGTCCCGGCAGCTGGAGGGCAAGCTCGCCGGCACCCTGGAGCTGCAGGTGCTCAGTCCGGTCCCGACAGGGGACGACGCCAAGGGCGTTCTGTAGGGCAGCTGTGGTCGTGGTCCAGCCCGCCGACGACGTACTGGGTGAGGACCACGCGGCCGCCGTCGGTCAGCGGGTCGCGGTGGCAGGTGGCGCGGGCGCCGGCGGGGGACCTCGCGCCGGCCAGCCAGCTGTCGAGGTCGTGCAGCGGGCTGTCCGCGGGCACCGCACCGGCGATCCGCCGCCACTGGTGGCCGGTGGAGTACAGGCCGACGTCCGCGCCGCTGCCGGCGAGACGGGCGACCATCCCCTCGAGCGCCGCGCGGTTGCGGGCACGGGCGGGCGCCGACCCGGTCTGCCAGGTGTTCGTCGTCTCGACGTCGAGCCACCAGGTGTACGCACCCGGGTCGGGGTCGACGCCGGCGTCCTCGGCGGCCGGGACGAAGAACTCCCGCACCGTGACGGCGGCCCGCTCCCAGCCGTACCGCCACGAGCAGGCCCGGCTGTTGTCGCCGTCGCAGCGGCCGTAGGGGGTGCGCCCGTGCGACGGCCAGGTGGTCACCAGGTCGCGCACCTGCCCGGGGTTGGCGGTGTTGACGTACAGCTGCAGCCGCGGCTGCGCCGCCACCTGGCCGGTGGCCTGCTGCGCCGCCCAGGCCAGCTGCTCGGCCAGGCACGGGTTGGGCCGGGTGGCCAGCCCGCCGTTGACGCCGACCACGGCGAACGCCGGCTCGTCGGGCAGGTCCTCGCCGCACTGCGGGTGGGAGACGTCGTAGCCGACCCCGGTGTCGTCCCCCGGGTGGGCCGCCGCGGCCGGCACGCCGAGGACCAGGCACGCCGCGGCGAGCGCGGCCGCCCCGAGAGCGCGCCCCCCGCCGACCATGCTCCACGATAGGCCGGGAGGGGCCCCCGGTCACCGGGTCAGAAGGCCTGGCAGACCGGGCACCAGTAGAGGTTGCGGCCGACCATCACCTGGGTCTGCACCGGCGTCCCGCACACCCGGCAGGGCAGCCCGGTGCGCCGGTAGACGTAGTGCGCGTCGTCCCGCCGGACGGCGCCGCCGCGGCGGGTGCGGTGCTCCGGGCGGGTGGTGACGATCCGGCCCATCCGGACGCCGGCGCGCATGAGCACCACCAGGTCCGCCCACACCGCCGCCCAGGTGCCGGCGTCGACCTCCCGGCCCGGGCGGAACGGCGAGACGCCGTGCCGGAAGAGGACCTCGGCGCGGTAGACGTTGCCGACGCCGGCCAGCACCGACTGGTCCATGAGCAGTGCGCCGATCGCGGTGCGGCTGCCGGCGATCCGCCGGTGGGCGACCGTGCCGTCGCTGCGCGGCCGCAGCGGGTCGGGCCCGAGCCGGTCGAGGATGCGGTCGACCTCCGGTGCGGCGAGGACCTCGCAGGCGGTGGCGCCGCGCAGGTCGGTCCAGACACCCAGACCGTCGGGGCCCTCGCCCTGCCAGCGCATCCGCAGCGCTCCCCGCGGGGGCGGCGGGCTGCCGGTTCCGGCGGTGTAGCTGCCGTAGAGCCCCAGGTGCACGTGCAGGGTGTCGGCGCCGAAGCAGGCGAACAGGTGCTTGCCGTGGGCGGTCACCTCGTCGAGCACCCGGTCGTCGAGCAGCGCCGCGCCGGCGGCGAACCGGCCCTGGGGACTGGTGACGTGCACGGGTCGTCCGGCGAACGCCAGCGACTGGTCCCGGGCCAGCCGGTGGAGCGTGTGGCCCTCAGGCACGGGCGGCTCGGCAGGTCATGCCCCCAGCTTCACCGCTGACCAGCGACTCCGCCACGACGGCGCGGTGAGCCCGGCGACACTCAGCGGTCGCGGACCTGCTCGTAGCGCTCCAGCGCCACCCGGCGCTCCTCGGCGTGGTCGACGATCGGCAGCGGGTACCCGTCGGGGACGCCGTCGGGCGCGAGCCACGGCTCGTGCACGTGGCGCGCCGGGACGTCGCGCAGCTCGCGCACCCAGCGGCGCACGTAGTCGCCGTCCGGGTCGAACTCCCGGCCCTGCCGGGTGGGGTTGAAGACGCGGTAGTAGGGCGAGGCGTCGGTGCCGGTGCCGGCGACCCACTGCCAGCCGTGGTTGTTGCTGGCGAGGTCGCCGTCGACGAGGTGCTGCATGAAGTACCGGGCGCCGCGGCGCCAGTCGACGTGCAGGTCCTTGACCAGGAACGACGCGACGATCATCCGCACGCGGTTGTGCACGTAGGCCTCGCCGAGCAGCTGCCGCATCCCGGCGTCGACGATCGGGTAGCCGGTGCGGCCCTGCGCCCAGGCGGCGAACCGCTCGTCGGCGTCCGGGCCGGTGTCGTAGGCCATGGCGTGCATCCGCTCGTCGAGGGGTTCGCGGGCGGACTGCGGGCGGTGCCACAGGACGTCGGCGTAGAAGTCCCGCCAGGCCAGCTCGTTGCGGAAGCTGTCGGCGGAGTCGGAGTCGAGGCCCTCGAGGTCGGCCAGCAGCGTGCGCGGGTGCACGCAGCCGTACTTGAGGTAGGCCGACAGCCGGCTGGTGCCGTCGGTGCCCGGGGTGTTGCGGGTGGTCCGGTAGCCCTCCAGCCGCTCGGCGCGGAAGCGCCGCCAGGCGTCGGAGGCGGCGGCCTCACCGGCCGGGGGCAGCCGGACGCCGTCGAGGTCCGGCACCTCGGGCGGGTCCTCGGAGCGGACGCCGGTGCTCCAGGGCACCGGGTTCGGCCGCGGTGCCGGGGTGTGCCAGCCGTGCTCGCGCCAGGCACGGGCGAAGGGGGAGAAGACGCGGAACGGCGTCCCGTCGGACTTGGTGACCCGGCCCGGGGTCACCGCGTACGGGGAACCGGTGCGCACGAACGGCACGCCGTCCAGTGCCCGCTCGACCGCCGCGTCGCGCTGCCGGCCGTAGACACCGGTGTCGGCGGAGACGTGCACGCTGCCCGCGCCCGCCTCGCGGACCAGGTCCGGCAGCACCCGCGCCGGGTCGCCGTTGCGCAGCACCAGGGCGCCGTCCACCCGTCCGCCGAGGTCGGCGAGGCAGTCCAGCAGGAACTGCCGCCGCGGCAGGCCGGAGGGGCCCCACAGCCGGGGGTCGAAGACGAACACCGGGACGACGGCGCCGTCCGGCCCGGCCGCCTCGCGGGCGTCGAGCAGGGCCGGGTGGTCGGCCAGCCGCAGGTCGCGGCGGAACCAGAGCAGCGCGGTGGGCACGCGCGCGAGCGTAGGCAGCTCCCGGTGGCCGCGCAGTCCAGGCGGCCGAGCGGGTCAGCGGTCGGCGGTGGCCAGACCGAAGTGCGGCCGGTCGTCCTCGGCGACGAGGTCGACGTCCTCGGGGTGCTGCTGGATGTAGTGGCGCACGAACGAGCAGTAAGGCAGCACGGTCAGCCCGCGCTGCCGGGCGGCGGCCAGCACACCGGCGACGAGCAGCGAGCCGATCCCGCGGCCGCCGACGGAGGGGTCGACCTCGGTGTGCGGCAGCGCCATGGTGCCGTTCTCGACGTGGTAGCTGGCCAGGCCGACGACCCGGTCACCGAGACGGACCTCGAACCGTCCCCGATCCGGGACGTCGACCACGCTCGTCTCCATGCTGGGCTTCCCCCTCCGCTCGTCCCCGGCGCCGTTGCCGGGGCTCGACATGCGTTCAGAGACGTTAACGCCTCGCAGCGCCGCGCAGTGCCGCTGCGCGGGGGCATGTCGCCCCTGTGAGGGACACCCGGGCGGAGGTGCAGGGGCTGGTGCACGCCCCTGCACCTCCGCCTGACCGAGCGCCTCGGACCCCTCCACCTGCACGTCAGCCGCCGCGGGATCTCGCCCGGCCTGCACGTCGGCCCGGTGGGGTGCAGCCCCGCGCACGCGGCTGGTCGGTGCCCCTTCCCGGGCCGTTCCGGTGCGTGTCCTCCCGGCGGCGCTGACCCTCAGGGCCGGGGGTTGGTCCGCGTCCAGCCGCGGTCGTCCCGCCGTCCGCCGAGTGCGGCCCGGCAGCGGCGGCAGACGTCCTGCACCTCCTCGGCGTGGCGACCGGACTCCGGCTGGACGTCGGCCCAGCTGACGTGCGGGAAGCGGGCCAGCCGCGACCTGCTCAGCGACAGCCCGCAGACCGTCTCGTTGCGCCCGCGCTCCCAACCGTGGACCTCGCCGGCGGGGTACCGGATGCCGTCGTCGGGGTCGACCCACTGGCCGGCGGCCGCGACCGCCGCGTTGCGGAGTGCCATGGCGGCTGCGGTACCCCCGTGCTCGTCGCTCAGGCGGCGGACCGCCCGGCTGCCCGTCCCGGCAGGGCCCGGCCCAGCACCAGCGCGCCCACCCCGGCCAGCACCACGGTCAGCAGGGCGACCCGCAGACTGGTCGCATCCGCCAGGGCGCCCACCAGTGGCGGGGAGACGAGGAAGCCGATCCGCAGCAGCCAGTTGATCACTGCCAGGCCGGTCCCGTGCGGCAGTCCGGGCAGTTCGTCGGCCGCCTGGTAGACGGCCGGGACCAGGGTGGCGACGCCGAGACCGGCGAGGGTGAAGCCGAGCAGGGTGGTGGGCACCGACGGCAGCGCCAGGGCCAGGCCCATCCCCGCCGCGGCGAGCGCGCCGCCGGCCCGTGCCACTCGGCGGCGGCCGAACCGGTCGACGACGCGGTCCCCGGTCAGCCGGCCGACGGTCATCGCCACCGACAGCGCGACGAAGCCCAGCCCCGCGGTCGCCGCGCCGGCGTCGAGCTCGGTGCGCAGGTAGAGCGCGCTCCACGAGGCGCCGGCGTCCTCGACGAACGCACCGCACGCCGCGAGCACGCCCAGCACGGCCAGCGCCGGGACGGCGGCGCGCCGGCGCGGGCGCTCCCGCGGCTGCTCGTCAGCGGCCGGCTCCGGCTCGTCCGGGCCAGGCAGGGCCGCGCGCGAGACGGCCAGCGCGAGCGCGCCGAGGACGACGGCCGACGCGCCGAGCTGGACGGCGAGCGGCGCCCCCAGCCCCGCCGCGACCGAACCGAGCAGCCCGCCCGCGACCGCGCCGATGCTCCAGGTGCCGTGGAAGGCGTTGAGGATCGAGCGCTGGTAGAGCCGTTGGACGCGCAACCCGTGCGCGTTCTGCGCGACGTCGACGACCGCGTCCAGCGCGCCGAGCACCAGCAGTGCCGCGGCGAGGCCGAGCCAGTTGGGCGCCACCGACACCGTCCAGACGGTGGCGCCGAGCAGGGCCAGGCCGTAGGACGCGATCCGGCCGGAGCCGAACCGGCGGATGAGCGCGGCGGCGAACGGCCCGGCCAGCAGCGCTCCCAGCGGCACGGCCGCCAGCGCCGCACCCAGGGCGGTGCTGCTCAGCCCCAGCTGCGCTTTCACCTCCGGCAGCCGCGGCACGAGGCCTGCGTAGAAGACGGCGTTCAGGAAGAAGCAGGCGGCGACGGCGACGCGGGCACGGCGCAGGCGCGCGGCGTCGAGCGTGGTGGTCTCCACGGTGTCCTCGGGATCGGGCCTCAGCCGGCGAGCCGGTGCAGGGCGGAACGGATCTGGGCGGCGTCCATCGGGTCGGTGGACAGGGCGCTGTGCAGGACCAGCCCCTCCACCAGCGCGTCGACCTCGCGTGCGGTCACCGGGTCGAGGTGCCGCTCCAGGCTGCGGCGGCTGCGGGACATCCAGTCCTGGGTGACCGCGCGCAGGGCCGGGTTGCGGGCCGCGGCGACGTAGAGCTCGACGGCGAGCACCAGGTCCCGGCTGGACCCCAGCAGGTCGCCGGTCAGGTGCCCGGCCAGCGCATCGAGGGCCGCGGCCCGGTCCGGTGCGGCGCGCATCCGCTCGTCGAAGCGCTCGGCGACCGTCTCGACGTGCCGGGTGAACGCCGCGGCGAGCAGCTCGGTCAGCGAGCCGAAGTGGTAGGTCAGCGACCCCAGCGGGACGTCCGCCGCGCGCGCGATGGCCCGGTGCGTGGCGGCGGCGACGCCCTGCGCGGCGATGACGTCGAGCGTCGTGTCCACCAGCCGGTCGCGCCGTCCCGGGTCGTGCCGTCGGGCCCGCCGCGCCGGGACCGGAGCGGCGCTCACCCCTCGGGCCCGTCGAGGGTGCGGACGACGCGGGCCGGGTTGCCCGCGGCGACCACGTCCGCCGGCAGGTCCCGGGTGACCACCGCCCCGGCGCCGACGACGGCGTTCTCCCCGATCGTCACGCCGGGCAGCACGACCACCCCGCCGCCGAGCCACACGTCGTCGCCGATCGTGATCGGCTCGGCGGCCTCCCACTTGGCACCCTCGCCGACGCTGCCGAGCAGCACCTCCGGCAGCCGGCGGCGCAGCGGCCCCTGCCGGACCGTCGTCGCGTTGTAGGCGTCGGCGACGTCCAGCGCGCGGGTGCTCGCCGCGCCGAGCTCGGGGTCGTCGGCGGTGCAGGGATCGCCGGCGAGCACCCGCTCGCGCATGGTCCGGGAGTCGTCAGCGTCTGCCGGGGTGCCCATAAGAACAACCGTACACACCAGGCCGGGCCGTCGTGGCGCCGTCTCCGGGGCCCGGCGGGTCGACCGCGCGGACCGCCACGTGAGCACCCGTCGGGTCCGGCCGTGACCCCGACCATGACCTCTGGCACCTGGCAGGGACGCCGCGCCGGCCGACGCTCTGGCGATGGTCACCGAGACGGCACCCACCCTCCCGCCGGGATCCGCTCCACTTCCCCCGCGGCGAGGACCGATCCGGTGGATCGTCGCCACGTCCCTGGGCGTCGGCCTGGCCGCCGCGCTCGTCCTCGTGCTGGTGCTGTTCGCCGGGGCGCGCGAGCACGTCATCACCGGGTCGGCGCTGCTCGGGTTTGCACTCGGCTGGGCGGTGCTGGCGGTGCTGTCGATCCGGCTGACCACCCAGCCCCAGCGCTGGGCCTTCGTCCCGGCCGCCGGGATGGCCGCCACCGGGCTGGGGCTGCTGGTCCTCGCCCCAGGGGACGGTGGGCTGACCGCCGCCGGCTGGGTGTGGCCGGCGGTCCTGCTCGCACTCGCCGTCTGGATGGGCGTCCGCATCCGCCGCGACCTGGCCGCCGGCTGCGGCCGCCGGCTGCTCTTCGCGGTCGTGGCGGTCATGGCCCTGGCAGCCGTGGGCGGCATGGCCGAGACCGTCGCGATCGCCGGCCACCGCAGCTCCGTCGCGCCCGGGCAGTCCTACGACGTCGGCGGCTACCGGCTGCACCTGGACTGCACCGGTACCGGCAGTCCCACCGTCGTGCTGCAGGGCGGGCTCGGTTCGATGTCGTCGTCCTGGGCGCGCATCGCGCCGGCCGTCGGCCGGACCACCCGGGTGTGCGCCTACGACCGCGCCGGGCAGGGCTGGAGCGATGACTCGCCGCACGCGCCCGACGGCCTGCAGGCCGCCGCCGATCTGCACACCCTGCTCGACCGCGCCGGCGAGGACGGTCCGTACGTGCTCGTCGGGCACTCGACCGGCGGCAGCTACGCGATGACCTACGCCGCCCGCCATCCCCAGCAGGTCGCCGGGGTGGTGCTCCTGGATGGTTCCGACCCCTACCAGGTCACCGCCGCCTCCACCTCGGCCGACGCGAACGCCCCCGCCGAGCTCGCGCTGCTGCCGAGCCTCGCCCGGCTCGGCATCGGGCAGCTCGTCCCGGCCGCCGTGTGGTCCAGCCTGCCCGAGCCGGCAGCCGGACAGGTCCAGGCGTTCACGACCGGTCCCCGCGGCTGGCGGAACGTCCGTGACGAGTCCGCCGCCATGCCCGCGCTGTTCGGCCAGGCCCAGGCGCTGACCACGCTCGGGAGCACGCCGCTGGTCGTCCTCACCGCCGCAGGGCCCCACGTGGACCTGCGATGGTCCGCCGTGCAGGAGCGGATGGCCGCGCTGTCCACGAACAGCAGCCACCGCCACGCGGACGCCACGCACAACGCCCTGCTGGACGAGGAGCACGGCGCCCAGGCGTCCAGGCAGGCCATCGAAGACGTCGTCCGGGCGGTGCGCACCGGCACGCCGGTCGAGCCGACCTGACCCCGGCCGTCGCCGTGCCCGGCGCCGCCCTGGCCGGGGCATCGCGACGGTCCCGCCTAGAGTCTTCCCATGCCGACCCCGCCAGGCCCCGGCCTGGACGTCGGCATGCTGCTCGATCGAGTCGACGGGATCGCGCCGATCGACGCTGTGGAGGCCGCGGCGGGAGCGCTCGCCGAGATGCTCGGCGCGCGGAACCTGACCTTCCTGATCGCGGACTTCAGCGGTCGCGCCGTCGTGCGTCTCACCACGGGTACCGCCGGCGTCGAGGGCGCTCGTACGCAGGCGGGCGCACAGGCGGAGACGGTGCCGATGTCCGGCACCGTGTACGAGCGCGTGCTGCGCACCCAGGAGGTCGACGTACACCCGCTGGATGACGAAGCCCGGATCATCGCCCCGGTCACCGACCGGGGGGACGCGATCGGGCTGCTGGAGCTGGTCCTGCCCGCGCACCCCGCCCCGACGGCGGTCGCCGACGTCGCTGCCGCCGCGCACGCGCTGGCCTACGTCGTCATCGCCGCCCGCCGGTACACCGACGTGTTCGAGTGGGGACAGCGCACCACGCCGTTCTCCCTGGCCGCCGAGATCCAGCGTCGGCTGCTGCCGACCTCCTACACCTGTGAGGCCGGGCAGTTCACCCTCGCCGGCTGGTTGGAACCGGCGGCCTCGGTCGGCGGCGACACGTTCGACTACACGCTCAACCGGGATTCCCTGCACGTGTCGATCACCGATGCCGTCGGCCACGAGGTCGAGGCCGCCCTGCTGGCGACACTGCTCGTCGGGGCGCTGCGCAACGCCCGCCGCAAGGGACTGGACCTCGCCGCGCAGGCCCGGTACGCCAACGACGCCCTGGTCGAGAACGCCTCCGCGGGGCAGTTCGTCACCGGACAACTCCTGCGCGTCGACCTGTCGGCCGGCACGGCCGCGATCGTCAACGCCGGTCACCCGTCGCCGCTGCGGCTCCGGAACGGCCGGGTGCAGGAGATCGGTCTGGGCATCGACCCGCCGTTCGGCGTCGTGCCCGGCAGGTCGTTCCTAACCCAGGCCTTCCAGCTCCAAGCAGGGGACCGGGTCATCTTCCTGACCGACGGCATGCAGGAACGCAACGCCGCCTCCCTCGACGTCGAGGTGGCTCTCCGCGACACCGCAGACCTGCACCCCCGGGAGGTCGTCCAGGAACTCGGCGCGGCGGTACTGCGTGCGACCGGAGGCGATCTCCGCGACGACGCGACCATGGTGTGCCTGGACTGGTACGGAGGCCGCCCGCGTCGCAGTGACAGCGTGAACGGGGCGGACGCCGGGCTGGTCTCACCCGCGCGGGTTCTGCGTCGCGGACAGGCCTGACCCGCGGCTGGACCGCTCCAGTACGCCGGCCCGGTGAGGTCACGAGGATCTCGCCCGACCCCATGGCGCGCTCCGGACAGCCAGCCTCCTGCCGGGTACCGACGCAGGCGCCCGAGCGGCACGCCGCCGCATCGCCTGCCACCGCCTCCGGCGCGTCGGTGGGGGCGGTGCAGTCGATGCTCGGACACGCCTCCGCCGCGATGACCCTGGACCGACACGGCCACCTGTCCGCCGACGGCCTGACACCGCTCGTGCGGACCGAATGCCGTTCGGGCGCCCTGTCGCTGGACCCGACGCTCGAACCAGGCCGAACCGTCGAGCTCGTGGTGCCCCCGGCAGGATTCGAACCTGCGACACACGGTTTAGGAAACCGATCCAGGCGTGGTCCTGACCTGGGCTCCGGTCGCTCATTGCGGCTTTGACCTGCGGTGTTGTGCCGAGCTGATGAGTGCTGTCGACGGCCCTTGACGGACATTTTGCTGACCGAGTGCTGACCAAATGTCCGGCAGGCCCGAGTAGCCGTGCGTGGGACCTCTCCGGCTCTGGCGCCCCGCGCCGATGCTGGAGGTGCCGCCTCCCACCCGGCGGCAGTGTTCCGCCTGTCTCGGTCACCGGAAGGGCGCTTCGCGTCCCTGCGGGATGGGCCTCCGGCCCACCCTTCCCCCGCCCTGCGACAGCCAGAGGAGCGCCGGTTGTGGGGAAGCAGACAGGGGTGGGGACGCGCCTAGTAGTGCTTCGTTGAATTGGCGCTCGGGTGTGGCTGGTGATGCGTTGTCCCAGGACGTGCGGGTGGGCGCGTTGACCAGCGTGAAATCGTGAACTCCCGTTCTGACCTGCAAGAATACATCTCAGTCAATCAGAGTCAATCGAACTCAATCGAACGATCATGTGCCCCGATTGTGCCCAAGGGCGGGGGGGCTCCGCGAGGATGCAGCGGGTCCACACGGCCGACGTCAAAATGGTGAAGGCCGTCGTGCGCGCCCGCACGGCGTCGCAGGAGCACTGCTGGCGGCGCTCGAAGGCCACGGCTGGTCGGCCGCGCCGGCCCGGTCCGCCCCCGGCGAGGTCCAGCGCCGTTGGCACGGTACGGCCGGAGCCTCACGCGCACTCCCGCCGCGGACACCGGATCGAGACCTCCGCCTGGCACAGTCGGCGTGCGCCGCGAGGCGGTCGGGGGCCTGTGGACACGAAGCGGAAGCGGGTGGCTTAGCGTCGTCGGCGCCCGGACCTCGGTGAACAGCCGGAGTCGCCGCGGCTGATCACCACCCTTCACGTACCGCCCGGAGGCCAAGTCGGCCGAGGTCACCGACGAGGAGCGCGGTCGGCGCTGACGCCGACACCGAGGTTGGGGAACACCACCATTCGTCCGCGGGTTGATCGAGCATCGTGGGCCCTGACACTGACGCCGGCCGCGTCGCCGTGCTCGTCGGTCTGCTGTTCGGACTTGCCGGCATGGGCAGCGCCGCCGTCGCCGTCACGATGCCCGAGATCGCAGCTGACCTGGACTTGACCACCGGTGGCGTTTCATGGGTGCTCACCCTCTACGCCTTGATGCTCGCGGTGGCGACGGCGGTCTACGGGCGCGTGGCCGACCTCGCTGGCATCCGCCTGCCATTTCTCGTAGGTGTTGGGCTCATGACCGCCGGCGCCGTGCTCGGAGGTCTCGCGCCGACGTACGAGGTCCTGCTCGGAGCGCGGGTGCTGCAGGGCTTGGGCGCCTCCGCCGTCCCGGTGCTCGGCATGGCCATCGTCACCGCCAAGTACGACGGACGGGTTCGCGCCCTCGCCCTCGGCCGTGTCGCCGGAATGGCGGCTGCGGTCGGTGCCCTCGGCCCGCTGGCCGGCGGCCTCGTTGCGGACCTCCTGGACTGGCGCGCCGTCGTTGTCCTCCCCGCGTTGGGACTGCTCGTCGTCCCTGCGCTGTGGCGTGCGGTCCCGACGAGGGGGACCGGCGCCCGGCTCGACGTGCTCGGCGCGATCCTGGTGGCTGGCACCGCGGCGGGGCTCGTGCTGCTCCTGCAGTCCCCGTCCTCCGGTGTCGTCGTCGCCATAGCGGGCGTGGTTCTCCTGGGGCTCGGTGTCCCCGCTGTGGCGGCCCGCGTCCGCCGCCGGCCCGAGGGATTCCTCCCGCACACAGTCATTCGCGAGCCGGTCGTCGTCCGCAGTGCCCTGGCGGCCTCCGCGATCCCGGCGGCGTGGTTTGCCTTGCTGATCGCCGTGCCGGCGGTCCTCGCACTGCGGGGATGGTCGCCGCTCGAGGTCGGCCTTGCCCTCGTGCCCAGCGCCTTCACCGGTCTCCTGGGGCCGCGGCTGGCGGGGCCGATGCTCGCCCGCCTCGGACCCACCCGGTCGCTCGCGGTGGCCGGGGTCACGGCGGGAGCCGCTCTCGCCCTGGCCGCCCTTGGCGCCGCTGCGGGGTCCGCCACGGTCCTGGTCTGCGCAGTCGTCCTCGTGACCTTCGCCTTCGGTCTCGGCCAGCCGGCGCTGATGGCCGCGGTCAGCGGAGCGGTACCGGTCGACGTCCGTGGGGTCGCGCTGGGCATCGCCATGCTCGTCTTCCTCGTCGGTGGGGGTATCGGGTCCGCGATCGTCGGAGGATTCGGCGAGGTGTTCGGGCTGGACCGGAGCCTGCTCCTCCTCGCGGTCTTCCCCCTTGCCGGCACCCTCGGGCTTGTGGGGTCGATCCGCGCCGAGCGCTCGGCACGATCGGCCCGCGGTCCGGACGGGCAGGACCCTGACGTGCGGCTCGGAGACGGCCGCTAGCTACTGGGGACGGTCGGGCCTACCGGCGGACGCACGGGACTGCCCCCAGTTGCACTGACTCTGCTGGACTCGCCGGGGCGGCGCTGGGCCTTGCCCCTTGAGCGTTGTGGGCTGACGACGGCCAAGGTTGGCTGAGTTGCGGACTTCCTGCGGACTAACTGCGGACTGGGACAGCGCGTTCCCTGGCCCGTGTGAACCTCCTCGCGGGGCGGCACGCCGCTCCCAGCCGGCCGAGGGTGCCGGCTGCAGCGGGTCGCCGGAAGGGCGCTGTGCGTCCCTGCGGGATGGGCCTACGGCCCACCCTTCCCTCAATCCGCTGCAGCCGGATTCAAGCCGGTTATGGGGAGCGACCGACAAGGGCTACACCGGCGCGGGCGTCGGCGTGCACGTGCCGGTCCGCCACCACCCCGACGGGCCGCTGCACACCGACAACCGCTGCTACAACTCCCTGATCATTGCGCTACGCGCGCCCGCCGAACGCGGTCACGCTCTGCTCGGCCGCTGGCGGGCCCTCGACCGAGTCACCGTCACCCCGCAGCGCATCGGCGCAATCGCCGCCGCCGCATTGGTGCTGACCTCACTCGACCGCGGAACCAGGTGAGAAATCCTCATTGTGCGACATGGAGGCGAAGAGACCTCCACCCGGCTGGGCCGCCACCGCTGGGTCGTCGAGCGGTCCTTCGCCTGGCTGACCGGCTACCGCCGACTCACTGAGCCTTTCCCGGTAGCGAGTCCACTGGTCTGTTGATCACGTGGTGCGGTCGTGCACTTGGTGGAGCAGGACGAGGGCAGCGGCGGTGATCGCGCCGATCCGCGGACACAGGCTGACCCGGCGCAGCGCCCTGGCGTTTGTCTTGAGCAGCGAGTTACCGCGCTCGGCCGGTGCTCAGGTGGCCCCGTGCAGCAGGTTGACGGTGGGTTCGTCGTGACGGCCTCGTCACGCTGCGGTGACGGTGGGGCTGCAAAATGGCCTTGCGTAGGCGTTGGGCGTAGCGCTCGCCCTCGAGGCCCGTGCGATCGGAGGAAGTCATGCCCGTAACCGTTGCCGCCAACATCACGAACATCACAGGTCAGCGACTCCTGTTCATCAACTCTGAGTCATCCAGAGATAACAGGTATGTCGAGAACAATACAACGGTCAGTATCGGAGCCTGGGTCCCGTGGTGCACCAGGGAGGAGGACTTCCCGGCTCATCACTTCGAGATCATCAACGAGAGAATGATCAGGTCCTCTGGTACATCTGGCAGCGGAGGGCCGAAGGCGACGATCGTGTCCGGGCCTCGAAGACAGGTTATGTGTACCCAGGAGACGCGATCGAGGGCAGGTCTGAGGTGGGCGGGTCAATCAACCTCTTTGTGCGCCCGGACGGCCTGTCTGCCAGTGAGGCCTAGTGCTCCGTCACTGAGGCCTAGTGCTCCGTCACGGTGCTTCTTGATGTGATCTCGCGGCCAGCGTGACCAATTCTGGTGGCCGCGCACGCGCGAGTAGTGCAGATTCCCGGCGCCGACCGGCGCGACTGCAGCGACGTGCTCGGGACGAGGGAGTGCCGGCCCGGGAGGTCGAGCGCGCACGGATCGTGTTGCTGGCCGCGGATCGGAAGGAAGCCGAGGCGACGAAGGAGGACACCATGCGACTCACAGGCGTACGAGCGCTGATGATCGCGGCGCTCACCACGGCGGGCACTCTGGCGAAGGTGTCGTCCGCCACGGCGACACCTCCGCTGCTGAGTGACAGCGAGGTCGGGGCCCAGGCACGACCCGATCTCGGGTGGGCCAGCCGCACGCCCACTGGCCAGATTCATGTCGCCCAGACGTCCCCTGCCAGCGACGCGAATCCCGGCACGCCGAGTGCTCCGGTACGGACCATCGCGCGCGGGCTGACGTTGGTGCAGCCGGGGCAAGCGGTGGTCGTGCACGCCGGGACGTACCCGGAGCGACTCCGGACCGGCAAGGACGGCACGGCGACGCAGCCAATCTGGATCCAGGGGGCCGCCGGCGAGAGCCGGCCGGTGCTCCTCGGCTCCACGAGCACGGGCACGTCACCCCTCCTGCGGATGAACCGGCCGTACTGGGTTGTGCGTGGTCTGGTCCTCAACGCGGGGGGAGCGGCCGCGAACGCCGTCCGCGTCGAGAACACCTCCTCCGTGCTTGTCGACGATGTCGAGGCGTACGGCGGAACCGCGCCGGTCGGGGTCGCGTTCGTCAACGCCAAGCACTCGGCGGTGCGCAACAGCCGCATCCACAATTTCTCCCGGGGTACCGAGGACAGTCACGGTGTCGGCATCTTCCCCGATTCCAGCGGCATTCTTGTCAGCGGCAACGACTCCTGGGGCAACAGCGGCGATTCGGTTCAGTGCGCCGGCCCGCGGGAGACCGGATTCGGCACCCTCGACCCGACCGATGTCACCATCGAGAACAATCGCTACGGCAACCGGCACAAGAACGGCACGGCCCGCCGGGCCGACCGGGAGAACGCCGTGGACATCAAGAGCTGCCAGCGGGTGACGATCCGTGGCAACAAGATGATGGGCTACCGCAGCGCGCCCTCGTCGCCGCAAGGTACGGCCCTGGTGGTTCACTACCACGCGGACGCGGTGCTGATCGAGAACAACCGCATCTGGGACTCGAACTCGGCGGCATCGCTGGGCTCGGAGATCAACACGGGGCTGGGTTCCGTGGTCTTTCGCCGCAACCTGGTGTTCAACCTGGTGCACAGCGGCAGCAGCAAGGGGGCGTTCGGCGTCCGCGTCGCTCCGGCGCGGGTGGCGGAGATTTACCACAACACGCTGTACGCGATCCCCGTCGACGTCGCCCCGACCTCGGCGAACTACGCGTTGTCCGTCGGCCAGGAAGCTGTGGTCCAGCGGGCGGTCGTGATCAACAACATCGTCGACCTGGCGGGGCGGGGCCTGCGAGTCGGCACGGTCACCGCATTGACGGTCGACCGCAACCTCTTCTACCGGACGGCATCAGATGTGCCGGCCGGATCGCTCACCGGGAACCCGATGTGGCGGCCGGATCCCGTAAACAACGACTTCTACACCCGCGACGCATCGCCGGCTCGCGACGTAGCCCTTCCAACGGGGTCGTCGTACTGCGGGGCCGGACCAGACCTCGGCTTCCTGGAGACGTGCACGCCGGACAGCACGGCGGTCAATCCCGTGACCTGAACCGAGGGGGAGGCGGCCGCCCGCTTAGGTCGATCTGACCCATCGGCTGGACCGGGCGCTGGTGGCCGCGCTGACCCACTCCGGGCCGATGCGCTGAGCCGCACCCCACGACGGTGGGCTCGGACCGCGGGGGCTCATGTCGCTGAAGCCCTGACCCGCGACGCCCACCGCGCCCTTCAACCGGGTGCGGATTCCTCGTGAGAAAACCTCATTGATTCTCGGACTAGCGGCCCCGCGGGCTAGCCTGGGTCGGGTGTCCCAAGCGGCCCACTAACGGACACGCATGCCCTCTCGGAGAAGCGGACGTGAGCCACGAACGGGGGGACCGGCATGGCTCCAGTTGTCGAACTGCTCAAGCAGGGGCTGACCCTTGTACGAGGCGGCTCTCCGGCCGCTTGACCACTTGCTTACTGCGGATGCTTTTTCGGAAGCTTCCTGCGGGGATGCTAGGCCGCCTGAGCTCCAAGTCTAGACAGGAGCCACCAGTCAATAGTGAAATACCAGACGGCGAGATCAAGGTCAGCATCCATAATTATGCCGAACCTACGGTCAGGTGCGAATTTATGGAGCGTTGACGTTTGAACATTGAATCTGTTCGAGAGTACGTCGGAGACCGTAGAGGGCCAATACCCTTGGCCTTGAGTGGACTCTAAGAATCTCAGGACTCTATTCGAGGCATCCCTTGCGGCGCTTTCCTTTTCGAGCTGCATGTAGTCCATTGCCATCTGCGCCACGTGCCGCGCGAGTTGTAGCTCCCAGACTGCAATGGGGGTTAGCTCATGCCCCATGCGGCGTTTGAGCGTCCTGATCAGCACGGACAAGTGCAGTTGGATTTCCCTTGACCTCTCGTACAGTTGAGGTTCTACGACAGTCACCGAGGCCGCAATATTGCTGTCAAGGTCGCCGAAGTGAAGCTGGCACAGGTCTGCGAACTCAGCGAAGCGAGGCCGATGCGCGGCGTAAGTTTCCTTGTCTTGCCGGATTGAAAGCAGGCGCACCGCGTCTACTACGCTGGCAGCCAGTCTTCGGGCGACAATGTCATGAGCAAACCTCCACTCTCGCTGCCGTTGACGGGCCGTGACTCGATCGATAATGAGCACAGCGAGCGCTACTCCCAGCAGAAGCCCGGCGGCTTCGGAGAGCAGATTGGGCCCCATCTGTCCGAATGCGAAGATCAGGGAGAGCGAAACGACTGCCGCGCCAAGCGCCCCAGCGACTACTCCCGTGGTGGTAAGAATGGAACTGGAACGGAGGTCCTTCACTTGAGGGCTCCCTCGGGGGTGAGGATGCTATCGACTCCTGGCTGCGCGCTTGCGTTTTAAATCGTGCCGCCTAGCCTGCCGTCGCCTTGCTCGCGTATACCTTTCACCTCACAGGTCGTGCGAGGTGAAGAAGTCCCCAGGCTCCGCGACGTCCCCAGCTGGTGACCGTCTATCCACCTTCACCGACCAGGGGATGGCCCCCAACGGGGTGGAGCAATGCTTGGCGTGGTCGTTGTGGCCTGACGTCTCCGAAATGTCCCTGAGGCCGCCCTCACGGCGACCTGAGCCGGGTGTCTCATAGCGGCCCACTACGGAGACACCTCGTTGCGTACTTATGGGGCGAACCCTATGCACCCGAGGTCGAGAAGCCCATGATGCCGATGCCCGCCGCACGTAGCTCGCCAATGCAGGGTATCGCAATCGCTACCTAGCGATAGTCGAGCTGTTTGCTACCCGTCAGTGCCTCTAGGACTAATCTAGGCACCGACTCAAGGCCCAGAGACAGCAGGGATTCATGGCGTACTGCATTAGCAGACGAAGCGACGTCTAGGTGCTTCACCCATGCGCCTGGCTGATAGCGCGCGAACATGGAGAGCGCGTATAGGATAAGCCACCACGTTAGGAGCGGGTGAAGTATCTCGCCTCCCCCCACGGCTGGTCGCAAGTATCCACGATCATAACGGTCGTACCTGGGCGCGACTTTCGTCAGTAAGTACTCAAAGCGCTCCCCTGCACTCCCCGACGCTTTTGGCAGTCGCCACTGAAGTCGGATACCAAAGCCGGCTGAGGGGTCATCCATGCCAGGAATACCGCCATCAATGGGGGATTCCCAGCCCGATGCCGTGGGATAGCTCGACAGATACGCGCTGACTGCCGCCACTTGCTCGGTCGATGGGACTGAGCGCATCTCCTCTGGAAGGGCGAAGAGCCAGGCTACTGCCCGATCCGTCATGAGGAAGGTCGCCGCGGGGCCCGGGCGATCCTCGGGATACAGACCCAGGGCCCGGGGATGTTCGACGTCATCGAGCGGTTCGTCACCACCTTCAGGTAAGGAGGCCCAGAGCTCACCCAGGGTTGCCCTGCCTGAGATGCCTGAGACGGCGAGCGCCTCCGCAACTGCCTGGAATGCGCCATTCCCCTTCGGCTCTATAGCAACCTCATGGAGAGCCTTGTCGTAACCGGAGACTCTTAGGCCGTGGTGGGGCTTTCCCCGTCCTTCCAGTCGCGCTGCGAGGATCGCCTGCCCCGCCTGCTCCAATGCATAGAACAGCGCCAATGGCTGCGAAGCTGGGCCCACTGATCTTGCTGCCGCAGCAAGTTCCTCAAACTGTTGTAGGGCCGAGTTGTAGATGCCTCGCCGCTCTGCATCCCCTGCCGCTAGGCCAGGAGGGGATGCTCGTGTGCCCCGGAGCAGCATCAATATCCGCTGCGGATTCATTGCAAGAGCGTCCTGCCCGCGGCAAGCCCGGTCAACCGGTACGTGACCCTACAGCCGCCTTCAGGGGCGGGCGGGCGAAGGTGTCGCCCATGTCCCCGGCCAAAGGACCCAGAATTGACCCGGGATGCTCGGCTGCGTGCGGTGATCGATGAAACTTGGGCTTGGCCTGCGGTTTCATCGTTGGGCGCTGATGCTCGGCGACGACCGATGCTGGCTGAGTTGCGGACTTTCTGCGGACTCTGCGGACTGTGTGCGGACTGGAGATGGCGTGATCCGCGGACCCATCCAAGCCGTCTTGAGGGGCCAGGCAACCGCTCCACAGCCGGCCGAGGGTGCCCGCTGTAGCCGGTCGGCGAAAGAGCGCTGCGCGTCCCTCCGGGATGGGCCTAGGCTCACCCTTCCCCCGGCCCAATGCAGCCGGAACAAGATCGATTATGGGGAGCGGCCAGAGACATGGGAGCGCTCATGGGGTTCGAGCGCTTGAGGAAGCTGACCGCCACCAGAACTAAGGCGACGAGGCCGCGCATCTCCGGTCAAAGCCTAGAGACAAAGGACGGGTCAATTCCATCGATCTGATCTTCGACGGGTCGGTGGGTCGCCGCGACGTCCCGGTAGTTGATGGTGCGCCCCTTCTAGTGAGGTTCTCTCACAGGCCTGGAGGTTTTGCAGGTGGGGGTCCTGGGGCTCGGGCTGCCTTCGCATCACCCGACCTGCTCACGGCGTGAGTCAGGGCGACGGTGGCGTCTCGGGTGATCACGTGGTCCGGGCCGAGCACTCGGCGGCAGCGCCGCAGCGTCTCCTCGCCCAGCGCCCGGGCCGCCTCCACCTCACCCACCGATGCCAGGGCCTCGGTCAAGGCGACGGCCGCCCACAGGCTGTTCCGGTGATCCGGGCCGAGCACCCGGCGGCAGCCCTCCAGGGTGTCCTCGCCCAGCACCCGGGCCGCCGCTCCTTCACCCACCGCCGCCAGAGCGCGAGCCAGGGCGATGGCCACCCACAGGGTGGTCGGGTGGTCCGGGCCGAGCACTCGGCGGCAGCGCCGCAACGTGTCCTCACCCAGGGCCCGGGCGCCTCCGCCCGACCCACCTTCGTCAGGGCGTTCACCAGGGCGGCGGCCGGCCACAGGGTCTTCGGGTGGTCCGGGCCGAACACCCGGCGGCAGCGCTCCAGGGTGTCCTCGCCCAGCACCCGGGCCGCCTCCACCTCATCCGCCGCTGCCAGAGTGAGGGCCAGGTTGGCGGCCGCCGACAGGGTGGTCGGGTGGTCCGGGTCGAGCACCCGGCGGCACCGCTCCAGGGTGTCCTCGCCCAGCGCCCGGGCCGCCTCCGCCTCACCCATCGCGACACGGGTCAGGATCAGGTCGGCGGCCAGCCGCAGGGTGGTCGGGTGGTCCGAGCCGAACACCCGGCGGCAGCCCTCCAGGGTGTCCTCGCCCAGGGCGCGGGCCGCCTCCTCCTCGCCCAGTTTGCCGAGGCCGAGCATCAGGGTGCTCGCGGCGGTGAGGGAATCGGGGTGGTTCCCGACCGGGGCGGTGGCGCGCATGTGCGGAATGAGCCAGGCGTAGGCGGCCCAGCAGGCCCGCTCCTCCGGATCACCTGGGACAGCGGCGGCCAGCAGCGCCATTACCCGCTCGGCGGTGGCCCGCTGCCGGTCGGGGGGTAACTGGTGGCGGATGACGGCCTGCACGAGCCGGTGGACCTGGAAGGCGTCGGGATGGCGGCGGGCCAGCGAGTAGCCGACCAGCGCGCCGATGGTGTCGGCGAGAGCGTCGGGATCGGCGGCGGTGCTGCGGAGCGGTTCGTCGAGCAGCTCCGGGTGGCCGGTGAGCAGGGTCAGCGGGATGGGCTCGGGGGCCAGAAAGGCGGCCAGTTCCACCAGCTGGACCGCGGCCGGATCCTCCCTGCCCAGCCGCTCCAGCGACAGCGCCCAGGCGGTGTCGATCCGACCTCGGTAGCCGACCACCTCGCCGCGGGCCAGCAGGATCGCGCGGCGGGTGCGGAACCGGCGCAGGTAATCGGCGGGTGGCAGGTCGGTCTGCTCCAGGTAGCCGGCGGCCTGGGCGGCGGCCAGTGGCAGGTCACCCAGCTCGGCGGCGAGCTTGTCGGCCAGCTCCTCGTCCAGCTCCGGGATCCGGGCCCGCAGCAGCGCGATCGTCTCCGCGCGGACCAGCACGTCGACCTCCAGCCGGCCACCCAGCGCTCCCCAGCCGGGGAACCGCGAGGTGACCAGCACGTGCCCGGCTCCACCGGGCCGGAAACCGGCGATGTCCTGGGGGTGGTCGGCGTTGTCGAAGACCAGCAGCCAGCGGTCGCGGCCGCGCAGCTCGGCCAGCAGCCGCTCGACGGTGTCGGCCACCGTCGGCCCGGGCGGGAGGCCGAGTCGGGCGGCGAGCGCGGCGAGCTGCTCGGGGATGAGTGTCGGCTGCTCGGCGTCGAGCCACCAGACCAGGTCGTAGTCAGCGGCGAACCGGTGCGCGTACTCGATCACCAGCTGGGTCTTGCCCACCCCACCCAGCCCGTAGAGGGCCTGCACCACCAGCGTGCCCTGGCCGGCGCGCAGCCGCCGCCGGAGCTCGGCCAGCATGCCGTCCCGGCCGGTGAACCGCGGATTGCGCGGCGGCATCCGCCACACCTCCGGCAGGCGGCCCGCGAACCCCGGTCGGTCGCCCGGCGCAGCATCCCCACGGGGGAATGGGGGTGGGCCGGTCGGGCGGAGCCCGGCCAGCCGCGCCCGGAGCCGGGCCGTCGCCGCCGCCTCGTCCAGACCGATGAGGTCCAGGTGGATCAGCGGCGCGTACAACGCCGGCAGGGTCACCGGCTCGACCAGCACCGGCACGATCCGCCCCGCCGCCTGCTGGGCGAAGGCCGCGCGCAGCTCGGCACCGCCGCATCCGGAGGCGAAGTAGGCCTCGGTGCACACCGCCAGCAGCCGGTCGGCCCGCTCGAGGGCCGCCTGCATGCGCGCCACGAAGTCCTCGCCCGGCGCCCAGTCCCATACGTCCAGCTCGACGGAGTAACCGGCCTCCTGCAGGTGTCAGCCCAGCCACTCCGCCCACGCGGTGTCCCGGCCGGGGTGACTGACGAAGAAGTCAGTGCCCCGACTGCTCACGCTTCAGCTCTACACCCATCACCCGCCGTGGCGGTACCCGGCGCCAGCGGACAGCGGAGCCGCCTTTCAGTCCGGACACTGTCGCCACGAGCGCACGAAGCTTACCCCTGCTCATGCCCAACAGAATTCACCGAGGAAGTCAGGTGGTCTGGCTGAAGACGCCACTCCCCCTACCGGAAGACTCCGTGTCCGTGCGGCAACCGAGTCTGGGGCCGAGTGTTGGCACCCGCCGTAGGCTTGAGCGCGGTATCGCGGACATGATTTCTGCCCAGTTCGTTGACCTGCCGGAATCGGTGGTAGGTCGGCTCTGAGCTGCACTTAGAGCTCGTCTCACGTGGCGAGCTTCTTGTAGCAGGTGAGCGCGGCAGCCAGGGTGAGGAATGCGGTGAATAACCGGGCAGATCGCTCGTACCGCAGGGTCAGCCAGCGGTAGCCGGTCAGCCAGGCGAAGGAGCGCTCGACAACCCAGCGGTGCCGGCCCAGCTGGGTGGAGGTTTCCACGCCGCGACGGGCGATCCGCGGGGTGATCCGGCGCCGGCGCAGCCAGGCCCGCAGGTGCGGATAGTCGTAGCCCTTATCGGCGTGCAGCTTGGCCGGTCGTCGTCGGCGCGGGCCGCGGCGCGAGCGGACGGCCGGAATGGCCTGCACCAGCGGAATGAGCGCGAGGCTGTCGTGGGTGTTGGCCGCCGAGGTCGCCACCGCCAGCGGCAGGCCGGCCGCGTCGGTGAGCACGTGCAGCTTGGCGCCGGGCTTGCCGCGGTCGACCGGGGTCGGGCCGGTCAGCGGGCCCCCTTTTTCGCCCGCACGCTGGCCGCATCGACCACCGCGCGGGACCAGTCGATCGCCGCCTGTTCCCCGAGCCGAACCAGCACCGCCCGGTGCAGCCGGCGCCACAGCCCGGCCTCGGTCCAAACCACGCACCGCCGGTGCGCGGTGGCCTTGGACACGGCGAAGTCCGCCGGCAGATGGCGCCAGGCGCAGCCAGTGGTCAGCACGTAGACGATCGCGGTGAACACCGCCCGGTCATTGACATACCGGGTGCCGCCACCCTGCGGGCGCTCGCGCTGAGCCGGCAGCAGCGGCTCGACGATCTTCCACAGCCCGTCGGGCACCAGCGTCTGACCCATCCGTTCTCCCACGAGCGGGGGCAACGTTGGCCAGGTCGGCGCTCATCCACGTGAGACAAGCTCTCATTAGCGCGGAGTGTCGTTGAGCGACGACGGCCCTTGGTGGTCGTCCTGCGGACTATCTGCGGACTCAGTGCGGACGATGCAGCGAGCCCAGCTCCGCGCGCCGATCTGAGTACGCGGTTGGCCTGACCTCGACAGCGGGGACAGCGGGACTCACCATCGGCTCAGCCACGAGCAGCGAAATGGCCGGCCCTACGCCGTAGTGCGTGTCGAGCCCGTGGAGAGCCGCACCAGCGGCTCGTTGGTCTCTTTGCTGTGCGCCGCCGGTCGGATTTGATCCATCCCTGCGGGCAGGCTTTCTCATGGCGTAGGGACCTCAGCGCCGACGGGGCGAAGGAGCTCGATCGGCCCTGACCTCCGCGCCGCCTTGGTTGCTCGCCACGGTCGTTGGCGTACAACCCTGAAGGGCCCGCTCGAGCAGGCTGCAGAAACGGTGGAGGGCAGCGGGCGTGGCTTGGCGTCCTGTCGCTAGCTCATGTGACGCTGCTGTACCGCCCGACGACGCAGCAGGCGTGGTCGTGGGCTTGGGCGGCACGATGGCGTCCGCCGTGGTGACCTTGCCCAGGACTGCCGGGGCCGACCGTTGACTCGTTCCCGCTCAAGACGCCCGGGCCTACTCGCTCTCCATCGTGTCCTTGGGTCTCGCCACGAGTATCCCCGCCGTCTGGCGTCCGAATCACTGTCCAGCCGGTCCGTGTTGGGCGAGGATCACCGCGCGGCTCTCGACCGTGACCGCACCGCACCACAGGGGAGCAGGCATGGGGGAGCCAGTCTTCGTTATTCACGGGGTGGCCAACCATGATCGCGAGGCTTTTGAGGCCACCGTCGATCGTTTGAGCGTCGCCGCAGGGAGCCGGTGGCAGCTGCTACCGATCTTCTGGGGAGACTTGGGTGCGGATGATCGCTGGGTTCATCTCACTGTTCCCGCTCGAACCGAGGTCGCGGACGAGGTCCGAGGGGACAGCGTTGAGGAGGCTCTGCCAGATGTACTCGTCGCCGATCTGCTAGCCGGGTGGCCACTTTCCGGGGTCTCAGCGGCTGAGGAGTTGCGTCAGTCCGATTCCAACCTTGATGCGGTACTCGTAGGCGTACGAGAGCGGCTAAGGGATGACGAGGAGCTCCGGGACTCCGGATCCGACGGCGCTCTTGTGGCGGAAGTCTCTGCGGCGGTGGCGGCCGAGTGGAGCGATCTGCGCTGGCTACCGGCCGTCCAGCAGGAGGAGCTTCTCCGAGAAGTCGGTGCAGCAGTCGCGGACGCCGCCGCTGATGCGGCTGCGGTATCCCCTCCGTCCGAAGAATTGCGTGGCCTGAACGTCGCTGCGTTCGTGCGGCGCCGCTTGCGCGACTTCGACTCAGTGGTCGGCGCCGCCATCGAAGCCGCCGCGGGCAGACTCAACACCCACATGAGGTCTTCCGCGGCGCCCGGTGTCGCCCGGTTCCTGGGAGACGTCCTGGTCTACCAGCGGCACCGGGCAGCGATCCACGCGCGGGTTCGCGAGACGGTGGAGAAGCACGGTTCGGGCCTTGGTAGCCGTGACCGACCTGTGCGCGTCCTGGGTCACAGCCTCGGCGGCGTCATCACGCTCGACCTTGCCACCGGGCACAATCCGTTGTGGGTGTCGAGCCTGCTCACCTTCGGCTCCCAGTTTAGCTTCTTTCACGCTGTCGATCCGCGCGGAGGCCTTATCTCGCCGCTCACCGATGGGCTGCCGGCGATCCTCCCGCCCTCGGTCGCGGCATGGACCAATCTGTGGGAGCCGCTCGATCTACTGGCTTTCTGTGCCGCTCCGGTCTTTCGACTCCACGACGGCTCCACACCGCGGGACGTACGCGTGCCGCATCTTGCGTCGGCGGGCCTGTGGACGCATTCGGCGTACTGGCACCTCGAGGCGCTAAGAGTCGCCATGGAGGCCACTTTCGGGTCACCAGGGGACTCGCTGACCGAATTGAGGTAAATGGAGTGAACGCCCTCCAGCGTCAGATTGGCGCCCTGCGGGAGGCAGGCGCGGCGACGGAGCTTTCGGCCCTTGGTCTCGAACTCCTGCACGCGGAGCACTTTCCTGAGGCGGAAATGGCCTTCCTAGCCGCGCGCGATCTCGGAGAGATGTCGGCTCTCACCAACCTCGCCGTCACCCTGGACAGGATGAATCGCACTGAAGAAGCGGAAGCGGCCTACCGCGAGGCCATCGAAGCTGGTCATGACGAGGGCCTCGTTCAACTGGCGGATATGCTGCTGTTCGAGTCATCGCGCACCTCGGAAGTCGAGGCGATGCTGCGGCTCGCCGTCACCCGTGAGGCCGTGGGTGCCTGGTATGTGCTTGGGAAGTTGCTCGCTCGGCGACTTGGCCGTCATACCGAGGCGGAGGATGCGCTGCGCCGGGAGCGCAACTCCGAGATAAGGCCGCTAGCGCAGTACGAACTCGGCTGTCTCCTCGTGAGCCAGCCAGGTCGGGAGGAGGATGCTGCAACCGCTCTCCGGGCAAGCGGGACAGCAGCCGCAGACGGGGTCCTGGGCAGGCTCCTTCTCGGGCTGCCCGGTAGGGAAAGTGACGCAGTGGCGGCGTTGCGCCGAGCCGCGGAAGGAGGAGTAGCCCACGGATGGAACAACTTGACGGTTGTTCTCGCCCAATTCGGCCGGCTAGCCGAGGCCGATGCCGCGTATCGCGACGGGATTGCCGCTGGCGAGTGGGACCTTGTCGCCCACTACGGTGATTTTCTCCAAGTCCACGGTCGGGTTGCGGAAGCCGAGGAGGTGTTGCGCAGGGGCTTGGAGAAGGACGCGCGGTGTGCCTTCATACTGGGAGTGATACTTGTTAACCAGCCTGGCCGGGCCGACGAAGGACGCAGACTGTTACGCCTAGCAGCTGGCTCGGGGGTCGCCGAGGCCGGTGCCTATCTCGCGCGCGCCGGCCGCTAGGACCCTCCAGAGGTTGCGCCGCTCGCACGCGCAGCCGGATTTCCGTAGACCGAATAGGCAAGCCACGTCGGGTCACCGGATTCGTGTGCGATCGCTCGGCGCGCCGCAAGCGATGCCGCTCCCAGCGAAGGGCGGACGTCCGAACAGAGTTGCCGGTAGAATTCCTCGGCGAAGCGCCGTGCGGTGTTCGACCGGACAGCCCACAGCGTACCCACGAACGCACCCGCCCCAGCTCGCATAAATTGGCTTGCCCACCCCAGCAGACCCGTTAGCCCCTGTATCTCTCCGGCGGTGCGGCAGGCATTTAAGAAGACCAGCGGGGCGCGCTCGCGAAGCGCTGCGCGCTGGACTAGGACCGACAGATCGTCGGGCGTGTATTGACCGTCCTCGAAGGCGATGCTGGAACCGACGCCGGGTGCGAACGCGTTGTGACATGCGAAATGCAGCAAATCAAGCTGCGCACTGCTAACGGCCTCGTCGAGCATTGCAAGCCGGCTCAGGACGGGACCGTCAGCTGCGCCGAGCATTGAGCGGACAGTCCGCACCTCCTCCATCGCGTTGGCGGGTGACCCATGGGGGACGACGAAGGCGCTTCGCTCGAGGTTCAGCACTCGGGCGCGCCCCTGGCCGTAGACACGGCGGACTACCGGGAACTGCTCCGCCAGAAACCCGTTTTCGGCGCTGCCGTCTACTGGGTACAGCAGCTCCCACGGAATCACGTCTAGGTCGCTCGCCACGGTGAAGGCGGAGATGCCTGAGGCCTCCGACCAGAATTGTTGCCGGATGGGTTCCGGCAGCAGTTGCCCCCAAAGCATTGCCCCGTAGCTCTTCAGCTTGTTCAGGGCTATCCGGCCGTTGGCCGTGGCCGCGATGCGTGCCATGCCTCGTAGCTCATCCGCCAGGCGGCCCGCGGTGATGTGTGGGTCCCCGACCATGGGAATGGTCTCGAAGGCCGTGAGGGTGCTCCCGAGGAACTGAAACTGATACTGGCCGCCCGATTGACGAATCTGGAGAGTCACCTCGCCAGGCTCGGTGGCCGCCAACGGCATGTGGCTGCGGACCTCGTGGGCCCTCGTCGATGCCACAGATGCCACAACCAGCACTTCAGCCGCGAGCTCCCCGAGAAACGTTCCATCCAGGAAGGCGCTAACGCGGATGATCTGCAGTCCGGGCTTCATCGTCCGGAACATGAACAGCACTGCGTCCGAGTCCCCGGTGGCCGGAACGAGGAGCTCCTGGGCTGTGTCACCTTCAGGCTGCAATCCGCCGCAGCTCACGGTCACAACGATCCGCCGCCCTTCCGGTGGGACCTCCCCTAGCCCGGTGAGTCGACCCGGAGCGGCGGGGTCGGGGGTAACGACCACGCGCACAAGCAGCGGGATCTGCTGTCCCAGCGCCGCTTGTTGAGGAACCTCCGCAGCAAGTGCCCTTTCCGGCGGATCTCGAGGCGCTTCGACCGGCGGTTGGGGAAGGTCGACCTGTCCCGTAGCCACTGCCTCGGCGACACGGGCCAACCTGTCGCGCACTGCAGCAGGAGGTGGCTCTTCCAGGGCGTTCAGATGCTGCCCGTTTTCGCCCGCCTGGGTCGGCACCACGGCGCCACCCCCAGACCGCACTGCGCCGAGCTCTTCTAGTTGGGCGAGCGCCGGACGCAGAAGGGCCACATCATCGGCCCGCAGCGCCCCCAGGATCCTGTCCAGTAAGGCGGCCACCTGCACCCACCCAGAGTGATCGAGGACTAGTCGCGGCAAAATACGGATGGCCATTCTTGTCCTCGCGCGGTACCGAGCGTCGATCATGGCCTCACTCCGAAAAGGACGAATGCGGCCCACCAGTACGGATCCGAGTGGTCTGCTCTCAGCGCTTGTCGGGCCGTACCCACCGCGAGCGGCACCGAAGCCCCGCGACGCAGGGCCCCGTAGAGCTCCTGCATGAAGGCAGCGCTGATGAAGTCACCGACCGGCCACAGCGAGACCAGCACCCAACGGGCGCCGCCGAGGAGCAGCGCGCTCCCCAGCGTCGCGAGCCCCTCACCCGCACGCTCGCTGCCGAACCCGGTACGACAGGCCGCACAGACAACGAGCTCAGCATCAGTGTCCAGGTCCACCATGTCGTAGCCATGCAGGACGTCGTCCTCCCGGAAGCCGGCTAGCACGGCCGAGCCGGCTGGCGCGGCGAGCACGATGCCGCTGCGCAAAGGATTGTCGAGATCGACGATGCCATGAGCGGCGATGTGTAGGTACCGGCTACGCCGAGCCCATGAGCGCAGTTCACGCTCGGTTGCGTTCGCTCCGCACACCGCAACACCGTCCGCGCCGAAGAGCGCGGCAATCTCTTCGACCTCAGCCTGGGCGCCGGGCAGCGGAGGGAGACCCGCAAATTCGGGCGCTTCCCGCCGCACGATCGGATCGCCGAATCCAACGAATTGCGCATCGCGGGGTCGAGAGAGACGGGGTGCCCGTGGCCTAAGACCGACGGTGGCCGACGGCGTGTACTGCACCAGCTCGATGTCGTCGACCAGAGGCTCGAAGGCGATGAGCGAAAGTGGCCCCGCCGGGCTGACGACCAAGGAGCGGGCGTTTCGCATTAGCGGTGCGACCGGTCCCAACGCCGTCGTGCGCAGTTTGAGCCATGCGGCTTCGTTGCTCGCCTGAGGCGGCGATCCGACGTGGTAGGGGCCAACGGCCTTCGCCACCAGATCAGCGAGCTCGACGACGGACGGCTCGAGGATGTGGAGGTCGAGGCCGCCGGAGGTCACCGCCCACAGGTAGACTCGATCGTGAACGACGTGAAACTCCAGGAGAACCTCGCCCGAGGCGAGGGCGGCGCGAATCTCGTCTGCAGTCATGGCGGTCGCCGCCGAAGCCACCGTTGGGTGCCCGTCTAGATCCTCAACTGCCGACCGCAGCTCTTCTTCCTGGCGATTAAGCTCGGCCAGTTGCACCGGCAAGGTGCTCTGCACTTCGCGTAGATGCAACAACCTCCGGGACACCTGGCCGAGACGCTGCCGGAGCTCCCGCTCCTGCAGACGTCGCTGAGGCAGCAACGCTTCGGATGCGAAGAGTCGCTCATGGAGTTCCCGTGCTCGCGAGCCTTCCACCACGAGCAGCGCCCGGGCCACGTCCCCCGGCCCGGCGCGACGACAGAGCGCCTGAATTAGGAACGCGTGCGCATTCTGCAAGCGGGCAAACAAGGCGCCCCGGTTCTCGGTTCCACCTGCCCCCGCGAGCAACTGCTCCGCGACGCCGACGGCGTTCTCCAACAAGTCGACGGCGTTGTCCAAACGGCCTTCAGTGAGTGCGATCCGGCCTCGGCCGATCCAAGCTTCAGCATGTTGCGCGGCGACACCCCGGGCCCCGCGTAGGGACGCTACGTAGCAGTCGTCGGCCTCGCCGAGCTGACCGAGCCCATGCAGGGCGGTCGCCAGATTATGGAGCAGCGTTGGCCGGACAGTGCTGCCCCCTTCTACGGCATCCAGAAGAGACAGGGACTGCCGGTATGCCTCGGCGGCGCCCTGGTAGTTCTGGCGCTCATGCTGGATCCCACCCAGATTGCTGAGCACCTCAATCTGGCGCCACCCCGTCAGACGTTCCCGCCGTTCGAGCTCACGGTAACTTTGCTCCGCACGCGCAAGGTCCCCCTTCCGCCTGTGGACGCCGGCCAGCGCCATCGCTGCGGTCCAATGCACGTCCCCGTGCCCGTGGTTGAGGGCTTCATGGACGACGTCAGACAGGACGCGGGCGGCGTCGTCGTACCGTCCGAGCTCCTTGTAGACCAGGCCGACCTCTAGCTCACGCCGCAGCCTCGTAGCCACGTCGCTTGCAAGCCTTGCCGATGCGCGCAACGCAGAGGCCGCCTCACCGAGGTGGCCTGCGGCCCGCGCCACCTCGGCGAACCCCTCAAGGGCCTCCCCGAGTTCCCAGCTCATGGGCGCGCGCGCTCGGAGGAGGTCGACCGCCTCCTGTAGGCGCCGCCTGGCCTCCTCGGCAGCTCCGCGCGCATGCTCGAGCATCCCAAGCCGCACGAGATTCACAGCCATGGGCACAGAACTGGCCGACTGGTCACGCAGGCCATCGACGGCGCGGCGGTAGTGCTCGCCCGCAGCGTCGAGGTTGCCCTCGCTCTGGCAGATAAGTCCCAGCACCCCCTGCGCAGCCGCCTCCTGCGCAAAGGCCCCGCACGAGGCCGCCCGGTGGACTGCGGAGGTGGCTGCCGCGATTGCCCCGCCCAGGTCACCTGCGGACCACCGCAGCTGCGAGACGGTCCTGAGTACCGAGGAGGCTTCGGCAGGCGGCAACTCTCCGACTCGTGAAGAGATCTCATCAAACGCAGCCAGGGCACCCTCGAGATCACCATCCATAGTTCGCAGCGACACAAGTTCGGCCCGTCGATGCAGGACAGACTCCGAGTTCGCCGCAATCTGGAGCTCGATCTCGATGGACTCCTCAAGGTGCCGTCTTGCCGCGTGTATCCGAGCGCTGTCGGTTCGCTCCGCGCGGGACAGCAGGTGAAGCGCGGATGCCAGCTCGCGGCGCGCATCGGGCTTAGCCCGAAGCGTGTCGACGAACAGGGCAAAGCCCTGGACCGACAAGTCCGCCTCAGGCTGCAGTCGCTCGCGTAAGGCCACCGCGGACTCCATGAGGTCCTGTGCCGCTTGAAACCGGCCCGTCAGCGCGCAGACCCGCGCCAGGTGCTCATAGAGGTCCGCGACGACCGGCGAGGCCGCGGGCCCCGCAACCGTTAGAGCGCGACCGAAGGCGGCTTCCGCACGCTCGAAGTCCTGCGCGATTAAGGCCTCAAGTCCCTGGTGCTTGAGGCTTGCGACTTCCTCGTCGAACGCAGCCCGAGTGGGCTCATCGGCATCAGCCGGGCCCGTGGGATCCACAGGCGCCAGCTTGCCCGACCGGCCAGAACGCCACCAGCGTCAAACGAAAGCCAGCCACGGGGGCACAGGCCCGCACCGCAATCGATGCCTGAGCTCCACACTGCTCAGGCCGTCATGACCGCGTCCGCGGACGTCCGCCGGCGTCCGCGAAGGTGACGTCCCCGCTGGTGGTGTAAGTCCAGGTCACCGCTCGCGTGGAGAACCACGTAGAGGGGCCATCGTGTGATGGTCAGCGAGACCACGCCAATGGTTCTCGCGGAAGGACACAGCACACGATGGCCCTGGACCACTCTGCCTTGCTCGAGGTGCTCGACGCACTGAAGGCCGCCGATGTCGACGACCGAATCCGGTCGGCGACCACCAAGATCTACCAGGCTCTGATCGAGGCCGAGCTCACCGCGGTGATCGGCGCCGCCCCGCACGAGCGCACCGATGCCCGCACCACCCAGCGCAACGGCTCCCGCGCGCGGACCCTGACCACGACGGCCGGGGATCTGGAGCTGCGGATCCCCAAGCTGCGCGCCGGGTCGCTCTTCCCCTCGCTGCTCGATCGGCGCCCGCGGATCGACCAGGCGCTGTTCGCGGTGGTGATGGAGGCCTATCTGCACGGCGTGAGCACCCGCAAGGTCGATGACCTGGTGCGGGCGCTGGGCGCCGACACCGGCATCTCCAAGTCCGAGGTTAGCCGGATCTGCGCGGATCTGGATGCCGAGGTCGCCGCGTTCCGGGACCGTTCCCTGGCCGAGCAGGCCTTTCCGTACGTCTTCCTCGACGCCACCTACTGCAAGGCGCGGGTCAACCGCCGGGTGGTCTCCCAGGCGGTCGTCATCGCCACCGGCGTGGCCGCCGACGGGCACCGCGAGGTGCTCGGCTTCGCCGTCGGCGACAGCGAGGACGGCGCCTTCTGAACGGCGTTCCTGCGCTCGCTCAAGGCCCGCGGCCTGACCGGTACGCAGCTGGTCATCTCCGACGCCCACACCGGGCTGAAGGCCGCGATCGCCGCGGTCCTGCTCGGCGCCAGTTGGCAGCGCTGCCGGGTGCACTTCATGCGCAACGTCCTCGCGCGCGTCCCGAAGGGCAACGCCGAGATGGTCGCCGCCGCGATCCGGACGATCTTCGCCCAGCCCGACGCCGAGCACGTGCACGTGCACGCCCAGCTCGACGTCATCGCCGGCATGCTGGGCCGCCAGTTCCCGCAGGTCGAGGCGATGCTGCGAGAGGCCTGCGACGACCTGCTCGCGTTCACGGCCTTCCCCGTCTCGCACTGGAAAAAGATTTGGTCGACCAATCCGCTGAGGCTGAACAAGGAGATCAAGCGCCGCACCGACGTCGTCGGCGTCTTCCCCAATCCGGCCGCCCTGCTCCGGCTGGCCGGCGCGGTCCTGGTCGAGGCCCACGACGAATGACAGGTCTTCGACCGCCGCTACCTCTCCGAGGGCTCCATGACCCTGCTCAACCGGACCAACGAGGAGGTGGCGCAGCCGGCCCTGATCGCGTCATAGTCACCACATCGCTGACCGACACGGTGAGGACTACATCCACCACTCCGCGGGACGTCACCGCGAGCCGCAAGCGCAACGACTGCAGGGGTTCGAGGCCTCGGCGCTGCAAGCGTCATGCCTACCAGCCGTGTAGTTGCTCGTTGACCAGCTGAAGCGGCGGATAGCACGGTGTCACCGCCACTGCCTGGCAGCATGCGCCGCCGGAGCTCGCAGGTCGCGGCGGTGCTCCACGCCCGCTCGTGCTTTGAGCCCCTGGTTGCCGCCACGGCGAGATCGGCCCGCGGCACGCCGCGGCGCATCCTGTTTGGTCGCCCCGCTGCGCGTCGCTAAGAGCGCCCACGGGCCGTGAATGCATGAGTGTGTCCCACTCGTCGCGTGCGTCTCCGGTGCCAATGGGCCGTACGTAGGCGCTCTCCAGCACGGGCGCCGGGGAGAAGTCGCGCCGGTTGCCGGGCTGCGTCCCGGGGATGGTGTTGACCCGGAGGACGGCCTCCGAGGAACCCGACGGCCACAGGCTCACCCTTGAACCTGCGCCCACGACACCCGCGCCTGAACCGTCGAGATCATCGACGCCTGGCGGGTTGGCGATGCCAGGCGGAGCTGACGCAGCAGTCTTGCCGATGTCGGCGTCCGCATGTCCTCGATCCCCTACGGTCATTAGTCCACCCGGCTGTCGACGTGGGAGGACCGGGCGCCGAAGGGCTCGGGCGGCGAAGAGTCGGAAGGTTCTACGCACATGGCGAAGATCATCAAGTTCGACGAGGACGCCCGCCGCGCGCTCGAGCGCGGCGTGGACAAGCTCGCCGACGCGGTCAAGGTGACCCTCGGCCCGCGCGGGCGCAACGTCGTCCTCGACAAGAAGTTCGGCGCCCCGACGATCACCAACGACGGCGTGACCATCGCCCGCGAGGTCGAGCTCGAGGACCCCTACGAGAACCTCGGCGCGCAGCTGGCCAAGGACGTCGCCACCAAGACCAACGACGTCGCCGGTGACGGCACCACCACCGCCACCGTGCTGGCCCAGGCCCTGGTCCACGAGGGCCTGCGCAATGTGGCCGCCGGCGCCAACCCGATGGGCCTGGGCCGCGGCATGCGCGCCGCCGTTGACGCCGTGCACGCGGCGCTGGACGCGATCGCCATCCCGGTCGCCGACCAGGACGGGATCGCCGGCGTCGCCACCGTCTCCGCCCAGGACGCCGAGATCGGCACCCTGATAGGCGAGGCCATGGAGACGGTCGGCAAGGACGGGGTCATCACCGTCGAGGAGAGCAACACCCTCTCCACCGAGCTCGACGTCACCGAGGGCGTGCAGTTCGACAAGGGCTACCTCTCGCCCTACTTCGTCACCGACACCGAGGCCATGGAGGCCGTGCTCGAGGACGCGCTGGTCCTGCTCGTGCAGGGCAAGGTCGGCGCCCTGGCCGATCTGCTGCCGCTGCTGGAGAAGGTGCTCTCCTCCGGCGGGCGCCCGCTGCTGATCGTCGCCGAGGACGTCGAGGGCGAGGCGCTGTCCACCCTCGTCGTCAACTCCATCCGCAAGACCATCAAGGTCATCGCGGTGAAGTCGCCGTACTTCGGCCATCAACGTATGGCGTTCATGACCGACCTGGCGATCGTCACCGGCGGCCAGGTCGTCAGCGAGGACGTCGGCCTGAAGCTCGACTCGGTCGGCCCCGAGATGCTGGGCACCGCCCGCCGCGTCGTCGTCACCAAGGACGAGACGACGATCCTCGACGGTGGCGGCACCGGCGAGGCCATCGCCGACCGCGTGGCGCAGATCCGCCGCGAGATCGAGGCGACCGACTCCGACTGGGACCGCGAGAAGCTGCAGGAGCGGCTCGCGAAGCTGGCCGGCGGCATCGGTGTCATCCGCGTCGGTGCGGCCACCGAGGTCGAGATGAAGGAGAAGAAGCACCGGATCGAGGACGCCATCGCCGCCACCCGCGCGGCGGTGGAGGAGGGCGTCGTCCCCGGTGGTGGCTCCGCGCTGGTGCACGCCGCCGCGGCCATCGACGCCCTCGACCTGGCCGGTGACGAGCTGACCGGCGCCCGCGCGGTCCGCACGGCGCTGGACGCCCCGCTGGTCCGCATCGCCGAGAACGCCGGCTTCGAGGGCCGGGTCGTGGTGAGCAAGGTCCGCGAGGCCGGCGTCGGCACCGGCTTCAACGCCGCCACCGGCGAGTACGGCGACCTGGCCGCCCAGGGCGTCATCGACCCGGTCAAGGTCACCAAGGCCGCGCTCGGCAACGCCGCCTCGATCGCGGCGATGATTTTGGCCACCGACTACACGGTCATGGAGCCGGCGTCCGAAGCGGATGTGCTTGTAGGGGCCGTCGAGCGCATAGAAAGCGAGCACGCTGAGATCGCCCGACGCCAATCGAGGAGTAGGGATCTCGGGCTTACCAGCCGCCCCGGGTCGAGTGAGGAGTCCGCATCACAAGCGGGTCAACACTCCACCAAGTCGCCCATATCCTCGCCGCCGGCTCGGCGTCCCCCAGAGCCTCCCGGCTCCTCCGGCGGAGACCACGTGCCGAGGCGACACTTGGCGGTCGACCTACCGCAACGAGCGCCGGTGGGCGGGCGTTTCAGCCTCCTCGTCAGAGTAACCCTGTCCCGTCCAACTCACGGGACATCCTCGGCAATGCGATCCGTCGACATACCGCTCGAAGGGAGGATCATCACCATCACCGTCTCCGCTCCGGAGCTAACACCAGAGGGAAATCTTGATCAGGACCTACTTGTTCCGAACGCGGAGGACACGGATCCGATCCGCTTCGGTTTCATGGCGAGCCGGAGCGGATTGCACTCGGTGGTGGTGCGCGCCTTCGCGGGCGGAACGCTCGTTGGTGAACTCGCCGTCCAAATCTCCGTCGAGGCAGGCGCCGTCATCGAGGAGGGGCGAACCAGACTTGTTGAGGTTGACGCGCTCGCCGCGGAGCCTGGTGAGGTAACTCTCCAAGTAGGCCTCACAGAAGACAATCGATACAGCTTCCAACTTATCGGGGAAGCGCTCTACCCCGTCACCTTGACTCGGCGGTTGGCGGGAGATCCGACCCACGTTGTCGGTGCGCTTGTTGCGGAGTTGCGCGATATGGCAGCTCGCCGGTCCACCTTCGCCAATCCGCGACTGATCCGAAACCGGCTGGAAAACCTCGGGGCGGAGCTTTGGGCCACGGCGGTGCCAGAAGCCGTCCGTGAACAGTTTTGGGCCCAAGTGGACAACATCAAATCGCTGACTATCGTAAGCGACCGAGATGCAGTGCCATGGGAGTTGCTCTTCGCGGTGGATGGTAGCAACGACCTTGGGTTCCTCGTGGAGCGGTTCCCAGTTGTCCGCCGAGTTTATGGTCAGCGTCGGGCTCGCAATCTATCGCTTCAGAGTGCTGCCTACATTGTCCCAGCGGGATCGCCGAGCGATGCGCTAGAAGAAGTTCGTACTGTTCGCGCCCACCTGGGGGAAGACGTGACCGATCTGGGGACGGTGCAGCGCCTCGACCAGATGCTCCATCTGCTCGAATCTTCACCCGGGCTTCTCCACTTCGCCTGCCACAATCAGTTCTCGAGCAGTGATGGGTCGGTCCTAAACATGGGTGATGGACCTTTCCGTCCGAGCGACCTCGCCAAAGCAGTGCAGAAGCGGGGGTTGGCTGATGCCCATCCGTTGGTGTTCTTTAATGCCTGCAGGACAGCGGGCGAGATCTCAGGCTTGTTTCAGACGATGGGATGGGCAAAGCAGTTCATTGGCGCTGGAGCGGGGGCCTTCATAGGCTCTCACTGGGCGGTCCGTTCGAACTCCGCGAGAGGATTCGCCGATGCCTTCTACCAAGCCTTCTATAAGGACGGACTAGCCCTGGGTTCGGCGTCACTAAAGGCCCGTCAAGATGTCATCGGAGACGGAGGAGACCCGACATGGCTTGCTTACACGATCTATGGCAATCCTGCTGCAACGAGAGGTTAGTGCTTCGAGACCCAGTATTCGTTGTCCATGGTGCAGGGAACCGAGACGCCGATGGGTTCCGTAAGGCCGTCGGGCAACTTGGTGAGCAAGTATCCATGGGAGTTCGACCGCTAGGACGGCTCAGTGTCGGTGGCGGGAGTCGCAGCGAGATGGAATGCAGGGCACGTAGCGAGGGGGGTCCTCGTCGCTGAAGACGTCGCTGCCTGCTACCTTCAGCCGCACCAGGTTTCTGGGCTGAGTACGCAGGCGTTGAGCGCAGGAGTGATGCCCGCGTTCCGCAGTTGCCTCGGTGTTCTGGGCGGCATGAGGTTGGCCTCCTGCTAGACAGGGAGCTCGGTGCGTTGGCGGAAGGTGCCGGCTGGGCCGGGGAAGGTGCCCACGTGCAGCCGCTGAGATCGCCGAGCGGATACGCCTCCTGCACGTCGGACAAACAACCAACCATTATCCGGACTGTCCAACCATCCACCCACTGCGCCTCGTATGGCCGCAATAGCCAGCGATTGGAGGATCGCCAATCGGCTCTCACTGAGAGACCTCACCCCTCTACCAGAGAACGGCACGCATGCTACCAATAGAGGTAGTCCGGGCCCCGCTTCGCGGGGCCCACTGCCGTTTCTGGGGGTGGCGTGTTGGTCATTGTTGGACGGCGTTGACGAATGCACGGCGGCATGAAGATCTACGCCGGCGCGCCAGCGGCGGCACGCCAATACGTGGAGTTCGACCGCGGCCGGGTCGATGACTACTACCTGACCGAGGGCGCTGGAATCGCCCGCCGCTACACGGCCGCCGGCGGGTGGGTGCAAGAGTTGGCACCGCTGGCCGGGGATGGCTACGAGGCGTGGGTGGCCGGCCTGGATCCCGACACCGGGATGGCCCGGGGGCGGCTGCGCACCGACGAGCGGGCGGTGCGGTTCGTCGAGGTGGTGGTCAACGGCCCGAAGTCGTGGTCGCTGGCCGCCGCCCTGCACCCGGACATCGCCGCCGCATACGACGCCGCCCAGGACCGCGCCGCCACCCAGATCATCGGCTGGCTGGCCGGGCACGCGACCACCCGAGTCGGGCCGCGCGGCGGGCAGGTGCAGGTGCCGGTCGAGCGCCTGGAGGCGGTGATGGTGCGGCACTACACCTCCCGAGCCGGAGATCCGCACCGACATCTGCACCTGCAGGTGGGCGCCCGGGTGTTCGCGGCCGGCCGCTGGCGGGGGCTACACACCGTGGGCGTACGCGACTTCCTCGGCGCGATTAACGGCATCGGACACGCCGCGGTGGCTACCGACCCGCAGTTCCGGGCCGCGCTGGCCGCACACGGCTACACCCTGGACGGCACTGGAGAAATACTGGAGATCGCCGAGTACGTGGGTGTGTTCAGTTCCCGGGCGGCGCAGATCGGCCGCAACCTGAACCGCTACGAGCGGGAGTGGACGGCCGCGCACCCCGGTGAGGTCCCGGGCCCGTCCCTGCGGCGCGCGTGGGATGCACGGGCGTGGGCCCAGGGCCGACCGGACAAGGTCACCCCGCAACCGGGCACCGACCTCACCGACCGGTGGGTGACCGAACTGGCCGCCCTGGATTACCGCGCCCCCGAGCGACCCGTCGCCCTGAGCCCCACGCCCATCGGCGGGCTGGACCGGGACGGGGCGGTCGAGCGTGTGCTGGCCCGTCTCGCGGCCGCCCGCTCAGCATGGAACGCCGCCGATGTCCGCGGCGAGGTCGAGCAGCTGATCGCCGCCGAGAGCATCGTCGTCGACGCCTGCGCGCGCACCGAGTTGGCCGAGGACCTCACCGCCCGCGCAATGGCGCGGTGTGTGTCGCTGCTGGAACAGGCGGGAGTTGCCGAACACATCCGGGCGTGGACCTCCCAGCCGGTGCTCGACGTCGAGGCCGACCTGACCGACCGGTTGGCCGCTCGGAGCAGGACCGTCGCCGCTGACGTGGACGGGCCGACGCTGCCGGATGCCGTACGCGGACGGCTGGATGCGGGGCAGGCGGCGGCGGTCACCGCGCTGGCCGGCGACCAGCCCCTGGTCGTTGTCGAGGGCGCGGCCGGCGCGGGCAAGACCACCGCCCTGGCCGCCACCCGACAGCTGCTCGAGGCGGATGGGCGCCACCTGGTGGTTGTCACCCCGACGCTGAAGGCAGCCAAGGTCGCCGCTGCCGAGGTCGGTACCGCCACGGCCTCGGCGGCGTGGCTGGCCTTTCAGCACGGCTGGCGCTGGAATGACGACGGTGCCTGGACCCGGCTGACCTCCGGCCAGACCGACCCGGTCACCGGAGTGCCCTACGCCGGCCCGCAGGAGACGGCGCAGCTAACCGCGGGGGACCTGCTCGTCGTCGACGAGGCCGGGATGCTCGACCAGGACACCGCCCGGGCGCTGCTGACCGTCGCCGACGAGGCCGGAGCCCGGTTGGCGCTGCTGGGTGACCGCAACCAGCTCGCCGCGGTAGGCCGTGGCGGCGTGCTCGATCTCGCCGCCGGGCAGGTCGACCCGACAGCCCACCTGGTGCTCGACGGGGTCCACCGCTTCGTCCGCACCGACCAGACCGGACGGACGGCGCCGGACGTGGAATACGCCGAGTTGTCCTTGGCCATGCGCACCGGCGAGGACCCGGGCGCGGTCTTCAACGCGCTCATGGCCCGCGGCCACATCCGGCTGCACGCCGATTCCGCTGCGCTGCAGGCGGCGCTGGCCGCGATGACCGCCGCACATCACCGTGATAGCGAGCGGGTGGCCGTGGTGGTCGACACCCGCGAGCAGGCCGCCGAGCTAGGCGCCGCCATCCGGGACCGGCTGGTCGCCGACGGCCGCGTCGACGATGCTCAGGTCGCGGTCACCGACGCCGGGCAGCGCATCGGGGCCGGGGACCGGATCGCGACCCGCCGAAACGATCGCGACCTCGGAGTAGCCAACCGCGACGTCTGGACCGTCACCGCGATCGGCCACGGCGGGGATCTGGCCGTCATCCCGGCCGATGTCACCCCGACCGACGCCGTCCCGTCCGGTGTCACCCCAGCAGGGGAGCGGGTGCTGCCCGCTCGCTATGTCACCTTGCACGTGGAGCTCGCCTACGCCAGTACCGCGCACGGCGCGCAGGGCGACACCGTCGCTGCGGCGCACCTGGTGGTCGGCGAGCACACTGGCGCGGCGGCCGCCTATGTCGGGATGACCCGCGGCCGCACCGCCAACACCGCCCACCTGATCACCACCGACCCAGCCGACGCACGCGAGCAGTGGATCGCCGTGTTCAGCTGCGACCGGACTGACCTCGGCCCCGGCCACGCCGCGCAGCTCGCCGCCGCCGAGGCGGCCCGCTACGCCGCACCTCGCCCGCTCGGGCAGCTGCTGGCCGACCTGCACGCGGCCTGGACGGTCGAGCGGCGCTGTCTCGACCGGCTGGCCGTCTTGGAGCCGTGGTGCGACGTGCTCCGCCAGGCCGTGGCGCTGGAGGCGCCCCGCGCCGGCGAGTCGGCCCGGCTGGAGGACCGGTCCCGGCACGTAGCTCACGCCGCTCAGCGAGCCACGCAGCGGGTGCAGGCCGCCGACACTCTCCTCGCCGAGCAGGCCGACCGCATCCGCGACGGCCTGCTAGCCGCCTGGGACGCCGAGCGCGGCACCGCCCGCGCTGCAGCCCGGCTGGTACTCGATGGGCCCGGCTGGTGGGGTCTCAAGCGCGCGCCCGTCGCTCGGGCCGGTGAGCAGCTGGCCGGTTGGGCCGACCGGTGGCGCCCGCATCTGCCCGGACTGCCCACCGACGTGAAGCAGCTCGCGCGGGTGGCTGACCGGGGCGACGACCGGCCCGCGCTGTGGCGGTCATTTGACGCCGTCGCCCGCCGGGCCACCGAACAGCAGCATCCAGGGCACGCTGGGCTGCATACCGCCGCCAAGGCCGCCCGGCAAGCCGATGAACAGGCCCAAGCTGCCTTGGCCGAGGCGCAGCGCCACCGCGCTGAGCGGCTCGACCCGCTCGGGCCGCTGGCCTGGGCACCCGACCCGGCCGGGCGGCTGACTGCCCTCGAGCGCTCAGTTACCACCACCCGGCACGAGCTGGCTGCCGCCCGGGCCCGCATCGCCGACCTGCAGGCCGACCCCGCGTTCGCAGGCCAGGCGCCCGACCGGCGCACCGCCGCCCGCGACGCCTGGCGCGACCGCTACGACACCGAGCAGCACCAGCGCCGAGCCGCCACGCCGGGATCGACCGGCTACCCCACACCTGTCCCGCGGCCCGGGTGCGAGCGCCACGGGCCACGGGCCGCGCGGGATGTCACCCCGAGCCTCGGTTGGTGAGTGGGGTCGCTTCCCGGCGTGCTGCCGGGCGGGGCGGGCGGGCACTGCAGGAGAAGTGAGGAACAACTGAAGGATCCGCAGACCTCCGGCAGGTGCCTGCCGGAGGTCGGCCTCCCGCCGGACGCCACCACCGAGCACCGGCCCCGACGGCGGGCCGTCACATCGGCGGCTCCCACCTGCCCAATCACCGGCCACAGAGACGCACCGGAGGAAAACAGGAGGTCGACCGGGAGAAGTTGGCTGTGAGCTGTCACCAATGGCCGGAAAACGACGCCTTCTACAGGTGGACAGCCCGCCAGGACCCGCCCAGCCCTCGGAGACAGCCATGCCCGACCAGACCCCCGGCCCCGATCACACCGCCGAGCTGCTCACCATCGCCGAAGCCGCCCTGCTGCTGCGAGCTCCGGTCGCCACCTTGCGGTACTGGCGCCACCTGGGCACCGGCCCGCACAGCTTCCGGCTCGGCCGCCGCGTCCTCTACCGCCGCGACGACCTGCACGCCTGGATCGATGCACAGCGCGATGAAGGCGTGGCTGAACGGGACCCTGCTCCAGAGGCGCAGATCGACGTCGGAGTCGGACCGCGGACTCTCGTGCCAGGTTCTCGACCGCGCAAGGCTGGGCGCGCTTCGACGCGGACCGAGGCGTCCTACCGGCGTGCGACCAGTCCAGAGGGGTGAGCGATGGCATACAAGCGTGGGGACAAGTGGGTCGGCTTCTATCGCGACGTCGCCGGCAAGCAGCACACGAACGGGAACTTCCACCGCAAGCGGGATGCCGACCTGTGGGAGCAGGAGCAGAAGGCGGCGATCAGGAACGACACCTGGGTCGACCCGGGTCGGTCGAGGATGACGGTGGGGCAGTGGTCCGAGACCTGGATGGCCGGCCGGGTCCACCTCAAGCCCAAGACCTTGTCGTCCTACCGGTCACTGCTGGCCACCCGTGTCCTCCCGACCTGGGACACGGTCCCGCTGATCAAGGTCAGGCATTCCGACGTCGTCGCCTGGGTGGCCGCGATGCGCGCGGAACTGTCGGCGTCCAGAACCCGGCAGGCCTACCACCTGCTGTCCTCGATGCTGGACGACGCGGTGAGGGACAACCGGCTGGCGCGGAACCCGGCCACCGGTGTCGGCCTGCCCCGCCTTCCTAGGTCCGATCGCCGCTACCTCACCCACCAGCAGCTCGCCGACCTCGCCGACGGCTGCGGCCCGCATCGCCTGATGGTCCTGGTGGCCGGTTACACCGGTCTGCGTTGGGGAGAGCTGACCGGCCTGCGCGTGCGCCGCGTGCAGCCGCTCAGAGGGCGCATCGACGTGGTCGAGGCGGTCACCGAGGTCGACGGAGAGATGGTCTTCGGTACGCCGAAGACACATCAGCACCGGTCGGTGGTGGTGCCCCGCTTCCTTCGGGAGGACCTCGGCCGCCAGCTCACCGGGAAGGCGCCGACCGACCTGGTCTTCGCCTCCCGGGCCGGCACCCCGCTGCGGGTCCAGAACTTCCGCCGCGACTGGTTCGACCGGGCGGCCGATGACGCCGGCCTCTCGGGCCTCACTCCGCACGAGCTCCGGCACACCGCCGCATCCCTCGCCATCGCCTCCGGCGCGTCGGTGAAGGGCGTGCACTCGATGCTGGGCCACGCCTCAGCGCAGATGACGCTGGACCGGTACGGCCACCTGTTCCCCGACGAGCTGGACGCGGTCGCCGACCGCTTGGATGCCGCTCGTGCTGACCAGGTGCTGACCGAACCCCAGTCTGACGCCCCTGTGGCCCGCCTCCGGCGCGCGGACTAGCCGCTGACCAGCACCTTTGTGGTGCCCCCGGCAGGATTCGAACCTGCGACACACGGTTTAGGAAACCGATGCTCTATCCCCTGAGCTACGGGGGCTCGTCGACGCGGGGCCGACCGGGGCGTACCGGTCGAGGTTAGCGGGCGGGCCGCTGGACCCCGCCCCCGGCGCTCCGAGGTGGCTACCGTCGTCCCCGTGGTCGTCCTGCTGGTCGAGCTGGTGGTCCTGCTGGCGCTCGTCGGCCTGCTGCTCTACGCCCTGGGTGTCTGGTCCACCCGACCGGCCGTCCCCCCGGCCGCCGGCCGCCGGCAGCTCACCGGCCCGCAGGCCCGGCTCGCCGACGCGGTCGCCCGTGCCCGCTGGGCGCCGGCGCACGACGAGGTCGACGGGCGGACGCGCGTGCTGCTGCGACGCTCCTACGCCGGGCCCGACGGGCTGCCGGTCGTGCTCGAGGACCGCGTCTACACGGCCTTCCCGTCGGATGACCCGGCCTGGGAGGCCAGGTTCACCGAGGCGATGGCCGGCGCCCGGTTCCGGTGCTCGTACCTCAACGCGGAGGACTCCGCGAGCTGACCGGCTCTGCGGGCGGCCTCCTCGACCAGCCGGACGATCGTCCGCGGCCGGTCGGACTGGGGTGCGTGCCCGGCCCGCAGCAGCGGCCGGAACCGGGATCCCGGGACCAGCGGCAGGTAGCGCACCGTCTGCCCCGACGCGACCCAGTCGACGACCCCCTGCACGAGGGTGACCGGGCAGTCGATGCGGTCCAGGCCACGCGGGACGTCGAGCAGCAGCCCCCACAGCAGGGTGCGCCAGAAGTCCCGGGAGTCGGCGAAGCCCTCCCGCGCGCCGATCGCCTCCTCGGGGGACGTCGACCACGCGCGGGCCTTCAGCGGCGCGAGCAGGGTGACGCGGCCCGGCGCCGACCGCGACAGCGGCTCGATGAGCGGTGCTGTGGTGCGCGTGACGACCCGGGCCAGGGCCATGCCGGTTCCCTGGAACGCCCGCTCCAGGGGCACGTTGAGCCCCGACGGCGCGATCGCGACGACCGACCGCGCGCGGCCGCGGACGGCCAGCTCGAGCGCGACGCGGGCGCCGAGCGAGTTGCCGAGCACGTGCACCGCGCCGACGCCCTCCGCGTCGAGGGTCGCCTCGACCGCGTCGGCGATGGCGGCGACCCTGGGCCGCCGCTTCAGCACCGGGGACCGCCCCACGCCCGGCAGGTCGACGTTCAGGACGTCGAAGCGCTCGGCGAGCTGGTCGGCGACGGCGGTGAAGTCGCGCCGTGAGCTGCCCATGCCGTGCAGCAGCAACAGCGGTTCGCCGGAGCCGGCGCGGGTCATCGAGAGCGGGACGGTCACCCGCCCGTCGTACCCGGCGTGCGCGCCGGGCCGACCGTGAGTCCGCTCACGCCGGGCCGCGACCCGCGCCGACCGGGGTGGCCCCGGGGGAGCCCACCCGGGACAGCGCCGTCGACAGCGCGATGGCCACCACGATGCCGATCAGCGGCGGGATGCCGATGCCTAACAGGCCGCTGAGCCAGGCGAGGAACGCGGCCACCGCGTAGGCGAGGAGGTTCGGCCACCGGACCGCGGGCGCGGCGGTGCCGGCGGGGATGCCGCGCCGCCGCCAGCGGGCGAGGAAGTCGCCGATGATGACACCGCCCAGCGGGGGGATGAACGTGCCGAGCAGCCCCAGGTACTCGACCAGGTGGTTCTGCACGCCGGTGAGCGCGAGCGCGGTGCCGATCACCGCACCGCCGATCACGAACGGGCCCTTGCTGGGACGGTCGAACAGCTCGGCCCCGGCGACCCCGAACGCGTAGGCGGTGTCGGCGTTGCTCTTCCAGAGGTTGCCGAACAGCAGCACCAGACCCCAGCCGACCAGCCCGAGCTGGTACAGCACGAGGACGAAGTCGCCCTCGCCGAAGGTCAGCGCCCCGATCGCGCCGAAGAAGACCATGAGCCCGTTGCCGACGAGGAAGCCGATGACACAGGCCCAGACCGCGTGCGAGCCACGCCGGGCGAACCGGGTCCAGTTGGGTGCCTGGGTGCCGGCGGACACGAACGTGCCGACGACGGTGGTGATCGCGACGGCGACGGCGATCGACGCCGTCGGCCGGACGCCGGTCAGCCCGTCCAGGCCGCCGACCTCCTGCAGCGACCGGCCGACCACCCAGAACGCCAGGACGAGGATCAGCGGGGTGGAGACCAGCGACACCCAGTACATGCCGCGGTAGCCCCAGTAGGCGGTGGCGCACATCAGCACGCTGGTGACGACCATGACCGCCGCCCGGGCGCCGTAGGAGCGCCAGTCCAGCGCCTCGGCGGTCAGGTCGCCGATGGTGCCGACGACGACGCCGTACCAGCCGATCTGCGTGCCGCCCAGCAGGATCGAGGCCAGCTTCGCGCCCCGCGTGCCCAGCGTGTAGCGCGCCATGACCACGGTGGTGAGCCCGGTCCGCGCGCCGACCCAGCCCATCACGGCCACGTAGGCGCCGAGGATCAGGGAGCCGGCGAGGATGACGAGCACCAGGTCGCCGAAGGCGAACGCCGGCCCCAGCGTCGCGCCGGCCAGCATCGTCGGGGTGAAGACGGTGAAGCCGAGGAGGACCACGGCGATCGAGAAGAACGACTTCCGCGCGTGCGCCGGGACCGGCGTGACCGGGTAGTCCGGGTCGACGACCTCCGCGTCGCGGACCGTCGGAGCCGGGTGCCCGGGCGCGGTCACGACTCCTCCCCGATGTCCTCGAGCCACAGCTCCGGCCGCTCGGCCAGCATCCGCTCCATGAGCGCGAGGCAGTCCGGGTCGTCCAGCACGTCGACCTGCACGCCGCGCGACCGGAGCAGCTCCTCGGAGACCTGGAAGCTGCGGTTCTCCCCGACGACGATGCGCGGGATGTCGTAGAGCAGCGCCGTCCCCGCGCACATGAGGCAGGGGGAGAGGGTCGTGTAGAGGACGCTGCGGCGGTAGACCGACGCCGGGAGCCGGCCGGCCTGCTCGATGCAGTCGGTCTCCCCGTGCCGGATGGCGCTGGCCATCTGCACGCGTCGGTTGCGGCCGACGGCCAGCACCCGGTCGCCGTCGACCAGCGCCGCCCCGATCGGGACGCCGCCCTCCTCCCACCCGATGCGCGCCTGCTCGACGGCGAGACCGAGGAGGAACCGGTCGCGCTCCTCGGGGGTCAGGTCCGACGGGACGCTCGGCAGCGGCGGTGTGGTCACGGCTCCTCCTGGGGCGGGACGGCGGCGGTGCGATTCTGCAGGTCGGCCGGGCCGCAGCAGCACCGGCGTCGGGCCGCGGTGCGGACGGCGGCAGGATGGGGGCCATGGGTCAGGTCGTCGCCACCGCGGAACGGGTCGTCACGGCGCCGGTGGACCGGGTGCGGTCCGCTCTCGCCGACTACGAGGGCGTGCGCCCCCGGGTGCTCCCCGAGCAGTTCACCGGCTACCGGGTCGAGGCCGGCGGCCAGGGCGCGGGCACCCGCGTCGCCTGGCGGTTCGCCGCAACTTCCAAGCGGGTGCGCGACCAGCTGGTGGAGGTCAGCCAGCCCGACGCCGACACCCTGGTCGAGAACGACACCCGCTCGTCGATGGTGACCACCTGGACGCTGCACCCCGCCGACGCCGGGCTGACCACCGTCCGCGTGCGCACCACCTGGAACGGCGCCGGTGGCATCGGCGGCTTCTTCGAGCGCACGTTCGCACCCAAGGGGCTGCGCCGCGTGTACGACGACCTGCTGCGCCGGCTGGACCGAGAGGTCGCCACCTCCTGAGGTCGCGGCACCGGTTGCCGGTGAGGGGGACCATGGCGGCGTGACCGCCGTCCCCACCGCCGTCGACCCGGCCGCTGCAGACACCGGCACCCTCGCCGCCCTCGCCGGCCTCGTGGCGGACGGGGACACCGTCGTGCTCTCCGGTGCCGGGCTGTCCACCGACTCCGGCATCCCCGACTACCGCGGAGCGAGCGGGTCGCTGCGCCGGCACACGCCGATGACCTACCAGACCTTCCTGCGCGACCCGCGCGGCCGGCACCGCTACTGGGCGCGCAGCTTCGTGGGCTGGCCGCAGATCCGGGAGGCGCGGCCCAACGCCGGGCACGCCGCGGTCGCCGACCTGCAGCGGGCGGGCCTGGTGGCCGGCGTCATCACCCAGAACGTCGACGGGCTGCACCAGGCCGCCGGCGCGCGGGACGTCGTTGAGCTGCACGGCGGGCTGGACCGCACCATCTGCCTGGCCTGCGGGGACGTCGCCGACCGCGGCGAGCTGCACGAGCGGCTGCGGGCGGCCAACCCGCACTTCGGGCCGCACGTCGACGAGGTCAACCCCGACGGTGACGCCGAGCTGCCCGACGAGCTGCTCGACGGGTTCGTCATGGTCGACTGCGCGGCCTGCGGGCGCGGCCCGCTCAAGCCCGACGTCGTCTTCTTCGGCGAGACGGTGCCGCGGGACCGCGTGGACACCTGCTTCGCGATGGTCGAGCAGGCCGGCTCCCTGCTGGTGCTGGGCTCCTCGCTGACGGTGATGAGCGGGTACCGGTTCGTGCTGCGCGCCGAGAAGCTCGGCATCCCCGTCGGGCTGGTCAACCTGGGCCCGACCCGCGGCGACGCGAAGGTCGACGTCCGGGTGGACGCCCCGCTCGGGACGGTGCTGCCCGACCTCGTCCGCCGCGTCGCTGCATGACCCGCCAGGTCACCCGCACCGACGACGGCCGGTGGCTGGTCGTCGACGGCCGGCGCTGGCGGGCGGCCGACCCGGCGCTGCCCGACGACGTCCGGGCCCGGCTGCTGCACCACCTCGGCGTCGCGCGCTCGGCGGTCCGCTCGGCCGGTCGAGCCGGGGACGGCGCCGCGCTGGCCGCCGCCCGCGCCCGGGTGCAGCTGGCCAAGACGGGGCTGGGGGAGCGCGGCACGGCCTGGTGGGACCAGGACGACGCCGCGCGCCGCGCCCGCTGGGAGGCCGCGCTCGCCGCGTTGGGTGACGGACCACCCTGACCCCACCGCTCGCGGGCTCGTGGCGGGACCTGCAGGGAGGCCGCACGGCGGTTGACGCCGCGCCGGGACGGGCAGGAAGTCCGTCGATGCAGACCTTCCTGCCGGTGGCGGACTTCGAGGAGAGCGCCCGGCTCCTGGACTCCCCCCGCCTGGGCAAGCAGCGGGTGGAGACGCTCCAGGTGCTGCGGGCCCTCGAGCTGCCCGACTACGGCTGGACCTCGCACCCCGTCGTGCGCATGTGGCGCGGCCGCACCCCGGCGCTGGTGGCCTACGGCCTGGCGGTGGTCCGCGTGTGGCGGGAGCGCGGCTTCGCCGACACCACGCACACCCTGATCGCGGAGTTCGCCCCCGACGTGGTCGGCGTCCCGCAGGAGGAGCTGGCCCGCGCCGGGATGCTGCCCTCCTGGATCGGCGACGAGGCGATCCACCTGTCGCACCGGTCGAACCTGCTGGCCAAGGAGCCGGACTTCTACCGCCCGCTGTTCCAACCGCTCTTCGGCGCCGAGCCCGAGGACCTCCCCTACGTCTGGCCCGGGCCCGACGACCTCCCGCCGGCGCCGCCGCCGGAGGGGACGCGGGTGTGGGTGGTGCGCCCCCGAGCGCACAACGAGCTGGGCGCGTGCCTGGCCGCCGGCCTGGTCGGGCTGGGCACCCAGTCCGGCATCGACGTCGACGCCACCGGGCTGTCCCCGGCCGAGCTGCGCGTGCTGTCCAAGGAGATCTCCGGACGCCGCCCGGCCAAGGACCTGCGCCAGCTCTCGGCCTTCCTCGACGAGGTCCGCCCCGGCGACCCGGTCGCGCTGCCGATCGAGCACGGCGCGGGGCTGCTGGTCGGGGAGGTGCTCGGGGACTACCTGTTCGACGGCCGCGAGCTGCTGCCGCACCGCCGTCCCGCCCGCTGGGACCGCGTCGTGCCGCGCGCCGCCGCCCGCCCGCCCGCCACGCTCCAGGACCCCCGCGCGCTGTTCTCGGTCGTCATCGACCCCGACGTCCTGCCGCCGGCGGCGGCCGGCACCACCTACCGCGAGCCGGCGCTGCCGCTGGCCTGAGGGATGGCCCCGCTGCCCCCCACCACGGCCCCGTCCAGGGCACCGCCCTGAGCTGGCGAAGGGTGGGGGGGACGGGGTCCTTCCACCTGCAGGGGGGCCACCCGCCGGCCGGTCGCGGCGACCAGCCCCCAGGCGGCAGCGTGCAGCCGGCGCAGCTCCAGCCACGGCGCCAGCTCGGCGTCGGTCGGGGCGTCCGGCAGCGCGTCCAGCGCCGCCCGGCCGTCCAACCGCGAGGTGCTGCGCAGGCAGGCCAGGTCCCAGGCGCGCGGACCGGCGCAGGTGTCCTCCAGGTCGGTCCACCACCAGCCCTCGGGAGTGGCCAGCAGGTTGCCCGGGTGGGCGTCGCCGTGCAGCAGCTGCAGCTCGCCGCCCAGTCGCGGACGGAGCTCCGCCAGCCGGTCCCGGAGGCGGTTCAGCTGCACCGCGGGAACGCCCCACGCCCGGCCGAGGACCGCGAACCGGGCGAGGTCGTCGAGCGGGGTGTCCAGCGGGGCGCCGTCCACCGGCAGCGCGGCCAGGTGCTCGTGCAGCTCGGGCAGCGCCGCGGCCACGTCGGCGGGGGAGGGCGCCACCGGCAGGACCTCCACGTGCCGCCAGAAGGAGAGCTCGAGGCCCGCGTACCGGTGCGGCCCGGGCGGCAGCACGTCGCTGGGCGGGACGACCGGCGCGCCCGCCGCGGCGAGGGCGCCGGCGACGGCGACCTCGCGGGCGAACGAGCGCAGCGGCGTCGGGCGCAGCAGCGGGGTCAGGGTCGCCACCCGCGCCACGACCGGTGCCGGGGCCAGGTGGACGACGACGTTGACGCCGTCCTGCAGCACCCGCGCCCCGTCGGCGGGGACCCCGTGGGCCGCCGCGACCGCCCGGGCGGCGAGCAGTGCGCGCGCCGCCCGGTGGCCCCCCTGCAGGTGGGAGGACCCCGTCCCCCCCACCCTTCGCCGGCTCAGGGCGGTGCCCTGGACGGGGCCGTGGCGGGGGGCAGGGGGGTCCTCCTTCACGCGCCGGGTCGCCGCACGTTCTGCAGCCGGACCTGGCCCCGCGCGACGAGCTTGCCGTCGTCGGCCCGGGTCAGCAGCACCTGCCAGAGCTGCTGGGTGCGGCCCTGCTGCACCGGCTCGGCGACGACGTCGAGCCGGCCCTCGGTCATCGAGCGGATGAAGTCGGTGTTGTTGTTGACCCCGACGGCGAACTGCCCGTCGTCGGCCACCGCGACGCTGGCCCCGATGCTGGCCGCCGACTCGATGACGGCGCAGTAGAGCCCGCCGTGGACGACGCCCCAGGGTGTGTGCTGCTCCGGCCCGACCTGGACCGTCCCGGTCACGCGCGTGGCACCGACCTCGCCGACCTGGAACCCGGTGGCTGCGACGAAGCGGCTGGCGGAGTCCAGGTCGACCGCGGGCAGGTCGGCGCTCACGCGTCCTCCTCGCTGACGCTCGTCGGCCGCGTTCGCGGCGCTGCCGTGTTCCTCCGTGAGCTCGCGAGCTCGCTCACGAGGCGTCCCAGACCAGGCAGAACGGGTGGCCGACCGGGTCGGCGTAGACGCGGAAGTCGCCCCCGCCGCCGGGGAGCGTGCGGGCGCCCAGCGCGAGCGCCTTCGGCTCGGCCTCCCCGATGTCGGCCACCCGGACGTCGAGGTGGAACTGCTGGGGTCGCTCGGGGTCCGGCCAGTCCGGCTGCCGCAGGTCCGGCGCCTGCTGGAACGCCAGCCGGTACCCCTGGCCGGTGACGACGACCCAGTCGTCGCCCGGGGAGCCCTTGCTGACCTCCATCCCCAGCAGGTCGGCGTAGAAGGTCGCGAGGGCGTAGGCGTCGGGCGCGTCGATGACGACGGAGTGCAGCTGGCCGATCATGGACCCATCCTGCGGGGCGCGGGAGTGCCGGACCAGCGGTGATCCGGCCGCTCGCCGCGACGATCCGGCCACCGGGGCAGGATCGTCCCCGTGGACTCCTCGACCGCCCCCCGGCTCGGAACGCTGACCTGGACCCCCGCCGCCGACCGCCCCGAGCTGCTCGCCGCCCCGGTGGCCGCGGCGCTGGGCGCGCTGACCGCGCCCGCCTGGGTCGCCCCGATCGACGCCGACCTGGCCGACACCGCCGCCTTCACCGAGGCCTACGGCGTGCCGCTCGAGGTCTCGGCGAACTGCGTGGTCGTCGCCGCGCGCCGCGCCGGGCAGACCGAGCTGGCCGCCTGCCTCGTCCCGGCGACCACCCGCGCCGACGTCAACGGCCTGGTGCGCCGCCACCTCGGCGCCCGCAAGGTCTCGTTCGCGCCGCAGGACGTCGCCGTCGCCGAGAGCGGCATGGAGTACGGGGGCATCTCCCCGCTGGGACTCCCGCCGTCCTGGCCGGTGCTGGTCGACCCGGACGTCGCGGCCGCCGACCTCGTCGTGATCGGGTCGGGCACCCGGGGCAGCAAGCTGGCGGTGCCCGGGGCCGCACTGGCCGCGCTGCCCGCCGTGCAGGTCCTCGAGGGGCTGGGCCGCCCGGTCGCCGAGCCCCCGCGCCACGTTCCGGCGGCGCCGGCCGGGCGGGCGCCCGACGACTGGGACGTCGGCTGGGGCGAGCGCCCCGAGGAGCTGTCGGCCGCTGATCGGCGCTACCTCGAGGACCGCCCGCCGCACTGGGGCAGCGACTGAGGACGGCGGCCCGGGCCGCTCCGGCGTCATCCACCCACCCGGGTCGCAGCCGGTCCAGCACCACCCGCCGAGCGCGGCGGGAGGCTGAGGGTCAGCGTCGCGGTGGTGGCCGCGGCGGCGAGCCGCGCCGCGGTGTCGGCGTCGACGGCGACCAGCAGCAGTCCGTCGTCCTCCTGCCCGGGGCCGGCCAGGACCGGGGCTCCGGCAGCGATCACCTCGGCGCGCACCGCGCCCGGTGGCGTGGCCAGGACGTCGACCCGGTCGCCCGGCCGCACCAGCGAGGTGACCGCGAGGTCGGCGGGGCGCACCGGCGCAGCGACCTGTCCGGTGCCGAGCCGGTCGGTCGGGCCGGTCCCGACCAGGACGGCGTCGGTCAGCGGCACGCCCGGCCGGAGGCCGCCGGCGAGGACCCGACCCACGACCGCGGCCGGGTCCTCGACCGCGCCGGCCGGACGCAGCTCCGGTGGGTAGGGCGCGACGGAGACACCCCCGGTGGTGAGGACGGCGCCCGGCCCGAGGTCGGCCGCGGCGACGACGACCGGGACGGTGGCCGGCGCGGGGGAGGGGGCCGGCGCCGGGCGGAGGGCCACGACGAGGGCCGTGGCGGCGAGCAGCGCGGCGAGGACCTGCCGGGCGGTGTGCAGCGGCCGGCGCGGCCGGCGGAGGCGGACCATGCCGACAGGCTGGCCGCCCGCGGCCGCCGCTGGGGCAGCGGACGCCGGGTTGTGGAGCCGGCGACCGCCTGTGGACCGCGGGTCAGCTGGCGGCGGCGCTGCTCGAGGTGGAGCTGGAACTGCCCGACGAGGAGCCCGAGGACGACGAACTGCTGCTGGCGGCGGGCGCGGCGTCCGTCTTGCCGTCGGACTTCCCGCCGTCGGACTTCCCGCCGTCGGACTTCCCGCCGTCGGACGACGAGCCGGACCCCTTCGACGACGCCGTGGAGCGGCTGTCGGTGCGGTAGAAGCCCGAGCCCTTGAAGACCACGCCGACCGACCCGTAGACCTTGCGCACCGGGCTGCCGCACTCGGGGCACTCGCTCACCGGGGCGTCGGTGAAGCTCTGCACCACCTCGAACTGGTGCTTCCCGTCGGGGTTGGTGCAGGCGTACTGGTACGTGGGCACGGTGGTGGTACTCCTCGTCGGACGGGCCGGACTGGCACTCTCACCCGGCGACTGCCAATGATGCGCGCCGCGACGGCGCCCGTCCACGTGCGGGCGGCGAGTGTCACGTCCGCGAGAGGTGTCTCGTTGGACGGATACGAGTCCGCCGGGGGGTCGGGCCGCAGTCGGCGCTGGGGCCGGGCGAGCGAGTGGCCCGGGCGACGGTCACCGTCCCACCCGGCCCCCTCGTGCACCCCGAGCGACGACCAGCCCGGCGAGGGACGCCGCGGAGACGGCGACGGCCGGGTCACCCAGCCCGGCACCACGTCGTGCCCGGCGTTGCAGGGCGAGGAGTACGGCGGCAGCGGCACGTCGTTCCGGTGGGTGGTCCAGTACTCGGGGGCGGTCGACCTCGGCGCTGCGGCGTGGCGCACGCGGGTCGAGGCCACCCCGTCCCGGTCGGAGTCCTCGCGGGTGGCACCTCACTACGCTCCGATCGTGGCCAGTGCAGCAGGAACCGGGCCGTGAGCGTGCAGGCGGCCGTGCTCGGCTTCGCCCTCGTCGCCCTGCTCCTCACCGTCACGCCGGGCCTCGACACCGCCCTGGTCCTGCGCGCCGCCGTCGCGCGGGGACGGCGCGACGCCTTCGCCACGGCGCTCGGGGTGGTCGGCGGCGTCCTGGCGTGGGGCGCCGCTGCCGCGGTCGGGGTGTCGGCCCTGCTCACCGCCTCCACCGTCGCCTACGCGGCCCTCCGGCTCGTCGGCGCCGGCTACCTCGTCTGGCTCGGCGGGCGGATCCTGTGGCGCCTGGTCCGCTCCCGTGCCGCCGCGCCCGCCGGCTCGGCTCCGGCCGCGCCGGGCGGAGCCTGGCGGTCGGCCCGCACCGGTCTGCTGACCAACCTGCTCAACCCGAAGGTCGGCGCCTTCTACGTGGCCGTGCTGCCGCAGTTCCTCCCGGCCGGCACGCCGGCCCTCGCGATGGGCGTGCTGCTGGCCCTCGTCCACGCGGCGATGAGCCTGGTCTGGTTCACCGTCCTCGTCCTCGGTGCGGTGGCCGCCCGCCGGTGGCTGCAGCGCCCGGCGGTCAGCCGGACCGTCGAGGGCGTCACCGGGGCCGCCCTGCTCGGCTCCGGTCTGCGGCTCGCCCTGCCCGGGGGCTGACCGGACGACGGGTGACCCGTCGCCGGCCGGGGCAGGACCGGGTGGTCCGCGCACCCGAGGAGAACGCCGCCGTGACCGAGCCCCGCCCACCGTTCCCGCCGTTCGACCGCACCAGCGCGCTCACCAAGGTGCAAGCCGCAGAGGACGCCTGGAACAGCCGCGACCCGCACCGCGTGAGCCTCGCCTACACCGAGGACTCGGTCTGGCGGAACCGCGAGGAGTTCCTGACCGGCCGGGCGGAGATCATCGCCTTCCTGACCCGCAAGTGGGAACGCGAGCTCGACTACGTGCTGCGCAAGAGCCTGTGGGGGTACACCGACGACCGCATCGCCGTCCGTTTCCAGTACGAGTGGCACGACGCCGGGGGCCGGTGGTTCCGCAGCTACGGCAACGAGCTGTGGGAGTTCGACGAGCGCGGGCTCATGCGCCGTCGTGAGGCCAGCACCAACGACGTCCCCATCGCCGAGGCCGACCGGCGGTGGCACGGCCCGCGGGGGGACGACGAGCGCGGTCCGGGGCACGACATCCCGCTGCGCTGAGCCGGCGCGGCGAGCATCCCCGCTGCTCAGGAGCCTGCGTCACAGCACGGGAGGGCTCGGCCGGACTACGGTGGGGCTGCGCAACGGAGTCGCGGCCCACCGGTCGTGGCCCGGCACCGTCACGGTCGGGAGGCGGGTCCCGGCGACTGCGCTGGACCAACGCCGGGCACCCTCCGCCGCTGCTGCTGCTCCCCGACGGCGCGGTGCGGGTGCTCCGCACCCCACCGGACCTGCTCGTCGGCATCGACCCCACCCGGCCGCGCCGCGACCCCACGGCCGACCTGCCCGTGGGCAGCACGCTGGTGCTCTACACCGACGGGCTCATCGAGCGCCGCAGCACCGGCCAGGACATCGACGAGGGCACCACTGCGCTGAGCCGGACGCTCGACGGCCTGCAGCACCTGCCGGCCGACGCCATCCTCGACCGCGTGCTGGACCCGGTCCGCTGCGACCGCGAGGACGACATCGCCGCGCTCGCCATCCGCGTCGAGGGGCAGCTCCGGCGGCCCGGAGCCGGCTCGCTCACCAGTACGGTGCCGGACGTGGCGCAGCGGTGGCTCGACGAGGAGCAGCAGCGGGTCTGGCGGACGTGGCTGAGCGTCTCCGAGCTGCTCCCCCGGGTGCTGGACGCCCAGCTCCAGCGCGACGCCGGCCTCAGCCACGCCGCCTACGTCGTCCTCGCCATGCTGTCCGAGGCGCCCGGCCGCAGCCGGCGGATGAGCGACCTGGCGCGTCGGGCCAACCAGTCGCAGAGCCGGCTGTCCCACACCGTCGCCCGCCTGGAGGACCGTGGCTGGGTGCGCCGCGAGCCCTCGCCCGAGGACGGCCGGGGCAACGTCGCCGTGCTGACCGACGCCGGCTGGGAGGTCGTCCGGTCGGTCGCCCCCGGCCACGTCGAGGCCGTCCGGTCGGCGCTGTTCGACCCGCTCACCGACGAGCAGACCCACGCCCTCGGGAACGCGCTGCAGGCGGTGCTCGACCGCCTCGACCCCGACCACAGCCTGCGCCTGCGGGAGGGCGCGGACGCCGGCTGACGGCCGCGGGAGCCGTTCACCGGCCACCGTCGGGCTCGGGACGCGATGACCAGCTCAGCTGATCGTCGCCGGACCTCGGCGGCCCAGGTGGCGGTACCGGTGCAGGCGGGTGCGGAGGCGCTCGCCGTCGTCCCGGCCGAGCAGGCCGGCCAGCTCCTCGCCGAGCACCCGCCCCAGCCGCCGGCAGAACGCCACCGGCTCGTCGGCCGCGTCCGGCCGCTCGGGGACGACGCGGTCGACGATCCCGGCCCGCCACAGGTCGGTCGCCCGCACGCCCTGGTGCGCGGCCATCTCGCCGGCCCGGTCGACGGTGCGGTGCACGATCGCCGAGGCCCCCTCCGGAGGCAGCGGACCCAGCCAGCCGTTGGCCGTCGCCAGCACCCGGTCGGCCGGCGCGAGCGCCAGCGCCCCGCCGCCGGTGCCCTGCCCCAGCAGCACCGCCAGCGTCGGCGCCCGCAGCACCACCATGTCCTCGAGGCAGCGGGCGATCTCCGCGGCCAGGCCGCCCTCCTCGGCCTCCTTGGACAGCGCCGCGCCGGGGGTGTCGATCAGGGTGACCAGCGGCAGCCGCAGCTCGGCGGCCAGCCGCATCCCGCGCCGGGCCTCCCGCAGCGCCGCCGGCCCGAGCGGCGCCGACAGCGACTGCCCGCGGCGGTCCTGACCCAGGACGACGCACGGCGCACCGCCGAAGCGCGCCAGCGCGAGCAGCAACCCGGGGTCCTTCTCGCCGGCGCCGGTGCCGGACAGGCCGACGACGTCGGTGGCCGCCGTCCGCAGCAGCCGCCGCACACCGGGCCGGTCCTCGCGGCGGGAGGCGGTGACCACCGCCCAGGCGCTGCGCCCGTCCTCGGGGTCGTCGGCCTCGGTGCCGTCCTCGGCGGTGGGCCGCTCGGCGTCGGCGACGTCCCGGTGCCAGGTCTGCCGGGCGGCCAGCACGCGCAGCGCCCGGTCGGCGACCTCGGCGATCTCCTCGTGCGGGACGACGGCGTCGATGAGCCCGTGCTCGGCGAGGTGCTCGGCGGTCTGCACGCCCTCGGGGAACGGCTCGCCGTAGAGCGCCTGGTAGACCCGCGGGCCGAGGAAGCCGATCGACGCGCCGGGCTCGGCGATGGTCACGTGCCCGAGCGACCCCCACGAGGCCAGGACGCCGCCGAACGTGGGGTGCCGCAGGTAGACCAGGTAGGGCAGCCCGGCCTCCTTGTGCCGGGCGATCGCCGCGGTGATCCCGATCATCTGCAGGAAGGCGACGGTGCCCTCCTGCATCCGCGTGCCGCCGGAGACCGGGGCGGCCAGCAGCGGCAGCCCCTCCTCGGTGGCCCGCTCGACCGCGGCGATGAGCCGGTCCGCGGCGGCCACGCCGATCGACGCGGCGAGGAAGCCGAACTCCCCGGCGATCACGGCGACCCGCCGGCCGCGGAGCAACCCCTCGCCGGTGGTGATCGACTCGTCCTGCCGCGTCTCCCGTGCCGCCCGGGCCAGTTCGGCGGCGTAGGACTCCGGCACGTCTCCGACGGGGACGGGGGAGTCCCAGCTCTTCCAGGAGCCGGGATCGAGGACCAGGTCGCGCAGCCCCCGGGCGTCGAGCGAACGGGTCACTGCGCCAGCCAGGCCCGGACCGCCTCGTCGGAGGATCCCAGCACCGGCGGCGCGGCGTGCTCGCGGCGGGTCGTCTCGGTCTCGCCGTCGGGACCGGGGGTGAAGAAGCGCAGCGGCGGGCCGGGCAGCTGCAGCCGGCCGAGCGTGGGGTGCTCGACGTCGACCAGCAGGCCCTGCGACAGCGTCTGGTCCCAGGTGTAGACCTCGTCGAGCGTGCGGACCTTGCCGGCCGGGATGCCGGCGTCGGCCAGCCGGGCCAGCAGCTCCTCGGGGGCGTGGTCGGCGAACGCGCGCTCCAGCAGCTCGATCACCTGTGCCCGGTTGGCCACCCGCTCGCTGTTGGTGGCCAGCCCCGGCGCCTCCGGGTCGAGACCGAACTCGGTGCACAGCCGCCGCCACAGCCCCTCCGACCCGCAGGAGAGCTGCACGCTGCCGTCCCTGCAGTGGAACAGCCCGTACGGCGCGATCGAGGGGTGGTGGTTGCCCTGCGCGCGGCCGACCTCGCCGGCCACCGTCCACCGGGTGCCCTGGAAGGCGTGCACGCCGACGATCGCCGCCAGCAGGGAGGTGCGCACGACCTGGCCGCGGCCGGTCCGCTGCCGCTCGATCAGCGCGGCCAGCACCCCGTAGGCGCCGTACATGCCGGCCAGCAGGTCGCCGATCGGGACGCCGACCCGCTGCGGGTCGTCCGGGCCGGCCCCGGTCAGGGACATCAGCCCGCCCTCGCCCTGGGCGATCTGGTCGTAGCCGGCCCGCCCGCCCTCGGGGCCGTCGTGGCCGAAGCCGCTGATCGAGAGGGTGACCAGCCGCGGGTTGAGCTGCTCGAGCACCTCGGTGCCGAAGCCCAGCCGGGCCAGCGTGCCGGGCCGGAAGTTCTCCAGCAGCACGTCGGCGCGGCGGACGAGCTCGCGCAGCAGCTCCTTGTCGCCGTCGTCCTTGAGGTCGAGGGTGATCGACTCCTTGTTGCGGTTGGTCGACAGGAAGTAGGTGGACTCCCGGTCGGCTCCTTCGGGCTGGAGGAACGGCGGCCCCCAGCCTCGGGTGTCGTCCCCGGTGCCGGGGTTCTCCACCTTGATGACGCGGGCACCGAGGTCGCCGAGCATCATCCCGGCGTGCGGTCCGGCGAGGGCGCGGGTGAGGTCGACGACGAGGACGCCGTCCAGCGGTCCGGGCACGAGGGCCTCTCTCTCGGGGGTCTACAGCCAGCCGGGGACGACGAAGACCAGCCAGGCCAGGAACGGTCCGACGGTCACGACGATCCCGGAGTAGGCGAGGATCTGCTTGTAGAAGCGGTCCCGGTCCACGTCCTGGGCGTTGGCCAGGACCAGGGCGCCGTTGGTGGAGAACGGGCTGACGTCGACGATCGTCGAGGCCACCGAGAGGGCCACGATGACGCCCACCGTGCCGATGTCACCGGCCTGCAGGAACGGCACGGCCAGCGCGATGGCGACGCCGATGATCGCCGTGGAGGACGCGAACGCCGACACCACGCCGCCGATGTAGCAGAGCAGCAGCGCGATGAGCAGCGGGATGCCCAGACCGATGACCGCCTCGCCGACGTAGTCGATGGTGCCGGCCTCCTGCAGCACGAACACGAAGGTCAGCACGCCGGCGATGAGCAGCACCGTGGACCAGCTGATCTGGCTGACCGCGCCCTTGTGCCGGGCGGCGGCGAACAGCGCGAGCACCGTCGCGACGGTGATGGACACGAAGCCGATGTCCAGGTCGAAGACCAGCGCCAGGACGGCGACGGCGACCAGGCCGATCAGGGTCAGGACCTGGTCGAGGGTGACCTTCTGCGGGCGCTCGGGCTCGCCGTCCACCGCGTCGCCGCTGCCGCTGCCGCCGCCGACGGCCGGGCCGGGCGGGGCGCCGTGGCCGCTGACGACGGTGGCCTTCGCGTGCTCGGCCGTGGCCGGGGCCGTGACGCCCACCTTCCGGCCGAGCAGCCGGCGGCCGCCGAGGACGAAGAACAGCACCAGGGCGATGGCCAGGTTGAAGAGCAGGCTGCCCAGGAAGACGGTGACCGGGCTGGTGGTCAGCCCCTCGGTCTCGACGATCGTGTTGACCGTGACGCCGTAGACGCTGATCGGTGAGAAGCCGCCGCCCTGCGCGCCGTGGATGACCATCATGCCCATGAGCAGCGGGTTGATCTGGTAGCGGGCGGCGAAGCCGAGGGCGATCGGGGCGATGATCGCGACCGCGGCGGGGGAGAGGGCGCCGATCGCGGTGAGCAGCGCGGTGACCGCGAACATGATCCACGGGATGGCGGCCACGTGGCCGCGGACCAGCCGCACCGCGCCCCGCACCAGCAGGTCGACGGTGCCGTTGTTCTGCGCGATCGCGAACAGGTACGTGACGCCGATCAGGGTCACGACCAGCTCCGCGGGGAACCCCGCGAGGATGTCGTCGGTGCTCAGCCCGACCGACAGCGTGCCGACGAGGAACGCGGCCACGAAGGCCAGCGCGCCCATGTTGATGGGCAGGAACGTCGCGATCGCGAAGATCACGATCAGCGCGATGATGGTGACGATCTCCGGTGACACGACGGGCTCCTACGGCGTCGGAGGACTGGGACACCTCGTGCAGTGGCTCAGTGGCCTAGCCACTGGCGTCGGGGACACTGTGTCATGCGCCACGCCGACAGCATGCAGGGAGGGACACGTGTCCGCGCCCGGTGAGCCGGAAGCGTCCGCCCCGGGCGGCCTCCAGCCGCTCCGCCGCTCCCCCCGCCTGTACGAGCAGGTCGTCCAGCAGTTGGTCTCCTGGGCCGACGAGAGCGGTCTCGGCCCGGGGGATCGGCTGCCCGCCGAGCGCGACCTCGCCGTCCGCCTGGGGGTCAGCCGCGCGACGCTCGCCCAGGCCCTGGTGGCGCTGGAGGTCACCGGCGTGGTGTCGGTCCGCCACGGCGACGGCACCGTCCTGCTGGCCGCGCCGCGCTCCGAGGCGGTGCTCGCGGCGCTGCGCGCCCGCCGGCACGACCTCGGGGACGTCATCGAGGCGCGGCAGGCGCTCGAGGTCCGGCTGGCCGCCCTCGCGGCCCGCCGTCGCACCGAGGCCGACCTCGCCGAGATCGACGCCGCTCTGGACGCGATGGCCGAGGACGTGCGGAGCGGCGGGCGCGGGGTGGGTGGGGACGAGCGCTTCCACGCGGCCGTGACGGCCGCCGGGCACGCGCCCCTGCTCGGCCGGCTGATGGCCGAGATCGCCGACCTGGTCCGGGAGAGCCGGATCGAGTCGCTGTCCCAGGCGGGCCGGCCGGCGCGCAGCCTGGCCGGTCACCGCGCCATCGCCGAGGCCATCCGGGCCGGGGACGCGCCGGCGGCCGCCGCGGCGATGACCGCGCACATCGAGCTGGTCTCCGACGTCCCGCTGCTCGCCGACGACGACGGCTGAGGCCGGTCCGGCCCGGGTCAGGCCAGGTCGAGCCAGCCGCCCGAGGGGGTCACCACCGCGGTGACCCGCTTGTCGTGCGGCTCCACGGGGAGCTCGTCGACCAGCTCGTCGTCGAAGACGATGGCCACCAGCCGCGCGTCGGGCCGGACGTGCTGCAGCGCGCGGTCGTAGTAGCCGCCGCCCCGGCCCAGGCGCACCCCGGTCCGGGCCACCGCCACCGCAGGGACGACGACGACCTCCGCCGCGCCGATCGCGGTCGGCCCCAGCCGCGGGCCGACCGGCTCCAGCAGCCCGAAGCGGCCCGGGGCCAGCCGGCCGGTGTCGACGGCCCAGGACAGCTCGCTGCCGTCGCCCGGCACCACGGGGAGCAGCACCCGCGAGCGGAGCTGGGTGAAGGCCGCCGGCAGCCGGCCCGCGCCGGGCTCGGTCGGGTCGGGGGCGAAGGCGGCCAGCGTCCGCGTGCCGGCCAGTCCGCGCAGCAGGGCGGTGGTGATCGCGGCGTTGGCGGCAGCGCGCTCCTCGGCCGAGCGGGCCTGCCGGCGGGCGAGGAACCGCGCGCGGAGGACGACCTTGGCCTCGGTCACGTCGTCCGGGGAGGTCACCGGCGCAGGCTAGCCAGGTCGCCCGGAGGTGCCGGTCCGTCCGCCCCGCACCGGTGGCGCGGACGGCGTGTCCGCGCGCGTGTCGCCGACGACGACCCGGTTCCCCGGCCGGCGGCGGCCCGACGGCACCACGCGGGGGCTCCGGTGCCCGGTCACTAGGCTCGCGCGCATGCCGACTCCGAGCACCCGCCCGACGCGGAAGGCCGTCATCCCCGTCGCCGGGATGGGCACCCGATTCCTGCCGGCCACCAAGGCGGTGCCCAAGGAGTTGCTGCCGGTGGTCGACCGGCCCGCGCTCCAGTACATCGTCGAGGAGGCCGCGCGCGCCGGGCTCGGCGAGGTGCTCATGGTGACCGGCCGCAACAAGGCCGCGATCGAGGACTTCTTCGACCGGCACCCCGAGCTGGAGACCGCGCTGGAGAAGAAGGGCGACGCCGCCCGGCTCGCGGCGGTGCACGCCTCCACCGAGATCGCCCAGGTGCACTTCGTCCGCCAGGGCGAGGCGCGGGGGCTCGGTCACGCGGTGCTGCAGGCCGCCGCCTTCGTCGGCGACGAGCCGTTCGCCGTGCTGCTCGGCGACGACATCATCGACGCCCGCGACCACCTGCTCGAGCAGATGCTGCAGGTGCAGGCCGAGCACGGCGGCTCGGTGGTGGCGCTGCTCGACGTCGGCCGGGAGAACATCGACAAGTACGGCGCGGTCGCCGTCGAGCCCGGCGGCACCGACGTCGTCGCGATCACCGGCCTGGTCGAGAAGCCGCCGGTCGACGAGGCGCCCAGCAGCCTGGCGATCATCGGCCGCTACGTGCTGGCCCCCGAGGTCTTCGACGTCCTGCGCGAGACCGCGCCCGGCCGCGGCGGGGAGATCCAGCTGACCGACGCCCTGGCCACCCTCGTCGAGCGCGGCGAGCCGGTGCACGGCGTGGTGTTCTCGGGCCGCCGCTACGACACCGGCGACCGGCTGGACTACCTCAAGGCGGTCGTCCAGCTGGCCAGCGAGCGCGAGGACCTGGGCCCCGGCTTCCGCACCTGGCTGGCCGGGTTCGTGGCCGACCTGCCTGCTGCGGGCGCGTCGGAGGCCTGAGCGGAGGCGGTCAGGGGGCAGCATCGACCCCCGTGGTGGGCATGACCGAGGACGACAGGGACGGGACGGTCCCGGGGTACCGGGACACCACGGCGCTGGACCTGCGCTCCGGCACCCCGGTGCGGGACGTGCCGGCGCCCTCGCCCGCCGCCGACGCCGCCGTCGGGACGCCCGTGCACGAGACGACGGCGATCGAGCGCGGCGCCGTCCCCCCGCCGCCCGCGGCGGCCGAGCCGGCGCCCCCGCGCAGCGTCGAGCAGCACCTCGACGAGATCCTCACGGCGGTGCCGCAGCCGGACCCGATCGAGCTGGCCGTCCTCGACGCGCAGGGGCTGCTCTGCGCCGAGGAGGTGGTCAGCCGGCGCGCGCTGCCGGCCTTCGACCAGGCCGCGCTGGACGGCTACGCCGCCCGCGCGATGGACGTCGAGGGCGCCACCCCCGCCGAGCCGGCCCGGCTCTCGGTGGTGGGCGAGACCGTCGCCGGCCCCACCGGCCCGGCGTCGATCGGTCCGGGCATGGCGCAGAAGGTCGCTGCCGGCGCGATGCTGCCGGCCGGCGCGGACGTCGTCGTCCCGGCGGTGTGGACCGACGGCGGCATGGTGGAGGTCGCCGTGCACGCCGGCCCGGGAGCCGGCAGCTACGTGCGCCGGGCGGGGGACGACGTCGCGCCGGGCACCACCGCGGTGCAGGTGGGCACCCCGATCGGCCCGGCGCAGATCAGCCTGCTCGCCGCGGTCGGCCGCGACCGGGTGCAGGTGCGGCCGCGCCCGCGGGTCGCCGTCCTCTCCGCGGGCGGCGAGCTCGTCGACATCAGCACGCAGCCCGGTCCCGGCCAGGTCGTCGACGTCAACAGCTACGCGCTGGCAGCTGCTGCGCGCGACGCGGGGGCCGAGGCCTACCGCTGGGGCATCCTCCCCACCGAACCCCGGCGGCTGTCGGAGGTGCTGGAGAGCCAGCTGCTCCGCAGCGACCTGCTGCTCGTCGCCGGCACCTTCGCCAGCGGGGGCGACGTGGTGCAGGAGGCGCTGGCCGGGCTCGGCCCCATGCACTTCTCGCAGCTGACGATGCACCCCGGGCCGGTGCAGGCCTTCGGCCGCCTCGGGCGGGACTCGGTGCCGGTCATCTGCGTGCCCGGCGAGCCGGTCGCCGCGCTGGTCGCCTTCGAGGTGTTCGTGCGCCCGGCCATCCGGATGATGCTGGGCAAGCGCCAGCTGTTCCGGCGCACCGTGCAGGCGATCGCCGCGGAGCGGCTGGTCTCCCCGCTGGGCTACCGGCAGTACCTGCACGGGCAGGTCATGCGCCACCCGGACGGCGGCTACGTGGTGGAGCCGCTCGGGGACGGCAGCGGTTCCAGCGAGGAGGCGATGCTGGCGCGGATGGCGCGGGCCAACTGCCTGATCGTGGTCGACGAGGACGTCACCGAGGTGGCCGCAGGCGGGCTGGTCACCGTCATGCCCCTGCTGCTCGGCGGCTGAGCGGCGCAGTGGTCGACCCCGCCCTGCGGCCCGGGTGGCCCGCGCACCTGGTCCGGGGCCCGGTCGAGCTGCACCCGCCGCGCCGGTGGGACGCCGAGGAGTGGAGCCGGGTCCGGCGGGCCAACGAGGACTGGCTGGCGCAGTGGGAGCCGACCGCGGCCGGGTCGTGGGCGGCGCGGCACACGCCGGCGGCGTACCGGGCGATGCGCCGGGCCGTGCTGCGCCGGGCCGCGATGGGCATGTCGCTGCCGTTCGTCGTCCGGGTGGAGGGCCGGCTGGCCGGGCAGGTGACCATCGACAACGTCGTCCGCGGCGCGCTGCGCTCGGGCAACCTCGGGTACTGGATCGACCGCGCCGTCGCCGGCCGGGGGATGGCCTCGCTGGCCGTGGCGCTGGTGTGCGACCACGCCTTCGGACCTGCCCGGCTGCACCGGCTGCAGGCCGACATCCGCCCCGAGAACGCACGGAGCCGGGGGCTGGTGCACCGGCTGGGGTTCCGTCACGAGGGCCTGCTGCGCCGGTACCTGGACATCGACGGCGACTGGCGCGACCACGACACCTTCGCGCTGCTTGCCGAGGACGTGCCCGGTGGCGTCGTCGCCCGGTGGGAGTCGCGCCTACCACGCTGACCAGCGGCGGAGGCGTGTCGCCGGGTCGACACGCCGCCGGTCCGGCACTCCAGTCACACGACACCCATGACACGCCGCGCGCCTCCCTCGAACGGAGGAGCACAGGCCGTAACTTCGCCCGGCAGGTGACGCGTGTGACGGGTGGTGTTCTCAGATGGGTTCGGGTGTGCTGCTGGCCGCTCTGGTCGTGCTGTGGTTCGTCGTGCTGGTGCCCATGGTGGTGACCCGCGGTGATTCCTCGGCGGTCCGCTCCACGGGGGCCGACGCGGGCCGGACGTTGCAGCGGCGGCGGGCGGTCGACCCTGCCGTCTTCGCCGAGACCGAGCGGGTCTCGATCGACCGGGCCGCGCTGCTGACCTCCGGTGAGCTGCGGGTCGACGTCCACGCCGTCCGCCGCCGCACGCTGGCCGGCCTGGTCGCCCTCACGCTGCTGGCGCTGGTGGGCGCACTGGTCTGGAGCCCGTGGCTGTGGATCGCGCAGGGTGTGCTCGACCTCGCGGTGGTCGCCTACCTGGTGGTGCTGCGGGCCGCTGCCCGCCGGGAGCGGCTGGCCGCCCGCCGCGCCGCCCGGGCCGCCGCCCGCACCGCGCGCCGGCCGGCCGCCCGTCCGGTCCCGGCACCCCGTCCGGCCCCCGCCGAGGAGGCGCCGGCCGCGGAGGTGCACCACCACACCGTCGGCCTGCCGCACCCGAGCCTGCCGCTGGCGCCGGTGCACCCGCTGCGCCCCGGCCGGGTCGTGGCCGCCCGCACCGCCGCTCCGGCCGGCTGGCAGAACAGCGCCGTCGTGGGCCTGGACGACGACGACATCGGCTTCGCCGACATCGACGTCTACCAGCCGCGCCGGGTCGCCAACGGCTGAAGGACCCCCTTCCTCCCCACCCCTCGCGAGCTCGGGGCGGTGCCCTGGAAGGGGCCCGTTCCATCACGGCACCAGGCTCGAGGTGGGTCTCCGCGAGGGGGTCCTTCCAGCACCTCGCGGGTGGCCACCCCCGTGAGGGCACGGCTGGAGGCGGGCGGTAAGCTCGTCTCCCGTCAGGGGCTGTAGCGCAGTCCGGTAGCGCACCTCGTTCGCATCGAGGGGGTCAGGGGTTCGAATCCCCTCAGCTCCACCCCGACACCCAGAGAGCCCCGCCCGGTCCGCCGGTGCGGGGCTCTCCGCGTTCCTGCCCGGGTCAGGTGCGGGTGGACGTCCGGATCGTGTGCGACGTCAGACGGGCGGCGTGACGCAGCTGCTCGGCGCCCAGCAGCGCCCGGTGCCGTGCCGACTCGGCCGTCGCGGCCACGAGCGGGGCGGCCGTGCGGGCGACGTACCGGGCTCCCGCCCCGGCCAGCAGCGCCCGGTGCCGTGCCGACTCGGCAGCGGTGATCGCGAGCGGGGCGGCCGTGCGGGCGACGTGCCGGGCTCCCTCGCCGGCCAGGACCGCCCGGTGCCGTGCCGACTCCGCGGCCGATGCGGCGATGGGGCCGGCCGCTCGCACGGCGTGCCGGGCACCCGTCCTCGCCCGGACGGAGACGGCGCGGACCTGCCCGGCGACCAGTTCGGCCCGGGACGGCGGGCGCGGCGCCCACGGGCGGCGTGCCCACAGCCGCCGGGACCACGGCTGCCGGACGACCGGACGCCGGGAGCGGGCCCGCACCACGCCGATCCCCGCCACCGCGGCCAGGGCACCTGCGGCGAGCACGGTCCCGCGACCGGTCGACCCCGAGGCGTCCGCAGCGGCGGGCAGCAGGGTCTCCGAGTCCTCGCTCGACGCCTCGATCCCGTAGTGCCGGTAGAGGTCGGCCTCCTGGTCCGTGGACAGCGCCTGCGCACCGCCGACCGAGGGGGCGGCCGTGACCTGGGCGCGGGTCACCGCGACCGTCACCCGGCCGTCCGAGCCCTCCGCGTCCAGCGCCGGGACGACGGCACTGGCCCCCTCGACCTCGACGTACAGCCACTCCGGCCGGCCGGTGGACTCGTCGGCGAGGACGGCGGTGACGGCGCCGAGCTCGGTCCCCTCGCGGTCGACGACGGTCCAGCCGACCCACGCCCTGGCCTCGTCGCGTGCTGGCAGGCCCATGGCCGCCTCCTCGTCCGGTCGTCGGTCGGGACCCGCGGCGGTGTCTCCGCCGGTCCGTCTCCCCGTGGACGGGGCTACCCCCGAGGCCCGGCCGCAACCGGGTTCCGGGACGGGGCGGGTGACGACCCCCCGACCACGGGCGCCCGGCAGGGCGTGGCCGGTGGCCACCACCCGATCGGGTGAGGGGATCGGCCCGGCTCCTCAGAGGTCTCTCGGTGGCGCCGATGCCACTGGTGTCGAGGACGCAGGCCGCTGCGTCCCACCGTCGTCGGAGGAGTTGCCGTGCGCTACCGCGCCCCCCGGGCTCGCCGCACCGCCCTCTCCGTGGCGGTGCCCGTCGGCCTCGTGACGAGCCTGGCCCTGACCTGGGGCGCCACCCACGCGGCCTTCTCGGCCACCACCCACAACCCCGGCAACTCGTGGGAGACCGGGACCGTCGACCTCGACAACAACGCCAAGGTCGGGGCCGTGTTCACCCCGCTCTTCAGCGCGGAGGACGGTCTCCTCAAGCCCGGCTCGACCGGGTCGCGCTGCATCCGGATCGACTACACGGGCAGTCTGGAGGCCGAGATCCGCATGTACATCGAGCCGGACGGGACCGGGTCGCCGGCCGGCGCGGAGGACCTGGACCCCTACCTGGTGATGAGCATCGAGCGGGGCGTGGACGTCGACCCGGAGACCGAGGTGGCGGTCGACTGCAGCGGGTTCACCCCGAGAGCCACGGCGACGTTCCTCGACCGCACCCACCCAGGCGTCCCGGACGCGACCTCACGGACGCTGGCACACCTCAGGACCGAGCACCGGGACTTCGGCTCCGGCATCGTCGTCGAGCCGGCAGCCACGGAGAACACGTCCATGACCCTGCGGATCACGTACGTCCTCGCGGACAACGACGACGCGCAGGGCAAGCTGTCCGAGGCCACGTTCACGTGGGAGGCGCGGAACACCGGGGAAGCGGGAGGCACCCCGTGACCGCGCCCGTCCTGACCAGCGCCCCGCGCTCCCGTGTGCCCGGACCCGAGGTCGGGGAGCAGGGCCTCCGGCCGGCTGCCGTGTACCGCGGAGTCGTCGCGGCCCTGCTGGTGACCGTCGCGGGCCTGGTGTTCCTCGCCCTCGCCCCGCGACTCGTCGGCTTCGAGGGTCACGTGGTCGTCTCCGGCTCGATGGAGCCGCGGATCTCGCCCGGCGACGTGGTGCTGACGCGTCCGGTGCTCCCGCAGGACCTGCAGCCGGGCCAGGTGCTGCTCTTCCCCGACCCCGAGGGGGCCGACCGGCTGCTGCTCCACCGCCTCGTCTCCTTCGACGAGCGGGGGGACCTCGTGACGCGGGGCGACGCCAACCAGAGCAACGACACCACGCCCGTGCCGGCTGCCAGCGTCATCGGCGAGGCGCAGCTGCGGGTGCCCCACGTCGGGCTCCCCGCGTACTGGCGGCTCACCGGGCAGTGGGGCCACCTGGGTGGGCTCACCGCCCTGCTCGCGGCAGCGGCCGTCTCCACCGTCAGCGGGACCGGCAGCCGGGCCGGGCGGTCGCGCGGCCTCACCAGCGCCGACCGGCTCGCCACCGCCCCGGCCGCAGACCACGTCGTCCACCGCGTCGGGCTGCCGCCCGTGCCCCCGTCGGCCGGCACGGTGCCGGCCCGCGGGACCGGGCGCCGCTGACGACCGGTGGCGCGGCGTGGTGACCGCCGCCCGCCCTGCTCAACATCCGCCGCGCGCCGCCGAAGACATGAGCTAGCCGGAGCGGTTCCGGAGACCGGACCGCGGCCTCGCCGAGAGAGGGGGAGACGGTGCGCCCACCATCGCCCGTCACGTCCCCGCGCCTGCTCAGCACCCGGGGAGCCGCCTGGCTGGTCGGTGCCGCGTTGCTCGCCCACCTGGCGGCCGGGGCGGTCGACCTGCCGGTCGAGCCTGCCGCCGCGACCACCAGTGCGGTCAGCCTGGTCGACGACCGCGGTGGCACGGCGTTGTTCACCTCCACCGACCTGCGCCCGGGTGCCACGGAGACCGCCTGCGTGGCGCTGGCGGTGACCGGGTCCGCCCGGTCGATCGGTGAGGTGACGCTCAGCGCCCAGGTCACCGAGGACGCCCTCGCCCCGCACCTGCTCGTCACCGTCGAGCGCGGGACGCTCGGCGACCCGGCGCGGTGTGCGTCCTTCACCGGCGTACCCGCGTGGAGCGGGACGCTGGCGCAGCTGCCGCGCACGGCCGCCGCAGGGATCCCGACGGGCTGGCGGCCCGGGGACTCGGCCTCGACGACCTACCGGATCAGCGTCACGGTCCTCGACGACCACCGGGCGCAGGGCCTGCGAGCCGCGGCCACCTTCGTCTGGGCCCTCGACTTCGAGCCCGTCCCCGAACCGGTCCCGGCGCCGACCCCCACACCGGCCCCGAGCCCGGAGCCGCTGCCCCCACCCCCGCCGAGAGCCGAACCGCCCGCGCCGACCCCGACGCCGACGCCGACCCCCACGCCGACGCCGCTCCCCAGCACGGTCCCGGCGCCCCAGCCGGAGCCGGTCCTCCCTCCCGAGACGCCGAGTCCGACCCCGGCACCGCCGGCCACCGATCCGGGTGGCAACGAGCCACGCGGGGACGGTGACGTCGTCCAGGCGCCGCCGTTGCAGGCGTCCCCCACGACGGTCGCCGAGGTGGCCGCCGCGGTGGGCGAGACGGCGATCGCCGTCGTCGAGGACGGTCAGTTCCCGCTCGCGCTGGTCGCCGTCTCCGCGGGGTTCCTGGCCGTGCAGGGCCGGCTCGACCGGCGGGACCCGAAGCTGGCGCTGGCCCGCGTCCACCAGGAACTGAACGACTTCCGAGACTTCCCCGAGCTGCCGAGGACGGCACCCACATGAGCCAGACGCCTGCGTCCCCACAGGGTTCCCTGGACAACCTGCCCCTGGCCGACCGCCTCCGGTGGCTGCTCGCCGTCCGCATCGGCGTCGTCGTCCTGCTGCCTGTCGCGGCGTGGACGATCACCCGGACGGCGGAGACACCACCGGTGGAGACCCTCGCCGTGCCGGGGGCCGTCCTGCTGGCCGTCGGGCTGGTGCTGCAGAAGCTGTCGGCGCTCGGTCGACGTTTCGCGGTGGCGGCGATCACGGTGCCGGTCATCCTCGACGCGGTCCACCTGGGATGGGCGCTCTACGTCGCCGGGGGCATCACCGGACCGGTGGTGTACGTGATCGTCCTGCACGTCATCTGCGTCACGCTGCTGGGGTCGTTCCGCACCGGTCTGAAGCTCGCGCTGTGGCACTCCCTCGTGGTCATGTCGGTCCTCAAGGCGGTCGACACGGCCCTGCTGCCCGCACACGGCCCCGTCCAGGGCTTCGACCCCCTGCCCTACGGGGTGTTCCTGGTCGCCGTCTGGGTGACCGCGATGATGACCTCGGGCCTGGGTGCGGTGAACGAGCGCGAGCTGCGTCGCCGTCGCTACGACGAGGAGGCGCTGCGCCGGCTGGCGGGCGCCCTGCACGAGGCGGACACCGGCGCCAAGGTGGCCGAGGCGCTGCTCGACTTCACCGTCGACGCCGCCGACTCCCCCCTGGCCGCGGTGCACTGCCACGTACCCGAGGGCAGCGCGGTGCCGGCGGTCGACCTGGCCGTCCGCAAGCACCGGGAGCAGGACGCCGAGCCACTGCGGGCGGTCGGCGCTGCGCTGCCGGGGTCGCTGCTCGCTGCAGCGGTCGACCGGGGCAGCACGCTCCTGGCGGCCGTGAAGGGCCCCGACCCGTGGGTGGACGAGGTGCTCGAGGGCGCCCGGCGGGTGGTCGCCGTCCCGTTCGGCCTGGACGGCGGCGGCAGCGGTGTCCTGACCTTCCAGGACGACGCGCGCAGCGGCTCGCGCATCGAGCGACGCCGGGTCGGTGTCGCCGAACAGGCGGTCGCGCACGCCGCGACGGCGTTCGCCCGCGTCGCGCTGCTGGAGCACCTGCAGGCCAGCGCGCTCACCGACGGCCTCACCGGGGTGGCCAACCGCCGGGCCTTCGATGCCGCGTTCGACCGGGAGCTGGCGGTCGCCGCCCGCAGCGGTGCGCCGCTGTCGGTCCTGATCATCGACCTCGACCACTTCAAGAAGCTCAACGACACCTACGGCCACCAGGCCGGCGACGACGTCCTGCGGGGCGTCGGTGCAGCCCTGCGGGCCTGCGTGCGGCCCGGCGACGTCGCCGCGCGCTACGGCGGTGAGGAGTTCGCGCTGGTCCTGCCCGGCGCCACGGCGGACGACGCCGTCGCGGTCGCGCGCCGGCTGCGCACGGTCCTCCGGGAGGTGGAGGCACCGAGACCGATCACGGCGAGCCTGGGCATCGCCTGCCAGCACGGGGCCGGCCTCCCTGCCGCGGAACTCCTCGCCGCGGCGGACACCGCGCTGTACGCCGCCAAGGCCGGCGGGCGGGACCAGGCCCACATGGCGGGCGTGGAGGGACCGGTCAGCGGCGTCGCCGTCGACGAGGCGACCGTCACGCGGATCCCCCTCCCGCCGGTGCCCGCCAGGGTGCACGCGGCCCTCTGATCGAGGCCCTGGCGCTCCCTCCTCCGGGGTGGACCGGCGTGCTCGGGGGGTGGACGGCTCAATCCTGAACGGGCCCGTGCCGATGCCTGGACCGAGCACCCCGCGGACGCGCGGGACGGGGACGGAGGGATGGAAGACGATGGACGAGCCGCACCGGCGCCGCCGGCGGGCTCCCGGAGCCCGCCTGGTGGGTCCGGTCGCTGCCCTGGCGCCGCTCGTCGCCGTGCTGGCACTCGTGGTCGCCGTGCTGGCGCTGCCGCCGGCGTCCGCGGTCTTCACGTCCACGACGGCCAACCCCGCCAACACCCTGGCCGCCGATCAGCTGCAGCCACCCTCCGGCCTGACGGCGACGACGAGCTGCGCGTCGAGCACCATCGAGTTCCAGGGCGCGACGTCGGCGAGGGGCTCGGGGTCGCTCACCCTGCAGACCCCTCCCGAGACCCGCGCCGGGGACCTCCTCGTGGCCCAGGTGAGCAACTGGGGTGGCCCTGCGACGCTCACCCCACCACCGACCGGGTGGAACCTCGTCCGCCGTGACAGCGTGAACCAGGTCAACCAGGTCAACGGCACCCCCCAGGTGACGTCAGCCCTCTTCTGGCGAGTGGCGAGTGCCACCGAACCCGCGACCGCGACCTTCCAGCTCGCGGCCTCGGTCGACACGGCGGGCGGCATCGCCGCGTACAGGGGCGTGCGCACCACGTCCCCGGTGGACGCGCACCACGCGATGACCGGCTCCTCCGAGACCACGACGGTTCCCTCGGTGACCACCACGGTCGCGAACACGGTGCTCGTGCACGTCACCACGAAGCGCCAGGAGCAGCTCCCCGCGCCCGGGGGCACCGCAGAACGGTGGCGGCTGCTCTCCGGGACCGGCACCTCCATCCAGGGTGTCTCGGCGGGTGACGTGTCCTTCGCCGGGCCCGGTGCGACGCCGGTGCGCAGCTCGGCCTCGTCGAGCAACTTCCAGGCCGAGTGGATCGGGCAGACCCTCGCCCTGCGTCCCGCTCCCCAGCAGCCCGCCGCCATCCTGACCTGGACCGCCAGCCCGAGCTCCTGGGCCGACGGCTACCAGGGCCGGCGGTTGGTGAACGGGACGGTCCAGGGGAGCAGCACGGTGCCGATGGGGACGACGACCTTCACCGACACGGGCCTGGTGAACGGCACGACCTACACCTACCGGGTCTGGACCCATGACGGCACGTGGGTGTCCACCGAGCAGACCACCACGCTGACCCCGTCCTGCTGACCGGCGCCGCGGAGCGCTCAGCGGCCGGTGCGGAAGTCCGGCCGGCGTTTCTCGACGAAGGCGCGCACGCCCTCCCGCCCCTCCGGGTCGGCCGCGGACTCCGCGATCAGCCGCGCCTCGTCGTCCAGCTGCTGGTCGAGCGTCCGCACGACGGCGCCGCGGACGAGCGCCCGGGTGCGCACCACCGCCCGCACCGGCCCGGCCGCCAGCGCGTGCGCGAGCTCGGTGGCGGCCGCGCGCAGCTCGTCGTCCGCCACCACCCGGGCGACCAGGCCGCAGGCGTGCGCCTCCGCGGCGTCCAGCGTGCCGTCGGTCAGCGCCAGGTCCAGGGCGCGGGCCGGGCCCAGCGCGTGCGCCAGGGTCCAGGAGGTGCCGCCGTCGGGGGAGAAGCCGATGGCGGCGCAGGCGGGCCGGATCCTGGTCGAGCGGGCGCAGACGACGACGTCGCAGGCGCCCAGCAGTCCGACACCGGCACCGGCGACCGCGCCGTGCACGCCGGCGACGACCGGTACCGGGGCGGCCAGCAGGGCCCGCACGACCTCGTGCCAGCCGGCGGCCAGCCGCCCCACCTCGGCGCCCGGGTCCGCCGCCGTCGCGAAGCCGCGCACGTCGCCGCCGACGCAGAAGCGCTCGCCCTCGGCCAGCAGCAGCACCGCCCGGGTCCGCGGCGGTCGGGCCCGCAACGCCTCGCCGAGCGCCGCGGCCATCGCCGGGTCCACGGCGTTGCCGGTCCGCGCCGAGTCGAGGGTCACCCGCCAGACGTCGCCGTCCGCCTCGGTGCGCACCGGCTGGTCGGTCATCGAGGGCCTCCGGGGTCAGAACCAGGACGGGAACCACATGCGGGCGAGCCACTCGGCGTGCGAGAGCGGCTCCCCGGTGAGCACGGGGAGGAAGTGGACGAAGGTCGCCGCCACCACGCCGACGTAGAGCGCCACGACGCCCAGCCCGACCTGCCGGCGCAGCCGCGAGGCTCCGGGCCGGCCCAGGACGTCCTGCAGCACCAGGACGACGGCGAGCACGAAGAACGGCAGCACCGGCGCGGTGTAGAAGGCGAACATCGTGCGCTCGGGGTTGAGGAACCACGTGCCCCAGCCGGCGGCGACCGCGACGGCGACGAGCAGCGCGGCGGGGTCGCGGCGGGCGACCAGGCGCCAGGCCACCCATCCCAGCGCGGGCGCGAAGGCGAACCAGAGGGTCGGCGTCCCGACCATGAGGATGTAGCGGATGACCTGGTCGCCGGCGGCGTCGGTGAGGCCCTGCGGGTTCCACAGCAGGATCGGCCGGCCATTGACCAGCCAGCTCCACGGCCCGGACTCCCACGGGTGCGGCGTGGACAGCCCGTTGTGGAAGGTCAGCCACTCGGCGTGCTGGTGCCACAGCGAGCGCAGCGCGTCGGGCACCCACGGGAACGCCGTCTCCGGGTTCTGCTGCGCCCACCCCTTGCCCTGCGAGGTCTCGCCGAGGAACCAGCCGGTGAAGCTCGCGACGTAGGTGAGCACCGGCACGGCGGCCAGCGCCCACAGCGCGCCGGGCAGCCCGCGCCGCGCAGCGGTCGGGGTCGGGCGGGGGACGCCGGCCCCGCGCCAGGCGGCGCGGTCCCAGAACAGGCTCAGCACCGCGAAGGCGGCGAGGAAGTAGACCCCGCTCCACTTCACCGCGCAGGCGCAGCCGAACAGGAACCCGGCGGCCAGCCGCCACCCCCGCGGGCCGAGCGCGAAGCCGGTGGCCGTCGTCGTGCCGGCCCGGACGCGTTCGCGCACCCGGTCCCGGTCGACGACCAGGCAGGCCACCGCGGAGAGCACGAACACCTGCAGGAAGACGTCGAGGAGGCCGATCCGCGACAGGGTGAAGGCGAGGCCGTCGAGCGCGAGCAGCAGCCCGGCGACCAGGCCGAGCAGCGTCGATCCGGTCAGCCGCCGGGTCAGCCGGGCCAGGACGACGACCGCGGTGCTCCCGGCGACCGCGGAGGGGAACCGCCAGCCGAAGGAGTCGTAGCCGAACAGCCCGATGCCGCCGGCGATCAGCCACTTGCCCAGCGGCGGGTGGACGATGAACGTGTAGCCGCGGTTGTACTCGTGGCCCCACTCGAGCAGCTCGCGCGCCTGCGGCGGGTAGTACGCCTCGTCGAAGAGCAGGTCCGACGGGTAGTCGATGTGCCACAGCCGGACGGCGAAGGCGCCCAGGCCCAGCAGCGCGGTGAGCACCCACGCGAGGACCCGGTCGGCGGGCAGCGGCGGAGTGGTGTCGCGGCGCGGCCGGGGGAGCGGCCGGCGGCGGGTCCGAACCCCGCCGGGCTCCCGGTCCGTGCGCTCGGGAGCCAGGACCGCCATGCGGCCAGGGTAGTGACCGGGCCGACGGCCCCCGGCGCTCGCAGGAACGCCCTCTGCCCCCGCCACTCGCGAGCCCGCGGCGGGACCCTGCAGGGGGCAGCCCCCGCAGGCGGCCCTGCGGCGGTCGTCGTGACAGGCTCGTGCACGTGGTCGGACGGCTCGTGCTCGGTGGCGCTCCGCTCGGTCAGCCCGGCGACGTCGGCCCGCGGCTGCGCACGGCGATGGCGACCGCGGACGTGCTCGCCGTGGAGGACACCCGCCGGCTGCACCGCCTCGCCGCCGACCTCGAGGTGCAGCTGACCGGCCGGGTGGTGACCTTCCACGAGTCGGTCGAGCGCTCCCGGCTGCCCGGCCTGCTGACCGCGCTCGACCAGGGGAGGACCGTGCTGCTGCTCACCGACGCCGGGATGCCCTCCGTCTCCGACCCCGGCTACACGCTCGTGCGCGCGGCGATCGACGCCGGCGTCGAGGTGACCTCGGTGCCCGGGCCGTCGGCGGTGATCACCGCGCTGGCGGTGTCCGGCCTGCCGGTCGACCGCTTCTGCTTCGAGGGCTTCCTCCCGCGCAAGGCGGGGGAGCGCCGGTCGAGGCTGGCCGGGCTGGCCGACGAGCGCCGCACGATGGTGTTCTTCGAGTCGCCGCACCGGCTGGCCGACGTGCTCACCGATGCCGCGGCGGCGATGGGCGAGGGCCGCCCGGCCGCCGTCTGCCGGGAGCTGACGAAGACGCACGAGGAGGTCCGCCGCGGGACGCTCACCGAGCTGGCGTCGTGGGCTGCCGACGGCGTGCGCGGGGAGATCACCCTGGTCGTGGGCGGCGCACCGGTGGCCCCAGCATCGCTCTCGCCGTCCGAACTGGCGGCGGAGGTCGCCGCGGAGGAGGCCGCGGGCGCCACCCGCAAGGACGCCATCCGCGCCGTCGTCGTCCGCACCGGGCTGCCGCGCCGCACCGTCTACGACGCCGTCGTCGCCGCGAAGGGCGGCGAGCAGGCAGCGAGCGGGGGGTCCTAGCCCGGATCGGCCGGGAGGCCGGTCCTTGTGTGACCTGTGTCACTCCTTCTACGGTCCGGGCTTCACCGACCTGCTCCGGGCCCTCCCGTCCGGGCACTCCCCGGAGGAGACCTGTGGTCATCCAGCTGCCCCAGCCCACCACCACGACCGGCCGGCACCCCCTCGAGCCGCTCGACGCGGACGAGATCGCCCGGGCGTCGGCCATCATCCGCGACCAGCGCGGGCAGGACCCCCGGATCCGCTTCGTCTCCATCGCGCTGCAGGAACCGGACAAGCGCGAGGTGCTCGCCCACGACATGCGGGGGGCCGAGCCGCCGGAGCGGGTGGCCTTCGCCGTGCTCTACGACCGTGGGCACCAGCAGACGATCGAGGCCGCGGTGTCCTTGACGTCCGGGGTGGTGACGTCCTGGGAGGTCGTAGAGGGCGTGCAGCCCGGCGTGATGCTGGAGGAGTTCTTCAGCACCGAGGAGATCACCCGGGCCGACCCGCGCTGGCAGGAGGCCATGCGCAAGCGCGGGGTGACCGACTTCTCGCTGGCCATGATCGACCCCTGGGCCGCCGGCTACGACATCGAGGACCCGCTCGGCCGCCGCCTCATACGGCCCCTGACGTTCGTCCGGACCCGGGAGGACGACAACGGCTACGCCCGGCCCGTCGAGGGGCTGGTCGTGCTCGTCGACCTGGACAAGATGGAGGTCATCGACGTCCGTGACCACGGGGTCGTGCCGCTCCCGGAGAGGGCCGGCAACTACGTACCGGAGCTGATGTTCGACGACGACAACCGGCCGGCCCACACGGCGATCCGGGACGACGTCCGGCCGATCGAGATCACCCAGCCCGAGGGCCCGAGCTTCACCGTCGACGGCCATCAGGTGAGCTGGCAGAAGTGGCGGCTGCGGGTCGGCTACACCCCGCGCGAGGGGCTGGTCCTGCACCAGATCGGCTACGAGGACCGCGGGCGTCTGCGCCCGGTCGTCTACCGGGCGTCGTTGGCGGAGATGTACATCCCCTATGCGGACCCGGCGCCGACCCACCGGATCAAGAACGTCTTCGACGAGGGCGAGTACGGGGTCGGGCTGCTGCTCAACCCGCTGCAGCTCGGGTGCGACTGTCTGGGCGAGATCCACTACTTCGACGTGGTCGCCAACGACCAGGACGGTCAGCCGCTCACCATCGCCAACGCCATCTGCATGCACGAGGAGGACTACGGCGTCGGCTGGAAGCACACCGACTTCCGTACCGAGAAGATGGAGGTCCGTCGCTCCCGCCGGCTGGTCATCTCCTGCTTCGCCACCGTCGGCAACTACGAGTACGGCTTCTTCTGGTACCTCTACACCGACGGCTCGATCCAGTACGAGGTCAAGCTGACAGGCGTCATCTCGACCGGTGCGGTGCCGGTCGGCGAGCAGCCACGCTTCGGCACTCTCGTCGCCCCCGGCCTGTACGGCCCCCATCACCAGCACTTCTTCAACGTCCGGCTGGACATGCAGGTCGACGGCGAGCGCAACTCCGTCTACGAGGTCGACGCCGCCGCCCTACCACCCGGCCCGGACAACCCCTACGGCAACGCCTGGGTCACCCAGAAGACGCTCCTGGCGCGGGAGAGCGAGGCGCAGCGGCTGATCGACCCCTTCGTCGCCCGCACGTGGCAGATCGTCAACCCCTCCTCGGTCAACGAGCTGGGGCAGCCGGCGGGGTACAAGCTCGTGCCGGGGGAGAACGTGCTGCCCCTCCAGCAGGAGGGCTCGCAGGCCTGGAGCCGGGCGCAGTTCGCCTACAAGCACCTCTGGGTGACGCAGTACGACCCGCAGGAGCGCTACGCGGCCGGGGACTACCCCAACCAGAGTCAGAACGCCGGCGGCCTCCCCGAGTTCGTGAAGGCCGACCGATCGCTCGACGACCAGGACGTCGTCGTCTGGTACTCCTTCGGCGCCCACCACGTGGTGCGCCCCGAGGACTGGCCGGTCATGCCCGTGACCTACGCCGGCTTCCACCTCAAGCCGGTGAGCTTCTTCGACGGCAACCCGGCCCTGGACATGCCGCGCTCGACACCGGCCTGTCACGCCGACGGCGGGCACACCGGTGAGAGCGCCCGTGGGCAGGTGTCCGAGTGAGTAGCCGGCCGGACACCACCGGCGTGCACCCCGACCGGGGGCTGGCCCACGGCTCGATGAGCCAGGCCGAGGTCCTGGCTCAGTCGGTGGCCGGCATCGCGCCGACCGCGGTCATGGCCACCGGCCCGGCGCTGATCGTGCTGTACGCCGGCACGGGGGCCTGGATCCCCTACTTGATCGCGACGGTCGTCGTCGTCCTCATCGGTCTGTGCGTGGCGCAGTTCGCCCGGCGGATGGCGTCCTCCGGCTCGCTCTACAGCTATGTCGCCCGCGGCCTGGGCCCCACCGGCGCCTTCGCGGCCGGCTGGGGGTTGGTGATCGGCTACACCTGCATCGCCATGGTCGGCGTCGTGGGCACCGGCATCTACCTGGGGAGCTTCCTCACCACGATCGGCGTGCCGGGGGACTCGACCACCGCCCAGCTGGTGGTCTTCGGGGCCGCCGCCGTCGTCGCCGGGGCCTTCGCCGTCGCCGGGATCAAGCTCTCCACCCGGCTCGGGCTGGTGCTGGAGATCCTGTCGGTCGGTGCGGTCCTCACGGTCTTCGTCGTCGTCCTGGTGCGCAACGGGTTCGCCATCGACGCGTCCCAGTTCCGCCTGGACGGGGTCTCGTTCGACGGTGTCACCTTCGGCATCGTGCTCGCCGTACTCGGCTTCGTCGGGTTCGAGAGCGCGGCCAGCCTGGGCGCGGAGGCACGCAACCCGCACCGGACCATCCCTCGGGCGGTCGTCGGCAGCGCGGTGCTCGTGGGACTCCTGTACGTCTTCGCCGCGTACTCGTCGGTCCTCGGCTTCGGTGGCCCGGAGGCCCTGGCCTCCAGCGGAGCCCCGATCAGCGACCTGGCCGGCGACAACGGTCTCGGCGGGGTCACCTGGCTGATCGACCTGGGGGTCACGGCCTCCTTCTTCGCCGTCGTCATCGCCAGCATCAACGCCGCCTCGCGGGTGCTCTACACCATGGGCGAGGAGGGGGTGCTGCCGCAGGCGTTCGGGCGGGCCCACCGGGAGCACAAGACGCCGCACGTGGCCATCTGGGCGATCACCCCCGTCGTGGGAGTCGTGCCGATCGTCATGTTGGCGACGGGAACGACCCCGCTGAACATCTACGCCTACACCGGGACGATCGGGACGTTCGGGTACATGCTCGCCTATCTCCTGATGGCGATCGCACTGCCGGTCTTCCTGCGCAGGCGGAACGAGGCCAAGCCACTGTCGGCCGTCCTGGCGGTCGTGGTGGTCGTCGCGCTGCTCTACGTCTTCTACAAGAACGTCGTCCCGGTGCCGCCCTCGCCGTACAACCTGCTGCCGTACGTCTTCGCGGGTGCGCTGCTGCTGGGCCTGACCTGGTTGCTCTACGTCCGAGCCACCGCGCCGGAACGGGTCCAGGACGTCGGGACGACCGAGGAGGACCCTGTGCCGGTCGAGACGGTGGGGGTGGAGCGGGCGCCCGAGGGAGACCTGCCCACGGGGCGGGTGTGAGGGGCGGGTCCCACGTGACCGTCCCGGTGCCCGGGTCGACGGTCGGAGCGCAGGTCCTCGGTGAGGCGGCCGCCGCCCTGGGCGCCGGGTGCATCGCCCTGCACCTGGTGGCGGCTGCCTCCCCGGGGCACGGGGGTCGGCCGGTCGCCGTCCTGCTGGTCGCCATGGCCGCCGCCTGCGTACCGTGCGTCCGTGGGCTCTGGCGGAGACCCACCGTGCGGACCTGGGCCATGACCGGCGGCATGTACGCGGCGATGCTCGCGGCCCACCTGCTGGTGCTGACGGGACCGCAGGGCGGGGCAGCCGCGGCCCGGGCGCACGTCCACACGGGTGCCCTGACCTGGTCGGAGCTGGCGATGTGGTCGGGGCTCGGGTTGGCCGGGGTGCAGGTCGCCCTGGCCGCCGCCGTCCTCCTGGTCCGCACGGCACAGGCCCGGCCCACCCTCGTCAGGGTCGTCCGACGGCGCCGGCTCGGTCGTGGGGGCCGGGAGGAGGGTGCCGCTGCCGTCTGACCGGAACGACGCGGAGCTACAGCCAGCCGTTGCGCTTGAAACCGCGGTAGAGCAGCACGCAGGCGGTCACGATGACCAGCAGCACCGCGAAGTAGCCGTAGCGCCACCGCAGCTCCGGCATGAACTCGAAGTTCATCCCGTAGATGCCGGCGATCGCGGTGGGGACGGCGATGATGCCGGCCCACGCGCTGATCTTGCGCATGTCCTCGTTGTCGGCCATCGAGGTGCGGGCCAGCGACGCCTGCAGGATCGAGGTCAGCAGCTCGTCGAGGGCGGCCACCTGGTCGCGCACCCGGATGGCGTGGTCCTCGACGTCGCGGAAGTAGGACCGCATCGCCGCCGGGACGACGTCGATCTGCTTCTCGGCCAGCTTCTCCAGCGGCACCTCCAGCGGGGAGACCGCCCGGCGCAGCGACAGCAGCTCCCGCTTGAGCTGGTAGAGCCGGCCGATGTCGTCGGTCCGCTCCGGGCTGAACACCGAGGCCTCGAGCTCCTCGACGTCCTCCTCGACCGCCGTCGCGACGTCCACGAAGGAGTCGACCACGCTGTCGGCGACCGCGTAGAGCACCGACGAGGGGCCCAGGCACAGCAGGTCCGGCTGCGACTCCAGGCCGCGGCGCAGGTCGGCCAGGCCGCCGTGCTCGCCGTGCCGCACGGTGATCACGTAGTGCGGCCCGACGAAGACCATGACCTCGCCGGTGTCGACGACCTCGCTCGTCGCGGTCAGCCGGTCGTGCTCCACGTACCGGGCGGTGGTCAGCACCATGAACAGGACGTCGTCGTAGCGCTCGAGCTTCGGCCGCTGGTGGGCGTAGACGGCGTCCTCGACGGCCAGCGGGTGCAGGCGGTAGTGCTCGGCGATGGTGCCCAGCTCGTCCTCGGTCGGCGCGTAGAGCCCGAGCCAGACGAAGCCGCCCTTGTCGACCGCCGTGCGCAGCGCCTCCTGCGGCTCGACCGGGGGCTCCCGGCGTCCGTCGACGTAGACGGCGCAGTCGACGACCGGGCCGACGTCGTCCGGCCGGGACGGCGTCGTACGCGGCCGGCCCTCCGGCCGCGGCCGGGTCGACGGGAGTTCCGTCGGCACCTCGCGGGACATCCCGCCGGGGACCTCCGTGCCGGGCATCCGCACTCCTCTCCGACCGGGTCGGTGGAACAGCGTAGGCATGCGCGCCGGGAGTCCCCGTGCCACGCTGCCAGGGTCCGGGAAGTGCCGAGAGCGAGGACGCCGTGGCCGCCAACACACGCCGGGTGAAGTCCGTCGAGGACTCGATCCGAGACACCGACGAGCCGGAGCACCGGCTCAAGAAGAACCTGTCCGGCCTGGACCTCACGGTCTTCGGCGTCGGCGTCATCATCGGCACCGGCATCTTCGTGCTCACCGGCATCGTCGCCCGGGACCAGGCGGGCCCGGCCGTGGCGATCTCCTTCGTCATCGCCGGCGTGGTCTGCGGGCTGGCGGCGATCTGCTACGCCGAGTTCGCCTCGACGGTGCCGGTCGCCGGGTCGGCGTACACGTTCTCCTACGCGACCTTCGGCGAGTTCATCGCCTGGATCATCGGCTGGGACCTCGTCCTCGAACTCGCGCTGGGCGCGGCGACGGTGTCCGTCGGCTGGTCGGGCTACCTCAACCAGCTGCTCGACGACATCGGTACGCCCCTGCCGTCGTCGATAGCCGGCGAGACGGCGACGGTCAACATCCCCGCGATCCTGATCACGCTGGTGATGACCGGCGTCCTGATCCTCGGGATCAAGCTCTCCTCGCGGGTCACCGCGATCATCGTGGCCATCAAGCTGGTCGTCGTCCTGCTGGTGATCGGGGTCGGGTTCTTCCTGACCAAGGCCGCGAACTACACGCCGTTCGTCCCGCCGGCCGAGCCCGCGGCCGCGGGGGAGGAGGGCTGGCTGCACACGCCGCTGATCTCGCTGCTCACCGGGTTCAGCCCCGGCACGTACGGCTGGGGCGGCGTGCTCGCCGGCGCCGCGATCGTGTTCTTCGCGTTCATCGGCTTCGACATCGTGGCCACCGCGGCAGAGGAGACCCGCGACCCCAAGCGGGACATGCCGCGCGGGATCCTCGGCTCGCTGGCGATCTGCACCCTCCTCTACGTGATGGTCTCGCTGGTGGTTGTGGGGATGCAGAACTACACCGAGCTGAGCGCCACCGCGCCGCTGGCGGGCGCCTTCTCGGCCAACGGGTGGCCCGTCTTCGCGAGCCTCATCTCGCTCGGCGCACTGGCCGGGCTCACCTCCGTGGTGATGATCCTGATGCTCGGTCAGTCCCGCGTGCTGTTCGCGATGAGCCGCGACCACCTGCTCCCGCCCGGCCTGGCGAAGGTCCACCCCCGGTACGGCACCCCGTACCGCATCACGATCGTCACCGGGATCGTGGTCGCGCTGCTCGCCGGGTTCGTCCCGCTCACCGCACTCGCGGAGCTGGTGAACATCGGCACGCTGTTCGCCTTCTTCCTCGTGTCGATCGGCGTCTGGGTGCTGCGGCGGACCCGCCCGGACCTGCACCGCTCCTTCCGGGTGCCGTGGGTCCCGGTCCTGCCGATCATCTCGGCACTCGCCTCGCTGTGGCTCATGTCCAACCTGCCGACCGACACGTGGCTGCGTTTCATCGTCTGGATGGCACTCGGCGTCGGCATGTACTTCGTCTACGGCCGCCGCCGCAGCCGGATGGCCACCGGGGAACGGATGTCGGCTGCGGACAACATCGCCCGCCGCTGACCCCCTCGGAGGGGTGAGGCCGCCCGCGCAGGCCCTCCAGCCGCCCGCTCCGGGGGCCGACCCGACCGGTGACCGACGTCCCCGGCCAGGGAGAGCACACCCGTGGCGAGCACCGTCCTCGACGCCCGCGAGACCCCGCGCGCGCCGTCGTCCCCCGACCGGCGCCGGCCGCCGGTCGCCGTGCTGGCGGCCGCGGTCGTCGGCGTCGCGGAGGCGGTGGCGCTGCTGGCCGGTGGGCTGACCGGGCTGGACGGCCTGCTGCTGTCCCCGCTGCGGCCGGCGGGCCCGGTCGTCGCCGTGGTGCTGCTCCTGCTCGCCGGGTGGGTGGTGCTGTGCGCCGGCGGTGGGGTGCTGCTGCTCGACCGGTCCGGACGGCGGGTCTACACCGCCGTGGCCACCGCGGAGGTGGCGCTGGTGGGAGCGCTGGTGGCGCTCGCGCTGCTCACCCCGCTGTTCGACACCCTGCCGGTGGGCCTGCCGCTGCCGGCGCTGGCGCTGCTGACCCTCGGCCTGCCGGTGGGGAAGCTGCTGCTGGCCGGCGCGCCCTCGACCGTGGACTGGGTGGCGCAGGGACCGCGCCCGGCGGTGCGCCGCCCGGAGCCGGCCGCCGTCGGCCCGCGGACCCGGGCGGTCACCCTCGCCCTCATCGGCCTGGCCCTGCTCACCGTCGCGCTCACCACCCCGGTGCCCGGCGCGGCTCCCGAGGCCCCGGCGACGGTGGGCACCAGCCGGCCCTGAACCGGCTGGACGCCGCCGCCTAGGCTCGTGCCGTGAGTGATCGGCACATCCTGACCGCCGTGGCCTGGCCCTACGCCAACGGCCCGCGGCACATCGGCCACGTCTCCGGCTTCGGCGTCCCCTCCGACGTCTTCAGCCGCTACCACCGCATGGTGGGTGACCGGGTGCTGATGGTCAGCGGCACCGACGAGCACGGGACGCCGATCACCGTCGCCGCCGACGCGGAGGGCGTGAGCCCGAGGGAGATCGCCGACCGCAACAACCGGGTCATCATCGGCGACCTGCAGTCGCTCGGACTGTCCTACGACTTGTTCACCCGGACGACGACGGGCAACCACGCGGCGATCAGCCAGGAGATCTTCCTCGGCCTGCTCAAGAACGGGTACGTCTTCCCGAGGACGACGCTCGGCGCGATCAGCCCGTCGACCGGGCGCACCCTGCCCGACCGCTACATCGAGGGCACCTGCCCGATCTGCGGCTACGACGGCGCCCGCGGCGACCAGTGCGACAACTGCGGCAACCAGCTCGACCCGGTCGACCTGATCAACCCCAGGAGCCGGATCAACGGCGAGACGCCGAAGTTCGTGGAGGAGGAGCACTACTTCCTCGACCTGCCGGCCTTCACCCGCTCGCTGGGCGACTGGCTGGACAGCCGCAAGGGCTGGCGACCCAACGTCCTCAACTTCGCCAAGAACCTGCTCACCGACCTCAAGCCGCGCAGCTACACCCGTGACATCGACTGGGGCGTGCCGGTGCCGCTCGAGGGCTGGCGCGACCGCCCCGACAAGCGGATCTACGTGTGGTTCGACGCCGTCGTCGGCTACCTGTCGGCCTCCATCGAGTGGGCGCGCCGCTCCGGGGACGACGACGCGTGGCGCCAGTGGTGGCAGACGCCGGACGCGTCCGCCTACTACTTCATGGGCAAGGACAACATCGTCTTCCACGCCGAGATCTGGCCCGCCCAGCTGCTCGGCTACAACGGCGAGGGCGACAAGGGCGGCACCCCGGGCTCGCTGGGCCGGCTCAACCTGCCCACCGAGGTGGTCTCGAGCGAGTTCCTGACCATGGAGGGGCGCAAGTTCAGCTCGTCCCGCCAGGTCGTCATCTACGTGCGCGACTTCCTGGCCCGCTACGACGCCGACGCGCTGCGGTACTTCATCGCGGCCGCGGGGCCGGAGAGCCAGGACACCGACTTCACCTGGGCGGAGTTCCTGCGCCGCAACAACGACGAGCTGGTCGCCGGCTGGGGCAACCTGGTCAACCGCACGGTGTCGATGGCGGCGAAGAACGTCGGCGCCGTCCCGACCCCGGGGGAGCTGACCGACGCGGATCGGGCGCTGCTGGACGCGACCTCGGGCGCGTTCGGGCCGGTCGGGGAGCTGTTGTCGCGGAACCGGCAGAAGGCCGCGGCCGCGGAGGCGATGCGGGTGGTCGGCGAGGCCAACAAGTACCTGTCCGACCAGGCGCCGTGGAAGCTCAAGGAGGACCCGGCCCGCCGGGACACCGTGCTGCACACGGCGCTGCAGGCGGTCAGCGACTGCAACGCGCTACTCACCCCGTTCCTCCCGCACTCGGCGCAGAAGGTGCACGAGCTGCTCGGCGGGACCGGCGTGTGGTCACCGGCGCCGCGGATCGAGGAGGTCACCGACCTCGACGACGGCTCGCCGTACCCGATCATCACCGGCGACCACTCCGGGGGGCAGGCGGTGTGGGCGTCCCGGCCGCTCCCCTCGGGGACGCCGCTGTCGCCACCCACCCCGGTGTTCAAGAAGCTCGACGAGTCGATCGTCGAGGAGGAGCTGCGCCGGCTCGAGGGAGAGGAGTGAGCGGGCTCGCGAGCTCACCGGTGGGCGGAGCAGCCCGGCGAGGGCCGAGCCCGAACGTCGGCGAGGGCCTGGTGTGAGCCGGTCGGCCGGGGCCCGCGCCAACCGGAGGGGCGAGGCGCCGCCGTCCCCCGAGCCGCTCCCGTCCCCGGCGGTCGACAGTCACACGCACCTCGACATCACCCTCGACAGCGACCGGCGGCCGGACGACCGGGCCGTGGACGACGAGATCGCCGCCGCCGTCGCCGTGGGCGTCCCGCGGCTGGTGCAGGTCGGGGTGGACGTCGGCTCCTCCCGCTGGTCGGCCGAGCTCGCCGCCCGGCACCCGAACGTGCTGGCCGCCGTCGCCCTGCACCCCAACGAGGCGGGTACGGGCGCGGCGACCGAGGACGCGCTGGCCGAGATCGACCGGCTCGCGGCGCTGCCCAGGGTGCGGGCGGTGGGGGAGACCGGTCTCGACCGCTTCCGCACCGGACCCGACGGCTGGGCGGCCCAGGAGGCGTCGTTCCGGGCGCACATCCGGATCGCCCAGGACCGCGGCGTCGCGCTGGTCATCCACGACCGCGACGCCCACGAGGAGATCCTCCGGGTGCTGGAGGACGAGGGGGCTCCCGAGCACACCGTCCTGCACTGCTTCTCCGGTGACGTCCCCTTCGCCCGGGCCTGCGTCGAGCGGGGCTTCGTGCTGTCCTTCGCGGGAACGCTGACCTTCGCCAACGCCGGCTACCTGCGGGAGGCCGCCGCGCTCGCGCCGGTCGGGCAGCTGCTCGTGGAGACCGACTCGCCGTTCCTGACCCCGGTCCCGTACCGCGGCCGGCCCAACGCCTCCCGGCTGGTGCCGCACACGGTCCGCGCACTGGCCGAGGTCACCGGCGTCGAGCTCGAGGAGCTCTGCGCCCACCTCACCACCACCGCCGAACGCGTCTTCGGGAGCTGGTGAGAGACCCCGCTGCCCCCTGCAGCGGGACCGGCCGGCGGTCGGACCGCAGTGTCATGACGGGCGCACGTCACGTCGCGCAGTTCGGGGGGACACTGGCGTCGTGGGCCGCCTCATCGCCGTCGTGCTCTTCATCGCCGTCCTGGTCCCCGGTGTCCTGCTCGCCCGCGCCTGGGCCCTGGCCGCCGACCGGCGGGCCGTCGCCGCCGCGGCGGTCGGGTTCACCACCCCCACGCCGGAGGGACTCGCCGTGCTCGGGCGTCAGGCGCAGCACGGGCGGCGGGTGCGCCGGCTCGGCTTCGTCCTCGGCGTGGCCGGCATCGGCGCCGCCATCGCCCTGTTCGGTGAGGCGTCGGTGTTCCTCTGGCTGCCGGCCCTCGTCCTCGGGTTGCTGCTGGGCGTCGTCCTCGCCGAGGCGACCCGCCCCCGGCCGCGCTGGCGGACCAGCTCGCCGTCCCGCCGGCCCCGGCAGTCCGAGCTCATCTCCATGGTGCTGCTCTGGTCCATGCGTGCGGTCGTCGCCGCCGAGCTGACCGCCGCCGTCCTCACGTGGCAGCGCGGCGAGCTCCCCGACAGCGTCGGCTGGGTCGCCGTCGCCGTTCCGCTGGTCGCCTGGCTGCTCGCCGAGGTGGCGCTGGTGCGGACGCTGGTGCGCCCGCTGCCCGCCGAGGGGGCCGACGTGCCGGTCGACGAGGCGCTGCGCACCTGGACGGCGCACCTGGTCACCGCCGCCGTCAGCGTGCTGGCGCTGCTGCCCGTCGGGGTCCTGCTGCTGTCGGCGGGCATCGACCTCGGTGACCGCGTCACCCAGGGCATCGACCTGTTGCCCGTGGCGCTCGTGGCCGGGGGCTTCGCCGCGCTGGCCGCCGGCCTCGCGCTCGCCGTCTTCCTGGTCACCTGGCTCAAGCCCGTCCGGGTCGACGACCGGGCGCTGACGACGTGATCCATGGCATCCCGGTCCTCCGGACCGCACTGCGGCCAGGTGCCGTTCCCGGCCTGCGCTGAGCCCTGTCCGGCTGCTCGTCGCGGACCCTCCGGGCCACGCTCCGCGCGACCGCCTCGCCGGGCGGCTCCCGTCGGCAGTGGGTCGGCTACCGCTCTCCGCCCGTGATCACGCCGTGGTCTCCACCACTGCGCTGACCTCACGCTGCGCACTCGTCACACCCGCCCCACCCGGCGCGCCGGTCACGGACCGTGTCGGCGCGTCCCCGAGTCGACAGATCGTCTCGCTGGTTCACTCGTCGCGCACCGTTGCCACACGCATCGTGTCCGTTACCGTGTCGTGACCAGCCGGGGTGGGAACCGACCCGGAGGGCACCGCGACCGGGAGCTCCGTCTCCCGGTCGACTGCCGTCCGAGCCGGGTCGCGCTCGGTGCCCGCCAGCCGGCGTGCACCTGCGCGTGCTCCTCCTCCCGGGTCCTCGAGCCCTGGGAGAGTCGTGCCCCGATCCCTGAAGCCCGTCCTCCTCGCCCTCGTCCTGCTGGGACTCCTGGGTGGCTCCCTGGCCTACTTCGCCGCGCAGAAGTCGCTGACGGTGACCGTCGACGGCCAGGCGCGGGAGGTCCGCACCTACGCCGGCACGGTCGGTGAGGTGCTCGAGGAGGCGGGCCTGCAGACGCAGTCGCACGACGTCGTCCTGCCGGACGCCGCCGCCCCGGTGAGCGACGGCGACACCGTCGTGCTCAACCGCGCCCGTCCGCTCACGCTCACCGTGGACGGGGTGCAGAGCGAGGTCTACGTGACCGCGCTGTCGGTCGACGAGGCGCTCGCGCAGCTCGGCTACCGCGCCGAGGACCTCGTCGTCTCCGCCAGCCGCAGCGAGCGCCTCCCGCTCGACGGCATGGCCCTGTCGATCACCACGCCCAAGGACGTCACCCTCGTCGTCGACGGCCAGGAGCGCGTGGTCACCACCACCGCGGCCACCGCCGGGGACCTGCTCGTCGAGCAGGGCGTCGTCCTCGGCGCGACCGACCGCACGAGCGTGTACCCGGAGCAGGCGCTGCTGGCCCACATGCGGCTGCAGGTCTTCCGCGTGCAGGTCACCGAGGTCGCGGTCCCCACGCCCATCGACTACCAGACCGTCGAGACCGAGGACCCCAACGCCTTCGAGGGCGACGACACCGTCACCCAGGAGGGCGTGGAGGGCGAGCAGGTGACCACCTACCGGGTCACGGTCACCGACGGCGTCGAGACCGCCCGCGAGCAGCTGGCCGCCACCGTCACCCGCGAGCCGGTCGCCGAGCTGGTCACCGTCGGCACCAAGGCGCGCCCGGCCTCCAGCGGCAACGAGCCCAGCGCGGACGGCCTCAACTGGGCCGCCCTGGCGGCCTGCGAGTCCGGTGGCCGCCCGACCGCGGTGAGCGGCACCGGCAAGTACCGGGGCATGTACCAGTTCTCGCAGGGGACGTGGAACGCTGTCGGCGGCAGCGGCGACCCGGCCGCCGCCTCGGCCGACGAGCAGACCTACCGTGCGCAGCTGCTGTACCAGCGCTCCGGCGCCGGCCAGTGGCCGCACTGCGGTTCGCGCCTCTTCAACTGATCGGACCGGTGCTGAGCACGCCTCCCGAACAGACCGACGGGCTGCTGGGCCCGGCCGCGATCCGCGACCTGGCCCAGCAGCTCGAACTGCGTCCCACCAAGACCCTCGGCCAGAACTTCCTGCACGACGCGAACACCATCCGGCGGATCGTGCGGACCGCCGAGCTGACCGCCGAGGACGTCGTCCTGGAGGTCGGCCCCGGTCTCGGCTCGCTGACCCTGGGGCTGCTGCCCGCCGCCGCGCAGGTCACCGCCGTCGAGATCGACCCCCGGCTGGCCGCGCTGCTGCCCCGCACGGTGGCCGGGCGAGTTCCCGCGCTCGCCGACCGGCTGACCGTCGTCGAGGCCGACGCGCTGCGCATCCAGGAGGTCCCCGGTCGCGCTCCGACGGCGCTGGTGGCCAATCTGCCGTACAACGTGGCGGTGCCCGTCCTGCTGCACCTGCTGGAACTGCTGCCGACGCTGCGGCGCGCGCTGGTCCTCGTGCAGGCCGAGGTCGCCGAGCGCCTGGCCGCGGCCCCGGGCTCGCCGCCCTACGGTGTGCCGTCGGCCAAGGCCGCCTGGTACGGCGAGGTGCGCCGGGCCGGCAACGTCGGCCGGCGGGTCTTCTGGCCCGAGCCCAACGTCGACTCCGGCCTGGTCGCCCTCGACCGCCGTCCGCCGCCCCCGGGCGACCGCGCCGCCACCTTCGCCGTGATCGACGCCGCCTTCGCCACCCGTCGCAAGGGGCTGCGCGCGGCGCTGGCCCGCTGGGCCGGCGGCCCCGCGGCGGCGGAGGCCCGGCTGCGCGCCGCCGGCATCGACCCGACCACGCGCGGGGAGCAGCTGTCGGTCGCGGACTTCGCGCGGTTGGCCGCGACGGAGGTGGCGGAGTGAGCTGGTCCTCACCCGGCGGACCCGGCCGGCTGACCGGGGACGGCGCCGTCGTCGCCCGCGCCCCCGCCAAGGTCAACGTGCACCTCGCCGTCGGGCCGCTGCGGTCCGACGGTTTCCACGAGCTGCGCACCGTCTACCTGGCCGTCTCGCTGTTCGACACGGTGACCGTGCGCCCCGGCGACGGCCTCTCGCTCACGGTCACCGGGGAGGGGACGACGGGCAGCGGTCCGGACGCCGTCCCCGCCGACCGCCGCAACCTCGTCTGGCGGGCCGCCGAGCTGCTGGCCCAGCGTGCCGGGGTGCCGGCCGACGCCGCCATCACCATCGACAAGTCGATCCCGGCCGCCGCGGGGCTGGCGGGCGGCAGCGCGGACGCCGCCGCGGCGCTGGTGGCCCTCGACGCGCTGTGGGCCACCCACGCCACCCGCGGCGAGCTCACCGCGCTGGCCGCCCGGCTGGGCAGCGACGTCCCGTTCAGCCTGCTCGGCGGGGTGGCCCTGGGCTCCGGCCGGGGGGAGCAGCTGTCCCCCGTGCTGGCCCGCCGCCGCTGGGACTGGGTGCTCGGCATCGCCGGCGAGGGGCTGTCCACGCCGGCGGTCTACGCCGAGCTGGACCGGCTTCGGGCCGCGGGCCGGGTACCCGACGGTGCGGAGCTGTCCTCGCCCGACCCGGTGATCGCGGCGCTGCGCAGCGGTCCGGTGCCCGCGCTGGCGGCCGCGCTCGGCAACGACCTGCAGCCCCCGGCGCTGTCGCTGCGGCCGGACCTGCGGCGGGCGCTGCGGGCCGCGACCGGGGCCGGTGCCGCGGCGGCGGTGGTCAGCGGCTCGGGTCCGACGGTCGCCGCTCTCGCCGAGGACGAGGAGTCCGCGGTGCGGCTGACCGCGGCGCTGGCCGGGGAGGGCGTCTACCGCACCGTGCGGGCGGTGCACGGCCCCGTCCCCGGCGCCCGGCTGGTCGGCTGAGGGAGGACCCCCTCACCCCCCACCGCCCACCGGCTCAGGGCGCGCCGGGAGGGGGCCTGAGGCGGGCCAGACCGTCGTAGGCGAGGTCCACCAGGTGAGCGGCGACCTGCTCCTTGCCGGGGGAGCGGCGCTCCAGCCACCACTGACCGACGAGGGCGACCATCCCGACCAGCGCCTGGCTGTGCAGCTCGGCCAGCTCCGGGTCCTGGCCGCGGACGCTGAACTGCGCGCCGAGGACGTGCTCGACCTTGCGGGCGACCTCGCCGATCAGGGATGCGCAGCCGTCGGGCGAGCCGCCGGCCGGGGAGTCGCGGGTGAGCACCCGGAAGCCGTCGGTGTCCTCCTCGATGTAGTCCAGCAGCACGAGGGCGGCGCGCTCCAGCAGCTCGCGCGGCGAGCCGCCGGCGGCCAGCGCGGCGGTGAACCGGTCGAGCAGCCGCTGCATCTCCCGGTCGACGACGAGGGTGTAGAGACCCTCCTTGCCGCCGAAGTGCTCGTACACCACCGGCTTGCTCACGTCGGCGCGGGCGGCGAGCTCCTCGATGGAGGTGCCGTCGTAACCCCGCTGGGCGAACACCTCCCGGCCGACGTCGAGCAGCTGCTGGCGTCGCTGCGCACCGGTCATCCGCACCCGGGGCCGGCCCGCGCCGCCGGGCACGGCGCCTGTCGTGCCCCGCCCCCGTCCAGCGGCTCGCCCCGAGCCTGCGAAGGGTGAGGGGGACGGGGTGCTGCTCAGGACGCGGCCGTCGCCGCGGTGCGGCGCTTGGCCGCCAGCCGGACCGGGTCGGGCCACTTGACGCCGTGCGCCCAGCCGAGCTTCTCGAACACCCAGATCACCCGCGCGCTGATGTCGATCTGCCCGCGCAGGACGCCGTGCCGGGCGCAGGTCGGGTCGGCGTGGTGCAGGTTGTGCCAGGACTCGCCGGCGCTGAGGATCGCCAGCGGCCAGAAGTTGGTGGCGCGGTCCCGCGAGACGAACGGCCGGTCGCCGACGACGTGGCACACCGAGTTGATGGACCAGGTCACGTGGTGCAGCAGCGCGACCCGCACCAGGCCGGCCCAGAAGAACGCCGTCCAGGCGCCGGTCCAGCTCGCCGTGACCAGGCCGCCGATGACGGCCGGCAGCGCCAGGCTGAGGAAGGCCCACACGGTGAACAGCCGGCTGGTGCGGCGCAGCCCGGTGTCCTTGAGCAGGTCGGGGGCGTAGCGCTCGGCGTTGGTCTGCCGGCGGTCGAACAGCCAGCCCAGGTGGGCGTGCCACATGCCCTTGAGCAGTGCGCGGGCGTCGGTGCCGTACCGCCAGGGCGAGTGCGGGTCGCCCTCGCGGTCGGAGAAGGCGTGGTGGCGGCGGTGGTCGGCCACCCACTGCACGACCGGTCCCTGGATGGCCATGCAGCCGACGACGGCCAGCGCGATCCGCAGCGGCCGGGCGGCCTTGAACGAGCCGTGGGTGAAGTACCGGTGGTAGCCGACGGTGATCCCCAGCAGGGTGAGGGAGTAGAAGCCCACGGCCAGTCCGACGTCGAGCCAGGACAGCCCCCAGCCCCAGACGGCGGGGACGACGGCGGCGAGGGCGAGGAACGGCACGACGACGAAGACGTAGAGCGTGACCTGCTCCAGCACCCCCTTCTCCTTGCCGAAGGCGTTCGCCGGGAGCCCGGCATCGGGGACGGCCGGCCGGAGGACCGGGGCGGTGGGCCGGGTGGGAGCAGGAGCGGACAAGCGGCCTCCAGGTCGCGTCGTGCGGTCCGGCGAGGCCGCCGTACCGGTACGTAAGCTACGTCACCGTAGGGAGCCCCGCCCGCCGGGCCGGGGCGCGGGGCGCCGTGGCTCCCGGGGCGGACGCCTAGGCTCTCGGGGGACGCCGGACCGGCGTCCGCGCGACCGCAGTGGGGGATGGGGTAATCGGCAGCCCGCCGGCCTTTGGAGCCGGGAAGTCTCGGTTCGAGTCCGAGTCCCCCAGCCACGACAGACGCCCGAGGCCGAGGAGATCCGTGTCCGTTCTGCAGCCGTCCGGTTCCGCCCCCGAGGGCGGCATCGCCGCCGTCGTCGTCCTCGCCGCCGGGCAGGGCACCCGCATGAGGTCCGCGACGCCGAAGGTGCTGCACGCGCTCGGCGGGCGCAGCATGCTCGGCCACGTGCTGGCCGCGACCACGCCGCTGGCCGCCCGGCACACCCTCGTGGTGGTCGGCGCAGGCCGGGAGGCCGTGGAGGAGCACCTGGCGCAGGTCGCCCCCGGCGCGCGGCCGGTGCTGCAGGAGGAGCAGCGCGGGTCCGGGCACGCCGCGGCGGTCGCGCTGGCCGCCGTCCCCGACCTCGAGGGCCCGGTGCTGCTGGTCAACGGCGACGCCCCGCTGCTGCGCCCCGAGACGGTCACCTCGCTGGTCGACGTGCACCGGGCGGCGGGCAACGTGCTGACCGTGCTGACCGCCGAGGTCGACGACCCGACCGGCCTGGGCCGGATCGTGCGGGATGCCGACGGCGCCGTCCGGGCCATCGTCGAGGAGCGCGACGCCACCGACGAGCAGCGCGCCGTCCGCGAGGTCAACGCCGGCGTCTACGTCGGCGAGGCCGCCGCGCTGCGCCGGGCGCTGGGCTCCCTCGGCGAGGACAACGACCAGGGCGAGCAGTACCTCACCGACGTCCTCGGCCTGCTGGTCGCCGAGGGCGCCCCCGTGGGCGGCGCCCCCGCCGACGACCCGGTCGACGTCCTGGGCTGCAACGACCGCCGCGAGCTCGCCGCCCGCCGCCGCGTCCTCAACGACCGCGTCCTCGACGAGCTGATGCGCTCCGGCGTCACCGTCGTCGACCCGGCCACCACCTGGGTCGACGTCACCGTCACCGTCGCGCCCGACGCGCTGCTCGAGCCCGGCGTCCACCTCCGGGGGTCGACGTCGGTCGCTCCCGGCGCCGTCGTCGGGCCGGACACCACGCTCGTCGACACCACCGTCGAGGAGGAGGCGAGCGTGGTGCGCTCGCACGTCCTCGGCGCGGTCGTCGGCCCGCGCGCCACCGTCGGACCGTTCAGCTACCTGCGTCCGGGCTCGCGGCTGTCGGCCGGGACCAAGGTCGGGGCCTTCGTCGAGACCAAGAACGTGCAGCTCGGCGAGGGATCCAAGGTGCCGCACCTGTCCTACGTCGGGGACGCCACCATCGGCCGCGGCTCGAACATCGGGGCGGCGACGGTGTTCGTGAACTACGACGGCGTCGAGAAGCACCGCACCGAGGTCGGGGACCACGTCCGCATCGGCTCGGACACCATGCTCGTGGCGCCGGTCACCGTCGGGGACGGCGCCTACACCGCGGCCGGCTCGGTCATCACCACCGACGTCCCCCCAGGTGCGATGGGCGTCGCGAGGGCGCGTCAGCGCAATGTGGCAGGCTGGGTGAAGCGGCGCCGTCCCGGGACGGCTGCCGCGAGGGCCGCCGAGGCGGCCGAGGATGCAGGGGGCGAGGCGGCGGCCGACACTCGCGCGGAGGCGTCCGAGTAGGGCCCGTCGGTCGCCCGACAGACGCGACGAGCAGGGGTGGACGAGCCGATGAGCGCGATCCGGCAGACGACCAGCAAGAGCCTGATGCTCTTCTCCGGCCGGGCCTACCCCGAGCTGACGGAGGAGATCGCCGGGCACCTCGGCGTGACTCCGACGCCCACCGCGTCCTACGAGTTCGCCAACGGCGAGCTGTTCGTCCGCTTCGAGGAGTCCGTCCGCGGCTGCGACGCGTTCATCGTCCAGAGCCACACCGCGCCGATCAACACCTGGCTGATGGAACAGCTGCTCATGGTCGACGCCGCCAAGCGCGCGTCGGCCAAGCGGATCACCGTCGTCGCCCCGTTCTTCCCCTACGCCCGTCAGGACAAGAAGCACCGCGGACGCGAGCCCATCTCCGCCCGCCTGGTCGCCGACATGTTCAAGACCGCTGGCGCCGACCGGCTGATGACGGTCGACCTGCACACCGCGCAGATCCAGGGCTTCTTCGACGGCCCCGTCGACCACCTCTTCGCTCTCGACCTGCTCGTCGAGCACGTCAAGGAGCGCTGGGGCGACCGCGAGATCACCGTGGTGTCGCCGGACTCGGGGCGGGTGCGCGTCTCCGAGCGGTGGAGCGACAAGCTCGGCGGCGTCCCGCTGGCCTTCATCCACAAGACCCGCGACCCGATGAAACCCAACGAGGTCGTCGCCAACCGGGTCGTCGGCGAGGTGGAGGGCCGGGTCTGCATCCTGGTCGACGACATGATCGACACCGGCGGCACCATCGTGAAGGCCGCCGAGACGCTGTTCGACGCCGGTGCCGCTGACGTCATCGTCTGCGCCACCCACGGCGTCCTCTCCGGCCCGGCGGTCGACCGGCTGAAGAACAGCCGCGTCAGCGAGGTCATCGTGACCAACACGTTGCCCATCGAGCCGGCCCGCCAGTTCGACAAGCTCACCGTCCTCTCCATCGCCCCGCTGCTCGCCCGGGCGATCAAGGAGGTCTTCGAGGACGGCTCCGTGACGAGCCTCTTCGGCGGCGCGTCTTAACTGTCGACCTACCGGCCGACACCGCGGCCACGTGCCGTCCCCGGCCTGCGCTGAGCCGTTCCCACGTCCTCCCTCGGGGACCCTCCGGGCCCCGCTCGGCAGGCCGGCCTCGCAGGGCGGCTCCCGTCCCAGCCTCTTCGTCCCCCGTCCCGTCCGTCCTCGGGGGAACCCTCCGGGCCCCCGCTCGGACGGACCGCTGCGTGCCTGCCGCGGCTCCTCGGGTATCTTCAAGGCGTTGCCCGGCGAGGGAGACGGTCCGCCGTACTCCGTGATCGACGTGCGTGTGCCCTCCAGGGGTGTGCCGCGCCGTGTGCCGGCCACCGACCCGGATCCACCTCCCCGAGGAGCACACCACCGTGGCTGACTTCCGCCTCGTCGCCGAGGCCCGCACCGAGTTCGGCAAGGGCAGCGCCCGCCGCACCCGCCGGGCCGGCCGCATCCCCGCCGTCCTCTACGGGCACGGCCAGGACGTCGTGCACCTGTCCCTGCCGGCCCGCGAGTTCGCCGCGGTGCTGCGCAACGGCGGCAGCAACGCCCTGATCACCGTCGTCCTCGACGGCGAGGAGCAGCTGGCGCTGACCAAGTCCGTCCAGCGCGACCCGCTGACCCGTGTCCACGAGCACGTCGACCTGCTCCTGGTGCGCCGCGGCGAGCGGACCACCGTCGACGTGCCGATCGTCGTCGTGGGTGAGCCTGGCGTCGACGCCATCCCGAACCACCAGCTGAACACCGTCTCGATCGAGGCGGACGCCACGAACCTGCCCGACACCCTCGAGGTCGACGTGACCGGCCGGACCGCCGGTCAGAACATCACCGCGGCCGACGTCGTGCTGCCGCGCGGCGCGACGCTGGTCACCGACCCCGAGGCCCTGGTCATCGGCTTCCTGGGTGCCCCGACCGCCGAGGCCCTCGAGGCCGAGCTCGCCGAGGCCGAGGCCGAGGCCGGCATCGAGCGCGAGGAGTCCGCGCCCGCCGAGGAGGGCACCGGTCAGGGTGACGTCGTCTCCGAGCCGCAGGACCAGGGCAGCGGGGAGTCGATGGAGTCGGCCGAGAAGGGCTGAGGCCGACCCTGAGCGAGAACACCACCCGCAGGGGCGCCGGCGACGCCGGCGCCCCTGCGGCCGTGTCCGAGGGACCCTTCCTCGTCGTCGGGCTGGGCAACCCCGGGCCGTCCTACGCCGGCAACCGGCACAACGTCGGCGCGATGGTGCTCGACGAGCTCGCCGCGCGCGCCGGCGTGCGGCTCTCCCCCGGGAAGGGCAAGCGGGCGCGGACGCTGATCGGTGAGGGCCGGCTGGCCGGCCGCCGCGTCGTGCTGGCGCGCCCCACGAGCTACATGAACGAGTCCGGCGGCCCCGTCCGCGGCCTGCTCGACTACCACTCCATCCCCGCCACCGACCTCGTGGTGCTGCACGACGAGCTCGACATCCCCTTCGCCGGCGTGCGGCTCAAGCGCGGCGGCGGCGAGGGCGGCCACAACGGGTTGCGGTCGATCTCCCGTGCCACCGGCACCAGGGACTACCTCCGGGTGCGCGTCGGCATCGGCCGCCCGCCCGGCCGCCAGGACCCGGCCGACTTCGTGCTCAAGGACTTCTCGGCCACCGAGCGCAAGGAACTGGACCTGCTGGTCGCCGAGGCCGCCGACGCCACCGAGGAGCTCCTGGCGCTGGGCCTCGAGGCCGCGCAGAACGTGGTCCACCCGCGCAGCTGACCCCGCCACGGGTGGGTGAGTCGCCGTCCCCAACGGGTGAAGGCGTCCCCTCCGCATTGACCCGCTCGTGACCGGCTGTGATCGTTCTTGCGACATCGGGCGCTCGTCCCGGGCGAACCCCCTGGTGGCAGGCGGGTGGTGGTCCTGGCGCGAGCGGCGCCGATCACACGTTGTCACGCGTGTCCGGGGGGAACCGTGCTGCTCGACCACTCCGCCGTCCGTCTCGGGACGGCGTCCCGCACTCTCGCGGATCCGCCGTCCACCGTGCTCCGGCCCCGCCCGCGGGCCGGCAGGGCGCCCTGGGCCGGGCGGTACTCGCGCGTCCTCACCGCCTTCGAGGTGGTGGCCGCCGCGGTGGCCGGGGCCTGCGTCCTCGGCACGCACCCGGGGGCATCGCCGACCACCTCGCTGTTCTGGGCGAGCGTCGGTCTCGTCCTCGCCTGGCCGGTCCTGCTGCACACCACCGGCGCCCACGCCGAGCGGGTCTTCGGCACCGGCAGCGACGAGTACCGCGCCGTCGGCAGGGCCGGCTTCCTGCTCCTGGCTCTGGCCGGCTTCGCCTCCTACGCCGCCGAGCTGGACCTCAGCCGGGCCCTGGTCGTCGGCGCCGTCCCCGCGCTCGCCGTGGGCACCCTGGTGGGGCGGTTCGCCGCCCGCTGCGCGCTGCGCGGCCTGCGCGCCCAGGGCCGGTGCACCAAGCGGGTCGTCGTCGTGGGTCGCGGCACCGCCGCCCTCGAGCTGGTCGACCGGCTGCGGCGCGAGCAGTTCGCCGGCCTGGAGGTCGTCGCCGCCTGTGTCACCCCCGACGACCGCGACCGGGTGGCCCACGCCGCCGGCGTCCCCGTCGGTGGGCTGGACGACGTCCTGACGCTGGCCGGGCAGCTCGACGCGGACACCATAGCGGTCACCTCCGCCAGCGAGACGGCGTCGCAGTACCTGCGCTCGCTGTCCTGGCAGCTGGAGGGCACCGGCATCGAGCTGCTGGTGGCCCCCGGCCTCGTCGAGGTCGCCGGGCCACGGCTGCACATCCGGCCGTTCGAGGGGCTGCCGCTGCTGTCGGTGGAGCAGCCGCGCTTCGAGGGTTGGCAGCGCGTCGTCAAGGGCGGCCTGGACCGGGTGGTGGCCGCCCTGGCGCTGCTGCTGCTCGCTCCGGTGCTGCTGTCCGTCGCCGCCGCCGTCAAGGTCACCAGCCCGGGCCCGGTCCTCTACCGCCAGGAGCGGGTGGGCGTGAACGGGCAGGCCTTCACGATGCTGAAGTTCCGCAGCATGGTGGTCGACGCCGACCGCCAGGTCGACGCCCTGCGGGCGCAGAACATCTCCGACGGCCTGCTGTTCAAGATGCGCGTGGACCCGCGGGTGACCCCGGTCGGCCGGGTGCTGCGCCGGCTGTCGCTGGACGAGCTGCCGCAGCTGCTCAACGTCCTCGGGGGTTCCATGTCGCTGGTCGGCCCGCGGCCGCCGCTGCCGGGCGAGGTCGCCCGCTACGACACGTCCGTCAGCCGCCGGCTGCTGGTCAAGCCCGGGCTCACCGGCCTGTGGCAGATCTCCGGTCGCTCCGACCTGTCGTGGCACGAGTCGGTCCGCCTGGACCTGCGCTACGTCGAGAACTGGTCGCTGGCGATGGACCTGCTCATCCTCGTGAAGACCTTCCGCGCCGTCGTCAGCAGCTCCGGGGCCTACTGAGCGTCGGAGGAGGCCGGGCGCCCGCACCCGACCCCGGTCGGTGCGGGCGCCCGGCTCCGTGCTGTCCGGGGCCGGACCCCCGGCCGGCCCCGGTGACGCGGCCGGTGGCCGGGTCCTGGCCGGAGGCGCAGCCGGCGTCGAGGTCTCCGGGCCGACCGGTGCACCGTCCGTGACGGGTCGGTGGCCTCGCCCCGGGCACCGGGGCCGGGTCGGGCACGTGCGGGCAGGGGTGGGGTCGAGGGCGCCGGCGCACCCGGCGCTCCTCGGACCGTAGCCGACGGGGAACGGCGTCAGGGCGCCGTCGTCGGGCCGGTGGTCGTCGACCGAGGCCTCCACCGCAGCACGTCGTCGGGATCGAGCGCAGGACCAGCAGGCCGCCTGGCTGCCGAGCTCGACGCACGCCTCACGCAGGTCGTGGTCCCGGCGGCGCGACACGGGGGACGGTGCCGTCGCTCGGCGCCTCGTGGTCGTCCGAGGTGGCGGTGCCGGTGTCGCCCGACGAGCACCGCGGGCAGCTGACGGCTCGGGGCCCTCGCTGCGCGGCCCGGAGCCCGCAGCCATGCGCGTGCGGCCCCGGCTAGTCGCTGAACGGCTCCCACGAGGCGCCGAGCCGGCAGGCCGGGCACCGCAGCCGCCGGCTGCCGTGCGGCGGCGGTCACCGACCCGCCGTTCCGCGGCGCGCCGAGCGACGCCGAAGACGTCGGTAGCCGCCGGCGCGGTCGTCCACCTGGACGTGCCCCGTGCCCGCCTCCGGCAGGAGCCCCCGGCGCCCAACCCGGCGACCCCCACGGTCGTGCGGGCCGCGGGGACGTCGAGACGTACCCGCGGCCCGGCGCTCGGCGCCGAGGTGGCCCGGAGGCGGGCTCGTCGTCAGCCGGCCGCCGGTGACGTCCGCGTGGCCGAGCCGGTCAGGCGGCCGGGCGCAGTGCCACCAGCCAGCCACCGACGGCGGTCGCCTTCGGCAGGCGCCAGGTGGCGCTGCCGCTGGGCCCCGCGGTGGCCGTCGCGCGCGAGGCCAGCTCGGCGGCCTGGGCCCCGCTGCTCTCCCCGAGCTCGGTCCACCCGGCCGGCGGCTCGATGCCGGCCGCCGAGCTGTCCAGCCCGATGCCCCCGACCAGCATGGCGCCGGGCGTGACGGTGGTGACCCCGGGGAGGGTCAGGCTGCTCGCGGTGAACGTGCGGTCGACCGCGGTCACCGGCGCGGTGTCGAGGGGAGCGGTCGGGTCGACCCCGCGGAAGCTGCCCACGACGGCGCCCCACTTCTGGGCTGCCGACAGCCGCCAGGTGTAGGACGCCGGCTCGGCGGCCGCGCTGGTCACCACGTGCGAGTAGACGAAGACGCGTGCTCCGCCGCCGATGGAGACCGGGCCGGTGAGCACCGGCGTCCAGCCGGCCGGGGCGCTGCTGACGGTCGGGGCGTTGTCCGTGGTGACCTGGGCGATCAGGACGTCGCCGTCGGCGATCCCGGCCGGGCGGGGCACCGTCACGTCCGGCACCGCGGTCAGCGACACCGCCGTCCCCGACGGCCCGGCCGTCACCGCGCCACCCGCCGGTGGCGGCGGGGTGCCCGTGTCCGTCACCGTGATGGTCGCGGTGGCCGGCGCGCTGGTCCCGGTGGCGTTGGCGGCGGTCAGGGTCACCGTGTAGGTGCCCGGCGCGGTGTAGGTGTGCGCCGGGTTCTGCGTGCCGGCGGTCGTGCCGTCGCCGAGGTCCCACGTCCAGGAGGTGGGGGCGCCGGTCGAGGTGTCGGTGAACTGCACCGCCAGCGGCGCCGGCCCACCGGTCGCCGAGGTGGTGAAGGACGCCGTCGGCGCCACCGGACCCGGCGGCGGAGCCGGAGGACCGGACGCCGGACGCAGGGCCCGCAGCCAGCCGCCGGAGGAGGTGCCCTTGCCCAGGGTCCAGGTCGCCGAGCCGGTGGCGCCGGGCGTGGCCACGGCGCGAGAGGCCAGCTCGGACACCTGGGCGCCGTTGCTGTCCCAGGCCTCGGTCCACCCGGACGGCGGGGTCACCGCGGTCTCCGAGCTGTCCAGCCCGACCCCGCCGACGAGCATCGCGCCGGCCGTCGTCGTGGTCACGCCGGGGACGGCGAGGCTCGCGGTCGTGTACCCGGTCTGCACGGCGGTGCTGGCCGCCGTGTCGAAGGGCGTGGTGGTGTCCACCCCGGAGAAGGCGGTCATCCCGGCGTTCCACTTCTGCGCGGCCGAGAGCTGCCACGTGTAGCTCGCCGGCTCGGCCGCCGCGTCGGTCACCACGTGGGAGTAGGCGAACACGCGGGCGCCCGTGTGCACGGCGATCGGGGAGACCACCGCCGTCCAGCCCGCCGGTGCCGACGCCATCGCCGGCGCACCGTTGGCGGTGATCTGCGCGACCAGGACGTCACCGGTGGCCACGCCCGCCGGGCGGGGCACGGCGACGGCGGTGGTCGCCGTCAGCCCGACCGCGGTCGTCGACGCGCCCACCGTGATGCCCGCCGGCCGCGGCGGCGGAGGCGCCGTCACGGTCACCGTCGCGGTGGCCGGGGCGCTGTCGCCGAGGGCGTTGGTGGCGGTCAGCCGGACCGTGTAGGTGCCCGGCGCGGTGTAGGTGTGCGCCGGGTTCTGCGTGCCGGCGGTCGTGCCGTCGCCGAGGTCCCACGTCCAGGAGGTGGGGGCGCCGGTCGAGGTGTCGGTGAACTGCACCGCCAGGGGCGCCTGCCCCTCGGTCGCCGAGGTGGTGAAGGACGCCGTCGGGGGCGCGGGCCTCGGGCGCAGCGCGCGGGCCCAGCCGCCCGCGGCCGTCGCCCGGCTCAGGGTCCAGGTGAGGTCCCCGGCCGGGCCGGGCGCGGAGGTCTGGCGGGAGGCCATCTCCGACACCTGGCCCCCGGTGCTCTCCCAGGCCTCGGTCCACGCGCCGGGCGGGGTGACGCCGGTCGTGAGGTTGTCCAGGCCGAGACCGCCGACGAGCAGGGCGCCGTCGGTGACGGTGGTCGGACCGGGCACGGTGAGCTGGGTGGCCGCGTAGGTGGTGTCGACGGCGGTGCTCAGCGGGGTGTCGAAGGGGGCGGCGGGGTCGGCCCCTTCGAAGGCGGTCATGCCACCGCCCCACCGCTGGGCCGCGGACAGCGTCCACGTCGCGGTGGCCGGTTCGGTGGCCGGGTCACCGACGACCCGGTGGTAGGCGAACACCCGGGCGCCGCTGCCGAGGGCGAGCGGTCGGGTCAGGAGCGCCGTCCAGCCGCTGGGGACGCCGGCCATGGTGGGCGCGCCGTCCGCGGTGACCTGGGCGACCAGCACGGTGCCGGCGGTCACGCCCGCGGGCAGCGGGATCGTCACCTCGGTGCCGGCCGTCGTCGCGGCCGCGGTGGTCGACGCACCGGCCGTGACGACGCCGCTCGCGGTCGCCGCGGCGGTCACCGCGACGGTGGCGGTGGCCGGGGTGCTCGAACCGGTCGCGTTGGTGGCGGTCAGCCGGACCGTGTAGGTGCCCGGGGCGGCGTAGGTGTGCGCCGGGCTCTGGGTGGTGGCGGTGGTGCCGTCGCCGAAGTCCCACGTCCAGGAGGTGGGGGCGCCGCTCGAGGTGTCGGTGAACTGCACCGGCAGCGGTGCCGCCCCGGACGTCGTCGAGGTCGTGAACGACGCGACGGGGGCCACCGGTGCCGCCGGCTGGGCGGCGAGGTCGGCGTGCCAGTAGCGCTGGGTGGCCTTGTTGCTGGCCAGGACGACGATCCCGCTGGCCGAGGTCACGCTCTGCTTCGTGCCGGTGACGTCGTTCATGGTGGCCGAGGCCACGTCGCGGATGACCGGGGTGCCGCGCCCGGCGGCGAAGACCGGATCGGCCATCGGTGCGGTCTTGTCGTAGATGGTGCCGGGAGCGCCGGCGAAGGGGCACCCGCCGCTGGTGGGTGCCGTGGCCAGCACGTGGACGGTCTGGTGCTGCTCGTCCAGGATCAGCAGCGGCCGGGTGTGGCAGTCGGCCAGGGTGCCCACCGTCGTGGCGGACCAGGCACCCGTGCCGGGCTTGAAGCTCAGCAGGCGGATCTGCGGGTCGGTCGGCACGGCCGTCGGCTCGCCGTCCAGGCTGGTCTTGACCACCGCGAACACCCGACCGGACGTGTCGGCCTGCACCGCCTTGATGTTGAGGTGGTCGTCGGCCTGCTTGTTCCCCCGGACGGCCGGGCTGCCCCGCCAGGAGGTGCGGGAGGTGCCGTCGTCGTGGACCGCCCAGTACACGGTCCCGTCCAGCTGGTTGCTCCACAGCAGCCCGATCCGGTTGCGGCCGAAGGCCACCACGCTGGAGATGTCGTCCTGCGACACGGTCGACCCGGCCACCGGGACGACGAACGGCGTCCCCCAGCTGCTGTCGCTGCCGGTGGTGGAGTTGACGTGCACCGCGCTCGTGTAGCCGCCGCCCGCGGCCGCGCTGACCTGCGTCCAGGTGGCCCAGAGGGTGCCGGTGGAGTCCTTGTCGATGGTCAGGGACTCGCTCGAGTACTGGGTGATCGCGACGGGGAAGCCGGCGTCGAGCGTGTACCCGCGGTCGGCGGACCAGCTGTACCGGTAGAGCCGCGCCGGGTTGCCCGGCTGGGACGGGGTGGCGCTCGTGTCGCTGGAGAGGCTCACCACGTGCGACGCGACGTACAGGTGCGTGCCGTCCCACAGCACGTCGGCCAGCGTGTTCGGCCGGTCGTCGATCTGCACGCCGGTGTCCACCCACTGCTGCGTGGAGCGGTCCAGCCGGAAGACGTGCCAGGTCCCGGAGACGGTGTCGAACATGTCCGCCCACCACGAGCCCTGGGCGAACCAGAGCTTGCTCTGTGGCTTGTCGGACGTGGGCACGTGGGAGACGCCGGCGTAGGACGGTCCCTGGTGGCCGAAGTCGCCTGTAGCTGCGGCGGCCCGGTCGGGGCCGACGACCAGGCCGCCGACGGCCAGGAGGGCGGCGAGGACGACCAGGACGAGACTGCGTGTGGCACGCACGAGCGTTGTTCCCCCGTTGTTGCACTGACCCGTGCGCGACGTCCCTCGAGGGCGTCCCGCTCCGTCGGATGACCTTGTCCGGCCAAGCTATGTGACGCAGCGTGAGCGTCGCGTCCCCCGGCGAGGTGACACCCGGTCGTCCCCCCGAGCTGCGACCGCCGTCCTTCCCCGCAGCCTCACGGGGAGTTCCACCTGCAGGCGGAGGGAGCCGGCTGCTCAGAGGTCGAGGACCGCCAGCATCGCCTCGGCGATCGCGGCATGGCCCGCGTCGTTGGGGTGGAACTGGTCGCGGACCCCTCCACCCGGGACCGGCGAACCCTCGGGCCCGCGCAGCGTCTCGTCGACGTAGAGCTGGCTCAGCGGGACGACGACGCCGCCGTGCTCGGCGCAGACCGGCCGCAGCTCCCGGTCGAGGGCCGTCGCGAGCTCCGGGCCGTTCCAGACGCCGTCGCACACCAGCGCGGCGTCGGGAGCCAGCGCGCGGACGCCGTCGAGCAGCGCGGCGTAGTCCTCGCCGAACCGGGCCGCCGTCAGGGCGACCGAGTCGTTGGCGCCGACCTCGACGAGGACCAGGTCGAACGGCCCGGCCACCCCGGGCAGGTCCTCCGTGGCCTCGGCCGCGCTCCAGCCGGGGCCGCCGACGGTGGCGACCTCCACCGGCCCACGGGCCGAGAGCGCGGCCGTGACGCGTGCCCGGTAGGTCAGGCTCTCGTCACTGGCGAAGGACCCCCACATCAGGGAGTCCCCGATGAAGAGCACCCGGAGGGGGCGGTCGGCCGGCCACGGCAGCGGGACCGCCGTCGGACGGGCGGGAGCGGCGGGCGGTGCCGCGGTGGGCTCCGTGGCCTCCGCGCTCGGGACGGCGCCCGGCGCGAGGGCCGACGGCCCGACGGCGACCAGTCCGGCCAGGCACAGCGCCATGGCGACGAGGGCCCAGGCCGGCGGCCGCTCCCACCTCCCGCTGCCGGAGCCGCGGATCCGACCGCCGGGCGTCGCGGATCGGGTGCGCATCAGTCGGTCCGTCGGCCGAGGGCGCGGTAGGTCCAGCCGGCGGCGGTCCAGGCCTCCCGGTCCAGGGCGTTGCGGCCGTCGAGGACCCGCTTGCCGGCCACGACCTGCCCGAAGGCGACCGGGTCCAGGTCGCGGTACTGCCGCCACTCGGTGAGCACCAGCACCGCGTCGGCCCGGTGCGCGGCCTGCTCGGGGGTGGGCGCGTAGTCCAGCTGCGGCCAGGACCGGCGGGCGTTGTCGATCGCGGCCGGATCGGTGACGCACACCACCGCGCCCTGCAGTTGCAGCTGGGCGGCGACGTTGAGCGCCGGGGAGTCGCGGATGTCGTCGGAGTCGGGCTTGAACGCCGCGCCGAGCACGGCGATGTGCTTGCCCAGCAGCGAGCCGTCGCAGAC
>NZ_FOIE01000004.1 GCF_900111455.1 Geodermatophilus poikilotrophus | reverse complement strand
CGGCTGCGGCGGTGTCGGGGACGCCGCGATCGCCGGCGCGAAGCTGGCCGGCGCGACCACGATCATCGCCGTGGACATCGACGACCGGAAGCTGGAGTGGGCGCGGACGTTCGGCGCCACCCACACCGTCAACAGCAAGGGCACCGACGCGGTCGAGGCGATCAAGGCCGCCACCGGCGGCTTCGGGGTGGACGTCGCGATCGACGCGGTCGGCCACCCGGCGGTGTTCGAGCAGGCCTTCTACGCCCGCGACCTGGCCGGCCGCGTCGTCCTGGTCGGCGTCCCGACCCCGGACATGACCATCACCCTGCCGCTGATCGAGGTCTTCGGCCGCGGCGGGGCGGTCAAGTCGAGCTGGTACGGCGACTGCCTGCCCAGCCGCGACTTCCCGATGCTGGTCGACCTCTACCGGCAGGGCCGCTTCCCGCTGGAGGACTTCGTCACCGAGACCATCGGCCTGGACGACGTCGAGGAGGCCTTCGACAACCTGCGCCGCGGCGAGGTGCTGCGCTCGGTCGTGGTGCTGGACAAGTGAGCGGCCTCGTGGGCTCACCGGTGGGAATGACGGGGCCACCACCCCCCGCCGACGGGCCGCCGACGCGGCGCGGCGCCCGGACCGCGCTCGAGCGGGCGCTGCGAGCGGCCAGCTACGAGGTCCTGCCGCTGCGGGGCGCCGAGGAGTCGGTCGTCGAACACGTCCCCCGGACCGTGCCGCTCACCGTGACGGTGACCGAGGCCAAGGGTCTGGTCCCCACCCTCGAGCTGGCGGAGCGGCTGGCCGGTCACGGGTTCACCGCGACGCCCCACCTGGCCGCCCGGCTGGTCCGGGACGCGGCCCAGCTGGCCGACGTCGTAGCCCGCCTGCGCGCCGCCGGGGTGTCCGGCGTCTTCGTCGTCGGGGGCGACGCCACCGAGCCCACCGGGACGTTCCCCGACGCGCTGAGCCTGCTCGAGGCACTGGAGACCACGGGCCACCACTTCGAGACCGTGGGGATCGGCGGCTATCCCGAGGGGCACGGGCACATCGACCCGGAGCTCATCGAACGCGCACTCGAGCGGAAGGCCCCGCACGCGACGCACGTGATCACGCAGCTGTGCTTCTCCGCCGCGACGACGGCGGCCTGGGCACGACAGGTCAGGCAGCGGGGCGTCGACCTGCCGATCCGGGTGGGTCTCCCCGGGGCGGTGACGCGGCAGAAGCTCGTGCGGCTCTCGGCAGGGCTCGGGCTCGGCCAGTCGGCCCGGTTCCTGGCGAAGCAGCAGAGCGTGTTCTGGCGCTTCTTCCTGCCCCACGGCTACCGGCCCGACTGTCTCGTCGAGGGCCTCGCGCCCACCCTCGGCCGGCCGGAGCCCGACCTCCAGGGCTTCCACTTCTTCACGTTCAACGAGGTGGCGCGGACGGAGGCGTGGCGGCAGGAGTGGCTGGCCCGGCTGTCCGACGCGGGCACCGGGTAGCGGGGGTGCAGCGAGCGGCGGAAGGACGGCCGGACGACCGGGGGGACGGCATGGGCGGGGCCGATCTGCAGTACGGGGGCGTCACGCTCCTCACCTCGGCGGAGGGCGGGCGCTACCCGGCCGCCAACTCGTTGCTCGTCAGCGGGACGGAGGGCACCGTCCTGGTCGACCCGTCCATCGAGGTCGGCCGGCGCGGTGGACTGCCCGCCGACGTCGGGCTGGTCGCCGTCACCCATGCCCACGAGGACCACGTCGCGGGGCTGCACGTGTCCCCGGAGGTGCCGGTCGTCGCCCACCCGGCGGAGGTCGCCGCCGTCCGCGACCCCGGGAGGCTCCTCGCGGGGTTCGGCATGACGGCTGCCGAAGCGGACCTCTTCCGCCGGCAGCTGCACGAGACCTTCGGCCTGACCGGTCACGAGCGGGTGGGCACCGTCGACGACGGCGCGGTGCTCGACCTCGGGCGGCGGTCCGTGACGGTGGTCCACCTGCCCGGACACACCGCCGGCCACTGCGGCCTGCTGGTCGAGCCCGACGGGTTCCTGTTCGTCGGGGACATCGACCTGACGTCCTTCGGCCCCTACTACGGCGACCTCTCCAGCAGCCTCGACGACCTCCTCACGTCGATGGGACGACTCCGCGACGTGGAGGCCCGCTGGTACGGCACCTCGCACCAGGTCGGCGTGCTCGACGACCGGCAGGCGTTCCTCGCTGCCCTGGACCGCTTCGCCGCGGTCGTCGACCGCCGGGACGAGACGCTGCTGGAGCTGCTGCGACAGCCACGGACGCTCGCCGACGTCGTCGCCCACCGGCTGGTGTACCGGCCGCACGTCCGGTTGCCGTTCGTCGAGGCCGTCGAACGCAGGACCGCTCTGCTGCACCTCGAACGACTCGCGCGCCACGGCCTGGTCGTCCCCGCCGACGGCGGTTACGTCGCCGTGTGACCGGCCCTGCCCGGATCACGCCCGCACGGCCACGGGGCAGGGAGGACGTCATCCTCCCTGCCCCGTCCCGGATCGGCCCCTGCGGTGTCCCGCCGCGAGCCTGCGAGCGGGCGGGGGAAGGGTGCCCCCTTCAGTCCGACAGGCGCTGGGTCAGCCAGTGGTGGAACTCGCCGATGTGGTGCTCGGACGGGACGAGGACACCGCCGTTCGCGTAGGCCCGGGACGACATGGCCGGCTGGGTCCGCTCGCAGGCCTCGAAGTCCTGCTCGTTGACCCGGTGGAACAGCTCCACCGACCGGGACACGTCCTTGCCGGACTCCACCACCTCGCGGGTGTACAGCCAGTCGCACTCCACGATCGTCCGGTCGACCGACACCGGGAACATGCGGTGGAAGATGACGTGGTCGGGCACCAGGTTGACGAACACCGTCGGCCGGACGGTGATGGCGTAGTAGCGGCGGTCGTGGTCCTCGTCGACGCCGGGGAGCTTGTCGAAGCCCTCGCTGCCGTCGACGGTGAAACCCTGGACGTCCTCACCGAACTCCGCGCCGTGCCCGACGAAGAACTGCGCGGCGTAGCCGTCGGCGAACTCCGGGAGCACCTCGGTCAGCTCGGGGTGGATCGTCGCGCAGTGGTAGCACTCCATGAAGTTCTCGATGATGAGCTTCCAGTTGGCCTTCACGTCGTAGGTGATGCGGCGGCCCACCGTGAGCGAGTCCAGCTCGTAGTGGTCGATGGAGTCCAGGCTCCCGAGGCGGTCGGCGATGGCGCCCATGACGTCGTCCTCGAAGGACGGGGGCTGATCGGCCAGGGAGACCCAGGCGTACCCGAGCCACTCCCGCAGGTGCACCGGCACCAGGCCGTACTGCACGCGGTCGATGTCGGGCATCTTGGTCAGGTTCGGCGCCGCGACCAGCTTGCCCGAGAGGTCGTAGGTCCAGGCGTGGTACGGGCACTGGAAGGCCCGCTTAACCTCACCGGAGTCCTCGGTGCAGATCTGCGCGCCGCGGTGCCGGCAGATGTTGAGGAAGGCCCGCAGCTGCCCGTCGCGGCCGCGGACGACCAGCACGCTCTCCCGGCCGACCTGGACCTTCCGGAACTTCCCGGGCGTCGGCAGGTCCGCCGACCGCACCGCGCAGAACCACATGGTCTCGAAGACCCGGGTCTGCTCGAGGGCGAAGATGGCCGGGTCTGTGTAGTACTGGCCCGGCAGCGTGGAGATGAGGCTCGCGGGCAGGTCGGTGGTGGTCATACGGCACCTCGGGGGTTCCATCCGGCGCTGGGGAGGGACACGCCAGGAGTCGGGCAACGCGGCTCTGTGTCGACCACGGTCGTCGTCCGCCAACCGGCTCAGGACGACCGAGGTGTTGCACATTACACAGCGCGTCGCGTCCTGCGCAACAGTCCGCCGACACAGCAGTACCTCTGAAGCGCGAGGTCGCGGACCGACGCGGGGACCGGTGCAGCCGCAGGGGCACCTGGGAGCCCGAGGTGCGGACCCGTGGGACACGGCGAGGCCAGCGCCGGGCGCGATCACCGGCAGGACGCCCGCCGGGTCGGCGAGCCAGCAGGGTCAGCCGAAGAAGCCCAACCGCCGGCTCATCTCCTCGGCGGCCGCCACCACCTGCCGGGCGAGCCTCGGGAAGTCCTCCGCCCCCATGCGGAACGACGGCCCCGAGACGCTGAGCGCCGCCACCACGTCCCCGTCGGCGCCACGGACGGGCGCGGCGACGGCGCTGAGCCCCACCTCGTACTCCTCGGCGGTGGCACCCCAACCCTGCTCGAGGATCAGGTCGAGGTGCTGCTGCAGCACCTCGGGATCGGTGATCGTCGCGGCGGTGAAGCGCGGCAGGTCGTGGGAGAGCACGCCCTTGCGGACGGCGTCGGGCGCGTGCGCCAGGAGCACCTTGCCGCTCGAGGTGGCGTGCAGGGGGGTGCTCTGCCCCACCCAGTTGTGCGTGCTGAGCGCCGCCGGTCCGCGGGCCTGGCTCACGTTCACCGCACGGTCGCTGTCGAGGATGGCGATGTTCACCGTCTCCTCGAGATCGGCGGCCAGCGCCTCGCAGACCCGGCGCCCCTCCCGGGCGATGTCCAGCTGCGCGGCGGCGGCACCGGCCAGGCGCACGACGCCGAAGCCCAGCCGGTACTTGCCCCGTTCGGCCAGCTGCTCGACGAAGCCCCGGCTCTCCAGCACGGCGACCAGCCGGAAGGCCGTGGACTTGTGCACCCCCAGCTCGGCGGCCACCTCCGTGACGCCGGCCTCCCCGTGCGCCGCGAGGATTTCGAGGACGCTCAGCGCCCGGTCCACGGACTGGACCGCAGCGACCGAGCTCCGCTCCCCGTTCCCACCCTGCGGCCCACTCATGACCTCAGCGTAGGTGGCCGACCGCGCGGGCCGGGCCGTCGCTCTTGACGCCACCACGGCACCCCGTCATGCTTGTTGCGCCATCGGCACATCGTTGCGGAGGACGCAACGCCAGTCAGCCAGGAGCGCCCATGATCCCGGTCTGCCCCACGACCGCGCTGCCGCCCGGCGAGGCGACCCGAGTCGAGGCCGACGAGCCCATCGCGGTCTTCAACGTCGACGGTGAGTTCTACGCGATCGACGACACGTGCACCCACCAGGACGCCTCGCTGGCCGACGGCTGGCTCGACGGGTGCGCGGTGGAGTGCCCCCTGCACGCCTCGTGCTTCGACCTGCGGACCGGCAAGGTCTCCGGCCCGCCGGCCAAGACGCCGGTCCGCACGCACCGGGTCGTCGTCCAGGACGGCATGGTCTACGTGCAGCCGGGGACCACCGCGGACGGCGTCGCGTGAGCTCCACGATCGCCGTGGTCGGGGCCTCCCTGGCCGGCCTCTCCGCTGCGCGCGCGCTCCGCGACCAGTCCTACGACGGCCGCATCGTCGTCATCGGCGACGAGGTGCACGCCCCCTACGACCGCCCGCCGCTGTCCAAGGACTTCCTGGCCGGCACGGCCTCGCTGGAGGACATCGCCCTGGGCGCGCCCGACGACGAGGACCTCGGCCTCGAGTGGCGGTTGCAGACCACCGCGGTCGGGCTGGACCACCTCAGCCGCTCGGTGCAGCTGGACGACGGCAGCGAGGTCCGGGCCGACGGCGTCGTCCTGGCCACGGGCGCCCGGGCCCGGCGCCTCCCCGGCAGCGAGGGGCTCGGCGGCGTGCACGTGCTGCGGTCCCTGGACGACGCGATCGCGCTGCGGGAGGACCTGGCCGCCGCCGGACGCCTCGTGGTGGTCGGCGCCGGCTTCATCGGGGCGGAGGTCGCCGCCACGGCCCGCAAGCTGGGGCTGGAGGTCACCGTCGTGGAGACGCAGCCCATCCCGCTCGCCGGCCCGCTGGGTGCCGACATGGGCGCGGTCTGCGCGGGGTTGCACGGCGACCACGGCACCCGGTTGCTGACCGGGACCGGGGTCGCCCGGCTCGTCGGCACCGGCAGGGTCGAGGCCGTCGAGCTCACCGACGGCACGCGGCTGCCCGCCGACGTGGTGGTCGTGGGCATCGGCGCCACGCCCAACATCGAGTGGCTGGCCCACTCCGGCGTGGCCCTCGGCAACGGCGTCCTCACCGACGCGCGCGGCGCCACCAACATCCCCGGCGTGGTCGCGGTCGGCGACTGCGCCGCGGCGTGGTCGGCCGCTGCCGAGCGGCACGTCCGCATCGAGCACTGGACCAACGCGCTCGAGCAGCCGGCCACCGCGGTCGCCACCCTCCTGGGCGCCGGGGGTCCGGCGCCGACGCCCGTGCCCTACTTCTGGTCCGACCAGTACGGGGCCCGCATCCAGTTCGCGGGGTCGCGCCGCGAGGGCGACGTCGCCCGCGTGGTCGAGGGCAGCTGCGCCGACCGCAGCTTCCTGGTGGTCTACGAGCGCGACGAACGGCCCGTCGCCGTCCTCGGCATGAACCAGCCCCGGCTGTTCACCCGCTGGCGCCGCCAGCTGCGCGCGGCCGTGCCGACCGCGTCCTGACCGCCGACCGGCCCCGACCGCCGCGACAGGACCGCCCGGCGGTCGGGTCGCCCGTCCTCGGACCGCCGTCGCACCGCTGACTGCGGTCCACGCATCCGCCCGCCCGGCCCACCGGGTCAGCGAGCCCTGCCCGCCGCAGCCGGACGTGCGCGGCCAGGGCTCGCGGCGGTGGTCCACCGACACCGGTCGCCCCCGCGCAGTGGGCCGCTCCCCCGCCCCCCGGCCACGGGCGCGCAGCCCGGCCCCCGGCCTCGGTGGCCCCAGCGCGAGCGCCCGCGGCCGGGCCGTCCGGCGTCCGGGGGTGCGGCCGGCGCACCTGGGTGCACGGGCCGGTCTGGCGGCACACCCCTCGGGGCGGCCGACCGCACCGACCCCCGATGTCGCCCACCGCGCGGCGCCGCGACCGGGCAGCGCCGGCCGCACCGGGCCCGGTGGGCGCACCGCCCACACGGCGGAGCCTCCCGGCGCCGGAGCGGCAGGCCGAAGCTCCGGTGCCGGGAGGCTCTTCCCCGCCGGCCGGCCCCCTGCACGTCCCGCCGGGAGCCTCGCGAGCGGGGGTCCGCTCAGTCGCGCGGGTCCAGCGGGCGGCCGATGACCTCCGCCCTCGGCTGGGTCTGCGGAGGGCGGCCGGCGGTCCCCTCCGGCACCACGAAGTTGCCGTTGGGGCTGACCGACGGCTGGACACCCGCCTCCGGGGCCGGCCGCTCCGGCGCGGCCGCGGAGTCCCGTGCCGCCGGGCTCGGCGTCTTCTCCACGACGAGGACGAAGTCGTCGCCGTGGCGGCTGATGCCGTCGACGACGGCCTGCTCGATCGCCAGGTTGGCGTAGTTGCCGCGCAGGACGATCGGGTCGCGGCGCAGGTCCTTGACGAGGCTGACGGCCATCGCCGCCATGACCAGCGCGAACGGCAGCGCCGCGATGATCGTCAGGTTCTGCAGCCCCGTGAGGGCGGCGCCGTCCTCGCCGAGGAGCAGCATGATCGCGGCGACGGAGCCCATCACCACACCCCAGAAGACGACGACCGAGCGGCTCGGCTCCAGGGTGCCGCGCTGCGAGAGCGAGCCCATGACGATCGAGGCCGCGTCCGCACCGGACACGAAGAAGATCGCCACGAGGACCATGACGAGCACGGTCGCGGCGGTGGCCAGGGGGTACTGCCCCAGGACGGCGAACAGCTGCCCCTCCGTGGTGCCCTGGCCGGCGACGTCGACGCCGTCGCGCTGGGCGGCGATCCCGGCGCCGCCGAAGATGGCGAACCACAGCAGACTGACCAGGCTGGGCACCAGAAGCACGCCCGTGACGAACTGGCGGATGGTGCGGCCGCGGCTGATCCGGGCGATGAACAGACCGACGAACGGCGTCCAGCTGATCCACCAGGCCCAGTAGAAGACCGTCCAGCCGCGCAGCCAGGTGGCCATCGGGTCACCGCCGGTGGCCTCCGTGCGCGCGGCCATGTCGCCGAGGTCGGAGAAGTAGCTGCCGAGCGCGTCGGGGATCAGGTTGAGGATGAAGATCGTCGGGCCGACGAGGAAGACGAACACCGCGAGGACCAGGGCCAGGACCATGTTGGTGTTGGACAGCCACTGGATCCCGCGCTCGATGCCGGAGACGGCCGAGGCGACGAAGGCCGCGGTGAGCACCGCGATGATCCCGACCAGCAAGCCGTTGCCCAGGTCCCCGGCCCAGCCGAGGATCTCCACCCCGCTGCCGATCTGCAGGGCGCCGAGGCCGAGGGAGGCCGCCGACCCGAACAGCGTCGCGAAGATGGCCAGGACGTCGATGACCCGGCCGATCGGGCCCTCAGCCCGCCGCCGGCCGAGCAGCGGGACGAAGGCGGAGCTGATCAGCTGGCGGCGTCCCCGGCGGAAGGTGCCGTAGGCGATCGCCAGCCCGACGACGGCGTACATCGCCCACGGGTGCAGCGTCCAGTGGAACAGCGTGGTCGCCATCGCCGTCTCGATCGCCTGCGACGTCTCGGGCTCGGCCGTGAGCGGCGGCGGCGCGACGTAGTGCGAGAGCGGCTCGGCGACCCCGAAGAACATCAGCCCGATGCCCATGCCGGCACTGAACATCATCGCGATCCAGGAGATGGTGCGGAACTCCGGCCGCTCGTCGTCCCGTCCCAGCGGGATCCGGCCGTACTTGCCGGCCGCCAGCCAGATCACGAAGATCACGAACGCCGACGCCAGCAGCACGAACAGCCAGCCCAGGTTCCCGGTGACCCAGCCGAGGACCGAACCGCTCACGGTTCCCAGACCCGTGGGGGTGGCGAAGCCCCAGACCACGAAGCCCAGTGCCATGACGGCGGCGACGGCGAACAGGACCCGGTCCACGGCCCAGTGCCGGTCCGCGACGCAGGGTGGCGGCTCGGCGATGGCGGGGTGGGTCCCCGTTGCGCACACGTCCGCGGCATCGACGGTGGAGCGCTCCTCCCCCGCTCCGACGGCGCCACCGGAAGGCGGGGGAGCAGCTCCACCCACCTCTGACTGGCTCAGGTGGCCCGAGGGCGAGGTTGGCCGACTACGCGGTTGCTCCATGACACTCCCTAATAGTGTTGCGTCATCCGAGACCGACTTCGCATGAGGGAACCAGAGGGCCTGTCGCGGGACAAGAGTCCAACGGGATTCTCTGCACGGTCCCACGACGACACGACTCCGTGTCACAGAGGTGACGACGTAGCCGGCCGGTCACGACCAGCGCCGAGCACCTCAGGGCCGACGACTTCCGGGGGACCGTGGTCGTCACCGCCGGCACGGACGCCGAGGCGCTGGTCGCCGCCACCACCCCAGGCTGCAGCCCTTCCTCCTGCGGGAGGCCAGCCGGCCTGGCCGCCACGGTCCTGCGCGGCAGCCGGGGAGGACCGGCAGAGGGTCCAGGACGGCGACCGGGTCCCCTCGCGGCGTTCACGCCGCAGGAGCGTGCGACTCCCCGCCCACCGACCACAGCGAGAGCACGCACCGCGGCCGGCCGACCGGGCGCGTGGAGGGAGGAGGATCTGCCCGCCCCAGTCGGGGGGACGCTGACTTCACCGAGGAGCCCGGGGTCGCGGTGCGCCGGCCCCCGCTCGATCTCGCTCCACGCGCTGCCGCGCGTCCGGCGCCGGGCGGCCATCGATGGAGGAGTCCACGGGGACACGCGCCGGTGGTGGAGTCGGCTGCATCGCAGAGCGGTCACTGCGCCCGTTCGGCGCAGAGCCGCGGGACACGTTGCCGACCGGCCCCGTCAGGACCCGCAGCAGCTCGCCAGCAGCAGCGCTCGACCCGTCCTCGGACAGCAGCGGCCGGACCCTCGTGAGGGCAGTCACCGCTGACCTCAGCTCGGACACCGACCCGAGCGGCCCGATGTGCGCGACGTTCGTGGCGACCATCCTGAGGACCGGGGTCAGCGCCTCCAGTTCTCCAGGAGTGCAACCCACGAGCACGGTGTCGGGGATGCCACCGGAGAGGCCCGTGAACCACGCCTCCACGGTCCTGAGGCCCAGCACAGCCAGTCGCTCGGCGGCCGAGAGGATGAACGTGGCGTCGGTGGCAGAGGCAGAGACGACGAAGCCGCCGTCGCGCAGGGTCTCACCGACTCCACCGAGGTCGAACAGCACCTCCTCCAGGGCGGTCTCGTCGGGCACGTGCACGAAGACCACATCGGCCAGCTCGGCCGCGTCCGCCGGGATCCGCGCTGGTGTCGCTCCCGTCAGGGCCATCGTCGCGACCGTCCCGCGATCAGGGTCGTGCGCAGTGACCTCGAGTCCCTGATCGAGCAACCGGCGGGCGACGGTACCGCCCACAGGGTCCAGACCGATGACGCCAACACTGCTGACGAGCACCATGCCCCCTCTTCCGTCCGCGGCGGGAGGCTTCGGGGTCCGTGCCGCTGGCCTCCAACGCTGTCACAGTGCTGAGCGGATCCGCGGCGGCCTGATACGGGCGGCGGGAGACGTTGAGCTCGACCAGAACGCGCGGATCGACCGCCCGTCGATCACCGCCTCGGCGCACCGACTCGGTACGGCCGGACACGGTTGGGCGGCGGGCGTGGGCGTGGGATACGAGACCTCGGGGCCATCCGTGGGGTGTCAGCACGCACGCCCTCGTCCGGGGTCGCCTGCTCACATCAGACGGCAGGCAGGGCGCGGTGCTCGGGTGTCATGGGTGGCCTGACCGCGCGGCGAGGACCGACAGCCGCCACCGTGTCGTGGTAGCGGCCTCCGGTGTCTTGCTGACGTCGGTATCACCCGGCCGTTCCCGGACCTCGTCCGCGGGCACAGCGCGAGGGTGTGGCCCACGACGCGGGAGATAAGGCAAAAACAACGCAAAAGGTCGGTGAAACCGCGTCCGGAGGGAGCCGGCACAGGGAGGATGCGGCGATCCGGAGATGGACGGAACGGAGACCGCGGCATCTGTCCCACGTCTTGCCGCGACTGGAGCACTTGTCACCGGTCCGGTCGAGCACAGACCGAGGGACTGCGTCGCCCCCCACCCGACAGGCGGTCCTGATGGCGCACGCGCACACGGAGTCCACCGGCACGGCCTCGGCCACGACCGCTTCGGCGCCCGTGAGGAACCGGTTCCTCGGCGTCGACGTCACTCGTGGGATCGCCCTGCTCGCGATGCTCGCGACGAACGTGTGGGAGGTGATCGGAGACGACGGCAGGCTGACGTTGACCGGTATGACGGTGACCGGTCGAGCCGCGACGCTGTTCGTGATGGTGGCGGGTATCAGCCTGGCCTTCATCTCGGGGGGCCGCCGCCCCGTGCAGGGAACGGCCCGGCGAGCCGCCCGGGCGAACATCGCCGTCCGCGCGGTCCTGATCGGTGTCCTCGGCCTCGCCCTCGGCTACGTCTCCCCTGAGATGGTCGGGATGATCCTGACCTTCTACGGCATGTTCTTCCTGCTGGCCATCCCGCTGATCGGCCTGCGGCCGCGGATGCTGGTCGGCATCGCTGCTGCCCTGGTCGTGGCGAGCCCGCTGGTCCTGATGGCAGCCCACAACCTGGGCCTGGAGGACGAGTTCGACCCGCTGCCGACGCTGACCTCGCCGTTCACCGACCCGGTCGACCTGCTTCTCCTGGTGCTCGTCACCGGCGTCTTCCCGGCGGTCACCTACATGGCCTACATCTGCGTGGGGCTGGCCATCGGGCGGCTGGACCTCTCCTCGACCAGGATCGCCGTCCGGCTGCTCGTCGGCGGACTCGCGTTGGCGGTCGCCGCGTGGTTCCTCTCCTGGCTACTCGTCTTCCGCCTCGGGGGCCTGCCGGCCCTGCTGGCCGCCTCGGAGCCGGGGACGACTGCGACCGAGGTCGTCTGGGACGGGGACCTGGTGCACTCGTGGTGGTGGCTGGCGCAGCGGGTACACCACTCCGGCACGCCGCTGGACATGCTCGGCACCCTCGGCTCGGCGGTCGCCGTGCTCGGCGCCGTGCTCCTGCTGTGCAGGCTGCGGATTGCTCAGCGCCTGCTGCGGCCGGTGGCCCTGGCCGGCTCCATGACCCTCACCGTCTACGCCACCCACGCGGTCGTCCTGGCCTTCGTCTCGACCGACGACCTCCTCGCGCTCTGGCTGGGGCTCGTGATCGGCGCACTGCTCTTCGCCGTCCTGTGGAACCGGTGGATGGGTCAGGGACCGCTGGAGCGGCTGGTGGCCATCCCGGCCGACCGCGCGCGCCGCGCCGTGCTGGCCCGCGATCCGGCGCGGCGCGAACCCCGCCGTGACCCGCAGCCGTCTGAGCCAGGGACGTGACACCGCCCGCATCCGGCCCACGCCGGTGGAACCGGACCGCCGCCGCGCACGTGCTTCCGGACGACGACCGGAGGCCTGGCAGCGGCGGTGGCAGCCACGTCGAGGCTCGTTGGCCCGGCTCGCAGGGCGGTTGACGATGGACGCCCCGGCCAGACGGGCTCGTTCCGGGACTCGAACCAATAGACCTGCGGTTTGATCTTGGCGTGGTTGGTCGTTGTTGATCCGCGTTGCACGTGCAGGCCAAGCAGCCAGCGCGACATTGCCATCATGACTAAAGCGGGCCGTCCTCGAGAGGCCGCGGCACCGCCAGCCCCAACCCCCGCGGTCATCCGCCGAGCTCCGCAGTGCCGTACGCCCGAGCCCTTCCCTGTGACTCCTCACTGCCGGGCATCTACGCGACGGAAGTCACTCACTGACCGGCGTCCCGGCAGCGCTCGTGAGGCTAACCAGGCCCGTGTCCACAGCCCATCCGAGGTCTCACCCAGCGCCGCCGCGCACCCGAGATCACGGGTTCCTTGCGACTCGGGCGAATATTGGTTCCGGCCTGGAAGCGTCCACGAGCCGCTGAGCTGGAGCTTTGCTCCCCCGATTGGACTCGAACCAATAACCCTGCGATTAACAGTCGCATGCTCTGCCAATTGAGCTACGGGGGATCGGCGGGCGTGCCCGCGCGCAGGGACGAGGCTACCCCACGCCGTCGAGGGCGCTGCAGGCGGCTCGCCGCGTCGCGCGGCACACGCTCCCACGGTTACCGTGCTCACTCCTGCTCCTGCGTCTCACCTGGAGGTTCGCCATGGCGAAGCTGTCCTTCCTCGTCGGCTTCGGTGCCGGCTACGTCCTCGGCGCGAAGGCGGGTACGGAGCGTTACGAGCAGATCCGCCGCGCCTGGGAGCAGGCCAAGGACAACCCGCAGCTGCAGGGCCTGGCCGGCATGGCGCAGGCCCGCGCCGACGGCGTGCTCAACTCGGCCAAGGCCCGGGTCGGTCTCGGCAGCTCCGGGGACCGCTCGACGACGTCCGGTGCGGGCTCCGTCCCTCGTGCCCGATCCGCCTCCGGCACCACCACCCCGGCGTCGAACACCCCGCTGCCGCCGCCGGACACCTCCGGCGGGGTCTGAACCCCGCGGCGGTCGCAGCAGGCCCCCTGCAGGGCCCCACCGCGAGCCTGCGAGTGGTGGGGGGCAGGGGGTCCTTCTTCAGCTCGGCTGGTCGGCCGCGACCGCCTCGGCCAGCTTCTGCCGCGCGGCCTCCCGTGCGGCGGGGTCGGCGCGGTCGGCATCGTCGTCGAAGACGACGGTCCACTCGCGTCCGGACTGACCGGGCAGCCGCCGGGCGACCAGGAGCGCTCCTCCCCCACCGGGCAGCGGCGCGCGCCGGCTGGCGACGACGGTCTGGTCCACCCGCCGGCGGACGACGGGCGGCAGGCCTCCCGCGTCGGCCAGCGCGTGCCGCTCCACCGGCAACCGCGCCTGCACCCCGGGTTCCACCTCGGTCAGCGGGGTCACCTCGAACCGGCCCCCACCGTCCCCGGTCGCCGTCCACCGCGCGGTGCCGACCTCGTGCCAGGACAGCACGCCGACCTCACCCGCCTGCGGCAGCGGCAGGTCCGCAGGCACCCGGCGCAGTCCGCGGGAGGTCGCGACCAGCCAGCCCTCGTCGCGCACGAGGGTGCCCCAGGCCAGCACCCGCTCGTCGGGGTCGGCCGAGGCGAGCACCACGGCGCGCACGAGCTCCGGCGGCCGGGTGAACCGCCGCCGCACCCGGTCGACCAGGGTCACTCGCCCAGCCCGCCCATCGCCCGCTTGCGCAGCGAGATCGCCTGCTGCTCGAGCGCCATCAGGTGGCCGAACGCCTTCATGTACTCGTCGCCGGCCTCGACGGGGTTCATCCGCTGCAGCCGCCCCTTGAGCGCGGCCACCTGGCGGACGGTGTGCATTTCCTCCAGCCGGGCCAGCACCGCGTTGACGTACCCGGCGTCGGCCTCGCCGACCGAGCGCACCGGCTCGACGGCCAGCGCGGTCAGCAGCGCCGTCGCGCTCGCCCGGGTGCAGTGCGCGGCCACCTCGTCGAGCCAGGCCGGGCCGGTGACCCGGGTGGCGGCCGCCCCCCCGGCCGCGGCGACGGCGGCGGCCACGGCCGCGTAGTCGGGGTCGGTGTAGGCCTCGACCGGGATCGCGTCGAACGACGGCCCGGCGAGCTCCGGGCTCTGCAGCGCCGCCTTGAGCGCCTCCCGCTCGACCTCGACGGCGACGTCGTCCGGGCTCTTCTGCGGCGTCCGCGGCCGGCCGCGCTGCGGCGGCCCACCGGTGTCCCCGGTGGTGCGGCGGACCCGCTCGAGCACCTCGGACTCGTCGGTGTTGCCGATCATCCCGGCCAGCTGGCGGGCGTAGGCGGGGCGGAGCGCGTGATCCTTGATCTGCGCAACCAGCGGCGCGGTCTTCTCAAGCGCGGCCACCCGGCCCTCGACGGTGTCCAGGTCGTAGCCGGCCAGCGTGGTCTTGAGGACGAACGCGATCAGCGGCGTCCGGCGGCCCACCAGGTCGCGGACGGCGGCGTCGCCGTGCGCCTGCCGCAGCTCGCAGGGGTCGCGTCCGTCGGGCTCGACGGCGACGAAGGTCTGCCCGACGAAGCGCTGGTCCTCGGCGAAGGTCTTCATCGCCGCGGCCTGCCCCGCGGCGTCGCCGTCGAAGGTGTAGATGACCTCGCCGCGGAACTCGTCCTGGTCCATGAGCAGCCGGCGCAGCACGCCGATGTGCTCCGGGCCGAACGCGGTGCCGCAGGAGGCCACGGCGGTGGTGACCCCCGCCAGGTGGCAGGCCATGACGTCGGTGTAGCCCTCGACGACGACGGCCTGGTGACGGCGGGCGATGTCCCGCTTGGCCCGGTCGATGCCGTAGAGCACGCTGCTCTTCTTGTAGAGCGGCGTCTCCGGGGTGTTGAGGTACTTCGGGCCGGGGTCGTCGTCCATCAGCTTGCGCGCGCCGAAGCCGATGACGTCCCCGGTGATGTCGCGGATCGGCCAGACCAGCCGGCGGTGGAAGCGGTCGATGAGCGTGCCGCGGCTGGACTCCTTGGCCAGGCCCGCGGTCACCAGCTCCTGCTGGGTGAAGCCGTTGCCGCGCAGGTGGCGGGTCAGCCCGTCCCAGCCGCCGGGGGCGAAGCCGCAGCCGAAGTCCAGCGCCACCTGCCGGTCGAAGCCGCGGTCGGCCAGGAACTGCCGGGCCGGTGCGGCCTCCGGGCTGCCCAGCTGCTCGGCGTAGAAGGCCGCCGCCGCGGTGTTGGCCGCGACCAGCCGGGCCCGCTGCCCGGCCTGCGAGCGGTCCGGGGCGCCGGTGGGGCGGCCGCCGTCGTCCTCGTAGTGCAGCTCGACGTTGGCGCGCCCGGCCAGCAGCTCGACCGCCTCGGTGAACGACAGGTGGTCGATCTGCTGGATGAAGGAGATGACGTCTCCGCCGACCCCGCAGCCGAAACAGTGGAAGAGGTTCCTCGACGGGGTGACGTGGAAGGACGGCGACTTCTCGTCGTGGAAGGGGCACAGCCCCTTGAGGCTGCCGCCACCCGCCCGCTTCAGCTGCAGGTGGTCCCCGACGATCTCGTCGATCTTCGACCGCTCGCGGACCAGTGCGATGTCGGCGGCGCGGATGCGTCCCTTCCCGGCCATCAGCTGCCTCCCGCCGCGGCTGCGCCGCCGGCGACCGCGGCCATCGTCGCCGCCTCGTCGCGGCGGCTCATGACCAGCGCCAGCCAGAGCAGGTAGACCTGGTGGTCCAACGGCAGCGACTCGTCCGCGGTCAGGGTGGGCCGGGGCGACCAGCCGCCGGTCGTCCCGGTCTCGGCGACCACCCGCTCGCCGGACCGGTAGCGGTGGCCGCCCTTCCACCGCGAGACCACCTCGGCCTGCACGGGCGTCCCCTCCAGGTCGGCCTCCCAGGTACCCCTCCAGAAGGAGGTCTGGCGGGCGCGCAGCCGCGCCGTCCCCTCGGGGTCGGCCGCCCACCGGCCGGTGAGCTCGCGCTTGGCCTTGGCGAGTACCCACTCGCGGTTCCCGACGACGGCCGTGGCCGCCTCCTTCCAGCTCGACGCCTGCAGCGTGGCGACGACGACGTCGTCGCGCAGCACGGGCAGGACGCGCTTCTCGGTGCCGGCCGTGCCGGCCTTGCCCAGTACGAGCACGGGCTCCTCCGTTCAGCCGATCCCGGGCGCGCCGGCCACGCTCTCGCCGGTCGCCCGGTAGAGCAGGTAGGCGGCCGTCTCGCGGAGGATGTAGCGGAACTGCGTGGCGCGCGTCTGCACCGCCGGGCCCTGCCGGGTCGGCGAGCTGTCGGCGGTGATGCCGGCGTCCTCGGCCATCCGCTCGGCGCGCATCGCGTGCCACGGGTCGGTGACCAGCACGGCCGAGGACCAGCCACGCTCGTCGAACGCGGCCCCCACGGCCCGCATGCTCTCCAGCGTGTCCACGCCCTCCTCGACCGCCAGCAGCGCGTCCTCGGACATCCCGGCCTCGGCCAGGTAGGCACGGCCGGACTCCGCCTCGGTGAACTGGTCGCCGTCGGCCTTGCCGCCGACGGTCACGACCACCGGCGCGACGCCCTGCTCGTACAGCGCGAGGGCGTGCTCCAGGCGCGCCTCGAAGATCGACGACGGGACGCCGTTGTACTGCGCCGACCCGAGCACCACGATCGCGTCGGAGGCCGGCTGCGCGTCCTGCCGCGCCGTCCACCAGATCGCCGTCGCGGTGGAGACGACGAGCAGGACGACGGCGAGCACCAGGGCGCCGACCACCCGGCCCACCAGGCTCCCCGCGCGCACGCCCACGCGTCATGGGTACCACGCGGGGCCCTCGGTTCCGAGCCGGTGCGACGGGTGTGCCGGGCCACCCCCGCGAGCCGGCCCCGGTGCAGGGGCCCTCCGCCTGAGCCTGCGGGAGAAAGGGCCTCCCCGCCCCCCACCGCTCGCGGGCTCGCGGCGGGCCCCTGCGGGGAGGCCGGAGCTGGGGCCCTCTCTCAGGAGGCCGAGCGGTCCGCTCCCAGCGCGGCACGGCCGGCCTCGAGCCGGGCCACCGGCACGCGGAACGGCGAGCAGGACACGTAGTCCAGCCCCACCTCGTGGAAGAAGTGCACCGAGTCCGGGTCGCCGCCGTGCTCGCCGCAGACGCCGAGCTTGAGCTCCGGCCGCGCCGAGCGGCCCTCCTGGACCGCGACCTCCACCAGCCGCCCGACGCCGGGCCGGTCCAGCGACTCGAACGGCGAGACGCCGAAGATGCCCTTGTCCAGGTAGGCGTGGAAGAACGCGGCCTCGACGTCGTCCCGGGAGAAGCCCCAGGTCATCTGGGTGAGGTCGTTGGTGCCGAAGGAGAAGAACTCGGCCGACGAGGCGATCTCGGCGGCGGTGAGCGCGGCGCGGGGCACCTCGATCATCGTGCCGATGAGCACGTCGAGCTCGACGCCGCACTCCTGGAACACCGCCGCGAGCACCTGCTCGGACTCCTCGCGGATGGCCTCCAGCTCCTGCACCGCCCCGACCAGCGGGATCATGATCTCCGGCCGCGGGTCGCCGCCGGCCCGCTTGCGCTCGCAGGCTGCCTCGGCGATGGCCCGTACCTGCATCGCGAACAGGCCCTGGACCACCAGCCCGAGCCGCACACCGCGCAGCCCGAGCATCGGGTTCTGCTCGTGCAGCCGGCGGACGGCCGCCAGCAGCCGCAGGTTGGCCTCGTCCGGGTGCCCCTGCGCCTCGGCCACGGCCACCCGCACCGAGAGGTCGGTGAGGTCGGGCAGGAACTCGTGCAGCGGCGGGTCGAGCAGCCGCACGGTGACCGGCAGCCCGTCCATCGCCTCGAAGATCTCCAGGAAGTCCTGCCTCTGCAGCGGGGCGAGGGCGTCGAGGGCGGCCTGCTTGCCCTCGTCGTCCTCGGCCAGGATCAGCTTCTCGACCAGCTGCCGCCGGTCGCCGAGGAACATGTGCTCGGTGCGGCACAGCCCGATCCCCCGGGCGCCGAAGCGCCGGGCGCGGGCGGTGTCCTCGGGGGTGTCGGCGTTGGTGCGCACGTCCAGCCGCCGCACCTCGTCGGCGTGGGTGAGGATGCGGTGCACGCTGCGCACCAGGTCGTCGGCCTCCGCGGAGTCCGGGTCGATCTCGCCCTCGAAGTAGCGGACGACGGCCGGCGCCTCGACCGGCACCTCGCCCAGCCACACCGCGCCGGTGGAGCCGTCGATGGAGATGACGTCGCCCTCCTCGACGACCGTCCCGCCGGGGGCGGTGAAGCGGCGGTTCTTCGTGTCCACCTGCAGCTCCTCGGCGCCGCAGACGCAGGTCTTGCCCATCCCCCGGGCGACGACGGCCGCGTGCGAGGTCTTGCCGCCGCGGCTGGTCAGGACGCCCTCGGCGGCGATCATCCCGGAGAGGTCGTCGGGGTTGGTCTCCCGCCGCACCAGGACCACCTCCTCGCCCCGGTCGGCCCATTGGACGGCGGTCTCCGAGGAGAACACCGCCTTGCCGACGGCGGCGCCGGGCGAGGCGTTCATCCCCTGGGTCAGCTGGGTGGCGTCCCCGCCGGAGACGAACCGCGGGAACATCAGCTGGGCCAGCTGGTCGCCGGTGACCCGCCGGACGGCCTCGTCCATGTCGATGAGGCCCTCGTCGACCAGCTGGGTGGCGATCCGGAAGGCCGCGCCCGCCGTCCGCTTGCCGACCCGGGTCTGCAGCATCCAGAGCTTGTTGCGCTCGACGGTGAACTCGATGTCGCACAGGTCGCGGTAGTGCGACTCGAGGGTGCTCATGATCGACAGCAGCTCGCGGTAGGCGCCCTCGTCGATCCGCTCCAGCTCGGGCAGCGGCACGGTGTTGCGGATGCCGGCGACGACGTCCTCGCCCTGGGCGTTCTGCAGGTAGTCGCCGTACACGCCCTGCTCGCCGCTGCCCGGGTCGCGGGTGAAGGCGACGCCGGTGCCGGAGTCCATGCCGAGGTTGCCGAAGACCATGGCGACGACGTTGACCGCGGTGCCGGCGTCACAGGGGATGCGCTCGCGGCGGCGGTAGAGGATCGCCCGACCGGAGTTCCACGAGTCGAAGACGGCGTTGATGGCCAGGTCCAGCTGCTCGCGCGGGTCCTGCGGGAAGTCGCGGCCGCACTGCTCGCGGACGATCGCCTTGAACCGGCCGACGACGTCCTCGAGGTGCCCGGCGTCGAGGTCCAGGTCGGACTCGGTGCCCTGCTCCTGCTTGGCCTCGTCGAGGGCGTGCTCGAACAGCTCGCCGTCGAGGTCGAGGACGGTCTTGCCGAACATCTGGATCAACCGGCGGTAGGAGTCCCACGCGAAGCGCTCGCTGCCGGACTGGGTGGCCAGCCCGCGGACCGACTCGTCGTTGAGGCCCACGTTGAGGACCGTCTCCATCATCCCGGGCATCGACGCGGCGGCGCCGGAGCGCACGGACACCAGCAGCGGGTCCGAGGGGTCGCCGAGCGTCTTGCCCATCGCCTTCTCCAGCGCCGTCAGGTGCTCGGTCACCTGGTCGCCGAGGTCCGGCGGGGTGCTGCCGTGCTCGAGGTAGTACCGGCACGCGTCGGTGGTGATGGTGAACCCCGGCGGCACCGGCAGCCCCAGGTTGGTCATCTCGGCCAGGTTGGCGCCCTTGCCGCCCAGCAGGTCCTTCTGGTCCTTGTTGCCCTCGCTGAAGTCGTAGACCCAGGTGGCCGTCCCGGTACCACTGCCCACCGTGCACCTCCGCGCTCGTCCGCCGGCTGCCCTCACCTGCCGGGGACGGCGCCCCGGGGTCCCCCGTCCGCCGCCCCGGCGAGCACGGCCCCGGAGTGCGGTCGCAGGTAGACGTCTCATACGTCCGCCCGGGGCCAGACAGTGATCGTGGCCCACGGGGCGAGGACGCGCCAGCCTCCGGACGGCGACCTCCGCAACGGCCCGGGTGCCACCCCGAGCTCGCAGGAGGGAGGAGGACGGGGTCCTGTCTCAGCCGGCCGACGTGCCGCAGACGCGGGCGCCCTGCTCGCTGACGACGGTGAGGGTGGAGGTGCTGCCGTCGCTCCAGGCCACCTCGACGCGCTGCACCGGTGCGCCGTCCGCCTCGTCGGCGATGGTGCTCCTGATCTCCCCGGTGCCGCCGGGGGTGTACTCGGTGGACAGCGCCCCGGGCACCACCCGGGCCCGCTCCTCGGCGCAGAGCAGGCCGTGGGCGGTCTCGACGTCGTCCTGGGCCAGCGCGGCGAGGAAGACGCCGGTGACCTCGCGGGCCTGCTCCTCCGGGCTGCCCTTCACCAGCGGCAGGCCGACGGCCATGCCGATGGCGACGGCGACGGTCCCGCCGATGACCGCGAGGATCAGGGCGCGCGCCGGGCGCGGGGTGCCGGTGTGCAGCGGAGCCGGGTCGTCGTCGTAGAGGTAGGGGCCGTCCGTCATGGCGCTCACCCGCCGCTCACGAGCAGTTCGGCCCCGGCCGGCGGCCGGGGGTCGTCGCGGTCGGCCAGCCAGCCCTCGGGCAGCGCCACGGGCCGCGGCGGGCTGGTCCGCCCGCGCGGCCCGCCGAGCACCGCTTCCGGGTAGGGCTGGTCGGGGATGCCGGCCAGCAGCTCGGCCAGCTCGTCGAGGGCGCTCACCATCGCCAGCGCGCGGCGGACGTCGGAGCCCACGGAGAACCCCTTGAGGTACCAGGCGACGTGCTTGCGGAAGTCGGTGCAGCCGTGCCGCTCGCCCTGCCCCTCGCTCAGCAGCGCGGCGTGCCGGTGCATGACCGCGGCCACCTCCCGCAGCGTCGGCAGGGCGCGGCGGGTCTCGCCGGCGAAGGCGGCGGCGAGGTCGCCGAACAGCCACGGCCGGCCCAGGCAGCCCCGCCCGATCACGACACCGGCGCAACCGGTCTCGGCGACCATCCGCAGCGCGTCGTCGGCCTCCCAGACGTCGCCGTTGCCCAGCACCGGGATGTCGACGGCCTCGACCAGCCGGGCGATGGGCGCCCAGTCGGCGGTGCCGCTGTAGAGCTGGTCGGCGGTGCGCCCGTGCAGGGTGATCGCCGCGGCGCCCTCGTCCTGCGCGATCCGGCCGGCGTCGAGGTACGTGACGTGGTCGGCGTCGATGCCGATGCGGGTCTTCACGGTGACCGGGACGTCCCTGGCCGCGCGCACCGCGGCCCGCACGATGTCGCGGAACAGCACCCGCCGCCACGGCAGCGCCGAGCCGCCGCCCTTGCGGGTCACCTTGGGCACCGGGCAGCCGAAGTTCAGGTCGACGTGCGCGGGGCGGGTGCCGGCGACGCCCTCGTCGACGAGCATCTCCACCGCCCGGCCGACCGTGGCCGGGTCGACGCCGTAGAGCTGGACCGAGAAGGCGTCCTCCTCGTCGGGCGTCGCGCGGACCATCTGCAGCGTCTTCTCGTTGCGCTCGACCAGCGCCCGCGTGGTGATCATCTCGCAGACGTAGAGGCCGGCCCCGAACTCGCGGCACAGCGTGCGGAAGGCCGGGTTGGTGATGCCGGCCATCGGCGCGAGCACCACGGCGGGCTCGACGGTCAGCGCGCCCAGGCGCAGCGGAGCGGGGCCGGTCACGGGGGACGACGGCCGCTCGAGGACGCTGCTGCTCACGGTCCCAGGGTAGGTGGCGAGGTGGGTCACCCGGCCGTGAGAGGGGAGGCGCCCGGTGCGGTGGACCGACTGGGACCACAACGCCTGGTACCACCGGCTGCTCCTCGCCCAGGTCCCGCGGGACGCCACCCGGGTGCTGGACGTCGGTTGTGGCGCCGGGGCGCTGGCCCGCCGGCTCGCCTCCCGGGCCGGCTCGGTCGACGCGGTCGACCGCTCCCCCGCGATGATCGCCGCGGCCGGGGAGGCGGCTCCGCCGAACGTGGTGCTGCGCCGCGCCGACCTGCGGACCGTGGACCTGCCCGCCGGGCAGTACGACGCGGTGGTGAGCTCCGCGGTGCTCCACCACCTGCCGCTGTCCGACGTCCTGCCCCGGATGGCCCGCTGGGTGCGGCCGGGAGGTGTCCTGGCCGCGGTCGCCCTCCCCCGCGTCGACCTGCCGCGCGAGCTGGGGGTGGAGCTGGCGGCCGCGGCGGCGCACTCGACGCTGGGCGTGGCCCTCGCGGCACTGCGGCCGCCCACCGGGGCGGAGCTGTTCCGGCCGGAGGCCACGCACGCCGCGATGCCGGTGGCCGAGCCCGACCGCACCGTCCGGGAGGTCTGCGCCGAGGCCGGCCGCCTGCTACCCGGCGCCCACGTGCGGCGGCTGCTGTTCTGGCGGTACCTGCTCGTCTGGCGCCGACCCGCCGCCGGGTGAGCGGTTGCCGCCGTCCCGGTCGGCGTGTCCGGCCGTGTCGACGACCGCGACCGCCCGGTCGACGCCGAGCCCACGGCGGCCGTGGCGACGTCAGGCCGCCGGCTCCACCAGCCGCAGGTCCGTGTGCTGTGCCAGCACCGTGAAGTCCCGGTCCCGGTGGAGCACGGGCACGTCGTGCCGCAGTGCGACCGCGGCGATGAGGCAGTCGTTGAGCGACCGGGGTGTCTCACCTGCTCGCCGGCACGCCCGGTGGAGGGCGGCCGCCTGCTCGGCGTCCACGGGCGACTCCTGGTGGAGCAGTTCCGCGCCTGCGAGGAAGCGACGCAGGCGTGCTGCGCGCTCCTCGTCGGTGGTACCGGCGAGCACCTCGAGCAGCACGACGTCCGTGGTTGCCGCTCGCCGTTCGTCGATGAGCTGTTCCAGCAGGTCGACCTCGGGGCCACCGGTGTCCCGGAGGAAGGCGGTCCACACGCAGGAGTCGATGAGGACGGTCACCCCTCGCCCCACCGAGCGGCGACCTCAGCGCCCTCACGGCTCCGGATGCCCTCCAGGTCCGCGCCCCAGCCACTGCCCCGCATGGAGTGCATCTCGCGCGGCGTCATCGGTACGACGGACACCTGGTGGAGAGCGGAGTCGACGGCGTCCTTCTTCGTCGCCGACCCGTAGCGGCGCATGACACCGGCGATGAGGTCGTCGATGTCGATGTTCGGGTTCAGCAGACGGGCAGGCGGGTCTTGAGGTAGGTCTCGACCTGGTCCAGCCCGACGCGCTCCTGGCTCATCGAGTCGCGCTCGCGGACGGTGACCGCATGGTCCTCGAGGGTGTCGAAGTCGACGGTGAGGCAGAACGGCGTCCCGATCTCGTCCTGCCGCCGGTACCGGCGGCCGATCGCGCCGGCGTCGTCGAAGTCGACGTTCCAGTTCTGCCGGAGCTGCGCCGCCAGGTCCCGCGCCCTGGGCGACAGGTCGGCGTTGCGCGACAGCGGCAGGACGGCGGCCTTGACCGGCGCCAGCCGCGGGTCCAGCCGCAGCACGGTGCGGGTGTCGACGCCGCCCTTGGCGTTGGGCGCCTCGTCCTCGGTGTAGGCCTCGATGAGGAAGGCCATCAGCGAGCGGGTGAGGCCGGCGGCCGGCTCGATGACGTACGGCGTCCAGCGGGTGTTGCTGGCCTGGTCGAAGTAGGTGAGGTCGGCGCCGGAGTGCTCCGAGTGGGTCTTCAGGTCGAAGTCGGTGCGGTTGGCGATGCCCTCGAGCTCCCCCCACTCCGAGCCCTGGAAGCCGAAGCGGTACTCGATGTCGACGGTGCGCGTCGAGTAGTGGGAGAGCTTCTCCTTCGGGTGCTCGTAGTGCCGCAGGTTCGCCGGGTCGATGCCGAGGTCGGTGTACCAGCGGGTGCGCTCGTCGATCCAGTACTGGTGCCACTGCTCGTCGGTGCCGGGCTCGACGAAGAACTCCATCTCCATCTGCTCGAACTCGCGCGTGCGGAAGACGAAGTTGCCGGGAGTGATCTCGTTGCGGAAGGACTTGCCGATCTGGCCGATGCCGAACGGCGGCTTCTTCCGCGCCGCGCCCATGACGTTGGCGAAGTTGACGAAGATGCCCTGCGCGGTCTCCGGGCGCAGGTAGTGCAGGCCGGACTCGTCCTCGACCGGGCCGAGGTGCGTCTTCAGCATCATGTTGAAGTCGCGCGGCTCGGTCCACGCACCCTTCGTGCCGCAGTTGGGGCAGCTGATGTCGGCCAGCCCGTTCTCCGGGGCCCGGCCCTTCCTGGCCTCGAACTCCTCCTCCAGGTGGTCGGCCCGGAAGCGCTTGTGGCAGTTCTGGCACTCGGTCAGCGGGTCGGTGAAGACGCCGACGTGGCCCGAGGCGACCCACACCTGGCGCGGCAGGATCACCGAGGAGTCCAGGCCGACGATGTCGTCACGGCCCTGGACGACGGTGCGCCACCACTGCCGCTTGATGTTCTCCTTGAGCTCGGTGCCCAGGGGCCCGTAGTCCCAGGCGGAGCGGGTGCCGCCGTAGATCTCGCCGGACGGGAAGACGAACCCCCGTCGCTTGCAGAGGTTCACCACCTTGTCCAGGCGTGCGGGGTCGTGCTTGGCGGTGCTGTCGCTCACGGCGAGGGGCTCCATCCGGCTGGCGGTCGGTGGGTTGACCCGTCCACGGTAGTTGCCGCTGCCGGTCCGTTCCCCCGCCGCCCGGCCGGAGGTCCCGGCGCGAGCTGCCCGCGCCGTCCTGCGGTGGGCACCTCTGCCACGGTGCGGGGCGGCGGGGGAGGTCAGCGGGGGACCGTGCCGCCGACCCACCCGACGAGGTCGCCGTCCACCCGCAGCTGCGCGTCGAGGAAGCGGACGCCCTCGATCGTCGCGCCGCGCCAGAGCATGACCAGCAGGACCGCGCCGAGCACGACGAGCGCGAGCACGACGGCGAGGATCCACGGCCAGGTGCGCCAGCGCCGTCGGGGTCTCGGCCCGACGGTGGTCCCGGCCGGCGGCGGACCGCCGAGTTCCAGCGTGCGGTCCGGATCTCCCCGCGACGGGCGGTCGAGGTGCACGGTGGGGTCGTCCTGGCGGACCGGGGGCGTCGTCAGCTCGCCCCGCGCCAGCTGGTCCCGCACGGCCCGACCGGGCACCGGAGGGGGGCCGACCTGCACGGTGGGGTCGGCCGACATCGGGGGTGTCGCATCGTCCCGCCTGGGCTCGCTCATCGCGCGTCCTCCGTGCTCGACACCTGCTGTCCCAGCCCAGGGGATGCCCACAGGGGGCGTGATCACCCCTGGAGGGCCTGCTCCCCCGGCACGTAGGCGCCCGGCTCGTCGAGGGCGTACAGCCACACCGGCGCGCCGGCGAGCTTCACCTCCGCGGCCGACAGCGCCCGGCGGTAGGCGCCGACGCCGTCCCACCGGGTGACCAGCGCCCACAGGCCTGCGTCGTCGGTGCAGCGGCCGAGCTCGCCGTCCCGGTAGCCGGGGCGGGCGGCGAGCGCGCCGAGCAGGACGTCGGCGGCGGCGGCGAAGCCGGCCGCGTCGGTCTCGGGCACCCGCAGCCGGGTCACCACGAACACGATCGTCCTCCTCTCGGTGCGGGCCTTCCCGGGTCGTACCCCGAGCCTGCGACGGATCTCCTCAGGCGCTGCCGAAGCGGCGCTGCCGCGAGGCGTACTCCTCGCACGCGGCCCACAGGTGCCGGCGGTCGAAGTCCGGCCAGAGCGTGTCGAGGAAGACGAGCTCGGCGTACGCCGACTGCCACAGCAGGAAGTTGCTGGTGCGGTTCTCCCCGGAACTGCGCACGAACAGGTCGACGTCGGGCATGTCGGGCTCGTCGAGGAAGCGGGCGACGGTGCCCTCGTCGACCTTGGCCGGGTCGAGCCGGCCCGCCGCGACCTCGCGGGCGATGGCCGCGGCGGCGTCGGCGATCTCGGCCCGGCCGCCGTAGTTGACGCACATGGTCAGCGTCAGGACGTCGTTGTCCTTCGTGAGCTCCTCGGCGACCTCGAGCTCCTTGATGACGCTGCGCCACAGCCGCGGACGACGGCCGGCCCAGCGCACCCGCACCCCCAGGTCGTGCATCTCGTCACGGCGGCGGCGGATGACGTCGCGGTTGAACCCCATGAGGAAGCGGACCTCGTCGGGGCTGCGCCGCCAGTTCTCGGTGGAGAACGCGTAGGCGCTGATCGCCGTGACCCCCAGCTCGATCGCGCCCTCGACGCAGTCGAACAGCGAGGACTCCCCCGCTTCGTGCCCGGCGGTGCGCGGCAGTCCGCGCTGCTCGGCCCAGCGGCCGTTGCCGTCCATCACGATCGCGACGTGGCCGGGCACCTTGTCCGGCGGCAGCTGCGGTGGGCGGGCCCCCGACGGGTGCGGGTTCGGGGCCTTCACCTCACGCCTCACTCAGCAGACCTGCCTGCCGGCGTGGCGCCGTCGGTTCGGACCGGTCGACCAGCGGCAGCGAGCGCAGCCCGCGCTCCAGGTGCCACTGCAGCAGCGCGGCGACCAGCCCGCTGCCCTCGCGGCGGTTGGTGCCCTGGCTGGCCTCGGCTGCGGCCCAGTCACCGGTGAGCAGCGCGTCGAGCAGCTCGATGGTGGCCGGGTTCGGCATCGCCGAGCCGGTCGGGCGGCAGGGCGGGCAGACCATGCCGCCGGCGGGCACCGAGAAGTGCCGGTGCGGCCCCTCCTCGCCGCATCGGGCGCAGCCGCCGAGCGCCGGCTCCCACCCGGCGACCGACATCGCGCGCAGCAGGAAGGCGTCGAGCACCAGGCCGGCCGGGTGGGTGCGCTCGGACAGCGCCCGCAGCGCCCCGACGACGAGGAGGAACAGCCGCAGCGAGGGCTCCTTCTCCTCGGCGGTGAGCCGGTCGGCGGTCTCCAGCACCGCGGTGCCGGCGGTGTAGGCCGGGTAGTCGGCCACGATCGACTGGCCGTAGGCGCGGATCGACTCCGCCTGGCTCACGATGTCGAGGTTGCGGCCGGTGTAGAACTGCAGGTCGACGTGGCTGAAGGGCTCCAGCCGGGCGCCGAACTTGCTCTTGGTGCGGCGGACGCCCTTGGCCACCGCGCGCACCTTGCCGTGCCGGCGGGTGAGCACCGTGACGATGCGGTCGGCCTCGCCCAGCTTCTGGGTGCGCAGGACGATGCCCTCGTCCCGGTAGAGGGACTTCGGTGTGGTGCTCATCAGTAGCCGAGCCTGTTCAGCTTCTTCGGGTCGTCCTGCCACTCGCCGAGGACCGTGACGTGCAGGTCCAGGTGCACCCGGGCGCCGAGCAGCGCCTCGATGCCCGGCCGGGCCTCGCTGCCGATCGCCTTGATGACCTGCCCGCCCTTGCCCAGCAGCATCGGCTTCTGGCTGGGGCGCTCGCAGTGCAGCAGGGCGTGGACCTCGACCAGCTCGCCGCCGTCCCGCTTGGGGTCGGGACGCCGGGTCATCTCCTCGATCGTGACGGCCAGGGAGTGGGGCACCTCCTGGAACACCTTCTCCAGGGCGGCCTCGCGGACCAGCTCGGCGATCTGCCGCTCGACGTCCTCGTCGGTGGTCTGCTCCTCGGGGTAGAGCGGCGGGCCCTCCGGCAGCAGGCCGACCAGCAGGTCCTCCAGCAGCTCGACCTGGTCGCCCCGGACCGCGCTGACCGGCACGACCTCGGCGGCCTCGACCAGCTGGCTGGCGGCCAGCAGCTGCTCGGCGACCTGCTTCTTCGACGCGGCGTCGGTCTTGGTCACCACGACGACGACGGGCGCCTTCACCTCGCGCAGCTGGCGGGCGATGAACCGGTCCCCGGTGCCGACGGGCTGGTCGGCCGGCACGCAGAGGACGACGACGTCGACCTCGGACAGGGTGTCGCGGACGACGTCGTTGAGCCGGCGGCCGAGCAGGCTCCGGGGCTTGTGCAGACCGGGGGTGTCGACGAGCACGAGCTGACCGCCCGGCCGGTGGACGACGCCCCGGATGGCGTGCCGCGTGGTCTGCGGGCGGTTGCTGACGATGCCGACCTTCTCGCCGACCAGCGCGTTGGTCAGCGTGGTCTTGCCGGCGTTGGGGCGGCCCACCAGACAGGCGAAACCGCTGCGGTACGGCGGCTGGTCCGGTGGGGTCACGCCGCCCATCCTCCCACCCGGGGACGACACCTCCGCGCCGCCCGTGCCGTGTGGGACGGCTGCGAGGATCGGTCCCGTGGCGGGACGGAGACGGCGTGAGGCGGACCGGTCGACGGCCGTGCGGGCGGAGCACGAACGCCGGCGGCACCTGGTGCAGGTCGGGGCGTACCGCTTCTCCCCGGCCCGTGGGGCACGGCGCTCGGCCACGGTGACACCCGCGCCGCTGCGCTACTGGCAGTACGACCCGGCGCGGCCGTGGCTGGTGGTCACGGTGCTGGCGGTCGTCGCGGCCTGGCTCGGCACCGCCGCCTGGATCGGTGGACCGTCGACCGTCGCCGGGGAGGCCCCGGTCGCCGTCCTCGCCGGGCTGGCGGTCCTCGCCCTGTCGACGACCCGGCTGACCGTCTCGGACGCCGGGGTCTCCTCCGACGCGGCCGGCCTGCTCGGGGCGTCGTCCCGGCACGTGCTCGGCACCAGCCAGGTGCTGGCGGTGCGCCGCGGCACCCCGCCGGCGGACTGGCCGGAGGTTGCTCGGCACGGGGGCTGGTGGCCGGGGCGGGCGCCGGTCGCCGTCCGGCACCTGTCGGACGACGGCGCGACGGAGCGGGCGTTCACCACGCGCGTCCGGAACCCGGAGGCGTTCGCCGCGGCCCTCGGGCGGCCGCTGGACTGAGCCCGCTCCCCGGCGGGATCGCCGATCCCGCCGCCGGCCGCTGCAGGATCCCGCCGCGAGCCGGCCAGTGGCGGGGGCAGGGGGTCCTTCTTCAGACGGTGGTGCGGACGGCCCCGTCCGGGCCGGCGAGGACCACCGGCGCGGACGGCGTCAGGTCGTGGACGGCGGCCAGCCCGGCCTCCTCGACGGCATCGGCGGCCGAGACGACGGCCGCGGCCTCCAGGCCCTCGACCCCACTGGAGACGGCGGCGGCGACGGCCGCCTGCAGCGCGGAGAGCTGCAGCGAGGGCAGGGTCACCGTGGCGGCGAGGTAGGTGCGGCCGTCGGTGTCGCGGACCGCCGCACCCTCCGGAGCGCCGGTGCGGCCACGCGCGGAGCGGGCCAGGGTGACGAGCTTGGCGTCCTCGGGCTGCAGGTCACTCACGGGCGGTCACCCTTCCACGGCGCCGGCGGGCTCCTCGACACGGGTGGCGCCGGAGGCCGTGGCCCCCGAGGCGGTCGCGCCCTGCGCCTGCGGCTCCTCACCGTCGGCGGGCTCGGGCTCCTCGGGCACCCGGCAGACCAGGAGGGTGTCGATCCGGTTCCGCCGTCCGCCGGTGCTCTCGGCGACCAGCCGCAGCCCGGCGACCTCGGCCTGCGAGCCCTCGATCGGCACCACGCCGAGCTCGCGGGCCAGCAGGCCGCCGACGGTCTCGACGTCGTCGTCCTCCGGCAGCTCCACGTCGAAGAGCTCGGCGAGGTCCTCGACCGGCAGCCGGGCGGTGATCCGCACCGAGCCGTCGGACAGCTCCTCGACCGGCGGCCGCTGGAAGCGGTCGTGCTCGTCGGCGATCTCGCCGACGATCTCCTCGAGGATGTCCTCGATCGTCACCAGCCCCGCGAAGCCGCCGTACTCGTCGACGACGATCGCGATGTGGATGCGCTGGGCCTGCATGTCCCGCAGCAGCTCGTCGACCGGCTTGGACTCCGGCACGAACGTCGGCGGGCGCATCAGCTCCTCGACCCGCACGTCGTTGCGGACGTCCTGGCCGCCCTGGGTCCGGCGGATGAGGTCCTTGAGGTAGATGACCCCGACGACGTCGTCGACGTTCTCGCCGATGACGGGGATGCGGCTGAAGCCGCTGCGCAGCGCGAGCGCCAGCGCCTGCCGGAGGGACTTGTTCCGCTCGATCCAGACCACGTCGGTGCGCGGCACCATGACCTCGCGGGCGATGGTGTCGCCCAGCTCGAACACCGAGTGGATCATGTTGCGCTCACCGGACTCGACGACGCCGCGCTCCTCGGCCATGTCCACCAGCTCGCGCAGCTCGACCTCGGAGGAGAACGGCCCGTCGCGGAAGCCGCGCCCGGGGGTGATCGCGTTGCCGACCAGGATCAGCAGCGTCGCGATCGGCCCCAGCACCCGACCCAGCAGGCGGACGACGCCGGCGCCGGCCAGCGCGGTGCCGTAGGCGTGCTGGCGGCCCAGCGTGCGCGGCCCGACGCCGACCAGCACGTAGCTGACGACGGTCATCACCCCGGCCGCGACCAGCACCGCCTGCCAGCCCCCGCCCCAGATCCGGTAGAGGATGACCGCGACCAGGGTGGCGGCGACCATCTCGCAGGCGATCCGCAGCAGGAGCAGCAGCGCCACGTGCCGGGCCCGCTCGGCGACGACGTCGGAGAGCACGCCGGCCCGCTTGACGCCGTCCCGCCGCATCTCGTCGACGCGCGCCTTGGACACCCGCTGCAGCGCGGCGTCCATCGCGCCGAACAGGCCGGCGAGCGGGATCAGGCAGACGGCGATCACCAGCAGGGTGATCTCGCCGGAGGTCATCGGGGGACCGGCCCCCGGTCGACGGCCTCACCGGTCATCGGCGCCCGCGGGGCGGCGCGCCAGCCGTCGAGCAGCTTGGACTGCAGGCCGAACATCTCCTTCTCCTCGTCGGGCTCCATGTGGTCGTAGCCCAGGAGGTGCAGCACGCCGTGCGTGGCCAGCAGGATCAGCTCGTCGTCCATCGTGTGCCCGGCCGCGCGGGCCTGGCGGATGGCGACCGAGGGGCACAGGACGACGTCCCCGAGCAGGGCCGGGCCCGGGTCGGGCTCGTCGGGACGGCCGGTGTCCAGCTCGTCCATCGGGAAGGCGAGGACGTCGGTCGGCCCCTTCTCGCCCATCCAGCGCTCGTGCAGCGTGCTCATGTAGTCCGCGTCGACGCAGAGCACCGACAGCTCGGCCATCGGGTTGACGCCCATCTCGGCCAGCACGTACGTGCAGATGGCGGCGAGGGAGGACTCGTCGACGGCGATCTCGGACTCGTTGGCGACCTCGACGGGCACGGCGCTCAGCTCCCCTGGCGGCGCGGCCGGGAGGGCCGGGCCGGCGGCGGGGCGGCCGCCGGCCGGCCCTGGTTGTGCGCGGAGTCCCAGCGCTCGTAGGCGTCGACGATGTCCCCGACCAGCCGGTGGCGGACGACGTCGGCGCTGGTCAGGTTGGAGAAGTGCACGTCCTCGATGCCGTCGAGGATCTCCCGCACGATCCGCAGCCCGCTCTGCGCGCCACCGGGCAGGTCGACCTGGGTGACGTCGCCGGTGACCACGATCTTGGAGCCGAAGCCGAGCCGGGTCAGGAACATCTTCATCTGCTCGGCGGTGGTGTTCTGCGCCTCGTCGAGGATGACGAACGCGTCGTTGAGCGTGCGCCCGCGCATGTAGGCCAGCGGCGCCACCTCGATGGTCCCCGACTGCATCAGTCGGGGGATGGACTCCGGGTCGACCATGTCGTGCAGCGCGTCGTACAGCGGGCGCAGGTACGGGTCGATCTTCTCGCTCAGCGTGCCGGGCAGGTAGCCGAGCCGCTCGCCGGCCTCGACGGCCGGGCGGGTGAGGATGATCCGGTTGACCTGCTTGGTCTGCAGCGCCTGCACGGCCTTGGCCATCGCCAGGTAGGTCTTGCCGGTGCCGGCCGGGCCGATGCCGAAGACGATGGTGTGCGTGTCGATGGCGTCGACGTAGCGCTTCTGGTTCAGCGTCTTGGGCCGGATCGTGCGCCCGCGGCGACTGATGATGTCCAGGCTCAGGACGTCGGCCGGCCGCTCCGAGCCGCCGGCGCGCAGCATCCCGATGACGCGGCGCACCGAGTCCGGGCGCAGCGCCTGGCCGGTGCCCAGCAGTGCGATCAGCTCGTCGAACACCGCGACGGCGAAGGCGTTGTCGGCCGGCTGGCCGGTCACCGCGATCTCGTTGCCGCGCACGTGGACGTCGGTGTCGACCTCGTTCTCCACGAGGCGCAACAGCTCGTCGCCGGAGCCGAGCAGGGCGACCATCGACACGGAGTCGGGGACGGTGATCGTGGTCCGGACGGCGGTGGGGGCGGAGTCCCCCAGACCGGTCCCGGACTGGGCGGGCGTGCCGAGGTGGCCGTCCGCCGCTGCAGCCTGTGCCGAGGCCTCACGCGAGGTGGGCGCTCCGGGCACGGGGACGTTCGAGGAGGAGTCGGGCAAGAACCCTCGACCCTGCCTTCCTGCGAGAGGAGGTGCGGACCCGTCGAGTCTACCCGCGCCCGGGGACGCGGAACCGCCGCCGCGACCGTCGCTCACCGACCCGAGTAGGAGGCCTTGCCGGGTCCGTCGGCGAGGAAGGACGCCACCGCGCCGCGCAGGTCCGCGGTGGCGAACAGCGGGCCGGAGACGTCGGGCACCAGGTCGTCGGCGGCCCGCGCGCCCTGCCGGACGGCGGTGGTGACCAGCTGCTTGGTGGCCGCGTGCGCCACTGTCGGGCCGGCCGCGACCCGGTGGGCGTAGGCGCGGGCGGCCTCGGCGAAGCCGTCGTCGGGGAGGACCCGGTTGACCACGTTCCACCGCTCCAGCACGGCGGCCGGGTAGCGCTCGCCGGTGAAGACGAGCTCCTTGGCCCGCGCGGGACCGGCCCGCTCGGCCAGCCGCTGCGGCCCGCCCATCGAGGGGGTCAGCCCGACGACGATCTCGACCAGCCCGAACGACGCCTTCTCGGCTGCCAGCAGGACGTCGCAGGCCAGCGCCAGCTCGAACGCCGCCGTGAGGGTCAGCCCGTGGGCGGCGAAGACGGTGGGCACCGGGAGGTCCTCGAACGTCTGCGCCACCCGCAGCAGCCGCCGCCACAGCTCGGCGCCCCGCTCGGCGGGCTCGGGACCCTCGGCGACGTCGCGGAACACCGTGACGTCGACGCCGCCGGAGACGACCCGGCCCCGCGCCTCGACCAGCACCGCCCGCGCCCGCTCGGGGTCGGCCGGGTCGGTGAGCCGGACGAGCTCGTCGGCGACCGCCTCGACCGCGTCGAACACCGGGACGTCGAAGAGGTTCAGCGGCGGGGAGTCCAGGACGACGACGGCGACGTCGTCGTCCCGTTCGATGCGCACGGGCGCCGGATCGCCGGTCGGGGTGTCGGTCATGCCCGGCAGCCTGGCAGACGACGGGTGCGGGTACGCGGAGCCGCATGACCGACCGCTCCCCCTACACCCTCACGTCGGCCGCCGTGACCACGACCGCGGTCGTCGGCGGCATCGGCACGGCTGCCGGCACCCGCTGGTACCGCGAGCTGGACAAGCCGCCGTGGCAGCCGCCGGGGTGGGCGTTCGGCCCGGCGTGGACGGTGCTCTACGTCCTGCTCGCCGTCGCGGGCGGCCGGGCGCTCACCGCCGGCGGCGAGGGGGCGCGGCGCCGTTACCTGCGGGCCTACCTCGCCAACCTGACGCTCAACGCCGGCTGGACCTGGCTGTTCTTCCGCGCCCGGCGGCCGGCGCTCGCGACTGCCGAGGCGGTGCTGCTGGCGGCGTCGACCGCCGACCTCGCGCGCCGGTCCTGGGTGCTGGACCGCCGGGCCGGGGCCGCGCTGGTGCCCTACCTGGCGTGGACGGCGTTCGCGGCCTCCCTGACCGCGGCGATCGCCCGCCGCAACCCGCGCTGACCGTGCGGTCGGTCAGCCGGGCGGCCAGCGCAGGTCGCGCCCGCCGAGGACGTGCAGGTGCAGGTGGTGCACGGTCTGCCCGGCCGCGGGTCCGGTGTTGGTGACGACGCGGTAGCCCGGCTCGACGCCGTCCTCGGTGGCCAGACCCTCCTGGACGGCCACCTCACCGGCCGCTCGGACGACCGCGCCCAGCAGCCCGGGGTCGGCCTGCGCCAGCGCGACCACCGTCGGGTGGTGCTCCTTGGGCACGACCAGGACGTGGGTGGGGGCCTGCGGGTTGATGTCCCGGAACGCCAGCGTCCGGTCGGTCTCGTGCACGACGTCGGCCGGGATCTCGCCCGCGACCATGCGGCAGAACAGGCAGTCCGTCACGGAACGACCCTATAAGGGCCTCCTCGCCCCCCACGGCTCGCACGCTCGCCACGGGCCCCTGCCAGGGGGCCGACGGCACTCCGGCGGAACGCATGTCGTCGGAGTGGGTCAGGATGGCGGGCACCCGTCGCTCACCTCCCGGAGGTCTCCCGTGACCGTCCCCTCCCCCCGCGCCCGGACGTAGTGGGCGCCCGCCGCGTCGCCCGGTCGGGTGGCCCCGAAGCCCAGTCCCTGCTCCCCCCGCTCTCCCGCCGCGCCCTGCTGGCCGGTGCCGGTGTCGCCCTCGCGGCCGCGGTGACCGGCTGCGGCGGCCCCGCCGCCCCGACCTCCCCCGGCCCGCTGCGCGTCGGCGCCATCCCCGACCAGGACCCCGAGGTCCTGCAGCGCCTCTACGGGGCCGTCGCCGACGCCCTCTCCGGAGCGCTCGACGTCGAGGTCGAGTACACGCCGGTCACCGACTACGCCGCGGCCGTCTCCCTCTTCCGCACCGGCGACCTCGACCTCGTCTGGTTCGGCGGGCTCACCGGCGTCCAGGCCCGGCTGCAGACCCCGGGCGCCGAGCCGGTCGCCCAGCGCGACATCGACCAGGCGTTCACCTCGGTGTTCGTGGTCAACGCGGCCACCGGGCTCGCGCCGTCCGACGACCTGACCGCGCTCGCCCTACTGCGCTTCACCTACGGCAGCGAGACCTCGACGTCGGGCCGGCTGATGCCCGCGTGGTTCCTGCGCGAGGCCGGCGTCGACCCGCAGGGCTTCCCCGGCGGGCCCGGCTTCTCCGGCTCGCACGACGCCACGCTGGCGCTGGTCGCCTCCGGCAGCTACCAGGCCGGGGTGCTCAACGCCCAGGTCTGGCGGTCGCGCACCGAGGGGGGCGCGGTCGACCCGGCGGTCGTGCGCTACGCCGAGACCCCGCCGTACTCCGACTACCACTGGCTGCTCGGCCCGCGGGCCGCCGAGCGGACCGGCGTCCCCGACCTCCGCGACCGGCTGCTGGACTTCTTCTCCGGCCTGCCCGCCGGGTCCCCGGTGCTGGAGCTCTTCGGTGCGGGGGCCTTCGTCCCCGTGCAGGCCTCCGACCACGACCGGATCGAGGAGATCGGCCGCGACCTGGGGCTGGTCAGCTGACCGCCGTCCTGCGGCTGGACGGCGTCACGGTCCGGTACGGCGGGACGACGGCGCTGGCCGGGGTCGACCTGGCGGTCGGCCCCGGCGAGCGGGTCGCCCTCGTCGGCGCCTCCGGAGCCGGCAAGTCCACGCTGCTCGCAGTGGCGAACGGATCGGTGCCGCCCACCGCCGGGACGGTGCGGGTGCTCGGCGCCGACCCGGCCGCGCTGTCCGGGCGGGAGCGCCGCCGGCTGCGGGCGCGGGTCGGCACCGTGCACCAGGCGCTGGAGCTGGTCGGCCGGCTGCGCGTGGTGCACGACGTCAACGCCGGGCGGCTGGCGCAGTGGTCGGCGGCCCGGGCGGCCTGGTCGCTGGTGCGCCCGCAGGGCCTGCCCGAGGTGCTCGCGGCGCTGGAGCGGGTGGGCCTGGCCGACCGCGCGTTCGAGCGCACCGAGCGGCTCTCGGGCGGTCAGCGGCAGCGGGTGGCGATCGCCCGCCTGCTGGTGCAGGAGCCGGACCTCGTGCTGGCCGACGAGCCGGCGTCCGCGCTGGACCCGGTGCTCGCCGACCGGGTGCTGGCGCTGCTCGGCGAGCCGGCCCTGGCCCGCGGCGGCGCGCTGGTGACGGCGCTGCACGACCCCGGGCTGGTGCGGCGGCACTGCGGCCGGGTGGTGGGGCTGGCCGAGGGCCGGGTCGTGCTCGACCGCCCCGTGGCCGCGCTGTCGGCGTCCGACCTGGCGGAGTTCTACGGAGCGGCGATGTGACCGAGGCCGCGAGGTCACGCGATGGCAGGGCACCGGGCGGCACGGCGCTGGCGAGCGCCGGCGAGGCGGCGTCGTGACGGCGGTGCTCGACCGCGCGGCGGCCCCGCCGGTGCTGCGGCGGGACCGGCGCCGCTGGGCCTGGGGCGTGGGCGCGGCGGCGGTGCTGCTCTGGTCGCTGGCCGGCGCGGGTCTGTTCAGCGGTGACGTGGTGAACCCGGGCGGGACGGCGCAGTTCGGCCGCTTCGCCTCCGCCGCCCTCTCACCGGCGCTGGACGCGCAGTTCCTCGGCGTCCTGGCGCGGTCGGCGCTGGTCACCGTCGCCTACGCCGCGGCCGGCACCGCGCTGGCGCTCCTGCTCGGCGCCGCCGGCGCCGCGCTCGTCTCGCGCACCACCTGGGGACGACGCCGGGCCGGCTGGCTGGCCGCCCGGGGTGTGCTCGCCGTCCCGCGGGGGCTGCACGAGGCGGTGTGGGGGCTGCTGCTGGTCAACGTGCTCGGCCTGGACCCGTGGGTGGGCGTGCTGGCCATCGGACTGCCCTACGGTGCCGTGACCGCCAAGGTCTTCGCCGACCTGGTCGACGAGGTGCCCCGCGGGGCGTACCGGGCACTGCGGGCGGCGGGAGCCGGGCGCCCGGCCGCGGCGCTCTACGGGCTGCTGCCCCCGGCCGCGGGCGGGCTGCTGTCCTACGCGCTCTACCGGCTGGAGTGCGCGGTCCGCTCGGCCGTCGTCCTCGGGATGGTCGGCGCCGGCGGGCTGGGCTACCAGCTGGCGCTGTCGTTCGCGTCGCTGCGCTGGGAGCAGGTGTGGAGCGCGGTCTACGCCCTGTCGCTGCTCTGCCTGGTCGCCGACGTGGCGGGGCGGGCGGTGCGCCGGCGACTGGCCGCGCCTCCGCCGTCCTCCCGCCGCGACCCGGTGCTGACCGCGACCGTTGCCGGCACCGTCGTCCTGGTCGGGTGGTCGTGCTGGTACCTCGCGCTGTCGCCGGCGTCGCTGGTCTCGGAGCGCACCGCCGCGCAGCTGGCGCACGTGTGGGGTGCGGCCTGGCCGCCGGCGACCGACGGCGACCTGCTGCGCACGATCGGCGTGCTGGCCGTGGACACGGTGCAGATGTCGGTGGTCGCGATCGCCGTCGCGCTGCTGGGCGCGGTGCTGCTGGCCGGTCCGGCGGCACGGCCGGCCGGGCGGTCGTCCTCCGGACGGCGGGTCGTGGGGGCGCTGGTGCGCGGCGGGCTGCTCCTGCTGCGCGCCGTACCGCCCCCGGTGTGGGCCCTGGTGCTGCTCTTCGTGCTGATGCCCGGGGTGCTGCCGGGCGCGCTGGCGCTGGGCGTCTACACGCTGGGGGTGCTGGGCCGGCTGGCCGCGGAGGCCACCGAGGAGCTCGACCCGCGGCCGCGGGCGGCGCTCACCGCGCTGGGCGCCCGGCCGGTGGGCGCATGGCTGTACGGGGTGCTGCCGTTGGCGGCCGGGCCGGTGCTGGCCTACGCGCTGTACCGGTGGGAGGTCGCGATCCGCGACACCGTGCTGGTCGGGCTGCTGGGCGCCGGCGGTCTCGGTGCGCTGCTGGCCTCGGAGCTGGCGACCTTCGACTGGGCCGCGGCGACGACGGTGCTCGCAGCGGTCGTCGTCCTGACCTGGCTGGTCGACCTGGTCAGCGACCGCGCCCGCGCCGCCCTGCGCTGAGCACCGTCACGCCGGGGGCCGGACGGGGTCCAGGAGTGCGTCCAGGTGCCGGGCGACCAGCGCCTCCGCCCGTTCCGGCGGCACCCGGCCGGGCTCGACGGCGGCCGCGCCGGCCAGCCCGTCGAGCAGTGCCAGCAGCACCGTCGCCTCGTCCCGGACCGACTGCTCCGCCAGGTCGGGACGCGCGGCGGCGACCAGCTGCGCGAGCAGGTCCTCGACCTGCTGCCACTCCCGCCGGTGCACCTCGGCGGTCGGCTCGTGGACGGCGGCGCGCGCCATGCGCACCAGCCAGATGACGCTCGCCGGCCGGCGCTCCTCCCCGGTGCTCACCAGCTCGTCGGCGACCGCGCGCAGCCACTCGGCGGGCCCGGCTCCGGGCGCGATGCGCCGCTCCAGTCGCTGCTGGAACTGCTGGGAGACCCGGTCCATCGCCGCGGTCAGCAGGGCGTCCTTGGTCGCGAAGTGGTGCTGCACCGCCCCGATCGACACGCCGGCCGCCGTGGCGACCCGCCGGATGCTGATGCCCTCGTACCCCTCGGCCACCAGCAGGTCGAGCACGCAGTCGAGGAGGCGGTCGGAGGGCCCGGTCACGCCCGGCATGCTCGCATCCTGGACGACCATACGGTCGTATGGCTACCCTCCTCCACCATGTCCCTGAGTGCGGCACGGCGCACGACCCCCCAGCCCGCTGCGGCGCCGTCCGAGCGCATCGCGTCGCTCGACGTGCTGCGCGGTGTGGCCATCCTCGGCACGCTCGCCACCAACATCTGGATCTTCACCGACCCGGGTGGGTTCCTCGGGTACCTCGCCGAGGACACCGCGTCGACCACCCCGGCCGGGTGGGCCGGGGTGGAGGCGGTGCTGCAGCAGCTGTCCCAGGGCAAGTTCCTGGGGCTGCTCTCGCTGGTGTTCGGCATCGGGCTGGAGATCCAGCGGCGGTCGGCCCTGCGGGCGGGACGGCGGTGGCCCGGGCGGTACCCGGTCCGGGCGGCCCTGCTGTTCCTCGACGGCGTCGTGCACTACCTGCTGGTCGTGGAGTTCGACGTCCTCATGGGGTACGCCGTCACCGGAGCGGTGGTGGCCTACGTCCTCGCCACGAGCGAGCGCGCCCAGCGCACCTGGATGGTCGCGGCCGCGGCCGTGCACGTGCTGCTGCTCGGCCTGGTCACGGCCGCGCTGACCGCCGTCCCGGCGCAGCCGGCTCCCGGGGTGGTCGAGCCGAACCCCTACGCCGACGGGTCGTGGTGGGACCTCGTGCTGCTGCGGGTGGACGACGCCCTGCTGTTCCGCTTCGAGCCGGTGTTCATCCAGGCCTCGTCGGTGGCCCTGTTCCTCCTGGGCGCCTGGCTGCTGCGGGCCGGCGTGCTCGGTCCGGACGGGGTCGGGCTGCGCCGCCGGCTGCTCGTCGTCGGTGCCCTGGCGCTGCCGGTGGACCTCGCGCTCGGCGTGTTCGGCGGCACGGCCGGGCTCGTCCTCGCCCGGTACGGCACCGCCCCGCTGGTCGCCCTCGGCCTGCTGGCCCTCGTGGTCGAGGTGGTCGGCCGCCGCGAGCGGCTCGGCGCGGGAGGACGGCGACTGGCCGAGGTGGGGCGGACGGCGCTGAGCAGCTACGTGCTGCAGAACGTCGTGGCGTCGGCACTCTGCTACGGCTGGGGTCTCGGCCTGGCCGCGCGGCTGGACCCGGCCGTCCGGGTGCCGGCGACCGTCGCGCTGTACGCGCTGGTCGCCGCGGTGGTCGTGGTCTCCGCGCACCTGTGGCTGCGCCGTTCCAGCCGCGGTCCGGTGGAGTGGCTCTGGCACGCCTCGTACCGGGCGCTGACGCGCGACCGCTGATCGCCGTCCCCACCCGCGGCCGCCGTCCGCACCGCGGGACGGCGAGCGCGGGGTGAGGACGGCGTCGTCCCGCAGGGTGAGGTCGGCGGCGTCCTGGCTCACCGTCGCGGGTCCTGGCTCAGCACCAGGGGTGGGCCAGGCCCCCGGTGATCAGTTCAGCTGGTCACCGCCGGAGCGGTGTCACGCCCAGCGGGTGCGGACCGAGAGCGCGGCGAGGGCGGCGGCGCCGGCGGTCGAGGTGCGCAGCACCTCCGGGCCGAGCCGCACCGGGCGGGCGCCGGCGGCGTTCAGCGCGACCACCTCGCCGTCGCTGAGCCCGCCCTCCGGGCCCACGACCACCGCGACCGAGCCGGACGTCGGCAGCTCGACGCGGGTCAGCGGGTGCCGGGCCTGCTCGTGCAGGACCAGGGCCACGTCGACGTCGGCGAGTGCGCCGCACACCTGGCGGGTGGTCAGCACGTCGGTGACCTCGGGCACGCGGGGACGGCGGGACTGCTTGCTGGCCGCCCGGGCCGCGGCGCGCCACTTCGCGACGCCCTTGGCCGCACGGTCCTCCCGCCAGCGGGTCACGCAGCGCGAGGCCGCCCACGGCACGATCCGGTCGACGCCGAGCTCCGTGGCGAGCTCCACCGCCAGCGGACCGCGCTCGCCCTTGGGCAGCGCCTGCACCAGCACCAGCTCCAGCGCCGGCGGCGGCACCTCGTGCCGGGCGGAGACCTGCACCCGCAGACCCTGCGGCCCGGCGGCGGTGACCTCGCCCTCGGCGACGGTGCCGCGGCCGTCGCCGACGCGCACCCGCTCGCCGGGGGTCAGCCGGAGCACGTCGACGGCGTGCCGGCCCTCGGCACCGTCGACCAGCAGGTCGGCGGTGTCGGGCAGCTCGTCGAGCAGGAACAGCGGTGCGCCGTCGAGCTCGGGCAGCCGGTCGTCGGTGGGGACGGCGCTCATGCGCCCTCCTCGCCGGCGCTGGTCGGCCGTGCTGCCCCGCGCGTCGGTGAGCTCACTTGAACAGCCGGGAGAAGAGCCCGCCGTGACCGTCGGCACCGGCGGCGGCCGGACGGTCCTCGCCGCGCAGCGCGGCCAGCTCGCGCAGCAGCTTCTCCTGCTCGGCGTCCAGGCGGGTCGGCGTCTCGACCTCGACGTGCACCATGAGGTTGCCGCGGCCGGTGGCGCGCAGCCGCGGGGCGCCCTTGGCGCGCAGGGTGAGCACGCTGCCGGACTGGGTGCCCGGCCGGATGTCGACCTCCTCCTGCCCGTCGAGGGTGTCGAGGGTCAGGGTGGTGCCCAGCGCGGCGGCGGTCATCGGCAGGGTGACCCGGCAGTGCAGGTCCTCGCCGTCCCGGGTGAAGACGTCGTGCGGCCGCTCGGCGATCTCCACGTACAGGTCGCCGGCGGGCCCGCCGCCGGGACCGACCTCGCCGTGACCGGTCAGCCGGATCCGCATGCCGTCCTCGACGCCGGCCGGCACCTTGACCGGGATGGTGCGCCGGGCCCGCACCCGCCCGTCGCCGCCGCACTTCGGGCACGGCTCGGGGATGACCTGGCCGGTGCCGGCGCAGGTCGGGCAGGGGCGGGTGGCCACGACCTGACCGAGGAAGGAGCGCTGCACGCTCTGCACCTCACCGCGGCCCGAGCAGGTGACGCAGGTGGTCGGGTGGGTGCCGGGCGCGGTGCCCGCACCGGTGCACGCGTCGCACAGCACGGCGGTGTCGACGGTGATGTCCTTGGTCGTGCCGAACACCGTCTCGTCGAGGTCGAGGTCGAGCCGGATGAGGGCGTCACCGCCGGCGCGGACCCGGCTGCGCGGGCCGCGCGTGGTGGCGCCACCGCCGAAGAAGGCGTCCATGATGTCGCCGAGCCCGCCGAAGCCGGCCCCGCCGCCGAACCCGCCGGCGCCGGCGGCCGAGCCGCTGTCGAACGGGTCGCCGCCGAGGTCGACGATGCGCCGCTTCTCCGGGTCGGTCAGCGCCTGGTACGCGCGGCTGACCTCCTGGAAGCGCTCCTTGGCCCCGGGGTCGGGGTTGACGTCCGGGTGCAGGTCCCGGGCCAGCCGGCGGTAGGCCTTCTTGATCTCGTTGTCGGAGGCTCCGCGGGCCAGGCCCAGCACGCCGTAGTAGTCGGTTGCCATCGAGAAGTCTCTTACCTCAGCTCTCGGCCAGGATCTGGCCGACGTAGCGGGCCACGGCACGCACCGCGGCCATGTTGGTCGGGTAGTCCATGCGGGTCGGGCCGACGATGCCCAGCCCACCGAGGGCGTGGTCCCCCGAGCCGTACCCCACGGAGACGACCGACGCACCGGAGAGCGCCTCGTGGGCGTTCTCCTCGCCGATCCGCACGAGGACGGTGCCCCCGGTGTCCACCTCGCTGATCAACCGCAGGACGACGACCTGTTCTTCCAGCGCCTCCAGCAGCGGGCGCAGGCTGCCGGGGAAGTCGACGGCGACCCGCGCGAGGTTCGCCGTCCCCCCGATGACCAGGCGGTCCTCGCCCGGCTCCACCAGCGTCTCCACGAGGGCGGCGCTCACGGCGGCGACCAGCCGGCGCAGGTGCGGCGGCGCGGTCTCTAGGAGGTCGGGCACCAGGCCCGCGGCGTCGGCGAGCTTGGCACCGGCGAAGGTCTGGTTGAGCAGCGCGCGCAGGTCGGCGACGTCGTCGTGGTCGACGTCGACCGGGCAGTCCACCAGCCGCTGCTCGACCCGCCCGGTGTCGGTGATGAGCACCAGCAGCAGCCGGGCGGTGGCCACCTGCACCAGCTCGAGGTGGCGGACGGCGCTGCGCGAGAGGGTCGGGTACTGGACGACGGCGACCTGGTGGGTCAGCTGGGCCAGCAGCCGCACGGTCCGGCTGAGGATGTCGTGCAGGTCGAGCGCACCGTCGAGGAACCGCTCGATCGCCCGCTTCTCCGCCACCGACAGCGGCTTGACCGCCGAGAGCCGGTCGACGAAGAGCCGGTAGCCCTTGTCGGTGGGCACCCGGCCGGCGCTGGTGTGCGGCTGGGTGATGTAGCCCTGCTCCTCGAGCACGGCCATGTCGTTGCGGATGGTGGCCGGCGAGACGCCGAGGTCGTGCCGCTCGGCGAGGGCCTTGCTGCCCACCGGGTCGTTGGTCGAGACGTAGTCCTGGACGATGGCCCGCAGGACCTGCAGGCGGCGCTCGTCGTGCGCCACGGTGACACCTCCCCGTACCGGTCGACGCGTCGGGCGGCACCCCTCCCGGAGCCCCGGCGCCCGGACGGCGAGGTCGCGGACGCTGGCACTCGCGCGGACAGAGTGCCAGTGCAGCATACGTCGGTCCGGCGGTGCCGTCGCGGCTCTCACGGGGGCGTACGGCATCGTCCGGAGGGGGCGGCCGATAGGCTGGACGGCGGTCCAGTGCCCACCGGGCGGCGCAGAGCGGAGGTCGGTCCCCTGATCTTCAAGGCGGTCCGGAACGGCCGGCCCTATCCCGACCACGGGCTGGCGACGCGGGACTGGGCGATGATCCCGCCGCGCCAGATCCGGCTGGACACCCTCACCACCACCAAGCGCGAACTGGCCCTGGACACCCTGCTCGCCGACGACTCCACCTTCTACGGCGACCTGTTCCCGCACGCCGTCCAGTGGAAGGGCGAGCTCTACCTCGAGGACGGCCTGCACCGCGCGCTGCGGGCCGCGCTGCAGCAGCGCACCGTGATCCACGTGCGGGTGCTCGACCTCGACGCGCTGATCCCCGCCGAACAGGCGGGCCCCACGACCGCGGCGATCGCCGTGCAGCGACCGGTACCACACCCGCAGCAGTAGAAGGACCCCGTCCTCCTCACCGCTCGCAGGCTCGCGGCGAGCCTCTGGACGGGGCCGTCGAGAACGGGGGTCCTCCTGCTACAGCCAGCCCTTGTCGGCCGCCACCCGGGCGGCCTCGACGCGGGTGCGCGCGCCGGTCTTGCCGATCGCCGAGGACAGGTAGTTGCGCACCGTCCCCTCGGAGAGGAACAGCCGGCGGGCGATGTCGGCGACGGTCGCCCCGTCGGCGGCCTCCCGCAGCACGTCGGCCTCGCGGGTCGACAGCGGTGTGGCGCCGATGGCCAGCGCCGCGGCCGCGAGGTCCCGGTCGATGACCCGCTCGCCGGCGACGACGGCGCGGATGGCCTTCGCGAGCTCGGCGACGGGGGCGTCCTTCACCAGGAACCCCGCCGCGCCGACCTCCATGGCGCGGCGCAGGAAGCCCGGCCGGCCGAACGTGGTCAGGACGACGGCGCGCACGCCCGGCAGCTCGGCGGCCAGCTCCCGCGCCGCGTCGATGCCGTCCTGACCGGGCATCTCGATGTCGAGCAGCGCGACGTCGGGCGTGTGCTCCCGGGCGGCGGCGAGCACCTCGTCCCCGCGGCCGACCTCGGCGACGACGGTGATGTCCGCCTCCAGCTCCAGCAGCGCCCGCAGCGCGCCGCGCACCATCGACTGGTCCTCGGCGACGAGCACGCGGATCACCGGGCCGCCCCGGCGGGCACCGGCGCCAGGGGCAGGACGGCGCGCAGCTCGTAGCCGCCGTCCCGGCCGGCGCCGCCGGTGAGCGCCCCGCCCAGCGCCCCCACCCGCTCGGCCAGACCGGTCAGGCCGGAGCCGGGCTCGGTGTCGTCGGCCGGGCCGCGACCGTCGTCGGCGACGGTGAGCACCGCCTCGGTGCCGTCCTCGGTGAGCGTGACGGTCACCGAGCGCGCGCCGCTGTGCCGCAGCACGTTCGTCGTCGCCTCGCGGACCACCCAGCCCAGCGCCGCGTCGACCGGGCCGGGCAGCGCCGGGACCCGGGTGGGCAGCCGGACGGCGATCCCGGCGCCGGACAGCGCCGAGCGTGCCTCGGCCAGCGCCTGGGCGCAGCTGACCTGGCGGTAGCCGCTGACCGCGTCGCGGACCTCGGCCAGCGCGCGACGGGCGGCGGCCTCGACGTCGGCCATCTCGGCCCGCGCCCGCGCCGGGTCGGCCTCGGCCAGCCGGCCGGCCAGCTCGCTCTTCAGCGCGATGAGCGACAGGCTGTGCCCGAGCAGGTCGTGCAGGTCGCGGGCGAACCGCAGCCGCTCCTCGGCGACGGCGTTGCGGGCGAGCTCCTCGCGGGCCTCGGCGAGCTCCGCGTTGACCGAGACCAGGTGCCGGGTGCCGCGCAGCGCGAACGCGGTGAGCAGGCACAGCACCGGCAGGATCAGCAGGCTGCGTTCGCCGTCGAGGACGAGCACCGCCGCGCACACGGCCGCCGCCGCGACGACGGCCGGCCACACCCACCGGGTCGGCAGCGCCGCCGCCAACGCGGCCGACACGTAGATCAGCAGCCCGGCCCACGACGGCCCCAGCCAGACGGCCAGCGCCACGCCGAGCGCGGCCACGACGGCCAGCCGGCCCAGCAGGGACCCGGTCCGGCAGCTGCCGCCGAAGGCCCGCCGGAAGACGTCGAGGTAGACGACGGTGAAGACCAGCAGGCCGGCGCCGGCGACCAGCCGGACCGCGACCGGCCGGTCGGTGCTGACCAGGTCGGCCACCGGGAAGAACTGGAACAGCAGCCAGGGCAGCGCCCAGCCGACGCGGTACCAGCGGGGGCGGGGGTCCACGGCGCCCGACCGTAGCCCGCTCAACCCGCGACGGCGGTCAACGGACGACGCCGCGCCACGAGGACCGCCAGTGCGGCGAACACCGCGGTGAACCCGACCAGCGCCCCGACGGCGAGCACCGGCGGCAGCTCCCCGGCGGCAGCGGCGCGCCCGGTCTCGGCGTACCAGTACGACGGCAGGCCGTGCGCCATCGCGCGCAGACCGCCGGGGAAGAGTTCGACCGGCACCCACAGTCCGCCGAGCGCGGCCAGGACGGTCCCGACGATGCCGATCGCGCCGCCGGCGGCCTTCTCCTCCAGCGCCCAGCCGAGCAGCAGGCCGAGCGCGACGAACACCGCCGACCCGAGCCACAGGACGCCGATCAGGCCGGCCCACTGGCCGGGCGCGAGGTGCACGCCGTTGAGGAACCGGCCGGTGAGCGCGACGACCACCAGCGGCGGCAGGGTCAGCAGCATCCCGACGGCGACGTCGACGGCCACCACCGACGTCTGCGGGACCGGGGTGACCCGCAGCTGGCGCAGCCAGCCCGACGCCCGGTCGAAGGAGAGCCGGACGGTCGCGCCGAGGGCCGCCCCGACCGCGCCGTAGGCCATCATCGAGACCATCGTGGCCGCGGCCCGCTCGGGGCCGGCACCGCCCGCCGTCCCGGCGAAGACCCGGGTGAAGAAGACGGTGAACAGCGCCGGCAGCAGCACGGTGAAGAACAGGAACTGCCGGTTGCGGGCCACCCGGCGCAGCTGGAAGACGAACAGCGGGCTCACCGCCCGCCTCCGACCAGTGCCAGGACGGCGTCCTCGAGGCTGGCGCCGCGGACCTCGAGGTCGTCGAGTGGGACGCCGTCGGCGAGCAGGCCGCGCAGGGTGGCCTCGACGTCGGCGGTGGCGAGCGCGACCGTGCCGCCCAGCCGGCTGGCGCCGGTGACGCCGGGCACGCGGTCGAAGGTCACCCCGTCGGGGGCGGAGAAGCGGACGGTGCGCCCCGCGACGGCCGACCGGAGCCCTGCGGACGGCCCGTCGGCGACGACCCGGCCGCCGGCCATCACCACGACCCGGTCGGCGACGGCGTCGGCCTCCTCGAGGTGGTGGGTGGCGAAGACGACGGTGGTGCCGCGGGCGGCCAGGTCGCGCATCGTGGTCCAGAAGGCGCGGCGGCCCTCGACGTCCATGGCCGAGGTCGGCTCGTCGAGCAGCAGCAACGGCGGCTGACCGGCCAGCGCCAGGGCCAGCAGGACCCGCTGCCGCTGCCCGCCCGACAGGGCGTCGACGTCACGGCCGAGCAGCCCGCCGATGCCGGCGGTGGCGACCAGGTCGCCCAGCGGCCAGGGGTCGGCGTAGCTGCGCCGGACCAGGTGCAGCACCTCGCCGACGCGTGCCTCACCGGGCAGGCCGCCGTGCTGCAGCATCGCGCCGACGCAACCGGCGCGGACGGCGTCGGCCGGGGCCCGGCCCAGCACGCGGACGCTGCCGGCCGCCGGGCGGAGCAGGCCGAGGACCGCGCTGACGGTGGTGGACTTGCCCGCTCCGTTGGGGCCGAGCAGCGCGACGGTCTCACCCCTGCCGATGCGCAGGTCGAGGTCGTCGACGGCGAGCACGTCGCCGTGCCGGACGGTCAGGCCGGTGGTGTCGAGGGCGTCGAGGGGCACGCCACGAGCCTGCTGCCCGACGCGGTGTCCGCAGTAGTGCGGGACGTCGCGATCTCCGTCTGACATCCGTCATCGTCGCGGACGGGGTCCTCCGTCAATCGGTCAGGTCCCGGACCAGTGCGTCGGCGAGCAGCCGCCCGCGGTCGGTGAGGACGGCGCGGCCGGCGGCGTGCGCCCCCGGCTCGAGCAGCCCCCGGCCGACGGCGTCGGCGGCGCGGGTGCGGCCGGCCTCGGACAGCGCGGTCAGCGGCAGCCCCTCGCGCAGCCGCAGGCCGAGCATCACGGTCTCCAGCGCCCGGTCGTCGTCGTCCAGCAGCTCGGTGTCCTGCACCGGGCTCTCCCCCCGCAGCAGCCGGCCGGCGTACGCGGCGGGGTGCTTGACGTTCCACCAGCGCAGCCCGCCGACGTGGCTGTGCGCGCCCGGCCCGACGCCCCACCAGTTGGCGTTGGCCCAGTACAGCTCGTTGTGCCGGCAGCGGGCCGCCTCTCCGCGGGCCCAGTTGGAGACCTCGTACCAGTCGAAGCCGGCGGCGCGCAGGGTGGCGTCGGCCTGCTCGTAGCGGTCGGCGAGGACGTCGTCATCGGGCACGGGCAGCTCGCCGCGGTCGATGCGGCGGGCCAGCCGGGTGCCCTCCTCGACGATGAGGGCGTAGGCGCTGACGTGGTCGACCGGAGCGGCGAGGACGGCGTCGAGCGAGGCGGCCCAGTCGGCGTCGGTCTCCCCCGGCGTCCCGTAGATCAGGTCGAGGTTGACGTGCTCGAAGCCGGCCGCGCGGGCCTCGTGCGCCGCCTCGACGGCGCGGCCGGGGGTGTGCCGCCGGTCGAGGACGGCGAGCACGTGCTCGGCGGCGGACTGCATGCCCAGGCTGATCCGGGTGAAGCCGGCGGCGCGCAGCCGGGCGAGGCTCTCCGGCGTCACCGTCTCGGGGTTGGCCTCGGTGGTGACCTCGACGTCGGAGGCGACGGGGAACAGCCGGCGCACCTCCGCGAGGACGGCGGCCAGGTCGTCGGCCGCCAGCAGCGTGGGCGTGCCGCCACCCACGAAGACGGTGGAGACCGTCGGCAGGTCCGAGCCCAGGGTCTGGGCGGCCTGCCGGAGCTCGGCGATCGCGGTGCCGGCGTACTCGGCGCGGCTGGCGCCGGGCCCCAGCTCGTCGGCGGTGTAGGTGTTGAAGTCGCAGTAGCCGCAGCGGGTCGCGCAGAAGGGCACGTGCACGTAGAGCCCGAAGGGCGTGCGGGCCAGTCCCTCGCGGGCGCTGTCGGAGAGCTGCAGGGTCCGTGGCGGGGCCTCGAGCAGCGGCAGGACGGTGTTCATCTGATCCCAGTGTGCCGCTCTCGGCAGATCGCCGGGCGTGAGCGACGACACCGTGCTGCAGCTCTCGGCGTCCCGAGGGTGGCGACCTCCCGCGGCGCGGCCGGTGAACTGCTGGAGCTCCCGGCCCTCCTCGCCGGCGAGGAGGGCCGGGAGGGGACTGCGGCCCGGAGACACACCGGACCCACCAGGTCCTCGCGGCGGATCGGCGTCCCCGGACGCTCGTGCTCTGCCCACCGTGGTGGGCAGAGCACGAGCACCCCGGACCTCAGAGCACGTAGCCCGCGATCATCTGCCCGAGACCGCGGATGTCGGCGTTGCCCCTGAACTCCAGCCGCACCTTGCCCAGCCCGCTGAACCACAGGTCGAGCTCGGCGTCGACGTCGAACGTGCCGGCGGTCTCGATCGAGAAGGCCTGCACCTTGCTGTAGGGCAGCGAGGTGAAGTCCTTCTTCCGCCCGGTCATGCCCTGGACGTTGACGGCGATCAGCCGCTTGTCGGTGAAGACGACGAAGTCGCGCACCGCCTTGAAGCAGGCGACGACCTGCTCGCCCGGGACGAGCAGCGGCGCGACCTCGGGGCCGAGCTCCTGCGGGGAGGCGGGGTTGAGCTTGAAGACGGAACCGTTGCTGAAGTCGATCACCGCATCACCGTAGGTCGCCGAGCGAACACTCTCGGCGTTCGCCGGGTGTGTCCTTGCCCCGGCCCACCGGCAGGAGGACCCTCCGGGCATGACCGAGCCCGACGAGCGCGAGCGGTTCCGCCACCTCCCCGAGCCCGTGCGGCTCGAGGACACGGTCGAGGGCGTCGACACCTCCCCTGTCCCCGCTGCGGACGCCAGCGACGAGCGCGAGGTGCTCCTGCGCCAGGCCGGCGGCTGACGCGGCTCTAGACCTCAGACCAGACGCCGAGTTCGTTGCCGCTCGTGTCCCGGAAGTGGAACCGCCGTCCACCGGGGAAGTCGTAGGGACCGTTGACCAGCCTGCCACCGGCGGACGTCACCGAGGCGAGGGTCTGGTCGAGATCGGCGGAGTAGAGCAGGACCAGGGGTCCGCCCGGGCGCACCTCCGTGCCGAGCGCGAGGCCCCCGACCTCCGGTCCGGACCCGTCGCGGATCCCGGCGTACTGCGCCCCGTAGTCGTTGAACTCCCAGCCGAAGGCGTCGGCGTAGAACCGCTTCGCCTCCGCGAGGTCGGTGACGGTGAGCTCGACGTGGTCGATGGCGTGGTGACGGTGCTCAGGAGGTTCGGCCATGCCCGTCATCGTGCCCGGGGTGACGGCGGCGACGGGCTGGTTCGGTGCAGAGTCCGAGGGCCCCCGCAGGAGGCGGGTTCAGCGCAGCCGGCGGGTGTTGTCGGGCAGCCGCTCGGTGACACCGCGGGCGTCCAGCCACTCCATCAGCGGAACGGCGACCCGCCGGCTGGTCCCCCACGCCGCGCGGGCCTGGCTCAGCGTGAACGGCGTGGGGACGCCGGTCAGCCGGGCCCGCGCCTGCTCGGCCACCCCGGGCGCGAGGTAGACGCCGTCGGCGATCTTCACCAGCTGCCCGTCGCGGGCGGCGGCGGCCAGCTCCCGCGGCCCCAGCCCGGCCGCGCGCAGCTCCTCGGCGTCCGGCGCGGCGAACGGGTCGGCGGCCAGCCGGGCACGGATGCCGTCGACGGCCTGCTGCACCTGCGCGGGCAGGCCCGCCGTCGCGACGACCACGCGCCCGTCCCGCAGGGCCAGCGGCGGGCGGACGACGGCCGGCACCAGCTCGTCGTCGGGCAGCTCCAGGGCCCGCCGGGCGACGGCCACCGGCGGGCCGGCCTCCAGCGGGCGCAGCGTCCGGTAGCGGGCGACGATCCCCGGCAGGGCCGCGGCCAGCTCCTCGACCAGGCCCGGCGCCAGCAGCCAGGGCCCGACGGCCGTCGCGTGCTCGGGCACCGGCCAGCCCATCGCGGCGAAGTCCGCGGCCCGGACGAACCGGCGACGGGCCAGCTCGGCGGCGGCCCCGGCCGGGCCGGCGGGCTGGGCGGCCAGCTCCTCGGCGCGACGGCGGGCCGCACCGCGGCGGCGCAGCTCCGGCGGGTCGACGTCCCGCACATCGGCGCCCAGCACCCGGCGGGCGCCGGGGTCGCGCAGCAGCAGCCGGTCGCCGACCCGCAGCGGCAGCGGCGTGGTCAGCCGCAGCCGCACCGCCGCCCCCTCCAGCGGGCGCAGCCGCGCGCCGACCGCGGCCGAGCCGACGTGCACGACCACCTCGGCGGGCAGCCGGTCCTCCGGCGCGCGGACCAGGGTGGCGTCGAGCTCGGTGGTCGAGCGGAACGCCCCCGGCGTGAGCAGCGCGTCGCCGCGGGACAGCTCCTCGACGGAGGTGCCGCGCAGGTTCAGCGCCACCCGCGCGGTGGCCTCGGCCCGCTCGACCGGCCGCCCCAGGGAGTGCACGCCGCGGACGCCGACCTCGCGGTCGCCGAGCTGCAGCCGGTCCCCGGTGGCGACGCGGCCGGCGGCGAGGGTGCCGGTGACCACCGTGCCGGCGCCCTTGACCGGGAAGGCGCGGTCGATCCACAGCCGCACCGGCGCCTCGCGATCCGGTGCCGGCAGCCCGGCGAGCAGCGACTCCAGCGCGGCGACGACGTCCGGCACGCCCGCGCCGGTGGCGGCGCTGACCGCCACCCCGGGCACCTCGCCCATCGACGTCGCGGCCAGCCGCTCGCGCACGTCGGCGAGCACCGGGCCGGGGTCGGCGAGGTCGGCCTTGGAGACGGCGAGCAGCGCGTGCCGCACCCCGAGCGCGTCGAGGACGGCGACGTGCTCGGCGGTCTGCGCCGACCAGCCGTCGTCCGCCGCGACCACGACCAGCGCGGCGGGCACCGAGCCGACGCCGGCGAGCATGTTGCCGACGAAGCGCTCGTGGCCGGGCACGTCGACGACCGCGAGCCGGCGCCCGGAGGGCAGCGTCGTCCAGGCGAAGCCGAGGTCGATGGTCAGGCCGCGGCGGCGCTCCTCCTCCCACCGGTCGGGCTCCATGCCGGTGAGCGCGCGGACCAGCGTGGACTTGCCGTGGTCGACGTGGCCGGCCGTCGCGATGACGTCCATGCCGGGAGCGGTCACGTCCACCGGCGGGCCACCTCCAGCACCGCGGCGGCCAGCGCCTCGTCGTCCGCCGGCGGCAGGCTGCGCAGGTCGAGCAGGGTCCGGTCGCCGGCCAGGTACCCCACGACGGGTGGCGAGCCGGCGCGCAGCGGCACCGCGAACCCCGCGGGCAGCGAGACGGCGGCGCTGGGCAGCGGCTGCTCCGGCGCCCCTCCCCCGCCGACGCGGGCCTGCGAGTCGACCGCGACCGCATCGAGCCCGGAGGCGGCGAGCCGGGCGGCCAGCGCGGCGGCGCGGCGGCGCAGGCCGTCGAGGTCGGCGGCGAGCATCCGCTGCACCGGCGGCTGCGGACCGCGCAGCGTGGCCTCGAGAGCGGCGAGCGTCGTCTTGTCCACGCGGAACGCGCGGTACAGCGGGTGCCGCCGCAGCCGCTGCACCAGGTCGGCGCGGCCGAGCACCAGCCCGGCCTGCGGTCCGCCCAGCAGCTTGTCGCCGCTGGCCAGCACCAGGTCCGCGCCGTCGGCGAGGGTGGTCTGCAGGTCCGGCTCGTCGGGCAGCACCGGGTGCGGGCGCAGCAGCCCGGAGCCGACGTCGGCCACCAGCGGGACGCCGCTGCCGGCCAGCCCCGCGGCGAGCTCGGCCACCGGCACCGCCCGGGTGAATCCGCGGACGACGAAGTTCGACGGGTGCACCTTGAGCACCGCGCCCGTGCCGGGACCCAGCACCCGCCGGTAGTCCTCGAGCGCGACGCGGTTGGTCGTCCCCACCTCGCGCAGTCGCGCGCCGGTGGCCTCCAGCAGCTCGGGGATGCGGAAGCCGTCGCCGATCTCGACCAGTTCGCCGCGCGCGATGACCAGCTCCCCGCCGAGTGCGGTGGCCACCAGCGCCAGCGCCGCCGCGCAGTTGTTGACCACGAGCGCGGCCTCCGCGGCCGGGACCGCGTCGACCAGCGCGGCCAGCGCCGCCTCCCCCCGCGGACCGCGCCGGCCGGTGGTCAGGTCGAGCTCGACGTCGGTGGTGCCGCTGGCGGCGACGACCGCCTCCACCGCGGCCGGCGACAGCGGCGCGCGGCCCAGGTTGGTGTGCACGAGGACCCCGGTCGCGTTGAGCACCGGGCGCAGGCTGCCCGCCGTGGTCGGCAGCGCGGTCAGGACGGCGGGCACGGCGTCGGCGGGGGCGAGCGCACCGGTGCGGACCCGCTGTTGGACGTCCTGGACCGCGGCCTTGACCAGGTCGCGGCCCAGCCGGTCGGCGGCGGCGGCCAGCTGCGGGTCGGCCAGCAGCGTGTCGGTGCGCGGCACCTGCCGCCGCGGGTCGTCGCTCATCGCTGTCGCAGCGTAAGCGCCGACCCGCGGACGGGTGGGGTCGGCGGAGGCGGACGGGAATCGAACCCGCCTGACCGAGATGCTCGGCCACGTCGGCTTTAGAGGCCGCGGGGGCCACCAGACACCCTGACGCCTCCGCCGGGGAGCCTACGGTGACCTGGTGGCAATTGCTCAGGAGGCGCCGCCCGCCCGCACCCGGCTCACCCAGTACGCGCACGGCGGTGGCTGCGCCTGCAAGATCCCGCCCGGCGAGCTGGAGTCCGTGGTGGCCGGCCTGACCGCCGCCGGTCCGGTCGACCCGGCCGCGGAACTGGTCATCGGCCTGGACGACGGCGACGACGCGGCCGTCGTCCGGATCGCGGGTGGGCAGAGCATCGTGCTCACCACCGACTTCTTCACCCCCGTCGTCGACGACGCCCGCACCTTCGGCCGGATCGCGGCGACCAACGCGCTCTCCGACGTCTACGCGATGGGCGGCACGCCCGTCGTCGCGGTGAACCTGCTCGGCTGGCCGCGCGACGTGCTGCCCGCCGAGCTCGCCGCCGAGGTGCTGCGGGGCGGCCTGGAGGCCGCGCAGGAGGCCGGCTGCCACGTCGGCGGCGGGCACTCCATCGACGACCCCGAGCCCAAGTACGGGATGGCGGTGACCGGCGTCGTCGACATCGACCGGGTGATCACCAATGCCGCGGCGGTCGCCGGGACGCCGCTGTCGCTGACCAAGCCGCTGGGCATCGGCGTGCTGAACAACCGGATGAAGGCCACCGGCGAGGTGTCGGAGGAGGCGGTGGCCGCGATGACGACGCTGAACCGCGCCGCCGGCCGGGCCGCGGTGGCCGCCGGGATCCGCGCCGGCACCGACGTCACCGGCTTCGGCCTGCTCGGCCACCTCTACAAGATGGCCCGGGCCAGCGGGGTCACCGCGGTGGTCGACGCCGCCGCCGTCCCCTACCTGACCGGGGCGCGGGAGGCGCTGGCCGCGGGCTTCGTCTCCGGCGGCACCCGGCGCAACCTCGACTGGGTGCGTCCGCACAGCGACCTGTCCGCCGTCGCCGAGGACGAGGCGCTGCTGCTGGCCGACGCGCAGACCTCCGGCGGGCTGCTGCTCGGCGGCGAGGTGCCGGGCGCCCCGGTGATCGGCGAGTTCGTCCCGCGCGGGGAGCACGTCGTCGTCGTCCGCTGACGGCCTCGGGCGCACCGCAGCGAGCGCCAGCGAGCGAGGAGCGGATCGAGGCGCGGAGGCGGACACGTGCCGTCGTCCGCTGACAGCCTCGGGAGCACCGCGACCGCCCACCCGGCCGACGCAGCCCTCCGAGCCGACCGCTCACTCCCGGTGGGCAGTGGTCAGCCAGGCGGCGGCGCCCAGCAGTACGCCGTCCGGTGTCGCGTGCTCGGTCAGGGCGGCCCGCAGCTCGTCGAGCGCGGCCCGCCGGACGTCGTCGTCGAGCCCGCCGAGGAGCCCCCGGGTCATGCCCAGCCCGGAGACGAAGTCGAACGCGTCCTCGGCGTCGGCTCCCAGCCGGACCACCCCCGGCACGTCGGCGACGGAGACCGACCCGAACCCCGCGGCGGCCAGGACCCGGCGGACGTGGTCGGGGTCGGCCAGGCCGAACGGCCCGGGGGCGTCGTCCGGCGGGTCGGGCAGCGGGCGGCCGGCCGCGAGGGTCCGGCGGAGCACGAGCAGCCACTCGTTGCGGGCCAGCGGCTGCCACGACAGCACCGCCAGCCGCCCGCCGGGACGCAGGGCCCGCGCCACGTTGCCGAAGGCCACCACCGGGTCGCCGAAGAACATGGCCCCGAACCGGCTGACGGCGACGTCGAACGCCGCCGGCTCGAAGGGGTGCACCTGGGCGTCACCCTGGACGAACGTCGTGTTGGCCAGCCCGGCGGCCGCGCTGCGCCGGCGGGCCTCGGCCAGCAGCGGTCCCGACACGTCGATCCCGGTCACGTGCCCGTCGGGTGCCGCGCGCGCGGCCGCGCGGGTCGAGACGCCCGCGCCGCAGCCGACGTCGAGCACCCGGTCGGCCGCGCCGATCCCAGCGGCCCCCAGCAGCGCCGGGTCGAACGCCGCCGAGGCCGCGTCGAAGCGGTCGGCCCGCGCCGCCCAGTCCTCCCCCTCCGCGCCGTTCCAGGCGCCGGCCATCTCGGCGTTGCGGGCGTCGACGAGCGGGGGCTGCGGTGGCATCGGCACGGTCATCGCCGTCTCCCGTCGGCGGGGCCTGGACCTCGGATGGTCCCGGACGGCGACGGGTCTGCCCACCCCTGCGGACGCGGGCTGACGTCGCCCCTCATGGGGTCCTCCGTTAGCGTCCGACCATGCTCGCTGCCTTCGTCTCGACGCCCGCCCCGAAGGACCCGCTCTCCGTCCTGGAGGTCGGTGAGCGCCCGGAGCCGGAGGCGCCCGACGGCTGGACGACGGTGCAGGTCAAGGCCGTCTCGCTGAACCACCACGACCTGTTCAGCCTGCGCGGGGTCGGGCTGCCGCAGGAGCGGATGCCGATGATCCTGGGCACCGACGCCGCCGGGCTCGACGAGGACGGCAACGAGGTCGTCGTCCACGGCGTCGTCGCGACCCCCGACTGGGTCGGGGACGAGACGCTCGACCCCAAGCGCACGCTGTTCTCGGAGCTCCACCAGGGCACGATGGCCGAGCGGGTCGCCGTCCCCCGGCGCAACGTGCTGCCCAAGCCGGCCGAGCTCTCCTTCGCCGAGGCCGCGTGCCTGCCCACCGCCTGGCTGACCGCCTACCGGATGCTCTTCGTGAAGTCCGGGCTGCGGCCGGGCCAGACGGTGCTCGTGCAGGGCGCCAGCGGCGGCGTCGCCACCGCGGTGATCGCGCTCGGCAAGGCCGCCGGCTTCCGCGTGTGGGTGACCGGCCGCAGCGAGGAGAAGCGGCAGGCCGCCCTGGACCTCGGTGCGGACCAGGCGTTCGAGACCGGTGCCCGGCTGCCCGAGCGGGTGGACGGCGTGATGGAGACCGTGGGCGAGGCGACCTGGAGCCACAGCGTCAAGTCGCTCAAGCCCGGCGGCGTCATCGTCATCTCCGGCGCGACCACCGGCCCCAACCCCGGCGCCGAGCTGAACCGGGTCTTCTTCACCCAGCTGTCGGTCATCGGCTCGACGATGGGCACCCGCGAGGAGCTCGAGGCGCTCATGCGGATGTGCACCGCCACCGGCGTCCGCCCGGTCATCGACGTCGAGCTGCCGCTGCAGCAGGCGCGGGAGGGCTTCGAGCGCATGCTCGAGGGCCGGACGGCGGGGAAGATCGTCTTCACGCTGCCGTGAGCCCGGTCGACCGGGTGGTCGCCGCGCTCCGCGAGGCCGGGGTGGACGCCGAGGTGCGCCGCTTCGACCAGCCGGTGCCGACGGCGGCGGCCGCCGCGGAGGCGCTCGGCTGCGCGGTGGGCGCGATCGCCAACAGCCTGGTCTTCGACGCCGACGGCGCACCGCTGCTGGTGCTGGCCAGTGGCGCCCACCGGGTGGACACGCGCAAGGTGGCGGCGCTGGTCGGCGCGCAGCGGGTGCGACGGGCCACGCCGGACCTCGTCCTCGCCGCGACCGGCCAGGAGGTGGGCGGGGTGGCGCCCACCGGCCACCCCGCTCCGCTGCGCGCGCTGGTCGACGTCGACCTCGCCCGGCACCCGCTCCTCTGGGCGGGCGGCGGCGACCACCACACGATGGTCGCGCTCACCTACGCCGACCTGCTGCGGCTGACCGGCGGCGACGAGGCGGCCGTGGCCTGAACCCCCGAGGAGGGGTGGACGATGATCGCCCGCACCTGGCGCGGCTGGGTCCGCACCGAGGACCGCGACGCCTACGTTGGCTACGTCCGCGACACCGGCATCGCGCAGTACCGCGCCACCCCCGGCAACCTCGAGGCCCACCTGCTCACCCGGGACCTCGACGACGGCCGCACCGAGGTCGTCACGCTCAGCTTCTGGACCTCGCTCGACGCCGTCCGCGCCTTCGCCGGGGACGACGTCTCGACGGCCGTCTTCTACCCCGAGGACGACCGCTGGCTGGTCGACCGCGAGCGCACGGTCACTCACCACCTCGTGCACTGACGTGACGGGTCGGCCGGCGGCGGACGCCTGACAGGTGGCGGCCGGTCGAGTGGGCAGTTGCGGTCGCCCATGACGGCGCGTCGGCACGTGTCGGCGACTGCTGCTGCCCACCCGGCGCTCACGTCAACGACGGTTGACACCACGGGCTGCGTCAACCACAGTTGACGTCATGGCCGACACAGCACAGGTGGCCTCCGCCGCCAGCAGCCGCGACCCTGCGGTCGGGCTGAGGGCGGTCCGCGCACTGCGGACCCTGGTCGAGCGGCTGGAGGCCCTGCAGGTGGAGAACGCCCGGGACCAGGGTTGGACCTGGGAGCAGATCGCCCACCTGCTGGGCGTCACCCGGCAGGCGGTGCACAAGAAGCACGCAGGCGGCCGCGGGCCGCTCCGGCGGAGGGACTGACCGTGTTCGAACGCTTCACGACCGGTGCTCGCGATGTCGTCGTCCTGGCGCAGGAGGAGGCCCGCGCCCTCCGGCACGGCCACATCGGCACCGAGCACCTGCTGCTCGCGCAGCTGCGGCTGGACACCCCGACGACGGCCGTCCTGCGCCGGCACGGACTGGACCACGACGAGGTGGCCGAGGCGGTCGCCGCCCACCTCGGGGGTGCGGACCTGGACGCCGAGGCGCTGCGGACCCTGGGGATCGACCTGGACGCCGTCCGGGACGTCGCCGAGGCCACCTTCGGACCGGGCGCGCTCGACGCCCCGCGCCGCGGCCGGCAGCCGAGGAGCCCCGCGCACCTCCCCTTCAGCTCCCGCGCGAAGAAGGTGCTCGAGCTGTCGCTGCGCGAGGCGCTGGCCATGCGCGCGAGGACCATCGCCGACGGGCACATCGTGCTCGGCCTGCTCCGCGAGGGGCAGGGACTGGCGGCCAAGGTGCTGCACGACCGCGGGGTCGACCTAACCGCTCTGCGCCAGGACCTCGAGCTCCTGCTGGACTCCTGAGTGCGCGGCCGCCCGGCTCCGCGGTCAGCCGGCCGACGGGGCCGGGTACCCCCGGCGCAGAGACCGGACGGCGACGACGAGGACCACGTCGCCGACCGCGAGCCCCGCGCCGGCGGGCGCGAGCATCGCCCAGCCGGTCCCCCTGCCCGAGACCACGCCCCACAGCACCTTGCCGGCGGCCATCGCGTTCAGCACGACCAGCCCCCACCCCGGGGACCGGCGCCAGAAGGCGAGGCAGAACGCGGCCAGGCTCAGCGGCGAGAGGACCGTCAGCAGCACCTTGCGGCCGGTCCACTCCCCGGTCAGCCACTCCTGCTCGAACCGGAGGAACTTGGCCACGCGGGGGTCCACGCGGGCGGGGGCCGGGAACCAGGCCATGCTCGTCGCCAGGCCGACCAGGGTGACCGCGATGCCCGCGGGACTGCGCTCGTGGGCCGACCACGCCAGCGGCAGGGGGAACAGCGGGCGCACGTACCAGCTCAGGACGTTGTGGTGCCGGGCCCAGGCCCAGGCGGCCAGCGCCTGCAGCCGGATCGCCGCGCTCACCGCGAGCGCCCCGTCGGCGAGGCGGACCCCGGATGCGGGACGTCGGCACCCACGCCGGCGAGGACCCGCCTCAGGTACCGGAGGAGGACCTCCTCCGAGGCCGGCTGGGCGCGCAGGCCGACGTAGCCGTCCGGGCGGACCAGGTACAGCGCCTCGGCGGTCGCGCCGTAGCGCCGGTGCGTCCCGCCCTCCGGGTCGAGCAGCACCCGCCGCCCGACCAGCTCCGCAGGCAGCCGACGTCCCCACACCACCACCCACGGGCGGACGTCGGCGCCGGACAGCCGCTCGACGCCGTCGGCGATCGTGGCGAGCGAGGCGTAGCCGTCGTCGGTACGGGCCTCGCCGTCGAAGAGCAGGAGGGTGGCGTGCGGACCGCGGAAGGCGTCGGACAACCGCGTGGACCGCCCGGTGGCCGCGTCCTCGAGGACGCCGTCGGGAGCCCGGTCACCCGCCCGGACACCCCGGGCGAAGCGGAGACGGTCCACCGCGTCGGCGCGCTCGTCGTCGTGGCCGGGGCTCCACCGGGTGGCGGTCAGCGGAGTGCCGTGCTCCTCCACCAGTGAGCTCTCCCGGTAGTGCAGGTCCAGCTCGCTGACGCCCCCGAGGATGGCCCGCTGCACGGCCGGGAGCCGCAGCGCGGGGGTCAGGACGTGCTCGCGCAGGAAGGTGGTCACCGGGTCGGCGCCGAAGACCGCGCGGTACCCGAGGTCGCTGCCGCTGAGGACGGCCGCCGCGATCGGCCGGCGCTCCTCCTCGTAGGTGTCGAGGAGGCGGTCCGGTGCGCGGCCGCGGACCACCAGCGCCAGCTTCCAGCCGAGGTTGTACGCGTCCTGGATGCCGGTGTTCATCCCCTGGCCGCCGACCGGGCTGTGCAGGTGCGCGGCGTCGCCGGCCACGAACACCCGGCCCACCCGGTAGCGGTCGACCAGCCGCACGTTGCTGTGCCAGGTGGACAGCCAGGTCGGGGCGGACAGGCGGACGTCGGGCAGTCCGCTGCGCTCGGTGAACAGCCGCTGCAGCAGCTCCAGCGACCCGGGCTCCTGGGTCCCGGCGGGCAGGCTGGCCTGCACCTGCCACGCGCGCAGACCGCGGAACGGGCTGGCCGCGAGGTACTCACCTCCGTCGAACCACACGTACCCGCTGTCGGCCGGCTCCAGCCCGTCGACCTCCACGTCGCCGAACAGGAAGCGCTCCTCGCGCGACTCCCCCTGCAGCGCCAGCCCCAGCAGGTCCCGCACCCGGCTGTGGCCGCCGTCGCAGCCCACCACCCAGCCGGCGCGGATCGTCGCCACGGCGCCGTCCGGGGACGTCGCGACGGAGGCGAGGACGCCGTCCCCGTCCTGCTCCAGCCCCACCAGCTCGCGGCCCCACTCGACCGCCCCGCCCAGTTCCACCAGCCGCTCGCGCAGCACCTGCTCGGTGCGCCACTGCGGGATGAGCACGAGGTTCGGGTGCGGGGTGTCGGGCAGCGGGTCGCGCCCGGGCAGGCGCAGGTCGAGGAGCAGCTCCCGCTGGACGTACCAGCGCACCCGCAGGTCGCGGGACCAGCCGGCCTCGAGCACCCGGTCGACGACGCCCAGGTCGTCGAGGACCTCGAGGGTGCGGGGCTGCACGCCCTTGCCGCGCGACTTGAGCTCCGGCTGCGGCAGCCGCTCGACCACCCGGACGGTCAGGCCGCGGCGGCGCAGGTCGCAGGCGAGGGTGAGACCGGTCGGGCCGGCGCCCACGACGAGGACGTCGACGTCCGGGGACCCGCGCCGCTGCACCGGGACGCCGTGCGGGGACCCTGCTCGTGTCATCGGTACCTCCGGGAGTCAGCCGTCCGCTGCCCCCGATGGTGGAACGGAGCACGCGGCATCGGGAAGGACCGCCGGACCGCTTCCCGCGCCGATCCGTGCCGGTACCGGACACCCGGACGGCGCACGCGGTGGACCGGTCGCGGGAGGCGCCGCGGCCCGCTCCCGCGCCTCCCGGTGGCACGGTTGCGGCCCATGGAGATCCTGTTCGTCGCCAGCGTCAGCGTCATCGCACGCGACCCGGAGCGGAGCCGACGGCTGTACGTGGACGTCCTCGGGTTGCCGCTCGAGCGCCTCGCCGGTGAGTACTTCGCCAGCGAGCGGATCGACGGCAGCAGGCACTTCGGGGTCTGGCCGCTCGCCGAGGCCGCGGAGGCCTGCTTCGGTGCGCCCGACTGGCCGGCCGACCGTCCGGTGCCGCAGGTCAGCATCGAGTTCGAGCTCGCCGACGCTGCTGCGGTCGCTGACGGCGCGGCGGAACTGGAGGCGGCCGGCCACCGGCTCCTGCACGGGGCGCGGACCGAGCCGTGGGGCCAGACGGTGGCCCGGCTGCAGACGGTGGAGGGTCTGGTCGTCGGCTTGTCCTACGCCCCCTGGCTCCACTGAGTCCGGGCCGCCGGGCCGGTCAGGCCGGAGCGGCGAGCCGCTCGATCCGGGCCGCGACCTTCGACCGGTCCTTGAGCGGGAGGTGCTGGAGGGCGGGGGTAATCTCCGGCAGCCGGCGCCGCTGGGTCGTCGTCGCGCGGAACAGCAGACCCACGGTGACCCCGTGGCCGGGTCGGGAGACCACCTCGACGGCGTCACCCGCGCCGACGTCCCCGGTCTCGAGCACCCGCAGGTAGGCGCCGCTGGCACCGCGGGCGGTGAACCGCTTGACCAGCTGCGGCACGTCCCAGAAGCGCTCGAAGTTGGCGCACGGGATCCGGCAGGCGGTCACCTCGAACAGCGTCGTCCCGATCCGCCAGCGCTCGCCCAGCACCGCGCCGGTGAGGTCCAGGCCCGTCGTCCGCAGGTTCTCGCCGAACCGGCCGGGTGGCAGCTCCCGGCCCAGCTCGGCGGCCCACCAGTCGGCGTCCTCCTGGGCGTAGGCGTAGACCGCCTGGCCCTCGCCGCCGTGGTACTTCCGGTTGACCTGGACGTCGCCGTCCAGGCCGAGCTCGGAGACGGCGACGCGCCCGGCGACCGGCCGCTTGTCGATGCCGCTGCGGTTCGGACGACGGCCGGGCAGCGGGAGCAGGTCGGAGCCGGAGACGCACACCGCGTCGAGGCGGCCGCGGATCACTTCTTGGAGGCGGTGGACTCGTTGGTGGACAGCGCGGCCACGAAGGCCTCCTGGGGGACCTCGACGCGGCCGACCATCTTCATCCGCTTCTTGCCCTCCTTCTGCTTCTCCAGCAGCTTCCGCTTGCGGGTGATGTCACCGCCGTAGCACTTGGCGAGGACGTCCTTGCGGATGGCGCGGACCGTCTCCCGGGCGATGACCCGGGAGCCGACGGCGGCCTGGATCGGCACCTCGAACTGCTGCCGCGGGATGAGCTCGCGCAGCTTGCCGGCCATCATCACGCCGTAGCTGTAGGCCTTGTCCTTGTGCACGATCGCGCTGAACGCGTCGACGGCCTCGCCCTGCAGCAGGATGTCCACCTTCACCAGCGACGACTCCTGCTCGCCGGCCTCCGAGTAGTCGAGGGAGGCGTAGCCGCGGGTCCGCGACTTCAGCGCGTCGAAGAAGTCGAAGATGATCTCACCGAGGGGCAGCGTGTAGCGCAGCTCGACCCGGGACTCGCTCAGGTAGTCCATCCCGCCGAGCTGCCCCCGCCGGCCCTGGCAGAGCTCCATTATCGCGCCGGTGTAGTCGCTGGGTGCGATGACGGTGGCGTTGACGACCGGCTCGAAGACCTTGTCGATCTTGCCTTCGGGCCAGTCGCTGGGGTTGGTCACGGTGATCTCGCTGCCGTCCTCCATGACCACCCGGTAGACGACGTTCGGCGCGGTGGAGATGAGGCTGATGCCGGCCTCGCGCTCCAGCCGCTCGCGGACGATCTCCAGGTGCAGCAGGCCGAGGAAGCCGACGCGGAACCCGAAGCCCAGCGCGGCCGAGGTCTCCGGCTCGTAGGTCAGCGCGGCGTCGTTGAGCAGCAGCTTGTCCAGCGCCTCGCGCAGCAGCGGGTACTCGCTGCCGTCGATCGGGTACAGGCCGGAGTAGACCATCGGCTTGGGGTCGCTGTAGCCGCCGATCGGCTCGGCGGCCGGCTTGTGCTGCAGCGTGACGGTGTCGCCGACGCGGGACTGGCGGACGTCCTTCACGCCGGTGATGAAGTAGCCGACCTCGCCGACGCCGAGGCCGTCGACCGGCTTGGGCTCGGGTGAGATGACGCCGATCTCGAGCAGCTCGTGGACGGCGCCGGTCGACATCATCTTGATGCGCTCGCGGCTGGAGATGCGACCGTCGACGACCCGCACGTAGGTGATGACGCCGCGGTAGATGTCGTAGACGCTGTCGAAGATCATCGCCCGGGCCGGGGCCTCGGCGTCGCCGACCGGCGCCGGGATCTGCGCGACGATCTGGTCGAGCAGCTCCGGCACGCCCTCCCCGGTCTTGCCGCTGACCCGCAGGACGTCGGAGGGGTCGCAACCGATGATGTGCGCGATCTCGGCGGCGTACTTCTCCGGCTGCGCGGCCGGCAGGTCGATCTTGTTGAGGACCGGGATGATCGTGAGGTCGTTCTCCAGCGCCAGGTAGAGGTTGGCCAGCGTCTGGGCCTCGATCCCCTGGGCGGCGTCGACGAGCAGCACCGCGCCCTCGCAGGCGGCCAGCGACCGGGACACCTCGTAGGTGAAGTCGACGTGCCCCGGGGTGTCGATCATGTCGAGGACGTACTCGGTGTCCCCGACCTTCCACGGCAGGCGCACGTTCTGCGCCTTGATGGTGATGCCGCGCTCGCGCTCGATGTCCATGCGGTCGAGGTACTGGGCACGCATCTGCCGCGCCTCGATGATCCCGGTGACCTCGAGCATCCGGTCGGCCAGCGTCGACTTGCCGTGGTCGATGTGGGCGATGATGCAGAAGTTCCGGATGCGGGCCGGGTCGGTGGAGGCGGGAGTCGTCACAGTGCTCCCATCGTCCCACGGCACCCGGGCCGGTGAGGCGATTGCCTGGGAAGCGGTGCTCGCCGACAGTGCTGCCATGACCCCTGCGGGCAGCCCCCCGCCTGCCGTACCCGGAACTGCCCGCACCGCTGCGCACGGACGTCGAGGCGGCGCTCGGCTCGCCCGTCGCCACCGTGACCGGCTGCACCGGGGGCTTCTCCCCCGGGACGGCGGCCGTGCTGACCTGCGCCGACGGGACGCGGGCCGACGTCTGCGGCGCGGGTCGTGCCGGTCCTCACCGACCTACCCGGGTCGGCACCCCGTGCCCGGTCCCGGGCCGGCCGACCCTCCCCGATCGGCTCGCCGACGGGCCGGCCGCGTGGCGGGCGCTGGCCGACCAGCCGCCGGCGGACCTCGACCCCTGGGAGCGCCGGCACCTGGACCGGCTGGCCGACGTGCCCGACCGGTTGACGGCTCGGGCGGGCTGTCCGGGGAGACGCTGGTGCACGTGGACGTGCGCGCCGACGACCTGCTGGTCACCGCGGACGGCGCCGTGTCCGTCATCGACTGGCCCGGGGCGGCCCGCGGCGCGGCCTGGGTGGACACCGTGCTGTTCGCCGTCGACCCCGCCGTGCACGGAGGCGTCGACCCGGAGCTGCTGGTGGCGGACTCCCCGGTCGTGTCAGGAGCCGATCCCGCGGACGTGACCGACCTGCTGCTCGCGCTGACCGGGACGGAGGCGCAGGCGGTGCGGCTGCCACCGCCGCCCGGGCTGCCGACCGTGCGGGACCTCCAGCGCCGGTTCCACGATGCCGCGCTGGCCTGGGCGCGGCGGCGGGTGGACGGCGGCCTCGCCCGGCCGCTGTGACCTGCGCGGCCGGACCGACCGCGGGTTGGAGCCGCGCTGTCGACGCTGGTATCTTGGCAGACCGGTCCGCTGACGCACGCCGTCCGGACGCACTGTCCAGAAGTACTCCCTCCCGAGAGACACCCGAGGCTCACGCGTGGCGAACATCAAGTCCCAGCTCAAGCGGATCAAGACCAACGAGAAGGCGCGTCAGCGCAACGTTGCCGTCAAGTCCGCCCTGAAGACGGCCGTCCGCCGCTTCCGCACCGCTGCCGACTCCGGGGACGCCGCCGCCGCGACGACCGCGCTGCAGACCGCCAGCAAGGCGCTGGACAAGGCCGCCAGCAAGGGCGTCATCCACAAGAACCAGGCCGCGAACCGCAAGTCGGGCATGGCCAAGCGGCTGGCCGACCTCTCCAGCTGACCCCCGGCCGCGTTCCCGCGGCCGTTCGACGAGCCCCTCCCCCCGCGGGACGGGGGCTCGTCGCGTTCCGGGGGTCGCCCGCGTCCGCCGCGGTCAGCTGCGCACGCCGCGTCCGGTCTCCCGCCGGATGGCGACGATCCGGCGGATGGCGCTCTCGAGTGCGTAGTCGGCGCTGGCCGCGGCGCCCTTGACGTCGGCGTTGAGCTCGGCGGCCACGCCGATGGCCTGCTGCAGCCCCTCGATGCTCCAGCCCCGCGCCTGCGACTGCGCCCGCTTGACCTTCCACGGCGGCATCTTCAGCGTGCGGGCCAGGTCGCCGGGGTTGGAGCTGCGGACCGAGGAGATGCGGGCCGCGGTCCGCACCCCGTCGGCGATCGCGTCGGCGATGAGCACGTGCGCGACGCCGCGCTGCAACGCCCAGCGCAGCATCTCCAACGAGCCCTGCCGGTCGCCGACGAGCACCCGCTCGGCGACGGTGAAGCCGGTGACCTCGGCCTGCCCGCGGTGGAACCGGGCGACGGCATCGGCGTCGACGGCGCCGCCGAAGTCCGAGACCAGCTGCGTGGCCGCCGAGGACAGCTGCCGCAGGTCCGCCCCGATCGCCTCGACCAGGGCCGACGCCGCGTCGGGGGTGATCCGGCCACCCGCCGAGCGGACCTCGTTGCGCACGAAGGCGATCCGGTCGCCCACCGAGCTGACCTTCGGGCAGTCGTCGACGGCCGCCCCGGCGGCGGTGAAGGCCTTGACCAGCGCCTCGTTGCGCTTTCCGCCGGAGTGGACGACCACGAGGGTCAGGTCGGGGTCTGGGTCCTTGGCGTAGCCGGCGAGCGCGTCGGCGAGCGCGCCGGCGGCCTCGTGCACCCCGGTGACGACGACCAGCCGGTGTGTGCCGAACAGCGAGGGGGCGAGGACGTCGGCGAGCTGGCCGACGGGCAGCCCCTGCGCCGGCAGCTCGTGCAGCTCGGCGTCGGGGTGGCGCTCGAGCACGGCGGCGCGTACGGCGGACACGGCGCGGGAGCGCAGCAGCTCCTCCTCGCCGACCACGGCGCGCAGGCGGGAGGTCGGTGCGGGGGGTGCTGCGGACACCTCGGCATGGTGTCACGCGGGGCCGACGCTCCCGCCGTCCCGCGCGGACGACCGCCGGCCCGCCGACCGCCCCCCCCCCCCCCCCCCCCCCCCCCCCCCCCCCCCCCCCCGGTGTGCCGGACCGGCCGGCCGCGGACACGGCCTCCTCACGACCGCGGGCGGCGACGCCCCAGGCCCCGGCGTCCCCGGCCACCGCCAGGTCGCCCTCCCGGTCGGTGCGGTGCACCCGCACCCCCTCCTGCGCCAGCCAGGACAGCACCCGTGCCGTCGGGTGCCCGTAGGTGTTGTCCGCGCCGACGGACACCAGCGCCACCCGCGCCCCGGTGGCGGCGAAGAAGCCCCGGTCGGCGTCGGCGCTGCCGTGGTGCGGCACCTTGAGCACGTCGGCCCGCAGGTCGACCCCACGGGCGACGATGCGCGCCTCCGCCGTGCCGCTCAGGTCGCCGGTGAGCAGGACGCGGACCCCGTGCTGGGTCACGCGGACCACCAGGGACAGGTCGTTGGCCGGCACCACGGCCGTGGCGACCTCCGGCGGCGGGGCGAGCACCTCGATCGTCGCCGTCCCCACCGTGCGGCGGTCCCCCGGGACGAGGACCTCCCGCTCGGCGCCCGCACGGCCCACCGCGGCGTCCAGGCGGCCGGCCCGGTCCTCGGCGGGCGAGAGCGTGCCGGTGGCGACCACGCCGACCTCCCTGCCGGACAGCGCCCCGGCCAGGCCGCCGACGTGGTCGGCGTCGAGGTGGGTGAGCAACACCAGCGGCAGCGCGTCGATCCCGAGCCGGTCCAGGCAGCGGTCGACCGGACCGACGTCGGGCCCGGCGTCCACGAGCAGCCCCTCCCCCGGCGCGGTCGGCACCACCAGGGCGTCGCCCTGGCCCACGTCGCAGGCGACGAGGACGGTCCGCTCGGGCGGCCAGCCGCGGGTCACCTGTCGCAGCGGACAGCCCAGCACCACGACGCCGACGAGCGCCGCGAGCGCCAGCGGCCGCGCGCGGGGGAAGCGCCACAGCAGCCAGCCGACCGCCAGGATCAGCACGGTCAGCAGCACCGCGCCCCGGATGCCGGCCGGCCAGCCGGTGGCGCCGTCGGGCAGCGCCGCCGCGCGCTGCGCGACGAGGACCAGCCACCGCACCGGCCACCCCGCCAGCCAGACCAGCGCCTCGCCGACCGGGGGTACGACCGGGTGCGCGAGCGCGGCCAGCAGCCCCAGCACGGTGGCCGGGGCGACGGCCGGCGCGGCGAGCAGGTTCGCCGGCAGCGACACCGGGCTCACCAGACCGGACAGCCCGGCCACCAGCGGCGCGGTGGCCAGCCCGGCGGCCGCGGCGACCGCGACCGCGTCGGCCAGCGGCAGCGGCCAGCCGCGGTCGCGCAGACGCCGGGACCAGCCCGGTGCCAGCAGCACGATGGCCGCCGTGGCCGCGACGGACAGCGCGAAGCCGGCGTCCCGCGCGAGGCCGGGGTCCAGGAGCAGCAGCACGACGACGGCCGCACCCAGTGCCGGCAGGGCCGCGCGGGACCGGCCGGTCGCCAGCGCCAGCAGCGTCACCGCGCCCATGGCCGCCGCGCGGACCACGCTCGCGCTGGGCCGGGCGAGCACCACGAACACGGCCAGCGCGGCCACCGCGACCAGCGCCTGCACCCGCCGGTCGACCGCCCGCCGGCGCAGCGGTGCGAGCACCCCGGCCAGCACGATCGCCACGTTCGCCCCGGACACGGCCGTCAGGTGGGCGAGCCCCGCCCGCCGGAAGTCCTCGACGAGCACCGGGTCCATCGACCGCGTGTCCCCCACCACCAGGCCGGGCAGCAGCCCACCTGCCTGCGGCCCCAGCACGTCGACGGCGGACTCGCGCAGTTGCTCCCGCAGACCCCCGGCGAGCTGCTGCGCCCACGGCGGCTCACCCACCGGCGTCGGGGGCGCCCGCGCCGACAGCCGGGCCACCAGCCCCTCGTCCGCGGCGGCCGGGGAGACCGCGGCCCGGACGCGCACGGCCTGGCCCGGCAGCAGGCCGAGCCACTCGTCGGCCGAGCCGAACAGGACCACGGCGTCGTCCAGCCGGGTGCGCGTCTCCCCATCGTGCAGCGCGGTGACCGTGGCCTCGACGACGACGCGCGGCGGGCCTACTCCGCGGACCGCCGCCGGGTCGCCGTCCAGCTCCAGGTCGAGGTCGACGGTCCGTCGTCCCTCGGCGGCCCCGGCCAGGGGCGAGGCCTGGCGCGCGGCCTCCCGGACCGCCGCCGTGGTGGCGGTGACCGCCAGGGCCGCGAGCACACCCAGCAGCACGACCGCGGCCGGTGACCGGCTGCGCCGGGACACCCAGAGCGCGGCGAGGACGGCGGCCGGTACCGCGCCGGACAGCACCGGGACCGGCAGCAGCGGCGCCAGCAGGGTGGCGCCCCAGACCGTCGCCGCCACGGGCGCGAGCCGCAGATCCACCCACGACCAGCGCTCCGGCGCCGCCCTCACACGGTCACCAGCTCGGCGAGCTCGGCGTAGGTGGTCGGGCCGATCCCGGGGACGTCGTCGAGCTGCTCCACGCTGCGGAAGGGCCCGCTGCGCTCGCGGTGCTCCACGATCCGCTGGGCGAGGACCGGCCCGATCCCCGGCAGCGCGTCGAGGTCGGCAGCCGTGGCCGCGTTGAGGTCCACCCGGCCAGCACCCGACGGAGCGTCCGTTCCGCCGACGGTTCCGCCGGCCGCCGCCGCGCCGGGCACCCCGACCGCCACCTGCTGGCCGTCGGAGACGACGGCGGCGAGGTTGACCGAGGCGGAGTCGGCGTCGGGCAGCAGCCCGCCGGCGGCCGTCACCGCGTCGGCGACCCGGGCCCCCTCGGGCAGCGTGACCAGCCCGGGCCGGGCCACCGACCCCACGACCGAGACGACGACCGTGGCCGCGGGGTCCGCCGTGACCCCCGCCGGCGGCGTCGCGGCGGTGCTCTCCGCGGCCGGGAACGCGGCGGGGGCCGGTTCGACCGGCGCGGGCTCCACCTGCGGGCGGCCGGACCACGTGCTCGCGACCACCAGGAGCGCCGCGAGCAGCCCGACGACCCACAGCGACCACGCGGCGCGGCGCCCGGGGGCCACCCGGACGGCACTGCCGGCAACACGGTGCCGCCCGATGCCGGCGGGCAGCCCGTCGTCGGCCGCCGCGGCGGCGACCTCCTCCGCTCCGGCGTCGGGCGCCTCGTCGTCGGCGTCGAACGCCTCGTAGTCGGGGACCCAGCCCGGTGGACGGCGCTCGTCCAGCAGGACCCGCAGCCGTTGCCGGATCAGGTCGGCGTCGTCGCTGCGACGGGAGGAGAGGCGCACCGGCGCGACGCTAGGGAGCCGCGACCCCCGCCGGGCGGGCCGCCGCAGGACTGTGGACAGCCCCCGCCGCTGTGGACACCGAGGACATCGAGCGGCCGAGCGGCGGTGGGTTCCACAGCAGCCGACTACGCGAAGACGTCGCCCAGCGGTGGTACGCCCGGCATCGCCAGCCCGGCCAGCAGGCCCAGCACGGTGGCCGGGGCAGGTGGCCCGCGGTGTATCAGCGGTGCGGCAGCGTGCCTCCTCAAGACACGTCCTCCGTGGCGATCGGAGCCCTGTGGCTCCGGGATCGGACCACGAGAGCCGTTGACAGAGAGATCGCGCCCGGACAGTTCGTCACAGCGGAGGGCCGGATGAGCAGGGTCTTCAACCCGCCCCCGAACTGGCCGACACCGCCCGAGGGTTGGCTGCCGCCACATGGCTGGATCCCGGACCCGAGCTGGGGACCAGCGCCTGAGGGGTGGAGGCTCTACGTCGACGGAGCAAGTCGCACGGAACCAGACGAGGGTGCGACGGACCGGCCCACAGGCGCTTCGACCGGTCGGCGCAGGAGGTGGGAAGTCGCCACGAACTGGATCTCGGCGTCGACGGCGGTGGCGGCCCTCGTCCTGTCGGTGGCGAACTACGCACAGTTGAACAGCGAAGCCGATGTGCACCTGACCATGCCGAAGGTGCTGCGGATATCGGCTCCCGGCGGCGACGGCGTCCAGGATGTGTATCTACAACCAACATTCACCGCGACGAAGCGAACGGAACGCCCCGCCGTCCTCCTGGACATGACCGTACTGGTCGAACCCCAGGAAGGCGGCGAGGACATGCCACATCTCCCGTGGCACGAGGTCGTCGACCTGACCCAACCCGAGGCCGAGTTCTCGACGGCCTTCATCACGCGAGTCTCGGACCCTGTGCCGATCCTGGTGTTCGGGTCCGAGCCGGTCACACCGATGGCCTGGTTCCTCCCGACCGAACCCATTCCGGCACTGACGGTGGGGAAGTTGCAGGTGACCCTCCTGGTGGAATGGCAGAACAAGCCTGACATGGTTCGAGACTTCTGCATCGACATCTCGCAGGAGGCGGTGGACGAGTTTGCGGACCCGGAGCAGCCCAACGTCCATCGCTTCATCAAGTACCCGACGTCTGAATGCTATTTCTTCTTCGCCTAGTTATGGCGATGGCTGACCCCAGCTGACCGAGCTGCTGAGCCCGTCCCGGCGAACCCACTCAGGGGCCGCTTGGAGCCTGCATGCGTCGCCTTCGGGGCGCAGGTGTTGCCGGTCGGCGGTACTAGCTGCGCCGGTTCGGGTCGATCCGCAGGCCGCTGAGGCGCTCCCACAGCGTGCTCTGCGCGATCGCCTCGGCCCGCTCCTCGGCCGTCATGACCCGTAGCGGCGCGTACGTGCGCACCAGCTCATCGAGGACCCGGCGCTCCTCGGCCGCGTTGCGCATGTCCTGCCGGTCGGCGTCGGTGAACCATCGGACAGCCACGCCGGAGAGGCTCCCCGGGCCGGGAGCTGCGTGCAACACACGGGCAGCCGACGCCGGGTGGCCTCCGGCCACGACCGACCGTCCGCCGTCGGGGGCTGCGGACCGACGGCGGACGGTGAGGCATCTCCTCCACCGGACGCAGTCCCTCACCGCCCATGGCTGCCGGGGGCTGGACCGAGAGGCGCTACCGGTCCTCCGCCTGCTGCGGGCGGTCCTGCGCAGGCGCCGTCGCGGCGGGGGCCACGACGAGACCCACGGCGCCCGGGCCGACGTGGGCGCCGATCGCCGCACCGAGCTCGCTGACGTAGAGCTCCCGCAGACCCGGCACCCGCTCCTGGAGGTCGGCGGCCAGCCGTTCGGCCCGCTCCGGTGCGGCCAGGTGGTGCACGGCCACCATGACCGGCTGCCCGGCCGCGGCCTCCACCCCGCGCTGGACCAGGCGGACGAGGGCCCGGGCCGTCGTGCGCACCTTCTCCAGCGGCACCACCCGGCCGTCGGCGACGTGCAGGACCGGCTTGACCGACAGTGCGGTGCCGATCATCGAGGCGGCGTGCCCGATGCGGCCGCCCCGGCGCAGGTGCTCGAGGGTGTCCACGACGAACAGCGTCCGGGTGGCGGCAGCGGTGTCCCGGGCGGCCGCGGCCACGGTCGTCGTGCTCTCCCCGCGCGCTGCCGCCCGCGCCGCGGCGAGCACGGCGAACCCGTTGCCCATCGCCGCGGAGCGCGAGTCGACGACCGTCACGATGTGCTCGCCGACCTGGGCGGCGGCCAGGCGGGCGGCGTCCACCGTGCCGGACAGCTCCGCGGACAGGTGCACCGAGACGATGCGGTCGGCCCCGGCGTCCAGCCGCCGGCGGTAGGCGGCGACGAAGTCGCCGGGGGTCGGCCGGGAGGTCGAGACCCGCTGCCCGCGGGTGCCGAGCGCCCGGGCGACGTCCGCCGGTCCGATGTCGTCTCCCTCGCGGCCGGAGTGCCCGGCCAGGACAACGTAGAGCGGGACGACCTCGACCCCGTACTGCTCCAGCAGGCGGGCGGGCAGGTACGCCGAGGAGTCGGTGACCACGGCGACGGGCATCCGGCGAGGCTAACCCGCGCCCTCCCGTGGCCGAGCGGCCACGGCGGGGATCACAGTGCGTCGGCGTCCTGCGTGGGGCCCGGTGCGCCCTCCTCGGGGCTGGCGCCGGCGTCCGGGCGACCCGTGCCCGGCTGTGGCGGGGGGACCGGGCCGTCGGGCAGCTCGGGTGCGGAGGTGTTGTGCCGCAGCAGCCGCCACCGGCCGCTCTGCTCGACCAGCTCGCTCCACGCGCAGTTCGCCAGCGGGCCGAAGACGCGGCGGTGCTCGGGGCCCAGTCCGAGCAGGGCCTCGATCAGGCGTGCGGAGGTCCCGCCGTGGGTCACGACCACGGCCGCCGGCGCCTCGGGGAGGTCGCGCAGCGCGGCCAGCGCGCGCGCGGGCACGTCGGCGGAGTCCTCCCCACCGCGCCCGGTGATGGGCCGGCCGGCCAGCCAGTCGGCGTACTGCTCGGGATGGCGCTCGGCGACCTCCTGCCGGGTGAGCCCCTCCCACGAGCCCATGTGGACCTCGCGCAGGCGGGGGTCCAGCCGCAGCGGCACAGCGAGCACGTCGGTGAGCGCGACGGCGGTCTCGGCGGCCCGCCCGAGGTCGCTGGAGACGACGAGGGTGCCCTCGGGCAGCGGCGCGGCCAGGTGCGGGGCGGCCCGCCGCGCCTGGCGGCGGCCCACTTCGTCCAGCGGCGGGTCCAGCTGGCCCTGGAAGCGCCCCGCGGCGTTCCACTCGGTGCGCCCGTGCCGCCAGAGGACCAGCCGCGGGATCGGCAGTGCCGGGACGTCGCTCACCTGCCCGTCGCCTCCGGGGCGGCCGGGTCCTCCTCCGGCGGTCCGCCGTCCGCCGAGGTCTCGCCCACCGGGGCGTCGTCCGCGGGCTCGGGCCGCAGGGGCGTCGGGTCGGCGCTGGCCGGGTCGACGTCGTCGGCCGACAGCGTCGCGGTGCTCGCGGGAGCCGTCCCGTCGGACCGGCCCCCCTCGGGCTGCGTGCCGTCGGACGGTGCCGCGCTGTCGACGAAGGGGATCGTCGGGCAGTCCTTCCACAGCCGCTCCAGCGCGTAGTACGCGCGCTCCTCGGCGTGCTGCACGTGGACGACGACGTCGACGAAGTCGAGCAGCACCCAGCGCGCCTCGGCCACGCCCTCCCGGCGCACCGGCTTGACGCCGTGCCGGCGGAGGCGCTCTTCGACCTCGTCGACGATGGCCTGCACCTGGCGCTCGTTGGGCGCCGAGGCGAGCACGAAGGCGTCGGTGATGGCCAGCCGCTCGCTGACGTCGACGATCGCGACGTTGGTCGCCAGCTTGTCCGCGGCGGCCTGGGCGGCCAGCAGTGCGGTCTCCCGCGCCTCGGTCGAGGCGGTCATCGGGGTACCTCCTGGAGCTCGGTGGTCGGTGGTTCGGGAGGCGGGCCCTCGGTCCGGGGAGTCGTCGCCGGCGGGCGGTCGCAGGTCGGGCGGTCCCCGGAGGGCCCGGCACCGGTTCCACCCTCGCGGGCGGGGCTGCGGGCCGCGTCGGGCGTGCGGTACAGCCCGCGCTTCTCGATGTACTGCACGACGCCGTCGGGCACGAGGTACCAGACCGGCATCCCCCGGCCCACGCGGGCGCGGCAGTCGCTGGAGCTGATCGCCAGCGCCGGCACCTCGACCAGGCTCACCGTCCCCTCCGGCAGGTGGGAGGCCCCCAGGTCGAAGCCGGGGCGGGTGACGCCGATGAAGTGCGCCAGGGCGAAGCAGGCGTCGCTGTCCCTCCAGCTGAGGATCTGCGAGAGCGCGTCCGCGCCGGTGATGAAGAACAGCTGGTCGTCGGGCCGCTGCCGCTGCAGGTCGCTGAGCGTGTCGATCGTGTACGTGGGGCCGCCACGGTCGACGTCCACTCGGCTCACGGAGAACCGCGGGTTGGAGGCGGTGGCGATGACGGTCATGAGGTAGCGGTCCTCCGCCGGTGCCACCTCGCGGTCGCTCTTCTGCCACGGCTGGCCGGTGGGCACGAAGACCACCTCGTCCAGGCCGAACAGGACCGCCACCTCGCTCGCGGCCACGAGGTGCCCGTGGTGGACGGGGTCGAACGTCCCGCCCATCACCCCGACCCGCCGACCTGCCACCGAACGAGACTATCCGGAGCTCGCCGAGCCCCGTGGCCCTCCTGCAGGAGCCCGCCGCGAGCCTGCGAGTGGTGGGGAGCAGGAGGGTCCTCCTTCAGAGCGTGGTGATGAAGTCCGCGAGCTGGGCGGCGTTGCGGCACTCCACCATGTCGACGACCTCGCCGTAGCGGTCGGCGGCGGAGTCCCCGCTGCCCCACAGCCGGCGGGGCTCGGGGTTGAGCCAGTGCGCCGTGCGGGAGCGGCGGACGAGGTCGGCCAGCACCGGCAGCCCCGGCGGGCGGTAGTTGGTGCGCCCGTCGCCGAGCACGAGCAGCGACGTCTTCGGCCCCACCGCCGAGGCCCAGCGGTCGGCGAAGACCTCGAACGCCGTCCCGTAGTCGCTGTGCCCGTCGAACCCGACGACGTCGGCTTCCCGGCCGATCCGGGCGACCGCGTCGGCGACGTCGGCGCCGGGACGGAAGAAGCGGGTCACCTCGTCGGTGGAGTCCACGAAGGCGAAGGCCCGCACGCCGGAGAAGTGCTCGCGCAGCGCCTGGGTCAGCATCAGCGTGAAGTGGCTGAACCCGGCCACCGAGCCGCTGACGTCGCAGAGCACCACCAGCTCCGGCTTGTGCACCTTGCGCGGCCGGTGGTGGGTCACCACCGGCACGCCGCCGGTGCCCAGCGACGCCCGGACGGTCCTGCGGAAGTCCAGCCGGCCCTCCCGGCCCAGCCTCCGCCGCGCCGAGAGCCGGACGGCCAGCCGCCGGGCCAGCGGGGCCACGGTCCGGCGCAGTTCGGCGAGGTCGGCGGCCTGGGCGCGCAGGAAGTCGACCTGGTCGGCCAGCGGGCGGACGGCGTTCTTCGCGACCCTGTCCCGGCCGCGCTCGGCCGCCGTCCGCCGCCGGACCTCGGCCTCCACCGCGGCCCGGAAGGCGGCCAGCCGCTCGCGCACCGTCTGCCGGGCCACCTGCTCGGCCAGCCCGCCGCGCCCGGCATCCCCGAGCAGGCCGGCCAGCAGCTGGGCGACCAGGGTGTCCGGCGAGAGCGCCCGCATCACCCGGTAGCTGAAGAAGGACTGGCCCGACGGCGACGGCGCCGTCCGGCCCAGCAGGTCGACCGCCTCGCGCGCGAAGCGGCGCAGCGCCTCCTCGTCGCCGTCGAGCAGCAGCCGGCGCAGCTCCTCGCGCATGAGCTGCGCCAGGTCGGTGCCGTCCGGCAGGTCGAGGGTCGGCTCGCCGGGCTCCCCCGGCTCGCCGTCGTCCGGGTCACCGGCCGAGGCGAGCGCCGGCCGGTCGGACAGCGGCCACCACAGGTCGAACAGCACGTCGTAGGCCGGCCGCTGCGCCGCCCGCTGGAGCAGCACCGCCGCCAGCCCGTGCCGCAGCTGCTCGCGGTCGAGCAGGTCGACCACGGTGAGGATCTCGGCGGCGTCGACGGCCTGGCTGATGCCGACCGGGATGCCGGCGTCCCGCACCGCGCGGACGAAGCCGTCGAGGTGCTCGGCGAGCCCGCCGGACCTGGCAGCCGGAGCCGCCATCAGTTCAGCCGCAGCTCGGCCGCGGCCCGGTCCTGGTCGCTGGCGTGCTTGAGCACCACTCCCAGGGTCGAGCGCACGGCGTCCTCGTCGAGGGTGTCCAGGCCCAGCTCGAGCAGCGTCTGCGCCCAGTCGAGGGTCTCGGAGATCGACGGCGACTTCTTCAGCTCCAGCGCGCGCAGCGCCCGCACGGTGCGCACCAGCTGCTCGGCCAGGCCGGGCGCGAGGTCGGGCACGCGGGAGAGCACGATCTCGCGCTCCCGCTCGGCCGACGGGTAGTCCAGCGCCAGGTACAGGCAGCGCCGCTTCAGCGCCTCGGACAGCTCGCGGGTGGCGTTGGAGGTCAGCACCACCATCGGCCGGCGCACCGCGGTGACCGTGCCCAGCTCGGGGATCGTCACCTGGAAGTCGGACAGGACCTCCAGCAGTAGACCCTCGACCTCGACGTCGGCCTTGTCCGTCTCGTCGATCAGCAGCACGGTCGGCTCGCTGCGCCGGATCGCGGTCAGCAGCGGCCGGGAGAGCAGGAACTCCTCGCCGAAGATGTCGTCGTGGACGATGCCCCAGTCGGCGCCGTCGGTGCCCTGCGCCGCCTGGATGCGCAGCAGCTGCTTCTTGTAGTTCCACTCGTACAGCGCCCGCGCCTCGTCGAGGCCCTCGTAGCACTGCAGCCGGATCAGCTCCGAGCCGGTGGCCGCCGCCAGCGCCTTGGCCAGCTCGGTCTTGCCCGTGCCCGCCGGTCCCTCGACCAGCAGCGGCTTGCCCAGCCGGTCGGCGAGGAACACCGTGGTGGAGATCCGGGCGTCGGGCAGGTAGCCGACCGCCGCCAGCCGCTTGCCGACGTCGGAGACCGAGGAGAACTGCGGGGACTGCGACGGCGGGCGGGGCATGCGGCTCCTCGGTCGGGTGGCGGGGTGGGCCGGATGTGGAGCTCAGCGGGTGTGGCCGCTGCCGGTGACGACGTAGGTGGTGGAGGTCAGCTCCGGCAGCCCCAGCGGACCGCGGGCGTGCAGCTTCTGCGTGGAGATGCCGATCTCGGCGCCGAACCCGAACTCCCCGCCGTCGGTGAACCGGGTCGAGGCGTTGACCAGGACGGCGGCGGCGTCCACGCCGGCGGTGAAGTCGGCGACGGCGCGCGCGGAGTCGGCGACGATCGCCTCGGAGTGCCCGCTCCCCCACCGCTCGATGTGGTCCAGCGCCTGCGGCAGGTCGTCGACCACGCGCACCGCCATGTCCATCGACAGGTACTCGGTGGCCCAGTCCTCGTCGGTCGCGGGGACGACGGCGTCGTGGGCCGCCCGGGCTGCGTCGTCCCCGTGCAACGTCACGCCGGCGTCGGCCAGCGCGGTCAGCAGGCGGGGCAGGAAGGCCACGTCGCGGTGCACCAGCAGCGTCTCGGCGGCGTTGCAGACGCTGACCCGGTGGGTCTTGGCGTTGAGCACGATGGCCTCGGCGGTCGCGGGGTCGGCCGAGGCGTCGACGTAGACGTGGCAGTTGCCCTCGCCGGTCTCGATGACCGGCACGCGCGCCTCGCGCACCACGCGCTGGATCAGCGAGGCCCCGCCGCGCGGGATCACCACGTCGACCAGGCCGCGGGCGTTCAGCAGCTCGCCCACGGACGCGCGGTCGGCCGGCAGCAGCTCGACCGAGCCGGCCGGCAGCCCGGTTTTCTGCGCCGCCTCGGTGAGGACGGCGACCAGCGCCGTGTTGGTCCGGAACGCCGACGCCGAGCCGCGCAGCAGTGCCGCGTTGCCGCTCTTGAGGCACAGGCCCGCGGCGTCGACGGTCACGTTGGGCCGGGCCTCGTAGACGATGCCGACCACGCCGAGGGGCACCCGGACCTGGCGCAGCTGCAGCCCGTTGGGCAGCGTCGACCCGCGGACGACGTCGCCGACCGGGTCGGGCAGCGCGACCAGCTGGCGCAGTGCGTCGGCCACCCCGGCGATCCGGCCGGGATCCAGCCGCAGCCGGTCGAGGACCGAGGCCGGGGTGCCGTCGGCCGCGGCCGCCTCGACGTCGGCGGCGTTGGCGGCGAGCACCTCGTCGGCCCGCTCGACCAGCGCATCGGCCATGGCGCGGAGCGCGGCGTCCTTGGTGTCGGTGGGCAGGGTGCGCAGCACCCGGGCAGCGGCGCGGGCGCGCAGCGCCGCGGCCCCGATCAGCGGCAGGCCGGAGACGTCGGACACGCCCGAGAGCGTACGCGGGCGCCCGCGGTCCTCCGGCTCCCTCGGCTCGGGACCGCCGTGCGAGAATGATTCTCATGAACACCTGGACGACGCGTGCCGTGACCGCCGCGACCGCCTCGGCCGCCGCCCTCGCGCTGGCCGGGTGCGGCGGCTCCGACGACGCCGCCGCGGGCGGCTCCGGTGACGGGCTGACCGTCGTCGCGGGCTTCTACCCGCTGGAGTGGGCGGCGCAGCGCGTCGGTGGCGACCGGGTGGACGTCTCCTCGCTCACCCCGCCCGGCGCCGAGGCCCACGACCTGGAGCTCGCCCCGCAGGACGTCGCGGCGGTCGCCGGGGCCGACCTGCTCGTGTACCTGCAGGGCTTCCAGCCGGCCCTCGACGAGGTCGCCGCGACCGAGGCCGCCGACACCGCCTGGGACGCCGGCCCGGCCGCCGACCTCATCCCGACCGCCAAGGGGCACGGCCACGAGGGCGAGTCCGCCGAGGAGCACGCCGCGCACGCGGAGGAGGGCGCCGAGGACGGCGAGGCGCTCGACCCGCACTTCTGGCTGGACCCGGTGCGCCTGGCATCCGTCGGGGACGCGCTGGCCGAGCGGCTGGCCGAGGCCGACCCCGACGGCGCGGCCGGCTACGAGCAGGACGCCGCCGCGCTGCGCGCGGACCTCGAGGCGCTGGACGCCGAGATCCAGGCCGGCCTGGCCGGCTGCGCGGTGGACACCCTGGTCACCGGCCACGAGGCGTTCGGCTACCTCGCCGACCGCTACGGTCTCGAGGTGGTCGGCATCAGCGGGCTCAGCCCCTCCCAGGAGCCGGACCCCGCGCAGCTCGCGGAGATCACCGCCCTCGTCCGGGAGCGCGGGGTGACCACCGTCTACACCGAGACCCTCGTCGACCCCGCCGTCGCCGAGACCGTCGCGACCGAGGCCGGGGTGCGGACCGCCGTCCTCGACCCGATCGAGGGGCTGACCGACGAGTCGGCCGGCAGCGACTACCTCGAGGTCATGCGGGCCAACCTGGCCACGCTGCAGGAGGGCCAGTCCTGCCCATGAGCGCCATCCGGCTGCGGGACGCCCGCATCGGCTACGGCGACGTCACCGTCGTCCAGGGCGTTGACCTGACCGTGGCCGACGGCGAGGCGGTCGCCGTCCTGGGCTCCAACGGCTCGGGCAAGACCACGCTGGCCCGCGGCCTGCTCGGCCTGGCCACGGTGCTGGGCGGTGAGGTGGAGGTCCTCGGCGCCCCGGTCGGGCGCCCGCGCGAGCGCGGCCGGATCGGCTACGTGCCGCAGCGGCACACGGTGAGCGGCGCGGTCCCGGCGACCGTGCGCGAGGTGGTCGGGGTCGGCCGGCTGGCCCGGCTGGGCCCGTTCGGCCGGCTGCGCCCGGCCGACCGCGCCGCGGTGCGGAGCGCCGTCGCCGCCGTCGGGCTGGCCGACCGGCTCGGCGACCCGGTCGCCTCGCTGTCCGGAGGACAGCAGCGCCGGGTGCTGGTGGCCCGCGCACTGGCCGCCGAGCCGGAGCTGCTGGTCATGGACGAGCCGACCGCCGGGGTGGACGCCGCCAGCCAGGACGCGCTCGCCGCCGTCCTGGCCGACGTGTCGGCCACCGGGACCACGCTGCTCGTCGTCACGCACGAGACGGCCGCGCTGGCCGGCGTCCTCACCCGAGCGGTCGTCGTCGACCACGGCCGGATCGCCTACGACGGGCCACTGGCCGAGGCCGGGGTCGAGGCCACGACCGACGGGCACCACCACCCCGAGGGCACCGGGCTGGCGCCCTCGCGCGGGTACCGCCTGGACCAGCCCCGGGTGACCACGGACGGAGGGCGCTGACGTGGAGGTCCTCGAGTACGGGTTCATGCAGCGGGCGCTGCTGGCCTCGCTCATGGTCGGCCTGGTGGCCCCGGCGGTCGGCGTCTTCCTCGTGCAGCGCCGGCTCTCGCTCCTCGGTGACGGCCTCGGGCACGTGGCCCTCACCGGTGTCGCGATCGGCGTCCTCACCTCCACCGCCCCGGTCGGGACGGCGCTGGTGGCCGCCGTGCTCGGCGCGGTGCTCATCGAGCTGGTCCGCGCCCGCGGCCGCACCAGTGGCGACGTCGCCCTCGCCGTCCTCTTCTACGGCGGCATCGCCGGCGGCGTGGTGCTGCTGAGCCTCGCCCCGCAGGGGCAGGCCACCAACCTCGAGGCGTACCTGTTCGGCGCGATCACCACCACGACCACCGCGGACGTCGCGGTCTTCGGCGTCATCACCGTCGTGGTGCTCGGTGTCGTGTGGCTGCTCGGGCAGCGGTTGTACGCGGTGAGCGACGACGAGGAGTACGCCCGCGCGGTGGGCCTGCCGGTCCTGGCGCTGAACACGGTGCTCGCGGCCCTGGTGGCGGCGACCGTCGTCCTCTCCATGCGGGTCGTCGGCCTGCTCCTGATCAGCGCGCTGATGATCGTGCCCAGCGCGGTGGCCCAGCAGCTGGCCCGCAGCTTCCGCCAGACGCTGTACCTGGCCTGCGGGATCGGGCTGGTGACCAGCGTCGCCGGCACGACCGCGTCCTACTACACCGGCACGCCGTCCGGCGGCACCATCGTGCTGCTGGCCATCGCCCTGTTCCTGCTGGCCACGGGGTCGGTCGCGGTGCGCGAGGCGACCGCCCGCCGCCGGCACCGGCGCCGCGCCGAGGTGCACGCCGCCCACCCGCACGAGCACGGTGCGGGCTGCGGGCACCCCGCGGTCCTGCACGGCGACCACGTCGACTACGACCACGACGGGCACCTGCACGCCCCGCACCGCACCGGCGCGGGCGTGCACTACGACGAGCACGGCCAGCACGCGGCGCCGCCCGCGGGGACGGGAGGGCGGGCATGACGGAGGCTCCCCGCCGCCAGACCCGGCAGCGCAGCGCCGTCCTGGCCCTGCTTGACGACCAGGACGGCTTCCGCACCGCCCAGGACCTGCACGCGCTGCTGCGCGAGCGCGGGGACGCCGTCGGCCTCGCGACGGTCTACCGGGCGCTGCAGGCCCTGGTGGACGACGGCCTGGTCGACGTGCTGCGGACCGAGGGCGAGGCCGCCTACCGGCGCTGCTCGCCGGTGCACCACCACCACCTGGTGTGCCGCTCCTGCGGGCGCACCGTCGAGGTCGCCGACCCACCCGTCGAGAGGTGGGCCGCCCGCGTAGCCGCCCAGCACGGCTTCGCCGACGTGCAGCACCAGCTCGAGGTCTTCGGCACCTGCGCGGCCTGCGCCACCCACTGAGCGGTCCGGTCACCACACGGTGTGGATGGCGGGAACTCGACGAGCGCGGCGTCGCTCGTGACGACGGGGAGGACTCCAGCACCGCCTGCGCGACGATCACCCGGTCGTGGGTGTCGCGCGGGAGCGCGATCACTCCCACCGAGCCAGTTTGTCGTCCGGCAGGGCTCGGAGAAGGCCTCGGGGACGGAGCCCGCCACGAAGCCGACGGGGCGGGGTGCGGGCTCGTCGACCGGTACGAGGCGCACCACCGGCCGGCCGCCCCGCGCGATGACGACCTCCTCGCCGCGCTCGGCGGCCGCGAGCAGCGGCGCGGCTCAGCGGTAGGGGTCGGTGATCTCCCGCAGCCGCTCGAGGGCGGCGCGCAGCTGCGCGGTGACCTCCTCGCCGAGGTGCGCCGTCCACTCGGCCTCCACCTCCGCCTCGACCCGGCGGGCCAGCGCCACGACGGCCTGGCCACGCCCGGCGATCTGCACCAGCCGCGCCCGCCCGTCGGTCGGGTCGGGGACCCGCCGCACGTAGCCGGCCCGCTCCAGCTGGTCGACGAGGTGGTTCGCGGTCTGCTTGGTCACCAGGGCCTGCGCGGCCAGGTCGGTGAGCCGGGTGCCGCCTGGGCCGATCCGTGCGGCGATGCGCCCCTGCGCGATGGTGAGGTCGTCGAAGCCCTCGGCCGCCAGCGTCGCGAGCAGCCGGGCCTCCATCGCCCGGTGCGGGTAGAAGCACAGGAGGGCCAGGTTCTGGCGGCCCTGACCTCCGTGGTCCCGGGGGTCCCCGTCCTGCCGGACCTCGTCACAAACGCTCACGGTCCCCCTTGACGATGGTCAGACCACCTGACTAAATGGTACGAACATCGTACCAACCCGGTGGAGGGGTCGTGGACCTCGACGACGTGTGGCGCAGCATCGACTCCGAGCGGCTGAGCCTGGCCGACCTGCTCGACGACCTCTCTCCCGGCGAGTGGGAGACCCCATCCCTCTGCTCCGGCTGGCTGGTGCGGGACGTCGCGGCCCACCTGACCCAGGCGCACATGGGGTACCGGGACGCGCTCGTCGGCGCCGTCCGGGCGCGCGGCAGCTTCGACCGGATGATCCGGGACGCGGCGCTGCGCAGCGGCCCCCTGCCCCCGCAGGAGTGCAGCCGGCGGATCCGGGCGATGGCCGGCTCCCGGCGGCGGGCGCCCATGGTCAGCCCGCTCGAGCCGCTCATCGACGTCCTCGTGCACGGTCAGGACATCGCCGTCCCGCTGGGCAGACAGCGGCCGGTTCCCCCGGTCCCCGCGGCCGTGGCAGCGCAGCGGGTCTGGGACATGGGTTTCCCGTTCCGGGCGCGGAAGCGGCTGGCCGGCCTGCGGCTGCGGGCCACCGACGGCGACCTCGTGCTGGGCGAGGGCGCGCCGGTCGAGGGCGCGACCGGTGACCTCCTCCTCCTGGTCACCGGCCGCACCGCCACGGTGCACCGGCTCTCCGGCGAGGGCGTGCAACGGCTGCCGGCGGCGCACGGCCACCGGCGGGACGCGAGGAGGACGACATGACCCTGGGCGTGGTGACCGACGTGTCCGCACCCCTGGAGACCTACGACGCCGTCCACGCGGCGGTGCTGGAGCGGAGCGGCACGGCCGTCGACGGCCTGCTGCTGCACCTCGCCCGATCCACCACAGACGGGTTCCAGGTGATCGAGGTATGGGAGTCGCGCGAGGACTACGAGCGCGGCAACCAGGAGGTGGTCGGACCGGTGTTCGCCGAGGTGCTGCGGGGACGGGCAGCGCCCTCCGTGGTGATCACCGAGTTCGAGGTCCGCGGCCTGGTGGCCCCGGCGGGCGCGGTGGTGACGTGAGGGAACGGCCGCCCGCCAGCGGCCCGCGCGGAGCCGGCGGCGGGCGAAGGAGCCCCTCGTTCAGTTGAGGGCGCGGGTGCCGGCCGGCAGCGTGCCGCCGCGCACCACCCCGACCGTGGCGTCCTGCAGCGCGGTCAGCGCGACCCGCTGCGTGAACGGCCCGGTGGAGACGCGGGCCACGCCGAGCTCCTGCATCTCGCGGGCGGGCAGCGAGGCGCCGGGCACGCTGATCAGCGTCAGCCGGTTGCGGCCCAGGCCCTCGACGACCGCGGCGATCTCGTCGCGGTCGACCAGGCGTGGCACGAAGACGACCGGCGCACCGGCCTCCAGGTAGGCGCGGCCGCGGCGGATCGCCTCGGCGACGAGCTCTCCGCGGTCGGCGCCCTCGGGAGCGCGGACGAAGGTGTCGGTGCGGGCGTTGAGCACGAAGTCGATCCCGGCGTCCCGGCCGGCGCGCAGCACCGCCTCGACGGCGGCGACGGCCTCGTCGAGCGGCCGCATCTGGTCCTCGAGGTTGCCGCCGACGACGCCGAGCCCGATGGCGCGGCGCGCGGTCTCCCCGGGGTCCCCGTAGCCGGCCTCCATGTCCATGCTCACCGGCAGGTCCACGGCGGCGGCGATCCGGCCGACCATGTCCAGGTGCAGGTCGAGCGGGATGTTCTCGCCGTCCTCGTAGCCGAAGGTCGCGGCGATCCCGTGACTGGCGGTGGCCAGGGCGCGGACCCCCTCGGTGCCCGCCACCACCCGGGCGGAGACGACGTCCCACACGTTGGCGAGGACCAGGATCTCCGGGGCGGTGTGCAGGTCGAGCAGGGTGCGGGCGCGGCTGGCGAGGTCGGTCACGCCGGCCACGCTACGGCCGGGTCAGCCGGCGTGTCGCGCGAGCCGGTGCCGCAGCCCGCCGCGGACGGCCGGCCACTCGGCGTCGGTGGTGGAGAAGACGACGGTGTCCCGCAGTGACCCGCCCGGCATCCGCCCGTGGTTGCGCAGCACACCGTCCTGCTTGGCGCCCAGCCGGGCGATCGCCGCCCGGGACTGCCGGTTGTGCCAGTGCGTGCGGAACTCCACCGCCAGGCAGCCGACGGTCTCGAACGCGTGGGTGAGCAGCAGCAGCTTGCTCTCGGCGTTGACCCCGGTGCGCTGCGCGGAGGCGGCCGTCCAGGTGTAGCCGACCTCCAGCCGCGGGACGGCGAGGTCGGCGTGGCAGTAGGTCGTCGCCCCGACCACCGCGCCGTCGGCGTTCCGGCGGACGACGAACGGCAGCATCTCCCCCGCCTCCTGCCGGGTCAGCCGCGCCTCGACGCCCGCCGCCATCCCCGCCGGCGTGGGCACCGACGTGTACCAGAGCTCCCACAGCCGGCCGTCGGACACGGCGACCGCGAGCTCGTCGGTGTGCCCGCGGTCCAGCGGCTCGAGGGTCACCACGTCGCCGGTCAGGGTCACCGGCGCGAAGTCCGCCACGTCAGCCCCGGTCCCGGAGCGCCCGCAGCGCGGCCTTGCGCGCCTCCCCGGTGAGCCGGTCGAGGAAGACCTTGCCGTCGAGGTGGTCGACCTCGTGCTGCAGCGCCCGGGCCATCAGGCCGGTGCCCTCCAGCCGCAGCGGCTCGCCGTGCACGTCGAAGCCCTCCACCACGGCGTGCACCGCCCGGACCGTGGGCGCCCACAGGCCGGGGATGGACAGGCAGCCCTCGTCGCCGTCCTGGGTCTCCTCGGAGAGCTCCACGAGCCGCGGGTTGACCACGGAACCGATGCGCCCGTCGACGTTGTAGGAGAAGGCGCGCAGTCCCACGCCGATCTGCGGTGCGGCGACGCCGGCCCGGCCGGGGTCGGCGACGGTGTCCTCGAGGTCGCGGACCAGCGCGGCCAGCCCCCTGTCGAAGCTGCGCACCTCGTCGGCGGGGGTGCGGAGGACCGGGTCACCGAGCTCGCGGATGGGACGGATCGTCACGGTCGGCAGTCTCCCAGTGCGGGTACCGGCAGGCCGACGGCGGGAGGTCGCCATGACACCACGCGCGGAGCCGCTCCGGCTCCCCACCGGGTACGGCACCCCCAGCACCACCCTCGACTGGGCCGCGGTCCGCTCGCGGCTCGCGGCGGCGCGGCAGTACTGGGTGGTCACCTGCCGGGCCGACGGCCGGCCGCACGTCGTCCCCGTGGACGGGCTGTGGCTCGACGACGTCTGGTACTACGGCGGCGGGGACGACGCGGTGCACGTCCGCACCGCACGCGACCGCCCCCAGGTGGCCGTGCACCTGCCGGACCCCCAGCAGGCCGTCGTCGTCGAGGGCCGCGTGCGACCGGCCCGCCCGGACCCGGCACTGGCCCGCCGGCTGGCCGAGGAGTCCCGCGCGAAGTACCCCGAGTACGGCTCCGGCGCCGAAGCGGCCACCTTCGCGGGGGCGCTGGCACTGGACCCCGTCCGCGTGCTGGCGTGGACGTCCTACCCCGCGGACGCGACCAGGTTCGTCTTCGCGACCTGAGGGAGGATCCCCTGCCCCCCGCCGCTCGCAGGCTCGCGGCGGGGCCAGGCAGGGGGCCGGTCACCCCGGTGGCGGGCGTCGGTCGCGGTCCGCAGACCAGCCGGCCAGCACCGAGGCCCGGCACCGGGCGGGCTCGTCCCCCGCTGCGAGGAACGCCGCGACCGCCAACTCGGGGCCGTGCAGCGCCAGCGCCTCCGCGGGCAGCACGCCGGTCACGACGAGCATCGCCAACCCGTGCCCCGCGGCCCAGCACCGCGTGGCCACCGCGAGCGGGTCGGACGTCCCGGCGAAGCGGCCGGCCTGGCAGGCCCGGTCCGCGGCCTCGACGAGCAGGGCGAAGGCGTCGTCGGCGACCGCCGGGTCCTCGAGGTCGGCCGCCGCGTCGAACATCGCCCGGTACAGGAACGGGTCGGCCCGGGCGCTGTCGAGGTAGGCGGCGCCCAGCGCGGCGAGGTCCCGCACCGGGTCGTCGGTGCGGGGCACCGTGGCGAGGCGCCGGCCGAGCCGGACGAAGCCCTCGGAGCGCACGGCCCGCCACAGCCCGGGCATGCCCCCGAAGTGCGTGTAGAGCGCCGTCGTCGACGTCCCTACCCGGTCGGCGAGCGACCGGGCGGTCACCGGTTCGCGACGGGCGAGCAGTTCGGCGGCCGTCTCGAGGAGTGCGAGGCGGACGGCGGGATCCGCGGCGCGAGGCATGTTGCCAAGCATAGCGGAACGGTGTTACATAACACTGTCACGTCATCGACCCCGGAGGAGTCCCCGTGCCGATCCAGCTGTCCAACCCGCCCGGCATCCCCGCCCCGGAGTTCTACCGCCAGGTGGCCGTGGCCACGGGCTCGCGCACCGTCTACCTGGCCGGCCAGGTCGCCCGGACGGCGGACGGGGAGCCGGTGGGTGCCGGCGACCTCGCCGCACAGGTGGAGCAGGCCTACCTCAACGTGGCCACCGCCCTCGCCGCGGTGGGTGGGGGCTTCGACGACGTCGCCAAGCTCACCCTGTACGTCGTGGACTGGTCACCGGAGAAGCTGGCCGCCCTGGGCGCAGGGGTGGGCCGCGCCGCCGAGCGTCTCGGCCTCGACCTCACCAAGCCGGTGACGCTGCTGCCGGTGACCGCGCTCGGCGAGCCGGACCTGCTCGTCGAGGTGGACGCCGTCGCCGTCCTCCCCTGACAGAGGACCCCCGCCTCCCGACCTCGGCCCCGGCCCCGGCCCCGGCCCCGGCCGGAGGCTCGCCCCGAGCCCTGACGGCCCGCTTGCAGGGCCCCGCCGCGAGCCTGCGAGCGGCGGGGGCAAGGGGGTCCTTCGAGAGGAGGCCGGGGTCCTCCGTCAGCCCAGGGACGGGCGGCGGACGAGCACCATCTCGTCGCGGTGCACGATCTCGCGCTGGTACTCCGGGTCCAGCTCGCTGGTCTTGCGGCCCAGCAGCGGTGGCAGCTCCCGGGCGTCGTAGGCGACCAGGCCGCGGGCCACCACGACGCCGTCGGGGCCGACCAGCTCCACCGGGTCGTCGGCGAGGAACTCCCCCGCCACGTCGGTGATGCCGGCCGGCAGCAGCGAGGCGCCACGCTCGCGCAGCGCCCGGACCGCGCCCTCGTCGAGGTGCAGCCGGCCGCGCGGCCGGGTGGCGAAGCGCAACCAGAACTGGCGGGCACGGGGCCGGGGACCCATGACGGCGAAGCGGGTGCCCACCTGCTCCCCGGCCAGCGCGGCCGCGGCCTGCGCGGTCGAGGTCACGACGACGGGGACGCCGGCGTGCGCGGCGATCAGCGCGGCCTCGACCTTGGTGGCCATCCCCCCGGTGCCCACGCCGTTGCGGCGGGCGGTGCCGAGGGTGACCTGACCGAGGTCCCCGGGGTCGCGCACGGTGTCGATCAGCTGCGCCGGGCCCTGCCGCGGGTCGCCGTCGTAGACGCCGTCGACGTCGCTGAGGAGCAGCAGCGCGTCCGCCCGGGCGACGTGCGCCACCAGCGCGGCCAGCCGGTCGTTGTCGCCGAACCGGATCTCCTCGGTGGCCACCGTGTCGTTCTCGTTGACGATCGGCAGCACACCGAGGGTCAGCAGCCGCTCTAGGGTGCGCTGGGCGTTGCGGTAGTGGCTGCGCCGGGTCAGGTCGTCGGCGGTCAGCAGCACCTGGCCGACGGTGACGTCGTGCCGGGCGAAGGCGTCGGCGTAGGTCTGCACCAGCCGCAGCTGCCCCACGCTGGCCGCGGCCTGGGCGGTGGCGAGGTCCCGCGGCCGGCCCACGACCCCCAGCGGGGCCAGGCCGGCGGCGATCGCCCCGGAGGAGACGAGGACGACCTCGCGGCCCTGCCCGTGCACCGCGCCGAGGACGTCGACCAGGGCGGTCAGCCGCTGCTCGTCCAGCCCGCCGGGCAGGCTGGTCAGCGACGACGAGCCGACCTTCACCACGACCCGGCGCGCCCCGGCGACCTCCGCGCGCAGGTTCACGCGTCGTCCTCGGGCAGGTCGTCGTCGGTCCAGGTCTCGGTGAGCTCGTAGGGCACCCGGCGGGCCCGCTTGGCGGCCAGCCGCTCCTCGGCGCGCACCCGGTGCGGCGCGTCGATGCGGGAGTCGGTGCCCCGACCGCCGAGGCCGGCGGTCTCCTCGACGCTCAGCGTGCCGGCCGGCAGCGTCGGCACGAAGTCGAAGGCGACGTCGCCGATGACGATGGTGTCGCCCTCCTGCGCGCCGGCCTCCTGCAGGGCGTCCTCGACGCCGAGCCGGTTGAGCCGGTCGGCGAGGAAGCCCACGGCCTCGTCGTTGGTGAAGTCGGTCTGGCGCACCCAGCGCTCGGGCTTGGTCCCGCGCACGAGGAAGGTGCCCGCGTCCTCCGGGTCGCGCTCGACGGCGAAGCCGCTGTCGTCGACCGCGCGCGGGGTGAGGGTGACCCGTACCGGCTCGGGCTCGGGCAGCGCGGCGCGGTACTCCTCCACCGCCTGTGCCAGCGCGAAGCCGAGCTCGCGCAGCCCCTCGCCGGTCGCGGCGCTGACCGGGAACACCTGCAGGCCGCGCTGCTCCAGCGGCTCGCGGACCAGGTCGACCAGCTCGCGCCCGTCGGGCACGTCGATCTTGTTGAGGACGGCGACCCGCAGCCGGTCGACGAGGTCCTCCCGGTACTGCGCCAGCTCGTGCTGCAGCGCCTCGATGTCGCTCTCCGGGTCGCGGCCGGGCTCCATCGTGGCCATGTCGACGACGTGCACCAGGACGGCGCAGCGCTCGATGTGGCGGAGGAACTCCAGCCCCAGTCCGCGGCCCTCGGATGCGCCGGGGATGAGCCCGGGGACGTCGGCCATCGTGAAGACGGTGTCGCCGGCGCGGACGACGCCGAGGTTCGGCACCAGCGTGGTGAACGGGTAGTCGGCGATCTTCGGCCGCGCCGCGGACATGGCCGCGATCAGCGAGGACTTGCCCGCCGACGGGAAGCCGACCAGGCCGACGTCGGCGATGCTCTTGAGCTCGATGACGGCGTCGAAGGCCTCGCCGGGCTCCCCGAGCAGCGCGAAGCCCGGCGCCTTGCGGCGAGCGTTGGCCAGCGCGGCGTTGCCCAGGCCGCCCTTGCCGCCGTGCGCCAGGACGACCCGGGTGCCGGTGCCGACGAGGTCGGCGATCACCCGGCCGTCGGGGGTGCTGACCACGGTGCCGGCGGGGACGCGCAGCACGCGGTCCTCGCCGCGGGCGCCGTGGCGGTTGCTGCCCTCGCCGGGGCGGCCGTTGCCGGCCTTCTGGTGCGGGCGGTGGTGGAAGTCCAGCAGCGTGTGCACGCTGGGGTCCACCTCGAGGACGACGTCCCCGCCGTTGCCGCCGTTGCCCCCGTCGGGGCCGCCGAGCGGCTTGAACTTCTCGCGGTGGATCGAGGCGACGCCGTGCCCGCCGTTGCCGGCGGCGACGTGGACGACCACGCGGTCGACGAAAGCGGCCATGTGTCAGCTATCCCGAGACGCCACGAGCGCACGGGCCGAGGCCCGTGCGCTCGTGAAGCGGATCGTTCGAGTGCTCAGGCTTCGACCGCGGAGATGGAGACGGTCTTGCGTCCCCGCCGCGTACCGAAGGTGACCGCGCCGGGCTGCAGCGCGAACAGCGTGTCGTCGCCGCCGCGGCCGACGCCCAGGCCCGGGTGGAAGTGGGTCCCGCGCTGGCGGACGATGATCTCGCCGGCCTTCACGACCTGGCCCCCGAAGCGCTTGACGCCGAGGCGCTGCGCGTTCGAGTCGCGGCCGTTGCGGGAGGACGAGGCGCCCTTCTTGTGTGCCATGTCGTCGTCAGCCCTTCGTGATGTCGCGGACCACGACGTCGGTGAGGGGCTGACGGTGCCCCTGCCGCTTGTGGTAACCGGTCTTGTTCTTGAACTTGTGGATGCGGATCTTCGGGCCCTTGCCGTGGCCGACGATCTCGCCGGTCACGGTCACGCCCGCCAGCGTCTCCGCGTCGCTGGTGACGGTGTCGCCGTCGACCAGGAGCAGGGCCGGGAGGGTGACGGTGTCGCCCGCCTCACCCACGAGACGGTTGACCGTGAACCGGTCGCCCACGGCCACCTTGTGCTGCCGGCCACCGGCCTTCACGACTGCGTACACCACTGAACTCCTCGATCGCGTCTGTCATGTCCTGCGTGCGCCCGGACGTCGGGCGCCGGGTGCTGGACGGGTTGCCCGCCTCCCAGGCGGCACCGTGCGGTGCGCGGCACCGGGGCGGTGCAACCCGACCAGCGTACCCGAGCGGCGGACAGCCGGTCGAACCGGGGAAGGCCCCCCTGCCCTCCCCCGGCGCGGCCCCGTCCCTCAGGACGCCGGCGGTCCGGCCGGGCGGCTGGCGGCCCGGCGGCGGCGCGGGCGGGTGACCGGCGCGGCGGTCCCGCTGCCGTCGTCGGCCACCGGCGGCTGGGTCTCCCCCGCCGCCCCCTCGACCGACGGCGTGCCGACGGGCGCCGGCTCCGTGGGGGGCTCGGCGTCCACGGGGCCGGGGTCGTCCGGGCCGGCGCCGGCGGGCACGGCCTCGTCGTCGGGCCCCGCGGCGCCCACGGCCCGGTCCACCGGCTCGGCGAGAGACGGCTCGGCGAGCGCCTGCACCGCGGGGGCCGGTCCCGGAGCGGGCGCCGCGGGAGCCGGCTCCTGAGCGGGCTCGGCAACGGGCTCGGGCGCCTGCTCCGGGGTCACCGCGTCGGGCTGGTCGGGCTCGACGTCCGCGACCTCGGGGCCGGACGCGTCGGCGTCCTCGGCGGCCGCGGCGAGCACCGCGGCGTCCTCGGCCGCGCGCTCCTCCCCGGACTGGCTGCGGTTGCGGCGGCCGCGGTTGCGCCGGCTCCCGCCGGAGCGCTGGTTGTCGCCCTCGCCGTCCGCACCGTCCGGGACCGGTGCCTCAGCACCGACCGCGGCGGCCTCGGCCGGCTCGGCGTCCTTGCCGCCGGCGTCCCTCGCGCCGTTGTCCTTCGCGCCGTTGTCCTTGCCGCGCTGCTGGTCGCGACGGCCGGTGCCGCCGTTGCCGCCCCCGGCGTTCCCGCCGCCGCGGCGCTTCTCGTCGACCGGGTCGACGTGCACGACCACGCCCCGGCCGCGGCAGTGCTCGCACGGCTCGGAGAAGACCTCGAGCAGCCCCTGGCCGACCCGCTTGCGGGTCATCTGCACCAGGCCCAGCGAGGTGACCTCGGCGACCTGGTGCTTGGTGCGGTCGCGACCCAGGCACTCGGTCAGCCGCCGCAGCACCAGGTCGCGGTTGCTCTCGAGCACCATGTCGATGAAGTCGATGACGATGATGCCGCCGATGTCGCGCAACCGGAGCTGGCGGACGATCTCCTCGGCCGCCTCCATGTTGTTGCGCGTGACCGTCTGCTCGAGGTTGCCGCCGGAACCGGTGAACTTGCCGGTGTTGACGTCGACCACGGTCATCGCCTCGGTGCGGTCGATGACCAGCGAGCCGCCCGAGGGCAGCCACACCTTGCGGTCCAGCGCCTTGGCCAGCTGCTCGTCGATGCGCAGGTCGCGGAAGACGTCACCCTCGCCGGTGTGCCGGGCCAGCCGGCCGACCAGCTCCGGGGAGACGTGCGCGACGTAGGCCTCCACGGTGTCCCAGGCGTCGTCGCCCTGGACGACGAGCTCCTTGAAGTCCTCGTTGAAGACGTCGCGGATGACCCGGATGGCCAGGTCCGGCTCCCCGTAGAGCAGCGACGGCGCGTTGGAGGAGGACTCCGCCTTCTTCTGGATGACGTCCCACTGCGCCTGCAGCCGGTTGACGTCGCGGGTCAGCTCCTCCTCCGAGGCGCCCTCGGCGGCGGTGCGGATGATGACGCCGGCGTCCTCGGGGACGATCTTCTTGAGGACGTCCTTGAGCCGCTGGCGCTCGGTGTCGGGCAGCTTGCGGCTGATGCCGGTCATCGAGCCGCCGGGCACGTAGACCAGGAACCGGCCGGGCAGGTTGACCTGCTGGGTGAGCCGGGCGCCCTTGTGGCCGATGGGGTCCTTGGTGACCTGCACCAGCACCTTGTCGCCGGACTTCAGCGCCTGCTCGATGGAGCGCTGCTTGCCGGACAGCCCGGCGGCGTCCCAGTTGACCTCACCGGCGTACAGGACGGCGTTGCGCCCCTTGCCGATGTCGATGAACGCCGCCTCCATGCTGGGCAGCACGTTCTGCACCCGGCCGAGGTAGACGTTGCCGGCGAAGGACGTCGCCTGCGCCTGGGTGACGTAGTGCTCGACGAGGACGTCGTCCTCGAGGACGGCGATCTGCGTCCGCTCGCCCCGCTGGCGGATGACCATCTTGCGGTCCACCGCCTCGCGGCGTGCGAGGAACTCGGCCTCGGTGAGGATCGGCGCCCGGCGGCGGCCGTTGTCCCGGCCGTCGCGGCGGCGCTGGCGCTTGGCCTCCAGCCGCGTGGAGCCGGCGACGCCCTTGACGTCCTCGTCGCTGGTGGTGCGCCCGTTGCGGCCGGCCCGCTCGGGGCGGTCGTCGTCGCTCTCGACGACGGCCTCGCCGCCCTCCCCGCTGCTTCCGCGGCGCCGCCGACGGCGCCGGCGGCGGGTGCTGGAGCCGGCCTCGCCCTCGTCGTCCCCGGCGGTGTCCTCACCGCTGTCGGCGTCGGTGTCGCCCTCGGTGTCCTCGTCGGCGCCCTGCTCGTCGCCGGGGTCCTCGTCGGAGTCGTCGTCGGTGTCGGCGGCGTCCTCGCCGCTGCGCCCACGCCCGCGGCCGCGCCGGCCCCGGCGGCGCCGCCGGCTGGCCGAGGACCCGTTGTCGTCGGTGTCGTCGGCGCCGGCGTCGTCCTCGGCCTCGGCGGCCTGGTCCTCGTCGGCGTCGGTGTCGTCGTCCTCGGCCACCGCGGGCGTCTCGTCGGCGCCGCCGGAGCGCCGCCGCGAGCGGCTGCGCCGCGAGCGCGGCGCCGGGGTCTCCTCCTCGGCGTCCTCGGCCGGCTCCGCCTCGGCCTCCTCGACCGGAGGCGACTCGGCGAGCGGACGGCGGCTGCGCCGGCGCGGCAGGGGCGGGACGTCGGTCTCGGCGGGCGCCACGAAGCTCACGAACGCCGGGATGGTCGGGGCCGCGGGCGGCACCGGCGGGTGGTCGCCGGGATCGGCCGCGCCGGCCGGGCGGGTGGCCCGCCGGCGGGGACGGGCGATGACCGCGGTCGGCTCCGGGGAGCTGAACTGGGCGCCGAAGCGGGAGACCGGGGGCTCCTCGGGGTCGGCCGCGGGCTCGGGAGCGGGCTCGGGAGCCGCCTCCGCGGCCGCGGTGTCCTCCGCGGCGGCCTGCTCGCCGGCGTCGTCGTCCTCGCCGGCCTCGGCGGCCTGCAGCTCGGCCTCCGCCGCGGGGGTCTCGCCCCCCTGCGGCAGCAGAGCCGGGTCGAGGCCCTCGTCGGCCGTGTGGGTGCTGTCCTGTGTCTGGTCGGCCACGGGTGGCTCGCCTCCTGTGTGGTGCTCCCGGGCGCCGATCGCAGGGACTGGCGGCCGCGCAGGAGCACGGGGTTGGGCGGGTCGGGCCCCCGCGCCGGGTGCGGCGGCAGGCTCGGCTCGCGAAGTCTGTGGGCCGGTGTCCGGGCGAGGAGTTGCCGCGGCCGGGCGCCGGTGGTGCAGGTCTCAGGTGGTGCTCGGTGCGTCACGTCTGGCAGCCGTGCCGCGCGACGGCGTGGAGCCCCCGGGCCCACCGGTCAGACCGCCGCGGGCTCCCCCTGGCAGCGGGTGCCTGCGACGCGGTCCGGGCCGAGCGGGTCGGCCACGGTCCCGGTGTCGTCGAGCCGGCCCTGCGCCTCACGCACGGCCCGTGGGGGCGACGGCGGGCGCAGGTCGGCGACGGCAGCCAGGGCGGCCAACACGTCGTCGGGTCGAACGGCGGGCGTCACCTGCCGGACGACCATGTGCAGTATGGCACAACCCGCCTCCTCGGCCGCCGACGCACCGGCCACGGCCGCCCGCGCGTCGACGTCCCGGAGGCCGTTCTTGGTGCGCTTCTCGACCGTGACCACGTCGGCGGCCAGGAACGCCTCGACGGCCGGCGCCAGCTCGGCCAGCGGCACACCCGGCAGCTCCACCCGCCAGGTCGCGGCGTCGATCCGGTCGGCCAGCGACCCGCTGCCCTCGGCGGCCTCCACGCACTCGAGGACGTCGATGCCCGGGGGCAGCGAGGCGTCCAGCGCGGCCCGCACCTGCTCGGGGTCGCACCGCTGCGCCAGGCCGATCTCCAGGTACTCGGCCTCGCTGGCCGCCCCGGTGGGTGCCGCCCCGACGTAGGAGATCTTCGGGTGCGGCGTGAAGCCGGCGGAGAAGGCCATGGGCACCCGCGCGCGGCGCAGCGCCCGCTCCAGGGCGCGGGCGAGGTCCCGGTGCGAGGCGAAGCGCAGCGGGCCGCGCTTGGCGTAGCGCAGCCGCAGCTTCTGCACGGTGGGCGGCGGGGGCGGTCCCTCGGGCTGGCGGGCCACTAGCGGCCGACGACCGTGAGCGGGAGCAGGGTGCGCCCGGTCGGCCCGATCTGGATCTCGGTGCCGTTGGTCGGGCAGACGCCGCAGTCGTAGCAGGGGGTCCACCGGCAGTCGGCGACCTCCTCCTCGCTGAGCGCGTCCTGCCAGTCGTCCCAGAGCCACTCCTTGTCGAGCCCGGAGTCCAGGTGGTCCCAGGGCAGGACCTCGTCCTGGCCGCGCTCGCGGGTGGTGTACCAGTCGAGGTCGACGCCGAGGGGCGCCAGCTCCTCGGCGGCCGCGGCGGTCCAGCGCTCGTAGGAGAAGTGCTCGCTCCAGCCGTCGAACCGGCCGCCCTCGCGCCACACCCGCTCGATCACCCGGCCGACCCGGCGGTCGCCCCGGGAGAGCAGGCCCTCGACCACCCCGGGCTCGCCGTCGTGGTAGCGCAGGCCGATCGAGCGGCCGATGCGGCGGTCGGCGTTGATGGCCTGCCGCAGGAGCCGCAGCCGGGAGTCGATCGTCTCGGCACTGGCCTGCCCGGCCCACTGGAAGGGGGTGTGCGGCTTGGGCACGAAGCCACCGATGGAGACGGTGCAGCGGATGTCCTTGCGGCCGCTGGCCTCCCGGCCGGCGCGGATGACCTCGACCGCGAGCTCGGCGATCTCCAGCACGTCCTCGTCGGTCTCGGTCGGCAGACCGCACATGAAGTACAGCTTCACCTGCTGCCAGCCGTTGGCGTACGCCGTGGTGACCGTGCGGACGAGGTCCTCCTTGGACACCGTCTTGTTGATCACCCGGCGGATCCGCTCGCTGCCCCCCTCCGGCGCGAAGGTCAGGCCGGATCGGCGCCCGTTGCGGGACAGCTCGTTGGCCAGGGTGACGTTGAAGGCGTCCACCCGGGTGCTCGGCAGGGAGAGCCCGGTGTTGGTGCCCTCGTAGCGGTCGGCGAGCTGCTTGGCGACCTGGCCGATCTCGGAGTGGTCGGCGCTGGACAGCGACAGCAGCCCGACCTCCTCGTAGCCGGTCGCCCGCAGCCCCTGGTCGACCATCGAGCCGATGCCGGTGATGGTCCGCTCCCGCACCGGCCGGGTGATCATCCCGGCCTGGCAGAACCGGCAGCCGCGGGTGCAGCCGCGGAAGATCTCCACGCTCATCCGCTCGTGCACGCTCTCGGCCAGCGGGACCAGCGGCGTCTTGGGGTAGGGCCACTCGTCGAGGTCCATGACCGTGCGCTTGCCGACCCGCGCGGGGACGTCGTCCCGGGTGCGCGTGACGGCCGCGATGGCGCCGTCGGAGCCGTAGGAGACCGAGTAGAACCGCGGCACGTAGACGCCGTCGACGCGGGCCAGGCGGGCCAGCAGCTCGACCCGGCCGCCGGGGCGGCCCTGCTGCTTCCACGCCGCCACCACGTCGGTGACGTCGCCGACGGCCTGCTCGCCGTCGCCGAGGACGGCGCAGTCGACGAAGTCGGCGATCGGCTCGGGGTTGAACGCGGCGTGCCCGCCGGCCACCACGACCGGGTGCGTCTCGTCGCGGTCGGCCGCGTGCAGCGGCACGCCGGCGAGGTCGAGGGCCTCGAGCAGGTTGGTGTACCCGAGCTCGGTGGCGAAACTGACGCCGAGCAGGTCGAAGTCGGCGACCGCGCGGTGCGAGTCGACGGTGAACTGGCCGACGCCGTGCTCGCGCATCAGGGCGGCGAGGTCCGGCCAGACGGCGTAGGTGCGCTCGGCGAGGGCGTCGGGCCGCTCGTTGAGCACCTCGTACAGGATCATCAGGCCCTGGTTGGGCAGCCCGACCTCGTAGGCGTCGGGGTACATCAGCGCCCAGTGGACGGCGACGTCGTCCCACGGCTTGACCTGCGCGTTCAGCTCGCCGCCGACGTACTGGATCGGCTTCTGCACCTGCGCGAGGAGCGGTTCGAGACGGGGGTACAGCGATTCACCGTTCATGACCCGTCCAGGGTAGACGGCGCCCGCAGCCGCGAGATCGGCACGGGCGCCCCTTCACCGGGTCCCGCCGCGAGCGTGCGTGGGGGCGAGGAGTCATTCCTCAGGCGACCCGTACGTAGGACAGGTCGAAGTCGGTCTGCCAGTCCTGGCCGGGAGGTTTGATCTCCCAGCGGCCGCGGATCGTCCCACCGTCGTCGGCGAACTCGCCGGTGTACCGCTGCGCGAACTCCAGCGGGCTGAAGTCGGCCTCCTCCCGGCGCAGGGTCCAGAGCCGCCCGTCGAAGGTCATCGCGTACAGCCGCACGACCCCGCGGGAGTCGAAGTAGTGCTGGAGGTACCCCTCGGCCGCGGCCGCGACGACGCACAGGCCGTCCGGCGCCTCCGGGACGTCGACCTCCGAGCGCTCCACGAGGAAGCGGCCGCCGAGCGCCCACTCGAACACCGCCCGGGCCCGCACCCCGTCCGGTGGGGCCAGCGACGTCTCGAGCCGCCACTCCCCCACGAACGGCTCGAGCAGGGCCATGCGGTCACCATCGTCGGTCATGCCGTGCAGACCGGGCGGGCGCGGCCGACTCATCGGCCGCACCGCGGGCGCAGGGCGGCCCCGTTGCAGGATCCCGCCACGAGCGTGCGAGTGGCGGCGGCGACGGGGTCCTCCTACAGCTTCGGGAAGAACAGCGCGATCTCCCGGGCGGCGGACTCGTCGGAGTCCGAGCCGTGGACGATGTTGTTCTGCACCTCGAGGCCGAAGTCGCCGCGGATGGTGCCGGGGGCGGCCTTGACCGGGTCGGTGGCGCCGGCCAGGGCGCGGAACGCCTCGACCGCCCGCGGGCCCTCGACGACGAGCACGAGCAGCGGGCCGCCGGTGATGAACTCGACCAGCGGACCGAAGAACGGCTTCTCGCGGTGCTCGCCGTAGTGCTCCTCGGCGACCTCGCGGGTCAGGGTGCGCAGCTCGGCGGCGACCAGGCGCAGACCCTTGGCCTCCAGGCGGGAGATCACCTCGCCGACCAGGCCACGGGCGACGCCGTCGGGCTTGACGAGGACCAGGGTGCGTTCTGCGGTGGCTTCGGACACGAGCGCGGAGCCTACGCGGCGCCCGCGCCGGCGTCGTCGTCCGAACGGGGGCCCGGCTCCCCGAACGGCGAGCCCAGCAGCTCCTTGCGGACCTGCAGCAGGTACAGCCAGATCAGCACGAACACCCCGCCGACGAACCACATCACGCTGTTGATCAGACCGGTCAGCAGCAGCGGCACCTGCAGCGCGGTGGCCAGCACCAGGCCCTGGGGACGGCGCTGCACCCCGCTGGCCAGCACGAGGACGACGGCCAGCGCCAGCAGCAGCGCCAGCCGGACACCGCCAAGGCCCTCCTCGGTCTGCGCGATGCCGCGCGGCACGAACAGGACGGCGATGCCCTCGAGCACCAGCACGCCGGCCGCGGCCCCGCGCAGCGCCCGGGCCGCCCGCACCGGGTCCGGCGCCGTCACGGCGTGGTCCCGCCCATCAGCGTGCGGGCCTCCCCCGCGGTGACCACGCTGCCGGTGACCAGCACGCCGGAGCCGCCCAGCGCGTCGTCCGGCCCGGCCTCGGCCAGCTCGATCGCCTCCGTGAGCGCCTCGGGCAGCCGCGGGGAGACGCTGACCCGGTCGGCACCGAAGACGTCGACGGCCAGCGCGCCGAGCTCGTCGGCCGGCATCGCGCGCGGCGAGCCGTTCTGGGTGACCACCAGCTCGGCGCAGACCTCCTCGAGCGCGGTGAGCATCCCGGCGACGTCCTTGCCGTGGACCACGCCCACCACGCCGACCAGCCGGGTGAAGTCGAAGGACTCCCGGATCGCGTCGACGGTCGCGGCCATGCCCGCGGGGTTGTGCGCGGCGTCGACCAGCACCGTCGGGCTGGTGCGCACCCGCTCGAGCCGGCCGGGCGAGCGGACGGCGGCGAACGCGGCGCGCACGGTCTCCTGGTCGATCGTCCCGGTGGCCGCCCCGGCGCCGAGGAAGGCCTCGACGGCGGCCAGCGCCGTCGCGGCGTTCTGCGCCTGGTGCGCGCCGAAGAGCGGGAGGAAGACGTCCTCGTACTCCCCACCGAGGCCCTGCAGGCGCAGCTGCTGCCCGCCGACGGCGACCCGCCGGTCCAGGACTCCGAACTCGGTGCCCTCGCGGGCGACCACGGCCTCCACCTCGACCGCGCGGCGGACCAGCGCGTCCAGCGCCGCGGGCTGCTGGCGGGCCAGCACGGCCACCGCGTCGGGCTTGATGACCCCGGCCTTCTCCCCGGCGATCGTGCCGACGTCGGGCCCCAGGTACTCGGCGTGGTCCAGCGCGACGGGGGTGACGACGGCGACGCGAGCGTCGACGACGTTGGTGGCGTCCCAGGTGCCGCCCATGCCGACCTCGACGACCGCGACGTCGACCGGCGCCTCGGCGAAGGTCGCATAGGCCATGCCGACCATCACCTCGAAGAAGCTCATCGGGTGCTCGCCGGCGGCGTCGACCATCTGCACGTAGGGCGCGATGTCGTCGTAGGTCTCGACGAACCGCTCGGCGCTCACCGGCTCGCCGTCCAGCACGATGCGCTCGCGCACCGACTGCAGGTGCGGGCTGGTGAAGCGGCCCACCCGCAGGCCGAAGCCCCGCAGCAGCTCGTCGACCATCCGCGCCGTCGTCGTCTTGCCGTTGGTGCCGGCCACGTGGACGACGGGGTAGGCGCGGTGCGGGGAACCGAGCAGGTCGACCAGGGCGGAGATGCGGGCCAGCGAGGGCTGCAGCCGGGTCTCCGGCCAGCGGGCCAGCAGCGCCTCCTCGACGCGGGCGAGATCGGCGTGCCGGGTGCTGCTCATCCTCTCCAGGATGCCAGCCGCGCGGTTCCTAGACTCAGGGACATGGTCACCGACACCCGCACCCCGGACACCGCCGCGCCGGGAGCGTCGGTCGGCGTACCGGACAAGCCGTCGCTCGACGGGCTCGAGGACAAGTGGACCGGCCGCTGGGCCGAGGACGACACCTACGCCTTCGACCGCGCGGCCGCTCTCGCGGCGCCCCGGGAGCAGACCTGGTCGATCGACACCCCGCCGCCGACGGCCAGCGGCTCGCTGCACGTCGGGCACGTGTTCAGCTACACGCACACCGACATCGTCGCCCGCTACCAGCGGATGCGCGGCAAGCACGTCTACTACCCGATGGGCTGGGACGACAACGGCCTGCCCACCGAGCGCCGCGTGCAGAACTACTACGGCGTGCGCTGCGACCCCTCGCTCCCCTACGACGAGGGCTTCGCGCCCCCGGCCAAGCCGGGCAAGGACCAGCAGCCGGTCTCGCGGCGCAACTTCGTCGAGCTGTGCATGCGGCTGACCGAGGAGGACGAGCGGGCCTTCGAGCAGCTGTGGCGCCGGGTCGGGCTGTCGGTGGACTGGAACAACGTCTACCGGACGATCTCGGAGGCCTCCCGCGCCACCGCGCAGCGCGCGTTCCTGCACAACCTCGCACGCGGCGAGGCCTACGCGCAGGAGGCGCCGACCCTCTGGGACGTCACCTTCCGGACGGCGGTCGCCCAGGCCGAGCTCGAGGACCGCGAGCGCCCCGGCGCCTACCACCGGATCTCCTTCTCCGGTCCCGCCGGCCCGGTGTTCATCGAGACCACCCGGCCCGAGCTGCTGCCCGCCTGCGTCGCGCTGGTCGCCCACCCCGACGACGAGCGCTACCGGCCGCTGTTCGGCCAGACCGTGCGGACGCCGGTCTTCGACGTCGAGGTGCCCGTGGTGGCGCACCGCCTGGCGGAGCCGGACAAGGGCTCGGGCATCGCGATGATCTGCACCTTCGGCGACCTCAACGACGTCACCTGGTGGCGCGAGCTGCAGCTGCCGACCCGCGCGATCGTCGGCTGGGACGGCCGGCTGCTGCCCGAGGCGCCGCCCGGGGTGCCCGCCGGGACGTACGCCGAGCTGGCCGGCAAGACGGTGTTCAGCGCGCAGCAGCGGATGGTGGAGCTGCTGCAGGAGTCCGGCGACCTGGACGGCGAGCCGCGGACGATCACCCACCCGGTGAAGTTCTACGAGAAGGGCGAGCGCCCGCTGGAGATCGTCACCACGCGGCAGTGGTACATCCGCAACGGTGGCCGGGACGCCGCCCTGCGCGAGGCGCTGGTCGCGCGGGGCCGGGAGATCCAGTGGGTGCCCGAGCACATGCGGTACCGCTACGAGAACTGGGTCGAGGGCCTCAACGGCGACTGGCTGATCAGCCGGCAGCGGTTCTTCGGTGTCCCGTTCCCGGTCTGGTACCGGCTCGACTCCTCCGGTGACCCGGACTACTCCTCGCCGATCCTCGCGCCCGAGGAGGCGCTGCCGGTCGACCCGTCGTCCGACGTCCCGCCGGGCTTCTCCGAGGACCAGCGCGGCGTGCCCGGCGGCTTCATCGCCGACCCCGACGTCATGGACACCTGGGCGACGTCGTCGCTGTCGCCGCAGGTGGCGTCGGGCTGGGACACCGACCCGGAGCTGTTCGCGCACGTCTTCCCGATGGACCAGCGCCCGCAGGCCCACGACATCATCCGGACCTGGCTGTTCTCCACCGTCGTCCGCTCGCACTTCGAGCACGGCACCGTGCCGTGGACGCACGCGACGATCTCCGGCTTCGTCGTCGACCCCGACCGCAAGAAGATGTCGAAGTCGAAGGGCAACGTCGTCACGCCGATCGACGTGCTGGAGCGCTACGGCACCGACGCGGTGCGCTGGCGGGCCGCCGGCGCCCGGCCGGGGGCGGACTCCCCCTTCGACGAGGCGCAGATGAAGGTGGGCCGCCGACTCGCCATCAAGATCCTCAACGTCGGCAAGTTCGTGCTCGGCCTGGGCGCCTCGGCGGCGGCGTCCCCGGACCAGGTGACCGAGCCGGTCGACCGGGGCCTGCTGGCCGGGCTGGCGGGTGTCGTCGACGAGGCGACCGCGGCGATGGAGGCCCACAACTACACCCGGGCGCTCGAGGTGTCCGAGGCGTTCTTCTGGTCGTTCTGCGACGACTACGTGGAGCTGGTGAAGTCCCGCGCCTACGGGTCGGGGCCGGCCGCCGAGTCCGCCCGGGCCGCGCTGGCGCTGGCGCTGTCGGTGCAGCTGCGGCTGTTCGCGCCGGTGCTGCCGTTCGTCACCGAGGAGGTCTGGTCCTGGTGGCAGTCCGGCTCGGTGCACCGCGCGCCGTGGCCGGCCGCCTCCGAGCTGCCCGACGGCGGGGACCCCGCGGTGGTCTCGGTGGTGGCGGCCGCGCTGGCCGGGGTCCGCAAGGCCAAGTCCGACGCCAAGGTGTCGATGCGGGCCGACGTCGAGTCCGCGACGGTGACTGCGCCGGCCGAGCAGGTGGCGCTGGTGGAGGCCGCACGCAGCGACCTGGCCGAGGCCGGCCGGATCGCCGCGCTGACCGTGGTCCCCGGCGAGGGTCCGCTCGCCGTGGACGTCGTCCTCGCGCCACCCGCGGAGGCCTGACCCCTCCCCCCGGCGTCGGCGTGCGCTGATCGGCAGGTCTGGGCCTGAGACCTGCCGATCAGCGCACACGGCTGCCCGCGAAGAGCCGCATCCGGGCCTCCCGCACAGCGAGGATCTCGCGACGGCAGGCATCCGGAGACCGCGTCATGCGGGCGTAGCCGAATCGGAGTGTCTGCCACCCGACCGTCGCGAGCAGGGCGTCCCGGGCGATGTCCGCCTCCCGTTGAGTGCGCGACCCGTGCCAGGCAGCGCCGTCCATCCCCACGGCCAGCAGGACGTCGTCGTACGCGGCATCCAGGACGAAGGTCCGGCCGGCGACCGCCACCCGGCGCTGCTGGACGAACGGCGGCATCCCCGGGGCGCGCAGGACCTGCAGGCAGCCCCAGATCTCCAGCTCGCTGCGACAGCCGTCGGCCAGCAGCCTCCCCAGCCGGGTCAGCTCCGCCCGGCCGGCGAGTCGCGGTCGACGCTGCAGCTCGAACAGGAGGTCCCACGGTGCGCAGAGCCGCTCCCACACCGCGGTGATGGCAGCCGCCCGGACCAGCGTGCGGTCGAGCCCCGCCGGCCGCGGCCACGCGTCGACGACGGACCGCTCGGCGGACGTGACCGCCAGCCCGTCGACCCGTCGCCGCTCGCCGTGGACACCGGGCGCGCGGTGCACCACCACGCCGGTCGAGCCACGGGCACTCATCGAGGTGTCGACCGAGACGTGCACGGGCCCGGCGGGGTGCGTCACGAGGCCCCAGAGCGCCAACGCGGTGACGTGGCTGGCGACCGCCGCGCGTCCCTCCAGTGCGGCGGCGAGGCGGGTGCGCCACTGCTGCGCCGCGGACGGCAGGGCCAGGACGCCGGGCCGCAACCGGACCAGCTTGCCGGCGGCGACCCAGGAGCCCACCGTGCGCGGACTCACCCGGGCGGAGAGCTCCTCGCTGGTCACCCAGCCCTGCGGGCCCACAACCGCCGACACGTCGAACGCCATGCCCGGAGGCTGGGGCGCCATGGGTCCGCCCGGGACGGCGCCGGGAGATCTGTGGACATCAGCAGCCGACGGTGTGCGCTGACCGGCAGGTGTTCGGCCCCCACCTGCCGATCCGCGCACGCGACCCCGGGAACGGCGACGGCCCGCCTCCCCGGTGGGAGACGGGCCGTCGGGCGGCCCCGTTCAGGGCACCGCCCCGAGCTTGCGAGGGGTGGGGAGGACGGGGTCCTCTTTCAGGCCGACTTCTCGCGCGGGGCACGGCTCGGCTTGCGCGGCACGATCGTCGGGTTGACGTGCTCGAGCACGACCTCCTTGGTGATCACCACGGAGGCGACGTCGTCCCGGCTGGGGACGTCGTACATCACCGACTGCAGGACCTCCTCCATGATCGCGCGGAGCCCACGGGCGCCGGTGCCGCGGAGGATGGCCTGGTCCGCGATCGCCTCGAGGGCGTCGTCGGTGAGCTCGAGCTCCACCCCGTCGAGCTCGAACAGCCGCCGGTACTGGCGCACCAGGGCGTTCTTCGGCTCGGTCAGGATGTTCATCAGCGCGTCGCGGTCCAGCTTCTCCACGCTGGTGATGACCGGGAGCCGGCCGATGAACTCGGGGATCATCCCGAACTTCAGCAGGTCCTCGGGCATGACCTCGGCGAAGGCGTTGGCCTCCTCGATCTCCTTCTTGCCGCGGACCTCGGCGCCGAAACCGATCCCCTGCTTGCCGGCCCGCTGCTCGATGATCTTCTCCAGCCCGGCGAAGGCGCCGCCCACGATGAACAGCACGTTCGTCGTGTCGATCTGGATGAACTCCTGGTGCGGGTGCTTGCGGCCACCCTGCGGGGGCACCGACGCCGTCGTCCCCTCGAGGATCTTCAGCAGCGCCTGCTGCACGCCCTCGCCGGAGACGTCGCGGGTGATCGACGGGTTCTCGCTCTTGCGGGCGATCTTGTCGACCTCGTCGATGTAGATGATGCCCGTCTCGGCCCGCTTGACGTCGTAGTCGGCGGCCTGGATCAGCTTGAGCAGGATGTTCTCGACGTCCTCACCGACGTAGCCGGCCTCGGTGAGGGCGGTGGCGTCGGCGATGGCGAACGGGACGTTGAGCATCCGGGCCAGCGTCTGGGCGAGGTGGGTCTTGCCGCAGCCGGTCGGGCCCATCAGCAGGATGTTGGACTTGGCCAGCTCGACCGAGTCGTCGCGGCTGCCGGCACCGCCGGCCTGCACCCGCTTGTAGTGGTTGTAGACCGCGACCGAGAGCGCACGCTTGGCCTTGTCCTGGCCGATGACGTACTGCTCGAGGAAGTCGTGGATCTCCTTGGGCTTCGGCAGCTCGTCGAACTTCAGGTCCGACGACTCCGAGAGCTCTTCCTCGATGATCTCGTTGCAGAGGTCGATGCACTCGTCGCAGATGTAGACCCCGGGGCCAGCGATGAGCTTCTTGACCTGCTTCTGGCTCTTCCCGCAGAACGAGCACTTGAGCAGGTCACCGCTCTCACCGATTCGTGCCACCTGCTGACCTCCACCTCGGGGGGAATTCCAGGCTCCTGGTGTCTCAGGGGCCCGCCTGTTGATGGTGCTGATGTCCCGTGCTCGGCCCCGCTCCGGCGAGGCTCTCCTCCCGGCACGTCAGTCCGGGGATCGGGTGCTCGCCGACCGTACCTGCTGGCCCCGACCCCGGAGGGCGATGACTCGCCCGGCCGGGGCGGCGCCGTGACCACATGCGTCCCGCGTCCCCCGACGGTACGGGTCGAGCGCCCGACACGCGCGCACTCGACCCGTCCCGGTTGCGGAGATCAGGCCGGGAGGGCGTTGAGCTTCCGGCTCTGGATCACCGCGTCGACGATCCCGTACTCCTTGGCCTCCTCGGCCGTGAGGATCTTGTCGCGGTCGATGTCGGCCCGGACCTGCTCGGCGGTGCGACCGGTGTGCCGCGCGAGGATCTGCTCCATCTGGCTGCGCACCCGCTCGATCTCCGCGGCGTGGATCTCCAGGTCCGAGACCTGACCGCCGGCCTCACCGGAGGGCTGGTGGATCAGCACGCGCGAGTACGGCAGCGCGAGGCGCTTGCCGGGGGTGCCGGCCGCGAGCAGGACGGCGGCGGCCGAGGCGGCCTGGCCCATGCAGACGGTCTGGATGTCGGGCCGGACGAACATCATCGTGTCGTAGATGGCCATCAGCGAGGTGAAGGAGCCACCGGGCGAGTTGATGTAGATCGTGATGTCGCGGTCGGGGTCGCTGGACTCCAGCGTGATCAGCTGGGCCATCACGTCGTTGGCCGACGCGTCGTCGATCTGCACCCCGAGGAAGATGATCCGCTCCTCGAAGAGCTTGTTGTACGGGTTGGACTCCTTCATGCCATAGCTCGTGCGCTCCACGAAGGAGGGCAGGATGTAACGGCTGGAGGGCATCTCGAAGCTCATGTCAGTTCCTCCGAACCGTCAGTTGTCGGTGACCGGGTTGGCCTGGTCGGTCATGGCGGCACGGCTGACGACGTGGTCGACGAAGCCGTACTCCAGGGCCTCCTGCGCGGTGAACCACCGGTCGCGGTCGGAGTCCCGCTCGATCTGCTCGATCGGCTGGCCGGTGTGGAAGGACTGCAGCTCGTTGAGCTCGCGCTTCGTGCGCCGGAACAGGTCGGCCTGGATCGCGATGTCGGCCGCGGTGCCGCCGACGCCGGCCGAGGGCTGGTGCATCATGATCCGCGCGTGCGGCAGGGCGTAGCGCTTGCCCTTGGAGCCGGCGGTCAGCAGGAACTGGCCCATCGAGGCGGCCAGGCCCATGCCGTAGGTGGCCACGTCGCAGTCGATGAACTGCATCGTGTCGTAGATGGCCATGCCGGCGCTGACCGAGCCGCCGGGCGAGTTGATGTACAGGTGGATGTCGCGCTTGGGGTCCTCGGCCGACAGCAGCAGCATCTGCGCGGCCAGCTGGTTGGCGATGACGTCGTCGACCTGGGTGCCCAGGAAGATGATGCGCTCGCGCAGCAGGCGCTCGTAGACGGAGTCGCCGAGGTTCATCCCCCCGGCGGCGCCACGCAGGAGCGGCGCGCTCGCCTGGTTCGGGTTGGTGCTCACGGGTGCGGTGACCTCCGTTGGACTGTCGTGCAGTCGGTCTCGCTGGGCGGGGCTGGTGGTGCGGGCCGGGCACCGCCGCGGTGCGGTGTGCCCGGTGCGGATCTGGGTCTGCGTCGACCCTAACGCGCGTGCAGGAGGGGGCAGTCCCGACTCGGGGGGTGTTCGCCGTCGGCGCAGCGGCCGGCCGCTCCGTACCCTGCCGGGACGAGCGACACCCTCCCGGGACGAGCGACGCCGCCCCTCCCCGGAGCCCGGGGTGGGACGGCGTCGGTCGTGCGCGGCCCACCCCGAGCGTGCCGGGAGTGGGAGGACGGGCCCCTGCAGGGGCCCGCCCCGCGAGCCTGCGGGTGGCGGGGGCAGGGGGTCCTTGCTCAGCCCTTGGTGACGTCCTCGGCGTCCTCGGTCGCGCCCTCGGTCGCCTCGACGGCCACCGCGGTCGCGACCTCCGCGTCGGGGGCCTCCTCGGCGTCGGCGTCCTCGGCACCGGTGTCGGCATCCTCAGCATCGGCGTCCTCGGCGTCGGTCCCGGCGGACGGGGCCTGCACCGTCCTCGGCCGCAGCGCCTCGAGGTCGACCACGTTGCCCGAGGCGTCGGTGATCGTCGTCTGCTCCAGGAGCTGGGCGAGGGTCTTGGTGCGGCGGACGTCGGCGACGAACTCGGCGATGTTGCCGCCCTGCTGCAGCTGCTGGGCGTACTGCTCCGGGCTCATCCGGTTGCGCTGCGCCTGCGCCATGATCTGCGCCGAGAGGTCCTCGTTGTCGACGGTGACCTCGCGGGCGTCGGCGACGGCGTCCAGGATGAACTGGGTGCGCACGGCCTCCTCGATGTTCTTGCGCTGGTCGGCGTCGTAGGCCTCCTGGCTCTCGACACCGGTCATCTGCAGGAAGCTGTCCCAGTCCATGCCGGCCTGCTGCAGCTCGTTCTGCATCGCCTGGTTGCGGAACTCGATCTCGCGCTCGACGAGGTTCTCGGGGATCGGCACCTCGACGGTCTCGAGCAGGTGCTCGACCAGCTTGTCGCGGGCCTGCGCGCCCTGCTGCAGCACCTTGGTGCGGGCCAGCCGGGTGCGGACGTCCTCGCGCAGCTCCTCCAGGGTGTCGAACTCGCTGGCGGTGGAGGCGAACTCGTCGTCCAGCTCCGGCAGCTCCTTGGTCTTCACCGAGCGGACGGTGACGGTGACGTCGGCCGTCTCGCCGGCGTTCGGCCCCTGCAGCAGCGCGGTCCGGAAGGTGGTCGACTCGTCGGCGGACAGCCCGCGGACGGCGTCGTCGAGGCCCTCCATGAGGTTGCCGGAGCCGACCTCGTAGGACATGCCGGTGGTCGAGCCGTCCTCGAGGACCTCGTCGCCGAGCTTGGCCTCCAGGTCGATGGAGACGAAGTCGCCGTCCTGGGCGGCGCGGTCGACGCCGGTGAGCATGCCGAAGCGCTCGCGCATGACCGAGATCTGCTGGTCGATCTCCTCGTCGGTGACCTCGACGTCGTCGACGGTGACCGCGAGCTCGTCCAGCGTCGGCAGCTCGACCTTGGGGGCGACGTCGACCTCGGCGGTGAAGGCGAGGGTGTCGTTGTCGTCGAGGCGGGTCACCTCGATGTCCGGCTGGCCCAGGACGCGCACCTGGTTCTCCCGGACGACCTCGGAGTAGACCTCCGGGATGGCGTGCTGGACGACCTGCTCGAGGACGAGCGGCCGGCCGACGCGCTGGTCGAGCACGCGGTTGGGCACCTTGCCGGGGCGGAAGCCGGGCACGCGCACCTGCTTACCGAGCTCCTTGTAGACCTCACCGAAGGCGTGGTCCAGGTCCCCCCAGGGCACCTCGATCGCCATCCGGACCCGCGTGGGGCCCAGTTCCTCGATGGTGCTCTTCACAGCAGCAGTGCCTCTCGATCGACAGACGGGGACGGGCGCCGGACGACGCCGGGTCGACCCCCGAGTCTAGAGACGCCGCGGAGGTGCCGGTCCGGCGGACCGGGAGGACGGAGACGGTCGGGGTGACAGGATTTGAACCTGCGGCCCCCCGCTCCCAAAGCGGGTGCGCTACCAAGCTGCGCCACACCCCGTGGCGGGTCGAGTCTAGGTCGGCTGCTGCCAGGCCCAGCAGGGGCACGGCCGGCCACCCGCTCCGACGGATACGCCGGCGCGCTCGACCCCGCCGCACTACCGACCGGGGCTCCCCGATCCGTCGGACGCTCCCCAGGACTCGACCGGCACGTCTATGGGGCCGGGCTGGAACAGGACGGTGAGCCGCCCTCGTTCGTCGGCGCGCACCTGTGCCCGGACGCCGTACACCCTGGCGATGAGCTCGGCGGTGAGCACCTCACCCGGCGGCCCACCGGCCACCGCCCTCCCCCGCGTCAGGACGATGACCTCGTCGCAGAACATGGCGGCGAGGTTCAGGTCGTGCAGCGCGACGACGCTGGTGACGGGGAGCCGCGACACCAGGGACAGCAGTTCCAGCTGGTGGCGGATGTCGAGGTGGTTGGTCGGCTCGTCCAGCAGGAGTTCGCGGGGCTCCTGCGCGAGCGCCCGGGCGATGTGGGCTCGCTGGCGTTCACCACCGGACAGGGTGTGCCAGAGCCGGTCGGCCTTGTCGGTCAACCCGGTGTGCTCCAGGGCTGCGGCGACGGCCACCTCGTCGCGGAGCGCGGCCGCGCCGAGGAACCCGCGGTGCGGGATCCGGCCCAGCCGCACGACGTCCCGGACGCGGATGTCGGTGTCGGTGTGGGCGTGCTGGCTGACCACCGCGACGGCGCGCGCGACGTCGCGGCGGGAGAGGCTGCCGAGCTCGGCGCCGTCGAGGGTGACCACACCGGAGCTGGGCCTGGCGGCGCCGTTGAGCAACCGCAGCAGGGAGGACTTGCCCGAGCCGTTGGGTCCCAGCAGGCCGATCGTCGTGCCGGGGGTGGGGCGCAGCGTCACCCCGTCCACGACGAGCGCCTCCCCGCGCCGCCACGCGACGTCTCGCGCCTCGAGGGTCACGGCACCCGCTTCCTGCGGAGCAGGATCAGCACGAAGGCCGGCACCCCGACGAGCGCCGTCCCCACGCCGACGGGCAGCGGCGTGGGCTGGAAGGCCACCCGCGAGACGGCGTCGACCCACACCATGAAGACCGCACCGATGAGGGCCGTGGCCGGGACCAGGCGGGCGTGCCGGGGGCCGAAGAGGAACCGCGCGGCGTGCGGGAGCACCAACCCGACGAAGCCGACGGCGCCGGCGACGCTCACCAGCGTCGCGGTGATGACGGCGGTCAGCACGAGCAGGACCGTCCGCAACCGGGCCACGGCGATCCCGAGGGAGGCGGCGACCTCGTCGCCGAAGGAGAAGGCGTCGAGCGCGTGGGCGTAGCCCAGGCACAGCGCGGTGCCGCCCAGCACGACGACGGCGCACAGCGCGACGTCGTCCCAGCGGACGCCCTCCAGCGAGCCGAGCAGCCAGAACATCACGCCGCGCGTCTCGTCGGAGTCGGCGAAGGCGAAGATCGCGAAGGAGGTCAGCGCGGAGAACAGCTGCGTGCCGGCCACGCCGGCGAGGATGACCCGGTCGGTGCCTCCCCCGGACAGGCGGGCCAGCAGGATCACCAGACCGAACGCGAGGACCGCCCCGACGAAGGCACCCCCGGACAGGCCGAGCGCGGTCCCGCCGAGACCGAAGACGCCGATCACCACGGCGCCGGTCGACGCACCCGAGGAGATCCCCAGCACGAAGGGGTCGGCCAGCGGGTTGAGCAGGAGGGACTGCAGCACCGCACCGCAGATCCCCAGACCGGCGCCGACCGCGGCCGCGGTGAGTGCCCGGGGCAGCCGCTCCTCCCACACGATGGCGTCCTCCACCGCGCGGACCGGGATGTCGGCGAGCCCGACGTGGTTGAGCAGCACGTCCCGCACGTTCACCAGCGAGACGTCCGCCGGCCCGAGGGTGATCGCGGCCGCGACCGAGAACGCGACCGCGGCGACCCCTGCGGTGGCGAGCAGCAGACCCAGCAGCCCGCGACGGCGCGCGGCCGAGGACACCGACCCGGCCCCGCCCGGCAGGGCGACGGCGGGTCCTGCGCTCAGGACGTCCCCCCGAGCTGCGCCAGACCGGCCGCGATCTTCTCCAGCCCGTCGACGAAGCGGATCGACGGGTTCATCTCCGCCCCGTGCAGCGCGATGTAGCTCTCGTCGCGGACGGCCTGCAGGGTGCTGGTCAGTGGATCCGACGCCAGGAACGCCTCCTTGTCCTCCAGCAGGTCACCGGGGAACCTGTTGCGCTGCAGGTCGCCGAGGACGAGGACCTCGGGGTCGCGTTCCACGACGGTCTCCCAGCCGACGGCCGACCAGTCCTCGTCGAGGTCCGCGAACACGTTGCGCGCGCCCACCGTGGTGGCGAGCAGGTCGGCCGAGCCGAGGCCGCCCGCCACGTACGGGCTCTTGGTGTCGGCGAACCAGAACGCCATCGTGACGTCGCTCTGCTCGATCCGGGCGGTCGCGGCGTCGGCGCGCTCCTGCAGCTCCGTGATGAGCGCCTCGCCCCGCGAGGGGACGTCGAAGATGGAGGCGAGCTCCCGGATCTCCCGGTAGAGCGAGTCGACCTCCAGGGGGACGGTGCGCGTGCCGCCGCCGTTGATGCTCACGCCGTCCTCGCAGTCGGTCGGCGACAGGTAGGAGGCGATCCCCGTCTCGTCGAAGCGGGCGCGCTCGGCCACGCCGCCCTGGTCGAAGTGCCGCCCGAAGGAGGCGGTGACGAGGTCGGGGTCGGCACCGAGCACCCCCTCGTAGCTCGGGGCGTTGTCCGCCAGCCGCGGCACGGCCTCGTTGGCCTCGGCGAGCTCCGGCAGGACGGGGTCGGTCCAGGAGGCGGAGCCGACGACCCGGTCGCCGAGGTCGAGGGAGAGGAGGATCTCCGTCGACCCCTGGTCGAGCGAGACGACCCGCTCCGGGACGGCATCGAAGGTCAGCTCCTGGCCGCAGTTGTCGACCACGAGGGGGTACTCGGTGACGCCCTCACCCCCGCCGGTCGCGCTGTCCTCCGCCACCGGTTCGGAGGCGCCGCACGCGGTCAGGGCGCACGCGGCGACGACGGCGGTGGCACCCCGGCGAGCGCGGCGGATGGACGTTCTCATGCTGGTCGGTTCCCCTGTCAGTGGTCCGGCCGCGCGGCGCCGACCGGGCGGACCGCCCGCCGGGAGGACACGCCGGGCACCGGAGGTCCATGATGAGCTTTGGCTAACCTAACCGACGGGCGCACGATGACGTGCACCGGTTCCGCGCCCGGTGCCGACGTCTCCGATCCAGAGCCCCGCCGCCCAGCCTCAGCTGCCGGTGGAGCCGGGTGCCCGCTCGGCGGCCAGTGCCCGCGGCCCGCCGCCGGGAGCGTCCCCGGCGCCGGCCGGGACAGCGGGGACGAGCCCGGTCCGATCCGTTCCCCGGTGCCGGTCGACGCGCCGGGCGAGGAACCACAGCCCCGCCGCCGACACTGCCGGGAACACGGCGAGGACGACCCAGGGCACTGCAGCTCCGGGCTGCGCCGTGCCTGCGCGGTCGAGCAGTGCGCCGACGCCGGTGCTGCCCACGAGGACGGCCAGCCCGCCGGCTGAGGCCAGGAAGCCGAAGTGGGCACCCAGCCGGCGCTCCCCGGCCAACCGGGGCACGAGGTCCTGCGCCACGGGGACGGCGACCATCTGGCCGGTGTGCAGCAGCACCACCATGCCGACGGCCGGCGCCAGTGCCCACGGCCCGGGGGGCGGCTGGAGCGGCGCGCTGACGGCGACGAGCAGGAAGGACGCCGCCATGAGCAGGAAGCCGACCGGCAGTGCCCGTCGCGCTCCGGCGCGGCGGGCACGGTGGGTCACCCGCATCTGGGAGAGGAGGACCACCACCGCCGCGAGCACGAACAGCCAGCCCAGCGCCTGCTGGCTCCCGGTGGCCCGGGTCAGCTCGACGGGAAGGGCGAGGTAGAGCTGGTTGTAGCTGAGCAGGCTGGTGCTGTAGCAGGCGGTGAAGGCCAGGAAGGTGCGGTTGCGCAGCACCTGTCCCCAGCCGGCCAGCACCGGTTCGTCGCCGCTCCCCTCGGTGCGCAGGTCCCGCGGCAGGTACCGGGCGTGCGCCGCGAGGACGACGGCGAAGACGCCGGCGGCGACCACGCACGTCAGGGCGAAGGGCACGGCCAGCAGCACCGCACCCAGGACGGGGCCGGTCACCGAGCCGAGCTTGCTGGCGATGGCGTCGAGCCCGAAGACCTCCGCACGGGTGGCCACCCCGGCTGCCTCCAGCTGCCGCCCCTGATCGGCGAGCGCCGACTCCACCGCAGGTGAGAAGAGGGCGGCGGCGAACCCGACGAGCACCGCGCCGAGCAGGACACCGGGCAGGGAGGACGCCGCGGCCAGCACGAGGAAGCCGGTGATCCGGATGGTGCAGCCCAGCAGCACCACCGGCTTGACGCCGAAGCGGTCGGCGAGCCCGCCGCCGAGGAAGAACAGCCCCTGCTGGCTGAAGGTCCGCACACCGAGCACCAGGCCGACGACACCGCCGGCGAGGGCGAGGTCCTCGGTGAGGTGGACGGCGAGGAAGGGGACCACCAGGTAGAAGCCGACGTTGAAGGCCAGCTGGGAGAGCAGCAGCAGCCGGGGGACGGCCGGCAGCCGGCGGAACAGCACCAGCGGTGCCCAGCTCACGACAGCACCAGCCACAGGACGGCGACGACCAGGGCCGAGGCCGGCTCGGCGCGCACAGCGCCCAACCGCCGGGCGGCGGTGCGGATGGCCACGCGGGCGTCCTCTCGATCGGCGTCGCACGTCGGTGCCCCACGCGGCCCGTTCAACGGGGGTGCAACCAGGGAGTCAGCGCTGCACCCAACCGGCACTATCGCAAACTGCTCGCAAGAGGTCGCAGCGGGCTGGACGGCGCGCGGTCGCCGGACGGGGCAGCAGGGCCGTCTCCTGCGTGTGCTCGACCGCGCAGGCCGGAACTGCCCCCGGTCAAGACCGGTCACCCGGCTCGCGCTGGGCTCGCAGCGGTCGGGAACGTGGCCCCCAGGCGGCCCGCTACCCGGGTTCCTCGGAGGGCTCGCCGTCACACCTGCGGACCGCCGTCGCGCTCCCGCGCGACCCGGCGATCACGGTCGCTGTACCCTCATCTCGGACCAAGAGGCCCGGCCGATCTCGGTCTGCCGGGTCACTGGCGGGGAGGAAAGAAATCTTCCCCACCGTCCTGCGGGTGTAGCTCAATGGTAGAGCCCCAGCCTTCCAAGCTGGCCATGCCGGTTCGATCCCGGTCACCCGCTCCACGTACTGACCAGCTCATATGCCCGTCTGCACAGGTCAACGACGCTTTGACGTCGCTTTCGTGCCTCAACGGTGCTGACCCCTGTTGACCGCTGACCACCGGCTTTGGCCGGTGCTTAAGGCACGGATAAGGCACGAAGCTGCCGCCTGCGCCGCTGTGCCCTCGGGCCGACGGCTGTCTCTCGCCCGTCTCACGGAGATGGGCCCGGCCCCGACGGGCGGGCCCTGCAGCCGTGCGAGTGCAAGTGCGTGCTGCTGGGTTGCTGCTGGGCAGCGTCTCGGGGTTGATGCCCAGCTGCTTGCCGATCCGGGCCAGCGCGCCGGCGCGGGTGGCCGGATCACGCCGGCCGTCGACCGCCATCCGGGTGGCCCGGTCCCGCACACAGCTCGTCGGGGTACTTCTTCCGTGCCGCCATGACTCTCATCCCCAGTGGATTGAGCGCCTCCATCAGACCCGGGACGGTTCAGACACCGGCAGCTAGGCGTCCCAGCTTTCGGCGGCAAGCGGTGCAGCGTTGAGCTCGTCTCGACGCGCCCGCCAATCGGGCATGAAGCCGTCCATGAGGCTCGTGAAGCGCTCGCCGTGGTTGCGCTCGATGAGGTGCGTCATCTCGTGCACCACGATGTACTCCAACGCCCGCGGGTGCTTCTTGGCGAGCTCGACGTTGAACCAGAGGTAACCACTTTCCCGGTTGCACGAGCCCCACTTGGTCTTCATGCGGCGCACGCTCCAGCGGCCGACCTGCCGCCCCACGACGGGCTCCCACCGCGAGATGAGCTCGGGGATGCGCTGTCGCAGCTCGTGCCGCTGCCAGCTCTCGAGCAGCTTGCGACGCACCTCCGTCTCCGTGCCGGGCGGAACATACAGCAGCAGGCGGTCCCGGCCGTCCAGCTCGACGTGCCCGCGCCCGGGGCGCTCGATGACCCGCAGCCGGCGGCGCAAGCCCCAGACGTAGTGGGACTCCCCCGAATCCATCTCGCGCACGGACTGCCGGTCGGCCGACGCCAACTGCTCGCGCTGCCGCTTGATCCACGGGAGGCGCTGCACCACCGCCAGGCGGACGTCGGCCTCGCCGAGCCGGCTCGGCGCCGCCACGCGCACTCGACCGAGGGGCGGGTACACGCCGATGTGCAGATGCTTAATGTCCTTATAGATGACGTCGACGTCGATGCCGCGGACGGTGAGGTAGGCCTTAGCGGTACTCATGCCGGGCCTTCACCAGGTCGAACAGCTCATCGAGCCGGTCGAAGTCGGCAGGCAGCACGCCCCGCAGGGCGGTCTTGACCTTGCGCTCCTTGATCGAGCTGCCGACCCACGAGTCCGGCTTTGTGTTGCGTACGACAGTGTCAACCTCGACGGCGAAGGTGTCGTTCGGGTGGAAGAAGTCGACGAGCGCCTTCTGGGCGCCGTCGGTAGCCCAGGCTGGGTACGCGGTGTCCGACGCCTGCGTGCCGACTTGCTTGGCGGTCTCGAGCAGCTTCTTGAGGTACGCCTCGTAGTCGAGGGCGCCCTGCCGCCGCTCCTCGATGATGGCGTTGAGCAGCGCTGACATCGTGTCGTAGTACTTCGGGTTCAGCGCCCGCTCGTCGATGATCACCTTGCGGATGTTGTTGGCGATCGTCTCGGCGACAGCGGCCGGGTCCTTCTTGATGCCGGCGGGCAGCTTGTCGACAGCGCCGGCGCCGAGCTTGACGATGAGCTGGATGAGGCCGGTGTCCTCGAAGTCGGCGACGGTCTGCGAGGCGCCAGCCTGGATGTAGGTGTCCAGCAGGAAGCGCATGCCGGCCTCGTACTGCTTGAAGTCGACGTCCTCGCCGGCACCGAGCTTGACCTCGTCGCGCACCGCCGCGTAGTGGGCGATCTCCGCCTTGATGGCGGCCGTCTCTGCCAGCGTGTAGCCGGCGGCCTCCATCTCGTTGGCCAGGTTGGCGAAAGCCCGGGTAACGCCGGAGACGGCCTTGTACAACTCGACGCGCTTCGGCTCGTTGGCCCTGAGCTGCTCGGCGTTGCCAGGCTCGGTGGCGCAGAAGTAGCGCTGGTACTCGAGCGTGTTCTTGGGCGGCGCCACCGGCTCGCAGAGGGCGCGGATGCGCTCGAGGGCCTCGTCGAGCTCCTCGCGGCCCTTGGCGACGCGGTCGGTCAGCAGGCCCTCGATGTCCTCCTTCTCGTAGCCGTCGAGCGCACCGCTCGTGTAGTCCGTGATGGCCGCCTCGAGCGAGTTGAAGAGGTCCTGGTAGTCGACGACGTAGCCGTAGTCCTTGTCGTCACCGTCGAGCCGGTTGACGCGGCAGATGGCCTGGAACAGGCCGTGGTCGCGCATCTTTTTGTCGATGTACAAGTAGGTGGCGCTCGGCGCGTCGAAGCCGGTCAGCAGCTTGTCGACGACGATGAGCAGCCGCATCTGGCCCGGGTGCTTTATGAAGCGCGCCTTGACCTCCTGCTCGAACTGCTCGACCTTCGTCATGGCGAGGTTTTCAGGCTCCCCGAAATGGTCGGCCAGCATCCGGCGGTACGTCTCGTACTGGCGGATCTTCTCGGTCTTGCCCTCGCCCGAGTCTTCCTGGGCGATGTCTGAAGCGTTCGGCTGGTAGCTCGTGACGATGGCGCACTTGCCCCTAAAGCCGGCGCTGCTGAACAGCTCGTAGAACTTGCAGGCCTGGTAGATGCTGGCGCCGACCAGGATGGCGTTGCCCCGCCGGTCCATCAGCCGGGGCTTGGTCTCCATGTCGAGCAGGATGTCGTTGACGATCTGCTTGGCGCGGGGCTCAGACGAGACGACCCGCTGCATGGTGCCCCAGCGCCGCTTGAGCTCGGCTTTCGATAGGTCGGTCATGCCCTTGGTCTTGACGTCGAACCACTTGTCGACCGCCGCGGGCGACGTCAGGAACTGGTCGATGTTGCGGGCCTCGTAGCGCAAGTCGAGCACGACGCCGTCGTCGACGGCCTCGTCGAACTTGTAGGTATGGATGAAGGACCCGAACGTCTCGATGCTCGTGGCCTTGTCCTGCTTGAGCAGGGGCGTGCCGGTGAAGCCGATGAACATGGCGCCTGGCAGCAGCTGCTTCATGGCGGCGTGCATCTTGCCGGACTGTGTGCGGTGCGCCTCGTCGACGAAGACGAACAGGTTGCCCTTGGCGCGGAAGTCCTTCGGAAGCTTGGCGTTGAGCTCGGCGATGAAGTCACGCTGTGCCTCGCCGCGGGCCGCCTCGTCGTCCGAGCCGCGGAACTTGTGCACGAGCGAGCAGATGAGCCACTCGCTCGACTTGTTGAGGGTGTCGATCAAGTCAGCGCCACTACTCGTGCGGTAGATCTCTTCGTTGACACCGCCAAAGACGCCCTCGATCTGCTCGTCGAGTTCGGTGCGGTCTGTGATGAGCAAGACCCGGGCGTCCGACTGGTGCTCGCGGATCCACCGCGCCAGCCACACCATGGTCAGCGACTTCCCGGAGCCCTGCGTGTGCCAAATCATGCCGCCCTCGCGCTTGGCAATGCGGGCCTGCGCGGCCTTGACCCCGAAGTACTGATTCGGACGACAGGTCTTCTTGACGCCAGCGTCGAAGACAATGAAGTCGTGGATGACCTCGAGCAGCCGGTTCTTGGTGCACAGCTGCACGAGCGCCTCGTCGAGCCGGCCCTCGACGCCGGCACATTCCGTCTCAAGCTCTGCTCGCATCGCTGGGTTGATGTCGGCGATGAGCCGCCAGTTCAGCCAGTACTTCTCTGGCGTATCGATGACGGCGTAGGCCAGGCCCTCGACGTCGTTGCCAGCGAGGGCCAGCTGGACGGTCGAGAAGAACGGCTGGATGAACTCGGGCTTCTGGTTGCCGAGCGTCTGACGGATTCCTTCCGCGACGGTCACCCGTGACCGCTTCAGCTCGAGCGTGACGAGCGCCAGGCCGTTGACGTACAGCACGACGTCCGGCCGCTTGGTGTGCTGGCCCAGGACCGTCACCTCCTCAACGACGACGAAGTGGTTGGCCTGCGGGTTAGCCCATTCGATGAGCCAGACGGTCTCGTACTGCTCCCCCGCTCCCCGCTTGACCTTGACGCCGTAGCGCATGAGGTCGTAGACGGCGCGGTTGGCCTCGTAGAGGTCGCGGCCTCCGCCAATGGCAGCCGCCTTCTTGAGGTCGTCGACCGCCTTAGTGATGAGCGTGTCGTCGTAGCCGCGGGCCCGCAGATTCTGCTTTAGCAGTCCGACCTCAATGTTCGAGGTGCCCGTGCGGCTTTCCCAGTTGCCGAGGTAGTCGTAGCCGAGCTGGTCGTTGAAAAGCTGGATGACGCGATCCTGCGTCTTGCGCTCGATCTGACCGACATCACTCATCGCCAACCTCCTGCTGCATCGCCTCCTCAACTCCCTCCGTTTCCCACTGCCCATAGGTTCGGCGCATACCTTGCACGAGCCACTCACTCCGGCCGTTGGCGCTGCGCCCCGCGACGATCGCAGCTGCGGCGCTCGGGCTGGCGAACACGTGGTTGCGGGTGAAGCGCATCCCCGAGCCATCGGGCAGCGGCACGAGCGTGCCGTCTTGCTCCAGCTTGCCCCGCAGGCCCGTGTAGCTGTGTCCGACGACGCCGGTCCACCTGAGCCGCGCGCCCGACCCTTCGAGCACGGTGAACTCGCCATCGACTTCTTGCGCGGTCGCAATAATGCCCGACCTCTTCAGTGTCATCTCGAATACCGGCGACTTCGTCCGACTGGTTGTCGGCTCCGGGGTCGGTGCGACCGACGTCGTCCTCGGCGATCGGAAGATGTTCACCCCGAGCACCGGCAGCACGATCTTGGCCTGCTCGATGAAATACTCCATGTCCGATACGTCAGCTTCGGGCAGGACGATCGGCGGCGGGCTCGTGGCGTTGGTGAGCCGCGCACGGCTGGCCTGCAGGGCGATCGTGATGAACCGGCTCTCCAGGTAGCGGGCGTGTGCTTTCGTCAGGTTGGCGTCCTTGCTCGTCAGGACGATGGCTCGATCCCAGAAGTCCTTGCCGTTCTGGTCCTCCGAGCGAGCGTGCTGGTACAGGCGCTTACCCACGTCGTCGCCCTCGCCGATGTACGCCACCTGCCCGCCGAGGCTGTCTGGGTCCTCGCCGAGCAGGAGGTAGATGCCGGTCCGGATGGCCTCGGGGCGCTTCAAAAGCGCCGCGAGGTCTGACCGCGGCGCCGCCACGACGTGCCCGGTCCAGTTCATGATCTCCGCCGTCAGCAACCCGCCGGGCGTGCCGTCAGCCTGGAACAGGCGCACAGACTTGCCGTCACTCACCCGCAGCCTCCACAGGCAGCCGCGTGCGGCCGGTTAGGAGCTGCTGCATCATGCCGGTCTTGATCTCGCGGGCCTTGATTAGGCGGTCTGCCAGCATGTCGAGTTCGAGGTCCGCATCTCGGATGACTGCGCCGATGGCGGCCTGTTCATCGAGACCTGGCCGCAGCAGCGGAATAGCTGCGACCTTACTTGCACTGATCTCGAGGAAGGTGCTGCCGGCCGCGCGCAACTCAAGCTCTGATCTATTTTGCTGCGTCCAATAATAAAGGAACCAGGTTGAGCGCTGGTCTTTCGGGGCCATCGAGGTGAAGCCCTGATTTGTCGTCACCGGTACGGCGGCGACAGCACAGTTGCCGATGCTTGCGCGTGAAGTCACCAGGACTGTCCCAACGGGCAACAAAGACGCAGCAGAATGCGCAAGACCATCAGGCGTGATCGTTCGCTCCGAGAGAGACACAAGCCCCGAACCGCCTGCACGGATTTCCGCAGGAGTGAACCATGGGATCTCACCTCCCCAGAACGAGCTGACACGGGTTGACGGAGTTCCGCCACCCATGACACGTGCTAGCGATCCGACTGAGGAATCAACCCACTCCTCCGAGAAGCCCGGAAGCCGCGTGCGGCCGGTCAGGAGTTGCTGCATCATGCCCTGCTTGATCTTTTGCTTTTTTGCGATGAGACGTCGAAGGGTCGAAGTTAGGTCGTCGGCATCGGCGAGCGCTTCGGCAACGCGGCGCTGCTCGTCGAGATCCTTGGGCACCCAGAGCGGTATCGCGCGCAGTTGACCGCCATTGAGCGACGGGAGAGCCGTGGTGGCTACAAGGCTCGACATCTTGAACGCGCTAAGCAGGTAGTGCGCAAATCGCACATCCAGCCTGCTGCGATCGACGACAAACGCTGCCATGTTATTGTCGATGCAACTCGCCTGAGGCAGTATTCGCTTACGCTCCAAGAATACCGCCGCGCCCACTTTTGCAAATACGATCGCATGCTTTGGGACGAGAACTGCCCCAATTACTTTGCGCTGCGACTCGCTGATGTAGTTATTCGCTCGTGCAATGAAGAGCTCATTACCCGGACTGTTCATGTCGGAGACCTTGAAGAAGGGTAGTTTCCCTGATTTGCCGCCCTGGAAGCGTGTCGGGAAACCGCTCCCACCCCTAAAAATGCCTACATCGCCAGCCGTGACGAATTCATCACGGATCGTCATGAGTTAACCCCCATCGCGGCGAGATGGGCTGCTACCTTGCCTTCGAGCGTTTCGAGTTCTTCGTTGAGGTCCTCGACGGTTGCCGCATATCGTTCGCCGAGTTCTTGAATCCGTGCGACCAGATCGAGCGTCAGGGCATCGACTTCACCAGCGACGCGGCGCACAACGACAGCCCCCCACTTGTCGTCTAGCACGAGCGTTTTGATGTGGTCCTCGGTAAGGTCGCCGTACTTCTTCAGCGTGGCGAGGTCGAGCTGGGCCTGCGCCTCCTTGACGGCCTTCTTCGCGGCAGCTTCCGCGTCGTAAAGCCCAAGAACATGCTCAAGTGCATCAATCTCGTCCGGGTCGGATTTCTCGCGCTTAGCGATACGGAGGCGTGCCGCGGCGAGTGCCCTGGAGACTCTGTCCTCGTCCATGGCGTCAGCCAGCAGCCCGTCCTCGACGGCGTGCTCCTCGATGTACTCCTCGAGCGCGCGGCTCTTCTCCTCGGCTATCGCAGTGAGCTCGTCAAGCTGGACCTGCTCCTCAGCGAAATAGCGCGTCGCGATCAGGGCGGGCGGGATGAGGTCCATCTTGTACTTGGTGGCGCTGCGGCCTGACCCGACCACCAGATCAGGCGTCTCCGAAAGCTTGCGCTCCTTGTCCTCGATGGTCTTGCGCGGCTTCGCCGCATCGACCCAGCCGTCGTTCATGATCAGGTAGACGTCGTCGTGCATGGTGTCGTGCCAGTAGGACATGAGCTGCTCATAGATGTCGTACTCGTCGAGCAGCGGCAATGGCTTGAAGCGCGCGAGTAGGTCGTCGCCGATGGCGGCGATTAGGTCACCGGGTTTCGTGTCGGCAGTGATGCCGGCCAGCCGCTCGCGGTGGGCGGCCAACCACTCGGCGCCAAGGTGGCGGGCTTCGTCCGCAAATCTTTGGAACGCTGGTGTATCCAGGACGACCTGCTGGACTTTTTCGACGTCAATCGTCAGGTCGCTGTAGCCAGGCCGGTTGGGAGCGAAGAGCTGCCCGCGCAGCAGCGGGAATGCCTCCCAGTAGCCACCAAGGAGTTCGAGGTCCCGGTTCGGGATGCCGCCGTGTAGGTGGGCGTGGAGGTCCTGGAGGTCCTCGGGCTTTGATGAGTCGATATAACGCGGAATGTTGAGGTTGTAGTCGTTCTTGGGATCGGCGATCTCCGCCAGCGGCACCATGCGTGCGTAGCGCTCGACTTCGACCTGGCGCGTGAAGACGTCGACGATCTTGTGAATGTCCTGGGAGCGCAGCCGATTCTTTGGCCCGTCCTTCACAAAGCCCTTGGAGGCGTCGATCATGAACACACCAGCCCGGCCAGTGGCGTTCTCCTTATCGAGCACGACGATGCAGGCCGGGATGCCCGTGCCGTAAAACAGATTGGCCGGCAGTCCGATGACGCCCTGGATGAAGCCGCGCGTCAGCAGATTACGGCGGATCGTGGCCTCGGCGCCTCCGCGGAACAGGACGCCGTGCGGCAGGATAATGGCCGCCTTGCCTGCGCTCTTCAGTGACGTCAGCACGTGGAGCAGGAAGGCGTAGTCGCCGTTCTTGGCGGGCGGGCGGCCGTACTCGAAGCGGTTGTAGGTCTGCTCGAGCCCGTTCATCCAGGCCTTGTCAGAGAACGGCGGGTTGGCCACGGCGAAGTTGAAGGTGCGCAGCCGGTCGTTAGTCGTAAATTGCGGGTCGGCGATGGTGTTGCCCTTGCGGATATCTGCGTCAGCGTTGCCGTGCAGCACCATATTCATGACGGCCAGGGCCCACGTGCCGTTGTCCTTTTCCTGACCATAGATGGTGATGCCGCGCGGCGACTCGGCCGCGACCTTCAGTAGCAGCGATCCCGAGCCGCAAGTCGGGTCGTAGACCGTCTGGTCCTGCCTGGTGCCCGGTCCGATGCCGACCACCTTGGCGAGCACCCGCGACACCTCGGCCGGCGTGTAGAACTGGCCCTTGCTCTTGCCGGACTCCGTGGCGAAGTGCCGCATGAGGTACTCGTAGGCGTCACCGAGCAGGTCATCGCCCTCGGCGCGCGAACCACGGAAGTCTAAGTCGTTGAAGATGGTGACCAGCTTGCTGAGCCGGTCCTGCATGTCCTTGCCCTTGCCGAGCTTCTCCTCGTCGTTGAAGTCAGCCAGGTCAATGACGTTGCGCAGGGTCTCGTTGGCCTCGGCGAGCTTGGTGATCACCTTGTTGAGGCGCTCACCAATGTCCTTCTGACCCTTGGCGGCCAGCATCGCGTCGAAGGAAGCCTCCGGCGGCACGTCTACAAGGGTGTTCGGGTCAACCTTCGCCTTGTCCGAGACGTACTTCACGAACAACAGCGTCAGGATGTAATCCTTGTACTGCGAGGCGTCCATACCGCCGCGCAGTTCGTCGCAGCTCTTCCAGAGCGATCTGTACAGGTCGGACTTCTTTAGGACCACAGGAACTCCCCGGAGCGATGGTGCCATTGTTCGTGACAGTTGGTGCGCTTTCCTAATATTAGCCCAATAGTCCGACAGTATCCGGGTAGCGCTCCGGATCGGCGCGCCTCCGCAGCGGCGCCAGCTCGACCGGCCACCAGCGTCAGGCGACTCCCGCCGAGGCGGCGGGCGACGCCGTGAGTCAGCCCCATCGCCGCAGCGTGGGGACAGTGGCACGTCATCGCGCAGCCAGGAGCGGCTGCATACGCAGCAGCGCGGTCCACCCTTCAGCCGCTTCTACAGACAGCATGAGCTGGGGCGAGCTCCTCGAGCGCTGCTTCACGTGCCGAGCGATGGTGCGGCCACCCGGGCCGGTGGCCACCCAAGTGAACGAGCATCTCGGCTCGAGCTCGGTCTCCACGTGCTCGGTCGGGGTATCCGGGGCTACTCCACCCGGACCCGAGACCAGGCGGGCGAGCGGCCCGTCGTCCAGGCGTCGCTCTGACATCACCGTCCGCGACCTCTCCGGCCACCGCTCGGCCTCGCGCACCACCTTCCAGACCCGCTCCGCCGAGGTCTCGACGTCAATCGTGGTGGGCCGCTCCACCGGGCCATCCTGCACCTCATCGCTCCTGGGAGCATGAGCAAGATCAAGTGCCACACAGACCCGTGAATAGGTGAGCTGCAGGCGCGCGTCAGCGCGGGGCGGGCGGAGCCCGTCCCCAGTTCTCCTTCAGGCGGTCAGGCGGCCGGGTCGAGGACCACGGTGTGGCCGAGCCGCTCAAGTTGGGCGACCAGCCGGCGGGCGTGGGCCTCGTCGTTGCGGCGGGCCAGCCAGTCCGCTCCAAGGTCGGTCGACGAGTTCATCGAGGCTGGACGTGTCGCAAGCGAGGGATAGCCCAGCTCGCGGTGCGCGGACAGGGTCCTGAGAGCAGGCCCCGTCGAGGCCGGGGCCCGCCTCTCTACTTCCGTCGCACACACGTCCCCCTGAGGAAGTCAAGCCCTCCGCCGAGATCGGTGGACGGCGACGAGTCGATCAACGCTGCCGCCATCGACCCTGCCGGCAGCGGCGCAACCTCAGGTCCACAGGAGGACACGGGAGGTCTTCATGGGTCGGCGGGGCTGGGGCACGGTCCGCAGGCTGCCATCTGGGCGCTACCAAGCCCGCTACTAGGACGGCTCAGGCCGGCAGGTCTCGGCACCGCACACGTTCGCGACCAAGGCCGACGGCGATCGATGGCTCGCCAAGGCGCAGACCGAGATGGACTCGGGCCGCTGGATCGACCCGAAGGCGGGCAAGGAGACGCTCCGGGTCTACGCCGAGCGCTGGGTGGAGACCCGCCTCGTCGGAGGCCGGCCGCTGGCCCCCCGCACGGCGGAGCTCTACCGGGCACAGCTCAAGAACCACATCCTCCCAGCCTTGGGCTCAACCCCACTGCGCCAGCTCGAGGCGTCCGCCGTCCGGGCCTGGTATGGCAAGCTCAGCGGCCCGAGCGGGCCGGGCCAGGTCACGGCGGCCAAGTGCTACCGGCTGCTGCGTGCCATCTGCACCACGGCCGTGGACGACAACCTCATCGCCCGGAATCCGTGCTCCATCCGTGGGGCGGGGCAGGAACGTCCCAGCGAGCGACCGATGTTCACGCTCGCCCAGGTCCAGGCGCTGGTCGATGCCGTCGAGGATCGCTGGCGAGCACTGATCCTCCTGGCCGCCTGGACGGGCCTCCGCCTCGGTGAGCTGTCGGCGCTGCGCCGGGAGCACCTCGACCTGGAGACAGGCATCGTGAACGTGAGGAGCGCCGTCGTCGACGTGATCGGACAGAAGCGTTCCTACGGTCCGCCGAAGTCGGCCGCCGGCCGCCGGACCGTGGCGATCCCACCGCACATCATCGGCGACCTGGAGCACCACCTCGCGGTGTACGCCCAGTCCGGTCCGCAGGGACTGGTCTTCGTGGGGCCGAAGGGCGGACCGATCCGGCGCAACAACTTCTCCTCACGCGTGTGGGCTCCAGCAGCGGAGGCGGCCGGACTCCCGGCCGGCTCTCACCTGCACGACCTCCGCGGCTGGGGCGCCACCATCGCCGCCCGGCATGGAGCCACCACGAAGGAGCTGATGCACCGGCTCGGGCACGCCTCCCCCGCCGCGGCGCTGCGCTACCAGCGCGCCGAGCAAGATCGAGATGCCGCTCTGGCTGCTGCCATGAGTGCTGCCCTGGGGCAGCCCAATCACACGGAGTCGACCTGACCCGAGGCGAGGCCGGGCAATTCAAGTCGCGGTTCAACTGACTGCCAAGTCCTGTCCCGATGACCGTCGCGCACACCGCGCCGTGAACCCGGCGACCGCTCCGACTTCACACCTGGCGGAAGGTCGGCAGCGCCCATCAAGCCACACCGCGCTTCTGTCCGGCCTCAGCGCTTGCGGTCCTGACAACGCGATACAACATCTCGCACCCGCCGTCTTGATGGACCTCGCCCTGAAGGAGTAGCTACGGCCACCAACGGCGAGCCCGGACTACTTCGTCGGCCAGAGCAAGAGCAAGATTAGCCCCGCCCACCGATGCGAGCACCTCGACAGCCGCGCCTAGGTCACCAAGGCGTTCACCGCGGTTGGACTCGCCGAGCAGATCAACAAGCCTTCTCCACTGCTCGCCCGGCTCCACGCGAGCTAGGTGCGGTGATAATGCCCTCAACATCTCCCGTCGAGCGTTAGAATCGTTGGTGGCCAATACAACGGTGAAGGCCTCGCCAAGAAGTGAACGCGCAGATTCGTTGCTGAATACATCGGAGTTGGTCAAGCAGGCGAGTAAGGCGGGCCGCCTCATAGTGTCCGTAGTCTTGCCGCACTCATCGAGCACTGCGGCGGCCACGGCTTTCGACCCACTAGCGAACCTCGAGAGGGCCATGAAGGACATAAACCGAGAGTGGCCAGAAAGCGACGTTGCGGCCCTAAGCGCGACTCGAGCCGCTCGGCAGCTCTGGTCGCTCTCAAGAAAGGGACATAACTCAGCCAGGATGGAGACCCGTCGCATCGGGTGCGGAACTACCATTATTGAATCAAGCAGGTCTTCGCATATCTTCGTGACGCCCTGCGCCTGGTCGCTTACGAGAAGGGCTACCTTCATCTGCAAGGCCAGGGACACATCCGCCTCGGCCTCCAGGACTCGCCTGGCCTCCTCCATTAGGGCGGGGAAGTTTGCCAGAACGGGCACCGCTGCGATCAAGGCTTCTGACCGAAGATTACTGCCAGCCGGAGTGTGAGTTGGCAACTCAAGCACAGCCCTAAAAGCCAGCTCCACCAGTGAAGGAGAGTGCGCTATGGACCCTAATGTGCGAATGAGCGCCGTTCCGCGCTGACGAGCGCCTCGAAAGCCCACCGCCAGCTCCAGCGTGCGTTGTGCAAGATCTGGGGTATCGGCGAGATATGGGGCCACCGCGGAAATCAGCTCCAGGCGTCCATGGTGGCGGAACGGAGACGTCTCCTCATAGCGCGGTGCGAAATTGAGAATGAACTCTATTACCTGCTTTCGGACTTGATTAGGGACGTGGGGGACAAAGCCGCAGAGGGCAAACGGTCGGGGGTCCGGACCTGTTCTCACCCCACTAGGGAGCGCGCACAGGAAGGCCAGCGCCTCGGTGAGGGTCTTTTCATCACACCGCGCGATTGCTGGCGCGAGAGCCATCGCCGCGTCAACAAAGCCGAAGCCTATGTCATAACCATCTTGGGTTGCATGTAGAGCTTCAAGCAACTCCGGTGCAAGCTTTCCCGGTGTGCTGACTTCTGCGATTTTAGCCATCCCGTATGCGTATCCAAATATCGCCTGTTCCCGACGAGCCTCCGCCACTGCCTTCGTCAAAGCATCGTCTTTGTGCGGCTCAGGTAAATGCTGTCCCAGCGCCGTTAGGACGTCGGCGCGGAGCCCCCCGGAGGGCAAAGAGGTACACCAGTACTCCACCCTCGAGACGTTCGATGGATCGGCTGCGACAACCGCAAGCCCTGCAAATGCTCTTGAGGCGGCGTGATCGTCACCGATTTGTGACAGGTCGCTCAGTGCCATTCGAAGCAAAGCGGCACGACGAGGTGCCGGGATGTGTCTACTGACTCCTGAGATGGCATCGGCTCGGTCTGTTGGGTCCGGAATTGACTGGGCCGTCTCTATACATCGCTCGATGAAGCCTGACTGAGCCGACATTGAACCTGCCAAGGCCGTCACCGCACTCGCACACGAGGATCCACCTAGTGGGTCTTGGGGCTCAAGCAGCGCCAATGCACACTCGAGCAGGGATGCTTCCTCGCCGATGTGAGGAGCGAGCTCCTTCAGAGCCAGGTGATGGTTCATCCGTTGCCCGCGCAATTGCGCTACCAAGTCGAGAGCCTCGCGGAGCACCGCGAGGCGCCGCTCGGGTGCCAGAATTGGAGCAACTTTGGCGATCACTTTGAGTCGGTCGAATGCGGACGGACCATCGCCTCCCAGATCCTTTGCGATGACAAGTGCCCGATTTACGGCGCTTTCCCGTGCACTGCCGACTAGTAGGGGAGCTACCGAGCCAAGCGCCGCACATTTCGTAGTCGGGTCACTGATTGATTCCACAAGCACGAGCAACTTGTGGAGGAGAGTGCCTTGGTTCGAGAGACGTGTGCATATGTGGTCAATCGCGGTTCTCAGGTAGAATCCCTCGTCCATCTCCGCGGCTAGAGCTATCGAGGCTGAGAGGAGATGGCGTTCGCGGGCGGGCGCGGCGATACAAAATGCGAGTCGATTTTGGATCTCCTCCAGGCGGGCCTCGTCGAGTCGACTCTCATCTCGCTGACGTACTAGTTCCGCTTCCTCATCAGGATCATGCCAGTACCCCTCCAGCATCAAGGGAGGTGGCTCCGTAGGCAGAGCCCGCAGTTTGTTTTCAGCAGTGGACACGAGGTCGGGAAACGGACACAGGAAGGGTGCCAGTTTTTGCAGTGTCTCGCTGCGCACCCGGCTGCCTGCCGAGAGGGTTAGGTGCTCGAGGAGTTCCTCAATCAGCGGGCGTTTAGACGCATGAGGGAGTAGTGGGAGAAGACCAAGGATTGCCGTGGCTAGGGTTCTCTCATCGGCCGTTGAACGGGCAAGATCAAGAGCCTCTTGAGCAGAGCTTGCTTGTCCCTCTTTGTCGTCATAGCCCGCTACGATGCAGAGCGCCCTTACGCGGTCTTGTGGGTTCGTGATGCCGTGTACGTGTCCGTAAGCTGTTTGCAGATTCCAGACGCGGGCGTCCAAGAGAGAATCAAGCAATGCGGGCTTGATTCGGGCGATCGCGGCGCGGACGCTGGCTTGGATTAGGGCATAGCGCAGGTCAAGCGTGCGCCCACAATCTGAATGAGGCTCGGTATTACGAACTCGCTTGCGGGCCCGAAGAATGTCGAGCCGATATCCGTTTAGCTCGCTGGCTGCCGCCCTGGCCTCGAACCAAGCATTGCGACCACCATAGTCAAAGATCAACAAGCGGTGCAGGTCGTCGTCCTGGCTCGATTCGAGCATGTGGGTGACAAGATGACGGCGTTCGTAAGCAGAAATCGTCGCGAGCGGTGAAAATTGGATAGTAGGAAGAGTCCCTTCGTCCATCTCACTCTCCATTCGAGCCCACGACAACGGCTGCCACACGAACCCTCGTGACAGATGCGCAGCCCGCCTCCCGAGCCTTGGTCCGTCGAATCAAGAAGCAGTAGCGCTTGGTAAGGTGACCGAGCAAGTTTACGGTAAGGGCCCGTACATAATTTATGTGCTTCTCCGCTACGGACGAGGCGCCGTAGATGAGTTCTCGGCTCAACATGGCCTGCCTCGTTAGATCCGCGGCCGACAGATCGGTCTGGTCTAAAAAGCCGGCCGACTGCGCGACGGCCGGCGGGTGCGGGACGGCGGCGGAACCACCGGCGAGCCAGAACAGGAGCTCGCCGCTCGTCGCTTGGCTCTTGGACTTCTCGGGCTGGAAATCCTGCAGCTGCCGGCCAGCCGCGAGGTGGCTGGCCAAGTGATGACGTTCATGGCCGGACAGCCGCGCCATCGGGTTGTACTCGTCGGCGTCGCGGCGGGTGTCGGTGGCGAGCAGGGTCCCGTCCGCAGTCGTCACCGGGCCAGGCTATTCCGGATACGGGACTGCCGGTCGCCATCGTCCGCCGGAAAGCCGACCCGCCACACGCCGCCGGGGGCATTGCCGAGTCGCTGGCGGGACGGGAACACTAGGTGGGTGGCGGGGAAGCCGTTGTACGACATGGTGGTACTTCTTCCTGGCATCACAGGCAGCGTTCTGCGCAAGGACGGCAACGACGTCTGGGCGATCTCGGGGCAGGCCGCGTGGCGGTGGCTGCGCACCCTGGGCGGCTCGTTGCAGCAGCTGCGCGTGCAGGACGGCGATCCGGGTGGCTTCGTCGCGACCAGTCTGATGCCGGACGCTCACATCGTGCCCGGTCTCGTCAAGATCGACGGCTACACGGCGACCGCCCGGATGATCACCGACACGTTCGACGTCGTCCGAGGTTCGATCGACGAGCCCGCGCCGGCGAACCTGCTCGAGGTGCCCTACGACTGGCGGCTGGACAACCGAGTCAACGGCCGGCGGCTCGCCGCCCTGGTCACCGACCGGCTGCGCCGCTGGCGCGAGCACAGCCACAACCCAGACGCCCAAGTGATCTTCGTGGCGCACAGCATGGGCGGCCTGGTCGCGCGGTACTACCTCGAGGTGCTCGAGGGCTGGAGGGACTGCCGGGCGCTGATCACCTTTGGCACCCCCTACCGCGGCTCCCTGAACGCGCTTGGCTTCCTCGCCAACGGCTACAAGCGCGGACCAGCCGACCTCACCGAGGTGATGCGCTCGTTCCCCTCGGTCCACCAACTGCTGCCGATCTACCCGGCGCTGCGCGTCGGCGACGAATACCTGCGGGTGGCCGAGACCACCGTGCCCGGGGTCGACCCGGTGCTGGCCCGCGACGCCCTGGCCTTTCATCGCGAGATCGAGGCCAAGGTCACCGAGCACCGGCAAGACCCCGACTACCGCGACCACGGCTACGTGCTCCTGCCGGTAGTCGGCACCCGCCAGCCGACGATGCAATCGGCTGTGCTGGCCGCTGGCCGCGTGACCGTCGGCCCGGAGGTCCCGGCCCAGGTCGATCCGCTGCTCGCAGACGGGGACGGAACCGTGCCCCGCGCCTCTGCCATTCCGATCGAGTTGTCGGACGCCTACCGCGACAGTTTCGCGCCGGAGCGGCACGGCTCGCTGCAGCGCAACCGAGCCATCCTCGACGACATCCGCGGACGGCTGGAGCAGATGCAGGTCCGTGGCCTGCGCGCACTCCGCGGGCCAGGGGAGAGTCCGGCCGCCGCCGAGCGGCCAGCGATCGGGCTCGATCTCGAGGACATGTACCTGGCCGACGAACCGGTGACGGTGCGCGCCCGCCCGGTCAACGTCGACCGGTCGCCGGGACCCCTGCGAGCGCGCATCGAGCCGGTCGACGCGCCGGTGGCCGGCCCGCTGCCGGCCACCGAGTTCACCGAGACCGACGACGGCTGGGCGGTCACCCTGGGGAGCCTGCCACCGGGGCTGTACCGCGTCGAGGTGCGTACCGCAAAGGCCGGCCCCCTGGCGCCGCCGCCGGTGCACGACCTGTTCGAAGTCGCTGAGGAGGACTGATGGGGCTCACCTGGCCGCAATGGTCCCGAGTGGACCACCCCGGACTGGCCCGGTTCGTCACCCCGCAGGCGAGCCACTGGCTGGAGTCACCGATCAGCCGCTTCGACGTGGCCGACCGGCCGGACCGGCCGCGGATTATCGCCGAGGCCATCTACGCGCTGCTGGCACGGCATCACATCCGCTATGCCCTCGAGCAGTACCACCCGGCGCAGGCGCTGCAGACGATCCGTACCCCGGCGGAGATCCTCAACGCGCCCCGCGAGGGCACCTGCCTGGACCTGGCCGGGCTGTTTTGCGGGCTGTCTCTGGCCAACGAACTGTTGCCGATCCTCATCGTGATCGACGGCCACGCGCTCGCCGCGGTCTCGCTCACCCACGGCCTACGCGACTGGAACGGCTACCGCCCCGGCCGCGAGCTGTTCACCACCGGCCCGCTCACCGACGGCCAAGCGCTGCGTGACCTGATCGACGAGGAGTCCTTCCTGGCGGTGGAGTGCACTGGCTTCGCCCACAGCGAGCGGCTGGCGGAGATGCCCGGCGACCTACCGGAGGCCCAGCACCGCGCCGGCGGCCTGCTCACCTTCGACCGGGCCGTGCAGGCCGGCCGGGAGCAACTCGACCGCGCCGACCGGCCGTTCCAATTCGCCATCGACGTGGCCCTCGCCCACTACGGCTGGCGGGTCGAGCCGTACGCCCTGGAGCCGCTGCCCGGCGCCTGGATGACCGACATCTTCCGGCTACTCACCGAGGCACCCGCACCGCTGGCCTCGCACCTGAAGGTGCTCGACTTCGAGCGGCTGGTGGCGGAGCGGACCCGCAACTTCGTCGGCCGTGACTTCATCTTTCGCGCCATCGACGAACGGCTGACCGACGCCGAGTTCCCGTCGGGCTACATCCTGATCCGCGGTGAACCCGGCATCGGCAAGACGGCGCTGCTGAGCCAACTGGTGCGCACCCGCGGCTACGTGCACCACTTCAACATCGCGCCGCAGAACATCCGCTCCACCCGCACATTCCTGGAGAACATCTGCGCCCAGCTGATCGTCCGCTACCAGCTGGATCACCCGACCCTGCCGCCGGAGGCAGCCGAGGACAGCGCCTTCCTAAGCCAGCTGCTGTCCGAAGCCGCCCAGAAGAGCGGCGACGAGCCGGTGGTCGTCGTGGTGGACGCGCTCGACGAGGCCGAGGACGCGGGCCTGTCCGCGGACGCGAACCGGCTCTTCCTGCCCCCCGTCCTGCCGCCGGGTGTGATCGTCGTGGCGACCTCGCGGGAACAGATGGACTACCGCCTCAACGTCGACCGCCGACACGACATTTACCTGCGCGACGACGACCCGCAGAACCTCGACGACGTCGGCAGCTACATTCGCGCCTACCTTCAGGCGCATCCGGACCAGATGACCACACGCGTCGCCGCGTGGAAGCTCGACCTCGACCGGTTTGTCGACCTGCTCACCGACAGGAGCCAGGGCAACTTCATGTACCTGGTGCACGTCCTCGACGACATCCGCACCGGCCGGCTGTCACCGGACACCATCGACAGCATCCAGGACCTGCCCCGCGGGCTACGCGCCTACTACGAAAGGCACTGGAGAGCCATGCGCGCCCAGGATCCGGAGCGGTTCGAACGCTTCTACGAGCCGGTCCTGCGCATCCTGGCTACAGTGCGCGAGCCGGTCACTGTCTCCGCGGTCGAGGAATGGACGCAGCTCGAGCCTGCCCGGATACGGGAGGTGATCCGGGAATGGCGTCCCTACCTCAACGAGCAACGCGCCGCGGAAAACGAATTGCGCTATCGCGTGTACCACGCGAGCTTCCAGGACTTCCTCGCCGAGGAGGGAGTCGGGCTCAAGCCATACCACCAGCGGATCGCGATGGCCGCACTCGCCAAGATCCCTGGATTTCTCGACAGCTAGAGCCGTCGCATGACGATGTACGGCGCGCTGTCCAACTACGAGGTCACGCATCTCCTCCATCACCTTCCTCAAACCGGGGACACTAAGCTCCTCGGGCGCATCCTGACCGACCTCTCCTTCTTCGCCGAGACGCTGCGGCGCAACGCCCTGCGGGCCGCCCTGGCAGACGCCACGAAAAGCGCCGACACGGTCGCCGACCCGGCGACCGCTCAGGCCCTGCTTCGCTTCCTGCGATCCGAGTCGGACCTGCTGTCGATCTATCCCGAGCTGCTTTGGCAACAGGCCGCCAACCGGCCGTCCGGATCGGTGGTCGAGCGGCTTGCCGGCCGGCCTCACGGTCCGTGGCTGCAGTGGCTGAATAAACCTCGTGCCGAGAACGCTCGGGCCTTGGTGATCCGGCCGCCACAGGACGGCGGAGAGCGGCTGCCATGGATACGGGACTGTGCCTGGCTCGGTAGCGACCGGGTGATGGCGGTGTCCGACCGCGGGCGCACGACGGTGTGGGATGTGGTGACCGGGCAACTGGCCGGGGAGTTGCCCGCCCGTACGCCCCCGGAGGAACGGATCGCCCGGTCACCCGACGGCACCCGCGTGGTCGAACTCGGCAGGGTGCCGGAGATCCGCGACGCGGCAACCGGCGCGGTCCTGGGCCAGCTCGGGGTCGCCTCGATGGTGAGGGAAGGTGTGGTAAGCCGATGGGTGGTCGAGGTCGGACACCGCCAAGCTGTGCGAGCGGCCGCGTGGTCCCCGAACGGACGCTGGATCGCCACCGGCTCGGGCAGCCACTACATCGGCCTACGCGACGACGACTTCTCGGTGCGGATCTGGGACGCCGACGACCAGCACCAGATGCACGTCCTGGAGGCACACGGCGACGCCATCACCGCCCTGGCGTTCTCACCGGACAGCACGCTACTTGCCTCCTGCTCGGGCAGCGTCAACGTGCACGGCCCGGACAACACGATCCGCATCTGGGAGGTGGCCTCCGGCGAACTGCGCAGCACGCTGCGCGGGCACGTGAGCGAGGTGGTTCACTGCGCCTGGTCGCCCGACGGCAACGCCCTCGCCTCCTGCGGCAAGGACGGCGCGCTCATCGTGTGGCGCACACCCGGCCAGGAGGAGCTGCCCGACGGGACTCTGAGTGCGGTGTCGCCGGACGGTCGCTTTGCCGCCCTGCTCGACGACACCACCGTCACCGTCGTCGACGTGGCGACCTCGGCTCGGGTCCATGAATTGTCCGGGCACAGCGACCGCGTCACCTGCGCGGCCTTCTCCCCGGACGGGAGCAGGTTGGCGACCGGGGCGGCAGACCGCACCGTACGGCTCTGGCATGCCTCCGGTGCATCGCTGGGCGAACTGGGCCGCCACGAGGATCACGGCGAATCGCACAACTACGTCGGGCAACGTCAGGTGTGGGGCGCGGTCACCGGCGTGGCCTGGTCACCCGACGGCACCCTGCTGGCCTCGAGCGGCAGCGATCGACTGGTGCTGGTGTGGGATCCGGTGTCCGGGCAGCAGGTACGGCGCCTGCAAGGACACATTGGGCCGGTGGGCGCCTGCGCCTGGTATGGAAACGATCACCTCCTCTCGGCCGGTAGCTCCTACGAGCACATCCAGGACCACTCGATCCGGCTGTGGAGCGTCCCGCTGGGCGCGGAACTCGGCTTCGTGCAACCGGACGACCCGATCGCTGCCCCACTGGGCCCGGCGCTGACGGCGTCGCACGATCATCCGATCCCGCTGGGGTCACCGGACGGCGCCCGTACCGCCTTGCCGATCGGCAGGTCCCTCGCGGAGCGCACCATTCGGATCACCCGGGCACAGGTCACGCAGGAGATCACGGTCGAGGGCAACGCCGGATCGGCCGTACTGGCCTGGCTGCCCGACGGCCGCCACTTGGCTGCGGCCACCAACATGATCACCGTGATCGACACGGATGCGATGCGATGCGTTCTGATGATCCCCGCGCCCGCCGCAGTGACCAGTCTGACCGCCACTCGCGACGGTCGGTTGATCACCGTCGATGCCACCCGACGCTGGTCGGTGTTCGCTGTTAAAGGCCTACCAGACGCCGTCGTCCCGCCGACCTCCGCCGTCGCTCAACCGGCCCTGCCCGCCGACCAGCCACTCGATCCGACGAGCGCTACGGCCTGGCTGCGCATCGTCCTGGGCCTGGCCATCAACGACCTGCCATGGGCGCTGCAGGAATCGGCCGCCGCGCGGGTGGTCGCACTAGACACCGGCTCGGGGCCGACGTTCGGCGCCCGGCTTGACGACCCGTACGAGGAGGACGCGGGCAGGCTGAACGCGGCAATATGGGAACACATGGCGCTGCTCACCGCCTCCGACCCGCAGACCTCGGCACGCTGCCGGCGCACCGCCCGCACCCGTCCTGATCGCCTGCCACGCCGACGGTGATCCACGGGACAGGTCGACAGCGTCATGGAGGCCAACCGCGATCCTCGATCACTTGGCGAGGTTTGCGTCGAGCTGCTGCTTGGCGCGACCCTCTTGGCGAACTCGATACCGAACCTCTGCGCGCTCCGAATCGTCAACGCTGACGGTCGCGGTGCGGTCACCGGTAGCCGGAACGGCGCAACGGCTGGATTCGGGCAGGCCTCGTCGGTCAAAGGGATTGGCGGTGACGCCGGAGATAACACCAGGTCCGCCAACGACCGCGCCCCCGAGGCTCCTCATCGTCGGTCATACGTCGCTCTGCGTACGCTCAGCAGCCCTGGCCCATCGTTCCCGTGACGGATCAGCCCGTGAACCTTACGCGCCTCACCGACTACGAGCTGCGACACCTGGTCACCCACCTGGTCACGCTCGGGCGGCAACCGCTCGCCGCCACCGTCCTCACGCGCCTCGACGTGCTCGTCGATCATGTGGTGCGGATCGGGATCGACCCGCTGCTGGCCGACTTCGCCGCCGTCGACGGAGTCGACGGCCGACTGTCGCGGACGGCCGACGCCCTGCGCGACGCCGCTCATGTCCTCCGCGACGATCCTGGACAACTGCCCGCCCAGCTCGTGGCCCGTCTCCACGCCGCCGAAGTGCATCCCGATCTGGCCGACCAGCTGTCAGCGTTCGACGCCTTGGCGTGGCTTTGTCCGCTGGAGGCCGGCGCACTGGCTGCACCTCCGGCGCTGGTGCAGACGATCGCCACTCGGGGACTGTTCGTCGACGCAGTGGGGCTTAGCCCGGACGGTCGCGTGCTTTCGGGCGACCGCGCCGGGACTGTCACCGCTTGGGATGCGGCATCAGGAGTCGTCGTCGGCTCGGCCCTGACCCTTCCGGCATCGATCACCGGTGTCGGCTCGCTCGGCGACGGCACCGCGGTCGCGAGTGCGGACGACGGCACCGTCATACGGTGGGACGAACGCCGCGGTCTCATCCTGGGACGCACCAGAGTTCCGCCGGCGTCCGCGTTCCTGCAGCCGACCGGTCACGACACGGCCTTCGTCGGTCACGTCGACGGCCGCGTCACTGCCCTCAACGCAATCACGCTCTCTATCCGGTGGGTGGCTGCGGTGTCCGACGACGCGATCCACGCCCTCGCCCTCGCGCCCGACGGATCCCTGCTCTGCGGCTCCCGGTCCGGAGCGGTGCGGATCGTCGACGCCGCGAACGGCGTCCGGCGCCAGGAACTCGTCCCGATACCAACGCGACTCCACGCCGTGGCAGCCCTGCCCGACGGAACAGTCGTCGCCGGCGGCAAGGACGGGATGCTGTACCTCTTCCCCGAGGAACACGGCCGTGGTGCGAAGCCGCTGCGCGGGCATCACAACCAGATCCGGGCCATCGCGGTGACGGGGCGCCCGCACGAGGTCGTCACCGCGTCCTATGACGGGACCGTGCTCGTGTGGGATCTCCGCGATCGTGTTCCGAGACTGCTCGGTCGTCACCCCAACTGGGTGCTCGCGCTGGCCACCGCGCCATGGAGCAGTACCTGCGCCGCGGGCTCGGCCGACGGGACCATCCGGCTCTGGCGGACCGACCGGGCAGCGGGCGAGCCGAAGCCGACCGCGCGCGGGGTACGCGCCGTCGCGGCAGCGGGCGACGGTGCACGGGTCGCTGCAGTGGGTCCGGACCGCACGCTACGCCTATTCGACCCCGTAGCCGGACGGACGTCGGCCCGACGACGTCTGCCCGGACGGGACCTCGTCCAGGTCGCGATCACGCCGGACGGCCGCGCAGTGATCGCCACCTCGTACGACGGGTCTGTCTGGCGACTTTCCACCAACGATGCCGCTTCGCCGCTCCGCCTTGGCCGACATACCCGCGGCGCCGATACGCTCGCTCTCACCCCGGACGGCCGGTTCGCCGTCACCGCCGGCCGCGACGCCACACTGCGGATCTGGGGTCTCGAAGGCGGGGACGGGACGGCCGTAATCGAGGACGAGGAGCCGTTCGTCAAGGTCGCCGTCTCCGGGGACGGCACACTTCTCGCCGCGGCCGACTGGAGCGACCGGATCTCGCTGTACGCCCGGCGCAGCGGGCGGCTGCTGCGCCGGCTCGGTGAGCACCGACAGACGGTGTCCGCGTTAACCTTTACTCCGCGAGGGCAGCGAATTCTCTCCGGTTCGTGGGACGGCGCGGTGACCCTGTGGGAGCCGGCCGGGACGAAGTGGTCGATCGAGCACGACAAGTGGGTCACCCACGTTAGCGTCCTGCCGACCGGGCGGACGGCGGTCGCCGGATATGCCGACGGAACGTTGCGCCTGCTCGAGCTGCGCCGCGGCCGGGTCGTTGCCGAGCTCCTCGGACACACGGGTTTCGTCACCGCCATCGCTGTCACGGGCGGTGATCTGATCGCCTCGGCGGCGAGCGACCGCACCATTCGCATGTGGTCGGTTCTGCGGCGGCAGCAGCTCTGCGCCTTCGCGGTAGCCGACGGTGTTGAATGCCTAACCTTCGCCCTCGACGGCCGCACGATCGTGGCCGGCGACCGGGTCGGCCATCTCGCCGCCTACCGTCTTGTGGCACGCCGGTGACCGCCGGCGGCGACGGGGCGTCGGCCGCTTGACGCCGACTCCGGCCACGCCTTGAGATTTCCGGTTGAGCACCTCACGGGCGCCGGGCGCCCGGACGACATCTACCGGATGCTCGCGTGGGGGACGTCCGACGGCCTCAACGCATGACTGGAGGCCAAGAATCACCCATGCGGTGATCTGTCCGCCTTCGGCCTCCGACTCCGCCGCTTGACTGGAAATCCGCTGTTCGTGTCGAAGTCGACGCCGTAACACGACCCGGCGCTGGGTCCGGTGCTCAGGACCGTGTCCGTCCGGCGTCGAGGCGCAGCGCTGCCGTCCCCTGGTTCATCTGAACGAGCCCGTAGTGTTCCCCCGACGCATGGCCGCGCCCAACGTCACGGTGAACGTTCGCTTCAAGGCCACGACGCTCTCCCGGCTCCACTGAAGCCTTCAAGATCTGAGCCATCAGACACCCCCGAGGCCTCGCCCAAATCGTGCACGCGGAGCGCGACCGGGTGATCTACAGCATCGTCCGCCTGCGCGAGGCGTTGTCCTGCACCCGGCCCTTCGACGTCCCCGGCGGCCTGGCCGACTCGCGGGTCCCCAACTTCCCGGCTCTTCGATGTTGGCCGGGCGGATGATCCGCGTGCCTGAACGGGGGCGGCCCGTGACTCCTTGATCTCTGTCGTGCCTTGAGCATCGAGAGAAGAGCCACGGGCCTGCATACATCAACCACGAGGGCAGACGCCGTTCACTCATCTGGAGCGACCCACCGGGGGTGGCCGCGCCGGGTCAGGGCCACCACCGCACCACGTCGAGGATCGCGGCCGCCAGGGCGGCGGCGAACCCCTCGCCGCCCAGTGTCGCCAGCACCGGCGCGGTCGCGGCCAGGTCGCCGAGCACTTCCGCGCGGCGACGGTCGGGGCTCCGCGTGCGGACCGCCTCCCACACCGGCTCGGCCAGCGCCGTGGCGTGGCGGGCCAGTGCCGGCGCGCAGGCGGCCAGCGCGGGATGGCGGTGGCTGGGGTCGCCGATCGACTGTGCGACCGCCGCCAGGCCGAGTGCCACGTCGCCGTCGAGCGTGGCGGGGTCCGCGTCGACGCACCGAGTGACGGCGAACTCGCGGTCGTGGTCGGCGGCCACGGCCCGGGCCGCGTCGAGCATGATGTGCCGAGCCGGGCCGCGCCGGTCGGGTGGAAGGTAGGGGTCGACCGTACTGAGCACCCAGCCCCGCATTGAGAGATCCAGGTCGCCGACGTCGCGCCACAGACCGTCGAGGACGGCCCGGCGCTCGGAATCCGGCAGAACCGTGGCGAGCCGGGCGACAGCCAGGAAGCGCTTCAGCGGGTTGCCGATGGTGGCCGCCGCCGCGACGCCGTCGCGGTGCAGGTCGGGCGGGACGACCGCGAGCAGGGTCGACAGGATCTCGTCGCGGTTCCAGTCCGCGGGCAGGGCGGTCGTGGCCTCAAAGGCCCGTTGGTACCACGAGGTGAGGTCCGGCTCGCTGAGGCCCGGCACGAGAGCGACCATCGCCTCCGCCCTCCAGGCCGGCGGGGCGGTCGCCGCGGCCCGCGTCAGCGCCCGCCGGCGCACGTCCCCGGCCAGTCGCGGGGCGAGGTCACGCAGGCCGCGGCGGGCGTCCTCCCGGGCGTCCTCCGGCGCGTCGATCAGCACCTCGACCGCCGGCCCGAGGAGCCGCGCCGGCAGCCGGGCGGCGAGCGCCGCCGTCACCCCGACCAGATGCGCCTCGTCACCAGATGCCGCCGCGTCGCGGTAGGTGCGCTCGAGCACCGCGTCGCTCATCCCCACCGCCAGGTGTTGCACGACGAACATCGCCGACCGCGGGTCGGGCAGCGCCAGCGCGCGCGCGACCGCCTCGCGCATCAACGGATCAGGCAGGCGCGGGGCGAGAGCCTCGAGCGCCGACGGCTGCCTGATGTCGCCGTGGATGTCCCACAGGTGGCGGCTCGTCTCGGCGAGCGTGTCGTCGCTCAGCGGCAGCCCGGACCGGGCGTGGGCATAGGCCCGCCAGCCGCGGTCGGGCAACGACCCGATCTCCGCGGCGATTTTCGCCCGTGTCGCCTCGTCGACGTGCGGCGCCAGGTCGGCCAGGGCTGTCGCGCGCAGCGACGCGTCCCGGATCCGGACGACCTCGGCCAGCACGTCGACGGCCGACACCCGCTGACCGTCCTTCACCAACGACGGCAGCAGGTACGCGCGGGCGTGCTCATCCTCACCGGCGCCGACCAACCGCAGGACGTCGTTGTCGAGCGAGCTGGCGCTGTCAGGCGGAAGCAGCGCGCTCAGCGCGGTCAGCGCAACGGCCTGCGGGTACACGTCGCCGACGTACTCGGCCGCGGTGATCAGGCGGGCGAGCCCGATGACGGGGCACCGGTCGGCCAGCGCCGCCAGGACGGCCGCCCGTTCACCCCACGACGGTGACAGGGTCGTGGCGAACTGCCCGGGTCCGGCTATGTGGTCGGGCATCCAGCGGCTGCGGTCGGCATCGGTGGGAAGGCGACGCGTGGTCGCGGCCAACGCCTCGCAGACGTCGCCCGGTGCCGCGGCCGCCACGGTCACCAACACCCGGCGCCGCGTCCCCTCGTCCTCGTCAGGATTCGCCGAACCGGCGACCGTCCCGGCGTCGGCGACCGCCATCGTCCACAATGGACGGTTCAGGGACTCGGGTAGCCAGCGGGCAAGCCGCCCCAGCGTGATGGCACGTCGGCCGGGGTCGGTGATGGTCAGCGCGTATCGGATCACGTCCTCGACCAGCGCGGCGGGAGGCGACACGTTCGCGGCGACGGCGTGCGGCAGCAGCGCGGTCAATGCGGCGACGCGCTCGTCGGGATCCTCGAAGCTCGCGGTCGATCCCAACAGGTCCACGACGACTGGTGCGGGCAGCACGGGTGTGAGCATCGCGGCACGGAGGATGTCGACGCTGGCCGGCGAAGGACCGGCCGATGCCTGGTCGGCGAAGGAGTCGACGAAGTCCCGACCCCGCGTCCCGCGCGGAAGGTGTGGCCAGAGCGCCGTCTGCACCCTGTACCTCAGCAGGTCCGTGTTGAAGTGGTGCGCGGCGGCCTCGGCCTCCACCGTCAACTCGGGCGGCAGGAACGGCGCCAGCGCCTCCAGTTCCTCGGCGCGACGGTTCTCGTCGGTGATCGCGTACGCCGCGGCCAGCGCGGCACGGAGCAGATCGTCGCGCTCGTCGGCGGCCGCGAGCGGGACGACCGCGCGGAGCCCACGGGCCGACGCGGCCGGCGCCCGCAATCGCCGCGCCGCCCCGATCAGCAGGGCCCCATACGGCGCAGGGACGTACGGGGCCACCTCGTCGAGCACCGCGGCGGCGAAGTCCTCGTCGTCGGCTCCCTCGACGATGATGCGGGTCAGGTCGGTAAACACCTGCTCCCGCATCGGTTCATGGATGCGGGCGGCCAGGATCGCTCGGGTCCGAAGGCCGACCAGCGACGTTGCCGCCCCGGCGGCGGTGACGAACGCCCGGTTGCGCTCGTCCGTCGACAGGTGCGCCTCGATCCCGGCGACAGCGGCGACGACCTCGGGATCGTCGGGGCGCTCCTCGGCGAGCGCGAGCAGCGCCGCCACCTGCTCCCGCTGAGCGTCGCCGCTTAGGTGCGGCACCAGCGACGACAGCGTCCAGGACCGCGTCACCGGATCCTCGATCGCATGCACAACCGGCAGTGCACACTGCAGCAGCGACGGGCTGATCGGAGCGGCCAGACGTGCCAACACCCTGATGCGCCAGCCGTCCACACCGCACCACAGGGCGTCGAGCAGTTCGCGGCCGTCCAGTGACGCGGCCACCGGCCGAGAGGCGAACGCCCGCGCTTGTTCGTCGATATCCGGCGTCTGGGCCAGCACCGCTGCCACGAACGGGTCGGGCATCCGGTCGATGAGCGCGGCCAGCACCGGCGCGACCGTGTCCGGGGAGGCGATGCCTTCGGCCAGCGCCCAGGCCTCCGGCACCTCGTCGGGCGACAGCGCCGGCGCGAGCGCAATGAGGTCGGTCGCCCGCCAGTGCTCGTCAGTGACCGCGCCCACGAGGTCGAGCGTTTCCGCCAGCAGAGCCGCCCGCCGGTCGTCGTCGAGCGCCCGGAGCACGGCCGCGGCCGCACGGGTCCGGTGGAGGTGGTGCGCTACCGCCCGCACGGTGGCGACCGCCTCCTCGGCGAGCGCGTCGAAGCCCGGCACGCCGGCTCGTAGCACCGCGGCGAGCGCCTCCGCGCGGGACGGGGCCTCCGGCACTCGCCGCGCGTACGCCAGTGCCTGTGCGGACGGCCAGACTCCGCCGTCGACTGCGGCCGACAGCAACCCAGGCGCGATGTTGTCGGCGGAACTGTTGACCGTCGCCGTGACGAGCGTGTACCGGTGGAACGTGACTAGAGCGGTTGCCGGCGCCCCGGCCGCGAGTTGGCGGTGGATTTCCCGCTCGGCCACGGCACTGGCGAGCCGGATGTCGTCGAGGTACGCGGCCAACTCTCCGGTGGACTCCCGCGCCACATACCAGGCGTTGACCGGCGTGCCGTCGGGCGTCTGGTCGCTGAGCCACAGCAAGCGGTGCAGCTCCTCGACCAGGCCGGAGCCGACGAGGTGCGACACGAGGTGGTTCCGCTCGTACCCGTTGAGCGCCACCAGGCTGGTGCCGGCATGAGCCACCGAGCCAGTATCGGGGCATGCCGCAGCTACATGGGGCCCTTGCCGCGTGAGCACCTGCTGCCATCCGGATGACCTGGACGGCTTGCCGCGCGTACGCCAGCGGACCGGAGCGACCTGGTGGAAGTCGACAGGTGGGAACGCGAAGGCAGCTACACCCCGAACATCGATTTGACACGCAACGAGGTGTCCACCTGACGGGGTCACTCCAACACCTCGAACCACGCGTTGGTGGGGGTCCCGCCCGCTTCGGTGGCGAGCACGCGAGGCAGAAACCCGGTCCGCTGGGTCGAGATGAGGTGACCGCACGGTCTCCAGCCTCGGAGTGGGTGCGCCACGCGAGCGGATTGCGCACTCGGATCCGGGTCCGGGAGTCCACGGAGCGTTCCACCGTCACGGCCACCACTTCGTGGAGTCACGTACCGCGACGACCAGACCAGCCGCGACCGAAGGGGAAAACGACGACGCGAGCCCCTCGATCGTGCCGAGCAGGATCCCCCGGCTGAGTAGCTTCCGTCGCGCATAAGAGGACGAGAAGGCCAGGTCCTCAAGGTCGGCATCCAGCGCTGCCTGTTGAATGCCCATCCGCGCTGGCGCCGGTAGCGAAGCGAACTGCCGGGCGACGGGGAGCAGGTGCTCGGCACTTCCGCCGAGCGACTGCACCGCTTCCCGCAGCAGTGGAGCCGCGTCGTCGTCGGAGAGCTGGGTGGCAATTGCGGCGAGGGCGCGACCACGGCTGCGCGGCATCTCGATCCTGAACGCGACCTGCGTCGCCTCGTGCGCGAGCGCCCCGGCCAGTCGCGGAGCCAGCGCCTCCATGGCCCTAGCGTCGAACTCACCCCCGATGCCGACCAGACGCTGATCGATGAAGGCCAAGGCTCCGGGCACGAGATCGGCCGGCAGGTGTGCGGCGAGCGCGCACAATGACCGGACAGCGTGATCGGTGTGCGTGAGCGCCCGGGGAAGATCGCCGAAGACCCGTCGTACGAGTTCCTCGGGCAGGATCGGCGCGAAGCCGGCGAGTTCGAGGCTGAGCTCCCACGGCTCCGGCCGTGCTCGTCGGTACCCGGGGCTCCGGTAGTGCTCGACGGCGTCGAGCGCTTCCGCCAGGAGCAGGTCCCGCTCCTCCGGCAGGGCGTACGGAACGACACGTTGCAGGGCGTGCACCCGAGTGTCCGGCTCCGAGGCGCGAAGCGCCTCGAACCGCTCCAGCACCAGCCGGCGGCGTTCGGGGACGGGCAACCGCTGGGTACACGCGGCCACGGCGAACGCCGCCGCGTACTCATTGGGCGAACGCCGAGCCATGGTCGCCACGCGCCGGGCCAGATCCGGGGTGATGTCCGAGCCGAGCCCGATCACCACTTCGGCGGCCTCGAGCCCGCTGGTGATTTGTGTACACGCGGCGACGGCGTCCCGCTGAATGCGCGGGCGAAGGGCGGCGGGACCACATCGGGCGAGCGCGACCAAGGCCCTCGCCCGGTAGGCGTGTTCATTGACCGTCGACACTCGTCGGAGTGCCTCGGCGTGCCGGTGGTGGGGCAGATAGGGCGCTACGCCCTCGGCGACCACGGCGGCCGCCCATTCGTAGCGTGAGGCCGGGTCAAACAAGTGGACAAGCTCGTCGAACGGCAGGTCTGGCATGGCCGGCGCGAGGGCGGCAATCAGCCAGGGGTGCACGAGGTCGTACTGGTGCATGTTGCGAGTGATCTCGACAACCGTCATCGCCGCCGCATCCCTCGCGTCCCCGTCCATGGTGCGGGCGAGTGCGGCGAGAGTTCTGGCTTGCGCCTTTGCGTCGTCGATCCGGGTGAGGAGGTCAGCCGCGTCTGACAACGCGCCCGGGGGGAGCACCTCCGCCGCGCGTTGCGCAGTCTTGGGATCCCACAGGTCCCGCCCGGTGGAGACCGCCTCGGCGGTCAGTGCGTGTTCGCCGCGGCGGTAGCCCGCGATGGCGAGTATCAGTGGCAGTTCGTCTTCGCCGTGCTCGCGCGCCGCGTCAACCACTGCGTCGAGCAGGTCGACGACGACGACTTCGGCTAGCGAACGCAGGCAGCCGGGAAGCCGGCTCCGGGCGTCCGCCCGCATCGAGGTGAGGGTCAGCACCGCATCCAAAACTTGTTGCTGAAGCTCTGTGCTCGCGGCCGGCGCCGCGACGAGCTTCGTAAGCTTCTGCAGAGCGAACGCTCTGGGCTCACCGCCACGGTGCAGCGCCGCGTCGAGCGCGCGACGCAGGATCGCCCCGCGCTCCGGTACGGGAATCAGCGGGGCCAGAGTGAGCAACGGCGTCGTCCGCCAGCCCGGCATGGACATGTGGTCGAGGTCGGCGAGCGCGTCTGCGATCACCCTGTCCCGCTTGTCGCCGGTCAGCCGGCCGGCCAACGCGGCGAGCGGCTCCGCCCGCCGACCCGCGTCCAGGCACTCCGCGATCGCCACCGCCTCGGCGACCACCCCCGGTCGCAAGGTCCGGGCCATCCCTGCCAACCGCTCGCCGGGCCGGAGCGGAGGATTGTCGCGGGTCGCCTCGCGCAGCTCTGCACGCTGCACATCGGTGACCCGCTTCTCGGCGGCGGGGCCGAGATCGTCGTGGTATGCGGCAAGGCACATGAGTGGGGCCGGATCAGCCGCGCCGGTCGCGGCCGCGATCGCCTCGGCCAGCAGGTCATCCGTCAGGTACGCGGCCATGCGTTCGATCGCCTTGGGTCGCTCCGCTTCCTGATGTTTCAACGTCACCCAGGCCTCCCGGAGGAGGTCACCCAACTCGTCCATCACGACGCTTCGCGCGATGTTCAGACGTTCGAGCGTCGCCAGTGATGAGACGAACGCCGACGCATCGCCCGCGGAGATCAGCGCCAGCAACTCCTTCAGAAGCCCGGGCCTCCCCCCGCCATCTGCGTACGGGACGAGGGCGGCGATGGCCTCTGGGGTCGCCGCCTGGCGGGCGTCGGCGAGCGCGCGTGCGAACGTCCAGATGCCCTCCCGTACCAGGGCGGCCCGAAGCGCCGACGGCATACTGTCCGCGAGGCCGCGGATCGACGCGGCAACGAGCGCATAGCGGCCGCTCCGAACGAGGCCGACCTCGGTTCCGTCGGGCCGGACGGACGCGACGACAAGCTGTATATCCGCGGCGAACCCACCCACGTCCCCCTGCCGCATCCGCGCCTCGTGCCAGGCGTTCTTGTCCTTCACCTCAAGACGCAACAGGCCGTCCACCTCGTCACGTCGGCCGGCCTGGAGCAGGTGAAAGATCAGGTTCCGCAGGTCGTAGCCGTGCAATCCACCCAACGGGTCGTGGACGTCGTGCATGGCGTGACCTCCCGCGAGGGTGAAGCGTCATGCTGTCCAGGTCCAGACCTGAACTACAACCAGTGGCGGCCCTTGATCGGCATGACCGCAACGGCGCAGCGAACGGGGCTTGATCACCGCGATGTGGCCGGCGGCCACCAGCGCCTCGCCGATGCCGTAGGCCGAATCGCCGGGGGCTCCACCGGTCCGTCCGCCATGGGATCGTCGGCTAGCAACCCGATTCCGATGCTGGCGTCGCTGTTGGCCGGCCCGCGGCGGCGGTGAGCCGGGTTCGGTGATCAGCCAGGTGTCCGGTTCGCCAACCACGTGCGCGCTGAACCCGTCATCGCCGCGCCGACGGTTCTGTGCGCGCGCCGCGCCTCGGAATCGAACCCCGTGCTGACCCGGTCGGGGTGACCGTGCGGGCTATCTTCCACCGGCCGTCGCTGCCGGCGGCCGGCTCCACATCCTGCCCGGCGACCAGGGCCAGCAGCGCCACCACCTCGGCCGCCGGCGGCCCCAGCTGCTGCTCGAGCAGGTGCCCAAGCACCCGAAAGGCGTCGCCGACCAGCGCGGCCACCACCGCCGCGCGGGCGGCCGGGTCGTCCCAGGCGATCGCCGGCTTGCCCGGATCGTCGTAGTCGTGCCCGCTGCAGTGCGCCGCGATCGCCTCGGCGGCGCCGGAGTATGCCGGCGGGGAAGCTTCGACAGATTCGGGGAGGAAGGCGCTAATGCGCTCATCCAATCACTGGAATCATGCACGTTCGGGCCGCACCCCACACCCATCACGGTCGATGCCCCTGCCTTTGCGCGCCGCGGTGTTGTCCTGTGCAGGACCAATGGGCGGGGCACCAGATGTCGACGAGCAGGGGGTGCTGCGGCCTGCCATGTCGTCGGATCAACGTGAACGAAGCGCGTAGGTCAGGGCCACCAGAGGCGGACGTCCAGAACGGCGTCGGCGACGGCCCGGACCGCCGCGGAGCCACCGAGCCGCGCGACGAACCGACACGGCCATTCCAGGTTGTTAAGCAGGACGCCGCGGGACCGCGCGCCGAGTCCCGGCACCGCGTCCGACCACACCGCGTGCAGCTGCTTGGCGGGGGCCGTCGCGACGAACTCGGCGACCTGACTGCTCATGCTGCTGGATCCCTGGCCGTTGATCGCGGTGCGTGCCGCCGCCTGCAGCACGACCACTCGCTGATCCGGAGGCAGCTGGTCGACGACAGGCAACAGGTCCGTGTTCGGACCGAGCTCGATAAGCGCTGCTAGAGCCGTCGCACGGTCCGCCGACGACAGCGGCCTGTGCAGCAGCGGGATCAGGGCGCGGGCTCGCCAGAGCGGCGTCTGAATGGCCACGGCCGCCGCCACCGCCTCGGACGGAGGGAGGTGCTGCACGAGAGAGCTGAGCGCGCGATCACGGAAAAACCCGTCAGCGATCTTTGTCGCAACCGTGATCACGGCATCCAGCCGGGCCCTGTCGAGGTGACCCGCGAGCCCGGTCAAGAAGTCGATGTCGTGGCCGCCCGCCCGGTCCACCGGGAACGACGAGACCTGCGCGAACAGGAAGTCGACGATCCGCCTCCGCAGGTCGTCGTCGCGCGTGAACTGGATGCCCGCGAAGTGTGCAGACGCCCAGTCTCGCAACGTCCGGAGCCCAGCGGCGACGCCGAAGTATCCGGTCTCAAGGCTGACGACGTCCGGTGCGTTCCTCGCGAATTCGCTCAATGCCGACGATCGCTCGTACATGTCCCGGATCCCGCCGATGATCTCCAGGGTCAGCGGCCACTGGTCCGGGCCGAGATGTGCGTAGACCGCGCGCAGGGCAGTTCCAGGGTGGTACTCGTCCCGGATGTACTGCAGGGGGCGGAGCAGCGGGGCGAGTCGCTCGATCATGGGGCGTTGCTCGTCCTGGATGGCCTTGATCCGGCCGAGCACATCGGCGGCGGCGGCCACTCGCTCGCCCTCCGGCAGGAAGCCCACCAGTGACGCGATGCCGTCCGCCTTGGCCGCGGGTGTCCAGTCGCTCGCCCGCACCGCCGCCACCAGCGCATGTGCTGCGTCCGGGTCCCGCCTGCCCGAGGTGAACACCGCCACCGCGGCACGGAGGCGCTCCTGGAGGTCGTCCAGGGTGAGCGCGATCGCCACGGCGTGGCGCAGGAGTGCGTCCCGCCGGCCTGGGTCGGGGTGGGCCGCGGCGCGGCTTCGCAGCGCGGTGACGTGCACGGCAATGTCACCGACTGCGGCAACGGCGGCGAGACGAGCGTCGTCAGTGGCCTGCTCGGCCAGCGCGCGCAGCGCGGACGACCGGCGGTCGCCGTGCGTCATCCGGCCTGCGGCCGTCACGGCCGAGGCGAACTCCCCCAGCGAGAGCTGTCCCGCCATCGTCGTCCAGTAGCTCGACGAGATTGCATCGGACTGGGCCGGCATCAGGTCGAGCAGTCGCTGCACAAGCGAGGTCCGGGCCTCCGGCTCGAGCTGTGCGGCCAGTTTCAGCAGCGCACTGATGACCGCTTTGTCATCGTCGATGCGCTGCACGCGGCCGAGCAGGTGCAGCAGGGCGGAGGGAGCCAGCCGTGGCGCCAGTGCACTGACCACGCGGCCCCACTCCGGGCCATCGCCCAGCCGGTCCGTGTCCGTGACCAGCTCGGCCGCCGCCTCGTCGGGGAGCAGGGGCAGCAGCAGCCGGAACAGGTACGACCGTGCGCTGCCGTCGTCCACAAGCCGGCACGCCGCGAGCGTCTCGGCGAGCAACGCACTCTGCTGCGGCTCGGGTACCGCCGGAGCCAGCGCCAGCAGCATCCTGGCCCGGGTGGGAGGGTACGACTCGGCGCGCCCCCGCTGCACCGCGTCATCGAGCAGCTCTCGACGCGACGCCGGGTCGAGGTGGGTGGCGACCGCGACGTCCAGCTCGGCCCGGACGTCGGCCTGCCAGATCGGGTCGGCGGCCTGGCGAGCCTCGGCCAGCAGCGCAGGTTGCCGGTCGGCGCACGCCGCCAGTAGCAGCCCGCGCAGCACCGGTTCGGCCTCGGCGCGGGCCGCCTCGACGACGGAGCGGAACAGCGGCTCGCCGAACCGGGTGATAAGCGGGCAGAAGCTACGCACCCCGAAGGTCCACGGGTCGGGCCGGCCGCCGGTCAGGGATTCGCCCGGCCGGACCGGCCCAGTGAGGGTGAGCGGCAGCACGGTCAGCTGGAATTCGACCTCAGGCCACAGCTCGTCGGGGACGGCCTGCAGGAAGGTGGCCGTGTTCTCGTCGATCTCGACCTGGCCGATGTCGCGCAGCACGGCCAGGCCCTCGCGCACCACGTCGGCCCGCAGCGGTGACGGGGCCCGGAACGCGATTTGACCCAGGGCGCGCAGCCGCCAGTCCGGTCGCGCTCGAATCGCCCGGGCAGCGTTCAGCGCGGCGTGCAGGCATCTGAGCCGCTGCTGGTCGGTGGTGTGCTCGGCGAGCCTGGCGAACGCCTCGGCGCGCAGCGGGGCGAAAGGTTGCTGGTCGGCGTAGCGCATGGCCTGCGTGATCGGCCAGTGCCCGACACGGACGAGGGCAGCCAGCAGGGTCGGCGGGAGCACACGCGAGATGCTGTTGATGGAGGACACCACGAGCGCGTAACGCAGCTCGTCGGCCATGGCGGTGGCGGGCATGTTCCGTTGCAGGGCGGTGGTCGTCGCGGTCGCGGCGACGTCGCGCGCGATGGCCACGTCGTCGAGGTAGCCGCCGATGCCCTCGCGCCCCTCCTTCTCGGCGTACCAGCCGTTCGCGCCGTCGGCAGTGCTCATCCGGAGGAGGCGGTGCAGGGCCCGGTCGTCGCCGACCGCGCGTAGGTGCTCGACGAGGTGAGCGAGCTCGTAGTCGTCGAGGGCGGCGAACGGGTTTGTGGTCGTCATCGGGCTACAGGACCCCGGGGATCTTGGCCGACGCCGTCCGGGCGACCTGCTCGTGGCAATGGCGCAGGCTCTCCTGCGCGTCGAGGAACTCCGCGGAGCTCCGGTGAGAGATGCGGTAGCGATGGTTGCGCTCGTCCAACAACTCGCGCCATTCCCTGACGACGGCCAGGACCGCCTCGAGATTCAGCCAGGTCCAGGTCGCGAGCTGGTCGCCCGACACCGGCTCGCGGCTGATGGCGAGGAAACACGCAGCAGGTCGCTGGACGGTCGCAAAGTGCTCCGAGTCGGCGTTTCTCATGTCGCGCCGGTGGCACTGGTAGTAGCTGGTCAGCCAGCGGGGAGGCGTGTCGATCTTCCCCGGGGTCCGGCGCCAGCCGTCCCCGCGCGATGTCGGGGAAGACGTGCACCAGGTACAGGATGTTGCCCTCGGACAGCTCAACGATGTTGTCCACGAACGACTCCCGGTCCACCCGCCACTCCGCAAGACGCGACGTCATGGCGTCGGCGTTCCGGTCGACGAAGTCGCCGACGTAGCGGGCGACGTCCGCCCGGTTGGCCGGGCCGTCCTCGCGGATCCAGGTCGGCTCCTGGTCGTCAACGTCGAGCCAGTAGTCGGCCTGCTCCCGGGTGATGAGGACGAAGAACACGCCGGGCGGCAGTGCCTGCGGGAGATAGAGGCGGTTGGCGGCGGCGTTCGCCAGGAGGGATCACCGTTCGTCGAAGTTCTCGTCACCGTCACGCGGTCGCCCACGACCGCACCTTTGCCTCCGGTGATCGTCACGTTGTACTTACCGACCCGCGCGCCCTCGGGGTTGACGCGCTCGAACGGCTCACGGGCCACGCGCAAGAGTTCTTGGTCGGCCTCAGCGTCCGTGGCCGCGAGGCGCTCCTTCAACGCGGTCGTGTCGGCCTCCGGCGCCCACTCGACCTCCTCGAGCACGGCCTCACCCGCCGGACCACCCGTCAACCGCCGCCGCGGGAGCGCCTTGGGCGCCTTGTAGCCGTCCTTGATCGCACCACCCGCCGTCTCCTGGAGTGCGGCCGTCGCACCGGCAGTCAACACGGCCACGATTAACGAGACCGGTTCCATGGGTCCTTGTAGCCAGCGCGGGCAGCGTCGTCAAGGCCGGCTTCGCGCCTCGACACTGTTGACAGTAGATCTCACTGCAGCCGAACAGCGATCGATCCGCGGCGGTATCTCGGCGCCCGTCCCGGAGCTCTACCCTGCGGAGAGCAGAACCGAGAAGCGGTGACGGACATGGAACTCATCGTGATCCTGCTGGTCCTCATCATGTTTGTGGGCGCCGTCGCGGCCATCGCCGGACTCAAGACGTCCCCGCCGGCTTCGCGCTCGCAGCCGCCGCTGTCTGTTCCGAGCGCCTCCGACGAGGCGCGTCGCGAGGAGTCGGCGCGCCATGCGGAAGAGTCCCGACGAGCGGATGAAGCCCGTCGGGCGGAGGAGGCCCGCCGCGCCCGACGCGAAGCCGAGGCCGTATACGCCGAGGTCGTGGCCCTGGAGGCCGCGGCCCACGCACTGCCCGGCGGGTCGCCCGCAGCGCCAGTGCTCACCGCCGGCCTGCGGCTGCTGACCCAGGACGAGGCCACCCGGCGGGCGGAGGTGTGCCTCGACGACCCGATCCCCGAGGTCGCCCGGGACGGTGCGGCGCCGGGTGGCGACGTGGAGCCGGTGAAGTCCTTCGTCGAGACCCTTCAGCGACGATCCGTGGCGGTGGCCGGCATCGAGCAGCTGGCACTTCGCGGCTTCGCCGTTGCCGCGGGCTCGACCACCGACGATGTGGCGAGCCTGGCGGTGATGGCCGCGCTGCCGGCCTCGCTGGACGCGGTGCAGGACGCCGTGCTAGCCCGACTAGGCGATCCCGCGTTCGCGGTCGACGTCGCCGGCGCGCTCGACGCGACGGTCGAGCACGCGCTGGGCAACATCGTCCCCGGCATCGGTGCTGCGGGGCTCCCCCACCTCGGGCTGCTCGGGGAGGTCGGGAAGGCGCTGACGACGACCGGGCTGCGCGGCATGCCCGTCGCCGTCGCCAAGTGGGGCGGGAAGGAGATCCTGCACGGGCTGAAGGAGCTCGGCGAGCAGGTGGGCCACTCCGAGCAGGTCGCCGAGCAACTGGGCCTGCTCGTCCAGCACGGTAGCGCCGTCGCCGAGGCGATCCCTGACCTGCCGGGCCTCGACGGTCCGCTCGGCCCCCTTCCGGTCATCACCGTCGCCCTCTCCGGGATGAGAGAGGTGCGGCTGCTCAACAAGAAGAAGACCACGGCCGCCAGCGCGGCGCGCAATTTCTCGCTGGACGTTGGCGGCGTCGGAGGCGGCGGAGCGATTGGCGCCGCCACCGGTGCCGTCATCGGCAGCGCCGTGCCCGTCGTCGGCACCGCCGTCGGAGCCCTCATCGGTGGCATCGGAGGCGCCATGGGCGGACGGAAGGCCAGCAATGCCGTGAAGACGGGGCCGTTGCGGCGGGCCGAAGCCGCCCTCGCGCAAGTTCAGGACGCCCACCCGGGGCGGATGCGCGACGCCGCGGACCGACTGGTGGGCGCGGTCACGGTGGACGCAGCGACCGCCCGGAACGCAGGCACCGTTGCGCCGGCGCCACGGCTCGCCGGGCACCGGCGGGCGCTCGACGGGGCCACCGCCGAGTTCCGTGCGGCCACCGACGCTCACGTCCGCGAGATAGACGCCATCCTCGCCCGGGCACAGCGCGCGGTCTCCGCCGGGCTCATCGCGGCACCGTCGTCGACCCGCACCGTGGCAGCCCTGGCCGCCACCCGCGCCGCCCTTGCGCGAACGGCGGGTGCCGCACCGCTGCCTGCTTTGTGCGCCCTCGCCCACGCCGCCCCGCCGGTCTGCCCCCAGGGACGGCTCGGAGCGGAGTACCGTGCCGCCGCGTCCCGGACCACCGAGCACCTCGACCGGATCGGCGCGGCCCACGCGGCCGCCGTCCGCGGGTGGAGCACCCAGGCGATCTCCCGATTCACCACGACGTTCGAGCGCCTGGCCACTGCGGTCCAGAAGGATGTGGCCGTCTATCGGGACGAGGCGACGACGGCGCTTACCGAGCTCGACGCGGCGACCGCGACGGTGCGCACCGAGGCCGGCAAGCTCGGGATTACTACCGGAGCCGTGTAGTCGATGGGCATTCACGGACTCCTTAAGAACACTGCACAATGCTCGGATCAAGGATGAAGACGGGTCCTTCGGAGTTGGGTCGGATGGGTCGAGCTGACGGTCGGGCCGGTGCCGGCGGCCCGATGTGATCGTGGTCCAGGGCGACACCACGACCGCCATGTGCGCGGCGCTATCTGCATTCTATGCACGCGTGCCGGTTGCTTATGTGGAGGCGGGCCTGCGGTCTGGTCGGCCCGACGACCCGTTCCCCGAGGAGCTGAACCGGCGTATCATTTCCCAGATCGCATTCTGGCACTTTTCACCGACTCCGGTCGCGGCGGCCAATCTGCACACCGAGGGAATTCCCGCGACCCGTATCGAGGTGACCGGCAATACAGTAGTCGACAGCCTGCACTGGATCCTGAATCAGCGACGGGGAACGGATCGGTTCCGCTCCACCGTCGAAAAGTGCTCGTCACCCTCCACCGCCGCGAGAACCAGGGCGACCCGATGCGCTGCCTAGCGAGGGCTGCAGCCCAACTTGCCCAGCGAGGGGATATCGAGATCATCCTGCCGGTACATCAGAATCCAGCAGTTGCTGAGGCGTTGGTTCCTGAGCTCTGCAGAGTGGACGGTGTCCAGCTCACCGGGCCGCTGGACTACGCCGATTTTGTTGCCACCCTGTCTGCTTCGGATCTGGTCCTGACCGATTCCGGCGGCGTGCAGGAGGAGGCCGCGGTGCTGGAAAAGCCGGTGTTGGCGCTTCGCCGCACGACGGAGCGACCAGTAGCGATCGAGCGTGGTGCCGCCGAGCTGGTCGGTACCGACGCTCGTCAGGTCTACGACCGTGGCCGTGGACCTGCTCACCGGACGAAAGTATCCACTCTCAAGCGCGCCGCCCGATTTGTTCGGCCGAGGAGATGCCGCGGTGCGAATCGTCAGGCGGCTCACTCATGAGCTCGAATCTGGGTACAGTAGGCGCGCATCGACGCCGGCAACGCGCCGGGTCTGGCCCCCGACGAACGGCCCGGCTGGTCGCCGGAGCGGAAGAACCGCGAGCTGCGCCGGGCCAACGAGATCCTCCGGAGCGCGTCGGCCTTCTTTACGTCGCGGAGCTCGACGAGGCGCTGCGCGCGCTGGTGGCGCGCTATCGGTCGGCCGAAGTCGAGGCGAGCTACACGGCCTACGCCGAACACCCCCTCAACGAACCGGACGAGTGGGGTGCCTTGGCGTCGCTCAGTGAAGCCGCCGGACGGTCGCGACTACGCCGCCCGCGCGCGGTGAGGTCTCGGCAGATCTGCGGAGACCTCGCCGTCGCGGTCGACTGCACAGACTGACGCTGTCTCGGTAGAGGAACCCCCGGAGATATCGCTGGACAGTGCCATCCAGTCAGCCACCGTCCCGCATGACCGGTCCGATGAGCCGTCCCGGACGGAGAGGACAAGAGGAACTCGGTCCTCCGGGCCGGAGTGGCAGCAATGGCGCCGCGAACTGCAGTACTCGACTGGCCGCTGGCCGCTGGCCGCTGGCCGCTGGCCGGCGACAGCGAGAGGCCGCTCCTCCGGCCGGCCATTCGGCGCTGAGGCATACGAAAGGCACGGCAGCCACCTGACTTGCCGTTGACCAGCGAGTATGGCGCTCGGAGTCCCAAGCCTTCCAAGCTGGCCATGCCGGTTCGATCCCGGTCACCCGCTCCACGCATAACCGCAGGTCGATAGGCTTGTCAGCCCTTCTCGAGTAGGTCTGGAGAGCCCTCCAATGGGCCGGTTCCAGGCCCCTGGAGACCTCTCTTTTCCGCCCCATCAGTCATGGATCGGTCACGCCGGACAGGCCCATACGGCCAGGTCGCAGCCTCGTTCGCCCGCCTCGGGGCCTGCCCGTGACCACAACTGGTCACGCGGTGAGCTCGAGCCCGTGCCGAGCGGCGATCCGCCAGGCGATCTCCTCTACCGGACCGTGAGGCGCTCGGCTGTGGAACGGCTGTCGATGACGATGGCGAGGACTTCCACGCGGCCCGCCAGGCCCCGCTGCGAGTGTCCAGGCCCTCACGCCGACCGAGTCCTGGCCGTCGACCACGCTGGGCACTCCACGGTGTCGGCGTCAACCAGGTGATTGCCTACAGCTCGTAGCGCCGCCAGCTGCCGTCCGCGTCGCGGAAGAACCGCACCTGCCGGTAGCGGTGCTCGTCGACCCCGAGTCGGCGCACGAGCACGTCGTCGGGTTGCCGATCAGGCCGGCGGCGGCGCTGACCAGGGCCTGGACCAGCCACCACGACGTCCGACACGGCGATCACCTTCGTCGTCAAGGATGGGCGAATCACCCGCATGTACGCGGTCCGCAACCCCCACACGAGCTCGACCGGCTCGACGAGGTGGCGGAGCTCCAGCGGTGACCGACCCGCGCGGCGTGGATGCGCTACAGCCCCCGGCGGTGCAGCAGGTACCCGAGGGCCGCAACGGCCGGCACGAGGGTCGCGGGAACCAGGTTGAGCGGCACGCCGGCCACCCGCGGCAGGTGCCCGGGCTGGTCCTCGACCGCGGTGCCGGGCGTGGCCAGCGCGCCGAAGAACGGCGCCCACGCGACCGCCGGCAGCAGCGCAGCGGTCTTGGCCGCCAGCTCCTGCTCGGCGGTGGAGGACGCCGGTCGCCACAGCAGCCACAGCGCGAGCAGTTGGGCGCCGGCGACCGTGCCCCAGCCGGCGGCGCCGTGGAATCGGGCGTGCGGGGGCCAGTTCGGGTTGAACACATGGGTGGCGTTCAGGTCCGCGCGCGCCGTGCCCAGGATCGTGCCGACTGCGGCGCCGGTCAGCACCAGCCGACTCGTTCTCATCGCTCCTCCTCGCTCCGCGTCGCCACCGCCGGGCGGGGGCGGCGGGCGCGGCCTTCGGTGTTGCCGTCATCGTGGCCCGCCCGGGCGGGTGACGACGCGGGCCGGCTGCTGATGCCGCGCCCCGCCGAAGCGCGACGGCCTGCTGCACCAGCGTCGGCTCGGCCGGACCGGGACACCAGGGGGGCCGACCCGCACGGAGATGCGGACAGGTGGAACGCTCACACCTCCTCGAGGAGACGGTGAGCCGGCGTCGGCGCGCCGGTGGACGTGGCGGCGTGACCAGTCAGCGTCAACTGGTTCATTCGACGGCTCCTTCTGCATCGACTGGGCACTCGGCGGCTCTACCAGAGGTCACGGCTCTTGCATGGTGACCGCGGCACGCCACGCCATGCTGGTAACCGGGTCCTCGGCGCATCGCCTCCGCCAGGCGCTCCCTCGTCCCACATGCGCGGGGGCGGACGTAGAGCCGGACCCTTCAGTCGCTGGGCACCCTGAAGTTCCTCAACGTCGCCGCGCCCGGCCCGACGGCGGCGAAGGACACGGCGACGTCGAACACCGCCACACCCCCGGCCGGGAACCCGGACTCGACGCCACGTCGCGCCACCGGATCGCTCCGACCGTCGTCGAGGACGCCCGCCAGCTCACCGATCGAGGGGTTGTGCCCGACGACGGCCACCGACCGCACGTCCTCCGGGGTCTCCCGGATCGCCGCGAGCAGCGCATCGACGGTGTTGTCACCGATCCGCGCGTCGCTGATCGGCTGCACTCTTGGTGACACGGCGGCGCCGGCCTGTTCCCAGGTCTGTACCGCGCGGCGGGCAGGGGACACGAGCACCCGGTCAGGCACCAGACCGGCGTGCTCCAGCCAGGCGCCGAGCGCCGCGGCCTGCTGCGCGCCTTCGGCAGTCAGTGGCCGCTCCAGGTCGACCGGGCCGCCGGCGGCCCTGGCATGGCGAATCAGCAGGAGTTGACGCGGCCGCACCGGTCGAGTCTGGCACCCATCCGCGCGTTGCTCAGCCGGTGCATGGGGCCGCCCGTTCAGAGCCTCGGCCCCAGTGCGCGGTCGCCGCTGCCGCCTCCGGAGCTCGAAGCACCTTCCAAGCTGGCCATGCGGGTTCGATCCCGTCAGCCGCTCCGAGGGTGCTGCAGGTCAAGCAGCCCGTCATGCCTTCGGAGACGGGCTGGAGGACCCTTGGCACTGCGAGCCGGCGACGTCGTCGGCTACAAGATCACGGACTCCTCGCTCGTCTTCATCGAGGGGTACACGGAGTGCCGGAGCCCCCGGTGCAGCCCGCCCGCCTCATACATGCCAAGGAGACCCGAGGTGGGCATGGGCACCGCTAGGACGAACCACCGGACATATTGCTCCCGCTGTCGTCTCCCGGCGACCGCTCGCGGACTTCCTTGAGCGCGTTGAGCGCAGAGACCACCGCTGCAGCTGCCATGGAGATGACAACCAAGAAGGCGCCGATGAGCACCCACCGTTCCACGTCCAACTCGAAGCCAGACGCCGACAAACTGACGGCCGTAACGACCAGCACGAGTGCGACGACAGCACCGACGACCAGGGGCCAGAGGATGGTCGACTTCATGGTGCATCTTACAACATCGTCAAAAACATCCGCGAGAACGGCAATCCGCAGCAGAGGCCAACCGATGTGTAGAAATATGACCTGCCTTCGGACCTTGCGGGGCAAGGCCGGCATGACGACCAATGCGAACTACCCACTGTTTGACCGCTTCACCTGGTGCATCCTCCCCGGGAACGGCCACCGAACCTGACGCGAGCAGGCGCACAACTTCGATTACCGAGACCGGCCCAGACCTGGAGCTCGTCGGGCTGCACTCGCGCCCACGCGCTTCCTGCAGCACGGTCTCAGGTGGTGCAACTACGAGCGTCACCGGGAGAACGCCAAGGACTGGAAGCGAAGACCGCGGCAGCCGAGCGACTTCGCATGGACTCCGATGCACAGCGCATGGTGCACATGAGCAGTCATTCAGTGAATCACCAGCGGTTGCAGCAACACACTGAGCTTCCTCACCAGTATCCGCCGTTCACGGACGGACAGGAGAGGCATCTCCGCAGTTCGGCGCCGCGAGTCCGCCGAGCGCCTCTGGCGGGAGCCTGTTTCCGGAGGCCGCACTGGAAGTCCCCGACAACTGGCTGCAGGCTTGGTAAGCGGCGTCGATCGCAGCCCTCGACGGTCACGGATTCCTGGAGAGGAACCTCAGCGACGCCAACCGCGCCCTTCAAGTGGGTGTGGACTCCTGATGAGAAGGCTCATCGGGCGCTGCCGGCGCCGGGCAACACCGCCGGCCACGGTGGACGGCCGGAGGAGCACCCGCGCCGCCGCATGCTGGATGCCATCTTCCCCTGGTCCGCGGCGGGCTGGCCTGGCGGCAGCTACCCGCGGAGCTCCCACCCACCAGGACCGTCGATGGGCTGTCCTGCCGTTGGGCGGCTGCCGGCGCGTGCGCCCGCGTCCATGACGTGCTGCGCGACCGGGCCCGCATCCGGGCCGGACGGCACTCGACGGGGACACCTCGTGACGGGTCCGCGGACAGTCGTCCAGATGCTCGGCGTGTCACCACCGGCTGATCCCCGGAGCGCGTGAACGATGGCCCCGCGACCGCTTCGTCCACGAGCAGCCGGCCGCGCTGATGCTGGCGGTCGCGGCCGACGTGCGGATGCCGTTCGAGCCCGGTCGGACTCGACATCCGCACACGATGCCAAGCGGAAGGGCTCGGCCACATGAGCGGGTTGTCTCGGCGGGAGTTCCTGGAGTATGCGTCGGTAGCAGTGCTGGGGATCGGGCTGGGTCGTGGCTTGACCGAGTACGACTCTGCTGCTGGGAGCGGTGACCGGACCGGGCGGCTCATCGGCGACGGGTCGACCGCCGACACCGGTCCCCAGCCGCACCAGCCAGTGCCCCAGCGGCTCGAGCCAGGACAGACGCCGCCGCAGTTCGTCGTCTTCTCCTGGGACGGAGCCGCCAACCTGGAGACCGGGCTGTTCCCGCGGTTCCGCTCGCTGGCGGCCGAGTACGGCGCGGCGATGACCTTCTTCCTCAGCGGCATCTACGCCCTGCCGGACGAGCAACGGATGCAGTACGCCCCGCCACGGCATCCGGTGGGCGCCTCGGACATCACCTTCCTGTCCACCGCCGAGGTCGTCGCCACCATGAGCGAGGTCCGCGCCGCCTGGCTGGACGGCCACGAGATCGGCACCCACTTCAACGGGCACTTCTGCGGGGACAACGGGGTCTCGCTGTGGACGCCGGCCGACTGGGCCGACGAGATCGCCCAGGCCAAGCGGTTCGTGCAGACCTGGAAGACCACCACCGGGCTGACCGGCCGACCCGACGTGGCGCCGCTCCCCTTCGACTACGAGCGCGAGCTCATCGGCGGCCGCACCCCCTGCCTGCAGGGCCAGGAGCAGCTCCTGCCCACCGCCGCTGCGCTGGGCTGGAAGTACGATGCCAGCTCACCCGGTGGAGTGCAGATCTGGCCCGACCGGCGATTGGGCCTGTGGGACTTCCCGCTGCAGGCTGTGCCGTTCCCCGACGCCCCCGCCGGTAAGGCCCGCCACGCCCTGGCCATGGACTACAACATCATGTACAAGCAGACCAACGGCGATACGGACGACGACCCGGGCATGTACCCGACCTGGCGAGCCCAGGCCCGCGACGCCTTCCTCGCGGGCTTCGAACGCGCCTACACCACCAACCGGGCGCCGCTGTTCATCGGCAACCACTTCGAGCAGTGGAACGGCGGCATCTACATGGACGCCGTCGAGGAGGCCCTGCGCCAGATGGCCGAACAGCCTGACGTGCGGCTGGTGTCCTTCCGCCAACTCGTCGCCTGGCTGGAGGTCCAGGACCCGACCACGCTCGCCCGGCTGAGGACGCTCTCCCCGGGGCAACCACCTCCCGACGGATGGCCCATCTTCCTGGCGTCCTGATCATGGCCGTGGTGTCCGTCAGGGCCCACCATGCCGCGTGGAGGTCCTTGCGGGCGGGGCCACGGAAGGGTCCGGTTCCGGGCCTGGTACCGGGGGGCACAGACGTCGACGTTCTACCTCGATCGGGGCGACAGCGCGGACCGGCCGTGGCTCATCGACGGCCTCACCGCTCAGTGGGAGACCGGCAGCACCACCCCGGACACTGCAGCGGGCTGACCTGACCCCACGGCGAACCGGCTGTACGGCACGCGCAACCCCGGGGCGAGGTGGGCAGGAGTCGGCGCCGAGCGTGTACGGACTCCCGCTCCTGACACGCCCGGGGTGCGCGTTGCAGCAACGACCAGCGCCTGCTCCCCTCCCCTGATCCCGGGCCGCTGGCCGGTGCGCGGCCCGGTCCACCGAGCATCACTCCCGAGCGGGCGGGCGCCGGGCGTCGGCCGCCAGTGCCTCGGCGAGCCCGACGGCCTGCGCCAGCACCTGCTTGACCGGCCGGCCTAGCTCGGCGGCGGCCCGGGCGACGTCCTCCCACTCGGGCATGGCGTTGAGCACCGAGCCGTCGCCCGCCCACCCGAGCTTGACGGCGACCGGGTGCCCGTCGACGTCGACGGTGCCGAACGTGCGCCGGACGGCGTGCCGGACGACCGACGTCTCGCGGACGCCGAGGGTCGTGGTCTCGCGCAGCAGGACGTCCCGGACCCGGGCCACCTCGGCCGGACCGGCGAGCGCCGCCACGACGTGCGCCGGTCGGCCCTTCTTCATCAGCACGGGGGTCAGCCAGGCGTCGAGGGCGCCCGCGTCGAGCAGGGCGGTGAGGACCAGCGGCCAGGCGCGCGGGTCCAGGTCGTCGACGTTGGCCTCGAGCACCACCGCCGTCGTCGTGTCCAGCCCCCCGGGAAAGGCGTCGTCGGCCTCGCCCACGACCAGGCGCACCACGTTGGGCCGGCCGGCGGGGTCCCGGGTGCCGGCGCCGGTGCCGGTGGCCGTCGGGCGCAGCGCCGGCAGCGGACCGAACCCGTCCGCCAGCGTGGTGGCGAGCGCGACCCCGGTCGGCGTGGCCAGTTCGACCTCGTCCGGGCCGCCTCGCCCGGGCGCCGCCGCCGCCTCCAGCAGGGCCAGCACGGCCGGTCCGGGGACCGGGATCGTCCCGTGCGCCGTCCGCGCCGTCCCGCCGCCGAGGGCGATGGGCGACGCCACCACCCGGTCCAGGTGCAGCGCGGCCATCCCGGCGCAGACCCCGACGACGTCGGCCACCGCGTCCAGCGCGCCCACCTCGTGGAAGTGCACGTCCTCCTCGGCCACGCCGTGCACCGCCGCCTCCGCCCGCGCGAGCGCGCCGAACACCTCGACCGCCGAGGAGCGCAGCGGCTCGGGGAGCCGCGCGAGCAGCCGGCGGACGTCGGACCAGCGGCGCGCGGGCTGGCCTTCCTCCGGGGCCTCCACCACCACCCGGACCGCCCGCAGCCCGCCGCGCCGCACGTCCTCGGCGCGCAGCGTGATGGGCAGCTGCAGGGGCTCCAGCGCGGCGGCGATGTCGGTGAGCGGCACGCCTGCGTCCACCACGGCGCCCAGCAGCATGTCGCCCGCCACGCCGTTGCCGAGGTCCAGCCACCCGACCGGGGTCACCGCGGCTCTCCGACGCCGGAGCCGCCGGCGTGGATGCTGCGCGCGACCCGCGCGGCGAACACCCCGGCACCGAACCCGTTGTCGATGTTGCAGACGACCACGCCCGCGGCGCAGGAGTTCAGCATCCCCAGCAGCGCGGACAGACCGCCGAAGCTGGCCCCGTAGCCGACGCTGGTCGGCACCGCGACCACCGGTGTGCCGACCAGCCCGCCGATCACGCTGGGCAGCGCGCCCTCCATCCCGGCCACCACGACCACGATGTCGGCGTCCTGGAGCACCGGCCGGGCGTCGAGCACGCGGTGCAGTCCGGCGACCCCCACGTCGACCACCCGGACGACGTCGGCGCCGAACACCCGCACCGTCGTCGCGGCCTCGGTCGCCACCGCCGCGTCCGACGTCCCGGCCGAGACGACCGCGACCAGTCCCCGGGCCGGCGGCAGGTCCCCGACGACCACCGTCGTCGCCTCCACCCGGGCGTCGGGCCACCGCGACCGCACCGCCGCCACTGTCGCCGGGTCCGCCCGCGTGACGAGCGCGGGCCGGTGCGGAGCCGCCGCGCGGAGCGTCCCGACGATGGCGACGACCTCCTCCGGCGTCTTCCCGGCGGCGTAGACGACCTCCGGGTCCCCGGTCCGGGACAGCCGGTCGGTGTCCACCCGCGCGAACCCGAGGTCGACGTACCCCGGGTCGCGTTCCTCGCCGTCCACAGCGGCATCCTGCACGGCAGCGGCCGGCTGCCCGCAGCGGGGCCACGCGGGCGGTCCGCTGCCGGTACGGCACGCGACGGCGCCGGGACCCGCGGTCCCGGTTAGGGTCCGAGCACGCGCCAGCGACCGGACGGGTGATCCACATGAGGGTGCAACTGGCCTACGGCGAGCAGGGCCTGACCGTCGACCTGCCGGACGACCGGACGACGGTCGTCGAGCCCCGCTACGTGCCCGGCGCGGAGGACCCGGCCGCGGTCCTGCGGTCGGCCCTGCGTCAACCGGTGGCCGGGCCGCCGCTGCGCGAGATCGTGCGACCGGGGCAGAAGGTGGCCATCTCGGTCTGCGACGGCACCCGCGCCCAGCCGCGGGACCTCATGGTCCCCGCCGTGCTCGAGGAGCTCGACGGGATCGTCTCCCTGGACGACGTGGTGATCCTCGTGGCCACGGGCACGCACCGCGGCAACACCGAGGCCGAGCTGCGCAGCATGCTCGGCGACGACGTCGTCGACCGGGTCCACGTCCTCAACCACGACGCGCGCGACCAGGACTCCCTGGTCTGGATGGGCACCCACGGCAACGGCGTGCCGGTCTGGCTCGACCGCCACTGGGTCGACGCCGACGTGCGGATCACCACGGGGTTCGTCGAGCCGCATTTCTTCGCAGGCTTCAGCGGGGGCCCCAAGCTCGCCGTCCCGGGGCTGGCCGGCCTGGAGACCGTGCTGACCCTGCACGACGCCGAGCGCATCGGCTCACCGCAGGCCGTGTGGGGCGTCTGCGAGGGCAACCCCGTCCACGACGACATCCGCGCGGTCGTCGCGGCGGTCGGTGGGGTGCACTTCGGCTTCGACGTCACCCTCAACCGGGACCAACAGGTGGTGGGCGCGTTCGCCGGGGAGCTCTTCGCCATGCACGCCGCCGCCCGCGAGGCCGCGCGGGAGCTGGCGATGGCCCCGGTGCCGGAGCCCTTCGACGTGGTGGTCACGACCAACTCCGGCTTCCCCCTCGACCAGAACCTCTACCAGGCCGTGAAGGGCATCTCCGCGGCGGCCACGGTGGTCAAGGACGGCGGCGCGATCGTCTGCGCGGCCGAGTGCCGGGACGGGTTCCCCAACCACGGCTCCTACCGCGAGGTGCTCGAGTCCGCGCAGTCCCCCCAGGCCTTGCTCGACCTGATCGAGAACCGGCCGAAGACCGTGCCCGACCAGTGGCAGGTGCAGGTGCAGGCCAAGATCCAGAGCCGGGTGCGGGTCATCATGCACACCTCCTACCTCTCCGACCACGCCCTCGAGGCGGCCCACCTGGAGCAGACCCACGACATCGGGGCCACGGTCCGGGAGCTGCTCGACGCGGCCGGGCCCGACGCCCGGGTGTGCGTCCTGCCCGAGGGGCCGCAGACCATCCCGTACGTGAGCTCCGAGCTCCTCGCCGACATCAGCTGAGGCGCAGCACGTGTCCCTGACGTCACTGCAGCCGGAGGACCGCCGGGCGGTCGACGGCCTCCGGGAGGGGCTGACCGGCACGGCGCGGCTGGGCGTCGCGTTCTCCGGCGGTGTCGACTCCTCGGTGCTGCTCGCCCTCGCCGCCGAGGCCCTCGGCCCCGACCGGGTGCTCGCCCTCCTCGGCGTCTCCCCCAGCCTCGCGTCCGACGAGCGGGAGGCCGCGCACCGGGTCGCCGCGCACGTCGGGGTGCCCGTGGTGGAGGTGCCCACCTTCGAGGGCGACCGGCCCGACTACCGGCGCAACGGCCCGGACCGTTGCTTCCACTGCAAGGACGAGCTGTTCGAGCGGATCTCCCAGGACGTCGTGTCCCGGTACGGCCTGACCGCGGTCGCCTACGGGGAGAACGCCGACGACGCCCGGCGACCGGATCGCCCCGGGTCCCGCGCGGCCACGGCGCACGCCGTGCTGCGCCCGCTGGCCGACGCCGGCCTGGACAAGGCCGCGGTGCGCCGGATCGCCCGCGCGCTCGACCTGCCCTGCGCGGACAAGCCCGCGGCACCCTGCCTGGCCTCGCGGATCCCGCACCACAGCGAGGTCTCACCCGAGAAGCTCGCCCAGGTGGAGCAGGCCGAGGCCGGGCTGCGGCGGCTCGGCCTCCGGGACCTGCGGGTCCGCCACCACGGGGACGTCGCCCGCCTCGAGGTCGCGGTCGAGGACCTGCCGGCGCTCGTCGCGGACCCGCTGCGCGAGCAGGCGATCCGGGTGGTGCGCGCGGCCGGCTTCCGGTTCCTCGCCGTGGACCTGGCCGGCATCCAGTCCGGCGCCTTCACCCTGCCGCTGGTGGGCGTCCGCGAGGGGTGACCCGGCGCTGGTGGCCCTACCGGTCCCGCCGCGGCCCCGCCCGGGCCGGCCCCGTCCAGAGGCTCGCCGCGAGCCTGCGAGCGGTGAGGGGGACGGGGTCCTCCCAGGGGTCCTCTCTCAGGCCGGCGGCTCGACGGGCAGGCCGAGCCGGCGGAACAGGTCGTTGTCGAGGTCGAGGAAGCTGGAGATGTGCGCGACGCGGCCGGCGCGCACCTCGAGCACGTGCAGCGCCCACGGCTCGTGCCCGCCGCCGGCGCGGGGGCGGTACTGCGCCAACGCCGGCGCCCCGTTGGCGGTCGTCGGCAGCACCCGGGAGCCGCGGCACTTCGCGCCGGGGCCGAGCATCCAGGTGCCGATGTCGGCCCGGCCGCGCAGCCACATCTCGAGCGGCGGCATGTGCTGGGTCGCGTCCTCGTGCAGCAGCGACACCAGACCCTCGACGTCGTAGCGCTCGAACGCGTCGACGTAGCGCTCGAGCAGGGCCCGGTGGACGTCGTCCAGCGGCTCGGTCTCGGCCTCGCCGCCGACCGCGGCCATCGTGGCGCGGGCCCGCTGCAGGGCGCTGTTGACCGAGGCGACGGTGGTGTCGAGCAGCCCCGCCACCTCCTCGGCCCGCCAGCGCAGCACCTCGCGCAGCAGCAGCACGGCCCGCTGGCGCGGCGGCAGGTGCTGCAGCGCGGAGACGAAGGCCAGCCGGATCGACTCCCGCTGCACGGCCTGCTCGGCGGGGTCGGCGTCCTCGGCGACGACCATCCGGTCGAGCACCGGCTCCACCCACGCCGTCGCCGGGCGGCGGGCGGCCAGCGAGGCCTCGACCGGCTGCCACGGCGAGCCGGAGAGGTCCATGGGCAGCGCCCGCCGCTGCCGGCCGGAGAGCTGGTCGAGGCAGACGTTCGTCGCGATCCGGTACAGCCACGACCGCAGCGCCGACCGACCCTCGAAGTCCCCCAGGCCCCGCCAGGCGCGGACCATCGTCTCCTGCACGGCGTCGTCGGCGTCGAACGCCGACCCCAGCATCCGGTAGCAGTAGCCGGTCAGCTCCCGCCGGTGCTCGAGCAGCCGCGGGTCCAGTTCGTCGGTCAGCACGGTCGTCATGGGTCCTCCTCCGGCGTGGGCCGCGACAGCTCACCACAGGACACCGACGGAACGGCAGGTCCCGTCACCCGGCCGGCTACTGGTAGCTGATGAGGTCCGGGCGCGGCTCGACGGCGACGGTCTGCTCCGGCGTGAGCATCGGGACGTCCTCGTCGTAGAAGTTCTTCCAGCCCCAGGCGACCTCGTCCGGCTCGGTCTGCCGCAGCGTCCGCCACGTGTCCTGCTTGGCCGGCTGCGACCCCTGACCGTCGACGTGCACCATGAGCGCCAGCTCGTCGCGGGAGGTGTCCAGCTGCTCGCGGCCCGGGACCATCCGCACCTGGAACTGGTGCAGGATCATCAGCTTCTGCGGCAGGTCGTTCTCGCGGGTCAGGTCGGCCAGCCAGGTCACCACCCGGTTGACCTCGTCGATGCCGACCTGGCCGATCTGCTGCAGGTGGACCTGGTCCGGGCGCAGCCGCCACTCCGGGTCCAGCGCCAGCCCGACGTGCGGGAGCTCCAGCAGCGAGCGGTACTGCTCGGCCTGGGTCAGGAAGTCGGTCCGCCCCGGCTGCAGGTCCAGGACGACGTAGAGCCCCGCCTCCCCGGCCGCCTCGACCCACGGGCGCACGTCCTCGACGGGCAGCTCGGTGGAGTAGTTGCCGTCCGGGCCGGCCACCGACGAGGCCACGGTCACGATGATCTCGAAGGCGGGGACGACGGTCGCGTCCTGCACCAGCGGCTCGTAGTCGGCAGCGTGGGCCTGCGCCCGCTCGACGGAGGCCGGCAGGTCCTGCTCGCCGAGGACGCCGAGTGCCCCACCGCCCGGGCTGCCGTAGAGGGCGACGAGGAAGTGCCCCGGGAAGAGCAGCTGACCCCCGCCGGGCAGCTGCTCCCCGGCGGCCGCCGTCTCGAGCTTCCAGTCCAGCCCCTCCTCCGCGGCGAACCCGGAGCCCAGCGCCACGACCGTCTCCGGCTGCTGCTCGGCCATGAGCTCGACCAGCTCCGCCGACCCGCGCGGGTCGGTGCCGCCGCCGGTCAGCTGCACCCGTGCCCCGGCCGCCCGGGCGGTGGCCACGCCGGCCAGCGCCTCCGGGGCGCCGGTGGTCACGACGACGGTGCCGTCGAGCGGCTCGGCGCGCTCGACCGCGGGCAGCTCGCCGTCCCCGGCCTCGCCGCCGGCCGGCGCGGCGCCGGCGGGCTGCAGGGCTGCCGGCTGCTCGGGGTCGAGCTCGGCGACCGCGCCGGCCGCCCCGTCGGCCTCCACCTGCTGCGCCTCGCCCAGCTCCAGCCCGGTGACCTCGGCGACGGCCTCGGGGGTGGCCGGCACCGCGACCACCTCGGGGCCGCCCTCGCCGTCGGCGCCGCCCTCGGCCGCTCCGACGGCGAGCACCGTCGTCGTCCCCAGGCGCTCCAGCTCGGTGGTGAGCGCGTCGGCCGGTCCGCCCCCGGCCGGCTCGAGCAGCAGCGGGACGCCGAGGCCGGTGGCGGCCGAGGCGCCGAGCAGCGTGCCGGCGGCGTCGCCGTCGCGGGCCACGACGACGACGTCCGCGCCGTCGAACAGGGCCCGGCTGGCGGAGGCGGCGGAGGCGACCGGGTCCTCGTCGGCGACGAGGGTGAGGCGGGCGTCGGGCGCGGAGGTCGTGACGCCGGCGTCCTCGGCCTCCTCGCCGGAGGCCGCCCCGCAGCCGCTGACGAGCAGCGCCGCGGTCAGGGCGATCGGCACCGTCGGAGAGCGCACTGCTCCCTCCCCCCGCCGGGCGCACGGTCGCGCAGGAGCACGACGGCATCGGCCGCGCCCGGCTCCCGGCGACCCTAGCGACGCAACGGCCCTGGACAGCGGCCCACCCGGCTCGGGAGCATCGCAGACCGCGACGCCGGACGCGCGCTGCCCGGCCGGCCGGACCCTGGAGGACAGCCAAAGTGCGACCGGACGCTGCCGGCGACCCCGAGGTCCGCATCCTCGTCAACACCAACGTGTCCATGTCCCGGCACAAGGCCGCTGCGCAGGCCGTTCACGCCGCACTGGCCGCCTTCGGCATCCCGCACGGACGGGTCGTCGTGCTCGGCGGGCGGCCGGACGAGGTCGCCGCGATGGACGTCGTCGTCCGGGACGCCGGGCGCACCGAGGTGGCGCCCGGGACCCTGACCGCAGGAGCCGCGCTGGTCCGCCGCGCTGGTCCGCCGCCCCGGGACGACGGCTCCGGGACCGATGACGGGTCGCACGAGGTCAGCAGCTCCCGGTAGACAGCTCCGGTGACCGACTTCGCCGACCGGCTGCGCCCCGCCACGCCCGAGGAGTGGCCGGTGTTCAGCCGGGCCCTGTTCACCGCGTTCGCCGAGGAGCCGCCGGCGTCCTTCGTCGACGCCGTCCCCGCGCACGCCGAGCTGGACCGCTCGCTGGGGCTGTGGGAAGGCGACCGGGTCGTCGCGACGGCCGGCGTCTACAGCCGGGAGCTCACCGTGCCCGGCGGCGTCGTCCCCTGTGCGGCCGTGACCTGGGTGAGCGTCGCACCCAGCCACCGCCGCCGCGGCGTGCTGACCGCCCTGATGCGCCGGCAGCTCACCGAGCTGCACGAGCAGGGGCGCGAGCCGGTGGCGGCGCTGTGGGCCTCGGAGTCCTCGATCTACGGCCGCTTCGGCTACGCGCCGGCCACCTGGCGGGGCAACCTCTCCGGCGACGTCGCCCGGCTGGCGCTGCGACCGGACGTCGACCTCGGCGAAGGGCGGGTGGAGCAGGTCGGCGTCGAGGAGTACCGGTCGGCCGCCGTGGGCCTGCACGACCGGGTGCGCCGGGTCGTGCCCGGCAACCTCGACCGTGACTCCCGGTGGTGGGACCGCGGCCTGCGCGACGAGCCCGCGGAGCGTCAGGGCGCCTCCGAGCGGCGGTTCCTGCGGCACGTCGAGCCCGACGGGACGGCGACCGGCTACGCCGCCTACCGGGTCCGCTCGGCGTGGACCGACGACGGCCAGCCCGACGGCACGGTCGTCGTCGAGGAGGTGCGCAGCCTGACCACGCCGGCCTACGCGGCACTGTGGCGGTTCCTGCTGTCGCTGGACCTCGTCCGCACGGTGCGGGCCCCGACCGCCTCGCCGGACGACCCGCTGCGGCACCTGCTGGCCGAACCGCGGGCGCTGCGCTCGCAGCCGTACGACGCGCTGTGGGTGCGGCTGGTCGACGTCGGCCGCGCGCTGGCCGCCCGCCGCTACCCGGCGCCGGTCAACCTCGTCCTCGAGGTGCGCGACCGGTTCTGCCCGTGGAACGACGGCCGCTGGTCGCTGGTCGGCCACCCGGCCGGCGCCTTCTGCTCGCAGACCGACGCCGACCCCGACCTGGTGCTGGACGTCGAGGCCCTGGCGGCGGCCCACCTCGGCGGGGTGTCGCTGGCGACGCTGCAGGCGGCCGGCCGGGTCACCGAGGTGAGCCCGGGCGCGGTCACCCAGGCCGGGACGGCGTTCCGCTGGCCGGTCACGCCCTGGTGCCCGGACGAGTTCTGACCCGCGCACCCGGCGGCCGACGGACCGGGCTCAGGGCCCTGCGCGAGCGCGACGGTCGAGCAGGAGGCCCAGGTGGGGCAGGAGGGCCCGCCGGACCACCGGGTCGCGGCCCCACCGGAGCAGCTCGCCCGCGAGTAGGCCCCGGCCCGGCCCGGGTCAGGGGTCAGCGGCTCGGCTACCGGGGGTCGTCGCGGGTGGGCAGTCCGCCGGCCGGGCGGTGCCGGTCGCGCTCGTAGTCGCTGACCAGCCCGATCCGGCGGACGTGCCGCTCCTCGCCGCTGAACGGCGTCGCGAGGAAGTGCAGCACCAGCTCGGTGGCCTCCTCGACGCTGTGCTGCCGGGCGCCGATCGAGACGACGTTGGCGTCGTTGTGCTGGCGGGCGAGTTCCGCCGTCTCCCGGTTCCAGACGAGTGCGGCGCGCACCCCGGGCACCTTGTTGGCCGCGATCTGCTCCCCGTTGCCCGAGCCGCCGATGACCACGCCGAGGCTGCCGGGCGCGGTGACCGTCCGCTCGCCGACCTCGAAGCAGAACGGCGGGTAGTCGTCCTCGGCGTCGTACTCGAACGCCCCGCAGTCGACCGGCTCGTGGCCGGCGTCGGTCAGCGCCTGCTTGAGGTGGTCCTTGAACTCCAGGCCCGCGTGGTCGGTCCCGACGAAGACGCGCATGGCGGGGAGTCTGTCAGGCTGCCCGGGTGGCGGTGCTGGGTGTCGACGGCTGGCGCGGCCGGTGGGTCGGGGCCCTGCTCGCGGGGCGTTCGGTCCGCCTGCTGGACCTGGCCGACGTCCCGGCCGTCCTCGCCGTCCCGGACGTCGACGTGGTCGGCATCGACATGCCGATCGGGCTGTCGGACGACGGCGTGCGGGCGTGCGACGTGGAGGCGCGGCGGCGGCTGGGCCGGGCGGGCAGCTCGGTCTTCCCCACCCCGGTCCGGGCGGTGCTCGCCACCGACGACTACGCCGAGGCCCGGGCGCTCTCCCGGGCGGCGACCGATCCCCCGCGTGCGCCGTCCGCGCAGTCGTTCCAGCTGGTGAAGGCCATCCGGTCGCTGGACGACGCCCTCGGGGACCCACCGGCCGACCACGTCGTGGAGGTGCACCCCGAGCTGGCCTTCCGGGCACTCGACCCCGGGCTCGGGGACGCCAAGGTCACCGCGCGCGGGATGGCGCGTCGGCTGGCCGCCCTCCGCACGGTCATGGACGTCGACGCGGCCCTGCTCGACGCCCCGCCGCGGGTGGCGGCCGTGGACTCGCTCGACGCCTGCGCCGCCGCCTGGTCGGCCCGACGGGTCGCCGACGGGACCGCCGAGTGCGTCGGGGACGGCACGACCGACGCCCGCGGCCGGCCGATGCGCATCTGCTGGTAGAGGCTCACCGAGGTCACCGCCCGGGTGCAGGTGCGACGGCAGGCGCCGCTCGACCCGACTGCGGGGCGGTCCTGACCCCCCGTCGTGATCATCGGCGAGTGGTGGTGCGACACGCCGACGTGGGGGGCCACCCGCCGATGGTCACGGCCCGGGGTGGACGGTGGCGGGTCCTTCCTCAGGTGAGCCGGCGGACCACCGGCAGCGGCAGCACCCGGAGCAGCCCGGCGATCGGGCGCCACGGCCACTCGGGCACGTAGGCGCGCACCGGCTCCCGCTCGATCGCGGCGGTGAGCGCGTCCACGCCGGTGTCGACGTCGACGGTGAACGGCCCGCGGCGGCCCACGTTGATGTCCGTGGCGATGTAGCCGGGAAGCACCGTGGTGACGCGGACGGGGGTGCCGAGCAGGTCGGAGCGGATCCCCTCGGCGAGAGCGTTCAGCGCTGCCTTGCTGGCGCCGTACGCCGTCCGGCTGCCGCGCATGCCCCGGACGGAGGCGACCGACGAGACCAGCACGAGGTGCCCGGAGCCCTGGGCCCTGAAGAGCTCGACCGCCGCCTCGCACTGCGCGTGGGTGCCGAGCACGTTGGTGGCCAGGACGGCCCGGTTGGTGGCCGCCGCACCGGTGCCGATGGAGCCCCCGTTGCCGATGCCGGCGTTGGCGATCACGCGGTCCAGGCCGCCGAGCCGTTCGGCCAGCGCCGGCACGACCGTGGCGACCGAGTCGGCGTCGTCGGCGTCCATCGCCGCCACCTCGACCCGGATGCCGGGGTGGGCGGCGAGCAGTTCGCGCTGCAGCGCCTCGAGGCGGTCGAACCGGCGGGCGACGAGCGCCAGGTCGCGGCCCATCGCGGCGAAGCGGCGGGCCATGCCCTCGCCGAGGCCGGAGCTGGCACCGGAGATCAGGATGCGCTGGCGGACGGGGTGCGGCACCCGTCGAGGATGGCGCACCCCGGCCCCGCCGCTGAGGCCGGGCCGCCATCGCGGCCGGCGTCGCCGTGCAACCGAGCGCCGGCCGTCACGCGGGGACGCCGGGGCCCGGAGTGCCGTTCAGCGGAGGTCCTCGACCAGCCCGATGACGATGCCGTCGGGGCCGCGGACGTAGCAGTACCGGTAGACGTCCCCGTACTGCGCCACCCCACCCACGAGTTCGGCGCCGAGGGGGCGCAGGCGGCCGAGGACGTGGTCGACGGCGTCGACGGAGAACGTGAGGCGAGGGATGCCCGGGGTGTTCATCGGCGCCCTCGGCGCAGTGCCGGTGGCGACCGGCGTGTGGAACGTCGACAGCTCGACCCGGCCGTGGCCGTCCGGGGTCCGCACGACGGCGAGGTCCGCGCGGACCCCGTCCAGCCCGAGGAGCCGGTCCACCCACTCCCCCTCGACCGCTGCCTCGCCCTCCACTTCCAGGCCCAGTTCGACGAAGAACGCGACCGCAGCCGCGAGGTCCTCGACCACGACGCCGACGTGATCCATCCGGTGGACCGCCATGCCGCGACCGTAGGGGACCGAGGGTCCGACCGGGGTCAGGACGTCGCTGACCGGTCGGGGGACGTCCTCGACCGGAGCGAGGACGTCCCCCGACCGTCGACCGTGCTCCACGGTCGGCCGCCGGCACCACCGGCCGGCCCGGGGACGGCGTCCGGGTGCCCCACTGCAGGGCCCGCCGTTGGCCCCGTCCCGAGGCTCGCGCCGAGCTTGCGAGGCGTGAGGAGGACGGGGTCCTCCTTCAGCGGCGGGTGATCTCCAGCGCGTCGGCCGGGACGGAGTCCATGTCGGGGCCGGAGAGCCGGGTCCGCTTGAGCTCCCAGAAGTCGGGGAGGTTGGCCAGCAGGACGGCGCCGTCGAAGGCCTTCCCGGCGTCCTCACCGGTGGGCACCTTGCTGATGACCGGGCCGAAGAAGGCCACGCCGTCGATGTGCATGACGGGCGTGCCGACGTCGTCCCCGACCGGGTCCATGCCCGCGTGGTGGCTCTTCTCCAGGGCCTCGTCGTACTCGGTGGAGGTGGCGGCCTCGGCCAGCGACGCCGGCAGACCGACCCGCTCCAGCGCGGGGGCGATCAGCTCGTCGAGCTCGACGCCCTCGTGGTGGCGCAGCGTGCCCATGGCCGTGTAGAGGTCGCCGAGGACCTCGTCGCCGTGCTGCTGCGCCGCGGCGATCGCCACCCGCACCGGGCCGATCGCCTTCACCATCATCTCCTGGTAGTCCTCCGGCAGGTCGCGCCCGCGGTTGAGCACCGCCAGGGACATGACGTGCCAGTGCAGGTCGATGTCGCGGACCTTCGCCGCCTCCAGGACCCAGCGGCTGGTCAGCCACGCCCACGGGCACAGCGGGTCGAACCAGAAGTCCACGCGGGCATGCGTGGGGGCGCTCTGCACTGCCTCGGTCATGCGTTCCGCTCCTCGTGTCGTCACTGCCCGGCGACACCGCACCGGGGACGTCTCTGCCGGGTGCCAAGCCGGCCCGCACGGCGGTTGTTCCGACGCTCCCCCTGGTGGGGAGGGCGTCCGGTCCGGGCCGTCGGCGTGTCGGGGTGCCGTGGGAAGCTCCCCTGCGTGGCCGTACCCAACCTGACCCGCGATGACGCCGCCGCCCGCGCCCGACTGCTCGCGGTGGACAGCTACGACGTCTCCTTCGACCTCACCGACGGCGCCGGGCACGCCGGCGAGCACACCTTCGGGTCGACGACCACGGTGCGGTTCACCTGCCGTGAGCCCGGCGCGGACACCTTCATCGACCTGGTCGCCGAGACCGTCCGCTCGGCCACGCTCAACGGCAAGCCGCTCGACGTCGCGGCCTACACCGAGGAGGGCGGCCTGCCGCTGCCCGACCTGGCCGCCGACAACACCCTGGTCGTCGAGGCCGACTGCCGGTACTCCAACTCCGGCGAGGGGCTGCACCGCTTCGTCGACCCCGAGGACGGGCAGGTCTACCTCTACACGCACTTCGAGCCGGCCGAGGCCAAGCGGGTGTTCGCCTGCTTCGACCAGCCCGACCTCAAGGCCACCTACACGGTGCACGTCACCGCGCCGTTCGACTGGCAGGTCGTCTCCAACACCGGCGAGCGCACCATCGACGCCGGCCCGGGGGGCTCGCAGCTGGTGCACTTCGCGCCGACGAAGCGGCTGTCGACCTACCTGCTCGCCCTGGTCGCCGGCCCCTACGCCCGGGTGACCGACTCCCACGAGGGCATCCCGCTGGGGCTGTACTGCCGCGCCTCGCTGGCCCAGCACCTCGACCCCGAGGAGCTGTTCCGGGTCACCAAGCAGGGCTTCGACTTCTACCACCGGGTCTTCGACTACCCCTACCCGTTCGACAAGTACGACCAGCTCTTCGTGCCGGAGTTCAACGCCGGGGCGATGGAGAACGCCGGCGCGGTGACCTTCCTGGAGGACTACGTCTTCCGCTCCAAGGCCACCCGGGCCCGCTACGAGCGGCGCGCCGAGACGATCCTGCACGAGCTGGCGCACATGTGGTTCGGCGACCTGGTGACCATGCGCTGGTGGGACGACCTGTGGCTCAACGAGTCCTTCGCCACCTACATCTCCACGCTGTGCCAGGCCAAGGCCACCGAGTACACGACCGCCTGGACGACGTTCGCCAACACCGAGAAGGCCTGGGCCTACGCGCAGGACCAGCTGCCCTCGACCCACCCGATCGCCGCCGACATGGTCGACGTCGCCGCGGTCGAGGTGAACTTCGACGGCATCACCTACGCCAAGGGCGCCTCGGTGCTCAAGCAGCTGGTGGCCTACGTCGGCCGCGACGAGTTCCTGGCCGGCATCCGCCAGTACTTCCGCACGCACGCCTACGGCAACACCACGCTGGCCGACCTGCTCGACCCGCTGTCGGAGGCCACCGGCCGCGACCTGTCGGAGTGGTCGCGCCAGTGGCTGCAGACCAGCCAGGTCAACACACTGCGGCCGGTCCTCGAGGTCTCCGACGACGGCCGCTACCGCAGCCTCGCCATCGCGCAGAGCGCCGTCCCCGAGCACCCGGTGCTGCGCCGGCACCGGCTGGCGGTCGGGCTCTACGACAAGGGCCCCGACGGGCTGACCCGGCGCACCCGGGTCGAGCTGGACGTCGAGGGCGAGCTGACCGAGGTCGCCGAGCTGGCCGGGCACCCCGCGGCCGACCTGGTGCTGGTCAACGACGACGACCTGACCTACGCCAAGCTGCGCCTGGACGAGCGGTCGCTGGCCACGCTGCAGGAGGCCATCGGCACCATCCCCGACCCGCTGCCGCGCGCGCTGTGCTGGTCGGCGGCGTGGGACATGACCCGGGACGCCGAGCTGCCGGCCCGCGACTGGGTGGCGCTGGTGCTGGCCGGGGTGGACGCCGAGACCGAGATCAGCGTCGTCCAGTCGCTGCTGGCCCGGGTGCAGTCGGCGCTGGCCAACTACGCCGACCCGCGCTGGGCCGACACCGGCTGGCGGGCGCTGGCCGACAAGGCGCTGGCGGCGCTGGAGTCCGCCGAGCCGGGTAGCGACACCCAGCTGCAGTGGTCGCGGACCTTCGCCGGCGCTGCCCGCACCCAGGAGCACGCCGCCGTGCTGCGCGGCCTGCTCGACGGCTCGCGCGTGGTCGAGGGGCTGCCGGTCGACGCCGACGCCCGCTGGGCCTTCCTGCACGGGCTGGTCGCCATCGGCGCGGCCGGGGACGAGGAGATCGCCGCCGAGGAGGCGCGCGACGCCACCGCCACCGGCGTCCGGCGGGCCGCGACCGCGCGGGCCCTGCGGCCCACGGTGGAGGCGAAGGAGGAGACCTGGACCCGGGCCTTCACCGACGACACCATCCCCAACGCGGTGCACGAGGCGATGCTGCAGGGCTTCTGGCACCCCGCCCAGCGGGCGCTCACGGCCGGCTACGTCGAGCGGTACTTCGCCGACATCCGCCCGCTGTGGGACCGCCGTCCCGGTGAGATCGCGAAGAACGCGGTGCAGTACCTGTTCCCGCCGGTGGTCGAGCTGCGCACGGTCCAGGCCGCCGACGCCTGGCTGACCGGGGACGACCACCCCGCGCCGCTGCGCCGCCTGATCGCCGAGGGCCGGGACGGGATCGCGCGGTCGCTGCGGGCCCGGGAGCGCGACGCCGCCGAGAGCGACGGCTGAGGGCAGCCCCGGCGGTGGCCCGCCGCTGAACGGGAGAGGCCCAGGACCCGGTGGGTCCTGGGCCTCTCCCCGCCGGCCGCTCAGCGGCGCCCTGCAGGGTCCCGCCGCGAGCTCGCGAGTGGCGGGGGCAGGGGGTCTAGTGGGTGCGCAGCCCCCGCGGGTGACCCGCCTGGTCCGACAGCTGGCGCAGGCCGTTGACGATGCCGCCCACCAGGTCGCCGGATGCGAAGGCGTTGGTCATCGACAGCACGGCCAGCGCGCAGGCGCGGTCGGGCAGCCGGCGCGCCGCCGCGGCGCCGGTGACGACCTCGACGACGCGCTGCCCGGGCGAGACGGCGAGCAGCACCGACTCGGGCAGGTCGCGCCCGGAGCGCTCGAAGAGCTCCTCGGCCCGGGCGCGGGTCTGGGAGCCGAGGTCACCGATGTACAGCGTGAAGCGCAGCCCGGTCTCCCGGGAGGACATGGTCAGCGCCTCGTCGAGGCGGAGCAGCTCCTGGTAGCTGAAGATCGTGTCGGGGGCCTCGGCCTCGTCGGCGCGCGTCGGCATGGTGCCAGCGGACGTCGCCGTGTCGTGCGACGTGGTCTGCAGGACGCGGGTCACTTCCGGCCTCCGTGGGGGTTCTCGGGGGTGCTGGGGTGGACGGTCACGGCGTCACCAGGTGCCGCGGGCGCCGCCGAAGGGGCGGGCGGCCGCCGCGGCCGACGGCCCGGCCGCGAGGGCGCGCGCGCTGGTGGCGCCGTGCGAGTCGCCCCCGCCGTGCGCGCCGGACTGACCGGGAGCACCCGGGCCGTGCTGCTCCGGGTACATGGACGAGCCCAACGCGGTGGTCCCGTCGCCGGGGACGCCGGCGGGGCCGTGCGCCTCGGTGGGGCCGTGGCCGCCACCACCGACCGGGTGCGGCTCGTACCAGACCGGCTCGTGCTCCCAGGGCTGCCCGGGCTTGTAGCGCATCTTCTTCGGCCGCCCGGGCACGAGGGTGAGCAGGGCCAGGACGGCCACCAGGGCCAGCGGGGCCACCGCGTAGACGAGGATGGTCTCGACGACGGTCACGCCCTCCAACCTACCGGCAGGACCCGCCGCTCTCCTGGTCAGTCCCAGGCCGGCGGGTGCCGGTGTCGCCAGGGGCGGGCGGTCTCCAGCTGGGCGGCCAGCGCGACCAGCGTGACCTCGTCGGCCGGGCGCCCGACGAGCATCGTCCCGACCGGCAGCCCGCCGGGCGTCCAGTACAGCGGCACGCTCACCGCCGGGTGGCCCGTCACGTTGAAGACCGCGGTGAAGGCGGCGTACCGCTCCTGCCGCTCGAAGTCCGCCGCGCCGTCCCCGTCGGCGTCGAACCAGCCCAGCGGCCGCGGCGTCATCGTGGTGACCGGCGCGAGCAGCACGTCGTAGCCGGCGGTGGCGGTGGTGAAGCGGCGGGCGAACAGCCGCAGCGCGGTGAGCGCCTCCATCGCCTCCCGTGCCGACAGCGCCAGGCCGCGCGCCCGCAGCTCCCGGGTGAGCGGCCGCAGCTCGCCCTCGCGCTCCGGCGGCACCGGCAGCAGCGTCCCCGACAGGCTCCACACCTGCTCGAAGGCGGCCAAGACGTCGGCGCCGAGCAGCCCGGGCGGCACGTCCTCGACCTCGTGACCGAGCTCCTCGAGCAGCCGGGCGGCGTCGTCGAACGCCGTCTGCACCTCCGGCTCCAGGCCGGCGTCGGCCATGGGCGACTCCAGGTACCGGCCGATCCGCAGCCGGCCCGGCGGGCGGTCGGCCGCGCCGAGGAAGGTCTCCCCCGGCGGCAGCGGCGGCGCCCAGGCCGGGTCGCCGATCACCGGCCCCGCCATCGCGTCGAGCAGTGCCGCCGCGTCGCGGACGGTGCGCGCGAGCGGACCGTTGGTGCCCAGCCCCGTGACGTCGCTGCCGAAGGGCGCGTTGCTCACCCGGCCGCGGGTGGGCTTGAGGCCCACCAGCCCGTTGACGCTGGCCGGGATGCGGATCGACCCGCCGCCGTCGCTGCCCTGGGCGATCGGCAGCATCCCGGCGGCGACCGCGACCGCTGCTCCCCCGCTGGAGCCGCCGGCCAGCCGGGTCGGGTCCCACGGGCAGCGGGCCGGGCCGACCAGCTCGTTGTCGGTGTAGCAGGGGAAGCCGAACTCAGGTGTGTTCGTCTTCCCGACGCTGATCGTCCCCGCGTCGGCCAGCCGGGTGACCACCGCGTCGTCGACGGTCGGCACGTTGTCGGCGAGGACGGTGCTGCCGAACGTCGTCCGGACGCCGGCGGTGTTGTTGAGGTCCTTGATCGCCGTCGGCACGCCGTGCAGCGGGGGCAGCTCACCGCCCGAGCGGACCCGGCGCTCGGCGCGGCGGGCCGCGGCCAGGGCCCGCTCGGGGGTCACGGTGAGGAAGGCGCCGAGCCCCGGGTCGAGGCTCTCGACCCGGCGCAGCGCGTGCTCGACCAGCTCGACCGGGCTGACCTCCCCCGCCCGGACGGCGGCGGCCTGCTCCAGCGCGGTCAGGTCGTGCAGCTGCGTCCCCGGGGTCACGGCTGGCGACCGTAACCGGGTAGACAGCTCGGTGTGGACCTGACCCGGGCCGCCGCCGAGGCCCTCGACGCCGCCGACCCGCTGGCCGCCTTCCGCGCGCGGTTCGCCGGCGCGGGGGACGACGGGCTGCTCTACCTGGACGGCAACTCGTTGGGCCGGATGCCGGTGGAGACGCCGGCCGCGCTCGCGCGGGTGGTCGAGGAGGAGTGGGCGCGGGGCCTGGTGCGCTCCTGGTCGTCGTGGATCGGCGCGGCCACCCGGGTCGGCGACCTGCTCGCCGAGGGCGTGCTCGGCGCCCGGCCCGGCGAGGTCCTGGTGGCCGACTCGACGACGGTCGACCTCTACAAGCTGCTGGTGGCCGCCGCCGACGCCCGTCCCGGCCGCGACGTGCTGGTCTGCTCCGCCGATGACTTCCCCACCGACCGCTACGTCGTCGCCGGGGTCGCGCAGGCCCGCGGGATGACGGTGCGCGAGGTGCCGGCCGACGTCGACGAGGGGCTGGACCCGGCGGTGCTGGCCACGGCGCTGGACGAGCGGGTCGCCGTCGTCGTCCTGTCGGCGGTCGCCTACCGGTCCGGCGCGCTCGCCGACGTCGCCGCCGTCACGGCGACGGCGCGGGAGGCCGGGGCGCTGGTGCTGTGGGACCTCTCGCACGCCGCCGGCGCGGTGCCGGTCGACCTCGCGGCGAACGGCGCGGACCTCGCCGTCGGGTGCACCTACAAGTACCTGAACGGCGGGCCGGGAGCGCCGGCCTTCCTCTACGTGCGCCGCGAGCTGCAGGCGCAGCTGCGGCAGCCGATCTGGGGCTGGTTCGGCCAGCGCGACCAGTTCGCCATGGGCCCGGCCTACGACCCGGCGCCGGGGATCGAGCGCTTCGCCGTCGGGACGCCGCCGGTGCTCGCCACGGTGGCGGTGGAGGTCGGCGCCCGGCTGGTGGCCGAGGCCGGGGTGGACCGGCTGGCGGTCAAGGGCCGGGCACTCGGCGAGCTCGTCGTCGCCCTCGCCGATGCGTGGCTGGCACCGCACGGCGTGGTGGTGGCCTCGCCCCGCGACCCGGCGCGCCGCGGCGCGCACGTGACCCTCGCCCACCCCGACGCCTGGCGGCTCACCCAGGCGCTGGTCGACCGCGGCGTGGTCCCCGACTTCCGGACCCCCGACCGGGTGCGCCTCGGCCCCGCGCCGCTCTACACCCGCTTCGTCGACGTCTGGGACGCGATGGACTGCTTCCGCGAGGTGCTGGCGAGCGGGGCGCACGAGGGGTACCCGACCGAGCGAGCCCGCGTCACCTGACGAACGGCCCTCGTGCAGGGACCCCCGTGGCCCCGTCCAGAGGCTGGCTGCAGGCCCCGTCCAGGGGCTCGTCCCGAGCCTGCGAGGGATGACGAGGACGGGGTCCTTCCACGGCGAGGAGGACGGGGTCCTCCTTCAGCCCGGGTCGGGGACGCCGATCGGGTTGTGGTCCGGCCAGGTCCCCGCGGCGACGACGGCCCGGCGGACCGGCGCCAGGAGGTCGGCCAGCCGGTCGCAGCGCACGTCGCCGAGCGCCCGCCACGGGCCCAGCGCCAGCCGGTCGGTGTCGGCCTCGACCGCGGCGACGATCGCGGCGCCCTCCGCGGTGAGCTCCTCGCCGGCCAGCCAGCCGCGGGCGGCCAGCTCGTCGGCTGCGGCGTCCCACGCGACGTCGTCCCACCCGCGGGCGCGCACCAGCCACTCCCGGGCCGTCCGGCCGGCCGCGGCGGCCAGCAGGTGCGCGCCGACCCCGGAGATGCCCCGCTGGAGCAGGGCGGCGTTGTGCCCGTCGCCGCGGTGCTCGCGCAGCGTGGTGAGCGACTGCCAGGCCGCCAGGTGCGGCTCCGGGGGCACCGGCAGCCCGGCGTTGGCCGCGGCCAGCGGGCGACCGGGGGCGTCCACGGCCGCGGCGGCGACCGCGAGGAGCGCGGCGGTCTCCGCCGCGGCGGCCGAGCCGGGCCACTCCTCCCCCAGCACGCGGCGCACGGCGGCATCCACCCCGGCCAGCCGCGCGTCGAGCGCCGCGGCCGGGGTGGCCAGGTCCCACACCGCGGGCACGCGGCGGGCCACGAACGCCGGCGCGAAGTTGTAGAAGGTCGCCGTCACGACCTCGGCCCCGACCGGGCCCAGCGGCGCGGCGCGCAGCGCGAAGTAGGTGCTCCAGAACCCGCGCAGCCCGGTCGCCTCGGCCGCCGACCGGCACTCCTCGGCGAAGTAGGTCAGCGCGTGGTACGGCTCCCCCAGCGCCCACAGCCGCCGGGCCGTCGCGGGGGAGGTCATGGGCCGACCCGCACTCCTGCGCCGTCACTCCCGCTCGTGCGCTGGTGCACGACCGCAGGAGCGGGCGAATCCGCGCAGGAGTGGGCCGGGGGCCGTCGCGCCGTCGCGGGGGAGGTCACGCCGACACGCTCTCCGGCATGCCCAGCCACTCGCGCCAGCGCGGGTCGACGGTGCGCGCGCCGAGCAGCCGCCAGGCCGCGCCGCTGGGGGTCCGCGGCGGGTGCGGCAGCTTCCAGCCGAGCTCGGCCAGCGACCGGTCGGCCTTGGTGTGGTTGCACCGCCGGCAGGCCGCGACGACGTTGTCCCAGGTGTGCGTGCCCCCGCGGCTGCGCGGGACGACGTGGTCGATGCTCGTGGCCGAGCTCCCGCAGTAGACGCAGGTCGAGGCGTCGCGGTGGAACACCGCCCGCCGGGAGAGCGGCACCTGCGCCGGGTAGGGCACGCGGACGTAGCGGGTCAGGCGCACCACCACCGGAACGGGCAGGACCACCGTCTCGGCGTGCACCTCCTCCGGCGCGCTGTGCACCGAGACCGCCTTGTCGGCGAGCACGAGCACGATGGCGCGGCGGCTGGAGACGACGCACAGCGGCTCGTAGGTGGCGTTGAGCAGCAGCGTCGCGGCGGCGGTGGACCGCGCCGGGACGGGTGTCATCGGAAGGGAGTGGTGGTCGCGCCGCGGACCTGGATGGCCTGCGGACGACCCGGACGCGGTACGCGGCACGGGGCACCTCCGGCGCCCGGGGCCGCGCGCCGGGTGCAGTGCGACCCGTGGGCGCCCCCATTCTGACCTGCGAACCCGCTCCTTCGCTCCCGGGATGCCTCCGGCGGGCTCCGGGAGCCCCTCCGGCCGTCACTACCGTGGGCCGGGTGCGCTACCCCGAGGCCCCCCGGCTCGACCTGGTCGAGCACCTGCACGGACACGCCGTCGCCGACCCCTACCGCTGGCTGGAGGACCCCGCCGACCCGCGGACGGCGTCCTGGACCACGGCTCAGGACGAGCTGACCGCGGAGGCGGTGGCCGCCCTGCCGCTGCGCGACCGCTTCGCCGCGCGGCTGGCCGAGCTGGTCCACGCCGGCGCCGTCGGCGTCCCGGTGTGGCGCGCCGGCCGGGCCTTCTCCACCCGGCGCGACCCCGGCCAGGAGCACGCCGTGCTGCGGGTGCGCGAGGCCGACGGCACCGAGCGGGTGCTCGTCGACCCGATGGCGGTCGACCCCGCGGGCACCACCACGCTGGACGCCTGGTCGCCGTCCTGGGAGGGCGACCGGCTGGCCTACCAGCTCTCCACCGGCGGGGACGAGGAGTCGCGGCTGTACGTGCTCGACGTGGCCACCGGCGAGCAGCTGGACGGGCCGATCGACCGCTGCCGCTACTCCCCCGTGGCCTGGCTGCCCGGCGGCGAGGAGCTCTTCTACGTCCGCCGCCTGGCGCCGGAGCTGGTGCCGGACGGCGAGGAGCAGTTCCACCGGCGGGTCTGGCGCCACCGGGTGGGGGCCGACCCCGACGGCGACGTGCTCGTGCACGGCGAGGGCAGCGACCCGGCGACCTACTTCGGGGCCCGCACCAGCCGCGACGGCCGCTGGCTCGTCGTCTCCGCCTCGGTGGGCACCGCGCCGCGCGACGACGTCTGGCTGGCCGACCTCGCCGTGGCACCTGGAGGCGGGCCGGCGCCCCTGCGGGAGCTGCAGGTCGGCGTCGACGCGCAGACCGCGGCGTGGGTCGCCCGCGACGGCCGGCTGTGGCTGATGAGCGACCGCGGCACCCCGCGCTGGCGGCTCGCCGTCGCCGACCCGGCCGACCCGGCCACCTGGGCGCCGGAGGCCTGGCGCGACGTCGTCCCGCAGTCCGACGACGGCGTGCTCACCGACGTGGCCCTCGTCGACGGCCCGGACGGCGGCCTGCAGGTGCTCGCCGTCCACTCGGTGGACGCCACCGACCGCCTGTCGGTCTGGGCCGCCGACGGTTCCGGCCGGCAGGCCGAGGTGACCGCCCTGCGCGCCGGCAGCGTGTCCGGGGTCAGCGCGCCACCGGAGGGCGGGAGCACCGCGTGGGTCGGCTTCACCGACCACTCGACCCCGCCGTCGGTGCTGCGCTGGGACGCCGCCGAGCCCGCGCGGCTGGAGACCTGGGAGCAGGCGCCGGTCGCCGGGGACGTGCCGGCGGTCCGGGTCGTCGAGACGCACGCCACCTCCGCCGACGGGACGCCGGTGCACCTCTTCGTGGTCTCGCAGGCGGGGGCACCGGACCGGCCGCGCCCGACCGTGCTGTACGGGTACGGCGGCTTCAACGTCGCCCTGACCCCGGGGTACTCGGCGCAGGCGCTGGCCTGGGTCGAGGCCGGCGGCGTGTGGGCGGTGGCCAACCTGCGCGGCGGTTCGGAGCACGGCGAGGAGTGGCACCGCGCCGGCATGCGGGAGCACAAGCGGAACGTCTTCGACGACTTCGCCGCCGCCGGGGAGCACCTGGTCGCCGAGGGGTGGACGACGCACCCGCAGCTGGCGGTGATGGGCGGCTCCAACGGCGGCCTGCTGGTCGGCGCGACGCTCACCCAGCGCCCCGGCCTCGCCGCCGCCGTCGTCTGCAGCGCGCCGCTGCTGGACATGGTCCGCTACGAGCGCTTCGGCCTGGGCCGCACCTGGAACGACGAGTACGGCACCGCAGAGGACCCCACCGAGCTGGGCTGGCTGCTGGGCTACTCGCCGTACCACCGGGTGGTGGAGGGCACGGCCTACCCGGCGGTGCTGTTCACCACCTTCGAGTCCGACACCCGGGTCGACCCGCTGCACGCGCGCAAGCTGGCCGCGGCGCTGCAGCACGCCACCTCGTCCGACGCCCCGGTGCTGCTGCGGCGGGAGACCTCGGTGGGCCACGGCGCCCGGGCGGTCAGCCGGACCGTCGGCCTGGCCGCCGACCAGCTGGCCTTCCTCGCCGCGCACACCGGCCTGAGCGGCTGACCCCGGGTCCGTGTGCCGCGCCACGCGGCATGCACCTGGGGTTGCCTTCCCGCACCTGAGAGTATCGGCGTGATGACTGCTTCACCGTCCGTGATCGCCGCCGCAGACGGCGGCACCGGCTCCATGCCCGACTGCGCCGACTACTGGCTCTGCCAGCAGGTCTACGACTGGTCGGGGACCGACTGGCTGGCGGAGAACGCCGAGACGCTGATCGCCACGCCGGCGCGGATCCTGCTGATCGTCGTCGTCGCCGTCCTGGTGCGGTACCTGGCGCACCGGGCGATCCGCCGGCTGACCGACCACACCACCGGCAGCCCGGTGCCCTCGATCCTGCGGGCCCGCCGGCTGCGCGCCGCCGCCGTGGGGGACGGCGCGGAGCAGGTCGCCGCCCGGCGCACCCAGCGGGCCGAGGCCATCGGGTCGGTGCTGCGCAGCTGCGCCTCGATCGTGGTGCTGGGCATCGCGGTGGTGCTGGTGCTCGGCGAGCTCGGCATCAACCTGGCGCCGATCCTGGCCAGCGCCGGGGTGGTCGGCGTCGCCCTGGGCTTCGGCGCGCAGAACCTGGTCAAGGACTTCATCGCCGGGATCGGGATCATCCTCGAGGACCAGTACGGCGTCGGTGACGTCGTCGACCTCGGCGAGGCCAGCGGCACGGTGGAGGCGGTCGGCCTGCGGATCACCCGGGTGCGCGACGTCAACGGCGTGGTCTGGTACGCCCGCAACGGCGAGATCCTGCGGGTCGGCAACAAGAGCCAGGGCTACGCCCAGGTGGTCATCGACATGCCGGTCGCCCACGACACCGACCTCGAGCGCTGCCGGGCAGTGATGCAGGAGGTGGCCGACGCGCTGTACGCCGAGGACGAGTGGGTCGGGGTGCTGCTGTCCGAGCCGGAGTCCCTCGGCGTCGAGCAGATCACCTCCGAGGGCGTGTTCATGCGCCTGCAGGTCCGCACCACCAACGCCGACCAGTGGCGGGTCGGCCGCGAGCTGCGCATGCGGCTCAAGGAGCGGTTCGTCGCCGAGGGCATCCGCACGCCGCTGCCGCTGCTGTCCGCGGCCGGCGCTCCTGCGGGGGCCCGCTGAGCGGCAGCGCGCCGGCCGGCGGGGACCCGGCCGGCGCAGCCCCGCGCCCGGCGACCTTCCGCGGGCTGTTCGCCGTGCGCGAGTTCCAGCCGCTCCTCGGCACCTACCTGCTGTCGACGATCGGTGACGAGCTGGCCCGCGTCGCGCTGACCGTGCTGGTCTACCAGCGCACCGACTCGCCGCTGCTGTCGGCGGTGACCTTCGCGATCAGCTACCTGCCGTGGCTGCTGGGCGGGCCGCTGCTGTCCACCCTCGCCGACCGGTTCCCGCGGCACCGGGTGCTCATCGCCAGCGACACCGCTCGCGCCCTGCTGGTGGCCCTCATGGCGGTCCCCGGGACGCCGCTGCCGGTGCTGCTGGGCCTGCTGTTCGTCGTAGCAGTGTGTGGGCCGCCGTTCGAGTCCGCCCGGTCGGCGCTCATGGCCGACGTCCTCGACGGCGACCGGTACGCACTGGCGACGTCCCTGACCAACGTCGGCTCCCAGGTGGCCCAGGTCCTCGGGTTCGTGCTGGGCGGCACGCTGGTCGCCGTGCTCGACCCGTCGGCGGCGCTGCTGCTCGACGCGGCCACCTTCGCCGTCTCCGCCGTCTGGCTGTGGGCCCGGCTGCAGCGCCGCCCGGCCCCGGACGACGGCGGCGAGGCCGAGGGCCCCCGCTCGATGTGGCGGGACGCCGCCGAGGGGCTGCGGCTGATCGGCCGGACGCCCAGGCTGCGCGCGATCATCGCCGTCACCTGGGTGGGCACCCTCTTCGCCAACGCCCCGGAGGGCATCGCCGCACCGCTGGTCGAGCAGCTCGGCCAGGGCGCGACGCAGATCGGCGTCCTGCTCGCGGCCAACCCCGCCGGGGTCACCGTGGGCGGGCTGCTCGTCGCCCGCGCGCTCACCCAGCAGCGCCGTGAGCAGCTGGTGCCGCACCTCGTCGTCCTGTCGCTGGTCCCGATCCTGCTGGCCGGGCTGGTCACCGCGTGGGGGGCTCCGGGCCAGGGCGCCTACGCGGCCGTCGTCGCGTTGATGTTCGTCGCCGGGCTGGGAGCGGCCTGGACGATCCCGCTCAACGTCGCCTTCGTGCAGGCCGTGCCGCCGGCCTACCGGGGCCGCGCCTTCGGGGTCGCGGTCAGCGGGCTGTACGGCGTGCAGGGCATCGGCGTGCTCGCCGCCGGCGCCGCGGCCGAGGGGGTCGCGCCCGGCGGCGTGGTGGCCCTGGCCGGTGGGGTGGGGCTGCTGGCCGTCCTCCCGCCGCTCGTGGGCTACGTGCGTACCCAGGGTCACGTGGCAGCCGCCCCGCACGCTGCGGGACCATCGAGGACATGAGCCGATCCCTGCCGTCGGCACGGACCTTCTACGAGGAGGTCGGCGGCGCGCCCACCTTCTCCCGGCTCGTGGCCCGCTTCTACGCCGGAGTACGCGCCGACCCGGTGCTCGCCCCGCTGTACCCGCAGGACGACTGGGAGGGCGCCGAGACCAGGCTGCGCACCTTCTTGGAGCAGTACTGGGGCGGCCCGACCACCTACTCCGACGCGCGCGGTCACCCCCGGCTGCGCATGCGCCACGCGCCCTTCGCCATCGGCCCCGCCGAGCGCGACGCGTGGTTGCGCCACATGCGCGACGCCGTCGACTCCCTGGAGCTGACCCCCGAGCAGGACGCGACCCTGTGGGGGTACATGGAGATGGCCGCGTACAGCATGCAGAACCGCTGACGGACCCCGTCCTCCCTCCTCGTCGCGGGCTCGGGACGTCGGGTCCCTGCGGGGCTCCCACACCCTGCGGGGTGCGGCCCCGACAGGCGCCGTCCCCCGCGGTGGGTAGCATCCAGGTGGTGACACAGCGTCGCGGGGGACGCTGACGGCTCGGTCCCCGACCCCGGGGTCGAGATCCTGCTCGGGGGAGGCCGGCCCGCCCATGGCGCTGCTGCAGGTCGAGGGCCTGAGGAAGTCCTTCGGAGCCCGGCGCGTCCTGCGGGACGTCTCCTTCAGCGTCGCCGAGGGGGAGATCGTCGGGCTCGCCGGCAGCAACGGCGCGGGCAAGTCGACCCTCGGGGACGTCCTGGCCGGCATCACCGCGGCCGACGCCGGCCGGATGACGCTGCAGGGCCACCCCTACGCGCCGCTGTCGGCGGACGACGCCCGGCACCTCGGCGTCGGCGTGGTCGAGCAGCTCGTCGAGATCGACCCCGGGCTCACCATCGCGCAGGCGGTCTTCCGCGGCACACCGCAGGCCGGGCGCCCGCAGGCGGAGCTGCGCGAGCGGGCGCGGGCGCTGCTCGCCGAGGTCACCCTCGACGTCGACCCCGACACCCTCGTCGGGGAGCTGCCGCACTTCGTGCACGGCCTGGTGGAGATCGCACGGGTGCTCGCCGAGGACACCCGGCTCGTCGTGCTCGACGAGGTGTCGGCCGCGCTGCTGCCCGTGGAGGTCACCCGGCTGCACGGCGTCGCCGGCCGGTTGAGCCGGCAGGGCCGCGGCGTCCTCTACATCAGCCACCGGCTGCCCGAGATGCTCGCGCTGGTCGACCGCGTGCTCGTGCTGCGCGACGGCGTGATCGCCCTGGACAGCCCGGCGGAGGACCTGGACCCGGTCCGGCTGGCCGCGGAGACCGTGGGTGAGCCGATATCGCTGCCCGCACCGCGGGTGGCCTCAGCCCCCGCGCGCTCCGGGCGGGACGACGTCCCGGCGCGCGCCCCGACCCGGCCGGCCCCCGCCCAGGGGGACGTGGCCCTGCGGGTCCGCAACCTGCGGGTGCCCGGCCGGGTGCAGGGGGTCGACCTGCTGCTGCGCCAGGGCGAGGTGGTCGGGCTGACCGGGCACCGCTCCTCCGGCGTCCAGGAGATCGCCGGCGCCCTGACCGGGGAGCTGCCGGCGCTCAGCGACGAGCTCGTGCTGCACGGCGAGCGGCGGTCGCTGGACTCGTCGGCGGACGGGGCGGCGCTGCGGCTGCCCGCCTACCGCCCCGACGAGGACGCCTACGGGGTCGACCCCGGCGAGACCATCGCCCGGACGCTGACCCGGGAGCCGTGGGGCGCGCTCACCGACGTCCGCAGCGAGATCGCCTCCCTGCGCGGTGTGATCAAGACCGTGCACCGGCTCGACGTCAAGACGCTGAGCATCCGCACCGTCGTGGGCGCCCTGTCCGGCGGCGACCGGCACAAGCTCGCGCTGGCCCGCTGGATGGCCTCGGCACAGGACGTCGTCGTGCTCCACGAGCCCACCCGCGGCCTGGACGTCCGGGCCCGCCAGCAGGTGCGCCAGCTGCTCGACGAGGCCACGGCGGACGGGACGTCGGTCGTCGTGGTGTCGGTGGACCCCGAGGAGCTGGCCGAGTGCTGCGACCGCGTCGGCATCGTGGCCGGCGGCCGCGTCGCCCGGTGGATCGACACCCGCGAGCTCGCCGTCGACGCCGTGCGGGCGCGGATCGTCGAGGCCGCCACCGCGGCCTGACGAGGACCCTCCTGCCCCCCACCTGGTGACGTACTGGAACGGCCCCCTTGCAGGGGCCCGCGCCGAGCGTCAGCGAGGAGTGGGGGGCAAGGGGGTCCTCGTTCAGACGCTCACGGTGGCCGCGACGGCCCGGAGCTTATGGCGGGCCAGCGCCAGGTTCGCGGTGACGCGGTTGAGCACGAGGTAGATGAACAGGCCCGCGTTGCCCTGGCCCTTGAGCACGTTGATCAGGTGGTACTGGTTCTGCAGCGTGATGAGGACGTCCTCGATCTCGTCCTTCAGCTCGAGGTCCTGGATGGTGCGCAGCTTCGCGCGGATGACGTTCGAGTTCCCGGCGGCCGCGACGTTGAGGTCGAACCCGGGGGTGCCGCCGGCCGCGAGGGCCATGCCGCTGTCGATGTCGACGATCGCGGCGCCGTTGGCGCCCTCGATCGCAAGCAGGTCGGCGATGACGTTGTCGAGCTGTGCCACGGATGGGACTCCTGTCCTCTCGAGGGGAAGACGCAGCGGGGTGCTGCGGTCCGGGTCGGGAGGTGACCCGGACCGACCGGACGGACCGGACGCCTGGCGGTGCGTGGTGTCCCCGGGCGGCGGCGGTGCCGCCCCGGCGCGCGTCGCACCGGCCGGAGCGCGGTGCGCAGCCGTCCCGTCGACGGCGGGAGGCACAGGTGGCGGCATCGTCCGCGCGGGCCGGTCACCCGTGTCGGGCTCCCGGTCCGGGTGCTGCGGACGCTCCGCGGGGAGCTCGTGGGCCGCGGGGCGTCCCCACGACCACAGCGACGCCCACCACCCGGTTGCCATGCCTCTGGTTCCGCCTTCGCCGAGGGGCTCAGGAACCCCAGACAACACGTCCCCGGCAGGCCCGGCAAACCGGCGGGCGTCTCTGCAGGTGAGCGGGCAGACACCGACCGCAAGCAATTCCCCGGTGGCCGGTGACCGCTCACCCACCCGGGCCGCTCGGCCGCTCGCCGTCCTCCGGTACCTTCCGCCGGGAGCCGCGCGGGCGTTCCGCGCACCCCGGGAGGAGCGCGTCGTGAAGACCAGGGACCTCGCCTACATCGCGCTGTTCGCCGCGATCGTGGCCGTGCTCGGCCAGCTCCCGGCGGTCCCGGTACCGGGCATCCCGGTGCCGATCACCGCGCAGACGCTCGGCGTGATGCTGGCCGGGTCGGTGCTGGGCGCCAAGCGCGGCGGGCTGGCACTGCTGCTCTTCCTGGCCGTGGTGGCGATGGGCGCCCCCCTGCTGGCCAGCGGCAGTGGTGGTCTGGGCGTCTTCGTCGGTCCGACCGCCGGGTACCTGTACAGCTGGCCGGTCGCCGCCTTCGTCATCGGCTGGCTCACCGAGCGGTTCTGGCGACGGTTGAACCTGGCCTGGGCGCTGGTGGCCAACCTGCTCGGGGGGATCGTGGTCATCTACGCCATCGGCATCCCGTTCACCAGCCTCTACGCCGACGTCCCGCTGTCGGTCTCGGCCACGGGCTCGCTGGCCTTCATCCCCGGTGACGTGGTCAAGGCGGTCGCCGCCTCCGTGGTCGCCGTGGCGGTGCGCCGGGCCTACCCGGTCATCGAGCTGCCGGGCCGGCGCGCGACCGCGGGCTGAGACCGGGTGGTCGCTGCCATGCACTGGGGACGGCGCGGCGCCGCCGCAGCGGACGCGCCGCCCCTCCCCCGGACCGCCGTCGAGCTGCGCGACGTGACCCACGCCTACGGCGAGCGGACCGTGCTCTCCGACGTCACGCTGACCCTGACCGAGTCGCGGATCGGGGTCATCGGGGCCAACGGGTCGGGTAAGAGCACCTTCGCCCGGCTGCTCAACGGGCTGGTGGTGCCCACCGCCGGCACCGTGCTCGTCGACGGGCTGGACACCCGCACGCAGGTGCGCGAGGTCCGTCGGCAGGTCGGGTTCGTCTTCCAGGACCCGGACGCGCAGATCGTGCACCCCACCGTGGCCGAGGACGTCGCCTTCGGGCCGACCAACCAGGGCCGCCCGGCCGACGAGATCGCCCGCCGGGTCGACGAGGTGCTGGACCGGTACGGCCTCGACGGGCACCGGGACCACCCCGCCCACCTGCTCTCCGGCGGGCAGAAGCAGCTGCTCGCGATCGCCGGCGTGCTGGTCATGGAGCCGCAGCGGGTGGTCTTCGACGAGCCGACGACGCTGCTGGACCTGGTGAACACGCGCCGCGTCGCGGAGGTCATCGAGGGGCTGCGGCAGGACGTCGTCGTGGTGACCCACCACCTGGACCTGCTGGCCCGTTTCGACCGGGTGCTGGTGTTCGAGGACGGGCGGCTGGCCGCCGACGGGTCGCCCGCCGAGGCGGTGCCCTGGTACGTGGCCCGGAACGCCTGATGCTGTCGCTGTACGCACCGGGCACCAGCCCCGTGCACCGCACGCGGGCCGGGCTCAAGCTGGCCGCTCTGGCGGCGCTCGGCACGGGCCTGTTCGCCCTCCCCCGGATCGAGGTGGTCGCGGCCGCACTGGTGGGCGTGCTCGTCGCCGGCCTGGTGGTCGCCCGACTGCCCGCGAGGGCGCTGTGGGCGCAGGTGCGGCCGGTGTGGCTGCTGCTGGCGGCGCTGTTCGGCGTCCACCTGCTGGTGACCGACGCGCTCACCGGCACGGTGACGGTGCTGCGACTGCTCACCCTGGTGCTGGCCGCCGCCGTGGTCACCGCGACCACCCGGGTGACCGCGCTGGTGGCCGTGGTCGAGTGGCTGCTGCGGCCGCTCGAGGTGGTCGGCGTGCGGCCGGCCCGGGTGGGGCTGATGGTCGCGATGACGCTGCGGTTCATCCCGGTGGTGGCCGAGCGGGCCGCGCGGATCCGCGAGGCGCAGGCGGCCCGCGGAGCGTCGGGGATGCGGCTGGGTCTGCTGGTGCCGTTGCTGATCCAGGTCCTGCAGCTGGCGTCCACGCTCGGCGAGGCGCTGGACGCGCGGGGCGCGGACGACGTGCCGGCGCGCCGGCCGAGGAGGGCGTGATGGACGGCGGCGTGCTGACCGAGATCTGGCTGACGTCCGAGGCGGCCGCGCCGATGCGGCGGGTGCCCGCGGCGCAGCTGCTGGCCGGGCGGGGGCTGGAGGGCGACCGCTACGCGCTGGGCGGCGGGACGTGGGCGCAGTACCCCGACCTGGAGAAGCAGCTGACGCTGGTCGACGTCGCGGACGTCGCCGCCGTCGCCGCGGACGCCGGCGTGCCGCTGACCCCGGGGGACACCCGCCGGAACCTGGTGACCGCCGGCATCGACCTGCCGTCGCTGGTCGGCCGCTGGTTCGCCGTCGGGGACGCGCTGCTGTTCGGGGCCAAGCGCTGTCCGCCGTGCACGCACCTGGAGCGGCTGACCGGCGCCCGGCTGGTGAAGGCGATGGTGCACCGCGGCGGCATCAACGCGGCGGTCTTCGCCCCGGCCCGGATCGCGGAGGGTGCGGTGGTGCGGCCGGTGTCCGAGGAGGAGGCGGCGCGGCGGGGCGCCCCCACCGGTGCCGACCGCCCGGTGCCGCGGATCGTCAACGGCTGACGGACGCCGGGGAACCGGGCGGTTCCCAGGTCCGTGGAACAGGTGTGGACGCTCTCCGCACGCTGCTGAACCTGGTGTGGCTGGTCCTGCAGGGCTGGCTGCTCGCGCTCGCCTACGTCCTGGCCGGGGTGATCGCCTGCCTGCTGGTCGTCACCATCCCCTTCGGGATCGTCGCCTTCCGCCTGGCCGGCTTCGTCGTCTGGCCCTTCGGCCGGACGACGGTGCGCGCCCCCGGTGCCGGGGTCGCCTCGGCCGTGGGCAACCTCGTGTGGTTCCTCGTGGCCGGGTGGTGGCTGGCGCTCATCCACGTCGTGGCGGGCATCGGCTTCTGCCTGACGGTCATCGGCATCCCGTTCGGCATCGCCTCCTTCAAGCTGGCCGCGGTGGGCCTGTTCCCGCTGGGCAAGCGGGTGGTGGAGACCGCTCCGCCGCGGAACTGGGTGCACGCCGGCAGCGGCGTGGTGCACGGCGCGCCGGTCCGCTGAGCCGACCGGGCGCGATGGTCCTGGCCCGGTGCGCCCGAGGAGGAGGACACTGTGCCGCCCAGGACCCCCCTCGAGGAGGTCTCCATGGAGACCCAGCTGACCGAGATCGCCCCTGACGTCTACCGGCTGTCGACCTACGTCAGCGACGCGGACATCCTGTTCAACCAGTTCCTCGTCACGGCCGACGAGCCCCTGCTGTTCCACACCGGTCCCCGGGCCCTGTTCCCCCTGGTGTCAGCGGCGGTCGAGCGCGTCGTCCCCGTGTCGAGCCTGCGTTGGATCACGTTCGGCCACGTCGAGGCTGACGAGTGCGGCGCGATGAACCTGTGGCTGGCGGCCGCACCGCGGGCCGAGGTGGCGCACGGAGCCCTGGGGTGCGCGGTGTCCGTCGCCGACCTGGCGGACCGGCCGCCCCGTCCGCTCCAGGACGGCGAGGTGATCGACCTCGGCGGGCGCCGGATCCGGCGCATCGAGACGCCGCACGTCCCGCACGGTTGGGACGCCGGGCTCGTCTACGAGGAGACGACGGGCACGCTCCTGTGCGGTGACCTGTTCACCGCCGTGGGCGCCGGCCCGGCGATCACCGAACAGGAGATCACCGGCCCGGCGCTGGCGGCCGAGGACCTGTTCGGGGCGACCTGTCTGACCCCGGCGACGGGGCCGACCATCCGGGCGCTGGCCGAGCTGCAGCCGACGACCCTGGGACTGATGCACGGCCCCGCGTTCACGGGGGACTGCGCGCAGGCGTTGGCCGATCTCGGCGACGCCTACGACCAGCGGTTGGCCGTCGAGGGGGCGCGCCTGCACGGTCCGGTTGCTCCGCGCGGCTCGTGAGGCGCGGGCTCAGTCCGCGCGCTGGTCGTCGGCGTAGCGGGCGAGGAAGGACTTCTCGGCCGGGGTGAGCCGCCGGGGCCGGTCGATGGCGAAGTCGAAGGGCACCAGCAGGGTGCTGCCGGTGACCGCCCGCCGTCCGTGGTCGAACAGCTCGTAGTGGCAGGTGAAGGCGGCGGCCCGGATGCCGGAGACCCAGATCTGCACGTCGAGCGGGTCCCGGGAGTAGACCACCGGCAGCCTGTACTGGACGTCGTGGGCCGCCACGACGGTCCCCCGCCGCAGGCCGGTCTGCTCCTCCAACGAGGCCCGGTCGAAGAAGAGGTCGACGCGGGCCATCTCGAAGTACGTCAGGAAGACGACGTTGTTCACGTGGCCGTAGGCGTCCATGTCCGACCAGCGCATGGGGACCTGCACGGTGTGCCTCACGGCCGACACCCTGCCGCATGCGTCCGGCCGGCCCCGGGACCACCCCGCGGACCACGACAGCCGGCCGGAGCGGGTGCTCCGATCGGCCGTCGTGACGCTCTGGGACGGCCCCGCTGCAGGGACCCGCGCCGAGCCTGCGAGGCGTGGGTGGCAGCGGGGCCCTTGCTCAGTCGCGGGCGAGCTTCCGGTAGGTCGCCCGGTGCGGCCGGGCCGCCTCGGGGCCGAGCCGCTCGACCTTGTTCTTCTCGTAGTCGGCGAAGTTGCCCTCGAACCAGAACCACCGGGACTCGCCCTCGTAGGCGAGGATGTGCGTCGCCACGCGGTCGAGGAACCAGCGGTCGTGGCTGACCACGACGGCGCAGCCCGGGAACTCCAGCAGCGCGGACTCCAGGCTGGTCAGCGTCTCGACGTCCAGGTCGTTGGTCGGCTCGTCGAGCAGCAGCAGGTTGCCGCCCTGCTTGAGGGTCAGGGCGAGGTTGAGGCGGTTGCGCTCACCGCCGGACAGCACGCCGGCCGGCTTCTGCTGGTCCGGGCCCTTGAAGCCGAACGCGGCGACGTAGGCCCGCGAGGGCATCTCGACGTTGCCGACCTTGATGTGGTCGAGGCCGTCGGAGACGACGTCCCACAGCGTCTTCTTGGGGTCGATGCCGGCGCGGTTCTGCTCGACGTAGGAGACCTTGACCGTCTCACCGACCTTGATCTCGCCGTCGTCCGGCTTCTCCTCGCCGACCAGCATCTTGAACAGCGTGGTCTTGCCGGCACCGTTGGGGCCGACGACGCCGACGATGCCGTTGCGGGGCAGCGTGAAGGACAGGTCGTCGATCAGCACGCGGTCGCCGAAGCCCTTGGTGAGGTCGCTGGTCTCGACGACCACGTTGCCCAGCCGCGGGCCGGGCGGGATCTGGATCTCCTCGAAGTCCAGCTTGCGGTACTTCTCGGCCTCGGCAGCCATCTCCTCGTAGCGCTGCAGACGGGCCTTGCTCTTGGCCTGGCGGGCCTTGGCGCCCGACCGCACCCACTCGAGCTCCTCGGCCAGCCGCTTCTGCCGCTTGGCGTCCTTGGCGCCCTCGACCTTGAGGCGGGCGGCCTTGGTCTCCAGGTAGGTGGAGTAGTTGCCCTCGTAGGGGTAGGCCCGGCCGCGGTCGAGCTCGAGGATCCACTGGGCGACGTTGTCGAGGAAGTAGCGGTCGTGGGTGACGGCCACGACGGTGCCGGCGTACTTCTCCAGGTGCTGCTCCAGCCAGGCGACGCTCTCCGCGTCGAGGTGGTTGGTGGGCTCGTCGAGCAGCAGCAGGTCCGGCGCCTCGAGCAGCAGCTTGCACAGCGCGACGCGGCGGCGCTCACCACCGGACAGCACCGTGACGTCGGCGTCGCCGGGCGGGCAGCGCAGCGCGTCCATGGCCTGCTCGATGCGCGCGTCGAGCTCCCAGCCGTCGGCGTTCTCGATGACCTCCATGAGCTCGCCCTGCTCGGCCAGCAGCGTGTCGAAGTCGGCGTCGGGCTCCCCCATCGCAGCGCTGACCTCCTCGAAGCGGGTCAGCGCGTCGCGAAGCGGCTTGACGGCCTCCTCCACGTTGCCGCGGACGTCGAGCTCCTCGTTGAGCGGCGGCTCCTGCAGCAGGATGCCCACCGAGGCACCCGGCGCCAGCATGACGTCGCCGTTGGAGGGCTGCTGCATGCCGGCCATGATCTGGAGGACGGTCGACTTGCCGGCGCCGTTCGGGCCGACGACGCCGATCTTGGCGCCAGGCAGGAACGACAGGGTGACGTCGTCCAGGATCACCTTGTCGCCGTGCGCCTTGCGCGCACGCACCATCGTGTAGATGTACTGAGCCACTGGGCTTCGAGGCCTTCCGTCGGTTCGCGAGTGGCGGGCGGGCCGGCAGACTGCCGGCCCGCCCCCGTGCGTTCTCCCCTCCGATCCTCCCAGCCCGGGCGCTCAGCCGTGCGCGGGCTCCGTGGCGAGGTCGGCGGTGTCCACCGAGTGCAACGTCCCGGGACCGTCCTCGTAGTCCCGGCCGCGGACCAGTTCCTCGTTCCCCGGGTGCGACGGCACGGGCTCGGCGGGGCGGGCCGACCGGCTCCGCTTGAACACCGCGATGCCGCGGGCCAGGTTGTGGCCGACGGCGGCGGCGCGGATGCGCGGCGTGCTGCGCCTCCCGTTCTCGCCCTCCCAGCTGTGCGTGGTCAGGGTGCCCTGGACGATGACCGGATCGCCCTTGCTGACGCTGCCGGAGACGTTGCCGGACAGGTCGTTCCAGCACTCGACGTCGACCCAGAAGGTGCCGGCGTCGACGAACTCCTGGGACTGGGGGTCGAACCGGCGCGCGGTGGAGGCCAGGCGGAAGTTGGTGACCGCGCCGTTCTGCAGGCTGACGCGGCGGGGCGAGTCGACGACGTTGCCGACGACGGTGACGTGGGTGTCGTTCACGGTGCTCCTCAGGGGCTGCCCGCCTGGTCCGGCGGGACCGGCGCGGTGCCGGTGCACCGAGGACCCTGGGACCCGGCCGCACCGGGTGGGACCACCCGGCACGATCTGTGGACGGGGTCGGCGGCTGTGGACGGGCAGACGGTGATCGTCCGCACCTGTCGCTCGACTGCCGCGCATGACGACGCCCGTCCCCGCATGCCGCCCCACCCCCTCCAACCGGGGTGCGATGATCGGAGCCCGAGCGCCCGTAGCTCAGCGGATAGAGCAGGTGCCTTCTAAGCACTTGGTCGCAGGTTCGATCCCTGCCGGGCGCGCCCACCCGACGCCGGTCGTCGGTCGAGCAACCGGCCGACCGTTGCCCACCGATCGCGATGGCGGCCGCTGGACGCGGCGACCGGCGGGTCGAGGGCCGGGCACCCTCGGTCCTGCCCCGGGCCATCCGGGCCGCCCCACCGGTCGCGGCGTCCCGTGACCGGTGTCACCGGTCGGAACGCCGACCGCCGTCGCCTCGTTGACCTGAGGGGAGCGCCTGCCGCCCCGACCACCTCCGGCGAAGAGAGACATGAGCAGCTGTCACAGACCCCAGGCCGCGTACCCCCAGCTCGGTGAGGGGGTGCGTGGCCGGTGACCGAAGTGCTCTCACTCCTGCTCGGTGTGCTGGTCGTCCTGGCGATCACCGCGGTCACCGGGTACTTCGTGGCCCAGGAGTTCGCCTACATGGCGGTCGACCGCTCGAGCCTGAACGCCCGCGCCGAGGCCGGTGACGCCGCGGCCCAGCGCGCCCTGGGCGTCACCCGCCGGACCTCCTTCATGCTCTCGGGCGCGCAACTGGGCATCACCGTGACCGGTCTGCTGGTCGGCTACGTCGCCGAGCCGCTGATCGGTGAGTCCCTGGGCGCGCTGCTCGGTGGCGTCGGCATCCCCACCGCGGTCGGCGTCGGCATCGGCGCGGTGCTGGCGCTGCTGTTCTCCACCGTCGTGCAGATGCTGTTCGGCGAGCTGTTCCCCAAGAACCTCGCCATCGCCCGCCCGGAGCCGGTCGCCCGCTGGCTGGCCGCCTCCACCATCGTCTACCTCACGGTGTTCGGCTGGCTGATCCGGGTGTTCGACCAGGCGTCGAACCTGCTGCTGCGAGCACTGAGGATCGAGCCGGTGCACGACCTCGAGCACGCCGCGACCGCCCGCGACCTCGAGCACATCGTCGAGGAGTCCCGGGAGAGCGGCGACCTGCCGGCGGAGCTGTCGATGCTCGTCGACCGGATCCTGGACTTCCCCGACCGCGACGTCGGGCACGCGATGATCCCCCGTCCCCGGGTCGGCACCGTCGGCGACACCGACACCCTCGGCCACCTGCGCGAGCTGATGGCGTCCGGGCACTCCCGCTACCCGGTGCTCGACACCGAGGCCGGCGACGTCGTCGGCGTGGTGCACCTGGCCGACCTGCTGACCACTCCGGAGCCCGACACCGCCCCGGTGACCGCCATCGCCCGCGAGTGCCTGGCCGTCACCACGTTCACCCCGCTGCCCGACGCGCTGCGCCAGCTCGCCGACACCCACAACCAGATGGCCTGCGTCATCGACGAGTACGGCGGGTTCGCCGGCGTCATCACGCTGGAGGACCTCGCCGAGGAGCTGGTCGGCGAGATCACCGACGAGCACGACGCCGAGCACCCGGAGTACGTGCCGATCGAGGGCGACGGCGTGTGGGAGATGCCCGGCGACGTGCACGTCGACGAGGTCGAGCGCGCCCTGGGTGTCGACCTGCCGCGCGGGCACTACGAGACGATCGCCGGCCTGGTCATCGCCGCCGCCGGCACCCTGCCCGGACCCAGCACGCGCCTGACCGTGGAGCTGCCACCGGACCCCGGCGACCTGGTGCACGCCGACGACCCCGCCCCGCGGCACCTGCACGTCGCGGTGCTCGCTGTCGAGCGCCACGTCCCCTCCCGGGTGCGCCTGGAGCTCCCCGACCGCGTGCGGACCGGGGTCACCGCCGACGGCACCGCCGGTGCCGGCCGCGCGGCCGTCGCCGCCGAGGAGGACTCCCGATGAGCGACGACCCGTGGGTGGTCATCACCGCGACCGTGGTCATCGTCGCCCTGTCTGCGTTCTTCGTCGCGGTGGAGTTCGCCGCGCTGGCCGCCAAGCGGCACCGGCTGGAGGAGGTCGCGTCCACCAGCCGTTCGGCCCGGGCCGCGCTGCGCAACTCCTCGGAGCTCACGCTGCTGCTGGCCGGCTCGCAGCTGGGGATCACCGCGGCGACCCTGGCCCTGGGGGCGATCAGCAAGCCGGCGGTGCACCACTGGCTCACCCCGTTGTTCGAGACCTGGGGCCTGCCGCTGGTCGCTGCCGACGTCGCCGGCTTCGTCCTCGCTCTGCTGATCGTGACCTTCCTCCACCTCGTGGTCGGCGAGATGGCGCCGAAGTCGTGGGCGATCGCCCACCCGGAGCGCTCGGCCACGCTGCTGGCAGCACCGATGCGGGTCTTCATGGCGCTGTTCCGGCCGCTGCTGCGGGTCCTGAACGCCGCGGCCAACCGCCTCGTCCGCACGGTCGGCGTCCAGCCCTCCGACGAGCTCGCCGTCGGCCACAGCCCCGACACGCTCCGCCACCTGGTGGAGCACTCGGCCAACGTCGGCGCGCTGGACGCAGGCTTCTCGGCGCAGATCTCCGGCGCCCTCGAACTGGAGCGTCTCACCGTCCGGGAACTGGTCGGGCCCACCTCCCGGCCGACCGGCGTGCGCTCGGGCGCGACGGTCGGCGAGGTCCGGGAGGTCACCCGGGCCTCGGGGCACCTGCGGATCCTGCTGGGCGTGTCCGCCGGGGAGGAGATCACCGGCGTGGTCCACGTCCGCGACACCCTCACCGCGCCCGAGTCGGCGCCGGCGGCGCCGTTCGCCCGGCCGGTGTTCACGCTCGAGGCCGACAGCACCGTGCACGCCGCGCTCAAGGCGATGCGGGAGACCCGCAACCACCTCGCCGTCGTCACCGACGCCGGCGCGGTCATCGGCGTCATCACGCTCTCGGACGTGCTGCGCCGGCTGTTCCCGCAGCCGGCCACCACGCCCGCCGGCTCGGCGGCCTGAACGGTGGGGCGGCCGGGTCCCACCCGGGCCCGGCCGCCCTGCCGTCACGTGCGGCGTCCAGGCGTCAGCGCACCGAGCCGGGTGTCCGCAGCGGCTGCGGCATGCCGGCAGGAGCCGCCGGGTAGCAGCGCCGGCATGAGCGCCGAGGACAAGATCAGCAACAAGATCGACGAGCTGGCGGGCAAGGGCAAGGAGGTCGCCGGTCGGGCCACCGGCAACCCCGACCTGGAGGCCGAGGGCAAGGCCGAGCAGGCCAAGAGCAACCTCAAGCAGGCCGGCGAGAAGGTCAAGGACGTCTTCAAGTAGTCGGGGCGCCCACCTCGCCACCGTCGGGTGGCGTCAACCCGGCGGTGTCGCCGATGAGGGGTGTGCCACCTAGCGGTTGCCGCCGATCCGGCGGGCGCAGGGTGCGGGTCAGCGGCCGCGCTGCTCCGGGTGCACCCAGCCGATGGCCGGGGCGACGTGGCGGGCGATCGTCTGCAGCAGCCGGGCGTTGTACTCGACGCCGAGCATGTTGGGCACGGTGAGCAGCAGGGTGTCGGCCTCGCGGACGGCGGCGTCCTTGGCCAGCTCCTCGGCGAGCTGGTCGGGCGCGCCGACGTAGTTCTTGCCGAAACGGGCCCGCACGCCCTCGAGCAGGCCGACCTGGTCCTCGCCCGAGCGCTCGCCGAAGTACTGCCGGTCCAGATCGCTGGTGACGGGCAGGACGCTGCGGCTCACCGACACCCGCGGCGTCCGCTGCCAGCCGGCCTCGGCCCAGGCGGCGCGGTAGCGCGCGATCTGGTCGGCCTGCAGCTCGTCGAAGGGCACGCCGGTGTCCTCGCTGAGCAGGGTGGAGCTCATCAGGTTCAGTCCCTGGCGGGCGGCCCACTCCCCCGTCGCCCGGGTGCCGGCCCCCCACCAGATGCGCTCGGCCAGGCCCGGCGACTGCGGCTGGACCGCCAGCTTGCCCGGCATGCCGCCGGTCATCCGCGGATCGGCGTCCACCAGGCGCTCGCCCCGGATCGCGGCCAGGAACAGCGCGGTCTTCTGCCGGGCGAGGTCGGCGTCCGTCGAGCCCTCCGGCGGCACGTACCCGAAGGCCTCCGAGCCGCGCAGCGCCGTCTCGGGGGACCCCCGGCTCACCCCGAGCTGCAGCCGCCCGTCGCCGAGCAGGTCGGTCGCCGCGGCCTCCTCGGCCATGTACAGCGGGTTCTCGTAGCGCATGTCGATGACGCCGGTGCCCACCTCGATGCGGCGGGTCCGCGCGACCACGGCGGCCAGCAGCGGAAACGGCGAGGCCAACTGCCGGGCGAAGTGGTGCACCCGCACGTAGGCACCGTCGAGCCCGACCTCCTCGGCCGCCACGGCCAGCTCCACGCTCTGCACGAGCGCGTCCCGCCCGGTCCGCACCTGCGAGCCCGGGATCGGCTGCCAGTGCCCGAAGGACAGGAACCCGATCCGCTTCTCCATCACCCTCACCTCTCGTCGCTCTGCTGCGGTCGAGCACCGGGAGCCCCGCTCGTGTTCCCGACGCCGGCCGGCACCACCCCGGGCGGGCCCGGTCGCACCCCACCCGTCACTCACGCCCCACCGTGCTCAAGGTGTCACGATCTGTGACGAGTCGACCACGACTCTCCGTCCACGAGGTCCCGGGCTGGACGGGTCCGGTCCCGCAGGCTGTCCGGGTGAACCTGAGCGCCCACGACGTGTCGCGTCCCCCGGAGGGGACCGCCGGCGCCGCCGCCGGCTCGAGGCTCCGCGCGATCGACACCCTGCTGGCCGACCGAGGACAGCTCTTCCGCGCCCTGTTCGTCGCCGCGCCGATCCCCAAGGCCCTCGTCGACCTCGACGGCCACCTGCTCGTCGTCAACGACGCCCTGTGCACCATGACCGGCCGCACGCCCGAGGACATGGTCGGCCGGCACGTCGACCTGCTCGCCCACCCCGACGAGGCCCCGGTGCCCGACCGCGGCGACGGCCCGCTGGACCCGTGGCTGCGGGTGGACGGCGAACGGCGACTGCGCCGGGCCGACGGCAGCGAGCTGTGGGCCACCCAGTCGCACGAGGTCGTCCACACCAACACGGGGACGCCGCAGTTCGTCGTCCTCTCGCTGGTCGACGTGACCGACCGCCGCCGCGCGGAGGAGGACCTGGTCCGGCGGGCCTTCACCGACCCGCTGACCGGGCTGCCCAACCGGCGGGCCCTCAACGACCGGCTCAACCACGCCCTCGCGCTGTCCCGCCGCCGCGGGTTGCAGGTCGGGCTGGTGCACCTCAACCTCGACCGGTTCCAGGCGGTCAACGACGTCCTCGGCAACGAGGCCGGCGACCAGCTGCTCATCCAGGTCGCCGACCGGCTGCGCTGGAGCACGCGGGTGGAGGACACCGCCGTGCGACTGGGCGGCGACGAGTTCCTCATCCTCGCCGAGGACGTGGAGGACCTCGACGGCCTGCGCACCATGGCCGACCGGCTGCTCGGCGTGCTCGACGACCCGTTCCTCATCGGCAAGCGCGAGATCGTGCTGTCGGCCAGCGTGGGCCTGACCCTGGGGTCCGACGTTGCCCCCGACGACCTGCTGCGCCAGGCGCACGCCGCGCTCACCCGGGCCAAGGCCGACGGCAGCCGCGCCCGCATCGAGGTGCACGACGGCGGGTTGTCCGACAGCGAGGTCGACCAGCTGCAGCTGGAGGCCGACCTGCGCAACGCCCTGGAGTCCGACGAGCTGCGGCTCTTCTACCAGCCGATCGTGTCGCTGCACGACGAGACGCTGCTCGGCTACGAGGCGCTCATCCGCTGGCAGCACCCCACCCGAGGGCTGCTGCCGCCGGGGGCCTTCCTCACCGCCGCGGAGGACAACCGGCTCACCTCCCGGCTGGGCGTCTGGGTGCTCCGCCAGGCCTGCTTCGACGCCGCCGGCTGGCCGGCCGGCCTGCGGGTGCACGTCAACATCTCCGCGCGCCACCTCGCCGAGCCCGGCTTCGCCGAGCTGGTCACCGACGCGCTGGCCGAGTCCGGCCTGCCGCCGGAGCGGCTGGAGCTGGAGATCACCGAGTCGACCGCGCTGTTCGCCGCCGACGCCACGCTGCAGGCGGTCTCGGAGGTGACGGACGCCGGTGTCACCCTCGCCCTCGACGACTTCGGCACCGGCTACTCGGCGATCACCGCGCTGCACCGGCTGCCCATCCACACGGTGAAGATCGACCGCTCGTTCGTCGCCGACGTGGTCACCGAGCCCTCGACCGCGGCGCTCGTGCAGGGCCTGGTGCAGCTGGGCCTGGGCATGGGCCTGCAGGTCATCGCCGAGGGCATCGAGGACCTCGACCAGGCCGACTGGCTGCGCGAGCACGGCTGCGAGATGGCCCAGGGCTACGCCTTCGGCCGGCCGGCCCCGCTGCCCACGACCATCCCGAGCACCGGGGACGTCGACCTGACCGGCACCCTGCCGCCCGGCGAGGTCACCGTGCAGGACGTGCTCGACGGCGAGGCCGTGGTCGCCTCCGGGCTGCCGCCGGTGCCCCCGCCCCAGCCGCCGGCGACCCGGGCGATGACGGTCGACGAGCTGATCTCGGAGGGCCTGCCCACCGAGGACCGCCGGCTGGAGCAGGAGTAGCTCAGGCGCGCGGCAGCGCCAGCGGCACCGGCCGCTTGGCTGCGCGGCCGTCCCCCGAGGACCGGCCGCGCAGCCGCCGGCCGATCCACGGCGCGACGAACCCGCGCACCCACGCCGCCTCCTCGGCCAGCGCCGCCCGCAGTGCGCGGGGCGGCTGCGGGGGCAGCGGGGTGCGCCAGTCGTCGTCCACCCGCAGGCCCAGCGCGGTCGCCGCGGCCAGCGCCGTCCGCCGGTGGCCCTCGGCGGTGAGGTGGATGCGGTCGCCGTCCCACATCCGCCAGTCCTGCACCCACCGGGCGCCCCACTGGTCGAGGACGACGGCGCCGTGCCGGGCCGCGATCGACCACAGCGAGGCGTTGAACACCGCGACCCGGCCGCGGGTGCGCCGCAGGATCGGCGTCTGCCGCGGGTCGACGCCGGTCGCCAGCAGCACGTCGGCGCCGGCGGACCGGAAGCGGACGACGGCGTCCTCCAGGTCGGCGGCGAGCCGGTCGGGGTCGGCGCCCGGGCGGAGCAGGTCGTTGCCGGCGGCGACCAGGCTGACCAGGTCTGGCCCGGCGGCCAGCGCGACCGGCACCTGCTCGTCGAGCACCTGGGCGAGCAGCCGGCCGCGGATGGCCAGGTTGGCGTACTCCACGTCGCCGTCGGCCGCGGCCGCCAGGTGCTCGGCCAGCCGGTCGGCCCAGCCGCGGTACTCCCCCGGCCGCTGCGGATCGGCGTCGGCCAGCCCCTCGGTGAACGAGTCGCCGAGGGCGACGTAGCGGCGCCAGGTGGTGCGGGAGGGTCCGAGCTGCACGCCCCCACTCCAGCACGGTGACCGGGCACACAGCCGCCGGCCCCGTCCCGGGCACCGCCCTCAGCCGGTGAGGGGGTGGGAGGACGGGGTCCTGCTGCAGGATGGCCGCGTGCGGACGACGGGCAGCAGGGAGGTCTACCGCAACCCGTGGATCCGGGTGCGGGAGGACGCGGTGGAGCGCGCCGACGGCAGCGTCGGGGTCTACGGCGTGGTGGAGAAGCCGCACTTCGCGCTCGTGCTGCCGTACGAGCGCGAGGGCTTCTGGCTGGTCGAGCAGTTCCGCCACCCGGTCGGCCGGCGGGCCTGGGAGTTCCCCCAGGGCACCTGGACGACGGGCTCGGACGGCTCCGCCGAGGAGCTGGCCCGCGCGGAGCTCGCCGAGGAGACCGGCCTGCGCGCCGGCTCGCTGCGCCACCTCGGGCACCTGGACCTCGCGCCCGGGCTGTCCACGCAGGAGTTCGACGTCTGGCTGGCCACCGACCTGGCGCAGGGGCCGACCGCGCGGGAGGCTACCGAGGCCGACATGCGCTCGGCGTTCGTGAGCGAGGCCGAGCTGCGGTCCATGGTCCGCGACGGCCGGTTCACCGACGGGCCGAGCCTCGCCGCCTACGGCCTGCTGCTGCTCGACCGCGAGTGAGGGAGGACCCCCTGCTCCCCGCGACTCGTGAGCTCGTGGCAGGACCCCGCAGAGCACGGCCGGGTAGGACGGCCGCGACGTCGACCTCCCGAGGTGTCGATGCGACGGCGGACGTCGTCGGGCAGCAGCTCGACCAGCTCGTGCCGGAGCACCGGCAGGTCGACCAGCGAGAGCTCGACCCGGCTGCGGGCGGCGGCGCGGGCGTCGGTCAGGGCTGCAGCACCGGTCCGGTGCGGGCCGTCGACCTCGGGCGGGTCGAGTCCACGGCGTCCGTGCTCTCGGGTCACCGGGATGTGGTCGACTGGCCGCCATGCCGGTCGACCCCGCCACGTTCGCCGAGGCGCTCCGCCAGTACGCCGCCGGGGTGTGCCTGCTGACCGTCCGCGACGACATGGACGACGTCGGCACCACCGTCACCTCGGTGATGAGCGTGTCCGCGCAGCCGCCGCTGGTCGCCGTGGGGCTGACGGCGGGCGGCTACCCGGCCGAGGTGCTGGAGGAGGTGGGCCGGTGCGCGCTGACCGTCCTCGCTGCCGAGCACGCCATCGTGGCCAGCCGGTTCTCCTCGGCCGGGCGGCCCAGCGCCCGTCACCTGCTCGAGTCGGTGCCGTGGCGGCGGGCGGAGGACAGCGCGGCGATCGTGCTCGCGGGAGGGCTGGCGGCGCTGGACTGCAGGCTGGAGCGGCTGGTCGGGGCCGGCGACCACGTGCTGGCGCTGCTGGAGGTCACCGGCGTCCCGGTGCTGGCGCGCGGCGGCGCCCCGCTCGTGCGGCTGCGCGGCCGCTACGTGGACGAGACCGGCTCGCTGGCCGGTCGCGCCTGAGAGACCCCCGCCGTGGAAGGACCCTGCAGGGGCCACGGGCAGGCATCCTCGGCGGGTGTCACATTCCCCGTCCGGGCGGTGCTGTAGGGACATGGACCTCGTTCGACGGGCGCGACCCGAGGCCGTCCTGGCCCTCCCGGGCGCGGTGCAGCGGAGCGCGGGCGTGCGGATCGGGGGGACGGACGGCGTGGCGGTCCCCCGGTCCGCGGCCTCCGGGGCCGTGCGTGCCGACCTCGACGAGGTGTTCCGTCGGGAGTACCCCCGGGTCGTCGGCGTGGCCGCCCGGGTGCTCGGGTCCCGGGACTCCGCCGAGGACGTCGCGCAGGACGTGTTCCTGTCCTTCGGCCGTTCCTCGGTGCCGGCCGGCGAGGCCCGCGGGTGGCTCTCGGTCGCCGCGGCCCACACCGCGCTGAACCTGCTCCGCTCGGGTCGCCGTCGCGCCTCCCGCGAGAAGAGCGCCGCCGCGGCGGACGACGTCGTCGCGCCCGACGTGGCCGACGCGGTCGTGACCCTCGAGGAACGCCGCCGGGTCCGGGCCGCGCTGGCCCGGCTGCCCCGGAGGCAGGCCGTGGCCCTCGTGCTCCGGCACAGCGGCCTGAGCTACGCCGACGTCGCGGCGGCGCTCGATCTGTCCCCCGGCAGCGTCGGCACCACGGTGCGGCGCGCCGAATCCGCCCTGCGCGAGGAGCTGAACCGTCATGCGTCATCCGACTGAGGGCGTGCTGCGCCGACTCGTCGACGAGCCGGCCGGGGTCTCCGACGCCGACCGGCAGCACGTCGCCGACTGCCCTGTCTGCCTCACCGGCCTGGCCGCCGCGCGCGAGGACGCCATGGTGGTCGGGGCCGCGCTGCACACCGACGGCGCCGCGGACGTCGACCCGGCGGCCGCCTGGCAGCGGCTGTCCACGGCGCTGCCCGCCCGGGCCGCGGCACCCACGGCACCCCGGCGGCGGAGCGGGCTGCTGCGCCGTCCGGCCGCCGCGGCGCTCGCCTTCGCCGTCGTCCTGAGTGGCGCCGGTGTCGCGGCGGCGAACGACTGGCTGCCGATCTTCCGCACCGAGCAGGTCGCCCCGCTCGAGGTGAGCCCCGACGACCTCGTGGCGCTGCCCGACCTGACCGCCTACGGCGACGTCGAGCTCACCGGGGACGGCGGTCCGCACTCCGTGCCCGACGCTGCGGCCGCCCGCGACGAGACCGGCCTGGAGGTCCCCGAGGTGGCCGACCTGCCCCGGGGCGTGGACGGCGAGCCGGTGTACCAAGTGGTCGGCGAGCTGAGCGGCGTCTTCACCTTCTCCGCCGAGAAGGCCGCGGCGGCGTCCGGGGAGCCCCTGCCGCCCCTGCCCGCGGGCCTCGACGGCAGCCAGGTGCGGCTCACCGCGGGTCCGGGCGTCGCGGCGGTCTGGTCGCAGACGTCCGGGATGCCCACGCTGGTCGTCGGCCGCGCGGTGGCGCCCTCGGCGTCCTCGTCCGGCGTCCCGTTCGAGACCGTGCGGGACTTCCTGCTCTCGCTGCCGGGCCTGCCCGAGGACGTGGCGGCCCAGCTGCGCACCTACACCGCCGACGGCTCCACCCTGCCCGTCCCCGTGCCGGCCGACCTGGTGGAGACCTCGCAGGCGGAGGTCGACGACCTGCCCGCCACCGTGCTGGAGTCACGCGACCAGGCGCTGGCCGCCGTGGTCTGGGTCGACGACGGCGTGGTCACCCTGGTCGGCGGCGCGCTGGGCACCGACGAGGTGCTCGGCATCGCCGAGGACCTGGGGTGAACACGGCCGACGCACCCGCGGTCGCGGCTCCAGGCGACGCCGCCGTCCGGGCCGCGGCGCAGCTGGTCCGCGACCTGCCCCCGACCCCGGCCCTGTGGTGCGACGGCCTGCGGAAGCGCTACGGACGGCGCACGGCCGTGGACGGCGTCTCGCTGTCCGTGGGCTGCGGGGAGGTGGTGGGCCTGCTCGGGCCGAACGGGGCCGGCAAGACCACCGTCATCAAGATGCTGCTGGGGCTGGTCCGTCCCGACGCGGGTGAGGTGATGGTGCTCGGCCGGCCCGGCGCCGACCCGTCGGCCCGCGCCCGGGTGGGCTACCTGCCCGAGCTGTTCCGCTACCAGCCCTGGCTGACCGCGGCCGAGGTGCTGCGGCTGCACGTCCGGCTGGCCGGCGCCGACGTCCCGCCGGACGAGCAGCACGGCTGCCTGGAGCTGGTCGGGCTGGGTGCCCGCGCCGCGGACCGCGTCGGGGGCTTCTCCAAGGGCATGCAGCAGCGGCTCGGGCTGGCCGTGGCGCTGGTGGCCCGCCCCGAGCTCGTGGTGCTCGACGAGCCGACCAGCGCCCTGGACCCGCTCGGCCGGGCCGACGTGCGCGACGTGGTGCTGTCGCTCCGGGAGCGCGGCGTGGCGGTCGTGCTGAACTCCCACCTCATCGGCGAGGTGGAGCGGGTGTGCGACCGGGTGGTCGTGCTGGACCGCGGTCGGGTCGCCGCCTCCGGCACACTCGCCGAGCTGCTCGGTCAGCGCGAGGTCCGGCTCCACCTGACCGGCGTGGGCCCCGCGGCCGAGGCGCGGCTGGCCGCCGCCGGGCCGGTCGAGCGCGAGGGCGAGTGGTCCACCGTCGCGCTGCCGGCCGACGACGACGGGACTGCGGTCCCCTGCCTGGTGCGCGACCTGGTGGGGCTCGGCGTGCTGGTCCACGCGGTGGAGCCGGCGCGGATCAGCCTGGAGGAGCGGTTGCTCGGCATCCTGCGGGCCGGGTCCGGGGACGGCCGGCCGTGACCGCCCGCACGGTGCTCACGATCGCCGCGCTCACCCTGCGCGAGGCCTCGCGGCGGCGGGTGCTGTGGGCGCTGGTCGCCCTCACGGCCGCGCTGCTGGTGCTCAGCGGCTGGGGCTTCGCCCGGCTGGCCTCCGTCGAGACCGAGTTCGGGGCGATGACCAGCGGCCAGGCGCGGCTCGTGGCGTCCCAGCTGCTCAACCTGGTCATGTTCGGGATGAGCCTGATCGCGGCCCTGGGGACAGCGTTCCTGGCGGGGCCGACGCTGTCCGGCGAGGTGGAGAGCGGCATCTCCCTCGCCATGCTGGCCCGGCCGGTCCGGCGCTCGACCGTGCTGCTCGGCAAGTGGCTGGGGCTGGTGGTCTTCGGCAGCGGGTTCGTCGTCCTCGCCGGTCTGGCCCAGTGCCTCGTCGTCGAGCTGACCGTCGGCTACTGGCCTCCCGACATCGTCGGCGCACTGGTGCTGCTGGCCGGGCAGACCACCGTCCTGCTGACGCTGGGCCTGCTGCTGTCGACCGTCGTGTCCCCGATGGCCTCCGGCGTGGTCGCCGTCGGGCTGTTCGGCGCGACCTGGATCGCCGGCGTGGTCGGCGGCATCGGGCAGGCGCTGGGCAACGACGACGTGGCCCGGGTCGGCACGGTGTCGCGGGTGCTGCTGCCCACCGACGGGCTCTGGCGCGGGGCCATGCACTCCCTGCAGGACCCCTCCGCGCTCGCCCAGTTCGGCGTGGAGCTCGAGGGGTTCCCCTTCCTCAGCGAGGCCCCGCTCACCCTGGCGTACCTGGCGTGGACGGTGGTCTGGGTGGCGATGGTGTGGGGACTGGCCGCACTGGCCTTCTCCCGCCGCGACCTGTGAGGGGCCTCCGTCCCGGATCCCCTCGCGGGCTCGGGGCGGGCGCGGCGCACCCCTGACCCCGGTTCGCGTCCCGCCCGCCCGCCTGCCTGCCTGCCCGCCTGCCCGCCTGCCCGCCTGCCCGCCTGCCCGGCGATGATCATGGAGTTGCGGTGGCGACACACCGGGTGGACTGGACGTGTCGCCACCGCGGCTCCGTGATCGCCGGGAGGCGCGGCCGCGGCTGGGGGGCGAGGGGGTCCGTCAACTAGCGTCGGGGCCGATGAGCGAGCCGCTGAACCCGTCGGAGTCCGCCGTCCGCCGTGCCCTCACCCGCGCCGAGCGGGGGGTGACCCTGGACGCCGTCGAGGCCGAGACGCTGCTGCACGCCCGGGGGCTGGGCGAGGGCGAGCCGCTGGACCGGCTGCTGACCGCGGCCGGGCGGGTCCGCGATGCGGGCCTCGCCTCCGCCGGGCGGCCGGGAGTGGTGACCTACAGCCGCAAGGTGTTCATCCCGCTCACCCACCTGTGCCGCGACCGCTGCCACTACTGCACGTTCGTCACCACGCCCGGGGAGCTGCGCGCACAGGGCAAGGCACCGTTCCTCTCCCCCGACGAGGTGCTCGAGGTGGCCCGGGCCGGCGCCGCGCTGGGCTGCAAGGAGGCGCTGTTCACCCTCGGCGACCGCCCGGAGGACCGCTGGCCGGTCGCCGCCGAGTGGCTGGAGGCCCACGGCTTCGACTCCACGCCGGCCTACCTGCGCGCCATGGCGATCCGGGTGCTGGAGGAGACCGGGCTGCTCCCCCACCTCAACCCCGGCGTCCTGTCGTGGGAGGAGATCCAGCGGCTCAAGCCCGTCTCGGCCTCGATGGGGATGATGCTCGAGACGACCGCCACCCGGCTCTGGTCGGAGAAGGGCGGCCCGCACTTCGGCAGCCCCGACAAGGAGCCCGCCGTCCGGCTGCGGGTGCTGGAGGACGCCGGCCGCTCCGCCGTCCCCTTCACCACCGGCGTGCTGCTCGGCATCGGCGAGGACTACGCCGAGCGGGTGGACGCCGTCCTGCAGATCCGGGGCGCCGCACAGCGGCACGGGCACGTGCAGGAGGTCATCGTCCAGAACTTCCGCGCCAAGCCGCGGACCGCGATGGCCGCGCACGACGACCTCGGGCTGCAGGAGTACGTCGCCGCGGTCGCCGTCACCCGGCTGCTGCTCGGCCCCAGGGCGCGGGTGCAGGCGCCGCCGAACCTGTCCGACTCCACCGAGCTCGGCCTGCTGCTGCGGGCCGGCGTCGACGACTGGGGCGGCGTCTCGCCGCTCACCCCCGACCACGTCAACCCCGAGCGGCCGTGGCCCAACAGCGACAAGCTGGCCGCGCTCAGCGCCGAGGCCGGGTTCGAGCTGCGCGAGCGGCTGGCCGCCCAGCCGCCCTACGTGCTCTCCCCCGAGCCGTGGCTGGACCCGCGGGTGCGCCCGCACGTCGCCGCCCTGGCCGGCCCCGACGGGCTGGCCGTGGAGGGGCGCCTGCCGGTCGGGCTGCCGTGGCAGGAGCCCGACGAGGCGTGGACGTCGTCCGGGCGGACCGACCTGCACGTCGAGGTCGACACCACCGGGCGCACCGGCGACCGGCGCGGCGACTTCGACGCCGTCTACGGCGACTGGGCCGAGCTGCGCTCCCGCACCGAGAGCGCCCGCGACGGGCGCTCGACCGCGCTCGCCGCCGGCGCCCCGGCGGTGCACGCCGCCCTGCGGCACGCCGAGACCGACCCCGCGGGGCTGTCGGACGCCGGGTACCTGGCGCTGCTCGGCGCGGACGGCCCGGACCTCGACGCGCTGTGCGCGCTGGCCGACGCCGTCCGCCGGGACGTCAACGGCGACGACGTCACCTACGTCGTCAACCGGAACATCAACTTCACCAACGTCTGCTACACCGGCTGCCGCTTCTGCGCCTTCGCCCAGCGGCGCACCGACGCCGACGCCTACACGCTGTCCCTCGAGGAGGTCGGGACGCGCGTGGACCGGGCGTGGGCCGCGGGGGCCACCGAGATCTGCATGCAGGGCGGCATCCACCCCGACCTGCCCGGCACCGCCTACCTCGACCTCGCCCGCGAGGTGAAGCGCCGGCAGCCCGGCATCCACCTGCACGCCTTCTCGCCCATGGAGATCGTCAACGGCGCGGCGCGCACCGGGCTGTCGTTCCAGGAGTTCCTCCTCGCCGCGAAGGAGGCGGGCCTCGACTCCGTCCCCGGCACGGCGGCGGAGATCCTCGACGACGACGTCCGCTGGGTGCTCACCAAGGGCAAGCTGCCGACCGCCACCTGGCTGGAGATCATCACCACCGCGCACCGGGTGGGGCTCCCGACGACGTCGACGATGATGTACGGCCACGTCGACACCCCCGCCCACTGGGTGGCGCACCTGCGCACGCTGGCGCGGGTGCAGGACGGGACCGGCGGCTTCACCGAGTTCGTGCTGCTGCCCTTCGTGCACCACAGCTCGCCGATCTACCTGGCCGGTGTGGCCCGCCCCGGGCCGACGGTGCGGGAGAACCGGGCCGTGCACGCCGTCGCCCGGCTGCTGCTGCACGGGCGGATCCCGAACATCCAGACGTCGTGGGTGAAGCTCGGTGACGTCGGCACGCAGGCGGTGCTGCAGGGCGGGGCCAACGACCTCGGCGGCACGTTGATGGAGGAGACGATCAGCCGGATGGCCGGCAGCGAGAACGGCTCGCTGAAGACCATCGCCGAGCTGGAGTCGACGGCCGCCGCGATCGGCCGCCCGGCCCGGCAGCGGACGACGGAGTACGGCACCCCCTCGGCGGAGCGCATCGCCACCGCCCGCTCCGAGGAGGGCCGCCGCGCCCTCGACCTCAAGCTGCTCTGAGGTCCCGCCGAACGCCCGGCGCGGCAGCCCCCGGGGTCCGGCGGACCGGACGGCGCGAGGGGCGCAGCCGGGCCCGCCGCCGGCGGCCGGCACCACGGGGCGTCCACCCCCGGGACGGCGACACCGGGTGCCTCATCCGGCAAACACCCTGGGCAGAGCTATCTTCATGCGCGGCCGGTCCACGGCTCCGTCGTCCAGCAGGACTGCACGCGGCCACACACCCGGTGCGCAAGTCGAGCACGAGCCAACGGAGGAGCAGACGATGAGGTCCATCTCTCGGGCGCGGACGACGTCCACCGCCGCCCTGGTCATCCTGGGCGCGGTGGCACTGACCGGGTGCAGCGACGGTGACACCACCGCGGGCAGCGGTGGCGGTGGCGGCGGAGGTGGCGGCGGCGAGGTCGAGCGGGTCGGGCTGATGCTCCAGGACATCTCCAACCCGTTCTTCGCCTCGATGCAGGACAGCATGGAGCAGGCTGCCGAGGAGCAGGGCTTCACCCTCAACGTGCAGGACGGGCGCCAGGACCTCGCGGCGCAGAACGACCAGATCGACGCCTTCATCCAGCAGGGGATGGACCTCATCCTGCTCAACGCCGTCGACAGCTCCGGGATCGCCTCCGCGGTCGTCCGGGCCCAGGCCGCGGGCATCCCGGTCGTCGCCGTGGACGTGGACGCGGAGGGCGCGGACGCCGCGGTCACCACCGACAACGTGGAGGCCGGCCGGCAGTCCTGCCAGGCGCTGGTGGACGCCCTCGGGGGCCAGGGGAACATCTTCATGGTCGAGGGCACCCCGACGACGGCTCCGCAGGACCGGGTGAAGGGCTGCGAGGAGGTCCTCGCCGCCAACCCCGGTGTCACGGTGGTGGCTCGGCAGGCCGGCGAGAACGACCGGGCCAGCGGACTGGCCCTGACCACCGACATGCTCACGGCGAACCAGGACGTCCAGGGGATCTTCGCCATCAACGACCCGGAGGCGCTCGGCGCCGACCTGGCCGTCGCGCAGGCCGGGCGCAGCGGCATCACCATCGTCGGGGTCGACGGTTCGCCCGAGGCCGTGAAGGCCCTGCAGGACCCGAACTCGAACTTCGTCGCCAGCGCCGCGCAGGACCCGGGCGGCATGGCGCTCGAGGCCCTCGAGGTCGGCAAGGGGATCGTCGCCGGCAACCCCCCGGCCGAGCGCGTGACCCTGCTGGAGCCGACGCTCGTCACCAAGGACAACGTGAGCTCGTACGAAGGCTGGTGACGGCCGGACCGGCTGGTGGGAGGAACCGTCGTGAGTGGGACACCAGCTCCGCTGCTCGAGGTGGAGGGGATCAGCAAGCGCTTCGGCGCGACCCTCGCTCTGTCGAACGTGAGCTTCGACGTCCGGGCGGGCGAGGTGCACGCCCTCATGGGCGAGAACGGCGCCGGGAAGTCGACGCTGATGAAGATCATCTCGGGCAACTACCAGCCGGACACCGGCTCCGTCAGGATCGACAGCTCCCCGGTGGCCCTGGCCTCGCCTCGCGACGCCATGGCCGCCGGGGTGGCGATCATCCACCAGGAGCTGAACACCATCCCGGAGATGACGGTGGCCGAGAACCTGGCCACCGGCAACGAGCCGGTCCGGTTCGGGATGCTGGACCGGCGGAAGATGGTCGAGCAGGCCCGGGAGAAGCTGGCCCGGGTCGGCGCGGACATCGATCCGAACCGCCCGATCGGCCGGCTCAGCGTCGGGATGCAGCAGATGGTCGAGATCGCCCGCGCCGTGGCGGAGAACGCCAAGCTGCTGGTGCTGGACGAGCCGACGGCCGCACTGTCCCGCACCGAGAGCGAGCAGCTGTTCGCCCTCATCCGGGCGATGCGCTCGCGCGGCATGGGGCTGGTCTACATCAGCCACCGGATGGAGGAGGTCTGGGAGCTCGCCGACCGGGTCACCGTGTTCCGGGACGGCCAGCTGATCGGCACCCGCGACATGCGGGCGACCGGTCCGGACCGCGTCCAGCCCGGGGACATCGTGCGGATGATGGTGGGCCGCGACATCGACGACCTCTACGTGCGCACCCCGCACCCGGCCGGGGACGTCCGGCTGTCGGTGCGCGAGCTGACCGGCCCCGGCGGGATCGGCCCGGTCTCGTTCGACGTCCGCAGCGGCCAGGTGGTCGGGATGGTGGGCCTGATCGGCGCCGGGCGCACCGAGGTGGCGCGCCTAATCTACGGCGCCGACCGCCGGACGGGCGGCACGGTCACCCTGGACGGCCGGCCGTTGCAGGTCCGCAACCCCATCGACGGCATCCGGGCCGGGGTGGGCCTGCTCCCCGAGAGCCGGAAGGACCAGGCGCTGTTCCTCGACCTGACGGTCAAGGACAACGTCGGCATCTCCACGCTGGCGGACTACAGCAGCGTCGGTGTGGTCCGCGGCGGACCGTTGGTCAAGGCGGTCCGCACCGTGATGGACCAACTCAAGGTGCGCTCCAACGCGCTGGGGCTCGAGTCGCGCGCACTGTCCGGCGGGAACCAGCAGAAGCTCGTCCTGGGGCGGCTGCTGCTCCAGCGACCCAAGTTGATGATCTTGGACGAACCCACGCGGGGCGTCGACATCGGGGCGAAGAGCGAGATCTACCGCCTGGTCAACGAGATCGCCCGGACCGGCACCGCGGTGCTGGTGATCTCCTCGGACCTGCCGGAGGCCCTGGGGATCAGCGACCAGCTGCTGGTCATGCGCGGCGGGCGGATCGCGGCGTCGCTCGATGCCCGCGAGGCGACCGAGGAGGCAGTCATGCAACACGCCACCGGCGTCTACTCCGACGACGCCACTCCGAACGAGGACGCTGGGATCCCCCGATGAACCCGAACACCGTCACGACGCCGGACAACCCCATCCCGGACACCCGGGTCGAGCCCGGGACGGCCGGCCGCGGGGCGGCCATCGCCTACTGGTGGGACCGGGTCGGCATCTTCGCCGTCCTGCTGCTCCTCATCGCCCTCATGGCGGTGCTGGCCCCGAACTTCCTCTCGGTGGACAACGCCATCAACGTGGCCCGGTCGGTCTCGATCAACGCCATCCTGGCCGCCGGGCTCACCGTGGTGATCCTGACGGCCGGCATCGACCTGTCGGTCGGATCGATCCTCGCCGTGGCCGGCGTGGGCAGCGTGCTGCTCGCGGTCGACGGGGTGCCCACACCCCTGGCCCTGCTCGGCGGCATCCTCATCGGTGCGCTGTGCGGAGCCCTCAACGGCGTGTTCGTCGCCTGGCTGGCCCTGCCTGCCTTCATCGTGACCCTCGGCTCCATGACCTACCTGCGGGGCCTGGCCTACTCGTTGCTCGACGGCCAGCCGCTGGTGGCCAGCGACCTCGGGTTCCGCGGGATCGGCAACGGCAGCGTCGCCGGCATCCCGCAGCCGGTGGTCGTGATGATCGTCGTCTACGCCATCTTCTGGTTCCTGCTGGAGCGCACGCGGTTCGGCCGCCACGTCTACGCGGTGGGCGGGAACATGGAGGCGGCGCGTCTGGCGGGCATCAACGTCAAGCGGGTGCTCCTGTACACCTACATGCTCGCCGGTGCCGCAGCCGGGGTGGCCGGCCTCATCTTCTCCGCCCGGGTGCTGTCCGCCCAACCGACCGCCGGTGAGGGCTACGAACTCGACGCGATCGCGGCGGTGGTGCTCGGCGGCACCTCGCTGGCCGGTGGCCGTGGCCGGATCTTCGGCACCCTGGTCGGCGCGGTCATCATCGGGGTGCTGTCCAACGGGCTGATCCTGCTCGACGTGCCGTTCTTCTACCAGCTCGTCATCAAGGGCGTCGTGATCATCATCGCGATCGCGCTCGACAGCCTCAAGCGGTTCTCCCGCGCCAGCGGTTGACGTCCGGCCGGCGGGCGTCCTCGCCCGCCGGCCGGACGAACCGACGACGCCCGTCCCGATCCGCCGATCGGGGCGGGCGTCCTCGGTCGTGGGCGGGTGGCGAGGTCGCACACCTGCGCACGCCGGCGCGGGTACAGGACGAGACGGCCGCTCGACCGACTCCGTGCTGCTCCCCGTGGTGCACGGTCCGAGCTGTCACCCCCGGCGAGATCGGCGGTCTCGCACGCCCCGGGCGGTGCAGCCGTGCGAGATCGCCGATCTCGCCGGGTCAGCCTCGGGTGCGCCACCACGGTGGCAGCGTCCAGGCCGCACCCAGCCACGCGTCCAGGTCGGGCTCCAGCGGCGAGAGCCCGGCGCCGGGGTACGGGGTGAGCTCGCCGAACCACAGCTCGCCGTCCACCTCGTAGCAGTCGACGCGGAGCATGTCGAAACCGTCGGCGAGGGCCGTGGCGGCCTTGAGCAGGTCCTCCAGGCGCTCGGGCGGGTCGGCGTCCGGACCGGGCCGGTAGCCGATCGTCCAGGGCAGCGGCTCCCACTCCGGGGAGTAGAGCCGGGTGCCGTGGTCGTCGTCCCGGCCGGTGTGCAGCTCGACCAGCCGGGGCTCGCCATCGACGACCACCACCTTGAGGTCGGCCGGCACCACGCCCGGGACGCCGATGAACTCCTCCACCAGCAGGCACGGCCGCGCCCGCCGGTAGGCCCACTCCTCGCTCTTGCGCCAGTACCGCTCCGCCACCCAGCCGGCCGTGCGCCGGCGCAGGTCGGCGACGTCGGCGGGCCCGCGGCCGAACAGCCGCCGGATGCACGAGTGGTTGGGCTTGAGCACCCAGTGGTCCGGCAGGTCGACGTCCGCCAGCTCGTCGACGCCGCTGCCGGCCCAGAGGGTCTGGGGGACGCGCACCAGGCCCGGCGCCAACCGCCGGGCGTGGTCCTTCATCGCCAGCTTGTCGCAGGTGGGCGCGAGCAGGTCCCGCCGGTCGAGGGTGATCCGCCAGTTCAGCTTCTCGGTGAAGGTCCGTGGCCGCAGGAGCGGCGGGAGGTGCCCGGTGGCCTGTCGGTAGAGCAGGGTCCGGCGCACCGGCGCGGGCAGGACGCCGGGCAGCGGGGAGCGCACCGCCCGACCCCATCAGCGATCCGGCGACCCGGCAACGCGGGACGCCGGCCGCCTGCCCCGCTCGCCGGCGGGTACCGCCTGCCGGAGGGGTGGGTACCGCCTGCCGGAGGAGGACGGCGATGCGGACGGCGGCGGGAGGGTGGACCGTGGCTGCGGTCGTCGGCGGGCTGACCGCCTGCACCTCGACCGTGGCGGGCACCGCCTCCCCCGGCGGGCCGCCCGACCTCGAGGCCGCCCTGTCGGTGCAGCTCCCCGGTCCCCGGCCGGTCGACCCGCCCCCGCCACCCGCGCAGCTCTGCACGACCGCACCGGGTACGCGGCCACCGCGCCTGGACCCCGCGCTCGGGGACCCGGTGACCAGCGGCCACGCCTCCGAGGGGATGACCCTGCACGCCTACGCCTGGGCCACGTCGGCGCCGATGGTGGCGGAGGCGATCCTCGACCAGGCGGAGATGGAGGCACCGGACTGCGCATCGGCGCCGCCGTCGGTGGCCGCCGGCCCGGGAGCCGGGAGCACCCGGTCGGTGGACAGCTGGTCGGGGTCGGGGTGGAACGGCGTGACCATCCGCACCGTGGTCTCCGGACCCGACCCGGCCGTGGCCGAGACCCGCCTGGTGCGCGCCGAGGAGGTGGTCGTGCTCGTCGTCGCAGCAGGGGACGAGCCGGACCTCCGGCGGGTCGACGACTTCCTGGCCGCGGTCGCCGACCGCCTGGGCTGAGTCCTCCTGTCAGCGGCTCCCTCTACGGTGACCGCCATGCCGCAGCAGGTGATCCCCTTCCTCATGTTCCAGGGCGACGCGGGGCCGGCGCTCGACCTCTACACGTCGCTGTTCGACGACGCGCGCGTCCACGACCTCACCCGGTGGGGGGCCGGCGGTCCCGGCGCGGAGGGCACGGTGCAGAGCGCCACCTTCTCCATCGCAGGCCAGGAGTTCCGCTGCTTCGACAGCCCCCCGGTCCACGACTTCACCTTCACGCCGTCCTTCTCGATCTGGGTCGAGACGGCGTCGGAGGAGGAGCTCGAGCGGCTGTTCGGGGGCCTGTCCGAGGGCGGCACCGTCCTGATGGAGCCCGGCGACCACGGCTTCAGCCGCCGGTTCGGCTGGGTCAACGACCGCTTCGGCGTCTCCTGGCAGCTCAACCTGACCTAGTGCTGCAAGGGACCGGCCCCGCCTGCACGCCCGGTAGCGCACTGCGGACCTCCTCGCGATGGCCGCGCGCGAGCCGGCCCGCGGAGCGGGAACGGCGGCGACCGACCGTGGCCGACCGCCGCCCGACGCGGGCAGAGTACGAGGCGCGGGCGCCGGACCACTCGGTCACCCGAGGGCGCCCTGACGAGGGCACGCGCAGGGAACCCGGTCCCCGACGAGATGGAGGAGGTGCCTCGTGTCGGACCACGCCCCCGGTCGGCCGAACGAGCTCGAGGTCGACCCGCAGGTGGCCCTCGGAGCCGATGAGGGGGGTCCCGAACCCGTCTCTGCACCCATCGACGACCCGGAGCACCCGGACTACGTCGAGCCGGCGTCGCATACGGTACCCGCACCCGAAGACGCCGGCCGGTGACCATCCAGATCGGCGGCTACCAGGGCGCACGCAGCTGCACCGGCGGTCCCACGCCGGGCGCACGGAACCTGATGTCCTGGTGGCTCGGCGCCTACGGGAACCGGGGCGCGACGAACCTCGGCATCTACAACTGTCGTCCGGTGAGCGGCGGAGCCGTCCTCAGCCTCCATGCCGAGGGGCGTGCCGCCGACCTGGGGACCCCCGTCGGGAACCCCTGGTCCTGGGGGGTGATGGACACCTTCCGGCTCAACTCCCAGGAGCTCGGTCTCCAGTGCGTCATCCACGACCGGCGCATCTGGTCGTCGATCGCGCCGGACTGGCGCCCGTACTCCGGGTCCTCGCCGCACACCGACCACGGCCACGTCGAGCTGATGTGGTGGGCCGCGAACGGCGGGCTGACCGTGGACCGGCTCAACGAGGTCATGCGGGGCGGCACGCCTCCGCCCCCACCCCCGCCCGCGCTGCCGGTGCTGCGGCTGGGCAGCACCGGGGATGCGGTGCGCAGGCTCCAGGAGACGCTGAACCGCTGGTACCCGAGCCTCCCGCCCCTGGCCGTCGACGGCGACTTCGGCCCGATGACGGACGCCCGGGTGCGGTACTTCCAGGGGCGCGCCGGACTGGTCGCCGACGGGGTCGTCGGGCCTGCCACCTGGCGGGCCCTGGGGTTCTAGCAGCGCCACGACACGTGCTCGTGTCGCACTACCAGGCCGTTGCAGCACCAAACCGTCCGCGCATGCAGCGGCGGCACCGGGTAGGACGGGACGGTGCGAGCCATCGTCTACACCGAGAACGGCGACCCCGACGTCCTGCAGCTCATCGAGCGCCCCACCCCGGAGCCCGGCCCGGGTGAGGTGCGGGTGCGGCTGGCCTTCTCCGGCGTCAACCCGACCGACTGGAAGTCCCGGCGCAACAACCCGCCCGGCTCCGACGGCCAGGTACCCGACCAGGACGGTTCCGGCACCGTCGACGCCGTCGGCGAGGGGGTGGACCCCGTGCTGGTCGGCGAGCGGGTGTGGGTCTGGGAGGCGGCCTGGCAGCGCCCGCACGGGACGGCGGCCGAGTACACCGTCGTCCCGGCGCGGCAGGTCGTCCTGCTCGGCGCCGGACCGTCCTTCGAGCTCGGCGCGGCGCTGGGCATCCCGTTCCTCACCGCGCACCGCTGCCTGACGGTCGCCGAGTCGCTGCCCGACCGGCTCGGGCCCGGGGCGCTGACCGGCTCCACCGTCCTCGTGCAGGGCGGGGCCGGCGCGGTCGGCAACGCCGCCATCCAGCTGGCCCGGTGGGCCGACGCCACCGTCATCGCCACGGTCAGCAGCCCGCAGAAGGCGCAGCTGGCCGCGGCGGCCGGGGCCTCGCACGTCGTCCACTACCGGGAGCAGGACGTCGTCGCCGAGGTCCGTAAGGTCGCCCCGAAGGGCGTGGACGCGATCGTCGAGGTCTCCGCCGCCACCAACGCCGCCGTCGACGCGCAGCTGATCGGCCTGCACGGGGCGGTGGCGATGTACGCCGACGACGGCGGCGCGGAGGTCACCGTGCCGGTCCGCGCGCAGATGGGCCCCAACGCGCGCTGGCAGTTCGTCCTCGTCTACACCGAGCCGGAGCGGGCCAAGGCGATCGGCGTGGAGGACGTCAACGCCGCCGTGCTGGACGGCGCGGTGCGGGTCGGTGCGGACGCCGGCCTGCCGCTGCACGTCTTCCCGCTGGCCGAGACCGCGCAGGCGCACCGTGCGGTGGAGGACGGCGCCGTCGGCAAGGTGCTGGTCGACGTGACGGCCTGAGGGAGGAGCTTCCTGCAGGGCCGCCGGGGACGGAGCCTGCTGGCAGGATTGTTCGGTGCCCCGCGTCTTCGTCGCCCCGGACAAGTTCAAGGGATCGCTGACCGCCACGGAGGTGGCCGCGGCAGTGGCACGCGGCTTCACCGCCGGGCGCCCGGACGTGGAGGTGAGCTGCCTGCCCGTCGCCGACGGCGGTGACGGCACCCTCGCCGCCGCCCTGGCCGCCGGGTTCGAGGCGGTCCCGGTGACCGCGACCGGGCCGACCGGTGAGCCGGTGGAGACCGCGTTCGCCCGGCTCGGGGACGTCGCCGTCGTGGAGATGGCCGACGTCTCGGGCCTGGCCCGGCTGCCCGGTGGCCGGCGCGCTGCCCGCACCGCCACCAGCCGCGGCACCGGCGAGGTGGTCGCCGCGGCGCTGGCCGCCGGCGCCCGCCGGGTCGTCCTGGGCATCGGCGGCAGCGCCACCACCGACGGCGGCGCAGGGCTGCTGCAGGCCCTCGGCGCCGAGCTCCTCGACGCGGACGGCGCACCCATCGGGCCCGGCGGCGCGGGGCTGGAGCAGTTGGCCCGGGTCGACGTCAGCGGGGTGGCCGCTGCCCTGGGCGGCGCCGAGGTCGTCGTCGCCTCCGACGTGGACAACCCGCTGACCGGCCCCTCGGGCGCCGCCGCGGTCTACGGCCCGCAGAAGGGAGCCGACCCGGACGACGTCGCGTACCTCGACCGCTGCCTGACCCGGCTGGCCGACGCCGTCGCCGACGCCACCGGGCGGGACCTGCGCGACGAACCAGGGGCGGGCGCCGCCGGTGGGGTCGGGTTCGCCGCCCTCGCCGTCCTCGGGGCGCAGCTGCGGCCGGGCATCGACCTGCTGCTGGACCTGCTCGGCTTCGAGCGGCTGGTGGCCGGCGCCGACCTCGTCGTGGTGGGCGAGGGGTCGCTGGACGAGCAGAGCCTGCGCGGCAAGGCCCCGGTCGGCGTGGCCCGGCGGGCCCGCGCGGCCGGCGTCCCCGAGGTGATCGCCGTCTGCGGGCGCCGCGACCTGGACGACGCGGCGCTGCGGGAGGCCGGCATCGACGCCGCCGCCGCGCTCACCGACATCGAGCCGGACCCCGACCGCTGCATGACCGAGGCCGGCCCGCTGCTGGAGCGGCTGGCCCGCCGGATCGCCGCCGAGCACCTGCCGACCCCGACCTGAGGAGGCGTGTGGGCGGGCCGCGGGTTCACCAGGAGGCGAAGACGCGCGCGGGACCGCCCGACCCCTCCTCGAACGGGATGAGGCCGACCACGATCGTCGCGCCCGTGGCCGGGATGCGGTCGAGGTGGGCGAGGTTCTCCAGCCCGTAGCGGTCGGCGCCGGTGAGCAGGAGATGGGTGTCGAAGGTCGTGGACACGCCCGGGTCGATGCTGAGCGTGTCGACGCCGAGGCTGCGGATGCGCCGGCGCTCCAGCAACCACTCGCAGGTGTCCGCACCGAAGCCGGGGAAGTGCAGCGCCCCCGCCGCGTCCGCGCCGCGGTAGGCCTCCGGATCGCCGATCCTGGCGCCCCAGCCGGAGTCCATGAGGACGGCGGCGCCGTCCGGGATCCGGCCGTGGCGCTGCTCGTGCGCGCGGACGTCGTCGATCGTCACGACGGTGTCGGGCTCGTCCGCCGCGCGCGTGCTGATGTCGATGACGACGGCGGGGGTGACGAGCTCGTCGATCCGCAGCTCGGGCGCGAGGCGACCACCCGCCGTGAAGTGTCCCGGCGCGTCGACGTGCGTGCCGGTGTGCTCGAAGACGCGCCACTCCTGCAGGTAGTAGCCGTTCTGCTCGATCGTCACGGCGGTGCGGCGCGACGGCGCCTCGCTGGGCACGAACATCGGCAGGCTCGTGGTCAGCGGGTGCGTGAGGTCGGCGAGGCCACGTCGGCCCCAGCTCGGGGCCGGCGGGGTCCGGTCCTCGGCCCGAGCGGTACCGGTCAGCGCAGCGGTCACGGCTGCGGCCGCCCCGCCCACCAGCGCTGCCCGCCGGGAGAAGCCGGCCCCGGTCCCGTCGCGGTGCTGCTGCGCCACCCTGCCGGTGTGCTCCGTGCACATGTGCGCTCCGTCGTCCCCGTGGAATCGGGCCGCCCTGGGCTCGGGCGCCCGCGCACCATAGCCCTGGGACCGGCCGCCGGACCGCACGTCGCCGCGCGGTGCCGCCCGCCGAGCGCTCCCCGCCCGACCCGGCGGGATCGCCGAGCCCGGCCCCCTGCAGGTGGGAGAACCCCGTCCTCCTACGAGGCGTGGGGGAGGGTGGTCCTCCCTCAGCCGACGCCGAGGTCGCGGGCGATGAGCATCCGCTGCACCTCGCTGGTGCCCTCGCCGATCTCCAGGATCTTCGCGTCGCGGTAGAAGCGGCCCACCGGGAACTCGTTCATGAAGCCGTAGCCGCCGTGCACCTGGGTGGCGTAGCGGGCGTTGTCCATCGCCACCTCCGAGCTGTACAGCTTGGCGATCGAGGCCTCCCGCCCGTACGGCTCGCCGCGCAGCATCTTCTCGGCGGCCCGGTAGTAGGCCAGCCGCGCGGTGGAGGCGCGGACCTCCATGTCGGCGATCATGAACTGGATCGCCTGGTTGCGGCCGATCGGCTGACCGAACGCCTCCCGCTGCGCCGCGTACTTCACCGACTCGTCGACGCAGCCCTGGGCCAGCCCGACGGCGAGCGCGGAGATCGCGATCCGGCCCTCGCCGAGGATGGAGAGGAACTGCGCGTAGCCGCGGCCGCGCTCCCCCACCAGGTTCTCCGCGGGCACCCGGCAGTCGCTGAAGGACAGCTCGCGGGTGTCCGAGGCGTTCCAGCCGACCTTCGAGTACCGCTTGCCGACGCTGAAGCCCGGCGTCCCGGACGGGATCGCGATCGCCGAGATCTCCTTGCCGCCGTCGGGACGGGTGCCGGTGACCGCGGTGACGGTGACCAGCTCGGTCAGGTCGGTCCCGGAGTTGGTGATGAACGCCTTGGACCCGTTGACCACCCAGGAGCCGTCCTCCAGGCGCGCGGTGGTGCGGGTGGCCCCGGCGTCCGAGCCGCCGCCGGGCTCGGTCAGCCCGAACGCAGCCAGCGCCTCGCCGCTGCACAGCCGCGGCAGCCACTGCTGCTTCTGCTCCTCGGTGCCGAACCGGTAGATCGGCATGGCGCCCAGCGAGACGCCGGCCTCCAGGGTGATCGCCACCGACGAGTCGACCCGCGCCAGCTCCTCGAGCGCCACGCACAGGGTGAAGTAGGTGCCACCCGAGCCGCCGTACTCCTCGGGGAAGGGCAGGCCGAACAGGCCGAGCTCGCCCATCTGCCGCACGATCGCGGTGGGGAACTCGTCGGCCTCGTAGAACGCGCCGATCTGCGGGGCGATCACGTCCTGCGCGAACTCGCGCACGACCTTGCGCAGGGCCTCGGTCTCCTCGTCGAGCCGGTAGTCCAGCATCACGTCTCCTGCTCAGGGGAGGTGGCCGGTGGGGTCACCACGGCCACCCGCTCGTCGAGCCGGACCTGTTGGCCGGCCGTCACGCCGAGCTCGGTGACCGTCCCCGCGAGGGGTGCGGTCAGCACGTGCTCCATCTTCATCGCCTCGACCACCAGCAGCGGTGCGCCGGCCTCGACCCGGTCGCCGACCGCCGCCTGGACCAGCGTCACCGTCCCCGGCATGGGTGCGGTGACCGCGCCGTCGCCGGCCGCGCCCTCGACCGTCGAGTGCAGCCGCTCGTGCTCGCGCAGCGCGACGACCCGGCCGTCGGCGGCCAGCCACACCTGCCCACCGGAGTGGACGACGGCGTAGCGGGAGGTCACCCCGTCGAGGGTCACCGCCAGCTGGTCGCCGTCCCTCGTCGCCGCGGCGGCCACCGGGTCGGTGTACCCGATCTGCACCTCGGCGGCGGACGCGCGGCCGCGCACCCGCACGGTGACCTGCTCGCCGCCGGCGGCCTGCAGCCGGCGCACCGTCCAGGCCGGCTCGCCCAGCCGCCAGCCGTCGGGGACGTCCCAGCGGTCGACCACCGGCCCGGCCGGCTCGGCCTCCAGCTGCAGGGCCAGCGCGGCGGCCGCGTACACCGCCGGGGGCACCGGCTCGGCAGCGGTGAGCGCCTCGCCGCGGCGCTCGATGAGGCCGGTGTCCAGCCGCCCGGCGACGACGTCGGGGTCGGTGAGCAGCGCCCGCAGGAACGCGGTGTTGGTCGGCACCCCGAGGACGGCGGTGTGCCCGAGCGCGCCGACCAGCCGGGCCCGGGCGGTGTCCCGGTCGGGGCCCCAGGCGACGACCTTGGCCAGCATCGGGTCGTAGTCGGTGCCGACGACCGAGCCCACGGCCAGCGAGCTGTCGAGGCGCACGCCCGGTCCGGCCGGCTCGCGCAGGCCCAGCACGGTGCCGGTCTGCGGCAGGAAGCCGCGGGCCGGGTCCTCGGCGTAGAGGCGGGCCTCGATGGCGTGCCCGTCGAGCACGACGTCGTCCTGGGCCAGCGGCAGCCGCTCCCCGGCGGCGACCCGCACCTGGAGCTCGACCAGGTCCAGCCCGGTGACCATCTCGGTGACCGGGTGCTCCACCTGCAGCCGGGTGTTCATCTCCAGGAAGAAGAAGTCGGTCGGCCGCTCGGCGTCGACGATGAACTCCACCGTGCCCGCGCCGGTGTAGCCCACCGCGCGGGCGGCCTCGACGGCGGCGGTGCCCATCGCGGTGCGGGTGGCGGGGTCCAGCAGCGGGGACGGCGCCTCCTCGACCACCTTCTGGTGCCGGCGCTGCAGGCTGCACTCCCGCTCGCCGAGGTGCACGACTGTGCCGTGGGCGTCGCCGAGCACCTGCACCTCGACGTGCCGCGCCGACCCGACGTAGCGCTCGACCAGCAGGGTGTCGTCGCCGAAGGAGCCGCGGGCCTCCCGCCGGGCGGCCGCGATGGCGTCGCGCAACTCCGCCTCCGCGCGCACCACCCGCATGCCCTTGCCGCCGCCACCGGCGCTGGGCTTGAGCAGCACCGGGAAGCCCACCTCGACCGCGGCCGCCGCGACCTCGTCGTCCGACATGCCCGGCTCGGTCCGCCCGGGGACGACGGGGACGCCGGCGGCCACCACGGTCTGCTTGGCGCGGATCTTGTCGCCCATCGCCTCGATCGCGGCGACCGGCGGGCCGATGAAGACGATCCCGGCCTTCTCGCACGCCCGGGCGAACTCGACGTTCTCGGACAGGAAGCCGTAGCCGGGGTGGACCGCCTGCGCCCCGGTGCGGGCGGCGGCGTCGAGCACCCGCTCGACGGACAGGTAGCTGTCGACGGCGGGCGCGGGGCCGATCGGGACGGCGACGTCGGCCTCGCGGACGTGCCGCGCCCCGGTGTCGGCCGCGCTGTACACGGCGACCGAGCGGATGCCCATCGCGCGCAGCGTGCGGATGACCCGGACGGCGATCTCGCCGCGGTTGGCGACCAGGACGGTGTCGAACACGGCTCAGCACCCCCCGCGGGAGGTGCGGTCAGGCAGCCTTCCGGGTGCTCTTCGCGAGCACCTTCTCCGCCTTGTCGAGCTTGACCAGGCGGCGCTTCTTGACCGTGTAGCCCGGTGGCAGCGTCCCCTCGGCGAGGGCCCGCAGGGGGCACCGCTTGCAGCGCGGCTTGTCCTGGCAGCACTTCTTCTTGGGCATGCGCCCGGACTTCCCCACGGGGCGAGGTTAGCCTCGCCTTCCTGACCGGTCCACCGGCACCGAGCTGCCACCGGATAGCGTGCGGCAACCGCCACCGCACACGTCCGGGAGTCCCGATGGCCGCCCCTGCCTTCGTCGAGCTGCTCAACGCGCAGATCGGCAACGAGTTCGCCGCGCACCAGCAGTACGTGGCGTGCGCCGTCTACTTCGACGAGCTGACCATGCCCCGGACCGCCCAGCTGTTCTTCGACCAGGCGCTCGAGGAGCGCGAGCACGCCATGATGATGGTCCAGTACCTGCTGGACTCCAACGCGCCGGTCCGCATCCCGGGCGTCCCCGCCCCGGTCAACGAGTTCACCGACGTCGTCGCCCCCGTGGAGCTCGCTCTGGAGCAGGAGAAGCGGGTCACCGAGCAGATCAACGCGCTCATCGGTGTCGCCCGGCGGGAGAACGACTTCGCCTCCGACCAGTTCATGCAGTGGTTCATCAAGGAGCAGATCGAGGAGGTCAGCAAGATGAGCGACCTGCTCACCATCGTGAAGCGCTCCACCCACGACCTCGAGACGATCGAGGACTACGTGCTCCGGGAGGTCACCGCCGAGGCTGCCGACCCGACCGCGCCACCGGTCGCGGGGGCCTGAACCGGCGGCGGTCCGCCGCTCACATCCGGAAGACGCCATAGCCGACCTCCTCGAGGGGCGCGTTCGCGCAGGCGGACAGGGCCAGGCCGAGCACGGTGCGGGTCCGGGCGGGGTCGATGACGCCGTCGTCCCAGAGCCGGGCGGTGGCGTAGTAGGGGTGGCCCTGGGTCTCGTACTGGTCGCGGATCGGCTTCTTGAACGCCTCCTCCTCCTCGGTCGGCCACTCCTCCCCGCGGGCCTCCAGGCCGTCGCGGCGGACCTGGGCCAGCACCGACGCCGCCTGCTCGCCGCCCATGACCGAGATGCGCGCGTTGGGCCAGGTGAAGAGGAACCGGGGCGAGTAGGCCCGGCCGCACATCGAGTAGTTGCCGGCGCCGAACGAACCGCCGATCACGACGGTCAACTTGGGCACCCGGGCGCAGGCCACGGCGGTGACCATCTTCGCGCCGTGCTTGGCGATCCCCCCGGCCTCGTAGTCGCGGCCGACCATGAACCCGGAGATGTTCTGCAGGAACAGCAGCGGGATCGACCGGCGGTCGCACAGCTCGATGAAGTGCGCGCCCTTGAGCGCGGACTCGGCGAACAGCACGCCGTTGTTGGCGACGATGCCGACCGGGTGGCCGTGCAGCCGGGCGAAGCCGGTGACCAGCGTCTGGCCGTAGAGCGGCTTGAACTCGGCGAACCGGCTGCCGTCGACCAGCCGGGCGATGACCTCGCGGACGTCGTAGGGCGTGCGCGGGTCGGGCGGCACCACGTCGTAGAGCGACTCCGCCGGGTGCAGCGGTTCCTCGACCGGTTCGACGTCCCACGGCCGGGGCGCACGGGGGCCGAGGGTGCCGACGACCTGGCGGACCAGCTGCAGCGCGTGCGCGTCGTCCTCGGCCAGGTGGTCGGTGACCCCGCTGACCCGGCTGTGCAGGTCGCCGCCGCCGAGCTCCTCGGCGGTGACCACCTCGCCGGTCGCGGCCTTCACCAGCGGCGGACCGCCGAGGAAGATCGTGCCCTGCTCGCGGACGATGACCGCCTCGTCGCTCATCGCCGGGACGTAGGCGCCCCCGGCGGTGCACGAGCCGAGGACGGCGGCGACCTGCGCGATCCCCGCCCGCGACATCGTGGCCTGGTTGTAGAAGATGCGGCCGAAGTGCTCGCGGTCGGGGAAGACCTCGTCCTGCATCGGCAGGAAGGCGCCGCCGGAGTCGACCAGGTAGACGCAGGGCAGCCGGTTGTGCAGCGCCACCTCCTGGGCGCGCAGGTGCTTCTTGACCGTCATCGGGTAGTAGGTGCCGCCCTTGACGGTGGCGTCGTTGGCGACGACGACCACCTCGCGGCCGGCCACCCGCCCGATGCCGGTGATGATCCCCGCGGCCGGCGCCTCGCCGCCGTACATGCCGTGCGCGGCCAGCGGCGAGAGCTCCAGGAACGGGCTGCCCGGGTCGAGCAGCGCGTCGACCCGCTCGCGCGGCAGCAGCTTGCCCCGCGCGGTGTGCCGCTCGCGCGCCCGCTCCCCGCCGCCGAGCGCCACCCGGCGCAGCTGCTCGGTCAGGTCGGCGACGAGCCCGGCGTGCGCCTCGGCGTTGCGCGCGGCGGCCGCGCCGTCGGTCGTCGGCCTGCCGGCAAGCACGGGGGCGTCCACGGGCGGGATGTTAACGAGGGTTCACGCACCGGGTCAACGAGCGTTAACATCCCCGCCGTGACGGACGCCAACACCGCGCTGCACGCGGACGCGTCCCGCCCGTCGCGCCGCGAGCAGATCCTGCAGGCCGCCGCGCAGCTGTTCGCCGAGCGCGGCTCGCGCGCGGTGGGGGTGGACGACGTCGGGGCGGCCGTCGGGGTGACCGGGCCGGCGATCTACCGGCACTTCGCCAGCAAGGACGCGATGCTCGCCGAGATGCTGCTGCGCATCAGCGAGCGGCTGCTCGAGGGCGGCACCGCACGGGTGGCCGCCGCCGGCGACGACCCGATGGCGCAGCTGCGCACGCTGATCGCCTTCCAGGTCGACTTCGCGCTGGACAACCCCGCGCTGATCACCGTGCACGACCGCGACCTCGGCTCGCTGGCCGACGAGGACGCCGCGCAGGTGCGCCGGCTGCAGCGCCGCTACGTCGAGGTGTGGGTCGACGTCCTGGGGCGGGTGCACCCGGCCTCGGACGCCGCGACCAGCAGGGCCCGGGCGCACGCCGTCTTCGGGCTGGTCAACTCCACCCCGCACAGCGCCGGCCGGCTGCCCCGCCGGCGGACGGCGGCGCTGCTGGCCGCGATGGCCGAGGCCGCTGCGACCGCTTGAGGCCCCCGGGCAGGGCCTCAGCCGGCGGCGGGCTCCGGCACGGGCAGCACCAGCGCGGTCGAGGCGACGGCGTCGAGGTCGGCGGTCGAACCGGTCGAACCGGGCCCGGCCCAGGCGGTCTCGACGATCGTCACGGTGCTGCCGGAGACGACGCTTGCGTACTCCGCGCCGGACAGCTTCGCGGGACCGCCGGGGTAGCGGACGCCCTCGCGCAGCAGGTCGCTGACGTTGCCGCTGCCGTTCCGGTCGGCCAGAGCACGCAGCGCCAGGGCGCCGCTCTGCTCACCCATGTCGGCCGCCGACACCGAGACGACGACCGGCCGGCCGCCGACGTCGGTCGAGTACAACGCGCGCGCCAGGCCCGAGCAGTCGGTGGCGGTGAAGAAGTCGGCCACCGCGCCGTAGGCGTTGCCGACGCAGGTGGGGTCGCTCTGCACCCGCTGCGCGACGAAGGTGCGGCCGTCCACCGTCTCGATCTGCCCGGGCTGCGGTCCGCCGGGGGCCTCGGCGGGCGCTCCGGCCTGCCCGGCGGCGGACGGGGACGCATCGGCACTCGCCTCGTCGTCCCCACCGAACAGCGCGGTCACGCCCACCCCGAGGAGGACGACGAGCAGCAGGGCGGCCGCGACGAGCACCGCGGTGCGCCGCGGCGAGCGCTGCCGCCGGCGCGGCCCGACCAGGGGGACGCCGGCGGCCCGGGCACCGGCCGCGGGCGGCGCGGCCGGGGCCTCGACGCGGGTCGGCGGCACAGCGGGCTGGGCGGCGATCGGCTCGGCGGCGATCGGCTCGGCGGCGATCGGCTCGGCGGCGATCGGCTCGGCGGCGGCGAACAGCCCGCCGATGCCACCGCTCTCGTCCTCGCGCACGCCGGCGGTGGGCCCGACCAGGGTATCCAGCGGCCGGGCCGGCGCGGCGAAGGCGAGGTCCTGGGCGCGCGTGTGGGCCGGGGCCGCCGCGCGGGCGGCCTCCTCGTCGGCGCGGATCGCGGCGGCGGCCACGGCCGCGGCTGCCGCCGGGTCGGCCAGCGGACGCAGCGGTTCGGGGACGGCGGCGTGCGGCGCCGGGTGGTGCGCCGCCGGCACCGGGGACGCTCCCCCGGCCTCGGTCTCCGCCACCGCCGCGGCCATCGCGGCCGGGGCGAGCAGCTCGGGTGTGCGCAGCACGTAGGGCGAGTAGGGGAAGCCCTCGCCGTTGAGCTCCTGGGTGGTCGGCACCCGGCCGTCGAGCTCGAGGGCCTCCAGGGCGGCACGCACGTCGGCCGTCGTCCACAGGCGCGGGTTGGCGACACCGGTGTAGCGGGCCGAGCGGGCGATGCCCAGCAGCAGCGAGCGCGGCTCGAGCAGGGCGACCTGGTCACCCTCACCCAGGTCGCCGTCGGTGGGGACCAGGCCGGAGAGGTCGCCGACCAGCACGGTGAGCCGGGCGATCCGGCCGGGCTCCAGGCCGGCGCGGCGCAGCCGCACGGCGGTGTCCATGCCGGCGCGCATCAGCCCGTCCAGCGGCGTGGACCCACCGCCGGAGAGCTGCAGCACCTCGCCCGGGCGGCCGGCCTCGGGGCCGACGGTCCACGACCCCTCGGGCAGCGCGGTGACCACGCCACGCTGCCGGGGCACCTCGGCGATGCGGACGACGGCGAGCCCCTCGGGCACGAAGAGCACCGCGTCGGAGATCCGGCGGCCCACCGGTCCGTCGAGGACGGGCAGAGAGGCGACGACCGCACCCCGGACCGCGCCGCCGGTGTCCCAGCGGGCCAGCTCGGCGAAGAGCGCACGCTCCCCCGCCGTCTGCAGCGGCCGGGGGGTCAGGGCCAGCACGTCGGTCCTCCGGAGCGGGGAGCAGGGGCGGTGGGAACGGCACGGAGGGCGTGGCGTGCCGGGTCGGAGCGGTCAGCGGGAGAGGCTGGCGCCGACGCTACGGCATGTGACGGGCCGGTCCGGGACGCTCAGCGGGTCGGCGCGCCGCCCGCCACCGGGACGGGGGGCCGCTCCCCGTGCTCCTCGAGGGGCGCGCACCAGGTGGTCAGCGAGCGGCTGCGGGCGACGACGTCGAGGCCCGCCCAGAGCAGCGTGAACCCCGCACCGGTGAGCAGCACCACCTCCGGTTCCCAGTTCCACGGGGGCAGGGCACCGACCGCGGCGAGCAGCGCGCCGGCCAGGTAGGTGACCGCGGCCACCAGGGGTCCGGCCAGCCAGCCGGGCAACCGGCGGGAGACGGCCAGGTCGACGGCGACCGCGCCCGCGAGCAGCGCCAGCGGCAGCACCGACGGCGGGAAGCCGATCGCGACCAGTCCCAGCCACACGGCGGCGCGGTAGGCCAGGTAGACGGCGGCGACGGTGGTGGCGGCCCAGCGCAGGCCGGTGACCCGCCGGGCGACGAGGAGGGAGAGCAGCCCGGCGCACAGCAGCCAGGCCGGGTGCACCCAGGACGGCACCGGGAGCATGAACGTCGTCGGCGTCTGGCCCTGGGCGGCGGCGAAGTCCAGCAGCTGCTGCTCGGCCGTCGTCCGCCCGGCCTCGTAGGCGCGCAGCGAGAGGACGCCGTACTCCTGGTGCTGGTTCGGGAAGACGGCGTTCTCGACGAGAAACAGCCACAGCCCCAGGGCGACGGCGTCCCGCACGCGGCCCGGCGCGGCGTACAGCCACCAGCCGCGGATCACCCCGGCCAGCATGACCGCCGTCCCGAGGTACAGCAGCGCGTGACTGGGGCTCCAGCTGGTGATGTCCAGCCCGTTGATGCGGTGGTTGACGATGTCGACCGGGACGGCGACGAGGAAGACCGCGGTGCCTCCCTGCACGAGCCGCAGCGCACGGCGATCGACGCCGTAGCCGGTGTAGCTGGAGAAGAGGACCAGCGCGACGACCAGGACGGTGCCGGCGGAGTTGAGCAGGTGCGGCGGGGCGAGGTCGTCGCGCAGCCACATGAAGTGCCAGGAGACGTCCCACGACGAGCCGAGCATCTTCAGCAGGAAGGCGCCCAGCCAGGCCGTGTAGATCCAGCGCAGCTCCTGCTGGGTCGTCGGGCGGCCGGGGCGGCCCGGCGTGACGTAGGCGGGCCACAACCACCGGAGGGTCGTGACCGGATGACGGAACGCGGTCCTCACCGAGCCGGGAGCCGGCGGGGCCGCTCGGTCGGCGACGGGAGCGGCGTGGGGCACGGCGGTACTCCTGGACTCGAGGCGGTGCGGCGGAGCCTAGCGGCGCGCAGGGCACGATCCCGGCTCCCCGAGGGGTACGGGAGTGGCGGGTTCCGTATCACCCGCCGTGCGGGCGGCCGCCCGGGGCGCGACGTAGGGTCGGCACCCGTGGCGGACAGTGCGGGACACCTGGTCTGGATCGACTGCGAGATGACCGGGCTGGACCTCACCCGGGACCAGCTCATCGAGGTCGCGGTGCTGGTCACCGACTCCGACCTCAACGTCCTCGACCCCGGCCTGGACCTGGTCATCTCCGCCGACGACGCCGCGCTCGAGGGCATGGTCGAGGTCGTCACCGAGATGCACGCCAAGTCCGGTCTCACCGAGGCGGTGCGGGCCTCGACGCTCACCGTCGCCGAGGCCGAGCAGCAGCTGCTGGCCTACGTGAAGCGGTTCGTGCCCGAGCGGCGGACGGCGCCGCTGTGCGGCAACTCGATCGGCACCGACCGCGGCTTCCTCGCCCGCGACATGCCCGAGCTCGACGACCACCTGCACTACCGGATGATCGACGTCTCCTCGATCAAGGAGCTGGCCCGCCGCTGGTTCCCCCGGGTGTACTTCGCCCAGCCGCAGAAGGGGCTGGCCCACCGCGCGCTGGCCGACATCATCGAGTCGGTGCGCGAGCTCGCCTACTACCGGCAGACGCTGTTCGTCGACGGCCCCGGGCCCTCGACCTCCCAGGCGCAGGCTGCCGCGTCGCGGGTCGCGGCGTCCTTCGCGGGGCTGTTCGCGGCCGAGGACAGCGGCACCCCCGGACAGGTACCCCCGGCCGCGTCGGACGCCTGAGGGTCTCCGGTATCGTGGTGCCGGTTCACCGGACGACCCGCTGCCGAGCGGCCGTCCGGGAGACGTGGTGGGTGTAGCTCAGCTGGTAGAGCACCAGGTTGTGATCCTGGGTGTCGCGGGTTCGAGCCCCGTCACTCACCCCACGCGGTGGAGGCCCTGGTCAGTTCCCTGACCAGGGCCTCCCTGCGTTCGGGCACCGCCGACGGTCACGAGGACCCAGCGACCGCTGGAGCTGGGGACCGGCCCGACGGTCGCCTCTCGGCGAGTGGTCGCACGCAGCGACAGGCGGGTGGAGCCCGGGGGCACGTCCCGGACCGGCACCGGGTCTCGACGCCGCGCGGCGCGGCGCATCCCCATCCGGCGGCCGCCTCGAGGACGCAGCCATCGAGCACATCGCGGGCGAGGTGGCCGAGCAGCGGGCGCCGCGGGGCGAACCGCAGCACGGTGGTGCCGTGGGCGGCGGCGAAGTCCTCCGGGTCCGTAGGGTGCTCCTGGACGGTGACCTGGTCCGCGCCAGGTGACTCCTCCCAGCGGCCCACCGCCGCTCCCCCGACCCGACCTCCGGGCGGCGGGGTCGCCGAGCAGGTCAGTCGTCGCCCCAGTCGTGGCCTCGGTCGTCGTCCCAGTGGGGATGCCGGTGCTCGTACCAGCCGCCGTCACCGCCCCCGCCGCCACCGCTGTCGGACAGCGCCACCCCGCTGAGGGCGCCGACGAGAACGAGGAAGAGGGCGGTGACGAGGAGCACGACCACCATCCGCGCCGCCCTCAGACGGCCGGTGGCGGCGCTGGTCAGGGAGGTCCGCAGCTGCTCGACCGCGAGCGTCCCGAGCGACCGCCAGCCCGGCGCCGTGTGCTCGGGCGGCGCCGGCGGGAGGTCCGCGGTCAGCGGGTCGAGGTCGGTCAGGTGGACGGCGGCGAACGCGTCGGCCATCCGCTCGCTGCCCTCGTCCGGCGTGAGCAGGCCGCGGGCCACCGCGTCCTGCAGGTGCTCGACGGTGGCCAGCCGGTCGGCGTCTGACGCGCGCATCCGCGGTGCGGACGTGGCCGTGCTGTCCAGGTCGATCAGGGGTGGCATGGTCGTCCTCCCGGGGTGCGACGGCGGAGAGGGCCACAGCCTGCACCCGCGCCCAGGCCACCGGGCGGGTTCCGGCGCGTGCGGGGCCGCAACGACACCAGGCCCGCGCGATGGGTGCCCCGTGTAGGGGCCTCGTGTCGTTCCGTGCCCACTGGTGCCTGGAGGGGTTGCGGAGTGGACACCGGCGGCGCCTGTCCCGGGAACAGCGCGGTGGGCCCGTCGAGCCGGTCCACGACGTGGACCGACCCGCGCCCCGCAGGTGGGCCCGCCCGGCTCACGCCGAGTCGACCACCGGCCGGATGTCGCCGTCGTCCAGCGTGCCGGTCACCACGGCCTCCGCGACGGTCATCAGCTGTGCACCGCTGCGCCTTGCGTGGGTGCGCATGCGGGTGAACGCCTCCCCCACGCCGATCCCGGCCTGGGCCGACAGCACGCCCTTGGCCTGCTCGATCACGATCCGGCTGTGCAGCGCGGTCTGCAGCTGTTCGGCCAGGACGACCTGGTCACGCAGAGCACGCTCGTGCAGCAAGCCGATGGTGGCGATGTCAGCCATGCCCCGGGCGACGGCCAGGTGCTCGTCGGTGAGCGCTCGTCCTTCGACGGAGAACAGGTTCAGCGCGCCCAGCACCTGCCGGCGCAGGCGCAGCGGCAGGGCGTGGCTGTAGGCGTATCCGGATCCCAGCGCCGCCTCGGTGAACACCGGCCACCGGCTCCTGGAGGCGGTCAGGTCGATGTTCGCGATGGCCTCGCCGGTGGCGAAGCAGTCCAGGCAGGGTCCCTCCGCCCTCTGCAGCTCGAACAGTTCGAGCAGTCGGGCGGACTCGTCGGTGTAGGCGACCACCTGGAGGTGGCCGCGCTGGTCGTCGAGCATCAGCCCGGCGGCGTCGGTGTCGACCAGTTCGACACAGCGCTCGGTGAGGGTCTGCAGGAAGTCGATGACGTCGAACTCCTCGACCAGGGTGTCGGCGAGCTCGACGAAGACCTCCGCGAGGCGTTGTTCCCGCACCCTCACTCCCTCCCACCCCGGTCGACCGGGTCCCATCCTGCGTCCGCCACCACGCTCTCGTGTCAGCCGGTCCCGTCATCTTTCCGGAACGACACCGTCCCCGTGAGGACGTCGCGCGCCAGGTTGCCGAGGGCCCGCTGGTCGGCGAACGCCCGCGCACGGAGCAGGACGAGGGCCTCGGCCAGTCCCACCGCAGCCTGCACGGAGACCACGCCGGTCGCCTGGTGCACCTCGGCCCGGTCGTCGAGGACCGGGACCGGCGACAGCACCGGGTACCCGGCTTGCGCGTTCAGCAGGACCGGCGTCGCTGCGTCGGCGAACGACAGGGCCTCGGTGAGGTCGTCGGCCGACAGCGGGCCGGCCCGGTCCCGGTAGAGGTCGAGCACGCCGACCCGGAGCGGGAAGGCGAAGAGGGCGCGGACGCCGGCCTCCAGTGCTCCTCCGGCGAAGGCGGGCCAGCGCAGCGGCGCGGTCAGGGCGAGGTCCGGCTGCAGCACGGGGCGGCCGGTCTGCGAGGCGTCCACGCACGGGCCTTCCCCCAAGGTGAACTGGAGCTCCTCCAGCTCCATCGCCGCGCCGTCGGTCGCGGCGATGATCCCCGCCGGCCCCTCGTCGGTCATCAGCGCCATGCCCACCCCGCTCACCGGCAGGGAACGGACGCACGCGGCGGTCAGGCTGGCCGGCAGACCGCTGCTGTCGGGCGACTCGGCCCAGGCTGCGCGCAGGATCTCGGCCACCCGTCTCGACGCCACGCCCACCCCTCTGCCTGCACCGGTGCTCGGCCGGCCTGGCGATCAGCATCTCCCTCTCGGGGGCGGCCGGTGAGGTCCGGGCACCCCCCGCCCGGGCTGCCCGCCGACGTCGGAGCCCTCCGGTCAGTCGGTCCCCCTCCGACGGTTGCGCAGGACCACTGTCGTGCCCCGTGACCCGACGGTGAGCGTGGCGTCGGCCAGGACGCCCATCACCTGCAGGCCGCGGCCGCGGTCGCCCGGGGCGGTGGGTGCCCGCCAGCGACCGCGGTCCTGGATGACGATGCGCGCCCGGTGCTCACCGACCTCCGTGAGGACGTCGAAGAAGGGTGGGGTGGGGAGGCGGGCGTGCTCGACGGCGTTGGCGGCGGCCTCGGATGCGGCCAGGAGCAGGTCGTCGAGCTCGTCCTCGGGCAGTCCGGTCATGTCGAGGAGGGGCTGCAGCTCCAGCCGCATCCCCCTGATCGACGTGGGGACCGATGGCCAGCGCCACTGTCGGCGGTGCCACCACGGCGGTTCGGGGGAGGACATCGACACCGGTGGCCAGGGCCCGGAGGGGGTCACCGGGTAGGCGGGGAGGCTGTACTCCTCGGGGTGGACGTCGAGCCCCGGACGGACGGGGAGGACGTCGACCCCGGAGCGACCGAGGAACGAGCCCGGTGACGCGGCGCCCGTCCGCCGGTGGCCGTTGGTGGCCACCACAGGCGTGCCAGGACCGGCAGGCGCCGGCGACCAGGCCGCGGCGGTGGCCCGGTCGGTGTGGCGGGGTGGCACCACCGGGGCGCCGTCGTCCAGGTGGGCGTAGTACCGGAGGAGTTCCTCCCCCGGCTGCCGGTCGAGGCGGTCGGCTGACCCGTCGGTGCGCGGAGCGCCGCAGACGTCGGCCGCTGCGTAGGGCACCTGGAGGCAGTCGCCCAGCTGGTGCGCCCGGGCGAGCGGGACGGAGACCTGGATCCCGTCGCACAGCTGACACTCGACGGTCACCCACGTCGGCTGACTCGTCTGCGCACCCAGGAGCACGTGCACGATGCGGCCCACCGGGTGGCCCGCGGGATCGACGACCTGTCCTCCGTGGCGCAGGAGGGCGCGGATCTGCTGCCGGGTGATCACGGCGTCCTCACGCCGGGCGCTGCTCCGCCGCGACCGTCGGCGTGGCGGACGTCGGGCAGCCGCGGGGCGTCCGGGTGCCCGCGCGGTGGCCGCCGGCTGCCACCCTCCCGTGGCGGCGACGAACGGCCCCGGTACCCGGGGACCGCAGGACCCGACTCGCCGCTGGCAGGCGTGACGTCGAGTGAGGCGCGCACGGAGTTCTCCCCAGGAAACCGGTGAGGTCGCCGGGTCCGGGGCCACCCATGAGCGGCTGAGCCGCTCCCAGCCACCGACCCTACGCGCCGGGGCCCCCTCCCGACGGCCGAAGTCACGGTGGGTGGGCCCGGAGGCCCGAACCGCCGTCGCCCAGTACCGCGCCCCCGACCCCGGGTGCATCGGGAGGGACGTGGACACCGACGTCCGCGCCCGGACCGGCCCGATGCCGGTCGTCCGCGCCGTCCTGCCCACGACGTCGGAACAGGACAGGGCTAGCGTGCCCCCATGCCGTTGATCTTCCACTGGGGTGGCCCGCGGCACGGCGAGATCGACGAGGTGGCCGCCGAGATGCTGACGTCCTCGGTGCTGGTCTACGACGGGCCCCGCTGGTTCGGGGTCTACCAGCGTTTCGAGCCCGTGGAGGTGCGGAGCACGCCACAGGGACCGGCCGAGGTGTGGGTCGTCCGCGAGTAGCCGCCGACGGACCCCGCCGGTTCCAGGCAGGGGTGCGCACCGGCAGTGGCTGACCGGGTCCGCCGACGCCGTCGGGCCCCGCCGCGTGCGGTCACGAACGCGCTCCGGTCCCCGGACGGCGACAGTCGAGTCCGATCCGGTCCCGCCCCCGGTGGTGCGCCCCTGTGACGGCAGCGACGGCTGGGGCGGGTGCAGCCGACACGCGCCCCGCGGGTGCTGGCCCGGCCCGGCTCGTCGTGGCGACCCTGGGGCCATGACTCTCGCCTACTCCTACGGGACCGCTCACGCCGTCGTGATGGTCGGCTCGGTGGGCACCGCGGAGGGCCTCGTCCCGCGGCAGATCGGCCCGGCGCACGCGACCATCGGCAAGGTGAACGGCCGCAGCCGCAAGGCGCTGTGCGGGGCCTACGTCGCGGTGGACGAGCAGACCGTGTGGCCGCCGGAGGACTACGACAGCTCGCAGCTGTGCGCGGAGTGCACCACCCTGGCCGCGCTCTGACTCACCCGCCGGCCACCGACGGCAGCACCTGGACGACGGCGCCGTCGGGCACCGGCGTGCCCAGCCCGCCGGCGTACCGGACGTCCTCGCCGTCCACGTATACGTTGACGAAGCGTCGCACCGCGCCGGCCTCGTCGCGGATCCGGCGGGCCAGCCGCGGGTGGACGACGGCAAGCGTGTCGAGCAGGTCGGCGAGCGCGCCCCCGCCCGGGGCGACCTCCAGGTGCCGGGTGCCGCCGGCCAGGTCGGCGAGGACACCGGGCAGCACCACCTCGACCCTCATCCCGGGATCCGGGCGGCGCGGACGACGAGCACGTCAGGCAGGTGGTCGGCGACGAGGCTGAAGGTGTCGCCCTCGTCGGCGCTGGCGTAGACGCAGCCGTCGCGGGTGCCGACGTAGAGCCCGGTCGGGTCGCCTTCGTCGGCGCAGAACCCGTCCCGCATGACCGCCGCCCAGAACCGGTCGGGCAGACCTGACCCCAGTCCGGTCCAACTCCCGCCCGCGTCGCGGGTGCGGTGCACGCGCAGCCGGCCCTCCGGCGGCACGCGCTGCATGTCCGCCACCAGCGGGACCACCCACGCCGTCCCGGGGGCGGACGGCGAGGCGACGACCGGGAAGCCGAAGTCGGCGGGCAGGCCCTCGGCGATCGACGTCCACGACCCGCCGGCGTCGTCGGTGCGGAAGACGCCGAAGTGGTTCTGCGCGTACATCCGGTCCGGGCCGGCCGCGTCGACGGCGACCTTGTGCACGCACTGGCCGTACTCGGGCGCGGGCTCGGGCAGGAAGACGGCGCTGATGCCGGCGTTGCGCGGCTCCCACGTCGAGGCGCCGTCCTCGCTGACGTAGACGCCGCCGGTGCTCATCGCGACGGTCACCCGGTCCGAGGCGGGGTCGGGCAGCACCGTGTGCACCGCCCCTCCCCCGCCGCCGGGCTCCCAGGTCGGCCGGTGCGGGTGGTCCCACAGGCCGCGGACGAGCTCGAAGCTGCAGCCGCCGTCAGTGCTGCGCCACAGCGAGTGCGGCTCGCAGCCGGCCCACACGACGCCGGGCCGGTCGGCGCTGTCGGGGCGCAGCTGCCAGACCCGGGCGAGGGCCGCGCCGGTGTCCTCGGGGAAGCGGATGGCGCCGGCCTCGGTCTCCTGCCAGCTCGCGCCGAGGTCGTCGGACCGCATGACCGTCGGACCCCAGTGCCCGTACTGGACGCCGGCCAGCACGCGCGGGCCGGGGCCGCGGGTGTCGATCGAGACAGCCGCGACCTCCTGGGCGAGCAGGTGCGGTTCACCCAGGGTCCAGGTGCGGCGGTCGTCGTCGCTGCGGGCCAGCCACAGGCCCTTGCGCGTGCCGATGGCGAGCAGGTCGGTCATGGCGCCCCTCCGGTCGTTCGGCGGGGCGCGGCACGCCCCTCGGGGGTCAGACCCCCGAGGGGCATAGAACTCAGCGGCGGGTGGCGCCACCGGTCGGCTGGTCCGGGTCGGTGGCCTGCTGGTACGTCTGCGTCCGGTCGTCGGCGCCTTGCGGCGCGCGGCCGTCGGAGTGCCGGCCGTGCTGGTCGGCCAGACCCGGCGCCAGCTTCTCGGCCTTGGCGCGCAGCTGCTCGGCCGCCGAGGCGTGCTCACCCGCCCGGGCCGCGCGCTCCTGCGCCTCCTGCTCGGCCAGCCGGGTGCGCTCCTCGACCTCGGCACGCTCCCGCCGGGCGCGGGCCGCCTGCTCCTCGGCGGCGGCCTGCTCCTTCTCGGCCTGCGCCCTGCGCAACTCGGCCTCGCGCAGGTGGTCGCGGGCCTGCTCCCGCTTGCGGGCCCCGTTGATGCGGTTGCGCTTGGCCATCGTCAGGGCGAGCACGGCCAGCAACGCCACCACGACCACGACGATCAGCACGATCACCCAGGTGTCCACGGCACTCTCCTCGACTCGGGGACCGGGTGATCGTTCCCCGGGCGTGGCGCGGGGAAACGCTCAGGTGAGCGCGCTACCGGCCTGCCACTCCTCCCAGGGGACGGTCCAGTCGTAGACGTCCGACCGCAGCGTCCCGGCGTCGGAGCCGCGGATCTCCACGACGTCGCCGGGCTGCGAGAACTGGAAGAACCAGCGGGCGTTCTCGGTCGAGAGGTTGATGCAGCCGTGGGAGACGTTCTCCCGGCCCTGCTGTGCCACCGACCACGGCGCGGCGTGCACGAACTCGCCGCTGTCGGAGATGCGGACGGCGTACTCGACCGGCGTGCGGTAGCCGTCGGGGCTGTCGACCGGGACGCCGTACGTGCTGGAGTCCATCACGCGGTGGCGGTTCATCTCGGTGACCACGTGGGCGCCGTTGTAGCTGGGGTTGTCCGGGCTGCCGGCGCTGATCGGGAAGGTCTGCACCAGCTGGTCGCCGTCGTAGACCTCCATCTGGTGGGTGTCCGCGTCGGCGATGGACACGTGCCGCTCACCGATGGAGAAGGAGACCGTGCGGTCGGTCTTGCCCCAGACGCCGTTGCCCAGGTCCACGCCGTAGAGGTCGGCGTCGAGGGTCACGTCGGTGTTCTCCGGCCAGTACTCCGACGGGCGGAAGTGCACCTCGGTGTCGCTGAACCAGTTCCAGACGCCGTCGGTCGGGGTCGAGCTGGTCACCTCCAGCTGCCGCTCGACGGCGGCCCTGTCGGTGACCGGCCGCTCGAAGTAGACGCGGATGGGCATGCCGACGCCGACGGTCTGTCCGTCGAGCGGGCCGATGGACGGTGTCAGCTGCCTCTGCGGGGTGACCGTGGTGAAGGTCGTCGCGGCCTCGGCGGGCCCGGTGCCCTCGCCCTCGGCGGTCGCGGTCAGCGTGTAGCTGGTGCCGTACGCGAGCGGGGTCTCCGGCGTCCAGACGTCGACGGCCGGGTCCTCGGCGGAGTCGGCCACCGAGCCGGGCACCTCGGCACCGGCGCCGTCGACGACGCTCACGTCGGCGAGCTCGCCGTCGGTGACGGAGATCTCGAGCGGGACGGTGGGTGAGACATCGGTCGCACCGTCGGCCGGCGACACCTCGACCGCGACCGGGGACGGGGGCGGGGGCGGGGCCGCGGTCGTCGTCGGCGCCGCCGCCGTCCCGCCGCCGCCACTGCCCTGGCAGCCGGCCAGCAGGGCCAACGCCGTCGCCGTGACCAGCGCAGACGTCCTTCTCATCGCGTTTCCCTCCGCGTCCCACGCAGCCGTCACCCCGGACGACTCGTTGCACCAGCCCGCCAGTGTCCACGTCGGAGCCCGACGAGGGACACGGCCGCTGGGCACCGGACCACCTCGCCGGCGGGCAGGAGGGCGCTGGTATCGTTCTCCCCTGTCGCCCGGCGCAGCCGGACGACACGCGCCATTAGCTCAATTGGCAGAGCAGCTGACTCTTAATCAGCGGGTTCGGGGTTCGAGTCCCTGATGGCGCACCTCCCTCACTTCCATCCCCGTTCTGACCTGCGATTACAGGCTCGATGGGGGCCGCCACCGGGTAACGAGCGCCGCGCCAGGCCATGGAAAACCCATGGAAAACTCCGCTCACGCAGCAGCGCACCTCGAGACCGTGCGGACGCGCGACCCGTGCGGACCCGCGCTCCTGCAACCGCTTCACGAGCTGGACAGTGGCCACCCTCTGCCGCTCCCCGCCCGCACCAGGGTGCCGGCTGCCTTGGTCGCCGGAAGGGCGCTTCGCGTCCCTGCGGGATGGGCCTTCGGCCCACCCTTCCCCCGACCTGCTGCAGCCGGCGTTGCAGCGGTTGTGGAGAGCAGGCGGGGAGTCTGGGCGAGCACACAACCATCGAGATCTCGACGCCTGGTGGGCGTGACGCCTACCCGACGAGGGCGCCGCCCACCACACATTCGGGCACGCCCATCGGCCCGGATGCCTTCGCCGGTGCCGCCGCAGGCGTGCCCCGAGTGGGCCACCTCAGGCTGACTGGGTGGAGTCACCAGATGGTCTGGACCAGGCCGAGCTCGGTGATCATCCGGTCGCGGGTGACCAGAGGCAGATCTAGCGCCATCGCGGTTGCGCCGATGAAGCGGTCCCACGGATCGCCGAGCGCGCCGCGAGGGATCCGCTGGAACGCGGCTGCGACCTCCAGGGTCACCGGCGCGGCCTCCAGTGGAGAGCTGGGGTCGTAGAGTAGTCGGACAAACTCGTCCAGTTGATCATCGGTGAAGTCTGGCGCGTGCGGATGACGTAGCAGATATCGACCACCGAGGCGACGGAGACGACGACGCCTTCGGTTGCCGCTGCCTCCTCGAGGGCGTCGAGCGCCGCGGACGAGAGTCGTCGGTCCGGGTCGTCGAGGAGATACCAGATCAGCGCGTGAGTGTCGGCGACGACCCTCACCGGGGCGGCAGGTCCCAGGCGCCGCCGTCACTGAAGCGCGCAGCCGACTCCTGGGCGGCGGCGGAGCTGGCTGCCTCGAAGTCCTCCCAGCTCGGCGCTGATCCGGAAGCGTTCGCGAGAGCGCCGCGGAGAGAGCGCCGGCGCACCGTCGACGCCGCGGTCGTCACGGGCACGACGTCGAGGTGCGTCCCCGGCTTGACTCCCCAGCGAGCCAGCTGCGCTGCGTCGATGACACCCGAGCCGTCAGCGCCGACGACGAGGTCCAGCGCCTCGAGATGCTGTTCAGCCGACAACATGATCACAGGCAACTGCTGCAGGCCCTCATGCAGTCGTCGCCGATGCGGCTGTTCCAGGCACTGGAGGAGGAGTGGAAATCTTCGGCAGGTCGTGGAGTGAGCGAGCGCGGTCGAAGAGCAACTCGGGAAGGCGAGACCTCGCGTCGGACCCGCGTCAACAGGCTCACGCGTGGACCTCGTGAACGTCGTCGATGGGGTTGATCTCCCCGCTGTCAGCTGCCGGGGAAGGGCGGCCTGCCTGGCGTCGGTCGCCCCAACTGGCCGTCAGGCGCAGGGCATCGGCCGACGGGGAGCCGGGCTCGGCGGAGTAGACGACGACGGAGAGCTCGTGGTCCTCGGGCGCGGGGAAGATCTCGAAGGAGAGGGCCAACTCGCCGACGAGCGGATGCCGGAAGCGCTTGTGGCCGTGCGGCTCGTGCCGGACGTCGTGCGAGGCCCACAGCCGGCGGAAGTCCTCGCTCTTCACCGACAGCTCACCGACCACCGCCGAGAGGCGCGGGTCGTCGAGGTGGCGGCCAGCGTTCATCCGCAGCCAGGCAACGACCTCGGCGGCCATCCGCTCCAGTCGGCAAACAGCTCACGGTGCGTGGCGAGACGGGTGGGGGGAAGCAGCCGACGTGGAAACCGGCACACGCCCATAGCGGCCCAGTATGGGGCGCCACCTCGCCTTCGGTCCCCGGGGCGTAGATCCGGATCCATCGAGTCGAACCTCTAGGGCACATTCGGTCAGACCCGGATCGAGGCCGGCCCGACGTCCCCGACGATCGGTTACGCCTCGCTCTCCCGGTGGCAACGGACGGCGAGGAGGGCGATGTCGTCGTCGGCGCGGCCGAGGACGATGCGCTCGAGCAGCCGGTCACACAGTTCGTTGACGCCGACCCCGGCCAGCTCGCCGAGCACGTCGGTGAGCCGGGCGAGCCCGGTGTCGATGTCCAGCCGGCCATGTTCGACCAGCCCGTCGGTGATCAAGAGCACCGTGTCGCCGGGCTGCAGGATCACCTCGTGGTCGCTGCGGACGACCGGCTCACCGGCGCCGAGGAGGCGCTCCGGTCGACTGTCGAGCAACTCGACGGCGCCGTTGGGGTGCAGCAGCAGCGGCGGCAGGTGCCCGGCCGAGGACCAGCGCAGCGTGCGCAGCCCGGCGCGGGCCTGCTGCACCGGTTGCTCGATGCGGGCGACCAGGGCGGTGGCCAGTGTGCCGAAGCACAGACCGGTGAGCACCCGGTCGACCCGGGTCAGGGTCTGCGCGGGGCTGTCGGGACGGTCGTAGGCGAGCGTGCGGACCGTGCTGCGCAGCTGACTCATCGCGGCTGCCGCCTCGACCGAGTGGCCGGCGACGTCCCCGACGACGAGCAGGGTCGCGCCGTCGGGCTGGGCGAATGCGTCGTAGAAGTCCCCCCCGACCAGCGCGTGCGCGCTGGCCGGGCGGTAGCGCACGGCGATCTGGAGGTGGTCCGGCTGCGGCGGCGGGGTGAGCAGGCTGCGTTGCAGGGTCTCGGCAACCTTTTGCTGCCGGCCGTAGAGCCGGGCGTTGTCCAGCGCCAGCGCGCCGCGGCGGGCCACCTCGACGGCGGTGGCGATCTCCATCTCGGTGTGCGGCGGCCGCGCGCCCGCGTTCATCAGCGCCAGCACGCCGAAGGTCTCCCCGCGGGCCCGCAGCGGCACGATCAGGCAGCTGGTCGCGTCCAGCCGCCGCCAGGCCGCCCGCAGCTCCTCGGTCGGCAGCGACGGTGCGACCCGCTCCTGGTCGATGGTGGTGATCTGCACCGGCTCACCGGTGAGCAGCGCATCGACCATGGCAGCGTCGTCGCCGGTGCCGCGCAGGCGCCCGGTGATGTAGGTGTCCACGTCGGCGCGGCGGGCCGGATCCCTGTGCGCCCAAGCCTCCTCGCCGGGTCCCCCGTCCTCGCCGAGGAGCGCGACGATCGCCCAGTCGGCCAGCCGCCGCACCGCCAGCTCGGCCAGCTGGCCGGCCGACTCGCCTCGGTCCAGGGTGGTGATCAGGGCCTCGGACACCTCGGCGAGGAAGCGCAGCCGGTCGTGGTCGGCGTCCTCGCTGACCGGCCCGTCGGCCGCTTCACCGGGGCCCTCCGTGGGCAGGTTGGCGGCCTCGCGGAAGCAGACCTGCAGCAGGTCGTCGACGATCTCGGCGGTCGCCGACAGCCACCGCCCGGCGGGGGCGTAGAAGCCGCGCCAGGTCACCGGCGTGCCCACGGTCCGGGCGTGCAGCAGGAAGCTGTGGAACACACTGCCGGCGACCTCGGGCAGCGCGATCCACAGGCTGCCGCCGGCCAGCTCGGCGGTGCGGGCGCCCAGCAGCCGCGCGGCGGCCGGATTGGTGTAGCGGATGGTCCAGTCACCGTCGAAGACGGCCACGCCCTCGGGGAGCCGGCCCACAGCCGCCGCGAGCCACGCCTGCGGCAGCCGGTCTGCGGTGGGCTGACTCACCACTGCTCCATCTCGATGCTGGGCGGGGCCCCACGGCAGAGGACGAACCCGGAGAGTACGCCCGTGAGCCGCGGCCACGGGCGATCCTGCAGTCCAGCACGCACACGTGGTCTCCCGCTCCCGGGGTCGGGACGCCGGCGTGCGCCGGTGCAGCACTGTGCGTCGGCGAGCGCTACCGGCACCGTTCCGAGACGATGGCGGTCCCGGCGGACGCCGATGACAGACGGGGAGGGCCCGATGCGCTGGGCCGTGGTGGAGGATCCGGGAGGCGCACGGTGAGCGAGGCGCTGTGGGCGCAGCGACCCCGGCCGACGCCGGGCCCGGACGCGACCGCCGTGGGGCGGTGGGAGCCCACGACCCCCGCCGAACTGACGGCCCACCGGCGACAGCTGTCCGCCGCGCTGCAGGACGCCACCGGGGCCACCGGCGCCGACGAGGTCGCGGTGGCGCGGTTGCTGCTGGCCTTCGAAGAGCTGGCGTCCAACGCGCTCCGGCACGGGCGCGGCCCGGTGTGGGTGGCCGTGACCGCCGGTCGCTACGCGTGGCTGCTCGAGGTCAGCGACGCCGCGGCCGACCGGCCGCCGACACCCGCGGTGGGCCGCGACGCCGCGGAGGGTGGCCTCGGCCTGTACCTAGTCGCCCGCATGGCCGCCGCGCACGGCTGGGACGCCCATGGTGAGCAGAAGATTGTGTGGTGCCGCATTGACTACAGCCCCGACCAGCCCGCGCCAGAGGCGCCGGTGCCGCGCGCCCGCGGGGAAGGCGCTGCCCACCGGCACGCTCGCTGACCGCCGCTTCCCGGCACACCTCCTCGCCCTCGGTGCGGATGAACCGGTCGTGGAGGCGTAGACCGCGGGCTCCGTGCAGCGTCCGGACGGAACACCTCAGCTGCCGGTCGCGCCCCGGCGACAGGCGTGTGACGTCGGGCCGAGTGGAACAGTGATGCGAGTCGCGCGGCATGCGAGTGCCGGGCCCCCACTGGTGGGCGCGAAAGGGTTACCGGTGTGGGGAGGGGGCAGACGTGTGGGCACGGTCGTCGTCGCTGCTGGCAGCACTGACGGCCCAGGTCCGGCGGTCAAGCAGTGGCCGCCGGACCGCCTCGTCAGACATCGTCGGACTGCGGCCGGTGAAGCCTCACGCCGGACCCGCGCTGGGCGGCTCGGATCCGGCCGGGGGCGCCCGCCCCTGGTCGCCGATGAGGCCGTCGATGAGTCGGCTGAGCCGCTCGTCGTCGGCGTGGTCGGGCGGGGGCCGCGACAGCGGGATGTGGTAGGCGCGGTAGCTGTCCTCGAGGGCCTCGTTGAGGGTCTGGGCGAGGACGTCCTGCTGGAAGGTCTCCAACGGCACCAGTCCCTGCAGGTAGCCGTCGAGGTCGAAGGCGTCGCAGGTGCCACCGAGGGCCACGTAGCGCAGCCACAGGTCCTGCACGGTCAGCTCTGCGCGGACCCGGGCGGCGTCCATGCGTCGCTGGCGCTCGTCGCTGGTCATGGTCGAGGTCGGTCAGGCGCCAGCGGCGCGGGTGTTGCGGGCGGTCACTTCGGCCACGAGGGCACGGGCCACGTCCTGCACGGGGCGGTCGGCCTGCCGCGCGGCGGCCGCGAGGGTGGCAAACGCCTCCTGCTCGCTTGCCGCGCCCTGGGCCAGCAGCACACCGGTGGCCCGGGCGACGGCGTCCCGGCTGGCCAGCGCCTCGGTCAGCTGCCGGCCGAGCCGACGGGCCTCCTGCAGGCTCTGCGAGTTAGCCAACAGGATCGCGGCCTGCCCGGCGAGCAGCCGCATGACGTGCTCATCCTGGGCCCCGTAGTTCTGCGGCCGCTCGCAGTAGACCTTCATCGCGCCGATCGACTCCTCACCCACCAGCAGCGGTGCGCTCACCACCGAGCGCACGCCCAGCCGACCGGCCGCCTCGTTCCACCGCGGCCAGCGGCCGTCGGTGGCGGTGTCGTCGATCCGCACCACCTCCCGGGTGCGCCAGGCGGTCAGGCAGGGCCCCTCGTCGAGCTCGTACTGCAGAGCGTCGGCCTCCTCGGTGGCGGCGTTGGACGCGGCGCGGGAGCGTTTGCCGTGCTCGTCGACGACGGTGACCGCAGCGCCCAGCGTGCCGGCGGTGGCGGTCGCAGCCAGCGCGGTGACCAGCTCCAGGGCGGTGTCGACGGTCTCTCGGGACAGCACCAACCCAGCCATCTGGCTCAGTGCCATGCCCAGGTCCACCGACGGGGTCGGAGTCAGGCGCTCGGTGGGCCCGGGTGTCGGGGTGTCGGCGGTGGGGTCGGTCATCCGTGGTCCCCTCCAGCGGGGGTCGCGCTCGTCGGGGCGGCCGGTGGCGCTAGTCGCCGTCGGCCGGTGGTGTGCCGGCAGCCTGGCCTCAGCTGCCGCGGGGCGGCGTTGGTCGGCGGGTCGGGGGTGTAATGGTCAGCTCGCCGGTGAGCACCAGGTCCTCGGCGACGTCGCGCACCTTGCGGTTGGTGTGCATCGAGGCCTCGGTCAGCAGCCGGAAGGCCTGGTCGGCGGTCAACTTGTGCCGCTCGATCAGGATGCCCTTGGCCTGTTCGATGACCGACCGGAACTCCATCGCCTTCTGCAGGTTCTCCGCGAGGTCACGCGCGTCCTGCAGGGCGTCCATGTTGGTCAGTGCAGCCCCGGCGTAGGCGGCGAACTGGACCAGCGCGGACCGGTCGTCGTCGGTGAACGCCCGCGCCGTGCGCGCGTAGACGTTCAGCGCCGCGGTCAGCTGCGCCGCGGGCACCGGCGCGGCGAGCGCGCTGAACGCGCCGCCGTCGAGGAAGAGCGGTACGTACTCCGGCCACCGGTTCTCGGTACGCGCGTCGGTGATCTCGGTGAACAGGCCACCGACCGCGGCCTCCAGGCAGGGGCCATAGCCCCGCTCGTACTGGGTCTCGTCGAGCTCCTCGGCCAGCTGGCCGGTGAAGGCCGCGGTGGTCGGCTGCTCGCCGCGTACCAAGGTGATCGACACCTCCACACCTGCCGGCATCGCCTGCGCGACCAGGTCGACGATGCGCTGCAGCACGGACGGCGAGGTGAGCTCGGCCAGCAGCAGTCGGCCGAGTTCGTCCAACGCCGCCCGCGCGCGCGGGCTCGAGCGGTCAACGGGGCCGGTCACGCACCTGGTCCCCTCACCTCGTCCTGGGCCAGGCCGCGGGGGCCCGCGCCGCCCGGCACCGACGGAGAGCGCGCCCGTAGTTGGGGTGGCAGGCCGTCGCCGTGCGCCGCCGGTCACTCCGTTGTCACGCACGCCCAGTGGGCGATGTGCACGGTACCCGACATTGAGGGTGAGAACGAGAGACGTGCTCCCCTGGCGGCCGGTGCTCGGCTGCGTCACGATGGTCCTGCCCCTTCTGTGCAAGAGGCAGCCTCCGCCCGAGCGTGTCGACCGTGGACGAGGGATCACCATCCCCGCTGACCGGTCACGGCGCACCGCTCGCACGTCACCGGAGGACTTCATCGTGGCAATCGACCCCGGCCTGGCACGCCGCAACGCCGTCCTCGGCGGTCTGGACGAGGACGCTCTGGCGCCCCTACTGCCCGACCTGTCGGAGACTCCGCTGCCCGCCGGGCAGGTGCTGCACGAGCCCGGGCAAGCCGTCAACAACGTTTACTTGCCGCTGCTCGGGGTGGTGTCCGTCCTCGCCGACCTGGGCGAGGACCAGGTGGTAGAGACCGCCACCATCGGTCGGGAGGGCATGGTGGGCATCTCCGTCTACCTCGGCGCCGACGCCCCCACCGAACGCTCCCTGGTGCAGGTCCCCGGCCGGGCGCTGAGCATGACCGCCGAAGACTTCCGCGAGCACATCGCCGACGTCGACGGCCCCCTTGCGACCATGCTCCGCCGCTCCGCGCAGGCGCTGTTCACTCACGTCTCCCGCAACGCCGCCTGCAACCGCGTCCACACCGCCCGCCAGCGCGCCGCCCGATGGCTGCTCACGACCGCCGACCGGATGGACAGCCCCCGCTTCGAGCTCACCCAGCACTTCCTCGCCCAGATGCTGGCCGTGCGCCGCACCTCGGTCAGCGAGGTCGCCCAGTCGCTGGCCGAGGACGGCTGCATCACCTACACCCGCGGCCTGATCACCATCATCGACCGGCCGCGCCTGCAGTCCCACGCCTGCACCTGCTACGAGGCGATCCGTCGGGCCACAGACGCCGCGCTCGCGGCACGTTAGCCCCCGACCGCGGGGCTGCACTCGCCCCGGGCCGCGGGGGCAGGGGCGGGGACCAAACGCGGCCGTGCGACCGCTGCCGGGATCACGTGCGCCCGCTGTAACAGCAGCCCGACCCCTGGCGTGATCGTCCGGGCCGGTGTCTGCTCATGGTCGTGAAGGCGGCGGCGAGCGAGGAGCAGCTGCACGCCGGCTTCACCGATCGGGACGAGGGCCGGCCCGCAGCCGAGAGCGTGGGCGAACGGCTGCTGGGGGCCCTGCTCGACCGGGTGCACCTGATCGCACCCCGGCTGGTCGGCCAGCTCATTGGCCAGGAGGCGCGGATCGCCGGGGCCACCGACGTCAGCATCCACCTGCAGGACCTCGCGCAGCTGACACTGCGGCCGCTGACCGGGCCTGGGCTGGTCGGCGATCCACTTCCCATCGCCGGCAGCCTGGCCGGGCAGGCGTTCAGCGCCGAGGAGTCGGTCGAGGAGCCGCTCCCCGACGGTTCGGTCCGGCTGCACCTGCCGCTGCTGGACGGGTCCAACCGGGTCGGGGTGCTCGGCCTGACGCTCCCCCGGTTGACCGACTACGACCGGCAGCTCGCCCAGCGGCTGGCCGGCCTGGTGGCGGACATGATCGTGACCAACGACGAGTACACCGACGCGTTCACCCGGGTGCGCACCGCCCGGCCGCTGAACCTGTCGGCGCACATGCAGTGGCGAACCCTGCCGCCGCTGTCGATGAGCACCCCCGTCGTCGACCTGGCGGGGGTCCTGGAGCCGGCCTACGAGGTCGGGGGCGACAGCTTCGACTACGCCTTCAACGAGCACGTGCTGCACGTGGCGGTGTTCGACGCGATGGGCCACGGCCTGGAGGCCGCGACGATGGCCACGGTCATCATCGCCGCCTACCGGCACGGGCGGCTGGCCGAGCTCCCGTTGACCGAGCTGTACCCGGCGATGGACCAGGCGGTCGCCACGTCGTTCCCGGGCCGGTTCGCGACCGCCCAGCTGGGTCGGCTGGACACCGAGACCGGCGTGCTCAGCTGGGTCAACGCCGGGCACCCGCCCGCGCTGTGGGTGCGCGGCAGCCGGGTGATCGGTGAGCTCACCGGTCCGATCAGCCGACCGATCGGCTTCGGCGCCGGCACCCCAGTCGTCCAGACCGCGCAGCTGGAGCCCGGGGACCGGGTGCTGTTCTTCACCGACGGGGTCGTCGAGGAGCGGCTGCTCGGCGGCGAACAGTTCGGCGAGGACCGGCTGCGCGACCTGATCGAGCAGACGACCGCGGCCGACCTGACCTGTGCCGAATCCGTGCGGCGGCTCTCGCACGCACTGATGGCCGCGCGCTTCGACCGGACCAGTGACGACGCCTCGCTGCTGCTCCTGGAGTGGAAGCGCCCGCCACGGGAGGACGAACTCGACCGCGACATCCCCGAGGCAACCCCCACCGGCTGATGCTCAGCAGGCGGGGGCGCAACCCCTCGTCCTCGAGGTCGCCCCCGGACGCGCCCGGCGCCATCGCCGCCACCACGCCCTGCGGGCCTCCGCCGGCCTGCGCAGCAAGCGCCGGCTGCCCGCCGTCGCCGGCGGCTACCCCCCGCCCTCGTCCTCCTCACCCTGACGTGTGTCCACCGGCATGGGCATCGGCGTCGCCTACGGCATCTGGGCCGCCAGCGGCATCGCGCTCACCGCCGTCCTTGCTCGGCTCATGTGGCGCGATCCGCTCCCCAGTACCACGACCGCCGGCATCATCATCGTCGCCACCGGCGTCCTGCTCATCGAACTCGGCGCACACTGAGCCCACCGACCACGTGGCAAGGAACGACTGAGAACCTGACATCTGGCACCGGTCGGCGAGGTGTCCCAAAGGCAGTTTCAGGGACACCGCGAGGGGCGGCGTGGGGCGCTCATCCACCCGGCCGAATGCGCCCCTTGCTCTCCTCCACCACGGCACGCGGCTTCACACTCCCGGGGACTCCAGACGGCGTCGGAGACAGCAGTGCTTCATCGACCTGGCGGGCAACGCCAGCGTCATGGAGATCATCCATTTCCAGGTGGGACGCTGCGCGACGACTCGGTTCATGTCACCAACGCCGCCCGTGCCGACACGGACAACGTTTGGGGTCCAGCCCATCGAAGCCGGCTGCATCGTCCGCCTCATGTTCGAGGTGGACCTTTCCGCCGGACGAGGTCTTCGGCCCGACGGTGAGACAGGATGGCGGCACTGGGCGGCTAACTACTTGGAACGACTCCGACGGATCCTGGATGACGAGGCCGAAAGCCCGTCGTTCCGCGCCTGACAGTGACGTCGCGCGTCCGCTCGACGAACGGCTGGTGACAACGTCCGCGCGGTCTCATAGCCGCTACGCCGGCGTTCCGCACGGGATGCCTGTTCGGTGACGTCGGCCGCGCCTCCGTCCTGTCCCTGAGGGCGGCTTCAGGGATACGGCCCCAGGATGGGGCTCGGTGGTTCAGATGCGCGGGATCTCGCCGGTCTCGACGAGGTTCCGGGCCACGTCCCGCAGCTTGACGTTGCTCTGCTGAGACAGCCGGCTCAGCACCCCGAACGCCTGATCCGCAGTGATCTTCAGGCGCTCCATCAGAATGCCCTCGGCCTGGCCGATGACGGTGCGGGTGACCAGCCCGCTGCGCAGATTCGCCTCGGTCTGCGCGCTCTCCAGCGCGATGGCGGCGTGGGCGGCGAGCGCCACGGCCTCGGCCCGAGTGTCGGGGTCGAAGGAGCGCGGCCGCGGTGAGTACAGGTTCAGCGACCCCAGGCTGACGACGGCTTCGGGGTCGGTGAACAGCTGCAGCGACAGGCTGCTGCGGATGCCGGTCTCGGCGACGACCCGGCGGCCCCAGTCCCCGTAGCGCGGCTCGGTGGTCAGGTCGTCGATGTAGAAGGTGTCCTGGTCCCAGACCGCGTCCAGGCACGGCCCCTGCCCGAGTTCGTACTGCAGCTGGTCGGTCCACAGGGCCCGGTCGTCGGTGTACACCGGGGTCTCCACCTGCCGGCGATGGAGCACCAGCGAGACGCTGGCGTACAGCTCGCCGTCCAGGGTGGCCGCGGCGTCGGCGACGGTCCGCTTCAGGGTGGCCTGCACGTCCGGCTCGTGGAGCAGCGCGCGGGCGATCGCGGCGAGCCGCTCGTTGAAGCTGTCCTCGGTCACGGCACTCCCTCTCATGCCGGGATTTTCAGCCGCCCCAGCGCCAGCCGCACTTGCAACCGTCCAGCCGCGCAGGGACGGCTTAAGCGATATGGCAGAGGCGGCCCCGCCGCCCACGCTCTTGGAACGGCAGGGCCTAACCGCAAACAGCCCCGCGGATGCCGCTGCGGCTGCGAGTCAGTTTCCGGGGCCCCCGGACCTGCGGCGACTCGGCGGCAACCGCAGGCCCCGAAGGTGTCCCGTAGTCGGCCGCTATGGGCGACTCGCAACACGGCTAGACCACCGACGACCAGCAGCCCTGTCCCGTGAGACGAAGGAACCCCGGTGGTGACCCCCGCGCGGCCAAGCAGGTGCCTCGCCGGCGTCCCGCAAGGGATCGGCCACTGGGACACCTTCGCGGGCGTGAGCCTGGACGCTGGGGCGGCAGTCAGTGGAGTGCCCCCGCAATTTCCCAAGCGACGGCCGCGAAGCCGGGCGTCTGATGCTCGTGCCCCCACAGTGCGTCATCGACAGCGCGCACCAAGCACCACTGCCCAGCCCGTTCCCGGTCCAGGTCTGCTTGGTCGGCGATCGCGTGCAGGCGCCGGCGGCATGCCTGTGCCGCATCACCGGTGGCGGCGAGCTCGTCCCAGCGGTTTCGCAGCAGCGGAATCAGGTCGAACTCCCCATCGCCGACCAGCGGCTTGGGGTCAATCGCCGCCCACTCCTTCCGTTCAGCAGCTGCGCCGGATGTCGGGTGGACGAATGGGCGGGCCAACACGTTGCCGTAGTGGTAGTCCCCGTGCAGCAGACGCGCTGTGCCTGGCCCGGAGGCCAGCTCGGCGCAGGCGGCGACCGCGTGCCCGACCAGCTCTCGGCGCCCGGGGCGGCCCAACGTCTCCCACTCTCGAGGCAGTGCTGTCTGCCAGCGGCGGGCGATGTCCGCGACTTTGACCAGACCGACGGGAGGCGGGACGTGTAGCTGACGCAGCAAAGTCGCGGCCAGCCGGACGGCGTTGTCCTCATCGACGTGCTCCAAAGACCGATAGGGGTTCAAGCGCTCTAGCAGGAGCGCGCCGTCCTCGGGTGCGGATTTCAGCAGGGTCACCGCTGCGGCGCCGCCCCACTGGGTCAGAGCGGAGGCTTCTCCCCTGGTGTCCTCATCGACCCAGGACACTTTCAGCACCGCCGCCTGCCCGTCGGCGCGGCGCACTGGCACCACCAGTGCCACGTACCCATGCAACAACGAACCGTCGACCTTCAGCTCCCACCTGGTGAGCAACCGATCAACCAAGGCGGGCAACCCCGAAACCCACTGCGCCCCGGCCGCTCCCTCCCGCGCGCGTGTGGCTGCGGCAAACATCTCGGGCACGGTCAGCACAGGAGCAGTCTCACCGACCGAGGCGCCGCTTCCGGCGCACGCATGCCTCTGCCACCAACCTCCTCGGCGTCATCCCCCAGGGATCGGAGACCAGTACGGCATCAGCGCGCGACGCAGCCGGTGGCGATGCCTGCAAGCGGATCCCTGGGTGGGCACGGATTCCCATCGACAAGATGCAGGATGGGTGGAGCCCGGCCTCCGGTGCGCGACCGCCCGCAGGCGCGCGGTGCGCCTCGAACTGCTCGGCCAGCGGCTGCGCTCCTGCCGCTCCCTCGTCCATCGATCACATCCTCTCGTCGACGCCCGTCACTGCAGTGACGGCGCCGACCACGGCGAGGTTCGCGCCGTCCAGCAATCGGGCACCGGTGTCCCGCAGGGATCCCTTGGGAGGGGGCACGTCGGTCGGGGACCGGCTGGCTGCACCCGATCAGGGCGACGGTCGGTTTGTGGGAGCGGCGGAGGAACTGGGGCTACGTCGCCGAGTGGGCGTGACAGGACTCACTGCCAGCAATGCGCTTGCAACAGTTAGCACTCGGGGTTCTGGGGGCACAGTGAAGACATGGCCAACAACAACAAGATTGTTAACCAGCTTCGCGCCCTTGTGCTGCTCACCAAGACCGAGGAGCAGGTTGCGCGCACCCGCATCTCGCAGGCCCGGACCGACGCCGTCCGCCGCGAGCTCACGCAGAACGCCGACAACGCCGCGGCGCGCACCATCGAGATCACCGAGGCGCTCCGTTCTCTCGGCGGTGTCCCGGACGTCGTCACCCCGGCCCTCGGCCGGCTCTCCGCGACGCTGAAGGCCACCTTCGAGCAGGCGGCTCCCGTCGAGGAGGCGCTGCTGAGCGACCTGTCGCTGGAGCACCAGCTGCTCGACCGGGCCACCTACGTCAAGGTCCTCGCCGAGCAGGCCGAGGAGACCCAGGTGCGCCGGCTGGCCGCGAAGCTCATCGGCGCCCACCAGGCGACCGTCGAGTGGCTGACCGTCGTGCTCGCCGAGGAGGCCCTCGGTGGCCCCGCCGCGCTCGTTGCGACCCCCGTCCAGAAGGTCGCCGGCGGTGTGGCCCGCGCGGTCAACGCCCCGGTCCGCTTTTGGACAAGCACGGTCAACAACGCCGTGGACACCGTCAAGCATGCCGGTGAGGAGACCTCCGACCGGGTCTCCGCCGTCACCGACCGCGCCGCGCAGCTCACCGACGCCGTCCGCGAGACGCTCACCGCCGGCCGCAGCGCCTCGCTGCGTCGCGCCGAGCAGATCGCCCGCCGTGAGGGCAACAAGGACGCCGCCAAGGCCGCCCGGTCCGCCCGCGAGGAGCTCGGTGATGTCTCCGCTGACGAGCTGCCGATCAAGAACTTCGACCAGCTCTCGGTCGGCGACGCCGTGGAGGCCATCAAGGGCCTCAAGGAGTCGCACGACATCCGCGTGATCACTCGCTACGAGGAGACCCACAAGAGCCGGGCGAACGTGGTCAGCGCCGCGCAGACCCAGCTCGCCTCGCTCGCCAAGGAGGCCGTGGGCGTCGACGCCTGATCCCGCAGGACACTCGGAGGGTCCACGCCCCGCTCGTCGGGGTGTGGACCCTCCGTGCGTCGCGGGCCCGTTCGGTAGGGCCGTGCCCGGTTACGGCCTCGTTGCAGACGTCACCGGTGCGGGGCCGAGGCCCTGGAAGCGGAGGTCTCGCTTCCCACTGCCACCACCCGCTTGACTTGCTCAGTCGCCGCGACAACGGCAACACCGCCCCCAACACGATCAGTGACGACGACGAGAACGGCTGCGCATCGTTCCGCGACACCTCGCTTAACACCTACGAGGCGCTCGAGCTACTCGCCCTGGGCGACAGGTGGTCGTCCGGAAGGCGCACGAAAGCTAGTTGATCGGCATCCGCGCGGCCCTGCGCGGCGGCGAGAGCTGGGAGCAGATCGCCGAGGCCCTCGGCGTCCCCGCGGACTTCGCGAGGAAATGCTCCAACGAGGCCATTGCTGAGCGACTGGACGCCGACGCCGCAGCCGCAGCCTGCGACTTGGCCGGCGTGCCCGTCCGCTGACCGTCCCTGCCGTCCCGACTCGCGGGCCCGGAGCACCGCCTCGACGCGGTCCCGGGCCTGCAGCTTGAACCGGCGCTTGGTATCGCAAGAGGAACCCGCTACGGCGACATTCGGACGAGCCGGCATTAGTCGCCGGGTCCCGTAGGGCATCCCTTGAGGTGTCGACTCGTCCACCTGCTCGGGTGGTCGGCGTCTTGACGGCACGCCGGGAACGTTCGTGGTGATCACCGTCCCCGGGTAGCGGCCGCGGCCGTCGCCGGTGACCGACGCACCGGAGCGCCGGCATCGGCCTGCCTGTGGAGGTGCGCCATGCCGGCGCTGCTGATCGGCTACGCCCGGGTGTCCACCGACGCCCAAGACCTCACCGCCCAACGCGACGGGCTGCTTGCCCTCGGCGTCGGGCCAAGTCGGATCTACGTCGACCACGGGCTGACCGGTACCAACCGCGAGCGCCCCGGGCTGCGCGAGGCGCTGGCCGCCTGCCGGGAGGGGCGACACCCTGGTGGTGACCAAGCTGGACCGGCTGGCGCGCTCCCTGCCCGACGCCCGTGCCATCGCCGAGGAGCTCACCCGCCGTCAGGTCCGGCTGAGCCTGGGCGGGTCGGTGTACGACCCGCACGACCCGGTCGGCCGGCTGCTGTTCAACGTGCTTGCCATGGTCGCCGAGTTCGAGGCCGACCTGATTCGGCTGCGCACCCGAGAAGGTATGCGCGTGGCGAAGGCCAAGGGCAAGCTGCGCGGCAAGCAGCCCAAGCTCAACCCCCGCCAAGAGGCCCACCTCGTCAACCTCTTCCGGCAGGGCGAGCACAGCACCGCCGAGCTGGCCGACCTGTTCGGCGTCGCACGCTCCACGGTCTACCGCGCCCTGGAACGCGACCGCGACCGCGGCCACCCGAGCGGTCACACCGTTCCGGTCCTCAGCGCGAACACAACCGGTTGAGCTCTGCAGCTGGCGAGAGTCGGGTTGTCCCGCAAGCAGGACCGCTGCGGGACAAGCCGACATCCCATCGCGAGCCTGACCGCCGGTTGCCGGAAGGGGCTCCCCTGACGGGACAACCTTCTCGCCCTGCCGCCCAGGGTTCCTCGGTAGCCGCCGGAGTCCTCGACGACCGCGTAAGGCGGGCGCAGAACTGCTCGGCCTGCCACCCACATACCGCCGTCGCGCGGTGGGGTCTGCAGTCGGGCGACGAGTGGCGCCCGAGGAGGCAGGCTGGCGGAGAGCAACCGAGCGATGACCCGCTCATGCCGCGGCGCCTGCGGATCGAGGGACGACAGTCGCCGCGTGACCCGGGTGAGCACGTCCTCGATCCGCTCGCCAACGGCTTCGGGCCGCCCGAACCGAGGACTGATGTGGGCCTCGAGGGGACGCAGCAACCGGTCGGGTCGGCGATCACCTGTCCGCCGCGGAAGCTCGACGCGAAGAAGTAGGTACGGGCCACGACGTCGACCTCGGACGGAACGTCGCGCGGCATGGCGGTCACCGCCAGCAGCACTCCTGCATGCTGGAGCTTGCCCCGCTTGGCGACAGGCCTGCGGGCGTCAGTGACCACGGTGACTTCGACGTCTGAGGTGTCGGGCGAGTCCGCATCCTCAGCCGACGACGTCACCGACCCGGCGAAGAAGGCCCCGAGAAGGGGACTCACCAACGCGGACGTCCGCCAACTCTTGTCGGTAAGTGCCCACGCCAGCACACTGGTAAGTGTACCAACCAGGAGGGCGAGCGTGTCGGAGAAGCGGGAGGCGATCGTGGCGGCAGCGCTCGACGTCATCCAGGAAGAAGGTCTCAGTGGCTTCACCCAGCCGCGGGTCGCCCACCGCGCCGGGCTGCGGCAGAGCCACCTCACCTACTACTTCCCCACGCGGGCGGACTTGCTGCTCGCCGTCGCCGAGGAGGCTGTGCGCCGGCGCATCGAGGTTCTCCGCGCGGCGGTGTCGGCCGAGGACCCTGCTGCGAAGGTCGCCGGGCTCGTCGAGGTGCTTGTCGACCCCCGCCAGACGCGGATCCTGACGGCTCTCACGCAGAGCGCCGACGCCGACCCGGCCGTGCGCCGCGCCTTCGTCGCGTTGGGCGCCGGTATCGCCCCGCTCGGCGCCGGGCTGCTCGAGTCCTTCGGCTTGGAACCCACCGAGGCCTCACTCGCCCTGTTGCAGGCGACCTCCACCGGCATCGCCGTGCTCGCCCTGGCCACCGGCGGCGAGGCGTTCCGCGACCGCGCTGAGCAGGTCCTCACCCAGCTGCTCACCGAGCCGCTCAACGAGCAGCAGCGCACCAGAACCGGCATCACCCACCGCAGCACCGACGCACGGGAGGCACCGGCATGACCCCGCACATCCCCTTGGAAGGTTCGACCGCCGGCCGGCAGTATGCCGGCTGGCAGCCGCGCGCCGTCGCGATGGACGGGCTCGGCGACCGTGTGCTGGCCGACCAGCGCATCCCGGTCGCCGGTGGCGCCGAGTTGCACGCCGACGTCTATACCCCGCGCGCGCCGGGCCGTTACCCGGCCGTCGTGTCCTTCGGCGGCTACGCCACGGAGACGCACACGGCGGGCATCCCGACGGGGTCGAACGAGATCGGCTCGCCGCCGGTGTTCACCGACCGCGGCTACTGCCCCGTCGTCGTCGAGCGCCGAGGAATGGGCCGCTCCACCGGCGAGCAGGTGATGTTTTTCGACCCGCAGGACATCGACGACCACGAGGCGGTCATCGCCTGGGCGGGTGAGCAGCCGTGGTGCAACGGGGAGGTCGTGCTCTTCGGCACCTCCTACTACGCCGTGTCCCAGCTCAGCGTCGCCGCGCGCAAGCCACCGGCGCTCAAGGCGTTGTTCTGCAACGAGGTCTCGACCGACCTGTGGCGGCACATGATGCACTTTGCCGGCGTGCCCGCCTGGTTCTTCGCCGCCATTTGGATGGGCGCGAACTACACCCAGCAGAACTACGACCAGCGCCTGTCACCAGGCCGTCGTGCACTCCTCAGCCAGGTCACCAACGGGCCGCTGCACCCGCTCCTGGAGCGGCTGGTCCACCACCGGGTGTCCGGGATGTTCGAGTCCTTCGAGTCCGCCACGCCCGTGGAGTTCATGCGCCGCATCTACGCGCGCTGGATGTTCGACGAGAAGACGCGCGCGCAAGCGACGATCCCCGAGGGCCCGACCGCCACGCTCGGCGACGTCGAGGTGCCCTTCACGGTCGTGCAGAACCTTGGGTACTTCAACCTCCACCAGTTCGGCTGCTACGACCTGGTCGCTAACGCGGCGACGCCCGCCGACTCCCGGTGGCTCATCCTCGCCCCGCCGGCATACGACCTGCCGGTCTACTCGTGGCAGGGCGAGGCGCTGGCTTTCTTCGACCATCTTCTGCGCGGCACCGACAACGGCTATGCCGAGCAACCGCGCGTGCGCTACTGGATCGAGGGCGCCGAGCGCTTCGAGACCGCCGACGCCTTCCCACCCGCCGGCGGCGACGTCCGGCGTCTGCACCTCGGGTCCCCCGACGAGGACGCCACGACCCACCGGCTGAGCCGGGAGGCGACGGCTGAGGGCTCCGGGTCCTGGGTCGCCGTCCCCCTGGGGCTCCCGCTGCTCGGGGGCATGGACGACGTGGCCGACCAGACACTCGCCTTCGACCTGCCGGTCGAGCAGGACACCCAGCTCGCGGGCCCGGTCACCGCACGGCTCACCTACAGCTGCAACGAGATCGACTCGTACGTCGTCGCCCGACTGTCCCGGCTCGATGCAGCGGGGGAGCGTCACCAGCTCTCGCTCGGCGCGATCCGTCCGGTGTCCCGCACGGAGGAAGAGGAACGCAGCACGCCGCTCGAGATCGCCATCGACGCCGGGCGCCGGGAGCCACTCGTCCCAGACAAACCGGTCGTCCTCCGCTTCAGCCTGACCCCGGGGCCGACGCTGCTGCGCCGCGGTGACACCCTGCGGCTCGAGCTCGCCAGCCGGATCGACCTGCTCCGCATGGACCCGAGCGAGGGCTATGCGCAGTTCGACATGCCGGTGCCGCCGTACCCGTGCCGCAACACCGTGCACTTCGGGGGGAGCAGCTGGATCGAGGTCACGGAGGTGCCCGTCCCGACCACTTGACCAGGTGACCGGCGGACGGCCGCGCCTCTGCACCAGCCTAAGGTTCAGTAGCTGAGAGTGGTGCCGACTCGACCGGGCGCCCCCAGGTGGCACTGGAAGAGTCCGTGCCACTCGTTCGCCGCTCCACCGCCGTCACGGACCATGGCCGAGCTGCCCTACTCGCAGATATGCACCATCCACAACGACACGGTCGATCCCGTAACCGTGTCCACGAAGGGACGGTTGCTGCGGTCGTTTCGACCGCGCGGCGGCCACCGCCCGTCTAGCCGCCGCTAATCCGGGGTCTCCTTCCCGTTGTTACTGGTGAAGCTGGGGCGTATGGCGGGGCGCTGGCGCGGCCGGCCGCACCGCCAAACGCGGTGGGTGGGCGGACTCGGCGATGGGGTTGTGGGTGATCGGCGCGACCGTCCCGGCCGCGACACCGGCCGCTCGCCGGGACGGCCAGGCCGGTGCGGACGGTGCTGGACGCGCTGCGCCCCTAGAGCAGCCGCGGGACGCAGGCGAACTTCTTCAGCTTGGGCACCACCTGACGAGTACGAGCGCAGCTGGCCCGCCGTCGTGGGCACGCGACTGGCGGCCCTGCTCCGATCGACGATCGGTAACCGGACACAGCGGACTCTCCGGTCGCGCGGGGTGCCCGTACGACCTCCCGACACGCGCAGGGACCGGCTCCGGATGGCCGAGCGTGCGCCTCCCGGACCCGCACCGGCCGTCGGTCCCCTACTCTCCGCACGACCGCCGTGACACGGCTCACGGTCGCGCGGCGGACCCACCAGTCCCTGGAGGTCCCGTGCGACCCTCCCTCCCCCGGCCGCTCGGCCGGGCACTCCTCTCCCTCGGTCTCGGTGCCGCCCTCGTGGCCGGCGGCGGGTCGGCCCTCGCCGCACCGGGAACCCCTGCCGGCGGTGAGCCCCCGCTCGTCGTGGACACCGAGGACGGCGCCGTGCGGGGCGCCCTGGCGGAGGGCTCCCGCCTCTTCCAGGGCATCCCGTACGCCGCTCCGCCGGTCGGTGACCTCCGGTTCCGGCCGCCGGCGCCGGTCGAGCCGTGGGACGGCGTCCGCGACGCGACCGAGCCGGGCAGCGCCTGCCCCCAGCTGCAGGACGAGTTCAACCCGATCGCGTCGACGGACGAGGACTGCCTGTCCCTGAACGTCACGACACCGGCCGGCCTGGAGGGCCGGCGCGGGGAGCTGCCCGTCATGGTGTGGATCCACGGTGGCGCGTGGCTCACCGGCGCCGGCTCGCTGTACGACGCGGGCACGCTCGCCGAGGACGGCGACGTGGTCGTCGTGACCGTCAACTACCGGCTCGGTCCACTGGGCTTCCTGGCGCAGCGGGACCTGTCCGCGCAGAACGGCGACGTCGCCTCCGGCAGCGCCGCACTGCTCGACCAGCAGACCGCCCTGCGCTGGGTGGAGCGCAACATCGCCGCCTTCGGCGGTGATTCGGACACCGTGACGGTGTTCGGCGAGTCCGCCGGCGGCTCCTCCGTCTGCGTCCAGCTCGCCTCACCGAGCGCGCGGGGGCTGTTCGACCGCGCGATCGCGCAGAGCTACAGCTGCACCGAGCGCTACGACGACCTGGCCACCGCCGAGGCCACGGGCGACCGGGTCGCCGCCGCGGTCGGCTGCGCCGGGGGGATCGACGTGGCCGCCTGCCTGCGGGACGCCGACGTCGAGGCGCTGCTCCGCGCCTGGCCCGGCGGCGCCTTCGTCGTCGGCGGTTCGGCCCTGCCGGTCCAGCCGGCGGACGCCATCGCCGCGGGCGAGCACGCGCGGGTGCCGGTGGTGCACGGCAACACCCGCGACGAGACCACGCTGTTCACCCCGCTTGAGCCCCTCGTCTCGACCGGCGCCCCGCCGTCCGCGACCCTCACCGCGGAGGAGTACCAGGCGGAGCTGGCCGCGCGCCACGGCGACCGGTCGGGTGAGGTCCTCGCCCGCTACCCGGCCGACGCCTACCCCTCGCCGCTGCGGGCCCTGGCCGCGGTGGACAGCGATGCCGGGAACGCCCTAGCGACCTGCGCGCACGTCGACGCCCACGAGGCCCTGTCGTCGGCCCGGGGGCCGACGCGGGTGTACGCCTACCAGTTCCGCGACCGGACGGCGCCTCCGCTGGTCGACTTCCCGTTCCCGGGCTACCCGGAGGACGCCCAGCACGGCACCGAGCTGCCGTACCTGTTCCCGGGCCTGTTCGGCGCGCCGCTGACGGCGGAGCAGCAGGAGCTGTCGGCGACGATGCTCCGCTACTGGACCACCTTCGCCGCGACCGGCGACCCCAACGGGCCCGACGTCCCCCGGTGGCACCGCTACCGCGACAGCGGGGACGTGCAGGGCCTCGATCTCGCCTCCGCCGGCGGTGTCGGACCGGTGGACGTCGCCGCCGAGTCGCACTGCGCCTTCTGGACCTCGCTGGCGCAGACCTGACCCGGGTCGGGCCCGGCGCCCGCACGCCCCCCTGGGCCCGACCCCTCCCCGCTGCCTAGCTACTTCGCCCTGAAGAACTCGCCGGGCCGATGAGGTAATCGATCTTGCTCGGCCCGGAAGGTGTCCGGTCTGGGATGGGCCTGCGGCCCACCCTTCCCCCGGCCCGCTGCAGCCGGATGGAGGTTGCGAGGAGCGGCCAGGATCGTGTGGATGGGCGTTGGAGGGCCTACGTCTGCGCGGGACGGGGTGTGTTGGGCTCCCGCTCATCGGCCGACCACGGCGGCTGTGTCGTTGGGCGGTGGAGGGCTACGCCAGCGATTATCACGCGCCACCGAGGACCTCCAGCGCCGCGGGTCTCTGGGTCAAGACCATGATGCCGATGACGGTCTCCGTGGCAGGGAGCTAGGAGGTGGTGGTTCGGCGCCTTGAAGTCTGCCCCATCTACCGACTCATCAAAAGCTGCGGATCGCGATCGCGATTTAGATCGAACGGACCTACCACCGGCGGCGCCGGCAAGACGCCTCCTAGGAGAACTTAGCGAGCACTGCCCTCTTGGCCTCAGCAAACTCGGCATCGTCCAGCAGACCCTGCTGCTTGAGCTCTGCGAGCTTGCCCAACTCGCTGGCCAGATTACCGCCGCCGTCGGAAGGCGTCGGTGATTCGACCATGACCTGAACCTGTTTCGAGGCGCTGACCAGACGGCGAAGTTCGTTGATGTGTCCCTGAGCGTTCTTGTAGCCGTCCTTGGCCAGCGGTAGCGTGTTCGACAGCGCTTCCGCCTGGTTGGCGTCCTTGTTCCGACTGGCGCTGATGCCGCGCCAGCGGTCCTTGTTGGCCGTTCCGTTGTAGCTGGCGGTGAGGATCTCGAGGACGCCCAACAGCAGGCCGGCGTTGTACTCGATGCCGGTGATCTGCGAGTAGTGGAAGGTCGCTTGGCGTGAGCCGCCGAAGGAACCGGCAAGGGCGCTCGTCATCAAGCCAGCCTTGATGATCATGCAACGGTCGGTGAAAGCAGCCAGCACTCCCGTGCCGTCGTCCCCGGTGATGAGGAAGAGCGGGACCTCGTCCTCGTAGGCCGCCGCCCGGAGAACTCTCCACGTGGCTCTGTTGACCCGGTTTCTGGTGGCGGACCCGGCTATGGGGACGGCATCCCAGGCTGCCTCATTGGCATCGCTCGCTGCTCGAGCGGCGTCGAGACCTGCGTCGACCCTGGCGTCAGGGGCGCCGGAGGCGAGCCGGCTGATGGCATCGACTGCGCGCGAGGCCTCGGCCTTGCCGACCGAGAAGGAGATCGCTTCGCCCTCGCGCGTCCTGATTGCGACCTTGCGTCCATCGGCCTCGGCCGACTCAATCTGCCCGGCTCTGGCCTCGAATTTTGCGCCGTCCGCCCACTTGAGGCTGGAGAAGGCGACAACGCGAGCATTGGTGACGACAAGCACGTCAGTCATCGGGCGCATCGACGCCCCCTTCATGACCAGGACCGGATCCTCGCCTGTCACCAGATGGGCGCCTATCTGAGGCAGGAGCCTAGTCAGCTCCTTGTCCTTGGTGTTTGTGTCAACCACGGTCATGCCTCCAGTTCACCGGGTCGGCGAGCCCCGACCCTCAAGAGGCCTGCACCGTAACCAGGCGAGCGGCGCAGGTGCTGACACCACCCGGATGCTCACCCGATCCGGTGTCCCATCGCTCAGCGTCGCACCGGCGGGGTCAGTCAACATGCGCGATCGGTCTTGCGCCTCTTCGAGGCCCTACATGGTCGGGACGCCGCCGACACGCCGCCGCTCGCGTAGCTCCTCCAGTTGCCCCGAGAACCCCGCGGCATGTCCCTGCACGGCAGGCTTGGACCGCGTTCCTAGCCCCTCCAAGGTGGTGAACAGCAGATCGACGGCCCTGGCCGCCTCAACTGCGGTGAACTCAGCGTCCTCGACCGCGATGTTCATCCCGTCGTAGGGGACGGAGGGCCGCTGCTCCGCGACGAAGTGCACTACTCCGTTGCGGCGATTGATCAGCGGCTTCCACTGGTCGCCCAACTGTTGCCCCTCACCGCCACGGATGCACCGCTTGAGGACCTCGCGGGTGCGCCACGCCGCGTCCTTCTTCTGCTTGGCCCACCTGGCACGGGCCTGCGGGTCAACGATCTTGTCGACCTGGGTGAGCTGTCGAGTGATCGCTTCCATGGCGAAGACCGACCCGGTTACGGCAACTAGCCCGTCTTCCATCTCGTAGCGCCAGTGCGGGTACCAGCTCCCGCCTGCCAGACGCACCTGCCGAGCTGCCTCGGACCGGCGCAATGCCTCGACCGCCACCCCTGCCCACACGATCCACCAGGTGGTGCTACGGGCAATCACCATCGACAGCCCAGTGGTACTGGGATTCCTCTGCACCCCGAACCCCCCTGGCGGCCCATCTACCATGCGTCATCCTCGCCGACGCTGCACGGGCACAGCTGTGGCGGCAGCCAAGCGGGAAGAGCTCACTGTTCCGGTAGCCGAACCCGCTACGGCGACCGTTCAAGAGGGACGGGGAAGCCAGCCGACGGGGTCTCGCAGGGGATCGATGACCAGCACAGGATCAAGCAACACCGAGTGGGACAAGTCTCGGGTCGACATTCCGGCGCCGGCGACACTCGGCCGGCTGCGTTCGCGATCGGTGGCGGGCGGTCGCTCACTGGCCGGTGGAAGGCGTCACCGCGACGCCCGCCTGCTGCGCATCCGCCGTGTCGGCAGCGGCGGGCAGCAGCAGCGTGAACACCGGTGGTGCCGCGCAGGAGAGGGTCAGCCGACCCTGTTCGGCCTCGGCCAGGCGGCGGGCCAGGGCCAGGCCGATGCCGTGCCCGTCGCGCCGGTCGGCCCGCCGGGTGAACAGCGTGCCGTCGGGGTCCTGCACGCCCGGTCCCTGGTCGGCAACGTCCACCGCCACCGCGCCGGAGGCCTCCCGCACGGCGAGGGTGACGGTGCCCCGGCCATGCGTGGTGGCATTGTCGACCAGTACCCGGAGCACCTGGCGGACCGCCGCGGTCGACGCCCGGGCCTCCGGAGCGCCCGGATCGATCTGCACCCGCAGGTCGCGGCCGTGCAGCGCCAGCCGCGCGCCCCACTCCGTCGACAGCTCGCCGATCAGCGCGCCCAGGTCCACCGGGCCGGCCGAGGCGGCCTGCCCGGCGCGGGCCAGGGCCAGCAGCTCGTCGATGATTGCCTCCAGGCGGTCGGCGTCGAGCAGGCTCGTGGCGATCGCCGCTCCGGTCTCGGGGTCGGTCCGCTCGGCCGCCGCCTCCAGCCGCAGCCGCAGCCCCGCCAGCGGGGTCCGCAGCTGGTGGGAGACATCGGCGGAGAACGCCCGCTCGCCGGCGAGCAGGTCGTCCAGGCGCGCGGCGGTGGCGTCGAGCGCGGCGCCGACCGCGTCGATCTCCTCGATCCCACCCCGGCGGGTGCGGACGGTGAAGTCGCCGTCCCCCAGCCGGCGGGCGCTCTCCTCCAGGTCCTCAAGCGGGCGGGCCAGCCGGCGCGCCTGCCGCCGCCCCACCAGCCAGGCGACGGTCACCGCCGCCGCGGCCAGCCCGGCCATCGCGGCCCAGATGACGGTGACGTCGCGCAGGACGGTGCTGGGCGTGGTGACGGCCACGGCACCGATCACCTCGTCGGAGTGGGCGATGGGGACGGCGGCCACTAGGAGGTCGCCGACGGTGCCGGTCTCCGCGTCGCCGTCGAGGGCGTCGGATATCACGTCGGCGGGGGCGTCCGGTCCGGATCCGGCGATCCGGTCGCCGCCCCCGCCGTAGACGATCACGCGGTGCTCTTCCCCGACGACGTCCTCGACGTCCTCAAGGTCGATGGGGGCGCCGTCGCGCACGTCGCCGGCCACGCTGAGCGCGACGTCCCGGGCGTGGCCCACCAGGTGCACCCGCTCGTGCTGCATTAGGTACTCGAACGCCCCCACGCCCAGCGGCACGGCGAACAGGACCGTGGCGACGACGGCCGCCAGCACGGCCACGCCGATGATGCGAGTGCGCATGAGGCCTCGCCTCCGTTCCGCAGCCGCCGACCGGCGCGGTTCCCGGCGGCGGCCAGGATGCCGGGCCGCGACGGCGCTGTCACCGCCCCCAGACGTGACGTCACATCCCGGGAACACCCTCGCAGGCCGTGCTGACCAGGCGAATGCCCGCGAATGGTTAGCCAGCAAAGCGTCTGGAGTGGCTCAGTCTCTCAAGAGTTCAGCCTGACAGGGGGAGTGTCCGGTAGGGGATCGTCTATCGAGGCACTCCGAAGCAACCGAAGGGTCTCACCACGTGACCCCGCAGATCGAGAAGGTGCCACCTCAACCCCGCAATCTGGGAAGGACTAGTTGGCATGCCTGAAGAAGAAGGTGACCGCGAAGCGGTGGATCAGGTCCGCGGTGCCGTCCGGGGTCCGGCGGCGGACGGGGCCCTTCCGCTCCCGCCCGCGGCAGTCACCAGCGATTTGCTCGCCGTGGGCGAGGCCACCCACGGCAGCAGCGAATTCTTCCGGACCCGCGCGGCCTTCGTTCGCCAGATGGTCGAAGACCACGGCACCCGCCTGGTCGCGCTCGAGGCGAGCGCTGCGGCGACCGTGGCCCTGGATCGGGTGGTCGGTCGCGGATCGACCGAGGCCCAGATTGTGGACGTCCTCGGTGGCCTGGGCTACTGGACCTGGAACGTGCGGGAGATGCTGGAGCTCCTGGCCTGGATCGCGTCGTGGAACGCACGCCACCGGGGACCCGACACGGTCAGGGTCGTCGGCGTCGACCCCAACGGGGCCGGCTCGGCGCTGGTGCGTCTGCGTAGCGCGCCCTTCGGCGACCGGGACGCCGTTGCAGCGCTCGACCGCCTCGACCCGCTCGCCGAACGCGACGGAAGGCTCTTAGTAGAAGACCGAGACCTGCTCGGGGTGGTCGAGGCCGCGACCGGCTTCCAGCAGGCGCTGCTCGCCCACGAGCACGGCGCCGGCAGCGCAGGCGCCGCCTCCCGTGACGAACCCGTGCGGGCGGCCCTCCTCGACTGCTGCATCCTCCTCGCCGGGCTGGAGCAGGAGGCGGACGCGCGGCGGCGCGGGCTTCACCCCGGAGCTCGGGAAGGCCTTCGGGACCAGCGCATGGCTGACCTGCTCACCCTCCACCGGGCCGCGGACGGGCGAGGCTCGGGCCCGGTGCTGCTGCTCGCCCACAACGTGCACATCTCGCGAGAGCTCCCGGGTGACGCCCGGTACCGTCCGCTCGGCGCTGTTCTCGCGGACGAGCTCGGCGATCGCTACTACGCGCTGGCGCAGTTCTTCGGACGAGGGGAGTTCCTCGCCAAGAGCGCCATCGCCTCGTCCCTGCAACGCCGCCCGCGCCGGCGCCGCGTGACGCTGATGGCGGGCCTGCCGCTGGTCGAGCACGTGCTCGACCAGATCGACGGCACCGCGTACGTCCTGGACCTCCGTGGGGACGCGGGCCCAGCCGCGCAGGTGCTGTCCGAGCACAGCGCCATGCGGGCGTTCGGCGCCCAGGTCGTCCCCGTCGTCTACCGGACGTCGATGACCCACATCGACCCGGGACGCGCCTACGACGGCATCGTCTACCACCGGGAGATCGGGTCGTCGACGCTGCTTCCGCGGCCTCCTCGTGGTGCGGCATGGTGCCGACGGGAGCGAGCGACTTCCTGGAAGGAATGCGCGCGATGAAGTACTCCAACTCGATCGAGGTGGCCCTGCCGCGGGAGAAGGTGGCCCAGCTGCTCGCCGACCCGGCACACATACCGAAGTGGCTGCGGGGCCTGGTGCTGCACGAGCCGGTGAACGGGATACACGGGCAGCTCGGTACCAAGTCGCGGGTCGTGATGCAGTCGGGGCAGCGGAAGATCGAGTTGACAGAAACAATCACGCGCCGGGATCCGGCAGACCTGCACGGGATCCCGAAAGAGAGCGTCGTTTACTTCGACCGCGAGATTGTCGGCGCGGGCATGTGGAGCGTTCAGCGCGATCGGCTGACCGAAGCCAGCCCGGACACGACGCTTTGGGAGAGCGAGAGCGAATACCGGTTCAGCAGCCTGCTGATGCGGCTGGTGGGGCTTCTGATGCCCGGCTCCTTCTACAAGCAGTCGCAACAGCACATGCAGGATTTCAAGGCTTTCGCCGAACAGGGGAAGGATGTCCGCGAAGGGAGGAACTGATCTGCCGCAGATAGCAACGAGAATCTCCGACGGCGATCGGCCGCTGCTTGGAGCGCCCGGTCACGGGAACTTGCGGCGTGATCATCATCGGACACTTGCGTTCCCACATTCGGGTTCCTGGTGAGCGATTCCTCTACGGTGGCGCCCGCGTAGTCCGGAGACGGTGACGCCCGCAAGCGTTCACTGCAGGAGGGCGACTGAGTCCGCGGGTGGCTCTCGGCTGCTTCCCCCAAGCCGTCTCGTTAGTTGCGAGCAGCGCTGGCTGGCTCGGCGCCCGCAGCGAAGCGAATGCCTGCCGACGCCTTCAAAATCAGCTCCAAGCACCCGTGAGCGGCCACAGGGACTGCTGCAGCGCCGCCGACACTTGCCGGGTCAGTCCGCCGCTACACGAAGCGTCGGCGTGGACCCAACCGACGGAAGCTCCGCCGGGCCGCTGTTTGACCTCGACGGAACTCGTTCGACACATGCCCAGCACTCCGTGCGCCGTAACCGGACGCGCAACTTGAGCGCGCACAACCGAGTATTCGAAGCCTGGAAGGACGTCTGCAATTGCTGCGCTGCCGCTCACGGAGGCGTCCCGCAGGAGGAACCTCAACCGGGAACATCGCCGGACGAAGCACGTGCCCCCGGTCGCCGTCCCGCAAGACCCGCCCGGTGAGCCGTCTCGCACGGGGAGGACAACCGGGACACCTTCTTGGCCGACAGAGCCGAGTCGCCCGCTGGCCGCTCGACGCCTACGCCACCGTGTCGCAGGAGGCCGCTGCGTGACCGCAAACCGGTGCACCGCGAAGCCCAACGTCATCAGCATGGGTAGGCGGGAAACCCGGCTTACTGCATGCAATCGGCAACCACCATGAGCGACCAACGAAATGACACCCACGACAACTCTCACCCTATAACGCCCAACCGCTACCGCTAACCCTCAAGCCTTTACTGAAGAACGGCACGCATGCTACCAATAGCGGTAGTACGGGCCCCGCTTCGCGGGACCCATCGCCGTTTCTGGGGTGACCTGTTGGCCATTGTTGGGTGGCGTTGAGAATGCACGGTGGAATGAAGGTGTACGCCGGGGCGCCAGCGGCGGCACGCCACTACGTGGAAGCTGGCTGGGGCCGGGCCGATGACTACTACCTGACCGAGGGCACCGGGCTCGCCCGCCGCTACACCGCCGACGGTCGGGTGCAGGAGCTGGCGCCGCTGGCCGGGGACGGCTACGAGGCGTGGGTGGCCGGTCTCGACCCGGACGACGGGATGGCGCGGGGGCGGCTGCGCACCGACGACCGGGCGGTGCGGTTCGTCGAGGTGGTGGTCAACGGGCCGAAGTCTTGGTCGCTGGCCGCCGCCCTGCACCCGGACATCGCGACGGCCTACGACGCCGCCCAGGACCGCGCCGCGACCCAGGTCATCGGCTGGCTCTCGCAGCACGCCACCACCCGGGTCGGGCCCCGGGGCGGGCAGCTGCAGGTGCTGGTCGAGCGCCTGGAGGCGGTGACGGTGCGGCACTACACCTCCCGGGCCGGGGATCCGCACCGGCATCTGCACCTGCAGATCAATGCTCGGGTGTTCGCCGCCGGCCGGTGGCGGGGGCTGCACACCCTCGGGGTGCGGGACTTCCTCGCCGCGGTCAACGGCATCGGGCACGCCGCGGTCGCCTGCGACCCGCAGTTCCGGGCCGCGTTGGCCGCGCACGGCTACACCGTGGACGGAACCGGCGACGTACCGGAGCTCGCTGCCTACGCTGCCGCGTTCAGCGCCCGGGCGGCGCAGATCGGCCGCAATGTGGACCGCTACGAGCGGGAGTGGACGGCCACGCATCCTGGCCAGATCCCGGGGCCGGGACTACGGCGGGCCTGGGACGCCCGGGCTTGGGCCGAGGGCCGCCCGGACAAGGTCACCCCACAACCGGGCACCGACCTCACCGCCCGGTGGGTGGCCGAGCTGGCCACCCTGGGCTACCGCGACCCCGGGCACTCGGTCGACCTGGCCCCCACCCCGATCGGGACGCTGGACCGTGACGTGGCCGTGGAGCGCGTGCTGTCCCGGCTGGCGGCCGCCCGGTCGGCGTGGAACGCCGCCGATGTCCGCGGGGAGGTCGAGCAGCTGCTCGCCGCCGCGCGCATCGTCGTCAACGCCGGCGTGCGGACCGAGCTGGCCGAGGACCTCAGCGCCCGTGCCATGGCCCGGTGCGTGCCGCTGCTGGACCAGGACCGGGCCGGCGTTCCGGAGCACATCCGGGCGTGGACCTCCCAGACGGTGCTCGATGTCGAGGCCGACCTGAGCGACCGGTTGGCCGCCCGCAGTGCCCCGGCACGAGCCGACCAGCGGCGAGAGCACGAGCCGGAGCTGCCCGCTGCCGTGCGCGGGCAGTTGGATGCCGGGCAGGCGGCGGCGGTCACCGCGCTGACCGGCGACCGGCCCCTGATCGTCGTCGAGGGCGCGGCGGGTGCGGGCAAGACCACCACACTGGCCGCCACCCGCGCGCTGCTGCACGCGCGCGGGAGCGGGTTGGTGGTCGTCACCCCGACGTTGAAGGCGGCCAAGGTCGCCGCCGCCGAGGTCGGCACCGCCACCGGGTCCGCGGCGTGGCTGACCTTCCAGCACGGCTGGCGCTGGACGGACGACGGCGTCTGGACCCGGCTGGCCGCCGGCGACACCGACCCGCGCACCGGAGCCGTCTACACCGGCCCGGAGCCAGGGGCGGGCCTCAGCTCCGGGGATCTGCTCGTGGTCGACGAGGCCGGCATGCTCGACCAGGACACCGCCCGCGCCCTGCTGACCCTCGCCGATGAACACCGCGTGCACGTGGCGCTGCTCGGCGACCGGCACCAGCTGACCGCGGTCGGCCGCGGCGGCGTGCTGGACCTGGCCGCCGGGCAAGTCGACCCGGCAGCCCACCTGGTGCTCGACAGGGTCCACCGCTTCACCTCCACCGACCAAGACGGCCGCGTGAGCCCGGACACCGTGTACGCCGAGCTGACCTTGACCATGCGAACCGGCGCCGATCCGGGCGCGGTGTTCGACGCCCTCATGGCCCGCGGCCGGATCCGCCTGCACCCTGACCCGGCAGCACTGCACGAGGCGCTGGCCATGCTCGTCGTCGCACATAACCGCGACGGCGAGCGGGTGGCCGTGGTGGTCGATACCCGCGAGCAGGCCGCCCAACTGGGTGCGGCCATCCGCGAGCGGCTGGTCGCCGACGGACGCGTCGACGACACCCGGGTCGCGGTCACCGCCAGCGGACAGCGGATCGGCGCCGGGGACCGGATCGCCACCCGCCGCAACGACAGCGACCTCGGGGTGGCCAACCGTGACACCTGGACCGTCACCGCCGTGCATAGCGAAGGAAGGCTGGCCGTCCTCCCGGCCGATGTCACCCCACGAGAGGCTGTCCCTGCCGGTGTCACGCCGGCGAGGGCGGGGAAGCGGGTACTGCCCGCCGGCTACGTCACCTCGAACGTGGAGCTGGCCTACGCCTCCACCGCGCATGGCGCGCAGGGTGACACCGTTCCCGCCGCGCACCTCGTGGTGGGTGAGCACACCGGGGCGGCGTCGGCCTATGTCGGGATGACCCGCGGCCGCACCGCCAACACCGCCCACCTGATCGCCACTGACTTCGCCGACGCACGCGAGCAGTGGATCGCCGCCTTCGGCCGGGACCGCGCCGACCTCGGGCCCGGCCATGCCGCGCAGCTCGCCGCCGCCGAGGCCGCCCGCTACGCCGCACCTCGCCCGGTGGAGCAGATGCTGGCCGAGCTGCAGCAGGCGTGGACGGTCGAGCAGCGCTGCCTCGAGCGGCTGGCCGTCCTGGAACCGTGGTGCGACGTGCTGCGCCGGGCCGTGGCGCTGGAGACTTCTCACGCTGGCGAGCTGGCCCGACTGGACGCCGAGCATCGGCAGGCGAGTCTGGCCGCCCAGCACGCGGTCCAGCGGGTCGAGGCCGCCGGTGCTGCCCTCGCGGAGGACGCCGACCGGATCCGGGAAGGCCTGCTCGCTACCTGGGACGACCAGCGCAGCAACGCCCGCACCGCAGCCAAGGTGGTGCTCGACGGGCCCGGCTGGTGGGGGCTCAAGCGCGCCCCCGTCGCCCGGGCCGGTGCGCAGCTGTCCGGCTGGGCCGACCGGTGGCGCCCGCAGCTGCCCGGACTGCCCACCGACTCGGAGCAGCTCGCGCGGGTGGCCGACCGGGGCGACGACCGGCCGGCGCTGTGGCGGGCGTTCAACGCCATCGCCCGCGGGGCTGCCGAACAGCAGCATCCCGAGCACGCCGGGCTGCATGCCGCCGCCGAGGCCGCCCGCCGGGCCGGCGAGCAGGCCCAGGCCGCCCTTGCCGAGGCGCAGCGCCGGCGCGCGGAACGGCTCGATCCGCTCGGGCCGCTGGCCTGGGCACCCGATCTCGCAGGGCGGCTGACCGCCCTCGAGCGCTCCGTCGCCACCACCCGGCATGAGCTGGCCGGTGCCCGGGCCCGCATCGCCGACCTGCAGGCCGAGCCGGCCCTGCTGGGCCAGCCGCGCGACCGGCTCACCGCAGCCCGCGACGCCTGGCGCGCGCACTACGACGCCGACCGTCACCAGCGCCGAGCCGCCACGCCAGGGCAGGGCGCCTTCCCGGCGGGTGTCCCGCGGCCCGAGTCCGAGCGCTACGGGCCACGGACGGCACGGGATGTCACCCCGAGCCTCGGGCGGTGAGCCGGACTCGTCATCACCAGGGCCGCTGTCGACCACATGAGCGGGACTGCAGGAGAACTGGAGGACAACTGAAGAACCCTCCGACCTCCGGCGGGTCACCGTCGCAGCCAGCCTTCCCGACGCCGTAATCCGGCGCCGATCCCGGGCGCAAGGCGAAGACCCCAGGCGCTCCCACCCCCGGGACCGGACGCTGCGGGGAGGGACAGGAGAAGAACAGGAGGTCGACAGAAGAAGTTGGTTGTGGGCTGTCAGCAACGGCCACGAAACGGCGCCTTCTAGGGGTGGACAGCCGCCCCGACCCGTCGAGCCTCGGAGACGACCATGACCGACCACACCCCCGGCCCCGCTCACACCGCCGAGCCCACGCCCCAGCTGCTCACCATCGCCGAAGCCGCCCTACGGCTGCGCACCCCCGTCGCCACGCTGCGGTACTGGCGGCACTCGGGCACCGGCCCGCACAGCTTCCGGCTCGGCCGCCGCGTCGTCTACCGCCGCGACGACCTCCAATCCTGGATCGACGCCTGCCGCCACCATGGCGCATCTACCGGGACGTGATGCCCGGCGTGCAATCGCCCATGTACGAGCGACCCGTTCAGCCCAATTGCTCGAGGACCTGCGCTGCTCCGGTGGCCCGCCTCCTGCGGCCGTAGTAGACGTCCTGCGTGACGGACGGCTTGGCATGCCCGAGCTGGTCGGCCGCGCTCCTGGCCGACAGCCCTGCCTCGTCCATGAGCGTGGCGACGGTCTTGCGGAAGGCGTGGGAGGTGACGTCCGGCATCCCCATCGCGTGAAAGGCCTCGCGAAGAGCCCGGCGGGTGTTGTTCGGGTCGCGCAGCTTGCGGCTGCGCGGCGCGGGGAAGACCGGTCCTCGCGACGGCCCGCGCCGCCGCAGGAGCGCGACACACCAGCTCGGGAGCTCCAGCACCCGCTCCCCCGCCATCGACTTCGGCCGGCTGACGACCAGGCCCTGACCCTTGACCCGCAGCACCGTCCCCGTGACCGTGACGGTGCCGGCATCGAGGTCCATGTCCGGCCAGCTGACTGCACAGGCCTCGCCGATGCGGAGACCGGTGGCGACCATGAACGCCACGAGGTCCGGCAGGTCCCGCTCGCGAGCCGTCGCGTCCTCGCTCAGCCATGCCCGCACCGACCTGACCTCGTCCGCGGTCAGCGCCCGCGGCGCCCGCCGGGTCTGGCTGGGGATGCGCGCCACATCCCGGCAGGGGTTGGCCTTCAGGGCGTCATGGCGGCAGGCCAGGCCGCACATGCCGCTGATCACCGACTTGGTCATCTTCGCAAGCGCCGGACCGTGCGACGCCCGCACGGCCGCCAGGTGACGATCGAGCAAGCCGACGCTGAGCTCACGCACCCGCACGCTGCCCAGTGCCGGGAGAACCTGCCGATCGAGCCGGTCACGGTAGGCCTGCATCGTCGACGGGCTCTTGCCCTCGAGCTGGCTGAACCACTTCGCCGCGAGGTCGGCGACCTTGGTGTCGGGGGTGATCTCGTAGCCCGTTCCCGGACGTCCCCGATCTCGCAGCGCCACGGCGAGGGCCCGCTCCGCCGCCCCCTTGGTCTTGGCCTGCCGCTGCACCTGGCGGGTGGCCCCGTCCCAGTCCCGGTACAGACACACCGCCCGGTACCCGGCCGGATCCGGGTAGACGCGGACCCGGCCGTGGGTGCCGAGCTCCAGATGGGGTCTGGCCACGATGCCCCCGCTCGGAGTCGTGATCGCGCCGGGGCGGCACCGTCCGGCGAGGCCACACTTTACTCGCCGGGGCCATGCTTTACTCATCGTTTACTCGCCAGGATCGGCCAGCTCCGACCAACAAGCCCCAACCCTAAGAACCGACGAACATGGCTTCTGAGCTGCAGGTCTTCGGTGACTGTCATCAATAGCCATCAGTGATCAACTTACACGACCCTTAATCAGCGGGTTCGGGGTTCGAGTCCCTGATGGCGCACCCACTCCCCCTCCTGACCTGCGACGTCAGGCTCGATGGACACGCCCGCCCCCGGTCCGGACCTCACCACCGGGTCCGGTCCGACGGGACAGGTCGAGGCAGGAGCACGGAGACCCGACGCGCCACCGCAGCCGCAGCACTGCTCCGACTCGGGCGCGGCAGCCGCTCGCTCCTCAGTCGTCCGCGGCACGACCATCGCCGGGAAGCGGCACGGCGTCGTGCGGCGGGGAGGCAGGCACGGCGCCGAGCCCCAGGTGGTCGGCGTCGTTGAACGAGACCAGCGTCCACTCCGGCTCGCCGGTGGGGGTGACCCGGTGCCGCCAGTGGGTCAGGCTGGTGTTCAGCGGCGCGCAGTCCACTCGGTTCCCGCTCGCCCCCAGGCCGAACGCCAGCGCGAACGACGCCTCCACGACCCCCGCGTGGCACACCGCGACCACCGTCTCGTCCCGGTGCCGTGCCACGAGACGGGACAGCGCGCCGCACGCGCGGGCCAGGAACGTCGCCCAGCTCTCGCCGCCCGGGGAGAACACCCGGTAGGGGTCCCACGTCCCCGGCGTCTCCTCGCCGGCGCGGTACCTCGCCCGCCACTGCTCCACGGTCAGCCCGTCCGCCTCCCCAGGACGCAGCTCGTGCAGCCCGTCGTCCCGCAGCACCGGCAGGCCGAGCCCGCGCGCGACGTACTCGGCGGTCTGCAGCGCCCGCGGAAGGGTGCTGGAGACGAGTCGGTCGGCGTCCACCCGTCGGTCCGACAGCCGCTCCTGCAGCAGGCGGGCCTGCTCCCTCCCCCGCGGCGTCAGGCCCGCGTCCCCACGCATGCCGCCGATCACCGGCTCGACGTTGGCCACGGCCTCGCCGTGCCGCACCAGGAACAGCTCCGTCGCCACCAGGTCCTCCCTCACGAACTGCCGCGGCCGCCGCGACAGCGTGTCGCACGGTCCGGTGCACCCCTGCGGCGGGTGGCGCAGAACGCGGCTCGGGGCCTCGCACGAGGGTCGCGGCTGCCACCTCCGTGCCCGGAGCGGTCGATCGGCCGTCCGACGCCCTCGTGCGCCGACGTGCTCGAGGGACTGTCCATGCCCTACGGTGCAGCGCCAGCCTGTTCGCCGAGCGGCCCGGGAGTGTGGGATGCCCGCTGACCTGGAGGAACGGGGGCCGTCCCCCGTCGGCTTCCCCGCGTGCCCGGCGTGCGTGTACCGGACGTCGGGCACCCCGGCGATCTGCTTCCCGTGTGCCACCGCCGGTAGCCCGGTGGTCAGCGCACCGACGTGCGCTCTGTGCGGTCAGCCACTGGAGGGGGCATCCCCCTGCCCGAACACGGTGTGCACCCTCGACGACCCGTTCTTCACCCGCGTCCACACCGTCTGCGACAGACCGGAGGAGATGTGGGACGCGATCATGAGCTACAAGTACGGCGAGGACCGCTCGTGGGCTGACGTCCTCGGGCGGATCCTCGTCGGGTTCCTCGACGACCATCGAGAGGACTTCGAGCGCTACGACGTCATCACGACCGGCGCCATCTACGTCGGGCCACGCGCACAGCGGCTGTGGGACTACCTCTCGCTGGTCCTCGACGCGGCCGCGCACGAGGGGCCCCACTGGCCCTTCGCCCCCGGGCTCATCGCCAAGTCCGGACCGACGGGCCGGTTCCTCGGCATCAGCCCGCAAGCGCGTCAGCAGATCGCCGAGGGCGAACTGCGGGCCGCCCTGTCCGTCCCGGCGCCGGCCCGCATCGCCGGCCGGCGGGTCCTGGTCTTCGACGACGTCTACTCCGAGGGCTTCTCCCTGAGGGAGATGGCCCGCGTCCTCCTGGCGGCCGGCGCCACCGAGGTGGCCGGCCTCGTGCTGACCCGCCGCAAGGGCGGCTGACACCGCGCTGCGGCCGAGCGCCGGTGCTCGTCCCGCTGGGGTGGCGCCTGTCCGGCGTCGAGGTCCGCAACGGCTCCGGCGCGTTCTGGCTGGACTCCGACCGGGACGGCGTCCGGGCCATCGAGGCGGTCGCTGCTGTCGGTCGCCCTCGTCGTCGCCGTCCTCGCGTGGTTCCTGCCGCAGTCCACCAGCCTGTCCGACGTCTGGGCCTCGGTCCGGGGCATGACGGTCGTGGAGGTCGTCGTCCTCCTGCTGTCCTCGGCCTGCTGGTGGCCCTGCCCGGGTCGAGGCGGCCCACGACCGGGCCCGCCCGCCCGGCAGCCCGATCGAGACCTCGGCCGCGGCGTTCCCGTCGGACACGCCGTCGCCGGTGCCGTGACCGCCGTCGGTCTGGTGCTGGTCCTCGCCCGGCCGGGACCGAGCCGATGGCGGTGGGAGGTGCGGGCGGTGGTGTTCGCCGGCCTGATGGCGCTCGCGCGGGTCCACCTGCGGGCGCACTGGGCAGCGACACCGTCACCGGGGCCCTGCTCGGCGCAGGCCTGGCACTGGGGTGGCCGGCCCTGCTCATGGCGCTCCGCAGCCGGGTCGGCTCTCCGACGCCCCCGGCCCCGTGAGCGCCGGGACCGTCTCCGCGCTGCCCGAGCGGCTCCCGGCCGGCCCGCGCGGACGGCAGGATGGCGCCGTCCGCCGGCCGGCGAGCGGGAGGAGGCCCGACCCGTGTCCCTCGTGGGCCACGCCGTCCCGGCCCCGCTGCGCCCGTTCGTCGCGGCGGCGCACGGCTACCGCGCGCCGGCCCTGCCGACGGGCCTGCACCGCGGGCTGCCGTCCCGCCACCTCACGCTGGTCGTGGAACTGGCGGCACCACTGCGGGTCAGCGGACCGGGTTCCGCGGTCGCGGCGCACGCGGTGGTCGGCGGCCTGCACACCCGGGCGGCGCTGATCGACGCCACCCGTCCCCAGGACGGCGTCCAGTACGCCCTCACCCCGCTGGCCGCGAGCGCCCTCCTCGGGCTGCCCGCCGCCGAGCTCGCCGAGCGCACCGTCGACCTGGTCGACGTCCTCGGCCGGGCGGCGGACCGGGTCGTCGACGACCTGGCGGCCGCCGACGGCTGGGCGGAGCGGTTCGCCCGGCTCGACGCCGCACTGCTCGACCGGCTCTGCGGCGACCTCGCGCCCGTACCGCCCGAGGTCCGCGAGGCCTGGCGGCTGGTGCACGGCAGCGCCGGCCGCTGCCGGGTCGAGGACCTGGCCGCGCACGTCGGGTGGAGCCGGCGGCACCTGAGCGAGCGGTTCCGGCTGGCCACCGGGCTGACACCCAAGCAGGCAGCCCGGATCGCCCGGTTCGAGGCGACCCGCCGGCTGCTGCTCGACCCGCGTCGTCCGCCGCTGGCCGAGGTCGCCGCCCGGTGCGGCTACGCCGACCAGCCGCACCTGGCCCGGGAGTGGCGGGCCCTCGCCGGGTGCAGCGTGGGGACCTGGCTGCGCGAGGAGCTCCCGTTCGTCCAAGACAGCGCCCCGGCCGAGGCGGCACCCTCTCCGGCATGACTTCTCAGACCACCACCCCCGCGCCCACCGTCTGGCCGAGCGTCGGCTTCACCGACGTCGACGCCGGGATCCGCTTCCTCACCGAGGGGCTCGGCTTCACCGTCACCGCCTGTCACCGCGACGAGGACGGCACCGTCGTGCACGCCGAGGCCCGCTGGCCGGACGGCGGCGGCGTCATGTTCGGCAGCCGCGGCAAGCCCGGCGACTGGGGCGCCCTCGGACCGCAGGGCGTCTACGTCGTCGCGGCGGAGCCGGCCACCGTCGACGCCGCCTGGGAGCGCGTCCGGGGCACCGCCGAGGTCGAGGTCCTGCAGGAACTGCACGACACCGACTACGGCTCCCACGAGTTCGGCGTCCGCGACCCCGACGGCAACCTCTGGACGATGGGCACCTACCGCGGCGCCTGACCCGGCGGCGGCGAGGCCCGGACCACCAGCCAGACCAGAGCGGCCTGCCACAGGACGAAGCCGGCGAGCGCGGCGAGCCAGCCGGCCGGGGCGATGCCGACGAGCACCGGGCGCGGGACCACCGCCACCGAGCACAGCGCCAGGACGCCGCTCAGCCACACGACCAGGGCGGTCCAGCGGTACCGCGGCGCCGTGCTGGGGCGGACGGTGATGCCCAGGGCCGACAGGTCCTCGGGCGGGTGCCGGCGCAGCATCCGCCGCCGCGACCGGTAGACCAGCACGCCGGGGTACCGCTCGGCCAGCACCCGCTCGCACCGGCGACGACGGCGCGGGGAGATACTGGCCCGGCGGGGCAGGGTGACGGCCTGGACGCGCGCCGCGGCGGCGCGGAAGCCGGACTCGCCGAGGACGATCCGGCCGCGGGCGGCGACCACCGCGGTCACGTCCCCCCAGCCGGTCCCCAGGCCGGTGGAGCTGGGGTGGTACCAGCCGTAGAGGCCGCAGCCGCACCCGCGCGCGGGCGGCGAGTGCCCGTCGTCGACCGCGCAGCGGGCCTGCTCGACCGGCCAGCTCCAGGGGCCCGCGGCGACGTGCACCGGCGGGCGCAGGCCGTCCTCGGCCAGGCGGAAGCGGCGGTAGCCCCGCAGCTCCCCCGCGACCAGGGCGGGCGGGTCCGCGGCGGGGTCGACCGGCAGGGTCACGCCGGTGCGGGCACCGGTGCAGGCGGTGCCGGTTCGGGCGCCGGGCTCGGCGCGGCCGGCGCCGGGTCGGCGACGGGCTCGAACTCGATCTCCCGGCGCTCGGGGCCGATGTCGCCGGCCACGCAGGGCCGGGCTGCCGGGACGGTCCGGGGTGTCGGCGGTGCGCTCGGCGTGTGCATCTGCGGCTCCTCGCCCGTGCCACGGGGCCCCGGGCCGGTCGCCGGCGCGGCGCCCGGGACGCGCTCGCCGAGCCGGCCCGCTGACACTGCAGTGAAGCACCCGCCGGCCCGCCGGGTAAGGCCTCCCTCGCCGGGTGGGGGCGGGCGTCCGGCAGCTCCGGACCGAGCGCGTCGTGGCCCGGCCCGCCACGGGACGTCGGGACACGCGGGGCGGACCGTGCCCACCGCAGGGCCTCCTTGACCGCCCGTGAGGGTCTGCCCCAGGGTCGCCGCCAGTCGAGCCACGAGGGTGGAGGCCGTCATGGTCGCAGCAACCGGTCCCGCTCCTCGCCCGCGGTGGCGCCGCGCGCTCACGGCGGGGCTCGCCGCCGGCGTCCTGGTCCTCGCTTCCCTGGGCGGCACGGCCTGGGCGGAGCCGGCGGTGGACGTGGGCGCCGGCGTCCGCTGCGACAGCGGCGTCGTCGCGCGGCTCGACGAGGTGGTCACCGCGACGCTGGAGCGGACGGGCGTCCCGGGGGTGATCGTCGGGGTGTCGGGGCCGGACTGCCGGTACGAGGCGGCCTTCGGGGTCGCCGACAAGGCCACCGGGGAGCCCATGCGCACGGACTTCCACAGCCGCATCGGCAGCGAGACCAAGACCTTCACGGTCACCGCACTGCTCCAGCTCGTCGACGACGGCGCGGTGGGCCTGGACGACCCGATCGGCGAGTACGTGGCGGGGGTGCCGGAGGGCGACCGGATCACGCTGCGCCAGCTCGCGCGGATGCAGAGCGGCCTGTTCAACTACAGTGCCGACGAGGACTTCCTCCAGGCGCTCGTGAGCGACCCGTACCGGAGCTTCACCCCGCAGGAACTGCTGGGCTACTCCTTCGCCCACCCGCTGGACTTCCCGCCGGGTGAGGGCTGGGAGTACAGCAACACCAACACGATCCTGCTCGGACTGGTCGTCGAGGAGGTCAGCGGGCAGCCCCTGCACGAGTACCTCGACGAGCACGTGTTCGAACCGCTCGCCCTCGACGACACGGCCTTCCCGACCGACAACTCCTTCCCCGAGCCGCACGCCGAGGGCTACACGGTCTACGACGGGACCGAGATCGTCGCCACCGACTTCAACCCCTCCTGGGGGTGGGCGGCCGGGGCGATGACCTCGACCCTGGACGACCTGCACACGTGGGCGCACGCGCTGGCCACCGGCACCCTGCTCGAGCCGGGGACGCAGGCCCAGCGCCTGGAGACGGCCGCACCCCCGGGAGGTGCCCCCGGGGTCGGCTACGGACTGGGTCTCTTCGTCGTCTCGGGCTGGATCGGGCACAACGGCTCGCTGCCCGGGTACCAGAGCCTCACCGTGTACCTGCCGGAGCAGGAGACCAGCCTGGTGGTGCTGCTGAACTCCGACGCGCCACCGCTCAGCGGGGACGTGGCCCAGTCGTCGTCGGCGTTCGGCACCGCGATCACCGAGGTCGTCAGCCCCGGCCACGTCTTCTGGCTCTGACCCCTGGAGCCCGGCTGATCCCCGGAGCCGCTGCGTCAGGACGGCGTCGGCGCGGTCGGCCGGGTCCCCTCGCTCGCCGGGGGTGCGCCGCTGAGCTTGCGCCACAGCCAGCTCGACGGCACCCGGCGGCCGGTCACCACGTACTCGCGGACCGCGTCGACGACGAGGGTGACCTCCAGCGCCCGGCGGGCGGCCGGCCAGCCGGCGAGGAGCAGCTCGTCCCCGGGTGCCAGGACGAAGTCGGGGTCCGGCGCCAGCGTGGCGTCCTCGCCGCGCAGCAGGAGGAGCGGGACCGCGTGCAGGCACTCGTCGCGGTCCTCCGGGTTGCGCATCAGGTCACGCAGCCGCGCTTCCCCGGCGGCCAGCCAGGGCGTCAGCGCCGGGGCCTCCCGGTCGGTGAGCCGCACCTTCCACAGCGCCTGGAGGTGCTGCCCGCACAGGTCGGTGAGCCGGTCGACCAGGTCCGCGGCCCAGTCGTCCCCGAGCGCCGGCATCGCCCGGAGGAAGCGCCACAGCAGCGGTGTCGACAGCTGCGCGTACACCTCGTGCGCGACCTCCTCGGTCGGGACGAGGAGCGCGTCGAGCTCCATCGCGGCGAACAGCGGCGCGCTCGACGGCCGGTTCTGACGGGCGGCGACGAACAGCGTGGGGTTGGTCCGGCGGGCGGTCTCCACCAGCGAGAGGTTGGTGATGTCGTTGTCGGTCCCGGCGACGAAGCCCACGGCCTCTTCGAGCCCCACCGCCGCCAGCACGGCGGGCTCGTAGCCGCCGGCCACGACGACGTCGTCCTCGTCGTCGTGCGGGCTCGGGTCGATGACGGTCACGTCGATGCCCTCGGCGCGCAGGTCCCCGGTCAGCTCACGGCCGAGCCGGCCGTAGCCGCACACCACCCAACGACCGCCGCGCGGCGGTGAGGCCCGCCGCGGCAGGGCGGCCCCCGGACCGCTCTCCAGCCAGGTCAGCAGCTGGTAGGACGCCGGTGCCCGCAGCGCCAGCTGCACGTGGTCGCCGAACAGGTCGAAGGGGTTGACCACGCTGGGCGAGCCGAAGACCCGCATCCGGTCGGCCATGACGCGCGTGGTCGCGCGGGCGATGACCGGGACGTCGGGGCGTAGCAGCGCGGTGGTCATGACGACGGCGAGGTTGGCCTCGTCGTCGTCGGTGAGCGCCACGACCGCCTCGCAGCACGGGTGGTCCAGGCCCGCGACCCCGAGGTGCCCGGGGTCCCGGGCGTCGGCGGCCAGACCCGGGACGTCTCCGTGGTACGACTCGAGCTCCAGCCCGTCGATCCGCTCGTCGTTCCGGTCCAGGACGACGACCCGGCGGCCCAGCGCGTCCATCGAGTGCCCGAGCAGCTCGCCGGCACGGCCGTAGCCGGCGATGAGCACGAACGGCTCGGACAGCCGGGCCACCTTGCGGGTGAAGCGCTGCAGCGCGAGCGCCGAGCGGAACGCCCGGTCCTGCAGCAGGCCGAGCAGCGAGCCGATCGCGTAGGCCCAGCCGACCACCGTGAGGTAGATCGAGATGGTCACCCACATCCGCTGGTTGTAGGTGAACGGGTACGGGATCTCCCCGAAGCCGATCGTGGTCGCCGTGTAGCTCATGACGTAGATGGCGTCGAAGAAGCCCATGTCCCAGGGCCGGCCCTCGGCGTCCTGACCGGGGATGAGGGTCAGGCCCAGCACGCTGATCCCGAAGATGGCGATGAGGACGATGAGCGGCGCCCGCATCCGCCGCAGGATCAGGAAGATCGTCTCGGAGGCCCGGTTGGCCGATGCGGCGGCCGCCAGGAGCCGGGCGCGACGGGCCCGCCGCTCCTCGTCCTCGCGCTGGCGGTGGCGCGCCCAGAACGTCAGCAGCGGATTGCCCACGACGGCCTCCGGCTCACCCGCGGTGGAAGGACACGGTCTCGATCACCAGCAGCACGACGGAGACGATGTTGGCCATCAGCGCGCCACCGGACAGCGACACGACGCTCGCCGTCCACCCCTCGGTCATGCCCGCTGACGAGACGTACTCGGCGTAGCCGTACAACAGCGCGGCCCCGACCAGCTGGAGGCTGGCCACGAGGCTGGTCGCCAGGTGGATCGCACCGATCTGGGTGCGGTCGCCGAACTTCAGCACGGTCGCGATGAGGTTGACGACCACCGCGGCGAACAGCTCGAAGGGGTTGTGCAGCTCGGCCCGGTCGATGTCACCGATGAAGAACCCGAAGTTCAGCGTGGCGGCGAGCAGGACGAAGAACCCGAAGACGACCTTCTCCAGGTTCACGCGGTCTCCCTCCGACGCCGGTGCGGCGAGGAGGTGAGCATCCCCGTCCCGGCCCTGGAGCGCTACCGGCGGCGGAGCAGCGGCAGCACCACCCGGTCGACCAGCTCGGTGACGACGGCGCCGTCGAGCGGGCGCCCGGTGACCAGCCAGCGCAGCCCGAGCACCGCGGGACCGACCTCCGGCGCGACCGACTCCCCCGCGCCCGGGGGGACCTCGCCGCGCTCGACCGCCCGGGCCAGCACGGCCTCCCAGACCGCGTCCCAGTCGGCCAGCGGCAGGCGACGGCAGCCCTCCTGCAGCACCGGATCGTCGACGACGGCGCCGAACAGGCTGCGCAGCGCCCGCCCGGAGGGGCCGCCGAAGAGCTCCACGACCTCGCTCAGGAGGGTGACCAGGTCGCCGCGCAGGCCCCCGGTGTCCGGGACCTCCAGCACCGGGGCGCCCACGACGTCCACCACGCTGAGCAGCAGCTCGGCCTTGCTCGACCAGCGCCGGTAGATCGTCGCCTTGCCGACCCCGGCCGCCAGGGCGACGGCGTCCATGGTCAGGCCGGCGTAACCGTTGCGGCCGAGCACCTCCAGCACCGCCGCCGCGATCGCCGCGTCGCGGGACGGGTCCAACCGCCGTCCGCCCGCCCGGGTGCGGGTGGGGTGGACCGTCCGGACCATCTCGTCACACTGCGTCACCGAGCGAACGTAACCCGTGTTCCGAGACGGTGCAGGACGGAGGCGCCGCCGGCGCGGGAGTCACGAGCGCTGCACGCCCGGACGACGCGGCGGGGCCGGCCGCGGTTCCCCGCGACCGGCCCCGTCCTCCCCCTGCACCGGCGCTCCCGTCCCCCACGGTCGCGCCGGTCCTCAGGCAGCCGGTGCTGCCGATCCCCCTCGGCGTCCCCGGCCGACCGTCGCACCGTTCCCCCCGGTGCCCCGGTCGTCCCCCTCCGGCCGGCGCCGCCGTCCCCCACGGCGGTGCCGGTCGTCGTGCCCGGCGGCGTCGTCCCCCCCGACGCCGCCGGTCGAACCGGCCGGCGGCTCCGTCCCCCCGTGCGATGGAGACGCCGGCTGTCCACCAGGCCCCGCAGGGCCGGCTCATCGCGCGACGCCGTCGCGCCGGGTGCCCGGGCGGTTCCGGTCTCTCCTCCCCGCCGTCCGTCTCAGGCACGGGGAGGACTCTGCTGGCCCATCCGCAGCGCACCCGCCGGGGAACCGCAAGGAACCCGCAAGATGCGGCAATCCGGTTGCCGCCGTCCCTACCGTCGACTCGTGGAGCTGGAGCGGGTCCTCCGCGAGGACGACGGCGAACTGGTCGGGCACCTCGGCGTCGACCGGCGCGGCGGCGCCGACGTGTGGGTGGCGCACGCCGTCTTCGGCTCCGCCCTGCGCGCCTTCCCGGACCGGGCGGAGGCGGCGGCGTTCCTGCGGCGGTCCGGTCTGCCGCTGCTGGCCGAGCGCTGGTGGTACCGGCCGGCGGACGACGCGGAGTGGCGGCCCACCGTCCTCGTGGAGGCCCGCCCCGGCGCGGTCACCGTCCGGTTCGGCTCCGACCCGTACGACACCGTCGTGCTCACCGGGGAGGCGCTCGGCCGGCTGACCCTCACCCCCACCGGGTAGCCCGCGGAAGGCCGGACGCCGCGCCGCGGTTGTCCGGACGTGAGCAGGGACGTCGAGGTCGTCGTCATCGGCGCCGGGCAGGCCGGGCTGAGCGCCGCGCACCACCTGGCGCGGCAGGGGTTCGCGCCCGGCACGGGTTTCGCCGTCCTCGACGGCGAGACCCGTGCCGGCGGCGCGTGGCAGCACCGCTGGCCGTCGCTGACGCTGGCCCGCACCCACCACGTGCACGACCTGCCCGGCCTGCCGTTCCCGGCCGCGGGGGACGACGTCCCCGCGGCAGCGGCGGTCCCCGCCTACTTCGCCGACTACGAGCGGCACTTCGAGCTGCCGGTGCACCGCCCGGTCCGGGTGCGCGCGGTCCGGCGGACCCGCGACGGCCGGTTCCGCGTCGAGACCTCGGACGGTGACTGGACCGCCGCTGCCGTCGTCAACGCCACCGGCACCTGGACCCGGCCGTTCGTGCCCCGCTACCCCGGGCAGGAGCTCTTCCGGGGCCGCCAGCTGACCCCGGTCGACTACCGGGGTGCCGCGGAGTTCGCCGGGCAGTCGGTGGTCGTGGTGGGCGGCGGCGCCTCGGCGGTGCAGTTGCTCGGGGAGGTCTCCGAGGTCGCCGACACGACCTGGGTGACCCGGCGCCCGCCGGTCTGGCGCGAGGAGCCGTTCGGACCGGACGAGGGTCGCGCGGCGGTGGCGCTGGTGGAGGACGCCGTCCGCGAGGGCCGGTCCCCGGGCAGCGTGGTCGGCGTCACCGGGCTGGTCGTCACCCCCTGGGTGCGGGACGCGCGCGCCCGTGGCGTCCTCGACCGGCTGCCGGTGTTCGACCGCCTCACCCCCGACGGCGTCGCGTGGGACGACGGCCGGTCCGTCCGCGCCGACGCCGTCCTGTGGGCCACCGGCTTCCGTGCGGCGCTGGGCCACCTGGCGCCGCTGGGCCTGCGCGGGCCGGGCGGCGGCATCCGGATGGAGGGCACGCACGTGGCCGGGGAACCGCGGGTGCACCTGGTCGGCTACGGCCCCTCGGCGAGCACGGTGGGCGCCAACCGGGCCGGCCGCGAGGCCGCGGTGGCGCTGCGCCGGCTGCTGCACCCGGACACGGCGCTGCCCCGTTCGGCTGCCTGATGAAGGTCCCCTCCAGGGTCCCCTCGCACGCTCGGTGACGCCCTGGAGGAGGCCGCTCGGGGGTCGATCAGGGTCGGTCCAGGGGGTTCCCGGATACCTGCGGGCGCCGGCGGCCGCGAGCCTCGACGCCATGACCTCCTCGACCCCGCCGGACCCGGTGATCGCATGATCACCGCGCACCGGCTCACCAAGACCTACGGCGATCGCACCGCCGTCGACGGCGTCAGCTTCACCGTCGAGCCCGGCCGGGTGACCGGCTTCCTCGGGCCCAACGGCGCGGGGAAGTCCACGACGATGCGGATGGTGCTCGGGCTGGACCGGCCCACCTCGGGCAGCGTCACCGTCAACGGCCGCCGCTACGCCGACCACCCCGCCCCGCTGCGCGAGGTGGGTGCGCTGCTCGAGGCCCGCGCCCTGCACCCGGGCCGCTCGGCGCGCGACCACCTGCGCTGGCTGGCGGCCAGCAACGGCATCCCGCGGGCCCGCGTCGACGAGGTGCTCGACCTGGTCGGGATCACCGCGGTCGCCGACCAGCGGGTCGGCCGGTTCTCCCTCGGCATGGGCCAGCGGCTGGGCATCGCGGCCGCGCTGATCGGCGACCCGCCGGTCGTCGTCCTCGACGAGCCGGTCAACGGGCTGGACCCCGAGGGCATCCGCTGGGTGCGCACCCTGGCCCGGGACCTCGCCACCGAGGGCCGCACCGTGTTCGTCTCCAGCCACCTGATGTCGGAGATGGCGCTGACCGCCGACCACCTCGTGGTCATCGGCCGCGGACGGGTGCTGGCCGACTGCCCCACCGCGGAGTTCGTCGCCCAGCACGCCGCCTCCCACGTGCGGGTCCGCAGCCCGCAGCACGACGAGGTGGCCACCCTGCTGCGCCACCAGGGCCTGGACGTCGCCGCGCACGGCGGGGAGCTGCGCGTGCGCGGCCTGGACCCGGCCGGCGTGGGTGAACTGGTCGGCCGGTCCGGCCTGCTGCTGCACGAGCTGACCCTGGTGCGCTCCTCCCTCGAGGACGCCTTCATGACGCTGACCGCCGACAGCGTCGAGTACGCGGGAGCCTCCCGATGAGCGCCGTGGGCACGCACGCCTGGACCCGCGTCGAGGCCCCGGCGGCGCCCGGCCCCGGCGCGACGCTGCGGGCCGAGTGGGTCAAGTTCTGGACCGTCCGCTCGACCCCCTGGTCGCTCGCGGCGATGTTCCTCTTGGGCGCCGGCCTCACCACCCTGGTGTGCGCGCTCAGCGCCGAGGCCCTGGCCCGCGGGGACGTCGGCGAGCCGGTCGGCGCCTTCGCCACCTGGGGCGTGGTCTTCGCGCAGGTCACCGCCGTCGTCCTGGGGGCCCTGGTGGTCACCGGCGAGTACGGCACCGGGATGATCCGCGCGACGCTGGCGGCCACCCCGCGGCGGGGTGCGGTGCTCGCGGCGAAGGCCGCGGTGCTCGCCTCCACGCTGTTCGTCGCCGGCACGCTGACCGCGCTGGCCGGCTACCTCGGCGGCAACTGGTTCCTCGACCGCGAGGGCATCGGCCTGGCACTGACCGACGACGGGGTGCTGCGGTCGATGGTGGGCAGCGGCCTGTACATGGCCGGGCTCGGGCTGTTCGCCGCCGCCGTCGGCCTGCTGGTCCGGCACACCGCGGCCGCGCTGGCGATCGTGCTGGGCCTGGTCTTCGTCGTCGGCAACCTGGTGATGGTGCTGCCCGGCGCCTGGGGCGAGTGGGCGACCAAGCTGATGCCGGGCAACGCCGGGTCGGCCGTCGCGACGCCGGAGTCGTTCAACCCGCTGCTGCTGGACCCCTGGGTGGGCTTCGCGGTGTTCGTCGCCGAGGTCGCCGTCGTCCTGGCGGTCGCCGCTGCGGTGTTCACCCGCCGCGACGCGTGACGCCCGAGACCGCTGTCGATCATGGGGTCGTTGCAGGCGACACGGTCGGACACGCTGTCGCGGTCGGCAACGACCCCATGATCGACGCGGGGGCGCCGGGGACCGCCAGCACCCGGACGACGACAATGGCCCGGGTGACCGCACCCGACCCGCAGGAGACCGGCCGACGGACGGCCGACGAACTGGTCCGCCGACTGTCCGCCGACGACGGCGCCGGGGTGGACGAACTGCTCGCCGGCCTCACCGAGGTCCGCAACCTGGTGTTCGTCGGTGCCGGCCTGACCGCGATCGCGCGCACCCACGGCCGGCAGCTCCCCCCCGCCCAGCGCGCGCAGGCCAGCACCCGGCAGCTGAACCTGGGGCAGCTGCGCGATGCGCACCGCGGCGATCCCGAGGGGCTGCGCACCTGGCTGCGCCGGTCGGCCGAGGAGATCCTCTTCCTCCGCGCGCTGCGCGAGGCCGCCGCGCGCGTCGCGGGCTGACGGTCAGCGGAGCGGCTCGACCCACGGAGCCCGCCAGGCGGGCGGCTCGACGGGCTGCGCGTAGTAGCGGGTGTCGCGCACGATCCGCCCGTCGTCGTCGAACTCCAGGACGAGCGCGACGTGCCAGACGTCGCCGCCGTAGTCGTTGACGCCCTCGAGCACCCACACCCGGCCGGCGCCGACCACGCGGCGCACGGTCAACTGCGGCGGGGTCGGGAACGCCTCCTGCATCGCCCGCATCGCCTCCCGTCCGCGGATGCGCTCGCCGGACTGCGGCATCTCCATCACGTAGTCCGGGTGCCGGACCCGGTACTCCTCCTCGGCCGACAGCCCGGTCCCCGACGTGAGGCCGAGCACCCGGTCGAGTCCCGCGCGCATGGCGACCGGGTCGTCGTCGGCCACCGCCCGGCGGAAGAGGTCGAGGACCTCGGACTCGCTCATCGCTGACGTCTACACCCGGCCGGCCGGCGTGGGCAGGGGCCGGCGACCCGGGTCAGGCCGGCCGCGTCGCTGCCCGCGCCAGCGGCAGGGCGAGCAGCAGCACCCCGGAGACCAGCACGTAGGTCCACGGCAGGCCGACCCCCGCCGCCACCAGCCCGAGCACCAGGGCGCCGACGGCGGTCCCGGCGTCGAACGAGGCGTTCCACATCGCGCTGGCGGCGGTGGCCCCGCCCTCGCCGGCGCGGGCGAAGGCGGTCAGCAGCGTCAGGTTCTGCACCGCTCCGTAGCCCGCGCCGAAGACGGCGGCACCGGCGAGGACCCAGCCGGCACCGGCGCCCAGCCCGAGCGCGACGGCGGCGAGCCCGGCCGCCGAGGCGAGCAGGGCCAGCGGCAGCAGCAGCCGGGTGCCCGTCCGGTCGGCGAGCACGCCGGCCCGCCAGCGGCCGGCCGCCGCGGTGATCCCGAAGACCAGCAGCGCCGCCGTCGCCAGGACGCCGTCGGGCCGCTCGATCGGCAGGAAGGTCACCAGCCCTCCGCCGGCGAGGGTGACCACGAGCAGCACCGCCGAGGGCGGCAGCGCGGCCCGCACCGCGGCGCGGGAGGACGACGTCCCGGCCGGCCGCTCGGTGCGCGCCCCGCGGACCACGCCGGGCACCAGCGGCAGCGCCAGCACCGGCGAGGCGGCGAGCCAGGCCAGCCAGGTGACCTGACCGCCGAGCACGAGGGCGACCCCGGCGGGGACGGCGACCAGGTTGGGCACCGCGATCGCCAGCCCGTAGACGCCGATCGACTCGCCGCGCCGCGCGGCCGGGGCGATCCGCGCGGCCAGCGTCGCCCCCAGCACCGTGAGCACCGCGAACCCGGCGCCGCGGACCGCGGAGACCGCCGAGAGCCACAGCAGCCCGCCGTCGACCGCGTAGAGCGGCGCCGGGCCGCCGAGGGCCACGAGCCCCGCGGCGAGCACCGGCCCCGCACCGAACCGGGCGGTCGCCGCCGGCACTGCCGACTGCCCGGCGACGGTGACGACGAGGAAGACGGCGGTCACCACACCGGCCGTGTCGACCGCCGCGCCTCGGGCGACCGCGAGGGTGGGGAGCGAGGCCAGGGTCAGGCTGAAGCTGGTGAAGCCGAGCACCGTCGCGCCGACGAGCGCCCGCATCGCCGGCAGCCGCCACAGCGACGTCCGCCCCTCCGTCGTCCCCCGGGCCACACCGCTCCCCTCGTCCGGGCACCGTCGCCCGGCCGACCAGCATGACCGGCCCGGCGTGCCGGCGCGGCAGCGGGTGCGCGGGGGGCTGCGCGCCCGTCGACGTCCGTGCACCATCCGGGGATGGCCGCACCCCAGCCCGTCCAGCCGGTGGACCGTCCCCGTCCGGTCTTCAGCCGCCTGTACGCGCGGATCAGCGAGGGGATGGACGCCGAGGGCCTCGCCGCGCTGCGCACCGAGCTGCTGGCGCCGCTGTCCGGGTCGGTGGTCGAGGTCGGCTGCGGCAACGGCCGCAACTTCGCGCGCTACCCGGCCGTGGTGACCCGGGTGACCGCGGTCGAGCCCGAACCGCACCTCCGGGCCCTGGCGACCCGGGCGGCCGTGGCGGCACCCGTGCCGGTCACCGTGGTCCCGGGGACGGCCGAGGCGCTGCCGGTGCCCGACCCGCCGCCGACGCCGTCGTGCTGTGCCTGGTGCTGTGCTCGCTGCCCGACCGGGAGCGGGCGCTCGCCGAGGTCACCCGCGTGCTGCGCTCCGGGGGGACGCTGGCCTTCCTCGAGCACGGCCTCGGCCCGACCCGGCGGGTGCGCGCGGTCCAGCGCCTCGCCGACGCGACGCTGTGGCCGCTGCTGGCCGGGGGCTGCCACACCGCCGTCGACCCGGTGGGCCTGGTCGAGGGGGCGGGGTTCGAGGTCACGGCGCTGCGCCGGCTGCGGTTCCCCGACTCGCGCGTCACCCTCCCGGCCACACCGCACGTGCTCGGTCTCGCCCGCCGGCCCGGTTGACCGCCGAGGAGGGGACGCGTGCCGCTGCTGACCGTGGGCCACGGGCCCGAGGACCGCACCCGCCTCGGCGCCCGGCTGACCGGGGCGGGGGTCGGGCTGGTCGTCGACGTCCGCCGGTTCCCGGGCAGCCGCAGCAACCCCGACGTCCGGCGGGACGCCCTCGCCGACTGGCTGCCCGCGGCCGGCGTCGGCTACCGGTGGGACGGGCGGCTGGGCGGGCGGCGCCGGCTGCCCGCGGACGCACCCGTCGCCGACGGCTGGTGGACCGTCGCCCAGTTCGCCGCCTACGCCGAGCACACCCGGACGCCGGAGTTCGCCGCCGCGCTGGACGAGGTCCTGGCCGAGGCGGCGACGGCGACCGTGGCGGTGATGTGCAGCGAGAGCGTGTGGTGGCGCTGCCACCGGCGGCTCGTCGCGGACGTCGCCGTCCGCGGCCGCGGCGTGCCGGTGCACCACCTCATGCCCGACGGCCGGCTCGCCGGGCACCGCCCGTCGGAGGGAGCGGTGCCCGGCGCCGACGGCACCGTCTCCTGGCCCGCGAGATCTGCACACTCGCGGCCTTCGAACGCGTGAAGGCCGCGAGTGTGCAGATCTCGCGGAGGGGTGTCCTCACCCCATGTGCGGATAGCGGTGGTCGGTCGGCGGCACGAACGTCTCCTTGATCGACCGGGTGCTCGTCCAGCGCTGCAGGTTCTGCGCCGCGCCGGCCTTGTCGTTGGTGCCCGAGGCCCGCCCGCCGCCGAAGGGCTGCTGGCCGACGACGGCGCCGGTGGGCTTGTCGTTGACGTAGAAGTTGCCCGCCGCGAACCGCAGGAAGTGCTGCGCGTGCGCGATGGCGGCGCGGTCCTCGGCGATCACGGCCCCGGTCAGCGCGTAGGGCGCCGCCGACTCCATCTGGGTGAGCACGGTGTCGTAGTCGGCGTCGTCGTAGACGTGCACCGCCAGGATCGGGCCGAAGTACTCGGTGGTGAAGACCTCGTGCTCGGGGTCGGTGCCCTCGATGACCGTCGGGCGGACGAAGAAGCCCTCGCTGTCGTCGGCCTGCCCGCCAGCCACGATCGACAGCGCCGGGTCGTCGTCGACCCGGTCGAGGACGCCGGACAGCTTCGAGAACGACTTGCGGTCGATCACCGCGCCCATGAAGTTGGAGAAGTCGGTGACGTCGCCCATCGGCAGCGACTCGGTGACCCCGACCAGGTCGTCGCGCAGCCGCGCCCACACCGACCGCGGGACGTACGCCCGCGAGGCCGCCGAGCACTTCTGCCCCTGGAACTCGAATGCGCCGCGCACGAGCGCCGTCCGCAGCACGTCGACGTCGGCCGAGGAGTGCGCGACGACGAAGTCCTTGCCGCCGGTCTCGCCGACGATGCGCGGGTAGCCGCGGTAGGAGGCGATGTTCTCCCCCACGCGCCGCCACAGCATCTGGAACACCGCCGTCGAGCCGGTGAAGTGGATGCCGGCGAGGTCCCGGTCGGCCAGCGCCACGTCGGAGACGGCGGCCCCGTCGCCGGTGACCATCGAGATGACGCCCGGCGGCAACCCGGCCTCCTCCAGCAGCCGCATGACGAAGTGGGCGGCGAACTGCTGGGTGGGCGCGGGCTTCCACACGACGGTGTTGCCCATGAGCGCCGGCGCGGTGGGCAGGTTGCCGGCGATCGCGGTGAAGTTGAACGGCGTGACCGCGTAGACGAACCCCTCGAGCGGCCGGTGGTCGCTGCGGTTCCACACGCCGGGCGAGGACACCGGCTGCGCGGACACGACCTCGCGGGCGAAGTGCACGTTCCAGCGCCAGAAGTCGATCAGCTCGCAGGCCGAGTCGATCTCGGCCTGGTGGGCGGTCTTCGACTGGCCGAGCATCGTCGCGGCGTTGAGCGTCTGCCGCCACGGCCCGGACAGCAGCTCGGCGGCACGCAGGAACACCGCGGCCCGGTCGTCGAACGACAGGTCGCGCCAGGCCGGCGCGGCCGCCTTGGCGCAGCGCACGGCCTCCTCGGCGTCGGCGTGCGTGGCGTGCGCGGCGGTGCCGAGGACGGCGGCGTGCCGGTGCGGCTGGACGACGTCGAAGCGCTCGCCCCCGCCCATCCGCTGCTCGTCGCCGATCGTCATGGTCAGCTCGAGCGGGTCGCCGGCCAGCTCGGTGAGCCGCTGCTGCAGCGCGGCGCGCTCCGGGGTGCCGGCGGCGTAGCTGAGCACCGGCTCGTTGCGCGGCGGGGGGACGTTGGTGACGGCGTCCATGGGACTTCCCTTCAGTTGGTGCTGACGAGGGAGCGCAGGAAGAAGCGCAGGTTCGCGGGACGCTCGGCCAGCCGGCGCACGAAGTAGCCGTACCAGTCGACGCCGTAGGGCACGTAGGCGCGCACGCAGACGCCCTCGGCGGCCAGCCGGCGCTGCTCGTCGGTCCGGATGCCGTGGAGCATCTGCACCTCCCAGGAGTCCGGGGTCCGGCCCTCGTGGTCGGCCAGCCGCTGGGCCAGCGAGACCAGCCGCGGGTCGTGGCTGCCGACCATCGGGTGGCCGGGTCCGCGCATGAGGACGCCGAGGCAGCGGGCGTAGGCGGCGTCGACGTCGGCGCGGGACTGCCACGCGACCGACGGCGGCTCGTCGTAGGCGCCCTTGACCAGCCGCACCCGCGACCCGGGGACGGCGAGCGCGGCGGCGTCGTCCTCGGTGCGGTGCAGCGCGGCCTGCAGCACCGCCCCGGTGCCCGGGTGGTCGCGGCGCAGCTCGGCGAGGACGGCGAGGGTGGAGTCGACGGTGGCCGACTCCTCCATGTCCAGGGTGACCGTGGTGCCGATCGCCGACGCCGCCTCCGCCACCGGCCGGACCAGCTCCAGGGCCAGGTCGGTGCCGCCACCGGGCAGTGCCTGGCCGAACGCCGAGAGCTTCACCGACACCTCGGCGGCGCGGCCCAGCTGCAGCGGCGCCAGCCCCTCGAGCAGCGCGAGGTAGGCGTCGCGGGAGCGCACCGCCTCGGCGCGGTCGGTCACGCCCTCGCCGAGGTGGTCGAGGGTCACCGCGATGCCCTCACCGCACAGCTGCCGGACGACGGCCAGCGCCCCGTCGAGGGTCTCGCCGGCGACGAACCGGTCGACCACCCGCCGGGTGACCGGAGTGCCGATGACCAGCCGGCGCAGCTCCGGGCGCCGCGAGGCACCGAGCAGCAGGGCCTTCTGGGAGAACACGCGCCACCTCCGCCACCGGGGACCTGCCTCCACCGACGCTAGGCAGCCGGAGCCCCCCGGGCCAGCGACAGACGTACGGTGTCCGCCGTCGGCGTGTCATACACCTGTACAGGAGGACGGCGGCGTGCGCGACGAGCTGCAGGAGCTGGTGGACCGGGTGGCGGGCCTGCTCGGCGCCCCGGCGACCCTGGAGGACGCCGACTTCACCCTGCTGGCCTTCTGCGCCCACCCGGTCGACGGCGCCGACACCCCGGTGATGGACGCCGTGCGCACCCGCTCGATCCTCGGCCGGGGCTCGACGCCGGCCACCCGGCGCTGGTTCGAGGACTTCGGCATCGCGGTCGCCGAGGGGCCGCTGCGCACGCCGGGCGACCCGGACGCCGGGATCCTCACCCGCCTGGTGCTGCCGGTCCGGCACGCCGGGCGCACCCACGGCTACCTGTGGCTGCTCGACGGCGGGCGCACCGACCCCGCGGCCGCCGACGACCCCGCGCTGGCCGGCGCGGTGGAGCTGGCCGCCGAGGCCGGGCGGCTGCTGGCCGAGCGGGAGGTGGGCGCCGGCGACCTGGCCCGCCCGCTGGCCACCGCGCTCACCGGCTCCCCCGCCGCACGGGTCCAGGCGGTCCGGACGCTCGCCGCGGCCTGGGGTGAGCGGACCCCGGTGGTGCTCGTGGCGCTGCGACCGGGCGGGGCGGGGCTGCCCTCGCCGTGGCGCGCGCCGGCTGCGGGTGCGGTCAGCGCCGTGCTGCCCGGGGAACGGCTGGTCGCCGTCGCCGTCGCACTGCCCGGGCAGGCGGACCTGCGGCCGGCCGCCGCGGTGACCGCCGCCGCGCTGGCCGGCCTGCCGCCCGGCAGCACCGCGGGCCTGTCGGCGGTCGGCACCGGGGCCGAGGAGCCGGCCGGGCGGTGGGAGCAGGCGCGCACCGCGGCGCGGGTCGCCGCCGCCGTCCCGCGGTTCTCCCCCGTGGCGCACTGGGACGAGCTCGGCGGCTGGCGGCTGGCCGCCGCGCTGCCCGGCCCCGACCCCGTCGTCCGGCCCCTGCTGGCCGACCCGGTCCTCACCGCGACCGCCGAGACCTGGCTGGACGCCGGGTGCAGCGCGGCGCGGGCGTCCGCGGCCCTGCACGTGCACCGCCAGACGCTGTACTACCGGCTCGCGCGGATCGCGGAGCTGACCGGCCTGGACGTGGCCGACGGCGACGCGCGGCTGCTGCTGCACGCCTCGCTGCGCCGTGCCCGGCTCCCCTGACCCGGCGGGTCTCACCTAGTCTCGGCACCGGTATGGGTGCTGGAGGAGAGCCGTCGCCTCGACACGGGGCGGACACCGACGTCCTCGCCCGACTGCGCACGGCCACGGCCGTCGAGCACGAGCAGGTGGAGTACACCCTCGGGCTGATGGACCCGCAGCTGGGCCGCGACCGGCTGGTCGCCGTCCTCACCCGGCTGCACACCTTCTGGACCGCCGCCGAGGCCGGCCTAAACGCCTGGGCCCGCCGCTCCCCGGGCGACGCCGGGACCGTCGCCTGGTCGCGGCGACGCCGCGCCCACCTGTTCGCCGAGGACCTGCGCGCCCTGGGCGCCGAGCCGGACGCCGGAGCACGACCCGAGCTGCCCGCCGTCGAGGACACCGACCAGGCCCTGGGCCGCCTGTACGTCCTGGAGGGCTCCACGCTCGGCGGCACGTTCATAGCCCGCCACCTCGCCACCCTGCCCGCCCTCGGACCCGACGTGCGGCTGGGCGCCTTCTCCCCCTACGGCGCCGAGACCGGTGCCATGTGGCACGCCTACCGCCGGGTGACCCGGGAGCGGGTCGCCGCCGGCGGCGACGCCGACCGGGTGGTCGCGGCCGCGCGGGCCACCTTCACCGCGCTGGCCGCCTGGTGCACGCCGGTCGGGGCGCCCGCATGACCGACTCCGAGACCGACCTGCTGCCGCCGGGGACGCCGGTCGACCTGTCCAACTGCGAGCGGGAGCCGATCCACGTCCCCGGCAGCATCCAGCCGCGCGGGGTCCTGCTGGCGGTGAGCGAGCCCGACCTCGTCGTCGTGCAGGTGTCGGAGAACCTCGCCGACCTGGTCGGCGTCGACCCCTCCGACGCCCTGGGCCGGCGGCTGCCCGAGGTCCTCGGGGTGGCCGCGGCCGACGCGGTGGCCCGGTCGGCCAGCGCCTTCGGCGACCTGCGCGAGCGCAACCCGGTGGAGACCACCCTCGACGTCGAGGGCAGTCCGGTGCCGGTCGACGCGCTGCTGCACCGCGCCGCCGTCGGCCCGGACGACGGCGTCAGCCCGCCGACGGCGCTGCTCGTCGTCGAGCTCGAGCCGGCGCACGGCCCCCGCCCGTTCTCGTTCCCCAACACCTACCAGGCGGTGCGCGGCACGGTCGGCGAGCTGAACCGCGCGACCTCGCTGCAGGAGCTCTACGACATCACCGCGCAGGCGGTCCGCGAGCTGACCGGCTTCGACCGCGTGATGGTCTACCGCTACGACGCCGACTACAACGGCGAGGTCGTGGCCGAGGCGAGGACCGAGGAGCTCAACTCCTTCCTCGGCCTGCACTACCCGGCCTCCGACATCCCGGCCCAGGCGCGGGCGCTGTACGAGAAGAACTGGATCCGGCTGATCTCCGACGTCGGCTACCGGCCGGTGCCGCTGCGCCCGGCGCTCGTGCCCGCCACCGGGGCGCCGCTGGACATGACCTTCTCCACGCTGCGCAGCGTCTCGCCGGTCCACGTCGAGTACCTGCAGAACATGGGCGTGCGCGCCTCCATGTCGGTCTCGCTGCTGCGCGACGACCGGCTGTGGGGCCTCATCGCCTGCCACCACTACTCCGGTCCGCACGCCCCGCCCTACGCCACCCGGGCGGCCGCGGAGTTCCTCGGCTCCACGCTCTCGCTGCGCCTGGTCGACCGCGCCGAGGAGGACGAGGTGCACCGCGCGCTGCAGGTGCGCTCCACGCTGGCCTGGTTGACCACCGCGACCCTCGACGAGGACCGTCCGCTGGCCGACACGCTGCTCGGCTCCCCCAACCTGCTCGACCTGCTGCCGGCCGACGGCGTCGTGGTGCACCTGCAGGGCCACCGCGGCAGCCGCGGCACGCCGCTGCCCGAGGGCACCGCCGAGGCGATCGCGGCCTGGGCCGCCGCCCGCCACGAGGACGTCGTCGCCACCGACTCGCTGCCCCGGCACGCCCCGGAGCTACGGGTGTCGTGCGAGGTGGCCTGCGGGGTCCTGGTGCTGCCGCTGCCCGAGGGCCAGTACGTGCTGTGGCACCGCGCCGAGGCCATGCGCACGGTCGACTGGGGCGGCGACCCGCACAACAAGGCGATCGCCGAGCGCGAGGGCGACACCGTGCGGCTGAGCCCGCGCAAGAGCTTCGAGCGGTGGCGCGAGACCGTCCGCGACCGCTCCGCGCCGTGGACGGCGCAGGAGCTGGCCGAGGTGGGCGAGCTGCGCACCCACCTGCTCGAGGCGCTGTACGCGCGCAGCCGCAGCATCGTCCGCGCCGCGGAGACGCTGCAGCGCTCGATGCTCACCGCGCCGCCGGAGTCATCCCGTCTGCAGGTCGCGGTGCGGTACGTGCCGGCCGCGCGCGAGGCCCAGGTCGGCGGCGACTGGTACGACGTCTTCGAGCAGCCCGACGGGTCGACCGTCGTCGTCATCGGCGACGTCGTCGGCCACGACACCGCGGCCGCCGCCGACATGGCCCAGCTGCGCGGGCTGCTGCGCGGCATCGCCTACGACAGCGCGGACGGCCCGGCCACCGTCCTGCGCCGGCTGGACTCCGCCGTCTCGGGCCTCGGGCCGCACGCCATGGCCACGGTCCTCGTCGGCCGGCTGACGCCGGACCCGGGGACCGGCGGTGCCCGGCTGCGCTGGTCCAGCGCCGGGCACCTGCCGCCGCTGCTCGTCGAACCGGGGGACGGCGTGCTGACCCTGACCACGCCCCGCGCCGAGCTGCTGCTGGGCGTGGACCCGGCCGCGCGGCGCACCGAGTCCGAGGCGCTGCTCGAGCCGGGCTCGACGCTGCTGCTCTACACCGACGGCCTCGTCGAGCGGCGCGACCAGGTCTTCGACGTCGGCGTGGAGCGGCTGGCCGGCGAGCTGGTCGCCGTCCGGGACCGCCCGCTCGAGGCGGCCTCCGACGAGCTGATCGGCCGGATGCTCCGCGACGGCGCGGAGGACGACGTGGCGCTGGTCGCCGTCCGGCTGCGCGGCTGAGGACGGACCCCGTCCCCTCACCGTTCGCAGGCTCACGTCGAGCGCCTGGACGGGGCCGGGTCCGACAGCTGCGGGGACCGGGGCCGCCAGCTCGGGGCCGGCCGCCTCGGCGGTGAACCGAGTCGCACGGCGAGCGCGGCCAGGGCCCGACCCGCACGTGGAGCCAGTCGCCTGCCGCGCTGAGCACGCTGCTGGCGCGACTTCCGCTGGTAGCGCAACCGATCCCCGGCACGCTGCCCCAGACCTACCGTCGACGCATGCACCCACCGATCACGGGCACGGCCGCCGGCGTGCCGTTCACCGCGTTGCCGCCGGGCGACGAGGGCCCCGCGCCGCTGATCGTCACCTGGCACATGCTGGACCCGCCGAGGTCGGACGCCGCGTTCGCTGCCGCGTTGCCGATGGACGACCTGCCCGCGTGGCGGGTGCACCTCGGCATGCCGATGTGCGGTGCGCGCATGGTCGACGGCAGCACGGACGCCATCGTGGAGCTGTTCAGCGAAGACCCCCTGATGTCCTTCCTGCACCCGTTCGTCCGACAGGCGACCGAGGAGTTCCCGGCCGCGCTTGCGTCGATCCGTGCGCAGCTGCCGGTCGGGGACGGCCCGATCGGTGTGCTCGGCGGCTCGCTGGGTGGTGCCGTCGCGCTGCGGATCCTCGCCGACACCGAGATCCCGGTCTTCGCCGGGGCCGTCGTGAACGGCGCCATCCGGATGCGGTCCGTCGTCGACCTGTTCCCCGGCGACTACCCGTACGACGCCGAGTCCGAGGAAGCCGTGGACAGCCTGGACTTCGTCGCCAAGGCGGGCGTCATCGCTGGTCGCGCGCCGCTGCTGGTGGTCAGCGGCGAGCTGGACCACCCGGCGCTGCGGGTCGACGCGTTGAGCCTCGTCGACGCATTGGGGGAGGGTTCCGAACTGCTGTCGATCCCCGGGTTGGCGCATCCGCTCGCCGACGAGCCCGGCATCGAGCCGGCGCCACAGCTGCCGTTGGCCCGCGAGGTGGACGCCGGCCTGACCACCTGGTTCCGGCGCCACCTCGCGGATGCGCGCTAGCTGGAACAGCTGGACGCTCGAACAGGCACCCGACGAGGAACGGCCTACGGCACAGTCGGGGCAGCTCCAGACGGCGGCTCAGGTGTGGCGTCGAGGATGCGCTGGACGACGGCAACGACGACGGTGTCGGCATCTGGGCCGGTGAGGCCCTGGAGGACCTCCCTGTAGTGGTTGCGGGCGGCCCGTCCGGGGCGTCCGCAGAGAGGAGCAGCGGACGTGCGCGCGTTGACCTACTACGTGGGGATGAGCCTGGACGGGTACATCGCCGCCCCCGACGGCTCTGCCGACTTCTTCCCCGTCACCCGAGCGGTGCTCGACTTCATCGCTGCCGAGTACCCCGAGACGCTCCCCAGCCACGTGCGCGCCCACCTGGGCGTCACCGCGCCGGGCAGCCGGTTCGACACCGTGGTGATGGGCCGGGCCACCTACGCCCCGGCCCTGCAGGCGGGGATCACCAGCCCGTACGCGCACCTGCGCCAGTACGTGGCCTCCACCACCCTGCCCGCCGGCTCCGATCCGCAGGTGACGGTGGTCCCCGACCCCCTCGGCCTGGTCCGCCGGCTGAAGCAGGAGGACGGCGCCGGCATCTGGCTGGCCGGCGGAGGAAGGCTGGCCGGAGCACTGCTCGACGAGATCGACGAACTGGTCATCAAGCGCTACCCCGTGGTGGTCGGCGCCGGCATCCCGGCCATCGCCGCCGACCATGCCACCGCGCTGCCCTTCGAGATCACCGACGAGCGGACCCTGGTCGGCGGCGGCACGGTCACCACACACACCCGCGCGAGGGCATGACCGCGGCCCGCCGGCCACGCGCAGACCCTGGTCTGGTCGGCTCACCGAGCTCGGGCGGGCGCGCCAACGGTCAGCGGCTCCGCCCGCCGCCTGGCTCCGGGGTCGTTCGCACCGAGCTGCTGCCTCCCGCTGCGGACACCACGCGTCCTGCGCCGTCGTGTGACGGGGGCGGCAGCACGACGGCGGCAGCAGGAGGCCGGATGGCGCCGTGACACACGCCGTCCGGCCCCCTGGCGCCACCCGGGCCCGGCCCGCGCTCAGCCGAGGGAGTTGATGAGCTCCCGGCATGCGCTCTCGCAGCGCCGGCAGGCCTCGGCGCAGATGCGGCAGTGCTCGTGCATCTCGGCGTGGCCCGCGCACTCGTCACCGCAGGCCTTGCAGGCCGCGGCGCAGGCCTCGAGGACAGCGCGGGTCAGGTTGGCGTCGTAACCGGTGTGCCGGGACAGCAGCCGGCCGGTGGTGTCGCAGACGTCGGCGCAGTCGAGGTTGCTGCGGATGCACGTCCGCAGCTGGTCGACCATCTCCTCACTCAGGCAGGCGTCGGCGCACGCCGTGCAGGACTGAGCGCACTCGAAGCAAGCCTCGATGCAGGCGACGAGCTTCTGCCTGTCGATGCCGCCGAGGTCGGCCGGGTAGGTCTCGAGCATCTGGCTGGCAACGCTCACGGGTCGGTCCTCCAGTCGTCGACGACACCGAGCCCGCTACCCACCCACGCCGCACGGCACCCGTGCGCGGCCTCCCCGGTCGGTCGCCGGGGAGCCCCGCCTCAGGCCTCGCCCTCCCCCGGCGGGGAGCTGAACCGGGCGCTGAGCCCGTCCCCCTGGTCGCCGCCCTCTCCCGGCAGCGGCGCCTCGTCCTCGGCCGCGCGCACGACGGCGTCGTCGGCGAGGTCGTCCTCCCGGTCGCCCGGAGCGTCCCGCTCGAGTTCCTCGAGCACCCGCCGCTCGTCGTCGGTCAGGTCGGCAGGCCCGAGGTGCTCCCCCGGCTCACCGGCGTCCGACCCGCTGGCCATGGCCGAGTCGGGGATGGGGTCGTCCGGGCTGGTCATCGTCGTCTCCTCGGGACGGGTGCCGGTCAGCGCCGGAGGTCCGGCTGCGCCCCGGTCACCGTGGGAAGTTGGGTTCCAGGCGGGGCACGATCTGCATCTCCGGCACGAAGGCCGCCGGGTGCAGCGTCACCAGGTGGCGCACCATCTCCGCGACCGCCGACGGCGGCATCATCAGGTGGGCGGGGATGCCCCACTGCTCCATCATCGGCGTGTCCATCGCCGCGGGGATCACCGCCTGCACGCGGCACGGGAAGGGCCGCTCGACGCCGTCCGCACCGCGCACCGCCTTCTCGCGCAGCTCCCGCTGGATGCACCTGGTGGCGTTGAGGAACCCGGCCTTGGAGCCGTTGTAGGCGATCGCGCCGCTGCCGGAGGTGATCGCCGACAGGCTCACGATGTGCACCACGTCGGCGGTGCGGCCCTCCGGCAGGTGCTGCACCCGCTTCACGAACTCGCTGGTCAGGAAGACCGGTCCCTCGCAGTTGACCGCCTGCACCCGCTGGTAGTCCGCGAGGTCGATGTCGGTGATGTAGCCGGGCCGGTCGATGCCCGCGACGTTGGCCAGGACGTCGAAGGCGTCGCCGTGCGCGTCGAAGAGCTGCTGCACCACCGCGCGGCGGCTCGCGTCGTCGGTCACGTCGAGCGCGACGACCTCCGCCGACCCGCCCGCGTCGGCCACCAGCTTCGACGTCGCCTCACTGCCGGCCGGGTCGATGTCGGCGATCGCCACGTGCGCACCGGCCTCGGCCAGGGCCACGCAGGTGGCCCGGCCCAGTCCGCTCGCGCCGCCCGTGACGAGGGCCACCCGTCCCTGCAACGCCCTGCTGTCGGCCATCCGCTGCTCCGTCCGTCGATCGGGGTGCTCCCGACCAGCCTGGTGGATGCCGCCGTCCGTCGCAGGTCGGACGATCACGTGGTCGCTGCCCTCCCGGACGCCGTCCGGACCCCGCCCATGCCCGTGCTCCACACGTCGGCGAGCGTCACCGTCTGCAGCCCGCGCTCGGCGATCAGCTCCAGCAGCTCGCCGTAGACGGTCGTGATCGTCGGCTGGTTGACGTGGCCCACGATCACCGCCTGCGCGGTGAACCACTCGCGTGCGGCGGCCATCAGCTCGGCCGGGGTGAGCAGCCGGTTGTCCTCCAGCGTGCCGTTCCACATGACGATCGTCGGGTGCCCGAGGTCGGCGCTGATCCGGTCGACCCGGTCGTCGTGCGATCCGAAGGGCGGGCGCATGAACGGCGTCCGGACGCCGAAGGTGCTCTCGATCCAGTCCCGGTTGCGGCCGATCTCCTCGGCGATCCCGTCCTCGGAGAGGGTGGTCAGGTCCGGGTGCGACCAGGTGTGGTTGCCCAGCGCGACCTTCCCGGAGTCGACGAGCGGCTGCAGCCGGTCGGCGTTCTCCTCCCAGGAGGAGTAGCGGCCGTTGGGGAAGAGGGTCAGCCGGACGCCGGAGTCCTCGACGAAGCGGCAGACCGACCCGACGACCTCCGAGCTGGTGCCGTCGTCGAGGGTCAGGGCCAGCGAGGTGCCCTCACCGGGCAGCCGGTCGACCACGCCCGTCGGCGCCTGCAGCACGGCGGGCAGCGCGGGCACGCTCGCCGGCTCGGCCGCCGCGGCGGTGCTCATCGACGCCCGCGTGGGGTCGACGAGGCCGACCGTGCCGCGACCCACGGCCGTGCCGGCCAGCCCGGCGGCGAGGAAGAGGAGGAACCGTCGGCGCTCCATGCGGCGGACGCTAGGGAGGGACACCGACCCGCCCGCGCAGCGACACGAGCCCCCCGAGTGGCCGGTACCGTCCGCGCCCCGACGGTCACCAGCCGTGCTCGACGTCACGCGGTGCACGCCGCATCCGCCGTCCGCGTCCGGTCCGCCCCCGGCCCCGCCGGGCTAGCGTCGCCCGCATGGACGTCGCGTGGGACGACTCGCGGCGGGCGTTCGCCGACGCCGCGCGGTGGTTCGTCCGGACGGCCGCGCTCGTCGGCGACGGCTGGTCCCGGCCCGCCCTCGGCGAGTGGGACGTCCGCGCCCTCGTGGGGCACACGAGCCGCTCGCTCCTGACGGTCGAGGCCTACCTCGCCCGCCCCGCCGCGATCGTCGAGGTCGGCTCCGCGCGCGACTACTTCCGCGCGACGAGGGCGGCCGCCGCCGACCCCGCCGTCGCGGCGCGCGGCCGGGACGCCGGGGCCGCCCTGGGGAGTGACCCGGCAGCCGCCGTGGCGGAGATCGCCGGGCGCGTGCTCCCGCTCGTCGAGGCCCGGGACGGCGCGGAGCTCCTGACGACGATCGCGGGCGGCATGCGGCTGGCGGACTACCTGCCCACGCGCACGTTCGAGCTGGCGGTCCACACCGCGGACCTCGCCACGGCGCTGGGGGCGCCCCTGGACGTCCCGGCGACGGCCGCGTCGCAGGCACTGCGGCTGGTCGCCGACCTCGCCGTCTCCGAGGGCGTCGCCGGCCCGCTCCTCCTCGCCCTCACCGGCCGGACGGGCCTCCCCGCGGGCTTCTCGGTGCTCTGACGCGGAGGGACGCTCAGCCGACCGGGACCAGCCCCGCCTCCTCGATGAGGCGGGCCTGCTCGCGGCACCACGGCGACCACGCGTCGCCGCCCTCGGACTCCTGGCGCTCGCGGAAGGTCGCCCAGTCCAGCAGCTCCCACTCGCCGACCTCGTCCGGGTCCGGCGCCGGGGTGCCGGCGAAGCCGCCGAGGTAGACCGGGCAGATCTCGTTCTCCACGACGCCGCGGAACTCCGCGCGGTACCGGTAGCCGGGCAGCGCCGGGCGCAGCCGGTCGACCTGCAGGCCCAGCTCGAAGGCGGCGCGGCGGGCGATCGCCGTGGCGTCGTCCTCCCCGGGGCCGGGGTGGCCGCAGACGGTGTTGGTCCACATGCCCGGGAAGGTCTGCTTTCCCTCCGCGCGGCGGGTGACCAGCAGCCGGCCGGCCTCGTCGAACAGGTACGCCGAGAAGGCCCGGTGCAGCGGCGTCTCGCCGTGGTGCACCAGGGGCTTGGGCATCGCGCCGATCGCCGTCCCCTCGTCGTCGAGCAGGACGATGAGCTCCTCCGAGGCCGTCACCCGTCCATTGTCGTCCTGCCGGGCCACCACCGGCGATCCCACCCGGCCGGCACCGCCCTCACGGCGCGCGGCGGGGACGCGACCACCGGGACCGACTGGCGGCGCACCGGAGCACCAGGCACCGTGCCGGGGTGGACAGCTTCACGCGCGACGGTCTGGTCTTCGACGTCCGGGACGGCGGCCCGGCCGGCGGTGAACCGGTCGTCCTGCTGCACGGCTTCCCGCAGGACGCCGCCTCCTTCACCGCCGTCGCCGACCGGCTGCACGGCACCGGGCTGCGCACCCTGGCCGCCGACCAGCGGGGCTACTCCCCCGGTGCCCGGCCGTCGGGGCGCGCGGCCTACGGGCTGCGGGAGCTGACCGCCGACGTGCTGGCGATGCTCGACGCAGCCGAGCTGGGCAGCGCGCACGTCGTCGGGCACGACTGGGGCGGCATCGTGGGGTGGGCGCTGGCGGCCTGGCACCCCGAGCGGGTGCGCACGCTGACCGCCGTGTCGGTGCCGCACCCGGCGGCGATGGCCAGGGCCTTCGTCACCAGCGACCAGGCGCTGCGCTCGTGGTACATGGGGCTGTTCCAGCTGCCGCTGCTGCCCGAGCGGCTGCTGCTGGCCGGGAACGGCGCGGCGCTGCGCCGGATGCTGCTGACCAGCGGCCTGTCGCCCGAGCTCTCCGAGCACTACGTGCGGCGGATGCAGGAACCGGGCGCGCTCAGCGCCGCCCTGGCCTGGTACCGCGCACTGCCCCTGGACGCCCGGGACCCGGTCGGCACGGTGCGCGTGCCGACGCTGCACGTATGGAGCACCCGCGACGTCGCCCTCGGCCGCACCGCGACCGAGCAGAGCCGGCGGTTCGTCGACGCCCCCTACCGGCTCGAGGTGCTCGAGGGCCTCCCCCACTTCATCCCCGAGCTGGCGCCCGACCGGGTCGCCGAGCTGGTCACCGAGCACGTGCGCGCGCACGGCTGACGGCTGCCGGTCGGCCCCGCCGCCGCATGGAGTGCGCCTCCCCCGGGCACACCCGGGACCCGTCCGCAGCCGACCCCCGGGAGGCACCCCGTGACGACCACCCGCACCCGACGCTGGCGCCTCGCCGCCGCCGGTGTCGCCGTCGCCGTGACCTCGTTCACCACCGCCGCGTGCGGCTCCGACGTCGTGGACGACGGCGTCGAGCAGGAGGTCGAGGACGCCGGCAACGAGGTCGAGGAGGAGGTCGAGGACACCGACCAGGACGGCGACGGCTGACCTCGCGCCCCGTCCCGCCCGCGCTCTGCTGCGGGCGGGACGGGCGCCGGCTCAGACCGCGGCCGGCGCGCGCGAGCCCCGGGCGCCGAGCGTCCGGTAGACCGCCGTCTCGAGGTCGTAGTAGCCCTGGACCAAGACGGCGTCGGCGAACGGGAAGACCTGCGTGCCCCAGAAGCCGGCGATCCCGTTGTGCCGGTCGATCCAGTAGAAGAGGTTGGCCAGGCCGGCCCAGGCCAGCGAACCGGCCGGCCGCCCCGTCGGGGCGTCGTCGTCGTTGACCATGAACGTCAGCGCCCACGACTTCGACAACCCGGGGAAGAACTCCGCGTCGTTGGAGAGCGCCGGGTCGACCCCGGGCAGGCCCTTGACCTTCAGCTCGCCGAGCCCGTTGCGTTCGGCCATCGAGACGGTGGACGGCTGCAGAACCTGCCCGCCGGGACCCGCTCCGTCGTTCAGCCACATGCGCAGGAACTTCGCGTAGTCCACCGCGGTGGAGTAGAGCCCGTGGCCGCCCATGTGCACCTCGGGGTCGGACGGCAGCTCGAAGTCGTGCAGCGGCGTGAGCGATCCGTCGTCCGCACGCTGGTGGATGCGCGCCAGGCGGCTGCGCGTGTCCGGGGTCAGCGTGAACGAGGTGTCGGACATCCCGAGCGGCGCCAGCACCTGCTCGGTCATGACCTCGCCGAGCCTGCGTCCGGTGATCCCCTCCACGACCAGCCCGGCCCAGTCGATGCTGGAGCCGTACTCCCACTGCTCACCCGGGTCGAACAGGAGCGGCGTCCGCAGGGACGCGCGGCTGGCGGTGACGACGCTGGGCTGCCCGTGGTCGGTGGCCAGCCGGTTGTAGTCCTCGTTGAAGAAGTCGTAGGCGAAGCCGGCCGTGTGCAGCAGCAGCATCCGGGTGGTGACGTCCCGCCGCGGCGGACGCAGCCGGGGGCTTCCGTCCTCGGCGAACCCCTCGAGGACCTGCACCTCGCCCAGCTCGGGCACGTACTCCCTGGCCGGGGCGTCGAGGTCCAGGCGCCCCTCCTCGACCAGCTGCAGGCAGACGGTGCCGGTGACCGCCTTCGTCGTCGAGAAGACCGCGCAGACCGTGTCGGGGGTCATCTCCTCCCCGCTCCCCAGGACCCGCTCGCCCGCCGCGCCCGTGTAGACGTCGCGCTCGCGGTCGGTGACGACGGCGACCACGCCGGGCACCCGGGGGCTGCCGGTGGTCACTCGCCGGAGCACGTCGTCCAGCGCCTGCTGCATGTCGGTCATCGCGGCCTCCCTCGGGGTCGGCGGCGCCGTCGCCGCCGTTGCCTGCGGCGAACCCAGGGTCGGCGGCCTCGTGCCTCCACTCCCCGACCGGCCAGTTCTCCCACCGGCCCGGGCACCGGCCGCGTGACCGCCATCCCGACGGGGTACGGCGGCGGCCGATGAGCACCGACGCGACCACCACCTCGGCGACCCGCGCGCAGCGGCTGGACCGGCTGCCGTTCACCCGCGAGCACGGCCGGCTCGTGGTGGGCTCCGGCCTGGGCTGGGCACTGGACGCGATGGACGTCGGCCTCATCTCCTTCGTGATGGCCGCGCTCGCCGTCCAGTGGTCGCTGACCCCGACCGAGCTGTCCTGGATCGGCTCCATCGGCTTCGTCGGGATGGCGCTGGGCGCCACGCTCGGCGGGCTGCTGGCCGACCGCATCGGCCGGCGGCAGGTCTTCGCGCTCACCCTGCTCGTCTTCGGCGTGGCCACCGGTGCCGCCGCGCTGGCGTGGTCGGTGGCCTCGCTGCTGGTGTTCCGCTTCCTCATCGGGCTGGGCCTGGGCGCCGAGCTGCCGGTCGCCTCGACGCTGGTCAGCGAGTACGCCCCGGCCCGGGTGCGCGGCCGCGTGGTCGTGGCGCTGGAGGCGTTCTGGGCGGTCGGCTGGCTGCTGGCGGCGCTGATCGGCTACCTCGTCGTCCCCGGCAGCGACGACGGCTGGCGGTGGGCGCTGGCGCTGGGCGCCGTCCCCGCGCTGTACGCGGTGGTCGTGCGCCGGGGGCTGCCGGAGTCGGTGCGCTTCCTGGAACTGCGCGGCCGGACCGACGAGGCCGAGGCCGCGGTGCGCCGGTTCGAGTCGGCGGCCGGGGTCGCCCCGGTGCCGTCGGCCCCGGCGCGGCCGACGCCGGCACCGCGACCCGGCGCGCTGTGGGCGGCGGGCTCCCGCCGGCGGACGGCAGCGCTGTGGGCGGTCTGGTTCGGCATCAACTTCGCCTACTACGGCGCCTTCATCTGGCTGCCGACGCTGCTGGTCGCCTCCGGCTTCTCGCTGGTGCGCTCGTTCGGCTTCACGCTGCTCATCACGCTCGCCCAGCTGCCCGGCTACGCCGCCGCGGCCCTGCTCATCGAGCGGTGGGGCCGCCGGCCGACGCTGGTGGTGTTCCTGCTCGGCTCCGCCGCCGGCGCCGGGCTGTTCGCACTGGCCGACGGCGACACCGCGGTCCTGGTCACCGGCATGGTGCTGTCGTTCTTCAACCTGGGCGCCTGGGGCGCGGTCTACGCCGTGACGCCGGAGGTCTACCCGACCGCACTGCGGGCCACCGGCGCCGGCGCCGCCGCCGGCTTCGGGCGCCTCGCCTCGATCGCCGCCCCGCTGTGCGTGCCCCCGCTGCTCACCGCCGGCGGCAACGGCCTGGTGTTCGGCACCTTCGCCGCCTTCTTCGTGGTCGCGGCGCTGGCCGCCTGCCTGCTGCCGGAGCGCCGCGGCGAGTCGCTGGAGGCACCCGTCCACTGACACCCGCGTGCCGCATCCCGCCGTGATCACCGGCGGGTGGCAGCAGCCGGCGGCGTGTCACCCAGCCACCCGCCGATGATCACGACGGGCTCCCGGACGCGTGGCCCCTGCGGAGGAGGCTGCTGCACGGAAGGTGGCCGCCGGGGCGCTGCTGCTCGTCGCGCCGGTGTCCCTGCGGCCGCACCCCGGCACTCGAGACCGCAGACGCCGGATACACCGGCCGCGGCGGGGGTAGCGGCGGGACATGGTTGAACCCACCCGCGACCGCCTGCAGGGCCTCAAGGTCGCCGTCACCGGCGCCAGTGGCAACGTGGGGACGGCACTGCTGCGCCGGCTCACCGCACCCGGCAGCGGCGTCGCGGAGGTCCGGGGGCTGGCCCGGCGGCAGCCGCCGTCCCTCGCTCCCTACGACGGCGTCCGGTGGCACCTGGCCGACCTCGGCGAGACCCGCAGCGAGCACGAGCTCACCCGCTTCCTCGACGGCGTCGACGCCGTCGTCCACGCGGCCTGGGCGATCCAGCCGGGCCGGCAGCCGGAGCAGCTGCACCGCGTCAACGTCGAGGGCACCCGCCGGCTGGCGCGCGCGGCCGCGGCCGCGGGCGTGGGCCACGTCGTGCACCTGTCCTCCCTCGGCGCCTACGCCGCCGGCGGCGGGGACCGGGAGGTCGCCGAGGACTGGCCGGTCACCGGCATCCCGAGTTCCCAGTACAGCCGCGACAAGTCCCAGGCCGAGCTGGTGGTCCGCGAACTGCTCGGCTCCCGGGAGGGGACGACGCTGACCGTGGTGCGCCCGACGCTGGTGCTGCAGCCGGAGGCCAGCAGCGAGATCGGCCGCTACTTCCTCGGGCCGCTGCTGTTCGGCGCCGCCCGGCTGCTGCCCGTCCAGGTGGCCAGGGTGCTGCCGCTCCCCCTGCCGTCGCTGCGGGTGCAGGTCATCCACGCCGACGACGTCGCCGACGCCTTGGTGGCGATGCTCGACCGCCGGGCCGGGGGGCCGTTCAACCTGGCCGCCGGGCCGACGTTCGACGCCGACGGCCTGGCCCGCGCCCTCGGCTCGGTGCGGGTGCCGGTCCCGGCGATCGTCCTGCGGACGGCGCTGTCGGCCGCGTTCCACGCCCACCTCGTGCCGACCGAGCCCGGCTGGCTCGACCTGGGCACCCAGGCGCCGGCGCTGGACAGCAGCCGCGCCCGCCGGCTGCTGGACTGGGTGCCGGCCCACAGCGGCGACGACGTGCTGCGCCAGTTCGTCGCCGCGCTCGGCCGCGGCGAGGGTGCACCCGGCCCGCTGCTGAGCCCGGCCGGCGGCGGGCCCCAGCGCGACCCCGCCGGCGACCCGGCCAACGTCCCGGGACCCCGGGCGACCTGAGGCCGTGCCGACGGTCCTCTCGGCGTGCCGCGGCGGCGGGACGCCGAGGGGGCCGGACGCCGGTGGCGCACGGTCGGTGGAGGTCGGCCCGCCCCCGGGGCAGGGGGTCCTCCCTCAGCCTCGCGGCATGCCGGCGTCCCGCAGCAGGCCGCCGCCGATGATCACCCGCTGCACCTCGCTGGTGCCCTCGTAGAGCCGGTAGAGCCGGGCGTCGCGGTAGAAGCGCTCGACCGGCGTCGTCCGCAGGTAACCCAGGCCGCCGTGCACCTGCACCGCGCGGTCGACGGCCCGGCCGACCATCTCGGTGCAGAAGAGCTTGGCCGAGGACGGGCCGATCGAGGTGTCCTCGCCGGTGTCGTAGCGGGCGGCGACGTCGCGGACCATCGCCCGGCCGGCCAGCAACTCGGCGTGCGTGTCGGCGATCTGCGCCTGCACCAGCTGGAACCGCCCCACCGGGGCGCCGCCCTGCTTCGCGGTCGCGGCGTAGGCCACCGACTCGTCCAGCACCCGCTGCGCCATCCCGACGCAGAGCGCGGCGATGTGCAGCCGGCCGCGGGAGAGCACGGTCAACGCCTTGGCGTAGCCGCGGCCCTCCTCGCCGATGAGCGCGCCGGCGGTCACGCGGGCGTCGTCGAGGAACACCTCGGCGGTCCAGGCGCCGGCCTGGCCCATCTTCTTGTCACGCGGACCCACGGTGACCCCGGGCGCCTTCGCGTCGACGACGAAGCTGGAGATCCCGCGCCCGCCCTTCTCGGCCGGGTCGCTGCGGGCGAAGACGACGAACAGGTCGGCGATCGGCGCGTTGGTGATGTAGCGCTTGGCCCCGTTGAGCACCCAGCCGTCGCCGTCCCGCCGGGCGGTGGTGCGCAGCCCCGCCGGGTCCGAGCCCGCCTCGGCCTCGGTCAGCGCGAAGGAGCCGATCAGCTCGCCGGACGCCAGCCGCGGCAGGTACGCCTCCTTCTGCTCGTCGCTGCCGAACTTCGCGATCACCTGGCCGGCGATGCCGTTGTTGGTGCCGAACAGCGAGCGGAACGCCGGGGTGGTGTAGCCGAACTCGAAGGCCAGCTCGACGTCCTCGGCCATGGTGACGCCGAGGCCGCCGTGCTCCTCGGGCAGCGCGTAGCCGAACAGGCCCATCTCGGCGGCCCGTCCGCGCAACTCGTCGGGGATGCGGTCCTCGTCCTCGATGCGTTCTTCGAGCGGGACGACCACCTCCCGCACCAGCTGCCGGACGGCGTCCCTGACCTGGCGGAAGTCCTCGGCGTCCACGCCGACATGGTGCCGCGCGTCCCGGCCGGCCGCCGCGGCGGGTTCCGGAGGCGCACACCGCGCTGCGCAACCGCGCGAGCACCGTTTGTCGTCACCGGCGTTGCGGCGCTAGCGTCGGGACGCCGCCCGAAACCGCTGGCGGTGCAGCACACCCCTGCCGAGGTACCCGTGCCGCACCTGCAGACCACCGTCGTCCACGCTCCCGACCAGGTCGTCGTCCGGCTGTCCGGCGACGTCGACGTGGTGGCCGCTGACCGGCTCACCAGGACCCTCCTGGAGGCCGCGGTCGGCGGGCGCGGAGCGGTGGTCGTGGACGTCGCCGGTGCCTGCTTCCGCGACTGCTCGGGCCTGCAGGTGCTGGCCGAGTTCAGCGACACGCTGGTCCCGGCCGGCCGTCGCTGCCGCATCGTGGGCGCCCCCGCGGCGACCCGCCGCCTCGTCCGCTCGACCGGGCTCGGGGAGCGGCTGGAGCTCGACGGCCCCGTGGACACCGCGGACCCCCGTCCCACCGTCCCGCTGCCCCCGCCCCGTGGCCCGTCGCCGGCGCGGCGCGCGGCCCTGCCGTACCAGGTGCGGCCCGGCCGGCGCGCCGAGGAGCGGCCGGGTCGACGCCGGCTGCGGCCCGGGTCGCTGCGCCGCTGGCGCTGAAGGACCCCGTCCTCCTCGAGAAGGACCCCGCTCTCCTCACCCCTCGCGAGCTCGGGGGGAGCCTCTGAGCGGGGCCACTTGGCTCGTGGCGAGCCTCTGGACGGGGCCGGCGGGAATCCTGCAGGGGGCCGGGGCCCTCGAACGGGGTTCGCCTGCTCAGGCGAGTGCGTCCAGCCGGGCCATGTCCTCGTCAGAGAGGCGCACCTGCGCCGCACCCAGGTTCTCCGCCAGGTGCTCGACGGACTTGGTGCCCGGGATCGGCAGGACGACCGGCGACGTGTGCAGCAGCCAGGCCAGCGCCACCTGGGACGGCGTGGCGTCCAGCTCGCGGGCGATGTCGGCGACCGGGCTGTCCGACGCGGCCAGGTCACCGGTCGCGATCGGGAACCACGGGATGAAGCCGATGCCGTGCTCGGTGGCGTGGTCGAGGACGTCCTGCGACTGGCGGTTGGTCAGGTTGTAGAGGTTCTGGACGCTGACGACGTCGACGATCGAGCGGGCCTCCTCGAGCTCGGCCACCGAGACCTCCGAGACGCCGATGTGGCGGACCTTGCCCTCCTCCTGCAGCTCCCTGAAGGCCCCGAGCTGGTCGGCCAGCGGCACGTCGGCGTCGATGCGGTGCAGCTGGATGAGGTCGATGCGCTCCAACCGCAGGGTGCGCAGCGACAGCTCCACCTGCTGCTTGAGGTAGGCCGGGCGGCCGACCGGCGTCCAGATGCCCGGACCCTGCCGGGTCAGGCCGGCCTTGGTCGCGATGACCAGGCCCTCCGGGTAGGGGTGCAGCGCCTCGGCGATGATCCGCTCGCTGACCACCGGGCCGTAGGAGTCGGCGGTGTCGATGAAGTCGACGCCCTGCTCGACCGCGGCACGGACGACGCGGCGGGCGTTCTCCGGGTCGGCCGGCTCGCCCCACACGCCGGGGCCGGGCAGCTGCATGGCGCCGTAGCCGAGGCGGTGGACGGGCAGGTCCCCGCCGATCGAGAAGGTGTCACCGGGCGCGACCGTGGTCATGCTGCCTCCGCAGGGTCTGCCCGCGGCCGGGTGCCACGGGATCCGTCGTGCGCGGCAGCACCCGCACCGGGCGTTGCTCTTCCAGGATGTGACCGCCGACACACAGCTAGGAGGGCCCCATGGGCGAGATCGTGGTGCTGCGGCACGGGCAGACCGAGTGGAGCCTCAGCGGCCAGCACACCAGCGTCACCGACCTGCCGCTGCTGCCCGAGGGCGAGGAGCAGGCCCGCCGGCTGCGCGGTGAGTTCGGGGACCGCAGCTTCGCGGCCGTGTGGGTGAGCCCCCGGCTGCGGGCGCGGCGGACCGCCGAGCTGGCCGGGCTCACCCCGACCGCCACCGACGAGGACCTCGTGGAGATCGACTACGGCGGCTACGAGGGGCGGACGACGGCGGAGATCAGCGAGGAGATGGGCCGGACCTGGTCGGTGTGGGTCGACGGCACCATCCCCGGGGCGACACCGGGCGAGACCCTGCAGGACGTCGGCGCGCGGGTGGACCGGGTGCTCGACCGCGCCCGGCCGCTGCTGGAGGACGGCGACGTGGTGCTGGTCGCCCACGGGCACGTGCTGCGCGTCCTCACCGCCCGCTGGCTGCGGCTCGAGCCCACGGCCGGGGCCCTGTTCGCGCTACCGGCCGGCTCCTACGGCGTCCTCGGGCACGAGCACGCCCGGCCGGCGCTCACCGGCTGGGGCCTGCACTGACCCGCGCGACCGGCGGCGGGGCGGGGCGGCCGAACAGCCAGCCCTGACCCAGGTCGGCGCCGAGCCGGGTCACCTCGTCGGCGGTCCGTTCGGTCTCCACGCCCTCGGCCACCACCTGGGCGCCCAGGGTGTGCGCGAGCTCGACGACCGAGCGGACCATGGTGCGTGCGCCCTCGTCGGGCAGCGCCTGCACCAGCGCCCGGCCCAGCTTGACGACGTCCGGGCGGACGGTGGCCATCAGCGAGCGGCTCGACCAGCCTGCCGCGACGTCGTCCAGCGCCACCCGCCAGCCGAGCGAGCGGTGGTGCTCGAGCACCGAGAGCAGGTGCCCGCGGTCCTTGACGGCGGACACCTCGCCCACCTCGACGACCAGCCGGGACGGCTCGATGCCGGCGTCCTGCAGCGCCTGCCGGGTGCCGGCCAGGCTCACCTCCGGCCGGTGCACCGACGCCGGGTCGGAGTTGACGAACAGGTCGGCATCGCCGAGCCAGGGGGCCGCGCCCGTGATCGCCGACTCGCGGCCGATGCGGTCCAGCCGCGGCAGCCAGCCGGCCGACTCGGCGACGAAGAAGAGGTCCTCGCCGCCCACCTCGCGGCCGTCGACCGTCCCGCGCAGCAGCGCCTCCTGCGCGACGACGGAGCGGTCGTCGAGCCGGACGATCGGCTGGTACACCGACCACAGCTCGGCCTCGGCCAGCAGGCCGATCTCCGCGGTGACCCCGCGGCGAGCCAGCTCCACGGCCAGCGTGGGCGCGGTGAGCAGCCGCGCGGTCAGGGCCGGTCCCCCCTCCGGCGGGTCGGTGGCCACCCGGAGGTCCTCGGCCTCGGCCGTCGTCAGCTCGCGGGCGAGCCGGCGGAACAGCCGGTCGACGCCGCGGCCGCCGTCCTCGTCGTCGACGTCGAGCAGGTCCGGCGCGGTGGAGACCGTCAGCCCCGTTGCCCGCGCCGTGCGGGCGACCTCGGAGAGCAGGTGCGCGTCGGAGGTCGCCAGGAGGACGCGGGTGGCACGCGCGGGGAGGTGCCAGTACTCCCGGCGCCGGAGTCGTCCGTCGGTGCTCACCACTGCACGAGGATGACCGAGGCGCGCAACCGGACCGGACAGGCGCGCGGTCGCGGATCGTAGTGCAGAGGCACTAAATGCGGCGACATCCGGCCCCGAACCCGTCGTGGTCGCTCACTTGAGTGTCTAAGGTCGGGCCATGATCGTTGTGCAGGAGTCCCCATCGGTGCGGACGTCGCGCGGCGGGCGCCCCCGGGACCCGAGCCGGGACGGCGTGATCCGGGCGGCCATCATGCGGCTCCTGGCCGACGTCGGGTACGGCGCGCTGACCATGGACGCGGTGGCGGCCGAGGCCGGCGTCGGGAAGGCGACCATCTACCGCCGCTGGCGCACCAAGCAGGACCTCGTGGCCGACACCATCACCGAGCTGAACGGCACCACGGTCACCCCGGCAGACACCGGGTCGCTCGAGACCGACCTCCGGGCGTTGCTCCACGCCATCGTCGACGTGATCAACGGGCCCATCGGTGCAGCGACGCAGGCGCTGCTGTCCACGGTCCCGCACCATCCCGTGCTGGGCGAGGCCTTCGGCGACGGCCCGGTCGGGGTGTGGTGCCGCGCGTTCGAGCAGGTCTTCGCCCGCGCCGAGGCCCGCGGGGAGCTGCGCCCGGGCCTGGCCGGCACCGTGACCGCCGAGGCCCTCATGGCTCCGCTGGTCCAGCGCTGGCTGATCACCGGCCACCCCGTCACCCGGGACTACGCCGACGAGGTGCTGGCCGACGTCGCGCTGCCACTGCTGCGGGCGACCTGCGGGCCGACCGCCTGAGGTTCACCAGCCCCGGGTGCCCGGCTCGCCCTTGAACGGGCCGACCACCTCGTCGGTGATCCAGCCGCCGTAGAAGTCCCCGGCCTGCGCCCGCACGGTCTCGCCGTCGACGAGCGCACGGTCCACCCGGCTCGGGTAGAAGGCGACCGCGCCGCGCAGGGACGCGTAGCGCTCCACCGGGTCCTCGTAGGACCAGCCCACGGAGGGGAAGCGCCGCCCCTCGACGACGGCGTCCCAGTAGGTGGCCGCGCCCTTCCACTCGCACCACGAGCTGCCCGACGCGCGTTGCAGGACACCCTCGGCGACGTCCTCGCGCGGCACGTAGTAGACCGGCGGGTGGCTGGTCTCGCAGACGCGGACGGCGCGGTCGGTGCTGGCCACGACGCGGCCGCCGAGCTCGACGACGACCCGCCGCCCGGTCACCTCGGCCGAGGGCGGGCGGGGGTAGTCCCAGACCGACTCCTGACCCGGGCGGACCGGGTCGGGGCGCGGGTGCCGCACGTCAGTCGTTGCGGTGCCGGACCTTCTGGACCAGGACGAGGGTCATGAGCAGGCCCACCGCGCCGACCGCGGCCATGCCGGCCGGCGTCTGCAGGAACTGCTGGACGACGGCCTGGCCCTGCGCCTTCAGTCGCTGCGGGCTGCTCCGGTAGACCAGCTGGTCCAGGGTCGCCGCGAGCGACTCCCGGGCGGCGTCGATCTCCAGCTGGATCTGTCGAGGGTCGCGAGGCACGGGCGACAGCCTGCCAGACACCGCCGGAGAGGGCGCGTCCGTCGGACTGGGGCCACCCGCACGGGCGGCTCCTCATACCCTGTGTCCACGCGGGAGTGGTGTAACGGCAGCCACGCCAGACTTAGGATCTGGTGCCTCCGGGCGTGCGGGTTCGACTCCCGCCTCCCGCACTCGGGTCAGCCCAGCGCGACGTGCAGCTCCAGCGCGGTGGACGGCCGGGTGGGGTCGTCGTCGTCCACCACGGCCAGCAGCCGCACGTCGTCGTCCTGGACGGCGCGCAGGGCCAGCCCCTCGACCTTCGGCACGCGCCCGTCCACCTCCGGCACCGTGGCGGCGTCCAGCACGGTGTCGCCATCGACCAGCACCAGCGCGGCGGCGACCACGGGCCCGTCGTCGACGGCGTTGGGGGTGTCCTCGGCGGCGGCGCTGAGCAGCAGCCGACCGTCGGGCAGGGCGATCGCATCGGTCACCGCCAGCCCCACGCCGGCGACCTCGCCCAGGTCGTAGCCGCGCGGCTGCTCGACCGGTACCGACGCGGGGTCCGTCCGGCCGAGGACGGCATCGACCAGACCGGCGAGCGGGACGTCCACGCTGCCCGGGCGCACGCCGGCGGCCAGGTTGCCGCGGTTGAACCACCGCACCGTGTCACCGCGCCGTGCGGCGCCCTCGAGGTTGAGCTGGTCCGCGGTGAGCCCGAGGCACTGCACGACGGCGGCGTGCAGCGGCGCGAGCTCCCCCGCCTGCACGACCGGCTGCCCGTCGTCCAGGCGCACCAGCACGCCGCACGTGCGCCGGTCCGTGGACCCGGAGCCGAGGAGCAGGACGGCCGGCTCCCCGTCGACCTCCGCCGGGCAGGCCACCTCGAGGTCGGGCTTGAGGCGCTTGGTGCCCGCCGCCTCGCTGAACCGGTCGTGTCCCTCCACGGACGGCAGCAGGCGCACCGCGGTGGTCCCGCCGGCCCGCCACCACGCGGCGGACGTCGAGTCGTCCGAGGCCACCAGCCAGCCGTCGCCGAGCGGTGCGACGGCCGAGGCCGCGGTGACCGGCGTCCCGTCGTCGAAGCGCAGCGCACGGACGTCCCCCACCGAGATCCGCATGCCGCCACTCTGCCCGCGCACCCGGCGGCCCGCCCGGGCGCGCTCCGGCCGACTCGTCCTGGCCCACCGCGCCGCTCGCGGAGCGGGTCGAAGGGCTCGTGAGCGAATTCACGGGAGCGGACCTCGGAGCGGCATCCGCGCAGGCCAGCGGCTTGCTGAGCGTGCGCGCGGCCGGACGGGGAGCAACAGGACCCGTAGCCTGGTGGCACCGGCCCGTCGCGCAGTGCTGCCCGACCCGCCGTCTCCCCCGCACGTCCACGACCCCGTCGGAGCTCATGACCTCCCCACGCCCCGAGACCACCGACCGAACCGAGCAGATCGAGGACAAGGAGAAGCCCCAGGGCGCCCAGCTGAGCGCCACCCAGGTGGCTGCCGGCGCCCTCGCCGCAGTGTCTTCCGCCGTGGTGGCCTCCTTCTTCGGCCTCGCCGGCACCCTGATCGGGGCCGCGCTGGCCAGCGTGATCAGCACCGTCAGCGCCGCCCTGTACAGCAACTCGCTGCAGAAGACGAACGAGAAGCTGCGGCGAGCGCGCGGCCAGCTCACCGCACGCCAGCCGGCGGTCGAGGAGGCCGAGGTCGCCCCGGCCGCTCCGGCGACCCGGGTGCTGCCCGCCCACCTCGACCCGCGCCGCGCCCCGGCCCGGCGGTCCAGGCCGCGTTGGACGCGGGTGGCCGTCTACGCCGCCGCCGTGTTCGTGATGGCGATGGGCATCGTGACCGGGATCGAGCTGGTCGGGCAGAAGCCGGTGTCCGCCCTCGTCGGCGGCACGGAGACGTCCAGGACGACGACGCTCGGCGAGATCACCACCGCGTCGTCGTCCTCCGAGCAGCAGGACGACGACGACTCGACGCCGTCGTCCCCCACGACGACCGCGCCGGCCACCGGGACCAGCGCCCCGGCTCCCGACTCGGACACCGGCACCGACGAGGGGTCGACGTCGGAGGACGAGGGGTCCGACAGCGAGCGGTCCTCGTCGGCGACGCCGACGCGGAGCCCGGCGGCCGACCCGACCACCGGCAGCGAGCGGTCGGACTCCTCGGGGGGCTCGTCGCAGCGGAGTTCCTCGCAGGACTCGGCGGAGGACGACTCCGCTCCCGCCGCCGGGGCCGAGCCGACCCCCTGACGCGACGCGTGGACGCCCGCGGTTCCGAGCACCGGGACCGCGGGCGTCCGTGCGTCCTGGCGCGGGGACGGCGACCGGTCGCGCCGACCCCGTCCCGTCAGGACCGGCCGAGCAGCTCCGCGACCAGGGGCACCAGAGCGGCGAAGGCCTGACCGCGGTGGCTGACCGCGTCCTTCTCGGCCGCGCTGAGCTCGGCCGCGGTCCGCTCCAGCCCGTCGGGCAGGAACACCGGGTCGTAGCCGAAGCCGTTGGAACCCCGACCCTCCCGGACCACCCGGCCGCGCCACGACCGCTCGAGCACCCGCTCGGCGCCCTCCGGTGTGACGACCGCGGCCGCGCAGACGAACGCCGCGCCGCGCCGCTCGTCGGGCACGTCGGCCAGCTGCCCGAGCAGCAGCGCGGTGTTGGCGGGGTCGTCCCCGTGCCGGCCCGACCAGCGGGCGGACAGGACGCCGGGCATCCCGTTGAGCGCGTCGACGGTCAGCCCGGAGTCGTCCGCGACCGCCGGCAGCCCGGTGTACCGGACCGCCTCCCGGGCCTTGAGCAGCGCGTTCTCCGCGAAGGTCGCGCCGGTCTCCGGGGCCTCCGGGTAGTCCGGGACGTCGCGCAGGCCGACGACGGCGACCCCGGGGACCGCGCTCTCGAGCAGCCGCCGCAGCTCGGCGAGCTTGCCGGGGTTGCGGGTGGCCAGCAGCAACCGGTCGCTCATCGGGTACCGGCCTGCTGCAGGGCCTCGGCCTGGATGCGGCTCAGCTCGGCGCAGCCGCCGACCGCCAGGTCGAGCAGCGCGTCGAGCGCAGCGCGGTCGAAGACGCCGTTCTCCGCGGTGCCCTGGACCTCGACGAAGCTGCCGTCGCCGGTGCAGACGACGTTCATGTCGGTGCCGGCGCGGACGTCCTCCTCGTAGGCGAGGTCCAGCCGTGGCTGCCCGTCGACGACGCCCACGCTGACCGCGGCCACCGACTGCAGGACCGCCCTGGGCCGGGCCAGCTTGCGGCGCTCCCCCAGCCACCCCACGGCGTCGGCCAGCGCGACGTAGGCGCCGGTGATCGCCGCGGTCCGGGTGCCGCCGTCGGCCTGCAGGACGTCGCAGTCGATGGCGATGCTGTTCTCGCCGAGCGCACCGAGGTCGATCGCGGCCCGCAGCGACCGGCCGATGAGCCGGCTGATCTCGTGCGTGCGCCCGCCGATGCGGCCCTTCACCGACTCGCGGTCGCCGCGGGTGTGCGTCGCTCGCGGCAGCATCGCGTACTCGGCGGTCACCCAGCCCAGGCCCGAGCCCTTGCGCCAGCGCGGCACCCCCTCGGTGACGCTGGCCGCGCAGAGCACCCGGGTGCGGCCGAACTCGACCAGCACCGAGCCCTCGGCGTGGTCGAGCCAGTTGCGGGTGATCGTCACCGGGCGGAGCTGGTCGGCCGCCCGGCCGTCGGGACGGGGCTTCGCCGGGGTCGTGGTCACGTCCGCCGACAGTAGTGCGGGCCTCCGCGTGCCCCCCGGTCCGGCTGGGCAGGATCCCCGGCATGCGATCTGAGCTGCGGACGGTCCGGACCGGCGGCGTGCCCACGGTGGTCGACCTCACCGACGAGTGCGCCGAGTTCGTCCGCGACGAGGCGGACGGGCTGCTGCACGTCTTCGTGCCGCACGCGACGGCGGGGGTCGCCGTCATCGAGACCGGCTCCGGCAGCGACGACGACCTGCTCGCCCAGCTCGACGTCCTCCTGCCCAGGGACGAGCGCTGGCGGCACCGGCACGGCAGCGCCGGGCACGGCCGCGACCACGTGCTGCCGGCGTTCGTCCCACCGCACGCGAGCGTCCCGGTGCTGGAGGGCCGCATGCAGCTGGGCACCTGGCAGCGCATCTGCCTGGTCGACACCAACACCGACAACCCACAGCGGCACGTCCGGCTGTCCTTCCTCGCCGGCTGACCGACGACCCCTGCCCCACCCCACCGCGGCGCCGTCCGGCGGCTCGCGGCGAGCGTGCGAGCCCGCGAGCGGTGCGGCGGACGGACTCCCGCCTGCGCCGGGGCCGCTCGTCCACCCCCTGCCCCGTGGTCGGCCGGGCACGGCAGGATGACGGGCGTGACCGATACCGACGTCGCTCCCGTCCGCCTGGCCCCCGGGGACCCCGCGCCGGAGTTCACGCTGCCCGACGCCGACGGCAACCCGGTGTCGCTCGCCGACCACCGCGGTCGCCGGGTGGTCGTCTACTGCTACCCGGCGGCCATGACCCCGGGCTGCACCACCCAGGCCGTCGACTTCACCGCCGCCGCCGGCGACCTCGCCGAGGCGGGGCTCGACATCATCGGCATCTCCCCCGACCCGCCGGAGAAGCTGCTGCGCTTCCGCGAGCAGGAGGGCCTGCAGATCACCCTGCTGTCCGACCCGGACAAGCAGGTGCTCGCCGCCTACGGCGCCTACGGCCCCAAGAAGCTGTACGGCAAGGAGGTCGTCGGGGTGATCCGGTCGACCTTCGTCGTCGACGCCGAGGGCCGCATCGAGAAGGCCTCGTACAACGTCAAGGCCACCGGGCACGTGGCCAAGCTGCGGCGCGAGCTCGGCCTGGGCTGAGCACGGGCCGTCCTGCCCGTCTCACTCACGGGCTCGCGGCGGGGCCGGCAGGACGAGCCTCCCCGCACGTCACGAGTCAGGTCCGCCACGTGCCGGGACGCTCGTCAGTCCCCCGTCTCCGCCCGCCGGGCCCGGGCACGCCGGCGGCCCTCGTGCATCGCCTGGACGCGGGCGACCGGGATGGTGTGGCCCTCCGCGACCAGGTCGGCGGGGAGCTCCTGCGCAACGGGCAGCAGCGCCCGCCACGGGTCGCCGTCGCCCAGCCGCTCCGGCGCCGTCCGGACGGTGACGTCCCCGGGTCGCACCGCCGGCAGGTCCTCCCACGCCACCGGCGCGGACACCGGCAGACCCGGCCGGATGCGCGGGCTGTAGGCGGCCACGATCGTCGAGGAGCCCGACCGGGTGGAGTCGAGGAACACCCGGCCGTGCCGGTCCTCGCGGATGTAGGCGGTGGTGGCCAGGTCCGGGTCGAGCGCGGCGGCGCGGGCGGCCAGGGCGCGGGTCGCGGCGGCGGCGTCCTCGGGCGGCACCCCCCGCACCGGGACGACGACGTGCACGCCCTTGGACCCGCTGGTCTTCACCGCCCCCGTGAGCCCCGCGTCGGCGAGCGCCCGCCGCACCAGCTGCGCGGCCTGCACCACCACGCCGAAGTCGGCTCCCTCCGGCGGGTCCAGGTCGAGGACGATGCCCGTCGGCTCGTCGTGGCCGGCGAGGGAGAAGGGGACGTGGAACTCCACGGCCCGCTGGTTGGCCAGCCACAGCAGGGTGCGGCGGTCGTCGCAGAGCACCTGGTGCACCTCGCGGTGCGCGCCGGACGACCACACCGGGACGGTGCGCACCCACTCCGGCGCGCCCTTGGCGACGCTGCGCTGCATGAACGGTTCCTGGCCCGGCCGCACGCGCTTCACCGACAGCGGCCGACCGGCCAGCTGCGGCACCAGGCGGTCGGCGAACGCGTCCAGGTGGTCGACCAGGTCCCCCTTGGTGACCTCCAGCCCGTCACCCAGCGGGGCGTCGAGGCTGGTCAGCCGGACGCCGTCCCGTTCGTCGTCGACCACCGGCCCACCGTGCCCGGCCGCCCGCGGCCGGGCAACCGGGGGCGCTGCTCAGACGTCGTAGGTCGCGCCCGGCTCGACCAGCTCCGCCGTGGGGAAGACGGCGCGCGCCGACGCCAGCTGCGCCGTCCGGTCGACCCAGGCCGGGACGTGGGTGAGCAGCAGCCGGCCGACGCCGGCCGCGACGGCGTGCTCGCCGGCCTCGCGGCCGGTGAGGTGCAGGCCCGGCGGCAGGCCGGGGACGTCGGGGTGCGCGGCCTCGGCCAGCAGGACGTCCGCGCCGCGGGCGAGCTCCACGACGGCGGCGCTGGCACCGGTGTCGCCGGTGTAGACCAGCGACCGGCCGCCGGCGGTCAGCCGGACGGCGTGGCACTCGACCGGGTGGGCGGTGCGCACCGTCCGCACCTGGAAGGGACCGAGGTCGAACGGGCTGCCCTCCAGGACGGTGAACTCGAAGACGTCCTCGAGCGGGGCGCCGTCCCCGTAGTAGGCCGACGCGAGCCGCCGGCCGGCGCCGGGCGGGGCGTAGAGGGGCACCGGCCGGCTCCGCGATCGCCCCGAGTACCGGTGCCAGACGATGAACGGGGCGACGTCGAGGCAGTGGTCGGCGTGCAGGTGCGACAGGTAGAGGGCGTCGACCGTGGCCGGGTCGGCGAGGGACTGCAGGGTGCCGAACGCGCCGTTGCCCAGGTCGAGCAGCACCCGGAAGCCGTCGTGCTCCACCAGGTAGCAGGACGCCGGGGACGTCGGCCCCGGACCGCTGCCCGAGCAGCCGACCACCGTCAGCCTCATGCTCCGCTCCCCGCTCGCTCCTCACCGGCGGCGGTCAGGCTAGCCGGGGCAGGTCGGGAGACCGTCGTCACGCCTGGAGCAGGACCCGGCTCAGGCCCACAGCTGGCCCTCCAGCGCGGACGTCGCCTCCTCCAGCGTGCCCGCGTAGGCACCGGTGGACAGGTACTTCCAGCCGCCGTCGCAGACGATGAAGACGATGTCGGCCTTGCGGCCGGCGGCGACCTCCTTGTCGGCGATGCCCAGCGCCGCGTGCAGGATCGCGCCGGTCGAGATGCCGGCGAAGATGCCCTCCTGCTCGACCAGCTGTCGGGTGCGGCGGACGGCGTCCTGCGGCCCGACGCTGAACCGGGAGTCCAGCAGCTCCGGGTCGTAGAGCTCGGGGACGAACCCCTCGTCGATGTTGCGCAGCCCGTAGACCAGCTCGCCGTAGCGCGGCTCGGCCGCGATGACCCGCACCTCGGGCTTCTTCTCGCGCAGGTAGCGGGAGACGCCCATGAGCGTGCCGGTCGTGCCCAGCCCCGCGACGAAGTGGGTGATCGAGGGGAGGTCGGCGAGGATCTCCGGGCCGGTGCCGGTGTAGTGCGCCTCGGCGTTGGCCGGGTTGCCGTACTGGTAGAGCATCACCCAGTCGTCGTGCTCGGCGGCCAGTCCCTTGGCGACGGCCACGGCCTGGTTGGAGCCGCCGGCCGCCGGCGAGCTGATGATCTGCGCGCCGTACATCTCCAGCAGCTGGCGGCGCTCGATCGAGGTGTTCTCCGGCATCACGCAGATCAGCCGGTAGCCCCGCTGCCGGGCCACCATCGCCAGCGAGATCCCGGTGTTCCCGCTGGTCGGCTCGAGGATGGTGTCGCCCGGCTTGAGCTTCCCCTCCTTCTCCGCCGCCTCGATCATCGAGATGGCGGCCCGGTCCTTGATCGACCCGGTGGGGTTGTGGTCCTCGAGCTTCGCCCACAGCCGGACGTCGGGGGACGGCGACAGGCTCGGCAACCCCACCAGCGGGGTGTTGCCGAGCGAGTCGACCAGGGAGGCGAAACGGGCCATGGGGAGGGCTCTTCCGGGGAGGCGGACGGGTGCTGCAGGAGCGGCGGGCGCTCAGCAGCCGCCGGCGACCGCCGGGAGGATCGTGACGGAGTCGCCGTCCTTGACCTGGGTGTCCAGCGCACCGGTGAAGCGCACGTCCTCGTCGTTGACGTAGACGTTGACGAAGCGGTGCAGCTTGCCCTCCTCGGTGACGAGGCGGTTCTTCAGGCCCGGGTGCTTGGCGTCGAGGTCGTCGACGAGCGCGGCCAGGGTGTCCCCGCTGCCCTCGACGGTCTTGCTGCCGCCGGTGTGGGTGCGCAGGATGGTCGGGATCCGGACCTCGATGGCCATGGCGTGCTGTTCTCCTCAGGGCTGGGGCTGCTGTGCGAGCGCGCAGCGGACGTTCGTCTGGACGGGGAACGCCCGCTCGACGTGGGGCATTCCTGGGGGCGGCCGCCGACGGCCCTCCTGCAGGGTCCCGCCGCGAGCTCGCGAGCGGCGGGGAGCAGGAGGGTCCTCGTTCAGTCGTAGACGACGGTGGTCGGCGAGTGACCGAACAGGTAGGACTCGACGACCTCGACGTCCTCCTCGGTGACCGTGCCGTCGACGATCCGGAAGCTGCGGAACTCGACCTCGTCGCCGGCCAGGCCGGTCTGCCTCCCGTGGGAGCGGGTGGAGACCAGGACGTAGTGGGCGTTCGGCTCCGAGGCGTAGCTGATGTCGGTGCGCGAGGGGTACGCCTCGGTGGCGGTGTGCGAGTGGTAGACGACCACCGGCTCCTCGTCCCGGTCGTCCATGTCCCGGTACAGCCGCAGTAGGTCGCCGGAGTCGAACTCGTAGAACGTGGGCGACCGCGCGGCGTTCAGCATCGGGATGAAGCGCTCGGGGCGGTCGCTGCCCTCGGGGCCGGCGACGACGCCACAGGCCTCGTCCGGGTGGTCCTCCCGGGCGTGGGCCACGATGGCGTCGTAGGTCGCGCGGTCGATGCGCAGCACGGGAGCCAGTCTAGGCGGCCCCCGACGGCCCCCTGCAGGGTCCTGCCCCGAGCTGTCCTGGGGTGAGGCCAGGGGTCCTCGCTCGGATACGGTGCCCGTTCGTGGTCCTCGAGCTGCTCATGGTCGCCGGTGTGCTGCTGCTCGCGATGCCCGCACTGGTGCGCGGCGCCCGGGGTCTGCGTCGCCGCAGCAGGTACTACGGCCGTGCCGTCGGCGCCGACCGGGTGGCGCTCGTGCTGGTCGTCGGCATCCAGCTGCTCACCCTGCTGCTGGTCGCGGTGCTCTCGCTCGTCGTCCTGGTGTGCGCGGTCGGCGCGATCGTGCGCGACCTGGAGATGCCCGGTCTGGTCTCGGTGTTCTTCCTGCTCGACCTGCTGCTCGCGGCGCTGGTCGTGCTCACCTTCGGCCGGCCCGCCCGGCGGCGAGTGCGTCGACGAGCGACCCCTGCAGCCCGGTGAGCCAGTAGTAGACGGCCAGCTGCTGGCCCTCCTCGCTGGCGAGGTCCTCCGGCGGCTCGGTGTCCTCCCGGATGTCCAGCCGGGTGCCCAACGCCAGCCGCAGGTCGTTGCTGGTGCGCAGCCAGGCGCTCGCCTCCTCGGCGTCGAGGCGGACGCTCCCGCCGTCCAGGGGCAGGCCGGCGCGGACGGTGGCCAGGTCATCGGCCTTGCCCGCCCGCAGCGAGGACTCGGTCAGCTCGCGGTAGTCGGCGGCCACCTCCGGATCGCTGCGGTGACCGGCGGGCAGCAGCCGGTCGAGCACCGGGTCGCCGGCGACGTCCTCGGCGTCGGCGGTGAGCAGCTGCTCGAGCTGGTCGAGCAGCAGCGCGAGGATGCGGGCCTCGGCCGGCTCGAGCCGGGCCAGCAGCTCGTGCCCCCTGCGGCGGAACGGCCTCATGCGTCGCGCTGGTAGCTGGCCCACAGCCCGTAGGCGTGCAGCCGGCTGGTGTCGTGCTCCATGCGCTCCCGCGGCCCGGAGCTCACGATGGCCTTCCCCTCCTCGTGCACCTGCAGCATCAGCGTGGTCGCCGTCGGCTCGTCGTAGCCGAACAGCTCCTGCAACACGTAGGTCACGTAGGTCATGAGGTTGACCGGGTCGTTCCAGACGATGGTGACCCAGGGCCGGTCGAGGTCACCGTGCTCCTCGACGGTCTCCTCCGGCGTCCGTGTCGGCGCGAGTGGTCCGGCCACGGCTCCACTGTAGGAGACCGTCCCGGGCGGTGGCCCCCGGCGGCCCCGCCTAGGCTCCGGGACCATGCCGACGGGTCCCGCCCTGCTCACCGACCGGTACGAGCTGACCATGGTCGCCGCGGCCCTGGCCGACGGCACCGCCGACCGCGACTGCGTGTTCGAGGTCTTCGCCCGGCGGCTCCCGCACGGCCGCCGCTACGGCGTGCTCGCCGGCACCGGCCGGCTGCTGGAGGCGCTCCCCGACTTCCGGTTCACCGACGAGGACCTCGCCGCGCTGCGCGAGCAGGGGCTCACCGACTCCCGGTTGCTGGACTGGCTGGCCTCGTTCCGCTTCAGCGGGGACGTCGACGGCTACGCCGAGGGCGAGCTGTTCTTCCCCGGCTCCCCCGTCCTCACCGTCCGCGCGCCCTTCGCCGAGGGGGTGCTGCTGGAGACGCTGGTGCTCTCGGTGCTCAACCACGACAGCGCGATCGCCTCGGCCGCCGCCCGCATGGTGGCCGCGGCCTGCGAGCGCCCCTGCATCGAGATGGGCTCCCGCCGCACGCACGAGGACGCCGCGGTCGCCGCCGCCCGGGCCGCCCACCTGGTGGGCTTCGCCGCCACCTCCAACCTCGAGGCCGGCCACCGCTACGGGGTGCCGACGACCGGCACCAGCGCGCACGCCTTCACGCTGCTGCACGACGACGAGGCCGCCGCCTTCCGCGCCCAGGTCGCCGCCCTCGGGGTCGGCACCACGCTGCTGGTCGACACCTACGACGTCGACCAGGGCATCCGGACGGCGGTCGAGGTCGCCGGCCCGGAGCTCGGCGCCATCCGGCTGGACTCCGGCGACCTGCCCACGCTGGCCGCCCACGCCCGCGAGCTGCTCGACTCCCTCGGTGCGACGGGCACGCGCATCATCGTCACCAGCGACCTCGACGAGTTCGCCATCGCCGGGCTGATGGCCGCCCCGGTCGACGGCTACGGCGTCGGCACCTCGCTGGTCACCGGCTCCGGGGCGCCGACCGCGGGGATGGTCTACAAGCTCGTCGAGCGCGACGGCGTCCCGGTGGCCAAGCGCTCCGAGGGCAAGAACTCGGTGGGTGGGCGCAAGTCCGCCGTCCGCCGGCACGACGCCTCCGGGACGGCGACCGCCGAGGTGGTCACCAGCGAGCCGGTCCTGCCGCGGGACGGCGACCGGTCGCTGCTCGTCGAGCTGGTCCGGGGCGGCGAGCTGTGCGCGCCGGCCACTCCACGGGAGGCGCTGGCCGCCGCCCGCGCCCACCACGAACGGGCGCGGGGGGCGATGCCGGCCGAGGCGTTCGCGCTGTCCCGCGGGGACTGCGCCATCGAGACACTGACGGCCTGAGGAGGACGAGATGACCCGCGCCCTGGTGGTCGTGGACGTGCAGAACGACTTCTGCGAGGGCGGCAGTCTCGCCGTCGCCGGTGGCGCGGACGTCGCCGCCGCGATCAGCGGGCACGTCCGCGCGCACGCCGCCGAGTACGCGCACGTGGTGGCCACCCGCGACCACCACGTCGACCCCGGTGGCCACTTCGCCGAGCAACCGGACTTCGTCGAGACGTGGCCGGCGCACTGCGTCGTCGGCACGGACGGCGTCGAGCTGCACCCTCGACTGGAACGGGAGCCCATCGAGGCGGTGTTCGACAAGGGCGAGCACGCCGCCGCCTACTCCGGCTTCGAGGGGGTGTCGGACGGCGTGCCCCTCGCCGACTGGCTGCGCGCGCACGGGGTCGACGCCGTCGACGTCGTCGGCATCGCCACCGACCACTGCGTGCGAGCGACCGCGCTGGACGCCGTCGCCGAGGGGTTCGCGACGCGGGTGCTGCTGCCGCTCACCGCCGGCGTCAGCGAGGCCACCACCGACGCCGCGCTGGAGCAGCTGCGCACGGCTGGCGTGCGCCTGGAGGAGCAAATCCCCGAGGGCTGACCGTTCCGGGCGATGCGCAGGCGGACGCTGGAAGGTTCTGCGCGCCCTGCCAGCCGCCTATCCTCCCGCCGTCGGGGAGAGGGACGGTGGGGGCGGTTCCGCGACCACTGACAACCCCCGCGCGGTGGGGTCTGCACGCCTGGGGGAAGCGATGAGCCGGCTCGGGTTCCTGGTGGGGACGATCACGCAGGCCCTGAGCGGCTTCAACGGGGAGTCCACCGCCCGGCGGGCGTTGGAGCTGGCAGCGAGCCACGCTGCTCTGAACGACGCCGCGCTCCGCGAGGCCTGTCACCGGCTGGTCCACGCGCCGAAGGCCGCGGTGCCCACCGAGGAGGACGCCGGTCGCTACCGGCTGATCGGTCAGCGGCTGGACGAGCGCGACGCCGAGGCCCTGGCGTTGGCCTGCGCTGCCTTCCGCCGTTTTCCTCCGCAGGGGACCCCACGCGGCACGTCGCTTTACGAAGAGCAGGTCCAGTGCGCGGCCCACCTCATGCGCGGCTCGCTCGTGCAGATGGACACCGGAGAAGGGAAGACGTTTGCGCTGATGGTGGCGGCACTAGCCCTGCTTCGCCGGCACGACCGGGTCTACGTGGTGACGGCCAACCCGTACCTGGCCATCCGGGACGCCGCCAAGACGGCCCCGTACTGGACCGCGCTCGGCATCTCCGTCGGCGCCGCCCTGCCGAAGGGGTATGAGGCCCGCGGTTGGCGGACCTGGGATGCGCGCGTCGTCTACACCACGGCGAACTCCCTCGTCTTCCGAAAGCTCGATGACGACCTGGTGCCGGGAACCGACCAGCGCTCGCTGCGGGCCGCCGCCGTACTGGTGGACGAGGTCGACGCCATCCTCCTCGACGCCGAGTCGGACACGTACCGGATCACTCGGGCCGTGTCCGCGCGGACCAAGAACTGGCGTCTGGCCGCCTCCCTGGCACGAGAACTGGGCGACCGGCACGTCGAGCGTGCAAGAGATCCCAACATCAAGCGCGTGTACCTGACCGCCGCTGGTCAGCAGCACGTGCGCGACGTGTCCGGGACCCTTCTCGACGAAGCCCAGCACCTGGGGCTCTACCGCGACATCGAACTCGCCTACGCCGGCCTGTTCGAGGCTGTCGAGGGCAGGGACTACGAGATCATCAACCACCGGGTCGTCCCCTTGGACCCGCAGAGCGGCTGGCGCCGCCCGGAGGTGACCCCGGACTGGGTGGCGCCTCTCGCGAGCGCCCGCGGCCTGATGGTTCCGCCACACTTGCAGGCGATCCACGTCACCTCAGGCCTGGACACGCTCCTGGGATTCGACCACTTCGCCGGGACGTCCGGCACGGTCGTCGACGAGGCCGTCGAGTACCTGCTACTAGCCCAGTTGCCGCTGGCGATCATCCGCCCGCGGCACAAGCGACGTCACGGTCGCCGTCCGGATCTCTACTTCCCGTCACTGGCTGACGCGGAGGAGCACATCGAGCAGGTGGCCGCCCGCGAGGCCCCCCTCCGGCCGCTGCTCGTGGTCGCCTCGGCCAAACCCACGGTGTACCAGCTCTGCAGCCGGTTGCGGGAGACCCTGCCCGAAGACGTGGACGTCCGACTGGCGCTGGGCGAGTCGGCCGCGCAGGAGAGGCAGTTCGAGGATGCCGGACGGCCCGCCGTAGTGCTGGTCTCCACCCGACAGGCCGGCCGGGGCGTGGACATCCCGCTCGACGAACGAGCCCGGGAGAACGGTGGCAGCCTGCTCATCCTGCTCGGTCACAGCAGCGAGCCCCGCCACGACCGGCAACTGCTCGGCCGAGTCGGTCGGCGGGGCAACCCTTACACCGCATACTTCTGCAATCACCCCGACGACGACCTGGTCAGCCTGATCCCCCTCGGGGCCAGAGTCGGCCGGGCCTGGCCTCGCCGCGGCGTCGAGTCCCGGACCATGGACCGTGGCCTGCACTCCCTCCAGCGGTCACTCCGCCAGCTCAAACTGCAACGCTTCGCCGGCAACGTCACGGCGAAGCGGGCCGACGGTGACGTCTACCGCATGCTGGAGGGCTGGCGACGAGCCGCGCAGGAGCACACCGACGGTTCCCTGTTCGGCAGGCCCTTCCTGGAGCACATCGCGACCACCTTCATCGCCTATCACCTACCCAGCCTCGGCACCGAGACGGTCACCCAGCCGGAGGCCGCGCGCATCGCGGCCCAGGTGGGCGGCGCCCTCGGCCTCGATGGTCCGGCCGACGAACTGCACGTGCGCGTGCTCGGCCAGGCGGGGGAGGCCGCGAAGCAGATCATCACGACCCACCTCGTCGATCGGCTGGATGAGGCGATGCGCGAGAACGTGCGGCGCACCGAAGAGCTCACGGCACAGCACCACGCCGCAGCGGCGGCTGCGTGGGGGCTGCAGGTCCTAGCCGTACTCCGCGCGCGGGTCGACCGGCTGTCCGGTGCCGCGCCGGCACCGGCCCACGTGTGCCTCCCTCCGGGATGGGCCCGAGCCGGCACCCCCGGTCCGCGGTTCTCCTGGGCGGATGCGCGGGAATGGGTACGGGAAGGGCTAGCGCAGCGACTGGGCGCCCCGGTGCGAGTTCCGGACACCGCCCAGGTCGCCCCGTCCGCCGAGAACCCGGACGAGACGACGCAGATACTCCAGGAACTGCGGGGCCTAGTCGTCCGCACCGTCCGGCTGCCCGTCACGCCCGGCGCCCCGGCCGCGGCGGACCTGGAGGCGCTGTCGGAGGGGCTGAGCCGGGCCGTGGGACGCTTCCAGGAGCGGGTTGCCGCTGTGCCGCTGGCGGATGCCGCCGCGCGGAAGACGCGTGGCCGCGACCCGGTGTCCATCGTCTCAGAGACGCTCACCGAGACCTCGGACGCGGTGAACGACGGACTCCAACGGCTCCGCTTTCAGGTCACCCAGCGCCAGCTCAGCGCATTGCGTCATCAGAGCGCCTACTGCGCCGGGACCGAAGACCTCCTGAAGGTCCACGAGTCGAATCTCGTGAAGCAGCTCGTCGTGAACTTGCGGAAGGGGGCTGATCCGGCGGTGCTCGACGCGCTCTTCACCGCCCGGGATGCCAGCGTGTACGTACCGCCCTCCATTGGAGAGGTCACCGACTTCGCTCGCCGCTTCACCCCGCCGGCGACGGCGGATGACGATCTGGACCACCGACCGTCCGGCGAACGGGACACCCTGGTCCGGTATTTCCTCGACTCCCTGGCCAACACGGGGGACGCGCGCCGCGGGCCGCGGCCTGAGGAGGTCGCTCCCGCGCTCAACGCGCTGCTCGACGCCACGCCGCTCGCCGCCATGTCCACCCCCGAGGGAGTGGCTGAAGCCATGGACCGGTGGCGGAAGGACCCCGTCCGTCTCCGTCCGATGCCCTGGCGCCGGCGCAAGGTGGACCGGACGGTTCGGGACTTTCTGGACTTTCTCAACGCGCAAGGGGTGGTCGCCCGACGCCCGAAGGGAGTCCGCACCCGGTCGCAGGTCATGTGGCGGCGGGCGACGGCCCGGCTGGGTGCGCCCCGGCTAGCCGCCGGGGTCCTCACCGTCACCGCCGCTGTCGCCGTCGGGCTCTTCCTCGCCATGGCCCACGTCGGCGGGCCGGTGTCGTCGACCGGCTGGGGACGCTTGCTCGACCTGTCACTGTCCGGCGGCATGCTGGGGGCCGCTTCCGTCCTCGGCCCCGCCCTCGTCGCCACTCTCGGTGCCACCTTCGTCGGATGGCTGCCGCGCGGCTACGGGGATGTGGTGGGCAACTCGCCGGCCGAGCGAATACTGGCTCTGCTCGCGGCGATCACCGTCTCGATCTGGCTTGCGAACGCGGCCGAACCCACGCGCGGCTGGGCGCGGGACGCGGTCGTGGTTGCCGTCCTCCTGGCCGCTGCCGTTGTCGTCCGGAACTTGGTGTGGACGGCTCAGAACGTCGGTCGCGTCCACGTCCCGGCCGCCCTCATCGGCGTCTTCGTCCTCGGCGTGGCCCTGCCCGCGCTTGGCCGCCAGCACGGGACCGCGGTCATCGTCCCGGCGCTCCTCGGCGTCGCCGTCATCCTCTCCCGGGGCCTGTTCCGGCTGCGGCTGCCGGTCAGTTCCATGCAGTGGACCGAGGACGGAGGGGACGCCGGCCACGCCGTCCCCTCGATGGTCCCGTTACCCGTACCCGAAAGGTGGCCGGCCCACTGTTACGCACTCCTCGCCGCTCTGGCGACGGGGGCGGTCCTGCGCGGGCGGCTGGATGCCCTCGGGGAGAGCCTGGTGACAGGGGCCGTGTACCTCGTCGTGTACTCGCTGTGGGCCCGACGCCTGGCGGTGACGGCCACCGCACCGGGGCGGTGGACCTCGCGGCTGCGCGGCGCCAATCAGGCCTACCGGCCCACCGCAGGACGGCCGACGTTAGAGAGCGGCCTGGCGTCACTGCGCCGATTGCTCGTGGCGCGGGAGGTTGCCACGGCCTCACTGATCGTCGTCTGCGCGGTTCTGGTCGGCTCGGTCGGCAGCCTGTTCGGCGGGCCGGACGTGAACCTCGGCCTATTGGCGGCGGGCCTAGGAATCATCGGCGCCGAGCTGATAAGCGCGGCCGTGTTGAGCCTGTCGCAGGTTGTGGGTTCCGAGCGTCCGGCCGGCGGCGGCGACACGGAGACGCTCTCGGGGAGCATGGTCGGCGACGTCCAGGAGGTGCTGACGCGCTTCGGCAAGCGGGTCAGTCTGCTGGTCGTGGCCTTCCTCGTACTCCGCGGTATCGCCGACCTCATCGACGTGTGGGAGGTGGCGGCCGGGTTGTGGCGATGGGTGGAGGACGTGCTCGCGCAGCCCTGAGCCGAACGGGCGGGGACCGGCTCAGGGGACCGCGTCGAGGACCTCGTCACGGGTGAAGCCGAGCACCTGCAGCACCGCGTCGAGGTAGGGCTGGTTGAGCGCCGTGTCCGCCTGCTCCCGCACGTAGGGCTTGGCGTTGAAGGCGATGCCCAGCCCGGCGGCGTTGAGCATGTCCAGGTCGTTGGCGCCGTCGCCGACGGCCACGGTCTGGTCCAGCGGGATGCCGTACCGGTCGGCGAAGCGGGCGAGGGCGCGGGCCTTGCCGGCGCGGTCGACGATCTCCCCCACCAGGCCCCCGGTGAGCCGCCCGTCGGCGACCTCGAGGGTGTTGGCAGCGGCGAAGTCCAGGCCGAGCTCCTCGGCCAGCGGATCGGTGATCTGGGTGAAGCCGCCGCTGACGATGCCGCAGCGGAACCCGAGCCGCTTGAGGGTGCGGATGAGCGTGCGCGCGCCGGGTGTGAGCACGAGTGCCCCGCGGACCTCGTCGAGCACCTCGACCGGCAGCCCCTCCAGCGCGGCGACGCGGGCCCGCAGCGACTGGGCGAAGTCCAGCTCCCCGTTCATCGCGGCGGCGGTGATCCGGGCGACCTCGGCGGCCCGCCCGGCGCGGGCGGCGAGCTCGTCGATGACCTCGCCGCGGACGAGGGTGGAGTCGACGTCGAGCACGATGAGCCGCTTGCTGCGGCGGGCCAGGCCGACCTGCTCGACGGCGATGTCGGCGTTGCTGGTCGAGGCGACCGAGGCCAGCGCGGTGCGCAGCTCGGTGGCCTCGGCGCCGGAGACGGTCAGCTCGAAGCTGGTCACCGGGTAGTCCGAGAGACGGCGGATGGCCTCGATGTTGCCGCCGATGCCGGCGATGGCCGAGGCGGCCCCGGCGACGGCTTCGGGTGACACCGGGCGGCCGAGCAGGATGACGTGGTGCGGACGGCCGTCGGGGGCGGCGTCCAGCCCGGCGTCGGCGGCCGACTCCACCTGCACCTGCACCCCGGTCGCCTCCGCGACGTCGGCGGCCAGTCGTTCGAGCGCGGCGAGGAAGTGCTCCTCCGCCACCGGCCCACCCTCGGCCGGCAGTGCCCCGACGACCACGCCGAGCACCAGCTGACCGTGGACGACGACCTGCTCGACGTCGACCACCTCGACCGGCGGGAGCCCTCCGCCGGGCCCGGCCAGGGCGGCGAACAGCCGCGCGGTGACCCCCGGCCGGTCGCCTCCGGAGACGGTGAGCAGCGCCCGCGGGGCGGACGCAGTGTTCGGCGACGTGCGGAGAGCGGGGTCGAGCGGCACGGCGGTCATCCTCCCGCACCGGCGGCCGCTGCCCTGTCACCGGTCCGGGGCGAGGCTGGCCCCTCGGACGCGGCGACGCCCCGCCGGCCGGAGCCGACGGGGCGTCGCAGGTGAGGTACGGGAACGGCCACCCTCCAGGGTCCCGCTGGCCCCCTGCAGGGTCCCGCCGCGAGCGTGCGAGTGGCGGGGAGCAGGGGGTCCTCTCTCGAGGGGTGGGGAGGACGGGGTCCTCTCTCAGGTGGGGTCGGGGTCGTTCGGCCCCTGCCGGCGACCGCCAGTACCACCGAGCTCGCTGACGCCGGCGTAGGGCTCGTGTCGCTTGCCGGCGTGCGCCTCGCGCTGCAGGCGCTCGATCAGGTGCGGGTAGTGCGCCTCGAAGGCCGGCCGCTCGGAGCGGATCTTCGGGATCTCGGTGAAGTTGTGCCGCGGCGGCGGGGACGACGTCGCCCACTCCAGCGAGTTCCCGTGACCCCAGGGGTCGTCCCGCAGCGCCAGCCGACCGTGGTTCCACGACTTGTACACGTTGTAGAAGAACGGGATCGTCGAGGCGCCGAGGATGAACGAGAAGACCGTCGAGACGGTGTTCAGCGTGGTGAAGCCATCGCTGGCCAGGTAGTTGGCGTAGCGACGCGGCATGCCCTCACCGCCGAGCCAGTGCTGCACCAGGAACGTGCCGTGGAAGCCGATGAAGGTCAGCCAGAAGTGCAGCTTGCCGAGGCGCTCGTCCATCATCCGGCCGCACATCTTGGGGAACCAGAAGTAGACGCCGGCGTAGGCGGCGAACACCACGGTCCCGAAGACCACGTAGTGGAAGTGCGCGACGACGAAGTAGCTGTCGTTGACGTGCCAGTCCAGCGGCGGCGAGGCCAGCAGCACGCCGGTCAGACCACCGAGCAGGAAGGTGACCAGGAAGCCGATCGACCACAGCATCGGCGTCTCGAAGGTCAGCTGACCCCGCCACATGGTGCCGATCCAGTTGAAGAACTTGATCCCGGTCGGCACGGCGATCAGGTAGGTCAGGAACGCGAAGAACGGCAGCAGCACCGCGCCGGTGGCGTACATGTGGTGCGCCCACACCGTCAGCGACAGGGCGCCGATGGCGATGGTCGCGAAGACCATGCCCTTGTAGCCGAACAGCGGCTTGCGGCTGAACACCGGGATGACCTCGGTGATGATGCCGAAGAACGGCAGCGCGATGATGTAGACCTCGGGGTGCCCGAAGAACCAGAACAGGTGCTGCCACAGCATCGGCCCCCCGTTCTCCTCCGAGTAGATCAGGGAACCCAGCTGCCGGTCGGCCAGGAGGCCGAACAGGGCCGCGGTGAGGATCGGGAACGCGAAGAGCACCAGCAGGCTGGTGACCAGGGTGTTCCAGGTGAAGATCGGCATCCGGAACAGCGTCATGCCCGGCGCCCGCAGGCAGGCGATGGTGGTGATGAAGTTGACCGCACCGAGGATCGTGCCCAGACCGGACACCGCCAGACCGGCGATCCACAGGTCGGCGCCGGCCCCCGGGCTGTGAGTCCCCAGGGACAGCGGCGTGTAGGCGTACCAGCCGAAGTCGGCCGCGCCGCCCGGGGTGAGGAAGCCCGACACCGCGATCGTGCTGCCGAAGAGGAACAGCCAGTAGGAGAACGAGTTCAGCCGCGGGAACGCCACGTCGGGCGCGCCGATCTGCAGCGGCATGATCAGGTTCGAGAAGGCGAAGAACAGCGGCGTCGCGAAGAACAGCAGCATCACCGTGCCGTGCATGGTGACCAGCTGGTTGTACTGCTCCGGCGACAGGAACTGCAGCCCGGGCCGGGCCAGCTCCCCACGCATGAGCATCGCCATCAGGCCGCCGATGACGAACCAGGCGAAGGAGGTGGCCAGGTACATCAGGCCGATGGTCTTGTGGTCGGTGGTCCGCAGCAGGTTCGAGAGCCGCGAGCCCTTCTCCGCCTGGTGAACCGGGCTCGGCCGGCTCACGATCGGCGCCGGTGCGATCGTCACGGCCGCAGCTTAGACGGTTGCTGCGACGGGCTTCCTGCCGACGCCGGGGGCGCGCCGGTCCCCGCGGCGCCGGCGCCTGGAGACCGTTGCCGAATCGTGACCTGCCGGGCCCCCGGTCAGCCGGCCCGGGTCCAGGTCGTGACGTCGACCGACACGGTGACCGGCGTCCGCTCGGGCAGCCCGGCGGCTGCCGCGGCCAGGCCCGCCGCGCTCAGGTGGCGGGCGTGCGGGCCCATGCCGACCAGGGTCGCGACCGCCGCCCGGTCCAGCTCCAGCCGCTCGCGGTACCCGGTCGCGGCTCCCGGGCGCAGGTGCGGCTCGAGGGTCGCCGACAGCCGACGGGCCTTGTCGGGGTCGACCCGCAGCAACCCGAGCGGGCCGACGAGCTCGGTGAGGTGGTCGGCGGCCGGGGTGACGACCACCAGCCGCCCCTCCGGACGCAGCACGCGCGCGATCTCCGGCCCGTTGCGGGGGGCGAAGACGACCACCACGCGGTCGACGGCGGCATCGCGCACCGGCAACCGGGCCCAGGCGTCGCCGACCACGGCCAGGGCCCGCGGGTGCGCGCCGGCGGCGCGGCGGGCGGCGTACCGGGAGGAGTCGAGGACCACCCCGACCGCACCGGGCAGCCGGTCGAGGACACCGGCCAGGTGCTGCCCGGTGCCCCCGCCGAGGTCGAGCAGCGCGCCGGGCGGACCGTCGTCCCCGGCGGTGACGGCGTCCGCCAGCGCACGGGTCACGCCGGCGTAGTGGCCGGCGGCGAGGAAGGCGACCCGGTCGGCGACCATCGCCGCGGAGTCCCCGGACGGCGGCACGTGCCCGGGCGGCAGCAGCGTGACGTGCCCCTGCCGCGCCCGGTCGAAGGAGTGCCCGGCCGGGCAGACCAGCCCGGCGTCGTCGGCCCGCACGGCCAGGGGCGCGTCGCAGACCGGGCAGGCGAGCAGCTCGACCGCCCCGGCGGGCCAGGGACGGCGCCTCACCGGCTCGGCGCGGGGTCGGCCGCCCGCGCGGCCCCGCGGGACGACGCCTCGACCGCCCGCCCGGGGACGACGCCGACGGCCAGGGCCGCCGCCACGGCGCCGGCTGCGAACGCCGCCGGGTAGCCGGGACCGCCCTCCACGAGGAGCGCGGCCAGCGGCACCGTCACGGCGGCCGAGAGGTTCTGCACGGTGTTGTGGGCACCCAGCGCCCGACCGGCCCAGGCGCTGCCGGCCTGCTCGGCGACCGAGGTGAACGCGATGCCGTTCGGGCTCACCGTGACGACCGCCGCGAGGACGACGGCCGCGGCGACGGCCGCCGGCTCGAGGACGTCCGGGGTCAGGACCGCCGCGACGGCCAGGACGCCGACGACCACGGCCACTGCGACGGCGACCAGCCGCATCGGCCCCACCCGGCTGCCCGCCCGGTCCGACCACGCGCCCGCCCCGAGCCGCGCAGCCGCTCCGCCGAGCTGGGCGACGGCCAGCAGCGTGCCGGCCCCGCCCGCGGACCAGCCGGCCTCACGCACCAGGAAGTCGAAGCTGAAGGCCGCGACCACGAACTGCGGGACGACGAGCAGCGTGCTGGCCGCGTGCACGCGCCACAGCACCGGCGAGCGGTAGGGCGAGGACGGCCGCGGCACGCCCGGGGTCCTCGCCGGCCGCGGCGGGTCGCGCACCAGCACCCCGATGAGGACGGCGGCGACCGCGCAGCCGGCGGCGAGCGCCGCGAACGCCGTCGCGGGTCCGTCCGCGGCCAGCCGCGGCAGGGTGAGGGCCGCGACCCCGACGCCGATCGGCTGACCCGCCTGGCGGATCCCCATGGCCAGCCCCCGCTGCGAGGCGGGGAACCAGCCCAGCACCAGCCGCCCACTGGCCGCGTGCACCGACGCGCTGCCGGCCCCGGCCAGCAGCAGCCACAGCCCCGTGGCCACCGGGGTGCCGGCCAGCGCGGCGCCGGTCATGGCAGTCGCGGCGGTGCCGAGCCCGGCGCTGAGCACCAGACGCTCGCCGTAGCGGTCGGCCGCGGCGCCCCAGGCCAGCAGGCTGAGCACCAGGCCGGCCGTCGGTGCGCTCACCAGCAGGCCGATCGCCGCCAGCGAGAGCCCCTCGGCACGCAGGGCGACGGTGAGAAACGGCAGCCCGTTCTGGATCGCGCACGCGGCGACCAGTCCGACCAGGCTGACCCCGAGGTGGCGCCAGCGGGCGTCGGCCTGCGCTCCGGAGGGCGCCGCCGTCACCTCTGGACCGGGTGGAAGGTCAGGTCGCGCAGCACGCCGTCGTCGGCCACCGCGGTGACGAAGGTGCCGTGCGGCTGCCGGCGCCGGTCGGTGGGCGAGCCGGGGTTGACCAGCCGCAGGCCGGTGTCGGCGGTGGTGTCCCAGGGGATGTGGCTGTGGCCGAACACCAGCAGGTCGGTGTCGGGGAAGCGGGCGGCACAGCGGGCCTCGCGGCCCTTCTTGTCCCCCGTCTCGTGGACGACGGCCAGCCGGATGCCCTCGATCTCGGCGCGGGCGACCTCCGGCAACCGCTGGCGCAGCGGCCCGTGGTCGTTGTTGCCGTGGACGGCGACCAGCCGGCGGGCGCGCTCCTCGAAGCGGTCGAGCAGCGCGACGTCCACCCAGTCGCCGGCGTGCACGACGACGTCCGCGGCGTCGATCGCGGCCCACAGCGCACGAGGCAGGTCACGTGCACGCCTGGGGACGTGCGTGTCCGCGGTGAACACGAGGGTGACCGGCACGTGGTCATGGTCGCAAACGGCCACCTCCCCGTGCCGGCCGTGGCCCGTCCCCCCGGCCCCCTCGCGCACCACCCCTGGCGACCCGCGTCCACCCGCGCGTCCGGCGCCGGCAACTGCGGCGACGAGCCGTACCGGCAGCGCCGGCCCTCGCCGGTGATCAGCTGATCACCGCGACTCCGGGCTCACGACCAGTGGTGAGCTGGGAGCCACAGAGGCGAGCCGGGACGCGGCCGGGACACGGGCAGCCGGGAACGGCCGTGTCGTCCGGTGGGACGACGGTGTCACCTGCTCCGGGCGGCCATCGCGCGGAGACGCTCGTTGTAGGCCGTCAGCTCGGCGTCCTCGGTGCGGTCCGCGACGCGGTCGAGCCGGCGGGCCTTCCGCTGCTCGGAGCCCATCCAGGCGAACAGCACCAGCGCGATCACGAAGACCGTCGGGATCTCACCGAAGGACCAGGCGATGCTCCCGGCGGTCTTCTGGTCGGCCAGCGGGTCGATCCCCCAGCCGGCCGGGGGGCTGGCGAAGGTCTCCACGACCAGCGAGCCGGCCATCAGGATCGCGACGCCGAAGAAGGCGTGGAACGGCATCGGGAGCAGCAGCTCGATCATCCGGCCGCCGTGGCCGGCCGTCCGGGGCCACGGGTCCTGGGCCAGGATCGGGCCGAAGAACAGCAGTCCGGTCACCGTGAAGTGGGCCAGCATGAACTGGTGCCCGAACGGGTTGCCCATCAGCACGTCGAAGACGGGCGTGAAGTAGACGGCGTAGAGGCTGGCCAGGAACAGCGGCAGCGTGAACGCCGGGTGCGACAGCACCCGGGCGACCCGGCTGTGCAGCGCGTCGAGCAGCAGCGCCCGCGGGACGCCGGCCAACCGCTTTCCGCGCGGCAGCGTCCGCAGCGCCAGGGTGACCGGGGCGCCGAGCAGCAGCAGGATGGGCACCACCATCGACAGCACCATGTGCTGGGCCATGTGGAGGCTGAACAGCACCATGCTGTAGCCGTTGAGCCAGGTGCCGGTCACCGCGAACAGCGAGAGGCAGCCCGCGATCCAGGACGTCGTCCGCCACCACGGCCAGGCCACGCCCGTGCGGCGCAGCACCACGACGGCTCCGAGGTAGCCGACGACGCCGACCAGGCTCAGGACCGCCAACCACGACCAGCCGTCGAGGTGGGGCAGGAACACCCGGCCCCAGGTCGGCGGCTCCGCGGGCACCCACATGCCCGAGTGATGACCGTGGTCCACCGCTGCCTCCTGCCCTGCCGTGCGCCTGCGTCCCACTGTCCCACTCACGGGGGACCGGGCGGCCCCGTCCAGAGGCTCGCCGCGGGCCAAGTGGCCCCGCTCAGAGGCTCACCCCGAGCTTGCGAGGGGTGAGGAGAGCGGGGTCCTTCTCGAGGAGGACGGGGTCCTCCTACGAGTGGTGAGGGGGCAGAGGAGTCCTCACTCGTGGACCGGCGCCTCGTGGCCCGCGTGCGTCTCGGCCTCCAGCTGGAAGGTGCAGTGCTCGACGTCGAAGTGGTCGCCGAGGCAGGCGCACAGCGCGTCCAGCACCCGTCCGCCGTGGCCGTCGGCCAGCGCCTCGTCGCTGACGACGACGTGCGCGGAGAGCACCGGCAGGCCGGAGGTGATCGTCCAGGCGTGCAGGTCGTGGACGCCGACGACGCCGTCCACCCCGAGGACGTGCGCCCGCACCCGGTCCAGGTCCACCCCGCGCGGCGCGGCCTCCAGCAGCACGTCGACCGCCTCGCGCAACAGCGACCACGCCCGCGGCAGCACCAGTGCCGCGATGAGCAGCGAGGCGACGGTGTCGGCCGGCGTCCAGCCGGTGGTGGCGACGACGACGGCGGAGACGAGGACGGCGACCGACCCCAGCGCGTCGCCGAGCACCTCGAGGTGCGCGCCCCGGACGGCGAGGGACCGCGACCGGCCGGCGTGCAGCAGCGCCAGGCCGGCGAGGTTGACCGCCAGACCGACCGCCGCCACGGCGAGCACCACACCCGCGTCGATCCGCGGCGGGTCCCCGATCCGGCGGACCGCCTCGACCACGACGTACCCGGCCACCACGACCAGCAGCAGGCCGTTGGCGACGGCGGCGAGGATCTCCGCGCGCTGCCAGCCGAAGGTGCGCCGCCCGCGGGCGGGCCGCTGGGCCAGGGACACCGCCCCGAGCGCCAGGCCGATGCCGAGGGCGTCGGTGGCCATGTGCCCCGCGTCGGCGAGTAGTGCCAGCGACCCGGAGGCGAGCGCACCGGCGACCTCGGCCGCCATCACCGCGACGGTGAGCCCCAGGACGACGGCCAGCCGGCGGCGGTACCCGGCCGATGCGGTCGCCGACGGGTGCGGGTGGGCGTGACCGGGCCCCATCAGCACCGCTCCGCCGTCGCGTCCTGCACGGTCCCAGTGTCCCGCACCGGATGACCACCTCCAGCGGCCTGCCGGCCCCGTCCCGGGTCCGGCCCCCTGCAGGGTCCCGCCGCCAGCCTGCGAGCGGTGGGGGCAGGGGTCCTTGCTCAGATCTGGACGCCGCGCTCCCGCAGGTACGGCACCGGGTCGACCTTCTGGCCGCCGAGACCGCCGAGGCGCACCTCGAAGTGCAGGTGCGGGCCGGTCGACTGGCCGCGGTTGCCGAGCAGCGCGATGGTGTCGCCGGCCCGCACGACCTGACCGGCCGACACGAGGATCTCGTCCATGTGGCCGTAGGCGGTGACGTCGCCGTTGCCGTGCTGGACGAAGACCGCCAGGCCGTAGCCGCTGGCCGGGCCGGCCTCGAGCACGACGCCGTCCATCGCGGCCTTCTCCGGGGTGCGCATCGGCGCGGCGAGGTCGATGCCGGCGTGCGCCCTGCCCCACCGGGCGCCGAAGCCGCTGGTCAGCCGCGCACCGTCGACGGGCAGCACCGCGTCGGGGCGGGCGGCCTCGGCGATGGCCTCGGCGGCCAGCCGGTCGGCCTCGGCCTGCGCCTGCGCGGCGGCGGCCTGCTCGGCCTCCCGCGCGGCGCGGCTGGCGGTCAGCTCGCCGAGCCGGGCGGCGGCGTCGGGCTCGGGCATCGCGGCCGGCGACCCGACGTCCAGGCCCAGCTCCTCGGCGACGCTGACCGACGAGCTCTCGACGACGTCGGTCTCCTCGGCAACGGCGCGGTCGCCGGCGGCGAGCAGGCCCATGCCGCTGGCTCCGACGAGCGCCGCGGCCAGGTAGGCGGCCGGCCGGCGGGTGGGCAGCGGGATGCCGCGGCTGCGGCGGCGGCGGCTCCGTCGTCCACCGGTCACGGCCGGGGACGGGGAGGGCGGGGTGACGCCCTCGATCCCGGCGCGGGCGGTGGCCTCGGCCTGCCAGGTGAGGTCGGCGAGGTCAGCGATCTCGGTGAGCCGCGGCTCCTCGGGGGTGGTGCCCGACGGTCGCGCATCCCCCGTGCGCTGCGTCGGGACGGTGTGCGGGGCCGCCTCGTTCTCGTCGACGGGACGGTCGTGATGGAGCTGGCTCATGCACCTGACTTCCGGAGGGGACAAGGTCGTCGTGCGGCGTCCAGGGGAAGCGGACGGGAGCCATGTAAACACGTCGTGACCATTTCGTGACCTTTGTCCAGGGGAATAGGGCCCCGATCGGTGACTGGGATCACGGACGCGCACGGTTGACCGTCGACAGTGCGTCGATCACGTCTGACCGGTCGTGGTCGACACGCCGCAGCGGAGCGCATCGAGGCGCGATGGACGTCACGTCGGGGCACAAGGCCCTTGTCCGAGACCGTCGACGTCGATCCGAGGAGCCCTCCCCGATGCGCGCAGTGACCTGGCACGGCCGAGCCGACGTCCGGGTGGACACCGTCCCCGACCCCACGATCCAGGAGCCCACGGACGTCGTCGTGGAGGTCACCTCGAGCGGGATCTGCGGGTCCGACCTCCACCTGATCGAGGTCATGGCGCCGTTCATGTCGGTCGGCGATGTGATGGGCCACGAGCCGATGGGCATCGTCCGCGAGGTCGGCTCGCAGGTCACCGCGGTCAAGCCCGGCGACCGGGTCGTCGTCCCCTTCAACATCTCCTGCGGCACCTGCTGGATGTGCTCGCAGGGCCTGCAGTCCCAGTGCGAGACGACGCAGAACCGTGAGCAGGGCTTCGGTGCCTCGCTGTTCGGCTACACCAAGCTCTACGGCCAGGTGCCCGGCGGGCAGGCGGAGTACCTGCGTATGCCCTTCGGTAACACGCTGCCGATCAAGGTCCCCGAGGGCCCGGCCGACGATCGGTTCGTCTACCTCTCCGACGTCCTGCCGACCGCGTGGCAGGCGGTCCAGTACGCGGCCGTCCCGCCCGGCGGCACACTGCTCGTCCTCGGCCTCGGCCCGATCGGTGACATGTGCACCCGCATCGCCCACCACCTGGGCATCGAGAACGTGTACGCGTCCGACGTCGTCCCGGAGCGGCTGGCCCGGGCCACCGCGCGTGGCACGCACGTCATCCGCTCGACGGACGAGGACGACGTCGTGCAGCAGATCCAGGACGCGACCGCCGGCCGCGGCGCCGACGCGGTCATCGACGCGGTGGGCATGGAGGCGCACGGCTCCCCCCTGGCGAGCATCGCCCAGAAGGCCACCGCGGTGGTCCCCGACGCGATCATGGAGAAGGTCATGCAGGTGGTTGGCGTCGACCGGCTGGCCGCCTTCAACACCGCCATCGACGCGGTGCGGCGCGGCGGGACCATCTCGCTGTCCGGCGTCTACGGCGGCGCGACCGACCCGGTGCCGCTCATGCGGATGTTCGACAAGCAGATCCAGCTGCGCATGGGCCAGGCCAACGTGTGGCGCTGGGTGCCCGACATCCTGCCGATCCTCACCGAGGGCGACCCGCTGGGCGTCGACGACTTCGCCACCCACCACGTGCCGCTCGAGCAGGCGCCGCAGGCCTACGCGGACTTCCGCGAGAAGAAGGACGGCGCGGTCAAGGTGCTGCTCACCCCCTGACCCGCTCCGTGTGAGCGGACCCACGCGGCGTCCCGGGCATGCCGGCCCGGGACGCCGCCTTGCCCCTCGCAGAGGATCTCCCCGGAGGACCCCGCCGGACGACGCAGTCCGCCCCACCTCGTCCGCGCCGCCGTCCCTGAAGCCGCCCCGTGCCCCGCGCCCTGCTCGCCCTCGCCATCGGCGCCTTCGGCATCGGCACCACCGAGTTCGTCGTCATGGGCATGCTGCCCGAGATCGCCGACGGCCTCGGCGTCTCCGTGCCCTCGGTCGGCCTGCTCATCTCCGCCTATGCCGTCGGCGTGGTTGTGGGAGCGCCCACCCTCACCGCGCTCGGCGTGCGCTTCCCGCCGCGGCGGACCCTCGTCGCCCTCATGGTGCTGTTCGTCGTCGGCAACGCGCTGTCGGCGGTGGCGCCCACGTACGAGACGCTCGCCGCCGCCCGGGTGCTCACCGCGCTGGCGCACGGCTCCTTCTTCGGCGTCGGCGCGGTGGCCGCCCGCCGGCTGGTCGCGCCCGAGCGGGCCACCAGCGCGATCTCGCTGATGATCACCGGGCTGACCGTGGCCAACGTCGTCGGCGTCCCCCTGGGCACGTTCGTCGCGCAGCAGACCAGCTGGCGGCTGGTGCTCGCCGCGATCGCCGTCATCGGCCTGGTCACGATCGCCGGGCTGATGGCCTGGCTGCCGCGCGAGCTGGGCGAGCCCGCCGACCTGCGCACCGAGCTGGCCGCCTTCCGCCGCGGCCAGGTGTGGCTGGTGCTCGGCCTGACGATGGTCGGCTTCTCCGCGCTGTTCGCCGTCTACAGCTACGTCAGCCCGATCCTCACCGAGCTGGGCGGCATCCCGGTGGAGTGGGTGACGCCGGTGCTGGCGCTCTTCGGCGCCGGCACCACCGTGGGCACCCTCGTCGGCGGCCGGCTGGGCGACCGCTACGGCTTCTCCTTCGTCGCGGTCGGCCTGCTGGGCACCGCCGTCGTCCTGGCTGCGTTCGCCCTGGGAGCCCGCACCCCGGTCGCCGCGGTGGTGCTGCTGGTGCTGTTCGGCACCCTGGCCTTCGGCCTCGGCCCGGTGGTGCAGAACGGCGTCATCGAGGCCGCGCGGGTGCCCGGCGGCAGCCTCGTCTCAGCCGCCAACCAGGGCGCGTTCAACGTGGCCAACGCCCTCGGGGCCGCCCTCGGCGCGGCGGTTCTGTCGGGAGGCCTGGGCTACACCGCGCCGATCTGGGTGGGCGCGGTGCTGGCCCTCGTCGGCGCCGGGATCGCCGTCGTCGTGCGGGCGGCCGACCGGCGGGAGCAGGTCCGGCCCCCCGCCGGACCGGAGGCCGTCCCCGCGGAGTGCCGCACCGCCGCCTGAACCGGCCGCCCACCCCCAGCTGATCGGGGGGGGGGTGGTGCAGGCGACACGGTCGGACACGCCGGCGGCGTCTGCGGGAACGCCGTGGTCGACGCGGCGCCCGGCGGAGCGGCGGCTGCCGGGGCGGACCGGACCGGCTGCTCAGTCGGCGCTGTCGCCGGCCAGCGCGCAGGCGGCCGCTACGTCGTCCTCGTCGAAGCCGATCGCTCCGACGGTGCCGCGCTGGGCGGCCTGCCCGTCGATCCACCGGCGGTGCGCCTCCCAGGCCGACTGGCGGGTGGTCCCGAGCGCCTGCCCGATGTCGGCCCACGAGGCTCCGGCACCGCGCGCCGTGCGGACCGTCAGCTGCCGCCCCCGGCCGGCCTTGCGGGTGACCACCTCGCTGAGGGCCAGCAGCTCCAGCGCCTCGGCCCGGCCCAGCGGGCGGGGGCCGGCCGGATCGTCGGGGTCGGCCAGGGAGTCGCGGGTCCGCAGCTCCTCGTAGCGCCGGACGGCGGTGGAGAGGGTGTGCTCCCGGTCCAGGACGTCGATGTCGACCATGGCCCCAGCGTCCGTCAGGACACCCTGACAGTCAAGCCGCCCTGACGGTCGAGACGCTCCCTGGCCGGCCCGGGGACCTGCGAGGGGTGGGCAGGAGGGCCCCCGGCTCAGCGCGGTCGCCGGACCCGGGTCTCGTCGAACACCGGCTCGGCCGACTCGTACAACCGGCCGTCGGTGCCGAAGACCAGGAACCGGTCGAACGAGCGGGCGAACCAGCGGTCGTGGGTGACCGCGAGCACGGTCCCGTCGAACGCGGCGAGTGCTTCCTCCAGCGACTCCGCCGACAGCACGTCGAGGTTGTCGGTCGGCTCGTCGAGCAGCAGCAGCGTGGCGCCGGACAGCTCCAGCAGCAGCACCTGGAGGCGTGCCTGCTGCCCGCCCGAGAGCGTGCCGAACGGCTGGTCGCCGGCCTCGGCGAGGCCGTACCGGCGCAGCGCCGCCATGGCCCGGCCGCGGTCCACGCCCGGTCGACCGGGCTCGCCGTGCCACAGCAGGTCGACCGGACTGCGGTCGAGCCACTCGGGGTGCGCGTGGGTCTGCGCGAAGAAGCCGGGGACGACGCGGGCACCGAGCCGCCACGAGCTGGTGTGCGCGACGTCCTGGCCGGCCAGCAACCGCAGGAAGTGCGACTTGCCCGCCCCGTTGGCCCCGAGGACGGCGACCCGGTCGCCGTACCAGACCTCCAGGTCGAACGGCCGCATCAGGCCGCTGAGCTCCAGCTGCTCGGCCATGACCGCGCGCACCCCGGTGCGCCCGCCGCGCAGTCGCATGGTGACCCGCTGCTCCGGTGGGCGGTCCGGCGGTGGCCCCTCGGCCTCGAACCTCGCCAGCCGGGTCTGCGCGGCCCGGTACCGGGAGGCCATGTCCGGTGAGTTGGCCGCCTGCTGCTGCAGCGTGCGCACCAGCTCGACCAGCCGCGCGCGCTCCTCGTCCCAGCGCCGGCGCAGCTCGGCCATCCGCTCGTGCCGCGCCGTCCGCGCCTGTGCGTAACCCGCGAACCCACCGCCGTGCACCCACGCCGTCCCGCCCTCGACGGTGACCACCCGGTCGGCGACGCGGGCCAGCAGCTCCCGGTCGTGGCTGACGAACAGCACCGTCTTGCGGGTCTCCAGCAGCCGCTCCTCCAGCCAGCGCTTGCCGGGGACGTCGAGGTAGTTGTCCGGCTCGTCGAGCAGCAGCACCTGGTCCGGGCCGCGCAGCAGCGCCTCCAGCGCCAGCCGTTTCTGCTCCCCGCCGGAGAGGGTGGACAGCTCGCGGTACTTGCAGCGGTCGTACGGGACGCCGAGCGCCGCGACCGTCACCGCGTCCCAGGTGACCTCGGCCTCGTAGCCACCGGCGTCGCCCCACTGCGCGAGGGCGTCGGCGTAGGCCAGCTGCGCGGCGTCGGCGTCGGTCTCCATGAGGGTCAGCTCGGCGGCCTCGACCGCCTCCCAGGCGGCCCGCACGGCCGGTGGAGCGAGGTGGACGAGGAACCGTTGGACGGTCGTGTCGTCCCGCACCGAGCCGATGAACTGGCGCATCACCCCCAGCCCGCCGCTGCGGGCCACGGCGCCGTCCTCGGGGACCAGGTCGCCGGCGACGATCCGCAGCAGCGTCGTCTTCCCGGCACCGTTCTCCCCCACCAGCGCGGCGCGGGCGCCCTCACCGACCCGGAAGGAGACCCCGTCGAGCAGCACCCGCCCGTCCGGGAGGGTGTGCCGCACCCCGATCACGTCGATGGAGCCCACCCGGACATCCTCCGGGTCGCGGCAACCGGTTTCGCCCGGAGCGGCTCCGGCGGGCCCGCGACGAGGACCCCGGAGGCTGCGGGGGCAGGGGTCCTCCGTCAGCCGACGGACTGCAGGCGCTCCCGGGCCAGCCGCTCGACCAGCTCGGGCAGCGCCGTGGCCGGTACCCCGCTGAGGTCCTGACGGCAGGTGCGGACGACGGTGCCGATGACCTGGGGACGCAGCCGCGCCCGGAACTCGTCGGCGAGTCGGGCCACGGCCTGGTCGACGGCGGGGTCTTCGGTCAGCGTCATGCGGGGGCGCCTCCGTGCGCGCGAGGTGTGTGGAGCAGTGGGCGCTCTCGGCGCCGGCGACCAACGGTGACCGCTGCCGGGCGCACGCACCAGGGACCTAGGTCATCTAGGCAACCCGTGGTTGCGTATCCCGTCCGGACGGCACCAGGGTGAGCATGGGTACGACGCGAGGAGGCGCGGGTGCCGTTCCAGGACCGCAGGGACGCGGGCCGGCAGCTGGGGCGCCGGATGGCGTCGTTCGCCGGCCGGGGCGTCGTGGTGCTCGGCCTGCCGCGCGGTGGGGTGCCGGTGGCCGCGGAGGTGGCCCGCGCGGTGGGCGCCCCGCTCGACGTGGTCCTGGTCCGCAAGCTCGGCCTGCCGCAGCGCCCGGAGCTGGCGATGGGCGCGGTCGGCGAGGACGGCGTGGTCGTCGTCAACGACGACGTCGTCCGGGCCGCCCGGGTCGAGGAGACGACGTTCGCCGACGTCGAGCGGCGCGAGCGCGCCGAGCTGAACCGGCGGGCGCGGCAGCTGCGCGGCGACCGCGCCCGGCTCCCGCTGGAGGGCCGGACGGCGGTGGTGGTGGACGACGGCATCGCGACAGGCGCCACCGCCCGGGCCGCCTGCGCGGTCGCCCGGTCGCACGGGGCCGCCCGGGTGGTGCTGGCCGTCCCGGTCGGCTCACCCCGGGCCCTGCAGGAGATCGCGGCGGAGGTCGACGAGGTGGTGTGCCTGGAGAGCCCGCAGCGCTTCACCGCCGTCGGGCAGGCGTACGCCGACTTCCGGCCGACCGAGGAGGAGGAGGTCCTGGCGCTGCTGCACCGTCCGCCCCCGGCACCGCCGGGCGACGCCCCCACCCCGCGGGACGACGACGTGGTCGCCGACGCCGGTCCGGACGGCCTGCCCGGCCACCTGACCGTCCCCGAGCACGCCGGTGGGCTGGTCGTGTTCGCCCACGGCTCCGGCAGCGGCCGGCACAGCCTCCGCAACCGAGCCGTCGCCGAGGTGCTGGTGCGCGCGGGGATGGCCACGCTGCTGGTGGACCTGCTGACCCCCGCCGAGGAGGCCGCCCGCGGCCCGGTGTTCGACGTGGCGCTGCTGGCCGGCCGGCTGACCGCGGTCGCCCGCTGGGCGGGTGCGGAGCCGGCCTGCGCGGGCCTGCCGCTGGGGTACTTCGGTGCCAGCACCGGCGCCGCGGCGGCGCTGGTGGCGGCGGCCCGGGACGACACCGTGCGGGCGGTGGTCTCCCGCGGCGGCCGGCCCGACCTCGCCGGCCCGGCGCTGGCCGAGGTCCGGGCGCCCACGCTGCTGGTCGTGGGCGGCCACGACCAGCAGGTGCTCGAGCTGAACCGGGAGGCGCAGGCCCGGCTGCGGTGCGCGAGCCGGCTGGCCGTCGTCCCGGGGGCCTCGCACCTGTTCGAGGAGCCGGGGACGCTCCGTGCCGCCGCCGAGCTGGCCCGCGACTGGTTCGCCACCCACCTCGTCCCGGTGGCTCCCGCGGAGCAGCCGGCCCGGCGGCGGGCCGATCAGCCCGAGGAGTAGGCGTTCGCGCCGGCCCGCGTCGCGGCGACGGCGTCCTGCAGCAGCGCGGTCAGCTCGGCCCGGTCGACCCGGTCGAGCGAGGCGAACCGGATGCAGCTCTTCCCGCAGGACACCCGGCCCAGCCGGTCGGCGCGGGACTCGGCCAGGTAGGCGCCGTCGACGACGGCGCACACGTACAGCGACAGGTGGCGCTTCTGCGCCGCCAGGGCGATCAGCGGCCACGTCGTCGTCTCCCGGGCCGACCGCGGCCGGTAGGGCATCAGCCCGTAGCCGAGCACCCGGCCGGAGCCGGCCGGCACCAGCTGCCGGTCGATGCCGGGCGCGGCGGCCGTGACGAGCGCGTCGGCGGCCCGCAGCTCAGCCTCCCGTGGGCCGGCAGCGGCGAACCAGTCCTCGATCTCGGCGTCCACGGTTCCCGCCTCCTCAGCCGAGCGCGATCGAGAGCACCGTCGCCGCCGCGGTCAGCAGCAGCGCCAGCACCACGACCGTGGCCACCAGGCGCCGACGCCGTTCCGCATCGGGGCCGCCGGCTCCACCCATCCCCATCACGGGCCGCACGCTACCGCCGGTGGACGGACCCCATCCTCGTCACCGCCCGCCCGCCCGCGGCGAGCCTCCGGAGGGCGCCGACCCGGGTACGGGCACGGGGCGGCGGCCCAGCAGCAGGGTGTCCAGCGCGGTGCCGGCCGGGGTCTGCCGGCGCACCTGCTCCAGCCGGTCGACGTCGAGCAGCTCGGCCACCGGGGCCAGCCGGGGGACGCTGTGCAGGATGGCCGCGTCCTGCGGGCCGCCGACCCCGTGCGCGACGTTGTCGGCGTCGTGGCCGAGGACGAGCAGCCGCCCGCCCGGCCGCAGCCAGCCCACCGTTCGGCGCAGCAGCGCCGTCGTCTCGGCCTCCGGCAGGTGCAGGTAGGCGACCAGCACGAGGTCCAGCGAGTCCGGCGCGGCGGTCCAGGCGAGGACGTCGGCGGTCACCCAGGTGACGCGGTCGGCACCGGGCCGCCCGCGCCCCCGGGCCAGCCCGGCCGCGGAGAAGTCCACCGCGGTGACGACCCAGCCGCGCCCGGCCAGCCACAGCGCGTGCCGCCCCTCCCCCGCGGCCAGGTCGACCGCGGTGCCCGGCGGCAGGTCGGCGAGCAGCTCGGCGACCAGCGCGTTCGGCTCGGCCGACCACTGCTGCTGCGCGGCGTAGCGCGCATCCCAGTCCGCTGCCTCCACGGGGGTGGTCTCTCAGTGCAGGACCAGCCCACCGGACACGTTCAGCGCGTCCCCGGTCAGGTAGTCGGAGTCGCTGGAGGCGAGGAAGAGCGCGGCGCGGGCCACGTCGCGCGGCTCGCCCACACGACCCAGCGGGGACCGCGCCGACCAGCCGGCCGCCTCCCGGCGGTCGTGACCGCCGACCCCGCCCTCCCCCACCACGAGGCCCGGGCAGAGACAGTTGACCGTGATGCCGTGCGGGCCGAGCTCCTCCGCCGCGGCCCGGGTGAGCGCGGTGACGGCGGACGTCGCCGCCGCGTGGTGCGCCTGCCCGCCACCGGCCGTGCACCCGGCCCCGGCCACGTTCACGATCTTGCCCACGCAGTCGTCCCCGGGCCCGCGCAGCGCGATCATGGACCAGGCCGCGGCCTGCGTGGTCACCAGCATGGTGCGGGCGGGAGAGGTGACGGTGTCGCCGAGGTCCGCCGGCTCGAGTTCGAGCAGCGGCGCGAAGCGGGCGGTGCCGGCGTCGTTGACGAGGACGTCGATCCCGCCGAGCCAGGCGATCGCCTTCTCCATCGCCTCCCGGGTGGCCGCGGCGTCGGTCAGGTCGACGCCGTACGCCCGGCCGTGGACCTCCGCCGCCAGCCGGGCGGCCTCCTCCGCGGCGGGGTCGAGGACGGCGACCCGGGCGGCCTCGGCGGCGAAGGCGCGCACGATCGCCGCCCCGATGCCGCGGGCGCCGCCGGTCACCACGACCCGGCGTCCGGAGAGTCGGTTCACGACGCGTCCCCGGCGACCGCACCGGGGCGGGCCGTGTCGGGGGTGGGCAGAGGAGCCAGGAGAGGAGTGGCCATGAGGCGGAGCTGTCTTCCATCAGGGGATGCGGTCCGCGGCGCGCGGTACCCCCAGGAGGCGCCCTCACACCGGACCGGCGACATCGTCGTACCCCGCTGGCAGGCTCCGGCCATGACGACGGCCCGCGACCTCGCGCTGCTCCGGCTGGTGGCCCAGCGGGTCGCCGGCCCACCGCCGGCCACCGCGACCAAGGCGGTCCGCCTGCTGACCTGCGTGCAGGGGCAGGACCTGCCGGGCGCGCTGACGTCAGTGGCGCTGCGGACGGCAGAGCGCACGCGGGCCGGTGTGGAGGCGGCGCTGGACGGCGGGGAGGTGGTCCGCTCCTGGCCGATGCGGGGCACGCTGCACCTGCTGCCCGCCGAGGACCTGTCCTGGATGCTCGACCTGCTGGGGCCGCGGGTGCTGGCCGGCGCCGCCCAGCGGCGGGCGGCGCTCGGGCTGACCGAGGCGGAGGCCGAGCGGGCGCGCGAGCTGGTCACCGCGGCGCTCACCGGCGGCCGGCGGTGCGGGCGCAAGGAGCTGCTCGCCGTGGTGGCCGACGGCGGGGTGGCCGTCACCGGGCAGCGCGGCTACCACCTGCTCTGGTACCTGGCGCAGACCGGCACCCTCTGCATGGGGCCGATGGCCGGCGGCGAGCAGGCGTTCGTGCTGCTCGACGAGTGGGTGACCGCGCCGCGGCGGCTCGACCGCGACACCGGCCTGGCCGAGCTGGCGCTGCGCTACTTCCGCGGTCACGGGCCTGCCACCGTCGCCGACCTCGCGCGGTGGGCCGGACTGCCGCTCACCGACGTCCGGGCCGGGGTGGCCGCCGTCCGCGACCGGCTCGCCGCCGTCGAGGTCGACGGCCGCGAGCACCTGCTGGCGCCCGAGACCCCCGACCTGCTCGCCGAGCACCGCGCCGACGCGGCCGGGCTGTTCCTGCTGCCCGGGTTCGACGAGTTCGTCCTCGGCTACGCCGACCGCAGCTGCGCCGTCCCGCCCGAGTTCGCCGACCGCATCGTGCCCGGCGGCAACGGCGTCTTCCGGCCGACCGTCGTCCACCGCGGGCGGGTGCTGGGCACCTGGGCCTGGCAGGGCCGCGGTGCCAGGCGCTCGGTCACCGCGACGCCGTTCACCACGTTCCCCGACGAGGTCGCCGCCGCGATCCCCGCGGCGGCGGCCGCCCTGCCGTGAGGCGTCGGTACTCGCGCACCACGAGCACGGTGATCGCCAGGTCGAGCGCCGCGGCAGCCCAGAGCACCGACGACCCGGTCCGTGCCGCCCGGTACGCCTCGTAGCCGATGAAGACGGCGAGGACGCAGATCGCCACCGGGTACGCGGGCCGCAGCTCGCGCAGCAGGGCCACGACCAGACCCAGCTTCACCAGGCCGTGGAGGGTCAGGTAGACGACGGCGAACGTGTGGTCGCCACCGCCCAGCGCCGCCTCCCCGGCCGTGACGCGCTCGGCCAGGGCGCCGCGCGGGCTGCCCAGCAGGTGGTGCGCGACCACCCGACGGGTCAGCTCCCCGAGCTCTCGTGGGCCCACCAGCGCCAGAGCGACGCCCGCGAGCAGCTCGACCGCGCCGTCGAGTCCCTTGAGGAGCAGGGCGGCGCGCAACAGCCGGTCGGTGGTCGTGCCCGGCATCGTCCTCGGCGGGGGCGACAGCGTCCAGGCCCCGCCCCGGCCGCGCGGCGCCCTCCCGCGGCGGCTCCCCGACGCGGCCGACGGACCGGCTCAGCTCGCCGGCTGCTGCGCGAACCGCTCCAGGTCGTCGAGCACCAGCCCGGCGCCCAGCGGCCCGATCGCCAGGAACCAGCGGTCGTCGTCCACCTCGAAGGCCCGCCCCTCCTGCACCGCGGACAGCCCCTGCCACAGCCCGCCGGAGGTGACCTGCCCGGCGGCGGTCCGGCCCTCGTCGCCGTAGGAGGCGGAGAAGAGGAGGTCGCCGTCAGCCCGGTCGATCTGCTCGGGGCTCACCTCGACGAAGGTCTCGGCGGTGCGCTGGACCTCGGGGCGGGCGAAGCCGACGTCGCCGAGGACGTCGCCGATGAACGAGCCCTCGCCGTAGAGGCGGACCGCCGAGCCGTCGAGGAAGCGCACCACGCTGACCTCGGTGGCCGCGGGGTCGCCGTACAGGGCGCCCACCTCGGCGGCCCGCTCCTCGTGGTCGGCCAGCAGCTGCTCGGCCTCGTCGGGAAGGCCCAGCGCCTCCCCGGCCAGCCGCAGGTTGTCCTCCCACGTCTCCCCGATCGCCTCGGCGAAGACGGTCGGCGCGATCGCCGACAGCTGGTCGTAGATCTCGGCGTGGCGCACGGAGTTGGACAGGATCAGGTCCGGGTCCAGTGCCGCGATCTCCTCGAGGGCCGGCTCGGCGATCGTGCCCACGTTCGCGATCCGGGCCGGGTCGACCCTGGCGTCCTCGATGTAGGCCGGCAGCTCGTCGCTGACCCCGGTGCGCACCGCGCCGACCGGGGTGACGCCCAGCGCCAGCACGGCGTCGAGCTCACCGGTGTCGAGGACGACGACCCGCTCCGGGGTGCCGGTGACCTCCGTGGTGCCCGCAGCGTGCTCCACGGTGCGGACCGCGGCGGCCGCGGTGGACGGCGCTGCGGCCGTCGTCCCCTCGTCCGCCGAGCCGCAGCCGGCCAGCACCAGCCCCGACGCCACCGCCAGTGTTCCCCACGTCGTCCGCACCGCCGCCTCCTCGCGTCGCCGGCACCTCCGGCACGGGAGAACTTAGGACAGCCTCTCCTAAGCCGGGTTCACCGGGTCGGCCCGCTCGACGACGAACACCGGGATCTCCCGGTCGGTGCGCTGCTGGTACCGCTCGTACTCGGGATAGACCGCAACGGCCCGCTCCCACCACTGCCGCTTCTCCTCGCCGGTCACCTCGCGGGCCACGCCGTCCCACGGCTCGGGCCCGTCCTGCACGGTGACCTGGTCGGGGTGCGCGCGGAGGTTGGCCACCCACGCCGGGTCCTTGGGGGCGCCGCCCTGCGAGCCCACCATGGCGTAGGCACCCTCGTGCTCGACCCTCATCAGGCCGTTCTTCCGCACCTTCCCAGTCCTCGCACCGCGGGTCCAGAAGACGGCGATCGGGATCCCGGTGTCGCGCAGCGTGTTGGCCTCCCGGCCCCCGGTCGCCTCGTAGCGCTCGACCTGCTCGCGCACCCAGGCCTCGGGGCTCGGCTCGTACTCACCTTCCAGCGGCATGTCCCGACCGTAGGTCGGCTACCGGCGCCCGGCCAGGGCGTGCCTGACGGACCCATGCCGATGGGAGGGACGGCCAGGGGGATGCTCAGCAAGGCCGAGAGGCCGTCGGATACCGGGGTTCGTGTCCGACGGCCTCTCGAACGCAGCGGAGCGCCGCCTGGGCGGCGCCACCGAGGCTGGAGGTTCGTCAGACGCGCCCTACGGAGCGGTGAAGTCGACGGTGTGCGGCACGAAGAAGCTGAGGTTGTCGGTGACCAGGCCGTCGCTCTCCCGGATGCCCAGACCGGCCGGCTCGCCGTCGACCACCCAGGCCCCCAGCACCGGGTGGTGCGGACCGTCGACGCCGGAGAAGTCGGGCAGCGGTGCGAACTCCTGCACGATCCAGCCCTCGGTGCCGTACCGGCCGGGCATCTCCACCGCGACCTGCCCGTCGCGGACGATCTGCACGTTGGCGCCCTCCCGGCCCCACAGCGGCTTGCGCACGAACGTCTGCCAGGACGAGGGCATCTCGTCGGCGAAGTAGGCCGGCAGCAGCAGCGGGGAGAGCGCCGCGTCGCTGCCGAAGAGCTGCCACAGCACCGGCAGCAGCGCCTTGGTGCTCCACAGCATCTTGTAGGCCGGCTCCACCCAGGTGGTCCCGCCCGGGCGGGCGGCGTCGGCGAGGACGGCGGGGCCGAACTCGTCCTCGATCAGCCACTCCCACGGGTAGAGCTTGAAGACGACGTCGAGGTGGCGGCCCTGCTGGTCGTAGAAGCGGCCGTCCCCGTCGTCGAGCGCGATGTCCTCCACGACCAGCTCGATCGCCTCGTAGCCGGCCTGCACGACGGTGTCCATCAGGTACGCCACGGTCATCCGGTCCTCGCCGGAGCGCTCCTCCGACGTCCAGGCCAGGTGCACCCGCGGGCGGACGCCGGTGCGCCGCTCCCAGCGCAGCAGGTTGCGCTGCCAGGCGGCGACGAGCTTGTCGTGCAGGGCGTTCCACTGGTCGGCGCCCTGACCGGTGAACAGGTGCCAGTTCCACTGGGTCACGGCGGACTCGACCAGGCCGGTCGGGGTGTCGGCGTTGAACTCCAGCAGCTTCGGCGGGCCCTGCCCGTCGTAGCGCAGGTCGAAGCGGCCGTAGACGCTCGGCGGCTCGGTCTCCCAGGTGCGGCGGATCTCCGGTCGGGCGATCGGCGGGATGCCCATCCGGTCGAACAGGTCGTGCTCGACGACGTGGTCACCGGCGGCCACGCACATCTCGAACAGCTGCGCGACCCAGCCCCCCAGCTGCTCCACCTCGGCCATCGTGAAGTCGTAGAACGGCCCCTCGCGCCAGTAGCTGCGCACCTCGCCGCCGGGCAGGTCCGTGCGGTTGTAGACCAGGCCCTGGGCCTCGATCTCGGCCTCCCAGCCCGGGCGGACCACCCCCGCCTCGACGCGCCTCACTCCCCAGTCCTCTCCTCGCCCGGGTTTGGCGGCCCCGTCCCGGGTCCCGCCCTGAGCCTGCGAAGGGTGGGGAGGACGGGGTCCTTCATCAACTCCCCGCGCCGACGCCGGAGCCGGTGCCGGAGCGGCCGCCCACGCCGGAGCCGATGCCGCCGGTGACCCGGGTGCCCCCGGTGACCTTGCCGGTCGAGGGCAGCCCGGCGCGCTGGCGGGCCGCCGTGTCGGTGGGGTTGATGCGCGTGCCCCCGCGGGGGAGGACGGTGCCGACCGGCAGGCCCGGGCGGAAGCCGCCGAGGTACAGGAAGAAGAACCCCGCGCCGGGGCCGCGGTAGCCGTCGTCGCAGTAGTCGTCGTCGACGATCTCGCCGTCCTCGTTCGTGCAGTAGGCGACCTGCTCCTGCTCCTCCTCGTCCGTGCCGCAGGCGGCGAGGAAGCCGGTGGCCGCGGTCGCCAGCACCGTCGTCGTCAGGGCGCTGCGGACGCGGTTGGAGACCGCCATGTGCTCTCCCGGTGTCTCAGGGGTGTCCGCCGACCCTAGATCGATCCGGTCCGGCGGTGGCCATCGCCGCACCCGGGTGCCGGATCCGGGCCGGAGTCGTACGGTTCGGCCTCCGAGGTCCGTTCCCTCGCGGAGGCGCTGATGTCCGACCGCCAACCCCCCGAGATGGCCCAGGTCGCCAGTGAGACCGGGGCCAAGAAGGTCCACCGGACCTGGGACCGCGTGCTGGTCAGCGCCTTCCTCGCCGGGGCCTACATCTCCTTCGGCGCGCTCGTCGCGATCACGGTCTCCTCCGGCCTGGACCCCGCCACCTGGGGCACGCTGCCGACGCTGTTCATGGGTGCCGCGTTCACCCTGGGCCTGGTCCTGGTGCTCATCGCCGGGTCCGACCTGGCCACCGGCAACATGATGCTGGTGCCGCTCGGCGCGATGCAGGGCCGGATCAGCATGGGCGACGTCGCCAAGAACCTCACCCTCGTCCTGGTGGGCAACCTCATCGGCGCCCTGTTCGTGGCCTACTTCCTCGCGGTGCAGACCGGGGTCATCGGGGCGCCGGGGGCCTCGGGGAGCGCCGCGCTCACCCACGACCGGCTGGCCTCGATCGCCGAGGCCAAGGGGCTGCACGAGTCGCCGTGGCAGGTCTTCCTGCGCGGCGTGGGCTGCAACTGGCTGGTCTGCCTGGCGGTGTGGATGTCGCTGGCCGCCCAGTCCGTGTCGGGCAAGGTCCTGGCGATCTTCTTCCCGATCATGGCGTTCGTGGCGATGGGCTTCGACCACGTCGTCGCCAACATGTTCTTCCTGCCCGCCGCCATCTTCGCCGGCGTCCCGGACCTCGGTTGGGACGACGTGCTGCTCAACTGGCTGATGGCCGGGGTGGGCAACCTCGTCGGCGCGGTCGTCTTCGTCTCGACGTCCTACTGGTACCTGTTCCTGCGCGACCAGCCGTCCGAGCAGCCCAGCCGGACGTCGACCGGCGGGGAGGCCGCCGAGCGCGCATGACCCGCCTCCGCCGGGGGAACCGCCGCTGCGGATGGCACCGTCTCGGCGTGCCAGGCGACCAGCAGCACGGCGACCGGGAGGGTGCCCACCGATGAGGTACAGCGAGGGAGCAGACCTCGATCCGTCGGGCGTGCAGGACCGCCGGGGTGGCGGCGGTCTCGGGGGCGGGCGTGGCCTCGCCGTCGGCGGTGGTGGGCTGGGCCTGGTCGGCGTCCTCGTGCTGGTGCTGTTCCAGGTCCTGGGCGGCGGTGGTGGGGACGGCGGGACCGGCGCGGCGCTGGGCCAGTTGAGCGGGCTCGGCCAGGGGGAGACAGCCGACAACAGGCAACTCGAGCAGCAGTGCCGGACCGGGACCGACGCCAACGAGTCGCTCGACTGCGCCGTCGTGGCCGACATCGAGTCGATCCAGGACTACTGGTCCGGCGTGCTCGGCGCGGACTACCGGCCGACCGACACCGTGTTCTTCGCCGGCTCGGTGCAGACCGACTGCGGCGGCGCCACCAGCGGCTCGGGGCCGTTCTACTGCCCGGGCGACCAGCAGGTGTACATCGACCTGTCCTTCTTCGACACGCTGCAGCAGCAGTTCGGTGCGCAGGGCGGGCTGTTCGTCAACGCCTACGTCATCGCCCACGAGTACGGCCACCACGTGCAGAACGTGCTCGGGATCAACCAGCAGGTCACCCCGGGCGAGACCGGGCCGACCAGCGGCACCGTGCGCCTGGAGCTGCAGGCCGACTGCTTCGCCGGCACGTGGGCCAACCACGCCGAGACCGTGCCCGACGAGTCCGGCGAGCCGCTGATCGCCGAGATCACCCAGGACGACATCGACCGCGCCCTGGACGCCGCGGCCCGCATCGGCGACGACTTCATCCAGGAGAACCTGGGCGGCGGCACCGTCGACCAGGACGCCTTCACCCACGGTTCCTCCGAGCAGCGCCAGCGCTGGTTCACCACCGGCTACGAGACCGGCGACCCCGCGCAGTGCGACACCTTCGCCACCGACGACCTGTAGGAGGACCCGCCCGCCGACCACGGTGACCAGCTGGGACCACCGTCGCGGGTCCTGGCTCACCACCGGCTCGAGCCCGGATCCGCGACGACCGGCTCACCTGGTCACCGGGCCGTGGGCCGGCTCAGACCACCGACCGGACGGCCTCCTCGTCGGCCTCCACCGCGGCGCTCCACTCCGCCTTCTCGGCGCGCCAGCGCTCGTCGTCGCGGCCCAGCCGCCAGTAGCCGGACGCCGAGAGCTGCTCGCGGGGCACCGAGCGCTCCACCCGCAGGAAGCGGCGCAGCTCGCGCACGAAGCCGGCCTCGCCGTGCACGAAGGCGTGCAGCGAGCCGTCGGGCAGCGCGGCCCCGCGGACGGCGGCGACGAGGGCCTCCCCCGGCAGCCCGGCGCGGTGCACCCAGGTCAGCTCCACGCCCGGCGCCGGCGGCAGCGGCTGCTCCTCGGCGGCGTCGGCGACCTCGACGAACACCCGCGCCACCGCTCCCGCGGGCAGCCGCTCGAGCGAGGCGGCGATCGCCGGCAGGGCCGTCTCGTCGCCGGCCAGCAGGTGCCAGTCGACGTCCCCGCTGGGCGCGTAGGCGCCCCCGGGGCCGAGCAGCTGCACCAGGTCGCCGGGCCGGACGGCCTGGGCCCAGGGCCCGGCCAGCCCCTCGTCCCCGTGCACGACGACGTCGAGGACGAGCTCGCCGGCGTCGGGGTCCCAGCCGCGCACCGTGTAGGTGCGCAGGCACGGCCACCACTCGCGCGGGTGCTCGGCCTGCACGGCGTCCACGTCGAACGGCGCGGAGTACGGGGCACCGGCGGGCGGGAGGACCAGCTTGACGTAGGCGTCGGCGAAGGTGGGGGCGAAGCCGGCCAGACCGTCCCCGCCGAGCACCACGCGGACCAGGTGAGGGGTCGGGCGCGACGTCCGCAGCACGGTGGCCAGCCGGGGCGTGCGCGGGCGGCGCGGGGCCTTGTCGGCCATGGCGGGGCTCCCTCGGGTCGGGCGCTGACAGGTAAGGCTCACCTTAGTCCGCGTTCCCGGAGAGGCGGGCCACCGCAGGGAACGAGGGTCACACCGCCACCCGCCAGGGGTACCGGGAGGGCTCCACCGGCCCCCTGCCGCCCCGACCACGGCGCCCCGTATCGCCGTCCCCGCACGCCTCGTGCCGACGGCCGTCGACACGCCATGTGTGGGTGATCGTTTGTCGGGTACCGCCTCGCCCGACCACGACGTATGCCGAGGAGGAACGATGACTCACTCCATCGACGCCCCGTTCCCGCCGCCGCCCTCCACCGGCACGGGCGCGACCAGCGCGACCAGCGGAACCACCGCGACGACCACCACGACCACCACCTCGACGGGCTCCCCGTCGACCACCGACGTGGCGAAGGACGAGGCCCGCAACGTGGGCCAGACCGCCGCCCAGGCCGGCAGCCAGGTCGCCTCGACCGCCGCCGACCAGGCCAGGGAGGTCGCCCACGAGACCCAGCGGCAGGCCCAGGACCTGCTGCACCAGGGCCGCCAGCAGCTGCGCCAGCAGACGGTGGCCCAGCAGCACAAGGCCGCGACCGGCCTGAGCTCGCTGGCCCAGGAGCTGCGCGGCCTGGCCGACGGCAGCAGCCAGGGCGCTCCCGGCCCGGCGCGCGACCTGCTCCAGCAGGCGTCGGGCTACGTCGAGCAGTTCGCCGACCGGCTGCAGAGCCGCGAGCCGGCCGACCTGCTGGACGACGTCCGCGCCTTCGCCCGTCGGCGGCCCGGCGCCTTCCTGCTCGGCGCCGCGCTCGCTGGTGTCCTCGCCGGCCGGCTCACCAGCGGCGTGAAGGCCGCGCACTCCGACGGCTCGTCGTCCACGGGCTCGCAGCAGCAGTACCGGACCGACTACACGCAGACCAACTACGTCGACCCGGCGCCGGCCTACTCCGGCTACGCCGAGACGACCTCCTACGAGACGACCACCGGGTACAGCGGCACGGCAGCGACCGGCAGCCCGGTCCCGCCGCCGCCGTACGGCACCACTCCGCCCGCGGGCGCCGCGGTCCCGCCGACCACCCCGGCCGGCTGGGACGACCCGACCCGCCGTCCTGGTCAGGGGGTCTGAACCCGATGAGCTCTCCCTACTCCGGCGCGACGCCGGTCGGTTCGACGCCGGGCCAGGACCCCTACGGCCAGGGCAACTACGCCGTCGGCCCGGACGAGTCCTACGGCGCCCACAGCGGGACCCTGGGCACGCCGACGACGAGCGAGGGCCGGCCCGACGTGGAGGGCACCTCGGTCGGGCAGCTGTTCGGTGAGCTGGCCAAGGACCTCTCCACGCTCATGCGGCAGGAGGTGGCCCTCGCCAAGGCCGAGGTCCAGGCCGAGGCGAAGAAGGCGGGCAAGGGCGCGGGCATGATGGCCGTCGCCGGTCTCGCCGGGTTCCTGACGGTGCTCTTCCTGTCCAACGCCCTGTGGTGGGCGCTGGAGAACGTGATGGACGCCGGACTGGCCGCGCTCATCGTCGCGGTCCTGTGGGGCGTCATCGGCGCGGTCGCCTTCTCCATGGGCAAGAAGAAGCTGCAGCAGGTGAACCCCAAGCCCGAGCGCACGGTGGACACGCTGTCCGACGTCCCCAGCGCCCTGAAGCCCAACTGACCCGCGGCCCCGCGCCCCTCAGACATCAGGAGGACCTGAGATGACCACCAGCAACGACCCCGAGGCGATCCGCCGGCAGATCGAGCAGACCCAGCGTGAGCTGAGCTACGACGTCGACGCCCTCAACGAGAAGGTGAACCCCTCCCGCGTGATGGACCGCCGGGTCAGCGCGGCCAAGGGCCGCGTCTCCCGCGTCAGGGACCGGGTCATGGGCAGCGCCCAGGAGACCCGGTCCGCGGCCCAGTACCGCACGCAGAACGCCGCGGGCACGGTGCAGGACAAGGCGCAGGGCGCTGCCGAGTCCGTGCAGGGTGCCGCGCAGCAGGCCGCGCACGCGGTGCAGCAGGCCCCGGACACCATCGTCCGGCAGGCCCAGGGCAACCCGCTGGCGGCGGGCCTCATCGCCTTCGGTGTCGGCTGGCTGGTTTCCAGCCTGCTGCCGGCCTCGGAGCGGGAGCGCCAGCTGGCCGAGCAGGCCGAGTCCGCGGTGCGCGAGCACAAGGACACGCTGCTGCAGCCGGCCAAGGAGGCCGCGCAGGAGATCCGCGAGGAGCTCCAGCCCGCCGCCCAGCAGGCGGTCCAGGAGGTCAAGTCCACTGCGCAGGACGCCGCCCAGACCGTCAAGCAGGAGGGCCAGTCCGCCGCGCAGGACGTCCAGGGCCAGGCCCAGCAGTCCCGTCAGACGGTGCAGAGCCAGTCGGGCAGCTGAACGAGGGCCCCGTCCCGGGTCCCACTCCCCGCAGCTCGGGGTAGGACCCGGGACGGGGCCGCGGCCCGACCTCAGCAGGGGGCCGCTGCACTCCTCCGCCGCGCCCCGCCGGGTCCTCCCGGCGGGGCGCGCGTGCGTCCGCGGCCGGTTCCCCTGTTGGGGTGAGACCGCGCCGGGCGGGCTGGAGCGCGGTCCGGGGGGCGCCGACGTCGTCCGGGACGACACCGCCCGAGCGAGGGAGCCCGACCCGTGCCGACCGCAGCGCCGCGCGTCCTGGTCGCCGACGACGAGGACGACATCCGGGCACGGGTGGGACCGGCCGTCCGCCGGGCCGGCTGCGAGCCGGCCGCCGTAGCGACCCCGTGACCGCTCTCGAGCCCGCGCCGGCCGAGGAGCTGACCCGGCTGCGCGCGGAGAACGCCGCGCTGCGCGCCCGGGTGCAGCACCGGGACGACGAACTGGAGGTCGCCACGCGCATGCTGCAGGCGCGGGCGCAGACGATGACCAGCGTCATCGACGCGGTCACCGAGCAGTCGATCATCGGCACCGACGTCGACGGCGTCGTCCGCGTCTGGAACCCCGGCGCCGAGCGGATGCTGGGGCTGCCCCGCGCCGACGTCGTCCGCGCCCGGTCGATCACCGAGTTTCACCTGCCCGAGGAGCTCGCGGAGGCCGGTGGCGGACTCGCCGCGCTGGTCGGCACCGCGCAGGAGCAGGGCAGCGACGTCCGGGACTGGACCTACGTCGCCGCGGACGGCACCGAGCTCACCGTCTCGGTCGCCGTGACCCCGCGCACCGACGACCGCGGCGTGCACGCCGGCTGGAACTTCGTCGGCACCGACATGACCGAGGCGCGGGCGACCGAGCGGATGAAGGACCAGTTCGTGAGCCTGGTCAGCCACGAGCTGCGCACCCCGCTGACCTCCATCCTGGGCTACCTGGAGCTGCTCCTCGACGACCCGGGGCTGACCGACGAGCAGCGGCAGTACCTGGGCACGGTCGAGCGCAACGCCCAGCGGCTGCTCCGGCTGGTCGGCGACCTGCTGTTCACCGCGCAGGTGGACGCCGGCCGGTTCAGCCTCCAGCCGGAGGACGTGGACCTGGCCGCCGTCGTCCGCGCCGCCGAGGAGACGGTGCGGGTGGTCGCGGGCGCGACCGGCGTCGAGGTCTCGGTCGACGTGCCCGACGGCGGCCTGCTGGTGCACGGCGACGCCGTCCGGCTCGGGCAGGCCTGCGACAACCTGGTCGCCAACGCGGTCAAGTTCACCCCGGCCGGCGGCCGCGTCACCCTGGCACTGCAGGCGGCCTGGCGCACGCCGGACGGCGGGGTCGAGGCCCCGCAGGACGGCGCCGTGCCCGTGGCCCGGCTGTCGGTCAGCGACACCGGCATCGGGATCCCCGCCGGCGAGCAGTCGCAGCTGTTCGCCCGCTTCTTCCGCGCCTCGACCGCCCGGCGGCACGCGGTGCCCGGCGTCGGGCTGGGCCTGGCCATCACCCGGGCCATCGCGGCCGCGCACGACGGCACCCTCGAGGTCAGCAGCGTCGAGGGCCGGGGCACCACGTTCACCCTCACCCTCCCCCGCTGACCGGCCCCCGCGTCGCAGGACCCCGTCCTCCTCACCGCTCGCGAGCTCGCGGTGAGCCTCGGGACGGGACCCGGCGGGAGCCTGCGAGCGATGGGCGCGGGGATCCTCCGTCTTGCGCGCTTCTTGCGGTCGGCGGGCGGGGAGGCTGCGGTTGGGCGGCCAAGGTCGTCCCTGTCGTCGGGTCACCCGATCCCGGCGCAGGGCTGCCCACCACCCGGCGGCCGGCCGACGAGGAGGACGAGTCGTGAGCGCTCTGCGGAACGCCCTCGTCGTCGGCGCCGACGCAGCCGGCCGCGCGCCGCTCGCCGGCCTGCTGCGGGTGGCCGGGTGGGAGGTGTGGGAGGCGGCCGGAACCCGCGACGCCCTCAGCCTGGCCCACCGCCTGCACCCGGACCTGGTCGTCACCGACCTGGACGGTCCGGCCGGCGACGTCCCCGCCCTGCTGCGCCGCCTGCGGCTGGTCGGCTGCCGCGCCCACCTGCTCGCCGTGACGGCGGACGCCGACCCGCAGGCCCGGGCTGCCGCGCTCGAGGCCGGCGCCGTCGCCTGCCTGCCCAAGCCCGTCGGCGTCGGCCTGCTGCTGGACCTCCTCGGCCGCCGCGCACCCGGGCCGCAGGCGCCCGGCGCTGCCGAGCCGCCCGCCGGGGTCGACGACGTCGACACCGAGCTCACGGACCGCTTACAGCGGTGCTACGCCGCCGCGCTGCCCGACCGGCTCACCGCCATCGCCGACGGCGCTCGCACCGGGGACGCCGTGTCCCTCGCCCGGGACTCGGCCACGCTCGCCGGTACCAGCGCCCAGCTCGGTCACCCGGAGATCGCCGCGGTCTGCCGGGCCATCGCGCGGGAAGCCCGGCGCGGGGGCCTCGCCCACGAGCTGGTGGTGGAGCTGCGCACCGTCGCCGGCTGCTGACGGACGACCGCGGCCCCGTCCCCGGGGCCGCCCCGAGCCTGTGAGGGGGGAGGACGGGTCCTCGGTCAGGCCACCAGGCGGTAGCCGACACCGCGCACGGTGCGGATCGACGGGGACGAGAGCCCCGCGGCCTGCAGCTTGCGGCGCAGGTTGGACATGTGCGCCTCGACCAGGCGGACGCTGCCCTCCCAGTCGGTCTGCCAGACCTCGCGCAGCAGCGTCTCCCGCTGCAGCACCCGACCCGGCCGCGAGGCCAGTGCGGCGAGCAGGTCGAACTCGGTGCGGGTGAGGTCGACGACGGCGCCGTCCACCCGCACCTCGCGGCTGTCCTCGTCCACCTCGAGCTCGGCGAGCCGGAGCACCGCCTCCTCGACCGGAGCGGGCTGCGGGGCCGGGATGCGCGGGCGGCGCAGCAGTGCCTGCACCCGCGCGACCAGCTCGCGCGGCGAGAACGGCTTGGCCATGTAGCCGTCGGCGCCGACGGCCAGCCCGATGAGCAGGTCGACCTCCTCGGCGCGCGCGGTGAGCATGAGGACGTAGCACTCGCTCCCGGCCCGGATCTGCCGGCACACCTCGGTGCCGTCGGCGTCCGGGAGGCCGAGGTCGAGGACGACGACGTCGGGCGCGGAACGACGGACCTCGGCCAGCGCCTCGGCGCCCGACGCGACCGCCCGGACGTCCATCCCCGCCCGGCGCAGGACCGTGCAGACCAGTTCCCTGATCTCCTCGGTGTCCTCGACGACGAGCACGGACTGCTCGGACACGACGTCCCCTCCTCCTGCACGGCGACCGACGCCGACCCGGAGGCGGGCGTCACCTGACCGGGTGATCGGCGGTGGCCCGAGCCGTCTTGAGCGCGGGGTGCCGCCCTCACCCGGACGGAGGAGCAGGTCAGCCGCGGTCCGCGTCGGCGGGACGGCGCAACTCGACCGCGACGGACGCGAACGGCGCCGTCGCGCCCCGGTGCACCGCGACGACGGCCAGACCGCGGTCGCCGGCCAGCCGGGCGACGGTCGCGACGACGTCGCCCTCGGCCCCCGGCGTCATCACCGAGGAGGCCACCACCACCCGGCCCGCCGGCGCGAGGACCCGCGAGACGACGTCCCAGGTCACCTCCTGAGCCGGGTCGCAGAGGGCCCGCACGTTGAACGACACGACGACGTCGAAGGGGTGCGGGCCGAGGTCGGCCTCGTGCAGGGCTGCCGCCTGCAACCGGACCCGGCGGGCCTCGACCGCCGCGCGGTTGCGTCGGCCGGCCGCGGTGACCATGGTCGGTGAGCGGTCGACGCCGACCACCTCGCCCGCCCGCTCGGCGAGCAGGGCCACGAGGACGCCGTGGCCGCAGCCCACCTCCAACACCCGCTCGCCGGGTCGCGGCGCCACCACACCGGCGGCCCAGCCGAGTCGCGCCGAGGCACCCACGCCGCCCACGGTAGGTCCCTCACCCCGACGGGTCGGGTGCCCGAGGACCCGCGCTCAACCACGGGAGCCACCACGTCGAAGGAACCGGCACCTCACTCCCGAGGGAGCCCCCGGGGCCCGCTGCCCCGCTCAGCAGGAGGACCGCCATGATCGGTCTGACCCGACGCACCGGCGAGCGCTGCCGCCTGGACCCGGACCACATCGAACGGGTCGAGGGCGGGTACGACACCGTCGTCATCACGACCGACGGCAGCTCCTACTGCGTCCGCGAGACCGTCGACCAGGTCATCGGACGGATCGTCGAGGACCGCGCCGGCGTGATCGCGGCCTGCTACGTGCTCGACCGCGGTGAGGACGCCGACCCGCAGGGCCTCGGCGGCTCGGGGACCCAGCCGCAGGCGCACGCGCCGGCGCCCGTGGTGCCCATCCGGCTGCCCTGACCGCACCGGACGTCGCCTCACCCGGAGGGAGGGGCGCACCCGTCCCGGGTCAACACCGGCCGGCAGCGGCCGATGCACTCCCCCGGAGGACACCGGACCAGCGAGGAGACGTCGTTGAAGATCGCCGCTCGAGGGCTGCCTGCCACGGACGTGCAGGTGTACAGCGAGGTCGCCCAGCTGCTCGACCGCCGGGCGGCGCTGAAGCACCCGCCGTTCAGCCTCACCGTGTCCGACCCGGTGGCGCTCGGCATCGCGCGGCTGTTCCGCAGCACGTCGCTGTCCGGCGAGGTGCTGGACCGCTTCGCCGCCGGCGGGAGCGTCGACAGCGACGAGCTGGTCGAGGCCGCGCGCTTCGAGCAGGGCTACGCCTCCGCCGAGGGCTACGCCGCCCTGCGCTGCCTCGTGCTGTGGGTCCACAACCGGACGCACCGCACCGAGCAGCGGTCGTCGCGCGCGGGCTGACCCGCCCGGGGCGCCCGCGTCAGCGCTCGCGCACCAGCGCCTCGTCGCGATCGGCGGCGGGGTCCCGGCGAGCCCAGTGGCCGGCCAGCAGCGACCCGGACACGTTGTGCCAGACCGAGAAGACGGCCGCCGGCAGCGCGGCCGCGGGGCTGAAGTGCACCGTGGCGAGGCCCGCGGCCAACCCCGAGTTCTGCATGCCGACCTCGATGCTGATGGCCCGCCGGGCCGAGACGTCCATGCCGCAGGCACGCGCGATGGCGTACCCGAGGGCCAGGCCGAGACCGTTGTGCAGCACGACCGCGAGGACGACCACGAAGCCCACCGAGGTGATCGTGTCCGCGCTGCCGGCGACGACGACCACCACGACGGCGGCGATCCCGACGACGGAGACCAGCGGCAGCGCCGGGAGGACGCGCTCGACCAGCCGGGGGACGACGAGGCGCAGGACCAGCCCGAGCAGGACCGGCACGAGGACGATCTGCACGATCGAGGTGAACAGGCCCCCGGCGTCGACCGGCAGGTACTCCCCCGCCAGCCACAGGACCAGCAGCGGCGTGAGGAGCGGGGCCAGCAGGGTCGACACCGAGGTCATCGCGACGGAGAGGGCCGTGTCCCCCTTGGCCAGGTAGACCATGACGTTGGACGCCGTCCCGCCCGGAGCGGCCCCGACGAGGACGACGCCGGCGGCGATCGCCGGGGGCAGGCTCAACACCTGGGTCAGCAGCCAGGCCACCCCGGGCATGACCACGTACTGCGCGGCCACGCCGAGCAGCAGCGCCCACGGCCGCCGCGCCACGATCGCGAAGTCCGACCCGCGCAGGGTCATCCCCATGCCGAGCATGACCACCATCAGGAAGTACGGGACCAGCGCGCTCCCCGAGGCGAAGGTGTCCGGCGTCGCCAGCGCGGTGCCGCCGGCCACCACGACGATGAGGGCGAACCAGCGCCCGACGAACGCGCCCAGGGCGGCGATGCTGTCCACGGGGGTCCACTGTCACAGCGGGTTGCGGGAGCGACAACCACAGTGTCGGTACTGGTATGGGCACCACCACCCGGGAGTCGTCGGTGCCGACGGCGAAGATGCGGGCATGGTGGCCTTCTTCCTCCCGCGGGCGAGCGACGACGAGCAGGCGGAGCGGCTCTACGAGGCCCTCGCGGAGTTCGCCGGGTGCGAGCCCGCTCCCCCGGGACGGCGCGTCCAGGCGATCGCCTTCCTCCAGGACGGCGCCCGATGGGTCGCCGAGGTCGGTGCGGAGCTGCGCGGGCAGCGGACGACGCAGCAGCTGCGCCGCGGGGAGGTCGTCGAGCGCACCGAGACGCTGGCGTCGTCCACGCGGGTGCTGGCCGTCTACCCGGGCCCGCCGTTCGTCGTCGTGACCGACGCCCAGCCGATCACCGGCACGCCGTCGGAGTGGGCCAACCCGTTCTCCGCGGACCCGGACCGGGTCACCTGGTTCGACCCCTCCTGACCCCGCACCGCCGGGCGAGGGGACACCGGTGCGGGCCTGCGGGAGCCACCGGGACCCGGCGGTACCGTGAGCGACAGGAAGCAACGCCGGTTCGAGAAGACGGACCGGACGACCCAGCTCACCGGGAGAAGCCCCGGTCCGGAGGTCTCGCAGTGCAGTCTGCGACCAGGTCCTTCTCACCCCCGCCACCGCGGTCCCCGGAACTCCCCGGGCTGCCTGATGCGGCGCCGTCCCCGTGGCTGGTCTCCGCCGCCCGGGCGTGGCACGCCGAGCCCGACGAGGACGCCGTCGCCCGGTCGGTGGCCCGGTCGGTGGCGGTCCTGCTGCCTGCAGGTGTCTCGGTGACCGTCACCCGCCTCGGTCCCGGCCGCCGTCCCCTGCCGGCTCCGGACCCGACCGGGCCCCGGGCCTGGCTCGACACCGTGCAGCTGACCGCCGGCGAGGGCCCGCTGCCGGAGGCGCTGGCCGGCCGGACCACCGCCGGCGACGACCTGCGCACCGCCCCGTGGCCGCGGTTCAGGGACGCCGCGCGCGACCACGGCGTCCGGTCGGCGGTGTGCCTGCCGCTGGATACCGGCACCGCCGTCCTCGGCGCCCTGTCGGTCTACGCGCCGGAGCCGGCCGACTGGTCCGGCGCGGGCAGGCGGCTGCTCGAGCCGGTGGCCGCGCACGCCGCGCTGGCCCTGGCCGCCGTGCAGCGCGCCGTCCACCTCAACCGCGGGCTCGAGAGCCGCGACGTCATCGGGCAGGCCAAGGGGGTGCTCATGGAGCGCCACCGGATCACCGCCGACGCCGCCTTCGACATCCTCGCCCGGGCCTCGCAGGAGACCCACCGCAGGCTGCGCGACGTGGCCGAACTGGTGACCGAGACCGGCGAGACGCCGCAGCCGCGCGGTGGCTCGGGTACCGCCCGATGACGGCGGCGGAGGCCACCACTCGAGGACAGCACGGCTGGGTGGTGCTGGACAGCGAGCTGGCCCACGAGGAGGTCGTCGGGGACTTCGTCCTGGACGGGCTGCAGCAGGGGGACTGCGTCCTGCTGGCCGGGATGGGCGCCCCCGACGAGAACGTGCGACGACGCCTGCAGCGGGCGGGGGTCGAGCTGGGCGCCTGCCCCGACCGCGGCCGGGCCGCCCTGCGCGCCGTCCCTCCCGACCCGGCCGCGCTCGTGGCGTCGGTGGACTCGGCCCTGGACGACGGCTTCCCCGGCGTCCGGTTCAGCGGGGCGATCACCGAGCCCGGGGCCGGTCCGTTCGAGCCGGTCGTCGACGAGCTGGCACGGACCCGTCCCCTGACCGTGCTGTGCCCCTACCTCTCCTCGCTGCTCGGGTCCCAGCGGGAGGCCGCGCTCGACTCCCTGCACGACGAGCGGGTGCACGCGCCCGCCGCCTACGACGACGACTCGTTCCGGCTGAGCCGACGCGGCGAGGCGCTGCGGCTGACCGGTGAGCTGGACGGCAGCAACACCGAGGCCCTCCGGGCGGTGCTGGCTGCCACCGCAGGTCAGGACGGCGGCTCACGCGTGTGGGACGTGAGCGACCTGCACGTCCTCGACGTCTCCGCCGCCGACGCCCTGGTGGCCGCTGCCGGTCCACCGCCGGGGCTGACCGTCCGCGGCGCCACCCCGCTGCTCGGCCGGCTGCTCACCGCCGTCGCGGCCGACTCCCCGGACGCCGAGGTCCGGATCCGGGCGACGCCGCACCCCGAGGGACCGGTGTCATGAGCGGCGGTGGCGCCGCCGCCCCGGTGCACCGGTCCGTCTCCCCCACCGGTCCGGACGAGGCCGCCGACCTGGTGGAGCCGAGGGGACTCGAACCCCCGCCCCCCGCACTGCCAGGCCGTCGTGATCCCGTTCGTAGAGGTCCACAGCCGTTCCGAGTGCCGCTCCAGCAGCAGACACGGACTGCCGTGCACTGCGACGCCCGACCCGGGATGCGCTCGATCGCAGCCACGCCTGCGACGACCGACGGGCGGTCGATCAGCTGACCGCCGGACGGGGTCACAGCCTGTACAGCGGCGGGTTCGGCAGCACCACCCGTCCGAAGGTGGACGCGCTGACCCCGGCCAGGCACGCGTACCAGGCGACGGCAGCGGTCACGAGGCCCAGATAGCCGCCGAACGTGGTCAGGCCCTCGTTGTGCGCCACGTCCCCGGCCCCCAGCACGAAGAACGTCGCAGCAAGGAGGGTGAAGAGCAGGGCCAGCACCGCGGTGGTACGCAGGGAGGCGACCCACATGACCACCGTGAAGATGCCCCAGCTGATGAGGTACCAGCCGACGACGGTCGCCCGGTCATCGGCGTCCGGGATGTCGGCCGCGTAGAAGGTGACGAACGCCCAGAACGACAGCCAGAAGGCGCCGTAGGAGCTGAAAGCGGTCGCCCCGAAGACGTTGCCCTTCCGGAACTCCCACATGCCGGCGAGCACCTGGATCGCGCCCCCGTAGGCGAGTGCGACGCCGAAGACGATCGGCTCGCCGGCCGCCGGCAACAGTCCTGCGTTGAACAGGCTCAGCAGGAACGTCGTCAGCGCGAAGCAGCCGAGACCCAGGGGCGCAGGGTCGGCGATCATCCGCACGTTCTCCGAGGCGAGCTCCCTCGCCATGGCCACTCGGCCGGCCGTCGGGTCGCTCAGGTCGGCGAGGAACTCACTGCCCCCTCGTGCGGTCCTCGTATCGGTGTCGGGTGCTGCGTTGACTGCCACTGCCGGACCCCCTCCTGATCGATGCCGGGAGCGGCACAGCCGGCACGTGCGCCGCGAGCGGCTCCGGCACAGCTGACGAGACGTCCGTGGTCTGCGATCCACGACCTCCGCGGGGCCCATCGAGGTCGAGGCCGTCTCGTGGCACCGCCGATCCAGCGCGGTGATCACTCCCACCCCCGGCCGGTGGCGGGCAGTCCCGGTCGTCGGGCTGCGTCTGGTTGCTCCACCTGGCTCTGGGTGGCCGTTCACATCGACTGCGCCCTCCCCGCACAACAGTGATCGGGGTCACATCGAGGCGTCAAGGCAGCTCCGGCGTGTCAGGCGGCGACGGCACCGGTGATCGCGACGTGCAGCGCGTCCCGGTTGAGCGTGTGGTCGGAGGTGTCACCGCCCACTGACGCCGCCGGTTCCAGCCAGTCCGCGAGGGCGAGCTGCCCGGCCTCGCAGGTGCAGGAGGCCGGCAGCAGTCGACGCTGGATCCCGGCGGCCGGGCAGAACGGTGTGGTGCGCTGTCCCCGCTCGAACACGTCGGTGTACCGGCGAGTGGCGAAGACGACGTCGGCCAACGCATGAGCGGCGGCGGCGACGTCGGCGACCGACGTCGGAGCAGGTACCCGGGCCTCCAGGGGCACCCGTGCCGTCGATGGACGTCGCGCGTCGTCGACGGTGGACGGACGTCGTGCCGACTGCTGCAGACCGGTGGCGGACTCCGTGGTGGCCCGGCGGACGACCACGCCCCGCAGCCACGACCGGCGAACGGAATGACGGCCGGCCGGCGACCGCACCTGCATGCTTGGACGATGCCGGCGGAGCGCAACGACGGAACGGGCACCGGCGACGAGGCCACGGATCCCGCACCCGCATCACGGCGGGGCGCCGTCCACCGCTTGATGAGCCGCACGTTGGGCAACGCCTGGAACGACGACATCTTCACCGAGTCGGCGGCCGCGGCGTTCTGGCAGACGCTCTCGCTGCCGCCGCTGCTCCTCGGACTCTTCGGCATCCTCGGCTACGTCGGCGGCGCATTCGGGCCCGACACCATCGCCGCGGTGCAGCAGTGGATCATCGACCTCACCGCCGGGGTGTTCAGCCGCAACGCCCTCGAAGAGATCATCGCCCCGACCGTCGAGGACATCCTCAGCACCGCCCGTGCGGAGGTCATCTCGATCGGGTTCGTCCTCTCGTTCTGGTCGGGCTCGTCGGCGATGGCCTCGTTCGTCGACGCCATCACCCGCGCCTACGACCAGTACGAGGTGCGCAACCTCGTCTGGCAACGACTCCTGTCGATGATCATGTACCTCGTCGGCCTCGTCACCGGGATCGTCGCCCTGCCGCTCCTCGCGCTCGGGCCGGAGCGGGTCCTGCCCCTGCTGCCCGACTCCTGGCAACGGGGCGTGGGCACGGCCTTCGACACGGTCTACTACCCGGTGCTCGGCCTCGTGCTGCTGCTGGCGCTCACGACGCTGTACCGGGTGGCGCTGCCGCTCAAGCCGCCGTGGTACCGCGGGCTGCCGGGAGCTCTGCTCGCCGCGGTGGTCTTCCTCGTCGGGTCGACCGGACTGCGGCTCTACCTCGACTGGTTGACCGGTAGCGGCTACACGTACGGCGCGCTGGCCGCACCCATCGCGTTCCTGCTGGCCACCTTCTTCATCGCGCTGGCGATCATCCTGGGGGCACAGCTGAACGCCGCCATCCAGGCGCTGTGGCCGGTGCCGCTGCGTGACCGCCGCGGCCGGCTCGAGAAATCCGGGCCCGGGACGCCGGAGCTGCGCCGGACCGTGCGCGACGACCCCGAGGCCGCCGCCGCGGTGCTCGAGCAACTCGCCTACACCGTGGAGCGTCCCGCGTCGTCGGCGCGCCAGGACTGAGCGGGAGCGTGGCGCGGACGAGTAGATCGCGCCGGGGCGAGCAGCCTCGGCGGGTCGGCAGGCGTAGCGTGACGGTGGCGGTCCCCCCTGGCACCCCGCTCCGATGCCGTGCTGGATCCGACGTTTCCTCTACCCGCCACATCACGGCGGAGTCAGGCGGCTGTCATGACCCGCCCTGCACAGGCACGCACACTGGCCGCCGCCGACAGCAGATCCCCGGCCGAGCGGATGCAGGAACTCGCTGACAGCGCACCCCAGCCGCTGGACCGAGCGGACTGCGCCGCCTGTCCGCACCCGGTGGCCCGTCACGACTCGCTGGGACCCCGGTTCCGCCACGCCACCCTCAAGGCCGCCATCGCCCGAGGCTGCATCTGCCGACCCTCCTGAGCCGGCGGTCCCGATGTGCTATCGGTGGTGGCGCCGGCTCGGTAGCGCCGACCGTCCAGCAGATCGGTCCGGCCCGGCCGCCACTGCTGCCTCGTCCAGTGCCCGGACGTCCGCAGTCGTCCCTGACCGGGCGTTTCCTCCAGGTTCTGCCCGTACGCGCGGCCATCCGCTCTTGGTGCCTCCCGGCCGGGACCCGCCCCCTCCCTCGACAGGCTCTCCTCGTCGCCCCGGAGTTCGGGCCCTCAGGAACTCACTGACGCCACCCCATCGCGCTCGGGTCGCTCTCCTCGCCGAGTGACCACCACGCGAGCTGTCCCGTCGCCAGGGTCACGTGACCGAACTCGCTCTGGCCCGGCAACCGCGCCATGAGCGTCACGGATCGGTTGCTCGCCCGAGCCGTCACGAGCTCCTCGGCGCAACTCGTCAGATCGACGGAGTGGTCCAGTTTCCACACGAGGTCCGTCCCGGCCATCCTCAGCACCTTCGCCATGTCCTCCAGCACATCACTCGCGGATCCGGATGAGCCACCGGACCGGCGCGGCGATGCCGGCCCTCACCCCGGAAGAGGAACGGGACTACCTGCGCCGCCAGGTGCTCACCTCCCGGAACGTCCGCGGCGGGCGCTTCGTCGACCTGCTCCTGGGCGGTCTGAACTACCAGGTGGAGCACACCTCTTCCCGAGCATGCCGAGGCCCAACCTGCGGCGCGCCCAGCGACTGGTAGCGGCCTTCTGCGCGGAAGAAGGGCGTGCGCTACGTCGGGAACGGTCTGGTGGACTCGTACCGGCAGGTACTCCAGCACCTCCACGACATCCCGCAGCCGGCCACGAGCCCGACGTCTTCCCCTGGCTGAACCGAACCTCGCAGCGGCCCTCTGAGCCGCGCGGAGCTGCAGGACCTCCGGCACGTCCACAGTTTCGGGCCCATCGCCCCCGGGCGCGACGTCGACACGCTCCAGCGGTCCTCGGGCACGCCGACCCGACGACGATGCTGAGCAGCCACGGCCGCGTCCGGCCACCGCGGAGGACGGGACGAGGAGCGCCTCCGAGCGGCTGCGTGCGGACAGCCGCGGACTCGAGCACCTCCACGCCCTCCGACCAGCGCAGGTGCTCACAGTCAGACGGTGCAGCGGCACGAGGAGCGTCTCTTCGGCCGCCGTCAGGCGACAACGGAAAGGGACGCTGACCAGCGCCTTGGTTGCTGAGTGGAGCCGGGTGCAGTTGGCCGGGATCGGGCAGGTTGCGGACTGTCTGCGGACTGGCATGCACGCGGTCGGGCGCGTCGGCGACCTGCCGCACTGGGAAGACGTTGCAGGAGCAGGTCAGCCCGGCCTCGATCAGGGGCCTGGTAGGTGGCGGTGGCCGCCGACCGCATCCGATCGTCGACATCGGCGGCTTCCACTGCCTGAAGCACCTCGAGCAGGGCGGACTGGTTCAGGGCCGATGGCAACGGACACCTGCAGCCACGTGGTGCCCGCACTCGGCCGCGGCGGGGCGGACCGCAGGGCAAGCGCGCTGCGGGATCGACCTGCACCGCATCCGTGCCGGTGGCCACCACGATGGCACCACGAACGACTCAGGCCGTTCTCCGGATCGAGAACGGCCTGAGTCGTCGGGGTGGAGCTGAGGGGACTCGAACCCCTGACCCCCACACTGCCAGTGTGGTGCGCTACCAGCTGCGCCACAGCCCCGTGCCCGGTGCGTCGTGTCCGAGCCGTGGACGACTCTACAGGGCCCCGGCCGCCCTCCGGTGCAGGGGGTCGGGTCGCCGTGTCAGACCTCGACGCCGCGGGCGGCCAGCCACGGGACGGGGTCGATCCGCTTGCCGTTCATGCCGCCCTCGTGCACCTCGAAGTGCAGGTGGGGGCCGGTGGACTGGCCACGGTTGCCCAGCAGCGCGATCGTCTCGCCGGCCTCCACGTACTGGCCGGGCTCGACGAGGATCGAGTCCATGTGGCCGTAGACGGTCACGTCGCCGTTCTCGTGGAGGACGTAGACGGCCAGCCCGAAGCCGCTGGCCGAGCCGGCCCGCAGGACGACGCCGTCCATGGCCGCGTACTCGGGCGTCCGCATGGGGGCCGCCAGGTCGATGCCGTAGTGGAAGGTGCCCCATCGGCCTCCGTAGCCGCTGGTGAACCGGGCGCCGTCCACCGGCAGCACCGCCTTGGGCCGAGCGGCCTCCCGCGCCGCCTCGGCGGCGGCCGCTTCCGCGGCGGCGCGCTCGGCGCGTGACGCGGCGACCTCCGCCAGCCGGGCCTCGGCCTCCGCGACGCTGATCGAGGCCATGGGCAGCGTCTCGACGTCGTCCCCCGCGGTGGCCAGTTCCATCTGGGCGGCGAGCACCGAGGTCTGCCCGGTCGGGGTGTCGGAGGCGTTCGAGACGCCGGTGACCCCGGCGACGAGCCCGCCCACGACCAGGGCCGTCAGCAGCAGCGGACCGCGGCGCGGGCCCGAGGCCGACCGCTGGGCACGCGAGGGAGCGGGGACCCGGGGGTCCCCGGAGCGCTGAGCGCGACGCCGACCGGCCATGCACCTACCCGTTCGTGGGGGAGAACGCCCGTTGCCGGGCTCGAGGGCTCGCCGCCGATCCAAACACTCTGTGATGGATCCGTGACCCGGTGCACGGCGCGTCCTGGAAGACACGCCGTGCGTGATGTCCCCCACGTCCCCGACGTCACAAGGGGCGTGACGGCGATCCTGTTTGGAAGGGGTTCCCTCCGGCTACGTTCGCGCCCCGGCGTGAAAAAAACCGCGCCGCGACGCCCAGCGCCCATCGCGGCTCACGCCACCGAAGGACGGCCCCGGACTGGCCGGACCTCGTTGCCACGTGTAGTCATGATCATCACCGCACCGCGCGCGGCCCCCGACGAGACCGGGGCCGCTCGAGGACCGCCGCGAGGGGGACGTCGCCGAACGACCTGCACGAGGGAGGACCGACGCCGCATGACCACGGCAGAGCCCATCACGGGACCCCAGGCGCCGGCCCGCACGCTGGCTACGGCCATGCTCCTCCCGACGGACCCCGGGCCGGAGGCGCTGCGGGTCCGCCCGCTGACCCAGGCGACGCTGTACAGCCACGGCGCCCGGATCGCCGTCCCCAGCTACGACCGCGGTGCGCTCACCCCGGCCGTCGTCCACCTCAGCGTGGGCGGCTTCTCCCGTGCCCACCAGCTCATCTACTTCGACGAGCTCGCCGAGCGGCGCATCTCCACCGGGTGGGGCGTCGTCGGCGTCGGCCTGCGGCAGCGGCACCTGCAGGACGCCCTCGCCCCGCAGGACCACCTCTACACCGTCGTCGAGCGCAGCCCCGACGGCGAGCGCGCCCGCGTGGTCGGCGTGATGGTCGACTACCTCTACGCCCCCGATGCCCCCGCGGCCGTCCTCGACCGGCTGAGCGACCCGCGCACCCGCCTGGTCACCCTGACCATCACCCCGGGCGGCTACCTGCTCGACCCGCAGACCCGCGCGTTCACCGCCGACCACCCCGACGTCCACCGCGACCTGGCCGAGCCGCACGCCCCGGCCACCGTCTTCGGCTACCTGTTGGAGGCCCTCGACCGGCGTCGGCAGGCGGGCCTGGCGCCGTTCACCGTCGTCTCCTGCGACAACCTGCACCGCAACGGCGAGGCCACCCGGGCCTCCGTCGTCGGCCTCGCCCGGCTGCGCGACGAGGTGCTCGCCCGCTGGATCACCGACCGGGTGGCCTTCCCCAGCAGCATGGTCGACCGGATCACCCCGCAGACCCCGCCCGAGGAGCGCGCCGCCCTCGCCGCCCGCTACGGCGTCGACGACCGCTGGCCGGTCGTCACCGAGCCGTTCTCGCAGTGGTTCGTCGAGGACACCTTCAGCAACGGCCGCCCGCCGCTGGACCAGGTCGGGGTCCGCTTCGTCCCGGACGTCGGCGACTACGAGCTGATGAAGACCCGCTTGCTCAACGCGAGCCACTCGGCAATGGGCCACCTGGGCTCCCTGGCCGGGTACGACCGCATGGACGAGCTGATGGGCGACCCGGTGTTCGCCACGTACGTCGAGCGGCTCATGGACGACGAGGTCACCCCGCTGCTCCCCCAGCCCGACGGCGTCGACCTGACGGACTACAAGCGCACCCTGCTGCAGCGCTTCGCCAACCCGGCCATCGCCGACCGGCTGTCCCGGCTGTGCCGGCGGGGCTCGGCCAAGCTGCCCCAGCACCTGCTGCCCTCGCTGCGCCAGTCGCTGGTCGAGGGCCGGCCGGCTCCCCTGCTGCTCCTCGCCGTCGCCGGCTGGTGCCGCTACCTGCGCGGCACGGACGACGACGGCCGCCCGCTGCCGCTGGAGGACCCGCGCGCCGACGAGCTCCACGCCCTGGCGCTGGCCGGCGGCGGCGACCCGCGGCCGCTGCTCGACGTCCGCGCGGTCTTCGGCGACCTCGGCGACGACCCGGTCGTCGTCGCCGCGCTGACCGGCGCGATCGAGACCATCGACCGGCTGGGCGCCCGCGCGGCGGTCGCCGCCGCCCTCGGCGTCCCGGCCCTCCCCCCGTCCCGATGACCAGGAGCCCCATGACCACATCCCCCTCCGGAGGCACGGCCCCGGTGCCCGCCCTCCCCGAGCCGCTCGTCGCACGGCTCGAGGTCCTCCTCTGCGACGCCGACGGCAACCTGTTCCCCTCCGAGGAACCGGCCTTCGTCGCCTCCGCCGACGTGACCAACCGCCTCCTCGCCGACCTCGGCGTGGACCGCCGGTTCACCCCGGAGGAGCTGCGGCTGGCCACCACGGGCATGAACTTCCGGACGACGTCGCGCCGGCTGGCGGCCGAGGCCGGGCACCCGGACCTCGACGTCGAGCAGTGGGTGGCGGAGGAGAAACGGGCCGTGACCGCGCACCTGGGCGCGACCCTCGCCCCGCACGAGCCGACGACGGCCGCGCTCACCGCCCTGTCGGCGTACCTGCGGCCGGCCGCCGTGAGCTCCAGCGCGCTGACCCGGCTGGCCGCCTGCTTCACCGCCACCGGCCTGGACGAGCTCATCCCGCCCGCCGTGCGCTTCAGCGCCGAGGACTCGCTGCCGGTGCCCACCAGCAAGCCTGACCCGGCCGTCTACCTGCACGCCTGCGAGCAGCTGGGCATCGCCCCCGAGGCCGGGCTGGCGGTCGAGGACTCCGTTCCCGGCGCCCTGTCCGCGGTGCGGGCGGGCTGCCCGACCGTCGGCAATCTGCTCTTCGTCCCGGAGGCCGAACGCGCCGAGCGCTCAGCGGCGCTGTTCGACGCGGGGGTGCTCACCGTGGTCGACTCCTGGCGGCAGCTGGCCGACCTGCTGCTCCCGGTGCTCACCCGCCGGGCCGCCGGCGACCTGATCCCTACCGGAGGAGATGGGTGAACATCGTCTACGTGGCCTTCCGCGGCCACTTCTCCGACAGCCCCCGCGCGCTCTACGAAGGCCTGCTGCAGCGCGGCGTCGAGGCGACCCACACCTGGCTCTCGGCTCCGCACACCCAGGCGACCTTCCCCGACGACGTCGCCACGGTGACCTTCGGCAGCCCGGAGTCGATCGCGGCGCTGGAGGGGGCGGACCTGGTCGTCTCGAACGACCACATCCCGCTGGACTGGGAGAAGAAGCCCGGCGCCCGCTACCTGCAGACCTGGCACGGCACCCCGCTCAAGCGGATCCACAACGACGTCCGCTGGGCGCCGGAGGGCCGGCTGGCCTACCTGGAGCACGACATCGCGAAGTGGGACCTGCTGCTGTCGCCGAACGCGGCCAGCACCCCCCGGCTGCGCAACGCCTTCGGCTACCGCGGGGAGATCCACGAGACCGGCTACCCGCGCAACGACCTGCTCAGCAGCCCCCAGCGGGACGCCGTCCGGGCCGCCGTCCGCGCCGACCTCGGCATCCCCGACGACCAGACCGTCGTCCTCTACACGCCCACCTGGCGCGACGACCTGGTGTTCAAGAAGACCGGGCCGCAGGACTTCGAGTTCCCCGTCGACCTCGAGGACTTCACCGCCCGGCTCGGGAAGGACCACGTGCTGCTGCTCCGGCTGCACAACATGGTCATGGACCGGCTGGAGGTCGTGGCCGGCTCTCCGGTGCACGACGTCTGCAGCCACCCAGACATCCGGGACCTGTACCTGGCCGCCGACGCCATGGTCACCGACTACTCCTCGACGATGTTCGACTTCGCCATCACCGGCCGGCCGATGCTGTTCCTTACCTACGACTTGGCCTACTTCCGCGACGAGCTGCGTGGGTTCTACTTCGACCTGGAGGACGTCGCCCCCGGGCCGATGCTGTCCACCAGCACGGAGCTGATCGACGCCATCGCCGACCTCGACGGGGTGCGGGAGCGCTACGCCACCCGCTACGCCGAGTTCCGGCAGACCTTCTGCCACCTGGAGGACGGGCACGCCACCGAGCGCGTCCTCGACCTGCTCTTCCCGCCGGCACCGGCCGGTGGGACCACCACCCGAGGAGGGGACGACCGTGCTCGCTGACCGCGCCACCACCGCCGAACTGACCGGGCCGGCCCCTGCCGCCCCGGCCCTGGACGTACCCGTCCAGGTCGTCATCCTGGCCGCCGGGATGGGCACCCGGCTGGGCCGGCCCTGGCCCAAGCCGCTGACCCCGCTGCACGACGGGCGCAGCATCCTGCAGCGCCAGCTCGACGGACTGCGCTCGGTGCTCGGCCCCACGGTCGACATCACCGTGGTCGTCGGGTTCGAGGCCGAGCGGGTCATGCGGGCGGTCCCGGACGTGCGCTTCGCCTACAACCCCGACTACCGGGTCACCAACACCTCCCAGAGCCTGCTGCGCGCCCTGCGGACCACCCGCGACGGCGGCGTGCTGTGGCTCAACGGCGACGTCGTCTTCGACCCGGCGGTGATCGAGACCGCCCTGCCGGCGCTGCGGGCCGACGAGAGCTTCGTCTGCGTCGACACCTCCACCGTCGCCGACGAGGAGGTCAAGTACACCGTCGACGCCGAGGGCTGGATCCAGGAGCTGTCCAAGACCGTGGTCGGGGGCCTCGGCGAGGCGGTCGGCATCAACCACGTCTGCGCCGCCGACAAGCCGGTGCTGATCGAGCACCTGGCGACCTGCGCGGAGCAGGACTACTTCGAGCGCGGCATCGAGACCGCGATCGCCTCGGCGGGGCTGCGCGTCCGTCCGCTGGACATCTCGCAGCACGCGGCCGTCGAGGTGGACTTCGAGGCCGACCTGGAGCGGGCGAACGCGATGTTCGCCGAGCGCAGCCACCTGCAGCCGGTCACCGGCGACCCGGCGTAGCACCCGGGCCGGCCGGCGAGTCCCACCTGCGCAGCAGGAACCCGTCGGCCGGCCGGTCCGGCCTCTCACGGAAGCGGCGGGTGGCGACCAGTCCGCCCACGACGCAGCCGGCGCCGAGCGCCACGAGCACCGCGACGGCCGCACGGGCCAGCAGCACCGGCCCCTCGGCCAGCACGTTCGCCGTCCACAGCACGTCGACGTCGGGCAGCCCCTGCACGAGCAGCAGCCACCCGAGGACGACGGCCAGCAGTGCGGTCAGCCCACCACGGCCCCGCACCGCGGCGACCAGTCCGGCGACCGCGACGGCGAGGGCGAGCAGCCCGGGCAGCAGCGCCGAGACGAGCGCGCCCGCGTGCGAGGACACGCTCGCCGCGGGCTCCGGCGTGGTCGCCGCGTGGTACGCCGCGGCACTCCCGCCGACCAGCAGCAGCGCCCCCAGCAGCCGAGGGCCCGGCGCGACCAGCGCCGCGGCGACCGGGGCCAGCGCCAGGACGACGTAGACCGGCCAGACCGCCCAGGCCGGGGGCGGCGGGCGCCAGGTCAGCTCCCCGCGCACCTGCACCTCGGTGCCGCCGTGGGCCAGCGGCACCACCCACGCAGACACCAGGTGCTCGCGGGTCGGGTCGGCGGCCACCGCGGGCGGCAGCACGCCCTCGCTCATCCAGTGCGTCCGGTGGTCGTGCCAGACGTAGCCCGGCTCGGTCGAGACCTGGACCCACTCCGGCTCGGCGTCGGGGTCGGCGTGCGGCGGCAGCATCGTGCGGCCGAACCGGTCGAGGTTGATGTAGGTGGCCGGGCTGTTCGCGTTGCGCCACACGCCGTCCGGGCCGATGCGCAGGTACGGCTCGTCGGAGTAGCCGGGCACCTCCACGTCGGTCGCGGTCGGGTTGACCACCTCGAACTCGTCGCCGAAGGACAGCACCCGCACCGCGACCCCGGGCAGCGCCGGCTCGACCGCGAGCACGCGCGCGTCGAAGTCGCTGCCGGCCGCCCCGCCGCCGACATGCGCCTGCGCAGGACCGGCGAGCAGCAGGCCGGCCAGGGCCCCGAGGACGACGACCAGCAGGCGGGCCGCCGCGCGGCTCACGCCCCGGCCACCAGGCCGAGGTCCCCCGCGATGTCGCGGCTGGTGTTGCCCGCGTCGAAGGCCACGTGGGCGAGGTCGTCGGCGCCGTACAGCAGCAGCAGCGAGGAGTGCAGCCGGCCGTTGTCCTCGGCCTGCGGCACCCCGGCGGCCAGCTGCGCCTGGTCGATCGCGGCCTGGTCGCCGGTCAGCCCGACGAAGCGGGTGGGCAGGTCGGCGTCGAAGCGGCCGAGGTACTCGGCGAGCACCTCGGGGGTGTCGAACGCCGGGTCGGTGGTGACGAAGACCACCTGCACCTGCTCGGCCAGCGCCGGGTCGACCCCGCGCAGCGCGACGGCGACGTCGGCCATCGTGGCCGGGCAGACGTCGGGGCAGTTGGTGAAGCCGAAGAACAGCAGCGTCGGCTTGCCGCCGGTCTCCGCGGCGAAGTCGTAGGGCTGCCCGCCGGGGCCGCTGAGGGTGAACGACGGCCGCTGGTACGGGTCGGGCAGGTCCAGCCCGGCGTAGCGGTCCTCGGGCCCCTCGACCTGCGCGACGGCGCCGTGGCCGTCGTGGCCCCCGGCGGCGGTGTCCTCGTCGGCGGCGCCGCCACCGCAGCCGGCCAGCACGAGCCCGGCCGAGACGGTCAGGACGGCCAGCCGGCTGCGGGGGAACAGACTCACGAGGACACGGTACGACGGCCCGCGCGCCATCCCAGGACGACGCCGGCCACACCGGTCAGCAGCGCGAGGATGGCCGTGAAGAGCGCCAGCGCGCCGGGGCCCGCGTCGCCGTGGCCGGTGCTGGTCGCCCCCGCCGTGTCGGTCGCCGTGGTCGTGGGAGTCGTGGCGCCGGCGGGAGCGGTCAGCGTCAGCACCGGCGCGGGCCGCTCGGGCTCGGCCTGGCCCGCGACGGTCGGCTCGATCCACGCCGCCTCGGTGCCGTCGCTGTAGCTCTGCACCGCCGGGAAGGACAGCTGGTCGCTGTCGGGGAACGGCCCGCCGGACAGCGCGAACTCCTGGAACTCGCCGGGCCGGATGCCGCCGCCGTCGACCGCGCGGAACTCGACGACCGACACGTAGGTGGTGACCTGCTCGCCGTGGCTCTCCAGCGGCGTCTGCAGGTCCGCGCTGGTCGTGGTGACCGTCCAGCCGGGCACCGGCTGCACCCGGAGCGAGGCCATCGCGGACTCCTCCGGGATCGAGATGCGCAGCGCCACGGTGCTGGCGGTGTCGCTCTCGTTGGGCACGCGGAAGGTCAGCTTGCCGAAGCCGCCGGCGGTGGCGTCGGCCGAGGAGACGCTGACGTGCGCCGACGCGACGCCCGCTCCGGCGAGCGCGGTGGCCAGCGCCGCGAGCAGGGCGACGGCGACGACGCCGAGCCGCGCGAGCGGTCGGGGCAGGGATGAGGACACGGTTCTCCTGTGGGATCGGGTGGAGCGGGTGGTCGGACGGGGTCAGCGCACCGGGAAGGTGGTGCTGGCGGTGCCGGCGGTGAACTCGTCGAGCCGGACCGTGACGGCGAGGGTCCAGGTCCCGGCGCCGGGGATCGCCATGCCGTCCCCGACGTAGTGGCCGGGTCCGGCGGGCTCCAGGGCGACGTCGATCGGGCCGATCTGCTGCGCCGGCTCGGTGAGCGTCACCCGGATGTCGACGGGCTGGGTGAACTGGCCCTGCCCGTCGAGCAGGTAGACGTGCAAGGTGTTCGGGCCGGCGGCGGCCGGGTCCACCGACACCTGCACGCTGCCGTCCTCCCCCGCCGCGGTCTGCACCGGCAGCGTCACGTCCACCGGCTGGGCGACCTCCGCGCGCGCCGGCGGGGTACCGACGAGCACGGCCGACAGCGCGAGGACGACGAGCCCGACGGCGAGCTCGACCAGCACCGAGCGGCGCAGCGCGGGCCGCTCGGCCGCTGCCGCGGCGGCCTGCACCTCGGCGCGGGCCCCGGCGGCCGAGGTGACCGCCGGCTCCGGCTCGGTCGCGGCGAACGCGTGCGCGGTGACCCGGCGGCGCGGCGCGGGCCGCGACCGCCGGACGCCGAGGTGCTGCTGCACCCACACCCGGGAGACACCGGCCGCGGCCAGCAGCAGGAGGACCAGGGCCAGCTTGGTCAGCAGCACCCAGCCGTAGGTCGTCGTCACCAGGGCGGCCGGTGAGCCGACCTCGCGCACCGACTGGACGACGCCGGTGACCACGAGCGCGGTGACCGAGCCGGCGGCCAGCCGGGAGAATGGCGGGAGGGCCCGGGCCAGGTCGTCCGCGGGGGCCTCCTCGCGCAGGACCCCGCCGAGCAGCCCGGCGAGCCCGCCCAGCCAGACGACCATCGCGGCGACGTGCACCGCGGCCGCGGCCACCGCCAGGGCCGGGAGCGGCCCGGCGACCGGGTGACCGACGGCGGCGACCGTGCCGACGAGGGCGGCGGCGAGGGCGCCCCCGACGACTGCGTCGGGGACCGACGGGCTCCCCCGCCGCCACACCGACCGCAGCACGACCGCCAGCGCGGCCACGAGGACGATCCGCAGCAGGTGGGCGACCCCGTTGGCCGAGTCGGCGGTGGCGGCCAGCAGCGCCGGGTCGGCGACCGAGCCCAGCCCGCTGCCGGCGGCGTAGGGCCCCTGCAGCAGGAAGGACAGCGCGGCGCCCGCGGCCACGGCGGCCAGCCCGCCGGTGACCATGCGGCGCAGCCGCGCGGAGGCCCAGCCCGCGGGCCAGGCGACCAGCAGCAGCACCGGCACACCGATCGCGAGCGACAGCCCGGCGAAGCCCAGCCAGCGGGCCGCCGGCAGCGCCGCTCCGACCACGGGGTCGGTGTCGCCCGCGCCCGCGGCGGCGTCTGTGGGCACGAGCTCGCCGTCGCCCACGACGAAGGAGAAGGCGCCGGAGATGGGGTGCGAGTCGGCCGAGACCACCCGGTAGGTGACGAGGTAGCCGTCGTCGGGCAGGTCGCTGCGCAGCGGGACGAGGACGCGGTCGCCCTCGACCGTCGCCGACCCGGTGTCGACCCGCTCCCCCGAGGCGTCGAGCACGCGGGTGTAGCCGGCGCCGAGCGAGACGCCCTCGGTGAAGGTCAGTGTGACCTGGGCGGGCGCCTCCTCGAGCCGGGCACCCTCGCCTGGGTCGGTCGACACCAGCTCGGCGTGCGCGGCGGCGGGCGGCGCGGCCGCCACCCCGGCCCCGAGCCACAGGCCGAGCAAGGCCAGCAGGAGCAGCAGCGCCCCGGGGGCGGGCCGGCTCATGCCGGCACCCGCTCACGGCGCACCGCGGGCAGGGCGGAGCGGCGCCGGCGTCCCCGCCAGGCGACGCTGCCCACCAGCGCGACCCCGGCGAGCAGCACCAGGTGGGCGGCAGCCCGGTCGGCGGCCACGTGCCCGGCCCGCAGGTCGGCGACGGTCAGGACGGCCAGCAGCACGGCGACCGTGCCGAGGAAGGGCAGCGCCCCCGCGGCCAGCCGGGGGCCGGCGGCCACGGCGAGGAAGGCGGCGGCGATGCCGAGGTTCCAGGCACCGCTCTCGTGGGCCATGTGCACCGGCGCGCTCATGGCGCCGGTCCCGGCGACGAGCGACGGCCAGGCGAGCGCCGCCTGTGCGACGCCGACGGCGAGCAGGGCCAGCCGCAGCGCGGCGGTGGCCAGCCGGGCGCGGGCGGCCGCCGCCGTGCCGGGCAGCTCGCGCGGCAGCGCGGCCAGGACCGTCGCCGTGAGATCCGGCACAGCAGGCGCGGGGGCCAGCCGGGCGCGGCGGGTGACCAGCTCGGCCTGCCGGACCCATGCCGCGCAGCCGGGACACGCGGCGAGGTGCGCGTCCAGCTCGCCGGGGGGCAGGCCGGGCGACTCGCCGTCGAGCCGGGCGGAGACCGCCTCGCGGTACGGGGTGCACTGCATGATGGGGTGGTCGTCCGCCAGGGCCGGTTGGTTCCCCTCGTTTCGGGTGACGCCCCGAGGGCGGTCGAGCGGGGAGGATGGGACACGTGGACGACCTGGAGCGGCTGGCGGCTGCCGCCGTCGACGGCGACCCCCTCGCCGCGGCGGCCCTGGTGCGTGCCACCCAGTCCGACGTCTGGCGGCTGTGCGCGGCCCTCGGGGACCGGCAGTCCGCCGACGACCTGACGCAGGAGACCTACCTGCGCGCGTTCGGGTCCCTGCACCGCTTCGAGGGCCGCTCCTCGCTGCGCACCTGGCTGCTGTCGATCGCCCGGCGGGTGTGCGCCGACGCCGTCCGGTCCCGCCGGCGCCGCCGGCTCACCCTCGTGCGGGAGGACGCCGACCTCGAGGCCCTCGGCGCCGGGGACGACGCGGACCGGGTGGGCGAGGGTGCCGCGGTCGCCGACCTGCTGGCCCGGCTCTCCCCCGACCGCCGCGAGGCCTTCGTGCTCACCCAGCTGCTGGGGCTGCCCTACGCGGAGGCCGCCGAGGTCGCCGGCTGCCCGGTGGGCACCATCCGGTCGCGGGTGGCGCGCGCCCGGGCCGACCTGGTCGAGACCCTGGGCGACGAGGCGGTCCACGCGCACGCCTGACCCCGCCGTCCCACGCTCCGGGACGTGCTTTGGGCATTAATGCATCGACCTGGTAGACATTGCACCCGTGGCGGCGACGACGGTGCTCCTCGTGGGGCGGATCCACGTCGACCTGCTCCGCGTCTGCACCGCCCGCTGTCCGGGCTGCTGACCCCCGCGCTCCGCGCACCCCTCGCTCCTCCCCCGCGCTGCACCGCGCCTGCCCGCGCGCCCGCGGACCTCCCGGATCCGGAGACCAGCCCGTGAAGACCCTCGTCCTCCTCGCCCTCGTGGGCCTCGGTGCGCAACTCGTGGACGGCAGCCTCGGCATGGCCTACGGCGTGACGTCGACCACGCTGCTGCTCGCCATCGGCACCAACCCGGCCGCCGCGTCGGCCACCGTGCACTTCGCCGAGATCGGCACCAGCCTGATGTCCGGCCTCGCGCACTGGAAGTTCGGCAACGTCGACTGGAAGGTCGTCGCCAAGGTCGGCGTCCCCGGTGCGGTCGGCGCCTTCATCGGTGCGAACGTGCTCTCCAGCCTCTCGACCGAGGTCGCCGCCCCGGTCATGTCGCTGATCCTGGTGTCGCTCGGCGTCTACCTGCTCGTGCGCTTCACCCTCCGGGGGATCGACCGGCGGCACCTGGGCAAGCCGGTCCGCAAGCGCTTCCTCGGTCCGCTCGGCCTCGTGGCCGGCTTCGTCGACGCGACCGGCGGCGGCGGCTGGGGCCCGGTGGGCACCCCGGCCCTGCTGGCCAGCGGGCGGATGGAACCGCGCAAGGTCATCGGCTCGATCGACACCTCCGAGTTCCTGATCGCCGTGGCCGCGAGCCTCGGCTTCCTCGTCGCGCTGGGCTCCCAGGGCGTCGACGCCACCTGGGCGCTCGGGCTGCTCGCCGGTGGGCTCGTCGCCGCGCCGCTCGCCGCGTGGCTCGTGCGGCACGTCCCGCCGCGGATGCTCGGCTCGCTGGTCGGCGGCATGATCGTGCTGACCAACACCCGCACCCTGCTGCGCAGCGACTGGATCGACGCCTCCGACCCCGTCCGCTACGCGGTCTACGCGGTGATCTACGCGATCTGGGCCGCGGCCGTCGTCCACTCCTTCCGCGAGTACCGCAAGGACCGCGCGCTGGAGTCCGCCGACGCCCTGGCCGCCGAGGCGGCGCGGACGCACGACGAGATCGAGCTCCCGGCCGACGGCGCGGACGCCGCCGACCTGCGGCGCGACGTCACGGCGGGCCGGCCCATCGACCCGCGCGACTGACAAAGGACCCCCTGCCCCCCACCGCTCGCGAGCTCGCGGCGGGGCCCTGCAGGGGGCCGTGCCAGTACGTCACCAGGCTCGCGGCAGGGCCCTGCAGGGGGCCGTGCCAGTACGTCACCAGGCTCGCGGCAGGGCCCTGCAGGGGGCCGTGCCAGTACGTCACCAGGCTCGCGGCGGGGCCCGGCAGGGGGGGCGCAGCTCGACGCACGAGGGGCCCCGTCCGGCCGGTGCTGGGCGGGGCCCCTCGCTGTCCTGGCCCACCGTCGAGGGTCCTGACCCACGTCCGGTGCCGAGCCAGGAGCCCTCGGGACCAGCTCACCTGGTCACCGCCCCGCCAGCAGCGCGGACTCGAGGTCAGCGGGCAGTCCGGGATGCGACAGGCCGTGCGGCGGCGGCGGCAACTCCTCGACGCCCTGCAGCCAGGCCCAGGTGTCGGCCACGGTCCGCTCCAGCGGCCGGCTGGGCAGCCCGAGCTCGCGCGCCCGCGTCGTGTCGACGTCCCAGGCGGTGCGGGCCACCTCGGCCGGCAGCCACAGCGGCAGGTGCGCCCACGGCTCGACCCCGGCCGCGAGCAGGTCGGCCTCCGGCACCGGTGCCCACTCCGCGTCGCCACCCGTGGCCTCCCGGCAGAGGTCGAGCAGGCCACCGAGGGTGGTCATGCCGGTCGGGCCGGTGGCGTTCACCGCGCCGGAGACGCCCTGCTCGGCCATCGCCACCAGCCACCCGGCGAGGTCGCGGACGTCGACGGCGGCGATCGGCTGGTCCCACCCCTCGGCCGGGACGACGACGCGCCCGCCGCGTGCCACCCGCCGCAGCCACCAGCCGAGCCGGTCCACCCGGTCGTCCGGACCGGCGATCAGCCCCGCCCGCGCGGTGAGGAAGCGGCCCGGCACCGCAGCCCCGATCTCACGCTCGGCGTACGCCTTGACCGGCCCGTACTCGTCGTCGTCGGTCTCCCAGGTCGGCTCGCCGTCCTCGGGGCCGATCGGGCCCGGCGGCCAGTTCGCGTAGGCGTTGAGGCTGCTGACGAAGGCGTACCCGCGGACGCCGCTCAGCACGGCGGCGGCGTTGCGGGCGGCCGCGCGGGTCTGGCAGGAGGTGTCCACGACGGTCTCGGGCAGCCAGCCCTCGAGCGCGGCCGGCAGCGCGGCGGGGTCGTCCCGGTCGCCGTGCAGCGCCCGCACGCCGGCCGGCGGCGCCCCGGAGACGCCCCGGGTGAAGGTCGCCACCTCGTGGCCGCGGTCGAGGGCCGCCCCCACCACGTGCCGGCCGAGGAAGTGGGTGCCGCCGAGCACGAGCAGTCTCATGCCCGCCACCACAGCCCAGCCGCCCCCCGCCGTCCAGCCGGTTCACTCCCGGCGCAGCAGGCTCCGTCCAGCGGCTCGTCCCGAGCCTGCGAGGGATGAGGGGACGGGATCCTCCCACGGTGACAGACCGGAACGGCCACCCCTCCAGGGCCCCGCGCCGAGCCTGCGAGGCGTGGGGAGAAGGGTGGTCCTTCGTCAGACCGCCCGGTCGTAGGGCGAACCGGCCGGGACCTGCGGCAGCGGGGTGGAGCGGGCGGCGGCCAGCACCATCTGCGGCGAGCGCGGCAGGCCGCGGCGGGTGCACAGCCGCAGCGCCCGGGCGCCGGTGATGACGTCGGTCTCCGGGGGGACGACGAGCAGATCGGCGCGCCGCATGCCGCCGGCCCAGGTCAGGCAGACCACACCGTCGTCCATGCTGCGGAAGCCGCCGGTGCGCACCACCCGCCCGCCGACGACGACCTTGCGCGGCGCCGGGGACCAGGCGTCGAGGGGGTAGGTGAAGCGCTCGATGCGCAGGCCCCGCTTGTTCAACGCGGCGACCAGCTCCGGCAGCTCGACGGCGAGGTCGCGGCTGCGCGGGAACCAGGCCCCGTCGAAGGCCTGCTCGCCGGACCCCGCGTCGCTGCGCAGGCTCACCCGGACGTCGATCCCGCCGCGGTGCCCCTCGGCCGCCAGCGTGTGCCGGGTGGTCCTCATCAGCGTCGCCCCCTCGTCGATCCCCGGGCCCGCCTACACGGCCCCGAGGAGAACCTAGGCAGCCGAGGGGGCTGGTCCCGGTGAGCGTGTCGTGGGCGGGTCGGCGTTCCTCGGCCCGCCGTCACCCCGGGTCATGGATCGGTGACGGCGCCCCCGCGGACCTGCGCGTCCACGGGGGCGCCGGGGACCTCAGGAGGTCAGCTCGAACACCGTCGTGCTGTCGTACACCTCGCCCGGGCGCAGCACCGTCGAGGGGAACTCCGGCTGGTTCGGCGAGTCCGGGGCGTGCTGGGTCTCCAGCGCCAGCCCGTCGCCCTGCCGGTAGACCCCGCCGCCGGTGCCCACGAGCGTGCCGTCGAGGAAGTTGCCCGAGTAGAACTGGATGCCCGGCTCCGTCGTGGAGATGGTCAGCGTCCGGCCGCTGTCCGGGTCGTGCAGCACGGCCGCCTCCTCCAGGGCGTCCCCGCTGTCCGAGCCCTCCCGCGCGCCGTCGTCCTCGCGGTCGAGCGCCCAGTTGTGGTCGTAGCCCTGCCCGTAGAGCAGCTGCTGGTCGGCCACGCGGATGCGCGCGCCGATCGGCGTGGGCTCGCGGAAGTCGAACGGCGTGCCCTCCACCGGGGCGACCTCGCCGGTCGGGATGAGCGTCTCGTCGACCGGCGTGTAGCCGCTGGCGTTGAGCTGCAGCTCGTGGTCGTAGATGTCCCCGGAGCCCTCGCCGGCCAGGTTCCAGTAGGTGTGCTGGGTCAGGTTGACGACGGTCGGGGCGTCGGTCGTGGCCTGGTAGTGCACGGTCAGCCGCGACTCGGCGTCCAGCCGGTAGGTGACCGTCGTGGTCAGCGTGCCGGGGAAGCCCTGGTCACCGTCCTCGCTGACCAGCTCCAGCTGCAGGGCGGCCACCTCGTCGTCGCTGACGTCGGTGGCGGTCCAGACCCGCTCGGAGAAGCCTCCGGGCCCGCCGTGCAGCGTGTTGGGACCGTCGTTGAGCGGCAGCTGGTACGTCTGCCCGTCCAGGGTGAAGCGACCCCCGGCGATGCGGTTGCCGTAACGGCCGATGAGCGACCCGAAGTACGGGTCACCCTCGGTGTAGTAGCCCTCGAGGTCCGGGTGGCCCAGGACGACGTTCTCGACCTCGCCGTCGGCGTCGGGCACCTCCAGGGTGTGGATGACGCCGCCGAAGGTCAGCACGCGCATCGTCGTGTCGCCGTTGCTGAGGGTCCAGCGCTCGACCGCGGTGCCGTCGGGAGTGGCACCGAAGGGCTCCACGCTCGTGCTCGGACCACTGCCGGCGCCACCGGCGTCCCTGTCCCGGTCGTCGGTCGCCCCCGCCGGTGCGGCGAGGCCACCGGTCAGCAGACCGGCGCCGAGGACGGCGACCAGCGAGCGGCGGCGCCGGCGCGATGGCCGGGCGGAGCGAGGGGGCGCAGCGGGCTGCGGGTGTCCGGGCATGGGTACTCCGGGTGTCCGTGGCGGGCCACCGGCGTCGTCGCTCGGCGGCAGGACCGCTGCCGAGCCCGCCCCTGGGACGGCGTGCGCTCGACTCCCCCGTGGTGCGGCCCCAGAACGCCGCCAGACGCTAGGGAGGCCCGGGAAGCGGTGTCAACCGACCCGCGCGCCCCGCGACCACGCGGAGAGGCCCCGTCCGACGCGCGGACGGGGCCTCTGATCAGCGACTCGGCTGCAGGTGATCACCGCGGGCCCCGTCCCGAGGCTCGCCCCGAACCCGCGAGGGGGTGAGGAGGACGGGGCCCTCTCGAGGCGGCGGGGTCTTCCGTCAGGCCTTGGGCTTGCGGTTCTTGGCCTTGCCGCGCTCGTTCTGGTCGAGGATCACCTTGCGCACCCGGACGGCGGCCGGCGTGACCTCGACGCACTCGTCCTCGGCGCAGAACTCCAGCGCCTGCTCCAGGTTGAGGATCCGCGGCGGGACCAGCCGCTCGAGCTCCTCCGCGGTCGAGGACCGCATGTTGGTGAGCTTCTTCTCCTTGGTGATGTTGACGTCCATGTCGTCGGGGCGGGAGTTCTCGCCGACGATCATGCCCTCGTACACCTCGGTGCCGGGGGCGACCATCATCGAGCCGCGCTCCTGCAGCGAGAACATCGCGTAGGAGGTCGCCACGCCCTGCCGGTCGGCGACCAGCGAGCCGGTGGGCCGGGCGCGCATGTCGCCCAGCCACGGCTCGTAGCCCTCGAGGTTGTGGTTGAGGACGCCGGTGCCGCGGGTCTCGGTGAGGAACTCGGTGCGGAACCCGATCAGGCCGCGGGACGGGACGATGTACTCCATCCGCGCCCAGCCGGTGTCGTGGTGGACGAGGTTCTCCATGCGCCCGCGCCGGGTGGCCAGCGCCTGGGTCAGCGTGCCGACGTACTCGCCGGGGGTGTCGATGGTGACCCGCTCGACGGGCTCGTGCAGCTTGCCGTCGATCTCCTTGGTGACCACCTGCGGGCGGCCGACGGTCAGCTCGAACTCCTCGCGGCGCAGCTGCTCGACGAGGATGGCCAGTGCCAGCTCGCCGCGGCCCTGCATCTCCCAGGTGTCGGGGCGCTCGGTGGGCAGCATCCGCACCGAGACGTTGCCGACCAGCTCCTGGTCGAGGCGGTTCTTGATCAGCCGCGCGGTGAGCTTCTTGCCCGAGCGACCGGACAGCGGCGCGGTGTTGATCCCGATGGTGATCGAGATCGACGGCTCGTCGACGGTGAGCGGCGGCAGCGGGCGCGGGTCGTTCGGGTCGGCGAGGGTGTCGCCGATCATGATGTCCTCGATGCCGGCGATGGCGACCAGGTCGCCGGGGCCGGCGCTCTCGGCCGGGGTCCGGGTGAGGCCCTCGGTCACCAGCAGCTCGGTGATCTTGACGCGCTGGATGGTGCCGTCGGTCTTGCACCAGGCGACCTGCTGGCCGTTCTTCATCGTGCCGGAGTGGATGCGCAGCAGCGCCAGCCGGCCGAGGTAGGGCGAGGCGTCGAGGTTGGTGACCTGCGCGCGCAGCGGCTCCTCGGCGTCGTAGGTCGGCGCCGGGATGGTGTCCAGCAGCGTCTTGACCAGCGGGCCGAGGTCGGGGCTGTCGGGGCTGGTGCCGTCGGCGGGCCGGGTGAGCGAGGCCTGCCCGGTCTTGCCGTTGCTGTAGACGATCGGGAACTCGAGGGCCTCGGGGTCCATGCCGTTGTCCTCGAGCAGCTCCATGAACAGCTCGTAGGTCTCGTCGACGACCTCGGCGATGCGGGCGTCGGACCGGTCGGTCTTGTTGACCACGAGGATGACCGGCATCCCCTTGCCCAGCGCCTTGCGCAGCACGAAGCGGGTCTGCGGCAGCGGGCCCTCGGAGGCGTCCACGAGCAGGACGACGCCGTCCACCATCGACAGCCCGCGCTCGACCTCGCCGCCGAAGTCGGCGTGGCCGGGGGTGTCGACGATGTTGACGACGACGGGGTTGCCGTTCTCGTCGGCCAGGTGGATGGCGGTGTTCTTGGCGAGGATGGTGATGCCGCGCTCACGCTCGAGGTCCATCGAGTCCATGACGCGGTCCTGCGTGGAGTCGTTGTCCGTCCCCTCGCCCTTGGCGCGGCCGAGCGCGCCGGCCTGGCGGAGGAGGGCGTCGACCAGGGTGGTCTTGCCGTGGTCGACGTGGGCGATGATCGCCACGTTGCGCAGGTCGTCGCGGGTGGGCATGCGGGAGGGCACCTCGGGAGAGTTCAGGGGGTCGGCGCGTCCGTCTCTGTTGCGGAGCGCCCAGACACCAGGGTCAACAGCCGCCGGCCCGGCGACCTTCCCATGCTAGTGGAAGACTCCCTGCCCCCTCCGCTCGCGAGCCCGCGGCGGGACCCTGCAGGGAGCCGAGCTCGCGCCAGCCGGTCAGCGCGTGAGCTCACCCGCCCGCGGACGGTCGGCCACCGTGTAGGTGACCCCGGCGGCGACGAGGGTCACCAGGCCGACGGCCAGCCAGGACGCCATCCCCACGCCGAGCGCCAGCACGTGCGCGAGCACGAAGGCGCCGACGTAGAGCGCACCCAGGCCCAGGGCGGCCGCCCAGCCGCGGCGCGCCACCCACAGCCAGGCCGCGCCGAGCCCGCCGAGGGCGAAGACCGCGCCGCCGAGGGCGCGGATCCCGGTGCCCTGCGCGACGCCGAAGCCGGCCGCCAGGCCGACGGCCACGAGGAGGGCGGAGGGGATGCGGGTGCGCGTGCGGGTCAGGGTCGAGCTCGTCATGCCCCCCAGTGTCCCCGGCCCGGCAGGGCCGCACCCGGTGCGGGGCTACGCGGCCGGACGGATGAAGCCGAGCCGTCGGCCGAGCACCGGGCCGACGACCGGCCAGGCCGATGCCCGCAGCGACGCGTCCCGCACGGCCATCCGCCACCGCTCCTCGGGCGCGAACCAGGACGCCGTGCGGGCGCCCGCGTCGGCGAGCCGAGCCACGACGGGCCCGAGCCGGTCGCGGGCCCGGTCCAGCGCGGCGGGGACGTCGGCGGGCGCCGACACCGTCGCCAGCTCCTCGGCCACCGCCGCACCGCCGGCGAGCGCGAGCGACGCCCCCTGGCCGGCGAGCAGGGAGACGCACCAGCACGCGTCGCCGAGCAGCGCGACCCGGCCGCGGTGCCACACCCGTGAGCGGACCTGCACGGTCCGGTCGGTGTAGCGGTCCACGGCCGACGGGAAGGTCGTGAGCAGCTCCGGGACGAGCCAGCCGAGGTCGCCGAAGCGGCGGTGCAGCGTCGCGGGGAGGTCGGCACCGGGCTCACCCCCGCCGTCGGGCGACCGGTGCACGAAGAACGCGGCGGTGCGCCTCTCGTCCACGGGATAGACGGCCACCATGCGTCCGGGTGCCGTGAGCGTGACGAAGTCCTCGCGACGCACCCCCGGCAGGCTGCGGTCCACGATCCAGGTCCACACGGCGTGACCGAGGTCGCGGGTGCTCCACTCGTCCGGCTCCAGCACGCCGTCGCGCACCCGCGAGTGGATCCCGTCGGCGCCGAGGACGACGTCCCACTCCTCCTCGGCACCGTCGGCGTAGCGCACGACGACCGGGTCCCCGGCCGCCGCGGCCGGGCGCACGCCGGTCACCTTGCGCCCGTGGGACAGCTGGACGCCGGCGTCGCGCGCCGCGGCGTACAGCTCGGCCTCCAGGTCGCCGCGCAGGAAGTTGTGGTGCCGCCCACCGAACAGGCGGCGGCGCAGAGCCGGGTAGCCGACGGCGACCCGCGAGCGACCGGACCCGTCGACGAACACCAGGCGCTCGATCGGGGCGTGGATGCGCTCCAGCGCCGGTCGCAGCCCCAGCCGGTCGGCGGCGTCGATGCCGGGACCGAAGAAGTCGATCATGTAGCCGCCACCCCGGGGCCCGGGCGCAGCCTCCACCAGGGTCGGGGACCCGCCGAGCTGGCGCAGCCGCAGAGCAGCCGACAGCCCGGCGATGCCGGCTCCGACGACGAGGACCCGCACGGCCACGCCCCCTCTCCCGCCGCGCGGAACGCGGGACCGACCGCCGCGCCGCACGGGTGTGAACTGGCAGACGCCGGGGACGGCAGCAGGGTTCCCGCGATCCGCCCGGTGCGCGGAGGCGGCGAGGGCCCCGGACGCGACTCGGCGTCCGGGGCCCTCCCGCACGGCCCCGCCCAGGGGCTCACCCCGAGCGTTCGGGGGGTGAGGAGGGTGGGGTCCTCCTTCAGGCGGTGCGGAGCACGGCCTCGATCTCGAGCTCGACGGTGATCTTGTCGCCGACGACGACGCCGCCGCCGTCCATCGGCATGTCGATGTCCACGCCGAACTCCTTGCGGGAGATCTCGGTCCGGGCGCTGAAGCCGGCGCGGGTGCCGCCGTAGGCGTCGGGGCCGAAGCCGTTGACCTCGAGGGCCAGCTCGACGGGCTTGGTGATGCCCTTGATGGTCAGGTCGCCGACGACGGTCCAGTCGGCACCGTCGGCCCGGACCTCGGTCGAGCGGAAGGTCATCACGGTGTGGTTGCCCACGTCGAAGAAGTCGGCGGAGCGGATGTGCGCGTCGCGCTGCTCCTGGCGGGTGTCGATCGAGTCCATGTCGATCGTGGCGGTCACGGTGGACTGCTCCGGGTTCTCGGCGGTGACGACCTCGCCGGAGAACTCGCGGAAGTAGCCGCGGACCTTGCTGACCATCATGTGCCGGACGGAGAAGCCGACCGTCGAGTGGCTGGCGTCGATGTCCCAGGTGCCGACGACGTACCCGGGGATCTGGATGGCGGTGGTCATGGGAGCCTCCAAGTGGTTGAGCGTTGGACCATCGTGCTGAGCAGAACAGTAGTTGAAGACTCATCTATTCCGCCAGTACCCTGAGGGCATGACCGCCGACGTGTCGCGCGCTCCCCGGGACCCCGGCTCCGACGCCGAGGGGACCCGCTGGCTCGACGCCGGGGAGCAGCAGGCCTGGCGGGCCTGGCTCTACAGCGCCCAGCTGCTGCTCGACCGGCTCGACCGGGAGCTCACGCACGCCACCGGCATCTCGCATGCCTACTACGAGATCCTGGTCGCCCTGTCGGAGACCGAGGGCCGGAGGATGCGGATGAGCGAGCTCGCCGACCGCTGCCTGTCCTCGCGCAGCCGGCTCTCGCACGCCGTCTCCCGGCTGGAGGAGCGGGGCTGGGTGCGCCGGCAGGTCTGTCCGGACGACGGCCGCGGCCAGCTCGCCGTCCTCACCGACGACGGGTTCGCAGCCCTCGAGGCGGCCGCGCCGGTGCACGTCGAGGGCGTGCGCACCCACCTGTTCGACCAGCTCTCCCCCCAGCAGGTCGCGGCGATGCGCGACCTCGGCGAGACGCTGCTGCGCCACCTCGGCACCCGCTGATGGAGGACCCCGTCCTCCCCACCCTTCGCAGGCTCGGGGCGGGGCCCGGGACGGGGCCACAGCGGGTCCCCTCGGGTCAGGAGACGTCGTCGGGCGGAGCCGGCCAGCGGGGGACGCCGGCCACCGTGCCGTCCCCGACCGGTGCGCCGAACCGCGGCGGCCGCCGCTCGAGGAACGAGGCCACGCCCTCGGCGGCGTCCGGACCGGCGCCGAGCTCGACGAGGGCCCGGGACTCGGCGCGGTGGGCGTCCCAGGGCGAGGACGCCCCCAGCATCGACCACAGCAGCTGACGGGCGGCTCCGACCGCGACCTCCGAGGTGTTGTCGGCGATCTCGCGGGCCAGGCCGAGCGCGGTCGGCAGCAGCTCGTCGTCCGGCACCACCCGGGACACCAGCCGACCGCGCAGCGCCTCGGCGGCGTCGAACACCCGGCCGGTGGCCACCCACTCCATCGCCTGGCTGATGCCGACGACCCGCGGCAGGAACCACGACGACGCGGCCTCCGGCACGATGCCGCGGCGGGTGAAGACGAAGCCGAACCGGGCCGACGCGGCCGCGATCCGGACGTCCATCGGCAACGTCATCGTGGCGCCGATGCCGACCGCGGGCCCGTTGACGGCGGCGAGAACGGGTTTGCGCAGCCGGGCGAAGGGGAGCGAGGCGATGCCGCCCCAGTCCCGGGGGACGCCGTCCACCGTGCCGCGCGGCACCGGGTCGGGGCGCGCGCCGCGGTCGCGGAAGGTGTCCTCGCCGCCACCGAGGTCGGCACCGGCGCAGAAGGCCCGGCCGGCGCCGGTCACGAGCACCACCCGGACGTCGTCGTCGGCGTCGGCGGCCTCGGCGGCCGCGGCGAGCTCCGCGGCCATGACCGGTGTGAAGGCGTTGAGCCGCTCGGGCCGGTGCAGGGTGATCGTGGCGACGCCGTCGGCCACCGCGTAGCGCAGCTGGGTCGCGGTCACCCGAGCGCACCGGCGACGGCGAGCCGGGCGACGGCGTCGAGGTGCTCGGCGGCGTCGCCGAGCAGCAGCCGGTCGACCTTGGCCCGCCGCCAGTACAGGTGCGCGTCGTGCTCCCAGGTGAAGCCGATCCCGCCGTGCACCTGGATGCAGGTCTCGGCGGCACGTTCGAGCACCTCGGCCGCGAGCGCCTTGGCGGCGGAGGCGGCCAGCGGGAGCTCGTCCGGCGCGGCGTCGGCGGCCCAGGCGGCCCACCACACCAGGGAGCGCAGCTGGTCCACGCCGACCCACGCGTCGACCAGCATGTGCTTGACCGCCTGGTAGGAGCCGATCCGCCGGCCGAACGCCTCCCGCTGCTGCGCGTACCCGACGGCCATCCGCACCGCGGCGTCGGCGGCCCCGAGGTCCTCCGCGGCGAGCACCACGGTGGCGACCTGCTGGGCGCGGGCCCACAGCTGCGCGGCGTCGTCGGCCAGCACCCGCCGCGAGGTCAGCCGCACCGAGGCCAGCCCACGGGTGGCGTCCAGCGGCCGGCCCGGGGTGGCCCCGCCCTCGCCGAGGACGAGGGCGCCGTCGTCCAGGCCGAGGAACAGCGTCGCGCCGGCCGCGTCCATCGACGGCGACGACCCGGTGACCGGGCCGTCGAGCACCGCGAACGCCGCCGAGCCGTCGGCCAGCCGCGCGGCCAGGTCGGGGGCCTCGGCCAGCAGCACCGCGGCGCGGGCGGCGGTCGCCAGCGACGGGCCGGCCAGCACGGCTCCGCCCTGCTCGGCGACGACGGCGAGGTCGAGCAGCGACCCGCCCGCCCCGCCGGCCGACTCGGGGACGGTGATGCCGAGGAAGCCGATGTCGGCCAGCGCCTTGCGGCCCGGCGCGACGTCGCCGCCCTCGAGCGCGGCACGGGCGGCGGACGGGGAGGCCGATCCGCGATAGAAGTCGCGCGCGCCGGCGGCGGCGTCGCGCTGGTCGGGGCCGAGGTCGAAGTTCACCGGGCACCGCCGGAGAAGGGGGCGGTCTTGTCGGCGCGGGGCTCCGGTGGGAGCCCGAGCACCCGCTCGCCCAGGATGTTGCGCAGCACCTGGTCGGTGCCCCCGGCGATGGCCAGGCCGGGGAGGAAGCCCTGGCTGCGCTGCCAGGTCTCGTCGCCCTCGGCGGTTGCGGCGTACACGGCGTCGTCCCCGAGCAGCCGGACGCCGGCGTCGGCGACCAGCTTCGCCGCGGCGGTGCCGGCCAGCTTGCCCGCGCTCGCCTCCGCCCCGGGCACCCCGCCCCGGCCGAGCTCGGAGAAGCGGCGGTAGCCGGTGTACCGGGTCGCGAGGGAGGCGACGACCGCCCGGCCGAGCGCCTGCCGGGCGAGCACCTGCCGGTCGTGGTCCAGCTGCGGCAGCCGCTGCCGGGCGTGCGCGACGAGCGCCTCGACCGGGATGCCGAGGTCGCTGCCGGCCCCGCCGATGGCCACCCGCTCGTTCATCAGCGTGGTCAGCGCGACCCGCCAGCCCTCGCCGGGTTCCCCCAGCCGCTCGCCGTCGGGGATCCGGACGTCGTCGAAGAACACCTCGTTGAACCCGGCCGAGCCGATCATCTGCCGCAGCGGCCGCACGGTCACCCCGGGGGCGTGCATGTCGACGACGAACATCGTCAGGCCGGCGTGCTTGGGCTTCCCCGGGTCGGTACGGGTGAGCAGGATGCCCCGGTCGGCGACGTGCGCCAGCGTCGTCCAGACCTTCTGGCCGTTGACGACCCAGTCGTCGCCGTCCCGGACGGCGGTGGTGCGCAGCGCGGCGAGGTCGGAGCCGGACGCCGGCTCGCTGAACAGCTGGCACCAGACGTCGTCGGCACGCAGCAGGCGGGTGAGGTACCGCTGCCGCTGGTCGTCGCTGCCGTGGGCGATGACCGTGGGCCCGCACATGCCTAGGCCGATGTGGTTGATCAGGGTCGGGACCCGGGCGCGGGCCAGCTCCTGCTGCACGATCGCCTGCTGCACCAGCGTGCCGCCCTGCCCGCCGTGCTCGCGGGGCCAGGTCACGCCCACCAGGCCGGTCTCGTACAGCACCCGCTGCGTGCGGCGCAGCTCGGCCTCGGCGGTGGCGGCGTCCACCGCCTCCTCCCCCGCGCTCACGTGCAGCAGCTCGGCGGCGTGCTGCTCGAGGGCCCGCCGGACGCCGGCCCGGTACTCGGCTTCCTCGGGGGTGTCGTCGAAGTCCACGAGCGGCGCCTCCCTCGTCGAGCGGTCGGCCGCAGCGTGACAGCGGTCACCCTCGGTGGTCAACGACGACCGGCTGTTGACCGCCTCCGCAGCCCCGGCCAGCATGACCCGCGTTCCACCCGGCGGTCAGGAGGCCCCGTGAGCGCAGAGATCCCCCGGCTGCAGGGCCGCGGCATGACGAGCAGCGACCAGCTGGCGCGGTGGGCCCGCCGGGCGCCGGACGCCGTCGCGCTGCGGTTCGAGGGCACCGGGCGCAGCTACGCCGAGCTCGACGAGCGGGTGACCCGGCTGGCCCGCGCACTGGCCGGTCGCGGGGTGGGCACGGGCGACCGCGTCGCCGTCCTCGGCCTCAACGGGCTGGAGGTGTGGGAGGCCTACCTCGCCGGGGTGCGCCTGGGCGCGGTCGTCGTCCCGGTCAACTTCCGGCTGGTCGCCGACGAGGTCGGCTACGTGCTGACCGACAGCGGCGCGGTGGCCCTCGTGGTCGACACCGCGCTCGCCGAGGTCGCGGCCAGGGCTCGCCGGCAGGCGCCCGGAGTGCGCACCGTGCTCACCATCGGCGGGGACTACGAGGAGGCGCTGGCCGCCGCGGGCGCCGAGCCGCTGGACGTCGAGGTGGACGAGGGCGCCGCCGCCTTCATCATGTACACCTCGGGCACCACCGGCCGGCCCAAGGGCGCCGTGCTGACCCACCGGAACCTGCTCGTGCACGTCTTCAGCCAGGTCACCCACCTCGGCGTGGACCCCGACGACCGGGTCGCCGTCCCCGGCGCGCCGCTGTTCCACATCGCCGGGCTGGCCGGGGGCCTGCCGCCGCTGCTGCTCGGCGGCACCCACGTGATCCTGCGCTCCGGGGGCTTCGACCCGGTGGCCACGCTGGACCTCATCGAGCGTGAGCGGGTCACGAGCATCTTCCTGGTGCCGGCGATGTGGGCGGCCGTGGTCGCCGTCCCCGACATCGCCTCGCGCGACCTGTCCTCGCTGCGACGCATCTCCTGGGGCGCGGCGCCGGCCTCGACGACCCTGCTGCGGACGATGATCGACACCTTCCCCCAGGCCGAGGTGGTCAGCGCCTTCGGGCAGACCGAGTGCAGCCCGGTCACCTGCTTCCTGCGCGGCGAGGACTCGGTGCGCAAGATCGGCTCGATCGGGACGCCGATGCTCAACGTCGAGGTCCGCGTGGTGGACGACGCGATGGACGACGTCCCGCCGGGCGAGGTGGGCGAGATCGTCTACCGCAGCCCGATGGTCATGACGGGGTACTGGGGGAAGCCGGAGGCCACCGCGGAGGCCTTCGCCGGCGGCTGGTTCCACTCCGGCGACCTGGTGCGGCAGGACGAGGACGGGTACCTCTACGTCGTCGACCGCAAGAAGGACATGATCATCACCGGCGGCGAGAACGTGTACTGCGCCGAGGTCGAGGACGTGCTGGCGGGGCACCCGAAGGTCGGCGAGGTCGCGCTGATCGGCGTCCCGGACGCCCGCTACGGGGAGGCGCCGCTGGCCGTCGTCGCCCCGCGGGACCCGGCCGACCCACCGACGCCGGCGGAGCTGACCGCGTGGTGCCGCGAGCGGCTGGCGTCCTACAAGAACCCGCGGGAGTACTCGGTGGTCCCCGCACTGCCGCGCAACCCCAGCGGCAAGGTGCTCAAGACCCGGCTGCGGGAGGAGCACTCAGCCGGGTCGCTGGTCGCCGAACCGGTCGTCTAGCGACCCCTCCTCGGCCACCCCGGGCCTGCGAGGGGCCGGCCCGGGAGGGGTTCCGTCAACAGCCGTCGGGGCCGCAGACCTCGCCGCCGGTGATCACCGGGATGAGCGGCGTGCGCTCGGCCCAGGCCCGCTCGAGCACCTGCAGCAGCGCGTCGGCCGGCTGGGCGCCGTTGACGCCGTACTTCCGGTCGACGACGAAGAACGGCACGCCGCTGATGCCCAGCGCCTGCGCCTCGGCCTCGTCGGCCCGGACCGCGCCGGCGTGGCGCTGGTCCTCCAGCGCCGCGCGCACCTCGTCGGCGTCCAGCCCCGCCTCGGCGGCGAGCCGGACGAGGGTCTCGCGGTCGCCGACCGCCTCGCCCTCGCTGAAGTAGGCGGTCAGCAGCCGTTCCTCGACCGCGTCCTGCACCCCGCGCTCGCCCACCAGGTGGATCACCTGGTGGGCGTCGAAGGTGTTGGCCCGCACCGCCCGGTCGAACCGGAAGTCCAGCCCCTCGGCGGCGGCCTGCTGGGTCATGGAGTCGGTCATCTGCTGGGCGCTGGGGACCGACGTGCCGTACTTCCTCGCCAGCCGCTCGGCGTACTCGGTCGGTGAGACGGGGTCGCCCGCGGCGGCCGAGGGCGCGCCCGGGTCGAGCTCGAAGGACTTCCACTCCACCTCGACGGCGTCCCGGTGCGCGAACCGCTCCAGGGCGGCCTCGAAGCGGCGCTTGCCGATGTGGCACCAGGGACAGACGACGTCGGACCAGATCTCCACCTTCACGCCCGGCCGAACGTCCCTGGCGCCACCCGGCATTCCGAGCGGTTCAGTTCTCGAACAGGTCCCGGGAGACCACGCCGGTGTCGGGGTTGTCGGTGAACAACCCGTCGATGCCGGTCTGCCAGAACACCAGCTGCTCGTCGATCGCCCGGCCGTAGTCGCCCGGCTCCTCGCCGGGATCGCGCAGCTCGGCCGGGAGGAACTCGTTCTCGTTGCGGAAGGTGTACGGGTGCACGAGCAGGTCCGCGGCGTGCGCGTCGGCCACGAAGGACGTCGGCTCGCCGAGGGTGCCGTCGGCCTCCCGCGGGATGACCTGGGCCTTCTCCGGGCCCACACCGTCGGCGTACTCCCCGATCGCCGCCAGCCCCTCGGCCGTGGACAGGTCGGCGTAGGTGCGCGGGTCACCGGCGGCCACCAGGTCGGCCGGTGCGCCGGTCGCCGACAGCAGCTGCACCAGCGGGACGTCGACGACGCCGTCGAGCTGGCGCAGGTTGGCGGTCTCGAACGACTGCAGGAACACCGGGTCGCCCTCGCCGTCGAGCCCGGCCTCGTCGAGGTCGGTGACCAGCGGCTCCTCGAGCGAGAGCCCGATGGAGTCGAAGTAGGTGGGGTGCTTGGTCTCGATGTAGACGCCGACCTCGCGGCGCAGCTCCCGGGACAGCTCCTCGCGCAGCTCGAGCACCTCGTCGAGGGTGGGCACCTGGTAGAGGCCGTCGTAGAGGGTGTTCTCCTCACGGACGTCGGGCAGCCGCTCCACCGCGCGCAGCGTGCGCAGCTCGGCCAGCGTGAAGTCCTCGGTGAACCAGCCGGTCAGCTCGGTGCCGTCGATCACCTTGGTGGTGCGCCGGTCGGCGAACTCGGGCCGGTCGGCGACGTCCGTCGTCCCGGAGATCTCGTTCTCGTGGCGGGTGACCAGCACGCCGTCGGAGGTGCTGACGACGTCGGGCTCGACGTAGTCCGCGCCCATGCGGGCGGCCAGCTCGTAGGAGGCCAGGGTGTGCTCGGGCCGGTAGCCCGAGGCGCCGCGGTGCCCGATGACGAGCAGTTCGCCGACCCCGTCCCCGGCCTCCTGCTCCGGCGGCACGGCCGTGGCCGGCCCGGTCAGCAGCAGCGGGACGGCGAGGACGGACGCGGTGAGCAGCGCGGTCTGGCGGTGCGCACGTGACATGGGTTCTCCCCCGGGCTCGGACGGCGACCCTCGCCGTCGGCCCGGACGATCCCAGCCCGGCGACGTGGCCGCGACGTGAGCGCTCCCGCGAACACGGGGTGAACCCCGGCCCGGCGTCCCCTGGGGAGCCCGGCTCAGCCCTTCCAGACCTCGGCGACCTCCGCGGCCACGCCGGCGGCCTGCGCCCGGCCCGCGCGTGCGGAACCCGCGCGGGCAGCGGGGTCGAGCACGTTGCGGCCGATCGCGCGGCGGGCGGCCTCGTCCGGGGACACGACCGCGACCCGCGCCACCATCCCGGTGACCTGCGCGTCGACGCTGGCCAGCGGACCGACACCGCGCGGGACGGGCGCGAGGACGACGACCCGGTCGCACCCCTCGGCGAGGTCGGCGTTGGCCGCGGAGCGCATGCCGCCGTCGACGTAGCGGCGGCCGTCGATGCTCACCGGCGGGTACACGCCGGGGACGGCACAGCTGGCCGCGACCGCGTGCACCAGCGGGACGCCGGAGGTGCGGTCGAGGACGCGGAACTCCCCGGTCCCCGCGTCGACGGTGGTGACGCGCAGGTCGCGGTCGGGCCACTCGCGGCTGACGAGGCGGGAGCCGATGACGTCGAGCCGCTCCTGCTCGGTCGGGGTCAGCCCGGCCTGCTCGGCGGCCAGCGCCAGCGCCCCGACCCGCCGGCGGAACCCGGCGTCGTCCCCGCGGCTGCGCAGCACCGCCCAGGCGTAGCGGGCCAGCGCGGCACGGGTCATCCGGGCTGCCCGCTCGCCGGTGGGCGGCTCGAGCTGGCGGGCGAACAGCGCCTCGAGGTCGGCGCCGCTGGTGACCTGCGCGCCGACCACCGAACCGGCCGAGGTGCCCACCACGAGGTCGGCGCCGGTGAGGTCGACGCCGGCCTCGGCCAGGCCGGCGAGCACGCCGACCTCCCACGCGATGCCGGTGATGCCGCCGCCGCCGAGGACGAGGGCCGTGCGCTGGCCGTTCATGCCGCCATCCTCACCCACCGTCCGACCTCGACACGGGTAGTGACGTGCGCCACGCTGTGGGTCTCCGGAGAGGGGACGACCCGCATGACGGACGCGCAGGACGCACCCACCCCGACCGCGCACAGCTGGCCGCCCGGCCTGCCGCGGTCGCTGGACTTCCCCGCGGTCCCGGTGGGCTCGATCCTGCGGGCCGCCGTGCGTCGCTGGGGCGACCGGACGGCGTTCGTCGACCACGACGTCCCGCTGACCTACACCGAACTCGGCGCCCGGGCGCACGCCGTCGCCAACTGGCTGGCCGACGCCGGGGTGGGGCGCGGCGACGTCGTGGCGGTGCACCTCCCGAACTGCCGCCAGTACCCGGCGGTCTACTACGGGGTGCTGCTCGCCGGGGCGACCTTCTCCCCCACCAACCCGCTGCTCCCGGCCGCCGACCTCGCCGCGCAGCTCACCGACGCCGGCGCCCGCGTGCTGGTCACCTGGGACCAGGTGCTGCCGTTCGCGCGGCCGGCCCTGGCGGCCACGCCCGTGCGGACCGTGGTGGTCACCGGGGAGGCGCACACCCTCGACCTCCGCGCCCGGCTGGAGCTGGAGGCCGGGGAGGTCGACCTCGCCGACCTGCTCGCCGGCGACCCCACCGACCGGCACCTCGACGCCGCCGTCGACCCGGCGGCCGACCTCGCGCACCTGGCCTACACCGGCGGCACCACCGGGGTCAGCAAGGGTGTCGAGCTGCCGCACCGCGCGGTCGTCACCAACGTGCTGCAGTCGGCCTGCTGGTCGTCGGGGTCGCTGCCCGAGCTGGACGAGGCCGGCGACGTGACCCTGCGGCAGGTGCTCGGGCGGGACGAGTACCCGACGGCCCTGGGTGAGGCACGGCTGGTCAACCTCACGCCGTGGTTCCACGCGATGGGCGCGATCGGCTACCTCAACGGCATGGTCATGGCCGGGACGATGACGGTCGTCCACCGGCGCTTCGACCCGGTGCGCTACGTCGAGGACGCCGTCCGGCACCGGGTCACCCTCATCGGCGGGGCTGCCCCGGTCTTCGTCGCCCTGCTGCAGGTACCGGGCATCGAGGACGCCGGCCTGGGCTCACACGTCCGCAGCGTCTCCAGCGGCGCGGCGCCGCTGCCGGTCCCGCTCATCGGACGGCTGCAGGCGTTGCTGCCCGACGCCGTCATCGGCGAGGGGTACGGGCTGACCGAGGTCACCATGCAGGCCACCGGCAACCCGGTGCACCGCTCGGGCACGCGCAAGCCCGGCAGCGTGGGCGTGCCGGTCTTCGACACCGAGATCAGCATCCAGCCGCTCGGCGGTGGGGCGCCGCTGCCGGCCGGCGAGCGCGGCGAGGTGTGCATCCGCGGGCCGCAGGTGATGCGCGGCTACGCGCACCGGCCGGAGGCGACCGCCGAGGCGATCGATCCCGAGGGCTGGTTCCACACCGGTGACGTCGGCGTCCTCGACGAGGACGGCTACCTGGCGATCGTCGACCGCACCAAGGACATGCTGCTCCACAAGGGCTACAACGTCTTCCCGCGCGAGCTGGAGGAGGTGCTGTTCGGCGTCCCCGGGGTCGCCGGGGCGGCCGTGGTCGGCCGGCCGGACGAGGAGGCCGGGGAGCTGCCGGTGGCCTACGTGGTCCGCAGGGCCGACGACGCCGGGGCCGCGCTGACGGCCGAGTCGGTCATGGCGGCGGTCAACGGACGGGTGACGCCGTACAAGCGGCTGCGCGACGTCGTCTTCATCGACGCGATCCCGGTGTCGGCCGCGGGCAAGGTGCTCAAGCGGGAGCTCGCCGCGCGGGAGCGGGCCGCCGTTCCCGGGAGCTGAGCCCACCTCCCCCGGCACCGCACCCGTCCGCTCACCCGGACGGGTGCGGCGTGCACGCGCGCCGCCGGGCGGCTCACTATCGTCCCGCGGGTGGACGGCGATCCGGGAGACATGAGCGAGCACTCCGGTGTGCGGATCGCGCACGAGGAGCTCTCCCCGTTCCGCCAGGTCTGGCGCCGGGTGGTGATCGCGGCGCTGGTCCTGGCCTTCACCGTGTTCATCGTCTGGCTCGACCGCGACTCCTACCGGGACGGCGACCAGGTGGGCATCGGCCTGGTCGACGCCATCTACTACTCGACGGTCACGCTCTCGACGACCGGGTACGGCGACATCACGCCCGTCACCGAGGGCGCCCGCATCGTCAACATCCTGGTCATCACGCCGCTGCGCATCCTGTTCCTGATCGTCCTCATCGGAACCACCCTCGAGGCGCTGACCGCGCGCACCCGCGAGGAGTTCCGCATCCGTCGTTGGAGGTCCCGCGTGCGCCAGCACGTCATCGTGTGCGGCTACGGCACCAAGGGCCGCAGCGCCATCCGCTCCCTGCAGTCCAGCGGCACCCCGCTGGAGCAGATCGTCGTCGTCGACCCCGAGCCGCGGGCCATCGACGAGGCCAACTCGGTGGGGTTGCACGGGATCATCGGCGACGCGAGCCGCACCGACGTCCTCCGCCGGGCGCACGTCGAGCGCGCCCGCGCGGTCATCGTCGCCGCCAACCGGGACGACGCGTCGGTGCTGATCACGCTGACGGTCCGGCAGCTCAACCCCAGCGTGCCGATCACCACCTCCGTGCGGGAGGAGGAGAACGCCCAGCTGCTGCGCCAGTCGGGCGCCGACACCGTCATCACCACGTCGGCCACCGCGGGCCGGTTGCTGGGTCTGTCCACCGACGCGCCGCGCGTCGTGGCCACCGTGGAGGACCTCGTCACCGGCGGCCAGGGCCTCGACCTGCACCAGCGGCGGGTCACGGCCGGCGAGGTCGGCCTGGGTCCGCGGCAGCTGCGCGACGTCGTGCTGTCGGTGACCCGCGGCGGGCGCACGCTGCGCTTCGACGACCCGCTGATCGGCACGCTGGAGACCGAGGACGTGCTCGTCGTCGTCCGGTCGCACCCGCCGGGCGGGCACGTCGCCGCGGCGTACTGACCGGACGGCGCCGGGTGCGCCCAGCGGGCGCCGACCGACGGTGCGTCAGTCCGGGCGCGACGGGCAGCCGCAACGCGTGGGCGGCCTCCGCCCGAGCGGGACGGCGGCCGGCGCCGAGCCAGGCCGCGGTCGGCCGCTGCCACCGCAGTCCGACCAGGACACCGAGCGGCAGCGCGACGGCGAGGTGGGCCAGCGCGGTCAGCACGATGACGGCGCGCCCACCGGCGGGGTCGTGCACACCGGCGGACAGGCCGAGCAGCAGCAGCAGTGCGACGGTGCCGACGCCGACGAGGCCGGCGAGGACGACCAGCACCACGAGCACCGGCACCGCGCGCCGCCCGGTCGGCGCCCACTCGAGCGCCGCGTCGAGACGACGGGCAGCGGCGGGGACGTCCGTCACGGACCGGGTGCGGGGGCCGGGACGTCGCGCACGGCTCCCATGGTCACCGAGGCGCACGCCGCTCCCCGCAGCGGGGCGTCAGACGAGGACGGCCTCCAGGGCGTCGGCCTGCTGCACCAGGTCCGACGCGGTGGTCAGCCAGCCGGCCACCAGCAGCAGCGGCCACGGCTGCTCGTCGTCCAGCGAGGCCGTCGTCGCGACCAGCGAGGCCTGGGCCACGGCCCTGCACGCCATGTTCCGCATGACGAGCTCCTTCCATCGGTTGCCTGGACGGTCGGCACCGACGGACCCGGGATCCAGCCGTGCAACACAGACGTCACCCCGACGGGGTGGACGGCGCACCGCCGCGGGCCACCTGCGCGGCTCGAGGGCTGTGGAGCCGTTCCCCCGACAGCCGTCCACAATGGTCGGCGGGCGTGGACGGCGACGGGCTGCCCGCCGGGAGGAGCGTGGACGTGGCGGGCACGGGGACGGCGGCCGACGGCGACGACGCCGCGCGGGCGGTGCTCGCCCTGTCGGTGGACGCCGCCGGGATCGGGACGTTCGAGGTGGACGTCGCCACCGGCAGGCTCACCTGGAACCGCCGGATGTTCGAGCTGCTCGGTGTGGCACCCGAGGGCTTCAGCGGCGAGCTGGCCGAGGCCTACCGGCACATCCACCCCGACGACGTGCCCCGGGTGGCCGCCGACGTGGAGGCCGCGCTGGCAGGCGCCGGCGAGTACACCACCGGGTACCGCGTGCCGCTCCCCGACGGCAGCACGCGGCACCTGTCCGCGCGCGGGCAGATGATCACCGATGCGGCCGGCAACCCGCTCCGCCTGGTGGGCGCGACCCACGACGTGACGGCCGAGCGGGAGAGCAGCGAGCGCATCCGTGCCGCGCTGGAGTCCCTCGCCATCGGCTACCTCGCCACGGGCGCCGACTGGCGCGTCAGCTACGTCAACGCCCGGGCCGAGCGCCTCACCGGCCGCTCCCGCGACGAACTGCTCGGCCGCAGCCTGTGGGAGGCCTTCCCCGCGACCGTCGGGACCGTCTTCGAGGAGCGCTACCGGCAGGCGGTGCGCAGCGGCGAGGCGGTCACCTTCGAGGCCCACTACCCCGGGGAGCCCGATGTCTGGGTGGAGGTGCGGGCGGTGCCGGAGAACGGCGGGCTCGGCCTCTACTTCCTGGACATCACCGACCGACGCCGGGCGCAGGAGGTGGCGGCGGAGGCAGCCCGGCGCAGCGCGCTGCTCGCGGCGGTCACCGAGCAGCTGACCGGGACGATGGACGCCGAGCGGGCGGTCGCCTACTTGGCGCAGCTGGTCGTCCCGGCGCTGGCCGACTGGTGCATCGTCACCCTCGTCGACGACGAGGGGCCGGCCGGTGGCCGGCGGAACCTGCGCGACATCGGCTGGTGGCACGCCGACGAGGCGGTGCGGGCGACCCTCGACGCCTATGCGGAGCGGCGCATCCCGGCCCTCACCGAGGACTCCTTCCTGCTCCGGGCGCTGGTCACCGGCCGGAGCGCCACCGTCCACTCGGGAGCCACCGCGGCCGTCCAGCGCGTGCTGGTCCCCGGTGAGGCGCGCGACCTAGTCGCCGAGCTCGCCCCGGAGTCGATGGTCGTGCTGCCGCTGCGCGGGCGGGGCCGGACCGTCGGCCTGCTCAGCCTGTTCAACGGCTCCAACCGCGCGTCGATGACCGCTGCCGAGCGGGACACCGCCACGGACGTGGCCGGACGCGCCGGCCTGGCCCTCGACAACTCGCGGCTGTACCGCCAGCAGCGTGACCTGGCCGCCGGCCTGCAGCGGTCGCTGCTGACCAGGCCCGTGCAGCCGGACCACGTGCAGATCGTGGTCCGCTACACCCCCGCGGCGGAGGCCGCCGACGTCGGCGGCGACTGGTACGACGCCTTCATGCAGCCGGACGGGGCCACGGTGCTCGTCATCGGCGACGTCATCGGCCACGACACCGAGGCCGCCGCGGCCATGGGGCAGGCCCGGACGGTGCTGCGCAGCCTCGCCGCCGTCGACCACGAGGGCCCGGCCGAGGTCCTGCGCCGGACCGACGAGGTGCTGGAGACCCTGCGGACGGGGATCATCGCCACCGCGCTGGCGGGGCGGCTCGAGCAGGACGAGGACCTCCAGGAGCGCGGACTGACCCGCCTGCGGTGGTCCAGCGCCGGGCACCCGCCGGCCGCGGTCGTCGCCCCCGACGGCGGCGTGCGGCTCCTCGCCGGGGAGAAGGCGGACCTGCTGCTGGGGGTGGTACCGGACACCGCGCGGCAGGAGCACGAGGTCGTGCTCGCGTACGGCACGACGGTCCTGCTCTACACCGATGGGCTGATCGAGGCGCGCGACCAGCCCATCGAGGAGGGCCTGCAGCGGCTGCAGGTGACGCTGACCGACCTCGCCGCCGACGACCTGTCGCTCGACGACCTGGTCGACCGGCTGCTGGAGCGCATGCTGCCGCCGCAGCCGGAGGACGACGTGGCGCTGGTCGCCGTCCGGTTGCACGACCAGCGCGGGCCGCGGCCGGACCGAACCGCACGCCGCCCGGTTTCCCGGACACCTGATCCGCCGCCACACTCCTGGTGCACCGGACCCCCCGGATTGGCGGGCGCGGAGCACGGCCGGCCGGGAGAGACTCGATCGGGCCAGCAGCGGTGCGTACGGGTCGGGTCATGGGGGACGGTGCCATGTCGGAGGAGTCCGGAACGGGTGTCCGGGGGCGTTCCCGGCGGCGGTCGCGCTCCTCGCTGGTCCCGGCGCCCTCCAGGGGACACGGACCGGTCCTGTGGCGCGGCGCGGCCGTGGTGATCGCCACCGCCACCCTGATGGCGTCCTCGCCGGTGGGCGCCGGGAGCACCGCGCAGGAGCCGTCGCCGGTCGCGTCCCAGGCGTCGTCCCACCCGGCCGGCAGACCTGCCTCACCGACCTCCACCTCCCCGACCTCCGCCTCCTCGACGTCCGCCGCTCCTCCGTCCGCGGTCCCCGGGACGACCGCGTCACCGGCGTCGAGCGCGGCGGCTGCCGCCTCCGGTCTGGCGGCCGGCGGGATCCCGTCGGTCGCCAAGGCGGCCTACGACTCCGCCGCCGCGGCGGCGCCGGCCGGCTGTGGCATCTCCTGGTCGCTGGTCGCCGCCATCGGCCGGGTCGAGTCCGACCACGGCCGCTTCGCCGGGGCGGTGCTGCAGACCGACGGCCGGTCGGCGCCCCGGATCATCGGGATCCAGCTGAACGGGAACGGCACTGCGGTCATCCGCGACACCGACGGCGGGCGCCTCGACGGCGATCCGGCGTACGACCGCGCCGTCGGTCCGATGCAGTTCATCCCGTCCACCTGGGCGCGCTATGCCAGCGACGGGGACGGCGACAGCAGCAGCGACCCCTTCGACATCCACGACGCGGCTCGGGCCACGGCCCGGTACCTGTGCGCCGCTGGTGGGGACCTCACCGCCGTGGCCGGGCAGCGCCGCGCCGTCTTGGCGTACAACCACTCCGACGCCTACGTGGCGACGGTCCTGACCCTCGCCGCCCGGTACGCCGGGACGCCGCCACCCACCGTGCCGACCGACGCGGTGCCCCCGCCGTCGGAGCCGCCGGCGAACCCGGGGCCGCCGCCCGCCGTGCCGCCGGCCTCCAGCCCGCCACCGCCCGCCGCGCCGTCGTCCTCCTCGCCGTCGACGGCCTCGGGGTCGCCGTCCTCGTCGGTCACCACGCCGCCGTCGACCACGCCGCCGTCGACCACGCCGCCGCCGACGACCCCACCGGTCACGACGCCGCCGGTCACCACACCGCCGTCGACCACACCGCCGCTCACCACACCCCCGACCACGACGCCGCCGGTCACCACACCCCCGACGACGACCCCGCCGGTCACCACACCACCCGTGACCACACCGCCGTCCACGACCCCGCCCTCGACGACGCCACCGGTCACGACTCCGCCGACCACGACGCCGCCCACCACGACGCCACCGGTCACCACTCCCCCGACCACGACGCCGCCGTCGACGACCCCACCGGTCACCACTCCCCCCACCACGACGACCTCGCCTGTCGCGACGCCCGGGTGCACCACCCCGGCGGTCGCGGGACTCGGCACGGTCGACATCCGCGACGGCTCGGCGGACCCCGTCACGCGGGCCGCCGTCGGAGCCCGGGTGGTGGAGGCAGGGGGCACGGTCGGCGTCGTCACCGCGACGCAGGACGCGACCTCGGCCGTCCTGTACCCCGACGGCCAGGACGCGGTGGCGACGGCGCTCGCCGACGCGCTGGGCCTGACCGGCGCCGCGCAGGTGGGTGACGTCGACCGGATCACCGTGGTCATCGGGACCGGGGACGCCGCCCGTCTGGACTGCGCCGCCTGACGGCGTGCCCGGCGGCGTCCGCCCTCACGCGGAGGGCTCGGCACCGACGGCGACGAGCAGCCGGCCTGTACGCGAGGGTCAGGCGCGAGTGACGGCGGCGATCACCAGGGCGCCGCGCTTGGTCACCTGCACCGGGGGCCGGAGCTCCTCGGCCGCCCGCGCGGCGGCGTCCGGCGGCGCCTGCCGGCCGAGGAGGTAGTCGCGGACCGCTGCGGCGTCGGGCAGGGTCACCAGCGGCGCGTCCCACCGGTGGACCGCCACGCAGCCGAAGACCTCGCCCACCAGGGACGGCGCCTCCTCGGCGTCGAACGACGTCCCCGGACGCCGCCAGAACCGCGCGAACTCCGGCGAGTCGTCCCTGGCGATCGCCGAAGCCAGCAGCGTTCCGCCCGACCGCAGCACCCGCCGGGCCTCCCGGAGCGCGAGGCGCGGATCGGCCAGGTGGTACAGCACGTTGAGCGCCGTCACCGCGTCGAACGAGGCGTCGACGAAGGGCAGCCGCGCCGCGTCGGCGCGGACCGCGGGCGCCGGGTGCGCGCACACCATCGCGGCCGCCGCATCGAGCCCCACCACCAGGGGCCCGGCGAGCAGCTCCGACCGCAGCGGGCCGTCGGCGCACCCGACGTCCAGGATCCGCCGAGCCCCCAGCGAGACCAGCCGGGTCGCGACCTCGGCGTACAGGCTCGCCGTCGAGTGGGCTCGGGCGACCGCCGTGCCCAGCCGGTAGCGCTCCGGCGCCGAGTCGTAGTCGAAGACCACGCTCCCCACGGGACCAGCCTGGCACCGATCGACCGGGTCGACGCCGACGACTCCGGGCCCCCGACGGAGTCATACAGGTGGGACCGGATGCGACCGGTCCTCACCAGCACGAGAGGAGCACGACCATGACGACCACCTACCGGAGCGGGCACACCCGGGACGGCGCCCTCGTCCAGAACACCCGCGACGTCGTGCTGCTCGTCGCCCGGGCCGGCCTCGGCGTGCTCATGGTGGCGCACGCCAAGGTCGAGTACGACTTCGGCGGCAGCCTCGCCGGGGTCGGGCGGCTCTTCGCAGAGGCCGGCGTCCCCCTGGGCACCCTCACCGGGCCGGCCAACGTCCTGTTCGAGCTCGTCGGCGGCATCGCGATGGTCCTCGGCGTCGCGGTCCCGGTCGTCGGCGTCCTGATGGCCCTGAACATGGTCGGCGCCTGGGTGTTCGTGCACACCAGCGGGCTGTTCGCCATGGACCACAACGGCCCCGAACTCGTCATCGCGCTCGGCCTGCTCAGCCTCGTCCTCGCCGTGACCGGGTCGGGCCGCCTCGGGCTCGACCACCTGCTCGTCCGCCGCCGCACGCCGCGGACGGCCGGGACGCGGTAGGGACGGCGCTCGCCGACGCGCCGGGCGCGCGGCCGCGGACGTCTGCCGTCGTGGCTGACGTGCACACGGATCGCCGCGAGTTCGCACACGCCGCGATGACGAGACCCGTGTGGAGCCCGTGGAGAAGCCCCCGACCCGAACGTGAGACGGGGGCTTCCACGGGAGGCGACGTCAGACGAGGAGGTTCTCGATGATGGCCGCGGTGACCTCCTCCGTGCTGGCGCTGCCGCCGACGTCGCGGGTGCGGACGCCCTTGCCCGAGGTCACCTCGATGGCGTGCTGGACGGCCTTGGCCTCGTCGTGCAGGCCGAAGTGCTCGAGCATCAGCGCCGCGCTGCCGATGGCGCCGACGGGGTTGCAGATCCCCTGGCCGGCGATGTCGGGCGCGGAGCCGTGGACCGGCTCGAACATGGACGGGAACCGCCGCTCCGGGTTGACGTTGGCGCTCGCCGCGAGGCCGAGGCTGCCGGCGAGGGCGCTGCCGAGGTCGGAGAGGATGTCGGCGTTGAGGTTGGACGCGACCACGACGGAGAGGTCCTCGGGCCGGAGGACGAACTTCGCGGCCATGGCGTCGACCAGGACGCTCTCGGTCTCCACGTCGGGGTACTCGGCGGCAACCCGCCGGAAGACGTCGTCCCACAGCACCATGCCGTACTGCTGGGCGTTGCTCTTGGTGACGCTGGAGACCTTCTTGCGGGGGCGGGTGCGGGCCAGGTCGAAGGCGAACCGGATGATCCGCTCGCAGCCGACCTCGGTGAACACCGCGGACTGGACGGCCACCTCACCGCGGTCACCACGGCCGGCGAAGTTGCGGCCGCCGAACCCCGCGTACTCGCCCTCGGAGTTCTCGCGGACGACGACCCAGCTCAGGTCGGTGTCGTCCGCCTTGCGGAGCGGGCTCTGGATGCCGGGGAGGAACTCGACGGGGCGGACGTTGGCCCACTGGTCGAAGCTCTGGCAGATCTTCAGGCGCAGACCCCACAGGCTGACGTGGTCGGGGACGGTCGGCCAGCCGACGGCGCCGAAGTAGATGGCGTCGAAGTCCTCGAGCTGGGCGAGACCGTCCTCGTCCATCATCCGGCCGTGCTGGGCGTAGTAGTCCGAGCCCCAGGGGAACTCCTGCCACGCGAAGGCGAAGCGGCCGTTCGAGGCGTCGGCGAGGGCGTCGAGGACGGTGCGGCCGGCCGCGACGACCTCGACGCCGACTCCGTCGGCGGGGATGGCGGCGATGCGGAACGTGCGTTGGGCGGTCATGACGGTCTCCGTGGGGGACGACTGCTGGGGTCGTCACCGAGTGAACGGCGTCACGTCCTCCGGCGTCCAAGACGCATCGTCGATCGGCTTCATAGACCGGGCCTATGGTTCCCCGGGCCTCGCCGCCGTCCCTGGGTCGGACACGTAGCGCTCGACGCAGGCCACGAAGGCCTGGGCGGCCGGCGTCAGCGTGCCCGTCCGGGAGATGAGGGCGATCCGCAGCAGGACGGCGGGCTCGATCCGCCGGACGCGCGCGCCCGACCGCCGCGCCAGGGGCATCCAGGACGACGGCAGTACCGCGTGCCCGACGCCGGCCAGCACCATCGGCAGGATCGACGTCCGGTGCTCGACCTCGACGACGATGTGCGCGTCGACGCCGCTGGCCAGGATGTCGTCCACCAGGCTCCGCACGAGGCTGCCCTGCCTGCTCACGATGAGCCGTGCGCCGGCCAGGGCCTCACGGGTCACCGTGCGCCCGGTGGGTCCGTCCACCGGCCCGTGGTCTCCGGGCTCCTCCTCGGGCGGGGAGATCAGGACGAGGGGCTGCTCCTCGATGGGCAGGACCCGCAGCCCTCCGGTGTGCGGCGGTGACGCCGCGCCGAGCAACCCCAGCTCGGCCCGGCCGGCCTTGACCGCTTGGACCACCTCGTCGGGGGTGAACGCCGCGTCGGCCGTGACCGTCATCGCCGGATGGGCCGCGGTGAAGTCGCGGACCAGGGTCGACAGCGGTTCCATGCCGGGGCTGGGCATCGCCACGAGCTCGACCCGGCCGCGCTGGAGCCCGCGGGCGGACCGGGCCGCGGCGCGGGCTGCCTCCAGGTCGCGGACCACCTGGCGGGCGGGCTCGATCAACTGGGCTCCGGCGTCGCTGAGCACGATGCCGCGGCCCACCCGGTGGAACAGCGGCACGCCGAGCTCCCGCTCGAGCGTCCCGATCGCCTGCGACAGCGAGGGCTGCGCGATGTGCAACTGCTCCGCGGCGCGGCCGAAGTTCATGGCCTCGACGACGGCGAGGAAGTAGGTCAGCTGCCGGACGTCCACCGCGCCACCTCCCGCGGACCGATAGGCCCAGCCTACCGGCGACGTAGCAAACGCGTCTTGGACGCGTGTGGCCGAGGTCACCCACCGTGGCGGACACCAGTCCACCTGCTCCGGCAGACAACGCATCCGAGGTGCCTCCGATGGACCTGACCCACGCACACACACCACCGGTCGAGAAGAAGCGCTGGTACCGGCAGCTGTACTTCTGCGTCCTCGTCGCCATCGTGCTCGGCGTCGTCGTGGGCGCCCTGTGGCCGGCCGTCGGGATCGCGATGGAGCCCATCGGCACGGCATTCGTCGGGCTGATGAAGATGCTGATCGGCCCCATCGTGTTCCTCACGATCGTCGGCGGCATCGCCAGCGTCGCCGACCTGAGGAAGGTCGGGCTGACCGGGATCAAGGCGCTGACCTACTTCCAGATCGGGACCATCCTGGCGATGGTCTTCGGACTGGTCGCCATCAACCTCTTCCGCCTGGGCGACGGCGTGAACGCCGACGTGAGCACGCTGCAACCGACCGAGGACGTCGGCTCGCTCGTGGAGGCGGGGCAGGAGCAGCACTGGTGGGACTTCCTGCTGCGCGTGCTGCCGGAGAGCGCCGTCGCCCCCTTCGTCGAGGGCGAGATCCTGCAGATCATCTTCATGGCCGTGGTCTTCGGCGTGGCGCTCAACGCCGTCGGCGCGGTCGGCGCACCGGTGCTCTCGGGGGTCCAGCGGCTGACCGCGGTCGTCTTCAAGGTGCTCGCCTTCATCATGAAGGCCGCCCCGCTCGGCGCGTTCGGGGCGATGGCCTACGCCATCGGCGAGTACGGCCTGGAGACGCTGACCAGCCTCGGTTCCCTGATCGCGCTGTTCTACGTGACCTCGGCGCTGTTCGTGTTCGTCGTGCTGGGGGCGGTGATGGCCTACCTGCGGCTGAACATCTTCCACCTGCTGCGCTACCTGCGGGAGGAGCTCCTGCTGATCCTCGGCACCTCCACCGCCGAGCCGGCCCTGCCCGGCCTGATGAAGAAGATGGAGCACGCCGGCGTGGAGAAGTCCACCGTCGGACTCGTGGTGCCGACCGGCTACTCCTTCAACCTCGACGGCGCCGCCATCTACCTGTCCCTGGCCGCGCTCTACATCGCCCAGGCCACCAACACCGACCTGTCGATCACCGAGCAGCTGGGCCTGCTGGCCGTCATGCTGCTGACCTCGAAGGGTGCGGCCGGCGTCGCCGGTGGCGGCTTCATCGCCCTGACCGCGACCCTGTCCACCGTCGGCACCATCCCGGCTGCGGGCATCATGCTCGTCTTCGGCATCGACAAGTTCATGTCGGAGTGCCGCGCGATCGTGAACTTCTGCGGCAACGCCGTCGCCACCCTGTTCATCGCCGCCTGGGACAAGACGCTGGACCGGGACCGGGCCCGCCGCGTCCTGCGCGGTGACGACGTCCCGCCGCTGCACGAGATCGACGAGGTGCCCGACGAGACCTCCGGCACCCCCCGGCAGGCCGAGCCGCACCCGGTTCCCGGCACCGTCGGTGTCGCCGCGGCGGCGAGGGCCTGACATGCGCGTCCTCGTCGCTCCCGACAAGTTCAAGGGCTCCCTCACCGCCCTCGAGGTGGCGACGGCCATCGCGCAGGGCCTGGCGGCGACCGGTGTCGCCTCCACGCTCCTCCCCCTGGCCGACGGCGGTGACGGCAGCGTGGCCGCCGCCCTGCACGCCGGCTCTGCTCCCCATCCGGTCACCGTGCGCGGTGCCGACGGTCGCCGGCACGACACCGAGTTCGCGTTCGACGGCACGACCGCGGTCGTCGAGGTCGCCAGCACCTGCGGAGTGAGCACGCTCCCCCCTGGCGAACTGGCCCCGATGACGTCGTCCAGCTACGGACTCGGGCAGGCGGTCCTCGCGGCCCTGGACGCGGGAGCCCGACGCATCGTCCTGTGCCTCGGCGGCAGCGCCAGCACCGACGGCGGCGCGGGACTGCTCGCCGCCCTCGGCGTCCGGTTCCGGGACGGCGCAGGGCGCGACGTCGAACCGACGGGTGGGACGCTGGCGCGGATCGCCGAGCTCGACGTGTCGGGCCTGCGGGACCTGACCGGCACCGAGCTGACCGTGGCCACGGACGTGGACAACCCGCTCCTCGGAGCAGCCGGTGCCGCCACCGTGTTCGGGCCGCAGAAGGGCGCAGTCCCCGTGCAGATCGCCGAGCTCGACGCCGGCCTGTCCCACCTGGCCGGTCTCCTGGAGCGACACCGCCGGGCGGGGGGACACCGCAGCACGACTCCGCTGGCCGACGAGCCGGGTACCGGGGCCGCGGGCGGGCTGGGATTCGCCTGCCGGTGGCTCGGTGCCTCCCGTGTAGCGGGAGCTGAGTTCTTCCTCGATCTCCTCGGCTTCGACGCCGCGGTGTCCCACTGCGCGGCCGTGGTCACCGGCGAGGGACGCATGGACGGGCAGACCCTGGCCGGGAAGCTGCCCGCCGTCGTGGCGGCACGATCGGCGCCGCGCAGGGTCCACGCCGTCGTCGGGCAGTCGCTGCTGACGGAGGATGAGCGAGTGCGACTCGGACTGGACGAGGTCGTCGCACTGGGCGAGCTGACCGACGAGGACCCGAGCCGGGACCCCGACCTCTCCAAACGTCTCGTCGCGGTCGCCGGTGCACTCATCGGCCGACAGGTCCGCGCCCTGACCGTGGCCGGACGATCGGGCGCTGACCGCCGGGAGGACGATCCAGCGGGTCGACCCCCTCGCGGCAGAGCTCGTGAGCGGGAGCAACAGCAGCCGGTGAGCGCCCGGCCGACGGCTGCGCAGCACTGACCGGACCGCCACGAGCGAAGGCCGGTGGCCACCGCTGTCCGCGGCGGCCACCGGCCTCTCGCCAGCACGGGGCCGGCTCTTCGCCGAGACCCGAGGTAGGTGGAGGTGGCGGGAATCGAACCCGCGTCCTACGACGCATCACCAGGGCTTCTCCGAGCGCAGTCCGCTCCGTCTCTGCTCGACCCCACCGATCTCACGAACGAGTCGGTGTGACGGGCCCAGTCGCTGTTTGGTGTCCCGCGCGCGCCCGCGACCGGCACGCACGGTCAGTCATCTAGCTGATGCCAGGATCCGGGCCGATGACGAACCCGGGCTGACAGAGTCGCCTCGCTGCTTAGGCAGCGAGGGCGAACTCGCGCTGACTGGAGTCGGCGCTTGTGTTGTTTCCGACGCGTGGTTAACGAGCTCATCGTCGGCTTCCTCGGCTCGCTTCCCCTGGTCATCCGACCGCAGTCGAGACCATTCACCCCCTGTGCAGTTGTGCAGACAGCCTAACGGCACCCGCCGACGGGTTGTTCCCGCGCCACCCCGGACCCTCGATCATCGGCGTCCGGCTGCTGCCGACAGCGCGTCCGGCAGCCAGACGCCGATGATCACGACGGGGATCGGCCGTCCTCAGATCCAGCCGCGGCGCTTGAAGACGGCGTACAGCGCCAGGCTCACCCCGGCCATCAGCACCAGCGCGAACGGGTAGCCCAGCTGCCACGACAGCTCCGGCATGGCCTCGAAGTTCATCCCGTACACGGTCCCGACCAGCGTCGGCGCGAACAGGATGGCCGCCCAGGCGGAGATCTTCTTGACCTCCTCGCCCTGCGCGATCGAGGCCTCGGTGAGCTCGCGGATCTCCTCGTTCTGCCGCTGCGCGACGAGGGTCGAGTTCACGGTGAGGATGTCGCGCAGCTGCAGCCGGAACCCCTCGACCCGCTCGATGACCTGGACGATGTGGTCGGCGACGTCCCGCAGGTAGCTGCGCAGCTCCTCGTCGACGCCGTACTTGTCGAACCCCGCGGTGATCGCGGCGAGGATGCCGGTCAGCGGCCGGGCGGCGCGCTGGAACTCCAGCACCTCCTGCGACAGCTCGTAGATGCGCCGGGAGACGCCGGGGTCGCCGCGGAAGACCTCGGTCTCGATCTGCTCGATGTCGTTGGCCAGGCCCGCGACCACCGGCGAGTACCCGTCGACGACGGCGTCGAGGATCGCGTAGAGCACCGCCTCGCTGCCCTTCTCCAGCAGCGCCGGCTCGCTCTCCAGCCGGCGCCGCACCCGGGAGAGGTCCGGGGACTCGCTGTGCCGCACGGTGATGGCGAAGTTCCGGCCGAGGAACAGGTGCAGCTCGCCGAACTCGACCTCCTCGGTCGCGTCGAGGTAGCGCGCGGCCTTGAGGACGACGAACAGCGTGCTGCCGTAGCGCTCGAACTTCGGCCGCTGGTGGGCCTTGATCGCGTCCTCGACCGCCAGCTCGGGCAGGTCGTACTGCTCGGCCAGCTCACCGAGCTCGGCGGCCTCGGGCCGGTAGAGGCCCAGCCACACCAGGCGCTCGGGGTCCTCGACCAGCCACTCGTGGCTCTCGGCGCCGCTGTCCGGGGTCGCCACGCGTCGTCCCGACGAGTAGACGGCGTTGTCGACGATGAGCGCGGGGCGGTCCGGCGCCGCGGGGGCCGGGGTGGCAGCCGGTGGGGGCGCGAGCGTCAGCTCGGGCCGCGGACGGCGGGTCAGGGTGGACAGGGCGGTGAGGGACGCACGACGGCGGTCGACCACGGCGGACTCCCGGGAGACGCTGGAGCGGGTGGACTCGTGGGGGGTCCGCCACTCCCCGCGCGAGCGCGTCAAGCGGTGCGGCCCCCGGTGCCGGTACTGGGCGGTTCACTGGGCACGCGCGCAGCACCTCCCGTCGTCCGTGGGCCGGCCCGCTCCCCGGGCCGTCGTCCATCGTGACACGCGCTGTCCACCCAGCTGCCCCGGCCGGGTGGACGGCGCCGGGCGGGCGGTGCTCAGACGTCCAGGACGAGGCCGATCAGGACCGGCAGCATCACCACGATGAGGAGCGCGCCGAGGACGTCGAAGGAGATGCCCGACCGGATCATCTTGGTGATCGGCACGACGCCGGAGCCGTAGACGATCGCGTTCTGCGGCGTCGACACCGGCAGCATGAACCCGAAGGACGCCGCGAAGGTCGCCGCCAGCGCGGGCACGAACGGGTTGATCCCCGCCGCCACGGCCACCGGGATGATGATCGGCACCACGACGGCCGCCGAGGCGGTGTTGCTCGTCGTCTCGGAGATGATGATCGCGAGGATCACCGCGAAGATCGTGATCGCGAACGTGCTGGTCAGGCCGAGCAGGTCGGCCGAGCCGTTGCCGATGGTCTCGGCCAGGCCGGTGTCGGCCAGCAGCGAGCCGAAGATGATGCCGGTGCCGAACAGCAGGATCGTGCCCCAGTCGATCTTCGCGGCGTCCGACCAGTTCAGGGTGAACTCGCGCCGCTTCCAGTCGGTGGGCAGCAGGAACAGCAGCGAGGCCCCGAGGACGGCGACGATGCCCTCGTTGACCCGGTCGCCAACCGTCTCGTAGAGCGCCGAGTCGGTGCCGGCGGTCAGCGCGATGATGCCGGGGAAGATCCACAGCGCCACGGTGACACCGAAGGCGACCAGCGTGTTCTTCTCCGCCCGCGTGACGGGGCCGAGTTCGGCGCGCTCGGACTGCACGTACTCGTGGACGCCCTCGATGCGCTTGATCTCCGGCCGGTTGAGCAGCAGCAGGACGCCGGCCAGCGCCACGAACATCAGCGCGCAGATCGGCAGCGCCATCAGCATCCAGCTGAGGAACCCGATCCGCTCCCCCGTCGCCTCCTCGATCAGGCCGCGGCCGATCAGGTTCGGCGGGGTCCCCACCGGGGTGATCAGCCCGCCGACGCTGGCCCCGTAGGCCAGCATCAGCATCAGCGCGACGCCCACCCGCAGCCGCAGCGGGTCGAAGTCCGGCGCGACCAGCTCCTTGTCCTGCAGCAGCTTGGCGATCACCGAGAGGATGCCGATCGCGGTGGGCAGCAGCATCGCGACCGTGGCGGTGTTGGAGACGAACGCCGACAGCAGGCAGGTGATCAGCCCGAACGCGATGATGACGCGCGCGGTCGAGCCGCCGACCCACTTCAGCGACAGGATCGTCATCGCGAAGCGCCGGGCGACGCCGTGCTTGAGCATCGCGGCGGCCAGGATGAAGGCGCCGATGAAGGTGAACACCGTCGTCGAGCCGAACGGGGCCACCGCGTCGTCGGCGGGTACCACCCCGAGGACGACGATGGCGCCGACGCCGATCAGGCCGCCGATCGGGATGGGCACCGGCTCGGTGATCCACAGGACGATGACGCCGAGCAGGATCGCCGCCAGCAGCTGCTGCTGGTTCGGCAGGTCCAGCGGCAGGAGGGCGAAGACGATCGTCACGATCGGGGCGAGGAAGAGCCCGACCGTGCGGCGTCCCTTCTCGAAGCGCTCCTCCGCCGGGCTGAGCTGCTGCTCGCCCAGGCTGCGGTAGGTGGCCGAGCCGCGGAACGCGGCGTCGACGTCGGTCCGCCGTCCGGACCCCTGCTCCCGTTCGGTCGCGGTCATGACGCCCTCCTCTGGACTGTGACGCCGACCATAGGGAGGGCAGGGGCTATCCGGCGACCTCTCCCTCCGGCGGCGGGACCGCGAGCGCGACGAGGAAGCGCGACACCATCGCGTAGCCGCCGACCAGCACGGCCAGCTCCACGACCTGCCGGTCGTCGAGGTGCGCCCGGACGCCGGCGAACACCTCGTCCGGGACGGCGACGTCCCGCGTCGAGGCGTCGGTGAAGGCGAGGACGGCGGCCTGCACCGGCGTCCACACCGGCTCGGCCGAGGCCTCCGGACGGCGCAGCGCCCCTAGCTGCGGCTCGGCCAGCCCGGCGCGGCGGGCGATCGGCTCGTGTGAGACCCACTCGAAGTCGGCGTCGTTCAGCACGGCCACCCGCAGCACCACCAGCTCGCGCAGGTCGGCGGGCAGCGTCGTCGCCCCGCGCAGCGCGCCGAGCAGGGCGTTCCAGCCCTCGGCGACCGGCGGGCTGTGCAGCAGCAGGCGGTCCAGCGCGGACAGCTGCCCGCCGCGGCGCACGCGCAGCAGCTCCGCCGTCGGCCCCTCCTCGGCCGCCTCCGGGACGCGGGGCCCGCTCACCGGGCGGAGAAGACGTCGGCCGGGTACGCGCCGTTCGCCACCAGCCGGCTCGACAGCGCGCGGCCCAGCTCGACGACCCGGGCGGTCCGCTCCGCACCCAGGTGCGCCCAGGGCGCCGCGGAGAGCTCGTCGGTGCCGGCCTCGACCTCGGCGCGCAGCCGGCGGCCCTCGTCGGTCAGCCCGCCATCGGTGAGCAGGCCCCGTGCGGCGAGCCGCTCGGAGGCCGCGGCCCACTCCTCCTCGCTCCACCCCCGGGTCGCCCGGGCGGCGGCCTCGGTGAAGCCGCGGCCGGTCCAGGTGTGCGTGACCAGCGCCTCCACACCGGACATCCCCGACCGCAGCAGGCAGGCGACGTGCCCGTCGCCGCGGTGCTCGCGCAGCAGCGTGGCCCCGTGCCACAGCGACAGCACCGGCTCGTCGGGCCACGGCTGGTCGGCGTGCGCCGCGTAGAGCGGGCGGCCCTCCGGGGTGAGCACGGTGCAGGCCTCGCGCAGCAGGCCGGCCAGCTCGGCCACCTCCGGCGCGGCCGCGGCCTCCGGCCCGCCGAGCAGCCGGGTCAGCGAGGCGCGGGCCCCGTCCAGCCGGGCGGCGAGGACCTGCTCCGGAGCGGCGAGGGTCCACGCGCGCGGCACGTGCCGGGTGACCAGCGCGGGGGCGAAGTTGGAGAAGGTGGCGACGACGGTGCCGGGCCCGACGGCGCCCATGGCGGCCGCCCGGCCGGCGAAGTAGCACATCCGGCCGGGGCGCAGCCCGACCGCGGTGAGGTACTCGTCCTGCTCGGGCGAGAAGTAGACGTGGTTGTGCAGCGGCTCCACGGCGCGGTGCGCGCGGGCGGTGTCCGGGGCGGGCTGATCGGCGCTGACCATGCGCCGGACCCTAGGAGGACCCCCCTGCCCCCACCACTCCGGGAGGACCCCGTCCTCCTCACCGTGGAAGGACCCCGTCCTCCCCACCCTTCGCAGGCTCAGGGCGGGACCCGGGACGGGGCCGCAGCGAGCCTCTGGACGGGGCCTAGCCGGGACGGGGCCGGTCCGGCGGCCCCAGGGTGCGCAGCCAGCGGCGCTGCCAGGGCGTCTCCACCGCACGCGGGGAGTACCGCTCGCGGATCCACCGGACGGCGTCGTCGGCCGGCACCCCGTCGAGGACGGCGAGCGCGGCCAGCGCGGTGCCGGTGCGTCCGACGCCGCCGCGGCAGGCCACCTCCACCCGCTCCCCCGCCCGGGCCCGGTCGAGCGCCTCGGTCAGGGCGGCGAGGACGTCGTCGGGGTCCGACGGCACCCCGAAGTCGGGCCAGCGCACCCGGCGCGCCGGCCACGGCGGCAGCGGGCCGCTGCCGAGGACCACCGCCCGGTCGGCCGGGGACGCCGGAGCGCCCAGCCGGCGGCCGCGGACCCGGACGCCGCCGGGCAGCTCGACCAGCCCGGTGTCGTCGGCCCAGCTCATGGCGCGGGCGGCAGGGTGCAGGCCCACTGGACGCGGGTGCGGACCGGCGTGAAGCCCAGCCGCCGGTACAGGCCGAACGCCCCGGTGGGGTTCTCGGTGTCGACCTGCAGGCCCGCGGTGGCGCAGCCGTCGGCGGCAGCGGCCCGCAGGGCCGCGACGATCGCGGCCGACGCGATGCCGCGCCCCCGGGCGGGACGGAGGACCCCGAGCTGCCCCAGGTGGACCTGCGGGACGCCGGTGGCGCGGGTGTCGGCCTCGTAGACGTAGCTGAGCACGTAGCCGGCCACGACCCCGTCGACGAGGGCGAGCACCGACAGGTCGGGCCGGAAGGCGCGCGATCCGGTGAACCAGGCCCGCCACGTGGCGGCGTCGCGCTCGCCCGAGCCGTGGTGGTCGGTGAATGCCGCGTTGTGCGCCCGCCGCACCTCGTCGTCCCGGTCCCAGGCGAAGGGCAGCAGCTGGAGGCCGGGAACCGCGGGGACCTCCGGCAGCCCGGTCAGCGGCCGCTCGACGTCGGCGTACCAGCGCTCGGCCGCGAACCCGGCCCGGCGCACCAGCGGCTCCAGCGACCCCATCCCCGGGTACACCGAGACCGTCAGCCGGCCGGGCAGCTCGGGGTGGTCGCGGCGGTGGAGCTCCGCGCCGCGGCGCAGCTGCCAGTCCAGCAGCGCCGACCCGATGCCGCGCCCGCGCCAGGCCGGGTGCACCCGCCCCTCCAGCACGACCCGGTGGTCCTCCCGGGCGCCGCTGATCGACAGCACCACAGCGACCCCGACCAGCGCCCCGTCGCCGGCGCACACCGCCCGGCCGTCGCGGGAGAGGTCGACCAGGTCCTCGACCCACCACTCGGCGAGGTCGTCGGCGTCGAGGTGCTCGCCGGTGTCGTCGAGCGGCTCGGCGGCGGCGAACAGCTCCGCCACGGCAGGGAGGTCGTCCGCGGTGAGCGGGCGGGCGGTGAGGCCGGCGGGCAACGGGGGCACGCCGCGCAGCGTAGGGACGGCGGCGGGGGCGGTCGACCGGGTTCCGCGGCGTCCCTTGCGGGCCGGTGCGGCCGGGCGTCAGCATCGGCGCACGCCGCCGAGAGGAGGGCTCCCGTGCCCCGCTTCCTCGTCATCGCCCGGTACGAGGCCCAGGGCGCGCGGGCGGTGATGGCCGCCGGCGGGTCGGCTCGCCGCAGCGCCTTCGCGCACGCCGTCCTCGACCTGGAGGGGCGGCTGGAGAGCTTCGACTTCGCCCTCGGCGACGCCGACGTCTACGCGGTCGTCGAGCTGCCCGACAGCGCGGCCGCCGCGGCGCTGTCGCTCACCATCAGCGGCCGGGGCGTCGCGACGGTCCGCACCGTCGTCCTGCTGACGCCGGAGGAGGTGGACCGGGCCGCCCAGCTGCACCCGGACTACGCGCCCGGCCCCGGCTGAGGTGGCTCCCGGCTCCGCGGCGGGACCACCGCGAGCCGGCTCCTCCCACCGCGGACACCTGCCCGGCTCGCGCGCGGCAGGCGTCCGCGTCGTCACCGGACCTCCCGGAGAGGAGGTGGTCCACCTCCGGCGCACACCGGGCCGGGAACGGGGTCCCAGTGGCGAGGTGCCCGACGCGGCCCTCAGGACGCCAGTGAGAACAGCCGCGCGCCGTTGTGCCAGAGGACCGCGCGCAGCCACTCCTCCCCCAGGTCGAGGCGGTGCAGCGCGGCCAGCTGGTGGGCGTACGGGTACGGGATGGAGGGGAAGTCGCTGCCGAGCAGCACCTTGTCCCGCAGCGCGGCCAGCCTCGGCCGGAGGGCGGGGTCGAAGGGCATCAGCCGCTCGGTGAAGTCCGTGGCGAACATCGTGGTGTCCAGGTGCACCCGCTCGTACCGCTCGGCCAGGTCGAGGAAGGCCGCGTACTCGGGCATGCCGAGGTGGGCGATGACCAGCTGCAGCCGCGGGTACCGCTCGAGCAGGCCGGTCATCGGCGCCGGGCCGGTGTGCTCGCCGCGCAGCGGGCCGGAGCCGCAGTGGATCACCACGGGGGTGCCGGTCTCCTCCAGCCGCGCCCACACCGGGTCGAGCAGCGGGTCGCGCGGGTCGAAGGCGCCCACCTGGACGTGCACCTTGAACACCCGCACGCCGCGGTCGAGCGCCGTCCCGACGTAGGACACCGCCCCCGGCTCCGGGTGGAACGTCGCCGACCGCAGCACCTGCGGGTGCGCGGCGGCGAACGCGTGCGACCAGTCGTTGAGCCAGGCGGCCATGCCGGCCTTGTGCGGGTAGGGCAGCGTCGGGAACGCCCGGACGCCGAGCCGGTCGAGCACCGCCAGCCGCTCGTCGTCCGGCAGCGGGTACTGCACCGGCCAGGCGGCGCCGTAGTGTGTCCGGGCCTGCGTGAAGTACTCCCAGACCTTGGCCTGCACCCGCTCGGGCAGGAAGTGCACGTGCACGTCGACCAGGCCCGGCAGGCCCAGCTCGCGCCAGTACCGGGGGACGTCGGCGTCGTCGACCGGCGGAGGAGTCACCGGAGGGTGACCACGACCTTGCCGCGCACGTGCCCGCCCGCGACCAGCTCCTGCGCCTCGGCCGTCTGCTCCAGCGGGAACGCCCGGGCGACCGGCACCCGCAACTGGCCGGCGTCGGCCATCCGGCCGAGCTCCTCCAGGTGCTCGTGCTCGGGGCGGACGAAGACGTAGCGGCCGCCCATCTCGTTGACCACCGGGTCCACGACGGAGGTGATGCGGGCGCGGTCGCGGACCTGCTTCGGCGCGTCGGTCAGGGTGTCCCCGCCGACGAGGTCGAGGACGGCGTCGACCGGTTCGGACAGCTGCGCGCTGATCGGCCCGGCCGAGTAGTCGAGCACCTCGGCCGCCCCGGCGTCGCGGAGGAAGCCGTGGTTGCGCGGGCTGGCCGTGCCGATGACGTGCGCACCCAGCGCGACGGCGATCTGGACGGCGCAGAAGCCGACTCCGCCGGCGGCGCGGTGCACCAGCACCCGCTCGCCCTCGTGCACGTCGAGCGCCTCGGTCAGCGACTGGTAGGCGGTGAGCCCCGCCAGCGGCAGCCCGGCCGCCTCGGCGAAGGACAGCGACTCCGGCTTGTGCGCCAGGCAGCGCTGCGGCGCGGGCACCAGCTCGGCCGTCGTCCCCCACTGGACGTCGTCCCGGCGGACGTAGCCGAACACCTCGTCCCCGGCGGCGAACGCGGTGACCGCCGGGCCCGCGGCCTCGACGACGCCGGCGACGTCCCAGCCCGGGACGATCGGCAGGTGGTGCGGGTACGCGCCGGTCAGCCCGCCGGATCGGATCAGCACGTCGACCGGGTTGACGCCGGCGGCGTGCACGCGCACCAGCACGGTGTCGGGGCCGACCGGCGGGTCGGGCAGGTCGTCGCGCAGGGTCAGGACCTCGGGCCCGCCGTACCCGTCGAAGGCCACCCCCCGCACTACCGCCGCCCCTTCACGTACCGGCCGAAGGCCTTCTGGATCTCCCGGCGGGAGTCGCGCTCGGCGAGGTCCTGCCGCTTGTCGTAGGACTTCTTGCCCTTGGCGAGGGCCAGGGTCGCCTTGACCTTGCCGTCCTTGAAGTACAGGTCGAGCGGGACGAGGGTCAGGCCGCCCTCCTTGGTCTTCCCGATCAGCTTGTCGATCTCGGCGCGGTGCATGAGCACCTTCCGCTTCCGCCGCGGGGCGTGGTTGGTCCAGGTGCCCTCGGCGTACTCGGGGATGTGCACGTGCTGCAGCCAGACCTCGCCCCCGTCCACGGTGGCGAAGCCGTCGACGAGCGAGGCACGACCGGCACGCAGGCTCTTGACCTCGGTGCCGGTGAGCACCAGGCCCACCTCGTAGGTGTCGAGGATCGAGTAGTCGTGCCGCGCCTTCTTGTTCTGGGCGATGAGCTTCCGCCCCTCTTCACGCGGCATGTCCCCAGGCTACCGGCCGCCCCACCAGGCCACGGCCCCGTCCAGAGGCTCGCCGCGAGCCTGCGAGCGGTGAGGAGGACGGGGTCCTTTCTCAGATGCGCACGTACAGCCGCAGGGTCACGTATGCGGCGACGCCGGCCAGCCCGACGCCGGCGGCGGCGATCACCGGGCTGATGAAGGCGATCGCGCCCCAGTCGACCGGCGGGATGATCCCCGCCCGGATCGGCCCGGCGAGCGTCTTGTCCACGAACAGGACCTTGGTGACCACCAGCCCGCCGATCGCCAGCAGGGCACCGATCAGCCCGGCCAGCGCGGCCTCGAGGATGAACGGCAGCTGCGTGTACCACCGCGAGGCGCCGACCAGCCGCATGATGTTGGTCTCGTTGCGCCGGTTGAAGGCCGCCAGCTGGATCGTGTTGGAGATCAGCAGCAACGCGGCCAACGCCTGGACGACGGCGACGGCGATCGTCGCGTTCCGCGCGCCGTTGAGCAGGCTGAACAGCCGGTCGAGGAAGTCCCCCTCGTCGCGCACCTGGTCGACGCCGTTCTGCCCGTTCGGGAACTCGGCGGCGATGACCTCGTAGCGCTCGGGGTTCACCAGCTCGACGCGGAAGCTCTCGGGCAGCGCGTCGGCCGGGGTGTTCTGCACGAGCTCCGGCTGCTGGCTGAACTGCTGCTGGAAGCGGGCGTAGGCCTCGTCCTTGGACTCGTAGATGTGGTTGGCCACCTCGGGCGAGCCCGCCAGCTGCTGCTCGATGGCCGAGCGCTGCTCGTCGGTGACGTCGTCGGCCAGGAAGATGGAGACCTGCACCTTGTCGTAGTAGATCTCCTTCATGTCGGAGATCATCCCGGCGATCAGCAGGCCGGTGCCCATGAGGCCGAGCGAGATGGCCGTGGTCAGGATCATCGCGACCGTCATGGTCAGGTTGCGACGCAGCCCGGTGGCCACCTCGGAGAGCACGAAGTTGACGCGCATTGGTTCCCTGTCGTGAGGTCAGGCAGGTGGAGGGCGGGGATGCCGCGTCAGCGGCTGATCCGGCGCAACCGGGTCAGCGGCCGACCCCGTAGACACCGCGCGACTGGTCGCGGGTGAGGGCTCCCCCGTTGAGCTCGATCACGCGACGACGCATCGAGTCGACGATGTGGTAGTCGTGCGTCGCCATCACGACCGTCGTCCCGGTGCGGTTGATCCGCTCCAGCAGCAGCATGATGCCCTCGCTGGTCTCCGGGTCGAGGTTGCCGGTGGGCTCGTCGGCCAGCAGCACCAGCGGCCGGTTGACGAACGCGCGGGCGATGGCGACGCGCTGCTGCTCACCACCCGACAGCTCGCTGGGCAGCCGCTGGGCCTTGCCCTCGAGGCCCACCATCTCCAGCACCTCGGGGACGACGCGCTTGATGGTCCGCTGCGGCTTGTTGATGACCTCCAGCGCGAAGGCCACGTTCTGGGCGACGGTGCGGTTGCGCAGCAGGCGGAAGTCCTGGAAGACGCAGCCGATGGTGCGGCGGAGCTTGGGCACCTGCCACTTGCTCATCGTGTTCAGCGTCTTGCCGTTCACGATGACGTTCCCCTTGGTGGGGTCGTCCTCCTTGAGGAGCAGCCGCAGGAAGGTCGACTTGCCCGAGCCCGATGAGCCGATCAGGAAGACGAACTCGCCCTTGTCGATCTCCGTCGACACGTCATCGAGGGCCGGCCGGGAGCTGGCCGGGTAGAGCTTGGTGACGTGTTGCAGTTCGATCACGAGGGGCCACGGTACCTCTCGAACCCGGGAGACTGGAGTGTCACGCGCGGTCGGCCGCCGTCCCGTCCCGACGGAGCGTGAGCAGCTCCGCCGGGGGCCCGGGACGCCCGTCACCCAGCGTGGCCCATCCGGCGTCCGGCCGTGCGTCGGGTGTGACGAACGGGACGTCTGATCCCGCCGGCCCGCCGTCAGCTCGGAGGCCCTCAGCTGGCGGGGACCGACTCCTGCTGACGGCGCCACCGGATGCCGGCCTCGATGAACGGGTCGATGTCCCCGTCGAGGACGGCGGAGGTGTTCCCGGTCTCCTGCTCGGTGCGCAGGTCCTTGACCATCTGGTACGGGTGCAGGACGTAGGAGCGCATCTGGTTGCCCCAGCTGCTGCCCTCACCGCGCAGCGCGTCCATCTCGGCCCGCTGCTCCTCCTGCCGCCGGGCCAGCAGCCGCGCCTGCAGGACGCGCATCGCGGCCGCCCGGTTCTGGATCTGGCTCTTCTCGTTCTGGCAGGAGACGACGATGCCGGTGGGCAGGTGGGTGATCCGGACGGCGGAGTCGGTGGTGTTCACGCTCTGCCCGCCGGGACCGCTGGACCGGAAGACGTCGATCCGGATCTCGTTCTCCGGGATGTCGACGTGGTCGGTCTGCTCGACGACCGGCAGCACCTCGACGCCGGCGAAGGACGTCTGGCGGCGGCCCTGGTTGTCGAACGGCGAGATGCGCACCAGCCGGTGGGTGCCCTGCTCGACGGAGAGGGTGCCGTAGGCGTAGGGCTGCTTGACGGCGAAGGTCGCCGACTTGATGCCGGCCTCCTCCGCGTAGCTGACGTCGTACAGCTCGATCGGGTACCGGTGCCGCTCGGCCCAGCGCAGGTACATCCGCATGAGCATCTCGGCGAAGTCGGCGGCGTCGACGCCACCGGCCTCGGAGCGGATGGTCACCAGCGCCTCGCGGGAGTCGTACTCACCGGAGAGCAGGGTGCGCACCTCCAGCTCGTCGATCGCCTGGCGCAGGCTCGCCAGCTCCCGCTCGGCCTCGGCCGCGGTCGCCTCGTCGCTCTCCTCGACGGCCATCTCGTGCAGCAGGCCGACGTCGTCCAGCCGGCTGCGCAGCTCCTCCACCCGGCGCAGGTCGCCCTGCAGGTAGGACAGCTTGGAGGTCAGCGCCTGCGCGGCCTCGACGTCGTTCCAGAGGTCGGGCGCGGAGGCCTGCTGCTCGAGCTCGGCCACCTCGCGGCGCAGCCGGTCGACGTCGAGGACGGCCTCGATGGACCTCAGGGTCGTGTCGAGCTCGTCCAGGACGACGGAGAAGTCAGCGGCCACATCGACCCAGGGTAGTGCGCTCCCGGCGGGGGTAGGCAGCCACGGCATGAGCGAGCCTCGTCGACCACGTCCCCGCGACGACCACGACGGTGGTCCCGTCGACTACTCCCGCGGTTTGCCCGACCACCACGACCCGACGGCCGGCATCGGCGGCGCCGCGCCGGCGCGGTCGGCGCTGACGCTGCGGCTGGTGCTGGCCGCCTTCGGCCTGGTCTTCTGCCTCGTCGCCGGCCTGCTCTGGCTGGCCGCCGACCTCCCGGTCTGGGCCGCGGTGGTGCTGTTCGTCCTGGCCGCGGCGGTCGCCGTCGACCTGGTCGTCGTGGCCCGCCGCAAGGCGCGCGGCGAGCCGGGCTGAAGGAGGACCTCCGAGCCCTCCACCAAGGAAGGACTTCGTCCTCCCCACCCCTCGCACGCTCGGGGCGGTGCCCTGGACGGGGCCCGCGGCGGGCCTCTGCGGGGAGGCCGGCCACGGGACGCGCGCGTCCTCTCAGAACAGGGCGGTGGCCGGCTGGCCGGCGTACCCGGCGAGCCAGCCGGTCAGGTCCTCGGCGGGCATCGGCCGGGCGAGGTGGAAGCCCTGCGCGAAGGTGCAGCCCAGCTCGGTGGCGAGCTCCAGCTGCTCCGCGGTCTCCACGCCCCCGGCGTGGGTGCGCACACCGCAGGCCCCGGCCAGCGCCACCACGGCGGCGATCGCCGCGGCTGCCTGGCTGCGCCGCCCCTCGGGGAAGGCGACCAGGCTGCGGTCGATCTTGAGCAGGCCGGTGGGCATGGCGACCAGCTGGCCCAGCGATGAGAAGCCGCTGCCGAAGTCGTCGATCGAGACCTCCACGCCGGACCGGCGGAGCTCGGCGAACTGCGCGGCGGCGCGCTCGACGTCCTCGGCCACCGACCGCTCGGCCATCTCGACGACGAGCTGCTCGGGCGGCAGGCCGGAGTCGGCCAGCGCCTCCTGGACGTCGGCGACGAGCGTGCCGGCGGCGACGTGGTTCGCGCTGATGTTCACCGCGGTCACCAGGTTCAGGCCGGCCGCCGCCCACGCCGCGGTCTGCCGGGTCGCGGTGTGCAGCACCCAGCGGGCGATCACCCCCATGAGGTCGTGCTGGACGGCGATCGGCAGGAAGTCGGCCGGCGCGAGGAGGCCGCGCCGGGGGTGCTGCCAGCGGATGAGCGCCTCGACGCCGGTGCACCGTCCCGAGGGCAGGTGCACCACCGGCTGGTAGTGCAGCAGCAGCTGGCCGTCCTCCACCGCGTCGCGCAGCTCCGAGGCGACGGTGGCCCGGTGCTGGGCCGCGGCGCGCAGGTCGGCGGTGAACAGCCGGACGCGGTTGCGGCCGGCCGCCTTGGCCGCGTACATGGCCAGGTCGGCGTCGCGGACCAGGTCGGTGGAGCGGACGCGGGTGGGGCCGGAGGCAGCGGTGGCGATCCCGATGCTGGCCCCCAGGCGCACCAGCCGGCCGCCGAGCTCGAAGGGGCGGTCGATGCCGGCGCGGCAGCGGTCGGCGAGGGCCTCGGCACCGGTGGTGTCGCAGTCGCGGCAGAGGACGACGAACTCGTCGCCGCCGAGCCGGCCGACGGTGTCACCCGCCCGCGTCGAGCCGGTCAACCGCGCGGCGACCTGGCGGAGCAGGTCGTCGCCGACGTCGTGGCCGAGGGAGTCGTTGACGTCCTTGAAGCCGTCGATGTCGAGGAAGAGCACCGACACCGGGCCGCGGTCGTGCCGCTGCAGCTCGGTGTCGATGAGCTCGTGCAGGTGGGCGCGGTTGGGCAGCTCGGTGAGGGTGTCGTGGCGGGCCCGCCAGTCCGAGGCGCGCTCGGCGGCCACCCGGGAGGTGACGTCGGTGTGGGTGACCACGACCTGGCCGGCCTGGTCGACCCGGGAGGCCTGCAGGTGGATCCAGCGCGTGCCGGTGGGCAGCTCCAGGGCGTAGTCGGCCTGCACCGAGGAGCGCACGCCGCGGGAGAGCTCCCGCAGCTGGTCGACCAGCGTGGAGGTGCTGTCGTCGCCGTTGAGCCGGCAGGCCATGGCGAAGTAGTCGCCGTCCACCCCGAAGCGCATCCGGTCGTCACCGAGGACGTCGGCGGCCTTCTCCCACGCGGTGTTGGCCAGCAGCACCGTGCCGCCCGCGTCGATCAGCAGGGTGGGCGAGGGCAGCGCGTCGAGCACGGCCTCGACCACGACGGCGGGCTGCGCGGGGCCGTCGACCCGGCGGCGCACGTCCAGCGGCAGGTCGTGCTCTGCCGGTCCTCGTCCCACGCGCACTCCTGCCAGATCCGAGCGGTCCTCGTCGGTCTCGGTCGATACGGTGCCCACGTCGACGGCGCTCATGCTCCGCCCCCTCCCTGCGGCTCCCGCGTCTCCCGGACCACCCACCGCAGGTACTCGGGGTTGCCCCCCACCAGCGGGAGGGCGATCACGCAGGGCACGTCGTACGGATGGAGCTCCGCGGTGCGGGCGACGACCTCCGGGACCAGCGACCGGCGGGTGTGCAGCGCGACGCGCGCCTCGGCTTCGTCGTGCACGACACCCTCCCAGCGGTAGACCGACCGGATCGCGGCGAGCTGGTGGCCGCACGCCACCAGTCTCTCCTCCACCAGTCTCCGTGTGTACCCGCCCAACCACTCCGCGTCACTTCCGGTGACGACGATCTCGCACACGTCCTCCTCCACGGGGCCATCCTCCAGGGGTGGAGTGACAGCTTCGCGGGGTAGAGCGGGACGATGAGCGACGAGATGACCATCACGGTCGACGGCGAGGAGTACCTGGTCCGCCCCGAGGGCGACACCCTGAAGGTGGGCCGCGAGGTCGGCGGCGAGACGACCTGGCTCGAGGACGTCGACCTCGCCACCCTGCCCGAGGCCGCTCGCGGCGCCCTGGATCGCGGCGACTCCTCCGACCAGTCCCTGGTCCTCGCCCTCCGCGGCGTGGTGGCGGCGGAGGTGCAGCGCGGCGGCTGAGCGGCCCGGGAGCAGGCGCGCCTACGGTTCGGGCGTGCCTCCTCCCGACCGGCTGCCGGCCGACCTGGTCCTGGAAGGCGGTGGGGTCAAGGGCGTCGCGCTGGTCGGCGCCGCCGTCGAACTGCTGCGCCGGTACCGGTTCGAGCGGGTGGCGGGCTCCTCCGCCGGCGCCGTGCTCGCCGCGTTCCTCGCCACCGGGCTCGACGCCGACGGCGTGCTGGAGCGGGCGTCGCGGCTGGAGTACGACCGCGTGCCCGACTCCTGGGCGCCGGTTCCCGTGGTGGCCCCGGCGGTCGGGCTGCTCGTCCGGTCCGGGCTGCACCCCGGGCGCTACATCACCGAGTGGGTGCGCCGCGAGCTCGCCGACCTGGGCGTGCACACCTTCGGCGACCTGCGCCGCGACGACCCCGGCGACGACCCGGCCCTGGCGCCGTGGCAGCGCTACCGCCTCGTGGTGACGGCGACCGACGTCTCCCGCGGCCGGCTGCTGCGGCTGCCCTGGGACTACCGCGACTTCGGCCTGGACCCCGACGCCCAGCCGGTCGCCGACGCCGTCCGCGCGTCGCTGGCCATCCCCTACTTCTTCTCGCCGCAGACGCTGCGCGACCCCCGCACCGGCCGCCGCTCGACGCTGGTGGACGGCGGGGTGCTGTCGAACTTCCCGGTGGAGACCTTCGACCGCACCGACGCCGCGGCCCCGCGCTGGCCGACGTTCGGCATCGGCGTCGGCGACACCCTCTCGGACGAGGACGTGTCGGTCTTCCCCCACGGCCGGCTGCTGCCGGGGCCGCTGGGGCTGCTGGACTCACTGGTGGCGACGACGGTCACCGCCCGCGACCGCAGCTACCTGGCCCAGCCGTGCGTGCGCCGGCGGGCCATCTCGATCGACACGAGCGGCACCGGCCTCACCGAGTTCGACGTCGACGAGGCCGAGCGATCACGGCTGGTCGCAGCCGGCACCGCGGCGGCGCGGGACTTCCTCGCCGGCTGGAGCTGGGAGGGCTACCTCCGCGAGTGCCGCGGCGCCGGCTGACTCTCCGCAGGCGGTGCCGGTCAGCGTCGACGCAGCAGGGCGGCGCGAGGCCCGGCCGGTCAGGGCGCTACGAGCGCGTCCGCCTCAGCTCGACGGTGGCCACGTCCTCGAATCACGTACGCCCGCGGTCGTTCGTCGACCCCACCGGCCCGGCGCGTGCAGCGGGTCCCGTTCCGGGAGATCCGAGCAGCCGGCGGAGAGGAGGCGGTGGCCCGGCTGCGCCCGCAGCCCGGCGGTCGCGTGCGGATACCGCAGCGCCGTCGTCGCCGTGGACACCGTGGCGGCGTCGTCCCGGGTGTCACGTCGCCCGCCGGAGGATCTCGTGCTCCCAGGGGCTCGGCGTGGAACTCCACACCAGCGACGCGGCGTGCTCACGGCCGTCGGGCAGGGTCACCCGGACCAGCCCCTGGTGCAGGTCTTCGGCCGGCCCGTGGCCGGCGGGCTTGGCGCACCGGACCTCTCGCCCGACCGACACGAGGGCGATCGCGGTGCACCGCGCGGTGCTCACCCCGGCCCCCGTGAGCTCGACCCGACCGGAGCGGCGACCGAGTGCCGGTGGAGGTCGTCCCGGGTGGACCGGTCGAGGGTGGCGGCGAGGTCGCCGGTCACCACGAGCGACGAGGCGGTCTCCCGGCTCGTCGTCCGCCGGCTCCCGGCACGGCTCGGTGTTCTGGACGCCACGGCCGCATCCTGGAGCCCCGGTCACCCCCGGTCACCGGGTTCGGCCACAGGGACACCCGGACAGGGGATGCGCCTCCCTCCGTCCGGGTCGCCGCACGGCGCCGAAGCGCCCCGCGATGGCACGCGCATGAGGCACGACGACAGGGGTATTCGACCGCCGCCCGCTCAGGTACCAAAGGCCCTGGAGCGCCTCGGAGTGCGCGGGTGAGCACCGCGTCCTCCGGTGGCGAGACGAACGGGTCGGCAATGGGCGAGACGAGCCTTGGGGGAATGCCATGAGACTGCTGCGAGCCGGTGTCGTCGCTGTTGTCGGAGCCGCAGCCGTGCTGCTCGCTCCAGGAATCGCCGGGGGCAGCACCGGAACGACCGAGCAGAGCTGTGAGCGGATCTGGTTCTGGTGGATCCCCTTCCCGTGCCAGCCGGAGTCGTCGTGACGGCACCGGCCGCAGCCGTCACGGGATGAGGACGGCCGGCACGGGAGCCACCGTCATCCCGTGACCATCACCCAGCCGGCACGTTGACCGCTCGGGATCCTCCCCGCACGGGCGGCTGGGCAGTACCGGTCAGCGACCCCGTGGACGACGGCCTGCCGGGTTCTCACGGTCGTGTCCGCGGGCTCGTCGGGCCAGCGAGACGATGCCGATGCGTGCCGCGGACGACCGGAGCACTCCGAGCTGGCGTCGGCGGGCGGCGAGTCAGCCCGGCGGACCAGCTCCCGCGCCTCGCTGTCGACGACTTGGTGAGCCGTTGCCGGCGTCGTCCCTGGATCACCGGTGCTGCAGGGCCGGCAGTGCGCGAGGAACATCGGCAACCGGTGCGGTCAGGGGTCGACGTAGCGGTCGCGTTCGACGACGAACTGGCCGGTGGCGGTGTTGGCGTCGACGAACTCCGGCAGCAGCGGGATCCGCACCGTCACCGTCACGCAGACGGAGAACTCCTCCCCACGGGTCAGCGTCGGTGCGTACCCGCCCGCGGCGTCGCAACCGGCACCGGCGGGGGCGTAGGCGACGCGGACGTCGGTGGCCGCCACCGACTGGTCGGCCACCGCCAGCCGGGCCGCGGCCTGCGCGCGGGCCGTGCCGGTGACCGGGTCCGGCGCGGTGCCCATCGCCCGCCCGGCCTCCCGCGCCGCCGCCGTCGAGGCGAACACCCCGCGCTGCACCGCGGAGAACCCGGCCACGATGTAGATCAGCGGCACGAACACCACGATCGCGATGAACGTGAACTCCACCAGCGCCGACCCGCGCTGCCCGGCGACCATGCCCAACCGCGACCGCAACCAGCTCACCGGGCCTCCTCCACCGCCCGGCCGGTGACCTCGACCGGCAAAAGCGAGCCCAGCCCGGCCAGCAGCGTGGGCACCGCGCCCGAGCAGCGGACCACCACCATCGTCAGCCCACTGGGATCGGTCTCCAGCGCCGAGCGGCACACCAGCCCGTCGGCGGTCTGCGGCGAGGTCGCCCGCGCCACCACGGCCACCGTGCGGTCGGCGCCGGCCGAGGAGGGCACGTCGGCGTTGGCCGCGTACCGGGCGCCCTCCTGCGCGCTGGCGGTCACCACGTTGCGCACGTGCACGTAGACCGCGACCTGCAGCACCGCCAGCAGCAGCACCACGACCAGCACCGACACGAAGACGAACTCGACCACCGCCGCACCCCGCTCGCAGGTGACCCGATGGAACGGCCTCGCCGCAGGGTCCCGCCGCGAGCGTGCGAGTGGTGGGGGGCGGCGAGGTCCTTCTACTTCATCCACCGGTCGTGACGGACGCCAGGGCGTTGGTGACCGCGGCGACGATCGCCTCGCGGAACGGGATGAGGATGGCCAGCACCAGCGCCGCCGTCATCACCGTGATCATCACCCAGCCGGGCACGTCCCCCTGCTCGGGATCGTCCCCGCGCAGGCGGTCGGCCAGTGCGGCCAGCGCCGCCAGGACCCCCGTGAACGTCGGCATGCTGCGTCCTCCCTGTCGTGTCCGCCGGCTCATCGGGCCAGCGAGACGATGCTGATCAAGCCGGGGTAGAGCGCGAACAGGACGGTCACCGGCAGCACCAGGAAGACGACCGGAACCATCATCGCGATCTCCTTGCGGCCGCCGGCCTCGAGCAGCCGGCGCTTGCCGGCCTCGCGCACGTCCGCGGCCTGCGCGCGCAGCACCTCGGCCAGCGGCGTGCCGCGCTCCAGGGCCACGAGCAGCCCGTCGACGAACCGGGCCAGCGGGTCCAGCGAGGTGCGGTCGGCGACCTGCTGCAGCGCGTCGGCCAGCGGCACCCCAGCGCGGGCCCGGCCCAGGGCCGCACCCAGCTCGCCGGCGAGCTCACCACCGGACAGCCGGGTCACCCGGGCGATCGCCGCGGTCGGGCTCTCCCCCGCCGTCACCGCCAGCGCCAGCAGCTCGGCCACCACGGGGAACTCCGCGAGCAGCAGCTCCTCGCGCCACTGCACCTGCTGGGTCAGCCACCAGTCCCGCCCGAGCACGCCACCGACCAGCCCGGCCACGCACAGCAGCGCCACCGACAGCACGTTGACGTCCCCGGCCAGCAGTGAACCAACCGTCGCCAGCAGCGCCGCGCCCAGCAGCCCGAGGCCACCCCACACCACCTGCTCGACGCGGAAGTCCTCCACGCCGGCGTCGCTGCCCAGCGCGTCGAGCCGGCGCCGCACCGCCGTGCGGCCGCCGAGCACCCGGTCGACGAAGCGGGCGCCGTCGGCGACCACCGGCCCGAACAGCCGCCGGACGGCAGTGAGCAGCCCGGTCTCGGTGGCGGTGCCGAGCAGCCGGGACGGCGGCGGGGTGTCGTGCACGTAGGGCGCCAGCCGGTCGACCAGGCGCACCGACCGGAACGGCGGCGCGAAGGTGACCACGAGCAGCACGCCGGCCGCCGCGGCCAGACCGAGCAACATCCCGGCGAGCGTCGCGTTCACTGCAGCACCCGCACGTCCTGCGGAAGCCGGCCGATCCGCAGCATCAGCCGGTAGGAGGCCAGGCAGACCGCCGCGCCGCCGAGCAGGATCGCCGTCCCCAGCTGGGAGTCGTAGGCCTTCAGCGTCGCGGACTGGGTGGCCAGCAGGAGCAGCACCACCCACGGCGCGGCGACGGCCAGCCGCGCGGCCTGCACCACCCAGCCCTGCCGGGTCTCCAGCTCCGCGCGGGCGCGGGCGTCCTCGCGCAGGAACGAGGAGAGGGTCCGCAGCACCCGGCCCAGGTCGCTGCCGCCGACCTCGCGGGCCACCCGCAGCGTCTCGACGATCCGGTCCCCGACCGGGTCGGCCAGGTCGTCCTTGAGCCGGTCGAGACCGGTCCCGAAACGCCCGCTGGAGCGGTACTCCGCGGCGAACCGGGCGAACGGCGGCCGCAGCACCTCCGGCCCGCGGGTCGACAGCGCCGACAGCGCCTCGGGCAGCGACAGCCCGGCCCGGACGGCAGAGGCGAGGTTGTCCACGACCTCCGGCCACACCTCGCGCAGGTCCGCCCGTCGCTTGACCGCCAGCCGGCGCACCTGCACGACGGGCAACGCCGCGGCGAAGGCGCCGAACAACAGGCTGACGGTGACCGTGCCGGTGGTGAGCAGGACGACGACCGCGACGAGCATGCCCAGCCCCACCTGCAGCGCGGTCAGCTGAGCGGCGTTGATGCCGGTGAGGCCGGCCGCGGCCAGGTTCTGCTGCCGCCGCGACGGCGTGCGGGAGCGGTCCCGGCGCTGCGGGGCGCGCGGGCCGCTGCGCCAGACCAGCAGCAGGCCGACGCCGAGCAGCAACCCGAGCAGGGCGCCGGTCACGCGGCCGCCTCGCCGGCGCCCGTCAGCCCCGTGCCCGACGGTGCTCGGTCCATGCGTGACCTCGCGAGCTCGGTCACGACCCCCACCGGGCGTCGTCGAGCAGGGCGGGGAGGTCGAAGCCGGAGGCGGCGAAGCGCTCGGGGTGCGGCGGGTAGCCGGAGCTGCGGACCAGCCGGCCGTCGCGGGTGCTGAAGACGTCGGCGAGCTCGATGACGCCGTCCTCGGCGCGGCCCGGGACGGCGACGATCTCGCGCACCCGGCGGCGTCCGTCCGGGTCGCTGCCGACGTGCACGACCAGGTCGACACTGGCGGCCACCGTGGGGACGACGAAGGCGTGGCCGATGTTCTCGCCGGCCAGCAGCGGCAAGGTGCACATCTTCGTGATCGCCTCGCGGGCGCTGTTGGCGTGCAACGTGCACATGCCCGGCAGCCCGGAGTTCAGCGCGATGAGCAGGTCGAGGCACTCCTCCTGCCGCACCTCGCCGACCACGATGCGGGAGGGGCGCATCCGCAGCGCCTCCTTGACCAGGCGGCGCAGCGGGATCTCCCCGGCGCCCTCGAGGTTGGGCTGGCGGGTCTGCATCGCGACGACGTCGGGGAGCGGCACGCGCAGCTCGAAGACCTCCTCGCAGGTGATGACCCGCTCGCGCGCCGGGATCGCGGCGCACAGGCAGTTCAGCAACGTGAAATGTGCGGGGCGGCGTGAGTTACGTGGCGTGGTCAGGTAGATCGGTGCCCCGATCTAGCCTGGCGCGGTGCCCGTCGCCCCCCGATTCGCCCTCGGCTTCTTCAAGAACTACCTCGCCCTGCTGGACGACATCGACTCCGACAGCCCGTCACGAGACCCGGAGCTGATTGCTGCCGACATCATGCGGGCGCAGCCAACCCTTCGGCGGGTCTTGCAGGACTGCGGGGAGTGGCTGCGAGCCACCGGCAAGACACCGGGCGGCCGCGTCGAGCACCGCGAGGCCATCCTGCGCGCCCAGGGGGTACTCCGCGACCGTGACGCGGTGGAGCGAGCGTTCGCCCCGGCAGGACCACAGTTCCCCGCCAGCGGCTTCCATTCGTGGGTCTGGGAGACGGCTGCACCCCTGTGGACCACGAAGCACTACCGGCAGGCCGTGGCCGCCGCAGCCGGGAACCTCAGCCTCAAGGTGCAGAGCAAGCTAGACCGCTGGGACGTGGCCGACCACGCCCTGATGACGGAGGCGCTGAGCGAGAAGCCGCCCGCGCCCGGCAAGCCCCGTCTGCGAGTCCCGGCTACACCGGGGCGGCCATTCGAGGAGGCGCTGCAGGGCGGGACGCTCTTCTTCGCCAGAGGGGTCTTCTCGCTACTACGGAATCCGGCGACCCACAACGTGACGGAGGAGTGGGAAGAGCAGCGGGCGCTGGAGGCGCTGGCGGCCCTCAGCGTCCTGGCACGCGTGCTGGACGCGGCAACCGTGGAGGCGGCTGACTAACAGTGCGTCCGGAGACTGTCAGCTAGACATAGGAGCCGCTTCTTGCCCAGTTGGGCCCACGGCACGGAAGCGGCCTCAGACATGCGTCAAGCCCCCCTCCCGATGCGGGAGAGGGGCTCGACGGAGGGGCTTGGTCAGCCCTGGAGGCCAGCGACCTGCTTGGCCAGACCCGACTTGCGGTTGGCGGCCTGGTTCTTGTGGATGACGCCCTTGCTGGCGGCCTTGTCCAGCTGCTTGGCAGCGGCCTGGAAGGCGGTGGCTGCAGCGGCGGCGTCGCCGGACTCGGCGGCGGTGCGCACGCGCCGGACGGCCGTCTTCAACGCGGACCGGACGGCCACGTTGCGCTGACGCGCCCTCTCGTTGGTCTTGATCCGCTTCATCTGGGACTTGATGTTCGCCACGCGTGCGCCTCGGTGTCTCGCTGGAAGGAGTCTGACAATGCGTCCGGACACGCGGGTTCGACAGCCTGCGATCATGGACTGGTCCATGAAGATATCAGCGTCGGCCGACTGGTTCTGAAGGCGTCATCACAGTGAGTGGGCGAAACCTCCTCGGGCCGCTACTCCGGATCCGCCCCTGCCCTAGCGTCACGCCGTGCCATACCCGCCACGTCCCCAGCTGCGGGCGCTGCCCGAGCTCGCCGGCTCGGCGAAGCCGCGACCCGACGGAGCTGTGCAGGCCCGAGTCGAGCGCTTCATCCTCGACGGCTATGCAAGTGGAGGTTCCCTGCGTGAGCTGGCCGAGCTGACTGACCGTTCTTCTCAGCCGTCCGCAACATCCTCGACAGGAACGGGGTCACGCAACGACGGACTGGAGCCACGACGATGCAGCCGGGCACCGGCCAGTCGCCGCCGCCGTCGGGTTCCTCACCGCAGCCCTGTCCGATGAGGCACGCCGAGGCGGCGCAAGACTAGATGAGCGCACCGAGGGCGTCTGGCGTTTCTAGGGCCTCTGGTGTTGCGCTCCCTTCGCCTGGCAGGCCCGTCGGCGCGACGGTCGTAGCCTCCAGAAACCTCCGGCGCAGGTCGTCCGGGATGCGCCCGCGGTCAGGAACCTCAATCCCCTGCCGTATCGCCCACGCGCGGATGGTTGCAGGACGGGCGGGCCGCTCGACCGGTGGTCGGCCACGGGTGCTCTGGACGGGCTGCAGCGCGCTCTCATCGCTCATCAGTCGCTTATTGGAGGCGTCAACCTGGTCGCCATCGATTTCAAAGCCTACATACGACATGCCAAGACGGCGGGCTGCTACCCCAGTGGTGCCGGACCCACTGAACGGATCGAACGCGATCACGTCCTCGCCTGTGGTCCCGTACGCCTCAAGGCAACGCTTGGGCAACTCCAGTGGGAAGCGGGAGTAGTGCGCCAAGCCGTCGATCTTCTCGTTTGGGAATTCCCATACCGAACCCACAGGCGGTGACGTGCGGAACGAGTGTCGCTCATCCCGGGCGAAGAGGTAGATGGACTCATGCTGGCGGTGTGGACGGCGGCAGCGCCCCTCCGGCATAGGATTGCGCTTCTTCCAGATGACTTCGCCGCGTGACAGCCAACCGTCATCCTGCATGCCCAAGACCAGGCGGTAGGGCAAGCCCAGCATGTTGCCGTACGTGAGCCAAGGCGTCTCCTTCTCGATGAAGGCCCGACGCTTATGGCGTGGCTTGACGTAGGCGGAGTTGTCCGGGTTCAGGCCCGCAGCGTCTGGTCCAAGCGTGCTGTAGGTCCTATCCGCCTCCCGCCAGTTGACCGGGGTGTTGAAGGCGTCGCCGATGTTGATCCACAGCAAGCCACTGGGCTTCACCTTCGTTAGTAGGCTGCCGAAGAGCTCCCGCAGCCCTTCGACGTACTCGCGGGGATCCTCCTCCACGCCGGTCCCCTCAGACATGCGCTGACCCCAGTAGGGCGGCGATGTCACCACCACGTCCAGGGACTCGTCCGGGAGGTCCAAGATCAGCTTGCGGCTGTCGCCCTTGGTCACCCGGTTGAGGGGAAACGGCCCCAGTGACGATTGCCCCATCCCGATTGACCCCCTGTAAGCGCTCGGCTGCGACGGCAACACGCTAGGCAAGTCGTCCGCCTGCTGACGTGAGGACACGCTACGGGCCCGCTGTGACACTCCAGAGTTGAGACAGCCTGGTCCCGAGTCCAGCCTCAAGTTACCGTCGGCTACCGTGCACCCCGGTATGCGTAAGCTCTTCGCCCAGCTCAGGCAGCTCCGCGAGGATGCCGGCCTGTCGTACGCGGAGGCCGAGGAACTACTCGTGGTCGGGCCTGGCTGGGTCCGCAGGCTTGAGGCGGGCGAGATCGAGCCGAGCCTGAACACCCTGGCCGCCGTTGTAAGCGCGTACGGCAGCGACCTACCCACGCTGTTCGAGGGCTTCGAGCTGGGTGACGACAACATCACCATTGACCGCCACCTGTCAGCCGTGGAGGTCGGCAGCAACCTCCACCTGACGTTCCCGATGGGAGCGCATCGCGCCGAGGTGGTCTTTGAAGACGCCAGCGTGGAGGACCTGAACGACGTCGTCCGCGCGCTCCGCGATGAACTGGCTGTCGGCCGCAAGCGGGAGGCCGTGGTCGCCTGCTTCTTGGAAGCGGTCCGACGATGGCCTCACATCAACCCCTCCGACATCTGGTACTTCCTGGTGAGCCACGCTTACCAGGACAATTTCAACCACCCCGCGAGCCAGGACGGACGAGACTGGGGACAGTCCTGGCGTCGTGCTGGCGGGTGGGGACTTGAAGCCGTGCTTCTGCAGCACTACAACCCGTACCTGCGGACCATCGGCATGCATCTGGAAATGCCTGAACCGGATCGCAAGCGCGACCTCCTGAGCCAGATGGGAGTCGTCGACGTAGCCGGCTCGGATAAGGCTGATGTGATCGCGGTCGGTCATCTGCGCAACCGCCACGAGGCCTTCGGTGTGATTCACGTCAAGGCAAGTTTCGCTGAGCGGAGGACTGACGACGTCCCCCTCAGCCAGCAACTCATCGCCCGAGGCTACGCATCTCCGCTCGTCACCATGGACTGCAAGGCGACACCGAGCCCTAACCCGCTCAACCGTGGCGAGCTCGGACCCGCACAGGGCGGTGACGAAAGGGTGAGTGCGAAGCGTCTGGATATCGAACGCGACCGCAAGTTCGATGCCTGCTTCAGCTACAACACAAATACGATTTCCACCCCGGAAGGGCAGCGGGCCTCGGCTCGTATCCACGTCTGCGACTTCAGCGACCCAGACGACGTGTTCTCCGCCTACCTGCTGCGCAAGTGGAGGGATCGCCAAGGGCTGACCTGACCTGGAAGGCTGCGCAGCATGAAGGCCGATGACGCGGTCGCCGCACTCGTCGCTCGATGCCGTCCCCTGCTGGGGGACCTGCGGCAGCTGGCCACCCCGCCGACGTACCCGGACAGCTTGGCCCTCTGCGTCATCGAAGCGGTTCAGTCCCCCGGGATCTCGCACTCGGTCGTTGAAGCCGTCGTCGGCCGCTACCGCGCGTACCGCGCGACCTCGGGCGGCAACGCTGACACGGACGGAGCCGTGGAACTGCTGGCAAGCTTCAGGGACTTGGGCACAGAGGGGTGGATGAAGCAGATCGGCACCCGCAACAGGACGCCTCCGCGGCCGGGGGCCCCCTTCAAAGCCGAGGTCATCGAGCGGGCGGCCAGCGTCCTGGTTGAGCTGGGTGCCGCCAGCACCGCCGAGGTACGGGTCGCTGCCGAGGATCCAGCCAAGCTAGCCGAGTTACATGCAGGCTGGTCTGCGGTGGTTGGCCGTGGCACGGGGGCGACCTGGCACTACTTACTGATTCTGGCTGGGGTCCCAGGTGTGAAGCCGGATCGCCTGATCGCCAGGTTTGTATCAGATGCCACTGGAGTGCCAAGCCGCCTATTGGAGACTGCAGCGGCCGGACGCTTGTTGGAGCTTGCAGCGACGGAGTTGGGCGTGTCCTCGGCGATTCTCGACTTCCACGTATGGGATTGGCAGAGGCGACTCCGCTAGTTCACGGCATCGGTTCCCGCACAACTGCTGTGAGACCCAGGCGGCGGCGGGGTGCGTAGTTGAACCACAGAGGCAAGTGCACATCTGTGTCTAGCGGGGCGTGGGGTCGCGGCGGCCGGGCACGAGGACTATGAGGTGACCCGGTCGCCGCGAGTCATCGGGCGGCGGTGTCCCGCGCGGTCAGCCCCAGACGTTGCGGCGGGTGGGGCCGATGCCGCCGTGGTCGCAGGACACCGCCCGGTCCCGGGCCAGCGCGCCGCGCGCCTCGTCGTCGGTCATGCCCGCGTACCTCTCCCGCAGGGCATAGGCCGCAGCCGTGGTCTCGGCGGCGGCCATCGCCGGGCGCACCGGCGCGGGCACGTCCAGCAGCGCCTTCGGGTCGATGCCGGACGCGGTGAACGGCGGCGGCTCCCAGGCCGGCTCGGGCTTCGGTGCGGGGAAGGCCGCCCGGTGCGCGACGGCACGCTGGTGGTCCTGCACGGCGGCGGCGGTCAGCACGTCGGACGGGGTGATCGCACCGCCGGTGCCGGTGCCCTTCACCCGGGACAGGAAGACACCACGCGTGTTGGCCAGCGTCCGCACGTCCGGGTCAGAGACACCCACCCGCGTGTTCGCGGAGACGACGGCGGGGTCGACGGCCAGACGGCCCCCGGTGGTCAGCGACCGGGACTCGGTGGGCACCCCAGCCAGGTGGGACGTGCCCGCCCGGTAGTCCCGCCGCGCGGCTACCGCACGCACGTCGTCCTCGGTGATCTGACAGCCGGGGCCGCTGCCCGCGACGCCGGCGAGGCTGATGCCCAGCGCGGAGGCCAGCCGCGTGGCTGCCGCCGTGGGTGCGGGGCGGGCGATGCGGCCGGTCACCGGACGGCCCCACTCGCGATTGCACGGGCGTAGGCCAGCCGCAGGTCGATGTCGCGCTCGGCGGCGCGCCGTTCAGCCTCCTCAGACCGCTGGCGGGCAGCGGCCAGGTCGGCGGCTACGTCCTGCGGGGTCCGCAGGTGTAGCCCGGCGCGGCGGTGCGCATCCACGAACAACGGCTCGATAGCCCGCTGTGCCCGCAGCTCGGGGCTGTCAATGTCGTCCTGGGGCCGCGCCAGGGCAGCGGCTTCGTCGACCGTGGGGATCGTCCTCATGCTGCGGTGCTCCTCTCGCGGGCCGCGCGCTCCACATCGGCCCGGTCCAACTCCCAGGACCCGCCCCGCTTCTGTGCGGCGAGCCGTCCGGCGGCGGCCAGCTTCCGCACCATGCGGACGCTGACCCCCAGCAGACGCGCGGCCGTCTCAACATCCACCCGCTCCGCCGCCTCCCACGATGGCGAGGGGTCCGCCTCCGGTAGTGCCGCAGTACCGGTCGCGGCACTCGCGGCGGCCTGGTGGTCCGCTAAGGCGCGCTCGAGGTCCACCATCAGGCGGAGCACCCGGGGCGGCACCGCCTGACCCTGGCCGCGCATGCGTCGCTCGACTGCCTGCAAGGCCCGCAGGACGTCGAGGATCGACTGGCGGGACGACAGCAGGACCGCGCCGGGCATGGTCACCGCGTAGGTGTCGGCGGCGGCCACGGTGGGCCATCGGCGGTCCGGGTCGGTCAGCGTCACCGGGTCACCCCAGGACGCACCGACAGCCCGCCGTCGCAGCCCGAGCCGGCCCGAAGGTCACAGCCGGTCATCGGGGGCCTCGATTCGTCCCTCCGGACGACTGGGGGGTAATGAGGGACTCAGCGGCGGGAGTGCCGACCCACCCCGATCCCAATTTTCGGGGGGGCTGCCTGCGGCGCTGGTGTGCGCGGTCACTGCGGCCCGAGCCAGTCGCGGGTCCACCAGGGCGGCGCGGGGATGCCCAGGGACTCGTTCAGGGACCAGGGGCCGTCGGTGCCGTTGCCTCGGCGTGCGCGGTCTTCGTGGCTGACCTCGCCTGTGCGGCCGTAGCGGGTGCCGTCACCTCGGGACCTGTTGCACGTGGCCAGCAGTAGGCGGTCCGCACGCATGCCTCCCTGCGAGCGTGCGAGTGTGTGGTCGGCTTCGAGTGGAAGTCCGTCAGCGTTCAGCGCGGCGTCGCGGTACATCGGAAGCGCGTGGCCTGCGCGTCGGCACAGACACGACGGTCCGCATGCGTCTTCGGCCAGACACGGGCACGGCGTTCCGTCGATGTGCCGAGCGATCAGCCGCTTCCGGTTGCGTACGTGCTCGTATCCGAGGCCGCGTTCGGTTCGTGTCTGCATCGCGCTGGCGCTGCGTCGTTTGCTCGACGGTGGGTTTTTGCTCACGTGTCTGCCTGCCCTTGTGTGTGCGTGCCTGTGCCCGCGCTGCTGCGGGAGTGCGGGGCTGGAGCGGGCTGGCGCTGGTCCTGCGGGGTTGGCAGAGCAGAGCGCGGGGGTCCCGTGGGCGCGCGGCCCTGGGCCGCGTGGGCGTGTGCGGAGCCGCTACCACGTCGTCCCCGACGTCGGCCCATCGCGGTGTCTCTGGTGTGAGCGGCCCAAGCGCCCCGACGTCTGACGACAGCGGGCCACTTGGGGCGTTCGCCTAGGTCGGCGCGGGGAGGCACGCGGGAGGGGACGCCGGGGGTGGACGTCATCGCCGGCTCCCTACCGGGTTTCTCCAGGCGTCCAGTTCCAGCGCCGCCGGTGGTCATCGCGCGGTCTCCATCGAGGGCGAGGTGGCGCGGTCGTCCACGGGCCGCAGGTGCCGGACGGGCGCGGTGTGGCGGTCAGCCAGCCCCAGCTCGGCCAGCAGCTCGGCGCGCAGGTCCTCGCGGATCTCGTCCTTCAGGCGGTTGATCTCGGCGTTGGCGCGGGCCAGATCGGTCAGGTTCACGGTGTCGTTCTCCTCGGTGGTGGGGGTGGCGCTGGTGGTGGCCCGCTGGTGCGGGACGTGCACGGGCAGACCGCTGGCGGCGAGCATGGGGTTTGCCGGGTGGGTGCACAGGCTGTGATCGCCCCGGCCGTGCAGCCGGTGTCGGCGCTGCCGCTCGCGGTCCTGCTGGCGCTTCCGGTCGGCGGCGTCGGCGTCTGTCACGCTCGCTGTCACGCTCGTGTCACGCCGATTCAGGGGCACATAGCTCTGTGCGCGAGGGGCACATAGCCCTGTCTTCGGGGGTGTACGTGCCCCTGCGAGCGTGGCGGGCGACGGCAGGCGGTACAGGGCGGCTCGCCGCCGTCGGACGTCCCCGGCGCGCTCGCGGGTCAGCAGCCCCTCCCCATCCGACTTCGCGAGCGCGTGGCGCACGGCCTTCTGCGTCAGGCCGGTGCGGGCCACAAGCTCGTGGAGCGGGAGCGCCGGGCGGGTCGTGCCGTGCTGCTCGGCCAGGTCGCAGGCGGCGGCGAGGACGGCCCGCTGGCTGGCCGCGATGTCGACATCGGCGTCGGCCACGAACTCGCGGACGCCGGCGATGCGGACGGCCACCTCGGCGTCGGTGGGCAGCGGGTGCGCCTTCACGAACTTCTCGGCGTTGTCCCAGACCTTGCCGAGGAGCTGGCGGTAGGCGCGGGTGCTGCGCTCCTTGCGGCCACCGGCCCGCCGCGCTTGTCGACCGAGGCTGCTGGCGGCCTCATCGAGGAAGCTGGTCCACCGGGCGAAGTCGTACCCGGCCTGCATGGCGCTGATGGCGGTGCTGTTGAGGGCCTTCCAGACGCGCCGGTCGTACTCGGCCCCGTAGTCGTCGGCCACGTCAGCGCCGTCGCGGATCAGGTCGACGTACGTCCCGCCCAGCGCCCGCTCGCGGCCGGTCACCGCTCCGCGCCTCGGTCCCGCAGGGTTTGCCGGAGGACGGCCTCGGCCACGCGCCGTGGCACCCCGGCGGCCTCCGCTGCTGCGGTCAGCGCCGCGATGACGGCCACCCGGTCGGCTCCGTCCTCGACCGCCGCGCGGCCGTCGTAGGCGGCCGAGCACAGTCGGTCGAGCGGCAGGCGGTCACGGCCGTCGATGACGTAGGCGACGAGCGCGGCCAGCCGCCCGGAACTGTCAGCCCCGGCCGTATCGTCGGACGTCGAGGCGGTCAGCTTGGCGGCGGCGGTCTCCCTGGTATCGGCCCGGTCTTCCGTCGAGAGCGGAGGCCGGGCCGCGCCGTTCCAGGTCACGTCTGCTCACCCCCGCCCGGCTGGCGCAGGACGACGACGCGGCCGTCCGCGTGCTGGTGCAGAAGTTGGCGAGCGAGCAGGCCGTTGACGGCGGCGTCGACGTCTTCTCGGGGTAGACACACGCACGCGGCCACCCGGGCCAGGTCCAGCCGCGCGCCGCTGCGGGCGCGCCCCACGTCCCGCAGGTGACCGAGCACGAGGCGCTCGGCGGCGGATAGGCCCACGGTCGAGGGCAGCTGACTCGTGCGGCCGCTCACCGGGTGCCCCCGGCAGGGTCGTGCAGCAGTGCGGCCAGCTCTCGGCGCTGGGGGTCGGTCAGAGGCGGAGCGGCATCGACGGTCTCCCGGATGGCCTTGGCGAGGCGCTCGGCGCGCAGCCTGCGCCGGGCGTCCAGCAGCTCGGGGTCATCGGAGGCTCGGTCACGAGACAGCGCGGCGACACGGGCGCGGTGATGTGTCCAGGACACGGGGGGTACTCCCAGGGCAGGCGAGATCGCCTCCCCACCAAGGAGCTGAGATCGCAGACGTGCTGCCCCTGCGCCGAGCTCACCGCGCTAGCGGCTACCTAGACAGGCTAGCTGCCAGGTATGACAGCTCCACGTGCGTGAACCCGGCCGCGCGCAACTTCCGTGCGACTTCCCGGCCGTTCAGCGTCTCCCAGGACACCGCCACGTCCAGATGGCAGGCAGGGCACCTGAACCGGTTCTTCGTGCCACCGTCCGGCCGCATCTCGCGCATAGCCCCCCGGCCGGGTCCCACTGTCGCGCCCGCGTGCAGGGTCAGTGCCTCTACGTCCTCGGCGGTCAGCCGCCCGCCGGACTCGGGCGCGAAGTCCTCCGGCCCGATGGACGGCCGCAGGTCCTCCTCGCGGTGACCGAGGGTCCCGATCAGCACCCTGCGATGGCCTCGGCTGCACACCACCTTGACCACGTCGCTCACGCCTTCCACGTCCTCTCCACGCACTCGGGGTCGAAGTCCCGCGCCCCCTGGCGGGTGCGGTGCAGCCGGATGTCGAGGAGCAGGGCCACCACGGCGCGGCGGCGGGACAGCGGCAGCCGCTCCCACAGATCGCGGACCTTCGGGTTGCCCGCCAGCCCGGCCAGCAGCGGCGCACTGTCCACGGTCCGCAGTCGCTTCTCGACCTCCGCGAGCTGGGGGCGCAACCGGGCGGTGATGCGCTCGAGCTGGCGGCCGTCGATGGCCCCGTCCGCGTACTGGTCGGCGGCGTCGTCCAGCCGCCCCCGCAGCTCCTCGGCCTCGGCCAGCGCCGCCCGCTGGTCCGGGGTGTCGCCGGTGGTGAAAAGGTCCACGGCGTCCGGCCGGGCCAGCCGCTCCACCACGATGCCGTTGATCAGGTCGTCCAGGTCAGCCTGCTTGCGCATCACGCAGCGCCGCTCTGAGCAGCCGTAAGAGTCCACGCCACGGTTGCGGGCCATGCGCAGCGTCGCGCCGCAGACGCCGCAGCGGGCGATGCCCGAGAGCAGGTGCTTGGCGGCCGTGCCGGTCCCCGTCTTCCGCGTCGGGTCGGTCAGGGCGGCCCGTAGCTGCTCCCACCGTCCCCGGTCCAGGATCGCCTCCCACGCGCCGTCCCCCACGGCCTCGCCTCGATGGACGCGCAGCCCGGCGTTCCGCTCTCGCAGCACCAGCGCCCGCACCATCCCCTTGGCCCACGGCTTGCCGGTCGGCGACGGCACCCCGTCCTCGTTGAGGTGGGCGGTCACCGCCCGCAGGGACTCCCCGGACAGCAGGGCGTCAGCGATGCGGCGGACCACGGCGGCCTCGGCGGGCACGACGACCTCGCGCACGGTGCCCTCCGGCGCGTACTCCCGGGTCCACCCGTAGGCCCGGCGGCCGTGGGACCGCCCGGCGGTGGCGTTCTGCTCCAAGGCCCGCCTCACCCTCTCGCTCTTGTGCTCGGACTCGTGCCGCGCCACCGCGCCCAGCATGCGGGCGTGCAGCCGCCCGTTCGCGGTGGACAGGTCCCACTCCCCCGCCTGCACGGTGTGGACGGCCACCCCGGCCCCCTCGACCGCGCCGATGAACGTCTCCAGCTCGGCGGGGCTGCGGTGCAGCCGGTCCGGGTCCCACGCGACCACCACATCGACCTCGCCGGCCTCGACCGCGCTCATGAGGGCGGCGTACTGCGGCCGGGGCTTGCCGCTGTAGGCGCTGATGTCGTTGTCGGTGTAGGTGCCAACCACCTGCCAGCCGTTGCGGCCAGCGAGTTCGTGGCAGTCCTGACGCTGGCGCTCGACGCCCAAGGCAAGGCCGCGCGGATCTGAGGAGATGCGGCAGTAGACGACGGCGCGGGGGGCGTCAGCGGTGCGGGCGGTGCGACGGCTGCGAGCGTTTGCCCTGGTCAGCGAGGTGGTCACGCCTCCACGCTACGCCCAACCTCTGTCAGTTCGTACAGTTCAGCAGGGTGGTCTTGCCGGCCTGGGTGCCGCCGGCGACCAGCACGTTGAGCCCGGAGACGACGGCGGCCTCGAGGAACCGCGCCGCCTGCGGGGTGAGCGTGCCCAGCGCGACCAGCTCGTCCAGCGAGTGCGCCTGCAGCACGAACTTGCGGATGTTGACCGCCATGTGCCGGCGGGTGATGTCCGGGATGACCACGTGCAGCCGCGACCCATCGGGCATCGTCGCGTCGACGAACGGCGTGGACATGTCGATCCGCCGCCCCGAGGTGCGCAGCATCCGCTCCACCAGGTCGGCCAGCTCACCCGGCGCCAGGATCGTCGTCGTCAGCTCACTGCGCCCCCGCCGGGCCACGAACACCCGGCCCGGCTCGTTGACCCAGATCTCCTCGACCTCCGGGTCGTCCAGCCACCGCTGCAGCGGACCGAACCCGGCCACCCGGTCCAGCACGTCGCGGACCACCGCGTCGGGGTCGCCGATCGGCGGCAGCGCCGAGGTCAGCGACCGCTCGGAGTAGTCGGCCACCACGTCACGCACCAGCAGCCGGACCGGCCCGGGATCGGTGAACGGGTCCAGCCCACGCCGGCGGATCAGCTCCCGCACCTCGCCGTCGACGACCTCCAGCGCACTGGTCGGCACGGCACCCCCGTCGTCACGCTCGGTCAGGACGACGACGGACAGTAGGCGGGCGAGCCGGTCCGCGAGCCGGCGTCGCCAAGATCTGTGGACGGCCGACGCCCAGCCCCACCCGGTCGGGTGTCAC
>NZ_FOIE01000016.1 GCF_900111455.1 Geodermatophilus poikilotrophus | reverse complement strand
GCCGTAACACTGTGAACCTGACCGACCGGATCCCGGTTGGTGCGTTCAGAACCGCACAGTGGACGCTGTTTGCTACGCATGATTCTTCGACCGTCACCCCGCACACCTGGTGTGGGGGTCGTTGTGGTCGTGTGGTCAAGCCCTCGGCCTGTTAGTACCGGTCAGCTCCACACCTCGCGGTGCTTCCACCTCCGGCCTATCAACCCGCTGGTCTGGGCGGGGGCCTTACCCCATTGACTGGGTGAGAGACCTCATCTTGAAGCGAGCTTCCCGCTTAGATGCTTTCAGCGGTTATCCCTGCCGAACGTAGCCAACCAGCAGTGCACCTGGCGGTACAACTGGCACACCAGAGGTTCGTCCGTCCCGGTCCTCTCGTACTAGGGACAGCTCTTCTCAAGTCTCTTACGCGCACGGCGGATAGGGACCGAACTGTCTCACGACGTTCTAAACCCAGCTCGCGTACCGCTTTAATGGGCGAACAGCCCAACCCTTGGGACCTACTCCAGCCCCAGGATGCGACGAGCCGACATCGAGGTGCCAAACCATCCCGTCGATATGGACTCTTGGGGAAGATCAGCCTGTTATCCCCGGGGTACCTTTTATCCGTTGAGCGACACCGCTTCCACATGCCGGTGCCGGGTCACTAGTCCCAGCTTTCGCTCCTGCTCGACCCGTCGGTCTCACAGTCAAGCTCCCTTGTGCACTTGCACTCGACACCTGATTGCCAACCAGGCTGAGGGAACCTTTGGGCGCCTCCGTTACATTTTGGGAGGCAACCGCCCCAGTTAAACTACCCACCTGACACTGTTCCTGATCCGGATCACGGACCGAGGTTAGACATCCAATTCGACCAGAGTGGTATTTCAACGGCGACTCCATCCACACTGGCGTGCGGACTTCACAGTCTCCCACCTATCCTACACAAGCCGAACCGAACACCAATATCAAGCTGTAGTGAAGGTCCCGGGGTCTTTCCGTCCTGCCGCGCGTAACGAGCATCTTTACTCGTAGTGCAATTTCGCCGAGCCTGTGGTTGAGACAGCTGAGAAGTCGTTACGCCATTCGTGCAGGTCGGAACTTACCCGACAAGGAATTTCGCTACCTTAGGATGGTTATAGTTACCACCGCCGTTTACTGGCGCTTGAGTTCTGAGCTTCGCCCCGAAGAGCTAACCCGTCCCCTTAACGTTCCAGCACCGGGCAGGCGTCAGTCCGTATACATCGTCTTACGACTTCGCACGGACCTGTGTTTTTAGTAAACAGTCGCTTCTCACTGGTCTCTGCGACCCCCCTCCGCTGCCCCAGGCACGCTGGTTGACGGGCGAGGGTCCCCCTTCTCCCGAAGTTACGGGGGCATTTTGCCGAGTTCCTTAACCACAGTTCGCTCGATCGCCTCGGTATTCTCTACCTGACCACCTGAGTTGGTTTGGGGTACGGGCCGCTCGGAACTCGCTAGAGGCTTTTCTCGGCAGCATAGGATCATCCCATTCACCGCAATCGGCTATGCGTCAGGCCTCACCCACGTGCGCCACGGATTTGCCTATGGCGCGGGCCACACCCTTGCACCGGTACTACCACTCACCGGTAGGACTACCTTCCTGCGTCACCCCATCGCTTGCCTACTACCAGTCCGGATCCCGCGCTAGTCCCCGCATCCGATCCTCGAAAGAACCGGACCCGGGTGTTCGGGCGGTTAGCATCGCTGGGTTCAGCATGGGCGTTCCTTCGCGGGTACGGGAATATCAACCCGTTGTCCATCGACTACGCCTGTCGGCCTCGCCTTAGGTCCCGACTCACCCTGGGCGGATTAGCCTGGCCCAGGAACCCTTGGTCTTCCGGCGGGGGAGGTTCTCACTCCCCTCTCGCTACTCATGCCTGCATTCTCACTCGCGTGGCGTCCACGGCTGGATCCCTCCGCCGCTTCACCCGCCACACGACGCTCCCCTACCCACCCCAGCCCCTGGCCGGCGCCCCAAGAGGCGACGACGGGGACGTGCTGGAGTGCCACGGCTTCGGCGGTGTGCTTGAGCCCCGCTACATTGTCGGCGCGGAACCACTTGACCAGTGAGCTATTACGCACTCTTTCAAGGATGGCTGCTTCTAAGCCAACCTCCTGGTTGTCTCTGCGATCCCACATCCTTTTCCACTTAGCACACGCTTAGGGGCCTTAGCCGATGATCTGGGCTGTTTCCCTCTCGACTACGAACCTTATCGCCCGCAGTCTCACTGCCGCGCTCTCACTTACCGGCATTCGGAGTTTGGTTGACGTCAGTAACCTTGTGGGGCCCATCGGCCATCCAGTGCTCTACCTCCGGCAAGAAACACGCGACGCTGCACCTAAATGCATTTCGGGGAGAACCAGCTATCACCGAGTTTGATTGGCCTTTCACCCCTACCCACAGCTCATCCCCCAGGTTTTCAACCCTGGTGGGTTCGGTCCTCCACGCGGTCTTACCCGCGCTTCAACCTGGCCATGGGTAGATCACTCGGCTTCGGGTCTAGAGCACGCGACTCACATCGCCCTGTTCGGACTCGCTTTCGCTACGGCTACCCCACACGGGTTAACCTCGCCACGTACCACTAACTCGCAGGCTCATTCTTCAAAAGGCACGCAATCACCACCCGCCCGAAGGCGCAGCAGCTCTCACGGCTTGTAGGCACACGGTTTCAGGTACTATTTCACTCCCCTCCCGGGGTACTTTTCACCTTTCCCTCACGGTACTCGTCCGCTATCGGTCACCAGGGAGTATTCAGGCTTAGCGGGTGGTCCCGCCGGATTCACACCGAATTCCACGGGCTCGGTGCTACTTGGGAAACACGTTCGGGAGGTGCAGCGTTTTCGTGTACGGGGCTCTCACCCTCTACGGCGACCCCTTCCAGAGGCCTTCCACTAACGACTGCACTTTCTCACTCCCTCGCCAGCCGGCAGACTGGCGCGAACGGTCCCACGACCCCGCCTCCACAACCCCTGCCGGGTATCACATGGAAACGGTTTAGCCTCATCCGCTTTCGCTCGCCACTACTCACGGAATCACGGTTGTTTTCTCTTCCTGTGGGTACTGAGATGTTTCACTTCCCCACGTTCCCTCCACACGCCCTATGTGTTCAGGCGCGGGTCACACCACATGACTGGTGCGGGGTTCCCCCATTCGGACATCCTCGGATCAACGCTCGGTTGGCAGCTCCCCGAGGCTTATCGCAGCCTCCTACGTCCTTCATCGGCTCCTGGTGCCCAGGCATCCACCGTGTGCCCTTAACAACTTGGCCACACAACTACAACAAACCCCACGCCCCACACCGACCACGCACCACTCCTCCGAAGAGGAGCACGCCACGTGACCGACGCCTAAGCGCGGGCCTGCAATCAAAGAAGATGCTCGCGTCCACTGTGCAGTTCTCAACGACCAACCGGCCACCGCCCGGACACGCCCCGCCGAACCCCACCACCCCATCCCCACAGGAGGGGAGGAGACGGCGGGTGGTACGAGGACCCGAACGGCCCCGACACGAGTTCACCGACCACCCCGACCGACGAACGCTTGCGCGTCCACCGCCGGGGGGTCCGCTCCCTCAGGACCCAACAGCGTGCCTACGACCGGAACGCCCGCGCACCGCTCCGTTCCCCACGGCCC
>NZ_FOIE01000010.1 GCF_900111455.1 Geodermatophilus poikilotrophus | reverse complement strand
CGTCGGCCGAGGGCGCGGTAGGTCCAGCCGGCGGCGGTCCAGGCCTCCCGGTCCAGGGCGTTGCGGCCGTCGAGGACCCGCTTGCCGGCCACGACCTGCCCGAAGGCGACCGGGTCCAGGTCGCGGTACTGCCGCCACTCGGTGAGCACCAGCACCGCGTCGGCCCGGTGCGCGGCCTGCTCGGGGGTGGGCGCGTAGTCCAGCTGCGGCCAGGACCGGCGGGCGTTGTCGATCGCGGCCGGATCGGTGACGCACACCACCGCGCCCTGCAGTTGCAGCTGGGCGGCGACGTTGAGCGCCGGGGAGTCGCGGATGTCGTCGGAGTCGGGCTTGAACGCCGCGCCGAGCACGGCGATGTGCTTGCCCAGCAGCGAGCCGTCGCAGACCTCGCGGGCCAGTTCCACCATCCGGATGCGGCGGCGCATGTTGATGTTGTCGACCTCGCGCAGGAACGTCAGCGCCTGGTCCGCGCCCAGCTCGCCGGCGCGGGCCATGAAGGCGCGGATGTCCTTGGGCAGGCAGCCGCCGCCGAAGCCGAGGCCGGCGTTGAGGAACTTGCGCCCGATCCGGTCGTCGTAGCCGATGGCGTCGGCCAGCTGCTTGACGTCGGCGCCGGTGGCCTCGCACAGCTCGGCCATCGCGTTGATGAAGGAGATCTTGGTGGCCAGGAAGGAGTTGGCCGCGGTCTTGACCATCTCCGCGGTGGCGTGGTCGGTGACCACCTTCGGGGTGCCGCGGGCCACGATCGGCGCGTACACCTCGTCGAGGACGGCGACGATCGTGTCGGCGTCCGGCCCGTCGGGAACGCCGTAGACCAGCCGGTCGGGGTGCAGCGTGTCGCGGACGGCGAACCCCTCGCGGAGGAACTCCGGGTTCCAGGCCAGCAGCGCGCCCGGCACCTTGTCGCCGAACATGCGCGCGAGCTCCGCCGCCGTGCCCACCGGGACGGTCGACTTCCCGACGACCACCTCGCCCGGCTCGAGGACCTGCAGCAGCGACTCGGCCGCCGCTCGGACGAAGTGGAGGTCGGCGGCGTACTCGCCGTGCTTCTGCGGCGTCCCGACGCAGACGAAGTGCACACGGGCCCCGGCGGCGTCGGCGACGTCCGTGCTGAAGCCGAGGCGGCCCGAAGCGAGGGAGCGCTGGAGCAGCTCGCCGAAGTCCGGCTCGTAGAAGGGGGCGCGGCCCTCGCACAGGGCGGCGATCTTCCTCTCGTCGACGTCGATCCCGACCACGTCGTGGCCCAGCTCGGCCATCGCGGCCGCGTGGACGGCGCCGAGGTAGCCACAGCCGATGACCGAGATCCGCATGCCCGTCGCGCCCTCCCTGTCGAGCCCCCCAACCACTCAAGAACTGAAGTGCACCATGACGGGTGGCGCAGCGCCCGGTGAGCGGGCCGCTCGGAGCGGCGGACCACCGGAGACGGCGACACGAGCAGCAGTCCGCCCGACCGCTCCTCTCGGAGGTCACGATCACGGTCCTCCCGCACTCGGGGGGTTCCAGGCGGCCGCCATCTGCGATCTACTCGGCTCGGCGGTGCGCACGGGGACGAGGAGGTGCTGGTGGGCTGGGTGTGGGCGGCCTTGGTGCTCTGGCTGCTGCTCGCCGTCCCCGCCGCCGTCCTGCTGGGTCGGACCATCGACCACGCTGACCAGCACGAGTTCGGGTAGGCGTGCGGGTCGCCGGTGCCGGCAGCGCCGCGCCGCTCGGTGCCCGCGCCGACGTCTCACCGCCTCACCCCGACGAGTGGTGACGGGCTGACCGGTCGCGTCGCCGTTCGTACCGTCGGTCTCCGACCAGGTGGACGGGGACCTCATGAGCAGCGCGACCGAAATCGCACGACCGGAACACGACGGCACCGCGCCGACGCCGTCGCGTCGACGCACCCTCCGGCGGGTGGTGATCAGCCTCGGCGTCCTGGGCGTCGTCCTGGCCCTGGTCGTGGGCGGCAGCCTGTGGTTCCTCACCGACCGCTACGCCGGCAATGTCGCCCGGGTCTCCGACGTCTTCGCGCAGCTCGACGGGACCGCCCGTCCCGCACCGGCGACCCCGGCACAGCAGACCGGCGGGGAACCGGTGACCTTCCTGCTCGTCGGGTCGGACACCCGCGCGACCGCCGACGAGGGCATCGCCGCCGGGGGCCGCTCGGACGCCATCATGATCGCCCGGATCTCCGCCGACCGGCGGCACGCCCAGCTGATCTCCGTACCGCGGGACTCGTGGGTTGACATCCCCGGCCACGGCACGGACAAGATCAACGCGGCGTACGCCTACGGCGGGCCGACGCTGCTCGTCCGGACCGTCGAGCAGCTCACCGACGTGCGCATCGACCACTACGTCGCGATCGACTTCGAGGGGCTCGTCCAGGTCACCGACGACCTGGGCGGGGTGGACGTCGTCGTCGCGGAGACCACCAGCAACGGGCCGTACACCTTCCCCGCCGGCGTCAACCACCTGGACGGCGACCAGGCGCGCTGGTACCTCGGTCAGCGCTACGGCCTGCCCGGTGGCGACTTCGACCGCGTGCGCCGGCAGCAGCAGTACCTGCAGGCGGTGTTCGGCCAGCTGTTCAGCTCCGACACCTTCACCGACCCGGGCCGGCTCGACGCCGCACTGCTGGCCGTGACCAGCGCCGTCGCGGTCGACGAGCAACTGGGCACCGCCGAGCTGCTCTCCCTCGCGTACTCGCTGCGCGGGCTGACGCCCGACGACGTCGACTTCTTCACCGCGCCGGTGCTGGGGACGGGCACCGAGGGCGCGGCGAGCGTCGTCTACCTCGACGGGGTCGCCGGCGAGCGGATGTGGGGCTACCTGCAGACGGACTCGCTGTCGCAGAACGCCGAGGAGTTCAGCTCCCAGGCGCTGCCCGACGTCCCGCGCTGAGCCAGGCGTCCGCTCGTCCGGGCGGACCCGGCGGGTCGGGCGGACCAGACGCAGCGGCGCCGGACATGGGCGCCGCCGAGCCCGGTGACCTCACCCCACGACCCCAGCAGCAGCTCCCGGGCCGGCCTCGACCACGACGACGGTCACGTTGTCACGCGCACCGACGTTCTCGGCCTCGGCCGCGAGCCTGGTGGCGGCCTGATCGACCTCACCGCCCACCAGGAGCCCGATCCGTCCGTCGTCCAGCTCGCCGGTCAACCCGTCCGAGCAGGCCAGGTAACGCTCCCCCGGCACCACCGGTGACAGGACGACGTCCGCCTCGGGACGCGGACCGACACCCAGCGCACGGGTGATGATGTGCCGCTGCGGGTGCGTGCCGGCGCTCTCGTCGGAGATGTAGCCCGCGTCGATCAGCTCCTGCACCACCGAGTGGTCCTTGGTGCAGAGCTCGAGGCAGCCCTCGTGCCAGCGGTAGACCCGGGAGTCCCCGACGTGGAAGACCGCCCACTGCGGCCCCTCGCCCTCGTCGACCAGCGCGACACCGGCGACCGTCGTCCCGGCACCGGCCTTGTCCGGGCCGTGGAACGCGCGGATCTCGCCGTCGGCCCGCTGCAGCGCCAGCCGGATCGCTGCGACGGTCGTCGTCCCGGACCCGGTCAGCGAGCGCAGCGCCTCGACCACCGCCTCCGCAGCGGCAGCACCACCGACGTGACCCCCCATGCCGTCGGCGACCGCGAACACCGGGGGAGCAGCCAGGTACCTGTCCTGGTTGTCCTCCCGCTGGCCCACGGCTGTCGCCGCTCCCCACGTCAGCTCGACCGGCGGCATCCACGCTCCACAACACGCATCGACGACAGGACGCCCCGTGGGGAAGACGAGGTGGGCCGAGCTTAGGAGGTCGGTGACACGCCGGCAGGTCGCACGCCCTCGACCCGCCGCCCGACGCGCCGACGCGGAGTGGCTCGCGGTGCGCTCCCCTGCCCCGGGCCGTCGTCCCGTGCCGGGGAGGTCACCAGCGCGCCCGGCTGCGTCGTCGCCGGGAGGACCGTCGTGACCGAGGACACGGAGCCGGACGGGGTGGGCGCCGGCGTGCCCGCGTACCGGGCCCGGTCGCCGGCCGACCGGCCTCGACCAGGCGGTACGGACGAGCGCGGTGACCGGCGCCGCCGCTCTGCTGCGTTCGGTGCCGCCGTTGTCCGGCTACCGTCGAGCCGTGCCCCGCTCACTACCCGCAGCCGTCGTCGCGGCGATCCTCTCGCTCTTCGCCGTCCTGCTGCTGACCGGGCACTACGTCAGCGAGGGGCCGGTGCTCCTGGAGTTCGGCGACGAGCACGGCGTCCACCTGGGCGACGTCCTCGTCGTCCTCGCCTGGGCGGCCGCGATCCTGTGCGAGGTCAGGATGCTGCGGACGGAGCGGCGCTCGCCCCGCTGACCCCCGGGGACGCCGATCGGGCCACCGGGCGCCCCGAACGCCCGCCGTGTCCCAGCACGCGGGTCCCCGTCACGCACTCCCACGGGAGTGCCGGGTCCTTCGCGCCGGAGCGTCACCCGGCGGCGCCCCGGTCGGGCCGTGACTCCGCCAGGCGGGCGAACCAGGCCACCTCCTCCGCCAGCCCCCGGTCCAGGTCGACGGTCGGGCGGAACCCCAGCAGCTCGCGCGCCCGCTCGGTCCGGCACACCACGCCACCGGCTCGCCGCTCCCCCACGTGCCGCGGCGGCGGGGGCAGCTCGCCACGCTGCTCGGCCACGGCCCGCCGCACCCGCTGCGCCAGCGTCACCGTGCGCTCCGCCGTCCCGCTTCCGGCGTTGACCAGCCGGAACCGCTCGCCGGCCGAGGACACCGCGGGCGGCCGGGCCACCGCGCGCAGAACCAGGTCCGCGGCGTCCTCCACGTGCAGGTAGTCGCGCAGCTCCTGGCCGTCCCCGGCGATCGTCGCGGGGTGCCCGGCCAGCCCGGCCTGGATGAACGTCGGCACCGCCCACGGCATGGTCTCCCCGGGCCCGTAGAGCGTCGTGAAGCGCAGCACCGTGGCCTCCGGCCCGCCCGCCGCGGCGACGATCCGCAGCTGGTCCTCCAACGCCAGCCGCGCCGCCGCCACGGAGTCCGCCGGCGTCGGCCGCATCGACTCGTCCACCGGGGTGACCGGCGCCCGCCCGTAGACCTCCACCGAGCTGCCGAGGACGACGTGGCCCAGCCCGTCGCCGAGCGCCGCCAGCAGCTCCAGGGTGCCGGCCACGTCGACCGCCACGGCGTCCCGCGCCGCACCGGTCGCCGTCCGCTCCCCTGCCGGCACCGGCGCCGACGCCAGGTGCACCAGCTGCTCGGCCCCCGCCGCCCGGCGCGCCACCCGCCGGGCGGCCTCCGGCCGCCACCACTCCGGCTCCTGCACCAGCTCGACGACGCCCTCGCGGATCGCCCGCCGCACCGGCTCCCGCCACCCCGGGTCCGGCCCGACGACGACGACGCGGCACCCGGCGCTCAGCAGCCGCAGCACCACGGACGCGCCCAGGAAGCCGGTGCCCCCGGTGACCAGCACCGGCATGTCGCGGAGCCGCCCAGCGTCCACCCCGGCCGGGTCGGATCTCCGCACGCGTCCACCCCCTCGGCGCGGCCGGTGCACGCCCATGGCCGTCGGACGCTACGGGCGGCGGCGCGGTGACGGAACCGTCCGGTCCGCGCCGAGGGGCGCCGGACCAGCGTGTGCTGACCGCCCGTGCCCACCCCGGGCCCGGGCGTGTCGCCCGACCGGGTCCCGGTACCGGCCGGCGACGGGGTCGTCCCCCAGGTCATGGCCGGCCGCCGCCCCACCCCTCCGGGTGGGATCCCCTCCAGCGGAACGACACCGGTACCGATGGGGACGTCATGTCCATCGCCCGCAACCCGCTCTCCGTCTCGCTGCCGGTCTCCGCGCTCCTCCCACCGGAGGACGACGTCACCAGCCTGCTGCCGGGGCCCAACTCGGTCTCGGCCCACCTCGCCGAGCGCCTGGCCGCCGTCCCCGGCGTCCCCGGCGCGCTGATCGTCCTGGGCCTGCTCCGGCGCGACGACACCCGGCCGACCGCCGTCAGCAGCCTCGCGGCCGCCACCTCGGTCGTGGCGCGCTCGCTGCGCGGCGACGACTGGCTGGGCCGCTCGGGCCCCGACGAGTTCGCCGTCCTCGTCAGCGGCAGCGCCACGGACGCCGAGGCCGCCGCCACCCGCCTCGCCACCGCGATCACCGAGCTGGCCATCCCGGGCCTCGGCGCCTGCGCCGGCGTCGCCGCGCTCGAGGAGGGCGCCAGCGCCAACGAGACCATGCGCCGCGCCGCCCTGTCCCTGCAGAGCGCCCGCTCCCTCGGCGCCGGCCGGGTCATCCGCTACGCCGGCACCCGCTGAGGCACGGCGTCCGCAACGGCGCGGACGCCTGCCTCAGCTCCTCCCCCGGCGCCGCCGGGCCAGCTCCGCCCCCAGCCGGGCGGTCTCCGCGTCGTCCCCCCGCCCGCGAGCCCGGCGCAGCGCGCGCTTGAGCCGCGCCCGCCGCGACACCAGCGGCCACGACACCGTTCCCAGCAGCGCCAGCCCGGTCAGCCAGCCGGGCACCTCCGGGTTCCCCCCGAGACCGGTCGCCTCCCACACCGTGTAGCCGATGGCGTAGCCGAGGACGACGACCAGCAGCACCGGCACCACGATGACGAAGACCCCCACAGCCCTCCTTCGCCGCTGCCGGCCGCGCCGGACGCACCCCGCGGGTGATCAGTGGCGCCCTCGCCCGCCTCGGCCCGCCTCGGGGACGACGATCGCACCACCCTGCAGTTCGAGTCGAACGCCCGGCCGTCGAGCCGTCGGCTCCTCGAGCACTGCAACGACCATCCAGGGCCCCACCGTCGCGCGCCGCGCTGACCGGATGGAGTGAGCCTCCGGGCGAGTGACTGTGAAGACCCGGCCCCCGACGCCGTCTCGGCCGCCCGGCGAGTGACCCCGCGGTCCAAGTCATTGCTCACCGTCACGGGTCACAATCTCTGCGAGATGAGCGCACGTACGACTCGGCCATGACCCACAACGGTCTGTCATGGCCCACCGAGTTCTGACCGCGCAAGAGTTCGAAGTCCCTCCCGCTGTCTGCGGTTATGGCCCAAAGTCCCTGCTGTTTGCGTCACCAAGGAACAGCACGGGGGACATCAGTGAGCCATTTCGACGTGGCCTGGATCAGCAGCGGAGCACCCGTCCACCCGGCCCCGGCCCACTCGTTCCTCGCAGCGAACCAGCTTCGGACGGTCGTGTTGCCGCACGGGGCAGCGGCGTCCGTGACGGCGGCTGACCTGCGTCACCGCGACTCGACGGCTCCCGGCGGTGGTCGTGCCGACAGGCACCCGCCCGGTCACCGTCGCTCGCTCCGCCCGGTGACGACAGGTCGTCCTGCACCCCGCTGATCCGGGGTGTCCGCACGAGCGACGTGGTGGCGAGCCGTCACCCGACACAGCAACCGTTCCCGAACCGAGAGGGCCAGCCATGCACCCTGCACCGGACCATCTCGATGTCGTAGCGGCCGAGACCTTCGGGCGTGACGCAGTCATGTTCCAGGACCTGCTCTCGTTCATGACGACCGTGAGCCTGGTGCTCTGGGCGGTGGTCCTGCTGACGGCCATCGTGCGTTTCGTCGCCTGTCACGTGCTGTACCGGCGCCGCGATCTCCGGACGAGCCCGGGCGGGCAGCCTCATCCGGGCGGCGGGTGAGCATGGACCTCGCGAGCCTCCACTTCTACCTGTTCGCGGGCGTCAGCCTGCTGTACGTGGTGCACTTCGGGCTCTACCTCGTCGGCGCCAACGTCTACGACATCTGGCAGCACCGGCGGAAGCACCTGCTCCGTCGGGCCGACCGGCCTCGGACGTGGGCCGAGTGCGCGGCCACGGCGACAGGCCCGGACGGCCATCCCGCTGAGGTGCCCGGCCTCGTCAGCATCGTGATCGCCGCCCACAACGAGGAGCAGGTGATCACCCGGGCCCTCGACTCCGTCCGGATGAGCAGCTACCCGGCGTTCGAGGTGATCGTCGCCGACGACGCCTCGACCGACCGGACGGAGGAGCTGGTCCAGGACTACCGGGCCCGGCACCCGGACATGGACCTGCGCCTCTACCGGATGGCGAGGAACGTCGGGAAGGGCGCCGCGCTGACCGCGGTCCTGCGCCACCACGCTCGCGGTGAGTACGTCATGACGTTGGACGCCGACTCGCTGCTCTCGCCCGACGCGGTGTCGAACGCCCTGTCCTACTTCGACGATCCGTGGGTGGCCGGCGTCGCCGCCAACGTCCACATCATCGACGAGCCGACCGTCCTCGGTGTGCTGCAGCGCTTCGAGCACATGATCGGCTACCGGTCCAAGAAGCTGTACTCGGTGACCAACTGCGAGTTCGTGGTGGGAGGGGTCGCCTCCACCTACCGCATGCGGGTGCTCCGCAAGGTCGGCTTCTACGACACCGACACGCTGACCGAGGACATCGGCCTGAGCACGAAGGTGACCAGCCTCGGGAACCGGCGGTTCAGGATGGTGTACGGCGCTGACGTGGTGGCCAAGACGGAAGGCGTCCTGACCTTCCGCGCGCTGGCCCGCCAGCGCTACCGGTGGAAGTACGGCAGCATGCAGAACCTGGTCAAGTACCGCCACCTGATCGGGAACCGGGACCGTCGGTACAGCCGCACGCTGACCATGTACCGGATGCCGATGGCGGTGCTGAGCGAGTTCACGCTCCTCGTCTCCCCGCTGGCGTGGACGTACGCGATCTACATCTCGCTGACGCAGTACACCCCGACGCTGGTGGTGGGTGCGTACGCGACGATCACGGCCTACACCCTGCTCACCATCTGGATGGACGAGACCCTCAGCCAGCGTGAGCGCCTGCGCCTGACGATGTACGCGCCCACCGCCTACTTCGTCTTCTACCTCATGGACCTGGTCCAGTTGGTGGCGATCACCCGCTGCCTGATCAGGAGCCGCTCGCTCGTCCAGCGCAGGGACGTGGGCAGCACCTGGTCCTCGCCGAAGCGGGCGGGCAAGCTGGCGGTGAACGCCCGTGCGGCTTAGCCGACTGGCACAACACCCCCTCGTCGTCGTGCCGCTGGTGGCGGTGCTCGTCACGGTGGGTTGGCAGCGGTACACCGACGGCCGGGACGACGTGGCACAGGCCGCCCCGGGCGCCAACCTGCTGCCGGCCGTCTCCGCGGACGGCAGCGCGACGCCCGGTGGCTGGCGCGTCGACCACAGCCTCGACGCGGACGTCTCACTGGGGACCGCGCCCGGCCACGTCACCGAGCGGGCGCTGCGCGTCGACGTGCCCCGGTACCGGTCGGGCGACGTGACGCTGACCAGCCCCCGGGTGGCGGTGTCCGCGGACCGGACCTACCTGTTCAAGGCGTTCGTGTCCGGCGGCGACCCCGGCTTCACCCTCCTCGCCCGCTACTCCACCCGGGACGGCGCCGACCGGCTCGTGTCGGTGCGGGAGTACCCGGAGGAGCGGCTGCCCTGGTCGACGGTGAGCGCCGCGTTCCGCCCGGACGCCGACGTGGTCGCCGTCCAGTACGTCCTCCGCATCGCCTCGACCGGAACGCTCGACGTGGACGGCGCCTACCTCGTCCCGGCCCACGACGTCCACGTCGACCCGGCGGTCCCGCCGGGGCCGAACCTCCTCCCGAACCCGGAACTGACGGCGAGCGGTGAGGCCGTGCCCGACCAGTGGTCGCCGTACCGGGAGGGCGCCACGGCGGCGGAGTTCGCCGTCCGGGAGGACGACCGGGGGCGGTTCCTCGAGACCCGCGTCACCGACCGCCGGACCGGGGAGGCGAAGTGGGAGCACGCGCCGATCCCCGTCCGGCCGGACCAGTACCTCCGGTTCACCGCCACGTACCGGTCCGACCGTCCGGTCGACGTGCGAGCGGAGTTCCTCGCCGCGGACGGTCGGTACGAGTTCGCCGACCTGGCGACCCTCCCGCCGGCCGGTGAGTGGACCGAGGTCACCCAGCACCTGCAGGTGCCGACCGGGGCGACGTCGGGGGTGGTGACCCTCGTCTCCCGGGCCGAGGGCACCGCCGCGGTGCGCGGCCAGGTCCTCACGGACGTGAGCCGGCCAGGCGCTCCCCGCTGGAGCCGCCCGCTGGTCTCGGTGACCTTCGACGACGGCTGGGAGTCGTCCTACACCCACGGCGTGCGGCTGCTCGAGGAGCGCGGCTTCCCGGGGACGTTCTACGTCAACCCGGCGGTCATCGAGACGCCCGACTTCATGACGGCGGCCCAGTTGCAGGCCCTCGACCGGCAGGGCCACGAGGTCGCCCTGCACGGCTACGAGCACTTCGACCTCACGACCCTCAGCGCCGAGCGGCTCGACGAGCAGCTGTGGAGGGGGCAGGAGGCGCTCGCCGCGGCGGGCCTGCCCACGGAGCACCTCGCCGTCCCCCACGGCAGGACCGACGCCCAGGTCGAGTGGTACGCCCGCCAGCACCTGCAGACCCTGCGCACCACCGAGACCGGCGTCAACACCCGGCAGAACCTCGAGCCCTATCGGCTCAGGACGTTCTACGTCGACCAGGACACGAAGCCGGAGCACGTCGCGTGGCTGCTGGAGGAGACCAAGCGCACCAACGGCTGGTTGATCCTCATCTACCACAAGATCAACCCCATGGCGGAGGGTGGCGACGCCCGCGTGGTCTTCAACGAGGCGTTCAGCACCCAGCTGGACCTGGTCCGGGACAGCGGCATCACCGTCGTGCCGGTGGCGGAGGCCTTCGCCGAGGTGAGCACGTCCTGACCCGGCCAACGGCCCCGACCGGCGCCGTCCCCGCCGGGCGGCGTCCGGTCGCCGTGCCACCACCCCGGCCCGTCCAGGGGGGCACCGAGGGTGCCCGGGCTCGGCCCGCCGGGGATCCTGGGAGGCCGTGACCACGGGATCCCGGCCGACCCCGACCGCGTACGGTCGAGCCCGCTCGCGCCGGCGGGACGACGAGACAGGAGCAGCCATGGCCGGGGGGTCACTCGCCGCGTACCTGGCGGTCGCGGCGTCCGTCCTGGTGCTCTGCCTGGCCGCTTGCTCGGCGCCCGACCGCGACCGCACCGTCGACCTGATCGGGCAGGACTGGACCGCCGCGCCCGGGGTCACCGCCGGGGAGGACGGCCTCCACGTCCGGGCGACCGACCGCCGCATCGTGCAGCAGGACGGCAGCGGAGGACAGCCGAACCCGCCACTGCAGCTGTACGGGACGCACCTGGAGGTCGACGGGGACTTCTCGGTCACCGCCACCATCGCCGACGCCACCGGCGCTGCGTCACTGACCCTCTACGACCGGCCCCCCGTCGTCGCGGACGAGTTCCGCATCGAGCCGGGGTCGGTGCGACTGACGCTCCGCGGCCGCGACCTGCGGGTCACCGTCCACGACGGCTCCCTGCCCGACGACCCCACCCGTCCCCGGCCGGTGTACGACCAGCAGGTGACGCTGGCCGACCCGGCGGCCCCGCTCACGGTCAGCCGGTCGGGCGACACGCTGCGGATCGCCAGCGATGGGGAGACGGTCACGGCTCCGGAGCTGGGGGACGTGTTCACCTCGGGCCAGGTCTGGCTGGGCCTGTCCGGTGAGGGCGGCTCCTTCACGGTCCGCTCGCTCACCGCCCGGGCACTCGACGGCGGCGCCGTCAGCGCCGTCGACACCACGCGGCTCACCGTCCCGCCCGCACGCGACGGCCTGCAGGCACTGGCCGCGCGGCAGCGACCCGACTTCCGGGTCGGCGCAGCCCTCGCGCTCGGGCCGCTGACCGCAGACCCCGAGTACGCGCGAGCGGCGCTGTCCGAGTTCGGCTCCGTCACACCGGAGAACGCGATGAAGCCGCAGCACCTCTCGCCCGGCCCGGGGGTGTACACGTTCGAGGAGGCCGACGCCCTCGTCGACATCGCCCGGCGGCACGGGATGGACGTGCACGGCCACACCCTCACGTTCGGCGAGGCCCTGCCACGGTGGATGCAGGACCTGCCCACTACCACTGAGGCCGACCGCCGGGCGAGCGCGACCGCGCTGCTCGACTACGTCACCACGGTCGTCACCCACTTCAGGGGCCGGCTGGCGTCGTGGGACGTCGTGAACGAGCCGTTCGGCGTCGACCAGGGCACCCAGCTGCGGCACAACGTCTGGTACCGGGTCTTCGGGCCCGGCTACCCGGCCGTCGTCTCCCGGGCGGTGCACGCCGCCGACCCCGACGTCGCGCAGTACGTCAACGAGAACGGCGCCGACGTCCCCGGCCCCCGGCAGGACGCCCTGCTCGCGCTGGTGACGGAGACCAACGCGCAGGGTGGCCACATCGACGGCGTCGGACTGCAGGCCCACGTCTACGACCTGTCCACCGACCGGATCGACGGCGACGACCTGACGCGCAGCATCGACCGGTTCGCCGGGGCCGGCCTGCGCGTGCGCATCTCGGAGAACGACGTGACCCGCTCTGAGGGACCCGACGCCCAGGCCGAGCAGTACGCCGAGGTGTTCGCCGCCTGCTTCCGGCACCCCAACTGCGTCTCGTACACGACGTGGGGGGTCGACGACCGCTACAACTGGTGGGTCGCGCCCGACGGGCGCCTCCGGCAGGGCCACGACCTGCTCTTCGAGCAGGGGAGACCGACGCTCGCCCACCGCGCCCTGCGGTCCGTGCTGGAGCGCTGACCTGCAGGCCGGGGCTGCCGGGCCGCGGGTTGCGGGGAGCCGGGCCGGGCGACGTGCCAGGACGCCGTCGAGCAGGTCGGCCAGCCGGCTCCGCACCACGGAGCCGATGAGGACCCCGCGGCCCGCTCCTCGTCGCCGATCCCGCCGCCGGACGCACCGTCGGCGGGACCGGGGTCAGCGGGTGATCGTCGGGGCGTGCCCGTTCGAGGCGACCTGCTGCCCGGCCTCGCGCGCGGCGAGCCGCTCGCGCTGCGGGACGACGGTGTACTTCGGGTCCCGGGCGCTGGCCATGCCCGCCTCGAAGACGCCGAAGCGGGTGAGCAGCGACCCGGCCGCCAGCAGCGCACCCGCGGCGACCGCGCCCGCGCGCCGTCGCCCGGCGACGACGGTGAGCGCCGCGCCGGCCGCGGTGCATGACTTCGCCGCCCGCAGCAGCCTGCCCGCCTTGCCCACGTGGTACGGCTTGCTCACGATCCCGAACTCGGTCTCGACCCGGTGCATCGCGGCCAGCTCGATCGCCGCGCCGGCCACCGCCATCTTGCGCGAGGGCCCGGCCTCCTCGATCGGGCTGAGCGCCATGGTGATGCCCCCGCCGGCGGCCATCCCCGAGGCGCCGAAGACGAACGGCAGCTCCTTGTGGGCGGCGTGCCAGGACGGGACGGCGGTGTTGGCGAACAGCACCCCGGTGTAGGTCGCCAACGGGCCGCCGAACAGCGCCGCGACCACCCCGCCGAAGCGCTTCAGCCGCGGGAACCAGCCCAGCAGCTCCACCGCCGCCGTCGCCCCGGCCGCCGCGCTGAACGGCGCCAGGATGTACGAGCCGATCGACAGCGGGGACGTCGGCTTGACCACCCGCAGCATGTGCAGGAACCGCTCGGGCCGGCCGAGGTCGTGGATCAGGAACACGACCGATGCGATCGCCGCGCCACCGGAGACGTAGCGGGCGTTGCGGGTGAGCGCCGGCCGGTCGGTGAGGTCGGTCAGCGCCGCCATGATCGACGAGGAACCGGCCGCGCCACCGAGGAAGAGGTACAACGGCACGTCCGGCGTCTTCCACACCGGCGGCTTGATGATCGGCCGGCCGTAGTAGGAGGTGAACTCGGCCTCCTCGACCATCGCCACCTCGCCGCCGGGACGTCCGCCGCCGCGCCGGCGACGGCGCTTCTGCCGCTTCTGCGCCGGCGGCCCGTCGGCCCGCCGCCAGCCGGCGCCGGGCGTGGTGATGCCCTCAGTCATGCGACTACTTCCTCCGCGAGCCGAGGACGGCCGACAGCGCCACCCCGAGGATCATCGCCGCAGCCGCGCCGGCGGACTTCCACATCGCGGGCAGGTCGCGCGTGGTGACGACCGGGTCCGGTGGCAGGCCGTAGACCTCCGGCTCGTCGAGCAGCAGGAAGAACGCGCCCGCGCCGCCGACGCCGTCGTCCTCGTCCCGCCCGTAGAGGCGGGCGGTCTCGACGCCCTGGGACTTCAGCGTGGCCAGCCGCGCGTCGGCGCGGGCCTGCAGCTCGTCGAGGTTGCCGAACTGGATCGACTGCGTCGGGCAGGCGGTCGCGCACGCGGGCTGCAGGCCGTCGGTGAGTCGGTCGTAGCACATCGTGCACTTGAAGACCCGGCCGTCGCCCTTGCGCTGCTCGATGACGCCGTACGGGCAGGACGGCACGCAGTAGCCGCAGCCGTTGCAGATGTCGCCCTGGACGACCACCGTGCCGAACTCGGTGCGGAACAGCGCGCCGGTCGGGCAGACGTCGAGGCACCCGGCGTGCGTGCAGTGCTTGCACACGTCGGAGCTCATCAGCCAGCGGATCTGCTTGTCCGTGCCCGACTGCCCGGTCTGCGGGTCGAACTCCGACAGCGCCTCGGCGTTGAGCACGCTGGACTGCTGCGCCGTCGCCAGGCTCTCGTCGTTCGGGCCGTCGGTGACCGAGCGGCCGGTGTCGTTGCGGTCGTCCCCGGGCCGGCCGAACGTCGGCATCGGCAGGTCGACGGTGCGGGTCTGCTCGATGAACGCCACGTGCCGCCAGGAGTTGGCACCCAGTTGCCCGGTGTTGTCGTAGGACATCCCGGACAGGCCCATGACGTCGCGCACGCCGTGTGCGTCGTCCATCGGCAGGAAGTTCCACTCCTTGCAGGCCACCTCGCAGGCCTTGCAGCCGATGCACACCGAGGTGTCGGTGAAGAAGCCCACCCGCGCCGGGTGGTCGCCGTCGTACCCGGCCTCGGCCTGCACGTCGGGCAGCGGCCCGTACAGCCGGTTGTCGGGATCGCGCCCGGTGAAGGCCGGGCTCGCCGAACTGACCGAGGTCACGCCGGTCTCCTGTCTGCTGCTCGAGTGCTCACGGCTCCGGTCCCTCGCGGGCTCACGGCTTCGATCCCTCGCCGGCTCACAACTTCGACCCCTCGCCGGCCTCGGCGGCGACCGGGTCGCGGCCGTTGACCCCGACCCGCCCGGACGGCACCCCGGCCCGCTGCCGGTAGCCCTCCACGAACTCGATGAGCTCGGGCCCGCGCGGTCGCCGTCCCGGCCGGATGTCGGCGGTGCTGACCTTGTCCTCCTGGATGTGCGTGTTCGGGTCGAGCACGATCCCGAGCAGGTCGTTGGCCCCGTCGCCGGTCGAGATGCCGCTGTAGGACCAGTGGTAGGGCATCCCGATCTGGTGCACGACCTGCCCGTCCCGCAGCCGGATCGGCCGGATCCGCTCGGTGACCAGCACCTTCGCCTCGATCGCCGTCCGGGAGCTGACCAGCGTGGCGTACTCGCCGTTGGTCAGGCCGCGCAGCTCGGCCAGCTCCGGGCTGACCTCGACGAAGAACTCCGGCTGGAGCTCCGACAGGTAGGGCAGCGTGCGGCTCATCCCGCCGGCGGTGTGGTGCTCGGTCAGCCGGTAGGTGGTCACCTGGAACGGGAAGACATCGGAGAGCGGCGGGTTCTCCCGGTTCCACGGCCCCTCGATGTGCTCCAGCGTCGGGTTCGCCTGCTGCTTGTACAGGGCGTTCTCGACGACGGACTCCGCCGGCTCGTAGTGCGTCGGCAGCGGGCCGTCGACCACCCCTGCGGGGGCGAACAGCCACGCCTTGCCGTCACCCTGCATGACGAACGGGTCGGCGCCGCCGATGGCGTCCTGCGCCCTCGCGCCGTCCGGCGGCACGTAGTCCGGCCGCTTGGTCGCCTCGAAGTCGGGGTTGTCCAGGCCGGTCCACCGACCGGCCTCCTCGTCCCACCAGACGTAGGCCTTGCGCTCGCTCCACGGCCTGCCGTCCGGGTCGGCCGAGGCGCGGTTGTACAGGATGCGCCTGTTGTACGGCCAGGCCCAGCCCCACTCGGCGGCCACCGAGCCCTGCTCGCGGCCGGGCTTGCGGCGGGCGGCCTGGTTGACCTCGTCGGCGTAGACGCCGGAGTAGATCCAGCAGCCGCACGACGTCGAGCCGTCGTCCTTCAGCTCCAGGTAGCCCGAGACCGCGCGCCCGTCCGGGCCGGTGCCGTTGATCTCCCGCAGGACGGCGTCGGCGCTCGGCTCCTGGTCTGGTCCGTGGGTCGGGTAGTCCCAGGTCAGGTCGAGCAGCGGGCGGTCCCGCGGGTCGGTGGAGCCGGCCAGCCGCTCCCGCAGGATGCGACCGAGGTGGAAGTAGAACCACAGGTCGCTCGTGGCGTCACCCGGCGGCTCGACCGCCTTGTGCCGCCACTGCAGCAGCCGCTGGGTCTGGGTGAAGGTCCCCTCCTTCTCCGCGTGCGAGGCCGCGGGGACGAAGAAGACCTCGGTGGCGATCGTCTCGGGCGCGAGCTCCCCGGTCTCGATCTCCGGGGACTCCTTCCAGAAGGTCGCCGACTCGATCATCTGCAGGTCGCGGACGACCAGCCAGTCCAGGTTGGCCAGCCCGAACCGGTTCATCCGCCCGTTCGGGTGCCCGACCGTCGGGTTCTCGCCGACCAGGAAGTAGCCGGAGACCTTGCCCTGGATCATGTCGGCGATCGTCCGGTAGGAGCTGTGGTCGCCGTCGATCTTCGGGAGGTAGTCGAACGCGAAGTCGTTCTCCGGCGTAGCGGCGTCCCCCCACCAGGCCTTGAGGAGGCTGGTCATGTAGGCGCGCTTGTTACCCCAGAACCCGGCCTTGCCGGCCGCGTCGGCGCAGTACTCGTCCAGCGACCCGTGCTGCAGCGCGTGCGGCATGGGCAGGTAGCCCGGCAGCAGGTTGTACAGCGTCGGGACGTCGGTCGAGCCCTGGATGCTGGCGTGCCCGCGCAGCGCGAGGATCCCCCCGCCGGGACGGCCGATGTTGCCCAGCAGGGTCTGCAGGATCGAGCAGGTGCGGATGTACTGCGCGCCGACGCTGTGCTGCGTCCAGCCCACCGAGTACACCCACGCCGTCGTCCGCTCGCGGCCGCTGTTCTTGGTCACCCAGCGGGCGACCTGCAGGAAGACCTCCGGCTCGATGCCGCAGACCTCGGCCACCATCTCGGGGGTGTAGCGGTCGAAGTGCCGCTTGAGGACCTGGAACACCGACCGCGGGTGCTGCAGCGTCTCGTCGCGCTTGGGCTTGGCCGCGATCGGCGGACCACCGCTGCCGGCCGCCTGGGCCTTGTCGGTCTTCTTGATCTCCGGGTCCTGCTCCCTGCGGTCCTGCTCCGCGGCCCCGGCCGGGTCGTCCGAGCCCGAGTGCGGCGGCTCCTCCGGCTCATACTGCCAGCTGGCCTCGTCATAGGTGTTGCTCTCCGGGTCGAAGCCGGAGAACAGGCCGTCGAGGTCCTCGGAGTCGACGAACTGCTCGCTCACCAGCGCCGCGGCGTTGGTGTAGGCGACGACGTACTCCTTAAAGTACAGCTCGTTGTCGAGCACGTATCGGATCAGGCCACCGAGGAACGCGATGTCGGTACCGATGCGCAGCGGGACGTGCAGGTCGGCGATCGCGCTGGTGCGGGTGAACCGCGGGTCGATGTGGATCACCTTGGCGCCGCGCGCCTTGGCCTCACTCACCCACTGGAAGCCCACCGGGTGGCACTCGGCCATGTTCGAACCCTCGATGACGATGCAGTCGGAGTTCGCGAGGTCTTCCTGGAAGTTCGTGGCGCCGCCACGGCCGAACGTGGCACCCAGACCGGGCACCGTGGCGGAGTGCTATATGCGGGCCTGGTTCTCGATCTGGATCGCGCCCAGGGCGCTGTAGAGCTTCTTCATGAGGTAGTTCTCCTCGTTGTCGAGGGTCGCCCCTCCGAGGCTCGCTACTCCCATGGTGCGGTTGACGCGCTTGCCGTCGTTCTCGTCCTGCCAGCCCTTGCGGCGGGCCTCGAGGACGCGGTCGGCGATCATCTCCATCGCGGTGCCGAGCTCGAGGTCCTCCCACTCCGTCCCGAACGGACGGCGGTACTTCACCGTCGTCACCCGGGTCGGGCTGGTGACCAGCTGCTTGCTGGCGCTGCCCTTCGGGCACAGCCGGCCGCGGCTGATCGGCGAGTCCGGGTCGCCCTCGATCTGGACGATCTGCTCGTCCTTGACGTAGATCCGCTGGCCGCACCCCACCGCGCAGTACGGGCACACGCTCTGCACGACGCGGTCGGCGGTGGCCGTGCGGCTCACCACGTTCTCCGTCGCCTTGCTGCGCGCGGCCAGGCCGCGTCCGAGGGGGTCGGCACCGGTCAGCTGCCGGAACACCGGCCACGCGTCGAGCCAGGTCTTCACACCGGCAACTCTGCCACTCCTGCGCCCACTCGGCGCTCCGGGAGCCGCGGTCGCCGGCGACAACCGTCCGTTGCGGTTCCGCCGTCCGGCCTGCCCCTCCGCCGTCGCCACGTCCCCTCGGCCGTGATCATGGGGTTGTTGCCGGCTCTGTCGGCGCGTCGCGGCGTGTCGCCTGCAACAACTCCATGATCAACCCGGTGGGGGTGGGGGCTGAGGGGCTCGGGTTTGGGGGCTCGGGCGGAGGGGGTGAGGCGGCGCTCCACCCCGGGAGGTGCCGTAGGGGTCAAACCGGTGCCGGATCGTCGGAGTCGCGGTCGATACTGGGCGAGTGGGCGGACCGCACCTGCACTTCCTCGGCCACTCGACGGTGCGCGTCGAGCTCGCCGGGCACGTCGTGCTGACCGACCCGCTGCTCACCGGCCGCGTCGGGCCGCTGCGCCGCGTCGTGCCGGTGCCCGCGTCGGAGACCTACGCCGGCGTCGACCTGGTGCTCCTCAGCCACCTGCACGGCGACCACCTGCACCTGCCCTCGCTGCGGCTGCTGGGCCCGGACGTGCGGGTCGTCGTCCCCCGCGGTGCCGGCGCGTGGCTGCGCGCGCGAGGCCTCAGCCACGTGACCGAGGTGCTGCCGGGCGAGAGCCTCACCCACGGCGCGCTGCGGGTCACCGCCGTCCCGGCCGAGCACGCCGGGCACCGCTGGGGTCCGCGGCTGACCCACGGCCCGGACACCTGCGCGGTGGGCCATCTGGTCGAGGGCGGCGGGCGCACCGTCTACGCCGCGGGCGACACCGACCTGACCGACGCGATGGGCCTGCTGGGCGACCGCGGGGTCGACGTCGCGCTGCTGCCGGTGTGGGGCTGGGGCCTCACGCTCGGCCCCGGCCACCTCGACCCGGCGGGCGCGGCCGAGGCGGTCGTGCGGCTGCGGCCGCGGGTGGCCGTCCCGGTGCACTGGGGCACCCTCGCGCTGCGTGGCGTGGCGCACCTGCCGCGGATGCGCCGGCTGCTCACCGACCCGCCGCGGGACTTCGCCGCCGCCGTCGCCGCCCGCGGCCTGGACACCGCCGTGGTGGTCGCCGAGCCGGGGCAGCCGGTGCCGCTGCCCGTCGGGACGACGTCGTGAGCGCCGGCGCGCTCGCCGCGGGCTGGACCGACAGCTCGTCGATCGGTTACCCGGTCCTCTTCGGCGGCGTGCTGCTCGGCTCGGTCGTGCCCGTCGTGCCGACCGGGGCGGTCGTCGGCGCCGGCGCCGCGTTCGCCGTCACCGCCCACGAGCTCGACGTCGTGCTCGTCGTGCTGGTGGCCACCCTCGGCGCCTGGGCCGGCGACCTGGTCACCTTCGCGATCTGCCGGTTCGGCGGGCCCGCGGCGGTCCGCTGGGTCGCCCGCGGCCAGCACGCCGACCGGATCGAGGAGGTCCGCGAGCAGTTCCACCGGCACGGCTGGCAGATCGTCGTCGTCGGCCGGCTGCTGCCCGCGGGGCGCATCCCGGTGCTGCTGGCGGCCGGCGCGCTGGCCTACCCGTGGCGGCGGCTGCTGCCGGCGTCCCTGCTCGCCGCCTTCCTCTGGGCGGTCGCCTACGCCGCCCTCGGCGTGGTCAGCGGCGGCATCTTCGACTCCCCGCTGATCGCCGTCCTGCTGGCCACCGTGCTGGTGCTGGTCGTGGGCGCGGTGCTCAACGTGGTCGGCTCGCACCGCCGGCGCACCCCCGACCCGGAGCCCGAGCCCGACCCCTCGGCCTGCGGGCCGGCATGACGGCTCCCTCCGGGCGGGTCCTCCAGCGGGGCCGGACGCCGGCGCGCGTCCTGCTCACCTGGGCGGTCAGCACCGCCGCGCTGGTCGTCCTCGACCGCTGGCTCGGCGCGTTCACCATGCCGGCGTGGTGGCAGCCGCCGCTGATCGCGCTGCTGCTGGGCCTGCTCACCGGCGTGGTGTGGCCGATGGTCATGCGGGTCGCGCTGCCGCTGGCCTTCTTCACGCTGGGCCTGGGCAGCTTCCTGCTGCTGGGGGCCGCAGTGCTCGGCCTGTCCTTCCTCGTGCCCGGCGTCGTCATCGCCGACCTGCGCACCGCGGTCGTCGTCGGCGTCGCCATGGCCGGCGTCTCCGGGCTGGTCAGCAGCGTGCTCGCCCTCGACGAGGACGAGCTGTTCTTCCGCCGCGCGCGCCGGCGGGCCCGGGGGACGGCGGACGCCGCGCCGTGCCCGCCCGGGGTGCTGTTCCTGCAGATCGACGCGCTGTCCCACGACACCGCCCGGCGCGCCGTCCGCGACGGGTCGATGCCCAACCTGGCCGCCTGGCTGCGCTCGGGCAGCCACGTGCTGACCTCCTGGCACACCGACTGGAGCTCGCAGACCGGCGCCTCGGTCTGCGGCATCCTGCACGGCTCCAACGCCGACATCCCGGGCTTCCGCTGGTACGACAAGGACCGCGACCGGATCGTCCGGGTGTCCTCGCCGACCGACGCCGCCGAGATCGAGCGGGCGCACTCCGACGGCCGTGGGCTGCTGGCCGGCGGCGGAGCGGGCCACGGCAACCTGTTCACCGGCGACGCCACGCACGTCAGCCTCACGATGAGCTCGCTGGCGTACGTCGTCCCCGCGGCCAGCCGCCGGGCCCGGCAGCGGCACGACCGGCCCGGCACCGGGTACTACGCCTACTTCGCCAACCCGGGGAACGCCCTGCGCACGGTCGCCGGCTCCCTCGTCGACGTGTACCGCGAGCTGGTCGCCGCCGCCCGCGAACGCCGCGACGACGTCCGGCCGCGGGTGTCGCGCGGCGGCATCTACCCGCTGGCCCGCCCGGGGACGACGGTCGTCTCCCGCGACGTCGTCGTCTTCGCGCTGCTCGAGGACATGCTCGCCGGCCGGCCGGTCGCCTACGCCGACTTCCTCGGCTACGACGAGGCCGCGCACCACGGCGGGCTCGAGCGGGCCGACAGCCTGGCCGTGCTGCACAGCATCGACCAGCAGATCGGCCGGCTGCACCGCGCCGCCCAGCTCGCGCCGCGGGAGTACCACCTGGTGTGCCTCTCCGACCACGGGCAGACCCAGGGCGAGTCCTTCGCCCACCGCTTCGGGGAGACCGTCGAGCAGCTGGTCGGCCGGCTCTGCGGGGGGCCGGGCGACCTGCCCGACCGGCACCTCACCGGCCCACGGGACAGCCGGCGGCTCACCGAGGGCTGGCAGGTCGGGGCGGCGCTCGCCGAGGGCGGCGGGCCGATCGCCCGCCGGCTGCGCGAGCGGGTGGAACGCGCCGAGGGGGTGCCGCACGCGCACGAACTGCCGGCCGACCGGGAGGGCCGGGTGCCGCGGGTCGCCCCGGGCGTGGTCGTCGCCGTCTCCGGCCACACCGCGATGGTCTCGTTCGCCGACCTCCCCGGCCGGGTGTCGCTGGAGGAGATCGAGCGGCACTGGCCGGCGCTGCTGCCCGGCCTGGTCGACCACGACGGCGTCGGCTTCCTGCTCGTGCACTCCGAGGAGCACGGGCCGGTGGTGCTCGGCCGCGACGGGCTGCACCGGCTGGCGTCGGGCACGGTCCTCGGCGAGGACCCGCTGCTCCCCTACGGCCCGCACGCCCCACGGCTGGTGGCCCGCGCCTCGACGTTCCCGCACTGCCCGGACGTGGTCGTCAACAGCCGCTACGACCCGGCCACCGACGAGGCCTCGGCGTTCGAGCCGCACGTCGGCTCCCACGGCGGGCTCGGCGGACCGCAGCAGCACGCCTTCCTGCTGCACCCGCGCTCGTTCCGGCCACCCGGCGAGGTCGTCGGCGCCGAGCAGCTGCACCGGGTCCTCCGCGGCTGGCTCACCGACCTGGGCCACCCCGAGCCGGCGGGGGACGGCGCCGCCGTCGGGACGCTCAGCGCGACGGCACGGCGCGCCTCCGGCGTCCCGGTGTGACCGGCCGCCGGACACCTGGTGACGACCGCGTGAACTCCGTCGCGCCCCGTGGCGCACCGGTGATCACCTCACCGAGAGTGGGGTGATGCGACCCGACGCGCGCGCCTGGTTCGAGCTCCGCACCTCCTCGGCTCCCTCGCTGGACGCGCTCGACCTCGACGCCCTGTTGCGTGCCAAGCGGCGCGGGCAGCACCGGGTGAGCGTCGTCCTGCCCGCACGCGACGAGGAGGCGACGGTCGGCCGGCTGGTCGGCGACCTGCACGAGCACTGGGTGCGGCGGATGCCGCTGGTCGACGAGCTGCTCGTCGTCGACTCCGACTCCACCGACGCGACCGCTGCGGTGGCCCGGGCCGCAGGGGCCGACGTCGTCGCCACCGCCGACGTGCTCCCCTGCCACGGCAGCCGCCCCGGCAAGGGCGAGGCGCTGTGGAAGTCGCTGGCCGCGACCACCGGCGACCTGGTCGTGTTCCTCGACGCCGACCTGCTCGGCGACGTCAGGCACTTCGTGCCCGGGCTGCTCGCGCCGTTGCTCACCGATCCGCAGGTCGACTACGTCAAGGGCTGCTACACCCGGCCGCTCGAGGTGGACGGTTCGTCGGTCCCGGCCGGCGGCGGGCGGGTCACCGAGCTGACCGCGCGGCCGCTGCTCAACGCGCTGTGGCCGGAGCTCGCCGGGTTCGTGCAGCCGCTGGGCGGCGAGTACGCCGGACGGCGGTCCGCTCTGGAACGGGTGCCGTTCGTGTCGGGCTACGGCGTGGAGGTCGGGCTGCTGGTCGACCTGCTGGAGCTCTGCGGACTGGCCGGGCTCGCGCAGGTCGACCTCGGCGTGCGCCGGCACACCTCGCAGGAGCAGGAGGCGCTGGGCCGGATGGCGGGGCAGGTCGTCTCGACCGTGCTCGCCCGGGCCGGACGCAGGCGGGCCGGCGGGCTGCTCACCCAGTTCCGCCACGACGGCAGCGGGTTCGTGCCGCACAGCACGGCGGTCGCCGTCGACGAGCGGCCGCCGATGGCGAGCGTGCCGGAGTACCGGGCGCTGCTGGAGGACGTCGTCGTCGGCTGACGCGGCGGCGACCCCACCGCTCGGACCTCAGCCGCTGCTCGCCTGGGTGAGCGGGACCGAGCGCCCACGGGCGTGCTCGCACCCCCACGACCACGGCACGCAGCGCACGGCTGTCCCGCCGGACACCCGGACGCTGCCCGCCGTCCGGGGCAGTGGGTGAGCCTCCGGAGGGGCACCCGCAGGCCGGCGACGGGACGCGGACACCGGCCCGGAACAGCCGTTTCTCCTGCATCCTGTCGCCCGACGGGGACCTCCGTGCCGACACCGACGTCGGCACCCGGCCTTGGGGAGACCTGTGCGACCCGACGTCCGACGCTGGCTCCACCACCGCACCTTCCCCGCCGAGACCTGGGCGGCCCCCGACCTGGTGGCCGTCAAGGGCGCCCGCGGCTCCACCGTGAGCGTGGTGCTCCCGGCGCTCGACGAGGAACGCACCGTGGGCACGATCGTGGCCGCCATCCGCGACGCCCTGGTGGAGCGCTGCCCACTGGTCGACGAGGTGGTCGTCGTCGACAGCGGCTCCAGTGACCGGACGGCGAGGGTGGCGGCAGCGGCCGGCGCCCGCGTCGTCGCCGTCGACGCGGTGCTGCCCCGGCACGGCAGCCGGCCGGGCAAGGGCGAGGCGCTGTGGAAGTCGCTGCACGTCACCAGCGGCGACCTGCTGGTGTTCATCGACGCCGACCTGGTCGCCTTCGACCCGCGGTTCGTCGTCGGCCTGCTCGGCCCGCTGCTCACCGACCCCACAGTCGGCTACGTCAAGGCCCTCTACGACCGGCCGCTGGCCACCTCCGAGGGCATCGTCCCCTCCGGCGGCGGCCGGGTCACCGAGCTGGTCGCCCGGCCGCTGCTCAACGCCTTCTGGCCGGAGCTCGCCGGCTTCGTCCAGCCGCTGTCGGGCGAGTACGCCGGCCGCCGCGAGCTGCTCGAGCAGGTGCCGTTCGTCTCCGGCTACGGCGTGGAGCTGGGCCTGCTGGTCGACCTCGCGGCGCTGGCCGGCCTCGACGCCCTGGCCCAGGTCGACCTCGGCACCCGGCAGCACACCCACCAGGCCGACGCCGCGCTCGGCCGCATGACCGGGCAGATCCTGCAGACCGCGCTGGCCCGCCGGCCCGGCGCCGGTCGCCCGGAGCGCGAGCTGCTGCAGTTCCTCCGCACGGCCGACGGCCTCGAGGGCGTCACCTGGGACGTCGGCGTCGTGGAGCGGCCGCCGATGCGGGCGGTCCGCGCCGCCGAGCACCGTCCGGGGAGCCGGGCGTGAAGCTCCTCATGGACGCCGGGCCGTGGCTGCCGGTCCCACCGCCCGGCTACGGCGGCCTGGAGAACGTCGTCGCCACGCTGACCGCCGAGCTGCGCGCCCGCGGGCACACGGTCGTCCTCGCCTCGGTCGGCGACTCGGCGCTGCCGGTCGACGGCCTGGTCAGCGCCTTCCCCACCGGCCGCTTCGAGCAGTTGGGCGGGCCGTACCCGCAGGTCGTCGGCACCGCGCACGCGCACGAGCAGGTGGTGCTGGCCACCCTCGCCGAGCACGCGCTGGCCGGCGAGCCGTTCGACCTCGTGCACAGCCACGTCGAGGTGGTGGGCCCGGCGCTGCTGGCCGGCCTGGGGGACACCGCGCCGCCGACGCTCGCCACGCTGCACTGGGACACCGGCCGCAACGCCGACTTCTGGGCGTCCTTCGACGGCGGTGGCCGGGTGTGGTTCGCCGGGGTCTCCGACACCCAGGTGGCGCAGGCGCCGGCGCGGCTGCGCGAGCAGGTCGTCGGCGTGGTCCCGCTGTCGGTGCCGGTCGACGGCCCACCCCCGGTGCGGCGGGCGAACCGCTCCGACGCGGTGCTGGTGCTCGCCCGGCTGTGCGAGGCCAAGGGCATCGACACGGCGCTGCGGACCTGCCGCGCCGCCGGGGTGCCGCTGGTGCTCGCCGGCCCGGTGGGCGGCCTGCCCGACCGGGAGGCACTGCAGGTGGCGCTCGCCACCCCCGGTCACCCGGCCCGCTCACACCCCGACGTCGCCTGGTTCCTGGATCACGTCGAGCCGCACCTCGACGGCGTCACCGCGCGCTGGATCGGCAGCGTCGGGGGTGCGGCGAAGGACGAGCTGCTGCGCACCTCCCGCGCGGCGCTGTTCCCCATCCGCTGGGAGGAGCCCGGCGGCACCGCCGTCTGCGAGGCCCTGGCCGCCGGGACGCCGGTGGTCGCCATGGCCCGCGGCTGCCTGCCCTCCCTGGTGGACGACGGCCGCACCGGGTTCCTGGCCGTCGACGAGGCCGGCTTCACCGCGGCGCTGGGCCGGCTGGACGAGATCGACCCGGAGACCTGCGCCGACGAGGCCCGCCGCCGGTTCGCCCCCGCGGTGATGGCCGACGGCTACGAGCGGCTCTACGGCGAGACGCTGGACCGCGCCCGCCGCCGGTCCCGCCACCGGCTGCCGGCCCCTCGCGGGCAGCGCGCCCTCCGCTGACCGCCTCAGGGCCGCACGGCGTCCCCGGTGCGGGCGGACTCGGCGATCGCGACCGCGACCCGGTGGGTGCGCAGCGCCTCCGCGTAGTCGACCAGCCCGGTGGCCGGCGCCCCGCCGGCCAGCACGTCGACGAACGCCCGGTCGACGGCGGTGCGCCCGTCGACCCGCGGCTGGCTGAGGTCCGCCCCCGCGGCGGTGGTGACGGTCAGCGAGGTCTCGGTGAGCTCGACCGCCGCGCCGTCGCACACCACGGCCAGCCCGGCGGCCAGCTTGCCCGGCAGCGAGCAGGCCGCGGTCACCGTGCCGACGGCGCCGGAGTCGAAGGACAGCAAGGCGGCGGTCGCGTCGTCCACGTCGCGGCCCTCCACGGTGGACGGCGCGGCGACGGCGCGCACCTCAGCCACCTCGCCGGCCAGCAGCCGGGCAAGGTCGAGCACGTGGGTCAGCTGCTCGACCACCTGGCCGCCGGAGCGCTCCCGCCGTGACCACCACGCCGGCGGCGGCACCCTGTCGAGCCAGGTGGCGTCGACCAGCCGCGGCCGGTGCGCGGCGCAGACGGCACGGGCGGCGGCCACGGTGTCCAGGTGCCGCCAGTGGTAGCCGGTCGCGGTCGGCAGCCCGGCCCCCACGACGGCGCGTGCCACCTCCTCGGCGACCTCGACGCCGGTGGCCAGCGGCTTCTCGACGAAGAAGGGGACCCCCGCACGGACGGCGGCCAGCTCCAGCGCGCCGTGGGCGAAGGGCGGCACGCACAGCCAGACACCGTCCAGTGGCTGGGCGAGCAGCCGGTCGACGTCCGCGACGACCGGCACCCCGAGCTCTGCGGCGAGCTCGTCCGCGGCACCCGGGACGACGTCGGTGACGCCGACCACGTCCACGTCGGGGAAGCCGGCCAGCGTCCGCGCGTGGCGGACGCCGACACCCCCGGCGCCGACGAGTCCGACGCGGACGCGGCTGCCGGTGCGGGGCTCGCCCATGCCGGGGTCCTGCCCCACCTGCGGACGACGCAACCGCCCAGGTCACGGTGGGTTCCCGGCGTCGGCGGTGCCGGGCTCCCGGGGTGGGGCCGCGGGTGCGCTCGACGGGGAGGTCGGGGACACGCCGCGCCGGCCGACCGGGTGCGCGACACGGCCCGGTCGCCTCGTCCGTCCTCGTCGGGACGCGGAAGCGGACCGTGCTACAGAGGCTCTACGGGCGCACAATGGGCGGGTGACACGGGGCACACGGCCCGTGCTTACCGAGCGGAGTTAACCTTCTACCGTGAGCGATGTACTGGACCGGCGCGCGAGGAAGAAGGCGCAGACCCGGGCACTCATCCGTGAGACCGCGCAGGCCCTGTTCGCCGAGCGCGGCTTCGAGGCGATCACGATCGCCGACATCGCCGCGGCTGCGGACGTCGCCGTCCAGACCGTCTTCAACCACTTCCCGACGAAGGAGGACCTCTTCTTCGACGGGCACACCCCCTGGGTCGACGGCGCCGCCGAGTCGGTGCGCTCCCGCGCCCCGGGCACCACCCCTCTCGAGGCCCTGCACGCCTACCTCATCGAGCGGGTCGCCGTGCACGCCCGGCAGCTCGCCACACCCGACGGCCGGGTGTTCGAGGCGACGCTCGAGGCCTCCCCCGCACTGCGGGCCCGCGAGCGGGAGCTGCAGCACGAGGCGACGGCCCGCCTGGCCGACGCGCTGTTCGAGACGTGGACGGCGGAGGGCGGCGCGCCTGCGGTACCCACCGACGTCCGCACCGCAGCGTCGGTGACCGCCGCCGTCTGGCTGGCCGCCGTCCGGACGCTCATCGTGCAGCACCGGCAGCTGCTCGCCGGACCGGCCGGAGCCCTGCCGGCCGACCCCGAGGAGGGCGTCGCCCTCGCCTGCTCGGTCGCCGCCCAGGTCTTCAGCGGGCTCAGCTCCACGCTGCCCCCGCCGGCAGCCGGCCGGCTGCGGCGCACCGGCTGAGTCAGACCGGGGCGCGCTCCTGGTCGGGCACGACCACGGGCAGCAGCACCTCGTCGAGCACGCGCTGCACCTCCTCACGGCTCAGCGCCCCGCGGTCGGAGGTGTAGCGCTGCCACCAGAAGGCCTCGATGACCGAGCTGAGCAGCGCCAGGCGCGCCTCGGGGACCTGCTGCCCGCGCTCGGCCGCCCGGGCGCCGATGGCCCGGATCGCCTCGGCCAGGGGCTGCACCAGCGCGGCGTCCAGGCCGGCGCGGAGGTCCTCCTCGTGCCGGGCCGCACCGACCAGGCTGGCGGCCGCCCGCTCCTCGCGGTCCAGCGGCCGGCGCCAGCGGTCGACCAGCGCGGCGAGGTCGTCCCGCAGCGAGCCCTGGTCCGGCGGGACCCGGACCAGCGTGAACCGGCCCACCGCCGAACGAGCCATCGCCGCCATCGTCGGCCAGCGCCGGTAGATGCCGGCCTTGCCGGCACGGGCGCGCGCGGCGACGCGGTCGCTGTTGAGCTTGCCCCACCCCTCGTCGGCCAGGATGTCGACGGCCACGGTGAGCAGCTGCTCGGACAGTTCGGCGCTCAGTGGGCGCCCCGGCGTTCCGCTCATGCCGAGACCGATGCGATGCGGGTCACGGGGTCATGGTGACGTGCCGATGGGGCCGCCACAATGACGACACCGGGGGTTTCCGGATTTTCCGGGGTCCCGCGTTCCGGAACACGCCGGATCGGCTGACGGCCGCCCGGAGGTCAGGCGCCGGCGGCGCTCTCCACCCGGACCTGCAGGCCGCCGCCGTCGTCGACCAGCCGCCCCGCCTCCGCCGCCTGGCCGACCATGCCGTCCCAGCGCTGCGCCCAGTCGTCGCTCCCGGCCTGCGGCTCGGCTGCCGCTCGGAGCGCAGCGAGGTCCAGGACGCCGGTGTCCGCGTCCTGCACGCGGCCCAGACCGGCGTCGCGCAGGGCCTGGTCGGCCTCCTCGTCGGTCACCGCCCCCAGCGCCAGCTGCAGGGAGGTCAGGTCGTCCACGTCCGTGACCCGCACCTCGGGCAGCTCGTCGGCACCGCCCACCACCTCGACGATCATGTCGTCCTCCTTCGTACGGTCAGGCTCCTGGCTGCCCCTGGAACGGCCCCCTTGAGGGGCCCGCCGCGAGCCTGCGAGTGGCGGGGGGCAAGGGGGTCCTATACGTGCCAGGGGAACCGGCTGAAGTCCGGGTCCCGCTTCTCCAGGAACGCGTCCCGGCCCTCCACGGCCTCCTCGGCCATGTAGGCCAGCCGCGTCGTCTCACCGGCGAACAGCTGCTGGCCCACCAGCCCGTCGTCGATCAGGTTGAACGAGTACTTGAGCATCCGCTGCGCGGTCGGGCTCTTGGCCACGATCCGCCGTCCCCAGTCCAGCGCGGTGGCCTCGAGCTCGGCGTGCGGGACGACGCGGTTGACCATGCCCATGCGGTGCGCGTCCTCGGCGGAGTACTCGTCGCCCAGGAAGAACACCTCCCGGGCGAACTTCTGGCCGACCTGCCGGGCGAGGTAGGCCGAGCCGAAGCCGCCGTCGAAGCTGCCGACGTCGGCGTCGGTCTGCTTGAAGCGGGCGTGCTCGGCCGACGCGAGGGTGAGGTCGGCGACGACGTGCAGGCTGTGCCCGCCGCCGGCCGCCCAGCCCGGGACGACGCAGACGACGACCTTGGGCATGAAGCGGATCAGCCGCTGCGCCTCCAGCACGTGCAGCCGGCCGCTGGTACGCCCCTTGTCGTGCTCGTAGCCGTACCTGCCGCGCACCCGCTGGTCACCACCGGAGCAGAACGCCCAGCCGCCGTCCCTGGGGCTGGGCCCGTTCCCGGTGAGCAGCACACAGCCGACGTCGGTCGACAGGCGGGCGTGCTCGAGGGCGGTGATCAGCTCGTCGACGGTCTGCGGGCGGAAGGCGTTGCGCACCTCGGGCCGGTCGAACGCGATCCGGACGACCCCGCCGTCGACGGCGCGGTGGTAGGTGATGTCGGCGAAGTCGAAGCCCTCGACCGGCTGCCACGCCGCGCTGTCGAAGATCTCGGAGACGTCGTCGCGGGCGGTCATGGGCCGAACCTAGCGCCGGCCGGGAACGGTCACGGCAGGAGCCCGCCGACCAGCCCGCCGGCGCCCTCGGTCACCTCGCCGACGACGCCGCCGACCCCGTCGGTGGTCTTCCCCACCGTGCCGCACCCGCACGGCGGTGGCGGCGCCGGGGCCGGCTCCGGTGCGGGCTGTGGTCGCGGTGCCGGCGCGGGGGCCGGGGGGCAGGGCCGGCTCCTCCGTCGGCGGGACAAGGCGTGCACAGGGTAGGCATCCCCGCACTCAGCGGCACCTGGAACGAGACGGCACCGGACCCGACGCCCGGGTAGCGTCGCCGGGGTGTCCCGGGGGCCCGCCGTGCGAGTCGGCACCGTGAACACCGCCTCGGGCCGCAGCCCGGGCGGTCCGGTCCTCGATGCCGCGGGGCTGGAGGAGGCCGTCGCCGGGCTGGACGTCGACGTGCTGGCCGTCCAGGAGGTCGACGCCGGGCAGCCGCGCTCGCACGGGGTCGACCAGGCCGCCGTTCTGGCCGCCGGCCTCGGCGCCGCGGACTGGCGCGGCGCCGCCACGGTGGCCGGCACGCCCGACCCCTTCCGCAGCTGGTCCCCCGCCGGTCCGCTGCTGCGCGGCCCGCAGACCCCGCTCGACGGCCCGCTCTACGGCATCGCGCTGCTCAGCCGGCTGCCGGTGCTCGAGTGGTCGGTGCTCGACCTGGGCGCCGGCCGGGCGCGGCTGCCGGTGCAGGGCCCCGACCCGCTGACCGGCCGGGTCCGGTGGTGGTGGTTCCCCGACGAGCCGCGAGCCGCCGTCGCCGCCCGGCTGGGGTCGCTCACCGTCGTCGCCACCCACCTGTCGTTCGCCCCGCACACCGCCGTCCGCCAGCTGCTGCGGCTGCGCCGGTGGATCGCCGGGATGCCCGGGCCGGTGGTGCTGGCCGGTGACCTGAACCTGCCGGGCGCGCTGCCGGGCCGGCTGCTCCGGGCGACTCCGCTGGTGCGCGAGCCGAGCTTCCCGGCGTCCGGCCCGCGGGTGCAGCTGGACCACCTGCTGGCGGTGGGGGACGGACTGCGCGGTCGGGACGCCGGGGCCTCGACGCTCCCGGTCGGCGACCACCGCGCGCTCACCGTGACGGTGATCCCGGCCTGAACGGCGGCGCGGTGGCCCCGTCCAGGGCACCGCCCCGAGCCCTGACGGCCCCCGTGCAGGCAGGAGGACCCCGTCCCCCTCACCGGGGAAGGACCTCGTCCTCCCCACCCTTCGCAGGCTCAGGGTGGGACCCGGGACGAGGCCCGCGGCGAGCCTCCGGACGGGGCCTGGCGCGAGCCTGCGAGTGGCGGGGGCAAGGGGGTCCTCGAAGGAGAGGTCCTCCTTCAGGCGACGAGCAGGTCGTGCAGGCGGTACAGCGACGCCTCGAAACCCGGGTGCAGCGGCACCGACACGAGGTCGCCCAGCGCGATCCAGGCGACGCCGTCGCTCTCCCCGTCCAGCCGCAGGTCGCCCGGTTCGATGTCGCGCAGCGGCCGGGCCAGCACGGTGGTGTAGGACCAGCCGCCGTGGTCGTCGACCGACGACGGGCCGAGCGCCAGGTCCTGCGGCGTCAGCCCCAGCTCCTCCTGGACCTCCCGGAGGGCGCCGTGCTCGGCGGACTCACCGGCGTGCAGCGCGCCACCCGGCGTCCCCCACGTGCCGCCGTGGTGCGACCAGGTGGCCCGGTGCTGCAGCAGCAGCTCGGGGCCGTCGGCGCCGGCGCGGTGCACCAGCAGGCCGGCCGCACCGACCCGTCCCCAGTGCCGGTGGCCGAGCGCGCAGGTCACCCAGCCGTCGGTGGAGGAGAACACCCGCCCAGTGAACCCCGTCCGCGGCGGCCGCGCCGCCGTGACAGGCTCGGCGTCGTGCGCGTCGCCGTCTTCACCGGGTCCCAGAGCGGGCCGCCGTCCCACCGGTCCGCCGTGGCGGGGTTCGCCGCCGGGCTGGCCCGCGCCGGCGTCGGCATCGTCTACGGCGGCGGGCGCGCCGGGCTGATGGGCGTCGTGGCCGACGCCGCCCTGGCCGCCGGCGGGCACGTCGTGGGCGTCATCCCCCAGCACCTGGTGGACGACGAGCTGGCGCACCCCGGGCTGCCGCAGCTGGAGGTGGTCACCTCCATGCACGAGCGCAAGGCGCGGATGGCCGAGCTCGCCGACGCCTTCGTCGCCCTGCCCGGAGCCGCCGGCACCCTCGAGGAGCTGTTCGAGGCCTGGACCTGGGGGATGCTCGGCCTGCACGCCAAGCCCGCCGTCCTGGTGGACGTCGACGGGTTCTGGCAGCCGCTGCTGGCCCAGCTGCGGCGCATGGTGGACGACGGCTACCTCGACGCCCGCCGACTGGACGCGCTGGGCGTGGTCACCGAGCCCGCGGAGCTGCTGGCATTCGTCGAGCGGTACGAGCACCCGGTGCGGAAGTGGGCGCCGACCCCGCCGTGACCGCGGCCGGGGCGGTGGGAGGACCCTCGACCCCGCCACTCGCAGGCTGGCCTCGCCTGGAGGCTCAGCCCGAGCTCGCGAGGGTTGAGGGGGGCGAGGGCCTTCTACTGCGGAGGGCCGTAGCGTCGGGCCCGTGGAGCGCTGGGACGTCGTGGTCGTCGGAGGCGGCCCGGCCGGCGCGGCCGCGGCGCTGGCCGCCCGGCGCACCGGCGCCTCGGTGCTGGTGGTCGACCGCGCCGACTTCCCCCGCGACAAGGTGTGCGGGGACGGCGTCGCCCCCGAGGCGCTCGACGTGCTCGCCGACCTCGGCGCGGACGCCGCCGCGCTGGTCGCCGGCTACCCGCCGGTCCCCCGGCTCTCGCTGCGCTCGCCCGGCGGGGCGGTCGTCGAGCGCGAGACGCACCGGCCGTCGTACGTCGTCCCGCGCGAGGTCCTCGACGCCCGGCTGCTCGCCCAGGCGCGTGCGGCCGGCGCGGACTTCCGCCGGCACGCCGTCCGCACGGTCGCCGTGGATGCGGACGGCGTCACCGTGGACGGCGGGCTGCGGGCGGAGGTGCTCATCGGGGCCGACGGTGCGGAGTCCGTCGTCCGCCGGGCGCTGGGGCTGTCGAGCAACCGCCCGGACCGGCTGGCCGTCGCGATCCGCGGCTACGCCCCCGCGCTCCCCGCACAGGGACTGACCCAGGTGCTGGTGACCACCGAGCAGCGCTGGCCGGCCTACGCGTGGTCCTTCCCGCTCGGCGACGGGCGGGCCAACGTCGGCTACGGCGAACTCGTGTCGGGCGGAGCGACGAGGGCCGCGCTGGTCGACGGGCTCCACCGGCTGCTGCCCGGGGTGGCGCCCGGAGCGCTGCGGGCGCACCGGCTGCCGCTGTCGACCGGCCGGCCACGGCTGCCCGACGGCCGGGTGCTGCTGGCCGGCGACGCCGCGTCGCTCGTCAACCCGCTGACCGGCGAGGGGATCTTCTACGCCGTCCTCTCCGGCGCCCTGGCCGGGACGGCGGCGACCGCCGGAGCCGGCGCCGGCGCGCGCTACCGGCGGCTGCTGCGCCGGCGGCTGGCGGGGCACCTGCGCGCGTCGCGGCTGGCGTCCGAGCTGTCCCGCTGGCCGCCCGTGATGGACGCCGCCGTGCGCGCGGCCGGCGCCGATCAGCGCGTCTTCGACGACGTGGTGGCGCTGGGCCTGTCCGACGGGCGGCTCACGGGACGGACCCTTGCCGCGGCAGCCCGTCGGCTGGCCGGGGCACGGCGCTGACGGCGACCTCCACGCGGTCGCGGCCGGCCCGCTTGGCCCGGTAGAGCGCCGCGTCGGCGGCCGCGTAGAGCTCCCGCACCGAGTCCGCGTGCAGCGGCGCGTGGGCGACCCCCACGCTGATCGACAGCGGCAGCAGGCCGCCGTCGGCGCGCGGCAGTGGTGAGGCGCGCACCGTCTCGAGCAGCTCCCGCGCGCGCCGGGCCGCGGTCTCCGCGCTGCAGCCGGGCAGCAGCAGCGCCAGCTCGTCGCCGCCGAGCCGGCCGACCACGGCGTCCCCGGCGCGCACCTGCCGCCGGACCAGGCCGGAGAGGTGGACCAGCGCGTCGTCCCCCACGGGGTGGCCGTGCGCGTCGTTGATCTGCTTGAACGAGTCGACGTCCAGCAGCACGAGCGCCGTCCCGTCGCCGGTCGGCTCCCGCTCGAGGGCCCCGGTCAGGGCGTCGTCCAGGACCCGGCGGGTGACCAGTCCGGTGAGCGGGTCGACGTCGGCCCGCTGCTGCAGCGCCGACACCAGGCGGTCCTGCACCGAGGCGGTCCGGACCAAGATCACGGACGCCACGACGAGCACGGTCCCGACGACGAGCTGGTCGTGCACCGCCGGCTCGACGGGCTGCAGCAGCAGCTGGGTGACCCCGTTGCCGACCACGGCCGCTCCCGTCACCAGGGCGACGGCGGCCCAGCGCAGGTGGGACGCCGCCCAGAGCACCGGGAAGGCGAGGAAGGCCTGGGCGCCGGCGGACGGGTCGTCGGTCACCACGTTGAGGACGCAGACCAGCAGCACGCCGGTCAGTCCCAGGAGGGAGAAGACGCCGGCGCGGTCCAGCCGCTCGGCCGGGACGAGGACGCACACCGCGATCGTCGTGACCAGCGCGGCGACCCCCGCCCAGGAGGCGGCCCTCGTCGTGCTGCTGACCGAGTTGGGCCCGAACGTCGTGGACAGCGCGAGCACGACGGTCGAGACCCCCATGATGAGGACGATCGAGTGCGCCGAGGCGCGTGGCTCCCGCGCACGCAGGGAGTCGGGGAAGCGCATGCCCCTCCATCGTCGTCCGGACGGTGCGGCTCGAGTCCGCCTGCCCGGTGCGGGTGACGCCGTCCGGCGGACTCACACATCGGACCCAGAGAACTGTCAGACCGTGCGCGGAGGATAGCGGGCAGTGATCACGAGGAGGACGGTTGTGACGATGGCCCCCGCACCGGCTCGGGCGCACGAGGTGACCATCCACCTGGACGACGACCTGCTCGCCGGCGGGCTGGCCGACGTCCGCTGGGCACTGCTCGGCACGCTGCACGCCGGGGCCCGCTCCCTCGTCATCGACCTCTCCCGGGTGCAGCACCTGCCCGACGCCGTCGTCGGCGTGCTGGTCTCGGCGCACCGCATCTGCCGGGCCCGCGGGGGCGCGGTGGTGCTGCGCGGCGCCGACCTCCGCACGGAGGGGCTGCTGCGCCGCACCGGCCTGTGGCGGGTCCTGGTGGCCGAACCCGCGCTGGCGGTCGCGTGAGCGGGGTGCTGAGCGAGGTCGTCGACCGGCGGGCCGGACTTATCACGGTGCGCGGCCACCTGACCTCGAGCGGCGCGGACCTGGTGCGGGGCACGGCCGACCGGCTCCGCGATGCCGGCCACGCCCGCGTGGTGCTCGACCTCCGCGGCGTGGGCGCCGCCGACGTCGAGGGCCTGGCGGTCCTGCGCGAGCTGCACCGCGACTTCCGCGTGGTCGGCGGGGAGCTGCTGATCCGCAGCTGACCCCTGGGGCGGAGGGCGTGGGATTCGAACCCACGATGGGTTTGACCCCATAGCGGTTTTCAAGCCTGGTACGGGGGGTTTGCGAACCAACGCCGATCAACCGTTTCCGCAGGTCAATCGCGATGTTGCTGAGACCGGTGGTTACCGCTCATAGCCCCTACGTGCCCGTACTACGGGCACGTAGCGGGCACGGCCGTCCGAGCCTTGTGGCCAGCTCCGATCAACAAGGGGTCGGCCGCCGACACGGCTCGTCTGCGTCGCTCGGGGTCGGCTGGGTTCATGCAGCACCCGATGACGGGCACCGCATGCGGTATGCGGACCGGCCCGTCGACCCTGGCGGTCCTGTCGACGTTCGAACCCGTCGTCACCACAGCGCTGGCCGCGCTCGCCCTCGGTGAGTCCCTCACCCCGGTGCAGCTCGCCGGCGGCCTGCTGGTGCTGGCCTCGGTCGCGGTCGCGCAACTCCGGGTTCCCGTCGGGTCGGACCGCGCGGCCGACGCCGCAGGAAACAGTGCCCGTGCTACTTCCAGCCGTGGCGACCGACCAGCCCACACCAGTGGCCCAGCGAGTGCCGGGGTGGTTAAACGAAGCACCGTTGTTGAAGCTGATCGACCAGTCGGTGATGGAGGTGGCGAGGCGGCCTCGGTTGCGGACCTGGACGGCCAGCACGGCCTGCCCGGCGCCCTGCTCGCGGAGCTGCTCAAGGTTCATCGTGGACACGGGCCCAGTCGCCACGCCGTCATCCCCAGAGCACCGACCTTGAGGTGGACGGTGGGCGGCTGGCACCGAGGGCGTACTGCCCCACCTGCCAGTTGAGCGTGGTGGTGGAGACACATAGCGCGAGGATCGCCACCATCGAGCTAGCGCGCGGGGTAGACAGCCGCGTCCCGCTCGAGCTGGTCGAGGTCGAGCTTGTAGACGTTGCGCAGTCGGCGGGGCGCGAAGGGGTCGGGGTCCAGGTTGCGCTTGAGGATGGTGACCAGCCCGGCGTCGGCGAGTTCCCTCACCCCTGCACTGCGGGTGTCTTCAGATAGGTCGTAGCGCCGCTTGGCCATGCCTGGGCTGAACCACAACTCCTTGGCCGCGGAGCCGCCGCCCTGCTCGACAGCCAGCACGAGCAGCATCGCCACCGCCGGACCGGACAGCACGCTGATCCAACCCTTGGTCCAAAAGGCCGGCGGGAGGGTGATGTAGCGGTGGGCGTTGAGAGTGTCGACCGAGGCGTCCTTGCCGGCCGCCTTGAGCACGGCCCCGGGGATGCTGTAGTCCGCGCCGCTGCCGGACTCCTCCAGAAGGGTGACCTTCGAGGCCAGGCCGGGCCGGCTCTGGACCGCAATCAACTTCCGGTTCTCCAGCCAGCTGTAGGCGTCCAGGATTCGGCGAGCCCCGTCGGTGTCGGGCTTGGGGAGATCGATGAGGCTGGCGAACGCGCGGGCCGGGAACCGTACGTCGTGTCCTTCCCCGGCGGCCACCCACAGGATCGACAGCAACAGCTTCGTGCGGACTGCGCCACCCCGGCCACCGCGCAGCAATCGAGCCAGTGGCGGGGGTTCGGGGTGGTTGTCCAATCGCTCGATCATCCGGCGACGCACCTGGGCCTTGCGCCCCTTCACCCGCGTGTTCAAAAACTCCGCCGCCGTCAGCGCCTCGACCGAAGGGCGACGGAGCGCGCCTGCGGGAGCGACCTGAGCTAGACCAGTTTGGACCGCACTCGGGGTCGTTGCAGGCACTTGCGCCGGGGACACCTGGCCATCTGCTACGTCATCGGATCTAGGCATCGACGAGAGGTTATCCCGTAGTGCCGGGTACGAGCACTACCCCAGCAGGCGTAAGGGTGGGGGCTACCGGGTTCGGGTGGCCCTCCCTACCGCCTTAAGGGTAGGGGTCAAATCCGGCGCAGAAGCCCTCGTGCAGTGCTCTGATCAGGCTACCTTCGGGGTGTCGCTCAGGGCGTGTGACTCGAAAGGAGATCGATCAGCCGTGACCACCAACAACCGGCACGTCGTGCCAAACCCGAAGGGGGGCTGGGACGTCGTCAAGCCGGGCGCGTCCCGGTCCAGCTCGCACCAGCCGACCCAGAAGGAGGCCACCGACCGCGCACGGACCATCGTGCGCAACAACGGTGGCGGGGAGGTGCGAATCCACGGTCGCGACGGCCGCATCCGCGACTCCGACACCGTCGCCCCGGGGAACGATCCGGCCTCCTCGCGCGACATCAAGTAGTCCAGGACACAGGAGGGTCCGCACCGGCCGATTAGAGCTCGGCCGGTGCGGGCCACCTCGTCAGCATCCCCTAAATGACTCCGACGGTGCGTAGATGGCCGGCGACCCTGGCGCACTCGACGCAGAGCCGCACGTCTCCCCGGCGCAGCTGCCGGTGAGGGTATCGAGTCTCCCCAGGCTCGATGTCCGGGCGCTGCCTGCATGCCGTCATGCCACTCCCACCCGGGTCGAGCAGGTGCGTCGTGTCGATCAGCGACGTGACGAGCCCGCGGACATCAACGCTCGCCTTCCACGTCGTAGCGGTGCGCAGGTCTTGAACTGGCTTTCTGGGCATGGTGACCTCGCCTCCTCGGTGTCCTGCCCGGAAGGCTAGGGAGCGCTGCAGCCTAAGGTCGCGCCCTCGCAGAGATATCGATGACCGGCGAGGTGCATGGCCAGCGCGGTCGTCAGGACTGTCGAGCGAGCCGCACGCCCGTGATGTCTCGGTTGCCCGATTGGGGTTCCACGTCGAGCTTGTTCGGTGTTCGCTATTTACCGAACACCGAACAACTGCCATCCTGGCTGTGTGCCCGCTCACCTAACGCCGACTGATGCCGAGGAGGCGCTTGTCGCCGCCGCCACCTCCCTCGGCTTGTTCGCCCGGCCACCCTCCATGGGGGACCACGGCGCAGATGTCGTGATCGAGGTTCCCGGCGGGCCAACCGTCCTCATCCAGGCCAAGTCGATGGCGCTGGTCAACACCGAGGCGGCCCAGCGGCTGCGGAACCAGGTCGTCCACTCCACCACGCCACTACTGCAGGTCGTGGTGGCCCCGCGGATTACGTCGGCCGCGCGGGACGTGTTGAACGAGGCGGGCATGGGCTGGCTTGACCTGCGCGGTCACCTTCGGCTGGTGGGTCCTGGAATCTTCGTGGACACGGCCGTTGCCGAGTTGTCAGATCCCGCGCCGGAGCGACTAGGTGTCATCGGTCAGGTCGGAGTGGAGCTGGCGGCACTGCTGCTGATGCAGCCCTGGAAGACATGGGGGGTGCGCGAAGCCGCGGACGCAGTGTCGCGGGCACCCAGCTCGGTGTCCCAGGCATTCTCGGCGATGCGGGCCGCCCAGCTGGTGACCGATGAACTGGAGCCGGAGGGTCCAGAGTTGTTCTGGGAGCTGGCACGGCACTGGGGCTCGGCTCGGGTTGATGTGGCCTCACTGCCCGGGCCAGGGCGCGGGAGGGACAACGAGGCTCTCCGACTAGGCCTCGATGACGTCAAGACAACCACCGGATGGGCGCTCAGCGACAGCGTCGCAGCCGCCCACTACGGCGCGCCAGTGGCCATCCGCTCCGACCACCCGCTGGACTTCTACGTGCCCGACCGCAGCACACTCCGGCGCGCCGTGCACCTGCTGGGGCCGGCGACCAGCCCCTCGCAACGAGCCGGCCAGGTACGGGTCGCGCCCGTTCCAGCTGTGTGTGAGCGGCGCGTCGACGGCGCCGACTGGTCCACCGAGTGGCCGCTGGCCCACCCGCTGTTCGTTGCCCTGGACCTGGCCCAAGATCCCGGCCGCGGCCGGGAGATCCTGCGCGATTGGACTCCGACCGACCCGGTGCAACGTGTCTGGTGACCCGCGGCTGGTCCAGCTCACCGGCGAGGCCATGACGCGCTTGGTGTCAGCCATCCCGCTGGTCGCCGAACGCACCGGGAGCCCGGTGATCGTGGTCGGCGGCCTGGCCGTCGTGTGCCGCCTGGGTACCCCCTACCGGGCCACAATCGACCTAGACACCGTCGACGTCCAGACCGCGGGTAGCCGACCCCATCTCGAGATTCTCCTGGCCGAGGCTACGGAAAGTGGCCCATCAGGAGTCCTCCTCGACACTCCCCTCGGCCCGGTACAGGTCGACGTACTGCACGTGTCCCAAGCCGACCGCGATCCCCTTCCCGAAGACGAAACCGATCGACTGCATGTCCAGTCCCATGCGTGGGCGGCAGCAACAGCCACTGATCTTCAGCTTGCCGTCGCTGGCGCCGCTCCGATCACCGTCGCGGTGGCCGAGCCCGGCCCCATCATCGCGATGAAACTGCAGGCGATCATGAACCGCGGGGCAGCGAAAGAGGGCACCGATCTCCTGGACATCCTCCGGCTGACGCTGGACACCCAGTGCGGCCCCGTCTCCAGAGACCAACTTGAGCACGCCGACGAGCAGCTACGCGCCGACGCTTTCCTGCACGCACAAAGGTGGTTCCAGGAGCACGCGGCCCGGTCGTTGCGCAGAATCCGGGCTGTACCTGAAGGACACGACGTCGAGGCCGACGATGTGCAGCTCGTCGGTGACCTGCTTAGGGGAGCCCTGGACCTCTCCTCCCCCAGCTGACCTCGGCTCCATCGACGGCTCAGCGCACACCAATCCTCTCCAAGCTATCGAGCGGTCAGGCGCGGGTGCGACCAGTGCTGCGCGCAACAGCGACAGCGCGGTGTCCTCGCTTATGCCGGCTTGGTGGGCTCGGCTAACGAGTTCAGGGGCTGTTTGCCGCACGTCACTGGCTGCGGCCGCCGGCACGGAGAGCGCGGCCACGACGGTGCCCAGTCGACGCCGGCTGGCGACCAGCCCAGCTCCTTCGAGTTCGCGGCAGCCCCGGCCCACGGTGCCGATGACGACGCCGAGGTCAGCGGCGAGGGCCCGCATGCTGGGCTGCCGGGTGGTTGGGGCCTGCATCCGGGCAGCGTTCAGGCGGTATCGGCTGGGCCCTGAACGAAAGTGGTCTGCCCTGCCTCTCGTGGAGTCGGGTGACTGGAATCCTGACCGCGCAACCCCGAGGGAGGATTTGTGGGCAGGCGTAGTTATCCGCCGAAGTTCCGGCGCAAGGTGCAGCGCATTTATTCGCGGAGTCCGCGGACCCTATGCGGACTGACCGGCGTGATCTGCGGCTCCATCCGCGCCGTCTCAGACGGCGACGAGACCGCTCCACAGCCGGCCGAGGATGTCGGCTGCAGCGGGTCGCCGGAAGGGCGCTGCGCGTCCCTTCGGGATGGGCCTGCGGCCCACCTTTCCCCCGACCCGCTGCAGCCGGAGGAGAGCCGGTTGTGGGAAGCGATCAGAAGTGTGGACGGACGCCGTGCTTGGGCTACTCACGTGCTGATCGCCAGGGCTGGGGTCAGCGAGGTTGGACCGATGAGGCGGTCGACGATCCGGGTCAGCGTGAGCTCATGACCGGCAACGTGGGACCATGAATCGCCGTGCCGACAGCTGGACCCCTCCCGCAGATCGACCTCGCGCGTATCCGGCAGCACGAGACGAGCCAGCAGCGGGCGTGGGAGGAGCTTGGCTACATCCTCGTCCCGGACATCGACGGGCTGCCCCTGGGGACGCGCCTTCAGCGCAGGGCCACCCCCGATGCCGGCGTCGAGTTCTCCTGCGCCGCCCCGCCACCCGGCGACGGGACGTGGGCCTGGCAGGCGAAGTACTTGTTCCGCCTGGACGCCGACGCGTTCAAGCAGATGACCAGGAGCGCGGAGGACGCGCTCGACGCCAACCCCACCTTGACCAGGTACGCCTTCATCCTGCCCGTGGACCGGACCTCCATCGCCCGGGGGAAGGCCAAGGGCGGCATGCAACGGTGGCACGAGAGCGTCGCCGCGTGGGAGGCCGCAGCGGCGGCACGGGGGATGACGGTCGAGTTCGTCTATATCGGCCACTCCGACGTCGTGACGGCGCTGTCGCAGGACCAGCACGCCGGCGCGGTTCGGTACTTCTTCGACGAGCGGCTGTTCACCAACGAGTTCTTCCGCCACCAGGTCGAGCGGGAGATCGTCAACCTCGGCGGCCGGTACGACCCGAGCGTCCACGTCGAGCTCGACGTCGCGGACGCCATCGATGCGCTGTGCCGCAGCCCCCGCTGGGCCGAGAGACTAGCCGGGCTGGTCCGAGACGTCGCCAAGCGCGACATGATCCTGCGCCATCTGGCCGCGTCGAGCCACGTCGCCGAGCAACCCGACCTGGCTGCGGCAGTCACCGACGCGGCGGACTCTGCCGCCCGCGCCGGAAAGGTGTTGGACGCCAGTCGTCGGCGGCTGACCACGGCCGACGGCGCCGTCCTGTCCGAGCTCCGCGCCGCTGTGGACGCGTGCGCTGTGGCTGCGCGCCGTGCCGAGGAGACGCTGCACGACGCGGCGGCCCGCATCGTCGTCGCCGTGCGCCCGGCCACGCCGCTCCGCACTGGGCGGCGCCGCAGCGCCGCTGAGCGGCCCGCGCCGGACCGCGACCCCGCCCAGGCCCGGCGGGACGCGATGTACGACGCTGCAGCCGAAGCCTCCGCCGCCCGCCGCTCGGCCGAGACCGCGGCCCACGCCCTGAGCGGCAGGCAGGCGCGAGCCGCCGACGCGGGCGCGCTGCTGATCGAGGGACCGGCCGGCTGCGGAAAGAGCCACCTCGTCGCCGACGCCGCGGCCGCCCGGGCGCGTGAGGGCCTGCCGACGCTGCTCGTCCTGGGACAGCACCTGCAGCTCCGGCCCGTCTGGCAGCAAATCGCCCAAACCGTCGACCTGCCGATGACAGGGCAGGAGCTGCGTGCCGCGCTCGAGGTCGCCGCACGCGTCCGCGGCGCCGGACGGGCGCTCATAATCATCGACGCCGTCAACGAAGGCCCCGGCCCGGCGCTGTGGCGCGACCAGCTCAACGGCTTCCTCGCCGACATTGCTCGCCACCCGTGGCTCGCCGTCGTCCTGACCATCCGCGACACCTACGCTCCCACGGTCCTGCCCGACGACCTGCCCACCGGCTCGGCGGTCCGGCTCATCCACCCGGGCCTAACCGGGCACGAGGGGGAGGCGCTCGTCCGCTACGCCGAGCACTACGGCCTGCGGCTGCCCGACCTCCCGCCGCTGCTGCCCGAACTCCGCAACCCGCTGTTCTTACGGAGCATGTGCCTGTCGGTCAGGGCACGGGGGCTGGACAGCGTCCCCCGCGAGGCGGCCAGCCTCACCTGGGTGTTCGACGGCCTGCTCGAGGCCGTCAACCGGGCGATCAGCGACCCGGCCAGACTCGACGTCGACCCCTCCGATGATCTCGTGCGACGCGCCGCCGACGCCCTCGCCCGGGCCATGCTCGACGCGGACGTCGAGGCGCTGCCGCTGCATGCCGCCAGGGAGATCTGCCTCGGTCTGCACCCCGAGACCAAGCACAGCAAGTCCCTGCTGACCGCGCTGATCGCCGACGGCATCCTGCTCCGCGAGACCAGCACCACCGGCGACGGCGCGGCACCCCAGGAGATCGTCCGGTTCACCTACCAGCGGCTGGCCGACCACCTGCGCGCCGACGCGATCCTCGCCGCCCACGCCGATGACGCCGCCCTGCGCGACGCCGTGCTGGCCCTGGCCAGCGGCCCAGGCGCCTGGGCCCGGGCCGGCCTGCTCGAGGCGCTGGTCCTGCTCACACCCGAGCGCCGCGGCCGCGAGCTGGCCGATGTCACAGGCGTCAGGCCGCGACGACGCGCCGCCCGGCGCCCCTACCGCGCCCTGACGAAGACGCAGGTCCACAACGCCTACCTGCAGGACGTCCTGCGCCGAGCGTTCTTCGACACCCTTCCGTGGCGGGCCCCAGCGTCCTTCACCGACCGGACCCACGAGCTCCTCCAGCGGTACCTGGACACAGGTGCGATCGGCGAGCACGACTGGCTCGCCCTGCTCATCAGCCTCGCCTGCGTCCCCGACCACCCTCTTAACGCCCACCGGCTCGACGCCGCGCTGCACCGCCTGAACCTGCCCGAGCGCGACCTGCACTGGTCGGAACCGCTGCTGTCCATCTGGGGTGACGACTTCGACCCCATCACCCGCTCCATCGACTGGGCGTGGTCACCCACGAGCACGCCCGCCGACGATGTCGCCGAACTCGCCGCGACCCTCCTAGCCTGGTTCTGCACCAGCCCCAACCGGCGGCTGCGCGACACCGCCACCAAGGCGCTCGTCCGGCTCCTGGACGGACGAACCGCGGTGGCGGCCCAGCTCGTCGAGCGCTTCGCCGGTGTCGATGACCCCTACGTCACTGAACGTGTCCTGGCCGCGGCCTGCGGCCACGCTCTGCGCCACCGCAGCGTCCAGCTCGAGCGCCTCGACGACATCGCCGCGCTCGGCCGGGCCGTCTACGACGCCGTCTTCGCCGTCGACCGGCCGACGGCTCACGCCCTCATCCGGCACTACGCCCGGACCGCCGTCGAGACCATCGACACCGCCCTGCGCGCACACGGCCGGCAACTGGACCGCGACCTGTCCGCCGCCGTGCCTCCGTACACCAGCAACTGGCCCCTGACCGCCCCGCCGCTACGCACGCTCGCCCATCAGTACGGCAGGCCCGGCCAGCGCTACCTGACCACGGCGACCGTGCTCGGCTTTGACTTCCAGCAGTACACGATCGAACGGGGCCTGGCCGCCGAGTTCGCCCTGCCCAACCAGGCGCGGCGCCAGGCCGCCCGGCGCGCCGCCGCGCGCCGTGAGGCCGAGGCCGCCCGGACCGTACTGCTGGACGCCCTCCCGCCGACTGGTCGGCAGGCCGTCGCCGACTTCCTCGGCCGAGCCGACGCCCCCGGTGACGACGGGCTGCCGCGATGGGCGGTCGTCCGCGTCCTGGAGGACAGAATTCCCGCGTCCGCTCGCCCGGCCCTGGACCGGCTCGAGCGCGCCCGCCACCGTGCCGACGACCGTGGTCCGGTGCGACCCGACCCCGACCTGCTCGGCCGGTGGATCGCCGCCCGTGTGCTAGACCTCGGCTGGACTTCCGAGCGCTTTGACGACCGCGACAGGATGCTGAGCCGCGCCCGCTCGGCGGGCTGGTCGCAGACCGAGCGGTTCGGCAAGAAGTACGCCTGGATCGCCTACCACGAGCTTGTCGGCCAACTCGGTGACCACTGCCAGCTTCATGAGAGCTGGCAGGACGCCCGGCCCGAGTCCTACGACACCCCGTTTCAGGTCGGCGGTGCCGTCGATCTGGACCCCAGCGTTGTCCTACGCGGTGACGAGCCACCGCAGGACACCGCCGCTGGGCGGCTACGCGCACTGCGCAACCGCGACGAGCGCCGCGACGCCTGGTGGCTGGCGGCCCACGTGCATTCGCCATCCGCCGACCGCGACGGCGCGGGATGGCTCCACGACCCCTCCGACATCCCCGCGCCGCACGAGCTCCTCGCCGCGACCGACCCCGCAGGCGGGGTCTGGCTCGCAGCCGAGTCGCACACGACCTGGACCGGCGCAGGACGGGCCGACGACAACAAGCGCCAGCTGTGGATCCGCGCCCAGGCCAACATCGTCCGCACGGCGGACCTCGACGCGTTCCGCACCTGGGCGCCCGAGCAGAACTGGATGGGGCTGTGGATGCCCACCCCGTCCGAGCACCCGACCGGGTACCTGGGCGGCTACCCCGATCAGCAGCCGTGGCAGGCCCGCATGGCCGAGGTCGACGCCGAGCGGCGGAGCTTCGCCGAGGCCCATCCCTACGACCCCCCGGGATGGCAGCGGACCACCCAGCACGGCGCCCCGGACGCCCCGTTCGCCCTGGCCACCACCGGCTACGACTCTTCCGGCTCCCGCGACAGCTCCGCGATCGACCTCCCACGTGCGGTCCTGCCCGCGCCCGCGCTGCTGGACCTGCTCGACGCCCGGTGGAGCGGCGGCGACCCTGCCGACGCCCGCCAGCTGGGCCTCGGGCCGGTCGAGACCGAGTACTCCTGGACCAGCCAAGGCCGCATCGTCGCGTTCTCCACGGCAGGCCGGTCCTTCGGCTCGACGACCATGCTCTTCATCCGAGCCGATGCCCTCGCCGACGCGCTAGGCCGGGCCGACCTGGCCATGTGGACCTGGCTGCTCGGCGAGAAGATCCACTGGCTGGGCGCAGAGCCCCAGCCCCAGCGGGCCGACATCTACGCAGCGGCAGACCTGACCTTCGACCGCCCGAGGGTCTGGGGACTGACCGTCGATCACGTGGACTGGGACGGGCAGGACCAGTCGCGCTCGCGGCTCGTCCGCCAACGACTGCCTTAGCTGCGCAGCGCGGCCGTCACGCCGCCCTCCCGCCCCTAACGCTGGCGCTAACCTGCAGAGACCCCTGGCGGATGTTTCCTTCCATGCCGCTGCGCTGCCGCAGTTCCCCAACTTGGCACTGCGCCTCTGCGCCGCCACCGAGAACCGACGTTCAGCCCGTGCGGTCCGCACTCGGCCGCGGCCTCAACTCGACGGACCCTTAGTTGCATCCTTCTTGGCTCGGATTAGCGAGGCGAGCACTGCATCGCGACTGTCGACCTTCTTTGGCTTGTAGGCGTCATAGAGCCACTTGAGGACCCCGCCGACGGCCGCGGCGGTGGCGGCGACGGCTGGAACTCCCCCGGTGAGAGCTGCGGCGCTGGCGCCAGGCAGCGCGCTCATGGCCACGTACGCGCCTGTATCCCGCAGTGAGGACTTCAATGCCGCGGTGCTGGACGATGCCTTCTCGACACGCCGAATGGCTGGAATAAGGGCATCCTCCACGCGCTGTCGCATTTCATCCGCACTATCCGACGAGGCGTCGCGAGCGAGTGAGGAGATCTGCCTGCGCCAGTCGTCGAAGGCATCCTCTGAGTTTCGGATGGCCACAGCATCGCGGGCGCGAAGTTGGAGGTCCGGAACCAGGAGGCGTGCCACCTCCTCGAGTACACCGCGAGGGTGACCTAGCGGTAGAGGAATTTTGCCGGCGCGCGCCTTCTGCCGCAGTAGGTGCAAGTCCCCGCTGGCGGGAGGCGCGTAGACCGCGCCAGCCTGGTCAGCTACAGCGAGCGTCTTGGCGAGAAAATAGAACTCGTACTGTGCTGCCCAGGGTTCGTCCACCTTGCGGTAGCCAGTGCTGGGTGTCAGTTGCATTCCGCGTAGCGAGTCCCAGACGGCGACTGGATCTATTGCGTTGGCCTCTGTGACCGCTTCCTGCATCGAGGGAGACCGGACGTCGTGGCGAACCGAAGACATAATGGCTTCATTTCGCGCTATGAGCGTCGGATACTGCGTCCGGCAGACGAGGACCCCAGCCTTCAACAGCGGGCTTAATTCGCTGATGTACTGCACAATGGTGGCTAGGCGTTCTCGCTCTTCTTGGTAATCATCCTTGGTCATTCGCGCACTTGAGTGTTGGCTCCACATCTGCGGACCGCCACTGAGAATCATCCTGCTATTGGCCTCATGCAGAGGGCGAAGTGATGGCAGCCTGTCGTGCTCGTCGAAGAAGAACTCGGCCAGCGGGTCGTGTACAAGGATTTGCGGATAGTAGAGCAGTGCAAGATTGAGGTCGCCAGCCATAATCTGGTACTGCCAATGCGCGCCAACCCAGCCGCCGTGATAGTAGGTATCCGGTGGAGCGGGGTCGTTGAGGGAGGCGTTTGCAGATTGTTTAGACAGATCGCCCAACTCTCGCAACTGCTCGTACGTGAGGCACCGGATAGCTTTACCTGATGGCTCCTCGCCAAGAAAGTTTTCGAGCACGTCAAGCGGGGTAATGCGTGGCGCCGTATTGAACTTCTGCGACCGCTGCTCCGTCACGTTGCTCCCTTGTTGGAGACGGCTGCTCATATCCTCAATGCCCCAAGGCTACGGCCGCGCGCTGACAGTGTATGGGCTCGTGCGGGGGGTGCACGTCCACGCAAGCGTCCCGACGCCGGCGTCGCACGTCCCGGGAGCGACGAACTCCTGGTAGCGGTTGGCTGGGCCGCTGACGGGACCCGCCTGACGCTGGCGACGACGCAACTCATCCACATGCGAGACGGCGGCTACCCCGCTGTGCGTGTGAAGGCATCCAGGGCTTAGCAGGCGGACGCTCGGCCCCATCTTCGCCCGAGCGCAACGGGACCGGGCGTCACAACGGCAGTCAGGCGGTCGGCATCGACAACAGGCCTGCCTCGTTCCCCGTGTGGACCACGCGGACCAAGGCGGCGCGGTCGTATTGGCAAGCGAAAAGGATCGCCAGTGCTCAGCTGGGCGGAGGGAAACCGTGGTGGACGATCCGGCCGACCTGCTGCTGCAGGAGGGCGGGGTTGTCGGGCAGCCCCACGGAGATCAGGTGGCGGCAGAACTGCAGGTTCAGGGGTCTTCGGGTAGCTGCTCGGGCGTCAAGGGCCACTACGAGCAAGCGGCGGCGCCCCGCAAAACTCTTGCGCTGCCTTCGACGCAATCAACCCTTACCAACATTCTTCGACATCTCGATCTGAGGCATCCCTCTCCGCATCGAAACGGGCCTGCATCTCCTGCCACTCGAGCCCTCTGCAGGGAGCGGCACGTATGCTACCAATAGCGGTAGTCCGGGCCCCGCTTCGCGGGGCCCACCGCCGCTTCTAGGGGTGACTTGTTGGCCATTGTTGGCGGGCGCTGAGAAATGCACGGCGGAATAAAGATCTACGCCGGTGCTCCTTCGGCGGCGCGGCACTACGTGGAGGCCGACTGGGGCCGGGCCGATGACTACTACCTGACCGAGGGCACCGGCATCGCCCGCCGCTACACCGCCACAGACGGTCAGGTGGCCGAGCTGGCCGCGCTGGCCGGGGACGGCTACGAGGCGTGGGTCGCCGGGCTGGATCCTGATACCGGCGAGCCGCGGGGTCGGCTGCGCACCGATGACCGGGCGGTGCGGTTTGTCGAGGTCGTGGTCAACGGCCCCAAGTCCTGGTCGCTGGCCGCCGCCCTGCACCCCGACGTCGCCGCTGCCTACGACGCCGCCCAGGACCGCGCCGCGGTTCAAATCATCAGCTGGCTGGCCGAGCACACCACCACCCGCGTCGGCCCGCGTGGTGGCCAGGTGCAGGTTCCCGTGGATCGCCTGGAGGCGGTGACGGTGCGGCACTACACCTCCCGCGCCGGGGATCCGCACCGGCACCTGCACCTGCAGATCGGCGCGCGGGTGTTCGCCGCCGGCCGGTGGCGGGGGCTGCACACCGTCGGGGTGCGCGACTTCCTCGCCGCAATCAACGGCGTCGGGCACGCCGCGGTCGCCTGCGACCCGCGGTTCCGCGCCGCGCTGGCCGCACACGGCTACGCGATGGACGCAGCCGGGGACCTACCGGAGCTCGCCGCCTACGCTGCCGCGTTCAGCACCCGGGCGGCCCAGATCGGCCGCAACCTGGACCGCTACGAACGGGAGTGGACGGCCTCGCACCCCAGCCAGACCCCGGGGCCGGGGCTGCGGCGGGTGTGGGATGCTCGGGCGTGGGCCGAGGGCCGCCCGGACAAGGTCACCCCACAATCGGGCACCGATCTGACCGCCCGCTGGATAGCCGAGCTGACGGCCCTGGGCTACCGCGACCCCGGGCAGGAAGTCGACCTGACCCCGACGCCCGTGGGCGGGCTGGACCGGGACGGGGCGGTCCAGCGCGTGCTGACCCGGCTGGCGGCCGCCCGGTCGGCGTGGAACGCCGCCGACGTCCGCGGCCAGGTGGAGCAGCTGATCGCCGCCACCGGCGTGGTCATCGACGCCGGCGTGCGGACCGAGCTGGCCGAGGACCTCACCGCCCGGGCCCTGGAACGGTGCGTGCCGCTGCTCGACCGGGACGGAGCCGGCGTCCCGGAGCACATCCGGGCATGGACCTCCCAGCCGGTGCTCGACGTCGAAGCCGACCTGACCGATCGCCTCGCCGCCCGGGGCAGGACCGGCGCTGCAGTCGACGAGCCGGTGCTGCCCGCTGCCGTGCGCGGGCGGCTGGACGCCGGGCAAGCGGCGGCGGTCAGCGCGCTGGCCGGCGACCGGCCGCTGGTCGTCATCGAGGGTGCGGCCGGGGCGGGCAAGACCACCACCCTGGCCGCCACCCGGGCGCTGCTGCATGCAAGCGGCCGCGGCCTGGTGGTCGTCACCCCCACCCTCAAGGCGGCCCAGATCGCCGCCGCCGAGGTCGGCGCCCACACCGGCTCAGCCGCGGGGCTGGCCTATCAGCACGGCTGGCGCTGGAGCGACCACGGCGCCTGGACCCGACTGGCCCTCGGCGAGGTTGATCCGGTCACCGGCGTGCCCTACGCAGGCCCACGGCAGACGGCCCGCCTGGGCGCAGGTGACCTGCTCGTGGTGGATGAGGCCGGGATGCTCGACCAGGACGCCGCCCGCGCCCTGCTGACCATCGCCGACGAGGCCGGCGCCCGGCTGGCGCTGCTGGGTGACCGGCATCAGCTGGCCGCGGTCGGCCGCGGCGGCGTGCTGGATCTGGCCGCCGGGCAGGTCGACCCGGCCGGCCACCTGATGCTGGACACGCTGCACCGGTTCACCCGCACCGACGACGCCGGCCGGATGGTGCCAGACGCCGAGTACGCCGCGCTGACCCTGGCCATGCGCACCGGCGAGGACCCGGGCGCGGTGTTCGACGTCCTCGTGACCCGCGGTCAGATCCGGCTGCACCCTGATCACGGCGCACTGCAGGCGACGCTCGCCGCCACCTCCGCCACCTCCTACGGGGTCGGTGAACCGGTGGCGGTGGTCGTCGACACCCGCGAGCAGGCCGCCGAGCTCAGCGCGGCCATCCGCGACCGGCTGGTCACCGACGGGCAAGTCGACGACACCCGGACCGTCACCACCCGCAGCGGACAGCGGATCGGAGTCGGGGACCGGGTCGTCACTCGCCGCAACGACCGCGACCTGGCCGTCGCCAATCGCGACACCTGGATCGTCACCGCTGTCGACCGCGACGGCCGGCTGACCGTCACCCCACCCCCGGGAGACGTCACCCCGGTCCCATCCCGTGTTACCCCAGCGCAGACGAAGCAGCGCGTGCTGCCCGCCGGCTACGTCACCGCCCACGTGGAGCTGGCCTACGCCAGCACCGCGCACGGCGTGCAAGGCAACACGGTCACCGCAGCGCACCTGGTGGTCGGCGAGCACACCGGTGCCGCGGCGGCCTATGTCGGGATGACCCGCGGCCGCACCGCCAACACCGCCCGCCTCATCGCCCCCGACCTCGCCGACGCACGGGAGCAGTGGATCGCCGCCTTCGGCCGCGACCGCGCCGACCTCGGCCCCGGGCACGCCGCGCAGCTCGCCGCCGCCGAGGCGGCCCGCTACGCCACACCACGCCCGCTCGGGCAACTGCTGGGCGACCTGCATGCGGCCTGGACGGTCGAGCAGCGCTGCCTCGACCGGCTGGCCCTCCTGCAGCCGTGGTGTGACGTGCTGCGCCGGGCCGAGGCGCTCGAGACCGCTTCCGGCGGCGAGCTGGCCCGGCTGGAGGCTGAACACCGGCAGGCGGCTCTGGCCGCCCAGCACGCGGCCCAGCGGGCCGAGGCCGCCGACGCTGCCCTCGCCGAGGAGGCCGACCGAATCCGAGAGGGCCTGCTCGCCGCCTGGGACGCAGACCGCAGCGCCGCCCGCACCGCGGCCCGGGTGGTGCTCGAGGGGCCCGGCTGGTGGGGCCTCAAGCGCGCCCCCATCACCCGCGCCGGTGAGCAGCTGGCCGGCTGGGCCGACCGGTGGCGCCTCCACCTGCCCGACCTGCCTACCGACGCCGAGCAGCTCGCCCGGGTAGCCGACCGGTTCGACGACCGGCCCGCACTGTGGCGGGCGTTCGACACCACCGCCCGCCGGGCCGCCGCACAGCAGCATCCCGAACAGCCCGGGCCGCCCGCAACCGCCCAGGCCGCCCGCCGGGCCGGCGAGCAGGCCCAGGCCGCGCTGGCCGAGGCGCAGCGCCGCCGCGCCGAACGGCTCGACCCGCTCGGACCGCTGGCCTGGGCACCCGATCCGGCCGGGCGGCTGACCGCCCTCGAACGCTCCGTCGCCACCACCGCACACGAGCTGGCCGCCGCCCGGGCCCGCGTCGCCGACCTGCGAGCCGACCCCGCGTTCGCAGGCCAGCCGCCCGACCGGCTGAGCGCAGCCCGCGACGCCTGGCGCGCCCACTACGAGGCCGACCGCCAGCAGCGCCGAGCCGGCACGCCGGGGCCGGCCGGCTACCCCGCATCTGTTCCGCGGCCCGAGTCCGAGCGTCACGGCCCACGGCCAGCACGAGGTGTCACCCCAAGCCTCGGGCGGTGAGCGGAGCCGCTTCCCGGCCTGCTGCCGGCCCGGGCGAGCGGGCACTGCAGGAGAACTGAAGAACTACTGAAGGATCCGCGGACCCCCCGGTGGGTCCCCTGCCGGAGCCGGTCCCCTGCCGGACGCCACCGCTTGGCGCCGCCCCCGACGGCGGATCGTGACCTGGCGGCTCTCACGTACTGGGTCACCGGCCACCGGAGACGCACCGGAGCAACACAGGAGATCGACCGGAGAAATTGGCTGTGCGCTGTCACCAATGGCCGGAAAACGGCGCCTTCTACGGGTGGACAGCCATCCAGATTCGCCCAGCCCTCGGAGACAGCCATGACCGATCAGACCCCCGGCCTCGATCACACCGCAGAGCCGCCCGCCGAGCTGCTCACCATCACCGAAGCCGCCCAGCTGCTGCGCGCCCCCGTCGCCACCCTGCGGTACTGGCGCCACCTGGGCACAGGCCCGCACAGCTTCCGCCTCGGCCGCCGCGTCCTCTACCGGGCCGACGACCTTCGCAGCTGGATCGACGCCCAGCACGGTCAAACTGCCCCCGGCTCGGGGAGCTCGCGATGAGCCTGCACCCCCATCGGCGCTCTCACCGGGATACGGGAGGCGCGGCCCGTCAGGCTGGTGCGCCCCTCGGCGGCGCAGTCGGGCCCTACTGGAGCAATCCGGAAGATCAGCGTCCTACTCACCCAGCGGGCGACCGCTGACATGGCTCAGGCTCTGCACGGAGAAGCGATGTCACCGGCATCCGTCCACGGGCGTCCACCACCCAGCGACTCCGGTCAGCTGCTCACCATCGGCCAGGCGGCAGAGTACCTGGGCACCGGGCAGCGCTTCGTCCGCCGCCTCATCAGCGAGCGGCGGATCCCCTACGTCAAGCTCGGCAAGCACGTGCGCCTCGAGCGTTGCGCGCTGGACGCCTTCATCGCGGCCGGCCGGGTGCCCTGCCGGTAGGGCACCCGGCGTCCACAGACGAGTTCCCTGCAGAGCCGAAGGCGGCCAAGGTCGGAGCATGCCAGCAAGCAGCAGCAGGAGGCGCTTCGGTCGCGTGCGCAAGCTGCCCTCCGGCCGGTGGCAGGCCCGCTACCCGGGCCCGGACGGCCAGGACCGGTCAGCACCGAGCACGTTCGCCACCAAGACCGACGCGGCACGCTTCCTGGCCGCGGTGGAGGTCGACATGGGTCGCGGCGTCTGGCTCGACCCCCTGCGCAGCGGCGTCACACTCCGCGAGTACAGCCAGGCGTGGCTGGCCGAGCGAACCGTTCGAGGTCGTCCCCTGGCCGTGAGAACTCGCGAGACGTATCAGCACTCCCTCGACCGCTGGGTGCTCCCCGCGCTCGGAGGCATGCCGCTGGACCGGATCACCCCGGCCGCGGTGCGGCGGTGGCACGCCGAGACGAGCGCGGCCACCGGCCCGACGGCGACCAGGCAGGCCTATGCCCTCCTCCACGCCATCCTGGCCACGGCCGTTGCAGACGACGCGCTCCCCCGAAATCCCTGCCGGATCAAGGGTGCGGGCCAGGCCCGCAGTGACGAGCGCCCGCTCCTTGACGTCGACCAGGTGCAGCACCTCTCCGCGTTCATGCCCGAGAACCTCCGGGGCTTCGTCGACCTGGCGTTCTGGGCCCACCTGCGCCTTGGCGAGCTGCTGGCCCTCCGCGTCGGCGACATCGACATGGACGCCGGCACCGTGGCCGTGCAGCGGCAGGTCGTGGAGACGGACGCGGGCCCCGTGGAGAGCCCACCGAAGGCGGGTAGCCAGCGCGTCGTCCACCTCCGCCCGCAGGGCGTCTCGGCACTGGCGGAGCACCTGAATACCCGCTTCCCGGCGCTGCCGACCGCTCGGGTGTTCGTGCGGAGGAACGGGAGGGCCCTTCGCGCCCATCACGTCCACGCCGCCTGGAGCACGGCCCGGCGAGCAGCCGACCTGCCCGATGTCCATCTGCACGACCTGCGGCATGCGGGACTCACCCTGGCCGCGCAGAGCGGGGCGACTCTGGCCGAGGTCATGCGACGCGCCGGCCACTCGTCCTCCCGCGCGGCGATGATCTACCAGCACGCGGCCGAGCGGCGCGACGCCGAGGTCGCCGCCCGCCTCGGGCGCCTCGCAGCGGGCACGACCCCGAACCGTACGGGCACGTAGCGGGCACGCGAGCGAAGGACGGCGCCCGACACCCCTCGCAGGAGCTCTTCAGGCAATGCAAAACCGCTGGTCAGAGCGGAGGGCGTGGGATTCGAACCCACGATGGGTGTTACCCCATAGCGGTTTTCAAGACCGCCGCCATCGGCCACTAGGCGAGCCCTCCTCCGAGCTCCTGACCTGCGGAGACGTCTGCAGCCCGGAACTCGGGGTGTTGACGCTACCCGTGCCGGCACGGGACCGGACGAGGGGCCAGCGGAACGGGGGGCGAGGGTGTCCCCACGTCCCGGTGCCTTCCTGTTGGTCGACCGGACCCGGCACCCGGCCTCGGTGGCGCGCCGGGCGGCGCGGTCCCGGCCCGACGGCCGGCAGCAGCGGACGAGCGCGACGAGCCGAGCGGCGGCCGCCTCCCGGCGCAGCTCCCGGCCGCGGGCAGCTCGAGGTGGCGCGAGGCCGCGGTGGTCCTCCCGTTCGCGGGTCAGCAGCAGGCGGTGGCAGGGGCCGGGGCCGCCGAAGGGGTCGAGCCGCCGGCGGGCTCGGGCGCCTCGGCCGAGGAGGTGGGGCCGCAGCAGGCCGACGCGGCGCCGGTGTCGCCACCGCTGTCGGCGGCCGGGGGGGCGACGTCGCCGAAGAACGTCGGGCTGTCCTCGAGCACCGTGTAGATCTCGAAGCGCAGGTCGTCGGGGGTGTTCTCGACCCAGAACTTCGTCTGCCTGGCGTAGCAGCAGGTCGAGTCGCGCTCCTCGGTCGAGGCGAGACCGGCTGCGGCGAGCCGGGTCTGCTCGGCGTCGACCTCGTCGACCGACGCCACTTCCACGCCGAGGTGGTTGAGCGTGCCGCCCCGTCCGGGGTTCTCCAGCAGCACCAGCTTCAGCGGCGGGTCGGCGATCGCGAAGTTCGCGTATCCCTGCCGGGTCTTCGACGGCGCGACGCCGAACAGCTTGGCGTAGAAGGCGGTCGCGGCTTCGACGTCGTCGACGTCGAGGGCGAGCTGGATGCGGGACACGGGGTGACCTCCTCGTCAGTGGCGCGGGCGCCGGACCATTGACAATTGTCGATGGGTCACTGTGCCGCTAGCATCGACCCCTGTCAATGGTTTCCAGGGCAGCAACGACGACGAGGAGACCAACCCGATGACCGTGCGCGAGCTGCCGGTGCTCGACCGGCCCGAGGTGGTCGCCTGCTGCGCGCCGCTGACCACCGAGGTGCTCTCCGCGCCCGACGCGAAGACCCTGGCCAAGCAGTTCGCCGCGCTGGGCGACCCCGTACGCCTACGACTGCTGTCGCTGCTGGCCACCGCCGAGGGCGGCGCGATCTGCGTGTGCGACCTCACCGCGCCGGTGGGCCGCACCCAGGGCACGGTCAGCCACCACCTGCGGATCCTGGTCGAGAGCGGGCTGGCCACCAGCGAGAAGCGCGGACGGAACGTCTGGTACGCCGTCGTCCCGGCCGCCCTGGAGGCGCTGCGCGCCGCCCTGGCGACCCGATGACCGCGGTGGGGCCGGCGCCGCCGCACGAGGCGCTGCCCGAGGCGCTCGGCACCGTGCTGCTGGGCGCCAGCGCCGCAGTCCGCCTGCTCCACCCGGCCGCCGCCGAGGTCGCCGGCCGATCCGCTGCCACCGGCCCCGGCACCCGCCGCGGGCCCTCCGCGGGAGGAACACCATGACCGCCGAGCGCCCCTCCGTCCTGTTCAGCTGCGTGCACAACGCCGGCCGCTCGGTGGCCGCAGCCGCGCTGCTGCGCCACCACGGCGGCGACCGCGTCGACGTCCGCAGCGCCGGCTCCCGGCCCGGCACCGGGGTCAACCCGGTCGTCGCGCAGGTCCTCGCCGAGCGCGGCCTGCCGGTGACCGACCACACCCCGACCAAGCTGGGCCACGAGCTGGTCGAGGCCGCCGACGTCGTGGTCACCATGAGCTGCGGCGAGACCTGCCCGTACGTGCCCGGCAAGCGGTACGAGGACTGGCCGGTCGACGACCCCAAGGGCCAGGACCTCGACACGGTCCGGCGCATCGTCGACGACCTCGACGCCCGAGTCCGTGCTCTGCTCGCCGAGCTGGTGCCGTCGCCGTCCTAGCCCACCGGCGCGCCGGGCCCCGCCACGCCCCGTGACGGGGGTCCGAGGACGCTCGTCCCCGCCCGGTCAGTCGCCGGGCTCCACCGGCTCACCCGCGGCTGCGTCCTGCTCGCGGCGGAAGCGCAGCGACTCGACGAGCACGTAGCCGAACAGCACGCTCCAGGCGAAGTCCAGGAACGCCTGCGCCCACAGGCCGTCGACGAGCTGCACCACCAGCTGCACGAGGCAGTAGGCCAGTGCTCCACCGGCGAGCACCTGCACGCCTCGGTTGCCGAACCAGGGCGGGCGGAACGGGGTGGCGGCCACGGCGCCACGCTAGCCGGGTACGCGGGGACCGCCCGGCAGAGCCGTCCGCCTGCCGCCCTCGCCGTGTCGACCACGGGGTCGTTGGCGCACGGCCCGCCGTGTCGCGGCGGGTCTGCTGCGACGAGCCCGTGGTCGACTGCGGGAGGAGTCAGACGTGGTCGGGCAGCACCTGGTCGGCGGCCTCGGCCGACGCGCCATCGACGTCCCGCTCCGGCAGCCGACTACTCGGGCAGCTCCCCCTCGCGGACCACGCACGCGCCGCCGAGCGGCTCCACAGCGAAGCCGCGCGCGGTCAGCACCTCGGCCAGCGCGCGGTTCATCACCTGCTGCACCAGCGCGTCGGCGGCGGCGCCGTGCAGCTGGTCCCGGCTCATCCGGTCGTGCTGCCGCCAGCTGACGACGACGCCGTCCAGGGCCGCCTCGGGGGTCAGGCACACCCCGCCCAGCTCGCCGTCGGCACCGGAGGGGTCGTAGAGGAACAGCCCCGCCTCGGCCAGCACCGCGACCACCTCGACGACCAGGCCGGGCAGCGGGTGCTCGTCGTCCAGGTCGGCGTCCCACCCCTCGGGCAGCCGGTCCACCTGCTCGCCGAGGAAGGACCACCACGAGCGGTCCTGGGGCGAGGACCGGCGGCGCAGCAGGCCGTCGGCCCGCCGGACGCCGTACACGGGGTGCAGCCCGGCCGGGGCGTCCTCGAGGTCGTCGAGGGCCCACACGGCCTCGTCGCGGTCGCCGAAGGGACCGGCCAGGACGAACCCGGGGCCGTCCTCCTCGTCGACGACCAGCCACCAGCCCTGGCGGACGACGCCGCCCAGGACCACCTCGCTGAACCGGGTGCCCACGATGCTGCTCACCGGCGACCAAACCTCCCCCGACAACGGGCCGTCACCGGGGAAGGGCGACAGGTTCCCGTGCGCCGTCGGCGAACCGGCGGCGGTGCGAGAACGATAGGTGTCGCAGCCCGGTTCTCCGGGACGCGCGCGACGTGCCCCTGGACCCGCGACGCCGAATCGTTGCCATCCGCCCCAACGACCACGGTGACCCGTCGCAGCGCGCACCCACATGTCGACCGTTCCGCCGCCCGGTGAGCTCGACGGCGCCTCCTGGCGGGTCGGTCACCTCGGGAGGACGACGCGCGCGCCGGCGTGTCAGACCGCGACGGCGGTGACGAACGTGCAGATGCCCTGCCCGGAGTCGGCCCGCTGCCGGACGCCGAGCAGCGCGAGCAGCGCGATCTCGACGCGGTACGCCAGCCGCACGACGCCGCGGTAGAAGGTGTCGCCGCCGGTGCGGACCTCGATGGAGCCGAACCCGGCCAGCCGCACGTGCTCGGTGAGCATCCAGTCCGGGAGGATCGTGATGTGCCCGGGCTGGTGGTAGTGCTTCGGGCCGAAGATGTACGGCGCGCCGCGCAGCAGCATCTTCAGCCGTGAGTGCGGGTGCGTGACGTTCGGCGTGCTGACCAGCAGCTTGTCCCCCGGCCGCAGCAGCGACCGGATCGAGCGCAGCACCTGCCGCGGGTTCTCCACGTGCTCGAGGGTCTCGACGCAGACGACCATGTCGAACGGCCCCTGGGTCTCGTCGGTCCACTGCGGGTCGTCGAGGTCCAGCCGGTGGATCCAGTCGTGCGGCGGGTCCAGGTCGGTGGGGACGACGTCGAGGCCGGCGTCGCGCAGCCGCAGCGCCAGGGCACCGCAGCCGGCGCCGACCTCCAGCACCCGCCCGCCCTGCGGCAGCGCCGCCCGCACCAGCTCCACGGCGTACTCGTGCACGCCCGGCGCGGCGTGGACGCTGTGGCCCGCGTAGTACCCGTGAGCCGCCGTCCGACGGCCGCTCTTCTGCCCGACACCCGCCATCGGGCCACCCTGGCACACCGGCCCGCCCGCTGAACGGGCCGGTCGGCGGGCGGGCGACCGGACGGCCCACTCGGCCTAGAGCGCGACCTCGGCGAGCATCTCCACCTGCGCCGGGTCGGAGACCGTGGGATCGAGGATCAGCTCGTCCACCCCGACCTCGGCGAAGGCCGCGATGACCTCCTTGATCGCCTGCGGGGAGCGGTGCGCGCTCCCGGCGATGTACTCGGCCGTCTCCCTGCCCATCGGCTCGTAGTAGTCCAGCAGGTAGGCGCGGGACTGCGCCTCCGTGTCGCCGAGGGAGAAGTAGTTCAGCGCGGCGATGCGCGGGGAGCCCTCGCGACCGGCCTCCGCCCAGGCCGCGTGCACCCGCTCGACGAACGGCGCGGTCGCCTCAGGCGGGAGGCCACCCGCCGTCCAGCCGATGCCGTGCTCCACCGTCCGCCGGATCGCCGCGTCGGTGTTGCCGCCGACGAGGACGGGGACCCCGTGGTGGCCGGTCTCGGGTGCCGCCGGGCGGGTCCCGTCCGCGAGAGGCTCCCCCGCCCAGGCCCGCCGGAGGTCGGCCAGCTGCTGGTCGAACAGCCGGCCGCGGCCGGCGAAGTCGCGCCCCGTCAGCGTGTAGTCCGCCTCCCGCCACCCGACCCCGAGGCCCAGCGTCAGCCGCCCGCCGGTGAGCTCCTGCACGGTGGCGGCCTGCTTGGCCAGCTCGGCGGTGCTGCGGGCGGGCGCGATCAGCACGTTCGGCAGGAACCGGATGCGCTCGGTCACCGCACCGGCGGCGGCGAACACGGTGAGCTCCTCGTAGGAGGGGTAGGAGACCGCGCCGATCGAGGCCAGGCTGGAGAAGCCGGCCGCCTCCGCCCGTGTCGCCCACTCGAGCAACTGGGCGCCCGTGGTGCCTCGGACGCTGTTGGGGATGCCGATGCCGATCTCCATGCCGGGTCCTCTCCTCAGGTCGTGCTCGACCAACCACTCCACTGCTGGACCGTGACCACCAGCAGCGGCCCCGTGGGAGGCTGCTCGCGGTACTGGGGGTGCCGCTCGGCGAGCGCCGCCAGGCCGGGGTGCGCGGCCGGCGGGTCGTCCACCACCGCAGCCGTGCCGTCCGCCCGGACCCACCACAGGTGCGACCAGTCGTCCTCGTAGTGGTCGACGAGCAGGGCGCAGCGCGGCTCGACGCGGACGTTCGCCAGTCGCTGCAGGCGGGACGTGCGCTTGGGCTTGGCGTCGACCGCCGAGTAGACCGTGCCGTCGACGAGGGCGAACACCAGGGGGACCAGGTGCGGTGCGCCGTCCGGCCGCACCGTCGCCAGGCGGGCCACCGCGCTGGAGGCGAAGCGCCTGCGCAGTTCCGCCGTCTGCACGGGGCTGTCCTACCAGGGACGGCGCCGCACCAGCCATCCCCCGCTGCGCGCTGGTCGGCGAGCCGCCCGACACACGGCGCACGGCCCTGCCCTACGCGCCGAGGTCCTTGCGCATCTGCTGGGTGACGACCCGGTACCCGGCCGACGTGTACAGCCCGATGGCGCGGGCGTTGTCCCCGAAGACGTTGAGCTCCACCGCCGCGACCCCGTGCGACCGGACGACGTCCTCCCCCGCCGCCAGCAGCGCCCGCCCGAGCCCGGCGCCGCGGTGGCCCTCGGCGATCTCGATGTCGTAGACGAACGCGCAGTCCGGGGTGCCGCGGGGGTGGGTGAGCCCCAGCCACAGCCAGCCGACCGCCGTCCCGTCGTCCAGGACGGCGGTGAGCAGCAGCATCCCGGGTGTCGCGCGCCCCTGCGGCAGGAGCTCGGCGCTGCCCTGCAGGGCCCGCTCGAGCGCCTCCTCGGGCGACCAACCACCGGTCGCCGCCAGCTCGTCGGCGAAGGCCCGCGCGGCGGCGGACCGGAACCCCGCGAACTCCGCGTCGGTCATCGGGCGCAGCGTCACCGTGCTCACCGCGCGATGGTGGCACCACCGGCGCCCTACCCGTGCCCGTGCCGGCGTCCCCGCCCGTCGGCCTCGCGGCGCCCGTCCGTCGCGGAGGAGGCGGGGGTGGACGACGCCGGCCGCTCACTCCGCGGCGACGGCGTCCTCCCGTTGGACCGGGCGGCCGACGACGCCGTGCAGGTGGCAGGCGGCGAGCTGGCCCGGTGCGCCGACCGGCTGCAGCGCCGGGTCGACGTCCGGGCAGGGCTCGAAGACATACGGGCAGCGGGTGCGGAAGCGGCAGCCGCTGGGGACGTTCGCCGGCGAGGGGACGTCGCCGCCCAGCACGATCCGCTGCCGCGCCCGCTCGAGGGCCGGGTGGGGCACGGGCACCGCCGAGAGCAGCGCCTGGGTGTAGGGCATCTCCGGCTCCGAGCCGACCGCCGCCGCGGGGCCGACCTCGACCACCCGCCCCAGGTACATGACCGCGATCCGGTCGGAGACGTGCCGGACGGCGGAGAGGTCGTGCGAGATGAACAGCAGCGTGAGCCCGAGCTGACGCTGCAGCCGGCGGAGCAGGTTGAGCACCTGCGCCTGGACGCTGACGTCCAGCGACGCGATCGCCTCGTCGCAGACCAGGAAGTCCGGCTCGCCGGCCAGCGCGCGTGCGATGCCGACCCGCTGCCGCTGGCCGCCGGAGAACTCGTGCGGGTAGCGGTCGGCGACCGCGGGGTCCAGGCCGACCAGCTCCAGCAGCTCGGCGACCCGCGCTGAGCGCTCCTGCCGTCCCGACCGCAGGCCGTGCACCTCCAGCGGCTCGGACACCGTCTGCCGCACCGTCCGGCGCGGGTCGAGCGAGGCGAACGGGTCCTGGAAGACCATCCCGGCCCGCCGGCGCAGGTCGCGCAGCCCGCGGCGGCCCAGCCCGGTCACGTCGGTGCCGTCGAAGGTCACCGTCCCGCCGGTGGGCTCCACCAGCCGCAGCAGCGCGTTGCCCAGCGTCGACTTGCCGCAGCCGGACTCCCCGACCAGCCCCAGCGTCTCCCCGCGGTGGATGTCGAGGTCCACGCCGTCGACGGCGCGCAGCAGCCCCGTCGTCCGCCGCAGGGCGCTGCCGGACCGGACCGGGAAGTGCACCTCCAGCCCCCGCGCGGAGACGAGGACGTCGGAGCCGGGTACCCCGGAGGCCGGGACGCCGGAGTCGGGGGCGCCCCGGGCGTGGGCGGTCGGCCCCTGCGGCAGGTCGGTCATCGTGAGCTCCCCTCGCTGCACCAGGTCGCCGCGCGGTGCGGCAGGCCGCCCGTCGACGCGCCGACCACCGCCAGCGGCGGCTGCTCGGTCTCGCAGCGCGGGTCGGAGCGCACCGGGCAGCGCGGCCAGAACACGCAGCCGGCCGGCAGGTCGGTGGGGGCGGGCGGGGTGCCCGGCACCGTGGCGAGCTCGCCGTCGTCGGACGAGGCCAGGTCCGGCAGCGCGCCGAGCAGGCCGCGCGTGTAGGGGTGCGCCGGACGCTCCAGGACGTCGTCCACCGAGCCGTCCTCCACGCAGCGGCCGCCGTACATGACCAGCACCCGGTCGGCGATGCCGGCGACCACGCCCAGGTCGTGGGTGATCCAGATGACCCCGGTGCCGTGCTCGCTCTGCAACCCCGCCACCAGGTCGAGGATCTGCGCCTGCACGGTGACGTCGAGGGCCGTGGTGGCCTCGTCGGCGATGAGCAGCGAGGGGTTGTTGCTGAGCGCGATCGCGATGACCACCCGCTGGCGCATCCCGCCGGAGAGCTCGTGCGGGTAGCGGTCCAGCGCGCGCCGCGGGTCGGGCAGGCCCACCTCGGCCAGCAGCCCGGCCGCGCGGTCCCGGGCCTCGGCCTTGGACACCTCGCCGTGCGCGCGGATCCCCTCCACGAGCTGCCGGCCGATCGTCAGGACCGGGTTCAGCGAGGTCATCGGGTCCTGGAAGACCATCCCGACGCCGGGGCCGCGCACCTCGCGCAGCCGCTCGGGCGGCATGGTGAGCAGGTCCTCGCCGTCCAGCCGCGCGGCGCCGGTCACCGCCGCCACGCGGGCGGGGAGCAGCCCGAGCAGGGCGAGGACCGAGACGCTCTTGCCGCTGCCGGACTCCCCCACCACCGCCACCGTCTCGCCGCGCCCGACGGTGTAGCTCAGCCCGTTGACGACCTCGGCCGGACCGCGCGGCGTGCGCAGCCGCACCCGCAGGTCCGCCACCTCCAGCAGCGGCGCGAGCTCACTCATCTGCCGCTCCCAGCCATCAGCGTGCGCTGGCGCGGGTCGAGAACGTCCCGCAGCCCGTCGCCGAGCAGGTTGAAGCACAGCACGGTCAGGAAGATCGCCATCCCCGGGAAGAAGGCCAGCCACCAGGCCAGGTCGATGAAGCCGCGCCCCTCGGCCAGCATGAGCCCCCACGACGGGTTCGGCGGCTGGGTGCCCAGCCCGAGGAAGGACAGCGCAGCCTCGGCCAGGACGGCGAAGGCCAGGCTGATCGAGGTCTGCACGATGATCGGCGGCGCCGCGTTGGGCAGCACGTGCCGGGTGAGCAGCCGGAAGTCCGAAGCACCCACCGACCGCGACGCCCGCACGTACACCTCCTCCCGGACGCCGAGCACGCTGGCGCGGGTGACCCGGGCGAAGACGGGGATGTAGACGATCCCGATGGCCAGGGCGGTGTTGCCGGCCCCGGGGCCACGGACGGCGAGCACCGCGATCGCCAGCAGCACCGCCGGGAAGGCGAAGAGGACGTCCATGAACCGCATCAGGACGTCGTCCACCCAGCGGCCGTAGTAGCCGGCCAGCAGGCCGATGAGGGCCCCGACGACCAGCGCGAAGGCGACCGCGAGGAACCCCACCCGCAGCGAGACGGCCGCCCCCAGGACCACCCGGCTGAGGATGTCCCGGCCGAGGTCGTCGGTGCCGAACGGGTGCGCCGGGCTCGGCGGCTGCAGCCGGTCCTCGACCGCGATCTCGTTGGGGCCGCTGGGCGCCAGGCTCTCGTCGAACACGGCCATGAGGACGATGAGCAGCAGCACCGTCGCCGCGACCGCCGCGGTGGGGTTGCGGGCGAGCAGGCCCAGCGTCTGCCGCCAGCGCGGCCGCGGGGGCCGCGCCGTCGAGGGGACGCCGGCGTCGGTGGCGGTCGGTGAGGCTGCCGGCTCGGGCAGCGGCGCGCCGGTCACCGCAGCCGGCCTCGGCTGCGTGCCGTCCCCGTCATCGCCGGATCCGCGGGTCGATGGCGGTGTAGAGCAGGTCGACCACCAGGTTGATCAGCAGGAACACCACGGCGAACAGCAGGATCGCCCCCTGGAGGACCGGGTAGTCCCGGGACTGGACCGCCTGCAGGGCCAGCTGGCCGAGCCCCGGCCAGGAGAAGACGATCTCCACCACCACCACTCCCGACAGCAGGTAGGCCAGCTGCACGCCGGTGACGGTGACCAGGGGCAGCAGCGCGTTGCGCAGCACGTGCCAGGTGAACACCTGCCGCGCCGGCAGCCCCTTGGCCTGCGCCGTCCGGACGTGGTCGGCCCCGAGCGCCTCCAGGACGCTCGACCGGACGAACCGGGTGATCACCGAGCCGGACACCACCCCGGTGACCACCGCCGGCATCAGCAGCCGCTGCGCCCAGCCGGCCGGGTCCTCGGTCAGCGGGACGTAGCCGCCCGAGGGCAGCCAGCCCAGCGTCCCGGCGAAGACCAGGATGAGCACGATCGCCATCCAGAACTCCGGCACGGAGATCCCGATCTGGCTGAGCACCGTGGCGACCCGGTCGACGACGGACCGGGGCCGCAGCGCCGACAGGGTGCCCAGCGGGACGGCGATGAGCAGCGCCACCAGGATCGAGGCGACCGCCAGGGTGAGCGTCGCGGGCAGCCGCTCGCTGATCAGCGAGGTGACCGTCTCCCCCGTCCGGAAGCTCACCCCGAGGTCACCGCGCAGCGCCCGGCCTGCCCAGCCGAAGAACTGCTCGACCAGCGGCTGGTCCAGACCGGCCCGCGCCCGCAGGGCGTCGTAGGTCTCCTGGTCGAAGCGCGTGCCCAGCGCGAGCCGGATCGGGTCGCCCGGTACCAGGTGGACCAGGCCGAACACGATGACGCTCACCCCCGCGAGGACGACGAGCGACTGGCCGACCCGGCGGAGGAGGTAGCCGGTCAGGGCAGCTCCACGGTCTCGAAGTTGATCGCCTTGTCCGCCCGGATCTGGTAGCCCGACAGCCCGGGCGCCCACGCCTGCACCACGTCGGGGTTGTAGAGGTACAGGTAGGAGACGTCGTCGACGATGATCTGCGCCGCCTGGTCGTAGACCTGCTTGCGGGCGGCCTCGTCGGTCTCGGTCGCCCCGGCCTGCAGCAGCTGGTCGACCTGCGGGTTGCTGTAGCCCTGGTAGTTGTTCGGCCCGTCGGTCTGGTGCTGCTCCTGGTAGTAGGCCGCCGGGTCGAGGTTGCCGAGCCAGCCGAGGTAGAAGGCGTCGAAGTCACCCTGCCCCTGGCGGTCCAGCCAGGTGGCGAAGTCCAGGGTCTCGATCTCCACGTCGATCCCGATCGGCTCGAGCTGGCTGGCGATCACCTGCGCGGCGGTCACCGTCTCCGGGAACTCGTCGGTGACCATCAGGCCCATCGTCAGCGGCGTCTGGACGCCGGCCTGCTCGAGCAGCTGGCGGGCCTGGTCGGGGTCGGGCTGGAACGGCGCGTAGTCGGTGTGGAAGAAGCTGTCCTCGGGGATCGCCGTCTGGTTGGGCTGGGCCGCTCCGAACCACGCCGCCTCGGCCACCGCCTCGCGGTCGATGGCGAAGGAGATCGCGCGCCGCACGTCGCGGTTGTCGAACGGCGGGCGCGCGTAGTTCATGGACAGGTACCAGTAGTCGACGCTGGGCGTCGTCTGCAGCTCGACGGTGTCGTCGCCGCCCAGCGACTCGATCTGCTGCGGCGGGACGTTGTCGGTCCACTGCACCTCACCGTTCTGCAGCGCGGTCAGCGCCGCCGCCGGCTCGGTGATGTAGCGGAACTCGACCCCGTCGACGGTCGGCGCGCCGCCCCAGTGGTCCGCGTAGGCGGTCAGCACGGTGCTGCTGGCGTCGGAGCTCTCCAGCTGGAAGGGGCCGGTGCCGTTGGCGTCGGTGGTGAGGTCGAGGTCCTCCGCGGCGTTCTCCGGCAGGATCGCCATCCCCTTGAAGGAGCCGATCCGCTCCAGCAGGTTCGGCGTCGGCTGGCTGAGCCGGATCACCACGGTCCGCGGGTCGGGCGCCTCGACCGCGGTGACGTTCTGGAACCGGAACGAGTTGCTCAGCTGCTCGTCGATGATCCGCCGGTAGGAGTAGACGACGTCGGCGGAGTCGAACGTGCTGCCGTCGTGGAAGGTCACGCCGTCCCGCAGCGCGAACGTCCAGGTCAGCTGGTCCTCGCTGGTCTCCCAGCTCTCGGCCAGGCTCGGCTCCATCGTGAGGTCCTCGGCGTTCGGCACCACGAGGGTGTCGTAGACGTTCTCCAGGACCTGGAAGCTCGGGTAGGCCGTGGTCACGTGCGGGTCGAACTGGTCGGGCTGGGCGGACACCGCCGCGACGAGCGTGCCGCCACCGCCACCGCCACCGCCCCCGCCGCCGCCGGTCCCGGTGTCGACGCTCTCCCCGCCGCCGCCGCAGGCGCTGAGCACCAGGGCACCGGCGGCGAGCAGGGGCAGGAGTCGGTTGCTGCGCACGGGGACCTCCGGCGGCTCGACTGTCTCGGTCTGCGCCCGACCCTGGCCCGGACCGCCTCGGCTCGCAGGTCGGGACGGTGATCGTTGTCTACCCGTGACCGGAACGGAACGACACCGCACGCTGGACGCGGCCCGGCCCGCCCACTCGCCGTCCACCGCTGTTGATCATGGGTTCGGTGCCGGAGGGCACGCCGTCCGCAGCGTGTCGCCGCGCGACAACCCCGTGATCAACTCGGCGGGGGGTCGATCGGCGGGGCGGTCGGCGCGGGCGCCGCCTCGGGCTCGCCGAGGGTGGCCCGGCGCAGCGCGTCGAGGTCGACCTTGGGTACCCGGTCCATCCCCAGCAGCCCGTTGACCTCCTGGTACGTGTCGGTCAGCTGCGTCCAGCAGGCGCCTGCGAGCGCGGTGCTGCCGTGCACCGCGGCCCACTGGGCGCGGTAGCGGGCCAGCAGGTCCTCCGGCGAGGTCGCGTCGGCGTAGCCCCAGCCCGCGTCCTCCGGGGAGCGCAGCGCCACACCGCCGAACTCCGAGAGGACGACGGCGCGGCCTGCGACGCCCGCGCGGTCGAGGTCGGCCAGGTACCCGTCGGGACGGCGCCCGGTGGCCACCCGCTCGAGGTCGGCGGCCGTGGCGTAGCGCTCGCCGAGCACCGCGGGGTCCTGCTCGTAGTCGTGGACACCGAGGACGTCGCCGCCGAGGGTCTCCCAGCCGTCGTTGGCCGAGACCGGCCGGGTGCCGTCGAGCGCGTCCGCCGTCGCCGCCAGGGCGCGGACCAGCCCGCGCTGCCGCTCGTCGGCCTCCGCCTCCTGCACGCCCCACGACTCGTTGAGCGGCACCCACGCCACCACGCTCGGGAACCCGCGGTGGGCGACCACCACGTCGGCCCACTCGCGCAGCAGCCGGGCGCTCGCCGTCGGGCCGGGCCGGTACGCCGAGGGCATCTCCGCCCACACCAGGAGGCCCATCCGGTCGGCGAGGGCGAGGTAGCGCGGGTCCTCGGTCTTCTGGTGCTTGCGGGCCCCGGTGAAGCCCAGCGCCCGGGTGAGCTCCAGGTCCCGCCGCAGCGCCGCGACGTCGGGCGGGGTCGCGCCGGTGTCGGGCCAGTAGCCCTGGTCGAGCACCAGCCGCAGCGGCGCCGGACGGCCGTTGACCAGCAGCCGCCCGTCGCCGACCTCGACCGAGCGCAGCGCGGTGTAGCTCTCGACCTCGTCGAGCACCTCGCCGTCGTCGGCGACCAGCGCCAGCTCGGCGTCCAGCAGCACCGGGTCGGGCCCGGGCCACCAGAGCAGCCCGCTGCGGTCGTCGATGCCGCCGTCCCCCACCTGCACGGTGCGCTCGACGACCCGGCCGTCCACGCGCACCGAGTCGTCGACCAGCAGCCGCTCGCCGGCGCGCAACCGCAGGTGCAGCCGGGCACCGGAGACGGGGACCCCGAGCTGCACGCGGACGTCGACCCGCATGCGGCGCGGGTCCGTGCGCCACTGGACGTCGGCGATGTGCCGCGGCGCCACCTGCTCCACCCAGACGGTGCGCCAGATGCCGGTCGTGCGCGGGTACCAGATCGCGTGCGGCTCGTCGCGCCAGTCCTGCTTGCCGCGCGGCGCCTCGAGGTCCAGCGGGTCGTCGTCGGCGCGGACCACCAGCTCGGCGCCGTCGTCGGCCAGGTGGTCGGTGACGTCGACGCTGAACGGCGTGTAGCCGCCCTCGTGGGAGGCGACGTGCGCGCCGCCGACCCACACGTCGCAGCTGCGGTCGACGGCGCCGAAGTGCAGGACGGTGCGCCGGTCGCCGGCGCGGCCGGGCAGCCGGCGGCGGTACCAGGCGCGGTCGAGCCGGCCGGTCCAGTGCACGCCGCTGGCCGGGGTCTCCGGGGCGTAGGGCACCTGGATGGTGCGGTCGAACACGACGCCGTCGACGGTGCCCGCGAGGCCGGGGTCGGCGGCGAACTCCCACTCGCCGTCGAGCGAGGTCCAGGGACGGCGCAGCAGCGGCCGCGGGTGCTCGGTCGGGTCCGTGTGCTCCACGAACCCACCTCACCGGAGGAGCGCGACTCCCGCACGGCGCAGCGGCCGCCGTCCCCAGGGGCGGCCGCCGCTGCCCCGGCTACTCGGCGGTGCAGCGGCGGCCGGCAACGACCAGGCCGGCACCGGCGGTGAGCGTCACCAGGGCCACGACCACGGGCAACGCGACGTCCGCCCCGGTGGAGGCGAGGCCGCTCGCCGACGTGGTGGCCGGGGTGGTGCCGGTCGCCGCCGCGTCGGCGCCTCCCGTGCCCGTGACACCGGTGGAGGAGGCCGTCACGGTGACCGGCGACGTCAGGTCGTGCGGGTTCCCGTCGGGGTCGACGCCGGACGCGACGAGCGTGTGCGAGCCCGCGGGCAGCCCCGCGGGGAGCAGCACGGTGTTAGTGAAGGCACCCGTCCCGTCGGTGACCACGGTGCCCAGCACCTGGGGCGTCGAGTAGACGATGAGCACCACCGTGGAGTTGGGCAGGTAACCGGTGCCGCTGACCTCGATCCGTTCACCGCCGGTCACGTCGTCGAGCGGGGTCTTCGGGACCAGCGGACCCGAGGACTCGGGGACGACCGCGGCCGGCCGCGGCTCGGGCACGACCTCGGTCGTCAGGGCGGTGGTCGACCCGGTCTCGACGGAGGTCCCGGGCTCACCGACCGCGTAGACGCTGACGTCGTAGGCCCAGCCGGGCTCGACGCCCACCAGGCAGCTGCGCTCGCCGGCACCGACCTCGCAGTCCACGATCCCGACCTCGGGCAGGCGCTCGAGGTGGTCCCAGTCGACGACGGCCGACGCGCGCACGCGGTAGCCGGTGATGCCGGTGGCGTCCGTCGGCGCCTGCCAGGCGATCCGCATCGAGGTGGCACCGACCGTGGCCGTGATCCCGGTCGGGACGCCGAGCCGGCGCTGGAGCGACCGGGTGACGTAGCTGCTCTGTTCGCTCGGGCCGACTGCGCTGGTGGCCCGCACCGCGACCCGGTAGACCGCCGGCGCCAGCCCCGTCACCACGGCCCGGTGGGGGCTCCCCATGCTGGACGGGGTCAGCGCGCGCCAGGTGCTGCCGCCGTCGAGGCTGACCTCGTAGCCGGTGATCGCCGCCCGGCCGTCGACCGGCGAGCTGACCGGCGGGTTGAAGGTGATCTGCAGGGACCCCGGCGCGTCTCCTGGGACCACGTCGTAGAGGAACGGTGCCTGCGGCGCCGTGCAGGCCACGCCCGTGTAGCTGATGTGGCCGTCGCCTTCGGTGGCGGCCACGCCCATCGAGTGCGGATGGGTGGGGAGCCAGGCGGGCTCGGCGATCAGGTTGCCGTCCCCTCCCGCGCCTCCGGACGCATCCGCGCCGGTGGCATCGGCACCGGCGCCACCGAAGACGACGGCGAAGCGCTCGCCACCCGGGCTGGTGCCCCGCCGGACGACCGAGGCCCCGCCGCCGCCGCCCTGCGTCGCGTCCCCGGCCTCACCGGAGGGCTGGGAGCCGCTGTGGCCACCGACGGGTTCGCTGCCCGCCACGCCGCCGGCCTGGCCGGGCTGGAGCAGGAAGTGGTCACCGGCCGCCACGGCCGTCGTGCCCACGAGGCGGCCGCCGCGGCGACCCAGGTGGTCCCCCGCCGCTCCGCCCTGGCCGCCGACCAGCTCCCACCGGAGCGCGCAGTAGCCGTCGGGAACGGTGATGGCGGTGTCGGCCGGGGTCGCCCCGGCGGTGACCGTCCCGGCGAAGGACGCTGGTGCGGCGTGTGCCGTCCCGACTGCGGACAGCACCGCCGAGGACGTCGCCAGCACGCCGACGGCGCCGAGGCCGAGGACGCGGCGGGAGAGGGATCGGACCGGCACGCGGACTCCTCGCGCGGGGCCCGGGACGCCGGGCGCGGCACCCGGGGCATCCGGATGCGCCGGACACGGAACCAGGGCTCCGGTGGGGCCTCCTGTCCTCCGACGGTGTCGCGACGGTACGTGACCCAGTCGTTATGGACCGGCGTCCGCGCTGCTCGAAGCGGCGTCAGAGATCACCGAGGCGGCGCACCCCGTTGGTGGAGACCTGCTGAGGCGGGGCGGCGCCGTGACCGACGAGCGTCACAGCGGGCGGACGGTCCCCAGCAGGTGCTCGGCGCCGCTCTGCAGGTTGCGGACGGCGAGGTCCCAGCCGCCGCCGACGACCGGGGCGGTCGCGAGCGTGACCGTCGAGGGCAGCAGCAGCGGCTTGCGGAACACCACGTCGACCGCCATCGCGTCGGGCAGCCGTCCGGTCAGCGCCCCGAGCGCACGGGCCTCCACCCACATGCCGTGCGCGATGGCCCGCTTGAAGCCGAAGGCCTTGGCCGTCAGCCCGGAGAGGTGGATCGGGTTCACGTCGCCGGAGACCCGCGCGTAGCGGCGTCCGGCGCTGTCGGGCACCCGCCAGGTGGCGACGGGACGCGGCAGCTCCCCGACCGGCAGCGAGAGGTCGGACTCCGGCGCGCCCTCGGGGGCCTTCGCGCCGCGGGCCAGGTACGTCGACCGCGAGCGCCACACCTCGGCGCCGCCGGCCGAGACCGACGCGCACAGGTCGACCGTCGCCCCGCGTGGGTGCCGGGCGAGCCGCTCGGCCCAGACCTCCAGGTCGAGCGCCTCGTCGGCCCGCACCGGCCGCAGCAGGTCGATGCGGTTGCGCACGTGCACCAGGCCCGGCAGCGCGAGCGGGAACGACCGGTCGCTCATCAGCGCCAGCTGCAGCGGGAAGGCCAGCACGTGCGGGTACGTCGGTGGCAGCGGATCGGCCAGTGAGAACCCGCAGACCCGGTCATAGGCGGCCAGGGCGGCGGCCTCGACGCGGACGCCGGTGCGGGCCAGTCGGGTGTCGGGCAGGTCGCCGCCGCGACCGCGCGCGGTGACCGCAGCCCGGGCGAACAGCGCCGGCATCGACGGCGCCGTCTGCAGCACGGTGCGGGCCATCACGCCCCCAGGAACGACTGGCCGCACACCCGCACGACCTGGCCGTTCACCCCGGCGGCGCTGGGCCGCGACAGCCAGGCGATCGTCTCGGCAACGTCGACGGGCAGGCCGCCCTGCTGCAGCGAGTTGATCCGGGACCCGATCTCGCGGGTGCCGAAGGGCATCTTCGCCGTCATCTCCGTGACGATGAACCCCGGCGCGACCGCGTTGATCGTCGCGCCGCGCTCCGCGAACGCCGGCGCCCACGCCCGCACCATGCCGATGACGCCGGCCTTGGACGCCGCGTAGTTGGTCTGCCCGCGGTTGCCGGCGATGCCCGACTGCGAACTCACGCAGACCACGCGCGCGCCGGGCCGCAGCACGCCGTCGGCGTCCAGGAGCGCCTGGGTGAGGTCGAGCTGGGCCTGCAGGTTGACCGCCATCACCGAGTTCCAGCGGGCGGCGTCCATGTTCACCAGCAGCTTGTCACGGGTGATACCGGCGTTGTGGACGACGACGTCCACTCCAGGTCCCACGCCCGCGTGTCGCCGCTCCCGCAGGTGCGCGACCAGCCGCTGCGCGGCGTCGGGCGCGGTCACGTCGAGCTGGAACGCCGTCCCGCCGATCTCGTTGGCGACCTCGGCGAGCTTGTCGCCGGCCGCCGGGACGTCGACGGCCACCACGTGGGCACCGTCGCGGGCCACCACCCGGGCGATCGAGGCGCCGATGCCGCGCGCCGCACCGGTGACGACGGCGACCTTCCCGGCCAGCGGGCGCTCCGCGTCCTCGCCCGCCGGGACGTCGGCGGCCGTCAGCCGGACCACCTGGCCGTCGACGTAGGCGGAGCGCCCGGAGAGGAAGAAGCGGACCGGGCCGGGCACCGAGGCCCCGGCGTCGGCGGGCACGACCAACAGGTTCGCCGTCCCGCCGTTGCGCAGCTCCTTGGCGACCGAGCGGACCAGCCCCTCCAGCGCCTGCCGGGCGGCGGCCTGGGCCGGGGAGTCCGCGTCCGACGGCGGGTCGGCCAGCACGAGCACCCGGCCGGAAGGGCCGAGCCGCCTGACCGCCGGCGCCAGGAACTCGTACGCCGCGGCCAGGTCGGCCGGGCCGGTCCCGCCGGTGGCGTCGAGCAGCACGGCGGCCAGGCGCCCGCCGTCGTCGTCGACGCCCGGCAGCACGGTGACCCCGGCGTCCTCGAGCACGCGGGTCAGGGTCTCGCGCAGCCGGCCCGCACCGGCGGTGCCGACCACGGCGGGGCCGGTCAGCAGCGGCGCGCCGGGCTCGTAGCGGCGCAGCACGGCCGGTCGGGGCAGGCCGAGCTGCCCGACCAGGGTCGAACCGACGCCGGAGTTGGCGAGGTCGCGGTACCAGTCACCCACGGGTGCTCCTTCAGGACTCGAGGATCGCGACGACGCCCTGGCCGCCGGCTGCGCAGATGGAGATCAGGCCGCGCCTGCCGGGGCCGGCCTCGTGCAGCTGCTTGGCCAGCGAGGCGACGATGCGCCCGCCGGTCGCGGCGAACGGGTGGCCGGCCGCCAGCGACGAGCCGTTGACGTTGAGCCGCGACCGGTCGATGGCGCCCAGCGGGGCGTCCAGGCCCAGCCGCTCCTTGCAGAACGCCGGGTCCTCCCAGGCCTTCAGCGTGGCGAGCACCGTCGAGGCGAACGCCTCGTGGACCTCGTAGAAGTCGAAGTCCTGCAGCGTCAGGCCGTTGCGGGCCAGCAGCACCGGGACGGCGTACGCCGGGGCCATCAGCAGGCCCTCGCCACCGTGGACGTGGTCGACGGCGGCGGTCTGCGCGTCGACGAGGTGGGCCAGCACCGGCAGGCCGCGCTCGGCGGCCCACGCGTCGGAGGCCAGCAGGACGGCGGAGGCGCCGTCGGACAGCGGCGTGGAGTTGCCCGCGGTCATGGTGGCGTCGGGGTCGCCCGTGCCGAACACCGGCTCCAGCTTCGCGAGCTTCTCCACCGAGGTGTCCGGCCGCAGGTTCTCGTCGCGGGTCAGCCCGAGATAGGGGGTGACCAGGTCGTCGAAGAAGCCGCGCTCGTAGGCGGCGGCGAGGTTGTGGTGCGAGCGGACGGTCAGCTCGTCCTGGGCCTCGCGGCTGATCCCCCACTCCCTGGCGGTGATCGCCTGGTGGTCGCCCATCGCCAGGCCGGTGCGCGGCTCGGCGTTGCGCGGGGCCTCGGGCACGAACATCCCGGGCCGCACGCCGGCGAGCGCCTCGAGCCGCTGACGGAGGGTCCTGGCGCTGCTGAGCGCGATCAGGACGCGGCGCATCTCGTCGTGGATGGCCAGCGGGGCGTCGGAGGTGGTGTCGACGCCGCCGGCGATGCCGGACTCGATCTGACCGAGCGCGATCTTGTTGGCGACCAGGACCGCGGCCTCGAGCCCGGTGCCGCAGGCCTGCTGGACGTCGTAGGCCGGGGTGGCGGCCGACAGCCGCGAGCCCAGGACCGCCTCGCGGGTCAGGTTGAAGTCGCGGGCGTGCTTGAGGACGGCGCCGGCGACGACCTCGCCGACCTGCTGGCCCTGCAGCCCGAAGCGGGCGACCAGCCCGTCCAGCGTCGCGGTGAGCATGTCCTGGTTGGACGCCTGCGCGTACGCGGAGTTCGAGCGGGCGAAGGGGATGCGGTTGCCGCCGACGATCGCGGCCTTCCGCGTCTGCGGAGCCATCGGGGTGACCTCCCGGATCACTGGATGGGGGCAGGGACGGCGGAGCACCGCCCTGCCAGGTGCCTGAAACCCACGGTATCAGGTACTGTCAGTGTCGTGAAGTCGGGGACGACGAGGCGCGACCGCCGCGACTCGCGGTGGGACGAGCACCGTCGCGCCCGCCGCGAGCAGCTGGTCGACGCCACGATCGCCGCGGTGGGCCGGCACGGCGCCGGCGTCGGCATGGAGGAGATCGCCACCGCCGCCGGCACCAGCAAGGCCGTCGTCTACCGGCACTTCGCCGACCGCACCGAACTGCACGTCGCCGTCTGCGCGCGGGTGGCGGCCAACCTCACCGACCGGCTGCGCGAGGCGATGGACACCACCACCGACCCGCGGCAGATGCTCACCGCCGCGGTGGAGACCTACCTGGCCTTCCTCGAGGCCGACCTCGAGCTCTACCGCTTCGTCGTCCAGGGGCCGCCGATCGGCCACCCGGCCGACAGCGACCCGATCGCGAACCTGTCCCACCTCGTCGGAGACCAGGCCGCGGCGCTGGTGGCGGTCGTCCTCGAGCAGGCCGGTCGGGACCCTGCGGCCGCCCTGCCCTGGGGGCACGGCCTGGTCGGCCTGGTCCGCTCGGCTGCCGACTGGTGGCTGCAGGCCGATCGTCCGATGCCCCGGGTGGAGCTCGCCGCCCACCTGACCGATCTCACCTGGGCCGGCCTCTCCGGCGTCGTGACCCGCAAGGAGGACAACGCATGACCACGAGCCTGCCGCACGCGGTGGACCCGAGGACGCTCACCGAGGTGCTCGACGGCCGCTGGGGTCACGTGCGCCGCGACGCGCGGGAGAACCTGCACGACCCGGACCTGCTGCCGGTCTACGGCGAGAACGTGCAGGAGGCCCGCGCGCGGGTCACCCGGATGGCGGAGAAGATCGCCGCGTCCGGCCGGGTCACCCTCGGGTTCCCCAAGGAGTACGGCGGCGAGGGCGACGCCGGCGGCTCGGTCACCGCGATCGAGATGCTGGCCTTCACCGACCTGTCGCTGATGGTCAAGGCCGGCGTCCAGTGGGGCCTGTTCGGCGGCGCCGTGCAGGCCCTGGGCACCGAGCGGCACCACGAGGCGTACCTGCCCGCGATCATGTCCTTCGAGCTGCCCGGCTGCTTCGCCATGACCGAGACCGGGCACGGCTCCGACGTCCAGCAGCTGCGGACGACGTGCACCTACGACTCCGCGACGCAGACCTTCGACCTGCACACGCCGCACGAGGCCGCCCGCAAGGACTACATCGGCAACGCGGCCGAGGACGGCCGGATGGCGGTCGTCTTCGCCCAGCTCGTGACGAGGGGCGAGCGGCACGGCGTGCACGCCTGGCTGGTGCCGATCCGCGACGACCAGGGTGCGCCGATGCCCGGCGTCACCATCGGCGACGACGGCCCGAAGGCGGGGCTGCTCGGCGTCGACAACGGCCGGCTGTCCTTCGACCACGTGACCGTGCCGCGGGACATGCTGCTCGACCGCCACGGCTCGGTCGCGCCCGACGGCACCTACACCAGCTCGATCGAGAACGAGACCCGGCGCTTCTTCACCATGCTCGGCACGCTGGTACGCGGCCGGGTGAGCGTCGGCGGCTCGGCGGCGGCGGCGACCAAGCTCGCGCTCGACATCGCCGTCCGCTACGGCGAGACCCGGCGGCAGTTCTCCGCACCCGGTGCCGACCGCGAGGTCCTGCTCAACGACTACCTCGTGCACCAGCGCAAGCTGCTGCCGGCCCTGGCCGCCACCTACGCCTACTCCTTCGCGCAGGAGGAGCTGGTCGGCACGATGCACGACGTCCAGGGCGCGGAGGACCTCGACGAGGGCGCGCAGCGGGAGCTGGAGTCCCGGGCCGCCGGGCTCAAGGCCGCTCAGACCTGGCACGCCACGCGGACCATCCAGATGGCCCGCGAGGCCTGCGGCGGCGCCGGCTACCTCCAGGAGAACCGGCTGCCGCACCTCAAGGCCGACACCGACGTCTTCACCACGTTCGAGGGCGACAACACCGTCCTGCAGCAGCTGGTCGCCAAGGGCCTGCTCACCGGCTACCGCGACGCCTTCGGCTCCCTCGACGGCTGGGGCAGGGTCGGCTTCATCGCCGACATGGTCCGGGAGACCGTGCTCGAGCGGACGGCGGCCCGCGGCCTGATCGCCCGGCTCGTCGACGCCGTCCCCGGCCGGGAGGACGAGGTGCCGCTGCTCGACCGCGGCTGGCAGCTGAAGGTGCTCGAGGACCGCGAGAAGCACCTGCTGGAGAGTGCGATCCGGCGGCTGCGGCGCGGCGCTGGGACCCCCGGCGTCCAGCCCTTCGACGTCTTCAACGACGTCCAGGACCACGTCCTGCGGACGGCGCAGGCGCACGTCGACCGGATCGTGCTGGAGGCCTTCGTCGCCGGCATCGAGCGGACGACCGACTCCGGCGCGAAGGCCCTGCTCGAGCGCGTCTGCGACCTGTACGCGCTCACCACCATCGAGGCCGACCGGGCCTGGTTCCTGGAGCACGGGCGGCTCACCGCGAGCCGCTCCAAGGCGCTCACCGCCACGGTGAACGCGCTGCTCAAGGACCTGCGACCGCACCTGGTCACGCTGGTCGACGCCTTCGCCATCCCGGAGGACTGGAAGGGCGCGGCCATCCTGCGCGAGGAACCCGGCCGCCAGGAGGCGATGGCCACCCACGACACCGGGCTGCGCCGCGGGACGGCGACCTCGCTGGAGGTCCCGCCCGGCCAGTGAGAGCCGGCCGGGCGGGATCTCCCCCTCTCCCCCGGGCGTCGATCACGGGGTCGTCGCCCCCGACACGGCTCGGCACGCCGTGGCGGCTGACGACGACCCCGTGGTCACGGCGGGGTCAGCGGCGGAGACTCAGCGGGCCGGTGGCGGTGGGAAACCGCCCACCAGCTGCTCGAAGGCGTGCGCCACCCGCAGCGGGGTGGTGTCCTCGAACCGGCGGCCGACGAGCATCATCCCGACCGGCAGCCCCTGCGAGAGCCCGGCCGGGACGCTCGTGGCCGGGTGGCCGCTGACGTCGAACGGGGCGCAGTTGACGATCATCTCCAGCGCACGGGCGACGCGGGTCTCCACCGGGTCGTCCGGTGCCGGGATCTCCGGGGCCACCATCGGCACGGTCGGCATCACCAGCAGGTCGACGTCGGCCAGCGCGGCGTCGTACTGCCGGCGCACCTCGGTGGCCAGGTTCTGCGCCATCGCGTAGTGCCGGGTCTGCTCCCGCTCGTACGACCAGCGGCCGGCCAGCGCCACCGCCGTCACCGTCGGGGACCACCGGTCGACCACCTCGCGGCGCTGGCGGCCGTAGTGGGCGACCAGCTCGGGGTCGTAGCGGCCCTCGTAGTTCCAGCCGTAGCCGTTGCCCTCGATCATCTGCACCGTGGCGCCGTCGGTGGCGATGACGTTCCAGACGTGCAGCGCGTGCCGGTGCCAGGGCAGGTCGACGTCCACGACCTCGATGCCCAGCTCCCGCAGCCGCCCGGCGGCCGCCCGGACGGTGTCGTCGACGCCGGGCTCGGAGAGCTCCGCCCAGCCGAAGCCCTGGGCGACGACCCCGACGCGCAGGCCCGCGACGTCCCCGCCCAGCGCGGCGGCGTACTGCTCGGGCACCACGTCGGCGGGCTGGCGCGGGTCGTCGCCGTCCCGGCCGGCGAGGACGTCGAGCATCAGCGCCGCGTCGGCGACCGTGCGGGTCATCGGGCCCAGGTGGTCGAGCGTGAGCTCGATCGGGAAGGCGCCGGTGTACGGCACCAGGCCGTGGGTCGGCTTGTGGCCGACGATGCCGGAGAACGCCGCCGGCATGCGGATCGAGCCGCCCTGGTCCCCGCCGACCGCCAGGTCGACCACCCCGGACGCCACCAGCGCGGCACTGCCGCTGGAGCTGCCCCCGGTCGTCCGCGCGGGGTCCCACGGGTTGCGCACCGGCCCGGTCACGGAGGTGTGGCTGCCGCCGGAGAAGCAGAGGTCCTCGCAGACGGACTTGCCGGTGATCGTCGCGCCCGCCTCCAGCAGGCGGGTGACCACGGTGGCGTCCTGCCGGGGGACGAAGCCCTCGACGGTGTGGGAGCCGTTCATCATCGGGACGCCGGCGACCTCGACGTTGTCCTTGACCGCCACCGTCCGGCCGGCCAGCGGGCCCCCGGCCGCGCCGCGGATCTCGGTGGTCACGTACCAGGCGCCGAGCGGGTTGTCCGCTTCGGCGGGCCGGGTGCTCGGCCGGTCGGCGGGCGCCTGCGGAGCGATCCCGGCGTAGAGCTCCTCGACCGCGTCGTAGGAGCTGAGGAAGGCCGCGACGATGGGCGTGTAGGCGGCCACCTCCTCGGCGGTGGGCTTCATGCCGTAGCTGGCCGCGAGCGCGGCCACCTCGGTCTCGTCCGGCGGGCGTACGGGCACGGCGGCCTCCAGGTGAGCGGCGGGTGGAGCCGCAAGCTAGCGACGTCGGGGCCGATCTGTCACCGGCGGTGACGACCTCCTCACGGTCTTGATCATGGGATCGGTGTCGGCGACACCGCTCGACACGCCGGCGGCGCGTGCGACGACCCCATGATCACCGGGACGGGCGAGGGTGCGGGGGCTGCGGCCGGGCTCGGCGGACGGCGCGGGAGGATGCGGCCGTGGAGATCCTGGCCGCGGCCGCGGAGACGCTGCGGGTGCCGGCTCCGGTCGACCTCGCCGCGATCGTCATCGGCGCGCTGACCGGCGGGCTGCTCGCCGCCCGCGAGGGGTTCGCCGTGTCCGGCGTCCTGCTGCTGGCCGTCAGCGGCGGGCTCGGCGGCGGGCTCGTCCGCGACGTGCTGCTGGGCGACCTGCCGCCGGTCGCCCTGACCAACCCCGCCTACCTGCCCACGGTGGCCATCACCGCGGCGGTGACCTTCTACTTCTCCGGCTGGCTGTCCCGGCTGACCGGGCTGCTCGTCGTCCTCGATGCCGTCACGCTGGGCTTCTTCACCGTCATCGGTGCGCAGAAGGCGCAGCTGGCCGCCCTGCCCAGCGCCAGCGTGGTCTTCGTCGGCACGCTCACCGCGGTCGGCGGCGCGGTGATCCGCGACGTGCTGCTGGCGCAGCGTGCCGACATCGTGCAGCCCGGCCCGTACAACGCGGTCGCCGCGCTGCTCGGGGCCGTCGCGCTCACCGTGCTCGCCGGCCCGGTCGGCCTGGACCCGATCCCGGTGGCGGCGCTGGTCATCGTCCTGGTCGCCGCGCTGCGGGTGCTCTCGGTGTGGCGCGGCTGGGAGGCGCCGGTCGCCGTGGACCTGCCCAACCGGGCCCGTCGCCGGCTGCGGCGCCAGCGGGCGGGGCGCCCGACCCGGTGGCGCCGCCGCGACCGATAGAGGACGCCGTCCTCCTCACCGCTCGCAGGCTCGCGGCGAGCCTCTGGACGGGGCCGCGCGGCGCATCACCAGGCGGTGCCGGCCTCGGGGCGCACCGCGGGTGCCGGCGGGATGCCCGGTGGGAGCAGCTGCGGGCCGGCCTCTGGCGGGCGCGGACGGGCCTGGGAGTGCAGCCGGACGGCGAGCAGCGCGACGTCGTCCTCCGCGTCGGGCAGGAAGAGCCGCTCGAGCACCCGGTCGCACAGGTCGGCCAGCGGCAGCGCGGCGTACTCGGCCAGCACGGCCACCAGCTCCGCGGTGCCGGCGTCGAGGTCGCGGTCCCGGCGCTCGACCAGCCCGTCGGTGTACAGCAGGACCGTGCTGCCCGCCGGCAGGACGGCGACGCGGTCCCGGCGCGCGGCCGACGGGTCGACCCCGAGCAGCAGGTCGGGCAGGTCGTCGTCGAGCACCTGCACCCGGCCGTCGGGCAGCAGCAGCACCGGTGGCGGGTGGCCGGCGCTCGACCAGCGCAGCCGGGTGCGGTCGGCGCGCAGGTCGGCGTCCTCCTGCTCGAGCCGGGCGACCAGCGCGGTGGCCATCGTGTCCAGCCCCAGCCCCTGGACGGCCCGGTCGAGCTGGGTGAGCACCTGCGCCGGCGGTGCGCCGCTGGAGTAGCTGATCCCGCGCAGCAGGCCGCGCAGCTGCCCCATGGAGGCGGCGGCCCCGGTGTCGTGGCCGACGACGTCGCCGATGGCCAGCACGGTCGCGCCGCCGGGCTCGAGGAACGCGTCGTACCAGTCGCCGCCGATCTCCGCGCCCTCCGCCGCGGGCACGTACCGGACGACGATCTCGCAGTGGTCCGGCTCCGGAGGTGCGGTGAGCATGCTGTGCTGGAGGGCGCCGGCCAGCTCCCGCTGCTGGCCGTAGAGCCGGGCGTGGTGCAGCGCGAGGCCGGCCCGGCGGCCCACCTCGACCGCGGTCTCGACCTCGGCCGGTGTGTGCGGCCCTCGCTCGACGCCGTTGAACAGCCCGAGCGCGCCGAGGGACTGCCCGCGTGCCACCAGCGGCACGATCACCGCGGAGTCCGGTGCCAGCCGGCCCAGCAGCTCGCGGGTGGCGGGCTCCGGGATGGAGCGCTCGACCCGCGCGGCGTCGATCCCGCGCAGCACCAGCGGGCGGCCGGTGCGGGTCACCACCGGCGCGGCGGCCTCGTCGGTCATCACCGCGACCATCGAGTGCACGTACAGCTCCAGCTCGGCGCGCAGCGCGGGGTCGCGGTGCGCGGAGGCCACCTCGTGCAGCCGGCCCTGCTCGTCGGTGACCACGAGCCAGCACCAGTCGGCGAGGGTGGGGACGACGACGTCGGCGAGCTGGCCGACCTGCAGGGTGATGTCCAGGGTCCCCGACAGCACCCGCCCGGCGTCGGCGAGCAGTTGCAGCCGGGCGGTGGCCTCGGCCATCGCGGCGACGGCGTCGGCGCGCACGGTGTCGGCCCGCAGCCGCGAGGCGGTCAGCGCGATCTGCGCGGTCAGCCCCTCGAGCAGCTCGACGTCGCGGTCGGGGAAGGCGTGCTCGGTCGTCCAGACGACGACGAAGCTGCCCAGCAGCCGCCCCCCGACCCGCAGGGGCAGCGCGGCCAGGGCCCGGCTGCCGAGCACCTCGTTGACCTGGGCCATCCGGGGGAAGCGCGCCTCGGCCGCGGCAGCGTCGGGGAACAGCAGCGGCTCCCCGTGCCGGGCGACCCACTGGGTGGGCAGCTCGTCGTCCAGCGGCGTCTCGACCCCGCCGGCCGGCAGCTGGACGTCGGCCGTGCTGGCCACGGTGTCGACGATGCGGCGGGTCAGGTGCAGGTACAGCCGGTCGTCGCGCGGGTCGAACACCGCCAGCCCGATCGACTCCGCGCCCAGCACCGCAGCGGCGCGCAGGGCGATCTCGGCCAGCTGGGTGACCCGCGTGGCGCCGGCCAGCTCGGCGGCGACCTCGGCGATCGCGGCGGCGCGGCGGACGGCGTCGAGTTCCCGCTCGGCCTGCTCGTGGGCCTCCGTGACGTCGACGACAGTGCCCACGATCCGCACCGGCCCGCCGTCCGGGCCGGCGAGGACCCGGCCGCGGCTGACCGTCCAGCGCACCTCGCCGTCGGTGCGGACCACGCGCAGCTCGATGGTGTAGCGGGCCAGCGCGTCGACGGCGGCCTGCATCTCCTCCTGCGCGCGCTCCCGGTCGTCGGGGTGCACGTGCTCGGCGAACAGCCGGTCCATCCCCAGCCGGACGGTGGAGTCGTAGCCGAAGATCGCCGCGCAGCGCTCGTCCCAGTCGATGGTGTGCCCCCGCAGGTCGACCTCCCAGGTGCCCACGGCGCTGGCCTCCAGCGCCAGCTCCAGGCGCATCAGCGAGGCGTCCGTGGCCGACCGGGCCGCGGACAGCTCCAGCTCGGCGACCACCGAGGCGGCCAGCTGCTCGAGGGAGGCGACCTGGTCCGACGACCAGTCGCGCCGGACGCCGTCGAACACCGCGAGCGCCCCGACGACCTCTCCGGACCGTGCCCGCAGCGGAACGCCGAGGCAGGCGACGAGCGACCCGTCGGCCGCCGCGGGGAGGTCGGCCAGCCGCTCGTCCCGCGCCGCGTCCGGGACGACGACGGGGACGCCCAGCCCGACGGTCACCGCGCACGGGGAGCCCGCGAGCGGCAGCGGACCGCTGACGACCGACGCCGGCAGTCCGCAGGACCCCACGGGCACCTCGGCGTCGGTGACCAGGCAGACCAGCGCCGCCGGGGCCTGCGCCAGCCGCGCGGCGAGCTGCGCCAACCGGTCGTGGACGCCGGGGGACGCCTCGGCGAGCAGCCGGCGCGCCGCGGTGACCCGCCCGGGGTCGGTGAGCACGTCCGGCCGCAGGGACGGAGGCGCCGACGTCATGCCGCACTCCCTCGTCCGCTGTGGGCGGCGGGTGCGCCGGCCACGTCGACCGCACATCCTGACACGACGACCCGTCGGGGACGGGGATCGTCCCTCGCTCGTGTCGCCGCCGCTCCACCCACCCGGTGTGGGGAGAGCGGCCGGTCCCGGGTCGAGCGCGGCGGCACGGGAGCCGATGGGCGGTGCATGACGGCCACCCCGGTGAGCAGCCTGCCCGACTGCCGTCCGCTGCTCGCCGACCCCGACGACCTGGCGCTGGTGTTCCAGCCGATCGTCGACCTCGCCGCGGTGCGCGTCGTGGGCTACGAGGCGCTCTCCCGCTTCCCCGGCACCGCCGGCCCCGGCGTCTGGTTCGCCGCCGCCGCCGACTGCGGCCTGGCCGCCGAGCTGGAGGCACTGGCGATCGCCAAGGCCCTGGCCGCCGTCCCGCTGCTACCCGCCGACACGTTCCTCACCGTCAACGTCAGCCCGCACCTGCTCGGCAGCGCCCCGGTCCAAGACGCCCTCGCCACCCGGCCGGACCTGCACCGCGTCGTCGTCCAGCTCACCGGGCACACGCCCGCCGACGACCTCGACGCGCTGCGCCGGCGGACCGACGCGCTGCACGCCCGCGCGGCTCTCGTGGCGCTGGACGACGCCGGTTCGGGCCTGCAGCAGATGGCCGCCGTCCGCCCTCGGCTGGTGACGCTGGACCGGACCCTGGTGACCGGCGTGGACACCGATCCGGTGCGCACCGCGCTCGCCGAGGTGGTGGGCGGGTTCGCCGGCCGCATCGGCGCCCGGCTGCTGGCCGAGGGTGTCGAGACCGTCGCGGAGCTGGCCGCGCTGACCCGGCTGGGCGTGCCGCTGGCGCAGGGCTGGCTGCTCGGCCGGCCCGGGTCCGGCTTCGCGCCGCTGGCGCCCGAGGTCGCCGCCCTGGTCCGCACGCACGCCGCCCGTGCGCGGGTGCCCCACGGGGTGGCCGCGCTCGTGCGCCCGGTGCGCCGGTCCGACGCCGGCGAGCCGCCGCCCGCCGTCCCGCCGGCGGTGCTGGTGGGCAGGCGGGGCGAGCCGGTGGCGCTGTGGCTGGCCTGCCCGCGGACCGGGGAGCCGTACAGCGCGCCGGTCCCGCTGCGCGCTGACCTGTCCGACGACCCCGTCGACGTCCTGCGGCGGGCGCTCACCCGCCCGCCGGCGCTGCGCTTCGACCCGGTGGTCTGCACCGACGCGACCGGCGAGGTCGTCGGCCTGCTGCGCGTCGACGACCTCGCCACCGCCGTCGCCGGGAGCTGACGGGAGGACGAGGTCCTCCCGTCAGGCGCTGGCGGCGTCCAGTGCCCGCGTCTCCTCCTCGGTGAGCACGAGGTCCTGCATGGGCAGCAGGTCGGCCAGCTGCTCCACGGACCGGCCGCTGGCGATCGGCGAGACGACGGTCGGCCGGTCGGCCAGCCAGCGCAGCGCCACCGCGGCGACCGTTCCCCCGTGGGCGTCGGCCACCTGCCGCAGGGCGGCCAGCACCCGGTCGCCACGCTCCCCCACGTAGGCCGAGGCGCCCTCCGCCCGCGGCGAGTCGACCGGCTCCCCGGCCTGGTACTTGCCGGTCAGGAAGCCCTTGGCCAGCGCGTAGTAGGGCAGCACACCCAGGTCGTGGGCGGCCACGACGTCGCGCAGCCCGTCCTCGTAGACCGCCCGCTCCATCAGGTTGTAGTGCGGCTGCAGCGCCACGTACGGGGTCAGCCCCAGCCGCTCGGAGGTCTGCAGCGCCTCGGTGAGCCGGTCCGGCGAGTAGTTCGACGCCGCGACGTACCGGACCTTGCCCGCCTGCACCAGCTCGTCGAAGGCGCGCAGCGTCTCCTCCAGCGGGGTGCCCTCGTCGTCGTAGTGCGCGTAGTACAGGTCGATGCGGTCGGTCCGCAGCCGGCGCAGCGAGCCCTCGACCGCCGTCCGGATCTCCGCCGCCGAGAGCGGGTGCTCCTTCTCCAGCCGCGAGGCCTTGGTCGCCACCACCACCCGGTCGCGCTGCCCGCGCTCGGCCATCCAGTTGCCGAGGATCTCCTCGGAGGCGCCGCGGCCGTAGGACTCGGCGGTGTCCACGAACGGCCCCTGCGGACCGGGCGTCGCGTCGACGAAGCGGTCCAGCAGGGCGAAGGACGTCGGCTCGTCGGCCGTCCAGCCGAAGACGTTGCCGCCCAGGCAGAGGTCGCTGACGGTGAGGTCGGTCCCGGGGATCACTGGCACCCCCTCACGCTAGAGGAAGGACCTCCCTGCCCTCCGCCACTCGCGAGCTCGCAGCGGGACCCTGCAGGGAGGCCGGCAGGACCCGGGACGGGGCCGGCGACGGGGAGCAGGGGGATCCGACGGCGCCGCGCGGGGACCGGTCGCCCACGAGGGGCCGGTGGGACGCGAGGGGACCCGTTCGACCCCCCTCGGTGGCGGGTTGTCGGTACGGCATGGCACCGTGCCTGCGGTCCGACCCGCCGTCCGGCGCGGTCAGGCACGCTCTGTCACCGACACGGAAGGAACCCCGTGAACAAGGCCGAACTCGTCTCCGCCATCGCCAAGCGGGCCGACGTGCCCACCTCGACCGTCGACTCGGTGCTCGCCGGGCTCCAGGACGAGCTCGTCGACGCCATCACCCGCGGCGAGAAGGTCGCCGTCTCCGGCCTGCTGACCGTCGAGCGCACCCAGCGCTCCGCGCGCACCGGCCGCAACCCGCAGACCGGCGAGTCGATCGACATCCCCGCCGCCAACACGGTCAAGGTCACCGCGGGCTCGAACCTGAAGAAGGCCGCGAGCAACGTCCCCGTGTGACCCGGAGCGTCCCGGCGACGTCCCCGGCTGATCGGGAGCGTCCCCGGCACCGTCCGGGTCGGGACGGCGGCTGCCCCTGTGACCGGGCCCACGACCGGGTGGGTCAGGATGCCTGGGCAGTCGCCGTCCGGCGGTGGACGGCGCGAGGGACGGAGGACCCGTGACGACGGCACTCGAGGTGGACACCGACCCGGCCGAGGTCGGCTTCGACGCCGGCCGGCTCGCCCGGCTGGACCGGCGGCTGGCCCGCTGGGTGGACGACGGCCAGCTGCCCGGCTACCTGGTGACCGTGGCCCGGCACGGACACCTGGTGCACGTCGGCTCGGCCGGGCACCGCGACGTCGAGGCCGGCCTGCCCGTCGAGCGGGACACCCGGTGGCGCATCTACTCGATGACCAAGCCGGTCACCTCGGTCGCGGCGATGGTGCTGTACGAGGAGGGCGCCTTCGAGCTGTCCGACCCGATCGCGAAGTGGCTGCCCGAGTTCGCCGAGACACGCGTCTACGTGGCGGGCTCGGCACTGCGCCCGGTGACCCAGCCGCAGGTCGAGCCCATCCGGGTGCGCCACCTGCTCACGCACACCTCGGGGCTGACCTACGGCTTCCACCACGCCCACCCGGTGGACGCGATGTACCGGGCCGCCGGGCACGAGTGGGGCACCCCTGCCGGCGCGGACTCCGCAGAGGTCTGCCGGCAGTGGGCCGCGATCCCGCTGGTCTTCCAGCCCGGGTCGGAGTGGAACTACGGCGTCTCCACCGACGTCCTGGGCCGGCTGGTCGAGGTGGTCTCCGGCCTCCCGCTCGACGAGTTCTTCGAGCAGCGCATCTTCCGCCCGCTCGGCATGACCGACACCTCCTTCGGGCTCCGCGAGGGGGACGACGTCGACTCGCTCGCCCGGCTCTACGCCGCCGTCCCGGGGCAGCCCGGCGGTGCGCCGACCGGCTTCGCCCCCTACGACGCGATGGGCGCCGGGGCGCACACCAAGCCGGCCTTCCTCTCCGGCGGCGGCGGGCTGGTCTCCACGGCCGGGGACTACCTGCGGTTCGTCGAGCTGCTCCGCCGCGGCGGCTCCTACGACGGCGGCCGGCTGCTGAGCACCCGCACGATCGGCTACATGACCCGCAACCACCTGCCGGGCGACCAGGACCTGGAGACCTTCGGCCGGCCGCTGTTCGCCGAGACGCCGCTGCGCGGGGTGGGCTTCGGGCTCGGCTTCTCGATGGTCATCGACCCGGTGCGCTACGGCGTGCTGTCCAGCCTCGGCGACTACAGCTGGGGCGGGGCGGCGTCCACGGCGTTCTACGTCGACCCGGTGGAGGACGTGACCGTCGGCTTCTACACCCAGCTGCTCCCCTCGAGCACGCTGCCGATCCGCAACCACCTGCGCCAGCTGGTCAACCAGGCCCTGGTCGACTGACGAAGGGCCCCTGCCCCACCACTCGGAGGAGGACCCCGTCCTCCCCACCCTTCGCAAGCTCGGGCGGGACCCGAGACGGGGCCGGGGTCCCTCAGGGGGCCGTCAGCGGCGGGTGATCAGCTGGGACCACGGTCGCCGGTCCTGGCTCACCACCGGTGGTGAGCCAGGACCGCCGGTGGTCAGGTCGGCTGATCACCGAGGCGCGCCGTCCAGCGCCTGCCCTCAGAGATAGCGGCGGAAGAGGATCGAGGCGACCATCGCCGGCTTGCTCTGGTTCTCGATCTCCATCGTGATGCCCAGGTTCATCTGCACCCCGCCCTCGAACTGCTTGGCCTCGTCGAGGGTCGCGGAGGCGCGGACGCGGGCGCCGACCGGCACCGGCGACATGAAGCGGATCTTGTCGGCGCCGTAGTTGACGCCCATCCGGAAGCCCGTCGCCTCGATGATCTGCCCGGACAGCGCCGACACCAGCGACAGCGTCAGGTAGCCGTGGGCGATGGGGCCACCGAAGGGGCTCTCCCGCTTCGCCCGCTCGACGTCGACGTGGATCCACTGGTGGTCGTGGGTGGCGTCGGCGAACTTGTCCACCTGCTCCTGGGTGATCTCCACCCAGTCGCTGTGCCCGAGGTGCTGGCCGACCTTCGCCAGCACGCCCTCGACGCCCTCGACCGTGGTCTGCGCCATGAGCCTCTCCTCCTGATCCGCGGGTCTGGTTTGCTGACTCCACCACACGGCACGACGGCGAGGGGAGCGGGGTTGCTGCGGCTCGGTGCCCTGTCCGTGCCGGACGGCGCCCTGGTCGTGATGGCGATCGTCAACCGCACCCCGGACTCCTTCTACGACCGCGGCGCGACCTACGAGCTGGCCGCCGCCGTCGAACGCGTCGACCGGGTGGTCGCCGAGGGCGCGGACATGGTGGACGTCGGCGGGGTCAAGGCCGCGCCCGGCGAGGAGGTGTCCCCTGCGGAGGAGGTCCGCCGCACCGTCGACCTGGTCGCCGCCATCCGCGCCGCGCACCCGGCGCTGCCGATCTCGATCGACACCTGGCGGGCGGAGGTCGCGCGGGAGGCGCTGGCCGCCGGCGCCGACGTCGTCAACGACGCGTGGGGCGGCGTCGAGCCGGAGCTCGCGGTGGTGGCGGCCGAGTGCGGCGCCGGGATCGTCTGCACGCACGCCGGCGGGCTGCCGCCGCGCACCCGTCCGCACCGGGTGGCCTACGACGACGTCGTGGCCGACGTGGTGGCCCGGACGACGGCGCTCGCGGAGGCCGCGGTCGCCGCGGGCGTGGACCGCGACCGGGTGCTGGTCGACCCGGGGCACGACTTCGGGAAGAACACCCGGCACTCGCTCGAGGCCACCCGGCGGCTGGACGAGCTGGTCGCGACCGGCTGGCCGGTGCTGGTGGCGCTGTCGAACAAGGACTTCGTCGGCGAGACCCTGGACGTCCCGCTGGACGAGCGGCTGACCGGCACCCTGGCGGCGACGGCGGTCAGCGCCTGGCTCGGGGCGACGGTGTTCCGCGCGCACGACGTCGCGGCGACCCGGCAGACGCTGGACATGGTGGCCGCCATCCGCGGCGACCGTCCGCCCGCGCGCACCACCCGCGGCCTGGCCTGAAGGACCCTGTCCTCCCCACCCTTCGCGAGCTCAGGGCGGGCCCCGGGACGGGGCCACCCGGCCACTCGTCGGTCGACGGACCCCCTTGCCCCCCGCCACTCGCACGCTCGCGACGGGACCCTGCAAGGGGCCGTTAGGTTGCCGGCATGGCCGCCACCGGGTTCCACACCGCCGACGAGCTCAACGCGCTGCTCCCGGGCACCCTGCCGGGCCTGCTCGGGCTGACGATCACCGCCCACGAGCCCGGCCGGCTGGAGGCCGCGCTCGACGTCCGCCCCGAGCTGCTGGCCCCCAACGGCTACCTGCACGCCGCGACCGTGGTCGGGCTGGCCGACACCGCCTGCGGGCTGGCCACCCGGGCGCTGCTGCCGGAGGGGTCGACCGGCTTCACCACCATCGAGCTGAAGAGCAACTTCCTCGGCACGCTGCGCGAGGGCCGGCTCACGACGGTGGCCACCAACGCGCACGCCGGACGGACGACGCAGGTGTGGGACGCCGTGGTCACCGCGGCGGGGTCCGGCAAGACCGTCGCCCTGTTCCGCTGCACCCAGTCGGTGCTCTGGCCACGTTGAGGGAGACCCACTGCGCCCCACCGGAGGAGGACCCCGTCCTCCCCCGCCCGCTCGCGAGGAGCCCCCGGACGGGGCCGGTGGCCGGTCCCTGCAGCGGGGCCGCGCTGCCCCCCGACCGGGGTACTCGCCGGTAACCCCCTTGTGGCCCGGACCACGGGGGATGTGAGACTGGCGCCACACCGATGTGCGAAGGAGCTGCACCCGTGGCGCTGGCCAGCCGTTTCCCCGACGTCGAGATCCCCGACGTCTCCGTCCCCGAGTTCGTCCTCGCCGCCGGCCGGGAGAAGCCCGACGCGCCCGCGCTCATCGACGGGCTCCGGGGCGACGTCATCACCCACGGCCAGCTGGCCGCCTACGTCGACCGCGTCGCGGCCGCGCTGCACGCCCGCGGCCTGCGCAAGGGCGACGTCGTGGCCATGTTCTGCCCGAACACCCCGTGGTACCCGGTCGTCTTCCACGGCATCGCCGCCGCCGGCTGCGTCATGTCGCCGATCAACTCGCTGTACACCCCCGACGAGATCGCCTTCCAGCTGCGCGACTCCGGCGCGAAGATCCTCATCACCGTCTCGCCGTTCCTCGACCGCGCGCGGGCCGCCGTCGAGCAGGCGCCGGTCGACGAGGTCGTCGTCATGGACGGCGCCGAGGGCCACGCCTCGCTGGTCGACCTGCTCTCGACCGACGCGCCGTCGGTGCAGGTGGACTTCGACCCGGCCGACGACCTGGTCACGCTTCCCTACTCCAGCGGCACCACGGGCCTGCCCAAGGGCGTCATGCTCACCCACCGCAACCTGGTCGCCAACGTGGCGCAGTGCCGCCCGCTGATCCAGCTCGGCGCGGACGAGCGGATCATCGCCGTCCTGCCGTTCTTCCACATCTACGGCCTCACCGTGCTGATGAACCAGGGCCTGGCGTGGGGCGGTGCGGTCGTGACGCTGCCGCGCTTCGACCTCGAGGACTTCCTGCGCACCATCCAGGACCAGAAGATCACCCGCGCCTTCGTGGCGCCGCCCATCGTGCTCGCACTGGCGAAGCACCCGCTGGTCGACCAGTACGACCTGTCGTCGCTGACCTCGGTCCTCTCGGGCGCCGCCCCGCTGGACGAGCAGCTGGCGCTCGCCGCTGAGCGGCGGCTGCGCAAGGGCGCCGACAGCGGTGTCACGGTGGCCCAGGGGTACGGCATGACCGAGTTGTCGCCGGTCTCGCACACCACCCCCGACCTCGGCGCCGAGCCGCCGGGTGCGGCCCCGGGCTCGGTGCCCAAGGGCTCCGTCGGCTTCGCCGTCCCGAACTCCGAGTGCCGGCTGGTCGACCCGGCCACCGGCGAGGACGCCGCCCCGGGCGCCCGCGGCGAGCTGTGGGTCCGCGGCCCGAACGTCATGAAGGGCTACCTGAACAACCCCGGGGCGACGGCCGACACGATCGACGCCGACGGCTGGCTGCACACCGGTGACGTCGCCGTCGTCGACGAGAACGGCTGCTACACCGTCGTCGACCGCGTCAAGGAGCTGATCAAGTACAAGGGCTACCAGGTGGCCCCGGCCGAGCTCGAGGCCGTGCTGATCGGCCACCCGGAGATCGCCGACGCGGCCGTCATCGGCGTACCGGACGAGGCGAGCGGCGAGGAGCTGCCGAAGGCCTTCGTCGTCCGGGCCCCCGGCTCGACGCTCACCCAGGACGGGGTCATCGAGTACATGGCCGGCAAGGTGGCGCCGCACAAGAAGATCCGCATCGTCGAGTTCATCGAGGCGGTGCCGAAGTCCGCGGCCGGCAAGATACTGCGCAAGGACCTCCGCGCGGCGGGCTGAGGACGGCGAGGGCGGGCGGGGCGGGCCGATGGCACGGATGGACCTGCGGGTGCGGCTGCTGGGACTGCTGTCCCGCCGCTTCTCGATCACCCGGTTGGACGCCGCGGGGATCGCGGAGGCGCAGGCGCGGCACCCGGGCCACAACCGGGTGGTCGACTTCGTGTTCGGCGGGGTGGTGCCCGGCACCGAACAGGAAGAGGTCGAGGTGGCGGGCCAGGTCGGGAGCCTGCCGGCGCGGGTGCACCGGCCGGCGGGTGCGGGTGGCCCGCTGCCCCTCGTGGTCGACTTCCACGGCGGGGGCTGGGTCCTCGGCGACCTCGACGGGGTCGACTGGCACTGCAGCAGCGTCGCGGCCGCGGTCGGGGCGGTCGTGGTGTCCGTGGACTACCGGCTCGCGCCCACGCACCGCTGGCCGGCCGGCCCCGAGGACTGCTACGCCGCGCTGTGCGACGTGGTGGCCCGCGCGGCGGAGTTCGGCGCCGACCCCGACCGGGTGGCGGTCATGGGCGACAGCGCCGGCGGCAACCTCTCCGCCGTCGTCGCGCTGATGGCACGGGATCGCACCGGGCCGCGGATCGCCTTCCAGGGGCTGGTCTACCCGGCCACCGACCTCAGCCTGTCCAGCCCGTCGATCGACGAGAACGCGGACGCGCCGGTGCTGACCAAGGCCGACGTGATCGCCTTCCGTGACCACTACCTGGGTGGGCAGGACCCGCGCGACCCGTACGTCTCGCCGCTGTTCGCGGCCGATCACTCCGGACTGCCGCCTGCGCTGGTCCAGGTGGCCGAACTCGACCCGATCCGCGACGACGGCCTGCGCTACGCGGCGGCGTTGCGGGCGGCAGGGGTGCCGGTGCGGACGACCACGTACGTCGGCATGCCGCACGGCTACCTCAGCTTCCCTGGCTTCTGCCGCAGCGCCTCCCAGGCGATGGCCGAGCTGTGCGCCGAGCTGGCCCTCCACCTCCGCGCCGAGGCCCCGGAGGCCCGCACCTGAGGAGAACCCCCTGCCCCCATCCCTCGCGAGCTCGCGGCGGGACCCTCCAGGGGACCGGCGGGAGTCTCAGCCGCGCGCACGCGCTGCGGCCGGCGCCTCGGCGCGTCCGGGGTCGCGCCGGGCCGCGGCGACCGGCGGGACCCCGACCACCCGCTTGTAGGCCCGGGAGAAGGCTGCTTCCGACTCGTAACCGAGGTGCCGGGCCAGCTCCCCGACCCGCGCCCCGTCGGCCAGGGCGACGGTGGCCAGGTGCATCCGCCACCGGGCCACGTAGTGCATGGCCGGCTCCCCGGCCAGCTCGGTGAAGCGGGCGGCGAACGAGGACCGTGACATCCGGGCCTCACGGGCCAGGCGGGTCAGCGTCCACGCCGTCCCCGGTTCCCGGTGCAGCCGGGCCACCGCCCGCCCCACCTGCGGATCCCGCAGTGCCCGCAGCCAGCCCGCCCCGGTGGCCGCGCTGTCGAGCCAGGCGCGCACGGCCTGGATGACGACGACGTCGGCGAGCCTGGTGACCACCGCCTCGGAGCCCGGCCGGTCGTGCCGGGACTCGTCGGCGATCACCCCGAGCAGCACCGGCAGCCAGCCGCCGCGCGCCGCGTCGCCCCCGTCGACGTGCAGGACCGGCGGCAGCAGGTCCAGCAGGTGGGCCGCACCGGGTCGTTCGGGCTGGACGACGCCGCACACCATCCCGGCCGGCAGCCCGCCGCCGTCCAGCCGCAGCACCGAGTGGTGCTCCGCGAGGTACTGCTGGGGCAGCAGGTCCGCCCGACCGGCGATCGGCGCGTCCGGGTCGCTGCGCAGCAGGTGGCCGCGGCCGTGCGGCACCAGCGCGAGGTCCCCGGGCTGCAGCACCGACCGCACGCCGTCGACCTCCAGCAGGCACCTGCCCGCGGTGACGACGTGGAAGCTCATGCAGCCCTCGAGGGCGGGCATCTCCACCCCCCAAGGGGCGGTGGCCTCCGCCCGGCAGTAGAAGAGGCCCCGGATCCGCAGGTCGGCGAGCACACCGCCGACCGGGTCCACCGGCGTCCACGGCAGGCCGGGCACCGCGTCGGTGGTCACGTCCCCAGCCTGTCGCTGCCCGCACCCGCCGTCCAGGCCGTCCGGACGAACGGGCACGGACCCCGGACGTGCGGTCATGGGCCCGGCGGTCCCGGCTCGCCAGCATCGGGAGCACCGGCCAGGAGGCCGGTGTCACCGGGAGGAGCAGGGACGTGAAGGTGCTGGTCGTGGGAGCAACTGGGGGATCGGGCCGGGCGGCGGTGGAGGCGCTCGCCGGCCGGGGGCACGAGGTGACCGCCTTCGCCCGCCGGGCGAGCACGGTGTTCGGGGGCCGCGCCGGGGTCCGGGCGGTGGACGGCGACGCAACCGTGCCGGCCGACGTCGGCCGCGCCGTCCGGGGCCAGGACGCCGTCGTGGTGACGCTGGGCATCAGCGAGCACCCGCTGCGCGTGCGGCTGCTCGGCAGCTCCGGCACCCCGCTGGAGGTGCGTTCCCGCGGCACGGCCGCCGTCGTCGCCGCCATGGCCGAGGAGGGCGTCCGGCGCCTGGTCGTCCAGTCGTCCTACGGCGTCGGGGAGTCCCGCGACCGCCTGCCGCTGTCCAGCCGCCTGGTCCTCGCCCTCCTGCTGCGGCCCCAGATCGCCGACCACGAGCGGCAGGAGCGGATCGTCCGCGACAGCGGCCTGGCCTGGACGCTGGTCCAGCCGGTGTACCTGACCGACGGCGACGAGCCGGCCGCCCTCTCCGACACCGGGGACGTCGCCGGCATGCGGGTCTCCCGGCCGGCCGTGGGCGAGGTCCTCGCCGACCTCGCCGAGGCGGCCGGCGACTCCGGGCGCTGCGTCGCGGTGTCGGGGGCCACCGCGAGAGCTGGCAGCCCCGTCCCGGGTCCCGGCCCGAGCTCGCGAGGGGTGGGGAGGACGGGGTCCTCCTAAGGTCGGGGGCATGCGCGCGGTGACCGTCAGCGGACCCGGTGGCCCCGAGGTGCTCGGCTGGGGTGAGGTCCCCGACCCGGTGCTGCGTCCCGGCGAGGTGCTCGTCGACGTGGTCGCGACCGCGGTGAACCGCGCCGACCTGCTGCAGCGGGCCGGCTTCTACCCGCCGCCGCCCGGCGCCAGCGACGTCCTCGGCCTGGAGTGCAGCGGGGTGGTCAGCGAGGTCGGCGAGGGCGTGACCGGCTGGAAGGTCGGCGACGAGGTGTGCGCGCTGCTGGCCGGCGGTGGCTACGCGGAGCGGGTCGCCGTCCCGGCCGGGCAGCTGCTGCCGCGCCCCGCCGGGGTGGAGCTGGCCACCGCGGCGGCCCTGCCCGAGGTCGTCTGCACCGTGTGGTCCAACGTCTTCATGCTCGCCGGCCTGCGCCGCGGCGACACCTTCCTGGTGCACGGGGGGTCCAGCGGGATCGGCACGATGGCCATCCAGCTGGCCGCCCGCGCCGGCGCGCGGGTGCTCACCACGGCGGGCGCCCAGGCCAAGCTCGACGTGTGCCGCGAGCTCGGCGCCGAGGTCGGCATCAACTACCGCGACGAGGACTTCGTCGAGCGGGTGCGGGAGGAGACCGACGGCGCGGGCGCCGACGTCGTCCTCGACAACATGGGCGCCAGGTACCTGGCCCGCAACGTCGACGTCCTGGCGACCGGAGGGCGGCTGGTCTGCATCGGGATGCAGGGCGGCACCAAGGCCGAGCTGGACCTCGGCAAGCTGATGCGCAAGCGCGCCGCGGTGCACGCCACGACGCTGCGGGCCCGGCCGGCGACCGGGCCCGGCGGCAAGGCAGAGATCGTCGCGGCGGTGCGGCACGACGTGTGGCCCGACGTCGAGCGCGGCGTCGTCCGGCCGATCGTCGACCGGCGGCTGCCGATGTCCCGCGCCGCCGAGGCGCACCGGGTGGTCGACGCCAGCGAGCACGTCGGCAAGGTCCTGCTGCTCGCCCAGTAGCAGGACCCTCCTGCCCCCCCACCACTCGCAGGCTCGCGGCGGGACCCCGCAGGAGGGCCGTTCCAGGACGTCCCCAGGTTCAACGCGGGCGCAGCGCGGCGACCGCGTCGATCAGGTACCCGACCTCCTCGGCCGTGTTGTAGTGCATCAGACCCAGCTGCACGGCGCCGCCCTCCTCGTTGACGCCGAGCGCGTCGAACAGCTCCCGGGCGTAGAGGTCGCCGTCCCACGCGCAGATGCCACGCCGGGACAGCTCGTGGGCCACCTGCCGCGGGCGCATCCCGGCGACGGTGAACGACAGCGTCGGCGTGGTGAGCGGGGCCGAGCCGATCACCTGCACGTGGCGCATGGCCCGCAGCGCCTGGTCCAGCCAGTCGAACAGCCCCCGCTCGTAGGCAGCCACCGCCGCCATGGAGGTCCCCAGCCGCTCCCGCCGGGTGCCGCGCGCGTCCTCGGACAGCGAGGCCAGGTGCTCGACGGCCGCCGGGACCCCGGCCAGCAGCTCGAAGGCGTGCCCGCCGCTCTCGAACCGGTCGGGCACCCGGTCGGGGACCGGCGCCAGCTTCTCCGGCTCGAGCTCCGTGAGCAGCGCCGGGTCGGCGACCACCGCGCCCACGTGCGGGCCGCACCACATGTCGGCGGAGACGGCGAGGAAGTCCGCACCCAGCGCACGGACGTCGAGCAGGTCGTGCGCGGCGGCGTGCGTCCCGTCGACGAAGACCAGCGCGCCCACCGCGTGCGCCCGGCGGGCGATGGCGGCGACGTCCGGGCGGGTGCCGATCGCGGAGCTGGCCGCCGTGACCGCGACCAGCCGGGTGCGCGGACCGAGCAGCTCGTCGTACTGCCAGTCGGGCAGCTCGCCGGTCTCGATGTCCACCTCGGCCCAGCGCACTGCCACGCCGGCGCCGACGGCCAGCTCCACCCAGGGCCGGACGTTCGCGTCGTGGTCGAGCCGGCTCACCACCACCTCGTCGCCGGGGCGCCAGGTGCGGGCCAGCGCCCGGGCCAGGGTCCAGGTCAGCCGGGCGGTGTCCGGCCCCAGGACGACGCCGGCGGACACCCCACCGACCAGGTCGGCGACGGCGGTGCGGGCGCTGGCGAGCAGCCCCTCGGCGCGGGCGGACGCCGGGAAGACCCCGCCGCGATCGGCCACCGGCACCCGCATCGCCTGGGACACGGCCAGCACGACGTTCTCCGGGAGCAGGGACCCGGCCGGCCCGTCGGCGTGCACCAGGCCGTCGGAGAGACCCGGGAACAGGCCCCGGACGCGGGCGACGTCCAGCCGCCCCTCCCCCGGTCCCATGGGCCTCGACCCTAGCCGTTGCCCCTCCCCGTCGAGGCCGCCCCGGTACCACCCCGGCAGGCTCCTGCGGCGGCGGGGAGGATGGGGACATGACCGCACCTGACAACGGCAGTGGACGCCCTCAGCAGGTCGTCGTCGTCGGCCCCGACGGCCGGCCCGTCGGCACGATGCCCGCGCCGGACGGCGCTCTGGGCGGGCAGGGCAGCGACGGTGGCGGCGAGGGCGGCGCCATCGGCGACATGGTGGAGCAGCCGGCGAAGGTCATGCGGATCGGCACGATGATCAAGCAGCTGCTCGAGGAGGTCCGCGCCGCGCCCCTGGACGACGCCAGCCGCAACCGGCTGCGCGACATCCACGCCTCCTCGATCCGCGAGCTGGAGCAGGGCCTGGCCCCCGAGCTGCGCGAGGAGCTGGAGCGGATCACGCTGCCCTTCAGCGAGGGCGAGACCCCGTCGGACGCCGAGCTGCGCATCGCCCAGGCCCAGCTGGTCGGCTGGCTGGAGGGCGTCTTCCACGGCATCCAGACCGCGCTGTTCGCCCAGCAGATGGCCGCCCGCGCGCAGCTGGAGGAGATGCGCCGCCGTGCGCTGCCGGGCGGGTCGACCCCGGCCCCGGGGCCGCACCCGCACCCCGGCGGCGGACAGTACCTGTAGCCCCGCGCTCCCGGTGATCAGCTGATCACCGCGGTCAGGCCAGCGGCAGGTGCTTGACCACCCGGGCCGCGATCCGACCCGCCCGCCGCCAGTCCGAGGGGTCCGCCTCGGCCGGGGTAGCGGCCACCGGCGTCCGCTCGGGCAGCGTGCCGTGGTGCACGGCGGCCGTACCGGAGGCGTCGAGGCCGATGCCCACCCCCAGCCGGGACTCCCCTGCCGCCGCGTGGGCCAGGGCCGTGGCGTCGTCCGGGCCGGGGACGTCGACGACGTCCGTGGGCACCCCCTCCTCCTCGACGCCGGCGCGGACCTGCCGCAGCACCGCCGCCGGGGTCCCGGGGTGCCGGTACACCAGCACGGCTGGCCGCGGCCCCGGCACCGTCACCTGCTCCGGCACCGGGCCTCCTCCGCCAGGAGGGCGGCGTGGGCGCGGACCAGACCCGATGCGACCGCGTTGCGAGGCCCCTCGGTGCCGAGCACGTTGCCCGTGCCGCAGACGATCCCGTGCGGGGCGAGGGCGTCGGCGATCATGTCCGGGATCTCGAAGTCCAGCGCCGAGCCGCCGAGCAGGACGACGAACTCCAGCGCCCGCAGGTTGCCCCCCGGTGCCACCTGGCGCAGTGCGCGCAGGGCGTTGACCACGAAGACCCGCCGCTTCGCCTCCCGGCGCACCCGCCGGACGTGGTCCAGGCCGTGCCGGGTGGGGACCGGAGCGGGACCGTCCGGGGTCAGCACCACGACCCGGGCGAAGACGTGCGGCGAGAGCGGCTGATCGACGAACTCCACCGTGCCGTCCTCGTGGCGCAGGTGGAAGAAGCTCTCGACCTTGCCCAGGGGGAACCACTTGACGCCCTCGGCCACGTCTCGGTCGCCCAGCGCCAGCTCGGAGTCGATCAGCTTGGTGACCAGCTCCCCGGCCCCGGCCACGTGCACGGCCGTGCACTCGCCCTCGCGGGTGAGCAGGGCGGCGTCCGTCGAGCCGCCGCCCAGGTCGAGGACGGCGATCGGCCGGTCGACACCGGGCGTGGTGAGCGCGCCGCCCACCGCCATCTCGCCCTCGACCCCGCCGATCTCCGCCGCAGCGCCCAGCCCCTCGGACACCAGGTCGGCGACCAACTGCATCCGGCTGCGGCTGGTCCGCACCATCGCCGCGAGCGCGACCGCGTTCTCCAGGGCCACCTCGCCGGCCAGCCCGCCGCGCACCTCGGCCGGGACGAACGTGTCGACCGCGAGTACGTCACGGATGGCGATCTCGGACACCGGCACGTCCGGCTGGCCGGCGATGTCCATGACGTCGGCCATCGTGTCGCGGACCTGGGCGAGCATGCCGCCGACGTGGGTCCCGGGCTCCCCGCGCGCGTCGTCGAGGGGCTGCGCCCGGCCGACGACCTCCATGATCGCCTCCGCGCCGGCGTCGACGTCCACCCGCAGGGTCTTGCCCGCGCCGTGCAGCACCAGCTCGCCGACCGGGATGCGCCGATCGGTGACGTCCCCTGTCGGCGTGCGCACGACCACCGCCGAGCGATTGCCGGTCAGCGCCCGGGCCACCGGGGACACCTGCCGGGTCTGGACGGGGTCCAGCTCGAAGACGGTGGCCAGGCCGTAGGAGTTGGACAGCGTCCGGATCGTCCGCCCCGGTGCTGCCACCTCGACGGCGGCCAGCATGCCCAGGGGGACCTTCTCCACGGCGGAGACCTCGTCCACCACCGGAATGGGCCGCTCGAGCCGGTTGGTGACCAGGACGGCGTCGTCCCCGGCCAGGATCGCCGCGACGACGTCCACACCAGCGGCGACGGCGGCGTTCAGCGTCGCCGCGACGTCGTCGAAGTCCCACCCGTGCGGCACGACGCACACCACCGGCTCACCGGGCTGCTGCTCCCCCAGCTCGCCGATCGACCGCGTGGTGCCGACGCCGAGACCCTCACCACCCGGGGTCGTGGGGTTGTGCCCGATCATCGTCGACTCGGTGATGATCGTCTCGGTGATCGTCTCCATGGCCAGGCCGCTGATCACCGGCGTCGCCTCGTTCAGCAGCACGGTCTCGACCTGGCCGGCGCTCCGGCCGGCCCTGGCAAGGGCGCCGCGGATCGCCTTGAGGGCGCCCTCGGTGTTGTCCGGCGTGCCCTTGACGCCCGTCGTCCTGGTCAGGTCGGTCGCGAGGTGGGTGATCGAGCCCTCGGGCGCGACGACGGCCAGGCACGCCTCGGTCGTCGAGTTGCCGATGTCCACGCCGACGACGAGCCGCGCCGGCGACCGGCCGGGGTCGACCGGCGTCACGCCAGCGGGCGTGACCCGACCCGCCCGAAGACGGGCTCGACCTCGACCGCCGGACGGCCGGCCTGGATGCACTCGAACTCCTTGAGGTGCAGCAGCGCCGCCTTGGCCTGCCACCGGGGACGGGCCATCTGGTCGTTGCGCGTCGGTACCGGCTGCGGCGACTCGCCCTTCGCGTACTGCGCGGCGTTCGAGCCGATCATCCGGAACACCGGCGCGTCCAGCAGCGGGGACTGGGGGAAGAGCTCCAGGTTGCTCAGCCGCGGCAGGTCCTTCTGGTGGATCATCGTCGTCCCGCGGGACAGCATCCCCACGGCGATGCCGGACCCGGAGAGCTTCGCGCCGCCGTGGGCGATCGCGGCGAGGTCAGCGGTGTCGAACACCCGGATGATCCGCGCCGTGACGCCCTGCTCCTCGATGCCCGCCAGCACCTGGCGCAGCACCTCGACGTGCGGGACGTCGACGATGGTCTTCGTGAAGTGCCCGGCGAACGCCGGTGACACCGCGACCACCACCTCGTCGGGGCGGGTCCCCCGGCCGGCCGGGCCGACCTCCCGCAACGTGACGGTGCGGTCGGACGCCGTCGTGGCAGCGGTCATGGCTCAGCCCACCTCGGTCTCGGGGTTCGTGGCGGAGGTGACGTGGCGCAGCTTCTTGAGCTCCTCCCAGCGCTCCCCCGCCAGCCGGTAACCGGTGCCCGGGCCGGCGTAGTCGTTGACGTCGTTGATCGCCGACAGGGGCGTGAAGTCGGGGGTGAGCACCGCCGAGGTCTGCAGCAGGTCACCGGAGACCCGTTGCCGCAGCACGTTGAGCAGGCTCTGGGCGACGTCGTGGAAGCCGGTCGTCTCCAGTCCCCGCACCAGGTCCAGCCCGGTGATCCCCCGCTCCATCACCGACTGCGCGCCCTTGAGGTCGGCGAGCACGTCGCGCAGCGGGTAGTCGTTCGACGAGTCGGCGTAGGTGGCCGCCTCCACCTCCTCGTCGCTGATCGCCGGCAGGTCCAGGTGGGCGAACAGCGCCTGCAGTGCACGCGCCGCGGTGTTCCGGGCCTGCAGGATCTCGGGCTCGCGGACGTGCCGCAGGCCCCCGTCGACCTGCAGGTCGCGCTGGATGGTGTTCCAGTCGTCGTAGTCCTCGGTGTCGAAGTTCGACCCGGCGAACATGTTGTCGGCGTTGGGCACCGCCGAGTACCCGGAGCAGACGAAGTCGGTGCCGGGCAGCAGCTGGGGCATCAGCCGCGCGGTCCGGCGCATCGACGAGTGCGAGAAGGACTGGTCGTTCCCGGAGGCGCACTCCAGGTCGACCATGCTCGCCACCAGGTTCTCCGCGGCGACGGCGCGGATCCCGCCGGGCACGGCCCCCGGGACGCCGATGCAGCTGATCGAGCCGTTCTGCAGCCCCTGCACCCCGGCCCCCTTGGCCATGAGGATGCAGCGGATCTCCAGGTACAGCATGGACTTGCCCTCGGCGTTGCCCATCTGCACCTCCGACCCGGTGCCCGAGGTGAAGCGCATCTTGATGCCGCGGGAGGCGTAGGCCGACGCCAGGAACGCCTTGGACCACGGGGTGTCGTCGCCGTCGACGAAGACCGACTCGGTGCCGTAGATGGAGATCGTCTCGGCGTACGCGGTGATGCCGCGCATGCCGAGCTCCAGCTCGGTGGCCTCCTCCAGCGCGCACTGCGTCAGCACGCCACTGCGGCCGACCTGCGCGCCCACCTGCAGCGCGATGGCGACCAGCGGGGCGTACCGCAGCACGCCCAGGGTCGTCTCCAGCTCGGCGAACCCGCGCAGCGCACCCTCGGCGGCGTCGGCGGCCACCTGGATGGGGTTGTCGCGGGCGCTGGTGGAGTGGCCCTGGTTCGCCGGGGTGCGCCGGGCACGCATCTTCTGCATCCCCTGCATGATCTCCACGACGTTCATCAGCTTGACGACGTCGAGGACCTTGGCCGGGGTGAGCCCGCGGGTCACCGCCAGCACCTCACCGCGCGAGACCCCCGGGTCGATGAGCATCCGTGCGATCTGGGCCGAGGGGATGGCCATGGACGCCTCGGCGGACGCGACGTCGATCGCGTGGTTGGCGATGAAGGTGTCCATGAAGTCGAAGTCGGCGCGGGCCCTGCCGTCGAGCTCGACGACGCGGCCGTCCTCCACCCGGATGCTCGGCGCCGGGTCGAAGTCGCTCTCCATCGCGACGAGGCCCTTCTCGGGCCACTCCTCGACGAACCCGTCGAGGTTGACCGGGCGGCTCTCGAGGAGCTCGGTGCGGATCGAGGGCCGGGGCTCGGTGGTGGTCATGGGGGGCGTCCCTCTCGGTCCTGGGTGCGGGGTCAGCCGACGTCGGCCGTCGGGCGGGCGAGGAGGTCGCGCCGCGCGTAGACCTCCGCGGCCTCGCGGACGAGCGCCGCGCAGACCGGCGCCGAGTACGCCCGCTCCAGGCGGTCGGCCAGCTCGGCGAGCTGCGCCGCGGTGGACGCGCGGGGGCGGAGCGCGTTGTACATGGCGAGCACCTCCGCGTCGGGGATGGCCGTCATCTCGGCGGCCCGGCGGAAGTTGGCGGCCAGCTGGGGGCGGCCGCTGGCGTCGGCGAGCTGGGCTTGCAGCTGGAGGGTCTCGGGGGCGATCCGCAGGTCCTCGGCCGACAGCTCGCCGGAGACGACGGCGTCCATGGTCAGCGCCGTGATCGGCTTGCCGCTGGGGGTGTGCAGCAGCTCCGGCCGGTTGATCGACAGGGGGTAGTCCGCAGTGGTCAGCTCGGGAGGCGGGGAGGCGCTCAACGCAGGCTCACTCTCGGTCGGTCCGCGCAACGACGCGCCACTGTGGCACGCGCCACGTTGCACCGACGTTGCCTCCGGGCGGGCGACCTCCGCGACCCTCCACCCGGAGAGGTCGGACCTACCCGACCGGAGAGGTGCCCGGTCCTCCCGCGGTGCGGTTTGCTCCCGGCATGAGCGCCTCGCTGACGTACGACACCGCCCGCCGCGTCCTGGAGGCGGGCGTCGCTCGCGCCCAGGAGATCGGCCAGCCGATGAACATCGCCGTCGTCGACGACGGCGGGCACCTCGTGGCCTTCGGCCGGATGGACGGCGCCATCAAGGCGAGCATCGACATCTCCACCCGTAAAGCGGTCACCTCCGTCCTGATGGCCGCGCCGACCGCCGACCTCACCCCCCTGGTGCAGCCCGGCGCCGAGCTGTACGGGCTGGAGCAGACCGCGGGCGGCATGGTGGCCTTCGGCGGCGGCGTGCCGCTGGTGCGCGACGGCGAGATCGTGGGGGCCGTCGGCGTCAGCGCGGGCTCCGTGGAGCAGGACGTCACCGTCGCCACGGCCGCCGCCGCCGCTCTGGAGGGGTGAGGCCGCCCCTCGGGGCTCCCTTGCTGGCCGGACGGGCATGGGTGATGATCCCAGCGGGCCGGCGTCGCCCGCCCAGCGAGGATGCCCGGGGGTGACATGTCCCGCTCGGCCCGGCACCGGCCCTCCTGCCCCGGTGTCCCCGGGGACGACGCCGCCGCGCACGCCCGGCAGCTCGCGGAGACCTTCGACGCCGTGCTCGGGAGCAGTCCGGTGCGCCGGGCGCCCCGCCCGCTGGTCTCGGCGTCCTGGGCGCGCAGCGTCGCCGCCCGGGTCGACCCGGACCGCCGGACGCCCCCGGTGGTGCACGCCCCCGACGAGCTGCGCGACATCCGGTCGGCCCACCCGCTGAACGCGGTCATGCCGCTGCTGCGGCACAGCCTGGTGGGCATCGCCGAGGAGGGGGTGCACCTGCTGCTGGTCACCGACGCGGCGGGCCACGTCCTGTGGCGCGAGGGCGCCGGGCAGCTGTTCGGCCCGGCCGACCGGGTCGGCCTGTTCCCGGGGACGAACTGGAGCGAGGCCGCCATCGGGACCAACGCGATGGGCACCACGCTCGCGGTGGACGCGCCGGTGCAGATCCACTCCGCCGAGCACCTGGTCCGGACCTACCACTCGTGGACCTGCGTCGCCGCGCCGGTGCACGACCCGGACACCGGGGCGACCCTGGGCGCGGTCGACGTCAGCGGCCCGTTGCGGACCATGCACTCGTCCCTGGCGCAGCTGGTGGCGACGACCGCCCGCCTGGCGGAGAGCGAGCTGCGGGCCCGGATGGCCGTGGCCGACCAGCGCTTCCTGCTGCGGAACACGCCGCACCTCGCCCAGCTGGGGCGCGCCGCCGGCGCGCTGGTCACCCCGACCGGCCGGGTGCTCGCCCCGGATCCCTCCGGCTGGCCCGAGCGCGTCGACCTCGACGGCGCGACCGAGCGGGCCCTGCTGCCGGACGGCCGGGAGGTGCTGGTCGAGCCGCTCGCCGAGGGCTGGCTGCTGCGGACGGCGGAGCAGACCCCCCGGGCGACGCGCCCGCCGCGCGCCGCCGCCCTGTCGCTGCGGTTCACCGGCAACCGCACCCCCAGCGCGGTGCTCGACGGCCGCCTCGTCTCCCTGCCGCTGCGGGCGGCGGAGATCCTCACCGCGCTGGTCCTGCACCCCGAGGGCCTCACCGCGGAGCAGCTGGGCTACCTGCTGTACGGGGACGACGGGAACCAGACGACCGTGCGCGTCCAGGTCCGCCGGTTGCGCACCCTCGTCGGTGGCGACGTGCTGCGCACCCGGCCCTACCGGCTCGCCGGCGCCGTGGACAGCGACTTCGGGTCGGCCCGCCGGGCACTGCGGGCCGGACAGGTGGCCGCGGCCCTGCGGGCGTGCGCCGGCCCCCTGCTCCCCCGGTCGGACGCGACGGAGATCCGCCAGCTGCGCGAGGAGCTGACCGCCGGGCTGCGCTCCGCGGTGCTGGCCACCGGCGACGTCGACCTGCTGCACGCCTTCGTGGCGCACCCCCAGGGCGAGGACGACCTGGACGCCCACGACCGCCTGCTCGCCCTCCTGCCGGCCGGCGACCCGCGGGCGGGCGCGGTGGCCCTGCGGGCGGAGCGGCTCCGGGCGGAGTGAGGCGGTGCCCCGGTCGGTGGGGTCGACCACCGCGGCCGGCGCCGCCGCTGCCGGTGATCGGCTGAGATCACGGTCGCGGGTCCTGGCTCGCGACCGGTGGTGCGCCGGGACCCGCGGTGACCAGCTCAGCTGGTCACGGAGCCGTCACAGCGACGAGAGGAAGGCCGCGACGCCGTCGTCCTCGTTCGTGCCGGTCACGTCGGTGGCCGCGGCCAGCAGGTCCGGGTGGGCGTGGGCCATGGCCACCGCCCGGCCGCCGGCCTCGCGCACCCAGTCGAAGGCGGCGATGTCGTTGGGCATGTCGCCGAAGACGACGACGTCCTCGGGGCCGACGCCGTGCTCGGCGGCCACCTTGGCGATGCCGGTGGCCTTGGTGACGCCGCGGGCGGAGATCTCGGCGAGCGCGTCGGTGGAGGAGGTGGTGACCGTCGCGGTGTCGCCCACCACGCGCTCCACCAGCGCCACGAACTCGTCGCGGGGCAGCGTCTCGTGCCGGGCCAGCAGCTTGGCCACGGGCGCGGCGACCATCTCCTCCAGCGTCGCCACCGCCACGCCGGGCGCGTCGACGTCCCACCGCGGCTGGTAGACCGGCTCGTGGCGGAACTCCAGGCCGTACTCGACGGCGAACCAGGTGTCGGGCTGGTGCCGGCGCAGCTCGGCGGTGACCTCCTGCAGCACGGCCGGCTCCAGCGCGTCCTCCTCGAGCACCTCGAAGCCGGCCAGGTCCAGCAGGACGGCGCCGTTGCAGCACACGGCGGTGCCGGACCCCAGGACCTCGCGGATGCGGACCATCCAGCGCGGGGGCCGGCCGGTGGCCAGCACGACCGGCACCCCCTCGGACCGCCAGCGCTCCAGCTCGGCCACCGTCGCGTCGCTGACGGTGTCGTTGCCGCGCAGCAGGGTGCCGTCCATGTCGGTCGCGATGAGCCGCGGTCTCCAGTCAGACACCCGGCCGCCTCCCGTCGAGCAGGGCCTCCAGGTAGCGCGCGACGCCGTCGACGTCGTGCCCGCTGGTGACCAGTGGTGTGGCCGCCCGGACGGCGGGGTGCGCGTTGGCCACCGCGACCGCCCGGCCGCCGGCGTCGCGCACCGCCTCCATCATGGGCAGGTCGTTGGGCATGTCGCCGAAGACCAGCACGTCACCGAAGCCGACGCCGTAGCGCTCGAGCGCGATGGCCAGGCCGGTCGCCTTGGTGATGCCGGGCGGCAGCACCTCGATGAAGCCCAGCCCGGCGTGGGTGACCTCGGCCCGGGCCGGGTCGACCACCTCGCGGGCGCGGGCGAGCAGCTCGTCCTGGCCGAGGGTCGAGGAGCGGAGGAAGACCTTCAGCACCGCACCGGGAGGCAGCACCTGGTGCCGGGGCAGCAGGTGCGCGGGCTCCGGGTAGGGCCAGTCGAAGCCGTGCTGCACGCGCAGCGGGGAGTGCACCTCGCCCTGCTCGGCGGCGTCCTCCACCGCGAGGACCAGCTCGCCGGCGACCGACTCGATCCGCTCGATGACCGCGGTCGCCTGCTCGCGCGGCAGGCCCACGGTGCGCAGCACCTCGTCGCGCTCCAGGTCGACGACGAAGCCGCCCTGGGCGAGGACGGCGATGCCCCGTCCGTCGAGCGCGGCACGGACGCTGTCGAACAGCCGCGGACCCCGGCCGGTCACCCCGACCACCGGGATGCCGGCGTCCCAGCACGCGGTCAGCGCCGCCCGGGTGCGCGGGCTGACCTCCCCGTCGGAGGTGAGCAGCGTGCCGTCGAGGTCGCTGGCGACCAGCTTGGGCCGCCAGGTGCCGAGGTCGCCCAGCTCGACGACGTCGTCCGCTCTGGCACCGGCGGTGCCGGTGCTGGGCAGCACGCCCGGCCGGTCAGCCGTCATGCGTTCGGTGCCGGCACGGGAGCCACGAGCGTCATGCCGGGGGTGAGGGCCTCGACGCCGCCCAGCCAGGGACGCAGCGCCTTGGGCACGTACACCGACCCGTCGGCGCGCTGGTGCACCTCCAGCAGGCAGGCGATGGTGCGGGCGACCGCGCAGAGCGTGCCGTTCAGCGTGGCCGCGGTCTGGTTCCTCCCGTCGGCGTCCCGGTAGCGGGTGTTCAGCCGCCGTGCCTGGAAGGTGGTGCAGTCCGAGGTGCTGGTCAGCTCGCGGTAGGTGCCCTGCGACGGGAACCAGGCCTCGATGTCGTACTTGCGGGCGGCGCTGGTGCCCAGGTCGCCGGCGGCGATGTCGACGACCCGGTACGGCAGCTCGAGGGCCTGGAGGAACTCCTCCTCCCAGGCCAGCAGCCGCCGGTGCTCCTCGGCGGCGTCCTCGGGCCGGCAGAAGCTGAACATCTCGACCTTGTCGAACCAGTGCACGCGGATGATCCCGCGGGTGTCCTTGCCGTAGGAGCCGGCCTCGCGGCGGAAGCAGGAGGACCAGCCGGCGTAGCGCAGCGGCCCGGCGGACAGGTCGAGCACCTCGTTGCTGCGCATGCCGGCCAGCGCGACCTCGGAGGTGCCGACGAGGTAGAGGTCGTCGCGCTCGACCCGGTAGACCTCCTCGTCGTGCTCGCCGAGGAAGCCGGTGCCCTCCATCGCCTCGGGGCGCACCAGCGCGGGGGCCACGACGGGGGTGAACCCGGCCGCGACGGCCTGGCCGATCGCCAGCTGGGCCAGGGCGAACTCCAGCATGGCGCCCGGGCCGGTGAGGAAGTAGAACCGGGCGCCGGAGACCTTGGCGCCGCGCTCCGTGTCGATCGCGCCCAGGGCCTCGCCGATCTCCAGGTGGTCGCGCACCGGGAAGTCGTGGGCGGGCACCTCGCCGACGGTGCGCAGGGTCACCGCGTCGTCCTCGCCGCCGGGCGGGACGCCGTCGTGCACCACGTTGGCGATGCGCAAGTGCGCCTCGCGCAGCGCCGCGTCGGCCCCCCGCAGCGCCTCCTCGGCCTGCTTGACCTCGGCCGCGAGCGCCCGGGCCCGGTCCAGGACGGCGGGCCGCTGCTCCGGGCTCGCCGTCCTCACCGCCTGGGAGGCCGCCTTCTGCTCCGCGCGCAGGTCGTCGGCGCGCTTGACCGCCTCGCGGCGGGCGGCGTCGGCGGCGAGCAGCTCGTCGACCCGGGACTCGTCGGCCCCGCGGGCTCGCTGGCTGGCCTTGACGAGGTCGGGGTGCTCGCGCACCAGGCGCAGGTCGATCACCGCTCGATCGTAGGTGGCCCGCTGACGCCGTCCCGGCACCCCGGCCCGACGGCGGCCAGCAGCTCGGTGACCGCGGTCCGCACCCGGGAGCGCTCCCGGTCCAGGACGGCCAGCGTGTCACCCACGGCGAGGGTGGCCGGGTCGACGGTCTCCAGGCGGTGGCACACCTGCGCCAGCGCGGTCGCGCCCAGCGCCGCGCTGCTGCCCTTGAGCCCGTGCGCCAGGCGGGGCACCGAGCCCTCGTCGTCCACCGACCAGGAGGGCCGGTCCGCGGCGGCCACGATGGCCGAGACCGCGTCGTCGAGGGTGCTGAGGTAGCGGCTGTAGAGGTGGGCGAAGGCGTCGTCGCCGAGGTCGCGGAGGTCCTCCACCGTCTCGGGGTCGAGCGCGGCCTGCTGCCCCGGCCCGGCCGCGACCGGCGCGTCCGGCGGGAGGGTCACCTCGTCCAGGGCGTCCCGCAGCGTGCCCATCCGGATCGGCTTGGTGAGGAACCCGTCGGCCCCGGCCTCGAGGAAGGCGGTGCGGTCGGCCGCCAGCACGCTGGCCGTCACCGCGTAGACCCGCGGCTGCGTCTCCAGCGGCAGCAGCCGGATGGCGGCGGTCGCCTCGACTCCGCCGAGGACCGGCATCTGCGCGTCCATGAGGACGACGTCGTAGGCGCCGCGCAGGACGGCGTCCACCGCCTGCTCGCCGTCGCCGACGTGCGTGCACTCGTGGCCCAGCTGGCGCAGGTAGAGGCTCATGAGCTGCGCGTTCACCGCGTTGTCCTCGGCGACGAGCACGCGCAGCGACCGGGCCGGGGCGGGCAGTGCGGACCTCCCCCGCTCCGCACCGCCGGGAACGCCCTCGGTCCGGCCGCGGGGGGCGACCGAGCGCACCGTGCGGGCCAGCCGCTCGGGCCGGACCGGCTTGTTGAGCCGGGCGTCGAAGTGGGCGTAGCGCTCCGCGGGCAGCGTCGCGGAGCTGCTCACCAGGACCAGCGGCAGGTCCGCCGTCGCGGGCCGGGCCCGCAGCCGCGCGGCGAGCACGTCGCCGTCCATCCCGGGCATGTCCAGGTCGAGGACGGCCACGTCGATCCCGGTCCCCCGGTCGAGCAGCTCGAGGGCCGCGGGACCGCTGCCCGCGAGGACGCACTCGGCGCCGTGCCGGACCAGCTGGTGCTCGAGGATCCGCAGGTTCGTGGGGCTGTCGTCGACGACCAGCACCCGCAGACCGGCCAGGCCGTCGGCGGAGGAGCCGTCGGGCACGGCCGGGGCCAGCGGCAGGTCGAGCGCCACCGTGAAGGTCGACCCGACGCCGAGCTCGCTGTGCACCTGGATGTCGCCGCCCATGGCCCGGGCGATGCGCTGGCTGATCGCCAGGCCCAGTCCCGTGCCCCCGTAGGAGCGGGTCACCGAGGCGTCGACCTGGCTGAAGGAGCGGAACAACCGGTGGCGCTGGTCGGGGCCGATGCCGATCCCCGTGTCGACGACCGACAGCCGGCACTGCAGCCGCCCTTCGGCGGCCGTCCCGGTGAGCCGGAGGACGACGTGGCCCTCGGAGGTGAACTTGACCGCGTTGCCCACGAGGTTGGTGACGACCTGGCGGAACCGGCTGCCGTCGCCGACCACCTGCCACGGCCCGTCGCCGGCGACGTCGACGAGCAGGTCCAGCCCCGCGCCGCTGGCCGTGGGCGCCAGCAGCTGGGCGACGTCGTAGACGACGCCGACCAGGTCGAACGGCGCGGCCTCCAGGTCCAGCTCGCCGGCCTCGATCTTGGAGAAGTCGAGGATGTCGTTGATGAGGGACAGCAGGCTGTCCCCGCTGCCGGCGACGGTCTCGAGGTGGCCGCGCTGCTCGTCGGTGAGGTCGGTCGCGAGCAGCAGGTCGGTCAGGCCGAGGACGGCGTTGAGCGGCGTCCGGATCTCGTGGCTCATCGTCGCGAGGAACGCGGTCTTGGCCTGCCCCGCGCGCTCGGCGTCGTCACGTGCGGCGACCAGGTCGCGCTCGCGGGCGGCGACCAGCTCGTTGCGCTCCTGCAGCGCGTGCCCGAGGGCGTTGACGTCCGCGGCGATCCGGCGCAGCTCGTCCGACCCGGACTCGCCGGCGCGGCGGGTGAGGTCGCCGGCCGCCAGGGCCGCGAGGGCGTCGCGCACCTCCTGGGTCGGCGGGACGACCTGGGTCTCCAGCCGGCGGTACGCGCGCCGCAGGACGGCCGCGACCGCCGCCGCCGTGCCCACCCCGACGAGCGCACCGGCGTAGAGGGCGAGCCGCTGCAGCGCCATCGCGCCGGCCCGCCGCTCCTCGACCGCGGCGCGGGCCTCCGCCTCGATCGCCCGGTAGTGGTCGAACAGCGCCTTGTCCTGGCTCAGCAGCTCGGCCAGCGCGACGGCGTCCCCCACCGCCGGCTGCCCGGCGAGCATGGGGCGCACCCAGTCCTCGGTCCACGCCTGGTGGGCCGCCGTCAGCTCGGCCAGCCGGCCGGCCAGCTCGGCGTCGACCCCGGTCCACGAGGCGATCTCCGCGTCGACCTCCTGCAGCTCGGCCACACCTGCCTCGTAGGGCTGCAGGAAGCGCTCCTCGCGGGTGATGAGGTACCCGCGCAGCCCGGTCTCCTGGTTGAGCATCGCGACGTGGCTGTCCTGCAGGGCCCACGCCATCTGGTCGTACGTCGCGATCCGGTTCCCCAGCACGGGGACGACGAGCACCGCGAGCCCCAGCAGGGTCAGGGCGACGACGGACACCCCCGAGAGCGCCACGAGCAGGGGACGCCGGAGCAGCACCCGCAGGGGCAGCGGCTCGGCGCCGGGACGGCGGGCGCGGTGGGGGAACACGCTTCCGGTGTCGGCCTCCGGCACCGCTTCCTTGAACGCGACCGGGTGGTGACCGGCCCGTCCCACGCACCACTTCAGTCCCACCCGTGTCCTGCCGATAGCGGTCTGAGTCCACCCACGGATGGGAGAACCACCATGCCGCACGTCCTCGTCGTCGACGACGACCCCGTCGTCGCCGACCTCGTCGCCTTCCGCCTGCAGCGGCTGGGCCTGCAGGTGACCGTCGAGACCGACGGCGAGACCGGGCTGGCCGCCGCCCGCCGGCTGCGCCCCGACCTCGTGGTGCTCGACTGGCTCATGCCGCGCATGGACGGCCTGGAGGTCTGCCGGGCCCTGCGTGCCGACGCCGACCCCGTCCTGGCCCGGATGCCGGTGCTGCTGCTGACCGCCAAGTCGCAGGAACCCGACCTCGAGCGCGGCTTCGCCGCCGGCGCCACCGACTTCGTCGCCAAGCCCTTCAGCACGCGCGAGCTGGTCAGCCGGGTCACCGCGGCCCTCCCCACCGTCCCGGCGTGAACTCCCTCGCCGCGGCGGCCGCGGCCGCGACGGCCGTCCTCGGCGTCCTGGTCGTGGTGCTGCTGGTCGCGGTCGCGGCGGTGCACACCACCCGAACCCGCCGGCTGGCCGCCGCCCAGGGGAACCGGGCCGGGCTCATGGCCCTGGTGCACGACCTGCTCGACGACGGGGATCCCGACGCCGTCGTCGCGGCCCCGCACGACCTCGACGAGGTCCTGCTGCACCTGCTCCCCCAGCTGCGCGGCGCCGACCGCGAGGCGATCCAGACCGCGCTCACCCGCCGCGGCGTCGTCGCGCGCGCGGCCGCCGACCTCGACGCCCGGGCGGCCTGGCGGCGCGGGCGGGCGGCGACGCTGCTCGGCAGCACCGCGGGCCGTGACCACCTGGCCCGGCTGACCGCGCTGCTCGCCGATCGCTCGCTCGAGGTGCGCTGCGCCGCGGCCCGCGCCCTGGGCCGGGTGGGCGACCCCGCCGCCGTCCACGGCCTGCTGGCCTCCCTCACCACCGCCCGCCCGCTGCCCGCCGGCGTCGTCGGCATGGCCGTCCTGGACCTGGGCACCGCCGTCCTGCCGGCCCTGCGCGCCACCCTCGTCACCGGGTCACCGGCCGCGCGGGCGCTGTCGGCCGACGTGGTCGGGGTGCACGGCGACCTCGCCGCCACCTCCGCGCTGGTGGACCTGCTCACCGAGGCCCGCCAGCCCGAGGACGTCCGCCGCGCCGCGGCCACGGCGCTGGGCCGGATCGGCGACCCGGCCGCCACCGACCCGCTCGCGCAGGTCCTGCTCGACGCGGCGCTCCCCCCGCTGCAACGGGCCGCTGCCGAGGCGCTCGGGCGCGTCGGCGACCCGGCCGGGGCACCGGCGCTGCTCGCCGGCCTCACCTGCCCCGCCCGCGAGGTCGCCGCCGCATGCGACGACGCGCTGGTCGCCCTGGGCCCGGAGGGCTCTGCCGTCCTGGCCGACGCCGCGGCACGGGGCGGTCCGCTGGGCACCGCCGCCGCGGCCACCCTCGACGCGGCCCCGCAGCCCGGCCGGCTGGTGGGTGTGTGATGCGCGAGGTCCTGGTCGACGTCCTGCTCACCATGAGCTGGGCCGTCCTCGGCTACACGCTGCTGCTGGACTCGGTGATGCTCGCGCTGGTGCTGACCGGCGCGCGCCGGGTCCGGGCCAGCCGCCGGTGGGACGGTTCCGAGGGCCACGAGGAGATCTTCGCCAGCCCGCTCACGCCGGGCGTCTCCGTGCTGATCCCGGCGCACGACGAGGAGGCGGGGATCCTCGACACCCTCGGCGCCGTCCTCGCCCAGCGCTACCCGGTGCTCGAGGTCGTGCTGGTCGACGACGGCTCGACCGACCGCACCTTCGACAAAGTCGCCGAACGCTTCGGCCTGGTGCAGGTCACCGCCCGGCCGACCGCCTCGCTGCCGGTGGACGGCGAGATCCTCTCGGTGCACCGCGCGACGACCGGCGACCCGCTGACCGTCGTCCGCAAGACCAGCGTGGGACGGCGCTCGGACGCGCTGAACGCGGCGCTCAACGTCGCCCGGCACCCGCTGGTGTGCATGGTCGACGCCGACTCGCTGCTCGAGCCCGAGGCCCTGGTGCAGGTGGCCCGGCCCTTCGTCGAGGACCCGGCCAACGTCGTCGCCAGCGGCGGCGTGATCCGGGCGGCCAACGGCGCCCGGGTGGCCCGCGGCAGCGTCCTGGAGCCGCGGCTGTCCTCGCGGTGGGTGGTCCGCTTCCAGGTGGTCGAGTACCTGCGCTCGTTCCTGCTCGGTCGCACCGGCTGGGCCGACGCCAACGCGCTGCTGATCATCTCCGGGGCGTTCGGCCTGTTCCGGCGCGACCTGGTCGTCGAGGTCGGCGGCCTGGACGCGCTCTCCCTCGCCGAGGACGCCGAGCTGGTGGTGACGCTGCAGGAGCACCTGCGGCGGCAGCGCCGTCCGCACCGGGTCGTCTTCGTGCCCGAGCCGGTCTGCTGGACCGAGGTGCCCGAGACCCTCGCGGTCCTCGGCCGGCAGCGCCGCCGGTGGTCGCACGGCCTGGCCCAGCTGCTGTGGAAGCACCGGCGGATGATCGGCAACCCGCGCTTCGGCCCGGTCGGGGTCCTGGCGCTGCCCTTCTTCCTGCTCTTCGAGCTGCTGGGGCCGGTCGTGGAGGTCGTCGGCCTCGTCTCCGTGGTGCTGGCCGCGTTCCTCGGGCTGCTGGACACGGGCACCGCGCTGGTGATGGTCGGCCTGGCCCTGGGTCTCGGCACGCTGCTGTCGACCGCCGCCGTGGCGGTCGAGGAGTTCTCCTACGCCCGCTACACGCGGGGGCGGGAGGTCGGCGTGCTGCTGCTCACCGGGCTGCTGGAGAACCTCGGCTACCGCCAGCTGCACGCCTGGTTCCGGCTGCGCGGGCTGGTCGCCGCCCTGATGCGCCGCACCCCGGTGTGGACGGCGATGCCGCGCACCGGCTTCACCGAGGCCGAGCCGGTCGGGGTCGCCTGACCCGGCGCGCGTCGACGACGCGCGGCCGCCGGCCCCGCGCCGTGCGGGACAATGGCCGTCATGCGGTTCCTGAACGACCAACGCCCGGCCACCGACCTCACCTACGCCGACGTCTTCATGGTGCCCAACCACAGCACCGTGGGCTCCCGGCTCGAGGTCGACCTGACCACCCCGGACCGGGTGGGGACGACCATCCCGATCGTCGTCGCCAACATGACGGCCATCTCCGGACGGCGGATGGCCGAGACCGTGGCCCGCCGCGGCGGCCTGGCCGTGCTGCCGCAGGACATCCCGGTCGACGTCGTCGCCGAGGTCGTGGCGTGGACCAAGGCCCGCCACCCCGTCTACGACACCGCCATCACGCTCTCCTCCACCTCGACCGTGGCCGACGCGCTGTCGCTGCTGACCAAGCGCGCGCACGGCATCGTCGTGGTGGTCGAGGACGGCGTCCCGCTCGGCGTGGTCACCGACGGCCAGTGCCAGGGCGTCGACCGCTTCACGCAGCTGTCCCAGGTGATGACCGAGGACCCGCTCACCGTCCCCGCCGGCACCGACCTGCCCAAGATCTTCGACGTGCTCTCCGGCGAGCGGGTCAGCGCGGCCCCGGTGATCGAGGGCGACCGGCTGGTCGGCGTCATCACCCGCAAGGGCGCGCTGCGCTCGGCGCTCTACCAGCCGGCGGTCGACGCCCGGGGACGGCTGCTCGCCTCCGCGGCGGTCGGCATCAACGGCGACGTCGCGGGCAAGTCGGCGGCGCTGCTGGCCGCGGGGGTCGACGTGCTCGTCGTCGACACCGCGCACGGCCACCAGGAGAAGGCGGTCGAGGCGGTCCGCGCGGCCCGCTCGGTGGCCGGGACGACGCCGGTCGTCGCCGGCAACGTGGTCACCGCGGAGGGCACCCGCGACCTGATCGAGGCCGGGGCGGACGTCGTCAAGGTCGGCGTGGGCCCCGGCGCCATGTGCACCACGCGGATGATGACCGGCGTCGGCCGGCCGCAGTTCTCCGCCGTCGAGGAGTGCGCCGCGGCGGCCCGCGCGCTGGGCAAGCACATCTGGGCCGACGGCGGCGTGCGCCACCCGCGCGACATCGCCCTGGCGCTGGCCGCCGGCGCGGCGAACGTGATGGTCGGCTCCTGGTTCGCGGGCACCTACGAGAGCGCCGGTGACGTCCACGACGACGGCTCCGGCCGGCTGTACAAGGAGTCCTTCGGGATGGCCTCGGCCCGCGCGGTCAAGGCGCGGACGTCGACCCAGAGCGGCTTCGACCGGGCCCGCGCCGGCCTGTTCGAGGAGGGCATCTCCTCCTCGCGGATGTACCTGGACCCCGCCCGCCCGGGCGTGGAGGACCTCGTCGACCAGATCGTCGCCGGGGTGCGCTCGTCGTTCACCTACGCCGGCGCCCGCACCGTCGACGAGTTCCACGAGCGCGCGGTGGTGGGGGTGCAGAGCGCGGCCGGCTACGAGGAGGGCCGGCCGCTGCCGACCTCCTGGTGAGGCCGCTCCCCCCCGCCGTCTTCGAGGGCCTGGTCGCCGACGCCCTCGACCAGGTCCCGCCGGAACTGCTGGCGCTGATGGACAACGTCGTCGTCCTCGTCGAGGACCGCAACGCCGACGAACCCGACCTCCTGGGCCTCTACGAGGGGTACGCGCTGACCGAGCGGGGCTGGGAGTACGGCGGCGCGCTGCCCGACCGGATCATGGTCTACCGCGAGGCGATCTGCGACATCTGCTCGACCGCCGAGGAGGTCGTCGAGGAGGTCACGATCACCGTCGTCCACGAGATCGCGCACCACTTCGGCATCGACGACGACCGGCTGCACGAGCTCGGCTGGTCCTGAGGGACCGGTTCCCCCCACCGTGGGAGGGCCCCGGGAGCCCGCCGTTCCAGCACCGCACCGCCGCGTACCGTGATCGGCGTGCCGGACACCGCAGGGAAGCTGCCGATCAAGATGCTGCACGACCGCATCCTGGTGGCGCAGCGCCGGGAGGACGGCGAGCGGCGGTCCACCGGCGGGATCCTCATCCCGGCGACCGCCCAGGTGGCCAAGCGGCTGGTGTGGGGCGAGGCACGCGGCGTGGGGTCGAGCGTCCGCCAGGTGAAGGTCGGCGACCAGGTGCTCTTCTCCCCCGAGGACCAGCACGAGGTCGAGGTGCACGGCGAGGAGCTGATCATCCTGCGCGAGCGGGACGTGCACGCCGTCGCGGCCGAGCGGATCGAGGAGTCCACCGGCCTCTACCTCTGAGGCCCCCCTGCAGCTGCGCGGGGGACGACGCACCGGACGGGTCCACCTCCGCGCCACCGCTCACCCCTCGGCGTGGGCGTGCTGCTCGACCACCGCCGTCACCTCCGAGAGGAACCGGTGGACGACGGCGAGCTCCTCCTCGGAGTACTCCGCCATCGCCGCCAGCAGGTCCCGGTTCAGCCCGCCGAAGAACTGCCCGCCGGCGGCCATCGCGGACTCCGACATCTCCAGCACGACCCGGCGCCGGTCCTGCGGGTCGCGCACCCGGCGCAGGTGGCCGGCCCGTTCGAGCCGGTCGACCAGCGCGGTCACCGAGGCGGAGCTGAGGTCGACCGCCCGGCCCAGCGCGCCGGCGGTCAGCGCCTCCCCGCGGCGGGTGGCGTCCATGACAGCCACCATCGCCCGGACGTCGGTGCGCCCGAGCCCGTGCAGCGTCGCGAACCGCTGCCCCACGGCGTCGAGCTCCACGCTGAGCCGGCGCAGCAGCAGGGCGACCTCCTGGCGCTCCTCGACGTCCACTCCACCTCCCGTTGCCCACGACCGCCGATCACCCTAGTCTCTCGACTGTCGAGATTGTCGAACATCGAGAGAAGGCACGATGGCCCGGCTCCGCTGGCTGCTCCCCGCCCTCGTCCTGCTCGTCTGGCTCGGCGGCGCCGGCCCGCTCTCCACGCTCAGCGCGCAGCTGACCGGGCTGCAGGAGAACGACACCGCCGCCTTCCTCCCCGACAGCGCCGAGTCCACCCGCGTGGCGGACCTGCAGCAGGGCTTCTCGCCCGTGCAGGCGATCCCGGCCATCCTGCTGTGGGAGGGCGACGGCCCCCTCGACGCCGCGACGCTGCAGGCCGTCGCCGAGCGCAGCGCGGAGGCGGCCCGGGTCGCCGAGGACGCCGGCGCGCTGTCCGCACCGCCGTCCCCGCCCGTCCCGTCGGCGGACGGCGCGGCGGTGCAGGTGCTCCTCCCACTGGACCCGGAGGTCGGCGACGAGATCATCCCGCTGGTGGCCGACCTGCGCGACACCATCGCGGTCGAGGGCACCGACACCTTCGTCACCGGCCCCGGCGGCATCTTCGCCGACTTCGCCAACGGGTTCGCCGGCATCGACGGCCTGCTGCTGCTCGCCGCCTTCGGCGTCGTCCTGCTCATCCTGCTGGTCGTCTACCGCAGCCCGATCCTGCCGTTCCTGGTCATCGGCACCGCCGGGCTGGCGCTCACCGCCGGCAACGCGGTCGCCTACCTGCTGGCCGACGCCGGGCTGATCACCGTCAACGGGCAGAGCCAGGGCATCGCCTCGATCCTGGTCGTCGGCGCGGCCACCGACTACGGCCTGCTGCTGGTCGCCCGCTTCCGCGAGGAGCTGCGGCGGGAACGGTCGACGTACGCCGCGATGCGCACCGCGCTGCGCCGGTCCTGGGAGCCGATCGTGGCCTCCGGCGCCACCGTCGTCCTCGGCGTGCTCTGCCTGCTGTTCTCCGACCTGGCCTCCAACCGCGGCCTGGGCCCGATCTCCGCGGTGAGCGTCACCCTGTCGGTGGTGGCCGCGCTGACCTTCCTGCCGGCCGCGCTGGTGTTGCTCGGCCGCGCCGCGTTCTGGCCGTTCCGCCCGCGGTTCGGCGCCGAGCCGCCGGCGGGCCGCGGCTGGCAGCGGGTCGCCGCCGCGGTGGGACGCCGTCCCCGCCGGGTGCTCGCGGTGAGCACGCTCGCGCTGGTGGCGGCCGCCGTCTTCGCGCCCAGCTACGACGCCTCGGGCATCACCTTCTCCGACGCCATCCAGGGCGAGTCCAACGGCGTCGCGGGGCAGGAGGCGATCGCCCGGCACTACGACGCCGGCTCGGGCAGCCCGACGGTGGTGGTCACACCGGAGGACACCTGGCCGGCCGTGGCCGAGGCGGCCGCGTCCGCCGACGGCGTGGCGACCGTGGTGCCGTTCACGGGCGGGCCTCCAGGCGGCCCGCCGGTCGTCGTCGACGGTTTGGTCCGGCTCGACGTCGTGCTCGGCGTCCCGGCCGACAGCACCGAGGCCCTCGAGGTCGTGCAGGAGCTGCGCGGCACGCTGGACGCCGCCGACCCGGCCGCGCTGGTCGGCGGCGACACCGCCAGCAACCTCGACGCCCGCGAGACCGCGGCCCGCGACCTGCAGGTCATCGTGCCGACGGTGCTCGCCGTCATCACCGTCGTCCTGGCGCTGCTGCTGCGCGCGCTCGTGGCGCCGCTGCTGCTGATGGCGACCGTCGTCCTCAGCGTCGGGGCGACGGTCGGGGTGGCCGCCCTGCTCTTCGACGGCGTCTTCGGCTTCCCGGGCAGCGACCCCGGCATCCTGCTGATCGCCTTCGTGTTCCTCGTCGCGCTGGGGATCGACTACAACATCTTCCTGATGACCCGGGCGCGGGAGGAGTCGCTGCGGCACGGCACGCGGGACGGCGTCCTGCGGGCGCTGGCCGTGACCGGCGGGGTGATCACGAGCGCCGGGCTGGTGCTGGCGGCGACCTTCGGCGCGCTGTCGGTGCTGCCGCTGCTGTTCCTCGTGCAGCTGTCGTTCCTGGTGGGCTTCGGCGTCCTGCTCGACACCTTCGTCGTCCGCTCCCTGGTGGTGCCGTCGGCCGTGGCGCTGCTGGGCGACCGCACCTGGTGGCCCGGCCGGCTGGCCCGCCGGCCCACCCCCGAGGAGCCGGAGCGCGAGCTCGAACGGGTGTGAACCCGGTGGTCATCGGCGGGTGGCTGCCCAGCACGCCGACGACGCCCGCCAGACGCCGGTGATCACGGCGGAACCCGGCGTCACACCCGGCCGGCGCGCACCCGCTCCAGCCAGCCGGCGGCCTCGCCGAACGCCGCGTCGGTCGACACGTCCGTCACCGGCTTGTTCTCCCGGCCGTCGGCGCGCGGGTAGGAGCCGAGGAAGCGCAGCTCGTCGCAGACCCGGTGCAGCGCGGCGAGCGCCTCCCCCACCCGGGCGTCCGCGGCGTGCCCCTCGCAGTCGAGGGAGAACGAGTAGACGCCCAGCCGCTCACGGGTCGGCCGCGACTCGATGCGGGTCAGGCTGATCTCACGGACGGCGAACTCGCGGAGCAGGTCCAGCAGCGCCCCGGTGCGGTCCCCGACGACGGCGACCAGCGAGGTCTTGTCGTTGCCCGTCGGCGCCGGCAGCGGGCCCGGGGGCGCGACGAGCACGAACCGGGTCACCGCGCCGGAGCGGTCCGCGACGTCGTCGGCGAGCGCGGTGAGCCCGTAGCGCTCGGCGGCGATCGGCGCGCACACCGCGGCGTCGTGCTCACCGGCCGCCACCTGCCGCGCGGCCTCGGCGGTGGAGGTGGCCGGCAGCGGGACGACGCCGGGCAGCAGCTGGGCCAGCCGGCCGGCGGTCTGCGCCAGCGCGTGCGGGTGGCTCGCCACCGAGCGGACGTCCGACAGCGTCGTCCCCGGACGACCGGCGAGGACGAAGGAGGGTGCCAGGAACACCTCGCGGGTGATCAGCAGCGGGTCGCCCTCGGCCAGGCCGTCCATGGTGGCCGGCACGGAGCCCTCGACGGAGTTCTCCAGTGGCACCAGCGCGGCGTCGGCGTCCCCCGAACGGACGACGGCCAGCGCCGCCGGCACGCCCGGAGCGGGGATCCGGGAACCCTCGCCCGGCGCAACGGCGCTGATCAGGGCCGCTTCGGCGAAGGTACCCTCGGGTCCCAGATAGGCGTACCGCGTCGGAGGCGTCCCAGGCACCCGACGAGGGTAGTGCGCCCGGGCGAGGGCGGGTGCCACACCGGGGAGAGCTGCTCCGCTGGTCGCACGACCCGTGGCCGTGCAGCGGCCGGACACCGTCGTTGGAGGATGCGTGACCCCCGGCTCTGAACGCCTCACCGAGGGTGACCTCGACGATGCGCTCTGGGGTCTGCTGTCCGCCAGCGACCGGGACGACCCCGCCGCCTTCGCCGCCGAACACGACCGCGCGGCCGAGGCACTGGACGCCGCGACCGACCCGCGCTGGATCGCCTGGCGGCACGCCCTGGCCGCCCGCCGTGCCCTGGCCGACGGCGACCGCGAGGCCGTGGCGGCCGGTGTCTCCGCGGCCCGCGACGCCCTGGGCCGGTGCCTGCCGTGCGCGCAGACCGCGCTGACGCTGGCGTACCTGGCCGTCGTCGAGGTGGCCGCCGACCACGTCGACGCGGCGATGGTGCTGGCCATCGACGCCGGCCTGCTGGCCGAGACGGCGGCGGCCGACGGCCCCTCCCGCGCCCTGCACCAGGCCCACCTGTGGCTGTCGCTCGCCCTGGCCGCCCTCGACCTGGAGGAGCTCGCCGTCGCGCAGGCGCTGCAGGGCTCCCGGGTGGCGGACGAGCTGCCGGGCGTCGCCGACCGCTGGCGGCTGCTGCAGCTGTGCGCCCAGCAGCACGCCGAGCTGGCGCAGACGCTGCACCGCCGCGGCCAGATCGAGCGCGCCCGCGAGCTGGCCGGGACGGCGGTGGACCTCGCGGAGGCCGCCCGCGCCCTGGACTGGGAGGCCGGGCCCGCCGACCAGGACCTGCTCGACGTCGTCCAGGCGTGGGCGGTAGCCGGCTGCGGCGAGGTCGAGGACGCGATCGGCCCGATGCGCCGCGCGCACAAGCGGGTGCACCGGGACGGCGGCACCTGGCTGCGCGGCTACGCCGACCTCGTGCTCGCCCGGCTGCTGACCCGGCTGGCCCGCACCCGGTCCGGCGGCGGGCACGACGCGGAGGCCACCGACCTGCTGGTCGACGCCGCCGGGGCCTTCGCCGCCGCCGGGGACCGCCGGCGCTACCGGCAGTGCCTGCTGGAGCTGGGCCAGGGCACCGCGGCGATGGGCCGCCCCGCCGAGGCGCTGCACTGGCTGGAGGCCTACCGCGCCGACACCGGCCGCGCGCACGCCCGTGGCCGGGAGCTGTGGGCGGAGATGTTCGTGCGGCGCAGCCGGCTGCGCGAGGCCGAGCGGCAGACCGCACACCTGCGCCGGGTCGCGCTGGAGGACCCGCTCACCGGGCTGGGCAACCGGCGCAGCGCCGAGCGCCGGCTGGGCGGCATGCGCGTGGGCGTCGAGCCGGTGTCGCTGGCCGTCGTCGACATCGACCGGTTCAAGGCGGTCAACGACGACACGTCCCACTCGCACGGCGACGAGGTGCTGCGCCGGGTGGCCGAGCTGCTGCGCGAGCACAGCCGCACCGGTGACGAGGTGTACCGGTGGGCCGGCGACGAGTTCCTCGTCGTCCTCCCGACGGCGACCGAGGCCCAGGCGCTGACCGCCGTCGACCGGCTGCGCGCCGCCGTCGCCGGCGCCGACTGGGGCGACCTGCAACTGCCCGAGCCGGTGACGGTGAGCATCGGCGTGGCCACCGCCCCGGCGGCCGCCGACGAGCCGCTGGGCTGGCGGTCGCTGTTCGACACCGCCGACCTGCACCTGTTCACCGCCAAGCGCGGCGGACGCAACCGGGTGCGCGCGCACGGCGGCCGCGCCGGGGACGACGCACCGTGACGGCACGGACCGGGAGGGACGGCTGGGACGGGAGTGCACCGGGCTCCCGGCGTGCCCCCCTGCCGGTGCTCGACTCCGTTGACAGCGGCGTGCACAGTGCGCTCGTGCCTCCCGGAGCCCTGCACCACCGGGTGACCGCCGCCCTGTCGAACTGGCGGCTCGACGACGCCGAGGAGCTGCTGGCCGACGTCGGCACCGACTCCCCCTACGTGGCGCCCGCGCCGCGCGACGGCGGCGCCGACCGTCCCACCGACCTGGGCCGGGCCTGGGCCGACACGCTGCGCGCCGAGCTGCTGGTCCGCCGGTTGCGGCAGGCCGGCTTCACCCTCGTCGGCGACCCGGTGGAACCTCCGTCCGGCGCTGCCGTCGAGCCCGCGCTGGACCTGCACGCGGGCGTGGCCGAGCTGATCGACGGCGCCGGCGCATCGGAGGACGGCGACCCGCGCGCCTCCTCCGCGGCGCTGGCCATCGCGCTGGTGCGCTCGGCCAAGGCCGCCTTCGACGCCACCGCGGACGAGCTGCAGCGCGCCGCCGGTCTGGCCCGGCACGCCCGGATCGAGCTGCTGTCCCGCCGCACCGACGCCGCCATGGACGAGGCCGTGGAGGCGGCCAGCCTGCTCGGCCCCGCGATGCCGCCCTCCGCGCTGCTGGTGCAGACCCTGACCGACCTCGCGGGCGTGCTCGCCGACCTGGAGCTGATGCCGCTGGCCCTGGACTACCAGCGGCGGGCGCACGAGACCGCGGTGGCCGCCGCCGCGGTCCCCGGGGCGCTGCGGCCGGAGGACGGCGACCCCGCCCTCCTGGTCGCCCGCGCCGCCAGCTCCCTGGGGGAGCTGTGCGCCGAGTTCGGGGAGGCACTGCTCGACGACGGCGTCCCGGACGCGGCCGAGCCGCACTTCGCCGAGGCCCGCACGCTGGCCGAGCAGGCGCTGACCCTGCTGCCGCCGGAGTCGGCCGAGGCGGTCGTGGCCGCGCAGGTGGTGCACGGCTGGGCGCTGGTGGGCCTGGGCGAGCACGCCGCCGCCGCGGGACCGTTGCGGGCCGCCGTCCACGCCACCACCGCCGGCGACCGGGCGGTGCACGCCGCGGCGCTGCTCGCCCTGGGCCGCGCACTGCGCCGGCAGGGGAACGGCCGCGACGCCGACGAGCAGCTGGCCCAGGCGCTCGCCACGGCCACCGAGCACGGCCTGCCGCGGCTGCGCCGGGCCGCGCTGCGCGAGCTGTGCACGCTGCACGCCGAACTGGACGACGCCGGCCGGGCACTGCCGTACCTGCAGGCCTACCTGGCCGACGAGCTGGACCGGGTCGACGAGCGGCGCACCCGCTGGGTGGAGCTGTTCGGCCGGCGCAAGAGCCTGCTGGAGACCGAGCGGGCCGCCGGGCAGCTGCGCCGGCAGGCCTACGAGGACCCGCTCACCCACCTGCCCAACCGGCGCTACGCCGAGGCGACCCTCGACGGGCTGCTGGGCAGCGGGACGACACCCGCCCTGGCCGTCGTGGACGTCGACCGGTTCAAGGAGGTCAACGACGCCGTCGGCCACGCCGGCGGCGACGACGTCCTGCGCCGGGTCGCCGAGATCCTGGTGGCCGGGTGCCGCGACACCGACGAGGTCTGCCGGTGGGCCGGCGACGAGTTCGTCGTCCTGCTGCCCGACACCACGGCCGAGCAGGCCGAGCGCGCGCTGGAGCGCTGCCGCCGCGCGGTGGCGGAGACCGACTGGGCCGCGCTGGGCCTCCCCGTGCCGGTGACGATCAGCGTCGGCATCGCCTCGGCCACCCGCGGCGACGACCGGCGCACGCTGTTCGCCGCCGCCGACGGCGTCCTCTACGACGCCAAGCGCACCGGCCGCGACCGGGTCGTCCGGCTGTCGGCGGTGACCCAGACGCGGGCCGCCGGGAGCCCGCCGGACACGCTGCCCGGGCCGGCCGCGACGGACCGGTCCCCCCGGGACGACACGGCCGCCGCCCGCTCCCCGAGGGAGACCGCGGCGGCTCCTGCGGTCCCTGCCGTGCCTGTCCCCCCGCCGGCCGACCCGACCGCGGTGAGCAGCGGCTTCGCCGCGCTCCTCGTCGAGCCCGCCGACCCGCCGCTGGGCCTCGGCAGCCCCGGCGAGCCGGCCCTGGCGCCGGTTCCACCGGCCGCCGCACCACCCGTCGAGCCCGCGGTCCCGCCGGCCGCGCCGGCCCCCGGGACGCCTGGCGAGCCCGACGTCATCTGGGGCACCGGCCGCAGCACCGAGCAGGTGCTCGCCCTGGTCCGCGAGGCGCGCCGGCAGTTCCCGGACCGGCCCGCCGTCGTCGTCCGCGCGCCCGCCGAGACGCTGGTCGCGCTGGCCGCCGAGCACGACGCCTGCACGACGGTCGACGCGGCGTCGATGGCCGCGGCGGTCGGGCCGCTGCCCGAACCCGCCGGCCGGATCGGCGTGCTGTGCGGGGTCGGCGGCGACCTCGCGGTGGCCGCCGAGGCAGCCTTCGCCGCCCGTGTCACGGGGACCGCGGTGGTCCGGGTGGACGACGTCGGGGGCAGCCGGTTCCGCGCCGGGCTGCCCGGGGACGCGCTGCCGCAGGACGTCGACTGCCTGGTCGTCATCGCCGGGCTGGACGCCTCGCTGCCCGGCCTGGTCGGTGTGCTGACCGACGTGCCGATCGTCGCCGTCCCCACCTCGACCGGGCAGCCGGGCTCCTTCGGCGGGTTCGGCGCGCTGCTGACGGTGCTCACCTCGGCGGCTCCCGGCGTGGTGGTCAGCAACATCGACAACGGCCACGCCGCCGGCGTCTTCGCCGCCCGCGTCGCCCGCCGCACGCGGCGCTGACCGCTCCGCCGTACCCGCGACGATCGGCTGGGACCACCGTCGCGGGTCCTGGCCCACGACCAGTGGTGAGCCAGGACCCGACGGGATCAGCTCAGCTGATCACCGGGCGAGGAGCACCGGGTGAGCGGAGCGTCACTGCGCGCCTGACGCCGCCCACTCGGCCAGCCGCCGGTCCTGCTCCCCGGGACTGACGTCCTCGACCTTCGTCATGACCGCCCAGCGGTGGCCGAACGGGTCGTAGACGGAGGCGAAGCGGTCGCCGGTGACGAAGGTGGCCGGCTCCTCTCGCACCGTGGCGCCGCGCTCGACGGCGCGGGCGAACACCGCGTCGACGTCGGCGACGTAGACGCAGGTGGAGCTGCTCACCCGGTCCGCCTCCTGCCCGCTCGGGGCCACCAGACCGTAGGCGTCGTTGGGATCGCCGAGCTGCAGCCGGCCGAGGCCGAGGTCGAGCTCCGCGTGCACGACCGTGCCGTTGGGGCCGTCCATCCGCTGGACGACGGTGGCGCCGAAGACGTCGGCGTAGAAGCGGATCGCCTCGGCCGCGGGCGAGCAGACGAGGAACGGGGTCAGCGTGGTGTAGCCGTCGGGACGGCCGTCCGTGATCGCCATGTCCCCGAGCCTGCCTGGGCTCCGGCCGTGCCGTCTTGGACGAACGCGACAGGTCCGGCGAGCGGCCTGCTGCGGCCGGCCGAGACCGCCCGGGAGGTGGGTCTGCGCCGTGACGACCCGGTGTCCCCGGTGTTGGCCCCGTTCGTGGAGCGGTACGGGTCGGTGCGGTGGGACCGGACCGGCCGACCGCCGCACCGCTCCGAGGTGCTCAGCCACCCCGGCGTGGACCTGTCGGTGGAGTCCGGCTCCGAGCCGCGGTTCGGGCACCCGCTGCCCGCCGTCCTGGTGCACGGCGTCACGCCGCGTCGCTTCACCATCGACCTCGTCGGGACCGGCCGGGTGACCGCGGCCGAGTTCCGCCCGGGCGGCTGGGTCGCCCTCGGCGGCCGGTTCCCCGGCCGGGCCACGGCGACGCCGCTGGGCTCCGCCCTCGGCCTCGACGCCCCCCGGCTGCTCGACGCGGTGCTCGCCGTCGAGGACGACGGCGCCCGCGCGGCGGTGCTCGACGCGGCCCTCGCCCCACTGGCTCCGGACCCGCCCGCGGCGTACCAGGAGCTGCTCGCCCTGCTCGAGCGGATGGCCGCCGACCGGTCGCTGGTCCGCGTCGAGCAGGTGGCGGCGCTGGGTGCGATGAGCGTCCGGTCACTGCAGCGGCTGTTCGCGGGCTACGTCGGGCTGAGCCCCAAGGCGGTGCTCTCCCGGTACCGCCTGCAGGACGCCGCGGCGACGATCGACGCCGACGGGGTCGACGACCTGGCGGGCCTGGCGGCGTCCCTGGGCTGGTTCGACCAGGCCCACTTCAGCCGCGACTTCCGGGCCGTCACCGGCACGACGCCCTCGGCCTACCTGCGACGGGCCCACGCGGCCCGGGGCGCCGGCTGAGCCGGGTCAGACCACCGGCTGCGGCCCGTCGGCGGCGTCCGCCGGCGGTCGGGCCCCGGTCGCCTCGGCGTCGGCCCGCGCGAGCAGGACCACCCCGCGGCGCAGGACCTGCGGCGGCTGCGTGTAGGGCAGCCGCAGCCGATCGTCGAGGGCGTGGCCGGTGCCGAACAGCGGGCCGGCAGCCAGCCGCAGCCCCAGCCGCTCGGCCGCCGCGACCACCGCACGGGAACGCGGCGAGGGCAGCCCGCACCACAGCACCAGGCCGCCCGCCGGCGTGGGCACCCGCCAGTCGGGCAACCGCTGCCGCAGCTCGGTGGTCAGCACCCACCGACGCTCGCGCAGCTGCTCGCGCAGGGCGGTCAGCGACTCGTCGAGGCCGTCCAACAGCGCGCAGGCCGCGAGCTGCTCGACGACCGGCCCGGACATCGACGTCCGGACGGCCACCGAGGTCAGCCGGCGGACGACGTCGGCCTCGGCGCGTACCCACCCGACCCGCAGACCTCCCCACGCCACCTTGCTCAGCGTCCCCACGGAGAGGTGGCCGGCGCCGAAGGCGGCCAGCGGCGGCGGTGCCGTCGTGTCCAGCCCGAGCTCGGCGAACGTCTCGTCGACCACGGCCGGGGTGCCGGTGCGGCGCAGCGCCCGGGCCAGTCGCTCCCTGCCGGAGGCGTCGAGGAGGACGCCGGTCGGGTTCTGGAAGTCCGGCATCAGGTAGGCCGCCGCGGGCCGGACGGAGGACAGCGCACGCTCGGCGGCGTCCAGCCAGGCCGCGGGCTCGTCGAGGTCGAGCGCGACGGGGACGACGCGGGCGCCGAGAGCCCGGGCAGCCTGCAGGGCGTTGGGGTAGCTCGGCTGCTCGACCAGCACGCGCTGCCCGCGCCGCAGCAGCGCGGAGAACCCGATCGACACCCCGTGCAGCGCGCCGTTGGTGACCAGCACCTGCTCGGGGGTCGTGGGCAGGCCGCGGGCGGTGTAGCGCGCGGCGATCCGGGCCCGCAGGTCGGGCAGGCCGGCGGGGTGGTAGCCGTGGGAACCCAGGAAGCGGGGCAGCTCCTCGAGCGCCGCGGCCAGGGCGGCCGGGACGGCGGCGGGTGCCCCGGGTGCGGCGTGGGCGAGGTCGATGGCTCCGTCGTCCGCCGGCCCGGGCACCCACGCACCGCGGTGCGGCCCAGCGGGCAGGGCCGCGAACGTCCCGGCACCCTGGCGGGCGGTGGCCCACCCGTCCTCGCGCAGCCGGGTGTAGGCGGCGGTGACCGTGGCCCGGCTGACCGCCAGCGCCGTCGCCAGCTCCCGCTCCGCCGGCAGCCGCGTGCCCAGGGGCACCCGGCCGTCGGCGACGAGCCGGCGGATGCGCCCGGCCAGCGCCGCGTAGCGCGGCGGCCGGTCGGTGGCGAGGTCGCCGACGAGCACGGCCAGCGAGCGCGCGGACGTCGTCTCCATGCCACCTCCCGCGGATTGGCCTGTGGTCTGCAGGCCAATCGTGGCGGAGGATCGGGGCATGCACCAGTTCCTGACCGCCCGGCCGGCCCGCCGCCTCGTCCAGCTCTACGCGGGCCTGGTGCTCTACGCGGTGTCGATGGCCCTGCTCGTGCGCTCCGGCCTGGGCGTCATGCCGTGGGACGTGCTGCACCAGGGCCTGGCCCGCCAGCTGGGCTGGTCGCTCGGGGTCGTCACGATGGTCGTCGGCGCGCTGGTGCTCCTGGCCTGGGTCCCGCTCCGCGAGCGGCCGGGGCTGGGCACGGTGAGCAACGTCGTCGTCATCGGCCTGGCGCTGGACGCCGCGCTCGCCGTCCTGCCCGAGCCGTCGTCCCTCCCCGTCCGGGCCGTGCTCGTCGGCCTCGGCATCGCGCTCAACGCCGTCGCCACCGCCGCCTACGTCGGCGTGCACCTCGGCCCGGGTCCGCGCGACGGGCTGATGACCGGCCTGGTGCGCCGCAGCGGCCGCTCGGTGCGGCTGGTGCGCACCTCGATCGAGGTCGCGGTCGTCGCCGTCGGCTGGCTGCTCGGCGGCACGCTGGGCGTCGCCACCGTGCTGTACGCGCTGGCCATCGGCCCGCTCGTGCACGTGCTGCTCCCCCGGGTGTCGGTGGACCTCCCCCGCGCCCCGGCCCGCGTCAGCTGACCGGCCGCCGGCGCAGGCCCGCCTCCACCACGGGGACGACGGCCACCACGAGCACCGCCACCGCGACGACGCCGCCCAGCGCCCACGCGGCGAACACCAGCAGAGCGGCCAACTCGGTGACCAGGCCGGCGACCGAGGTGACCGTCGCCCGCCGGCTGCTGTCGATCCGCTCCTGCAACCGCGCCTCGGCGACCACGAGCACCGCCAGGTAAAGCCCGTAGGCGACCGCCACCAGGGCCAGCGCCGCCGGGCCGGGGACGACGGCCACCGCCCCGAGCAGCACGCCGGAGAGGAGCAGCAGCACCGACAGCGCGCGGTCGGGCAGCCGGTCGGCCCGGCCGCCCAGCGCGGCGCCGAGCGCCCCGGCCAGCGTGATGCCCAGGACGACGACCGGGACGGCGACCGTCGGCACCCCTCGGTCGCCGGCGAGCACCGGGAAGTACTCCTCCACCGCGTCCACCGCCCCGACCAGCGCGACCGCGAGCACGGTGAGCCGCAGCGCGGGGACGCGCACGGTCTCGGCCACGCCGCTGCGCAGGGTGCCGAGGAGCGACTCGCCGTCCGGTTCCCGGGCCGGCTCGGGGAACCGCAGGGCCAGCGCCGCCCAGGCGAGGCAGACCGCGGCACTGGCCCAGCCGACCAGCGGGTAGCCGCCGAGTGCGTAGAGCACGGCGGCCGCGGCCGCCGTCGGGACCTGGACGAGCAGCTCGGCCGACGTCATCCAGCCGTTGACCCGGGCGAAGCAGCCCTCGGCGCCCACCTCGGCCAGGCCGTCGTGGACCAACGCCTCGACCGCCCCGGACACCAGCGCGCCGGCCACGCCCCAGACGACGAAGCCGGCGAGGAAGCCGGAGAACTGCGGGGACACCGTCCACACCGCGAAGGCAGCCGCCTGCAGGACACCGGCCAGGACCAGCACACCCCGGCGGGACCACCGGTCGGCCAGCGCCCCGGCCGGCACCTCGGTGAGCACCGCGGTGACCGACCAGGCGGCGAACAGCAGCGAGACGTCGGCAGCGGAGAGCCCGGTGTCGAGGAACAGCAGCGCGTAGAGCGGGTAGAGCGGCACCAACTCCGACAGCGCGGTCCAGCCCACCGCCAGGCGGGCGAGCGGCCGGGCGGCGGGCGGCAGGGGCGTTCCGGCCGGGCGTCAACGGAAGGGCACGGCGCGGACCGTAGCGGGAGTCACCCCCGCCCGCAGCCGGTTTCCCGGCCGTGCTCGGCTAGGCTCTCCGGCCGAGAAGGGGAGTAGCCCCCCGTCCGCTGGTCGACACGCTGGCGCCTCCGGGTGCCCGGTCAGCGGGCCCACGCTCGGCCGTGGGTGGGCGAGACCTTCGACCGCAGTCGCCACCCACCGGCAGCTGCCGGTCGGAGGCTGTCCCCATCCGTCCGGCAGCGCCCTGACGGAAGTGAGAACCCCGTGTCCCTGACGGTCGTGCTGACCGCCTTCGTGCTCGTCCTGCCGGTCGAACTGCCGGACAAGACGCTGTTCGCCAGCCTGGTCCTGGCCACCCGCTTCCCGCCGCTGCCGGTGTTCGTCGGCGTCGGGACGGCGTTCGGCCTGCAGGTCGCCATCGCGGTCACCGCGGGCAGCCTGCTCTCCCTGCTGCCCGAGGCGCTGGTCAGCGGCGTGGTGGCGGTGCTGTTCCTGGTCGGTGCGGTGCTGCTCTGGCGCAGCGCGCAGGAGGGGCCGGAGGACGCCGCCGACGTGGCCGAGGGCAAGGAGGGCCGGTCGTTCCTCCAGGTCGCCGCCATCTCCTTCGGCGTGCTGTTCGCCGCCGAGTGGGGCGACCTCTCCCAGCTGGCCACCGCCGGGCTGGCCGCGCGCCTGGACGACCCGGTGTCGGTCTTCGCCGGCGCCTGGGCCGCGCTGCTCACCGTCTCCGGTCTGGCCGTCTTCCTCGGCACGAAGCTGGCCGACCGGCTGCCGGTGGCGCTGATCCGCCGGGTGGCCGCGGTGCTGTTCCTCGTCTTCGCCGTCGTCGCGGCGGTGGAGACGGTGCGCGCGCTCGCGGGCTGAGGGAGGGCACTAGGCCACTGCACGCCCGCTGGAGGGCGGCCTAGCGTCCCCCTCCACGGGGGAGGAACCGAGGAGGTCGCCGTGCCACTCATCCCCGACCTGCCGTGGACCGCCGAGGACGTCGGCGACGGCCCGGGCGTCGTCATGGTCACCCACCTGCACCTGCGCCGGTTCCGCGACATCCCGGCGTTCTTCCGCGACTCGCTGGCCATCAGGGCCCAGACCATGGCCGCCCCGGGCGCCCGCTCCCTGTACCTGCGGGCCCAGCCGCTGGCCCGCCACTTCACCACCGTGTCCTGGTGGGACGACGACGCGGCCGTGCACGCGTTCGTCCGCACCGACCCGCACCGCGCGGCGATGCGGCGCTGGCACGCGGGGATGCGGGAGTTCAGCAACCGGTCGCACCCCGGCACCGAGGGCGTCGTCCCCACGCTGGAGACGGCTGCTGCGCTGTCCGCGTGACCGATTCGGCCGCGGCTCGTCGCGGTGGCAGCATGGCCACCGATGGACACGGGCGGAGCGCAGCGACCGGCCGACCCCGCCGTGCAGGTGACCGACCTCGTCAAGCGCTACCCCGGCCGGCCGGTCAACGCCGTCGACGGGATCTCCTTCGCCGTGCAGCGCGGGGAGGTCTTCGGCCTGCTCGGCCCCAACGGCGCGGGCAAGACGACGACCATCGGCGTCCTCACCACGCGGGTGCTGCCCACCTCGGGCGCCGCCAGCGTCGCCGGGGTCGACGTCGCCGCCGACCCGGTCACCGCCCGCAGCCGGCTGTCGGTGGTGCCGCAGCGGCCCAACCTCGACCGCGCGCTCACCGCCCGGCAGAACCTGGTCTTCCACGCCGCCTACCACGGGGTGGGCCGGGCCGAGCGCAACCGCCGGGCCGATGCGCTGCTCGAGCAGCTGGGTCTGGGCGGGCGCGGCGGGGACAAGGTCGACGACTACTCCGGCGGGATGGCGCAGCGGCTGCTCATCGCCCGTGCGCTGATGCACGCCCCGCAGGTGGTCTTCCTCGACGAGCCGAGCACCGGGCTGGACCCGCAGGCCCGGCTGTTCGTGTGGGACCGGGTGCGGGAGCTGCGCGACGGTGGGATCACCGTCCTCCTCACCACGCACGACATGGACGAGGCCGCGACGCTCAGTGACCGGGTCGGGATCATGGACTCCGGCCGGCTGCTCGCCCTGGACACCCCCGCCGCGCTCACCCGGTCCCTGCCGGGCAGCGCCACGCTCGACATCGACGTCGAGCGCGCGCCCGAGGACACCGGTGAGGCCGTGCTGGCCGCGCTCGCCTCCCTGGCCGAGCGGGTCGAGCAGGTCGAGCAGGTCGCCGACGGCTCCGGGCTGCGCGCCCGCCTCTACCTCTCCGGGGACGCCGCGGCGCTGGTCGGCCCGGTGTCGGAGGCGTTGGCCGCCCGGCGCGCCCGGCTGACCGGGGTGCGCATCGGCGAGCCCAGCCTCGAGGACGTCTTCCTCAGCCTGACGGGACGGGAACTGCGATGAGCACGGACACGGCGGCACCGGGGCTGGTCGTCGAGGTCGGCGGCACCGCGCCGGGTCGGCCCGCCGTCGGCCGGGCGTTCCGCGCGCTGCTGTGGCGCGACGTGTTCGTCACCGGCCGCGAGCTGGTGCCCTTCCTGCTGCAGGTCGTGCTGCAGCCGGTGTTCCTGCTGTTCGTCTTCGGCAAGGTCCTCGTCGAGCTCGGCTTCGCCACCAGCCAGTACTCCGACGTGCTGCTGCCCGGCGTGATCGCGCTGACCGCCTTCCTCACCGCGCTGCAGAACACCGCCTTCCCGCTGGTCATCGACTTCTCCTTCACCAAGGAGATCGAGGACCGGCTGCTCGCGCCGCTGCCCACCGCGCTGGTCGCCGTCGAGAAGGTCGTGTTCGCGCTGCTGCGGGCACTGGTCGCCGCGGCGGTCATGTTCCCGATCAGCTGGTGGGTGCTCGGCACGCTGCCGGTGGAGTGGGGCGACCTGCCGGCGCTGACCGCGTTCCTCGTACTGGGTTCGCTGGTTGGCGCGGTGATGGGCATGACGCTCGGCACGTTCGTGAAGCCCAACCGGATCAACATCGTCTTCGCCGTCGTCCTGACGCCGGTGCTGTTCACCGGGTCCACCCAGTTCCCGTGGCAGGCGCTGGACACGCTGCGCTGGTTCCAGGTGGTCTGCGCGCTCAACCCGCTCACCTACGTCAGCGAGGCGCTGCGCGCCCAGATGGCGCCGGGTGTGCCGCACCTGCCGCTGTGGCTGTGCGCGGTGGCGCTGGCCGGCTTCCTCGTCGTCTTCGGGGTGACCAGCCTCATCGGGTTCCGCCGCCGAGCACTCGACTAGGGGGAGGACCCCCTGCCCCCGCCGCTCGCGGGCTCGCGGCGGGTCCCTGCAGGGGGCCGCGCCTATCCTCCTGACGTGGAGTTCCGGACGACGGTCGTGCAGAGCGGGAAGACGGCGACGGGGCTGCAGGTGCCCGACGACGTCGTCGCGGCCCTCGGCGGGGGCAGGCGGCCGCCGGTCACCGTCACCCTCGGCGGGTACGGCTACCGGACGACGGTCGCGCCGATGGGCGGGGCGTTCTGGATCCCGCTGGCCGCCGAGCACCGCGAGGCCGCCGGACTGCAGGCCGGGCAGGAGGTCGACGTCCGGGTGGAGCTGGACACCGCGCCGCGGGAGACCCCGCTTCCCGAGGACCTCGCCGCGGCGCTGGACGACGGCGCGCGGGCCTTCTTCGACGGCCTGGCCCCCTCGCACCGCAAGGAGTGGGTGCGCTGGGTCGAGGACGCCAAGAGACCCGAGACCCGCGCCGCCCGCGTCGAGAAGACCGCCGAGGCTCTGCGCGCGGGCCGCAGGACGCGCTGAGAGCAGACCCCCTCCCCGCCCCTCGCACGCTCGGGCGGTGCCCTGGAGGGGCCGAGGGGACCGGTGGTGCGCCGGCGACGTTGCTCAGCGCAGGGTCGGGATCCAGTCGGCCAGCGCCCGGCCGATCTCGTGCGGCGAGTCCTCGGGCACGAAGTGCGCACCGGGCACGGTCACCTCGGTCAGCGCCGTCCACTTGCGCACGAACGCCCGCGGCCGGCCGACCAGGATCGAGCCCGGGTCGGCGTTGACGAACAGCTTCGGGACGTCGCTGGTGCGCAGCCACTGGCCGTACCGGGCGACGACGTCGCGGACCTTCGGCGGCACGTTCTCGATCGGCAGCTGCCGAGGCCACTCCAGCGTGGGCCAGCGGTGCGCCGGATCGGTGAAGGGCTCGCGGTAGCGGGCGTGCGCCTCCGCGCTCAGGCCGCGGGCGACCGACGCCGGCAGGATCCGCTCGACGAACGCGTTCTTCTCCAGCACGGCGGCCTCACCGTCCGGTCCGCGCATGGTGCGGAAGATGCCCCGCGCGGCGGCCGGCCAGTCGGCCCAGGTCAGCGGGACGACCAGCGCCTCGGTGAAGGCGATGCCGCGGACCGCACCGGGGTGGCGGTGTGCCCAGTCGAAGCCCAGCGCGGAGCCCCAGTCGTGCAGCACGAAGGTGACCCGCTCGGTGGCGCCCACCGCCTCGAGGAACCGCTCCAGGAAACCGGCGTGGGCCGCGAACGAGTAGCTGCCGCGGGTCGGGTCGGGCAGCTTGTCCGACTCCCCCATGCCGATGAGGTCCGGCGCGAGACAGCGGCCGAGGTGCTGCACGTGCGGGATGACGTTGCGCCACAGGTAGGACGACGTGGGGTTGCCGTGCAGGAAGACGATCGGGTCGCCCTCCCCCGCCTCGACGTAGGCCATCTGCAGGTTGCCGTCGGCCCGGCGGTCGACCCGGACGCGCTGGCGGGGGAACGGGTCGTCGGGCGAGACGTCGGCGGCCATGCTGCGATCCTCACCCATCTCCCGGCGGCGCACCGCTCGGGGTGGGGAGGCCGGCCGCCTGCCGCGCGGCGTCCTCGATGCGCTCCCGGAAGGCCGCCCACTCGGCCGCGCTGCGCTCGGGCAGGTTGTCCCCCGGAGAGCTCACCCCGGCCGACCCGTCGATCAGCTCGCGGAGGACGTCGGCGTGCCCGGCGTGCCGGGCGACCTCCACGCCCACGTGCACGAGCACCGTGTGCAGGGTCGGGTGCCGGCGCTCCTCACCCCACCAGGGCACCGTGCCGGTGGCGTCGAGCGCCAGCTCCTCGATCGTCGCGTCGGCGTGCGCGGCGGAGAACGCGTAGATCTCGAGGACGTCGGCGCGGGTCTCCTCCGGCGCCGCCCACATGTCGGCGTCCTGCTCGCCCCCGTCGTCCCACGGGTAGGACCGCCCACTCGGCCGGCCGAACACCTCACCGAAGTAGCCCAGCTGCACGTACGAGACGTGCTTGACCAGGCCGAGCAGGTTGGTGCCGGTGGGCGTCATCGGCCGCCGGACGTCGTACTCCCCCAGGCCGTCGAGCTTGGTGAGCAGGTCGGCCCGGCGGGCGCGCAGGTACTCGAGCAGGGCCCTCTTCTCGTCCATGCCGGCACCCTGCCGCACCCGGGTGGCATCGAGCTTGACCCTGACGCCACGTCAGGCTGTGCACTCGTCCCCGTCAGGGAGGAGGAGCCGGTGAACGTGGGTCAGGTCGCAGCGCTGGCCGGGGTGACGGTGCGCACGCTGCACCACTACGACCGGATCGGGCTGCTGTCGCCGTCCGGCCGGACGGCGGCGGGGTACCGGCGGTACGCGCCGTCGGACCTCGACCGGTTGCACCAGGTGCTGGTCTACCGCGAGCTCGGGTTCCCCCTCGAGGAGGTCGCGACCCTGCTCGACGACCCCGCCGCCGACCCGGCCGAGCACCTGCGCCGGCAGCACCGGCTGCTGCTCGACCGGATGGAGCGGACGCGGGCCATGGTCGCGGCCGTCGAGAAGGAGATGGAGGCACGGCACATGGGGATCTCGCTGACCCCGGAGGAGCGGTTCGAGCTGTTCGGCGACTGGCTGCCCGAGGAGTACGAGGCGGAGGCCGAGGAGCGCTGGGGGGACACGGAGGCGTGGGCGCAGTCCCAGCGGCGCACCCGCAGCTACACCAAGGAGGACTGGGTCCGGGTCAAGGCCGAGGGCGAGGACGTCGAGCGGCGCTTCGCCGAGGCCCTGCACTCGGGCGTCCCCGCGGACTCCGAGCAGGCGATGGACGTCGCGGAGGAGCACCGGCAGCAGATCAGCCGCAACTTCTACGACTGCCCGCCCGAGATGCACGCCGGCCTGGGCCGGATGTACGTCGAGGACGAGCGGTTCACCGCCCACTACGAGCAGGTCGCCCCGGGCCTCGCGCAGTACGTGAGCACCGCCGTCCAGGCCAACGCCGCCCGCCAGGGGGGCTGAGGGAGGACCGGGCGAGTTCGGCGGTCCGGCCCGGTTGCGGGCGCGGACCCGGGCGAGATCGGCGATCTCGCCGCCCGACAGCTCCGCGAGGGCTCGGGGGCCGGGCACCGGCAGACTGTGGCCGTGCCCGAGCAGCCGGAACTGACCATCCAGGGGTGGGGTCCCCGCGACGCGACGGGGACCCGGGCGGAGGACGGCGACGCCGGTGGGGTCGAGGCGTCCGCCTTCCCCGACCTGGCCGAGGTGCTGCCCAAGGCCGCCCGCCGGCACCTGTCCCGCGAGCTGGGCTGGACCCCGCGGCGCACCCCACCGGTGCCGGTGACGCAGATCCGGCTGGCGCCCTCCCGGCTGGCGGAGGACGGCCGGCTGCGGCTGGCCGAGCTGCTCGGCGAGGAGCACGTGAGCACCGACCGGGAGGCGCGGCTGCGGCACGCCGGCGGCAAGAGCTACCTGGACCTGCTGCGTCGGCGGGAGGGTGACGCCTCCGACGCCCCGGACGCCGTCGTCCGGCCCGGCAGCACCGCGGAGACCGCCGCCCTGCTGGCGCTGTGCAGCGAGCTCGGCGTGGTCGCGGTCCCCTTCGGCGGCGGCACGAGCGTGGTCGGCGGACTGTCGGGCGTCGACGCCGACGACCGGCCCTCGATCTCGGTCGACCTGGGCCGGATGACCTCGGTGCACGCCCTCGACGTCGCGTCGTCCCTGGTCACCGTCGGGCCGGGCGTGCGCGGTCCGACGCTGGAGGAGCACCTGGAGCGGCACGGCCTGAGCCTCGGCCACCTGCCGCAGAGCTGGGAGTTCGCCACCATGGGCGGCTACGCGGCCACCCGCTCGGCGGGCCAGGCGTCCACCGGCGTCGGCCGCTTCGACGACCTGGTCGCGGGGCTCACGCTGGCCACCCCCTCCGGGGTGCTCGAGCTCGGGTCGCCGCCGGCGTCGGCGGCCGGCCCGGACCTGCTCGGCCTGGCCCTGGGATCGGAGGGGGCGCTCGGCGTCATCACCGAGCTGACGCTGCGGGTGCGGCCCGAGCCGCGGACGCGGCACTACGAGGGCTGGTCCTTCCGGTCATGGGAGGCGGGGCTGGCCGGGCTGCAGCGGATGGCCCGGCACGACCTGCTGCCGGACGTCGTCCGGCTGTCGGACCCCGACGAGACCCGGGCCGAGCTGCTCGACGGCTCCCGCGCGGGGGCGTCGCTGCTCCGCGGCTCGCTGCGGCTGCGCCGGCGGGCTGCGGGCTGCCTGCTCGTCGTCGGCTGGGAGGGGCTGCCGGCGGCGGTGCGCGCGCGGCGGCGGGCGGCGGCCTCCGTGCTGCGCGGGGCCGGGGCCGTGCGGCTGGGCCGGCGCGTCGGAGAGGCCTGGCGCAGGCACCGCTACGCCGCGCCCTACACCCGCGACAGCCTGCTGGACGCCGGACTGCTGGTCGAGACGCTGGAGACCGCGGCCACCTGGACCGCGCTGCCCACCGTGCACGACGCCGTCCGCGGGGCGCTGCGCGAGGCGCTGGGGCGGCGCGGGAAGCGGCCGCTGGTGATGAGCCACGTCTCGCACGTCTACGCGACCGGCGCCTCACTGTACGTCACCGTGCTCGCCGACCGGGACGACGCGCTGCCCATCCAGCAGTGGCTCTCGGCCAAGCGCGCCGCGACCGACGCGCTGCTGTCCGCAGGCGGCACGCTGACCCACCACCACGCCGTCGGGGCCGACCACCGTCCCTGGCTGGAGCGCGAGGTGGGCCCGCTGGGCGTGGAGGTGCTGCGCGCGGTCAAGCAGCGGCTCGACCCGCGGAACGTCTGCAACCCGGGCGTCCTGCTGCCCGACTGAGCCGTTCCGCGACGATCACCGGATCACCACTGCGAGCCGCACGGCTGCTCGGACGCCGCTCACGGCAGCTGCACCGTCGTCGTCACCCGCGCCAGGCTCGGCCGCGGCGGCACCGAGCCGAACCCGAAGGTGACCGGCGGGTGCACCGGGGCCAGCGCGCCCAGCGGCTCGCCGTCCCAGCTGGCGTCGAGCGCGGTGACCAGGTGCAGGTCCTGCACGCCGTACCACTCGGTGCGGCCGTTGCCGGCCGAGCCGGTGGTGCGCAGGCCGGTCAGCAGCCGCGCCGGCCGGTCCAGCAGGCCCACCCAGACCGGGGTGCGGGCCAGCGGCGGCGGGACGGCGCGCAGCAGCCGGCCCAGCGGCGGACGGCGGCCGGTCGTGACCCGCAGCCGCAGCGGGCCGGCCGTCACCGCCCAGGTCCGCGGGTCCGGCCGCTGCACCACCACCGGCACCAGCCGCACCTCGTCGAAGGCGTAGGTGGCGGCGACGAAGTCCGCGGCATCCCGGGTGGGGGCCAGCAACAGCCGGGCGCCGTCCGGTCGCTGCACCATGACGTCGGACAGCGGCCCCAGCGGCGAGCGGGGCCAGTGCCCGACGACGACGCGGGTACCCGACGCGGTGCCGGCCCCGAGGATCCAGCCGTCGAACCGCAGCCGCCGGGCCACCCGCGTCACAGGGTGGTGGCGCGGCCGCCGTCCACCGGGATGACCGCGCCGGTGACGTAGGCACCGGCCCGGCTGGCCAGGTACACGACGACGCCGGCCATGTCGTCGGGCCGGCCGATCCGCCCGAGCGGGGACGACGCGGCGATCTCGTCGCCGTGGGCGGCCAGGGTGGCGGCCATCATCTTGGACTCGAACGGCCCCGGGGCGACGGCGTTCACCGTGACCCGCTTCGGCCCCAGTTCCTTGGCCAGGACCCGGGTGAGGTGGTGCACGCCGGCCTTGCTCGCCGAGTAGGAGTAGGTCGGCAGGGACGGCGCGTGCAGCCCGTCGATGCTGCCGACGTTGACCACCCGGGCCGGGTCGTCCTCGGTGCCCGCGGCCTCCAGCAGCGGCAGGAAGGCGCGGGTGAGGAAGAACGGCGCCTTGAGGTTGAGGTCGAGCACCTTGTCCCAGGCCGAGGCCGGGAAGGTCCCGAACGGCTCGCCCCAGGTGGCGCCGGCGTTGTTGACCAGCACGTGCAGCCGCTCCTCGCGGCGGCCCACCTCCGCGGCCAACCGGAGGCACTCGGCCTCGGTGGAGACGTCCGCCGGGATCGACTCGACCGTGCCGAACCGCGACAGCTCCGCGACGGCCTGCTCGCCGGCCTCGGCCTTGCGGGAGCTGATGTAGACCGACGCGCCGGCCTGCAGCAGCCCGCGGGCCATCATCAGGCCGATGCCGCGGGTGCCGCCGGTGACGACGGCGACCTTCCCGGTGAGGTCGAACAGGTGCACGGGCTGTCTCCTCGACGTCGTGGGGACGTCGTCGGCCCCCGGCCGGAGCACCGTATCCAGCGACCGGGACACCTCGTGTGCCAGCCTCGGCGCATGATCGCACCCGCCGCCGTCCGAGGCGCCACCAGCGAGGTCGGGCCGCTGCGGACCGTGCTGCTGCACCGGCCGGGAGCCGAGCTGCGCCGGCTCACGCCCCGCAACAACGACCAGCTGCTCTTCGACGGCGTCCCGTGGGTGCGCCGGGCGCAGGAGGAGCACGACGCCTTCGCCGCCGAGCTCGGCAGCCGCGGCGTGGAGGTGCTGTACCTCGACCGGCTGCTGGCCGAGGTCCTCGCCGACCCCGCAGCCCGCGCGGAACTGATCACGGCCGCCGTCGACGACCCGCGGCTGGGCGCGACGCTCAAGCGCACCGCCGCCGCGCACCTGGCCGACCTCTCCCCCGAGGACCTAGCCCGCGCGCTGGTGGCCGGGGTGGCACACGACGAGCTGCCCGGCGCCCGCGGCCTGTCCTGGGAGCTCATGGCCCGCGGCGACTTCGTCGTCCCCCCGCTGCCCAACCTGCTGTTCACCCGCGACTCGTCGGTGTGGGTGGGCGACCAGGTCGCGGTGACCTCGCTGGCGATGCCGGCGCGGCACCGGGAGAGCACGATCACCGCCGCGGTCTACGCCCACCACCCGCGCTTCGCCGGCGCCGAGCAGCTCTACGACGCCTCGCTGGAGCACCTCGAGGGCGGTGACGTGCTGCTGCTGGCGCCCGGCGTGGTCGCGGTCGGCGTCGGCGAGCGGACCACGCCCGGCGGCGCGGAGCGGCTGGCCCGGCGGGTGTTCGCCCGCGGCCTGGCGCACACGGTGCTCGTCGTCCCGATCGCCCAGCAGCGGGCGACCATGCACCTGGACACCATCGCCACGATGGTCGACGTCGACGCCATGGTCGTGTACCCCGCCGTCGCCTCCTCGCTGGTGGCCTGGACGGTCACCGCCGATGTGACGCCGGACGACGACGACACCACCGACCTCGTCGTCCGCGGCCCGGCGCCGTTCCTCGAGGCCGCGGCCGCCGCGATGGGCATCGACCGGCTGCGGGTGATCGACACCGGCCTGGACCCGGTGACCGCCGAGCGCGAGCAGTGGGACGACGGCAACAACACCCTCGCGCTGGCCCCGCGGCTGGCGGTGGCCTACGAGCGCAACACCGTCACCAACGCCGCGCTCGAGGCGGCCGGCATCGAGGTCGTGCGGATCTCCGGCTCCGAGCTCGGCAGCGGCCGCGGAGGGCCGAGGTGCATGTCCTGCCCCGTCCGCCGCGACCCGCTCTGACCGGACCTCACGGACCGCAGGGGTCCACCCGTGCAGAGTCGTGCTCTGCCCACCACGGTGGGCAGAGCACGACTCCCCGCAGGTCGGCGGCCCTTCTGCAGGGTCCCGCCACGAGCCTGCGAGCGGCGGGGGCAGAGGGTCCTCCCGCTAGAGCCCCTGGGCCAGGCGGTGGTAGGCCGCGCCCCAGCGCAGCTCCTTCGCCAGCGAACGCCGCGTGGTGTCGGCGTCGATGAGCACCAGCTCTGTCGCGAAGACCTCGGCCAGGTCGGTGAGCTCGTCGGCGCCGACCGCGGTCGACAGCACCGTGTGGTGCGGCCCGCCCGCGGTCAGCCAGCCCTCGGTCGCCGTCTCGAAGTCCGGCCGCGGCTGCCACACCGCACGGGCCACCGGCAGGTTGGGCAACGGCTCGTCGGGCTCCACGACGTCGACCTCGTTGGCCACCCAACGGAAGCGGTCGCCCAGGTCGCACCAGCCGACGACGACGCCCTCGCCCGGCGCCGCGGTGAACACCAGCCGTGCCGGGTCCTCGCGGCCGCCGATGGCAAGCGGGTGCACCTCCACCCGCGGCCGGTCGCCCGCGATGGTGGGGCAGACCTCCAGCATGTGGGCACCGAGGATCTTCGGCGTCCCGGCGAGGTCGTAGGTGTAGTCCTCCATGAACGAGGTGCCTCCGGGCAGCCCGGCCGCGGCCACCTTGAGGGTGCGCAGCAGCGCCGCGGTCTTCCAGTCGCCCTCGCCACCGAAGCCGTAGCCGTCGGCCATCAGCCGCTGGACGGCGAGCCCGGGGAGCTGGCGCAGCCCGCCGAGGTCCTCGAAGTTCGTGGTGAACGCCGTGAACCCGCCGTCCTCCAGGAAGCTGCGCAGCGCCGCCTCGATGCGGGCCTGGTAGCGCACCGCCTCGTGCTGCGGCCCGCCCGGGCGGGCGCCGTCGGCGAACTCGTACAGGTCGCCGTACTCCTCGACGAGGGCGTCGACGGCCTTGTCGTCCACGGCGTCCACCACGGCGACGAGGTCGTTGACGCCCCAGGTGTTCACCGACATGCCGAAGCGGATCTCGGCCTCGACCTTGTCCCCCTCGGTCACCGCGACGTCGCGCATGTTGTCCCCGAAGCGGGCCAGCCGCAGCGACCGGGCCGCGGCCGCCGCCGTGGCCGCCCGCGCCCACGAGCCGACCCGCGAGCGCACCCGCGGGTTGGACACGTGGCCGGCGACCGTCGTCCGCGGCATCCGCAGCCGGGTCAGCACGAACCCGTACTCCCGGTCGCCGTGCGCGGCCTGGTTGAGGTTCATGAAGTCCATGTCGATCGTCGCCCACGGCAGGGCGGCGTCGGCCTGGGTGTGCAGGTGCAGCAGCGGCTTGCGCAGCGCGTCCAGCCCGCTGATCCACATCTTCGCGGGCGAGAAGGTGTGCATCCAGGTGACGACGCCGACGCAGGCCGGGTCCTCGTTGGCCTCGCCCATGGCCCGCCGGATGGCGGCGGCGTCGGTGAGCACCGGCTTCCACACCACCCGGACGGGCACCTCGGCGGCCTCGTCGAGCGCCGCGGCGACCCGCTGCGACTGCTCGGCGACCTGCTGCAGGGTCTCCTCGCCGTACAGCCCCTGGCTGCCGGTCAGGAACCAGACCTCGTGCCCCTCGAAGGGGTCGGCGACCACGATGGGACCTCTCCTCACTGTCCGTAGACGTTCTGGTAGCGGGCGTACAGCGAGTCGATGTCCGACTGCGCGATGGGCAGGGGCTCGCCGAGCTGGCGGGACAGGTGCACCGTGCGGGCGACGTCCTCGGTCATGACCGCGGCCTTGACCGCCGCCTTGGCCGACGGGCCGATCGTGAAGACGCCGTGGTTCTGCATGAGGACGGCGGGCGAGCGCGAGTCGCGCAGTGTCTCGACGATGCCGCGGCCGATCGAGTCGTCGCCGATGAGCGCGAACGGGCCGATCGGGATGGGTCCGCCGAACTCGTCGGCCATCGCGGTGAGCACGCACGGGACCGGCTCGGCCCGCGCTGCCCAGGCCGTGGCGTACGGGCTGTGCGTGTGCACCTGCCCGTTGACCTGCGGCATGTGCCGGTAGACGTAGGCGTGCGCGTCGGTGTCGCTGGAGGGCCGCTTGACCCCGTCGACGGCGTTGCCGTCGAGGTCGCAGACGGTTATGCCCTCCCACGTCAGCTCGTCGTAGAGGACGCCGCTGCCCTTGATGACGAACAGGTCCTCGCCGGGCACCCGCTCGGAGACGTTGCCGGAGGTCCAGGTGACCAGCTGGTTGCGGGTCAGCTCGGCGTGCAGGGCGGCGACGTGCTCCCGCTGCGCGCGATGGGTACCCCGCTCGGTGCGGGGCTGGGTGGTGGTCATGCCGGCTGCTCCTCGGGACGGGCGGCGGTCGTGGTCTCGGCGTCGGCGATCCGCGGGTGGCCGATCCCCACGTGGTCCACGGCGGCCCGCTCGACCGGCAGCCCGGCGACGTACCGCTGCATGAACGCGTCGAAGCCGGCGACGTCGGCCGGCTCGGGCTGAGCGGTCTGCAGGCTGGTGCCGGTGAAGACCGTCGTGTCCAGGTAGTCGGCCAGGTCCTGCCCCGGCGAGCGGCGGGTGGCGAACGCAGCCAGGACGGCGATCCCCCAGGCGCCGCCCTCGGCAGCGACGTCCCCCACGGACACCGGGGTGTCGATCGCGGCGGCCAGGAAGCGTTGGGCCACGCCCTTGGTCCGGAACAGGCCGCCGTGCGCGAACATCCGGTCGAGCCGCACGCCCTCGGCCTTCTGCAGGACGTCCATGCCGATCCGCAGCGTGGCGAGGGACGCGAACAGGTGCGTCCGCATGAAGGTGGCGAGGTCGAACCTGCTGTCCGGCGACCGCACGAACAGCGGCCGCCCCTCCTCGAGGTCGGTGATCGGCTCTCCGGAGAGGTAGTTGTAGGCCAGCATCCCCCCGCCGTCGCCGGCACCACCGAGCGCGGCGGAGAACAGGATCTCGAAGACCGCCGACGGGTCCACCTCGGGATCCAGCGCCCGGGCGAACTCGGTGAACAGACCGGCCCAGGCGTTCAGCTCACTGGCCCCGTTGTTGCAGTGCACCATCGCCACCGGGTCGCCGGCCGGCGTGGTCACGAGGTCCAGTTCGCGGTGCGCCCGGGTGAGTTCGCGCTCGAGCACGACCATGGCGAAGATGCTCGTCCCGGCCGAGACGTTGCCGGTGCGCGGAGCGACCGAGTTGGTGGCGACCATCCCCGTGCCCGCGTCACCCTCGGGTGGGCACAGCGGGATGCCGGGACGCAGCCGCCCGGTCGGGTCGAGCAGCTCAGCGCCCGCCTCGGTGAGCTCGCCGGCCGGCTGGCCGGCGGACGCGATCCTGGGCAGCAGGTCCGCGAGTGTCAGCTCGACCCCGGCCTCGGCAGCCAGCTGGTCGAACCGGTCCAGCATCGGAGCGGAGTAACCGCCGGTGCCGACGTCGATCGGGAACACGCCGCTGGCATCGCCGATGCCGAGGACCCTCTCGCCGGTGAGCTGCCAGTGCACGTAGCCGGCCAGGGTGGTCAGGTGGTCGAGCCGGCCCAGGTGGTCCTCGCGGTCCAGGATCGCCTGGTAGAGGTGCGCGATGCTCCACCGGTGCGGGATGTTGACGCCGAACTCCGCGCTGAGCCGCTCGGCTGATCGACCCGTGTTCGTGTTGCGCCAGGTGCGGAACGGCGTGAGCAGCTCACCGTCGACGCCGAACGCCAGGTAGCCGTGCATCATCGCCGACACGCCGAGCGCGCCGACCGTCGACAGCTCGACCCCGTGGCGTTGCCGCACGTCGTCCGCCAGAGCCGCGAAGCTCTGCTGCACCCCCGCCCACACGGCCTCCAGCGAGTACGTCCACCGCCGCTCGACGAACTGGTTCTCCCAGTCGTGGCTGCCGACCGCGAGCGGAGCGTGGTCCGGGCCGATGAGCACTGCCTTGATCCGGGTCGATCCCAGCTCGATCCCCAGGGCCGTGCGACCTCCGGTGATCGCCTCGCCGGCATCCGTCGTCATCTCTCGCGGCCCTCTCGCTCCAGGATGGTCCTCCTCCGCCCGGCGGCTCCGACGACGGCCGGACGGCTGCGTCGCCGCGGGGATGTTAGCGCTAACAAGGACAGCGTCACACCCCCGCGGGTGTACGCACCGCCGGGACGGGGCCGGTGCTGGAGCGGACGAGCAGGACCGGTGTGACCGGCTGCGGGCGCAGCTCGCGGCCGGCCAGCCGGGCCAGCACGAGCTCCACGGCACGGTGGCCGAGCTCGGCGAAGTCCTGCCGGACCGTCGTCAGCGGCGGGGTCAGGTAGGGAGCCTCGGGCAGGTCGTCGAAGCCGACGACGCTGACGTCCCGCGGCGCCTCGAGCCCCTCCTCGTGGAACGCCGCGAGCAGGCCCAGGGCCATCTGGTCGTTGGCGACGAAGACCGCGGTGACCTCCTCACCGGCGCGCCTGCGCGCGGCGAGCCGGCGGCCGGCCTCGTACCCCGAGGACGGCGACCAGTCGCCGTGCAGGCACACCGGGACGGGCGCACGCGCGGCGGTCAGCTCGGCGCGCCAGCCCTCGACCCGGTCGCGGGCCTCCGCGGAGTCGGCCGGGCCGGTGACGTGGTGGACGGTGCGGTGACCGAGGTCGAGCAGGTGCCGCGTCGCCAGCCGCGCGCCGGCGCCCTGGTCGACGCCGACCGCGGGCTCCTCGAGCGCCCCGCCGCTCTGCACCGTGACCAGGGGCAGCGGGGCGTCCACCGCGTGCAGCGCCTCGACGGCGTCGTCGTAGGTGGCCAGCGCCAGGACGGCGTCCACCGACTGGGCGACGAACCGGTCGACGGCGTCGCGCATCGCGTCGGCGGTGGCCTCGTCGAGCACGGTGACGCTCAGTGAGTACCCGGCTGCCCGCGCCGCCCGCTCCAGGCCGACCAGGGTCTGCGCCGGGCCGTACTGGTTGATGTTCACCGTGACGAACCCGATGGTCCGCGTGGAGCCGGTGACCAGGGCCCGCGCGGCGGTGTTCGGCCGGTAGCCCAGCTCGCGGATGGCCCGCTCGACGCGCTCGCGGGTCTGCGGCGCGACGTTGGGGTGCCCGTTGATGACCCGGGACACCGTCTGGTGGGAGACGCCGGCCCGAGCTGCGACGTCCGACATGACCAGCGCTCGGCTCGGCCCCTCGGGCTCCACCGTCACCCCTCCCCGTCGAGGAGCCGGCCCGTGGCCGCCTCGGTCGATGCCCTGCCGGGCGGCCCCGCGGCAGCTCCGCGGGGCCGCCCCCAGGGCGTCAGCGGGACGCGCCGGCGCGCCGCTTGTTGTAGACGTCGAAGGCCACGGCCAGCAGCAGCACCAGGCCCTTGACCACCGACTGGATGGACTGGTCGACACCCATGAGCTGCATGCCGTTGCTCATGACGGCCATGATCAGACCGCCGACCATGGCGCCGACGACCGTGCCGACACCACCGGTGACGGCCGCACCGCCGATGAACGCCGCGGCGATCGCGTCGAGCTCGAACATGTTGCCGGCGCTGGGCTGGGCGCCGTTGGACCGCGAGGAGAAGACGACGCCGGCGACCGCGGCCAGGAAGCCCATGTTGACGAAGATCCAGAAGTTGACCGCCCGGACCTTGACACCCGACAGCGTGGCTGCCGCCAGGTTGCCGCCGATCGCGTACACCTGGCGCCCGAAGACGGTGCGGGTGGTGATGATGCCGTAGGTGATGATCAGCACGGCCAGGATGATCAGCACGATCGGCAGGCCGCGGGCGTGCGCGAGCTGCCAGGCGAAGGCCATCACGACGGCGCCGACGAGCACGATCTTGGCGACGAAGAGCGGGAAGGACTCGACCGGCTGCTCGTACCTGATCCGCGCCGTGCGGGTGCGCCAGTTGCTGACCGCGTAGCCGGCGACCGCGATCCCGCCGATCAGCAGGGTGAACGCGTCGTAGCCGTTGCCGCCGAGGAGGCCGTTGAGGAAGCCGCTCGCGATCCGGCTGTACTCCTGCGGGAACGGCGACAGCGAGATGTTGTCCAGGACCTGCAGCGTGAGACCGCGGAACAGCAGCATGCCGGCGAGGGTCACGATGAACGCGGGGATGCCGACGTAGGCGACCCAGAAGCCCTGCCAGGCGCCGATCGCGAGGCCGGTCGCGACGGCGGCCAGGACGCCGGCCCACCACGGCATGCCCTGCCGGATGACCAGCACCGCGGAGACCGCGCCGGTGAGGGCCACGACCGATCCGACCGAGAGGTCGATGTGCCCGGCGATGATCACGATGACCATGCCGATGGCCAGGATCAGGATGTAGCTGTACTGCAGGACGATGTTGGTCACGTTGCCCGGGGAGAGCAGCGTCCCGTCGGTGAGCACGGTGAACAGCGCGATGATCGCGACGAAGGCGATGTAGATGCCGCTCTGGCGCAGGTTGCTCGTCAGCAGCGCACGGACGTCGCTGGTCCCGGTGTGCAGGGCGACGGCGGGCGCGACGTCCTTCGGCGCCGTCGAGCTCTGGGCCTCGGGCTCCGACGACGGGGGCACGGTCCTGGTCATGCCGCGAGCTCCTTCTCCTTGGTCATGAGCTCCATCAGGTTCTCCTGGGTCGCCTGGCCGACGGGCACCTCACCGGTGATCCGGCCCGCGGACAGGGTGTAGACGCGGTCGCAGATGCCCAGCAGCTCGGGCAGCTCGGAGGAGATGACCAGCACCGCCTTACCGGCCGCGACCAGCCGGTTGATGATCGTGTAGATCTCGTACTTCGCACCCACGTCGATGCCGCGGGTGGGCTCGTCGAGGATGAGCACCTCGGGGTCGGTGTACAGCCACTTGGACAGCACGACCTTCTGCTGGTTGCCGCCCGAGAGCTTCCCGACGACGGAGGCGACGCTCGGGGCCCTGACGTTCATGCTCTTGCGGTAGCCCTCGGCGACCTTGATCTCCTCGTTGCCGTTGACGAAGCCCTTGCTGGAGAGCTTGCTCAGGGCGGCGGCGGAGACGTTGCGCCGGATGTCCTCGATGAGGTTGAGGCCGTAGTGCTTGCGGTCCTCGGTGGCGTAGGCGATCCCTGCGTCGATCGCCTCGGCGACGTTCCTGGGCCGGACCTCCTTGCCGTGCACGAACATCCGGCCGGTGATGTTGCGGCCGTAGGCGCGCCCGAAGATGCTCATCGCCAGTTCGGTGCGCCCGGCGCCCATGAGGCCGGCGATCCCGACGACCTCCCCGGCCCGCACGGTGAAGTTCGCCCCGTCGACGACCTTGCGGTCCTGGGTCGGGTGCCACACGGTCCAGTCCTCGACCCGCAGCACCTCCTCGCCTGGGTGCGACTCCCGCTCGGGGTAGTAGCTCTCCAGGTCGCGGCCGACCATCCCGCGGATGATCCGCTCCTGGGTGACCTCGCCGGCGTGCAGGCTCAGCGTCTCCACCGTCTTGCCGTCGCGGATGACCGTGACGTTGTCGGAGACGGCGGTGATCTCGCCGAGCTTGTGCGAGATCATGATGCAGGTGATCCCGCGGTCCCGGAGACGCCGCATCAGGTCCAGCAGGTGCGCGGAGTCGGTGTCGTTGAGCGCGGCGGTCGGCTCGTCGAGGATGAGCAACCGCACGTCCTTGGACAGCGCCTTGGCGATCTCCACCAGCTGCTGCTTGCCGACGCCGAGCTGACCGACCGGGGTGACGGGGTTCTCCTCCAGGCCCACCTCGGCGAGCAGGCGGGCGGCCTCGGCGTTGGCCTTGTTCCAGTCGATCAGCCCGAAGCGGCCGCGCCGCTCACTGCCCAGGAAGATGTTCTCCGCGATCGACAGGTAGGGCACCAGCGCGAGCTCCTGGTGGATGATCACGATGCCCACGTGCTCGCTGTCGCGGATTCCGGAGAAGCGGACCGGCTGGCCGTCGTAGACGATCTCGCCGTCGTAGCTGCCGGCCGGGTAGACGCCGGAGAGGACCTTCATCAGCGTCGACTTGCCGGCGCCGTTCTCGCCGCAGATCGCGTGGATCTCGCCCCGGCGGACCGCCAGGTTGACGTCCTCCAGGGCCTTGACCCCCGGGAACGTCTTGGTGATGCCGCGCATCTCCAGGATGTGGTCGTCCATGGGACCTCGTCGTCCTGTCATCGGCGCCCGTCGCTGGGTACGGGACGCGCCGCGGATGGTGGAGAGAGTGTGCGCTCCCCCGGCGGGGTCGGCCAGGGGCGCGGGACGAGGTCCCGCGTGGTGCCGGCCGGGCCCGGCAGCGTGCTGCCGGGCCCGGCCGGGTCAGGGGGTGTCGGTCAGTCGGACTGGCCGCTGGCGACCTCGTCGGCCGTCCAGTAGCCGGAGTCGATCAGCACGGACTGGATGTCGTCCGCGAAGACCGTCTCGACCGGGAGCAGGTAGGACGGGACGACCTTGACGCCGTTGTCGTACGTCTCGGTGTCGTTGGCCTCCGGCTCGTTGCCCTCGGCGAAGGCGGACGCGGCGGCGACGGCCTGCTCGGCCAGCAGACGGGTGTCCTTGAAGATCGTGGAGCTCTGGACCCCGTCGTTGATCAGCTTGACCGAGGCGATCTCGGCGTCCTGACCGGTGACGACCGCCATCGGGTTGGCGGCGTCGAGCGTCGGGCCGTAGCCGGCGTTCTGCAGCGCGGTGATGATGCCGCGGGAGAGGCCGTCGTACGGCGAGAGGACGCCGTCGACCCGCGAGCCGTCGTTGTAGGCGGAGGTCAGCAGGTCCTCCATCCGCCGCTGGGCGGTCTCCTGCTGCCAGCGCAGGATCGCGGCCTGCTCGATGCTCGTCTGGCCCGACTTGACGACCAGGGTGCCGTCGTCGATCAGCGGCTGCAGGACGTCCATCGCGCCGTTGAAGAAGAAGAACGCGTTGTTGTCGTCCAGCGACCCGGCGAACAGCTCGATGTTGAACGGGCCGGTCGCGGTGCCGGGCGAGCCGTCCTCGTTGCGCAGGCCCAGACCCTGCAGCAGGGCGTTGCCCTGCGCCTGGCCGACGGCGAAGTTGTCGAACGTGACGTAGAAGTCGACGTTCTCGCTGTCGCGGATGAGGCGGTCGTAGGAGACCACCGGGATGTTGTTGGACGCCGCGTTCTCCAGCTGGCCGGAGAGGGCGGTGCCGTCGATGGCCGCGACGACGAGGATGTCGGCACCCTCGGTGATCATCTGGTCGATCTGCTGCGACTGGGTGGGGATGTCGTCGTTGGCGTACTGCAGGTCGACGGTGTAGCCCTCGGCCTCCAGCTGCTCCTTGACGTTGTTGCCGTCGGCGATCCAGCGCTCGGAGGTCTGGGTCGGCATCGAGACGCCGATGGTCAGGTCCTCCGCCGCGGCGCCCTCGCCACCGGCACCGCCGCTGCCACCGGCACCCTCGCCGCCACAGGCCGCCAGGGTCAGCGCCATGCCGGCGCTGAGGGCGGCGAAGCCGAGCCTCTTGCTCACGTGATCTCCTCCTCGAGACTGCTGCGCGCTCGACCCGGCGCAGGCCCGCCCGTGGCGAGCGGCACAAGTGTGAGCGTTAACAACCCACTGCCGTCAACCCCTGTTCGCCACCTCGGCGTCACGGTCTCGTAACGAGCACCCGGGAGTGGGCCACATCGGGTGAGCCGCGTGGGCGAACGGTGAACCGACCGCTACCCCGCGTCGACCCGGGCGGTGTCCCGCGCGACACCCGCCCGGGGGACGCACGTGGTCCACCGGGCCGGTGCACCGGTGCGGCCTGCCTGCCGGCTCCGTCCTGGGGTTGCCGCGGACCCCGCCCGTACCGACCCCGCCCGAGGGCTCACCGCGGGCCTCGTCCGCAGCTCCGCCCCGAGGGCGGAGGGGTCCTCTCAGCGCAGGGTGACCTGCCGGGACAGCAGGCCTGCCCGGGCGCGGCGCTCGTCGGCGGTCAGCGGGTCGGTGGTCCCCAGCGCCTGCTCCAGCCGGGCCTGGAACGCGGTCGCGGCGTCCGTCCAGTCGGCGGCCGGGGACCCGGCGGGCAGGTCCCACACCGGCACGAGGAGGCCGTGCGCCCGGAAGGCGCCGGCGTAGCGGGTGCCCTCGCCGAGCAGGATCTCGCCCGAGGCGCGCAGCCGGGCCAGCGCGTCGAGCAGCCGCTCCTCCGGCTCGGGCCGCACCCAGCGCAGGTGGGCGCGCTCGGCCCCAGGCCGCACCCAGTAGGCGGCACCGAGGCCGGGCAGCAGCTCGGTGGGCAGGATCGCGGCGTTGGCCTGCTCCAGCCCGGCCTGCGCCGCGGCCCCGGCCTCGACACCCTCCAACCAGAAGCCGAAGTCCGGGTGCACGGTCACCTCGAGCGGTGCGCCGAGGTCGACCAGCTCCTGCAGCCGCGGCCCGGCCGAGCCTGACCCCCCGAGCGGGCCCGGGTCGACCGGCGCGCCGGCGGGCGCCTCGAGGGCGGCGGCCAGCGCCGTCCCGAGGTCGCGGCTGACGTCGTCTGAGGCGCCCTGCAGCTGGACGCCGAGCAGGATCTCGCCGTTGGCGCGCACCAGGGCGGGAGCCCCGCCGGGCAGCACGCTGGCCAGGGTGACGTCGCGCCCGTCCGCCGTCCGCAGCGGCGCGGTCGCCGCCGGGACCAGCTCGCGCAGCGCCACCCAGTGCGGCTCGCCGGGCAAGCCCTCGAACGGCCGGGCCACCGGCGGGGCGTAGCCCGAGCCGTGGCAGTGCTTGTAGCGGCGGCCCGAGCCGCACGGGCACGGCGCCTTGGGGTTGACGCCCTCCTCTGCGGCAGGAGCAGCGGGACGCTTGCGGGTCGCGGAGCGGGCCATGGTCCGAGCGTAAGTGGCCCCCGTCCAGAGGCTCGCGCCGAGCCTGCGAGGCGGGAGGGGGGCGAGGTGGCCCCCGTCCAGAGGCTCGCCGCCGAGCCCGCGAGGCGGGAGGGGGACGGGGCGGCCCCCTCGCAGGGTCCCGCCGCGAGCTCGCGAGTGGCGGGGCGCGAGGTGGTCCTGTCTCTACGCTGCTCCGGCGTGACACCCGCGGCCGCGCCGATCGACCTCACCGACCCCGCCGTCGTCGCCGACCCCTACCCGGCCTTCGCGCGCGCCCGGTCGCAGGCGCCGGTGCAGTGGCACGAGGGGCTGGGCCTGTGGCTGGCGTTCACCCACGCCGAGAGCAACGCCGTCCTGCGCGACCGGCGGCTGGGCCGGATCTGGCGGGACCGGGAGCCGGCGGAGCGGTTCCGGTCCTTCAACCTGGTCCACCGCAACGCGCTGCTGGAGATGGAACCGCCGGACCACACTCGGCTGCGCCGGCTGGTCAGCGCCGCCTTCGCCCGCGGGCACGTCGAGCGACTCCGGCCGTGGGTGCAGCAGCTGGCCACCGAGCTGGTCGACGGCCTGGTGGAGCGTTCCGGCGGGACCGAGCCGGTCGACGTCCTGTCCGGGATGGCCGACGAGCTGCCCGTCGCCGTCATCGCCGAGCTGCTCGGCGTCCCGCAGGCCGACCGGCCGCTGTTGCGACCGTGGTCCAACGCGATCGTGAAGATGTACGAGTACGGCCGGACGGCGGCCGTCGAGGACGCCGCGGAGCGTGCGGCGGACCAGTTCGTCACGTACCTGCGCGCGCTGGCCGCCGAGCGCCGTCGCACCCCGGGCGAGGACCTGCTGTCCCACCTGGTCACCGTGCGCGACACCGAGGGCGACCGGCTCACCGAGGACGAGCTGGTGACCACCTGCGTCCTGCTGCTCAACGCCGGGCACGAGGCGACGGTCAACGTCAGCGGCAACGGCCTGCTGGCGCTGCTCGAGCACCCCGACCAGCTGCACCGGCTCCGCGTGGACCCCGGCCTGCTGCCCACGGCGGTCGAGGAGCTGATGCGGTTCGACTCGCCGCTGCAGCTGTTCGAGCGGACCGCGACGGCCGACGTGGACCTCGGCGGCACCACCGTGCGGAAGGGGCAGAAGGTCGCCGCGCTGCTCGGCGCCGCGAACCGGGACCCGGCGGTGTTCGCCGCTCCGGACACCCTCGACGTCGGCCGCACCGACAACCCGCACACCACCTTCGGGGCCGGTGTGCACTTCTGCATCGGCGCCCCGCTGGCCAGGGTCGAGCTGCAGGCGTCCTTCGGCGCCCTGCTGGAGCGCACGTCGCGGCTGGAGCTCGGCGGGGAGCCGGTGCGCCGCCCGGAGTTCGTCATCCGCGGCCTGGCCGAGCTGCCCGTCGTGCTGGCCCGCTGACCTGGCCCGTCCCGGCCAGGCCGTTGTGGATCGTGAGCGCGGTCACTGGCAGGATCCGGCCATGCGCGGCCTCATGCAGGACTACCCCCTGACCATCGACGCGATCTTCCGGCACGTCGAGCAGCACTACGGCGACGGGACGATCGCCACCGCGGGGCCCGGCGGGGTCACCCGGACGACGTACGCGGAGTGGGCCGAGCGCACCCGGCGGCTCGGCGGGGTGCTCGACACGCTCGACATCAGCGCCGACGGCCGGGTCGGCACCTTCGGCTGGAACAGCCAGCGCCACCTCGAGCTGTACTTCGCCGCGCCGAGTTCCGGCCGGGTGCTGCACACGCTCAACGTGCGGCTGTTCCCCGAGCAGCTGACCTACATCGCCAACCACGCCGAGGACGAGGTCGTCTTCGTCGACCGCACGGTGCTGCCCCTGCTGTGGCCGCTCGTCGACACGATGAAGACCGTCCGGCACGTCGTGGTGATGGACGACGGGGGGGACAACGAGATCCCCGACGACCCGCGCGTCCTCGACTACGAGACGCTGCTGGCCGACGCCCAGCCGGTCGAGTTCGGTGTCACGGACGAGAACTCGGCCGCTTACATGTGCTACACGAGCGGCACGACCGGCAACCCCAAGGGCGTCGTCTACTCGCACCGCTCGACGTTCCTGCACACCATGGGCGTCATGGCGCCCAACGCCTTCGGCCTGGGCATCCAGGACGTGGCGATGCCGGTCGTGCCGATGTTCCACGCCAACGCCTGGGGCATCGCGCAGGCCGCCCCGGCCGCGGGCGCCTCGCTGGTCATGCCCGGCCCGATGATGCAGCCCGAGGCCCTGGCGAACCTGATCGTCGAGGAGGGGGTCACCTTCACCGCCGGCGTGCCGACGATCTGGCAGGGCGTGCTCCCCCACCTCGCCGGCCGGCCGCACAAGCTGCGCGACATCGGCTGCGGCGGCTCCGCGGTGCCCCGGGCGCTGAGCGAGGCCTACCGCGAGCAGGTGGGCCTGCCGATCCTGCAGGCCTGGGGCATGACCGAGACCCACCCGGTCGCCTCCTCCGGCATCCTGCCGCGGCGCTACGCCGACGCCGACGCCGAGACGCAGGCCGACCAGCGGTCCCGGGCAGGGCTGCCGTTCCTCGGCGTCGAGGCCCGGATCGTCGACGCCGAGACCCTCGAGCCGCAGCCGTGGGACGACAAGGCCACCGGCGAGCTGCAGGTCCGCGGGCCGTGGTGCGCGCAGGACTACTACAACCCCGACGCCGGGGTGGAGCTGACCACCCCCGACGGCTGGATGCGCACCGGTGACGTCGCGGCGATGGACCCGTTCGGCTCGATCCGGATCGCCGACCGCACCAAGGACCTCATCAAGTCCGGCGGCGAGTGGATCAGCTCGGTCGACCTGGAGAACGCGATCATGAGCCACCCGAAGGTCAAGGAGGCCGCGGTCGTCGGCGTCCCGCACCCGAAGTGGGACGAGCGCCCGCTGGCCTGCGTCGTCCTCAGGGAGGGCGAGACGGCCACCAAAGACGAGATCCTCGAACACCTCAAGCCGCAGGTGGCCAAGTGGTGGCTGCCCGACGCGGTCGAGTTCATCGACGAGGTGCCCAAGACCAGCGTCGGCAAGTTCTCCAAGAAGGACCTGCGCACCCGCTTCGCGGAGTTCCCCGCGAAGGGCTGAGCCCCGGGGTGGGTCCGTCCGGTCGACGCGGACGGACCCACCCCGCTCCCCCGGCTGTCAGCGCACGACCGCACCGGTGCGCGTCCCCGCCGGGGTCAGCTCCTCGCTCGCAGGCCTCGCTGCGATACTCCCGCGGCTGTCAGCGCACGACCGCACCGGTGCGCTTCCGCGCCGGGGTCCGCTCCTCGCTCGCAGAGCTCGCTGCGATGCTCCCCCGGCTGTCAGCGCACGAAGGGCTGCTGGCCGGTCTCGCTCACCATCGGCCGGCCGGCGGCCTCCCACTCGCCCATGCCGCCGCCCACGTTGACCGCGTCGTAGCCGTTGGCGTTGAGCCAGGCGGCCACGCGGGCCGAGCGCCCGCCGCCGCGGCAGGTGACGTAGAGCGGGTCGGCCTCGGGGAGGTCGTCCAGCCGGGCCGGGACCTCGCCCATCGGTATGTGGGTGGCGCCGTCGATGTGGCCGGCCACCCACTCGTCGTCCTCGCGGACGTCGAGGACGACGGCGTCCTCGGGCACCTCGCTGGCGGGCACGGTCGGGACCTGCTGCGGCATCACACGCCCCATCGTGCCACCGGCGCGGGAGGCGGCCGCGCTCCCCGCACCACCGCGCTGATCATGGGGTCGTGGCAGGGGACACGCGCGGACGCGCCGGAGAGGTCGGCACGAACACATGATCACGGCCCGGGACGCTGGGAGGATGAGGACGATGACCGCCGACGCTCCCGCGCCCGTCCGCGACCCCGCCTGGTCGCTGTCCCGCTCGGCCATCGGCCTGTGGGTCACCGAGGGCGTGATCGGCGCGCTGTTCTGGGTCGTCGTGGTCACGGCCGTCCTCGTCTTCGTCCCGGAGGGCGGACTCCCGTCGCCCCTGCGCTGGGCGCTCGTGGCGTTCGCGGTGCTGGAGGCCGCCGTGACGATCGGCATCCGGCCGTGGGTCCGCTACCGCGTGCACCGCTGGGAGGTCACCGGCGAGGCGGTCTACACCCTCACCGGCTGGCTGACCCGCACCTGGACGCTCGTGCCCATCTCGCGGATCCAGACCGTCGACGTCACCCGGGGCGTGCTGCAGCAGCTGTTCGGGCTGGCCACGGTGGCGGTGCTGACCGCGTCCTCGCAGGGCACGGTCCGGGTGCTGCACCTGGAGGCCGACGTGGCCCAGCGGGTCGCCGACGACCTGGCGCGGCGGGCCGAGCTGGTCCGCGACGAGGCGACGTGATCGACGCCGGCACGCAGCCGCGGCGCACGTCACCCCGCGTCGTGCTGGTGCACACCGCCACCTTCCGGCAGGCCCGCCAGCTGGTGCCGGTGCTCATCCCGGTCGCCGCGGTGGTCGGCCTCGGCGACGGGCTGCTCACGGTCGTCGTCATGGCGGTGGTCATCACCGCCCTCTCGCTGGCCGGCGCGGTGCTGAGCTGGTGGCGGTTCGGCTACGCCGACGGGCCGACGGCGGTGGTGGTCACCCGCGGCCTGCTCGCCCGCTCGGTGCGCACCGTGCCCAACGACCGCATCCGCGGCGTGGAGGTCGAGGCCCCACCGCTGCACCGGCTGCTCGGGCTGGTGCGGGTCCGCATCGACGCCGCCGCCGGCTCGGTCGGGACCAACGAGGAGGAGCTCGTCGTCGACGGCGTCCCCCGGGCCGAGGGCGACCGGCTCCGCACCCGGCTGCTGGCCCGCCGTCCCACCGGGGCACCGGCACCGGACGCCGAGCAGCCCCCCGAGGCGCCGGTCGAGGAGGAGCTCTCCCGCTTCCGGCCGCGCTGGCTGCTCTACGCGCCGCTGGTCGGCAGCTACCTCGTCGTCCCGCTGGCCGCGGTCGGCACGCTGTTCCGGCTGGTGCAGGAGCTGCCCGACGCCGTCGTCCCGGACCTCATCGGGCCCGAGCCCTCCCCGCACCTGCTCGTCGCCGGCCTGGTGGTCGCGGTGCCGCTGCTGGCGCTGGCCGCGGTGGTCGGGGCGGCCGTCGTCAACTGGGGCTACCGGCTGGTGCGGCGCGGCGGCTCGCTGGTCGCCGTCCGCGGGCTGCTCACCCGGCGGCACACCGAGCTGGAGGTCGACCGCATCCGCGGTGGCACGCTCAGCGAGGGGCTGGGCATGCGCTGGGTGCGCGCCGCGCGGGTGAACGCCCTGGTCACCGGCCTCGGCCAGGCCCACCGCCGCGGTCAGCTGCTGCCGCTGGGACCGCGCGCGGAGGCCGTGCGGCTGCTGGGCCGGCTCGTCGAGGACCCCGGTCCGCTGACCGGCCACCCGCCCGCGGCCCTGCGCCGGCGGCTGGTGCGCGCCCTGGCCGCCGGGCTGCTGGTCACCGCGGCCGGGACCTGGGCGGCGACCGTCCTCGGCTGGTGGTGGGTGCCGGTCGCCGGCGTCGTCCTGACCGTCCTGGGCGTGCCCATGGGCATCGGCCGCTTCCGCGCGCTCGGGCACGGAGCCGGGCCCCGGTCGTTCAGCGTGCGCAGCGGCTGGCTGGTGCGCGAGCAGGCGGTGCTGCAGCGCCGCGCCGTCGTGGGCTGGCAGGTGCGGCAGAGCGTGTTCCAACGGCGGGCCGGGCTGGCCACCGTCGTCGCCTGCGTGGGCGCCGGCAGCGGGGGTTACGCCGCGGTGGACATGGCCGCCGCCGAGGTGCCCGGCTTCACCGCTGCGGCCTCGTCGGGGACGTGGGCGGGGACGCTGGCCCCGTAGGCGGTCGGCCGGAGCCGATCCGGTACCGCGAGTGTCGATCACCGTGGCGGGTAGCCGGGGGGCGATGAGATGCGGTCCTGCGCCGGTGCGGATCTCAGTCCTGCCTGCCGTTGCTGCCCAGGTGCACCCGCCCGGCCAGCGCCGCGGCCTCGACGCGGGTGGCGACGCCCAGCGTGCGCAGCAGCGCGGCGACCAGCCGCTTCGCCGTCCGCTCGGACACGTGCAGGGTCGTGGCGATCTCCACCGTGCTCGTGCCGTCGGCCACCAGCCGCCACAGCCGGCGCTCGTCGGCGGTCAGCCGATCCGCGAGGCCCTGCTCCCCGGAGGGCGCGGAGTCCTCGAGCAGCCGGCGCAGCAGGTCCTCCGGGACCACCGACCAGCCGTCGAGCACCGCCAGCAGCGGGCGCACCAGCAGCTCGGGGTCGGCGGTCTTGGGCAGGTACGCCGCGGCCCCGGCCCGCAGGGCCTCCAGGACGGCGTCCTCCTCGGCCTGCCCGGACAGCGCCACCACCCGCACCGTCGGGTCCGCGCGGCGGATCGCCGCGATCGCCCGGGTGCCGCCCGGCGGCGGCATGTGCAGGTCCACGACGGCGACGTCGGCATGGTGCCGGCGCACCATCGCCGCGGCTGCCGAGGCGTCGTCGGTGGTGGCCACGACGCGGACCTGCCCCTCGCTCACCCCCGGCAGCAACAGGGCCAGACCACGGCTGAACAGCGGGTGGTCGTCGACGAGCACGACGTCGACAGGTCGGCGGCGCTCAGCACCGGCGTCGCTCTGCTCCATCTCTCCCCAGACGGACAGCTGCACCGGCGCGGCTGACCGGACGCACCACGGAGGTGCCCATGACCCTCGCCGCCAACCCCCCGACGTCCCCCGAGTCCCACGGCCCGCTGCCGGCCCTGCGCCGCCTGCTGCGGCGCCGGGCGCCGGCGCGGCCGGACGGCGGGGAGGCCCAGGAGCCCAACGAGGCACTGGTGCGGGCGCTGTGCCACGACATGCGCTCGCCGCTCGCCTCGCTCGAGGCGCTGCTGGGGGCCCTGGACCGGCCCGCCGGGCCGTCCGCCGATCCGGCGCCGGACCCCGGGGAGGTGCTGGAGCTGGCCCGCGCGCAGACCGCGCACCTGGCCTCCATGCTGCGGACGGCGGCCGCCACGGGCGGAGCCGCGCCGCTGGGGCGCGGAACGCGCCGGCTGGGCGACGTCGTCCGCGCGTCGGTGGCCGCCTCCGGGCTGCCCGACGTCCAGCTGACCCTCGAGCTCGGTCCGGGCGCCGAGGACGTCGCCGTCGCCGATGCCCGGGTCCAGCGCATCCTGACCAACCTGCTGGAGAACGCCCACCGGCACGGAGGCGGTGCGGCGGTCCGCCTGTCCGTCCGATGCCGCCCCGGCTGGGTGGACCTGGCGCTGACGCAGGCCGTCGTCCGCCCGGAGCGGCTGCTCGGGCACCTGCGCACCGAGGCCCCCCCTCCCGACCTCACCGGCCTGGGCCTGTGGTCGGTGCGGCGGCAGACCGGCGAGCTCGGCGGCCGGATCGTGGCGGACGGCGACGGGCAGTCGCTGCGGCTGACCGTGCAGCTCCCCGACCGCTGACAGCGGACCTCCTGCCCCCGCCACTCGCAGGGGGGACCCTGCAGGCAGTCCGGCCTCCGGCCCCCGCGCCGCCCGCGGGCGTCCCCGTGAGCCCCGCGGCCGGGGCCGTCCGACGGGCCACCCAACCTGGCACGCGGGGGCCAGCGCTCGGCACGGGCGGGCCACCCGGCGTGGGCAGATCCCTGGTGTCACCGCAGCGGCGGTGGTCGCGACGACGCAAGGGAGACACCGTGTTCACCCACACCCACGCCCTGCAGTACGAGGCCAAGCCCGACGGTCCCGACCCGGACTTCGCCCGGAAGATGCAGGAGATCCTCGGCGGCCAGTGGGGCGAGATGACGGTCGCCACGCAGTACCTGCTGCAGGGCTGGAACTGCCGGCTGCCCGGCAAGTACAAGGACATGCTCCTGGCCATCGGCACCGAGGAGCTGGCGCACGTCGAGATGATCGTGACGATGATCGACCGGCTGCTCGACCACGCGCCGCTCAAGCCGGACGCGGCCGACCGCACCAAGGAGGCCGCCGCCGGCTACGGGCAGCACAACCCCCAGCACCTGATCGCCAACGGCCAGGGCGCGTCCTACATGGACGCCATGGGCAACCCGTGGACCGGCGCGTACGTGACCGCCAGCGGCAACCTGATGGCCGACTTCATGTACAACGCCACCGCCGAGATGCAGGGCCGGCTGCAGGTCTCGCGGCTCTACAACATGACCGACGACCCCGGGGTCAAGGACATGCTGCGGTTCCTGATCACCCGCGACCACATGCACCAGCAGCAGTGGCTGGCCGCGACCGAGGAGCTCAAGTCCGACGGGATCGAGGGCATCCCGGTGCCCGAGGCCTTCCCGCTGGAGGAGGAGGTCGGCGACCTCGGCTACACCTTCGTCGACGCCTCCGACGGCCCCGAGGCCTCGGCCGGCCGGTGGGCGTCGGGTCCGTCGGTGGACGGCCGCTCGGAGTTCCGCGCCCGCCCGATCGAGGCGACCGCGGACGCCCCGATCCTCCCGCCCGGCGACCCGCGGCTGTTCTCCACCCCGCAGATGCCGGGGCAGTCGCTGCTGCAGAAGGCCAAGGACATGCTCAAGTGAGGTCCTGACCCCCTGTTCCACCCGCGCCGTCGCCGCGCCGGTGGCCGGTTCCCACTCGATCCGGCCGCCGGCCGGCGGGCCGCCCCCGCCGGAGGAGAGCACCGTGCACCTGTCCGTCCCCGCCGTCCTGCTGACGGTGGTCTACGCCGCGGCCCTCGCCGTCGCGGTCTCCGCGCCCGGCCAGCACCTGGTCGCCGGGCTCGTCGTCCTCACCGGCCTGGTCACCCGCTGGGCCGTCCGCCACCGCCGCGTCCACGTCGCCGTCCCGGCTCCGGTCGCGCCCGCCGACACCGTCCTGGCACCCGGGTCCGCACCCGCCGCCTGACCCTCCCGCGCCCGCCCGCGGTGATCAGCCCAGCTGACCGTTGCGGGCCTGGCTCACCCCCCGTCGTGAGCCAGGACCGGTGACGGTCAGCTCAGCTGATCGTCGGGAGCACCCACCGGAACGCGCGAGGCGCGCGCCCCCGCGAACGGGGACGCGCGCCTGGCGAGGTGCTGGAACCGGCCCCCGTGCCGGGCCCCGCCCGCCCCGTCCCTGATCCCGCCCCGAGCGTGCGAGGGGTGGGGAGGACGGGGTCCTTCACCGAGCGGCGAGGGGCACGGGGGCACTCCCTCAGTGGGCGACGGCCTTCTCCGCACCGATCCCGGTGAGCGCCCGCACCTCGAGCTCGGCGTTCTTGAGCTCGTCGGGCTGCTCCTTGGACAGCTTCGTGCCGAGCCAGCCGAGGAAGAACGACAGCGGGATCGACACGAGGCCGGGGTTGTTCAGCGGGAACCAGGAGAAGTCGACGTCCTGGATCAACGACGGGCTCTTGCCGGTCGCCGGGTTGACGGGCGCCCCGGACACCACGGGCGAGAACAGGATGAGAGTCACGCAGGTGATCAGCCCGCCGTAGATCGACCACAGCGCACCCTGCGTGGTGAACCGTTGCCAGAACAGGGTGTAGATGATCGTCGGCAGGTTCGCCGAGGCGGCGATGGCGAACGCCAGGGCCACCAGGAAGGCGATGTTCAGCCCGGCCTGCAGCGCCAGGATCCCCAGCCCGATGGAGACGGCGCCGATCACGATCGCGGCGATCCGGGCCACCTTGACCTCGGCCTCCGGGTTCACCTGCCCCTTCTTGAGGACCGAGGCGTAGATGTCGTGCGCGAAGGACGCCGACGCGGTGATCGTCAGGCCGGCGACCACCGCGAGGATCGTCGCGAACGCGACGCCGGCGATGACGCCGAGCAGGATCGTGCCGCCGAGCTCGAAGGCCAGCAGCGGCGCTGCCGCGTTGACCGCACCGGGCGCCGCCAGGATGGTGTCGGCGCCGACCAGCGCACCGGCGCCGTAGCCGATCACCAGGCTGAACAGGTAGAAGATGCCGATCAGCCAGATGGCCCAGACCACCGAGCGGCGGGCGTCCTTGGCAGTGGGGACGGTGTAGAAGCGCATCAGCACGTGCGGCAGGCCGGCGGTCCCGAACACCAGCGCGAGCGCCAGCGAGATGAAGTCCAGCCTCGAGATGTTGGTCGCGCCGTACTGGCCTCCCGGGGACAGGACGTCGCGCGGTGTGGCCTGGGTCGCCGAGGTGTCGACCGCGCCGCCGAGCAGCGCGGAGAGGTTGAAGCCGTACTTGCCCAGCACCCAGACCGTCATGACGCCGGCGCCGGCGATGAGCAGCGTCGCCTTGATGATCTGCACGTAGGTCGTGCCGCGCATGCCACCGACGAGCACGTAGACCATCATCAGGGCACCGACGAGGACCACGACGACCGCCTGCGCCAGCTCCCCGGTGACGCCGAGCAGCAGGGTGACCAGCGCGCCGGCGCCGGCCATCTGGGCGAGCAGGTAGAAGAGGCTGACCACGAGGGTCGAGGTCGCCGCCGCGGTGCGGACGGGCCGCTGGCGCATCCGGAAGGCCAGCACGTCGGCCATCGTGTACCGCGCCGTGTTGCGCATGAGCTCGGCGACGAGCAGGAGGGCGACCAGCCAGGCGACGAGGAAGCCGATGGAGTACAGGAAGCCGTCGTAGCCGTAGATGGCGATGGCGCCGGCGATGCCGAGGAACGACGCGGCCGACAGGTAGTCACCCGCGATGGCCAGCCCGTTCTGGGTGCCGCTGATGTTGCGGCCGGCGGCGTAGTAGTCGGCCGCGCTCTTGTTGTTGCGGCTGGCCTTGAAGGTGATGGCCAGCGTGACGAGGACGAAGGCCCCGAAGATCGAGATGTTGACCGCCGGGTTCCCGACGGTGGTCGTCGCCGGAGCGGCGGGGGCAGCGAGGAGGACCATCAGTGCCGTCCTCCGCGGGTCTCGTCGGCGCCTCGGGTGACACCGACACCACCGGGGCGCGCGTACTCGTGGTGCTCCAGCCGCTCGCGCATCTCGTCGGAGATCGGGTCGGTGCGCTTGTTGGCGTGCGCCACGTAGACGTGGGTGATCACGAACGTCGAGACGAACTGGCCCAGACCCAGCAGGATGCCGAGGTTGATGTTGCCGAACACCGGCGTGGCCATGAGGTCCGGCGCGTAGGTCGAGAGCAGGACGTAGAGCAGGTACCAGGCCAGGAAGGCCACGGTCATCGGGAAGGCGAAGCGACGGAAGCGCCGCTTCAGTTCGACGAACTCCGGGGAGGCCTGGGCCTCGCGGTACTCCTCCGGCGTCAGGAGCCTGCGTTCAGCGGGTGGTGTCACGGTGCCTCTCCCTGTCGTCCTGGTCACCTGCTGCCGGTGACCGCGGTCACTCTAGAGACAAGTCTGTCCGTAATGCGCCGTCGGTGACCTTTTTGTTGTGCGCAACCCGTGTCGCCTGACCGTCGAGCGGGCGTAATCGGGCGGGAACCCGGGGGCGCTGCAATGGGTCATGACCACATCCGCGGGGACGACGACGGGCTGGTACCCGGTGGCGCGCGCTGCCGAGGTCGGGACGAAACCGGTGCCGGTGGGCGCGGGTGGCCGGGCCTACGTGCTGGTCCGGCTGCGCCCGCGGGCCGAGGTGAGCGCCTTCCCGGCCCGCTGCCCGCACCGGCTGGTGCCGCTCAGCGCGGCCACCGTGGTCGACGGCCGGCTGACCTGCCCGTACCACGGGTGGCAGTACGACGGCGAGGGCCGCTGCCTCACGATCCCCTCCCTCGGCCCGGACGGGACCCCGCCCCCGCGAGCGGACCTGCCCGTGCCGTGGGCGGTCGAGGAGCGGCACGGCTGGGTGTGGCTGGCCCCCGAGCGCACCGCCGTCCCCCCGCCGCGCCCGGCCGCCGGCACCGGAGCCGAGCCGGTCCCGCCGCCTCCGGCACCGGACGGGCCGGTCCTCGGCAACCTCGACCCGGCGCTGGAGACGGCCTGGCACCCGGTGGCGCTCTCCGGCGAGCTGCGGCCCGGCGGTTGGCTGCAGGTCCGGCTGCTCGGGCGCACCTGGACGCTGCGCCGCACCGACCGCCTGGAGGTGGACCCGCCGGCGCACGGCGTGCGCGAGCGCCTGGGGGTCGTGTGGCTGGCGCCGGCCGAGCCGCGCGACGTGCCGCTGGAGGTCCCCGAGGACCGGGACCGGCGCTTCGTGACCGGCTGGCTGCTGCCGCAGCGCTCGGCGGGGACGGCGGGTGTGCTGGCCGACGCCCTCCTGGACGTCGCGCACCTGCCGTTCCTGCACGCGGCCAGCACCGGCGCGGCCGACCACCCGGAGGTGGCCGCCCACGACGTCGAGGTCGAGCCGGGCGGCTTCCGCAGCGCGCACGAGCAGTGGTTCGACGCCGTCACGGACCCGGGCGTGGCCACCGGCGAGCGGCCGCTGCGGCAGCGCCGCCGGGCGACCTCCGTGTACCGGGCGCCGTTCCAGCTGCTGGTGCGCCTGGAGTCGCTCGACTCCGGCGCGGTCACCACCGTCCAGCACCTGCTCCAGCCGGAGGACGCGGACTCCACCCGCGTCTACACGCGGCTGCTGCTGTCGTCGGGCCCGGGCAACCCGCTGCCCGCACCCGCGGACGTCGAGCGCGAGGTGGCGTCCGCCCACCGGCTGCTCGCCGAGGACCTCGCGCTGGTCGCCCACCTGGCCGGGCAGGGGCTGCCGCTGGCGGGGCGCGACGAGCTGCACGTGCGCGCCGATCGGATGGGTGTGGCGCTGCGCCGGGCGCTGTGCGACTTCGTCCTGCCCGCGCCGCGGGCCACCCGCCGCGCGGCCTAGTCGTCCTGGTCGGCCGGCAGCAGCTCCCCGCAGGCGGCGCAGCGGACCGGGGGGTCGACGTCGGCGAGCCGTCCGCACGCCGGGCACACCCGCCGCAGCCAGCACGCCGGGTCGCCGCCGTCCTCGACCGGGTCGGCCGGCCGCGCGTCCTCCGCCATGCGCGCCATGCTCGGACGCCGGACCCCGCCCGGCAACCGCCCGGGCGCCGTCCCCGCCCGTCCTCGGCTGGGATGCTGGAGGTCGTGCCGTCCTCCGCCGCCCGCCGCACCGCGCTCGCCCTCACCGCCACCCTCGCCGGACCCGTCGCGTGGGTCGCCCGCGCCGCCTGGGGCCTGCCCACCGCCCTGGGCGCCGGCCAGCGGGAGGTGCAGGCCTCCGCCGCCGGCTCCCCGCAGTTCGCCGAGGGCCGCTTCCACAACCGGCTGAGCACGCCGGCCCGGCCCCCGGCCAACGCGCAGCGCGGCCTGCTGCGGCAGATGCACGAGGAGCGGCACACCGGCCTGCCGGCGCGCCCGGTCCCGCTGGTCCGCCCGGAGCTGCCCGCGGAGGCCGCCGAGCTCGCGGTGACCTGGTTCGGCCACTCGAGCGCGCTGCTCGAGGTCGACGGCCGGCGGGTGCTGGTCGACCCGGTGTGGGGCGAGCGGGTGTCGCCGTCGCCGCTGGTGGGGCCGACCCGGCTGCACCCGGCGCCGCTGCCGCTGGAGGACCTGCCGCAGGTCGACGCCGTGCTCGTCTCCCACGACCACTACGACCACCTCGACCTGCCCACGGTGCGGGCGCTGCTGCGCTCGCAGAGCGCGCCGTTCGTCGTCCCGCTGGGGCTGGGTGCGCACCTGCGCGGCTGGGGCGTGCCGGAGGAGCGGGTCGTCGAGCTGGACTGGGACGGCGCGGTGGACGTCGCCGGCCTGACCCTCACCTGCACCGAGGCACGGCACTTCTCCGGCCGGTTCCTCACCCGGGACACCACGCTGTGGGCGTCGTGGGTGGTCGCCGGGCCGCGGCACCGGGTCTTCTTCGGCGGCGACACCGGGTACACGCCGGCGTTCGCCCAGATCGGCGCGCTGCTGGGCCCCTTCGACCTGACGCTGCTGCCGATCGGCGCCTACAACGACGCCTGGGCCCTCATCCACATGACGCCGGAGGAGGCCGTCCGCGCCCACGGCGATCTCGGCGGCGGGCTGCTGGTGCCGGTGCACTGGGCGACGTTCAACCTGGCCTTCCACCGCTGGGCCGAGCCGGTGCAGCGGCTGTGCGCCGCGGCGGAGCGCTCGGAGGCGCGCGTAGCGGTGCCGCGGCCCGGTCAGCGGGTCGACGTGCTGGCGCCCCCGCCGCTGACCGACTGGTGGTCGACGGTCGGCTCGCCCGCCGACGAGCCGGCCGAGACCGGCGACGGTGGAGCGGGCGGCTCCGTCGTCGCGCGGGCCGCCTCCTGGCTGACCGCCCGCAAGCACGTCGACTGAGCGGCCCCCCGCCGGGTCCCGCCGCGGAGCCTGCGAGTGGCGGGGGCAGGGGGTCCCCCTTCAGCGCAGCAGCTTGGACATCCGCCGGTCGGCCAGCGGCTTGCCGCCGGTCTGACAGGTCGGGCAGTACTGCAGCGAGGTGTCGGCGAAGCTGACCTCGCGGACGGTGTCGCCGCACACCGGGCACGGCAGACCGGTCCGGGCGTGCACCTGCAGCCCCGAGCGCTTCTCGCCCTTCATCGTGGCCGCCTGCTGCCCGACCTGGCGCTCGAGCGCCCCGGTGAGGGTCGCCCGCACCGCGTCGTAGAGGCGCAGGGCCTCGTCGTCGGTGAGCTTGTCGGCCATCTTGAACGGCGAGAGCCGCGCGGCGTGCAGGATCTCGTCGGAGTAGGCGTTGCCGATGCCGGCCAGCAGCGTCTGGTCGGTGAGCGCGCCCTTGAGCTGCCCGCTGCGCCCGGCCAGCAGCGCGACGAAGGTGTCCCGGTCGACGGCGAGGGCGTCGGGCCCCAGCCGCGCGATGCCCGGCACCTCGGCCGGCGAGCGGACGACGTGGACCGCCAGCCCCTTGCGGGTGCCCTGCTCGGTGAGGTCGAAGCCGTCGCCGTCGTCGAGGTGGACGCGGACCGCGAGCGGCCCCTTGCCCGGCTTCGGCGGGGCGGTCGGCAGCCCGGTGCGCCAGTGCAGCCAGCCGGCCCGTGCCAGGTGGACGACGAGGTGCAGCCCGGAGACGTCGAGGTCGAGGAACTTGCCGTGCCGGGCGACGCCGGTGAGCTCCAGCCCCCCGAGCGCCGACAGCGGCGGGTCGAAGGTCTTGATCGCCTGGACGGCGGCCAGGTCGACGCGGGTCACCACGTGGCCGACCGCGTGCTCACGCAGGAACGCGGTCAGCGCTTCCACCTCGGGCAACTCGGGCATCCCGCGATCATCCCGCGGAAGACCCCGTCGCGCCGTGCCCGATCGGGTGCACCGACCCGGGTCTGCGCCCACGATGGACGGCACCACCGTGGGGGCGGGTGCCCCCGCAGGAGAGGAGCCGGGACATGACCGAGAACCCGCAGGGCAGGCCGCCGGTGGACGAGACCCGTCCGTCGGCGCCGGAGCAGGACCGGGACGGCGGACCGTCGGTCCCCACCGACTCCTCGGGCGTCGGGATGGGGCTCGGCGAGGCCGACACCTTCGAGCCGGAGGAGTCCGCACCCGCCGGGGAGGACACCGACCAGCCGTAGCCGGCCCGGCGGGGACCTCAGCCGACGAGGTCGCCGTCCTCGGTGACCGGTGCGGTCGCGCCGGGCTCCTGCCGTGCCTGGTCGGCGACCGCGGCGGCGACCGCCTGGGTGACGGCGGGGTCGAAGACGCTCGGGATGATGTAGTTGGCGTTGAGCTGGTCGTCGGTGACCACGCCGGCGATGGCCTCGGCCGCCGCCAGCAGCATCCCGTCGCTGATCTCCCGCGCCCGCGCGTCGAGCAGGCCGCGGAACACCCCGGGGAACGCCAGCACGTTGTTGATCTGGTTGGGCAGGTCCGAGCGGCCGGAGGCGACGACCGCGGCGTGCTGCCGGGCCCGCACCGGGTCGACCTCGGGCGTCGGGTTGGCCATGGGGAAGACGACGGCCTTCGGCGCCATCCGCGCCAGCGCCTCGACCGGCAGCACGTTGGCGGCGCTGACGCCGATGAAGACGTCGGCGCCATCGAGCGCGTCGGGCAGCTCGCCGCGCAGGCACTGCGGGTTGGTGCGCTCGGCGAGGTCCCGCTTGGCCGGCGAGAGCCGCTCGTCGTCCGGCGAGAGGATCCCCTCGCGGTCCCACACCAGCACGTGCCGGGCGCCGGCCTTCAGCATGAGGTGCACGATCGCCGTCCCGGCCGCGCCGCCGCCGGCCACCACGATCTTCACGTCCTCGAGCTGCTTGTCCACGACCCGCAGTGCGTTGCGCATGGCGGCCAGCGCGACGATCGCCGTCCCGTGCTGGTCGTCGTGGAAGACCGGGATGTCGAGCTTCTCGCGCAGCCGGGCCTCGATCTCGAAGCAACGGGGCGCGGCGATGTCCTCGAGGTTGATGCCGCCGAAACCGGGGGCGATGAGCTCCACGGTGCGCACGATCTCGTCGACGTCCTGGGTGTCCAGGCAGATGGGCCAGGCGTCGATGTCGGCGAAGCGCTTGAACAGGACGGCCTTGCCCTCCATGACGGGCATCGCGGCGCCGGGGCCGATGTCGCCCAGCCCCAGGACGGCCGACCCGTCGGTGACCACGGCGACGGTGTTGCCCTTGATGGTCAGCCTGCGGACGTCGTCGGGGTTGTCGGCGAGCGCGAGGCAGACCCGCGCGACGCCGGGGGTGTAGGCCATCGACAGGTCGTCACGGGTCTTCAGCGGCACCCGGGAGGCGACCTCCAGCTTGCCGCCCAGGTGCAGCAGGAAGGTGCGGTCGCTGACCTTGCGGACCTTCACCCCGGAGACGGCGCGCAGCGCGTCGACCATCTCCTCGGAGTGCGCGGCGTCCGCGGCCGAGCAGGTGACGTCGACGGTGAGCCCGTCGGACCGGGAGTCGACGACGTCGATCGCCGTCACCGCGCCGCCGGCCGATCCCACCGCGGTCGCGATGCGACCGATGGACGCCGGGTCGCCGTCGGCGGTGAGCCGCACGGTGATGGAGTACGACGCCGACGTGACCGGCCCGCGGGGCGGTGTCGCCGGCTCGCCGAGGGAGGTGTCGTCGGTGCTGGGCGTGGCTGCGGTGTCGGTGCTCATGGCACCGCCCATGGTGGCACCGTCGGGCGCCGGACAGTAGTTCCGGTCACAGTGGTCACACGAGCCCGGCTAGATTGTCTCACTGACTAGTCAGCGATACCGTCTAGTCGTGTCGCTCGAACCCTGGCCCGCCGAGTGGATGCGCGCGACGTTGCCGCTGACGGTGCTGGCGGTCGTCGCCGAGGAGGAGACCTACGGCTACGCGATCGCCCAGCGCCTGCAGGCGGCCGGCCTGGGGGCGGTCAAGGGCGGCACCCTCTACCCGGTCCTCAACCGGCTCGAGCAGGAGGGGCTGGTCACGTCGTCCTGGCGCGAGGGTGCGGGCGGGCCGGGCCGGAAGTTCTTCACCGTCACCCCGCACGGCCGCGCCCACCTGGCTGAGCGCGCCGCCGCCTGGCACACGTTCACCGAGCGGGCCGCCGGCCTGCTCCCGTCCGTGGGGAGTCCTCGATGACCACCGGCACCGACACCTACCGCCGCGAGCTGGTGCAGGCCCTGCGGACGGGGAACGTGCCGCCCGAGCGGATCGGCGAGATCGTCGCCGAGGTGGAGAGCCACGTCGCCGACACCGGCGAGGACCCCCGCGAGGCCTTCGGTCCGGCGCGGGAGTACGCCGCCGGGTTCCGCCGTCCGCGCAGCCGCTGGTCCGCGGCGGCCCGCCCGGCTCCGACCCTGCTGGGCGCGCTGTGCGGCTTCCTCGTCGGGAACGGGGTGGTCGGCCTGGTCGACGGCGAGCCGGCCCTGGGCATGCCGGCCTGGGTCGTGCTCACCGCAGGAGCGGTGCTGTGGATCCCGTCGCTGGTGGCCGTGCTGCGTCTCAGCGTCCCGGTGCCCGATCCCCGCACCGGCCGGTCGATCACGCCGGCCCCCGGTCCGGTCGCGACCGCCGTCGGCATGGGCGCGACCCTGGTCGCCGTTGCCGTCGCGTGCTGGGGGCTGGCCGTCCTGACGAGCTGACGGTCAGCCGGAGGGGCGGGAGGCGCGCCCCTCGGCGCGGGCCTTGAGCCCCTCGCAGAAGTGGCGGAACGAGGGGTTCAGATCCGGCGTCGAGCGGGCGAGCAACCCCGCCAGCGGGCCGGAGTGGTCCTCGCGGACGGTGAGCACCGTGCTGCCGTCCTCCTGGCCGTCGAGGGTGTAGGTGCGCTCGATGACCGCCAGCCCCAGCGGCAGCCCGCCGCGCCAGCGCATGACCTCGCGCGGGCGGATCTCGGTGACCGTCACCGTGAAGGGGCGGGTGCGGATCATGGTGGCGTAGAGCGTCAGCTTCTCGCCGAGCGCGACCCGGCCGTCCACCCGGTCGACGCCGGAGTCCCAGTCCCGCCAGCTACCCACGTCGACCAGCAGCGCCCACACCTGCTCCGGGCTCACGTCGATCCGCGCGGCCGCCTCGTAGCTCCTCACGGCGCTCCCCCTCAACCGGCCCGCACGGCCGTCGTCCGCAGGTAGGTGTCGGGTACCACGATGCCCGGGCCGCCGCCCCGGGGCGAGTCGCCCTCCGGGTCGGCACCACCGGCCCCCGGCGCGGCCCGCCCGGCGGGGCCGAGCCGCTGCCGATCGCCGGGGACCCGCACCTCACGGGCGCGGTCGACGGCGGGGGCGGCGCTCACACCCAGGCAGTGTGCTCCGGGTCGCCCCACGGGGGAAGCGGCGCCGCCGGCCGTTCGGAGCCGCTCCGGCGGGACGGGGTCAGCCGACCAGCAGCGCGCCGCGCTCTCGCCGTCCGGCCACCCGGACCGCCAGGGCCGCGGTCACGACGACGGCGGCGCCCACGGCGGCACCGGTCACCACGCCCGGTCGGCCGTCCACGGCGACCGCGACCAGGCCCCAGACCACGGCCAGCGCGAACGGTCCGGCCGCCACCTGGGCGACCAGCACCAGCCCCGCCCCGAGGGCCGCCACCGCCGCGAGCGCGACGACCGCCCACACCTGCGCCGCCGCCCCCTGGGCCGGCGCCCCGAGCGCGACGCCGGCGCTGGCCACCTGCACCGCCGAGGCGAGCGTCACCCAGCCCAGCAGGAGACCGGTGACCGCGGCGGGGAGCAGCCGTGGCAGCCCGGTGAGCGGCATCGCCTGCAGCCGCGCCCAGGCCGTCGCGGCGGCGGCGACGATGGCGAAGAGCAGCACCGCGGGGAGGACCGGCACGCGGTCGCCCACCAGCGGGAAGAGCAGCTCCCAGACGGCGTTCCCGGCGAACGCCGCGGCCAGCGGCCAGCCGGTCGCCCGGTGCACCGCGCGGTCCCGCTGCCCGGGGAGGGCCTGGTAGACCGCCCAGGCCAGCGCCAGGGCGAAGATCGGTCCCCAGATCGAGAAGGCGTAGCCGGCCGGGGTGATCAGCGTACGGGTCGCGTCGCTGACCTCGCCCACGCTGCGCCCGGCCAGCGCCGAGCCGAGCGGGCTGCCGGCGATCTGCGCGACCGCCGCCAGCAGCACCGCTCCCGTTCGCAGGGCATCCGCGCGTCCGTTCGTCACCCCCGGCCCCTACCCGGCCGCGGTCGCCTCGGCACGCGGGACGGGCGGGATCACCCGGCGCGCAGGCGCGGCGCGAGCGCTGCGGCGTCGCGGGACGACGGGGGCGAGGCCGCCAGCTCCCGCGCCCAGGCGACCAGACCGGCGACGTCGATGCCGTGCGGTGGGGCGTCGGCGTAGCCCTCGATGTTGCCCGCTCCCCGCTCGAGCAGCGTGGCCGCACCGCGGTCGTTGCCCCGCGCCACGTGGGTCAGCCCGACGGCGAGCTGGGCCAGCCCGCGCCACAGCTGCCGCTCGGAGTCGGGAGCCTGCTTCCACGCGTCCTCGAGCACCTCGTGGGCGTGGAACGGACGCCCGGTGACCAGCAGCTGCTGCGCCTCCGCCAGCGCCTGGTCCGGCGCCCGGAGGACACCCTCCGGCGCCCGCTCCTCCCCCACGGCGCCGCGGGGCAGCGGCCGGCCCAGCGCGTCGCGGGGCCGGGCGTTGCGCGCCCGGCCTGCAGGATCCCGGTCCCGGTCGACGTCCACCGGACGATCCTGACGCGAACACCAGTTGTGCGCCGCCGGGTCGTGCATTCCGTCGGTGGTCCCGTGCAGGATGTGCCCCGAGGACGGCCGCAGGACGGGCCGCCCCCGCACCGACCCGCGGTCGACGTCGACCGGTCCGGACCTGGAGGGGGGTGGGGCTCGTGGCCCCGATCACCGCAGCACGCACGGTCGTCCTCGACCGGGAGGCTGCCGCCGCACACGTCGCCGGCACGGCGCTGCGCCACGGTTCCGTCGGCCCGGTCGGCCTGGAGCTGGAGGCGCACCTGGTCGACCTCGCCGCGCCCGCGTCGCGCGTGCCCTGGCCGCGGATCCGCGACCTGGTCGGCGTACTGCCCGCGCTGCCCGGCGGCAGCCGGGTCACCCTCGAGCCCGGCGGCCAGGTGGAGCTGTCCGGCCCGCCGTACCCCGACGTCGCGGCCGCGGTGGCGGCGCTGCGGGCCGACCGCGACGTGCTCGCCACGGCACTGGCCGCCGAGCGGCTGGCCGTGGCCCCGCTGGGCGCCGACCCCCTGCGGCCCCCCGCCCGCGTCTGCCCGGCCCCCCGCTACGCCGCGATGGAGGAGCACTTCGCCGCCGTCGGCTGCGCCGCAGCCGGGACGGCGATGATGGCCGGAACCGCCGCGCTGCAGGTCAACCTGGACGCCGGGCCGTGCGCCGGCTGGAGCGAGCGGGTGTCCCTGGCCCACCAGCTGGGGCCCACCCTGGTCGCCGTCGCGGCCTGCTCCCCGCTCGCCGACGGCCGGCCGGCCGGCTGGGTGTCGCACCGACAGCGGGTCTGGAGCGACCTCGACCAGGCCCGCTGCGGGCCGTTGCTGGGTGGCGCCGACCCGGCGGGCGAGTGGGCCGCGTACGCGCTGGCCGCGCCGGTGATGCTGGTGCGCGACCCGGACGGTGGCGGTGCAGTGCCGGTGCGCGAGCGGGTCGGCTTCGCCGACTGGATCACCGGCGACGTCCCGCTGGGCGGCCGGGCACCCACGACGGCGGACCTGGACTACCACCTGACCACGCTGTTCCCGCCGGTGCGGCCGCGCGGCTACCTGGAGATCCGCTACCTGGACGCCGCGCCCGAGCCGTGGTGGCCGGCGCTGGCCGCGGTGACGGCGGTGCTGCTCGACGACCCGGTCGCGGCCGGGCACGCCGCGGCGGCCACCGCGCCGGTCGCGGGCGCCTGGGACCGCGCCGCGCACCTCGGCCTGGCCGACCCCGCGTTGCACGCCGCGGCCCGCGCCTGCCTCGCCGCCGCCTGCGCCGCCGTCCCCGTCGCGCTGCGGCCGGAGGTGGAGGCGCTCGCCGACCTGGTCGACCGGGGCCGCTGCCCCGGCGACGCCCTGCTCGAGACCGCCCGGGCCGGTGGCCCCACCGCCGCCCTCCTCTCCGCCACGGGAGCTCCCCGGTGACCGACCTGACCGAGACCCTCGCCCGCGACCTGGAGGCCGCCCGGCAGCGCACGCTGCGGCTCACCGACCACGACGAGCCCGAGCTGCTGCGCCAGCACACCCCGCTGCTGAGCCCGCTGGTCTGGGACCTCGCGCACATCGGCCAGCAGGAGGACCTCTGGCTGCTGCGCCGGGGCGACGCCCGCCGCGAGGGGCTGCTGCCGGCCGACGTCGAGGCGCTCTACGACGCGTTCACCCACCCCCGCGCGGTCCGCGCCCGGCTGCCGCTGCTGCCGCCGGTGGCGGCGCGGTCGTTCTGCGGCGAGGTGCGCGGCCGGGTGCTCGACCGGCTGGGTCGGCTCGGCCGGGACGACGACGGCGACCCGTTCGACTTCGCGATGGTCGTCAGCCACGAGCAGCAGCACGACGAGACGATGCTGCAGGCGCTCGACCTGCGCTCCGGGCCGCCGCTGCTCGGCGCCGGGACGCCGCTGCCGCCGGGCCGGCCCGGGGTCGCCGGCACGTCGGTGCTCGTGCCCGGCGGGGAGTTCGTGCTGGGCGTGGACGCCGCCGACGAGCCGTTCTCCCTGGACAACGAGCGCCCGGCGCACGTCGTCGACGTCCCGTCCTTCCGCATCGGCCGGGTGCCGGTGACCAACGCCGAGTACGCCGCGTTCGTCACCGACGGCGGGTACGGCGACCGGCGCTGGTGGTCCGAGCGCGGCTGGGCGCACCGGGTCGAGGCCGGGCTGGAGCGTCCGCAGTTCTGGAGCGCAGACGGCACCCGCACCCGCTTCGGTCTCGTCGAGACCGTCCCGCCCGACGAACCGGTCCAGCACGTCACGTACTTCGAGGCGGAGGCCTACGCGACCTGGGCCGGGGCGACCGGCGCGGCCCCGGCCGGCGCGCGGCTGCCCACCGAGGTGGAGTGGGAGAAGGCCGCCGTCTGGGACCCGGCCGCCCGGCGGCGGCGCCGCTTCCCGTGGGGCCCGGCCGAGCCGTCGTCCGCGCTGGCCAACCTCGGCGGCGACGCGCTGCGCCCGGCCCCGGTGGGCGCCTACCCCGCCGGCGCCTCCCCCTACGGCGCCGAGCAGATGGTGGGCGACGTCTGGGAGTGGACCTCCTCGGACTTCACCCCGTGGCCCGGCTTCCGGCCGATGCTCTACGCCGACTACTCCGCGCCGTTCTTCGGCGGCGACTACAAGGTGCTGCGCGGCGGCTCGTGGGCGGTCGGCGCGTCGATCCTGCGGCCCAGCTTCCGCAACTGGGACCACCCGATCCGCCGCCAGGTGTTCAGCGGCTTCCGGCTGGCCTGGTCCGTCGACGGGACGGCCGCCTGACCGTGTGCCGCCACCTCGCCTGGCTCGGCCGGCCCCGGACCCTGGCCGCGCTGGTGCTCGAACCGCCGTCCTCGCTGCTGGTGCAGTCCTACGCGCCGCGCCGCCAGCGGTACGGCACGGTCAACGCCGACGGCTGGGGCGTGGGCTTCTTCGCCGCCGGCCGGGCGCGGCCGGCGCGCTGGCGCTCGGCGCGCCCGCTGTGGGGTGACCCCTCGTTCGCCTCGGTGGCGCCGGTGCTCTCCTCCGGGTGCGTGGTGGCCGCCGTCCGCTCGGCCACCGTCGGCATGCCGCTGGAGGAGAGCGCGGTCGCGCCGTTCACCGACGGCCGGTGGCTGCTGTCGCACAACGGCCGGGTGGACCGCGCGGTGCTGCCCCCGGTGCGCGACGCCGAGTCGACCGTCGACAGCGCGCTGCTCGCCGCGCTGGTGTTCGACCGGGGGCTCGACGCACTCGGCGACGTCGTCCGCGAGGTGGGTGCGGCCGACCCCGGCGCCCGGCTGAACCTGCTCGCCGCCGACGGCACCCGCCTGCTGGCCACCACCTGGGGCGACACGCTGTCGGCACTGGTCACCCCCGACGGCACCGCGCTGGCCAGCGAGCCGTGGGACGACGACCCGCGGTGGACCGACGTCCCCGACCACTCCCTGGTCGAGGTCACCCCGGACGGCCTGACGCTCACCCCACTCCGCTGAGGAACCCCGTGTCCATCTCGCTGACCAGCCACCTCGCCCCCGAGGACGCCGCTGCCGCGCTGCGCGCCGACGCCCTGGCCGGGTTGACCGCCTCGCCGAAGACGCTGCCGCCCCGGTGGTTCTACGACGAGCGCGGCAGCGAGCTGTTCGACGAGATCACCCGGCTGCCGGAGTACTACCCGACCCGCGCCGAACGGGCCGTGCTGGCCGCGCACGCCGACGCGATCGCCGCGGCCTCCGGTTCCGACGTGCTGGTCGAGCTGGGCAGCGGGACGTCGGAGAAGACCCGGCTGCTGCTGGACGCGCTGCGCGGTGCCGGCACGCTGCGCCGCTTCGTGCCGTGCGACGTCGACCCGTCGGTGCTGCAGGCGGCCGGGGCGGCGATCACCGCCGAGTACCCGGGCGTGGCGGTGGACGCCGTCGTCGGCGACTTCACCCGGCACCTGGACGAGCTGCCCCGGTCGGGACGACGGCTGGTGGCCTTCCTGGGCTCGACCATCGGCAACCTGGAACCGGCGCCGCGGGCGGCGTTCCTCGCCGACCTGGCCGGCACGCTGCAGCCCGGGGACTCCTTCCTCCTCGGCACCGACCTGGTCAAGGACCCGGCCCGGCTGGTGCGCGCCTACGACGACGCCGCCGGGGTCACCGCGGAGTTCAACCGCAACGTGCTGCGCGTGCTGGACCGCGAGCTGGGCGCCGACTTCGACCCCGCGGCCTTCGACCACGTCGCCGTGTGGGACGCCGAGCACGAGTGGATCGAGATGCGGCTGCGCTCCCGGGCTGACCAGGTGGTGCACGTCCCCGCACTGGACCTCGACGTCCGGTTCGCCGCCGGAGAGGAGATGCGCACCGAGGTGTCGGCGAAGTTCCGCCGCGAGCGGGTCGAGGCCGAGCTGGACGCGGCAGGTCTGCGGATGACGCGGTGGTGGACCGACCCCGACGGCGACTTCGGCGTCTCGCTCTCGGTCCCGGTGTAGCACCACGATCGTCGCGTGCAGCGCCCGCGAGGCGGTGGCGAGCAGCCGGTGACGCCGGGTCGCTGCATCCGGGGCGGCGTCGTCCCCGGAAGGAGGGGTGCCAGGCACGACCGGCCGACGACCGGAGGACCCCCCATGACCCGCTCCCGCGAGGACGTCGTGGCCGTCCCGGAGCCGGTGCGGTGACGGGGCTGCTGGAGCGCGGCACGGCTAGGGTCGGGCGGGTGGCCTCGGACGTCGAAGGGATGCGGGATCCCGTGCCCGACGACGCCGAGGTCGGTCGCCGGTTCGCCGCCGGTGACGAGCAGGCGTTGGCCTGGGCCTACGAGCGCTTCGCCGGGCAGATCCACGGGATGGCGGTGCGCGCCTTCGGACCGGGCCCGGACGCCGAGGACGTCACCCAGCAGGTGTTCGTCTCGGCCTGGACCGGCCGCACCGGGTACCGCCCCGAACAGGGTCCGCTGCCGGCCTGGCTGGTCGGCGTCTGCCGGCACAAGATCGCCGACACCTGGGCCCGCCGCGACCGGCAGCGCCGCGCCGCCGAGGCCGCGATCACCGAGGCCCGCTCGGCGCCGGAGAGCACGGGCCCGCAGGTCGACAACGCCGTCGCCGACCGGGTGCTGCTACTCGGCGAGCTGGAGCAACTGGGCCAGCCGCAGCGGGGCATCATCGAGCTGGCCTTCTTCGAGGACCTCACGCACACCCAGATCGCCGACCGCACCGGCCTGCCCCTCGGCACGGTGAAGTCCCACATCCGGCGCACCCTCGAACGCCTGAGGTCACGGTTGGAGGTGGACGGTGCGGCACTGCACGCCTGAGCAGCTGGCCCTGGCGGCGCTGCGCGAGCCGCTGCCCGCCGACGACGCCGCCCACCTGGAGTCCTGCGCGCAGTGCCGCGAGGAGCTGGCCTCGCTGCGCCGCGGGGTCGAGCTGCTCGCCGTCCCCCAGCTGGCGGCGCCGGGCGCCGCCGTGCTCCCGCCGCCGAACGTCTGGGCGGGGATCGCCGCCGCCACCGGGGTCACCGCGGCGCCCCGCGCGGAGGCGCTCGCCGCTGCCGCTCCGCCTCCGGCGGTCGCCGTCCCGCCTGCTCCCCCGGCCGCCGTCCCCCCTGCCCCGCCGGCTGCGGCACCCGGGCCCGCCCCGGCAGCCGTGGTGCCGCTGCGGACCCGCCGCTCCCGGCTGCTGCTCGCCGCCGCGGCGTCCCTGGTCGTGGGCGTCGGCATCGGCGCCGGCGCGGTGGCCCTCGGCACGGGGAGCGACGACGAGCTGGCCGTGGCCGCCGCCGCACTGGACCCCCTCGGCGACAGCGGCGCCTCGGGGGAGGCCCGGGTGGTGGAGCGGGACGACGGCTCCCGGGCGCTGGAGCTCGACCTGTCGGCCGCCGACCCGGACGACGGCTTCCTCGAGGTCTGGCTGATCGACGAGGCGGTCCAGGACATGTACTCGCTCGGCATCGTCCGAGGTGGCGGCGAGGTCACCCTGGAGGTCCCGCCCGGCGTCGACCTCACCGAGTTCCCGGTCGTCGACGTCTCGGTGGAGCAGCTGGACGGCGACCCGCGGCACTCCGGGGTCTCGGTCGCCCGCGGCCGGTTGACCTGACGGCCCTCCTGCCGGGACCCGCCGCGAGCCTGCGAGCGGTGGGGAGCAGGAGGGTCTTCTTCTAGCGTGGGGGCGTGACGACGCTCCATCCCGCCCTCGTCCACGAGGACCTCGGCGCCGCGTGGCGCTCGGCCCGGCCCCGTCCGGCGGGCCGGCACCTGGACAGCGCCGCGTGCAGCCGGCAGAGCCACCGGGTGCTGGAAGCCGTCGCCCACCACGCCCGGCACGAGGCGGAGTTGGGCGGCTACGTGGCCGAGGCGACCGCCGAGGACCTGCTGCAGCAGGGCCGGTCGGTGATCGGCGGGCTGGTCGGGATGGCCGCCGCGGACGTCGTGTTCGTCGAGTCCGCGCAGGCCGCGCTGGCCGCCCTGCTCGGCGGGTGGCGGCTGCCGCCCGGGACGCGGGTGGCCTGCCTGCCCGGCGAGTACGCCCCGAACGCCGCCCAGCTGCGCGCCGCGGGGCTGATGGTCGAGGCGCTGCCGGTGGACGACCTCGGGCGGGCCGACCTCGACGGCGTGGCCCGGCTGCTGGCGACCGACCCGCCGCGCGCGGTGCACCTGACGCACATCGCCAGCCACCGCGGCACCGTGCAGCCGGCCGCCGAGGTCGCCGTCCTCTGCCGGGAGGCGGGGGTGCCGCTGGTGCTCGACGCCGCCCAGTCGCTGGGGCACGTCGACACCGACCTCGGCGCCGACGTCGTCTACTCGACGTCCCGCAAGTGGCTGGCCGGGCCGCGCGGGGTGGGCGTGCTGTGCGTCCGGCCCGCGGTCGCCGCCGAGCTCACGCCGCTGCTGACCGCGCCGGACGACGTCCCGCCGCTGCGCGCCTTCGAGTCCGGGGAGGCGCACGTGGCCGGCCGGGTGGGGCTGGTGCTGGCCGTCGGCGAGCACCTCGCCGTCGGGCCGCTCCGCGTGCGCGAGCGGCTGGCCGCGCTCGGGCGAGTCGGCCGCGAGGTGCTCGACGGCGCCGCCGGCTGGCGGGTGGTCGAGCCGCTCGACGAGCCGACCGCCACCACGACGCTGCACCCGCCGGACGGCGTCGACGTCGTCACCACCCGGGCCCGGCTGCTGACCGAGCAGGGCATCGTCACCACCGCGATCGGGACGCAGCGGGCGCCGGGCGAGATGACCGGGCCGGTGCTGCGCGTCTCGCCGCACCTGGACGCCACGGTCGACGACCTCGAGGCCCTCGCCGCCGCCCTCTAGGCCTGCAGGCGCGCCGACACCCGGCGGTGGACGGCGAGCTGCTCGTCCAGCCCGGGGTGCACGGGGACGCCGTCCTCGACCACGAACCGCCCGGCGACCACGGTGTGCCGTGCGGCGACCGGGCCGCAGCGCAGCCACGCCTCCACCGGGTCCGACAGCGCGCCGGCGAAGGCCGGGCCCTCCAGCGACCAGACGGCGAGGTCCCCGCACGCGCCCACCGACAGCTCGCCGATCCCACCGGTGCGCCCGAGGCAGGCCGCGCCGCCGCGGGTGGCCATCTCCAGCGCGTGGCGGGCCGACATCGCGCCCGCGCCGTGCCGCAGCTTGCCCTGCAGCATCGCCGTCCGGGCCTCCAACCACAGCGACGCGGAGTCCGCCGACGACGACCCGTCCACGCCGAGCCCGACCGGCGCCCCGGCCGCGCGCAGCTCGGCCACCGGCGCCAGCCCGCTGCCCAGCACCATGTTGGACGACGGGCAGTGCGCCGCACCGACCCGCGCCGCGCCCAGCCGGGCCACCTCGTCGGCCGAGGGCCACACCACGTGCGCCAGCCACACCCGGTCGGACAGCCAGCCGACGTCGGCGAGGTGGTCGACCGGGCGGCGGCCGAAGGTGGCCAGGCAGAAGGCGTCCTCGTCCCGCGTCTCGCACAGGTGCGTGTGCAGCCGGACGTCGAGGTCCTCGGCGAGCTCCGCGGTGCGGCGCATGAGGGCCGGCGAGACGCTGAACGGCGAGCAGGGCGCGAGCGCGATGCGGGTCATCGCGTGCGGCGAGCGGTCGTGGTGGGCGGCCACCAGGCGCTCGGAGTCGGCGAGGATGTCGTCCTCGTCCTGCACGACGGAGACCGGGGGCAGGCCGCCGTCCTCCACCGACAGCGACATCGAGCCCCGGGTCGGGGAGAAGCGCACGCCGAGCTCGCGGGCGGCGGCGATCTCCGCGGAGACCAGGTCGCCACCGCCGCGTGGGTGCACGTAGAGGTGGTCCGTCGAGGTGGTGCAGCCCGACAGCGCCAGCTCGGTGAGCCCGACGTAGGCGCTGACGAAGGCGGCCTCCTCGTCCAGCCGCGCCCACAGCGGGTAGAGGGTGACCAGCCACTCGAACAGGCCGCCGGTCAGCGCGGGGGCGAAGGCACGGGTGAGGTTCTGGTACAGGTGGTGGTGGGTGTTCACCAGCCCCGGCGTCACCAGGCAGCCGCGCGCGTCGACCCGCCGGACGGCGGCCGGTGCGGGGTCGCCCGGGCCGCCCACCCCGGTCACCACCCCGTCGGTGACCGCCACCCAGCCGCCCGGGATCTCGCGTCGGGCGTCGTCGACGGTGGCCAGCAGCTCGGCGTCGTGCACCAGCAGATCAGCGGTGGTCCTCACGCACCGCATCCTGCCCACCCCAGGTGACGGCGGTGGAACGGCGGCTCAGTCGACCGGCGCGATGTCGAACTCGGCGGTGTCGTCCTCGACCGAGGTCACGGTGATCCGCAGCACGACCTCCTCACCGGTGCCGATGTCGGTGGCGGTGCACTCGGTGGTCGCGTCCACCTCGGCCTCGAGGTCGCCGGGGCAGGAGACGCCGGCCGCCACGCCGAACCGGGACTCCAGCGTGCCGGCCACCTGGCTCTCCAGCTCGTCCTCCCCGATCGACGAGCCGCACGCGCTCAGGCCGAGGGCCAGGACGGGGACGACGGCGAGCACCGGGAGACGGCGAGGTGGCACGCGGCCGACCCTAGCCACGTCCCCCCGCGCCCTGGACCGTTCCGCTCTCCCGGCCGAGGACCAGCCGGGCCACCGCCGGGGGCAGGTCCGCGCCGAGCGGGCGGGCACCGACCAGCCGGCCGGCCTCGGCCGGCGCCACCCCCGCCGACTGCAAGACCTCCAGCGCCTGGACGTCGGGCAGCGCGTCGAACCAGCGCCGTCCCAGCGCCTCGCGGCCGGCGGCGGTCGGCCGGCCCCACAGCCGGAGCCGGGCCATGCCGCCGTCGGGGAGGACGTCCAGCCGCACCCGGTCCACCGCCGGCCCGCCGCCGAGGACGAAGCGGTGCCGGGTGTCGGGCTGCAGCCGGGTCCGGGGCAGGACGACGACCTCGCCGTCCGGGCCGCTGCCGGTGAGGGACGCCGACCCGGGCGCGTTGCCGAGAAACCAGGAGGTGTCCAGCTCGGCCAGGGTGACGACGCCCTCGCAGGCCAGGGCGAGCTCCACCCAGTCGTTGCCCTCGCCGCGCCGGCGCCGGGTCTCCCAGCCCTCCCCCATCGACCGGGCCGGACCGGGGGACACCAGCTGCACCGGGCGGCCGTAGAACTCGTCGCTCACGCCGGTCACCCGCCCGCCGTTCTCCAGGGCGGCGAGGTCGAACGGGCCGGCGTCGACCAGGCGCGGGTCGGGCACCGCGGTGCCGTGCACCCGCAGCCGCGCCACGCCGCCGTCGGGGGAGATGGTCAGCCGCACGTGGGTGACCCGCCTGGTCGAGTCGACCGGGAAGGTGTTGGCGCTGTCCCCGGCGAGGTCCGACAGCGGCACCAGCGGCTGCCAGTCGGCGCGCTCCAGCTCGGCGACGGTGGGGTGGCCCTCGACGGCGGTGCACTCCACCGACGCTCGCGACGGGTGGTTGCCGGTGAAGTGCGCGGTGTCGACGACGACCGCCGCGACGACGCCCGGCACGCCGAGCCGCACGATCGCCCAGTCCGACCCCGGGGAGCGGCGGCGCCGGGTCTCCCAGCCGTCGTACTCCTTGCCGCGGTGGCCGAAGCCGGGCAGCGCCTGCGGCGGGTGCGGCAGCACGAGGTTCTCCTTCGCGGCGAAGGACTCGTCGTTCGCCGCGAGCACCGCCCCGCCGAGCGCGCGGCCGGCCAGGTCGGGCAGTCGGGTGGGGTCGCTCATCGGGCTCCTCGCCGGGGTCGCAGGGTGGCGCGGGGTCACTCTGGCACGGGTGGGCAGGGCAGCCGGGGTCCGTGGACCGTGCAGGGGTCACCGCCTTCCTCAGCGGCCTCCCCGGCCGAGCAGGCGGCCGCGGGGGGTCCCGTCGGTCTCCTCGCCGCGCAGCCACGTCCGGCGGACGACGCCGGTCAGCTCCCGGCCCGCGTACGGCGTGACCGGGTTCCGGTGCAGCAGCTCCCCCACCCGCCACCGCTCCTCCGGCGCGAACACCACCAGGTCGGCGTCCCGCCCGACCGCGATCGCCCCCTTCTGCGGCAGCCCGGCCAGCCGCGCCGGGGCCGCCGACATCCAGCGGGCGACCTGCGACAGGTCCAGTCCGCGTGCCCGCGCCCCGGTCCACACCGCCGGCAGCGCCACCTGCAGCGAGGCGATCCCGCCCCACGCCAGCCCGAAGTCGCCGACGTCGAGCCGCTTGAGCTCGGGCGTGCACGGCGAGTGGTCGCTGACCACCAGGTCGACGTCGCCGTCGGCCAGCGCCGCCCACAGCGCCTCCCGGTGCCGGGACTCCCGGATCGGCGGGCAGCACTTGAACGCGGTGTCGCCGTCCGGCACCTCCTCCGCCGCGAACGTCAGGTAGTGCGGGCAGGTCTCGACGGTGACCCGCACCCCCTCCACCCGGGCCCTCCGCAGCAGGGGCAGCGCGTCGGCGTCGGCGAGGTGGACGACGTGCGCCCGCCCGCCGGTGTCGCGGGCGGCAGCCACCAGTCGGCCGATCGCCGTCTCCTCCGCGGCCGGTGGCCGGGAGGCGAGGAAGGCCGGGTAGCGGGCCCCCGCGGGCGGGGGCGCGGCGGCGATGACGTCGGCGTCCTCTGCGTGGGCGATCAGCAGCGCGTCCACCCCGGCGAGCTCGGTGAGCGCGGCGCGCAGGTCGGCGTCGTCCAGCGGTGGGAACTCCGGAACGCCCGAGTCGAGCAGGAAGCACTTGAACCCGACGACGCCGGCGTCGTGCAGCGGCCGGAGCTGGTCGAGGTTGCCGGGGACCACTCCGCCCCAGAAGGCGACGTCGACGGCGACCTGCCCCTCGGCGGCCCGCCGCTTCACGTGCAGCGCCTCGACGCTCGTCGTCGGCGGGATCGAGTTCAGCGGCATGTCCACGACGGTGGTGACGCCGCCCGCCGCCGCCGCCCGGGTCGCGGTCGCGAAGCCCTCCCACTCGGTGCGCCCGGGCTCGTTGACGTGCACGTGGCTGTCGACCAGTCCCGGCAGCAGCACCTCGTCGTCGGCGAGGGTGACCGCGCCGGCGGGCGCGTCGTCGAAGCCGGTGACCGCGGTGATCCGGCCGTCCGCGGTGTGCACCGCGGCCGCCCGCCCGCCGTCGGGGAGCAGCACCCGGCGAGCGCGGACCACGAGCGTCACGCCGTCGCCTGCCCCGGCCCGGTCCGGGCGGCCGGCGCGCTGGTCACCCGGTGCAGCTCGGCACGCCACGCGGTCGCCGTCCACCCGCCGGGCAGCGGGAGCCGGACGGCGTCCTGCCCCGTGGCGACCGGCCGGGGCGGCCGGGTGCCGGCGGCGAGGTGCACGGTGGGTGCGTACGCCACCGGCGCCACCGGCGGCAACCAGGCGGGCGCGCGCGGCCCGAGGTCGACGGTGGTGTGCACCAGCGGCTGGGTGGTGGCAGGCCGAGCCGTCCGTGCGCGGGACCTCACTGACGGTCCAGCGCCCACTGCTCGCGCAGGCGGGATCGCAGCTGCGTCCACCCGGGCACCCGTGGTCCGTCAGTGGAGTCCGGCGATGCGCGCTCGGGAGTCAACCGTCGGGGTGTGGTGGGGCTGGCTGTCGATCGCCACCCCGCGGGCCACACGTGCTCCTTGCCGGTCGGCACGCACGCAGCGACCACGCCGTGGAAGGACACCTCACCGTGGAGGCGGACGTCGTCGAAACGCGCCTCCCCCTCGATGACGGCGGGCGCCGCAACGCGGACGTGCAGTTCCTCCCGCGTCGCCCGCCGACTCCCCTCGTCCGTCGTCGACTCCCGCGCCTCGAAGGGCATGCGCAGGTAGGCACAGACGAGGTCGACGATGACCTGCCGATGTCGTGGGTGGTCCTCACCCAACCGCTCCAGCGCCTACAGCCCAGCAAGCCGGACGGAGGCCTTGTCGCTCCCGAGCTGCTCGGCAGCGCTGCTGTACAGCTCCGTGACCCCTCTCTCCGCCGCGTCGAACGCGACCGCCTTGGCGACCCTCTCCTGCTGCGCCAAGGAGAGCTCGGTCGAGCGCTGCCGGCGGGCCGCCAGGAGGAGAGCGAAGACGCCGCCCGTCCCGACGACGATGGTCCCGGCGGTCCGTACGGCGGACAGGCGAGCGGTCTGCGACCTCGAGCCGGAGCCCAGGAAGACCAGGAGCGCCGTCAGCACCGCGACGCCGAAGACGAGTGCCACCACGGCCGCGATGACGATCGCTCGCGTGGTCAGGGCCCGCCCGGGTACGTCGTCGTCCCGGCGCCCGCCCTGCCTCACTTCAGCATCATCGGCGTCCGGGAGCGTGCTCGCCACGAGGACGGGTGACTGCCGGCTGCGGACTGACGCGGCCGAGCAACTCGATGGCGCTACGGCCCTGACCTCACGTGGCGATCCGAGGACGGCCCGGCCGCCGAGGAGGACGGGCGAGGCCGGTTTCTGGTCGGGGGTGCACGAAGGGCCCTCACCGAGTGGTGAGGGCCCTTCGTGGAATGGTTGTCCGGCGGTGTCCTACTCTCCCACCCCGTTCCCGGGGCAGTACCATCGGCGCTGAGAGGCTTAGCTTCCGGGTTCGGAATGGGACCGGGCGTTTCCCTCTCGCCATGACCGCCGTAACACTGTGAACCTGACCGACCGGATCCCGGTTGGTGCGTTCAGAACCGCACAGTGGACGCTGTTTGCTACGCATGATTCTTCGACCGTCACCCCGCACACCTGGTGTGGGGGTCGTTGTGGTCGTGTGGTCAAGCCCTCGGCCTGTTAGTACCGGTCAGCTCCACACCTCGCGGTGCTTCCACCTCCGGCCTATCAACCCGCTGGTCTGGGCGGGGGCCTTAC
>NZ_FOIE01000003.1 GCF_900111455.1 Geodermatophilus poikilotrophus | reverse complement strand
AACGGCCCCGCTGCAGGGTCCCGCCGCGAGCCCCGCGACCGGCTGGAACGGCCCCGCTGCAGGGTCCCGCCGCGAGCCTGCGAGCGGTGGGGGGCAGCGGGGTCCTTCTAGAAGCGGATGGCGTCGATCACCTTCGCCCGGACGGCGATGACCGCGGGCAGCAGCCCGGCCAGCGCGCCGACCGCCGTGGCCGACACCAGGCCCTCCACCGCTGCGGCCACCGGGAAGGCCGGGGTCTCGGCCAGCGGGACGCCGCTGTTGAGCAGCTGCTCCAGCGGCAGGTTGCGCACCAGGACGACCGACAGCGCGACCGCGGCGAGCCCGGCGAGGAACGTGGCGCAGACGCTCTCCAGCACGATCGCGGAGAACACCCGCGACGAGGTGGCGCCGAAGCTGCGCCGGACGCCGATCTCCCGGATCCGCTGGCGGACCGTGACCAGCCCGATGTTGAGCACGCCGAGCCCGCCGAGGACGAGCACCACGATCCCCGCGCCGCGGATGGCCAGCCGCAGCATGCCGAGGGTCTCCTCCAGGCCCTGCGCGTCCTGCCGGTAGGCGTCGACCCGGACCCCGCCGAGCGCCAGCCCGAGGTCGTTCGTGACCACCGCCATGACCTCGTCGGCCTGCTCCGGCGGGACCCACAGCTCCAGCGTGGCCGGTCCGAACACCATCGCCGACGGGTCGGCGGGAGCCGGCTCGTCCCACGGGCCGGCCGAGCGGTCCACCCGGTAGGCGAGCAGCTCGTCGCCGTACCCCTCGCGGACGACCCCGACGATCGCGGCCCGCACCGGGCTGTCCCCACCGATCACGACGGTGGGGTGGCCCGACAGGTCCGGGACGCCCAGCGCGCCGAGGAACGCCTCGTTGACGACGACGGCCGGCGCCAGGCTGTCCCGGTCGCCCTCGCGCAGCCACCGGCCCTGGATCGGCTCGATGCGGTGCAGCTGCCCGTAGGACGGCGAGACGCGCTTGGTCTGCACCGCCTGGGTGCCGCCGGGCAGCCGGAAGCGGGTCTCCTCGTAGCCGATGCTGGCGGTGGTCGTGATCCCGTACCGCTCGGTGAGGTCGGCGACGGCGGCGTCCCACTCCTGCGGGTCCGGCGGCATCCCGGTCTGCGGGTCGTAGGCGGTGACGGCGATGGTGGCCGGCCGGCCACCCATGCGCTCCCCCTGCTCCTGCTGCACCTGGGCGACCAGCAGGCCGAGCGCGGTCACCGTCGTCATGGCGAAGACGGCGAGGAAGACGCCGACCAGGGAGAGCACCACCCGGGCCTTGTGCACCCGCACCTCGCTCCACGCCTCGGCGAAGGTGGCCAGCACGGGCGTCACGGGGCCGCTCCCCCGAGGGGGGCGGCCGCGGGCGGGGGCAGGGCCGGCGCCGGGTCGGGCAGCGGCGTGAGCCGGCCGGCGTCCAGCCGGTAGCGGCGGTCGGCCAGCCCGGCGACGTTCAGGTCGTGGGTGATGGTGACCAGCGCGGCGCCCCCCTCGGCGGCGGCCTCGGCCAGCAGCGCCATCACCTGCGCACCGGTCTCGACGTCGAGCGCGCCGGTGGGCTCGTCGGCCAGGACGACGCGCGGCGAGCGCACCAGCGCCCGCGCGATGGCGACCCGCTGCTGCTCACCGCCGGAGAGCCGCTCGGGGACGGTGCCGGCGCGGGCACCCAGACCGACCCGGTCGAGCAGCTCGCGCGCCGTGCGCCGGCGGCGCAGGTAGTCCCGGCCGCGGGCGTAGAGCAGCGGCGCGGCGACGTTCTCCTCCGCGGTGCGCCGCGGCAGCAGGTTGAACTGCTGGAAGACGAAGCCGAACACCTCGCCGCGCAGCCGGGCGCGACGGCGGGCCCGCAGCGCGTCGGTCGGCTCCCCGTCGAGCAGGTACTCCCCGCCGGTCGGGGTGTCGAGCAGGCCGAGGAGGTTGAGCAGCGTCGACTTGCCCGACCCGGACCGGCCGATGACGGCCACGTGCTCGCCCGGCGCCACCTCCAGGTCGACCCCCGTGAGGATCGGCAGCACCCCACCGTCGGGCAGCGCGACCTCGCGGCTGATGCCCCGCAGGCTGAGCAGGCTCACCCGAACGGCCCGGCGGTCCCCGGGCTCTCCACGGTGTCGTCGGGCACCGGGACGAACGCCAGCACGGAGTCGCCCTCGGCCAGGCCCTCGCGGACCTCGACCTGGTCGCCGTCGGTGAGCCCGAGGACCACCGCGCGCTCCTCCTGCGCGCCGTCGGGGCCGACCACCCAGACGTTGCCGCGCTGCACCGAGCCCTGGACCGCGGTCACCGGGACCACCAGCACGTCCTCGGCGACACCGGCGTCCACCACGACCGTGGCGGCCATGCCGGCGAACACCGTCGTCCCGGCGGGGACCCGGCAGCGGGCGGTGGTGCCGCCCTGCGCCGTCCCCGTGGCGGCCGGGTCCACCCCGTCGGAGGCCTGGTCGCCGCTGCCGCGGTCCGCGGCCGCCGGCGCGCCGAGCGCGAGGTCGGTGCAGGTGAACGGCGCCGGCCCGCCCTGCGCCTCCACCTCTGCGGTGGACGGCGGTGCCAGCAGCCGGAACTGGTCGTCCTGGGTGAGCGTCGCGGTGACCGACAGCGATCCCGGGGAGATGCCGGCGACCCGGTCCCCGACCGCGACGACCTGGTCGACCAGCACGTCGACGGCGGTGACGGTGCCGGCCGTGGGAGCGAGGACGGTCGCCGTCCGGACCAGCGGCGCGCGGGGCCTGCTGGTGGGGTTGCCCTCGGCGTCGGTGCCGGGGACCGGCTCGCGCTCCTCCTCCCAGCGGACCTCGACGACGGCGTCGCCCTCCTCGACGACGTCGCCGTCCCCGACCAGCACCCGGCGGACCGTGCCCGCCTTGGTGGCCCGGACCGGGACCGTGGCGTCGGCGACGACCGTGCCCTGGACGGTGACGGTGTTGGCGACCGTGCCACGCGCCACCGGGACCACCGGGGAGGTGAGGTCGACCGGCGGCGCACCGGCGGCCACCGGCGCCGTCCCACCGCTGCCGCCGCGGAAGGCGAGCACCACGAGGGCGACGGCGATGACGGTCCACACCAGCAGCCGGAGGGCCGGGAAGACGACGGTGCGGACCGTGCTCATGGCGCTCCTCGGGGGGCGGGCTGGTGCTCTCCTGCACCGGTGGGAGCGCACGGTAACGACACCGGGACACTCCGGAAGCCCGATGACGCACGGCACGCCGGGAACGCGCGGTTGGGGACCGTCCGCCCGGGCACAACCCCCCGGACCGCCCCACGACGACCCCGTGCTCCCCTGGAGGCTCCTGCATGTCCGCTGCCGTCGAGTTCGCCGTCTGGGCGCCGGTCCCGGAACGGGTCCGGGTGCAGGTCGACGGGTCGGTGCACGAGATGCGCCGCGAGGAGGGCGGCTGGTGGCGCGCCGAGGTCGAGGCCGGTCCCGAGGCCGACTACGGCTTCCTGCTCGGCGACGACGACACGCCCCGTCCCGACCCGCGCTCGCGCCGCCAGCCCGAGGGCGTGCACGGGCTGTCCCGCCGCCACGACCCCGCCGCGTACCAGTGGGGTGACCGGGCCTGGACCGGCCGGCCGCTGGCCGGCGGGGTCGTCTACGAGATGCACGTCGGCACCTTCACGCCCGAGGGCACGCTGGACGCCGCGGTCGCCCGGCTGGACCACCTGGTCGACCTCGGCGTTGACTTCGTCGAGCTGCTGCCGGTCAACGGCTTCGACGGCACGCACAACTGGGGGTACGACGGCGTCCTCTGGTACACGGTGCAGGAGAGCTATGGCGGTCCCGCGGCCTACCAGCGCTTCGTCGACGCCTGCCACCAGCGCGGCCTGGGCGTTCTCCAGGACGTCGTCTACAACCACCTCGGCCCGTCCGGGAACTACCTGCCGCTGTTCATGCCGATCTTCAGCGAGGGCGGTGCCAACACCTGGGGCAGCTCGGTGAACCTCTCCGGGCCCGACTCCGACGAGGTGCGCCGCTACATCATCGACAACGCGCTGATGTGGCTGCACGACATGCACGTCGACGGGCTGCGGCTGGACGCCGTCCACGCGCTGGTCGACAAGCGGGCCACCCACGTGCTCGAGGAGATGGCGCAGGAGGTCGACCGGCTGTCGGTCGCCGAGGGCCGGCCGCTGACGCTGATCGCCGAGAGCGACCTCAACGACCCGCGCATGGTCACCCCGCGGGTGGCGGGCGGTCTGGGCATCCACGCCCAGTGGAGCGACGACTTCCACCACGCGCTGCACTCGGTGCTCACCGGTGAGGGCCAGGGCTACTACGGCGACTTCGCCGCGGCGGGCCTCGCCGGGCTGGCCAAGACGTTGACCGGCGCGTTCTTCCACGACGGCGCCTGGTCGAGCTTCCGCCGCCGGCACCACGGCCGGCCGGTCGACACCGCTCTGCTGCCGGGGTGGAAGTTCCTCGGCTACCTGCAGGACCACGACCAGATCGGCAACCGCGCGGTCGGCGACCGGATCTCGGCGTCCCTCTCCCCCGGTCTGCTCGCCGTCGGCGCGACGCTGGTGCTCACCGGCCCGTTCACCCCGATGCTCTTCATGGGCGAGGAGTGGGGCGCCGCCACGCCGTGGCAGTTCTTCACCAGCCACACCGACCCGGAGATCGGCCGGGCGACGGCGGAGGGGCGCAAGGGCGAGTTCGCCGAGCACGGGTGGGACGCCGACGAGGTGCCCGACCCGCAGGACCCGGAGACCTTCACCCGCTCGAAGCTGGACTGGAGCGAGCCCGAGCGCGAGCCGCACCGGACGCTGCTCGCCGCCACCCGGGCGCTCCTACGCCTCCGGCACCAGCACCCCGACCTGGTCGACCCGGACCTGTCGCGGGTCCAGGTCTCCTGGGACGACGCCGACCGCTGGCTGGTGCTGCACCGCGGCTCCCTGCGGGTGGTGGCGAACCTCGCCGACTCCCCCCGGGAGATCGACCTGGACGGCCCGGCGACGGAGGTGCTCTTCGCCACGGGGGAGCTGCCGCACCTCGACGGACGCACGGTGACCGTGCCGGCCGAGAGCGCGGCCGTGCTGACCACCGCCTGACGTGCGGCGGCTGCTGCCCGACCCCTCCCCCGACCTCGACGACGCCGCGCTCGTCGAGGCCTACCGGTTGCCGGCCGGCCGCCGGCTGCGGGTGGACTTCGTCGCCTCCCTCGACGGCGCCGTCACGGTCGGCGGGAGGAGCGCGGGACTGGGCTCGCCCGGCGACGAGCGGGTGTTCCGCACCCTGCGCGCGCTGGCCGACGCGGTGCTGGTGGGGCACGGGACGGCGGCCGCGGAGGGCTACCGGCCGGTGGCCGCCGACCCGCACGTCGCCGAGCTGCGGACGGCGCTGGGCCGGCCGGTGTCCGCGCCGGTCGTCGTCGTCTCGCGGCGGGCCTCGCTCGCCCCTGGGGACCGGCTGGCGGTCTCGCCCACGGTCCTGGTGACGTGCGCGGCGGCCGACCCGGACCGGCGGGCGGCGCTGGTCGACGCCGGCGTGACGGTGCTGCTCTGCGGGGACGACGACGTCGACCTGCCGGCGGCGCTGGATGCGCTGGCCGAGCGCGGGCTGGAGCAGCTGGTCTGCGAGGGCGGACCGGTCCTGCTGACGGCGGCGCTGGCGGCCGGGGTGGTCGACGAGCTGGACCTGACGATCGCGCCGGCGCTGGTCGGCGGTCCGGACCGGCTGGTGGCCGGGCCGCTGCCGGACGTCGTCCGCCCCCGGCTGCTGCAGGTGCTGGAGGAGGACGGCGTGCTGTTCACCCGATACGCGGTCGACCGGTAGCGCGCCGGGCGACCGCCGCGGCCCAGGCGACGTAGCCCAGGTTGACGGCGACCCGCGCCGCGACACCGATCGGCCGGTCGAACGCCCGCTGCGCCGTGCGCCGGAGACGCAGCGGCTCGAGGTGCGCGGGCAGGTAGGTCGTGATGAGCGCGGCGGTCGACCGCGCGCCGGTCCGGCGGGTCGCCGGCACCGCGACGAGGACGCCGACGGCGACGTCGGCCAGCCCGCTGAGCACGACCAGCGCCGAGCGCGCCGGCAGCCACGACGGCACCAGGCCGCGGTAGTAGCCGGGGTTCGTGAAGTGGGTGACCCCGCTGCCCACCATCAGCGCGGCCAGCGGCCACGCCGCCAGGTCGTCCCTCCCGGTCACCGCCACGAGTCAGCCGTCCCGACCTGTGGTGCCGTTCCCGCCGCCCTCGTTCCCGTTCCCGCCACCCTCGTCGCCGTTCCCGCCGCCCTCGTTCCCGTTCCCGCCACCCTCGTTCCCGTTCCCGCCACCCTCGTCCTCGTCCGCCCCCTCCTCGCTGCCGTTCCCGCCGCCGGTCTCGGTGGGCGGCGGCGCGACGGCGTGGGTGACGGTCAGCGTGCTGCCGGGCGCGACCGGACCGGACGGCGCCACCGCGGTGACCTGCCCGTCGGGGACGTCGGACCGCTCGACCGGGACCAGCGCGACGGCGAACCCCTGCCCGGCGAGCTCGCCCTGCACCACCGCCACCGGCCGGCCGACGAGGTCCTCGGCCACCACCTCGACCCGCGGGTCGGTGATCGGTGCGGTGACCGGGCCCGGGGTCTGCTCCGTCGCCGGGGTCGGGTCCCCGCCCGAGCTCAGCGCGACGCCGATGACGGCGGCCACGGCGAGCAGGGCCAGCACGGCCAGCAGCAGGCCGCGCCGCCGCCCTCCGCGCCCCGAACTCGGGGCCGCTGCCCGCGGCGGACCGGACGGCAGCACGCGGGTGGCGGCCGGGCCGACCGCACCCGCAGCCGGGGCGACCGCACCCGCGGCCGGCATCGCCGCCGTGGCCGCCCGGGCCGGTCCCGGCACACCCGGGCCGCCGGAGAGGCCGTCGACGGCGTCCCGGAAGGCGTCGCCGTCCGCGGGACGCCGGGCCGGGTCCTTGGCCAGCGCGCGGCCGACGAGCGCCTGCCACGGAGCCGGGACCCCGGCCGGCAGCGGCGGCGGCTCCTCCCGGATCTGCTTGAGCGCCACCTGCACCGAGTTCTCGCCCTCGAACGCCCGCCGGCCGGCCAGGCACTCGTAGGCCACCAGGCCGAGGGCGTAGACGTCGCTGGCCGGGGTGGCCGGCCCGCCCGAGGCCTGCTCCGGCGACAGGTAGTGCGCTGTCCCGACGACCTGTCCGGTGCCGGTCAGCGCCACGCTGGACGCCGACCACGCGATGCCGAAGTCGGTGATCTTGACGACTCCGTCCGGGCGGACCAGCACGTTGCCGGGCTTGACGTCGCGGTGCACCACCCCGGCCTCGTGGGCGGCGCCCAGGCCGGCGGCGGCCTGCCGCAGCAGCCCGGCGACCCGGGCCGGGTCCAGCGGGGACTCCCGCGCCAGCAGGTCGGCCAGCGACTCACCCTCGACGAGCTCCATGACCAGCCAGGCGACGTGCTCGCCGCCGCCGGGTCCGACCGCCTCCGTCTCGCCGTAGTCGTGCAGCGTGGCGATGTTGGGGTGGGACAGCGCCGCGGTGTGCCGGGCCTCCGCGCGGAAGCGTTCGAGGAAGGACCGGTCCCGGGTGTACTCACTGCGCAGCACCTTCACCGCGACGTCCCGGTCGAGGAGGGTGTCCCGGCCCCGCCACACCTGGCCCATGCCACCGGTCGCCAGCAGCGACCGCAGCTCGTAGCGGCCTCCCAGCAGAGCGGTCCCCGGCCCCATGCCCCTCCTCCCTGCACCGCACGCAGCGGGCCGGCCCGGCCCGACACCGGATCATCGCCGACCCCGGCGCGGCCGACCATCCGGCCCCGGGGGCGTCCTCCCGGTGGGTGACGGACGCGGCCGGGTCGACGGCCCCGGGTCAGCCGACCAGTCGGACGACGTCGCCGTACGCCGCGAGCCGCGCGTCCGCGGTGAGCAGCACGGCCCCCTCGGCGACGGCCTGGGCGACCAGGAGCCGGTCGAACGGGTCGCGGTGGACGTCGGGCAGGTGCTCGACCGCGGCGGCGTGCTCGGCGGTGACCGGGAGGTGGTCGAGGACGAGTTCGCTGGTCACCCGCCGCGTCCACGTCCGGACGTCGGACCCGACGGTGAGCTTGCCCAGTCCCTGCTTGATCGCCAGCTCCCACACGCACACCGCGGAGAGCAACCGCTGATCGGCGTCGAGGACCAGTTGTCTGGCGGTACCCAACCGAACCGACTGGTGGGTGGCCCAGACGACGACGTGGGTGTCGAGGAGGACCTTCACCCGTCGCCCTCGAACGCCCGCTGCAGGTCCTCGGGGAGGTCGTCGAAGTCGTCGGCGATCCACACGTTGCCCCGGTCGAAGTCGAAGTTGGGCGTTCGCCGCGCGGGACCCACCAGCCGGGCGACCACCTTGCCGCGATTGGTGATCTCGACCTCCTCGCCGGCCGCGACCTTCTCCAGCAGCCGCGACAGGTGCGTCTTGGCCTCGTGCACGCCGACCGATGTAGTCATGTGACTTAGTCTACTCGTCCGGCACCCGCGCGTGACCGGCGTCGTCCGCGCCCTGACTGTGGCAGGCTGCCCACCCGGTGAGCGGTGCGCCGACATACCGGACGCGGACGGGCACGGTGATCTGGTCGGTGTCCACCTTCGCGACCGGCTCCAGCCCGGCCACCTCACGCACCCGGGACAGCAGGAAGGCGCGCACCGCGCCCTGCTCCTCCACGAGCAGCACCCCGTCCGCGAAGCGCGCCAGCACCTCCCGCAGCGGCGGCTCGTCGCCCTCCAGGAGGACCGTCCGGGCGCGGTAGGCCATGTCGGGCCGGTACTCCGCGACCTCCACGGGCCCGCACGGTCGCCGTCACCGGCCCGCTCCGCTCGGGCTCACCGCCCAGCAGACAAGCCGGACGGCGTCGCCGCACGCCCTGAGCCGCTGGTCCGCGGTGGGCAGCACGGTCCCCCGGCGACGGCCTGTGCGACGAGGGGCCGGTTGGCGATCCAGACCTCCTCGCCGGCCGCGACCGCCTCCGCCGACCCCGAGGAGGACGGCGTGCTGTCCGCCCGGAACGCCATCGGCCGCTGCCGCGGGACCTCCGACTCCTGCGCCGGGCACCCGGCCGCCCCTAGCGTCCGCCTCCCCGACCGTGCGGAGGAGCCATGGGCAAGGCAGTGGTCAGCCTGAAGACCGGACTCGAGGACGCGGAGACGGTCACCGTCGCGATGCTCATGGCGGTGGGTGCGGCCGAGTCCGGCCGTCCGACCGCGATGTTCCTGGCCAAAGAGGCCGTGCGGCTGGCCCTGGACGGGGTGGCCGTCGGGACCGCGTGTGAGGGCTGCCCCCCGCTGACCAGCCTGTTCGAGCGCTACGCCGCGGCCGGCGGGCGGCTGTTCGTCTGCCCGATCTGCTTCAACGCCAAGCAGCTCGACGCCGCCGGGCTGGTCAAGGGCGCCGAGCTCGCCGGCACGATTCCCCTGTGGGAGTGGATCGGCGACGAGGGCGCCACCACCTTCAGCTACTGAGCCGGCCGCACACCGCCGTCCATCGGCGGTGACTGCTTGACTGGCCGGCATGGACCTGCCCCTGCTGCCGCCGGTGAAGCCGATGCTGGCCAAGGCCGTGACCACGGTGCCCACTGCCGAGGGCATGTTCTACGAGCCGAAGTGGGACGGCTTCCGGTGCATCGTCTTCCGGGACGGCGACGAGGTGGAGCTGGGCAGCCGCAACGAGCGCCCGCTGACCCGCTACTTCCCCGAGGTGGTCGAGGCGGTCAAGGCGGCGCTGCCCGAGCGCTGCGTCGTCGACGGCGAGATCGTCGTCCCCCAGGGCGACCGGCTGCACTTCGAGGCGCTGCTGCAGCGCATCCACCCGGCCAAGTCGCGGGTCGACCTGCTGGCCGAGCAGACGCCGGCGTCGTTCGTGGCCTTCGACCTGCTGGCCGTCGGGGACGAGTCGCTCCTGGAGACCCCGTTCGCGCAGCGGCGGGCCCGGCTGCAGGAGGTGGTCACGGGCACCGACTCGGTACACGTCACCGCGATCACCCAGGACCCGGACACCGCGCGTCGCTGGTTCGAGGAGTTCGAGGGCGCCGGGCTGGACGGCGTCGTCGCCAAGGCCGCCGACCTGCCGTACGGCCCCGACCAGCGGCTGATGACCAAGGTCAAGCACGTGCGCACGGCGGACTGCGTGGTCGCCGGGTTCCGCTGGCACAAGAGCGGGCCGATCGTCGGGTCGCTGCTGCTGGGCCTCTACGACGACTCCGGCGACCTGCAGCACATCGGCGTCGCGGCGTCGTTCCCGATGGCCCGGCGGGCCGAGCTGGTCGAGGAGCTGGCCCCCTACCGGGCCGAGGCGCTGGACGGGCACCCGTGGCAGGACTGGGCGAACGCGCAGGTCGTCAACGGCGGCGACGGCGAGGAGCACCGGATGCCCGGCGCGCAGAGCCGCTGGAACGCCGGCAAGGACCTGTCCTGGGTGCCGCTGCGCCCGGAGCTCGTCGTGGAGGTCAAGTACGACCAGCTGGAGGGGCGGCGGCTGCGGCACACCGGCCAGTTCCTGCGCTGGCGCCCCGACCGGGAGGCGCGCAGCTGCACCTACGACCAGCTGGAGGTGCCGGTGCGCTACGACCTGGCGGAGGTCTTCGACGGCTGAGCGGGGAGCCCCCTGCCCCCGCCGCGGAGGCCCCGTCCCCCTCACCTCTCGCGCGCCGGGCGAGCCTCGGGACGGGGCCGGCGGCGGGATCCTGCAGGGGCCGCCGTCACCGGGGCGGGGCCCGTGCCTGCGCCGGCCGGGTCCGCCTCATACCCTCAGGACCCATGCGCGTGTCCCGCGGCCTGGTCGCCGCTGCCACCGGACTGCTCGTGGCGGTCTCCGGCTGCACCTCCTCCGACGACGGCGCGGCGGAGTCGTCGGCCCCGGCGTCCTCGGCGCCGGTCGAGCCGGAGGCGGCGGAGATCGCCTGGACCGACTGCGACGCGGACCTCTCGCAGCTGGTGGCCGGCCTCCCGGGCAGCGAACGGGACCTGGCCTTCGAGTGCGGCCGCACCGAGGTGCCGATCAGCTACGACGAGCCGCAGGGCGCCACGCTGCCGCTCTTCCTCGTCCGGGCGCGGCTGGCCGGTCAGACCGACCGCATCGGGTCGCTGGTCATCAACCCCGGCGGACCCGGCGGCTCGGGCGCCGACGCCGCGCTCGGTCAGGCGCTGACGCTGCCCGAGGACGTGCTCCGCCGCTTCGACGTGGTCGGCTTCGACCCGCGCGGGGTGGGGCTGTCGACGCCGGTCGAGTGCATCCCGCCCGACGTCAAGGACCGGGTGGTCGCCGCCGAACCGCGACCGACCACGCCGGAGCAGGTCGACGCGGCGTTCGCTCTGCAGCAGGAGCTCGCCGACGGCTGCGCCGAGGAGTACGGCGAGGCGCTGGGCACCTTCAACACCGTCGACACCGCGCGGGACATGGACCTGCTGCGCCAGTCGCTGGGCGACGAGCGGCTGACCTACCTCGGCTACTCGTACGGCACCACCCTCGGCTCCACCTACGCCGAGCTGTTCCCCGACCGGGTGCGGGCGCTGGTGCTCGACGCCGCCGTCGACCCCGACGACGACCCGCGCGCCGAGGCCGAGCAGCAGGCCACCTCGCTCGAGGCGAGCTTCGACGCGTACGCCGCCAACTGCGTCGGCCTGGTCGCCGGCTGCCCGCTCGGCCCGGAGCCGCGCCGCTTCACGGAGGACCTGCTGAACCAGGCGGCGGCGGCGCCGATCCCCAGCGCGCGGCCCGGAGAGAACCGCCAGGCGACGCCGGGCATCGTCATGACCGCCGTCCTGTACTCCCTCTACGACGCCGGCCGCTGGCCGCAGCTGACGCAGGCCCTGTCCACCGCCCGGAACGGCGACGCGGCGGGGGTGTTCTCGCTGGCGGACGCCTACTGGAGCCGGATGGCGGACGGCACCTACACCAACACCATGGACGCCAACCTGGCGATCAACTGCGCGGACACCGACCCGGGAACCGAGGTCCCCGAGGAGGAGGTCCGCACCCTCGCCACCGAGTGGGGGCAGCGCTTCCCGCTGTTCGGCGCGGGCTCGGCCGTGGGGCTGCACAGCTGCGCGGCGTGGGAGGCCGAGCGCACCCCGATCCCCGAGCGGGACGCCGAGGGCGCGGCGCCGATCCTGGTCGTCGGCACCGCCGGCGACCCGGTGACCCCGCTGCCCGGCGCGGTCGACATGGCCGAGGACCTCGCCTCCGGCGTCCTGCTGACCTACCAGGGGCAGGGCCACACGGCCTACCCCCGTACCGACTGCGTCACCGGTGCGGTGAACGCCTACCTCATCGACCTGGTGGTGCCGCCGGACGGGCAGACCTGCCCCGCCTGAGTGGTGCGGCACGCCGGGTCGGCACACGACCCGGCCCGCTCGCCTAGGGTGCGCCGGGTGATCACCACTGCGGGGTCGGGTCGCTGATGGCGTCGTCGAAGGACGCCGTCCTGCTGCAGGTCGACGGGCGCGAGGTGCGCGTGTCCAGTCCGGAGAAGCCGTACTTCGCCGAGCGCGGCATCCGCAAGATCGACGTCGTCGAGTACTTCGTCGCGGTCGGCGACGGGATCCTGCACGCACTGCGGGACCGGCCGACCACGCTGGAGCGCTGGCCGGGCGGGGTGTTCGAGGGCGCGCGGCTGTCCACCCGCACGGACAACACCGGCGACGCCTTCTACCAGAAGCGGGTGCCCAAGAACGCCCCCGACTGGGTGCCGACCGCGCACATCACCTTCCCCAGCGGGCGGACGGCGGACGAGATCGCGCCGGACTCGGTGGCCGTCGTCGCCTGGTGCGCGAACCTCGGCACGCTGACGTTCCACCCGTGGCCGGTGTCGAAGTCCGACGTCGAGCAGCCCGACCAGATCCGCATCGACCTCGACCCGCAGCCGGGCACCGACTTCTCCGATGCCGTCCGGGTGGCCCCGCACGTGCGCGAACTGCTGCACGAGCTGGGCATGGAGGGCTGGCCGAAGACCTCGGGTGGACGGGGGGTGCACGTGTACGTGCCGATCCAGCCGCGGTGGACCTTCCCCGAGGTGCGCCGGGCGGTGATCGCCTTCGGCCGCGAGCTGGAACGGCGCATCCCCGACCGCGTGACGATGTCGTGGTGGAAGGAGGAGCGCGGCGAGAAGATCTTCATCGACTACAACCAGATGGCCCGGGACCGCACAATCGCCTCGGCGTACTCCATCCGCCCCAAGCCGCACGCGCCGGTGTCCGCGCCGGTCGACTGGGACGAGCTGCCCGACGTCCACCCGACCGACTTCGACGTGCTGACCATGCCGGCCCGCTTCCGCGAGGTGGGTGACAAGCACGCCGCGCTGTCCGACCACGCGTTCGGCATCGAGCCGCTGCTCGAGCTGGCCGAGCGCCAGGCGAAGGACCAGGGCCTCGGTGACCTGCCCTATCCCCCCGACTACCCGAAGATGCCGGGCGAGCCGATGCGGGTGCAGCCCAGCCGCGCCAAGCGCTCTACCAGCGAAGATGACTGATCCGGTCGTCAGCGGAGGAGCAGCACAGCGCTGGTTCCCCGGACTTGCGGGTGTCGGAGCTGTGCGGACTGGAGCTGACCGACGTCGACCTCGATCGGGAGCTGGCCTACGTCACCGGCAAGGGCTCCCGGCCGCGGGTGGTGCCCTTCGGCGCAAAGACCGCCCAGGCCGTCGACCGCTACCTGCGGGTGCGGGCCCTGCACCCCTACGCCCGGTCGACGCGGCTGCTGCTGGGCCAGCGTGGCCCGATGACGCCCGACGGCGCCCGGGACGTGCTGCACCTCCGCGCCGCCCAGGCCGGCGTCGCCGACGTGCACCCGCACCGGTTCCGGCACACCTTCGCCCACCGGTGGCCGGAGGAGGACAGGAGCGGGACCTGATGATGCTGGCCGGCTGGCGGTCGGACGACATGCTCTCCCGCTACGCCGCCTCCACCGCCGTCGAGCGCGCCCACGAGGCGCACCGGCGTCTCGGGCTGGGAGACCGACTGTGAGCCAGTCCCAGGTCTGAGGTGCGCGCCGACCTCGTAGACCATGGGCAACGGGTGGCCCTGTGGAGCGGAGCGCGGTTCGCAAGCCTGCTCAGCAGGCTTCCGAGAACCTCCAGGGCTTCTCCGGTGAGCCCGCCCGGGTGCTGCTAGTTGACGGCGTCCCAGGACGGGCTGAGGACGGTGCCCAGCGGCCCGAATACGACGCCGGTGACGAGCAGGGCGACCGCCGGTCCCCAGCTGCCTGGCTGTCGAGTACGTGCTCACGGACGCGCTCGCCGACCTCGAGCCGATGTGTGCGGGTGACGTCCCCGAGCGGGGCCACCTTGCAGGCCGGTGGCTCGAGGTCCGCGAGGAGCAGCTGGAGACGGCGGAGGCTCGCCAGGTCGGTCAGCCGACGCGCAGACAGTCACCGACCGCGACGGTCCCCGGCTCGAGCACCTCGCAGTACAGGCCGAAGGTCGCCCCGACTCCGAGCTCGGATTCCCGGCGACCGCGGTAGGCCGTGATCAGGCGGAGCGTCTGCAGGTCGACAGCACCGGAAGCGGGGGCGCGCGTGGTGGCCGCGCAGCGCTTCACCGGGCCACCGCCGCGCAGCACCGCGCCGCCGATCCGCAGGAGCGTGCCACCCCACGAGTCCTCCAGGTGCGGCGTCCCGCCGGAGAACTCGATCAGCATCCGGAAGCGCCGGGGATCGACCGGGGCCAGGCCCGACCGGCGCGCGAGCTCGGCGACGGAACTGCTGCCCAGGATCGTGGCGGGGTGCACGTCGTAGGCGGACTGCCGGGCCTGCACCAGGCGGACCCGTGTGCCGAGCAGATCGGAGAAGAAGGTGCTCCACTGCGGGCCCGCCACGACATCGGCGGCGATGGTGCGCAGGCCCCACATGTCGGTGTCGACGGCGCCGGCGGAGTCGACGGTGCCGGCGCACAGCACCTCGTCGCCGCGGACGACCTCGAGGCGGCGGCTGTCCTGGTCGTACTTCGCCGCCAGGGGCAGCAGCTCGGCGTTGGCGGTGCAGCTCTGGAGCCGCCCCTCCTCGTCGGTCAGGAAGAACTGCCGGTCGCCGACGGCACCGTGCGTCGTCAGCTCGATCGAGGAGGGATGGTCCAGCGCGAGACCCTTGATCGGCGTGGTCGACAGGCGGACGACGCTCAGTGCGGCCGGCATGCCCGCACCCTTCCACGCACCCGCCGCTGGGCGTTCGGAACGGGCCAGCAGGGTCCGACCAGGGACAACCCCGAGGACGGTTGCCGTACCCGGCGCCGTACTCACGCAAGAGACGGGCCGGCCCTCACGGCCGGCCCACCTCTGACCTGCGGTCTCACTGTCGGGCTGACAGGATCCGAACCTGCGACCCCTAGATCCCTGGTCACATCCGCCCGGTTCGCCGTCGTCCGCGATTGTGCCTTCCTCGCAGGTCAATGGCTCTATGGTGTCCGCGGTCGTCCGCCCCGATCCGCTGCCATGCGGACCGCGTTGCTGTACTTCTCCCCCGCACCTGGGCGTGTCGGCGGGGTGTGGTCATCATGCTCGTAGCGGACCGCCCGGTCCGACGGCGGCCGGGTCCGCGCGGCGTTGCGACGATGCCCGTCGCCATGTGCCTGGTGTCCACGACGCGGACCGGGCCGATCCAGACCAGGGCCATCGGCCAGCGGAATCGCACCCGCGTCGGCGGGCGGCAGGGCCACGCTCGACCGGGTCCGCTCCTCCTCGGGCAGCGCCGCCAGGACGTCGAACGGGCCAGCCGGGTGCCCACCCCGAGCCGCATCGCGGTGTCGATTCCCGCTGACGTCGCGGTGCCCAGTCGACCAGGAACGGCGTCGCGGGCGGGGAGCACCGTTGGAACGGCAGTGGAGGGGCGGAGCGACGGTGCCCACGCCGACGACTCTGGCCAGCCCGGAGGGCCGGGGAACTGACTTCGCCGTGCGCTGGCATCCGCCCGACCGAAGTCTCGCGGTCAGCCGGCGACGGCGAGGGCGGTGCTGCGGTCGAGGTCGACGGTGAGCACGCTCGGCAGGCGCAGCAGCCGCGCCTCCAGCAGCTCGGCGCCGTCGGCGTCGGCCATGGTGTCGATGCTCAGGCGCCAGCCTCCTCGGCCTCGAAGCGGGTGAGTGAGTACGCGCGGCCGGTCAGCAGGGTGAGCACCCGCTGGACGCAGGGCAGGTCCGCGGCGGTGATGTGCAGCTTGACGGGTGACAGCGGAAGGGGGGACATGGCGTCCTCGACGAGCCCAGGCGGCTCGAGGTCGGCGGGGTGCTCTCGACGGCCAAGCCTCGGACCCGCCGACCGAAAGTCAGGAGCCGGCGGGCCCGCAGGGAATCTGCTCAACTGCCACGGACGAACGGTACGACCTGCGGTGGTCGCCACGCCAGCGTGCAGGGAGGCCCGGACCGGGTGCCGACCTCGCTGATCTGGCAGCTCTCGTCGGCCTCGAGCCGGTGCACCGGGTTGCGGTACCGCCACGGAAACGCCGCTACCGTCCCCGCGTCCAGCTCCTAGGCGGCGCAGGAACGCCGGACGGCACTCTCACCACGGTCGGCGACCAGCACCTTGGGGAACATGGCGTTCTCTCACAGGACGTGGGATCGAGGCTGCGTTGCCGGGTCGTGGGGCGACGTGTCGCCGTGCGGATGTCGGACAGCGGGGCCCGGTCCGGGCAGGGTGCGGTCTCGTCGGGCACATCCGACGCCCGCGCACGACTCCTGAGCGTCAGGCTCGTCCGCGGGCGGCCAGGATGCGGCGGCGGAGGGCCTCCTCCTTCTCGATGACGCGGTCCACCTGGTCGGCGGCCCAGTCGGCCCGGTGGTGGGGCACGACCACGACACCGTCGGGGTCGGTGACGATCAGGTCGCCCGGGGAGACGACGACTCCGCCGACCGCGACGGGCGAGCCGATCACGCCGGGGCCGTTCTTGAACGGGCCGGCGGGTGTCGCCGCACGGGCGAAGACGACCAAGCCCTGAGCGGCCAGGGTCTCCGCGTCCCGGACAGCGCCGTCGACGACGGCGCCGACCACGCCCTTGGAGACCATGATCTCGCCGATCAGGTCACCGAGCAGGGCGCGGCTGAGGTCGCCCTGCCCGTTGATCACCAGCACGTCGCCGGGCCGGGCGTCGTCGAGGGCGCGGTGGATGGCGAGGTTGTCGCCGGCGCGGGTGAGGATCGGCAGGGCGGTGCCGACGAGCCGCGTGTTGCCGGTGAACGGCCGGAAGCCGCCGTCCATGACGAGCAGCCGGTCGAAGACGTCGCCGATGTTGGCCGCGGGCGCCTTGGTGAAGCGGTCGAGCAGGTCGGGAGCGAGACGCTCCCAGGGGTCGGCGAGGGTGAGGTTGTCGGTGGGGGCGTCGATGAACATCGGGATTCCTCGGGTCTGAGTCGGATGGGCGCCGTGCGTGGTTCAGGCGGCAGGCACGCGCACGGTGTTGAGGTGGTTGTCGGGGACGTCGCCGGCGAGTGCCTGGCGGATGCAGGCGAGCGCGGCGCGGCCGACCTCGCGCAGGGACTCCTCGGTCTGGCCGGCCACGTGCGGGGTGACGATGAGGTTGTCCAGGGCGTCGATCGGCACGGCGTTGTGCGGCAGCGGGTTCTTCATGTCGACGGCCTCAGCCTCGAGGACGTCGAGTGCCGCTCCCGCGAGGTGGCCGCTGCGCAGGGCGTCGACGAGCGCCGCTTCGTCGACGAGCCCGCCCCGTGACGTGTTGACCAGCACGGCGCCGGGGCGGAGCGCGGCCAGTGCTGCGGCGTCGACGATGTGCCGGGTCGTGTCGGTCAGCGGCACGTGCAGGCTGAGCACGTCGGAGCCGGCGAGCAGGTCGTCGAGCGCGACCTTGCGGGCGCCCAGTGCGGCGACCTGCGCGCTGTCCAGGACCGGGTCGGTGACCAGGACGCGCATGCCGAACCCGCGGGCGATCTGCAGGACCAGGGATCCGATGCTGCCCAGTCCGAGCAGGCCGAGCGTGCGGTCGTGCAGCTCGAAGCCGGTCAGTTCGGCCTTGCTCTCCGACCAGGAGCCGGTGCGGGTCCGTCCGGCAGCGGTCGGGATCTTGCGTGCGAGGGCGAGGGTGAGGGCGAAGACGTGTTCGGCGACGGCGCGGCTGTTGCGGCCCGGGGTGGTGGTGACCCAGACGTCGGCGTCGGAGGCGGCGTTCAGGTCGACGTTGTCGTGACCGACCCCGTGCCGGGCGATGATCTTCAGCTGGGGCGAGTTGGTGATCTTCTCCCGGTCGAAGACCTCGCCGCGCAGGAGCACCGCGTCGACGGTGTGCTGGACCTGCTGGTAGGTGACGGCGGCCGGGCCGTAGCCGAGGTGGATCTCGCCGAGTTCGCCGAGTTCGGTGAGCACGTCGTCGTGGACGGGGTCGGAGACGTAGATGGTGGTCATGGTGGGTCCTTGTCAGCGGTAGAGGTGGCTGGCGGCGGGGGCGGTGTTGCGGCGGACGGCCAGTGAGATGACGGCCAGGCCCAGGGCGCCGGCGAAGACGAGGATGTAGGCGGGGATGAAGGTGCTGCCGGTGGCGTCGCTCAGCCAGGTGGCCAGGTACGGTCCGCCGCCCCCGCCGACCACGGCGCCGACGCTGTGTCCGAACGCGACTCCGGTGTGCCGGACCTTGACCGGGTAGAACTCGGGGATGATCGAGTAGGTGCCGGCCTGGCACAGGGCGTAGGGGATCATGCCGAGCGCGAGGCCGAGCATGGCCAGACCGACCGAGTGCTGGTTCATCAGCACGAACGACGGGATGGTGATGACGAGGTAGGCCAGGTAGGAGTAGGTCAGCAGTCGCTTGGCGCCGATGCGCGTGCCCAGCAGCCCGCACACCGGGATCAGCACGGCGGCGATCAGGACGGCGACCAGCACGATCGTCGAGGCGGCGGCTTTGGAGAAGCCCAGGACGTTGGAGAAGTAGACCGCGACGAACACGGTGCCGACGTAGGTGCCGATGTTCTGCACCAGCGAGATGGAGATGACCTTCGCCAGGGGGGCCTTGTAGTTCCGGAACACCTCGGCGATGGGCTTGTCGGTGGTGCGGTGCTCGGCCTTGCTGGCGACGTACTCCGGGCTGTCCTCGACCTGCAGCCGCAGGTACAGCACCAGCGCGGCGAGGGGGATGGCGAGCAGGAACGGGATCCGCCAGCCCCAGGACTCCATGGCCGGACCCGGCAGCAGCAGCGCGACGATGGCGGCGACGCCGGCTGCGGCGCCCTTGCCCAGGTTGCCGAAGCTCGGAACGAAGGAGATGTAGAGCGACCGCCGGTCGGGAGTCGCCCACTCGCGGATGTAGCTGGCCGCTCCGCCGATCTCTCCGCCGGTGGAGAAGCCCTGCATCATCCGCAGGACGATCAGCAGGATGGGCGCGAGGACGCCGATCTGGGCGTAGCCGGGCAGCAGCCCGGTCAACCCGGCCGCGGCACCCATCAAGATGATGCTGGCGATCAGGCTGGTCCGCCGCCCGTGGCGGTCACCGAGCCAGCCGAAGAACATCGCGCCCAGCGGCCGGACCAGGAACGCCGACCCGAACACCAGCAGGGTGTTGAGCAGGCCGATCGCCGGGTCGTCGCTGGGGAAGAAGACGACGGCAAGCGTCGCGGCCACGTAGCCGTAGACGCTGAAGTCGTAGTACTCGATGAACGTGCCGAAGACGGCGACACCGGTCGCCTCCTTCGCCTTCGCCCGCCGCTCCGGCGTCACCGGTGGAGCGGACGCGAGATCGGTTGTTGCCATGACGGCTCCTTCGCGGCTGACTAACCTTGGATTTTGGGACACTGTCTCATCTTGTACGGTCGAGTGTGTAAGGAGTGCCACAGCGGTGTCAAGACTCGATGGAGAGCGGACCCCCTCGCGGCCGTCCCTGGTGATCACCCGGGCGCCTAGGCTCGTCCGGGTCAGGCGGCTTGCTGCACTGCCGGAGCGGAGCAGGGAGGACGACGATCGCGTGAGCGCACAGGAGCACGCCGAGGGCTCGGTCGCCGGCAATGACCGGATCGTCGCCGTCCTGGACGCATTCGTCACGCGGCCGATCGGCGACGGATGGGGGGTGCGCGAGCTGGCCGACTCCGTGGCCGCCAGCCGCAGCACGGTCAACCGGATCCTGCAGGGCCTGGTCGACCGCGGACTCGCTCGCGTCGATGCGAACGCCACCTACTCGGTGGGTCCCCGGCTGCGGGTCCTGGCCAAGGTGCTGCACGACCGGCACCCGCTGCTCCGCGGTGCGCTGCCCGTGATGGACGAGCTCAGCCGGACCGCGGACGCGACGGTCATGCTCGCCGTGCACGGCCCCCGACCCGACGCCGCCTTCATCGCGCTCCTGCGTCAGCAGCCGGGCCCGATCCGGTACCACCTGGAGCCCGGGATGGAGCTGCCGCTGCACGCCGGGGCCGCGGGTCGCGCGATCCTGTCCGAGGTCGGCGTCGACGTCCTCCGAACTGCGCTCACGCGCTACAGCGAGGACACCGTCGTCGATCCGGCGCAGCTCGACCCCGACCTGCGGGCCGCCCGGGAGGCCGGCTACGTGATCAGCGTGGGCCAGCACATCCCGCTGGCCGCCGGAGTCGCCGCCCCGCTGCGGTTCGGACCGGACCTGGTCGCCGCGGTGTCAGCCACGCGCCTCCGCCACAGCACCACCGACGCCGACCTCGAACGCCTCGGGCCGATCGCGCGCAAGGCGGCTGACGACATCGCGGACGCGGCGCGCCCGGCGACCTGGACCGAGCGGCCCGCCCGCCCGTCGGGTGCCGACAGCACCGCTCTCGGGCGGGTACAGCGACTCCTGGAGATCCTCGTCGCCGAGCCCTCCGGCGCCCCGACCGGCATCGAGCTGGCCCGACGCCTGGGCGCCAACGAGGCCACAGCCGCCCGGCTACGGGCCACAGCGCTGGCGTCGGGACTGGCAGTGCCGACCGCGGGCCGCCGCATGGCAGCCGGTCCGCTCCTGCTGCGGTGGGCGGCCAGGATCGGACCCGACTGGAACATCGCCGACCTCGCCGGTGACGCGCTGCAGGCCCTCGCCCACGCCAGCGGAGAGACCGTCGGCCTCGCCGTCTTCGACCCCGAGACCGTCACCGCGACCCTGGTGGCCGAAGCCGGCGGAGCCCGACCCGTCGAGTACAGCCTCGGCGTCGGGTCACCGATCCCGCTCCACGCCGGCGCCGCCGGCAAGGCGATCCTGGCGCACTGCCCCTCGGAGGTCGTGCGCGGTCAGGTCCTCCAGCCCCTCACGCCCCGGTCGCCGACCAGCCTGGAGCAGCTCGAGAGGGATCTGCGGCAGATCCGCGAGACCGGGTGGGCCCAGGCCGAGGGCGAGCGCATCCCCGACGCCTTCGGACTCGCGGCACCGTTCTTCGCCGACGAGGCCGTCGCCGGATCTCTCACGTTCACCATCCCGCGCTTCCGCGCCGACGAGGTCGACATGCCGCAGCTGGCCACGATGCTCACCCAGGCGGCACGACAGATCACCGCACTGCTCTCCGTGTAGCCGCAGCGTTCCCCGGCCATCCCGCTCGCGCGGAGCCCGGCAGCGATTGCGGTGACGCGACCGGTACGGGCGCGGTGCTCAGCGCCGTGGGGTCGCGTCACGACTGCTGTCGTTCGAGGAGGTGCCCGCAGCGGGCGCAGAGGCCGTGACCCGTCAATTCGATGCGCAGGACAGCTCACGAGCTGGAATGGCGCTGGACCACAGGCAGCTGCTGCGGGCCCGGACGGTGCGGACGTCCACATGGTCCACGAGCTGTTCTGAACGCCCTCGTCGCGACCGCGAAGCCCTGCACCCACCTGATCGTCGGCGCCGTCCGCGAGGTGTGTGCCCCTTCCCACCCTCCACCGGCTGACTGCCACGACGGTGGCGCGGTCTGGGACGCGGGGAACGGCAGCAGGACCACATCGCTGACGAGATCGATCCCGAGGCCGGAGTCGTGCCGGGCGAGGCGGCGCGAAGGCGTGACGAACAGTTCCTGCGGACCCGGATCGAGGAGGCCCTCGACGGGCAGTCCGCGCCGGAGGGAGTGCGGACGGAGCTGGAGACGAGGAACCCGACCGAGGCGTTCGCCGACTGGGCCATCCCGCAGACCTGCTGGTGGTTGGGCGGCTTCTCGGCACCTCCTGACCGGGTCGGTCGCGAGCCAGCCCGTCGACCACGCGCCCTGCCCCGTGACCGTCGTGCCCGGCGGACCTCCACGGCACACCGCGTACTGACCTGCCGAGGGGACGCGGCACCTGCGGGTGATCGTGCGGCGCGACGAGGGAGCCCAGGGCGTGCGGTGCGCGGCGCCCCGGCGCTGCACTGGTCGGACGTCGCCCTCGACGCCGGGCTGCGGCTCCGTTGGCTGCTGACGTGCCCCGCTGCGCGCGAGCGGCAGTCGCTTGCGCGGAGGGCGGCCGGCGTACCCGTGAGCCGCTCCAGCCCCTGACGTGCCGTGCAGTCCGGTTCCTCCGGTGGGTTCCCGCACTGCAGACCGTGGGTGTACTGCCAGGCGGGAACACCCCTCGGCCCCGAACTCGCGTCGACGGGCACGGGACCCCTGGCGAGCGGCCGCCCGCCGGACACCTGAGCGGGCCGCCGCTCGTAGTGGTCGCCGGCGACCTGTGGGCCGGGGTCAGCCCAGCTGCAGGCGGTCGGCCAGTCCGGCCGCGACGAAGGCGGCCACGACGTCGTCGCGGCTCTCGGTGAAGTGGCCCCAGCTGTCGCAGTGGGCGGGAACCACCTGACGGGCGCCGAGGATCTGAGCGGCCTCGGCAGCCTGGGCGCTGTCGATGGTGAGCAGTGCGCCGTCGAAGAAGGGGGTGCGCACGGCGCCGACGAACAGGACCGCGGTGTCCACCGGACCCACGCGCTCGGCGATCTCCCGGACCAGACGCAACGACGCGTTGTCCCCGCTGACGTAGACGGTGGGGAGGTCGGTCGCGGTCAGGACGAAACCGACGACCTCGCCGGTGACCGGCTCGCAGCCCTCCGGGCCGTGCAGCGCCGGGGCGGCGGTCACGGTCAGGGTGCCGCCGTCGGGGCGGATCAGCTCCACGGCCTCCCACGGCGCGAGGCCCCGGGCGGTGCCGGTGCCGCCGAGACGGCCGGCGCCACCGGTGGTGGTGAGGACGACCGGGACGTCGGCGAGCAGGGCACGGCCGGCGTGGTCCAGGTTGTCCGGGTGCTCGTCATGGGACAGCAGCACCACGTCGACCGGCCCCAGGTCGGCGGGGTCGATCGAGCAGGCGGCGGTCTTGGTGAGGACGAGGTCGCCGAGGGGGTAGTCGCCCGGGGCGTCGAAGGTGGGGTCGGTGAGGAACCGCAGGCCTCCGTACTCGATCACGGTGGTGGGGCCGCCGAGGACCCGGACGGGGATCTGCGCGGCGGTGGAGCTAACGTCGGTCAAGATAGTACCTCACGGCTGGAGATGGGGTTTTCCGTGAGCCGACTGTAGGCTGCTCTCACGGATGGGAGCAAGGGGTACCATGAGAACCGTGTGGGAGGCCGCGGGCGCCGAGGCTGTGCAGCCGGCCCTGCCGCCGGCGCCGGGGGCCGAGCAGTACGTCGCCCTGGACTTCGCCGACAGCGCTGTGGCTCTGCCCGGCGGCCAGTTCACCGATGCGCTGGGCACTCCCGCGGCGGCGAACCGGTGGCTGACCGAGCACGGGCTCGCTCCGGCCCACGCCGGGTTGCAGGCGATGTGCGCGGCGCAGCTGCGCGCGCTCCGCGAGCAGGTGCGCACGCTGCTGGCGTCCCGCATCGACGGTCATCCCGCACCGCCCGCCGCTCTGCAGGCGGTCAACGACGCCATGACGCGCGTTCCCACCGCCTCACTGCTGCGCTGGGACGACGTCCACGGTTTGCATCGCGCCGCCGCGCATCCGACCACCCAGATCCTCGACCATGCCCTGGCGGCCCTGGCCGCCGATGCAGCCGAGCTGCTCACCGGCCCCGACGCCGAGCAGCTGTCCGCCTGTGGCTCCCCGCCGTGCAACCGGTACCTGCTGCGCACTCACGGCCGCCGTCAGTGGTGCTCGGTCCGCTGCGGCGACCGTGCCCGCGCGGCCCGCGCCTACGCCCGGCGCAGCCAGCTCAAGGGCGCCTGACGGGGCCGTCCGGCGCAATTGGGGTGCCGCCGGCCCCGGTCGGGTGGACTCGTGCCGTGGGGGTCGCCGCGGTCCGGCGCGGCTCAGTGCTGGGGGTGCCCGTGGCCGTGCTCGCCGGCCGGTCGCTGCTGGTCCCACTCGTGTCGGGCGCCGTGGTGGGCGTGCACGACGGCGTGGCCCTTGCCGCGGCCGATGAGCCAGCGGTTGACCGGCACGGTGACGATGAAGGCGACGGCGAGCGCGAACGCCAGCGAGCCCCAGAACAGCCAGCTGGCCAGGCCGGCGTCCATCGCGCCGGGCACCAGCAGCATGACCGCGTTGTCCACGATCTCCATGACGGTGATCGAGACGGTGTCGGCGGCCAGAGCGACGGGGATCGCCGCGCGCAGCGCGAGCCCGGAGCGCATCACCGGGCCGATGGTGAATGCGTAGCCGAACACGAACGCCAGCGCGACGGCGAGCACGATGGTCTGCGCGTCGGACCAGCCCAACGCGGTGCCGACGACCATGCCGAGGACCTCGCCGATCGCGCAGCCGGTGAGGCAGTGCAGCGTGGCGCTGATCGCCAGTCGGGTCAGGGCGGCGCCGGTCGGGCGCCCCTGGTGCACGGAGTGGTCCATCGGTGCTCCTCGATCGGTCAGGTGGAGTGTGAGCGGGTACCCGGCCGTCAGGCGGCGGCCCTGACTGCGTCGGCGGTGTCGGCGGTGCGCTGGGTGCCCCGGGTGGCCACGGTCGCGGCCACGAGGACGGCGGCGGCCAGCAGCAGGCCGGCTCCGGTGAGGAAGCCGGTGGTGTAGCCCTGCGCCAGCGCCTCGCCGGCCCGGGCCACGGCGCCGGGATCGTCGACAGCCAGGCCCTGCTGCAGCACCTGCGCGGCACCGGGCAGCTGCTCGTCGGCTGCGGTGGTGGAGACGGTGGTCAGCACGGCCAGGCCGAGCGCGGCGCCGATCTGCTGGGCCATGTTGACCAGCGCCGAGGCGACGCCGGCCCGGTCCTCGGCGACCCGGTGCACGGCAGTCAGGGTCAGCGGCACGAACGCCAGCCCGAGGCCGAACGAGGTGAGGAACAGCGCCGGCATGACGTGGCCGGCGTAGGAGGAGTCCCTGGTCAGCGTGGACAGCCAGAACATGCCACCGGCGGCCAGCACGAGACCGGGCGCGGCCACCACCCGCGGCGCGAGGCGCTCGACCAGCTTGGAGCTGGTGCCCGAGGCGAGGATGATGCCGGCGGCGAAGGGCAGGGAGGCCACGCCGGTCTTCAGCGCCCCGAACTGCAGCACCTGCTGCAGGAACAGCGCCAGCAGGTAGAACGAGCCCATCAGGCCGGCGCCGATGAACAGGATCGTGGCGTAGGAGCCGGCCCGGTTGCGGTCGGCGAACAGGCCCAGCGGCAGCAGCGGCAGCGCGGTGCGCGCCTGCAGCATCAGGAACACGGCCAGCAGCACCGCGGCGACGGCGAACGCGGCCAGGGTCAGCGGGTCGGTCCAGCCGTGCTCGCCGGCGCGGGTGGTGCCGTAGACCAGCGCGACCATCGCGCCGGTGCCGCTCACCGCACCTGGGGTGTCCAGCCGGCCGCGGCCGCGGCCGCCTTCGGGCAGGGCGCCGGTGCCGGCGAGCACCGCAAGGCCGATGGGGATGTTGATGAAGAACACCCACCGCCAGTCGAGCAGGCCGGTGAGCGCCCCGCCGAGCAGCACGCCGGCGACGATGCCAACCGCGGACATGGCGCCGTAAACGGCCATCGCGGAGTTGCGTGGCTTCCCGATCGGGAAGGTGGTGGCGATCAGTGCCAGCGCGTTCGGGGCGGCCAGTGCTGCGCCGAGTCCCTGCAGGGCACGGGCGGCGATCAGCAGTCCCGTGTTCGGCGCGAGGCCGCCGAGCAGCGACGCGGCGACGAAGACAGCGAGTCCGATCCGCAGCACCCGCCGCCGGCCGAACAGGTCACCGACGCGCCCCCCGAACAGCAGCAGCGCGCCGAAGACGAGCACGTAGGCGTTGATCACCCACGGCAGGTTGGCCGCGGAGACACCGAGGTCGGCCTGGATGCTCGGCAGGGCGATGTTGGCGATGCTGTCGTCGAGGACCAGCATCAGCTGCGCCGTGGCGATCACGAGCAGAGACAGGCCCAGCCGGCGGCCGGCGGGGGAAGCCGCGGAGGTCTGCGACCGGTCGGGCGATGCGGCTGACATGGGACAACTCCTGCTGCTCGTAGGCATGATGGATACCCCCTGGCGGTATCCGTCACAATGTTTACCCCCTAGGGGTATCTTCCGCAAGCAGCAGTGAGCGGCGTCACGACCGCTGGGCGCCGCCCCCGGGCCCTGCTGTGTGAGGGCACGCAGGCGCTGGCGAGTGGCCTCGGCCGGGGGGTTGTGCAGCAAGCTGTTGCACAACCCCCCGGCGGCTACAGGCCGCCCGGTCCGGCGGCGGCGGGGGATCAACTGCGCTGACACCCGCTTGTTCGTGAGGGAAGGGTGCAGCCGCACCATCGAACGATCTCGTCCCACCGGCGCGCTACGTTTCGGCCCTGTCCACGAAGCCGCGCACACCGCGTTCCTCCTCCACTGCGGAGGCCGCCGGTGGGACAGCTCCCACTTCACGGCGCCCAAGTCCCCCTCGTACACCTGAAGAGGAGAGGCGCGAACTCCCGGCGCCCCGAGGACCAGGCCGAGTAGGCAGCCCACCGTCATCAACGCCTGTGAGCTGACCCCTGGGAACCCGCCCGTCCCTACGGGGTCGACTTCGGCCCGCCGTTTGACACGACCAACCTCGGCCGCGAGCCGGTGCCCGACGACCTGCCCGGCACGCCGTCGCCGCGTGGCTGCCCGAGACCGCCGAGCCTCGACCGTCGGCACGCGGCTGCACGGAGGCGCCGGTTCTGCCGGTGGGTGGTCACTGGAGGAGAGCTGGAGGTCGCTCCGTCCGACGGCATCGGGACTCCCGCGCGCTCCCTCACGGTCGGAGATCCTCGAGGCGTGGGCGCTGGCGGTCGGACCGCCGCTCCTGCCGGGGCTGTTGCCCTCCCGGCCTGGACGTCGCCTCGAACAGTCACTGGTCGATGACCGTCGTGACCACTCGGTCACGAGCCGGCGGTCACGCCTGTCGGGTTCAGTCGCCACAACCGGTACATCCACGGCACGTCGTAGAGCAGGACGTACAGCGTGTACGGGGCCAAGGCGTGGCGCGACCGCGGGTCCTCCCAGACCGACCGCTGGAGCGCCACGAGCGGAACGAGGAAGACGCACAGGCTGGTGAAGCCGGCGGGAGCGCTCCGGCGGCCGAAGAAGGCGCCGTTCCAGGCCTCGTTGCCGACGAGGACGGCCACGCTCCATGCGGTGCTTCTGGCGTCGCGACGGTCGATGCTCCGTGCCAGCACGTAGCCGATGATCCCGTAGTAGACCGCACCCACGACCAAGAAGGCAGGTAGCGGCATCTGCCAGCGCGGAGCGGTGAGGCCACGGAACCAGGACATGGCCGCTCTGCCGATGAAGGCGTTCCCCGCGACCGCGGCGATGCCCGTCCAGGCGCCGGCCCGGACCATCGACCGCCGCTTCACGGCACCAGGCCTCGAGGCCGCTGCGCCGCCTGCTCGACCCGCCTCTTGAGCGCCTCGTTCATCGCGGTGAAGGCAGGCAAGGTGCTCCGGTCCAGCGACGCAGCGACGAAGGGGACGAGGACACCGCGGAAGGTCTCCTGGTGGACCAGCCGGGTACCACCAGCCTGCGGCTGGAGGAGGAGGACGTGCTCGGCGTCCACCAGCCCGGGCATGCCCAACGTGCCGCACCACCGCAGCTCGCGGTTGACGGCGACCTCGACGAGCCGGGGGCGGAGCGTCATCGCCCGAGCGCCCACCGGCTGCATCGTCAGGGTCAGCCGGCAGCCCGGCTCCACCACTCCCTCCGCACGCACGATGAACGGGTTCCACGTCGGGTACGCCGGGAGGTCGGTGAGCACCTCCCACACCCGGTCGGGCGTCGCCTGGATGTCGACGTTGGTGGACAGTCGCTTGGACATGGCGTTCTCCTCCGGTGGGTCGACGGGTGTTGCGGAACGGGGCACCGGTACGTGGTGCCGAGCACGTGGGCCTCCCGGCGTGGCCGGCCAGGCGAGGCCGTGCGCTGGGGCAGCGGAGACACCGGAACCCGCAGTGCGGCGCAGCCGGGCCCGGGTTGCGGCCAGGACGACCAGGCCCAGGGCCGCGCTGGCCAGCAGGTGCACCGGGCCCACGGTCTCGTCGGGGTACAGCAGGGGCAGGAAGCCAGGACCGCCGAACCCGCTGCCGTGCGTCGTCGCGTTCCCCGCCGCGTGCACCAGACCGACGACGAACAGGCTGCCGGTCCGGTCAGCGACCCAGCCCTGCAGGAACCGGAACGGGACGGCCGTCGCGGTGATGAACAGCAGGACGACCATCCCGCCGAGCCAGCCGTTGCCCGTCGTCATGGAGGCGTGCTGCAGCGCGAACAGCGGTCCGGTCGCCAGTGCGGCCCGCACGGGCCCGTGCCGATCCTGCAGGCGGGTCTGGAGGAAGCCCGTCCAGGCGACCTCCTCCGCCCAGTTGGTGGTGAGGAACCCCAGCAGCAGCTGCACCAGCAGCCCGGAGGCCAGGGCCGAGGCCAGCACCCAGCCGGTCCGCTCCGGCGGCCCGAGCAGGGCCACGGCCATCGCCGTGGTCGCGAGCGGGACGACGACCAGGACCAGGCCGTACCAGCGCACGGGCACCCGCACCCGGACCGTGCGTTCCCACAGCGCCCTGACCCCCGCCCGCCCGTCGACGACGCGGGTGATGACGACTGCCGGCAGCAGCAGTCCGAGCAGGTTGGCCACGACGACGAACGGAGCCGTGGGCAGGTCCACGCCGTACCACGCGCGCGCGACGACGGGTTGGAAGGCGATCGCCTGCCCGACGGAGAAGGACCAGGCCAGGAAGCTCGCGAGGGGGTGCCGGCGGATGACGCCGACCAGCCTGCTCTCCCGCGTGGCGACGGCGGTCACCGTGGACTCCTCGCCGGGACAAGGACCGCGGACGCCGCATGCGTCGGGAACGCCACGTGCTCGTTGCGGATGCCGATGGCCATGAAGCGGGAGAACAGCCGCAGCAGCGGGGGTACGCGGGACATGAGGCGCAGCGGGACCGGGACCCCGCGCGGCGGAACCGGATCTCCGGCGGCTCCGAAAACCTGTCGCTGGACGGCGCGCTGCACCAGCTGGGTGACCCGTGTGGGGAGGTCGCGACGGCGCTGCACCCGTCGGAGGTCCCGTGTGGTGACCGCACCTGCGCGCAGCGCTGGGACGAGGGCGTTGGCCGTGGCCACGGCGTCCTGGATGGCGAGGTTGATCCCGATCCCTGCGACCGGGGACATGGCGTGGGCGGCGTCACCGATGAACAGCAGCCCCGGCCGGTACCAGCGGCGCAGCCGGTTGACCCGGACCTCCAGGAAGCCGGTGTCGTCCCAACTGCGCAGGGCCGTGCGGACCCGGTCGCCCAGGAACGGCATCGCTCGCTCCACGTCGGCCCGGAGCGCCTCGATGCCCGCCGCCCTCAGTGACGCCACCGTGCCCTTCGGCATCGTGTAGGCGCCCTGCCAGTAGCTCCCCCGGTCGATCATCGGGAGCAACCGGCCGGGCACCAGCCGCGCGAAGGACGCCTGCGGATCCCCTGGGCTCTTGGGGAGGCGGTACCAGAGCACGTCCAGCGGGGCGCCGAACTCGACGACGGACATGCCGGCTGCTCGCCGCACCGCGGAGTGGCGCCCGTCCGCGGCGACGGTGAGCAGCGCACGCAGCTCCGCCTCGGTGTCGTTGCCGTCCGTCCGCCGGTAGCGGACCCCGGTCACCGTGCCGTTCTCCTCGATCAGGCCCACCACCTCCACCCGGCGGTGGAGGGCGAAGGAGGGGTACCGCGCGGCCTCGGTGGTGAGGAAGTCCAGGAACTCGTACTGCGGCACCATCGACAGGCACTGGAAGCGGCCCGGGAGCCGGGTGAAGTCGCCGAGCGGGATGGACCCGTCGTCGGTCATCAGCGTGATGTTCGTCGTGCGCTGCTGGGGCAGCGCCTGGAAGCCCTCCAGCAGGTCGAGCTCCGCCAGCACCTGCATCGTCGAGGCGTGGACCGTGTCCCCGCGGAAGTCACGCAGGAAGTCCGCGTGCTCCTCGAGGACGACGACGTCGATGCCGGCGCGGGCCAGGAGGAGTCCGAGCACCGCCCCGGCGGGGCCACAGCCGGCGATGCAGACGGTGCTGGCCGCGGGTGGGGACTGCGGGGCCATGGCGTCGTCCCCGCCGGTCACGAGGAACTCGACGACAGGACGGGCGGGGACGACGGCTCCGCCGCGGGCTGCTGCCGGTGCGCCCGGAGCCGACGCAGTCCCCAGAGGACGGCGGCGTCGCAGACCAGCAGCCCGACCAGTCCAGGCACGGTCATCGCCCATCCGGTGCCGTCGCCCACGACGACGCCCCAGAGCAGCTTCCCGCCGGCCATGAGGTTGAGGAGCGCCAGACCCCAGAGCACCGACCGCCGCCAGAAGGCCAGGCAGTAGGCGCCGAGGGCGAGCGGAGCGAGCAGCGCCTGACCGGACTTCTGCAGGTCCCAGGTCCCGGTGAGCCACTCCCGCTCGAAGTCGAGGAACTGCAGGATCTGCGGATCGGGCTGCGCAGGCGCCGGGAACCAGAAGATGCTGGTGGCCAGGGCGACGAGGGTGCCGGCGATGCCCCAGCCGCTGCGCCGGTGGGCGAACCACGCCAGCGGCAGCAGGAAGAGGGGCCGGATGTACCAGCTCAGCACGTTGGCGTGGCGATCGAACGCCCAGTCACCGAAGTCGGCGAGGAGCTGAGCGATGTCCATGACGCTCTCCTAGGGACGGGTCGGCGCGGGTTCGCGGAGGTCGGAACGGGGTGCCGCCGAGGCGGAGGCGGCGGACAGCCTGGAGGTCAGGACCAGCAGCGCGACGGCGGCCAGGCTGACCGCGGCGAGCGACGTCGACTGCAGGACCCGGTCGGTGGTGCTCGGGAGCACGGACACGTGCGCCTGGTGGTGGAGCTGGTGCGGCAGGTCCATGACGACCACGGCCAGGCCGACGGCGCGGGCGACCCAGACCACCCCGGTGAGCAGCGCGACGAGCGCGACGGTGCCGACGGCGAGGTTGCCCAGACCGACGTCGCGGAGCAGGTGCTCGTTGTAGGGACCATCCGGGCTGACCCAGTGGTGTCCCATCCCGGGGAAGTCGGCGTAGAAGGACGCCGGGAAGACGGCCTGCCAGAGACCGATCACCAGTCCGAAGAGAGCGAACCACCCGAGCAGGAGCTTGACGGCGAGACGCATGGGGGCCTCCGTGGGAGACGGGATCGAGCGGGGTCGGTGCGTTCCCGACATCCCGGGGGAACCGTCGGGCCCGGCCCTTGACGGATCGTGGGCGTCCGCTTGACGGGGCCTCGAGCGAGCACGCCGCCGAGGGCCGGAGATGCGGCCGTCGCGGGGCAGGATGGTCCGACGGCGAGCCCGGCGGGGGCGGAGAGGCGGGTGGGCGGTGCAGTTCGACATCCTCGGGCCGCTGCAGGCCCTCGACGCGGGACGGCCACTGGTCCTCGGGCGACCCAAGCAACGCGCCGTTCTGGCGATCCTGCTGCTCCACGCGGGCACGGTGGTCTCGCTCGACCGGCTCGTCGACGAGCTGTGGGGCCCGCAGTCACCGCCGCAGGCCCTCGCGTCGGTGCAGGCCTACGTCTCCCACCTGCGCCGGCTGCTGGAACCGCAGCGTGCGCCCGGCGCCCCGGCGACGGTGCTCGTGAACCAAGCGCCGGGCTACCGCATCGTGGTCGGCCCCGACGACCTCGACGCCGCCCGCTTCGAGGCCCTCGCACGGACGGGACACGACCTCCTGGAGCAGGGGCAGGCACCGCGAGCGGCGGAGACGCTGGAGGAGGCCCTCGGGTTGTGGCGCGGGCCGGTCCTGGCCGACCTCGCCGACGCGTCGTTCGTGCAGGCCGAGCGGGCCCGGTTGGACGACCTCCGGCTGACCGCGCTGGAGGACCGGCTCAGCGCCGACCTCCGCATCGGCCGGCACACCCGCGTCGTCGCCGAGCTCGAGCAGCTGACGGGTGAACACCCGTTCCGGGAGCGTCTCCAGGGCCTCCGCATGACCGCCCTCTACCGCTGCGGACGGCAGGCCGAGGCGCTGCAGAGCTTCCAGCAGTTCCGCGTGCAGTTGCGCGAGGAGCTCGGCCTGGACCCCGGCCAGACGCTCCGGGACCTCGAACGGGACGTCCTGCGCCAGGCCCCGGCACTGGACTGGACAGCGGCTCCCGCCGACCGGCCCGGCGCACCCGGGCCCGTTCCCGCCGCGGCGCAGGACCGGTCCCGCTCCCACGTTCCGACGGCCGACGCCGACGGCCCCGCAGCACCCGGGAGCCTGGTGGGCCGCGACGCGCACCTGCAGGTGGTCGACCGGGCCCTGGCCGGGACGGCGACCGGCCGGGGGCGGATCGTCCTGGTGGCGGGCGAGCCCGGGATCGGCAAGACCCGACTCGCCGAGGAGGCGACACGGCGCGCCCGCGGGGCCGGGGTCACAGTGGCCTGGGGCCGGAGCGACCCGGACGCCGGGGCCCCGCCGTTCTGGCCCTGGACGCAGGTGCTCCGCGACCTGCTCGACGACGGCACGGGCGGGTCACCTGCGGGCGAGCCGGACGCCGACACCGCCGAGCTGGCCCGCATCCTGCCGGAGCTGGCGGACGGGGAACCGCGGGCCGCCGCACCGGTGGTGGACCCGGAGGCGTCCCGCTTCCGCCTGTGCCGGGCGGCCACCGCGACGCTCCTGCGGCTGGCCCGAGGACGACGGCTGCTGGTGGTCCTCGACGACCTGCAGTGGGCGGACATCGCCTCGCTCCGGCTGCTGGGGCACCTCGCCGCGACGCTGGCCGACGCCCCCGTCGTCGTGCTGGTGACCTACCGGGACCGCACCCTCGACGGCGGGCAACCGCTCTCCGACACGCTCGCCGAGCTGGCCCGCACGGCTCCGGTCGACCGGCTGGAGCTGACCGGACTCGAGGTCGCCGACGTGGCCCGGGTCATGGCGTCCCACCTCGGCACGGACCCCGACGACGCCCTGGTCCGGCTGGTCAGCGACCGCACCGGTGGCAACCCGTTCTTCCTCCTCGAGGTGCTCCGCCTGCTCGGCACCGGCGGCCGGCCGGAGCGGACCCCGGGCGAGGCGGCGTCGCTGGTCGCCCAGGAGGTCCCCGCGGGTGTGCGCGACGTCCTCCGCCGACGGCTGGGCCGGCTCCCCGACCAGACCCGCACCGTGCTGCTCGTCGCCGCGGTCGTCGGTCAGCACTTCGACCTGGACGTCGTCCGTGCCGTGACCGGGCTGGACGACGACGATGCGCTCGCCGCCGTCGAGCTGACCGTCTCGGCCGGCCTCGTCGTCGAGGACGCGGGGACGGTGGGCCGCTTCCGTTTCACGCACGCGCTGATCCGCGAGGCGATCTACGGCGAGATCAGCCGCGCCCGCCGGGCCCGGCTGCACGCCCGGGTGGGACAGGCACTGCTGGACCACCGCGGCGACGCGGACTCCGTCCTGCAGCTGGCCCAGCACTGGTGGCTGGCCGCACCGGTGGTCGACGCCGAGCACGCGGTCCCCCACGTGGTCGCCGCGGCCGAGCTGTGCCTCGCCACCTATGCCCACGAGGAGGCCGAGCGGCAGCTGCGCCGCAGCCTGGACCTGCTGGCCGCCGCGGCGCCCTCGGCTGGACGCGACGCCTCCGAGCTGGGCGTGCAGCTGCGTCTCGGCACGCTGCTGGTGCAACTGCACGGCAGCGGCTGCGAACACGCATGGACCAACTTCAGCCGAGCGCGTGAGCTGGCGGACGAGCTCGGCGACCGGTCCGCCCTGCTCGCCGCCTGCCGCAGCCTCTACGAGGTGGCCTTCGCCCGGGCCGACCACTCGGCCGCTGCCGCCCTGGCCGAGGTCATGCTGGACATCGCCAGGAGCAGTGACGACCCGGCCGCCCTCGTGGTGAGCCACCTGGCGCTGGGTCGCACCCTGTGGTCGCAGGGCCGGCTGGCCGCTGCCAGGGACCACCTCGAGCAGGGCCTGCAGGTGGCGGACCCGGTGGACGGCCGCCAGTTCCTGCCGCCGAGGACCGTGCTGCAGCTGCAGCTGGCCGCGGTGCTCACGTCCCTCGGAGAGCCGGACGCGGGGATCGAGCTGCTGGCGACGGCTGTCGAGGAGTCGCGCGGTGGATCCCCCTTCGCGCAGGCCCTCACCCTCACCGGAGCTGCCCTCGTCTCCGCCATGCGCCGCGACCCGCCGGCGGCGCGGGAGTGGGCCACCGAGACGTTGGAGTTGGTGGAGCGCTGGAACCTGCCGTGGCCGGCCGGATACGCGGCCGTCGTGCTGAGCTGGGTACGCGCGATCGAGGGCGATCCGGTGAACGCGATCCCCGCCTTCCGGGCCCACCTCGCGCGGACCGAGGCCGGCGGCACCCAGCACCTGGTCGGGTGGGGTCTCGGCCTGCTGGCCGAGGCGCACCTGTGCAACGACCAGCCCGTCGAGGCCCTGCACCTGCTCGACGACGCACTGGCCCGGGTCGCGCGCACGGGTGAGCGCTCCTACGAGTCCGAGCTGCACCGCCTGCGGGCGCTGTGCCTGGTCGCGCTGAGGCCACCGCGCTCAGAGCTGGCCCACGGGGCTCTGCTGCGGGCGGCCGCCGTCGCCCGCGAGCAAGGGTCCGCCCTGCTGCTGCGGCGCGCCATCGAGACGTGCCGGACCATCGGGGCCCGTCGTCACAGCGGTAGCTGCGACCACCCCGACGCGCAGCTCTGAGCTCGCTCGCGAGGGACGAAACCGACCCGGGCGAGCAGCGCCGCGACCCGGCGGTCGCGGACGGGTGGCGCGGTGATCGCCTCGACGCCCGACGCCCGGAGCCGGTCCGCGACCTCACAGAGCAGCCGCCGCTCGAGCTGGCGATCGTGGTAGGCCGACGACACGGCGAGACCGCACAAGCGAGCTGTCGTGGCGTCCACGGAGCGGACCACCGCCACCCCGGCGAGGCCACTGGTCGTCGTCGCGGTCAGGTCGCACAAGCCGTACCAGACGCAGGCCGCGTCGTGGTCGTCGAGACCGCAGCCGGGCAGCAACCGTGCGGCCTGTCGCCGCTCGGGATCCGCGTCGAGCCGCCGGAAGACGATGCCGGCCGGTGAGCCGCGTGGGGTCATCGTCCCTCCCAGGGCCGAGGTGTCTCGGCCCGACGGTGCTCGCGGTGGTTTGACGCCCGCTTGACGCGGCGCAGGTGCGACGAGCCAACCGACCGTCAAGGCCCGGCGGCAACGCTCCCCCCACCAACCAGCCCTGACGGAGGGGTGTGCGATGACCAGCGTGCTCGTCACCGGCGGCACCGGACAGCTCGGGCGCCAGGTGGTCCGCGCCCTGGCGGCCGACGGCCACACGGTGCGGATCCTCAGCCGGAGGCCGGCCGCGCCGCCGGTGCCCGGCGCCGAACTCCTCGTGGCGGACCTGAGCACCGGAGCGGGTCTGCGCCAGGCGGTGGCCGGGACCACCGCGATCGTCCACTGCGCCACGGACCCGCGGAGGTCCGGGACGGTCGACGTGGGAGGGACCGCGCGGTTGCTGGAGGCCGCCCGCGACGCCGGCCGACCGCTCGTCGTCCACGTCTCCATCGTCGGCATCGACCGCGTCCCGACGGACTACTACCGGTCCAAGCTGGCCGCCGAGGAGGCCATCGGGCGGTCCGGGCTCCCGTGGACCGTCCTGCGCACCACCCAGTTCCACGGGTTCGTGCTGCAGCTGCTCGACCGCATGACCAGGCTGCCGGTCGTACCCGTGCCGCGCGGGTGGCGGGTCCAGCCCATCGACGTCGACGAGGTCGCCGGGCGGCTGGCCGACGCCGTGGTCGCGGGCCCGGCGGGCAGGCTGCCCGACCTGGGCGGACCGGAGGTCTTCCCCGTGGTCGACCTCGTCCGGAACCGCATGGGCGAGGCACCGCGTCGACGGCCGGTCCTGGAACTCCCCCTGCCCGGCGCGGTCGCCGCCGCCCTGCGAGCCGGCGCGAACCTCGTCCCGGGGAACCGCAGCGGTGGCCGCACCTGGCGGGAGTTCGTCGCCGGCCGGCCCCAGCCCGTGGAGAGATGACGACCATGACGACCAGCACGGAGGTCCTCGTCGTCGGCGCCGGTCCGACCGGGATCACGCTGGCCTGCGACCTGCGCCGCCGCGGCGTCGACTGCAGGGCGCTCGACCGCGAGTTCTCTGAGCAAGGTGGGTCACCCCCCTCTGCCCTACGTGTCGCTCCCTGTCCGTCCGACGCGTCGCCGGGGCCGCGCCTTCGGCGTGGGCCGGGCTGGATGACGAGCCCTCGGTCCCCTCCGGGTCGGCGCCGTGGCGTGCGCCGACCCGGGAGGAGTCCAGGACGTCCCGGGGGACGGCTGGATCGTCGGCGGGAACCGCCGGTGGATCAGCTGCTGATCTCGATGCGCCGCGGCTTGGCCTGCTCGGGCTTGGCCACGCGCACGGTCAGCACGCCGTCGTCGAGGTGAGCGGTGACCTCGTCCGCGTCGACGTCGGCGGGCAGGGTGACCGAGTACTGGAACTGCCCCACCCGGCGGGTGCGTCGGCGCAGGATCCCGGTGCGCTCCTTCTCCTTGATCTCACCGGAGACGGTCAGCTGCCGGTCGGTGAGCTGGATGTCGATGTCTTCGCGCTTGACGCCGGGCAGGTCGATCTCGACGACGTAGGCGTCGTCGGTCTCCTCCACGTCAGCCAGCGGGGCCCAGCCGTGCAGATCGCCGTGGAGGTCGGCCTCCCACAGGGAGTTGACGCGCTGGGTCAGCTCGTCCAGCTCGCGGAAGGGGTCCCAGCCGGCGACTGCGCGCGGCCGCGAACGGACAGGCAGTGTCATCTGAGTCAGCCTCCTCTCGAACCGGAAGGGTGGACTGCGACTGTGGAGTAGTCGCAGCGGCACTCGTTCAGACCTGCAGTGCTCGCTGTAGATTCCCGGCCGGTGACGGTGACCGGCGGCTGCTCGTGCCGCTTGCCGCCGACACGAACTCGCGAGCCGCCGCCGAGGCGCCCCCTCACGCTCGAGCCCCACGGCCAGAGGGTCCGGTACTCCCTCCAGTGGCTGGCGGCGCACGGGCCGCTCGGCTGTGCCGGACGAGCTGACCGGCACGCGGTCGCGGCCTGGCCGGCCGATCTCGTCGACGCGCCGAACCTCCACGGTCGCCACGCGGCTGCACCGGGATGCGCCGGTTCTGCCGGTGGTCGCGTGCCGACGGTGGACACGACGTCGCCCGACCGGCCGTCCACGACGGTCTCGTCGCCGTAGCGCTCGGTGAGCTGGTGTGCCTCGGTCATGACGGCGCCTCCTCGGACTGCTGGGCGGCGGCCGACGGCGCGAGTCCGGTCCCGGCGGAGCTGAGGCGGAGGACGACGTTGCCGCGCTTGTGCCCGGTGTCGACGAAGCGGTGCGCCTCGGCGATGTGGGCGAGGTCGAAGGTGCGGTCGCGGACCGCCCGGAAGGCGCCGGCCTCGGCGAGGTCCACCAGGACGGCCAGGTCCTCGGCGGTGAGCTCCCCGACGTCGGCGGTGACCCGGTGGCCGGTCCGTCGGCGGCGCAGCGGTGCCCGCAGGATGGCCGGCAGGTCGGCGGTGACGAGCAGCAGCGCGCCGCCGGGCTCGAGCAGGTGGGCGACCCGCTCGTACGGGGCGTTGCCGACGCAGTCGACGATCACGTCGTACGCGGTCGACGCGGTGGTGAAGTCCTCGGTGGCGTACTCGATCACCCGGTCGGCGCCCAGCGAGGTCACCAGCTCTCTGTTCGACGCGCTGCACACCGCGGTCACGCGGGTGCCGGCGTGCGTGGCGAGCTGCACGGCCGCGGAGCCGACCGCTCCCGACGCCCCGTTGACCAGGACCGTCGCACCTGGCGCGAGATCGGCCTGCTGCAGGAAGCCGCGGGCCGTCAGCCCGCCGAAGACGAGCGTCACGGCGTCGTCGAAGGACATGTTCCGCGGCTTGTGGGCGAGGGCGCCGTCGGCCCGGATCCGGGCGTACTCGGCGTGCCCGCCGAAGGCCGCACCCAGCATGGCGACCACTTCGTCGCCGGGGGCGAAGCGGGTGACGCTCCTCCCGACGGCCTCGACGACGCCGGCGGCGTCCATGCCCAGCACGCGGCGCTTGGGACGCAGCAGCCCGATCCCGGTCGCGGCGAGCAGGCCGAGTCCGCGGGGCACCTCACGGCTGCGGGCGCGGTGGTCGGCGGCGCTGACGGTGCTGGCGTGCACGCGGATGAGGACGTCGTCCGGGCCGACCGTCGGCCGCGGCGCCTCCTCGACGCGGACGGTGTCCGGCCCGCCGAACCGGCGGTAGACCGCGGCCCTCATCGGATGGCCTGCGCGGGCGGCAGGGCGGCGACGGCGGACGGCCGGAAGCCCTTGACGGTCAGGTAGACGCCGAGCGAGAACTCCCACACGGCGATCGGGATGAAGGCGACCGCGGCGAACGGCGAGACGCGGTCGATGACGCCGAAGAAGATCGCGATGTCGGAGGCCAGGAGCAGCGGGGCGCCGAGGAGCCCCAGCGTGGGCAGGATCCGGGGGACGAGGCCGGACCGGTACAGCACGTAGCCCAGGCACAGCGCGTTGAAGACCGGCATCAGGCTCTGGGACAGCAGGAACGTCGAGTCGTAGGTCGCGACCAGGGTGTGGCCGGTCGTGACCAGCGAGCCCTGGTCGGCGCCGGGGGTGCCCGCGACGTCGTCGCGCAGGGTGACGAGCGTGTGGATGTTCACGACGCCGACGATGATGAGACTGCCCTCGACGACCCGGGCGGTGACGAACCCGAGGGCGGCCGTCTCGCTCACCCGCTTGGTCACCGGGAACAGCACCACCGCGGTACCGATGCCGGCCAGGGCGACGACGACCTCGGAGAAGGACCCCCACAGCACGCCGGTGGCACTGCCGGTGCCGAGGACGAAGGCGGCGCCGTCCCGCACGGGCTGGAACGCCATGAGCGTGGGGACGGACACGAAGGTGATCAGGTAGAGGATCCCGGCGGCGCGGGAGGTGCGCCGCATCGGGTCGACCGGGGCCGTGCTCGACGGTGCGCTCGGGATGGTGGTTGCCATGGCGGTCTCCTGGGTGGGGTGTCATCAGCGGGGTCGGCTGGAGGAACGGGGCGGGTCGGCGTCGAGGCGGGTGACCGAGACCAGCGGCAGCCCGAGGTCGCGGATCCGTGCCAGCACGCCGTGCAGTGCTGCCTGGTCGGCAACCGGGCCGGCCAGGACGGTGGTGCCGTCGCCGGCGGTGGTGAGGGTCATCCCGTCGAACCAGGCGACCCAGCGGGGGGCGAGGCGACCGCTGATGCGGATCTCGTAGCGACTGGGGTCGGAGGAACGGTCGCGCGTGGTCTCCGTCATCGGGGCTCCCGGTCCGAGCCGACCGGAGGGGCTCGGCCGGCGTTCGTTCGGTACGGCCGAGAACGTAGGGACCGGGGTGGTGAGACCGGATCACCACGTGTGGTGATCCGGGTGGTGAGAGGACGGCGGACGGGGCCTACCGGCCGTCGCCGCCGCGGCCCGAGCGGTGGCCGGCCCGGGCGAGCAGGTCGAGCTCCTCGCCGCGGCGGACCGCCGCGCGGCGGTTGGTCACGCCGAGCTTGGCGTAGATGTTCTTGGTGTGGGTGCGCACCGTGTTCACGGACAGGAACAACTCGCGGGCGATGTCCGGGCCGTCCAGGTCGGTGCCGAGCAGCCGCAGCACGTCCAGCTCGCGCCCACTCAGCGGGTCGACCGAGGTCCCGGGCCGGCGTCCACCGTCCTGGTCCGGCGCGTGGGCAGCCAGCAGCCGGCGGGCGTAGCCGTCGGCGCCGACCTGCGTCGGGGCTGCCCGCAGCAGCGCCACGAGGGGCGGACCCTCGTCGAGGAAGACCCGGACGTGGCCCTGCGGTTCGGCGGCCGCCAGCGCCCGGCGCAGAGTTGCCCGCGCCGCGGCGACCTGGCCGCGCGCCTGCTCGGCGAGCGCCTGCACGACCAGCACCTCGATCAGGGTGCCGGTCCGCCCACCGACCTCCGCGGCCTGCCGCAGACGCGTCAGCAGCCGCACCGCCCCGGTGATCGAATCCTCGCCGCCGTCGGCGGTGAACCGGGCGACCAGCGCCCGGGCGAGGATGAGGTGCTCGAACTCGCGCAGGTAGTCGGGCTCGTCGTCGACCCCTACCGCCCGCTCGCCGGCCCACGCCAGCGCGTCGGCCCACCGGCCGCACCGGGCCAGCAACCGTGCCCGCAGCGCCGCAACCGGCCGCACCTCGGGGAAGTAGTCGGCGGCATAGCGGCGTTCGGCGTCCCCCAGCAGCGCCAGCGCGCCCTCCCGGTCACCTTCGGCCTCCGCGATCCGGGCCATGGCGACCCGCCAGCGGTACGGGGTCTGCGGCAGGCCGGCGTGCTCTCCGAGGTCGCGGCTGGTGGCGAGGTGCCGGCGGGCGGCGTCGAGCTCGCCGCGTTCGATGAGCACGCCGGCGATGCCCACGTGCACGTCCGCCGCTCCCCGCAGCGGGGGCCCGGCCTCCGGGGTGACCAGGCGCAGCGCCCGCTCCAGCGTGCGCATCGCCTCCCCGAGGCGGCCCTGGGCGAGGCGGATGTCGGCCAGGGCGACCGCGCAGCCGGCCACGTCGGACAGGTGCCCGGCCCGCTCCAGGTGCGCCGCTGCCTCGGTGTACCACCGGTGCCCGGCGTCGAGGTCCCCGGTTGTCCAGTACGCCACGCCCAGCAGGCCGGCGGCCGGGCCGCGGCTCAGGTGGTCGTCGTCGGCGCCGGCGCGATCGAGCGCCGCCCGGGCGTGCCGGATCGTCCCGGCCGGGTCGCCGGACAGCAGCGCCTGCCCGGCGCGGTACAGGCAGATCGCGCTGGGCACTCGGCGGAACGCCTCCTCGTCGACCACGACCACCTCCGCCGACGGCGCCCGGGGGTCCTGGCCGTCGCCCGGCGTCCGGGTCACCCACCGCTCGGCGTCGCGCAGGTGCTCCTCCACGCCGTCGGTCAGGCCACTGACCATGAGGGCTGCGGCGTAGCCGATGCTGAGCACCGGCCGGACCCGGAGTACCTCCGTCGGAAGCGCCGCCAGCCAGCGGCGCACGGTGGCCTCCTGCCGGCCCTGCTGCAGCGTCGGCAGCAGCAGCTCGATCAGCTCCGCCGCGCGCGCGGGGTCGCCGCCGGCCAGTGCGTGGTGCACCGCTTCGGCCCGCTCGCCGGTGGTCTCGTGCCAGTCGGCGGCCCGCCGGTGCAGGCCGGCGACGGCGTCGGGCTGCTCGTCGAGCAGGTGTGCCTGCAGGACGTCGGCGAACAGGTGGTGGTAGCGGTACCACCGGCGGCGGTCGTCGAGCGGGATCAGGAACAGGTTCGCGCGGTCGAGGGCCTCGAGCGTCTGCCGACCGTCGTGCCGGCCGGTGACCGCGTCGCACAGCGGGCCGGAGAGCCGGCTCAGGATCGAGGTCTGCAGCAGGAAGCTGCGGACCCGCTCCGGCTGACGCTGCAGGACCTCCTCCACGAGGTAGTCGACGATGTAGCGGTCGTCCCCGGCGAAGTCGGTGAGGAAGGCGGTGACGTCGGTCCGGCCCTGCATGGACAGCGCCGCCAGCTGCAGCGCGGCGATCCAGCCCTCGGTGCGGGTGTCCAGGGCGGCCACCTCGCCGGCGCTCAGGGCCAGTCCCATGGCCTCGGTGAGGTACTCGGCGGCCTCCTCGGGTGTGAAGCGCAGGTCCGCGGCGCGCAGCTCCACGAGCTCACCGCGGACCCGCAGGCGCGCCAGCGGCAACGGCGGATCGGCGCGGCCGGCGATCACCAGGTGCGCGTGCGGCGGCAGGTGCTCGAGCAGGTACGCCATCCCCTCGTGCACCTCGGCGGACTCGATGAGGTGGTAGTCGTCGAGGACCAGCACCAGGTCACCCGGGACGGCGTCCAGGTCGTTGACCAGCGACGTGACGACCGCCTCCGCGGAGGTCTGCGGCGTGGACAGCAGGGCGAGCGCGCCGGCGCCGGCGCCGGGCAGCGCCGTCTGCACCGCGGCCACCAGGTAGGCCCAGAACAGCGCCGGATCGTCGTCCCGCGCGTCGAGGGACAGCCACGCCACGCACCGGTCCGCCGCAGGCGCGGCGGACAACCAGTCACTGAGCACCGTCGTCTTGCCGAACCCGGCCGGTGCCGACACCAGCGTCAGCGCCGCCTCGTTGCCGCGGCTGAGCCGCTCGATGAGCCGGGGGCGGGCCACCAGGCCGCGCCTCCGCCGGGGCGCGTGCAGCTTGGTCGTGAGCAGGGGCCCCACCGCGACCGCCTCTCCCTGGAGGGGCCGGGCCCCGGCGTCGACGACTCTGGTCACCGGCCACACCGTCGGCTCCGGAGACGCATCGTGGCAGCCGGGGCCGCGTGGTGTCGACGCCTCTGGCTCCGGCCACCTGGGTGATCAGGTGTCGGCGGTCCGGCGGGGCGCGGCACGGACGTGGATGCGTTCCCCCTGCGGACCCAGCAGGCTGAGGATCTCGACCGGCTGGTCGCCGGCGGGACCGAACCAGTGCGGAAGCCGGGTGTCGAACTCGGCGATCTCGCCGGGGCCGGTCGCGGTACTGGGGCCGCGGGCGTCCCAGCCCCAGTTCCCCGCAGAGCTCGACAGCTCGAGACGTTGGGCGATGCCGTCCCGGCTCAGCCCGGGGACTGCCGGGCGGCGGGGACCGAGTGGCACCGGCAACACCTCCAGGCGCGGGAGGCGGGCGCGAGAAGTCGCCGGATGACCCACCCACGCTCATCCGCGAACAGTGGTGTTGCCGCCGTCGACAGCGCTCTCGGGTTCCGCTCCCCGAAGATCCCGGGCGAACCGGTGCGCGTCCAGCCCGCGCCAGACGCCCGACCAGCGAGAACGGGTGATCCGGACGCCGTCGGAGGGCCAGCACAGCGCTTCTCCCCGGTCGGTACACCTGGCGCCGGGCGGCCGGAGCAGAACCCGGCCACCCGGGCCGGACGGTCCCGGTGCCACCGGCTCCACCAGCAGCGCTCGCCGCAGGCACGTCCAGCCCCACCCGGAGAGCGGCGCCGACTCACGCCCCCGGGATGACCAGCCCGGTCTCGTAGGCGAGCACGACCAGGCGGGCGCGGTCGCGGGCGTCGAGCTTGGTCAGCAGTCGGGAGACGTAGGTGCGTGCCGTTGCCGGGGAGAGGAAGAGCTCTCGGGCGATCTCGTCGTTGGACAGGCCCCGACCCACGAGGGCGAGGACCTCCCTCTCGCGCTGGGTGAGCACCTGCAGCGGCGTGTCGTCCACTGCGGCCTGCAGTCGGTCGGCCAGGGACCGCAGCACCGTCCGGGTGACCGAGGGGGACAGCAGCGACTCGCCCGCGGCCACCACGCGGATCCCCTGGCGCAGGTCCGTCGGCGAGACGTCCTTGAGCAGGTAGCCGGCCGCACCGGCGCGGATGGCCTCGAACACGTGCTCGTCCTCGTCGAAGGTGGTGAGCACCAGCACGCGGACGTCTCTCAACCGCGGGTCCGCGACGACCTCGCGGGTCGCCTGGAGACCGTCCATCTCCGGCATGCGGACGTCCATGAGGACGACATCGGGCTGCAGCTCGCGGATGCGGGCCAGGCCCGCGCGACCGGTCCCGGCCTCGCCGACGACGGTGATGTCGCCGTCGCGCTCGGCGAGGGTCCGCAGCCCCGTGCGCACGAGCTCCTGGTCGTCGACCAGCACGATCCGGATCACGGGTCCAGCCTCACCGGCAGCACCGCGTGCACCTGGAACCCGCTGGCTGCGCCGCGGCCCGCGGTGAGCTCCCCGCCGAGCACGGCGGCGCGCTCGCGCATGCCGCTCAGGCCGGAACCGCTCCCTGCTGAGCACGGTTCGACCGGGCGACCCCCCGGGCCGTCGTCGGCGATCACCAGCTCCAGCCGGTCCCCACGGACGCCGGCGGTGACCGCCGCGTGGGTGGCTCCGGAGTGCCGGATGACGTTGGTGAGCGACTCCTGGACGATCCGGTAGGCCGCCGCCTCGATGGCGCCGTCGAGGCAACCCTCGCCGACGGTGACGTCGAGGTCCACCACGACACCGGCCTCCCGGGCGGCGTCCGCCAGGCGCCCGAGCCCGGAGAGGCCCACTGCTCCCCGTTCGACGTCGCCCGCGGGGGAACGGAGGAGCTTCACCGTGGCCCGCAGCTCCCGCAGCTGGGCGGAGGTCGCGACAGCGATCTGCTGGACCGCCCGCCGGGCCACCTCGTCGTCGCGGCCGATGGCCTCGGCGGCGACGTTGCCGTGCAGGGCGATCACCGACATGGCATGGCCGACGGAGTCGTGCAGGTCCTGGGCGATGCGCACCCGCTCGGCCTGGAGCCTGCCCTCGGCCTCGCGAGCCTGCTCAGCAGCTGCCAGCGCCCGCAGCCGCTGCTGGGAGGACCGGGCCGCCCGCCGGGCACGGACACTCACGCCGAGAGCGATCGCCGCGGCGGCGAGTGCCACGTTGGTGAGCAACTCGTAGCTGAGCAGGTACGCGGTGGGCAGCCCCTCGGCGACCCGGGCCCAAGCGGCCACGGCGACCAGCACCGTCCCCGCGCCGACCGCCCAGCAGAGGGCACCGACGTCGGCCGCCCGGTAGAGCGCGGCGACGGCCGGGAGGGCGATGCCGATCGGCGGGAAGCCGAGGGCGTAGTAGGCGAAGATGCCGAGGACGGTCAGCGCCAGGACGAGGCGGGGGGCGCGGCGGCCCACCAGGGCCAGGGCGCCGAACCCGACGGCGAACAGGTGGGCGCCGGGGGTGGCCCGGCCGGTCTCCTCCGGATCGGCGGCGATGACCAGCGCCACGGTGAGGGTCTGCGTCGTCGCGAGCAGCAGGTCGGCGCGGCGCCGGTGGACCTCGCCCCTGTGCGCGGACACGTCCCTGGAGTCGGGCACGGCGTCAGGGTAGGAAGCCGGACGGGTCGGCGGACATCCCCGCGCGTCGACGCAGCGATCGCTCCGCAGTCACGACGCCGGCTCCTCACTGCTGCTGCGAAGGACGAGGACACGCTGCGTTCGGCGGCGCGGCGGTGCTCCTCCCGACCGCTCCCCCGTCCGCAGGCCAGGTCTTCCGGGACGCGGAGGTCGTTGAGCTCGTCCAGCCACCCGTCCGGTCCAGCGGGATCGACCGGGGCGCGGTCCCCGCCGTCCGCCCCGGTCGATGCAGTGCGGCAGGCGGAGAACGTGCCCGGGGCGAGGAGCCGCGCCCTCACCCGCGGTCCCCCGGCTCCGTCGCACGTGGCGGTCCCGTCCGAGGCACTCGTGCGCTGTGGTCGCCGGGGCCGTGGAGGTGGGCCGGATGGTGCCGGGCGTGGCGCGGACCGCGGGCCGAGGCGGCGGAGCAGCACGGTCACGACCGCGGTCACCGGCCGGCCCCGACCGGCTGGGCCGGGGCCGGGACGGAGGCGGTGGCGCGGACCCAGCGCAGCAGCGCGGTGAAGGTCAGGACAGCGGTCACCGCGCCGCCGGTCAGGCGCACCCAGTGGCCGGCGACGAACTCGCCGGCGACCTGACGGAGGTACTCCGGCGTGTGGGTGCCGACCGGATCGATGAACATGACCTCGTTCCGCGGCCAGAAGAACAACACCGAGAACACGAAGTCGCAGGCGATGAACACCGCAGCCGCGCCGAGGATCCACCACCGCAGCCGCGGATCCCGCCACGTCAGCACGGTCGCAGCCAGGCCGCTGACCACCACTGCGGCCCCCAGGGGTGGGAAGTAGTCGCTGGGGCCTCCCGCGACGAGGAACTCCCGTGCCCGGTCCAGCGACGCCGGTGGGTCGCCGAAGATGTTCGGGTAGAGCATCACGGTCTCCGCGGCGACACCGCCGAAGGACAGCATCGCGGTCCACACGACGGCGATGAGCGCCACCGTGGTGAGTCTCCTGCGCGACATCTCGGTCCGTCCCCTCGCTGGTCAGCTCGACGCCCCGGCGGGTTGCCGTCGCTCGGCGACGCTAGGTGCAGCCGGTACGCGGGTCTGCCGCCTGACGACGGGAACCGGGGTCGCTCCTCGACGTACGGCACCCTCGCCGGGCTACGACCTCGGCGACGGGAGAGCGCCGGCGACCGGCGCGGGCGGCGTGACGGCACGCGATCCACCGACTCGCGCTGGCGGCCGCTGGAGGGGATCGAGGTCGCGAGTCGGGACGGACCCGTCAGCAGGAGTGGTGCGGGGGCGGGTCGGTGCGGACGGGGCCGGCCCGGTCCCTCCGGTCGTTCTGCAGCTGCGGTCGGCACCGACGAGGGGGCGGGCTCGACACCCGCGGCGCCGATGCCCAGGACCGTCTGCCTGGAGCCGGCAGCGGCGGGCAGCTGTCACCCGGACCGTGGACGTCAGGAGTCGCGCGGGGCCACCAGGCCGGACTCGTAGGCGAGGACCACGAGCTGGGCGCGGTCGCGGGCGTGGAGCTTGGCCATGGCCCGGTTGACGTGGGTCTTCGCGGTGAGCGGGCTGATCACCATGCGTTCGGCGACCTGGTCGTTGGACAGTCCCCGCGCGACCAGGGCGACGGCCTCGCGTTCGCGGCTGGTCAGTTCTCCCAGCCCCGTGTCGATGCCGGTGTCCAGCGGCTGGCTGACGTACCGCTTGATCAGCTTGCGGGTGATCGACGGCGCGAGCAGGGCGTCGCCGCGCGCGGCGACGCGGACAGCGTGCAGGAAGTCCTCCGGCTGGATGTCCTTGACGAGGAACCCGGCTGCGCCCGCACGAAGCGCGTCGAAGACGTACTCGTCCACGCCGTAGTTGGTCAGGATGACGACGTGCACCGACGCCAGCGCCGGGTCCGCGGCGATGCGCCGGGTCGCCTCGATGCCGTCGACGACCGGCATCTGGATGTCGATGAGCGCGACGTCCGGCAGGTGTTCCCTGGCCCGCGCCACGCCCTCGCTGCCGTCACCGGCCTCGGCCACCACCTCGATGTCGTCCTCGCTGTCCAGGAGCGCTCGGAAGCCGCTGCGGATGAGCGGCTGGTCGTCGACCAGCAGGACACGGATCACGACGTGTGGTCCAAGGGGAGCTCGGCCTGCACGGTGAAGCCACCCTCGCTGCGCGGCGCCGCCCGGAGGCGGCCTCCGAGAGCGGTGACTCGTTCCCGCATCCCCAGCAGCCCGACGCCGGGAGGCGGAGCGGTGGCCGGCGCGGCCCGGCCGTCGTCATCCACCCGGATGAGCAGGGTGTCGGGCCGGTAGTCGATCCGGACCGACGCGGTGGCGGCGGAAGCGTGGCGGGCGACGTTGGTCAGCGACTCCTGGACGATCCGATAAGCAGTCCGGTCCACCGCGGCCGGCACGTCGTCGTTGTGTCCCTCGATCGTCAGCTCCGCGTCCAGACCGGCCAGCCGAGCCCGGTGCAGCAGGTCCGGGACGTGGCCGAGCCCGAGCCCGTCCGGCGGGTTCCTGTCGCCATCGCGCAGCGCCTCCAGAGTCGCCCGCAGTTCCCGGGCCGCCTCACGACCGGCCTCCCGGATCACCAGCAGCGCCTCCGGCACCGGTTCACCCCGCTTGCGGGCCAGATGGACGGCGACGTCGGCCTGCACCTTGATGACGGAGATCTGGTGGGTGAGCGAGTCGTGCAGTTCCCGCGCGATGTGCAGCCGCTCCTCGCCGGCGCGGCGCCGCGCGGTCTCCTCGCGGGTGCGCTCGGCTTCGTCCGCTCGGCGCTCGGCCTGCCGCAGCGCCTCACCCGCCGCACCGGCGGCGATCAGCCAGGCCAGTTCGAGGACGTCCCGGGACTGCGAGAACGCCTCGCCCACGGGCCAGTCCCGGGGAGAGACCAGGATCGCCAGCGGCAGGGCAGCCAGCATGACCACCGAAGCAACCACCGGAACGATGCGGTGTCCCGCCCGCACCGCGGCGTACACCGCGAACAGGAACGCGACGACCGGCACGTCGAAACCGACGGACTGGTGACCCAGCGCGCACAGCCCGGTCACGACCAGCACGGTGACCGGAGCCCAGCGGCGCGCGACCAGCGACAGCCCACCAGCTGCCAGCAGCAGGTAGCCGAGCGGCTCGAGATCCGTCGAGGGGTGCTGCCCGGACAGCCCGGCGATCAGCAGGGTCGCCCCCACGCCGACGGCGATCGCCCAGTCTCCGACGCTGATCCGCGCCCCGCCCATGCGGGCACGCTAGCCCGATGTCCGCGCAAGCGACTCCCGCGCACGGATGGTCGATCGCCTACCGCCCACGCAGTACCCATGGCTCGTTCGGCACCCGCGCGGTAGCCGGCTACGGCACCGGCGGCAGCGCGAAGTGCCTGCGGCCGCACGACGACCGGCGGCGGGACCGGCGGACACGATCAGCGGCGTCCAGTTGTGGGAGGAGGAGCGCCCCATGTCCGTCCGTCACCTGCTCGCCGCCGGCGCAGTCGCCACGATCGGCGTCCTCGGGTTCGCCACCCCGGCAGCCGCGCACGTCCTCGTCCAGCCGACCGCCGCCAGTGCACACGCCATGACCCCCGGGCGTCTCTGGTCGCTGGTGGCCGCGCTGCTGGGACTGGCCGGCGTGGTCATCGGCGGGATGGCTCTGCGCTCCGCCGGTCGCATCGGCAACGGCAACGCGAGGAACGGGGCCACCGTGGCCCTGGTGGTGGGGCTGACCGGCACGGCCATCGGCGGGCTCGTCGTGGCCGCCGCCGACGGTGGTCCCGGCACCGGCTACGGGATGGTCGGGGGGGTCATGGCCGTGGTGGTGGGGCTGATCGCCGTGGTCCTCGGGGGGCTGGCCCTGGCCCGCGCGCGCCGCACCGGCTGACCGGCTGACCCGTGAGCGAGCACTCCGGGTCTGTTCGAAGGCCGCCCCGGCACGTTCCAGCGCCCCGTGGAGCCCGTCCCGGTCCTGTCCCTCGTGCGGGCGGAGCACCCAGGTGTCCAGCCCAGCCAGCGTTCCCACGGTGGCCTCGCGGTTGCGACCGCGAGCGCCTCCGGGCGGCCGCGGTGCCGGCGTCCTCGCGCCGTTCGAGGCCCTTGCGGAACTCCTCGGTGTGTCGCGCCGCTCGAGCTGAGCAGGATGGGCGCGGCCACGACGCTGACCTGCGGTCCGTCGCCGGCACTGGTGGGTCGTCGAGGGAGCAGACCAGGGTCTTCGACGGGTGCGACGAGCGGAGCGGATGAGCACGCTCGGCCACCTCATGGACCGTTCACGGGTCCGCTATCCCTCCTCGGAGGCCGCGATGTCGACACAGACCACTGACCTCGTCCTCCTCGAGGATCTCGAGAGCAACGGAAAGGCAAGTGGTCTTGCGCCGCGGGACCGGGAGGCACTCCAGGCCGTGGCCGACTGGATCAACGATTTCATCCTCGAGCCCAACGACGAGCTCGGTCGCCCCGGGCCCGTGTGCCCCTTCATGCCCACTTCGGTCGAACGGCGGACGATGTGGCTCGCCCCCGAACACATCGGCGGTGGGAGCGCGGCCCACGTGGTCGAACTGATGAACAGCTACAAGCGCCGGCTCCTCGACGTCGGATCCCCTGACGGCGGCGATACCGACTACGACGTGATCACCGTCGTCTTCACCGATCTGCCGGCCGACCGTGCGCAGGACGTGTTCGACGACGTCCTGGGGGAGATCGCGGTTCCGTCCTACGTCGAGGACGGAATCGTGTTCGGGCCGTTCTACAACGGCAATCAGGCGACTGCGATCTACAACAACGGCTTCCGCCCATTCCAATCACCCGTGCCGTTCATCTTCGTGAGGCACGGAGTGGTGAGCGACTGGAAGTTCTTCGTGGACCAGGAGGAGTGGCTGACGCTCTGGGCGCGTCGGTTCGGCGAGCAGGGCGTCGACGCGCTTGCTGCGGAACTCCGCCGCCACCCGTGGAACTCGCGGCGCGACTGAGAGCGTCCACCGGTCCGCGTGTCCGTCGGCCACACGAACGGCCTCGCGCCGTCGAGGTGACGAGGTGCCCCTCGAACAGCACCCAGCCGCGTCTCGGGTGGGGCGCCGTCGGCGTCGAGCAGCCCGTGGGCGACCGCCCAGCTGTCGATGCCGACGCCGCCCAGCCGGCCGGGTCGCGCCCGGCCGCCCGGAGGCCGTCGAGGATGCCGGCGTGGAGGGCGAGGACGTCCCCGTGCAGGGTTTCCGCCGTCCGGACCGGCCGGTCGGGGAACCGGTGCACCTCGTGCAGGTCCAGGCGCTCCGGACCGACCCGCGCGGCCACCACCCGGCCGCTCGAGGCGCCCGGGTCGAGGGCCGCGAGGACCACGTCGGGACTCGAGACCGACAGCGTGACGCCCGCCGGGTATTGCACGGGCGTGCCCGCACGCGCAACGGTGCATTGCCACACCTGAGGGATCGCCACAGGAGGAGCCATGACCAGCATGATCAACATCCGTCGCCAGAGGACCGGCTCCACCGCAACGGCGGCGAGCGTCACCGGCGCGATGGCTGTCGGCGCCCGCATCCTCGGGCCGTCGGCGATGGGGCCTCTCGCTGTCGCCGTCACCGCTGTCGGCGCGATGGCCGTCGGCCGGCTCGCGATCGCCGACGCGGTGATCCGGAGACTGCGCGCCGAGGAGATCGAGATCGGCTCGCTGAAGGTGCGTGAGCTCGAGGTGGCCGGCCAGCGTTGGACCGGCTCCACCATCTCGTCGATCCCGAGGGCCGATCAGCAGTCGTAGCCGCTCAGAGGACGTCGTGCGAGCAGCCCCTCGGGCTCTGTCCGCCCTGCGGATTGGCGCACGGTGCGGTGGGTGGCACTCAGCAGCACGGCCGCCGCCACCGGGGACGTGCCGTGCCGCCCCAGGTACCGGGTGACCTCTCCCCCGGCGGTGGAGTGCACGACCAGGACGACGTCACGCAGGTCGATGTGCTCGACGAGCCCGCCCAGGTCACCGGCGTAGGTGGCTGGTCGTCGCCGTCCACGGCTGCGACGAGCGGCCACCACCCGCCGGTCGTGGGCGATCCACCGGGTACCCGGCGTCGTCGACGAGCTCGGGCTGCGGATCCCACGCATCCCGCGTCAGCGGCCGGCCGTGGCTGAGGACGACGGGCTGCCCGCTCCCCCGGTCCCCGTAGCAGACGTCCACCCCGTCCTCGGTGGTGCAGACGCCCGTGCCAGCTCCGGGTGCGTGTGGTGTCCACGAGGGCCACCGGCCGGGTCGCCCGGTGCTCCAGACCCAGGCCGGACCCTCATCGCTCGCATCGACCGAGTGGCCGTGCCCCGGTGATCCGGGCTCCGCCTCCGATCCCGGGCCCGATCCCGACCGACGGGCGAGGTGGCCGGGATCCGGCGCCCGTCCGCCGCGGCACGCCGGGCGCTGCGCGGACGCCCAGTAGTGCGGTGAGGCTTCGCTCAGCCGAGGAGCGTGACGAGCGGCTCTCCGATCTCGACGAGGTACGTGGACAGCATCCGCCCCGTCCCCGGGCCCAGGTCCCGGGCGTTGTGGGGTGTCCCCGGAGGGATGAGGAACCCCTCCCCGGCGTGCAGCGTCCGCGGCGGCCGGCCCTCGACGAGCACCTCCACCGTCCCTGCGTCGATGTATCCCACCTCCTCCCCTGGATGCGTGTGCCAGCCGGACTCCACACCGACCGGGATCTCCGTCAGGACCTGCACGATCTCCCGTCCGGGGACGGAGCAGGGGCCGCGCTGGACCTCGGTGCGTTCCAGCTTGCCGGCGAACGCGTCCGGTGACTGCTGTGAGGTGGGAGCGGCATCCGAGACCACGGCTGCACCTCCGGGGTGGTCGGGGCTTCTTCGTCCGAGTCTGGCCGTCGCACCGGGCGCCGCATCGGCCAACCGACTGCGCCCGGGCCAGGGGCCGGTGAACCGCCACGCGGAGCGCAGCAGGCAGATCGGCGCGCACCCGAGTGACGCTCCGCAGTCGGACCGAGCGAGCGTGGGCTCCGGCTGACCACCGTCGGGCGACCGCGGGGAAGAGCAGTGCCGCGATCCGGTCACCGACGTCATTCGACTCATGCACCCGTTGCGGTGGCTGGGTCACTGTCGACTCGCTGTCCAGCAGGTCCCGAACAGAAGGCGAGCCCCAGCCATGACTGCGGTAGCCGAACGAACCGGCAGTGCCATCCGTCCCTTCCGGGTCAGCATCCCGGACGAGGCGCTCACCGAGTTGCGCAGACGCATCGAGACGACGCGCTGGCCCTCCAGGGAGCTGGTCGCAGATCGCTCGCAGGGCGTGCAGCTGGCGACGGTCCAGGAGCTCGCCCGCTACTGGGCGACCGAGTACGACTGGCGCCGGTGCGAGGCGAGACTCAACGCGCTACCGCAGTTCACCACCGAGATCGACGGGGTGGACATCCACTTCGTGCACGTGCGCTCCCGGCACGAGGACGCGTTGCCGCTGGTCATGACGCACGGGTGGCCCGGCTCGGTCATCGAGCTGCTCGAGGTCGTCGGGCCCCTCACCGACCCGACCGCGCACGGCGGCCGCGCGGAGGACGCCTTCCACCTCGTGCTGCCGTCCCTGCCCGGATACGGCTTCTCCGGTGAGCCGGCCGAACTCGGGTGGGACCTCGGTCGCACCGCGCGCGCCTGGGCGGAGCTGATGCGCCGCCTCGACCACCCGCGGTACGTCGCCCAGGGCGGCGACGTGGGTGCCGGCGTCACCGACGCGATGGGGCGGCAGGGCCCCGAGGGCCTGCTCGGCATCCACACCAACCTCCTGGTGACGGCGCTGGGCGGTCCTCAGCCGACGAACTCCGAGGAGGAACGAGCCGCGGCGGATGCGATCGCCACGTTCCGGTCGAGCGGCATCGCGTACTTCCTCCAGCAGGCGACCCGGCCGCAGACGATCGGTTACGCCCTGCTGGACTCGCCGGTGGCCCTGGCCGCCTGGATGCTCGACCACGACACCGACGCGTACTACAAGATCTCCGGTGCCTTCGTCGACGGACGGCCGACGGGGCACCTCACCCGCGACCGGATCCTCGACAACATCACGCTGTACTGGCTGACCGGCACCGGTGCCTCGGCGGCCCGGTCGTACTGGGAGGCCTACGGAGTCGACGCAGCGGCGGCCGCAGCTGCCCAGTCCCCGCCGGAGGTGCGGATCCCGGTCGGGTTCACCACCTTCCCCGGCGAGATCTGGCGGACTCCCCGCAGCTGGGCCGAACTGGCATACCCCACGCTCACCTACTTCCACGAGGCGGAGCGGGGCGGCCACTTCGCCGCCTGGGAGGAGCCCGAGCTGTTCGCGACCGAGGTCCGGGCCGCCTTCGGACCCCTGCGCCCGTCCCGGGTCCCCGAGCCGCGTCGCTGACCGGCCGTGGACTCCGACACCGCCCTGGGAGCCGCGGTCCTGCGATCGGGTCCGGGCATGCTCGCGTCCGAGCACTGGCCGGCCCTGCCCTACGAGCAGTGGCGGGCGACCCTCGACACCCTGCACGCACACACGCAGGTCCTCGGCAAGCTCTCCGCCGCGCTCGCGCCGCCGGAACCGCAGCTGCAGCACGCCGCCCTGCGCCTGACCGCCAGGGGCTGGGAGACGCAGCCACTGCCCGCACCCGACGGATCCGGGACCCTGGTCGTCGTCCTGGACCTCCACGCGCACGAGGCAGGCGTGGAGCACAGCCTCGGACGCCGGCACCGGATCGCCCTCGGGCCTTCCCGCCCGGTGGGCGAGGTGACGCGCGAGGTCCTCGCCGCGGTCCGCGATGTGGCGGGACCGGTGACCATCGATCCCCGTCCGCAGGAGACGCCGTGGACGACTCCGCTGGACGAGGACGAGGAGCACGCCACGTACGACCCGGACCACGTCGGCTCCTACTTCGCGGCGGCGGTTCGCGCCTCCCTGGCCCTCGCCGAGGTCCGTGCTCCCTACCGGGGGCGCTCCACGCCGGTCAACGCCTGGTGGGGGTCGTTCGACCTCGCCGTGAACCTCTTCTCGGGGCTGCCCGCGGACCCGCCGTCCGGAGACTTCATCATGCGGAACGCGATGGACGCGCAGGAGGTCGCCGTCGGGTGGTGGCCCGGGGACGAGCGCTACCCACGGGCCGCCTTCTACGGCTACGCGCACCCGGCGCCCCCGGGCTACCAGGACGCCCGGCTCGAGCCGCCTGGGGCTCGTTGGGAAGCAGACCTCGGCGAGTTCGTCCTCGACTGGGAGGACGTCCGCGGACACGAGGATCCGCACCGGGCGGCGGTCTCCTTCGCCCGCTCGGTCATCCGCCACTCCTGCGCCGCGTGCGACTGGGAGCCGGCCCTCGCCGCGAGCGTCGACGGCGTCCCGCCCCCCGTCACCTGACGCCACTGCAGGGAGCAGTGGCCCCGGGCCAGTCGCGGGCACGTTGCGCGGTGGGATCGGCACGACGGATCCCTGGCACACGCGATCGGCGAGTGGAACCGGACGGTCCACGGCGGAGCCGACCGGCCTGTCAGCTCACCCCGGCCGGACGTGGCGCGGATACTGGGTGGGTGGGATCGACCCGAAGCCGATCGGGCCGCGCGGCGGGCGGCCGGCAGCTGCCGCATCGCCGGACCGACGACCCTGGCCACTGCGCCCACGCGGTCGGACGATGACCTCCGCGGCTGCGATGCCGACGGACCTTCCGACGGGGGGACGACGTGCGTGGCTATGGGCTGGTCGTAGCCGTACCGGTGGGCGGCGCTCTGCTGCTCTTCGGCCTCGCGGAGTGGGCGGCGTTGCCCCTGCTGACGGATCCACTGCCCGCGATGCGCAGTGCCGGAGCGGCCACGGCGCTCCTCGGTCTGGGACTGCTGATCGCCGACGTGTTCCTCCCGGTCCCCTCGAGCGTCGTGATGGTGGCGCACGGAGCGCTGTTCGGTCTCGTGCCAGGCGCTGCGCTGTCCCTGCTCGGCGGTGTCTCGGCGGCGCTGGTCGGCTTCGCGCTGGGGCGTCAGGGGCGCGGCGTCGTCGAACGCGTGACGACGCCGGCTCAGCGAGCCGAGGCCGACCGCCTGCTCACGCGCTGGGGTCCGTGGGCCGTGGTGTGCACCAGAGCCGTTCCGGTGCTGGCGGAGACCGTGGCCGTCCTCGCCGGGACGTCACCGATGCGCTGGTCCGTCCTGGTCTGCGCCGCAGCAGCGGGGACCGCCGTGCCGGCGCTGCTGTACGCAGCCGTGGGGGCGAGCGCCGGCACCGCTTCGAGCCTGGCGCTGGCGTCGGTGCTCGCGCTCGCGTTCTCGGGGCTGGTGGTCGTGACGGGTGGTCGCCCGCGCCGATCGTCGCCTCGTCCGTAGCCCTCGCAGGCTGCCACGGTCGAGCGTCCGCGCGATCCGGTTCCACTCGACGGACCGGCGTGCGGCGGGTTCGGCAGCCGGTCGGTGCGCCGCTGCCGACGCTAGGGTGACCGTCGTCCGGTTGGCCACCGTTCCGCGAAGGCGCCGACATGATCGACACCCGCGAGGAGCTCACCGCGGCGTTGCACGAGGCTGCCGAGCTCGAGCACGGTCTCATGATCCAGTACCTGTTCCCGGCCCTGTCGATGAAGAAGAGGCTGGACGAGGGGTTGAGTGCACCGCAGCAACGGTGCGCGCGCTCCTGGCAGGCCACCGTCCTCCGGGTCGCCGTCGAGGAGATGGGGCACCTGGGCACCGTCTGCAACCTGCTCGCATCCATCGGCGAGGGTCCGCACTTCGACCGCCCGAACTTCCCGCAGCGGTCGGGGTACTACCCCTTCGACTTCGACCTGGTGCCCTTCTCCGACGAGGCCCTGTACCGGATGCTCGTCTTCGAGCTGCCGCAGGGTGAGCCGCTACCGCCTCCGCCGCGCGTGCCGGAGTCGGAGCTCGTTCCCACGAGGTCCGTCCGGGCCTTCGCCGCTGCGCCCGATCCGCTGACCTACGACTACGTCGGCGAGCTGTACGGCAAGATCGCCGACGGCTTCCGGTGCATCGACGAGGAGGAGCTGTTCATCGGTCCGAGGTCTGCCCAGGCCGAGAACAGGTGGTCCGTCGACCTCGACCTCCGCCAGGTCCTGGACCGGAGCTCGGCACTGGCCGCGATCGAGGACGTCGTCGTGGACGGTGAGGGGTCGCCGGCGGAACGGGACAGTTCGCACTACGGGCGGTTCGCGCGGATCCGGCAGGAGTACGAGGAGAGCGGCTTCTTCGCCGCGGCGCGTCCCGTCGTCGTCAATCCGCGGACACGCACCATCCGGGACGCCCCCACCGGGGGGACGCTGCTCGTCGACGAGCGCACCCGGCGGGTCGCCGAGCTGTTCAACGGCGCGTACGGCTCGGTGCTGCTGATGCTGGAGCACTTCTTCGGCGCGACGTCCGAGACGCCGAAGCAGCGGGCGGTCCTCCGCGCCTCCCACGGGTCAGATGATGAGCGTGGCGATCCGGCCGCTGGCCGAGGTGCTCACCGAGATGCCCGCAATGGGGCCGGAGAGCCCCGCGACCGCCGGCGCGCCGTTCGAGATCTACGACCGGGAGTCGGTGTCGCCCTTCCCGTCCGCCCGCTGGACGATCCTGCTCGAACGGCTCCAGGCGGTGGTCGACGAGGCGGTGTCCCTGGGCGAGGACGTCCCCAGGGTCGCCGCCATCGGAGACACCGTGGGGTTCGTCCGTCGCAACCTCGCCGAGGTGGCCGGGTGATCGACCTGGTCTTCCGGGGTTGGTTCCAGTGCCGACTGGCGACCGACCCCGACCCGTACGACGAGCCTCGCGGTGTCTCCGGCTACGTGCACGCCTACGCCGGCGAGCCGGACCTCGATCGCGTGCTGCGGATGCAGGCTCCGCCGTTCGTGCGGGCATACGGGCCCCCGATCGGCGTCCGCGTCCACCAGGTCTGGCGCGACGGACAGCAGCAGGACGAGCACCCCCTGCGGGGTGCGTCGGTCGACCTGGTCGAGGAGCCGAAGTTCGAGGGGCGCAACGGCGTCATCGCGGACGACGGGTTCGAGCCCATCTGGCCCTTCGCGCTGCGGGTGACGCAGGGTCCGTTCGCCCTCGCCCGGCGCGTCGTCCCCGCCGACCCCGATCACCCCTTCGAGGGGCTCTTCGCCGGTGGCGTGGAGAGTGCACCCGCGGAGATCCGGGAGGCGACCGGGATCGGGGACCTGGCGACCGTGTGGGCGGACCGGGTCTCCCGGCTGCAGCAGGACGTCGAGACCGCTGCCGAGCCCGAGCGCACCGCCATCCGGGAACGACTCGAGTTCCTCGAGGCGAACCTCGCAGCGCCGGGGGGAGGCGCGTCCAGGTTCTTCGGTGCGCGGCTCCGGTACAGCTACGAGCTCGCCTCGACGCCCGTGGTCCAGGACCCCGAGGGGTGGCTCACGTCGTCCACCGACGGGGTCAGCCCCTGGCGGGTGGACTTCTGGATGGGCGGGTGGGACGCCGATGTGCTGTGCGGCTTCTGCTGGGGACAACTGCGGCTGCCCTCGACGAGCGGTGCCGCGGAAGAGCACAGGGGCGCGCCACCACGGGTCACCGACCGGCGCCCGTGAGATCGACCGTCGGTTGCGCTGACCATCGTCACCAGGACGTGGTGTGCCCACTGCTCACCGCAGCCGGGTTCCCTGGACTCATGGCTGCCGCGGGCTGCTGGAGGCGGTCTGTTGGTCGTAGGTTGGTCACGTCGTCGCGGACGGCTTCTCCCCGGCCCGCGCGACGTGCTCGACACGAGCTGGAGGGGAACGGATGGCGACCGACCGGCCTGACCCAGGCGAGTTCCTCGAGCTGGCGCAGCGGATGCTGCGCGAGTTGTTCGGCGATCCCCGGCGTGCGGACGACCCGTGGGCGGAGGCGACGCGTCGTCCGCGCGAGCGCACCGAGGTCTCGCGGGGGACCCACGAGCCCAGCGCCGAGGAGCAGCGCGAGAACCTCACGTTCGCCCTCGCCACCCGTGCCGTCGAGGCGCTCGAGGACCTGGCGCTCAACGTCGCGGCGATCCGTCAGCGCCTCGAGCGCACGGACCCGCAGCCCCCGGGAGCGCAGCCCGAGGGCGAGGGGCACGGCCCGGACGGAGCCGACGCCGCGGGGCAGTGACCCCGAGCCCGGTCCACCCCGACCGCAGCGGGCCGACACGATCCCCCCGCACGACGCGTCGTCCTCCGGCGGTCGACCCGCCCGTGGAGCGGGTTCCCGGTCGCCGTGCCCGGCCCTCGCCTGTCGCGGATGTCATGGGACGAACGGCCGGGTGACGACCGGCCGGTGCCGCGCCGGGACATAGCCTGAGACGTGCCCACCTGGCTCCGGACCCACAGGCCGTTCGCGCGTGTCCCGGAGCGGGCATGGCGGGCCATCGCGGGGAACTCCCCGCCGACCGCGCCCATCGGCCTGCGGGCCCAGCCCAGCCGGATGGACGACCTCACCGCGCACGCCGCGCTGGAGCTGGCCCTGCGCATCGGGGAGTCGATGCTGTCCGTCGGCGCGCCCGCGGCCGACGTGACCGCGACGGTGCTGCGGGTCGCGGCCGCCCACGGGCTGACCAGCTGCCAGGTCGACATCACCTTCACGTCGATCACGGTCAGCTACGACCGCGAGGACGCGGTGCCGCTCACCGCGGTGCGGATCGTGCGCACGAGCCGGACCGACTACACCCGGCTGCAGGGCATCAGCGACCTCGCGCGCGAGGTGGCCGCGGGCGGACTCGACGTGGAGGAGGCACACCGCCGGCTGGACCGCGTGGTCTCCGCACCGGCCACCTACCGCAGGGCCGTGAACGCGCTGGGCTGGGCCGGCGTCGCCGGTTGCTTCGGGCTCGTCCTCGGCGGGGGGTGGCTGGAGGCCCTCCTCGCGGCGCTGACCACCGCGCTGATCGAACAGGTGCTGCGTGCCCTCGGCCGGCACAGTCTCCCGCCGTTCTTCCAGCAGGTGGCCGGGGCCGCGCTCGCCACGGGCGTCGCCGTCCTCCTGCTCGCCTGGGACGTCGACGTGCGGACCTCCCTGGTCGTCGCCGCCGGCATCGTCGTGCTCCTGGCGGGACTGTCCCTGGTGAGTGCTGCCCAGGACGCGATCAGCGGCTTCCCGGTGACCGCGGCAGCACGGGCCTTCGAGGTGGTGACGCTGACCGCCGGCATCGTCGTGGGCATCGCCGGGGTGCTCGACCTGGCCCAGCGTGCCCAGCTCCCGCTGACCGTCGTCGAGACCTCGTCCTCCCCCGTGCCGTTCGCCGTCGCGCTGGCCGCGTCCGCCGGCATCGCCGGGTTCTGGTCCCTGGCCTGCCACTCCCGCCCGCGCTCGGTCGTCCTCGCCGCGGGAGCCGGAGCGCTGGCCTGGACGACGTTCTGGGCGACCGGGGACCTGGGGGCGGGTCCCGCGCTGGCCAGCGGCGTCGCGGCCGTCGTCCTCGGGTTCAGCGGCGAGGTGCTGACCGACCGGCTGCGGGTCCCCACGCAGGTCATCGCGGTCTGCGGCATCGTCCCCCTGCTGCCCGGTCTGGCGATCTACCACGGCCTGTTCGCCATCGTCGTCGACGCCGACATCGAAGGTGGGCTCTCCGCGCTCGTCGGAGCCGCCGCCGTCGGGCTCGCCCTCGCCGCCGGCGTCACGCTGGGCGAGTACCTCGGCAGGCCGATCAGCGGCGCGCGGGACCGCTACGACGAGCGCGTCCGCCGTCGGGCCATGACCACCGAGTGAGCTCCCCGCCGGTCGCGCCCCGGACCACGCCGAGCGGCCCCGACCACGCGGGGTGTCGTCAGAAGTTGCCGCGCTTGCGCTGCTCCCGCTCGATCGCCTCGAACAGCGCCTTGAAGTTGCCGATGCCGAAGCCCAGCGAGCCGTGCCGCTCGATGAGCTCGAAGAAGACGGTCGGCCGGTCGCCGAGCGGCTTGGTGAAGATCTGCAGCAGGTAGCCGTCCTCGTCGCGGTCGACCAGGACCCCGCGCTCCTGCAGTTCCTCGATGGGCGCGCGGACCTCGCCGATGCGCGCCCGCAGTTCGGGGTCCTCGTAGTAGGAGTCCGGTGTGGCGAGGAACTCGATGCCCTCGGCGCGCAGCGCGTCGACCGTGGTCAGGATGTCGTTCGTGGCCAGCGCGACGTGCTGGGCGCCGGGACCGCCGTAGAATTCCAGGTACTCGTCGATCTGCGACTTCTTCCTGCCGATCGCCGGCTCGTTGAGCGGGAACTTCACCCGGTGGTTGCCGTTGGCCACCACCTTGCTCATCAGCGCCGAGTAGTCCGTGGCGATGTCCTCGCCGACGAACTCCGCCATGTTGGTGAAGCCCATGACCCGGTTGTAGAACTCGACCCACCGGTCCATGGCACCGAGCTCCACGTTGCCGACGACGTGGTCGACGGCCTGGAACAGCCGCCTGGGGGCGCCGTCCCGCTTGACGTAGGTGGAGCGGCGCTCGACGTAGCCGGGCAGGTACGGGCCCGTGTAGCGGGAACGGTCGACCAGGGTGTGCCGCGTGTCCCCGTAGGTGGCGATCGCCCCGAGCCGGACGGTGCCGAACTCGTCGCTGACGTCGTGCGGCTGCTCGAGGACCGTGGCCCCCTGGGCGGCGGCGTGCGCGATGCACCGGTCGACGTCCGGGACCGACAGGGCGATGTCGACGATGCCGTCGCCGTGCTTGCGGTGGTGGTCGGCCAGTGCGCTCGACGGGTCGTAGGCCCCCGTGACCACGAAGCGGGCCGCGCCCGACTGCAGCACGTACGCGAGGTGGTCGCGGTTGCCGGTCTCCGGGCCGGAGTAGGCGACCAGCTCCATGCCGAAGGCCGACTGGTGGAAGTGCGCCGTCTGGGTGGCGTTGCCCACGACCCACACCAGCGCGTCCCACCCCGAGACGGGGAAGGGGTCGCCGGAGGCGTCGTACTCCACCAGCCCGACGAGCTGCTTCAGCTGCTCGAGATCCAGCTGCGCCAGGCGCTCGTCGTCGTTCAGTGCCTGCTCGAGGCTCATGCTCGTCCCCTCTCGTCCAGCAGCAGTGCGTCCGGGGTGTCCGCTCCACTGGACACGAGCGGAGAGGACCTGCGCAACCAGCACTCCTGATCCTGCGCCGACTGCCTGACCCGAGCAGCGGAGGACGAGGCGAGCTGGGCAGGATGTCCAGTCGAGACGCGATCGCGCTGGCTGAAGAGGACGGACCGGGGTGACGGGCAGACGAACACTCGACGCTCTCGACGTGGCCCTGGTCGCGGCACTCCGGGAACACCGCCGGGCCGGGATCCTCGAGCTCTCCCGGATCACCGGGGTCGCCAGGGGAACCGTCTCCGCGCGGCTGCAGCGCCTGGAGGACTGCGGGGTGATCACCGGCTACGGCCCCGACATCGACGTCCGTGCGGCGGGCTTCGGTGTGCAGGCGTTCGTCACCCTGGAGATCGCCCAAGGAGCGATCGAGGACGTCCGACAGGACCTGGAGAGCATCCCCGGCGTCCTCGAGGCGCATGCCACCACGGGCAGCGGGGACGTCCTGTGCCGGGTGGCCGCCAGCTCGCACGAGGCCCTGCAGCAGACCCTCGTCGACCTCAACAGGTCGGCGTCCGTGGTCCGCTCGACCAGCGTGGTCGCCCTCTCGCAGCTGGTGCCGTGGCGGACCCTCCCCCTGCTGCAGTCCGAGGCGACCCGCGACGCCGGGCGGTCCGGGATGCACCTCGCCGACGGGAGCTGAGCCGAGGCGGCGGCCCGGCCCGACTCAGCCCGCCGTCGCCCTCGCATGCCGCCTGCTCCCGAGACCGGGCCGGAGAGCGCGAGGACCAGGCCCGACACGGGGACGACGACCATCCCGGCACCCGCCACCGCTCCCGGGGCGCGGGCCGCTCCGTGGTGGCCCAGCCGTCCGAGAGCAGCGGGTGACCCACCACCACCGCCGCGGACACCGCGGCCGGCTGCACCCACGTCCGACGACGGCACAGCAGCGCGAGGTGCACGGCGCACGGCGGGCAGGCCATCCCCACGAGGAGCAGCGCCACGACCTGCACGGACGACGGCTCGACGCCGGTGGCCCGGGCCATCTGCGCGCGGCCCGGGCGGCGTTGTCCGGAGGACAGCAGCTCTTGTGCCGGGCACCACCGCGCCCTACCATCGAACCAGTAAGTGAACCAGTGGTCCGTTTATCGAACGGTAGTGCACCTGGAGCCCTCCCCATGGCAGCCAAGCCCTTCGCTTCGTCCGCCGACCTCGGCGTCAAGGAGCAGACGCTCGAGGTGCTCGCCGACGGCGTGTACGCCCTGACCGCGGAGGGCGACCCGAACCTGGGCGCCATCGAGGGCGAGGACTTCCTCGTCTGCTTCGAGGCGCTGGCCACCCCTGTGGCCGCCCGGCGGTGGCTGGCGAAGCTGCGCGAGCACACCGACAAGCCGGTCCGGTACCTGGTGCTCAGCCACTACCACGCGGTCCGCGTGCTGGGCGCCAGCGCGTTCGACGCCGAGGTGGTCGTCAGCTCCGAGCAGACCAGGCACCTCATCGAGGAGCGCGGCCAGCAGGACTGGGAGAGCGAGTACGGCCGGATGCCCCGGCTGTTCGAGGAGCCGGAGTCCATCCCCGGCCTCACCTGGCCCACGATGACCTTCCGGGACAAGCTGACCATCGAGCTGGGCGGCGATCGCGGCGAGCTGGTGCTGGAGTTCCTCGGTCGCGGGCACACCGAGGGCGACATCGTCGCCTGGCTGCCCGAGCAGGAGATCGTCTTCGCCGGCGACCTCGTCGAGTCCCAGGCCGCGCTCTACACCGGCGACGCGTTCCACTTCGACTGGGCCGCCGGCACCCTCGACCGGGTCAAGGCCCTGGGCGCGCAGCAGCTGATCGGCGGCCGCGGCGCCATCGCCCGCGGCCGCGACCAGGTCGACGCCGCGATCGAGCAGACCCGCGACTTCCTGCTCACCATGCAGCGCACCGTCGGTGAGGCGCACCGCTCCGGCGGCACCCTCAAGGACGCCTTCGCCGCCAACCACGAGGCCCTGGCACCGAAGTACGGCGCGTGGCCGATCTTCGAGCACTGCCTGCCCTTCGACGTGCAGCGGCTGTGGGACGAGTTCTCCGGCATCGAGCGCCCGGTGATCTGGACCGCCGAGCGCGACCGCCAGGTCTGGGACGAGCTCCAGGGATGAGGCCCTCGATGACGACGCCCGTGCTGGTCCTGGGCGCCGGCCCGGTCGGCCAGACCACCGCACTCCTCCTGGCCCGCTGGGGCCTGCGCGTCGTCGTCCTCGACGGCCGCCCCGAGCGGGACGTGATCGGCAGCAAGGCGATCTGCCAGCAGCGCGACGTCCTCGACGTCTGGGACGCCGTCGGCGTCGGCGCCGAGGTCGCCCGCCGCGGGGTCACCTGGACCACCGCCCGCACCTTCCACCGCGACGCCGAGCTGTTCAGCTTCCGGTTCGCCGACCGCGGCAAGTCCCCCTTCCCGCCGTTCGTCAACATCTCGCAGTGCGAGACCGAACGGTTGCTCGACGAGCGCATCGCCGCCGAGCCGCTGGTCGAGGTCCGCTGGGGGCACCTGGTCACCGGCATCGAGCAGGACGGCGAGGGCGTGACCGTCACGTGCGAGAACGGGGTGACCGTCCACGGCTGCTACGCCGTCGCCTGCGCGGGGCCCCGCAGCGACGTCCTGCGGTCGGCCCTGGGGCTCACCTTCGACGGCGAGACCTTCGACGACCACTTCCTCATCTGCGACATCCGGACCGACCTGCCCGGCTGGGAGACCGAGCGCCGGTTCTACTTCGACCCGGAGTGGAACCCGGGCCGCCAGGTGCTCATCCACCCCTGCCCCGACTCGACCTTCCGCATCGACTGGCAGGTGCCGCCGGACTTCGACCTGGCCGCCGAGGAGTCCTCCGGCGGCCTGGACCGGCGGATCCGGCAGGTCATCGGCGACCGCCCCTACGAGGTCGTGTGGAAGTCGGTCTACCGCTTCCACTCCCGGGTGGTCGACCGCATGCGGGTCGGCCGGGTGCTGGTCGCCGGCGACGCCGCGCACCTGGTCTCCCCCTTCGGCGCCCGCGGCCTCAACTCCGGGGTGCTCGACGCGGAGAACGCCGCCTGGAAGATCGCCTTCGTCCTGCGCGGGTGGGCGCCGGAGTCGCTGCTGGACAGCTACCACGATGAGCGGCACGCCGCGGCCCTGGAGAACATCGAGGTCACCGGCGCCACCATGCGGTTCCTGGTGCCCGGCACCGAGGAGGAGGCCCGCCGCCGCCAGGACGTCCTGGAGCGGGCCGCCACCGACCCGCAGGCCCGCGCCGAGGTCGACTCCGGCCGGCTGGCCGAGCCGTTCTGGTACGTCGACTCGCCGCTGACCACACCCGATGAGCGCCGTCCGTTCCCGGGCCGGCCCGCCCGCGGCGACGTCCCCGTCCCCGCGCCCGGCGTCCTGGTGCCCGACTGCCCGGTCACCGTCCCCGGCCGGCCGGACGTCGTCCGGCTGCGGCAGCTGGCCCGCGAGGGCGTCACCGTCCTGCTCGGGGACGACGCCGCCCGGCCGCACCTGCCCGACCTCGGCGACCTGCCGGTCGCGGTGCACCGCATCCGCGACCTCGACGCCGGGCCGACGCTGCGCGAGGCGCTCGGCGCCCGGCCCGACGAGATCTGGGTGCTGCGGCCCGACGGACACGCCGCCGCCGTGGTCACCGACCCGGCCCGGGTCGCCCCCGCGGTGGCCCGGCTGCTCGCCGACCCCGTCCCCAGTCCCGTCCCGGCCTGAGACGCACCGAGGAGGCACCCCATGGCGTTCTACCGGCAGGTGGGCGAGGTCACACCCAAGCGGCACACCCAGTTCCGCCGTCCCGACGGCGGCCTGTACTCCGAGGAGCTGGTCGGCGAGGAGGGCTTCAGCTCCGACTCCGCCCTGCTCTACCACCGGGGCATCCCGTCGGCGATCGTCGACGCCCGGCCGTGGGAACTGCCCGACCAGACGCTCACGCCCAACGCGCCGCTGGTGCCCCGGCACCTGAAGCTGCACGACCTGTTCCCCGGCGAGGAGCACAAGGCGGTCGACGCGGTGACCGGCCGCCGGCTGGTGCTGGGCAACGGCGACGTGCGGATCTCCTACGCGGTCTCGTCGCTGCCGAGCCCGTACTACCGCAACGCCACCGGCGACGAGTGCGTCTACGTCGAGCGCGGCGCGGCGACGCTGGAGACGACGTTCGGCGCGCTGACCGTCGGCCGGGGCGACTACGTGGTCATCCCGCGGACCACCACGCACCGCTGGGTCCCGACCGGGCCCGAGCCGCTGCGGACCTACGCGATCGAGGCCAACAGCCACATCGCACCGCCCAAGCGCTACCTGTCGAGGTACGGGCAGTTCCTCGAGCACGCGCCGTACTGCGAGCGCGACCTGCGCGCCCCGGCCGAGCCGCTGCTGGCCGAGGGCACCGACGTCGAGGTCTACGTCAAGCACCGCGGCACCGGCCCCGGCGGGCTGGCCGGCACGGTGCACGTGCTCCCGGAGCACCCGTTCGACGTGGTCGGCTGGGACGGGCACCTCTACCCGTACGCCTTCAACATCGCCGACTACGAGCCGATCACCGGCCGGGTGCACCAGCCCCCGCCGGTGCACCAGGTCTTCGAGGGCGCCAACTTCGTGATCTGCAACTTCGTGCCGCGGAAGGTCGACTACCACCCGCTGGCGGTGCCGGTGCCCTACTACCACTCGAACGTCGACAGCGACGAGATCATGTTCTACGTCGACGGCGACTACGAGGCGCGCAAGGGCTCGGGCATCGGCAAGGGCTCGATCTCCGTGCACCCCGGCGGGCACTCCCACGGCCCGCAGCCCGGCGCGGTGGAGCGCTCCCTGGGCGTGGAGTACTTCGACGAGCTCGCCGTCATGGTCGACACCTTCCGCCCGCTGGACCTCGGCGAGGCCGGCATCGCCGTCGACGACGGGAAGTACGCCTGGACCTGGTCCGGTCGGGGCCCGTCGGCGTGAGGTCGCTGTTCGCCGGCCTGTTCGACGACGCGGCGCTGTTCCCGCCCGGGGACGCGCCGATGGCCGCCGCCGTCCCGGCGCACCGGGAGCTGCGAGCGCGGCTGGGCGACCTGGTCGGGCCGTTCGTGGTGCCGGCCGCCCGGCTCGGCGAGCTGTCCGCCCACCTGGGGGACGACGCAGCCCCGTTCGGCGTCTCGCTGATCGCGGCGGCCGGTGACCTGCCGGCCGCCGCGGCCCGGGTCGACGCGCACCCCGGCCTGGTCCTCGCCGCCGTCGAGGTGCCGGTCGCCTCCGACGCCGCCACGGCGCGGGAGGCGGTCCGGGTGCTCGACGGCGTGCTGCCGGACGGCGTGCCGGCGGCGGTCGAGCTGCCCCGCACCGCGGCCCGTGACGAGGTGCTCGACGTGCTGACCGGCACGGGTCGCCGGGCCAAGCTGCGCACCGGCGGGGTGCGCGCCGCGCTGTTCCCCTCGCCGGAGGAGCTCGCGGCGGGCCTGGCCGCCTGCGTCGCCCGCGGCGTGGCGCTCAAGTGCACCGCCGGCCTCCACTCCGCGGTCCGGCACACCGACCCGGCCACCGGGTCCACCCACCACGGCTTCCTCAACCTGCTCGCCGCCTGCGACGCGCTCGCCGCCGGCGGACCCGCCGCGGCGGCCGAGCGGTGGCTGCGCCAGGACGACACCGGGGCCCTCGTCGGCGGCTGGTCGCCCGACCGCGTCGCCCGCGCCCGCGCCGTCCTCACCTCCTTCGGCACCTGCAGCGTGCTCGAGCCGGTCGACGACCTCGTCTCCCTCGGCCTGCTGCCCTCCCTCGATCGGACCCCCGCATGACGTGGCTCGACCTGCCCGCCGGCACCGGTCTCGGGCTGGACAACCTGCCCTACGGCGTCTTCTCCACCACCGGCACCGCGCCGCGCACCGGCGTCGCCATCGGCGACTCCGTCCTCGACCTGGCCGCGGCCACCGGCGACGACGTGCACGCCACCGGCTCGCTCAACGCCTTCATGGCCCGCGGGCCGCAGGCCTGGGCGGAGCTGCGCGCGCAGCTCACCCGGTGGTTCACCGACGAGGCCCACCGCCGCACCGTCGAACCGCACCTGGTGCCGCGGTCGGCGGTGACGCTGCACCTGCCCGTGGAGGTCGCCGACTACGTCGACTTCTACAGCTCCCGACACCACGCGGAGAACCTGGGGCGGATGTTCCGGCCGGACTCGGCACCGCTGACGGCGAACTGGAAGCACCTGCCCATCGGCTACCACGGCCGCGCGGGCACCGTGCAGGTCTCCGGGACGCCGGTGGTCCGGCCGAGCGGTCAGCGCAAGCCGACCGACGGGGCACCCGTCTTCGGCCCCTCCCAGCGGCTGGACATCGAGGCCGAGGTCGGCTTCGTCGTCGGCACCCCCTCCGAGCTCGGCCGCCCGGTTCCGCTCGCCGACTTCGGCGAGCACGTCTTCGGGGTCTGCCTGGTCAACGACTGGTCCGCCCGGGACCTGCAGTCCTGGGAGTACGTGCCGCTGGGCCCCTTCCTCGGCAAGTCCTTCCTCACCTCGGTGTCGCCGTGGGTGGTCCCGCTGGCCGCGCTGCAGGCCGCCCGGGTCGCCCCGCCCGCCCGCGACGTGCCGCTGCTGCCCTACCTCGACGACACCGACGCCGACCCCTGGGGCCTCGACATCGCCATCGAGGTCCGCCTCAACGGCCAGCTCGTCTCCTGCCCGCCGTTCGACCTCATGTACTGGACCCCGGCCCAGCAGCTCGCCCACATGACCGCCAACGGCGCGTCCCTGCGCACGGGCGACCTGTTCGCCTCCGGCACCGTCTCCGGCCCGGCCAGGGACCAGCGCGGCTCGTTCATCGAGCTCTCCTGGGGCGGCACGGAGCCGATCACCCTCGCCGACGGCAGCACCCGAACCTTCCTCACCGACGGCGACACCGTCACCCTCACCGCCACCGCACCGGGGGCGTCGGGCGCACGGATCGCGCTGGGTGAGGTCACCGGCCGCGTCGAACCGGCGCCGGCGCCGTGACCGCGCCGTCCCCGGCCGTCTCCCCCGCTGCAGCCCCCTCCTGCAGCCGTTCCCCCGGTGGTCGACGGCTGAGCCCACCGAGGACGCGGCACCGCTCCGGATCGCCGGAGCGGTGCCCCTCCCGTGCCCCCGGCTGCCCCGGCGCCCGCCGAGGGCGACCGTAGGGTTGGAGTGCACAGTGCACCGGGAGGACGGCGATGGTGGAGGCCAACGGCGGGGGCACGCCCCAGTCGCAGACGCTGGACCGGGGCCTGCGGGTCCTCGAGCACCTGGCCGCCGTGGGCCGACCGCAGCCGATCGCCGAGATCGGCCAGGCACTGGGTCTGCACCGGTCGATCACCTACCGCCTGCTGCGCACCCTCGAGGACCACCAGCTGGTCGAGCGGGACCCCGCCGGGCACTACCGGCTCGGGCTGGGACTGCTCGGCCTGGCCCGGGGGGTCCGGACCGATCTCCAGTCAGCCGCCCTCCCCCGTCTCGACGCCCTGGTCGCGGAGCTGCGCATGACGGCGTTCCTGGTCGTCCGCGCCGGCGACGAGGCGGTGACCGTCTCCAGCGTGGAGCCGCACGACTCCCCGGCGCACGTCGTGTACCGGCCGGGCATCCGGCACCCGGTCGACCGGGGCGCGCCCGGCCTCGCCCTCCTCATGCCCGAGGCCGCCGCTCCCGGTGACCGCGAGGCCCTCGAGGTGGCCCGCCGGGTCGGCTGGGCCAGCTCGCACGGCGAGGTGATCCCCGGCGTCCGGTCGATCGCCGCACCCGTGCTCGGACCCGACGGAGGTACCCGCGCCGCCCTGGCGGTGGTCTTCGTCGACGAGGGCGCCGACACCGAGCGGATCGGCCGGGCCGTCGTCCGGTCGGCGCAGCAGGTCGGCGCCGCGCTGCGTTGACGCGCGCGCGGCCGTCCGGAGCTGCCGCGCCGGGCCCGTCCCGGCGGGGGTGCGCCCGACGACCGGCGTCGTGGGGAGGACACGGCGTCCGGTGGCCTGCGCGGCTCCGCGAGCCGCCGACCGGAGACCAGGACTCCCCGGAGGGGTCGGCGTGCCGGGCGCCCGGCGGCAGGCCATTGTGCGCCCGAGCACACCTCGGTACGGTCGCACCACCAACTGACCCATCGGTCAGTAAATCGACACCCACCGACGGCGGAGCTCCCATGTCCCTCCCCACACACGCTCCCTCCCGCACGGGCCGGCCGACGACCCCGGAGGAGCGGAAGGTCCTCGCGGGCACCCTCGCCGGCACCACCATCGAGTGGTACGACTTCTTCATCTACGCCCAGGCCGCGAGCCTGGTCCTGGCTCCGCTGTTCCTCTCCCCGGTGAGCGAGGACTCCCCCGGACTGGCCACGGTGCTCTCGCTGGCCACCATCGGCATCAGCTTCCTGTTCCGCCCGCTGGGGGCCATCGTGGCCGGGCGCTTCGGCGACCGGCTGGGCCGCAAGCGGATGCTGGTCTTCACGCTGCTGCTGATGGGCTCGGCCACCGCACTCATCGGCCTGCTGCCGACGTACGAGCAGATCGGCCTGGCCGCGCCGGCCGCCCTGATCGTGCTGCGGGTGCTGCAGGGCTTCTCCGCAGGTGGCGAGTGGGGCGGCGCGGCGCTGATGTCGGTCGAGCACGCCCCGGTCGAGCGGCGCGGCCTGTTCGGCGCCTACCCGCAGATCGGCGTGCCGATCGGCATGATCCTGGCGACGGGCGTGCTGTGGCTGCTGTCCACGACCACCACGCCCGAGCAGTTCCAGTCCTGGGGCTGGCGCATCCCCTTCCTGCTCTCCGTGGTGCTCATCCTCATCGGCTACCTGATCCGCCGCGCCGTGGAAGAGAGCCCGGTCTTCAAGGAGATGCGCCTCCGGAAGAAGGAGTCCTCCGCGCCGCTGCGCGACCTCTTCCGGCGCAACACCAAGCAGGTCGTCCTCAGCGCACTGATCTTCATCGCCAACAACGCCGCCGGGTACCTGCTGATCGCCTTCTTCATCGCCTACGCCAGCACCACCCTCGGGCTGCCACGACCGTCCGTCCTGCTGGCCACGACCCTGGCGTCCTTCGGCTGGCTCGTCTTCACGATGTACGGCGGCGCCCTGTCGGACCGGATCGGCCGGGTGCGCACCTTCCAGATCGGCTACGCCCTGGTGTTCGTCTGGATGATCCCGATGTTCCTGCTCATCGACACGCGCAACATCTGGCTCTACGGCATCGCCCTGTTCCTGCTCACCGTCGGGCTCGGGCTGTCCTACGGCCCGATGTCGGCGATGTACGCGGAGATGTTCCCCGTCGCGGTCCGCTACTCCGGCGTCTCGATCGGCTACGCCCTGGGCGCGATCCTCGGTGGCGCCTTCGCGCCGATGATCGCCGAGTTGCTCCTGCAGTCCACCGGGTGGTCGGGGTCGGTCGGCGTCTACATCATGGTGCTCTGCGTCATCTCCTTCGCCGCGGTGACCGCCGCCGGCGAGACGCGAGGCAGGAACCTGCGGGTGGCCGAGGCCCACGAGGAGTACCTGCGCGAGCACCCGGACGAGGCCGGGGCGCTCGACGCCCGGCGGCCGTGACGGGCCGTCGGCCGCACGTCCGGCGGCACGAGGGGACGGTGCGCACGGACCGTCGGCGCACGTGCGCACGAGGTCCTGCGGTCCGGCCGACGAGCGCCGACGAGGAGGACGCGTGAGCGCCGCCGTCCCGGCCCGGGTGGGGGTCATCGGAGGCGGCCGCATGGGCGCCGGCATCGCGCAGGCCTTCCTGACCGCCGGGGCCCGGGTCGCGGTCGTGGAGGCCGGCGACGAGGCCGCCGCGGCCGCCCGCGGGCGCGTCGCCGACGGACTGGAGGAGGCCGCCCGCCGCGGGAAGCTGGACGGGGACGTCGGGACCGTCCTCGGCCGGCTGACGCTGCTGGACTCCGTCGCCGGACTCGACGCGGGCACCGGCCTGGTGGTCGAGGCCGTCCCCGAGCGGGCCGACCTGAAGACCGAGGTCCTGGCGGCCGCGGAGGCAGCCGTCGCTGCCGACGCGGTGCTGGCCACGAACACCAGCTCCCTGTCCGTCACCGAGCTCGCCGCGGCGCTGGAGCGCCCGGCCAGGTTCCTCGGCCTGCACTTCTTCAACCCGGTGCCGGCGTCGAAGCTCGTGGAGGTGGTCGTCGCGCCGGAGACGGACCCGCAGCTGGTCGGCACCGCCGGTGGATGGGTGCGTGCGCTCGGCAAGACCGACGTCGTGGTGAAGGACTCGCCCGGTTTCGCCTCCTCCCGGCTCGGCGTGCTGCTGGGGCTGGAGGCCATCCGGATGCTCGAGGAGGGCGTCGCGGACGCCGAGGCCATCGACACCGCCATGGAGCTGGGCTACCGCCACCCGATGGGCCCGTTGCGCTCCACCGACCTCGTCGGGCTGGACGTCCGGCTGGCGATCGCCGAGTACCTGCACCGGACCCTCGGTGAGCGGTTCGCCCCGCCGCAACTGCTCCGCGACAAGGTCGCCGCCGGCGAGCTCGGCCGCAAGACCGGGCGCGGGTTCCACACCTACGACTGAGCCGGAGGCAGGCGCGATGACGGCCGGACCCGTGGACACCGCAGCCCTCGTCGACCCGGCGACCTACGAGGACGGCCCACCGTTCGACCTGCTGCACCGGCTGCGGGCGGACACGCCGGTCGCGTGGGTCGACGAGCCCGCCCTGCACGGTCAGCCGGCCGGGCCGGGGTTCTGGCTCGTCCTGCGGCACGCCGACGTCGAGCGGGTGCTGCGCGACCCGACGACGTTCTCCTCGTGGCTCGGCGCGACCCAGGTCCGGGACGCCGCCGACCTCGGGTGGGTGCGCCGGATGATGCTGAACACGGACCCGCCGGACCACTCGCGGCTGCGGCGGCTGCTCACCCGCTCCTTCACGCCCCGGGCCGTGGCAGCGCTGACCGAGGCGATCGAGGTGACGGCGGCACGGCTGGTCGACCGGATGACCGACGGCGCGCGCGAGGGGCGGTGCGACTTCGCGAAGGACGTTGCTGCCGACCTGCCGCTGCTCACCCTCGCCGACGTGCTGGGCGTGCCGGCCGAGGACCGCTGGCTGATGTTCGACTGGTCCAACCGGGTGATCGGCTGGCAGGACCCCGACTACGCCACGTCGGCCGCCTTCGACGGCACCGGTGGAACGGCGATGGCACGGGAGGCGCTGGCGCTGCGGCCGGTCCCCGACGCCGACGGGCGCATGCCCGATCCGCGGACCCGGGCCGGCATGCCAGATCTCTACGCCTACGCCCGGCTGCTGGCCGAGGAGAAGCGGCGGGCGCCCGGCAACGACGTCATGTCGATCCTGCTCGCCCAGGTCGACGAAGGCGGCGGCCGCGTGGGCGACGCGGAGTTCCAGAACATGTTCTGGCTGTTCGCCGTCGCCGGGAACGAGACCCTGCGCAACGGCCTGCCGGGTGGGCTGATCGCCCTGCTGCAGCACCCCGAGCAGCTGGCCGTGCTGCGCAGCGACCCGTCCCTGCTGCCGGGCACGGTCGAGGAGATGCTGCGCTGGTGGACGCCGGTCATGGTCTTCCGCCGCACCGCGACCCGCGACGTCGAGCTCGCCGGCGTCCGGATCGGCGCCGGGGACAAGGTCGTCGTGTCCTTCACGTCCGCCAACCGCGACGGGTCCGTGTTCGCCGATCCCGACCGCTTCGACGTCCGCCGCGCCCCCAACCCGCACCTCTCGTTCGGGCACGGGCCGCACTTCTGCCTCGGGGGGCAGCTGGCCCGGGCGCAGATGCGCGCGCTCTTCGGCGAGCTGCTGCGCCGGACCGAGCGCCTGGAGCTCGACGGGCCGCCGGCGCTGCTGCGGTCGACCTTCCAGCGCGGCGTCAAGCGGCTGCCGATCCGCTGGGCCGCCGCCTGACCGACCCCGCCCCGTCGGCGAGTTCTGCGCACTCGCGCCGTTCCGGCGCCCCCGGGCGGCGAGTGTGCAGTTCTCGTCCGGTCAGGAGGGGGCCGACGCCGGCGGCCAGGTCTTGGCCACCATCGTGAGGACGTCGTAGGTGGCCACCGGCTTGCCCTCGGCGTTGACCAGGACGGCGTCCCAGCGGACCTCACCGTGGTCGGCGCCGCCGCGCGGGCTGATCTGCTTGCAGGTCAGCGTGACCGTCAGCTCCTCCCCGGGCTTGACGGGGGTGAGGAAGCGCAGGTCGTCCACGCCGTAGTTGGCGAGCACCGGTCCCGGGGCCGGGTCGACGAACAGGCCGGCAGCGAACGAGACGAGCAGGTAGCCGTGCGCCACCCGGCCGCCGAATAGCGGGTTGGCGCGGGCGGCCTCCTCGTCCATGTGGGCGTAGAAGGTGTCGCCGGTGAACTCGGCGAAGTGCTCGATGTCCTCGAGGGTGACCGTCCGCGGGCCGACGGTGACCGAGTCGCCGATGCGCAGCTCGGCCAGCGACTTGCGGAACGGGTGCACGCCGTCGTCGTGGCGCTCGGCCCCGGCGACCCAGCGTCCGCCGATGGCGGTGAGCATGTCGGGCGAGGCCTGGACGGCGGTGCGCTGCATGTGGTGCAGCACGCCGCGGATGCCGCCGAGCTCCTCGCCGCCCCCGGCGCGGCCCGGGCCGCCGTGGACCAGCACCGGGAGCGGCGAGCCGTGCCCGGTGTTCTCCCCCGCGTCGTCGCGGTCCAGCACCAGGATCCGGCCGTGCGCGTGGGCGGCGCCCAGCACGAACTCCCGCGCGAACTCCCGGTCGTGGGTCACCACCGAGCCGACCAGGCTGCCCTGGCCGCGCGCGGCGAGCTCCACGGCCTGCGCCACGCCGTCGTAGGGCAGCACCGTGCTGACCGGCCCGAACGCCTCGACGTCGTGCGGCTCGGCGGCGGCCGGGTCGTCGCAGCGCAGCAGCATCGGCGGCAGGAACGCGCCGCGGTCGCGGTCGGCACCCACCACCTCGAAGTGCTCGGGATCGCCGACCACCAGCTCGGCGACGCCGCGCAGCGCCTTGAGCGCGCGCAGCACCTCCTCGCGCTGGTCCAGGCTGGCCAGGGCACCCATCCGGACCCCCTCGGCGTCCGGCGCCCCGACGACCACCTCCGCCAGCCGGTCCCGGGTCGCCTCGACGACGTCGTCCACCAGGTCGCGCGGGACGAACGCGCGGCGGATGGCGGTGCACTTCTGGCCGGCCTTCACCGTCATCTCCGTGACGAGCTGCTCGACGAACAGGTCGAACTCGGGGGTGTCCGGGGTGGCGTCCGGGCCGAGCACGGAGCAGTTGAGCGAGTCGGCCTCGGCGTTGAACCGGACCGAGTTGGCCACCACCGCGGGAGAGCTGCGCAGCTTGCGCGCCGTGGCGGCCGAGCCGGTGAAGAACACCAGGTCCTGGCCGGCCAGCCCGTCGAGCAGGCCGGTCGCGCTGCCGGCCAGCAGCTGCAGGGAGCCCTCGGGCAGCAGGCCCGACCCGACGATCTCCCGGACGACGGCCTCGGTGAGGTAGGCGGTCTGGCTGGCCGGCTTGACGATCGTCGGCACGCCCGCGAGGAAGGCCGGCGCCAGCTTCTCCAGGAACCCCCAGACCGGGAAGTTGAAGGCGTTGACCTGCACGGCGACACCGTGCAGCGGCATGTAGAGGTGCTGGCCGACGAAGGTGCCGCCCCGGCCGAGCGGCTCGACCGCGCCGTCGAGGACGACGGTGTCGTCGGGCAGCTCGCGGCGGCCCTTGCTCGCGTAGGACAGCACGGTCCCGAAGCCGCCGTCGACGTCCACCGCGCTGTCCCGGTCGGTGGCACCGGTGCGGCGGGACAGGGCGTAGAACTCGTCCTTGGCGGCCACCAGGCGCAGGCCCAGCTGCTTGAGCAGGCCGGCCCGCTGGTGGAAGGTCAGCTCGCGCAGCGCCGGTCCGCCGACGGTGCGGGCGTGGTCGAGCATGGCGGGGACGTCGAGGCCGGTGCTGCTGATCCGGACGACGGTCTCCCCGGTCACGGCGTCGGCGATCGGCGTGCCCTCGTCGGGTGCGGTGTACCAGCGGCCGGCGACGTAGCTCTGGAGCAGGGGTGCGGTCATCGGGGGACTCCTCGGCGGAGGGTGGATCAGGACGGGCGGGCGCGCAGGCCCTGGAAGGTCGTGGCGACGAGCGCGTCGGCGAGGTCGTCGGCGGACAGGCCGCCGTCCGGCCGGTACCACTCGGTCAGCGAGTTGACCGTGCCGAACAGCAGGCGGCTGGTGATGGCGGGGTCGACGTCGGGGCGGACGTCCCCCTCCTCCTCCGCGGCGCGGACCAGGTCGGTGACGACGCGGTCGAACCGACGACGTCGCTGGAGGGCCGCCTGCTCGACCGGGGAGTTGCCGCGCACCCGCAGCAGCAGGGTCACGAACGGCAGCTCGGCGGCGAGCACGCGCACCGAGCCGCGGACGACGTGCTCGAGGCGGTCGATGGCCGGCCCGCTGGTGGCGCCCGGCTCCTCGGTGACGGCGAACAGCGCGTCCAGGGCCCGGTCGAGTGCCAGCCGGAGCAGCTCGACCTTGCTGGACACGTGGTGGTAGATCGCCGACTTGGTGACGCCGAGCCGCGCGGCCAGCTCCTCCATGCTCGTCGCGTCGTAGCCGCGCTCGTTGAAGACGGCGACGGCGACGTCGAGCAGCGAGTCCAGCGAGTGACCCGGGCGGCCGCGGCGGACCCGGGAGCCGTTCTCGGTCGAGGTCACGCCCCTGTCCGCTCACGGAGGTCGTAGAGCCGCTTGAGCTTGCCCATCGACCGGGCCAGGGTCTCCGGGTCCACGACGACCACCTCGATGCTGGTGCCGACGGTGTCCTTCACCGCCTTGGCGACCTCGGCGGCCGCGACCGAGCGGCGCTCGGCCGGGCAGTCGGGGCGGGCCTCGATCCGGGCGGTGAGGTGGTCCATCCGGCCGCGGGTGGTCAGCTCCAGGGCGAAGTGCGGGGAGAGACCCGGGGTCCGGAGCACGATCTCCTCGATCTGGGTCGGGAACAGGTTGACCCCGCGCAGGATGATCATGTCGTCGGTGCGGCCGGTGATCTTCTCCATGCGCCGCATGCCGGGCCGGGCGGTGCCGGGCAGCAGCCGGGTGAGGTCGCGGGTGCGGTACCGGATGACCGGCATGGCCTCCTTGGTGAGCGAGGTGAACACCAGTTCGCCCTGCTCGCCGTCGGGGAGCACCTCGCCGGTGAGCGGGTCGATGACCTCCGGGTAGAAGTGGTCCTCCCAGACGTGCAGGCCGTCCTTGGTCTCGACGCACTCCTGGGCGACGCCGGGGCCCATCACCTCCGACAGGCCGTAGATGTCGACGGCGTGGATGCCGGCGCGCTCCTCCATCTCCCGGCGCATCTGCTCGGTCCACGGCTCGGCGCCGAAGATGCCGATCTCCAGCGAGCTGGCCCTGGGGTCCAGGCCCTGCTTCTCGAACTCGTCGAGCACGGTGAGCATGTACGAGGGCGTCACCATGATCACCCTCGGCTCGAAGTCGGTGATCAGCTGGACCTGGCGTGGCGTCATCCCGCCGGAGACCGGGATGACCGTGCAGCCCAGCTCCTCCGCGCCGTAGTGGGCGCCCAGCCCGCCGGTGAACAGGCCGTACCCGTAGGCGTTGTGCAGCTTGTCGCCGGGCCGACCGCCGGCCGCCCGGATGGAACGGGCCATGACGGTGGCCCAGGTGCCGATGTCGCGCTCGGTGTAGCCGACGACCGTGGGCCGCCCGGTCGTGCCGGACGAGGCGTGCACCCGGCGCACCCGGTCCTGCGGGACGGCGAACATCCCGAACGGGTAGTTGTCCCGCAGGTCGGCCTTGCTGGTGGTGGGGAACCTCGCCAGGTCGGCGAGCTCCCGGCAGTCGTCGGGGTGCACGCCGGCCGCGTCGAAGGCCTGCCGGTAGTGCGGCACGTTCTCGTAGGCGTGCTGCAGGGTCCACCGCAGCCGCTCGAGCTGGAGGGCGCGCAGCTCCTCGCCGGACAGCCGTTCCGCCGGGTCGAGGAGGTCCGGGTCGGGAGGAGCTCCCAGGCGCCGGGTGGGCTCGCTGGTCACAGCCGTCATGGCGGAGGCCTCCGTGGTCCTGAGCGTCGTCGCCGGACGGTCGGCGGAGGGCATCGCTCCAAATACCGACCGGATGGTCAGGTAATCAACTCCCCCGGGCCGGGCCTGTCAAGCCCCTGCAGGAACTCGTCGGTGCGGACTTGTGCGGCGGCCCGGCATCGTGCACACTGATTACCGACCGTCCGGTCAGTAAATGGATCGCCGTCACACCCCCGAGGGGACGAGATGTCCGCGCCCACCCTGGAACGGCCCGCGCCCGACGAGGCCGCGCTGCTGGAGCAGTTCGACGCCACGCTCGCCGCCGACCACCGGATCGAGCCGCGGGACTGGATGCCCGAGGGCTACCGCAAGACGCTGATCCGGCAGGTGGCGCAGCACGCGCACTCGGAGATCATCGGGATGCAGCCCGAGGGCGACTGGCTGCTGGCCGCCCCCAGCCTGCGGCGCAAGTCGGTCCTGCTGGCCAAGGTGCAGGACGAGGCCGGCCACGGCATGTACCTCTACTCGGCCGCGGAGACCCTCGGCGCCGACCGCGCGGACCTGACCGACAAGCTGGTCGAGCAGAAGCAGAAGTACAGCTCGATCTTCAACTACCCGACGCTCAGCTACGCCGACGTCGGCGTCATCGGGTGGCTGGTCGACGGCGCGGCGATCTGCAACCAGGTGCCGCTGTGCCGCTCCTCCTACGGCCCCTACGCGCGGGCGATGATCCGCATCTGCAAGGAGGAGTCCTTCCACCAGCGGCAGGGCTACGAGCTGCTGATGACGATGATGCGCGGCACCGACGAGCAGCGGGCGATGGTGCAGGACGCCGTCGACCGCTGGTGGTGGCCGACGCTGATGATGTTCGGCCCCCCTGACGAGCACAGCCCCAACACCGCGCAGTCGATGGCCTGGGGCATCAAGCGGCACACCAACGACGAGCTGCGGCAGAAGTTCGTCGACATGTCCGTCCCGCAGGCCGAGGTCCTCGGCGTCACGTTCCCCGACCCGGAGCTCGAGTTCGACCCCGAGACCGGCCACTACCGCTTCGGCAAGCTCGACTGGGAGGAGTTCAAGCGGGTCGTCGGCGGCCAGGGCCCGATGAACGCCATCCGCCTCGCCCGCCGGCGCGCAGCCCGCGACGACAACGCCTGGGTGACCGAGGCGGCCACGGCCTACGCCCGCAAGCACGAGGGAGCCGTCGCGTGAGCACCCCCGACGCGAGGGCGACGACCCGGGGAGCGCCGGCGACCGGGGAGCGGAACGAGGGCGGGGTCGAGCCGACGGGCACCGTCACCGCCGAGGGCGGGCACGGCGCGATCCCGACCGGCCCCGAGGTGCCGGTGGAGCCCCGCCGCCGGGCCGTGAGGCGCGACTGGCCGCTGTACGAGGTGTTCGTCCGCGGCAAGCGGGGGCTCAACCACGTGCACGTCGGCTCGCTGCACGCCCCGGACGACGAGATGGCCATCGACGCCGCGCGGGACCTCTACACCCGGCGCAACGAGGGCGTGAGCATCTGGGTGGTCAGGGCCGCCGACATCACCGCCTCGAGCCCCGACGAGAAGGACCCGTTGTTCGCCCCCAGCGGCGACAAGGTCTACCGGCACCCCACGTTCTACGAGATCCCCGAGAACGTCCCCCACATCTGAAAGAGGACCCCCTTCCTCCCCCGCACCTCGTACCTCGGCGCGGGGACCCCTGGGAGGGGGCCACCCACGGGAGTCACCATGCACGAGGAGACCGTCTACGAGGCGCTGTCCAACGCCCACGACGACGAGGGCCACTGGGCCTTCGGCACCGGCTTCGACGAGCCCCTGGCCGGCGTCGACACCACCGTCCCCGACGGCATCGACCCCGCCGACCTCGGCGCCTACTGCCTGATGCTCGGCGACGACGCCCTCGTGCTCGCCCAGCGCCTGACGCAGTGGATCACCAACGCGCCGGAGCTCGAGGAGGAGGTCGCGATCGGCAACATCGGCCTCGACCTGCTCGGTCAGGCCCGGCTGCTGCTCGCCCGCGCCGGCTCCGTCGGCGTGCTCGGCCGCTCCCGCGACCTGGCCACCGACTCAATCCCCGACGAGGACGCGCTCGCCTACTTCCGCGACGCCGATGAGTTCCGCAGCACCGCGCTCGTCGAGGCGCCGAACGGTGACTTCGCCCGGACGATGCTCCGGCTGCTCGCGGCTGCGACCGTCCGCCTCGCGGTCTTCGCCCGGCTGCGCGACTCCCGCGACCCGGTCCTCGCCGCGATCGCCGCCAAGGGCGTCAAGGAGCTGACCTACCACCGGGACCACGCCGCCCGCTGGGTGCTGCGCCTGGGCGACGGCACCGAGGAGTCGCACCGCCGCGCCCAGGACGGCGTCGCGGCGGTGTGGCCGCTGCTGGCCGACCTGTTCACGGCGACCGACGTCGAGACCCGGCTGGCCGCAGCCGGGGTCGCCGTCGACCCGGCCGGCGTCCGCGACGAGGTGCGCGACGTGCTGACCCAGGTGCTCCAGCGGGCCACGCTCTCCGTGCCGGAGTGGCCCGCCGAGACCGGGCCCCGGGGCCGTCTCGGGGAGCACGGGCCGGAGTTGACCGAGCTGCTCGACACGCTGCAGGGGCTGGCCCGGCAGCACCCGGCGGCGACCTGGTGACCGCCGTGACGCTGCCGCGGACCGCTCCGACCGATCCCCGGGCCGTGGCCGAGACGGTGACCGACCCCGAGCTGCCGATGCTGACCCTCGCCGACCTCGGGGTGCTGCGCGACGTCCGCAGGGAGGACGACGGCACCGTCGTCGTCGAGATCACGCCCACGTACTCCGGCTGCCCGGCGATGGGCGTCATGCGGGCCGACCTGCTGCACGCGCTGCACACGGCCGGCTTCCACGACGTCGACGTCCGCACGGTGCTCTCCCCCGCCTGGACGAGCGACTGGATCAGCGAGGACGGCCGCCGCAAGCTCGCCGCCGGCGGCATCGCCCCGCCCGGGACCGCACCGGTCCGCTCCCCCGGCCCCATCCCGCTGCAGCTCGGGCCCACCCGCCGCACCGCCGTCTGCCCGCAGTGCGGCTCCCCCGACACCGTGGAGCAGAGCGAGTTCAGCGCCACCGCCTGCAAGGCCCTGCGCCGCTGCCGCCGCTGCGGCGAGCCGTTCGAGCACTTCAAGGAGATCTGATGACCGCGCCCGCCGAGGCCCCCGCCCGACCCCGGCGACGGCCGCAGTTCCACCCGCTCACGGTGGCCAGGGTCGAGCGGCTGACCGACGACGCGGTCGCGGTCACCTTCGACGTCCCCGAGGAGCTCGCCGAGGACTACCGCTTCCAGCCCGGTCAGGCGCTCACGCTGCGCCGGGTCGACGGGGACCGGGACGAGCGCCGCTCGTACTCCATCTGCGCGCCGGTGGGCGCCGCGCCACGGGTCGGCGTCCGCGAGGTCCCCGGCGGCTTCTTCTCCTCCTACCTCGTGCACGAGGTGCGGCCGGGCGACGCGATCGAGGTGCTGCCGCCGTCGGGCACGTTCACCGCCGACCTGTCGGCACCGGCCGACCACGTCTTCGTCGTCGCGGGCTCGGGCATCACCCCGGCTCTGTCGCTGGCCGCCAGCGTGCTGCGTGACGGGCAGTCGACCGTGACCGTGTTCTACGGCAACCGCCGCACCAACACGGTGATGTTCGCCGACGAGCTGGCCGACCTGAAGGACGCCTACGGTCCCCGCCTGCAGCTGGTGCACGTGCTGTCCCGCGAGCCGCGCGACGCCGAGCTGACCACCGGCCGGCTCGACGGCGCCCGGCTGCGCGCCCTGGTCGAGAACCTGGTCGAGGTCGAGCGCGTCGACCACTGGTGGCTGTGCGGCCCGCACGGCATGGTCAGCGACGCCCGGGACCTCCTCGCCGAGCTCGGTGTGCCGTCGGAGAAGGTGCACCAGGAGCTTTTCTACGTCGACGACGTCCCGCCGCAGCCGGTCCGCGGCGACGACCAGACCGTCACCGGTCCCAGCAGCCAGGTCACCGTGGTCCTCGACGGCCGCTCGACCACGCTGGCCCTGCCCAAGGACGAGACGGTCCTCGACTCCGCCCAGCGGGTCCGCTCGGACCTGCCGTTCGCCTGCAAGGGCGGCGTGTGCGGCACCTGCCGCGCGCGGGTGACCGACGGCGAGGTGGAGATGCGGCGCAACTACGCCCTCGAGCCCGAGGAGGTCGAGGCCGGCTACGTGCTCACCTGCCAGACGGTGCCGGTCTCCGACGCCGTCACCGTCGACTTCGACGCCTGACGCCGATGAGCGACCGGGTCCTGCAGGTGGAGCGTCGGCGCGGGGTCGCCACGCTGACGCTCGACTCCCCCGCCAACCGCAACGCGCTGTCGCGGGCGATGCGCGCCCAGCTGCGCTCGGCGCTGACCGAGGCGATCGCCGACGAGTCCGTGCGGGTGGTCGTGCTCGACCACACCGGGCGGGTGTTCTGCTCGGGGATGGACCTGTCCGAGGCGGCCGGGGGCGCCGCCGAGGACCAGGGCGTGAACGAGTTCCCGGCCCTGCTGGAGGCGGTCTGGGACTCGCCCAAGCCGGTGGTGGGCGTCGTCCGCGGGCCGGCCCGTGCCGGCGGCGTGGGTCTGCTGGCCGCCTGCGACGTGGTGGTCGCCGCCGAGGCGGCCACCTTCGCCTTCACCGAGGTCCGGATCGGGATCGCCCCGGCGGTGATCTCCGCCGTCGTCCTCCCGCGCATGGTGCCCAACGTGGCGCACCGGCTGATGCTCACCGGCGAGGTGTTCGAGGCCCCGCTGGCCCTGGCCGGCGGGCTCGTGGACGTCGTCGTCCCCGCCGAGGACGTCGACGCCTGCGTCGCCGCGCAGGTCGAGGCGCTCGGCAAGGGCGCCCCGCTGGCCCTGGCCGAGACCAAGCGATTGCTGCGCGCAGCACGGACCGGGCCCCTGGCCGAGCGGTTCCCGTCTCTGCTGGAGCTGTCCGCGCGCCTGTTCGCCGGCGAGGAGGGCCAGGAGGGCATCGCCGCCTTCCGCGAGAAGCGACCCGCCCGCTGGGTGCCCGCGTGAGACCCGTCCCCGTCGGCGCGTCCGCCGTCCTCGACGTGGTGGTGACGCCGGAGATGACCGTCCGCTTCGACGAGCTCGGCCCGGTCCACCCGGTCTACGCGACCTACTCGATGGCCAAGCACTTCGAGGAGGCCGGCCGGAAGCTGCTGCTCAGCCACCTCGAGCCGGGTGAGGCCGGCATCGGCAGCGCCCTGTCGGTGGAGCACCTCGCCCCGTGCTGGATCGGGGACCCCGTTCGCGTCACGGCCAGGTGCGCCGAGGTGCGCGGCAACCGGCTGACCTGCGAGTGCGCCGCCGTCGACGGCGAGGGTCGCCTGCTCGGCCGGGGCACGACCGTCCAGGTGGTCCTGAGCGAGGAGGCCGTCCGGGCCCGCATCGGCGAGCGGGCGCGCCTCCGGCAGCGGACCGGTCCCGGCGACGACCTGCCGGACGCGCGCTGAGGCGAGGTGCCCGCCCGTCCTCGTGGACGAGCGGGCACCTCGCGATCCGGTCGGTCGGCGGCCGCCGACCGGTGGGCTCGGGACAGGACACGGGTCACTCCGCCGGCCCGGCGAGCGGGTGCGTCAGCGTGTCAGTGGGCTCGGGTGCCCCGCCGACCGGTGACGGCGACGTAGACGCCGAGCACGACGATGGCCCCGATGATGGAGCCGATCCACCCGGCCGTCCCCAGCTCGAAGCCGCGGCCGCTGATCAGTCCGCCGAGGAGGTTGCCGACGAACGAGCCGATGACCCCCAGCACGATGGTGGCGAGGATGCTGAGGTCCTGCTTGCCGGGGATGACGGCACGGGCGATCAGCCCGGCCACCAGCCCGATGACCAGCAGGACGATGAGGTTCCAGATCACGGTGTCTCCTCGGTTGGCACGGTCGGTCCCGGGTCCGCGGTCGCGGCCCGGGTGCAGCGGGTGCGGCCCGGTGGGGCCGCGCGTGGTCCGACGGTCGGACGCCGACGTCGTGGTGGTGACGTCGGCGTGGTGACCGAGCGAGCCGCCCGGCGGAAGCGGACGGCGTGGACGTCATGCCCGGTGAGACGCCTCCCCTCACACCCGAACGGGTGGTCTTCCGACGGACGGCCGGCCCGCGCCCGACGTGGACCGGCCGGTGTGCCCTCGCGACGTCCGGGACGCAGGGCCACGACACCGGGCCGCGGGAGTCGCACCGCGCACGGTCGCCGCGCCCCGGGCGCCCCGGTCGCGCGCCCCGCCGGGCCAGGATGCCCGGCCATGAAGTACGTGATGACCTACCGCGCGGTCGAGGACTTCCTGCCACTCGCCCAGGAGAACTACCCGGCTCACTCGGCACGGGTCGAGGAGTTCGCGCGGCGCGGGGACCTGCTGATGGTCGGCACCTTCGACGAGCCGATGAACGGCGAGGCCATGGGCGTGTTCACCACCCGTGAGGCAGCCGAGGAGTTCATCGCCGGCGACCCGTTCGTGGTGAACGGTGTGGTCGCCAGCTGGGCGGTGCGCCCGTGGAACGAGGTGCTGCAGCCCTGACCGGTCACCCGGACGGGTGATGGTCCCCCGCGCGGACGACGCCGCCGCCCTCGACCTGCCGTTGAGGACGTGTCCGGTCCACGACGGAGGAGGTGCACGGTGCGGGTCTCGTTCGCGGTCTACGGCGTGCTCTACGTCGTCGTCGAGATCGTCGGCGCCCAGATCGAGGCGATCGGCTGGCCGCAGCTGACCGCGCTGGACGTCGCCACCGCGGTGACCAACGCCTGCCTGACCGTGGCCGTCGGCATCGCCGTCCTGGTCGGCGCGGACGTCGGCGGACGCCGCTGGCACCGCTCGGTGCTGGCGTGGCGCGAGGAGCGCGCGCGGCTGAGCGCGGAGTCGTGGGACGAGCCCGGGACCATCACCGTGTCCTCCTGGCGACCGGAGCCGCTGGCGCTCCCGGCCGGCCGGCCGGCCGACCCGGCGCCTGGTGGCGACTACGCCGTCCCCTCGCGGGGACGCCCGTTCCCCGAAGGTCCCGGCCACCTGCTCTGACGCAGCAACGCGGCAGCACCAGGCTGCGGCGGGCAGGGGTGGTCCCGCGCTGGGTCCGGTGCGGATCTCGGTGCCGTCGGGGCGCCGGGGGCGCCACGGCCGTCGGGTCGTCGCTCGACCCGGAAGCCGTCCATGGACCTGCAGTCCAGGAGGCTGTCCCCCGTTCCGGCGGAGGCATCGACGCCCGACCTGCGACCTCAGCCCGCCAGCATCGCGGCCTTGAGCCCGAGCTCGTGGACCGAGACCGCGGCGGCACCGCCGCGGCGGATGGCCTCCGCCAGCGAGACGGTGTCCGCCGGGGTGGGCCGCGGGCCGGCCCCCGCGATGAGCCGCCGGACCTCGTCGGCCGGCGCGCCGGCGGCGTCCGGGCGCGGGAACACCCGGCCGTCCAGCTCCAGCCGCTCGGCCAGGTCCGCGTCGAGGTCGGCCTCGGCGAGGTCGTCGACGTCGAGCAGGACGATCGGTTCGGTGGAGCGCGGGGCGGCGGTCATGGCGGAGTCCGTTCCGTCGGGGCCGGGTCCGTCCCGGCGGGAACGACCATCCGGTCCGCACCGCAGGGCGCCACCGAGGAAGCCGCAGGATCACCGCAAGATCCGACGCACCCGCCCGGCGTTCCCCCGGACGCCCTCCGGCCGCTATGGTCGTCCCCGTCGGGAAGGCCCTGCGCTATGGCAGGACCCCGATGCACCACCTCAGCTAGGAGCGAGCAATGCCCGAAGGAACTGTCAAGTGGTTCAACGCGGAGAAGGGGTTCGGCTTCGCCACCCCTGACGGTGGCGGACCGGATGTGTTCGTCCACTACTCGGCCATCCAGACCAGCGGGTACCGCTCGCTCGACGAAGGCCAGCGGATCTCGTTCGACATCGAGCAGGGCCAGAAGGGCCCGCAGGCGGCGAACGTCAACCCGCTCTGATCCGACGATCAGCACAGCGCCCCCGTCCGGTTCTCCGGGCGGGGGCGCTGTCGTTGCCGGGGCGTCACCGCGCCCGCGGCACGTACCCCCCGATGAGCGCCGACATCAGCAGCGCGCCGTCGTCCGGCCCCACCGCCACGGCAGCGTCCGCGAGGGCCCGCCACCGGGCCCGCTCGACGTCGGTCGGCGCGTTGCCCGCCCGCGCGGTGAGCTGCTCCACCAGCCGGTCCCACTCCCCCTGCGGCGTGGGCCAGAGCCCGGTCAGCCGCCGGGCCTCCGCGGAGATGCCGGTGAACCGCACGATCTCCCCGGCGTAGTTCGTCAGCGCCTCCACGTAACCCGCGGACACCAGCGCCCGCGCGGCCGCGGTCACCTCCGGCTTGGGCAGCCCGCTCGCCGGCACCACCTGGCCGAGGTAGGGGTTGCCGCCGTACTCCGGACCGTCGACCAGGCGGGCGATCGCCCGCAGCACCGGCAGGTCGCGGGTGAACCAGACGTCGTCGAGGAGCTCGCGCACCGGTCCAGTCTCCGCCGCACGCGACGACGCGCCGGCACCCGGGTCAGGGGTGCCGCCCGGCGCCCGGCTGCGACGGAGCGGCGAGCTCCCGACCGGGGAACGCACGCGGCTCGTACCGTTGAGCGCATGACGACCGCGCAGAACCAGCCGAAGGTCACGAAGAGCGACGAGGAGTGGCGGGCGCAGCTGTCGCCGGAGGAGTACGCCGTCCTCCGCCAGGCCGGCACGGAGCGGCCCTGGACCGGTGAGTACGTCGACACCAGGACGCAGGGGGTCTACACCTGCCGTGCCTGCGGAGCGGAGCTGTTCCGGTCGGAGACGAAGTTCGACTCGCACTGCGGGTGGCCGTCGTTCTACGAGCCGACGTCCGCCGACAACGTCGTCCTCCGCGAGGACCGAAGCCACGGGATGGTCCGCACCGAGGTGCTGTGCGGCACCTGCCACAGCCACCTCGGGCACCTCTTCGACGACGCCCCGCAGACCCCGACCGGCGACCGCTACTGCATCAACTCGGTGTCGATCCGCCTCGAGTCCGCGGAGGGCTGACCGCCCTCGGCGAGTGGCGAGCCGTGGTCGTCCCGCAGGTCCGGAGGGGACCACGACGCGCTCCTCGGCTCAGGGCCGGGTCGCCGCGGCGAGCACCCGGGCCAGCCGCTGCCAGCGGTGCTGCCGCCAGCGGAAGAAGCCGCTCGCGAGGACGCGCACGGGACCGGTGAGCGGTCCGGCGCCGATCTCGACCTCGTCGGTGTACCGGCAGCGCCCGGGTCCGGCCGGCTCGACGGTGATGCGGTGGCGCCACACCGACACCGGCCCGCCGCGCTCCTCCGTCCGCACGGTCATCGCCGCGTCGTCGAGGGCCTCGATCACCACGGTGTGCCGCGACACGGGCAGGAGCCCGAACAGCAGCAACCACGTGGTGACCGGCTCCCCCGGTTGCCAGGATCGGTCCCGGCGCTCGAGCGCCGGCATCCGGAGCACCGGGGCGGCGACGTGGACCAGGGTGGCCGGCGCCCGCAGCGCCCGCCAGACGACGTCCGCCGGCGCGTCCAGCAGGCAGGCGCGCCGGACGGTGCGCAGTCGCTCCCCCGGCGCGCGCCGGCTCACGGCAGGTCGGCGACGAGCTCCGCGACCGGCTTGCGGACGCCGGTGTAGAACGGCACCTCCTCGCGGACGTGCCGCCGGGCGCGGCTGGCCCGCAGGTCGCGCATCAGGTCCACGATGCGGTGCAGCTCGTCGGCCTCGAAGGCGAGCATCCACTCGTAGTCGCCGAGCGCGAAGGCCGCGACGGTGTTCGCGCGCACGTCCGGGTACGGCCGGGCCTGCATGCCGTGCTCCTTGAGCATGTCCCGCCGCTCCTCGTCGGGCAGCAGGTACCACTCGTAGGACCGCACGAACGGGTACACGCAGACGTAGCGGCGCGGCTCCTCGTCGGCCAGGAACGCCGGGATGTGGCTGCGGTTGAACTCCGCCGGCCGGTGCAGCGCCAGCTGCGACCACACCGGCTCCAGGTGCCGGCCCAGCGCGGTGCGGCGCAGCCGGGTGTAGGCCTCCTGCAGCGCCTCGGGCGTCTCGGCGTGCCACCAGACCATCAGGTCGGCGTCGGCGCGGAACCCGGCGATGTCGTAGGTCCCGCGGACGACGACGTCCTTGCCGGCGAGCTCGTCGAGCAGACCCTGCACCTCGTCGGCGACGGCGGTGCGCTGCTCCTCGCCCAGCGGGCGGGCCAGCCGGAACACCGACCACATCGTGTAGCGGATGGTGGCGTTCAACTCGTTCGCCCGCTTGCCGATGCTGCGCTGGTCGGTCTGCTCGCTCATGCCCCCATCATCCCCCGCGGCCGACACGGCACCGCCGCCCGCCCCGGTGGGGACGAGCGGCGGCGAGGGCGTCAGGCGCGGGTGTCGGTCCGCTGCTGACCGGCGCCCCGCCGGCTCGTCGTGAGCTCGGCGTGGGCGTCGCGGCAGTCGCTGCACGCGGCCATCCAGACGTGGTGGCTCAGGCAGCGGGCGGGTCGCAGGACGGGTCGGGCGGGGTGGTGCACGGTGCTCACTGCGGAACCAACGCCCCCGGGCCCGCTCCCATGCCCGGGCCCACCGTGGCGCCGGCCACGGCTCAGAGCAGCGCGTCGACCGCGTGGTGGGCGTCGCGGATGCACGCGGGGACGCCGACGCCCCGGAACGCCGCACCCGCGATCGCCAGCCCCGGAACCGCGCTGACGGCGGCGCGGACGGCGTCGACCCGTCCCTGGTGGCCGACCAGGTACTGCGGCAGTCCGCCGCCCCAGCGGACGACGCGGGTGGCGACCGGCTCGGGGCGCGACAGCTGCAGCAGGTCGGCGACGTCGGCGACCACGGCCGCGGCGAGGTCGTCGTCGTCGCGCTGGAGCTCCCGCTCGTCGCGGAACCGGCCCACCGACGAGCGCACCAGCAGGTGCTCCCCGTCCAGGTGCCGCCACTTCCGCGAGGAGACGGTCACGCCCTTGACCAGCCGGCCGGACACCGGTGGCACCAGCAGCCCGGACCCGGCGGCGACGTCCTGCGCCGGGAAGGCCATCGCGACCACCGCCACGGACGCGTACGGGATGCCCTGCAGCGGCTCGACCGCCCCGGGCGCGACCCCGGCCAGCAGCCGGGCGGCCTTGGGCGCCGGCGCGGTCACCAGGACGGCGTCCGCGGTCAGCCGCTCGGGCGCGTTCGCCCGGCCGACCGAGAGCTCGAAGCCGGTCGCCGTCCGGGTCAGGCCGTGTGCCGGGGTGCGCAGCCGGACGTCGGCCCCCGAGGCGGCCACCAGAGCGGCGGGCAGCGAGCCGATGCCGTCGGCGACGGTCGCGAACACCGGCGCGCCGGCGTCGAAGCGGCTGCCCGCCCCGGCGTCGCGGGCGGCGGCCGCCGCACCCAGCACGGACCCTGCGGCGGGCAGGTGCGCGGCCAGCTGCGGCATCGTCGCGGTCAGCGACAGCTCGTCGGCCCGCCCCGCGTAGACGCCGCCGAGCAGCGGCTCGACCAGCCGGTCGACGACCTCGTCGCCCAGCCGCGCGCGCAGCAGGGCGCCCACCGCCACGTCGCCCTCCAGGGCCAGCGGTGGGAGGTCGGCCTCTGCGGCCACCCGCGCCACGCCGTCCGGGGTCAGCACGCCGTCGAGCCCCTCGGCCGACGCCGGGACGCCGAGCACCGTGCCGGCCGGCAGCGGGAAGCGGCCGTCGGGCAGCACCACCGACGCCTGCGTGGTGGCCGGCGCGACCAGCCGGTCGCCCAGCCCGAGCCGCTCGACCAGTTGCACCGCCTCGGGCACCCGGGCCAGCACCGCGTCGGGGCCGGTGTCGTACCAGTGCCCGGCGAGCTCGACGCGGTCGAGCTTGCCGCCGATGCGGTCGCCCGCCTCCAGGACGACGACCTCGTCGTCCGGGCGCCGCCGGTGCCACTCGAACGCCGCGGCCAGCCCGGTGATCCCGGCGCCGACGACGACCAGCCGGCTCATCGGCTCGTCAGCTCGTGCACCAGGTCGACGACGGAGGTCAGCACGCCGGGATCGGTGTCGGGGAGCACGCCGTGGCCGAGGTTGAACACGTGCCCGCGCGCGGCCCGGCCCTGCGCCACCACCCGGCGCACCTCGCGGTCGACGGTGGCGGGGTCGGCCAGCAGGACGGCGGGGTCGAGGTTGCCCTGCAGCGAGCGCTGCGGGCCCACCCGGCGGGCGGCCTCGTCGAGGGGCACCCGCCAGTCGACGCCCACGACGTCGGCTCCGGCGTCCCCGATCAACGGCAGCAGCTCCCCGGTGCCGACGCCGAAGTGGATCTTCGGTACGTCGCGGTCGCCCAGGGCGTCGAGGACCGCGCGGGAGTGCGGCAGCACCCGCTCGGCGTAGTCGGCCGCCGAGAGGACCCCGGCCCAGGAGTCGAACAGCTGCACCGCCGAGGCGCCGGCGTCGACCTGGGTGGTGAGGAACGTGGCCGCCGAGACCGCGAGCCGGTCCAGCAGCCGCCCCCAGGCCTCCGGCTCGGCGTACATGAAGGCCTTGGTGCGGGCGTGCTCCTTGGAGGGCCCGCCCTCGATCAGGTAGGTGGCGAGGGTGAACGGCGCGCCGGCGAAGCCGATCAGCGGGGTGGCCCCGAGCTCGGCGACCAGCCGGCGCACGGCCGTGGCGAGGAAGGCCAGCCGGTCGGGCTCCAGCGGCGGCAGCGCGTCGACGTCGGCGACGCTGCGCACGGGCGAGGTGATGACCGGCCCGACCCCCGGCTTGATGTCGATGTCGACGCCGGCCACCACCAGCGGCAGCACGATGTCGGAGAAGAGGATCGCGGCGTCCACCCCGTGCCGGCGCACCGGCTGCAGGGTGATCTCGGTGACCAGGTCGGGGTCCTGGCAGGCGTCGAGCATCCGGGTGCCCGCGCGCAGCGCCCGGTACTCCGGCAGCGAGCGGCCGGCCTGGCGCATGAACCACACCGGGGTGCGCCGCACCGGCAGGCCGCGAGCGGCCCGGACCAGGTCCGAGTCGGCGGGAGAGGGCGCGGGCGTCGGCGCGGCATCGGCAACAGCGGTCACGACGTCCCATCCTCCCAGAAACGGCATGGCCTCCCGGAACCCGTGCGGCGCGTCGGCGGCACGGGGCGGTCGGGCGACCTACCCTGCGAACGTGGAGCCTTCCAGCCTGGCCGGGACCGGCCACGGCGCGGACCGACCCGGCGGCGACCCGCCGGAGGAGTTCCGCGCTGCCCTGGAGGCGCTGGCCGGGGTGACCGCCCGGCCCGAGATCGCCCTGGAGGCCATCCCCGCCCCGCAGCGGCTGGCCCCCCACGCGTACGCGGTCGGTGCGCTGGTCACCGAGCCGGACGGCGACGAGGACGTCGAGGTCGCCAACGGGCGGTTCATCGTGCTGCACGACCCGGCCGGGCACGAGTCCTGGGCCGGCACCACCCGCTGCGTCGGCTACCTGTCGGCCACCACCGACGAGCACATGGTCGACGACGCGATGTTCTCCGAGGTCGCCTGGAGCTGGCTGACCGACGCCCTCGAGGAGTGCGGCGCCGCGTCGCACGCCCTCGGCGGCACCGTCACCCGCACCGCCTCGACCCGGTTCGGCGATCTCGCCGGCCCCGAGCACTCGGTCGACGTCGAGATCCGCGCCTCCTGGACGGCCGAGGACAGCCACCTCGACCGGCACCTGAACGCGTGGCTGGACGTGCTGGGCAGCGCGGCCGGGCTGCCGCCGCCCGGCGTCCGGCTGCTGGGTCCCTCCGGGCCGCAGGAGGACGGCACTCTCTAACATCGGAGACCCGGGGGTGCCTGTCGCCCCCGCGCCGGCGCCCCGTCCCCGGGGCCTGCTGCGGCCCCTGCCGTAGAACCGCGCGCTGTACACGCTGTCGAGACGGGCGAGAAGGTGGACCAGCCCTGAGCACCGAGCCCATCCCCGCCCAGCCCCTCCCCGAGCCGGACGACGAGCCGACCGCTCCCCCGGCGGTTCCGCTGCTCGCCCCGCGCGACGGGCTGCCCCCGGTCATCGAGACCTCGACGGCCCTGGTCGAGTACGCCGAGGCGCTGGCGGCCGGCAGCGGCCCGGTCGCCGTCGACGCCGAACGCGCCTCCGGCTACCGCTACGGCCAGCGGGCCTACCTCGTGCAGCTGCGCCGCGCCGGCACGGGCACCGGGCTCATCGACCCGATCCCGCTGCCGGACCTGTCGGTCGTGCGGTCGGCGGTCGTCGACGCCGAGTGGGTGCTGCACGCGGCCAGCCAGGACCTGCCGTCGCTGGCCGAGGTCGGGCTGGTGCCGGCGAGGCTGTTCGACACCGAGCTCGCCGCCCGGCTGGCGGGTCTGCCGCGGGTGGGCCTGGGCGCCGTCGTCGAGTCGCTGCTGGGCTACCGCCTGGAGAAGGGGCACTCGGCCGCCGACTGGAGCACCCGGCCGCTGCCCGAGGAGTGGCTGGTCTACGCCGCACTGGACGTCGAGGTGCTCGTCGACCTGCGCGACGCGCTGGCCGCCATCCTCGAGGAGCAGGGCAAGACCGAGTGGGCGCGGCAGGAGTTCGCCGCGATCCTGGCCGCCGGGCCGCCGGCGCCCAAGGCCGACCCCTGGCGGCGGACGTCGGGCGTGCACGGGCTGCGCAACCGCCGGCAGCTCGGCATGCTCCGCGCGCTGTGGCAGGCCCGCGACGAGCTGGCCCGCCGCCGCGACGTCGCCCCCGGGCGGGTGCTGCCCGACGCGGCGATGGTCTCCGCGGTGCAGGCCGACCCGCGCACCGAGGCCGCGCTGCTGGAGCTGCCGGTCTTCCGGGGTCGGGCCAACCGCAAGCTGGTCGGCACCTGGTTCGGGGCGCTGACCCGCGGCCGGGAGCTGCCGGAGTCCGAGCTGCCCCTGCACAGCCGGCCCGGTGACGGCCCGCCGCCGGTGAACCGCTGGGCCGACCGCGACCCGGCCGCCGCCACCCGGCTGCAGGCCGCCCGCGCCGGGCTGGCCGAGCTGGCCGCGACGCACGCCCTGCCGGTCGAGAACCTGGTCTCCCCCGACCTGGTGCGCCGACTGATGTGGACCCCGCCCGAGCCGCGGGACGCCGACACGGTCGCCGCGACGCTGCGGGCCGGTGGCGCCCGGGAGTGGCAGGTCGAGCTCACCCGCGACCTGCTCACGGACGCGCTCGACCGCGCCTGAGGACGGGCGAGACCGCCGATCCCGCACGGCTGGGGGTCATCACCGCGCCGGTGACGGTCACCCGTTCCGCCGCCGCCGGTCGGGAGCTGCCTCCGGAGGGTGACGTGCCGCGCTTGGTGGACGGGCTCCCGACCGGTACAGCGAGCCGGGCGTCGTCGACCCCGACCTCGCCGGCATCGACACCGGGGACGCGCCGCTGACAGAACAGCAGGTGCGGGAGTCCGTCGAGGCGCTGGCGCACCTTGCCCCCCGCCACCCGCGAGCTCGCGGCGGGACCCTGCCAGGGGGCTGTGAGAGCCCGGGGCGGGACCCCGCAGGGGGCCAGCGGTGCCCGGGACGGGGCGGACGTACCGTGCAGCGGGGCGGGCGTGGCGGCCGCCGGTTCAGCCGGCGGCCGCCACGCGGTCGGCGACGTCCCTCAGCAGTTCGGGCCAGTACTCGCCGCCGTCGTCGCGACCCAGCCTGACGACGACGACGTCCGTGGCCGGGTCGACGTACACGTGCTGCCCGAGGTTGCCCCGGGCGGAGAACCGACCCGGGCGCTCGGTGTCCACCCACCACCAGTACTGGTAGTGGTCGGCGGGGTCGCGCGAGGTGTCGCGGGCGGTCGCCTCACGCACCCACCCGGCACTGACGACCTGCCGATCGCCGACCCGGCCCTCGTGCGCGACGAGGTAGCCGAACCGCGCGTAGTCACGGGCGACCGCGTTGACCCCGCTCTCGAGCTTCTCGAAGCCGCTGTCCTCGCTGTCGAGGCTCCACGAGGCGTCCGCCTCCGCGCCCATGGGGCCCCAGAGGTGACGCGCCGTGTACGCCGAGACGCTCGTGCCGGTGGCCCGCTCCAGCACCAGACCCATCAGCAGCGGGTTGAAGTTGTTGTAGTGCCAGGTGCGCCCGGGCTCCTCCTCGACCTCCGCGCTGAGCGCCTCCGCCCGCAGGTCGGGGGCGTAGTAGGTGGTGGCGTCGTGGCTCCACGGCAGCCCCTGCTCCTCGTAGGCCAGGCCGGACGACATCGTGACGAGGTGGCGGAGCGTGACCCTCGCGAAGCGCTCGTCGCGGTCGAGCAGCTCGGGCACGTGGTCGGTGACCGGGTCGTCGAGGCTCCCGAGCTCGCCGCGGTCGATCGCGATGCCGACCAGGGTGGACAGGACGGACTTGGCCACCGAGAACGAGGTGTGCGGCTCGTCGGCCGCACCGCCGTTGCCGTACCACTCGTGCACGACCTCGTCGTCGCGGAGCACGACGAGCGCCTCGGTCGCGCTGCCCTCGACGAGCGGCCCGAGGGGCCGCTCGTCGCCCTCCCGGTCGGTCACCTCGTCCAGCGTGCCGGCCGGGAGCCGGCCCTCGGCCAACGCCAGGACCGTCGGCCCCGCCTCGATCCGGCGCGCGGGGAAGCGGGAGATGTCGTCGACGTCGGCCTCCCGCCAGACGATGGCCCGCGCCGCCGCGGAGCTGTCGAGGGCGGCCAGGGCCCACAGCTGCAGTCCACCGAGCAGGACGACCAGCACGGTGACGAGGGCGACGGCGGCCCTGAGGAGGCGTCGCCGGCGCCGGAGGAGGCGCACCGCCAGCCACCCTGCCGCGACCGCGGCGACCGGCACCAGCAGGAGGACGGCGGTCATCGACCTCGCCGGGAGGTCGCCGGGCGCTCGGCCGTGCGCGGGTCCACGGGGGAACGCTGGTTGCCCGGCCCGCGCCCGGGGGACGCCGCCCTCAGCGGAACTTGGAGGTCAGGCTGTCCATCGTCCGCGCCACCGAGGCGATCTTGACGTGCGAGATCCCGCTGGTGGCACCGGCCGCCAGCACCGCCTCGTGCGCGGCCCGCAGCGTCGCCCAGACCGCGTCGTCATCGCCCTCGAGGGTCGTGCCGAGGGCACTCACCTCGTAGCGGAGCCCGGAGTCCCGGATCACCGCGATGGCGGCCTCGACGTACGCGTGCGGGTCGTCGGGCGTCCCGGGCGGCGAGGGCGCGACCTGGATCTCCGCTATCACGGCCGCTCCTCGACCGCCTCGGCGACGCTGCCCTCGGCGCGCTCGGCGAGCACCGCCGTCCACTCGGCGATCCGGCGGGCGACGTCCTGCTCGGTCAGGCCGGCGTCGGCGAGCACCTGGCCGACGCTGCCGTGCTCGAGGAACGCCTGCGGCAGGCCGAGGGCCCGCACCGGGACGTCGATGCCGCGGTCCTGCAGCGCCTGGGTCAGCGTGGTACCGACGCCACCGGCCCGCCCGCCGTCCTCGACGGTGACGACCAGCCGGAAGCCGTCGGCCAGCGCCACGAGCTCGTCGGAGACCGGCAGCACCCAGCGCGGGTCGACGACGGTCACCTCGATGCCGTGGTCGGCGGCGCGCTCGGCGGCGGCCAGGCACATCGGCACCATCGAGCCGACGGCGACCAGCAGCACCTCCGGCCGCTCCCCGCGGCGCAGCACGTCCACCGGTCCGCGCCGCTCCAGCGAGGGGACGTCGACCGGCGGGGTGCCCTTGGGGAACCGGACGACGCTGGGCCCGTCGGTCACCTCGACCGCCTCGCGCAGCGCCTCCCGCAGCGTCGCCTCGTCCCGCGGCGCGGCCAGCCGCAGCCCGGGGACCACGGAGAGGATCGACATGTCCCACATGCCGTTGTGCGAGGCGCCGTCGCTGCCGGTCACCCCGGCCCGGTCCAGGACGACGGTGACCGGCTGGCGGTGCAGCGCGACGTCCATGAGCAGCTGGTCGAAGGCCCGGTTGAGGAAGGTCGAGTAGACCGCGACCACGGGGTGCAGCCCGCCCATCGCCAGGCCGGCGGCGGAGGTGAGCGCGTGCTGCTCGGCGATGCCGACGTCGTAGGTGCGCTCCGGGAAGCGCTCGGCGAAGGCGGCCAGGCCGGTCGGGTGCAGCATCGCCGCGGTGATCGCGACGACGTCGGAGCGCTCGGCGCCGATGCGCACCAGCTCGTCGGAGAAGGCCGTCGTCCAGTCGCGGCCGGCGACGGCGGCGCTGGCCCCGCTGTCGGGGTCGAAGACCCCGGTGGCGTGCCAGGCGTCGATCTGGTCGGTCTCGGCCGGCGGGTAGCCGAAGCCCTTGGTGGTGACCGCGTGCACGATGACCGGCCCGCCGAAGGACCGGGCACGGCGCAGCGCGGACTCCATCGCCCGGATGTCGTGGCCGTCGACCGGGCCGACGTACTTCAGGCCGAGGTCCTCGAACATGCCCTGCGGCGAGAGGACGTCCTTGAGGCCCTTCTTGATCGCGTGCAGCGCGTCGTAGAGCGCCGAGCCGACTACCGGGGCCCGGTGCAGCGACTGGCGCACCTGCAGCAGCGCCTGCTCGTAGCCCGGGCGCAGCCGCAGCGTGGCCAGCGCATCGGCGACCCCGCCGATCGTGGGCGAGTAGGAGCGGCCGTTGTCGTTGACCACGATGACCACCGGGCGGTCCTGGGCGCCGGCGATGTTGTTCAACGCCTCCCAGGCCATGCCGCCGGTGAGCGCGCCGTCGCCGATGACGGCGACCACCGGGCGCGACTCGCCCCGGACGGCGAAGGCCTTGGCCAGCCCGTCGGCGTAGGACAGCGAGGTGGAGGCGTGGCTGTTCTCCACCCAGTCGTGCTCGCTCTCGGCCCGGCTCGGGTAGCCGGAGAGGCCGTCGCGCTGGCGCAGTCGCGTGAAGTCCTCCACCCGGCCGGTGAGCATCTTGTGCACGTAGCTCTGGTGGCCGGTGTCGAAGACGACCGGTTCGCGCGGGGAGTCGAACACCCGGTGCAGGGCGATGGTCAGCTCGACCGCACCGAGGTTGGGCCCGAGGTGCCCGCCGGTCCTGGCGACGCTGGTGACCAGCGCGTCCCGGATCTCGGCGGCCAGCGCCGGCAGCTGTTCGGCCGGGAGCGCCTTCAGGTCGTCAGGGGTGCGGAGCGATCGCAGGAGCGACACGAGGGGGTGCGTCCTCTCCATCGGCGGCAGGAGCGGCGTCGCAACGGCCGCCGACCCACTGTATCCGCGCTTTCCTCCCCCTTCCGGTCGAGCACCGGGGCTGGATGCAGGGCTCACAACCGCGGCACCCACCGCTCGCCCCGCAGCGCACCGGCCACCGCCTCGACCCCGCGGGCGGCGAACGCCAGCCGGGCGCCCTCCCGCTCGTAGGCGGCGATCGCCGCCTCCATCGCGTCGGCCGGCAGCTCGTCGGCGAGCTCCACCCGCACCGTGCGCCACCCCGCCCGCGCCGCCTCCAGCCCGGCGGCGACGTGGTCACGGGCGAAGCGGGCCAGCAGCACCGGGTAGCGGCGCAGCACCTCGTGCGCCCGGTAGTCAGGCGGCACCAGGTCGAACAGCCAGGCCACGGCCGTGTGCTCCCAGTCGGGGGCACCGGGCGGCCGTACGGCGGCGGGCCAGCCCGGCGGCAGCGAAGCGTCCACCGCACCAGTCTGCCGCACCGGTCGAACACGTGTTCGACGTGCCACGCGGCCACGGTGGTGGCGACCCTCGTGCAGGGGCCCGCCGCGAGCTCGCGAGCGGCGGGGGCAGGAGGGGTCCTGTCTTCAGGAGGTGGGGCGCTTGAGCCAGAACTGCTCGAAACCCCAGGTGCCCGCGCCGCTGGAGTGGTAGCTCACCAGCTCCCAGCCCTCGCTGCCGAGCCGGTTGAGCACCGAGCTGGTGTCACCGGCCTGGCGCTCGAGCTGCCCGCCGGGGAGCTTGACGCTCACCCCTGCCCGGTGCGACTCCGCGTCGTTGGCCGTGATGACCGAGGCGTACTCCCAGGTGGTCACGGAGGGAGACGGTAGCCGGTCGCGCGATTCACACCGGGACCGGTCGATCCGTTCCGTCCGGACCCTTCCGTCACGGCACCACCCGGGTTACCGTCACCATGCGCTCCCGACCGAGTGCGCTGAGTGTGCACACCGGGTCGGGACTCCCCGGGCCGCCGTGCCCGACACCTGCCACCAGCCGCACCACCCGCCGAGGGGACCGCCCGCATGTTCCGCCCGTCGAGAAGCCGCACCGAGGGCTCGCGCCCGCCCCGGGTCGCGACCACCGCCCTGGGGATGCTGTCCTTCATCGGCATGGCCGCCGGGCTGGGCGCCGTCGCGGCCGACCGGGGCGGGGTCCCCGGGCCCGGCACCACGGCCGTGCACAGCGCGGTCGACGCGTCGGCCACCGGCGTCGGGGACGCCGTCCGTGCCGGGGAGATCGGGGACGCGGCGCGCGCCGGCGAGGTGGGGGCAGCCGCCCGTGCCGCGGTGCCCGGGGAGCCGGTCCCCGCGCATGCTGTCTCCCCCGCCGCACCGCCCGCCGGCGCCGTCTCGCCGGAAGCGGGGGTCGCGGCTCGCGGTGCCGCCGCGGACGCGCCGGCTCCGGCACCCGCGCCGGCCCCCGTCCCCGCGCCGGCCGCGTCGCCGGCGACCGGCACGGTGACCGCCCGGTCGTCCTCGGCCGCTGCGCCGGCCCCCGCTGCGCCGGCCCCTGCTGCGTCGCCGTCCGCCACCGCGCCGGCTCCGGCCGCGTCGTCCTCCGCCGTGGCGCGGCAGGTCCCCGTGCCGTCCGTGCCGGCGCCGGCCGCCGTGCCCGTCGTCCCCCAGGCCGTGCCCGCGAGCCCTCCGGCGGAGCCGACCACCGCCGTGGCGGGGACGGACGAGCCCGTCCCCGCCGCGGGTGAGGGGAAGAAGGAGCGCAAGCCGAAGAAGCGCGACCGGGACTGACCCCGGCGGTCAGGCGGGTTCGAGCAGCGCGACGCACTCCACGTGCGCGGTCATCGGGAAGGCGTCGAAGCCGCGCAGCCCGGACAGCCGGTAGCCGCCCTCGGCGAAGGCGGCGACGTCGCGCGCCAGTGACGCCGGGTCGCAGGCGACGTAGACGACCGCGCGCGGCCCGGCCGCGGCGAGCACCCGGCTCACCGCGGCCCCGGCACCGGCCCGGGGCGGGTCGAGGACGACGACGTCCGGCACCCCGTCCAGCTCGGCGAGCAGACCGGTGAGCCCCTCGGCGTCCACCTCGCCCTGCCAGACCTCCGCCTGCGGCAGTGCTGCGAGGTTGGCCTCGGCGGCGGCACAGGCGGCCTCGTCGGCCTCCACGCAGACCACCCGGCCCGCGGACCCCACGGCGGGGGCGAGCGCGCCGCCGAACAGCCCGGCCCCGGCGTAGAGGTCGAGCACCGTCTCCCCCGCCCGGACGGCGGCGTACCCGGCCACGGTCCCGGTGAGCGCGTCGGCCGCGGCGGGGTGCACCTGCCAGAAGCCGGTGCCCTCGACCTCCCAGTCGCGCCCGGCGGCCCAGCGCGCGGCCCGGCCGGCCGGCTCGGCCGGGACGTCCTCACCCGCGCGCAGGACGCGCGTCGACTGCGGCCGGCCGCGGCGGTCCAGCCGGGTGGTGGTCACCGTGCCGGCGGAGTCGACGGCGACGTCCACCGCGCCGGCGCCGGACCAGCGGCGGTCGAGGACGGCGCGCGCGGCCGGCTCCGCGGTGATCGGGCAGTCGTCGAGCAGTACCAGGTCGTGCGAGCGGTGCCGGCGCAGCCCCGGGGCCCCGGCGCGGTCGACGGCGAAGCGCGCGCGGGTGCGCCAGCGCAGCGGCCCGCCGGGCAGCGCCTCGACGGTCAGGCCCCGCACGACCGGGTCCTCGGCGGGCAGCCCGGCCAGGCGGGTCAGCTGCTCGCGGACCACCTCGGCCTTGAGCCGCAGCTGCCCCTCGTGCGCGACGTGCTGCCAGTCGCAACCGCCGCAGCGCCCCGGGCCGCTGTACGGACAGGGCCGCGGCACCCGGTCGGCGGCGGCCTCGAGCACCTCGACGGCGTCCGCGCGGCAGAAGCCTGGCTGGCGGTCCTCGGTGACCCGGACGACGACCCGCTCGCCGGGCAGCGCGTGCCGCACGAACACGACCCGGCCCTCGCGCCGGGCCACGCAGTGCCCGCCGTGGGCCACCGGTCCCACGGTGACCTCGAACTCCCGGCCGGCCCAGCCGCCGCCACGGTCCGGCCGAGCCCCTCGGCCTCGCCGCAGGGGTCCGCCGCGGCCCCGTCCCGGGTTCCGCCCGGAGCTCGCGGAGGGTGGGGAGGACGGGGTCCCACGGTGCGGGGCAGCGGGGTCCTCATCCATAGGGGCTCGCCTCCGAGGGGTCGGTGATCCCGCGCCGCAGGTCCCCCGGCGCCGGTCCGGCACCGCGGCCGTCGTCGTCCCGGCCCACGGAGCTCTCCAGCTGCCACGGGACCGTGGTGATCATGACGCCGGGCTGGAACTGCAGCCTGGCGCGCAGCCGCAGCGCGCTCTGGTTGTGCAGCACGTTCTCCCACCAGTGGCCCACCACGTACTGCGGCACGAACACCACGACCAGCTCCCGCGGGCTGGTCCGGCGAATGCCCTTGACGAAGTCGACGACCGGCCGGGTGATCTCGCGGTAGGGGGACTCCAGCACGGTCAACGGCACGGGGATGTCGTAGCGCTCCCACTGGGCCTGCAGCGCCCGCGTCTCGGCGTCGTCGACGTTGACCGTCAGCGCGGTGAGGTGGTCCGGCCGGGTGGCCCGGGCGAAGGCCAGCGCCCGCAGCGTCGGCTTGTGCACCTTGGACACCAGCACGACCGCGTGCACCTTGCTCGGCAGCACCCGCGAGTCGGTGTCGGGGACCAGCTGCTCGGCGACGTGCGAGTAGTGCCGGTTGATCGCCCGCATGAGCAGGAAGAGCACGGGCATCACCAGCAGGACCAGCCAGGCGCCGCGGGTGAACTTCGTGACGATGATGATCAGCAGCACGACGGTGGTCAGGGTGCCGCCGATGGCGTTGATCGTCTGCGAACGCCGGATGCGGGACCGGGCCTGCGGGTCGGTCTCCGAGCGCAGCTCCCGGTTCCAGTGCCGGACCATGCCCCACTGACCGATGGAGAAGCTGGTGAAGACGCCGACGATGTACATCTGGATGAGCCGGTTGACGTCGGCGCCGAAGGCGGCGATGAGCAGCGCGGCGAACCCGGCGAGCAGCAGGATGCCGTTGCTGTAGACCAGCTTGTCGCCGCGGGTGTGCAGCTGCCGGGGCAGGAAGCGGTCCTGGGCGAGCACCGAGCCCAGCAGCGGGAAGCCGTTGAACGCGGTGTTGGCGGCCAGGATGAGGACCAGCGCGGTCGCCGCCTGGATGTAGAAGAAGCCCGGCGAGGTCGGCCCGCCGAACACCGCTGCGGCGACCTGCGCGATGACCGTCCGCTGCGGCTCGGTCTCGCAGTCGGTGAAGCCCACCAGGTCGCAGGGGTGCTCCGCGTACTTCACGTCGGCGGCGAGGGCCAGCGCGGTGACGCCGGAGAACATGGTCGCGGCGATGCCACCCATGAGCGCCAGCGTCGTGGCGGCGTTGCGGCTCTTCGGCGGCTTGAACGCGGGCACGCCGTTGGCGATCGCCTCCACGCCGGTGAGGGCGGTGCACCCGGAGGCGAAGGCGCGCAGCACGAAGAAGACCAGCGCGAGACCGGTCACCTGCTCGAAGCCGGGCTCCGGGGTGATCGAGTAGCCGGCGCTCTCGGCGTCGAGGCCGGCGCCGAAGAAGTGCCGGATGAGCCCGGTGACGACCATCACCAGGATGCCCGAGATGAACAGGTAGGTCGGGACGGCGAACGTCCGTCCCGACTCGCGCAGCCCGCGCAGGTTCGCCGCGGCCAGCAGCGCCACCAGCCCCACGGCGATCGCCACCCGGTGCTCGTCCAGGTCCGGGAACGCCGAGATGATGTTGTCGGTGCCGGCCGCGACCGACACCGCCACGGTGAGCACGTAGTCCACGAGCAGAGCGCTGGCCACGGTCAGCCCGGCGAACTGCCCGTGGTTCTTCATCGCGACCTCGTAGTCGCCGCCGCCGGAGGGGTAGGCCCGCACCACCTGCCGGTAGGAGAGGACGACCGTCACCAGCAGCAGCACGACGGCGATCGCCAGCCAGGGCGCCAGGTAGAGGAACGCGGTCCCGGCCAGCGTCAGGACGATGAGGATCTCCTGCGTGGCGTACGCCACGGAGGACAGCGGGTCGCTCGCGAAGATGGGCAGCGCCAGGCGCTTGGGCAGCAGGGACTCCCCCAGCCGGTCGCTGCGCACGGGGCGACCGAGGACCAGGCGTTTCGGGAGTTGTCCGAGATCGGACAGGGTCGGCACGGCGGCGATGGTACGGACGCGCAGCGCCCTCGCGCCCCCGCCGGGAGAGTGAGTTGCCGCGCTGCGGACCGCGGTCCGGTGGGTGCCCGGGTGTAGCTTCGCGGCCGGACACGCGCGGGCGGCACGACGCCGGCGCACCGCACCAGTGAGCTTGGGAGAACCCCGTGCACGTGGTCGTGATGGGCTGCGGCCGCGTCGGGTCGGCGATCGCCCGCCGGCTCGAGGAGGTCGGCCACAGCGTGGCCGTGATCGACCAGGACCCCGAGGCCTTCCGCCGGCTGGGTCCGGACTTCGCCGGCCGCCAGGTCACCGGCCTGGGCTTCGACCGCCAGACGCTGCTCGACGCCGGCATCGACTCCGCCGGCGCGTTCGCCGCGGTGAGCAGCGGCGACAACTCCAACATCATCAGCACGCGGGTGGCGCGGGAGACCTTCGGCGTCCAGCACGTCGTCGCCCGCATCTACGACTCCAAGCGCGCCGAGATCTACGAGCGGATGGGCATCCCCAGCGTCGCGACCGTCCCGTGGACGGTGAACCGGCTGCTGCGCGAGCTGCTCTCCGTCAAGGTCAGCGAGCTGTGGCGGGAGCCGACCGGGCAGGTGCTGCTCATGCGGGTCACGGTCACCGAGCCGTGGGTCGGCCGGCGGCTGGCCGACCTGGAGACCGCGTCCGGGGCCCGGGCCGCGTGGCTGGTCCGCTACGGCGAGGCCCAGCTGCCCACCGCCGCCACCGTGCTGCAGGACGGCGACCAGCTCGTGGTCGCCTCGACCGACGCGATCACCCAGCGGGTGCACGAGGTGGTCGAGCAGGGCCCCGGGGGAGGGGGACGCTGATGCGGGTCGCCATCGTGGGCGCGGGCGCCGTCGGGCGCTCGATCGCCGGGGAGCTGCTCTCCAACGGGCACGCCGTGATGCTCATCGAGAAGGACGGCCGCAAGGTCCGCACCCGGGCGGTGCCCGGCGCCGAGTGGGTGCAGGCCGACGCGTGCGAGGTCTCCTCCCTGGAGGAGGCGCAGCTGGCCACCTGCGACGTCGTCGTGGCCGCCACCGGTGACGACAAGGCCAACCTCGTCGTCTCGCTGCTGGCCAAGACCGAGTTCGCGGTCAACCGGGTCGTCGCCCGGGTCAAGGACCCGCGCAACGAGTGGCTCTACACCGAGGCCTGGGGCGTCGACGTCGCCGTCTCCACGCCGCGGGTGCTGGCCGCACTCGTCGAGGAGGCGGTGACCGTCGGCGACGTCGTCCGGCTGATGAGCTTCCGCAAGGGGGCGGCCAACCTGGTCGAGATCACCCTCGACGAGGACACCCCCTGGGCGGGCAAACCGCTGCGCGAGGTGCCGCTGCCGCGGGAGACGGTGCTGACCGCCGTCCTGCGCGGCGACCGGGTGATCACCCCGACGCCCGACGAGCCGCTCGAGGTCGGCGACGAGCTGCTGTTCGTCACCCACGCCGACGTCGAGGAGCAGCTGCAGCAGGTGCTCTCCCCCGACCCGTGACGGACCCCGTCCGGGGCGTCGGGACCTCGCTCAGGCGCCCGGCTGCGGACCCGCGCGGTGCCGGTGCAGCCGGGACACCACCCACAGGGTCACCACGACCTCGACGGCGGTGACCGGCAGGCCGAGCAGCAGCGAGGCCGTGCCCAGCAGCTCGACCTCGTCGGCGCGGTAGAGCACCCACTGCACGGCGACGCGCACCAGGAAGACGACGCCCCACACCAGCGTCAGCCAGGAGTAGGCGCGCACCGCGCGCGGGTCGTCACGCCAGTGCCGCTCGGGCGCCGGGTCGGCCGGGCGCCCGCCGGTCGCGGGGTCCGGCGGCGGCCGGTGGTGCAGCGTGGCGTTGGCCCGGTGGATCCGGCGGCGCAGCCCCGGCAGCGTGTGCGACGCCATCGCGCCCAGGTGGCTGGGCGCCAGGAACTCCGCGACCACGCCGACCAGCGGCCAGCGGAAGGCGATCGAGCCGATCAGCACCACGCCGAGGGCGGCGTTGCGGATCAGCCCGGGGACGAAGAAGTCCCGGGCCTGCCCCGAGACGCCGGCGATCGCCACCGCGATCGCGACGCCGAAGAGCCCGCTGAACGCCTGCTGGACGCTCTCCCGGCGCACCAGGCGCAACCCGAAGAGCAGGACGGCGACGCCGAGGGCAGCCCCGATGCCGGCCCGCAGCCCGGCCAGGGAGTTGCCCACGATGAACGCGACGGTGGGCAGCGTGGCGTCGAGCATGCCGCGCCAGCCGCCGAGCTGGTCCAGTACCAGGTGCCGGTCGAAGGCCACGCCGAGCGGCCCGCTCGCGGCGTCGTCCTCGGGCCGTCGGTCCTCGGGCCGTCGGTCCCCGCGGCGCTGGTCCTCGGGGCGTGCCGGACCGGGACGCCCGTCCCCCTCGGGCGCAGCCGTCACCCGGCGCTCAGCTCGTACCGGGGGTTGTAGATGACCTGCCGCCCGTCGAAGGAGGCGAAGCGACCGTGCGCGCTGAGCGTGCGGCCGGGCTCGATGCCGGGGATCCGCCGCCGGCCGAGCCACACGAGGGTGACCGAGCCGGAGCCGTCGAAGAGCTCCGCCTCCAGGGTCGGCACCGTCTCCCGCGGCGTGTAGACGACCGACTTCAGCCGGCCGGTGACGGTGACGACGGCGCCCTTGCGGCAGGCGCTGACCGCCTCGCACCCGGCGCTCGCCGACCCGGCTCGCAGGTTCTCCGCGTCGATGGTCTGGTCGTCAGCGGTCAGCCGCTGCAGCGTCCGCGTGAACCAGCCGCCCTGGCGTGTCTCCGTCACGGAACCAGCGTAGGACCGCCGCGGTCCCCTCCGGTACGCGACCGCAGCCAGTCGCGGACCAGCGCCCACGGCTCCCCTGCCGGGTCGATGAGCACCATGTGGTCCCCCGGCACGAGCCGCACGTCGACGTGCACTCCCTGGGCCGCGGCGGCCTCCGCGTAACGGGTGCTCTGCTCGGCCGGGACGGTCGGGTCGCCGGTGCCGTGCACGCACAGCAGGTCGGCCGCGGGCGGGACCAGCCGCACCGGGTCGGTCGCCGCGTAGCGCTCCGGCGCCTGCTGCGGCTCGCCGCCGAGCAGTTCCTGCACCGCCCCGTCGCCCAGCCGCTGCGCCGCCGCGCGCTCCAGGTCGAGCACCCCCGCCTGCAGCACGGCCGCGGCCACCCGCACCCGAGGGCGTGAGCCCGGCGCGCCCTCGGGGAGCCGGTCGCGGCCGGCGGCCCACGCGGCGAGGTGGCCGCCGGCGGAGTGCCCGACGACCGCGACGTCGGCGAGGTCCAGCCGGCCGCTGCCGGCCAGCTCGGGCAGGCGGTCCAGCGCCGCGGCGACGTCCTCCAGGGTGGCCGGCCAGCCGCCGCCGGAGCCGACCCGGCGGTACTCGACCGCGACGGCGGCGAAGCCCGTGGCGGCCAGGTCGGCCGCGAGCGGCCGGGCCAGCTCGACGCCGTACGCGGCCCGCCAGAAGCCGCCGTGCAGCACGACCACCACCGGCGCCGGGCCGGCACCCGCGGGCAGGGTCAGCTCGACGAACTGGTCGGGGTGCGGCCCGTAGGCGGTGCGGACGGCCCTCACCCGCCGGGCGCGGCGGGGGGCGGGCTCCCCGGCGGGCGGACGGCCTGCTGCGCGGCGAGCTGTGCGGCCGCCTGCGGCGGCAGGGTCAGCGGCAGCGGCTCCCGCACCGGCATCGGCGCGGTCCCGCGGACGACCACGATCTGCCGGAACGCCTGCTCCAGCGCGGCGGCGGCCTCCGGGCGCTCCGCCGCGGGGCCGCTGATCATGCCGCGCAGGAACCAGCGGGGCCCGTCGACGCCGACGAAGCGCGCCGGGCGGCGCACCGGCGCCGGAGCCGGCTGGCCGGGCTGCGCCGGCGGGTTCACCCGCACGGAGCCGGCCAGCTCCGGGCCGAAGGGCCCGTCGACCTCCCGCAGCGACCCGCCCTGGCCGGAGGCGCTGCGGGCGAGGTCGGCGCGGACGTCGTCCCAGATGCCGCCCGCCCGGGGCGCGGCGAACACCGCCACCTGCAGCAGGGAGTCGCCGTAGCGCAGCGTGGCGCCGACGACCTTCTGCTGGGCGTTGACGTCGACCCGCAGCTCCGTGCCCGGCACCGCGGGCAGCCGCAGCGAGCCCAGGTCGATGCGCGCGGTGCCGTCGTCGGGGGCGTCGGCGGCGTCCCACGGCCCCGTGGTCGCCGTCACCTCGCGCACCTTGTGCTGCGGATCCGGCGGCACCCCGCGCTCGCGCAGGCTGCGGTCGATCCGGTTGCGTCGCCGTCCGAACGGCATGTCAGTCGGTTCCCTTCGCCGAGACGGGGGCGTGCCCGCCGGTCGACCCGTGGCCCCCCACCCCGCGCACGCTCTCCGGCAGCTGCTCGACGGGCACGAAGCGGGCGCGCACGACCGGCTGCACCACCAGCTGGGCGACGCGGTCGCCGCGGCGCAGCGTCAGCGGCGTCGCCGGGTCGAGGTTCACCAGGTTGACCTTGATCTCCCCGCGGTAACCGGAGTCGATGGTGCCCGGGGCGTTGACCAGCGACAGCCCCAGCCGGTGGGCGAGGCCCGAGCGCGGGTGGACGAACCCGGCGTAGCCCTCCGGGATCGCGACCGCGACGCCGGTGCCGACCAGTGCCCGCTGCAACGGCGCCAGCTCCAGGTCCTCGGCGATGACCAGGTCGGCCCCGGCGTCGCCGGGCAGGGCGTAGGCGGGAACGGCGTCCTCCGGGGAGGTGAGCCGCACCGGGACCTCCACCTCGGGGACGGCGGAGCGGGAGGGGTCGGGCACGTCCGCGATCCTATGAGGACCCCCTCCTCCCCACCCCTCGCTCCGCTCAGGGGGACCCGGCAGGGGGCCGTTCCAGCCCGGGGAAGGGGCCGTTCCAGCCCCCCCCCCCCACCAGCAGGGGGCCGGTCCCCGCCTCAGGAGCGGGACCGGCGCAGGTCGGCGAGCACCCGGCGGGCCAGCGCCTCGGTGGCCTTCCGGTTGGCCCGGCCGCCGAGCGCCGCACCGACGAGGAAGGGGGCCGCCCCCGGGACGCTGCGGGCCATCCGCCGGGTCATCCGGCGGCTGAGCGTGCGCAGGCCGGCCGAGCCGAGGACGGCGCCCAGGCCCGGGACGACGGAGTCCTCGACCGCCCGCTGCCGCGTCCAGCTGGACAGGTAGGCCAGCGCGCGGTCGCGGGCGTCGCCCGGGGCGGGCCGGCCGTACAGCTCGTGCAGCTCGCCGAGCAGGACGAGCTCGACGGCGGCGGTGAGGACCGTCTCGGCGCCGAGCTCCAGCGGCAGGGCCAGCAGCGAGGGCGGGGCGACCCAGTGGGCCGCCGACAGCCCGCCGGTGGCCGCGCCGATGCCCGCCGTGAGCTTCGCGGCGCGTGCCACGAGCGCGTCGGCGATCTCGTCGTCGGACGCGCCGGGGTGGACCGCGCGCAGTCGCCCGGCGTCGCGGATCGGCAGCCGCGGGGCGGCGGTGGTCAGCAGGTCGCCGAGCAGGGCACCGGGGGTGCGGCTCCCACCGCCGTCGTCCGGACCGGACCGCGGCGTGCCCGGTCCCGCGGCGCCGCGGCCGGCGGACGCGACGGCGGTGATGACGTCGCGCAGCGTCGCCGCGGTCGAGCGGCGGCCGTCCGGCGCGGCCTCCGTCGTGCCGCCCACCAGGCCGGACGCCGCCTCGGCCAGCAGCCGGCCGGCCCGCGCGAGCGGGCCCTCCTCCGCGGGCGGGGCCGTGCGGCCACCGGCTGCGCCGGGCGCGACCGGTCGCGGCGGCGGGACGTCGCGCGCCGGACCGGTGCGCTCTCGGTGGTCCGTCACTGCCTCACTCCTCCGGGTCGACGTGCCCGACTGCGGCCCCTGCCGGGCCCCGCCGCGAGCCCGCGGGGGGACAACGGGTGGCTCCGTTGCTGGGCCCCGCCGCGGGCCTGCGAGCGGCGGGGGCAACGGGGTCCTCGCTCAAGCGGCGCAGTCGCGGCAGAACAGCTGGTCGCCCTTGGTGGCGGCCAGCCGGCTGCGGTGCTGGACCAGGAAGCAGCGCGAGCAGGTGAACTCGTCCTCCTGCTTGGGCAGCACGCGGACGGTCAGCTCCTCGTTGGACAGGTCGGCGCCAGGGAGCTCGAGGTTCTCGTTGAAGTCGGTCTCGTCGACGTCGACCGACGAGGACTGCGCCTCGGCGCGGCGGGCCTTGAGCTCCTCGAGCGAGTCCTCGCCGAGCTCGTCGGCCTCGTTGCGGCGCGGGGCGTCGTAGTCGGTGGCCATGGGAAGTGCCCCTCCTCCGGGGTTCTCGCGGGCGCGGCGCCCGCGTCGTCTGCGGCGGCGCACTGCCGCCGCGGTGGTGTCCGGTCGCCGGGGCGACCGGGGGTCCGGGGACCGGTGACCGCAGGGCGGGCACCGGCCGGTGCTCGTAGGACCGCGCCGCCGACCTCACCGGCGGACGGCGGGGCACGCCGGCACGGTCTGACCGGCGGACCCCCCAACGTCGTGCGGCCCCCGTTTGTGCCCGGCGCGCGAGGGGGTGACCACCTCACTGCCGGGACCGTGTCGGACGGGCCGCGGAGCGCCAGAGGTTACCCTGCGCCCGTGTCGACTCCCGTGGGTGCTGATCCGGCCGTCGTCGGGCCCTACCTGGCCTCCGTGCTCGGCGACGAGCGGTGGTCCGACGCCCGCGTCGACCTCATCGCCGCCGGCATGTCCAACCTCACCTACGTGGTGACCCCGGAGGCCGGGTCGGACGACGACGCGGTCATCCTCCGGCGGCCGCCGACCGGCGCGGTCCTCGCCACCGCGCACGACATGGCGCGCGAGCACCGGGTGGTCTCCGCGCTGGGCCCGACCGCCGTCCCCGTCCCGCGGACGCTGCACCTGTGCACCGACACCGCCGTGCTCGGCGCGCCCTTCTACGTGATGGAGCGGGTCGTCGGCCTGCACGTCGTCGACCGGATCCCGGCCGGCTACGCCGACGAGCCGGCCCAGCGGCGGGCGATCGGCGAGGGGCTGGTCGACGTCCTGGCCGACCTGCACGCCGTCGACCACGAGGCGGTGGGGCTGGGCGACTTCGGGCGGCCGGAGGGCTTCATGGCCCGGCAGGTGCGCCGCTGGACCCAGCAGTGGGAAGCCACCCGCGACCGCGAGCGGCCCGGCCTGGACGCCCTCGCCGCCCGCCTGGCGCAGACCGTGCCCACCACGCAGCGCAACGGGATCGTGCACGGCGACTTCCGGCTGGACAACTGCCTGCTCGACCCGCAGACCCCCGGCCGCATCCGGGCGGTGCTGGACTGGGAGATGTCCACCCTCGGCGACCCGCTGGCCGACCTCGGGATGCTGCACGTCTACTGGCCGCAGGCCGGTGAGGACGCCGTCGCCGGGCAGAGCACGGTGACCGCGCTGGAGGGCTTCCCGACCCGCGCGGAGGTCTCGGCGCGCTACGCCGAGCGCAGCGGCCTGGACCTCTCCGACCTGCCCTGGTACGTCGGCTTCGCCTACTTCAAGTTCGCCGCGATCGTCGCCGGGATCGTCGCCCGGTCCGCCGCCGGCGCCATGGCCGGCAAGGACACCGCCGGGTACGCCGACCGCATCGACCCGTGCGTGGAGCGCGGACGCGCCGCGCTCGACGACGGTGCGATCTAGGCAACCCGAGCCGCCCTACACTCCCGGCCAACGCCAGGAACCGAGGGGACCGAAGCCCGTGAGTGCGCCGCCCACCGACCGATCCGCGGTCCGTCCCTGGAGCGGCCGCCGGCCGATCCTGCCGCTGGTCTTCCTGCTGGTGCTCGCACTGGCCGCGCTGGTCGTCTGGTGGAACGTCTTCGACACCGAGGGTGAGCTCGAGGAGCAGGAGGCCGAGGCGTGCGCCAGCGCCTCGGCGGCACCGCCCTCGCTGGACCCGACCACGGTCACGCTGCGCGTCTTCAACGCCACCGACACCGGCGGCCTGGCCCAGGAGGTCGCCGCGTCGCTGCAGGAGCGGGGCTTCGTCGTCGAGGAGATCGCCAACGACCCCACCGAGCGTGAGGTCACCGGCGTCGGCGAGCTGCGGCACGGGCCGCGCGGCAACGAGGCCGCCGCCTACGTCGCGCTGTTCGTCCCCGGCGCCGGCGCCTTCCCCGACACCCGGGCCACCGCCACGGTCGACTTCGTGATCGGCCCGGAGTTCACCGGCCTCGCGTCACCGGAGGACGTCGACGCCGCGCTCGGCGCCGCCGCCAGCGCGACCGCCGCCTGTTGACGACGGACCACCCTCCCCCCACGTCTCGCACGCTCGACGCGGGGCCCTGGAGGGTGGCCGTTCCAGCCCGTCACCAGGGCCGTCTCATCACGTTGCGACGCGGTGCAGCCGGGTGAGCAGGGCGAGGAACTCGTCGGCCACCGACGGTGCCACGGCGATCCCGAGGGGCTCGGCGAACGGCTGCCCGGCGAGGCCGGTGACGACCACACCGGCCTCGGCCGCGATGAGCGCACCTGCGGCGAAGTCCCACCGGTTGAGGTGCATCTCGTAGTAGGCGTCGACCCGGCCGGCGGCCACGGTGCACAGGTCCAGGGCGGCCGAGCCGTGCCGCCGGATGTCGCGGACCTCCGGCAGCAGCCCGGCGACCACCGCGGCCTGGGCGCGGCGCTGCTCGGCGCGGTAGCCGAAACCGGTCGCGACCAGCGCCCGGTCCAGCGAGGCCGGCCGGCTGCCGGTCAGCCGCACCGGGCCGGCACCCGGGAGGCTCAGGTGCGCGCCACCAGCGGCGGTCGCCGAGAACAGCTCGCCGGTGGCCGCGTTGAGCACCACGCCGGCCACCGCCTGCCCGTCGACCTCCGCGGCGATGGAGACCGCGTACGCGGGCAGGCCGTAGACGAAGTTGGTGGTGCCGTCGATGGGGTCGACGACCCAGCGCACCCCGCTGGTGCCGGTGCGCTCGCCGCCCTCCTCCCCCAGCAGCCCGTCGTCCGGGCGGGCGCCGAGCAGCCGGCTGGTGACCAGCTCCTCGCAGGCGCGGTCCACCGCGGTGACCATGTCGACCGGGCTGGACTTCACGTCGACCTGCTCACCGGCCGAGGCGCGCCCACGCGCGACCAGGTCGGCGGCCTCCCGCGCGGTCGCGACGGCGAGGTCGAGCAGGGCGGCGGGCTCCGGTGCGGAGGTCATGGGTCGATCCTGCACGAGCGGGGGTGCCGCCGACCGGGGCGATCACTACCCTGACCGCGTGCTCGGGTTCGGTGTGGACATCGGTGGCAGCGGCATCAAGGGGTGCCTGGTCGACCTCGACAAGGGTGAACTGCAGGGTGAACGGCTGCGCATCGAGACGCCGCAGCCCTCGCTGCCCGATCCCGTGTACGACGTCGTGGGGCGGATCGTCGAGCACTTCGGCTGGGAGGGCCGCATCGGCGTCACCTTCCCCGGGGTGCTCAAGAGCGGGGTCGTGCACACCGCCGCCAACGTCGACAAGAGCTGGCTGGGCACCCACCTGGCCGAGGGGCTGGCCTCCCGGATCCCCGGCACCGTGCAGACGCTCAACGACGCCGACGCCGCCGGGTTCGCCGAGATGCGCTACGGCGCCGGCCGTGACAAGCGCGGCGTCGTCCTGATGCTGACCTTCGGCACCGGCATCGGCAGTGCGCTGTTCACCGACGGCGTCCTGGTCCCGAACACCGAGTTCGGCCACATCCAGGTCGACGGGCACGACGGTGAGAAGAAGGCCTCGGCCGCCGCGAAGGACCGCGAGGACCTCAGCTACCCGCAGTGGGCCAAGCGGGTCGACCGCTACCTCGACGTCCTGGAGGCGGCCGTCTGGCCCGACCTGATCATCGTCGGCGGCGGGGTCAGCAAGAAGGCGCACAAGTGGGTGCCGCTGCTGTCGACCCGCACCCCCGTCGTCCCGGCGGAGCTGCTCAACGACGCCGGCATCGTCGGCGCAGCCCTGGCCGCCGAGGAGCGCATCGGCCAGTGACCGTCGGCACCCCGCCGCCGGACCGTCACGGAGGGTGAGAAACGCCCCTGGACCTGGTGCGCTCCCCCCAGGTCGGGGGGCGCCGCCTCCCGTGGAGCGGTGGACCGACCGAAACGCGCCGTTACAATGGAAGAGCCCCGCCCCCGTCGCTCCCGAGTCGAGAGGCATCCCCCGCCTGCGCACCGGTCAAACCCGGGCCGCCCGACGGGTCCTCTCCCGCTCCGGACGCCGGCCGAGGCCGCTGCCCGGGGACCAGACGGCCCCCCGGGGAACGCACCCAGCACGGGAAGGAACCTGAGTGCCCGCCGACCAGCCAGCACCGGCCAAGGCCCCCGCTCGCAAGCGGACGGCCAAGAGCGCGGCGAAGCCCACCGCCGCCAAGGGCGCCCGCAAGCCCGCCATCACGCCGTCACCGGGCGGCGGCGAGGGGGCCGTGCTCACCGCCGTTGCCTCCGAGACCGCCACGGTCGCGGTGGTCGACGCCGGCGGCGAGGGCCTGAAGCTCGACGAGACGGTCGTCGCGACCCCCGACGGGGTCGCCGAGGCCCCGACCGACTCCGAGGTGGCTGCCGCACCCGAGGAGGCCGCCGAGGGCGGCGACTTCGAGTGGGACGACGAGGAGGAGTCCGAGGCCCTCCGTCAGGCCCGCAAGGACGCCGAGCTCACCGCCTCGGCCGACTCGGTCCGCGCCTACCTCAAGCAGATCGGCAAGGTCGCGCTGCTCAACGCCGAGGAGGAGGTCGACCTCGCCAAGCGCATCGAGGCCGGCCTGTACGGCGCCGAGCGGCTGCGCCAGGCCGAGGAGGAGGGCCAGAAGCTCTCCCCGCAGATGCGCCGGGACCTCAACTGGATCGTCCGCGACGGCGAGCGCGCCAAGAACCACCTGCTGGAGGCTAACCTCCGCCTCGTGGTCTCCCTGGCCAAGCGCTACACCGGCCGCGGCATGGCGTTCCTGGACCTCATCCAGGAGGGCAACCTCGGCCTGATCCGCGCGGTCGAGAAGTTCGACTACACCAAGGGCTACAAGTTCTCCACGTACGCCACCTGGTGGATCCGGCAGGCGATCACCCGCGCCATGGCCGACCAGGCCCGCACCATCCGCATCCCGGTGCACATGGTCGAGGTCATCAACAAGCTTGGCCGCATCCAGCGCGAACTGCTCCAGGACCTCGGGCGCGAGCCCACCCCGGAGGAGCTGGCCAAGGAGATGGACATCACCCCGGACAAGGTGCTGGAGATCCAGCAGTACGCCCGGGAGCCGATCAGCCTCGACCAGACCATCGGTGACGAGGGCGACAGCCAGCTCGGCGACTTCATCGAGGACTCCGAGGCGGTCGTCGCCGTCGACGCGGTGAGCTTCACGCTCATGCAGGACCAGCTGACCAGCGTCCTGCAGACGCTGTCGGAGCGGGAGGCCGGCGTCGTCCGGCTGCGCTTCGGCCTCACCGACGGCCAGCCGCGCACGCTCGACGAGATCGGCCAGGTCTACGGGGTGACCCGCGAGCGGATCCGCCAGATCGAGAGCAAGACGATGTCGAAGCTGCGCCACCCGAGCCGCTCCCAGGTGCTGCGCGACTACCTGGACTGAGCACCGACCGCCCCCTGACCTGTCGACGCAGGTCAGGGGGCGGATCCGCGGTTGGACCGGCCGGCGGGAGAGCACGCACAGCGCTCCCGGTGCAGATGCCAGGCTGGGGTCGGCGCCGTGACCGTCGACCTCGCGGATCCGCCGGGACCTGCCCGCCTGCACGAGGGCTGCGGCACCCAGGTCACGCACCTCGTCGTCGAACGCGACGCCGACGCACGAGCTCGACCGCACCCCGGTCGCGGAGCCCAGCCGGGCCGCCGCTCCCCTGCCTCTGAGCGCTGACCCGAGCCGCAGCCGGGAACGGTGTCGGGGCACCGCCGGGTCACGGCCCCGTCGATGCGGTGCGACGACCAGGCCGAGCACGCACATGGCTGAAGCACGGGCGTCATGCCCACGTGCTCGGGACGTGGGGCAGCATGGCGGGATGTCTGCACGCACGCACCTGGTCCTCGGCGGCGGTGCTGCGATGGGCGCCTTCCAGGCGGGCGCGCTGCTGGCGCTCTTCGAGGCCGGGCTGCGGGTGGACGTGCTGCACGGCAGCTCCGTCGGTGCGCTGAACGCGGCCTTCCTGGCCGTGCGCCCCGGCCTCGAGCAGGGCCGGGAGCTGGCCCGGTGGTGGGGGGAGCCCTCGATGGTGGGGGTGCTCCGGCCCGGCTGGCTCCCCCGGCTGCGTGGCCTGACGGGCGCCGTGCGACGTGGCGGCGCCCTGGTCGACGCCGGGCCCCTGCGGCGCCTGATCGAGTGTCACGTCCGGGCGGCGGACCTCTCGGAGCTGGCCGTGCCGGTCACTGTGACGACGACGTGCCTGGACTGCGGTGGCGCGCGGCACCACGACGAGGGGAGCCTCGCCGACGTGGTGCTGGCGAGCTGCGCGCTGCCGGGGATCTTCCGGCCGGTCCGGCTCGCCGACGGTCACCTGCACGTCGACGGCGGCATCCTCGACGGCGTCCCGATCAGCGCCGCGCTGCAGACGGCGGCGCCGGAGGACCGCATCCTCGTGCTCGACTGCGGCCTGGCGCCGGTCACCGGGCGGGTGGACGTCTGCGCCGCCGCCTCCGACGTCCTGGCCGGCCAGGCCTGCGGGGTGCCGGTCGAGCCGGGACAGCCGCCCTACGTGCCGCCGGTGGAGAGCAGCATCGGCGCGCTGGACACGGTGCTCCGGGCCTTCACCGTGGCGCGTGCCGCGGCCAACCGCGGCGCCGTGCGGGAGGCGCTCGACGACCCCCGGGTGCACGTGGTCCCGCACGTCGCCGACGCGTGGGCGGCCGGGCTGCTGGAGGTGCTGCCGACCGGGCCGCGCGACGTGAGCCGGTCGGAGGACCTCCTGCGCGCAGGTCGGGCGGTCACGGAGCGGTGGTTGGCGGGGCAGTCCTGGGTCGGGTCAGCGGCGACCGAGCCCCGCTGAGGCGATGGGAGCGCCGATCTCGCGGAGGTGTCCGGCCGCGTAGGGCAGGCCGTGCCGTACCGCCCACCAGCAGCGAGCCTGCGCGAGGAGCCGCGCGGCACGACCACCTCGCCGATGGATGTCACGGGATGACGGCCGGCGTTCCGCAGGGCCTCGACCGCGGCGACGGCCATCCCCCGGTGTCCGGCCGGGCTGGGGTGGATGCGGTCGACCGACCAACCGCCCGGCAGGCCGAGCGCCGGGACCAGGCGGAGGTCGAGCACGCGTACGCCCGGCCAGCGGGCCGCCTCGTCGACGGCGGTGTTCACCTGCTCGATCCTCTGCTGGGTGGCCCGTGCCACCCGTGCAGGCAGAGGCAGCAGCGCCGCCGCGTCGTGCAGACGTCCGAGCAGGACGTCGTCGACCCGGCGGCGCAGCGCGGCCACGGTGTCGAGGAGGTCCGCGCCGACCGTCACCGCGTCGAACCCGGACCGGGCGACGTCGTTCAGCCCGACCAGCACCGTGGCCAGGTCGGCCCCGCCCGGGACCAGCGGGAGCTGGCCGGTCCGGACGTCGGCGACCCGGGCGCCGGGCACGGCCAGCCGCACCAGTCGCCCGGCCGGGAGGGCGCGGGCCAGCAAGGCCACCCAGGTGTTCTCGGGATCGACCCGGACGCCCACCCCCTCACCGCAGGTGAAGCTGTCGCCGAGGGCGACGACGACGCTCATGCCGCGCCCGGCCTTCCGGACTGGTGCACGTGCAGGAAGCCGCGCACGGTGCGCTGCCAGGAGAACTCCTCGGCCAGGGCGCGGGCGGCCGTCCTGCGGGTCACCTCGGGGGTGGCGAGCAGGTCCTGTACCGCGTCGGCGAACGCGGCCCCGTCGCCGGGAGCCGACCGGCCGGCGTGCGGCCCGAGGACGCCGGGAAGCGCGGACCGGGAGTCCGCCACGACCGGTGTCCCGCAGGCCAGTGCCTCGAGCGCGGCCAGGCCGAAGGTCTCGATCGGGCCGGGGGCCAGGGCGACGTCGGCCGCGGCGAGCACGCCCGCCAACCGGGCTCGGTCGGCGACGAAGCCGAGCCACTCGACCGGCAGGTCCCGCGCGGCTGCCTGCATCCGCGGCCGGAGCGGGCCGTCGCCGGCGACGACCAGCCGAGCGGCCACCCCACGCCCGAGCAGGGCGCGGAGGGTGGCGACCGCCACCTCGGGGCGCTTCTCGCGGGAGAGGCGGCTGGCCAGGACCAGCACGACGTCGCGCGGCGACCGGGGCACCTCGGCGCGACGCCCGGTCCTGGCCCGGAAGGCAGCGGTGTCGACGGCGAGGGGGAACACCGCCAGGTTCGGCACGTGCAGCCGCCGGAACTCCTCCGCGGCCCATCCCGTGGTGCACACGACGGTGTCGAAGTCCCCGGCCAGAGCTGCGTTGGAGCGGTCCGCCAGCGCGGTCAGCGGCAGCCGCGCGGGCAGCCACTGACCGAGCCAGCGGTCCAGCCGCTCGTGGCTCACGACGAGGGCCGGGATCCCGCGGGCGCGAGCCCACCGCCCCAGGCCGCGCAGCGTCGTCCGGTCGTGCACCTCCAGCACGTCGGGGCCGACCCGCTCAAGTGCCCGCCGCACACCGCTGCGGTCGAGCAACAGGCGGTACCCGGTGGACCCGAGGGCGGGTGACCGCCGCACGACCTGCCGGCCCCAGGGGGTCTCGACCTCGTCGTCGACGGTGCCCGGTATGACCTGCACCACCTCGTGGCCGTGGTCGGCGTACCCCTCGGCCAGGTGGCGCAGCGTCGTGCGCAGGCCGCCCGACGTCGGGGACACGAAGTTCGCGACCTGGACGATCCTCACGCCACGGCCCGCCGGTGCGGGGTCTGCCGCTCGGCGACGACGTCGCGGTAGTGCTGGACGAGCTCCTGCCCGACGGCCTCCCAGGTGCGACCCTCCACCGACCGCCGGGCCAGCTCCCCCATGCGGCGGCGGAGCGCGGGCTCCCGCTGCAGGGTGCGCACGCACTCGGCCAGCTCCTCTGCGGAACCCGGAGCGAACAGCAGCCCGTTCTCCCCGGGCTGCACCAGGTCGAGCAGGCCGCCGGCGGCGGGTGCCACGACCGGGGTGCCGCTGGCCAGGGCCTCCTGGGCGGCCTGGCAGAACGTCTCGTGCGGGCCGGTGTGGGCGAAGACGTCGAGGGAGGTGAAGGCCGTGGCGAGGCGGTCGCCGGTCAGCACCCCGGTGAACAGGGCCCGATCGAGCTGGCGCTCCAGCTGGCGGCGCTGCGGGCCGTCCCCCACCACGACGAGCCGGACGCCGGGCAGCTCCTGGACGGCGGCGAGCAGGCCCAGGTCCTTCTCGTGCGCCAGCCGTCCCACGTAGCCGACGACCAGCTGCCCGTCGGGCGCCCACGCCTCCCGCAGGGACTCGTCGCGCCGCTCGGGCCGGAAGCGCTCGAGATCGACCCCGCGACCCCAGCGGACGACGCGTTCGATGCCGTGCGCCTGGAGTTGGTGGACCGCGGCCCGGCTGGGGGCCAGGGTCCGCGCTGCGGCCGCGTGCACCCGGACCAGTCGGCGCCACACCATCGGCTCGGCCCGGCCCAGCCGGTAGCGGGTGGCGTAGGCGGCCAGGTCGGTCTGGTAGACCGCCACGCAGGGGATCCGCAGGTCCGCAGCCGCGGTCGCGCCCTGCGCGCCCAGCACGGCCGGGGAGGCGAGGTGCACGACGTCCGGGCCGAACTCGTGCAGGGTCGTGGTCATGACCGGGAACGGCAGCGCCACCCGGAAGTCCCGGTAGCCCGGCACGGGACAGGACGGCGTCCGGACCACCGGCACCCCGCACCACTCGGCCGGGCCGGGGCCGGGGGCGATCACCAGCGCCTCGTGACCGTGCCCGGTGAGCTGCTCGCAGACCCGCAGGACGGAGTTGGTGACGCCGTTGACCTGCGGGAGGAAGGACTCGCTGACGATCGCCACGCGCACGGCAGCAGCGTGCCCACGCCCGGGTGCCCACCCGCCGGACTACGGGCGGCGGTCGGCTGAACCTGTCGCGAAATGGCGGCGACCCGGCGGCCAACGCCGTCCCGGGCGTCTGTCCGCGGCGGTCCGCCCGCCTAGCCGTCGACGGTTCTCCTCCGGAGCCGCTCGGCCGAGGCTCGTTCGACGAGCAGGGGCATGAACTCGCGGATCGGCCTGTCGTCCAACCGCTGCCGCTCGGTCTGCACGATCCCGGACACGACCTCGGCCGGCACTCCCGGGAACCGGGCCGCCAGCCGGTGCAGGACCTCCTCGAGGACCCGTACCTCGTCGTCGGCGTGCCGCATCATGTCTCTCCTTCCGTTCGAGGCGTGTGCAGATCAGAGCTGCCGCGCGTCCGCACGGCCGAGCCGTCCGTGCTGCCGACCGGGCACGCGGCCCGGCTCGCCGTGCGACGTCAGGCGGTGGGCCGGGCGGTGGCCTCGTGGGGGGCGCTCTGCGGCGACTCCGACGGCTGCGGCAGCCGGCCCCCGAGGATGGTGAGCGTGGCCGGTCCGGCGAGGTCGCCCCCAGCACACGTCGGCGTCAGGACGGCGTGCCGTGGACGCGAGGTCGTTGGTCACCGCCTCGACCTCTCCACCTGCAGGGGCAGCCGTGCGCCCTGCTGCCCGGACGGGCTCGGCGGTGTCGGAGACCCGGGGCCGGAGCACCCGTGGTCTCCGTGGCGGACGGTCTGCCGTTCCCGGCGTCCCCGTGGGTTGCGCGCCGACGCCCGGGGCGTCGTCCGGCGTCGCGCCGGTGGTGCTCGCCTCGTCGTTGGTCGAGTCGGCTGCGCCCTGCTCCGGGTCACGGACCCGAAGGGGGGGTCGGGCGGCCGAGCGGACCGCTCCGTCACGCAGCGACCGATCCGCGGTCGTGCTCCCGGTTCGGGACGGCGGGGGTGCGGGGCCCCTCTCCGGTGAGGAGGGCTGGGAAGAGCCGCGGTAGGGCGGCCGACGTGACCGTGGCCGCGGTCGAGCACGCCAGGACGACGGCCCAGGACAGGGGACCGAGCGGCCTGCAGCCGAACAGCCGGCTGGCTCCCGGCAGCTGGATGATGGCCGCCAGGACTCCCGCCGATCCGAGGCCGGTGGCCACGACGAGCGGGTTGCGGCCGCTCAACAGCAGGGTCTGCCCGAGCTCGGCCCCCACCAGGGTGGCCAGGGCGACCGTGCTGGCTCGCCGCCCGGTCCCGATGCGGCGGGCGATGAGCCAGGCCACCAACGCGCCAGCGCTGGTGACGGTGCCGCGGAGCCCGATCTCGCGCAGCAGCGGCGCCCCCAGCGACGGCGGCTCCGAGGAGTGTCGGCTCGCCGTGAGAGCGCCCCTCCCGTCGTCGGGGTGCGCAGGAGCCGGCGGTGGCGTGCACCGGGTGCCGGGATCGGTGCCGCACGCGGGCGAGCCCCTCCTCAGGGCCGCACGCCGACCCGCCGTGCGGCTTCCGCCGGCATGCACGGACGACGGCGGCACACTCAGGGCGTCGCCGACCGTGCGGCCGGCATGCGGGTGCAGTCGCCTCGCTCGACCGGCCGCTGCTGGTGGCAGCCGCCCGGCTGGGCCCGCTGGACTCTCGGTCGCGGGCTCCCCGAGCCAGACGATGAAGCGCACCCGACCGCTCGGTGAGGCGCCGGTGCTCCAGGTAGCCGCACAGGCCGAGAACCCGCCGAGCGTCATGCGCTTGGTTGTGCGAAGGGGTCGCTCCCGGGCGTGTCCCGGTCTTCGTGGCCGGCGGCAGGCCGAGTCGACACTGCCGCCGGCCATGAGGTCTCAGCGCAGCGGGACCAGCTCTCGAGCGCTGCCGCTGATCGTGAGAGCGAGGCGCCGGCCGACCCGCAGTCCCTGGTCGGCGAGGGAGTACGTCGCCTCGATCAGGTCCTCGGGCCGCACCAGTGCCGCTGGGACGACGCTGCGGAGGATCGTGGTGACGCTGTGCACGACGCCGGCCACGGCGTCCTCGCTGTTGCGAGCAGCGTCGGCCAGCTGACGACGCGCCCGCTCCTGCTGCTCACGGAGCAGCTGCTCCTGCAGCTCGGACCGAGCGTCGGTGAGCATCTTCCCGACGCGGGCCTCGTTGCCGCTGTCCGACTCGTTGTCGACGAGCTGTCGTGCGACGTGCAGGCGGACCTCCTGCGTCAGGTCCCCCTGCGCGCGCGCCAGCTCGGCGAGCTCGGCCGGTGCCGCAGCAGCCTGAGTGCCGTTGGGGCTCTCGGCGCGCTCCTGCCCGTTGTCGCGGCGGTTCTTCGCGCCCGAGGTCTGGGCGCTGGACTCGTTGGTGGTGGGACTGGTCATCGGTGTCCTCCAGGGTGGGTCCGTGTGTGGACCGACCCAGCGTCCGTGCGGCAGGTGAACCGGATGCAGGAGGACGGTGCCCTGCGGGCGATCTGCCGCCGAACAGCTGCCGACAGACCATGCTGGGCGGCACCTCATCGCCCACAGAGCGGGGTTGGTGCCTGACCTGGAACCGCAGACCGCCAGGGCGGGGGTGGGGGCCCGCTGGGCCCCGCGACTTCGAGGCCGCAGGTCGAGGTCGAGGTCGAGCAACGTCCGGTGGACGTCACCTCGCCGGTGTGGTGGCCGCCCCGGGCGGCCGGCCGCATCGGTGTGCCCACACGGCAGGAGCTGACCCGTTGAGCGGACTGCACGCCGCCCCGGAACCTCACCACGGTCACTGGCCCTGGGCTCCGGACTCGTCCCCGACAGCCGACGGCGGGACGCGGGCTCGTCGACCAGATGAGGTGCTTCCCGTCGGCCCGCTACGCCCGGGGCCCGCTGGCCGACGCGCTGACCTTCGCCGATCAGACCACCGGCCCCGACGGCGAGGCCATGGACGTCGACGACCGACTCGCCGACGTGCTGCGCCGGCACGTCCCGGACAGTCCGAACGCGAGGGCTCACTCCCAGCGGGCCCCGGCCATCCGCGCCGCGGGCCACCGCACCCGGCGACGCCTCCGCGCGGCGACCTGACCAGCCCATCCGCCTCGGGGCACGACGTCGCGTGGAGCAGCCACGGGACCACCTCGGTGCCTCCGGTGGCGGCACACACGAACGGGTTCACACGGTCGTGGCCGGGCGTCCATGCTCGGTTCATCTTCCCGCGCCGAGGAGGCGACCATGCCGACCGCAGCCCGCCGCACCACCACGGACACCCCCAGGACCCTCAAGACCAACACCGGCACGACCGGCACCGGCACCGACCGACCGACCGGTTCCGCCACCACGAGCACTCCCGGCGAGACCCGCGGTACCGAGCCGGCCACCGGCAAGGCACCGGCACGGAGCGGGGCGGCTGCTCGGACCAGGACCGCAACAAGAGCTCGCCCGACCGGTTCCGCCCTCACCCACGTCGCCGGCGCGCCCGTGGACCCTGAGCGGGCCGGCGGCACGCCGCGGGCGGCACGGAGTACCGCCGCCGCTCGGACCGGCACCGCCACGCCGCAGCGCCCGGCCGCCACCGCCGCCACGAGCGCCCCAGGCGCCACCCCGACCACGGATCAGGCCGCCGAGCTGGCCCAGCAGATGACGCGCGCCGCTGTGGAGAAGGCGGCCGCCCTGGGGTCAGGTGTCGCCCACTCGGTGCGGACGGTCGTCACACTGCCGGTGACCGCGACCGCCGCGGTGGTCGACGACGTCGTCTCCACCGTCCGCCGACCCGATGCCGTGCTGTACGGCGGGGCCCTGGTCGGCCTGGCCGCCTTCGGCCTCCTGGAGTGGCCGGTTGCCGCCGCCGTCGGGGTGGGCGTCGCGGTCGCCGGCGGCGTGCGACGCGCTCGCACCTGACAGCGGCATCGGGACGCGCTGTTGCGGGGAACGGAGGCCGATGTCCTCGACGAGTACCTCGACGAACGGTTCGACAACGTCGACGTACCGGATGGCCTACCTCACCCTGTTCGGGGACGCGTTGCCCCACCCCCAGGGACAGGTCTCGCCGACCCGACCCAACGACGTCGACGTGCCCGGTCTGACCCCCGGGACGCCGACGGGCTGACACCGACCGGCCAAGGGATGGCACGGCCAGCCCTGATCGGGTCCTGGTCACCCAGCACGGACCAACACGGGGAGGACTGCGTGCACCACTCGGCCGATGTCACCGCGGCCACACCGTCGGTCCAGGATGCTCCCCTGCACACGGCTTGTGAGCTGCACGCTCTCCTGCGGGACATGCACAGCGTCAAGGCGTGGCCGGTGCGCGACCACCTCGACTGAACCGACGACCGAGGGCCCGGTCCGCTCCGGCGGGCCGGACCCTCGCGCGTCCGGCGGTCCGCGATGCCGTCTCACCACCACAGCGGCCCGAGCCGCCGCGCCCGTGCCGCCACGACGGACCACGGGGTGGACGCGTCCTTGGCCTGGTCGATGGGGTTGATACCGAGCCGCATCGTGAGATCGGCGCGCAGCATGTGGACCCGGTTCTCGAACAGCATCTTCTCGCTGATCCAGGAGACGGCGTCCACCTCCGGTCGCCACTCCTCGTCGTAGGACGCAGCGGCGGCGACCAGGCCCTCCGGGGTGGTGCCGGCCCGACCGATGGCGAGGTCGAGCACCATCGCCGACTCGAGCGCGGCGTTGACCCCCTGCCCGATCGGGGGGAAGGGGCCGGCCGCGTCGCCGATCAGCACGCACCGTCCGGCGGACAGACTCGAGCAGCTCAACTTCTGGCCGATGTGGTGACACCCTCGCCGGGCGAACGCGGCGACCGCATCGGGGGAGGCCAGGTCCAGGATCCGAGGGCAGTGGCGGCGCAGCCACGCGCGCGCCTCGTCGACCGACCCGAACCGCAGTTCGCGCCGGGTGCCGACGCCGCAGAACCACCGCGGGGCGCCGCCGTCGTCGTCCGCCTTGATCGCCCCCGCCACGCAGAACGGTCGGGTCGCCAGCGCCTGGAGGTAGTGCGGGTCGAGCTGGTCGGAGAGGCGGTCCAGCTCGACCATCGTGAGGTGGTTCGGCAGTTCCGCGCGCTGCACCTCGAAGCCCGGAACCTGCTCCTGCACCGCCCGGCGCACGACCGATCCGGCTCCGTCGGCGCCGACGACGAGGTCGAAGCGCCGGGTCGTCGGCGCCGCCCCGGTCGGGGTCCAGGTCACCGTCCCGGTCGCCACGTCCACGGCTTCCACGAGGCAGCCGTACTCGAGCTGCACCTCGCCCTCGACCGTCCCCGCGAGGGCGTCGGTGAGCGCACGCAGGATGTCGCCCCGAGAACCGGTCCACCCCGGCGCGCGCCACTCCTCGACCACCCGGCCGCCGTGCTGGATGCCGCGGAATACCAGCAGCCGGGCGTCGAAGTACGCCGTCGCGTCGATGTGCTGCAGCGCCCGGTGGCCGTGTCCGGTGATGTCGATCGTGTAGGAGCGCTCGGGGTCGAACCGGGGGCTCGCCTGCGGGGGGTCCTGCCGTTCGAGCACGGTCGTGCGGATGCCGCGACGAGCGAGCGCGATCGCCGCCAGCAGCCCGGCCGGCCCGGCCCCGATGACGGCGATGCCGCCGCGCTCCGGTGGGTCGTGGCGTTGGTCACCCATGGCCTCCCCTGGACCCCTGCCGTCGGATCCTCGCGTCAGGCGAGCGTGCACCCCCGGCACGGGAGTCGCGAGGGCCATGGGCCCCCCACGTGCCAGCGCGGACGCGACCCGGTGGGTCGCTGCGTCGTCCGTGAGGATGACGGCTGGATTGCGGGATGGTCACGATCTCACCCCGACGAGCTGGTCGATCGGTGTACGCCGTCGCGCGCCGGGTAGACGGCGTAGCGTGGGGGTTGTCAAGACAGCAGCGGACCCACCAGCCGGACGACGACCGGCGCACGCGAACGGCGACAACAGCACGACACGACAGACCGGCACGAACCAGTGACGTCCCTGCTGACCCGCACCACCAGCACCACCGGCACCGGCCTCACCGTCCACGGCGAGTCCAGCGTCGGATCGGTCGGAACGGGAACACAGGGGGACATCCTGGCGCTGTGCAGGAGGCCGATCCGCAGCCGCGGGTCCGTGCGGTAGAGAGCGAGTGATGACCCAGATGACCCAGACGCTGACGACGACCCCGCCCGCCGACGACCTCGTCGTTCCCTTCCACTGTGACCGCTGTGGCGCACTGGCCAAGGTGCGGGTGGTCCTCGCCAGCGGTAGCGACCTCGTCTTCTGCGGGCACCACGCCCGCGAGTACGAGGGCAAGCTCCGCGACATCGCCGTCGACATCATCGAGACCGACGGCGAGCAGCGCCTCAGCCACTGACGGAGACGCTATCGTCGCGGACAGCGATGAAGCCCTCACCCGACGCCGCCGCCGGCGTCCCGTTCCCGCCTGACGGGGACAGGGCGCCGGCGGCTCCGTCGTTCCCGGGATCCCCCGGTCGACGACTACCCGGAGATCCCGCGATGCCCCCGCAGACCCCTGCTCCCCACACCCAGCAGCCGCCCACCGGGCAGACGCCGGAGCAGCCGGACCACACCGCCCCGATCGAGGACGTCGAGGGCCTGTCCGACGAGACCCGCCCGGTGCCGCGCGACCGGGGGCCGATCGGCCCCGACGTCCCCGGCCCGGCCACCGCAGCCCCGACGCCCGCCACCCAGGCGCCCGCCACACCGACGGCCGGTGCCGACGGCCCGGCGACGGCCGCGGCCACTCCCGGGCCGGCCGTCGAGGAGGGCCAGACGCAGGACATCCGCCTCGCGCCCGACGAGGCCGCTGAGCAGCCGCCCACCGCGGACGACGACCGCACCGGCGTGCTCCCGCCGGTGCCGCCGGACGGCCCGGCCGAGACCCCCGACGCTCCGCCCGCCTCCGGGTCCGACGGCTCCGGCGGCGACGGCAGCGGTCCGGACGACGGCGCCGGGCAGCCCCGCCGTCCCTGGTGGCGCCGCCCGGCCGTGGTGACCCCCGTCGCGGCAGTGGGCGTCCTGGCCGCCGCCTACGGGGTGGACCTCCTGGCCACCGGCGGCGACGTCCCGCGCAACACGGTCGTGGCCGGCGTCGACCTCGGCGGCCTCTCCCCCGCCGCGGCCACCGAGCGGCTGGACACCGAGCTCGCGCCACGCGTGGTCGCCGACCACGTGGTCGTGGCCGACGACGTGGAGGGCACCCTCTCCCCCGCCACCGCCGGCATCACCCTCGACGTCGAGGGCACCGTCGACGCTGCCACCGAGCAGCCGCTGAACCCCTGGACCCGCCTGGTCACCCTCGCCTCCGACCGCGAGGTCGCCCCGGTCATCACCGGCGAGGACACCGCGCTGGCCGCCCAGATCGACGGGATCGCCGAGCAGGTCGACCGCGCCCCGGTCGACGCCACCATCGCCATCGAGGGGACGACGGCGAGCGTCGTCGAGCCGGTGCCCGGACGCACCCTCGACCGCGAGGGTGCCGCCGAGGCGGTCACCGCCGCGCTGGCCTCCGGCGGCGATCCCAGCACCCCGATCGAGCTGCCCGTCGACGTCACCGAGGTGTCGGTGGACGCCGCGGCGGCGCAGCGGGTCCTGGACGAGACGGTCACCCCGGGGCTGGCGGCTCCGGTCACGGTGTCCAGCCAGGACGGCGCCACCTCCGTCGAGGTGCCCGAGACGGCGATCGCCGCGTCGCTGACCTTCGCGGCGCAGGAGGACGGCGAGCTCGCCGTCGCCGTCGACCCGGCCGCGCTGCAGGAGGCGATGGGCGACGACTTCGCCGAGTTCGGCACCCCGGCCGAGGACGCCCGGTTCGAGCTGTCCGGCGGCAGCGTCTCGATCGTCCCGTCGGTCGACGGCGTCGGCGTCGACCCGGCGGCGCTCGCGCCCCGCCTGCTGGAGGTCCTGCCGCAGCCGGCACCCCGCACGGTCACCGCGGACCTGGGCCCGGTGCCGGCGGAGTTCAGCACCGCCGACGCTGAGGCGCTGGGCATCCGCGAGGAGATCAGCACCTTCACCACGAACTTCACCAGCGCGGCCAGCGGGACCAACATCCGGGTGGCCGCCGCCGAGCTCGACGGCGCGCTGGTGCGGCCCGGGGAGACCTTCAGCCTCAACGACCACACCGGCCCGCGCACCACCGCGCAGGGCTACGTCGAGGCCGGCGTCATCCAGAACGGTGCGTTCGCCACCGCCGTCGGCGGCGGCGTCAGCCAGGTCGCCACCACGATGTTCAACGCCGTCTTCTTCGCCGGCCTCGAGGACGTCTACCACAAGCCGCACAGCTTCTACATCAGCCGCTACCCGGCCGGCCGCGAGGCGACGGTCTACTACGACTCGATCGACCTGCAGTGGCGCAACGACGGCGACACCGGCGTCTACGTCGACACCCAGTGGACGCCGGGCTCGCTGACCGTCACCTTTTACGGGACCAAGCGGTACGACGTCGAGTCGATCAGCAGCGACCGCTACAACCTCCGCCAGCCGGTCGTGCAGGAGAAGCCGGACGACGGCAGCTGCAGTCCCCAGGGCGGTTCCACCGGGTTCGACATCACCGTCACCCGGGTGTTCAAGGACCCGGCCAGCGGCGCGGAGGTCAAGCGCGAGGACTTCCGCACCCGGTACGCCGCCGAGCCGGTGATCCGGTGCGTGCCGGTGGCCCCCCCGGCCGCTCCGCCGGCACCCGACGGCGCCGCCCCGGTCCCGGCTCCGGCCCCGGCCCCCGGCGGCTGAGAAGGGACCCCCCTGGCCCGCCATGGAAGGACCCCGTCCTCCTCACCCCTCGCAGGCTCGGGCGAGCCTCGAGACGGGGCCGGCGGCGGGACCCTGCAGGCGGCCGGTCGGCACGCTGACCTGCGTGCACACTGGGGCGGTGCGCACCGTCCTGCCCGGGGGCCGAGAGGCCGACGCCGGACACCCCGAGGACGGCACCGACGGCGCCCCGACCGGAGCGACCGCCGTCCCCGCTGAGCACGCCCCGCACGAGCGCGGACGGCTGGCCCGCTGGCCGGCTCCGCTGCGGGTACCGCTGCAGGTGCTCGGCCGGACGGTGGCCAAGGCCTGGCACGACCGCATCCTCGGGCTCTCCGCCGAGGCGGCGTTCTGGCAGATCCTCTCGGTCCCGCCGCTGCTGATCGGTCTGCTCGGCACCCTGGGCTACCTGGGCACCTTCATCGGCGACGCCTCGGTCGCCCGCATCGAGGCAGAGCTGGTCCGCGCCTCCACCGAGGTGCTCACGCCGGACGTCGTCGAGGGGCTGGTGCAGCCCACGCTGGACGACATCCTCGGCTCCGGGCGGCTGGACCTGGTGAGCGTCGGCTTCGTGCTCTCGCTGTGGGCGGGCTCCTCGGCCACGGCGACGTTCATGAACACCGTCGTCATCGCCTACGACCAGCGCGACGTCCGCGGCCCGATCCGCACCCGGCTGAAGGCGCTGTGGCTGTTCGTCGTCGGGCTGCTGCTGGCGGTGCTCACGCTGCCGCTGCTGGTGCTCGGCCGGGGGGTGCTGGTCTCCCTGCTGCCGGCCGACTGGCGGGGCACCGCAACCGTGCTGGTCAACGCCGTGTACTGGCCGGTGGTGCTCGTCGGCCTGCTGCTGGCGCTGACCAGCTTCTACCACGTGGTGCTGCCGCGGCGACTGCCCTGGCACCGGCACCTGCCGGGGACCGTGCTGGCCGTCGCCTTCTTCGTCGTCACCGCGCTGGCCACCCGTACCTACGTGGCCGACATCCTCACCACCACGCTGCCCTACGGGGCACTGGCCACCCCGATCGCCGTGCTGCTGTTCTGCTTCTTCTTCGGGATGTCGGTGCTGCTGGGCGCGGAGCTCAACGCGACGATCCAGACCCGCTGGCCCGCTCCGCTGCGCCGGCACCAGCGGCGCAGCCAGGAACGCCGGGCCGCCAAGCTGGAGCGCGCGCGAGCAGCCCGGGGCTGAGCGCGTCGTCGTCCCCGGCCGTGCCCGCGGCCGGGTCCCGTCCCCACCGGCGGCGGGCTCGCCCGGCCGCGCGTCGAGCCCCGCGCACCGGCACCGCGACGATCACGGGCGTGCGGTGGTGGCGCACCGGTTCCGGATGGCGTGTCGCCGCCCGGACCCCGTGATCATCGCGGCACGGGCCCCGTCACGAGCTCGTGCGGCGCGGAGGACGGGGTCCGGCTACTTGCGCAGCTGCTCGTAGACCTCCTTGCAGGCCGGGCACACCGGGCTGCCGGGCTTCGGGCTTTTGGTCACCGGGAAGACCTCGCCGCACAGGGCCTCGACCATCGTGCCCATGACCGCGCTCTCGGCGATCTTGTTCTTGCGCACGTAGTGGAAGACCTCGTTGGCGTTGCCGGTGTCGCCCTCGCGGACGTCGGGCTTCTCGAGGATGTCGGTGCTGCTCACGCGGTGCTCCCTCAGGTCGGGGACGGGGCCGGGAGGCGCCCGCCGGGCGCGACTCCTCCGCCTCCATGATGGCAGGGTGCTGCCCTCCCGCCCCGGTCCGCCCGCCGTCCCGCCCGCCCGGGCGCCCGTGCTGTCCTCCGAGGTCGCCGACGCGCTGACCGCCGGCCGGCCGGTCGTGGCGCTGGAGAGCACGCTGCTGGCCCACGGCCTGCCGCGGCCGGACAACCGCGCCGCGGCCGACCAGGTGGAGGCGGCCGTGCGCGCCGGCGGGGCGGTCCCCGCGACCATCGCCGTCCTCGACGGCGTGCCCCACGTCGGGCTGACGCCGGACCAGCTGGACCGGGTGTGCGCCGACCCCGACCTGGCCAAGCTCGCCGTCCGCGACCTGTCCGTCGCCCTGGCGCTGGGCCGCAGCGGGGCGACGACCGTGTCGAGCACCGCGCTGCTGGCCGCCGCCGCCGGCATCGGCGTGTTCGCCACCGGTGGACTCGGCGGCGTGCACCGCGAGGCGGCCGACACCTTCGACGAGTCCGCCGACCTCACCACGCTGTCGCGCACCCCGCTGCTGGTGGTCTGCGCGGGGGTGAAGTCGATCCTCGACGTGCCTGCGACGCTGGAGCGGATGGAGTCGCTGTCGGTCACCGTGGTCGGCTACCGGACGACGACCTTCCCCGGCTTCTACGTCGCCGACTCCGGCTCGACGCTGGACTGGGCGGTGTCCTCGCCGGAGGAGGCCGCCGCCGTCCTCGCCGCGCGGCGCGGCCTGGCCCCCGGCGGCGTGGTGGTGGCCAACCCGCTGCCGGACGACGAGCAGCTGGACCCCGAGCTGCACGACCGGGTGATCGCCGACGCGCTGGCCGCGGCGGCGCAGGCCGGGGTGCGCGGCAAGGCCGTGACGCCGTTCGTGCTCGAGCACCTGCACCGGGTCAGCCAGGGCGCCACGCTGGCGGTCAACGTCCGGCTGGTGCTGCGCAACGCCGAGCTGGCCGGCCGGATCGCGGCGGCCCTGGCCGCCCTCCCCCGCTGACCGTGCCCGACGTCGTGGTGGTCGGCGACCTGGCCACCGACGTCGTCGTGCTCCTGCACGGTGCCCCGGCGCCCGGGTCGGACCGGCCGGCCGCCATCCGGAGCCACGGCGGAGGCGCCGGGGCGAACGTCGCCGTCCACCTGGCCCGGCTGGGCACGCCGGTCACCTTCGCCGGCTGCGTGGGGGACGACGGCGCCGGCACCGGCCTGGTCGCCGAGCTGGCCGCCGCCGGTGTGACGCCGACCGTCCGCGTCGTCCCGGGCGCGGCCACCGGCACGATCGTCAGCCTGGTCGAGCCGGGTGGGCAGCGCAGCATGCTGGCCGACCGGGGAGCCAACCTCGCGCTCGCGCCGGACGACGTCCCGACGCCACGGCGGCACCTGCACCTGTCCGGCTACACCCTGCTCGCGCCCGGTCCGCGCGCCGCCGGGCTGGCCGCACTGGCCGCCGCCCGCGCGGCCGGGTGCACCGTGTCGGTGGACCCGGCGTCCACCGGGCCACTGGCCGCCTCCGGTGTCGACCGGTGGCTGGCCGACACGGCGGCGGCCACGCTGGTGCTGCCGAACGCGGACGAGGCCCGGCTGCTCACCGGCTGCGCCGACCCGGCGGCGGCCGCGCGGGCGCTCGCGGCCCGCCACGCCGTGGCCGTCGTGACGCTCGGCGCCGACGGCGCGCTGTGGGCCGCGGGCGACGTGCTGGTGCACCGCCCGGCGCACGCGGCGGAGGTGGTCGACACGACCGGGGCCGGCGACGCGTTCACCGCCGGCCTGCTGTCGTCCTGGCTGGCCGACCGGGACGGGGACCCGGTGAGGGCGCTGGAGGCGGGCCTGGCGCAGGCGGCGGTCGTGGTCGCCCGGCCGGGCGCCCGCTGAGGCCCTCTGCTCAGTGGTCGATGACCCGTCCCGGGCGCACCGGGTTCTCCAGGATCCGGTCCGGTCGCGGCGCGGTGTAGCGGTTGACGTCGACCTTCTTCTTCGGTGGCCGGTCGTTGGCCATCATCACCGCGACCCAGGGCAGCACGGTGCCCAGCACGGCGAAGATGAGCGCCAGCCACAGGACCTGGTAGAAGAGCGCCGCCAGCACCAGGCTCACGCCACGGACGAGCATGGTGAGCACGTAGCGCCGCTTCCGGGCGGCGTGCTGCTCGGCCAGGCTCGGTTCGGCCTCCGTGATGAGCACCGGCTCCGGCCGACGGGTTCGCGCGGGCTGCTGGCTCGAGGCCACGGGCTTCCTCCCCTCCGCCGTCCCTGACGGGCCCGGCGGATCCCCTCACGAGCTGCGGTGCCCGGCGTCCCGACGGCGCCCGGATCCCCGTACAGCCCGGGGTCTGCCGCCCATGGTGCCACCGGATCGCGCACGATGCAGGCACCCCGGCGTTGCATCTCAGGAGGTCACAGCCGCCTTCGCCGCCCGCTTGGCCTCCTGCTTGGCCGCCCGCACCTGCGCCAGCGACTCGGGGCCGGTGACGTCGGCGACCGACCGCCGTGACCCCTCCCGGCCGTAGTCGCCGGCGGCTTCCCGCCACCCCGGCGGGGTGACGCCGTACTGCTTGCCGAGCAGCGCGACGAGGATCTTCGACTTCTGCGTGCCGAAGCCGGGCAGCTGCCCGATCCGCTGCAGCAGGGTGGCGCCGTCCGGGACGTCGGCCCACAACCGCTCCGCGCGGCCGTCGTAGCGCTCGACGAGGAGCCGGCACAGGTCCTGGGTGCGGGCCGCCATCGATCCCGGGTAGCGGTGGACCGCCGGCGGGCCCCGGAAGGCCTCCGCCAGCTGCTCGGGGTCGGCCTCGGCCAGGTCGGCGGCGGCGAGGGTGTCGACGCCGAGCCGGTCGGCCAGCAGGCGCGGGCCGGCGAAGGCGCGCTCCATGGGGAACTGCTGGTCCAGCATCATCCCCAGGACGAGCGCGAGCGGGTCGCGGCTCAGCAGCTCGTCGGCGGCGGTGTCCTGGGTGATGCGCAGGGTCGGCACCGGGGGAGTGTGCCGCACGAGGTCGGCGACGACGGCCGGACGGCCGTGCTGCTCACCCTCTTCGCAGCGGCCTCCTCCGCCGGACCACAGCCGGGCGCTCCGCCTGGTGGCGGCGACGCGCCCTCGGGGAGGTCGCGCCGCCGCCACGACCGCCTCAGACCACCGCGCCGTCCGCACGACGCGGCCCGGAGGTCCGCCGCCCGGCGGCGACGGGGGCCTCGGGCACCGGGGGCCAGCGGCGGTCCAGCCCGGGCGGCTGGTGGTGGAGGTCGGCAGCACCCCGGTGGGCCACCACCTCGGCGTGGTGCACCGCGGCCAGCACCAGCGCCACGACCGGCAGGACCGTGGTCCAGGCGACCGGCGAGGAGCGCGTCACGACCGCCACGCCCTCACGCTGACACAGCGCCGTTTCCCGCCGACGGCGGCGGCCACGTGTCGGCGGTGGGCGCCGCAGCGGGAGGGCTGTCCGTTCACGTGCCGGTGTCGCCCAGCCAGTGGGCCAGCCGGCCGCTGCGGTGGACGGCGAGGATGCGGCGCTCGGTGTCGTGCCGCTGGGCGGGCTGCGTGAAGACCAGCAGGACGTCGCCGGTGCGCAGCCGGGTGTGGGGAGCGACCGCGGACGTGGTCCCCTCGCGCGCGAGCAGGCCGGGGGTCGCCCCTTCGGGCAGGCGCAGCTCGTTCATGTAGACGCCGTGCAGGCGGGATCCCGGCAGGACCCGGACCTGCAGGAGGTCGGTGCCCAGCTCGTGCAGGGACGAGGTGCCGACGTCCAGGTCCAGCGGTACGCCGTTGCACCGCCCTGCCGGCTCCGGGTCCCGGGGCAGGAGCCGGCGCGGGATCCCACGGGCCAGCCGCGGGGAGGAGTAGACCGCGATCGGGCCGAGGACGGCGAGGACCAGGACGTACCCGGCGGCGAACGGGCCGAGCCGGGAGTCGAGCCCGGCGGCCAGCGCCAGCGACGCGAGGACCAGCGAGAACTCACCGCGGGTCAGGACGGTGAGTCCGATGTTCGCCGCACCCAGGCGACCGAAGCCGTGCACGCGGGCGGCGACGATGCCGGCGACGACCGCGAGCACGACGGTCGTCCCGGCGGCGACGAGGATCTGCGGGAGCACGGCGAGGACGTCCCCGACGTCGATGGTCAGGCCGAAGTGGAAGAAGAAGATGGCGCCGAAACCGTCCCGTAGCGGGTGGGTCAGCTGCCGCAGCCGGCGAGCGGTGGGCGTGGCGGCCAGGATCAGGCCGATCATGAACGCGCCGATGGCGTCGGAGACGCCCAGGTGCTCCCCGGCGCCGGCCGTGCTGATCGCCAGCCCCAGGGCCAGGACGACGACGATCTCCTCGTCCCTCGTCCTCATCAGCGCGCTGACCCACCGGGTGCCGTGCCGCGCCACGACGGACAGCACCAGCAGGAACGCGAAGGAGATGCCGATGCCGGTGGCGGCCTCGGCCACGCTGGAGGCGCCGCCCAGCACCGGCTGCAGCAGGGCCAGGTAGAGGGCGAGGAACAGGTCCTCGATGACGATGATGCCGAGGATGACGCGGGTCTCGGGGTTGCCGAGCCGCCGGGTCTCGACCAGCAGCTTGGTGACGATGGCCGACGACGAGATGCCGACGATGCCGGCCACCACGAGGGCCTCCGACGTCCCCCAGCCCAGCGAGAAGCCCAGCGCCAGCCCGCCGCCGATGTTCAGGCACAGGTAGACGCCGGCGGCTGCCGCGAGTCGCCGTCCGCCGGAGGTGAGCTGCGCGAGGGAGAACTCCAGGCCCAGGTAGAACAGCAGGAACACCAGGCCGAGACGGGCGACCAGCTCGAGGTCCGCCGGATCGCCGACCAGCACGAACCCGGGGGTGTGCGGCCCCAGCAGCACTCCGGCCAGCATGAAGAGCGGGATCGTGGGGAGCCCGATGGGCACACCGGCGCGGGCGACCAGGCCGCAGACGAGGAAGGCGCCGCCGAGGGCGAGGAGTGCCTCAGCGACGTGGTGCACCCGGCCCTCCTCGTCGACGTCCTCCCCCGCCTGCCGATCGCCGGCCCACCGCGATGCTCACGGGCCGGGTGGCCGGAGCGGTATCCGTGGCAGCACCCATTCCGGAGCGGACCGGACATGGGTGCTGGGCCCCATCTCTCCCGCGCGTCCTTGGCCGGGAGGCTCCCGTGCCCGAGGCTCGACGACGTCGGTGACGGGCAGCGGGGCGGTGGGAGGCGGCAGATGAGACAGGGGGCACGGCTGGAGGCCGGTCGCGGTCTGCCGCTGTTCTGGCGGGTGTGCCTGGTCAACGGCGCCGTCCTCACGGTCGGCACCGCGGTCCTGGCGGCCTCCCCGGCCACCGTCTCCACGCCCGTGCTCGCCCGCGAGGCCCTGGTCCTGGCCGTCGGCCTGACCGTGATCCTGGTCGCCAACGGGTTGCTGCTCCGTGCGCTGCTCGGGCCGCTCGACCGGTTGCGACGCCTCATGGAGGACGTCGACCTGCTCCGCCCCGGCCAGCGCCTCCCGGAGCAGGGCAGTGGACCGGCCGCCGAGCTCATCACGAGCTTCAACGCGATGCTCGAGCGCCTCGAGGCCGAGCGCGCCGCCTCCAGCGGGCAGGCGCTGGCCGCCCAGGAGGCCGAGCGCCGCCGGGTCGCCCAGGAACTGCACGACGAGGTCGGGCAGAGCCTGACCGCCGTCCTGCTGGGCCTGCGGCGGGTGGCCGACCGGGCACCGGCGGACCTCCAGCAGGAGGTGCTCCTGGTCCAGGAGACCGCGCGGGCCAGCCTGGACGAGGTCCGGCAGGTGGTGCGGCGGCTGCGGCCCGGCGTGCTCGACGACCTGGGCCTGGTGAGCGCCCTCACGTCGCTGGTGACCGAGCACGCCCGGCTCACCGGCGCGGACGTGTGCCGTCGGCTGTCCCCCGACCTCCCCCCGCTCGGGCCGGACGCGGAACTGGTCGTCTACCGGGTGGCGCAGGAGGCGCTGACCAACGTCGCCCGGCACGCCGCCGCCGGCCGCGTCTGCGTCGACCTGACGCCCACGTTCGCCGGCGACGCGGTGCAGCTGCGGGTCGTCGACGACGGCCGAGGTCCCGGCGACAGCCACGAGGGAGCGGGGATCCGCGGCATGCGGGAGCGGGCCATGCTCGTCGCCGCGACGCTCACCGTCGGCCCCCACCAGGAGGGCGGTACCGAGCTGCGGCTGCTCGTCCCGGTGCCCCGGACGGAGGAGCGCCGGTGACCCGCCCGCCGAGCACCCGGATCCTGCTCGCCGACGACCACGCCCTCGTCCGTCGCGGCGTCCGGCTGATCCTCGACAACGAACCGGACCTGACCGTCGTCGCGGAGGCGGGCGACGGCGCCGAGGCCCTGGCGCTGGCCCGCGTGCACGCCATCGACCTCGCCGTCCTCGACGTCGCGATGCCCCGGCTGACCGGGCTGCAGGCCGCCCGGGAGCTGTCCCGGCGCTCCCCGGCCACGCGCATCCTGCTGCTGTCGATGTACGACAACGACCAGTACTTCTTCGAGGCCCTGCGCGCCGGCGCCTCCGGGTACGTGCTCAAGTCGGTCGCCGACCGGGATCTCGTCGAGGCCTGCCGGGCGGTCGTGCGGGGGGAACCGTTCATCCACCCCGAGGCGCTGACCGCGCTCATGCGTGAGCACCTCCAGCGGGTCGCCCGTGGCGGACGCCTGCCCGGCAGCATCCTGTCCGCCCGCGAGGAGGAGGTGGTCAAGCTCATCGCCGAGGGGCGGTCCTCGCAGGAGATCGCGGACCTGCTGGTGATCAGCGTGAAGACCGTGGAGCGGCACCGGGCCAACATCCTGGCCAAGCTGGAGATGCGGGACCGCACCCAGCTCACCCGGTACGCGATCCGCGCAGGCCTGGTCGAACCCTAGGACTGTGCGGCCGGTCACCGACCTCCTCCGGATCGATCTCGTCGCAGACCAGCCGGACCGGCTGACCAGGGACCGGCGCACCGGAGGGGCCGCCGGGGCGGTGGCGCGGGACGAGGCTGTCGGTCCCCCCGGGCGAGCACACCGGAGGCCTGGTCCGCGGTGTGCTCGTGCCGCCCCATCAGGAGGTGGCTCGCCTGCCCGATGACAATCCCCGCTGCTCACCGCGGTGCCCGGTCGCGCTCCGTGCCGGCGACAGCCACCGCCCGCGATCGTCAGCCGCCGTGGTCGCCGTGGCGGCGATGGCCTGCAGGCAGCGACGACTCCCCGCCTGCCGCTGGGCAGCAGGCAGCCGCCGACCTCACCGCGGCGGCCGCCGGCGGAGCCCTCGCGTCTCCGTCGCCGACCCGCTGCCGCTGGACGAGATCGCCGCGGCCCACGACCGTCTCGACGCGGGCGGTCACCACCGCGTCCTGCTCGCCGTCCCGTGGTCGTCGGCCCGGGTCCCGGCCGGGCGGCTCGCCGGCCGCGGCGCCCCGGGGCAGGTGGGGGTCCCCCGCCGCCCTCCCCGCCCGGCCGGAGGATGGCCGGGTGCGCGCGGTGTTCAGCAGGGTCGGTACGGCGGCCGTGACCGTGGACGGCGCGGTCGTGGGCGAGATCGGCCGCGGGCTGCTGGCGCTGGTCGGGGTGGGCCGTGAGGACGACGCGGAGCGGGCCCGGACGCTGGCGCGCAAGGTGCACGAGCTGCGGGTGTTCCCCACCGAGGACGGCGCCCGGTCGGTGGGCGACCTCGGCCTGCCGGTGCTCGTCGTCAGCCAGTTCACGCTCTACGCCGACACGCGCCGGGGACGGCGTCCCTCCTGGGCCGACGCGGCCCCCGGCGAGGCAGCGGAGCCGCTGGTCGAGGAGGTGGTCGCCGAGCTGCGCCGCCGCGGCAGCGAGGTCGCCACGGGTGTGTTCGGAGCGCGCATGCTGGTCTCGTCGGTCAACGAGGGGCCGATGACCTTGCTCCTGGAGGTCTGAGGGCCGGTCGAGCCGGGTACCCAGACGTGACACGACACACGTCCTGTGCGTTGGCTGGGGAACGGGCATCCCTGGAACACCTGACCCCATCCGGGCCGTTGGACAGGGCGTACCACACGGACACAGAGCGGGGGCTCACCGGCTGACCAGGCCGGCCGAGCGGCCCCACCCCCGACGCCCGGGTGCACCGTCGCCCATCGACGACCGACGGCGTGCATCCGACCCGAAGGCAAGGACGAAGACAGATCGTGACGCTGCTGCAGTCTTCCACCACTGACACCCTCGAGGTCCGCTCGTCGCGCCGCGAGCCGGACACCAGCGGTCTGGTCTCGACCGACCTCGTCCGGGTCTACCTCAACACCATCGGCAAGACGGCGCTGCTCACCGCCGAGCAGGAGGTCGAGCTCTCCAAGCGCATCGAGGCCGGCCTGTACGCCGAGCGCCTGCTGACCGAGCGGCAGCTGACCCCTGCTCTCCAGCGGGACTACAAGGCACTGGCTGCTGACGGCAAGGCCGCCAAGCGGCACCTGCTGGAGGCCAACCTGCGCCTCGTCGTCTCGGTGGCCAAGCGCTACACCGGCCACGGCATGACGTTCCTGGACCTGATCCAGGAGGGCAACGTCGGCCTGATCCGGGCGGTCGAGAAGTTCGACTACACCAAGGGCTTCAAGTTCTCGACCTACGCGACGTGGTGGATCCGCCAGGCCATCACCCGCGCCATGGCCGACTCCGGCCGCACCATCCGGCTGCCCGTACACCTCGCCGAGCAGGTCAACAAGGTGGTGCGCACCCGGCGCCGGATCCACCAGGAGCTGGAGCGCGAGCCCACCGCTGAGGAGCTGGGCCTCGAGCTCGACATGACCCCGGAGCGGATCACCGAGCTGCTGGAGTACTCCCGCGACCTGGTGTCGCTGGACCAGACCGTCGGTGCCGACGAGGAGTCCCGGCTCGGCGACTTCATCGAGGACGCCGACGCCGCGGTCGCCGAGGACGCCGTGGCCTTCCAGATGATGAAGGGCGACGTGCGCACCGTGCTCTCCACGCTGGAGGAGCGGGAGCGCGACGTGGTCGTGCTGCGCTTCGGCCTGGACGGCGGCCAGCCGCGCACGCTGGAGCAGATCGGCAAGCAGTTCGGTCTCTCCCGCGAGCGGGTCCGCCAGATCGAGCGCGAGACGATGGCCAAGCTGCGCGACCCCCAGCGCGCCGACGCCCTGCGCGACTACCTGGCCTAGTCCCGGACTCGTCGAGAGCCGGTCACCGTGCGGTGACCGGCTCTCGCTGCATCTGCAGGGGGTGACCACTGCCCTCCTCGGCACGTGACCCGCGCTGCGGGCAACGGCGCTGCGGCGCGGGGGCCTCCCGGCGCGGTGCCGTGGACGCGCTGCACGCGGGCCGGGGGCGGCACCTGGCCGCGGTGTCGTCCGGTGGGACGACGGATCTCACGGCTCACATGGGCGCCCGCATCCGGCGGGGGCCGGGGTCGACCCGGGCGGTGGGTGGGCCGATGCGGGCGGTGGCGCCGGCGACGACCAGCGACCGCCCGCCGTGCCAGGGCTCGGGCGGGCCGACGAGGACCGGCTCCAGGGTCAGCTGCAGCACCTCGGGCAGATCGTCGGCCAGCCGGGCGACCCGCAGCAGCAGGTTCTCCAGCGCCGCGACGTCGGCCGGCTCCGAGCCGCGGTAGCCGTTGAGCAGCGGCCACGCACGCGGCGCGCGCACCAGCTCGGCGGCGTCCCGGTCGGTCAGCGGCAGCGGCCGGTAGGCGCGGTCGCCGAGCAGGTCGGTGGCCACACCGCCCAGACCGAAACTGACCAGCGCGCCGAACGACGGGTCGTCGACGATCCCGACGACCGTGGCCACCCCGGGCGCGGCCATCTCCTGCACGATCACCGGGTCGCCCGACGGGATCGCCGCGAAGGCCGCGCGCACCGCGTCGGCGTCGCCGAGGTCCAGCCGCACCCCGCCCAGGTCGGAGCGGTGCTGCAGCCACGGTGCCGTCGACTTGAGCACCACCGGGTAGCCGACCTCCTCGGCCGCGGCGACCGCGGCCTCGGCGTCGGTGACCGTGCGGGTCCCCAGCAGCGGGATGCCGTAGGCGGCCAGCAGCGCGATGAGTTCCTCGTCGGTGAGCGGCCGCCCGCCGGGCGCCGAGGCCAGCGCCGGCAGGACCACGTCCCGTGCGGCCCGCTCGTCGATCTGCTCGAGGTCGGGCACCTCGCCGACCGGGCGGCGTCGCCAGGCGGCGTACTGCGCGACCTTGGCCAGCGCGATCACCCCCCGCTCGGGCGTGGAGAACGACGGCACCGAGCCGCGCGCCGGCGTCCCGTCCTCCCCGGGGACGGCCGTCTCGGCCGGGATGCCCTCGGCGGACAGGAACGTCGCCACGATGGGCTTGTCCGCACCGGCGGCGACCTCGCGCAGGGCTCGGCCGAACTCGGCCGAGCCACGGCTGAGCGGGGGGAGGAAGACCGCCACCACGGCGTCCACCCCGTCGTCGTCCACGGCCTCCTGCAGCGCGGCGCGCCACTCCTCGGCCGAGCCCCCGGCGCCGATGTCGGTCGGCGCGTCGTGCGCCAGCCGCAGCCCGTACTCCAGGACGGAGTCGGAGACCAGCGCCCCCATCGCCGTGGAGTTGCCGACGACCGCGACCCGGTCACCGGACGGCAGCGGCTGGTGGGCCAGCAGCGTGCCGACGTCGAACAGCTGCGCCAGGGTCTCCACCCGGATCACGCCGGCCGAGGCGAACAGCGCCGCCACCGACTCCTCGGGCACCGCCACCGAGGTGCCGGCCAGGCCCTCGGTCATCCGCACGTGCCGGCCGCTCTTGACCGCCACCACCGGCTTGGTGCGGCCGACCTGGCGGGCGAGGCGGGCGAACTTGCGCGGGTTGCCGAAGCTCTCCAGGTGCAGCAGCACGACCTCGGTGCCGGGGTCGGTCGCCCAGTACTGCAGCAGGTCGTTGCCGCTGACGTCGGCGCGGTTGCCGGCCGACACGAAGGTGGACAGGCCGAGGTTGCGGGTGCGCGCCTGCTCCAGCAGCGCCGATCCCAGTGCACCGGACTGCGCGAAGAAGCCCACCCGCCCGCGGCCGGGGACCCGGGGCGCCAGGCTGGCGTTGAGCCGCACCGCCGGGTCGGTGTTCACGATGCCCAGGCAGTTGGGGCCGACGACCCGCATCCCCGAGGCGCGGGCGGCGGCGACGAGCGCGCGCTCGCGGGCCCGCCCCTCGGCTCCGGACTCGCCGAACCCGCCGGTGATCACCACCAGGCCGCGCACCTTCTTGCGCCGCGCGGCCTCGACCACCGCGGCGACCTCCTCGGCGGGCACCGCGACGATCGCGAGGTCGACGTCGTCCGGGACCTCCTCGATGCCGGCGTAGGCCGGCACCCCGCGCACGTGCCGGCTGCCGGGGTTGACCGGGTAGATCGGGCCCTGAAAGCCGTAGTCGAGCAGGTGCCGCAGGGCGGCGTGGCCGAGCTTGCCCTCGTCGTTGCTCGCCCCCACCACGGCGACCGACGACGGGGTGAGCAGCCGCGCGATCGATCGCGACTCGCTGCGCTGTTCCCGCTCGTAGGCGACCTGCAGGGCACTCTCGGTCTGCGCGATGGGGAACGTCAGGTGGACGACGCCCTCCTCGTAGGACCGGGTCGGGGTGTACCCGGCGTCGAGGAAGACCCGCACCATCCGGTTGTTCTGCGCCAGCACCTCGGCGACGAAGCGCTGGATGCCCCGCTCCCGCGCGGCGGCGGCCAGGTGCTCGAGGAGCACCGAGCCCAGTCCGCGGCCCTGGTGGGCGTCCTCGACGAGGAAGGCGATCTCGGCGTCGTCGGTGCCGGGATACCGGTCGAAGCGGCCCACGGCGATGACCTGGTCACCCAGCAGCACCACGAACGCGACCCGGTCGACGTGGTCGACGTGGGTGAAGCGGTGCAGGTCCTTGTCCGACAGCCGCTTCATCGGCCCGAAGAAGCGGTAGTAGCGGGTCTGGTCGGAGCTGCGGTCCATCAGCCCGACGAGGCCCTCGGCGTCCTCGGGGCAGATCGGGCGCAGGTGCACCGTGCCGCCGTCGGCGGCGATGATGTCGGCCTCCCAGTGCGCGGGCGGCTGCGGCGGGGCCTCCTCCGCCGGCGGGGTCTCGGTGCGCTGCTCAGTCACGGGGGTCGTCCGGGTCCAGGCCGAAGTAGGGGAACGTGGCGTTGCGGGTGCGGCCGATGGCCCGGTCGACGCGGGACTCGGTGAACGGGTCCCAGTGCGCGAAGCCGGTGTAGCCGCCCTCGGTCATGTGCGTCGGTGGCCGGGCGCGCAGCCCGCGGCGGACGACGTCCTCCCGCCAGGACTCGGGGATCTCGGTGGCCGGGTCCAGCCGGGCGCCGGCCGCCTCGGCGATCAGGTGCGTCCACGCCCGCGGCACGCAGCGCACCAGGCCGTAGCCGCCGCCGCCGAGGGCGATCCAGCGGCCGTCGCAGATCTCGTGGGCGAGGTCGTGGACCGCGCGGTAGCTGGCGCGCTGCCCGTCGATGGTCAGCGCGAGGTCGGCCAGCGGGTCCTCGTGGTGGGCGTCGCAGCCGCACTGGGTCACCAGGATCTCCGGCTGGAACGCCTTGAGGACGCTGGGCACGACGGCGTGGAAGGCCCGCAGCCAGCCGGAGTCGTCGGTGCCGTTGGGCAGGGCGAGGTTGACCGCGCTGCCCAGCGCCTCGTCCGGGTCGCCGGTCTCCTCGGGGAACCCGGTGCCGGGGAAGAGCGTCAGCGGCGTCTGGTGGATGCTCACGGTCAGGACCCTCGGGTCGTCGTAGAAGACGGCCTGGACGCCGTCGCCGTGGTGGACGTCGAGGTCGACGTAGGCGATGCGCTGGTGGCCCTGGTCCAGCAGCCACTTGATCGCCACCGCCGCGTCGTTGAACACGCAGAAGCCCGACGCGCGGTCCCGCATCGCGTGGTGCAGCCCGCCGGAGATGTTGACCGCGTGCTGCGCCCGGCCGTTGTGCACCTCCTGGGCGGCGAGCACGCTGCCGCCGGTGATCAGTGCCGCGGCGTCGTACATGCCGTCGAAGACGGGGTTGTCCGCCGTCCCGAGACCGTGGCCGACGCCGGGGTCGGCCGGGGCGCGCTTGACCGCGTCGAGGTAGGCCGGGTCGTGCACCCGGGTGAGCAGGTCGACGTCGGCCGGCGTGGGCCGCAGCACCTGCAGCCGGTCGGTGGACAGGACGCCGAGGCCGTCGGCCAGCCGCATCGTGAGGTCCAGCCGGACCGGGTGCAGCGGGTGGTCCCCGCCCATCGTGTAGCCGAGCAGCGCGTCGTCCCAGACGACTGCGACCGAGTCACTCACGGGACCCTCCCCGACGTCGACGGCGGTGTCGCGGGCGACGCTACCGTCGGTACACCCGCGGCGTGCCGCGAACGGTGCCGTCGCGCGAGCGGGCGGGCGCGCTCTCCCCCCGTACCATCAGGGACGACACGGAGGAGACCTGTGAACGACCTCATCGACACCACCGAGATGTACCTCCGGACGATCTTCGAGCTGGAGGAGGAGGGGATCGTCCCCCTCCGAGCCCGCATCGCCGAGCGGCTGCACCAGAGCGGTCCGACGGTGAGCCAGACGGTCGCCCGGATGGAGCGCGACGGCCTGCTGACCGTCGAGGGCGACCGGCACCTGCAGCTGTCCGAGTCCGGGCGGCAGCTGGCCACCGCGGTGATGCGCAAGCACCGGCTCGCGGAGTGCCTGCTGGTCGACGTCATCGGCCTGGACTACGCCGACGTCCACGAGGAGGCGTGCCGCTGGGAGCACGTGATGAGCGAAGCCGTGGAGCGCAAGCTGCTGACCCTCCTCGGCAACCCGACGGTGTCACCCTTCGGCAACCCGATCCCCGGCCTCGACGCCCTGGGCGGCGAGACCTCCGCGGTCCTCGACTCGCTGACCCTGCTGTCCACCACCGCGACCCCCGAGGGACGCCGCGTGGAGATCAAGCGGATCAGCGAGCAGCTGCAGGAGGACACCCAGCTCATGCGGCAGCTGGCCGCCCAGGGCCTGCGGCCGGGCATGACCGCCGTCGCCCAGCTGACCGCCGGTTCGGTCAGCCTCGACGGCAACGCGCTGCCGATGGGCGTGGCCCAGCACGTCTTCGTCAGCGCCCTCGACGAGGAGCTCACCCCGGCCGAGGCGGCTCCTCGCCTCTGAAGGAGGACCCCGTCCTCCCCGCTCGTAGAAGGACCCCTGCCCTCCACCGCTCGTAGGAGGCCCCCCTCCTCCTCAGCGCTCGCAGGCTCGCGGCGAGCCTCTGGACGGGTCGCGGCCCGGGACGGGGCCGGGGACCCTGCAGGGGGTCGCGCTCCCCCGGCTCCTACGGTGGGCCGGGTGAGCGAGCCCTCCGACGCCCCCACCACCGCCTCCCCCTCCGGTTCCCCCTTCGCCGACCTGGCGGCCTTCGCCGCCCTGCCGCGGGTCGGCGGCCTGGCCCTGTCGGCGGACGGCCGGCGGCTGGCGATCGCGGTGCAGACGCTGGACCACGAGAAGACCGCGTGGCAGTCGGCCCTGTGGGAGGTCGACCTCGAGGGACGGCGGCCGGCCCGCCGGCTGACCCGCAGCGCGCCGGGCGAGTCCTCGCCGGTGTGGGCGCCCGACGGCTCACTGCTGTTCACCTCCGCCCGCCCCGACCCGGGAGCCGGCGAGGCAGCGGAGGACCCGAAGCCGGCGCTGTGGAGCCTGCCCGCCGACGGGGGTGAGGCGCGGCCGGTGCTGACCCACCCGGGCGGGATCTCCCGAGTCGCCCTCGCCGCGGACTCCGGCGAGGTGGTCGTCACCGCGTCGGCCATGCCGGGAGCGGGTGACGCCGAGGCCGACGCGGAGCGCCGGAAGCGGCGCAAGGAGGCCGGGGTCACCGCGATCCTCCACGAGGCCTACCCGGTGCGGTACTGGGACAGCGACCTCGGCCCGGCGACCCCGCACCTGTTCTGGGTCGGCGAACTCCCCGCCGAGCCGGACGCGGGTGCCGAGCGCCCGCCGGTCGAGCTGCGCGACCTCACCCCCGACGCCGTTCCGCCCTCCGGCGCCGGTGGCGACCTGACCCTCTCCCCCGACGGCCGGCTCCTCGTGCGCGTGGAGTCCGTGCCCGACGGCCCGGCGGGCCGGCGGGACCGGCTGGTCCTCCTCGAGACCGCGACCGGGGAGGCCCGGGCTCTGGTCGACGACCCGCTCGCCGACCTGGGCGCACCGCGCTTCTCCCCGGACGGCAGCGCCGTCGTCTGCGTGCGGGAGTCGATGTCGACCCACGACGAGCCGCCGGACTACACGCTGCTGCACGTCGACGTCGCCACCGGCGCGGCGCGGGAGCTCACCCCCGGCTTCGACCGCTGGCCGTCCGCGCCGCAGTTCAGCGCCGACGGGACGGCGGTGTACTTCCTGGCCGACGACGACGGACGGCACGCGCTGTTCCGGGTGCCGGCGGACGGCGGGGAGCCGGTGCGCATGACCACCGACGGCGCCTACAGCGACCTGCAGGTGGCCCGGGACGGCAGCGCCCTCTACGCGTTGCGCTCGGCCTACGACGAGCCGCCGGGGCCGGTGCGGCTGGACCCGGAGGCGACCGGCCAGCACCCCGACCCGCTGCCGAACCCGGGCACCCTCGCCGGCTTGCCCGGCACCCTGCAGGAGGTCGAGGCCACCGCCGCCGACGGGACGCCGGTGCACTGCTGGCTGGTGCTGCCCGAGGAGGCGTCGGCGGAGCGCCCGGCGCCGCTGGTGCTGTGGGTCCACGGCGGTCCGTTGATGAGCTGGAACTCGTGGTCCTGGCGCTGGTGCCCGTGGGTGCTCGCCGCCCGCGGCTACGCCGTCCTGCTGCCCGACCCGGCGCTGTCGCAGGGGTACGGGCAGGACTTCGTCCGCCGCGGCTGGGGCGCGTGGGGCGAGGCGCCCTACACCGACCTGATGGCGGCGGTCGACGCCGTGGAGCAGCGACCGGAGATCGACGAGTCGCGCACCGCCGCGATGGGTGGCTCGTTCGGTGGCTACATGGCCAACTGGATCGCCACCCAGACCGACCGGTTCCGGGCGATCGTCACCCACGCCAGCCTGTGGGACGTGGACTCCTTCATCGGCACCACCGATGCGGCCTACTACTGGGAGAAGGAGTGGGGCGACCCGCTGCGCCAGCCCAAGCGCTACGAGCAGAACTCGCCGCACCGCTACGCCGACGCCATCCGCACCCCGGTGCTGGTGATCCACGGCGACCGCGACTACCGGGTGCCGATCGGCGAGGCGCTGCGGCTCTGGTACGACCTGCAGAAGCGCGGCGTCCCCTCCCGGTTCCTCTACTTCCCGAACGAGAACCACTGGGTGCTCACCCCCGGGAACGCGCAGGTCTGGTACGAGACGGTGCTGTCCTTCCTGGCCGAGCACGTCCACGGCCAGGACTGGCAGCGCCCCGAGCTGCTCTGAGGAAGGCCTCCACCTCACCCCACCGCTCGCGACGGGACCCTGCGGAGGGCGCCGGAGCGGGGTCACCCGTCGTCCGGCCGCCGCGACCGAGCTCACCCCGCGACCCAGACCTCGTCGGTGTCGGCGGTTCCGGTGACGAGCACGGCCCGCAGCTCGGCCGGGGGCAGGCAGGCGGCGAGCCCGTCGGCCAGCAGCCTCGCCAGCGTGTAGGTGGGGCGGCTGTCGAGCGCCCGCTGCAGCGCGACGTTCGCCATCGCGCCGTCCCCGCGCAGCCACGCGCTGACCGCCAGCAGCGTGGCCGGGGCGGCGTCCATGGGCGCCGGGGCGCGGCGGGTGCACTCGGTCCACAGCACCTCGGCCGCCGCGGCGTCGCCCCCCAGCGCCAGGGTGAGCGCGCGGTCGCGCACCCGGACGTCGACCAGCGCCCACAGCACGCCGGCCACCTCGCGGTCGGGGAGCCGGCCGACCGCGCGCGGCCGGCAGCGCCGCACGGCGCGCAGCACCGCGTCCCACGAGCGGCGTGCCTCCGCGTCCGGGTCCTCGCGCGCCGGCCGGGCACGGCGGTCCACCAGCCGCCAGGTGACCTCCTCCATCACGGCCCGGGCCGGGCCGTCGAGCGGCGCGATCCGCGCCTCCAGGACAGCGCGGTCGCGGGCGACGACCTGCCCGGCGGCCGCCGAGGCGGCCGCCAGCACGGACACGTCGCCGGGGAGCGGCTCGCCGGCCCCAGGGGCGCAGCAGGCCTCGGTGCAGTCGTAGGACCACCACCGGCCGCCGCGCACGAGCAGGGTGTCCCGCACCGGGATGTCCAGCGCGGCCAGCGCGACGACGGCGTCGTGCACCACGTCGCGGTGCGGCAGGCCCGGGAGGTCGTCACCGCCGGGCAGTCGCCCGCGGTCGTCGGGCGCCTCGGACACCACTGCGACGACGGCACCGGCCGGCTCGTCGGTCGCGACGCTGCGCGCCAGCGCCGTGGCGACCGCGGCGGAGGCTGCCCGGGCCGGCAGGTCGGCGCGCGCGGTGAGGCCCACCCGGTTGCCGGTCGGCCCGCCGAGCGCCACCAGGACGACCGACTCGTGCGGGTGGAACCCGACGAGGTGGGGCAGCGCGGCGGCGATGGCGGCGGAGTCGGTGAGGGACACCAGGGGGCGTGTGAGGTCGTCCATGCCGGCGACCCTCGCCGCCGCACCCGGCCGGACGGGCCGCGCGGGGACATCTGTGGACCGCGCGGACGGCTGTGGACTCCCGGGCCCGTCCAGGGCACCTGACCCTCCCCCGGCGTGCCCCGAGCTCACGGAGGGCCCGGGAGAGGGGTCCTCCTCTCACCGCGGGAGGTGGAGAGGGGCGGGGTTCCTCCTCAGTCCGCAGCGGCCTGCGTGTCGTACGCCTCCTCGAGCAGCGCGGTGAACGCCGCGCGATCGGGCTCGGCCCCCTCGCGGTCGGCGGTGGCCAGCGCGACCACCCGATCGCCGTCGCGCACCAGCCCGACCAGGCCGGAGGCCTCCCGCTGGGCGCCCCCGGGCTCGGTGACCGCGACCTCCACCGACACCCCCACCGAGGCGTCGCCCAGGTCGGGCACGTCGAACGTCGCCAGGTCGACCGTGGCGCTGCCGCGCTCCGGCGAGCTGACCGCCACCTGCGGGCACTGGGCGACCAGCCCGGGCACCCGGCCGACGAGCTCGGCCGCGGGTCCGGCCACGGCCAGCAGCTCCGCGGTGTACGTCGTCCCCTGGACGGCGACCTGCGCGGCGAGGTCCTCGGCGGCCGGCGGCTGGTGCAACGGCAGCGCCTGGAGGGCCGCCGTGCACGACCCGGGCGTCACCTCGACGTCGGCCGGCGAGCCCATGCCGCCCAGCGCACCCCGGGACAGCTGCTCGCCCGACACCGGGACCACCCGGGCCCCGGGGCCGAACGCCTCGGCGGGCAGCAGCCCGGCGGCCAGGTCGGCAGCGGCGGACGGCGCCGCGGCCTGGGCGGACGGCGGGGGCGCTGCGGTGGACGCCGCCTCCCGGACGTCGGCGCCCGACGCGCAGCCGGTCAGTACCGCGCCGGCGACCAGGCCCGTGGCGAGCAGGGCGGTGCGGCGGACGCGCCGGCCCTCCTGCCGGGTCCCCGGCCCCGTCCAGGGCCTCGACCCGAGCTCGCGAGGGGTGGGGAGGACGGGGTCCTGTGCCATGACGCCGACGGTAACCCCGCCGGGGGCCTGCGAGCGGTGAGGAGGACGGGGTCCTCCCCCGAGGCGTGGGGGAAGGGGGTCCTCCCCCGAGGCGTGGGGGAAGGGGGTCCTCCCCCCTCCCTCAGACCTCGTACTGGACGGCGCTGCGCGCGGCGAGGATCGGCTTGACGTGGTCGGCGATCACCTGCAGGTGCACCGGGTGGTCGGCGTAGCGCCGCCAGGCCTCGACGTCGGGGAAGTCGGCGACCAGCGCGGTGTGCGCGTTGCCCTCGCGCAGCCCGGCGTCGGGGCCGACGGCGAAGGAGGTCATTCCGCCCACCTCCTCGGGCAGCCGGCGCAGGGCGGCGAGGGTCTGCTCCCGGCGCTCCTCGTCGGCGTCGTCGGACCAGGTGAACAGGACGACGTGGCGCAGCACGGACGCGATCCTGTCAGGCGCTGCGGGGACGCGCAGACCGGGCACCGGCGAACAGGCGGGTGACGAGGGCTGGCTAGAGTCGCCGACCATGGGACGGCCGTTGCGCATCGCACTGCTGTCCTACCGCAGCAAGCCGCACAGCGGCGGCCAGGGCGTCTACGTCCGGGCACTCTCCCGCGAGCTCACCGCCCTCGGTCACGGGGTCACCGTGGTCAGTGGCCAGCCCTACCCGGAGCTCGACGACGGCGTGCCGCTCACCCGGGTGCCGAGCCTGGACCTGTACCGGGAGCCCGACCCCTTTCGCACCCCGCGGCCCTCGGAGTTCCGCGACCGGATCGACGTCCTCGAGTACGCCACGATGTGCACGGCCGGCTTCCCCGAGCCGCTGACGTTCAGCCTGCGGGCGGCCCGGCTGCTGCTGCCCCGGGCTCCCCTCTTCGACCTCGTGCACGACAACCAGAGCCTGGGCTCGGGCCTGCTGCAGCTGACCCGTGCCGGGGTGCCGACCGTGGCCACCGTGCACCACCCGATCGCCATCGACCGCGACCTGGAGCTCGCCGCCGCCCCCTCGCTGCGCCGCCGGCTGACGCTGCGCCGCTGGTACGGCTTCACCCGCATGCAGGCCCGCGTGGCCCCGCAGCTGGACGGCGTCACCACCGTCTCGGAGAACTCCCGCCGCGACATCGAGACCCACCTCGGCGTCCCGGCGGACGCCGTCCGGGTGATCCCGGTGGGCATCGACCCCGACGTCTTCGCCCCGCCGCCGGGCGACCGCCCCCGCGACCCGGACTCGATCGTGGTCACCACCAGCGCCGACGTCCCGCTCAAGGGGCTGGTGCACCTGCTCGAGGCGGTCGCGAAGCTGCGCACCGAGCGGCCGGTGCGGCTGACCGTCGTCGGCACCGCGCGCCCGGGCGGCCCGGCGGAGGCCGCCCTCGACCGGCTGGCGCTGCGCGACGCCGTCCGCTTCACCGGCCCGCTTCCCGAGGCCGACCTGGTGCGGCTGCTGCAGGGAGCCGCCGTCGTCGCCATCCCGTCGCTGTACGAGGGCTTCTCGCTGCCGGCGATCGAGGCGATGGCCTGCGGCACCGCGCTGGTCACGACCGACGCCGGGGCGCTGCCGGAGGTCGTGGGCAGCAAGGCCGGCCTGCGGGTGCGCGCCGGGGACGTCGGGGAGCTCACCGCGGCGCTGCAGCTGGTCCTGGACTCGCCCTCCTTCGCCGACCAGCTCGGCCGGGCCGGCCGGCGCCGGGTGCTGGCCTCCTACACCTGGCGGTCGACCGCCGAGCGGACGGCGGAGTGGTACCGCGAGGTGCTGGACCGGAAGGGCGTCCCGTGCTGACCGTCGACTACGACCGCCTGGACCTGCGGCCGGGGATGATCGTCCTGGACCTGGGCTGCGGCGAGGGCCGGCACGCGTTCGAGGCCTACCGGCGCGGCGCGCGGGTGGTCGCCGTCGACCGGGGCGTGTCCGAGGTCGGGACGACGAAGCGCTGGCTGGGTGCGATCGCGGAGGCGGGCGAGGCCCCGGCGGGGGCGGCCTACGAGGTGGTGCGCGCCGACCTGCTGGCGCTGCCCTTCCCCGACGAGAGCGTCGACCGGGTGATCGCCTCGGAGGTGCTCGAGCACATCCCCGACGACGGGACCGCGATGGCCGAGATCGCCCGGGTGCTCAGGCCCGGCGGCACGGTCGCCGTGACCGTGCCGCGGTACGGACCGGAGCGGGTCTGCTGGGCGCTCTCGGACGCCTACCACGCCAACGAGGGCGGCCACGTCCGCATCTACCGCGGCGACCTGCTGCGCGCCCGCCTCGCCGCTGCGGGACTGGTGCCGGGCGAGCAGCACCACGCGCACGGGCTGCACGCGCCGTTCTGGTGGCTCAAGTGCGCCGTGGGCGTGGAGCGGGACCCCGCGGTCGTGCGCGCCTACCACCGGCTGCTGGTGTGGGACCTGACTGAGCGGCCGTGGCTCACCCGCACCGCCGAGCGGCTGCTCGACCCGGTGATCGGCAAGAGCCTGGTCGTCTACGCGGAGAGACCGGCGGGAGCGGCCACGGCCGGCGAGACCGAGCTGGAGCGGACCGCTGTCTGAGCTGCTCCCCGAGCTGCCCGGTGTGCTGAGCGGGGAGCAGGTGCGCGCCACGGTGGCCGCGATCGCCGTCGAGCAGGAGCCCGACGGCGCGCTGCCCTGGTTCCGCGGGAGCCGGCTGGACCCCTGGGACATGGTCGAGGCGGCGATGGCCCTCGACGTCGGCGGCGAGCACGCCCGTGCGCGGGCGGCCTACCGCTGGCTGGCCCGCCGGCAGCGCCCGGACGGGTCGTGGGCCGCGGAGTACCGGGACGGCGCCGAGGTCTCCCCCGCGGCGGAGAGCAACCACGCCGGCTACCTGGCGGTCGGCGTCTGGCACAGCTGGCTGCTCACCCGCGACGAGTCGCTGGTCGCCGGGCTGTGGCCGGCCGTGCGCCGCGGCCTGGACCTGGTGACCCGCATGCAGCTGCCCGGCGGCGCGGTCGGCTGGGCGCTGCGGCCCGACGGCACCGCCGACGGCACCGCGCTGCTCACCGGCAACGCCAGCCTGTTCCAGGCGCTGCGCTGCGGCGTCGCCCTGGCCGCCCTGACCGGGCGGCCGCAGCCGGACTGGGAGCTCGCCGTCGCCGACCTGGGCACCGCGCTGCGCACCCGGCCGGACGCCTTCGCGGACCGGTCGCGCTACTCGATGGACTGGTACTACCCGGTGCTGGGCGGCGCGGTCACCGGCGAGGCGGCAGACACCCGGCTGGCCGGCGGCTGGGACCGCTTCGTCGTCCCGGGACTGGGCACGCGCTGCGTCGCCGACCGGCCCTGGGTCACCGGTGCGGAGACCTGCGAGCTGGCGCTCGCGCTGGCCGCCGCCGGCCGGCCGGACGCCGCGCTGGAGCAGGTGGCCGCCATGCAGCACCTGCGTGCGGACGACGGGTCGTACTGGACCGGTTACGTCTACCCCGACGACGCCCGCTGGCCGGTCGAGCGGACGACGTGGACCTCGGCCGCCGTCGTCCTCGCCGCCGACGCCCTCTCGGGGGCGACCGCGGCGTCGGGGCTGTTCACCGACCCGGGCGCGCTGCCCCCGGCCGGGACGGACGGCTCACAGGCGACCGCCGGTTGGCTGCCCGGCGGCGCGGGCAGGGTGGTGCCGTGAGCAGCCCTCCCCGACCCGGCGACGTGGCCGTCGTCGTCATGAGCCAGAACCGCCGCGGGGACCTCCTCGCCACCCTGCCGCGACACGAGGCGCCGGTCGTGCTGGTCGACAACGCCTCCACCGACGGCACGGTCGACGCGGTGCGGGAGGCCCTGCCCGAGGTCACCGTCGTCCCGCTGGCGCGCAACGTCGGGTCCCACGCGCGCACCCTCGGCGTCGAGCGCGCCGGCACGGAGTTCGTGGCCTTCGCCGACGACGACTCGTGGTGGGCGCCCGGCGACCTGGCCCGCGCCGTCGAGGTCATGCGTGCGCACCCCCGCCTGGCGGTGCTCAACGCGCGGATCCTCGTCGGCCCCGAGCAGCGGCTCGACTCGTTCTGCACCGAGCTGGCGCGCAGCCCGCTGGGGACCCCCGACGACCTGCCCGGCCCGGCGCTGCTGGGCTTCATCGCCTGCGGCGCGATGGTGCGCACCGAGGCGTTCCTCGCCGTCGGCGGGTTCGACCCCGTCGTCCGCTTCCCAGGCGAGGAGGAGCGGCTGTCGCTGGACCTGGCCGCGGCCGGTTGGGGCATCGCCTACGTCGACGGGGTCACCGTGCACCACCACCCCTCGACGCGGCGGTCGGCGCCGGAGGGCCGGCGGACGGCGATCTGGCGCAGCCGGCTGCTCACCGCGGTGATGCGCCGGCCGTGGCCGGAGGTGGGCCGGCTGGCGCTGCAGGCGCTGCGCACGGGGGCGCCGGAGCGTCGCGGGCTGCTGCGCGCGCTGCCGGAGGTGCCGGCCGCGCTGCGCCGGCGCCGGGTGGTCCCGGAGCACGTCCGCGCCGACCTGCGCGTGCTGGCCGAGGCCGCGGCGTGAGAGAGGACCCTCCTGCCCCCCACCACGCGCCGACCGGCCGGCCGCGTCCAGCGGCTCGGCCCGAGCGTGCGAGGCGTGCGGAGGACGCGGTCCTCTTCCTGCAGGGGGGCCGCCGCGACCCGCGGGTGTCCGTCGTCGTCATCACCCACCAGCGCCGCGACGAGGTGCTGCTGGCGCTGTCCCGGCTGGTCGCGCTGCCCGAGCGACCGCACGTCGTCGTCGTCGACAACGGCTCCACCGACGGGACGGCGGAGGCGATCACCGAGCGCTTCGCGCAGGTGGAGCTGGTCGCGAGCCCGGAGAACCTGGGCGCGATCGGCCGCAACGTCGGCGTGTCCCGGGTGGACACCCCCTATGTCGCGTTCTGCGACGACGACACCTGGTGGGACCCGGGGTCGCTGCGCACCGCGGCCGACGTCCTCGACGCGCACCCGCGGCTGGCGGTGGTGACCGCGCGGATCCTGGTCGAGCCCGGCGGCCGGGAGGACCCGATCGTCCCCGAGCTGCGCGACTCCCCCGTCCGGGGTGCCGACTGGCTGCCCGGACCGGCGCTGGGCTCCTTCCTCGCGGGCGCCTCGGTGGTGCGGCGGGAGTCCTTCACCGAGGTCGGCGGCTTCTCCGAGCGGCTGTGGCTGGGCGGGGAGGAGGAGCTGATGGCCGGCGACCTGGCCGCCGCCGGGTGGGAGCTGTGCTACCTGCCCGCGCTGACCGTCCACCACCAGGCGTCCACGGCGCGGGACTCCCACCGCCGGCGCCGCGACGGCATACGCAACACCCTCTGGACGACGTGGCTGCGCCGTCCCGCCCGCCCGGCGCTGCGCCGCACCGTGCACCTGCTGCGCACCCTCCCCCGCGACCGGGTGACCGCCCAGGGGCTGTGGGCCGCCACCCGCGGGCTGCCGTGGGTGCTCCGCGAGCGGCAGGTGCTGCCCCCGCACGCGGAGGCCCGGTTCGCCGCTCTGGAGCACGCCCAGCGGACCTCCACCGCCCGCCGCTACGTGAGCTGACCCGACGCGGACACCCCGCCCAGGGCACCGCCCCGAGCCTGCGGGGGTGGGGTGGACGGGGTCCTCCCTCAGGTCGCGCAGTCGATGCAGGTGCGCGCGGCGGGGCGGGCCGCCAGGCGCTCGGGCGCGATCGGCCCACCGCAGGACTCGCAGCGGCCGTAGGTGCCGGCCTCGACGGCGGTGACCGCGGCGTCGATGTCGGCCAGCCGGCGGCGCGCCTGCTCCAGCAGCGCCGCCACCTGCTGGCGCTCGAACGCGATCGTCGCGCCCTCCGGGTCGTGCTCGTCGTCGGCGTTCGACGCCTGCGACGCGGCGACGATGGCGTCGAACTCGCGACCCAGCGACTCGATCTGCGCCCGCACCGCGTCCCGCGCACGGTCGAGGGCGGCCCCGTCCGGGGCACCGCCCCGAGCCTGCGAGGGGTGGGGAGGACGGGGTCCTTGCTCAGTGCTCACGGCGCAGCAGCCGCAGCGACCCGGTACCGGCCAGCTCGGTGAACTCCCCCGAGGCCACCACCCGCCGGTAGACGCCATAGGGCGCCTGCCCACCGTCGGCGGGGTCGGGGAAGACGTCGTGGATGGCCAGCGTCCCGCCGACGGCGAGCTTGGCCACCCAGGCGTCCTGGTCGCGGCGCGCGGACTCCTCGGTGTGGCTGCCGTCGAGGAACAGCAGCGCCAGCGGCGTGGTCCACAGCGGGGCGAGCGTCTCCGAGCGGGCGACGACGGCGACGACGACGTCCTCGGCGCCGGCGTCGGCGATGGTCCGGCGGAACCGGGGCAGGGTGTCGATCCGGCCCACCGCGGGGTCGACCAGCGTCGGGTCGTGGTACTCCCAGCCGGGCTGGTGCTCCTCGGACCCGCGGTGGTGGTCGACGGTGACGACCTGCCGGCCGGTCTCCCGCGCCGCGGCGGCGAGGTACAGCGCGGACTTGCCCATCCACGAGCCCACCTCGAGCAGCGGCCCGGGGACGGCGACCGAGCGGGCCGCCTCGTACAGCGCCGTCCCCTCGTCGTCGGGCATGAAGCCGGGGGCGGCGCGGGCGGCGCTGAGCAGTTGAAGGACCCCGTCCTCCCGCCTCGCAAGCTCGGCGCGAGCCTCGGGACGGGGCCGATCCGCGCTCATCGGGCGAACCGGGCCCGCAGGGCGGTCACCCGCTGCTCGGTGGCCGCGCCGGCCGCGGTGCCGGCGGCCTTGGCGAAGAACGCGCCGGCCGCCGTCGTCACCGGGACGGCGAGCACCAGCGCGATCGAGCCGACCAGCGTGCGGATCACCTCCTCCGCCAGGTTGGACGTGGTCAGCACGACGTCCCACGGCTGGGCGTAGACCTCGAAGAGCATGAGCAGCGGCAGCGAGGCGCCGGCGTAGGCGAAGACGATCGTGTAGACCGTCGAGGCGATGTGGTCGCGGCCGACGACCATCCCGCGGCGGTAGAGCTCCCGCCAGGTCATCTGCGGGTCCACCTCGTGCAGCTGCCAGATCGCCGACGCCTGGGTGATCGTCACGTCGTTGAGCACCCCGAGCCCGGCGACGACGACGCCGGCGAGCACCAGGCCGGAGAAGTCCAGCGCCGGGTCGAAGGTCTGCAGCTGCGTGGTCTCCTCGCTGGTCAGGCCGGTCAGCCGCGCCGTGGCCACCGATACCGCGCCGAGGACGGCGACCAGCGCCAGGCCGAAGAGGGTGCCCACCAGCGCCGTCGTCGTCCGCGCGGAGAAGCCGTGCGCCAGGTAGAGGACGACGAACATGATCGCCGCCGAGCCGACCAGGCTGATCAGCGTCGGCGAGGAGTCGCCGAGCAGGCCGGGCAGCAGGAACTGCAGCATCACGAAGAAGGCGAAGGCCAGCCCGAACAGGGCCGCCAGTCCGCGCAGCCGGGCCACGGCCACGGTCACGACGGCGAACACGACGGTCAGCGCGACCATCGGGAAGTCGCGGTCGTAGTCGTAGAACCCGTACCCGCCACCGCCCTCCGCGGCGGCGTCCCGGGTGAGCACCAGGACGTCGCCCTCGGAGATGCCCGCGGCGTAGATCTCGGCCGGCAGCGTCAGTTCCTGGAACTCCCCCGCGCCGTCCCCGTCGAGCACCTGCACGACGACGGTGGCGCAGGTCAGCTGCTGCGCCACCTGGCCCTCGCCGCCGGGTACCGAGCAGTCGAACGGCTCGACGGCGGACACCCGCCCCTCGGGGTAGGTGGTGCCCGGCGGGAGGAACAGCTCGGCGGCCTGCTCGGCGCGGGTCGGCTCGTCGCCGGGCCAGAGCACCACCAGACCGACGACCGTGGCCAGCCCCACGGGCACGAGCAGCAGGAGCATGAGCCAGACCGCGCGCCGTCTCCGGGTGAGGACCTCCGGGGTCGGCGGCGGCGCGTCCGGGTCGGGACCGTGGCTGTGGGGGTGGCTGGGCGGCACCTGGTCAGGCTAGGAGTTCCACGCCGGCGCGCCCCCCGCGACACCGGTCCTCAGCGTGGACCGCCCTCCCGGTCCACGCGGTCGTCCTCCATCGCCTGGTCCTCCTCGATCGGGAAGCGCAGCCACAGGCCGGACAGCTGCAGCGGCCGGGCCACCGCCACCGGCGGCGCCACCAGCGCGACGTCCACACCCCGCGGCTGGCCGAGCTTCTGCAGCTGCACCAGCACGGCCATGCCGGCGGAGTTCAGGTAGGTGGCCCCGCGGAGGTCCAGGCGCACCCGCCGCAGGTGCGGTCGGCCGAGCATCAGGTCGGTCATCGTCCGGACCAGCGGCCGGCGGGCCCCCTCGGTCAGCTCGCCGCCCAGGGTCAACGTCGCGACGTCGCCGTCCAGGTCGGTGGTCACCTCCGGTTCCGCGTCGCCGTTCCGCTGCCGCTCCGGTTCCCCCTGCGCTGGGGAGGCGCTGGTGTCGTCCACGGTCGTCTCCTGCCCCGGGAGGCCGCAGCTCACGCGTGGGGCCCCGCGTCCCGCTCCCCCGCCACCGGAGCCGGGCGGGGGCGCCGGCGCCGACCTCCTGTGCCACCGCTCGACGCACAGTGGAAGAAATCTGCGAGATGGATGTTTACTCCAGTGCGTGCGCGAGGTAATCTCTAGTCGCCACAAGAGGTTCACCTCGGGCAGCGAACTCGCCACCAGGAACACACAGGAGGTTGACACAGCCATGGCCATGCTGACCGCCTACGACCCGTTCGCCGCCACGAACGCCGCCTTCCGGGCGCTCGACCAGCTGGCCGGCCGGGGCGGCGGGCTCACCGCCCGTCCGCTGTCCGGCATGCCGATGGACGCCTACCGCGTCGGCGACAACTTCGTCGCCCACTTCGACCTGCCCGGCGTCGACCCTGGCTCGATCGACCTGCAGGTCGAGGGCACCACGCTGACCGTCACCGCGGAGCGCTCGGTGCCGCAGCTGGAGAACGCCGAGTGGGCGATCGCCGAGCGGCCGTACGGCAGCTACACCCGGCAGCTCGTCCTCGGCCGCAGCCTGGACACCGACCGGCTCGAGGCCCACTACCACGACGGCGTGCTCACCGTGAGCATCCCGGTCGCCGAGAAGGCGCGGGCCCGCAAGATCAGCGTCACCCGCGCCGACACCCCGACCGCCGTCGAGGGGCGCACCATCGAGGGCGAGTCGTCCGAGCGCCGATCCGTCGAGAGCTGATCGGCGGCGACTCCGCGAGGGCCGGGTCCGGGCGGACCCGGCCCTCGCGCCATTCGAGACCCGGAGGACCGCCATGACCGCACCCGGCTCCCGGGACGGGGACCCGGCAGGAGGGCGGGTCGAGCGCATGGACGACCCGGACTTCCCCGTGCTGACCATGAGCCAGGCAGCCGCGCTGCTCGGCGTCCAGGCGGCCTTCCTGCGCAGCCTCGACACCGCCGGCGTCCTGCAGCCGCACCGCTCCCCCGGCGGGCACCGCCGCTACTCCCGCCACCAGCTCACCCTGGCCGCCCGGCTGCGCGGCCTGCTCGACGAGGGGCACACGCTGGCGTCGGCCGAGGTGATCCTCGGGCTGCAGGACGAACTGGCCGACGCCCGGGCCGACAGCGAGCGACTGCAGGCCACCGTGGACCGGCTGCGGGACCGCCGCACCCGCGAGTGACGGACGACGCACGTCACCATATGCCCTAGGGGGGTATGGTTCTCCTCGAGCGCCCACCGCGACGCGTCGGGAGGACACCCCTTGGAGAGCACCGGAGCCGGTCAGCACGGCTACATCCACCGCAAGGACGACTACCTCAAGCGGCTGCGCCGCATCGAGGGGCAGGCTCGCGGGCTGCAGCGGATGGTCGAGGACGAGAAGTACTGCATCGACATCCTCACCCAGGTCTCGGCGATGACGAAGGCGCTGCAGTCGGTTGCCCTCGGCCTGGTCGAGGAGCACCTGTCGCACTGCGTCGTCCAGGCGGCGCAGGCCGGCGGCCGCGAGGCCGACGAGAAGGTCCGCGAGGCGTCCGAGGCGATCGCCCGCCTCGTCCGGTCCTGACCCACCCACCCGAGAGGAACCCGATCGTGAGCACCGTGAGCTACACCGTCGTCGGCATGACCTGCCGCCACTGCGTCGACGCCGTGACCGAGGAGGTCAGCGCCGTCCCCGGGGTCACCGCCGTCGACGTCGACCTGGCCAGCGGCGGTCTGACCGTCACCAGCACCGAGCCCGTCGACGACGGCGCCGTCCGCGCCGCGGTCGAGGAGGCCGGCTACGAGGTCGCTGCCGGCTGAGCCGGCGCGCACGGGAGGATCCGTCATGCAGACGCCGGCGCGGCTCGCCGTGGTCGCCGGAGCCCTGGGTGCCGTCTTCGCCGCCGCGGTCGGCGTCGGCGCGGCGGTCGGGCCGATCGGCGCGGCGGTCGGGCCGATCGGCGCCCCGGAGGCGCACCCGTCCGCGGCCGCGCCGACGACCGCGCACCAGACCCCGGTGGGCACCGGGTACGTCCTCGACGTCCTCGAGGAGCGGCCCGCCGCGGGGACGGCGGCGGTGGAGTTCCGCGTCCTCGGCCCCGACGGCGTCCCGGTGACGGAGTACACCGAGGACCACGGCGAGGACCTGCACCTGGTCGCCGTCCGCAGCGACCTGACCGGCTACCAGCACGTGCACCCCGATCTCGGGGACGACGGCACGTGGCGGGCGCCGCTGACCCTCACCCCGGGCAGCTGGCGGCTGGTCGCCGACACGACGCCGGCCGCCGCGGACGAGGACCTCGCGCTGACCGCCGACCTGCAGGTGGCCGGCACCTACGACCCCCAGCCGCTGCCCGGACCCGCCCCGGTGGCCGAGGTCGACGGCTACACCGTCGTCCTGACCGGGGAGCTGACCACGGGCGCGGAGTCCGAACTCACCTTCAGCGTGAGCCGCGACGGGCACCCCGTGACGGACCTGCAGCCCTACCTCGGCGCCTACGGGCACCTGGTCGCACTGCGCGACGGCGACCTGCACTACCTGCACGTGCACCCCGTCGAGGACGACGCCGTCGCCCCTGCTCCGGGGCCGCACGTGGAGTTCGCCGCGACCGCGCCGTCCACCGGCACGTACCGGCTGTTCCTCGACTTCCGGCACGGCGACACCGTGCACACCGCCGCGTTCACGGTCCCCACCGCCGGGAGCGCGGCACCCGACGAGCCGGCCGGCCACGGGCACGGCGGCTGAGGAGACCCACGATGAGCACCCCCGACGTCCGGACCGGCGAGGTCGAACTGCTGATCGGCGGCATGACCTGCGCGTCCTGCGCCGCCCGCGTCGAGAAGAAGCTCAACCGGATGGACGGCGTGACCGCCACGGTCAACTACGCCACCGAGAAGGCGCGGGTCAGCTTCGCCGAGGACGTCACGCCCGACGACCTGATCGCCACCGTCGAGAAGACCGGCTACACCGCCCGGCTCCGGCCCCGTCCCGAGGCTCGCCCCGAGCCTGCGAGGGGTGAGGAGGACGGGGTCCTCCTACTGCGGCAGCGACTGCTGGTGTCGACCCTGCTCAGCGTGCCGGTGGTCGCGATGGCGATGGTCCCGGCGCTGCAGTTCACCTACTGGCAGTGGCTCTCGCTGACCCTGGCCGCGCCGGTCGTCGTGTGGGGCGGGCTGCCGTTCCACCGCGCCGCGTGGACCAACCTGCGGCACGGCGCGGCGACCATGGACACGCTGGTCTCCCTGGGCACCGGGGCGGCGTTCCTCTGGTCGCTGTACGCGCTGTTCCTCGGCACCGCCGGCGAGCCGGGCATGACGCACCCGTTCGAGCTCACCATCGCCCGCACCGACGGCAGCGCGAACGTCTACCTCGAGGCCGCCGCGGGCGTGACCACGTTCCTGCTGGCCGGCCGGTACGTCGAGGCCCGCTCCAAGCGCCGGGCCGGGGCGGCGCTGCGCGCCCTGCTGGAGCTGGGCGCCAAGGAGGTCACGGTGCTGCGCGGCGGCACCGAGACCCGGGTGCCGGTCGACCGGCTCGCGGTCGGCGACCTGTTCGTCGTCCGGCCCGGGGAGAAGCTCGCCGCGGACGGCGTGGTGACCGAGGGCGCCTCGGCCGTCGACGCCTCGATGCTCACCGGCGAGTCGGTGCCGGTGGAGGTCGCCCCGGGGGACACGGTCGTCGGCGCCACCGTCAACGCCGGCGGCCGGCTGGTCGTGCGGGCCTCGCGGGTCGGCGCGGAGACCCAGCTGGCGCAGATGGCGCGGCTGGTGGAGGAGGCGCAGAACGGCAAGGCCGAGGTGCAGCGGCTGGCCGACCGCGTCTCCGGCGTCTTCGTACCCGTCGTGCTCGCATTGGCCGTCGCGACCCTCGGCTTCTGGATCGGCGCGGGTGCCGGCCTGCCCGCCGCGTTCACCGCCGCGGTCGCGGTGCTGATCATCGCCTGCCCGTGCGCGCTGGGGCTGGCCACGCCGACCGCGCTCATGGTGGGCACCGGCCGCGGCGCCCAGCTCGGCATCCTCATCAAGGGCCCGGAGGTGCTGGAGTCCACCCGCGCGGTGGACACGGTCGTGCTGGACAAGACCGGCACCGTCACCACCGGCCGGATGACCCTGCAGGACGTCGTCCCCGCGGCCGGGGAGGACGCCGACCGGGTGCTGGCGCTGGCCGGCGCGGTCGAGTCCGGCTCCGAGCACCCGGTCGCCCGGGCCGTCGCGGAGGCAGCCGCCGAGCGCGCCGGGCCGCTGCGGCCGGTCACCGGCTTCGCCAACGAGGCCGGGCTCGGTGTGCGCGGGGTCGTCGACGGGACGGTGGTGCTCGTCGGTCGGGCCGGCCTGCTGGCCCGCACGGGCGTGACCGTGCCGGCGGAGCTCGAGCGCGCGCAGGCCGCCGCGGAGGCGGACGGCCGGACCGCCGTGCTCGTCGCCGCGGACGGCGTCGCCCGCGGCGTGCTCGCCGTCGCCGACGCGGTCAAGCAGACCTCTGCCGAGGCGGTCCGCCAGCTGCGCGACCTGGGCCTGCACCCGGTGCTGCTGACCGGCGACAACGCCACCGTGGCCCGCGCGGTCGCCGCCGAGGTCGGCATCGACGAGGTGGTCGCCGAGGTGCTGCCGCAGGACAAGGTCGACGTCATCCGGCGGCTGCAGGGCGAGGGCCGGGTCGTGGCGATGGTCGGCGACGGGGTCAACGACGCCGCGGCCTTGGCGCAGGCCAACCTGGGGCTGGCCATGGGCACCGGCACCGACGTGGCGATCCAGGCCTCCGACCTCACCCTGGTGCGCGGCGACCTGCGCGCGGCGGCCGACGCCATCCGGCTGGCCCGCCGCACCCTCGCCGTGATCAAGGGCAACCTGTTCTGGGCGTTCGCCTACAACGTCGCGGCGGTCCCGCTGGCCATGACGGGGTTGCTGAACCCGATGATCGCGGGCGCGGCGATGGCGTTCAGCTCGGTGTTCGTGGTGACCAACAGCCTGCGGCTGCGCCGGTTCGCCCCGCTGCCGGGCAACGCGGGTGCGACCACCGCCGTCCCGGCCGGCCGCCGCGCCGCCGTCCCCGCGGCCTGACCACCCCTCCTCCCCCGGGAAGTCGTGCTCTGCCCACACTGGTGGGCAGAGCACGACTCCTGACCAGGACCACCTCGGAGGGTCGACGACCATGGCCGGGTACGACCAGCGCCGCCTGCTCACCCGTCTCCTCGCCGGGGCCGGAGCCGCCTGGGGACTCGCGCTCCTCGTGCGGTCGGACCGGGTGGTCGGCGCTCTCTGCCCCGAGCTGCCCCGGTCCCGGCGCTGGGCGGTGAAGCTGCTGGGCGCCCGGCTGGTGGTCCAGCACGCCGTCGTGCTGGCCGTCCCGGAGGCGCGGACCGTCCGGATCGGCTCCGCGGTGGACCTGCTGCACGCGGCGAGCATGGTGCCGCTGACGCACTCGGCGCCCCACCGGAGGGCGGCGGTCATCAGCGGAGCGGTCGCGGCGGGGTACGCGGTCCTGGCGCCGGCCGTCGCACCTCGCCCGGAGCACCGGCAGGAGCCAGGGCGCCGGTAGCACGACCGGGGTCGTCGGCAGGACCGGCCGAGGCCCCCCCGCGGCGACCGACCCCGCTCACCGCGCGACCGCGCGCACGAACCGCCGGAGCTCCTCGACCAGCAGGTCGGGGACCTCCATCGCCGCGAAGTGGCCACCGCGGTCGAACTCGGTCCAGGAGACCAGGTCGACCACCTGCTCCACGGCCGCGCGCGACGGCCGGAAGAGGTCGTGCGGGAGCACCGCCACCCCGGTCGGCACGTCCCGCGACCAGCCGGGCGTGGGCGCGTGCGCGCGCTCCCAGTAGAGCTGCGCCGACGACGGGCCGGTGCGGGTGAACCAGTAGACGGCGACGTCGGTCAGCAGCTGGTCGGCGTCGATCTCGCTCGCCGGGTCGGTCCACTCGGCGAACCGTTCGGCGATCCAGGCCAGCAGCCCGGCCGGCGAGTCGGTCAGCGCCGGGGCCAGCGCCAGCGGCCGGGTGCCCTGCAGCTTGGCGTAGCCGGACAGCTCGCGGGCGTAGTGCGCCGCCTTCCCCTCGGCGGCCGGCTCGCCGTCCACCGGCACCCCCGGCGCCATGGTCACGTGCAGACCGACGACGTGCGCCGGGTCGGCGGCGGCGAGGTCGCGCCCGACGTGCGAGCCCCAGTCGCCGCCGTGGACGACGTAGCGGTCGTGACCGAGCCGGGCGACCAGCTCGGCGATCGCCCGGGCCATCCGGGCCGGCGTCCACCCACCGTCGGGCGTCGGCCCGGAGAAGCCGTACCCGGGCAGCGACGGGACGACGAGGTGGACCGCCTCGGCCGGGTCGCCGCCGTGCGCCGCCGGGTCGCTCAACGGCCCGAGCACGCGGAGGAACTCGACCACGGACCCCGGCCAGCCGTGCAGCAGCACCAGCGGGACGGCGTCCGGCTCCGGGGACCGCACGTGCACGGTGTGCACGCGGGTGCCGTCGACCGTGGTCGTCACCTGGGGCCAGGCGTTGAGCGCCGCCTCCTGCGCGCGCCAGTCCCACGCCGTCGCCCACCGCTCGGCCAGCGCGCGGACCCGCTCGACCGGGATGCCGCGGTCGCCGGATAGGTCCTGCCCGACCGGCCAGCGGGTGCGGCGCAACCGCTCGGCGAGGTCGTCGACCTCCGCCTGCGGCACGTCGACGCGGAACGGGGTCACGGCGGTCTCGGACACGTCCGCCAGCCTGCTCCCCCGCCGCAGGCCCGGCGACCTGCCGCCGTCCAGGCGGTCGATCACGGGGCCGGTGCAGGCGACACGCGCCGACACGCCGTCCGGGTGCGCAACGACACCGTGATCGACGCCGGGGCGGGCGCCGTCGGGGCTCGGACGACGGGGGCGGGACCTAGAACGCGGGGAGCAGCAGCAGCGCGGTCGGGACCAGCAGCAGCAGACCGGCCGACAGCAGCGCCGCCGCCCGCGCCCAGGCCGGCAGCGGGGACGGCGGCTCGAGCAGCCGCACCACGCGCGCCCCGACCGCGCTGCCGGTGACCGCGAGCGCCCCGGACGGCACGCCCGCTCCCCCGGCGCCGCCGGCCGCGACGACGATCGCCTGGGCCAGCGTCCGTCGCGGCGCGGGCCCGGCCAGCGAGCTGAGCGCGACGTCGTCCGCGCGCATCTCCACCAGCGTGCGCACCGCGACGTGCGCACGGGCCGCGGCGGGCAGCACCGGCAGCGCGGCCTCCCACGCCACGAACGGCAGCAGGTACAGGTGGTGGTGCTCGCGCAGGTGCGCCCGCTCGTGCGCGACGACGGCGGCCAGCTGGGCGTCGTCGAGCTCGGCGACCATCCCGGAGGACAGCACCAGCAGCGGCCGCGCGCCGGGGATGCAGAAGGCGACCGGAGCGGGGTGCTCGAGCAGCCGCGCGTCGGGGAGCTCGGCCGGCTGGACGACGAGCTCCAGCAGCTCGCGGTGCCGGCGGCGGGTGCGGGTGGTCCGGACCCAGGAGAGCAGCAGGACACCGACCAGCTCGGTGGCGAGCACGCCGGCCAGGGTCAGCGCCACCCAGTGGTCCCCGCGGACCGGCGCCGCGGCGGGGTGCCCGGTGAGCACCGACCAGGTCGCCTCCGGCAGCGAGTGGCCCCACGGGGCGAGGCCGTGCACGAGCAGCGCGCCGATGATCGACAGGCCGCCGGCCAGCCCGATCGCCTGCCAGCAGACCAGCGCGACCAGGGGGTCCCGCCGCGGCCAGCCGGCGCGGGCCAGCAGCGCCGGCACCGGCCACGCCAGCAGCGCGGCCAGCACGGCGAGGGCGGCTGCGGTCGCGGGCAGCACGAGGACGGCGGGGAGGGTCAGCGCGGCGCGTCGTCCGGACCGGCCGCGGCCAGCAGCTCGCGCAGCAGCCGGGCCTCGTCGGCGTCGACCCCACCGACGAAGCGCGCCAGCACCGCCTGCCGGTCGCCGGCCTGGCCGAGCACCTCGTGCATCAGCTCGGCGGCGTGGTCCTCGCGGGTGCCGCGGGCGCGGAAGCGCCGGGGTCGCGCGTCGTCGTGGACGACGAACCCCTTCTGCTCCAGCCGGGACAGCACGGTGTGCACGGTGGTCAGCGCCAGGCCGCGTTCGGCCAGGCCGTCGCGCAGCTCGGGCGCCGCCAGCGCTCCCTCGGCCGACCAGAGCCGGTCCATGACAGCCCGCTCGAGGTCTCCCAGCGACGCCACGGCTCCTCCTGTCCCCGGGATCACACCGGACTTTTCTACATGTCGTAGAAGTTGTTCTTCTACGAGGCGTAGAAAGAACGCGTCGATCGTACGACGCCCGGAGAGGGGCAGGCCGTGGACGTCCTGGACGTGGCGCGCTGGCAGTTCGGCATCACGACCGTCTACCACTTCCTGATGGTCCCGCTGACCATCGGCCTGGGGGTCCTGGTCGCCGTCATGCACACGATGTGGGTGCGCTCGGGCAAGCCCGAGTGGCTGCGGATGACCCGCTTCTGGGGCCGGATCTACCTGATCAACTTCGTGCTGGGCGTGGCCACCGGGCTGGTGCAGGAGTTCCAGTTCGGCCTGGCCTGGAGCGAGTACTCACGCTTCGTCGGCGACGTCTTCGGCTCGCTGCTGGCCCTCGAGGCGCTGCTGGCCTTCTTCCTCGAGTCGACCTTCCTCGGCCTGTGGATCTTCGGCTGGGGCCGCATCCCGAAGAGGCTGCACCTGGCCGCGCTGTGGGCCGCGGTGGTCGGCTCGATCGTCAGCGCGTACTTCATCATCGCGGCCAACTCCTGGATGCAGCACCCGGTCGGGGTCGAGGTCGACGACGCCACCGGCCGCCCGGTGCAGGTCGACTTCCTCGCCGTCCTGACCAACAACACCGCGCTGGCCGCGTTCAGCCACGCGATCGTCGCCGCGCTCGTGGTCGCCGGCGGGCTGCTGGTCGGCATCGGCCTGTGGCACCTGCGCCGCCGGGAGCTGGCCGGGCAGCCGACCACGGACGTCGATCACGCCGTCTGGCGGCGCTCGGTCCGGCTGGGCGGCTGGGTCTCGCTGGTCGCGTTCGTCCTCGTCGCCCTCACCGGCGACTGGCAGGGCAAGCTCATGTACGAGCAGCAGCCGCTCAAGATGAGCTCGGCCGAGGCGCTCTGCGAGACCGAGGCGCCGGCCCCGTTCTCGGTCTTCGCGTGGAGCAAGCTGGGGTCCAACGAGTGCGACGACGTCCACTCGATCACCATCCCCGGGCTGGTGTCCTTCCTCGCCCACGGCGACTTCTCCTCGGCCGTGCCCGGCGTCAACCAGCTGCAGGAGGAGTACGCCGCGGTCTACGGGGAGACCTACCCCGACGACCCGTCGCGCTTCGGCGCGCTGGCCGGCGAGGAGATCGACTACACGCCGCTGCTGGCGGTCAGCTACTGGAGCTTCCGGCTCATGATCGGCATGGGCGGGGTCTCCGCCGGCGTCGCCGCCTACGCGCTGTGGGCCACGCGCAGGGGCCGGGTGCCGACCTCGCGGATCGGCGTGTACGGCTCGCTGCTCGCGGTCGCCGCGCCGTTCGTGGCCAACGCGACCGGCTGGGTCTTCACCGAGATGGGCCGCCAGCCCTTCGTCGTCCACCCGAACCCGGACGTCCCGGTCGGCGAGCAGACGTGGTTCTTCACCGCGCAGGCCGTCTCCCCCGGCGTCACCGCCGCCGAGGTCTGGACGTCGCTGTCGCTGCTGACCCTCGTCTACGGCGCGCTGGCCGTCATCGAGCTGTGGCTGATCACCCGGTTCGTGCGCCGCGGCGTGACGACCGGGGACCACGCTCCCGACCACCCGGCCCCCACCCCCGGCACCCCGACGGAGGGGACGCCGGGGTCCCGCGAGGACGACGACGTCCTCCAGTTCGCGTACTGAGTCCTCGTCCACCCACCCACCCCAGGAGCCCACCCGTGGACCTGCAGACCCTCTGGTTCGCCGCCGTCGCGCTGCTGTGGACCGGCTTCCTGCTGCTCGAGGGCTTCGACTTCGGCGTCGCCGCGCTGCTGCCGGTGCTCGGCCGCCGTCCCGCCGAGCGGCACCTGATGCTGCGCACCATCGGCCCGCTGTGGGACGGCAACGAGGTCTGGCTGATCACCGCCGTCGGCGCGGTGTTCGCCGCCTTCCCCGGCTGGTACGCCACCTGGCTGCCGGCGCTGTACCTGCCCTTCGTGCTGGTGCTGTTCGGCCTGATCGTCCGGGCGGTCGCCTTCGAGTGGCGGCACTCGCACTCCACCGAGGCGTGGGACACCACCTGGACGCGCGTGATCACCGCGGGTTCGCTCATCGCCGCGGCCGGCATCGGCGCCGCGCTCGGGGCCACCACCCTGGGTCTGCCGATCGACGCGGACGGCAACCGGGTCGGCGGCGCGTTCTCCGGGCTGGGCTGGTCGGCGCTGCTGGGCGCGGTCGCCGTCCTGGCCTTCTCGGTGGTGCACGGTGCGGTGTTCCTGTCGCTGAAGACCGACGGCCCGCTGCGGGTCGCCGCCCGGCGCTTCGCGCTGCGGTGGGCGCCGGTGGCCGCCCTGCCGCTGCTGGCCTGGGCCGGCCTGGTGCACCTGCGGTCCGGCACGCCGGTCACCGGGGTGCTGTGGCTGGTCGCCGCGCTCGCCGTGCTGGTCGCCTGGGCGCGGCTGCGGGTCGGCCGGGAGGGCCAGGCGTTCACCGCGTGGGGCGCGGTGCTGGTCGCAGCGGCCGCCACGGTGTTCGGTGCCGCGTACCCGGTCGTCGTCCCCTCGACGATCGACCCGGCCTTCGACGTGACGATCGCCGACGCCTCGGTCAGCGACTACACGCTCACCGTGATGACCTGGGCCGCCGGCATCGGCCTGCCCGTGGTGCTCGGCTACCAGGCGTGGACCTACTGGGTGTTCCGCCGGCGGCTGACCGCCGAGCCGCAGCACGGCGAGCCCGCCGGGACGCACGCATGAGGTCGGACCGGGGGCCGCTCGGGGCGCTGGCCGGCGTGCCGGGGGTCACCGGGGCGCTGGTCCGCGCCGCGGTCGCCGCACTGGGCCAGGTCGCCGGGCTGGTGCTGCTCGCCGCCGGGCTCGCGCACGCGGTCGCCCGCGCGGTCGGCCAGGCCGACGGCGCCCTGACCGGTCCGCTGCTCGCCGCCTCCGCCGGGGTCGTGCTGCGCGCGCTGGCCGGCTGGGCCGGTGAGCTGGTGGCCACGCGGGACGCCCGCCGCGCCGAGGAGCAGCTGCGCGCAGCGCTGACCGCCCGGCTCGCCGCCTCCCCGGCGGCGGTCGCGGCGGCCGGCGGCCCCGGCCCGGCCGCGCTGCTGGCCACCACCCGGCTGGCCGAGCTGGGGCCCGCGCTGGCCACCCGCCTCCCTGCGCTGGCGCAGGCCCTGGTCGTGCCGCCGGTGCTGCTCGTCGTCCTCGCCTGGACCGACCTGCTCTCGGCCGCCCTCGTCGCGGTCACCCTGCCGCTGGTGCCGCTGTTCATGGTGCTGGTCGGGCTGACCACCCGGGACGGCACCACCGCCGCCGCCCGGGCGCTGGACCGGATCGCCGCGCACGTCGCCGAGCTGGTCCGCGGCCTGCCGGTGCTCGTCGGGCTGGGCCGCGCCGCCGAGCAGGCCGCGGCGCTCGCCGAGCTCGGCGAGGCCTCGCGCCGCCGCACGCTGTCGGTGCTGCGGCTGGCCTTCCTCTCCGCGCTGGTGCTCGAGCTGCTGGCCACGCTGTCGGTCGCGCTGGTCGCGGTCACCGTCGGCCTGCGGCTGGTGCACGGCGACCTCGACCTGGCCGTCGGCCTGACCGCGCTGCTGCTCGCGCCGGAGGCCTTCGCGCCGCTGCGCGCCCTGGGCGCGGCCCACCACGCCGGCGAGGACGCCGCGCTGGCCGCCGCCGAGGCCCGCGCGGTGCTCGCCACCCCCGTCGCCACCCCGTTCCCGACCGCGGACGACGGCGGCGACCCGCGCGGCGCCGACGTCGCCGTCCGGGGGCTGACCGTCCGCTTCCCCGGCCGACCGGTCGCGGCGCTGCCGCCGGTGGACCTCACCGTCCGGCCCGGGGAGCTGGTCGCCCTCCGCGGCGCCAGCGGCTCGGGCAAGTCCACGCTGCTCGCCGTCCTCGCCGGCCTGACCGACCCGGCGGCGACCGTCGAGGGCGGGGTGTCCGGCGTCCCCGCCGGCGGGGTGGCGTACGTGCCGCAGCACCCGCGCACCACCGGCGCGACCGTCGCCGACGAGCTGCGCCGGCACGCGGGCTCGGAGGCCGGCGCGGACGAGGTCGTCGGCGAGGCCCACGTCGTCGAGGCGCTGGCGCGGGTCGGCGCCACCGGGCTGGCCGGCCGGGACTGCACCACCCTCTCCCCCGGCGAGCTGCAGCGGGTCGCGCTGGCCCGGGCGCTGGTGCGGGTGCGCCGCGGCGCCCGGCTGCTGCTGCTCGACGAGCCGACCACGCACCTCGACGACGCGGCCGCCGCCCGGGTGGCCGCGGCGCTGGCCGGGCTGCGCGGCACGGTGAGCGTCCTGCTGGTCACCCACGACCCGGCTCTGGCCGCCCTCGCCGACCGCACCGTCGACCTGCCCTCGGCGCCGCCCGCCGCCGCACCCCCCGCGGGTGCGACGACGTCGTGGCCGTCAGCCGCCGATGGCCACGAGGTCGTGGCACCCGCCGCGGCTCCGGCACCGGCGGGTGCGACGGACCCCGGCCCGGGGCTGCGCTGGCCGCGGCGGGCGCTGGTGCGCGCGGTCGCCGCCGGCACCGCCTCGGCCGGCGCGGGCGTAGCGCTCACCGCGGTCTCCGGCTGGCTGATCGTGCGGGCGGCCGAGATGCCGCCGGTGCTCACCCTGCTGGTCGCGATCGTCGGTGTGCGGGCCTTCGGCCTGGGCCGGGCCGGGCTGCGCTGGGTGGAGCGGATGACCGCCCACGACGCGGCGCTCCGGCTGGCCGCGGACCTGCGCGTGCGGGTGTGGCGGGCGCTGGCCGCCCAGGGCCTCGCGGCCGACCGCACGCCGGGCTCGGCGCTGGCCCGCGTGGTCGGCGACGTGGGCCTGGTGCAGGACCTGTCGGTGCGGGTCGTCCCGCCGGCGCTGGCGGCCGGCGCCGTGACCACCGCGACCGTCGGCGCGCTCGCCCTGGTCTCCCCCGCCGGGGCCGGCGCCGCGGCGCTGGTCCTGGCGGCCACCGTGGCGCTGGTGCTGCTCGCGCACCGGCGGGTGGACGCGGGCGCCGCGCGCGCCGAGGCCGCGCTGCGGGTGGCGGCGCTGCGCGACACCACCACCGCGCTCGACGGCGCGGCCGACCTGCGGGCGCACGGCCTGGCCGGGCGGACGGCGGCCGACCTCGCCGGGCTCGCCGCCGACCGCACCGCGGCCGACCGCGCGCGCACCCGGGCCGGCGCGCTGGGCGCCGGCGTGGTCGTCCTCGGCACCGGGCTCGCCGCGGTCGCCGCCGCGGCGGCCGGCGCCGCGGCCGGGGTGACCGGCCCGGCGATCGCGGTGCTCGCCCTCGCCCCGCTGGCCCTGGGCGAGCCGCTGGCCGGGCTGGTCCCCGCGCTGCAGCGGCGCGGCGCCCTCGCCGACGCCCGCCACCGCCTCGACGCCGTCCTCACCACGCCGGTGCCGGCCGACCCCGCCGACCCGCTGCCGGCACCCGCGCCGGTGCGCTCGCTGGCCACCGACGAGCTGGTCGCCGGCTGGCCCGGCGGGCCGGACGTGCTCCGCGGCCTGGCCACGCGGGCGGACGTCGAGGGCGGCTGGCTGGTGGTGCGCGGACCCTCGGGCTCCGGCAAGTCGACGTTCCTGGCGGTGCTGCTCGCGGCGCTGCGGCCGCGGGCGGGTGGGTACGCGCTGGACGCCGTCCCCACCGACCGGCTGACCGGGGACGGCGTCCGCTCGCGGATCGCCTGGCTGCCGCAGGAGGCGCACGTGTTCGCCTCGAGCATCCGCGCCAACCTGGCCCTGGCCGCGCCGAGGGGCGAGCTGGCCGGACCGGGCGGCGAGGCCCGGCTGCGCGCCGCGCTGGCGGCCACCGGCCTGGGCGGGTTGCTCGCCGGGTTGCCCGGGGGCCTCGACACCCCGGTCGGCGCGGGTGGCACCGCGCTGTCCGGCGGGGAGCGGCGCCGGCTGGCCGCGGCCCGGGCGCTGCTGGCCGACCGGGACGTCGTGCTGCTCGACGAGCCGACCGCGCACCTGGACCCGCCCACCGCCGCGGCGCTGGTGCGCGACCTGCGCGCCGCGCTCGCCGGGCGCGTCGTGGTCTGCGTGACCCACGACGACACCGTCGAGCAGCCCGGCGACACCGTCGTCCGGCTGGGGGAGCCGGTGCCCGCGCTCGCGGGCTGAGCCGCTCAGGCGGCGCCGCGCAGCCGGACGGGACCGCCCGGCCGGACCCGCTGCACCTCGAAGCCGGGGCAGCCGGGCAGCGCCGGGTCGATGACGACCGGCACGCCGGCGGGCTCTCCGAGCAGGCCGTGATCGGTCAGGGCCACCCGCGCGGCCGGGTCGAGCTCGGCGAGCAGGCGGTCGTGGAGCTCGGGCCGGACGCGGATCTGGCGGGGCGGGGCCAGGCCCGGCGCCCAGGCGAGGGCGAGGACGTCCCGGGCGGCGTCCGGCCGGGCCCAGTGCTGGGAGCGCGCGGTACCGGGCGACGGCTGGGGCGGGACGCGGCGGTCGACGACCGGTCGGGTGCTCGTGACGGCCTCGGACATGATGGCCTCCTGGCGGTTCCCCCCGTGGGTCCTTGCCTATCGCAGAGGGCTGACACTTCCCGGCTGATACCGGGAGCCCGAACCCCTGCTCCGCCGACACCGTCGGGCACGCTGCCGGCATGGACGCGCCCTTCACCGGTTCGGTGTTCCTCGGCATGAGCGTCGACGGGTTCATCGCCCGGCCCGACGGCGACCTCGCGTGGCTCACCGGCGGGGACGACGCCGGCGGCGCTCCCGACGACGGCGAGGGCGGCGACTTCGGCTTCGCCGAGTTCGTCGCCGGCATCGACGCGCTGGTCATGGGCCGCGGCACCTACGAGGTGATCGCGCCGCTGGCCGAGTGGCCGTACCAGGGCAAGCCGGTGCACGTGATCAGCACGACGCTCGAGCCCGACCCCCGCACCACCCTGCACCGCTCCTTCGACGAGGCCGTCGCCGCGCTGACGACGGCCGGGTACCGCCGCGTCTACGTCGACGGCGGCCGGACGGTGCACGACTTCCTCGCCGCCGGGCTGGTCGGCGACCTGACGCTCTCCCGCGTGCCGGTGCTCATCGGGGAGGGCCACACGCCGTTCGGGCCGCTGCCGGCCGACGTGCTGCTCGAGCACGTGCGCACGCGGACCTTCCCCGGCGGGATGGTGCAGACGACCTACCGGGTGCGCCGGGAGGGCTGAGCCGCCGGGACGTCGACCGGGATCTCCGGCCCAGCCGCGCTCCCCGGAGCAGCTGCAGGTCGTCGCCGGACCAGAAGCTGCCCGGGTCGTAGGCGTTGCGCGGACGGCGGCCGTCGAGCAGGCCCATGGCGGTGTAGGTCGAGGCCACCAGCTCGGCGCAGTACACCGTCTCCGCCGACGTCCCCCGGCGCAGCCGCCCGGTGAGCCAGCCGCGCGCCAGCCCCGGCGTGGTGGGGAACGGCCGGCCGTCGAGGCGGGCGATCGTCCGCAGGACGGCGTCCTCCATGTCCGGGGTCACGCCGCCGTCGTCGGCCGGGCCGACCAACTGCCGCAGCCAGGCCCGCTGCCCGTAGCGCTGCCGCCAGGTGCGGACGGCGTCGGCGAGGTCGTGCAGCTGGACGCCGCGCTGGTGCTGCCCGGTCCACACGTCGGGCAGCGAGCGGCCGAGCTCGGCGTGCCAGAGCAGCGGCGGCAGGTCCTCCAGGACGACGGCCATGCCGACGTGGTTGACCGGGGCGTTGGTGAGCGTCCGGATCGCCCGGTCGGCCACCGAGCCGCCGCGGAAGACCCACACGTCGCCGGTGCGCGTGAGGTCGACCGCCTCGTCCAGGCTCAGGCTGGGCACGGCGATACCGTGGGTCCGTGCGCCTGTGGAAGCTGCTCGGCCTGGCCGGTCTGGCCGGCGTCGCGGCGACCGGGGCGGTGCTGGCCCGGGGAGAGCGGCAGCGCCGGGTGCACACCCCGGAGGAGGTCCGCGCCCGGCTGCGGGAGCGGCACGCCGCGCTGGCCGACGTCCCGGAGCCGGGGACGACCGCGGAGCTGGTCTCCGGGCGCGCGCACCGGGTGGCCCGCCTGCTGCGCCGTCGCTGACCTCACCTCTCCGGCGCCGCGGGCAGGACGACGACGCCGTCCCGGTCGGCGCACAGCCACTCCCCCTCGCGGAACACCACACCCGCGAAGACGACCGGCCGGCCCGCCTGACCGGAGTGCAGCCCGCGCTCGCTCTTGCGGGGGTGGGCCGCAAGAGCGCGGACCCCGATCGGCTGCTCGGCCAGCTCGTCGGCGTCCCGGATGCAGCCGTACACGACGATCCCGGCCCAGCCGTTGGTCGCCGCGGCGACGGCCAGGTTGCCGCCGACCAGCCCGCAGCGCCGCGATCCGCCGCCGTCGACGACCAGCACCCGGCCCTCCCCGGGCCCCTCGACCGCCTGCTTGACCAGGGTGTTGTCCTCGAACACCTTGAGCGTGGTGACCGGCCCGCAGAAGGCGGCGCGGCCGCCGAAGGCCTGGAACACCGGCTCGCACACCTGCGCCTCCGGGTGGGCGTCGCAGACATCGGTGGTGGCGGGCACCCGCGGTTCGGTCATGGTGCGGAGGCTAGGGCCTGGCGCTGCGGGGAGGCAGCGCGAGAGGTGCTCACGACGCCCTCACGCCCCGGCCGCGGTGCGCTCGACGACGGCGTCGGTGAACTCGCCGGTCGAGGCCCAGCCGCCCAGGTCGCGGGTGCTCACACCGGCGCGCACGGCGGCGCGGACGCCGTCCTCGACCCGGACTGCGGCGTCGGTGAGGCGGCGGTCGCCGTGCCGGGTGCCGAGCCAGTCCAGCAGCATCCCCGCGGACAGGACCATCGCGATCGGGTTGGCCAGCCCCTCCCCGGCGATGTCGGGCGCCGACCCGTGCGCGGCCTGCGCCATGGCCCGGTCGTCCGAGGCGTTGACCGACGGCGCGATGCCGAGCGACCCGGCCAGTTCACCGGCCATGTCGGAGAGGATGTCGCCGAACATGTTCTCCGCGACCACGACGTCGAAGGCGGACGCACGACGCAGCAGGTGCACCGTCATCGCGTCGATGTGGAAGTCGTCGACCGCCACGTCCGGGAACTGCTCGGCCACCTCGAGGCAGACCCGCTTGAACAGGCCCGAGCTCAGCTGCAGCACGTTGGCCTTGTGCACGATCGTGAGCTTGTTCCGCCGGCGCCGGGCCAGCTCGAACGCGGCCCGGGCGATGCGCTCGACGGCCGGACGGGTGAAGACCCCCATCGCGATGGCGACATCGGGCGTCGGCATGTACTCGCCGGTGCCCGCGTGGGTGTTCCGGTCGGCGTAGAAGCCCTCGGTGTTCTCCCGGACGATCACCAGGTCGGTCTCGGGGGCGATCGCGCGCCCGCCCTCGAAGGCGCGGGCCGGGCGGATGTTGGCGTACAGGTCGAAGTGCTTGCGCAGCGTGCCGCTCGGGTTCAGCTGCGACCGGAACGGCTCGGGGTACGCGGCGCTGTCGTGCGGTCCGAGCAGCCAGCCGTCGAGGCCGGCCAGCGCCGCCAGCGTCGTGTCCGGGATGGCGCTGCCGTGCGTGTCGATGGCCGAGGCGCCCAGCGGCAGCTCCTGCCACTCGACCGGATCGGCGCCCGCGGCGGCGAGTGCGGCGTCGACCACCCGCACGGATGCGGGGACGATCTCCGGGCCGATGCCGTCGCCGAGCATCACGCCCAGGCGGTAGCGGTGGGTGGTGGTCATGGCTCTCCTCGGAGGATGGCGTGTCACTCGCTGACGGGGGCGGTGGCGGCGGGCTCGTCGAGGACCCACCAGGTGCGGACGTTGACGAACTCGCGGATGCCGGCCGCGGCCAGCTCGCGGCCGTAGCCGCTGGCGCGGGTGCCGCCGAAGGGCATCCGCGCATCGGAGGCGACCAGGGCGTTGACGAAGGCGGCGCCGGAGCGGATCCGACGGGCGACGGCGACGCCGCGCTCGGGGTCCGTCGTCCAGACGCTGGCGCCGAGGCCGAAGCGGGTGTCGTTGGCGATGCGCACGGCGTCGTCCTCGTCCCGCGCCACCATGACCGCGGCCACCGGGCCGAAGACCTCCTCGTCGTACGCCGGGACCCCCGGGACGACGTCGCCCAGCACGGTCGGGGCGTAGAAGCACCCCGGGCCGGGCAGCGGGCGGCCGCCGGTGAGCAGCCGCGCCCCGGCCGCGACCGAGGCCTCCACCTGGCGGTGCACGCCGTCCCGCAGGTCCGCGCGGGCCATCGGCCCGACGTGGGTGCCGGGCGCCTCCGGGTCGCCGACGACGAGGGCCTCGACCTCGGCCACGAGCAGCCGGGTGAACTCCTCGGCGACCGACGCGTCGACGACCAGCCGCTTCGGCGAGATGCAGCTCTGCCCGGCGTTCACCAGCCGGCCGCGCGCCGCCAGGGCGGCCACCCGCGGCAGGTCGGCATCGGCGAGGACCACGAACGGGTCCGAACCGCCGAGCTCCAGCACCGACTTCTTGATCGCGTCGCCCGCAGCGGCGCCGACCGCCCGGCCGGCCCGCTCGCTGCCGGTGATCGTGACCGCGCCGACTCGCGGGTCCGCGATCAGCCGCTGCGTCACGGCGGGGACGTCGGCCTCGGCGACGACCAGCGCACCGAACAGGCCCTCCGGTCCACCCGCCGCGGTCACGATCCGCTGCACCGCCACGGCGCACCCGGTGGTGTTCGGCGAGTGCTTGAGCAGCGCGGCATTGCCCGCCATGAGCGCGGGTGCGGCGAAGCGCAGCACCTGCCAGAGCGGGAAGTTCCACGGCATGACGGCGAGCACGACGCCGACCGGCTCGTGGGAGATCCAGCTGCGGTCGGCCGACGTCGCCACCGGCTCGTCGGCGAGGAGGGCCGCGGCGTTGTCGGCGTACCAGTCGCAGGTGGTCGCGCACTTCTCCACCTCGGCCCGCGCCTCGACCAGCGGCTTGCCCATCTCGCGGGTGACGAGCAGGGCCAGGTCGTCGATCTCCCCGCGGAGGATCGCGGCGACGCGGCGCAGCACGACGGCCCGCTCGCCGATGGGCAGCGCCGCCCACTCCTGCTGCGCCGCGGCGGCGCGGTGCAGGGCCGCGTCGACCTCGGCATCGCTGAGGACGGCGTACTCGGCCAGCGGCTCGCCGGTCGCCGGGTTGGTGGTGACGAGGGCGCTCATGCCTGCTCCCCGGACGAGGGCACGGCCCCACGGTCGCTCTCGGACAGGTGCTCGAACGTCTCGCCGGTGGCGGTGATGGTCCGGGTGACGTCGCGGCCGCCGTAGACCCAGTAGATGGTCATCGTCCCCTCGCCGCGGTTGCGGAAGCAGTGCGGGACGCCCGCCGGCACCCAGGTCGCCTGGCCGGCGACGAGGTCGAACTCGTCGTCGCCGACGACCGCCGTCGCCTCGCCCTCGTACACCAGCACCGACTCCTCGACGTTGTGCGAGTGCAGCGGGATGCCGGTGCCGGGCGCGAAGACCGTCATCCCGGTCGTGACCAGGTTCGACTCGCAGTTCCACTTCCCGACGAACGGGATGGTGACGACGCCGCTGCCGCGGTCGAAGCGCTGGATCTCCTCCGGGCGCAGGACCATCGACGGCGGGACGGGCTGGGTGCTCATGCGGACTCCTCGGAGGTGTGGGTGACCAGCAGCTCGCCGGGGGTGTTGACCTGCCTCGCGAGAACCTGCTCGGCGATCTGGCGCCACCGCGCGAAGTGCGGGGACGCCTTGTGGGCGGCGAACGCCTCGGCGTCGGTGAAGAGCTCGTAGAGCACGAACCGGTCCGGGTCGTCGGCGACGGAGCAGACGTCGAACCGCAGGCACCCCGGCTCGTCCCGGACCGACGCCTCGGCGTTGGCAGCCATGCCGGTGAGGAACTCCTCGCGCCGGCCGGGCCGCACTTCCATCTGGACCACCAGGCTGAACACCATCGACCTCCGACGTTGTGTGTGCAAGACTGTATACAGGTCAGCACACAACCGCTGAGGAGGCAAGGGTGACAGCGGAACGGATCGAGCCGGAGTTCCTGAGGGCGTTCGGCACCGGGGTCCTGACGGCGCTCGGGGTGCCCCGGGTCGACGCGGCGCTGGTCGCCGACTCCCTCGTCCAGGCCGACCTCTGGGGCCACCAGTCGCACGGCCTGCTCCGGCTGCCATGGTACGCCGCCCGCCTCCGCTCCGGCGCGGTGCGTGCGGTCCCCGACCCGGCGGTGCTCTCCGACACCGGCCCCTTGGTGCTGCTCGACGGCCGGGACGGCATCGGCCAGGTGCTCACCGAACGGGCGCGGCGGCTGGCCGTGGAGCGGGCCCGCACCCACGGCGTCGGTGTCGTCGGCGTCCGGAACTCCAACCACTTCGGCACGGCCATGTACTTCACCCGACGCGCCGCGCAGGACGGGTGCGTCGCCGTCCTCACCACCAACGCCAGCCCGGCGATGGCACCCTGGGGCGGACGCGAGAAGCGCGTGGGCACCAACCCGTGGTCGATCGCCGCACCCGGGCCCGACGGCACGGTGCTCGCCCTCGACATCGCGAACACCGCGGTCGCCCGCGGCAAGATCCACCTGGCGAAGAACCGCGGCGAGCCCATCCCGGAGACCTGGGCGCTCACCGCCGACGGCGCACCGACGACCGATCCGGAGGAGGGGGTGCTGGGCGTGCTGCTGCCGATGGCCGGCCACAAGGGCTACGCGATCGCGTTCATGATGGACGTGCTCTCCGGCGCCCTGACCGGCAGTGCCGTCGGCACCGGTGTGCACGGCCCGTACGAGCCGGACGCCCGCAGCGGCTGTGGGCACCTGTTCCTGGCCCTGGACCCCGACGCCTTCGGCGACCGCGCCGGGTACGAGGCGCGGGTGCGGCAGCTGGTCGACGAGGTGAGGTCCGTCCCGACGGCCCAGGGCTTCGACGAGGTCCTCCACCCCGGCGAGGTGGAGGACCGGGCCGAGGCGGCGAACCTGGCGGCCGGCGGCGTCGTCCTCGCCCGGGACTCGCTCGCCGGGCTGCGCCGGCTGGGCCACGAGGTCGGCGTGCCGTTCCCCGCGGGGAGGCGGGGATGACGGCGGGCAGCCGCGCCGGGGAGACCGAGGAGGTCAGCAAGGCCGACCAGGTCCACCGGCAGCTGCGGACCGAGATCGAGCTCGGTGAACTGGCACCGGGGACGCCGCTGTCGGAGCTCTCGCTGGTCGCGCGCACCGGGGCCTCGCGGACGCCGGTGCGCGAGGCGCTGCGCCGGCTGGCCGCCGAGGGGCTGGTCGACCTGGTGCCGAGGCAGGGCGCCCGCGTCTCGCGGGTGTCGGCGCGCAGCGTCCGCGACCTGTTCGAGTTCCGCTCGCTGCTGGAACCGGCTGCCGTCCGGCAGGCGACCGAGGCCGCGACCGCCGACCCCGCGCTGCACCGGACCTTCGCCGAGCTGCGCGAGGCCATCGCGGGCGTCCTGGAGCGCGACCCGTCGACGGCGCGGTCCCGGTCGTTCTACGAGCTGGCCGACCGCTTCGACTGGACGGTCATCCGGGCGACCCGCAACGAGCACCTGCGCCGCACCATCGCCGAGCTGCGGCCGCACACCGCGCGGCTGCGCAACCTCTCCCACCTGGACCCGCGGCGGGTCGAGGTGTCCGTCGGGGAGCACCTCGCCGTCTGCGACGCCCTGCTCGCCGGGGACGCCGAGGGTGCGGCGACCGCCCTCGCCGGGCACCTGGCGCGGAGCCTGGAGACGATCTTCCGCAACCTGGCCCACGGCCCCGGCGAGGGCGTCGACCTGCTGGGCTGAAGGCGCCCGCTCGGACCCCCTGCAGATGCCGCAGCGGCCCGGTCCCGGGTCCCACCCCGAGCCTGGTGACGTGCTGGTACGGCCCCCTGCAGGGGCCCGCCGCGAGCTGGCGAGCGGTGGGGAGCAGGGGGTCCTTCTTCAGTAGGTGGCCTTGACCGCCAGCACCGGGCAGTGGGCATCGAGCAGGATCCGCTGCGCCTGGCTGCCGGTGATCAGCTTCCCGGTGGGCGTGCGGCGGCGCATGCCGATGACGATCAGGCTGGCCTTGACGCGTTCGGCGGCTTCCACGACCTCGTCCGCGGCGTCGTGACCGGCCACCCGCTGGTCGATCTCGTAGACCACCCCGGTCGCGTCGAGCTTCTCCCGGACCTGGTCCAGCACCCGCTCCGAGGCGAACCGGGGGTCGGCCAGGACGTCACCGCGGGCGCTGTTGACGACGTGCAACGGCTGCTCGCGCAGCGAGGCCTCGGCGATGGCGGCGGCGAGGGCGGCCTCGCCCTCGGGGGTGGGGACGTAGCCCACGACGATGGTCATGGCCGGAGCCTAAGCAGGAGGCAGCGGCACCGCCGCGTTGCGCCCGTAGCGGTCGTTGCGGTCGTTGCGTACCCGGCCGCTCACCCGGCGCGGTGGCCGCCCCCGCGCCGGGTGAACCGCCGCTCCGGCCGGCCCGCGGTGCCGTAGCGCTGCCGGACGTCGGCCTCCTCCAGGGTCACCAGCTGCTCCAGGTAGCGGCGGGCGCTCACCCGCGCCAGGCCGGTGCGCTCGCTGCACTGGGTGGCCGAGAGCCCCTCCTCCCCGGCGTCCCGCAGCGCCTCGCGGACCAGCTGCAGCGTCTCCGGCGCGATCCCCTTCGGCGTGGGGGCCGCCGGGCGCGGTCCGCTGCGCGCGCCGGCGAACAGCCGGTCGACGTCGGCCTGCCCGGCCTCCTGCAGCACGGCGAGCTCGCTGCGCAGCGCGGCGTACTCCCGCAGCCGGGCCTCGAAGGTCTGCCGGTCGAACGGCTTGACCAGGTAGGACAGGACGCCGCCGTGCAGCGCGCTGCGGATGCTCTCGACGTCTCGCGCGGCGCTGATGACCACGACGTCGACCGGGACGGCGTCCGCCCGCAGCCGGCGCAGCACCTCCAGCCCGGTCATGTCCGGCAGGTAGACGTCGAGCAGCACGAGGTCCGGCTGCAGCCGGGCGACCTGGGCGAGTGCCTCCGCGCCGCTGGACGCGGTGCCCGCCACCTCGAACCCGTCGAGGGCCGCGACGAACCCGGCGTGGACCTTGGCGACCATGAAGTCGTCGTCCACGATCAGCACCCGGGTCATGCGTCCACCAGTGCGGGGCCGGCCGGGAGCCGGGCGGTGAACACCGAGCCGTCCGCGGAGCTGGCGGTCACGCTCCCGCCGCGGCGGGTGCACACCAGGTGCACCAGGGACAGCCCGATCCCCCGGCCGCCCGGGGCGGCTGCGTCGTGGGGGGCGGAGCCCTTCGTCGAGACGCCGCGCCGGAACACCTCGGCCTCCATCCCGGCCGGGACGCCGGGACCGGAGTCGCGGACCACGACGTCGACCTCGTCGTCGACCAGCCCCAGGCCCACCTCGACCCAGCGCTGCGCCGCGTCCGAGGCGGCGTCCATGGCGTTGTCGACCAGGTTGCCCACCACGGTCGCGACGTCCGTGCTGAGCTCGGGGGCGAGCACGGGCAGCGCGGAGTCCGGTGCGATGCGCAGGTCGACGCCCCGCTCGGCCGCCTGGCTGGCCTTGGCGACCAGCAGCGCGGCGATCGCCGGGTCGCGCACGGCGGCGGTGACCGCGCTGCCGAACTCCGACCGGCTGGTGCTGATCCGGTGCACGAACCGCACCGCCTCCTCCGCCTCCCCCAGCTCGATGAGCCCCGCGATGGTGTGCAGCCGGTTGTCGAACTCGTGCGCCTGGGCCCGCAGCGTGTCGGCGACGTGCCGGTTCAGGTCGAGCTCGCGGCGCAGCTCGAGCAGCTCGGTGCGGTCGCGCAGGGTGGCCACCGACCCGATGGGCCGGCCGCGGCTGGTCAGCGGCAGCCGGTTCACCACGAGCACCCGGCCGGCGGTGCCCACGGCCCGGTCCCGCTCGACGCCCGTGGTGAGCAGCGCCTCGGCCACCTCCGCGGCAACCCCGAGCTCGTCGAGGGTGCGGCCGAGCGCGTCGCCGGGGATCCGCAGCAGCCGGACGGCCTCGTCGTTCACCAGCGTCACGCGGCCGTGCAGGTCCAGTCCCACGACGCCCTCGCGGATGCCGTGCAGCATGGCGTCGCGGTGCTCCACCAGGCCGGCGATCTCGGCCGGCTCCAGCCCCAGCGTCTGCCGCTTCACCCGGCGCGCCACCAGCAGCGACCCGCCGATGCCCAGCACGCTGGCCAGGCCCAGGTAGGTGAGCAGGTTCGGCGCGGCCGCCTCCAGGCTCCCCAGGACGCCCGGGTAGGTCCGCTGCACCGCGACCAGGCCGAGCACGCGGTCCCCGCGCGCGGAGTAGACCGGCGCCATGGCGACCGCGGCGTGACCGCCGGGCAGCTCGACGTCCCCCACCCACGACCGCCCCTCCAGCACCCGGCTGGCGCCGAGGTCCAGCGGCCGGCCGAGCAGCTCGGGGTCGGCGCTGGCGAGGACGGTCCGGTCGGCCCCCGCGACGACGACGTCGGCGGACCCGGAGGTGCTGCGGCTCTCCTCCGCGGTGATGCCGATGTACTCCACTCGGCCCAGCTCCAGCGCCGCGCGGGTGGCCCGGCTGTTGGCCAGCGTCTCGGCGATCTCCACCGCGCGGCGGCCCTCCACCTCCTCGGCCCCCTGCATCGACTGGGCGACGGTGACGGCCGCGACGCCGACGAGCACGACGCAGACGACGACCACCTGCAGCACGAGCAGCTGGCCGGCGAGCGTCAGCCGCCGGGTCACGGGACCTCCTCGCCGGCGCTCGTCGCCCCCGTGCCCCGGGGTGCTGCGCCCGTGCGTGACCTCGCGAGCTCGGTCACGAGACCTCCTCGCCGGCGCTCGCGAGCTCGGTCACGAGCCCTCCTGACTGGTCGGGGACGTGGCACGCCATTGAACTCCCGGCCGGCGCCCGGGCGGCCGGGCACACAACGACCACAACGCCCAATGCGCACGCAAGCGTGACACGCGCCACGGGCGTTGCGACCTTGCTTGCGAGCGGCGGACGTCCGCCGGACACACAGGAGGAACCCATGCGCAATGCTTCCCTGCGGAAGCTCACCGTCGGCACCGTGGCCGCCGGGCTGCTGCTGACCGGGTGCGGCACCACCGCCGAGGGCGGCTCTGCCTCCGGCGGCGGCACCCAGGAGGGCCCGGTCTCCGGCCTGCGGGTGCTGGTCCCGAACTCGCCCGGCAGCGGCTACGACACCACCGCCCGCGCCCTGGCCCAGGTCGCCGAGGAGGAGGAGCTGGCCCAGACGATCGAGGTGTTCAACCTCGAGGGCGCCGGCGGCACCGTCGGCCTGCAGCGCCTGGTCAACGAGACCGGCAACGCCGACATGCTCATGCAGATGGGCCTGGGCGTGGTGGGCGCGCAGTACAGCAACCAGTCCGAGGCCACCCTCGAGCAGACCACGCCGATCGCGCGGCTCATCGAGGAGGCCGAGGCGATCGTCGTCCCGGCGGACTCGCCGTTCCAGAACATCGACGACCTGGTCGCCGCCTGGAAGGCCGACCCGGGCAACACGCCCGTCGGCGGCGCGTCCAACCCCGGCGGCCCGGACCACCTGACCCCGATGCTGCTGGCGCAGCAGGTCGGCGTGACGCCGACCTCGGTCAACTACGTGGCCTACGACGGCGGCGGCGAGCTGCTCGCCGGCATCCTCGGCGGCGACGTGGCCTTCGCCGCGACCGGCATCGGCGAGGTCACCGAGCCGGCCGCCTCCGGTGACGTCCGCATCCTCGCGGTCACCAGCGAGGCGCCGGTCGAGGGCGTCGACGCGCCGACCCTCACCGAGTCCGGCGTGGACCTGACGTTCACCAACTGGCGCGGCATCGTGGCGGCCCCGGACATCACCGCCGAGGAGGCCCAGCGGCACATCGACCTGATCACCCAGGTCCACGACAGCGAGGCCTGGCAGCAGGTGCTCGAGGACCAGGGCTGGACCGACTCCTTCGCCACCGGTGACGAGTTCGGCTCCTTCCTCGACGAGGAGAGCCGGCGGGTCGAGGGCGTGCTGAGCGAGCTGGGCCTGACGTGACCTCTGCCCCCAGGGGCAGCGCCCAGGACCAGGGCCGCTCCGAGTACGGAGTGGCCCTGTTCCTGGCGGCGCTCGGCCTCCTCGTCATCGTGCAGGCTCTCCTCCTGCCGGAGAGCCGGATCGTCCGCGGGCCGGTCGGGCCCGCCGTCGTCCCCCTCGTCGTTGGCGGCCTGCTGGTCGTCGTCGGGGTCGTCCTGGCCATCGACGTGAAGCGCGGCGGCCGCGGCGAGCCCGAGGGCGGCGAGGACGTCGAGCTCACCGGCGGCACCGACTGGACGACGATCGCGATGCTCGCCGCCGCGTTCCTGGCCAACGCGCTGCTGATCGAGAGCCTCGGCTGGGTGTTCTCCGGTGCGATCCTGTTCTGGGGATCGGCGTTCGCCCTCGGCAGCCGCCACTACGTGCGGGACGCCGTGATCGCCTTCGCCCTGTCGATCGGCTCCTTCTACCTGTTCGCCCTCGGGCTCGGCATCGTGCTGCCCCCGGGCATCCTGAGGGGGATCCTCTGATGGACGCGTTCGGCTCCCTCCTCGAGGGCTTCGGCACCGCCCTGACGCCGACCAACGTGGCGTTCGCACTGCTGGGCGTGCTGCTCGGCACCGCGATCGGCGTCCTGCCCGGCATCGGCCCGGCCATGGCGGTGGCCCTGCTGCTGCCGCTGACCCGCGGTCTGGACGTCACCACCGCGCTCATCATGTTCGCCGGCATCTACTACGGCGGCATGTACGGCGGGTCCACGACGTCGATCCTGCTGAACACCCCGGGTGAGAGCGCCTCGGTGGTCACCGCCATCGAGGGCAACAAGATGGCCCGGTCCGGCCGCGCGGCGCAGGCCCTGGCCACCGCGGCGATCGGCTCGTTCGTCGCCGGGACCATCGCCACGCTGCTGCTGGCCCTGGTGGCCCCCCTGGTCGCCGACCTCGCCGTGGAGGTCTCGCCCGCCGACATGTTCGCGATCATGGTGCTGGCGTTCATCGCGGTCACCTCGGTGCTCGGCAGCTCCCGGGTGCGCGGCCTTGCCTCGCTCGGGCTCGGCCTGGCCATCGGGCTGATCGGCATCGACGCCACCTCCGGCCAGCAGCGGCTCACCTTCGGCATCGGCGAGCTCGCCGACGGCATCGACATCGTCGTCGTCGCGGTCGGCCTGTTCGCCGTCGGTGAGGCGCTGTGGACCGCGGCCCACCTGCGCCGCCGCCCGGTCGAGGTCATCCCGGTGGGCAACCCGCGGATGAGCCGGTCGGACTGGCGCCGCTCGTGGAAGCCGTGGCTGCGCGGCACCGCGATCGGGTTCCCCTTCGGCGCCGTCCCGGCCGGTGGGGCCGAGGTCCCGACGTTCCTCTCCTACGTCACCGAGAAGCGGCTGTCCCGGCACCCCGAGGAGTTCGGCACGGGCGCCATCGAGGGCGTCGCCGGGCCGGAGGCCACCAACAACGCCTCGGCCGCGGGCGGGCTCGTGCCGCTGCTGACCCTGGGCATCCCGGTGACGGCCACCGCGGCGGTCCTGCTCGCCGCCATCGAGAGCTACGGCATCCAGCCCGGGCCGCAGCTGTTCGACAGCGAGCCGGAGCTGGTGTGGGGCCTCATCGCCAGCCTCTTCATCGGCAACACGGCGCTGCTGGTGCTGAACCTGCCACTGGCGCCGCTGTGGGCGCGTCTGCTGCGGATCCCGCGCACGTACCTGTACGCGGGCATCCTCTTCTTCGCCAGCCTGGGCGCGTACGCGACGAACGCCAACGTGTTCGACCTGTTCATGCTGCTGGTCATCGGCGCGCTCGGCTTCATGATGCGCCGCTTCGGGCTGCCCCTGCTGCCGGCCATCGTCGGCGTGATCCTCGGGCCGTTCGCCGAGGCGGAGCTGCGGCAGGCGCTGCAGATCAGCAACGGGGCGATCGGCGGGCTGATCGACCCGCTGTCCGTCGTCGTGTACGTGATCGTGGCGCTGGTCCTGCTGTGGCCGCTGGTCCGTCTCCTGCTGCCGACGAAGGGAGTGCACGTCCCCGTGCTCGACGAGGCGGTGCACGAGATCGAGGAGGCGCACCACCACCACGGGACGACCGACGCGATCTCGGTCGAGGCGCAGGCGAAGCGGCGGTTCGACCGGTCGCAGGACTCCGACAGCAGCTGAGGGACGACGCCCGGAGGGGGCGGGGAGGCCGAGTGCCTCCCCGCCCCCTCCGGCGTTCCGCGTGCTGACCCGGCCGGACCCGCCCCGGGACGGAGGGCGACCGCCACACCCGGCCGCTGCCGCTCCCCTTCCCCGGCGGGACGGCCGAGTCGACACTGCATGCGCCCGCCGGTGTCGCCGAGCGTCGTTCTGGGTCGTCCGCTCGGCGACGCCGACGCGGTCCGTGCCCTCAGCCCGCACCGGCGGGCAGCGCCGGGCCCTCGTCCTTGAGCACCACGCCGGAGGCGCCGAGCTCGCGCGCGGCCCCGAGCAGCGCGGCCACCGTGTCGGCGGCCTGCGGGTAGGACAGCCCGTGCGGGGGGCGGACGTTGGAGACGCAGTTGCGCTCGGAGTCCACCCGCCCGGGCCGCGGGCCCCAGGTCAGGTAGACGCCGAGCGAGTCCGCCGACGACAGCCCCGGCCGCTCGCCGATCAGCACGACGACGGCCCGGGCGCCCAGGGCCTCCCCCACCGCGTCGCCCAGTGCGACCCGCGCCTGGTGCGCCAGCACCAGCGGCGCGACGGTCCAGCCGGGCAGCCGCTCCAGCAGCGCGGTCACCAGCCCGGCGGCGTGCTCGTGCACCGCACGCGGAGAGAGCCCGTCGGCGACCACGACGGCGAGGTCGGCGTCGCCACGCGGCAGCTCCGTGCCCTCCGCGAGCTGCCGGCCGAGGTCGGGCCGCTGCAGGTAGGTGGCCCGGTCAGGGGCAGCCGAGTGCACCTCGACGAGCTCGACGCCCGGCAGCTGGGCGCGGACGAGCGCCGGGTCCAGCGGCTGGTGCACCGCGTCGCGGGCGGCGGCGTGCGCGGCCCGGAACTCCAGCTCGCGGGCGGTCGGCAGCGCGTCGCCGGCCCGGCCGAGCGCGACCCGGGCGCGGGTGGCCGCGCGGAGCACCGCCCACGGGTCGTCGCCGGGCGGCAGCGGCGCGTCCAGGGCCGAGCTCATGCCGACGCCGCCGCGAGCAGGGCGCGGGCGGCGGGCGCGTCGGCGGTCAGCTCGCGCACCCGGCCGGCGTCGTCGAGCAGGTCCATCCGGGCCAGCCACGCCTCGAACTCCGGGGCCGGCCGCAGCCCCAGCACCGAGCGGGTGGTCAGCACGTCGGAGAACGCCAGCGACTGGTAGTGCAGCATCACGTCGTCCATCCCGGGGACGGCGATGAGGAACGTGCAGCCCGCCGCGCCCAGCAGCAGCATCAGCGCGTCCATGTCGTCCTCGTCGACCTCGGCGTGGTTCGTGTAGCAGACGTCCACGCCCATCGGCAGGCCGAGCAGCTTGCCGCAGAAGTGGTCCTCGAGCCCCGCGCGCAGCACCTGCTTGCCGTCGTAGAGGTACTCCGGGCCGATGAAGCCGACGACGGTGTTGACGATCAGCGGGTCGAAGTGCCGGGCGACGGCGTAGGCGCGGGCCTCCAGCGTCTGCTGGTCGACCGGCCGGCCGCCGATGCCGCGGTGGGCGTCGGCCGACAGCGCCGAGCCCTGCCCGGTCTCGAAGTAGGTGACGTTCGACCCGACCGTGCCGCGGCCCAGCGCCAGCGCCCCGGCGCGGGCCTCGGCGAGCAGGTCGAGGGTGACGCCGAAGCCGCGGTTGGCCGGCTGGGTGCCGGCGACCGACTGGAACACCAGGTCGACCGGGGCGCCGGCCTCCAGCGCGCGCAGCGTGGTGGTCACGTGCGCCAGCACGCAGGACTGCGTCGGGATGCCGTAGCGGCCGATCACCTCGTCGACCAGCTGGAGCAGCGCGACCGTGCGGGCCGGGGAGTCGGTGGCCGGGTTGATGCCGATGACGGCGTCCCCGCAGCCCTGCAGCAGCCCGTCGACGATGGACGCCGTGACGCCCAGCGGGTCGTCGGTCGGGTGGTTGGGCTGCAGCCGCGAGGCCAGCCGCCCGGGCAGGCCGAGGGTGCTCCGCAGCCCGGTGACCACCCGGGTGCGCCGGCCGACGGCGACCAGGTCGGCGTTGCGCATCAGCTTCGACGTGGCCGCGACCATCTCCGGCGTCAGGCCGGGGGCCAGGTCGCTGATCGCCGCCTCGTCGCCCGCGGCGGCCCAGGCCAGCAGCCGGTCCCGGAACTCCCCCACCGTGAGCGACGCGACCGGCGCGAAGGCGACCGGGTCGTGGGTGTCCAGCACCAGCCGGGTGACGTCGTCCTCGTCGTAGCCGACCACCTGCTCGTCGAGGAAGGTGGCCAGCGGCAGGTCGGCGAGCACCGTCTGCGCGGCCACCCGCTCGGCGGCCGACTCCGCGGCGCAGCCGGCCAGCACGTCGCCGGAGCGCAGCGGGGTCGCCTTGGCCATCAGCTCGACCAGGGTCGGGAACTCGTAGGTGTGCCCGCCGACCGTGCCGACGCGTCTCACCGGACGTCCTCCTCCGCGTCGGCCAGCAGCTCGAACTCCTCCTCCGGCGCGGAGGCCACCAGGTGGTGGCGGCTGTAGAGCGCGAAGTACGCGAGGAAGGCGGCGTACGCCGCGAGCGTCCACAGCGCGGCGGTGACGTCGACGAGAAAGGTGGCCACCACCGCGGCGGCCGCGAGCACCAGCGCGACGCCGGTCGTCGCCGTCCCGCCCGGCGTCCGGTACGGACGCGGCAGGTCCGGCTCGCGGCGGCGCAGCACGATGTGGCTGACCATCATCAGCACGTAGGACACCGTCGCCCCGAAGACGGCCATGTTGAGCAGCATCGCGCCCTGGCCGGTCAGCGACAGCATGAAGCCGATCGCGCCCGGGACGAGCAGCGCCAGCACCGGCGCCCTGCGGCCGTTGGTCACCGAGAGGGCGCGCGGCAGGTAGCCGGCGCGGGAGAGCGCGAAGGTCTGCCGCGAGTACGCGTAGATGATCGAGAAGAAGCTGGCCACCAGCCCGAACAGCCCGGCGTAGTTGACCACCCGGGTGAGGGCGTCCGGTGCGCCGGCGCCGGCCAGCGCGTCGACCGGCGGGTTGCCCGATGCGGCGATCGCCGACGACCCCGCCGCGCCCGGGGTGAACACCAGCATGAGGACGGCGAGGACGACGAGGACGCCCATCGCGGCGACGATCCCCCGCGGCATGGACCGGGCCGGGTCCCGGGCCTCCTCGGCGGCCAGCGGGACGCTCTCGACGGCGAGGAAGAACCAGATGGCGAACGGGAACGCCGCCCAGACGCCGATCAGCCCGTACGGCAGGAACGCCGAGGCGCCGGCGGCGTCGGTGGGCGCGATGTCGAGCAGGTTGCCGGCCTCGAACCGCGGGACGGCGCCGACGAGGAAGACCACCAGCCCGGCGAGCGCCACGACGGTGACGGCGAACATCGCCTTGAGCGCCTCGCCGACGCCCATCAGGTGGATCCCGATGAACAGCGCGTAGACGACCAGGTAGACCCACCAGCCGTCGGTGATGCCGAAGAGCCCGAGGGACTCGACGTAGGCGCCGATGAACGTGGCGATCGCGGCCGGCGCGATCGCGTACTCGATGAGCACGGCGACGCCGGTGGCGTAACCGCCCCACGGGCCCAGCGCGCGCCGGGCGAAGGTGTAGCCGCCGCCGGCGGTCGGCAGCGCGGAGCCCAGCTCGGCCAGCCCGAACACCATCGCGGTGTACATGACCGCCATGAGCACGGTGGCGATCAGCAGCCCGCCGAACCCGCCCTCCGCCAGGCCGAAGTTCCACCCGGCGTAGTCGCCAGAGATGACCGCCGAGACGCCGAGACCGGCCAGCAGCAGCCAGCCCGCCGTCCCGGATCGCAGCCGGCGCCGCTCGAGGTAGCCGGTGTCGACCCGCTCCGCCTCGACGCCGGCGTGCGCAGCGGTCCGGGCCGGGGTGGATCGGGCGGTGGGATCGGCGGTCACGGGCACCTCCGGGACGAGCCCGCCGGAGGCGGGGAGGGCCAGCCTGGTCCGGCGTCCCGGCCGGGTCAACGGGCTGGGCCGGCGGCAACACCCTGTTCACAGCGCCGTTCGCGGGGAGTCTCCCCGCGCCGCCGGTGCGTGCTGGATACTCGACCGGCCGGACACGACCGGACGGGGCACCACACGGAGGACGGGCGGCAGTGACGCCGAGGCTGGGCACGGGGTCGGACGGCGGCGAGCTGCTCGCCCTGCTGGCGTCCGGGGGCGACCTCAGGTCGTTCCTGGGCGACCTGGTGCACCTCGCCGGGCGACAGGTCCCCGGCGCCGTGGCATGCGGACTGACCCTCACCCGCGACAGCACCGGGGTGACGGTGGCGAGCACCGGGCCGCTGGCCCAGCGGGCCGACGAGCGGCAGTACGAGGTGGACACCGGCCCGTGCCTGGAGTCGATGCGCACGGGCACCGTCGTCCGCGTCGACGACATGTCCACCGAGGACCGCTGGACCCCCTACCCGGCGCGAGCCGCGGAGCTCGGCGTCCGGTCCTCGCTGTCGCTGCCGCTGGTGGTCGAGGGCCGCAACAGCGGTGCGCTGAACCTCTACGCCACCGAGCCCCGGGTGTTCAGCGCCGACCACGAGGCCACCGCCGCGGACTGGGCGCAGCAGGCCACCGGTGCGCTCGCGGTGGCGCTGCGGATCGCCGACAGCGACGAGCGCACCGAGTCCCTGCTCGGCGGCCTGGACACCCGGGCCACCATCGGCCAGGCGGTCGGCCTGCTCATGGCGCAGGAGCGGTGCACGGCCGACCGGGCCTTCGACCTGCTGCGTATCGCTTCCCAGCGGCGCAACGTCAAGCTCCGCGACGTCGCCGCCGGCGTGGTGACCGCGTTCGAGGAGGGCCTGGCCGACCGGCGCGAGCGCTGGTGACCGGGAACGCTCAGACGCCGCGCCAGCGGCCGTCCCTGGCGTTGCGCTCCGTCCGGGAGGCGAAGACGTTGCCCTCGCTGGGCGGTGCACCGTCCCCGGCCAGGGCGAACACCCGGAACAGCGGCCCGACCAGCGCGTCGTAGACGGCCGGGAGCAGCCGGAAGCCGGCGATGACCACCGGGTTGGCGATCCCCGACTGCACCAGCCGCCGCGGCCGGTCCAGCCGCGCCACCACTGCGCGCGCCACCCGTTCCGCCGAGTACACGGGGGGCGGCGGCCGGCCGGTGCTGCCGGCCCACGTGGCTCCCTGGTAGTAGATCGGGGTGTTGACCCCGCCGGGGGCGACCGCCGAGACGTGCACCCCCGGCGCGTCCCGCGTCTCCTGCTGCAGCGTGCGGACCAGCCCGAGCTGACCCCACTTCGCCGCCGCGTAGGTGCCCATGAGGGGCGCGGTCACCGACGCCAGCAGCGAGCTGACGACGACCAGGTGCCCGGCGCCCTGGCGGCGGAACACCGGCAGCGCGCTGCGGGCGACGTTGGCGGTGCCGTGCAGGGAGGTGTCGACGACGGCCTCGAAGACCTCGCGGGGCACGTCCTCGATGCGGCCGTAGGCCATCGTCTGCGCGGAGTGGACGACGGCGTCGAGGCGGCCGAGGCGCTCGACGGCGGTCTCGACCGCCCGCTGCACGGCGTCGGCGTCGGCGACGTCGGCCGGGCAGACCAGGACGTCGGCGGCGCCCTTCTCGCGGGCCTCGGCGGCGGTCTCCTCCAGCGCATCGCGGCCCCGGGCGACGAGCACCAGCCGGGCGCCGCGGGCGGCGAGGGTGTGCACCGTGGCCCGGCCGATCCCGCTGGAGGCTCCGGTGATCAGGGCGGTCGGGGGGCGAGACGGCGGGACGGCGGGCGGCATGCGGATCCTCGTGCTCGGGAGGGGTGCGGACGCGCGCGCAGGTCTCGATCTCGCGTCGGTGGAGTCGCTCTACCCTCGCGCCCTCCGGGTCATGCGGGCAGCACCTCGTACAGCCAACCGGGGCCGGTGACGGTGGCGCCGTCCGGCAGCCGCGCGCGCAGGCCGCGGTCGGCGGTGACCACCAGCACCCGCCGACCCTCCGCCGCGAGCCGGCCGGCGTAGGAGGCGAGCGCGTCGTCCCCGCTGCCGGGAGCGCGCACCAGCGTGACGCCCTCCGGCGCGCGGACCGTCGACGCCGCCCCCTCGACGACCGCGACGACCTCGCCGAGGAGCAGCCGCCCGCCCCCGGGCGCGGGCACGATGCGGCCCGGCAGCGCGGTCAGCCGGGCCAGCAGCCGGGACGTCGCTGCCGGCCGGTCGCGCCACCAGCCGTCGGGCCGGGCGCCGACCACGTTCGCGGCGTCCACCAGCACCACGACCACCGCTCCTCCTTCGACGCCTCGTCGTGCCCACAGTGCACCGTTTGTGCCCACCGGCCCGGGGCACCCCGCCGGGCACGTCCGACTCCGATCTTCCCCAGGAGGCCCGCCATGGCGAGCAGCGACCGCACCGCCCCCGAGGGTGCCTCGGCCACCTCCGGCGTGGCGCGGGACGCCGTCGCCGCCCAGCAGTCGGCGTTCGGCGGGATCGCGTGGGGGGCGGCGTTCTTCGGCTGGCTGTCGGCGACCGGCCTGGCGGTGCTGCTCGTCGCGCTGGTGTCGGCGGCCGACGTCGCGCTGGGCCTGACCGAGGGGGCGTCGGCCGGGGAGGTGGGCCTCGGCGGGGCGGTCGCGCTGCTCGTCGTCCTTTTCCTGTCCTACCTCGCCGGCGGGTACGTCGCCGGGCGGATGGCGCGCTTCACCGGCTTCCGGCAGGGCCTGGCGGTCTGGCTGGTGGGCCTGGTCGTCGTCCTGCTGGTCTCCGGCGCCGCGGTGGCGCTGGGCAGCGAGTACAACGTGCTCGCGCGGCTGGAACTGCCGCGCATCCCGGTCGAGGAGGGCACCGCCACCACGACCGGCCTGGTCACCCTCGCCGCCGCCGCGGCGGCGGCGCTGGTCGGGGCGCTGCTCGGCGGCGGTCTGGGCACCCGCTACCACCGGGAGGTCGACCGGGCCGGCTTCGCCGTCTGAGGCTCCCGGACGTCAGCCGGCGCTCCTACGCTGCGGCGCATGTGCCGCAACATCCGGCCCCTGGCCAACTTCGAGCCCCCCGTCACCGAGGACGAGGTGCACGCCGCCGCGCTGCAGTACGTCCGCAAGATCAGCGGGACGGCGCGGCCGTCGCGGGCCAACGCCGAGGCCTTCGACCGTGCCGTCGCCGAGGTCGCCGAGGCCTCCGCTCGGCTGCTGGCCGCGCTGGTCACCACCGCTCCGCCCAAGGACAGAGAGGAGGAGGCGGCCAAGGCGCGCCGCCGGGCCGCGCTGCGCTACGGCACCTGAGCACGAGTGGTGCGCGATCGAGTGTGAACACGGGATGCGGGGTAGAGCGACCCCACCTGTCCCCTCCTGAGGAGATCACCAATGGCGCGCAACACCCTGTCCCGCTCGCTGCACGACCTCGGACTCTCCGCCTGGTTCGGCGGCACGCTGGCCAACGCCGTCGCGCTCAACGCCGCGGCCGGTGAGGCCGGCAGCGCATCGGACACCGGCCGGGTGGCCAACGCCGGCTGGGACCGGTGGACGCCGGTCAACGCCGCGGCCATCGGCGCGCACCTGATCGGCAGCGTCGGCCAGCTGCTCGGCAACCGCAGGCGCGTGGCCGAGCAGCAGGGCGTCGCCGGCATGAGCGCGCTCAAGACCACGCTCACCGCGGCCGCCCTGGGCGTCACCGCCTACAGCCGGGCGCTGGGCAAGGTGGTCTCCGACGCCGGCGGCACGCCGTCCCGCTCGGGCACCAAGCCCAGCAAGCGAGCCAAGGCCGAGGTCGCCGCGGCGCAGGCCAAGCTCGACCAGCTGCAGTGGGTGATCCCGGCGCTGACCGGCGCGCTCGTGGTGGTCAGCTCCTACGCCGGTGAGCAGCAGCGGCCCAGCGAGGTCGCGCGCGGGCTCGCCCAGCGCTGACCGCTCCTCCACCCCGCGCCGATCCAGGAGTCCCGGTGACCCACACGCTCGACACCCAGGGCACGCCTGCCCGCGGCGGCGCGACCCGGTGTGCCGACTGCACCGACGGGCTGGGCCGGCCCCGACCGGTCGAGCCCGGCTCGTGGCGCGACCGGATCCGGCAGAAGCCCGGCCTCGGCATCGCCTACCGGGTCGGGGTGTTCGTCGTCGGGCTGCTGTTCGTGCTGCTGGGGCTGGCCCTGACCGTGCTGCCCGGGCCGCTCACCATCCCGCCGGTCCTGGTGGGGCTGTGGGTGTGGTCGACGGAGTTCCAGTGGGCGCGGCGCTTCTTCGTCGCCTTCCGCCGGCAGGCCCGCGACGCCTGGGCACACGCGAGACGGCACCCGGTGAGCTCCGCGGCGATCACCGTGGGCGGCCTGGCGGCGGCCGGCGTGGTGTTCTGGGCGGTGGGCCACTACGACCTGGTGGACCGCGCCCTGGCCGCCATCGGGGGCTGACCGACGCGACGAGGCCCGGCGGACCACACGGTCCGCCGGGCCTCGTCGCGTCTGCGCCCGGTGGTCCTCGGGGGAGTGCTCCGCCGTCGCCTCCCCGGCCGGGGTCCGGGCGCCACGGGCGTCTCCAGCGACACGTCGTCCTCTGCACGCCGAAGGGGTGACCGGGCCGGGCGCACCCGGCCCTGCTCCGTGGGACCATCCCGCTCCACCTCGATCGGGCGGAACGGCGACGGCAGGAGGTGCGGGCCATGACGGGCGTGCGGAGTCCGCAGCACCGCGGCGACTCGTCACACGACGGTGAGAGCCGCAAGGAGCGGATCGACCGGGAACTGATGGAGCTGCTCAACGAGCTGCGCGTCGCGCTGCCCGGGGTGCAGTTCCTCTTCGCCTTCCTGCTCGTGGTGCCCTTCCAGCAGCAGGGCACCCGGCTCACCGACTTCCAGCGGGACGTCTACTTCTTCACGCTGCTGGCCGCCGCCGTGGCGACCGGGCTGCTGATCGCGCCCGCAGCGCAGCACCGGGTGCTGTTCCGGCAGCACGACAAGGAGGCGCTGCTGCGGCGCAGCAACCGTTCGGCGTCCCTCGGTCTGGCCGTGCTCGCCGTGGCGATCGTCGGCGCGGTGCTGCTGGTGACCGACGTGGTGTTCGACCGGACGCTGGCGTGGATCACCGCCGCGGTCGTCGGTGCCCTGCTCGCCTGGTGGTGGCTGGCGGTCCCGTTCTGGAAGCGCGCGCACAACGAGCAGGACGAGCCGGACGACTGAGCGGTCACCCCACGGACGGGCGGCCGAGGGCGGCGCAGATCGCGTCCGCTACCGCGTCGGGGTCCTCGTGTTCCCAGAAGCGGAGCACGCGCCAGCCCTCGGCGTGCAGCACCGCGTCGGCCCGCCGGTCGCGGGCGACGTTGTCGGCCAGCTTGGCGGCCCACCACTCCCGGTTCGATCGCGGGAGGTGACCGCAGGCGGCGGCCACCGTGCAGGGCCCCGCCACGAGCCTGCGAGTGGTGGGGGGCACGGTGGTCCTTTCTCAGAAACAGCCGTCGAGGAAGACGACGAGCCGCCGTCCCTTCCAGACAATGTCTCCGCGCGCCCGGGTGCCGGCGCACGGCCGGACGTCGACGCGGTAGCGCACCCCGCGGGCGTGCAATCGGCGACGAACGGCGAGCTCGTGCGCGGTGTCGCGGCGCGGCTGCCGGCGGAAGCGCCGGGCGACCGTCTCCGACGACGGCGGCGGCGCCGGCCCGGGACCTGCGGTCACCTCTCCCCTCCCCCCGCTGAGGGTCCGGGACGCTACGCCACGGCGGTGACACGTCGGCTGCCGAGGAAGGGTCGCCTAACCTGCTCGGCGTGAGCACGACGGCGGAACGGGTGTCCGCACCGCCCGCGCCGGTCCGCGCCCCGTCGACCCGCTGGTCGGTGCTCGAGCTGGTGCCGCCGCTGGCCGTCGTCCTGCTGGGGACGGTGCTGCTGCTGCCGGGACACGGGCTGTGGTTCGACGAGCTGTTCACCGCCGAGGTGGGCCGCCGGCCGTACGGGGAGATCCTCGCGGCGATCGTCGAGGGCCGCGGGACGACGGGCTACCTGGCCGACGTCCCCCCGTCGTACAACGCGCCCTGGTACTTCGTGGTGCACACGTGGGTCTCGCTGCCGGGGCTGGGCGGGGACACGTCGCTGCGGGTGCTGTCGCTGCTGGCGACCGCAGGCGGGCTGGCCCTGATCACGCGCGCGGTGACCCGGCTGACCTCGCGGGCGGCCGGGGTGCTGGCCGGGGTCGTGTTGGCAGCGAGCCCGCTGCTGCTCGAGCAGGCAGTGGAGGCCCGCCCGTACGGACTGGCGGTGCTGGCGACCGGGGGCGCACTGCTCGGGCTGGTGCGCTGGCTGCAGGGGTCGCCGCGGGGGCTGCTGCTGTTCGGGCTGGCGGGCGCGGGGATGGGGCTGGCTCACTGGTACGCGGTGACGGCGCTCGCCGGCTTCGTCGTCGCGGCGCTGCTGCTGCGCGGCCGGCGGGCGCTGCCGGTGGTGCTCACCGGTGCGGTCGCGGCGCTGCCCGCCGTGGGGCTGGTCGGGGTGAACCTGCTCAACGGGACCGGCGCGCGCAACGCCGAGCACCTGCGGGACACCGAGGGCACGCTGGCCGACCTGGCCGTCGAGGCGTGGACCGGCGGATCGAGGTCGTTCCTGTACCTGACCGTGGGGCTGGCCGTGCTGGGCGCGCTGCGTGGCGCCGGGGTGCGGGTGGTCGGCACCTGCTGGCTGCTCGTGCCGCTGGGGCTGCTGCTGCTCGCCGAGACGGTGCGGCCGGTGTACCACCCGCGGTACCTGCTGGCCGGGCTGCTGTCGTTGGGCGTGCTGGCGGCGGTGGGTGCGCTGACCGTGCCGCGCGCGGCCCGGGCACCCGTCGCCGCACTGCTGGTGGCCTGCTCGCTGCTGGCGGCCTCGCCGTTGGCCGTGCGCGAGCCGCGGGAGCGGGCCGACGACGTGGTGGCGCTGCTCGCCGCGCGGCAGCGCCCCGGCGAGCCGATCGTCGCCGCGGACCAGCGCTCGGCGACCGGGCTGGACCACTACGTCCGGACGGCGGCTCCCCAGCTGCGGCCCGACGTCGTCCTGCCGCCGGACGACGCCCCGTCCGCGGCTGACCGGGTGTGGCTGGTCCGCCGGGTGATCCGCGGCGAGGTGGTGTCCACCGACGACGACGACGTCCTGCTCGGCGCCGGGCTCCGGGTGGTCGACGAGTACGCGTTCGACGCCTCGAGGACCGACCTGCTCGTCCAGCTCTGGGAGCGCTGAGCCTGCTCGGTCGACCGACGGACCGGCGCCGGAACTCACGGGACGTGTCGCTCGGGGACCGCTACCTTCGGTCCGTGCACGAGCACGGGACCTCCTTTCCCCGCCCCCGGCTGCCGAGCAGCCGTGGGGGCGCCGAGGTCTGCCGGTAGCCCGTCACGGAGCCGTCGGCCGGGGGTGATCGCCTCCCCACCCGCCGACACCCCAGGAGGGTTTCCCGTGACCACCCTGCTGTCACCCCACGACATCGAGGTCGCGCTCGAGCTGCGCGACCTGTCCGACCCCGCCGACGGTCCGCACGCGATGCAGGTGCTCCTCGACGACGTGCTCGCCGCCCTGACCGGCGCCTGGGACTGCGCCCTCGACGTGCAGCGGCGGCGGCCGCTGGTGAGCGTCGAGGACAACTACGACCGCCTGGGTTACGCGGTCGCCGACATCACGCGCGACGCCCGCTACAGCCGTTACGCCGCCGAGACGGTGATGCTGCGCAGCCACACCAGCGCCGGCGTCCCTCCTGCACTGCGCGCGCTCGCCACCGCCCGAGCCGCCGATCCCGAGGTCGACGTGCTGCTGGCCCTGCCCGGCCTCTGCCACCGCCGGGACAGCATCGACCGGCTGCACGTGGGCACGCCCCACCAGGTGGACCTGTGGCGCGTCGGCACCCGGCGGCTGGGTGCCGACGACCTCCGGCGGATGGTCACGCTGGTGGTCGGCGCCGTCCTGCCCGGAGCGCGCTGGCGCACCTCACCGGCCCGGCACCCCTACACCACGCGAGGTCTGCAGGTCGACGTGTGCACCGCGTCGGGCTGGGTGGAGCTGGCGGAGTGCGGCCTGGCCGCCGAGCACGTGCTCACCGGCGCCGGTCTCGACGCCGACCGCTACAGCGGCCTGGCGCTGGGCATGGGCCTGGACCGGGCGCTGATGGTGCGCAAGGGCATCGATGACATCCGCGTGCTGCGCTCGACGGAACCGCGCATCGCCGCACAGCTGCTCGACCTGGCCCCGTGGCGACCGGTGTCGTCGCAGCCACCCGTGCGCCGGGACCTGTCCATCGTCGTGGACGCCCCGGTCGATGCGGAGCTGCTCGGGGACACCGTCCGCACCGCTCTGGGCCCCGCGGTCGAGGACCTCGAGTCGGTGACCGTGCTGGCCGCCACCGCCCACGCCGACCTCCCGGACGCCGCCCGCCGCAGGCTCGGGCTGCGCCAGGACCAGGTCAACGTGCTCCTGCGGCTGGTGCTGCGTCCCCTGTCCGGGACCTTGACCGACCAGCGCGCCAACGAGCTGCGCGACCAGGTCTACGCGGCCGTCCACCGCGGACCGCGCCAGGAGTGGGCCGCCCGCTGAGGTGCGTGTTCCCGCCGGTGCCGACGTGCGGGCAGCCGGCAGCCGACCGGTGCCCCAGGGTGGGCGTCGGTCGGCTGCCGGCTCGGCCGGGTGCCGGCTCAGGCGGCGGCGGGAAGGGGTGGGCCGGTGCGGCCCGGTCCGGTGCGGCCCGGTATGGTGCGCAGGGGTCCGGTGCGGATCTCGCTGCCATCCGGGCGCTGGGTGCGCCATCGCCCGTCGGGTTGCCGCTCGACCCGGAAGCCGTGGTGGACCTTGGTGTGGTGCCGTTCGCACAGCAGCGCGGAGTTGGCCAGCGACGTCTCACCACCGTTGACCCACTCCAGCAGGTGGTGCACGTCGCACCAGTGGGTGGGAGCCCCGCAGCCGGTGAACACGCAGCCGCCGTCGCGGACCTCCGCGGCGCGGCGGACGTGCGGGGGTACCAGGCGCACGGTGCGGCCGTGGTCCAGCGGCATCCCGTCCGGGCCCAGCACGATCCGGGTGACGGCCCCGTCGCAGGCCAGCCACCGGGCCCGCGCCGCGGAGACGGTCGCCCCGAACCCCAGCTCGGCGGCACCGGCGCCGACCGCGGGATCGACCAGATCCTCGACACCGACCTTGACCGGCACCTGGGGCTTGTGCCCGCGCAGCACCGGCAGCTGACCGGCGGCCAGCTGGTGGTCGCACAGCTGCACCAGCGCATCGGCCAACTGCTGGCCCCTGGTGCGCTCGTCCCCGGCACAGCGGCCGGCCTGCACCACCGACTCCAGCGCGGCCTGCAGCTTCTCCCCACCCACCGCGTCCAGGTCGAACCGGCCGGAGATCGACCCGTCGGCGTGCTTGGCGATGACCACCCGCCGCCCCCCGGTCGGATCCGGCTCCGGCCCGTCGGCATCCAGGCGCTGCAGGTAGTGGTGCACCGCCCTGGCGACATCGGCGTGCGGACGGGTGATGGCCACCTCGGTCAGCACGGTGTCCACGCCGCCCAGGTCCACGCCCTGCTCCGCGGCGCGGGTGAGGTGCTCCGGCTCGGCCACCCGGCCGACCACCGCCGCCTGCTCGCCGGTCACCGCACCGGCTGCCAACGCCGCAGCCAGCACGGGCAGCTGCACCAGCGCCCGCCCGGTGCGCACCACCCGCGCGGCCTCGCCCGTGGACAGGTGGGCGTGCCCGCGCAGCCAGGAGGCCATCGTCTTCAGCCCGTCGACCTCCGCCGCGCCGGACACCTCGGCCTCCCGCACCGTGCGGGCGACCTCGGCGGCCAGCCGGTTCTGCGCGGCCAGCAGCGGACCCAGCCGGTCGAGCAGCGCCGGGCCGAACAACGGCCCCAGGTCCTCGGCGGCCAGCGCGTCCAGGGAGGCCAGCAGCTGCTCCACGACACCTCCCCAGCGCTTCGATCAAGCGTTCGAATCCTACTGGAGTCAGAACCCCGCAGCAGTACGACTCCCCAGCTCCGGAACCTGTACACAGACCTGGCGGAGGCCTTGACGACGGCCGCAGCCGGCCCTCGGGCAGCGGCCCCGGGATTCCAGAGGTGGGTCCAGTGAGGCGGCGCCGGAGCGGCCTACGGTGAGAGACGGCCCAGACGCCTCGAACGAGCTACCGCTGGCGCAGCGCCCAGCCCAGCGAGCGGACCGACTGACCCAGCCGGGCCCACGCCGTCCACGCCGACCGGCCCTCCGGCCGCACGTCCCGCGACACCGGCACGCTGGCCACCGGCCGGCGGGCCACGCCCACGGCCAGCACCACGCTCGGCGCCCCGGAGGCGGCGAGCACCGCCGAGCGCACCAGCGGCCCCAGCGCGAGGAACGCGCCGGCGTCCGGCGGCAGGCCGGTCAGCCGCGCGGCCACCCGCCGGTGCAGCCCGCCGGAGGAGCGCCGCAGCCACGACTCGTACGCCCCGCGCCGCCCGGCGAAGACCGCCTCGACGTCCCCCACCGCCAGCCGGTCGAGCAGCAGCGGCACGGCCTCGGGCGGGTCCTGCAGGTCGGCGTCCATGCACACCCACACGTCGGCGTCCGGCTCGTCGGCCAGCCCCCGCCGCAGCGCGGCGTGCTGCCCGCCGTTCACCCCGAGCAGGGTCGCCTCGACGCGCGGGCCGGCCAGGGACAGGGCGACGTCGGTACTCCCGGCGGGACACGCGTCGACCACCAGCCGCAACCGCCAGTCCCGGCCCGCCAGCGCGGCACCCAGCCGCGCGGCCAGCGGCTCGAGCGTCGCCGCGTTCCGGTACACCGGGACTATGACGGCGACGCGGGTCACGACAGCGCGGCCCAGGTGCGCGAGAGCCCCTCGGCCAGGTCGACGGAGGCCCGCCAGCCCAGCAGCGATGCCGCCAGGGACGGGTCGCTGACCCAGCAGTCGGTGTCCCAGTCGCGGCCCGGGTGCGCACCCGCCGCACCGGCGATCGGCCGGCCGGTCACCCGCGACGCCACCGACACCAGCTCCTCGGTCGAGGTCTGCACGCCGGTGCCGATGTTGAGCACCTGACCCGGCGGCAGGTCGTCGGCCAGCGCGCCCCGGACGCAGGCGTCCACGACGTCGCCGACCCACACCCAGTCCCGCCGGCTCACCCGCGCCGGCAGCGGGACGACGGCGCCGGTACGGGCGGCGTCGAGCACGACCGGCACCAGCCGGGCCGGGTGGTCGCCGGGCCCGTAGACCTGGAACGCGCGCAGCACCGCCGACCGCACCCCGCGCTCGGCCGCGGCGGCCTGCAGCAGCAGCGACCCGGCCGCCTTGGTCGCCCCGAAGAACCCGCGCGGGCGCAGTGCGGCGTCCTCGGCCAGCGGCACCGGCGCGGCGGCGTACTCGGTCGACGACCCCAGGCGCACGACGGCACGGCACCGTGAGGGCAGCGCGTCGACCAGCCACGGCGACGTGTTCACCGCGACGGTGTCGGCCCGGTCCCCAGGCGTCGCCTTGCGCCGCGCCGCGGCCAGCGAGAACACGACATCCGGGTCGGCATCGCGCACGAGGGCGGCAGCAGCGACCGCATCGGTCAGGTCGACCGATGCGCGCGTCAGCGGGACGACGTCCCACCCGTCGCCGCGCAGCCGCGCGACCAGGTGCCGGCCGACGAAGCCGCCGGCACCGGTGACCAGGGCCCTCACGCCGGCTGTGCCACCGGCACGCCGGTCACGGCGGCGACGAACGCGGCCCGGCGCTCGGCCACGTCGGCCGCGGTGGCGGTCGCCAGCCCGGTGAGGACGTCGAGCAGCCGGGGCACCTCGACGAACGGGTCCCGCCCGGCCATGTCCGCGGTGAACGAGCGCCGCAGGAAGGTGAAGTCGGCGCCCACGCGGACGAGCTCGGCGGCGAGCAGCCAGGCCGGGACCGGCGCGCCGGCCCCGGGCAGGGTCAGCCCGCCGACCCCGAACGGCCCGGGCACCGCCGCGCGGACGGCGTCCACGGTGCCGTCGACCAGCGGCGTGAACAGCTGGTCCGAGCCGCGGTCGATGCGCAGGTCGTTGAGGCCCACGTACACCCGCGACAGCGGACGGCGGGCCAGCTCGGCCGCGCACGCCACACCGTCCTGGGTCTCGACCAGGATGCCCAGCCCGCAGCGGCCGGCCACCAGGTCCAGGGTCCGGTCGACCTCCTCGGCGGTGCGCACCATGGGCAGGAACAGCTCGTCGGCGCCCCGGGCGACCGCGTCGTCCACCTCGGCCCGGGTCCACGGGCCGAAGCCGTTGATCCGGCACAGCAGCCGGCCGTCGGTGGCGGCGCGCATCCGGCTGAGGTCGGCGGGGGTGTCGCCGTTGATCTGGGTGCCCTCGCCGAGCTGGCGGCGGTGCTTGCCACGCCGCTCCCAGTCCACGACGACCCCGGTCGCGCCCGCGGCGACCACGTCGGCGCCCCAGCCGGGGTCGACCGTGAAGAGGAAGAGGTCCACGCCGGTGAGCTTAGGCACACCTAACTCGACGCGGGCACCCGACCCACCCCGGACCGGACGGCGTCCCCCGGGAAGGGCAGCGCCGCACCGAGGACGCCGACCGTCACGTCGTCCCCCACCGCCGGCAGGTCCCAGCCCTCCAGCCGCGCGCTGAACGCCATCCCGGACGACAGCTCCAGACGCACCCGCGCGTCGTGCCCGAAGAAGTCGACGCCGCGCACGCGGGCGCGCGGCCCCGCCCCGGCCACCGGCCCGAGCCGCAGCTGCTCCGGGCGCAGCAGCACCCGCACCGGCCCGTCGGGGCAGGTGCGCTCGAGGTCGAGCACGCCGAGGGCCGAGTGCGCCCGGCCGGCCCGGACGTCGGCGTCGAGCACCACCGACTCCCCCACGAAGGTCGCGACGTCGAGGTCCTGCGGGCTGCGGTAGAGCGTGCGCGGATCGGCCAGCTGCACCAGCCGGCCGCCGCGCAGCACGGCCACCTGGTCGGCCATCGACAGCGCCTCGGCCTGGTCGTGGGTGACCAGGACGGCGGTCGCGCCGGCCGCGGTCAGCGCGTCGGCCACCGCCTGCCGCGTCTCCTCCCGCAACGACGCGTCCAGCGAGGAGAACGGCTCGTCGAGCAGCACCAGGGACGGCGCCGGTGCCAGCGCCCGCGCCAGCGCGACCCGCTGCTGCTGGCCGCCGGACAGCTGGTGCGGCGAGCGCTGCGCGAGGCCGGCGTCCAGGCCGACGAGCTCCAGCAGCGACGCCACCCGGCCGGCGTCGCGGCGCTGCCGGCGGGGCAGGCCGAAGGCGACGTTGCCGGCGACCGACAGGTGCGGGAACAGCCCGCCCTCCTGCGGCACGAAGCCGATGTGCCGGCGTCGCGCGGCCACGCTGCGGCCGGGACCGGCCACTCGGCGCCCGCCGACGTCGACGGTGCCGCGGTCGGGGTCGTCGAAGCCCGCGACCAGTCGCAGCAGCGTCGTCTTGCCACACCCGGAGGGCCCGAGCAGCGCGGTGAAGCTGCCCTCGGGCACGTGCAGGTCCACCCCGGTCAGCACCGGCGTCGCGCCGTAGGACTTGGTCACGTCGGTGACCGTCAGCGAGCTCATGGCAGCGGGTCCCGTCGAGGAGGAGAGGGCGGTCGGGGGGTCACGTCATCAGCCCCCGCCGGGCGTCGCGGGAGAGCAGCACGGTGGCCGGCGCCGAGAGCAGCACCATGACGACCGCGTACGGGGCAGCGGCGCCGTACTCCAGCGCGCTGCTCGCCGACCAGAAGGCGGTGGCCAGCGTCGTGGTGCCGATCGGTGCGAGCAGCAGCGTGGCGGTGAGCTCGGTGACCACCGCGAGGAACACCAGCGCCGCGCCCGCGCCGAGGCCGGGCGCCAGCAGCGGCAGCGTGATCCGGCGCAGCCGGTCGACCGGTGAGGAACCCAGCGAGGCGGCGACGTCGTCGTACAGGGGTGGCGCCTGCTCGACGGCGGCGCGCACCGTGACGATCGCGCGGGGCAGGAAGAGGATCGCGTAGGCGGCCAGCAGCACCGGCACCGTCTGGTAGATCCACGGCGTCACCTCGAGGGAGACGGTGACCAGCGCGAGGGCGATGACGATCGCCGGCACCGAGCTGCCCAGGTAGGTGCTGCGCTCCAGCAGCGTGGCCACCCGGCCCCGGGCCCGGACGGCGAGCCAGCCGGTGGGCAGCGCCATCGCGGTGGTGACGGCGGCTGCGACCGCGGCCAGCCCCAGCGTCGTCCCCGTCGTCTCCAGCAGCGCGGACCGGTCCAGCGCCGTCGACGAGCCGCGGACCATCCACAGCGCCAGGCTGCCCAGCGGCACGGCCAGCGACAGCGCGACCAGCCCGCCCAGCCCCAGCAGCGCGGGGACGGCGAGGGCTCCGAGCCGGACCGGCCGCCCGGCACGCGCCACCCCCGCTCCGGTGCGGGCGTAGCCACGGCGGCCGCGGAGCCGCAGCTCGGCCAGCAGCAGCGCCAGGCACAGCAGCATCAGCACGCCGGCCAGCGCGGTCGCGCCCGGCCCGTTGAAGGTGGCGCGGTACTGGTCGTAGATGGCGGTGGTGAAGGTCGGGTAGCGCAGCATCTGCAGCGCACCGAACTCGGCCAGCACGTGCAGCGCGACGAGCAGCGAGCCGCCGAGCAGCGCCACCCGCAGCTGCGGCAGCTGCACCCGACGGAACACGGCGGGGCCGGAGAGCCCCAGCCCGCGGGCGGTGTCCTCCAGCGCCGGGTCCAGGCCGCGGAAGGCGGCGACCACCGGCAGGTAGACGAAGGGGAAGTAGGACAGCGTCACGACCAGCAGCGCGCCGCCGTAGGTGTCCAGCCCCGGCAGCAGCGAGATCCAGGCGTAGCTGTTGACGAACGCCGGCACGGCCAGCGGCGCCACCAGCAGCACGTGCCAGACCCGCCGTCCCGGCAGCGCCGAGCGCTCCACCAGCCAGGCCGCGCCCACGCCGAGGACGGCGCACAGCAGCACCGCGCCGCCGACCAGCCGCGCCGTGTTGCCCAGCAGCTCGGCCACCCGCGGGCGGAACACCAGCTCCCGCACACCGGCCCAGCCGACGTCCGCCATCCCCGCGACGACGAAGCCGAGCGGCAGCAGCGCGAGCAGCGCGACCGCCGCCGCGAGCAGGAGCGTCAGCGGGGTCCGGCGCGTGCGCGACCGCCCCGGGACGGCCGGCCGGACCGCCGTCCCAGGCGCGGCGGCCGGCGACGCGGGAGCGCTCAGAGCAGCCCCACGTCCTGCATCAGCTCGGTGACCCGCTGCTGGTCGAGGGAGCCCGGGTCGACCTGCGGCGCCTGCAGCTCCGCCAGCGGCGGCAGCGCCTCCGCGGAGGGGACGTCGTTGCCGACGGCGTACTCCAGCGCCGTGCTCTCGGCCAGCCGCTGCTGCGCCGGCGGCGAGGTCAGGTAGGCGACCAGCCGCTGGGCCTGCTCGGGCTGGTCGGACGAGGCCAGGACACCGGCGCCGGAGATGCTGAGGAAGGCGCCCGGGTCGGAGTTGCGGAAGAAGTGCAGCTCGGCGTCGTCGCTCTTCAGGCCGTTCTCGGCGCGGTCCCGGTAGAAGTAGTAGTGGTACATGACGCCGGCGTCGATCTCGCCCTCGTCGGCGGCGACCATCACCGCGCTGTTGCTCGGGTACACGTTGGCGTTGCGCTGCAGGCCCTCCAGCCAGGCCCGGGTCGCCTCCTCGCCGCGCAGCGCCAGGACCCCGGCGACGATCGCCTGGAAGTCCGCGCCGCCCGCGGCGATGCCGATCCGGCCCTGCCACTCCGGGTTCGCGAGGTCGAGGATCGACGCCGGCAGCTGGTCGGCGGGCAGCTGCGCGGGGTTGTGGACCAGCACGGTGGAGCGGGCGGCGAAGCCGGTCCAGTTGCCCGAGGAGGGCCGGAACTGCTCGCCGACCTGGTCCAGCGTGGCCGGGTCCAGCGGGGCCAGCAGGCCCTCGCGGTCGAGGACGTCGATCGACGGGCTGTTCTCGGTGAGGAAGACGTCGGCCGGGCTGGCCTCGCCCTCCTGCACGATCTGGTTGGCCAGCTCGGCGTCGTTGGCGTCGCGGAACTCCAGCGCGATGCCGGTCTCCTCGGTGAAGCCCTCGAGCATCGTGCGCACCAGGCTCTCGTGCTGGGCGCTGTAGACCGTCAGCGTCTCCGCGGCCTCCGCGTCGTCCCCGCCGCAGCCGGCGAGCGCCCCGGCCGCCACCAGGGCGGTGAGCGCGGCGGCGGTGCTCCGCCCGAGCCTGGTTCCTCCGAGCACGTGGGCCTCCTCGCCGACGGATCGCCGGACCCCGTGCCCGGCGGGACCGCCCCGTGAGGCGGCGTCCTCCGGAAGACAGGTTAGGCACACCTGACTTGAAGGTGTACCACGGGTCGCGGCGGGGCGGACAGGACCGATCGGCTACAACTCCCGCATGACCGCTGCACCGCTCCGCATGCGCACGGCCCGCTTCGCCGAGCTCACCGGCACCGAGGTCTACGGGCTGTGCCGGCTGCGGGTCGACGTCTTCGTCGCCGAGCAGCGGTGCGCCTACCCGGAGCTGGACGGCCGGGACCTCGAGCCGGCCACGGTGCACCTGTGGTTCGAGGACGGCGAGGGCGGCGCCGCCGCCACGATCCGCGTGCTCGACGACGGCGGCACCCGCGCCATCGGCCGGGTCGCGACCGCGGCCGGGCACCGCGGCCAGGGACTGGCGGCCCGGCTGATCGAGGCCGGGATCGCGCTGTGCGACGGCGTCCCGATCACGCTGGGCGCGCAGGCGCACCTGGAGGGCTGGTACGAGCGGTTCCGGTTCCGCCGCAGCGGCCCCGGCTACGTCGAGGACGGCATCCCGCACGTCCCGATGCGTCGCGAGCCGACGGCCGGGGACCCGCCTGCCTCACCGTGGCGGCCCCGTCCAGAGGCTCGCCGCGAGCCTGCGAGCGGTGAGGAGGACGGGGTCCTTCTCCTGCTGCGGACGGCGGCCGACCGGCTGGAGGCCCTCGCCGCCCGGACGACGCCCGGCGACTGGCGGGCCGGGGGTCTGCTGGCGACCCGTCCCGAGGTGGTCGCGCACTCCCCGGACGGCGACACCGAGCACGTGGCCGAGGCGCGGGCGGGGACCGGTGCGTGGATCGCGGCGCTGTCCCCCGCACTGGCCGCGCCGCTGGCGGGCTGGCTGCGGGCCGCGGCGCACGGACCGGTCGACCCGGCGGCCGAGTCGTTCGCCCGGGCGCTGCTGGCCCGGCTCCCCTGAGGGCTCCGCCGCCTGGGGCACCTGTGTCGGCCTCCTGCTCGGTGCCGCCGCGGCCCCGTCCCGGGCACCGCCCCGAGCTTGCGAGGGGTGGGGAGAACGGGGTCCTTCTACGGTGGCAGCAGGTCCTCCGTCAGGTGTCCTCGCGGCGGCGGCCGGCTGCGCTCGGAGCCGCGTCGGGCCGGCGGAGGAGCTCGGGTCCCCGGGAGGTGCCGAGCCGGTCGAGCAGGGCCGGGGCGATCCGCCCGACCTCGGGCAGCACGCCGTCGCTCTTGTGCGCGTTGCTCGACCACACCGGTTCGGGGTGCGTGTCGACCCCGGCCACGACGTCCTCGGCGGTGCGCAGCTTGGCGACCTTGTGCACGAGGACCCCGAAGCCGATCTTGGCCACGACGTCGGCCGCGGAGTAGCCGACCTGCATGGCGGTGAACCACGCGGGGGTGACGTCGGCGAAGACGGGGACCGCGTAGACCAGCGGGTAGACGCCGAAGCTGCTGAGCAGCACGATCGTGGCGTTCCGGAGGCTCACGGCTGCCTCGGGACCCATCGTCGGCAGCGACCGGCGCACCGCGCCGATGAGCGCCACGTACAGGTAGGCGAAGAACGCGGTGCTGATCAGCCCCCACACGACCAGGGCGAGCCGGTCGCGCCCCTGGTCGAGCACCTGCGCGCCCAGGTAGCCGGTGACGATCATCAGGAAGGCCGCGGCCATGGTGCTGGAGCGCAGCCGGCGTGCCGCGGCCCCGGTGACCGAGCAGACGGCCAGCAGCTCGACGGTCAGCAGCGGCACCGTGATCGACCAGTCGATGTAGCGGGTGCCCTCCGTGGTCCGCGCCTCCTCGTTCGGCACGTACACGCCGTCCTCGAGCCGGAAGCCGCTGTCCCAGTCGAGGTAGAGGAGCAGGTAGGCCACCGTCGCGACCGCGGCCAGGCAGAGGGCGGCGTACGACGAGGGCCGGTACCGGGCCGACACCTCGTCGCGGCTGGTCAGCGAGTACAGGAAGTAGGCCAGCAGCGCGAAGCCCGCGCCGAGGATGGCGAACTGCACCACGTCGTAGAGGCCCAGCGGCATGGTCTGCAGTTCGGGCACGGGCGGGTCGGTCGGGTCCACGGACCACTCCGGAGGCTAGGGGGCGGGCGAGCCCGCCCCCGGTACCCGGCCGACCGCGCCGGGCAACCGGACGATCGGCTGCGACGTGAGGGTGTCCGGCGCCCCCGTGACGCCGGACACCGTCACTGTACGAGACCGCGAGGTCCGGTAACCACCCGTGGGCGGGCAACCACCCACCGGAGCGGGCCGCCTGCCGTCAGACCGACTGCAGCGACTCCTCGATCCTCACCCGGGCAGGCACCCGGCCGCACGGTCGAGCAGCAGGGTGCGCTCGCGCTCGTTGCGGGTGAGGCCGGCGGCCTGCTCGAACTCCGCCCGCGCCTCCGCCGTCCGGCCGAGCTGCAGCAGCAGGTCACCGCGGGCGGCGGGCAGCAGGTGGTAGCCGCGCAACGCGGGGACGGCGGTCAGCGCGTCGACGATCGCCAGGCCGGCGGCCGGGCCGTAGGCCCGGGAGACGGCGACCGCGCGGTTGAGCTCGACGACCGGGGACGGCGCGAGCTCGGCCAGTGCCTCGTAGAGGGCGGCGATGCGCAGCCAGTCGGTCTCCTCCGCCGTGCGCGCGCGGGCGTGGCAGGCGGCGATCGCGGCCTGCAGCCCGTAGGGCCCGAGGCCCGCGCCGGTCTCCTCGGCCCGGCGCAGCGCGGCCAGCCCGCGGCCGACGAGGACGTGGTCCCAGCGGGCGCGGTCCTGGTCGAGCAGCAGGACCGGGGCGCCGTCCGGACCGGTGCGGGCCCGGATCCGGGAGGCCTGCAGCTCCATCAGGGCAACCAGGCCGTGCACCTCCGGCTCCCGCGGCGTCAGCTCGGCGAGGACTCGGCCGAGGCGCAGCGCCTCCGAGCACAGCTCCGGCCGGGTCCAGTCCCGGCCGGCGGTCGCCGCGTAGCCCTCGTTGAAGACCAGGTAGACGACCTCGAGCACGGAGGCGAGCCGGCCCGGGAGGTCGGCGGCGGTGGGCAGCTCGAAGGGCACCTGCGCCGCGGCGAGGGTGCGCTTGGCGCGGACGATCCGCTGGGCGACGGTCGACTCCGGGACGAGGAAGGCGCGGGCGATCTCGGCGGTGGTCAGCCCGCCGAGCAGCCGGAGGGTCAGCGCCACCCGGGCCTCGCGGGAGAGCACCGGGTGGCAGGCGGTGAACACCAGCCGGAGCAGGTCGTCCTCGACCACCTCGTCCAGCGCCGCGGCCCAGTCGGGCTCCTCGGCCTCGACCAGCTCGCGGCCCAGCAGGGCGGTCTTGCGCTCCAGCCGCTCGGCGCGCCGGAAGACGTCGACCGCCCGGTGCTTGGCGGTGGCCATCAGCCAGGCCGCCGGCTTGTCGGGGACGCCCGTCTCCGGCCACCGCTCCAGCGCCGCCACCAGCGCGTCCTGGGCCAGCTCCTCGGCCAGGCCGACGTCCCCGGTGACCCGGGCGAGGGCGGCGACGAGCTTGGCGGACTCGATCCGCCACACGGCCTCGACGACCCGGTGCGTCGTCCCGCTGCTCACCGCCGCCCGCCCGCCGTCAGGAGCCGTGCTGCTGCTCGACGGTGGCCCGCATCCGGTCCTCCTGCTCGCGCAGCTCGGGGGTCATCGCGTCGCCGAAGTCGTCGGTCTCGAAGACCTGCCGGACCTCGACCTCGCTCCCGCGGAACGGCGCCCGCCGCACCCACTGCTCGACCTCCTCGCGCGAGCTGACCTGGAGGATCCAGAAGCCGGCGATCAGCTCCTTGGTCTCGGCGAACGGGCCGTCGACCACGGTGCTCCCGCCGTCGGCGTCGTAGCGGACCCGGAAGCCGCGGGAGCTGGGGTGCAGGCCCTCTCCGGCGAGCATGACGCCGGCCCGGACCAGCTCCTCGTTGTAGGCGCCCATCTCGGCGAGCTCCTGCTCGGTCGGCATCGCGCCGTTCTCGGTGTCCTGGTCGGCCTTGACGATCACCATGAAACGCATCTCGGGTCCCTCCTCGGGTGGGGGCGGTCGCGGCCCGGTCGGCCGGCGGTCCACCGTCCCCCACCTCCACGTCGAACGGGCACGACCCGGATCGACACGGTCGGGGGATCTTCCGGGAAACGGCCCGTCAGAGCCAGCGCGGCAGCTCCGGCAGGTCGCCGTCCGCCGTCAGCTCCTCCCCCCGGCTGCGCCCGGTGAGCCAGCCGGTGACCGCCGGCAGCGGCCCGGAGACGGCCACCGCGCCGCTCCCCCACTCCCGGTCGCCGGCGAAGACGACGACGTCCGGTGTCTCGCCGCGCCGCGCCCACGCGCCGAGGACCTGCTCGCAGATCGCCGCCTGGACCTCCTCGGCGACGTCGGCGAAACCCACACCGGCGTCGAGGTCGACGGCGTGCACGACCACCTCGACGCAGCGCATCCACGGCACCTCCGAGGCGGGCACCTCCCGGCCCTGCATGGTGCGCACCGTCGCCGACCACGCCGCCCCGGGGAGCCCGCGCACGGCGTCGGCGAACCGGGCGGCCGCGGCGACGTGCTCGGTGCGCAACCGCGCCGCCTCCAGCGCGGCGGTCTCGGTGATGCCGGCCTCCCGGGCCTCCCGCGAGGGGTACATCGGCGTCTCCTCGCCGGTGCGCGCCCAGGTCAGCAGGTTGCCCAGCGCGTCGGCGTTGCGGACGACGTGGGCCACCACGTGCCGCCGGTCCCACCCCGGGCACAGCGAGGGCCGGTCGAACTCCTCGTCGGTGAGCCGGCCGAGCGCCGTGGCGAACAGCCGCTCGCCGTCGGCCCACCGGTCCAGCGTCTCCTGCGGTGCGGTCACGCCTGCTCCCTCCGGACGGCGCCGGCGCCGGCCGGCGGTGACGCCCCGACGCTAAGCGGCCGGAGCCTCCGGCACGACCCGGCCGGTGCGTCGGACGGCGTCCCCGCGGGTAGCGCCGCGACATGAGCGAGCAGACGGGCCCCGGGGGCTTCGCACAGCGGATCGGCGCCCAGGTGGAGGACGCCGACGACGGCGGCGCGCGGATCGCCTTCGAGGTGCGCGAGGAGCACCTGAACCCGGCGGGCACGCTGCACGGCGGCGTGCTCGCCACGCTGGTGGACACCGCCATGGGCCAGGCGGTGCGCACCACCACCGGGGAGGGCGAGGTGCCGGCCACCAGCCAGCTCACCGTGACCTACCTGCGCCCGGGCACCCCCGGACCGCTCGTCGTGACCGGCCGGGTCCGCACCCGCGGCAAGCACCTCACCGTCTGCGAGGCCGACGTCGAGCAGGACGGCGAGGCGGTGGCGCACGCCGTGGCGACCTTCGCGCTGCTGCACCGCTGATCCGCCCGGACCACGGTCGATGGTCCCTGTCGGCGCGGGTGCGGCCTCACTACGGTCGGCCCCGGCCGGCGACGACGGGGGCTGCGCCGGGCCCGCAGCGTCAGCCGCAGCCCCCCGGGCCGACGGCCGCCCGCTGCCGGCCGGACCCCGCGCCCCCGCCGGCGTCGTCCACCGTTCCGGACGACCGCTGGAGGGGCCATGACCACGCAGCTGCCAGGCACGCTCGCCGACCGCATCCGGGGCCAGGTCATCCGGCCCGGGGACCCGGACTACGAGGACGCGCGGCACGTCTACAACGCCATGATCGACGCCCGGCCGCACCTGATCATCCGGTGCGCGGGCACCGACGACGTGGTGGCCGCGGTCCGGTACGCGACGGAGACCGGCCGCGCGGTCGCCGTCCGTGGCGGCGGGCACTCCGTGCCGGGCTTCGGCACCGCGGACGACGCCGTCGTCGTGGACCTGTCGGCGATGCAGGCGGTGGACGTCGACCCGGCCGCCCGGACGGCGTCCGCGGGCGGCGGGACGACGTGGGGCCGGTTCAACGACGCGACCGCCGCCTCCGGGCTGGCCACGACCGGTGGGATCATCTCGACCACCGGCGTCGGCGGGCTGACCCTCGGTGGCGGCATCGGCTACCTGTCCCGCGGCGCGGGCCTGTCCTGCGACAACCTGGTCGCCGCCGAGGTGGTGACCGCCGACGGCCGGGTGGTGACCGCCGACGAGGACGAGAACGCGGACCTGTTCTGGGCGCTGCGCGGCGGCGGGGGCAACTTCGGCGTCGTCACCCGCTTCACCTACCGGCTGCAGCCGGTGGACCAGATCTACGGCGGGCCGGTGTTCTTCGAGCTGGCCGACGCACCCGCGGTGCTGACGTTCTTCCGCGAGTTCATCCGTGACGCGCCGCGCGAGTACGGCGGCTTCCCGGCGTTGCAGATCGCCCCGCCGCTGCCGTTCGTGCCGGAGGCCCGGGTCGGTGAGCCGTTCGTAGCGGTGGTCTCCTGCTACAACGGCCCCGCGGAGGAGGGCGAGCGGATCATCGCCGGTCTGCGCGAGGTGGCGGCGCCGGTGGCCGAGCACGTCGGGCCGATGCCCTACCCGGCGCTCAACAGCGCCTTCGACCCGCTGGTGCCACCGGGCCTGCAGCACTACTGGAAGGCCGCCTTCGTCACCGAACTCACCGACGAGGCGATCGCCGCGCACGTCGAGCACGGCGCCCGCCTACCGGTGGTCAACTCGACGGTGCACATCTACCCGATCAACGGGGCGGTGCACGACGTGGCGCCCGACGCGACCGCCTTCGGCCACCGGGATGCCGACTTCGCGACGGTGATCGCCGGGATGTGGCCCGACCCGGCCGACAACGAGGCGAACACCCGCTGGGTGCGGGACTACTACGCCGCGATCGCGCCGCACTCCCAGGCCGGGGGCTACACGAACTTCGCCTCGGCCGACGACGCGGCCAAGGTCGCCGAGAACTACGGCGCGAACTACGAGCGGCTGCGCGAGGTCAAGCGGGCCTGGGACCCGGGCAACCTGTTCCGTCTCAACCAGAACATCCGGCCGTGACGGCTGGAGGAGGAGTCGTGCAAACCATCGCGCGCACCGACCTACCCGTGGCGATCGAGGGCGACGGGGTCGAGTTCCGGACCGAGCGCGTCGGGGGCATGAGCGTCGCCTGGGTGCGCCTGCCCGCCGGGACCGACCTCCGGCCGGGCCTCGCCGGGCTCCCGGGCGACCTCTGCCCCTGCCCGCACTGGGGCTACATGATCAGCGGCCGCCTCGCGATGCACGGCAAGGACGGGGTCACCACCCACGAGGCGGGGCAGGCGTTCTACTGGGCGGCCGGCCACGCGCCGGAGGCGCTGACCGACTGCGAGTACGTCGACTTCTCCCCGTCCGAGGAGCTCGAGGCCGTCGTCCGGCACCTGCAGGGCGGCTGATCGGCGCCCTGGCCGGGCGTTCCGGTCACCGGCACGGACGAGAGGGGCCGGGGTCGGACGACGTCCGGCCCCGGCCCCCATCGCGGCAGCTCAGCCGCTCATGCGCGAGCGCAGCAGCGCCTTGCCCTGCTCGGCGCCCTTGCGGCTGTCGCTCTGCGCCTTGCGGAACAGGTCGGCGAGCTCGTTGTCACCGTCCCGTTCGGCGTCCTGGACGTAGGTCTCCAGCCGCAGCGCATTGCTCAGGCACTGCTCGGTGAACCAGATGAGGTTGTAGTCCTTGTCCTTGGTGCCGGTGACGTCGCCGGTCTCCGTGGCTGCGCTCATCGCGTTCCTCCTCGACGGTTGCTCGGGCACTCGCGCGCCGGCACCCCGTGGCGGCTGCCGCGGACGACGCCGGCAGGGCCAGTGCAGCGGATCGGCCGCCGCAGCGGAACCGGTGCGTGCGCGCCGAGTGCCTGCGAGGACGGCCCTCTCGCAAGGCCCCGCTCCGAGAGGCAGGGGGCAGCGGGTCCGCTGTCAGCTCGGGCGGGTGCCGGCGAGCTCGCGGGCGGCCGCGGCCGCGTCGCTGTCGAGCACGCGGGCGCGCTCGTGGCGCTCGATGAGCTGGTGGAAGCGCGTCCACGCCTCCTCGGGCGGGACGCCGAGCGCCTCGGCGATCTGCTGCCAGGAGGCACCGCCGCGCAGGGCGGCGCGGAACCCGGTCAGCTGGCTGTCCCGGGCCTTGCGCGCGACGACCTCACCGAGCGCGAGCAGTTCCAGCGACTCGGGGACGTCGAGCGACGTGGTGGCCGACCGGAACGAGGTCCAGTCGTCGGCGTCGACGTCCTCCGCGGTGTTCAGCGTGGTCTCCCCGCTGTCCCGCCGGGCCAGGAAGTCCAGGCGGGTGACGGCCGTCGTCAGGGAGAACTCCTGCTCGAGGGCGTCGGGCGTGATGCTCATGCGGCATCCCATCCCCGACGCGCTCCGCGGGTCAAACGCGGTGCGACCGAGATCTCCCCGATCCAGCGAGCCCCGACCGACCGCGCCCACCCGTGCACGTCGTGGGCTCACCCGGACAGCGCGAGGGCCCGCCCCCGGGTGGGAACGGGCCCTCGCGAGGGGGTGTGCGACGTCAGCTGTCGACGCCCACGGCCTCCTTGGCCAGCGCGGCCAGCTGGGTCTGGGTGGCGTTGACGACGCTCGTCCGGTTCTTGTGGGTCTCCTCGTAGCGGATGATCACCCGGACGTCGTGCGCGCTCTTGAGCTCCTTGACCGCCTTGATGGCGTCCTGGGTCGACAGCGAGTCGTAGCCCTTGATCGGCAGCTCGTCGGCGCTGACGTCGCCGAGCTCCTCACGGGCGGCCTTGGCGGCGTTGGCGGCGTCCTTGTTGCCCTCGCGACGGGCGATCCGCTCGGCCCGGCGCAGCGCGGCGCTGCGGCCGACCGTCAGCGTCTCGCGGACGGCGTCGGTGAAGGAGGAGGCCTTGTCGGTCGCCTCGTTCAGCCGCTCGCCGGCCTGCTCGCGGCGCTGGTGCACCGACTCGACGACCTCGTTGACCCGGTTGGCCCAGAAGCGGACCGGGGCGTTGGCGGCGCGGGCGGCGGTGCCGGCGACCCGCTGCAGCGCGGTGGCCTGCAGCGCGGCCGGGCCGCCCATGGCCTCCTCGGCGAGGACGACGGTCAGCCACTCGACGGTGGCCTTGTGCGCGGTGATCAGCCGCTCGGCGAGCTGGCGGACCTTCGGCAGCTCGGCCTGCTCGGCGAGCACCTTGAGGTAGGTGGCGCGGTCGAGCAGCTGGTGCTCCAGGTTGAGGTCCTGCAGCAGGGCCTCCTCGAGCGGCTCGGCCTGCTCGAAGCCGGCCTTGAGGACGGCGGAGAGGCGGCCCACGGCCGGGGTCACGACGTCCGGGACGCCACCGATGGCGCGCAGCTGGTCGGTGATGGCCTGGGTCCGCTCGGCGGCGTTGTCGGCGTTCTGGGTCAGCTCCCGGCGCACGGCCTCGGTGCGGGCCTGCGAGATGCGGGTGCGAGCGACCTGCTCCTCGGTCTGGGTCAGCAGCACGAGGGCGCGGAGCTGGTTGATGATCTTGGCGTTGTCGGTCATAGCGGGGGGAACTCCAAAGATCGGGGATGACCTGACGTCTGGAGAGTGCCCGATGCAGCCCTCCGCTAACTCCTGCAAGCGCATCGCTAGCTGTGAACCGCATCACGCGTGTCCACGAGCCGACGTGTCCACGTGTCGACGTGTCGACGTGTCGCCCCCGCCCGGGCCGCTCTGCGGCGGCCCGGGCGGCCGGCACTCAGCGCGCGGGGACGGCGGGCTTGCCGGGGCGCTCCAGCCGCAGCACCGGCTGGGTCAGCTCGTCGGCCAGCGCCGACCGCGGCCGCGGCGAGGAGGACGGCGGGACCGCCGCGCCGCAGCCGACGCAGAACCGGCCCTGCTGACGGGCCGCGCCGCACTTCACACACGCCGACACGGGCGTCCTCCTCGCTCCCGGGAAGTCCGGCGACTCCACTCGTCGGCACCCTGCCAGGTGCGGACCTCCCGCGGCGCGGTGTGGGGCAGGTGGGACGAGCTGTCGCAGGACCGTTGCCGACTACTCAGCGCAGCAGGTCCAGCAGGCGGTCCAGGAGCGGCACCTGGCCCGGAACCAGCTTCTCCCGCGCCTCGTCGAGCGGCATCCAGGCGGCGCGGTCGATCTCGGGGAACTCCCGCAGGCGGCCCGAGCGCGGCGGCCACTCGAGGGTGAACGTGTTGCTCACCGCGGCCGCCGCGTCGAAGTCCCCCTCCGCGGCCCAGGCGGTGAGCCGCTTGCCGCCCGACTGCCGGACCGCGCCCAGCGGGACGAGCACGGTGTCGGGCGCCGGGGTGCCCATCTCCTCGGCGAACTCGCGCAGCGCGACGTCCCGCGGCTCCTCGTCGGGGCCGTGCTCGCCCTTGGGGATCGACCAGGCGCCGGCGTCCTTGCGCGCCCAGAAGGGGCCGCCCATGTGCCCGACCAGCACCTCCACTCCGCGCTCGGGGTGCCGCCGGTAGAGCAGCAGCCCCGCACTGGTCCTCGGCATCCCGTCCCCCTCTGCGCCTCGTGCCCTGCCCCGGACGATGTCTCGTGCCCTCCCCCGTGAGGAGCAGCGCCCGAGGCAGCCGGCAACCACGTCCCCCGTGGCACTCGTGCTCTGCCCACCAGGGTGGGCAGAGCACGAGCCTCCCGGCGGACACCCCGCCGCCCACCCGTGCCGCGCGGCAGCGCAGCGCCGGATCAGCGCCCGGTCCACCGCGGCGGACGCTTCTCCAGCCGGGCGGCGATGCCCTCCTTGCGGTCCTCGGACAGGTACGGGTTCGGCCCGACGTCCAGGCGCAGCGCCTGCCACAGCGGCAGCTCGAGGGCCTTGACCGCGGTCTCCTTCATGCGGCGGACCGAGACCGGTGCGTTGGCGGCGATCGTCCCGGCGAGCCCGAGTGCTGTGGGCAGCACGTCCTCCGCCGGCACGAGGCGGTTGACCAGCCCCCACCGCTCGGCGACCTCGCTGGTCACGTACTCGCCGGTGTAGAGCAGCTCCAGGGCGATGCCCATCGGGATGCGCTTGGGCAGGACCACGGAGCCGAAGTTGGCGCCCATGCCGATCTTCGCCTCGGGCAGCCCCATGGGGACCCCCGGCGCGGCGACGCGGAGGTCGCAGGCCAGGGCCAGCTCGAAGCCGCCGGCGACCGCGGCGCCGGCGATCGCCGCCACGATCGGCACCGGCGTCTCGGTGACCACCTCGAAGAGGGCCCGGGTGGGCCGGTTCATCGGCGGGCGGAAGCGCTCGTCGCGGAGGTCCTGCTCGCGGATCTCCGTGAGGTCGAAGCCGGCGCAGAAGGCCGGCCCGTTGGCGGCCAGGACGACCGCGCGGACGTTCCCGTCCTCGGCGCAGCGCAGCAGCTCCTCGACCAGGTCGGCCTGCAGCGCGGAGGACAGCGCGTTCCGGCGCTCCGGCCGGTCCAGGGTGAGCACCCGGACGTGCCCGCGCTCCTCGACGACCAGTCCCGACTCCCGGCGCTGCACATCTGCCATGCCAGCAACCTGGGGCACGGCGCCGCCCGGTCGCAACCGCGGGCGGGCCGGCCCTCATCGGCGCCCGGCCGCGGCGTCGTGACCCTCCGCAGGTGCCCCTGGCCGGATCCGGAGTCAGTCCCGCCCCACCCGTCGCACCCGTCCCAGACGCCTCGGCGGCCTGAGGGACCGGTCCGTCCGGACCGGTAGACAGGACGCCATGAGCACCACGCAGGTCCGGAGCGTCGACCCGAGCAGCCGGCCGGCCGTGGCGATCCAGGTGACCTCGACGCCGGTGCTCAGCTACGCGCTGGCGCACAACCGCGTCCCCGTTGTCTCCCGGCTGGCGTTCACCAACCACGGCGGCGCCGTGCGTGGGGCGACCGTGCGGCTCGGCGTGCGCGACGCCGAGGGCCCGATCGGCACGCCGGTCGAGCTGCTCGTCGACCTCGACGCGGGCCAGACCACGGTGCTCAACGACGTCGGCCTGGTCATGGACCCCGCCGCGATGCTGCAGATCGAGGAGCAGCGGCCCGGCTCGATCGAGATCGACCTGCTGGTCGACGGCCAGGACGTCGGCGGCACCGCTGTCCCGGTGCAGGTGCTCGCGGCCAACCAGTGGCTGGCCGCACCCGTGCCGCTGGCGCTGGAGATGCTCGCCGCGCACGTCCTGCCCAACCACCCGACGGTGACCACGCTCATCGGCGAGGCCGCCGACCTGCTCGAACAGCGCACCGGGAGCGGGTCGGTGCAGGGCTACCAGTCCGGCCCGGAGCGGGTCGACGAGATCGTCGCGGCGCTCACCGAGGCGATGCGCCGCCGCGCCATCCGCTACACCGAGCCCCCGGCCTCCTGGGCCGACGTCGGGCAGAAGGTGCGCACCCCCGGCGACGTCCTCGACGGGCGGGTCGGCACCTGCCTGGACACCGTGGTCACGCTGGCCGCCGCCCTGGAGCAGGCCGGCATCCGGCCGCTGCTGTGGGTGGCCGAGGGCCACGCGTTCCTGGGCTACTGGCGCGAGGAGCGCAGCGCCGAGAGCGTCGCCACCACCGACGTCGCACCGCTGGTCAACCTGGTCGACCTCGGCCTGGTCCGGCTCGTGGAGACCACGCTGCTGACCAGCCGGAACTCCGCCGACGCCGACCTGCACGGCGCGGCCTACAGCGCCTGGCTGGCGGGCGCCGGCGACCTCGACCGGGTCCTCGGCGTCACCGACGTCCACCGGTCCCGCCGCGACGGCATCGTGCCGCTGCCGGCCCGCACCCGCGGCCGGGACGGCGCGGTGCAGGTGTTCGAGTACCGCCCGGCAGTGCACAGCGTCGCCGCGCGCCCGGTCGAGCGGGCGGCGGCGCCGGGCGAACGGGGGGACCAGCCCGGCCGCCCGGAGATCCCCGCGCGCGTGCAGCAGTGGAAGAACAGCCTGCTGGACCTCTCGCTGCGCAACCGGCTCATCAACTACAGCGAGCGTGCCGGCCTGCCGCTGACCGTCCCCGCGACGCAGCTGGCCGCGCTCGAGGACCTGCTGCACAGCGGCACCGCCGTCCAGCTGCTGCCCAGCGACCGCATCGCCGCCGTGCAGCGCGAGCGCGGGCTGTCCTCGGCCCGCGACCTGCCGGCCGCGCAGCTCGCCGAGCTGCTCGTCGAGCGCCGGGCGGTGCACGCCGAGGTCAGCGAGGGCGGCTACCTGCCGCGGCTGCGCAACCTCGCCTACCGGGCGAAGACCGTGCGCGAGGAGACCGGCGCCAACAACCTGTACCTGGCCCTGGGCAGCCTGGTGTGGGAGCTCGACGGCCGGCCGCTGCGCTCCCCGCTGGTGCTCGTGCCGGTCACGCTGACCCCGACCAGCCGCAACGGCGTCTACCGGCTGGCCCTCGACGACACCGGGTCCAGCACGCCGAACCACTGCCTGCTGGAGAAACTGCGCCAGGTGCACGGCCTGTCCGTCCCCGGGCTGACCGACCCCACGGACGACGGCGCCGGCATCGACCTCGACCGGGCCCTCCAGGCGGTGCGCCAGGCGCTGGCCGACGCCGGCCTCCCCCACCGCGTCGAGCCGACCGCCGACCTCGCCGTCCTCCAGTTCGCCAAGTACCGGCTCTGGAAGGACCTCGACGAGCACTGGGCCGACCTGACCGCCAGCCCGCTGGTGCACCACCTCGTGCACCGGCCGACCGAGGCCTTCTACGACCCGGCCCTCGACACCGCCGGCGCCACCGACCTCGACGAGCTGGCCGCGGCGTGCCCGGTGCCCGCCGACGCCTCCCAGCTGCGCGCGGTCGCCGAGGCCGCCGCCGGTCGCACCTTCGTGCTCGAGGGCCCGCCCGGCACCGGCAAGTCGCAGACCATCACCAACCTGCTCACCCGCGCGGTCGCCGACGGCAAGCGGGTGCTGTTCGTCGCGGAGAAGCGCGCGGCCCTGGACGTCGTCGCGCGGCGGCTCGAGGCCGTCGGCATGGGCCCGTTCGCCCTCGACCTGCACGACAGGGGCGCCAAGGCCTCGGTGGTGCGCGCCCAGGTGCAGGCCGCGCTGGAACACGCGGTCGCCGTCGACGCCGAGGGCTCCGCGGACCAGGGGACGGACGCCGACTCCGACGACCTCCGCTCGGCCCGCCGCACCCTGGCCCGCTACGCCGACCGGCTGCACGCCGAGAACGCCGCCGGGCTGTCGTACTACACGGCGCGGACGGCGGTGCTGGCGGTGCGCGACGGCGACCCGACGCTGCCGGTCTCCCCCGCGTTCGTCGCCGCCGCGTCCCCGGAGACGCTGACCGCGGTGCGCCGCGCGCTGGCGCTGCTGCCCGACATCGCGGACATGGTGCGCCCCTCGCCGCGCCACGCCTGGGCCTTCGTCGACACCGCCCGGGTGGACCTGCTGGCCGCGCAGCAGACCGCGGCCGCCGTCGACCAGGCGGTCCGCGACCTGCCTAGCGAGCCGCACCTGGCCCGCGCGCTGCGCGAGGTCCGCACGCCCGCGGACCTCGACGCGCTCGCCCACCTGCTCTGCGGCCCGGCGACGACCCTCGACGTCCTCGACGAGGTGCCGACCGAGCGCTGGAACGTGGCGACGACGACCGTGCTCGGCGAGGTCGCCGCGTTCAGCAGCGCCGTCCACCCGGGCCTGGAGCTGGCCACGCCGGCGGCCCTGGAACTCCCCCTGGCCGACCTGTACGTCGCCGCGCAGACCGCGCAGGCCGGCCGGTTCCTGGCCCGCCGGGCCGGGCTGAAGGCCGTCCGCGACCAGCTGCGGCCGGTGCTGCGGCCGGGCGTCCCGGTCAAGCTCGGCGACGTGCCCGAGCTGGTCGCGCAGCTGTGGCGGCTGCAGACCGCCGCCCAGGGCATCGTCGCCCGCGCCTCGGTGATCCCGGGGCTGGTCGTGCCGCCTCGGTGGAACCCGCTGGCCGAGCCCGAGCTGCTGGTCGGCCAGGTCGAGTGGTTGGAGCGGGCCGGCCGCGCCACCGACAGCGCCAGCGAGTTCGCCGTCGCCCTGCGCCGCTGGGTCGTGCAGGGCGAGGGCCCCGACCCCGTCGCCGGCGCCGCCGTCGCCCGGCTGCGCGACGCGGTCACCGCGCTGCTGCGCGTGTGCCGCAGCAACCCGCGGCGGCTGGCCGAGTGGGCCGGGGACGACGGCCTGGTGCTGCGCTGGCAGATGACCCGGCCCGAGCGCGGTGTCGAGCACACCGGGCTGATGTCGCTGCGCCGGTGGGCCGACCTCGTCGACACCCTCGAGCCGCTGCGCGCCGCCGGGCTGCACGAGGCCCGGGCGCTGCTGGTCACCGGCGAGCTGCCCGCCGAGGACGCCGTCCGCGCCTTCGAGCGGGGGCTGGCCCGGGCCTCGGTCGCCGAGCGCCGCGACGCCTCGGGGCTCGACGACTTCGACGCCGACGCGCACGAGCGGGCGATCACCCGGTTCACCGCCGCGTCCCGGGCGGTGCGCGCGCACCTGCGGTCGGCGCTGCCGGCCGCCGTGCTCGCCGCCCGGCCGTCCGTCGCCGCCGACGAGGAGGTCGGCGCCCTGCAGCGGGAGCTGGCCAAGGCCCGCCGCGGGCTGGGCGTGCGCGCGCTGCTGGCCCGGTACGGCCGGCTGGTCACCACCGTGCTGCCGTGCGTGCTGGTCAGCCCCGACTCGGTGGCCCGCTTCTTCCCGGCCGAGGCCGGCCTGTTCGACCTGGTCGTCTTCGACGAGGCCTCGCAGATCCGGGTGGCCGACGCGGTCGGCGCGCTCGGTCGCGCCATGGCCGCCGTCGTGGTCGGGGACAGCCGGCAGATGCCGCCGACGTCCTTCGCCGAGCCGACCTACGGCATGGCCGAGGACGACGCCGTGGAGCTGCTGGGCACCGGGGTGGAGGACGAGGAGTCGATCCTCTCCGAGTGCGTGCAGGCCCGCGTGCCGCGGCAGTGGCTGTCCTGGCACTACCGCAGCCAGGACGAGTCGCTCATCGCGTTCAGCAACGCCAACTACTACGACAACCGGCTGTCCTCGTTCCCCGCGCCCACCCACGGCCGGCCCTCGGCGGACGTCGGCGGCCGCGGCATCTCCCTGGTGCGGGTCGACGGCACCTTCCACCGCACCGGCGCCGGGCGGCTGCTGCGCACCAACCCGATGGAGGCCAAGGCCGTCGTCGCGGAGGTGCGCCGCCGCTTCGACGCCTCCCCGGAGGCCCTGCCCTCGATCGGCGTGGTCACCTTCAACGCCCAGCAGCGGACCTACATCGAGGGCCTGCTGCGCGATGCCGGCGACGAGCGGCTGGTCGAGGCGCTGGACCGCACCGACGGCGAGGGGTTGTTCGTCAAGAACCTGGAGAACGTGCAGGGCGACGAGCGCGACGTCGTGCTGTTCTCCACCGGGTTCAGCGTCGACGACCGCGGCGTGCTGCCGCTGAACTTCGGCCCGCTGAACCGGGTCGGCGGCGAGCGGCGGCTCAACGTCGCGGTGACCCGCGCCCGGCGGCAGGTCGTCGTCTTCTCCTCCTTCGACCCCGCGCAGCTGCGCGCCGAGCAGACCTCGTCGGTCGGCGTGAAGCACCTGCGCGCCTACCTCGACCTGGCCGCGCTGGGCACCGACGCGCTGCCGCGCGACGCCCGGCCGGTCGCCGTCCCGGACCGGCACCGAGAGGAGATCGCCGCGGCGCTGCGCGACCGGGGGCTGAGCGTGCGCACCGACGTCGGCCTCTCGGAGTTCCGCGTCGACCTGTCGGTGGCGCGCGCCGGGACCCCGGACGAGCCGGTCCTGGCCGTGCTCCTCGACGGGCCGGCGTGGGCCCGGCGGCGCACCGTCGGCGACCGCGACGGCCTGCCGGTCGAGGTGCTGTCGGGGATGCTCGGCTGGCCCGCCGTCGAGCGGGTCTGGCTGCCGACCTGGCTGCGTGACCGCGAGGCGGTGCTCGACCGGCTGGTCGCCGCGGTGGCGGCGGTGCCCGCGACCGCGCCGGCGCCGGCCGCTCCGGCGCCCGCGGTCGAGGAGGACCGGGAGCCGACGGCGGAGGTGCCGCCGCTGCCCGCGCCCGCCGAGCCGCCGGCGCCCGAGGTCCGCGCGATCCTGCCGCTGCGCGCCGCGCCGCCGGCGGTCGTGGAGACCGTCCCCGAGCCCGTGGTGGCGTCCTCCGCGGAGACCGCCGTCGAGGAGCCGGCGGCCGCACCGGCCGCCCGGCCGGTCCGGCGGGCGCCGCGGAGGCCCACGGCTCCGCAGCTGGACGGCGAGACCCCCTTCGCGCCGTGGACGCCGAAGGGCGGTCTGGAGCGCAAGGCGCTGGACTCGCTCGACGACCCGCGGGCCGCCCGCACCGTCCGACGGGTGCTCACCGCCGGCCTCAAGGCCGAGGGCCCGGTGCACCGCGACCGGCTGGTGCGCATCGCGGCCGGCGCCTTCGGGCTCTCGCGGGTCAGCGAGGGCCGCCGCGACGCGCTGCTGCAACTGCTCCCCGACGGCGTGGTCGACGGCGACTTCGTGTGGCCCTCGTCGCTGGACCGGGCCGCCTGGACCGGCTTCCGCCGCCAGGCGGCCGGCGCCGACCGGCCGCTGGAGCACGTCGCGCCCGAGGAGGTCGGCAACGCGATGGTCGCGCTGTGCCGCGCCACCGGGGAGCTGGCCGAGGACGAGCTGTTCGTGCGCACCGCCGAGGTCTTCGGCTACCGCCGCCGGACGCCGTCCCTCACCCCGCTGCTGCAGGCCGCGCTGACCCGCGCGCTGGACGCCGGGCAGCTCACCCGGCAGGAGTCCGGGCTGCTGACCGCACCTGCCCTGCTGTAGGCGGACGAGGTCCTTCAGTCCGGCAGCAGGAACGGGCAGGTCGGGCCGCTGGCCCGGGCGAGGCGCCGGTCCAGCGTCACCAGGGGGACGGCGAGCTCCTCGACAAGGGACGTTCGATGCCTCGATCTGCATGTGGGTCGGTGCGGTCAGGTCCTCGCCCCGGAGCAACGCCGCGCCCATCCCCCGTCGCTCCCGTCGTCGACGAGGGCGGCGACCACGACGGACGCGTCGACGACCGGGGTCACGACCGGTCGGCGTCCCTCGCCTCGAGGATCGCGTCCGCCGGCAACCGGGTGCCGGTCGCCCGGACCCGCTCGGCGACCCGATCCCACAGCTCATCGGGATCCGGTCGCCGGGCGAGCGCCGTCAGCTGTCCGCGCAGGTAGTCCTGGAGCGACTGACCCGCCCGGGCAGCCCGGGCGGCCAGCACGTCCCGGGTCTCCTCGGGGACGTTGCGGATGGTCACGGACACGGCCACGACTCCTGCTCAACAGCGATGACTGGGAAGTGCATGCAACCCGTCCCGCTGCCGACGCCCGGGTCGAAATGGGGGAGGTCCCGGATGGTCGCCGCCACGGGGGTGCGGGCACCCTGGTGGGACCGGATGGATGGACGGGCGGCCGACTCCCACCTCGCTGCCAGGTAGGGGACCTAGCCTCGGCCCGACTGCCGTCGATGGGAGGCCGTACCGCGTGGACGAGGCGCTGAACTCCGCCGGAGCGGTCGCCGACCTGGCCGGGACCCGCCAGATCGGCCTGCTCGAACCCGGCGACCCGGACCGCATCGGTCCCTACGACCTGCTGTGCCGGCTGCCCCGCGGTGGGCAGGGCGCCGACGTGTTCGTCGGCTCGGCCGGGGCCGACGGCGCACTGGTCGTGATCAAGCGGCTGCCCGAGGGGGCGCCGGACCTGGCCCGCAAGCGGCTGGCCCGCGAGGTCGAGAACGCCGCCCGGGTGAAGAGCTCCCGGGTCGCCGCGATCGTCGACCAGGACCTCGAGGCCGGGGCGCCCTACTACGTGCAGGACTACGTCCCCGGGACGCCGCTGGACGAGTTCATGGCGCACCGCGCGGGCGGGCTCAACGCCGAGGAGCTGCGCCGGATCGCCATCGGCCTGCTGCGCGCGCTGCGCGACGTGCACGCCGCCGGCGTCGTCCACCGGGACGTGAAGCCGGGCAACATCATCATCGCCGGGGACGACGTGTGGCTGGTCGACTTCGGGATCAGCCGCTACATCGGCCCCGAGCCGCCGTCGGGCACCGCGACCACCGGGATGGCGGCGCTGGGCACCAAGCTGTTCGCCAGCCCCGAGCAGCTGGCCGGGGCGGTGCTCACCGAGGCCAGCGACGTCTACAGCTGGGGCATGGTCATCGCCTTCGCCGCCGGCGCGGTGCACCCCGTCGACCCCGACGACACGATGCCCGACTCCGACTACTACCTGGCGCTGCGGGCCGGCCGGCTCGACCTCACCCGGGTGCCGGCCAATCTGCTCGACAGCGTGGAGAAGGCGCTGCGGTTCAACCCCGAGCGCCGCCCGACCGTGGCCCAGCTGGCCCGCCAGGTGGAGCAGCGCACCCGCTGGCTCGGCGAGACCTCGCAGATCCCCGACCCGCGGACGACGGTGCGCGACCTGCAGTCCCTCGGGGCCGTGACCGAGGCGGCGCGCTACGAGCTGGCCCGGCTGGAACGGGCGGTCGCCGACACGTGGAGCGGCTTCGCCGTGGCCGCCGCCGCGATGGCGCTGCTGGGCATCGTCGCCGGGCTGCTGCTCGCCGTGCTGTACCACGCGGTGTTCTGAGCCGTGGTGTGTCGAGCCGTGGTGTCCTGAGCCCCCGACCCCCGAGGAGGAGCACCGTGTCCGGGTTGTACGAGCGTGCGCTGGCCCAGCAGCGGCTCGACGCGCGCCGCCAGCGGTTCCGCGAGCGCCAGCGGCTGCTGCTGGCGATCCTCGCCGTGACCACCGTCGTGTTCTTCGCGCTGTTCGTCCGCTGACGATGCGCCGCCGCGTCTGCCCCCGCTGCCTGGAGCCCCTGACCGCGCCGGTGTGGCGCGACGCCACCGGTGCACCGACCCGGCCGCCGGTGCAGCGCCGCACCCGCTGGCAACGGCTGCTCGACCCGCTGCGCACCGACCCGCTGCCGCTGCCCACCGTCCGGGACGCCGCATACGCGGCCGCGGCCAACGTGGTGCCGACCTGCCCGCGCGGGCACCGGCTGCCGCCGGAGTACCTCGACCGGCCGACGGTCGTCGTCGGCCTGGTCGGGCTGACCGGCGCGTCGAAGAGCACCTACCTGACGGTGCTCATCGACCTGCTGCACGAGGGGGCGCTGGCGCCGCTCGGCATCTCCGTGGAGATGGACGAGGAGAGCGCCGTCCGCTTCGACGACCACCGCTACCGGTTGCTGGTGCAGCACCAGCAGCTGCCGCTGACCCTGCCGCTGCTGGGCGAGGGCAGCTCCCCCGACCCGTTCGTGCTCGTGCTGCGCGGCACCGGCCGGAACGGCGCCGAGCGCACGGTCAACCTGGTCTTCTTCGACGCCTCGGGCGAGCAGCTCTACCGCAGCGAGGACATGGGTCTGTACGGCAAGTTCCTCTACGCCGCGGACTCGCTGCTCGTCGTCCTGTCCCCCGGCGTCTTCCCGCGGCTGCGCTCGCTGGCCGACCCCGGCGAGGACTCGATGGGCCTGGCCCGGCACACCCAGATGGTGGTCAACCTGGCCAACGTGCTGCGCGCCGCCCGCAACCTGCCGCCCGACGCGCACGTGGACGACGTCGCGACGGCCGTCGTCCTGAGCAAGGCCGACAAGCTGCGCGGCGTGCCGGACTTCCCCGCCGAGACGCTGCGCGACCCGGACCTGCGCGCGATGCCGCTGGCGCACTGGTTCGCCGACGTGCGGACCGCCAGCTCCCGGCTGGTCGACTTCCTCGAGGTCAGCGGCGGGTCGAACCTGCTGACGGCGGTGCTGCACCGGCTGCCCCGGCCCACCGTGCACGCGGTCTCGGCCACCGGTGCCGACGCGCGCGACGGCGGCTACCCGCGGATCGCGCCGGTCGGCGTGCTCGACCCGTTGCTGGTGCTGCTGGCCCGCGCCGGCTTCCTGTCCGAGGAGGGCCTCGACGCCGAGTCCCGGGACGCCCAGGAGTACGGCGCCGGCCTGCGCGGGGAGTGGTCGCGGTGAGCGGCCGCGCCTGCCCGCAGGCGCTCTACACCTCGGCCAGCCGCACGCTGGAGGGGCCGGGTTTCGGCGTCTACGCGCACTCGGCGGACTGGCCGGCCGAGGTCGGCCGGACCCGCAAGGCGCTCGGCGCGCTGGTCGGCTTCCGGCCCGCGGACGGCGAGGCCTACGGAGTGCTCTGTCGCGGCACGGGCCGGGTGCTCTACCGCGCGGTCGCCGCCCGTGCCGACGGCTTCGGCCGCCCCGGCAACTACCTGGTGCACCTGCTGTGGGACCCCAGCGGCCGGCTCGGCGCCCGGGAACTGCTGGCGCTGCGCCGGGCCGGGCGGTTCCTCGACGCCCTGCCCGAGGACTCCTCCCCGACCCCCGAGCTGCCGCCGCTGCGGGTGGCGGCCGCCGACCGGCCCGCGCCGGCGCTCACCCCCGACGAGGTCGACGCGCTGACCCCGCCGCTGGCCGGGCTGCTGGCCACCCTCGCCCGGGGCGCGGGCAGCTGCGCGCTGCCGGTGCGGACGGCGTCGGGACGGGAGGTGGCCGAGGTGCTCGTCGCCGTCCTGCCGCGCGCGCTGACGGCCGGCGTCTCGCTGCAGGCCGGCACGCGGGAGGACGACGGCGACACGGCGCCGGTGCGCGTGCAGCTCACCGACTCGCCGGCGCCGGCACCGGCCGGCCCGCACGACACCGAGCGCGCCCGCACGCTGCTCGAAGCGGCGAGCAAGGCCGAGCTCGCGCCCGACGACCTGGCCGACCTGCGCCGCCTCGACGCGTGGCTGTTCGCCGACGCCTGGGCCGAGCAGGACGCTGCCGCGCTGTCGGCCGACCAGGTGGCGAGCGTGCTGGAGTCCTCGGCCGCGCCGGGCTGGCTGGCCCGCGGGAGCAACGCGGCCGTCGCCCTGGAGGTCGCCGCGGGCAGCCCCGTGGTCGAGGCGGGGCTGCGGGCGGCGGTGGACCGGTGGCCGGCGGTGGGCGAGCTGGTCCGCGGCCGGGTGCTGGCGGCGCTGCTGGACGAGGTGTTCGACGGCGCCGAGGGCCCGGCCGAGCTCTTCGTCGAGATCGCCGGGATCGGGCAGCGGGACCTGTGCGCGGCGCTGGCCGACGAGGTGCGCCGCGGGCGCCGGGTGGCCCGGCTCGACCGGGCGGCCGGCCTGCTGGTCGAGCAGGCGCTGACGCTCGGGGTGGACCTGCCGCTGCTGGGGCTCACCGGCGAGACGTGGGAGCTGGCGCTGCTGGCCACCCGCCGTCCGGTCGTGGGCGACGCGCTGGTCGCGCAGTGGCGGTCCGGCGGCGGGTGGACGGGCGAGCACGGCGCGCTGCTCGGGCACCTGCTGGTCGCCGACCCCGGCTGGCTGGCCCGGCTGGGCGACGCCGTCCCGGTCTCCGCGCTGCCGCCGGCGCTGCGGTGGGCGGCGCTGCGCCTGGACGTGGCCGGGGTCGGGGCCCTGGCCGAGGCGGTCGCGACCGGGGACAGCGCCGGGCGCGGGTGGGCGCTGCGCGAGGTGGTGTTCGGCTCCGAGCTGCCGGCCGGCGACGTGGAGCAGGTGCTCGGCCGGCGGTTGGAGCTGCTGCTGGTCGACGACGGCTGGCCGCGGGAGGTGGCCGAGGCGTTCGCCCGCAGCCGCGGCGACTCCCCGTTCCGCCGCCGTCGCCGCGCCGACTGAAGGCACTTGTTCCCCAGGAGTCCCAGCCCCGCACCGCTGTCCCGTGCGTCCCGGGCGCCCCCGGCCCAGCTCCTAGCCTCGGTGGGGACCACGCACGGAAGGACCCTCATCGTGGCCAAGCACCTGCTCGACGAGACCGCCGAGTTCACCCTCCCCACCGCCGGACGACACGCGGCGGACGGCGAGGACGACCCCGGTGACCGCACGCAGCGGTTCGACGCCGGCGTGCGTCGCCAGCCGCCGGTCCCGGGACGCCTGGAGGCCGACAGCCGCACCCGGTAGCGCGACGCCGGAGGTCTCGGACGGCCCTCTCGCCGGGTCCCGCCGCGAGCCTGCGAGTGGCGGGGGGCGAAGGGGTCCTTCACCAGGTGCGGCCGAGACCGACCAGCGTGACGTCGTCGGTGTCCGGCGGGTCGAGCGCGGCGAGCACGTCGTCCAGCAACGCGTCGGGCTCGCCGCCGGCCGCGGCAGCGGCGCACAGCGCGTCCAGCCGGTCCGGCAGCGGGACGTCGCGGCGCTCCACCAGCCCGTCGCTGTAGAGCAGCAGCCGGTCGGGGCCGGCCAGCCGGAGCCGGGTCTCGGCGTAGTCCACCTCGTCGAGCAGGCCCAGCGCCGGGCCCCGTCCCTCGCCGAGCAGCCGCACCCCGTCGACCGTCGCGTGCAGCACCGGCAGGTGGCCGGCGTTCGCGACGGCGACGTCCCCGGTCCCGGGGTCCAGCTCGGCGACGACCGCGGTGGCCAGCTCCCCGGGCAGCAGCGCCGCGATCACCTCGCCGAGCCCCTGCAGCGCGGCGGCCGGGCCGCGGTCACGCAGCAGGTGGGCCCGCAGCGCGTGCCGCAGCTGCGCGGTGACCGAGGCGGCGGCGAGGCCGTGTCCGGCGACGTCCCCCAGCACGATCGCCAGCCGGCCGCTGGGCAGCGGCACCAGGTCGTACCAGTCGCCGCCGACGACGTCCGCGGCGCTGGGCCGGTACCGGGCGGCCAGCGCGACGCCGGGGACCTCGGGCAGTGCTTCGAGCAGCAGGGTCCGCTGCAGCGCCGCGGCCAGCCGGTCGTCCTCGGTCGCCCGCTGCAGCGCCGACTCGGTCAGGTGCGCGGCCAGCGCCTGCGCGGCGGCGACCTCGTGCTCGCGCCACGGCGTCGCCGTTCCGCGCACCGTCTCCCGCCAGGCGGTGAACGACCGGCGCGGGCTCAGCCGGGGCCCGGCCTCGGTCTCGACCGTCTTGGGCGTGTGCGGGTTGCCGCCCCAGGTGACCTCGCGCGGGGTCTCCGGCCGGAACCAGGCCAGGAAGTCCCCGCGTTGGCCGCCGACCTCGACGGCGAGCAGGCCGCTGGCGGTGTCGGCGACGTCCGCGGCCGCGGGCAGGAGGGTGCCGAGCGCGTCGGTGGCCGATCGCCCCTGGGTCAGCAGAGCAGCGACCAGGCCGGGCACCCGGTCGGCCGGCGGGGTGCTGCCCAGCAGGTGCAGCCGGCCGTCGAGGCGGACGGCGGCGCCGGCGGCGGGCAGCAGGTCGAGCACCGTGGGCGTCCCCCCGGTGAGCGCCTGGGCCGGCGCCCGCGGGGTGCGGCCGAGCGCGGCCACCAGCTCGGCCTGCCGTTGGGCGACGGCGACCACGCGGCCCTGGTCGCCGGCCTCGACCGTGGTGTGGAGCAGCAGCGAGGCGGTCCGGCCGAGGAACTCCGCGGCCACCCGGTCGGCGTAGGAGGGGCGGTGCGGGCCGCTGTAGGAGTGGCACGCGATCAGCCCCCACAGCCGGCCGCGGTCGACGAGCGAGACCGACATCGACGCGACGACGCCCATGTTGGCCAGGTACTCCAGGTGGACCGGCGAGACGCTGCGCAGCACGGCGGCGGAGAGGTCCAGGGGCCGGCCGGTGACCGGGTTCGCGGCCGGTTCCAGGGGCACCGGCCGGTAGGTCGCGTCGGGGATCAGCCGCAGCCAGTTGGTGGCGTACAGCGCGCGGGCCTGGGCGGGGATGTCGCCGGCCGGGTAGCGCAGGCCGAGGAAGGGCTCGAGGTCCGCGCGCCGGTCCTCGGCGACCACCTCGCCGTTCCACTCGGGGTCGAAGCGGTAGACCATCACCCGGTCGAAGCCGGTGAGCGCCCGGACGTCGCGGGCCAGTGCGGCGGTCAGCTCCTCGAGGGTGCCGGCGGCCGACAGCCGCTGCAGCACCCGCGGCAGCCGCCGGTGCCACGACGCGCCGGCCTGCTCGGCGCCGGCGAGCGGCTCCCACTCGGTGACCAGCAGCCCGTCGGCGCGGTGGACGACGAGGTCGAGCTCGGCGCCGGCGACGGTCACCCGCAGCGGGTCCAGCTCGGCGAGGTCCCCGGCGAGGCCGGCGCGCAGCCGGTCGAGGTCGGCGGGGGCGAGCACGTCGGCCAGCGACGCCGGCTGAGTGCCGAGGACGTCGGCAGCGCCGGCCGAGACGACGACGGCGAGGTCGGGCTCGGTGACCGCCAGCAGCGCGCCGTGCGGCTGGATCGCGCCGGGAACGGCGATCGGCTCGTCGGCGCAGCGCTGCAGCGCGTCGTCGCCGACCCCGGGGACGTCCGGTCGGGGTGTGGTGGCGGTCGGCGTCATCGCCGACCGACCCTACGGACCGACCTCGTCGTCGGTCAGGCTGGGCGACTCGACGATCGGCACCAGCGCCCGCAGGTCCAGCAGGTCCACCACCAGCCGCACCGGCCGGTTGGCACGCGGGCAGACCACCTCGAGGGAGACCCCGTCGGCGGCCGCGCGGCGGGCGATGCGCGCCAGCTGCCGCGCGCCCGAGCTGTCCATGAACGTCGTGCCGGTCAGGTCGACGACCAGGGACTGCGGCTGCTGGGACAGCTGGGACTCGACGGCGTCCGCGAGGCGCGGGGCGGTCGCGATGTCCAGTTCGCCGCGTACTGTCAGCGCCGGCCGCCCGAGGACCGTCGCCCGTTCGACGTCGAACTGCACGGCTCGGTCCTCCCATCGACGACGTGGAACCTGAGCAGCCTAGATGCCTTCGGGCGGGAGGAGTGGACCTGGCATGGACATCGCCTTCACCGTCCACCTCCCGGTGGACACCGGCAGCGTCCCCTTCGTCCGCGGGCTCTGCCGCCAGGCACTGGAGCACCTGGACGTCGAGCGCACGGTGGTCGACGAGGTCTCGCTGGCGCTCACCGAGGCCTGCGCGAACGTCGTCCAGCACGCCGGGGAGCACGCCGGGTACGAGGTCGCGGTGTCCGTCGACGACCGGCTGTGCCGGATCAGCGTCGTCGACGACGGCGCGGGCTTCGACCCCGCCACCCTCCCCGAGGGCGACGAGCGCACGCCGCTGGAGGACGGCCGCGGCCTGCTGCTCATGCAGGCGCTGGTCGACCGGCTGGACTTCCGGCACGAGCCCGACGGGCGGCACCGGGTCACGCTGGAGAAGCGGCTGACGCCGCACCCGCCGTTGCGCCTGGTCGACCCCGCCTAGGCATGCCAGCCGCAGGGGACGTCCTCCAGGGCCGCTACGAGCTCCGGTCGCTCATCGCGACCGGCGGCATGGGCGAGGTCTGGCGCGCGCAGGACCGGGTGCTCGGCCGCGAGGTGGCGGCCAAGGTGCTCAAGAGCGAGTACACCGGCGACCCGGTCTTCCTGACCCGCTTCCGGACCGAGGCGCGGCTGTCGGCCGGGCTCACCCACCCGAACGTCGCCGTCCTGCACGACTACGGGGAGGTCGAGCCGGCGTCCCCCGGCGGCGACCGGCTGGTCTACCTGGTCATGGAACTGGTCGACGGCGAGCCGCTGTCGGCGGTGCTGCGGCGCGAGGGGCAGCTGACCCCGGAGCGGACGCTGGAGCTGCTGGGCCAGGTCGCCGCCGGGCTGGCCGCCGCCCACGCGGCCGGGATCGTGCACCGCGACGTGAAGCCCGCCAACCTGCTGGTCCGCCCGGACGGCGTCGTGAAGATCACCGACTTCGGCATCGCCTGGTCGGCCGCGAACGCCACCGTCACCCGCACCGGCCACGTCGTCGGGACGGCGCAGTACCTCGCGCCCGAGCTGGTCCAGGGGCGGAAGGCCACCCCCGCCGTCGACGTCTACGCGTGGGGCACGGTCGCCTACGAGTGCCTCGCCGGCCGCCGCCCCTTCGACGGGCCGGACCCGGTCGAGGTCGCGATGCGGCGGGTCTCGGAGACGCCCGCGCCGCTGCCGGCCGACGTCCCCGCACCGGTCCGGGAGCTGGTCGAGCGCACCCTCGCCACCGACCCGGCCGGGCGGGTCCCGGACGGCGCCGCGCTGGTCGCCGCCGTCGCCGACGCCCGCACGGGCCGCGCACCCGAGCCGGCCGACGAGCGGACGGCGACCCGCGTGCTGCCCGTCGTCCCCGCACCGCAGCCGGCGACCGCGACGCTGCCGGTCGGCCCGGTCGCGGCCACCGCTGTCGCACCGGTCGTCCCCGGGCCCGACGACGAGGAGGCCGAGGAGACCGACGACCGTGGCCCGGTGCGCCGGCTGGTGGTGCCGGTGCTCGTCGGGCTGGTGGCCACCGCGCTCGTCGTCACCGGGCTGGTGCTCGGCTCGCGCGACGTCCCGGCTCCCGTTGCGCCGGCGGCCGCTCCCGCGACGACCGCGCCGGTGACGTCCGCGGCGCCGCGGGTCACGACCACCTTCGTCCGGGTGGACCCCGCCGCCTACGTCGGTCGGCCGGTGGCCGAGGTGCACGCGCGGCTCACCGGCCTGGACCTGACCGTCGCGCTGGTCGCCGTCGAGCGGGCGGACGTCCCCGCCGAGCAGGTCCTCGCACTCGCGCCGATCGGCGAGGTCCCGGTCGGGACGACGGTGACGGTCACCCACGCGGTCGCGCCGCCGGCCCCTCCTCCGCCGGCACCGGCACCCCCGGCCGCGCAGACCGCCGGGTCGGGAAGCGACGACGAGGACCGCGGGAAGGACAAGGACAAGGAGAAGGACGGGGACCGCGGGCGCGGTCGCGACGAGGACGACGACTGACCGCCGCGACCGGGTAGTGCGGGGATCGGCGGCGGAGCGGACCGCTCCACCGCCGCGTCCCCCACCCGGAGCGAGAGGCCACGACCAGGAGCCATGGAGAAGATCAGCGACCGGCTGCTCAACTGGGCGTCGATCCTCGAGCCGACCACCCGCATGCAGGCCGAGCGCACCGCCTCGATGCCGTTCATCCACCCGCACGTGGCGCTGATGCCCGACGCGCACCTCGGGCTCGGGGCCACCGTCGGCTCGGTGATCCCCACCGACGGGGCCGTCATCCCGGCGGCGGTGGGCGTGGACATCGGCTGCGGGATGATGGCGGTGCGCACGCAGTTCACCGGCGACGACGTCCGCGGCCGGAACCTGGCGACGCTGCACGAGCAGGTCTCCCGGGCCATCCCGCTGTCGGCCGGCCGCTACAACAAGAAGCTGCGCGGGACCGCGGCGGCGCGGGTCGAGGAGCTGCGCGACCTGCCGGGTGCCGCGCAGGCCGACGGCGTCGCGCACAACTGGCCGATGCAGCTGGGCTCGCTGGGGTCGGGCAACCACTTCATCGAGGTCTGTCTGGACGAGGCCGACCGGGTGTGGCTGTTCCTGCACTCGGGCTCGCGCGGCGTCGGCAACCGGCTGGCGTCCAGGCACATCCGGGTGGCGCAGGAGCGCTGTGCCGGCACGGACCTGCCCGACCGCGACCTGTCCCACCTCCAGGAGGGGACGCCGGAGTTCGACGCCTACATCGAGGCGCTGCACTGGGCGCAGCGGTTCGCCGCGCTGAACCGCGAGGAGATGATGGACCGCCTCGCCGAGCAGGTCTCACGGTTCTTGAGTGGGCGTGGCCTCGGCGAGGAGGTGCACCGGGCGCAGGTCGTGCAGTGCCACCACAACTACACCGAGCGGGAGACCCACTACGGCACCGAGGTGTGGCTGTCCCGCAAGGGCGCGATCTCCGCGCGGACCGGGCAGTGGGGGCTGATCCCCGGATCGATGGGCGCGGCGTCCTACGTCGTCGTGGGCAAGGGGAACGTCGAGTCGCTGACCTCGGCGCCGCACGGCGCCGGGCGCAACCACTCGCGGGGGGCCGCCCGGCGGATGTTCACCCGCGCCGACCTCGACCGGCGGATGAGGGGCATCGCGTGGGGCCGCTCGGACGCCTTCCTCGACGAGCACCCCGACGCGTACAAGCCCATCGACCAGGTCATGGCCGACGCGGCGGACCTGGTGGAGGTGCGGCACACGCTGCGCCAGGTGGTCAACGTCAAGGGTGACTGAGGGAGGACTCCGTCCTCCCCACCCCTCGCAGGCTCGGGACGGAGCCGGGCGGGCCCTCAGCCGGGTGGCGCGTCCCGGCCGGCCTGCTGCGCGGGCGGGGAGGTGGCCTCCACCGCGGTGAAGGCCTCGACGATCTCGTAGGTGTGGCTCACCCCGGCCGGCACCACCCAGGAGTCACCCGGCCCCAGCTCCAGCGTCCGGTCCCCGGCGCGCAGCCGGGCCCGCCCGGTGACGACGTAGCCCACCGTCTCGTACTCCCGCGCCGCCTCGGGCTTGCCCTCGCTGGGCGGTTGCGCGGCCCACAGGCGCATCCCGATCCGGGCACCGGCGGCCAGGTACCGCTGCCCCATCTGCCCGGCTCCCACGTCCGCGGCCTCGACCTTGCTGACGCGTCCGTTCTCCGTCTCGGTCACGGACGACGAGCTACCCGCACCGGCGCCCCGCACGCCTCGCTCCGGCAGAACCCTGGTGGGCGGACGCGGCCACGGCCACCCCGACGCGGCCACGGCCACCCCGGTGGCGCGGGGCGCGCTGCCGCGGCCACCGGGGAGCTCGCGCGTCGGCGTGGACGGCGACGGTCGCGGTGACGTGGTTCGTCGAAGAGGCCCTCGCCCGGCAGCGCGACCACCCGCGGGCCGCGGGGCACCCGACCGGATCGGCGTGTCGGCACGTTGTGGTTGCGCGCCATCGGATCGCGCACTGGCTGACCGGCGGACGACTCGTTATCGTTGTAGCCGGTCGAACCACCGGCCGGGACGCCCAGTCCGCAGCACTGCGTCGGCCGGTCGCACGGTCGTCACCGCGTCTCCCAGGGGGACACGCAATGAGCGCACGCGCCATGCCGGGGCGCCGGGTCGAGGACCGCTCCCGCCCGCTGCTCCTCTCCATCGACCTGCAGACCGGTCGGATCACGGCCGCCGGTGAGCTCGACCGCGCCGTCGCCCACCGGCTGGGTGACGCCCTCGAAGCGCTGTCCCTGACCCGCCACCGCACCTGGACCGTCGACACCTCGGGCATCACCTTCTGCGACGCCGAGGGGCTGCGGGTGCTCGCCGCCGGGGAGGCCCTGGCCGACACCCGGGGCTGCACCCTGCAGCTGGTCGGACCCGCACCCTTCACCGCGCGCCTGCTGCGCGCCGTGGGCATGGGGCACCTGCTCGACGAGCCGGCGGGGCGGTCCGCCGGGCGACCGGCCCCCCTCGGCGTGGCCTGAGGCCGCTCGTCCCCGCCGCACCCGGCCGGCGTCCCGCCCGGGGGGACGTCGGCCCGGCCCCGTCCCGAGGCTCGCCGCGAGCTGGCGAGTGGTGAGGAGGACGGGGTCCTTCCTCAGGACGACGGCGTCAGCGCGCGGATCCGCCCGATGAGCTCGCGCTCGCAGGCGTCGAGGAAGCCGTCGGGGTCCGGGCCGGTGTTCTGCAGCACCAGGTGGTCGAACCCGGCGTCGGCGTAGGGCTGCGCCTGCTGCACGTGCGCGTCGAGGTCCGGGCCGACGGAGAACTGCTGCCGGATGTCCTCCGGCTTCACCGTGGCGCTGGCCGCGTCGAAGTTGACCGGGTTCGGCAGCTCGCTCATCACCTTCCAGCCGGTGACCGCCCAGCGGGCGGTCTCCAGGGCGGCCTGGACTGCGGTGTCCTCGTCGGCCGCCCAGGCCATCGGCACCTCGGCGTAGCGCGGGCCCGAGCCGCCGGCACCCCGGTAGGCCTCGACCAGGTCGCTGCGCGGCTCGGTGGCGAACAGCCCGTCACCGAGCTCGGCGGCGATGGCCGAGGCGTTGCGCCCGCCGGAGGCGACCGCGATGACCGGCAGCTGGTCTGGCAGGTCGAAGAGCCGGGCGTCCTCCAGCTGGAGGTACCGCCCGTCGTAGGACCGGTAGCCGCCCTGCCACAGCAGCCGGATGATCTCCAGCGCCTCGCGGAGCATCTCGTGCCGCTTGTGCACCGCCGGCCAGCCGGCGCCCACCACGTGCTCGTTGAGCCGCTCGCCGGAGCCGATGCCGAGGGTGAAGCGGTTGCCGGAGAGGAGCTGCACCGTCGCCGCGGCCTGGGCGATCACGGCCGGGTGGTAGCGGATCATCGGGCAGGTGACGCCGGTGGCCAGGCCGATCCGCTCGGTCCGCGCCGCCATCGCCCCGAGCACCGACCAGGTGAACGAGCTGTGGCCCTGGACGTCGAGCCACGGGTGGAAGTGGTCGCTCATCTCGACGAAGTCGAAGCCCGCCTGCTCGGCGCGGATCGTCTGGCGGACGAGCTCCTCCGGTCCGAAGGCCTCGGTCGCGAGCTTGTAGCCGACCTGCATGGTCGTCGTCCTCACTGTCGGGTGCGGGTCCGCGGGGCCTGCCCGGCCGGTCAGCTGGGGAAACGGCGCGCCGGACCACCCGGTCCGGTCAGCCGCGCCGGCGACCCCGCGCGGCCGCCGTCCGGCCGTCCCGTCAGTGCGGAACGGGCGTCACCTAGGGTCCGGGCCATGGCGGAGCGGCAGCTCAGGACGGTCCTGGAGGGCGGCGGGTTCTTCGAGGGCCCGCGCTGGCACGAGGGTTCCTGGTGGGTGTCGGACTTCTACCGGCACACGGTCAGCCGGCTGGCACCGGACGGCGCGGAGACCGTCGTCGTGGAGGTGGCGGGTCAGCCCTCGGGGCTGGGCTGGCTGCCCGACGGGTCGCTGGTGGTCGTGTCGATGAAGGACCACCGCGTGCTGCGGTACGCCGACGGGACCCTGTCGACCCACGCCGACCTGACCGAGCACTGCGGCGGGCACCTCAACGACCTGGTGGTCACCGACGCGGGGCAGGTGTTCGCCGGCGACTTCGGCTTCGACCTGATGGGCGGCGGGGACGCCCGGACCGCGTCCCTGAAGCGCGTCGACCCCGACGGCACGGTGTCGGTCGCCGCGGACGGGTTGCAGTTCCCCAACGGCATGGTGATCTCGCCGGACGGCGGCACGCTCCTCGTCGGCGAGACCCTCGGCAACCGGTACACCGCCTTCTACCTCCGCGCTGACGGCACGCTCGGCAACCGGCGCGTGTGGGCGACGCTCGGGCCGGAGGTGACCGGCCGGACCACCGAGGAGGTGCTCGGCCAGCTCACGGTGGCGCCGGACGGCTGCGCGCTGGACGCCGAGGGGCACGTGTGGGCGGCCGACGCGGTCGGCGGCCGGGTGGTGCGGGTCGCCGAGGGCGGCGCGATCGTCGACGAGGTCGCCGCCCCCGAGGGGCTCGGCGTCTTCGCCTGCATGCTCGGCGGGGACGACGGCCGCACGCTGCTGCTGTGCTGCGCGCCGGACTTCTACGAGCACAACCGGGCTCCGGCGCGCGAGGCGGTGCTGCTGGCGACCGAGGTCGACGTCCCGCACGCCGGGCGGCCGTAGCCCGCGCCGGGGCACGGCCGGGTCGAGGAGCGGCCCCGGTCACGGCCGGGGTCACGCGGGCGCGATGACCCGCACCGGCTCGCCGCGGAGGAAGGCGGCGACGTCCTCCACGGCGTCCCCGTAGAAGACGCGGTAGGTGTCGCGGGTGACGTAGCCCAGGTGCGGGGTGAGCACGGTTCGTGGCGCGCTCCGCAGGGGCGAGTCGGCGGGGAGCGGCTCGCGGTCGTAGACGTCGATGCCGGCGCCGGCGAGGCGGCCCTCGGACAGGGCCTCGACGAGGGCGGCCTCGTCGACGATCGGCCCGCGCGAGGTGTTGACCAGGATGGCGCTGCGCTTCACCCGGGCGAGCTCGTCGCGGCCGACCACACCGCGGGTGCGGTCGGACAGCACCAGGTGGACGGTGACGACGTCGGCGGTGGCGAACAGCTCGCCGCGCTCCACGCGGCGGACCCCGGCCTCGGCGGCGCGCTCCGCGGTGAGGTTCTGGCTCCAGGCGACGACGTCCATCCCGAAGGCCTGGCCGATGCGGGCCACGCGGGAGCCGAGCCGGCCCAGGCCCACCACGCCGAGGGTGGCGCCGGCGAGGTCGGTGCCGACGGTGCGCTGCCAGCCGCCGGCCCGCAGTTCGGCGTCCTCCTCGGGGACGTGCCGGGCCACCGCCAGGACCAGCGCCCAGGTCAGCTCGACGGTGCCGGTGGGGTGCGCGCCGGTGCCGCAGACCGTCACGCCGCGCTCGGCGGCCGCGGCGACGTCGATGGCGGCGTTCCGCGCGCCGGTGGTGACCAACAGGCGCAGTCCGCGCAGCCGCTCGAGGAGGCTGCGCGGGAAGGGGGTGCGCTCGCGCATCGCGACGACCACGTCGAACCCGGCCAGCCGGTCGGCGACGGCGTCCTCGTCGTCGAGGTGGTCGGTGAAGCTGACGACCTCGGCCTCCTCCGGCAGACGCGACCAGTCGGCGAAGTCGGCGGCGGCGGACTGGAAGTCGTCGAGGACGGCGATGCGCAGCACGGTCCCCGAGCATGACGGCGACCCCCGCCCGGTGCGAGCGGGGGTCGCCGTGCGGTCAGCGCGGAACGGTCAGCGCACCGGCCCGCGGCCGTAGCCCCGGCCGCCGCCCTGCTTCTTGTTCTGCTCGCCCATCTTGGCGATGAACTCCTTGATCTTCGCCTGGTTCTGCGGCTTGCTGGCCTCCTGGATGACCTTCGCCGCGAGCCCCGAGGCCAGGACCTTCCTCAACATGCCGGCCATGGTGTTCCTCCTTGGGTCGGTTACCTCTGTCGTGCCCGGGGAACAGCCACCCCAACCACGACGCCCCCGGAGCTGTCCGCAGCCGACCCCACACCGTGCGCTCCGGCTCTCCGTCGTCGAGGCAACTTTTCGATAACGGCCTGACCAGCGCGTTCTCCAGGCCGACCTGCGGGCCGTCAGCGGCATCCGTGGTGGTCAGCGCGGCGTGTCGCGGTTCGAGCCGGCTGTCGTCCGGATCCCGGTCCTCGCTTTGAACAGGGCCGAAGGGCCCCCCTAGCCTCGCGCCGTCCGGAGGGCCCGCGTCGCTGACCTTGTGACACCCGCCGGACGCCGCCGAACCGTGCACCGGTCGATGACCGTTGCGCAGGCCGGGGACCCACCGCAGCACTGGGGTGAAGCGCGACCTCGTCGCGCCGGGCGACTCCCCCGTCCGAACCCGTCAGCTAACCCGGTAGGCGGTCGTGGAGAACAGGAGAACCGTCGTCGATGACGACTGCCCGCACGTCCTTCGCTCGTCGCTCGTTCCGCGGTGTCGCCGTCGCCGCCATCGCCGGCGCCGGGATCGCCCTCTCCCCCCTCCCTGCCTCCGCCGCTGTCGGTGGGGCGGCCGGTCCGGTGCTCGCCGCGGCCCCGGCCCCGGCCGCCGCGTCCAGCAGCGCCGCGCAGAAGGCCGTCGACACCGCGCTGGCCCAGCGCGGTGACATGTACCTCTACGGCGCGACCGGTCCCGACCGGTTCGACTGCTCGGGGCTGACCAGCTTCGCCTACAAGGCGGCCGGCGTCTCCATCCCGCGCACCTCGAAGGCCCAGTCGACGTTCGGCACCCCGGTGTCGAAGGCCAACCTCAAGCCGGGCGACCTGGTGTTCTTCTACAGCCCGGTCTCGCACGTGGGCATGTACATCGGCAACGGCCAGATGGTGCACTCCTCGAGCGCCGGCAAGCCGGTGTCGGTCGTGAACGTCGACTCGATGCCGAGCTACGCGGGCGCCCGCCGGGTCGCCTGACCCCTCGATCCGGCGAGATCGCCGATCTTGCACGACTACGACGCTGTAGCCGTGCGAGATCGGCGATCTCGACGGGTGATCAGCGGCAGGAGTGCGGCGACAGCCAGGTTTCTCGACCCGTTGTCAGACGCCGAGGGCTCCCGCCATGTGAGCGAAGAGGCTGCCAGGGTCGGGTCTACTGCAGGTTGACGGTGACGCCGCCGGAGAAGGCGGAATCGTGGAGTTCGATCGAGGTCGGCACCGTGCCCGCAGGAACGTCGAAGACGACCTTGCTGGCCAGCGTGTTACCGGGGTTGATCTCCTCGTAGAGCGAGGACGAGTCCTCGAGGTAGATCGCAGCCTCGCTGTCGGCCGAGAACTGCTGACCCTGCTCGTTAAGCAAGGTGGCGTTGTCGCCGAAGAAGCTTTGTGCCCGGTCGCCGACATTGGTGATGGTCAGGTCGACGATGCAGAACTGACCTTGAGCCTTCTGACTCAGGAACTCGCTGCCGATCTCCGTAGCACTGCAGTCAACGCCGTTGACGATGAAGTTGAACTTGCCGTCAGCGGCAGGCTCACCGATGCCCGGGGTCTCAGGGGCCGGGGCCTGAGGGGCTGGGGGCTCCGCAGCAGGCATGTCCACAGCGGGAGCAGAGGCTGCATCGCCGGTCGACGAGTCAGCGGGCGAGGATGCCGACTCCCCGTCTCCGCCGCCGCCCTGGGCGATGGCGATGACGACGAGCACTGCGATGACGATGAACCAGGCCCGCTTGTAGAAGGGCTTCTTGGCCGGCGGCTGCGGGGCGCTCCCCTGCGGGTCGGCCGGCGCGTGAGTCGACTGCGACATGTGTTCCCCCAAGGGGCGGTGGTGATCGGGGCCGGCGGTTGCGACAACAGTGGCCTGACATCGCGCGGCCCGGGTTGGACGCGAGGACCGTGGCACGTTCGAGTGCCGAAACGCGGTAGGACGGATCTGGCGCTGCCTCGTGCGTCTCTCCTCGTCACTCAGGCCGCCAGCGCATCAAGGTCTGGTCGCCGCGAGCGGCGCCTCACTCGCAGAGGCCCCGGTCGTCCCGTCCTCGAGCATGAGGATCACTTGCGGTTCTCCGCAGCAGGACCGGGCAGCGATTGGCCGGCGGCGTCCTGGTCCTGGACACACCCAGGGAAGCGCCAGCCAGGCCGACGGCGGTCAAGGAGGCCCTCGGGACGCCGAGAGCAACGAGCTCCTCGAGCACCGCTCGTGCTCGCCTCAAGCCGAGCGCTCGCTGCCGGTCGACCGGTCCGGCATCGGCCGTCGTCCCGGCCGGGGTGGCAGTCGCCGCAATGAACCGAGGGTGGATCGCGATCGGCTCCAGGACGGCGCGGGTTGCGACCACCGAACGCTGGTGGGTGATGGCCCGGCGCTCGCGAGTCGTGGAATCCGGCAGGTTCATTTCGCCGGGAGTAGCGGCGGCGAGCCAGGCCGGCGCGGGCGTTTGGGCATGCGGTCGGCGTCCTGCGTCTGGCGCTCGAGCGTGGCACGCAGGGTGCGCAGTTCGGCGTCCATCTGCCCGAGCCGGACGTCGGCGGGGTGGGTGTCGACGAGGCAGCGGGTGCGTTCCCGCTCGCCGGGCCTCGCCGTACTCGGCGACGAGTTCGGCCGAGACGGGCGTCGAGGCGACGCTGACCCTGCCCGGGAGGCCGGCCCGGCGGCCGGTGCGGGCGTACCAGCGCAGGCGCAGCCGGGTGGCCCACGAGATGCGGAAGGTCCGGTAGCGACGATCGATGTGCTGGACACCCGTCAGGGCCACGCTCCCACTCCCCCTGTCGTGCCTGTGCGGGGACGGGCTGTGGCGCGGCGTCCCCCACCTCCCGGGGTGGACGTCGACCGGTCGGCGGTCGCGCCCCGTCACGGAAGGCGTTCGAACGTCAACGGTGGTTGCGTGCACCCGGTGGACCGTGGCGGGGCGGTCTCACGCCTTAGGAGTCAGCCGTGGCGGCAGGGGTGCGGCGGCTGGTCGGCCGGTTGCAGCGAGAACACCGCTGCGGCGTCCTGCGGCCAGGAGCGCAGGAAGAGCAGTCCGTACCGCTCGTTGAGCAGCGCGTCGGGGCCGGTGGCGTCGACCAGGTCCAGCAGGCCGCCGGTGCCGTGGTTGCGGTAGCGGCGGAGCTCCGCGCCGCAGGCGACGGTCAGCACGTCCCCGACGGCGCCCATGACGACGACCGGCGTCCAGGCGTCGTCCGGGCTGGTGTCGCACAGCAGCACGCGGGTGGGGTGGACGGCGTGGCCGGCCGCATGGCTGGTGCACGGCACCGTCCGGCTGCTGCTCGCGGCGGTCGGCTCGAGCTCGCGATCGGTCACGCCGTGCTCCCGTCCTGCGGTCCCCTGGCCGGCTCGGGCCGGCTGCGGACAGTGCAGCACCAGGGCACAGCGGTCCGCGCGGCCCGGACGCCGCCGTCCCCCGATCGCCTGGGTGACGGCGGAGCCCGGTGACGCGGCGTCGCACACGGCGAGCGTGCGCCGTCCCCGGCGGGTAGTGCGTCGACGTGGACGGGCGCACGCTGCTGATGGGTGACTGGACGCCGGTGGTCAGGGACGGCATCGACGTCCTGCGGCTGGCGATCTTCGCCGGGGCCGCGGGGTACGCGGCGAGCGGGCAGTGGGGGTCGGCCGCGCTGCTGGTCGCACTGGGGAGCATCACGCTCGTCGCCCGGCTGGTGAACCTGCCCCGGCTCTACGACCTGTCGCTGACCCTCGGCATGGCGCTGCAGGGGTTCGGCGAGACGCTCGGCCTCTACGACGAGTTCGTCCGCTTCGACGACCTGGTGCACTTCACCCTGCCGATGCTCACGTCCCCGGTCGTCTACATCGCGCTCGCCCGGCTGGACGTCGTCCCGGACCCCCGCGACGAGACGCACCTTCGGCACTACGTCGGCATCGGCGTCGTCACCGCGGCCCTCGGCATCGCCGTCGGCGCGCTGTGGGAGCTGTTCGAGTGGCGGTCGGACGCGTGGTTCGGGACGCAGCTCTCCGAGGACAACGACGACACCAACGGCGACCTCTTCCGCGACACCCTCGGGTCGCTTGCCGGCGCCGCGCTGCTGGTCGTGTGGGCCCGCTTCGGCTGGGGCTCGGTGCGGCGCATCCCCGGGGTGAACACGCACGAGGAGGTCAGCGCCTGACGCAGGCGCCGAGTCCGCGTTCGGCCGTGGTCCCCGGACGGCTCACCGGCGGACGTAGAGCTGGGCGGGCTTGCCCACGGACCCCTCCGACCGCCGCTCCGTCTCCTCGAGCAGGGGCAGCATGGTCCGGCGGAACGTGTCCGCCGAGTACCCGAGGCCGCCGGTCACCGCTTCGTGCAGGCGGTGGAGCTCCCGGACCCTGAAGGGCTCCTGCAGCAGCCCGTCGGGGTCGGGTCGCTCGGCGTACCGCGCGCGCACGTCGGCCACCGCGCGCCGCACGATGTCGTCGTGGTCGAACAGCAGGCCCCGGACGTCGTCCACCGGCCGCAGGCACACCTCCTCCGGTCGCGCCTCGGCCACCGGTGCGACCACCCGCCACGGCAGCGCGGCGACGTGCGCGACGGACAGCACCCACCCGCGGTCGTCCCGGTCCGGGTCGTCGAAGACGTGCAGCTGACGTGGCGCGACGTCCGGCGTCAGACCGGCCTTCTCGCTCAGCGACCGCCCGACGGCGACCGCCAGGGTCTCCCCCTCGTGCAGGAAGGTGCCCGGTAGCGCCCACTCCGGCCGGCGCTCCTCCCCTGCCCGGCGGACGAGCAGCACGGCCAGCCGGGGGTCGCCGACCGGCACGGTGAGGACGGCCGTGTCGACCGCGACCGACGGCCGCGGGTAGTCGGTCAGGGCCCGGCCCGAACTGTCGCGGTACACGCCGTCGACATTAGCGCAGGATTCGTCTAACTTGATAGTTGACGCAAGGATGAGCTAACTCCGGGGAGGGTGGTCGCTGTGGCGGACGCCGGTGAGGGAACGCACCTCCCCCACCCCTGCAGGAGGTCCGGGTGACCCGCATTCACCGCTCGTCCCGTGCCGCCGGCGCGCTGGTCGGCTCGGCCGTCGGCGACGCGCTCGGCGCCCCCTTCGAGTTCGGCCCGCCCGGGCGGTTCTCCGCCGCCTTCCCGACCCCGGCCCGTGGCGCGCACACCGAGATGTGCGGTGGCGGGTCGCTGGGCCGGGAGCCGGGCGAGTTCACCGACGACACGCAGATGGCGCTGCTGGTCGCGACGTCGCTGGTGGAGCGCGGCGGTCTGGACGAGGCCGACCTCTTCGACCGGTTCCGCACCTGGGCAGAGTTCGGCCCGCCCGACATCGGCAACCAGACCCGCGCCGTCCTCGGCTCCGGCCTGGCCTGGGACACGGCCGCGACCGAGCACTTCGCCCGCTCGGGGCACGCGGCCGGCAACGGCTCGCTGATGCGCACGACACCGGCCGCCATCCGGTTCTCCCGCGACGGCCGCGAGGCGACCATGGACGCCGCCCGCCGCATCTCGGCGCTCACCCACGGCGACCCGTCGGCCGGCGAGGGCTGCGCGGTCTTCCACGAGCTGGTGCGCGTGGCACTCGACGGCGGCGACCCGCTGGCCGCGATCCCGGCGGCCCTGGGGTCGGTGGCCGGCGGGCACCGCGAGCGGTGGGCGACCGTGCTCGCACCGGACTGGACGCCGGAGCGGGCGACCGAGTCCAACGGCGCGGTGTGGCCGACGCTCGGTCAGGCGGTGTGGGCCCTGGGCCACGGCCGGGACTTCGCCGAGGTGCTGCGGCTGGTCGTCGACCTGGGCGGGGACACCGACACGGTCGCCGCGGTCGCCGGCGGGCTGGCCGGGGCGGTGTACGGCATGGGCGGCATCCCGATGCGCTGGGCGTCGGTCGTCCACGGCCGGGTCCCCGGCCACGGCGAGCGGGTGTGGCGGCTGGCCGACCTGCAGCAGCTGGCGGCCGCGCTCGACGGCGGCGCGCAGCAGAGTTACGACCCCGGGGCCATCCCGCGGATCGGCCCGCGCGAGGTGCTGCCCGGCATCTGGGCGGGCAACCTCGACGGGGCCCGGTACAGCGAGCAGGACTTCGCCGTCATCTCGCTGTGCCGGCTCGGCGCCCCCTTCACGCACGCGCTGCACCGGATGGCCTACATCGCCGACGACGACCACAACGCCGACCTCGACGGCACGCTGGCCGACGTCCTCGACGACATGGCCGCGCTGCGCGCCGAGGGGCACCGGCTGCTCGTGCACTGCCACGGCGGCGCCTCGCGGACCGGGCTGGTGCTGCGCGCCTGGCTGGTCCGCGAGGAGGGGATGTCGGCCCGGGAGGCGACGGCGTACGTCGCCGAGCGCTGGCCGCACCTGGGGCTGTGGAACGACAGCTTCACCGCCGCACTCGCCCGCCTCGAGCGGGGTGACCGATGAGCCACGGGACGTCGCGGCGACGATCGCGTCGTCCTGCGAGGAGAGGAGAACGGGTGACCGCGACTATGGAGAACCGGAGCGCGATGGGGTCCGGGCCGCTGAGCGAGCGCTACGACCGGGCGCTGCAGTACGCCGCCGGGCACCACCGCGAGCAGCTGCGCAAGGGCTCGCGGGTGCCGTACCTGACGCACCTGATGAGCGTCAGCGCGCTGGTGCTCGAGCACGGCGGCGACGAGGACCAAGCGATCGCCGGGCTGCTGCACGACGCGGTCGAGGACGCGCCGGAGGGGCAGGGCGGCGCGGTGCTGGCGGACATCCGGGAGCGCTTCGGCGATGCCGTCGCCGACATCGTGCGCGCCTGCTCGGACGGCCTGGACGCCGACGGCAACCGCAGCGGGACCTGGCCCGAGCGCAAGCGCCCCTACGTCGAGGGCCTGGCGACCAAGCCGGCCGACGCGCTGCTGGTCACCGCGGCCGACAAGACGCACAACGGCCTGTGCATCGCCGCCGACGTCCGCCGCTACGGGCCGGCCTTCTGGACGACGTTCAACGCCGGCCACGAGGAGCTGCTCTGGTACTACACGAGCGTCGAGCGGGCGGTCGCCGGGCGGCTGCCCGGGTCCTCGATCACCGGCGCGCTGCGGCGGGCCGTCGACGAGCTCGTCGCCGCGGCCGGCACCGAGCGCTCCGCCGTCCCGGTGGAGATGCCGGTCCGGAGCTGAAGCCACCGGCGCGGGTCGCCGCCTGGTGCACCCTGACCCCGTGCCGCACGGAGACACCGCCCGGTGGCCCAGCCCCGCGGGCCCCGGCCCGGTGGTGGCGCTGGGCAAGCTGGTGGCCGACCAGCTGCTGCAGCTGTCGGCGCCCCTGGTCGTCGGTGGGCAGCAGCGGGTGGTGCGGACGACGACGGCGGGCGGGGCGCCGGCCAACGTGACGGCCGGCGTGGTCGGCCTGGGCGCGCCGGCGCGGCTGGCGGGCTGGGCCGGCGCGGACCCGCTGGCCGGCGGGCTGCTGGCCGCGCTGGCGGAGCGCGGGGTCGAGACGGCGGTGGTGCGCCGCGGCCGGGCGCCGCTGTCGACGGTGCTGGTCCACCGGGATGGCGAGCGGACGCTGCTCACCGACCGCGGGGAGGGCGGGCTGGAGTCGGCCGACGTCCGCGCGGAGTGGGTGGCCGGCGCCGCCGTCGTCCACCTCGACGGCTACGACCTGCTGCGCTTCCCCGAGGCCCTGCGGACCGCGGCCGCGGCTGCCCACGACGCCGGTGTGCCGGTCAGCATCGACGTCGCCGCCGCCACCCGGATCGCGAGCCACGGGCCGGAGGCGTACGCCGGCCTGCTCGCCGGGCTGCGGCCCGACGTCCTCTCCTGCAACGCCGCCGAGGCCTCGGAGCTGGGGCTGACCGGCGACCTGCCCCCGTGGGCGCCGGGGCTCGTGCTGGTGCACGCCGGTGCCCGGCCGACCCGGGTGCTGACGCGGGCCGGCGCCTGGGAGGTGCCGGTGGAGCCGCTGCCGGAGGGCCGGCTGCGCGACACCACCGGCTGCGGGGACGCGGTCGCCGCCGGGGTGCTGGCCGGCTGGCGCGCCGGGGTGCCCGTGCTGGACGCCGTCCGGACCGGGCACGCCGCGGCCGCGGTGGTCGCCGGTGTCATCGGCGGGCAGCCGCCGTCCTGACCGTCGTGAGGGGTCAGGTCGCGACCGCGCGTCCCGGCGAGGACGGCGTCCGGCACGTGCACCACCGGCTCGACCGCCAGGCAGGCGGGCGCATGGGCGGTGGTGAGGTCCTGCAGGTCGGCCGGCTCCTCGGTCTCGACGACGGTCTTCCCGCCGGGCCCGACGCGGCCGCCCACCTGCGGCAGCTGCTGCGGCGGCAGGATGGGGCATGAGCTCGACCAGGGACCGCCCGATCCTGCTGCTGGACGTCGACGGGGTGCTCAACGCCGCCCGCGTGGACCTGCCCGAGGGCTGGGAGCGGGGCACGTTCAACGGCTACGTGCTGTCCTGGAACCCGACGATCACCGCCCGGCTGCGGGAGCTGCACGAGTCCGGCCGGGTGGAGATCCAGTGGCTCACCACCTGGACCACGGACGCCGACCGGCTGCTGGCCGAGCCGATGGGACTCCCCCGCGGGCTGGTGACCCACGCCCGCGCCGACGCGGCGCCCACCGGGTTCGCCGGCTCGTTCGGCGGCCGGTCCAGCTGGTGGAAGCTCGCCGCCGCCCGCGCGGTCGCCGAGGCCGAGCCGGACCGGCGGATCGTGTGGGTCGACGACGACCTGGCGATGCAGGCGGCCGACACCGGGGACTGGTTGGCGGCGAACCCGCACGTGCTGGTGGTCGCGCCGGAGCTGTTCGTCGGGCTCACCCACGAGCAGCTGGACGCGATCGAGGCGTGGTTGTGAGCCGTCGTTGCCCAGCGCCGCGGACACCTGCCCAGGGTCGGAGCAGGGGCCGAGCCCCAGCCGGACGGTATCGGCCTCCGCGAGGTCGACCCCTGCCCCGCACTGTGAGCAGGGGTCGAGCGTCACCCCTCCCGCAGCGAATCCCGGTACTCGATGCCGCGCGTCTCGGCGGCGACGGCGTCCATCACGTCCAGCACCGGCTCGACGGTGAAGGAGAAACCCGCGTAGACGGTGGTGAGGTACTCCAGGTCGGTCGGCGCATCGGTCTCGACGACCGCGTACCCGCCGAACTCGCCGAGGCGGACGACGAACTGGTGGAAGGTCAGGCTCTCCGGCATCTCCCACCCGGAGAAGATCTCGAGCACCCGCTTCTGGGCGGCCTCGTACTCCGCGACCGAGCCGGTCGGCCGCTCCCGCCACGTGACGACGTACTTCATGCCGCTCCCCCTCCAGACGTCCCGCGCGTGGCGAGGCTCCGGGGAGTGGAGCACCGACGCAAGGACGACGGGAACGACCAGCGGACGCGAGCCACCGTCTCGACGCGTCGCCACAGCCCGTCCACCCCACGCGACGACGTCCGCGCCGGGAGGTCAGCCGCTCAGGTAGCGCCGCCAGATGGTCGACGACGTCCGTGACCGCCCGGCTGCGGTGGTGAACCACCCGTGGCGAACGGAGTGCCATCGTTCGGACTCGAGCCTGAGCCGCTTCGTCCCAACGCGTTTACCTGGTCGCTAGCATCGCTAGCAAAAGGGGGAGCCATGGCCGCCATCAGTATCAGAGGTCTCGACGACGAAGTCCGCGAACGGTTGCGGGTCCGCGCGGCCCGCAACGGGAGGTCCATGGAGGCGGAGATCCGCGAGATCCTCACGACGGCGGTCAGCGACGCCGAGTCGTCCGCCGACCTCTTCTCCACACTGCTGGAGCGCTTCGGCGGTGCGGGCGGCGTCGAGCTGTCCATCCCACCCCGGAGCTCGCCGGCGCGATCAGCGGACTTCTCCGAGTGATCGTCCTCGACACGAATGTCGTGTCCGAGCTGATGCGCCCCTCCCAGGACCCGGCGGTCGTGACCTGGCTCGGTCAGCAGACGCGGGGATCCCTCGTCACGACCGCCATCACCGTGGCCGAGATCCGCTTCGGTCTCGCCCGGCTCCCCGACGGACGGCGTGCCACCGAGCTGCGGCAGCTCGCCGACGAGGTGCTCGGAGCCTTTCCCGGCCAGGTCCTCCCCTTCGACACTGCCGCCGCCGCTCTGTACGGCGACATCGCAGCGGCCCGAGAGCGTGGCGGACGCCCCGTCGACGCCCTGGACGCACAGATCGCTGCCATCTGTCGCGCGCACTCCGCCTCGTTGGCCACGCGCAACACCCGGGACTTCGTCGGCACCGGCGTCGAGCTCCTCGATCCCTGGCGAGCCTGAGAGCCGAGCCGTCGCCCGTGACGGCCGAGCGTCAGCGGACGACGGTCGCCATCTCGACGAGGCGGCAGAGGGCGTTGACCTGGCGCAGCTGCTCCGGCGTCCGCACCGCGGCGTCCAGCAGCTCCTCGCTCATCACCACGACGGCCAGCGCCTTGGCGCGCGACACCGCGACGTTGAGCCGGTGCAGGTCGTACAGGAACGAGACGCCGCGGGGTGCGTCCTCGGCCGACGTCGAGGTCATCGAGTAGAGGACGACCGGCGCCTCCTGCCCCTGGAACTTGTCCACGGTGCCGACCCGCGCGCCGTCGGGCAGCGCCTGCCGGACGAGCGCGACCTGGTTGTTGTACGGCGCGACCACCAGCACGTCCTCCGGCCCGATCGTGGATCGCTCCCCCGCGGCGTCCACCCAGCCGACGCCCTGCAGCGAGTGCCACACCTCGGCGACCGCTGACGCCTCGTCCGGGGACGCCGCCATCGACGGCTGCACGTGCTGCACGAACCGGACGCCGAGCCCGCTGGCCCAGCCGTCCACCGCGATCCGCTCGCGGCCTGCCGCCGACTCCAGCCGCCCCTCGTACGCCAGGTCGGAGACGAACGCGGTCAGCGCCGGGTGCATCCGGTAGGTGCGGTCGAGGAAGACGCCGCGGTCCTCGGGCACGGTCGGGTGCCCGTCGAGCAGGTGCTCGAGCGCGGAGAGCCCGGACTCCCCCGGGTGCACGGCCTGGGTCGGCTGCGCGAGCTGCTGCGGGTCGCCGAGCAACACCAGCGATGTCGCCGACCGGGCGACGGCGACCGCGTTGGCCAGCGAGAACTGCCCGGCCTCGTCGATCACCAGGACGTCGACCGCCTCGGCCAGGTCCTCGCGGCACCAGAACCACGACGTCCCGCCGACCAGTGACGCCGAACCGTCGAGCAGCCGCGAGGCCACGTCGCCGGCATCGCGGGACCACTCCACGCCGGGTGCCCCGCACGCCTGGGACTCCTCGCACTTCTGCAGCGCCGGGCGGCCGACGGCGCTCAGCACGTTGCCGATCACCGCGTGGGACTGCGCCGTGACGCCGACCTTCTTGCCGGCGTCGAGCAGCGCACGGATCAGCCGGGACGCCGCCCGCGTCTTGCCGCTGCCGGGCGGCCCCTGGACGGCCAGCACCTCGCCGTCCAGCGCCAGGCCGAGCCGGACGACGGCGTCGCCCGCCTCCTCCCCCGGCAGCCGGCGGGTGTGCGCGGGGACGACGCGGTCGAGCAGCCGCTGCCCGAGGCACGGCTCACCGGCCAGGACGGCGTCCGCGGTCGCCTTGATCGCGGCGCGCATCTGCTTGTCGTCCAGCGGACCCTCCGGACCCAGCCCGCGCGGGCCCGCCGACGCCTTGGTGCTCTTCACGACCACCCGCCCGGCGACCGCGTCGAGCGCGCGCACCTCGCCGATCCGCACCCGGGTGTCGACGTCGAAGGCCGGCTTGCCGACCGAGAGCTTGGCGTCCTGCGGCGGGAAGGCGAACTCGTAGAGCTTGCTGCGCTTCTCGGTGCCGATCTCCACCGCGGCGGACAGCCCGCCGAGCGCCGTCCGGTCCTCGACGAGCTGGTCGTCGTCCAGCTCGCCGCGGCTGAAGAACTCCCACCAGCCGGGCCGGGCCTCGCGCCGGTGCCACTGCACCAGGTCGCCGAGCAGGTCGTGGCCGCGGTCCTGCAGCTGCTCGACCAGCGCCAGCTCCGCGACCTCGGCGTCCGACCGCGGGGCCGGGACGGCGATCTCGGCAACCCCCGGGCGCGGCTGCGGACCGTGCTCCGCCTCCAGCTCGGCCCGCTGGGCCTCCAGCCAGTCGTGCAGCTCGCGGGTGGAGTCGACGTCGTCCCGGTTGTAGTCCTCGATCGACCGCAGCCGGGCCGGGTCGCGGTCGATGAGCCACTTCTCGTACTCGACGACGCTGCTCATCGCGTCGGCGACGTCGCCGGTGTGCGCGCGCCCGTAGAAGGCCTCGACCTTCTTGATCGAGTAGGACTCCTTGCTGATCCGCATCGACTGCGTCACGACGGGATACAGGTCGACGAACCGCTCGGCGCGCAGCAGCTGGTCGAGCTCGGCCTCGCGGACGCCGTACCGGCCGGTGAGCCGCTTGAGCGCGCTGACCTCGTAGGCGGCGTAGTGGTAGACGTGCATGCCGGGGTCGGCGCGCCAGGCCTCGACGATGCGGTCGACGAGGTCCTCGACCATGCGCCGCTCCTCGGCGGCGTCGTGCGCCCAGAGGGCGGTGAAGGCGCCTGCCCGGTCGCCCAGGCCGGCGAGGTACTCCAGCCCCTCGCCGTCGCCGGCGAGCGGGTCGCCCTCGAAGTCGAGGTAGAGGTCGCCGGGGCTGGGCTCGGGGAGGCGGAGCAGCCCCTGGGCGGTCTGCGGGGTGAGCAGCGTGCGGGTGGGGACGCCGGCCGCGCGGCCGCGGAGCTGCTCGCGGGCCTGGTCGCGCAGCCGCTCGCGGGTGCCCCGGCTGATGCCAGTGGCCCTGAGGACGTCGTCGGGTGCGCCGGCGAGCTGCTCGAGCGTGGCGATGCCGGCGCCGTTGAGCGCGGCGCGGTGGTCGCGGCGCATGCCGGCGACGAGGCTGAGGTCGTCGCTGGTGCGCAGCTCGGTCTCGCACCTCGGCTTCCAGGTGCACTGGTCGCAGTGGGCGATGGGCACGGGCGCGGTGGGCGTCGGGTCCGCGATGAAGGCCTGCAGCCGGGCGCGGGCGCGGCGGGCGTAGGCGGCGACGTCGACCAGCCGCCACGGGCGGGTCTCGCCGTCGCCGGTGACGACGCAGATGCGCTCGGGCTGGCGGCCCTGCAGAGTGGCCAGCCGGTCGGCGTAGGTGGCCATCTGCAGCAGCGCCGGGACCTTGATGCGCCGGGCGAGCTTGGCGTCGGCGACCTCGTAGGACCAGTCCTCGAGGTCGGACGGCACGGACACCTTCAGGAGGAAGTCCGCCTGACCGCCCCAGGTGCCGTCGGAGAGCGTCGCCTGGTGGACGACGTCGACGCCGGCGCGCATCGCCTCTCGCGTCGCCGCTTCGCTGCGGCTGCCCTGGAGCCGGGCCACGGTGAGCCCCTGCTCCTCCAGCGACTCCAGGTAGCGCAGCTCGTGGGCGATGCCCAGGTCGGCGACGAGCACCGTCTGGTCGCTGGCGCCCTCGGCCGGCGGATCCAGGCGCCGCTCGGCGACCTGCAGGTTGAGCGCGGTGAGGTGGTGGCACTCCTGGTGCCGGGTCAGGTCACTGGGACTGAGGACCAGCCGCCCGGCGACGCGGTACACGGCGTCAGCCCTCGGTCGTGCGGACGGCGACGGGCAGGGATGGGTGCGGCAACGTTCCCCCGTGGTGCAGCGTGCAGAGCCGCATGGAGGCTGTCACGGACGGCGCCGTTCCGGGACCTCCCGCGCCGAGGAGGTCACCGGCCCGGGCACGGACGGGGACCGCAGGTCGCCTGCCCCGCCACCACGGGTGCGATCAACCCTGCAGGCGCGCGGTCACCTCGGCCGGGTCGGCGTCACGGCGAGCCAGGACAGCAGGACCATCCGGTCCACGTCTGCGTACCGACGGTCTCCGCGGTGACCGCCCGCTCGGCTAGAACGCGTCCCCGGCCCGCCAGGCCATCTCCTGCAGGGTCAGGGTGTTGCCGTCGGGGTCGGTGAGCCAGGCGTACTTGACCCCGCCGCCGACGTCCACCACCTCGCCGACGTCGACGCCGCGCCCCAGGAGGTCGGCGCGGGCCTGCTCGATGTCCGCGACCACCAGGTGCAGGCCCTTGGTCGAACCGGGTGCCATCTCGTCGTAGGCCGGCAGACCGGTGCCCATGCCGATGGAGCACGCCGAGCCCGGCGGCGTCACCTGCACCACCCGCACGCCGTCCGCGGGCCGCACGTCGACGTCCTCGACGAACCCGAGCCGTTCGATGTAGAAGGCCTTCGCCCGGTCGACGTCCGCGACCGGGATCGGCACCAGTTCCAGCTTCATCTCCATCGATCTCTCCTCCTGTCAGGTGGCCGTCGCCCTGCCAGTCCCGCGGCACCGCCGGACGGTGCCGCCTGCTGCATGAGACCCCTGGAAGCGGCGCGGGTCATCGCTGCGGGCGTCGTGCGCCGCGGGGCCCGCGGCCGCGGCCGCGGCGCAGCACCGGCACCGGCGCAGCGATCGGCAGGTCGGACGTCGACGACCGACACGTCGGGATGCCGGCCCGCCGACGGCCTGCCCGGTTACCTTCTCCGCGCCATGGCTGAGCGCGTTCCGGACCTCCCCTCCCCGCAGGTCCCGTCCGTCGAGGTGTCCGTCCTCGGGCCCGTGCAGGCCACGGTCGCCGGGCAGCCGGCGGCGCTGGGCGGTCCGCGGCAGCGGTCGGTCCTCGCCCGGCTGGTGCTGGCCGCGGGCACGTCGTCTCGACCGACCGGCTGGTCGAGGACCTGTGGGACGGCGAGCCCCCGCCCAGGGCCCTGGCGGCCCTGCAGGTGCACGTCTCCCGGTTGCGCCGGGCCCTGGAGCCGGCCGGCGGACGACGCTCGGGAGCGACGGTCGTGGTCAGCGCGGCGCCGGGCTACCGCCTCGACCTGCCCCGCGAGGCCGTCGACGCCTGGCGGTTCGAGGACCTCGTCGCCCGGGCCTCCGCCACCGACGACGTCGCCGACCGCCGCCAGCTGCTGGCGCAGGCACTCGCCTGCTGGTCCGGTCCCGCCTACGCCGGGTCGGCCGACGCCGCCTGGGCCGCGCCCGAGGTCCCGCGGCTGCAGGAGCTGCGGCTGGTCGCCGTGGAGCTGCGCGCCGACGCCGACCTGTCGCTCGGGCGGGCGGCGGCCGTCGTCCCCGAGCTGGAGCGCCACCTGCACGACTCCCCCGACCGGGAGGAGGCCGTGCGCCTGCTCGCCCTGGCGCTCTACCGCAGCGGCCGGCAGGGCGACGCGCTCGGCGTGCTGCGCCGCGCCCGGGAGCGGCTGGCCGAGGAGCTCGGCATCGACCCGGGTTCCGCTCTGCGCGACCTGGAGACGGCGATCCTCGGGCAGGTGCCGGCGCTGGACCTGCCCGGTCCGCGCAGTGCGCCGCTGCCCGCGGTCCCGGCTCCCCCTCCCCCGCCGTCGCTCGGTCGCACCGCCGAGCTGCGCCGGCTGGTCGAGCTGGCCGCCGAGGGCGCCCGGGTCGTGTGGATCGCCGGTGAGGCCGGCGCGGGCAAGACCACGCTGGTCGAGGCCGCCGCGGCGCGGCTGCGCGAGGACGGCTGGCAGGTGCTCGAGGGCCGCTGCCCCGAGGTGGACGGCGCTCCTCCGGCCTGGCCGTGGACCGAGATCACCCGCGCGCTGGGTGCCGCTCCGCTCGAGGAGGGCACCGCCTTCTGGCTGGCGCGGGCGGTCGCCGAACGGCTGCGCGAGGCCGCCCGGGAGCAGCCGCTGCTGGTGGTGCTCGACGACGTCCACCGCGCCGACGAGCTGACCCTGCAGCTGCTGCGCCAGGTCGTGGACTCCCTGGCCGGCTGCCCGCTGCTGGTGCTGGCCACCTACCGGGACGCCGAGGCCGGCGAGGCGCTCGCCGCCACCCGCGCGGCGCTGGCCTCGGCCGGGGCGCGGCACCTGGAGCTGCGGGGGCTCGACGACGACGGCATCGCCGTCCTCGCCCGGCAGCACGGCCTCGAGGACGCCGGACCCGCGGAGCTCGTGTTGCTGCGCGAGCGCACCGACGGCAACCCGCTGTACGTCCGCGAGCTCACCCGCCTGCTGGTCGCCGAGGGCCGGGGCGCGGCGCGCACCGGTGTGCCGGCCGGGCTGCGCGACGTGCTGCGCCGCCGCGTCGAGCGGCTGCCCGGGACGGCGGTGACGGCGCTGCGCCAGGCCGCGGTCCTCGGCCGGGAGGCCGACGTCGACGTGCTCGCGGCCCTGGCCGGGCGGGACGTCGACGAGGTGCTGGACGCCCTGGAGACCGCGGTGCTGGCCGGCCTGCTCGACGAGCCGGCGCCCGGGCGGGTGCGCTTCACCCACGCCCTGGTGCGCGACGTGCTCTACGAGGACACCTCGCTGCTGCGCCGCGCCCGGGTGCACGCCACCGCGCTGGCGGTGCTGCGCGAGCAGGGCGGGGTGGACGCCGCGACGCTGGCCCACCACGCGGTGGCCGCCGCCGGTCCACGCACCGCCGTCGACGCCGTCCCCTACGTCGTCGCCGCGGCGCGGGAGGCCGGCCGGCTGGGCGCGGCGGCGGAGGAGGCCCGGCAGTGGGCGTCGGCGCTGCGGCTGCTGGAGCTGGCCGGCCGGCGCGGCGGGGAGGAGGAGCTGGCGGTGCTGCTGCCGTCGATCTCCGCGCACGCCCGCGCCGGCGACGCGGTGACCGCCCGCGCCCAGCAGCGGGACGCCGTCCGCACCGCCCGGCGGCTGGGCCGGCACGACCTGCTCGTCGACGCCCTGGCCGGCTGGGACGCGCCGCTGGTGTGGACGGTGCGCGAGGGCGGCGCGCAGGACCCGGTGCTGCTCGACCCGCTGCTGGAGCTGCTGGAGACCCCGGCCGAGGACGGGCTCCCCGACGACGTGCGCTGCCGCCTGCTGGTCGCGCTGTTCCGCGAGGTGGAGGGCGTCGACGACGCGCGGGCCGACGCCGCGAGCGCGCGGGCGCTGGAGCTGGCCCGGGCCGCCACCGGTCCGGACGCCGCCCGGCTGCTGTGCGCGGCGCTCAACGTGCGGGCGTTCACCGCGCTCGGCCCCGACCTGGTCGCGCAGCGGGAGCCGCTGGCCGAGGAGCTGCGGGCGCACGCGGCCGCCGCCGGGTACACCGACCACCGGGCGGTGGCGCACTGGTTGCTGTTCCTCTCCGCCGCGGGGCGCACCGACCTCGTCGCGGCCCGCCGGCACGTCGACACGGCGGTCGCGCTGGCCGACGGCGGTCGGCTCGGCCACGTGCTCGGCACGCTGCAGGTCTTCGACGGCGCGCTGCTGGTGCTCGCGGGCCGGCACGACGAGGGGCGGGCCCGGTACGAGCAGGTCGCGGCCCACCTGGCCGAGACCGGGGCGACCAACGGGGCGCTGATGGCGCTGATCGGCCGGTTCGTGGCCGGGTTCGCCCGCGGGGACCTCGCGCCGGTGGCCGACGAGCTCGCCTGGCTGCACTCGGTGATGCCGGGCGCGCTCACCGACGCCGTCGTCCTCGGCCTGCTGGCCGCCGGCCGGGACGCCGAGGCGCGGGCGGCCTGGCAGCTGCGCCGGCCGGTCAGCCGCGACTTCTACTGGCTGGCCACCACGACGCTGCGAGCGCATGCCGCCGTCCGGCTGGGTGACCTGCCGACGGCGCGGCAGGCGCGCGAGGACCTGCTGCCGTGGGCCGGGCGGATCGGCGGGCTGGACTCCGGCACGCTGGTGGTCGGCCCGGTCGACGACGCGCTGGCCGCGGTCGCCGAGGCCCTCGGGGAGGTCGACGCCGCGGCCGCCGCCCGGCGCGACGCCGACCGGGTGCGGCGCGAGCTGGCCGCGCAGCTGGCCGGCGTCGGCCTCTGAGGGACGGGGCCCGCACCGGCCCTCCTCCGCCCGGTGGCGGCTCCGGCTCCCGTGCCTCCATGGGCGCGCCCAGCCGGTCGGAGGAACATGGCGCCATGGCACCGCGGGTCGACGGCACCGACCACCAGCGGCGGCGGGACGAGGAGCTCCAGGAGGTCACGGTCGGTCGGCTGGACCTGCACGAGGCCCCGATCACCCTCGCGCCGTACGACACCGGCTGGCCGCGACTGTTCAGCCGCGAGGCGGACCGCCTGCGCACGGCGCTGGGCCCCGTGGCACTGCGCATCGAGCACGTCGGGTCGACCTCGGTCCCCGGCCTGGTGGCCAAGCCGGTCATCGACGTCCTCCTGGTCGTGCCCGACCCGGCCGACGAGCCGGGCTACGTGCCGCAGCTGGAGGCGGCCGGCTACGTGCTGCGGATCCGGGAGCCCGGCTGGTTCGAGCACCGCCTGCTCAAGGGCCCGGACACCGACGTCAACCTGCACGTGTTCGGCCCGGGCGCGGCCGAGGTGGAGCGGGTGCTGCGCTTCCGGGACCGGCTGCGCGGCGACGACGCGGCGCGGGACCGCTATGCGCGCACCAAGCGCGAACTCGCCCGGCGGACCTGGCGGCACGTCCAGGACTACGCCGACGCCAAGTCCGCCGTGGTCGAGGAGATCCTCGCAGCGCGCACCGGCCCGGGGCAGCGGCCGTCGAGCTGAGTGAGCGGGCCGGTCAGGACGACCGGCCGGAGAAGACCACCCTCTCCCGGCGGCGGAACGGCGGGACCAGGACGGCGAGCAGCAGCCTGAGCACCAGGCCGCCCTCGCGCTCGATGGTCGCGCGCTCCTCCCCCGTCGCGACGGCCAGCACCCGCGGCGCCTCGAAGGACAGCCGCGCCCGCCTGCGGATGCGGGCCTCCACCGCGGCCCAGTCGGCGACGGAGACGTGCCGCTCGATCACCGGGAGGACCGAGGCCTCCTCGTCGCCGATGTGCTCGGTGAGCGTGTCGCGCAGCTCGCCCAGCTCGACGGCCAGGGCGGTGGCGGTGTCCTCACCGGGCCGGGCGCGGAAGGCGTCGGCGGCGGCGCGCAGGCGGTCCAGCGCCGGGTCGAGGGCGGCGTGGTCGTCGCTGAGCTCGGTGAGGTCGACGTGCGGCCCGGCGGAGGCGGCGAGCACCGGCCACAGGACGTCGTCCTCGGCGCTGTGGTGGTGGTGCACCGAGTCGGCCCAGTCGCGGACGTACCCCGCGACGGCGTCGGCGTGCCCGCCGTCGGTCGCCGGCGCGGCGGCGAGCCGCTCGGCGAGGTCGGTGAGCCGGTGGGCGTCGCGCAGCATCGCGCGGTGCGCCAGGCGCATGCCCAGGACGTCGGGCACCGGGTCACCGTCGGCGCGGGGGTGGACGCGGATGCGGTCGGTTCGGGCCATCGGGTTCCTCCGGGCGGTGGGGCGGCACCCCGGACGCTCGCGCAGGTCACTTACCGGCCGCTTGCAGAGCCGTTGCAAGCGGTCGGAAGGCGCGACCGGCCACGGTTCTCGCCGACCGGGTCCCCCGGACCACGACTCACCACGAGGACACGCCTTGACCGCCACCGCCGTCCCCACCTCCCCCACCCCGGCTGCCGCCGTTCCCGACCACCGCCCGTCCCCGTCCTTGCGGGGGCTGGCCGTCACCGCCGGGGGCGTGCTGTTCGCTGCCGGCAACGCCCTGCACCCGCTGGAGCACAACGAGGAGGCCCACCAGGCCGCGACCTGGGTGGCCGCGCACGTCACCTTCGGCGCTGGCGCGGTCCTCATCGCCGCCGGGGCCGGCGCGCTGGCCGCCCGCCTGGCCCGCTCGCGGGTCGCCACGGTCGGCCTGTCGGTGCTGTGGGTGGGGCTGGTGCTCATCCCGGTCGGTGGCTACACGGAGGCCTACGTCGCGCCGGCCATGCACCACGGCTTCGCCGGGGTCGAGCAGGCGACCCTGTGGTTCTCCGCGCTGGCCGGCACCGCCACGCTGCTCGGTCCGCTGCTGATCGCGGTCGGGGCGCTGCGCTCTCGGCTGCTGCCCGCGCCGGTGGCGGTGTCCCTGCTCGCGCTGCCGGTCGGCGGGGTGCTCGGAGGGGCGCTGCCCGTCGAGGGCTGGGGCATCATCCCCGGCACCGTCGTCTTCGGCCTGGGCATCGCCGCCGCCGGCTGGCTGAGCCGGACGCCCGCCTGACCTGCTCCCAGCCGAGCGCCCCGCGCCCCCGTGACCCCAGGGCGCGGGGCGCCGGTCGTCAGCGGGGCGCTGGTCCGTCGGTGCCCGGCGGGCTCACCGGCCGGGGCACGGGCGGACGTCGAGGGTCGCCTGCCCGGCCACCACGGGGGTGATCAGCTCCTGCAGGCGTGCGCTCTCGTCGGCCGGGAACCCATCCGCCTGCCAGGCGGGGAGCCGGTCGACGATCTGGCGCGCGTACCCCTGCACCACCGGGGGTGGCGTCCCCGGGCGGGTCTCGAGGCACGACGGGGGTCCGTCCGGCGGAGCGGGCGCCGGTGCCTCGCCGGTCATCGTGCGGAACAGGGCCAGCCGGCTCGCGGTGGCGTACTCGGGGTCGAGCGCCTCACCGCTGATCACGACCGACAGGACCTGCAGGGCCGACTGCTGGCGCACGCCCTCGTCCTCGGACACCAGGCCCTGCAGCCCGTCCCGCAGCAGCGGGCCGGCCGGTCCGGCAGCCTCCGGTCGCGCGGTCAGGTCCGCGATGAGGCCGTCGACCGTCTCCGGCGGGGCAGGCTCCTCGACGGGGGACGGAACCGACGGCGACGTCGGCGCCGGAGCCGCACTGCTGGTCGTCGGAGCCGCGCCCGTCGGGCGGTCGCCGTCCACCGTCACCAGGGCCACCACGCTGCTCACGCCCAGGACCGCGGCGGCGGTGGCTATGGCCACGTCCCACCGTCGCCGTCGCCGTCGCCGACGGGGTGAGCCAGGAACCGCGCGATCGGGTGGCACCCCCGCGAGGGTAGGGCGACGGAGGGTGCATCTGGGGGTCCTCAGCGACGGTCCGGTGCCAAGCCCTCCACCGGGCCGCCGGAGGAGCTGCGCGGCTCGTCGTGCGGAGCCCCGGGTGGTCGTGTCGCGGCCGCGATCAGCAGGGCCGCGGCTCGGTCCGTGCGGACGCCGTCCCCGGTGACGAACCGGTCGAGCGCGAGCCCGCGCAACCCGCTGACGAGCAGGGTGGCGCGGGCCTCGGCCGATGCGGCGTCCTCGCCCAGGTCCCGCACCAGTGCCTCGGCGACGGGGGTGACCCAGTCGTGCACCGCAGCGACCGCGTACTGCCGGTAGCTGCCGGTCCGGGTGAGCGCCAGGGCCATGACCTCGAGCAGGACGCGCACCCGTGGTTGCTGCGGCCCTCCGCCGGTCAGGTCGTCCCACAGCCGGCCGGCGAGCGAGGCCACGTCCCCCTCCTCGCGCGTCAGTGCCGCGACGTCCGGGCGCGACCACTCCAGCAGGCGTCCCACCAGCGACTCCTTGTCGCCGAAGTGGTGCAGCAGCATCCGGTCGCTGGTCCCGAGGGCCGCGGCGAGCGGGCGCAGCGAGAGGCCGGCCAGGCCGTGCTCGGAGAGGTAGGGCAGGGCGCGGGCGAGCAGCTCCTCACGGCGCCGGACGTCGAGGGGGCGGGGCACCCCTTGAGTGTAGCGTTCGCTACATCTATGGTTCGCCGCATGACGGACCCCGGACTGCACCACCTGGCCTTCCTGCACCTCACCGCCCTGCCGGCCTGGCTGTCCATGTCCAGGGAGCAGCGGGACGAACTGGTCGAGCGCGAGGTCGCACCGGTGCTCGCCGCCCACCCGGCGGTGCGCGTCCGGTGGGTCGACGTCGAGGCGTTCAGCGCCGAGTCCTCCGACGTGCTGGGCGCGGAGACCGACGACCTGCGCGCGTGGAACCGGTTGGTCGAGGCGCTGAGGGACAGCCCCCTGTTCGCCACTCCGCTGTTCCGGCTCGACCGGGTGCTGGTCGGGATCGAGGAGGGCTTCCGCGACGTCGCCAGCCGCGACGGCTGAACCGCTCCTCCGCGCGGAGGGGCTGGGCGCTGGCTAGCCGAGCTGCCTCACCGGCCCCGCGCTCGGGACGGCGTCACCGGCGTCGCGGTGGGCGACCCGGGAGCCGGAGCGGCCCACCTCACGGAAGTCGTGGCAGTGGGGCCGCTCCGGTTCGGATCGGGGTGCTGGTGACCCCGCCGGCAGATCAGCCCTTGGCGTACGTGTCGGCCGTCTTGCTCTCGAACTCCAGCGCCACGAACGGTTCGTTGCCCACGACCCAGGCGTCGTGGCCCGGTTCGAGCCGGTAGGCGTCACCCGCGCTGAGGTCGGCTTCCGCGCCGTCGGTCGCGGCGATGTGGATCGTGCCGGAGACGACGTACCCGAGGTGCGCCGCCTGGCAGCTGTCCGTGCCGACCACCGGCTTGATGCAGTCCGACCACCGCCACCCCGGCTGGAGGGTGAAGCGACCCACGGTGGCGCCGCCCAGGTGGACGACGTTCATGCTCGTCTTGTCCGGGGTCCGGGTCTCGTCGGGGTGGTCCATGCTCTTCGTCTCGATGCTGGCCATCGCTGGTCGCCTCCTGCTGACTTCGAGGAGTTGGGATGACCGGGCCGCGTCTCCCGCAGCGCAACCGAACGGGATGCTCCCCTGCCGCGTCGAGCGCGGGTGTCCGGCGCCCTGAACTCTGCTCGCCCCACCCTCGCCGGTCAACGACCGCCGTCGTGGGAGCGGATCACCGCTCGCAGGCTCCAGCGCCCACCGCTCCGCCCGGGCCGGGGAGCCCTCGACGGTGCGACCGGCACCGCACCCCCACGGCATCGACGACGCGGATCCGAGCTGCACAGCAGGGGTCCGGAACCGGCCCCCGATCCGCTAGCCCATCGGGCACCGCCGAGGGTCAGACGTCGATCTGGGCGACGACGGGGCGGTGGTCGGAGCCGGGTGCGTCCTGCCGTCGGCTGGGGTCGTCCTCGATCGACGGGGTGGGGCCGGCTCCGTCGGTCCGCACGTCGCCGTCGGCCACCCGGTGCACCAGGGCGTGGCTGACCAGGATGTGGTCGATCAGCTCGCCGCGGCCGCGGTAGCGGCGGCTGAACCGCTGGTCCGCGGGGATGCGGGCGGCGAGGTTCCACAACCGCTGGCCGTCGCCCCGGTCAGGCTGGGCGAAGCCGCCGGTGCCGATCTCCGAGCCTGGCGGGCCCTGCAGGATCTGGGTGGTCGCGGCCTCGGGGACGTCGTTGAGGTCGCCGAGGACCACCAGGCGACGGTCCTGGCCCTGGCCATCGAGGAGATCGGTTGCGGCGGCGCGCACGGTGGCGGCCTCGGCGGCGCGCCGGCTCAAGGCGTAGACCGCGGCGCGGGCCCGCTCCCCCTCGTCCCGGGTGTCGAACCGGGGCCGCCCGTCGGGGCCGGGCGGGAACGTCAGCAGCTTCGACTTCAGGTGGCAGGTGATCAGGTCGATCGGTGTCCCGCCGAGGGCGACCCGGGCGCGCAGCGCCGCCCGGCCCATCACAGCCAGGCGGGTGCCCGCGTCGTCGACCTGGATCGGGTCGAGCTTCTCCGGGAAGGCAGTGATCTCCGCGACGTCGGTCAGCGGGAGCCGGGACAGGTAGCCGACCCGGATGGGCCGTTGGTCCGGCTCCACCCCGGCGGTGACGCAGTGCCACTCACCGCCGACCCGTTCGGCCAGGTCGGCGAGGGCAGCGGGGTTGCCGACCTCCTGCACCGCCAGCACGTCGGGCTGGATCCGCGCGATGACTCCGGCCAGGGCCGCCAGCTTGGCCTCGTACGCAGCCGGGTCCCGGGGACCGTCCTCGTCCTCGGGTCGGAACAGGTTCTCCAGGTTCCACGTGCCGATCCGCACCACGTCGCGCCTCCCCGGTCGCCGGTCTGCCTGTGGCCGCAGGACACGCCGCGCCTCTCCGCGCGATGGGGCGTGCACTGCGGCGCCCATCGCTCGGCAGAGGAGATCGCAGGCCTCGCAGATACCGGTGCGTGGTCAGCGCCGTGAGGAATCCCCTCAGCGGACCGCAGGACCGGAGCGGACCCGGTGGCGTGGAGGCGGCCACGTGGGTAGGGGCACCTCGACCTGCTGATGACGAGAGGATGCCCCATGCGCGCGGTGCAGTACCGGACCATCGGCGGCGGACCCGAGGTGGTGGAGGTCCCCACCCCGGAACCGGGCCCCGGGCAGATCCGGCTGCGGATGACCGCCGCCGGGCTGTGCCACTCGGACTGGTTCGTCATGGACCTGCCCGCCGACAAGTACGCCTACGGGCTGCCGCTGACGCTCGGCCACGAGGGCACCGGGGTCGTCGACGCGCTTGGGGACGGCGTCACCGGCGTGGCGGTGGGCGACCCGGTCGCCGTCTACGGCCCCTGGGGGTGCGGGCTGTGCCATGCCTGCGCGCGGGGTGCGGAGAACTACTGCCCGCGGGCGGCGTCCCTCGGCATCCAGCCGCCCGGGCTGGGCGCTCCCGGTGCGCTGGCCGAGTACCTCATCGTGGACGACGTTCGGCACCTGGTCCCGCTGGGCGACCTCGACCCGGTGGAGAGCGTCTCGCTCACCGACGCCGGGCTGACGCCGTACCACGCGATCGTGTCCAGCCTCGACAAGCTGCCCGCAGGGAGCACCGCCGTGGTGATCGGCGCCGGCGGGCTGGGGCACGTGGGCATCCAGGTGCTGCGCGCGGTCACCGGCGCCACCGTCGTCGCGCTGGACATCAGCGAGGAGAAGTTGGCGCTGGCGTCGGAGGTGGGTGCGCACCACGCGCTGCGGTCGGACCCGTCCGCGATCGAGTCGATCCGGTCGCTGACCGGCGGGGCGGGCGCGCAGGCGGTGTTCGACTTCGTCGGCGCCGCGCCGACCGTGGAGATCGCGCGGAAGACGGTGGCCCTGGACGGCGTGGTCCAGATCGTCGGCATCGGCGGCGGGCTGCTGCCGACCGGCTTCTTCTCCACGCCGATGGGGGCGTCGGTGCGCGCGCCGTACTGGGGCACCCGGACGGAGCTGATGGAGGTGCTCGACCTCGCTCGGGCCGGCGCGGTGCACGTCGAGGTCGAGAAGTACTCGCTAGACGAGGCGCCCGAGGCCTACCGCCGGCTGCACGAGGGAGCGGTGCGCGGCCGCGCCGTCGTCGTCCCCGGGGACTGAGCCGCCTTGGCTGCGCCACCGGTCGGCATGGTGTCGGACGTCGACGACGACGCCATGCGCTCCGCCGTGGTCGATCGCAGGTCGCCGGGCCGTACACGGGCGCCCGGCTGGTGTGCCACCGAGGTCGAGCCTCGACGTCCTGGTGGTCACGGTCGACGCCGACCTTCCCATCAGCCGCAGGTCGCGCCGATACGTAGGGGCATGTTCTCGATCATCGCGGCGGGCTTGTTCGGGCTCCTCGGAACGACGCTCGGCGGATACATCTCATACAAGCAGCAGAAGTCGGCAGCCCAGGACGAGCGGGCGAACCGGAAGGTCGAACAGGCGCGCCAGTGGCAGCAGGACCGCGCTGCGGAGAGCGAGCGGAGAGCCGCCGAGCAGCAGGAGAAGGGGCGGGAGATGCGCCGGCAGGCCGCCGTCGCGTTCGTCAAGCAGGTCGACGACCTCGCCGAGTCCGGCCGCACGTACTGGGTGAGCCTCCGGGAGAAGGCCCACGGTCCCGAGCTCGAGAGTGCGCGGAGTGCCTACCTGGCGAGCTGGCAGACGCTCGCCTCCGACTTCGCCTCCTTCCAGCTGGCGGTCACGGCGGAGCTGAACAGGGAAGGCATCGCTCTCTACGGCGCCGCGCGGGACTACAGCGTGGCCATCGACGAGATCGCCGACGGGCGGCGGACGAACGCCAAGGCCGACCGTGCGCAGGACGACCTGCTGGAGGCCCGGCGGCAGTTCATCCGCGCGGCACAGCACGACCTGAACCCGTCGTCGGCGACCGATCCCGCCGACGCGTCAGCCACCACCTGACGCGGTGCCGACCGCGGCGCGGACGACCGCAGCCGGTACCCGCTTCCTCCGACCTCCCCCCTCGAGGTCGTCCCCGGCAGCAGCCGAGCGGTCCGCCAGGGCGACACGCCTGACGCGATCCAGCAGCACCGACCCTCACCGGCCGGGTGGGAGACGAGGTCTCCCACCCGGCATGACGGGTGCTCTCGTCCACGCCACGACCTGAGAGGAACCACATGACCTACCGGCTGCCCGCGGCGCTCCGCGACCCGGACGACTCGTCCACCGCGGTCCGCTATCTGCGCACCTACTACGGCCTGGACGACGGCCGGCGCTACACCGGCTCCTACTTCGACGACTGGCAGGGCAACGCCGAGGACCGGTTCACCGCCGAGGACCTCGTCGCGGTGAGTTTCCTGTCGGTCTTCCTGCCGCCTCTCGCCGCCCGCGAGCTGCTGGCCGAGCGGGCCGACCACTTCGCGCAGCTCCTCTCGGCGATCGGGCCGGACCACGACCTGGTCGAGGTGTCCGACAGCATCGACGGCTCCTGGCCGGTCCGGGAGCTGTACACCGCACTGCGCCGCCTCCGCGGCGTGGGACCCACCATCGCCAGCAAGCTCTGCGCCCGGAAGCGCCCACGCCTCGTGCCCGTGTACGACTCGATCGTCGCCCGGGTCACCGACGCATCCCGGCGCCAGTGGGAACCGCTGCGGCTGGAACTGCGGCGCAACGACCTCCACGACCGGCTCGTCGCCCTCCGGGCCGAGGCGCGGGTCGGTGAGCACGTGTCGCCACTGCGCATCTACGACGTCGTGACCTGGATGGAGGGCAAGGACGCGAACCTGGGGCCGACCACGCGCGAGGGGCAGCTCGGGGCCGAGCTCGCCGACCCGCTCGAGGAGGACGTCCCCGATCGGGACACCTGATCCACCCCTTCGACCACCAGGATGCGCCGGACCGAACTTACGTCAGGCGAGGAACGGCGACATGTCGGAGAGAAGGGATGCCGCCATCGCGTGCATGCGAGTCGCCGCGGCGTGGTCGGTCCGGACGTCGTCGCCATCGACCGGGGACACCGGGTCGTACTCCACGCGGTTGCGGGTGGCGCGCAGCCGGCCGAAGGGCCGGAAGGCCGTCCGCGGCGGCGGGTCGGGGAACTGCGCCTCGATGGCCAGTGCACAGCGACGTGGCCGCCGCGGCTCGTCGCGCGCAGCCCCTGTGCCTGCAGAAGCGCGGCCAGACTCTTGCGAGCAGCGTCGTACAGCATCGTGTACGCACCGTCGGGATCGCTGTCGGCCACGATGAGGGCGCTGTCCAGGTGCCTGGCCGCCGCCTCCAGCAACGCCTCGGCGGCCGCTCGGTCAGCTGGTACCGACTGGAGGCGGCGCTCCTCGAGCAGCCGCCGCACCACGTCAGCACCGGCTGGACCGCTCACGACCGCGACTCCTCAGCGAGGTCCAACTCCACGGTCGGCCGCTCCCGGACCGAACGGGTGAAGGCGTCCGGTGCCGCCTCCCAGCCGCCGGGTGAGCGGAACACGACCTGCACCTCGCGCCCCAGCAGTCGCGACGCCTCGTCGACCTTCTCGATCACCGCATCCCGGTCCGGCTCCCCGATGACCACCAGGTCGACATCCCCGGGGGGCGGTCCGGCCTCACCGTGGTAGCGCTCCGCCCACGACCCGACGATCAGAGCGGATTCGATCCCGGGTTCCCCGGTCAGCGCTTCCTCGAGCACTGGCTTGGGGCCGTAAGCGACCAGCAGGAGATCCGTCAGCGGTCGGACCAGGGGGGAGCTGGCGTCGGCACGGAGCAGGCGAATACGCCCCACCCGCCGATCGGCGAGCACTCCGCCTTCGACGAGGCGCTGCACGTCCGCGTGCAGGTTGCCCGGATCGGCCCCGATCTCACGGGCCAACTCCGCGATGCTGGCCTCGCGCGTCGGCTGCAACAGCAGCGCGGCGAGCAGCCGGGCTTGCGTCTCGCTGCGCAGGACGGGCAGCAGGGATGAGACCCGTCGTGTCATGCGCACATGATGTCATGTGCGCATGACACGGATCAATACACCCGACGCGAGCACCACAGGCTGTCCGACCGCGGCATGCTCGGTCTGGACGACGACCTCGCCGTCGTCGTGTCCCCATCGCCCCTCCGCTCGCACGCCGCAGGGCCGGGCCCTGTACGACCTGCACGGCCGGCGACTGCGGCCGCGACCGGGCACTCCCCTGCCGGCCGAGCGGCACGTGGCCTGGCGCCGCGAGCAGGTCTTCCAGGGGACGGCGCTGGCTGGCTGACGTGGACCTCCGACAGGCTCCTAGAGCCAGTCGACCAGCCCGGCATCCGGGACCTGCTCGTCTGCATCCTCGGGCCGGGCGTCCAGCCAGGCAGCGAGGGCTCGCTCCAGTCGCGGCAGATCGTGGGGCCTGCGAGGCCAGCGGCGCGCGGAGACCAGCAGGAGACCCGGGTGGTGCCCGGCGTCCAGGCGCAGGAAGTCAGCGACGTTCTCGGTGACCACGATCCGCCCCTTCTCACGGGCGAACCGCGCGACCTCGATGTCGGACCGGCCGATGAGCTCGGCCAGTTCAGCGACGGCGAGGACGTCGTGGCCGCGGGCCCGCAGGTGCTCGGCGAGGCGCGGGGGGTACATCCCGTCGAGCAGCAGCCTCACTGATCGCGACCGGCCAGGACCTCCTGCTGGCGGCGCCATGCGGCTTCGGCTTCTTCCGCGGCTCGCTGGGTGGCCTCGATGCGCTCGTCGACCTCGCCGCGGTGGTCGGCGTAGTAGGCGACGGCGGCGCGCACCTGCGACTCGGTCAGCGCGAGCAGGTCGGCGACCGTGGCAACGACGTCGGCTGTTCCCTCGCTCTGGTTCATGCGGAAGGTGCGGATCACCTCGTCGACGTCCGGACCGGCCACCAACCCGGCCCGTCGACCGCTGGGGCCGTCCCGGAACGTGATGCCCGGGTGCGCCTCGCGGCGCAGCGCTTCATCGAGTAACCGTTCGATGGTCGAGGACACGGACGCCCCTCGCCGCCCGGCCAGATCGGACAGCCGAGCGAGTACGTCGTCCGACAGCCGCACGGAGCGCGGGGTCGCCATGGCTACATCGTGTAGCACGTAGTGAGGGCGGGACCGGGTGTGGGTGCTGAGCGCGGTCCGCGCGGGTCATCCGGCGACCGCGGTGGACGTCGGCGTGGCATGTGCCCAGCCGCCGTCGCGAGCGGAGTGCTCCGGTGGGGTCAGCGCGGAGCGACCCGGAGCCGCTGGGCGATCCCCTCGACGTCGGCCGCGCCGGCGGCCACGTCCATGACGAGCTGGAAGGCCGCGTCGTCACTCAGGGCCGGTTGGGTGCCATTGAGGTCGAGGAACACGACGGTGGCGAGCCAGCCGAGCCGCTTGTTGCCGTCGACCAGCGGGTGATTCCGCGCGAGCGAATGGAGCAGCGCGGCGGCCTTGAGTGGCAACGTCGGGTAGGCCTCCTGCCCGAAGACGATCGTCCGGGGTCGCGCAGCAGCCGAGTCCAGCAGGCCGACGTCGCGCACCGGGCCGGTCCGCAGCGCCCGGACGAGGCCGAGGAGGTCGTCGAGGTCGAGATACTCGACCTCGCTCACACCGTGCCCAGGCGGTGCAGCACGTCACCCCACCTGTTCATGAGCCGACCCGAACTCTCCTGGACCCGCGCAGCATGGCCGCTGCGCTCGTACCGTTCGAGGACGGCCCGGCGGATGATCTCCTGCCGGGAGGTGCCCTCTGCGGCGGCGAGGGCCGCGAGCGCCCGATCCAGCTCGTCGTCGGTCCGCAGGGTCATCGCCATGCCATGACGGTACCGAGTTGATACCACTTCCGGCGATTCAGTCTGCGCCGACAGGCACGTTCCGCAGCGCCCTCGCCCCGGACACCGCGCCGATCTGCCTCACACCCGTCGAGCGGACGCGCGGTCCATGGCGGACGACGGCCGTGACAGACCCTGGTGTGAAGTAGGCCCGCCTGCGCCGCTGCATGCGGGCCAGCTCCCATCCCCACGGCACCCGCGCCGCCTTCCCCCTGTTGTGCCGCCTGCACAGCGCTTGGCCGTTGGCGACGTCGGTCGCCCCGCCGCGGCTGTGCGGGTGGACGTGGTCGGCCTGGAGCGCCTCGGTCGCCCGACACCGACCGAGCAGCCACGAGTGGCGCTCGCACCGCTGACCCGCCCGCTCGAGGAGCTGGGCCTTTTTCGGCCCGGGAGAAGGTGCGACGAGGGTCCCGCCCGTGCCCTCCGTGGACGACCGCGCGGCCGAGCTGAACCAGCTTCCCGATCGCGAGCAGTACCAGGAGACCGACCAGCCACGGGGTCGAGAGGACCTCTGCCATGACGCTCCGGAGCACCTCGCCAACGAGGTCGCCGGCAGCCATGTCCGGTTCCGCGGCGAGTCCGCCCATGCCCGTCTCAACGGCGTCGCTGAGGGTGGACTGGAGTTCCGTCGCACGATCGGGCGAATCAGCCGCCAACGTAGCACTGCCCGGAGCGGCTGACCCACGCAGCCGGGTGGCTGTCCCACGTCGTCGCCCTTCCGTGGTCAACCGGTGGCGACTGCGCCGCCGCTGTTGGGGACCAGCTCGACCCACGTGGGCCCGGGCGCCAGGGTCACCGGGGCGCCGTCCGCCCCGGTCAGCGTCACCCGATCGTCGGTCCCCGGCTTGGACCAGGTGGCCTCGACCGCGTGCCCGCCGGAGGCGACGAGGGCCCGGCCCGTGCCGGTCAGGATGGTGTCCGGGACGGGATTGCCGGCCGGATCCCGGGCCTCGGTCGCGACGACGTCGACGCGCAGGACGACGACGTTGGTGGCGCCGATCCGCATGCCGTCCGCCTCCACCGCCGGGGTGCTCCCCTCGCTGCGCAGCCAGCGGCCGTCCGCGTCGCTCCAGGCCCACCGGGGATGGCTGACCCCGGACAGCGTGAGCTCCAGGGTGGCCGTCGGTTGCCCCTCGGCGAAGGCGGTCGGTTGTTCGCCGGCCGCGGGGTGGTCGAACTGGGCGCCGGGTGAGGCCCGGTGGGCGGCGTCGGCCTGGCCGACGAGGGTCTGCGGCACCGCGTAGACGTTGTGCGGCGCCGTGCGGGTCGACGTCCGGTGGAAGCCGTCGGCCCCGGAGTCCTGGCTGAGCACCTGCAGTCCCGCGTCCTGGGCGGCGGTGACGTAGGGCGGCACGCCACCGGAGAACGCGAGCAGCCCGCCCAGCGGCGCGGCGATCGCGGTGTCCATCGGCCGGATCGACCGCACCGGGCCGATCTCGGGCGGGAGGTCGGAGTGGTAGACGGCGACGAACCGGGTGATGCCGCCCTCGACGACCTGCTCCCACACCACGTCCGCGGCGGTCAGTCCGGTCTGCGGTCGGGCGTCGGCGGAGTTCTCGATCTTCACCGCGAGTGCCGAGCGGTCGGCGACCGCGTCGGCTGGGACCCCGGTCAGCGGCCAGACCGGCGCGGACGGCGTCAGCGCGGCGATGACCGAGTCGAGGAACGGCAACGCGGACAGGTGCTTCTCCGCGGCCGGCCACGCGACCACCACGCCGGCGGTCACCAGCACCACGAGCAGGGCCGCTCGGAGAGGGCGCCTGGACCTCGACCGACGGCGGCCCTTCGTCGTCCTCTTCTTGGCCGGGGCGGTCCTCGCGGACCGGGAGCCCTGCGGGCGCCGGGCGCCCTTCGTGGCCCGCGTGCCCTTGGTCGTCCGAGCGCCGTTCCTCGACCCGGAGCGGGGCCGGGGCGCGTTCGAGCTGGGCACGACGGGACTCCCGGATCGGCGAGGCGTTTGCCCTTCCTGTATCGGCACGGCCCGCTGTACGCGGCACCACGACTCCACGAGGCAGCCGGGACGCGTCCCGGCCCGGTGGTCCGGGTGTGGCCGGTCAGCGTCGGCACGTGCCGCCGGCGACGAGCGTCAGTGCCGGCGTCCCATCCCCGGCAAACCCCCGGACACGGTGCGGACGCTGCTGCTGTGCGAGGAGCGGGAGCGATAGCAGTCAGAACACCGGGTCCGGGCAGGCGAGCCCTCGTCCTGGGGAGTCGGCTGGCCGCACGCGACGCACCGGGCGTAACCGTGTCGAAGACTGCATGCCTGGCACCACTCGGTCCCGGCCCAGGTCAGCCTCACGCCACAGTCACGACACTTCGGTCGGGCAACGCAGTAGGAGCAAGAGGTCGGTGATGCTGTCGGTGACGACCGCAGGGCCAGTCGCCCGCAGATCCCGCAACGCCCGTATCCCCGAAGGGGGGCACACTTCTCGCACCAGCGGAGATTTCCGTACCTGTGCGGGCTGTTGCAGGCCTCGCATCGGGCCCGCGTGCGAAATCCGTCAGGGTTGCGAGCTACTGCTGGCTCTTGAGCCCGCAGCCGGTCCCCCGTTGCCCGGGAGCGCTCGACAGCGCCCCTCCTCAGAGACTCCCTCTGCTCCCTCAACCGGCGTCGCTCTGCGGCGGCACGAAGGACGGCATCGTGGGTGGCCTGGTCGTGGCGACCGCCGCACGTGGCACACCGCGAGGTACGGCTGCGCTGGGGCTTCATCTGGTGTCCTGGCGAACGCCCGAGAGCCGCTGAGCGACACCCTCCCCGCCGACGCGTCGAATCAACTCCAGGTCGCCGCAGACGACGAGCAGGTCGCGGGCGCGCGACAGGCCGACGTAGAGCATCTCCCGGGCGCGGGCCGCGTCGCGGAAGCCATTGACGGCGAGCACCACCGCCGGCCGCTCGAGCCCCTTGAAGCCGAGGACGTGCCCGTAGAAGAGGTTCTCGTCGTCCCAGAAGGTGGCCCAGTAGGCGTCCTGCCCCTCAGCCTGCCGCTCCTTCTGCACCGGGTGCCGAGCGTGCGTGGTCAGCAGGGCGACGGACTCCGCCGGCCAGTCCTCGTCCTCCAGCAGTGCGGCGGCCACGTCGTCCGCCACGTCAACGGCCTGCTCCGAGGTGCACGGCACGAACCGCACCGGCACCCCGGAGAGGCCGCGCACCTTCATGTTCCACGGCCAGCCAGGTCTTGCCGGAGCCGGCGCCCCCGGTGATCTCCACCCGGTTCCGGCCGGACAGCAGGTCGAGCACCCTGGCCTGGTCCTTGGTGAGCAGGTCGCAGGCCGCCTCGCGCTCGGCGAGCCAGGCCATCAGGTACTGCTGGGGGATCGCCGTCCCGGCCAGGCAGTCGACGAGGTCCTCGACGTCCTCGGCGCTGGGCGGGTCCGGCTGGTCGCGGACCTGCTGCAGCGCCGCGCGGATGCGTGGGGCGGCGTGCGGGATGTCGGTCCCGTCGAGCGCCATCCAACGGGCGAGACCGGGCGCCCTGAAGCCGGCCGGCAGCGTGGTCGCCGGCAGGGCGACGAGGTGGGCCAGGCGCGGACGGCCTGCGGTCCAGCGGGGGTGGCCGACGAGGTAGTCGCCGAGCAGGTATTTGCAGGCGACAGCCTGGTCGACCGGGTGGATCTCGTGGTCCATGCCGTCCCCGACCTGGCGCCCCACCCCGCGATCCAGCGACACGCTGCCGCCCTTGACCTCGACGACGGCGACGCCCACGCCGGGCCAGGCGATGATCAGGTCGGCCTCGCGGTCCTGCTCCCGGTCGCTGAGGCGCAGGTTGCAGAAGAGGACGGCGTCGTCGGGCAGCTGCTCCTGCAGCGTCCGGGCGAAGAGCTGCTCGGACGCCGACGCGAACTGCGGCTCGTCGGGGAAGAGCCGCGCCGTCACGCCTGCCTCCCCGCCACCGACGGCGCGTCAACGGTCACGACGACTCCTCTGCGCTCACGCCTCGGTGTACCGCAGTCGTTCCGGTGCGGCGTCCGGCCGACGATGACACGGGACCGAAAGGAACCCGCGTGTTTCGGGCGGACGCCGTCCGCATCCACCCCACCTGTCCCAGAGGCCACCTCTCGGCGCTCGGCCGTGATCAGCTCTCCTCCGTGACGACGGCGGCCCGTGGAGCGGCGGACTCGTCAGACGGCGCTGTGGCGCCAGCACCCGGGTCCGCTGATGTCACGCGTCGACGACCGACGCGCACTCGCGACAGGTCCCTGCTGCGCCGACGAACCACTCGGGTGCATGGGCACGACGGCAGGAGCGGCACCAGCGGAACGAGCGGCGGCCGCGCGCGGCGATGGCCTCCGCCGCTTCGACGACGACCTCCGGGAGCCAGAGGAGGTCGTCACGGCTGAACTGGCGCCGGTCGGCCGGCTGCAGCTCCGTGCGGGGCCCGCCCCAGCGGGTCAGCGGACGGGCCAGCACGAACCACGGGCCCTCAACGCCGACCGCGACCTGCGCCGGCTCGCCGCTGACGAACCACTGCACTAGGTCCTCGTCGGCAGGGCTCTCCCGACGTCACCCCCTACCGAGTGCGGGGACGACGTCGGCGTACCGGACGCCCAGCAGATCGGCCAACGCCTGCTCGTCAGCGGTCGGGTCACCCTCCCCGCACGATCGGCAGGAGAGGACCGGCTCCTCCCCCGGCAGCATGCAGCCGCCGAGCGCGACCAGACCGCGCTCGGCGAGCCGCATGCCCTCGGGAGCTGGCAGTTCCCACCTCACCGGGACCGAATCCTCCCGCCGCACCCTGGACAGACCCGCCCGACGTGGACGCCGACCGGCTCGCTCATGCCACTCCCCGCCTCGCCGGCCGCCCCGTGACGGCCGACGCGGATGCTGACAAACCCCGCCGACAGAAGTCGCCCGATCACCGAGGCCCGTCGGACAGCTCTGCCCGGAGCGGTCAGCTACCTGAGTCCACGCCGGCGCCTCGAGACGCCGCAGCCCGCGGGGTACCGATGGAGTCGACGTGGTTGACTGCTCGGCCCACTCGCGCCACACCGGCGAACGGGCACACCCGGGTCGGCGGGCTCAGGACCGGCCGGCCGGGAGCCGACCGGCAGCCCCGCGGCCGGCCGTGGCCTCGACCGCTTCCGGCGGTTCGCCTACACCGCGGCCGAGACCCAAGAGCGACTGGACCTGATCGGCTGGGCCATCGAGGACCCGGCCACCGCCCCGGACGACCACGCGGCCCTGCAGTCGGCCGAGCGGAAGCTCGAGCAGTGGTACGACACGCTAAATCTTCGCGTCGGTCCTGTCGCATGAGGCGGTCGACGCCCGCTGGTCGGGCGCGATGATCCCCTCCGGCGACGACCGACCCGACCACGTCGGGGGCGTCCACGGCAGCGGGGAATCGTTCATGCTGGGCGCCCAGTCGCCGGAGGCCGTTCCCGACGAGGTGGTGGCCGGCGTGCGGGCCCTCGCCGCGCGGGCTCTTGCGGAGCTCGGCCCGGTAGAGCTGGAGTGGGCGCGCGACGGCCGCATGGCCTGGGTGGTCCAAGCGCACATCGCCACACATTTCTTCGGCGGCGGTGGGGTGATCAGCGCCAGCGACGCGTCGGAGTGGCTGCCCCCCCCCCCCCCCCCCCCGCGGCCGACGGGCTGGACGCACTCGGCACCGTAACCGGCACCGCCCGCGAGCGGAGCGCGGGTGTCGTCGTCCACGGCGCGGTGGGGCTGACCGCATGTCGGTGACCTGCTGCGCAAAGCTGGAGTGCCGGCCCGGCTCGCCGAGTGACTCACGCGGACTGAGCTCGTCGGCGTGTCCCAACTCGCTGGACGCTGGCGGCCGATGTCCCAGTCAGTTCTGATGGCCTCCGTCTTCGTGTACGGCACGCTGAAGCCGGGTCGGTCGCGCTGGCCGGCGCTCGAGGCCTTCGTCGTGCCCGGCAGCGCCGACGAGACGACGGTGCGCGAGCGGCTATGGGAGACGCCCTATGGCTAGCCCGCGCTGACCGATGGGGAGGACGAGGTCCCCGGCGTCCTGGTCGACCTGGACCGCTCGCGCTCCGAGGAGGGGCTGGCACGACTGGACGACATCGAGGGTGTTGCCGTCGGGTTGTTCGAGCAGGTGCGCGTGACGGCGGCGGACGGCCGCATCTGCTGGACCTACCGCTGGCCCGGGCCGACGAGGGGGTTCACGCTCCTCGTCGGCCCTGGTGACCACGAACGGCGGTCCCAGGTCGGCGAGGACAACGGCGGGAGAGCGGACAGTCGACGAGCTTGCAGGAGGAGCGCGGATCACCGATCCGTCCCTACAGAGGCAGACGGCTCATGCATCACGACAGTCCCTGGACACAACAGGCTCTGGCTCGGCTTCACCGCACGGTCGCAAGGCGCCGTGTGACAGTCAGTCATGCCCTCGCCGACCCTCTCCGCCGATGTCCTCGTCCGTACGACGGGCGGTGGCCGTTGGGAGCGACCGGCGACTGAGGGCTACCTCTCCGAGTACGAGCTGCAGGAGATTCTCGGAGCGCAGCCCAGCGTCATTGATGGCATCGAGAACGCGGTCGCGCTGCGCGAGTTCAGCACCGGCGTCGGGCCGGCGGACCTGGTGATCGTCGACGGGACCGGCACCATCACGGTGGTCGAGTGCAAGCTGGCACGGAACCAGGAGATCCGGCGGACCATCATGGGTCAGGTCCTCGACTACGCCTCCCGCCTGGCGGAGATGACGCCGGAGGACTTCGTGAGCCGATGGGCGCGGCAGGGCGGCCCGTCGTTGGACGACTTCTTCGCCACCGCCCCGGACGGCTCGCGCGAACGCTTTCAGGCCAATCTGAGAAGCGGCGTATTCACCCTCGTGCTGGCTGTTGACGCAATCAACGACGACTTGCGCCGAATCGTGCGATACCTGAACCGGCACACGACCGCTGGCATGCGGCTGCTCGCGATCGAGCTGCGCCGTGTCGCGCACGGCGATGTCGAGATGCTTATCCCCACCGCCTACGGGACCGAGTCCGCCGACGAGAAGAACGCGCAGTCCGCCAGCCGGCGGTGGACGCACGCGGACGTCGACCAGTGGCTGAGGGACCACGACGCCGAACTTGCCGAAGCCCTGGCCGACTTCGACGCCCAGCTCGCAGCTCACGGCTACTACCGCGGCGGAGGCGGGACCGGCGCGCATCCGAGCTACTCCGTGGAAGGTGTCACCACAGACGGGCAGAAGATCCAGCCGTTCAGCGTCTACTGCGGTGACGTCCCGTTGTTGTCCTTGAACTTCCAGTGGCTCGTGCTCGCGGGCAGGGAGGTGCAGCGCAGATTCCTCACCGACCTCCGAGACGCGGGCGCGAACGTCGACGTGGCCGCCATCGAGAGTGCCGACTTCAAGAAGCGACCCAGTGTCCTCCTCTCGCTCATCGTCGATCCGTCCCGACGAACCCGGATCGTGGACGCCGCGGCACGTGCCCTCGGACGGGACTCGGCTGTGCTCGCTGCCCGGACTCCGCCGGGGCCGTGACGACCGGGCACTACCCGGCGGACGAGACGTCCGACTCTGCGGCGGCAGGCACCACGCTCGGGATCCCGCCCACGGCCGCGACCGCCGCCCGCAGGCGCTCCTGGGTGCTGATCATCCAATCCCGCGCGGTCGCCCAGCTGGCCTGATCGCCGATCTTGGGTCCCAGGAGACGCGTCTCGATGCGGCAGCCCTTGTTGTTCGGCAGATCGTCGAACAGCAGCTCGCCGCCGCCGAACGTCTCCTGCAACGCCTCCCGCTGGTCGGCGAGCACCTGCCACCGGGCGAGATTGACGGCTGGGTCGGGGGGCTCGAAGTAGATCTCTGACCGGCAGCCGAACATGGCGTAGGAGATCGACCAGGTCACCCCGGACACTCCGGAGGACAAGCTCCACCAGTTCTGCGTGGTACCGGTGCCGATGGTCCAGCCCCGCGCCTTCAACAGTGGCGCGACGGTCGACCAGAACTGCCCGTACAGCTGCGCCCGCGCGTTGCCGGCCGCGGAGTCGGCGACGGCGGCTCCCTTCACGTAGTCGTTGGGCTGGACGACGAGCTCGAGGAACGGAGCAATGAGCCCTGCCGGTGCACCCTTCATGGTCACCGCGGCCAGCCGGACACCGAAGAACCGCACGTCTTCATTCGTGTTCTCGTTGAGCCAGTCCAGTGCCGCGCGGTGCTCGTCGCGGAAGTGCTCGGCGATCCAGACGACGGTGCTGGGCTCCGTGCCGCCGGCGTAGGTGAGCAGCTGACCGAGGTGCGTGTGGTCGGTGCTGCCGAACTGGTTCTCAACTATGACGCGGGTGCCGGTCGTCACCTCCCGGCCGATCAGGTCCAGGGAGAACTTGCCGACCTTGTGCTCGCGGGCCTCCAGATCGACCTCCATGCCGAGTACCTCGCCGAGCAGATCTGCACTCGCAAGGAGCCAGGGCGTGAAGTGGTGTGGTTCGGTCGGCCAGACCGACGTGACCGCGACCGGGGCCAGCCGCGTCAGCTGCACCAGCGGCGGCTCGGCGACGGTCGGGTTGAGCGCCTCCTCCGCGGTCGGGCCGGCGTCCGCGACGGTGTGTGCTGCCGACGGTCCATCCCCCTGAGGCTCCACGGCCAGGAACCTAACCCGTCGTGAGCCGGCGCCCGCGGACCTCGTCCCCGGTTGGTCGGCACGCCGCGTGCGGCGGGGCCGCCGGTGCAGATGAGGCGGCGGTTCCCCACAGGGAGTCGAACGCGGGATGGAGTCATCCCAGGTCCCTCTGCCAGCGCCCTGCTGGTTGTTACGGTCCGCTACCGTCTCACTACACGGGGGATGCAGGACCGCCTACGGCCGCGCTGCGTTTAACGAACTCCGGGACGTCGTCCGGGACGCCAAGAAGGACGACCCACTCGCGCCGGTGACCGTCCTGCTGCCGACCAACATCGCCGGGATCGTCGCCCGCCGCTTCCTCGCTAAGGGACTCGGCGACGGGCACCGCGGCGTCGCCGCGCTCTTCCCCACGACGATCGTCCGGCTGGCCGAGCAGCTGGCCGCGGCGGCTCTCCACCCGCGCCGCCCGGCGACCGCACCCGTCTTCAGCTCGCTCGCTTGTGACGTGACCAGCACGACTAGGCTGCCATCATCAGGTGCTGAACAGCAACGTCGGGGCCCTCACGCGGGCAGACGGGCGGTCCAGCCGCTAGTTTCGTCGAGTCATGCTCACCTCCGCCGCTGGGGGACCGTCCGCCAAGATCAGCCCAACAAGAACCCTGTCGCGCTGCGCCGCGACCACGATCCCGTGGCATGCGGCCCTCAAGAGATCGCGCGACGCGGCCTACGCTGCTGGTATGCCAGCGCCGATCTCCGACGCCGTCAGCGCGGCCATGAGCCGGATGCCGCGGGCTGACTCGGCGCCAGAGGTGGCGCTTCGTCGCGAGTTGCACCGGCGGGGGCTACGGTTTCGCAAGCACGTGCGCGGCCTTGCCGGTCGGCCAGACATCGTGTTCACGCGGGCGCGGCTGGCGGTGTTCTGCGATGGCTGCTTTTGGCACCAGTGTCCGGTGCACGGAACCGCGCCGAAGAACAATGCCGGCTGGTGGCAGGCGAAGTTGCAGGCCAACGTCGAACGCGACCGGCGCCAGACCGCGCAGCTCGAGGCCGACGGCTGGACGGTCCTTCGCGTATGGGAGCACGAGGGTGCGGCCGAGGGGGCCGATCGCGTCGCGGCCGCATACCGCGCGCTTGTGTCCGCCGTGTGAGCGGGTCCTCCCCGTAGTTGTCGGTGGTGTGTGGCAACCTGGTCCAAGTACCCAGATGAGGAGTTGAAGCGTGCGCGAACCCCGCCACACGACGATCGCCCCCTCCGCGGCTCGACTGACCGAATCGCTTCGGGACATCGGCTACGACTTCCCGTCCGCGGTGGCCGACCTCGTGGACAACAGCGTGACCGCCGGCGCGACGCGCGTAGAGATCGTGATTGAGTATGCCGGCGCGGACTCCCGCATCATGATCGCCGATGACGGATGCGGCATGACCGCGAACGGCGTGAACGAGGCGCTGCGATTCGGAAGCCGCCGACCCTACGGCGCAGGAGACCTCGGCCGGTACGGCCTCGGCCTCAAGACCGCGTCGCTCTCGCAAGCCCGCAGCCTGACCGTACTCAGCCGCGGCGGAAAGCGCGTCACGACCCGGCAGCTGTCCCTCGACACGATCATCGAATTCGACGAGTGGCTCGTTATCGAACCGGCGCCCAACTCGGTTTACGACCGAGCCAAGGAGATGCTGGGCGAAGGCACCGGCACGGTGGTTGTGTGGGAGAAGCTTGATCGCATTTTCCAGGAACAGAAGCCAGAGGGCGGCTGGGCGCGCCGCCGCGTGGAGAAGCTCGCCGAACGCGCGTCAGAGCATCTCGCTCTAGTCTTCCACCGCTTTCTCGAAGGCGAGGTCGTGCCAAAGGTCGAAATCGTCGTCAACGGCGAGAAGCTTCGGCCCTGGAACCCGTTTGCACAAGACGAGCCCGCAACGAAGCGGCTCCCACGGCAGCAGTTCGAGCTGACCGTGGGTGATAACACCGGCACCGTCACTCTTGACCGGTACATTTTGCCGCCGAGGAACGCTTTCAGTTGCCAGTCCGAGTTCGAGCGCCTGTCGGGCCCGCGCAAGTGGAATCGCCAGCAGGGCCTCTACATCTACCGTGCAGACAGGCTCGTTCAGTGGGGCGGTTGGGCGGGACTACGGGGTATCGACGAGCACCTTAAGCTGGCTCGAGTCGCACTGGACTTTAGTACCGATCTCGACGCGGCATTCAATATCAACGTCGCGAAGATGCGCGTTGGAATCCCGACCCAGCTGCGCCAAATGCTCGAACGGCCCATCCACGAGGTGTGCTTACGCGCCGATGACGCCTACCGTCGCGCGGCCGGCCCCCGCACGACCGACAAGGTGCGCGTCAAGGCGCCGACAAGCGTAGACGGCGGTGTAACACTGCTGGCACTCCGAGCCGCAGCCATGGCCGTCGGTGAGTCCGCGGCGCTGCGGAAGATCTTGGGGGAGCTCCCCAACCTGAGCCCAGACATCGCGACGTCTCTCGGGCTGCATGCCCCCGCCTCCGGGGAGGTGGATGAGTCCGTCGCATGAACGCGGCCGCGCTCCTTCGACCCCGCGTCGTAAGAAGACGTTGCAGAAGTAGATTCTCTGCCCCTGTCCGTCCGTGGGGCATCAGCGCAAAGCGCCGGCCATGTCGACGTCGGCAACTTGCCCGCCGCCTCGGCTGATAAGCGATGGGCTCTGGGCGCCGGTCGAGCCGCTGCTCCCACCGCAGAAGCCAGGGTGCACGGTCGGACGGACCCGCGCTCCGATTGTGACGTGCTAGGGCATCGCCTTCGTGCTGTCCACCGGAATCGGCTGGACCAAGCTGTCCGTCGAGCTCGGCTACGGAACGGGGTGGACCCACTGGCGGCGGCCGCGCGGTTGAGGTCAACGCCGGCCTGTTCGACCGACTGCAGCAGGGGATGCTCGACCGGCTTGCCAACAGGGTCAGCCGGACTGGTCGCGAGCCGTCTGGACTCGGTCAGCGCGCGGGCGAAGAGGGCGGCGAACTGACCCGCCCCCAATCCCACCGACCGGGCCAAACGGGGCGCCAGGTACTACCTGCTCGTCGATCGGGCCGGGCTCTCGCCGAACTTGCGCTCTCCGGCACCAACCGCGACGCCAGCATGCTGGTCAAGCGGACCCTGGTCGCGATGCGGGCGATCAAGCGCGGCCGTGGGACACAGCGGATGGCACGCGCTGTCCATCGCGGCCACCGCAGCATCCTTCGAAGCATCACAGATCCGAAGAATGCTGCGGTGGCCACGCTTGAGCCGGAAGCCAAATCACACCAGTGCAACTCCCAGCTAGGCGCCTCGGAGTTACAGGACGAGCTAAGTAGTGGCCGAGCCCTCTTCGCACGACTCTCGAAGTGGGCACTCACCGCAGGCGGGGGTTCCTGTGGTGCAGAGACTTGCCGCCAGCTCGATCAATCCCAAGTGGGCCCCGCGCGCCGAGTCCGCGCCGCCGATCAGTCGCGACACGGCAATTCGGCCGTCCGTCAGGCGATTCTGGCGGTCCAGTACTTGCTCGTCTCCGAAGAACCGGCGGGCGACGCGCAGCAGACCGCGGCCGGCGATCACCGGTTCCTCACCATCGCCCGACGCTGAAGGGACCACCAGCAGCGCCAAGTCAAGGACCGTCCGCGGCACGCTCGCCGCCGTCTCGGCGTGGTGCCCGGACTTGCCGGCTGCCGGCGCCTTCTCCTCGGCCCCGTCCCTTCCCACGTCGGCGCCAAGGGAAGCACCTTCGGCGGGCGACGACGCGAGCGGGGAAGCGAGAGCCCCCCCGTCGCTGATCACATGGGCGGCAATCTCCAGCAGCCGGTCCACTCGGTCGTCGCGCCCTACCCACGACGCCACCTCGCGCAGATCCTCAGCGCCGGCCAGTGCGGCCTCCGGCGTCGCCCAGCTACTGAGGCTTGGCCACACCAGCTGCGCGGACAGCGTAGGCAGCCGATCGAGCAGCATCTCTGCGAGCACGACCTGCCAAGCGGTCTGCGCCTTCAGCCACGGCACGGCCAGCCGCTCTCGCCCCGCAAACCACAGCGCGAGGGTCTCGCCAGTCTGCCGACTGCTGCTCGGGGCCACGGCGGGCTTCCCCAACTGCACGGCGAGGCACTCCCCGAGCTGCTTGGCCAGGAGGGGCGGCACCGCGTTGCCGATCTGCCGGAATGCCGCGCTCGGCGGGCCAGCAAAGCGGAACCAGTCAGGAAACGACTGGAGCCGCGCAGCCTCCCGGATCGTGATCGTACGGCCCTGCCGCGGGTGGATGTACCAGTAGCCATCCTTCGCGATGTGCGCGGTGATTGTACGTGAGAAGTGGTTCTCATCAAGCCGCTTGTACTTGTCGTCGAAGATGTCAGTGCGGTACCGCTGGGCGCTTTCCGGCAGTTGCGAGTACCGGGTCTCATGGTCCATGTGCTCGAAGGCGATCGCGTCGTCCTCGCGGACCGGCCGGGTGATGTGGTCATACAGCCGAGCCGATTCGGCGCCAAGGATCCCCTGACGCATCAGCCGCTGGTACGCCGTTACCGGGCCGGCATAGTCCGTCCAGCCGTTCGCTCCGCCAGCCGGCCGCCACCCGCCTTCAACCTCGGGCATGTCCCCGATCGCGTTCCAAACGTTCACGGCCTGCTCAGCGACAGCAGGCCACTCAAAGACCTGTCCGTTGCGGAGCGCGACGATAATCAACCGCTGCCGGAATTGCGGGATGCCGTACGCACGGCAGTCCAGGACCCGTCCCTGAACGCCGTACCCGAGCTGCTCGAGCTCCTCGACAATTGACCGAAAGATGAACATCTCTCGGTCCAAGGCCATGTCAGGGACGTTCTCCATGACCACGGCCTTGGGTTCGGCGAGCCGCACCACCTCCAGAAAGCTCCGCCACAGGTCACGCCGCTGGTCATGCGGGTCCCGCAGCCCCCGCCTGACTCGGTCTCTGATTCCCGACCGGCCGGCCTTGCTGAACGGTTGGCACGGTGGTCCGCCCGCCAGAAGCTCAACCCCGACCGCGCGCAACGTTGCCGCGACGCGTTCGACGGCGTCGGCGTCCGCGAGGTCCCAATCAACGGCCATGCCACCGAAGTGGTGGGCGTGCGTTTCCACCGCTTCGGGGTCATGATCGGCGGAGAAGACGACTCGGAAGCCGGCCTGCTCTAACCCAAGGCTCATCCCGCCCGCGCCGCTGAACAGGTCCGCCGCCAGACGCAGGCTTGGATCTTCCCGCCGCAGGGATGCAACCCAGTGGGCGAGCTCACCCTCGTTGGCGCAGTGCTCCCGGTGCGGTTCTAGGCGGACGAATGGCCCACGGACCAGCTTCACGCCGTAGTTGCGCGTCGGCGTACTCATCTGACCTCCACAGCCACGGCAGCCTAGAGAGCGCCTCTGACAGACCGGGGACCGGCGCCTGCGGCGCGGCAGCGTCCCTTGCTTCCCGGACCGCCCTATGCAGGTTAGACTGATCGTAACGATCCCGTGACTGGGGGGCATTGCGGCGAAGTGCCGTCGGCAGTGAAGGGGCACCACCGCTGGACAGCACCTACCGCGTACTGCGCCCCGACCCCGCGGGCACCATCGAGTCGCTCGCCGCGCTCGGGTACAGCCCCGAGGCAGCCATCGCGGACCTGATCGACAACAGCATCGCCGCGGGCGCGAAAAGCATTCAGATCACCTGCCACTGGGGCGGCTCGGCGGGCTCCTGGGTCGCGCTTTGCGACGACGGCAAGGGAATGTCTGAGTCCGACCTGCTACGGGGCCTCACCGTCGGCGGCGGCGGAGCGGACGCGCGCGCCGACAGCGACCTCGGCCGGTTCGGGATGGGGCTCAAAACAGCATCGTTCTCCCAGGCCCGGACACTCGTCGTCGCGTCCCGGACCGGTAAGGGCGCTTGGAACGTCGGCACCTGGGACACCGAACACGTCAAGGCCGTCGGCGACTGGGAGCTGCTGATCGGCGCTCCGCGGGAAGCCGCCGACATCCTCGACCGGCTGCAGAACGAGCAAGGTGCAGCGGGAACGATTGTGCTGTGGCTCGGCCTCAGGCACCTAGCACCCGCCGGCGCAGACTCGAGCGACGAGTTCGCACAGCGGGACTTCTACGCCGGCGTAAATCGTGTGCAGGAGCACCTCGGGATGGTGTTCCACCGCTACCTGTCGGGCCGCGGGCGGGTCTCAATCAACCTCAACGGTGAACCAGTGCCCGGGTGGGACCCATTCCTCGCCCGGCGTAAGTTTGTCGAGGAGCTCCCGTCAGATCCGTCGCCATCCGGCCTGGCTGCACAGGGGTTCGTGCTCCCGCACCGCGCACGGCTCACCGACGAGGAGTACCTCGCCGCTGGCGGTCCCCGCGGCTGGTTGGACCAGCAAGGCTTCTACGTGTATCGCAAGAACCGGCTCATCGTCGCCGGCGACTGGCTCCTGCCCGAGTTCCGCAAGGACGAGAAGCATGTCCTTGCCCGGATCGCTGTCGAGCTGCCCGCCGAGCACGACCTCGCGTGGTCTCTCGACGTCAAGAAGTCCTCTGCGACGCCCCCCGCCACCGCAGTCAGGCAGCTCCGACGCGTCGGCAAGGCGACACGCGCCAGGGCCGGCTCGGTGATGAACCATCGCGGCAAGGTCGTCCGGGACCGGCAGACGGTCTCCGAGGACTTCACGTGGCAGGCGATGCGGCAGTTCGGCCGCACCCGGTTCGTCGTCAACCGCCAGCACCCGCTGATCAAGGACCTCGCTGACCGGCACCCCGAAATCCGCAGGGGCCTCGGCGCGATCCTCAGCATGATCGAGTCCGCGCTGCCCGTCGGTCTCATCCACACCACCGCCGACACCGGAGACCAGTCCGTCGTCGACCCCGACGGCACTGTGCCCGACGAGGTCATTGACCTCGCCCGGCGGATGCTCGAAGTCCTGCTCAACAGGGGAGAGAAGGCGTCCGCGGCGCTCGCCCGCGTCACGCGCATGCCGCCCTTCGACGAGCACCAAGGCCTCGCCGAGCTGCTCTCCGGCAACACCGACCCCCGCACCGATGGAGACGATTCATGAGCGCCGACGACTTCGCCAGGGCCCTACGGCTCGTGATGAATCTGCTCCCCGAGCACGGCGCCACCGAAGAGATCATCCGGGAGAACGCCGAGGACGTCGTCGACCTCATGCGCAAGCGTGGCGGCGACCCGCCCCACCTTGACGAGCTTGTGCGCCACGTCGAGTCCCTCGTGATCATCCGTCAGGACCCCTCGTCGTCGCTCGTCGACAGCAAGGACCACATCGAGTGGCTCCGGGATCGGCGCGCCGAGCCCGTCTGGAACTTTTGGGACCGCTACAGGCAATACCTCGAAGACGTTCAGTTCCAGCCCCGTCAGGTCGTCTTGCGCCTGGATGAGGTCACCGACTCGATCCTCGGCAAGCTCGAAGACCCGACGCGCGACGGTCCGTGGGACCGCCGCGGCCTTGTCGTCGGGCAGGTGCAGTCAGGCAAGACCAGCAACTACACCGGATTGACATGCAAAGCCGCAGACGCCGGCTACAAGCTAATCGTGGTGTTCGCCGGAATCCACAACAGCCTGCGCAGCCAGACACAGTTGCGCCTCGACGAAGGATTCCTGGGTTCGGACAGTCAGCACATGACGCGCGGCGATGACAGCCAGCGCGCGATCGGCGCGGGCGCGCTCCCCGGGTTCGGCCGGCTCAAGGCCGGCACGCTCACCACCAGTGCGGACAACGGGGATTTTCGCGTCGCGCAGGCCCGCAAGCTGGGCCTGCCCGTCGGCGACTATCCCGTGCTGCTCGTCGTGAAGAAGCACGCCAAAATCATCAAGTACATCCATGACTGGGTCACGAGCATGCACGGCGACCCAGACCCCGCCACGGGCCGATTGGTGGTCCGTGACGTCCCGCTGCTGGTGATTGACGACGAAGCCGACAACGCTTCCATCGACACGAACAAGGAGGAGTCCGGCACCCCGACCGCCATCAACCGCGAGATTCGGCGCCTGCTCCACGCCTTCGACAAGTCGGCGTACGTCGGGTATACGGCTACGCCGTACGCCAATATCTATGCCGACCCGTACGAGGACCACGACGATTTCGGCGAGGACATCTTCCCCCGCAGTTTCATCGAAAGCTTGCAGCCGCCCAGCAATTACTTCGGCCCGGAACGCGTATTCGGCCTCACCGACGACAGCCGTGGCCCGATCCCGATCCACACCGCAATCGAGGACTCCGAGGCGTGGATGCCTGTCGGGCACAAGAAGGAGTGGAAGCCGCGGGAAGAGGACTTTCCTGACAGTCTGCGCAACGCCATGCTCGACTTCCTGCTCACCTGCGCCGCGCGGCGGGCCCGTGGGCAGGTCGCGGTCCACAACTCCATGCTCATCCACGTCACCCGCTTCCAAGACGTCCAAGATCGCGTTACGGAACAGATTCGCAGCGCGCTGCTGTTCGTCAAGGACCGGATCCGGCATGGCGACGGCGGGTCCGGCGCCAGCATCCTCGACGAGCTCGAACAGCGCTGGCGAACCGGCCACGAACCAGCGACTGCGTGGTTCATGGCCGAAGACGACAACGTCGTCGAAGTTAGCTGGGACGCCGTCCGCACCGAGCTGCTGCCCGCTGTCGAACGGATCCAGATCCGGACGATGAACGGGAACTCGCGTGACGCCCTCGACTACTACGAACACCGGACTACAGGGCTGTCCGTCATCGCGATCGGGGGCAACAAACTCTCCCGAGGCCTGACCCTCGAAGGGCTAAGTGTCAGCTACTACCTGCGAGCGTCACGCATGTACGACACCCTCATGCAGATGGGCCGCTGGTTCGGCTACCGGCCCGGCTACGAGGACCTCTGCCGGCTCTACACCACGTCGGAGCTCCGAGCCTGGTACCGCGAGATCACACTCGCTTCCGACGAGCTCCGACGGGAGCTGGAGGACATGGCCGCGCGCGGCGCGACCCCGATCGAGTACGGCCTGCGCGTGCGAACGTCGGCGGCTGGCCTGAGCGTCACCGCCGCAAACAAGGCGCGGCGAGGACTGAGAGTCCGGCTCTCGTTCAGCGGAGGCAACCCCGAGACAACTCTGTTCGGCGTTCGACAGCGCGTCCTAGACGCCAACCGCGAGGCGCTCAACGCCCTCGTCAAGTCGTTGAACGCCAACCGTCAGGCGTCGAAGAGCCGGAGGAACGGCAACCACCTGTGGTGTGGCGAGGGCGTGAGCGACGCCGTCGTCGCGTTCCTCGACGCCTACCGTTCCGACCCGATGGCGTGGCGCGTCCGCCCCGATCTCATCGCACAGTACATGCGCAGGTGCGGCGCCGCGGGCGAGCTTTCAAATGTGACCGTCGCACTCATCTCGAACGAAGCAAATGCGGCACGCGCGGACATCTCCGGGATCGACATCGGCCTGACCACCCGCAGCCTGATGCGCGATGGAGAAACTAGGCAGCCCCTACGTGAGCTGGAGACGGATCACCGGTACGCGATCCGTCGGATCCTCAGCCCGCCGGACGAAACCCTCGACATGACGGAAGAGCAGACGAAGACGGCGCTAGCCGCAACGATCGCCGATTATGAGCGCGACCCCGGCCGGCGAAAGGCCGTCCCGACGGACCCGAGCGGGCCAGCGCTGCGCCGTGTCCGCACCCCGGACCAAGCGCTGATGCTCCTCTACGTCCTAGACAACGCGGAGCACACGCAGCTGGTCAGCCGACCCATGGTGGGGTTCTTCTTCAGCTTTCCGCACTCCGAGCATGACATTGCCGCCGAGTACCTCGTGAACCCCGTATGGCAGCAGCTCCAGGCTCAGGGCGTGGCCGACGAGGACGAGGACGAGGACGACGAGTGACCGTCGCCGGAGTGTGGATGGAACTTGAGGACGAGCCGGGTGACCGCGGACTGGTGCTGCGACGCCTTCACCCGGACAGCCTTCACGACCTCCACGTCGCTCTCGACCTCGAGTCGCGGCGCCGACAGCTCGTGTTCCGCCGTCCCTGGCGGCCCGCCGACACGCTGCCGCAGTTCCCCGTTACGCAGGCCATCGCGTGCCGCAGTCGGCTGCAGACTGGTGGGCAGAGGATGAACATCGTCGTCGAGCTCGTCGATCCTGCACTCGGCGACGTGTTCACGCCGCTGGTGGAAGACCTCGCCGGACGGATCGCGGCAACGCGGGACGCCGCCGCAGCAACCGCCGAGCTCGCGTCCGGGCTCGCCCGCTGGCAGGACCTGTTCGAGCAGTTGGGCCGCGATGGCCTTTCCGTTCTCGCCCGCCGCGGCCTTGCCGGGGAGCTGATCGTCCTGCAGACCGATGTGCTGCCGCACGTCGCTCCCGAAACCGCAATCGACGCGTGGACGGGCCCGCTCAAGGCGAATCAGGACTTCCAGCGGCCGGCCGTCGCAGTCGAGGTGAAGGTCACAACGGGCCAGAATCCTCAGGGATTCATCGTCGCGAACGAACGAGAACTTGATCCGACCGGGACCGGCACTCTCGTCGTCGCGCACCTGTCGCTCGACGAACGGCTGGGCGGGACGGGCAGCAGCGTCAACGACCTTGTCGACGAGCTCCGCGGGCGACTCGCCGGGCACCCCTTCGCGCTCGCCGCGTTCAACGCAAAGCTCGCGCGAGTCGGGTACCTCGACATGCACCGCGACAAGTATCCCGAGCCGCATTACGAACCCCGAGCGCTCAAGCACCTGCGCGTCCGCGACGATTTCCCCCGCATCACCGAGACGGATCTGCGGGAAGGCGTCGGAGCCGTCAGGTACACAGTCTCCCTCGCCGCGTGCGAGGGGTACGAAGTGGACGCCTGCGACGTCCACAAGCTCATCGCACAGGAGGACGCGTGACGGACGCAGGGCTCAAGGACTTCTCCCGCGACCTTGTGCAGGACGTCCTCGCAACCGCCGAGGCGACGGACACGACGCTGCCGGACGCCTTCACCCAGCGGATGATCGAACATCTCACCGAAGCCGGCGAGCTCGACGACGGTTTGGTCTGCTACCACCGTGCGCGGGGCATCGAGGTCAGTGGGTACGCCGTGTCCGACGATGAGACACGGATCGATGTGTTCGTCACGCACTTCCGGCACGACGTCGACAACCCGACGCTGCCATTGTCGGAGCTCGAGACGCTGATGAAGCGACTCCGGGCGTTCGTCGACAAGTGCCGCGACGGGTACCGGGCCGACGTCGACGATGCGTCCCCGGTGTTCGACATGGTCCTAGACCTCGAACGCGCACTGAAGGCAGCGACGACGGTCCGGCTGCTCCTGTTCACGAACGCGACAGCGCGGGTCCTCAAGGTCACGCCGACGACAGTCGACGGGGTCGACTTCGTCTACCAGGTCTGGGACATCGGCCGACTCCACCGACTCCTCACGTCAGGGACGCTCCACGAGCCCATCGTCGTGGACTTCGTGGACCGGTTCGGAGCACCACTCCCGTGCCTGAGCACGCCGGCCACCGACAAGGATTACTCCGTCCTACTGACAATCGTGTCGGGCAATGTCCTCGCGAACCTGTATGACGAGTACGGCACGCGGCTCCTCGAGCTCAACGTCCGGAGCTTCCTCCAGGCGAAAGGCGCGGTGAATCGCGGGATCCGGGAGAGCCTGCTAAAGACACCGGAACGGTTTCTGGCCTATAACAACGGGATCTCCGCGACCGCCAGCCGCGTGGACCTCCTCCGCAACGCCGACGGGTCGACCGGTATCGGCAAATTGCACGACCTGCAGATCGTGAACGGCGGGCAGACCACCGCGTCCATCCATTCCGCCGTGCGCAAGGACGGTGCAGACGTCACTGACGTGCTCGTCCAGGCGAAGGTCACCGTCGTCTCGCCGGAACGGCTCGACGAGATTGTCCCCGCGATCAGCCGGTACTCGAACACGCAGAACAAGGTGACGACAGCGGACTTCTCCTCGAACGACGCCCTGCACGTCGACATGGAAAAGCTGTCACGCGCCGTGTGGGCGCCAAGCGCCACCGGCGACGGCCAGGACACCCACTGGTTCTACGAACGCGCCCGCGGCCAGTACGCGGACGAGCTTGCCAGACAGCGGACGCCGGCGAGGATGAAGGCCTGGAAGCTCGGCAACCCAACGAGGCAGAAGTTCACGAAGACCGACCTCGCGAAGTACGTCGCGAGCTGGGACCAGCTGCCGCACATCGTGAGCCGCGGCGCGGAGAAGAACTTCCGCGAGTTTATGATCCGGCTCGCGACCAACGGCCGGCCCGCCGTCGACGAGACGTACTTCCGGCGCACCGTAGCCAAGGCCATCCTGTTCAAGGAGACCGAGCGGCTCGTGTCCGCCAAAGGCTTCGGCGGGTACCGTGCGAACATCGTGACCTTCACGATCGCGAAGCTCGTCAACGCGACGAGCCAGCGAATCGATCTGGACGGGATCTGGCGGACACAGTCGCTCACGCCCGCGCTGGAGGCCGCGATCTCACAGCTGTGCGAACCGGTCCAGCAATCGATCACGAACCCACCGCGCGCCGCGAACATCGGTGAGTGGTGCAAGAGGCCGGAGTCCTGGACCCGCGTCGAGGCGCTGCCCTGGACGGTTCCCACCGCCCTCGCCGGCGAGCTGCTCGACCTGCGGTCGAGCCGGCGCCAGGGAGCGGCGCCGTCGGACACCGCCGCGGCCACCGACCCGGCCGTCGCCGTCGCGGCGGCGGTGCCGGCGCAGACGTGGTTCGAGACCGCGCATTGGGCGAAGGAGACGGGAAGCCTGCAGCCGTGGCAGCGGGGCCTAGCCTTCAGCCTCGGGCAGCGGTCCGAACGCAAGACGGACCCGACGCAGAAGCAGGCCGTCCAAGGCATCGCACTGCTCAGGGAGGCGTTGAGGCTCGGATTCCGCCCGCAGATCCCCGTGGAGAACCTGCCGGATGTCTGACAGCGCCAGGTTCCCGGCGTGGGGCACACCCGGCACCCCGGTGCTGCCGGCCGCCGTCCGGGAGCGCGCGGCGGACCCCGGGCTGCACAGACCGGTGCTGGAAGCCCTCGGCATAGACCCGGCCGCGGGCCCCGACGCCGTGTTCGCTGACCCACTCGACGAGCCGGTTGACCTAGCCCTATTCGGCGCGGCCCTCCGCAGTTTGCTCAACCGGGGCCTAGGAGCGGCGCCTGCCATGGGCAGCGCAGGCACACTACTGCGTCTCGTCGACCCCGACGACTTTGAAGCCCTCGTCCCGCAGATCGGCTGGCGGGTGCGGACCTCCAACGCCGTCCGCAGGGCGAGCATGAGCGAGTCGATCCCGGTTCACGAGCTGCTGATGATCTCCACGATCTCCGAGCTCCTGGAGCTGCCCGGCCTGGGCGTCCTCACCCTGTTCGACCTGCTCGTAGGCGTCGAAAATGTACTCGTTCAGGTCGTTCACGCCGAAGCCCACCCGGCACTGGGCAGGTCGCAGAAGCCGGGGCTGGAACGGCAGGAAGCGGCACACCGCACTCCTCCGCGGGCGTGGGGCGAACAGGGTTCGCCCGTGCTGCCGGCCGTACTGATCGATTGGTCGTCGGCCGCCCCCGACGAGACCAAGGCACTGCTCGCAGCACTCGGCCTTCCCGAAGGCACACCGTCCTGCGCCACCTTCGACCACCCCGCCGAAGAACCGTTCCAAGCCGCCCGGCTCGGCGCGGCACTGTGGGAACTCGTCGCGTCGGGGGCCGGCTCCCAGCCGGCGATGGGCAGCGCCGCGCCCGCCCTGCAGGGGCTGGACCCCGCGACGTTCTCCCGCGCCATTGAGCCGCTGCTCCGCACGAGGACGCGAAACGTGATCCGCCGGGAGTTCGGCGCGCACGGCCTTCTGGAGTTCCTGCTCACGGCGACCGTCGACGACGTCACGGCGCTTCGGCAGTTCGGCGTCGTCAGCTTCCTGGACCTGCTCGTCGCCGCGGAGGCAGCAGCCGCGGCCACGGCCTGTACCCACGAGCCACCCGGTTCCTCGACGGCGGACGCGCAACCCCTGCAGCTTCCTGATTGCCCGCCGTGGGCGGGCGCGGTCACGGCGGAGGACCCGCGCTTTCTGCCTCTCTTGGGCGGCGCGACCAGCCTCGGCGAGCTCTTCGAGGACGCGGGGCCCCGCGAGCTGATCCGGCTGCGCCGGACGGTCGAGGACGCCGAGCACATCCTCCAAGGGCTCGACGGGCTCACCCTCGAACAGGAGGCGGAGAGCGTCCTGCAGGCCGCGTTGGGAACGAGAGCCGACAAGTGGCTGGGCCCAATCGGGTCCCGCTACGGCTTGGCCGGCGCCGACCTGCGGACCCTCGACGAGGTCGGCCAGACCCTGGGGGTCACTCGTGAACGCGTGCGGCAGGTCCAGTCCAAGGCCCAAGCGCACCTTCCATCGGCGCCCGTGCACGCGCCCGCCGTCGACCAGGCGCTCGAGCTGCTCGACTGGGCGCTCCCGTGCAGCGCAGAGGATCTGACGGCCGCTCTCGCCGCCGCCGGCCTGACGTCGCTCCCCTGCTGGACAGCTGGCGCGTTCCGGGCCGCCGTCGGCCTGACGGGCAGAACCGTCGACATCGGCGAGCGCGACGGCCTCCTCGGACGGGCCGATCAGCTTCGAGCAGCGGCCATGGTGGCGGGAGCGGCCCGGGCGGTGTCGAACGCGCACGGCATCGCATCGGTGGCCTCCGTCACGCGCCGTCTCGCGCGTGGGACGGACGAGCCGGTGCCGCACGACACCGTTGAAGCAACCCTGCGCGCCGACGCATCTGTGCACTGGATCGACGAGCACTCGTTCTGGACCGACCACCCGGCCGGCAGGAACCGCCTCGTCAACACCAGTCTGCGCATCCTCGCCGTGATCAGCCCCCAGACGCTGGACGACCTGCTTGAAGGCATCGAGCGGGACTTCGCGTTCCGTGCCGCGGATCCCCAGTACGCCGATCTAGCCGCGCCCGCGCCGGCACAGCTCGCCGCGTTCTACGCCAGCCACCCGGCCTTCCGCCCGCTCCCGGACGGGCGCATCGAGACGACCGACCCCATCGACGTCGACTCGCTGGGTGAGGAGAAGCAGGCGCTGGTCGCCGTCCTTCGCGGGCAGCCGCACCAGGCGATGGACCGGCTCAGCCTGCTCGCCGCCTGCGACGAGATCGGAATGAAGCGCGCCACCGTGACGGTATGGACCACGTACGCGGAATGCCTCAAGCGGTTCGGGCACAACGTCTGGGGTCTGCGCGGCGCCGACGTGCCCGCCGAGGTGGTCGCAGAGCTGCAGGAGCGGGCCCGCGCTGCCCGGCGGGCGGTCGATCGGACAAAGATCATCGGCGTGACCCCGTCCGGGCGGCCGTGGACGGCGCGGCGGATCACACCGTCGTTTCTGTACTCCGGCGTCATGGCGTTCGACTGGGGCAAAGACGCTCTGGCACACCGCACGCTCGCTGCCGTCGTCATAGACGACGGCCAACCGGCCGGCTCCCTGCGGTTCGCAGACAACTTCAACTGGGGCTACAACGTATTCCTCAACCGTCACAACGCACAGGTGGGCGACGTCCTCCGCGTCCTCGCCGACCCAGACAACGACATCTGCTACCTCGAGATCGGCGGCGACGAGCTGCTCGGCGAGCCGTTTGACGCGTGATCGGGGCCTAGGCCCACCGGGTGTGCTTCAGAACGGGCAGGATTTGGATTGCTCGCTCGGCACACGAGCGAGGCCACCGGCGAGCTCGAGGTAATTCCGGCACGGGCACCACCCCGTTCGGTCCGGCCGCCGGCTCCGTCGCCCTCTCCCCCGACGGCCGCACCGTCTACGCCGCCTCCTCAGCCGACGACCGCCCCGCGCGGCCCATCACCGCCGACCTCGCCATCGGCACCACCACGAGACGACCTTGACCGCTCCAGTTGGGTCACCCACCTCGCGGGCGGTCCCGACGACGACACGGCGCTGCTCGCCCACAGCTCCGGCAACTACTCCACCGATCCTGAGACCCAAGGGCTCCTCGAGCACCTCGTGAACTGACCGGTCCGCCAGGGCCCATGCTTCTTCGGGGCAGAGCCATATCCCTACCACATTCAAGCGGGCGCCAAAGCGTCAACAGGGGCAGCTCGTGCTCGGCGACACAATCTGCAAAATCAGGTGCGTACGTCGAACTGACCCATCCATCTGTTCTCATGCCGGAGTGAAGCTCGCCACCTGGAACTGCCTTGGGAAGCTCGACACCAAGCTCCCACACCTGTTGGACGTCGGCGTCGATGTCGCCGTGTTGTGTGAAGCCAAGACGCCGGCCTCCTGGCCGACTCCCGACGGACGAGGAGTGACCGGCCTCAGTCGGCCGGTTCAGGGCGGCGGCGGGAAGGAGCTCGTCGTTGTTGCCTGCGAGCCATGGGCAGTGACGCCGCATGCAGCCGCGGATGCGGCGCCTCACTGGACGCTGCCCGTACGCGTCAACGGCCCCATGTCGTTCACGCTCGTGGCTCTGTACACAGCCAAGTTCCCCGGCTCGCGGAGCTACGAGGAGGAGATCGACCGAGCCGTCAACTGGATGGACGAGGCGTCCGACGGGGGACCGTTCGTCTTGGCTGGCGACTTCAACTCACCCATCGAGAAGAGCCAGAAGCAGTACGACGAGGTCGCGCGCCGCCTTGAGCGCCTGGGCCTGGTGGATGTCTACCGAGCTGCCCGCGGCCTCGAGCAGGGCGAGCCGCCCGTAGAGGCGACGTACTACCGGCGCCATCAGGGCGAGGTGCGTGGCTTCCACATCGACCACATCTGGCTACCGGCAGCGTGCGCGGACGGCGCCAAGGTCGACGTCGGGGACTTCGACACCTGGATCGCATCAAAGCGCAGCGACCACGTGCCGGTGATTGCCGACATCGAGGACAGCCGCTTCGCGGCAACGCCGTAGGGCTACGCCAGCCGTTGCCTCGCGGGTTCGGGGCCGAGAAGCTGACCCGCAAGGCGATGCCGCCGGGGCGCCGCCCGAACGGAGGTGGCATGTACGCCCGATCCACCAGCATCCGCGGCAACCTCAGCAACCTCGATGCCGGCATCGCCTACGTACGCGACGAGGTGATGCCGGCGGTCAAGCAGGCCGACGGCTGCGTCGGCCTGTCGCTGCTCGCCGACCGCGAGAGCGGCCGCTGCATCGTCGCGACCTCCTGGGTCGACGAGCAGGCCATGCGCGCCACCGCCCACGAGGACCGCACCGTCCAGCACCGCCTCCTGCACACCCTCGGCGGCGAGCACGCCGACGTCCAGGAGTGGGAGATCGCGGTTCTCCACCGGGAGCGCCCGGCCGGGGACGGCGCCGGCGCGCAGGTCACCTGGGCCCGCATCGCGCCGAACCACCTCGACGACCTGCTCGAGGCCTACCGGCACAACCTGCTGCCCAAGCTCCAGGAGCTGCCCGGCTTCTGCAGCGTCAGCATGCTGGTCGACCGGCGCCTCGGCCGGACAGTCAGCGTCACCAGCTTCGAGAACCGCGACGCCGCGGGGCTGGTGCGCAAGCACGCCAGGTCGCTCCGCAACCAGTTCGCGCAGGCCATGGGCGCCAAGATCGTGGACATCGCCGAGATGGACCTCGTGCTCGCCCACCTGCACGTGCCCGAGGCCGTGTAGCAGCCTGCAGAGAGCAGAGCGCCCCGGCGACCGTGGTCGCCGGGGCGCTCCTGCGAGGCGATCAGATCCCGGCCGCAGCAGCGTCGAGCGCCGACTCCGTCGACGACACCGCCGCGACCGGAGTGGCCGCTGTGACCCCCGGGACGCCGGTGCCGCCGACCCCGCCCGCGATGTCACCGACACGGGGGTAGTTGCGCCGTCATCCCGCCGTCGCGTTTAAGTTACTCGCCAGTGACCTAAGTCACCGTTAACGCTCCGACTCCGCGACAGGCAGGCCGATGCTCTACACCGCTTACGAGATCAACCGTCGAGCCACGGCGCCCGTCCTCACGGCGTCCGAGCTGACCGCTCGGGCACTGCAGGCCCTACCCGCCCCCTGGGCCCGCACGCCCGCCGTCCGCCACGTGCGCGCCCTCTGCGACATCGTCGCCAAGGCGCGCCCCACGCACGACCGCCCGGCGTTCGGCATCCCGACCGTGCAGGTCGACGGCCGCGACGCCGACGTCTTCGAGCGCCCCGCGCTGACGACGCCCTTCGGCACCCTGCTGCACTTCGCCAAGCCGTCGGTCGTCGGCCAGCCCCGCGTGCTCGTCGTCGGCCCCATGTCCGGCCACTTCACGACGCTCATCCGGCCGACGATCAAGACCCTGCTGGCCGACCACGACGTCTACGTCATCGACTGGCACAACGCCCGCGACATCCCCGCGGCACACGGGCCCTTCGGGCTCGACGAGTACATCGAGCACGTCATGCAGGCGCTGCGCCACCTCGGCCCCGACACCCACGTCGTGGCCGTGTGCCAGCCCGCCGTCCCGGTGCTCGCCGCCGTCGCGCTGCTCGCGGCGCAGGACGACCCCGCCCAGCCGGCCAGCGTCACGCTCATGGCCGGCCCGATCGACACCCGGGTCAACCCCAACCGGGTCAACAAGTCCGCCGCCGACAAGCCGCTGTCCTGGTTCGAGCGCCGCGTCGTCGACACCGTGCCCAGCCGGTACCCGGGAGCCGGACGGCGGGTCTACCCCGGCGTCGTGCAGCTGACCGCCTTCATGTCGATGAACCCCAAGCGGCACCTCACCGCGCACGCGCGGATGTACCGCGACCTGGTCACCGGCAACGCCGCCGCGGCCGCCACCACCCGCGCCTTCTACGACGAGTACGGCGCGGTCATGGACGTCCCGGCCGAGTTCTACCTGGAGACGGTCGGCCGCGTCTTCCAGCAGCACGAGCTCCCGCTCGGGCGCTTCACCTGGCGCGGACAGCGCGTCGACCCCGGCGCCATCCGCAACACCGCGCTGCTCACCGTCGAGGGCGCGAACGACGACATCTGCTCCCCCGGCCAGACCGAGGCCGCCCACCGGCTGTGCACCGGGATCCCGGAGGAGCGCAAGGGCCACCACCTGCAGAACGGGGTGGGCCACTACGGCGTCTTCAGCGGCTCCCGCTGGGAGGCCGAGATCTACCCCGTCGTCCGGTCGTTCATCGAGTCCGCCCGTACGGCCGAGCGGGTGGCGTCCGGCAGCTGACCCGCGCCCGCCAGGGGCGGCCGGGCGCAGAGCCGTCCGCCCCTGGCGACGCGCCCGTCCCGGGAGCCACGATCCGGACCCACCGGATCGGGAGGCCGCCGTGCACCTCACCCAGGGGCTGCACCGCCACGTCCAGCAACGCCCGGACGAGATCGCCACCGTCTGCGCCAGCCGCACCCGCACCCACGGCGAGTCGGTCGACCGGATCGCCCGGCTCGCCGCCGGGCTCCGGCAGCTCGGGATCCGGGACGGCGAGCGGGCGGCCATCCTGTCCCTGAACTCCGACCGCTACCACGAGTTCCTCGCCGCGACGCTGTGGGCCGGCGGCGTCGTCGTCCCGGTCAACATCCGGTGGAGCGTCCCCGAGATCGCCGACTCGCTCGCCGAGGTCGACGCCCGGGTCCTCGTCGTCGACGACCTCTTCGCCGGGTGCGTCGAGGGCATCAGGGCCGGCCACCCGTGGCTCCGGCACGTCGTCCACGGCGGTGACGGGCCGACGCCCGACGGCATGCTCGCCTTCGAGCAGCTCATCGGGACGCACGAGCCGGTCGAGGACGTCCGCCGCGGCGGCGACCAGCTGGCCGGCGTCTTCTACACCGGCGGCACCACCGGCCGGTCCAAGGGCGTCATGCTCAGCCACGACAACCTGCTGACGTCGGCCATGGGCGTGTTCGCCACCGACCACGCCCCAGCCGACCGCGTGCTCCTGCACGCCGCGCCGATGTTCCACGCCGCCGCCTTCTCCGGCTGGGTCGGCAACGGCGTGGTCGGCGGCCGGCAGGTGATGATCCCGGTGTTCGACCCGGTCGCCGTCCTGAGCGCCGTCCAGGAGCACGGCGTGACCGACGTGCTGCTGGTCCCCACGATGATCCAGCTGGTCGTCGACTCCCCGCGGGTCGACGAGTTCGACCTCACCAGCGTCCGGAAGGTGATGTACGGGGCCTCCCCCATGTCCGACGCCCTGCTCGGCCGGACGGTGAAGGCGCTGCCCAACGCGCGCTTTCTGCAGGTGTACGGCATGACCGAGCTCGCCCCCGCGGCCACCGTCCTCCGGCCGGACGACCACGAGGACCCGAGGCACCGGCGCTCCGTCGGCCGCGCCGCTCCGCACACCGAGCTGCGCGTCGTCGGCCCGGACGACGTCGAGCTCCCCCGCCGCGAGGTCGGGGAGGTCGTCGTCCGCGGCGGTCACGTGATGCTCGGCTACTGGAACCGGCCGGAGGAGACCGCCGAGGCGCTGCGCGGCGGCTGGATGCACACCGGCGACGCCGGCTGGATGGACGACGAGGGCTACGTCTACCTCACCGACCGCCTCAAGGACATGATCATCTCCGGCGGCGAGAACGTGTACTCGGTCGAGGTGGAGAGCGTCCTCGCCCAGCACCCGGCCGTGGCCACCTGCGCGGTCATCGGCGTCCCCGACGACACCTGGGGCGAGCGCGTGCACGCCGTCGTCGTCCCGGCGGCCGGCGCCGCCGTGACCCTCGAGGAGCTGCGCGCCTTCTGCGCCGACCGGATCGCCGGCTACAAGGTGCCGCGGTCGGTGGACGTAGTCGACGCGCTGCCGGTCTCCGCGGCCGGCAAGGTGCTCAAGCGCGAGCTGCGGAAGCCCTACTGGGCCGGGCAGGAGCGCGCCGTCCACTGACCCCGCTCAGACCGGGTCGAGGAGCCTGCCGAGGTCGGCCGGATCGGCAGGACGACCGAGGTGCGTGCCCTGACCGGCGTCGCAGTCCAGCTCCCGCAGGATGGCGACCTGGGCCGGCGTCTCCACGCCCTCCGCGGTGACCGTGAGGCCGAGCAGGTGGGCCAGCGAGACGATCGATCCGACGAGCTGGACGTCGACGGGGTCGACCGCGTCGTCGGAGCGCAGCCCGCGGAGGAAGGAGCCGTCGAGCTTGAGCTCGTCGAGCGGCAGCCGCCGCAGGTGGGCGAGGTTGGAGTAGCCGGTACCGAAGTCGTCGATGGCCAGGCGAACGCCCATCCCGGCGAGCGCGTCGAGGGTGTGACCGGTGAGCGGGTCGGTGCCGAGGACCGCGCTCTCGGTGATCTCGAGCTGGAGCTGCTGCGGGTGCAGCCCGCTGTCGGCGAGCGCGGCACGGACGTCGTCGACCAGGTGCTCGTCGCGGAGCTGCCGGCTGGCGAGGTTGACGCTGACGAACGGGCCGCTTGCCTCGGCTCCGAACCAGGAGAACGCCTGCCGGCAGGCGGCGCGGAGCACGTGCCGGCCGAGGGGGACGATCATCCCCGACTCCTCCGCCAGGCCGACGAAGCTCTCGGGGCCGAGGAGCCCCATGCGCGGGTGCTCCCAGCGGACCAGCGCCTCCACGCCGTGCAGCCGGCCGTCGGCCAGCCGCCGCAGGGGCTGGTAGTGGACCAGCAGGTGCTCCCCCGCCAGCGCCGCGGGCAGCGCGGAGGAGAGCCGGTACCGGGTGATCTCCCGGGCGTCGCGCTCCGGCTCGAACAGCGCCCACTGGCTCCTGCCGTCCGCCTTGGCCCAGTAGAGCGTCATGTCGGCGGCCCGCAGCAGCTCCGCCGGGTCGATGTCGGCGATCGACCGCTCCACCACACCGACGCTGGCGGTGATCTCGACCCGGCGACCGCCGAGCTGCACCGGCTGCGCCACCGCGGCCAGGACCTCCTCGGCGAGCGCGACCAGCTGCGCGCTGCCCGACGTCCCCGGGACGAGGACGACGAACTCGTCCCCGCCGAGCCGGGCGACCGACAGCCCGCGGTCGCGCACCACGGACACCAGCCGCTGGGCGACCGCGACGAGCAGCTGGTCGCCGACCTCGTGCCCCAGCGTGTCGTTGACCGCCTTGAAACCGTCGAGGTCGAGGTAGCACAGTCCCGCCCGGGCACCCGGCGACGCCTGGTCGAAGACGGCGTCCAGGTGGGCGAGGAACGTCCTCCGGTTGGGCAGCCCGGTCAGCGCGTCGTGCTGGGCCTCGAACTCGAGCCGGCGGCGCAGGTGGCGCAGCGCCGTGACGTCGTGGATCAGCGCCAGCTGGTAGCGGGGCCGGCCGTCCCCGTCTCGCAGCAGCGAGACCGTGAGGTCGGTCCACACCGACTCGCCGTCGGACTTGAGGAACTGCTTCTCCAGCCGGAAGTGGTCCCGTTCCCCGCGGATCAGCTCCCCGTAGAGCCGCCACACGTGCTCGACGTCGGCGGGGTGCATGAACTCCTGCACGGACCGGCGGCGGAAGTCCTCGACCGGGTGACCCAGCAGCCGCACCAGGGCCGGGTTGACGTCCAGGATCCGGCCCTCCAGGTCGCCGATCCCGATCCCGATCGTGGCGCCCTCGAAGACCGCGCGGAAGCGCTCCTGGCTGACGTGCAGCGCCTCCCGCGCCTGCTCCCGGGCCGCCGCGGCCGCGCCGAGGATCGCCTCCTCCTCCCGCAGCGCCCGGTCCTGCAACGCCGCGCTGAAGCCCTCGGCGACCGCCGCCACGAGGGCGTGCCACCGGTGGTCGGGAGGGGCGCCCTCGCGGGACGGCGCCGCGCCGCCCGGCCCGCCGTCCAGGAGCACGCACAGGGTCTGGGACAGCGACTGCGGGTTGGTGAAGTGGGCGTCGACCAGGGCGGCCCCCACCTGCCTGCCGGCGGGCCCCTGGCGGACCGGCGGCTCGTCGAGCGCGGCGTGGAGACGGTGCAGCAGGCCCCGCAGGAGCTCCTCCAGCTCGTCCGGCTGCAGGGGCACGTAGCTGGTCCCGGCGACGGCGTCGGCCCACCGCGCGGCGAGGGCCTCGACCGGGTCCGGGGGGACGGCGGCACCGGCCCGGTCCCCGTCGTCCCGGGAGCCCGTCACCGCCGTGCTCACGTGCGGCGGCCGACCCCGGCGAAGCCGGTGGTCCGCTCCGGGTGCCGGGCCGCCGCCTCACGGTCGTCCGGCCGCCAGAGCGGCAACCACACCAGGCCCGGGTCGAGGAGGTCGAAGCCGTCGAAGAACCGCTCGATCTCCTCGCGGCTGCGCATCGTCATCGGCGTCGGGGTGCGGCTGTAGAGCTCGCGGTGCGAGGCGGCCGCCTCGGGACGCCCGTCGGCGCTGGCGTGCGACAGGACGAGGTGGCTGCCCGGTGCCAGCCGGTCCCGGATCCGGGCCACCGCCCCGAAGGGGTCGTCCTCGTCGCTCACGAAGTGCAGGACGGCCACCACCAGCACCGCGACCGGCCGGTCCAGGTCGAGCGTCGCCCGGACCACCGGGTCCTCCAGGATGGTCTCCGGCGCGCGGAGGTCGGCGTGCACCACGGCGGTGTGCTCGTCATCGGCGAGGATCGCCCGGCTGTGGGCCACCGCCACCGGGTCGCTGTCGACGTACACGACCCGGGTCCCCGGGTGCACCTGCTGGGCGGCCTCGTGCACGTTGCCCACGGTGGGGATGCCGGATCCGATGTCCAGGAACTGGGTGGTGCCCCGCTCCGCCAGGTGGCGGACCGCCCGGCGGAGGAACGCCCGGTTGGCCTGCATGATCACGGGGAGGTCCGGCCACAGGGAGATGGCCTCCCGCGCCATCCGCCGGTCGACCTCCAGGTTGTGCGACCCCCCGAGGTAGTAGTCGTACACCCGTGCCGCGCTCGGGCGGCTCAGGTCGACCTCGGCAGGGACCCAGCTCGGACGGTACATGCTCCGTACTCCTCATCCCGTGCGCTCTGCTCGCACCCAGGGCCCGACGGACGACGGCCTCGCTTCCACCCGCATCTGTACCCGAGATCCCGCCGTCCCGGCGCCCGATCGTGCCGGTGTCGGGCGACACGCCGGAGCGGCCGTCCCCGTCATGCGGTCCACCCGTCCGGTCGCTCCCCGTTGCGGCGTCGCTGACGTCCACCGGTGGCCGCCTCGGAACGGAACGGTGGCCGGCACCGGGCCCGACGGCGAGCACGGCGAGGCGGTGGACTGCGCAATGTGGCTACCATGGCGCATGGTGATGTGGCCACCACGGGAGGTCGGAGTGGAGTCGGTGGGCATCCGGGAGCTGCGCGACGGGCTGAGCCGGTACCTGGCCGAGGTGCGCGCCGGGCGCACCATCACCGTCACCGACCACGGCCGCCCGGTCGCCCGGATCGTCCCGGTCGACGAGCCCAGCCCGTTGGAGCGGCTGATCGCCGAGGGGCTCGTCCAGCCGGCCCGCCAGCGCAGGCGCTCGGCGCCCCGGCCCGTCGAGGCCTCGGGGCCGGTCAGCGACCTGGTCGCCGAGCAGCGCATGTGATCGCCTACTTCGACGCGTCGGCCGTGGTGCCGCTGCTCGTCGAGGAGCCCGGGACCGACATCGCCCTCCGGGTCTTCCTCCAGGCCGAGACCGTGGCGACCGTCCGGATGACCTTCGCCGAGGTCTCCGCGGCGCTCGCCCGCGCGTCCCGGCTCGGCCGCTTGACGGCCGACGCGCACGACAGGGCACTCGCCGGACTCGAGTCCGTCTGGGCGCAGGTGGACGTCCTCGACGTGGACGACGGCCTCGTCCGCGCGGCAGGGGCTCTGGCGCGCGACCACGCCCTCCGCGGCCACGACGCCGTGCACTGCGCTGCAGCTCTGCGGGTCACCAGCGGGACGACCGTCGCACTGGCCGGTGACCGGGACCTGCTGGCGGCCTGGCAGCGGGAGGGTCTGCAGGTCCTCGACACGCAGTCCTGACCCGGTCGGGCACGGCCGATCCGGGACCCGTCGGAGAGGGGCGGGAGCGAGACGGCCACCGACGACCGCCCCGGTCGGCGCTACGGTCCGCCGGGTGACCTCCGAGGACGGTGGGCCGCCCCGGAGCCGCCTGGCCCGGACGGCGCGGCTCGCCGCGCTGCCGGCCGCCTACGCCGGGCGCACCGCCCTCGGGATCGGCAAGCGCCTCGGCGGCCGCCCCGCGGAGGCGGTCGCCGCGCAGGTGCAGCAGCGCACCGCCGAGCAGCTGTTCGCCGTCCTCGGGCAGCTGAAGGGCGGCGCCATGAAGGTCGGCCAGGCGATGTCGGCCATGGAGGCCGCGCTGCCCGAGCAGCTGGTCGGCCCCTACCGCGAGGCTCTGGTCCGGCTGCAGGAGGCGGCGCCGGCCATGCCGGCCGCGCTGGTGCACCAGCAGCTCGCCGCCGCGTTCGGACCCGACTGGCGGCGGCTGTTCCGGGATCTCGACGACCGGCCCGTCGCGGCGGCCAGCGTGGGGCAGGTGCACCGCGCCACCTGGTCCGACGGCACCCCGGTGGCCGTGAAAGTGCAGTACCCGGGCGCCGGGGAGGCGCTCGTCGCCGACCTGGGAGTGCTGCAGACGCTGACGCCGGTCATGCAGGCGGCCATGCCCGGCCTCGACGCCCGGCAGCTGCTCGCCGAGCTCCGCGCCCGGCTCGTCGAGGAGGTCGACTACGTCCGGGAGGCCGAAGCCCAGACGGCGTTCGCCGACGCCTACCGCGACGACCCGGACATCGCCGTCCCCGACGTGCTGGCCGTCGAGGGCCGGGTCCTGGTCACCCGCTGGGTCGAGGGGACACCGCTGTCCCGGGTCATCGCCGACGGCGACCGGGACGACCGGGACCGCGCCGGCCGGCTGCTGGTCCGCCTGCTCGCCTCCGCGCCCGTGCGCGCCCGCCGATTGCACGGCGACCCGCACCCGGGCAACTTCCGGCTGCTGCCCGACGGCCGGCTCGCCGTCCTCGACTTCGGCGCGACCGAGGCCCTGCCGCACGGCTGGCCGGCCCGGCTCGGACCGCTGCTCGCCGCCGGCCGGGACGGCGACGCCGCGGGCCTGCACCGCATCGCCGCCTCTGCCGGACTGCTGCGGCCGGACCAGGTCGGCGAGGGTGCCCTGCTGGCGCTGCTCGACCCCTACCTGCAGCCGCTGCGCGGCCCGACGTTCCGGTTCACCCGGGCCTGGGTGCAGGAGCAGACCCGGCTCGCCTCCGACCCGTTCAGCTCTGCCGCCCGCACCCAGCGCCGGCTGACCATCCCGCCGCGCCACCTGCTGCTCCAGCGCGTGGCCGCCGGGCTGGCCGGCGTCCTCTGCTCGCTGGACGCCACCGTCGCGGTCGACGGCGAGCTCCGGCGGTGGCTGCCCGGCTACGACGCCTCACGGGACGCGGGCACCCGGTCCTGACGGGGAGCGGCGGGGCGACCCGGTGACGCACGAGGACCGCGCCGTCACTCAGCCGACTGTCAGACCCTCGTCGATGATGTAACGGAGATGACCAGGACCGATTGCGTCGACATCACGCTGTGCACGAACGGCGTGCTGACGTACGACGAGATCGGCGGACACCTGCGCCCCACCGGCACCGGGGCGGTCGAGATCGACCTGACCGGGCTCAAGTTCATCGACCCGGCCGGTCTGGTGAGCCTCGCCGTCATCGCCGAGCGGGCGAGGCTCCAGCGCCGTCCCGTCCGGTTCCGCAAGCCCGAGGGCGGCGACGTCGCCAACTACCTCACCCGGATGCGGCTCGGGGAACAGCTCGCCGTGCTCGACGTGGTGCACGACCTGCCCCAGGTGCGGGAGCGCCGGCTCGGCCACCGCCTCGTCGAGCTGCGCCGCTTCGACGGCGAGGCCGGGCTGGACACCGTCGCCGCCGCCCTCGTGCAGACCTACGTCGACGACCACCCCGAGCTCATCCAGCCGCTGTACGCGGCGCTCGACGAGATGGCCCGGAACGTGCTGGAGCACAGCACCCGGTCGCACGGGTACGTGGCGCTGCAGCGGTACGACAACAGGGGGGACATCTCGTTCGCCGTCGGTGACAGCGGCATCGGGCTGCGCGAGCGGCTGTCCGCGGCGATCCCCGTGCCCGACGACCGGACGGCGATCGTGCGCGCCGCGCAGGTGAACGTGACCTCGATCGGGCGCCCGGGCCGCGGGCGCGGGATCAGCCGGGTCATCGGCATCACCGGTGAGCACCGCGGGAGCGTGACGCTGATCAGCGGAGCGGCCAGCGGCACCTTCCGCCGCGGTCTCCCGGAACCCGAACTGTCGGATCTGCCGGCGTCCTACCCCGGTACGCTCGCCCACGTGCGCCTGAGCCTGTGAGGAGGTCGATGACCGTGCCTGCTGTCCTCCCACCGATCGAGGTCCCGCAGCTGAGCGGCGGCCGCGAGCGCGCCCGTGCCCTGGTCGACGGCCTCGCCGACCGCATGGGCGGCGCCACCATCGTGGTGGACTTCCGCCGCATGGTCGCCGGGACGCCGTCCTTCGCCGACGAGCTCGTCACCCGCGTGCTGGTCGACGGTGGCGCCGCGCTGCTCCGCGCCGAGCACGTCAGCCGGGAGTTCGGCCAGTACCTCCTCGAGGCCGCGCGGGACCACGGCGTCGCGGAGCGCCTGCAGACCGCCTGACGGCACTCAGTCCGTGGCCCGGACGGCCTCGCCGGTGACCCGCATCGCCGTCTCCCACGCGTCGGCCTCCGCCGCTGCGGTGCCGGAGTCGTCGCCCTGGAACCAGGGCAGCGCGGCCTCCTCCCACGCCAGCGCGGCCTCGCGGGCGGCGGACGACGACACGCGGTGCACCAGCATCTGGTACCTCGACCGGGCGGCCGAGAGCTCCACGTCCGTGGCGCGCGAGGGCAGGATCTGGCTCCGGTCGCGGGTCAGCGCCGCCCGGTAGTCGGCCATGGCGGCCTGCAGCTCGATCAGGGTCTCGCGCTGGAACTCCTGCGACGCGCGCTCGCGCTGCTCCTGCCGCGCCCGCGCCGCGGCACGGGCCTTGAGGGACTCGGCGGTGGCCTGCGCCGCGACCGTCAGCAGCCCGCCGACCACCACCCCGATGAAGGCCCAGACGGCTGTGCTCACCGCGCCCCCTCCCCTCGGTCCGCACTGCAGGTTAGGACGGGCGTACGACGAGTATCGGCCGCTCACCCGCTCCGCTTGAGCGAGGCGCCGTCCGCGCGGTCCCGGCCGGGAGGACACCGACGCCTTGACGGCGCCTCTCCCCGGCGGGACCGTCGATCCGCCACAGCCCCCGGGAGGAGGCCGGCCGTGAGGACCCGCTTCACCGAGCTGGTCGGCTGCTCCGTGCCGATCCAGCAGGCCCCGATGGGGACGATCTCCTCACCGGACCTCGCCGTGGCGGTCGCCGCTGCCGGCGGCGTCGGCACGGTCACCGCGCTCGGCCTCCCCCCGGAGGTGCTCGTCCGCCGCCTGAACGAGATGGGCCGACGCACGTCCGGCGTGCTGTCGGCCAACGTCGTCAGCCCGGACGTCGGCGAGCAGGTCGTCGTCGACGTCGCCGAGCGGGTGCGGCTCGTCGACTTCTTCTGGTTCGACCCGTCGCCGCGGTTCGTGGACCTCGTCCACCGGTCCGGAGCGCTCGTGGGGTGGCAGGTCGGCTCGGTCGCGGAGGCGCGCGCCGCGGAGGACGCCGGCTGCGACGTCGTCACCGTCTAGGGGGTCGAGGCCGGTGGTCACGTCCGGGGCGCCACGCCGCTGCGCCGCCTCCTCCCCGAGGTGCTCGACGCGGTCGACGTCCCCGTGCTCGCGGCCGGCGGCATCGCCGACGGGCGGTCCCTCGCCGAGGTGGTGGCGGCCGGAGCAGCCGGCGCCCGCATCGGCACCCGGTTCCTCGCGACCGTCGAGTCCGGCGCGCACCCGGCGTACAAGCAGGCCGTCGTCGACGCCGCCGGGGACTGCACCGTCATCACCGACGCCTTCGCCGACTGCCCCCTCTGCGCCACCAGCCCACGGGCCCGGGTGCTGCAGAGTGCGGTGGAGAGGGTCCGCGAGCTGGCGGACGACGTGGTCGGGACGGCGGTGATGGGTCGTGCGCGCGTCCCCGTACCGCGGGGGTCCGGCCTGCCGCCCCTGGCCGGCGCCGAGGGCCACCTCGACGCGATGGCCATGTACGCCGGGGCCGCCGTCGGCTCGGTGACCGACGTCCGGCCGGCCGCGGAGGTCGTCGCCGAGCTGGCGGCCGAGCTGGATCACCGCCTGCCCGCCCTCCGCTCCAGCGGCGTCCGGTGAGCGCCGGTCGGACCCCTCCGTAACGAGTCGTGCTCTGCCCACCACGGTGGGCAGAGCACGACTCACCGCGGGTGACCCTGGGGGCCGGAGAGTGTCCGAGTCGACGGACGGCAGGGGGACGGCGCCGCGTCGACCGGCCCGCCGGCCGCGTCGGAGGGCCGGCAACCCGCGGGCTGACGTCCCGCTCGCTGCGCCGTCGAGACGCGCGTCCCGGTGCCCCGCACGACGGTGCCCCGGCCTCTCCGTGGAGGCCGGGGCACCGTCGTCGGGACTGCGGATCAGACCGGCGTCGGGACCCGGTCGGTCGGCCGCCGGCGGGCGCCGAGCACGGTGCGGGCCAGCCGCATCGGGCCGGTGTCCCACGGCCGCAGCGGCTCTCCCGCGGAGGCAGCCGGCGCTCCGGCCGCCGCAGCAGCCCGCTCCGCCGCGCGGACAGCGGCCGCCCGCTCGGCCGCCGCAGCCGCCTCGGCGGCCTCCCGCCGGGCGATGATCGCCTGCTTCTGCCGGTCGATCCGCTCCTGCTCGGCCATCACCAGCATCTCCTCGCGCGCCACGGCCACCGTCAGCCGCGACTCCTTCTGCAGCTCCTCGATCTCCACGTCACCGGAGTCCCGCAGCGCCGCGAGCTTGTCGTAGGCCGACGGCGGGCCGAAGTTGAGCAGCAGCTTCATGAGCACCGGGAGGATCTCGATGCTCATGAACAGCAGCGACAGCATCACCTGCGCGGCGGCCAGGGTGGCGTTGCGGTCGCCCAACCGGTCGAGGGCCTCCAGCCGCGCCAGGATCCCGTCGGCGTCCTCGTTGGTCGCGTCGAACACCGTCTGCAGCCGGGTCTGCTCGGCGGTCAGCCGCGCCAGCTCCGCCCGGTCGGTCTCCAGCGACGCGGACGCCAGCCCCGCGCTGCGCCCCTCCGCCGCCGACGCGGCTGCGAGAGCAGCGTCCAGCGACGACCGCGCCGACGCGACCACGGAGGCCTGCGCGTCCGCGGCCGCCCGGGCCTCGACGTACGCCTGCCCCGTGCCGGCGTCCCCGGTGCCGCAGGTGCCGTCCAGCTCGCACTGCGCCCTGGCCTCCAGCTCCCGCTGGGTGGCCAGCGCCGCGTCGTAGGCCTGCTGGGCCGCGGTCGCGTCGCCCTGCACCGCCGCGAGCTGCGGGTCCGCGGCACCCCCGGTGGCCACGATCGACTCGCCCAGCGCCACCTCCTCGCGCAGCCGGTCCAGCCCGGCGAACCGCGCGTCGGTCTCCAGCGTCTCCCGGTAGGCGTCGGCGGCCTCGGCCTGCATCGCCTTGACCTCGGTGTCGATCTCCGACGAGAACACCTGCAGGGTCAGCGGCGTCGCGATGACCGCGCCCAGGATCAGCGCCAGGCCCACCCGCGGCACGGCCAGCACGAGGTTGCGCTTGAGCGAGGCGTCGTGCGCCATCCCGACCAGCAGCATCCGGTCGAGGTTGACCACGACCGCGCCCCAGCCCAGGCCGACGAGCAGCGCCAGCGGCCACCACACGCCCAGCGCCATCGCCACGGCGAACGCCATCGACACGACGGCGAGCCCACCGGTGCTCAGCAGCACGCCGCCCAGCGCCACGAACCGCGGCCGCGCACCGGGCGCCGCCTCGAGCACGTCCGGGCGCGCACCGCCCAGCACCGCCAGGCCGTCCCCGAGTCGTCTCAGCACTGCCGACATGGAGCCACTCCCCGACGACGGGGGTAGAGATCGATCCGTCGTCTCCCCTGCGCTATCGGCAGGGGGACGGCGGAACGGGGACCTCTCGTCCCACCAGTCCCAGCCCGTGACCAGCCCCACGGGTCCGGCGCGCCCGAACGGCCCACCGCCACCGCCCGAGTTGCCGCGCCGTCCGGCCCGGCGGACGCTCGGCGTCTGCCCACCCCGGAGCCGTCATGCCCCGCGTCCGCCGCACCGCCGCGGCCCTCGCCGTCGTCCTGACGGCTGCCGCCTGCACCGGGGAGGGGGACGCGGGTCCGTCTCCGCGCACCGGCGGCGACGGCGCCCCCGCCCTGCTCGGCACCGTCGACCTCGACGCGGCCGTCGGCGGCGACGCCCGGCTGCTCGACCTCGCCGCCGTGCCCGGCGACGGCCCGGTCGCGCTGCTGGGGGACGGCGGCACGCGTGCCTGGCTGGTCGAGGTCGCGCCCGGCGAGGAGGGCCCGACGGCCACTGCCCTGCTCGAGCTCCCCGACGTCGGGGACGACGCCGCGCTCTCCGTCCTCCCCGACGGCTCGTTCCTCGTGGCCCACACGAACCCGACCGCCGGGTACCAGCTGCTCACCGTCCCGCGCGACGGGCAGGCCACCGTCACCGCACTCGGGCTGCGCCCCGACCGCGCGGCCACCGCGCTCTCCCCCGACGGGCGCACCCTCTACGCCGCGCTCTCCCTCCCCGCCCCCGCCCCCGCCCAGCTGCTCGCCGTCGACGTGGCCGCCGGGGTGGTCACGATGACCGCCCCCGTCGTCCCCGGCGGGACGGTCCCCGCACTCGCGACCCGGCCGGACGGCGGGGTCGCCGCGCTGGTCGAGACCGAGGACGGGCGCGCTGTGCTCACGGCCTACGACGGCGACCTGCGGCCGGTCGGCGAGCCGGTCGACCTCGCGCCCGACGCCCCGGTGGGCACACCGGCCGGCCTCGACGTGACCGCCGACGGCACCGTCGTCGCCACCCTGCACGTCAGCGACGGGCGCGAGCTCGGGCGGCTGGTCACCGTGGCGGACGGTGCGGTCACCGACTCGATCGAGCTGGACGGCGTCGGCGACTCCGCGCTCGAGGTCGTCGTCTCGCCCGACGGCGGCTCCGCGTGGGTGCCGCAGGCCGACCTCTCCTACCCCGCCGAGCTGGTCACCGTGGACCTGGCCAGCGGCGAGCGGGTGTCTGCAGTGTCGCTGTGCGCCGGGGCCGCGGTGCTGGGCGACGTCGCCCCGTTCGGTGCGGACGCCGGTCTCGTCGCCACCGGGTCGTGCGTGGACGGCGACGGCCCGCAGGCCACGGCCTTCCTGGTCGGCTGAGCACCCGCCGTCCGGAGAACCGGTGCGCCGTGGTGACTGCGGCGTCAGCCCTTCATCGACCGGACCGCCAGCGCGGCCGCGCCGTAGGCCACCGAGCTGACGACCGCCCGCAGCGTGGTCGGCCGGCCGGCCTGGGCAGCCGCCGCCAGGGCGGTCAGTGCGTCGATCGCGTTCGCCCCGGCCAGCACGGCCAGCCCGCGGTTCGTCTCCTCCTCGGTCTTCGCGCTCAGCGCCAGGACCGAGATCGCCAGCGCCCGGCTGCCGAACAGCCGCTGCAGCTGCAGCCCCGCCGGGGTGACCGGGACGCCGTAGCCCGTGGCGACCGCCCTCGGCGCGACGATGCTGGTGAGCCCGAAGGCCGCCCCCGTGGCGCCCAGCGCCCTCGCCAGCTGCTGCTTCGACATCCCCGCGACCGTCGTCGCCATGGCGCACCCCTCCCGGGCCGACCCGGACGGCTCGGCTCACCGTCTGGCCGGAGTCAACCAGCAACGCCGTCCCGCCGCAGCGGACGCCGTTGGCTACGGTCGCGCCATGGCTCTCGACCCCGGCGGGGGTCCGCACGGCCCGCCCGACGTCGAGCTCGCGCACCGCCCCACCAGCTGGGGCGTCCTGCGCAGCCGCACGGTGGGGACGCCGCGCGACGGCGTTCCCGAGGTGGTCGTCGTCCCCGGGCTGGCCGTGGCCGACTACCTGCAGCCGGCGCTGTGCGAGCTCGGCAGCTGGACGCGCGCCCACCTGGTCGAGCTGCCCGGCTTCTCCGGCAGCGGGGAGCCGCCGCACCCGCTGGACGTCGCCCAGTTCACCGACGCCGTGGTGCAGTGGCTCGACGCCGGCGGGCTCGGCGGCATCGTGCTCGCCGGGCACTCCAGCGGCACGCAGGTGGCGGCGCGGGTCGCGGTCCGCCGTCCCCGGGACGTGCGGGCGCTCGTCCTGGCCAGCCCGACCGTCGACCCGCGCTTCCGCAGCCTGCGCCGGGTGCTGCTGGCCTGGCGGCGCAACCACGCGCTGGAACCGCCGAGCCTCGACGCCCAGCACACCTCCGAACGGCAGCGTGCCGGCCTGCGCCGGGTCCGGCACGCCCTATCGGCGCACCTCGCCGACGCTCTCGAGGACGTCGTCCCGCAGGTGCAGGTGCCGGTGCTCGTGCTGCGGGGGGACCAGGACCGGCTGTGCACCGAGGAGTGGGCACGCGAGCTCGCCGACCTGGCGCCCGACGGCCGGTTCCGCGCGGTGCCCGGCGCGCACAGCTTCGTGTGGACGACACCGGCGGCCTGGTCGGCCCCGATCGAGGACCTGGCACGGCAGCTGCCCTGACCGGACGGCGGGTGCAGGAGCCGGAGCGCGGTGACCCGCGGCCGGAGGGGTGAGCTGCCCGGCCTCACCGGCTGTCGATCACGGGGTCGTCGCACCCTCGGGCGGCGACGAGCCCGTGATCAACTCGTCGGTGGGCGCCACGCGGGATCGCGGCCGGTGAGGCCCAGCAGCCGGTGCAGCGGCGGGGCGTCGTCGGGCACGGGCACCGGCGGGCCGAACAGCCCGGGCGTGGGCCCCTCGGCGGCGGCCTGGGCGGCGAACCCCGTGCACGCCGCCACCGACGCCGGATCGGCCGCGTAGTCCTGCCCGGTGGCGACGGCGAGGTCCCAGCCGTGCACCAGCACCTCGTCGAGCGCCACGGCCGCCGCGACGGGCGCGGGCATCGTCACGCCGCCGGCCTCCGCGATCCCCTCCCATGCCGCGGGCCGCCGCCACGCCTCCACCAGTGCGTCGAGCCGTTCCGGGATCGCGGTGCGCCAGTCGGGCGGCAGGTCGTCGGCCGACGCCGACGGCCCGCCGGACACCGGCGTCTTCTCCGCGGCCATCCGGAACGCCGTCGTCAGGCCCGCCACGTGCGCAAGCAGCCCCGCCACCGGGGTGCCGGCGCACGGGGTCGGGTCGCCGAGCTGGTCGTCGCGGATGCCGGCCACCACCCGGGCCAGCTCCGTCGTCTGCGGACCGAGGTCGAGCTGCACCGTCTCCATACGAGGGCAGACCGGCCGGTGGCACGGAACTCACCGGACGACTCTCCGGGTCTCACCCTCCGCCGCCGTACCATGACGGTTCGCGTCCACCAGGGAGAGCACCGCGCCATGCCCCACGGCTCACCGGATCGCTGGCCCGGCGTCCGCCGCCGGCGGAACCGCGGCACCACGACCGCCGACCGGCCCGACAACGGCTGGTCCGGGTACGACGACGCGGTCCCGTCCCGGCCGGTGCCGCCCCTCCGCTCGCCGTGGGACGACGCGGCCGACCGGTACGGCGTCGACGGCTACGGTCCCGCGCCGGAGGAGCAGCCCGGGCGCCGGCGGCGGCGCCGCGACCGGGAGGACCGCGACGAGCGGCGTCCCCAGGGCGGACGGCGGGACGGGTACGACCGGCCGGACCGGCCCCGCCGGCGCCGGCAGCTCGCCGGGCGGGTCGGGAAGGTGCTCGTCGTCGGCTTCGTCGTCCAGGCGCTGGTGATGCTCTCGCTGCGCTGGGTCGACCCGCCGACGACGGCGTTCATGGCGGCCAACCCGAACGGCGCCCTCCAGCAGTCGGTGCCGGTCGAGCACGTGTCGCGCAACTTCCTCGCCGCCGTCATCGCGCACGAGGACGCGAAGCTGCCCTATCGATCCGGTGCCTTCACCTGGGACGAGATGTGGGCCCGCGCGCAGGCGCACCTCGCCGGCGACGAGGACCCCTCGGGCTCGACCATCCCGCAGCAGGTCGCCAAGAACCTCTTCCTGAACCAGGAGATGAGCTCCTGGCGCAAGGCCGTGGAGGCCGGGTTGTCCGCGGAGCTCGCGCTGGCCGTCGACGACCGCCGGATGCTCGAGCTCTACGTCAACTACGCCCAGTTCGGGCCCTCGCTCTACGGAGTCTGCGCGGCCAGCTGGTACTACTTCGACCGCCCGCCGCAGGACCTCCCGGTCGACCAGGCGGTGCAGCTGGTCGGGCTGCTGCCCTCCCCCGGCCACGTGCAGCGGGCACCCGGCGGCGGCCTGGACTTCGACGTCGCCGACGGCCAGGGCTGGCTGTCCCGCTCGCACGTGGTCAACGCCCAGAACCGGGTGCCCCGGCACATCGAGCGTCTCGGGTTCCAGCCGGTCGAGGACGCCGGGGTCACCGGCCTGGCCGGTGACCAGCCGGCCTCTGACGACGACTGCTCGACCCGCCCGCAGGCGGTCGCCGACCTGATCGCCGCGGAGGGCACTGCCTGAGAGAGGACCCCCTGCCCCCCACCGCTCGCAGGCTCGCGGCGGGGCCCTGCAGGAGGCCAGGTCCTGCCGTGAGACCCCGTCGGGTCGGAAGTCCGTAGAGCACCGGCCGCATCGTGGGCCAGAGTGGGATCCCCGTGGTGAGGAGCCCGGCATGACCGCCACCGCAGCCCCCGCCACCGCCGTCCGCCACCCGCTGTCGCGGCTGACGGCCGAGGAGATCGACGCGGTCCGGGAACTGGTCGCCGGGATCCTCACCGGCACGACCCGCTTCGTCTACGTCGGCCTGGAGGAGCCGGACAAGGCCGAGGTCCTCGGCTGGACCCCGGGCACGGACGTCGACCGCCGCGTGCGGGTGCTGCTGCTGGACCGGGTCACCTGCCGGGCCCGCGACCTGTCGGTGTCGCTGACCCGCCGGACCGTCGTCCGCGACACCGGGGTCGACGTGGCTCCCGAGGGCCGGGTCCCGCTCCTGCCCGAGGAGTTCGCGGAGGCCGGGGAGCTGCTGGCCGGGGACGAGCGCTGGCGGGCCGCGCTGGCGCGACGCGGGCTCGACGTCGGGAGCGTCCGCGCCGTTCCGCTCACCGCCGGGATGTACGGCTGCTCCGAGCAGTACGGACGCCGGACGATCCGCGTGCTCGGCTTCCAGCGGACCGGTCCGCAGGACGTCTCGCGGGCCCGACCGGTCGATGGCCTCGTCGCCTACCTCGACCTCACCCGGCGGCGGGCCATCGCGGTGCACGACGCGCTCGACCTGCCGGTGCCGGCCGAGCGCGGGCAGGAGAACGCGCCGCCGCCCGCCGTCCCCCCGGCCAGGGACCCCCGGCGCACCGGGAGCACCTCGCCGGGGGGACCCGCCTGCGCCGTCGAGGACGACGTCGTGCGCTGGGCCGGCTGGGAGTTCCGCATCGGCTTCGACAGCCGCGAGGGGCTGTCGCTGCACCAGGTCACCCACGACGGCCGGTCGGTCATCCACCGGGCGTCCATCGCCGAGATGGTGGTGCCGCACGCCGACCCCTTCCCCGTGCGCTCCTGGCAGGACTACGCCGACGCCGGCGAGTACCTCTTCGGCCGGTTCGGCACCTCCCCCGACCCGGGTTGCGACTGCCTGGGCGAGATGCGGTTCCTCGACGTGCCACTGGCCGACGACGACGGCCGGCCGCAGGTCGTCCCGCGCGCCGTCTCCCTGCACGAGGAGGACGCCGGGATCCTCTGGAGGCACACCGACTTCTCCAGCGCCACGTCCCGGACCCGGCGGCAGCGGCGGCTGGTGGTCAGGACCTCGACCACCGTCGGGAGCTACGACTACGGCTTCTCCTGGTACCTGCACCTCGACGGGGTCGTCCAGCTCGAGGTGCGGGCGACCGGCCTGCCCTTCGCGTCCACCCACCGCGGCGCCGAGTACCCCTGCGCGACGGAGGCCGGGCACGGGCCGGGGGCGCCGTTCCACCAGCACCTGTTCTGCGCCCGGCTGGACATGGCGGTCGACGGGCGGACGAACACGGTCCACGAGGTGGACGCGGTGCGGGAACCGGTCAGCCGGACCGACCCGGACGGCAGGGCCTTCCGCCGTCGGCGCACGGCGCTCACGCGGGAGTGGACGGCCCAGCGCATGGCCGACCCGCTGGTCGACCGGGTGTGGCACGTGGTGAACCCGTCGGTGACCAACCGGCTGGGCCAGCCGGTGGCCTACGCGCTCGTGCCCGAGGGCAGGCCGGTGCTGCTGGCCGACGAGTCGTCGTCCACCCACCGCCGGGCGGCGTTCGCGACCAGGCACCTGTGGGTGACCCGGTACGACCCCGCGCAGCGGTACGCCGCCGGCGACCTGGCCGACGCGGGTGGGCTGCCGGCGTTCGTGTCCGGGAACCGGTCGCTGGAGGACGAGGACGTCGTGCTGTGGCACACCTTCGGGGCGACCCACTTCCCGCGCCCGGAGGACTGGCCGGTCATGCCGGTCGAGGTGGCCGGCTTCCGGCTGGTGCCGGTCGGCTTCTTCGACCGCAACCCCGCGCTGGACACCCCGCCCTCGATGTCGTCCCCCTGCACCCCCGGGTAGCCGGACCCGCGGCACCGGCGCTCGTGCTCTGCCCACGGTGGTGGGCAGAGCACGAGCCCGCGGGGAGGAGGACACCGGGACCCAGCTCTCGTCCGGGTCGCCGGCCGCGCGTCAGAGCGGGCGGACGGCGGCGGTCACCGACCGCGAGCCCCCCGCCCAGGTCGGCAGCAGCGCCATCTTCCCGCCCGCCCCGCCGGTGACCACGACCCGGACGTCGTCCGCCGAGGCCGCCACGCGCAGGTCCCCGGCGGCGTAGACCGGCAGTCCCGCGCGGAACGCCAGCGCGGACGCCGACGCCCGCAGCAGCGCGCTGCCCTGCTCGAAGAGGAACCCGGCCATCCGGTCGGCGCCCCAGCCCTGCTCCCCCACCAGCGCGGCGAGCTCCGGCGGCAGCAGCAGGAACTGCTCGCCGTCCCGGAAGCGGCCCGGGTCCCCGGCGGCCATGGCCGCGCCCGCCATCGCCGCCGCAGCCGGACCCAGCACGGACGGCGGCTCGCGGTACCCCTCACCCGGCAGCACCTCGACCAGCCCGCCGACCCCAACCACGGTCACCGCGTCGACGTCCACCCCGAGCCCGCGCCGCTGGGCCAGCGAGGGCAGCGGACGGGGCGCCTCCGCCGTGCAGCAGGTGTACTTCGCCGGCGAGCCGATCGTCGCCATGTCGGTCAGTCCGGCGCGTGCCCCGCCGATCCCGGCGAGGGCGAGGGAGACCGCCCGCCCGACGCCGGCGTTCCCCGCGTTCCCGGTGCCCAGCCCGCCCGCGCCCGAGGTCATCCCGACCCGGCGGGCGACCGGCCCGTGCACCAGCACGCCCACCGCCGGCGCCCCGGTCGTGGTCGCGAGGCCGAGCAGGTTGAACCCCGGCTCCAGCGCCGCCCGGCACGCGGCTACCACCACCGGGAGCGCGGGCGCCGGGCACCCGGCCAGCACCGCGTACCAGGCCACGGCCCGCACGGTCAGCTCGCCGAACAGCGGTGGCACCTGCCCCAGGGCGGCGTCCGGGTCGGCGGCCCCGGCCACCACCGCGTCGAGCCGGGCCGCGGTCGGCGGCACCACCGGCAGCCCGTCGCCGTGCCCCGCGGCCAGCAGGTCGGCGGCCACCGCCGCCGGATCGGCGTCCGGGGGGAACAGCGGCAGCTCAGGCACCGGGGACCGGTCGCGACACCGCCGCCGTCGCACCGAACGACGGGATCCACGCCGAGTGCTTGCCCGCTCCCCCGGCCACCAGCACGTGCAGCATCTCCGGGCCGGTGCTCACCGGGTAGGCGTCGTTGTCGGGCACCACGCCCCAGTCCTCGAACTGCCGCTGATTGGCCTCCGACACCTCCGCCACCGGGATCCGCGCCCGCTCCCACAGCGCGTCCCGCACCGCGTCGGCCGTCCACCCGTCGCGGGCGAAGGTGGCCGCGTGCTCCGGGCCGAGCACCAGGAAGTGCGGGCCCTTGACGTACACGTTGTTCGACCCCGGCTGGGCCATGGTCCCGGCGATGGTGAGCAGCAGGTCCTCGGCCGTCGTCCCGCCGTGGTCGTTGACGTTGTGCGGCCCCTCGGTCGCCGCGACCGTCACCACCGACTCCCCCGGCGCGAAGCCCCGGCGCACCGAGAACGGCGGGAACGGGCTGTCCTCCTCGTTCTCGCCGAAGCAGAACGAGTACTTGGCCGGGCTGCCCTGCGTCGCCCGGTCCATCACGCCCGGGCGCGCGCCGCCGACGTGCGTGGTGACCAGCTGCACCGCCCGGCCGATGACGGCGTTGGCCCGGGTGCCCTGGCCCAGGCAGTTGCTGCCGGAGTTGATGCCGAGCGTCCCGCGCACCGGGCCGTTGACGACGACCATCGGCGCGCAGGGGTGGGTCGTCGCCAGCACGCCGTGCAGGTTGTACTCCGGGGCCTGCAGCGCGCGGACGGCCGCGAGCACCACCGGCAGGTCCACCGGCCGGCAGCCGGCCATCACCGCGTTCGCCGCGAAGCTCTCCCGGGTCGGCACCAGCCCGGACGGCGGCAGCGGACCGAGCTCCAGGTCGATGCCGTCGAGCGCGGCCAGCGCCGCCGCCACCCGGGCCGGGGTCGGCGCGACCAGCGGCAGCCCGTCGCCCCAACCGCGGCGGTGGGCCTCCTCCTGCCAGCTCTCCTCCGTGACCCCGGGCAGGTCGAGCAGTCCGGCGCTCACGCCCCTCCCCTCGCCTCGTCGGCCATCCGCAGCAGCTCCGCCGCCGCGCCCTCGATCCGGCCGGCCAGCTCGGCCTCGTTCAGCCCGCCGACCGGGTGCGGGACGACGACCAGGCGGGGCTCCACCCGCCGCGCCCGGGCCTGCGCCTGCACCAGCGGCAGGAACGTCTCGGTCACCACCAGCGGTGCGACGACGCCGCGCCGCTCCAGTTCCACCGAGTCGTGGAGACTCCACGACGAGCACGAGCCCTAGTCGCCGACCGCAACGAGCACCATCTTGAAGCGCTGCGACAGCCAGTCGATGGTGTCCTTCTCGGCCGCGACCGAGGCGTTCTCCTTGGCCGCGAAGCCCAGCTCGGGCAGCCCCCAGTGCGCCTGCAGCCGCTCGCCGAGTCCGCGCAGCAGCTCGGTCGCGTTCGGCTTGGAGTTGGTGAACAGCGCGACGTCGGTCCACGTCGCCGTGCTCCCGGCGCCCACCGGCGCGGCGTCGACCTCCGGCAGCACGCCGTGGGTCGGGTCCACGATCCGCAGCGACCCGGAGGACGCCGCCAGCGCCCCGAGGGCGGCTTCCCCGGCGGCGCGCCCGTCGGCCTCGGCGGCGGTCAGCGACTGCTCCGCACCGGCCCGGGCGTCACCGGCCACGAGCACCCCGCCCGACGGCACCAGTCGGCCCTGCGCGTCGGCGGCCAGCCCCTCGACCAGGCCCTCGGGCCCGCGGCGGCCCACGAAGGGGAACAGCCCGGCGACGGCCAGCGCGCGCTCCCCGTCGGCGGTGCGGACGACGACGCCGGACAGCACGCCCTCGCCGCGCAGCGCGGTGACCGTCGCATCCGGGACCACCTCGACCCGCTCGGCGGCCGCCAGCCGCGCCGCCCGGTCCGGCGACCACCGCGGCTGCCCCGGCACCAGCACCGTCACCGCGGACGCCCAGCCGGCCAGCTCGAGCGCCTCCTCCGCCGTCCACTCGTCGTCGCCGACGACCGCGACCGCGCGGCCGCGGAACAGCGGGCCGTCGCAGCCGGCGCAGGTGGAGACGCCGCGCCTGGCGAGCGCCTCCTCCCCCGGCAGCCCCAGCCGACCGGGACCGAGCCCGGTCGCGACGACGACCGCGCCGGCGGTGACCTCGCCGCCCGAGGTCTCCAGCCGCACCGGCGAGCCCGGGTGCACGCGGGTGACCTCCGCGTACGCCAGACGGACCCCGGCCCCCTCGGCCGCGGCGGTGAGCGCCGCCACCAGCTCCGGCCCGGTGCCGCCCGGGTGCTCGTGCAGCGCGGTGAGGTTGACCAGCTGGCCGCCGGGGGTCAGCCGGTCGTAGGCGACCACCCGCAGGCCGTGCTCGGCGGCGACCCGCGCGGCGGTCAGCCCGGCGATCCCGGCGCCCACGACGACGACGTCCCAGTCGGTGCTCACGCCTCCACCAGCCCGGTGGAGATCCGCGGCCACAGCGCGTCGGCGCCCTCGGCGGCCAGCTGCCGGCCCAGCTCGCGGCTCCAGTGGCGCTCGCTGCCGAACTCGTCGCGCCAGGACCACAGCCGGCGGGAGAGCTGGCCGAGCTCGTACTCCTTGGTCATGCCGATCGCGCCGTGCGCCTGGTGGGACGCGCGCGCCGCGACCGTCGCCGCCTCGCCGGCCGCCGTCTTCGCCGCCGCGACGTCGAGGAACGACGGGTCGGGGCGGGCGTTCAGCGCGGCCACCTGGACGGCGAGCCCGGCCAGCTGCGCCTCCTCGGCGATGGTGACCAGGTGCGCCTGCACCGCCTGGAACCGGGCGACCGGGCGGCCGAACTGCTGCCGCTCGCCGGTGTAGCGGACGGTCAGCTCGGCCACCCGCGCCAGCGCCCCGGCGATCAGCGCTGCGCGGGCCAGCGCGCCGCGCAGCCGCAGCGCCGCGGCGTCCACCCCGGGCGGGGCCGGTGCCACCGCGTCGTCGGGCAGCTCGACGTCGTCCCACACCAGGGTGTCGCGCGGCTCGGCGGCGAGGTTGCGGCCGGGCGTGACGGTCGCGGCGGCGGGAGGCGCGGAGACGACGAACCGCTGCCCGCCGCTCGCCGCGAAGGCGACCACCCGGTCGCTGCGCCCGCCCCACGGCACCCGGGACAGCCGCGCGGAGAACCGGCGGCCGCTGAGCTCGACGGCGTCCCCGGGCGCGCCGACGGCCACCGACAGCGGGCCCTCCGGCAGCTGCAGCCCGGCCGCGGCCAGCGCCCAGCCGGCGAGCAGTCCGGTCTCGGCCAACGGCACCGGCGCGGCGGAGCGGCCGGCGACGGTGAGCAGCGCGCAGGCGTCGGCGACGTCCCCGCCGGATCCGCCGGCCTCCTCGGGCACCGACACCAGCGGGAACCCGGACTCGGTGAGCGCCGTCCAGAGCCGCTCGCTCCAGCCGGTCGCCTCCGCGGCGACGACGTCCTCGGGGGTGCACAGGTCGCGGAACAGGCCGGTGGCGACCTCGGTCAGCACCGCGCGGTCGTCGCTCATGCGGACAGTCCCTTCGCGGCGACGGAGCGGAGGATCTCGGTGGTGCCGCCGCGCAGCGTGTACGACGGCGAGGTCAGCACCGCCTCGGCGAGCAGCGCCGAGAACAGCGAGCCCGAGCCCTGGTCGAGCTCGGTCTCCGCGGCGTCGCGCAGCGCCTCGACGAGGTCCTGCTCGAAGCGGGTGCCGACCTCCTTGACCAGCGCCGCCTCGACCGCGGGCGCCGCCCCGGCGTCGAGTGCGCGGGCGACCGACAGCGACAGCTGCCGGATCGCCCGGAACCGGGCCGCCAGCCGGCCGAGGACGACGGCCTCCTCACCGGAGACGTCGGCCCCGCGCTCGCGCAGCCACTCCCGCAGCACCGGGAAGGTCGACAGCCAGCGGTCGGGGCCGCTGCGCTCGTAGGCCAGCTCGCTGGTCACCTGCTGCCAGCCGGAGCCGAGCTCGCCGAGCACCATGTCGTCGGGCACGAACACGTCCTCCAGCGCCACCTCGTTGAAGTGGTGGCTGCCGTCGAGGTACGGGATCGGCGAGATGCGCACGCCCGGCGCCGCGAGGTCGACGAGCAGCTGGGACAGGCCCGCGTGCTTGCGGCCCTCCTCGACCGGGGAGGTCCGGCAGAGCACGGCGAAGAAGTGGTTGCGGTGGGCCTCGCTGGTCCACACCTTGGTGCCGGTGACCGTCCAGCCGCCCTCGACCCGGGTGGCCCTCGTGCGCACCGAGGCGAGGTCGGAGCCGGAGTCCGGCTCGCTCATGCCGAGGGAGAAGTAGACCTCGCCCGCGGCGATGCCCGGCAGGAAGCGCTGCCGCTGCTCCTCGGTGCCGAAGTGCAGCAGCGCCGGCGCGGTCTGCCGGTCGGCGACGAAGTGCGCGCCGATGGGGGCGCCGGCGGCGAGCAGCTCCTCGGCGACGAGGAAGCGGTCGACGGCGCTGCGGCCGTGGCCGCCGTACTCCGGTGGGATCGCCATGCCGACCCAGCCGCGCTTGGCCAGCGTGCGGGAGAACTCCGGGTCGTGCCGGCCGGCGAACCCGAGCGCCGGCCGGTGCCCGGCGGGGAGCTCGGCGGCGAGGAACTCGCGCACCTCGGCGCGCAGTGCCTCCTCGGCCGGGGCGAGCACGGTCGGCGCGAACTGCACGGCATCCCTCCTCGGGTGGGTCCCGCCGGGCCGGCTCCGTCGCCGGCCCGGCGGGGGTTCGGGGTCAGGCGGTCTCGCGCCGCCGCTGCGACCACATCTGGGTGGCCCGCTCGAAGTGCAGCGCGGCCTCCCAGCCGATCCCGGGCGGGCCGGCCTCGGTGCGGAAGGAGCGGACCGCCTCGCGGGCCAGCTCCGGGTCCTTGGCGGCGCGGCCGGCGAGCTCCAGGGCGAGGTCCTCGACCTGGTCGTCGGGCACCGCCTTCCAGGCCAGGCCGATCTCGGCGGCGCGCACGCCGTCGATCTCCTCGCTGAACAGGCCCATCGCGGCGGTGGCCTCGCGGCCCGCCGTCCGGCTGCTGATCGTGAAGTAGCCTCCGCCCGGGTGCAGGCCGATGCGCAGGAACCCGGCGAGCAGCCGGGCGCTCTCGGAGACGATGCGCAGGTCGGTGGAGAGAGCCAGGTTGATCCCCGCGCCGACCGCGGCGCCGCGCACCGCGGCGATGGTCGGCACCTGCAGCGTGCCCACCCGGCGGAAGGCGGTGTAGACCGCGCCGAGCTCCTTGTACGTCTTGTCCTCGGCCTGGTCGCTGCCCGGCGTCCAGCGCCGGCGGTCCGCGCCGGAGCAGAAGGTGCCGCCCGCGCCCCGGACGACCGCCGCGCCGATCGCCGGGTCGGCGTCCACCTCGTCGCACAGCTCCGACAGCTGCAGCCCCATCTCCGGGGTGAGCCCGTTCCTGACCTCGGGCGAGTCGACCGTGAACACGGCCACGCCGCCCTGCCGCTCCAACTGGATCTGTCCCACGCTGGGTGTCCTGCCTCTCTGCTGGGGGTGGTCTGGGGAGCCTCGGAGTCTGGTGGCAGGGCCTGCCTACTCGCCCACCGGCTCCCGCGAGCCGGTGGTGCGCACCAGGACGTCGACGGCGGTCGCCCCCCGGCCGCGCGGCGCGACGATGAGCGGGTTCACCTCGAACTCGGCCAGCCGGTCGCCCGCGGCCACCGCCGCCTGCGACAGCCGGACGACGGCGTCGACCGCGGCCGGCACGTCGGCGGGCTCGGCGCCGCGGAAGCCGGCCAGCAGCGGCCAGGCCCGCAGGCTGCGCAGCATCGCCCACGCCTCCTCCGGCGAGACCGGGGCCAGCGCCGAGGCGAGGTCGCGGTAGAGCTCGGTGGTCACCCCGCCGAGGCCGACGGTCACCACGGGCGGGAAGCCGTCGCGCCCGGCGGTGACCGCGAGGATCAGCTCGGTGCCCGGCGGGACGAGCTCCTGCACGTGCACGCCCTCGACGCCGGGGACGTGGTGCCGGCGCGCGGCGTCGAGCAGCTCGGTGAAGACGCCCGCCGCCTCGTCGGGGCCCACGCCGACCCGCACCCCGCCGACCTCGCTCTTGTGCGCCAGGTCCGCGGCGGCGAGCTTGAGCACACCCGGGCCGGGCAGCGCGGCGACCGCCTCCTGCGCGGCCTCCGGGCCGGTCACCAGCGTGGACGCCGGCTGCGCGATGCCGATCGACCGCAGCAGCGCCGGGCCGTCCACCACCGGCCCCTCGAGCAGCGCGCGCACCTCGGCGGCCGGGACGTCGGGCACCGGCGGCAGCGGCGGCGGGGTGCCCCGGTGCCGCGGCGGGGCCAGCCGCGCGGCGACGCGGGCGAGGTCGCCCACCGAGCCGAACACCGGGACGCCGGCCTCGCGGAACACCCGGCGGCCCTCGGCGGTCAGCTCCTGCCCGGCGATCCAGCCGACCAGCAGCGGGCAGCGCAGCTTGGCCGCGGTGGCGACGAGGTCCTCGGCCAGCCGGGCGCCGGCGTCGCCGACGACCATGGTCACCAGGACGGCGACGACGTCCACGGCGTCGTCCTCGGCGATGATCCGGCAGACGTCCCCGAAGGCGTGCGCCCCCCGGTTGAACAGCTGCGCGGTGACGTCGACCGGGTTCGCCAGCGCACCGAAGGGCGGGATCAGCGGGCGCAGCCGCGCCTGCGTCGCCGCCGACAGCTCGGGCAGCTGCAGGCCGACGTCCTCGCACTGGTCGGCGGCCAGGCTGCCGGCCCCGCCGGAGGTCGTGACGACGGCGACCCGCGGCCCCTCGGCCGGCTTCCCCGCGGCGAGCACCGCCGCGACCGCGAGCAGCTCGTCGATGTCGTCGACCAGCACCACGCCGTACCGCCGGGAGGTGAGCACGAAGGCGACGTCGTCGCCGAGCATCGAGCCGGTGTGGCTGGCCACCGCCCGGCGCCCGGCGCTGGACCGGCCCGAACGCAGCACGACCAGCGACGTGCCGGCCAGCTGCGCGCGGCGGGCCAGCTCGGCGTAGGCCGCGCCGTTCCCGGTGGCCTCCACGTAGAGCATCAGCACCCGCACCGTCGGGTCGGCCAGCAGGTGCAGCGAGACCTCGGTCAGGTCCAGGTCGGCCTGGTTGCCGGTGCTGAACCACGCCGCCAGGCCCAGTCCCATGTCGGTGGCCAGGTCGAGCACCGAGCCGCCCACGGCGCCGCTCTGCCCGACGTAGGCCACCCCGCTGCCGGAGGTCAGCGGCCGGTCGGCGGCGGCGGTGAAGGTGGCCACCACGCCGGTGGGCGCGTACAGGAAGCCCTGGCAGTTGGGTCCGACGACGCGGACGCCGGTCTCCCGGGCCACCGCGGCCAGCCGCTGCTGCAGCGCCACGCCCGCAGGACCCACCTCGGCGAAGCCGGAGGCGTAGACGACCGCCGCCCGCGCGCCGACCGCGGCGGCCTGCCGGATCGCGTCCTCCACCCGGTCGGCGGCGACCAGCACGAGCACCAGGTCGACCGGGCCCGGGACGTCGGCCAGCGTCGGGTAGCAGCGCCGGCCGACCAGCTCCTCGTAGTTCGGGTTGACCGGGTAGAGGCCGCCCTCGTACCCGTGCTCGACCAGGTAGCGCAGCGGCCGGGACATCAGGTTCTCCGACCGGCCCGAGATGCCGAGCAGCGCGATCCCGCGCGGTCGCAGCAGCGCCTGCAGACCGTCGTCCTGCGGGTCCGGCGTCGGCACGGTCATCGGGCGGCACGCCTCCTCGGGGGGACGACAGCGGAGCTGGACAGCAGCTAAGTTGACACCGACGTCAATGTCAACGACGAGGGCCGGAGGTGCCCGTGCCCCCACCACCGGAGGCGGTGAGCGGCCCGGCCGGCACCGCCCCGGCCGCCCTGCCGACGACCGAGCGCGGCCGCCGGATGCGGGCCCGGCTGCTGGCCGCGGCCCGCGAGGTGTTCGAGCGGGACGGCTTCCTCGAGGCCCGGGTCACCGACATCTCGGCGGCGGCCGGTGTCGCGCACGGCAGCTTCTACACGTACTTCGGCTCCAAGACCGCCGTCTTCCGGGCGCTCGTGGCCGAGACGATGGACGACCTCTACGCCTCGATGGGGACCCGCCACGAGCCGGGCCCGCCGGACGGCTCACCGGAGGAGGTCGCGGTGCACCGCATCGACCGGGCCAACCGCCGGTTCGTCGCCATGTACCGGCAGAACACCGCGCTGATGGCGCTGTTCGAGCAGGTCACCACCTTCGACCCGGAGGTGCGGGCGCTGCGCCAGGCCGCCCGGGAGCGCAACGTCGGCCGGGTGCGGCACAGCATCGAGCAGCTGCAGCGCGACGGCCTGGTCGCCGCCGACCTCGACGCCGAGTACAGCGCGCACGCGCTCGTCGCGATGGTCAACGGGCTGGTGCACTACTGGCTGGTGCTCGACGGCGAGTTCGAGCAGGAGCGCCTGGTCGCCGCGCTCACCCGGCTGTGGGCGCAGGCCCTCGGCCTGCCGGTGCGCACCTGACCGACCGCACCGACCTGCTCCGCAGGGAGCCGCACCGACCTGCTCCGCGGGGAGTCGTGCTCTGCCCACGGTGGTGGGCAGAGCACGAGCGTCGTCAGGTGGGGAGGTCCGGCGCGGCTGACGCCCGCCTCAGACGATGCGGGTGGACAGCGACCCGATCCCCTCGAGCGTCACCGTCACCTCGTCGCCGGCCTGCAGCGGCCCGACGCCGGCCGGGGTGCCGGTGAGCACGACGTCGCCGGGCAGCAGGGTCATGGTCTGGCTGACCCACGACACGCACGCGGCGACGTCGAGCAGCATGTCGGCGGTCGTGCCGTCCTGCTTCACGTCGCCGTTGACGGTGGTCCGCAGGGACAGCGCCGCCGGGTCGACGTCGGTCTCCACCCACGGCCCCAGCGGGCAGGAGCGGTCGAAGCCCTTGGCGCGGGTCCACTGCTTCTCGGCGCGCTGCATGTCGCGCATCGTCAGGTCGTTGGCGACGGTGTAGCCGAGCACCACGTCGGCCACCTCCTCGGCCGGGACCCGCGTGCACTCCCGGCCGATGACGACCGCCAGCTCGCCCTCGAAGTGCAGGTTCCCGGTGTCCGGCGGATAGGGTACCTCGGCGTCGGGCCCCACCACGGACGTGGAGAACTTGGCGAACACGACCGGGATCTCCGGCACCTCGTTGCCCAGCTCCCTGGCGTGCTCGGCGTAGTTGCGGCCGAGGCACAGCACCTTGCTGGGCTCGACGGGGGCGAGCAGCCGCACCTGACCCAGCGGGGTCCGCTCCTCCGTCGTCCGGACGCCGTCGAACGGGTCGCCCTCGAGCCGGACGACGACGGCGTCGTCGCCGTCCCCCTCGACCAGGCCGTAGGACGCCGGACCGCCGGCGGCCGGGGTGTAGCGGGCGATGCGCATCAGATGGCCCGCACCATGCCACCGTCGACCAGGAAGTTCTGGCCGGTGACGTAGGTGTTGGCGCCCGAGGCCAGGAACGCCGCCACCTTGCCGAACTCCTCCGCGGTGCCGTAGCGGCCCAGCGGGATGCCCGCCTCGCTCTGCGCGCGGACCTCCTCGACCGACTGCCCGGTCTTCTCGGCGCGACCGGCGTCGAGCGAGGCGACGCGGTCGGTGGCGATCCGGCCGGGGCCGAGGGTGTTGACCAGCACGCCGTCGGCGGCCACCTCCAGGGCGACGCTCTTGGCCAGCCCGAGCAGGCCCACCCGCAGCGTGTTGGACAGCGTGAGGTTCTCGATCGGCTGCCTGATCGAGGAGGACGCGACGGTGACGATCCGGCCCCAGCGCTGCTCGCGCATGTGCGGCAGCACGCCGCGGAACAGCCGCACGGTCGACAGCAGGTTCAGCTCGAACGCCTGCTGCCACCGGGCGTCGTCGAGCGCGTCGAACCCGCCCGGCGGCGGCCCCCCGGCGTTGTTGACCAGCACGTCGACGCCGCCGAGCCGCTCCCGCGTCTCCCGCAGCAGCCGGTCGAGGTCGGCGGCGTCGGAGACGTCGGCCGGGCAGTGCTCGACCTGCGCGCCGGTGGCGTCGGCGATCTCCTGCGCGGTGCTCGTTAGCCGGTCGGCGCCGCGGCTGGAGATCATCACCCGCGCGCCCTCGGCGGCCAGCTGGGTCGCGGTGGCGCGGCCCAGGCCCTTGGAGGCGGCGGTGACCAGGGCGACCCGGCCGGTGAGTTCGAGGTCCATCGGTTTGTCCTCCGTGGTCGTCGGGGCGGATTCGGTCGGGCGCTCAGGCCACGGGGTTGGTGAGCTCGCGGAAGCCGGTGATCTGCACACCGGCGGTGTCACCGGAGCGGATGTGCACGGCACCCGGCGTGCCGGTGGAGATGACGTCGCCGGGCAGCAGCGTCATGACCCGGGAGTGGAAGGCCACCAGCCACCAGGGCCGGAAGGTCATGTTCGAGACGACGTTGCGCCGGTGCACCGCGCCGTTGTGGATCGTGGCCACCTCCAGTGCGTCGACGTCGTCCACCTCGTCGACGGTCACCAGCTCGGGGCCGAAGCTGAAGAAGGTGTCGAAGCTCTTGGACCGGGTGAGGTAGCGCGGGTTCTTCTCGAGGATGTCCTCGGCGGTCATGTCCACGATCGTGGTGAAACCGGCGACCACCGAGGGGGCGTCGGCCTCGTCGACGTCCTTGCACTCGCGGCCGATGACCACGCCCAGCTCACCCTCGGCGGTGGTGCGCTGCGACTGCGGGGGGATCCGGATCGGGTCCCCCGGGCCGATGATCGCGGTGTCGGGCTTGAGGAAGCTGGCCGGCTCTGTCGAGGGCGCCTTCTCCGACAGGTCGGCGGCGTGCTCGACGTAGTTCAGGCCGATGCCCCAGATCTTCCGCGGGCGCCGGTAGAGCGGCGCGTACGCCAGCTGCTCCTGCGGCACGACGAGCTCGTCCAGCCCGGCGGCGTCCTGGCCGGCGACCCAGTCGCGCAGCTCCTCGACCCGGCCGCTCTCGAGCAGCCCCTGGACGGTCTCCGGCCAGTCGGTCCGCAGGCGCCGGTTGAGCGCGGGCAGCGGTACCGCGCCACCCGGGCGCACCAGCGCCCCCGGCTCCGCGCCGTCCAGTCGCAGCGTCGTCAGTCGCACAGCGGTGTCCTCTCGCAGGCGGGCGCGGGCCGTGCGGCAGCACGACCTGCGGGGGTGGGTGGTTACAGGCCGACGGCGGCGATGAGGTCGTCGAGCTCGGCGAGGGTGAGCTCGTCGACCGGCGGGGCCGGGAAGCGGGCGTGCGGGGAGGCGATGGCCCCGCGCCGGGCAAAGACCTGCTTGCGGATGGTCACCCCGCCGACGCCGAGCTGGGCCTCGTAGCGGATCAGCGGCAGGTACCGGAAGAAGAACTCCTGCGCGCCCGCGCGGTCGCCGGCGACGAACCGCTCGTAGGTGCCGACCAGCACCTGCGGGAAGCCGAAGCCGGTCATGATGCCGTCGGCGCCGCGGAGCAGCTCCTCGTACAGGTACAGCCCGCCGAGGCCGCCGAAGACGCCGACCGGCCCCTTCGCCTTCTGCCGCACCGCGGTGATCTTGGGCAGCGTCGGGGTCTCCTCGAGCTTGAGGTAGCGGCACCCCTCGATCTCGTCGAGCAGCCGGACGAGGAACGGCGCCGGCATCACCACGCCGGTGTTCACCGGCTCGTCCTGGACCACGACCGGCACCGACACCGCCTCGGCGACCAGCCGGAAGTGCTCGAAGACCAGGTCGAGGTTCCGGGTGTTGTCCGGCGGGGCGAGCATGACCGCCGCCGCGCCGGCGTCCTCGGCCCGGCGCGCGTAGTCCAGCGCCATGCGGGTGGCCCGGGCGGAGACGCCGGCCACCACCGGTACCCGGCCGGCGGTCGCCTGCAGGTAGCGGCGCAGCACCCGCTCGCGCTCGTCGTCGAGCAGCCGGGCCGCCTCGCCCATGATCCCGAGGATGGTCAGCCCGTGCGCCCCGGCGCCGAGGTAGTCCTCGACGAGGCTGTCGATGCTGCCCTCGTCGACCTCGCCGTCGTCGGTGAACGGCGTCAGTGTGATCGGCAGCACACCCGTGAGGGCGCTCACCAGGAACTACCCTGCGGACGGGAGCACAGGCCGGGGGCTCGGCGCGCGACGGAGATCACATCGGCACCGTAGCCGCCTGCCGGGAGCCGTTCCCACACCCGCCCCCCGCAGAGCCGCGGGCGGCCGAGAGGACGGAGAGCGATGCCGGTCCAGCGATACGCCGTGGTCGGGGGCGGGATCATCGGGACGGCGGTGGCCCGGCGGCTGCTCGCCCGCGCCCCCGACGCCGTGGTGACCGTCCTCGAGAAGGAGGACCGGCTCGCCGCCCACCAGACCGGCCGCAACAGCGGCGTGGTGCACGCCGGCCTCTACTACGAGCCCGGCTCCCTCAAGGCGACGCTGTGCCGCCGCGGGGTCTCCCTGCTCCGCGAGTTCTGCGCGGAGAAGGGGCTGCCCTACCAGGAGATCGGCAAGGTCCTCGTCGCGCTCGACGGGGCCGAGGAGCAGCGGCTGGGCGCGATCGCCGAGCGGGCCCGCGCCAACGGCGTCCCCGGGGTCCGGGTGATCGACCGGGCGGAGCTGCACGAGCTCGAGCCGCACGTCGCCGGCATCGCCGCGCTGCACTCGCCGACCACCGCGATCGTCGACTACGTCGCCGTCACCGAGCAGCTGGCCGAGGAGGCCCGCAAGGCCGGGGCCACCGTCCGCACCGGCTTCGAGGTCGCCGGCCTGCGGTCCGCCGGCGGGGAGGTCGTCGTCAGCAGCACCGCCGGCGAGGAGGTCGCCGTCGACCGGGTGGTGCTCTGCTCCGGGCTGCACGTCGACCGGCTGGCGCGGCTGGCCGGGGACGACGACGCCCCGCGGATCGTGCCCTTCCGCGGCGAGTACTACGCGCTGCGGCCGGACAAGCGGGCGCTGGTGAACGGCCTGGTCTACCCGGTGCCCGACCCCCGGTACCCGTTCCTCGGCGTGCACCTGACCCCGCGGGTGGACGGCGAGGTGCTGGTCGGGCCCAACGCCGTGCTGGCGCTGGCCCGCGAGGGCTACCGGTGGCGGGACGTCTCCCCCGCCGAGCTGGCCGCCATCGCCCGCTTCCCCGGCTTCCGGCGCTTCGCGAAGCAGCACTGGCGCACCGGCCTGGCGGAGATGCGCGGCTCGCTGAGCAAGCGCGCCTACACCGCCGCGGCCCGCCGCTACGTGCCCGAGCTGACCGTCGAGGACATGGTCCCGGCGACCGCGGGGATCCGGGCGCAGGCGCTGGAGTCCGACGGCAGCCTGGTCGACGACTTCCGCATCACCCGGCGGGGCGCGGTGGTGGCCGTGCGCAACGCCCCCTCCCCCGCGGCGACGTCGTCCCTCGCCATCGCCGAGCACCTGGTGGAGCTGCTGCTGGCGGAGGAAGGGGCGGCGTGAGGGCGCGCCGGGAGCGGCCGGCGGGCTCGGCCCGCGCGGCGACCGCCGCGGTCACGGTGACGACCGCGGGCGTGCTCCCGGCCTACCTGGTCGGCGTGCTGTGGGTGCAGTTGAGCGCCGACCTCGGCGTCGGGCCGTCGCTGCTCGGCCTGCTGGTCGCGGCGTTCTTCGCCACCTCGGCGGTGTCGGCGCTGTTCGCCGGAACGCTGGTGCGCAGGCTGGGCGGCATCCGGGTCGTGCGGCTCTCCGGGCTCACCGCGGCGCTGGCGATGCTGGGGGTCGCGGTCGTCGCCCGTGACACCGCCGTCCTGGTCGCCGCCCTCGTCGTCGCCGGGTGGGGCAACGGCGTCGGGCAGCCGGCCAGCAACGACCTGATCGCCCGGTCGGTGCCCGCCGACCGGCAGGGCCTGGCCTACGGCCTCAAGCAGGCGGCGATCCCGCTGTCCACGCTGCTCGCGGGCGTCGCCATCCCGCTGGTGGCCATCCCGCTGGGCTGGCGCACGGCGTTCGGGCTGGGGGCCGTCCTGGCGCTGCTGGTGGTGCTGTCGGTGCCCGGCGCGCGGCGGATGGGGTCGGCCGGGGCCTCGGCACCGCCGTCGGAGGCGGCCGGGCCGTTCCGCCGCGGCCCGCTGTACGTGCTGGCCGCCGGGCTGGCGCTCGGCGCGGGCACCGGCAACGCGCTGGGCTCCTTCTTCGTCAGCACCGCGGTCGCCGGCGGCATCGCCCCGGCGACCGCCGGCGTGCTGGCCGCGGTGGCCAGCGGGCTGGGGGCCCTGGCCCGGGTGGTCGCCGGCTGGCTGGCCGACCGGGTGCGCACCCGCTGGCTGCTCGTCGTCGCCGCGCAGATGTCGCTGGGCGGGCTGTCCTACGCGCTGCTGGGCACCGGGGTCGAGGCGCTCATCGCCGTCGGCGCGGTGGTCGGGTACTGCACCGGGTGGGCGTGGGCGGGGCTGTCGACCTACGCCATCACCCGCATGCACCACGGCATGGCCGCGCAGGCGACGTCGATCACGCAGGGCGGCATGGGCCTGGGCGCCGCGCTCGGGCCGCTGGCCTTCGGCGCGGTCGTGTCGGCCGGCTCCTACGCCGTGGCCTGGACCGCCACCGCGGCCCTCGCCGTCGTCGGCGGGCTGGTCGTCGTGCTCGCCCGGCACCTGCTGCTGCGCGACCGCCCCGCGCTGGTCGCCGCACACCGCCGCCGGGCCGCCGCCCGGGCCTGAGCGCGGTCAGCCGCGCAGCGGCCAGGCGGCCAGCGGCGGCAGCTCCCCGCCGTGGCTGCCGCCGGCGTGGGCGACGGCGGCCAGCAGCAGCGCGAGGCCGTCGCGGTCCAGGCCCGCGGCGAGGTCGCCGAGGTCGACCGGCTGCCCCTCGGCCAGGGAGGCGGCCGCCCGGAGCAGACGCAGCTGGCTGCTGCTGCCGCCGATGCGCCCGGCGCGCAGCGCGGCGTCGAGGTCGGGCCAGGCGACCTGCGCCCACAGCCCGTCGCCGTCGACGTCCCCGAGCAGGGAGATCAGCCCGGCGCCCTGCAGCTGGGGCAGCCAGTGCCCGGCGTTGGCGAGCAGCAGGACCGCGGCCTCGGCGGAGTAGTCGCCGACCGCGGCGCGCAGCAGGGCGTTCTCGACCTCGACGAGGTCCAGGTCGGCCGCCCTGGGTTCGAGGATCACCGCGTCCCCTCCCGGAGTCCGTCTCGCACGTCGCCCCCACGATGCCGGAGGGGTACGACAACTCCCGGCTCAGCCGGGCAGCGAGCGCAGCACCTCCAGCGCGTCGGCGAGCGTCGGCGGCACCTCCCCCGCCCGCCGTCCGGCCTGCTCGAGCCCGCGCGCGGTGCGCTCCTGCCGGGCCACCAGGGCGGTCGACATGAACGGCTCGACGCCGGTGCCGGCGACCGTGTCGCGCACCATCCGGGCCTCCCCCTGCCGGCGGCCGGCGTGCGCGACGTGGGTGGTGACGAGCATCGTGGCGAAGTCGCGGGTGGGCCAGCGGTCCAGCGTCTCCTCGACCATGGCGATCAGCGGCTCCACGACGTCCAGCTCGCGGGCGGCCAGCAGCGCCTCGGTCCACAGCCCCTCCAGGCCCTTGACCACGACGCTGCGGAGCATCTTCAGCGCGGCCGCGGCCCCCACCCGCTCGCCGACGACGCCGGTGCGGAACCCGGCGCCCGACAGCAGCCGGGCCGCCTCCGGGGCGTCCGGCCCGGCCAGCGAGATCGGGATGCGGCTGCCGTCGAGCCGGATGCCCCCGCCGGTCATCACTCCGTCGACCACCCGGGCGGCGGGCAGGGCGGCCGCCACCGCCTCCTTGACCAGCGGCGCGGTCGAGTTGAGGTCGACGTAGAGGACGCCGTCGCCCACGACGGCCGCGAGCCCCTCGGCCACCGCCAGCGCGGTGGCCGGGGTGACCAGCGACAGGACGACGTCCCGGTCGGCGAGCTCCGCGACGTCGGCCACCGGCTGCGCTCCGGCCGCCCGCACCGCCGCCGCCAGCCCCGGACCGCGCTCCGGGTCGAGGAGCACCCGGTCGTGCACCGCCAGGTCGGCGCCGGAGGCGGCCAGGGCGGTGCCGATGACCCGGCCGGCCTCGCCGAAGCCGACCAGCCCCCACCGGGTGCTCACGCGACCACCCCGGGGCCGACCCGCACCTCGGTGAGCGCGGCGGCCACCCACGACCTGTCCCACGTGCCGGCGGCGATGTGCGCGAACACCGCCTCCTCCGCCCGCGCCTGCTCCTCGCCGGCCGCGACCACCTCCGCGACCCGCTCGTGCGGCACCACCACGACGCCGTCGGCGTCGCCGACCACGACGTCGCCGGCGCGCACCACCGTGCCCCCGGCGTGCACCGGGCCGCCGATCTCGCCGGGGCCGTCCTTGTACGGGCCGAGGTGGTTGACGCCCCGCGCGAAGACCGGCACGGCGCCCGCGGCCAGCCCCTCGACGTCGCGCACCGCGCCGTCGACGACGAGCGCGGCCAGCCCGCGGGCGGCCGCGTAGCGCGCCATGATCTCGCCGAGCAGTGCCCGGTCCAGCGCGCCGCCGCCGTCGACGACGAGCACGTCGCCGGGCTCGGCGAGGCCAAGAGCGCGGTGGACGACGAGGTTGTCCCCCGGTCGGGTGCGCACGGTCAGCGCGGGCCCGGCCACCCGCGGCCAGCCACCGCCCGGCACCCGGTGCACGCCGCAGATCCCGCCGCTGCGCGCCATGCAGTCGGACAGGGTGCTCGTCGGCAGCGCACGGCTGCGCTCCAGCAGTCCTGCGTCGGGACGGGGGCCGGGCGGGTGCAGCCGGCAGGTGCTCATGTCGGGCTCCTCAGGTGGGTGCGGGCAGGTCGGGGGCGGCCGCGGCGCGGCGCCGGCGACCGGGCAGCCGGCTCACCGGCAGCCCGCGCGACCGGCGGACCATCCGGCGGCTGACCCGCACGGTGACCGCCCCGGCCAGGCTGAGCGCCGCGGCCGTGAGCCAGGCCGCGGAGTAGGACCAGGTCTGCGCGACGACGCCGAACAGCAGCGGACCGGAGGCGGCGCCCAGCGACAGGCCGGTCTGCACGAACCCGGTGACCGACGCCGCGGCGTCGCGGTTGTCGCGGATGACGGCGTAGTGGAACAGCCCGGTCCACGCCCAGCCGGCGCCGTAGGCCAGCACGCCGCCGGCGACGAAGGCCGGCACCGGGCCCGCCGCGAGCAGCACGTAGCCGGCCGTACCGGCGGCCAGCAGGTTCGCGATGAACAGGTAGGCGCTGCGGGTCGGGTGCCGGTCGACGAGCAGGCCGTAGCCGATCCGGACGACCAGCCCGAGCACCGAGCAGCCCGCGAACAGCAGCCCGGCCGCACCCGCGTCGATGCCGGCGGCGACCGCGGAGTCGACGAGGAAGACCCCGGTCGGGGTGGCCGCGGCCGAGCCGAGGAAGCCGCCGACGGTGAGCACCACCAGCCCGCCGCGGGGCAGCCCCCGGTCCGGCGCCCGGGGAGCGCCGGGGGCGCGCGGCGCCCCGGCCCGCCGTCCGGCGTCCCGGCCGGTGAGGGCGACCAGCAGCAGGACGACGGCGAGACCGACGGCGCAGGCGACCGCCCACCGCCAGCCGAAGACGAGGGCCACCCCGGGGACGGCGAGCCCGCCGAGGAGCGTCGCCGCGGGGATCGAGGACTGCTTGATGCCGAAGGCGACGCCGAGCCGCTGCTCGGTGACCAGCTCGGAGACGACCGCGTTGGCCGACGGCTGGGCGACGGCGTTGCCCAGGCCGCCGACGGCCAGCCCGGCCATCAGCGCGGCCGGCGAGCCGGCCAGGGCGATGACGGCGAGCGAGGCCGTGGCCAGCGCCGCGGCCAGGGCGGCGCCGCGGCGCGAGCCGAGCCGCTGCACCAGCCGGCCGGCGGGCCGGGCGAGGCCGCCGGAGACGGTGAACAGCGTCGCCGCGGCCAGGCCGAACAGGCCGAGGCCCACGTCGAGGTCGGCGCGGATCTGCACGGCCAGCGCCCCGACGAGGAAGGCCGGCAGCACGCCGAGCACGGAGACGGCGACCGCCCGGAGCACGGCGCCCACCGCGGCCGGGGACCGGGCACGCCGGTTCCGGGCCGCGGTGCGCCGGCCGGGTTGGTCGGGGTCGGCGTCCACGTCCCCGGCCGGGTCAGCCACGCGCTCCGCCCGCCAGGGGCCGGCCCACCTGCTCGCCCAGCACCTGCAGCGCGCGGTGCGTCTCGGCGTCCAGCGGGACGCCGTGCGCGCGACGCAGCGCGCGCTCGGCGGCGGCCCGCTGCCCCGGCGTCCGGACCGGCAGCTCCGGGTCGACCGGGGCCAGCGCCCGCAGCCCGGCGAGCAGCCGGGCGGCGCCGGTGCCGATGGCCTCCGGGTCGCCCAGCCGCGCCGGGTCGAGGACCACGACCAGGTGGCTGGTGTCCGGCGGCCGGGCGCCGGACCGGAACGTCAGGTTGCCGACCCCCGGCCCGGTGGGCCCACCGGCCAGGACCGCGGTGAGCAGCTCGACCAGCAGACCCAGGCCGTAGCCCTTGTGACCGGACCGCTCCCGGTCGCTGCCCAGCGGCAGCAGCGCCCCCCGGCCGGGGAAGACCGCGGCCGGGTCGGTCGTCGGCCGGCCCTCGGCGTCCACGCCCCAGCCCAGCGGCACGGGCTTGCCGAGGCGCAGCGCGATCTCGAACTTGCCGGCGGCGACCGCGGACGTCGCCATGTCGAAGACCAGCGGCTCCTCCCCGGCGACCGGCACCCCCAGGGCCAGCGGGTTGGTGCCGAGGTACGGGCGGGCGGCCCCGGCGGGTGCGACGACCGGGCCGGTGTTGGTCCCCGCCAGCCCGACCAGCCCGAGCCGTGCCGCGTCGTGCACGTAGCAGCCGCTGGCGCCGTGGTGGCTGCTCCTGCGCACGTTGACCCAGCCGACGCCGTACCGCCGCGCCCGCTCGACCGCCTCGTCGAAGGCACGCGTGGTGACCGGGTGGCCGAGCAGGTCGTGGCCGTCGACCAGCGCCACCGCACCGCCGTCGGAGTGCACGCTCGGCTCGCCGTCGACGGCGACGACGCCGGTGCCGATCGCGCCGACGTAGGCCGGCAGCCGGGCGATGCCGTGCGAGTCGATGCCCGACAGGTCGGCGTAGGCGAGCACCCGCGCGGTGTCGCGGGCGTGCGACGGCCGGACGCCGACGGCCTCGAGCACCTCGGCGGTCCAGGTCTCCAGGACGTCAGCCGGCACGCGCACCGGCGGCTCCCCGAGCACCTGCGCGGCCTCTCCCGCCGCCGGCTCGGCGGGCGGGGACGCGGGGGCCGACGGCTCGACCGACCCGAACGCGGCGAGGACGGCGTCGGCCACCTCGCCCGTCGACGCCGCCGCTGCGCCCGCCGGCGCCAGGTCGTAGGTCCACGGGCCCGCGCGGAGCACGGCGTCGACCGCCGCCCGCACCCGCTCGCCGGCCTCGCGGGTGGCGGGGAAGTGCCGCAGCAGGGCGGCCAGGGCGAGGAAGCCGCCGAGCGGGTCGACCTGGTCCCGCAGCGCCCGCCGCGGAGCCGAGCCGTGCGCCGGCTCGAACAGGCCGACGCACCGCCCGCGGACCGGCTCGCCGGGGTGCAGCGACGCCGAGCCGCACAGCGCCGGGGAGCCGGCCCGGCCGGCGGCGAGGTCGGAGAGGATGTCGCCGAGCAGGCCCTCGGTGACCAGGACGTCGGGCACCGGGGCCCCCGAGCCCAGCTCGAACGCCGCGCGGTCCACGTACCGGTGCTCGACCTCGATCCCGCGCTCGCGGGCGACGTCGCCGGCGACCTGCCGCCAGAGCCGTCCGGTCGCGTAGAGGTTGGCCTTGTCCACCGAGACCAGCCGCCCGCCGCCCCGCCGTGCCAGCACGTCGCAGGCGGTGTGCACCACCTCGGCGACCCGTTCCCGGGTCAGCCGCAGCACGTCGGCGGCCTCGCTGCCGTCCTCGTGCAGCACCCGGTCGTCCGCGCCGCCGTACGAGCCGCCGATGAGGTTGCGCACGACGGTGAGCTCCCGGCCGTCGCCGAACGGGATCTCGCGGACCGAGATGCGCAGGTCGTAGCGCTCCCGGAGCCGGTGCAGGGCGACCTCCGGGCGCGGGCACACCCCGGCCGGCACGCGGGGGTCCTCCCCCACGGCGCCGAGCAGGACCGCGTCGGCGGCGTCGCAGGCGGCCAGCGTCCCGGCCGGCAGCACGTCGCCGCTCTCCGCCGCGGCCCGGGCGCCGACCGGCCAGGGCCCGGTGACCTCCACCTGCCCGCGCTCGGCCAGCAGCCGCAGCAGCCGCGTCGGCCCGTCGAGCACCTCCTCGCCGACGCCGTCCCCCGGCAGCAGCGCGATCCGGATCACCGGAGCACCAGCTCGCGGCCCACGGTGGTGAGGGCGTGCTCGGCGCCGGCCTCGCCCAGGCACGCCTCCAGCCCGGCCAGCCAGCCGGGGAGCGCCTGCGCCATCGTGGGGTGGTCGGCGTGCCCGAGGTCGCCGCCGAAGGCCAGCTGGTCGTGCGGGTAGACCTCGCCCAGGGTGGTCGACGGCGGCCCGTCGGTGGTGAGGATGTCGGGCAGGATGCCGAGCTCCAGCACCACGCCCAGCCGCGCCAGCTCCGGCGCGGCGTCGTCGTCCCACTGCAGGAACGGCATGCGCGGGTGGTTGAACAGCATCCGGCGCACCCCGGCCGCCGACGCCGCCCGGAAGAGCACCAGCGCCTCCGCGCAGGTCAGGTGACCCGAGGCCAGCACCAGGTCGGAAGCGGCGACGACGTCGAGCACCTCCTGCCACGCGGGCAGCAGCGCACCGGCGTCGTCCAGCACGTCGACCTGCCGGAAGGACAGCGTCCGGTGCACCGAGAGCTCGGGGGCGGCCGCCGACGCGACGTGCGCGGGCGCGGAGACCGTCGGCATCCACACCACCCGCCCACCGAGCCGGGCGGCCACCTCCACCGCGTCGGGGTTGGCCCCGCCGGCCGGTGAGTTGAGCACGATCCCGCCGACCACCCGGACGCCGTCGGTCTCCGGCCGGCCCGCGGCCAGGGCCGCGCGCTCCACCGTCGAGCCCTCGTGCGCCTTGAGGACGGCGAGGTCGACGCCGACCTGTGCGTGCGCGCCGACCACCTCGTGGTCGAGCCCGTGCCGGGCGACGAGGCTGGGTGCCCCGTGCACGTGCAGGTCGGCGACGCCGTCGATGAGCCGCGGGCTCACCGCTCCGTCCGCGGGCGGTCCGCGGTCGTGGCACCGGCCGTCGGTAGCGCGTCGGCCGAGCCGCTGGGCACGTCGGACCTCCCGGCCTCGGGTTCCACCGCACGTCCGTCGTCGTCCGGCGTGGCCCGGCGGCGGGTGACCAGGTGCACCACCACGCCGGCGAGGGCGAAGCCCGCGCCGACCGCGATGAACATCGGCGTCATGACCAGCAGCGCGATGGCCGCGACGAGGAACAGCACCCGCTCGGGGACGCGCGCCGGGCCGAACAGCCAGGCGCCGGTGACCACCGCCAGCGAGGCCACGGCGAAGACCGAGGTGACGAAGGCGATCGCCACCGTGGCGGCGCCGCCCTCGAAGAGCAGCCCGACGCCGCGCGGGGAGAGCACGAAGATGAACGGCACGAGGAATGCCGGCAGCGTGTACTTCCACGTCAGCCACATGGTCTTGACCGGCTTGCCACCGGTGATGGCAGCGGCGGCGAACGGCGAGAGCGCCGTCGGCGGGGAGACCTCGCTGAGCACCGCGTAGTAGAAGATGAACATCGCCGCGGCGAACGGCTCGACGCCCACCTGCTGCAGCGCCGGGGAGATGACGACGAACGAGATGATGAAGCTCGCCGTCACCGGGACCGCGAGCCCCAGCAGCACGACCACCACCGCGGAGAAGACGGCGGTCAGCACCACGTTGCCGTTGGAGAAGTCGACGATGATCCCGGCCAGCCGCAGCGCCAGGCCGGTCAGGGTCATGACGCCGACGATGATGCCGGCGACGGCCATGACCGGGATGACCGACAGCGCCCCGGTCGCGCCCTGGGCCAGCGCCTCCCACAGCCGCCGGGGCGTGATCCACGACCGGCGCTCGAGGAAGCTGAGCAGGAACGCCAGCACGGTGGCGTAGACGACCGCGCGGAAGGGCGTGAAGCCCAGCACCAGGAAGAAGACGATCGCGGCCAGGGAGGAGAAGTGGTAGCCGAAGCGCAGCAGCAGCTTCCAGGCCGACTGGGTCTCCATCGCCACGGTGTGCGTCTTGTGCCGCCGGGCGTCCATCTCGATCGCCAGGATGATCCCGAGGTAGTACAGGATCGTCGGGATCGTCGCCCAGATGAGCACCTCGAGGTAGGAGACCTGCAGCAGCTCGGCGATGATGAACGCCGCCGCGCCCAGGGTCGGCGGGGACATGATCGCGCCGATGCCGGCGGCCGCCAGCACGCCGCCGCCGGCCTCCTTCGGGTAGCCGGCCCGCTTCAGCAGCGGCCAGGAGATGCCACCGAGGGTCACCGTCGTGGCGACGCCCGAGCCGGACACCGTGCCCAGCAGGAAGCCCGAGAGGGTGACCGTGCGGCCGGGGCCGGCCGGGGACTGCCCGAACGCGGCGAAGGACAGGTCGATGAAGAACCGGGTGGCACCCGAGGCGGCCAGGACGGCGCCGTAGATGGTGAACAGGATGATGTAGGTGGCGGCGACCTCCAGCGGCGTGCCGAAGATGCCCTGCAGCCCCATGACGTTGTGCCCGACCAGCCGCGGCCAGCCGAAGTTGGCGGTGGTGAACGGCGCGGGCAGGAACGATCCCCAGTACGCCGAGGCGATGAACAGCAGCACGACGACCGGGACCAGGATGCCGACGGTGCGCCGTGCGGCCTCCAGGCACAGCAGGACGAGCAGCGTGCCGATGATCAGGTCGGTGTCGGTCGGCAGGATCGCGCGCCGGAAGAAGCCCTGCCAGTCCAACACCATGTAGAGGCCGGGCACGAGCGAGGCGAGCGCCAGCAGCCAGTCCAGCACGTTCGGGCGGTCGGCTCTCCCGGACTCCTTGGCCCTGACCGACCGCGGCCAGCCGCGGTAGGTCAGGAAGGTCAGGAACAGGCCGATGGACAGGAACGTCGGCAGGTACACCTGTCGCGGGAGCGGGTTGAACACCCAGTAGAGGCCGAACAGGGACAGCCCCACGCCGACCACCGAGGTGACCCAGCTCGGCCAGCCGGTGAGGTGGCGGGCCGGCTTCTCGGCCTCGAACTCGGCGATCAGCGCCTCCTCGTCGATCCGGTCGGGGTCGTCGACCGGATCGGCGCCGGGGCGCTTGTCCAGGGTGGCGACGTCCACGATGCCGCCCTGCCGGTGAGCGGCGTGGTGGGCGGCCCTGTGGACGCTGTCGTGCCGGTGCTCCGCCGGGGCCTGCTCGTCCTCGGCCGTCCGCGTCCGTGCGCGGCCTGGCAGCTTCATCTTCATCGCTCGATCTCCAGTAGCACGGTGGGGTCCTCCCTGGTCAGGAGCCGCCAGATCGGGACGGGGTCGGTACCCGGGGTGTGCAGTGTGCGCTCGCCCAGGTCGGTGGCGGCGATGTTCAGGACGTCGAAGACGGCCGGGCGGGCCGGGTCGGGCTCGGCCACGTGGTGGCGGCGGTCGCCGGGCGGCGCGGGTCGTGGTGCACCCGGTACGGCGTAGTACTCCTCGAGCACGGCCACCTGGTCGGCGGCCAGCTCGACGAGCTCGAAGCGGCCGTCGGGGAGGACGCGGTACCGCTCCTCGGCCAGGGTGGTGTAGACGCTGTTGCGGTAGCTGACGGCGAACCGGTCCCCGGTCAGCGGGACGCGGGCGACGACCTCGCCGTCCGGCGTCCGGACGACGACCGCCCGGCCGTCGTCCCCGGCCAGCGCCGCGGTGGTCGCCGCGACCACCACCAGCACGACGGCGGCGAACCACCGCACCGTGCGGCGGCGGGCGGTCGCGCCGCCGGGGCCCGCGGCAGCAGCCCCGGACCCCGGCAGCACGACCACGACCGGCTCCTCCCGCGCTCGCTGCCCGGTCAGCCCACCGAGTCGAAGTAGGCCTGCGCGCCGGGGCAGGTCTCGATGAAGGCGACCTCGCCGGCGGTCGCCGGGTCCAGCTCCTCGGCCGCCGGGTGGACGGTGAGCAGCTGCTCCTTGTTCTCGAAGATCGTCCGCGTGATGTCCTGCTGCAGCTGCTCGTCCATGTCCGTGCGGGCCACGAGGATGTTCGGCGAGACCACCTGCGGCGAGGCCTCGGTCTGGCCCTCGTAGGTGTTGGCCGGGATCTCGTCGGCGAAGTAGTAGTCGCCGTACTGCTCGGCCATCGCGTCGGTGTACTCGGCGGTCGGGATGAGCACCAGGTCGGCGTTGTTGGCCAGCTCGACGATGGCGCCGGTGGGCAGGCCGCCGGACCAGAAGCCCGCGTCGACGGTGCCGTCCTGGATCGCCGCGACGGTCTCCGCGACCCCCAGCTGGGCGCGCTCGATGTCGGCCTGCGGGTCGAGGCCGGCCGCCTGCATGATCCGGTCGGCGGTGACCTCCGAGGCCGAGCCGACGGCCCCGGGCGACACCCGCTTGCCGCGGAGGTCCTCGATCGAGGTGATCCCGGTCGCCGCGGTCGTGAAGACGTGCGTGAAGTTGTTGTAGATGTTGCCGAGCGAGCACAGCGGCAGCGCCTCGGTGAACGTGTTCTCACCGTTGGCCGCGTCGGAGACGACGTCGCCGAGGCCGAAGGCCAGCTGCGCCTGCCCCGAGGCCAGCAGCTGCATGTTGTCGACCGAGGCGTTGGTCTCCTGGACCGTGACCGTCGTCCCCTCCAGCTCCGAGCTGAGCAGGTTGGCGATGCCGCCGCCGTAGGGGTAGTAGACGCCGCCGGTGCCACCCGTGGCGAAGGTCAGCGGGCCGCCGGCCTGCGCGCCCTCACCTCCCCCGGAGCCGCCGGACTCGCCCCCGCCACAGGCGGTGAGCAGGAGCGCGGTGGCCAGCGCGGTGCCGAGGAGGCGGCGGGTCGGCCGGGCAGGGATCGGGCTGGAGGTCATCGTTGGCCTTCCTGGTGCGTGCGGTCGGGGACCCCAGGGCCGGCGTCCTCCCTGGTCGGGACGGCTCGAGGGGCCGAGCCGGAGCGGTCGGTCGCTGAGTGAACCAGCTCACAACAAATCTTGTCTACTGTTAACGATCCGTGGAACGATCCTGCTGCACACCGACGCGGGAAGTGGGGATCGATCGTGTCCGGCGCCGACCACATCCACGCCCTCCCGCTGCGCGAGCACGTCTACGGGCGGCTGCAGGAGCTGCTCATCGCCCGGACGCTCGCGCCCGGCGACCACCTGGTCGAGGAGCGCCTGGCCGCCGAGCTCGGGGTCAGCCGCGGTCCGGTGCGCGAGGCCCTGCAGCGGCTGCACCGCGACGGCTGGATCACGCTGCGGCCGCGGCAGGGGGCGTTCGTCAACCAACCGACCCGGCAGCAGGTCGAGGAGTTCTTCGAGGCCCGGGAGGTGGTCGAGCGCGCCGCCGCCGAGCTGGCCGCGCGGCGCTGCACGCCCGAGGACGCCGCGGCGCTGCTGGGCATCTGCGACGAGGCCGACGCCGACTGGGCGCGGGGGGTGCCCGCCCAGCAGATGGCCGGGCACACCGCCCGCTTCCACCGCACCGTGGTGCTCTGCGCGCGCAACCACCTGCTGCTCGAGTTCGGCGAGCAGCTCTCCCAGCGCAGCCGCTGGTTCTTCGCGCCGCTGGTCAGCACCATCGCCCCGCGCGCGTGGGCCGAGCACCGCCGGGTCGCCGAGCTCATCGCGGCCGGCCGGCCCGACGAGGCCGCGGCCGCCATGCGCGCGCACGTCCACCAGTCCCGCGACTCCTACCTCGACACCCAGCCGGTCGACGACGCCCCGCCCGAGCCGGTCGCCTTCCGCCGCACCCGGGCGCCGTCGGGCTCGCGGGCCGCCGACACCCCCCGCACCCGGCGCGCCCGCGCCTGACCCCAACCCCGCCCCGAGCACAGGAGCCCCCGTGAGCACTGCACGCGTCGTACTGGTCACCGGAGCCTCGAGCGGCATCGGCCGGGCCTGCACCGAGGCGTTCCTCGCCGAGGGCGCCCGGGTGATCGCCGCCGCCCGCCGCACCGAGCGGCTGGCGGACCTCCACGCGCAGCACGGGGACGCGGTGCTGCCGCTGACCGTGGACGTCCGGGACCGCGCCCAGGTGTCGGCCGCGCTCGGCTCGCTGCCCGCCGACTGGACGCCGATCGACGTCCTGGTCAACAACGCCGGGCTGGCCGCCGGCCGCGGGCCGATCCACACCGACGACCCGGAGAACTGGGACCGGATGCTGGACACCAACGTCCGCGGCCTGCTCAACGTCTCGGCCTGCGTGCTGCCCGGCATGGTCGAGCGCGGCTCCGGCCACGTGGTCAACATCGGGTCCAACGCCGGCCGCGAGGTCTACCCCGGTGGCGCCGTGTACTGCGCCACCAAGGCCGCCGTGGAGCGGATCACCCGCGGTATGCGGATGGACGTGCTGGGCAGCGGCGTGCGGATCAGCCAGGTCGACCCCGGGATGGTCGAGACCGAGTTCTCCCTGGTCCGCTTCGACGGGGACGAGGCCCCGGCGAAGGCCGTCTACGAGGGCCTGACCCCGCTGTCGGCGGCCGACGTCGCCGACGTCGTCACCTGGGTCGCGAGCCGGCCGCCGCACGTCGTCGTCGCCGACGTCCTCCTCTACCCGGTGGACCAGGCCGGCTCCGGCAGGGTCGCCCGCCGCAGCTCGTGAGGTGACGCCGACCGTGGGGGCCGGGCGGCGCCGGGACTTCCCGGGCTGGCGGATGGTGTGGGCGCTGGCCGGCACCGAGACCGTCGCCTACGGGGTGCTCTTCTACTCCTTCGCGGTGTTCCTCGTGCCGATGCAGCGCGACCTCGGCGCCGGCACCGCGCAGCTGTCGGGCGCGCTCACCCTCGCCATGGCCGTCACCGGAGCGGCCGCCCCGGCCGTGGGCCGCTGGCTGGACCGGCACGGGGCGCGCTGGCTGATGACCGCGGGCAGCCTGCTCGGCGCGGCCTGCGTCGTCGGCTGGTCGCAGGTGCGCACCCTGCCGCAGCTGTACCTGGTGTTCACCGGCATCGGGCTGGCCTGCGCGGCCGTCCTCTACGAGCCGGCGTACGCGGTGATCAACACGTGGTTCCACCGCGAGCGGCGGGCCGCGCTGCTGACCCTCACCGTGGTCGCCGGGTTCGCCTCGACCGTCTTCCTGCCGACCTCGCAGGCCCTCATCGACGGGCTCGGGTGGCGCGGCGCACTGCTGGTGCTCGCCGTGCCGGTCGCACTCTGCGCGGTGCCGCACGCGCTGCTGCTGCGGCGCGCCCCGGCCGACCTCGGCCTCGCCCCGGACGGCGCGGCGTCCCCCGAACCCGTTGCGGCGCCCGGTCCCGGGCCGTCGGCGACGCCGGACCCGCCCGCCGCCCCGGTCGACCCGTGGCAGGACCCCGCGGTGCGCCGGCTGACCCTGGCCACGGCGCTGGAGATGCTGGCCACCACCGCCGTCGCGGTGCACCTGGTGGCGCACCTGTTGGAGCGCGGCGCGTCCCCGACGCTGGCGGCGGCGTCGGCCGGTGCCCTCGGCGCGATGTCGGTGGCCGGGCGGGTGGTGCTCACCGCGCTGGCCGGGCGGCTGGGCACCGGGCCGGTGAGCGCCGCGCTGATCGCCGGCCAGGCGGTCGGCGTGGGGCTGCTGTTCGCCCTGCCGCAGCCGGCGTCGACGGTGGTGTTCGTGCTGCTGTTCGGTGCGGGGTTCGGCGTCATCCACATCGCCCGCCCGGCACTGCTGGGCAGCTACGTGCCCGCCGCCGTCTTCGCGTCGGTCTCCGGCGGCCAGGCCCTGGCCGGGCAGCTGGGCCGGGTGGTCGCCCCGGTCGCGGCCGGCGCGCTGATCGGAGCGGCCGGGTACGGCGTGGCGTTCGGGGCGGTCGCGGTCTGCACGCTCGCCGCGGCCGCGCTCATCCTCTCCGCCGAGCGGGCTGCCGCGCTCACCCCGGAGCGGGCCGCTCCCCGGTGACCGGCCGGGCGGTGCCGGCGGCTCGGACGGCGTCGTCGTCGAGGCCCAGCCGGCGCAGCGTCGCCTCGGTGTGCTGGCCCAGGGCGGGCGCGCCCGGGAGCGAGGGGGCACCGCTGCGGCCGAAGGTCCACGGCAGCCGGGCGTGCACCAGCGTGCCCTCGGTCGGGTGCTCGACCTCCTCGAAGAACCCGACCGCGGCCAGGTGCTCGTCGTCGAACAGGTCCTCGACGGTGTTCACCGGCATGGCCGGGATGTGCCGGTCGCGCAGCGTCGACAGCCAGTGCGCCGTGGGCCGGCGGGCGAGCTCGTCGTCGACCAGCCGGTAGAGCTCGTCGATCCGCCGGGTGCGGCCCCGGATGGTGGTCAGCTCGGGGTCGTCGGCGAGGTCGGGCCGGTCGACCAGCCGGAAGAACTCGCGCCAGTGCGCGTCGGTGTAGAGCAGCATCGCGACGACCCCGTCGGCGGTGCGGTGCGGGCGGCGGTAGGGCGACGCCGTCCGGGCGTACCCCGTGCCGCCGGTGCGGCCCGCGTACACCCGGCCGCCCTGCTGCTCCATGAGCAGGAAGCCGGCCATGGACTCGAACATCGGCACCTCGACCGCCTGCCCGCGGCCGGACACCGACCGCTCGTGCAGGGCGGCGAGGACGGCGGCCAGCGCCATGACGCCGACCGTCTTGTCCACCACCTGGGTGCGCACGTACTGCGGCTCCCCGGCGCCGCCCTGGACGGCGGCCAGCCCGGAGACGCCCTGGACGACGTCGTCGTAGGCCGGCTCGTCGCGGTACGGGCCGGCCGAGCCGTAGCCCACGGCGGCGCAGTGGACGACCCGCGGGTTGCGGGCCAGGACCGTCCCGGCGTCGATGCCGAGCCGGGCGGCGGCCCTCGGCCGCATGTTGTGCAGCACCACGTCGGCCTCGTCGACCAGCAGGTCGAGTGCCTCCCGGCCGGCCGGCGTCGTCAGGTCCAGGACGACGGACTCCTTGCCCCGGTTGAAGGTGAGGAACGCCGGCCCCAGCCCGGAGCCGCGCTCGTCGCCGACGCCGCGGATGATGTCGCCCGACGGCGGCTCGACCTTGACCACCCGCGCGCCCATCTGGGCCATGAGCACCGCGCAGTACGGGCCGAGGAACGTCGAGGTGAGCTCCAGGACGGTCAGGCCCGCGAGCGGTCCGGGCGACGGCGGCACGGGCACTCCCTCCTGGGTGGGCGGCGGTGGAGGCAGCGTGCCAGAGCGCGGGGAGAGCGGTCCCACCGGGCGCACCGGCGGGACGCCAGGTCGGCACCTCGGAGGATCCGGGTCACGCGTGCCCCACTCGGCACGAGAGTCCCGGTGCTCCTCGTCCGGCGGGGACGCGGGCCGTACCGTGGAGGAGGCGCCGGGCGACCCGGCGATCCAGCGGCCGGACGGCGTGGTCCGCCCCGGCCGGGACCGGCGGAGCGCGTGCTGCGCGAGCCGGACGCCACGGACCACTCTCGGCGCGGGGGCTGTGCCAGCCTGCGCGTACGCCACGAGGCTGCAGAACAGGGAGGACCTGGCACGGTGACGACGTACCCGGACGCGGACCCGACGGTCGTCGAGGACGCGATCGCGCTGGGCGACTCCCTCGTCGACGCCTGGGGCAGCTGGGGACCGAACATGACGCCGGACGCCCGGCAGGTCGCCTTCATCAGCGACCGCTCCGGCGTGCCCCAGCTCTACATCAAGGACGTCGTGCTCGACGGGCCGCGGCCCGCGGCGCGGCACGTCAAGCTCTCCGAGGACCCGGTGGTCTCCGTGCGGTGGGCGGCCGACAGCGGCTGGCTCACCTGCGAGGTCGCCACCGACGGCGGGGTCCGGACGGCGGTGTGGGTGGTGCGTCCCGACGGCAGCGACGCCCGCCGGATCGCCGGCGACGCGACCACGCACGCCGAGCTGGGTCCCTGGACCCGCAGCGGGCACCGCTTCGTCGTCACCTTCCCCGGCGCCGCCGAGGGGGTGCCGACCCGCTGCTTCCTGGCCGACCCCGCGACCGGCCGGCTCGACCCGCTGGCGGAGGGCGAGCTCATCCGCGTGCTCGACGTGTCGCTGGAGGAGCGCTTCATCGTCATCCGCGACGGCGCGCGTGGGCAGCAGTACGTCGTCGTCGTCGACCGGCTCACCGACGAGGCCCTCAGCGTGCTGCCCCAGGGCGCGACCGGCTCGACGGAGGTCGCGCTCATCCGGCCGGCTCCCGCGGAGCACGGCGGACCGGTCTACGTGTACCTGGCCTCCGACGTGGGCCTGCCCCGGCGCCAGCTGATCGGCCTGCCGTTCGGCCCGAACGGGTGGCGCGGCGAGCCCCGGACGCTGGCGGCGCGCGACGACGCGGAGCTGGAGTTCATCGACGCCGACGACGCCGGCCGCCTGCTGCTGCTGGTGTGGAACGTCGCCGGGCGCAGCGAGCTGGAGCTCATGGACACCGCCACGGGCGGGCGGACGCCGATCTCCGGCCTGCCCGGGCTGGTGGCCGCGGACCCGGTGCTCAGCCGCGACGGCTCGAGCGTGGTGCTCGGCGTGGAGGGCCCGACGCGACCCCGCGAGCTCTGGCACCTGGACACCACGACGCACGCCTGGACCCGGGTCTCCTCCTCCCCCCCGCTGCCCGCGCGGCGGCTCGTCGTCCCGACACCGGCGACCTTCGCCGGGCAGGACGGCCTGCCGCTGACCGGCTGGCTGTACCGCGCGCCGAGCCGGCTGAAGGGGACCGGCCCGGCGGTGCTGTGGCTGCACGGTGGGCCTGAGGCGCAGGAGCGGCCGACGTTCGACCCGGAGCACCAGGCGCTGGCCGCGGCCGGCATCACCGTGTTCGCGCCCAACATCCGCGGCTCGTCGGGGTTCGGCCGGGAGTTCGTGCACGCCGACGACCTGCACGGCCGCTACGACGCGTTCGCCGACGTCCTGGCCGCCGCGCAGCACCTGGTGGACACCGGTGTCGCCGACGCCGACCGCATCGCGGTGACCGGCCGCTCCTACGGCGGTTACCTGACCCTGGCCTCGCTCGCCTTCTCGCCCGGCGTCTTCGCCGCGGGAGTGGACGTCTGCGGCATGTCCGACCTGGTCACCTTCTACCGCGACACCGACCCGTGGATCGGCGCGGCCGCGGTGTCGAAGTACGGCCACCCCGAGCGGGACCGCGCGCTGCTGGAGGAGATCTCGCCGCTGCGGGCCGCCGGCGCCATCGACGTCCCGCTGCTGGTGGTGCACGGCGAGCACGACACCAACGTGCCGATCGGCGAGGCGCACCAGGTCGTCCTGGCGCTGCGCGAGCAGGACCGGACGGTGCAGTACCTGGAGCTCGAGGGCGAGGGCCACGACTTCCGGCGGGCCGACTCGCGCAAGCGGCTGCTGGGGACGATGGTGCGCTTCCTGGCCCGGGCGCTGTCCCGGTCGCGCGAGGCCGACCCGGTGGGCGGCCGGGCCGGGTGAGCGAGCCTGCGAGCTCACCCGACGGCACAACAGCGCCGCGAACGCGGCCGACGAGCGCCAGCGAGGAGGTCCCGTGAGCGACCCCTTCGGCCTCGAGCGGTTCGTCCGGGCTCAGGACGGCGGGGTGTACGAGCACGCGCTGCGCGAGCTGCGGGCCGGGGCCAAGCGCGGTCACTGGATGTGGTTCGTCTTCCCGCAGATCGCAGGTCTGGGGCGCAGCTCGACCGCGCAGCACTACGCGCTGTCCGGCCTGGAGGAGGCGCGGGCGTACCTCGCGCACCCCGTGCTGGGGCCGCGGCTGGTGGAGTGCGCGCAGGCGCTGCTGGAGCTGCCCGGCCGTGACCCGGTCCGGGTGCTCGGGTCCGTGGACGCGGTCAAGCTGCGCTCGTCGATGACGCTGTTCGAGGCGGCCGCGCCCGACGAGCGGGTGTTCGCCGAGGTGCTGGAGCGCTGGTTCGACGGCGAGCGGGACGAGGCGACGACCACGCGGCTCTGACGAGCGGCCCGGCGCGGGTTCGATGAGGCTGGGGGCGTGAGCGAAGACAACAGCGGGTCGGGCTACGTCACCTCCGGGGAGTTCAAGCGGGACACGAACTACATCCCCGACCGGATCACCGCCGACGGTTCGAGCGGGTGGCCGGCGGAGGCCGGGCGCTACCGGCTCGTCATCGCGCGGGCCTGCCCGTGGGCGAACCGGGCGGCCGTCGTGCGCCGGCTGCTCGGCCTGGAGGACGCGATCTCCATGGGCATGTGCGGGCCGACCCACGACGAGCGGTCCTGGACCTTCGACCTCGACCCCGGCGGCCGCGACCCGGTGCTCGGCTACGAGCGGCTGCAGGAGGCCTTCCTCGCCCGCTTCCCCGACTACGACCGCGGCATCACGGTGCCGGCGCTGGTCGACGTCCCCACCAAGCAGGTCGTCACCAACGACTTCCTGCAGATGACGCTGGACCTCTCCACCGAGTGGACCGCGTTCCACCGCGACGGCGCGCCCGACCTCTACCCCGAGAAGCTGCGGGACGAGATGGACGAGGTCATGCAGCGGGTCTACACCGAGGTCAACAACGGCGTGTACCGGTGCGGGTTCGCCGGCTCCCAGCGGGCCTACGACAGGGCGTACCAGCGGCTGTGGACGGCGCTGGACTGGCTCGAGGAGCGGCTGTCCGGGCAGCGCTACCTCATGGGCGACACGATCACCGAGGCCGACGTCCGGCTGTTCACCACGCTGGCCCGGTTCGACCCCGTGTACCACGGCCACTTCAAGGCCAACCGGCAGAAGCTGACCGACATGCCGGTGCTGTGGGCCTACGCGCGCGACCTGTTCCAGACCCCCGGGTTCGGCGACACGATCGACTTCCCGCAGATCAAGGAGCACTACTACGTCGTGCACGCCGACATCAACCCGACCCAGGTCGTCCCGGTCGGTCCCGACACCTCGAACTGGCTGACCCCGCACGGGCGCGAGGAGCTCGGCGGCGCGCCGTTCGGCGACGGGACACCGCCCGGGCCTCCTCCTGCGGACGAGCGCGTGCCGGCCGACCACGGCCCCGGCGGCCTCGGCCACCGCTGAACACCGGCGCGGCCCGGCACCACGCGGGTCCGGCCGGCGCCGGGTGTCCTCGGCAGCGCTCGTGCTCTGCCCGCACCGTTGGGCAGAGCACGAGCTGCCGGGGAGGACCGCCGGGCCGGGAGGCCCCGACGCCGGTCGTCCGTGAACCCGGCGACGTCGGAGCTGGTGCGGTCGTCGGGCGGACGCAGCAGGAGCTCCACCCGCTCCACCGTGGGTTCCCCGCCGCGGAGCCGCCAGGACGTGCCGTCGGCGTCCACGGGCTGATCGCGGACGGCCACGGGATGGCGCAGTAGCAGGATCGGGCCCACGGTGACGCCGGTCGTGTGGACAAGCGCCCTCCTGTGGACGGCGGACCGCACCGACGGCGGCCGCGGCCAGGGTCGCGGCCATGACGACTCCCCCGCTCGCGCAGGTCCCCGTCCGCTCGGCCGCCGAGCTGACCCGGCGCTGGGCCGCCCTGCTCGACCCACCGGTCTTCGCCGCCCGCAGCCTCTGGCTGCTGTGGCTCACCGGCGACGGTCGCTCGCTGCCGCTGGTCGTCCCGGTCGACGACCTGCCGGCGGTCCCCGACCGGCTGATGCTCCGCGGGCTCGCCGACTTCCACGAGACGCTCACCGAGGACCTCGACGTCACGCACCTGGCGATGGCGCTCTGCCGCCCCGGGCGCGCCGTGGTCACCGCCGCGGACGAGGAGTGGGCGACCGGGCTGCACACCGTCCTCGACGACGCCATCGGGAGCAGCTGGAGCCTGCACCTGGCCGCAGGTGGCCGGGTGGTCCCGGTCGTCGAGCGCCCGACGTGGCGGCCGTCGACCGGGTGAGGCGGGGATCGAGGATGGCCGGCGCGGTCGACACGACCGGCGGTCGTCCGCACGACCGCGCGGCAGGCCACGCCGGGCGCGGCCCTCGACGGCGCGGCTCGGCTCGACGTCGAGCAGGCTGGGAAGGTGGCTGCCGGTCCGCCCCTGTCCCTGCCCAGCGTCGGACCGGACCCGGTGCCCTGGGACACCGCGCTCGCAGCGGTGCTCGGGTACGCGCGGGGGCGGCGGGCGCTGTGGTTCCGCTCCCCGGGCCACCCCGAGGGTCGGTGGGTGCGGGTCCCGGCCTTCGGCTACGAGCGCTTCGACTGCCGCCCGCCGGTCGTCGGACCGCTGGGCGACGACGACGTCCTGGTCGCCGAGGGGCTGCACGGCCGCCTCGACCCGGCGGGCTGGGCCACGGTCCGCTCTGCGCTCGACGATGCCGGCCCGCTCGCCGACGCCGTGGCCGTGCGGGCGGAAGAGCGGGCGTTCTGGGGGCTCCCGCCCGGTGAGCTGTCGGTGCTGGAGGAGCCGGGCACGGTCGGCGCCGCGCTGCGGGCGGTCGGCCGGCACGGTCCCGGGCAGCACCGGGACCACCTCGTCGCGGCGCTGCACCACCGGCGTCCGGACCTCGTGCCGCTGGTCGGCGGCACCACCCGCCGTTCGTTGCTGCCCCACGTCGAGGAGGGCGACAGCGGGCCGGAGGCGGTCGTGCACCGGGAGCTGCTGGTCAACGCCGAGGCGTTCGGCGCGCTCGAGACGGTGGCGTCCCGACTGCTGACCGCGACCGGGGGCGTCCCGCTCACCCGGCTGCGGCTGCACGACGTCCTGGTCTGGCTCAGCGGCGGTCTCCGGCTGGCGCACGCCGTCGCCCTCGGCAGGCAGACCCCGGAGTGGGCGGCGCTGCGGGCCTGACCGGTCGAGCGCGCCGTCGAAGACGGTGACGTCGACGGTCCCGTCCAGCTCCACGGCCGACCGTCGGCACGCCTCCCGGGTCATCAGTGGGGTCGAGCCGCGCCTCGCTGCCCGGCCGGGTACGCGGCGTGAGCGCGAGGTCGGAGCTGTCCGCTCGGGGTGGGGATGACCCCACCCCGACCGTGGGGGAATGCCGGGTCGATCCGGGGGTCGGCACGGTCGAATCAAGCGGCGCCACACCGGACTCTTGTCTCCAGGGGATCCACCCACGGGCCGCGCGGGACACCGCAGTTCCGCGCCGACGAGATGAGAACCGATCGTGACCGTCATCTCCCAGCCGCACGAGTACAACCAGCACGACCTGTTCATCGACCTGCGGTCGGTGATCGGACACCCGCTGTTCCTCAAGGTCGAGGGGCTCAACTTCGCCGGATCGGTGAAGCTCAAGGCCGCGAGCGGGATGGTGGCGGCCGCCGAGCGTGAGGGTCGGCTGCAGCCGGGGTCGGTCATCGTCGAGTCCTCGTCGGGCAACCTCGGCGTCGCGCTGAGCATGATCGCGGCGAGCAAGGGCTACGGGTTCTTGTGCGTGACCGACCCCCGCTGCAACCTGCAGACCAGGCTGCTGATGGAGGCGCTCGGCGCCGAGGTGCACGTGGTCACCGAGGTGGCCGACCCGGCCCGCGGCCTCCTCGGTGCGCGGATGGACTACGTGAGGGCTCGGTGTGCCGCCGACCCCCGGTACCTGTGGCTCAACCAGTACGAGAACCAGAACAACTGGCAGGCGCACTACCGCCAGACCGCGCCGGCGATCGCCCGGCAGTTCCCGGAGCTGGACGTCCTGTTCGTCGGGGCCGGCACCACCGGCACCCTGATGGGCTGCGCCCGGTGGTTCCGCGAGCACCGCCCCTCGGTGCGCATCGTCGCCGTCGACGTGGTCGGCTCGGTGTCGTTCGGCGGTCCGGCGAGCACGCGGATGATCCCCGGTCTGGGCATGGGCGTCCGCCCGCCGCTGCTCAACGAGTCCTACGTCGACGAGTTGGTGATGGTGGAGGAGGCGGACACCGTCCGCGCCTGCCACCGGCTGGCCCGGCGCGGCTTCCTGTTCGGCGGCTCGACCGGCACCGTGGTCAGCGGGGCCACGAGCTGGCTGGCCCGCCACGAGGAGAACGGCGGGCGGGAGCTCACCGCGGTCACCATCGCCCCGGACCTGGGTGAGCGGTACCTCGACACCGTCTACCAGCCCAACTGGGTGCAGGACATCTACGGCGACGACGTGCTGCGGTCGCTGGACCTGGACGCGGCCCCCGCGACCGCGGCACTGCCGCCGATCCCCGTGCCGCGGGTCCCCATCGACGCCGCGGTGGCGTCGAACGTCGCCTGAGCACCACCCGGTCCCCGGGCCGGGAGCTGAACCGCTCCCGGCCCGGGACCGGCACGTCAGACGACGCGGATGCGCAGCCGGCGGAAACCGCGGCCCTTGTTCTCCATCTTGACCACCTCGACCCGGCCGACCATCGCCGTCGAGGCCACGTGCGTGCCGCCGTCAGCCTGCAGGTCCAGGCCGACGATGTCGACGATCCGGACCTCCTCGATGTCGGGCGGCAGCAGGTCGGTCGCCGTCCGGATCAGATCGGGGATCGCGTAGGCCTCCGCACGCGGCAGCGTCCGCACCTCGATGCGCCGGTCCGCGGCGATCTCGGCGTTGACCGCCTCGGCCACGCGGTCCTTGAAGTCGGCCGGCACCTCGGCCAGGTCGAAGTCCATGCGCGCGGTCAGCGGCTCCATGTTGCCGCCGGTGACCTTCGCGCCGAAGTCGCGCAGGACGACGCCGGTGAGCACGTGCAGGCCCGAGTGCGTCCGCATCAGCGCCGTCCGCCGCTCGTCGTCGAGCGCCCCGCGGACGGCGGTGCCCGGCGGCGGCACCGGATCGCCCTCCACCGGGACCAGGTACAGCTCGTCGCCTCTGCGGGTGCCGGCGATGCGCGTGCGGACGCCGCCCCACAGGAGCACGCCCTCGTCCGGGGGCTGCCCACCGCCGCCCGGGTAGAAGGCGCTGCGGTCGAGGACGACGCCCCGCTCGGGATCGGCCGCGACCACCGTCGCGTCCCACTCCCGCACGGTGGCGTCGGTCAGGTCGAGACGGTGGGTGTGCCCGTGGGCGTCGCCGGCAGTGGTCACCCCGGCATGCTGCCCGGGATGGCCGGACGGCGGCCACCATCGGGCCCCCGTCCGGTCGGACGGTACGGCGAGGGGACCGGCGTCCTCCGGTGTGAGCGGCTCGAGCCCGGGCGTCGACCCGGAGGATCACGGCCGTCGGGAAGACTGTGCAGGTGCACGCGGAGACTGCGGTGTTGCTGGTCCTGGGTGCGGTCGCGGTGATCGTCGGGGTGCGGTGGGTCGCCGGACGCACCGGCCTGCCGGCCGCCGCGCTGTTGACCCTGGCCGGCATCGCCTACGCCTACCTGCCCGGCCCGAACGTCGCGCTCGACCCCGAGCTGGTCCTCACCCTCGTGCTGCCACCGCTGCTCTACAGCGCGGCGCTGGACTCCTCGCTGCTGGCCATCCGCCGGAACCTGCGGACGGTCGTCAGCCTGTCGGTCCTGCTCGTCACCGCGACGGCGCTGCTCATCGGCGTCGGCTTCGCGCTGTTCGTCGCCGGCGCGACGCTCGCCGCCGGGATCGCGCTGGGCGCCGCCGTCGCGCCGCCGGACCCGGTGGCGGCCCTCGCGGTGGGGCGCAAGGTGGGCCTCCCGCCGCGGCTGATCACGCTCATCCAGGGCGAGGGCCTGCTCAACGACGCCACCGCGCTCACCATCCTCTCGGTCGCGGTGGCCGCGGCCCGCGGCGACGGGTTCTCCACCCCCGCGGCCGTCCTGCAGTTCGTCGTCGCCGCCGCAGGGGGCGTGGCCGCCGGCGTGGCGGTGGCCTACGCCGTCCGGCCGCTGCGCCGGCTGCGCAGCGACCCGCTGTCGTCCAACGCCGTCTCCCTGGCCACGCCGTTCGTCGCCTACCTGCTCGGCGAGTCGCTGCACGTGTCCGGCGTGCTGGCGGTCGTCGTCGCCGGGCTGGTCATCGGGCACAACAACCCGAGCTGGGCCTCGGGTGCCAGCCGGCTGCAGACCGACGCCGTCTGGCGGCTGGTCGACTTCCTGCTCGAGGGCATCGTCTTCCTGCTCATCGGCCTGCAACTGCCCATGGTCATCCGCGGGCTGGACCAGTACGACACCTCGACGATCGTCACCGCCGCCGCCGTCACCGTGGGCGTCGTCCTCCTGCTGCGCCCGCTCTGGCTCTGGCTCACCGAGCACCTGCCGCAGGCCCTGCACACGCGGCTGGGCGGGCACGGCGACGGCACGCCGGAGGAGGACGGCGTCCCCCGGCTCACCGGCCGCGAGATCGTCGTCCTCAGCTGGGCCGGGACCCGGGGAGTCATCAGCCTCGCTGCCATCTTCACGCTGCCCCTGGTGACCGACACCGGCGAGCCGTTCCCCGACCGCAACCTGCTGCTGCTCTGCGCCTTCCTGGCCGTGCTGGTCACGCTCGTCGGGCAGGGGCTGACCTTCGCCCCGCTGGTGCGCGCGCTGGACCTGCGCGCCGACCAGGCCGACCAGGCCCGGCTGCGCAACGAGGCCCGGGCGGCCTCGGTGGAGGCCGCGCTCGTCCGGTTGACCGAGATCGAGGCCCAGCAGCACGACGACGTGGACGACCAGGTGATCGCCGGCCTCCGTGCCCAGCTGACCCCCCGGCTCAACCGCTACCGACGGCGGCTGGACCTCCTGCAGAACGCGGAGGGCGGGGAGATCCCCCTGTCCCCTCAGTACGAGGCGGCGCTGCGCCTGCGCCGGGAGGTGCTGGACGCGCAACGGCACGAGTTGCTGCGCTGGCGGGAGGTGGGCCAGCTGCCCGACGCGGGCCTGCGGATCCTGGAGCGCGAGCTGGACCACGAGGAGGGACTGCTGCCCGCCCGCGGACCCCGGTGAGCGGGCTGCCGCGGCCGCCCGCCGCCGGCGCGGGCCGTCGTCCCGACGGCGGCGCACCGGGACATTGCCTGCCGGCCCGGGCGCGAGGACGCTGGGCGCCGCGGCGATGCCGCCCGAGCACCGCCGCCCGAGAACCCCAGCGCGCCTGGGAGAGGAGCGGTGACGTGTACGCACGCTCGACCACCATCCGCGGCAACCCGCAATCCGTCGACCGTGGGACGGACTACGTCCGCGACGAGGTGATGCCCGCCGTCCGCAGCATGGAGGGCTGCATCGGACTGTCCATGATCGCCGACTCCGAGTCCGGGATGTGCATCGTGACGACGTCCTGGCGGGACCGGGAGACGATGCAGGCCAGCGCCGAGGGGGTCCGGCCGCTGCGCGACCGGGCCAGGGAGGTCTTCGGCGGCGAGGTCGAGGTGCACGAGTGGGAGGTGTCGGCCATGCACCGCCGGCACGAGGCCCACCACGGCGCCTGCACCCGGGTGACCTGGCTGCGCGGCGCCCCCGACGACATGGAACGCAGCATCGACGCCTTCCGGATGAGCCTGATGCCGCGGCTGGACGACCTCGCCGGCTTCTGCAGCGTCAGCCTCATGACCCACGCCGCCGAGGGCATGGCCGTCTCCGCGGTCACCTACGACAGCCGGGAGGACATGATCGAGACCCGCGAGCACGCCCGCGCGCTGCGCGACGAGTTCGTGCCGGCGCTCGGCCTGGCCGTCACCGACGTCCGGGAGTTCGACCTCGTCCTCGCCCACCTCCGGGTACCCGAGACCGCGTGAGCGCCGCAGAGCAGGCCGGGGTGGCCTCCGCCGGCACCCGCGCCGAGAGGAAGCCGCCCGTGTACGCGCGCACCGTCACCGTCCACGGCGACCCGGAGGCGGTCGACGACGGCGTCGCCTTCCTGCGGGACAGGGTCATGCCGGCCGTCGAGGGCCTGCCCGGCTACGTGGGCCTGTCGATGCTCGCCGACCGCGGCTCCGGCCGCTGCATCGCGACCACGTCGTGGGCCGACGAGGCCGCGATGTCCGAGACCGCCGAGCAGCTCCGGCCCCTGCGGGCCCGGTTCGCCCAGATCCTGGGCGGACCGCCGGAGCTGCAGACGTGGGAGATCGCCGTCCTGCACCGGGTGCACGAGGCGCCGGACGGGGCCTGCACCCGGGTCACCTGGACGCGCACCGACCCCGACCGGGTGGAGCAGGTCCTCGACGCCTACCGGCTGAGCCTGCTGCCCCGGCTCGAGGAGATGGCCGGCTTCTGCAGTGCCAGCCTGCTCGTCGACCGCTGGGAGGGGCGGGGCGCCGCATCGGTCACCTACGCCGACCGGGAGACCCTGGAGCGCTCGCGCACCGACGCCACCGCCGTCCGGGAGGAGTTCGCCGCCGCGATGGGCAGCCGGATCCTCGAGGTCGCCGAGTTCGACCTGGTGCTCGCGCACCTGCGGGTGCCCGAGACCGCCTGATCGCCGCGGGGCCGGCCGGGTCGCCCCGGCCGGCCCCTGGCGGCCTCCCGGCGAGGGGCCCGCCGCGGCCCCTTGCCGGGTCCCGCCGCCAGCTCGCGAGTGGCGGGGGCGAGGGGGTCCTCCCTCAGACCACCCGGGTCAGGGCCGGCCAGAGGCCGTCGCCGCCCTCGGCGAGCAGCCCGACGCCGAGCACCTGCGACCAGGTCAGCTCCGACCCGGCCTCGTCCCGCCAGGACCACAGCCGCCGCGTCAGGTGGTGCAGCTTGTGCTCCTGGGTGAACCCGATCGCGCCGTGCACCTGGTGCGCCAGCCGGGCCACCGCCTCGACCGCCGCCCCGGCGCGCACCTTGGCCGCCGCCGCGGCGAGGACGACGTCGTCCCCCCGCCCGAGGGCCTGGACGGCGGCGTCGGTCAGCGCGGTCACCGCGGTGACCTCGCCGGCCATCTCCGCGAGCTCCATCTGCACGGCCTGGAACTTGCCCAGCGGCCGACCGAACTGGTGCCGCTCCCCGGCGTACTGCACGGTCCAGGCCAGCACCCGTTCCAGCGCCGCGGCCAGCTGCACCGCCCGCGCCAGCGCGAACCGGGCCCGCACCTCCGCGGCCCTCGCCGGGGTCAGCAGCGCTCCGGCCGCCGGCGCACCGCCGAGCACCAGCGAGCCGCGCGGCTCCCCGGCCAGGTTGCGCGCGTCGCTGGTCGCCAGCCCCTCAGCGTCGACCAGCGCCAGCACCGCGCCCTCGATGCCCTCGGGCGCCGCTGCGAGGACCGCGACGTGCTGCGCCACCCCGGCCCAGGCGACGTCGGTCGCGGAGCCGGTGAGCTGCCAGCGCCCCGGGCCGTCGCCGTCGTCCACCGGCTCGGCGGTGACCGCGCCGGCGACCGCGAGCGTCAGCGGCTCGGCCGGGTCGGGCAGGTCCAGGCCGGCCGCCAGCAGCGCCGGCCCGGCGGCCAGCAGCTGCTCGGCCACCGGCACCGCCCCGGCACCGGCGGCCAGCGTGCGGACGACGGCCACCGCGTCGGCCAGCTCACCGCCCGACCCGCCGGCCTCCTCGGGCAGCCCGACGCCGGTCAGCCCCGCCTCGGCCAGGTCGGCCCACAGCCCGGCGTCCCACGCGGTGTCCGCGGTGAGCGCGAACGGCTCGTGCGCCGAGAGGATGTCGCGGACGGTCTCGACCACCAGGTCCTGGTCGCTCATCGCACTGCCCCCTGGCTCGCGTCCGCGCTCGCTCGTTCCCGGCCGCGGTGCTCACCCACCGTCGTCATCGCAGCCCCAGCCCCCGCGCCACGATCCCGCGCAGGATCTCGTTGGTCCCGCCCCGCAGCGTGTAGCCCGGCGCGTGCAGCTGGGCCTCGGCCAGCGCCCGCCCCAGCGGGTCCGGCGACTCCAGCGACACGGTCACCTCGACCACCCGGCGGATCTCGTCGACGACGTCGGCCTCGAACGTCGTCCCCACGTCCTTGACCAGCGCCGCGGGGATGTCGGGGAGCTCACCGCGGTCCAGCGCCGCCGCGATCCGCAGCGAGAGCTGGCGCAGCGCCAGCAGCCGCGCCGAGAGCCGGCCGAGGGTGGCCAGCTGCGCGGCGTCCCCGGTGTCGCCGGCGCGCCGGGCGAACTCCGCGAGCAGCGGGTAGGTCGACAGGAAGCGCTCCGGCCCGGACCGCTCGAAGGCCAGCTCCGCGGTCACCTGGTGCCAGCCGGCGCCCTTCTCCCCGAGCAGCATGTCGCCGGGGACGACGACGTCCTCGAAGACCACCTCGTTGAAGTGGTGGCCGCCGTCGAGGATGCGGATCGGGTTGATCGTGATGCCGGGCAGCGACAGGTCCACCAGCAGCTGGGACAGCCCCGCGTGCCGGCTCGCCGGGTCGGCCGGTGAGGTGCGCACCAGCACGATCCCGTAGTGCGAGAAGTGGGCGTTGGACGTCCACACCTTGGCGCCGTTGACCACCCAGTCCCCGTTGCCGTTGCGCGCGGCGCGGGTGCGGATCGAGGCGAGGTCGGAGCCGGAGTCCGGCTCGCTCATGCCGATGACGAAGTAGCACTCCCCTGCGGCGATCCTCGGCAGGATCTCCCGCCGCTGCTCCTCCGTGCCGTAGCGGAGCAGGTTCGGCCCGGACTGCCGGTCGGCGATCCAGTGCGCCGCCACCGGGGCGCCCGCCGCCAGCAGCTCCTCGGTCACCGCGTAGCGCTCCATCGCCGAGCGCTCGTGCCCGCCGTACTGCTTCGGCCAGGTCATCCCCAGCCAGCCGCGCTCGCCGAGCTTCCGCGAGAACGCCGGGTCGACGCCGGACAACCAGGTGTCGACGTGGGTGGTGAAGGTCCCGGCGGCCAGCTCCTCGGCCAGGAACTCGCGCACCTGGGCGCGGACCTCCTCGGCGGCCTGGGACGGCGGCGCGGGCGCCAGGGTCAGCGAGCTGCTCATGCGGTGCGACTCCCCACGTCGATGTGGCTGTGCCCTCTGGTTGTACAGGGCGGCGACGTGGGCGGCACGGCCGACTCCGGCCGTGGTCACCGGGTCGTTGCCGGGACCGGCGGCGCCTCGTCGCGCGTCCCCGGCACCGACCCCGTGGTCAACCCGCGGGCGACGGCGGGGACGACGGCGGTGGGTCGGGCGGCGCCTGCTCCTCCTCGTCGTCGTCGGCCGGCTCCTCGCCCTCCGTGCCCCGGGTGAGCTGGCGGAGCTCGGCGACGACGTCCCCGGCCACCGTCGCCAGCGAGGTGACCGCGTCGGAGACCAGCCGGCGCACCCCGGGGGCGTCCAGGCCGAGCAGCGCACCGAACCCGGCGGCGACGTCCACCCCGGGGAGGGCACCGGGCGCACCGACCGCCCGCGCCTGTCCGTCGGCCAGCTCCGGTGACCAGCGCATCGCGTCGCCGGACATCGTGATGTCGCCGGTGGCCCCGTCGATCGACTCGGTCACCGGGTTGGGTGGACGCTCCATGGCCGCCTCCCGCGCCGCACGTGCCCCTGCGCCGATGGTGGCCCTCGCAGGGCCGGGGGTCTAGGGGCGCCGGGTGATCGCCAGCAGGGCCACGTCGTCGGCGCGCACCCCGCTCGCCAGCTCGGCCAGCAGCCGGTCGCAGAGCTCGTCGGGGTCGTTCGTGCCGGCCCGCACCGCGGCGTCCATCAGCGTCGCCAGGCCCCGGTCGAGGTCGGCGTCCCGGCTCTCCACCAGCCCGTCGGTGTAGAACAGCAGCGTCGCGCCCGGGGCGAGCACCCCGGCCCACTCCACCGCGGGGCCCGGCGCCGGCGGCGCGCCCAGCATCCGGCTGGGCCGCACGTCGATCAGCTCCGCCCTCCCGCCCGCGACCAGCAGCGGTGCCGGGTGCCCGGCGGAGGCCATCCGCAGCCGGCCCGTCTCCGGGTCGAGCACCGCGAACAGGGCGGTGGCCATCAGCTGCAGTCCCAGCAGCGACCACCCTGCCTGCAGCCGGTCGATGACCGCGCTCGGCGGCGGCCGGTCGGACAGCAGCGCCCGGTAGACGCTGCGCAGCTGCCCCATCACCGCCGCGGCGGTGATGTCGTGCCCGACGACGTCCCCCACGGCCAGCGCCACCTGCCCGCCGGGCAGCGGGACGACGTCGTAGAAGTCGCCGCCGACGTCGGCGCCGCGGCTGGCGGGCAGGTAGCGGACGGCGACGGCCAGCCCCGGCACCGGCGGTGGGGCCGGGGGCAGCAGGTTGGCCTGCAGCGTGTGCGACGTGCGGGTCTCCAGCTCCAGCCGCTGCGCCTTGTCCACGACCTGCGACACCTGCAGCGCCAGCTGCTCGGCGACCTCCACGTCGGCCGGCGTGAACGCCCCGCGCCGCCGGTCGCTGCCCAGGCTCAGGACGCCGAGGACGCGCCCGTCGGCCAGCAACGGCACGCAGACGAGGTTGACCAGCTCGAGGGCGCGGGCGACCCCGAGGTGTTCCTCGTCGAGCGTGATCTGCGCGAGCCACCGGTCGGTCACCTCGCGGATCCACACCGTCCGGCCCAGCTCCATGGCCTGCACGGCCGGGTGCGGTGACTCGCGGTACGGCAGGTGCCGCTCCTGCAGCGCGGCGGCCAGCTTCTGCCGCGCCGGGTCGCCGTGCCGCGCGGCCGCCCGGGCCAGGCCGTGCTCGCCGGCCAGATCGATGACGCAGACGTCGGCCAGCCGCGGCACGGCCAGCTCGGCCAGCCGCTCCGCGGTCTCGGTGACGTCCCCGGCCGAGGACATCAGCCGGGCCGCGTCGAGCAGGAAGGCCGAGCGCTCCGCGTGCCGCGCCGTCTCCTCGTACAGCCGCACCCGCTCGATCGCCTGTCCCGCCTGGCGGCCGACGGTGGCCAGCAGGTCGGCGTCGGCCTGGACCAGCGTGCCCCGCTCGCCCGGCGGGGTGAGGTCGATCAGCCCGGTGTCCCCCGTCACCCCGAGCAGCAGCACCAGCGCCCCCAGGTGGCGGGCGTCGGCGTCCACCGGGACGACGACCAGCGCCTCCTGCCCGTGCTCCTCCATCACCGAGGCCAGAGCCGGCCACACCGCACGCAGCCCCGCCCCCCGCGGCACCGTGTGCACCCCGCCGTCGCGCACCAGCTCGGCGCCGCCGAGCGCCGCGGACTCCATCGCGTCCAGCAGGTCGGCCGGGATCCCGCCGGCGGCGACCAGCTCCAGCGGCGGCACCGAGGGCTCCGCCCGGCGGCTCGCGCGCCGCTCGCCGGCCAGCCACAGTGCCGCGCCGCTGGCCCCCACGGCCTCCCGGCTGCGGCGCACGATCACCTCGGCCACGTCCCGTGCCGTGACCGCCGCCGACACCTCCGAGACCACCTGCTGCAGCGTGCGCGCCCGGCGCTCGGACTCCGCGGCCGCCCGCTGGGCGGCCAGCAGCGCACGCTCGTAGCGGCGCCGGGACGTCGCCTCGAACACGGTCGCGCGCACCAGCAGCGGCGCGCCGCGGGCGTCGCGCACCTCCACGGCGTTGAGCAGACAGGGCAGCAGCGACCCGTCCGCCCGGACGACGTCGAGCGCCACCTCCCGCACCATGCCCTGCATCCGCAGCAGCGGCGCCAGGTGGGTCTCGTAGAACACCCGCCCGCCGATGCTGAGCAGCTCCTGGAAGCGCACCCCGATCAGCTCGCCGACCGGCCGGCCGGTCCACTCGCAGAAGGTGCGGTTGGCCTTGACGAGCTGGCCGTCGGGGAGCGCGGAGAAGTAGCCGCACGGGGCGTTCTCGTACAGGTCGGCCGGGTCGTCCTCGAGCAGTCGGCGCAGCCCGGCAGGACCCTCGCGGGGGTCCGGTCGCCGCGGGTCGTCCATGGCGGGGCTACTCGAGGAAGGCGCGGATCGCGGCGGTCGTCTCCTCCGGCGCCGACAGGTGCGGACAGTGCCCGGTGGCCGCCAGCCGGGTGAGGACGCTGCCCGGGACCTGCTCGTGCACGTACCGGCCCACCACCTCGGGGGCGATCGCGTCGGCGGTGCACTGCAGGACCAGCGTGGGCACCCGGACTCCGGGCAGGTCGGCGCGGTTGTCGGAGAGGAAGGTGACGCGGGCGAACTGCCGGGCGATGTCGGGGTCGGTGCGGCAGAAGCTGTTGGTCAGCTCGGCGGTGAGCTCGGGCCGGTCGGGGTTGCCCATGATCACCGGCGCCATCGCGGCCGACCAGCCCAGGTGGTTGCTGTCGAGGGACTCCAGCAGCGCGGCGATGTCCTCCCGCGAGAAGCCGCCGGTGTAGTCGCCGTCGTCGACGTAGCGCGGGTTGGGCCCGACCATGACCAGCGCGCCGAACAGGCCCGGGGCGCAGGCCGCGGCCAGCACGCCCATCATCGCGCTCACCGAGTGCCCGACGAAGACGACGTCGTCGAGGGCCAGCTCGCGGCAGATCTCCACGACGTCGGCGGCGTACCCGTCCAGCGACCCGTACTTGACGCGGTCGTACGCCGACAGGTCCGACCGGCCGGAGCCGACGTGGTCGAAGAGGACGACGCGGTGGTCGACCTCGAACGCGGGTGCGACGAGGCGCCACATCTCCTGGTCGCACCCGAAGCCGTGCGCGAAGACCATCGGCCGACCGTCGTCGACCCCGCTCACGCGGACCCGGTTCCGGGCGATCACGCTCACCGCCGCAACGTAGCCGTCCCGGACCCCTCCTGTCCCTCCCCTCGCCGCGCGTCGTGGTCCACGGCGCGGCGCGACAGGGACGGAGAGCCCTGTCGCGCAGGGGGACGCTGTTCCTACGCTGGGCTGTCGTCCGGTCCCGCCGACCGCACCGAGGTGCTCCATGCCCGCCGCCGCGGCGCTCCGCCGTCCCTCCGCCCTGCGGACACCCACCGACGACCCGCCGGCCGACGTGCCGGCCCCCCGCGCGGTCGCCTCCGAGCTGCTGCTGCACCGGCTCGTGCGCCGCGAGCTGCGGCTGCTGGCCGAGCTGTCCGCGTGGGCCTCCGCCGACGACGTCGAGCGCACCCGGGAACTGACCCGGCACGCCGACCTGCTCGGCCGGCTGCTGCTGCACCACCACGCCACCGAGCGCGAGCTGGTCTGGCCGGCGCTGCTGCGCGCGGCGCCGGCCGCCCGGCCGCTGGTGGCGCAGTGGACCGCCCGCGTCGCCGGCCTCGACGACCGGTTGCGCGGTCTGTCCACCGCCGCGCGGCAGTGGGCGGTCGCCTGCTCGGACAAGGCGCGCGACGCCTTCACGCTGGCCTGCCTCGACACGGCGGACGCCGTGGCGGAGCAGACCGCCGAGGAGGAGCGCGACCTGCTGCCGCTGCTGGCCGCGCACCTCTCCCCCGCGGCGTGGGCGGAGGTCACCGGGGCGGCGCGCTGCCCGCTGTCACGGCGCGAGCGCTCGCTGGTGCTCGGCCTGGCCCTCGAGGACGCCTGCGCCGGCGACCGGGCCCGGCTGCTCGCGGGGCTGCCGACGTCGACCCGGCTGGCCTGGCGGCTGGCCGGCCGGCGCCGCTACCGCGCCGCCGTCGTGCGGCTGCGCGGGGCACCGCCCGCCGCCTGAGAGAGGACCCCCTGCCCCCCGCCGCCCGTCGGAGGGCCCCGTCCCTCGCACGCTCGGGGTGAGCCTCCGGACGGGGCCGGCGGGACCCGGGACGGGGACTCAGTAGCGGGAGGTGCCGCAGTCCGCGCAGCGCTTGCGCGGCGGCAGGGTCTCCCGCTGGCAGTTGGGGCAGGTCCAGGCGCTGCGGTCCGGATGCGGCCGGGTGCGCGTGCGCGCGCTGCGCCGGAGCCGGGGATCGGTCCGGATGTCACTGGTGGTCGGGCTCATGGGGCACCTCCTGGGGTCGCACGCCCGACGCTAGGCAGCCGACGTGTCGTGGAGGTGACCTCCGGGTTGCCGTCGCCGTCCGTCCGCGTGCCGCCGCCCCGCGTGTCGCAGGGGCCCCGCGTCCGCGGGCCGGGGCGGTCACCACCAGCTCGTGCGGTCGGTCTGCCCGGCGGCCACCTGGTCCGCTGGACCGTCCGGCCGAGCTGGCCGACCGGCTCGTGGGTCCCCTGTCCGCGCTGTCCGTCGCAGACCGGTGACGCCGCGTCCGTGGCCGACCGCACGGCGGCGCCTGACCCCCGGGCGGGGAATGCGTGGGCACCATGGACGTTCGTCTGTTGCCGCAGACGAGTACCGACAGAGAGACGTGCAGTGCCGACGACGCAGCCCGAGGTCGTGTCCCACCCGGAGATCGACACCGAACAGCAGTACGTCAAGGAGCTCTACGCCCGCCTCGACGCCGCCCGCGACCTGGCCGAGCGACGGCTGAAGCAGGCCATCTCGTGGCCCGCGGTCGACCCGCAGGCGCTGCAGGAGCGCGACGCGACCGTCCGCTTCCAGACCGAGCGGGTCACCGCCCTCGACGCCGCCGAGGCCGGCCTGTGCGTCGGCCGGATCGACCGCACCGACGACGGCCCGCTCTACATCGGCCGCATCGGGCTGGCCGCCGACGACGCCGGCGGGGACCCCGCGCTGGTCGACTGGCGGGCGCCGGCCGCGCGGCCGTTCTACACCGCCACCCCGGTGCACCCGCTGGGCGTGGCGCGCCGCCGGCACATCCGCACCCGCGGGCGCACCGTCGTCCGGCTGGACGACGAGGTACTGACCGAGGGGGTCGCGGGGTCGGGGCTGACCGGCGAGGTCGCGCTCATGGCCGCCCTCGACACCGCCCGCACCGGCCGGATGACCGACATCGTCCGCACCATCCAGGCCGAGCAGGACCGGATCATCCGCGCCGACGACCGCGGCGTCCTGGTCGTGCAGGGCGGGCCGGGCACCGGCAAGACCGCCGTCGCGCTGCACCGCGCGGCCTACCTGCTGTACACCCACCGCGAACGGCTGGCCCGCCGCGGCCTGCTCGTCGTCGGCCCGACCCCCACGTTCCTGCGCTACATCGCCGACGTGCTGCCCTCCCTCGGCGAGACCGGCGTGCTGCTGGCCGGCCTCGGCCAGCTGCGCCCCGGCCTGGACGCCCGCGGCACCGAGTCGCCGGAGACCGCCGCGGTCAAGGGCCGGCTGGAGATGGTGGAGGTGCTCGAGCGCGCCGTCGCCGACCGGCAGGTCGTGCCCGACGCCCCGCGCGAGGTGACCGTCGACGGGTTCGCGCTGCGGCTGCGGCCGATCGACGTGAAGCGCGCGCAGAACGCCGCCCGCCGGGCCGACTCGCTGCACAACCTGGCCCGACCGGTGTTCGCCCGCCGCGTCGTCGACCTGCTCACCCGCCGCTACGCCGAGCGGATCGGTCTGGGCATCGACGGCGGTTCGGACCTGCTCGACCGCGAGGACACCGCCGCGCTGCGCCGCGAGGTGGCCGAGGAGCCGGCCGTCCGGCTGCTCGTCGACGACCTGTGGCCGGTGCTCACCCCCGAGCGGCTGCTGACCGACCTGTTCGCCGACCCCGCCCGCGTCGCCGCCGCCACCCCGGGGTGGGACGACCGGACGCGCGCGCTGCTGCACCGGCCGCGGGGATCGGGCTGGACGCCGGCCGACGTCCCGCTGCTGGAGGAGGCCGAGGAGCTGCTCGGCTTCGACGACAGCGCGCAGCGGGCCCGCGCCGAGCGGGACCGCCGCCGGCGGCTGGCCGAGGCGCAGGAGACCCTCGACGTGCTGCACGGCTCGCGCTCCATCGACCTGGAGGACGAGCACCTGGAGGCCGAGGTGCTCAGCGCCGGCGACCTGATCAGCGCCGAGGAGCTGGCCGAGCGGCAGCGGGCGCTCGACACCCGCACCACCGCCGAGCGGGCCGCCGCCGATCGCACCTGGACGTTCGGGCACGTCGTCGTCGACGAGGCCCAGGAGCTCTCCGCGATGGCCTGGCGGCTGCTGGTGCGCCGCTGCCCGACCCGGTCGATGACCGCCGTCGGCGACCTCGCCCAGACCGGCACGCTGGCCGGCGCGGCCGTCTGGGACGAGACGCTGCGGCCGCACGTCGGCGACGCCTGGCGGCTGGAGGAGCTCACGGTCAACTACCGGACGCCGGCCGAGATCATGGCGGTCGCCGCCGACGTCCTCGCCGCGGGCGGCACCGGGGCGAGTGCACCGCGCTCGGTCCGGCCGGGAACCGCCGAGCCGTGGGCGGAGGTCACCGGGGAGGACGGGCTGGCCGCCCGCGCCGCCGAGGTGGTCGAGGAGTGGGCGGCGCACGAGGGCACCACCGCGGTCGTCGCCCCGGCCGGCCGGGTCGCCGAGCTCACCGCAGCGGCCGCAGCCCGGGTGGACGGCGTCTCGTCCGGCCCGGACGCCGACTCGTCGCGGGGGCCGGTGGTGCTCACGCCGGCCGAGGCGAAGGGCCTGGAGTTCGACGCGGTGCTCGTCGTCGACCCGCAGCGGGTGCTCGACGAGGGCGTGCGCGGGCACAACGACCTCTACGTGGCGCTCACCCGGGCCACCCAGCGGCTCGGCGTGCTCTCCCCCGGCGACCTGCCCGGGGAACTCGCCCGCCTCGCCTGAGGGAGGACCCCCTGCCCCTGCCACCCGTCGGAGGGCCCCGTCCCCCTCACCCCTCGCACGCTCGGGGTGAGCCTCCGGACGGGGCCGGCGGGACCGTGCAGGGGCCGCTCGTGGCGGCTCAGCGGGGCAGCGCGTCCCGGCGGCGGGTGGAGACCTCCGCGGAGGCGGCCACGATCGCCGCGGCCAGGAGCAGCACGCCGCCGGCGCCGACCAGGGGCACGCCGTTGATGGTGCTCTTGTCGAGCTCGGCCCAGGCCATGCCGACGACGAGCGCCAGCAGACCGACCACGCCCACCAGCGGCGCGAGCCACCTGCCCATGTCCCGTCCTCCTCGTCCGTACGGCCCTGCGATGACACCACGCGGTACCGACACCTGGCGCCGTCCCCGGCGCGTTCGCAACGGAGCGCGACGGAGCCGGTTCAGTCGGTGCCGCGGACCCGCAGCACCACGCCGCTGGCCGGCTTGGCCGGGATCCGGCGCAGCGAGATCGACAGGTCCTGCGCCGGGACGTCGGCCTGCAGCCGGGCGAGCCGGACGGCGAGCGCGGCCAGGACGGCGACGGTGACCTGCTCCCCCGGGCAGCGGTGGTTGGTGCTCGGGTCCCCGGCGCCCTGGGGCACCAGCTCGAAGGCGCCGATCTCCCGGTCGAGGAAGCGCTCCGGGCGGAACGTGTACGGGTCGCCCCACAGCGCGGGGTCGTGGTTCTGGCCGTAGAGGTCCAGCAGCACCATCGAGTGCGCCGGCACCCGCTCGCCGTCCCACTCCACCTCGCGCGGGGCGCGCCCGCCGATGAACGGCGCGAACGGGTAGAAGCGCCGCACCTCGTGCGCCCAGGCCTCCGCGAACGCGGGCTCGGCCGAGGCCAGCCGCTCGCCGTGCTGCGGCCAGCGGGCCAGCGCGTGCCCGGAGAAGGCGAGGAACCAGCTGATGGCCACGGTCGGGCGGATCACGTTGAGCAGCTCGACCGCCGCGGTGTGCGGGTCGAGCCGCTCGCCGTCGGCGTCACGGTGCCGGGCGACGACGTCGACGACCGAGCCGCCGGGGACCGCCACCGCGCCGCTGCGCACGTCCGCCACGAGCCGGGACAGCTCCGCCTGCCGGCGGCCGCGTGCCCGGCGGGCGCGCCAGTGCCGGGGCCCTCCGGTGGCGAAGCCGTCGACCATCGCGGTGAGATCCCGGGCGACGGAGGGGACCTCGTCGTCGGTCAGGGGGACGCCGGCCCAGTCGCAGGCCGCCCGGGTGAGCACCGCGGCCGCCTCGTCGAAGAGCACGACCTCCCCGCGGTCCACCCAGCCGGGGACCGCGGCGTCCCAGGCGGCCGTGGCGGAGTCGACGAGCGGGGCGATCCGGTCGTGGTCCATGAGCAGCGACACGAACATCGCCTTGCGGGTGCGGTGCTCCTGCCCGTCGAGGGTGTGCACCGCGCCCTTGCCGAACAGCGTGCCCCGCACCGGCTCGGGGATGGCGTGCGACCGGTGCACGTGGTCCTCGTCGTACAGGAAGCGGGCGGCGTCCGGGCCCTGGATCCCCAGTGCGGGCAGGCCACCGAGCCGGACCGCGACGGTCCGGCGGCCGCGCGCCCGCCGGGCGTCCGGCAGCCAGCCGTAGCCCTTGGCGAACAGGAGGGGGCTGTTCTCGAGTCGGGGTCGGCGCACGGGGGCCCGTGTGCCCCAGACCTCGCCGGCTCACACCGCGGCCCCTCCGGTGAGGTGCTGGAACGGCCACCCTCCAGCAGGAGGACCCCCACCGTGAGAGGACCCCGTCCTCCTCACCCCTCGCAGGCTCGGCGTGAGCTTCGGGACGAGGCCGCGGCGGTGCCTGAGAGGGGCCGAGTCGCGAGGGGAGGGGTGGTCCTCCGGTTCACCCCGGGCGCTGCTCCTGCAGGCGGTCGTCGTGCGGGGCGCTGGCCTCGTCCGGCGGCGGTCCGTCGGGCGTGCACACCTGCGAGCCCAGCCGGCGCAGCAGTGCGGTGACCTCGCCGACCGCCGAGGACGACGCCCTGTCGGGCACCGTGCGCTCCACCTGCTGCAGCGCCTCGGCGAGGGCCCGTTCCTCGGCGGAGAGCATCCCCCGGTAGGCGGGGTCGAGGAGGTAGCCGGTCGGCGGGGTGGACAGGCAGCCGATGCAGTCCAGCAGCACCTCCAGCAGCCGGGCGGCCTCGGCCGGCGGGGTGTCGCCCGGCGCGATCGCCACCGTCTGCACGTCCTGCTCCCACAGCCGCGCGCGGGCCGGGTCGTCCAGCAGCGCCAGCACCGTGCCGCTGCGCTGCCGCGGTGCCGCGCCGGGGGCCCGGGTGGCGCTGCGCACCTGGTGGGCGATGCGGATCAGGTCGTCGTCCTGCATCGAGGTGCCGACGAAGAGCACGTGCCGGGTGAGCAGCAGGGAGTGCAGCACCCCGGCCAGGGCCGCGCGCGTGTCGCCGAACTGCAGGTACTCCTCGCGGGTGAGCACGACGCTCTCGGGGTGCGCGGCGTCCCCGTGCAGCTTGAGCAGCCACGGCCGGCCGGGGACGGCGTCGTCGAAGGGCAGCACCGAGAGGTCCCGGCCGATGTCCGCGGCGGCGAGCTCGACCAGCGGGTCGTAGTTGGTGGTGACGAACTCCTGCACCGGCAGGTCGGCGAGCAGGGCGTGCGCGAGCGCGTAGTGCCCGGGCCCGAACCGCTCCTTGACGAAGCCCTCCAGCTGCTCGCGGCCGAGCTCACGGGCCAGCAGCGCGGCGGCGTCCTGGGCCGGCAGCCCGGACAGCCCGTCACGCAGTGCGTCGTCCAGCCCGGACCGCTCGGCCAGCTCGTCGAGCAGCTGCTCCCAGGTGGGCAGCCCGGCGGCGGCGCTGACGCCTGCGCCGACGAAGGCGGCCAGCTGCCCGCGGCGGGCCCGCTCACCGAGGTCCTCGGCCAGCTCCCGCAGGTGCCCGGGCAGGTCCCAGCTGCTCGCCTCGGCTCGGCGGACCCGCTGCGCCGCGGCCAGGTCGCTGGGCCCGCGCAGCACCAGCGCGACGTCGAAGCCGTGTTCGGCGGCGCCCTCGCGCAGCACGGGCAGCAGCCGCTGCAGCAGGGTGCCGCGCTGTCCGGCCGCCCCGCCCCAGCCGGTGCCGAGGGCCGGCAGCGCGACCAGCCGGCGGGCCCGCCCCTGCACCGGGTCGGGCACCTCTCGCCGGGCGACGGCGGCCAGGGCCTCCCGCGCGCCGTCGACCAGCCAGCGCAGCGCGTCGTCGGGGTCGCGCTCCTCCTCGTGGACGGTGTCGACCAGCCACAGCGCCCGCCCCGCGTCCCCGACCCGCCCGCCGGGCAGCTCCAGCACCCGCTCGTCCCCGCGCCAGCGGAGGTCGAGGCAGACGCCGCCGCGGTCCTCGCTGGTCACGACGTCGTCGGGCAGCATGCCGCGCCACGAGGGAGTGACCCGCAACGACCGGTCGGTGGGCACCAGGACGTCGTCGCACACCAGCCGGCGCAGGTCGGCGCCGACGACGAAGACGTGTCCGGTCACGGTCGGAGGGGTGCCCCGCCGGGCCGGGGGTGAACCGGCACGCAACCGGCGTTGCCTGGCCGGGTCGGACGCTCAGCGCGGGATGCCGCAGCCGCCGGCGCCGCACGCGCACCCGGCGCAGGCCGCGGGCCGGGCCGGCGCCGGCTGTGCGGCGATGGCCCGCAGGCTCGAGGCACCGACGAGCAGGACGACGCCCAGCAGGCCCAGGCCCAGCGCCCCGACGAGGGTGGCACCGTCGGCCGCGCGCTCCCAGTCGGCCAGCAGCCCGGTGACGACCAGCAGGCCGGTGACCAGCGCCCACCAGATGAGGGCGGCCTGGCCGCTGCGGCGCACCGCACCGCCCCTGCCGAGCAGCGTCAGCGCCCCGGCGAGCAGCCCGGCCGGAACGGCCACCAGGAGCACCCAGCCCGCGACGCCCGCGGAGCCGAACGCGAACGTCAGGGCGAGCACGCCGGCGGCGGCCACCGCCCAGCCCACCGCCCGTCCCCGGCCGGCGGCCCCGGCCGCCAGCTGCCCGCCGCGCCAGGCCAGGAGCGCGCCGCCCGCCCCCAGGACCAGCCGCGCGCCGCCGTCTGCCCAGAAGACCGCGACCGCGGCGACCACCAGCAGCGCGACCCCGCCGACCAGCCACCGGGGCCACGCCCGCCGGGCCTGCTCCGGACTCGTCCGCTCCCCCGCCGTCACCGCTGCACCGCTCGCCACGACACAGAGTGTCCCTCACCGGCCGACGGCGGCCGCGGCCCGCCGCAGGCCGGCCCCGTCGTCGCCGAGCCAGTCGTGTCGGGGCCAGTCGCCGATCTCGCCGGGAGCGGCCGACTCCGCGCTGTGCCACGCTGATCATCTCGCGGGGGACGGTGCAGCGTTCGGGGAGGAGCCGGCCATGAGCGGGACGACGGGGCGCGCCGCGGGAGCCGCGGGCCGGGCGGGCGACAGCGACGCCCTCGAGCACCTGGCCCGCGTCGGGCTGATCGCCTACGGCGTGGTCCACCTGCTGCTCGCCTGGCTGGCACTCCAGCTGGCCTGGGGTGGGGGCAGTGGCGAGTCCGCCGACCAGGCCGGCGCACTGGCCACGCTGGCCGAGCAGCCGCTGGGCCGGCCGCTGCTGTGGCTGCTCGCCGTCGGGCTGGTCGCGCTCGCGGCCTGGCAGGCGGCCGAGGTGCTGCGCTGGCGGAGCCCGCTGTCGTCGTCCGGGGACGCCCGGAAGAAGGCCCTGGAGAAGACCGTCAAGTCGGTCGCCAAGGCCGTCCTCTACCTGGTGCTCGCCGTGCTGGCCGTCCGCACCGCGACCAGCGGAGGCTCGAGCGGGGGCCAGCAGTCGGCGGCCGGCGTCTTCGGCTGGCCGGCCGGACGCTGGCTCGTGGCGCTCGTCGGCCTCGTCGTCATCGGCGTCGGCGCCTACCTGGTGCACAAGGGCGTGTCGAAGCGGTTCCTCGAGGAGGTCGAGCTGGGCTCGGCCTCCCCGCAGACGACCCGGCTGGTCACCCGACTGGGACAGGTCGGCTTCCCCGCCAAGGGCGTGGCGCTGGGCGTGGTGGGCGGGCTGCTGGTCTACGCCGCCGTCACCTTCGACCCGGCCCGGGCCACCGGGCTGGACGGTGCGCTGCGCACCATCCTCGGCGCCCCCTTCGGCCGGGTGCTGCTGACGCTGGTTGCCGTCGGCATCGCCGCGTTCGGCGCCTACTGCTTCGTCCGCGCCCGCTATCCCGAGCGCACCTGATGGAGGACCCCCCTGCCCCCCGCCCCTCGCGGTCCCGTCCAGTGGCTCACCGTGAGCCCGCGAACGGCGCGGAGGACGGGGTCCTCCTCCTGCAACGGGGCTGGATCCACCGGCTGGTCGAGTCCGCCCGTGGTGTCACCGACCACCCGGTGCTCGAGGCGGTCGCCCGGGTCGGCCTGATCGCCTACGGCGTCCTGCACCTGCTCATCGGCTGGCTGGCGGCGCAGCTGGCGCGCGGCAGCGCCCGCACCGACGCCGACCAGACCGGCGCGCTGCAGGCGGTCGCCGGCACGCCGGGCGGCACGGTGCTGCTCTGGCTGATCGGCCTGGGGATGCTGGGCCTGGCGCTGTGGCAGGCCGGGGAGGTGCTGCTGTGGTGGCGGGGGCTGCTCGACCGCCGGCACGTCCTGCGGACGGCGTTCGTCTGCGCGAAGTGCCTGGCCAAGGCGGCCGTCTACGCCGTCCTCGGGGCGACCGGGCTGCTGTTCGCCCTCGGCCTGGAGTACGAGGCCGACGAGCGGCTGCGCGAGCTCACCGGTGAGACGCTGGAGGTGCCGGGAGGGGCGGCGCTGGTCCTCCTCGTCGCGGCCGGCGTGGTCGCCGTTGGGCTCTACACGCTGGTGCGGGGGCTGACCGGCGGCTTCATGAAGGACATCGACCTGCCCACCGCCCCCGACCGCTGGGAGCCGGTGATCGAGGCGGTCGGGCGGGTCGGCTACGTCGCCAAGGGCGTCGCGTTCGGCCTGGTGGGAGTGCTGCTGTGGCAGGCGGCTGCCACCGCCGACGTCTCCACCGCCACCGGCCTGGACGGCGCGATGACCGCCATAGCATCGGTCGACGCCGGGCCCTGGCTGCTGGGCGCGGTCGCCGCCGGCTTCGCCGCGTTCGGCGTGTACGCGCTGGCCCGCGCCCGCTACCCCGACCGCGACCCGTCGACGTGAGGTGGGGCCCTGTGACGTCGAGGCCGCGCGGGGGACGCGTAGAGGCGCTGCGGGGAGCAGTCAGCGGGGCGCTGTGGCCGCTGCCCGCCGCCGCGATCCTCGCCGCCGTGGGGCTCGGCATCGGGCTCACCGAGCTGGACCAGGAGCTGGCCTTCGGCGACGACCCGATCCGCTTCGTGTTCACCGGCGGACCGTCGGCTGCCCGCACCCTCCTCTCGGCGATCGCCTCGTCGCTGATCTCGGCGACGACGCTGCTCTTCTCGCTGACGATCGTCACCCTGCAGCTGGCCAGCAGCCAGTACTCGCCCCGGCTCCTGCAGACCTTCGTCCGCGATCGGGTGGTGCAGACCTGTCTGGGCGTGCTGCTGGGCACCTTCGTCTACGCGCTGGTGGTGCTGCGCACCGTCCGCTCGGCCGACGAGGCCCAGGGCAGCTCGTTCGTCCCGCGGATCTCGGTCACCGTCGCGTTCCTGCTGATGCTGGCGTCCGTGGCGGCCCTGGTGACCTTCCTGAGCCACCAGACCCGCCAGCTCCGCGTCGAGACGATGATGCGCGACGTCCACGACGAGTCCTCCCGCACGCGGGCGCGGTTGCAGGAGCGCCAGGGGGACCAGCCCGACGGTCCGCTCCCGGAGGTCCCCGGCAGCGCCCGCCCGCTGTGCGCGCGGTCGAGCGGCTTCCTCGTACAGGTCGCCGACGGTCCGCTGCTCGAGGCGGTCACCGGCTGCGGCGCCGTGCTGCTGCTCGACCGGCGCCCCGGGGACCCGGTCGTCGCCGGCGCCCCGATGGCCTGGGCGTGGCCGCAGGGCGCCGGGGACGCCGTCCCGGTGGATGAGCTGGAGGGGGCGCTGCAACGCTCGGTCGACCTGGGCCACGAGCGGGGCGACGTCGCCGATCCCAGCTACGGGCTGCGCAAACTGGTGGACATCGCCGCCCGGGCCCTCTCCCCCGGCATCAACGACCCGACGACCGCCGGGCACGCGCTTTCGCACGTCTCGGCACTGCTGGGCGATGCGGCCGTGCGGGACACCTGGCACCGCCGGCTGACCGACGAGGACGGCGCCGAGCGGCTGGTCCTGCGGTCCTGGACCTTCCCCGAGCTGCTGGACCTCGGGGTGACCCAGGTCCGCCACTACGGCCGGGAGGACCTCACCGTCGTCGACCGGTTGTTCGGGTTGCTGGCCGAGGTGGCGTGGCGGGCCCACACGCCACTGCAGCGTGAGGCCCTCCGGCACGAACGGGACGCACTGGTCGAGCAGAGCTGCGCCAGCCCGCCGCCGGGGCGCACGGCCGAAGACGTGCAGCGGTGGGCCCGGACGGTCGACGCGGCCCTGGCCGGGCAGTGGCTGCGACCGGCGGGTTGACGCTCAGCCCCGCGGGCCCCCGGCGACGTAGACGACCTGCCCGGAGACGAACCCGGCGCCCTCGCTGACGAAGAACGAGACGGTGTGCGCGATGTCCGCAGGCACGCCTCCCCGCTGCACCGGGATCGCCGCGGCCCGCTCGGCGACGTACTCCTCCCAGTCGCGGCCGATGCGCTCGGCAGTCGCCTTGGTCATCTCGGTCTGGATGAAGCCCGGCGCGATCGCGTTGGCGGTGACGCCGAACTTGCCCAGCTCGATCGCCAGGGTCTTCGTGAACCCCTGCAGACCGGCCTTGGCGGTGGCGTAGTTGGCCTGGCCGCGGTTGCCCAGTGCCGAGGTGCTCGACAGGTTGACCACCCGGCCCCAGCCGGCCTGGACCATGTGCGGCTGCACCGCCCGGGTCATGAGGAACGAGCCGCGCAGGTGCACGTGCATGACCAGGTCCCAGTCGGCGTCGGTCATCTTGAACAGCAGGTTGTCGCGCGTGACGCCGGCGTTGTTCACCAGCACCAACGGCGGGCCGAGCTCCGTGGCGACCCGCTCGACGGCGGCCTGCACCTGGTCGGCATCTCCGACGTCGGCGCCCACCCCGAGGGCCCGGCCGCCGGCGGCCTCGATCGCCTGGACCGTGGCGGCGGTCGAGGACTCGTCGAGGTCGACCACCGCCACCGCGAAGCCGTCCTCGGCCAGCCGCTGCGCAGTGGCGGCGCCGATGCCGCGGGCCGCGCCGGTGACGATCGCGACGCGCTGCTGGTCGCTGGGGTTGGACATGCGGCAGCTCCTCTACTCGAAGGGAAGGCTGGCCCCCTGGAGGGTCCCGCCGCGAGCTCGCGAGCGGTGGGGGGTAGGGGGTCCTCTTCAGACCCGCTCGAACAGGGCGGCGAGGCCCTGGCCGCCGCCGATGCACATCGTCTCCAGCCCGTAGCGGGCGTCGCGGCGGGCCATCTCGCGGGTGAGCGTCGCCAGGATGCGCCCGCCGGTGGCCCCCACCGGGTGGCCCAGCGAGATACCCGAGCCGTTGACGTTGGTCCGCTCGAAGTCGGCGTCGGTGAAGCCCCACTCGCGGGTCACCGCCAGCACCTGGCTGGCGAACGCCTCGTTGAGCTCGATGAGGTCGACCTCGGCGAGCTTGACGTCGGCCAGCGCGAGCGCCTTGGCGGTGGCCGGCACCGGGCCGATGCCCATGGTCTTCGGCGGGACGCCGGCCACCGCCCAGGACACCAGCCGGGCCAGCGGGCGCAGGCCGAGCTCGGCGGCCTTCTCCGGCGAGGTGACCACGCAGACCGCGGCGCCGTCGTTCTGCCCGCTGGCGTTGCCCGCGGTGACGGTGGCCTCCGGGTCGTCCCGGCCCATGATCGGGCGCAGCTTGGCGAGGGTCTCGACGTTGGAGTCCGGGCGGATGTGCTCGTCGCGGTCGACGACGACCTCGGTCTTCCGCTGCTTGACCGTCACCGGCACGATCTCGTCGGCGAACCGGCCCGCCTCGGCCGCGGCGGCGGCCCGCTGGTGGCTGCGGACGGCGTACTCGTCCTGCTCCTCGCGGCTGATCCGGTACTCCCGGCGCAGGTTCTCCGCCGTCTCCAGCATCCCGCCGGGCACCGGGTGGTGCTGACCTCCGGCGGTCACCCGGCCGCGGGCCAGGCCGTCCTGCAGCAGCACACCCGGCCCGGCCTTGACGCCCCAGCGCATGGCGGTGGAGTAGAACGGCGCGTTGCTCATCGACTCCGCGCCACCGGCCAGCACGACGTCCGAGCTGCCCGACTGCACCGCCATCGCCGCGTACAGCACCGCCTGCAGGCCCGAGCCGCAGCGGCGGTCGAGCTGGATGCCCGAGGCGGTCACCGGCAGCCCGGCGTCCAGCGCGGCGACCCGGCCGAGCGCCGGGGCCTCCATCGTCGGGTAGCAGTGCCCGAGCAGGACGTCGTCCACCGACTCCGGCGGCAGCCCGGTGCGCTCCACCACCGCACGGACCACCGTGGCCGCGAGCTCCTGCACCGGCACGTCGCGCAGGGAGCCGCCGAAGCCACCGACCGGGGTCCGCAGGGGCTCGCAGATGACCGCATCGCGCACGGGGTCCTCCTCGTTCGTCACCGTCGGGCACCCGTGAGTCTGCCCCCGTGCGACCGGTCGTGCCGCAGTGGCCTCTCCGCACGTCGCGCGCGGAGTCGGCGGCGCCTCCGTAGGGTGCCGCGGTGGCCTGGAGGCGAGCGGTGTTCACGTTGTTCGCGGTCGCGGCCGGTACGAACGTCCCCACGCCGCTGCTGCTGGTCTACCAGGAGCGGCTCGGCCTCTCCCCCGAGGTGCTGACCGCGCTCTTCGGCTGCTACGCCGCCGGCCTGGTGCCCGCGCTGTTCCTGGCCGGCCCGCTGTCGGACCGGCTGGGTCGTCGCCGCGTGGCCATCCCCGGCGTGGTCCTCGCCGGGGTGGCGTCACTGGCCTTCGCCGCGGCCGGCGACTCGCTGACCCTGCTCTTCGCCGCCCGCTTCCTGCAGGGCGTCGTCAGCGGCGTCGTGTTCAGCGTCGCGAGCGCGTGGGTCGCCGAGCTGTCCGTCGCCTCCGGGGAGGGTGCGGGGGGACGGCGAGCCGCGGTCGCCATGACGGCGGGGTTCTCCCTCGGGCCGCTCACCAGCGGGCTGCTGGGTCAGTTCGCGCCGGCGCCCACGGTCCTGCCGTACCTCCTGCACACGGTGCTGGTCGGCGTGGGACTGGTGTTGGCGCTGCCGGTGCCCGAGACCGTCGTGCCGTCCCCCGGCGGACGGCGCACCACCGGCAGTCCCGCCGTCCCGCTGCTGCCCCCGGGCAGCGCGCTGCTCGCCGCGACCGTGCTGGCCCCGGTCGCGATCTGCGTCTACGCCTTCCCCTCGTCGGTCATCTCGGCCGTGCCGCTGCTGGGCGAGCTGCCGGCCGGCGGGGTCGCGGTCACCGGGGTGCTCGCCGGGGTGACGCTCGGCGCAGGGACGCTCGTGGCCGGTCTCCAGCGCCGGCTGGAGTCGTGGACCGCCGTCACCGGTGCCGCCCTCGGCGCGGTCGGGTTCGGTGCAGCGGCGGCCTTCGTGGCCACCGGCGCCTGGCCGTGGCTGCTGGCCGCAGCGCCCCTGCTGGGGTCCGGCGGCGGGCTGTGCCTGGCGGCCGGGCTCACGGTCACCGGCCGGCTGGCCGCGCCCACGCGCCGGGGCGAGCTGACGTCGGTGTTCCTCGCGTGCGCCTACCTCGGCTTCGCCGTGCCGTTCCTCATGGCGACCGCGGCCCGGTCGGCACCGGCCTGGCTGCCGCTGCAGGTCGCCGCGGTGCTGACGGCACTCCTCGCCCTCCGGCTGCTCCCGGTCGCCCGCCGCGGTCGGCTGTGACACCGTCGTCCTGCCGGACGACACCGCGGCCAGGTGCCGTCCGCCGAACGCGACGGCGCCCCCTCCCGACCGGGAGGGGGCGCCGCCAGTGGTTCACCGCAGGGTCAGCGGAGGCCCTCCGCGAACTCGCCCTCGAACGCCTCCTGGACGACGGTGGCGCCACCCGGGACGTCGGCCGGCCGCAGGATGAAGCTCTGCAGGCTGGGCGAGCGTCCGGTCTCGAAGCCGTCGATCGGGACGACAAGGCCGCCGGTGTCGACGTTCTGCAGCTCGTTGAAGGCGTTGACCACACCCGCTCGGGTGAGGTCACCGTTCTCGCAGGCCGCGTCGAGGACCTGCTTCATGATCGCGCTCATGCCGTAGCCGACGAGCACGCCGAGGCTCGGCTGCACGTTCGGGTAGGCCTCCTGGTACTGCGCGAGCAGCTCGGGCTGGGCGTCGAAGGCCGAGACCGGGCTGGACACGTAGAGGTTGTCCTTGAGCGCCTGCGCGGCCGGCCCCTGCAGCAGGCCCGGCGCGAAGACCGGGTTGCTGCCGATGATCGGGACGTTGAGGCCCTGGGCCGCCGCCACGCCGGCCGCGGAGGCCGTCTGCGTGGGCGCGACGGTGAGCGCGATCGCGTCGACGCCGGCCGCGGCGAATTGGGTGATCTGCGCGGTCATGTCCTGGTCGGCGGACTTAATCTGCGCGGGGATGATCGTCAGCCCGCGCTCCTCGGCCACCGCCTCGCTGCCGGCCAGGCCGTTCTCGCCGTACTCGCCCTCGAAGTAGATGTGCCCGACGGTGGCCCCGTCCTGCAGCAGGCCCTGCTCGAAGAGGTAGGCGTACCCGTTGGCCAGCTCGACGTCATAGGTGGCGCCGACGACGCCGGTGCCGGGGATCTCGGTGAGGGTGCGCGCCCAGGCCGACGGGAAGTTGACGATCTGGTCGGCCTCGTACTCCGGGGCCAGCGCGGTGTTGATCGGCGAGCCGATGGTCTGCTGCATCGCCAGGATGTTGGGCTCCATGCCGCTGTAGAGCTGCACACCCGTCTGCGGGACGTAGGTGGTGTCCTGGACGTCGAGCTCGACTGTGTAGGTGTCGCAGACCTGGTTGTCCTGCCAGAACAGCTGGTTGGCGTTGGTGATGTCCTGGCCGAGCGCGGCGAACACGCCGGTCAGGTCGGTGAGGACGCCGAGCGTGATCGTCGTCCCCTCCACGCCGAAGTCGGTGGTGACCTCGCCGCCCGCGCCGCCCTCTCCTCCTCCGCCCCCTCCACCGGCCTCCGGTGCCCTGGTGCTGCAGCCGGCGGTCGCCACGACGACGGCCGCGGCGACCGCGGTGGTCGTGCGCAGAGTCTTGCCTGTTCTCATCTGGTCTCGCTCCCTTGTGCTGGTCGGTCGGAGGGGGTCGGTGCGGAGCCGGGTTGCTCCGGGGGTGGTGTGGAGACTCCGCCGCGGGCGGGCGCACGGCCCCGGCGGAAGCGTGAGGTGAGGCGCTGCGCGATCCCCGCGAGACCCGCGGGCTCGAACAGGACGATGAGGATGATCGCGGCGCCGTAGAGGAACCGGGCGGCGAAGCCCGCGGAGATGCCGCCCTGGCCCGGCGCGCTCACCAGCGGCAGGACGTCGGCGTACTGCTGGAACAGCAGCGGGAGCGCCGTGACGAACAGCGCGCCCAGCGCCGCGCCGCCCACCGAGCCCAGCCCGCCCAGCACGATCATCGCCAGGTACTGGATGGAGACGACGAGCGTGAAGGACTCCGGGGCGATGCTGCCGATGGACAGCGCGTAGAGCACCCCGGACAGGCCCGCGTACATCGAGCTGACCAGGAACACCCGCGCCTTGTAGGCCTGCACGTTGACGCCCATGACCGACGCGGCGACCTCGCTGTCGCGCAGCGTCTGCAGCGCCCGGCCGGGCCGGCTGCGCAGCAGGTTGCGGGCGAACACGTAGGCGGCCAGCGCCAGGACCAGCCCGAGGTACCACAACCGCTCGGCCTCCCGGAACGGCACGCCAAGCACCCACAGCTGCGGGTCGCTGTTGCCGAAGGTGAAGCCGAACAGCGAGAACTCCGGCGCCGCGCGGCCGTTGAAGCCACCGGTCACCGGCGTCCAGGTGTTGATCACGTGGACGCCGATGAAGACCAGCCCCAGCGAGGCGACACCGAGGTAGATGCCCCGCAGCCGCGCCGCGATCGGGCTGAAGACCAGTCCGGCCAGCCCGGCGAGCAGCACGCCGACGACCATGCCGACGATCGGCGGCAGGCCCAGCCCCTGCAGCGCGGCCCGGGTGCCGAGTCCGCCGGACTCCCCGGAGATGTAGGTGTAGCTGACCGCGCCGACGGCGAGGAAGAAGGCGTGCGCCAGGGACAGCTGGCCGGTGGTGCCCACGAGCAGGTTCAGCCCGATGGCGCCGATCGCCGCGCCGAACACCGCGAAGCCGGTGCGCAGCCAGAACTCGTCGAAGTACAGCGGGAAGACCAGCAGGAAGAGCAACAGCGCGGCGACCAGCACCCACTTGACCACGGTGCCGGGACGGCGGCCGGCCCGGCCCGGCCGGGTGGGGGTGGCGGACGTCGCGCGGGAGGCCCCCGCCTGGCGCGAGACGGTCTGCTCAGACACGGGTCAGCTCCTTGGTGCCGAAGAGCCCCGAGGGCCGGACGAGCAGGACGGCGATCATGACGACGTAGGGGACGACCTCGCCGAAGCCCCGGCCCAGGAAGAGCAGGTTCTCCTGGTAACCGGCGGCCAGGGACTCGGCGACCCCGATGAGCAGGCCGCCCACCAGCGCACCGCCGGTGGAGTCCAGGCCGCCCAGGATGGCCGCCGGGAAGGCCCGCAGCGCCGTGGCGTAGACGGCCGAGCTGACCCCGGGTGTCGGGCTGCCGACCAGGAACAGGGCGGCCACCCCGGCGAGGACGCCGGCGACGACCCAGGCCAGCGCGGAGACCCGGCCCTGCCGGATGCCCATCAGCGCCGCGGTCTCGCCGTCCTCGGCCGACGCGCGCATGGCCACGCCCCAGCTCGAGTACTTGAACGCGACGAAGAACAGCGCGATGAGGACGCCGGCGACGACCATGGCGATCAGCCGGTTCTGGGTGATCCCGATGCCGCCGATGCGCACCGACTCCCCGCCCCACGGGTGCGGCACGTTGAGGATGTCCGGGCCGATCCGCCGGATCAGCTCGGTCAGCAGGATGATGTCGACGCCGATGGTGACGATCGCCAGGCTGATCACGGGCGCGCCGCGCAGCCGGTTGATGATGAAGCGCTCGATCAGGAACGCGGCCAGCGCGGTGAACACCAGGCCGACGAGCACGGCGAGCAGGAAGCCCAGCGGCTCGGACAGCCGCGCGATGGAGTAGGCGCCGAGCAGCAGCAGCGAGCCGTGGGTGAAGCTCACCACCTCGCTGGCCTTGAAGATGATCACGAAGCCGAGCGCGATCAGCGCGTAGATGGCGCCGAGCGACAACCCGTTGAGCAGGAGCGAGAGGAACTGGGTCACGAGGTGGTCCCTGGCGTCTCGGTGGTGTGGTGGGCGGCGGCCTCGGCGGGCGTGTCGTCGTCGCCGGAGCCCAGGTAGGCGCGGATGACCTCGGGGTCGGCCTGCACCTCGGCCGGGGTCCCGTCGGCGATCCGGCGTCCGAAGTCCAGGACGGTGACCCGGTCGGCCAGGGACATGACCATCCCCATGTCGTGCTCGACCAGGACGATCGAGATGCCGAGCGCCGAGCGGATCTCCCGGATCGCCTCGGCCATCCGGCCGGTCTCCTCGGCGTTCATCCCGGCCACCGGCTCGTCGAGCAGCAGGAGCCGCGGCTCGGTGCACAGCGCCCGGGCCACCTCGACCCGCTTCTGGTCGCCGTAGGACAGCACGCCGACCGGGGTCTGCAGCTTGTCGCCCAGGTCGAGGAACTCGGCGATCTCCCGGATCCGCTCGCCGTGCACCTTCCCCTCGCGGGTGGCGCGGGGCAGCCGCAGCCCGGAGGAGAGGAACCCGGCCTTCGTCAGGTGGTGCCGGCCGAGCATGAGGTTCTCGGCCACCGACTGGGCGCCGGACAGCGCGATGTTCTGGAACGCGCGGGCCACGCCGACCCCGGCGATCTGGAACGGGCGCATGCGGTCGAGCCGCGCCTCGCCGAAGCGGACCTCGCCCTCAGCGGCCTGGTAGACGCCGGAGAGGACGTTGAACATCGTCGACTTGCCGGCGCCGTTGGGGCCGATGACCGCGTGGATCGTCCCGGGAGCGACGGTGAACGAGACGTCGGACAGCGCCTTGATGGCGCCGAACCGGACGCTGACGTGCTCGACCTCCACCGGCGAGACGTCCGAGCGCGTGTCCACGCCGGCCGCCGTCACGCCGTCCACCGGGAGAGCGTGCGGCGGGGGCCGCGGGTGGCCGGGCCGGCGTCGACCGCGTCGCCGTGCCCGAGGTAGAGCCGCTGCACCTCGTCGGTGCGGGCGAGGTCCGCGGCCGGCCCGGACAGCGAGACCTTGCCGACGTCGAGGACGTAGGCCAGGTCGGCGACCCCCAGCGCCATCGTGGCGTTCTGCTCGACGAGCAGCACGGAGGTGCCCTGCCGGTTGATCTCGGCGACCACCTCGCCGATCTGGCCGATGACGCGGGGCGCCAGCCCCAGCGAGGGCTCGTCGAGCAGCAGCACCTTGGGGCTGGCCATGAGGGCCCGGCCGATGGCCAGCATCTGCTGCTCACCACCGGAGAGCAGCCCGGCCCGCTGGCCGCTGCGCTCGGCCAGCACGGGGAACAGGTCGTGCACCCGGGCGTGCGCGCGGGCCTTGGCGGCGCGGTCCCGGTTGCCCATGCCGCCGGCGCGCAGGTTCTCCTCGACGGTGAGCCGGCCGAAGATCCGCCGCCCCTCCGGCACCTGGACGACACCCCGGCGGACGATCTGCCCCGGGTCGCGCGTGGTGAGGACGTCACCGTCGAAGCGCACCGCGCCCTCGTCGACGCGTCCCCGGTGCAGCCGCAGCGTGCCGGAGATGGTCCGCAGCAGCGTGCTCTTGCCGGCACCGTTGCTGCCGAGGACGGCGACGACCTTGCCGTCGGGCACCTCCATGGTCACGCCGCGCACCGCCTCGACGGCGCCGCCGTACGTCACGCGCAGCGAGTCGATGCTCAGCATGCGGGCCGCACCGCGGCTGTCCCCGGCGAGCCGGCCGGCGTCCGTGGGTCGCCGTGTCGCGGAACGACATCGGCCTGTGATTCAGGGCACATGGCCGGAGACTGTAAAGCCACGACGCGCCGAGTACGCCACAGGCGCGGACGATCGTGACCTGCAGGTGACCTGCGCACGAGCGTCGGGGGTGACCCGACGGGAACCGGGGACCAGCAATGTGCGGCGGTCACACGCCGCTGACCGGCCACGTGTGGGGAAGTCACATGGAGGGATGGCCTCGAACGCCGCCGGGGCGGCCCCCTGCAGAGCCCGCCCTGGCTCCGTCCCACACCACGCCCCGAGCGTGCGGGGCGGGGGGAGTCCTCCCTCAGGCGGCGCCGGCTCCGGCGCGGGGCTCGACGTGCTCGACGGCCAGCAGGTCGTAGAGGCCGGTGATCTGCAGCGGCCGGACCACCGCCCGGCACGAGGCGACCACGCGCAGCAGGACGCCGCCCTCTGCGGCCCGCCGGTGGGCGCCGGCCAGGACGCACAGCCCGGCGGAGTCGAGGAAGGTCACGCCGTCGAGGTCGACGGTGAGCGCCGGGACGCGGTCGGCGAAGACCGCGTCGACGACCTCGCGCAGCCGTGGGGCGGTGGAGGAGTCGACCTCGCCGCTGACGGTGAGCAGGACGCCGGTGGCGGGAGAGCCGGTCACGTCGATCGAGACGAGGTCGGTGGTGGGGACAGCGGTCACGGTGCGCCTCTCTCGAGGAAGCGAACCCGTACGGACGACCACGGGACCAGCCGTGGCACGACGCGGAGTCCGGCAACTGGTGCCGCGGCTGACTGCTGAACCGCTGCCCCTGACCGTAGGGACCTCTCCCCCGATGTTCAAGAGGCGACGGCGGACGTGATCACGGCCGCATCGCGCCGGGAGCGGGCGCGGCGGCCGGACGCCCACCGCGCGGGGATACTGGACGGCGTGTCGAGGTGGCTGGCGGTGTGGGGCGGGATCTGGCTGGCCGGCTCGGTCGGGGCCTTCCTGGTGCTCGACCCGATCCTCGCCTCGTTCGTCGCCATCGTCGGCCTCTGTCTCTGGGGCGTCGCGGTGCTGGCCAGCGACTGGGAGCAGCACTCCTCCTTCGAGCAGCGCGAGCTCGACCGGGCCCGCCGGCGCGCCGACCGCCGGGAGCGGACCAAGGACGCCCGCGCCCGCGACCGCGCCCGCTGGGAGGCCCACCAGCAGCGCAAGGCCGACCGCTCCTCCGGCCGGTAATCCGCTCGACGCCCCCCGGCACAATCCGTAGCGTCGCTGCCGTGCGCTCCTGATCCGTCCTCTCCGTGACGTGCCGCGGGTCGAGTCCTGCTCCCCGCCGTCCGCGCTCCGCTCCGGCCGGGCGCACCTCGCTCCTCGCTGACCGGCTGCCGGTCGCGCAGCCCTCCCCTCTCCGGAGGCCACCGTGTCCCGCCCCCACCGCGCCCTCGACGGCGCACCCGCCACCGCCCGCGCCGCCCTCCCCGGGACCGAGGCGGCCGCCTTCGACCGCCTGGCGCACGCCGTCCTCGCCCGGCCCGGCGCCGCCCTCGGCGCCACGCTGCGCGCCGTCCTGCCCGGCCCGGCCGGTCCCCGGTGGCTGCGCTCGGCGGGCCTGCCGCCCACCACCCGCGCCGCCGACCTGACCGCCGAGCAGTGGCTGTCGCTGTACCGCTGCTGCGCCGAGGCCGGGCGCGCCCCCGCGCCCGGCGCGCCGGCCGGGTGGAGCGGACGGCCCAGCTCCGCCCACGGCCGTGCCTCGGGCGCGCACGCCATCCCGCGCTGGGGCCAGTGAGGAGGGACCCCCTCGCCCCCGCCGCTCGTGAGCTCGCGCCAGGCCCCGTACAGAGGCTCGCCGCGAGGCCCCGTCTCGGGTCCCGCCCTGAGCCTGCGAAGGGTGGGGAGGACGGGGTCCTTCCACGGTGAGGGGGACGGGGTCCTCCTCCCTGCAACGGGGCCGACGGGAGGCGCCGTCGGCCCCGACTCACGGGCCGACGGCGTCCTCGGCGGCGAGCACGTCGGCGTGCTCCGGATCGGCGAAGGCCTCGGCCAGCGCCTGGCGCAGCGGCCACGCCCCCGTCCGCCAGGCCAGCGCCCGCCCCAGCGCACCCGGGGTCCCGTCCACGTGGTCGACCCCGCTCCCCGGCCACCACGGGACGGTCCGGCCACCGGCCCGCAGCGGCTCGTGGACGGCGACCTCGCCGGGGAGCTCCGCCATCTCGAGCCGGGCCGCGGCCAGCTGCGCTCCCGGGACGTCGGCCCAGCGCACCCGCCGCACCGGACGGCTCTCCACCCGGGCGCGCACCGCCTCACCGGCCAGCGGGAGGTCCAGCAGGTCGGCCACCGGCCCTGGGGCACCACCGGCCGGCACGAGCGGGGAGTCGACGAGTGGCTGCAACCACGGGGCGTCCAGGACGACGGCCCGCTCGGCTGCGACCACCCGGTCCGGCGCCACGCGCACCCGGTCCGGCGGGTCCACGTCGACGCCGTCGAGCGCCGCGGCCAGGCGGGCGTGCACGGTGCGCAGCACGGCGGGCGAGACGGTGCGGCGGTCGTCGCCCAGCCGGTCGAGCAGGTCCAGCGCGCCGTCGACGTCGGCGAGCACGTCGTCGACCGACGCAGGCGGGCGCAGCAGGTCCAGCAGCCGCGGATCGGCGTCGGCCGGTTCGTACAGCCCCTGCAGCTCCGCCGCCGCCGGGTGCCGCAGCCGGTCGGGGCGCCGCCCGCCGAGCACCGGGTGCCCGCCCAGCCACCACCGCAGGTAGCCGGGCACCGTCACCCCGTCGAGGACGACGTCGGCCCACGCGTCCGCGGGCAGCGCGGCCAGCAGCGGCAGCGCGCCGGCCCAGTCGGCGACCAGCTCCAGGTCCCGGACGGCGGTCAGCGGCGGCCACGACGGAGCCGGCGCGTCGGCGGGCAGCCGGTCGAGGACGGCGTCGGCCCAGTCCTGCGCCGCGTCGACGTCGAGGCCGTCGGGGTCCTCGGCGCGCACCAGCGCGAAGCCGTCGAGCACACCCACCGCCCGCAGCACGTCCGGGTCGGCGTCCAGCCCGGGTGCCAGGGTGCCCAGCGCGCCGTCGAGCAGCACGCCGGCGAAGCGGGACCCGGGCAGCACCAGCTCCCCGGCCGGCGCCCAGCCACCGTCGGCGTCGGGCAGCGCCAGCTCCGACAGCCAGGGCAGCTCCCCCGGCCCGGTCCCCGCCGCGGCGACCAGCGCCAGGACCGCGTCGGCGAAGGCGGCCGGGTCCCGGTCGGGCTCCCAGCCGTCGTCGGCCGCGTCGACCGAGGTCTCGACCGCCGCGCGCACCTCCGGGTCGGCGAGCACCGCGGCGGCGGTGGCCGGGCGCGCCCCGAGCCGTTCCAGCAGCCGGCGGGCGGCGGCGGGGGCGACCGCGTCCGGGTCGGCCACCCGCAGCCCGAGCGGACCCAGCCGCGCCACCGGCAGTCCCTCGTCGGGCAGCAGCACCCCCGCCGGGCCGTGGGCGGTGCGGCCGTCGGCGAGCGGGACCGGCAGTGCGGCCAGCTCCTCGCGCTCGGCGCCGTCGAGGGCCGCGTACAGCCGCGCCCACCACGACGGCGGCCGGGCGACGCCGCGGACCGCCTCCACGGCCTCGGCGGTGCCGACCCGGCGCACCCCGAGAGCGGCCAGCGCGGGCAGGTCGGTGCGGGCCGACCAGCCTGCCGGCAGCAGCCCGGGGAGCACGCCGGTCAGCGCGGCCACCCGCTCCTCGGTGGGCTCGGCGAGCACCGCGGCGCGGCCGGGCGGCTGCCGGTCGCGGTCGGCGCCGGCGACCGGCAGCCAGGCGGACCCGCGCAGCCGCTCCAGCGCCGCGGTGCACAGCGCGGCGTCCAGCTCGGCACCGGCCAGCCCGATGCGCGGCACCAGCGCCAGCACCGCGCCGTCCCTCCCCGGGCCCTCGGTCAGCCCCGCGAGGAGGTCGGCGTAGGCGCCGGCGGCCGCGGCGACCAGCTCGTCGGTGACCGGCCCGGGCAGCACGTGCCGCCGGTCGGGGCCCAGCGGGAAGGGCGCGACCAGGCGGGCGGGCAGGGTGAGCGGCTCGTCGCTGGGGGTCGGCGCGTGCACCCGCTGGGGCAGCGGCAGGGGCGCCGGGCGCCCGTCGTCGTCCAGCGGCACCGCCCAGGTCAACGTCCACGCGCGACGTGCCCGCTCCTCGACCGGCCGCTCGGCGAGCAGCGCCTCGGGCAGCTCGCCGTCGCGCCGCTCCAGCCGCCAGACGGTCGTCCGGTCGCCGTCGGTCAGCTCGGCCTCCGCGCCGCGCCGGCGCACCGCGAGCGAGCGGACCGTCCCGTCGAGGACGACGTCGACCGCCGCGAGCCCGGGCAGCGCCAGCAGCAGCTCGGGAGCCAGCTCCTCCAGGGCGGTGCGCACGGCGGCCCGCGACCCGGCGCGCAGCGGCAGCACCACCTCGGTGGCGAAGCCCTCGGGCGGCGTCCCCCCGGCCGGCCAGGGCAGCCGCAGCACGGGGACGGCGCCGTCCCGGCGGGCCACCTCCTCGGCCAGCGCGGGGACGGCGGCGACCTCGGCGCGGGTGCGGTCGGCGCTGAACGCGACCCCGCCGGCGGTCGAGTGCACCGCCGGCTCGTCGGTGACCGCGAGGACGGCGGCGAAACCGACCCCGAACCTGCCGACCGTCTCGATCCGCGGTCCGCCCGGGACCCCGGACCCCGGCTGGTCACGCTTGGCCGAGGCACGCAGCGAGGCCAGGCCCTGCACCCCGGCGGCGTCGAGGGGGGCGCCGGTGTTGGCCGCCCGCAGCACCTCTCCCCCGGCGCCGTCACCGGTCAGCTCCAGCCGCAGCCGCCCCGTCTCCCCTGCCCGGGCGGCGGCGTCGGCGGCGTTCTGCGCCAGCTCCACCAGCAGCCGGTCGCGGTAGCCGCCGCGGACGAGGTCCTCCTCGGCGTTGGCGTCCTCGCGGAAGCGGGCCGGGGAGTCGGCCCAGGCGGCGAGCACCCGCCGCCGCAGCTCCGCGGTGTCGAAGGTGTCGGCCGCTGTCGCGGCACCGCTCGGACGGGGCACGCCCGGGGCGTCGGGGGAACCGGGCACGGGGCCAGCATCGCAGCGGCACGCCGGGGCGGCGCGTGCACCGGGGCGCTCCGCGGGGTAACCCCCGCTGCGTGTCCGAGATCGACGTGTCCCAGTACCGGTTGCAGGCCCTCCCCGCGGACGACTCCGACGAGGACTGGGACGACGACGGCGAGCTCTTCGGCCCGGACGGCAAGCGGATCGAGACCTGGCGGGAGGGCTATCCCTACGACCGGCGGCTGCCGCGGTCGGAGTACGAGCGGGAGAAGCGCCGGCTGCAGATCCAGCTGCTGCGGCTGCAGGGCTGGGTCAAGGACACCGGCCAGCAGCTCGTCGTCCTCTTCGAGGGGCGCGACGCCGCGGGCAAGGGCGGCACCATCAAGCGCTTCACCGAGCACCTCAACCCGCGCGGCACCCGGGTCGTCGCGCTGGACAAGCCCTCGGAGCGCGAGCAGACCCAGTGGTACTTCCAGCGCTACGTGGCCCACCTGCCCGCCGCCGGGGAGATCGTGCTGTTCGACCGGTCCTGGTACAACCGCGCCGGCGTCGAGCGGGTGATGGGCTACTGCACCGACGAGCAGTACGAGCGCTTCATGCGCCAGGCACCGGAGTTCGAGCGGATGCTCGTCGACAGCGGCATCCGGTTGGTCAAGTTCTGGTTCTCGGTGTCCCGGCGCGAGCAGCGCACCCGCTTCATCGTGCGGCGGATCGACCCGGTGCGGCAGTGGAAGCTCTCCCCCACCGACCTCGCCTCGCTGGACCGCTGGGACGACTACACCGCGGCCAAGGAGGCGATGTTCGCGGCCACCGACACCGACCACGCCCCGTGGACCGTCATCAAGAGCAACGACAAGAAGCGGGCCCGGCTCGAGGCGCTGCGCCACGTCCTGTACTCCCTGCCCTACGAGGGCAAGGACGAGGCGGTCGTCGGCCGGCCGGACCCGAACATCGTCGTGGCCGCGGCCGACGTGCTGGAGTCCGACCGCGAGGCGCTCGAACGGGGCGAGCTGGCCGCGGCCCGGTGAGCCGGCCTGCCGCCGACGGGTCCTACCGGCCAGTGACCTGCGTTCCCGTGTCGCTCGCCGAGCAGGGGGACGGCGCCGGGCGCCGCGCCGCCGAGACGTTCGAGTCGACCGCACCCGCGTCGGGCGCGGTCGTCGGGGTGTTCCCCGTCCAGGACGCCGAGGACGTCCGCGCCGCCGTGGACCGGGCCCGCGCCGCCGCCCGGGCGTGGGCCGACCTCGGCTTCGACGGCCGCCGGACGCGGCTGGCGGCCTACCGCGGCCACCTCGCCCGCCGGGTGCACGAGCTGGCCGACCTGGTGCACCGGGAGAACGGCAAGCCGCACGCCGACGCGATCCTCGAGATCACCCTCACCGTCGACCACCTCGCCTGGGCGGCCACCCACGCACGCAAGGTGCTCGGCCCGCGCCGGGTCCGCCCGGGCCTGCTGGCGGCCAACCACGCGGCGTGGCTGGAGTACCAGCCGCTCGGCGTCGTCGGCGTGATCGGCCCGTGGAACTACCCGGTGTTCACGCCGATGGGCTCGATCGCCTACGCCCTGGCCGCCGGCAACGCCGTCGTCTTCAAGCCCTCGGAGCACACACCGGCGGTGGGCGTGTGGCTGGCCGAGGCCTGGCGGGCCGCCGTCCCCGACGTCCCGGACGCCCTGCAGGTCGTCACCGGTCTCGGTGACACCGGCGCGGCACTGTGCCGCGCCGGTGTGGGCAAGCTGGCCTTCACCGGCTCCGCCCCCACGGGCCGCGAGGTCATGGCCGCCTGCGCGGAGACCCTGACGCCGGTGCTCATGGAGCTCGGCGGCAAGGACGCGATGATCGTCGACGACGACGCCGACGTGGCCGCCGCGGCCGACGCCGCGGTGTGGGGCGCGATGAGCAACGCGGGGCAGACCTGCATCGGCATCGAGCGGGTCTACGCCACCGAGCGGGTCTACGACGCCTTCGTCGCCGAGGTGACCGAGAGGGTCCGCGGGCTGCGGCCGGGCACCGACGACGACGCCGCGTACGGCCCGATGACGATGGCCGCGCAGACCGACGTCGTCCGCCGGCACGTGGACGACGCGGTCGCCTCCGGTGGCCGGATCGCGGCCGGTGGGACCGTCGAGGGGCGGCTGGTCGCGCCCACCGTGCTGCTCGACGTGCCCGAGACCTCGGCCGCCGTGCGCGAGGAGACCTTCGGCCCGACGCTGACCATCACGCGGGTGCGCGACGCCGAGGAGGCGCTGGAGCGCACCAACGCCAACGCGCACGGCCTGGCCGGCGCGGTGTTCTCCCGGTCGAGGGCGCGGGCCATGGACCTCGCCCGCCGGATGAGGAGCGGCATGACGTCGGTGAACTCGGTGCTCACCTTCGCCTCGGTGCCGGCGCTGCCCTTCGGCGGTGTGGGCGAGAGCGGCTTCGGCCGCATCCACGGCGAGGACGGGCTGCGCGAGTTCACCCGCGCCAAGGCCATCACCCGCCGGCGGGTCGCCCTCCCCGTCGACCTGATGAGCTTCACCCGGCCCGCCGCTGCCGCCGACGCGCTCGCCCGCGTGGTGGGACTGGTCCACGGGCGGCACCGGTGACCGTGCCGGACCCGGCACACGCGGGCACCGAGGAGCACGACGTCGTCGTCGTCGGCGCGGGCTCGGCCGGCTGCGCGCTGGCCGGGCGGCTGTCGGAGGACCCGTCGCTGCGGGTGCTGCTGCTGGAGGCCGGCGGCTCGGACGACGTCCTGGAGGTGCGGGTCCCGGCGGCGCTGCACAAGACGTGGCGCACCCGCCGGGACTGGAACTACACGACCGTGCCGCAGCCGGCCCTGGGCGGGCGGCGGCTGTTCTGGCCGCAGGGCAAGCTGCTGGGCGGGTCGTCGTCGATCAACGCGATGATCTACGTCCGCGGCGCGGCGGCCGACTACGACGAGTGGGCCGAGCTCACCGGCGACCGCTCGTGGTCCTACCGGCACGTGCTGCCGCTGTTCCGCCGGATGGAGGACAACGCCCGCGGCGCGGACCGCTTCCACGGCGTCGGCGGGCCGCTGCGCGTCGAGGACCCGCGCTCCCCGCACGCCTGGTCACGAGCGGCCGTGGCGTCCGCGGTCGCGGCCGGGTACCCGCGCAACGACGACTTCAACGGCGCCGGACAGGAGGGCGTCGGGCTCTACCAGCTCACCCAGCGCCGCGGCCGCCGCTGGTCGGCGGCCGACGCCTACCTGCACCCCGCGACGGCCCGGCCCAACCTCACCGTGCGCACCGGCGCGCTGACCACCCGGGTGCTGGTGTCCGGCGGGCGGGCCACCGGCGTCGAGTACCGGTCGGGCGGGCGGACGCGCACCGCGCACGCCGCGGCCGAGGTCGTGCTGGCCGGCGGCGCGGTGAACTCGCCGCAGCTGCTGATGCTCTCGGGCATCGGCCCGGGCGCGCACCTGCGCGACGTCGGCCTCGACGTCGTCTCCGACCTGCCCGGCGTCGGCGGCGGGCTGCAGGACCACCCCCTGGTGCCGGTCGTCTGGCACACCCGGTCGGGGAGGTCGCTGTCCCGGGCGGAGTCGCCGTCGGGCTACGCGCGCTGGTTCGGTGCCCGCCGCGGCCCGCTGACCTCCAACCTGGCCGAGGCGGGGCTGTTCACCCGCTCCCGGCCGGACCTGCCCGAGCCCGACCTGCAGTACCACTTCCTACCGGTGAAGTTCTGGCAACAGGCGCGGGTCGACCCAGACGTCGACGCGTTCACCGCCGCCGCCGTCCTGGTCCGGGTGCACTCGCGCGGCTCGGTGCGGCTCCGCTCGGCCGACCCCACGTGGGCACCGGCCATCGACGCCGGCTACCTCACCGACGAGCGCGACCTGGACGCGCTGGTCTGCGGCGTCGAGAAGGCCCGGGAGGTCGCCGGCTGCGGCCCGCTGGCCGACGTCCTCGCCGAGGAGTGGTCCCCCGGCGGCGCGGTGCGCACCCGCGACGGCCTGCGGCGGGTGGTGCGCGACAGCCTCGAGTCGCTGTACCACCCGGTCTCGTCGTGCCGGATGGGCAGCGACGACGACGCGGTGGTCGACGCGCAGCTGCGGGTGCACGGCGTCGAGGGGCTGCGGGTGGTCGACGCCTCGGTCATGCCGACGCTGGTGCGCGGCGACACCAACACGCCGACGATCATGATCGCCGAGCGGGCGGCCGACCTCATCACCGGCCGCAGCGTCGACCCGGCCCTCACCGGGGCGGCCTGACCGGGGACCTCCTGCTCGCCGCCGCCCGCAGGCTCGCGTCGCGGCCCTGCAGGAGGCCGGCGGGACCGGCAACGGGACGGGCCGGGGGACTCCGCGCCCGGTGTATCCGTCGGCCCGCGCCGGTGCTCCGACGGGCGTGAGCACCGGACACCTCCGTGAGCCGCCCTACTGGGCCCTGCTCGAGACCGCCCACACCTTCGGCCGCAGGGACGGCCACGCCGCCGCGCGGTTCGAGCCGCACGGCCCGGTCGACCCGCCCTCGACGCACTGCCGCGGCCGCGACCCCGCGGCGTTCGCGCGCCTGCTCTGGAGGGACCGGCCCGGCGACCCACCGAGCGGCCTCGAGGCGAACGCACCCCTCTGGTACGCCCGGGGCTTCGCCGAGGGCCTGGCCGCCGAGCGGCGCTGGGCCGACCGCCGGCGGACGGTCGCCGCGGCCGGGACGGGCTCCCCCCGGCACACCCGCTGAGGCGCCGGCCCCGGGCTCAGCCGTGGGCCTGGGCGGCCGCGGCCTCCTCGGGATCCGTCGGCAGCGCCGTCCCCGCCGCGGCCGGCCGACGGGGGATCAGGAACGACATGGCCGCCGCGGCGATGCAGAGCGCCCCGGCCACCAGCCACGCGGGGTCGTAGGAACCGGTCACGTCGCGGATCACGCCGCCGCCGAAGGCGGCGAACGCCGAGCCCACCTGGTGCGAGGCGAAGACCCACCCGAACACCACCGGCGCCCGCGGACCGAAGAACTCGCGGCACAGCGCCAGCGTCGGCGGCACGGTGGCCACCCAGTCCAGGCCGTAGAACACGATGAACGCCACCATGCTGACGTGCAGGTCGGGCCCGAACAGGGTCGGCAGCAGGAACAGCGACAGGCCGCGCAGCCCGTAGTAGGCCAGCAGCAGCACCCGTGGGTCGACGCGGTCGGTCAGCCAGCCGGAGAGCACCGTGCCGGCGATGTCGAAGACCCCGACGACGGCGAGCAGCCCGGCCGCGGTGGTGATCGGCATACCGTGGTCGTGCGCGGCCGGGATGAAGTGCGGCTGGACCAGCCCGTTGGTCGACAGGCCGCAGATGAAGAAGCCCCCGGCCAGCAGCCAGAACGGCGTCGTGCGTGCGGCCGACACCAGCCCGCGCACCGCCGTCCGCGCCGCGCCGGTGCGGACCGGGTCGACGTCGTCGGCCGCCGTTCCGCCGTAGGGCACGGCACCGACGTCGCGCGGCCGGTCGCGCAGCAGCCACAGCACCAGGGGGACGACGGCCAGCGCGGCCGCGGTCGTGCCCAGCGACGCCGACCGCCAGCCCCACGTCGCGTCGGCCCAGGCGACCAGCGGGAGGAACACCAGCTGCCCGGTCGCCCCGCCGGCGGTGAGGATGCCGGACACCAGGCCGCGGCGGGCCACGAACCAGCGGCCGGTCACCGTGGCGACCAGCGACAGCGCCATCGACCCGGTGCCGAGGCCCACGAGGAAGCCCCACAGCAGCACCAGCTGCCAGCTCGCGGTCATGAAGACGGTGAGGCCGCTGCCGGTGGCGGTCAGCAGCAGCGCCCCGACCACGACCCGGCGGATGCCGAAGCGCTCCATCAGCGCGGCGGCGAACGGCGCCGTCAGCCCGTAGAGCGCCATGTTGACCGCGACCGCGGCGGAGATGGTCGTGACCGACCAGCCGAACTCCGCGCGCAGCGGCTCGATGAGGACCCCGGGCACCGCCCGGAACGCCGCGGCGCCGACCAGGGCCAGGAAGGTCACCCCGGCGACCCACCAGGCGGGGTGGACCCGGTGCGTGCGCGGCGCGGCGGTGCTCGTCACGACCGAGAGCATGGCGGACGCCGCGGGCGGGCGGACAGTGGCCCGGCGGCCAACACGTGCAAGGATCCGGCCATGCCTACCGGTCCGGTCCACGACGTCGCCGTCCTGGCGCTGCCCGGCTCCATCGCCTTCGAGCTCGGCCTCCCCCACCGGCTGCTGGAGTCCGCGGTCGACGCCGACGGGCACCGGCTCTACCGCGTGCGGGTCGCCACCCTCGACGGGGGGCCGGTCCGCACCTCGGCCGGGTACTCGGTCACACCCGAGCACGACGCCTCGCTGCTGGCCTCCGCCGGGACGGTCGTCGTCCCGGGGGTGCACGGGGGGCCGGCGATGACCGACGGCACGATCCCCGACGGGCTCGCCGACGCGCTGCGCACCGCCGCCGGGCACGCGCGGCTGGTGTCCATCTGCACCGGCGCCTTCGTGCTCGCCGCCGCCGGCCTGCTCGAGCGGCGCCCGGCCACCACGCACTGGATGCACGCCGAGACGCTGCAGCGGCTGTTCCCGGCCGTCCGGGTCGACCCCGGCGTGCTCTTCGTCGACGACGGCGACGTGCTGACCTCCGCCGGCAACGCCGCCGGCATCGACCTGCTGCTGCACCTCATCCGCCGCGACCACGGCTGCGAGGTGGCCAACCGGGTGGCGCGGCGCAACGTCGTCGCCCCCTGGCGGGAGGGCGGCCAGGCGCAGTTCGTCGAGCGGCCGCTGCCCGAGGTCGGGGACGTCGGGACGGCGGCGACCCGCGCCTGGGCCGTCGAGCGGCTGGGCGAGCCGCTGACGCTGGCCGACCTCGCCGCGCACGCGCGGATGAGCGTGCGGACCTTCACCCGCCGCTTCCGCGACGAGACCGGCCTGTCACCGCTGCGCTGGTTGGCCGGGCAGCGGCTGGCGCTCGCCCGGCAGCTGCTGGAGTCCACCGACGCGCCGATCGACCGGGTCGCCGACGAGGCCGGCTTCGGCACGCCGGCGTCCCTGCGCCAGCACCTGCGGGCCACCATCGGGGTGGCGCCGGGCTCCTACCGGCGCAGCTACCGCGGCCGCGGTGTGACCGGCCCCTCCCCCGTCTGAGGGCACAGGTCGGCGCTGCGTCTGGTTGAGTAGCAGTACCGGCGTTGCCCTGCTGCCCATCCGGGGTGCAGGGCCGGACGTCGGGCTGCGGCAGCGCCACCCGGGCGCGCCCGGCTGTCCGACGTCCCGCCGACGACGCGGTACCCGGCCCTGCCCCGTGCAGGGCCGCCGGTGCGCTCGTGCCGGGTCGCCCGACGGCGAACCGAGCACCGAGGACCACCCATGACCACGCACGACCAGTCCACCCCTGCCGCCGCGGGCACCCGCCGCCGCCGCGGCGGCCGCGGCGGGAGCAGCCGCCCCGCGACCGGCCAGCGCACCGCGCAGCAGCCGACCGCCGAGGCCGCGGCGCCCGTCGTCCCCGTCGGGGGCGACGCCACCGTGCTGCCCACCGACGCCACCTTCGCCGACCTCGGCGTCCCGGCTCCGCTGGTCGAGGTGCTCGCCGCCAGCGGCATCACCGCGCCGTTCCCGATCCAGGTGGCCACGCTGCCGGACACCCTCACCGGACGCGACGTGCTCGGCCGCGGCCGCACCGGCTCGGGCAAGACGCTGGCCTTCAGCCTGCCGCTGGTCGCCCGGCTGGCCGCCTCCGACAGCCGCCGGCAGCCGAAGCGGCCGCGCGCGCTCGTGCTGGTGCCGACCCGCGAGCTGGCCAACCAGGTGTTCGCCGTCGTCGACCCGCTGGCCCGCGCGCTGGGGATGAAGGCGACCACCGTCTTCGGCGGTGTCGGCCAGAACCCGCAGGTGCAGGCGCTGGCCGGCGGCATCGACGTGCTCATCGCCTGCCCCGGCCGGCTGGAGGACCTCATCGGCCAGGGCCACTGCGACCTCTCCGCCGTCGAGATCACCGTCCTGGACGAGGCCGACCACATGGCCGACCTCGGCTTCCTGCCCGGCGTCAAGCGGCTGATGGACCGCACCCCGGCGACCGGCCAGCGGCTGCTGTTCTCCGCGACGCTGGACAACGGCGTCGACGTGCTGGTCAAGCGCTACCTGCACACCCCCACGACGCACTCGGTCGACCCCGCGGTGGCGCCGGTCTCCACGATGACCCACCACGTGTTCCGGGTGGAGGCCGCCGACAAGCCGGCCGTCGTCCGGGAGCTGGCCTCGGGGCTGGGCCGCAGCGTGCTGTTCACCCGCACCAAGCACCAGGCCAAGAAGCTGGCCAAGCAGCTGACCGCGGCCGGCGTCCCCGCCGTCGACCTGCACGGCAACCTCAGCCAGAACGCCCGGGAGCGCAACCTCGAGGCGTTCAGCAACGGCAGCACCCGCGTGCTGGTCGCCACCGACATCGCCGCGCGCGGCATCCACGTCGACGACGTCGCGCTCGTCGTCCACGTCGACCCGCCGGCCGAGCACAAGGCCTACCTGCACCGCTCGGGCCGCACCGCCCGGGCCGGTGCCGGCGGCACCGTGGTCACCGTCTCCACCCCCGACCAGGCCGGCGAGGTGCGCACCCTCGCCCGGCAGGCCGGCATCACCCCGACGGTGAGCGCCGTCCGGCCCGGCGCCGCGGAGATCGGCGCGCTGACCGGGCCGGCCGCCCCGCACGTCGAGCCGGCGCCCGCGCCGGAGCCCCAGCCGCAGGGCCAGGGCGGCGGCCGGCGCCGCCGTCCGGCGGGCGGGTCCGGTCGCTCCGGCGGCCAGCCGGGCACCGCGTCCGGCGGCGGGACGACGTCCTCCTCCCGCGGCTCGGGCCGCGCACCGGGTCCGGCGCGCACCCGGGCCGAGCTCGCCGCCCGCGCCGGGACGCACTCGGCGGCGTCGTTCAGCGGCCGGGCCCGCCGCGGCGGCCGCTGACCGGGACCCAGGGTTGACGCCCCGGGTGGTGGGCACTGGTCCCCTCGACCAGGGTCAGACCGGGCCCTGACCGCCCGCGACCAGCGAGGAGCACCATGGCACTGCCCATCACCCTGTCCGAGATCGCGCCGCGCATCTCGGCCGGCGCGTTCATCCTCAACAGCGGCCTGGGCAAGCGCGGCGCCGACGAGGGCACCGCGGCCGGGCTGCACGGGTTCGCGTCGGGCACCTACCCGTTCCTCAAGGGCGTCGACCCGGCGACGTTCGTCCGGGTGCTGTCCTACAGCGAGATCGCCGTCGGGGCGGCGCTGCTGACGCCGTTCGTGCCCACCGCCGTGGCCGGTGCGGTGCTGACCGGTTTCTCCGGCGGGCTGCTCGGGCTCTACCTGAACACCCCCGGCATGCGGAAGCCGGGCAGCCTGGCGCCGACCCAGGAGGGACTGGCGGTGGCCAAGGACGTGTGGCTGCTCGGCATCGGCGTCGGCCTGCTCACCCGCGGGACGATCGACCGGGAGCCGCGCCGGGTGCGCAAGGCCGCCAAGACGCTGGCCAAGGCCAACAGGAAGGTCGCGAGGGCCGCCGCACGCGCCGAGTGACACGACACGGGGCCGGAAGACCCCCGGCCCCGTGCGTCACCCTGGCAGGAACACCTGGCTGACGATCCGGCGCCGGCGGGCGCCGTCGGGCTCGAGCGCCAGCCGCGCGGTCAGCACCGCGCGCAGCTCGGTCACCAGCCCGGTGAACTCTTCGTCGTCCAACCACAGCGCCACCTGGCGGTAGCCGACCCCGTCGGCCGCCGGGTCCAGGCCCGGGCCGGCCGCGGCATCGGCGTACCGGTCGAAGTCCGCGAGCAGCGCGGCGACGAAGGTGGCGAAGGCCCGCCGGTGCTCGTCGACCGACATCGCCGCGGCGTCCGCGGCGTCGACCGACGCCGCCTCGGTCACCAGCCGGTAGCTGCGCTCGGTCGCGCCGCGGACCCTCCGCTCCCCCGCCACGGTCAGCACGCCCGCCTCGGCCAACACCCCGACGTGCCGGTACAGCGTCGCCGGGGGGACGTCGGGTAGCTCGCCGCGCAGATCGGCCGTCGTCAGCGCGCGGTCCCCGAGGAAGGCCTGCACGATCCGCAGCCGAACCGGGTGGAGGAGCAGGTCCGCCGTCGCCATGACGCCACCGTTCTCATGATTGACATCGTTCTCGAATTCGGTAACGATGATGCCATGGCGACCGTGACCACGACACCCCGGACCCTGCACGTCTCCCCCACCCGGGCCGAGCGCGTCCTCGGCCTGCTCCGCGACCTCGAGGTCCCCCTGTCCGCCGTGCGGTCGGTCGACGTCGTCCCCGACGGGCCGGCCGCGGCCCGCGGGGTGCGCGCACCCGGCCTCGGGCTCCCGGGCCTGCGCCTGATCGGCACCTGGCGCGGGCGCGGGGGGAAGAGCCTGGTGTCGGTGCGGCGTGGCCAGCCGGCCGTGCGGGTGCGCCTGACGGGGCAGCGCTTCGACACCCTGCTGCTCGGCGTGGACGACCCGGCCGCGGTCGCCGGCGCCCTCCCCCCGGCGCGCTGAGGTGCGCGAACTGCCGGTGCAGGTGCCCGGCCACCCCTCGCTCGCCGGGACCCTCACCCTCCCCGACGTCCCGACGCCGGTGCCCGCGGTGCTGCTGGCCGCCGGGTCCGGTCCGCTCGACCGCGACTCGAACCACCGCCGCCTGCGCTTCGACGTCACCCGCGCGCTGGCGCAGGCCCTGGCCGAGGGCGGGCTCGCCTCGCTGCGCTACGACAAGCGCGGCGTCGGCGGCAGCCCCGGCGACTGGCGGGCCGCCGGCCTGTACGACAACGTCGACGACCTGGCCCGGGCGCGCGACGCGCTGGCCGCCCGGCCGGAGGTGGACCCGGACCGGATCGTGCTGGCCGGGCACAGCGAGGGCGCCATCCTGGCCGCCGCGCTGGCCGGCCGGGGCGCTCCGGTGGCCGGCGTGGTCCTGCTGGCCATGAGCGCGACCCCGGGGGTGGAGCTGCTCCGCTGGCAGGCGCGGCAGATCGCGCCCACGCTCCCGGCACCGGTGCGCGGCCTGCTCCGGCTGCTGCGCACCGACCTGGAGGCGAAGGTCGTGGCCAACCACCGGAAGATCCTCGCGACCACGACGGACATGGCACGGATCGACGGCGTCCGCACCAACGCCCGGTGGCACCGCGAGTTCCTGCGGCACGACCCACGGGCCGACCTCGCCCGGCTCACCGTCCCGGTCCTGGCCGTCACGGGCGCCAAGGACCTCCAGGTGCCGGCGGACGACCTCGCCGTCCTGGCCGCGACCGTGCCCGGGCCGGTCGAGGTCCGGCGTGTCCCCGACCTGACGCACACGCTGCGCCGGCAGCCGGGGGCGGCCTCGTTGCGCCACTACCGGGAGGAGCTGCGCCGTCCGGTCGATCCGGAGGTGTGCGCCTCCGTCGTCGCCTGGTGCCGGAGAGTGACGGGAGTGCCCGCGCCGTCCTGATGCACGGGTCGGGGGCTTCCGCGCGGGTGCGTGAGCGTTGCAGCATCCCCGGCTACGGGGAGCCGCCGTCGGGGCGGGGTCCCGTCGGCTCCCAGGAGGTCCCGCGTGCCCCACGCGACCGGTTCTGCCCGCCCTGCCCGCCGCGTCGCGCCGCTCGTCCTGGCCCTCGGGATCGGCCTGGTGACCGGCTGCTCCGCGGAGGACGACGCCGCCGACGCCGCAGCCACCAGCAGCGCACCCTCGACCAGCGCGGAGGCCACCACCTCGACCGCGGCTCCGACCTCCTCCTCGTCGAGCGCTCCGGCGCAGGCCGAGAGCCAGACGGTGTCGGTCGACGAGGGCGAGATGTACATCGAGCTCTCCGAGGACTCGCTCTCGGCCGGCACGTACTCCTTCGAGGTCACCAACAGCGGCCGCATGCCGCACGACTTCGTCGTCGAGCAGGGCGGCAGCGACGTCGCAGCCACCGAGGTGCTGCAGCCGGGTGAGTCGGCCACGCTCGAGGTCGAGCTCGCGCCCGGCGACTACGTCTTCTACTGCTCCGTCGGCGCGCACCGTGCGGCCGGCATGGAGTTGCCGGTCACCGTCGCCGCCTGAGGGAGGACCCCGCCTGCCCGCGCCCTCCGGAGGAGGAGGACCCCGTCCCCCGCACCGCTCGCAGGCTCGCGGCGAGGCTCTGGACGGGGCCGGCCCGGGACGGGGTCGCGACCTCCGGGAGGTGGGCGGCGGGACCCCCGACCGCCGTCCACCTCCCGGCCGTCAGTTGCCGCTGGCGAAGGCCGCGTCGAAGGCGGCCGCGGGCGGGTCGAAGGCCAGCCGGCGCACGAACGCCAGCGCCTCGGGGGCGCCGACCAGGCGGTCCATGCCGGCGTCCTCCCACTCGACCGAGATCGGCCCGTCGTAGCCGATGGTGTTCAGCATCCGGAAGCAGGCCTCCCACGGGACGTCGCCGTGGCCGGTGGAGACGAAGTCCCAGCCGCGCCGCGGGTCGGCCCACGGCAGGTGCGAACCCATCCGGCCGTTCCGCCCGTTCCCGACCTGCTTCTTCGCGTCCTTGCAGTCGACGTGGTAGATCCGGTCCTTGAAGTCCCAGATGAACGAGACCGGGTCGAGGTCCTGCCACACGAAGTGGCTGGGGTCCCAGTTGAGCCCGAAGGCCTCCCGGTGGCCGATGGCCTCCATCGTGCGGACCGTCGTCCAGTAGTCGTAGGCGATCTCCGACGGGTGCACCTCGTGCGCGAACCGCACCCCGACCTCGTCGAAGACGTCGAGGATCGGGTTCCAGCGGTCGGCGAAGTCGCGGTAGCCGTCCTCGACCATCGACTCGGGCACCGGCGGGAACATCGCCACGGTCTTCCAGATCTTCGACCCGGTGAACCCGACGACGGTCTTCACGCCCAGCTTCGCCGCCGCGCGGGCGGTCGTCTTCATCTCCTCGGCCGCCCGCTGCCGGACGCCCTCGGGATCGCCGTCGCCCCACACGCGGGGGTGCACCATGCCGCGGTGCCGTTCATCGATCGGGTCGTCGCAGACGGCCTGGCCGTTGAGGTGGTTGGAGATCGCGAAGACCTGCAGGTCGTGCCGCTTCAGGATCTCCAGGCGCTCCTGCACGTAGGAGTCGTCGTTCGCCGCGCGCTCGACGTCGAGGTGGTCGCCCCAGCAGGCGATCTCCAGGCCGTCGTAGCCCCACTCGGAGGCGAGCCGGGCCACCTCCTCGAACGGCAGGTCGGCCCACTGGCCGGTGAACAGGGTGACGGGACGGGGCATCGTGGTCTCCTCTTGGTCGGCCTCGTCCCGGGCCCCGCCGCGAGCTCGCGGGGAGTGGACGAGCGGCTCCCCTGCAGGGCCCCGCCGCGAGCCTGCGCGCGGCGGGGGGCAGGGGGGTCCTTTCTCAGATGTCGGTCCACACGGAACGGGCGGCGGCGCTGCGCTCGACGGCGTCGAGCACCCGCTGCACCTGCAGCCCGTCGGCGAAGGACGGCCTCGGGTCCTCGCCCTTGGCGATGGCGGTCACCAGGTCGACGACCTGGTGGGTGAAGCCGTGCTCGTAGCCCAGGCCGTGCCCCGCCGGCCACCAGGCGCCGACGTAGGGGTGCTCGGGCTCGGTGACGAGGATGCGCCGGAAGCCCGCGGTCGCGGCCGGCTCGTCGCCGTCGAAGAACTGCAGGACGTTCATGTCCTCGAAGTCGAAGGCCAGGCTGCCGCGCGAGCCGTTGACCTCGATCCGGATGGCGTTCTTCCGGCCGAGGGCGAACCGGGTGGCCTCGAAGCTGGCCAGCGCCCCCCCGTTGAACCGGCCGAGGAACACCGCGGCGTCGTCGACGGTGACCGTGCCCATGCCCTCGCCCGCGACGCCGGACAGCGACCCGGCCGACGCCGGCAGCGGGCGCTCCTCGACGAAGGTCTCCAGCAGCGCGCTGACGCCGGTGAGCCGCTGCCCGGTGATGTGCTGGGTCAGGTCGACGATGTGCGCGCCGATGTCGCCGAGCGCGCCCGAGCCGGCCTTGTCCTTGTCCAGCCGCCACGACATCGGCGCGGTCGGGTCGGCGATCCAGTCCTGCAGGTACTGGGCGCGCACGTGCCGGATCTCGCCGAGGCGGCCGTCGGCGACCAGCTGCCGGGCCAGGCCGATGGCCGGGACGCGGCGGTAGGTGAAGCCGACCATCGACCGCACTCCGCGGGCGGCGGCGCGGGCGGCGGCGTCGGCCATCGCCTCGGCCTCGGCGACCGTGTTGGCCAGGGGCTTCTCGCAGAGCACGTGCTTGCCCGCCTCGAGCGCGGCGATCGCGATCTCGGCGTGGGTGTCACCGGGCGTGCACACGTCCACGAGGCTGACGTCGTCGCGCTCGAGCACGCGGCGCCAGTCGGTCTCGGTCGACGTCCAGCCCAGCCGCTCGGCGGCGTCGGCGACGCGGACGGCGTCCCGGCCGGCGAGCACGGTCAGCTCGGGACGCAGCGGCAGGTCGAAGAAGTGGGGGGCGGTGCGCCAGGCCTGCGAGTGCGCGGCGCCCATGAAGGCGTAGCCGATCAGGCCGACGCCGAGGGTCGGGGTCATGCGGGCTCCTCGGTCGGGTCGCCGGGTGCCGCTCGTCGCGGCACCCGGCGACTCCGCATCAGCGGGTCAGGACTCGAACGCGGCGTCGATGTACTGGTCGACGTTCTCGGCGGTCACGACGGGCGCGTCGAGCACGATCCGCTGCGGCACCCCCTGGGAGGTGAGGTCGGACAGGCTCTTGTCCTGCGCGATCAGCCGGGCGAGCGCGATGCCGTCCGCGGCCTGGGTGTGCGGGTAGATGACCGTGGCGTCGAGCACCGACTGGCCGGACTGGATCTCGCGCATCGCGTTGGCCGAGCCCGCGCCGCCGACCATGAAGAACTCGCTGCGGCCGGCGTTGTTGATGGCGGCCAGGACGCCGACGCCCTGGTCGTCGTCGTGGTTCCAGACAGCGTCGATCTGCGGCGCGGCCTGCAGCAGGTTCGCCGCGGTCCGCTCCCCGCCCTCGACGGTGAAGTCCGCCGCCACGCGGTTGTCCACGTTGAGGCCGCACTCGGCCAGTGCGTCGGCGAAGCCCCGGCTGCGGTCCTGCGTCAGCGGCAGCGAGTCGATGCCGGCGATCTCCGCGACGACCGCGTCGGGCTGGTCGCCCAGCTGCGTGCAGATGTACTGGCCGGCCGAGACACCCATGCCGTAGTTGTCGCCGAGGACGGTGGCCCGGGCGGCGAACGGGCTGTTGAACTCGCGGTCGACGTTGATGACCGGGATGCCGGCCTCCATGGCCCGCAGTGCGACGGGGGTCAGCGCGGCCCCGTCGAAGGGCAGCAGCACGATCGCGTCGACGCCCTCGTTGATGAAGGTCTCGACCTGGCTGATCTGGGTGCTGACGTCGTTGGTGCCCTCGGCGATCGAGAGCTCGACGTCCTCGTAGCGGTCGGCCTCGGCCTGCGCGGCCTGGCTGATGCCGGCCATCCAGCCGTGGTCGGCGGCGGGCGCGGAGAAGCCGATGCGCACCGTCTCGCCGGCCTCGTCGTTGGGGCTGGCGGCCTCGCCGCCGCCCCCGCCACCGCCGCCGGAGGCCTCAGGGGTGTTGCTCGTGCAGCCGGCGACCAGGACGCCGGCGCCGAGGACGGCGAGCGCGGTCGACGTGACACGACGGAACGGGCGCTGCCTCGCTGCAGACATGTTCTCTCCTCGGGTATCGCCTCCCTGGCTGTCGTCGGCCAGGTGGTCGGGGTGGTGCGGTGGTGCCGGTCCGGGGACGGTGCCGCCCCGGACCGCGTCAGGGGCGGTCGGTCGTCGCGCCGGGCGCGGGGCCGCCGGGGCCGCCGGGCGTCGCGCCGCCGGAGACCGTGCCGGCCGCGCCGGCCGGGGCGGGCGGGCTGCCGGTGCCGGCGCCGCGGCCGAGCCGACCGAGGCTGAACGAGCCGGTCGCCAGCCGCATCTGCAGCAGGACGGCGACGACGATGATCACGCCGCGGGCGACCGCCTGGGCGGAGCTGGACAGGTTGTTCAGCGTGAAGACGTTGCCGAGCGTGGTGAAGATGAGCACGCCCAGGACGGTGCCGACGATGGTCCCGCGGCCGCCGATGAGCAGCGTGCCGCCGATCACCACCGCGGCGATCGCGTCCAGCTCGTAGAGCGTGCCGTGGGTGGAGCTGCCGGTCGTCGTGCGGGCCATGAGCATGACCGCGGCGATGCCGCAGGTGACGCCGGAGAGCACGTAGAGCCACATGGTGTGCCGCTGCACCCGGATGCCGGCCAGCCGCGCGGCCTCGGCGTTGCCGCCGACGGCGAAGGTGCGCCGGCCGAACGTCGTCCGGTTGAGCAGCACCCACCCGGCGACGGCGACCAGCGCGAAGATGACCACCAGCGTGGGGACCCCGAGGACGTCGCCGGAGAAGAAGGCGAGGAAGTCGCGGTCCTGCACGATCTGGGTGCGCCGGTTGGCGATGATCTCGGCCAGGCCGCGGGCGGCCGCGAGCATGGCCAGCGTGGCGATGAAGGCGACGAGCTTGCCGTAGGCGATGACTATCCCGTTGACCAGCCCGCACCCGGCGCCCACCAGGAGCGCGGTGACCACCATGACGATCCAGTGGACGTCCGCCGCCATCGCCTGGGTGGCCAGCGTCGTCGCCCACACCGAGGACAGCGCCACGATCGCGCCGACCGACAGGTCGATGCCACCGCCGATGATCACGAACGTCATCCCGATGCTCACCACGCCGATCACGGCGGCCAGCCGCAGGATGGTGAGCACGTTGTCGATGGCGAGGAACCGGTCGGGGGCGGTGGCGGTGCCGACGATGCAGAGCACCGCCAGGGCGACGACCAGGCCGAGGTTGCGGCCGATGGGCCCGGCGAGGAACCCCGAGCCGCCGCGGCGCGCTGCGGCGCCGGACGGCTGCTGCGGGGCGTCGGTCCCCGTCGTCGCGGTCGTGCTGCTCATGCCACGTCCCCTTCGCGCTGTGCCTGCTCGTCGTCTCGCGTGTGCATCTGGCCGCCGTGGACGGCCGCGTCCTGCATGACCAGGTCGAGCACCCGGTGCTCGTCGAGCGCGCCGGCCGGTTCCTCCGCCAGCACGCGGCCGTCGCCGATGACCAGGACCCGGTCGGCCAGGCCGAGCACCTCGGGGATCTCGCTGGACACCACGACGACGGCCACACCGCGGTCGGCCAGCGCGCGGATCAGCGCGTACATCTCCGAGCGGGCGCCGACGTCGACGCCCCGGGTCGGCTCGTCGAGCAGCAGCACCCGGCAGTCGCGCAGCAGCCAGCGGGCCAGCACGACCTTCTGCTGGTTGCCGCCCGACAGCGTCCGGACCTCCCGGTCGACGTCCGCCGGGCGGACCTCCAGCGCGGTCACCTGCTGCCGCGCGGCCTCGGCCTCCGCGGACCGGGACAGGAAGCCGGCGCGGGCGAACCGGGCCAGGCTGGACAGGCTGATGTTGCGGGAGACCGACTCCCCCAGCAGCAGCCCCTGGCTCTTGCGCTCCTCGGGGGCCAGGCCGACGCCGGCCGAGACCGCGGCGGCGACGTCCCCCGGGCGCAGCCGCCGGCCGCCGACGCGGACCGTGCCGGACGTGGGGCGGCGGGCGCCGTAGACGCTCTCGAGGATCTCCGAGCGCCCGGAGCCGACCAGGCCGGCCAGGCCCACGACCTCGCCGGGGCGGACGGTGAAGGAGACGTCGGCGAAGGAGCCGCGCAGCCCCAGCCCCTCGACCTCCAGCAGCGGGGCGGCGTCGGGGTCGGGGTGCTCCCGCCGCTCGGGGAAGACGTACTCGATGTCGCGGCCGGTCATCAGCGTGATGACCTCGCGGGTCGGGGTCTCGCGGGCGGGCAGGCCGGTGGCGACGGTGCGGCCGTCCTTGAGGACGGTGATCCGGTCGCCGACCTCGCGGATCTCCTCGAGCCGGTGGGAGATGTAGACGACGGCGACGTCGTGGGCGGTGAGGTCGCGGATCACCGCGAACAGCCGCTCGACCTCCTCGCTGTCCAGGACGGCCGACGGCTCGTCCATGATGATCAGCTTCGCGTCCTGGGAGAGGGCCCGGGCGATGCTGACCATCTGCTGCGCGGCCGCCGGCAGCGAGCCGACCTCCGCGGTGGGCCGGATGTCGGCGTGGCCGAGGCGCTCCAGCAGCCGGGCGGCGGCCCGGTTCGCCGAGGACGGCCGGGTCAGGCCCAGCCGCGCGTGCTCGCGGCCGAGGAAGACGTTGTCGGCGACGGTGAGACCCGCGACCAGGTCCAGCTCCTGGTAGATGGTCGCGATCCCGAGCGACATCGCCGCCTGCGGGTCGGTGAGCCGTACGGGCTCCCCGCGCCAGCTGATCCGGCCGGCGTCGGGCTGGTGCGCCCCGGCCAGCACCTTGATGAGCGTCGACTTGCCGGCACCGTTCTGGCCGAGCAGGCAGTGCACCTCCCCCGCCCGGACGTCGAGGTCGACCCCGTCCAGCGCCCGGACACCCGGGAACGACTTGACGACGCCGTGCACCTCCAGCAGAGGAGGCACCCCAGCGCGGGGAGGAAGGACAGCCACAGCGACACCACCCGAACTTCTGCTCAACACTGACCATTAGTCGGCTGAAGCGAGAACATAAGGGGCCGTGCCGGACGTGGTCAAGACCACTGAACGGGGGTTGCCGAAACGAGACCCGATGGCGTGACGGTGCTCCGGACCCCAGCTGCCGCGCCGGGCGTGTCCGGACGTGGCCGCGGTGTCGTGCCCGTCGGCAGGGCCGCAGCGTCCCCGGCGGGTCCGACGGGAGGGCTCACCGGGCAGGGAACGACAGTGGTCGCGGTCTCGGCCGGTGGGCCGACCGCGTCACCGCGCGAGGGCCTGCTCGACCGACTCCTCGTCGAGGAAGCCCTCGATGGCCATCAGGGCGGCGCCGATCCGGCCGGACAGCTCCGGAGCCGCGCTGACGGTAATCTCCAGCGCGCGGGCGGCCAGCGGCATGGACCGCCGGTACACCGACTCCCGGATGCCCGCGAGCAGCGGGACGCCGGCCTGGGCCACGCCGCCGGTCACCACGATGCGGTGCGGGTTGAAGAAGTTGACCAGCGCCGCGAGCACCGTGCCGATCGTCCGCCCGGCCTCGCGGACCAGCTCGATCGCCGCACCGTCGCCCTGGGCGGCTCGCTCCACGACCTCGCGGGTGGTGCGGACCGGGAGCCCCGCCGCGACGGCGTCAGTGAGCAGCGCACCTCCGCCGGCGAGCGCCTCCAGGCAGTTCTCCTGGCCGCAGCGGCAGGTCACCAGCCGCCCGTCGGGCGTCGTCACGTGGATGTGCCCGATGTCCCCGGCGCTGCCCTGCGCCCCGCGGTAGACCCGCCCGTCGACGATGACGCCGCAGCCGATGCCGGTGCCGACCTTGACGACCAGCACGTCCTGCACCGACCCGGCGGCGCCCATCTCCCCCAGCGCCATGACGTTCACGTCGTTGTCGACGTAGACCGGGCACTCGTAGCGGCCGAAGGCGCTGGGGATCGGGAAGTCGTGCCAGCCGGGCATGATCGGCGGGTGGAACGGGCGCCCGCTGGAGTGCTCCACCGGGCCGGGGACGCCGACCCCCACGGCGCACACGTCGGCCGGCTCCAGGCCCGCGTCGGCGAGGACCAGCTGGGCCAGCCGGTCGACCTCGGCCAGCACCGGCCGGGGGCCGTCGGCGATGTCGATGGAGTGGCCGACGGTGGCCAGGACCTGCGCCGAGAGGTCGGTGACGGCGACGTCGACGCTCGTGACGCCCAGGTCGACGGCGAGCACGCAGCCCGCGCGGCTGTTGAACTGCAGGAGCGTCGGCGGGCGCCCGCCGGTGCTCCAGCCGCGGCCGCCCTCGGCGAGGAGGTTGGCCGCGATCAGCTGGTCGACCCGGGCGCTGACGGTGTTCCGCGAGGCGCCGGTCAGCGCCACCAGCTCGGCCCGGCTGCGCGCGCGGCCGGTGCGGACGTGCCGCAGCAGCGCGCCGGCCGAGGCGGAGGAGGAGGCCACGAGCACATCGTGTCACGCAGCGGCCACCCACCCGAGCGCCCGGGCCGCCCGCGTTCCCCGTCGTCAGGCGCCCGGGCGCCGCTCCGCCGCGGACTCCCGCACGAGGGCCGCGACCTCCCCCGGGTGGGTCATCGGGGTCAGGTGCGCCGCGCCCGGCAGCTCGACCAGCCGGCCGCGGGGCGCGGCCGCGGCCACGGCGGCGGCCCAGTCGTGCGCGCAGAGCCGGTCGCGAGTGCCGCGGACGACGGTCACCGGGACGCCGACGGTCCGCAGCCGGACGTCGATCCGGTCGGGTGAGGCCACGGCCCACAGCTGCCGCATCGCCCGCGGCCCGGTGCGCAGCCACTGCGGCAGCGCCAGCAGCGCGTGCGGCCACCGCTCCCCGACCGCCGTCGCCACCCACCGCCGGAGCAGTCCTCCCCCCGACCGCAGGCGGGGATCGGTGGTCGGCCCCAACAGCACCAGCCCGGTGACGCGCGGGTCACCGGCCAGGGCGGCGACCACCTGACAGCTCTGGGAGTGGCCGACCAGCAGCACCGGCCCGCCACCGAGCCGGTCCCGCAGCAGGACGGTGAGCTCCTCGAGCGACGGCACCGGGCCCGGCAGCCCCATCCCCGGCAGCAGGACGACGTCGGCCGGCACCAGCTCCCGGAGCCGGGCCGACGAGCGCCCGTCGAGCCCGAGGCCGGGGACGAGGACCGGCCGGGTCGCGGGATTCGGCACCGAACCGGTCTACCGCGCCCGCGTGACCCGCTCACCAGCGGGTAGGACGGCGGACAGTGACCTGGATCGCTCCCGGGCGTCCGCGTCCCGGGACACCGAGGTGGGAGACTGATTCATCATGACGACATCACCTGTGGCCGGCCCCGCCGGCACCTCACCGTCCGGCCGGCCCAGGGTCGTCATCGTCGGCTCCGGCTTCGGCGGGCTGTTCGCCGCCAAGGCGCTCAAGCGGGCCCCGGTCGACGTCACCGTCATCGGCAAGACCAGCCACCACCTGTTCCAGCCGCTGCTGTACCAAGTGGCCACCGGCATCCTGTCCGAGGGCGAGGTCGCACCGGCCACCCGGGAGATCCTGCGGCACCAGCAGAACGCCCGGGTCGTCCTCGGCGAGGTCACCGGCGTCGACCTGGCCGCCCGCACGGTCACCTCGACCATCCTGGGCCGCACCACGGTGCACCCCTACGACGAGCTGATCGTCGCCGCCGGCGCCGGGCAGTCCTACTTCGGCAACGACCGCTTCGCCGTGTTCGCGCCCGGCATGAAGAGCATCGACGACGCCCTGGAGCTGCGCGGGCGCATCTTCGGCGCCTTCGAGCTGGCCGAGCTCGCCACGGACCCGGCCGAGCGCGACCGGCTGCTCACCTTCGTGGTGGTGGGCGCCGGTCCGACCGGTGTCGAGATGGCCGGGCAGATCGCCGAGCTGGCCCACCGCACCCTGCGCCGCGACTTCCGCAGCATCGACCCGACCCAGGCCCGGATCATCCTGCTCGACGCCGCCCCGCAGGTCCTGCCGCCGTTCGGCGAGAAGCTCGGCGAGCGCGCCCGCCGGCACCTCAACGAGATCGGCGTCGAGGTCCAGCTCGGCGCGATGGTCACCGACCTCGACGCCGACGGCCTGGCGGTCAAGGACCGCGACGGGCAGGTCCGCCGCATCCAGGCGGCCACCAAGGTGTGGGCGGCGGGCGTGCAGGCCAGCCCGCTCGGGCGGCTCCTCGCCGAGCAGTCCGGCGCCGAGATCGACCGCGCCGGACGCATCAACGTGCTGCCCGACCTCACGCTGCCCGGGCACCCCGAGGTGCACGTCGTCGGCGACATGATGGCGCTGGACAAGTTGCCCGGCGTGGCCCAGGTCGCCATCCAGGGCGGGCGGTACGCCGCCGACCAGATCACGCGGCGGATCGCCGGGCGCGAGGCGCGCGGTCCGTTCCACTACCGCGACAAGGGCAACATGGCGACGATCTCCCGCTTCTCCGCCGTCGCCGACATCAAGAACCTCAAGTTCGAGGGCTTCTTCGCCTGGGTGCTCTGGCTGGTCGTGCACCTGATGTACATCGTGGGCTTCAAGAGCCGGGTCACCGCGGTGCTGCACTGGATGGTCAGCTTCCTGGGCCGCGGCCGCGCCGAGCGGGTGGCCACCCAGCAGCAGGTGTACGGGCGGCTGGCGCTGGAGGAGCTCGGGCCGGGGTTCGCGGTCGGCAAGACCGGCGGCCGCAAGGACCCGCAGGCACCGCCGACGGACATGACCGAGCGCCGGTCCGCCTGAGGGAGGACCCCGTCCTCCCCACCCTCCGGAGCAGGACCCCGTCCTCCTCACCGTAGAAGGGCCCCGGCGAGCCCCTCGACGGAGCCTGCCCGGGACGGGGCCATCGGCGCTCACGGCTCAGCCGGGCTCGCCCAGCCAGGTGGTGAGGGCGGCGGTCACGTCGCCGGGCCGGACGACGTGGCCGCCGTCGAACTCCTCGTAGGTGACGTCGTACCCGCTGGTGCCCAGCTCGCGGGCCAGCCGCCGTCCGCACCGGGCGACGGGCAGCACCCGGTCGTCGGTGCCGTGGGAGATCCAGATCCGCGGCCGGCCCACCAGCCGTGGCGGGACGGCCAACCCCGGGGAGAAGGCGAGCACCGCCTCGGCGAGGTCGCCGTTGGCCAGCCCGAGGCTGAGCGCGTACGAGGCGCCGTCGGAGAAGCCGCCCAGCGCCACGCGGCTGACCGGCTGGCGGGCGAAGACCTGCGCCAGGGCGGCGTCGAGCACCGCGACGTCCCGGCCGAGGCCGCCGGCGATGAGGTCCCAGGTCGAGGAGACCGACGACGGGGCCAGCACCAGGGCGTCCCGCGCGGTGGCCGGGTCGCCGACCAGGGCCACGGACTGCGCCGCCATCCCCCCCGCGCCGTGGAAGAACACCAGCAGCGGCCGCGGCCGGGGCGGCCCCTCGGGCACGACGAGCTGCGCCTGCGCGTGCGGCCCCAGCTCCAGCGTGCGGACCCCCGGCGGGTACGGCAGTGCGGCCGGCGCGGCCGGTGGGCGAGCGGCGAGCCGTCCCTCCGCGGCGTGCGGGAGCGCCATGACCGGGCCCTAGACCGCGTGCGCCAGCGGCGGTACGTGCTCGTCGGCCCGCTCCAGGTGCAGCGGCTGCAGCGGCGAGGTGTCCTCCAGGTACAGGAAGGCGTCGTAGCGCTCGCCGAGCACGGTCGGCACGTAGTTGCCCCACTTCTCCCGCTCGGGCCGGTAGACGACGCCGATCGCCCGGTGGTCCAGCCGGCGGTCCAGCTCGGCCGGCCGGGCGCCGTCGCGGTCCCAGACCAGCAGTGCGTCGCGGCCCAGCTCCTCGTGCAGCAGCGCCTCCAGGCTGCCGGACCGGGCCTCGGGCACCGGCATCCGCTGCATCTGGGCACCCCACCCGCTGCCGGCGATCACGCCGCCGCGGTACCCGCCGAAGCCGATGAGGACGACGCCGTCGGTGCCGTGCCGCTCGCGCAGCAGCTGCCCGACGTTGGTCATCCCGGCGTCGGCCATGTCGGTGGCGCGGGCGTCGCCGATGTGCGTGTTGTGCTCCCAGACGACGGCCTTGGCCGGGTGGGTCCCGCTCTCCGGGTGCGCCAGCAACCGGTCGACGGTGTCGACCATGTGCACGTCCCGGACGTTCCACGACTCCGCCGAGCCCTGCACCATCGCCCGGTAGTAGCGCTCCGCGTCGACGACCACGGCCGCGTTCTGCTCGGCGGAGAAGCGGGCCTCCGGGTCGGTCCCGGCCTCGGCCCGGCCGCGCCCCTCGCACAGGGAGTGCAGCAGCTCGACGGCGGCCTGCTCGCAGCTGGTCGGCGCGAAGCGGCTGGCGAAGGCGTATTCGGCGCCGTCCTCCCCGAACGGCTCGAAGCAGCGCAGCGCCCGGACGGCCGTGTCCACGTGCTCGGGCTCGTTGTCGCGCAGCCAGCCGACGAGCTCGTGCACCGAGTCCCAGAGGCTGTAGACGTCCAGGCCGTAGAAGCCGACCCGCTCGCCCTCGACGCGCTCGGCGTTGACGTCGCGCAGCCACCGGCAGAAGTCCACGAGGTCGTCGTTGGCCCACATCCAGGTCGGCCAGCGGGAGAAGGCGTCCAGGGCGTCGCGCGGGTCGGCGTCGGCACCGGGACGGAGCTTGACCGAGCGGTTGACGCGGTAGCAGTCCGGCCAGTCGCCCTCGACGGCGACGAGGCCGAAGCCGCGCTCGGTGACGAGCCGGCGGGTCAGCGCGGCCCGCCAGGCGTAGTACTCGTGCGTGCCGTGGCTGGCCTCGCCGATGGCCACGACGGGCGCGTCGCCGATCCGCTCCAGCAGCGGGTCGAGGTCGGCCGGGTCCCGCAGCGGCCGCGCCAGGTCGTGGATGCCCGCCACGGGACTACCCCGCGCTGCCCGGCTCGGCCATCTTCGCGTGGCCGGCGGACTTGAGCCGGTCCGGCAGCACCGAGTTGACCACCGCCTGCGCCTTGCTCATCACCGAGCCGCCCAGCACCTTGTCCTTGCCGGCCATCATCGCCTCGAACCCCTGCCTCGCGACCTGCGCCGGGTCGTCCTTGGGGCCCTGGCCGAGCTTGGTGTCCATCAGGTCGCCGCGCTCGAAGAACTCGGTGTCGGTGGGGCCGGGCATGAGCGAGGTGACCGTGACCCCGGTGTCGCGCAGCTCGGTCGCCAGGGCCTCGGCCAGCGACTGGACGAAGGACTTGGAGGCGTTGTAGACCGCCTGGTGGGGCCCGGGCATCGTCGAGGCGATCGACGAGGTGATCAGCACCCGGCCCTCGCCGCGCGCGGCCATGTCGCGGAGCGCGTACTTTGCCAGGACGACGGTGGAGACGACGTTCAGGTCGATGATCGCGAGCTCGTCCGCCAGGTCGTTCTCGGTGAACGGCCCGCCCTTCCCGACACCCGCGTTGAGCGCGGCGGCGGCCAGCGGGCGCCCGGTCGCCTGCACCGCGGCCCAGAGGTCGTCGATCCCCGTCCGCGACCGCAGGTCGGCCTGCACCGCCTGGACCGCGGTGCCGGCCGCGCGCAGCTGCTCGGCCGCGGTGGTGAGCTCGGCGTCCTCGGCGTTCACCACCAGGTCGAAGCCGTGCTCGGCGAACTGGCGGGCCAGCTCGAGGCCGATGCCGCTCGAGGCGCCGGTGACCAGGGCGAGGGGACGCGGCTCTGTCATGGTCGCCTCCTACCCCGCGGGCTCCGGTCTATCCCGGCGCCGGGGACGCCGTCCCGCACCACCTCGGCGGCCACCGCCCGCGGGTCGCCGGTGCGTGACCAGGTGGCCCGCTGCCGCGCGGCCGAGGTGCCGCGCTCCCAGAGCCGGTCGAGCAGCGCGGCGACGTCGTCCTCCTCGCCGTGCGCGCGCAGGTCGTCGGCGAGCTCGGTGACAAGCGCGGCGACGGCGTCCCGCGCGGGCACCGGCTCGCCGCGCACCGGGTCGAACAGCTCCCCGCCGAGGCCGTCGCGGGCCGCCCGCCAGCGGGCCGCCCGCAGCAGCTCCGGACGCGGCTCGTCGAACGGTTCGCCGTGCTCGGCGCGGCCGGCCAGCACCCGCACCAGCGAGCGGGCCAGCGCGGCGTGCAGGACGGCGGCGTCGAGGTCGGTGCAGACGTCGGCCAGCCGGAACTCCAGCGTCGGCCAGCGCGCCGAGGGCCGCACGTCCCAGTACAGGTGCCGGCCGTCCTGCACCACCCCGGAGCGGACCAGCCCGTCGACGACCTCGCGGAACCGCTGCTCGCTGCCCATCGGCTCGGGCGGCCCGGCGTTGGGCCAGTGCGACCACCACACCGTGCGCCAGGACTCGTAGCCGGTGTCCGCGCCGTCGTGGAACGGCGAGCTGCCGGTCATCGCCAGCAGCACCGGCAGGTACGCGCGGAGCCGGTCCATGACCGCGACCGCCGTCCCGACGTCGGGGACGCCGACGTGCACGTGGCAGCCGCAGATGTCCTGCCGGTGGGCCAGCGCGCCCCACCGCTGCGCCATGTCCCGGTACCGCGGCGCGGCGGTGAGCCGCTGCTCCCGCCAGGTGCCGAACGGGTGGGTGGAGGAGGCCAGCAGGGCCAGCCCGTCGCGGGCCGCGGCGGCCGCGGCCTCCGCACGGGTGGCGGTCAGCTGGGTGCGCAGCTCGGCGAGGGTCGTGCAGACGCCGGTCGCGGTCTCCAGCTGCGTGCTGACGATCTCCGGGTGCACGTGCTCCCCCGCGTCGCCGGCCAGCGCGGCCGCCACGGCCGTGACGCCCGGGGTGAGCGCGAGGGTGTCGGGGTCGACCAGGTGGAACTCCTCCTCGACGCCGACCGTGGCCCCCGGCTCCGTCCCCGGGCCGCCTCCCCGGCTCACGGCTCGGCGAACCAGGCGAAGCCGAGGCCCGGGACGACGACCTGCCCGTCGCGCACCGGGAGGACGCCGTCGCTGCCGTGCACCTGCTCGAAGTCGCCGAAACCGGTGACGGTGTCGGCGTCCACGCCCTGAGGGCGCGGCGAGAAGTTGGCCAGCCCGACGAACGTGCCGCTGCGCGGGTGCTTGCGCCGCCAGACCAGCACCGCGTCGCTGCCGGCGTCCACGACCGTGGACTCGACGCCGCCGCGCAGCGCCAGCAGCGCGCGGCGCACCTCGCCCAGCCGGTGGATCTCCCGCCACACCCGGCCCTCGATCGTCGCGGGGTCGGTGGTGCGGGCCGCGGCGTCCCAGTCCATCGGCGGGCGGTGCATCCAGCGGTTGTCCGGGGCCAGCGCGGGATCGGCGAGGTAGCCGGGATCATTGCGCAGGGCCAGCTCGTCGCCCATGTAGAGCAGCGGGATGCCGCCGTACGCGTAGGCGACCGAGTACAGCAGCACCAGCCGGCGGACCCCGGCGTCCAGCGCGGCGTCGTCCCCGGCCTCGAGCGCGGCCTCGATGCCGCACAGCGACGCGGCCGAGCCGGAGACGCGGGCATCGCCGGTGACCTCGTTCTCCTGGAACAGGGCGCCGCGGGCGAAGGAGCCGGGGAAGCGGCCGGCGTAGAAGTCGTTGAGGAAGCGGCGGTGGGCGAACCCGTCGAGGCCCACCGCGGCGGCGTCGGCGTCGGCCACGGCCCAGCCGATGTCGTCGTGGCCGCGCACGTAGGTGCACCACGTGGCGCTCGGCGGCACCGGCCGCATCCTGCGCAGCGCCTGGCGGGCCAGCCGGACGTCCTGGGTGGCCAGGCTGCTCCACAGCAGCACCATGAGCTGGTTGTGGTAGGCCAGCTCGCACTCGGGCCGGTAGCGGTCGTGCCCGCCCAGGTACCCGACCAGGTCGTCGGGCGAGACGATCGCCTCGGCCTTGAAGACGACGCCCGGGGCGGCCAGCCGGGTCAGCGCGTGCAGCAGCTGCAGCAGGCTGTGCCCCTCGGGCTGGTTCTGGCAGCTGGTGCCCAGCCGCTTCCACATGAAGGGGACGGCGTCCATCCGGAAGACGTCGACGCCGCGGTTGGCCAGCCAGGTGATCTCGCCCAGCATCGCCAGGGTGACCTCGGGGTTCGAGTAGTCCAGGTCCCACTGGTACGGCCAGAACGTCGTCCACACCCAGCCGCCGGCGCCGCCGCAGGCCTCCGGCACCCAGCTGAACGAGCCCGGCGCCCGGTCGGGGAAGACCTCGGGGATCGTCGCGTCGTAGGCGTCGGGCAGCGTGCGGTCGGGGAAGGCGGTGTAGAAGCCGGCGTACGCGGGGTCGCCGGCCAGCCAGCCCCGCGCCCAGGCGTGCTCGCGGGCGGTGTGGTTGAGCACCAGGTCGATGCACAGCGCCATGCCGCGGTCGTGCAGTGCGCCGGCGACGTCCTCGAGGTCGCTCATCGTGCCCAGCCGCGGGTCGACCGCGCGGTAGTCCAGCACCGCGTAGCCGCCGTCGTTCTCGCCCGGCCGCGGCTGCAGCAGCGGCATGAGGTGCAGGTAGGTCGTGCCGAGCCCGGCGAGGTGGTCCAGCCGGCCGGGGAGCCGGTCGAGGGTGCCGCAGAACCGGTCGACGTAGCAGACGTACCCCTGCACCCGGGACCGCAGGAACCACCCCGGGTCGACCTCCCGGCGCCGGTCGATGCGCTGCAGGGCCTCCGGGCGCTCGACGGCGGCGGCCAGTGCGCTGCGCAGCGCGCGGGCGAAGAGCTCGTCGGCGGCGTCTCCGTAGAGGGTGGCCAGCGGCTCGTGGACGTCGTAGAGCGCGAGGTCGGCGCGGGCGAGGAAGGCGTCGCCCTCGGCCGGGCCGAGCGCGGCGACCGCGGCTGCCTCCAGCTCCGGCCGCAGCTGCCTCCACGCCTGCTCCGCCGCTGCTCGGCGAGCGGTCGCCGGGATCGTCACCGCGCCAGTATCGGGCCGCTGTTCGCCCACGGCATGACCGCTGCCGCACCGGGCCGGTTCGGCGTTCACTGGTGTAAGCGTGTAATCGAAGGAGGCGCGCCATGGGAGTGCTGCACGAGCCGGACCCCTCGGGCTCCATCGGCGAGCCGGCCCTCGACGCCTACTCGCAGGTCGTCACCGCGGTCGCCGCCGAGCTCACCCCGCACGTCGCGGCACTGCAGGTCACCGGGCCCGACGGCCGCGGTGGCGCGGGCTCGGCGGTCGTCGTCCCGGGCGGGGGGCTGATGCTGACCAACGCCCACGTCGTCGGCCGGTCCCGCACGGGCCGGGCGGTCTTCGCCGACGGGAGCGAGACCGCGGTCGACGTCGTGGGCGCCGACCCGCTGTCCGACCTCGCCGTCGTCCGGGCCCGGGGCGCCACTCCCCCACCGGCCCGGCTCGGCGACGCCGCGACCCTGCGGGTCGGCCAGCTGGTGGTCGCGGTCGGCAACCCGCTCGGGTTGGCCGGCTCGGTGACCGCCGGTGTGGTCAGCGGCCTGGGCCGGTCGCTGCCCACCCGGGACGGGCGCACCGCCCGGGTGGTGGAAGACGTCATCCAGACCGACGCCGCGCTCAACCCCGGCAACTCCGGCGGGGCGCTGGCCGACTCCGCCGGCCGGGTGGTCGGGGTCAACACAGCCGTCGCCGGCTGGGGGCTGGGCCTGGCGGTGCCGGTCAACGACACCACCCGGCGGATCGTCGACGCGCTGGTGCGCGACGGCCGGGTGCGCCGCGCCTACCTGGGCCTGGTCAGCACGCCGGCCCCGCTGCCCGCGGCGCTGGCCGAGCGCACCGGGCGGCGGCGGGGGCTGCGCGTCGTCGACGTCGTCCCCGGCTCGCCGGCCGACCGGTCCGGGCTCAAGCCCGGCGACCTGGTGCTCGAGGCCGGGCGGCGACCGGTCGCCGAGGCGCAGAGCCTGCAGCGGCTGCTGTTCGACGAGGCGATCGGCCGGCCGCTGCCGGTCACGGTGCACCGCCGCGGCGCGATGGTCGACGTCATCACCGTGCCGACCGAGCTCACCGGCGGGTGACCGCCGCCACGGAGGAGTGACAGCGAGTGAGCCCGGCCTCCCCCGGTCGGGCGGCGGGGAGTCCCCCTATGGGGTCGGGCCGGTTCCGCAACGCTGCGGAGCGTCGTCGGGGCGGCTGATCCTGGCCCCGACGAACGGGGGGTCCATGCAGACGCTGCGGCCAGGCGGCTTCGCGCTGCTCTCACTGCTGTACGCGGTGGGGGCGGCGCTGTGCGCCGTGGGCGCGCTCGCGCCGTCGTCCGGGCGCTCACCGGTCCTCCTGCTGTGGGGCCTGGTGGGACTCGGTCTCGCCGGGGCGGCCGTGCTGGGGCTGCGCCGCGACCGGTTGGGTCCCCGTTCGCTGCACGCGGCCGTGGTCCTGCTCTCGGCGGTGCTCGGCGTGCTGTGCTGGCGGTCGGCGACCGCGGTGGCGGTCGTCGGTCTGGGTCCGGCGATGGTGGCCGTCGCGGTCTTCAGCGCGCACTTCTCCTCCCGGCGTGCCGCCCGGCTGCACGTCGGCCTGCTGCTGGCGCTCACGACGGTCGGGGCCGTGGCCGCGGCCCCGTCGGGCTTCCTCCCGCAGTGGCTCACCACGGTCGTCACCGTCGTCGTCCTCACCGAGGTGCAGTCCCGCCTGTCCGGCGACCTGTACCGGGCCGCCGGCACCGACCCGCTCACCGGGCTGGCGAACCGGCGCGCCTGGCAGGCGGCCGCCGACCGCGGCCTGGCGCACGCGCTGCGCAGCGGCGAGCCGTTCACGGTGGTGCTCATCGACCTCGACGACTTCAAGGCGGTCAACGACCAGGCCGGCCACCGCGCCGGCGACGCGCTGCTGCAGGCGCTGGCCACCGGGTGGAGCGCGCAGCTGCGGCTGTCGGACCTGCTCGGCCGCTACGGCGGCGACGAGTTCGTGCTCAGCCTGCCCTCCACCGACGCCGCCCGCACCGAGGACCTGCTGGCCCGGCTGCGGGCCGCCCACCCCGCGGCCTGGTCGGCCGGGACCGCGACCGCCCGTCCCGGGGACACCCTCGCCGAGCTGCTCGTGCGGGCCGACGCCGACCTCTACCGGAACAAGCGCGGCAGGCGCCGCGGCTGACGGCGCCGGTCCGGCACGCTCCCACCCGGCGACCCGCCCCGGACGCCGTCCCGCAGGTGGTCATGGGGCTGTTGCCGGCTACACGCGCCGACACGCCGGCCGAGGGCGCACCGAGCCCATGATCACCATGCTGGTGGCCGGGCCGGGCACCGGGACGGCGACGACCGCGGGGCTCCCGGGACGGCGACGGGACCACGGGGGCTTCCGGCACTGTCCGGTCCCCCGGCGCGGTGGCAGCGTCCCCGGCGGACCCGGGAGGCGGCATGGCGACGATCGTGGTGTGCGGCGGCGGGGTGGTCGGCCTGTGCGCGGGCCTGATGCTGGCCGAGGACGGGCACGAGGTCACCGTCCTGGAACCCGACGCGGCCGACCCTCCCGGGACGTCCCGCGAGGCGTGGGACGGCTGGCGGCGCACCGGCGTGGCCCAGTTCCGCCAGCCGCACACCCTCCTCCCCCGCTTCCGGCAGGTGGTCGACCGGGAGCTGCCCGGGCTGACCGAGCGGCTCGCCGACGGCGGGTGCGTCGGGGTCGACTACCTGGAGTCCCTGCCGCCGTCGATCGAGGACCGCGCGCCCCGGCCGGGCGACGACCGCTTCCGCTTCGTCACCGGTCGGCGCCCGGTCACCGAGGCGGTCGTGGCGGCGGCCGCGGAGGAGCACCCGCGGCTCTCGGTCCGCCGCGGGGTGCGGGTCGCGGGGCTCCTGCGCGGCCCCTCGTCGCTGCCCGGAGTCCCGCACGTCGCCGGGGTGCGCACCGGCACCGGCGAGGAGGTCACCGCCGACCTGGTCGTCGACGCGACGGGACGCCGGTCGCCGAGCGCGGACTGGCTGGCCGAGCTGGACGCCCGCCCCGGCCGGGCGGAGAGCTCGGCCAGCGGCTTCGTGTACTACACCCGCTACTTCACCGGCCCCGAGCAGCCGCGGCGGATCGGTCCGCAACTGGCGCCCGTGGGCAGCATCTCGCTGATCACGCTGGGAGGGGACAACGACACCTGGTCGGTGACCGTCTTCGGGCCGACCCGCGACGCCCCGCTCAAGGCGCTGCGCGAGGCGGAGGTGTTCGACCGGGTGGTGGCCGCCTGCCCGCGGCAGGCGCACTGGCTGGACGGCCGGCCGATCACCGGGGTGCTGGCGATGGCCGGGGTGCTGGACCGCTACCGGCGTCTGGTGGTGGACGGCGTCCCGGTGGTGACCGGCTTCGTCGCGGTGGGCGACGCCTGGGCCTGCACCAACCCCTCGGCCGGTCGCGGCATCTCGGTCGGGGCGCTGCACGCGCAGCTGCTGCGGGCCGCGGTGCGCACCTCGCTCGACGACCCGGGTGAGCTGGCCCGAACATTCGACGAGGCCACCGAGCGGGAGGTCACGCCCTTCTACCGGGGCCAGCTGACCGCCGACCGGGCGCGGATCGCCGAGATGGACGCCCTCCGTGCCGGCCGCGAGCCCCCGCCGCCGGACCCGGTGCGCGCCGCGCTGCTGGCCGCTGCCGTGCACGACGCCGACGCCTACCGCGCGCTGCTGGAGACGGTCACCTGCCTCGCGCTGCCCGGGGACGTGCTGGCGCGTCCCGGGATGGCCGAGCGGCTGGCGGCCCACGCCGGCGAGCCGCCGCCGGGAACGCCCGGTCCGGACCGGAGGCAGCTGCTGGACCTGCTCGCCGGCTGACCGGCTCCGGTCAGGGACGCCGCCAGTCGTCGGAGTCCAGGTGCGATCCGGCCATCGGGCCCATCTGCAGCATCCCACCGTCGACGGCGTAGGAGGACCCGGTCACGTAGGACGCCTCCGGCGAGGCGAGGAAGGCGACCACGGCGGCCACCTCGCGGGCGTCGCCGGGACGGCGCAGCGGGATGCCGGGCCGCTCGTGCCCCGGAGCGGTCGGGTCCTCGTCCTCCTGGCCGGTCATGGGCGTGGCGATCTCGCCGGGCGCGACGGCGTTGACCGTGATGCCGTGCTCGGCCAGCTCGATCGCGGCGACCCGGGTGAGCAGCCCCAGGCCGCCCTTGGCCGCGCAGTAGGCGGCGGCGCCGACCCGGGGCTGGTGCTCGTGGACGCTGGTGACGTTGACGATCCGCCCGCCGCGGCCGGCTGCGACCATCCGGCGGGCGGCTCGCTGCAGGCACAGGAACGCCGCGTCGAGGTCGGTCGCCAGCACCTCCCGCCAGGTGGCGAAGTCGGTGTCGAGCACCGTCGACGCGTGCCCGGTGCCGGCGTCGTTGACCAGGACGTCGATCCCGCCGAGGGCCTCGGCCAGGTCGTCGACCACGTCGGCGGCCTGCGGGAGCCGGGTGAGGTCGACGTACCGGACCTCCGCGCGACATCCGAGCGCGCGCACCTCGGCGGCGGTGGCCTCGGCGGCCTCCTCCTCCCGGTACCAGGTGATGCCGATGTCGCACCCCTGTCCGGCGAGCGCGACGGCGGTGGCCCGGCCGATGCCCGACTCGGAGCCGGTGACGATGGCGACGCGGGGTGCGGGGCCGGTCATGGCCCGACGCTAGTCGGAGGACCACCCTTCCCCCCGCGCCTCGCAAGCTCGGCGCGGGCCCCTGAAGGGTGGCCGTTCCAGCACGTCACCAGGCTCGGCGCAGGCCCCTGAGGGGCCGGCGACGGGCTTCAGGCGGCGGCGAGGCGCCGGTCGAGCAGGGCGTCGACGTCGGCCTCGGCTTCGGCGACCTGCCGCTGGTTCTCGGCCGACGGACTGTGGGCCGCGGCGCTGCGGGCGACGCCGAGCGCGATGTAGGCGACGGCGATCTCCAGGTCGAGGGCCTCGATGCTGGTGACGGTGCGGGTCATGGCGGCCTCCCCTCGGTGGGACGGTCCCCATGCTCGTCCGGGGGTACGACGGAACCGGCCCTGCTGAACCGATGCCCCCACTCGTGCAGCAGATACAGCAACTCCGGCGGCGAGACGACGGTGACCTCGGCGCCCAGGGTGCCGATGGCGAACGCCGGCCAGTCCAGGCCGTCGGCCTCCATGCGCACCCGGCAGCGGCCGGGACCGTCGTCCTCGACGCGCGCCCACCGCCCGATCCGCGCCCGCACGCGGTCGGCGGGGGCGTCGGCGAGGAACTCGACGGCGGTCGGGGCGCTCAGCGCCGCCGTGCCGGCCCGGACGAACGCGACGGCGTCCTCGGCCGGCAGCCGCCGCGGTGCGAACCGCGCCCCGGTCGGCTGCGGCCGGGCCAGCCGGTCGAGGCGGAAGCTGCGCCAGTCGCCGCGGTCGAGGTCGTAGCCGACCAGGTACCAGCGCCGGCCGAGGGTGACCAGCCGGTGCGGCTCGACCCTCCGGTCCGACGGGGTGGCGTCGGCGGCGGTGTAGGCGAAGTGCAGCCGTTCGCAGTCGCGGCAGGCCTGGGCCACGACGGCCAGCGCCTCCGGGTCGACGAGCTGCCGCGGGGCGGCCCACGGCGCGGGGTCGGTCACCGCCCGCAGCGCCTCGACCCGGCGCCGCAGCCGTGCGGGCATCACCTGCACGACCTTGGCCAGCGCCCGCACCGACGACTCCGCCGTCCCGGCGACGGCGCTCTGCGCGGCGGTCTGCAGGCCGACGGTCAAGGCGACCGCCTCCTCGTCGTCGAGGACCAACGGCGGCAGCGCGGCGCCGGGGGCCAGCTGGTAGCCGCCGTCGACGCCGCGCTGCGCCTCCACCGGGTAGCCGAGCTCGCGCAGCCGGTCGACGTCCCGGCGCAGCGTGCGGACCGAGACGCCGAGCCGGTCGGCGAGGTCGGCGCCGGCCCAGTAGCGGCGCTGCTGCAGCAGCGAGAGCAGCCGGAGTATGCGGGCGCCGGGATCGGTCATGCCGTGATCCTGACCGACACTGCGGTCAGGATCTGACACTTGTACCTCCTAGCGTCGTCCTCGACAGGAACGGGACCCGGAAAGGCGGACACCATGGACACCACGACCCTCACCGGCGAGCGGGCGGACCTGTTGGAGGCGCTGGCCGCGCACCGGCACTTCCTCCGGTACACCGTCCAGGGCCTCACCGAGGAGCAGGCCCGGCTGCGGCCGACGGCCAGCGAGCTGACGCTCGGCGGGCTGGTCAAGCACGTCGCCTCCCAGGAGGCCGGCTGGGTGGACTTCGTCCTGAACGGGCCGGGCGCCATGGCCTCGGCCACCGACCCGGAGCAGATGGCGAGGTGGGCCGAGGAGTTCCGGCTGGGCCCCGACGAGACGCTGGACGGCGTGCTGGCCCACTACGAGGAGGTCGCACGGCGCACCGACGAGGTGGTGCGCACCCTCCCCGACCTCGACGCGTCGCACCCGCTGCCGGAGGCGCCGTGGTTCGAGCCGGGCGCGCACCGCTCGGCGCGCCGGGTGTTCCTGCACATCGTCGCCGAGACCGCCCAGCACGCCGGTCACGCCGACATCCTGCGGGAGACCATCGACGGCCAGAAGTCGATGGGCTGAGCGGGCGGGTCAGCCCTCCTCGAGCGCGCGGAGCGCGGCCAGCACCCGGTCGCGGGCCGCGGCGGCCTCGGTGGCTCGCCGCTCGGCGGTGCGCCGGTGCCGCTCGGCCCGCTGGAGCTCCTCGGCGGTCCGCGCGGCCTCCTCCTCCGTGCGGGCGAGCTCGTCGGCCAGCTCCTCGACCCGCGCCTGCAGGTCGGCCCGGCGCGCATCGAGGTCGTCGACGCGGTGCCGCTCCTCCTCGGCCGCGGCGACGGCCTCGGCGGCCAGCGCGGTCGCCTCCTCCGCCGCGGCGCGCGCCTCCTCGAGCTCGCGCCGTCGGCGCTCCTCGGCCGCCCGCCGCGCCTCCTCCTCGCGGCGTCGCGCCTCCTCACGGCGCCGGGCCCCCTCCTCGGCAGCCCGCTGGGCCTCCCCGGCGGAACGCCGGCGGGTGCCCGCGGTGCCGCCCCGCGTCGCGGGGGCCTCGCGCTGCTCCGGTCGCGGCCGCACCAGCCGCAGCGCCGGCCGGGTCCCCGTCGTCCCCAGGCCGCTGTAGGACATCGCCGCGGTGAGCCGGCCGGACAGCAGCGCCTCGCCGGCCGCCGGATCGGCCATCGCGGCGCGCAGCGTGTCCGCGACCTGGGTCTCCACCGTGCTGCCCACCCGCATGCCGTGCTCCCGGGCCAGCGCGGTCGCCTGCCTGGTGAGCGCGGTCAGCAGCTGGGAGCGCTGGCGGTCCAGGGCCCGCAGCTGGTCCCCGGCCAGGCTCTCCTGCGCCTGCCGCAGCAGGTCGCCGAGCTCGACGAGGCCCTCGATCTCCGCACGCTGCTCGCGCACCAGCAGGTTGCACACCCAGGCCGCCGCGGTCGGCTTGGGGAGCGCGCCGATCTCCCGGGCCAGGGTCCGGTTCCCCGCGGCCCGGGCGTCGTCCTGGCGCTGCCCGCGCACCGCGACGAACTCGTCGGGCAGCACCGCGTACAGCTCGTCGGCCACCTCGTCGAGGTCCACGGGCGCCTCCTCGCTGCCGAGTGCTGCGAACTCGTGGTGATCGCGGCGCGATCACCACGAGTTCGTAGCACTCGACGGGTCGGGCGGCGCGGCACCATGGCGGCCGTGACCACGACCCGGGTGAGCCGCTCCCTGCGGGCGCCACGCGCCGCCGTCTACCGCGCCCTGCTGGACCCCGCCGCCGTCGCCCGCTGGAAGGTGCCCGAGGGCATGACGTGCGAGGTGCACGAGTTCGACGCCCGCGAGGGCGGCACGCTGCGCGTCTCGCTCACCTACGACGAGCCGGGACCGCAGGGGAAGTCGACCGCGCACACCGACACCTACCGCGGCCGCTTCGTCCGCCTGGTGCCCGACGAGCTGGTCGTGGAGGTCGACGTCTTCGAGACCGCCGACCCGGTGTTCGGGGGCGAGATGACCAGCACCATCGCCCTGGCCGACGCCGGCGACGGCGGCACCGAGCTGACCGCGGTGCACGAGGGCGTGCCCGACGGCGTCGCACCGGCGGACAACGAGCTCGGCTGGCGGATGGCGCTGGACCGGCTCGCCGCGCTCGTCGAACGCGACGCCTGAGGAAGGCCCCCTGCCCCGGCCCCGTCCAGGGCACCGCCCTGAGCTCGCGACGGGCGGGGAGGTCGGGATCCTGCTACCTGCAGGAGGCCGCTCAGGCCGTCCGCGGGGCCTCCCAGAGGTCGATGCCGGAGTCGACGGCGTGCTGCTCGATCGCGGCCAGCTCGTCGTCGGAGAAGTCCAGCCGCTCCAGCGCGCCGACGTTCTGCTCCAGCTGGCCGACGCTGCTGGCGCCGACGAGCACGCTGGTCACCCGCGGGTCGCGCAGCGCCCAGGCCAGCGCCATCTGGGCCAGGCTCTGCCCGCGCTTCTCGGCGATGTCGTTGAGCGCGCGGACGTGCTCGAGGGCCTCGTCGGTGAGCAGGTCGGTGGACAGCGACTTGCCCTGGCTGGCGCGCGAGCCCTCCGGGACGCCGTCCAGGTACTTGCTGGTGAGCATCCCCTGGGCCAGCGGGGAGAAGGCGATGCAGCCGGCGCCGACGTCCTCCAGCGTGTCGAGCAGCCCCTCGGTCTCGATCCAGCGGTTGAGCATCGAGTACGACGGCTGGTGGATCAGCAGCGGCGTCCCCAGGTCGGCGAGGATCTCCGCCGCCTTGGCGGTGTCCTTGGGCGAGTACGACGAGATGCCGGCGTAGAGCGCCTTGCCGGCCCGGACGGCGCTGTGCAGCGCGCCCATCGTCTCCGCGAGCGGCGTGGTCGGGTCGGGCCGGTGGGAGTAGAAGACGTCGACGTACTCCAGGCCCATCCGGGCCAGCGACTGGTCGAGGCTGGACAGCACGTACTTCCGCCCGCCGCCGCCCTGGCCGTACGGGCCGGGCCACATGTCGTAACCGGCCTTGGTGGAGATGACCAGCTCGTCGCGGTAGGGGCGGAGGTCGTCGGCGAGGTGCCGGCCGAAGTTGACCTCGGCGCTGCCGTAGGGCGGTCCGTAGTTGTTGGCCAGGTCGAAGTGGGTGACGCCGAGGTCGAAGGCGCGGCGCAGGATGGCGCGCTGCCGGTCGAACGGGACGTCGTCACCGAAGTTGTGCCACAGACCCAGGCTGACCGCCGGGAGGTCCAGGCCGCTGCGGCCGGTGCGCCGGTAGGTCATCGAGTCGTAGCGGTCCTGCGCTGCGGTGTAGGCCATGGCCGCTGTCCTGCCCGGGGCACGGTCGCCCGAACCGGGCTCCCCCGGACCTACGCTCGACGGACCTGGTCCGACTGCACCGGAGGTGCGCCGTGCTGCGACTCATTGGGTTCCTGCTGCTGGTGTGGGTGGTGGTCACCGTCGTCGGCGCGGTCCTCGAAGGACTGTTCTGGCTGGCCGTGGTGGGCCTGCTCCTCTTCGTCGTCACCGCGGTCATCGGCTGGACCAAGCGGGACACCCGGGTCTGAGCCCGCAGAGCAGCTCATGGCCGCAGCGCTCGCTCACCCCCCGCCGAGCGGGTGACCGACGCCCAGTGCGCGGGCCACCGCGGTCAGCGCACGGGACACCCGGGACGGCACGGACGCCGGCCCCGGGATGGTGACCGGCCGGACCCGACCGTTGTGCAACGCAGCGATCCGCCACGCGCCGACCTCCTCCACGGCGACCAGTGTCTGACGCGAGAGCCGCCGCTCCGGCAGGCTCGAGCGCCAGGGCATCAGCACGGAGCCGGTCGCGTGCAGGACGGCGACGCCGGGTCGCAGGTGATGGACCGACTCGACGCCGCCGACGAGGGCCGAGCCGCTCAGCACGCCCGTGAACAGCTGCTGGTGGTTGTCGACCACCGCTCGGCGACCGCGCGCGTGCGTGCCGTCGTAGGAGACGTAGTCGCTGTCCTCGGTGAAGCAGTCCCCGTAGGCAGCCGCGTCTCCGGCCGTCCATGCCGTGCACATGCGGTTGAACAGCTCGTGCAGCGCCGCGTCCGCGCTGCTGTCGACGATCGTCATCAGGTGTCCTCCGCTCGTTCCGGGTGGGTGGGTGCGCGCCTGGAGGCGCGGGCTGCGCCGACGAGGAGCGCCCGGGCCCGGAGCCGGGTCGCGCACGCCTCCAGCTCGTCGGTCGCACGGGACAGGAACGTGAGCACCGCGTCGACCTGCTCGCGGGTCATCCCGGCGGTGAGGCGGTCGGGGTCCGGCCCGTCCTCGGCGAAGACGGCGGCGACCTCCTCGACCCGCTCCGGCACGGGCCGGAGCAGCTGCCGTCGCCCGTCGGCCGGGTCCGGACGGCGGTGCAGGAAGCCGGCCGCCTCCAACCGGGCGACGACACCGGTCACCGCGCCGGTGGTGAGACCGGTCATCGCGGCGAGCCGGCTGCCGGTGAGCTCGCCGTGCTGCAGCAGCAGGTCGAGGCACTTGTGGTCGGAGGGCCCGAGGCCGAGCCGCTCGGCGACGGCGTGGTGGTACAGGACGGTCGCCGTGCTGTGTCTGCGCGCGGCCCGCGCCAGCTGCTCGCGCCCGGAGCCACCACCGTGGTGCATCCGATCCTCCCGATCGCTTAGCCGATGAGCGAGTTTACGACCCAACGGGGCGAGTCCGTCAAGCCTCTGCCAGGGGTCACGAGGACCCGGGCCGTCCCGGGCCGGCGTCGACCGCGATCCGTCCGATGGCGGCGACGGGCGTGCGGCGCGGCGTCGGGCGCTGCCGCCGGTGAGGGTCGGAGGACCCCTCCGACCCGTGTCGCCGGCGAGGAGGATCGCCGCAGCGGGGGCCCGTCCGCCCGACTCGGAGGGAGGGGTCGCGATGCCCTTCTTCGACGGCTCCCGTGGCCGCATCCACCACGACGCCTGGCTGCCCGACGGCGAGGTGCGCGCCGTCGCCGTGTTCTGCCACGGCGGCTTCGGTGAGCACCTGGGGCTCTATGCACCCCTGGGCCGTCGGCTGGCCGCCGACGGCATCGCGGTGCACGCCCTGGACGCCTTCGGCCACGGCCGCAGCGACGGCGAGCGCGACCTGATGCACTCCTGGGACGACTACGTCGACGACGCCCGCACCCTGGCCGGCCTCGCCCAGGCGCAGCACCCCGGCCGTCCGCTGGTGCTCATGGGGCACTCCGGCGGAGGCGTGGCCGCACTGCTGCTGGCCCAGCGGTCCCCCGACCTGGCACGGGCGCTGGTGGTCTCCGCGCCACCCGCCCAGCCCCTGCCCTGGGTGGAGGCGCTGATGGCCGGGGACGCCGAGGACGTCGAGGACCCCGACCCCGCCGAGATGTTCAGCACCCACCCCGAGTACCTGGACGCGCTGCGACACGACCCGCTCGTCCACCGCGGCCCCGTCCCCCGGACGACCATGGAGGCGGTGGTGGCCACCTGGTCAGCGGTGGCGGCGGGGGTCGCCGAGGGCCGGCCGTCCATCCCGACCCTGTTCCTGCACGGCGAGGCGGACCCGGTGGTGCCGGTCGAGGTCTCGCGGACGCTGGTCGCCCGACTCCCCCGGGCGACCCTGCGCACCTTCCCCGGCGACCTGCACGACGTCCTCAACGAGCACGACCGCGACGCGGTGCACGACGTCGTGGCCGAGTTCGTGCTCGCCCAGGTCAGCCCGGCCGCCGCCCGCACCTGAGCCGGAGCTCCTGGCTCGCGCCCGCTGCACGGCTGCCACATCCCCGGCGGCTGTTCGTGCCCCCTGGCCGGACCTGGCCGAGCCACCCCGGCCCGCCGCGCTGCGCCCGCACGGCCGCGGCCCCGCCGAGGCCGCCGCCGTCGGGGCGACTCCGCCCGGGAGCCGTCCACGACCACCCGCTCGTGCCGGCGCCGGGGGCAGGGCGGCGGCTGCCGCAATCATCCCGGAGACCGCCGGCCGACCGGCTACCCGGCCGCGGCAGTGCGCAGCGGCCGGGTCGCCCCGGCGGCGAGCAGGCCGACGGCGAGGACGACGAGCACCACGAGCAGCGCCTGCAGCACACCGGTCACCTCCGCGACGAACCCGATCAACGGGGGCCCGGCGAGGAACGCGGTGTAGGCGATCGAGCTGACCACCGACACCCGGGCGGCGGCCCACGCCGGGTCGTCGGCGGCCGCGCTCATGCCCACCGGGAAGCCGAGCGCGGCGCCGGCGCCCCACAGCACCGCCCCGGCGAGAGCGAACGGCAGCCCGGGAGCGGTGACGAACAGCAGTAGCCCGAGCAGCGCGGTGACCCCGCCCGCGCGCAGGACGGTCACCCGCCCGAACCGGTCGAGCAGGGCGCCGCCGACCAACCGGAAGGCGGTCATCGCGGCGACGAAGACGGCGAAGCCCACGGCGGCGGTCGACTGGGCGATGCCGTGCCCGTCGACGAGGGCGACCGCCAGCCAGTCGTTGGCGCTGCCCTCGGTGAAGGCGAACGCGAGGGTGAGGACGCCGACCAGCAGCGTGCGCGGCTCACGCCAGGCCCGTCCGACGCCGGACCCGCCCCGGTGCGCGCCCTCCACCGCCGGCTCGGCGGGCAGGAACGAGCGGGTCGCGACCGCGACCGCGACCAGCGCGAGCGCCGCCGTCAGCACCAGCTGGGCCGGCAGCGGGAAGCCCAGCGCGGCGGCCCCGGCCCCCAGCAGCGCTCCTGCGACGGTGCCGAGGCTGAAGCCGGCGTGCAGCCGTGGCATCAGGACCCGGCCCAGCCGCTGCTCCACCGCCGCACCCTCGATGTTCATGGCGACGTCCCAGCCGCCGACGCCCATGCCCACCAGGGTCAGCCCCGCTCCCGCTGCGACGACCTGACCGGCGCTCAGGCCGAGGGCCAGCAGGAGCAGCCCCGCCACCACCAACGCCGCTCCCCCCAGCACGCCGCGGGCCGGGCCGGTGCGGTGCACCACCGGCCCGGTCAGCGGCAGCGCCACCACCGAGCCGACGGCCAGGCAGAGCAGGAGCAGGCCGAGTCCGGCCGACGACAGCCCGAGGGCGTCGCGGGCGGCCGGGACCCGGGAGATCCACGACGCGAAGGCGAACCCGTTGACCACGAAGGCCACGGCGACGGCGACGCGCGCCCGCTCGGTGGGAACGGCGGTCGAGGTCGGGCGCACCATCAGGTCCTCTCGTCACAGGGCGGTCCCCCACTGTCCCGGATCGGTCCGACGGCCCTCCCCCCGGGGAGCCCCGCCTCCGCCGGCCGGGCCGCGTCCCCGTCCGGAGTCCGGGCGACCGGCCCCGGCCTGGTGCAGGCTGCGGATCCGTCCCGGCACCGCAGAGGAGGTCCCCGTGACCCCACCCACCGTCCTCGTGCACGGCAACCCCGAGACCCCGGCGCTGTGGGACCCGCTCGTCGCCTCGTTGCAGCGGGACGTCGTCCGGCCGGTCCCGCCCGGCTTCGGGGCACCGCTCCCCGCGGGCTTCGGCGCGACGATGTCCGACTACCGCGACTGGCTGGTCGGCGAGCTCGAGCGGATCGGCGAGCCGGTCGACCTCGTCGGCCACGACTGGGGCGGCGCTCACGTGGTCAACGTGGCGATGGCCCGCCCGGACCTGCTGCGCAGCTGGGGCAGCGACGCGATCGGCGTCTTCGACGCGGACTACGTCTGGCACGACCTGGCGCAAGCGTGGCAGCAGCCGGGCGTGGGCGAGGAGGCGGTCGCGCAGATGCTGGGCGGCAGCACCGCCGACAAGGCCGCGCGGTTGGTCTCCTTCGGCTTCCCGCCGGACACCGCGGAGCAGGTGGCCGCCGGCCAGGACGAGGACATGGGCCGGGCCGTCCTGGCGCTCTACCGCTCGGCCGCCCAGCCGGCCATGGCGGACGCGGGCCGGTCGCTGGAGGCCGCCGCCGCCCGCCCGGGGCTGGCGCTGCTCCCCTCCGAGGACACCTTCGTCGGCACCGACGCGCAGCGGCGTCGCGCGGCCGAGCGCGCCGGTGCCCGCGTCGAGGTGCTCGACGGCCTCGGGCACTGGTGGATGGTCGAGGACCCGCAGCGCTCGGCCGCCGTGCTCGAGCGGTTCTGGGCGACGCTCTGAGGCCGGTCCGCGCACCACGCGGAACCGCAGGCAGGTGCGCGCGCCGGCCTCCTCGACGCAGGACTCCTCCAGCACGAGCGGCGGCGAGCCCTGCAGCTCCGTCAGGTCCGGGAGCGCGTGCCGGCGACCGGGCGGACCTCCCGCCGTCCCCGCGGTGAGGAGTGCGGCAGGCGGTCGGGCGGCTCGGCCGCGTCGTCGGACCGTCCGGCCGGTGGCCGCCCGGCGTCAGTGCCGCTCGGGGATGCGGACCGCCAGGAACGAGGCCGCGAGGGAGCGGGCCTGGTCCAGCGGGTTCCCACGTGCGAGGTCGGCGGTGGTCGCGTTGCGCGCCTCCCGCGCCAGCGCCCCGTCGTAGAGGAGCAGCAGTCCGGCGGCGACCTCGTCGGCGTCGTCGAGGCCGGCGGCGACCGCCAGTCCCCGCAGCCGGTCGGCGAGCACGCGGGAGTCGGCCTCCAGCCACCGCTGACCCGGGTGTCCGACCGGTAGTTCGGTGGCCGCGGCGAGGAACGCACACCCCCGCCGGTTCCCCTCCCGGGCGCGGTAGAGCGCCACGGCGTCGAAGACCGACAGCAGCCGCTCGACGGGGTCGGTGAGCCCGGCCAGCACCTCGTCCCAGGTCTCGACCCACGCCCGGTGCCGTTCCTCCAGGTAGGCCGCCACCAGCGCGTCCTTGCCCGGGAAGTGCGCGTACAGCGTGGACGGCGACACGCCGGCACGGGCCAGCACGGCGTCGACCCCCGTCGCGGCGATCCCCCGCTCGTAGAACAGCTCGGCTGCGGCAGCGAGGAGGCGCTCGCGCGCCGGAGGAGTCGCGGACTGGCTGGGCACCACGCTAGTGTAACGAGCGTTATGGCGAAACGATCGTTACAGACCCGTCTCCCCTCCGCACCGGCCGTACCGCTGCTCGTCCCGGCCGGGCTGTCGGTCATCGGCGTGACGTACGGCCTCGCGCGCTACGGGTACGGGCTGTACCTGCCCGACTTCCGCGCCGCCTTCCCGCTCTCCACCACGGGGGCCGGCGTCGTCGCGTCGGGCAGCTTCCTGGCTTACTGCGGAACCGCGGCCCTCGCCGGACACCTCGTCGTCCGCGGACGTGCCCGTCGGGCGCTGTGGCTGGCCGGCGGCAGCGCGGCACTCGGCTCGGCGGTGGTGGCCACCGCCTGGTCGTGGCAGGTGCTGGCCGTGGGGGTCCTCGTCGCCGGGAGCGGGGCCGGCTTCGCCACCCCGGCACTCGTGGCGGCGGTCGCGGCCACGGTGCCGGCCGAGGGCGAGCCGCAGGCGCAGGGCGTCGTCAACAGCGGGACCGGAGCCGGCATCGTCCTCGGGGGGCTGGTCGTCCTCGCGGCACCGGGGACGTGGCGGGAGGTCTGGGCGGGCTTCGCGGTCGTGGCGCTGCTCGCCACGTGGTGGGCCGACCGCTGCACGGCGTGGCCGCCAGGACCCCACCGGCCGGCACCCGGACCCGGTGGTGTCCGGGTGCTGGCCCTCCGGCGTCCCCTGGCGGCTGCCGCGGTCGCGGGGGTCGGGTCGGCCTCGGTGTGGACCTTCGGCCGCGACCTGCTGACCGAGGCCGGGCTCTCCTCCGCGGTCACGGGTCTCCTGTGGTGCCTGCTCGGGGCCGCCGGCCTCGTGGGCGGGCTGAGCGGCCACCTGGTGGACCGGTTCGGTGTGCGCGTCGCCTGGCCGGTGAGCGTCGGCCTCTGCGCTGCCGCGGTGGTGCTGCTCGCCGCCGCGCCCGGCTCCCTGCCGGCCTCGGCCGTGTCGCTCACCTGCTTCGGCGCGGGCTTCGTCGCGCTCACCGGTGTGCTCATCGCCTGGGGCGCCGGCACCGCGCCGCACGCGGCGGGACAGGCAGCGGCCGTGGTCTTCATCGGGTTGACCGCGGGGCAGGCGTGCGGTGCCGTCCTCCTCGGGGCGCTCGCCGGGACCACCGGCGTCCCGGTGGCGTTCGTGGTCGCGGCCGGGCTCCTGGGACTGGCGGCCACCGCGACCTCCGGCGGGGCCCCGGCCGTCCACGTGGGTGAGCAGGTGCCGCCTCGACCGTCGAGGAGTCACCGCACTCCGCGGGACGCCGCCGGCCGACGGGCGCGAGACTGCACACCGTGACGGACGAGCGGTGGACGACGACCGAGGAGATCGCGGCGGCCCGCGAGCGGCTGGAGGACGCGATCGAGGGATACGAGCGCCCGGCGGCCTACGCGGTCGGCCTGACCGTGGACGGCGACGCCGCGGCCGAGGAGGTCTTCCCGCGCGTCGACCGCGGCGAGAACTTCCTGCCCGCGGTGGTGCTGGCGTCGGTGTGCGGTCACGTCCGCGGGACGGCGACGTACCTCCTCGACGAGCAGCGCCTGCAGGAGGCCATCGACCTGCTCAGCCCGGCCGAGGCGTGCACCGCCTACGACCACCCCAACCTCGCCGTCTGGCGCCAGGTCCGCGCCGAGGCCGCGGACCGGCCGGGAGCACACGTCGTCGCAGTCTTCCTGGGCGACCTGCAACCGTCCCCGACCGAGCGACGCTACGAGCGGCTGCTCCGGGAGGCCGCTGCCGGCTGAGGGTGCGCGGGGCCCCATCGCCCCGTACGCCCGGCTGACCCGGGGCGATGGGTCCCTGCTGCGAGGCGATGATGTCTGCCGTGACCGACGAACAGGACGTCCCGACCGGATTGCGCGTGGCGGTGCTCGGCCCCGGCGGGGTCGGCGGTCTGCTGGCGGCCCTGCTGGCCCGCGCCGGCGCGTCGGTCACCTGCCTGGCGAGCGCGGGGACGGCGGATCGGCTGCGGACGGCGGGCGTGCGGGTGCAGAGCGCGCACTTCGGCGACTTCACCACCCCGGTCCACGCCGCCGAGCGGCTGAGCACCCCGGTCGACGCCGTCCTCGTGTGCGTCAAGGCCACCCACCTGGACGACGCCCTGGAGCGCGTGCCCGCGGACGTCCTGGGCGACGCGCTGGTCGTGCCGCTGCTCAACGGTGTCGAGCACGTCGACCTGCTGCGCCGCCGCTACCCGGAGGCCGGCGTCGTCCCGGCGACGATCCGCGTCGAGAGCACCCGCACCGCACCGGGCGTCGTCCGGCACGGGAGTCCGTTCGTGACCGTCGACCTCGTCGCCGTGGACGGGCTCGGGCAGCGGGTGCAGCGGCTGGCCGACGCCCTGCAGCAGGCCGGCGTCACCACCCGGGTCGGGGACGACGAGCAGGCCGCGCTGTGGGGCAAGCTGAACTTCCTGGCGCCCCTGGCCCTCCTCACCACCGCGGCGCAGGCGACCGCCGGCGAGGTCCGCGAGTCCCGGCGGGAGGACCTGGTCGCGATCGTCGGCGAGGTCGCCGCCGTCGCCCGCGCCGAGGGCGCGCCCGCCGACGAGCAGCAGGTCGTCGACTTCTTCGACAGCGTGCCCGCGGGCATGCGCTCGTCGATGCAGCGGGACGCCGCCGCCGGCCGGCCGATCGAGCTCGACGCAATCGGCCGCGCGGTGGTGCGGGCCGCGACCCGGCACGGGATCGCCGCCCCGGTCACCGCCCGCTACGTCGACGAGCTGCGGGAGCGGTACCCGGGCAGCTGACCGCCCTGCCGGGTCGGTGCGAACCGCACCCGGTGCAGGCCGGGACACCCCGCACCGGTGACGTCCACCGACGCACGGGCGCGGCGGCTCAGCCGCCCGGGCCGCCGCGGCCGAGGGCGGCCAGCCGCTCCGCGCGAGCGGTGCGCAGCAGCGGCGCCAGCCGGGGGTCGCCGAGGTCCTCGGAGCGGCGGACGGTGAGCTTGCGGAACGCCTTGCCGGCGCCGTCGAGCAGGCCGCCGTGCTCGAGGGACGCGCCGTGGTTGAAGCCGAGGTTCAGGTGCCGGGCGAACGTCGCCAGGTAGGCGTAGTGCTCGCTGTTCTTGGCCGGGCCGACGCCGTAGCCGACGGTGCCCTGGTGCGGCCAGAGGACCCGGACGACGTCCGGGTCCACCTCCCGGACCAGCTCGTCGGCCGCCCGCACCAGGTCGGCGACGCCGGGCGCGAGCCGGGCCAGCAGGACGTCGAGGTCGCCGGTGCTCACCCCGGCACTGTCCCATCCGTGGCCGGCCCTTCCGACCGTGGCCTCCCGGTCGTCGAGGACGACGTCCGGGCCGGACGGCAGCACACCCCCGGCCGGCGCGGCACACGCCGCTGGCCAGGGCGGCCACCGCGCCGGACGGCGCGACCAGGCCGGAGACGGCCGACAGCCCAGACCGTCGGCTGACCGAGCAGCCGGCCGAAGGCGGTCCAGGAGGGGCAGGAGGCGGCGCCGGGGTACCAGCGCGCCGGGGACGTCCCGGACGGGTCCCGGGTGCGGTCGGACAGGATGGCCGGCAGCTGGGGCAGCGCGGCGATGATGCCGACGACGGTGGCGGACGGTGCGAGCACTGACGCGGCCTGCGTCGCGTCCGCCCCGAGGACGACGGTGGCGACGCTGACCGCGGCGAGCGCGGCGAGGCCCGCGGCTCCGGCCGCGGGGCGCACCAGACGTCGGCGCGCCCGTGACCCGTGACGGGAGGCGATCCGGCGTGATCGCCCGGTGACCTCGCTCATCGCCGTGGCCGGGGGCCACGCGACCCCCGGCGACGCTGCGCGGAGCCGGTCCGGCCTACCGCCGGACGGGCGCGCCGGTCGTCCGCGGGAGCGTGAGGGCGGCGCCGAGCCCGGCGGCCAGCACGGCCGTGGTGGCGGCGAAGGCCGCCTGGTACGAGATGACGTCGGTGAGCCAGCCGGCCACGAGCGGTCCCACGATGGCGCCGAGGTCGGCCGACATCTGGAACACCGCCACCACCCGGCCGCCACGGGCCGGGCTGACGTCGGCGACCAGTGCCGCCGGCACGCTGGCGAGGAAGGAGGCGGCCAGCCCGAAGAGCGCCATCGACAGCAGGAACACCCACAACGCCGGAGGCAGGACCAGGGCCGCCGTCGAGACCGTGGCCAGCGCGGCGCCGAGGACGAGCGCCGGACGCCGTCCCCACGTGTCGGCCAGGCGCCCCGACCGCAGCAGGCCCAGCGCCTGCGCCACGGAGCCGGCGAGCAGCCCGGCGCCGGCCCAGGCGACGGTCCGGCCCAGTTCCTCGGTGACGTACAGGGGCACCAGCGAGTTGCGGACGCCGAACAGCACCCAGCCCACGCCGAGGTTGGCCACCAGCGCGGTCAGGTAGACGCGGGACCGCAGGGCCGTCCGCAGGGCGACCGGCTCGGCGGCGAGGTCGGGTCCGGTCGCCGCGGGCGCCGCCGAGGGCTGCGTCGTCACGGACGGGCGCAGCAGCACCATGGCGACCGAGCCGGCGAGCAGCAGGAAGCCGGCGTAGAGGAAGAAGGGCAGCCGCGGCGAGAGCTCGGCGAGCAGCCCGCCGGCCGCCGGACCGGCGATCCCGCCGAGGATGAACCCGCCCTGCCACGTCGCCGCGGCGCGACCGCGGTGCGAGGGCGGGGCTACCCGCAGCAGCAGCGACAGCGCGGCGACGGTGAACATGGCGCTGCCCACGCCACCGGCCGCCCGGAGGGCGAGGAAGAGCGGGAAGGACGCGGCCAGACCGGCCAGGCCGGTGGTGACGGCGACGACGGCGAGGCCGGCGGACAGGACGGTCCGCTCGCCGAACCGCTCGACCAGGGAACCGCCGCCGAAGGCCGAGACGAAGCGGAAGAACGCGAAGGCGCTGACGGCGAGCCCGACGGCCGTCGTCCCGACGCCGAAGGCCCGGGCGTAGAGCGGGATGGCCGGTGCCACGATGCCGAAGCCGAGCGCGACGACGAAGGCGACGACGGCGAGGATGCCGACCTCACGGGGCAGCTCCCCCCGCCCCCGCCACAGCACGTCCTGGATGCTCGCACGGCGGTGACCGCGGCCCGTCGAGGGCCCGGGACCCCGCCGACTCCCGACACGGCAGCGACGCGGCCCTGCACCTGCCGACCGGGGCACCGGTCGTCCCGATCGGCGGACGGGGGTCGGCCCGCGAGGCTCATCCGCCCGTCTCGGCGGAGACCCGGGGTGGGCCTGCCCGCTGGACGGTTCCGGCCTCGGGAGCCGGCGTCAGGCCACGGCGGGGAGTGCTCGTCCGTCGACCAGCTCGGCGTAGGCCTCGTCGATCGTCACCCGGCTCGGGGAGAACTCACGGACGCTCTCACCGCACACGAGGTACATGCAGTCGACGCACTCGGACACGTCCGGTTCGAACACCACCGCGTCGTGGAACCGGAACACGTTCCAGTCGGGGACCACGGCGTCCAGGTCCGTGGCCACGTCCCGGCCCAGCCACCGGCTCAGGACGGCGACCTCGTCGATGAACTCGCGCACGTCTCTGCTCCCCTCTCCCGGCGCCCGCGGCGCTGAGGAGACCATCATCCGTGGGCGCGCGGTGCCCCCGCGAGCTCCCGGGTCAGAGGTCACCAACTCGTCACCCACCCGACACCTGCTCGACGGTCGATGCCGGCCGGGTCCGTCCTCGAGCTGCTGCCGAACTGCGATGTCGGTCCCACGGCCAGGGGGTGTCCTGCGAGGTCCCGGCCCCGGGGTGGTGCCCGGCGAGGCGACGGTCGGCTCGCGCCGGATCGGTGCCGCCCAGATGAGCTGTCGGCGTGGGCGCGCGGTCCCGGCGGGAGCTCGGTCACCCGGATCCCGATCCCCGGGGGGGACCGAGCGAGCCGGGCGATCAGACCCGCCCGGCGAGGTAGTCCCGGCGCCGGTCCGCGGGCAGCCGTTCGATCGCGTAGCGGAGCATCGTGCGCGGCATCCGCCGGTAGCGCGGCCCCAGGAAGGCCTCCACCCGGGCACGGTCCCGGTTCGCCACCTCCCGCAGCATCCAGCCCACGGCCTTCTGCACCAGGTCCGCGGGGTCGGTGAGCAGCCGGTCGGCCAGCCGCAGGGTCGCCTCGGGACGACCCGCCCGGACGCCGGCGAAGGTGGCCATCACCGCGATCCGGCGGTCCCAGACCGACGTCGACCCGGCCAGCTCGTCGAGCAGGGGCCAGTCCTCGGCCCGGTTCCGGGCGAGCAGCCAGGGCCCGAGCAGGTACGGCGCCGAGGCGTCCACCAGGTCCCAGTTGTCCACCCGGTCCCGCCGGGCGAGGTAGAGCTCCACGATCCGGTCGCGCTCGCCGTCGTCCGCCCGCTCGAAGCGGTGCACGAGGACGAACAGCGCGGTGAGCCGCTCCTCGTGCCACGGGCTCTCCAGCAGTTCCTCGACGTCTGCCAGCGTCGTCCCCGCGGCGTACCGCCGGGCGATCCGCCGCTGCGGGGGCACCGCGACCCCGAGGAACCGGTCGCCCTCGCCATAGCCGCCCGGCCGCGCCTGGAAGTAGCGGGCCATGCCCGCGGCCCGCTCGGGGTCGGCCAGCTCGGCCAGCTCGGTGCGGATCGCCGCGGCGGACCCGACGTCAGGCCGGGTACGTCCGCGCGAGTCGTCGGTCACGGCGCCTCCTGGGTGCCGGCGCAGCGCGGCGCCTCGTGCTGGGGGGTGAGGGTAGGGCGGCACCGTCGCACGGGTCGCGGTGGCGCCTCCCTCCCTCGCAGGGGAGACGCCACCGGCCCGGCCCTCAGTGAGGGCCGGGCCGGTGGACGGGCCGGACGCAGCCGCCGGGAAGTCCCGCCCTGAGTTCAGGACACGGGTGTCCGGAACTCAGGACGTCGCCGTCCTCGCCGGCAGGGGCCTCCCCGACCCCTCACATCAGCTGCAGCCGCTGGTCGAGCCGCACCCCTCGCAGACGTAGCAGCTGCCGGCCGGGCGCATCTTCGTGCCGCAGGTCATGCACAGCGGCGCGTCGGTGGCGGTGCCGGTGACCAGCTCGAGCAGCTCGGCCGAGGAGTGGGCCTCCTTGACCGGCTCCGCCTTGGGCTCCGGCTTCGCCGGGGACTCGGTCGGCACCGAGCCGCGCAGCGCCTCCACGTCGACCTCCTCCTCCACGACCGTGGCGGTCGAGGCGGAGGTGCCGTAGCCGGACACCTGGGCGGCGCGCTCCTCGGCGGTGAAGATGCCGAGGCTGGCCCGCTTGTCCACCGGCAGGTGGTCCAGCGCCAGGCGACGGAAGATGTAGTCCATCACCGACTGGGCGATCCGGATGTCGGGGTCGTCGGTCATGCCGGCCGGCTCGAAGCGCATGTTGGTGAACTTCTGGATGTAGGTCTCCAGCGGCACACCGTGCTGCAGCGCGAGCGAGATGCCGATCGAGAAGGCGTCCATGACGCCGGCCAGCGTCGAGCCCTGCTTGCCCAGCTTGAGGAAGACCTCGCCGAGGCTGCCGTCCTCGTACATGCCGGCGGTCATGTAGCCCTCGGCGCCGGCGACGCTGAAGGACGTGGTGACGCTGGTCCGCTTCTTCGGCAGCCGCTTGCGCACCGGGTGCGACAGCGCGGTCACCGGAGCAGCGGCCTCGACCTTGGTGTCGGCCTTCTTCGCCTTGGCATCCGACAGCGGCTGACCGACCTTGCAGTTGTCGCGGTAGATCGCCAGCGCCTTGAGGCCGAGCTTCCAGCCCTGGAAGTAGATGTTCTCGACGTCCTCGACGGTCGCCGTCTCCGGCATGTTGACCGTCTTGCTGATCGCGCCGGAGATGAACGGCTGCACCGCGGCCATCATCCGGACGTGGCCCATCGGGGAGATGGCCCGCTCGCCCATCGCGCAGTCGAAGACCTCGTAGTGCTCCGGGCGCAGGCTCGGGGCGTCGACGACGTGGCCGTGCTCGGCGATGTACTCGACGATCGCCTCGATCTGCTCGTCCTGGTAGCCGAGGCTGCGCAGCGCCCGCGGGACCGTCTGGTTGACGATCTGCATGGAGCCGCCGCCGACCAACTTCTTGTACTTGACCAGCGAGAAGTCCGGCTCGATGCCGGTCGTGTCGCAGTCCATCATGAAGCCGATCGTGCCGGTGGGGGCCAGCACCGAGGCCTGCGCGTTGCGCCAGCCGAAGTCGGCGCCGAGCTCCAGGCACTCCTGCCACTGGGCGGTCGCGGCCTTGAGCACGTCGGCGTCGTCGGCGCCGACCGGGCGGATGGCGTCGTTGGCCGCGGCGTGCTTGCGCATGACGCGGGCGTGGGCGTCGGCGTTGCGGGCAAAGCCCTCATAGGCGCCCACGATGCCGGCCAGCTCCGCCGAGCGGCGGTACGCGGTGCCGGTCATCAGCGAGGTGATCGCCGCGGCGAGGGTCTGGCCGCCGCGCGAGTCGTACGCGTGGCCGGTGGCCATGAGCAGCGCGCCGAGGTTCGCGTAGCCGATGCCCAGCTGCCGGTAGGCGCGGGTGGTCTCACCGATCGGGTCGGTCGGGAAGTCGGCGAAGCAGATCGAGATGTCCATCGCGGTGATGACCAGCTCGACGGCCTTGACGAAGTTCCGGCTGTCGAACGTGCCGTCGTCCTGGAGGAACTTCATGAGGTTCAGCGACGCCAGGTTGCACGAGCTGTTGTCCAGGCTCATGTACTCCGAGCAGGGGTTGGACGCGTTGATCCGCCCGGTCTCGGGGTTGGTGTGCCAGTCGTTGATCGTGTCGTCGTACTGGATGCCCGGGTCGGCGCACTCCCAGGCGGCCTGGGTGACCTTGCGGAACAGGTCCTTGGCGTCGACGGTCTCGATCACCGTGCCGTCGAGGCGGCCGCGCAGGCCGAACTCGGTGCCGTCCTCCACCGCGCGCATGAACTCGTCGGAGACCCGGACGGAGTTGTTGGCGTTCTGGTACTGGACGCTGGTGATGTCCCTGCCGCCGAGGTCCATGTCGTACCCGGCGTCGCGCAGCGCGCGGATCTTGTCCTCCTCGCGCGCCTTGGTCTCGATGAACTCCTCGATGTCGGGGTGGTCGATGTCGAGGACGACCATCTTGGCCGCGCGACGGGTGGCCCCACCGGACTTGATGGTGCCGGCGGAGGCGTCGGCGCCGCGCATGAAGCTGACCGGGCCGGAAGCGGTGCCGCCGGACGAGAGCAGCTCCTTGGAGGAGCGGATGCGGGAGAGGTTCAGGCCGGCGCCGGAGCCGCCCTTGAAGATCAGCCCCTCCTCCCGGTACCAGTTGAGGATCGAGTCCATCGTGTCGTCGACCGCGAGGATGAAGCAGGCGCTGACCTGCTGGGGTGCGCTGGTGCCGACGTTGAACCACACGGGGCTGTTGAAGCTGAAGTACTGGTGCAGCAGCATCCAGGTCAGCTCGTGCTCGAAGACCTCGGCGTCGCCCTCGGAGGCGAAGTAGCCGTGCTCGCGGCCGGCGGCACCGTAGGTGAGCACCACCCGGTCGATGAGCTGGCGCAGGCTGGTCTCGCGCTGCGGGGTGCCGACGGCACCGCGGAAGTACTTCGTGGTGACGATGTTGGTGGCGTTGATGCTCCACTCGGCGGGGAACTCCACGCCGCGCTGCTCGAAGTTGATCGAGCCGTCCCGCCAGTTCGTCATGACGACGTCCCGACGCTCCCAGGTCACCTCGTCGTACGGGTGCACCCCGGCGGTGGTGAAGACGCGCTTGACCTTCAGGCCCTTCCCCCTGGTCGGCGCCTTGGCGGCGCGACGCGTACGGCCCGACAAGCGATCCTCGGTCTCGGTCACGGAGCTCTCCCTGTGTTGTGGGCTTGCGGCGGCTGGGGAAGAGAGCCGCCCTCTTCTTATCCGGTGGTGCTGACAGTTCTCAGGTGGCGGCGGACGCGGCCTGACCGCGCCCCCCACCCCGCCGGCGGACCGGCGGGTCCTGCATGCCGGGCAGGGGCGGGGTGCCGGCAGCGACGTGCCGGGCCCGCAGCTCGGTGATCTCCTTCTCGAAGTCCTCGAGCGAGGTGAACGCGCGGTAGACGCTGGCGAAGCGCAGGTACGCGACCTCGTCCAGCTCCCGCAGCGGTCGCAGGATGGCCAGCCCCACCTCGTTGCTGGGGACCTCCGCTGCACCGGTGGCCCGGATGGCGTCCTCCACCTGCTGGGCCAGCTTCTGCAGCTGGTCCTCGTCGACCGGCCGCCCCTGGCACGCCCGGCGGACGCCGGCCACCACCTTGCTGCGGTTGAACGGCTCGCTCACGCCGCTGCGCTTGACGACGGCGAGGACGGCCTCCTCCACCGTGGTGAAGCGACGCCCGCACCCGGGGCACGACCGGCGGCGACGGGTGGTCGCCCCCTCGTCGGCCTCGCGCGAGTCGATGACGCGGCTGTCGGGGTTGTGGCAGAAGGGGCAGCGCACGGCCTCTCGCCTCCCCTCCGGGCACGCCCGCCGCGAGATCCGCCCGGGCGTCGCGTGGATCGCCGGAGCGGCCGGTGCGACGGAGCCGGGAGGCCGGCTGTGGACCTCCCTGGGGACATCCGGTGGACGTCGTGGGGAGGACCTGAGGATCGGCCTGTGGACGGCTTACAGCGGTGCAACTACTAGATGTAGGGGAACCCTAGGCCGGGCTCTACTAGATCTGCAAGCTGAAGCTGTGGCGCGTCGTCCGTCGAGGTGACTCCGTGACCACCGGCGCGCAGTCGTCACACCAGCCCCGCGACACGCCGCGGAAGGCGCCGCAGCGGTCGCGCGGCGCGGTGCAGGGGTGTATCGCGGAGCGCGACGAGGACGGCGGCCCACGTGCAGGGCCCGGCCCCGAGCCGGCGAGCGGTGGAGGGCAGCGGGTCCTTCCTCAGGCGCGGAGGGCCGCGTCGGGGCGCGCCAGGCGGGGACGGGGCGCGCGGTCACCGAGCCGCATGGGCCGGGTGAGGCAGTCGGCCTCCGTCGCGCGCGGCATGAGCACCGTCGCGTCGGTGGGCTCCGCGTGCGGCGCCTCCGCGGGCGCGTCGGCCGCGCGGTGGCGGCCGGCCACGGCCGAGGCCCGGTGGCGGCCGACCGGCTGGCCGCCGCCGTCGACGGCGGGCAGCTCGGCGGTCACGTCGCCGCCGTGACGACGGCGCCGGCGCACCGGAGCCGGCGCGGGGAGGACCCCGGCCACCCGCTGCTCACGGGCCGCGGCCTCGCTCAGGGACAGCAGCGGGGCGGCTGCGGCCCCCGGGAGCAGCTCCTCCGCCGGACCCGCGAAGGGGTCGGCACCGGCGTCCGGGACCAACGCCGGAGCCGGGTAGACCTCCGGCAGCCGGACCCCGGCGAGGTCGGTCCAGGTCTCGCGGTCCGCGCCGTCGACGGTCACCCGCACCCAGACCTCGCAGGCACCTCCGCCGTCGTGCCGCCAGCCCAGCAGCGACCCCGGCCACCAGGCGCCCTCGAGGTGCACCTCGACGCTCTGCGACTGCTGCGTGAAGACGGCGGCCCGGCTGCCTGGCATCGCTGACACGACTCCGACCGTAGAACCGCGGCTGGCCACAGAGCGTCAACGACTCGGCACGACGGGTTGACGAACATCGGCGCCGCGACTTGTCGCTCCTCGACCTGGGGCGATGCCGCACGAGCCCGGCACGGACCCGTCAGGGCAGCTCGAGCACCTGCCCCGGCACGACGACGGAGCCCTCGAGGTCGTTGAGCTCCTCGATGGCGTCGACCACGACGCGCACGTCCTGGCCGTCCCCGGCGACCTCCCCCGCGATCGACCAGACCGTGTCGCCCGGCTGGACCTCTACGCTGCTCTCGCCGGCCAGGTGCAGCCCTCCGTCGGCCCCGTCGGCCAGCGGGGCGATCGACGCCCCGAGGGCGACGGCGCCACCCAGCGCGAGCGCGGCGACGAACCGGCGCCCGCGGCGGGTCAGCCGCACGGAGGCCGGCGCCGGTGCGCACCCGCCGCGGACGGCGCCTGCGGCCGGTGCGGACCGCAGCGGCCGACCACCCGGGCGCGCCGGGTCACGACGGGTGCGGGGTGCCTCGGTGACCGGACCGGCACCGCGCGGCTCGCGCCCGACAGGGCAGTCGGGGACCGGCCGCAGGTGCCCGGCCACCCGGGGACCGGAGCCCGGCAGGACGGACCGCGTCGCCTGGCCTGCCGCACCGGGCAACCCGGCCGTCGCCGGCCCGGACGCCGGGGCACCGCCGCCGGTCCCCGACCCGAGCAACGGCCGCCACGGGACCCGCACCGCCGCGTCGAACTCCAGCACGGCCTGCCGCACGCTCGCCATGACCACTCCTCCTCGCCACCGGGCCGGATCGAACAAGTGTTCGATCGGATGACGGTGCGATGTCTACCGCATCCAGCCGACGGGGTCGACCCGACACCTCCCGGCCGTTTCGAACACACGTTTGAAGTCCCGGCGCCGAGGCGCTACCGTCCGGAGCAGCACCCGTCCGCCGTCGCCTCGGGGCGCCGGCGGGACCGGGCCGGGCGCGTTCCGTCGAGGGCCACGCCCGGCCGCGGCGCCTCCGGCGGGCGCAGGACACGAGGGCCGTGGCGACACGGCCGGCGAGGGGGAGACGTGGCGGGCACGAGCGGGACGTCGGGCAGCGGGGTCCGGGGCGGCGGCAGCTCGTCGCGGCGCACGTCCGGGAGCCGGGCCGGCGCGCCGGAGCCGGCCGAGGCGGCGTCCGTGCGCACCTTCCCCGACCGCGGCGAGGCCGGCGACGGGCTCACCCAGCGGCAGCGGCGGGTCCTCGAGGTGATCCGTGACTCCATCGAGCGGCGCGGCTACCCGCCCTCGGTGCGTGAGATCGGCGAGGCCGTCGGGCTGTCGTCGGCCTCCTCGGTGGCCCACCAGCTCAGCGTGCTGCAGAAGAAGGGCTGGCTGCGCCGCGACCCGAACCGGCCCCGCGCGCTCGACGTGCGCCTGCCCGGTGACAGCGCCGGCGCCTCGGCGCCCACGGGGGTCGCCCCGGTCGGCGCCGAGGAGACCCCCGCGCCCACCTACGTGCCGCTCGTCGGCCGGATCGCCGCGGGTGGTCCGGTGCTGGCCGAGCAGGCCGTGGAGGACGTCTTCCCGCTCCCACGCGAACTGGTCGGCGAGGGGACGCTGTTCATGCTCAAGGTCACGGGTGACTCGATGGTCGAGGCAGCCATCTGCGACGGCGACTGGGTCGTCGTGCGGCAGCAGCCGACCGCGGAGAACGGCGAGATCGTCGCCGCCATGATCGACGGTGAGGCGACGGTGAAGACCTACAAGCGGCGCGACGGGCACGTGTGGCTGCTGCCGCACAACCCGGCGTATGAGCCCATCCCCGGTGACGACGCGACCGTGCTGGGCCGCGTCGTCACGGTGCTGCGCCGGGTCTGACGAAGGCCCCGTACTCCCCACCCCTCGCACGCTCGGGGCGGCTCGGGGACGGGGCCGACGGGCCGCCGGCGCGGCGTCAGTCGCGCCGGCGGACGAGCTTGCCGCCGAGCCAGACCACCACCCCGGCCACGGCGGCGGCGGCCACCGCGGCCGCGACCGGGGGCGGCCCGTCGTCGGCGGAGAGCAGGCCGGGGAGCGAGCCGTCCGCCGGCGCCGCCCCCGTGGCAGGGGCCGGCGCGGCCGGCAGCGGGACCACGGTGACGTCGCTGGGCAGCCCCTCCCCCGCGACGACGAGCCCGGAGGAGTCGCCGGTGAAGCTCACCGCCTCACCCTGGGCCGCCTCGGGCAGGGCCACCCGGCGGGGCTCGCCCGCCAGCGCCGCCGCGACGTCCGACCCGGTCAGCGGCCAGACGTAGGCGTCGGTGTAGGTGCGCAGGGCCACCCACCGCTCGTCGGGCGACACGGCGCCCCCGGTGACCATGAGCTGCCCGGCGCGGCCGACGGGTCCACCCGGCGTCCCGGTGAGCACGAGGTCGACGCTCCCCACCTCCGTGAGCCCGACCGTGCCGTCCTCGACCAGCGGCGACACCGGCCGGTAGACCGCGCTGGCCCCCAGCACCTCCTTGGTCACCAGGTGGGGCGTTCCGTCAGGGGCGAGCAGCAGCGCCTCGACGTCCCGCGGGCCGTCGGGGTAGGCCAGCCGGAAGACCGAGCTGCTGCCGTCGGCGTGCAGGGCCAGCAGTGCCACCGTCGGCCGGGTCCCGGTGTTGTCGCCGGTGTCGGCCAGCCAGACCGTCCCGTCGACGGCCAGCGCCAGGTCCTCCGGGTCGTAGGGGTCGACCGGCGCGGAGTGGACCGTGACCACCGCGCAGGTGCTGTCGAGCACGAACACGTCGAGCGAGTCGCCGCCGTCGTTGTGCACCAGCATCCGGTTCCCGACCTCGACCAGCCCGGAGACCTCGGGCAGCCGCGGGTCGGTGAGCTGGCAGCGCGTCTGCGGCGCGGCGGAGTCGGCCGCCTGGGCGGACGCCGGCGCGGCGGCGCCGAGGACGAGCGTCAGCGCGAGACCCGTCCCCGCCGCCAGACGTCGCCCCCCGACGCCGCTACGCGGACGACCGGCCTGCTCGGGCACCCAGCCAGCGTGACACCACGACGTCGTCCAGGACGTGAACCACGCCCAGCAGCAGGATGCCGACGGCCGCCCCGACGACCGCGTCGGTGACCCAGTGGAAGTCCAGGGAGACCATGGCGATGCCGGTCGCCACCGGGCCGGTGACGCTCAGCACCCAGGTCGTGCGCTGCAGCCAGGACGCCAGCCGGTACTGCACGACCTGCCAGCGGGCGACCCCCCACATGAGGACGGCGTTGGCGACGTGCCCGGAGGGGTAGGAGGCGCCGTCGCGGTGGAAGAAGGACCCGGGGTAGGCCGGGGCGGTGCGCCCGGTCCCGTACTTGAACGAGTAGACGACGACGGTCAGCAGCACCAGCGCGAGGAGCACCCGCAGCAGCGGAACGACCGTGCGGAACCGCCACCCGAGGTAGCCGACCAGACCGGCGAGCACGACCAGGATGAAGCCGCGCCCGCCGAGCTGGGTCACCGCCCACACCGGCCAGTAAGCGCCCGAGCCATCGAGCTCCCAGGCACTGACCACCTCGGAGACCCGCAGGTCCATCCGCTCGAGCACGCCCCGGGAGAGCAGGTCGACGGTCACCGCGACCGTGACGACCCCCGCCAGCAGCAGCAGCCACCGCGGCGGGCGGCCCACGGAGACCTCCGGGCCGGCGGCGGCGTCCGCGGGAGTCGCCCCGGGACGCCGCCGTACCGCGCCGCTGGTCACGCGGTCACGGTACCGGGCCGTGACCTGGGCGTGACCTCGCTCGATCGAGCGAGCACGTCAGGCGACCGGCGCCGCGAACCCCCCGAGCGCGGCAGCCAGCGCGCCGTCCACCCGCGCGCTGAGCCGGGTGCCGCCGGCCTCGTGGGTCTCCTTCAGCACCTCGCCGTCCCGGTGGACCCGGGCGACCAGGTCGCCGCGGTCGTAGGGCACCAGCACGTCGACCTCGACGTCGGGGTGCGGGAGCCGGGCTGCGACGATCTCGCGGAGCTGCTCGATCCCGGCGCCCGTGCGCGCCGACACCCAGACCGCGCCCGGAAGGGCCCGGCGCAGGGTGAGGACGTCCTCCTCGCTCATCGCGTCGACCTTGTTGACCACGATGAGCTCCGGCACCGCCGCCGCGTCGATCTCCCGGAGGACGACGTGCACGGCGTCGATCTGGCCCAGCGGGTCGGGGTCGGAGCCGTCGACGACGTGCAGCAGCATGTCAGCGGCGGCCACCTCCTCCAGCGTGGAGCGGAAGGCGTCGACGAGCTGGTGCGGCAGGTGCCGCACGAAGCCGACGGTGTCGGTGAGCGTGTACTCGCGGCCGTCCGGCGACTGCGCTCGGCGCACGGTCGGGTCCAGCGTCGCGAACAGCGCGTTCTCGACCAGCACGCCGGCGCCGGTGAGCCGGTTGAGCAGACTGGACTTGCCGGCGTTGGTGTACCCGGCGATCGCCACGCTCGGGACGGCGTTGCGCCCGCGGGCCGAGCGCTGGGTGGCCCGGGCCGTGGCCATGCCGGCGATCTCGCGGCGCAGCTTGCTGACCCGCGCCCGGATCCGCCGTCGATCGGTCTCGATCTTGGTCTCACCAGGACCGCGGGTGCCGATGCCGCCACCGCCGGCGACGCGACCACCGGCCTGCCGGGACAGCGACTCACCCCAGCCGCGCAGCCGCGGCAGCATGTACTGCATCTGCGCCAGCTCGACCTGCGCCTTGCCCTCCCGGCTCGACGCGTGCTGGGCGAAGATGTCGAGGATCAACGCGGTCCGGTCGACCACCTTGACCTTGAGGATCTTCTCCAGCGCGTTGAGCTGGCCGGGCGTCAGCTCACCGTCGCAGATCACGGTGTCGGCGCCGGCGGCCGCGACGATGTCGCGGATCTCGACGGCCTTGCCCGACCCGACGTAGGTGCCGGCGTCGGGCTTGTCGCGCCGCTGGCTGACCGCCTCCAGCACCTGAGAGCCCGCGGTCTCGGCCAGCGCGGCCAGCTCGGCGAGCGAGCGGTCGGCGTCGGCCTGCGTGCCCTCGGTCCAGACACCCACCAGCACGACGCGCTCCAGGCGCAGCTGGCGGTACTCGACCTCGGTGACGTCGGCGAGCTCGGTGGACAGGCCGGCGACGCGGCGCAGCGCACCGCGGGCCTCGAGCGCGTACGAGCCGGTCGTCTCGTCCGGCTCGTTCCACCCCTCGTCGGAGCTGGGCGCCTCCTCCACGGGTGCGGGCGCGGACCGGAGGGCGCGCTCCTCGGCGTCGTCGAGCACGGCGCGGTTCTGTGCTGTCGTCATCGTCTCCAGCGTGGCAGACCCCAGCACCTGGGGCATCCGAGTTGTCATCGGCCGGTACAACACCGCGAACGCCGCGGACCATCCCGAACGCGTGGCCGGGTCGTCACCGGGTAGGTCCGGACGACGACCGACCACACGAGGAGGCTCGAGATGAGCGAGACGGGCAGCAGCGCGGCGGGGGCGAACGAGGAGCTCGACGACCCCGGCCGGGACCCCGTGGGCCTCGACCCGCCGCGCAACCCACTCGGCGGCGGCCCCGACCAGGACAGCGGCCGCGGCCGCCCCTCCGGAAGCCCGGGCACCGCCGGCGAGTCACTCATGCCCGAGGCGCCCGAGGACACCGAGACGCCGAAGACCTGAACGAGGGCCCCCTGCTCCCCACCACTCGCAGGCTCGTGGCGGGCCCCTGCAGGGGGCCGGGGCGGCGGGCCCCTGGGAGCCGTCGGCGGGTCAGCTACCGAGCCACTCGGGGGTGAGCTCGCCGGTCGCCACCACGACCGCGGGGCCGGAGAGCACCGTCGTCCGCTCGTCGACCGTCACGCCCAGCCGGCCGCCGGGGACGTCGACGGTGACGGTGCCGGTCGCCGCGCCGGCGGCCTCCAGGGCCGCCCAGGCCGCCGCGCAGGCACCGGTGCCGCACGAGCGGGTCTCCCCCACGCCGCGCTCGGACACCCGCAGCCGCACGTGCCTGCCCGGGTCCAGGACGTTGACGAACTCCACGTTCACGCCGTCCGGGAACAGCCGGGCGTCGACCGCCGGCGCGGTGCCGAGGTCGAGGGTGTCGACGTCGACGTCGGTGAGCACGGCCAGGTGCGGGTTGCCCATGGAGACCGCGCGGCCGGGGAACGAGGCGCCGTCGAGGTGGGCGGTGCCGGCGCCGAACGGCCGGGCCGGGCCCATGTCCACCCAGTAGCCGCCGTCGGCCGCCGCGCCCACCCGCCGGGGACCGCCGCGGGTGCCGACCCAGATCCCGTCGGCGCAGGCGGCCCGCTCGACGAGCCCCTCGGTGACCAGCACGTGCAGGAACAGGCGGATCCCGTTGCCGCACATCTCGGCCGTGGAGCCGTCGGCGTTGCGGTGGTCCATGAACCACTCGCACCACCCCAGTGCCTCGCCGAGGACGGCGGGAGCGTCGGGCACGTGCACGCTGCGCACGACGCGCAGCACGCCGTCCCCGCCCAGGCCGGCACGTCGCTCGCACAGCCGCCGGACCATCTCCGCGTCCAGCCGGCTCTCCGGCCAACCGGTGCCGTCGGGGTCGGGCAGGACGACGAAGTCGTTCTCCGTGCCGTGGCCGATCAGCACCCGGTGCGCGCTCACCGTTCCAGCGTACGAGCGGTGATCACCCCGAGGGCGGCCTCCACCAGGTCCGGCCGGGCGGCGTCGAGCCAGGTGGTCGCCGGGTCGCGGCGGAACCACGAGCGCTGCCGTCGGACGAACCGACGGGTGGTGCCCACCGTGCGCTCCCGGGCCTCGGCGGGCGTCAGCGTGCCGTCGAGCTGGGCCAGCACCTGGGCGTAGCCCAGCGCCCGGGAGGCCGTGGGCCCCTCGCGCAGGCCGTCGGCGGCCAGCGCCTCCACCTCGGCGACGAAGCCCGCGGCCCACATCCGGTCGACCCGGACGGCGACCCGCTCGTCGAGCTCGGCCGGTGCGCGGTCCAGACCGACGGTCACCGCCGGGTAGTGCGGCCGCGGCTCAGGCAGCGTCGCCCGGAACGGGCCGCCGGTGATCTCGACGACCTCCAGGGCCCGCACGATGCGCCGCCCGTTCGAGGGGAGGACGGCGGCCCCGGCGGCGGGGTCGAGCGTGGCCAGCCGTGCGTGCAGTACCGCCGGGCCGACCTCGGCGAGCTCGGCCTCCAGCCGGGCGCGCACCGCGGGGTCGGTGCCGGGGAAGTCCAGCTCGTCGAGGACCGCGCGCACGTAGAGCCCGGAGCCGCCGACCAGCAGCGGCACCACCCCGGCCGCGCGCAGCCGGTCGACCTCGGCGCGGGCCAGCCGCCGGTACTCGGCCACCGACGCCGCCTCGCGCACGTGCCAGAGGTCGAGCAGGTGGTGCCGCACGCCGTCCCGCTCGGCGACGTCGGGCTTGGCGGTGCCGATGTCCATGCCGCGGTACAGCTGCATCGAGTCGGCGTTCACCACCTCGCCGCCCAGCCGGCGTGCCAGGGCGACCCCGAGGGCGGTCTTGCCGGTGGCGGTGGGGCCGACCAGCGCGACCACCGGCGGCGGACCGCTCACCGCACGCTCCAGTCGGCCACCAGGTAACCGACGCCGAAGGGCGCCTCGTGCGCGTGCAGCCGGCCGGTGACCTCCCGGCCGGTCAGCGCGGCCCCGACCGCCCGCCAGGTGGGCACGCCGGCGGCGAGCAGCCGGGCGCCCTCCGCGGGGTCGAGCGCGGCCAGGGCGCCGGGGTCGCCTGCGGCGAGCGCGGTGGCGACGGCGTCGTCGAAGGGCTCGGCGGCCTCGTCGAGGTGGCCGGGCGCCTTGAGCGAGCGCCGCGCCGAGCCGTCCCCCATGGCGAGGACGGCGACCGGGCCGGGGAGCCCGTCCAGCGCGCCGGCGAGGTCGTCGGGGCCGACACCAAGGCGGACGCCGGCGTACCCGGCCCCGTCGAGCAGCCACGCGCCGAGCGTGTGGGCCAGCGGCATGCGGCGCCCACCGGACCGGGCCCGTCCTGCGAAGGGCACCTCCAGGTCGACGCCGAGACCGCGGAGGTCTCCGCCGTCACCGTCCCCGAAGCGCCCGCAGGCCGCCTCTCCGCCGACCACCACGACCACCTCCGGCCCGGTGGCCAGCACCGCGTCGACCGCGGTCGCGCACGCGGCGCGCAGGGTCGCGGTGTCCGCCGCCGCCCGCCCGGCCACGGCCGGCACCAGCAGCGGTGGGCAGGGGCAGAAGGCGACGGCCGACGGGGTCGCGCGGGACCGAGCGGCCGGGGCTGAGCTCACGGCAGCAGTCTCCCGGATGCGTCGTGGGACACTCCGACACGTGTCGAGCACGGAGAACGCCGGAAACCCCTCGCAGCAGCTGCCCCAGCCCGAGACGGCCGGATCCGAGGCGGTCGCCCCCGAGGCGGGGACGGCGGCGGCGCCCAGCCCCGGCGACGCCGCCCTCGCCGACCCGGCCACGGGGGCCGCCACCGAGCAGGCCCCGTCGCAGGCCGCGCCGGAGCCGCCCGCGTCCGAGGCCTCCGCTCCGGGGACGCCCGCACCCGAGGCCCCCGGTCCCGAGACCGCCACTGCCGAGAGCGCCACGCTTGATGGCGCCACGCCTGAGACCGCAACGCCTGAGACCGCCGCTCCGGCGACGCCCGCACCGCAGCACCCCGTCCCGCACCCGCCCGCCGAGGCGGCCCCGGCGTCCGACCCCGCCCAGTGGGGCCGGGTGGACGAGGACGGGACGGTCTACGTGCGCACCGCCGAGGGCGAGCGCGCGGTCGGCTCGTGGCAGGCGGGCGACCCGGCCTCGGGGCTGGCCCACTACGCCCGCCGCTACGACGACCTGGCCACCGAGGTCGCCCTGCTCGAGGCGCGGCTGCGGGCGCACACCGGCAACCCCAGCGAGATCAAGGCCAAGGCGCAGGCGCTCGCCGAGTCCATCCCCACCGCCACCGCCGTCGGCGACCTCGACGGGCTGGCTGCGCGCGCCCGGGCGATGGTGGAGACCGCGGACTCGGCGGCCGCCGAGTCCCGGGCGGAGAAGGCCGCCGCACGGGCCGCGCAGGTCGCCCGCAAGGAGGCGCTGGCCGCCGAGGCCGAGCAGATCGCCGCCGAGTCCACCTCGTGGAAGGCCGCCGGCGACCGGCTCAAGGCCATCGTCGAGGAGTGGAAGACCATCCGCGGCATCGACCGCAAGACCGACGAGGCGCTGTGGAGCCGCTTCGCCGCCGCCCGGGACGCCTTCGGCCGCCGCCGGGGCGCGCACTTCGCCGCCCTCGACGCCCAGCGCGGCGAGGCCCGCGCAGCCAAGCAGGAGCTCATCACCGAGGCCCAGCGGCTCTCCACGTCGACCGAGTGGGGCCCCACGAGCGCCGCCATGCGCTCGCTGATGGACCGGTGGAAGGCCGTGCCGCGCACCGGTCGCGACGGCGACGACGACCTGTGGAAGCAGTTCCGCGCCGCGCAGGACGTCTTCTTCAGCGCCCGCGCCGAGTCCGACAAGGCCCGCAACGCCGAGCAGCTTGCGAACCAGCAGGCCAAGGAGGAGATCCTCGCCGAGGCGGAGAAGCTCGACCCGTCCAGCGACCTGCGCGGAGCCCAGAACGTGCTGCGCAAGCTGCAGGAGCGCTACGACGCCATCGGCCACGTCCCGCGCGGCGCCATGCGTCAGCTGGAGGACCGGATGCAGGCCGTCGAGCAGCGCATCCGCGGCGCCGTCGACACCTCCCGCCCGCGGGTGGCCCCGGAGAACCCGATGGTCACCTCGATGCGCCAGGCGGTGACCAAGGCCGAGGAGCAGCTCGCCAAGGCCGAGGCCGCCGGCGACGGCCGCCGGATCGAGGAGGCCCGGGCGAACCTGGCCACCCGCCGGGAGTGGCTGGCCGAGGCCGAGAAGAGCGCCAACCGCCGCTGAAGGAGGACCCCGTCCTGCCCACCCTTCACGAGCTCAGGGCGGGACCCGGGACGGGGCCACCCACGACCGTCACGTCGGGGCGCCGATGCGCGGCATCCCGAGCAGGACGCCGGGGGTGGTCGGGCGGGCGCCCGTCCCGGCGGCGTCGCCGGCCCGGGTGCGCCGGTGCGACAGCAGCGGTCCGTCGGCGACCAGGTGGTGCGGCGCCGCCTGGGTCACCACGGTCTCGACCACGTCACCGGGCCGGACGCCGTCCGCCGCCGTGAAGTGCACCAGCCGCCCGTCGCGGGCGCGGCCCGAGAGCCGGCCGCGCTGGGCGTCCTTGCTGCCCTCCCCCGCCGCGACCAGCAGCTCGACGGTCCGCCCGACCTGGGCCCGGTTCTCCGCCCAGCTGATCTCGTCCTGCAGCGCGGTCAGCCGCAGGTAGCGCTCCTGCACGACCTCCTTGGGCAGCTGGCCCCCCATCTCCGCGGCCGGCGTCCCGGGCCGCTTGGAGTACTGGAAGGTGAAGGCGCTGGAGAAGCGGGCCTGCCGGACCACGTCGAGGGTCTGCTCGAAGTCGGCCTCGGTCTCGCCGGGGAAGCCCACGATGACGTCGGTGGTGATCGCGGCGTCCGGCATCGCGGCCCGCACCCGCTCGATGATCCCCAGGTACCGGTCCTGCCGGTAGCCGCGGCGCATCCGGCGGAGGACGTCGTCCGAGCCGGACTGCAGCGGCATGTGCAACTGGTGGCAGACCGCGGGGGTCTCGGCCATCGCGGTGATGACGTCGTCGGTGAACTCCCGCGGGTGCGGGCTGGTGAACCGCACCCGCTCCAGCCCGTCGATCCGGCCGGTCGCACGCAGCAGGTCGGCGAAGGCGCCCCGGTCGCGGAACTCGACGCCGTAGGCGTTCACGTTCTGGCCGAGGAGGGTCACCTCGAGGACGCCCTGGTCGACCAGCGCCTGCACCTCGGCCAGGATCTCGCCGGGCCGGCGGTCCCGCTCCTTGCCGCGGAGCGCCGGGACGATGCAGAACGTGCAGGTGTTGTTGCAGCCGACGCTGATGGACACCCAGCCGGAGTAGGCGGAGTCCCGCTTGGCCGGCAGCGTCGACGGGAAGACCTCGAGGGCCTCGGCGATCTCCACCTGCGCCTCGGCGTTGTGCCGCGCGCGCTCCAGCAGCGCCGGCAGCGAGCCGACGTTGTGCGTGCCGAAGACGACGTCCACCCAGGGGGCCCGCCGGACGATCTCGCCCCGGTCCTTCTGCGCCAGGCAGCCGCCGACGGCGATCTGCATGCCCGGACGGCCGTCCTTGACCGGGCGGAGGTGGCCGAGGTTGCCGTAGAGGCGGTTGTCGGCGTTCTCCCGCACCGCGCAGGTGTTGAGGACGACGACGTCGGCGTCCTCCCCCTCGGGGGCGGCGGTGTAGCCGGCGGCCTCCAGCAGCCCCGAGAGGCGCTCGGAGTCGTGCACGTTCATCTGGCAGCCGTAGGTGCGGACCCGGTAGGTCCGCCCGGCAGCCTGCAGGTCGGTCGTCATGACGGAACGAGGGTACGGCGACCCGATCGGGCGTCCCCCGCCTCACCCGGCCGGGCTTCGTTACGCCTTCGTGATCGCGGGAGACGGATGACGTCGTCCGCCGCATCTAGGGTTCCCCGGGTGACCAGCCGTACCGCCGGAGAGCCTCTCGTCCGCCTGTCCGGGGTCGACAAGTGGTTCGGTGAGCTGCACGTCCTGCAGGACATCGACCTGTCGATCGACCGCGGCGAGGTGGTCGTCGTCATCGGCCCGTCCGGGTCGGGCAAGTCGACGCTGTGCCGCACGATCAACCGGCTGGAGCCCATCGACTCCGGCGAGATCACCATCGACGGCCAGCGCCTGCCCGAGGAGGGCAAGGAGCTCGCCCGGCTGCGGGCCGACGTCGGCATGGTCTTCCAGAGCTTCAACCTCTTCGCCCACAAGACGATCCTCGAGAACGTCACCCTCGGCCCGATCAAGGTGCGCAAGCAGAGCAAGGCCGAGGCCGAGCGGCGCGCCCGCGAGCTGCTGGACCGGGTCGGGGTCGGCGTGCAGGCGAACAAGTACCCGGCGCAGCTCTCGGGCGGCCAGCAGCAGCGGGTCGCCATCGCGCGGGCCCTGGCGATGGACCCGAAGGTGATGCTCTTCGACGAGCCGACCTCCGCGCTCGACCCCGAGATGATCAACGAGGTCCTCGACGTGATGATCTCGCTGGCCCGCGACGGCATGACGATGGTCGTCGTCACCCACGAGATGGGCTTCGCCCGCCGGGCGGCCAACCGGGTCGTGTTCATGGACGGCGGCCGGATCGTCGAGTCCGCCGTCCCCGAGACCTTCTTCACCAACCCGCAGTCGGACCGGGCCAAGGACTTCCTCGCGAAGATCCTCACCCACTGAGCCCGGTAGAGAGGAACGCACATGCGCATCACCCGCTACGCCGCCACCCTGGGGGCCCTGGGCCTCGTGCTCGCCGGCTGCTCCAGCGAGGCCGGTCAGCAGGCCGAGGAGGCCACCGAGAACGCCCCCGAGGTCGCCCAGGACGTCGAGTTCCCGGCCGGGAGCACGATGGCCGAGCTCGCCGAGGCCGGGACGATCACCGTCGGCACCAAGTTCGACCAGCCCGGCTTCGGTCTGGCCAACCCGCAGGGCGTGCCCGAGGGCTTCGACGTCGAGGTCGCCAAGATCGTCGCCGGCGAGCTGGGCATCGCCCCCGAGGAGATCGAGTGGAAGGAGACGGTGTCGGCCAACCGGGAGTCCTTCATCCAGAACGGCGACGTCGACGTCGTCGTGGCCACCTACACGATCAACGACGCCCGCAAGCAGCTCATCGACTTCGCCGGGCCCTACTACGAGGCCGGCCAGGACATCATGGTCGCCACGGGCAACCCGTTGGCCATCGAGGGCCCCGACGACCTCGCCGGCAAGCGGGTCTGCTCGGTGGAGGGCTCCACGCCGGCGCAGAACATCCGGGACAACTACCCCGAGGCCCAGCTGACGCTGTTCGACGTGTACTCCAAGTGCGCCGACGCGCTGCGCAACGGCCAGGTCGACGCGGTGACCACCGACAACGTCATCCTCACCGGCCTCGTGCAGGGCGGTCAGGGCGCCTTCGAGCTGGTGGGCAACCCCTTCACCCAGGAGCCGTACGGCATCGGGCTGACGAAGGGCGACGACGAGTTCCGCGGCTTCATCAACGACACCCTCGAGCAGGCCTTCGAGGACGGCAGCTGGGCCGCGGCCTGGGACCGGACCGCAGGCGCGATCACCGGCGAGCCGGCTCCCGAGCCCCCGACGATCGACCGGTACTGATCGAGCGGATCCCCTGACGCCGCCGGGTGGGACCTCCCGCCCGGCGGCGCCTCGCCGTCCCGACCCGGAGAGGAGGCGCCGTGGACTTCGTGCGCGAGAACGCCGACCTGTTCCTCGATGCGTTCCTGACCACCCTCGGTCTGTCGCTGCTGGCCGGCCTGCTGGCGCTGGTGCTCGGCACCCTCCTCGCCGCGATGCGCGTCAGCCCCATCCCCCCGCTGCGCGGCCTGGCCACCTTCTACGTCGAGACCTTCCGCAACACGCCGCTCACGGTGGTCTTCTTCTTCATCATCTTCGGGCTGCCGCAGATCGACTTCGTCATCGGCTTCTTCCCCGGGGCCGTCCTGTCGGTCGGCCTCTACACCGCCGCCTTCGTCTGCGAGGCGGTGCGCTCGGGGGTCAACGCGGTGTCGGGCGGCCAGGCCGAGGCCGCGCGGGCGCTCGGGCTGACCTTCGGGCAGTCCCTCCGCGAGGTCGTCCTCCCCCAGGCGTTCCGGACCGTGGTCCCACCCCTGGGCAACGTGCTGATCGCGATGGTGAAGAACACCTCCATCGCCGCAGGCTTCTCGGTGAGCGACCTGAGCTCGCTGCTGCCCCGGTTGGTCAACGCCGACGCCGGTGACCTGACGCTCGTGCTCGTCGGCGTGGTCGTGGGCTACATGGTCATCACCCTCCCGTCCGCCCTGGCGGTCAACCGGATCGAGCGCCGGGTGGCGATCCTGCGATGACGACACCCGTCCTCTTCGACGTGCCCGGCCCGAAGGCCCGCCGACGCATCCGCATCGGCACGGCGGTCGGCGTCCTCGTCGTCGTGGTGATCGCCGCCCTCGTCCTCGTCCGCCTGGCCGGCAACGGCCAGCTGGAGCCACAGCGGTGGGCCGTCCTGTTCGACCCGGCCAGCCAGGTGCCCCAGGCACTCGGCCAGGCCCTGCTGCGCACGCTCCAGGTCGCGATCGTCGGCATGGTGCTGGCCACCGTGCTGGGTCTCCTGCTCGCGGTCGGCCGGCTCTCGGAGCACCGCTGGGTCCGCGTGGTCGTCACGACACTGATCGAGTTCTTCCGCGCGGTGCCGCTGCTGGTCCTGATCTTCGCGCTCTACTTCCTGCTCCCGAAGTTCGGGATCCGGCTCAGCGCGTTCTGGGCCCTGGTGGGTGGCCTGGTCCTCTACAACGCCGCGGTGCTCGCCGAGATCTTCCGCGCCGGGATCCTGTCGGTGGACCGCGGCCAGCGCGAGGCCGCCTACGGCCTCGGTATGCGCAAGACGCAGGTCATGACGCTGGTGCTGCTCCCGCAGGCGGTCCGGCGCATGCTGCCGGTGCTCATCGCCCAGCTCGTCGTGCTGCTCAAGGACACCTCGCTGGGCTTCATCATCAGCTTCCCCGAGCTCCTGCGCGGGGCGCGTGGCCTGGTGGAGTTCTTCACGCTGCAGTTCGGCAACCAGTACACGTTCCAGCTCTACGTCGCCGCAGCGGTCATCTACATCGCGATCAACCTGGTGCTGTCGTGGCTGGCGCGGTACGTGGAGCGGCGCACCCGTGGCAACGCGAAGACGGCGGCCACGACGCCGACCGAGCTGCCCGCCGACGTGCAGATGGGCGGCGGCGGCGGCGTCGTCCCGACAGTCCGGTGACACCGGCCCCCGGGTGGGGCTGCCGGGTCCCGCCCGGTGGTCCCATCCGCAGGCCGGACTGCCGAGAACTGCGACGTGGACACCGCACTCCGCCCCGCCGTGCCTCCGCTCCCGGCGCCGGCGCGCCGTCCGGCGGCACCCCTGGACGCCGCCCAGGACTTCGTGACCCAGCTGCGCGCCTCCGCGTCGTCCCTGGCCGCCGCCGCGGGCGCAGACACCGCCGTCGTGCGGGAGGTCGTGCCGCCGGCCCGTCACCGGCGCTCGCGGTGCCGGGTGGTGCTGCGCTTCGCCGGGGGTGAGGAGGCCGACGTGACCTTCCTCGGGCCGGTGAGCTCCGCGGCCGCCGCGCCCGAGCGGGTCTTCGACCTGCAGATGCGAGCGTGGCTGTCCTGCGAGCTGGGCCGCGAGGGCAGCTGGCTGGTGACCGACGACGAGGCACCGGACGGCGTCGCCGTCGACGTGACCGCCTGGTCGGCGGCCCAACGGTCGGCGGAGGAACCGGTTCCGCGCGCCGGATGAGCGGCTCGGGGGTGTTCCCGCTTCCCTGACCTGCGTTGTGGGGTCACCATGGGTTCCAGCTCCGAGCCGGAGGAGCGCGGTCGCCCCTGGGAGTCGCCGCATGACCGCTCTGGCCCCGCACCCCATCATCACGCGATCGAGCACCGCTCCTGCACCGGAGAAGGGCTCGCGGCTGTCGAACTTCCTGCGGACCACCGACCACAAGACCATCGGTCTGATGTACCTGGTCACGTCGTTCGTGTGGTTCATCATCGGCGGCCTGATGGCGATGCTCATGCGTGGGGAGCTGGCCCGGCCGGCCCTGCAGTTCCTCTCGCCGGAGCAGTACAACCAGCTGGTCACCATGCACGGCACGATCATGCTGCTGTTCTTCGCGACGCCGCTGTTCTTCGCGTTCGGCAACCTGATCATGCCGCTGCAGATCGGCGCGCCCGACGTCGCGTTCCCGCGGCTGAACTCGTTCTCGTACTGGCTGTTCCTCTTCGGCAGCACCCTCGCGGTGTCGGGCTTCCTCACCCCGGGCGGTGCCGCCGACTTCGGCTGGTACGCCTACACCCCGCTGTCCGACGTCGCGCACAGTCCCGGCGCCGGCCCGGACCTGTGGATCGCCGGCCTGGCGGTGTCCGGCCTGGGCACGATCCTCGGTGCGGTCAACTTCGCGACCACCATGGTCTGCCTGCGGGCGCCGGGCATGACGCTGTTCCGGATGCCGATCTTCTGCTGGAACACCCTGGTGACCAGCCTGCTGGTGCTCTTCGCGTTCCCGATCCTCACCGCGGCGCTGTTCGCCCTCCTGGCGGACCGGCAGATCGGCGCGTTGGTGTACTCGGAGGAGAACGGGGGGTCGATGCTGTGGCAGCACCTGTTCTGGTTCTTCGGGCACCCCGAGGTCTACATCATCGCGCTGCCGTTCTTCGGCATCGTCACCGAGATCATCCCGGTGTTCAGCCGCAAGCCGCTGTTCGGCTACAAGGGCATGGTCTTCGCGACCATCGCCATCGGCGCCCTGTCGGTGACGGTGTGGGCGCACCACATGTACGCCACCGGCGCGGTGCTGCTGCCGTTCTTCGCGTTCCTGACCTACCTGATCGCCGTGCCGACCGGGATCAAGTTCTTCAACTGGATCGGCAGCATGTGGCGGGGTCAGCTGACCTTCGAGACGCCGATGCTGTTCGCGATCGGCTTCATGGTCACCTTCCTGCTCGGTGGTCTGACCGGCGTGCTGCTGGCCTCGCCGCCGCTGGACTGGCACGTCAACGACAGCTACTTCGTCGTGGCGCACTTCCACTACGTGGTCTTCGGGACCGTGGTGTTCGCCGCCTACGCCGGCGTCTACTTCTGGTTCCCCAAGATGTGCGGCCGGATGCTCGACGAGCGTCTCGGCAAGCTCCAGTTCTGGATGACCTTCATCGGGTTCCACGGCACGTTCCTGGTGCAGCACTGGCTCGGCGGTGAGGGCATGCCGCGTCGCTACGCCAACTACCTGGCCAGCGACGGCTTCACCATGCTGAACACGGTGTCGACGATCTTCTCGTTCATCCTCGGCGCCTCCATCATCCCCTTCCTCTTCAACGTGATCCGGTCTTGGCGCCACGGGCCACTGGCGGTGCGGGACGACCCCTGGGGTCACGGCAACTCGCTGGAGTGGGCGACGTCGTCCCCGCCGCCGCGGCACAACTTCACCGAGATCCCGAAGATCCGCTCCGAGCGGCCGGCCTTCGAGGCGCACTACCCGCACCTGATCGAGCGGCTGGAGCAGGAGAAGCACGTCGGCAAGCGGCACGAGCCCTACGCCGGCGTCAGCGAGGTCGGCCTCAGCGGAGGTCAGCGGCAGGGCAGCAGGGACCCCGACCCGACCTGAGACAGGTCTCCTGCCAGCACTCGTAGAACGAACCCGTCCTCGCACCCTTCACAGGCTCGGGACGGAACTCGGGACGGGGCCGGCCGGGCCCTGGAGGGGCCGCCCCTTCACCGTCGTGCTGGCAACCCCGGCCCTTCGGGAGCTGAGGACACGCCAGGCGAGGGCCGGCCCCGGAGGGCCGTCCGCGACGCCTCGTCGGCCCCGGCGGGGAAGGGGCCGGCCGGTCACGGCAGCCAGGCGTCCAGGCCCTGCCCGTGGTGCGGCCCCGGCTCCGACTCCTCCGCATGTCCGGACCGCTCCTCGTCGAGTGCCTCACGGACCACCCAGGCGGCCAGCCCGGAGCCGTAGCCCTTGCGGGCCAGCATGCCCACCAGCCGGCGCTCGGCGGTGACGCGGTCGACCCGCCGCAGCCCGGGCAGCCGACGCTGCACCAGGCGACGGGCCGCATCCCACTCGTCCTGGTCGTCGACGAGGGCGACCGCCTCCTCGGCGACCTCGCCGTCGACGCCCTTGGCGCGCAACTCGGCCTTGAGCGCACGCCGCGCCAAGCCTCGCCCGGTCTGGCGCGAGGTCACCCAGGCCCGGGCGAAGGCGGCGTCGTCGATGAGTCCGACCTCGCCGAACCGGTCCAGGACCAGTTCGGCGACGTCATCGGGGATGCCGCGCTTGGCGAGCAGGTCGGCCAGCTGCTGACGGGTCTTGGGAGCGCCGGTCAACGCCCGCAGGCAGATCGACCGGGCGACCTGCTCGGGGTCGCCCGGGTCGTCTTCGGGTTGCGGGTCGCCCGCCGGCAGGGCGGCGTCCGGACCGTCCGGGTCAGGGGACGAACCGGAGCGCCGCCCGCGTCGCTGGGCGCGAGCCGAGCGCTCCCGCGCCTCGGGCCAGCCGCCCACCGTCAGAAGTCGGGCTGGTCGGCCACGGCCGGCTCATCGACCTTCGCGCCGATGCCCAGCTTCTCCTTGACCTTCTTCTCGATCTCGTCGGCGAGGTCGGGGTTGTCGCGCAGGAAGGTGCGGACGTTCTCCTTGCCCTGGCCGAGCTGGTCGCCCTCGTACGTGTACCAGGCGCCGGACTTGCGGATAAAGCCCTGCTCGACGCCGGCGTCGATCAGACCGCCCTCACGGCTGAACCCGGTACCCCACAGCAGGTCGAGCTCGGCCTGCTTGAACGGCGCGGCCACCTTGTTCTTGACGACCTTCACGCGGACCCGGCTGCCGACCGCCTCGGTGCCCTGCTTGAGGGTCTCGATGCGGCGGACGTCGAGCCGGACCGACGAGTAGAACTTCAGCGCGCGGCCACCGGTGGTGACCTCGGGCGAGCCGTAGACGACGCCGACCTTCTCGCGCAGCTGGTTGATGAAGATCGCGGTGGTGCCGGAGTTGTTCAGCGCACCGGTGATCTTCCGGAGCGCCTGGCTCATCAGCCGGGCCTGCAGACCGACGTGGCTGTCACCCATCTCGCCCTCGATCTCGGCGCGGGGCACGAGCGCGGCGACCGAGTCGATGACGATGACGTCGAGCGCGCCGGAGCGGATGAGCATGTCGGCGATCTCCAGCGCCTGCTCACCGGTGTCGGGCTGGCTGACCAGCAGCGCGTCGGTGTCGACGCCGATGGCCCGGGCGTACTCGGGGTCGAGCGCGTGCTCGGCGTCGATGAACGCCGCGATACCGCCGGCGGCCTGCGCGTTGGCCACCGCGTGCAGGGCGACCGTGGTCTTCCCGGAGGCCTCGGGGCCGTACACCTCGATGACGCGGCCGCGCGGCAGGCCACCGATGCCGAGGGCGATGTCGAGGGCGATCGAGCCGGTCGGGATGACCTTGATCGCCTGTGCGGCGTTGTCGCCCAGCCGCATGACCGAGCCCTTGCCGAACTGCTTGTCGATCTGGGCGAGGGCCATGTCGAGGGCCTTGTCGCGGTCGAGCGTTGCCATGGTGCTCACCTTCGGGAAGTCGCGATGCCGTGTGTTCGAGCGGGTCGGTGTCGACGCTAGAGCGGAGGTCTGACACTTCCGGGGGATCCGGTCGACCTGTGGAGGAACGCCCGGCCTGTGGACTGCGGCACCAATCTAGTCCGAACGTCTGTTCGACTGCCAGCGTGACACGCCGGTCCTGCGACTCAGCGCTCCCTGCGCGGCACGTCGAACTCCTCGCAGATCGCCAGCCACACGCGCCGCACCGGCAGGCCGGCGTCGATGGCCTCGACGGCGCTGCGCCCGCCCAGCGAGCTGAACACGTGGTCGCGGGCCACGCTCTCCGCGCGCATGGGGCCGAACTGCTCGCGGAGCCGGGACCAGAAATCCTGCAGTCGCACGACCCCGACGCTAGCGCGCACGCGGCCGGGTCTGCTGCGCTCCCCGGGCTCCTACGCTGGACGGGTGATCGGCACCGGCTCGGCCACCCTGGACCTCCTCCTCGAGGTCGGCATCGCCCTGGCGCTCCTGGCCTCGCTGGTCCTGCTCTGGCGCAACTACCGGGGCCGCTGAGCCACTCCTGCTCCGCCGGTCCGTGCCCACACCACGAGCAGCGGGACCACGAGCGCGGCCGAGACCGTCGCCACCAGCCCGTAGCCGCCCGCGGCGAGCAGCGGGCCCCCGGCGACACCGGCGACCGCCGCACCCAGCCCCATGAGCAGGTCGGTGCCGCCCTGCGCGGCCGGCCGCTGCTCGTCGGTGACCGACTCGGTGACGAGCGTGGACCCGGCGATGAGCCCGCAGGACCAGCCGAGCCCGAGCAGGAGCAGCCCGGCGCCGAGCTGCAGAGCCGCTCCGGGTGCCGCCGTCCCGGCCAGCGCCGCCGCGGCCAGCAGCAGGGCCGCGCCCACGGCGACCGCGGTCCGGCGGCCGGCCCGGTCGGCCAGCAGTCCGACCAGCGGGGAGAACAGGTACATGCCGGCGACGTGCACGCTGATGACCAGACCGATGACGCGCAGCGTCGTCCCGCCGGCGTGGCTCATGTGCACCGGCGCCATGACCATCACGCCGACCATCACCGCGTGGGAGACCACCACCGCGGTGATCCCGAGCCGGCCGCGGGGGTCGGCCCACACGGCGCGGACGGCGTGCGTGGTGGCCCGTCGTGGCCGTCCGACGTCCGCCCCTGCACCCCGCAGCCGGCGGGCCAGCAGCAGCGGGTCGGGTCGCAGCATGGCGAGCAGGCCAAGGGCGACGAGTGCGAAGACGGCGACGGAGATGGCGAAGGGCCCGGTGAGCGGCGGCAGTCCCAGGGCCTCGCCGAGCGCCTCACCGGGGCCGGCGAGGTTGGGGCCGAGCACCGAGCCGACCGTGGTCGCCCACACCACCAGGGACAGCGCCCGCCCGCGCTGCTCGGGTACGGCGAGGTCGGCCGCGGCGTAGCGCGCCTGCAGCCCGCACGTGGTGGCGGCGCCGAAGGCGAACAGGCCGACGAGGAGCAGCGGCAGCGACGAGACGACCGCGGCGACGACGGTCAGCAGGGCACCCAGGACGGCGACCCCGTACCCGGCGGCCAGCCCGGCCCGCCGGCCGGCGCGGTCGCTGACGCGGGCCAGCGGCACGGCGAGGACCGCGGCCCCGAGCACGCCGGCCGTCTGGCCGAGACCGGCCGCGGTCTCGGTGCCGGCCACGTCGCGTGCGAGGAGGCCACCGACGGTGATGCCGACCGTGATGCCCAGCCCGCTCAGGGCGACTCCCCCGCTGAGCACGCCGAGAGTCCGGCGCTGGACGAGCGCCGGATCGGCGGACCGGGTCTGGGCAGTCACGTCAGACCCCTGCTAGAGGCCCATGGCACGGCCGACGATCTCGCGCATGATCTCGTTGGTGCCGCCGTAGATCGGCTGGATGCGGGCGTCGCGCCAGGCCTTGGACACCGGGTACTCGTCCATGTAGCCGTAGCCGCCGTGCAGCTGCAGGCAGCGGTCGGCCACCTTGTTCTGCAGCTCGGTGGTCCAGTACTTGGCCATCGCCGCGTCGACCGGGGTGAGCTCGCCGCGGTCGAGCTGTCGCACGCACTCGTCGACGAAGGTGCGGGCGATGGTGACCTCGGTCTGCAGCTCGGCCAGGACGAACCGGCTGTTCTGGAAGCTGCCCACCGGCCGGCCGAAGGCGGTGCGCCCGGTGACGTACTCGACGGTCTGCGCCAGCACGGTCTCGGCCGCGGCCACCGCGCCGACCGCGATGGACAGCCGCTCCTGCGGCAGGTTCTCCATCAGGTGGGCGAAGCCGTGGTTCTCGGTGCCCAGCAGGTTCTCGGCCGGCACCGGCACGCCGTCGAAGTACAGCTCCGCGGTGTCCTGCGCCTTGAGGCCGATCTTGGGCAGGTTCCGCCCCCGGGTGAAACCGGGCATGCCCCGCTCCACCACCAGGAGGCTCAGTCCCCGCGACCCCGGGGCGTCGGGGTCGGTCCGCGCCACGACGATGACCAGGTCGGCGTTGATGCCGTTGGTGATGAAGGTCTTGGAGCCGGAGAGCAGCCACCCGTCACCGTCCCGGCGGGCCGTCGTCCGGATGCCCTGCAGGTCGCTGCCGGCCGCCGGCTCGGTCATGGCGATGGCGGTGATGAGCTCACCGCTGCAGAACCCCGGCAGCCAGCGCTGGTGCTGCTCCTCGGTGCCCAGGTCGCGCAGGTAGGGCCCGGCGACGTCGTTGTGCAGGCCGAAGCCCAGACCGGTGGCGCCGATCCGCATGAGCTCCTCGTCGAGCACCGCCTGGTAGCGGAAGTCGCGCACGCCCCCGCCGCCGTACCGCTCGTCCATGTCGGTGCCCAGCAGTCCCTGCGCGCCGGCCGAGGTCCAGACGTCGCGGGGCACGATGCCGTCGCGCTCCCACTGGTCGTGGAAGGGGGCGACGTTCTTCTCGGCCCAGGCGCGGACCGTCTCCCGGAAGTCCTCGTGCTCGGCCTCGTACAGGGATCGGCGCATGGCGGTCAGTGTGCCGCACACCACGTCGGGGGCCCTGGCCGCTGTTCGCAGGTCAGCGGAGTGTCGTCCCCCTGTGGACACTGGAGCCGTGCCCGCCCTCGACCGGTTCTCCGAGCCCACCCGGGCCTGGTTCACCGGCGCCTTCGCCGAGCCCACCGCCGCCCAGGAGGGCGCCTGGCGGGCCATCAGCAGCGGCGGCCACGCGCTCGTCGTCGCGCCCACCGGCTCGGGCAAGACCCTCGCCGCCTTCCTGTGGTCGCTCGACCGGCTGGCCGGCACCCCGCCGCCGGCCGACGAGCAGGCCCGCTGCCGGGTCCTGTACGTGTCCCCGCTGAAGGCGCTCGCCGTCGACGTCGAGCGCAACCTGCGCGCCCCGTTGGCCGGCATCGGGCAGGCGGCGGCCCGGCTGGGCCTGCCCCGCCCGGAGATCCAGGTCGGCACCCGCTCCGGGGACACTCCCGCCGAGGAGCGGCGGGCCTTCGCGCGGCGGCCCACCGACATCCTGATCACCACGCCGGAGTCGCTGTTCCTGCTGCTCACCAGCGCCGCCCGGGAGGCGCTGCGCGGCGTCGAGACGGTGATCGTCGACGAGGTTCACGCGGTGGCCGACACCAAGCGCGGCGCGCACCTGGCCGTCACCCTCGACCGGCTCGACGAGCTGCTGGAGCGCCCCGCGCAGCGGATCGGCCTGTCCGCCACGGTCCGCCCCGTCGAGGAGGTGGCCGCCTTCCTCGCCGGCGGCCGCCCGGTCGAGGTGGTCGCGCCCGGGTCGGCGAAGGAGTGGGACCTCTCGGTCGTCGTCCCGGTCGAGGACATGAGCACCCTGGGCCAGCCCACCGGTGAGCTCGAGGGCTCCGCCGCCGGCGACCAGCCGCGGACGTCGATCTGGCCGGCGGTCGAGGAGCGGGTGCTCGACCTCGTGGAGGCCCACCGCAGCACGATCGTCTTCGCCAACTCCCGGCGGCTGGCCGAGCGGCTGACCAGCCGGCTCAACGAGCTGGCCTACGAGCGGGCGACCGGGGAGCCGGTCCCGCCGGGCACCAACGCCGCCGCCTTGATGGCGCAGGCCGGCTCCGGCGGCGGGGTGCCCGAAGGCGTGCAGCCGGTCGCCGCCGCGCACCACGGCTCGGTGTCCCGCGAGCAGCGGGCGATCGTGGAGGAGGCGTTGAAGTCCGGACGGCTGCCGGCCGTGGTGGCCACCTCCAGCCTCGAGCTCGGCATCGACATGGGCGCGGTCGACCTCGTGGTCCAGGTGGAGGCCCCACCCACGGTCGCCTCCGGCCTGCAGCGCGTGGGTCGCGCCGGCCACCAGGTCGGCGCGGTCAGCCGCGGCGTGCTCTTCCCGAAGTACCGCGGCGACCTGGTCCAGTGCGCGCTGGTCGCCGAACGGATGAAGGCCGGCGCGATCGAGTCGATCCGCTACCTGCGCAACCCGCTCGACGTGCTGGCCCAGCAGGTGGTCGCCGTCGTCTCCGAGCGGCCGCGGACCGTCGACGAGGTCGCCGCGCTGGTCCGCCGGTCGGCGCCGTTCGCCTCGCTGCCGGACTCCGCGCTGCACGCGGTGCTCGACATGCTGGCCGGTCGGTACCCCTCCGACGCCTTCGCCGAGCTGCGGCCGCGGCTGACCTGGGACCGGGTCACCGACACCCTGACCGCTCGCGGCGGCGCCCAGCGGCTGGCGGTCACCAGCGGCGGCACCATCCCCGACCGCGGCCTGTTCGGCGTCTTCCTCGTCGGCGGCGAGGACAGCCGCGGCGGCCGGCGGGTCGGCGAGCTCGACGAGGAGATGGTCTACGAGTCGCGGGTGGGCGACGTGTTCCTCCTCGGCTCCTCCTCCTGGCGGATCGAGGAGATCACCCACGACCGAGTCCTGGTGAGCCCCGCCCCCGGCCAGCCCGGCAAGATGCCGTTCTGGCACGGCGACGCGCCCGGCCGCCCGCTGGAGCTGGGTCGCGCGCTGGGCGCCTTCCTCCGCGAGGTCGGCACCGCGACGCCCGAGGCCGGGCTCGAGCGCGCCCGCGCCGCTGGCCTCGACGAGTGGGGCGCGGCCAACCTGCTGGCCTACCTGGCCGAGCAGAAGCAGGCCACCGGGCACCTGCCCGACGACCGCACGCTGCTGGTGGAACGCTTCCGCGACGAGCTCGGTGACTGGCGGCTGGTCGTCCACTCGCCCTTCGGCGCCCAGGTCAACGCCCCGTGGGCGCTCGTGCTCGCCGCCCGGCTGCGGGAGCGCTACGGCGTGGACGTCGCCTCGATGCACTCCGACGACGGCATCGTGCTGCGGCTGCCCGACACCACCGGCGAGCCGCCGGAGGCCGACCTCGCCGTCCTGGACCCGGACGACGTCGAACGCGAGGTGACCGCCGAGGTCGGCAGCTCGGCGCTGTTCGCCAGCCGGTTCCGCGAGTGCGCGGCCCGGGCGCTGCTGCTCCCCCGCCGCGACCCGCGCCGGCGCACCCCGCTGTGGCAGCAACGGCAGCGCGCCGCACAGCTGCTCTCGGTGGCCAGCGAGTTCTCCAGCTTCCCGATCACGCTCGAGGCCGCCCGCGAGGTGCTGCAGGACGTCTACGACGTGCCCGGCCTGGTCGAGCTGATGCGCGACGTCCGCTCCCGCCGGGTGCGGGTGGTCGACGTGCAGACCCAGGCGGCCTCACCGTTCGCCCAGTCGCTGCTGTTCGGCTACGTCGGCCAGTTCCTCTACGAGGGCGACGCCCCGCTGGCCGAGCGGCGGGCACAGGCGCTGGCCCTCGACACCGGCCTGCTCGCCGAGCTCCTCGGCCGCTCCGAGCTGCGGGAGCTGCTCGACGCCGAGGCGCTGACCGAGGTGGAGAACGAGCTGCAGCGACTGCCGGCCCAACGCCATCCCCGCGACCCCGACGGCGCCGCGGACCTGCTGCGCATCGTCGGTGACCTCACCCCCACGGAGGCCACCGCCCGCGGCGTGGGCCAGGAGTGGCTCGACGAGCTGGTGGCCGCCCGCCGCGCGCTGGTGGTGCGCATCGCCGGCGAGGAGCGGTACGTGGCGATCGAGGACGCCGGCCGGCTGCGCGACGCCCTCGGCACCGCCCTGCCCGTCGGGGTGCCCGAGGTGTTCACCGAGCCGGTGCCCGACCCGCTCGGGGACCTGGTGGGCCGCTACGCCCGCACGCACGGTCCCTTCCAGCCCGGTGAGGTGGCGCAGCGGCTGGGGCTGGGCGTCGCGGTGGTGACGGCGACCGTGCAGCGGCTGGTCGGCACCGGCCGCCTGGTCACCGGCGAGTTCCGTCCCGGCGGCACCGGCCAGGAGTGGTGCGACGCCGACGTGCTCCGGTCGGTCCGCCGGCGCAGCCTGGCCCGGCTGCGCCAGGAGGTGGAGCCCGTGCCCGTCGGCACGCTGGCGCGCTTCACCCCGTCCTGGCAGTCGGTGGGCAGCCGGATGCGCGGCCCGGACGGCGTCCTCGCGGTCGTCGAGCAGCTGGCGGGGGCCCTCGTGCCGGCCAGCGCACTGGAGTCGCTGGTGCTGCCGGCCCGGGTCCGCGACTACTCCCCCGCGATGCTGGACGAGCTGACCAGCGCCGGCGAGGTGCTGTGGGCCGGGGCGGGTGGGCTGCCCGGCGGGGACGGCTGGGTCAGCCTCGTCCCGGCCGACCTCGCTCCGCTCCTGCTCCCCGAGCCGCTCGAGCTGCCCGAGGCGGGGTCCACCGTGCTGGACCAGCTGGCCGGCGGTCAGGCGCTGTTCTTCCGGGGGTTGTCGGACCTGGCCGGCTCCACCGACGACGCTGCCTTCGCCGACCTCGTGTGGGACCTCGTCTGGTCCGGCGTGCTCACCAACGACACCCTCGCGCCGCTGCGCACCCGGCTGTCCGGCGGCGGCACGCACAAGCGCCAGCCCACGCCGCCGCGGGCCCGGCTGGACCGCAGCCGCTACGGCCGCACCCGGCTCGGCCGGCCGGCCATGCCGACCCGCAGCGGCCCACCTACGGTGGCCGGCCGGTGGTCCCGGCTGCCCGACCGGGAGCCCAACGCCACCAAGCGGACGACGGCCCGCGCCGAGGCGCTGCTCGAGCGGCACGGCGTGCTCACCCGCGGCGCGGTGGTGGCCGAGCAGGTCTCGGGGGGCTTCTCCGCGGTGTACCCGGTGCTGCGGGCCTTCGAGGAGAACGGTCGGGCCCGTCGCGGCTACTTCGTGGAGACCCTCGGCGCCGCCCAGTTCGGCACGCCGGGGTCGGTCGACCGGCTGCGCAGCTTCGCTTCCCCCGACCGGGTGCCCGGCGGCGCGGTGGTGCTGGCCGCCACCGACCCGGCCAACGTCTACGGTGCGGCGCTCCCCTGGCCCGAGCGCCCGGACAGCGCCTCCGCCGAGCCGGGCAGCGACGCCGGCGCGGCGGTCGACGTCGGTGAGGGCACCGGCGGCGGACGGCGCTCCACCGGGCACCGGGCGGGGCGGAAGGCCGGCGCGCTGGTGGTGCTGGTCGACGGCGAGCTGGTGCTCTACGTCGAGCGCGGCGGCAAGACGCTGCTGTCCTGGACCGAGGACGAGACCGCGCTCAAGGAGGCCGCGACCGCGCTGTCCGGGGCGGTCGCGGCAGGAGCGCTGGGCCGGATGGTGGTGCAGAAGGCCGACGGCGCCTCGGTGCACGAGTCGACCCCGCTGTCGGCCGCACTGCAGGCGGCCGGCTTCGCCGCCACCCCCCGCGGCCTGCGCCTGCGCGCCTGAACCCGGCGCGCCTCTCCAGTGCCGTGCAGGGCTCGTCACCAGAACCTGCCCGGACCTGCCACGGATGGCGAGGACGGGTCCCTCGACAGGAGCGGGGAGGGGCGGCCTCCCTGCAGGGCCCCGCCGGGAGCGGGGGCAGGGAGGTCCTTCCTCAGTCGCGGGAAGGGTGCAGCCAGCGCGCGAAGAGGCGGGTCAGCACCGGCATGACGACGTAGCCCAGCAGCACCACCACGATGACCGCCGACAGCAGCAGCCGCAGGGGCAGCGGCCAGCTCGTCACGTGCGGCGACACCAGCAGCTGGAAGACGAGCGTGATGCCGAAGACAGCGGCCACCGTGAGGGCGGTCATCCGCCAGCGGGGCCCCGGCCGGGAGGGGGTCAGCGCCGTGAAGAAGCTGTCCAGACCGGCCACGTGTGCGTAGTCGACCCGGTCGGACAGGTGCTCGACGCGCTGCAGCGCGGCCTGCCGCTCGGTCGAGCGCTCCCAGCGCGCCAGCGACTCGCCGTCGGCGAAGCGGTAGACCAGGTGGTAGCGGGTCGAGCCCGGGCCCGGACGCAGCAAGCTGGTGCCCAGGTTGCCCGGGAACTCCGCGGCCAGGCCCAGCACCTCGCCGGCCCACCGCTCGAAGGCCTCGCGCTGGTCGGCCCGCACGTCGCGGGCGACGGTGACCGTGACCGGCTCGGCGGCCGCGACCACCTCCTGGGGCGCGGTGACCGGGGAGCTCGTCGATCGCTCGCGTCGCTGCACGGGAGGCTCAGCGCCGCGGCGGACGCGCGACTTCCCGCCGCCGGAGGTGACCTGCGCCGCGTCCGAGCAGCAGCAGGACCCCGTCCTGCCCACCCCCGACGAGCTCAGGGCGGTGCCCTGGACGGGGCCGGGGGACACTGGAGCGCGTGCCCGAGGGAGACACCGTCTGGCTGGCGGCGAAGCGGATGGACACCGCGCTCGGCGGCGCCACCCTGCGCCGCGGTGAGCTGCGCGTGCCGCAGCTGGCCGCCACCGACCTCGCCGGTCGAACCGTCTCCGCGGTGGTGCCGCGCGGCAAGCACATGCTCACCCGGTTCACCGACGGCTGGACGCTGCGCACGCACTACCGGATGGACGGCAGCTGGCACATCTACCGGCACGGCACCCGGTGGCGCGGCGGTCCGGCCTTCTCCATCCGCGCCATCCTGGCCACCGACGAGTGGGAGTGCGTCGGCTACCGGCTGCACGACGTGGCCATGGTCCGCACCGAGCACGAGGACCAGCTGTTCGGCCACCTCGGCCCCGACGTCCTCGGCCCGGACTGGGACCTCGAGGAGGCGCTCCGCCGACTGCGGGCGCACCCCGACGAGCAGATCGGCGTGGCCATCCTCGACCAGCGCAACCTGTGCGGTCCCGGCAACCTCTACAAGGTCGAGGGCCTGTTCGTCTGCGGCGTGCACCCGTGGATGCGGGTCGCCGACGTCAAGGACCTGCCAGGGCTGGTCGAGCGGACCCGGTCGCTGATGCTGGCCAACCGCGAACGCCCGGAGCAGAGCACCACCGGCGACCTGCGCCGCGGCCGCGACCACTGGGTCTACGGCCGCAAGGACCGCCCCTGCTACCGCTGCGGCACGCCGATCCTGCGCGGCGACCAGGGCCCGGACCTGCAGGAGCGGATCACCTACTGGTGCCCGCGCTGCCAGGCCGCCTGCTCCCCCGTCGACCCGGCGGCCCGCACCGGCGAGCCCGACCACCCGCCGCCGCTCCCCAGCGCCTCCTGAGACGCCGCGGCCCGGTCACCACGGTGACCGGGCCGCGAGCGGTCACCCCCGCTCCGGGTCCCACCCCGAGCTCGCGCAGGGTGGGGAGGACGCGGCTCCCTGCAGGGCCCCGCCGCGAGCCTGGGAACGCGTCGGAACGGCCCCGCGTCCCCCCACCAGGAGCCCGCCAGCGGTGGGGGGACGCGGGGTCCTCCTCCTACTGCTGGTCGGGGCGGTCGGCCGACTGTGCCGCCGGCTGGGCGGTGGACGTCGGCACCGACGGCGTCCCCTCCTCCAGGGCCGGGACCGCGTCCTGGCCGGTGATCGCCGGCTGCCCCATCGAGGCGCGGATCTGATCCAGCCGCGAGGCGCCGGCGACGTCGAGGGTCGCCTTCTGCACCTCGAGCATCCGGCCCTCGACCGACGTCTGCGCCAGCTCGGCCTGGCCCAGGGCGTTCGCGTAGCGGGCTTCGATCTTGTCCCGCACCTCGCCCAGGCTCGGGGTGTTGCCCGGCGCGGAGAGCTCGTTGACCTGCTTGAGCGAGGCCGCCACGTGCTCCTGCATCTTGGCCTGCTCGAGCTGGCTCATCAGCTTGGTGCGCTCGGCCAGGGTCGTCTGCAGCCGCATCCGGCTCTGCTCGACCGCGCCGCGCGCCTGCTCGGCGGCCTGCAGCGCCTCGTCGTGGCTGCGCTTGAGGTCCTCCATCGCCTGCTCGGCGGCGACCAGCTGGGTGGCGAAGGCCTGCGCGGCGTTCTCGTACTCCGCCGCCTTGGCCGCGTCCCCGCCGGCGCGGGTCTGGTCGGCCAGCACCAGCGCCTGACGCGCAGAGGCCTGCAGCTTCTCCACCTCGCCGAGCTGCCGGTTGAGCCGCATCTCCAGCTGACGCTGGTTGCCCAGCACGGCGGCCGCCTGGTTGGCCAGCGCCTGGTGCCGCTGCTGCTCGGCCTCGATGGCCTGCTGGATCTGGATCTTCGGGTCGGCCTTCTCGTCGATCTTCGCGTTGGCCGAGGCCGTGAGGTACTTCCACAACTTCACGAACGGGTTCGGCATCTGTCCTCCTGCGCAGGTAGCGGTCGTCCGCCAGGGCCTACCCGTCCGGCGTGCCGCAGCGATCGTCGTCCCCGTCATCGTCCCAGGTGCGCCCGCGGGTGAGCCAGCGCCCGGGTACGGAGGCGTTCCGGTCGCTAGGGTCGCGGGCGTGACCAGCGATCGCTCGGTGCTGAGCGTCCTCGGGGAACTCGTCGTCGACATGCTGCCCGACGTCGCGGCCGGCGCCGGGCCGCACGGCACAGCACCGCACTACGTCGCCCGGCCCGGCGGCAACGCCCTCAACGTCGCGGTGGCCGCGGGCCGTCTCGGCGTCCCGGTGCGGCTGCTCGCCCGGCTGGGCACCGGCCCGCTGGCCGTGGGGCTGCGGCGGCACGTGGAGCTGGCCGGCGTGGACCTCGCCGGGCTCGTGCCGGCCACCGAGCCGGTCAGCCTCGCGGTGGTGGGCCTGGGCCCCGACGGCTCCCCGGACTACGGGTTCCACGTGCAGGGCGCCGCCGACTGGCAGTGGAGCGACGAGGAGCTCGCCGCCGTCCTGCCGTCCGGGACGGCGATCCTGCACGTCGGTTCGATCTCCAGCTGGACCCCGCCCGGCTGCGAGGCGATCGCCCGGCTGGTCGAGCAGGTGGCCGCCGACGGCCGTGCCCTGGTCAGCGTCGACCCCAACATCCGCCCGATGCTGGCCGACGGCCCGGTCGGGACGGCGCTGGGCAACTCCGCCGCATCGGTGCGCACCCGCCTCGACCGGCTGCTGTTCCGGGCCGACATCGTCAAGGTCAGCGCCGAGGACCTCGCCTGGCTCGAGCCCGACAGCGCCGGCGACCTCGACGGGACGGCCCTGCGCTGGGCCGACCGCGGCGCCGCCCTGGTGCTGCTCACCGACGGCGGGGCCCCGTTGCGCATCGCCCGGCCCGGCCGTGACCTGCTGCGCCGCGAGCCCCCGCGGGTGACCGTGGCCGACACGGTCGGCGCCGGTGACTCGCTGGCGGCGGGGCTGTTCGCCGGGCTGCTGGACGCGGGGATCACCACCCGGGCCGCGCTGGAGGAGCTGCCCGACGAGCAGCTGCTGCCGATCATCGACGACGCCGCCCTGGTCGCGGCGCTGAACTGCACCCGCGAGGGCGCCGACCCGCCGACCCGCGAGGAACTGGAAGCGGCCCGCCGTTGAGCGCTCCCGACGACGTCACCCTCGTCGGGCTCGCCGCGCTGTCGGCTCCCGTCGTCCGCGCCCGGCTGCTCGCCGCGCACGACCGGTTCTGGGCGGTCGACACCCGGCCGCTGCACCACCCGGTCTGGTTCGACCAGTTCGGCGGCTTCGGCGCGCTGGCCCGCGGCGCCGACGGGGAGGACGTCGGCTACCTGCTCGGCGTGGTCACCGTCGACCGGCTGGCCTACCTGCACCTGCTCGCCGTGCGCTACGACCGGCGCCGCACCGGGCTGGGCCGCCGGCTGGTCGCGTGGTTCGACGACCTGGCGCGCAACACCGGGGCGCGTGTCGTCCAGACGGTCACCCGACCGGAGGACACCGCCGCGGTCGCCTTCCACACCGCACTCGGCGCCAGTGCCCACCGGGCCCAGGACCGTGCCGGACCGGGCGAGGACCGCCTCGTCCTCACCCGGTCGCTCACCCGCTAGCCCGTCCGCAGCCAGGCGGCCGTGTCCGGCGGCAGCTCACCGCCGATCGGCTCGCTGGTCAGCACCGGCTCGCCCTGGCCGGCCAGGGGCACGGGTCGCCCCGAGAGGTTGACCACGCAGCGGAACCGGCTGCCGCGGTCGAAGGCGAGCACGCCGTCCCCGAGGTCACACCAGGTCAGCGACTCGTCGTCGGCGAGGCCCGGCAGGCTGCGGCGCAGCCGCAGGGCGCTGCGGTACAACGACAGGGTGGACGCCGGGTCGTCCCGCTGGGCGGCCACCGTCGACGTCCGCCACGCCTCGGGCTGGGGCAGCCACGGGCGGACGCCGTCGGCGGTGAAGCCGAACGGCGGCCGGTCACCGGACCACGGCAGCGGCACCCGGCAGCCGTCCCGGCCGCGGGCGGTGCGGCCCGAACGCTCCCAGGTCGGGTCCTGCAGCACGTCCTCGGGCAGGTCCTCGACCTCGGGCAGGCCGAGCTCCTCCCCCTGGTACAGGTAGGCGCCGCCGGGCAGCGCGAGCGTGAGCAGTGCGGCAGCCCGCGCCCGCCGGAGCCCGAGATCGAGGTCAGCCGGACCCGACGTGTCGAAGCCCATGGTCGCCGCGCCGCTGGACGCCCGGCCGAAGCGGGTGACGTGCCGGGTCTCGTCGTGGCTGGACAGCACCCACGTCGGCGGTGCCCCGACCGGTGCCAGCGCGGCGAGCGTCCCGTCGATCGCCCCGCGGAGGCTGCCGGCGTCCCACGAGGCGCGGAGGTAGTCGAAGTTGAAGCTGGTGTGCAGCTCGTCGGGCCGGACGTAGCGGGCCAGTCGCTCGGGACCGGCGACCACCGCCTCGGAGACGAACACCCGGTCGCCGTCGTAGCCATCGCTGATCGCCCGCCAGCGCCGGAAGACCTCGTGCACCTCGTCGCGGTCCCAGTGCGGGTTGTCCACCCACCGGGCCGACTCGAACAGCGCACCGGGTGCGTGGCCGGCGTCCGGCAGCCCGGGGACCTTGGCCAGAGCCGGTGCGGCGTCCACCCGGATGCCGTCCACGCCGCGGTCGAGCCAGAACCGCACGATGCCGTCGAACTCCTCCTGCACGACCGGGTCGTCCCAGTCCAGGTCCGGCTGCTCGGGCGCGAAGAGGTGCAGGTACCACTGCCCCGGCCGCCCGTCCGGCTCGCGGACACGGGTCCAGGCCGGGCCGCCGAAGGCACTGATCCAGTCGTTGGGCGGCCGGTCCCCACCGTCCCGGCCCTCCCGGAAGAAGTACCGCGCCCGCTCGGGCGCTCCCCGGCCGCCGGCCACGGCGGCGCGGAACCACGGGTGCTCGGCGGAGGTGTGGTTGGCGACCAGGTCGACGATCAACCGCAGGCCCGTGTCGTGGGCCTCGGTGAGCAGCGCGTCGACGTCGGCCAGGGTGCCCAGGCGCGGGTCGATGTCGCGGTGGTCGCTGATGTCGTAGCCGCCGTCGGCCATCGGCGAGGGGTACCAGGGCGTGACCCACAGGGCGTCGACGCCGAGGTCCACGAGGTACGGCAGCCGGCTGCGCAGCCCGTTCACGTCCCCGACGCCGTCCCCGTCGGAGTCGGCGAAGCTGCGCAGGTAGACCTCGTAGACGACCGCTGTCCGCCACCACGGACGGCTGCCCTCGAGGTCAGCGGGGTGCATCGTGCTCCTGACGTGCCCGGGGCGGGAGGCGTCGGGCAGGACGAGGCACCGGCGGCCGGGCCGGCCGCCGGTGCCGTCGGCTCAGGCCGCCCCGGCCCGGGTGGCCCCGCCTCCGACCGTCGTCCCCTGGGCCTGCGCCTCCTGGACCTGCTCGACCCGGTCCTCGGTCGCCATCTGGGTCAGCCGGGCGCCGGCCTCGGCGTCCCGGGTGAGGTTCTCGCCGGTCTGCGGGTCGAAGACGTGCACCTTGCGCGCGTCCAGCCAGAAGTCCGCCTCGCGTCCCTCCCGGATCCGGCTGGTGGCGTCGATGGAGACGATCGCCTGGGTGCGCAGCTCCTCGGCGTCCAGCTCCCGGGACAGCTCGCGCAGCTGGTTGCGGATCGCCTCGGGCGCCTCGTACGGGATGTAGGCGTACTGCGAGTCACCCAGCCACTCGGTCACGTCGACCCGCGCCCGGAACACCGATCCCAGCGGCCGCTTGGCCTCGTCGACCAGCGACGCGTCCTCGAAGTACTCCGGCCGGATGCCGACCAGCAGCAGGTCGCGGCCGCGGACGGCGGCGGCCCGGCGCTCGTCGAGCGTGATCGGCCCGAACGGCGTCTGCAGCCGGTCGCCGTCCAGGCTCGCCGGCAGGAAGTTCATCGGCGGGGAGCCGATGAAGCCGGCGACGAAGAGGTTGACCGGCTGCTCGTACAGCTCGCGCGGCGAGGCGACCTGCTGGATCTTGCCCTTGCGGAGCACGCAGACCCGGTCGCCGAGGGTCATGGCCTCGGTCTGGTCGTGGGTGACGTAGACCGTGGTGATGCCCAGCCGGCGCTGCAGCCGGGAGATCTCGGTGCGCATCTGGCCGCGCAGCTTGGCGTCGAGGTTGGACAGCGGCTCGTCGAAGAGGAACGCCTCGGCCTGGCGCACGATGGCCCGGCCCATGGCCACCCGCTGCCGCTGCCCACCGGAGAGGTTGGCCGGCTTGCGCTCCAGGTGGTCCTTCAGCTCGAGCACGTCGGAGGCCTCGGTGACCCGCCGGCGCACCTCGTCGTCGGGCATCTTCGCCAGCCGCAGCGGGAAGGCGATGTTCTCGTACACCGTCATGTGCGGGTACAGCGCGTAGTTCTGGAACACCATCGACAGGTTGCGGTCGCGCGGTGCGAGGTCGTTGACCCGCTTGCCGCCGATCAGCATGTCCCCGCTGGTGATGTCCTCGAGCCCGACGATCATCCGCAGCAGAGTCGACTTCCCGCAGCCGGACGGACCGACCAGGATCATGAACTCCCCGTCGGCGATGTCCAGGCTGACGTCGTTGACCGCCGGATAGCCGTCGCCGTACTGCTTGACGATGTTGCGCATCTCGATCGAAGCCATGAGATCTCGTCCCCTCGCTGGGTGGGTGGGTACGGGGGTCAGCCCTTGACCGCGCCGTTGGTGAGACCGGCGACGATGCGCCGCTGGAAGAGCAGCACCAGGACGACGACCGGGATCGTGACCACGACCGCCGCCGCGGCGATCGCACCGGTCGGGTCCTCGAACTGCGAGGCACCGGAGAACAGGCCGAGCGCGGCAGGCACCGGCCGCGACGCCTCGGTCGAGGTCAGCGAGATGCCGTACGCGAAGTCGTTCCAGGCGATGAAGAAGGCGATGATCGCGGTGGTGAAGACGCCCGGGGCGGCCAGCGGCACGATCACCTTGCGGAACGCCTGCCAGGTGGTCGCTCCGTCGACCTGCGCGGCCTGCTCCATCTCCCAGGGGATCTCCCGGAAGAACGCCGACATCGTCCAGATGGAGATCGGCAGCGTCAGGGACAGGTACGGGATGATCAGCCCGGGCCAGGTGTCGTAGAGGCCGACCTGCCGCCACAGGTTGAACAGCGGCGTCACGATCGAGATGACCGGGAAGATCGCCACGCCGAGTGCCGTCGAGAGGATCAGCCGCTTGCCGGGGAAGTCCAGCCGGGCGATGGCGTACGCGGCGAACATCGACAGGACGCACGAGATGAACGTCGCGATCAGGCAGATGCCGAACGAGTTCCGCAGCGCCGGCAGGAAGAGCCCGCTGGCCGACCCGGTGAGGATCGTCGCGTAGTTCTCCCAGGTCACCGACGTCGGCAGGAACGACTGGTTGGCGATGTCCGCCGACGCCTTGAACGACAGCGACACGATCCACGCGATCGGGAACAGCGCGTAGAGGACGATCAGGATCCCCCCGACGATCCACCAGGTCTTCTCCCGCTGGGACATCAGCCTTCCCCCCTCGCCTGGGCCAGGTCGATCCGGAAGCCCTTGATGAAGATGAACGCGATCAGCACGACGCTCAGGAACAGCAGGACGGAGACCGCGGAGCCGAGGCCGATCTCCACTCGCGCGATCGTCTGCCGGTAGGCCAGGAAGGAGACCGACTCCGTGCCGTTGGCGCCGGCCGTCATGATGTAGATCGAGTCGAAGATGCGGAACGCGTCGAGCGTGCGGAAGAGCAGGGCGACCATGATCGCCGCCTTCATGTTCGGGATGGTCACCCGCCACATCCGCTGCCACCAGGTGGCGCCGTCGACCTTGGCCGCCTCCTGCAGCACGTCGGGGACCTGCGCGAGGCCGGCGAGGATCAGCAGCGAGATGAAGGGCGTGGTCTTCCAGATCTCCGCCAGGCAGATCACGAGGAGCGAGGTCCACTGGCCGCCGAACCAGTCGGTGTCCGCCGTGATCCCGGGGAGCCAGGCGAACCAGCTGTTCACGAAGCCGGTCTCGATCCGGAAGGCGAACGCCCACGCGAAGGCCGAGACGACCGTGATGACCGCGTACGGGATGAGGATCGCCGCCCGGACGACGGGGCGGATGGAACTGAGCGCCTTGGCCATCACCAGCGCCAGCGCGAAGCCCAGGACCAGCTCGACGACGACGGTCACCACGGTGATGAACAGCGTGACGAGCAGCGCCTGCCACCAGAGACCGTCGGACAGGATCACCGCGTAGTTGCCCAGCCCCCGGAAGGACCGGTTCTCCGGGTCGGTCAGGCGGTAGTTGAACAGCGAGTACCAGAGCGCCTGCAGGATCGGGTAGGCGGTGACCAGCAGCATGACCACGAACGCCGGGCCGGCCAGCAGCCAGCCGAGCTTCCGTTCGGCGCGGGAGCGGTCGCTGATGGTCCCGCGCGGAGCCGCGACCGGTTGGGTCTTCTCGGTGGGTGGCAGCGTGGTGGTGCTCATAGCAGCTGGTCTCCTGACAGGACGGCCTCGATCAGGGCCTGGGCCCGCTCACCGGTCTCGGGCGTCACCGACGACGGGGGGTGGTACTCGCGCTGGATGGCTCCGGAGACCTCGCTGTAGTACGGCGTCTGCGGACGGTTGGCCGCTGCCTCCAGGGACTCCAGGATCGTCGGAGCCATCGGGAAGACCTCCAGCACCTCGGGGTCGTCGTAGACGGCGGCCGAGGAGGCGGGGTTGCCGTTGGTGGTCATGTAGTAGGTCTGGTTCTCGTCGCTGGTGATGCACTCCGTCGCCTGGTAAGCGAGCTCGACGTTCTGGCTCACGGCGCTGACGCCCAGGTCGATCCCGCCGAACGGGGGTGCGCTCGGCTGGCCGGCGTCGACGGCCGGGTACAGCGCCCAGCCGTAGTCCTCCGGCACGGACGCGTCCAGGGTGCCCGCCTCGACGGCGGAGAGCGCCCGCGAGTAGACGAACGGCCAGTTGACCATGAAGCCGGCGTCCGCGCCCTCGAACTCGGTGGCGCTGGTGTCCTCACTGGACGTCGAGAAGGCGGCACCGACGACGCCGGAGTTCGCCACGGTGTTCATCACCTCGGCGGCCCGGGCGGCCGCCGGGCTGGTCAGCCCCAGCTGGATGTCCTCCGGGTTCTCGGAGTTCTCCTCGATGATGGAGCCGCCGGCGGACTCGACGAGCGCGTTGAGCCACACCACCAGCGACTCGGCGCGCCGGCCCTGGGCGCTGAGGAGCTTCCCCTGCTCCTGGGCGGCCGTGACGAGCTGGTCCCAGGTCACCGGCTGGGTCATGTCGAGCCCGGCCGCCTCCGCCACGGACTGGCGGTACCAGAGCAGCTGCGTGTTGGCCCAGAACGGGATGGCGACCAGTTCACCGTCCCACGTCGCGGAGTCGATGGAGCTCTGCACGACGCCCTCAGTGACCCGCTCGGCGAGGTCGTCGGGGACGGGGGCGAGGAAGCCGGCCTGCGCGAACTCGGGGATGTACGGGGGGTCCAGGCTCATCAGGTCGATCGAGGCGTCGCTGGCCGCCAGCCGCCGGACGAGCTGCTCACGCTGGGCGGAGGACTCCCGGGGCAGCTGCGAGGTCTGGATCGTGTACGCGCCGTTCGAGGCGTCGCTGCACCGTTGCGCGATCTCCGCCTGTCCGCCGGAGTCCGGGTTGATGTACCAGTTGAGGACCGGTGCGGAGCCCCCACCCCCGCCACCGCCACAGGCGGCGAGCGTCGAGGCGAGGACCGCGGCCGCCGCCGCTCCGCCCAGCTGACGTCTGCGCCCCCGCGTCGCGGCTCTGCCGGACGATCTGTCCTTGCTGTTCCTCGACACCGTCATCCGCCTCCGTGGGGCGCAGTTCGCTTGAGATCACCGCGGTTTTCGTACCGTGGCCCAGGCCACAGTGGGTGTCAACTCGAACGAAATCACCTCGTTACACCGCCTCCGCGGCCGCCTCGCGGGGTCCCACCGCGGGTCTGCGAGCGGTGGGGGCGATGGGGGTCCCTCCTCAATCGCGGCTGCCGACGATGGCCGAGGGCGTGGTCAGCTCCTTGGGCGTGCGGGGCAGCACGGTGTCGAAGTAGGAGCGCGCGGCCCTCGTCGTCCCGACGTCGTGGCCGGCCTTCTCGGACAGGAACCAGCGGTGCTCGAGGATCTCGTGGAAGACCTCCGCCGGTGCGAGCCGACCGGCGAGGTCGGGCGGGATGGCCTCGACGACGGGCTGGTAGGACTCGGCCAGCCAGCGGTAGCCCGCGACGGTCTCCGGGGCCGGGGCGCCGGTCTGCTGCTCCAGCGTGGCGCGGTAGGCGCGCAGGTCGTTGAGCAGCCGGCGGGCCTGGCGCTCCTGCACCTCCAGGCCGGTCAGCCGGAACAGCTCCCGGCGGTTCTGCCCGGGCTCGGAGACGCGGGTCTCCACCCGCAGCCGCGCGCCGCCCTCGGGATCGGTGACGAGCTCGATCTCGCCCACGTCGAACCCCAGGTCGTTGAGCCGCTGCAGCCGCTCGGCCACCCGCTGGCGCTGCTCGGCCAGCGCGAAGACCTCCTCGCGGTTCACCTCCTCCCACAGCGCCTCGTAGCGCACGGGCAGGCTGTCGGCGACCTCGATGGGGTCCACGTGCGACGGCAGGAGGCTGCCGGCCTGCAGGTCCAGCAGCTCGGCGCCCACCCGCTCCCGTGCCAGGTCGACGTCGTAGCGCCGCTGCCCCGGGCTGAGCTGGGGGTGCCTCTCGGAGGTCTCGGCATCCACGAGATGGGCGGTGAAGGCGCCGGCGTCGAGCCGGAACAGGGTGTTCGACAGCGAGCAGTCGCCCCAGAACACGCCGGCCAGGTGCAGCCGGACGAGCAGCACCACCATGGTGTCGAGCAGCTGCTCCTCGGAGTGCTCGCCGTGGGGCCGGGAGAACAGGTACCGGTAGGACATCGAGTACTCGAGGTAGCGGGTCACCAGGACGGCGTCCTGGTCGTCGGGACGGTCGACGCAGATGCCCAGCACCGAGACCGACGGGAGCCCCTCCTCCTCGAACCGGCCGAGCAGCGCGTACTCGTGGCGGGCCAGCCGCTCCGGGATCTCCTTGAGGGCGTAGACGTGCCCGCCCTGCGCGGTGAACCGGACGACGTGCCGCGAGATGCCGCGCTGCGGGACCTCGAGCAGGAGCTCGGGGTCCCACTCCTCGAGGGGTAGGTGGAAGGGCAGGCTCAGCAGGCCCGCGCCGTCGGTGGCCGGTGGCCGGAAGAGGTACCGCACGACGAGCTCCGATGGTCGCAGCTGCAGCCGACGCCCTGGCGGGGCGGTGCCGGACCGTCACCATCCCACGCCGCACCGCTGGACTGCGCGGCCCGGCGGAACTCGTCTGCCGCGACGCCCGTCAGGACGGCCGGACGAGGTGGGCGAGCCGGTCGGCCGTCGCGCGGCGCACGGCCGGTTCCCCCGGCTGCAGCACCAGACCGAGCAGCCAGCGTGCCGCGAGTTCGGCCACGTCGGCGTCGGCTCCCAGCGCCGTGGCCAGCCGGTCGACCAGCTCCGCCCAGCGCTCGGGCGAGGTGGCCAGCAGACCGGTCAGCACGGCCGGCTCGCCGTCGGCGACGCGGCGCAGCACCGGGTGGCCGGCGACCTCGTCGGCCAGCGCGGTCAGGGCCGCACCGGGAGCGAGGCCGGCGACCAGCGCGGCCAGCCGGTCGAGTTCGGCGGCCAGCAGCGCGCGGGCCACCTCGTCCTTGGTCCGGAAGTGGTTGTAGAGGGTCGCCTTGGCCACCCCGGCCGCGGCCGCCACCGACTGCATGGTGCTGCCGCGCAGGCCACGGTCGGCGAACGCCCGCACGGCACCGTCGAGCAGGCCTGCGCGGGTGCGCTCCATCGCGTTGCCGCCGCGGGTGTGCGAGCCCGGCACGTGCGCGGGAGCGCGGGGGACCCGGCGCGGTGGAGCGGGGTCGTGCGGGAGCGGTGCGGCCGACGCCATGGCCCCTGTCTCGCACCGGGGCCGCTCCCGGTCAAGTGGCCGACGCCGTCCCGCGCCTCCTCCGGGTGGGAGGACGGGTCCTCCCTCAGGCCGCCAGCGACACCGCGCCGGACGCGCGGCCGGCGGCGCGGCCCGGCGCACCGACCAGGGCCAGCGCGGGCTCGGCGACCGGCTGCTCGCCGGAGGTGGCGACCGCCGCCTCCTCGGTGGGGACGCCGGCGGCGTCGGCCGCGGGGACGAGCGGGCGCACGCGGCCGTCCTCGCCGCGCAGTCGCAGGCTGACCTCGGCCAGCAGGTCGGCGAGCTCGACGTCGAGGGCGTCGCAGATCGAGGCGAGCAGCTCGGAGGAGGCCTCCTTCTGCCCCCGCTCGACCTCGGAGAGGTAGCCCAGGCTGACCCGGGCGGCACCGGAGACGTCGCGCAGCGTCCGACGCTGGCGCAGCCGGTGGCCGCGCAGGGTCGTCCCGAGCTGGGTGCGCAGCAGCGTCATCGCCGTCTCCTGTCCTGCCTGTGCGGAAGCGGCGGCACCCGGGGAGGGGGCCGTGCGTTCACGGTACGCGGAGGCACCGACGGTCACCTGGCCGTGCCGGGCGCGTCCGCTCTGGGCGTAACACCGGAGGCCGGGCGGCCCTTCCCCGGTCCGGTCCGGAGCCTCCAGGGGTGAGCGGGACGGCGGCCCTGCAGCGGCCGTCGGCCCCGTTCAGAGGCTCACCGCGGGCCTGCGAGCGGTGCGGAGGACGGGCGGCCCCCTGCAGGGACCCGCCGCGAGCGTGCGAGTGGTGGGGGCAGGGGGTCCTTGCTCAGGCGGCGGCGTCGGTCCGCGGCCCGCCGGCCGGTCCCGCCGAACGGCGAGCGGCCGCGGCGCGCATGGCGCGGGCGCTGGTGCGGCGCAGCGCCAGCGCGCGGTGGACGTAGTCCAGGCCGGTCACCACGGTGAGCACCACGGCGGCGGCCATCACCCACCACCGCAGCGTGCCGAACAGGCCGTCGAACGGGAGGGTGTAGAGCCCGATGGCCAGCGCCTGGAGGACGGTCTTGGCCTTGCCGCCGCGGCTGGCCGCGATCACCCCGTGGCGGATCACCCAGAAGCGCAGCAGGGTCACGCCGACCTCGCGGACGAGGATGGTCAGCGTCACCCACCAGGGCAGCAGCGCGAGGACCGACAGGCCGATGAGGGCGGTGCCGGTCAGCGCCTTGTCGGCGATCGGGTCGGCGAGCTTGCCGAACTCGGTCACCTGACCGGTGCGCCGGGCGATCATCCCGTCGTAGCGGTCGGTGATGATCGCGAGCGCGAAGACGAGGGTGGCCCAGTAACGCCGGTCGTCGTCCATCCCGCCGTCGGCGAGGAGCAGAGCGGCGAACACCGGCACCACGGCCAGCCGGAGCAGGGTGAGCGCGTTGGGCAGGTTGACTACCCGCGCCGACTGGGGCGGCGTGGCGGCCGGGTCCACCGGAGAGTTCATGCGTGCACCGCGGGCACGAGTGCCGTGGCCACCAGGTCGACCCCCTCGGTGTCGACGACCTCTGCGGCGACCAGCATGCCCGCGACCGCGCCGTCCGGCACCCCGGAGACCGTCGTGGTCCCGTCGGCCTCGGGGTCCTGGTGGGCGGCGTGCCCCGCCCACACCCCGCTCCCCTCCCCGGTGGAGAGGTCCTCGGTGAGCAGCACCTCGACCCGCTCACCGAGGCGGTCCTCGGCGCGCTGCGCGGTGAGCTCCTCGACCAGGTCGGTGATCCGCCGGACGCGGGCGTCGATCTCGGCCTGGTCGAGCTTGCCCGGCAGCCCCATCGCCTCGGTCCCCTCCTCGTCGGAGTAGCCGAATACCCCGACGGCGTCCAGCCGCCCCTCGACGAGGAAGCGCTCGAGCTCGGCGACGTCGTCCTCGGTCTCCCCGGGGAAGCCGAGGATGACGTTGGTGCGGAAGCCGGCGGCCGGCGCCAGCGCGCGGGCCCGCTCGATCAGCGCGAGGAAGTCGTCGGTGCCGCCGAAGCGGCGCATCCGGCGCAACAGCGTCGGCGAGGCGTGCTGGAAGGACAGGTCGAAGTAGGGGGCGACCCCGCCGGTGGCGGCGATGACCTCGAGCAGGCCCGGCCGCAGCTCGGCCGGCTGCAGGTAGGCCACCCGCACCCGGACGATGCCCTCGACCGCGGCCAGCTGCGGCAGCAGCCGCTCCAGCTGGCGCAGGTCGCCCAGGTCCTTGCCGTAGGACGTGGAGTTCTCGCTGACCAGGACCAGCTCGGTGACGCCCTGCGCGGCCAGCCACTGCGCCTCGCCGAGCACCTCCGCCGGCGGCCGGGAGACGAACGAGCCGCGGAAGGCCGGGATGGCGCAGAAGGCGCAGCGCCGGTCGCAGCCGGAGGCGAGCTTCAGCGCGGCTGACGGGCCCGAGGCCAGCCGGCGCCGCTGCAGCCAGCCGTGGCCGGGGATGACCGGGGCGTCGGGCGCGGTGACGACCGCGCTGCGGTCCACCGGGCTGATCGGCAGCAGCGTGCGCCGGTCGCGGGGGTCGTGCGGGACGAGCGGACGACCGGTGAGCACGTCGTCGAGCCGGTCGCCGATGGCCGTGTAGTCGTCGAAGCCGAGCACCGTGGCCTCGGGCAGCGCACCGGCGAGCTCGGAGCCGTACCGCTCGGCCATGCAGCCGACCGCGACCACCCGGGCGCCGGAGTCGGTGGCGGCCAGGATGGCGTCGACGGAGTCCTTCTTGGCCGACTCGATGAAGCCGCAGGTGTTCACGAGGACGGCGTCCGCGCCCTCGGCGTCCTCGACCAACCGGTAGCCGCCGGCGGCCAGCCGGCCGGCCAGCTCCTCCGAGTCGACCTCGTTGCGGGCGCACCCGAGGGTCACCACCGCCACGGTGCGGGCAGGGTCGGTCGGAGGTGTCACCGGTCCATCGTAGGGCGCGCTCCGTTCCCCACCAGGAACAGCGAGGGTGACCCGCCCCTCCCCTACCCCTCGGTGCCGCGGAGGGTGAACATCACCGACTCGAGCTCGTCGGGCTTGACCAGCACGTCGCGGGCCTTGGACCCCTCGGACGGGCCGACGATCCCGCGGCTCTCCATGAGGTCCATGAGCCGCCCGGCCTTGGCGAAACCGACCCGCAGCTTGCGCTGCAGCATCGACGTCGAGCCGAACTGGCTGGTGACGACGAGCTCGACGGCCTGGACGAGCAGCTCCAGGTCCCCGCCGATGTCCTCGTCGATCTCCTTCTTCTCGCCCTCGGCGGCGCTGAAGACCTCCTCGCGGTACTCCGGCTCGGCCTGGCGCTTGGTGAACTCGACGACCGCCTCGATCTCGGCGTCGGAGACGTAGGCGCCCTGCACGCGCATCGGCTTGCCCTGGCCAATGGGCATGAACAGCGCGTCGCCCATGCCGATGAGCTTCTCCGCGCCCGGCTGGTCGAGGATGACCCGGCTGTCGGTGAGGCTGGAGGTGGAGAACGCCAGCCGCGAGGGCACGTTGGCCTTGATCAGGCCGGTGACGACGTCGACCGACGGCCGCTGGGTGGCCAGCACCAGGTGGATGCCGGCCGCACGGGCCTTCTGGGTGATCCGGACGATCGACTCCTCGACGTCGCGCGGGGCGACCATCATGAGGTCGGCGAGCTCGTCGACGATGGCGAGGATGTAGGGGTAGGGCCGGTACACCCGCTCGCTGCCCGGCGGAGCCACGATCTCGCCGCGCTCGACCTTGCGGTTGAAGTCGTCGATGTGCCGGACGCCGGTGGACCGCATGTCCTGGTAGCGCTGCTCCATCTCCTCGACCAGCCAGGCCAGCGCGGTGGCCGCCTTCTTCGGGTCGGTGATGATCGGCGTGATCAGGTGCGGGATGCCGTCGTAGGGCGTGAGCTCGACCATCTTCGGGTCGACCAGGATCATCCGCAGCTGGTCGGGGGTCGCCCGCAGCAGCAGCGAGGTCAGCAGCGAGTTGACGCAGCTGGACTTACCGGCACCGGTGGCGCCGGCGACCAGCAGGTGCGGCATCTTGGCCAGGTTCGCGCAGACGAACCCGCCCTCGATGTCCTTGCCCAGCCCGACCAGCATCGGGTGCGGGTCCTGCTTGGCCACCTGGGAGCGGAGCACGTCACCGAGGCTGACCATCTCGCGGTCGGTGTTCGGCACCTCGACGCCGACGGCGGACTTGCCGGGGATCGGGGCGAGGATCCGGATATTGTCGTTGGCCACCGCGTAGGCCATGTTCTTGGTCAGCGCGGTGATCTTCTCGACCTTGACCGCCGGACCCAGCTCGATCTCGTACCGGGTGACCGTCGGGCCGCGGGTGAAGCTGGTGACGACGGCGTCGATGTTGAACTGCTCGAGCACGCCGGTGATGGCCTCGATCGCCGCCTCGTTGGCCTTCGAGCTCTTCTTCGGCGGGTCGCCGGGGCGCAGCACGCCGACCGAGGGGAGCGTGTACTGCCCCTCGACCGGCTCGATGCGCAGCTGCTCGGGCTCGGCGATGGGCTCGAGCTCCTCCACCGGCGTGGTCCGGTCCACCACCGCGGGGCGGCGGGTCGGGACCGGCGGGGGCGGCGGCTCGTGGCGCACCGCCTCGGGTGCGTCGTCCAGCGCCGCGTGGTCGATCGCCGGCACGGTCTCCACCGGGCCGGTGTCCATCAGGTCGTCCGCCAGCGCCCGGCGGCGGCCGCGGCGGGGCGCCGGCGGCTCGGCCGGCTCCTCCTCGTCGTCCCAGTCCTCGTCGTAGACGTCCTCGTCGTCGTGGGCCTGACCCAACAGGCGGTCGGCGAGCTCGCGGAACCGCTCGGGGATCCGGTGCACCGGCGTGGCGGTCAGCACCAGCAGGCCGAAGAAGGCCAGCAGGACCAGCAGGACGACGGCGACGACGGTGCCCACGCCCGCGACCAGCGGCATGGCCGCGGCCCAGCCGACCAGCCCGCCGGAGCCGGGCCGGTCCTGCGACGGGGCGGCGCCCTCGCCGACGACCTCGGCGATGCCCAGCACCGACACCACCAGGCACAGCCAGCCGATCGCCAGCCTGCCGCGCGCCTCGGGGCGCGGGCCGCGGCGCAGCAGCCGCAGCGCGGCCAGGAACAGCACGACCGGCAGCACCACGACCAGCGAGCCGACGATCCAGCGGACCCCGCCGGCGAAGGCGGCGCCGACCGGGCCGATGCCGTTGCTCCAGGCGGCCGCACCCAGGACGACGGCCAGGCCCAGCACGGCCAGGCCGACGCCGTCGCGGCGGTGCTCGGGCGCGAGCGGCTCGGCCTCCTCCGGGCGGGCGACCGAGCGGGCCAGCCCGCCGGCGCCCCGCGCCAGCAGCGACCAGCCACCGCTGACGACGCTCCACAGACCGGGACCGGCCCCCTTGGACGCGGGCTTGCGGGCGGCGGGCTTGCGGCCGCCGGCGGCGGGTCGCTTGGCGGGCGGGCGCTTCCGGGACGCGGTCGACCCGGAGCCCGAGCGTCCGCGCGCGGACGACCGGCCCGAGGGTCGGGTCGTCGTCGTGCGAGCAGGCATGCGTCGACGGTAACGGCCGCCGGGCCGCCCCGACGGCAGGCGCAGCGTGTCCGCATGCCAAGCCGCACGGGAACGGTTCGGCACGTCTCGGCTGCAGAGCCGCGCCGGGACGCCGATGGAGCGGGCCCGCGCCACGATGGGGAGCCGGCTCGGCCGGTCGGTGAACCGGGACGCCCCGGCAGCCGTACACCTCCCGACGGGAGGAGCACCGATGATGCGCGAGCACGGGCGGCTGGAGGGCCGCGAGCTCGACGTCCGGGCGGCCTACGCCGCGCACGGCGCGGAGCTGTACCGCTTCGCGCTGCGCCAGCTGGGTGACGGCGGCGCCGCGCAGGACGTCGTCCAGGAGGTGTTCCTGCGCGCCTGGCGTTCCGCGGACGCCTACGACCCGCGCCTGGCCAGCCTGCGGACCTGGCTGTTCGCCATCGCCCGCAACGTCGTCGTCGACGAGGCGCGGCGGTCCGCCGTCCGGCCGTGGCAGCGGACGCTGACCGACGGCGCGGGCGACGACGTCCCCGCAGGCGGCGGCGTCGACGAGGCGCTGGTGGACGAGTGGGTCGTCGAGGAGGCGCTGCGCCGGATCGGCGAGGACCACCGGACGGCGATCGTGCAGACCCATCTGCGCGGACGGCCGCACGCGGAGGTGGCCGCGGAGCTCGGCATCCCGGTCGGCACGCTGCGGAGCCGGGTGTTCTACGGCCTCAAGGCACTGCGGTTGGCGATGGAGGAGATGGGGGTGGAACCGTGACCGAGCGGGGAGAGCACCGGAGACTGCGCGAGCAGCTGGGCTGGTACGCCCTCGGGCACGGGACGCCGGAGGAGCGGGCCGGCGTCCGCGCCCACCTCGACGGGTGCGCCTCCTGCCGAGCGGAGCTCGCCGAGCTCTCGCCGCTCGCCGCACGGCTGGAGGGCGTGGACCCCGACCGGCTCGACGAGCAGCCGGCGCCCCCGGCCGGCCTCGGCGAGGCGGTGCTCGCGCGGATCGCAGCCGAGGAGCCGCTGCGGCGGCGGCGGACGTGGTCCCGCCGGGCGCTGGCCGTGGCCGCCGCAGCGGGTGTGGCCGCGGCGGGTTTCGGGATCGGCTGGCTGGCCCGTCCGGTGCCGAACCCGCTGCCGCTCGAGCCGGTCGCGGTGCAGGTCGCGGACAGCGGCATCCGGGCCACCGCCGACGTCGTCCCGCACACCTGGGGCGTGGAGGTGAAGCTGACCGGTGAGGGGTTCACCGCCGGCGCGGTCTACCGCGTCGTGGTCACCGACGAGGACGGCACCGCGGTCCCCGCCGGTGAGTTCCTCGGCGTGGGGCCCGCGGAGCTGCGCTGCAACCTCAACTCCTCGGTGCTGCGGGAGGACGCCACCGGTTTCCAGGTCGTGGCCGCCGACGGCACCGTGGTGGCGAGCTCGGAGCTGTGACGAGCAGCGGCGCCGGGGACCCCGTGGTCCCCCGGCGCCGCCCGCGGCCCCGCCTCCGGTCCCGCCGCGAGCCTGCGGGGGGTGGAGAGGACGGGGTCCTCCTTCAGACCTCGAGAACGGTCGGGATGATCATGGGACGGCGGCGGTAGGTGTCGGACACCCACTTGCCGATCGTCCGGCGGATCACCTGGGAGAGCCGGTGCGCGTCGGTGACCCCGTCAGCCAGCGTGCGCCGCAGGGCCTCCTCGACCAGCTGCAGAGCCGGGTCGAAGACGGAGGGGTCGTCGGCGAAGCCGCGGGCGGAGAGGTGCACCGGCCGCACGATGGTGCGCGTCGAGGGCTCGATGACGACGGTGAGCGCCACGAAGCCCTCGTCGCCGAGGATCCGCCGCTCCTGCAGCGACTCCTCCCCCACGTCGCCGACGTTGAGGCCGTCGACGTAGACGTCCCCGACCGGCACCGACCCGACGATCGTCGCCTTGCCGTCGACCAAGTCGACGACGACGCCGTTCTCGGCGAGCAACACCCGGTCGCCGGCCATCCCGGTCTCCTCGGCCAGCGCCGCGTGCGCCCGTAGGTGGCGCCACTCGCCGTGCACCGGCATGAGGTGTCGCGGCTTGGCCACGTTGAGCAGCGTGCGCAGCTCGCCGGCCGGGGCGTGCCCGGAGACGTGCACCCGCGCGGTCTCCTTGTGCACCACGGTGGCGCCGAGCCGCGCCAGCCCGTTGATCACCTTGTAGACCGCGGTCTCGTTGCCCGGCACCAGCGAGGAGGCCAGCACGATCGTGTCGCCGGCCTCGATGGTCACCTGGTGGTGCTCACCGCGGGCCATCCGCCCGAGTGCCGACAGCGGCTCCCCCTGCGACCCGGTGCTCACCAGCACGACCTGCTCCGGCGGCATGCTGGTCGCCTCGTCCAGGCCGACCATGAGGCCGGGCGCGACGCGCAGCAGTCCGAGGTCGCGGGCCACCCCCATGTTGCGGACCATCGAGCGGCCGACGAAGGCGACCTTGCGGCCGTGCACCTCGGCGGCGTCGAGCACCTGCTGGATGCGGTGCACGTGGCTGGCGAAGCTGGAGACGATCAGCCGCTGGGTGGCCCGCCGGAACACGTCCTCCAGGACCGGGCCGATCGACCGCTCGGGCGTGACGAACCCGGGGATCTCGGCGTTGGTGGAGTCGGCGAGCAGCAGGTCGATGCCCTCCAGGCCCAGCCGGGCGAAGGCGCCCAGGTCCGTGAGGACGCCGTCCAGCGGCAGCTGGTCCATCTTGAAGTCGCCGGTGTGCACGAGGACGCCGGCCGGCGTGTGCACGGCCACGGCCAGCGCGTCGGGGATCGAGTGGTTGACCGAGATGAACTCGCAGTGGAACGGGCCCGCGAGGTGGTCGTCGCCGGCGGCCACCTGGACCAGCACCGGGTCCAGCCGGTGCTCGCGCAGCTTGGCCTTGACCAGGGCGAGGGTGAACCGGGACCCCACCAGCGGGATGTCGCCGCGCATGCGCAGCAGGTAGGGGATCGCGCCGATGTGGTCCTCGTGCCCGTGGGTGAGGACGACGGCGACGACGTCGTCGAGCCGGTGCTCGATGATCCCGAAGTCGGGGAGGATCAGGTCGACGCCCGGCTGCTCGGCCTCCGGGAACAGCACGCCGCAGTCGATGACGAGCAGCTTGCCGTCGAACTCGAGGACGGCCATGTTGCGGCCGATCTCGCCCAGCCCGCCGAGCGCCATCACCCGCAGCCCACCGTCGGGTAGCGCGGGCGGTGCCTGCAGGTCCAGGTGCGGCTGGGTGGTCGAGGTGGTCACGAGGTCGCGCTCACAGGTGGATGCCTCCGTCGGCGAGGTCGGCGCGCAGCTGCGCCAGTTGTTCGGGGGTGGCGTCGACCAGCGGCGGGCGCACCGGCCCGGCGGGCAGGCCCAGCTCGCGCAGCGCCGCCTTGGTCAGGATGACGCCCTGGGTGCGGAAGACGCCGGTGTAGAGCGGGAGCATGCTCTCGTTGACCGCGCGGGCCTTCACCAGGTCGCCGGACTCGACGGCGGTGACCAGCTCGGCCAGCCGCGGGCCGGCGAGGTGCCCGACGACGCTCACGACGCCCACACCGCCGACCGCCAGCAGCGGCAGGTTGAGCATGTCCTCGCCGCTGTAGTACGCCAGGTCGGTGCGGGCGAGGGTGTGCATGACCGCGCCGAGGTCGCCCTTGGCGTCCTTGACCGCGACGATGCGCGGGTGCTCGGCCAGCCGGGCGAGGGTGTCCACCTCGATGGGGACGACCGAGCGCGGCGGGATGTCGTACAGCATCACCGGCAGGTCGGTGGCGTCGGCGACGGCGGTGAAGTGCCTCAGCAGGCCGGCCTGCGGGGGCTTGTTGTAGTACGGGGTCACGACGAGCAGGCCGTGCGCGCCCACCTGCTCGGCCCGGCGCGCGTTCTCGATGGTGTGCGCGGTGTCGTTGGTGCCGACGCCCGCGACGACGGTCGCGCGGTCACCCACCGCGTCGAGCACCGCCTCCAGCACGGCGCGCTGCTCACCCTCGCTCAGGGTGGGCGCCTCGCCGGTGGTGCCGAGCACGACCAGGCCGTCGTGCGCCTGCCGGTCGACCAGGTGGGCGGCCAGCTCCTGGGCCCCCGCGAGGTCGATCGAGCCGTCCTCGGCGAAGGGGGTCACCATCGCCGTGAGCACACGCCCGAAGGGCCGGGCGGGGTCACTGGTCATACCGGGAATCTACCGACCCGTCCCGGCCGACACGTCGGCGTCGGTCGCTGCGCGCGCGTACTCCGACACCGCGTACCGCAGGCCGGTGGTGGACGCCGACCAGCCCGCCGCCGGGGTGCGCGACACCCGCGCCCACTCCGCGCCCAGCTGCGGAGCCCAGGTGTCGCCGTCGACGTCGGTGTCGACGTCGGTGACGACCACCCGGTCGGCGTGCGGGAGGAACGCGGCGTAGACCCGGCCACCGCCGATGACCCAGAGGTCGCCGGCGTCCGCGCGCGCCAGCACGTCCCCGACCCCGCCCACCCGCTCGGCGCCGTCCGCGGCCCACGAGCGGTCGGTGGTGAGGACGACGTTGCGCCGTCCGGGCAACGGGCGGAACCGCTCGGGCAGCGACTCCCAGGTGCGCCGGCCCATGACGACCGTGCTGCCCGTGGTGAGCTCGCGGAACAGGCGGAGGTCCTCGGGCAGGTGCCAGGGCAGCCGGCCGTCGACCCCGATCACCCCGCCGCGGGCCTGCGCCCAGACCAGCCCGACGGCCACGCGGCTCAGACCGCCACCGCGGCGCGGATCGTGGGGTGGTGCCGGTAGTCGCGCAGCGTGAAGTGCTCGTAGGTGTAGTCGAACAGCGAGGGCGCCGGGGCCAGGTCGAGGGTCGGGAAGGGCAGCGCCTCGCGGGAGAGCTGCTCGCGGACCTGGTCGACGTGGTTGCTGTAGACGTGGCAGTCGCCCCCGACCCAGATGAAGTCACCGGGGGCCAGGCCCACCTGAGCGGCGACCATGCGGGTGAGCAGCGCGTAGCTGGCGATGTTGAACGGCACGCCGAGGAACATGTCGGCGCTGCGCTGGTAGAGCTGGCAGGACAGCCGCCCGTCGGCGACGTGGAACTGGAACAGCGCGTGGCAGGGCGCGAGCGCCATGTCCGGCAGCGCGGCGACGTTCCAGGCCGACACGACCATGCGCCGGGAGTCCGGATCGGTGCGCAGCGTCTCCAGGACGCCCGCGATCTGGTCGACGTGCTCACCGCCGGGCGTGGGCCAGGACCGCCACTGGACGCCGTAGACCGGACCGAGCTCGCCCTCCGGCGAGGCCCACTCGTCCCAGATGCTGACCCTGTTCTCCTGCAGCCACCGCACGTTGCTGTCACCGCGGAGGAACCACAGCAGCTCGTAGGCGATCGACCGGAAGTGCACCGACTTCGTGGTGACCAGCGGGAACCGCTCGGCGAGGTCGTAGCGCAGCCGCTCGCCGAACAGGCTCACCGTGCCGGTGCCCGTCCGGTCCTGCTTGGGGGTGCCCTGCTCGAGCACCCGGCGCAGCAGGTCCTCGTACTGGGTGTCGATCGGGCCGTCGGTCGCGCTTGCCACGGACCCGAGCCTACGGGCGGGTGCCGACAGGGGACCGCGACACCGGTCACCTGCCCACCGCTCCTGCCCCACGAGCCAGACTCGTCACCGTGGAGTGGTGGGGCGTGCTCGCAGCGGTCGTCGGCGGGCTGCTGCTGCTCTGGGGCGTCCTGCTGCTGCTCCTGTGGCGGACGCGGCCTCCGGACCTCACCGTGCGCGAGGCGCTGCGGCTGCTGCCGGACCTGGTGCGCCTGGTGCGCCGGCTGGCCGCCGACCGGTCCCTGCCCCGGGGCGTCCGGGTGCGGCTGTGGCTGCTGCTGGTCTACCTGCTCTCGCCGGTGGACCTGGTGCCCGACGTCGTCCCGGTCCTCGGCTACGCCGACGACGTCGTCGTGGTGGCCCTGGCGCTCCGATCGGTGGTTCGTGCAGCCGGGGCGCCTGCCGTGCAGCGCGCCTGGCCGGGCGGGCCCGCGGGCCTCGCCGTCGTGCAGCGCCTGGCCGGGCTCGGCGGGGACTGAGCCCGTTCAGCCCACGACGGCGGCGAGGTCGGCAGCCAGGTCGCCGCGCTCGCCCACGACGACGGCGCCCAGCTGCATCCAGCCGGCCATGAGCGCCAGCTCCGCGGCGAGAGCAGCGGTCACCTCGGCACGGTCCACGCCCTCCTCGGCGAACGCCGACTGGACCCGCAGGACCCCGGCGTGCCGGTCGGCCTTGAGGTCGACCCGCGCCACCAGCCGGTCGCCGAGCAGGAACGGCAGGACGTAGTAGCCGTGCACCCGCTGAGCCGCCGGCGTGTAGATCTCCAGCCGGTACCGGAAGCCGAAGATGCGCTCCACCCGCGGCCGCTCCCAGACCAGGGAGTCGAAGGGGCTCAGCAGCGCCCGTGCCCGCACCCGGCGGGGACGGCGTGCCGTGGGGTGCAGCCACGCCGGCGCACCCCAGCCGGTCACCTCGACGGGGACGAGCTCGCCCGCGTCGGCCAGTTCGGCGATCGCCGCCCGCGCGGCCGGCGGGCGCAGCCGGAAGTAGTCGCGCAGGTCGCGCTCGGTGGCCACGCCCAGGGCACGCGAGGCGGTGCGCACCAGCTCGCGGACGGCGTCGGCCGGCGCCGGGGTGGGAACGCGGAGCACGGCTGCGGGCAGCACCCGCTCGGTGAGGTCGTAGACGCGTTCGAAGCCCGCCGTCCGGCCCCGGGTGGTGACGACGCCGGTGTAGAAGAGCCACTCGAGGGCGACCTTGCCGGCGTGCCAGTTCCACATGCTCCCGGGCCGGTCCGGTCGCGGCTCGGCGAGGTCGCTGGCCTTGAGCGGACCGGTCTCCCGCACCCGCTCGAGGACCTCGCTGACGAATCCCGGACGCTCGCGCTGGATCCGGACCATCGAGCCCCAGGCGTGCTCCTCGGCCGCCGCCATCCGCCAGCGCAGGTGCGGGTGCAACCGGACGGGGAGCAGCGACGCCTCGTGCGCCCAGTACTCGAACAGCTTGCTGCGGCGGTCGGCGAGGTCGTCGAGCGTCTCGCGCGGATAGGGTCCGAGGCGGCTGAAGGCCGGCAGGTAGTGAGCGCGGGACAGCACGTTGACCGAGTCGATCTGCAGCACGGCCAGCCGGGACGTCATCCGGCGCAGCTGCCGCCCGTCGACGGCGCCCGTGGGCCGCGGGTCGGCGAGACCCTGCGCGGCCAGGGCGATGCGGCGGGCCAGCGCGGCCGGCAGCCGGTCGGCGACGGGTGCTCCCACGGCGGCCGATCCTGCCCGGGACCCCTGACGACTCCGGCAGGCACCCCGTCGCGGCCTACGCTGCCTGGCGTGCAGCCGACCTCGCCGTTCCCCCGCCGGGCCGCGGAGGTGTCGGTCCGCCCAGCGCGGCGCTCCGACGCCCCCGCGGTCGCCCGCGTGCAGGCCGTCACCTGGCGGACGGCGTACCGCACGGTGCTGCCCTCCGAGGTCCTCGACGGCTGGGACGAGGCCGCGGCAGCCGATGCCTGGCGGGCCGCGGTGACCGCACCGCCCACCCCGGGGCACCGCGTCCTCGTGGCGGTGGAGCGGGACGTGGTGGTCGGCTTCGCCGCCTCCGGCCCCGCGGAGCTCGCCGCGGACGAGCACCCGCACCCTGCGGGTCCCAGCAGCGAGATCGCCACCCTGCTGGTCGAGCCCCGCTGGGGGCGGCGCGGGCACGGCAGCCGGCTGCTCGCCGCGGTCACCGACCTGGCCCGGGACGACGGGACGGCGCGCCTGCAGGTGTGGTTGCCGGACCAGGATGCGGTGTCCGCGGGCTTCTTCGAGTCGGCGGGCTGGGCGCGCGACGGCTGGACTCGCACGCTGGACACCGGGGGGACGCCGCTCCGCGAGGTCCGCTGGCACACCCTGCTGCAGGAGGCGGACGGGAGACGATGACCTTCGAGGGGTTCCCCGACGAGGGGCTGGTCTTCTACGAGGGCCTGGAGGCCGACAACAGCAAGACCTACTGGACCCGCAGTCGTCCGACCTACGACGCCTTCGTGCGGGCGCCGATGCAGGCGCTCCTCGACGAGCTGGCAGGTGAGTTCGGCACCGCGCAGCTCTTCCGCCCCTACCGCGACGTGCGCTTCAGCAACGACAAGACGCCGTACAAGACCCACCAGGGTGCGGTCGTGAACCCCGACGGTCGGGGCGCCGGGGCCTGGTACGTGCAGGTGTCCGCCGACGGGCTGATGGTCGCCGGTGGGTGCTGGCGCCTGGAGTCCGACCAGGTGGCCCGCTACCGCCGCGCCGTGGCGGACGACGTGCAGGGCCCGCGGCTGCGCGCCGAGGTGGACCGGCTCGCGACGGCCGGCTGGACGATCGACGGCGAGCGGTTGGTCCGGGTACCGGCCGGCTTCGGCCGGGACGGCGACCGCGCCGACCTGCTCCGGCACAGGTCCCTGTACGCCACCCGCCGTTGGGAGCCCGCCGATTGGCTGCACGACCGCCGGGCGCTCGACGAGGTGCGCGACGCGTGGCGCGACCTGACCGCGCTCAACGCGTGGCTGGCGGACAACGTCGGGGCGACGACGCGGGAGCCGCGCGCCCGCCGCTGACCCGCACCGGGACGGGACCCGGCGGAGCGTCCCAGGGACAGCGGTTTCTGGTCGGGGGTGCACGAAGGGCCCTCACCGAGTGGTGAGGGCCCTTCGTGGAATGGTTGTCCGGCGGTGTCCTACTCTCCCACCCCGTTCCCGGGGCAGTACCATCGGCGCTGAGAGGCTTAGCTTCCGGGTTCGGAATGGGACCGGGCGTTTCCCTCTCGCCATGACCGCCGTAACACTGTGAACCTGACCGACCGGATCCCGGTTGGTGCGTTCAGAACCGCACAGTGGACGCTGTTTGCTACGCATGATTCTTCGACCGTCACCCCGCACACCTGGTGTGGGGGTCGTTGTGGTCGTGTGGTCAAGCCCTCGGCCTGTTAGTACCGGTCAGCTCCACACCTCGCGGTGCTTCCACCTCCGGCCTATCAACCCGCTGGTCTGGGCGGGGGCCTTAC
>NZ_FOIE01000008.1:214222-354975 GCF_900111455.1 Geodermatophilus poikilotrophus | reverse complement strand
CTCCTTGCGGACGTCCTCCGACACCCGCTCCTGGTCGGTGACGGTCTCCTTGTCCAGGCGCACCCGCTCGACCGGCACGGCCTCCTTCTCCACCACCGGACGCTCGGCGTGCAGGGTGACCTCGTGCTCCTCCTCGGAGATCGCCGGCCCGTCCAGGGCGTTGCCGACGTTGGCGTCGGTGATCGGCTCGCGCTCGACCCGGACCTCCTCGCGGGAGACCGGCACCGTCTCGGTCACGTTCTCGGTGACCACGTACTTGCGCAGCCGGGCCCGGCCGACCTCCTCGGAGCGGGTGCCCACGTTGAGGCGCTCCTCCGAACGGGTCATCGCGTTGTCGGTGGTCGGGCCGGAGACGTCCCGGCCGACGACGCCGGCCTCGCCGGTGTGGTCGGCTCGCCCGTCCCGGTCGCTGTCGGTGTGGCCGGCGGTGCCCGCCACACCCGCGGTGCCCGCCAGGCCGGCGGTGCCCGTGGTGGTCTGCGTGGTGGTGTCGGTCGTCGTGCCCGAGCCGAGGCCGTAGTAGCGGTAGAGCTCCTGCTCCTCCTGCGGCGACAGGTGGCCGTCGGTGTCGACCTTCGGCGCGTCCTTGACTTTCTCCTTGTTGTCGGGGACGCGGAGGTGGTCGTCGGTGAGGTCGGCTTGGGCGAGCGGCACGAAGGTCTCCTTGGTGCCGAACAGGCCGGTGTGCACGGTGGCCCACTCCGGGCGGCCGGTCTCGTCGTCGAGGTAGACCTCGCTGACCTTGCCGATCTTGTCGCCGTCGGCGTCGATCGCGGTGGTGCCGATGACCTGCTGGATCTGCGTCTCGTTGATCATGGGTCCTCCTGTCGAGGGTCGTGGGGAGGGCTGCGGTCCGCAGCTCGCTCCGTGGCGCTCCGTCGTGCAGGCGCTGAGCCCCTGGTACCCGCTGCTTACACCGTAAACACGTCTCGCCGGGATGGCTGCGTGGAACCGGTGGGCCCCGTCCCGGCCCGGTCGGCGTACAACGGGGGCGGAGCGGGACGACGGCGGGAGCGTGCAGCGTGGCAGACGACGCGAACTCCCCCACCGATGTGCCCGACGACGGCACGGCCTACACGCGTGCGGTGCGGGAGACTCCGCCCGGCCCCGTCCGGACCCCGCTCGACCGGCGCCGGGTGCTCGCCGCGGCCATCGAGTTCATCGACGAGCACGGGCTCGAGGCGCTCACCATGCGCCGGATGGGCGCGCACCTCGGCGTCGAGGGGATGGCCCTGTACCGCCACGTCACCGGCCGCGACGACCTGCTCGACGGCGTCGTGGAACTGGTCGTCGACGAGCTCTACGGCGACCCGGAGGTGTACCTGGCGCCCCAGCACGGCTGGCAGGACTACCTGCAGCGGCTCGCGCACGGGGTCCGGCGGATCGCCATCGCCCACCCTGCCGTCTTCCCGCTCATCGCCACGCGGCCGCCGGCCGCGCCGTGGGTGCGACCGCCGTTGCGCAGCCTGCGCTGGCTGGAGTCCTTCCTCGACGCGCTGACCACCCACGGTTTCAGCGACGGGGCCGCGGTCGCCGCCTACCGGGCCTACACCAGCTTCCTGCTCGGCCACCTGCTGCTCGAGGTCTCCCAGCGCGGCGTGCCGATCAGCCCGCTGGACGACCCGGAGGGGGCGCCGCAGGTCGAGGACCGCTCGCTGGCCGCGTTCCCCCTCGTGCGCCGGTTCTCCGCGCTGCTGTCCGAGGACGAGTCGACCGCGGAGTTCGAGGAGTCCCTGGAGAACCTGCTGGAGCGCCTGCAGCGGGTGCTCCGGGAGTCGCAGCGTCCCGGTCCGCCCCGCTGACCTGCGGGGGACCAGTCCGTCACGACGTCGGACAGGTCGGGTACCCCGGTCGGTCCCGGCTCCTGGAGCGCCGTCCCCGACGACGTGCGCGGCTCGGGCCGCCCGCCGGCCCGGCGGTGGGTGCAGGCCGACGCGGCGTCGGGCGTCACCGGTCCTCCGGGCGGGCGAGCGGCTCGGCGGTGTGGTCCACCGGGTGGACGCCTTCCGCTCAGCGCAGGCCGCGGCTGCCCGAGCGGCGGCCGGGCCGCAGCTCGACGTCCACCGGCAGGTCGGGGTCGTCGATCGCCTGGCGGGCGTGGGCGACCAGCCGGTCCTCAAGCGCCCGGCGGACCTCGGCGACGTCGGCGTGGTCGGCCAGCTCGACGGCGACGGTCAGCTTCCGCCCGCGGTCCTCGACCAGCCGGGCAGAGGCGCCCACCACGCCGCGCAGCGCCTGGGCCTCCTCCTCGATGGCGTCGGTGAGGGCGCCGGCGTGCACGACGGTGCGCCCCTCGCGGTCGTCGCGGGTCAGGTCCAGCCGGCTCAGGCGGTCGGTGTGCAGCTGGGCGAGCAGCCAACGCAGCGCCAGCAGGGCGATCAGCAGACCGGCGCCGGCGACGGCCCACCAGAACCACGGCTGGTCGTCCTCGAAGCGGCGGGCCGCCGCGGGCAGCACCGGTGGCGGATCGCCGAACGCGCCGGAGCCCGCGGCCAGCCCGGCACCGCCGCCGCCGAGCAGCAGCATGCCGAGCAGGGTCAGCACGGTGCGGTTGGCGGTGTCGACGCGGCGGCTCATCGTCCGGCTCCCCTCGAGACGGTGACGCGGGGGCGCAGCGTGCCCGCGAGACCGAGCTCCTCCAGGCGCTGGGAGACCGCCTCGGTCACCCGCGACTGCAGGTCCCCGGGCTCGCGGAGCGCAGTGGCCGCGCGCACCCGCACGGTGCGGCGGCGGGCCCGCACCCGCGCGTCGCGGACGCCGTCGGGCCGGGTCGCGGCGGCGCGCAGCGTGCGCTCGATGCCGCGCCGGGACGCCGTCGTCCGCACCGACTCGACCCGCGCGGGCAGCGGCAGTGCCCCCGGGCGTCCGCGGCGCAGCGCCAGGACCAGCAGCACCAGGCCGAGGACCACGGCGCCGACCAGGGCGGCCCGCACCGCGCCCGAGTCGAGGGACTGGTCGGTCAGCCAGGACGTCCAGTCCGGGTGCGGCACCAGCCAGGGCCGCCGCCCGAGGGCGGCCAGGACGACCTCCACGACCGCCAGCAGGCCGCCGAGCAGGAGGGCCAGGGCCAGGAGGGTGGCCAGGACCCGGTTCACCACGGTCATCGCCGTCCTCCCCTCACTGCACGCGCCGGGCGGGCGCCGCAGCGGTTCTGAAGTCGACGACGTCGACATCGACGTGCGCGACCTCGACGCCGGTCACCCGGCGCACGTCCTCGCGGACGTGGGCGCGCAGCCGGTCGGTCACGGCGCGGACCGACTGCGGCCAGGTGACCGCGATGGTCGCCTCCACGGTGGCGATCGAGCCGTCGACGGTGGCGCGGACGGCGGCCTCGGCGTCCGGGCGGGACTCGCCGACGGGGATGCCGAGCAGCCGGCGGGGCGCGGCGGCGACGCCGTCGACCTGGGTGGCGGCGTGGCCGGCCACCCGCTCGACCACGCGGTCGGCGATGGACAGGGTGCCGCGGTCCTCGGGCGCCCTGGTCCCGGGTGTGCCGCCGGTGGTCCCGGCGTCTGCGGCCGGCGCCGTCACCGGCCCTGCCCCCGGCCGCCCAGGTACGGCGTCAGGTCGAGCTGGCCGGAGACGACCCTGCCGACGAGGGAGCCGAGCACGCCGAGGACGGCCGTGCCGACGAAGGCGTCGAACCCGCCGACCACCCACGCGAGGCCGAGCAGCAGACCGGTGAACAGACCCACCACGGTGGGGGGCATGGCGGTACCTCCAGGGAGAGGGAGAGGGGAGCGGGCTCACCCGACTCGGCGGTGAGCGGGCGAGCGGCGCGACCGGCTCCGCCGCCACCAGGCGAGCAGCCGGCGCGCGCCGCGGGGACGGCGCACGAAGCGGACCTCGGAGCCGGCCGGGCCGGGGGTCCCGGCCGGCGACCGGGCACCCCAGGCCCGCAGCGTGCGCGCGAACTCCTCGGCGTCGCCGCCGAGGTCGGGGTGGTGCCGGCGGAGGGCCGCGCGCCGCCGGCGCCGCTCGTCGGGTGTCAGGGGCGTCGGCATGGCGCGGGCTCCTCCGGGGTGGGTCAGGCCGACGGGCCCGGCGGCAGGGCCGGTCGCTCCTCGGCGGCCGGTTGCAGGTCGGCGACGTGCACGTCGACGGGGCGGCCACCGGCCAGCGGCGCCACCCGGGCCCTGACCTGGTCGGTCAGCGCCGGGATCGGGACGCCCTGGGCGACGACGACGCTGACGGTCACCCGCTCGTCGGTCACCTGCACGCCGTCGACCCGGCGGCCCGGGAGCAGCGTGACCACCGGGCGCAGCCCCCCAGCGTGCAGGGCGGTCACCGCCGGTGCGGTCAGGACCGCGGCGGCGATGGCGTCCGCGTCCGTGGAGGCCGCGGAGCCGGCGCCGGACGTCACTGGACCCGCGCGGGCTCCTGCGGACCCTCGTCGTCGGTCGGCAGGTGGATGTCGTTGACGGCGATGTTCACCTCGGTGACCTGCAGCCCGGTCATGCCCTCGACCGCGTTCACCACGTTGCGCCGCACGGAGCGGGCGATCTCGGCGATCGGCGCGCCGTACTCGGTGACGACGTCCAGGTCGACGGCGGCCTGCCTCTCGCCGACCTCCACCGACACGCCCTGACCGGCGGTCTGCGTGGCGCCCGGGATGCGCTCGCGGAGGGAGCCGAAGGCGCGCGCCGCGCCGCCGCCGAGGGCGTACACGCCGGAGACCTCGCGGGCGGCGAGCCCGGCGATCTTCTGGACGACGCCGTCGGCGATGGTCGTGTTGCCCTGGCCGGTCTGCAGCGCCGACGGCGAGGCCTGGCTGAGGGCGGTCGAGGTGCTGGTGCTCGTGCCGGTGGTGGGGCTCGTCGACTGGCTCATCGATCAGGACCTTCCTCGTCTGCAGCGGGGTGACCCCCGACGAGTCCCCAGCGGGTTTCTCGGGTAAACAACAAGATGGTCCACCATCGAATAGCGGGCTCTGGGTGGAGACGACGGCCGGCCGTGCGGTCGGGCCGGGCCGGGCCGGGAGCGTGTCGTCGCGGCCCTGCCGCCGGTGCGGGGGGCAGGGCGTGCTGCCGTGCACGCCGGTCCGCGCCGGTCGAGGCCCTACCACCCCGGGCGCATGCCGACGGCGCCCTGCGGGCACGACAGCAACCTCAGCCGGACCACCAGGAGGTACCCGTCGTGAGCCGTTCCATCGCCGACCAGTCGGTCGAGGAGCTCGGGGGGCCGGGCAGCGTCCTGGTCCGCCAGCGCCGTGACCACGTCCAGCTGGATCGGCTCCTGCACGAGCTGGACGGCACGACCGGCAGCGCCCAGGAGGAGGTCCTCGCCCGCATCGACCGGCTGGTCTTCAGCCACGCCTTCGCGGAGGAGAGCGTGCTCTGGCCGGTGGTGCGCCGGGTGCTGCCCGACGGCGAGGAGCTGACCCTGCGCATCGAGAAGGAGCACCAGGAGGTCAACGAGCTGGTCAGCGAGCTGGAGACGCTCGGGCACGACGACCCGCGGCGCGCGCAGCGGCTGTCCCGGCTCGTGGAGGTGCTGAACGAGGACGTCCGCGACGAGGAGGACGTGCTCCTGCCCCGCCTGCAGGAACGGCTCGACCCGCACGAGCTGCGCGCGCTGGGTCGCCGCTGGGACGTCGTCCGCCGGATCTCGCCGACGCGGCCGCACCCGACGGTGTCCCGGCGTCCGCCGGGCAACGCGCTCTCGGCGCTGCCGCTGACGGTGCTCGACCGCAGCCGCGACGTCGTCGACGCCGCCGTCCGCCGCGCCCCCGCGAGGCTGGCACCGGTCGGCCGGCTGGTCAGCCAGGGGCTGGCCGGGCTCGCCGGCCTGGTCGAGCGGACCCCGCCGGCCCGCCGGGGCGACCGGCCGCCGACGTCCCGCTGAGCCGACGAGGGCCCCCTCCCGGTCGGGTGAGGGCCCTCGTCGGTGACGTGCTGGAACGGCCCTCCTGCAGGGTCCCGTCGCGAGCTGGCGAGCGGCGGGGGGCAGGAGGGCCCTTCCTCAGTGGGTCTGCCGGTCCTTGGGCTCGGCGCGGGCGTCCAGCTGGATCTCCTTCTCCGCCAGCGGCACGCCCTCCTTCAGCTCCTTGCTGCGCTCGATCTCGGCGTCGAGCTCGATGCCGAACAGCAGCGCCAGGTTGGTGATCCAGAACCACACCAGGAAGACGATCACGCCGGCCAGGGCGCCGTAGGTGGCGTTGTAGTTGCTGAAGTTCGCCACGTAGAAGGCGAACAGCGCTGACGCGCCGGCCCACACCAGCAGCGCGACGGCGGCACCCGGGCTGGTGAAGCGGAAGCCGCGCAGCTTCACGTTGGGCGTCGAGTAGTAGAGGACGGCGATCATCAGCGCCACCAGCAGGACGACGACCGGCCACTTGGCCCAGCTCCACACGGTCACCACCTCGTCGGGCAGACCGATGGCCCCGGCGACGGCGTCGACCACGCGGCCGCTGAGCACCAGCATGGCCACGATCAGCGCCGCGAACAGCACGCCGACCAGGGTGACCAGCAGCTGCAGCGGCTTGAGCTTCCAGACCTTGCGGCCCTCGGGGGTCTCGTAGACCACGTTGGCCGCGCGGGTGAACGCCCCGACGTAGCCCGAGGCCGACCAGATGGCGGCGGCCAGACCGACGACCAGCCCGAGGCCCACCGGCGCGGTGTTGCCGGCCAGCTGCTCGACCACCGGGGTCAGCGTGTTCGCGGCCTGGGCGGGCACCACGGCGGTGAGGGCGTCGGTGAGCTCCTGCGGGTCGGTCAGCAGCCCGATGATCGACAGCAGCGCGATCAGCGCCGGGAACAGCGCCAGGGTGCCGTAGTAGGTGAGCGCGGCCGCCCAGTCGGTGAGGTTGTCCTCGCTGAACTCCGTCAGCGTCCGCTTCAGCGTCCCGCCGGTCGTCGCCTTCTTGTCCGCGCCCTTGGGGGCGCTGTCGAGCCGGGTCTCGTTGACCTTGGGGTCGTCCGGAGCGGGGTCACCGGCGGTGTTGCCGGCGAACTGGGTCTCGTTCGCGGCGGTACCGCTGCCGCGCGGACCGGTGGAGCGGGCCATCGTCAGTCCTCCGTCGGGTGTGGAGCGATCCCGCACGGAGTGCCCCGGATGATCGTGGTCCATACCCGCGACCGGTGTGTCGCGACCGGGCCGTGACCTCAGCGCGCGTCGGCGACCGGGACCGTTCCGCCCGCCACCGCCGTGCCGCGCCGTCCCCGCCCGGCCAGCGTGACGGCGGCGACGGCGGCCGCGCTGCCCGCCCCGACGAGCGCGACCGCGGTGAACGAGCCCGCCGATGGGAAGCCGGTCGCCCCCGTCCCGGCGGCGAGGACGGCGACGGTCACCGTGCTGCCCACCGCCTGGCCGACCGAGCGCGCGATCGAGTTCACCGCGTTGGCCACCCCGGTCTCCTCGGGGCGCACGGCGGCGACCACCAGCGCGGGCAGCGCCGCGTAGGCCACCGTCACCCAGATCTGGGTGAGCAGCCCGGCGGCGACCACCTGCGCCGGGGTGTCGCGCAGCACCGCGAACAGGCCGAAGCCGGCCAGCCCGCACACCGCGCCGGCGCGCAGCGTGGTCAGCGCGCCGAGCCGGGCCACCACCCGCCCGGCGACCGGCGCGAGCAGGACCCCGGCCACCCCGCCCGGCAGCAGGTAGACCACCGCGGCCTCCAGCACCGAGGCGCCGAAGCCGTACCCGGCGGCTCCAGGCGGCGTCTGCACGAACTGCAGGACGACGAGGAAGGAGGCGAACAGCCCGATCCCGGTCAGCAGCCCGGCCACGTTCGGGACGACGATCCGCGGGTCGGCCAGCAGCCGAGGGCGGACCAGTGGCTCGGCCCGCCGCCGCTGCAGGAGCACCCAGCCGGGCAGCACGAGCGCCGCTCCGGCCAGGCAGCCCAGCGTCCCCGGCGACGTCCAGCCCCAGGCGTTGCCCTGCGAGACCGGCAGCAGCAGGAGCACCAGGCCCACGGCGAGCACGGCGGCGCCGGCCCAGTCGACCCGGCCCGACCCGGTGGCCCGCCGGCGGGGGAGGACCACCGCCGTCAGCACCAGCGTGACGAGGCAGACGACCAGGCCGATCCAGAAGGGGCGGTGGTAGTCGGCACCGTCCCGGGTGAGCATCCCGGCGGCGACCAGGCCCACCACGCCGCCCACCGCGAGCGTGCTGCTGACCACGGACATCGCCACGTCCAGCCGCCCGGCGGGCAGCTCGCGGCGGAGCACGCTGATCGCCAGCGGGAACAGGCCGTAGGAGGCGCCCTGCAGGACCCGTGCCACCAGCAGCAGCGGCAGCGAGGAGGTGACCAGGGCGAGCAACGTGCCGGCCGACATGGCGACGAGGACGCCGAGCGCCACCGGCCGCTCGCCCCAGGTGTCCCCGAGGCGGCCCAGCACGGGGGTGGCCACGGCGGCGGCCAGCAGGTTGGCGGTCAGCACCCAGCCGGCGGCGTTGGCCGACACGCCGAGCTGCGCACCGATCGTCGGCAGCAGCGGGACGACGAGGCTCTGCATGAGCGACAGCGACGTCGTCCCGAGGGCCAGGACGGCGACCAGCGGTCCCGGGCGGGGTGACCGCTGCTCGTCATCGGCGGCGCGGGACACCCGGCGATCAGACCACGGTCGGGGATCCCGGGCGCGTCTGCGCCCCGGAGTGGAGTCGCTCACACACCACCAGGTGCGGCCCCACCTCGACGGTTGGGACCGGGGTCGGGTTGGGTAGTCCCGTTGCGACGACGTGCCACGGGGGCCTCCGACCCCTGTGGCGACCCTCCTGCACAAAGGGGTTGGACTGATGGTGCTGTGGCCGGCCGTGACCCTCGTCGGGTTCCTGGTCCTGACCGCACTGGTGATCGTGATGGGGACCTCCTCGACGGCGCGGTACGAGCGCGAGCAGCGCTCCGCGACGGCCGTCCCGGCCCGCCCGGCCACCACCCGGACCGCAACCGGCGAACCGGTGGGAGCCCGCGCCGCCTGACGGAGGACCACCCCCCCACGCCTCGTGGGAGGACCCCGTCCTCCGCACCGTGAGACGACCCCTGCGCCCCGTGACTCCTCGGAGTGGCGGGGCGCGGGTGCGCCCGGGGCCGTGGGTCAGAGGCAGGCCTCGTCGGTGTCGAGGACCGTGCGGTCCAGCGACTCCAGCAGGTCGAACTGCGCGCGGGTGCGCGGCAGCTCCCACCGCCAGAAGTAGCGGGCCGCGGCGCGCTTGCCCTCGTGGAAGGCGTCGGTCGAGCCCTCGCAGGCCAGCGCCTGCTCCAACCACAGCCAGGCGACCACCAGGTGGCCCACGGCCTCCAGGTACACGCTGGCGTTGGCCAGCGCGACGTCCGGGTCGCCGGTGCCCCACAGCGTCGCGGTCACCGAGCCCGTGCGGGCCACCGCGGCGTCGAGGTCGGCGGCGAGACCGGCCCACTGCGTCCCCGCGGCGCGCGCGGTGGTCGCGCCGATCGTCTCGGCGAGCAGCCGCAGTCCGGCCCCGCCCCGGGCGACCACCTTGCGGCCGAGCAGGTCCAGCGCCTGGATGCCGTTGGTGCCCTCGTGGATGGGGTTGAGCCGGTTGTCCCGGTAGAACTGCTCGACCGGGTAGTCCCGGGTGTACCCGTAGCCGCCGTGCACCTGGATGGCCAGGTCGTCGGCGACCGGGCCCCACTGCGACGGCCACGCCTTGGCGATCGGGGTGAGGGTGTCCAGCAGCAGGTGGGCGCGGGCGCGCTCCTCCTCGGTCTCCGCGGTCTGCTCCTCGTCGACCAGTCGCGCGCAGTACAGGCCCAGGGCCAGTCCGCCCTCGGCGTAGGACTTGGCGGCCAACAGCATCCGGCGCACGTCGGGGTGCCCGATGATCGGCACGGGCCGGCTGTCCGGGTCCTTGGCGCCGGCGCGGCGGCCCTGGGTACGGGTGCGGGCGTACTCGAGGGCGTGCAGGTAGCCGGTGTAACCCAGCACGGTCGCGCCCATGCCGACGCCGATCCGCGCCTCGTTCATCATGTGGAACATGTAGGTGAGGCCGCGGTGCGGCTCTCCCACGAGGTAGCCGACGGCGCCGGGCTGCCCACCGGGGGTGTGCACGCCCTCGCCGAAGTTCAGCAGCGTGTTCGTCGTCCCCCGGTAGCCCATCTTGTGGTTCAGCCCGGCCAGGACGACGTCGTTGCGCTCACCGAGCGACCCGTCCTCGTCGACGAGGAACTTCGGGACGATGAACAGCGAGATGCCCTTCACCCCGGGCGGGCCGCCGGGGATCTTGGCCAGCACCAGGTGGACGATGTTCTCGGTCAGCTCGTGGTCGCCGCCGGAGATCCACATCTTGTTGCCGGTCAGCCGGTACGTGCCGTCGTCCTGCGGCACGGCCCTGGTGGTGATGTCGGCCAGCGAGGAGCCGGCCTGCGGCTCCGACAGCGCCATCGTGCCGAACCAGCGGCCCTCGATCTCCGGGCGCACGTAGGTGTCGATCTGCTCGCGGCTGCCGTGCGCGAGCAGCAGCCGGGCGTTGCCCATGGTGAGGAACGGGTAGGCCGACGTCCCGACGTTGGCGGCCTTGAACCACGCGAACACGGCCTGCCCGACGACGTGCGGCAGCTGCATGCCGCCGTACTCCTCGTCGAACTCCCCGGCCATCAGCCCCGCCTCGACGAAGACGTCGAGGGCCTGCTTCACCTCGGGGACGAGCACGGCCTTCCCGTCGACCATCCGCGGCTCGTTCTCGTCGGCCGTGCGGTTGTGCGGCGCGAAGTGCTCGGTCGCGATCTGCTCGGCCAGGTCGAGCACCGCGTCGAAGGTCTCCCGGGAGTGCTCGGCGTAGCGCGGGCGCTTCACCAGGTCCTCGACGCCCAGCCACTCGTGGAGCAGGAAGTCCAGGTCGCGGCGGGACAGGATCAACGACGAGCGCACGACGCCTCCACGCGAACGGCAGGGACCCGGGTCCCATCCGGCCCGGTCCCGCCACAGTAGGACGTCGGGCGGACGGCCGGCGGGCGCGCCGGCGGTCCCGGCACCACCGCCCGCGGTCGACGACCCGCGACCCCGCGACCCCGCGACCCCCTCGAGTCGATCACGGGGTGGTCGCCGGCCGCCCCGGCGTGCCCGTCCGTGTCGCCTGCACCACCCCCATGATCGACGCCGACCGAGGGGACCCGTGGCGGACGGTCCCGCTCCGGCGATTGACCCCGTCGGGGTCCTGGGTAGCCCGCCGTCTCCGGACGTCGATGCCCAGGAGGACGCGTCATGGCCGTGCCCAGGTTCCTCGACTCCCTCCGGGGAGCCGCCACGGAGGCAGGGGGCGCGCTGCTCGGCCGCCTCCAGCACGTGCGGCTGCCCGGGGTGGGTCAGTCGTCGGCGGCCGACGACCCCGAGACCGCTGCGCGCCGCTGGCGGGCGGTCACCGTGCTGTGCTCGCCGGAGCAGGTGGGCGCGGGGGCGGACCTGCCCGCGCCGCTGGCCGCGCTGGGCGACCGCCTCGACCTGCGGATCACCCCCGCTCCCGGCGACCGCGGCACCGAGCTCGCCGCGCGCTACCGCGACCGGGCGTCGGACGACGACCTGCGCGCGCTGCGCTCGGCGTTGCGCGCGGCCAAGCAGCTGATCGAGGTGGGCGAGGTGCTCCGGGTGGACCCGGCGCCGCACGGCGTCCGCAAGCCGACGCCGCAGGGAGCGGCGCTCGAGGGCGCGACGGCTCGCGCCGGGGGAGAGGGCGTGCTGTGAGCGGCGCGGTGGTCGTGCCGGCGCCACCGGCCGGGAGCGAACGGGGGGCATCGTGAGAGCGGCGACCTGGACCGGGGTCAACGAGGTGTCGGTGGAGACCGTCCCGGACCCGCAGATCCTCAACGACCACGACGTCATCCTGCGGGTGCGGCGCACCACCACCTGCGGGTCGGACCTGCACCTGCTCGGCGGCTACATCCCGTTCATGCGCGCCGGCGACGTCCTGGGCCACGAGTTCATGGGCGAGGTCGTCGAGGTGGGGAGGGGCGTGCGGGAGCGGAAGGTCGGCGACCGGGTCGTCGTCAACTCCTTCATCGCCTGCGGGCACTGCTGGTACTGCAGGCAGGAGCTCTACAGCCTCTGCGACAACGGCAACCCCAACCCCGGGATCACCGAGGCGCTGTGGGGTCAGAGCCCGGGCGGCTGCTTCGGCTACTCGCACGCGATGGGCGGCTGGGCCGGCAGCCACGCGGAGTACATCCGCGTCCCGTACGCCGACGTCGGTGCCTTCGTCGTCCCGGAGGGGGTGAGCGACGAGCGGGCGCTGTTCGCCTCCGACGCGGTCTCCACCGGCTGGATGGGCGCCGACCTGGCCGGCACGAAGCCGGGGGACGTCGTCGCCGTCTGGGGCGCCGGCGGCGTCGGCCAGATGGCGGCCCGCGCCGCGATGCTGCTGGGCGCGGAGCGGGTGTACGTCATCGACCGCCTGCCCGAGCGGCTGGCCCAGGTCCGCGAGCACGTGGGCGCCGAGGTGGTCGACTACTCGTCGACCGACGTCCTGGCCGAGCTGCGCGAGGTGACCGGCGGCCGCGGGCCCGACGTCTGCATCGAGGCGGTCGGCATGGAGGCGCACAGCTCCGGCATCCAGGGCGCCTACGACCAGGTCAAGCAGCAGCTGCGGCTGCAGACCGACCGGCCGTCCGCCGTCCGGGAGGCGATCCTGGCCTGCCGCAAGGGCGGCAGCGTCTTCGTGCTCGGCGTCTTCGCGCTGATGGTCGACAAGTTCCCGCTCGGCGCGATGATGAACAAGGGCCTGACCGTGCGCGGCGCCCAGGTGCACGGTCAGCGCTACATGCCGCGGATCCTCGACCACATGGCCCGCGGCGAGCTGACCACCGAGCACCTGGCCACCCACGTGATGCCGCTCGAGGACGCGGCGCGCGGCTACCAGCTGTTCAAGGACAAGGCCGACGGCTGCGTCCGCTCGGTGTTCGTGCCCTGAGCACACGGCAGTGGCCCCCTCCCGAGCGGGGAGGGGGCCACTGCGGTGCCTCCGTCGGTCAGGCGCGGTGCCGGTGCGGAGCGGCGTCCCCGGGGCGGCCGGCCGGGGGAGCGGTGGACGTCGGTGCCGCGGCGCCGACCGCCTGCGTGGCCTGGTCGGCCGGCTCGTCGGCGGACGGGTCGCCGGCGGTCTGCTGCTGCGCCGCCTCCCGCGCCGCCTGGATGCCGGACTTGTCCGACAGCGCCAGCTGCGGCAGGAACAGGAAGACGAGGAACCCGACGGCCGCCACGACCGCGGCGATGAGGAACACCAGGTCGATCGCGTCGGAGAAGCCGGTCGTGAAGGGCAGCGCCAGGTACGACGGCAGGTCCTGGATGAACGAGGTGTCGGACAGGTCGGAGCCGGCCTGCAGCTGACCGCTCTGCAGCGCCTGGGCCACCCGCGGGTCGGTCGCCGCGGCGGAGGTCAGCGACTCTCCGATCTCCACCGGCAGCCGGCTGAACAGCACCGAGAGGAAGACGGCGGTGCCGACCGTCGCGCCCATCTGCCGGAAGAACGTGACCGAGGAGGTGGCCACGCCCATCTGGCTCGGCGGCACGGCGTTCTGCACCGCGAGGACCGCGGGCTGGAAGTTGAAGCCGAGCCCGACGCCGAGCAGGACCATGAACGGCACCAGCGCCCAGATCGAGGTCTCGGCGCCGACGACGAAGGACAGCACCAGCAGGGCGACGGCCATCAGCGTGGTGCCGGCGAGCGGGAAGACCTTGTACTTGCCGGTCCGCGAGATCGTGACGCCCGAGCTCATCGCGCCGATCATGATCCCGGCGACCAGGGGGATCATCTGCAGGCCGGCGACGGTGGCGCTGGAGCCATGGACGATCTGCAGGTACTGGGGCAGGAGCAGCAGGCCGCCGAACATGGCGGCGCCCACCACCACGCTGCCGAGGCTGGCGATGGTGAAGCTGCGGTTGCCGAACAGGCGCAGCGGCAGCAGCGCCTCGTCGCGGTAGGCCCGCTCGGCCAGGACGAAGAGCACGAAACCGACGGCGCCGATGGCGTAGCAGGCCAGCGACCGGCCCGAACCCCAGCCCCAGAGCCGGCCCTGCTCGGCGACGACCAGCAGCGGCACGATGCAGGTGATGAGCGCCAGCGCGCCCGGCCAGTCGATGCGGTGGTCGCGCCGGGTGTGCGGCAGGTGCAGCACGCGGTAGACGGCGAGGAAGGCGAGCAGGCCGAGGGGCACGTTGATGAAGAAGATCCAGCGCCAGCCGGTCAGCCCCAGCAGGGACGTCTGACCGGCGAGGAAGCCGCCGATGACCGGCCCGAGCACGCTGGAGGTGCCGAAGACGGCCATGAAGTAGCCCTGGTACCGGGACCGCTCCCGGGGCGGCACGATGTCGCCGATGATCGCCAGGGCCAGCGACATCAGGCCGCCGGCGCCGATGCCCTGGACCGCCCGGTAGGCGGCCAGCTGGTACATCGAGTCCGCGAGGCCGCAGAGCACCGAGCCGACGACGAAGACCCCGATGGCGAACAGGTAGAAGGGCCGACGTCCGTAGATGTCGGAGAGCTTCCCGTAGAGCGGGGTGGAGATCGTCGACGTGATGAGGAAGGCCGTCGTCGCCCAGGCCTGCAGGTCGTAGCCCTGCAGGTCGTCGGCGATCGTCCGGATCGCCGTCGCGACGACCGTCTGGTCGAGGGCCGCGAGGAACATCGCGACCATCAGCCCGGCGATGATCGTGAGGATCTGCCGGTGCGTGAACGCGCCGTCCACGCCGGGGGCGGCGGCCGCCGCCCGGGCGTCCCGCCGCTCGGCCGCGCGGGTGCGGGTGCTGTGGGTCATGGCTTCTCTCTCGGTGATGCGGCGACCGGCGTGGCGGCGGGCTCGGAGGGGAGGGATGCGGCGAGGTCGTCCAGCAGACGACCGAAGAGGTGGGTCAGCGTGGTGAGGTCCGCGGCCGACCAGCCGGCGGTGACCCGGGCCAGGTGGGCCTCGCGGTCGGTGCGGACCTGGGCCAGCACGGCGCGGCCGGCCTCGGTGACGACCAGCCGGCTGGCCCGCCCGTCGGTCTCGTCGGCCACCCGCCGGACCAGGCCCTGATCGATCAGGGCGGCCACGTGCCGGCTGACCGTCGAGGGGTCGGCGTGCACCAGCTCGGCGAGCGCGCCTTGGCGCAGCGGACCGAGGCGCTCGAGCGGGAACAGCAGGATCAGCGCGGCGCGGCTCTCGGCGGACTGACCGGCCTTGAGGGCGTGCACGAGCCGCATGAAGCGCGGCAGTTGCTCGCCGAGCGTGCGCAGGTCGGCCAACCGGTCGTCGCCGGGTGTGGCCGGACCGGGCACGGCGGGGGACGGGGGCACGGGCGCTCCAGGGGAGGGCGGAGGGAACACGTGCACGTTACAAGCGGTTGTACAACTCAAGCAACAGGTTGCACGAGGCATCCAAGTGAGCCGTCCCACGCCCGCACGCCGCCGAGCGGTGCGATCCTGGACGACGCGCAGGCCGCCGTCCGCCCCGTGCCCTGCACCCCCGTGTCCAGACGAGGAGACCGTCGTGACCACCCCGCCCGACGACCTGCGCGCGCGGCTGGCCGGGCTGACCCTCGAGGACGAGCACCGGCTGCGCCGCAGGCTCGACGGCACCCGCAGGACGCGGGACGCCGGGGCCCGCGCCCGGCAGCAGGCGCGGATCGCCGCCGACGTCGCGGCCGCCGAGGAGCGGATCGCCCGCCGCCGCGCCGCCGTCCCGACGCTGCGGTACCCGGCCGAGCTGCCGGTGAGCGCCCGCCGGGAGGACATCGCCGCGGCGCTGCGCGAGCACCAGGTGGTCGTCGTGGCCGGCGAGACCGGGTCGGGCAAGACCACCCAGCTGCCGAAGATCGCCCTCGAGCTGGGCCGCGGCGTGACCGGCCGCATCGGGCACACGCAGCCACGGCGGATCGCCGCCCGCACCGTGGCCGAGCGGATCGCCGAGGAGCTGGAGACCCCGCTGGGCGAGGTCGTCGGCTGGAAGGTGCGCTTCACCGACCAGGTCGGCGACTCGACGCTGGTCAAGGTCATGACCGACGGCGTCCTGCTCGCCGAGATCGGCCGAGACCGGCTGCTGCGCCAGTACGACACCCTGATCATCGACGAGGCGCACGAGCGCAGCCTCAACATCGACTTCCTGCTCGGCTACCTGGCGCAGGTCCTGCCGCGGCGGCCCGACCTCAAGCTGGTCATCACCTCGGCGACGATCGACGTCGAGCGGGTGGCGAAGCACTTCGGGAACGCGCCGATCGTCGAGGTCAGCGGGCGCACCTACCCGGTCGAGGTCCGCTACCGCCCGGTGGTCGACCCCGACGACCCGGACGCCGACCCGGACCGCGACCAGGTCACCGCCATCGCCGACGCCGTCGACGAGCTGGCCGCCGAGGGCCCGGGCGACGTCCTGGTCTTCCTCGCCGGCGAGCGGGAGATCCGCGACACCGCCGACGTCCTGACCGAGCGGTTCCCCTCCGTGGAGGTGCTGCCGCTCTACTCCCGCCTGTCGGCCGCCGACCAGCACCGCGTCTTCGCGCCGCACACCGGGCGGCGGGTCGTGCTGGCCACCAACGTCGCCGAGACGTCGCTGACCGTGCCGGGCATCCGCTACGTCGTCGACCCGGGCACGGCGCGCATCTCCCGCTACAGCTCCCGGCTGAAGGTGCAACGGCTGCCGATCGAGCCGATCAGCCAGGCGTCGGCGCGGCAGCGCTCCGGCCGCTGCGGGCGCACGTCCGAGGGCATCGCCGTCCGGCTCTACACCGAGGAGGACTTCGAGAGCCGGCCGGAGTACACCGACCCGGAGATCCTGCGCACCAGCCTGGCCTCGGTGCTGCTGCAGATGGCCGCCCTCGAGCTGGGCGACGTCGCGGACTTCCCGTTCATCGACCCGCCGGACCGCCGGGCGGTCGCCGACGGCGTGGCGCTGCTCGAGGAGCTCGGCGCGCTCGGCGAGGACGGCGGACTCACCCCCACCGGCCGGTCGCTGGCCGCCCTGCCGCTGGACCCGCGCATGGCCCGGATGGTCGTCGAGGCCGACCGGCGCGGCGTGCTGGAGGAGGTGCTGGTCATCGCCGCGGGGCTGACCATCCAGGACCCGCGCGAGCGGCCGAGCGAGCACCAGCAGGCCGCCGACACCGCGCACGCCCGCTTCGCCGACGAGAACTCCGACTTCCTCGCGCTGCTCAACCTGTGGCGGTACGTCACCGAGCAGCAGGAGACGCTCTCGGGCAGCCAGTTCCGGCGCACCCTCAAGCGCGAGTTCCTGCACTACCTGCGCATCCGCGAGTGGCAGGACCTCTACGGCCAGCTGCGCAGCACCGCCCGCCGGCTGGGCATGACCACGGGCGAGCTCGCGACCGAGCCCGACGAGCGCGGCATCTCCGCCGCGCTGCTGTCCGGGTTGCTGTCCCACGTCGGCCTGCAGGTCGAGGAGGGGAAGGGACGGGACGGCGACCGGCGGCGCGGCGGCCGCGAGTACCTGGGCGCCCGCAACGCCCGCTTCGTCCTTGCCCCCGGCACCCCGCTGGCCAAGAAGCCGCCGCGCTGGGTAGTCGCCGCCGAGCTGGTCGAGACCAGCCGGCTGTTCGCCCGCACCGTCGCGCGCATCGACCCCGAGGTCGTCGAGCGGCTGGCCGAGCACCTGGTCAAGCGGCAGTACTCCGAGCCGCGCTGGGACGCCAAGCGGGGTTCGGTCGTCGCGACCGAGCGGGTCACCCTCTACGGCATCCCGCTGGTCGTGGGCCGGCGCGTGCAGTACGGCTCGATCGACCCGGTCGTCTCCCGCGAGCTGTTCATCCGGCACGCCCTGGTCGAGGGCGAGTGGACGACGCACCACCGCTTCTGGCACGACAACCAGAGGGCGGCGCAGCGGGTCGCGGAGCTCGAGGAGCGGGCCCGCCGCCGGGACATCCGGGTGGACGACGAGACGCTGTTCGAGCTCTACGACGCGCGGATCCCGGCCGACGTCGCCTCCACCCGGCACTTCGACAGGTGGTGGAAGGCCGCCCGGCGGGAGACACCCGAGCTGCTCACGTTCACGCCGGAGATGCTGACGAACGCCGCGGCGGCCGGGCAGGTGCGGGTCGAGGACTTCCCGGACGAGGTCCCCCTGAGCCAGGGGCTCACCCTCCCGCTGTCCTACGCGTTCGCGCCGGGCACCCCGACCGACGGCGTCACCGTCGACGTCCCGCTCGCCGTGCTGGACACCGTCGCCGAGCGGACGTCCGGGGAGTCGCTGGCCTTCACCGTCCCGGGGCTGCGCGAGGAGCTGGTCACCGCGCTGCTGCGCACCCTGCCCAAGCAGCTGCGCCGCGCGCTGGTGCCGATCCCCGACCGGGTGCGGGAGGTGCTGCCGGGCATCGCGCCGACCGAGCCGCTGCTGCCGGCGCTGGAGCGGGAGCTGCGGCGCGCCGCGGGCGTCGTCGTCCCCCCGGACGCGTGGTCGCCGGACCAGGTGCCCGACCACCTGCGGGCCACGTTCCGCGTCGTCGACGACCGGCACCGGCCGCTGGCCACCGGCAAGGACCTGCAGGCGCTGCGCCGCGAGGTCGCGCCGCAGAGCCGGGCCAGCCTGGCCGCGGCCGCCTCGGACGTCGAGCGCACCGGCCAGACCGCCTGGACGTTCGGCACGCTGCCGCGCACCGTCGAGGTCCGCCGCGGCGGGCACGTGGTCCCCGCCCACCCGGCACTGGTCGACGAGGGGACGACGGTCGGCGTCCGCGTGGTCGCCACCGAGGTCGAGGCCACCCGGCTGACCTGGCGCGGCGCCCGGCGGCTGCTGGTGCTCGTCGCCGGGTCACCCGCCCGGCAGGTGGTGAAGTCGCTGTCGCCGACGAGCCGCCTGGCGCTGCAGTTCAACCCGGACGGCGAGATCCCCGCGCTGGTCGAGGACTGCGTGGACGCCGCAGCCGACGAGCTGCTCGCCGCCGCGGGCGGGCCGCCGCGCGACGAGGCCGCGTTCGCCGCGCTGGTGCAGACCGCCCGCGCGCAGCTGCTGCCGCTGACCGCCGACACCGTGCGGCGGGTCGAGGCGGTGCTCACCCACGCCCGCGAGGTCGCCGTCGCGATCGGCGCGGCACCGGGACGGCGGGTGCCCGAGGCGGCGATCGCGGACCTGCGCCGGCAGATGGGCGGCCTGCTGCACCGCGGCTTCGTCGCCGCGGCCGGACGCCGCCGGCTGCCGGACCTGGTGCGCTACCTCAGGGGGATGGTGCACCGGCTGGAGAAGCTGCCGGCCAACGCCGTGCGCGACGAGCTGTGGATGCAGCAGGTCGCCGCGGTCACCGCCGAGTACGAGCAGCTGCGCGCGCGGGTGCCGTCGACGGGGGCACCGGACGACCCGGTGGCCCGGGTGCGCTGGATGCTCGAGGAGCTGCGGGTGAGCCTGTTCGCCCAGATCGTCGGCACCCCGCGGCCGGTGTCCGAGCAACGGGTCTACAAGGCGATCGACGCACTGCTCGCCTGAGCGGGGACCCCCGTCCTCCCCGCCCTCAGCCCGCCGTGCGGGCGCGCTCGCGCAGCAGGGCGGAGATGCGCTGGCGGGTGACGCCGAACATCGCGGCGATCCGGTTGATGCTGACCTGCTCGGAGGCCAGTGCGTGCGCCTGCTCGCGCCGCCAGGCGCCCCCGGCGCTGGCCAGCGAGGCCATCACCGAGCTGATCTGCTCGACGACCAGCGGCCGGGACTCCGCCGTCACGATGTCGAGCCAGGCCCGGCCGGTCTGCCGCTCGTCGAGCAGCTTCTCGGCGCGCGCCCGGGCCCCCTGGAGCTCGGTCAGGCAGGTGTCCAGCACGGTCATGAGCTCGGTCAGCGCCCGGACGGCCGGGTCCTGCGCGGTGTGATCCGTCGACACGGGCCTCCGCCTCTCCGAAGTTGGACGTAGTCAATCCAGTTGGACACTATCCATACCTCTGGGGCTGGATGCAAGACCTGTGACACGCAACCTTCCGTGGCGGGCAATGGTCGTTGCGCACAGCCGGTGTGGTCGTTACGTTGCGTGCAACGGGGTGGCGCGGCATGGAGTCGACGCCCGGGATCGCGCTGCGGTCGCGGCCCCGGTCAGGGGGGAACCGATGTCCACGCTCACCGCCGCCGTCGACCTGACCCCGGTGCCGGCCAGCGTCCCGGTCGCCCGGCACCTGGTCCTGGACCTGCTGGGCGCCTGGGAGGCACCGCACGACGCCGGGGACGCAGCGCTCCTGGTGACCGAGCTGGTGGCGAACGTCGTCGACCACGTCGCCGACGAGGCCTCCTTCACGCTCGAACTCACCCTGTCCGAGCAGTGGCTGCGCATCTCGGTCGCGGACGGCTCGGCGCTCCGGCCCGTGGTGCGGGAGTTCGAGGTCGGCGCCCCCCGGGGGCGGGGCATGCGGCTGGTCGAGGGGATCGCCGACCGCTGGGGCGTCGAGGACCACACCGACGGCAAGCGGGTCTGGTTCGAGCTCGCGGCCCCTGGTTTGGGGGCGGCGACTCCCGGGGACGGGTCGGGGAACCGAGCGACCGAGGAGGAGACGGCATGAGCGAGCCGAACGGCAACACCTACAGCGCGGGCGAGGGGCTCTCCGACGAGGAGATGGTCCGGACCGTCGCCGAGCAGACCGACAGCATCTCCGAGCACGCCGACACGGCGGGCAAGGACTGGGACGGCGACGCCAGCAAGGCCCCCGACCCGAACGCCGACGCCGCGGGCTGACCGAGGACCCCGTCCTCTCCGCCCTCCGCCAGCTCAGGGCGGGACCCCGGACGGGGGCGCGGCGAGCCTCTGGGCGGGGCCGGCCCGGGGCGGAGCCGGGCGTGTGAGGATCCCCCCGTCACCGATGGACGACGGGGGAGTGCAGGCGTGGGGACGACGACACCGGTCGCGGGGTCGCCCGCGGCCCGGGCCCTGCGGCCGGCCCGCACGGTGGCCCGCTGGGCGGTGCGCCACGGGATGCCGGCGGCCTACCTGACCCGCGAGGCCCGCCGCGGTGACCTCGTCGCCCGGCTGCTGAGGGACCCCGTCCTGCGCGCCGATCCGCACACCGTCCACGAGCAGCTGCGCGCCCGCGGTCCGCTGGTCGGCAGCGCGCTGGGTCCGCTCACCACGTCGCACGCCGTGGCCTCCGAGGTGCTGCGGTCCGACCGCTTCGGCGTCGGCTTCGACTGGTCCGCAGCGCCCGGGCCGGCCCGCTGGGCGCTGGCCTTCGGTGACGACCCGACGGCCACCGGCGTCGCGGAGCCACCGTCGATGCTCGTCGTCGACCCGCCCGACCACACCCGCTACCGCCGGCTGGTGGGGCGGGCCTTCACGCCACGCGCCACGGCGGCCGCCGATCCGCTGGTCCGGCGGGTCGCCGACACCCTGCTCGACGCCCTGGAGCCGGCCGCCGCCCGCGGGGAGCCGGTGGACCTGGTCGCGGCGTTCGCGGCACCGCTCCCGGTCCTCGTCATCGCCGACCTGCTGGGTGTCCCGACCGACCGCCAGGAGGACTTCCTCCGCTGGGGTGCCGCCGCCGCGGCGACCCTGGACCCCGGCCTGCCGCTGCGCCGCTTCCTGGCCGCCGACCGCGCTATCCGGGCGCTGCACCGCTTCCTGGCCGGGCACTTCGCCCGGCTGCGCCGGGAGCCGGGGGAGGACCTGGTCAGCCGGCTGGTCGCGGCGTCAGACGAGGACGCCCTCACCGACCGCGAGCTGCACGCCACCGTGCTGCTGCTCCTGGGGGCCGGGTTCGAGACGACGGTCAACCTGCTCGGCAACGCCGTCGTCCTGCTCGACGCGCACCGCGACCAGCGGAACGCCCTGCTCGCCGACCCCACCGGCTGGCCGAACGCCGTCGAGGAGGTGCTGCGCTTCGACAGCCCGGTGCAGATCACCGGCCGCACCGTCCGCGCCGACACCGAGCTGGCCGGCGTCCCGGTGCGGCCGGGCTCGCGCGTCACGCTGCTGCTCGGGGCGGCCAACCGCGACCCGGACGTCTTCGCCGATCCCGGCCGGTTCGACGTCAGCCGCGGCAACGCCCGCGACCACCTGGCCTTCTCCGCCGGCATCCACTACTGCGTCGGTGCGGGGCTGGCCCGGCTGGAGGCGGCCGTGGCGCTCCGCGCCCTGACCGAGCGCTTCCCCGGGCTGCGGGTGACGGGCCGGCCGGTCCGCCGCGACCTGCAGACGCTGCGCGGCTTCGAGCACCTGCCGGTGACGCTCCGCTGAAGCGGCGACCCCCCGCAGGGTCCGCCGCGGCCCCGTCCCGGGTCCCGCCCTGAGCTGGCGGAGGGCGGGGAGGACGGGGTCCTCCAACGGTGAGCAGGACGGGGTCCTCCCTCAGACCGGGCTGACCGCCCGGGGCTGCTCGCCGGTGGCCAGGACGGCGTCCCGGGCGGCGCCCCAGCCGGCCCACGTCATCGGCACCAGGCAGGCGACGAGCAGCAGCAGCGGGGTCGTCCAGCCCCCGGTGAGGCCGTAGAGCCAGCCGAGCACCACCGGCCCCGCGGCCGCGAGCAGGTAGCCCAGGCACTGTGCGACGCCGCCGAGCCGGGCGGCGGTGAGCGGCGTGGGGCTGCGCAGCACGATGAGGGTCAGCGCGAGGGCGAACCCGCTGCCCTGGGCCAGCCCGAAGGCGGCGACCCACACCAGCGTGCCCTGTCCGGGCACCAGCAGGAGCCCGCCGAGCCCTGCCACGTAGGTGGCGAGGACGGCGAGCACGAGCGGCCGCTGGTGGCGCATGCGCCCGGCCTGGGCCGGCGCGAGCAGCGCGCCCACGGCCCCGGCGGCGTTGCTCAGCCCGAGCAGCAGGCCGCCCTCGGACACCGGCACCCCCGCATCGGCCAGCAGCGTGGGCAGCCACGCGCCGAGCGAGTAGAACTGCACGCTCTGCAGTCCGATGAACAGCGTCACCTGCCGGGCCAGCGGCTGGCGCAGCAGCGACCAGGAGCTCCCGCCGGGCACCGCGGACCGGGCGGCACGGTGCGCGCGGCCGGTGCCGGCGACCGGCAGCCACAGCGCGAGGGCGGCCAGCGCCAGCACCAGCCAGCTGCCCAGCCCGCCCCGCCACCCCCAGCCGACGGCGGCGGCGAACGGGACGGTGGCTGCCGCTCCGACGGCCGCCCCGATGTTGAGCGACGCGGAGTACAGCCCCATGACCACGCCGGGCCGGGTCGCCTCGCGCTTGACGTAGGCGGGCATCAGCACGTTGGCCACGGCGATGGCCGCCCCCGCCAGCAGGCTGCCGGCGTACAGCAGGGCCACGGGCGGGAACAGCCGCAGCGCGATGCCGGCGGCGAGCACCAGGAGCGACGCCGCGACCGCCGTCTCCAGGCCCACCCGCCGTGCGGTCCGCGGCGCCAACGGGGCGAACGCGCCGAAGCAGAGCACCGGCAGCGTGGTGAGCAGCCCGGCCATCGCCGGGGACAGGCCGGTGTCGTCCCGCAGTTCCCCCAGCAGCGGGGCGACGGCCACGACGGCCGGCCGCTGATTCAGCGCGACGGCGACGACGGCGGCCCCGAACAGCAGCGTGGCCCAGCGGGAGCGCGTCGTCCCGGAGCCGTCCATCCCGGTCAGCTCACCACACCCGGGCCGACCGGCGGACGCGGCCGCGGTGGTCCCGCGGGGAGCGGGGTGGCGGAGGAGCGCCCGGTCGGAAATAGTGACCGCGATCACCCATCGCACGGAAGGTGAGCGCATGAGCATCCTCGGTACGCGGGTGGTCCGCACGGAGGACCCGTTGTTCCTCACACGCGGCGCGACCTACACCGACGACCTGGCGGACGACCGGCTCGTCGGGGCGCTGCACGCGACCTTCGTGCGGTCCACCGTCGCCCACGGCCGCCTGTTGTCGGTCGACGCCTCCGCCGCCCTGGAGGCGCCGGGCGTGGTCGCCGTGGTCACGGCCGAGGACGTCGCCGACCTGGTCCCGATCCCCCCGCCCTTCCCGTTCGTCAACCGCGCGATGACCCGACCCTGGCTGGCGTCGGACCGCGTCCGCTTCGTCGGCGACCCGATCGCCGTCGTCCTCACCGAGGAGCGGTACCAGGGCGAGGACGCCGCCGAGATGGTGGCCGTCGACGTCGACCCGCTGCCCGCGGTGGTCGGCACCGCCGCGGCGGCCTCCGACGAGGTGCTGCTGTTCCCCGAGGCCGGCACCAACGTCATGGCCTCGTTCGGCCAACCCGCGCCGGCGGACTTCTTCGACGGCTGCGAGGTCGTCGTCACCCAGCCGATGGTCAACCAGCGGGTGGCGCCGGTGCCGCTGGAGAGCCGGGCCGCGGCCGCCGCCTGGGGCGAGGATGGCCGGGTCACCGTCTGGTGCACCAACCAGGGCGCCCAGCAGGCCCGGGGGCAGTTCGGGGACTGGCTGAAGATGGACCCCGACCTGATCCACCTGATCACCCCGGACGTCGGCGGCGGCTTCGGCGCCAAGATCGGGGCCGACCCCGAGTACGCCCTGATCGCCTGGCTGGCCCGGCACGTCGGCCGGCCGGTGCGCTGGGCGGAGAACCGGTCGGAGAACCTGATCGGCATGCTGCACGGCCGGGCCCAGGACCAGGTGGTCACCATCGGGGGTCGCCGGGACGGGACCATCGAGGCGTACAGCCTCGTGGTGGACCAGGACTGCGGCTCCTACCCCCGGATCGGCACGGTGCTGCCCACCCTGACCATGCTGATGGCCTCCGGGGTCTACGGCTTCCCGCGGGTGCACGCGCAGGCGCGCGCGCTGGCCACCACGACGACGTCCATCGGCGCCTACCGGGGCGCGGGCCGGCCGGAGGCGACGTCGGCCCTGGAGCGGGCGGTCGACCTCTTCGCCGCCGAGATCGGCATGGACCCGGCCGAGGTGCGCCGGAAGAACCTGCTGCCGGCGTTCAGCGAGCCGCACACCACACCGATGGGCGCCACCTACGACAACGGCGACTACACCACGGCCCTGGACAGGGCGCTGGACGCCGCGGGCTACGCCGAGCTCCGGGCCGAGCAGGCCCGGCGCCGGGAGCGGGGGGACGCGCGGCAGCTGGGCATCGGGATGTCGGTGTACGTCGAGATCACCGGAGCCGACAACGGCGCCGGCACCGGGGAGGCCGCCTCGCTCGAGGTCCACCCGGACGGCACGGCGACGGTGCTCACCGGCACCTCCCCGCACGGCCAGGGTCACGCCACCGCGTGGGCGATGATCGCCAGCGACCAGCTCGGCATCCCGGTGGAGCGGATCACCGTCGTGCACGGCGACACCGACCGGGTGCCGCAGGGCGGCGGCACGATGGGGTCGCGCAGCCTGCAGCAGGGCGGCGCGGCGGTGCACCAGGCGGCCGGCGAGCTCGTCGAGCTGGCCCGGCAGCGGGCCGCGGAGAAGCTGGAGGTCGACCCCGAGGACCTGGTCGTCGACCTGGGTCTCGCCGGCCTCGCCGTCCGCGGGACGCCGGGGACGGGGGTCACCTTCGCCGAGCTCGCCGGTGACGAGCAGCTGCTGGTGCAGACACATTTCACCGCCGCGGCGCCGACGTTCCCCTTCGGCGCCCACGTGGTGGTGGTGGAGGTGGACGTCGAGTCCGGCAAGGCGGAGGTCGCCCGGCTGATCGCGGTCGACGACGCCGGCACCATCCTCAACCCCCTGCTCGCTGAGGGGCAGCGGCACGGCGGTTACGCCCAGGGGGTCGCGCAGGCGCTGCTGGAGGAGGTCCTCTACGACGAGGACGGCAACCCGACGACCTCGACGCTGGCCGACTACCCGTTCATCTCCGCCACCGAGCTGCCCAGCTTCGAGCTGGTCGAGATGGCCACGCCGACCCCGATGAACGCGCTCGGCGCGAAGGGGATCGGCGAGGCCGGGACGATCGGCGCCACCCCGGCCGTGCAGAACGCGGTCATCGACGCCGTGGCCCACCTCGGCGTCCGGCACATCGACATGCCGACCACCCCGATGCGCGTGTTCCGGGCCGTCCAGCAGGCCCAGGGAGGCAACTGATGCAGATCTCGATCACCGTCAACGGACAGCAGCGGACCGACGAGGTGGAACCCCGGCTGCTGCTGGCCCACTACCTGCGTGAGGTCTGCGGGCTGAAGGCGACCAACATCGGCTGCGACACCACCTCGTGCGGTGCCTGCACCGTCATCGTGGACGGGCTGTCGGTGAAGTCGTGCACGGTCCTGGCCGCCCAGGCCGATGGCGGGCAGGTGACCACGCTCGAGGGTCTGGCCGGTCCGGACGGCGAGATGCACCCGGTGCAGCAGGCGTTCCGCGAGGAGCACGGTCTGCAGTGCGGGTTCTGCACCCCGGGCATGGTCATGGCCGCCGTCGGCGTCCTGGCCGACAACCCCGACCCGACCGACCGCGAGATCCGGGAGGGGCTGGAGGGCAACCTCTGCCGGTGCACCGGCTACCACAACATCGTCCGGGCGGTCCGCAGCGCGGCGCAGGCCGGCCCCGCCGCCGGTCAGGTGCCGCAGGCGCAAGAGGTGGCCCGGTGACCGAGCTCGCGAGGGCACCGATGGACAGAGCAGCCCGGGTCGTGCACCCGACGAGCGCCGGCGAGGAGTGGGCATGATCCCGGGGTCGTTCGAGCTCGTCCGGCCGGCATCGGTCGAGGAGGCGGTCGCCGCGCTCGTCGAGCACGGCGACGACGCGAAGGTCCTCGCCGGTGGGCACTCGCTGCTGCCGCTGATGAAGCTGCGGCTGGCCATGCCCGCCGTGCTCGTCGACATCAGCCGCATCCCGGGGCTGTCCTACGTCCGCGTCGAGGGTGACGAGGTCGCCATCGGCGCGGGCACCCGGCACCACGAGCTGGAGAAGGACGCCGTCGCCGCGGCCGAGGTGCCGATCCTGCCCTACGTCGCCAGCCAGGTCGGCGACCCGCAGGTGCGCCACCGCGGCACGATCGGCGGCACGGTCGCGCACAGCGACCCGGCCTCCGACCTGCCCACCGCGCTGCTGGCGCTGGGCGGCACGGTCGTCGTCCAGGGCCCGAGCGGGCGCCGGGACATCCCGATCACGGAGTTCTGGCTCGGGTTCTTCGAGACGGCGTTGGCAGAGGACGAGCTGATCGTCGAGATCCGGGTGCCGCGCACCGGCTCGGCCGGCTGGGCGTACGAGAAGTTCACCCGCCGGGCCAACGACTGGCCGATCGTCGCCGCGGCCGCCGTCGACGGTCGGGTCGCGCTGGCCAACATGGCGGGCTCGGTCGTCCGGGCCACCGCGACCGAGGAGGCGCTGGCGCGGGGCGCCTCCATCGCGGAGGCCGCTGCGCTGGCCGACCAGGGCACCAGCCCGGGGGCGGACATGCACGCCGACCAGGACTACCGCCGCCACCTCGCCCGGCTGCTCACCCGCCGGGCGCTGGAGAAGGCGGCCGGGGCGCCCGCAGCCGCGGCCTGAGAGGGGACCCACTCCCCCACCGCTCGCAGGCTCGCGGTGGGGGAGGGGGCCGAGTCTGCTGGGCGTGCAAGGCGTGGGGGACGGGCGAGTCCCTCAGCCGGCGGGGGTCAGCATCCCGGCGCCGACGGTGGCGTTGGTGGCCTCGTCGACCAGGATGAACCGGCCGGTCGCCCGGTTGCGGGTGTAGTCGTCGACGAACAGCGGCTGGGTGACCCGCAGCCGCACCCGGCCGATGTCGTTGAGCCCGAGCTCGGTGGCCTCCCGGTCGCGGTGCAGCGTGTTCACGTCGAGCCGGTAGGCCAGCTCCTTGACCACCGCGCGCACGGTGCGGGTGGTGTGCTTGACCGCGATCCGCTGCCGAGGCCGCAGCGGTTCCTCGGCCATCCAGCAGACGAGGGCGTCGAGGTCCTGCGTGACCGTCGGGGCGTTCTCCGGCTTGCAGACCAGGTCGCCGCGGGAGACGTCGAGGTCGTCGGCGAGGCGCAGCGTCACGGCCATCGGCGGGAAGGCCTCGTCCACCGGGCCGCGCGGGCCGTCGATCCCGGCGATCGTCGTCGTCAGGCCGCTGGGCAGCACCTGCACGTCGTCGCCGGTGCGGAACACCCCGCTGGCGACGGTGCCGGCGTACCCGCGGTAGTCGTGGTGCTCCTCGGTCTGCGGGCGGACGACGTACTGCACCGGGAACCGCGCGTCGGTGAGGTTGCGGTCGCTGGCGACGTGCACGTGCTCGAGGTGGTGGAGCAGCGTCGGGCCCTCGTACCAGGGTGTCTTCGCCGAGTGCGTCACGACGTTGTCCCCGTGCAGCGCCGAGATGGGGACGACGGTCAGGTCCGGCACGCTGAGCTTGGCCGCGAAGGCGCTGAACTCGTCGGCGATCGCCTCGAAGACCTCCTCCGACCAGTCGACGAGGTCCATCTTGTTGACGGCGACGACCAGGTGCGGCACCCGCAGCAGCGAGGCGAGGAAGGCGTGCCGGCGGCTCTGCTCGACCATGCCCTTGCGGGCGTCGACCAGCACGATCGCCAGGTCGGCGGTGGAGGCGCCGGTGACCATGTTGCGCGTGTACTGCACGTGGCCGGGGGTGTCGGCCAGGATGAACGTGCGCCGCGGGGTGGCGAAGTAGCGGTAGGCGACGTCGATGGTGATGCCCTGCTCGCGTTCGGCCCGCAGGCCGTCGGTGAGCAGCGCGAGGTCGACGTGGTCGCCCTTGCTGGCGCGGGCCACGGCCTCGTACTGGTCCTCGAAGATCGCCTTGCTGTCGTAGAGCAGCCGGCCGATCAGCGTGCTCTTGCCGTCGTCCACCGAGCCGGCGGTCGCGATGCGCAGGATGTCCTTGCGCGCCGTGGCCAGCTCCACGGCGTGCTCGGCGACGGGGGAGTGCACGTCGACCGGCTCGTCGGCGTCGGTCACGGTGGGGTATGTGGTGTCGGTGTTCGAGGCCATCAGAAGTAGCCCTCCTTCTTCCGGTCCTCCATGGCGGCGTCGCTGACCTTGTCGTCGCCGCGGGTCGCGCCCCGCTCGGTCATCCGGGTCACCGCGATCTCGGCGATGACCTCCTCGACCGTGGTGGCCTCCGAGCGGACGGCGGCGGTCAGGTTCGCGTCACCGACGGTGCGGTAGCGCACCGTCGCCCGGAACGGCTGCTCGCCGTCCTTCGGCCGGATGAACTCGTTGACCGCGTAGAGCATCCCCTGCCGCTCGACCACCTCCCGCTCCTGGGCGAGGTAGAGCGGCGGGATGGCGATCTGCTCGCGGAGGATGTACTGCCAGATGTCCAGCTCGGTCCAGTTCGACAGCGGGAAGACCCGGATCGACTCGCCGAGGTGGATCCGGCCGTTGTAGAGGTCCCACAGCTCGGGCCGCTGGTTCTTCGGGTCCCACTGGCCGAACTCGTCGCGGAAGGAGAACACCCGCTCCTTGGCGCGGGCCTTGTCCTCGTCGCGGCGCGCGCCGCCGAACAGCGCGGTGAAGCCGTGCTCCTCGACCGCGTCGAGGAGCACGGGCGTCTGGATGCGGTTGCGGGAGCCGTTGGGCTCCTCCTTGACCACGCCCCTGGCCATGGCGTCGGGCACCGACGCGACGATCAGCTGCACGCCGAGCTCGGCGACCCGCTTGTCGCGGAACTCCAGCACGTCGGGGAAGTTCAGCCCGGTGTCGACGTGCATGACCGGGAACGGGATGCGGGCCGGCGCGAACGCCTTGCGGGCCAGCTCCAGCATCACGATGGAGTCCTTGCCGCCGGAGAAGAGCAGCGCCGGGCGCTCGAGCTCCGCGGCCACCTCGCGGATGACGTGGACGGACTCGGCCTCCAGCGTCTCCAGCTGGGAGAGCCGGTAGTCAGGGGTGCTCACGGGCGCGGTGCTCCGGGGGATCGGGGGCAGGGCTCGAACCAGCACCAACCGCACCGGTCCGGGGAGGATTCCCGGGGCCCAGTCTCCGCCATGCCCCTACGGCGGTGGCCGGGCCCCCGCCCGCACCGCCGTCAGCAGCCGGGCGGCCAGCTCCGGACGGCACACCAGCAGGTCCGGCAGCCACGCCTCGGGGCCGTTGTAGACCAGCGGCGAGCCGTCCAGCCGGACGGCGGTGAGCCCCGCGGCCCGGGCGACGGCGACCGGCGCGGCCGAGTCCCACTGGTACATGCCGCCCGCGTGCACGTAGGCGTCGGCCTCGCCACGGACGACGGCGGTGACCTTCCACCCGGCCGAGCCCATCGGCACCAGCTCGGCGTCGAGCGCGGTGGCCGCGGTGGTGGCCACCGCGGGCGGGCGGCTGCGGCTGACCGCGATCCGGGGCCGTGCGCCGGCCGGCGCCGGCACGGTGGGCGCGGGGTCGGTGACCAGCACCGCGCCCAGCGCCGGCAGCGCCACCGCGGCGGCCGCCAGGTCGCCGTCCGCCCACAGCGCCACGTGCACCGCCCAGTCCGGACGCGGCACCTCGCCGTACTCGCGGGTCCCGTCGAGCGGGTCGACGATCCACACCCGCTCGGCCGTCAGCCGGCGGCGGTCGTCGACCGCCTCCTCGCTGAACACGACGTCGCCGGGACGGTGCTCGGCCAGCACCTCGCTGATGGCGGCCTGCGCGGCGGCGTCCCCGGCGTCCCCCAGGTCCCGGCCGGTGAGCCGGCCCTCCTCCCGCAGCCCGGTGAGGACGGCGGCGGCCGCCCGGGCCGCGGCTGCGGCGACCTCGACGTCGCTCACCGGACCTCCTTACCGGCGCCCGTCGCCGGTGCGCCTCCGCACGATCCCGCGATCCCGGTCACGTGCGGTCGGTGAGGGCCGTGGCGTCGGTCGGCCGCCCCGGCGGCCGGTGCCGGCCGGACGCGTCGGTGATCGCGCCGAAGTAGTCGGCGTGCAGCTCCTCGCGCGGCATGACGAAGACGCCGCGGGCCTCGACCAGCGTCCGGTCGGGCACCGCCGCGGTCGCGACCGTGCCGGTGACCACGCACTTGCGGCCGGCGGCCTCGGTGACCTGCGCCCGCAGCGCCAGGGGGGTCGACAGCGGCACCGGCCGCCGGTAGTCCAGCTCCAGGCGCACGGTCATGCCCCACAGCCCCGCGGCGATCGCGGCCGAGCCGAGCAGCTGGTCCATGAGCAGGCTGCTGATCCCGCCGTGCACGTAGCCGGGCGGGCCCTCGTAGGCCGGGCCGAGCAGGGCCTCCCCGACGACGCCGCCCTCGACCCGGCGGATCCGCACCGGCGGGGCCAGCGCGCTGCCCACCCCGCTCACCGGGTTGTAGACGCGGCGGAACACCAGCGGGTCGTCGAGCGCGGGCAGCTGCGTCGCCGGCCGCTGCGCGGCGGCCAGGCGGGCGGTGACGGCCCGCGCGTCGGCGGCCGCGGCGCGCAGCTCGTCGGCCGGGACGGTGGTGAGCACCGAGGCGTCCACCAGCTCCCGCAGGGCCGTGCCGAGCTCGGTCACCGCGGCCATCAGGTCGGCGTCGTAGGGCTGCCCGCCCGCGTCGGAGGTCACCAGCGGACGGTAACCGCACCGCCCGCCGGCTCAGGCCGCCGGGCCGTCCGGCACCGGCGGCACCGCGGAGCTGGGGCCGGAGCGGGGCAGCCGGACGGTGAACACCGCTCCCCGGCCCGGGGCGGTGTCCAGGTGCACCGTGCCGCCGTGCGCGGCCACCAGCGCGCTGACGATGGCCAGCCCCAGCCCGGTGCCCCCCGCCGTCCGGGCCCGCGACGGGTCGGCGCGGTAGAAGCGCTCGAACACCCGGGCGGCGTCCTCGGGCGCCATGCCCGGGCCCCCGTCGGCCACCCGGAGCACGACCACGCCGCCGTCGTCGCCGTCCACCGGCCCGTCCCCGGCCGCCGGCTCGTCGGAGACCGTGACCGTGACCGGCGCGGTCGGGGGCGTGTGGACCAGGGCGTTGGTCACCAGGTTGCCGACCACCTGGCGCAGCCGGGCCTCGTCGCCGAGCACCACGGGGACCTCGCTGAGCGACTCGTCCAGGTGCAGGGTGAGCGGCCGGTCGGGCTGCACGGCGCGCGCGTCGTGGACGGCGTCACCGGCGACCTCGGCCAGGTCGACCGGGGTGATGCTGAGCGGGCGCTGCTGGTCCAGGCGGGCCAGCTGCAGCAGGTCCTCGACGAGCACGCCCATGCGGGCACCCTCGGACTCGATGCGCTGCATCAGCCGGGCGGTCTCCTCCGGGCTGCCCACCGCGCCCTGCCGGTAGAGCTCGGCGAAGCCGCGGATCGAGGTCAGCGGGGTGCGCAGCTCGTGGCTCGCGTCGGCGACGAACCGGCGCATCCGGGTCTCCGAGGCGCGGGCCTGCTCCTCGGAGGCCTGCTGCGCGCGGAAGCCGTACTCGATGCGGGACAGCATCCCGTTGAGCGCGGTCGCCAGCCGGCCCACCTCCGTGCGGTCGTCCCCGGCCGGCACCCGCTGGGAGAGGTCGCCGGCGGCGATCGCGGCGGCGGTGCGCTCCACCTCGGTCAGCGGCCGCAGGCTGTTGCGCACCAGGACGTACGCGGCGATCCCGAGGAGGGTGAGCACGGCCAGCCCGACCACCAGCTGGGCGGCGACGAGCTGGCGGATGGCGCGCTCGTCGCGGCCCAGGTCGCCACCGATGACCAGGGTGTAGCCACCGGGCAGGTCGGCGGTCAGCAGCTGCCAGTCGCCGTCCTGCGACGAGGTGGTGCCGGGCGGCCCGCCGGGGCCGCGCACCCCGTCGTCGACGTCGGGCAGCTCGTCGAGCTTCGGCAGGGGGACATAGACGACGGTGAGGTCGTCACTGCCCGGCGCCAGGCAGCCCACGAGGTAGCCGGACGGCGTGGGCCGGTCCACGCCGTTGAGGCAGGCGGCCTGGACCGTGGGGTCGTTCGCGTAGTCGTCGACGACCTGCTGCAGCTCGTCCTCCTGCTGGCCGGCCAGGTAGTCCTTCAGCACCCGGGTCGTGGCGAAGCCCGTGGCGGTCAGCGCGACGCCGACCAGCGTGACGATGAGCGCCACCAGGGTGATCCGCAGCGGCAGGCGCGTGCCGCCGCGGTGCGGACGGGCCGACGTCGTCGTCACGGTGCCCCCGGCCCGTCCCCGCGGGGCGTCCCGCTCCTGGCTCGCCGGCGCTCGCTGCGGTGCTCGCGCACCTGTCCGCTCACGTCCCGCGTGGCAGCCGCAGCGTGTAGCCGACGCCGCGGATGGTGTGCAGCAGTCGCGGCTCGGTGGTGTCGACCTTGCGGCGCAGGTAGGAGATGTAGGACTCGACGACGTTGGCGTCGCCGTTGAAGTCGTAGTTCCACACGTGGTCGAGGATCTGCGCCTTCGACAGCACCCGCCCGGCGTTGGCCATCAGGTAGCGCAGCAGCTTGAACTCCGTCGGGGAGAGGCTGACGACCTCGCCGGCCTTGACGACCTCGTGCGACTCCTCGTCCAGCTCGATGTCGGCGAAGGACAGCCGGGGGGACTCCACCGGGCGCTGCGGCCCGGTGCTGCGGCGCAGCACCGCCCGGATGCGGGCGAGCACCTCGTCGAGGCTGAAGGGCTTGGTGACGTAGTCGTCGCCGCCCAGGGTCAGCCCGGACACCTTGTCCTCCGCGGCGTCGCGGGCGGTGAGGAACAGCACCGGCGTGTGCCGGCCGCTCTCCCGCAGCCGGCGGACGACGCCGAAGCCGTCCAGGCCCGGCATCATCACGTCGAGCACCAGGAGGTCGGGGCGGAAGGACGCCGCCATCGCCAGCGCCTGCTGCCCGTCGGCCGCGGTGGCCACCTCGAAGCCGGCGTAGCGGAGGCTGGCCGACAGCAGCTCGCGGATGTTGGGTTCGTCGTCCACCACGAGGAGGCGCGCCTCCGGTGCGGAGTCTCTGTGGGTGCTGCTCACAGCACCTCCTGTCGAACGCGCTGCCGTGGTCATGCCAGCAGGGTGGAGCCCCGGGCTGGGGCAGCCCTGGGCGTTCCCTGTGAGGAGGCTGGAGGGCCCTCACCACCCATCGCCCGGCCACGCCGCCAGTAGCCGATCGCGTGGTGCTGCGCCCGGCCCAGCCCCCACCGCGCGCGCAGGTCCGCCCGCACCGCACGGACGGCGGCGGACTCGGCGGCCACCCAGGCGAACAGGTCCTCGCCGTCCGGCCGCTCCAGCGCGGCAACGGCGTCGGGCAGCAACGTGCCCTCCCCGGGCGGGGCGCCGTCCCGGTGCAGCCAGCGGACCGCCACGCCCTCCGGTGCCGGCAGCGGCTGCTCCTCCGCGGCGTCGGCGACCTCGACGAGGGCGACCCCGCGGGTGGACGGCGGGGCCGCGGCCAGGATGCGGGTGATCGCCGGCAGCGCGGTCTCGTCGCCGGCCAGCAGCAGCCAGCCGGCCGGCCGGTCGCCCAGGGGGCCGCCGCCGGCGACGGCCACCGTCGTCCCGGGGACGGCGGCGCCGGCCCACGCCGCGGCCGGACCGTCGCCGTGCAGGACGAAGTCGATCTCCACCTCGCCGCGCTCGGCGTCCTGCCGGCGGGCGGTGTAGCTGCGCAGGCTCACCCCGTGCGGGCCGTCGGGCCACACGATCCGCCCGTCCCGCTGCACCCGCGGCCAGCGCGGCGCGGGGTCGCCGACGCGGGGGACCAGCAGCGAGATCGTGGGCCCGGCCGCCGCGGCCGCCGCCGGGGTGCCCGAGAGCACGATGCGGCGCACCGACGGGGTGACGTCGTCGACCGAGGTCACGGTGAGGACGTCGACCGGCCGGGTGGGGTCGGGATCGGTCACGGGCGCGGCGGACATGGCAGCACCCAGCCTAGATGCGGGCCGACCCGGCCGACCCCGGGGGAATGAGGTCGACCGGGCCGGCGATCGAGGAGGAGGACGTCACGCTGCGTGCTCGCGTACCCCGCTGTGAGCAGCGAGAACGGCGGGACGCTCTCCGTCGGGGGGAACGCTACGTGACGGATGCGCCGACGTCAGTGCCCACACGGGTGATCCGGCCTCTCGGACGGGTGATGTGTGTCCCGGCCCCACGCCGGGCAGAGGCGAGGGACCGCGCCGAGCACCCGGGAGGTCCACGTGTCGGACGACGTGAAGAAGGGTGACCACGTCACCTGGAAGAGCCACGGCCAGGAGGTCGAGGGCACCGTCAAGCGCAAGATCACCTCGGAGACGGAGGCGGCCGGCCGGACGGTCAAGGCCAGCAAGGACGAGCCGCAGTACGAGGTCGAGAGCGACAAGACCGGCAAGACGGCGGTGCACAAGCCCGGCGCCCTGCACGAGAAGTGACCACGCACCAGCAGGACGACGCACCAGGAGGAGGGGGAACGTGAGCGAGAGCGGAGACCAGTTCGCCGGCACGGCGGCCCGCAGCACCAAGCACAGCCCACGGGTGGACGAGGAGCTCGAGCACGAGATCCAGGGGATGCTCAAGGCCGAGCACGCGACCCGCTCCGAGGAGTGGCGCGAGGTCGAGCCGATCGCCGAGGGCGACCCGGACATCACGGCGGATCCGAGCGGCACCCTGGTGGGCGGCGTGCCGGTCGGCATGACCGAGGACGCCGTCATCGCCCGCGCCGAGCTGGCCCGCTGGCTGGACCGGGCCGACTTCCCGAGCGACGGGCCGAACCTCGTCGAGGCGGCCCTGGACCACCGGGCGCCCGACGCCGTCGTCGACGAGCTTCGGCGGCTGCCCGAGGGTGAGACCTACGAGCGGATCGGCGACGTCGTCCGCGCGCTGGGCTACCCGACCGAGACCTGAGCGACGGCGGGCGGGAGTCGGGCGCACCGGCTCCTGCCCGTCACCGGCCCTCTGCGGCCTCCTGCTCCTCGTCCTCCGCGATCTCCTCCGCCCCCCGCCGGCGGAACAGCCGCGAGCCGGGGAAGCCCTTCACGACGTGCCGCAGGTCCTGCATGGTGTCGAGCAGGTCGTGCACGTCGGTGCCGACCGACCCCAGCGACCCGATCACCGGCAGGATGTCCTCGTCGAGGTGGGTCATGAGCTGCGGCAGCCGGTCGATGAAGGCGACGACCGCCTCCACCTCGTCGGGGTCGATGCTCGCCGCGAGGCGCCGCACCGCGGGTGCCAGGGCCAGCAGTGGCTCCTGGAAGACGTCCACCATCGGGTCCATCCGGCCGATCAGCCCCTCGGCCCCGGAGACGGCACCGTCGGAGCGGGCGATGGTGCCCCCGACCGCGGTGATCGCGTCGTCGGCTTTCCGGTTGGTGGCGCTGACGGAGGTGATCGCGTCGTCGGCTTTCTGGTTGGTGGCGCCGACGGCGGTGATGGCCTGGTCGGCCTTCTGGTTGATGGCGCCGACGGCGGTGATCGCCTCATCGGCTTTCCGGTTCGTGTTGCCGACGGCGGTGATGGCCTGGTCGGCTTTCTGGTTGGTGGCGCCGACGGCGGTGATGGCCTGGTCGGCTTTCTGGATGGTGGCGCCGACGGCGGTGATGGCCTGGTCGGCTCTCTGGTTGGTAGCGCCCACCGCGGTGATCGCCTGGTCGGCCTTCTGGTTGGTAGCGCCCACCGCGGTGATCGCCTCATCGGCTTTCCGGTTCGTGCTGCCCACGGCGGTGATCGCCTCGTCGGCTCTCTGGTTCGTGCTGCCGACGGCGGTGATCGCCTCGTCGGCCCTCTGGTTGGTGGCGCCGACCGCGGTGATCGCGTCGTCGGCCCGCTGTCGTGTGGCGCCGACCGCGGCGACGGCCTCGTCGGCGCCGGCTCGCGTGCTCTCGACGGCGGTGATCGCCGCGTCGGCACGGTCGACGACCCCCTCGACCCGGTCGAGCAGCGACTCCACGCGCCCGACGACGGCGACCAGCCGTGGGACCAGCGCCAGCGCCTCGGTCACGCCCTCGCGGACCCCCTCCACCGCGGAGATCACGTCGGACGGACCCGGGACGAACGGCAGCTTCACCTCGGGGACGCTACGACGGGCCCGGGCGACCTGCCCGCCGATCCCCGCGCGTCCGATCCGGGAAGGAGCCCCTGCGCCCGTATGGTGGGTGACTGCCCGACTGCGCAGCGGTACCACCGCGCGCGAGGCGGGAGCTTCGGTGCCCGTCAGGGCGAGGGTTCGACGATGGGAAGTCGGCACGGGTGGGGAACGAGCGCACGAGCGACGACGCGGGGGAGGCCCGCTCGTCCGGGCGTCCCCGTGGCCGGCGTCGCTCCGCTGCGCCGTCCCCGGGTGATGGGTCGCCAGCCCGTGGACCGATCACCGTCGAGCAGCTGATCGCCCGCCAGGGCGGCGAGGTGGGCCGCCGCCGTGCCGCCCGAACCGGTGAGATCCCGCTGCCCCTGGCCACCGGGGAGAAGACCCCCGAACGCCGGCGCGGCCTGCCCCCGGTCCCCGCTGAGGACACCCCGGCGGTCCGGGACGCGGTGCGCGCACCCTCCGGACGGCGGGCCGGTGACGTCCCGCGTGCGGCCGCCGACACCCCGGCGCCGCAGCGCGGTCTGCCCCCGGTCCCGGGCGGGCCGGCCGGCCGCGCACCGGCGTCCCCCGGGCCGCCGGCCGCCGTCCCCCCGCTGCCCCCGATCGTCCCGCAGCAGGTGGACCCGGCCGCGCCCCAGGCACAGCCCGGCGGCCTGCCGCCGGTGCCGCCGTCGGCCCGGCCCTCCGTGCCGCTCTTCCCGCCGCTCGAGGACGGGACCGGCCACCGCCCGTCCCGCCCGGTCGCGCCGCTGCCCCCGATCCCCGGCCGCGACGCCCGGCCGTCCGGTGCGACCCGGCTGACGCCGCCCTCCCCCCGCGAGCGCCGGGCCGCCCGCCGTGCCGCTCGCAGCCCCGGCCGCCGGCGGCTGGTCCGCGTCGCGACGGGCCTCGCCGCCCTCGTCGGCGTCGTCCTCGCCTACCACCTGGGCCTGTACTTCTACGTCGACCAGCGCATCGAGCGGGTCCAGGCGCTGACGCCCGACGGCGCGGAGGTGCTCGCTCCCGGGCTGCAGGAGGGCGCGGCCACCTACCTGGTCGTCGGCACGGGACTGCCCGGCGAGGAGGGCCCCGCCTCGGTGGCCACCCTCCTGGCGCACGTGACCGCCGACGAGGAGCGCGCGGTCCTGGTCAGCATCCCGCCGACCGCGCTGGTCGACACCCCCACCTGCATCCGGGCCGACGGCGAGGTCCGTGAGGCCGTCACCGAGTCCTTCGCGGCCTCCCTGCTCGAGGGTGGGCCGTCCTGCACGGTGCGCGCGGTGCAGCAGCTGTCCGGTCTCCGGGTCGACCACTACCTGGGCGTCGACCTGGGCCGGCTGCCCGGCATGGTTGACGCGCTCGGTGGTGTCGCCGTCTGCCTGCCCACGGCGACGCCGGCGGTCGCCGCGTCGGCGCAGCCGCTCCCGGCCGGTGCCAGCGAGCTGTCGGGGGAGCGCGCCACGGGCTACCTGGCTCCCGGGGACGCCGGCGCCGACGTCGCCGGTGAGGCGGTCGCCGAGCGCGCGCAGCTGCTGCTCACCTCCACCCTGCGGACGGCGATGTCTGCGGGGACGCTCGGCAACCCGGCCACCCTCACCGGGTTCCTGACCCGCGCCTCCGACGCCCTCACCGTCGACGAGGCCACCACACTCGGTGACCTGCGCACCCTCGGCGGCACCCTCGGCGACCTCCCCGGCGACGCGGTGCAGCGGATCGGCCTGCCGGTCGCCCAGGTGGGCTACGTGCCGGCCGGCAGCGCGCAGGCGCACGTCGTGCTGGACGACGCCGCCACCCGCTCGCTGTTCGACACGGTGATCGAGGAGGGCCGGCTGCCCGCGGAGCTGGTGGCGCCCGAGGTCGCCGACGTGGCGGCCGCTCCGGCTCCGGCGGCCGCCGAGCAGCCGGTCACCACGCCTGCGGCGCAGCCGCTGACCGCCGCGCCCGCGGGGATCACCGTCGACGTCCTCAACGGCACCGCGACCGGCGGGCTGGCCGCCACCGTGGCCGAGCAGATGCGCGCCCAGGGCTTCGGGGTCGGCCAGGTCGGCAACGAGCTCGGCGTGGTCAACGAGACCGTCGTCCGGTACGGCGCCGGTGCCGAGGAACAGGCGCGCACGGTCGCCGCCGCCGTCCCCGGGGCGGTGCTGCAGCCCAGTGACGCGACCGGGGGCGGCATCCAGCTGGTTCTCGGGCCGGGCTTCTCCAGCGTCGTCCCCGTGGTCGTCACGCCCCCCGCGCCGGTGGCGGCTCCGGAGACGCCGGCGCCCGAGGCGCCCGCCACGCCGTCGGCCGAGCCGGTCGCCGCCGCCAGCTGCTGAGCGGACGAGTCGGGGACGGCACGTGGCCGCGGTGTCGTGACGAGCGGGGGCCCGGAGGGTCGCCCGAGGAACGACGGGTGGAGCTCAGCCGGCCCGTGGCCCCCTCGCAGGGTCCCGTCGCGAGCTTGCGGGCGGCGGGGGGCGAGGGGGTCCCTTCTCAGCCGAAGCGGCCCGAGATGTAGTCCTCGGTCGCCTTCTGGTCCGGGTTGCTGAAGATCTTCTCGGTCGGGTTGAACTCGATCAGCCGGCCGGGCTGGCCCACCCCGTTGAGGTTGAAGAAGCCGGTCTGCTCGCTCACCCGCGCCGCCTGCTGCATGTTGTGGGTGACGATGACGATGGTGAAGCGCTCCTTGAGGTCGGCCATCAGGTCCTCGATCGCCAGCGTGGAGATCGGGTCCAGCGCGGAGGCCGGCTCGTCCATCAGCAGCACGTCGGGCTCCACGGCGATGGCCCGGGCGATGCAGAGCCGCTGCTGCTGACCACCGGAGAGGCCGGCGCCGGGGCGGGCCAGCCGGTCCTTGACCTCGTTCCAGAGGTTGGCGCCCCGGAGCGAGCGCTCCACCAGGTCGTCGAGGTCGGACTTCTTCATCTTCTTGCTGTTCAGCCGGATCCCCGCGGCGACGTTCTCGTAGATCGACATGGTCGGGAACGGGTTGGGCCGCTGGAAGACCATGCCGATCTGACGCCGCACGTCGACCGGGTCGACGTCCGGGCCGTAGAGGTCCTGCCCGTCCATGACGATCTTGCCCTCGACGCGACCGCCCGGGACGACCTCGTGCATCCGGTTGATCGAGCGCAGGAAGGTCGACTTGCCGCAGCCCGACGGCCCGATGAGCGCCGTGATGCTGCGTGGCTCGATGGAGACGTTGACGCCCTCCACGGCGAGGAAGTCGCCGTAGTAGATGTTCAGGTCCGAGACGTCGATGCGCTTGGCCACTGCAGGTCCTCCAGGGTTGCCGGTCAGCGACCGGACTTGGGAGCGAAGAAGCGACTGATGAGGCGGGCGACGACGTTGAGACCCATCACCAGGATGATCAGCACGAGGGCCGCCGTCCAGGCCCGGTCGGTGGCGAACTGCGGCGGCACCCCCGGCTGGGTCAGCTGGTAGTAGGCGTAGACCGGCAGCGTCGCCATGCGGCCGTCGAACGGGTCGAGGTTGGTGGCGTTGGTGATGCCGAGGGTGATCAGCAGCGGCGCGGTCTCGCCGACCACGCGGGCGATCGCCAGGGTGACGCCGGTGCCGAGGCCGGCGATGGACGTCGGGACGACGACCTTCACGATGGTCCGCCACTTGGGCACGCCCAGGGCGTAGGAGGCCTCGCGCAGCTCGTTCGGCACCAGCTTGAGCACCTCCTCGGCCGAGCGGACCACGACCGGGATCATCAGCACCGACAGCGCGATCGCGCCCATGATGCCGAGCCGGATGCCCGGGCCGAGGAAGATCGCGAACAGCGCGTAGGCGAACAGGCCGGCCACGATCGACGGGATGCCGGTCATGACGTCGACCAGGAAGGTGATCGCCCGCTTCAGCCGCCCGCGGGCGTACTCGACGAGGAAGATCGCCGTCATCAGGCCGATCGGCACCGAGATGAGCGTGGTGAGCGCCGTGATGACCAGCGTGCCCATGATGGCGTGGTAGGCGCCGCCGCCCTCGCCGACGATGCCGACGAGGGAGGAGTTGAAGAACTCGCCGTCCAGTCGTGCGGCGCCGCGGCTGACGACCTCCCAGACCAGCGAGACCAGGGGCACCATCGCCAGCCCGAAGGCACTGACCACCAGGCAGGTGACGAGCCGGTTGGTGGCCTGCCGGGAGCCCTCCACGGCGCGGGTCAGCAGGTACACCGCCAGCGTCCCGAGGACGACGGTGTAGAGCACGAACAGCGCGATGTTGAGGTCGAACAGCGGCCAGAGCACCCCGACGACGACGGCGGCCCCGGCGAAGCAGGCCCAGGGCGCCCAGCGGGCCAGCCGCCCGGTGCGCCTGGTGCCGCGGGAACCGCCGGGCGCGCTGCTGCCCGTGGCGACCGGTGCCGTGGAGATCTGGCTCATCAGTTCGCTCCGGAGAAGTCGGCGCGGCGGTTGACGATGGCGCGGGCCACCATGTTGACCACGAAGGTGATCACGAACAGGGCCAGGCCGCTGGCGATCAGCGTGTTGATGTCGATGCCCGAGGACTCCGGGAACTCCAGCGCGATGTTCGCCGCGATCGTCGACGGGTTGCCGCTGCTGATCAGGTTGAGCGTGATGCCGCCGGAGACGGACAGCACGATGGCCACGGCCATGGTCTCGCCGAGTGCCCGGCCCAGGCCCAGCATCGAGCCGCCGATGACACCGGAGCGGCCGTAGGGGAGGACCGCCATCCGGATCATCTCCCAACGGGTGGCGCCCAGGGCCAGGGCGGCCTCGCGGTGCAGGCTCGGCACCTGCAGGAAGACCTCACGGGAGATGGCGCTCACGATGGGCAGGATCATCACGGCGAGGACCAGACCGGCGGTCAGCATGGTGCGCCCGGTGGTCGAGGCCGGCCCGGCGAACAGCGGGATGAAGCCGAGGTCGTCCTCGAGCCACTCGTAGAAGGGCACCAGCTTGGGGGCCAGCCAGAAGATGCCCCAGAAGCCGTAGACGATGCTGGGGATCGCGGCGAGCAGGTCGACCAGGTAGCCCAGGCCCTGAGCCAGCCGGCGCGGGGCGTAGTAGCCGATGAACAGCGCGATGGCCACCGCCAGCGGGGTGGCCACCAGCAGTGCGATGACCGCTGCCAGCAGCGTGCCGAAGACGAGGGGGGCGACGTAACCGGCCAGCCCCCGGTCGCCGGGGATGTCCTCGGCCGGGGCCGTGAGCGCGGGCACCGCCTCGACGACGAGGAACGCGGCCACCCCGGCGAGGATGACGAGGATGAGGATGCCGGCGCCCTTGGCGGTGCCGGCGAAGACGCGGTCGCCGGGACGGCGGACCGACCGGCCGGTCCCGGGAGGGGACGGGGGTGTGGTCCTCGTGCTGCTCACCGCTGCTCCGTGGTGTGTCGGCCGGTGCCTGGGGACCCGGCGGAGGGTGGTTCGGGTGTCCGGCCGGAGCCGGGCCCGGCAACGGCCCGGGGCGCCGTCGGGCACCCCGGGCCGTCACCGCTCATTGTGTGCTCAGCCGGCGGTGACCGCGTCCACGGCCGTCTGCGCCTGCTCGCGCAGCGCGTCGGAGATCGGCGCGGAACCCGCCGCCTCCGCCGCCGCCTGCTGGCCGTCCTCGCTGATCACGTAGCCGATGAAGTCCTTGACCAGGTCGGCGGTCTCCTGGTCGTCGTACTGGATGCAGCCGATGTGGTAGCTGACCAGGACGATCGGGTAGCTGCCGGACTCGGCGGTGTCGCGGGCCAGCTCGATGGCGAAGTCGTACTGGCCCCGGCCCTCGAGCCGCTCGGAGTTCTCGACCACCGCGGCCGCGGCCTCGGGGCTCGGGGTCACGAACTCCTCGCCGACGCCGATGTTGGCCACCCCCAGCTCGCCGGCCTGCGAGAGGTCGGCGTAGCCGATGGTGCCGTTGCCGCCGCTGACGGCGCTGACGACGCCCGAGGTGCCCTGGGCGGCCTCGCCGCCGGCGACCGGCCAGTTGCCGTCCGCCTCGTGCGGCCAGGCGCCGGCGGCCGCGGCGGCCAGGTACTCGGTGAAGTTCTCGGTGGTGCCGGACTCGTCGGAGCGGTTCACCGGGGTGATCTGCAGGTCCGGCAGCGTCACGCCGGGGTTGTCGGCGGCGATGGCCGGGTCGTTCCAGTTCGCGATCTGCTGGTTGAAGATGCCGGCGACCACCTCGGGCGACAGGTTCAGCTCGTCGACGCCCTCGAGGTTGTAGACCACCGCGATCGGCGAGATGTAGTTGGGCAGCTCGAAGACCTCACCGCCGGCGCAGCGCTCCTGTGCGGCGGTCAGCTCCTCCTCGTCGAGCGCGGCGTCGGAGCCGGCGAAGTCGACGCCGCCGGAGGTGAACTGCTCGCGGCCACCGCCGGAGCCCACCGGGTCGTAGTTCACCGTCACGCCGGGCTGCACGCCCGAGTAGCCGGCGGTCCAGCCCTGCATGGCGGCCTGCTGGCTGCTGGCGCCGGCGCCGTCGAGCGCGCCGCTCAGCTCCGTGGAGCTGCCGGTGGTGCTGGTGCTGCCGCCACCGGCGGTCTCCTCGTTGGCGGCGCCGCACGCGGTCAGCGTGAGGGTGCCGGCGAGCGCAGCCGAGAGGACGACAGCGCGCGACGTGGTGCTGAGCTTCAAGGCAGGGCCCTTCGACGGTGCGCCCGGGCCTTCTGCCGGGCAGCGCGGAACCAACGAGGACCGACGCTAGGGAGCCGAGGTTGACGCCTCCCCGTCCGCCGGTGAACGACAGGTGAACGGCGGCCGAGGCTTGCGTCACGCGGTGTGGACCAGCTCACGTCCATCGGGTGAACCCGGGCGCGCCGACTGGAGGAGGACCCCCCTGCCCCCACCGCTCGCGAGCTCGCGGCGGGCCCTGCGAGGGGGCTGGGAACCCCCACCTCAGGGGGCGCGGCGCCAGGAGACGTCGACGGCGTACCGGGTGAAGCCGCTGCGCTCGTAGAGCGTCACCGCCGCGGTGTTGTCCTCCTCGACGTAGAGCAGCACCTGGCGCAGCCCGAGGCGGCGCAGGTGGGCCAGCCCCACGTCGGTCAGCGCACGACCCAGGCCCAGGCCCTGCGCGTCCGGGTCGATGCCCAGCACGTAGACCTCGCCCACCGCCTCCGGGCCCTCGTCACCCGGCGGGTGGACCTTCGTCCAGTGCGAGCCCAGCAGCCGGTCGCCGTCCCAGGCGAGGAAGAAGCCGGCCGGGTCGAACCAGGGCTCGGCCTCGCGCAGCCGCAGGTCCTCCGCCGTCCAGCTGCCCTGCTCCGGGTGGGAGGCGAAGGCGCGGGCGTTGGTGCGCAGCCACGCCTGCTCGTCGGTGCCGGGCCGGAAGGTGCGCACCTGCAGGCCCTCGGGCAGCCGCAGCCGGGGCTCGGGGTCGACCCCGGCCAGCTCGCGGCGCATCTGCAGCAGCACCCGCGCCCGTACGTAGCCGTGTCGCTGCGCCAGCTCGGCCGACCCGGGCAGGTCGCCGTGAGCCCACACCCGCAGCGGACGGTCCCCGGCGAGCTGCTCGAGCCGGGTCAGCAGCCCGCGGCCGACACCCCGCCGCCGGGACCCCGGGGCGACGACGAGCTCGGCCTCGGCGTCCCCGCTGCTGTCGCCGCCCTCGAAGCGCGCGTAGCCGGTCAGCGCACCGTCTGGGGAGGTGGCCAGCACGTCCCGGCCGCCGGCCGGGCCGCCGTGCTGCAGCCGCAGCTCAGCCTCCTCCGACAGCGGGCAGACGCCGTCGGCCGCGGTCGCCGCGCGCAGCAGCGCGAGGACCGCGGCGACGCCGGCCGGGTCGAGCCGGTCGACGTCCCGGACGAGGGGGGCAGCGGACAGGAGGGCCTCAGACCAGCTCGGTGTCGTTCCGGGCCGGGGACCCGGCCTCGGCCCGTGCGGCCGCCGCGGTCGCGTCGGCGACCTGCTGGTCGAGCTTGTAGCCGACGTTGCGCACGGTGCCGATCAGCGCCTCGTGCTCGGTGCCCAGCTTGGCCCGCAGCCGGCGCACGTGGACGTCGACGGTGCGGGTGCCGCCGAAGTAGTCGTAGCCCCAGATCTCCTGCAGCAGCTGGGCCCGGGAGAAGACCCGGCCCGGGTGCTGGGCCAGGTACTTCAGCAGCTCGAATTCCTTGTAGGTGAGGTCGAGCGGGCGGCCGCGCAGCTTCGCGGAGTAGCTGTGCTCGTCGATGACCAGCTCGCCCGCCTGCGTCACGCCGCTGTCGGCACCGTCGACGGGGGAGGTGGCGGCCAGCCGGCGGGCGGTGGCCCACTTGAGGCGGGCGTCGACCTCGGCCGGGCCCGCGGTGTCGAGCAGGACGTCGTCGATGCCCCAGTCGGCCGACAGCGCGACCAGCCCGCCCTCGGCGAGGACGGCCACCAGCGCGGAGGCCACGCCGGTGGAGGAGAGCAGCCCGCACAGGGTCCGGGCCTGGATGAGGTCGTGCCGCGCGTCGACGAGGACGACGTCGCCGGAGTCACCGTCCAGCAGGCTCGACAGCTCCGGTGCGACCACCCGGACGTGGTGGCCCAGCAGGCCGAGGGCGGGCAGGACCTCGGTCGTGGCCTGGCGTGCGGCGGTCATGAGCACGAGTCGCATGACGTCTCCTCAGGGGAGCCGGGGACGACCGGTGTCGTCCAGGAGCCCACGACAGCGCTGTCGATGAGCCAGCAGGATAACCGACGTGTCGCTGCACTCCCCGTCCGGAACCGATGGCGACACGGAACCGTCTGCGCACCGCCGGTAGGGGAGTACGGCCCCGGACACGCCGGGACCGGGGCCGCCGCGCCGCCGGTAGGGGAGTACGGCCCCGGACACGCCGGGACCGGGGCCACCGCGCCGCCGGCCGAGCGGAGTGGGCGCCGGGTGTCTGCGACGATCGGGCCCGTGACGGCGACCGAGGTGGGGTCCGGGCTCCCCGCCCGCGCGTGGCACCTGCCCACGGCCGCCGCGGTCGTGGCGGCGACGGCGCTGCTGATCCTGCTCCCCGCGGCCGCGGGGGACGCAGGTCGGCTGGCCGCGGTCGCCCTCCTGCAGGTGGCGCTGGTCGTCGCGTGGGTGCCGGCGACCGGCATCCCCGCCCGGGCCGGCGCGCCCGCGCTCGGGCTCGCCGCGGCGGCCGGCGCGGACCTGCTCGTGGTGCTGCCCGAGCGGCCGGGGATCGGCGCGCTGCTCGCCGTGCCGGGGCTGGGCCTGCTCGTCGCGGTGCTGCACCAGATGCTGCGCCGGGCGCCGCGCTCCGACGTCGTCGGCTCGCTGGCCGGCGTCCTGCTGCTGGTCTGTGCGGTCTGCGCGCTCGCCGTGCTCCTGCTGCTGCCCCGGGCGGGCGACGCGAGAGCAGCCGTCACCACGCTGCTCGTCGTCGGGACGGCGCTGTCGGTGGGCCCGCTGGTCGACCTGGCGCTGCCCCGGCCGCCGGTCGCCGCGGGCGTGCCGCGCGGAGTGCCCGGCCTGGTGCTGGCCGTGCTGGCCGGGGGTGCGGTCGCGGTGGTCCGCCACGGCGCCGACGACGTGGCCGCGGTGCTCGGTGCGCTCCTCGCCGGCCTCGTCCTCGGTGGAGTCGCCGCGCTGGTCGGGCTGGCCGCGTCCTACGTCGTCGCGGGTGGACCGGGCCGGGCGTGGGCGGTGTCCCTGCTGCAGGGGGTGCTGCCGGTCGCCGCGGCCGCCCCGGTGGCGTTCTCCGTCGTCCTGCAGAACGCGCTCTGAAGGGCCTGCCGTGCGCTTCCTCCTGGTGTTCGCCCTGCTGCTCGGTGGCCTGGTGGTCGCCGCCGACCGGGGCGCCGAGGCGGTCGCCGAGGACCGCGTCGCCCGGCTGGTCGCCGAGCGCGGTGGCCTGGCCGGCGAACCGGCGGTGGAGATCGGGGGCTTCCCGTTCCTGAGCCAGGCGGTGGCCGGGCGCTACGACGACGTGCGGATCTCGGCGACCGGCGCCGACCTGGGGCAGCCCGAGGGCACCCGCGCCGACGTGTCGCTGCGTGGTGTCCAGGTGGCGCTGTCCGACGTCCTGTCCGGGTCGGTGCAGGAGGTGCCGGTGCAGGGCATCGACGGGACCGTGACGCTGCCCTACGCGTTGCTCGCCGACGAGCTGGGCACCGGCACGACCGTGACCCGCGACGGCGACGGCCTGCGCGTGCAGCGCACCGTGGAGGTGGCCGGCGTGAGCCTGCCGCTGACCGCCAGGGGCACGGTCTCGCTCGACGGCGACACCCTCGTGGTCGACGTCGGGGAGGTCTCCGGCGCCGGCGTGGACGTCCCGTCCTTCCTCGTCGAGCAGGTGAGCGACGCCCTCGACGTGCGCTACCCGATCCCGGAGCTGCCCTTCGGCCTGCAGGTCACCGGCGTCGAGTCGGCCGACGACGGCGCGCAGGTCCGCGTCGAGGCGGTCGACACGGTGCTGCGCGGCTGACCGCCTCCCCGGTTCCCCCGGACGGGGGACCCGGAACAGCCGGCGGGCCGGGCGGGTTGCTGCCCGACGTGGACCCCGTCGGAGCAGGCGTGCTGGGTGGTGCCCTCGCGCTGACCGCGCTGGCGGCCTGGTGGCAGCGGAGGAGGGACGGCGCGGTGCGCGGAGCCGACGACGCGCGGGAGCGGACGACGACCGCCGTGCTCGAGGGCCTGGGCGTGCGCCCGGGCGAGGCCGACCTGACCGTCGTGCAGTTCTCGACGGCCTTCTGCGGGCCGTGCCGGGCGACGCGGGCCCGGCTGCAGCAGCTGCAGGCGACCCGGCCCGGGCTCGCGCACCTGGAGGTCGACGCCGAGAGCCACCTCGACGCCGTCCGGGAGCTCGACGTCCGGCGGACGCCGACGCTGTTCTACCTGGACCGGGCGGGCACCCTCCTCGGCCGCAGCAGCGGTGCTCCGCGCCCCGACGAGCTGGCCGCGCTGGTCGGGGCGCACGTGCGCCCCGCCGGTGCCCGGGACGGGCGGGACGTGTGATCGGTTACCCTCACGCCGTGGGCATCCTGCTGACCAGCCGCCGCACAGTGGACCTGTGCCGCGTCGGCAGCTGCCTGTGTCCGGCCTCCTAGGGCGAGCCCAGCCTCGCCCCGACGTGCCCCGCCCGCCGTCCGGAAGCCCCCCTGCCCCATGCCTGACGCACACCTCCCGACCCCGCGCGAGGTCGACGTCCGTGGTCCGCGCTTCGCCGCGTGGCTCACGAGCGCCGTCCTCGCCGTCGTCCTGCTGACCGGCAGCGGCGTGCTCGTCGCGGGCCAGGCGGCGGTCTTCGCCGTCGGTGCGCTCGCCGGGCTGCGGTACGCACCCTACGGGGTGCTGTTCCGCGTCCTCGTCGCCCCGCGGCTGGGCCCGGTCCGCGAGCGGGAGCCCGAGGCGCCGCTGCGCTTCGCGCAGCTCGTCGGGCTCGTCTTCGCCGTCGTCGCCGCCGCCGGGTACCTCTCCGGCGCGCCGCTGGTCGGCGCCGTCGCGACCGGCCTCGCGCTGGTGGCGGCCCTGCTCAACGCGGCCACCGGCTCCTGCCTCGGCTGCGAGCTGTACCTGATCGTCCGCCGGGCCCGTCCCGCGCGCACCGCCTGACCGACCGCACACCCACCACAGGAGGGAACACCCCCCATGAGCCGCAACGACGTGCTCGTCACCGCCGACTGGGCCCAGGAGCACATCGGCGCCCCCGGCATCGTCTTCGTCGAGGTCGACGAGGACACCAGCGCCTACGACAAGGGCCACATCGAGGGCGCCGTCAAGCTCGACTGGCGCACCGACCTGCAGGACCCGCTGCGCCGCGACTTCGTCGACCGGGAGCAGTTCGAGCAGCTGCTGTCCGAGCGCGGCATCGGGAACGACGACACCGTCGTCCTCTACGGCGGCAACAACAACTGGTTCGCCGCCTACGCGTACTGGTACTTCAAGCTGTACGGCCACTCCGACGTCAAGCTGATCGACGGCGGCCGCAAGAAGTGGGAGCTCGACAGCCGCCCGCTGTCCACCGACGCCGTCTCCCGCCCGGCCACGCAGTACAAGGCGTCCGAGCCCGACACCTCGATCCGCGCCTTCCGCGACGAGGTCGTCGCCGCGATCGGCGAGAAGAACCTGGTCGACGTCCGCTCGCCCGACGAGTTCGCCGGCAAGCTGGTCGCCCCCGCGCACCTGCCGCAGGAGGGCGCGCAGCGCCCAGGTCACATCCCGACCGCGGTGAACGTGCCGTGGAGCAAGGCGGCCAACGAGGACGGCACCTTCAAGAGCGACGAGGAGCTGGCCAAGCTCTACGCCGAGGCCGGCCTCGACACCGGCAAGGACACCATCGCCTACTGCCGGATCGGCGAGCGCTCGAGCCACACCTGGTTCGTGCTGCGCGAGCTGCTCGGCCACCAGAACGTCAAGAACTACGACGGCTCCTGGACCGAGTACGGCTCCCTCGTCGGCGTCCCGATCGAGAAGGGGGCCTGAGCATGTGCGGCGCTCCCAAGCAGGGCGGCACGCTGGCCGGCGTGGACCTGGCGACCCAGACGGTCATCCAGGGCCAGGTCTGGCACGACGGCGCCCCCGTCGCCGGTGCCTACGTCCGGCTGCTCGACGCCACCGACGAGTTCACCGCAGAGGTGGTGACCAGCCCCGAGGGCGAGTTCCGCTTCTTCGCCGCCCCGGGCGCCTGGAAGCTGCGCTCGCTGGCCCCGGTCGGCAGGGGTGAGCGCGCGCTCACCGCCGACGTCGGCCTGAACGAGACGACGGTCGCCATCGCCTGAGCGACACGGCACAGCGCCCCTCCCGCCCGAGCGGGAGGGGCGCTGTCGTGTCCGGCCCCGTCCCGGGCCTGCGCGGGGTGGGGAGGACGGGGTCCGTCAATCGACGCCGGGCGGCAGGCGGTTCGGGCCGGCCTCGGGCGGCCGAGGACGGTCCTCGGGGTGGGTCCGGACGGCGATGATCGCGACGTCGTCGGCGCCGGGCTCGGGCAGCATCCGCGCCAGCAGCGTGTCGCAGAGCTCCTCCAGCGGCGTGCCGCCGAGGTCGCGCAGCGCGTCCTGCAGCGCGGCCAGCCCCGCGTCGAGGTCGCTGTCCCGGCGCTCGACCAGGCCGTCGGTGACCAGGAGCAGGGTGTGGCCGTCGGCCAGGTCGGCGGTGTGGTCGGCGCGCGGTGCGTCCGGGTCGACGCCGAGCACCAGGTCGGGACGGGTCTCGAGCAGCGTCGTGGTGCCGTCCGGCGCCAGCAGCAGCGGTGGGAGGTGGCCGGCGTTGCTCCACCGCAGCACCCGGGTGCCGGCGACCGGCACGTCCGGTTGGCGCTCGATGCGGGCGAGCACCACGGTCGCCATCGTGCTCACGGCCAGCCCGCGGGCGACGTGCTCGGCGCGCGACAGCGTGGCCGACGGCGGCTCCTCGTTGTCGTAGGCCAGGGCCCGCAGCAGGCCGCGGAGCTGGCCCATCGCCGCCGCGGCGCTGCTGTCGTGGCCCGCGACGTCGCCGATGACGAGCACCGTCGCGCCGTCGGGCTGCAGGAACGCGTCGTACCAGTCCCCGCCGACCTGCGCCTCGTGGGCCGCCGGGCGGTACCGCACGGCGACCTGCAGGTGGTCCGGCTCCGGCGGCGGGGTCAGCAGGGCCTGCTGCAGCCGGTCCGACAGCGCCCGTTCCGCTGCGGCCCGCGCGGTCACCCGGCGCAGCTCGTCAGCCTGGCGCCGGGCCGCCAGCCGGTCGGTCAGGTCCCGGAAGGAGACCACCACACCGGTCACCGCGCCGTCCTCCAGCGTGGGGACGGCGATCAGCTCGACCGGCACCGCGGTGCCGTCGCTGTGCCAGAAGACCTCGGAGTCGGCGGTGACCGGCCGGCCGGTCTGCAGGGCGCGCCAGACCGGGCACTCCTGCTTGGGGTACGGCGAGCCGTCGGGCCGGCGGCCGTGGATGACCGCGTGCTGGTCGCGACCGAGCTGCTCCTCTGCCGCGAGCCCGGTGATGCGCACCGCCGCCGGGTTGACGAACTCGACCCGCCCGTCGGCGTCGAGGCCGTAGATGCCGTCGGCGACGTTGGCCAGCACGCGCTCGTACCGGGCGAGCGTGCGCGAGAGCAGCGTCTCCACGTCGTGGAGGGCCACGCCGTCACCGCCCTCGTCGGCTGCCCGTGCACCCACGCTCAGGCCACCTCCCCACGCCCCCACCGGTACCGCTCCGGTCCGCCAGCCTGCCCCATCGGGTCGGCAGCCGACCGGGGTGCCACCGATCGGCGCCGGCTGCCCGGCGGACCCGGGCCGCCGGGCAGCCGGCGCCGAGGGCCAGGACGACGGCCGTCGCGAGCCGCACGCCCCCTCCGCGGGACGCCGCGGCCGGGTGGCTGCCGGTGCGGGGCACGTCAGAGCCCCACGAGCCCGGCCAGCTCGGCCATCGCCAGGTCGAAGTAGCGGTCGGTGTCCGCGACCGACCCGACGAGGTGGCCGAAGAGCTCGAAGCCGATCGTCCCGTGGAGCGAGCTCCAGGCCAGCAGCGCGCGCAGCCGCACGGCGTCGTCGAGAGCGGGGTGGTCCCCGCCGAGGACGGCGGCCGTCTCGTCGCTCACCAGCTCCGGGTCCCGGTCGACGCCTGCCGCCGTCGGCAGTACGCCGCCGCGGGCCGCGTCGCCGAGGACCCGGCCCAGGACCACGCCGACCCGTGCGGCCGCGGGGACGGTGTCGCGCGGAGCCGCGTACCCGGGCACGGGGGAGCCGTAGAGCAGCGCGTACTCGTGCGGGTGCGCCAGCGCCCACGACCGGACGGAGCGGCACACCGCCAGCCAGCGTTCCCGGGGCGCCGCAGCCGGGTCGTCGGCGTCCTCCGCGGCCGCTCCGAGTGCGTCGTAGCCGTCGGTGATCAGCCGGGTGAGCAGGTCGTCGCGGCTGGGGAAGTAGCGGTAGACCGCCGACGATGCCATGCCCATCTCCCGGGCGACCGCCCGCAGCGACAGGCCGGCGGCGCCCACCTCGGCCAGTTGCCGGCGCGCGGCCGCGGTGATCTCGGCGGTGAGCTCGGCGCGGACGCGCTGCCGGACGGTCGGGGGCACAGTGCCATGATCGGCTGCGAGAGCGGTGTACGCAACCGAGAGCAGTGCTCTTGACGGTGACCGGCGCAGCTGCCAGCGTCGTCCGCAACCGGGAGCCGCGCTCCTGGACAGGGAGCCGAGGAGGAGCCATGGCACTGCACGTCGTCGTCGGCAAGGGCCCGGTCGGGACGACCACCGCCGACCTGCTCGCCGGTCGTGGGCACCGGGTCCGGGTGCTCTCCCGCAGCGGCGGGACGTCGACCGACGCCGTCGAGCACCGGCGGGTGGACGCCGCCGACGCCGGCGCCCTCGCCGCCGCGGCGCGGGGCGCCGATGCGCTGTACAACCCCGTCAACCCCGCGTACCACCGCTGGGCGACCGACTGGCCGCCGGTGGCCGCCGCGCTCCTCGCCGCCGCCGAGCGGACCGGCGCGGTCCTGGTCACCATGGGCAACCTCTACGGCTACGGGAGCCCGACCGGTCCGATGGCACCCGACAGCCCGCTGGCCGCGACCGACCTCAAGGGGAGGATCCGGGTCGCGATGTGGCGGGAGGCGCTGGCCGCACACGAGGCCGGCCGGGTGCGGGTGACCGAGGCGCGCGCCGCGGACTTCGTCGGTCCCCAGGTGCCCGCCGCCCACTCGCACCTGGTCCGGCAGCTCCCCGCCCTGCGCCGGGGCCGGACCGCGTGGGTGGTCGGCGACCCCGACGTCCCCCGCAGCTGGGCGTACCTGCCCGACGTCGCGGCGACGCTGGTGACCCTGGGGACCGACGAGCGGGCACCGGGCCGGGCCTGGCACGTGCCCAGCGCACCCCCGCGCTCGCAGCGGCAGGCGCTGACCGACCTGGCCGCGGCGGTCGGCGGCCCGCCGGCCCGGGTGCGCGCCGTCCCGTGGCCGGTGCTGCGTGCCGTCGCGCTGGTCTCGCCGGTGATGCGCGAGGTGGTCGACATCCGGCACCAGTTCGACCGGCCCTACGTCATCGACGCATCGGCCACGACGGCCACCTTCGGGCTCACCGCCACCCTTTGGGACGAGGTGGTCGCGGCGACGGCCGCCGCGGTGCCGGCGACCGCCTGAGGAGGGACCACCCTGCTCCCCACCACTCGCCCAGCTCGCGGGCGGGACCCTGCAGGGTGGCCGGTCCAACCCGTCACCGGGCTCAGGACGGTGCCCTGGACGGGGCCGTCCCAGCGCGTCACCAGGCGGCCCTACGGTGGAGCGCATGGTCTCTGCCTGGGTCCTCGTCGCCCTCACGTCGCTCGCGGCGCTCGGCTGCGGGTACGGCGCCGCCCGGCTCGCCCGCCGCCCGCGGGAGGTGCGCAGATGAGCGAGCCCGCGAGCTCGTCCATGAGCACAGCAGCGCCGCGAACGCGGCCGACGAGCGCCGGCGAGGAGGTCTCGTGAGCGAGTCCGTCAGCGGTGCCACCGAGCTGCCGGTCGCCGACACCGTCGACGTCCGCTCCGGCCCGGAGGTGTCCGAGGAGCTGCTCGCCGTCCTGCCGCTGCTCGGCGAGTGGCACGGCGAGGGACAGGCCGCCGGGGCCGGGGGCGACCACCGCTTCGGCCAGTGGATCCGGTTCAGCCACGACGGCCGCGGCTTCCTGGCCTACGACTCGCGCACCTGGCGGCTCACCGACGACGGTGCGGTCGTCGGGCCCGCCGTCCGCGAGTCCGGCTTCTGGCGTCCCCGCGGCGGGGACGACGTCGAGCTGCTGGTCACCAGCCCCGACGGGCTGGTCGAGCTCTACGTCGGCCGGGCCCGGACGACGACCAGCTGGGAGCTGACCACCGACGTCCTCGCCCGGACGCCGGACGCCCCCGAGGTGTCCCGCGCGGTGCGGCTCTACGGCATCGTCGAGGGGGCGCTCATGTACGCCATCGACCGTGCCGCCGGCGACGAGCCGCTGCGGCCCACCATGTCGGCCCGGCTGGAGCGCCTGCGGTGAGCAGCACCCCGAGGCAGGTCGCCGACCGCTACGTCGACGCCGTGTGCGACCTCGACCCGATCGTCGCGACCTCGCTGGGCACCCGCCCCGGCGACGACCGGCTGCCTGATCCCGGCCCCGCCGGGTTGGAGGCCGAGGCGCAGCTGGCCCGCACCACCCTCGCCGAGCTCGACGGCGTGCTGGCCGCCGACCCCGCCCTGGACGGCGACCCGGTCGAGCGGCGCTGCGCCCGGCTGCTGCGCGAGCGGCTGGGCGCCGAGCTGGACGTCCACGAGGTCGGGGAGGGGCTGCGGGCGCTGTCGAACCTGTTCAGCCCGGTGCACTCGATCCGCCAGGTCTTCCTGCTCATGCCGACGGCGTCCGAGGACGACTGGGCCGTCGTCGCCCGCCGGATGGCGCGCGTCCCCGAGGCCTACCGCGGGTTCCGCGCCTCGCTGGAGGAGGGTGCCCGGCGCGGTCTGCTCGTGGCGCCGCGCCAGGTGTCGACGGTCGTGGCGCAGCTCGGCGAGTGGCTGGCCGGGCCCTTCTTCGGCGGGTTCGCCGCGGGCGGCCCGGAGTCGCTCCGCGGTGAGCTGGACGCCGCCGCGCAGGCCGCCGACGGCGCGGTCGCCGAGGTGCGGGACTTCCTCCGCGACGTCTACCTGCCGCAGACGGAGGGGACGCCGGACGCCGTCGGCCGCGACCGCTACGCGCTGGCCGCCCGCCGCTGGACCGGCTCGGACCTCGGCGCCGGGGACGGGCTGGAGGAGGCCTACGCGTGGGGCTGGGCCGAGCACCGGCGGATCCTCGCCGAGCAGCGGGCCGAGGCCGAGCGCGTGGTGCCCGGCGGGACGCCGATGGAGGCGATGCGCTGGCTGGACGTGCACGGTCCCGCGGTCGACGGCGTCGAGGCCATCCGGGAGCGGCTCCAGGCGATGATGGACGACGCGATCGAGGCGCTGGACGGCGTGCACTTCGACCTCGCCGAGCCGGTCCGCCGCGTCGAGGCGATGATCGCGCCGCCCGGCAGCGCCGCCGCGCCGTACTACACGCGGCCCGCGCAGGACTTCTCCCGACCGGGCCGCACCTGGCTGCCCACCCTGAGCCGGGAGCGGTTCCCGCTCTGGGACCTGACCTCGATCTGGTACCACGAGGGCGTCCCGGGCCACCACCTGCAGCTGGGCCAGTGGGCGTACGTCTCCGGGCAGCTGTCGACGTACCAGACCTCGTTGGGCTCGGTCGGCGCGAACGTCGAGGGCTGGGCGCTCTACGCCGAGCGCCTCATGGACGAGCTCGGTCACTTCCCCGATCCCGGCACGCGGCTGGGCTTCCTCGACGCCCAGCAGCTGCGCGCGGTCCGGGTGGTCATCGACATCGGCGTGCACCTCGGACTGCCCGTCCCGGACGACGCCGACGGCGCCCTGGCCGAGCACCGTGGCCGGCCGTGGACGCCGGAGCTGGCCCGCGCCTTCCTCGGCGAGCACAGCGGTGCGACGCCGGCCTTCCTCGACAGCGAGCTGGTCCGCTACCTCGGCCTGCCGGGGCAGGCGATCAGCTACAAGCTCGGGGAGCGCGCCTGGCTGCAGGGCCGGGCGGCCGCGCAGCGGGCCCGCGGCGCCGCGTTCGACCGCCGGGCCTGGCACATGGCCGCGCTGTCGCAGGGCTCGCTCGGCCTCGACGACCTGGCCGCGGAACTCGCCGTCCTCTAGAACCGGGTCGGGGGCGGGTTGAGCGGGTCGGTGTCGTGGCCGACCGGGTCGTCCGGGGCGGCGGGGTGCACCTCGAGCGGGGAGCCGAGGAGGGCGTCGACCGCGCCGGCCGGCCCGCCGACGTAGGTGCTCATCAGGGTGGGGTCGGTGGCCACGAACCAGGCGCGGTCGGCGGGCCACCACACGGCCGCGCTCTGCTCCTGCGGCTCGGGGGCGAAGTTGGCCGCGGCCAGCGTGATCGGACCGCTGCGCACCAGCAGGTCGCAGGTGGGCAGCGTCAGGTGCGGCCGGTCGGTGGCGGCGTCGTCGCACCAGCCGAACCAGCACTCCTGCGGCGTGGTCGTCCACCCGGCGAGCAGTGCGCCCAGGGCGGCGGCGACGTGCGCGGGGAGGTGGCCCTCGGCGGGGCTGTCGTTCCAGACGTCGGGCTGGTCCTCCTCGCCGACGTACTCCCACGAGCCGGTGATCGCCGGCCACTGCATCAGCCGGTGCGCGGTGGTGCCGTTGTAGGCCGCGACCTCGTCCCAGCGGACGTCGACGTCGTCGTCCCCGGCGTAGCGCACGGCGGGGTGCAGCACGCGGGCGTAGGCCTGGAAGACCGGGGGCACGAGGGACGCGACGGAGCGGTCGCGCCGGAGGGCCGCAGCGACCCAGGCGCCGGGGGAGACGTCGGTCCCGACGGGGCGGCCGGTCGTCAGCGCTGACCCTCCCCGGAGAACGGACAACCCCCGGGCTGCTCCGCGGCGCCCGGCCCTCCGAGGAGGGGAGCAGCACGCGGGCCGGCTGGACAAATGCCGGCGGCCCGGGGGTCGGGTGACTGTCCGGTTCTCGCTCGCCGCCGTACGACGGACGGGCGATCTGCCGTCGCTCAAACTGTCGTCTGAACGGGCGGCCCATCTGGACGGCGGCTAGCGGACAGCCACCTCACGAGTCCGATAAGCATGCAAGTTACGGACCACCTCCTCTCTCGTGTACCTCGACGGTACGTCGCTCCCGGGAGGTCGGCAACGCGCTTTTTCAGCCCTCGGCGGAACCGCCGGGAGCGCGCCCGGGTGGGGGTGCTCCGTCCCGGTCCGGCCGGTGGTCGGCGCGGTCGTCCACCGTCTCGCGCTGGTACACGTCCGGGATGCCGTCCCGGTCGACGTCGGCCCGCTCGTCCTCGTGGATGCGCTTGTAGCGGCGGTTGCGCAGCCGCAGCACGACGGTCGCCAGCAGTGCGGCCAGCAGGGTGCCGGACAGGATGCCGACCTTCGCGTGGTCGTAGGTCGGCGTCCCCAGGCCGAAGGCCAGCTCCGTGATGAGCAGGGAGACGGTGAACCCGATCCCCCCGAGCAGCGACAGGCCGACGACGTCGGGCCAGCCGAGGGCCTCGTCGAGTTCGGCCCGGGTGAAGCGCGAGACCAGCCAGGTGGCCCCGGTGATGCCGATCGCCTTGCCGACGACCAGCCCGGCGGTGATGCCGACGGCGACGCTGTCGGTCACCGACTCGGTGAGACCCGAGAGCCCGCCGACGGCGACACCGGCCGAGAAGAAGGCGAACACCGGGACGGCGACACCGGCCGAGATCGGCCGGAACCGGTGCTCGAAGTGCTCCGCGAGGCCAGGACCGGCCTCCGGGCCGCCCGCGGCCGCGCTGCGCACCACCGGCACGGCGAAGCCGAGCAGCACCCCCGCGACCGTGGCGTGGACACCGGACTCGTGCACGAGCACCCAGGTGAGCGCGGCCAGCGGCAGCAGCAGCCACCACGAGCGGACGCGCCGCTGCACGAGGACGGTGAAGACCGCCAGCGGGACCAGCGACAGCAGCAGGGACCCGGCGGAGAAGTCGTCGGTGTAGAAGACCGCGATCACCACGATCGCGAGCAGGTCGTCGACGACCGCGAGGGTCAGCAGGAAGGTGCGCAGCGCCGCCGGCAGGTGCGTGCTGATCACCGCGAGGACGGCGAGGGCGAAGGCGATGTCGGTGGCCGAGGGGATGGCCCAGCCGCGCAGCGCGTCGTCGTCCCGGCCGAGGTTGAACAGCACGAACAGCAGGGCGGGCGCGGCCATGCCGCCGACTGCCGCGGCGATCGGCAGCGCGGCGCGGCGTGGCTCCCGCAGGTCGCCGGCGACGAACTCCCGCTTGAGCTCCAGACCGGCGACGAAGAAGAAGACCGCCAGCAGCCCGTCGGCCGCCCAGGTCCCCAGGGTCAGGTCGAGGTGCAGGGACGCCGGCCCGACGCGGGTGTCACGCAGCGTCTCGTAGGCCCCGCCCCACGGCGAGTTGGCCCACACCAGCGCGACCGCTGCAGCGACGAGCAGCAGCGCCCCGCCGACGGTCTCCTTGCGCAGGATGTCGGCGATCCGGCTGGTCTCGGCCCAGGAGCCCCGGCCGAAGAGACGGGCGGTGGAGGTGGACGGCACGAGCAACTCCAGGAGACGGGGTCGGCGAGGACGTTGCCGACCAGACTTCCCGGCGCACCTGTCCCGGGAGCCTACCGGCGACCCGCCGCGGGCACCGTCCGGCGGGCCCCTGCTCCGTACAGTGGGCGCCGTGACCCACCGCGCTGCACGGCCGTCCGGGAACGGCCGGTGAGGCTCGCCGAGCTGGCCGGGCGCCGGGTCGGCGTCTGGGGTCACGGGCGCGAGGGACGCGCCGCGGTGCGCGCCGCGCTGACCGCCGGGGCGGCGGAGGTCGTGGTCGTCGACGTCGTCCCCCCGACGGACCTGCCGCCGGGTGTGCGGGCCGGCGCGGACGTCGCCGCGCTCGCCGGTTGCGACGTGGTGTTCCGCTCGCCGGGCATCAGCCCCTACCGCGAGGACGCCCGCGCGCTGGCCGCCCGGACCACCCTCACCTCCGGCACCGGCGTGGCCCTGGCCGAGTTCGCCGCCCGCGACGTCCCGACGCTCTGCGTCACCGGCACCAAGGGCAAGAGCACGACCAGCGCGCTGGCCGCCGTCGTCCTCACCGCGGCCGGCCGGCCGGCCGTGCACGCCGGCAACATCGGCACCCCGCTGCTCGACGTCCTGCTCGACGACGCCGTCACGAGTCCATCCCCCACCCGCCCGCTGGTGGTCGAGGTGTCCAGCTACCAGGCGGCCGCGGTCGAGGGCTGGTCCGGGTGGGGCGCGGTGACCTCGCTGGCCCCCGAGCACCTGGACTGGCACGGCGACGTCGGGACCTACTACCGCGACAAGCTGCACGTCTTCGCCGGCTGCGGGCCCGGCTCGGTGGTCGTCAGCGCGCAGGCCCGCCCGGTCGCCGAGCAGCACCTCGACCCGGCGGTGCTGGTCGACCCGGCCGACGTCGTCCCCGAGGCGCGGCTGGCGGGCTTCCCGCTCGAGCGCCTCTCGGGCGTGCACAACGTCGCCAACCTGCACGTCGCGCTGGCCGCCTGCGTCCGGATGGGTGCCGACCTCGACGGGGCGGCCGACGCCGTCCGCGCCGCCGTCGCCGGCTTCCGGGCGCTGCCGCACCGGCTCTCCCCGGTGGCCACGCGGAACGGCGTCACGTTCGTCGACGACGCGCTGAGCACCACCCCGGTGTCGGTGCGCGCCGCCATCGACGCCTTCGCCGGGCAGCAGGTCACGCTGATCGCCGGGGGGCAGGACCGCGGGCTGGACTACACCGACCTCGCCGCGGCGGTCGTCGCCCGCGGCGGGACGGTGCAGGTGCTGACGATCCCGGACACCGGCGCCCGCTTCGCCGCCGACCTGCGCGCCGCCGCGGCCGCCGCGGGGGTCGACGCGCCGGTCACCGAGACCGGCTCCCTGGCCGACGCCGTCGCCGAGGCGCTGCGCACCGCCCGCCCGGGCGGCCTGGTGCTGCTCTCCCCGGGCGCGCCCAGCTACAACCGCTTCCGCAACTACGAGGAGTTGGCACGGACCTATGAGCAGATCCTCCTCGACGCCGGAGCGTCGCGTGTCTGAGCAGGACGCCTTCGTCGTCGCCGGCCGCTCGCTGGACCCCACCACCGGCGAGGCCGCCTTCACCTACCGGCTGGCCGGTGACGAGTTCACCGAGCGCCTCACCCTGGACCCGGGCCTGGTCGCCGGAGCCGACCCCGCGCGGGTGGACGCAGCCCTGGACCTGGTGCACCTGGTCATGGGCACCAGCTACTACAAGCTGCGCGCGCCCGGCCGGGTCGTCGTCGAGCGGCCGGTGACCAAGTCCCAGGCCGCCGTCGCGGAGGCCGCGTACACGCACGGGCTCGGTGAGTTCGCGGCGGTCAACCGGCTGCCGGTGCCGCACGAGGTCGCCTTCGACCTCGAGCTGACCGACGACCTCCCGGCGCCGGTGGAGGGCGGCGGGCACGAGGCGCTGCTGCCGGTCGGCGGCGGCAAGGACTCCGCGCTCGCGCTAGTCGTCGTCACCCCGGCCACCGCGCTGGCGGTCAACCCGACCGACGCCCAGCGCGACGTGACCCGCGCCGCCGGCGTCCCGCTGATCGGCGTCCGCCGGCGGCTGGACCCGCTGCTGGCCGAGCGCACGCGGGCCGGGGGGCTGAACGGGCACGTGCCGGTCACCGCGATCAACTCGGCGATCTCCACGCTGGTCGCCGTCCTCGGCGGGTTCGACCCGGTGGTCTTCGCCAACGAGCGCTCCGCCGACGAGGAGACGCTGACGGTCAACGGCGCGCGGGTGAACCACCAGTACTCGAAGTCCTACGAGTTCGAGCGGCTGTTCGCCGCCGCCGCGGCGGAGGTGGGCGTCGGCTACTTCAGCCTGACCCGGCAGCTCTCGGAGCTGGCGACGGTCGCCGCGGTGGCCGACCTGCCGGACCTGCGCGGCGAGATCCTCAGCTGCAACCGCAGTTACACGCAGGCGCACATGGGCGGGGAGGCCACGCAGCGCTGGTGCCTGCACTGCGACAAGTGCCTGTTCACCTTCCTGTGCTTCGCGGTCTTCCTCACCCCGGAGGAGGCCCGCGCGATGTTCGGCGGCGACCCGCTGGCCGACCCCTCGCTGGCCGACGGCTTCCGGCGGCTGTGGGCCACGGAGAAGCCGTTCGACTGCGTGGGGGAGCGGGCCGAGAGCGCCGCCGCGATGGCCCACCTGGCGCGGAGCACCGCCTGGGGCGACCACGCCGTCGTCCGGGCGCTGGGGGCCGAGGCCGCGTCGTTCGCTGCGGTCACCGGCGCCACCGTCGAGGGCTTCCTGCCGCCGCGCGGCGACCACTCGGTGCCCGACCGGTACCTGACCTCGCTGCAGCGGGTGCTCGCGGAGGCCCGCCCGCCGGTGGCGTGAGCCCCGGTTCGGTGGACGAGGCGCTCGCGGACGTCGGGCGGCTGCTGCTGCGCCCCGGCGCCCGCGACGTCACCGGGCTGGCCGCCGCCGTCCCCGGGCAGTTCGCCCGGCTGGCCGGGGAGCTCGCCGCCGCCGGTCGCGCCGGCAGCCGCGTCGGCCTGGTCACCGGCGTGCACATCGCCTGGGCGCCCACCCCGGCGGCCGAGACCGACGGGCCGGTCGGCACCGCCGTCCTGGCCGCCGCGCTGACCGTGCTCGGCGCCGAGCCGGTGGTGCTCACCGACGAGCCGTGCGCGCAGGTGACCGCCGCCTGCCTGGCGGTGCTCGGCGCCGGGCGGCCGGAGGTGCTGCCGGTGTCCGCGGACGAGGGGCAGGTCCGGGCGCGGGTGGCCGGGCTCGGCCTCTCGCACCTGGTCGCGGTGGAGCGGCTGGGGCCGACTGCGGACGGGCGGGTGCTGACGATGCGCGGCGTCGACGTCACCGGCTCCACCGCCCCGCTGCACGCGGCGTTCGCCCTGCCGGGCCTGGTCACCGGGGCGGTGGGCGACGGCGGCAACGAGATCGGCATGGGCAACGTGCCCGCCGACGTCGTCGCCGCGTGCATCGCGCACGGCGACCGGATCGCCTGCCGGGTGCCCGTCGACGCCCTCGTCGTCGCCGGGACCTCCAACTGGGGCTGCGCCGGGCTGGTCGCCGGCCTCGCCCGGCTCGCCCCCGGGCACCGGGACGTCCTCGCCGCGCTGCTCGCCCCGGGGGTCGACGCCCGGGTGCTCGCGGCCGCCACCGCGGCCGGCGCGATCGACGGCGTCACCGGGCGGCCGGGGCTCAGCGTGGACGGCGTCCCGGGGACCGGCTACGCCGACCTGCTGACCGATCTGGGCGCTCTGGCCCGGGCATAGGCTCGACGGCGTGCCCGCTCCGCACCCACCCTCCGACGCCCCGCCGACGGGTGACCAGCCGCTGGCCGAGCGCCTGCGCGCCCGTGGGCTGCGGCTGACCACCCAGCGCCAGCGGGTGCTCGCCGCGGTCGCGGCGCTCGAGCACGCCACCCCCGAGGAGATCGCCACCCGGCTGCGCGAGGAGGCCGGCCCGGACGGCGCGGCGCCGGACACCTCGACGGTCTACCGCAACCTCGAACTGCTCGAGCGGCTCCGGCTGGTGTGGCACACCCACCTCGGCAAGGGTGCGCCGGTCTACCACGCCGCGGAGCACCCGCACCTGCACGTGGTGTGCGCCGGCTGCGGGGAGATCTCCTCGGTCGACCCGGCACTGCTCGACGGCGCCGCGGAACGTCTGGCGGCCGATCTCGGTTTCCAGCTGGACGTGGGGCACGTCGCGCTGTCGGGGACGTGCCGCGCGTGCCGCGAACGAGCCGGATCGGAGTCCTGATGTCCACCCCCAGCCCGCTGCTGTCGCGCCCCGGTGCCGTCCCCGTGGAGGACGGGTCCGTCCCGGCGCACTACGGCAGCCCGCTCCGCGAGCAGCGCGAGCTCGCCGAGGGCGCCGGCCTGGTCGACCGCAGCGACCGCGACGTGCTCGGCGTCCCCGGTGCCGATCGGCTGACCTGGCTGCACAGCCTGCTGACCCAGCACCTCGAGCAGCTCGACGACGGCGCCGGCGCGGAGGCCCTCGAGCTCTCCCCGAACGGGCACGTCGAGCACCACCTGGTCCTCGCCGAGCTCGCCGGCACCACCTGGGTCGACGTCGAGCCGGGCACCGGCGCGGCGCTGCAGACGTACCTGGAGCGGATGCGGTTCATGCTCCGCGTCGAGCCGGCGCTCGTGACCGACGGGTGGGCGCTGCTGTCCCTGGTCGGCCCGCGTGGCGATGCGGTGCTCGCCGCCGCCGGCCTGCCCGTCCCCGCCGCGCCCTACGCGGTGCTCGCCCTCGACGGCGGCGGGTGGGTGCGCCGGATGCCCCCGATCGGGGACGGCGCCCCCGTCGTCGACCTGCTGGTGCCGCGCGGCGAGCTGGCCGCCCGCGCCGACGCGCTGCTGGTCGCCGGCGCCGTTCCCGCCGGGGTGGACGCCTACGAGGCGCTGCGGGTCGAGGCCCGCCGCCCGCGCCTGGGCGTCGACACCGACCACCGCACCATCCCCAACGAGACCGGCTGGCTGACCAGCGCCGTCCACCTGGCCAAGGGCTGCTACCGCGGCCAGGAGACCGTGGCCCGGGTGCACAACCTGGGCCGCCCGCCGCGGCGGCTGGTGCTGCTGCACCTCGACGGGCTGGCCGAGCAGCTCCCCGAGGCCGGGACGCCGGTGCAGCTCGGCACGCGCGACGTCGGCCGGGTCGGCTCCGTCGTCCGCCACCACGAGCTCGGCGTCGTGGCGCTGGCGCTGGTGAAGCAGTCGGTCGCGATGGACGCGGAGCTCACCGTGGCCGGCGCCCGCGCCGCGATCGACCCCGACGACGCCCCGGTCACCCTCGACGACACGGTCGCTGCGGCGCGTGACCGGGTCCGGGCCGTCCGGTCTGGGACCATCCCCCGGTGACCGCTCGACCCACCGGAGAGGCCCGCTCGTGACCCCCGAACCGATCCGCGCCGGCGGCGCCGCCGTCGACGCGCTGCTCGACCCCGGCTTCCTCGAGGCCGCAGTGCAGCGGCCGATGGCCGACGTCCGCCGGCTCCGCCGCCAGGCCGAGCAGGAGGAGGTCAACCTCTCCTACACCCGGCGGCTGCTGCAGGGCCGGCTGGACATCGTGCGCCGCGAGCTGCAGCGCCGCGCCGAGCACGACGGCCGCTCGCTGGTCGACCTGCTGCCGGAGATCCTCGCGGAGAAGGGCCGGGGCCCGGCCCACGGTCTCGGCCGGCACCAGACCGTGCAGCCGGCGGCGCCCGAGGAGTACGAGAGCTGGGTCAACTCGCTGACCCCGGGGGTCGACCTGTCCGCGGTCCCCCAGCTGTCCGACGCCGAGCTGGAGCGGGCCGCCCGCGCGCTGGCCGCCGCCGAGGCGTCGCTGTCCGAGCGGCGCCGCGGTGTGCAGCAGGTCATGGACGGGCTGGCCGCCGAGTTGGGCCGCCGGTACCGCAACGGCGAGGCCGACGTCGCCGCGCTGCTCGCCGACGAGGGCCGTTGACGGACCCCGCTGCCCCCCGCCACTCGCGGGCTCGCGGCGGGGCCCTGCAGCGGGGCCGGCTCCAGCACCTCACCTGGCCGGACAACCCGGTGCTGGTGGAGGTGGAGCGCTCGGGCTTCCTCGAATCGGTGCACCGCGGCTCGCTGGTCGTCGTCGGCCCGGACGGCGGGGTGCTGTCCGCGGTGGGGGACGTCGAGCGGCCGGTGCTGCCGCGGTCGGCGAACAAGCCGGTGCAGGCGACCGCGCTGCTGGCCGCCGGCTGGACACCGCGCTCGGGGGAGGAGCTGGCCATCGGCGCCGGCTCGCACTCCGGCGAGGACGGCCACCGTGAGCTGGTCGCCGGCGTGCTCGCGGCCGCGGGTCTCTCGCCCGACGACCTCGGCTGCCCGCCGGCGCTGCCCTCCCACGAGGCCACCCGCGCCGCCTGGCTGACCGCCGGCCGGGCGCCGGAGCGACTGGCGATGAACTGCTCGGGCAAGCACGCGGCGATGCTCTCTGCCTGCGTCGCCGCCGGCTGGCCCACGGAGGGGTACCTCGAGCCCGAGCACCCGCTGCAGCAGGCGATCGAGGCCCGGCTCGGCGAGGCGGCGGGCACGCCGGTGGCGGCGGTCGTCGTCGACGGCTGCGGCGCCCCGCAGCACGGGCTGCCGCTGACGGGCCTGGCCCGGGGGGTGTCCTCGCTGGTCGAGGCCGCGGCCGGCGCGCCCGGCCGGGCGGTCGCCGACGCGATGCGGGCGCACCCCTGGTTCGTGGCGGGCACCGGCCGGGAGGACACCGACCTCATGCGCGCCGTCGACGGCCTGCTGGTCAAGGGCGGGGCCGACGGCGTGCACGTCGCCGCCCTGCCGGGTCGTGGCGCGGTCGCGCTGAAGCTCGACGACGGCGGCGACCGCGGGCGCACGCCCGCGCTGTGCGCCGGGCTGCTGCGCCTCGGCGTCCCGGCCGAGCAGCTGGCCGCCTGGTCGCTGACACCGGTCCCCGGTGGGGACGGCGTGGTCGGCGAGGTGCGAGCGGCCGCTGCGCTGCTGTCGTGACCGACACGCCGCACGTGAGGCGTTTCACAGCCAGGTGCTAGCTCCTCCGCTTGCAGGAGCTAGCACCCGGGCCTAGCGTCGAGGTGTGCAGAACCCGGGGGACTTCGTCCGCGAACAGGTGACCACCGTCCGCGGCGTGGTGGACCAGCTCGCGGGCAGCGTCGCCGAGACGGTCGCCGCCGAGCGCTCCAAGGTCTCGGCCACCGGATCCCAGGTCGGGGAGTTCATCCGCGAGCAGCGCAGCGCCGCCCGGGTGTCCCTCCGCGAGCTCGCCCGCACGGCGGGGGTGAGCAACCCCTACCTGTCGCAGGTGGAGCGGGGGCTGCGCAAGCCGTCGGCGGAGATCCTCGCGGCGATCGCCAAGGGTCTGAAGATCTCCGCCGAGACGCTCTACGAGCAGGCCGGGATCCTCGACCGCCGGAACGGCAACCCCGACACCGTGGCGGCCATCCGTGCCGACCAGTCGCTCTCCGAGCGGCACAGGGCGGTGCTGCTCGAGCTGTACGAGACCTACGTGCGGGAGCACGCCGCGAGCGTCCCCGCCCCGGTCGCCCCCTCTGACCCCACCCCGTCCCGCCCCGCGAAGGAGTCGGCATGAAGAACAGCCTCAAGGAGTACGGCGAGACCGTCGCCGTCCAGAACAAGCAGGTCCTGCTGGCCGCCGTCGGCGCCGGTGACCTGGCCGTCGAGCGCACCCGTGCCGTCGTCGGCACCCTGCGGGCCCGCGCCGAGGCGCTGCCCGGCGAGGCCCAGGTGCAGATCGACCTGGCCGCCAAGGAGGCCCGCACCCGCGCCGAGGAGGCCGTCCGGACCGCGCGCACGTCGGCCCAGCAGGTCGCCACCGCCGTCCGCCCCGACGTCGTCGCCAGCACCGTGGCCGGCCTGGTGAGCACCGCCCGCACGCAGACCGTCGCCACCATCGAGACCCTCGCCGTCCGCGGTGCCGAGGTCGTCGAGGAGCTGCGCCGCCAGCCCGTCGTCCGCAAGGTCGTGGGCCGCGCCGAGCGTGCGGTGGACGCCGTCGAGGACGCCCTCGAGGACGTGCTCGAGGAGACCGCCGAGACCGTCGCCGAGGCCTCGAACGAGGTCACCTCCATCGCGCAGAAGACCGCGGCGAAGGCCGAGAAGGCCATCGACCAGGCCGAGGAGGCCACCCACGAGGCGGCCGAGCAGGCCAAGGCCACCCTCGAGGCGGCCGAGGAGCCCGAGGTCAAGCCGGCTCGCAAGCGTGCCGCGGCGAAGACGACCTCCGCGGCGCGGAAGTCGGCCCCGGCCGGCACCTCCGCCCGGGTGACCCGCACCGCCAAGCGCAACTGACGAAGGACCCCGTCCTCCTCACCGCTCGCCCGCTCGCGGTGAGCTCCGGACGGGGCCACGGCGGGACCTCGTAGGAGGTCCGTCCCGATCCCAGGGCCCCGGAGCCGCGCACAGCGCTCCGGGGTCCTGTCGCGTCCGGGACTCCCCCGGAGGGGGCGCAGGACACGGCCGGGCGCGCCCCGGCGGGTACCCTCCCGGGCATGCTGAGCTTCCAGGGAGCCGTGTACGCGGTGCTCTTCTACGCAGCTCTGGCGCTCACGGTGTGGGCGCTCGTCGACGCCCTCGTCCGCCCGGCCGCCGGCTACGTCGCGGCGGGCAAGCTCACCAAGCCCGGCTGGGCCGCCATCCTCGGGCTGTCGGTCCTGGTCATCGTCGTCTTCCAGACCCCGCTGAGCTTCCTGGGCCTGCCGGCGGTCATCGCCGCGATCGTCTACCTCGTCGACGTCCGGCCCGCGGTGCGCGGGCTGAGCCGGGGCGGCAACAGCTGGTGAGCCGCGGGGGCACTCAGTACCGGGTGTCCTTCGGGATCACGATCCACAGCACCAGGTAGGCGATGAACTGCGGGCCGGGCAGGACGCAGGAGAGCACGAACGCCAGGCGCAGACCGCTCCGCGAGATGCCGTAGCGCCGGGCGATCCCCGCGCAGACACCGGCGATGACCTTGTTGTGCGTGTCGCGGCGCAGGGGGAGTCGGGCAGGCGAGGTCATGGCCCCGACCCTACGGTCGGGCGGTGCTCCTGCGCGCGATCCGCTGCGGCATCACCGAGGCCGCGCTCAACGGCTGAAGACCCCCTCCGGCGGCTCCGGGGAGGCGACCGCGTCGGCGTCGTGCACCGGCTGCGCGCTGCCGGCGAAGCGGTCCAGGTCCGCGCCTCCGACCACCCGGCTCGGCATCGGGTCGGCGGCGCAGCGGCGCACCAGCGCCGGGATCGGCAGCTCGGCGTCCGAGGCGACCGCGACCAGGTTGCCGAAGCGGCGGCCGCGCAGCGTGCCCGGCTCGGCGAGCAGGCACACGTGCGCGAAGACGGCGCGCAGCGTGGCCACCTGGGTGCGGGCGAAGCGCAGCGGCGGGCCGTCGGCGACGTTGGCGGTGTAGGTGCCGCCGGGCCGCAGCACCCGGTGGGCCTCCTGCGCGTACTCGACGCTGGTCAGGTGCCCCGGCGTGCGGGCCCCGGCGAAGACGTCGCTGACGACGACGTCCGCGCCGGCGCTCGGCAGCGCGGCCAGCCCCTCGCGGGCGTCGGCGGCGCGCACCCGGACGCGGGCGTCGCGCGGCAGCGGCAGGTGTGCCCGGACCAGCTCGGTGAGCGGCTGGTCGAGCTCGACGACCCGCTGCCGGGAACCAGGGCGGGTCGCTGCCACGTACCGGGGCAGCGTCAGCGCGCCGCCGCCCAGGTGCACGACGTCGATCGGCCGGCCCTCCTCGGCGGCGAGGTCGAGCACGTGGCCCATCCGGCGCACGTACTCGAACTCCAGGTGGGCGGGGTCCTCGAGGTCGACGTGCGACTGCGGCGTGCCGTCCACCACCAGGACCCAGGAGCCGTCGCGGTCGGCGTCCCCGAGCAGCTCGGCGGTGCCGCCGGCGACGGGTGTGGGGCCGGGCGGGACGACGGGCTCGGCCTGCCGGCGCCGGCTCACCGGGTCACCGGGACGGGGGGCACGTCGCCCATCGTGCCGTACCGGCGGGATCGGCGACCTCGCGCGGTCGGGGGGCCCGGAACGCACGAGGTCGGCGGTCCTGCCGTGGCGCAGGGGCGCCCGTCAGCGTCCGCGCAGCAACGCCTCGGCGGCCGGGTCGCCGGTCACCACGACCTCGGCCGGACGGCCCCACAGCCGGCGGAGCAGGGCGGCGGCGGGCGCCTCGAGCCGCGCGTCGGCGCGCTCCGCGTCCTCGTCGGTCACGGCGACGTCCCCCTGCGTCACGCGCGCCGTCCACACCCGGCCGGTGTCCGTGCTGCGCACCGCGACGGTTGCCGTGGCGGTGGACACCGGCTCGGTGTGCGCCCACCGGGGGACGACGACGCGCAGCACCTCGTCGACGCCGTCGTCGGCCAGCTCGAAGTCGACCTCGGTGACCGGCACGCCCGCAGCGGCCTCCAGGTCCATCCGGTGGACGGCGAGCTCGTGCGCCTGCCGGCGGGCCCAGGAGGCGGCCGTCCGCTCCGCCGCCGGGCTCATGTGCCAGGCGGGGCGGTCCGGCGGCGTGCTGCGCAGGGCGTGCAGCAGGTCGGCCAGACCGGCGGCGTACCAGTCGAGCAGGCCGTCGTCCGGCGGTTGCGGCGGCGCTGCGGGGCGGTCGGTGGTCCCGGCGCGCACGATGGCGGTCGCCCAGCGGTGGACGGCGCCCAGGTGGCCGACGAGGTCGCGGACCCTCCAGGCGGGGACCCAGGGGACCGGGGCGTGCAGCCCCGGCACCGCGGTCAGCCCGGCCTCGACCTCCCGGGCGAGGACGCCGAACCGCTCGCCCTCGCGGGCGACGGCCTCGACGCAGCGCAGCCGCAGGCGCTCCTCGATCGGCACGTCGGCCATGGTGCCGCAGCGGTTCTCGGCCCGGCCTCCTCCAGGGCGCCGCCTCGAGCTCGCGAGGGGCGGGGAGGAGGGGGTCCTTCCTCAGGCGTCGCTCCGGATGCGTCTGCGGACCTCCTCGACGAGGTGCGCCGGGATGTCGGTGAGGCCGTGGTCGGCGCGGGCGTGCGCGGCGACGGCGGCCAGGATCTCCTCGTCGGTGGGTGCGACGAAGGTGCGGGTGCAGGTGGGGACGACGTCGCCACAGGAGAACTGCTTCACGGGTGCCTCGAACGTGGTGGTGGTACGGGTGGGGGGTGTGGGCCGGGCCGCCGTCCGGCGGTGCCCGTTGGTTCCTACCCACCGGCGGCGAGTCTGAGCAGGAGGCGTTCCACGCGGACGACGCCGACCGCGACGCCGACGTCGTCGACGCACACGATGGGGTCGAAGCGAGAGTGCTCGGGGCGCGCCGCGGCCCGTCGGGCCACCTCGCGGACCCCCGCGAAGACGGGGACGCGGAGGCTCACCGGGGCGATCCGGTGCCCCGGGTCGTCGTCGCCGCGGCGGCGCGGCAGCAGCAGCGCCTGGGGCCGGCCGCCGGGGTCGACCCGCAGCCCCGTCTGGCCACCGGGGACCACGCCGCCCGCCGGCCCGCCCTCGACGGGCACCTCCTCGACCAGGCTGGCCACGTGCTCGACGAGGCGCGCCCTGGCCGACCGGAACCGCAGCGGTGCGGCCGTCCCCGGGTCGAGCCGGGGCCAGGCGGGTCCGGGCCGGCCGAAGAGCCAGCCCTGGCCGAGGGGGACCCCGAGGCGGAGGAGCGCCTCGACCTCGCTCCAGGCCTCGATCCCCTCGGCCAGCAGCCACGCGTCGATCCGTCCGGCGAACTCACCGAGCAGCTCGGTGAGCGCCAGCTTGACCTCGTCGCCGTCCACCCCGTTCACGATCGCCCGGTCCAGCTTGACCAGCTGGGGCTTGATGGCGGCGATCTGCTGCAGGCCCGAGTAGCCCGACCCGGCGTCGTCGACCGCGAGCAGCGCGCCCCGGCTGCGCAGCCGGTCGCGGAGGTCGATGAGGGGGTCCAGGTCGGTGACGTCCTGGTGCTCGGTCAGCTCGAGGACGAGGGGGGCGAGGTCCGGGACGGCCAGGAGGGCCCCGGCCAGCTCGGGGTCGGTGAGCAGGTGCGGGCTGACGTTGACGGTGAGGAAGCAGTTGGGCGGCACGGTGCGCAACAGGTCCAGGCAGCGCCTGACGACGAGGCCCTCCAGCCGTGCACCGACCCCCTGGGCGCCTGCCGCGGCGAACCACTGGTCGGGTGGCACCCGGCTCGGCCGGCCATCGGGCTCGGAGAAGCGGGCGAGGGTCTCGTAGCCGGCGACGACGCCGCGCTGCAGGTCGACGATCGGCTGGAACAGCAGTCGCAGCCGCGACGGCTCGGCGAGGACGGACGCCACCCGCCGTGGCCACTCCGCTGCCGTACCGGCGGGGGTCACGGCCTCGGGCCGTGGGTCAGCCAGTGCATGGTCGTGCCTGCACCGCCCCCTCTGCAGTCCGACTGCGTCGCCCCGCAAGTACGGACCGTAGCGGATCGGAACCAGGCCCGCGGACGCTGGCGGAGGGCCGTCCGGCCGTCGACGGGGTCGCGGCGACGAGGTGCAGGTCAGTCGGTGGGGTGTGGGCCGGATCACCGACCCGGTCGCCGGGCTCGTCCGCCGCTGCGCCCCCCGGCGGGCTCAGACGGGCTCAGACGGGGGCGAGGGCGGACCAGCGCACGGTGACCTCGCCGTGCCGCCACCGGCGGCTGGAACCGACGAACGGCCAGCCCTGCTCGGCGAGGGCCTCGACCGCGGCGGTCCAGCGCTGGCGCGGGCCGAAGGTGGACAGCCCGGCCGCGGTGGCCCAGGCCGTGTCCAGGGCACGGAGGAACTCGTGCACCGGCTGACCGGGCACGTTGTGGTGGATCAGCGCCTTGGGCAGCCGCTCGGCGAGATCGGAGGGCCTGTCGAGGTCGGACACCCGGGCCGAGAGCGTCAGGGTCAGCGGTCCGTCGGCGTCCAGGGCCACCCACGCCGAGCGCCGGCCCCACTCGTCGCAGGTGCCCTCCACCAGCAGCCCGCCGGGGCCGAGCGCGGCGCACATCGTCTGCCAGGCCTGCGCGGCGGACTCCTCGTCGTACTGGCGCAGCACGTTGAACGCCCGCACCAGCACCGGGCGCAGGCCGGCCAGCTCGAAGCCCCCGACCCGGAAGTCGACCCGGGGCGGGTCGCGGTCGGCGGCGACGGCGGCCACCCGCGCGGGGTCGATCTCCAGGCCGACGACCTCGAGGCCGTGCACCTCCGGGCCCAGCCGGTCGGCCAGCTCCAGGGTGGTCACCGCCGACGAGCCGTAGCCGAGGTCGACGACCAGCGGCCGGGCGGCGTCGCGCAGCCGCGGCACCTGGGTGGCCAGCAGCCAGCGGTCGACCCGGCGCAACCGGTTGGCGTTGGTGGTGCCGCGGGTCGGCAGGCCCAGGGCGCGGGCCCGGCCGGCGGCCAGCCGCGGACCGGCCTTCCTGGGGAGGCTGGCCCGGCGCTTGTGGTCGCCGCCCCCTGCCTCGCTCACCGGCCCAGAGCGTAGTCCCGGTTAGCGTGGTGCCGTGCAGGTCCGACGGAACGCCCGCTTCGCGGAGCTGACGACCCTCGGCGTGGGGGGTCCCATCGACCGGCTGGTCGAGGTCGCCGACCCCGGTGAGCTGGTCGCCGCCGTCCGCGAGGCCGACGCCGCCGGGCGGCCGCTGCTGGTCCTCGGCGGCGGCTCCAACCTGATCGGCCCGGACGCCGGGTGGCCCGGTGACGTCGTCGTGGTCCGGAGCCGGGGTGTCGAGCGCGACGGCGGCCGGCTGGTCGTGCAGGCCGGCGAGCCCTGGGACGACCTGGTGGCCCACACCGTCGAGCAGCGGCTGGCCGGCATGGAGGCGATGTCCGGCATCCCGGGCTCGACCGGGGCGACACCGGTGCAGAACGTCGGCGCCTACGGCCAGGAGGTCGGCCAGGTCGTCACCGCCGTCCGCGTGTGGGACCGCGCGCAGTCGGCGGAGCAGGTGCTCGCCGCGGAGGAGTGCGGGTTCGCCTACCGGGACAGCCGGCTCAAGCGCGAGCCCGGCCGGTTCGTCGTCCTGACCGTCTCGTTCGAGCTGGAGCCGGGCGAGCTGTCCCGGCCGGTGGGCTACGCCGAGCTGGCGCGCACCCTCGGCGTCGAGCTGGGGGAGCGGGCCCCGCTGGCCGACGTCCGCTCCGCCGTGCTGGAACTGCGCCGCGGCAAGGGCATGGTCTGGGACCTCGCCGACCCCACCAGCCGCAGCGCGGGCTCGTTCTTCACCAACCCGGTGGTCCCGGTGACGCAGGCCGTCGAGGGCTGCCCGAGCTGGCCGGCAGGCGAGGGTGAGGTCAAGCTCAGCGCCGCCTGGCTGGTGCAGCACGCCGGCTTCGGTCGCGGCACCCGCTCCGGACGCGTGGGGACCTCGCCCCGCCACAGCCTCGCGCTGACCACCGAGCCCGGCGCGACCGCCGAGGAGCTGCTCGCCTTCTCCGAGAAGATCATCGCTGCGGTGCAGGAGCGGTTCGGCGTGACCCTGAAGCGCGAGCCGACCGCGATCCGTCCCTGACGGCCGCTGGGGCCGGCCCTGCCGGCGTTCCTCGTGCGCCGGCGGCGCTGCAGGACCGGCAACCCCCGAGGAACCCCGGCGACGGGGGCTCGGGTCGGGTCAGGTCGAGGAACACCACGTGCAGGCCGACGTAGCCGTGCTCGGGGTGGTGGAACGCGCCGGGCACCGTGCCGACGACGACGAACCCGAGTGACCGCCACAGCGACACGGCGGGGGTGTCGGTCTCGACCTCGGCGTCGGACTGGATGCCGCGGTGGCCGGCGTCGCGGGCCCAGCCGACCACGTGCTCGCCGAGTGCCAGCACCGGCTCAGCCCTCGCGGTGCACCTTGTGCTGGGCGGCCTGCGCCCGGGGGCGGACGACGAGCAGGTCGACGTTGACGTGGTGCGGGCGGGTGAGGGCCCAGGCGATGCAGTCGGCGACGTCGTCGGCCACCAGCGGCTCGCGGACCCCGCGGTAGACCGCCTCCGCCCGGTCCTGGTCCCGGACCCGGTTGAGGGCGAACTCCTCGGTCCTCACCATCCCGGGTGCGATCTCGACCACCCGCACCGGCTGGTCGTACAGCTCCAGGCGCAGCGTCTCGGCCAGCGTGTGCACGCCGTGCTTGGCCGCGGTGTACGACGCGCCGCCCTCGTAGCTGACCAGGCCCGCGGTCGAACCCACGAACAGCACGTCGCCGGCGCCCGAGGCGATCAGCGCGGGCAGCAGCGCCTTGGTCAGCCGGACGGTGCCCAGCACGTTCACCTCGTAGGTGCGTGCCCAGGAGTCCAGGTCGGCCTCGGCCACGGGGTTGGCGTCGAAGGCGCCGCCGGCGTTGTTGACCAGCACGTCCACTCGGTCCAGGGCCTCGGCGAACGCCGCCACCGAGTCGGGGTCGGTGACGTCCAGCGGCAGCGCCCGGGCGCCCATGGAGGCGGCCAGCTCGGTGAGCCGGTCCATGCGCCGCGCGCCGAGGACGACGTCGAAGCCCTCCGCCGCCAGGCGGGTCGCGGTGGCCGCACCGATGCCGCTGGAGGCGCCGGTGACGACGGCGGTCCGCCCCGTGCCGGGCAGCACGCGGGGACCGGATGCAGGATGGGTCGAGGGACCGGGCATGAGGCCCATCCTGGCGTTGTTGCAGACTGCAATGTCGAGCGGGTGCCTCCCGGCGCCCTGGAGCGAGGCGGGAGGTCGCACGTGGCCGCTCGCCGCCGTCCCCGCTCGGCCGTGCCCCGGCGGGTGGCCACCCTCTCGGTGCACACCAGCCCCCTCGACCAGCCCGGTGCCGGCGACGCCGGTGGCATGAACGTCTACGTCGTCGAGGTGTCCCGCCGGCTGGCCGAGCGCGGCGTCGCCGTCGACGTCTTCACCCGCGCCGTCTCCAGCGACCTGCCGCCCGTGGTGGAGATGAGCCCCGGCGTCACCGTGCGGCACGTCAGCGCCGGCCCGTTCGAGGGCCTGGGCAAGGAGGAGCTGCCCGCCCAGCTGTGCGCCTTCACCGCCGCCGTCCTGCGCGAGGAGGCCCAGCACGAGCCGGGCCACTACGACGTCGTCCACTCGCACTACTGGCTGTCCGGCCAGGTCGGCTGGCTGGCCCGCGACCGGTGGAGCGTGCCGCTGATCCACACCGCGCACACCCTGGCGAAGGTGAAGAACGCCGCGCTCGCGGTCGGCGACCGCCCCGAGCCGCGCGCCCGCGTGATCGGCGAGGAGCAGGTCGTGGCCGAGGCCGACCGGCTGGTCGCCAACACCGACGACGAGGCCCGCCAGCTGGTCGACCACTACGGCGCCGACCCGCGGCGCACCCTGGTCGTCCCGCCGGGCGTGGACCTCGACCGCTTCACCCCGGGCGACCGGACGGTGGCCCGCCGCCGGCTCGGGGTCGCCGAGGACGCGGTCGTCCTGCTCTTCGTCGGCCGCATCCAGCCGCTCAAGGCCCCCGACCTGCTGCTCGAGGCGGCCGCGCGGATGCTCGCCGACGACCCGGCGCTGCGCGACCGCCTGCAGGTGCACGTCGTCGGCGCCCCCAGCGGCACCGGTCTGGAGGCCCCGCGCCAGCTCGAGCAGCTCGCCGCCGGGCTCGGCATCGCCGACCTGGTGCGCTTCCTGCCGCCGGTGCACGCCGAGCTGCTCGCCGAGCACTACCGCGCCGCCGACGTCGCCGTCGTCCCCAGCCACAACGAGTCCTTCGGGCTGGTGGCCCTGGAGGCCCAGGCCTGCGGGACGCCGGTCGTCGCGGCCGCCGTGGGTGGTCTGCGCACGGCCGTCCGGGACGGCGTCTCCGGGGTGCTGGTCGAGGGCCGGGACCCGGCCGACTACGCCGCCGCCATCCGCGCCGTGCTCGCCCGTCGGGAGCTGCTCTCGGTGGGTGCCCGCCGGCACGCCGGCGCCTTCTCCTGGGAGCGCACCGTCGACAGCCTGGTCGCGGCCTACACCGCCGCTGCGGAGGGGATGGCCGCGGCATCCCAGCGGGCGGCTCCGGGCACGCTGCTGCGCCCGGCCTGGGCGCGGGCCGGGGTCCGTGCGCTCGGTGCGCAGGTGGCCCAGTGAGCGTCGTCGAGGAGTTCGACGCGGTCATCGAGCAGACGCTGCGCGACAACGAGCTGGTGCACGAGCACCCCGCGCCGGGCCGTTGGCTGGTCGACCTGCCCGGCACCCAGAAGCTCAAGACCGTCTGCGGGCTGATCGTCGGCGAGCACGCGCTGCGGGTGGAGGCCTTCGTCTGCCGCCAGCCCGACGAGAACCGCGAGCAGCTGTGGACCTACCTGCTGCAGCACAACGCGCGCATGTATGGCGTCGCGTACTCCGTCGACAGGGTGGGCGACGTCTACCTGACCGGCCGGCTGCCGCACGCCGCGGTCACGCCGGAGGAGCTCGACCGCGTCCTCGGCGCGGTGCTCAGCTACGCCGACGACCACTTCAACACGATGCTCGAGATCGGCTTCGGCACGTCGATCCGGCGCGAGTGGGAGTGGCGGGTCAAGCGCGGGGAGTCCCTCCGCAACCTGGAGGCCTTCGCCGACTTCGTCGACCCCGGTCGCAGGTCCCGCGCCGGCGGCGCCCCGGACGGCGGGGCGTGACGGCGACCGAACGGTCGCTCCCCGAGGCCGCCGAGGAGCCGCCCGGCTACGCCCGCCGGTGGTGGGTGCTGGCCACCATGACGGTCTGCCTGCTCGTGGTGATCATGGGCAACACGACCCTCAACGTCGCCATCCCCACGCTGCAGCGCGAGCTCGGCGCCAGCCAGGGCCAGCTGCAGTGGGCGATCGACGCCTACATCCTCGTCTTCGCCGGCCTGCTCTTCTCCTGGGGCGTCATGGGCGACCGGATCGGCCGGCGCCGGGTGCTGCTGATCGGGCTGTCGGTCTTCACGGCCGGCTCGCTGCTGGGCGCGTTCAGCAGCAGCCCCGGCGAGCTGATCGCCTGGCGGGCTGTCATGGGCATCGGCGGCGCCGCCGTCCAGCCGACGACCCTCGCCGTCATCACCAACGTCTTCCCGGAGGGTGAGCGCGGCCGCGCGATCGGCGTGTGGGCGGGCGCCGCCGGGATCGCCGTCGCCGGCGGCCCGCTGGCCAGCGGCGCGGTGCTCGAGCACTTCTGGTGGGGCGCGATCTTCCTCATCACGGTGCCGGTCGCGATCCTCGGCATCGTGGCGACGGTGCTCGTCGTCCCGGAGTCCCGCGACCCGTCGCCGGGCCGGCTCGACGTCCCCGGCGTCCTGCTGTCGGTGCTGGCGCTGGCCGGGTTGGTCTACGGGATCATCCACGGTGGCTCGGGAGCCGGCTGGAGCTCGCCCGGCGTCCTCGTGCCGCTGCTCGGTGGGCTGGCCCTGCTCGGGCTGTTCGTCTGGCTGCAGCGCCGCTCGGCGCACCCGGCGCTGGACGTCACGCTCTTCCGCAACCCGGCCTTCTCCGCTGCCGCGGCCGCCCTCGGGCTGAACTTCTTCGCCCTCATGGGCGCGACCTTCTACGTCGTCTACTACCTGCAGGGCGTGCTCGCCCACGGCCCGCTGGCCAGCGGCGCGGCGCTCATCCCCATGGCCGTGGGCATGGCGGTCATGGCGCCGGGCAGCTCCCGGCTGGCCGAGCGGTTCGGCGCCAAGGCCGTCGTCGGCGCCGGCTTCGGCCTGCTGACGGCGGCGGTCTGCGGCTTCCAGCTGCTGGACACGACCTCGCCGCTGTGGCTGCTGCTCGTGGTCCTGTCGGTGCAGGGCCTCGGGATGGGGACGGTCATGGCCCCCACGACCGAGTCGATCATGTCCGTGGTGCCCCGGCACAAGGCCGGCGCCGGCGCGGCGGTGAACAACTCCGTGCGCCAGGTCGGTGGTGCGCTGGGGGTGGCGGTCCTCGGCTCGCTGCTGGCCAACGCCTACGCCGCCCAGCTCGGGAGCGCGGTCGACGCGCTGCCGGCCGACGCCCGCGCGGAGGCGAGCACCTCGCTGGTGGGCACCCTCGCGGCGGTGCAGCGGACCGTGACCGGTGGGGACCCCGAGGCCGCCGCCGCGGCGGGCGACCTGGTCGGCCCGGCCCGGGAGGCGTTCGTGGCGGCGATGCACCTCACCGCCCTGGGGACCGCGGCGGCGACCGCCCTGGCCGCCGTCGTCGTCCTCGTCTGGCTGCCGGGGCGGCGGGCCCGGTCGGCGGGCTGACGGCGGCCCGCCGGCCGCGGCCAGCGGTTAGCGTGGCGGCGGTGCACGAGGGTCCCGGTCAGCAGCAGCGGCAGGTCCGGGCGCTCGTGGGCCTGCTCGCCGCGACCGCGCTGGTGTACCCGCTGCTGCTGTGCGCGGTGCGGCTGACCTTCGCCCAGCTCCTCGCCGTCGACGTGGGTGGCACCCTGCTGTGGCTGACCGCCGGCGCGCTCTGCAGCGTGACCGCCGTCGCGGCACTGCGCTGGGGGGTGGACCGACCCGTCCGCAGCCCCTGGCTGTTCAGCGGCCTGCTGCCGCCGGCGGCGTTCGAGGCCTGGCTGCTGTGGCCGCTGCTCACCGGGTGAGGAACCTCCCTGCCCCCGCCGTGGGAGGCCCCGTCCTCCTTCCTGCAGGCAGGCCGTTCCACCACCTCACCCGTCGGGCAGGATGGCCGGTGTGACGACCGGAACGCTCGTGCTGCTCCGCCACGGCGAGAGCGAGTGGAACAAGGCCAACCTGTTCACCGGCTGGGTGGACGTGCCGCTGTCGGAGAAGGGCCGCGGCGAGGCCGCCCGGGGCGGTGAGCTCCTCGCCGAGCACGGCCTGCTGCCGGAGGTGGCGCACACCTCGGTGCTCAGGCGCGCGATCACCACCGCCGAGCTGGCGCTGGCCGCCGCGGACCGGCAGTGGATCCCGGTCAAGCGCTCCTGGCGGCTCAACGAGCGGCACTACGGCGCGCTGCAGGGCAAGGACAAGGCCGCCACGCTCGCCGAGTACGGAGAGGAGCAGTTCACGGTCTGGCGCCGCTCCTACAGCACCCCGCCGCCGCCCATCGAACCGGGCAGCGAGTACTCCCAGGACGGCGACGCGCGCTACGCCGTGCTGCCGCCGGAGGTGCGCCCGCAGACCGAGTGCCTGGCCGACGTCGTCGTCCGGATGCTGCCGTACTGGTACGACGCCATCGTGCCCGACCTGCGCGCGGGGCTGACCGTGCTCGTCGCCGCGCACGGCAACAGCCTGCGGGCGCTGGTGAAGCACCTGGACGGGATGGGCGAGGACGAGGTCGTGGGGCTCAACATCCCCACCGGCGTCCCGCTGCGCTACGACCTGGACGACGACCTGCGCCCGACCAACCCCGGTGGCCAGTACCTCGACCCCGAGGCCGCCGCGGCCGCCATCGAAGCCGTGCGGAACCAGGGCAAGCGCTGACGGGCCGGCCCCGGAGGGGTCGCAGAGGACGCGCGGGACGGGCCCCGCAGGGCGGCCCGAGGAGCGGGCCGGCGGAGCCCTCCCCGGCGAGGGTCGGGGAGGGCTCCGCGCGGGCGGGGGACGGCTCGTGGCCGCGGTGCCGTCCGCAGGACGGCGGTGCCCTCGTCAGTCGGCGTGCGCGTGCATCTCCCGCTCGCCGGTGACCAGGTACACCACCCGGCGCGCGACGCTGACCGCGTGGTCGGCGAAGCGCTCGTAGTAGCGGCCGAGCAGGGTGATGTCGATGGCCGCCTCCATACCGTGCGGCCAGTCCTTGACGAGCAGCTCGTTGAACAGTTGCCGGTGCAGCTGGTCCATCAGGTCGTCCTCGGCCTCCAGCGCCGCGGCCGCCTCGACGTCGAGCTTGGCGATGACGGTCGCCGTCTGGGTCACCAGGCTCTCGGCGACGTTCCCGGCCTGCAGGAAGATCGGCCGCAGCTCCTGCGGGACGGCGTGCTCGGGGAAGCGCATCCGCGCGAGCTTCGCGACGTGGACGGCGAGGTCGCCCATGCGCTCGAGGTCGCTGATGATCCGCATCCCCGCGGTGATGGTGCGCAGGTCCGTGGCGACCGGCGCCTGCCGGGCCAGCAGGGTGAAGCACCGCTGCTCGATGCTCTCCCGGGTGGCGTCGATGTGCTCGTCGCCCTGGATCACCAGGTTCGCCAGCTCGATGTCGGCGTCCAGCAGTGCGGTGGTGGCCTTGCTCATGGCCGACCCGACCGAGTTCGCCATCTCGACCAGGCAGTTGTTGATGTCGTCGAGTTCCTCGTGGTAGTGCTGACGCACCGTCGTCCTCCTCATCGGCCCGTCGGCCGTGGCGCAACGCTCGGGGTGACCCGCTGATCGAGGCCCCGACGATCTCCGGACCCCGAGGGTAGGACCGATCGTCGACCCACCTCGGCCCTGTCGGTGAACGGGGAGGCACCGGGACGTGAACAGTGACGGTCCGGGGTGTCGCCGTCACCCGGACGGGGGGTGTCCGTCGCGGAGCGCGGCCTAGCATCGGCGCGTGAGCTCGTCGGTCGCCCTGCTGGTCGGCGGCGTCGTCGGTCTGGTCGTCGGCGTCCTGGTCGCCACGCTGCTGCGGCGTCCGCGCCGTCCCGACCTCGAGCGGTCCGCGCCGTCCGACGGAGCGGCCCCCGAGGCGGTCCTGTCCCGGCGGCTGCTCGACCTGATCGACCCCGCGGTCGTCCTGGTCGACCGGGGCGACGTCGTCCTCCTGGCCAACCCGGCGGCGCGCTCCCTGGGCATCGTCCGCGACACCCGCCTGCTGGTCCCCGAGCTGCTGGAGCTGGCCCGCGCGGTGCGGGACGGCGGCCGGCGGCGCGCGGAGGTGTCGTTGCCCGGCTCGGTCGTGGGCGGGGGGCCGCGGCAGGTCGGCGTCCTGGGTGTCCGGCTGGAGCGGGGATCGGGCCCGGCGGCGGGACCGGTGGCGCTGGTGCTGCAGGACGTGACCGAGGCCCGCCGGGTGGAGGCGGTCCGCCGGGACTTCGTCGCCAACGTCGGCCACGAGCTGAAGACCCCGGTGGGCGCGCTGTCGCTGCTCGCCGAGGCGGTCGAGGACGCCGCCGACGACCCGGAGACGGTGCGCCGCTTCGCCACCCGGATGACCCACGAGGCCGACCGGCTGGCCCGCCTGGTCCGCGAGCTCATCGACCTATCCCGGCTCCAGGGTGGCGAGCCGCTGCCGGAGCTGGTGCCGGTCGAGGTCGACACGGTCATCGCCGAGGCCGTCGACCGCACCAAGCTGGCCGCCGCGGCCAAGCAGATCGCGATCGTCACCGGCGGCGAGGGCGGGCTGGTCGTGCGCGGTGTGGAGTACCAGCTGGCCACCGCCGTCACCAACCTGCTGGCCAACGCCGTCGCCTACAGCCCCGAGCACACCCGGATCGCCGTCGGCGCCCGGGCCCGGGCCGGCTTCGTGGAGATCACCGTGACCGACAACGGCATCGGCATCCCGCGGGAGGACCGCTCACGGGTGTTCGAGCGCTTCTACCGGGTCGACCAGTCCCGGGCCAGCCGCACCGGCGGCACCGGCCTCGGGCTGGCCATCGTCAAGCACGTGGCCACCAACCACGGCGGCTCGGTGAGCGTGTGGAGCGAGGAGGGCCTCGGCTCCACCTTCACCCTGCGGATCCCGCTGGCCGCCGGCGCGGACACCCCCGCCACCTCCGGACCCGCCGGCGACGCGCCGGCCGAGCACGACCTCGCCGGCGGTCCGCCCGCCGCTGACGCCCCGAAGGGACGGTCATGACCCGAGTGCTGGTCGTGGAGGACGAGGAGTCCTTCTCCGACGCGCTGTCGTACATGCTGCGGAAGGAGGGGTTCGACCCCGTCGTGGCCACCAACGGGCCGGGGGCGCTCGCCGAGTTCGACCGGGGTGGCGCCGACGTCGTCCTCCTCGACCTCATGCTCCCGGGGCTGCCCGGCACCGAGGTCTGCCGTCAGCTGCGCTCCCGCAGCAGCGTGCCGATCATCATGCTGACCGCCAAGGACGCCGAGGTCGACAAGGTCGTGGGCCTGGAGCTCGGTGCCGACGACTACGTGACCAAGCCGTACTCGGCCCGCGAGCTGGTCGCCCGCATCCGCGCGGTGCTGCGCCGCCGCGGCGACGTGGAGGCGCCGGTGGAGTCGGCGCTGGAGGCCGGCCCGGTGCGCATGGACGTGGAGCGGCACGTCGTCTCGGTGGACGGCGAGCCGGTGGCGCTGCCGCTGAAGGAATTCGACCTGCTCGAGCTGCTGCTGCGCAACGCCGGGCGGGTGCTCACCCGGGTCCAGCTGATCGACCGGGTGTGGGGCTCGGACTACGTGGGCGACACCAAGACCCTCGACGTCCACGTCAAGCGGCTGCGCGCCAAGATCGAGCCGGACCCGGCCAACCCCAAGTACCTGGTGACCGTGCGCGGCCTGGGCTACAAGCTCGAGGCCTGACACACCGTCGGCCCACCGGCCGACACCGCGGCCAGGTGCCGTTCCCCAGCTGGGCGGAGCCCCACCGCCGCCTCGTCGCGGACCCCTCCGGGGCCCGCTCCTCGACGGCACCTCGCGGAGCGGCGCTCGTCGGCATCCGCGGCCACGTGCCGTTCCCCGGCGTGCGTCGGGTGGCTCGCGCAGGCGGGCCGACCGGGGCTACTGGCCCCGGCCGGTCTCGTCCTGCAGCTCGTCGATCTTGCGCGAGGCGTCGGCCTTGGTGATGTCGTCCGGCACCTCCTCGCCGGCCTCGCGGGCCAGCGTGTGCAGGTAGCTCTTCTGCGCGCCGGTGGCGGGCTCGTCACCGGTCACCCAGTCCGAGGGGTCCTTCTCAGCGCTGCGGTCGTCGTTGGCAGTCGGTTCGCTCATGTGTTCGAGTCTAGGCCGGGGTGAGCTCCGGCGCAGGTCGAGCGGCGGCCGGACGGCGGGCGGACTCCCACCGGCGGCCGGTGCGGTAGACGTGCACGCCGCCGCAGGGGCACTCGACGTGCAGCGCGATGTGGGTCGGGTGGTTGACCACCGAGCGGATGCGCCGCTCGGCGACCAACTCGTCCGTGTTCGTCACGGGGCAGGTGATCAGCAACATGGGACGAGCGTGCTCCCGGGAGGCTCACGCGACGAGTGGCAGGTGTGACGCTGATCGCAGCTTTCCTGCCATACTGCCTGCATGGCCGGAACCGAGCGCCCACTGGTCGTGAGCGTCGTCGTCGCCGACGGTCTGGTCGGCAGCTTCGGGCTCGGCGTGTGCGCCGAGGTCTTCGGCTACGACCGCCGGCACATGGGGTTGCCGCGCTTCGACTTCGCGCTGGTCAGCGAGGCGCCGGGGGTGCTGCGCACCGACACCGGCATCCCGATCACGGTGGAACACGGCCTGGACCGGCTGGCCCGCTCGGACATCGTCTCGATCACGGCCTGGGAGCTGTTCGACCGCGTGCCGTCGCCCGCGCTGCTCGACGCCCTCCAGGAGGCGTACGCCCGCGGCGCCACGATCATCAGCCACTGCACCGGCGCCTTCGTGCTCGCCGAGGCCGGGCTGCTCGACGGCAAGCGCGTCACCACCCACTGGAAGTGGGCCGGGGAGCTGGCCGCCCGGTTCCCCGCCGTCGACGTCGACCCCTCGGTGCTCTACGTGGACAACGGCCGGGTCATCACCGGCGCCGGGACGGCGGCCGGCGTCGACACCCTGCTCCACCTCGTGCGCCGCGAGTGGGGCGCGGCGGCCGCCAACGCGCTGGCGCGCGAGATGGTGGTGCCGCCGCACCGCGACGGCGGGCAGGCGCAGTTCATCGACGCCCCGGTCGCCGAGGTCGAGGACGACCTGCTCGGCGCGGTCCTGGAGTGGGCGCAGGGCAACCTCGCCGACGACATCAGCGTCGAGGTGCTCGCCCGCCGCGCGCTGATGAGCCCGCGCACCTTCGCCCGCCGGTTCAAGGCCACCACGGGGACGACGCCGCACGCCTGGCTGCTGGCCCAGCGGCTGGCCGCGGCCGAGGCGCTGCTGGAGGGCAGCGACGCCCCGGTCGAGGAGATCGCCCGGCTCGTCGGCTTCGGCACCGCCGCGGGCTTCCGCGAGCAGTTCACCCGCCGCCGGGGCGTCTCCCCGCGGGCCTACCGGCAGACCTTCCGCCGCGCGCTCGTCGCGGCGGACGACGACCGGGCCGCATGATCGAGGACCCCCTGCCCCCCACCGTTCGAGGACCCCGTCCTCCTCACCCCTCGCACGCTCGGGGCGAGCCTCGGGACGGGGCCTGCGGCGGGACCCTGCGGAGGGCCGACAGGACCCGGGATCAGGGGCCCGGGATGGGCCGGGCGACGCCGACCAGCGAGTCCAACCGCCCGGCGTTGGCCGGGGCCAGCGGGTTGCGAACCACGCGGGTCAGCGCCAGCCCCGCCCGAGCCAGCAGCAGCGCGTGGGTGCGCGGGGTGAAGTGCCAGATGTGCTCGGTCGGCTTGAGCGTCCACCAGCGGGTGCCGAGCAGCCGTGCCGGGAGCGAGGAGACGTAGGGCGTCGAGAACAGGACGACGCCGTCGTCGGCGACCTGCGTGCGCACGGTCCGCCAGAACGACAGCGGGTCGGGTACGTGCTCGACCGTGTCCCAGGCGCAGACGACGTCGAAGCCGGGGATCAGCGGCGCCTCCTCGAGCTGACCGCAGAACACGTCGAGCCCGAGGGTGTCCTGGGCGTGCTTGGCCCCGGTGCGGGAGAGCTCGACGCCGGACGTCGTCCACCCCGCCTCCCGGGCCGCGGCCAGGAACAGGCCGTAGCCCGCGCCGACCTCCAGCAGCCGCCCGCCCGCCGCCGCGCCGCCCCGCTCGCGGTCGACCAGGGCGAGCCGGCCCGCCGTCCAGGTGCGCTGCAGCAGCATCGCGGGGGAGAGGCGCGCCTCGGCCGAGGGCGCCTCCGCGCCGGTGGAGACGGCTGAGCCGTACACGCCGCCCTCGAAGTAGCCGGCGTCGTCGTAGATCCGCTGCAGCGCCTCGGGGCGCAGCCGCGGGCTGGTGAAGACCAGCTGGCACTGCGGGCAGCGGACGACCCCGAACGGGGCGACGTCGTGCACCAGCGTGCCGGGCACCCGGCACAGGCAGCAGACGACGTCCTCGGTGTCCTCGGCCGTCCAGCCGGTGAGCTCGTCCACCGGGTCAGCCTACGGAGCGACCTGCCCGTTCCGCGGCAGCGGTGGAGGTGGCGTCCGGCGCCGCCGGCTCCGCGGGGACCGCGGGGTCCTCGGCGGGGGCCGGGTAGCGCGTGGCCACCAGGGTGGCCAGCCGGCGGCGGACGACGGGGGAGACCATCCCGTCCCCGCCGTCGGCGTCCAGCAGCTCCCCGGGGACGACGACGTAGCGGTCGGGCGCGGCCTCGGCCTGGGCGAGGAAGGCGCGGCGCACCGCCTGCGCGTCCGCGTCCGCGGGGGCGGAGGTGACGGGGGAGTCGACGACCACGGTGAGGTCCGGCAGCAACCCGCGGGTGGCCCACAGCGACGTCCGGAAGATGCGGTCGGCGTCCAGCCCCTGGCCGGCGCCGTGGAAGGCGATCGAGGTGTCCACGTAGTGCGTGTTGACCACCACCCGCCTGCGCTCGAGGGCCGGGCGGATCACCGCCGCGACGTGCTGCGCGCGGTCGGCGGCCGCCAGCAGCGCGGCGGTGTGCGCGCCGATCGGGCTCCCGGTGTCGTCGACGGCCGGCGCCGGCTGCGGGGAGCCGGTGCCCGAGCCGGGCGGGGGCGGGAAGAGCAGGCCGCGCACCTGCCGGCCCAGCTCGGTGTCGCTGGGCTCGGAGGTGACCTCGACCGGGCAACCGCAGTCGCGCAGCACCTGCGCCAGGTCCGCGGCGTAGCGGCGGGTGAGCTCGCGGTCGGCCCCCTCGACGACGACGAACAGCCCCACGCCGCTGGAGGCGGCCGAGAACAGGTCCGAGCGGCCCCACAGCAGCCGCAGCACGTCGCGGAACCGGGTGCGCGAGCGCGGCGGCACCACCTGGCGGGTGGCGTAGGCGCTCACCACGAGGGCGACCACCCCACCCACCAGCAGCGTCAGGCCGGGACCGGTCAGGGTGAGCACCAGGTCGCCCAGGCGGACGTCGTGGGTGCCGAGCAGCCCCGCCAGGCCCGGGCCGACCGCCACCGCCAGGAGCAGGACGATGCGCACCGAGGAGATGACGAAGGCGAAGACGCGGCCGCGCAGCCGGTCCTCCACCTCGAAGCCGATCAGCGTGTAGCCGATGATCCAGCTGACGCCGGCGAACAGGCCCACGCAGAACGCCGCCGCGGTGGCCAGCACGAAGTCCCGCAGCAGGGACATCACCAGCAGGGCCACCCCGGCCAGGCCGATGGCGTGCGTGAACACGCTGCGCCGCGGCACCGTGGGCAGGATCCGGGGCCCGGCCAGCATGCCGATGGCCAGGCCGGTGAAGACCACGCCGAACACGACCGAGTAGCCGGCCGCGCCGGCGCGCAGCGTGGCCACGTACAGCTGGGCGACCCCGACGGTGAGGCCGCCGGCGCCGAACGCGCCGATGACGCCCACGTAGAGGGCGCGCATCAACGGCTGCCCGCGCAGGAAGGCCACGCCCTCCACGACCAGCGACAGCACGTTGCGCTGCCCGCCGTCCCGGTCGACCGGCGTGCCCGGGATGAGCCGGCGGGAGAGGAACACGGTGGCCGCGCTCAGGCCGAAGCTGCCGGCGTTGAAGACCAGGGCGACGACGATCGCCGTCCGGGCCTCGCTCTCGTCGCCCTCGCCGATCAGCCGGCTGACCGTCGACAGCAGCGCGAACACCAGGGCGGCGACGGGGACGGCGCCGTACACGGAGAACAGCGAGACCTGGTTGGCCACGGCGAGCCGCTCGCGGGGCACGATCGACACCCACATCGCCTGCTTGGCCGGGTTGGTGAACAACCCGACCGCCTCGACGAGGAACTGGGCGACGTAGAGCCAGGTCAGCTCGTAGGTGACCGCGATGGACAGGTACAGCGCGAGCGCCAGCAGTTCGCCGACGACGACCGTCGTCCGCCGGTCCAGCCGGTCGGCCAGCGCCCCGGCCAGCGGGCCCAGCACCAGGTCGGGCAGCAGCCGGGTGAGGATGACGCCGGAGATCGCGGCGCCCTGCACCGCGAGGGACTCCTCCCGGGTGAGCTGCTGGGCCATGGCCGTGGTGGCCAGCAGGCCCAGCCAGTCGCCGAGGCTGGAGACGGTGATCGCCGCCCACAGCCGGCGGAAGACCGGGATGCGGACCAGCGCGAGGAAGGCGTTGTCGGGGCGCGCGGTCCCGGCCGTGGTGCGCTCCCCGGCCGGGGGAGGGCCCGGCGTCGCGCGCTCCTCGTCCACTGGTCCCGCCGTCCGCTCGTCGTCGGTCAGTCGGGGAGAGGGTAGTGGCGCAGCGTGGCCGCCCGGTGCTGTCGGAACCCCGATCGGGTGGACGTTCAGGGACGCCGGCGGTGCAGCGTCACCGGCACGGGTGTCGGGCTGGCCGGGTGCGGGGCGACCAGACCCCGGTCCAGGCGCTCCTCGGTCAGCCGCCGCAGCTCCGCGTAGGCCGCCGTCCCCAGCAGGGCGGTGAGCTCCCCGGCGTAGGTGACCACCAACGGCTCGGCGGAGACGTGCGCCGTCGGGGAGCCGGTGCACCACCAGTGCAGGTCGTGCCCGCCGGGGCCCCAGCCGCGGCGGTCGAACTCACCGATGCTCGACACCAGCACCGTCGTGCCGTCGGGCCGCTCGACCTGCTCCTGCTCGCGGCGCACCGGCAGCTGCCAGCAGACGTCGGGTTTGGTGAGCAGCGGGTGCAGCCCCTCGCGCAGCGCCATCCGGTGCAGCGCGCAGCCGGTGCCGCCGGGGAAGCCGGGCCGGTTGAGGAAGACGCAGGCGCCGTCGACCAGGCGGGTGCGCAGCGAGCGCACGCCGCCCTCCTCGTCGGCGTCGTCCTCCTCCGTCCAGGCGCCGCGGCCCACGGGGGCCAGCTGCCAGTCCTCGTCGGTGAGGTCGGCGACGGCCGCGGTGACGCGGGCCAGGTCGTCCCCGTCGGCGAAGAAGGCGCCGTGGCTGCAGCAGCCGTCGTCCGGGCGGCCCTCGACGACGCCGGCGCAGCCTCGGCCGAAGACGCAGGTCCAGGCGGACGACAGCCAGGTCAGGTCGGCGCGGACGACGTGGTGCGGATCGGCCGGGTCGGGGAACTCGACCCACTCCCGGGCGAAGTCCAGCGGTACCTCGGGCGGGGCGTCGTGCACCCGTCCAGCGTAGAGAAGGGACCCCTCCCCTCACGCCTCGCTCCGCTCGGTGCGAGCCTCCGGAGGGGGCCAGGCAGACTGACCGCATGAGGCTCGGGGTGCTGGACGTCGGCTCGAACACCGTGCACCTGCTGGTGGTCGAGGCCCATCGGGGCGGCCACCCGACGCCGCAGCACGACGACCGGTGGCTGCTGCGCCTGGCCGAGCACGTCGGCGACGACGACGTCCTGTCCAAGGACGGCGAGAAGGCGCTCCTCCGGGCGGTGCGCAAGGCCTGCGAGCAGGCCGAGAAGCAGGGCTGCGACGAGGTGCTGGCCCTGGTGACCTCGGCGATCCGCGAGGCCCGCAACGGCATGGAGGTGCTGGACCGGGTGCGGGAGAAGACCGGCGTGGAGCTGCAGGTGACCAGCGGCGAGGAGGAGGCGCGGCTGACCTTCCTCGCCGTCCGCCGGTGGTTCGGGTGGAGCGCCGGCCGGCTGCTGGTGCTCGACATCGGCGGCGGGTCGCTGGAGCTGGCCAGCGGGCTGGACGAGGACCCCGACGCCGCGCTGTCCCTCCCGCTGGGCGCCGGCCGGATGACCCGCCGCTTCCTCCCCGAGGCGCGCACCGGCGGGCGCCCCGACCTGCGGGCGCTCGCCGAGCTCGACGAGCACGCCGCCGACCTGCTCAAGCCCGCGGCGAAGAAACTGCTGGCCGGCGGGCCGCCGGACCTGGTGGCGGCGACGTCGAAGACGTTCCGGACGCTGGCCCGGCTGACCGGCGCGGCGCCCTACTCCGCCGGGCTGCGCGCGCCGCGCCAGCTGACCCTCGACGGGCTCGGACAGTTGCTGGGGTTCGTCGCCCGCATCGAGTCCTCCGCGCTGGCCGAGCTGCAGGGCGTGTCACCCGACCGCGCCCACCAGATCCCCGGGGGTGCCGTCGTGGCGCGGGCCGCGATGCGGGCGCTGGACGTACCGTCCGTGCGGATCTGCCCGTGGGCGCTGCGGGAGGGCGTCATCCTCCGGCGACTGGACTCGTTGGAGGACGAGAGATGAGCACTCCCCCCGGCAGCCGCGGCGAGGGGCGCCGCGACCCGGAGACCGGCGGCCGTCCGCTGGCCGACATCCTGCGGGAGGCCGGGGTCGAGTCACCGACCCGCGGACGGCGCCGGCGGGGGGACGAACTCGAGGACACCGGCGTCCGCCAGCGCGGCACGGGGGACACCGGGCGGGTGGCCGACCGGTCGGAGTTCGGACGGCGGGCCAGCGACCGGGCCGGGGACGGCGCCTCCGTCCCACCCCGGCCCGACCGGCGGGTCGGACGCCGGCAGCCGGAGCCCTCCACCGCGGCCATCCCCGGCCTGCGGCCCTCGCGCAAGCCCGGTGTCCCGGGCGCGACCGCGGCCGGGGCCGCGCCGGACGGGGCCGTGCGGGAGGACCGGTCGCGGGAGGACCGGTCGGGGGAGGACCGGTCGCGGGAGCGGGCGCCCCGCGAGCGGGTGACCGCCGCTCCCGGGCCGCGGACCGGCCCGATCCCCGTCGTCCGGGCCGACGACCCGCCGCTGCTGGAGGACGAGGACCTCGCCCCCCGCGAGGGCGCGGTGGCCTGGCTGCGCTTCGGCGGCGAGCTGGTGCTCGCGCTGGCCGCCGGCGTCGGCATCTACTTCCTGTTCACCGTGCTCTGGCAGCAGCTGCCCTACCTGGCCGTCCTCCTGGCCCCGGTCGCGGTGGCCGGGCTGGTCGGCGGGGTCGGCGTGTGGCGGCAGCGTCAGGACCGGGAGCCGGTCGGCGCGCGGCTGGTGGCGGTCCTGGTCTTCGCCGGGACCCTGCTCACCATCGCGCCGGCCGCCGGCCTCCTCGCCACCGGGTGAGGCTCGCGGCGGGACCCTGCGGCGAGGCCGCTGCCCCTAGCCCTCGCCGGCGTCCTCGTCCTGGTCGGCCGCGGCGAACTGCTCGACGATGGCGGCGGTGAACGCGTCGAGGTCGTCGGGGTTGCGGCTGGTCACCAGGTTGCCGTCGACGACCACCTCCTCGTCCACCCACGTCGCACCGGCGTTGCGCAGGTCGGTCTGCAGCGAGGGCCAGGAGGTCATCCTCCGCCCGCGGACGACGCCCGCCTCGGCGAGCACCCACCCGGCGTGGCAGATCGCCGCCACCGGCTTGCCCGCGTCGAAGAACGCCTTCACGAAGGCCACGGCGTCGGCGTCGGCGCGGACGAAGTCGCCGTTGATGACGCCGCCGGGCAGCACCAGCGCGCCGTAGTCGTCGGGGTCGGACGAGCTGACGACCGCGTCCACCTTCTTGGTGTCGCCCTTGTCGATGTGCTCGTAGGCGGTGATCTCACCGGCCTCGAGCGACACGAGCTCCGGCTGGGCGCCGGCCTCCTCGAGCGCCTGCCACGGCCGATCGAGCTCCACCTGCTCCACGCCGTCGGTCGCGAGGACGGCCACCCTCAACCCGTCGAGTTCGTCAGCCATGCGGCGGCGGCTACCCCGCCCCCGAGGAGCACACACGCCCCGAGCACTAGGTTCGGCCCCGTGCGTGCGCAGATCACAGTTGCCGTGCGCCACCTGGTCGACGTCCTCCCCGGCGCCGGTCCGCGGGTCGCCGACCCGGTCCGTGCCGCCGGTGCCGGCCCGGACGGCGACCCGGCCGCGGTGGACCCCGGGGTCGCCGAGGTCGGCCCGGTGCCCGTGGTGGTCCGCGCGGCCGAACCTGCCGCCGGCGAGCGCGCCGCCCGGAACGAACGAGTCCTCGACAGCTGGGAGCACGTCATGCCGTGGCAGGGCCGCAGCGAGCAGCAGTGCCGGCCGGTCGCCGGCGGGTACCGGGTGATCGGGCGCTCGGGTGCCGGGGTCCCCGAGGCGTGCCGTGCGGGGGGCCGGTCGTGAGCGCCGGGGGGACCGGCCGCTCGGGGCTGGCGATCATCGGCGGCGGCAAGATCGGGGAGGCCCTGCTCTCCGGCCTCGTCCGCCGCGGCGGGGCCGACGGGATCGTCGTCTGCGAGCGGCACCCGGAGCGGGCCGCCGAGCTGACCGCGCGCTACGGCGTCCCGGTGCTGGGGCTGGCCGAGGCCGCCGCCCGGGCTCGGGTGCTGCTGCTCGCGGTCAAGCCGCAGGACATCGGCACCCTGCTGGAGCTGCTGGCGGGCTCGGTGGACACCGGTCACCTGGTGGTGTCGGTCGCCGCCGGCGTCCCGACGGCGACCATCGAGGCCGCCCTGCCCCCAGGCGTCCCCGTCGTCCGGGTCATGCCCAACACGCCGGCACTGGTCGACGAGGGGATGAGCGTGCTCTCCGCCGGAGCGCACGCCGACGAGGGGCACCTGGACGAGGCCGAGACGCTGCTGGCCGCGGTCGGGCGGGTGCGGCGGGTGCCGGAGGCCCAGCAGGACGCCGTGACGGCGCTGTCGGGCAGCGGACCGGCCTACTTCTTCTACCTGGTCGAGGCGATGGTCGACGCCGGCATCCTGCTCGGCCTGCCGCGCGACCTGGCCGTGGACCTCATCGTGCAGACCGCGCTCGGCTCGGCGGTCATGCTGCGTGACTCCGGCGAGCACCCGGTGCAGCTGCGGGAGGCCGTCACCAGCCCCGGCGGGACGACGATCGCCGCCATCCGGGAGCTGGAGCGGCACAGCGTGCGCGCCGCGCTGATCGCGGCCATCGAGGCGGCGCACGCACGCTCGGTGGAGCTGGGGCGGGCCGCGCGCGACCGGTGACCGTAACGCGATGGAGCGTCGATGTGTCGACGATCCGTGACCGGTTCGGGACGTGTCGTCGACGACGCGCCCGGGCACATGTCGATACGGCTACATAGGTGTACTTCTGCCCAGGACGGACCGTTCCCCCTGTCCGTTTCTTCCATCGCTTCTGTCACGCATGTCCCCCTACTCTCTGTGTCAGCACATGCGGGCTCCGTAGTCGGTGGGGAAGCCGACGCCCGGCGCGTGCTAGGTCCGGAGATGAAGAGATGACCATGCCCCAGCGCACCGTTCCCGCCGCCGCCTACGCCCGCCCCGGCGTCCCCGGCCCGCGTCCCGTCGGCCGGCCGATCCAGGCCGCCACCATGGCCCGCCCGATCCCGCCGCAGCACCCCGCCGCCATGCCCGTCGGCCGCCCGCCGGTCCCGGCCCCCCGCGCCGCCGTCACCTTCCTGACGGTCGCCGAGGTCGCGAGCATGATGCGCGTCTCGAAGATGACCGTGTACCGCCTCGTGCACGCCGGCGAGCTCGCCGCCGTCCGCGTCGGCCGCTCCTTCCGCGTCCCGGAGCGCGCCGTGCAGGACTACCTGCGCGACGCCTACACCGACATCGCCTGAGAGAGGACCCCGTCCTCCCCACCCCTCGCAGGCCGGCCTGACCCGGAGGCCCAGCCCGAGCTCGCGAGGGCTGAGAGGGGCGAGGTCCTCCACCTGCAGGAGGGCCGTGACTGCCGCTCCCGGCGGAGGCCGACTGCACCACCCCACCCCTCGTGGTGGGTCCGGATCGCCGGCAGGCCCACGCGGCAGCGTCGCCGCGGGGCCGCCGGGTACGCTCGGGCGCCGAGCGACGACGGGACCCATCCGGTCCGGGTCGTCGCACACGAGCTGATCACCTCGCGCGGTGCCCGGTACGACCTCCCGGTCGGCGGTGGCCGCCGCGCCGCAACGACGTCGGGAGCACGCACATGGGTTCGGTCATCAAGAAGCGCCGCAAGCGGATGGCGAAGAAGAAGCACCGCAAGCTGCTGAAGAAGACCCGCGTCCAGCGCCGCAACAAGAAGTGAGCTGACGCTCGTGCCGCCCGCTGTCGTCCTGGTCACCGGTGTCAGCCGGTGGCTCGGTGGTGCGCTGGCGGCCGAGCTCGCTCGTGACCGCGCCGTCGAGCGGGTCATCGGGGTGGACACCGTCCCCCCGTCGCCGGAGGTGCTCCGCCGGCTGGGCCGCACCGAGTTCGTGCGGGCCGACATCCGCAACCCGCTGATCGGCAAGGTCATCGCGACGGCGTCGGTCGATACGGTCGTGCACATGAACATCAGCTCCACGCCCGCCGGCTCCGGCGGGCGGGGGCCGATGAAGGAGCTCAACGTCATCGGGACGATGCAGCTGCTGGCCGCCTGCCAGCGGGCGGCGTCCGTCCGCCGGTTCGTGCTGAAGTCGAGCAGTGCCGTCTACGGCGCCTCCTCGCGCGACCCGGCCGTCTTCACCGAGGCCATGCAGGCCCGTCGGGTCCCCTCCGGGGGCTTCGCCCGGGACAGCCTCGACATCGAGGGCTACGTCCGGTCCTTCGCGCGCCGTCGTCCCGACGTCGGGGTGGCCGCGCTGCGCTTCACCAACTTCATCGGCCCGCGCATCGACTCGGTGCTCACGCACTTCCTGCGCATGCCGCTGGTCCCGACGGCGCTCGGGTACGACGCGCGCGTCCAGCTGCTGCACGAGGACGACGCGCTGGCGGTGCTGACGCGGGCCACCACCGGTGACTTCGCCGGCACCGTGAACGTCGGTGGGGAGGGCACGTTGCTGCTGTCACAGGTGATCCGCCGGCTGGGCCGGCTGCAGGTCCCGCTGCCCTCGCCCGCGCTGGGGTCCCTGGGCCGGGTCACCCACCGGTTCGGCTACGTCGACTACTCCCCGGAGCAGATGCGCTTCCTGAACTTCGGCCGGGTCGTCGACACCACCGTGCTGCGCGAGGAGTTCGGCTACACCCCGCGGTACACCACCGAGCAGGCACTGGCCGACTACGCGAGCACCCTGACGCCGGTGATCCCGCCCGAGGTGGTCGCCGGGGTCACCACGCGGGCGCAGGACCTCGTGGCCCGCGTCGGTTCGGCGGCGGGTGCGGTGGGGGAGCGGCTGTGGCCGGCACCGCCGACCCCCGGCCTGCGGGCGGTGCGCGATGCCTGAGGCACGGGTCATCCCGCTGCGGCCGGACGACGACGAGCCGCGGGTCCCGCCGCCGTCGTCCGCCTCGTGGGAGGAGCAGGTCGCCGGCGGCCTGGAGTTCCTCCGGCGGCGGCTGACCGGCGACTACGACACCGACGAGTTCGGCTTCGACGCCGACCTCACCGACCACGTGCTCCTGCCCCTGCTGCGGCCGCTGTTCTCGCGCTGGTTCCGGGTCGAGACCCACGGGGTGGAGAACGTGCCCGACACCGGCGGCGGACTGGTCGTCGCCAACCACTCGGGGACGGTGCCGCTCGACGCGATGATGGCGACGGTCGCGCTGCACGACGACCACCCGGCCCAGCGGCGGCTGCGGCTGCTCGGCGCCGACCTGGTGTTCGACCTGCCCGTCATCGGTTCGCTGTCGCGCAAGCTCGGCTCCACGCTGGCCTGCAACGAGGACGCCGAGCGGCTGCTCACGGGGGGCGAGCTGGTCGGGGTGTTCCCCGAGGGCTTCAAGGGGATCGGCAAGCCGTTCCGCGAGCGGTACACCCTGCAGCGGTTCGGCCGGGGCGGTTTCGTCAGCGCCGCACTGCGCACCGGTGCGCCGATCATCCCGTGCGCCATCGTCGGGGCCGAGGAGACCTACCCGATGATCGGCAACGCCAAGACCCTCGCCCGGCTGCTCGGTCTGCCCTACTTCCCGGTGACGCCGACGTTCCCCGCGCTCGGCCCGCTGGGGCTGGTGCCGCTGCCGTCGAAGTGGCTGATCGCCTTCGGGGAGCCGATCGAGACGGCGTCCTACGGTCCCGCCGCCGCCGAGGACCCGATGCTCGTCTTCAACCTCACCGACCAGGTGCGCGAGACGATCCAGCAGTCGCTCTACGAGCTGCTCCTGCAGCGCAGGTCCGTCTTCAGCTGACGAAGGACCCGGCTGCCCCCCGGCCCTCGCTCCGCTCGGCCCGGGCCCCTGCAGCCGGGCCGTTCCAGCACGTCACCACGCTCGGCGCGTCCCTGACGAGGGCCGTTCCGACACGTCGTCTAGGAGATCCTGCGGCGGCGCAGGGCGAGCGCGCCGCCGACCAGCCCGCCGGAGAGCGCCGCGGCCGCCACGGTGGGCACCACGGTCTTCGCGGCCTTGCGGCCGGTGCGGAAGTCCTTGATCTCCCAGCCGCGGGACCGGGCCACCGCACGCAGCTCGGTGTCGGGGTTCACCGCGATCGCGCGGCCGGTGAGCGTGAGCATCGGCAGGTCGTTGGAGCTGTCGCTGTAGGCCGTGCAGCGCGGGAGGTCCAGGCCCTCCCGCTCGGCCAGCGCCCGGACCGCCTCGGCCTTGGCCTCACCGTGCATCAGCTCACCGACCAGCCGGCCGGTGTAGTGCCCGTCGACGACCTCCGAGACGGTGCCCAGCGCGCCGGTCAGCCCGAGCCGGTGGGCGATGATGCTGGCCAGCTCCACCGGCGTCGCGGTCACCAGCCAGACCCGCTGCCCGGCGTCGAGGTGCTGTTGCGCGAGCACCTGCGTGCCGGCCCAGATCCGGTCGGCCATCAGCTCGTCGTAGATCTCCTCGCCCGCCTGGACGATCTCGGAGACCGGGCGCCCCGCGACGAAGGCCAGCGCGCTCTCCCGGATGGTGTGCATGTCGTCGGCGCTCTCGTTGCCGGCGATGCGGAACTTCGCCTGCTGCCACACGAAGCGCGACATGTCGCGGGTGGTGAGGTACTTGCGGGCCGCCAGTCCCCGGGCGAACCAGAAGATGGACGCGCCGACCATCATCGTGTTGTCGACGTCGAAGAACGCTGCCGCGGTGAGGTCCGGGACGACGGCCGGGGCCGGCTCGACCTCGGCGGCCGCGGCCGAGGCGGCACCGGCGACGTGCGCCCGCGTCTCCTCGTCCGGCACGTCCGCCGAGCGCGCGCGGCGGCCGCGGAAGGGCAGTCCCGGCACGACGACCTCCACTGTCGCTCCTCCACCGCCCCCGGGGCGGCTGGTGGATCTCCGAGGGAACCCTAGTGGCGTCCGCGGCCACGTCGGCCGGGGGTCCCGGGCGGCGGCCGACCGCCCGAGCCCAGCAGACGAGCAGCGGTGGACCATGCTCACGTAGTGGTCGTGGAGGCGGCCGTGACCCGGCGGACGCCGCTGCGGGCACGCGCCCGTCGACCGGGCTCGACCGCCGCATGCGTCGTCCTCCTCGTGCGCCCGCCGGGATTCCCGCCCCCGGGCGGAACGGCCCGCCGTACGGGGATCGCAGTGCTGCGGGGGTGTGCCCGTGGTGACAACATCGCTGCAGCCCGTCCACGCCACCCCGCCCCCGGCCGCGCACCCCGCTGGTGGCCCCGAGCGCTCCACCGGAGGAGATGTGCATGACCGACGTCGGTAGCTCGCTGTCCGTGCTGGTGCGCGCCGCGGCGCGGGACCGCGCGGACGCACCGGCGGTCGTGGCCGGCGAGCAGCGGCTGAGCTGGGGCGAGCTGGACGCCCTGGTCGACCGCGCGGCCGCCGGGTACGCAGCCCGCGGCCTCGCGCCGGGCGAGCGGGTGGCCGTCCAGCTGCCCAACGGCGTGGACTGGCTGCGGGCGACGCTGGGCGCCCTGCGTGCGGGGCTGGTCGTCGTCCCGGTCAACACCGCCTACACCGACCCGGAGCTGGAGCACGTGCTCACCGACTCCGGGGCGGCGCTGCTCGTCGCGCCCGGGGATCGGCCGCAGGTGGCCGGCGTGCCCGTGCTCGCCGGGCCGCCGACGGACGACGCCGCCCCGCCGGCGGTGCCCGAGGCCCCCGGCTCCCTGGCCTTCCTCGCCTACACCAGCGGGACCACCGGCCGGCCGCGCGGCGCGATGCTGTCGGCCGCCGCGCTGCGGGCCAACCAGGAGCAGTGCCTGCGGATGGACCCGCCCCCGGTCCGGCCCGACGACCGCGTGCTGCTGGTGCTGCCGCTGTTCCACGTCTACGGCCTCAACGCCGGCTTCGGCCTGGTCGCGGCGGCCGGCGCCTGCGCGGTGCTCGTGGAGTCCTTCGACCCGGTCACCTCGCTGGAGGTGATGGCGCGCGAGGAGGTCACCGCGGTCCCGGGCGCCCCGCCCGTCTACCAGGCCTGGCTGGCCGTCGCGGACGCCGCCGGGTCCGACGCCGGCCTGCGCCGCGCCTTCGCCGCCGTCCGCATCGCCACCTCCGGCGCCGCACCGCTGCCCGAGGACGTCTGGACGGCGATGCGCGAGCGGGCCGCGGTCACGGTGTGGGAGGGCTACGGGCTGACCGAGGCCTGCCCGGTGGTGGCCAGCACGCTGGCGACCGGGCGGGCCAAGCCGACGTGCATCGGCGGCCCGGTCCCCGGGGTGGAGCTGCAGCTGCGCGACACCGCGCTGCACGAGCCGCTGGAGGACGGCGAGGTGTCGGCGCCCGGGGAGCTCTCCGAGGACGGCCCCGGCGAGATCTGGATCCGCGGGGCCAACCTCTTCTCCGGGTACTGGCCCGACGGCGTCGACGGGCCGGACGCCGAGGGCTGGCTGGCCACCGGCGACCTCGCCTACGCCGACGGGGACGGCGACCTGCACCTGGTCGACCGGCGCAGCGACCTGGTCCTGGTCAGCGGCTTCAACGTCTACCCCGCAGAGGTGGAGCGGGTGCTCGACGCGCACCCGGCGGTCGCGGAGAGCGCGGTCATCGGCGTGCCGGACCCGCGGACCGGCGCCGCCGTGCGCGCCGTGGTCGCGCTGCGCCCGGGTGCTCGGCTGGCCTTCGAGGAGCTGCGGGCGCACGCGGCGGCGTCCCTGGCCCGGTACAAGGTGCCCACGTCGGTGCACGTGCTGACCGCGCTGCCGCACTCGCTGACCGGCAAGGTCAGCCGGGCGCGGCTGCGCGAGCTGGGTCTGGCCCGCGCCGACGACGAGCCGACCGCCGGGGGCGACGGTGACCGGTGACGCGCCTCGGCTGCAGCTGCTGACCCGGGCCGACTGCCACCTGTGCGCAGTGGCCGCGGAGACCCTCGACCGGCTCGCCGCGGAGGCGGGGCTGACGGTGACCACGGTCGACGTGCACGCCGACCCGGAGCTGCAGGCCGAGTACGGCGACCGCGTGCCGGTGGTGCTGCTCGACGGGCGGGAGCACTCCTACTTCACCGTCGACGTGCCCCGGCTGCGGCGGGACCTCGCCCTGTAGCCGGGGGCCGACGCCCGGACGGCGGCAGGGCCGGTGCGCTCCCGCGCTGCTGCAGCGGCGCCGGAGCGCACCGGTCGACGACGGGATCGGCCTCGCCCGACCGAGGCCGGCACGGGGGCCCTTGCTATGGTCTCCACCACAGCGGTGCGCGTCTGCGCTGGGTAGCGGCCTGGTGGCCCCCCGGCGACTTTGTTCCTGCGTTCACAAGCGGTTACCGTGGCGGTCGCCGGGCGGCTGACCGCCCGGGTCCCCGATGTCGTTCGACCGCATCCGGCACCCGCCGGACTCCGGGCGCGACCGTTTGTGGAGTGCCACGTGACCGAGACCGCGAGGTCGTGCGACGGCACAGCTCCTCAGGGCACGAGGTCGACGAGCGCCGGCGAGGAGTGGCCCGTGTCCCCAGCCCGCCCCCGGATCCCGGAGGCCACCGTCGCCCGCCTGGCCGTGTACCTGCGCGTGCTCGCGGGTCTGGCCGACGGCGGGCGCCGCAACGTGTCCTCGGGTGAGCTCGCCTCGGCGGCGGGCGTCAACCCGGCCGGGCTGCGCAAGGACCTCTCGCACCTGGGCCCCTGCGGGGTCCGCGGGGTGGGCTACGAGGTGGCCACGCTGCGGGACCGCATCGCCGGGGTCCTCGGTGTCGAGCAGTCCCGCCCCTGCGTGCTGGTCGGGATCGGCAACCTGGGCACGGCCCTGGCCGACTACGCCGGCTTCGGCAGCCGCGGGTTCCGGTTCGTCGGCCTCTTCGACGCCGCCCCCGAGCGCGTCGGCCGGCGGATCGGTGGCCAGCCGGTGCGGCCGGTGGCCGAGCTCGACGAGGTGGTGGCCGCGACCGCGGCCACGATCGGGGTCATCGCGACACCGGCCGACGTCGCCCAGTCGGTCTGCGACCGGCTGACCGCGGCCGGGGTGAGGAGCATCTTGAACTTCGCGCCGGTGGCGCTGACCGCGCCCGCGGGGGTCGACGTCCGCCAGGTCGACCTGTCCGTCGAGCTGCAGGTGCTCGCGTTCCTCGGCCAGCAGCGCGGCGCGGCCGCGACGACGGTGGAGGTGACCGCGTGAGCGAGCTCGCGAGCTCACCCGTGGGCGCGGCAGCCCGGCGAGCGCGTCCGACGAGCGCCGGCGAGGAGGACTCGTGAGCCTGCTCGCCGTGGGTGTCAGCCACCAGACGGCCCCCGTGGCGCTGCTCGAGCAGTTCGCGATGGGCGCCGACGACACCGTCAAGACGCTGCACGAGCTGGTCGGCAGCGACCACGTCAGCGAGGCGATCGTGCTGGCGACCTGCAACCGGGTCGAGGTCTTCGCCGAGGTGGACCGGTTCCACGGCGGCGTCACCGACGTCAGCCGGGTGCTGGCCCGTCAGGCGGGCGCCACGGTGGAGGAGCTCTCCCCGTACGTCACCGTGCACTACGAGGACCAGGCTGTCGCGCACCTGTTCACCGTCGCCGCGGGCCTGGACTCCATGGTCGTCGGCGAGACCCAGGTCCTCGGCCAGCTGCGCAACGCCTACGCGCTCGCCCGGGAGCAGGGCACGGTGGGCCGCGCCATGCACCCGGTCGCGCAGCGGGCGCTGCGGGTCGGCAAGCGGGTCCACTCCGAGACCGGGATCGACAAGGCCGGCGCCTCGCTCGTGTCGGTCTCGCTGGACCGCGCCGAGGAGCGCATCGGCTCGCTGGAGGGACGTCCGGTACTCGTCGTGGGCGCCGGCTCCATGGGCGCGCTGGCCGCCACCACGCTGGCCCGCCGCGGCGCCGCCGTGACCGTGAGCAGCCGCACACCCGCGCACGCCCAGCGGCTGGCGACGTCCGTCGAGGGCCGCCTCGCCGACCTCGCCGACCTGCCCGCGGAGATCGCCGCCGCCGACGTGCTGGTCACCTGCACCGGCGCGCGCGGCATCGTCATCGGCACGGAGGTGGTGGCCGGGGCGATGCGGTCGCGGACCGGGGCCGCCCGGCCGGACCGGCCGCTGGTGGTCATCGACCTGGCGCTGCCCCGCGACGTCGACCCCGGCGTGGCCGCGCTGCCCGGGGTGCACGTGGTCGACCTGGCCCTCCTGCAGGGGGAGCGGGGCGCCGACGGGCACTCGTCCGCCAGCCCGGTGGCGGCGGACGACGTCGCCGCGGCGCACGCCCTCATCGAGGCCGAGACCGCGCTGCTGCGTGCCGAGCGGCAGGCCGCCGCGGTGGCGCCGACGGTCTCCGCGCTGCGCAGCCAGGCCGCCGAGGTCGTCGACGCGGAGCTGCTGCGGCTGTCCACGCGGGTGCCCGACCTGGACGCCCGCACCCGCGCCGAGGTGGCCCGGACCGTGCGCCGCGTCGTCGACAAGCTGCTGCACGAGCCGACCGTGCGGGTCAAGGAGCTGGCCAGCGCCCCGGGCGGAGTCGACTACGCCGACGCGCTGCGGGCCCTGTTCGGCCTGGGCATCGACGCGGAGGTCCTCCCGGCGCGGACCAACCTGGCTGAGGCGGTCGCCGTCGACCCCGACGAGCTGCGGCCCGGGGGCACGGCATGACGGCGACCACCACCGGCACCCTGCGCCTCGGCACCCGCGCCAGCCAGCTGGCGACCACCCAGTCGCAGGCCGTCGCCGACGCCATCACCGCGGCCAGCGGCGTCCCGGTCGAGCTGGTGCACATCAGCACCGAGGGCGACCGCTCCTCGGTGGCGATCGCCCAGCTCGGCGGCACGGGTGTCTTCGTGACGGCGATCCGGCAGGCGCTGCTCGAGGGCACCGTCGACGTCGCCGTCCACAGCTACAAGGACCTCCCGACGCTGCCGGAGCCGGGGCTGGCCATCGCCGCCGTCCCGCTCCGGGAGGACCCGCGCGACGCGCTGGTCGCCCGCGACGGCCTCACCCTCGGCGAGCTGCCGCCGGGCGCGACGGTGGGCACCGGCGCCCCGCGGCGGGTGGCCCAGCTGCGCGCCCTGGGCCTCGGCCTCGAGGTGGTGCCGATCCGCGGCAACGTCGACACCCGCTTGGCGCGCGTCGTCCCGGGTGACCTGGACGCCGTCGTGCTGGCCCGCGCCGGGCTGTCCCGGCTGGGGCGGCTGTCGGCGGTCACCGAGACGCTCGACCCGCTGCAGGTCCTACCCGCGCCGGCGCAGGGCGCGCTGGCCGTGGAGTGCCGCGGGAACGACGAGCGGACCCGGCAGCTGCTCGCCCCCCTCGACGACGCCGCCACCCGCGCCTGCGTCGTCGCCGAGCGGACGACGCTGGCGGCGCTGGAGGCCGGCTGCAGCGCGCCGGTCGCCGCCTACGCCGAGCTCGCCGAGGGCGAGGACGGCCCCGAGCTGTTCCTCCGCGCCTCGGTCACCGCGCTCGACGGCAGCGACGGCGTCCGCGGCTCGATCACCGGACCGCCTCCCGAGGCCGAGCGGCTCGGCCGCGAGCTCGCCGCAGAACTCCTCGACCGGGGGGCCGCCGAACTGATGGCGGCGTCCCGGTGAGCCGCACCTCCCGGGCCGGGCAGCAGACCCCGGCCTCCCGTACCCCCGCACACCAGCCCGTCAGGGCCCTACCCAGGAGCACGCGATGACGCGCTTCCGCAAGCAGAACGGCGGGGCGACCGGCACGGTCGTCTTCGTCGGCGCCGGCCCGGGCGACCCCGGGATGCTCACCGCCCGGGCGACCGCGGCGCTCGCCGAGGCGCACACCGTCCTCGTCGACGCCGCCGTCCCGCCGGCGGTCGCCGAGGCCGTCCGCGCCGACCGGCCGGAGCTCGAGCTGACCCCCGCGACCGGGGAGCCGGCCGAGGTCGCCAAGGCGGCCGTGGCCGCCGCCAAGGCCGGCGGCACCGTCGTCCGGCTGGTCGCCGGCGACCCGTTCACCTCCGACGCCGTGGTCAAGGAGGTGCTGGCCGTGAGCCGCACCTCGGTCGGCTTCGACGTCGTCCCCGGCGTCGCCCCGCAGACCGCCGTCCCGGCGTTCGCCGGCGTCGCGCTCGGCGGCACCTCGCTGACCGCGGACCTGCGCGGTGGCGAGGCCGACCTGGCGGCGCTGGCCACCGCGGCCAAGGGCCTGGACGCGCCGCTGGTGCTCCAGGGCGACGCCGAGGACCTCCCGGACGCCGCCGCGCGGCTGGTCGAGGGCGGCCTGTCCGGCAGCACCGCGGTCGTCGTCACCACCGGCGGCTCGGGCACCGGGCAGCGCAGCGTGGTGGCCAAGCTCGCCGCCGTCGCCGAGAAGACCGCCGGCCTGGACGCCGTCAGCGGCCCGGTCGTGGCCACCGTCGGGTCGGCCGTCGACAAGCGCGCCCGGCTGTCCTGGTGGGAGAGCCGGCCGCTGTTCGGCTGGCGGGTGCTGGTGCCGCGCACCAAGGACCAGGCGGGCGAGATGAGCGACCGGCTGCGTGCCTACGGCGCCGTCCCGGTGGAGGTGCCGACGATCGCCGTCGAGCCGCCGCGCAGCCCCGCGCAGATGGACCGCGCCATCAAGGGCCTGGTCACCGGTCGCTACGGCTGGATCGTCTTCACCTCGGTGAACGCGGTGAAGGCCGTCCGGGAGAAGTTCGTCGAGCTCGGCCTGGACGCCCGCGCGTTCGCCGGCGTGAAGGTCGCCTGCGTCGGGGAGTCCACCGCCGATGCCGTGCGCGCCTTCGGCATCGTGCCGGAGCTGGTGCCCACCGGGCAGCAGTCCAGCGAGGGCCTGCTGGCCGACTTCCCCGAGTACGACGACGTGCTGGACCCGATCGACCGGGTGCTGCTGCCCCGCGCCGACATCGCCACCGAGACCCTCGCCGCAGGCCTCAAGGAGCGCGGCTGGGAGATCGACGACGTCACCGCCTACCGCACCGTCCGGGCCGCCCCGCCGCCCGCCCCGGTGCGCGAGGCGATCAAGGGCGGCGGCTTCGACGCGGTGTGCTTCACCTCGTCGAGCACCGTGCGGAACCTGGTCGGCATCGCCGGCAAGCCGCACGCGAAGACCGTCGTGTCGGTGATCGGCCCGCAGACCGCGGCGACCGCGCAGGAGTTCGGCCTGCGGGTCGACGTCCAGCCGGAGACCGCCGCGGTGGGCCCGCTGGTGGACGCGCTGGCCGAGCACGCGCTGTCCCTGCGCGAGGCGGAGGGCGGCGAGGAGCAGTGACCGCAGGTGTGGGGGCGGGCGGGTCGACCCGTGGCTTCACGCGCGGGCGTCGGCTGCGGTCGACGGCCGCGCTGCGGCGGCTCACCGCGCAGACCCGGCTGGCCCCGGCCGACCTCGTGCTGCCGGTGTTCGTCAAGGAGGGCATCGACGAGCCGCAGCCGATCAGCTCGATGCCCGGCGTCGTCCAGCACACGACCGAGTCGCTGCGCAAGGCCGCGCACGAGGCGGCCGAGGCCGGCATCGGCGGGCTGGTCCTCTTCGGGATCCCGTCGGAGAAGGACGCGGTCGGCTCCCAGGCCGACGCCGCCGACGGCATCGTCAACGTCGCCCTGCAGCAGCTGCGCGCCGACCTCGGCGACGAGCTGGTGCTCATGGCCGACCTGTGCCTGTGCGAGTACACCGACCACGGGCACTGCGGGCTCGTCACCCCGGCCGGCGTCGTCGACAACGACCCGACGCTGGACCGCTACGCCGCCGTCGCGATCGCCCAGGCCCAGGCAGGAGCGCACGTCATCGCCCCCAGCGGGATGATGGACGGCCAGGTCGCGGCGATCCGGCGGGCGCTGGACGGCGCGGCCTTCCAGGAGACGCCGATCCTGGCCTACGCCGCCAAGTACGCCTCGGGCTTCTACGGCCCGTTCCGCGAGGCGGCCGAGGGCGCGCCGCAGTTCGGCGACCGCTCGACCTACCAGATGGACCCGCCCAACGCCGACGAGGCGCTGCGCGAGGTGGCGCAGGACCTCGCCGAGGGCGCCGACGCGGTCATGGTCAAGCCGGCGCTGCCCTACCTGGACATCGTCGCCCGGGTCGCCGACGCCGTCGACGTCCCGGTCAGCGCCTACCAGGTCAGCGGTGAGTACGCGATGCTCGAGGCGGCCGCCGCCAACGGCTGGGTGGACCGGCAGCGGGCTGTCCTGGAGACGCTCACCGCCATCCGCCGGGCGGGCGCGGGCACCGTGCTCACCTACTGGGCGGTGGAGGCCGCCCGCTGGCTGCGCTGATGTCCTACGCAGAGCCCGGGGGCTCCTGGCGGCCGTTCTGGCTGGTCGCCGGGGCCCTCGGGCTCCTCGTCGTCCTGGACGCCGCCCTGCCCGGCCCCGGGCTGCCGCCGCCGGTGTGGGCGCTGGCCGTGGTCGCCGTCCTGGGCGTGGTCGCGACCGGCGTGGTCTCGGCCCGCCGGGCCTGGACGGTGCAGGTCGACGCCGGCGGCGCCGACCCGGTGCTCGCGGTCGGCCCGGAGCGGGTGCCGCTCGCCGACGTCGACGCCGCCCACCTGCGCGCGGTCGGCGCCGGGACGGCGGGGGTGGACGCGGGTGCCCCGGTGCTCGGCGGCGGCTGGTCGCTGCCGCGCGGCCGGTCGGGCCTGCCGCTGCGGACGACGGACGGGCGCACCGTGCTGGTGCCCACCCGCGACCCGGCGGCGCTGTCGCGTGCCCTGCTCGCGGCTGTGGCGGACGTCCCCGGCGGCCCGTCGGAGAGGGAGGGGACACTGGGGTCGTGACCTCGCTGGACAGCCCCCCGTACGCCTACGAGGCCCCCGCGTCGGCCGACCTGTTCGCCCGCGCGCAGCGGGTCACCCCCGGCGGGGTGAACTCACCGGTGCGCGCCTTCGGCGCCGTCGGTGGCACCCCCCGCTTCATGGCCCAGGGCCAGGGCGCGTACCTCACCGACGCAGACGGCCGCCGCTACGTCGACCTCGTCGCCTCGTGGGGCCCGCTGATCCTCGGCCACGCCCACCCGGCGGTCGTGGAGGCGGTCACCGCTGCCGCCCGCCGCGGCCTGACCTTCGGCACCCCGACCGAGGGCGAGGTGGAGCTGGCCGAGGAGATCGTCCGCCGCATGCCGCCGGTGGAAGAGGTGCGGCTGGTCAACTCCGGCACCGAGGCGGTCCTCTCGGCGGTGCGCCTGGCCCGCGGCGTCACGGGCCGTCGGGTCATCGTCAAGTTCGCCGGCTGCTACCACGGCCACGTCGACGCGCTGCTGGCCTCGGCCGGCTCCGGCGTGGCCACCCTCGGCCTGCCCGACACCCCCGGCGTCACCACCGGCGCCGCCGCCGACACCGTCGTCCTGCCCTACAACGACGCGGCCGCGGTCGAGGCCGTCTTCGCCGAGCGGGGCAGCGAGATCGCCGCGGTCATCACCGAGGCCGCGGTCGGCAACATGGGCGTCGTCCCGCCGCTGGACGGCTTCAACCAGGCGCTGCGCCGCACCACCGCCGCGCACGGTGCACTGCTGATCGTCGACGAGGTCATGACCGGCTTCCGCGTGTCCCGCTCCGGCTGGTACGGCCTGGACCCGGTGGACGCCGACCTGATGACCTTCGGCAAGGTCATGGGCGGCGGGCTGCCGGCCGCGGCCTTCGGCGGCCGCGCCGACCTCATGCAGCACCTGGCCCCGGCCGGGCCGGTCTACCAGGCGGGCACGCTGTCGGGGAACCCGGTCGCGGTCGCCGCGGGCCTCACCACGCTGCGGCACTGCACCCGCGAGGTCTACGCCCGCTGCGACGAGGTCGCCGTCACCCTCCGCGGGGCGGCCAGCGCCGCGCTGTTCGCCGCGGGCGTCCCGCACCGCGTGCAGCAGGCCGGCTCGATGTTCTCGGTGTTCTTCGTCCCCGACGACCGGCAGGTGCGCGACTACGACGACGCGCGCTCGCAGGACGCCGCCCGCTACACCGCCTTCTTCCAGGCGATGCTCGCCCGCGGCGTCTACCTGCCGCCCTCGGCGTTCGAGTCGTGGTTCGTCAGCGCCGCGCTCGACGACGAGGCCGTCGAGCGGGTCCTCGACGCACTCCCGGCGGCCGCCCGTGCCGCCGCGGCCGTCGACCCGTCGTCCGCCCCGCCGGCCGAGGAGCCGGCCGACGCCTCCACCGGGATGAGCACCTGATGGCCGAGGAGACCGTGGTCCACCTGCTCCGCCACGGCGAGGTGTTCAACCCGGAGGAGGTGCTCTACGGCCGGCTGCCGGGCTACCGGCTGTCGGAGACCGGCGAGGCGATGGCGCTGGCCGCCGCCGAGTGGCTGTCCGGCAAGGGCGTCACCCACGTGGTCAGCAGCCCGCTGAAGCGCGCGCAGCAGACCGCCGCGCCGATCGCCGGCAAGCTCGACCTGCCGATCGGGGTGGACGACCGGCTGATCGAGGCGGGCAACGCCTTCGAGGGGCTGCGGGTCGGCGTGGGGGACGGCGCCCTGCGCTCCCCCCAGCACTGGTGGAAGCTGCGCAACCCGTTCCGCCCGTCGTGGGGCGAGCCCTACGTCGAGATCGCCGCGCGGATGCTGGCCGCGGTCGAGTCCGCGCGGGACGCCGCCCGCGGTGCCGCGGCGGTCTGCGTCAGCCACCAGCTGCCGATCTGGACGCTGCGGCTGCACCTGGAGGGACGCCGCTACACGCACGACCCGCGCCGCCGGCAGTGCGGGCTGGCCAGCGTCACCTCGGTGACCTACGACGGCGACCACGTCGTGGGGATCTCCTACGCCGAGCCCGCCGGCGCCACCCCGCCGGACGCGGTCCCCGGCGCATGAGGCGAGGTCTGCTCGGCGCGCTGGTGGCTGCGCTGCTGCTCACCGGCTGCGCCACCGGCGACGGCGCCGTCGACGTCAACAACGGCGGGGAGTTCCGCTTCGTCCAGGGCACCCCGGCCGGGGAGGTCATCCCGTCCGACGAGCGCGCCGCCGCGCCGGAGTTCTCCGGCACCCTGCTCGACGGCGACGACTTCGCCTCCACCGAGCTCGACGGCGGCATCGCGGTCGTCAACTTCTGGGGTTCCTGGTGCGCCCCCTGCCGGGTGGAGTCGCCGGAGTTCCAGGAGGTCTACGCCGAGGTGCGCGACCGGGGCGTGCGGTTCCTGGGCGTCAACGTGAAGGACACCGACCAGCTGGCCCGCGCGTTCGAGGACAGCTTCGGCATCGAGTTCCCGTCGCTCCACGACCCGCGGGGCGAGGTGGCCCTGGCGTTCCGGGACTACCCGGCCAACGCCATCCCGTCCACCATCGTGCTGGACGCGCAGGGGCGGGTGGCCGCGGTCTACACCGGCGCGGTCGCGCAGGAGGACCTGCGGGCGGTGCTCGACCTGCTGCTGGCCGAGGAGGGCTGATGGGGGAGACCTTCGGCGGCCTCGTGACCGACGGCCCGCTGCTCGTGGCCGCTGCCGTCGCGGCGCTGGTCGGGCTGGTCAGCTTCGCCTCGCCGTGCGTGCTGCCGCTGGTGCCCGGCTACCTGTCCTACGTCACCGGGCTGGTCGGCTCCGGTGCCCGGACGACGGCCCCCGCCGCGGTCGCGTCCGGCGGCTCCACGGCGACGGTGGTCCGCACCGACGAGCGGTCACCCCGCGGGCGGATGGTCCTCGGCGCCGTCCTGTTCGTGCTCGGCTTCACCGCCGTCTTCGTCACCATCAGCACCGCGGTCGGCGGCCTGGGCCGGCTGCTGCTGCAGTACAACGACGAGATCACCCGGGTGCTCGGCGTCGTCACCGTCCTGGTCGGGCTGGGCTTCCTCGGCTGGCTGCCGCTGCTGCAGCGCACCAGGCGGATGGCCCTCCGCCCGGCGACCGGGCTGGCGGGGGCGCCGCTGCTGGGCGTCGTCTTCGGGCTGGGCTGGACGCCGTGCCTGGGCCCCACGCTCGCCGCGGTGCAGAACCTCGCCTTCCAGCAGGCCACCGCCGGACGCGGGGCGCTGCTCGGGCTGGCCTACTGCCTGGGACTGGGCGTGCCGTTCGTGCTCGTCGCCCTCGGCGCCCGCTGGGCGATGGGCGCGACGTCGTTCCTGCGGCGGCACGCGCAGGCGGTCACGCGGTTCGGCGGCGCCGTCCTCGTCGTCGTCGGCCTGCTGCTGGTCACCGGCGCCTGGACCGAGATGATGCGCTGGCTGCAGGGCTGGCTGGCCGCCAACGGCTTCGCGGAGAGCGTGCTGTGACCGAGCTCGCGAGGTCACCGATCAACGGAGCAGCACTGCTCACAGCACCGACGAGCGCCAGCGAGGAGGTGTTGTGAGCACCGTCGCCCCGCCGCGGCCGGCCGCGGCACCGCCGCCGCCCGCCCGGCCCTCCCTGGGCGCCCGCGCCTGGGGGCTGTGGCTGCGCTGGTGGCGCCGGCTGACCGCGATGCGGACGGCGATCGTCCTGCTGTTCCTGCTGGCGCTGGCGGCGATCCCGGGGTCGCTGCTCCCGCAGCGCTCGCTGAACCAGAACGCCGTCCGGCAGTACTTCGCCGACCACCCGACGCTGGCGCCGGTGCTCGACCGGCTCTACGCCTTCGACGTCTTCGGCTCGCCGTGGTTCGCCGCGGTCTACCTGCTGCTGTTCGTCTCGCTCATCGGCTGCGTCGTCCCCCGGCTGGCCGAGCACGTCCGCGCGCTGCGGGCCGCTCCGCCGCCGGCGCCGCGCCGGCTGCAGCGGCTGCCCGACTCCGGTGAGCTCGCCACCGCGCTGCCCGGCCCGGCCGTCCTCGACGTGGTCGAGGAGGAGCTGCGGGTGCGGCGCTTCCGCGTCGTCCGCCGGGACGGTGCCGCGTCGACTCCGCCGGGTCCTGCGGCATCCGGCCCGGAGCTCTCCGCGGAGAAGGGCTTCTGGAAGGAGAGCGGCAACCTGCTGTTCCACCTGTCCCTGGTGGCGCTGCTGCTCGGCCTGGCCGGCGGCAAGCTGTGGGGGTACGAGGGCAGCATCCTGGTCACCGAGGGCCAGGGCTTCTGCAACTCCTTCCAGCAGTACGACACCCACTCCTCCGGTGCGCTGGTCGACAGCGGTGACCTCAGCCCGCTCTGCATCGACCTGGAGGACTTCCGCGCGGAGTACGAGGAGGACCTGACCGCGGCCTCCTACACCGCCGACATCCGCTACGGCGGCCCCGGCGAGGAGGGGGAGCCGGCCACCATCGGCGTCAACGACCCGCTCCGGCTCGACGGCGACCGGGTGTACGTCACCGGCCACGGCTACGCCCCGCGGTTCACCGTCACCCTGCCCGACGGGACGGCGTTCACGGACGTCTCGGCGCCGTTCCTGCCCTCGGACCAGACCACGATGTCCAGCGAGGGCGCGCTCAAGCTGCCCGACCTCGGCGCCGGCGTGGAGGACCAGCTGGCCCTCGAGGGCTTCTTCGCCCCGACCGGGCTGATGCAGGGCGGCGTCCTGACCTCGATCGACCCCCGGCCGCTGAACCCGCAGGTGGCGGTCCTGGCCTACCAGGGCTACCTGGGCCTGGACTCCGGCCTGCCGCAGTCGGTCTACTCGCTCGACGCCAGCCAGATCGAGCGCGGCCGGCTCGCCGAGGTCGGCCGGGCCAACCTGGCGGTCGGCGAGACGCTCACCCTCCCCGACGGGACGGCGGTCACCTTCACCGGCGTCTCGCAGTTCGCCGCGCTGCAGTTCTCCCACGACCCCGGCCAGGTGTGGGTGCTCGCCGCCGCGATCGCCGTGCTCGTCGGGTTGCTCGCCCTGCTGTTCCTGCGCCGTGAGCGCTTCTTCGCCCGCGTCGGCCCGGCTCCCGACGGCGGCGGTACCGTGCTGACCGTCGGCTCGCTGACGCGGGGCGGCGGCGAGAGCGCCACCCGCTTCGCCGAGCTGACCGGGCAGCTGCGGGCCGCGCTCGACGAGCGTTCCCCGACCCCCTCCGCCCCGCCGTCCGGCGGGGCCGCACCGGAACCGGAGGTCTCCCCGCGTGACCGTTGACCCGTCGCTGGCCGAGCTGTCGGACAGGCTGTTCTCGATCGCCGTCGCGCTCTACTCGGTTGCCGTCGTGGCGTTCTCGGCGCAGCTGGCGTTCGGCCGGCGGCCGGCCAGGGAGCTGGTCCCCGCCGGGTCCGGCGGGGCGGACGCGGGTGCGCCTGCCGCCCCGCTCCGCAGCGACCGCTGGGGGCTCGCCGGGCTGGCGGTCACCGTCCTCGGCGCCGCCGCGCACGCAGGCGTGCTGATCACCCGCGGGATGGCCGCTGACCGGCTGCCCTGGGGCAACATGTACGAGTTCGCCACCGCCGTGGTCCTCGTCGGCGTGGTGGCCTACCTGGTGCTAGCGACCCGGGTCCCGGCCGTCCGCGACATCGGCGCCTTCGTGCTGGCGCCGGTGGTGATCTCGCTCGTCGCGATCGGGTTGTTCCTCTACACCGAGACCGGGCCGCTGGTCGCCGCGCTGCGCTCCAGCTGGCTGGCCGTGCACGTGTCCAGCGCGATCCTCGGCTCGGGTCTCTTCTTCGTCAGCGGCATCGCCAGCGTGCTGTACCTGCTGCGGTCCCGGCAGGAGGCCGGTGCGGACGGCTCGTTCCTGTCCCGGCTCCCGGGCGCCGCGACACTCGACCGGGTCGCCCACCGCACCGCCGTCTTCGCCTTCCCCATCTACACGTTCGCGATGATCGCCGGCGCCATCTGGGCGGAGAGCGCCTGGGGCCGCTTCTGGGGCTGGGACCCCAAGGAGACCTGGATGTTCATCTCCTGGGTGGTCTACGCCGGTTACCTGCACGCGCGGACGACGGTCGGCTGGCGGGGGCGCCCGGCGGCGTGGGTCAACGTCGTCGGTTTCGCCGTGGTCCTGTTCAACCTGCTCTACGTCAACATGGTCTCGACCGGCCTGCACAGCTACGGCGGGCTGGACTGAGGGAGGCGATGGCCGAGCGGGACCCGCAGTACGCCGCCTGGGACTGCTGACCGCTCCACCGCGGGCCCCTCGTCCACCGGGGAAGGGGTCCTGCGCGCGGGCCGTCCCGTTCGCCACACGAGGTGACACGGGTCTCCCGTACGGGCGGCGTGTCCATGACACGCCGGACGCGGCCGTGCTTCCATGCCCCCATGTCGCGCCGGAGGGGAGCTCCCCGTGGGTAGGCACTCTGCTTCGGAAGGGGCGGCGGTGGATCCCGTCGTCGCCGCCGCGCTCGCGCAGCGTCCGGCGGGTGCCCCTGCCGGACGGCACGGCCACGCGCGGGCCGAGGGCACCGAGAGCGGTCTCGGCTGGCCGGGGACATCGACGACGCACGAGGGCCTGGGCTGGCCCGGGGGGATCTCCGACCGGGCCCCTCAGGCCGTGCCGGACGCCGAGCAGCCGGAGAAGCGCCGCGGGTGGCGGCGCCTCTTCCGCGCCGCCTGAAGTAAGGACCCCGTCCTCCCCACCCTTCGCAGGCTCAGGGCGGGACCCGGGACGGGGCCGCCGTCCTCCCCACCCTTCGCAGGCTCAGGGCGGGACCGCGCTCGGGACCTGGGTGACCGAGGCGCTCAGGCGGGGGAGCCGTCGTCGCGCCGGGTGCGGCGCTCCAGCTCGCGCAGGAACTCCGGGTCGTCGTCCGGTGCCACCGGGCGGGCGGCGCGCTGCGGCCGGGGCGGCTTCGGGGCGCGGACCCCGCCGGGACCGCCCTTCTCCGCCGCGCGCAGCACCAGCACCACCACGGCGATCGCCACCACCAGCACCACCACGAAGGCCATGGCGGCCCACCCCCTCGCCGATCGAGCCCGACTGCTCTCCACAGTACGTGCGCGGGCGATACTCGACCGCACACCCAGCGCGGCACCTGCGGGAGGGACACGCCATCGACGCCGTCGACCAGCAGCTGATCGACCTGCTGCGCGCCAACGGCCGGGCGAGCTACGCCGAGCTCGCGCGGCGGGTCGGTCTCTCCTCCCCGGCGGTGCACGAGCGGGTCGGCAAGCTGGAGGCGGCCGGGGTCGTCACCGGCTACCGGGCGGTCGTGGACCCGGCGGCGGTGGGCCTGGGCGTCACCGCGCTGGTGGGCGTCATCGAGAGCGACTCGGTCGACGAGACCGGCATCGAGGAGGCGCTGGCCGCGATGCCCGAGGTCGAGGACTGCTGGCGGGTCGCCGGCAGCGAGGGCTACGTGCTCAAGGTCCGGGTGACCGACATCGCGGCACTGGAGACCACCATCAGCGCGTTGAACCGGGTCAGAGGCGTCGCCCGCACGCGGACGACGGTCGTGCTCAGCACCAAGTGGGAGGGTCGCCATGGCGGAGAGGGCTGAGCCGGCGGTGCCGGGCGCGCCGACCGGAGGGCCGGCGGCGCCGCCCAGGATCGCGCCCTGGCTGGCGGTGTACACGGTCGGCCGGCTGGCCATCGCCGCCGCGCTGGTCCTGCTGCTGTGGGTGCTGGGCCTGGACTTCTGGTCCGGCGCGCTGTTCGGGCTGCTGCTGTCGATGCCGGTCTCGTACCTGCTGCTGCGCTCCTCGCGCGAGCGGCTCACCGAGGCCCTGGCCGCGCGCAGCGTCGCCCGTCAGCAGGCGAAGGCCGCGCGCGAGGCCCGACTCACCGGCGACGGGTGAAGGACCCCGCTGGCCCCGTCCAGAGGCTCGCCGCGAGCTTGCGAGCGGTGAGGAGGACGGGGTCCTCCTTCAGCCGCTGAGGGCCAGCCCGGCGCCCAGCAGCACCCCGGTCACCAGGGTGAGCAGACCGGTGCCCTGCAGCGCCGCGATCAACGCGGGGCCGCGCCCGCCGGAGAGCACGGTGCGCACGGGCGGCACGGCCAGCGGGACGGCGAGCAGCGCCAGCAGGGCCCAGGGCCGCGCCACGCCGATCGCGACGACCACCGCGAACGCCACCGCCGGCAGCGCCGCGAACGCGATCCGGGTGCCGCGGTCGCCGAGCAGCACGGCCAGCGTGCGCTTGCCGACGGCGGCGTCGCCCTCGATGTCGCGCAGGTTGTTCACCACCAGCAGCGCCACCGACAGCAGGCCGATCGGCACCGCGGCCGCGACGGCCAGCCCGTCGACCGAGCCGGTCTGCACGAACGTCGTCCCCACGACGGCGACCAGGCCGAAGAAGACGAAGACGAACACCTCGCCCAACGCCAGGTAGCCGTAGGGGAGCGGGCCGCCGGTGTAGGTCCAGGCGGCGGCGATGCAGGCCGCGCCGACCCCGACCAGCCACCAGCTCGACAGCGCCGCCAGGGCCAGCCCGGCCACCGCTGCGACCGCGAAGGAGGCCAGCGCTGCGCCCAGCACCTGCCGCGGGGTCGCCGCGCCCGAGCCGACCAGCCGCATCGGGCCCACCCGGACGGCGTCGCTGCCGCGCACCCCGTCGGAGTAGTCGTTGGCGTAGTTGACCGCCACCTGCAGCGCGAGGGCGACCAGCAGGGCCAGCAGCGCGGTCAGCGGCCGGAAGCCGTCGAGGGCCGCGGCGGTGCCGGTGCCCACGAGCACGGGGGCGAGGGCCGCGGGCAGCGTGCGCGGGCGGGCGCCGGCCAGCCACTGGGCGGGGGTGGCCACGGTCAGGACCTCTCGTCGGGGATCGCGGCGGCGACACCGCGGCGGTCGGGCTTGCCGGTGTGCAGGGCCGGGACGGCGGCGATGCGGTGCAGCTCCCGCGGTGCGGCCGGCCCGCCCAGCCGCGCGGTGACCCAGCGGCGCAGCGCGGCGAGGTCCGGCTCCGCGCCCGGTGCCGGCACCACCGCGGCAACCACCCGCTGGCCCCACTCGTCGTCCGGCCGGCCGAAGACGACGGCGTCGGCGACGTCCGGGTGCTGGCGCAGCACGGCCTCGACGGCCTGGGGCGCGACGTTGACCCCGCCGGTGACCACGACGTCGTCCAGCCGGCCGTGCACGGCCAGCCGGCCGGCGTCGTCGAGGGCCCCGGCGTCGCGGGTGCGGAACCAGCCGCCGGCGAACGCGGCCGCGGTGCCCCCGGGGTCGAGTCGGTAGCCGGTCGCGAGCACCGGCCCGGCGAGCTCGATGCCCACACCGCCGGGTCCTGCGGCGTCCCCGCCGTCGGCGACGCGCACCCGCACGCCGTCCAGCGGCTCGCCGTCGTACACGCAGCCGCCGGCGGTCTCGGTCATCCCGTAGGTGGTCACGACGGCGACGCCCGCGTCGCGGGCGCCGGCCAGCAGGCCTGCGTCGGTGGCCGCGCCGCCGACGAGCACCGCGTCGAACGCGCGCAGCGCGGCGGGCTCGGCGTCGAGGTACCGGCGCAGCTGGGTGGGCACCAGCGCGGTGTAGCGCCGGCCGGCCGGCATGCGGGCGACGGCGGCGGCCAGCGGCTCCCCGGAGGCGAGCACGGTCGGGTCGGTGCCGCCCAGGATCGAGCGGCAGAGCACCTGCAGGCCGGCGATCGCCGAGACCGGCAGCGCGAGCAGCCAGGCGCCCGGCCCCCCGAGCCGGCGCAGCGTGGCCTCGCCCGACGCGCGCACCGCGGCCGCCGGCAGCAGCACGCCGCGGCCGCCGCCGGTCGAGCCGGAGGTGACGACGACGAGGTCCGCGCCGTCCTCCAGGGGCACCTCGGGGCGCAGCACGGCCAGCGCAGCCCTGACGGCGGGCGGCGGGCCGGCGGGCAGGACGGCGAGCGGCGTCGTGCCGTCCAGGGCGGCGCGCAGGTCGGGGAGGAGCGCGAGAGGGTCGGCCGGCGCCGGCACGAGTGTGAGGTGCCTGGGCACGAGGTCCGAGGCTACTGCGCGCCCGAACTACGCTTGCTGACGTGATCGACACCGACGGGGCGCAGGTCTGGTCGGTGCCGATGCGGACCCGGTTCCGCGGCATCGACGTCCGCGACGGGGTGCTGGTGGAGGGCCCGGCGGGCTGGGGGGAGTTCTCCCCGTTCTGGGACTACGACGTCGCCGAGAGCCGCCGCTGGTGGGCCGCGGCGGTCGAGGCGGCCTGCGACGGGTGGCCGGCGCCGGTGCGGGACGCCGTGCCGGTGAACGTCACCGTGCCCGCCGTCGACCCCGGGCGGGCGCACGCGATCGTGACCGCCTCCGGCTGCCGGACGGCGAAGGTCAAGGTCGCCGAGCCGGGCCAGGCGCCGGCCGACGACCTGGCCCGCGTCGAGGCGGTGCGCGACGCCCTCGGCCCGGACGGCGCGATCCGGGTCGACGCGAACGCCGCCTGGGACGTCGACACCGCCGCCGCGCGCATCCGCGTGCTCGACCGGGTCGGCCTGGAGTACGTCGAGCAGCCCTGCGCGTCGCTGGCGGAGCTGGCCGCCCTGCGCCGCCGGGTCGACGTCCGGGTCGCCGCTGACGAGGTCGTCCGGCGTTCGGCCGACCCGCTGCGGGTGGACCTGCGCGAGGCGGCGGACGTCGTCGTCCTCAAGGTGCAGCCGCTCGGCGGGGTCCGGGCGGCGCTCGAGGTGGCCTGGGCGCACGGCCTGCCGTGCGTCGTCTCCTCGGCGCTGGAGTCCTCGGTGGGCATCGCCGCCGGCGTGGCCCTGGCCGCCGCGCTGCCCGAGCTGCCGTTCGCCTGCGGGCTGGCCACCGTCGCGCTGCTGGACGGGGACGTCACCGGCGACCCGCTGCTGCCGGTGGACGGTGCGCTCCCGGTGCGTGCCGTCACGCCCGACCGGCTGGCCGACGTCGCCGCCGGCCCGGAGGTCGAGGCGCGGTGGCTGGCGCGGCTGCACGCGGTGCGCGGGTGAACCCCTCCACCGCCCTCGCCCGGGTGCTCGTCGACGAGCTGGTCCGCGGCGGGGTCACCGACGCCGTGGTGGCGCCCGGCTCCCGCTCGGCGCCGGTCGCGCTGGCGCTGGCCGACGCCGAGCGGGACGGCCGGCTGACGCTGCACGTGCGCATCGACGAGCGGACGGCGGCCTTCCTCGCGCTCGGCCTGGCCAAGGCGTCCGGGCGGCCGGTGCCGGTGCTCACCACATCGGGGACGGCGACCGCGCACCTGCACGCCGCGGTGCTGGAGGCCGACGCCGCGGGGGTGCCGCTGCTGGCGCTGACCGCCGACCGGCCGCCGGAGCTGCGCGGCACCGGCGCCAACCAGACCATCGCCCAGCCCGGTCTCTACGGCGGGGCGGTGCGGGCGGCGGTCGACGTCGGCGTGCCCGAGGCCGGCCGCGAGCAGGCGCAGAACCGGTACTGGCGCTCGCTGGTGGCCAAGGCGCTGCTGACCGCCCGCGGCGGGCTCTCCGGCGACCCGGGGCCGGTGCACCTCAACCTCTCGTTCCGCGAGCCGCTGCTTCCCGAGGACGCCGACGTGCGGACCACCGGCCCGTGGTCCGGCCGGCCGGACGGTTCCCCGTGGACAGACGGCTCGCTGCCCGCACCACCCCGGCCGGCCGACACCGGCCCGCAGCGCACCCTCGTCGTCGTCGGTGACGCGCCGCCGGCGCTGGGCCGGGCAGCGGCCGAGCTGGCCGGCGCGCAGGGCTGGCCGGTGGTCGCCGAGCCGTCGAGCGGTGCGTGGGCGGCGTCCGTGCGCGGCGGTGCGCTGCTGCTCGGGGTGCCCGGCTGGCTGGCCGACCACCGGCCCGACCGGGTGCTGGTCGTGGGCCGGCCGACGCTGTCCCGGCCGGTGTCGGCGCTGCTCGCCGACCCCGCCGTCCGGGTGGAGACCGTGTCCGCCGCCCCGCACTGGCCCGACGCCGGCCGCTCGACGACCTGGGTGGGCGGGCTGCCGGCCGCCGGCGCCCCGGCCGGTGCGGCGTGGCGGGCGGCGTGGTGCGCGGCCGCCGGCCGGCTGGGGACGGCGGTCGACGGCGTCCTCGATGCACTGCCCGGGCTGACCGCCGGGATGCTCGCCCGCGACCTGGTCGCCGCCCTGCCCGACGGTGCGCTGCTGGTGCTCGGCTCCTCGACCCCGGTGCGCGACGTCGACCGGCTGGCCGTCCCGCGCCCGGAGCTCACCGTGCTGGCCAACCGCGGCGTCGCCGGCATCGACGGGACGGTCTCCACCGCGGTCGGCGCGGCCCGCGTGCACGGCGACCGGGCGTTCGCGCTGCTCGGCGACCTCACCTTCCTGCACGACCTGCAGGGCCTGCTGGTGGGGGAGGGCGAACCCCGGCCGGACCTCACCCTCGTCGTCCCGGACAACGACGGCGGCGGCATCTTCGCCCAGCTCGAGCCCGGGCAGCCGCGGTACGAGGCCGGCTACCGGCGGGTGTTCGGCACGCCGCACGGCCGCGACCTGGTCGCCGTCGCGGAGGCGCTCGGCTGGCCGGCCGAGCGGGTGTCGTCGTCGGCCGACCTCCGGGACGCCGTCGCCGCGGGCGGACCCCGGGTGGTCGTCGTCCGCACCGACCAGCGCGCCGAGGCGGAGCTGGCGACCCGGCTGCGCTCGGCCGCCGCCGAGGCGCTGGGCGGAGCCTGAGCGCCTCGCCGCAGCCGGCCGTCGACCCGGGCGGCATCGAGACCCACGACGGCTCCGGACGTGGCGGTTGCACCACCGCCCAGCAGGTCCTCGTCCGCGGGTGGTCGTGCTCTGCCCACGGTGCTGGGCAGAGCACGACCCTCCGGGGAGGAGGTCGTCGCCTGCGGAGTTGGCACGCCCGTGCGGACGAGCCCGGCTCAGCTCTCCAGCGCGGCCTGGAAGGCGGCGAACTTCGCCTGGGTCTCGGCCAGCTCGGCGGCCGGGTCGGAGCCGGCGACGATGCCGCAGCCGGCGAACAGGCGCGCCGAGGCCGGGTCCCGGTCGGACAGCTCCGCGCAGCGCAGCGCCAGGCCGAACTCGCCGTCCCCGCGGGCGTCCACCCAGCCGACCGGGCCGGCGTAGCGGCCGCGGTCCATGCCCTCCAGCTCGCCGATCAGCGCGGCGGCGGCGTCGGTCGGGGTGCCGCAGACCGCGGCCGTCGGGTGCACCGCGCCGACCAGCTCGAGCAGGCCGGCGGAGCCGCGGGCACCGGCCCGGCGCTGGACGCCGGTGACGTCGGTGGCCAGGTGCCGCACGTTGGCCAGCGTCAGCAGCTCGGGCTCGCCGGGCGCGGTGAGCGCCGTGCAGTAGGGGTCCAGCGCGCGCACCAGCGACTCCACCGCGAGGGCGTGCTCGGCGCGGTCCTTGGCCGAGGCGAGCAGGCCGGCGGCCAGCCGCTCGTCGTCGGCGCCGGCGCCGCGGGGGGCGGTCCCGGCGAGCACCCGCGAGGACAGCTGCCGGCCGGTCCGGCGCAGCAGCAGCTCCGGCGTCGCGCCCAGCAGGCCGTCGACGGCGAAGGTCCAGCAGTCGGGGAAGCGGGCGGCGAGCCGGGCGAGCAGCGCGCGGGGGGCCAGCGGTGCGTCAGCGGTGACCAGCAGGTCACGGGCCAGCACCACCTTGGCCAGCTCGCCGGCGTCGATCCGCTCGACGGCCGCGGCCACCGTCGCGCACCACGAGGCGGGGTCCAGCGCGCCGTCGGCGTAGCGCAGCCGCCCCGGCGCGGACGGCGCGGTCCTGGGTGCGGCGGACAGCACGTCGGCGGGGTCGGCGTCCCCGCTGGTGGTCACCCAGGCCAGGCCGTCCCGCCGGCCGACGACGACCTCGGGGACGACGAACACCGACGTCCCGGCGGCCGGGTCGAAGGCGATGCTGGCGAACACGACCGGCCCGGAACCGGGCACCCCGGCCCGGTCGTCGACGTCCAGACCGGCGCTGTGGGCCTCCCACCACGCGGCCGCCTCGGCCAGGGCCCGCGGGCCGGTGACCTCCAGCCGGGCAGCCTCGCCCCAGCCGACCAGGCCCTCCCCGCGGCGCACCCAGGACAGGGCGCCGGCGGCCGGCAGCAGGTCGAGCAGAGCGGGGGGCTCGAGCAGCGGGGTGGTCGTGACGACGGGCGTGACCGCACCGGGGGTGGTCACTGCTGCCACGCTCACCAGCCCAGGGTAGGCAGCCCGGTAGCGTCGCCGTCGTGGGAGACCGGCGAGACAGCGCACACACCGCCGGGGTCCGGGCCGGTCTGGACAAGCGGCCGGCCGACGTCGCGGCCATGTTCGACCGGGTCGCGGAGCGCTACGACGTCACCAACACGGTCCTCTCCGGCGGCCTCGACGCCTCCTGGCGGCGGGCCACCCGCGAGGCCCTGGGCGCCCACCCGGGCCAGACCGTGCTCGACGTCGCCGCCGGGACGGCGGTCTCCACCGTCGAGCTGTCCGCCGGCGGCGTGCACGCCATCGCCTGCGACTTCTCCCAGGGGATGCTGCGCGCGGGCGCGGCCCGGCCGGTGCCCAAGGTGGCCGGCGACGCCATGGCCCTGCCGCTGGCCGACGAGAGCGTCGACGGCGTGGTCATCTCCTTCGGCCTGCGCAACGTCGCCGACCCCGACGCCGCGCTGCGCGAGTTCACCCGGGTCACCCGCCCCGGCGGCACGCTGGTGGTCTGCGAGTTCTCCAGCCCCACCTGGGCGCCCTTCCGCACCGTCTACACCGAGTACCTGATGCGGGCGCTGCCGCGCATAGCGCGCGCGGTCAGCAGCAACCCCGACGCCTACGTCTACCTGGCCGAGTCGATCCGGGCCTGGCCCGACCAGCCGGCGCTGGCCGCCCGGCTGCAGGGTGCCGGCTGGGCCGACGTCGCCTGGCGCGACCTCACCGGCGGCATCGTGGCGCTGCACCGCGGCCGCAAGCCGCTCGGCTGAGCGCCTCCCGCCTGGTACGGGTGGGACGAGACGGAACCGTGACGTACCAATCGCAGGTGCCCACTTGTCACCGAGCTCACACCCCGGCCTAGAGTGGGGACCGGGCCGCCTTGTGAAGCAATTCACAAAGTGGCCGGTGAACTCGAACGGAGGGGGCCGAGGTGGACGACGGCGACCGGCGGGCCGACGTGCTCGTCGTCGGCGCCGGCCCGGCGGGCTCCTCGGCCGCGTGGCACCTCGCCCGGGCCGGCCTCGACGTCGCCGTCCTGGAGAAGGCCCGGCTGCCCCGCGAGAAGGTCTGCGGCGACGGGCTGACCCCGCGCGGGGTCAAGGCGCTCGACGACATGGGGGTCGACACCACCGGCTGGGTCCGCCACAAGGGCCTGCGGGTCACCGGCGGCGGCCAGGTGGTCGAGGTCGACTGGCCGGTCCTGGACCGCTGGCCGTCGTACGGCCTGATCCGCGGTCGCCGCGACCTCGACGCCGGGCTGGCCGACCACGCCGTCGCGGCCGGCGCCCGGCTGGTGCAGGAGGTCACGGTCACCGGCCCGCTGCTGGACGACGCCGGCCGGGTCGCCGGGGTGCACGCCGAGGAGGGCCCGGACCGGACGCCGGCCACCTGGCGCGCGCCGCTGGTCGTCTCCGCCGAGGGGCTCTCCGGGCGGCTGGCCAAGGCGCTGGGCCTGCTGCGACGGGAGGACCGGCCGCTCGGCGTCGCCGTCCGCCGGTACGTCTCGTCCCCGCGCACGGACGACCAGTACCTCGACATCTCCTTCGACCTGTCCACCGGTGGCCCGAGCGCGGACTCGATGCCCGGCTACGGCTGGGCGTTCGGCATGGGCGACGGCACCAGCAACGTCGGCTTCGGCCTGCTCGACACCCGCCGCGGCACCGGCGCCGAGCCGCGGGCGGTGCTGCGCGGGTGGCTGGCCACCCTGCCGGCCGAGTGGCAGCTCGGCGAGGAGCACGCGGTCACCCCGCTGCGCGGTGCGGGCCTGCCGATGGCGCTGCACCGCGGGCCGGCCTACACCCGCGGGCTGCTCCTGGCCGGCGACGCCGCGGGCACCGTCAACCCGTTCAACGGCGAGGGCATCAGCTACGCGCTGGAGACCGGCCGGATGGCCGCCGAGACCGCCGTGGCGGGCCTGGCCGCGCCCGAGGGGGTCGCGCGCGAGGCGGTGCTGCGCCGGTACCCGGCCCGGCTGCGCGAGGAGTACGGGCGCCACCACCGGCTGGGCACCGGGTTCCTGGCGCTGCTGGCCCGGCCGGACCTGGTCCGGTTCGCCACCGCGCACGGCCTGAAGCGGCCGTCGCTGGTGGCCCGGGCGCTGCGGCTGATGGGCAACCTCTCCGACGGCCGGGACGGCGACCGGTTCGACCGCGCCGTCGCCGTCCTGACCCGCCTGGCCCCGGCGGTCTGACGTGACCGCTCCCGACCCGACCCCCGACGGCGAGAGGTAGACGCTGTGCTCTCGGTGTACGTGCCGATCGTCGGCCTGTTCGCGCTGGCCGCGGCGTTCGCGCTGTTCTCGGTGGCGGTCGCGCCGTTCGTCGGCCCCCGCCGGTACAACCGGGCGAAGCTGGCCGCCTACGAGTGCGGCATCGAGCCGGTGGACCAGCCGCTGACCGGCGGCCGTTTCCCGGTCAAGTACTACCTCACGGCGATGATCTTCATCGTCTTCGACATCGAGATCGTCTTCCTCTACCCGTGGGCCGTCGCCAACGACGCGCTGGGCGTCTTCGGGCTGGTCGAGATGGTCGTCTTCATCGGCACCGTGTTCATCGCCTACGTCTACGTGTGGCGACGCGGCGGCCTGGACTGGGACTGAGAGGCCTCTGATGGGACTCGAGGAGAAACTGCCGAGCGGCGTCCTGCTGACCTCGGTGGAGAAGCTGGTCAACTGGACCCGCAAGTCGTCGCTGTGGCCGGCCACCTTCGGGCTGGCCTGCTGCGCGATCGAGATGATGGCCACCGGCGCCGGCCGCTACGACCTGGCCCGCTTCGGCATGGAGGTCTTCCGGGCCTCCCCGCGGCAGGCCGACCTGATGATCGTCGCCGGGCGGGTCAGCCAGAAGATGGCCCCGGTCCTGCGCCAGATCTACGACCAGATGCCCGAGCCCCGCTGGGTGCTGGCGATGGGCGTGTGCGCGAGCTCCGGCGGGATGTTCAACAACTACGCGATCGTGCAGGGCGTCGACCACGTCGTCCCGGTGGACATGTACCTGCCCGGGTGCCCGCCGCGGCCGGAGATGCTCACCGACGCGATCCTCAAGCTGCACCACAAGATCATGCACGAGCCGCTGGGTCCGAGGCGGGCCCGTGAGCTCGAGCAGGCGCGGGCCGAGGGCCGGGCGCAGGAGCTGTACGTCGAGATGCCGTCCAGCGTCCGGGCCGACAAGGCGGCGCGGGCGGCCTACGAGCGCGCGGCGGCCGACCGGCGCACCGGCCAGTTCGCCATCGAGCAGCGCGGCGGCGACGCCGTCCTGCTGCCCGAGCCGTACGTGCGGGGGAACCGGTGACCGGCCCGGGCGACCGCAGCGGCACGGACGCCGAGCAGGGCGCCACCGCCCCCGGCGGCGGGTTCCGCAAGGGCGCGTTCGGGGTCAGCGGCAGCGGCGACACCTCCGGCTTCGGCGGGCTGGTCCGCGTCGAGCCCGGCGGCGCGGTCGCGCTGCACTCCACCGAGCGGCCCTACGGCGGGTACTTCGACGAGGTCACCGACGCGCTGATCGACGCCGTCGGCCAGGCCACCTACGACGCCGCCGTGCAGCGGGTGCTGGCCGACCGCGGCGAGATCACCTACTTCGTCGCCCGCGAGCACCTGCTCACCCTGGTGCGGGCCCTGCGCGACGACGAGGCGCTGCGCTTCGAGCTGTGCAGCAGCGTCTCCGGCGTCGACTACCTGGACAGCGGCGGCCCCGCGGCAGGTCCCGGCCGGCCCCGGTTGCACGTCGTCCTGCACCTGACCTCGATGACCTACCGGCGGCGGATCCGGCTGGAGGTCGCGGTGACCGCCGAGGACCCGCACGTCCCCTCGGTCACGTCCGTCTACCCGACGGCGGACTGGCACGAGCGGGAGACGTGGGACATGTTCGGCGTCGTCTTCGACGGCCACCCGGCGCTGACCCGGATCCTCATGCCCGACGACTGGGACGGCCACCCCCAGCGCAAGGACTACCCGCTCGGCGGCGTGCCGGTGGAGTACCACGACGCCACGATCCCGCCCCCCGACACCCGGCGGAGCTACCGATGAGCACCACCTACAACCCCACCGACCCGTACGCCGGCTCCCGGGAGACCACCGAGGGCCGCGTCTACACCGTCACCGGCGGTGACTGGGACCAGACGCTCGGCGCGGAGGCCTACGGCGAGGAGCGCCTCGTCGTCAACATGGGCCCGCAGCACCCCTCCACCCACGGCGTCCTGCGGCTCGTCCTCGACCTCGAGGGCGAGACGGTCACCAAGGCGCGGGTGGTGATCGGCTACCTGCACACCGGCATCGAGAAGAACACCGAGTACCGCAACTGGACGCAGGGGACGACGTTCGTCACGCGGATGGACTACCTGTCCCCGCTGTACAACGAGGCCGGGTACTGCCTGGCCGTCGAGAAGCTGCTGGGCATCGAGGCGCCGCAGCGCGCGCGGACGATCCGCGTGCTGGTCATGGAGCTCAACCGGATCGCCTCGCACCTGGTCGCGCTGGCCACCTTCGGCATGGAGATGGGCGCGCTCACCGGGATGACCAACGGCTTCCGCGAGCGGGAACTGGTCCTGGACCTGCTCGAGGAGATCACCGGGCTGCGGATGAACCACGCCTACATCCGCCCCGGCGGGCTGGCGCAGGACCTCCCGCCCGGCGCGGTCGAGCACATCCGGGAGTTCCTGCAGGTCATGCCGGACCGGGTCGCCGACTTCCACAAGCTGCTCACCGGCCAGCCGATCTGGCAGGCCCGGCTCAAGGACGCCGGCTACCTCGACGTCACCGGCTGCGTGGCGATGGGTGTCACCGGGCCGGTGCTGCGCGCCGCCGGGCTGCCGTGGGACCTGCGCAAGGTCGAGCCCTACCTGGGCTACGAGACCTACGACTTCGAGGTGCCGACCGCCGACACCTGCGACGCCTGGGGCCGCTACCTGGTCCGCATGGCCGAGGTGAACGAGTCGCTGAAGATCATCGAGCAGGCCCTGGACCGGCTGGAGCCGGGGCCGGTCATGGTCGAGGACAAGAAGATCGCCTGGCCGGCCCAGCTGTCGCTGGGGCCCGACGGCATGGGCAACTCCCTGGAGCACGTCAAGCACATCATGGGGCAGTCGATGGAGGCCCTGATCCACCACTTCAAGCTGGTCACCGAGGGCTTCCGGGTGCCGGCCGGCCAGGTCTACGTGCCCATCGAGTCACCCCGCGGCGAGCTGGGCTACCACGTGGTCAGCGACGGCGGCACCAGACCGTGGCGGGTGCACGTGCGCGACCCCAGTTTCGTCAACCTGCAGGCCACGGCGGCGATGAGCGAGGGCGGCATGATCGCCGACGTCATCGCGGCCATCGCCTCCCTGGACCCGGTGATGGGCGGGTGCGACCGATGAGCGCCCTCCCCGGGAGCGCCGAGGGGACGGCGGTCACCGGGCTGGACTCCAGCCCGGTCGAGCCCGCCGCCGCGGACCTGCCGCCGCTGACCGAGCAGGTCCGGCTGGAGGCGCGGGAGATCATCGCCCGCTACCCGCAGCCCCGTTCCGCGCTGCTGCCGATGCTGCACCTGGTCCAGAGCCACCAGGGCTACGTCACCCCCGAGGGCGTCGCGCTGTGCGCCGAGGAGCTGGGGCTGACCAAGGCCGAGGTGGGCGCGGTCGCGACCTTCTACACGATGTACAAGCGCCGCCCCACCGGCCGGCACCTGGTCAGCGTCTGCACCAACACGCTGTGCGCCGTCCTGGGCGGGCAGCGGATCTTCGACGCGCTCTCCCGCGACCTCGGCGTCCACCACGACGAGACCGCCGCCGACGGCTCGGTCACCCTCGAGCACGCCGAGTGCCTGGCCGCCTGCGACTACGCGCCGGTGGTCACCGTCGACTACGAGTTCTACGACCAGCAGGACGTCGACAGCGCCCGCGAACTGGTCGCGGCGCTCCGCCGTGGCGAGAAGCCGCACCCCACCCGCGGGGCGCCGCTGACCGACTTCCGCGGCGTCTCCCGCCAGCTGGCCGGCTTCGACCAGTACGGCGGCGAGGCCGCCCGGGCAGCCGCGGTCGACGCCGAGGGCGCGATCGGCCCGACGCTGGCCGGGCTGCGGCTGGCCGCGGAGCGCGGTGAGTCCGCCCCGCCGATGCCCGGGCCCGCGCGGCCGCCGGCCGACACCGCAGGAGGACCCCGTCCTGCCCACCCCTCGCAGGCTCAGGGCGGGGCCCGGGACGGGGCCGGCGAGACGGTGCGGCCCTCGGGCCGCACCGGCGAGACGCCGGAGGAGGAGGCCGCCGACGCCCGCGTCGCGGCCGCGGACAACCCCGCCGAGCGGGCCGGCGCCGCGCAGGCGCACCCCGACAAGGGCGCCGAGTACGGGCAGCCGCGGGGCCGGCAGCACGCCGGCACCGAGACCCCACCCGCCACCGAGCCCGCCACCGGCACCACCCCGACCGACGGGAAGGCGTGACATGCCCCTCGCACCCGTGCTCACCTCGCGCTGGGCCGAGCCGCAGTCCTGGCGGCTGTCGACCTACGAGCGGCTCGACGGCTACACCGCGCTGCGCACCGCGCTGTCCATGACCCCCGACGAGCTGGTCGGCATGGTCAAGGACTCCGGGCTGCGCGGCCGTGGCGGCGCGGGCTTCCCGACCGGCATGAAGTGGAGCTTCATCCCGCAGCCCAAGCCGGGGGAGACGCCGACCGGGCCGGCCGCGCTGCCCAAGTACCTCGTGGTCAACGCCGACGAGGGCGAGCCGGGCACCTGCAAGGACCTGCCGCTGATGATGGCCGACCCGCACTCCCTGGTGGAGGGCGTGGTCATCGCCTCCTACGCCATCCGGTCGCACCTGGCGGTCATCTACGTCCGCGGCGAGGCGGTGCACGCCCACCGCCGGCTGGTCAACGCCGTCCGCGAGGCCTACGAGGCGGGCTACCTCGGCACCGACATCCTCGGCTCGGGCTACGACCTGGAGCTGATCGTGCACGCGGGTGCCGGCGCCTACATCTGCGGCGAGGAGACCGCGCTGCTCGACTCGCTCGAGGGCTACCGCGGGCAGCCGCGCCTCAAGCCGCCGTTCCCCGCCGTGGCCGGCCTCTACGGCGCCCCCACGGTGATCAACAACGTGGAGACGCTGGCCAGCGTGCCGTTCGTCGTCCGCGGCGGCTCGGACTGGTTCAAGGAGTTCGGCCCGGAGCGGTCGCCCGGACCGAAGATCTACTCGCTGTCGGGCCGCGTCGTCCGCCCCGGCCAGTACGAGGCCCCCATGGGGACGACGATGCGCGAGCTGCTGGACATGGCCGGCGGCGTCCGCCCGGGGCACGAGCTCAAGTTCTGGACGCCGGGCGGCTCGTCGACGCCGTACTTCACCCCCGAGCACCTCGACGTCCCGCTGGACTTCGACTCGGTGGCCGCCGCGGGCTCGATGCTCGGCACCACCGCGCTCATGGTCTTCGACGAGACCGACTCGATCGTCGAGGCCACCCTGCGGTTCACCGAGTTCTACGCGCACGAGAGCTGCGGCAAGTGCACCCCGTGCCGCGAGGGGACGTACTGGCTGGTGCAGGTCCTGCAGCGCCTGGTCGACGGCCGGGGGACGGCGGCGGACCTGGACCTGCTCACCGACACCTGCGACAACATCCTGGGCCGCTCCTTCTGCGCCCTCGGTGACGGCGCGACCAGCTGCATCTCCAGCTCGCTGAAGTACTTCCGCGACGACTACGTCGCGCTGCTGCCGCCGGAGGAACAGGCCCGCCTGGGCCGCAGTCTCCGGCTCGAACCCGTCGGAGTGGCCTCGTGACGACGCCCCAGCCCGCCCCGGCCACCGCGCCCGCGGTGCCCGGTCCGCAGACCCCGCCGGACGCCGTCCACTGCTCGATCGACGGCTTCGACGTCGCCGTGCCCAAGGGGACGCTGATCATCCGGGCCGCCGAGCAGATCGGCGTCCAGATCCCGCGGTTCTGCGACCACCCGCTGCTCGAGCCGGTCGGCGCCTGCCGCCAGTGCCTGGTCGAGGTGGAGGGCCAGCGCAAGCCGGTCGCCTCCTGCACCATGCCGGTCACCGACGGGATGGTGGTGAAGACCCAGCTCACCAGCCCGGTCGCCGACAAGGCGCAGCAGGGCACGATGGAGCTGCTGCTCATCAACCACCCGCTGGACTGCCCGGTCTGCGACAAGGGCGGCGAGTGCCCGCTGCAGAACCAGGCGATGAGCAACGGCCGCACGGAGAGCCGGTTCGTCGACGTCAAGCGCACCTACCCCAAGCCGCTGCCGATCAGCAGCGAGGTGCTGCTCGACCGCGAGCGCTGCGTGCTCTGCGCCCGCTGCACGCGCTTCTCCCAGCAGGTCGCCGGCGACCCGTTCATCGAGCTGTTCGAGCGCGGCGCGCTGGAGCAGGTGGCCATCTACGAGGACGAGCCGTTCTCCTCCTACTTCTCCGGCAACACCACGCAGATCTGCCCGGTCGGCGCCCTGACCAGCGCCCAGTACCGGTTCCGCTCCCGACCGTTCGACCTGCGCAGCGAGCCGAGCGTCTGCGAGCACTGCGCCTCCGGCTGCGCCCAGCGCACCGACTACCGCCGCGGCAAGGTGCTGCGCCGGCTGGCGGGGGACGACCCGGCGGTCAACGAGGAGTGGAACTGCGACAAGGGGCGGTGGGCCTTCCGGTACGCCACGGCCAACGACCGGCTCACCACGCCGCTGGTCCGGCGGGACGGCGTGCTGCAGCCCGCGTCCTGGCCGGAGGCGTGGGCCGCGGCCGCCGAGGGGCTGCGCGCCGCGCGGGACGCCGGCGGGGTCGGGGTGCTGCCCGGCGGGCGGCTGACCGTGGAGGACGCCTACGCCTACGCCAAGTTCGCCCGGGTGGCGCTGGGCACCAACGACGTCGACGCCCGCGCCCGCGCGCACTCGGCCGAGGAGCTGGCCTTCCTGGTGGCGCACGTCGCCGGCACCGGCCCGGCCAACGGTGCGGTCACCTACGACGACCTGACCAGCGCGCCTGCCGTGCTGCTCGCCGGCCTGGAGCCGGAGGAGGAGTCGCCGATCGTCTTCCTGCGGTTGCGCCGGGCGGTGCGGAAGAACCGGCTGGCGGTGTACGACCTCGCCCCGTTCGCCACTGCCGCCGCGGAGAAGCTGCAGGCCACGGTGCTGGCCACCCGGCCCGGCACGGAGGCCCGCTCGCTGGCCGCCCTCGCCGAGGGCAGCTGGGGCGGGCCCGCGGTCGAGGCGCTGCGGCAGTCGGGGGCGGTCGTGCTCGCCGGCGAGCGGCTGGCCGAGTCGCCCGGCGCGCTCTCGGCCCTCGTCGCACTCGCCCGCGCGACCGGCGCCCGCGTGGCGTGGGTGCCGCGGCGGGCCGGTGAGCGCGGTGCCGTCGAGGCCGGGGCGCTGCCGGCCCTGCTCCCCGGCGGTCGCCCGGTCACCGACGCCGGCGCCCGCGCCCAGGTCGCCGCCGCCTGGGGTGTCGACGAGCTGCCGGCCACCCCCGGGCGCGACACCACCGGCATCCTCACCGCGGTGGTCCACGGGGAGCTCGCCGGCCTGCTCGTCGGCGGCGTCGACCCCGCCGACCTCCCGGATCCGGGCCTGGCCGAGGCCGCCCTGGCCCGGGCCGACTTCGTGGTGAGCCTGGAGATGCTCCCCAGCGCGGTCACCGAGCACGCCGACGTCGTCCTCCCGGTGGCCGCCGCCTCCGAGAAGGCCGGCGCCTACCTGGACTGGGAGGGCCGGCTGCGCCCGTTCGACACCACGCTGCACGGCGCCGGGCAGCTGCCCGACGGCCGCGTGCTGCAGGGCCTGGCCGACGAGATGGACGTCGACCTGCGGCTGCCCGCACCCGAGGTCGCCCGTGCCGAGCTCGCCGCCCTCGGCGTGGTCGCCGAGCGCCCGCGGGTCCGGGGTCTGGACGTCGTCCCGCCGGGTGACCCGGAGCTCGCCGAGGACCAGGCGGTGCTCGCCTCCTGGCGGCAGCTGCTGGACGTCGGGACGCTGCAGCGCGACGAGCCGGAGCTCGCCGGCACCGCCCGCCCGCCGGTCGCCCGTCTCGGCAAGGACGCCGCCCGCCGGCTGGGCCTGGCCGACGGCGACCGGGTCACCGTCTGCGGCGCGATGGGGGAGGTCAGCCTGCCGGTGCTGGTGACCGAGATGCCCGACCAGGTGGTCTGGCTGCCGATGCGCTCACCGGGCAGCGAGCTGCGCACCCGGCTGGGCACCCCGCCCGGCGGCGTCGTCCGCCTGGTCGCGGGGGGTGCGGAGTGATCCTCGCCGCCGCGGCCGACCAGCCGACCCTCGCGGACTTCGGCACCGACGTGTGGTGGATCGTCCTCATCAAGGTCGTCGGGGTCTTCGCCCTGCTGGTGCTGCTGACGCTGTTCGCCATCGTGTTCGAGCGCAAGGTCGTCGCGCGGATGCAGCAGCGGATCGGCCCCAACCGGGTCGGGCCGCGCGGCTACCTGCAGAGCCTCGCCGACGGGCTGAAGCTGGCGTTCAAGGAAGACATCATGCCGGCGCTGGCCGACAAGCCGGTCTACTTCCTGGCCCCGGTCCTCGCCACCGTGCCCGCGTTCCTCGCGTTCTCGGTGATCCCGCTCGGCCCGGTGGTCAGCATCTTCGGCCAGCAGACGCCGCTGCAGCTCACCGACGCCCCCATCGGGGTCCTCGTCGTGCTGGCCTGCTCGGCCATGGGGATCTACGGCATCGTCCTCGGCGGCTGGGCCTCCGGGTCCACGTACCCGCTGCTGGGCTCGCTGCGCAGCGCCGCGCAGATGATCAGCTACGAGATCGCGATGGGCCTGTCGATCGTCGCGGTGTTCCTCTACGCGGGGTCGATGTCCACCTCGGAGATCGTCGCGGCGCAGGCCGACGGCAACCCGGTCTCCTTCTTCGGCCTGGAGTTCACCGGCCCCGGCTGGTTCGCCGTCCTGCTGCCGGTCTCCTTCGTCATCTACGTCATCGCCGTGGTGGGGGAGACCAACCGGGCGCCGTTCGACCTGCCCGAGGCCGAGAGCGAGCTGGTCGGCGGCTTCCACACCGAGTACTCGTCGCTGAAGTTCGCGCTGTTCTTCCTCGCCGAGTACATCAACATGGTCACCGTCTCCGCGCTGGCCGCGACGCTGTTCCTCGGCGGCTGGCGGGCGCCGTGGCCGATCTCGGTCTGGGACGGCGCCAACTCCGGCTGGTGGCCACTGCTGTGGTTCTTCCTCAAGGTCGTCGCCGCGCTGTTCGTCTTCATCTGGCTGCGCGGCACGCTGCCCCGGCTGCGCTACGACCAGTTCATGCGCTTCGGGTGGAAGGTGCTGGTCCCGACCGCGCTGGTCTGGATCCTCGCCGTCGCCACCATGCGCACCGTGGCCCGCGAGGCCGACCTCTCCACCGGCCAGGTGGCGCTGTTCGTCGGCGTCCCGATCGCGCTGCTCGTCATCGCCGTGCTGCTGGTCGCCAGCCGCGCCAGCAACCGGGCCACCCGCCTCGCCGCCCGTGAGGCGGCGGCGGGCTCCAACCACCCCACCGAGCCCGAGGTGCTGCCGCCGCCCGGGCCGCGCCGCGGGCCGGGCGGTCCCAGCCGGGCCGAGGGCGGCTTCCCCATCCCGCCGATGGACCTCGCCGTCCCGCCGTCGCCCCGGCTGCGCCGCCGCGACGCGGTCGCGCCCGAGGGCGCCGTGGTGGGCACCGGACGGCGCAGCACCACCACGATCGAGGAGGACGTCGATGACTGAGCACCGCGACGTGGACCGCCGTTCGCCGGATCCCCACGACCCCGGTCACGACATGGTGGCGCAGACGAAGCGCGAGCTCGAGCGCCGCGGCCGCGACGCCGGGGCGGTCAAGCGGTCCAGCTGGCTGCCCGGTCCCGGGCAGGGCTTCGGGGTCACCTTCGCGCAGATCTTCCGCAAGGTGACCACCGAGGAGTACCCCGAGGTGCCCAAGGTGACCAAGCCGCGCTACCACGGGCGGCACGTGCTGAACCGGCACCCCGACGGGCTGGAGAAGTGCGTCGGGTGCGAGCTGTGCGCCTGGGCCTGCCCCGCCGACGCCATCTACGTCGAGGGCGGTGACAACACCGAGGACGAGCGCTACTCGCCCGGCGAGCGGTACGGGCGCGTCTACCAGATCAACTACCTGCGCTGCATCTTCTGCGGCCTGTGCATCGAGGCCTGCCCCACCCGCTCGCTGACCATGAGCAACGACTTCGAGCTGGCCGACGACAACCGGGCCGACCTCATCTACACCAAGGAGCAGCTCATGGCGCCGCTGCTGCCGGGCATGGAGGCCCCGCCGCACGCCATGCGGCTGGGGGAGGACGAGAAGGACTACTACGTCCGGGAGGCAGCAGGAGCGGCCCCGCCGGTCGACCCCGCCGCCGGTGCGCGCGTCGACCAGCCGGTGCCAGGGGCCCGGTCGTGAACCCCGACGTCGTCATCGGCACCGGCGAGGCCGTCGTCTTCTGGGTGCTCGGGCCCATCGCGCTGGCCGGCGCGCTGGGCATGGTGCTCTCGCGCAACGCCGTCCACTCGGCGCTGTGGCTGGTCAACACGATGCTGGCGCTGGGCGTCTTCTACGTCGTCCAGGAGGCGCCGTTCCTCGGCGCGGTGCAGATCATCGTCTACACCGGCGCGATCATGATCCTCTTCCTGTTCGTGCTGATGCTGGTCGGCCGCGACTCGTCCGACTCGGTGGTGGAGACGCTGCGCGGTCAGCGGGTGGCGGCGATCGTGCTCGGCCTCGGCTTCGCCGGGCTGGTCGGCGCCGGCATCGCCCGGGCCACCCAGGGCATCCCCGTCGCCGGCCTCGCGGCCGTGCAGGGCGCGGAGACCAGCAACATCGAGGCGATCGCCGAGGTGCTCTTCACCCGCTACCTGCTGGCGTTCGAGGTCACCAGCGCGCTGCTCATCACCGCCGCCGTCGGGGCGATGGTGCTGGCCCACATCGAGCGCGAGCCCGGCACCCGGCCCACGCAGAAGGAGCTGTCGCGCGCCCGGTTCCTCACCGACCGGCCGCAGACGCTGCCCGGACCGGGTGTCTTCGCGCGCGGCAACTCCGTCGCCGCGCCGGCGCTGCTGCCCGACGGGCGGCTGGCCGAGGACAGCTTCGCGACCGGGATCGAGCCCCAGGAGGTCGAGCAGATGCCGAGGCCCACCGGCCGGGCCGAGCTCGGCACCCCCGACGCGGCGCTGGGCACCCTCGACCCGGCGCCCAGCGACGTCCCGGGGGGGCGCGACCGATGAGCCTCACGCACTACCTGGTGCTCGCCGCGATCCTGTTCACCATCGGCGCGGTCGGCGTCCTCGTGCGGCGCAACGCGATCGTCGTGTTCATGTGCGTCGAGCTGATGCTCAACTCGGTGAACCTGACGCTGGTCACCTTCGCGCGGGCCAGCGGCACCCTCGACGGCCAGGTCATGGCGTTCTTCGTCATGGTCGTCGCCGCCGCCGAGGTCGTCGTCGGCCTCGCGATCATCATGTCGCTCTTCCGGACCCGCCGGTCGGCGTCGGTCGACGACGCCAACCTGCTCAAGTACTGAGGGACGGGGACCGGGGATGGACACCGCACCGGCCGACGGGCTGATCACCTCCGCCTGGCTGCTCATCGCGCTGCCGCTGGCCGGCGCCGCCGTCCTGCTGCTCGGGGGACGGCGCACCGACCGCTGGGGGCACCTGCTGGGCACCGGCACGGTCGTCGCGGCCTTCGTGCTCGGCCTGCTGTGCACGCTGCAGCTGGACGGCCGGCGGCTCGACGTCGACCTGTTCACCTTCGTCGCCACCGGGTCGCTGGACGTGCAGGCCGGCCTGCTGTTCGACCCGCTCTCGGCGGTCTTCGTCCTCCTGATCACCGGCGTCGGCGCGCTGATCCACGTCTACTCGATCGGCTACATGGCGCACGACCCCCGGCGCCGGCGGTTCTTCGCCTACCTGAACCTGTTCGTCGCGGCGATGCTGCTGCTGGTCCTCGGCGACAACTTCGTGGCCCTGTACGTCGGCTGGGAGGGCGTGGGCCTGGCGTCCTACCTGCTCATCGCCTTCTGGCACGAGCGCCCGTCGGCGGCGACCGCCGCGAAGAAGGCGTTCATCATGAACCGGGTCGGCGACGTCGGGCTGGCGCTGGCGATCTTCCTGATGTTCGCGCAGCTGGGGACGGTCTCCTACGACGGCGTGTTCGGCGCGGTCGGCACCCTGGCCGGCGGCACGGTCACCGCGATCGGGCTGCTGCTCCTGCTCGGCGCGTGCGGCAAGTCCGGCCAGTTCCCGCTGCAAGCGTGGCTGCCCGACGCCATGGAGGGCCCGACCCCGGTGTCGGCGCTGATCCACGCGGCCACCATGGTCACCGCCGGCGTCTACCTCATCGCGCGCTGCGCACCGGTCTACGATGCGACGCCCACCGCGCGGGCCGCCGTCCTCGCCGTGGGCGCGATCACCCTGATGATCGGCGCGATCGCCGGCTGCGCCCAGGACGACATCAAGAAGGTGCTGGCCTACTCGACGGTCAGCCAGATCGGCTACATGTTCCTGGCCGTCGGGCTCGGCCCGGTCGGCTACGTCGCGGGCCTGGCGCACCTGCTCACCCACGGCTTCTTCAAGGCCGGCCTGTTCCTCGGTGCCGGCTCGGTCATGCACGCGATGGACGACGACGTCGACATGCGCCGCTTCGGCGGGCTGGCCTCGCGGATGAAGGTCACCTTCGTGACGTTCGGGCTGGGCTACCTGGCGCTGATCGGCTTCCCGTTCCTGTCCGGCTTCTACACCAAGGACGCGATCATCGAGGCCGCGTTCGACCGCGGCGACGGCTGGGGCTACCTGCTCGGCGGGATCGCGATCCTGGCCGCCGGGCTCACCGCCTTCTACATGACCCGGCTGATGCTCATGACCTTCTTCGGCCGCCCCCGCTGGGAGCCCGGGGTGCACCCGCACGAGTCACCGTCGGTGATGACCGCGCCGATGGTCCTGCTCGCCGTCGGTTCGGTCCTCGCCGGCTTCCTGCTGGTCGTCGCCTTCCCGCTGGAGGAGTGGCTGACCCCGGTCTTCGGCGAGCCAGAGGCGGCCGAGCACGTCGTCGCGCCGCTCGTGGTGAGCATCCTGGTCACCGTGGTGATGGCACTCGGCGTGCTCACCGCCTGGCTGTTCGTCGGCCGCCGCGAGGTCCCGGTGACCGCGCCGGTGCGGGTGTCGCCGGTGACCCGCGCCGCCCGCCGCGCCCTCTACGCCGACGCGGTGAACGAGTCGCTGTTCATGCGGCCGGGCCAGTGGCTGACCCGTGCGCTGGTCTTCGTCGACAACCGCGGGGTCGACGGCGCGGTCAACGGGCTGGCCGCGACGCTGGGCGGCTCGTCGTCCCGGCTGGGCCGCACCCAGACCGGGTTCGTCCGCTCCTACGCGCTGTCGATGCTCGGCGGCGCGGTGGTCGTGGCGGGCGCGCTGCTGGCGGTGACGGCCGGGTGACCGGGTCCCTGCAGAACCGAGAGGCCACGTCGTGACCGACTTCCCCTGGCTCCTGACGATGATCGCCGTCCCGGCGGTCGGGGCGGCCGTCGTCGCGGCGCTCCCGCGGGGCCGCGAGGAGACCGCCAAGCAGGCCGCCCTCGGGGTGAGCCTGCTGGTGCTGCTGCTCGCGGTGCTGGCGACCGTCGCCTTCGACGCCGGCGGTGAGCGGTTCCAGCTGACGACGTCGGTCCCCTGGATCCCCGACTTCGGTGTCGACTTCGCCCTCGGCGTCGACGGCATCGCGCTGGTGATGCTGCTGCTCATCGGCGTCCTGGTGCCGGTGGTGGTGCTCGCCTCCTGGCGCGACGAGCCCACCGGGCACCGGTCGATGAAGACCTTCTTCGCCTGGCTCCTGCTGCTGGAGTCGCTGATGGTCGGCGTCTTCGCCGCCACCGACGTCTTCCTCTTCTACGTCTTCTTCGAGGCGATGCTCGTCCCGATGTACTTCCTGATCGGCAGCTTCGGCGGGCCGCGCCGGCAGTACGCGGCGGTCAAGTTCTTCCTCTACAGCCTGGTCGGCGGGCTGGTCATGCTGGCCGCCGTCATCGGGCTGTACGTGGTGAGCGCCGGCGAGCTGGGCGAGGGGACGTTCGCCTTCGACGCACTGCGGGGGATGGAGATCGACCCGGGTATGCAGAAGCTGCTGTTCCTCGGGTTCTTCGTCGCGTTCGCGATCAAGGCACCGCTGGTGCCGTTCCACACCTGGCTGCCCGACTCCGGTGCCGAGGCGCCGATCGGCGGGTCGGTGCTGCTGGTCGGCGTCCTGGACAAGGTCGGCACCTTCGGCTTCCTGCGCTACTGCCTGCCGCTGTTCCCCGACGCCTCGCGCGACCTCGCGCCGTACGTGCTCGCCCTCGCCGTCGCCGGCGTCCTCTACGCCGCGCTGCTGGCGATGGGCCAGAGCGACATGAAGCGGCTGGTCTCCTACACCTCGATCGCGCACTTCGGCTTCATCGCCCTGGGCATCTTCGCCTTCACCACCGAGGCGGCCACCGGGGCGGTGCTCTACATGGTCAACCACGGCATCGCGACCGGCCTGCTGTTCCTGGTCGTCGGCATGCTCATCGCCCGTGGCGGCTCCCGGCAGGTCGGCGACTACGGCGGCGTGGCCGCCCAGGCGCCGCTGCTGGCCGGCGTCTTCCTCGTCGCGGGCCTGGCCTCCCTCGCGCTGCCGGGCACCAACAGCTTCGTCAGCGAGTTCCTCGTGCTGATCGGCTCCTTCCCGACCCGGCCGGTGTTCACGGTGCTGGCCACCGTCGGCATCGTGCTGGCGGCGCTGTACGTGCTGCTGCTCTACCAACGCACCATGCACGGCCCGCCGCGCGGCGTGCTGCTCGAGCCGTCGCCGGAGACCTCTGCGCCCGCCACGGGCGGCGGGGGAGGGGCCACCGCCGCGACCGCCACCCTCGAGGCCCCGCCGCCGGCGCCGGCCCGGCTGCGGGTGCGTGACCTCTCCCGCCGCGAGCTGGCCGTCGCCGCGCCGATGGTCGCACTGGTCATCGCGCTCGGGGTCTACCCGCAACCGCTGATCGACCTGATCGAGCCGGCGGTCGCCGCCACCATGAGCGACGTCGGGGCCGACCCGGCCGGCGTCTCGCCCGAGGCTCCCGTCGAGGGGACGGACTGATGATCGAGGCCCCGGACCTCTCCCTGGCCGCGCTGGCACCTCTGCTGTTCGTCTTCGGTGCCGCCTGCGTCGGCGTCCTCGTCGAGGCGTTCGCGCCGCGCGAGAGCCGGCACCCCGTGCAGGTCGCCGTCGCGCTGGTCGGCACGCTCGGCGGGCTGGTCAGCAGCCTGCTGCTGGCGGGGGAGCGGCAGGTGACCGCGGGCGGTGCGCTCGCCGTCGACGGCGCCGCGGTGTTCCTGCAGGCCACCATCGCCGGGCTCGGCGCGCTGTCGCTGCTGCTGTTCGCCGAGCGCTCGCTGGACCCGGCCCGCTCCGCCTTCGTCGCCGCCGCGGCCGTGCCCGCGGGCAGCCCGCGCGACCGCGAGCTGATCACCGCCCCGCGCGTGCAGACCGAGGTCTACCCGCTGGCCACGTTCGCCATCGGCGGCATGATGCTGTTCGTCGCGGCCAACGACCTGCTGGTCATGTTCGTCGCGCTCGAGGTGCTCAGCCTGCCGCTGTACCTGATCAGCGGGCTGGCCCGCCGCCGGCGACTGCTGTCGCAGGAGGCGGCGGTCAAGTACTTCCTGTTGGGCGCGTTCGCCTCGGCCTTCTTCCTCTACGGCCTGGCGCTGGTCTACGGCGCCACCGGCAGCATCCGGCTGTCGGCCATCCGCGAGGCGTCCGCCGGGGAGGCCGGGGGCGGGGTCCTGCTGGTCCTGGGGCTGGCCCTGCTCGTCGTCGGGCTGATGTTCAAGGCCAGCGTGGCGCCGTTCCACGCCTGGACGCCGGACGTCTACCAGGGCGCCCCGACACCGGTCACCGCCTTCATGGCCGCCTGCACCAAGGTCGCGGCCTTCGGGGCGATCCTGCGGCTGCTCTACGTGGCGTTCGGCACCGACGAGTGGACCTGGCGGCCGCTCGTCTACGGCATCGCGATCGTCTCGATGGTCGTCGGTGCCGTCCTCGGGCTCACCCAGACCGACCTCAAGCGGATGCTCGCCTACTCCTCGATCGCCCACGCCGGCTTCCTGCTCACCGGCGTCCTCGGCTACGGCAGCGGAGCCGACGGCACGGGCTCGGGCCTCGGGGCCACGATGTTCTACCTGCTGGCCTACGGGCTCACCACGATCGGCGCCTTCGCGGTGCTCACCCTGGTCCGCGACGGCGACGGCGAGGCCACCCACCTGTCGAAGTGGGCGGGGCTCGGCCGCCGCTCGCCGCTCACCGCGGCGGTGATGGCGCTGTTCCTGCTGGCGCTGGCGGGCATCCCGCTCACCAGCGGCTTCACCGGGAAGTTCGCCGTCTTCCGGGCCGCGATCGACGACGGGGCCTGGCCGCTGGTGGTCGTGGCGCTGCTGGCCAGCGCCGTCGCGGCGTTCTTCTACGTGCGCGTCATCGTGCTGATGTACTTCTCCGAGCCAGCCGTCGACGGACCGACGGTCGGCGTCCCCGGCCTGCCGACGACGCTAGTGCTCGCCGTGACGGTCACCGCGACGGTGGTGCTGGGCGTCGTGCCCGGGGCGGTGCTCGATCTGGCACAGCAGGCGGCTATCTTCGTCGGTTGATGACCGGAGCCAGCGCCGCCGTCGGCGGGGACACCCCGACCGACACCTGGCAGCGGATCTCGACCCCCGCCTCGACGATCGGCCCGTGGCTGCCCGAGGGCGACCTGGGCGTCCGGCTCGCCGCGGGGCTGGGCCGCGTCGAGGAGGCGCTGCGCACGGCCGTCGGCAGCGACCACCCGTTCGTGCGGGAGGCGGCCGGGCACCTGGTCGCCGCCGGCGGCAAGCGCTTCCGCCCGCTGCTGGCGCTGCTCGCCGCCGAGCTCGGCGACCCGCACGCGCGGGGGGTCACCGAGGCCGCGGTGGTCTGCGAGCTCACCCACCTGGCCACGCTGTACCACGACGACGTCATGGACGAGGCCGTCGTCCGCCGCGGTGCCCCCAGCGCCAACAGCCGGTGGTCCAACAGCATCGCCATCCTCACCGGCGACTTCCTCTTCGCCCGCGCCTCCGACCTGCTCGCCGACCTCGGCCCCGAGGCGGTGCGCATCCAGGCGCGGACCTTCGAGCGACTGGTCACCGGGCAGATCCGGGAGACCGTCGGCGCCCAGCCCGGGGACGACCCGGTCGACCACTACCTCGACGTGCTGGCCGACAAGACCGGCTCCCTGGTGGCCACCTCGGCGCGCTTCGGTGCCTCCTTCGCCGGGGTGGACGCCGAGCTGGTCACCGCGCTCACCGCCTTCGGCGAGGAGGTCGGCGTCGCCTTCCAGCTCTCCGACGACCTGCTCGACATCCTCAGCCGGGACGGCGCGTCGGGGAAGTCGCCCGGCACGGACCTGCGGGAGGGCATCGCCACGCTGCCCGCCCTCTTCGCGCTCGCCGGCGACGACCCGGCCGAGCAGCGGCTGCGCGCGCTGGTCTCCGGACCCATCACCGACGACGCCGAGCACGCCGAGGCCCTGGACCTGCTGCGCTCCTCGGCGGCGCTGCAGCGGGCCACCGGGGTGCTGCGCGAGTACGCCGACCGGGCGCAGGCGCGGCTGTCCGGCGTCCCGGAGGGGCCGGTCCGCGAGGCGCTCTCGGCCCTGTGCGACTACGTCGTGACGCGCACCAGCTGAGCACCCCGTGACGGCCCCCCTGCCCCCCACCACTCGGAGCCCGTCCCGCTCACCGTTCGCGAGCTCCCGGTGAACCTCCGGACGGGGCCGGCTGCACTCGGCACGGGAGCCGTCCTGCTGCTGTCCGCGTGCTCCGCGACGCCCGGCGAGGAGCCCGCGGCCGCGGCACCCGCCGAGCAGAGCGCCCCGACGGCGACGACGTCCCCGCCCGCGCCGCCTGAGCCCGATCCGGCGTCCGAGCCCCGCCCGGCGCTGGACGTGGCGGTCCTCGCCGAGGGTCTGGACCACCCCTGGGACGTCGCCCAGGCCCCCGACGGCACCCTGCTGCTCGACGAGCGGGGCGGCGGGCTGACCGCGGTGCTGACCGACGGCACGGTGCGCGCGCTCGACGCCGACTTCGGCGACCTGTTCGCCACCGGGGAGACCGGGCTGATGGGCCTGGTGCTCGACCCGGGGTTCGCGCGGGACCGCCGCTTCTACACCTGCCAGGGCGTCGAGGAGGACGGCGCAGCGGAGATCCAGGTGACCGCCTGGACCGTCGACCCGGGCTGGACGACGGCGACCCGCGTCGCCGACCCGCTGATCGACGACATCCCGGTCAACGAGCGCCGCGGCCGGCACGGCGGCTGCCGGCTGCGCTTCGACGGCACCGGGGCACTGCTCGTGGGCACCGGCGACAACGCCGTCGCCACCAACGCCCAGGACCTCGGCACGGTCGCCGGCAAGGTGCTGCGGGTCGACCCGGCCACCGGCGAGGCGGCCGCCGGCAACCCGTTCCTGGGCCGCCCGGACGCCGACCCGCGGGTGTGGACCTACGGGCACCGCAACGTGCAGGGCCTCGCCGTCCGCCCGGGAACGGGGCAGGTCTACGCCGCCGAGCACGGCCCCCGCCGGGACGACGAGGTGACCCTGCTGCAGGCCGGCGGCAACGGCGGCTTCGCGCCCCAGGGCCCCGGCTACGGCGAGTTCGTGTCGATGACCGACCTCTCCCTGCCCGAGGCGATGCCGGCCACCTGGGCGTCGGGGGACCCCACCATCGCCCCCTCGGGCGCGACCTTCCTGGCGGGCGAGCAGTGGCAGGGGTACGAGGGCCTGCTGCTGCTCGGCATCCTGAGGGACCAGGGCGTCCTGGCCCTGCGCGTGGCCGACGACGGGACCCTGCGCGAGCAGTTCCGGCTGCCCGAGCTGGAGGGCACGTACGGCCGCATCCGCAGCGTGCAGCAGGGCGGGGACGGCGCGCTGTACGTCACCACCGACAACGGCGACGGCGAGGACCGCCTGCTGCGGGTCACCCCGCGCTGAGCGGCCCCGTCCCGGGCCCCGCCCCGAACCTGCGAAGGGTGGGGAGGACGGGGTCCTTTCTCAGACCCCCCGGTCCCGGATCCGGGCCGGCACCGGCGCCCCGTCCGGCAGCAGTGGGCACGGTTCGGGCTCCCCGACGACGGTGCGCAGCGGCAGCACGCCCGCCCACACCGGTGCGGCCAGGTCGCGCTCGTCGTCGCCGGGCGGGCCGGTCCGCACCTTGAGGCTGGCCTCGGTCAGGTCGAGGGCGAGCAGTGCGGTGGCGGCGAGCTCCCTGCGGTCGGGCTGCCGGGTGGCGGCCCAGGAGCCGGGGGCCAGCTGCTCGGTGAGCGCCTCCAGACCCAGCAGGCGCTCGCCCGGGTCGGTCACCCGACGGGCGACGCCGTGGACGACGGCGCAGCGGTAGTTCATCGAGTGGTGGAAGGCCGAGCGGGCGTAGACCACGCCGTCGACGTGGGTCACCGTGAAGCAGACCGGCACACCGGCGGCCGCGGCGCGCAGCGTCGCCGCGCCGGTGGAACCGTGCAGGTAGAGGGTGTCGCCCCGCCGCCCGTAGCCGGTCGGCAGCACGACCGGCGAGCCGTCCAGGACGACGCCCAGGTGCCCCACCAGGCCGGCGTCGAGGACGGCGTGCAGCTCGGTGCGGTCGGTGCGGGCCCGCTCGGCGCCCCGGCGGACCGTGCTGCGGGCGGTGGGCGAGAGCGGTGGTGCGGTGTCCATGGCCTCACCGTGCCCGGTGCGGTGGCCCCGTCCAAGGGCCAATACGCTGGCGATCCAGCAGGCCACTGCCCCGAAGCCGGAGGAGGTGCGGGTGGTCGACGTCCCGCCCCTGGTGCTCGACCGCGGATCGGGGAGGCCGCTGTCGGTGCAGCTGGCCGACGCGCTGCGAGCGGCCACCGTGGGCGGCGTGCTCCGCCCGGGCGACCGGCTGCCTTCCACGCGGGAGCTGGCGGTCGCCCTCCGGGTCAGCCGCACCGTCACCGCCGCCGCCTACGACCAGCTGCTGGCCGAGGGCTGGGCGGACGGGCGCCGCGGCGTCGGCACGTTCGTCGTCGGGGCGCAGACCGCGGCTGCGGCACCCTCCCCGGCGCGCCCCGCGGCTCCGCGGGTGGTCGCAGCGCCGATCGAGCTGCGCGCCGGCGCGCCGTGCCTGGAGGTCCTGGACCGCTCGGCCTGGCGGCGGGCGTGGCGGGCTGCGGGGGACCCCGCCCCCGACGCCGGTCCGGAGCCGGCCGCCGACCCGGGCTTCCAGCGCGCCGTCACCGACCACCTGCTCCGCCACCGCGGCCTGGCCGCCCTGCCCGATGACGTGCTGGCCACCGCCGGGACCTCGGCGGCCGTCGCGGAGGTGGCCCGGCTGCTGCCGCCCGGCAGCCGCGTGGGGGTCGAGGACCCGGGCTACCAGCGGGTGTTGGGGGCGCTCCGGGACGCCGGCGTGACCGTGGTGCCGCTGCCGGTGGATCGGGACGGCCTCGTCGTCGACGCGGTCCCCACGGGGCTGGCGGCGGTCTACTGCACGCCGGCGCACCAGTACCCCCTCGGCCGCCGCCTGTCCGCGGCCCGCAGGCTCGGCCTGGTCGCCCGGGCCCGCGCCGAGGGCTGGTGGGTGCTGGAGGACGACTACGACGGCGAACTGCGGTACGACGTCGCGCCGCTGCCGCTGCTGGGTGCACTCGGGCCGGACGTCGCGGTGCACCTGGGCACGAGCAGCAAGATCGTCAGTCCCACGCTGGGTGTGGGCTGGGTGGTGGCGCCGCCGGACCTGCGCGCCGCGCTGGTCGCCCGGCGGACGGCGACCGGTACCCGACCCGCGCGGGCCGGACAGCGGGTGTTCGCCGCGCTGGCCGGCAGCGGTGACCTGGCCCGGCACCTGCGCCGGCTCCGGCGGGAGCTCGTCGTCCGGCGCGAGCAGGTGCTGGCGGCGGTGGCCGCAGGCGGGGCGCACGCCGAGGGCGACCCGGCCGGCGCCCACGTGCTCGTGCCGCTGCCGGACCGGGCGGCCGAGGAGGGGGTCATCGCCGCAGCGGCCGCGGACGGCGTCGCGGTGGACGGACTGGGACGGCACTGGACGGGACCCGGGCCGCACGCGGCCGGACTGGTCGTGGGGTTCGCCGCGCCGACCCGCGCCGACCTGGGCCGTGCCCTGCCGGTGCTGACCAGAGCGCTGTGCGACGTATGAGATGGCCGCGTTGTCGGGGCCAGGCTGTAGGTGAGACGGGCCCGGGAGTCACGCCTCGCCCGGGGTCCGGAGCTCGTAGCGCCGGATTCACCGTGACCTGGTTGTGATCTCCCGGCGGACCCCGAGAGGGTCTCGGCCGTCATTGCACTCTCGGCCGCACGGATGCGGCCGCCGGGAAGGAAGACTCCATGAACCGTTCACGTCTGCTGCTCGCCCTGCCCGCCGCCACGGCGATGGTCCTCGTCGGAGGCTCGCCGGCACTCGCTGGCGACGGGCACTCCGACGACGGCACCTGGGCCAAGGTCATCGAGATCAACGACGAGGCCGAACTCGAGGAAGACGGCGACAAGCTCAAGGTCACGTTCGAGTACAAGTGCGAGGAGGAGGACGAAGACTCCGTCACGGCCGATGTGGTCGCCGAGAACGAGGACAAGGACATCCGCTACGAGAAGGCGGACGAGGACCTCGACTGCAACGGCGAGAAGAACGAGATCACCGTCGAACTCGAGGTCGTCGAGGACTACGAGAAGGCCGAGGAGGGCGACAAGGTCGACGTGACGGTCACCATCACCGAGGACGACGAGAAGCTCGACGAGGAGACCAAGGAGGACGTCGAGGTCGTTGACGAGGACAACGGCGACAAGGACAACGGCGACAAGGACAACGGCGAC
>NZ_FOIE01000008.1:0-214212 GCF_900111455.1 Geodermatophilus poikilotrophus | reverse complement strand
AGGACAACGGCGACAAGGACAACGGCGACAAGGACAACGGCGACAAGGACAACGCCGACAAGCACCACCACGACGGCCACTGAGCCGCGGGACGGCGTGCCGTCCTCACCACTGAGAACCCGAGGGGCGCCCGGGGACGACGGTCCCCGGGCGCCCCTCGAGTGTTGCTCAGGCCGGGACGGTCCAGGTGTCTCCGCCGGCGAGCAGCGCGCCCAGGTCGGCCGGCGAGGAGGTGCGGGCCTCCTCGACCTGGTCGGCCATCATCTTGTCGTAGGTCGGCTTCGGCACCGACCGGAAGACGCCCATCGGGGTGTAGCGGAGGTCCTGGCTGGACAGCCGCGACAGCGCGAAGGCGTACGACGGGTCCTCCCGGGTGGCGTCGTGCACGACGATGTCGTCGGCGTCCACCTGGTCGGTCTCGGCGATCCGCAGGCCGCCGAACTCGTCGCGGACCACGCACGAGGCGCCGTCCGGACCGAACACCAGCGGCTTGCCGTGGACCAGCGGGATCGACCACTGCACGCCGGTGGTCGGGTCCTTGAGCAGGTCGAACGCGCCGTCGTTGAAGATGTTGCAGTTCTGGTAGATCTCCACCAGCGCGGTGCCCTGGTGCTCCGCGGCCTGCCGCAGCACCTCGGTGAGGCCCTTGCGGTCGGAGTCCATGGCCCGGCCGACGAAGGTGGCGTCCGCGCCCAGCGCCAGCGACACCGGGTTGAACGGGTGGTCCAGCGAGCCCATCGGGGTGGACTTGGTGACCTTGCCGACCTCGCTGGTGGGCGAGTACTGGCCCTTGGTGAGCCCGTAGATCCGGTTGTTGAACAGCAGGATCTTCAGGTTCACGTTGCGGCGCAGCGTGTGGATCAGGTGGTTGCCGCCGATGGACAGCGCGTCGCCGTCCCCGGTGACGACCCACACCGACAGGTCCGGGCGGGACGCGGCCAGGCCGGTCGCGATCGCCGGCGCACGGCCGTGGATCGAGTGCATCCCGTAGGTGTTCATGTAGTACGGGAAGCGCGACGAGCAGCCGATGCCGGACACGATCACCATGTCCTCGCGCGCGATGCCGAGGCTGGGCAGGAAGCTCTGGACCGCGTTGAGGATGACGTAGTCACCGCACCCCGGGCACCAGCGCACCTCCTGGTCGGTCTTGAGGTCCTTGGCCTTGAGCTCGGCGCGCTTCTCGCCCTGGGTCTCCAGGGAGCGGGCGATGGCATCGGCGATGGGGCCCTCGGCGGGCATGCCGAGTTCGACGGTGGTCATTCCGCGCCTCCGTTGGGGTCGGCGGCGAGCGGGGCGCCGCTGGTGGAGTCGATGACGTCCTGCACGACCGCGGCGAGCTCGGCGGCCCGGAAGGGCAGCCCGCGCACCTGGGTGTGGCTCTGGACGTCGACGAGGTACTTGGCGCGCAGCAGCATGGACAGCTGCCCGAGGTTCATCTCCGGGCAGATCACCCGGTCGTAGCGGCGCAGCACCTCGCCGAGGTCGGCCGGGAACGGGTTGAGGTGACGCAGGTGGATCTGCGCGACCGACCGCCCCGAGCGGCGGATGCGCCGGCAGGCGGCGCCGATGGGCCCGTAGGTCGAGCCCCACCCGATGACGGCCACGCTGGCGTCCCCGTCCGGGTCGTCGACGTCGGTGGGCCCGATGCTCGCCGCGATGCCGTCGACCTTGGCCTGGCGCAGCCGGGTCATCAGGTCGTGGTTCGCCGGGTCGTAGGAGATGTTGCCGGTCTTGTCGGCCTTCTCCAGACCGCCGATGCGGTGCTGCATCCCCGACGTGCCCGGGATGGCCCACGGGCGGGCCAGGGTCTCCGGGTCCCGCAGGTAGGGCTGGAACTCCGGCGTCCCGTCGGCAGTGGTGGCGTTGGGCTCGCTGGCGAACTCCACCCGCAGGTCCGGCAGCTCCTCGGTGTCCGGGATCTGCCACGGCTCGGCACCGTTGGCCAGGTAGCCGTCGGACAGCAGCATGACCGGCGTGCGGTAGGTCAGCGCGATCCGCGCGGCCTCCAGCGCGGCGTCGAAGCAGTCGGCGGGGGAGCGCGGCGCCACGACCGGCAGGGGCGCCTCGCCGTTGCGGCCGAACATCGCCTGCAGCAGGTCCGACTGCTCGGTCTTGGTCGGCAGGCCCGTCGAGGGGCCGCCGCGCTGCACGTCGACGACGACCAGCGGCAGCTCGGTCATCACCGCCAGGCCCAGCGCCTCGGACTTCAGCGACACACCCGGCCCGGACGTCGTCGTGACGCCGAGGGCGCCGCCGAAGGAGGCGCCGATCGCCGAGGCGATGCCGGCGATCTCGTCCTCGGCCTGGAAGGTGCGGACGCCGAAGGACTTGTGCCGGGACAGCTCGTGGAGGATGTCCGACGCCGGGGTGATCGGGTAGGCGCCGAGGAACACCGGCAGGCCGGAGCGCTGCCCGGCGGCGACGATGCCCAGGGCCAGCGCCTGGTTGCCGGAGATGTTGCGGTAGCGGCCCGGCGCCATCGGAGCGGGCTTGATCTCGTAGGAGACCGCGAAGGCCTCCGTCGTCTCGCCGTAGTTGTAGCCGGCCCGGAAGGCGGCGATGTTGGCCGCGGCGATCTGGGGCTTGCGGCGGAACTGCCGCTCGAGGAAGCGGACGGTCCCCTCGGTGGGCCGGTGGTACATCCAGCTCAGCAGGCCGAGGGTGAACATGTTCTTCGAGCGCTCGGCCTCCTTCTTGCCGAGGCCGGAGTCGGCGAGCGCCTCCAGGGTCAGGGTGGTCAGCGGCACGTTGACCAGTTGCCAGCCCTGCAGGGAGTCGTCCTCGAGCGGGTTGGTGGCGTAGCCGACCTTGGCGAGGTTGCGCGGCGTGAACTCGTCGGCGTCGACGATCAGCAGCCCACCGCCGGGGAGGTCGGACAGGTTGGCCTTGAGCGCGGCCGGGTTCATGGCGACCAGCACGTCCGGCGCGTCGCCCGGCGTCATGATGTCGTGGTCGGCGAAGTGCAGCTGGAAGGAGCTGACACCCGGCAGGGTCCCCGTCGGCGCGCGGATCTCGGCCGGGAAGTTCGGCAGGGTCGAGAGGTCGTTGCCGAAGGACGCCGTCTCGCTGGTGAAGCGGTTGCCGGTGAGCTGCATGCCGTCGCCGGAGTCGCCGGCGAGCCGGATGACGACGCGGTCGAGCTCGACGACGCTCTTGACGAACGGCACCGGGCTCCCCGTCGTGCTGGCGACGACGGACTGGTCAGTCGTGGTCATCAGTGGTGCACCTCCACCGGCCGAGGTTACGTGGCTGTCACACCCCGCGGACCTGTGACGCGGGTGACAGTGGAACGGCCGGGAACCCCCGGCACCTGGCAACAGCAACCCGGTCGGGTGCGACCCCATTCCGTGGCCCCGGTCGCACCTTGCGGGGGAGGAGCCGGGGAACGGCCTCCCCGGGCACCGCGTTGGTCGGGACGTGCAGCGCTGGAGCAACGGACTCAAGACCGCGGTGCTCCTGGGTCTCATGGGCGGCCTCATCCTCGCCGCCGGTGGCCTCGTCGGCGGCCGGGGCGGGTTGTTCATCGCCCTGCTCATCGCCCTGGCGGTCAACGGCTACGCCTACTTCAACTCGGACAAGCTCGCCCTGCGGGCCATGCGGGCCTTCCCGGTGACCGAGACCCAGGCACCGGCGCTGTACGCGATGGTGCGCGACCTGGCCACGGAGGCCCGGCAGCCGATGCCGCGGCTCTACGTCAGTCCCACCGACCAGCCCAACGCCTTCGCCACCGGCCGGAACCCGCGCAATGCGGCCGTCTGCGTCACCCAGGGCATCCTCGAGCTGCTGGACCGCCGCGAGCTGCGCGGCGTGCTCGCGCACGAGCTGTCGCACGTCTACAACCGCGACATCCTGATCAGCTCCGTCGCCGGCGCCATGGCCACGGTCATCACCTACCTGGCGCACATGGCGATGTTCGCCTCGCTGTTCGGTGGCCGGTCGGAGGACGACCGCGGCGGGGGCAACGCCCTCGGCAGCCTGCTGCTGGTGTTCCTCGGTCCGCTCGCCGCCGGCCTGGTGCAGATGGCGGTCAGCCGCAGTCGCGAGTACCAGGCCGACGCCTCCGGTGCCGCGTTGTCACAGGACCCGCTGGCGCTGGCATCGGCGCTGCGCAAGATCGCCTCGGGTGCCGCCGCCCGGCCGCTGCCCCAGGAGGACCGGCTGGTGACGCAGAGCCACCTGATGATCGCCAACCCGTTCCGTGGCCAGGGCCTGGCGTCGATGTTCGCCACCCACCCGCCGATGCCCGAGCGGATCGCCCGGCTCGAGCAGATCGCCCGGGAGCTCGGCCAGCGCTGACGGAGGACCCCGTCGCCTCCCACCGCTCGCCCGCTCGCGGCGGCCCCTGCAGAGAGCCGCAGCCCGGGCGGGGCCGCGAGCGCCGCTCCCGCGGTCCGCTCACGCGGGGACGAGCATCGCGGGAGCCGGCCGGCGCCCGGTGAGCATCAACTTGACCGCATCGCCCGGGGTCAGCGGACGGGAGAAGTGGTAGCCCTGGCCCAGCGGGCAGGCGAGCGACCGGAGTGCCTCGAGCTGGTCGCCGGTCTCCAGTCCCTCGGCGACCACCTCCAGGCGGAGGTCGTGACCCAGCTGGGTGATCGCCGCGACCACCGCGTGGCCCTCGGTGCTGGTCGTCACACCGTCGATGAACGACTTGTCGATCTTCAGGCTGTCGATCGGGAAGCGTCGCAGGTAGCTGAGCGACGAGTACCCCGTGCCGAAGTCGTCGAGCGCCAGCCGGACGCCCAGGTCCTTGAGCAGGGCGATCTTGCGCGTCGTCTCCTCGATGTCCTGGGCGAACAGGGACTCGGTGATCTCGAGGGTGAGCAGGGACGCGGCCAGACCCGACCGGCGCAGCGCGTCGGCCACGTCGCCGACGAGGTCCGGGTGCTGGAACTGCCGCACGGAGACGTTGACGCTCATGCGGAGCCGGCCCAACGGCGAGCGGTCCTGCCAGGCGGCCGCCTGCCGGGTCGCCTCCTGCAGCACCCACCGGCCGATCGGCACGATCAGGCCGCTCTCCTCGGCCAGGGGGATGAACTCCAGCGGGGACACCAGCCCCCGCTCGGGGTGGCGCCACCGCAGCAGCGCCTCGAAGCCGACGATCTGCCGCGACGAGACGTCCACGATCGGCTGGTAGTGCAGCTCCAGCTGCCCGGCGTCGAGGGCGCCGGACAGCTGAGCCCGGACAGCGTCGCGCTGCACCTGGGCGGTGTGGTGGCTGGGCTGGAAGACCTCCAGCCGGCCCTTCCCGCCCGTCTTGGCGGCGTACATCGCCAGGTCGGCAGCGCGCAGCATCCCGATGCCGCTCGAGGTGCAGCTGTCCGACGTCGCCAGGCCGATGCTCAGCCCGGTGCGGATCCGTTGCCCACCGATCTGCATGGGGGCACGCAGGCACTCGAGGATGCGGTGGGCGACGCGCTCGGCCTGGTGGGCGCTGCCCGGGCCGGTGATCAGGATGGCGAACTCGTCACCGGAGAGGCGGGCCACCGTGTCGGTGTCCCGGACGCTGCGCACCATGCGCTCGCCGAGGAGCTTGATGAGCGCGTCGCCGCCCTCGTGACCGAGGTTGTCGTTGACCGCCTTCAGGTTGTCCACGTCGAGGAAGAGCACGGCGGACGGCGTGCCGTCCTGCTGGCGGAGCGCATCGGCCGCGGCGAGCCGCTCGATGAACAGGGCGCGGTTGGGCAGGCCGGTGAGCGTGTCGTGGAAGGCCTGGTAGCGCAGCCGGTTCTCCAGGTCCTTGCGGCCCTCGACGGCACCCAGGAGGCTGTTGAACGCCCGTCCGGCCTCGCCGATCTGGTCGTCCGAGTCGACGGTGATCCGCTCGAACACCGCCTCGGACCAGTCCCCCGAGCGGGTCGCGGAGGTGATGACGCTCGTGGCCGACCGCAGGTGTCCGCCGAGCACCTCCATGCGGCCGCCGACGACCCCGCGGCAGAGCGCGTAGTTCATCGCGCCGACGAGGAAGCCGGCCAGCAGGCACGCGCTCTGGAAGACCGGCCGGTCGGTGATCACCTCGGGCACACCGAGGAGCACGGCGAACGGCGGGAAGATGAGCCCGACGACCAGGCCCAGCCCCACCATGTAGATGGCCATGTCCCAGAACACCCGCGAGGTCAGCCGGAAGCCCCCGCGGAGTCGCGGCCGGGTCCGGCCGCTGTCGTGATGCACGCTCATGCCGGCCAGATCGGAGGGAAGGCACCCCGACTTGAGCGGTGCGTGTGACGACGGTCGCAGGAACGACCCATCGGAGGGATCTCCGCCCGGTCGTTCAAGTTCTGCGGCGGGGTGTCGATCAGGTTGCCATGGAGATCCCCCTGTCCTTCACCGCCGGCCAGCACGTGGGCGACGACCTGTGGGTGTCCGTGCTGGACGGCGGACCCCGCCAGTACGTCGACCTCGACACCGCCGCCACCAGCTCGGCGTCGGTGGTCGTCGCCCGGGCGGTGCAGGAGTTCCTCCCCTGGTACGCCAGCGTGCACCGCGGGGCCGGCATCCGGTCCCAGCTCACGAGCAAGCGGTACGAGGAGGCGCGCGAGATCATGGTGCGCTTCGTGGGCGGCGACCCGCGCACGCACCTCGCGCTGTTCCCGCGCAACACCACCGAGGCGCTCAACCTGCTGGCCTTCCGCCTCGGCCTCACCACGGACGACGTCGTCGTCACCACGGCGGTGGAGCACCACGCCAACCTGCTGCCGTGGCGGCGGCACGCCCGGCTGCGGGTCGTCGACGTCGACACGAGCGGGACCTTCGACGTGGCCGCCGTCGAGGCCGCGCTCGACCAGCACCCGAGGCCCCGCGTGCTGGCCGTCACCGGCGGCTCCAACGTCACCGGCTGGCTGCCCGACCTGCGCGGTGTCGCCGCCGCGGCCCGCCAGCGCGGCGTCCTGGTCGTGGTCGACGGCGCACAGCTGGTCCCGCACCGCCCGGTGGACATCGCCGCGCTGGGCATCGACGTCATCGCCTTCTCGGGCCACAAGATGTACGCGCCCTTCGGCGCCGGCGCGCTGGTCGCACCGCGTGCCCTCCTCGCCGACGGGGAGCCCTTCCTCGTGGGAGGGGGTGCGGTGGGTGCGGTCTCGTTCGACGACGTCGTCTGGGCGGACGGCCCCGACCGCGACGACGCCGGCTCGCCCAACGTCGTCGGGGTCGTCGCCCTCGCCGCGGCCGCCGACGAGCTCCGCAGCGACGGCTGGTCGTCGGTGCGCGCGCACGAGGACCACCTGGTGCGGGCGCTCGACTCCGAGCTGCGCTCCGTGCCCGGGTTGCACCGGCTGGGCCCGGTGACCGGGGACCGGCTGCCGGTCGCCGCCTTCAACCTGGCGGGTGTGCCGCACGGGCTGCTGGCCGCCCGGCTGGCCAACGAGTACGCGATCGGCACGCGCAGCGGCTGCTTCTGCGCGCACCCGTACATGGGTCGGCTGCTCGGCCTGTCCGACGCCGAGGTCGAGCGGTTCCACGCAGACGTCCGCGCCGGGGCCCGCCACCGGCTCCCCGGGGCGGTGCGGGTCAGCGCGAACCGGCAGACCTACCTCACCGACATCCCGCTCCTGGGTCAGGCACTGCGGGAGATCGCCGCCGATCCGGCGGGCGCGGAGCGGTACGTGCTCGACGAGCGCGGCGACTACGTCCCGCGGGTCCGGCCCCGCGTGCCGGCGTCCGTCTGACGGTCCCGGCCCACGGCGGGCCACGCCGTGGCGGATCCTGCCGGCGCAGCAGTGCGTCGTGGCCCTCGATGCGGCGGCCCGACGCCGGGCGTCGACCGGACGCGGGGGTGTCGACCCGAGGTGCGGGCAGCTGGTCTCCGGCCGCTACCGGCTGGTCGCGGTCGGCGGGCTGCCCCCCGGACCGGACCCACCGGGCCACCGGCGCAGCAGGTCCGCGGCGGCGGGGTCCGTCGCCTCCCACCGGTCGTCCCCACCGCCAGCGGTCGAGGACCGTCCGCGCGCCGCAGCCGGCGACCTCGTGGCCGGCTGCGGCGCTCCTGCGGACCCCTCACCGACCGGGGCGCCGCAGGACCGCCCCAGCGAGGGCGCAGCAGCTCAGCGGTAGTTGTCGAACTGCAGCGCGACGTCGAGGTCCTTGCCGCGCAGCAGCTGCTGCACCGCCTGCAGGTCGTCGCGCTTCTTGCCGCTCACCCGGAGCTGGTCGCCCTGGATCTGGGCCTGGACCCCCTTGGGGCCCTCGTCCCGGATGATCTTGGCGATCTGCTTGGCCTTGTCCGACTCGATGCCCTGCTTGATGCGGGCCGAGATCCTGTAGCTGCGACCCGAGGACTGCGGGTCGTCGGCGTCGAGGGCCTTGAGCGAGATGCCCCGCTTGACGAGCTTCTCCCGGAAGACGTCGAGGGCCGCGGTCACGCGCTCCTCGGTGTCGGCGCTCAGCGTCACGCCCTCCTCGCCCGCCCAGGCGATCGAGGCGTTGGTGCCCCGGAAGTCGAAGCGCTGCGAGAGCTCCTTGGCGGCCTGGTTGAGGGCGTTGTCGACCTCCTGGCGGTCGACCTTGCTCACCACGTCGAACGACGAGTCGGCCATGTGTCGGTTGCTCCTTCCCTCTGCCGTCCACCCGCCACGGTCGGGCCCGGGGCCACGTCCGGAGCAGGTCTCCGGTGTCTTGTACGCTCTCCCGGTACCACCACGGCGGGTTGCCCGAGTGGCCAATGGGAGCGGACTGTAAATCCGTCGGCTTAGCCTACGAAGGTTCGAATCCTTCACCCGCCACACCCGGTGCACGCGGCCCCCGACCTGACTCCAGGTCGGGGGTCGCGGTCCGTCTCAGGGGGTGGTGGGGGCGCGAGCGCCCGCGACGGCGGTGCGCTCCAGGGGCTGCCCACCGAGGAAGAGCCAGCCGAACGCGATCTCGACGTGGCGCGTGCACCGCACCGCCACCTCCACGCCGTCGGTCTCGGTGGACCAGGAGTGCAGCGCCGTCCCGCCGTCGGCGAGCTGGTCGGCCACGGCCGCCTGCGTGCTGGCGCGGGTCAGCGGCAGCGCCGCTCCCACGCCGGTGGCGTAGAGGGCCGCCTCGTCCGTGGCGTTGGCCGCGGCCAGCGCGGCGCCGTCGCAGACCGACTGCACCTGCTGCTGCTCGAGGAAGGCGTCGGACGCCGCGATCGCGCCGAAGGCCATGAGCGCGGCCACCAGCCAGCACACCAGGACCAGGGGCAGCGTCGAGCCGCGCTCGCCGTCGTCCCCGTCCCGTCGCACGCGGCGCAGCGTAGGTCGCCGTCCGGCCCGTCCACGAGCTGTGGACGGCGCTGTGGAGGACTGTGGACCCGATCGGGGGAACCCCTGGTCGGCCGGACCCGCGCCTGTGGAGGGCCGCACGCCGGGTCCGCGCGACGCCGGGGGTACCGCGGCACCGCCCCCTCACGGACAGGCTCCCGATGGCGTCAGGTCCCCGACGTCGGGCCACACCCGAGGCCCCGCCGCGTGCCGGCCCGACCGACCGAGGCTCCCCCCATCCGGTCCGACTCGCCGGGATGCCGTCCGCCGATCCGGGCCCTCGCCTGGGTGACCTGGGGGTCTCCCGCCTCCGGACGGTGGCCGGCCTGCAGCGGCGCGGGGACAGGCCTCGGTGGCGCGCCGAGGACCGGTCCGTGGCGGCTTGTCCGCCCGGAAACACCACCGGACCCACGTGTCACCCCATTGCGTGACACTCTGCCTACTCATCGTCACCATACGTGACGGCATGACGGGTCGACACCGTGCTGTGACCCTCATGGCGGTTCGGGCGCTTGCCCCGAAAGAGTGACGGGCAGCAATCTCTCCGGCGCGGTCCGTACCCAACGCTCTGCCCCCGCGCCTGGACGACTGCCCTGTTCCCGACACAGCGGTCCTTCATGCCTGAGGAGGCGTCATGAGCAACAGCACGCGTGCCACCGACCGGAACCGTGGCTTCAAGTGGACCCGGGGCTTCAAGTGGACCCGTCAGACCGCCAACTGACCCCCGGGCGGGCGTCGTCGGCACCGGGGATGGCGCGCGACTGCGCACGCGAGTTGCCCCTCACCCCTCTGGGTGGTGAGGGAGTCCGCGGTGGCTCCATCCGCTGTTAGCCTCGGCGCCGCCCTCACTCCCCGAGCGAGATACAGGTGCCCGTGGCCGCGCAGGACGCTCCCGATGCACGGCGCAGGCCCATCCGCCTGACGCCGTGGGGGATCGCTCTCCTGGGTGTCGGCGTCGTCCTGCCGATCGCGGCGTGGACCCTCGGGTGGCCCCTGGCGCCGGTCTCCGTGGTCGCGTTCCTCGCCATGGTCGTCGCTCTCGCGGTGGCCGAGTCGGTCAACGTCAACTTCGAGTTCCGCCGCCACGGCGTCAGCAGCACCACCAGCGAGGCGGCTGTCGTCGTCGCCCTCGTGGTGCTGGGTCCGTGGTGGACCGCCGTCGCCCGCGCGCTGGCGATGGGGGGTACCTGCGCGCTGCAGCGGTTCCCCCCGGCGAAGACCGTCTTCAACGTCGCGGTCGCCGTGCTCGAGGTCTGCGTCGCCACGCTGGTGCTGCGGCTCCTGCCGGCTGACGAGATCAGCTCGCCCGTGACCTGGCTGTGCTACCTCGTCGCCGTCGTCACGGCCACCTTCATCGGTGGACTCATGACGGTCGTGGCGATCGTCGCCACGCAGGGCTACCCGGGTCGCGTCGTCTGGACGATCCTGCTCCTGCCGCTGGTGTCCGTGGTGCCGATCTCGGTCCTCGTCGGTCTGGCCGTCCTGCTCCTCGTCCACACGACGACGTGGTCGCTGCTCCTCCTCGCGCCGCTGATCGTCGCGCTGGTGGCGCTGTACCGCCGGTTCGCCGCGGTGTCGAGGGAGGGGCAGGACCTCGAGAAGGTGTACGCGTTCGCCCGCCAGGTGGAGCAGATCGGTCCCGACGAGGACGGCCCGCGCCGACTGGTCGAGGGCCTCCGCGAGCTCCTCAACGCCGAGCGGGTCGCCCTCTGGCTGCCGCCCTACCTCGACGAGGAGCCGCGTCTGGTCGTCGCCTCGGACGACGGCCGCAGCTGGTACGACGGCCCCAGCGACCCCGACGACCTCTTCCGCCGGCGGGTGACCGAGGGTGCGCACGAGGGTCCGCTCCTCGTCACGCTCGCCCGGGCCACCGAGGCCGAGGCGGCCGCCCTAGTGCGTCGTGGGGCCGGTGACCTGCTCGCCGCGCCCGTGGCCACCGCAGCGGGCGAGCCGGGGTACCTGGAGATCTGCGACCGCCGGAGCGACTTCGTCTCGTTCGCCGACGGTGACCGGGACGCGCTCGACTCCATGCTCACCCACGTCAACGCCGCGATCCGGCAGCAGCAGCTGCTGACCCAGATCCGGTACGACGCCGACCACGACCGGCTCACCGGCCTGCCCAACCGGCAGCGCCTCGCGGTGGAGATCGACGAGCTGCTCGTGGCCGACCCGGTCGCCGGGCGGGCGGGCCTCATCCTCGCCTCGCTGGACAACTACGCCGAGGTCACCGACACCCTCGGCCACGCGGCCAGCGACGAGCTGCTGCTGGTCACCGCCGGCCTGCTGCGCGAGCACGCCCCACCGCAGGCGCTCGTGGCCCGCATGGAGGGCGAGCAGTTCGCCGTCCTGCTGCCCGGGCTGTCGCTGCCCGCCACGGAGCGGGCCGCCCGCCGGCTGCGCGAGGCCACCTCGACGCGCGTCCGGGTCGCCGGCCTGGACCTCGAGGTGACGCTGACCATCGGCGTGGCCGCTGCCCCGGTGCACGGCGCGGACTCCGGCACGCTCATGCAGCGGGCCGACGTCGCCCTGCTGGCCGGAGCCGGCAAGAGCGGTGTGGCCAGCTACCACCCGGTGCTCGACCAGCAGAGCCTGCGCCGCCTGCAGCTGGGCACCGAGCTCGAGCAGGCCATGGCCGACGGCGAGATCAGCGTCGTCTTCCAGCCGATCATCGACGCACGCACCTCCGACATCGTCTCGGTCGAGACGCTGGTGCGCTGGGCGCACCCGCGCTACGGGGCGATCGCGCCGGACGAGTTCATCCACCTCGCCGAGCAGATCGGCCGCATCGGCCCGCTGACCGACCACGTGCTCGACCTCGCGCTGGCCCGCTGCCGCCGGTGGCTGGACCAGGACATCGCGCTGTCGGTGGCGGTCAACCTCTCCGCCCGCTGCCTGACCGAGCCGGACCTGGTGGACCGGGTGCAGCGCGCGCTGCGCCGCCACGGCGTCCCCGGTGAGCTGCTGACCCTGGAGCTGACCGAGGGCAGCGTCGTCGACGACTCGGTGCGCAGCAGCACCGTCCTGGCCGACCTGCACGCGCTGGGCCTGCGGCTGTCGATGGACGACTTCGGCACCGGCTACTCCTCGCTGTCCCAGCTGCGCCAGCTGCCCATCGACGAGGTGAAGATCGACAAGTCCTTCGTGCTCGGCATGTCGACCAGCCAGGGGGAGTCGTTCATCGCCCGCTCGATCATCGAGCTGGCCCACAACCTGGGCCTGCGGGTCGTGGCCGAGGGCGTCGAGGACGAGCTGACGCGCAACCTGCTCGCCGAGATGGGCTGCGACAAGCTGCAGGGCTTCCTGGTCAGCCGCCCGCTGCCCGACGAGCGGCTGGAGAGCTGGATCCTGGCCCGCACCGGCGTCCGCTCGGCCGTCGCCGGCACGCCGCACCGGCGGCTGTTCGTGCGCTCCTGACCGCGCCGGGGACCCCCTGCGACAGGCCCCGGGAGCCGTCGGGTAGAATTCTCGACGGCTCGAAGCCCGCCCCTTTAGCTCAGTCGGCAGAGCGTCTCCATGGTAAGGAGAAGGTCTACGGTTCGATTCCGTAAAGGGGCTCTGGAACACAGTGGCCGCTCGGCCCGGTCGCCGAGACCGGGCCGCACGGCCACGTCCGGCGGTGTAGCTCAGCCAGGCAGAGCAAGCGGCTCATAATCGCTGTGTCACCGGTTCAAATCCGGTCACCGCTACTCACGACGGACCCCGCGACCCGGGGTCCGTCGGCGTGTTGCAGCACCGTGCGGGCACCCGCCCGCACGTCCGGGCCCGGCCCGGGTACCGACAAGGCGAGGAGCGCCCCGTGGCAGCCACCGACATCCGTCCGAAGATCACCCTGGCCTGCCAGGAGTGCAAGAGCCGGAACTACATCACCCGGAAGAACCGGCGCAACGACCCCGACCGGCTCGAGCTGAAGAAGTTCTGCCCGAAGGACCGCAAGCACACGATCCACCGCGAGACCCGCTGACGCGGTCTCGAGCCACCGCGGGAACCCGCTGACCGAGCGGTCCCTGCGAGAGGGAGGGCGGGAGCATGGCACTCGATCCAGCACTGGTCGGGCGCGGCTACCCGCCCTCCGCCGTCTACGAGGTCGGCCGGCAGAAGATCGCCGAGTTCGCCGACGCCATCGGTGAGGCCGACCCGGTGCACCGGGACACCGACGCCGCCCGCGCGGCCGGGCACCCCGACGTCATCGCCCCGCCCACCTTCGCCATCGCCCTGACGCTGTCGGCCGCGGGCGTCGTCGTCGAGGACCCCGACGTCGCACTGGACTACAGCCGCGTCGTCCACGGCGAGCAGCGCTTCACCCACCACCGGCCCATCCGGGCCGGCGACCGGCTCGTCGCCACGCCCACCATCGAGGCCGTGCGCAGCATCGGCGGCAACGACCTGCTCACCACCCGGGTGGACGTCGCCACCGAGGACGGCGAACCGGTCTGCTCGGCCACCTCGATGCTCGTCGCCCGGGGGACCGCGTGACCGAGCTCGCGAGGTCACGCACGGGCAGGGCGCCGGACACGTGGACGACGAGCGCCGGCGAGGAGGTCGCGTGACCGCCGCGGTCCGGGCTGCCGACGTCGCCGTCGGCACCGAACTGCCCGAGCAGACCTACCCGGTCACCCGCGCCGACCTCGTCCGCTACGCCGGCGCCTCCGGGGACTTCAACCCCATCCACTGGAACGAGCGGGTGGCCACCGAGGTGGGCCTCCCCGGCGTCATCGCGCACGGGATGCTCACCATGGCGCTGGCCGCGCGCGCGGTCACCGCCTGGGCCGGCGACCCGGGCGCACTGGTCGAGTACCACGTGCGGTTCGGCCGGCCGGTCGTCGTCCCCGATGACGACGCCGGTGCCCGAGTGACGGTTCGCGGGAAGGTGGGCGCGCTCGGCGACGACGGCCGCGCCCGCGTCGACCTCACCGTCACCAGCGGCGGCGAGAAGGTGCTCTCGCTGGCCCGCGCCACCGTCCAGCTGGCGTGAGCGCGCGGCGGCACCCGCTCACGCTCGGTGCCGTCCTGCCTGCGGCCCACCGGCTGCGGCGCCTCTCCGTCGACACCCTCCCCGCCGAGCGATCGCCGGCGCCGCCGCGCTCGACGTCCTCACCGAGGCAGCGCCCTCGACGAGGAGGAGGACCCCGCCGAGTCGTCCTGGTCACGGGGCGGCCCCGTCCAGGGGCCCGTCGCGAGCCTGCAGGGGAGGGAGGACGGGGTCCCTAGGCGAGCAGGCGCTGCATCCGGGTCACGCCCTCGACGAGGTCGTCGTCGCCGAGCGCGTAGGACATCCGCAGGTAGCCCGGCGTGCCGAAGGCCTCACCCGGGACGACGGCGACCTCCGCCTCCTCCAGGATGATCTCGGCCAGCTGCACGCTGTCCTGCGCCGTCCGACCGGCGACCGGCCGGCCCAGCAGCGCCTTGACCGACGGGTAGACGTAGAACGCGCCGCGCGGCTCGGGGCAGGCCACGCCGGGGATCTCGCGCAGCATCGACACGATTGTGCGGCGCCGCCGGTCGAAGGCCTCGCGCATCGTGGCCGCGGCCGACAGGTCACCGGTGAGCGCGGCGACCGCGGCGGCCTGCGACACGTTGGCCACGTTGGACGTGGCGTGCGACTGCAGGTTCGTCGCGCCCTTGACGACGTCGGTCGGCCCGACGACCCAGCCGACCCGCCAGCCGGTCATCGCGTAGGTCTTGGCCACCCCGTTGACGACGACGCAGCGGTCGGCGAGCTCGGGGACGACGACCGGCATCGAGGGCGCGGTCGCCCCGTCGTAGGTGAGGTGCTCGTAGATCTCGTCGGTGAGCACCCACAGCTCGTTGTCCAGCGCCCAGCGGCCGATCTCCTCGACCAGCTCGGGTGGGTAGACCGCGCCCGTCGGGTTGGACGGCGAGCAGAACAGCAGCACCTTGGTGCGCGGCGTCCGGGCGGCCTCGAGCTGGGCGACCGACACCAGGTAGCCGCTCTCCTCGTCGGCCACGACCGGTACCGGCACGCCGCCGGCGAGGGCGATCGCCTCGGGGTAGGTCGTCCAGTACGGCGCGGGCAGCAGCACCTCGTCGCCCGGGTCGAGCATCGTGGCGAAGGCCTCGTACACGGCCTGCTTGCCTCCGTTGGTCACCAGCACGTTGGCCGGGGTGACCTGCAGCCCCGAGTCGCGGGCGGTCTTGGCGACGATCGCCTCCTTGAGGGCCGGCAGCCCGCCCGCAGGGGTGTAGCGGTGCATCGCCGGCTGGGAGCAGGCGGCGACGGCGGCCGCGACGATGTAGTCCGGCGTCGGGAAGTCCGGCTCGCCCGCGCCGAAGCCGATGACCGGCTTGCCCGCGGCCTTGAGCGCCTTGGCCTTGGCGTCGACCGCCAGGGTCGCCGACTCGGCGATGGCGGCCACGCGGCGGGAGATGCGCCGGTCGGCGGGCGACGGCCCGGAGGACGGTGCAGCGGACTCCGTGGAGGAGGCGGCGGTCATGCCCCCATCATGTCGGAGGGCGGCGTCCGCGGTCGCCTCCGCACCGGTCGGGCGCCCCCGCGCCCCGGCACGGGGCCGCCGGACCCGGCAGGTTGGCTGGCGTCCTCGGCGGTCCCGTACACTGGCTGTCCTGGGGCCACTGACCCCGCCACCGGCGTGCCCCGGAACCCTCGCGGGAACGGTGCCGTCCGGAGCGGGCACGCGGTCCCGGGCGGCTTCGTCCCGGGTCCCACCCTGAGCTCGCGAGGGGTGGGGAGGACGAGGTCCTCCAAGGGGTGTAGCTCAATTGGCAGAGCAGCGGTCTCCAAAACCGCAGGCTGCAGGTTCAAGTCCTGTCACCCCTGCCCGTGCCGCCGGCACCTGCGCCGGCGACGTGCACGACCCGTACGACAGCACCACCACCGACCGTCGGCCCAGGACAACGGCCACCACCAGCGAGGCGAGCGAGGCGCAGTGAGCGACGAGAAGCCGGCACGCGAGGGCGACCCCCGCGCCGCCTCCGACGCCGAGCCGACCGACGAGCAGCTCGACCGCGAGGCCCCGGGCGTGGCCGACGCCGCCGAGCTGCAGGCCGCCGAGGCCGAGGTCGCCGCCGAGGCCGAGACCGACGAGGACAAGGTCGTGGCCTCGCGGCCCACCGGCGCCCGCCGGGGGAGCCGGATCACCGCGGGGGACGACGAGGACGACGACGAGTCGGCCCCCCGCACCCGTCGGGCCGCCCGCGGGCGCGCGCCGTCCCGGCCCGCCGGGCGGGCCGCCGAGGGTGGCGCCACCAGGTCCCGCGCCGCCGCGGAGCGCGACCGCGCCGCCGAGGCACGGCAGCGGCGCGACATCCGGCGCTTCCTGCGCGAGGTCGTCGCCGAGCTGCGCAAGGTCATCTGGCCCGGGCGCCGCGAGCTGATCACCTACACGACCGTCGTGATCGTCTTCGTGGCCTTCATCGTCGCCCTGGTGGCCGGCCTGGACCTCCTCTTCGCCCAGGGCGTGCTCGCCGTCTTCGGCTGAGCCCACCCGCGCCTGCACCACCGACAAGGAAGAGACACCGTGACCGACCCCCGCGAGCCCTTCGACACCGACAGCGCCGTCGAGGCCATCGACCTCGACGACGCGCGCTTCGACGTGCGAGGCACGGCGGACGTCGAGACCGGCGCCGGCGAGACCGGTGCTGCCGAGGGCTCCGTCGACACCGCCGACCAGGACGTCCTCACCGGCGTGGCCGACGTCGCGCCCGGCGTGGAGGGCGGCGACCCCGCCAGCCTGGTGAGCGACCCGCTGGCCGCTCCGGCGGAGTCCTCCGACCTGGGTGACCAGGCCGAGGACGACGAGGAGGCCGACCCGGCCGAGGCGATGCGCAAGGTCCTGCGCGGTCAGTTCGGCGACTGGTACGTCATCCACTCGTACGCCGGCTACGAGAACAAGGTGAAGACCAACCTGGAGTCGCGCATCCAGTCGTTGGACATGGAGGACTACATCTTCCAGATCGAGGTGCCCACCGAGGAGGTCACCGAGATCAAGAACGGCAAGCGCACCCAGGTCAACCGGAAGAAGCTGCCCGGCTACCTGCTCGTCCGCATGGACCTCAACGACGAGTCCTGGGGCGCGGTGCGGAACACCCCCGGCGTCACGGGGTTCGTCGGTGCGACGTCCCGGCCCTCGCCGCTGAGCATCGACGAGGTCGTCAGCCTGCTCGCCCCCGCGGCCACCCCGCAGGCCGCCCGGACGGCGGAGACCACGAGCACCACCACCGCTGCGGCACCGACCACCGTCGTCGACTTCGAGGTCGGCGAGTCGGTCACCGTCATGGACGGCCCCTTCGCGACGCTCCCGGCCACGATCAACGAGATCAACGCCGAGCAGCAGAAGCTGCAGGTGCTCGTGTCCATCTTCGGCCGGGAGACGCCGGTCGAGCTGTCGTTCAACCAGGTCCAGAAGATCTAGAGACCTCGGTGCTCCCCGGCCCTCGCTCCGCTGGGCACGGGACCCTGCACCGAGGCCGTTCCACCCCGTCACCGAGAAGGAAGTCATGCCCCCCAGGAAGCGGTTGACCGCGGTCATCAAGCTCCAGATCAACGCCGGTGCGGCCACGCCCGCCCCGCCCGTCGGTCCGGCGCTGGGCCAGCACGGCGTCAACATCATGGAGTTCTGCAAGGCGTACAACGCCGCCACGGAGTCGCAGCGCGGCAACGTGATCCCGGTCGAGATCTCGGTCTACGAGGACCGCTCGTTTACCTTCGTCACCAAGACCCCGCCGGCGGCGCGCATGCTGCTCAAGGCGGCCGGTGTGGAGAAGGGCTCCGGCGAGCCGCACAAGACCAAGGTCGCCACCGTGACCCGCGACCAGGTCCGCGAGATCGCCCAGACCAAGATGGCCGACCTCAACGCGAACTCCCTCGACGAGGCGGAGAAGATCATCGCCGGCACCGCCCGGTCGATGGGCATCACCGTCCAGGGCTGACGGAAGCCGCCGCCCTCCGGCGGCGTTGCACCACCTGGGTCCGGCGCCTGCCGGCCCGCACAGCACCTGTGGGAGGGCCCCGCCAGGCCCGCGCACCACACGATCCCCGGCCGAGGCGCCGGGGGAGAGGACACCACCATGGCGAAGCACGGCAAGAAGTACCGCGAGGTGGCCGCGAAGGTCGACCGCGACAACCTCTACTCCCCGCTGCAGGCGGCCGGCCTGGCGAAGGAGACCTCGCCGACGGCGTACGACGCCACCGTCGAGGTGGCCATGCGCCTGGGCGTCGACCCGCGCAAGGCCGACCAGATGGTCCGCGGCACGGTCAACCTGCCGCACGGCACCGGTAAGACCGCTCGCGTCATCGTCTTCGCGACCGGTGACAAGGCCGCCGAGGCCGAGGCCGCCGGCGCCGACGTCGTGGGTTCGGAGGACCTGATCGAGCGCATCCAGGGCGGCTTCCTGGACTTCGACGCCGCGATCGCCACGCCCGACCAGATGGCCAAGGTCGGCCGGATCGCCCGCATCCTCGGTCCGCGCGGCCTGATGCCGAACCCGAAGACCGGCACGGTGACCCCTGACGTCACCAAGGCGGTCAACGACATCAAGGGCGGGAAGATCAACTTCCGCGTCGACAAGCAGGCCAACCTGCACCTGGTGATCGGCAAGGCTTCCTTCGACGAGACCAAGCTCGTCGAGAACTACGCTGCGGCGCTGGACGAGGTGCTGCGGGCCAAGCCGGCCGCGGCCAAGGGCCGGTACCTGAAGAAGGTCACCATCTCCACCACCATGGGCCCGGGCATCCCGGTCGACCCGAACCGCACCCGCAACCTGACGGTGGACGAGCCCACCGCCTGAAGAAGGACCCCCTCGCCCCCTCCGCTCGCTGACGCTCGCGGTGGGGCCCTGCGAGGGGGCCACCCACGGACGGTCCCGAGGGCCCCGTCGCGCAGTGCGCGGCGGGGCCCCCGTCGTTCCCCACCCCGGGCGGCGGGATCGGCGATCCCGCACGGACCGGGGTGGGCAACCGGGCGAGTCCGCCGATCCCACCGGGGATGGGGGCGTCCCGGCCCCGCGTCCGGACGGCGACAGCCGGTGGCCGCGGCGCATGGCGTATGCTCGTCGGCGTTCCCCCCACGACCGCTGGTCGTCGCACGTCCGCGTGCGATCGAAGGTCCCGGACTCCGGGCGGCCCGCGCAGGAGGACGGTTCGATCGACGTGGCGCCGCGCGCCCGCGTCCTCGCCCCGTGCGCCTGCGCCGGGGCGTTCCTCGTCTCCGGGGTCTGCTGATCGCCCGCCGTCGTGCACCGGCCGGCGGTCCGCCCGATCGACGAGAGGAGGCCCATGCCCACGCAGGCGAAGGCCGCGGTGATCGACGAGATCACCGAGCGGTTCCAGTCGTCCAGCGCGGCGGTGCTCACCGAGTACCGCGGGCTGACCGTGGCCCAGCTGACCCAGCTGCGCCGTTCCCTCGGTGAGGGCAGCAGCTACGCCGTCGTCAAGAACACCCTGACGAAGCGGGCCGCGGAGCAGGTCGGCCACGCCGACCTGGCGCCGCTGCTCAACGGCCCGACCGCGATCGCCTTCATCGAGGGCGACCCGGTCAACGCGGCCAAGGCCATCCGTGACTTCGCGCGCGCCAACCCGCTGCTCGTCGTCAAGGGCGGCGTGGTCGAGGGCCGCACGGTCGGCGCCGCCGAGGTCACCGCCCTCGCCGACGTCGAGCCGCGCGAGGTCCTGCTGGCCAAGCTGGCCGGCGCGATGATGGGCAACCTCAGCAAGGCCGCGGGTCTGTTCCAGGCCCCGCTGTCGCAGGTCGCCCGTCTGGCCGCCGCGCTGCAGGAGAAGAAGCCCGCCGAGGGTGCCGACTCCGCCGCCGACACCGCTGCTGCTGACACCACCACCGACACCGCTGCCGCCGCGGACGCCGCGGCCAGCACCGACTGACCCCAGAAGGAGAGATCATGGCCAAGCTGTCCACCACGGAGCTGCTCGACGCGTTCAAGGAGATGACGCTGCTCGAGCTGTCCGACTTCGTGAAGCAGTTCGAGGAGACCTTCGAGGTCACCGCTGCTGCCCCGGTCGCCGTCGCGGCCGCCCCGGCCGCCGGTGGTGCCGGCGACGGTGGCGCCCCCGCCGCGGAGGAGCAGGACGAGTTCGACGTCATCCTCGAGGGCGCCGGCGACAAGAAGATCCAGGTCATCAAGGAGGTGCGCGGCCTGACCTCGCTCGGCCTCAAGGAGGCCAAGGACCTGGTCGACGGCGCGCCGAAGCCGGTCCTGGAGAAGGTCGACAAGGACGCCGCCGAGAAGGCCAAGGCCGCTCTCGAGGGCGCCGGCGCCACCGTCACCGTCAAGTGACCCACTACCCGGCGGTCCCGATCGCCGGGTGCGTCACCGTCAGGTGACCCACTTCCCGGGGCCCGCCGGGGTGCACCACCTCGCACGACCCGCAGGGGCCGTCCTCCACCCGGAGGGCGGCCCCTGCGTCGTCCGTGCGTCCCCGTCCACGAGCACACCGGTCCGCGTGGTCCGGGACGCGCGGTGCGGTGGTGCTCCTGGACCCTGGGGTCCGGCGAGCCGCGGCTGCTCGCCACCAGCTGTTCGGCCCACCGCGGACGTCGCGGAGACCCGACGCGCACGGCGTGGTGGTCCCACGACCGCCTCCGGACTGGCATCATGAGCGGGCCGTCCTCGACGGCCCGACCCGGCCCCGCTGGCCGGCTGCCCTTCCCGGGTGTGGTCCCCCTCGCATGCGGACCCCCGACGTGGACAGCCGGCTGCAGCAGGGGTAAGGTTCTCTGTTGCGCTGCCCCCTGACTGCTTGCCCGCCGAGACGGGTCGCCTGGGGTGCCCGGGGGACCGTTCTCCGGACGCCCGCCGACCGTCCGGGCAGGACGAACGCGGACAGCCCCGCCATCACCGCCGACGACGAACAAGCACCCACCGCCCGCACGTCGTGAGGTCCTTGGAAGGACGCATCTTGGCAGGCTCTCGCCCCACCAGCATCAACCCCCGCACGACCGACTCCGGGCCCTACGGCCAGCAGTCACAGGCACCCCAGGCCGGCCCCCGCACCGGTGAGGCCGACCAGCAGAAGATCCCCGGCGCGCCGCTGCGCGTCTCGTTCGCCAAGATCTCCGAGCCGCTCGAGGTGCCGGACCTCCTGGCGCTGCAGACCGCCTCGTTCGACTGGCTCATCGGCAGCCCCGCGTGGCGGGCCACCCTCTCGCCGGAGGAGCAGGCCGACGCCGTGGGCGGGCTGGCCGAGATCCTCGAGGAGATCTCCCCGATCGAGGACTTCAGCGGCTCGATGTCGCTGTCCTTCTCCAACCCGCGCTTCGAGGACGTCAAGGCGTCCCTCGAGGAGTGCAAGGACAAGGACATGACCTACGCGGCGCCGCTGTTCGTCACCGCCGAGTTCATGAACAACACCACCGGCGAGATCAAGAGCCAGACGGTGTTCATGGGCGACTTCCCGATCATGACGAACAAGGGCACGTTCGTCATCAACGGGACCGAGCGCGTCGTCGTCTCGCAGCTGGTCCGCAGCCCGGGCGTCTATTTCGACAAGACCCTGGACAAGACCTCCGACAAGGACGTGTTCAGCGCCAAGGTCATCCCCAGCCGCGGTGCGTGGCTGGAGTTCGACGTCGACAAGCGCGACACCGTCGGCGTCCGCATCGACCGCAAGCGCCGGCAGCCGGTCACCGTGCTGCTCAAGGCGCTGGGCTGGACCGAGGACCGCATCCGCGAGCACTTCCAGTGGTCTCCCACGGTGCTGGCCACCCTGGAGAAGGACCACATCGCCGGTCAGGACGAGGCGCTGCTGGACATCTACCGCAAGCTGCGGCCGGGCGAGCCGCCGACGCGGGAGAGCGCGCAGGCGCTGCTGGAGAACCTGTTCTTCAACGGCAAGCGCTACGACCTGGCCAAGGTGGGCCGCTACAAGGTCAACAAGAAGCTCGGCGTCGACGTGCCGCAAGGCACCCTGACGCTGACCGAGGACGACATCGTCGCCACCATCGAGTACGTGGTGCGCCTGCACGCCGGCGAGCCCGAGCACGGCGTCGACGACATCGACCACTTCGGCAACCGTCGGCTGCGCACCGTCGGCGAGCTGATCCAGAACCAGATCCGGGTCGGCCTCTCCCGCATGGAGCGCGTCGTCCGCGAGCGGATGACGACCCAGGACGTCGAGGCCATCACGCCGCAGACCCTGATCAACATCCGGCCGGTCGTCGCCTCCATCAAGGAGTTCTTCGGCACCAGCCAGCTGTCCCAGTTCATGGACCAGACCAACCCGCTCGCGGGCCTGACCCACAAGCGCCGCCTCTCGGCGCTGGGCCCGGGTGGTCTGTCCCGGGAGCGGGCCGGCATGGAGGTCCGGGACGTGCACCCGAGCCACTACGGCCGGATGTGCCCGATCGAGACGCCGGAAGGCCCGAACATCGGCCTGATCGGCTCGCTGTCGGCCTACGGCCGGGTCAACGCCTTCGGCTTCATCGAGACCCCGTACCGCCGGGTCCAGAACGGCGTCGTCACCGACACGATCGACTACCTGACCGCCGACGAGGAGGACCGCTTCGTCGTCGCCCAGGCCAACTCGCCGCTGGATGCCCAGGGCCGGTTCGCCGAGGACCGCGTCCTGGTCCGCACCAAGGGCGGTGAGGTCGACTACCTCGTCCCGGAGAACGTCGACTACATGGACGTCTCGCCGCGGCAGATGACCTCGGTCGCGACGGCGATGATCCCGTTCCTCGAGCACGACGACGCCAACCGCGCGCTCATGGGCGCGAACATGCAGCGTCAGGCCGTCCCCCTGCTGCGCAGCGAGGCGCCGCTGGTCGGCACCGGCATGGAGCTGCGTGCCGCCGTCGACGCCGGCGACGTCGTCGTGGCGGAGAAGGCCGGCGTGGTCGAGGACTCCACCGCCGACTACGTCACCGTCATGGCCGACGACGGCACCCGGCAGACCTACCGGCTGCTGAAGTTCCGTCGCTCGAACCAGGGCACCTCGATCAACCAGACCCCCGTCGTGGACGAGGGGCAGCGGGTCGAGGTCGGCCAGGTCATCGCCGACGGACCGTGCACCGACCAGGGCGAGATGGCGCTGGGCAAGAACCTGCTCGTCGCCTTCATGCCGTGGGAGGGCCACAACTACGAGGACGCGATCATCCTGTCGCAGCGCCTCGTGCAGGACGACGTCCTGTCCTCGATCCACATCGAGGAGTTCGAGGTCGACGCGCGTGACACCAAGCTCGGTGCCGAGGAGATCACCCGGGACATCCCGAACGTCTCCGAGGAGGTCCTCGCCGACCTCGACGAGCGCGGGATCATCCGCATCGGTGCCGAGGTCGTCCCCGGCGACATCCTCGTCGGCAAGGTCACGCCCAAGGGCGAGACCGAGCTGACCCCCGAGGAGCGGCTGCTGCGGGCGATCTTCGGTGAGAAGGCCCGCGAGGTCCGCGACACCAGCCTCAAGGTCAAGCACGGTGAGTCCGGCAAGGTCATCGGCGTCCGCGTGTTCTCCCGCGAGGACGGCGACGAGCTGCCCGCCGGCGTCAACGAGCTGATCCGGGTCTACGTCGCCCAGATGCGCAAGATCTCCGACGGCGACAAGCTCGCCGGGCGCCACGGCAACAAGGGCGTCATCGCGAAGATCCTGCCGCAGGAGGACATGCCGTTCCTCGAGGACGGCACCCCGGTGGACATCGTCCTGAACCCGCTGGGCGTCCCCGGCCGGATGAACGTCGGCCAGGTCCTGGAGACCCACCTCGGGTGGGTCGCCAAGTCCGGCTGGCAGGTCGAGGGCACCCCGGAGTGGGCGGCCAACCTGCCCGACGCCGCCCGTGCCGCCGACCCGGGCACCCGGACGGCGACGCCGGTGTTCGACGGCGCCCGCGAGGAGGAGATCGTCGGCCTGCTCGGCTCGACGATCCCGAACCGCGACGGCAACCGGATGGTGCAGCCCACCGGCAAGGCGCGGCTGTTCGACGGCCGCTCCGGGGAGCCCTTCCCCGAGGCGATCTCGGTCGGCTACGTCTACATCCTGAAGCTGCTGCACCTGGTCGACGACAAGATCCACGCCCGGTCGACCGGCCCGTACTCGATGATCACGCAGCAGCCGCTGGGTGGTAAGGCGCAGTTCGGTGGCCAGCGCTTCGGTGAGATGGAGTGCTGGGCGATGCAGGCCTACGGCGCGGCCTACGCCCTGCAGGAGCTGCTCACCATCAAGTCCGACGACATCCTCGGCCGCGTCAAGGTGTACGAGGCGATCGTCAAGGGCGAGAACATCCCCGAGCCGGGCATCCCGGAGTCGTTCAAGGTGTTGCTCAAGGAGCTCCAGTCGCTCTGCCTGAACGTGGAGGTCCTCTCCGGCGACGGCCAGGCGATCGAGCTGCGCGACACCGACGACGAGGTCTTCCGGGCCGCGGAGGAGCTGGGCATCGACCTGTCCCGCCGCGAGCCGTCGTCCGTCGAGGACGTGTGATCGGCCGCCGGCCGGCCCCCAGCAGCGGGGCCGGCCGGTGCCCCCCAACGACCATCAGCAGGAAGTGCAGTAACCGAGCCCCGGGAAAGGGGTCCACTCAGTGCTCGACGTCAACTTCTTCGACGAGCTCCGCATCGGTCTTGCCAGCGGCGACGACATCCGTCAGTGGTCGCACGGTGAGGTGAAGAAGCCCGAGACCATCAACTACCGGACGCTGCGTCCGGAGAAGGACGGTCTCTTCTGCGAGAAGATCTTCGGTCCCACGCGGGACTGGGAGTGCTACTGCGGCAAGTACAAGCGCGTCCGCTTCAAGGGCATCATCTGCGAGCGCTGCGGCGTCGAGGTGACCCGCGCCAAGGTGCGTCGTGAGCGGATGGGCCACATCGAGCTGGCCGCGCCGGTCACCCACATCTGGTTCTTCAAGGGCGTCCCCTCGCGCCTGGGCTACCTGCTCGACCTGGCGCCCAAGGACCTCGAGAAGATCATCTACTTCGCGGCCTACCTGATCACCTCGGTCGACGACGAGACGCGCCACCGCGACCTCCCGACCATCGAGGCCGAGATCAGCGCGGAGAAGCACAACCTCGAGAGCCGCCGCGACGCCGACGTGGAGGCCCGCCAGCAGAAGCTGGAGGCCGACCTCGCCGAGCTCGAGGCCGAGGGCGCCAAGTCCGACGTCCGCCGCAAGGTGCGCGAGGGCGGCGAGCGCGAGATGCGCCAGCTGCGCGACCGCGCCCAGCGGGAGATCGACCGCCTCGAGGAGGTGCTCGACACCTTCCGCAAGCTCGAGGTCAAGCAGCTCATCGCCGACGAGGGCCTCTACCGCGAGCTGCGGGACCGCTTCGGTGAGTACTTCGAGGGCGGCATGGGTGCCGCGGCGCTGCAGAAGCTGCTCGCCGACTTCGACCTCGACGCCGAGGCCACCTCGCTGCGCGAGACCATCCGCAGCGGCAAGGGCCAGCGCAAGCTGCGGGCCCTCAAGCGGCTGAAGGTTGTCGCGGCGTTCCAGCAGACGCGCAACTCGCCCATGGGCATGGTGCTCGACTGCGTCCCGGTCATCCCGCCGGACCTGCGCCCGATGGTGCAGCTCGACGGTGGCCGCTTCGCCACCAGCGACATGAACGACCTGTACCGCCGCGTGATCAACCGGAACAACCGCCTGAAGCGGCTGCTCGACCTCGGGGCCCCCGAGATCATCGTGAACAACGAGAAGCGGATGCTCCAGGAGTCCGTCGACGCGCTGTTCGACAACGGCCGTCGCGGCCGGCCGGTCACCGGCCCGGGCAACCGTCCGCTCAAGTCCCTGAGCGACCTGCTCAAGGGCAAGCAGGGCCGGTTCCGCCAGAACCTGCTCGGCAAGCGCGTCGACTACTCCGGCCGTTCGGTCATCGTCGTCGGCCCGCAGCTGAAGCTGCACCAGTGCGGCCTGCCCAAGCAGATGGCCCTGGAGCTGTTCAAGCCCTTCGTGATGAAGCGGCTGGTCGACCTCAACCACGCGCAGAACATCAAGTCCGCCAAGCGGATGGTGGAGCGCGCGCGGCCGGTCGTGTGGGACGTGCTCGAGGAGGTCATCACCGAGCACCCGGTGCTGCTGAACCGGGCGCCGACGCTGCACCGCCTGGGCATCCAGGCCTTCGAGCCGCAGCTGGTCGAGGGCAAGGCCATCCAGATCCACCCGCTCGTCTGCACCGCGTTCAACGCGGACTTCGACGGTGACCAGATGGCGGTGCACCTGCCGCTGTCGGCCGAGGCGCAGGCCGAGGCCCGGATCCTGATGCTGTCCAGCAACAACATCCTGAGCCCGGCCGACGGTCGTCCGATCACCGCGCCGACCCAGGACATGGTGCTGGGCCTGTACCACCTGACCACCCTGGTGCCCAGCCGGCACGAGGCCGACGGCGGTCCGCCGGCGGCCTACGGCTCGACCGCCGAGGCGATCATGGCGTTCGACAAGGGCGCGCTGGGTCTGCAGGAGCGGGCGCTCATCCGCCTCGACGAGGTGTTCGGCGTCGACAACGGCAAGGTCAACGAGCCGTGGGAGCAGCCGGAGGACTGGACCCCCGGTCAGCCGGCGCTGGTCCGGACCAGCCTCGGCCGGGTGCTGTTCAACGAGGCCCTGCCCGAGGACTACCGCTTCGTCAACTACCAGGTGCCGAAGAAGGAGCTCGGGGCGATCGTCAACGACCTCGCCGAGCGCTACCCCAAGGTGCAGGTCGCGGCGACGCTGGACGCCCTGAAGTCGGCCGGCTTCCGCTGGGCCACCCGCTCGGGCGTCACGATCGCCATCGACGACGTCGTGACCCCGCCGGCCAAGCAGGAGATCCTCGACCGGCACGAGAACGAGGCCCGGCAGATCGAGCGCCAGTACGAGCGCGGCGTCATCACCGACGCCGAGCGTCGTGGCGAGCTGATCGAGATCTGGACCCGCGCGCGGGCCGAGGTCAGCCAGGCGATGGTGGACAACTTCCCGACCACCAACCCGGTCTGGGTCATGGTCAACTCGGGCGCCCGAGGCAACATGATGCAGATCAGCCAGATCGCCGGTATGCGCGGCCTGGTGGCCAACCCGAAGGGCGAGATCATCCCGCGGCCGATCAAGGCCAACTTCCGGGAGGGTCTGTCCGTGCTGGAGTACTTCATCTCCACGCACGGCGCCCGCAAGGGTCTGGCGGACACGGCGCTGCGCACCGCGGACTCCGGGTACCTCACCCGCCGGCTAGTCGACGTCTCCCAGGACGTCATCATCCGCGAGGAGGACTGCGGCACCGACCGCGGCGTGTTCATGCCGATCGCGACCTCGGTGGACGGCGTGCTCACCCGTGACCCGCACGCGGAGACCAGCGTCTACGCCCGTGCACTGGCCGCCGACGTGACGGCCGAGGACGGCACGCTGATCGCCCAGGCGGGTTCCGACCTGGGTGACGTACTGATCAGCCAGCTGGTCGACGCCGGTGTCTCGGAGGTCAAGGTCCGCTGCGTCCTGACCTGCGAGTCGCTGCTCGGCACCTGCGCCACCTGCTACGGCCGGTCCCTCGCGACCGGCAAGCTGGTGGACGTCGGCGAGGCGGTCGGCATCATCGCCGCCCAGTCGATCGGTGAGCCCGGCACCCAGCTGACGATGCGCACCTTCCACACCGGGGGTGTCGCGGGTGAGGACATCACCCACGGTCTGCCGCGCGTGGTGGAGCTCTTCGAGGCCCGCGTCCCCAAGGGCAAGGCCCCGATCGCCGAGCTGGCCGGCACCGTCCGCATCGAGGACGGCGAGCAGTTCCGCAAGCTCACGATCACCCCGGACGACGGCTCCGACGAGGTCGTCTACGACAAGCTGTCGCGTCGGTCGCGGCTGCGCGTCGAGGACGGCGCCCACGTCGAGGTCGGCGAGCAGCTCACCGAGGGTGCGGTGGACCCGCACGAGGTGCTGCGGATCATGGGCCCGCGCGAGGTGCAGCTGCACCTGGTGCGCGAGGTGCAGGAGGTCTACCGCAGCCAGGGCGTGTCGATCCACGACAAGCACATCGAGGTGATCATCCGCCAGATGCTTAAGCGCGTGACCATCATCGACTCGGGCGCCACGGAGTTCCTCCCCGGTGCGCTGGTCGAGCGGACGCTGTTCGAGACCGAGAACCGTCGGGTCGTCGCCGAGGGCAACGAGCCGGCCTCGGCCCGCCCGGTGCTCATGGGCATCACCAAGGCCTCGCTCGCGACCGAGTCGTGGCTGTCGGCCGCCTCCTTCCAGGAGACGACCAAGGTGCTCACCGACGCCGCGATCCAGGGCAAGAGCGACAGCCTGCTCGGCCTCAAGGAGAACGTGATCATCGGGAAGCTGATCCCGGCCGGTACCGGCATCAGCCGCTACCGGAACATCACGGTCGAGCCGACCGAGGAGGCCCGCGCCGCCGTGTACACGATGGCCGGGTACGACGACGGGCAGTACTACAGCCCGGACGTCTTCGGTCAGGGCAGCGGCGAGGCCGTGCGCCTGGAGGAGTACGACTGGCGGGGCTGAGGGAGGACCTCCCTCCCCCCACCGCTCGCACGCTCGCGGTGGGGCCCTGAGGGAGGCCGTTCCAGCAACGTGAGGAGGGCCCCGCAGGCGAACGCCTGCGGGGCCCTCTGCGCTGTCCGGCGCCCACGGTGACCAGCCAGGGCGGCGCCCCGGCGGTCGTCGCCCCTCTGTCACGTGACGGAAGCGGCTGCGCTCACCGGTCAACGACCTTCCGCATGGTCTCGACCGTCCGCAGCCGGCTCTCGGGGCTGTCGTCGAGGGGCTGCAGCAGCAGCGTGGTGACGCCGGCCTCCCGGAAGGCGGCGACGCGTTCGGCGACGTGCGACTCGGGGCCGACCAGGGACACCGCCCGCACGAGCTCCTCGGGGACGACGGCGGCCGCCTCGTCCTTCCTGCCGTCGAGGTACAGGTCCTGGATGGTGCGGGCCTCGTCCTCGTAGCCGTACCGCCAGGCCAGGTCGTTGTAGAAGTTCCTGCCGCGCGCACCCATGCCGCCGATGTAGAGCGCCAGCTGTGGCCGGACCAGGTCCAGCATGGGCTCCACGTCGTCCCCGATGGCGACCGGGACGCCGACCACGATCTGCAGGTCACCCAGGGCCGGGTCCCGCGCGGCCTTCCCTGCGGCCAGCGAGTCCCCCCACACGGAGCCCGCCCGCTCCGGCATGAAGAAGATCGGCTCCCACGCCTCGGCGATCTCGGCGGCCAGCTCGACGTTCTTGGGGCCGAGGGCGGCGAGCATGACCGGGATCCGGTCGCGCACCGGGGTGTTGATGAGCTTGAGCGGCTTGCCCAGGCCGGTGCCCTGCTCCGCCGGCAGCGGGACCGTGTACTTGGGGCCCTCGTGGACCAGCCGCTCCCGGCGCCACACCTGCCGGCAGATCTCCACGACCTCGCGGGTGCGCTGCAGCGGCGCGTCGTAGGGGACGCCGTGCCAGCCCTCGATGACCTGGGGGCCGGAGGCGCCGAGCCCGAGGGTGAAGCGGCCGTCGGAGACGAAGTCCAGGCCGGCGGCGGTCATGGCCGTCAGGGCAGGGGTGCGGCTGTAGATCGGGAAGATCCCGCTCATCAGCTCGACCCGGTCGGTCACCGCGGCCAGGTAGCCCAGCTGGCTGACGGCGTCGAAGGTGTAGACCTCCGCGACCGTCGCGAGGTCGAGGCCCGCCGACTCGAGCTCACGGATCTCCGCGGCGGTCTGGTGGAACCCCCCGCTGTAGCTGGCCTGGATGCCGATGCGCACGTCCACTCCTCGGGTCGACGGCGCCACCGTTGGCGCCGCCGCCGACCGTATCGAGTGGTGGTTGAGGTCGGCCCTCCCGCAGGGGCGCACCGCGAGCCTGCGAGGGCCGGGAGGGGGGCGGCCTCCCTGCAGGGGCCCGCCACGGGCCTGCGAGGGGGGCGGGGAGGTCCTCCGTCAGAGCGGGCGGACGACCCCGACGACCTCGGTGACCACCCGGACGCCGTCGACGTCCCCGGGCACGCGTTCGGCCGCGTGCGCGTCGGCCAGGTCGACCTTGACGACGTAACCGCTGTCCCGACGGGCCAGCCCGACACCCACGACCCCCGGATCGGCCGCCAGCCGGTGGCTGAGGGCGCTCTTCGCGGCTCGGGCGGACGCGCGGTCGGTCATGCGCCCATGGTGCCCTGTCGAGCGGCCGGATGACAGGCCGTCGGCCCCGGCCGGGGCCCCGCCCCGGGCCTGCAGACGGGAGGAGGGACGGGCCGCTCCCCTGCAGGGCCCGCCGCGGACTCGCGCGTGGCTGTGGGGCAGGGGAGTCCCCTCGCTAGGAGGCGACCCACCGGAGGTCGAGGACCGACAGCACGGTCGCGAGCGGGTTGGCGAAGGTGACCCCGCCGCCCGCGCGTCCGCCCGTCTCGCTGCCCGCGAAGAGCAGGCCCAGCGGAGCGCGGTCGGCGCTGCGCCAGATGACCGAGCCGCTGTCGCCACCGGCGCTGAAGCCGCCCGTGACGCCGTCGATCTCGAGCTGGTCGTCGAAGGTGTAGATCGCCCGGTCGTACTGGACGGCCACGCCGTCGACCTCGACGGCGCTGACCCGCCCGACGGTGTGACCCGTGGTGCGCCCGACCTTCTCCACCTGGTCGTCGGGCTCGACGTCGTCGACCTGCAGGGGCTCGGCACCGAGCGGCCCCCCGGGCAGCCGGCCCGGCTCCAGGGGCACCTCGGCGTCGACGACCGCCACCGCGGCGTCGACCAGGTTCGCCCGGCCTTCCGCGGTGAACCGCTCGAAGGCCGTCAGCGTGGCCACCCGGTCGGTCGCCGGGTCCCCGCCGTCGGCCGGGCCGGGCTGCAGCACCGGGTCGCCGACCGAGGCGGCGTCGGCGGCGGCCAGCACGTGGTTGTTCGACAGGACGGCGAGCCGGCCGCCGACCCGGACGAAGCCCCCCAGCGTCCCCGCCGAGACCGCGGGGTGCGCGATGGACAGCCCCGGGAACAGCGGCCGCACGCGCTGCTGGAGCTCCTCGGGCGTGGGGGAGGAGAGTGCCCGGACGGCGCCGATGACGCGGACGTCGACCTCCCCGAGCACCGCGTCGTCCAGGCCCGCGAGGAGCACGTCGGCGTCCTCCTTGGCCGCCAGCCGGATGGCCAGGTGCGCCTGACCCGGGGCGACGGGTGCCAGCCCCAGGGCGGGGCGCGCCCACCGCGGGCCGCCGGCGTCGCTGGCCGTCACCGGCTCGGCGGAGCGGGCCAGCCGGGCCGACAGGTGGGCCTTGAGCTCGCGGGCGAGGTCGACGTGCACGGGTCCTCCGGTGGCGGTGGGTGGGCGTCCTGGCACCGACCGTAGGGCCGGGGTCCGACAGTCGCGCGAGGCCGTTCTCCTCGTCCCGGGGTGTCGGGCAGGCGTGCGACCCGTCCCCCGCCGGGAGCCGTTACAGTCGCGCCACCCCCGGCCCGCGCCGGGTCCGTCCGCCGGGAACACGAGGCGCCCCGGACGACGTTGACCCCGGCGTACCCCCCGGTGGACAGGGCTCGACCCCGCCCGCCGAGCTGTGGTGGACCCGGCTTTGACCGGTCTCCGGCACGCGGGTATCGTGGTCAGCCGTGCCCAGGGTGCCCTGGGCCTGCTCCCGTTCGCGGTGCGCCTGCTGACAGGTGGTGGCGCCGAGTCGCGGGGGGCGACCGATCCGGTTCCAACCGCCGGCCGGTCCTGGGGAGGGCGACACGCCCGACCGCGGGGACCGGTGGTGGGTCACGACCGGAGGTGGGTACGGCCCGGCAGGACCGGCACCCGGCACAGCAGAGCACCGTCCACAGCACGACCCAGCGCAGGTAGGAGATCCAGGCCACCCATGCCCACGATCAACCAGCTGGTCCGCAAGGGCCGCGAGGACAAGGTCGAGAAGACCAAGACCCCGGCGCTGAAGGGCTCCCCTCAGCGTCGCGGCGTGTGCACCCGCGTGTACACGACGACGCCGAAGAAGCCGAACTCGGCGCTGCGCAAGGTCGCTCGCGTCCGCCTCACCAGTGGCATCGAGGTGACCGCCTACATCCCGGGCGTCGGCCACAACCTGCAGGAGCACTCGATGGTGCTCGTGCGCGGCGGTCGCGTGAAGGACCTCCCCGGCGTGCGCTACAAGATCATCCGCGGTTCGCTCGACACCCAGGGTGTCCGCAACCGCAAGCAGGCTCGCAGCCGGTACGGCGCGAAGAAGGAGAAGAGCTGACATGCCGCGCAAGGGCCCCGCACCGCGCCGCCCGCTGGTCGCCGACCCGGTGTACCAGTCACCGCTGGTGACCCAGCTGGTCAACAAGGTGCTCGTCGACGGCAAGCGCTCGGTCGCCGAGGCGATCGTCTACGGCGCCCTCGAGGGCTGCCGCACCAAGACCGACACCGACCCGGTCGTCACCCTCAAGCGTGCGCTGGACAACGTCAAGCCGGCCCTCGAGGTCCGCAGCCGCCGCGTCGGTGGTGCGACCTACCAGGTCCCGGTCGAGGTCCGCGCCTCGCGCAGCACCACCCTCGGCCTGCGCTGGCTGATCCAGTACAGCCGGGCCCGCCGCGAGAAGACCATGACCGAGCGGCTGATGAACGAGCTGCTCGACGCGAGCAACGGTCTCGGTGCCGCGGTGAAGCGTCGCGAGGACACCCACAAGATGGCCGAGTCCAACAAGGCCTTCGCGCACTACCGCTGGTAAGTGCCACCCCGGCCGGCTCTGCCGGCCCCCGCGGCCGGCGGGCGCTCCGGGCCACCACCCGGACCCCGTACGCGGACCCGATCCACAGAGGAGAGATCCATGGCCGACACCCAGGCCACCCTCGCCAAGACCCGCAACATCGGGATCATGGCGCACATCGACGCCGGCAAGACCACGACGACCGAGCGCATCCTCTTCTACACCGGTATCAACTACAAGATCGGTGAGGTCCACGACGGCGCGGCCACGATGGACTGGATGGAGCAGGAGCAGGAGCGCGGCATCACCATCACGTCCGCCGCGACGAAGTGCACCTGGAACGGCCACGACATCAACATCATCGACACCCCCGGGCACGTCGACTTCACCGTCGAGGTGGAGCGGTCGCTGCGGGTGCTCGACGGTGCGGTGGCGGTCTACGACGGTGTCGCCGGCGTGGAGCCGCAGACCGAGCAGGTCTGGCGGCAGGCGGAGAAGTACGGCGTCCCGCGCATGTGTTTCGTCAACAAGCTCGACCGGACCGGCGCGAACTTCTTCCGCTGCGTCGACATGATGGTCGAGCGGCTGGGCGCCAACCCGCTGGTGCTGCAGCTGCCGATCGGTGCCGAGGCCGACTTCATCGGTGTCGTGGACCTGGTGCAGATGCGCGCGCTCACCTGGCGCGGCGAGACCGCCATGGGTGAGGACTACTCGGTCGAGGAGATCCCGGCCGACCTCGCCGACCAGGCCGCCGAGTACCGCGAGAAGCTGCTCGAGGGCATCGCCGACTTCGACGACGAGCTCATGGAGGCCTACCTCGGTGGCGAGGAGATCTCCGTCGACCGGCTGAAGGCCGCGATCCGCAAGGCGACCATCGCCGCGCAGGTCAACCCGGTCCTCACCGGGACGGCGTTCAAGAACAAGGGCATCCAGCCCCTGCTCGACGCCGTCACCGACTACCTCCCCAGCCCGCTGGACGTCGAGGCGATCGTCGGCACCGCGCTGGACGGCGAGACCGAGGTCCTCCGGCACGCCGACGAGAGCGAGCCGTTCTCGGCGCTGGCCTTCAAGATCCAGACCGACCAGCACCTCGGCAAGCTGACCTACGTCCGCGTGTACTCGGGCAAGCTCTCCTCCGGGTCCCCGGTGCTCAACAGCACCAAGGACCGCAAGGAGCGGATCGGCAAGATCTACCAGATGCACGCGAACAAGCGCGAGGAGCGCGAGGGCGTGGGCGCCGGTCAGATCGTGGCGGTCGTCGGCCTGAAGCAGACGACCACGGGTGACACGCTCTGCGACCCGCAGAACCCGGTCATCCTGGAGTCGATGACCTTCCCCGCGCCGGTCATCTCGGTCGCCATCGAGCCGAAGACCAAGAGCGACCAGGAGAAGCTCGGCACGGCCATCCAGAAGCTGGCCGAGGAGGACCCGACCTTCCAGGTGCGGCTCGACGAGGAGACCGGCCAGACGGTCATCTCCGGCATGGGCGAGCTCCACCTGGAGATCCTCGTCGACCGCATGCGGCGCGAGTTCAAGGTCGAGGCCAACGTCGGCAAGCCGCAGGTCGCGTACCGCGAGACGATCCGCAAGGCCGTCGAGAAGTACGACTACACCCACAAGAAGCAGACCGGTGGGTCGGGTCAGTTCGCGAAGGTCCAGGTCACCCTGGCGCCGCTGGAGATCAGCGGGGACTCGGCGACCTACGAGTTCGAGAACGCCGTCACCGGTGGTCGCATCCCGAGGGAGTACATCCCCTCGGTCGACCAGGGCATCCAGGACGCCATGCAGTACGGCATCCTGGCCGGCTACCCGGTCGTGGGTGTCAAGGCCACGCTGATCGACGGCCAGTACCACGAGGTCGACTCCTCGGAGATGGCCTTCAAGATCGCCGGCTCGATGGTCTTCAAGGAGGCCGCCCGCAAGGCCAGCCCGGCCCTGCTCGAGCCGATGATGGCCGTCGAGGTCGTCACGCCCGAGGACTACATGGGCGACGTCATCGGCGACCTGAACTCCCGGCGCGGGATGATCCAGGCGATGGAGGAGCGCTCCGGCGCCCGCGTCGTCCGGGCCCTGGTCCCGCTCTCGGAGATGTTCGGCTACGTGGGCGACCTGCGCAGCCGCACCCAGGGGCGGGCGAGCTACACCATGGTGTTCGACTCGTACGCCGAGGTCCCGCAGAACGTCGCCAAGGAGATCATCGCCAAGGCGACCGGCGAGTGACCCGCCGGGCGGGGGTACTCCCCGCCCGGCCCCCAGCAAGCCCACCCCAGAGATCGCGCACGACTGCGACACCACGAGGAGAGGAACCCAGTGGCCAAGGCCAAGTTCGAGCGGACCAAGCCGCACGTCAACATCGGCACCATCGGGCACATCGACCACGGCAAGACCACGCTGACCGCGGCGATCACCAAGGTGCTGCACGACAAGTACCCGGACCTCAACGAGGCGTCGGCCTTCGACCAGATCGACAAGGCGCCCGAGGAGAAGGCCCGCGGCATCACGATCTCGATCGCCCACGTCGAGTACCAGACGGAGAACCGTCACTACGCGCACGTCGACTGCCCCGGGCACGCCGACTACATCAAGAACATGATCACCGGTGCGGCGCAGATGGACGGCGCCATCCTGGTGGTCGCCGCGACCGACGGCCCGATGCCGCAGACCAAGGAGCACGTCCTCCTGGCCCGCCAGGTCGGCGTCCCCTACATCGTCGTGGCGCTCAACAAGGCCGACATGGTCGACGACGAGGAGATCCTCGAGCTCGTCGAGCTCGAGGTCCGCGAGCTGCTCTCCGAGTACGAGTTCCCGGGCGACGACGTCCCCGTGGTCCGCGTCTCGGCGCTCAAGGCCCTCGAGGGCGACGCCGAGTGGGGCGACAAGCTCATGGAGCTCATGAACGCCGTCGACACGGCGATCCCCGAGCCGCAGCGTGAGATCGACAAGCCGTTCCTCATGCCGGTCGAGGACGTCTTCACCATCACCGGTCGCGGCACCGTCGTCACCGGTCGCGTCGAGCGCGGCATCGTCAAGGTCTCCGAGGAGATCGAGATCGTCGGCATCCGCCCGAACTCGACCAAGACGACCGTCACCGGTGTCGAGATGTTCCGCAAGCTGCTCGACCAGGGCCAGGCCGGCGACAACGTGGGTCTGCTGCTCCGCGGCATCAAGCGCGAGGACGTCGAGCGCGGTCAGGTCGTCGTGAAGCCGGGCTCGATCACCCCGCACACGAACTTCGAGGGTTCGGTCTACATCCTCTCGAAGGACGAGGGTGGTCGTCACACGCCCTTCTTCAACAACTACCGTCCGCAGTTCTACTTCCGGACGACCGACGTCACCGGCGTCGTGACCCTGCCGGCCGGCACCGAGATGGTCATGCCGGGCGACAACACCGAGATGACGGTCGAGCTCATCCAGCCGATCGCCATGGAGGAGGGCCTGCGGTTCGCCATCCGTGAGGGTGGCCGCACCGTCGGCGCCGGTCGCGTCACCAAGATCATCAAGTAACACCCTCCGACGGGCGGCGGCGCACCCCTGCGCCGCCGCCCGTCCCGGGTGGTCGCGTGTGTGTGCACGGCCACCCATCCCGCTGGGGCCCGACCGGATGACGGTCAGGACCTCCCGGCGTTCCCCAGCTACGAACGAACACCGATCGGCAGGAGCAGAAGACAGCGATGGCGGGACAGAAGATCCGCATCCGGCTGAAGGCCTACGACCACGAGGCGATCGACGCCTCGGCGCGGCGCATCGTCGAGACGGTGACCAAGACCGGTGCGCGCGTCGTCGGCCCGGTGCCGCTGCCGACGGAGAAGAACGTGTACTGCGTCATCCGCTCGCCGCACAAGTACAAGGACTCGCGCGAGCACTTCGAGATGCGTACGCACAAGCGCCTCATCGACATCCTCGACCCGACGCCGAAGACGGTCGACGCGCTCATGCGCATCGACCTGCCGGCCTCGGTCGACGTCAACATCCAGTAAGGGCAGTCAGCAGACATGGCGAGCACATTCCGCGGACTCCTCGGCGAGAAGCTGGGCATGACCCAGGTCTTCGACGAGAACAACCGCATCGTGCCGGTGACCGTCGTCAAGGCGGGCCCGTGTGTGGTGACCCAGGTGCGCACCCCCGAGGTCGACGGCTACTCCGCCGTCCAGCTCGGCTTCGGCGAGATCGACCCGCGCAAGGTGAACAGGCCCGAGGGCGGGCACTTCACCAAGGCGGGCGTCACGCCGCGACGCCACCTGGTGGAGCTGCGCACGAAGGACGCGTCGGAGTACACGGTCGGCCAGGAGCTGACCGCTGAGGTCTTCGACGGCGTGGCCAAGGTCGACGTCATCGGCACCAGCAAGGGCAAGGGCACGGCCGGCGTCATGAAGCGCCACGGCTTCAAGGGTCTCGGCGCCGCGCACGGCACCCAGCGCAAGCACCGGTCGCCCGGTTCCATCGGCGGGGCCTCGACCCCCGGCCGCGTCTTCAAGGGCCTGCGCATGGCCGGCCGCATGGGCGCCGTCAAGACGACGACCCTGTCGCTGACCGTCCACAAGGTGGACGCCGAGCGCGGGCTGCTGCTGATCAAGGGCGCGATCCCCGGTCCGAAGGGCGGCCTCGTGCTCGTTCGCTCGGCCGTCAAGGGTGGCCCCGTGGGGAGTGAGAACCAGTGACCACGTCCACCAACGGCGGGGCGACCGACACCCGGACCGACCGGCAGGTCGACGTCCGCACCCCGGCGGGGGAGACCTCCGGCAGCGTGACGCTGCCCGGTGAGCTCTTCGACGCGTCGGCCAACGTCTCGCTGATGCACCAGGTCGTGGTGGCCCAGCTGGCCGCCGCGCGCCAGGGCACGCACGCGACGAAGACCCGCGGCCAGGTCAGCGGCGGTGGCATCAAGCCGTACCGGCAGAAGGGCACCGGCCGCGCGCGGCAGGGCTCCATCCGGGCCCCGCAGTTCACCGGCGGTGGCACCGTCCACGGCCCGCAGCCGCGGGACTACTCGCAGAAGACGCCGAAGAAGATGAAGGCCGCCGCGCTCCGCGGCGCGCTCTCCGACCGGGCCCGCGAGAACCGCGTGCACGTGGTCAGCACCTTCGTCGACGGCGACGCCCCGAGGACCAAGGCCGCGCTGGCGACCCTCGAGTCCATCACCCGGGCCAAGCGGGTCCTCGTGGTCCTCGACCGCGACGACGTCCTCAACTGGGTGAGCCTGCGCAACGTGCCGCAGGTGCACCTGCTCGAGGCGGGCCAGCTCAACACCTACGACGTGCTGGTGGCCGACGAGGTCGTCTTCACCGAGGCCGCGCTGGCCGAGTTCGTCGCCAGTCCGGCCAAGGGCCGCGGGGTCACCAAGCCCGACCTGACGACGCCGGACATCCCGGGCGCCATCCCGTCGATCCAGGGCGAGGGGACGACCGACCTCGACCTGGGCGAGAGCCCGGCCGAGCCGGCCCCAGAGACGACGTCCGCCGCGAGGACTGCCGCACCTGCGGCCACCACGGCGCAGGAGGCCGCTCCGGCCACCGCCGCCGAGGCCGCCGCGGCTCCGGTCGCGCAGGCCGAGGTCGCCAACGCCGGCGCCGACGCCACGCCGCCCACCGAGGACGGCACCACCGACGCGACCCCCGAGGAGAAGGCATGAGCGTCCGCGACCCCCGGGACGTCCTGCTGTCCCCGGTCATCTCGGAGAAGAGCTACGGGCTGCTCGACGAGAATCAGTACACGTTCGTCGTCCTGCCCGAGGCCAACAAGACGCAGATCAAGATCGCGGTCGAGCAGGTCTTCAACGTGAAGGTCCTCGGCGTGAACACGATCAACCGCCAGGGCAAGCGCAAGCGCAGCAAGGGCAACAAGCTCGGCAAGCGCAAGGACACCAAGCGCGCCATCGTCTCGCTGGCGCCCGGCGACCGCATCGAGATCTTCGGTGGTCCCGGCGCCTGAGCGCCCGGACCGATCGGACCAGAGACAGAGGAACTGAGTCAGCAATGGCTATCCGCAAGTACAAGCCGACGACGCCGGGCCGCCGCGGCTCCAGCGTCGCCGACTTCGCCGAGGTCACCCGCGACCATCCCGAGAAGTCGCTGGTCCGGCCGCTGCACGGTCGCGGCGGGCGCAACGTCCACGGGAAGGTCACCGCTCGACACCAGGGCGGCGGGCACAAGCGCGCCTACCGGGTGATCGACTTCCGCCGGGCCGACAAGGACGGTGTGCCGGCCAAGGTCGCGCACATCGAGTACGACCCGAACCGCACCTCGCGCATCGCGCTGCTGCACTTCGCCGACGGCGAGAAGCGCTACATCATCGCGCCGGCGCGGCTGAGGCAGGGCGACACGGTGGAGTGCGGCCCGGCGGCCGACATCAAGCCGGGCAACAACCTGCCGCTGCGCAACATCCCCGTCGGCACGGTGGTCCACGCCATCGAGCTCCGGCCGGGTGGCGGCGCCAAGATCGCCCGCTCCGCGGGAACGAGCGTCCAGCTGGTCGCCCGTGAGGGCCGGCTCGCGCAGCTGCGCATGCCGTCCGGGGAGATCCGCAACGTCGACGTCCGCTGCCGCGCGACCGTCGGCGAGGTGGGCAACGCCGAGCAGTCGAACATCAACTGGGGCAAGGCCGGCCGCATGCGGTGGAAGGGCAAGCGCCCGACCGTCCGCGGTGTCGCCATGAACCCGGTGGACCACCCGCACGGTGGTGGTGAGGGCAAGACCTCCGGTGGTCGCCACCCGGTGAACCCGAAGGGCAAGCCGGAGGGCCGCACGCGCAAGCGCAAGGCCAGTGACGCCCTGATCGTGCGCCGCCGGCGCACCAACAAGAAGCGCTGAGCGGGTAGAGGAGTCCGACAGACATGCCACGCAGCCTGAAGAAGGGCCCGTTCGTCGACGACCACCTGCTCAAGAAGGTGGACGCCCAGAACGACAAGGGCACCAAGAACGTCATCCGGACCTGGTCGCGTCGTTCGACGATCATCCCGGACATGCTCGGCCACACGATCGCCGTCCACGACGGCCGCAAGCACGTCCCGGTCTTCGTGACCGAGGCGATGGTCGGGCACAAGCTCGGCGAGTTCGCGCCCACCCGCACCTTCCGTGGGCACGTGAAGGACGACCGCCGGTCCCGGCGCGGCTGACCAGGTAGAGAGAGATTCCCATGACATCCCAGCTGGGAGAGGAGACGCAGACCGCCCGGGCCACCGCCCGGTTCGTCCGCGTCACCCCCATGAAGGCACGCCGGGTGGTGGACCTCATCCGCTACCTGCCGACCGACGAGGCCCTGGCCCTGCTGCGCTACGCGCCGCAGTCGGCCAGCGAGCCGGTCCTCAAGGTGGTCGCCAGCGCGGTGGCCAACGCCGAGCACAACCTGCGGCTCGACCCGGCCGCGCTGGTCGTCAGCGCCGCCTACGTCGACGAGGGCCCCACGCTCAAGCGGATCCGTCCGCGGGCGCAGGGCCGCGCCTACCGCATCAACAAGCGGACCTGCCACATCACCGTCGAGGTCGCGGAGGTCTCCTCCAGCACCGACCTCGCCGGCAAGTCGCGCACGGCCCGCCGCCGCACCGGCCAGTCCGGGCCGGCCGCCCAGCAGACAGGGCTGCAGCAGAGCAACACGAGGGGAGGGACCCGCTAGTGGGTCAGAAGGTCAACCCGCACGGGTTCCGACTGGGCATCACCACCGACTACAAGTCCCGGTGGTACGCCGACAAGCTGTACAAGGACTACGTCAAGGAAGACGTGGCCATCCGCAAGCTCATGTCCAAGGGCATGGAGCGGGCCGGCATCTCCAAGGTGGAGATCGAGCGCACCCGTGACCGGGTCCGCGTCGACATCCACACCGCCCGGCCGGGCATCGTCATCGGCCGCCGCGGCGCGGAGGCCGACCGCATCCGCGGGGAGCTCGAGAAGCTCACCGGCAAGCAGGTGCAGCTGAACATCCTCGAGGTCAAGAACCCCGAGGCCGACGCGCAGCTGGTCGCCCAGGGCGTCGCCGAGCAGCTCTCCAGCCGGGTCAGCTTCCGCCGTGCCATGCGCAAGGCCATGCAGTCGGCCCAGCGCAGCCCGCAGGTCAAGGGCATCCGGGTGCAGTGCTCCGGTCGCCTGGGCGGCACCGAGATGAGCCGGTCGGAGTTCTACCGCGAGGGCCGGGTGCCGCTGCACACCCTCCGGGCGAACATCGACTACGGCATCTACGAGGCCCGGACCACCTTCGGCCGCATCGGCGTGAAGGTCTGGATCTACAAGGGCGACGTCAGTGGCTCGCGTGCCGAGCGCGAGGCCCTCGAGGCCCTGGCCGCGCGCCAGCAGCGCCGTGAGCGGGCCCAGCGCCCGCAGCGCCGCTCCGGCTCGTCGGGCACCACCGCCGGCGGGACCGAGGCAGGCCGCGCCGCCGCGTCCTCGACCGGTCCAGCCACGGACACCGCCGACAGCGCGGTGGCCGTGACCTCCGGCGAGGTCGCTCCCGAGCAGACCGTCGCCGAGGCCGCTGGCGCCGAGGCCACCGCTGCGGCCGAGAACACGGCCGCGCAGAACCCCACGGAGGGCTGACACGTGCTGATCCCACGGCGCGTCAAGCACCGCAAGCAGCACCACCCGAGCCGTTCGGGTCGTGCCAAGGGCGGGACCGAGATCAACTTCGGTGAGTACGCCATCCAGGCGCTCGAGCCGGCGTACGTGACCAACCGGCAGATCGAGTCCGCTCGTATCGCCATGACCCGCCACATCCGCCGTGGCGGGAAGGTCTGGATCTCCATCTACCCCGACCGTCCGCTGACCAAGAAGCCGGCCGAGACCCGCATGGGTTCCGGTAAGGGTTCGCCGGAGTGGTGGGTCGCCAACGTCAAGCCCGGCCGGATCATGTTCGAGCTGTCGGGCGTGGCCGAGCCGGTGGCCCGCGAGGCCATGCGCCGCGCGATCCACAAGCTGCCGATGAAGTGCCGCTTCATCACTCGTGAAGGAGAGGTGTGATGGCCGCCGGTCTGACCGCTCCCGAGTTGCGTGAGCTCTCCGTCGAGGAGCTCGCCACGCGGCTGCGCGAGTCCAAGGAAGAACTGTTCAACCTGCGGTTCCAGGTGGCCACCGGCCAGCTGGACAACAACCGGCGGCTGCAGACCGTCCGCCGCGACATCGCCCGGATCTACACGATCATGCGCGAGCGCGAGCTGGGCCTCTCGGTCGCCCCGAGCGAGGGTGTGGCATGAGCGAGCCCCAGGAGACGCAGACCGCGTCGGGCCCCGGCCTGGCCGGCCGTGGCTACCGCAAGGTCCGCGAGGGCCTCGTGGTCAGCGACAAGATGGACAAGACGATCGTCGTCGAGGTCGAGGACCGCGTGAAGCACGGCCTCTACGGCAAGGTCATCCGTCGCACCAGCAAGCTGAAGGCCCACGACGAGCAGCAGGTCGCCGGCATCGGTGACCGGGTGCAGATCATGGAGACCCGGCCGACGTCGGCCACCAAGCGGTGGCGGCTGGTCGAGGTCCTCGAGAGGGCCAAGTAGGACCGATCGGGTGCCCTCGTGGCCCCCGTGGGAGGCGCCCTCCGGGGCGGGTCCAGGAGCGAGTACCCTGGACCACTGGCGCGCTCTTGCAGGTGCGCGCTCATCCCGGTACCCGTGCTCGGACGCACCGGCGGCAGACGTCGCCGGTGCGTCCGCACGTGGGTACCGGACAGCCGGTTCACCGTTCCGGCCCGGCTGTCACATCTGAGATCAGGGAGTAGGACGTGATCCAGCAGGAGTCGCGACTGCGGGTCGCCGACAACACCGGTGCGAAGGAGATCCTCTGCATCCGGGTGCTCGGCGGTTCGGGGCGACGCTACGCGGGCATCGGCGACGTCATCGTCGCCACCGTGAAGGACGCGCTGCCGGGAGCGGGGGTCAAGCGGGGCGACGTCGTCAAGGCCGTCGTCGTCCGCACGGCGAAGGAGCGTCGTCGTCCGGACGGCTCCTACATCCGCTTCGACGAGAACGCCGCGGTCATCATCCGCGACAGCGGCGACCCGCGCGGTACGCGCATCTTCGGCCCGGTCGGCCGTGAGCTCCGCGACAAGCGCTTCATGCGGATCATCTCGCTCGCTCCGGAGGTGCTGTGACCATGGCTGCGAAGAAGGACACGACGGCCAAGGCGCCGTCGATGAAGGTGAAGAAGGGCGACACCGTCGTGGTGCTGTCCGGCAAGGACAAGGGCGCCAAGGGCCGGGTGATCGCCGCCTACCCGAAGCTGCAGAAGGTCCTCGTCGAGGGCGTGGGCCGGGTCAAGAAGCACACCCGGATCAGCTCGAACCAGCGTGGTGCCCAGTCGGGCGGGATCGTCACGCAGGAGGCTCCCATCCACGTGAGCAACGTGATGGTGATCGACTCCGAGGACAAGCCGACCCGGGTCGGCTACCGCAAGGACGAGGAAGGCCGCAGCATCCGGGTCTCGCGGCGCACCGGTAAGGACCTCTGACCCCATGAGTGCACCCACCCGTGAGCTGCCCCGCATGCTCGCCCACTACCGCGAGTCCATCGCCCCGGCGCTGCAGTCCGAGTTCGGCTACGAGAACGTCATGCAGATCCCGCGGCTGACGAAGATCGTCGTCAACATGGGCGTCGGCGAGGCCACTCGCGACGCCAAGCTGATGGACGGCGCGGTCCGCGACCTGACCGCCATCACCGGCCAGCGGCCCGCCGTCGTGCGGGCCCGCAAGTCCATCGCGCAGTTCAAGCTGCGCGAGGGCATGCCGATCGGCGCGAAGGTCACCCTCCGCGGCGACCGCATGTGGGAGTTCCTGGACCGGCTGCTGTCGCTGGCCCTGCCCCGCATCCGTGACTTCCGCGGGCTCAACGCCAAGCAGTTCGACGGTCACGGCAACTACACGTTCGGCCTGACCGAGCAGTCGATGTTCCGCGAGATCGACGTCGACAAGATCGACCGTCCGCGTGGCATGGACATCACGCTGGTCACCACCGCCACGAACGACGAGGAGGGTCGCGAGCTCCTCCGCCTGCTGGGCTTCCCGTTCGCCGGCCAGCCCGTCGTGACCACCACCCGCTGAGCGGGGGAGGAGACACCCACATGGCCAAGAAGGCGCTGATCAACAAGGCGGCCCGCAAGCCGAAGTTCGCGGTCCGCGGCTACACGCGGTGCCAGCGGTGCGGTCGTCCGCACTCGGTCTTCCGCAAGTTCGGCCTGTGCCGGATCTGCCTGCGGGAGATGGCGCACGCCGGCGAGCTGCCGGGCGTCAGCAAGTCCAGCTGGTGAAGGACCCCGCTGCCCCCCACGCCTCGTACCTCGGCGCGGGACCCTGCAGCGGGGCCGTTCCATCCACTCACTAACGCACCACCGATCGCCGAGAGGCCCGGTGCCGAGTCCCCGAGACCCGGCGAACGAGGAACCGCGGCGAGAGAGGCAACACCCGACATGACGATGACCGACCCGATCGCGGACATGCTGACGCGGATCCGGAACGCCAACCAGGCGTACCACGACTCCACGACCATGCCGTCGTCCAAGCTGAAGACGCACATCGCCGAGATCCTCCAGCAGGAGGGCTACATCGCCGGCTGGACCGTCAACGAGGTCGAGAAGGACGGCACCACCCGCAAGGAGCTGGTGGTGGACCTCAAGTACGGCCCCAACCGTGAGCGGAGCATCGCCGGCGTCCGGCGCGTCTCCAAGCCCGGTCTGCGGGTGTACGCCAAGTCCACCGCGCTGCCGAAGGTGCTGGGCGGCCTCGGGGTGGCCATCATCTCCACCTCGACGGGGCTGCTGACCGACCGCCAGGCGAACAAGAAGGGCGTGGGTGGGGAAGTCCTCGCCTACGTCTGGTGAGGAGCGAGTGACATGTCGCGGATCGGACGACTGCCGATTCCCGTGCCCGGTGGCGTGGACGTCACCATCGAGGGCCAGACGCTGAACGTCAAGGGTCCCAAGGGCACTCTGAACCACACCGTCGCCTCGCCGATCACCGTCGAGCGCGGCGAGGACGGCACGCTGCAGGTGCAGCGGCCCGACGACGAGCGTGAGAGCCGGGCCCTGCACGGGCTGTCGCGCACGCTCATCGCCAACATGATCACCGGCGTCACCGAGGGCTACACCAAGACCCTCGAGATCGTCGGCGTCGGGTACCGCGTGCAGGCCCGCGGGTCGGACCTCGAGTTCGCCCTGGGCTACAGCCACCCGGTGCCGGTGAGGGCCCCGGAGGGGATCACCTTCACGGTCGAGTCCCCGACCCGCCTGCGGGTGACCGGGATCGACAAGCAGCTGGTGGGCCAGGTCGCGGCCAACATCCGTGGGCTGCGCCGTCCGGACCCCTACAAGGGCAAGGGCGTGCGCTACCAGGGTGAGGTCGTCAAGCGCAAGGTCGGGAAGACGGGTAAGTGATGGCACAGACCGAGAAGAGCGGTGCTCGGGTGCACAAGCCCGTCGGCACCGACGTCAGCACCGCGCGGCGGGTCTCCCGCCTGCGCCGGCACACCCGGCTGCGCAAGCGCGTGGGCGGCACCCCGGAGCGCCCGCGCCTGGTGGTCAAGCGCAGCTCGCGGCACATCCACGTCCAGGTCGTCGACGACACCGTCGGCCGTACCCTGGTCAGTGCCTCGACGCTGGACGCCAGCCTGCGCACCGCCGAGGGCGACAAGTCCACGCTGGCCCGCCGGGTCGGCGCCCTGGTGGCCGAGCGCGCCAAGGCCGCTGGCATCACCGCGGTCGTGTTCGACCGGGGCGGCAACCGGTACCAGGGCCGCATCGCGGCGCTGGCCGACGGCGCCCGCGAGGGCGGGCTGGACTTCTGATGAGCAACACCGCGAACCAGCAGATCGAGAGGGACGTCTGATGCCAGGACCACAGCGACGCGGCGGCGGCGCCGGCGGCGGCAACGACCGCCGCGACCGTCGTGACGGCGGGCGGGGGCCCGGCGGCGCACCTGCCGAGAAGAGCAACTTCATCGAGCGCGTGGTGGCCATCAACCGCGTGTCCAAGGTCGTCAAGGGCGGTCGGCGTTTCAGCTTCACCGCCCTGGTGATCGTGGGCGACGGCGACGGCACCGTGGGCGTCGGCTACGGCAAGGCCAAGGAGGTGCCCGCGGCGATCGCCAAGGGCGTCGAGGAGGCCAAGAAGCACTTCTACAAGGTGCCGCGCATCGCCAGCACCATCCCGCACCCGGTGCAGGGTGAGGCGGCGGCGGGCGTCGTGCTGCTCAAGCCGGCCAGCCCCGGTACCGGTGTCATCGCCGGTGGCCCGGTGCGCGCCGTGCTCGAGTGCGCCGGCATCCACGACGTGCTCTCCAAGAGCCTGGGGTCGTCGAACCCGATCAACATCGTGCACGCGACCATGCAGGCGCTGAAGGAGCTCGTCCGTCCCGAGGAGATCGCGGCCCGCCGCGGTCTGCCGCTCGAGGACGTCGCTCCCGCGGCCATGCTGCGGGCGCGCGCGGGCCAGGGGGTCTGAGATGCCGCAGCTGAAGGTCACCCAGGTCCGGTCGGCGATCGGCACCAAGCCCAACCAGCGCCAGACGCTGCGCTCGCTGGGCCTCAAGCGGATCAACGACTCGGTCGTCCAGGAGGACCGTCCCGAGATCCGCGGGATGGTCGCGACGGTGCCGCACCTGGTCACCGTCGAAGAGATCAGCTGAGCAGGGACACACACAATGACTCTCAAGGTCCACCACCTGCGTCCGGCCCCCGGCGCCCACACCCCGAAGACCCGTGTGGGTCGCGGTGAGGGCTCCAAGGGCAAGACGGCCGGTCGCGGCACCAAGGGCACCGGTGCGCGCGGCAACACCTCCGCGCGCTTCGAGGGCGGGCAGACGCCGCTGCACATGCGGCTGCCGAAGCTGTCGGGCTTCAAGAGCCCGAACAAGGTCGTCTTCCAGGTCGTCAACCTCGACCGGATCGCGGCCCTGTTCCCTCAGGGCGGCTCGGTCAACCCGGACACCCTCGCCGAGGCCGGCGCCGTGCGGCGCGGCCAGCCGGTGAAGGTGCTCGGCACCGGCGACCTGGGCGGTGCCCAGGTGCACGTGCACGCGCACGCGTTCTCCGCGTCGGCCGCTGAGAAGATCAGCGCGGCCGGGGGCAGCACCACCCGCATCTGACCGCCGACGACCCCCGGGGCGCAGCACCACCGCCCCGGGGGTCGTCTGCTGCCCGGCCCGGTGCACGAGCGCCGGCGGGCCCGGGGGACGACGACGCCGCGCGGCGCCCGTGTCGACGGGTGTCCGGACGTCGGCCCCCTGCCGTTGCTAACCTCATCCGACCGAGCAGGGGAGGGCACGTGCTGCAGGCGTTCGCTGCGGCGTTCCGGACGCCAGACCTCCGGCGCAAGCTGCTGTTCTCCCTGGCGATCATCGCCGTGTACCGCTTGGGAGCCGCGATACCGGGCCCCGGCGTCTCCGTCGAGGCCATCAACAGCTGTCTCGAGCAGGCCCAGGCCTCCGACCAGCGCGACCTCTACTCGCTGGTGAACCTGTTCTCCGGCGGTGCGCTGCTGCGGCTGTCGGTCTTCGCGCTCGGGATCATGCCGTACATCACGGCGAGCATCATCGTGCAGCTGCTGGTCGTGGTGATCCCACGGTTCGAGCAGCTGAAGAAGGAAGGGCAGTCGGGTCAGGCGAAGCTGACCCAGTACACCCGTTACCTGACGATCGCCCTCGCCGTCCTGCAGAGCACCGGCATCATCGCGCTGGCCCGCAGCGGCCAGCTGTTCCCGGGCTGCTCGCAGGACATCATCCCGTCGAACTCCATCTGGACGACGATCGTCCTGGTGGTCGCCCTGACCGCCGGCACCGCCGTCATCATGTGGCTGGGCGAGCTGCTCACCGAGAAGGGGATCGGCAACGGCATGTCCGTGCTGATCTTCACCTCGATCGCCGCGCGCATCCCCGCCGAGGGCGGCGCCATCCTGCAGACCCGTGGCGGCGTCGTCTTCACCGTCGTGTGCCTGTTCGCCCTGCTGATCATCGGCGCAGTGGTCTACGTCGAGCAGGCGCAGCGGCGCATCCCGGTGCAGTACGCCAAGCGGATGGTGGGCCGCCGGATGTACGGCGGGACGTCGACCTACCTGCCGCTGAAGGTCAACCAGGCCGGCGTCATCCCGGTCATCTTCGCGTCGTCGCTGCTCTACCTGCCGCAGTTGATCACCCAGCTGCAGGGCGCCGAGACCGGTCCGGTGCGCCAGTTCTTCGAGAACTACGTCATCGACCAGAGCAGCCCGGTGCACGTCGCGCTCTACTTCGGCCTCATCGTCTTCTTCACGTACTTCTACGTGTCGATCACGTTCAACCCGGAGGAGCGGGCCGACGACATGAAGCGCTACGGCGGCTTCATCCCGGGCATCCGCCCGGGCCGGCCCACTGCGGAGTACCTGCAGTACGTGCTGTCCCGGATCACCCTGCCCGGGTCGCTCTACCTGGGGATCGTGGCAGTGCTGCCCAACTTCTTCCTGTCCGTGACGCAGGAGGGGCAGAACCAGAACTTCCCGTTCGGTGGCACCGCGGTGCTCATCATGGTCGGAGTGGGGTTGGAGACGGTGAAGCAGATCGAGACGCAACTCAACCAGCGCAACTACGAAGGGTTCCTGAAGTAGTGCGCGTCGTGCTGCTGGGCCCCCCCGGAGCGGGCAAGGGGACCCAGGCGCAGGTCATCGCCGATCGGCTCGGGGTCCCGGCCATCTCGACCGGTGACATCTTCCGCGCGAACGTGAGCGGCCGCACCGAGCTCGGGCTGCAGGCCAAGAGCTACATGGACGCCGGTGACCTGGTCCCCGACGAGATCACCGTGGCCATGGTCAAGGACCGGCTCGCCGAGGACGACGCCAAGGGCGGCTTCCTGCTCGACGGCTTCCCGCGCACCATCGCCCAGGCCGAGCAGCTGCGGGACTCGTTGCACGAGCTCGGGCAGGCCCTGGACTGCGTGCTCGAGCTCGTCGTCGACGAGGACGAGCTGGTGCGCCGGCTCTCCGGGCGCCGCGTGCTCGTCGACGGCCAGTGGGTCCAGCGGGACGACGACAAGCCCGAGACCGTGCGGCACCGGCTGCAGGTCTACCGGGAACAGACCGCCCCGCTGTCGGGTTGGTACGACTCCGAGGGACTGCTGACGCAGATCGGTGCCATCGGCGCGGTCGAGGAGGTCACCGAGCGGGCGATGAGCGCGCTGGAGACCTGCGGAGGCGCGCGTCCCGACGGGCCGAGCGCGGGCTGAGGACGGGCGGCGCAGATGACGGCCGGTGGCATCCTCGGCCGGATCCCGCTGCTGGCGAAGTGGAGTGGACGGATGATCCAGATCAAGACGCCGCACGAGCTGGAGCTCATGCGTGCTGCGGGGCTCGTCGTGGCCGGGGCGATCGCGGCGGTCCGCGGCGCCGTCCGGCCCGGTGTCACCACCGGTGAACTGGACGCCATCGCCGAGGACCACATCCGCACCGCCGGCGCGGTGCCGTCCTTCCTCGGTTACCACGGCTTCACCGGCAGCATCTGCACGTCGATCAACGACGAGATCGTGCACGGCATCCCGGACCCCAGTCGCACCCTCGCCGCGGGCGACAACATCTCCATCGACTGCGGGGCGATCCTGCAGGGGTGGCACGGCGACTCGGCCGTCACCGTCACCGTCGGCCCGCCGTCGGCGGAGGACGCGGCGCTGATCGAGGTCACCGAGCGGTCGATGTGGGCCGGGCTCGCCAAGGCGCTGGCCGGCGGGCGGCTGACCGACATCAGCCACGCGGTCGAGCAGACGATCACCGCCGAGGAGCACCCGTACGGGATCGTTGACCACTACGGCGGGCACGGCATCGGCACCGAGATGCACCAGGACCCGCACGTCCTGAACTACGGCCGGGCCGGACGCGGGCCCCGGCTGGTGCCGGGGCTCGCGCTGGCCATCGAGCCGATGGTCACCGTGGGCGACCCGGCCACGGTCGAGCTCGAGGACGGCTGGACCGTGGTCACCAAGGACGGCTCGCGTGCGGCCCACTTCGAGCACTCCGTCGCCATCACGCCCCAGGGTCCCTGGGTCCTCACGGCCGAGGACGGCGGCGTCGCCGGGCTGGCCCCCTTCGGGATCACCCCCCGCACCTGAGGAAGGACCCCCTCGCCCCCCACCGCTCGCAAGCTCGCGGCGGGACCCTGCGAGGAGGCCACAGCGGCACCGGATGTGCTGCTGCCGCTGTGATGGAGGCCGGGTTGGAGCGGCGCGCCGGGGCGGGGTACAGTGGCCGATGGCGCTCGCGTCGCCCTGCTGTCGTGCTGTGGCCGTACGACCCGGGGCGCCCTCGCGGGAGCGTCTGCACCACCCGTTCTGTACACCACCGAGCGCGTCCGCCGGGTTTCCGGCATGGGTGCGCGAGGACACCAGCACCACCGAGTCAGGGAGGCCGTGTCGGGCATGGCGAAGAAGGACGGGGCCATCGAGGTCGAGGGTCGCGTCGTCGAGCCGCTGCCCAACGCGATGTTCCGGGTCGAGCTGCAGAACGGGCACCGGGTGCTCGCCCACATCAGCGGCAAGATGCGCCAGCACTACATCCGCATCCTGCCCGAGGACCGCGTGGTCGTGGAGCTCTCGCCCTACGACCTGACCCGCGGTCGCATCGTCTACCGGTACAAGTAACCGCCGCTGCGCGCAGCCCCGAGGGTGGGCGCGCTCGGCGCACGATCGACAGGAATGAGGGGCGGCACCGGTGAAGGTCCAGCCGTCGGTGAAGAAGATCTGCGACAAGTGCAAGGTGATCCGCCGGCACGGCCGGGTCATGGTCATCTGTGACAACGCCCGCCACAAGCAGCGGCAGGGCTGAGGGAGTACCTGGACATGGCACGACTGGCCGGCGTCGACCTCCCCCGCGACAAGCGGATGGAGATTGCGCTCACCTACATCTACGGCATCGGCAAGACCCACGCCAAGGAGACCCTGGCCGCGACGGGCGTGAGCCCCGACCTGCGCGTCCGGGACCTCGGTGACGAGGACCTGCTGAGGCTCCGCGACTACATCGACGAGCACTTCCGCGTCGAGGGTGACCTGCGCCGCGAGGTGGCCGCCGACATCCGCCGCAAGGTGGAGATCGGCTGCTACCAGGGCCTGCGTCACCGCCGCGGGCTGCCCGTGCACGGGCAGCGCACCCGCACGAACGCGCGCTCGAGCAAGGGCCCGCGCAAGACCATCGCCGGCAAGAAGAAGGCCGGCAAGAAGTAAGCCGTGAGGCGCGTCGTCGCACGACCCGTGAGGGCGGGAGCGACGGCGCGCCCCTCGTGCTCATCTGGCCACTGATCTGAAGGAAACCGGAGAGACATGCCTCCCAGGGCTCGCGCCGCGGCTGGTGCCAAGAAGGTCCGCCGCAAGGAGAAGAAGAACGTCGCCCACGGCGCCGCGCACATCAAGAGCACCTTCAACAACACGATCGTGTCGATCACCGACCCCACCGGGAACGTGATCAGCTGGGCCTCCGCCGGCCACGTCGGCTTCAAGGGCTCGCGCAAGTCCACGCCGTTCGCCGCGCAGATGGCTGCCGAGAACGCCGCGCGCAAGGCGCAGGAGCACGGCATGCGCAAGGTCGACGTCTTCGTCAAGGGCCCCGGCTCCGGCCGCGAGACCGCCATCCGGTCCCTCCAGGCCACCGGCCTCGAGGTCGGCCAGATCCAGGACGTGACCCCGCAGCCGCACAACGGCTGCCGCCCCAAGAAGCGCCGCCGGGTCTGACCGGCCACTGACGAGACTGACGAGGAGTACCTGACGTGGCCCGTTACACCGGAGCCGACTGCCGCATGTGCCGGCGCGAGAAGATGAAGCTGTTCCTCAAGGGCAGCAAGTGCGAGTCCCCGAAGTGCCCGATCGAGATCCGGCCCTACCCGCCGGGCGAGCACGGCCGGGGCCGCAGCAAGGACAGCGAGTACCTGCTGCAGCTGCGTGAGAAGCAGAAGGCACGCCGCATCTACGGCGTCCTCGAGAAGCAGTTCCGCGGCTACTACGAAGAGGCCAACAAGAAGTCGGGCAAGACCGGTGAGGTCCTGCTGCAGATCCTCGAGTCGCGCCTGGACAACGTCGTGTACCGGGCCGGCTTCGCCGAGTCCCGCGACATGGCCCGCCAGCTGGTGCGCCACGGTCACATCCGGGTCAACGGCCGCAAGGTCGACATCCCGTCGTACCGGGTCAGCTCCAACGACATCATCGAGGTCGCCGAGAAGTCGCGGCGGCTGCTGCCCTTCGAGATCGCCCAGGCCCGCGCCGGCGAGCGCCCCGTGCCGCCGTGGCTGGAGGTCATCACCAGCCAGCTGCGCGTGCTGGTCCACAGCGTCCCGGCCCGCCAGGTGATCGACACCCCGGTCCAGGAGCAGCTGATCGTCGAGCTCTACTCCAAGTAGCAGCTCGCCGCCTGGTGCAGGGGCCCCGGTCCCTGCACCAGGTCGGCCCCGGCGGGCGGACAGATGTCCGCCGGGGCCTGCACCACCCCCTCACGGCGTCATATGGCGGTCGCCGGAGGACCTGGAGGAGAACACCACCATGCTCATCGCACAGCGCCCCACGCTGACCGAGGAGACCATCTCCGAGCAGCGCTCGCGGTTCGTCATCGAGCCGCTGGAGCCCGGCTTCGGCTACACCCTCGGCAACTCGCTGCGCCGCACCCTCCTGTCGTCGATCCCCGGCGCTGCTGTCACCAGCATCCGGATCGAGGGCACCCTGCACGAGTTCACCACCGTGCCGGGCGTCAAGGAGGACGTCACCGAGATCATCCTGAACCTCAAGGGTCTGGTCGTCAGCTCCGACTCCGACGAGCCGGTGACCATGTACCTGCGCAAGCAGGGCCCCGGTGAGGTCACCGCCGCCGACATCGCGCCCCCGGCCGGTGTCGAGGTGCACAACCCCGAGCTGCACATCGCCACGCTGAACGGCAAGGGCCGGCTGGAGATCGAGCTGGTCGTCGAGCGGGGCCGCGGCTACGTGCCGGCGCCGCAGAACAAGCAGCCCGGCCAGGAGATCGGCCGGATCCCCGTCGACTCGATCTACTCGCCGGTCCTCAAGGTGACCTACGCCGTCGAGGCCACCCGTGTCGAGCAGCGGACCGACTTCGACCGCCTCGTCGTCGACGTCGAGACCAAGCCGTCGATCGCCCCGCGTGACGCGATCGCCAGCGCCGGCTCCACCCTGGTCGAGCTCTTCGGCCTGCTGCGCGAGCTGAACATCGACGCCGAGGGCATCGAGGTCGGCCCGAGCCCGGCCGAGGCCGCCGACATCGCGAACTTCTCGATGCCGATCGAGGACATGGATCTCACCGTCCGGTCCTACAACTGCCTCAAGCGCGAGGGCGTGCACACCGTCGGGGAGCTCGTCACCCGCTCCGAGGCCGACCTGCTGGACATCCGGAACTTCGGGGCCAAGTCCATCGACGAGGTCAAGATGAAGCTGGCGGCCATGGGCCTGGCGCTCAAGGACAGCCCGCCCGGGTTCATCCCCACCTCGGTCGAGAGCTACGACGAGGGCTACGAGACCGACGCCTACCAGGGCCACGGCGAGTTCGCCGCCGGCTACGACCAGGTGCAGTACGACGACGGCTCCTACCAGGAGACCGAGCAGCTCTGAGGAAGGACCCCGCTGCCCCCCACACGGCTCGCGAGCTCGTGGCGGGACCCTGCAGCGGGGACTGCCGGACGGCGGGGGAACCCGCCGTCCGGCACCGCCACCGAGCCCGCCACACTGGCTCGGACGCACCACCCGCGCTCCGCGCACGAGACACCAGCACATCACGGAACGCAGCCGGCACCGCGGCCCGGCAGCCTGAGGAAGGACCGACATGCCCACCCCCACCAAGGGCCCCCGTCTCGGCGGTTCCCCCTCGCACGAGCGGCTGATGCTGGCCAACCTGGCCACGTCGCTGTTCGAGCACGGGCGGATCACCACCACCGAGGCGAAGGCCAAGCGGCTGCGTCCCCTGGCCGAGAAGCTGGTGACCTTCGCCAAGCGCGGTGACCTGCACGCCCGCCGTCAGGTCATGACGACCATCCGGGACAAGGACGTCGTCCACACCCTGTTCGCCGAGATCGGCCCGCGCTTCGCGGCCCGCCCGGGCGGCTACACCCGCATCACCAAGGTGGGCCCGCGCAAGGGCGACAACGCGCCCATGGCGGTCATCGAGCTGGTCGAGGGCCAGACCGTGGCCCAGCAGGCCGTCGGCGAGGCCGAGCGCGCCCGTGGCACCCGCTTCGCCGGTGCCGCCTCGGGCGCGGGCGCCGCGTCCGCTGCCGGTGAGGTCACCGCCGACGCGCTCGAGGCGGCCGCCGCCGACGAGGCCACGACCGAGGCCGTGACCACCGACGCCGTGGCCACCGACGCCGTGGCCACCGATGCCGAGGCCGTCGACGCGGACGACGCCGCGGGTGCGACCGCCGCGGGCGACGCGGACGCGACCGACGGGACCGTGGCCGTCGACGCCGAGTCCCCGAACGACGGCCAGGGCACGGACGGCGCGCGGTGAGCGAGCGGGAGAACCCGGGCGAGGGCGCCCCTGCCGGTGCCGCCGGGGTCTCCGCCGGCGGCGGTGACCAGGGGGCGACCTTCGCGGGCGAGACCACCGGTCCCGGCGGCGACACCTCGCCGGCCGTGACCTCGGGCGACGTCGACCCCGAGGCCCAGGCGGTCGTCGCGGACGTCTTCAACCCGGACGGCGAGCGTCAGGACGACTCCGACGTCACCCCGGAGCCGCAGCGCGAGAACGTCGCCGTCGTCGACGACCCGACGCTCTCCCCGGACGTGGCCCGCGCTGCCGCCGCCGAGATCGAGGCCGCCGAGCTCGGTGACGCCGCGACCGCCGGCCTGCAGGCTCCTGGGGGCGAGGCCGCTCCCGATCCCCGGTGAGCGGTCGCTGACCACCAGCACTGCTGACGAGCCCGCCACCGCACCCGGTGGCGGGCTCGTGCGTCTCCGGTTGGGGATCGCCTACGACGGCACCGCGCTGCACGGCTGGGCCCGTCAACCGGCGCAGCGCACGGTGCAGGGCGACCTCGAGGAGGCCCTGGCCCGGGTGCTGCGGCAGCCGGTCGCGCTGACCGTGGCCGGGCGCACGGACGCCGGGGTGCACGCCACCGGCCAGGTCGCGCACGCCGACGTCCCCCGTGCCGTGTGGGAGGAGCAGCGGCCCCGGCTGCTGCGCCGGCTGCGCGGTGTGCTCCCGCCCGACATCGGCGTCCACTCGGTCGAGGAGGCGCCGCCGGACTTCGACGCCCGCTTCGGGGCGCTGCGCCGGCACTACGTCTACCGCCTCACCGACGCCGACAGCGGTCCGCCGCCCCTGCGCCGCGCCGACACGGTCGGCTGGTCCCGGCGGTTGGACGCCGACGCGATGGCGGCCGCCGCAGGACTGCTGCTGGGCCTGCACGACTTCGCCGCCTTCTGCCGCCGGCGGGAGGGCGCGACGACGATCCGCACGCTGCTGACCCTGGCGGTGACCCGCGAGGGCGACCTGGTGACCGTCCGGGCCTCCGCGGACGCCTTCTGCCACTCGATGGTGCGCAGCCTCGTCGGCGCGCTCACGGCGGTGGGGGAGGGGCGGCGCCCACCGGGGTGGCCGGCGGCGCTGCTGACGAGCACGGAGCGCTCCAGCGAGGTGCCCGTCGCCCCGCCCGGCGGGCTGACCCTGGTCGGGGTCGACTACCCCCCGGACGACGACCTGGCGGCCCGCGCGGTGGTCACCCGGGGTCTCCGCTCCTGAACGAGGACGGGGTCCTCCTTCACGGCAGCGCGGCGACGGCCTCCTCGATCGGGGTGTCACCGCTGACCAGCTCGACGACCTCGTCGGTCTTCCCGGCGTCCAGCAGCGCGACGAGCACCGCGGCGACGTCGTCCCGGGGGACCTCGCCGTAGTCGACCCCGTGGGCCAGGGTGACCCGGCCGGTGCCCGGCTCGTCGGTCAGCCGGCCGGGCCGCAGGATCACCGTGTCGAGCGCGGGCCGGGGCAGGATGGCGTCCTCGGCGGCCAGCTTGGCCTGCAGGTAGACGGCGAACACCGGGTCCATGCCCCGCGGCGTCCCCTGGCGCGCCTGCTCGACGCCCATCGACGACACCAGCAGGTACGGGCGGACGCCGGCCCGCTCGGCGGCATCGGCGAGCAGCAGGGCCGCGCCCTTGTCCACGGTGTGCTTGCGGGCCTCCCCGCTGCCCGGACCGGCACCGGCGGCGAAGACGACGGCGTCGGCACCCGACACCACGTCGGCGACCCGGTCGACGGGGGCCTGCTCGAGGTCGAGGACGACCGGCTCCACGCCGTCTGCGCGGAGGTCGTCGGAGTGCGCGGGGTTGCGGATGATGCCGACCGCCGTGTCGCCGCGGCCGGACAGCAGGCGGCCGAGGCGGCGGGCGACCTGCCCGTGGGCGCCGGCGATGACGATGCGCATGGGGAGGCCCTACCCCTGGGTCCGGCGGGGTACCCGGCGGGGACCGAGCCGGGCGGCGGCGGCCCGGGCGCGGGCCAGGTCGGCCGGGGTGTCGCAGTCGGTCCACGGCGGCGGCTGACCGGACTCGACCTCGGGGTGCAGCCGCCGCACGGCCAGCGGGGCGAGCACCCGGCGCACCGAGGTGGGCCCGTCGACGTCGGCGACCGCCGCGCGCAGGGCCGCCGTCCGCCACACCCCCAGCAGCAGCTGGTCCCGGTCGGTGTCGTCCACGACGAGCACGCCGTCGCCGGTGAGCCGCTCGCGCAGGGCCCGGACCAGCCCGGCGGTGAGGAACGGCAGGTCGCCGGCGAGCAGCGCCACCACCTCGGTGGGCACGTGCGCCAAGCCCGCCCGCATCGCGGCCACCGGCCCCCCGCGCGGCGGGTCCTCCCGCACGACGACGACGTCGGCCGGCACCGGCTGGGGCGGGCCGACGACGACGCGCGGCGCGGCGTCGGGGACCGCGGCCAGCACCGCCTCGAGGATGGTCCGCCCGCCGACGTCCAGCTGCGGCTTGGCCTGACCGCCCATCCGCGCCGCGCGGCCGCCGGCCAGGACGACGGCGGCGAAGGGCGGGAGCGCGGCCACGCTGCGACCGTAGGGCCCGGACGTGGGTACCGTCGCCCTCCGTGGGACGAGTGACGAGCCGGACGCCGGTGCTGCGGATCCGCGGCGCGGCGCACAGCACCCGCCCGGACACCGTGGCGGCCGAGGAGCCGCTGGAGATCCGGCTGGCCGGCAAGGCGCTGGCGGTCACCATGCGCACGCCGGGCGACGACTTCGACCTGGTGCACGGCTTCCTGGCCACCGAGGCGGTGATCGGCTCGGCCGACGACGTCGCCGGGCTGCGCTACTGCAACTCCGTCGACGAGGACGGCCGGAACACCTACAACGTCGTCGACGTCGACCTCGCCCCCGGCGTGGAGCCGCCGGACACCGCCCTGGATCGCAACTTCTACACGTCCAGCTCCTGCGGCGTGTGCGGCAAGGCCAGCATCGACGCGATCCGCACGAAGACGCGCCACGACGTCGCCGGGGACGCCGTCCGGGTGCCGCTGCCGACGCTGCTCGCGCTGCCCGACCGGCTGCGCGCCGCCCAGCAGGTGTTCGACAAGACCGGTGGGCTGCACGCCGCGGGCCTGTTCACCGCCGACGGCGAGCTGGTGGCCCTGCGCGAGGACGTCGGCCGGCACAACGCCGTGGACAAGGTCGTCGGCGACGCGGTGCGCGACGGGCGGCTGCCGCTGGCCGGGCACGTCCTGATGGTCAGCGGGCGGGCCAGCTTCGAGCTGACGCAGAAGGCGGCGATGGCCGGCATCCCGGTGCTCGCGGCGGTGTCGGCGCCGTCGTCCCTGGCGGTCGAGCTGGCGGCCGACGTCGGCATCACCCTGGTCGGCTTCCTCCGCGGCGACGGCTGCAACGTCTACACCCGCACCGAGCGGGTCGTCCTGTGACACCGCGCCGCACCGCGGCCACCTGCCGTCCCGAGCTGAGCTGAGCATTGCCGCCTCGGTCCCGCGGGCGGCTCCTGTTCAGCTCCTGTCGTGATCTCCTCCCCGGAGCTGGCTGACGACGTGGGGGAGCAGCGGGCCGAGGACGGCGAGGCCGTCCCGCACCCCGCCGGTCGAGCCGGGCAGGTTGACCACCAGCGTGCGCCCGGCGGTGCCGGCGATCCCGCGGGACAGCACCGAGGTCGGCACCTCCCCCTCCCCGTACCGGCGGACCGCCTCGGCGATGCCCGGCGCCTCGCGATCGAGCACGCGGCGGGTGGCCTCGGGGGTGACGTCGGTGGGGGACAGCCCGGTGCCGCCGGTGGTGACGACGACGTCCGCGCCGGAGCTGATCGCCGCCAGCAGCACGACCTCCAGCTCGGCGGCGTCGTCGGGGCGCACGTGCGGCCCCTCGACGGTGAACCCGAGCGCGCGCAGCCCCTCGGCGAGGGCCTGCCCGCTGCGGTCCGCGTAGACGCCGGCCGACGCCCGGTTGGACGCGGTGACGACGACGGCGCGGGCGTCGTCCGGCAGCGCGGCGTTCACCGCCGCCACTCCCCGCTCTTGCCGCCGGACTTGGCCAGCAGCCGGACGTCGGTGATCGCGGCGCGCGGGTCGACGGCCTTGACCATGTCGATCACGGTCAGCCCGGCGACGGCGACCGAGGTGAGGGCCTCCATCTCCACGCCGGTGCGGTCGGCGGTGCGCGCGGTGGCGACGATCTCGACGGCGTCGTCGGCCACGGTCACGTCCACGGTGACGCCGTGCAGGGCGATGGGGTGGCACAGCGGCACGAGGTCCGGCGTCCGCTTGGCCCCGGCGATGCCCGCGATCCGGGCGACGGCCACGGCGTCCCCCTTGGGCACCCCCTCGCCGCGCAGCAGCGCCACCACCTCGGGGCTGACCAGCACCCGGCCGGCGGCCGTCGCCTCCCGGGCGGTGACCGGCTTGGCGGAGACGTCGACCATCCGGGCCGCGCCGGTCTCGTCGACGTGCGTCAGCTCGTTCACTGCAGCGCTCCTTCGATCAGCACGACGTCCACCGGGGCGCCGGCGGGCAGCTCGGTGACGTCCTCGGGGACGACGACCAGGCAGTTGGCGCGGGCCAGGTGGGCGACCAGGTGGGACCCGGGCCCGCCGACCTGGGAGACGGTGCCGGCGTCGTAGCGGCCGCGCAGGAACTGGCGGCGCCCGGCGGGGGAGCGCAGCGGCGCGGTCAGCGTCGCGGGGGCGCGCAGCCGGCCGGGTGCGGCGTGGCCGAGGGCGCGGCGCAGCGCCGGCCGGACGAAGACCTCGAAGGAGACGAACGAGCTCACCGGGTTGCCGGGCAGGGTGACCACGGGGACGCCGTCCACCGTGCCGGCGCCCTGGGGGCCGCCGGGCTGCATCGCGACCTTGACGAACTCGACGGTGCCCAGCTCCCGGAAGGCGTCCTTCACGACCTCGTAGGCGCCGGCGCTGACCCCGCCGCTGGTGATCAGCAGGTCGGCGGTCGCGAGCTCGGCGCGCACGGTGGCGAGGAACTGGTCGACGTCGTCCGGGACGAAGTGCAGCCGCCGCGCGGTCCCGCCGGCGTCCTCGACGGCGGCCACCAGCAGCGCGGAGTTGGACTCGTAGATCTGCCCGGGCAGCAGCGGCTCGCCGGGGTCGACGAGCTCGCTGCCGGTGGACAGCACGAGCACGCGGGGACGGCGGTGCACCTGCAGGGTCGTCGCGCCGACGGAGGCGGCGAGGCCCAGCTGCGCGGCACCGAGCGGGGTACCGGCGGTCAACGCCACGGTCCCGGCCGTGATGTCCTCCCCGGCGTGCCGCAGGTGGGTGCCGGGGGCCGGGGCGTCGCGGATCTCCACGACGTCGGTCGCGCCGTCGGTCAGCTCGACCGGCACCACGACGTCCGCACCGGCCGGCAGCGGGGCGCCGGTCATGATCCGCTGCACGGTGCCGGGCGCGAGCGGGTGGACGTCGGTGCGCCCGGCCGGGACGTCGTCCGCGACCGGCAGCCGCACCGGGAGCGCGGCGAGCTCGGCCGAGCGCGCGGCGTAGCCGTCCATCGCGGAGTTGTCGAAGCCGGGCAGCGACACCTGCGCGGTCACGTCCCGGGCGAGGACCCGGTTGTGCGCGGCCGCCAGCGGCACCTCCTCCTCGCCCAGCGGGGCGAGGAGCGCCGCGACGACCGCCTGGTGTTCCTCGACCGTGCGCACGGGCCACATCCTGACCGATCGGCGCCGGGCGCACGGACGGCGGGGACGCCGGAGCGGGTGAGCCGGTGGTCGGCGGCCGCCGCCGGCTCGACCCCCGCGACCCGGGTGCGGTCGTCCGAGGGGTCCGGGGCCGCTGCGGTCCCGGTTAGGGTCCCTGCGGACCGACGGGTGGACAGAGGGGTGGACATGAGCGAGATCGACCGGATGCTGGCGGCCAACGCCCAGTGGGCGGAACGGTTCCCCGGCTCCAGGGACGTGCGTCCGGCCCGCCGCGTCGCCGTGGTGGCCTGCATGGACTCCCGGATGCCCCTGTTCCCCATGCTCGGTCTCGAGGTCGGCGACGCGCACGTCATCCGCAACGCCGGTGGCGTCATCACCGAGGACGTCATCCGCTCCCTCACCGTCTCCCAGCACGTGCTGGGGACCCGCGAGATCCTGCTCGTGCACCACACCCAGTGCGGTCTGCAGGCCACCGACGACAACTCCTTCGCCGACCTCGTCGAGCAGGCGACCGGGCGCCGCCCACCGTGGGCGGTGCGTGCCTTCCGCGACGCCGACCAGGACGTGCGGGAGTCGATGCGGTTGGTCCACGAGAGCCCCTACCTGCTCTCGCGCGAGGTGCGCGGCTCGGTCTACGACGTCGCGACTGGGCTGCTGCGCGAGGTCGTCGTCGAGGGCTGACCCGCGGCCCGGAGGGGCCGGCGAGCCGGCTGGTATCGTGATCGGCTGGCGCGCTGGCCGGCTGGTGCCCGCGTGCCGCCCCGTCTCCCGTGCTCGGTGAGGCGATCCCACCAGCCGATCCGACGACGACGGAGGACACGAGCGCCGTGCGCACGTACACCCCGAAGCCCGGCGAGGTCAGCCGGGCCTGGCACGTCATCGACGCCACCGACGTGGTGCTCGGTCGACTCGCCAGCCAGACCGCGATCCTGCTCCGCGGCAAGCACAAGCCCCAGTACGCCCCGCACGTGGACGTCGGCGACTTCGTCGTCATCGTCAACGCCGGGAAGGTCGCCCTCACCGGCTCCAAGCGGGACGAGAAGGTCGCCTACCGCCACTCCGGCTACCCGGGTGGCCTCAAGCGGATCCCCGTCGGCGACCAGCTGCGCACGCACCCCGACCGCGTCATCGAGCGCGCGATCAAGGGCATGCTGCCGCACAACAGCCTGGGCCGTCAGATGCTCAAGAAGCTGAAGGTGTACGCGGGCCCCGAGCACCCGCACGCCGCCCAGCAGCCCCAGACCTACGAGATCAAGCAGGTGGCCCAGTGACGACCGCCCTCACCGTGACCGACGCCGAGGGGCGTCCGGTGCAGACCGTCGGCCGGCGCAAGGAGGCCATCGTCCGCGTGCGTCTGCTGCCGGGCACCGGCCAGTTCCGGCTGAACGGCCGCACCATCGAGGAGTACTTCCCGAACAAGGTGCACCAGCAGCTCATCCGTGAGCCGTTCGTGACCGTCGAGCGGGCCGAGCAGTACGACGTCGTCGGCATCCTCAAGGGCGGCGGCGTCAGCGGTCAGGCCGGCGCGCTGCGCCTGGCGATCGCGCGTGCGCTCGTCGCCGTCGAGGCCGAGGACCGTCCGGCCCTGAAGAAGGCCGGCTTCCTCACCCGCGACGCCCGGGTCACCGAGCGCAAGAAGTACGGGCTCAAGAAGGCCCGCAAGGCGCCTCAGTACTCGAAGCGCTGACCGGTACGCCCGTGGGTCGCCTCTTCGGGACCGACGGCGTCCGGGGTCGGGCCAACGCCGACCTCACGCCGGAGTTGGCCCTCTCGGTGGCACGTGCTGCCGCCGGCGTGCTCGCCGACCGCGACGGGACCCAGCGTCCCGTCGCGGTCGTCGGCCGTGACCCCCGCGCCAGTGGGGAGATGCTCGAGGCCGCCGTCGTGGCGGGCCTCGCCAGTGCCGGTGCGCAGGTGCTGCGGGCCGGGGTGCTGCCCACCCCGGCGATCGCGCACCTCACCGCGCACTCCGGCGCCGACCTCGGCGTGATGATCTCCGCCAGCCACAACCCGATGCCCGACAACGGCATCAAGCTGTTCAGCCGCGGCGGCCACAAGCTGCCCGACGCCGTCGAGGCCGCCATCGAGCAGGCCGTGACCGCCGGGCAGACCGACGGGCCCCGCCCCACCGGCGCCGCGATCGGCCGGGTCTCCGACCTGCCCGACGCCGGTGCGGTCTACGTGGACCACCTGCTCTCGACCGTCGCCCGGCCGCTGTCCGGCCTCACCCTCGTCGTCGACTGCGCCCACGGCTCGGCCGCGGTGTGCGCGCCCGAGGTCTACCGACGGGCCGGCGCCACCGTGCACGTGATCGGTGGCGAGCCCGACGGCTGGAACATCAACGACGGCATCGGCTCCACCCACCTCGGCCCGCTGACCGAGGCCGTGCACGCGCACGGTGCCGACCTCGGCATCGCGCACGACGGCGACGCCGACCGCTGCCTGGCGGTCACCGCCGAGGGCGACGGCGTCGACGGCGACGCCATCCTCGCGGTCTGCGCGCTGGGGCTGCACGAGCACGGCCGGCTCACCGGCGACACCGTCGTCGCGACGGTCATGAGCAACCTGGGCTTCCACCACACCATGCGCGACGCCGGCATCGCGGTGCACACCACCGCGGTCGGCGACCGGTACGTGCTCGAGGCGCTGCGGGCGCACGGGTTGAGCCTGGGTGGCGAGCAGAGCGGTCACCTGGTCTTCCTCGACCACGCCACGACCGGCGACGGGCTGCTCACCGGGCTGTCGCTGCTGTCCCGGATGGCGGAGACCGGCTCGTCGCTGGCGGAGCTGGCCTCGGTGGTGCGGCGGCTGCCGCAGACGCTGGTCAACGTGCCGGTCCGCGACCGGATGGCGGTCGTGGAGAGCGACGAGGTCGCCGCGGCGGTCAACCGGTGCGAGGCCGAGCTGGGGGACGACGGCCGGGTGCTGCTGCGCCCCTCGGGCACCGAGCAGCTGGTGCGGGTGATGGTCGAGGCGCCGACCCAGGAGCAGGCCGACGCGGTCGCCCAGCGCCTCGCCGGCATCGTCGCCGCCGTCGACTGACGCTCCGGTCACATCCGCCGGGTTCCACCCGTGCGAGGGACGGGTCCGGCCGGTCCCGCCGGTAGCCTCGGTGGAATGTGCGGCATCGTGGGATACGTCGGCCCGCAGAACGCCCTGGACGTCGTCCTGGAGGGTCTGCGCCGGCTGGAGTACCGGGGGTACGACTCGGCGGGCGTCGCCGTCCTCGCCGAGGGCGGGCAGGCCACGGCCAAGAGGGCGGGCAAGCTGGCCAACCTGGAGAAGGCCCTCGCCGACTCCCCGCTGCCCGAGTCGACGATCGGCATCGGGCACACCCGCTGGGCGACCCACGGCGGGCCGACCGACCGCAACGCCCACCCCCACCTGTCGGCGGACGGCAAGGTCGCGGTGATCCACAACGGGATCATCGAGAACTTCGCCGCGCTGCGCGCCGAGTGCGAGACGGCCGGCGTCGAGTTCGCCTCCGAGACCGACACCGAGGTCACCGCCCACCTCCTGGCGGCCACCTACGACGCGACGCCGGAGGGGCCGGGCCGCCTGGCCGAGGCGATGCGCGCGGTCAGCCGCCGGCTCGAGGGGGCCTTCACCCTCGTCGCCTCGCACGCCGACGAGCCCGACACCCTCGTCGCCTCGCGCCGCAACAGCCCGCTGGTCGTCGGTGTCGGCGACGGCGAGTACTTCCTCGGCTCCGACGTCGCCGCCTTCATCGCGCACACCCGCGACGCCCGCGAGCTCGGCCAGGACCAGGTCGTCGAGCTCGACCGCGACCGCGGGCTCACGGTCACCGACTTCGACGGCACCGTGGTCGAGCCCACCGCCTACACCGTGGACTGGGACGCCGCGGCCGCCGAGAAGGGCGGGCACGACTGGTTCATGCTCAAGGAGATCGCCGAGCAGCCGCAGGCGGTCGCCGACACCCTGCTGGGCCGGCTCGGCGACGACGGCCAGCTGGTGCTCGACGAGGTCCGGCTCACCGACCAGGACCTGCGCGACATCGACAAGGTCTTCGTCGTCTCCTGCGGCACCTCCTTCCACGCCGGCCTGATCGCCAAGTACGCCATCGAGCACTGGACCCGCATCCCGGTCGAGGTCGAGGTGGCCAGCGAGTTCCGCTACCGCGACCCGGTGCTCGACCGGTCCACGCTGGTCGTCGTCATCAGCCAGTCCGGCGAGACGATGGACACCCTGATGGCGCTGCGGCACGCCAAGGACCAGAAGGCCCGCGTGCTGGCGATCTGCAACGTCAACGGCTCGACCATCCCGCGGGAGTCCGACGCCGTCCTCTACACCCACGCCGGTCCGGAGATCGCCGTCGCGTCGACCAAGAGCTTCCTGGCGCAGATCGTCGCCTGCTACCTGGTCGGTCTCTTCCTGGCCCAGATCCGCGGCATCAAGTACGCCGACGAGGTCGCCGCGATCGTCGAGGACATCCGCGGGCTGCCGCAGGCCGTCGAGCAGGTGCTCACCCAGATGGAGCCGGTGCGCGAGTTGGGCCGGTCGCTGGCCGACGCCGACACGATCCTGTTCCTCGGCCGGCACGTGGGCTTCCCCGTGGCCCTGGAGGGCGCGCTGAAGCTCAAGGAGCTGGCGTACATCCACGCCGAGGGCTTCGCTGCCGGCGAGCTCAAGCACGGGCCGATCGCGCTGATCGACCAGGGGACGCCGGTCGTGGTCGTCGTCCCGTCGCCGCGCTCGCGCGAGTCGGTGCACGGCAAGGTCGTGTCGAACATCCAGGAGGTGCGGGCCCGCGGGGCGCGCACCATCGTGATCGCCGAGGAGGGGGACGACGACGTCCTGCCCTACGCCGACCACGTCATCCGGGTGCCCCGCACGCCCACGCTGCTGGCGCCGATCGTGACGACGGTGCCGCTGCAGGTGCTCGCCTGCGAGATCGCCGACACCCGCGGCTACGACGTCGACCAGCCGCGCAACCTGGCCAAGAGCGTCACCGTCGAGTAGAAGGACCCCGCGTCCCCCCATCCCTCGCACGCTCGGGCGGGGCCCTGACGCGGGGCCGTTCCAGTACGTCACCACGCCCGGGCCGCCTGCTCAGGGCCTCCCGCCGGACGGCGAGCCGGGCGGCGGCACGGCAGACTGACCCGGTGATCATCGGGGTCGGGATCGACGTGGTGCCGGTCGACCGGTTCGCCGAGTCCCTGACCCGTACCCCGGGCCTGCGCGACCGGCTGTTCACCGCCGAGGAGCAGCGCACGCCCAGCGGCACCGCGCGCACGGGTGAGTCGCTGGCCGCCCGCTTCGCGGCCAAGGAGGCCGTCGCCAAGGCGCTCGGTGCGCCCGGTGCCCTGCGCTGGCACGACGCCGAGGTCACCGTCGGCGACCACGGCCGGCCGCACCTGGAGATCCGGGGCTCGGTGGCCGGCCGGGCGGCGCAGCTCGGCATCACCTCCTGGCACCTGTCGCTGAGCCACGACGGCGGCATCGCCTCGGCGGTGGTGGTCGCCGAGGGCGTGCCGCGCGGGGAGGACACGTGACGGAGCTCGCGAGGTCACGCGGGGACACGGCACCGCTGCCGATCGCGCGGCCGGTGAGCGCCAGCGGGGAGGACGCGTGATCGGGCTGTACACGGCCGCCGAGGTGCGCGCCGCCGAGGAACCGCTGCTGGCGACCACTCCGGAGGGCACGCTCATGCAGCGGGCCGCGACCGGCCTGGCCACCGTCTGCCTGGAGCTCCTCGGGCGGGCGCACGGCACCCGGGTCACGGCGCTCGTCGGCGCCGGCAACAACGGCGGCGACGCGCTCTTCGCCGGGGCGCACCTGGCCCGCCGCGGCGCCCGGGTGACCGCCGTCCTGCTCGACCCGGGACGGGCGCACGCCGCCGGCCTGGCCGCGCTGCGCGCCGCGGGCGGACGGGTCACCGTCGCCGACGGGGACACCGGGCTCGGGCGCGCCGACCTGGTCCTCGACGGGATCGTCGGCACCGGCGGACACGGGGGGCTGCGCCCGCCGGCCGCCGCGCTGGTCGAGCGGGCCGCCACCGGGCCGGGTCTCATGGTCGCCGTCGACGTCCCGAGCGGGGTGGACGCCGACACCGGGGCGGTCCCCGGCCCGGCCTTCCCCGCGCAGCACACCGTCACCTTCGGCGCGCTGAAGTGCGGGCTGGTGGTGGGGGAGGGCCGCGGGTACGCCGGAGCGGTCCGCCTCGTCGACATCGGGCTCGACCTCCCGCGGGCCGGCACGCACCGGCTCACGGACGCCGACGTCGCCGCGCGCATGCGCCCGCCGGGCGGCGACGACGACAAGTACACGCAGGGCGTCGTCGGGGTCGTCGCCGGGTCCTCGGCCTACCCGGGCGCGGCCGTGCTGTGCACGGGGGCGGCGCTGCGCGCCCGGCCGGGACTGGTGCGCTACGCCGGGACGGCGGCCGCCGGGGTGCGGGCCGCGTGGCCGGAGGTCATCGTCACCGAGGGCCGGCCGGGGGACGCCGGGCGGGTGCAGGCGTGGGTGGTCGGGCCCGGGATGGGCACCGACGACGACGCCCGCAGCGTGCTGGCCGAGGTGCTCGCCACCGACCTGCCGGTGCTGGTGGACGCCGACGCGCTGACGATGGCCGCCCAGGACCCCGACCTCGTCCGGACGCGGTCGGCGCCCACCGTGCTGACCCCGCACGACCGCGAGTTCGCCCGCTTCGGCACCGAGGTGGGCTCCGACCGGGTCGGCGCGGCCCGCCGGCTGGCCGCCGACCTGGGCGCCGTCGTGCTGCTCAAGGGCGACGCCACCGTCGTCGCCGCGCCGGGCGGCACCGCGTACGTCAACGGCACCGGCACGCCGTGGCTGGCCACCGCCGGCACCGGCGACGTCCTCTCCGGCATCACCGGCGCGCTGCTGGCCACCGGCCTGCCGGCCGACGAGGCGGCGGCTGTGGGCGCGCACGTGCACGGCCGGGCCGGACGGCTGGCCGCGGAGGAGGGACCGCTCATCGCGGGTGACCTCGTGCGCTCCCTGCCGGCCACGCTGGCCCGCCTGCGCCGGGCGCCCGCGGGCCGGCTGGGAGACTCGGGCGCGTGAACGATCGAGCCCGGGCCGAGGTGGTCGTCGACCTCGACGCCATCGCCGCCAACACCGCGGCGCTGCGCGAGCGCGTCGGCCGGCCGCTGATGGCGGTGGTGAAGGCCGACGGGTACGGCCACGGCCTGGTCCCCTCGGCGCGGGCGGCCCTGGCCGGGGGAGCCGACGCGCTGGGCGTCGCGGTCCTGGAGGAGGCGCTCGCGCTCCGCGCGGCGGGCGTGACCGCCCCGCTGCTGGCCTGGCTGCACACCCCGGGCACCGACCACGCCGCCGCGCTGACCGCCGACGTCGAGGTGTCGGTCAACGCCGAGTGGGCCCTCGCCGAGGTCGTCGCGGCCGCCCGCGCCACCGGCCGCACCGCGCAGCTGCACCTGTTCGCCGACACCGGGCTGTCCCGCGAGGGCGCGACCGAGGCCGACTGGCCCGGCCTCGTCGCCGCGGCGGCGCGGGCGCAGGAGGACGGCGAGGTGGCCGTGGTGGGCCTGTGGAGCCACATGGCCTACGCCGACGCCCCGACCCACCCGACGATCGGCGCGCAGGTGCGGGTGTTCGAGGAGGCCGTGGCGATCGCCCGAGCGGCGGGGCTGACCGGGGCGCGGCTGCACCTGGCCAACTCCGCGGCGACGGTCGCGCTGCCCGACACCTGGTACGACATGGTCCGCCCGGGGATCGCCGTCTACGGCCTGGACCCGCTCGGCGGGGACCCGGCCGCCCACGGGCTGCGGCCGGCGATGACGGTGCGCGCCCGCGCCGCGCTGACCAAGCGGGTCCCCGCCGGGGTCGGCGTCTCCTACGGCCACACCTACTCCCCGGAGAACGAGACGACGCTGCTGCTGGTGCCGGTCGGCTACGCCGACGGCGTGCCACGCGCGGCGGGCAACCGGGCGCCGGTCCTCGCCGCCGGAGCGCACCGGACCATCGCCGGACGCGTGTGCATGGACCAGTTCGTCCTGGACGTCGGCGACGCCGAGGTGCGGGCCGGCGACGAGGTCGTGCTCTGGGGGCCGGGGGACCGCGGCGAGCCGACGGCGCAGGACTGGGCCGACGCGGTCGACACCATCCACTACGAGCTGGTCACCCGGATCGGCGGCCGCTTCACCCGCCGGTACGTCGGCTCGGCGGGGGCGGTGTGATGGCGGCGCCCAGGCGCCCGGGACGGCGGCCCCACCCGCACCACCGGGTCGGCGTCCTCGGCGCGGTCCTCGGCCTGGCCGCGGCCGGCACCGCCGTCGGGGTCGCCGTCAGCCGGGCCGCCGCCCGGCGGGTGGGCGCCGAGCGGCTGGGCTCCAAGGCGGGGCTGCCACCGGGTGCCTCCGACGCCCAGCTGCGCGAGGACGACCCGCTCGGCGCGGCGTCCCGCCGGGCCGACCGCACCGCGCTGGTCGCCGCCGACGACGGCGTGCTGCTGGCGGTGGAGGAGGTGGGGCCGACCGACGCCCCGCTGACCGTCGTGTTCTGCCACGGCTACTCGCTGTCGATGGCGTCGTGGACCTTCCAACGCCGGGCGCTGGGTGCCGCGCTGGCCACCGCGAACGGCTCGCGCCCGACGGCGCGGCTGGTGTTCTACGACCAGCGCGGGCACGGTGCCTCCGGCCGCGGTCCGGCCGAGCACTCGACCATGGAGCAGCTGGGCCGCGACCTCGACGCGGTGCTGCGGGCGCGGGTGCCCTCCGGGCCGGTGGTGCTGGTCGGGCACTCCATGGGCGGGATGACGGTGATGGCGCTGGCCGAGGTGCGCCCGCAGCTGTTCGGGACGCGGGTGGTCGGGGCGGCGCTGATGAGCACCTCCAGCGGCAACCTCGCCGACCTGGACTTCGGCATGCCGGAGCTGCTGACCCGGCTGCGGGCGGCGGTCATGCCCATCGCGGCGTTCACGATGCGCCGGCGTCCCGGCTTCGCCGAGCGCACCCGCCGGCTGGCCGCCGACCTCATCTCGCAGGTCACGTGGTCGCTGTCCTTCGCGTCGAGGGACGTCGACCCGGCGCTCGGCCGCTACGTCGACTCGATGATCGCGGGCACCCCGGTCGAGGTGATCGCGGAGTTCTACCCGGCGCTGGCGGGCCTGGACGAGACGGCGGCCCTGCAGCCGCTGCGCGCCGTCCCGGTGCTGGTGCTGACCGGCGACAAGGACACGCTGATCCCGCCGGAGCACAGCGACATGATCGTGGAGCTGCTCGGCGGGGCCGGTGCACCGGGGGTCGAGCACGTCGTCGTCTCCGAGGCGGGCCACATGGTGCCGCTGGAGAAGCCCGACGAGGTGACGGCCGCGCTGTCGGCGCTGCTGCGCCGGGTGGTCGCCGACCTCCCGACGGGAGCGGGCCGGTGACCCGGCCGCCCCGCTTCGACGCCGCCGCCGAGGAGGTCGCCCGCACCGCGGCCGCGGCGCCCGACTGGGAGGCCCTGGCCGCCGTGACCCGCCCCTGCGTGGCCTGCCCCGAGCTGGCCGCCACCCGGCAGCACGTGGTGGTGGGCGACGTCCCGGCTCGCGGGCGCCCGCGGTTCGCCCTGGTGGGCGAGGCGCCGGGGGCGACCGAGGACGAGACCGGCCGGGCGTTCGTGGGGAAGTCCGGTCAGCTGCTCGACCAGCTGCTGGCCGAGGCCGGGCTCGACCGCGCCGAGGCCGCCGTGCTCAACGTGGTGAAGTGCCGCCCGCCGGGCAACCGGACGCCGAAGGCCTCGGAGGTGGCCCGCTGCAGCGGCTGGCTGCGGCGCCAGCTGGAGCTGCTGGACCCGCCGGTCGTCGTCGCGCTGGGGCTGTCGTCGGCCAAGTGGTTCCTCGGCCCGCGCACCGTGCTGGCGCAGGCCCGCGGCCGGGCGCACGACGTCGACGGCCGGGCCGTCTGGGCCACCTACCACCCCTCGGCGGCGATCCGGTTCGGCCCGAACGGGGCGCCGCGGGCCGGGCTGCTGGCCGACCTCACCGCGGTCGCGGGGACCCTGGCGTGAGGCGCGAGCACCTGCTGCCGACCCCGGACGACACCCGGGCGCTCGGCGCCGCGCTGGCCGGGGTGGTGCGCGCCGGTGACCTGGTCGTGCTCGTCGGGCCGCTCGGCGCGGGGAAGACCGCGCTGACGCAGGGTCTCGGTGAGGCGCTGGGGGTGCGCGAGCCGGTCACCTCCCCGACGTTCGTCATCTCCCGCGTGCACCGCGGCGGCCGGCTGCCGCTGGTGCACGTCGACGCCTACCGCCTCGGCGGGGTCGCCGACGTCGACGACCTGGACCTCGACGCGTCCACCGAGGAGTCGGTCACCGTCGTCGAGTGGGGGCAGGGGCTGGTCGAGCAGCTGGCCGACGAGCACCTCGAGGTGCGGCTGGACCGTCGCGACGACGACGTCCGGACGGCGCTGCTCGTGCCGCACGGTCCCGGCTGGGAGCAGCGCCTGGACGGCCCGGCCTGACCGCGCACCACGTCGTCGCCGGGGTCCTCGTCCGCGGGACCACGCTGCTGGTGGGCCACCGGTCGCCGGAGCGCCGCTGGTACCCCGACGTGTGGGACCTCCCCGGCGGCCACGTCGAGCCGGGGGAGGACGAGCCGGGCGCGCTGGCCCGCGAGCTCCGCGAGGAGGTCGGCGTCGTCCCCCGCGACCCGGTGCCGCTGGCCCGCATCGAGGACGGCGAGCTGCGCCTGTCCCTCTGGGTGGTCCGGGCGTGGGACGGCGAGCCGCGCAACCTGCAGTCGCACGAGCACGACGAGCTGCGCTGGGTGACCGCCGCGGACCTGCCCGGCCTGCGCCTGGCGCACCCCGCCTACGTCGACGTCCTGCAGCAGGCGGTCGCGGGGGCCGGCTGAGCCGCCGGACTAACCTGGGCGCTCGTGCTCGTCCTCGCCCTCGACACCGCCACGCCGACGCTGGTCGCCGGCCTCGCCCGGTGGTCCCCGGACGGCGCGACGGAGATGCTCGCCGAGCGGGCGGTGCCGTCGGGCAATCGGCACGCCGAGCTGCTCACCGTCGCGGTCACCGAGGTGCTGCGCGACGCCGGGCGCACGCTCGCCGACGTCGACGCCGTCGTGACGGGGCTCGGCCCCGGGCCCTTCACCGGGCTGCGCGTCGGGGTGGTCACCGCGGCCGCGCTGGGGGACGCCCGGGGGCTGCCCGTCGTGGGCGTCTGCTCGCTGGACGCGGTCGGCTCCGGTGCGCGCACGGTCGTCACCGACGCCCGCCGCAAGGAGGTCTACTGGGCCACCTACGCCGCCGACGGCTCCCGCGCCGACGGCCCGGGCGTGGTGCGCCCCGAGGAGCTCGGGCCGGTCGGACCGGTCGTCGGCGACGCCCGGTTCGCCGAGCGGCTGGGCGTCGAGGTCACCCCGGCCGAGGTGATGACGGCAGGCCTGGTCCGGGCGGCAGCGCCGCAGCTGGCCGACCCGTCGTCCGCCGCCCCGCTGGTGCCGCTGTACCTGCGCCGCCCGGACGCCGTCCCGCCGACGTCGTTCAAGCCGGTGACGACGGCATGAGCGCGCGGCTGCGACCGATGCGGCTGGCCGACCTGGACGCCGTCCTGGAGCTCGAGGAGGAGCTGTTCGCCCCGGACACCTGGACCCGGGCGATGTACTGCGACGAGCTCTCCCGCACCGACACCCGCTCCTACCTGGTGGCCGAGGACGGCGACCGGGTCGTCGGCTACGCCGGACTCATCGCCTACGACGACGAGGCGCACGTGGCCACGATCGGGGTGGCCGAGGACCGGCAGGGCGAGGGGATCGGCGCCCGGTTGCTCGACGCGCTGCTGGCCGAGGCCGACCGGCGCAGCCCGGTGGTGCTGCTGGAGGTGCGCGCCGACAACGAGGTGGCGCAGGGGCTGTACCGGCGGCGCGGGTTCACCGAGGTCGGCCGGCGGCCGCGCTACTACCAGCCCAGCGGCACGGACGCCGTCGTGATGCGGCGGGAGAAGCTGTGAGCGGCTCTGCAGCCCTGGCGGCTCCGCCGCGCGGGAACGGACGGAGGGTGTCGCGTGGCTGACCAGCCGTTGGTGCTCGGGTTCGAGACCTCGTGCGACGAGACCGGCGTCGGCCTGGTGCGCGGGCGCACGCTGCTGTCCGACGCGCTGGCCACCTCGATGGCCGAGCACGAGCGCTTCGGCGGGGTGGTGCCCGAGATCGCCTCGCGGGCGCACCTGGAGGCGATGGTGCCGACCGTGCACCGCGCGCTGGCCGAGGCCGGGGTCGACGCCTCCGACGTCGACGCGGTGGCGGTCACCGCCGGGCCCGGGCTGACCGGCGCGCTGCTGGTCGGCCTGGCCGCGGCCAAGGCCTACGCCCTCGCGCTGGACAAGCCGCTGTACGGCGTCAACCACCTGGCCGCGCACGTGGCCGTCGACGAGCTGCAGCACGGCAGGCTGGCCGAGCCGTCGCTGGCCCTGCTGGTCTCCGGCGGGCACAGCTCGCTGCTGCTGGTGCCCGACCTCGCCCGCGAGGTGCAGTCGCTGGGCCGCACCATCGACGACGCGGCGGGGGAGGCCTTCGACAAGGTGGCCCGGGTGCTCGGCCTGCCGTTCCCCGGCGGCCCGCCGATCGACAGAGCCGCGCGCGAGGGCGACCCGGCGGCGATCGGCTTCCCACGTGGGCTCACCGGTCCCCGCGACGCCCCCTACGACTTCTCGTTCTCCGGCCTGAAGACCGCCGTCGCCCGGTGGGTGGAGGCGCGGCAGCGGGCGGGGGAGCCGGTGCCGGTGGCCGACGTCGCGGCGTCGTTCCAGGAGGCGGTCGCCGACGTGCTGACGGCCAAGGCGGTGCGCGCCTGCCGCGACCACGGCATCGACCACCTGGTGCTCGGCGGCGGCGTCGCGGCCAACTCGCGGCTGCGCGCCCTGGCCGAGGAGCGGTGCAGGGAGGCCGGCATCGTGCTGCGGGTGCCCAGCCCGCGGCTGTGCACCGACAACGGCGCGATGGTCGCCGCACTCGGCTCGCGGCTGGTCGAGGCCGGGGTCGCACCGTCGGCGCCGGACGTCGGCGCCGACAGCTCCCTGCCGATCGACGTCGTCACCCGATAGGACCCCCTCCCTCTCACCGCTCGCGAGCTCCCGGCGGGCCTCCGGACGGGGCCGCTCCGGTGACGTCACACACCAGGACGGTGGGGGCGCCGGCGACCCGGGTGACGACGACGGTCGCCGTCCCCGCGCCCTCCCCGCGCAGCTGACGGGCCAGCGTCTCCGGCTCGATCGCCGAGCCGCGCTTCTTGACCACCACCCGGCCGACGCCGCGCGTCCGCAGCAGTGCCTTCAGCTTCCTGAGGTTGAACGGCAGCACCTCGTCGACCCGGTACGAGGACACCCAGGGGGAGTCGGTCGCCGCATCGGAGGTCAGGTAGGCGATCGTCGGGTCGACCAGCGTGGCGCCGAGGTCGGCGGCGACCAGTGACACCAGGCCCGACCGGATGACCGCGGGGTCGGGCTCGTGCAGCCGGCCCCGGACCGGTCCGGACGGGGCGGGCCCCGGGTCGGTGGCCGCGGTCAGCTCCAGCACCTCGCCGTCGCGCACGAGGGAGGCCCGCCGCCAGGTCGAGGAGACCCCGCGCCCCCACAGCAGCGCCTCGACGATCGAGCCGCCAGCCGACACCCACTCCGCCTCGACGCCGGCCGGTACCCGCTCGTGGTCCAGGCCCGGCGCCACCTTGACCACCGCGTGCGGCGCCCGGTCCAGCAGCGTCGCCACCGTCGACCAGGGCGGGGACCAGCGGTCGGGGTCCAGCTGCCGTCGTCCGCCGGCCCGCCGCGCCGGGTCCAGGACGGCCGCGACGCACCCGGCCACCTCGCCGCCGCGCGCCGCATCGACCAGCTCGGCGGCGTCGCCGGCGACCACCCACACCCGGTCGGCCACCCCGAGCGCCTCGGCGTTCGCGGCGGTCAGCTCGCGGGCCAGCGGGTCGGTGTCGACGGCGAGCACGGTGGCCCCGGCCCGCGCCAGCGCCACCGTGTCGGTGCCGGACGCGCAGCCGAGGTCGACGGCCGAGTCGACCTCGTCGGACAGCAGGCGCTGCGCCCGCCGCGCGGCCAGTGCGGGTCGGCCGGCCTGCTCGAGGGTGTCCGCGGTGAGGAAGAGGACGTCGGCGTCGGCGCCGAACGCCGGGCGCGCCCGCGCGCGCAGCCGCGCCAGCTCCCAGGCCGGGCCGGCGTGGTCGGCGCCGACCTCGGCCCGCAGCCGTGCCAGGCCGGTCAGCAGGTCCGCGCCCTCGGCGAGCAGCGCGGCCGCCAGCGACGTGGCCGCCGTCCCCGCGGGTGTGCGCAGCCAGCGCAGCTGGGTCAGCGCGTCGGGGGAGGGCTCGTCGGGCACCCCACCAGCCTGGCACCCGCCGTCGCCGGGCGCCGGGGCCCCGGTTGAGTGGCTGGCACTCTCGTAGGTAGAGTGCCAATCGACACGGGCACCAGGCGCCTGACCCCCGCGACGGCAGGCACCGGCACCGTGCCACAGCATCAGAGCACGACCCACCAGCCGTCCGATCCCGAAGGGGGCGTCACCTCGTGACGACCGCTACCAAGGTCAACATCAAGCCGCTCGAGGACCGTGTCGTGGTCCAGGCCAACGAGGCCGAGACGACCACCGCCTCCGGCCTGGTCATCCCGGACACCGCCAAGGAGAAGCCGCAGGAGGGCACGGTCGTGGCCGTGGGCCCCGGTCGCGTCGACGACAACGGCAACCGCGTCCCGCTCGACGTCAGCGTCGGCGACGTGGTCATCTACTCCAAGTACGGCGGCACCGAGGTCAAGTACGCCGGCGAGGAGTACCTGGTGCTCTCCGCCCGCGACCTGCTCGCCGTCGTGGAGAAGTAAGAGGACCCCGCTCCTCCCCACCCCTCGCAGGCTCGGGGCGGGCCCCTGGACCGGGGCCGTTCCAGTGCCTGCGACGGGGCCGTTCCAGTACGTCACCAGACCGCCCCGGCGACCCGAACTGACCGGGTCCCGGGGCGGTCGTCGTCCCACCCCGTGCTCCACCTGATCGGAAGGGCCCCATGGCCAAGATCATCAAGTTCAACGAGGACGCCCGCCGCGCGCTGGAGCGCGGCGTGGACAAGCTCGCCGACGCGGTCAAGGTGACCCTCGGTCCGCGCGGGCGCAACGTCGTCCTCGACAAGAAGTTCGGCGCCCCGACCATCACCAACGACGGCGTGACCATCGCCCGTGAGGTCGAGCTCGAGGACCCGTACGAGAACCTCGGCGCCCAGCTGGCCAAGAACGTGGCCACCAAGACCAACGACGTCGCCGGCGACGGCACCACCACCGCCACCGTGCTGGCCCAGGCCCTGGTGCACGAGGGCATGCGCAACGTCGCCGCCGGTGCCAGCCCCACGGCGCTCGGCACCGGCATGCGCGCCGCCGCCGATGCCGTCTCCCGGGCTCTCGACGAGGTCGCCATCCCGGTCTCCGACGAGCAGGCCATCGCCGGTGTCGCGACCGTCTCGGCGCAGGACGCCGAGGTCGGCCAGCTGATCGGCCAGGCCATGGAGAAGGTCGGCAAGGACGGCGTCATCACCGTCGAGGAGAGCACCACCCTCTCCACCGAGCTCGACGTGACCGAGGGCGTGCAGTTCGACAAGGGCTACCTCTCGCCCTACTTCGTCACCGACCAGGAGGCGATGGAGGCCGTCCTCGAGGACACCCTCGTGCTGCTGGTCAGCGGCAAGATCAGCGCGCTGGCCGACCTGCTCCCGCTGCTGGAGAAGGTGCTCTCGACCGGCGGTCGCCCCCTGCTGATCGTCGCCGAGGACGTCGAGGGCGAGGCGCTGTCCACCCTCGTCGTCAACTCCATCCGCAAGACGATCAAGGTCGTCGCGGTGAAGTCGCCGTACTTCGGCGACCGCCGCAAGGCGTTCATGACCGACCTCGCCGTCGTCACCGGCGCCCAGGTGGTCAGCGAGGACGTCGGTCTCAAGCTCGACCAGGTCGGCCTGGAGGTGCTCGGCACCGCGCGCCGGGTCACCGTCACCAAGGACGAGACGACGATCGTCGACGGCGGCGGCACCGGTGAGGCCATCGGCGACCGGGTGGCGCAGATCCGCCGCGAGATCGAGGCGACCGACTCCGACTGGGACCGGGAGAAGCTGCAGGAGCGGCTGGCCAAGCTCGCCGGCGGCATCGGTGTCATCCGCGTCGGCGCGGCCACCGAGGTCGAGATGAAGGAGAAGAAGCACCGGATCGAGGACGCCATCGCCGCCACCCGCGCCGCGGTGGAGGAGGGCGTCGTCCCCGGTGGTGGCTCGGCGCTGGTGCACGCGGCCGCGGCCGTGGACGCCCTCGACCTGTCCGGTGACGAGCTCACCGGTGCCCGCGTGGTCCGCCGGGCGCTGGACGCCCCGCTGGTCCGCATCGCCGAGAACGCCGGCTTCGAGGGTCGGGTCGTGGTGGCCAAGGTCCGCGAGGCCGGGGTCGGTCAGGGCTTCAACGCCGCGACCGGCGAGTACGGCGACCTGGCCGCCCAGGGCGTCATCGACCCAGTCAAGGTCACCAAGGCCGCGCTGGGCAACGCCGTCTCGATCGCCGCGATGGTGCTGACCACCGACTCCGCCGTCGTCGAGGCGCCGGAGGAGGACGAGCCGGCCGGTGCCGGGCACCACACCCACGGCCACTCGCACGGCCACGGGCACAGCCACTGAGCTGATCCGGCGCCCGCGGAGGGCGCCGCGCGCCGAGGGGGCCCGGTCCGGATCATCCGGACCGGGCCCTCCGCCGTGTGCGGGGAGCGGTGGGCGGTCGGGCGGTCGTCCACCACGATGGCGGGATGCTCGTCGACGCCTTGCACGCACCCGGCCCCGCGGACCCCGGGGCCCTCGACGACTTCGGCCGGCTCGTCGGGGCCTGGCGGCTGGACTGGAGTGGCCTGACCCCCGACGGCACCTGGCACCACGCGGCCGGGGAGCTGCACGTGGGCTGGGTCCTCGACGGGCGCGCCGTCCAGGACGTGTGGATCGTGCCCGGCCGCGGCGAGCCCGGTGCCGGCGTGCCGCCGCTGGCCTTCCACGGGACGACGGTGCGCTTCCTCCACCCGGATGGGGACCGCTGGCTGTCGACCTGGATGGAGCCGGTGAACGGTCGGGTCCGGCGCTTCACCGGGCGGGCGCACGGTGCCGACGTGGTGCTGCTCAGCGACGACGAGGAGCCGTGGCTGCGGTGGCGCTTCACCGACGTCGGGCCGGACTCCTTCACCTGGTCGGCGGAGACCTCCCGGGACGGCGGCCGCAGCTGGGTGCACGACGAGCTGATGCTGGCCCGCCGCCTGGCGTAGCCGCACGAATGCCGAGAGGGCCGGTCCAGCAGCTGCTGGACCGGCCCTCTCGGCGTCTCTGGGTGGAGCTCAGACCCCCGCGGCGACGGCGGCGGGCTCCGCGGCGATCAGCCGGGCCCGCTCCTCCTCGCTCATGCCGCCCCAGACCCCGTAGGGCTCGCGGACCGACAGGGCGTGCTTGAGGCAGGACTCGATCACCGGGCAGCGCGAGCAGACGGCCTTGGCGGCCGACTGACGGCGGGCTCGGGCCGGGCCGCGCTCGCCGTCCGGGTGGAAGAACAAGGCGGTGCTCTCTCCGCGGCAGGCGCCGTGCAGCTGCCAGTCCCAGACCTCGGCGACAGGTGTGGGCAGGCGGCGGATGTCGGCCATTCGTCCTCCTCGGCTCGGTGCGAGCCGGAGAAGGCGGTCCGGCTGCATGGGGGCCGGTGCCCGAGCCCTCCGTGGGTCAAACACACGGTGACCCTGCATTTTGTCGGCTCCGGTCTCCCCCCGCTGGGTGAGAGCGGGTGTTGCCGACACCGGGAGTCGATCAAGGTGGCTGCAGGCCGTGCCGAACACCGCCACGGGACACCCGTCGGCGGCTCCGGTCCGGCCGGAGCGACGGCGGAGTCCCCGGACGGGACCGCACGTCCGAGCGAGACCCGGCCGGGGGACCCGGGCGGTGGACCCGGCCGAGACGTGCGGCCGGCGAGCGAGGAGCAGGCGTGATCGACGACAGGATGCGCGGACCCGGCCACGGCACGACGTGCGTGTGGGTCTACGACGAGCGCCGGCGGGTCCGCGACGACATCGCGGGCCGCCTGGTGGCACTGCCGTTCGTGGGACGGGTGGAGGTCGTCGGCGACGCCGCCGCCCTCATGGCCCGGCTGGCGACCCGGCAGCCCGACGTCCTGCTCATCGGTACCCAGCGCGCCACGGACTCCGGGTTGACCGTGGCCACCCAGGCGCTGCGCGCCCACCCGCGGCTGCCGGTCCTGGTCCTCGGCGCCCCCGACGACGGCGAGACCGTCCGTGCGGCGGTCGCGGCCGGTGCCCGCGGCTACCTGCGCTGGGACGCCACCGCGCTGGAGATGGGCCTGGGCCTGTCGCGGGTCGGCCTGCGGGTCGACGGCCGCGGCCCCGCGCCGGCCCTCCCGCACCAGCCGGTCCCGCTGGCCTCGGTCGGCGCCCACGCCGGCCACGGCAACGGGACGCCGGCCTGGAACGGTGCGACCCCGCTGGCCGGCTCCGCGCCCACCACGGTGCGCTCCACCGTCCGCGAACCCGCGCCGGTCAGCCTCTCGATGCGCGAGATGCAGGTGCTCACCGGGATGAGCCAGGGCAAGAGCAACGCCCAGATCGGCCGCGAGCTCTACCTCTCCGAGGACACCATCAAGACCCACGCCCGCCGGCTGTTCCGCAAGCTCGGCGCCAAGGACCGCGCGGAGGCGGTGGCCACCGGCTTCCGCCGCGGCATGATGCAGTGACACCGTCGGCGCACTGGCCGACACCGCGCCCAGGTGCCGTGCCCGGCTGCCGCTGAGCACACGCCGAGCGCCCTCTCCCCGCACGGGAGGGGGCGCTCGGCGCGTGTCCGCCCCTGCGAGGCGTCGTGAGGAGTGGGGGCCGGAGGCCTCCGCGACGAGCGACGGGTCGGCCCTGCTGCAGGGTCCCGGCCCGAGCCTGCGAGGGGCGGGGGGCAGCAGGGTCCTCTGTCAGTCCTCGCGGGCGTGCCTGCCGCCGCGGCCCTCGCCGCCGGGCTCCTCGCGCTCGGCCACCGCGGCGATCCCGTCGGCGTAGCCGCTGGCGTAGTCCCAGCTGACGTAGTCGTCCGGGTCGGGGTCGAACGGCGGCTCGTGGCGGCCGGTCTGCCCCTCCTCGAGCAGCTGGCGCAGGTTGGCCTGCATCAGGGCCCAGTCGACGTGGTGCTCCTCGTCGCAGTCCGGGCAGTCGACGACGATGCCCTTGATGCCCGTCGGCTCCAGCAGCGTCCGGAACACCTCCAGCTCGGCGAGGTCGTCCAGGACGCCGGCCCGTTCCTCCATGGTCAGCGGCGGCGGACCCGGCTGGTCGGCGGACCCGAAGTCGGGCCCGGAAGCGTCGTCCCAAGAACTCACGGGTGCCACGGTATCGGCCGGACGGGGATCACACAGAGCCCTCGGGGGTCGCCGCCTACGATCGAGTGCGGCTCCCCGCGCGCCCAGGAGGGTGCCGGCCGATCCGGAGGGGTGGCGGCAACCGATGCAGCCCGATGAGTTCGTCCCCGAGCTGCCGGCGAAGTTCGCGCCGCTCGGCCTGACCTACGACGACGTCCTGCTCATCCCCGGCGCGTCGGACGTCGTCCCCGCCGAGGTGGACACCAGCAGCCGGCTGACCCGTGGCATCCGCCTGGCGGTCCCGCTGCTCTCCAGCGCGATGGACACCGTCACCGAGGCGCGCATGGCGATCGCCATGGCGCGGGTCGGCGGCACGGGCGTGCTGCACCGCAACCTCGCCGCCGAGGAGCAGGCCGGCCAGGTCGACCTGGTCAAGCGCTCGGAGGCCGGCATGGTGACCAACCCGGTGACCTGCTCGCCGGACAACACCCTCGCCGAGGTCGACGCGCTGTCGGCGCGCTACCGCATCTCCGGCGCGCCGGTGGTGGACGCCGAGGGCGTCCTGCTCGGCATCGTCACCAACCGCGACATGCGCTTCGAGACCGACCAGTCGGTGCTCGTCCGCGACGTCATGACGCCGATGCCGCTGGTCACCGCCCCGGTGGGCGTCGACGCGGACACGGCGCTCGCCCTGCTGCGCAAGAACAAGATCGAGAAGCTGCCGCTGGTCGACGGCGCCGGCCGGCTGCGCGGGCTTATCACCGTCAAGGACTTCGTCAAGCGCGACCAGTTCCCGAACGCCACCAAGGACGACGACGGCCGCCTCGTGGTGGGTGCCGCCCTCGGTGTCGGGGACGACGCCTACAAGCGGGCCGGGCTGCTGGTCGACGCGGGCGTGGACGTGCTCGTCGTCGACACCGCGCACGGCCACCAGCGGGCCGTGCTGGAGATGGTGGCGCGGGTCAAGGCCGACTTCGGCGTCCAGGTGGTCGGCGGCAACGTCGCCACCCGCGCCGGTGCCCAGGCGCTGGTCGATGCCGGGGTCGACGCGGTCAAGGTCGGCGTGGGCCCGGGGTCGATCTGCACCACCCGCGTGGTCGCCGGCGTCGGCGTCCCGCAGGTCACCGCCGTCTACGAGGCGGCGCTGGCGGCCCGGCCGGCCGGCGTCCCGGTGATCGCCGACGGCGGCCTGCAGTACTCCGGCGACATCGCCAAGGCCCTGGTCGCCGGCGCCGACACGGTGATGATCGGCGGCCTGTTCGCCGGCGTCGAGGAGGCGCCGGGCGAGCTGGTCTTCGTCAACGGCAAGCAGTACAAGACCTACCGCGGCATGGGGTCGCTGAGCGCCATGCAGAAGCGCGGCAACCAGTCCTACAGCCGCGACCGCTACTTCGCCGACGACGTGCTGTCCGACGACAAGCTCGTCCCGGAGGGCATCGAGGGCCAGGTGCCCTACCGCGGCCCGCTGGCCGGCGTGGCCCACCAGCTCGTCGGCGGGCTGCGCGCCTCGATGGGCTACGCGGGCGCGCAGACCGTCGCGGACCTGCAGGAGCGCGGTCAGCTGACCCGGATCACCTCGGCCGGCCTGGTGGAGAGCCACCCGCACGACATCCAGATGACCGTCGAGGCCCCGAACTACCGGGGGCGCTGACCATGCCCACGCGCGACACCGTCGAGATCGGTCTCAACCGCTTCGCCCGCCGGGGGTACGACCTCGACGAGGTCTCGATCGTCCCCAGCCGGCGCACCCGGGACATGGACGACGTCTCGACCGCCTGGCAGATCGACGCCTTCCGCTTCGACATCCCGCTGGTGACCAGCCCGTCGGACGCGGTGGTCAGCCCGGCCACGGCGATCGCCGTCGGCCAGGCCGGCGGGCTCGGGGTGCTCAACGCCGAGGGGCTGTGGACCCGCTACGACGACCCCGCCCCGGTGTACCGGCGGCTGCGTGAGGCGGCCGGGGACGGGCCGCCGCCGGTGTCCCTGCTGCAGGAGGTGTACGCCCGGCCGGTCGATCCGGACCTGATCACCGCCCGGGTCAAGGAGATCCACGACGCCGGTGTGACGACGGCGGTGCGCGTCTCCCCGCAGCACACCGTCCAGCTCGCCCCGACGGTGCTCGCCGCGGGGGTCGACCTCCTGGTCATCCAGGGCACGATCGTGTCGGCCGAGCACGTCACCACCCAGGGCGACGCGCTCAACCTCAAGGACTTCATCGCCGACCTCGACGTCCCGGTCATCGTCGGCGGCGCGGCGAACTACCAGACGGCGCTGCACCTCATGCGCACCGGCGCGGCGGGCGTGATCGTCGGCGTCGGCGCCGACACCTACTCGACGACCGACACCGTCATGGGCATCCGGGTGCCGCTGGCCAGCGCGATCGCCGACGCGGCTGCGGCCCGCCGCGACTACCTCGACGAGACCGGTGGCCGGTACGTGCACGTCATCGCCAACGGCCGGATCGAGACCAGCGGCGCCATCGCCCGCGCCCTGGCCTGCGGCGCGGACGCCGTCCAGGTCGGCGAGCCGCTGCGTGCGGCCGAGGAGGCGCCCGGCGGCGGCATCTGGTGGGACTCGGTGGCCGCGCACCCGCGGTTGCCCCGCGGCGGGACCTCGGCGCCCATCGCCCCGGCGGGTCCGCTGCACGACGTCCTGCTGGGCGGGGCGAGGACCGCTGACGGGCGGAGCAACCTCTTCGGTGCGCTGCGCCGGACGATGGCGAAGACCGGCTACCGGGACCTCAAGGAGTTCCAGCGCGTCGACCTCGTCATCGGCGGTCGGGGCGACTGATGGAGTTCCCCACCGTCCTCGTCGTCGACTTCGGCGCGCAGTACGCCCAGCTCATCGCCCGGCGGATCCGCGAGGCCGGCGTCTACTCCGAGATCGTCCCCTCCGACGTCCCGGCCGAGGAGATCGTCGCCCGCAAGCCCGCGGCGATCGTCCTGTCCGGCGGCCCGTCCAGCGTCTACGCCGACGACGCGCCGCAGCTCGACCCGACGCTGTTCGAGGCCGGCGTCCCGGCGTTCGGCATCTGCTACGGGTTCCAGGCGATGGCGGCCTCGCTCGGCGGCACCGTCGCGCGCACCGGCGACCGCGAGTACGGCGGCACCCCGCTGACGGTGACCACGCAGGGCCGGCTGTTCGGCTCGCTGCCGGTCGAGCAGTCGGTGTGGATGAGCCACGGGGACGCCGTCCGCGCCGCCCCGCCCGGGTTCACCGTCACCGCCACCTCCACCGGCGCGCCGGTCGCCGCCTTCGAGGACGTCGACCGCAAGCTCGCCGGCGTGCAGTTCCACCCCGAGGTGCGGCACACCGCGCACGGGCAGACGGTGCTCGAGCACTTCCTGTTCGACATCGCCGGCCTGGAGCCGACCTGGACGATGGCCAACGTCGTCGAGGAGCAGGTCGAGCGGATCCGCGCCCAGGTGGGCGACCGGCGGGCGCTGTGCGCGCTGTCCGGCGGGGTCGACTCCGCGGTCGCCGCGGCGCTCGTGCAGCGCGCCATCGGCGACCGGCTGACGTGCGTCTACGTCGACCACGGGCTGATGCGCGAGGGCGAGACCGAGCAGATCGAGCGGGACTTCGTGGCCGTCACCGGCGCCGACCTGCGGGTCGTCGACGCCCGCGAGCAGTTCCTCGGCGCGCTGGCCGGGATCAGCGACCCGGAGCAGAAGCGCAAGACCATCGGCCGGGAGTTCATCCGGGTCTTCGAGCAGGCCGCGCTCGACGTCGTGCACGACGCCCAGGCCCACGGCGAGACGGTCGACTTCCTCGTGCAGGGCACGCTCTACCCCGACGTCGTCGAGTCCGGCGGCGGCACGGGGACGGCGAACATCAAGAGCCACCACAACGTCGGCGGGCTGCCCGAGGACCTCACCTTCACCCTCGTCGAGCCGCTGCGCACGCTGTTCAAGGACGAGGTGCGCGAGGTCGGCCTGCAGCTGGGCCTGCCCGAGTCGCTGGTGTGGCGGCAGCCGTTCCCGGGCCCGGGGCTGGGCATCCGGATCATCGGCGAGGTCACCCAGGAGCGGCTCGACGTGCTGCGCAGGGCCGACGCCATCGCCCGCGCCGAGCTCACCGCCGCCGGCCTGGACCGCGAGATCTGGCAGTGCCCGGTGGTGCTGCTGGCCGACGTCCGCTCGGTCGGCGTCCAGGGCGACGGGCGCACCTACGGCCACCCGGTCGTGCTCCGCCCGGTGTCCAGCGAGGACGCGATGACCGCGGACTGGACCCGGCTGCCCTACGACGTCCTGGCCCGCATCTCCACCCGGATCACCAACGAGGTGCCCGAGGTCAACCGCGTGGTGCTCGACGTGACGAGCAAGCCGCCGGGCACCATCGAGTGGGAGTAGGAGTGGGAGGACCCCGTCGTCCTCATCCCTCGCAGGCTCGGCACGACCCCCTGGACGGGCCAGCGGCACGGCTCCACCGGACTGCCCCTGGCGCGGTACTACCGCCCCCTCCGACTGCGGGGTCCGCACTGTGTTGCAGCATGGCGGTACAGCGTCGTACCGGAGTGGGGAGCAGGCGTGAACGGATCGGTTCCGGCGAGGGTCCAGGGGATCTACGACGAGGTGCTGCGGCGCAACCGCGGTGAGACGGAGTTCCACCAGGCGGTGCGCGAGGTGCTCGAGTCGCTGGCCGTGGTGCTGGACCGGCACAGCGAGTACAGCGAGATGAAGACCGTCGAGCGGATCTGCGAGCCCGAGCGGCAGATCATCTTCCGCGTCCCCTGGCAGGACGACCGCGGCGAGGTGCAGATCAACCGCGGCTTCCGCGTCGAGTTCAACTCCGCCCTCGGGCCCTACAAGGGCGGCCTGCGCTTCCACCCCTCGGTGGACCTGGGGATCGTGAAGTTCCTCGGCTTCGAGCAGATCTTCAAGAACGCGCTCACCGGCATGCCGATCGGCGGCGGCAAGGGCGGCTCGGACTTCGACCCCAAGGGCCGGTCGGACGCCGAGGTGATGCGCTTCTGCCAGTCCTTCATGACCGAGCTCTACCGGCACCTGGGCGAGTACACCGACGTGCCGGCCGGCGACATCGGCGTCGGCTCCCGCGAGATCGGCTACCTCTTCGGGCAGTACAAGCGGATCACCAACCGCTACGAGTCCGGCGTGATCACCGGCAAGGGGCTGGGCTGGGGCGGCGCGCTGGTCCGCACCGAGGCCACCGGCTACGGCGCCGTCTTCTTCGCCCAGGCGATGATGGAGACCGCGGGGGAGTCCTTCGACGGCCGGCGGGTCGTGGTGAGCGGCTCGGGCAACGTGGCCGTGTACGCCGTCGAGAAGGTGCACCAGCTCGGCGGCACGGTGGTGGCCTGCTCGGACTCCAGCGGCTACGTCGTCGACGAGAAGGGCATCGACCTCGATGTCCTCAAGCAGGTCAAGGAGGTCGAGCGGAGCCGCATCGACCAGTACGCCGAGCGGGTGGGGACGGCGCGGTTCGTGGCCGACGGCAGCATCTGGGACACCCCGTGCGACGTCGCCATCCCCAGCGCCACCCAGAACGAGCTGGGCGAGGACGCGGCGCGGACGCTGGTGCAGAACGGCTGCCGCTACGTCGTCGAGGGCGCCAACATGCCGACCACGCCGGACGCCGTGCGGGTGCTCCGCGAGGCCGGCACCGCCTTCGCCCCCGGCAAGGCCGCCAACGCCGGCGGCGTGGCGACCTCCGCGCTGGAGATGCAGCAGAACGCCTCCCGCGACCGCTGGACCTTCGAGCACAGCGAGACCCGGCTGGAGGAGATCATGCGGGGCATCCACGACCGCTGCCACGCCACCGCCGAGGAGTACGGCAGCCCCGGTGACCTGGTGCTCGGCGCCAACGTGGCCGGCTTCCTCCAGGTGGCCGGGGCGGTGCACGCCCACGGCCTCATCTGAGGCGCACGCACGAGGGCCCGGGGAGCGATCGCTCCCCGGGCCCCCGCGTGCGGGAGGTCAGCGCCTGCGGCGGGCCCGGCGCAGCTCGGACACCAGCAGCGCGATGCCGCCGCCGATCAGCACCAGCCACAGCAGGCCACCCTCGGTGACCAGGCCGACCGGCAGGACCGCGCCGGCCATCAGCACGACCGCCAGGACGACGAAGAACAGTCCCGGGACCAGCGCGGTGAGGTCGACGCCGCGGCGCTCGGGCCGGGGCGGGTCCTCGGTCTCCAGCGGGGTCACGATCTGCCAGTCCCTCAGCTGCTGCTCCTGCCAGGCGGTCGGGGTCGTCGGGAACTCGCTGTAGTCAGGCACGGCGCACCTCCACGTCACCGACGCCGGCGTCGATGGTCAGTTCGATCTCGGGGTCGTCGTCACCGCTCCAGGAGGCGGAGCCGGTGCCCGGGGAGTAGCCGCCGTCCGAGCCGAGGCCGAGGACGTCGACGTTGCCGATGCCACTGTCCAGATCGACCCGGACGTCGGCCGAGCGGGGCACGATCACCTCGACGTTGCCCACGCCGCCGTCCAGCCTCGTGACGATCGGGCCGTCGAGGCCGGACAGGTCGACGCGGGAGAGGTCCAGCGTCGCGTCGCCGATCCCCTGGTCGTAGACCGGCCGGACGGTGTCCGCGCTCACCGGGCGGTAGGTGCGGTTGCCCATGCCGTCCTCGACGCCCCGCCACGGTTCCGCCGCGACGACCACCAGCGCCAGCGACAGCAGCACACCGAGCGTCAGCAGCCCGCCCTTCGCCGTCCGCCCGCCGGAGAAGGCGGCGGCGACCAGACCGAGCCCGACGACCAGCAGCCCGGTGCCGAGCACGACCCGGGGGCCGACGTCCCAGTCGGTGAGCCGGCTGAGCAGGACCAGCGAGCCGACCACGATGAGCAACCCGGCCAGCGTCAGCCCGGGCACCGGGGACCGCGGACCGACGGCGCGTGGAGCATGGGCGACGGCGGTGGGGTCGCCGGGCGGCCCGGCCGGCATGAGCAGCCACAGCAGCAGGTAGACGGGGACGCCGGGGCCGGCCAGGGCCAGCGCGACCAGGCCGACCCGCCACAGCAGCGCGTCGATGCCGCTGTAGTCGGCCAGACCGCCGGCGACGCCGCCGATGACCTTGTCGCTGCGGCTGCGCCGCAGCGGCGGCCGCACCGGGAGCCCGGGCGGCGGGGGGTACGCGGCCGCCGGCGGGTCCGCCGACGGGGGAGCGGGAGGCGGTGCGGATGTCATGGCACAGACCCTGCTCGCGGCCGAGGGTGCGGTCCATCAGGGAACGCCCCCATCCGACCCGGGTCCACCGACCCGGGTGGTTCCTGGTGTCGGGGCGGGCCGCCCCGGTGCGACGATCAGCACCGTGACGACGACCCTGCCCGCGCCCGTGCGGCCGCCGCTGCTGCGCCCGCGCTCGGGGCGGCTGCTGGCCGGCGTCGCCGCGGGGACGGCGGTGCACCTGCGGGCCGACCCGCTGGTCGTCCGCGTGGCCTTCGTCGTCCTGGCCGCGACCGGCATCGGCGTCGTGGCCTACGCGCTGCTGTGGTTCTTCATGCCGGTCGCCGACGCCGACGCCGACCCGGTGGTGGACGAGGCGACCGAGGAGCCCAGCCGCCGGCAGACGCTCGGCCTGGGGCTGCTCGGCCTCGGCGCGCTGATCCTGGTGACCCAGCTGGGCAGCTGGGGCGGCGGCAACCTGGTCCTGCCGCTGCTGCTGGTGGTCGTCGGGCTGACCGTCATCTGGCGCCAGCTGGACACCGACCGCTCCCTCGCCCGCCCCGGCGTGCGCTGGCTGCTCGCCGGCGGGGTGCTCCTCGGCGCCGCCGGCGTGGTGCTGCTGCTGGTCACGACCGGCCAGCTGGACGACGCGCGCAACGGCTTCGCCTCGACCCTGCTCATCCTGGTCGGCGTGGCGCTGGCCACCGCGCCGCTGTGGCGCCGGCTGCTGGCCTCGCGCGAGGCCGAGCGCACCGCCCGCGTGCGCTCCGAGGAGCGGGCCGCCGTCGCCGCCCACCTGCACGACTCCGTCCTGCAGACCCTCGCCCTCATCCAGCGGCACGCCGACGACGCCACGGCGGTGTCCCGGCTGGCCCGCAGCCAGGAGCGCGAGCTGCGCACCTGGCTCTACGAGCCGGCGGCGGCCGTCGGCGGCGGCACCTGGGCGGCCCTGGTGTCCGGCGTGGTCGCCGAGGTGGAGGCCGACCACGCGCTGACCGTGGAGTCGGTGGTCGTCGGCGACGCCCCGCTGGACGACGCGCTCACCGCCCTCGGCGCGGCCACCCGCGAGGCGCTGGTCAACGCGGCCAAGCACTCGGGCGCGACCGCCGCCGACCTGTACACCGAGGTGACGCCGCAGCGGGTGGCCGTCTTCGTCCGCGACCGCGGTGCCGGCTTCGACTCGGCCACCGTGCCGGGCGACCGGCGCGGGCTGCGCGACTCGGTCACCGGCCGGCTGACCCGGCTGGGCGGGACGGCGGCGGTGCGCTCGGCGCCGGGGGAGGGCACCGAGGTGGAGCTGTGCCTGCCGCGCCAGGAGGCGGCCGCGTGACCCCCCGCGTGTACCTCGTCGACGACCACGCGATGGTGCGGTCGGGGGTGCGGGCGGAGCTCGGCGGCGCGGTCGACGTCGTCGGTGAGGCCGCCGACGTCGCCGGCGCCGTCGAGGGGATCCGGGCCACGGTGCCCGACGTCGTCCTGCTCGACGTCCACCTGCCCGGCGGCGGCGGGCGGGCCGTGCTGGAGACGCTGCGCGCCGAGCTGCCGTCGGTGCGGTGGCTGGCGCTGTCGGTGTCCGACGCCGCCGAGGACGTCATCGCCGTCATCCGCGCCGGCGCACGGGGCTACGTCACCAAGAGCATCTCCGGTCCGGACCTGCGGGACGCCGTCGCCCGCGTCGCCGACGAGGACGTCGTCTTCAGCCCGCGGCTGGCCGGGTTCGTGCTCGACGCGTTCGCCGCGACGACGCCGTCCGCCCCGCAGCCCGAGGACCCGGCCACCGACCCCGGCCTGGACCTGCTCAGCGCCCGGGAGCGGGAGGTCATGCAGTTGCTGGCCCGCGGCTACACCTACCGGGAGATCGGCTCGCGGCTGTTCATCTCGGTGAAGACGGTGGAGTCCCACGCGTCGAACGTGCTCCGCAAGCTGCAGCTGTCCAACCGCAACGAGCTCACCCGCTGGGCCGCCACCAACCGGTTGCTCTGACGGGCACCGAAGCGCTTCGAGCCTCTGCCATGGCGACAAGGTAGCCCTCGCGCTAGTGTCTCAACATGGGGGATTTGCTCGGCTCGGTGTCGCTCGCCGACTTCAATTTTGGCTTCGCTGAAGCAAAGTTCGAAATGGAGAATGCGCCTCGCCTCCTTCGGGATGGATATTATGACCTCGGCAGTATTGAACTGAGGGTTCTCAATTCGCACGAGTATCTCATATTGGGATATAAGGGTTCTGGCAAATCCGCCGTCGGTGCACGTCTACATCTGTTGGCCAGGGATACGCCAGGCTTATATTCGGTGACCGGCCCAATAAATGTCGCGACGGGGTATTGTGCCTAACTCCTTCGATGCTCTGCAAAGATACCAGCACGCATGGACCTTGTTGATTATTCTATCATCGTCGACTGTTGTGCCGAGGATGGTGCCGCGGCAGTACGTGCCGGAGAGCGCGTGCGTGAGGCGAAGCGTCTCCTGCGAGAAGAAGGCGTCGAACCCGGCAGTCCTTCAAGTCTACGTAGGCTCAAGACGGCGAAGGTTGAGTCGAAACTTACGCTGCCCAAGTTCTACGAACGCACGCACACCATGGAAGTCGAGAACGCCGAGAATGCGATTAGGATCTGGCTAGCGTACCTGCAGTCTGTAGTGGAATCGTTCGAGAGTCGGCGGCGCTTCTACTTGTTCCTAGACGGCTTGGATGACATGCGGGTGCTAGGAGAGGGTCGGTCACTGTTGTTGGCGGGCCTACTGCAAGCGGTCGACGCGGTGAATGAGGTTGCCAGGCAGGGGAATGCGCCGATCAAGGTAGTCTTGGCGTGCAGAACTGACGTGTACGGACGATTGGATTCACCCAGGGCTGGAAAGATTCGGAGGGACTTCGCGCTGGAGTTGGACTGGTACCAAAACCCACGCGATGTGCGGAATACGCACTTAATGCGGTTGGCAAACAAGCGGGCGAGGCTTAATCGGCCCCAGGTTCACAACCTGGTCGAAGCATACTTTCCAAACAAGCTTCTGGGCCGACCGGCCGCCCAGTCCGTCGTCGAGCAAACGCGCCATACGCCCCGGGATCTTTTGCAGCTCCTGAAGATCGTCGCGCAGCATGCGTCGCAGCCAGGTCGACTGGATGAGCGGTCTGTCCTCAGTGGCTTCGCCGACTACTCGGAAACCTATTTTACGGATGAGGCGCACGATGCGCTTCGCTTTTACTTCGATGAAGGCTCCCGCATCAGGGCCATGGAGTTGCTCGGCACTATACGAAAGCGTCACTTTCCCGTAGCTGAGCTCCGATCTACCGCAGATGGGGATCCCCGGTTTCGGCGGTTGGATATCGAGGAGTTGGTCTCAGTCCTCTTCGACAACGGCTTTCTTGGAAACTTGACGCCCGGAGGCCCTACGGGTTTCGCCCCCGACTACTACAGGTTCAAGTTCAGAAGTCCTCGAGCCAGCCTCCGATGGGATGAAGATCTGGTTGTGCATCCTGGCCTCTGGAAGGCGTTCAATATCGCGTAAGATGATTTACGCCGTGTGGACGACGTGGAAGGCCTCGCCGAGCCGACCCGGCGGCAGGCCCAGGCGGCGGCCGGTCTGGCGCATCCAGTCGGTGACGAAGCCCTCGAGGTCGTCGAGGTGGCTCACCTGGGTGAGGTGGCTCCCGAGCGCGGCGAACTTGAGCTCGACGACGTCGGTGACGTCGACGACGTGGTCGGCGCGCGGGCTGGCGGTCAGCCACACCTCGGACACCGTCCAGGCCTCGAGGCCCTCGTCGGCCAGCAGCTCGGGGAAGGCGAAGGGGTTGCGGGCGTCGGGGTAGACGGCGCGCAGCGTGGACTCGCCCACGGTCATGTGGTCGGGGTGGCTGGCGCCGATCCGGTCCCACATCCGCTCCGGGGAGCTGGTGAGCACCCGCTGCGGGCGCACCTGGCGGATCACCCGGCTGATGTCGCGGCGCAGGTCCAGGGTCAGCTCCAGGCGGCCGTCGGGGTGGCCGAGGAAGCGCACGTCGGTGACGCCGACCGCCTTGGCCGCCGCCTCCTGCTCGGCCCGCCGCAGCGGCCCCATCTGCTCGCGGGGGGTCTCGTCGAACCCGCCGGCGTCGCCGTCGGTGACGATCAGGTAGGTGACCTCGGTGCCGGCCGTCGTCCACGTCGCCACCGTGCCGGCGCTGCCGAAGTCGACGTCGTCGGGGTGGGCGAGCACGCACAGCGCGCGCTCCACGAACTCGGCGGGCCTGCGGGTCTGCGGTGAGGTCACCCGCGCGAGCCTAGTGAGAGGACCCTCCTGCCCCCCGCCACTCGCAGGCTCGCGGCGGGACCCTGCAGGAGGGCCACTCAGCCCTCACCGCTGCAGACCGGCCAGCTTCTCGGGGTTGCGCACGACCAGCACCTGCTCGACGAGCCCGTCGACCAGGACGAGCGACATCGTCAGGAAGGGTGCGCCACGGACCCACGCGACGACGCCGGGAGCGCCGTTGACGTCGGCGATCTCGACGTGCAGGTCCGGGATGGACAGACCCTCGGCAGCGGTCGCCAGCAGGAAGCGCGCCACCTTGTCCACGCCCACGATGGGCCGCAGCGCCGCCTTCGCCCTGCCCCCGCCGTCGGTCACGAGGACGACGTCCGGAGCCAGCGCGGCCAGCAGCGCCTCGACGTCGCCGCCGGCGCAAGCGGCGAGGAACCGCTCGGTGACGACCCGCTGGGCCGACCGGTCGGCGTCGAAGCGCGGCTGCCGTGACTGCACGTGCTCCCGGGCGCGGTGCGCCGTCTGCCGGACCGCGGCCTCGCTGCGGCCCAGGATCGCGGCCACCTCCGCCGCCGGCAGGCCGAACACCTCCCGGAGGACGAAGACGGCGCGCTCGGCGGGGGACAGCGTCTCGAGGACCACCAGCAGGGCGAGCGAGACCTGGTCCCCGAGCACCGCTGCGTCGTCCGGGGCGGGCGGGGGAGCTCCGCCCGCGACGGGGGCGGAGCCGGTGAGCAGGGGCTCCGGCAGCCACGGCCCGACGTAGCTCTCGCGGCGGCTGCGGGCCGAGTCCAACCGGTCGAGGGCCAGCCGGGACGTGATCCGGACGAGGTAGGCCCGCGGGTCGGCGACGTCGGCCCGGTCGGTCGCCGACCACCGGAGCCACGCGTCCTGCACGACGTCCTCGGCGTCGGTGACGCTGCCCAGCATCTGGTAGGCGACCGTGAACAGCAGCCGTCGGTGCCGGTCGAAGGCCGCCAGGGGCCCGGTGCCCGCGTCCGGGGCGGTCACGCCGTGGCCGGGAGCTCGCAGCGGTCCCGGAAGCCCTGGCTGGCCAGCCCGAGCGCGCTGTTGAACCGCGACCGGACGTTCTCCACGGCCACCATCATGGTCAGCTCGACCAGCTGGGCGTCGTCCAGGTCGCGTCGCAGGTCGGACACCATCTCGTCGGTCACGGCGGGCGGGGTGGCCGTCACCGCCTCCGCGTAGGCCATCACCCGCCGCTCCAGGTCGGTGAAGACGTCGCTCTCCCGCCAGCGCGGCACCGCGCGGAGCTTCGCGGGGTCCACGCCCTCCTGGGTGCTGATCCAGTGACCGAAGTCGACGCACCAGGAGCAGCCGATCGTCACGGCCGAGGCCATGACGGCGAGGGACTTCAGCGTGCGGTCGAGGCGGTCCCACCGGGCCAGCGACGTCTCGAACCGGACGTCGGTCAGCAGCACCCGCCGGTGGTGGGCCATCGCCGCGAGCGGGTCGGGCACCACGCCGTAGGTCCGGCGCGCGTACCACTCGGCGAGGCGGTACAGGCGGGTGCGTGGCGGGTCGAGCGGGATGCGGGCCATGGTCGTCGTCCTCTCCGCGGGTGGTGCTCATGGAGACGGGACGGCGGCGCGGGACGTGACGCGCCGACGCGGGTTCCCCCCGGTCGCGGGACGCGAGGACCCTGGCTGCCGCCCGGTGGACCGTGCGACGGTTCACCGGGGAGGAGGCGGTCGTGGACGCTGCACTGGCTCGGGCGCTGGAGCGCGTTGCCGACGGCCTGGCGGCGATGGCCGCCGGGAACCCCGGCCCGTACGCGGCCTGCTGGGCCGACTCCGCCGACGTGACGTTGTTCGGCGCCTGGGGTCCGATCGAGAAGGGGCACCACGCCGTCACCCGGACCTTCGAGTGGGTCGGCAGCCGGTTCGGCGACGGTGAGCTCGTGCCGCGCTACGAGGTGGTCGACGTCAGCGGCGACCTCGCCTACACGGTCGGCCTCGAGCAGGGCACGGTGCGCATCGACGGCGGCGAGGCACGGCCCATGACCATCCGGGTGACGCACGTCTACCGGCGGATCGAGGACGACTGGTGGCTGGTCCACCGCCACGCCGACTTCCCGCCGCCCGACCAGCGCCGCCAGTGACCGACGGCACCGGCCCTCCGGCAGGCCTCCACGGGCCCCGTCCAGAGGCTCGCTGCGAGCCTGCGAGCGGTCAGGGGGACGGGGCCCTCCTCCTTCTTCAGAGGCGGCCGCGGCCCTGGCGCAGCAGCATCATGCCGAGCGCGGCGCCGTCCTGGCCGAGCGCGGCCTGGAAGCGGGCCAGGACCTGCTGCTCGCGGGCCAGCGACAGCCGGGTGCCCCCGGCGGCGCGGCGCAGCTCCCCGATCTCCTGCGAGACGGCCAGCCGACGCTGGAACAGCGCGATGATCTCGGCGTCGCAGTCGTCGATCCGACCGCGCAGCTCGGCGATGCGGGTGTCGGCGGTGGGCGCGTCGGGGTTGGGCGTGGTGGGGAGCGTGGCGGTCATCGTGTCCTCCGGGGCGGGGCGGTGGCCGTCGGACCCCGAGAACGAGAAACGCCCCGGGCTCCTCGGGCCCGGGGCGTCTGTTGCGGCGTGTGCTCAGCCAGCGGCGACGGACACCGGATCCCGGTGGCCGTAGTAAAAGCTGACAGTGGCGAGCAGCACGTCGCGGAGTCTGCCACACCGCCGACCGGGGTGGCCAGCGCGGCCCCTGGGGACGACGGTCCGCGACGGCGGGCCGCGTTCCCGGCCGAACTACAGTGGTGTGGTCATGAGCAGCGTCCAGCAGACCCTCCCCGGCACCGCGTCCCTCCAGCGCTCCGCCTCCGGCTCGGTGGGGCGGGAGCTGGACCGCATGCTCGCCGGCCTCAACGGGCCACAGCGGCAGGCCGTCGTCCACGAGGGCAGCCCGCTGCTCATCGTCGCCGGGGCCGGCTCGGGCAAGACCCGGGTGCTGGCCCACCGGATCGCCTACCTGCTCGGCGCTCGCGGCGTGCAGCCCGGCGAGGTCCTGGCGATCACCTTCACTAACAAGGCCGCCGGGGAGATGAAGGAGCGGGTCGCCGCGCTCGTCGGCCCGCGCGCCCGGGCGATGTGGGTGTCGACGTTCCACTCGATGTGCGTGCGCATCCTGCGCGCCGAGGCCGCCAAGCTGGGCCTGAAGTCGTCGTTCACGATCTACGACCAGGGCGACTCGGTCCGGCTCATGACGATGGTCGCCCGCGACCTGGACCTCGACGCCAAGCGCTACCCCGGCCGCAGCCTGGCCGCGCAGGTGTCGAACCTGAAGAACGAGCTCGTCGACGAGGAGTCCTTCAGCCCCCAGACAGCGCCGGAGAAGGTGCTGAAGGAGGCCTACACGCTCTACCAGCGGCGGCTGCGCGAGGCGCACGCCATGGACTTCGACGACCTGATCATGACGACGGTGCACCTGCTGCAGGCGTTCCCGGACGTCGCCGAGCACTACCGCCGCCGCTTCCGGCACGTGCTGGTCGACGAGTACCAGGACACCAACCACGCGCAGTACGTGCTGGTCCGCGAGCTGGTGGGTGGGTCGGGTGGCGCTACGGCGGGCCCGGTGCCGCCGGCCGAGCTGTGCGTCGTCGGTGACGCCGACCAGTCGATCTACGCCTTCCGCGGGGCGACGATCCGCAACATCGACGAGTTCGAGCGGGACTACCCGCAGGCCACGACGATCCTGCTGGAGCAGAACTACCGCTCCACGCAGCGCATCCTCAAGGCGGCCAACCAGGTCATCGCCAAGAACACCGGCCGCCGGCCCAAGAACCTGTGGACCGACGCCGGCGACGGCGAGCTGATCGAGGGCTACGTCGCCGAGAACGAGCACGACGAGGCCGCCTGGGTCGCCGAGCAGATCGACGCGCTCGTCGACGAGGGGGAGGTCAGGCCCAAGGACATCGCGGTCTTCTACCGGACCAACAACGCCTCCCGTGTCTTCGAGGAGGTGTTCATCCGCGTCGGCATGCCCTACAAGGTCGTCGGCGGGGTGCGCTTCTACGAGCGCAAGGAGGTCCGGGACGCGCTGGCCTACCTGAAGCTGGTGGCCAACCCGGCCGACGTCGTCAGCCTGCGCCGGATCATCAACGTGCCCAAGCGGGGGATCGGCGACAAGGCCGAGGGCTGCATCGAGTCCTTCGCCGACCGGGAGCGGATCGCATTCGGCTCGGCGCTGCGGCGGTGCTCGGAGGTCACCACCCTGGCGCCGCGGTCGCTCAAGGCGGTCCAGGAGTTCGTCGCGCTGCTGGAGGAGTTCGAGCAGCTGGCCGAGACCGGCTCCGGCCCGGCGGCGCTGCTGGAGAGCATCCTCGACCGCACCGGCTACCTCGCCGAGCTGCAGGCCAGCACCGACCCGCAGGACGAGGGCCGCGTCGACAACCTCAACGAGCTCATCTCGGTGGCCGCGGAGTTCGAGGCGGCCAACCCCGGCGGCTCGGTCACCGACTTCCTCGAGCAGGTGTCGCTGGTCGCCGACGCCGACCAGATCCCCGTCGCCGGGGACGACGCCGGCGTCGTCACGCTGATGACCCTGCACACCGCCAAGGGCCTGGAGTTCCCGGTCGTCTTCCTGACCGGCATGGAGGACGGCGTCTTCCCGCACCTGCGCGCTCTCGGGGACCCGCGCGAGCTGGAGGAGGAGCGCCGGCTGGCCTACGTCGGCATCACCCGGGCGCGGCAGCGGCTGTTCATCTCGCGGGCCACGGTGCGCACCAGCTGGGGGCAGCCGGCGTACAACCCGCCGTCCCGCTTCCTCGACGAGCTGCCGTCGGACACCGTGCAGTGGGCGGGCAAGGAGCCCGTGCCGGCGCCCAGCACCGGCTACCGGTCGGCGCAGCAGCGGGTGGCGGCCACCGGGCTGTCCACCGGCGGGCTGCGCGGCGGCGCGGGAAACCGGGCGGTCATCTCCGTCGAGGTCGGGGACCGGGTGAGCCACGACGCCTTCGGGCTGGGCACCGTCGTGGAGGTTAACGGCATCGGCGACAAGGCGCAGGCGACCGTGGACTTCGGCTCCGGCGGCACCAAGCGCCTCGTCCTGCGCTACGCCCCGCTGGTCAAGCTCTGACCCGAGGCGCGGGCGGACGGCACCCGGGTCCCGCGACGCCTGAGGGGAGCGCCCCGCGAGGTGTGTCGAGGAGTGGGCCCGGAGGGTCCACGACGAGGCGCAGGACGCGCTCCGCGCAGCGGGGTACGGCAACCTGGCCGCGGTGTCGGCCGGAGGCCGACGGATCACACGGTGACGCCGCGCTCGGCGAGGAACTCCTGCGGGTCGATCGGTCGGCCGTTCATGCTCCCGCGGTGGATCTGGTAGTGCAGGTGCGGCCCGGTGGACTGGCCCTCGTTGCCGATCTTCGCGATCTGGTCGCCGGCGTGCACGAGGTCGCCGGCCTCGACGTCGTAGTAGCGCATGTGGCCGTAGACGTGCACGTTGCCGTCGGGGTCCTGGATGTAGACGGCGTTGCCGTACCCGGAGGCCCGGCCGGCGCGGATGACGACGCCGTCGGTGGCCGAGTGGATCGGCGTGCCCAGCGGCCCGGCGAGGTCGATGCCGTAGTGCATCGTGCCCCAGCGCATGCAGAAGCAGGTGGTGAGCCGGCCCTGGGCGGGCAGCACGGTCGTGGGTTCGCGGGCGGCGCGGGAGGCGGCCAGCTCGCCGAGCCGGGCCTGCGCCTCGGCCTCGGTGATCCCGCGGCGCACGCCGGCGTCCTCCATGTCGCCGCTGAACCCGACCTCGGAGGCGACTCCCAGGCCGTAGTCGGCCGCGCTGACCGACAGCCCGGCCGTGTCCGAACCCAGCGTGCTGGGTAGGGCGGCGACGACGGCGCCGGCGACGAGCGCGGCGAGCCAGATCGGACCGCGCCGGCCGGGCGGGCGGGGCAGGCGGCGGCCCCGGCCGGAGAGCGGCTGCTCGGCGGCGTCCGGCTCGGGGGTCTCGGCGGCCGGTGCCGCGCCGGTCCTGGCGGCGAGGAGGGCGCGGACGACGTCGGCGGCGGGCTGACGGTCGGTGCCCGGTCGCTCCAGCAGCGCGGGGCCGGTCGAGCGGGTCACGGGGCACCTTCTTCGTGAGCGCTCCCCGAGCGGGCGCCGCGGAGGCGTTCCGTCGGGGGAGCGACGGCGGCGGAGACGTCCGGGGACGCCTGCCGGTGGGTACCGGCGCCGTGATCGGACCGTAACGATCAGTCAGGTCGGCGACGGGTCACCGGCGCGGAGTGTCGACGTGTCTGCGCCCGGTGGGACCGGTGTGACGGGAGTGGCGGTGTCGCAACGCACGACCGCCCGCCACGCGTGACGGGTGTGGCGGGCGGGGGGCATGAGGCGGCCCGTCCCCGGCCGGCCCCGTCCAGCGGCTCGCCCCGAGCCTGCGAGGGGTGAGGAGGACGGGGCCCTCTCAGGCGACGGCGGCCGGGGCGGGGACGTCGGCGTGCGGCTGCCGGCGGCCGGCGAGGGTCGTGGCGACCTCGTCGAGCACGGTGCGGTGGAAGGGCAACGACATGTGGCCGACCCCGCGGACCAGCACGTTGCGGGCCTGCAGGTCCGGGTGGTCGCAGCGACCGGCGCTGGTCGGGACGACGACCTGGTCGAGGTCGCTGTAGACGGCGATCACGGAGGTGCGCACCCCCGGCGCGGGCTCGGCGAGCTCCCGCAGCACCACGGAGCCCGGGCGCAGCTGGCGGACCAGCGGGGTGGGCAGCAGGTGCGCCAGCACCGACCCCTGGTGCGGCGTCCCGAGCGTCACCAGCGACTCGACGTGCTGGTCACCGCCCTGGCGCTGCACGTGGTAGCGGGCCAGCAGGCCGCCGAGGCTGTGCCCCACGACGTGCACCCGCTCGTACCCGGTCTGCTCGCAGATGCGCTGCAGGTGCCGGCCGAGGTCGGCGGCGCCGCGCCCGACGTCGGCCAGCAGCGGGCTGTAGTTCCACGAGCAGACGGAGGTGAAGCCGCGACGGCGCAGGCTGCGCCGCATCACCGCGAAGACCGAGTGATTGTCGATCAGGCCGTGCACCAGGACGACGGGGACGCGGGCGGCCAGCGGGTCGGCGGCGAAGAGGGCGCGGACCGCGGGCGGCTGCTCGCCCGGGCGACACCGCGGGTCCGGCCGCAGCCGGTCGGCTCGGGTGCCGAGGGGGTACATCAGCACGTGCGCCCCGACGAGGGCCAGTTCGGTGATCCCGCCGGTCAGCGCGGCCCGGGTCATCAGCGAGCGCAGCGGGTGCCGTGGCGCTCCGGGCGCCACGGCACCCGTGTGCGACGCTGGATCGGGCTCCGGGTCGCTGAGTGCGTGCATCGTTCCTCCCCGTCAGGACCGTTGACCGGGCTGGTCCCCCGGGGTTGGAGGCCTCCGTGGGATGCCCAGTTCACCCGACGGTAAATCTGCTGTGTGGTGTTCGTCACATCGACGCCACGAGCGTGGCCGGTTCGTGACCGAGACGAAGGGGGAACCGTGGTCGCCCGCGATGGCTCCACCCGCGACCGCTCGACCAGGTCTGCAGGGGGGACGGCGCGTCCGTCCGCCCGCCCCTCCGGTCCCCGCCGGCCGTCCGAGCCGACCCCCGCGGCGCCGGCCGACGGGCTGGTCGTGGGCGACCCGCCGCCGACCGCACGCCTGACAGGTGTGCTCCTCGTCCTCGCGGGGGTGGTCGGCGCAGCCGGGCTGTTCCCCACCTACCTCGTCATCGGGGGCACGGAGGTCTCCCAGTCCGCCGGTGCAGCCAGCCTGCTCGCCGGCCTGGTGGTGCCGCTGACCGCCGTGGCGGTCGGTGGCGGCCTCGCCGCCGGCCGGGTGCCCCGCTTCGGACTCGCCTTCGCCTCGATCGGCGGCGCGCTGTCCGTCGGACTGCTGCTGATCGAGCTCTACCGGGCCAGCACCTCCACCGTCCGGCCGGGGATCGAGGTGATCGCCGGGCAGCGGGTCCTCACCAGCGCGGTCGACGTCGGGCTCGGGTGGGTGCTGGGCGCCGTCGCCCTCGGGCTCACCGTCCTGGCCGGTGCGTTCGCCGTCGCGGCCTGGGGGCGCACCGTCATGGAGGACGCGGGCTCGCTCGACCCCGCCCGCCCGGCGCTGGCCGGTGCCGCGGTGCTGTTGGGGGTGGGCGCCGTGCTGTGCCTGGTGCTGCCGGCCGCCGACGTCCCCGACCGGATCGTCACCGACCCGATGACCGGGCTGCAGGTCGTCGTCGAGCAGGAGGGTCCGCAGGGGCTGCTCGAGCGGCCCGGGCTGGCCCTGCTCGGCGGACTGCTGCTGGCCGGTGCCGTCGTCCTCTGCTCGGTGCTGGCGCCGTCGCTGCGCCCACGGCTGGCCGCGGTCGGCGCGCTGCTGGCCATCGCCGTCGTCGTCCTCGCCGCCGGGCTGACCGGTCTGCGCGACGCAGCGGTCTCCGACGAGCTGGAGTGGACCCTGCCCGGCGTCGGGCTGCTGTTGGCCGGCGTCGGCTACGTCGTCCTCACGGTGCTGGCCTGGCGGCTGCGCCCGACCCCCGAGCGGTGAGCGCACCCGGCGCGACCGGCGAGGAGCGCGTCCGGGTGGTGGTCGGGGCGTTGGGCGACGGCGGGGAGGACCACGCCACCGTGGCCCTCGCCCGCGGCCTGCGCGACACCGGGATGGAGGTCGTGCACGCCGGCCGGTCCTCCCTCGAGCGGCTCGCCGACACGGTCGTCCAGGAGGACGTCGACGCCGTCGGCCTGCCGGTGCTCCCCGCCGACCCGGCCGAGCGGCTGGCCCGGCTCGCCGCGCTGCTCGCCGACCGCGGCGTGGACGACGTCGTCGTCTTCGCCTGCGGAGCGGACGCCGAGCTGCCCGGGGGAATCCGGTTCTTCCCGCCCGGCACCGCGCCGGCGGAGGTCGCCGGCTGGCTGCGCGGGCAGCTCATCGGGGAGCCACCGCGGTCACCCGGGCCGTGAGCAGGGCGATCGCAGGGACGGCGGCGGACCAGCGCGTGGCTCCGGCTCCTCGTCACCAGGGGAGTCCGGGTGGCCGGCGCCGTGTGATGCCGCCCACCCTCCCAGCGCCGGTGCACGGCCCGGATCGCGCGGGGGATACGGTGCCTGTTCGTGGATCTCTTCGAGTACCAGGCCCGTGACCTGTTGGCCTCGCACGGTGTCCCCGTGCTCCCCGGCGGCGTCGCCGAGACCCCCGAGCAGGCGGAGGCGATCGCCCGCGAGATCGGCACCACCGTCGTCGTCAAGGCGCAGGTGAAGACCGGTGGCCGCGGCAAGGCCGGCGGCGTCAAGCTCGCCGACGACGCCGAGGACGCCCGGGCGCGTGCCCAGGACATCCTCGGCCTGGACATCAAGGGCCACATCACCCACCGCGTGATGGTCGCCCAGGCCAGTGACATCGCCGAGGAGTACTACTTCTCCTACCTGCTCGACCGCGCCAACCGCACCTTCCTGGCCATGGCCAGCGTCGAGGGCGGCATGGAGATCGAGCAGCTCGCCGTCGAGCGCCCCGAGGCGCTGGCCCGCATCCCCGTGGACGCCACCACCGGCGTCGACACCGCCAAGGCCACCGAGATCGTCGACGCTGCCGGCTTCCCCGCCGCGGTGCGCGACCAGGTGATCGCCATCGCCGTCCAGCTGTGGGAGGTCTTCGCCCAGGAGGACGCCACCCTGGTCGAGGTCAACCCGCTGGCCAAGGCCCCCGACGGCACCGTCCTCGCGCTGGACGCGAAGGTCACCCTCGACGAGAACGCCCGCTTCCGGCACCAGGAGCACGAGGCCCTGGAGGACAGTGCCGCCGCCGACCCGCTGGAGGCCGCGGCCAAGGAGAAGGACCTCAACTACGTCAAGCTCGAGGGTCAGGTCGGCATCATCGGCAACGGTGCAGGGCTCGTGATGAGCACCCTGGACGTCGTCGCCTACGCCGGTGAGGAGTTCGGTGGCGTGAAGCCGGCCAACTTCCTCGACATCGGTGGTGGTGCCTCGGCCGAGGTCATGGCCAACGGCCTGCACATCATCCTGTCCGACCCCGCTGTGAAGAGCGTCTTCGTCAACGTCTTCGGCGGGATCACCGCCTGCGACGCGGTCGCCAACGGCATCGTGCACGCGCTGCAGATGCTCGGCGACGAGGCGACCAAGCCGCTGGTCGTCCGGCTCGACGGCAACAACGTCGAGGAGGGCCGGCGGATCCTCGCCGAGGCCAACCACCCGCTGGTGACCCTGGTGGACACGATGGACGGCGCCGCCCGCCGGGCCGCCGAGCTCGCCGCCTAGAAGGATCCCCTTCCTCCCCACCACTCGCAGGCTCGTGGCGGGCCCCTGGAAGGGGGCCGCTCCGTCCTCCTCTGAACAGGACACCAGAGAGATGTCGATCTTCCTCAACGAGAACAGCAAGGTCATCGTCCAGGGCATGACCGGCTCCGAGGGGCGCAAGCACACCCAGCGCATGCTGGCCTCGGGGACGGCGATCGTCGGTGGCGTGAACCCGAAGAAGGCCGGCCAGAGCGTCGACTTCGACGGCGCCGGCGTCCCGGTGTTCGGCAACGTCGCCGAGGCGATGAAGGAGACCGGCGCCGACGTCAGCGTCATCTTCGTGCCGCCGGCCGGCGCGAAGAACGCCGTCATCGAGGCCGTCGACGCCCAGATCGGGCTGGCCGTCGTCATCACCGAGGGCATCCCGGTGCACGACTCGACCTACTTCTGGGCCCACGCCCAGGGGGGTTCGACCCGGATCATCGGCCCGAACTGCCCGGGCCTGATCAGCCCCGGGCGCTCGAACGCCGGCATCATCCCGGCCAACATCACCAAGCAGGGCAGGATCGGGCTGGTCAGCAAGTCCGGCACGCTGACCTACCAGATGATGTACGAGCTCCGGGACATCGGCTTCTCCACCTGCGTCGGCATCGGTGGCGACCCGGTCATCGGCACCACGCACATCGACTGCCTGCAGGCCTTCCAGGACGACCCGGAGACCGAGGCCATCGTCATGATCGGTGAGATCGGTGGCGACGCCGAGGAGCGGGCCGCGGACTTCATCAGGGCCAACGTCACCAAGCCGGTCGTCGGCTACGTCGCCGGCTTCACCGCGCCCGAGGGCAAGACGATGGGCCACGCCGGCGCCATCGTCTCGGGCTCGGCCGGTACCGCGCAGGCGAAGCAGGAGGCCCTCGAGGCCGCCGGCGTCCGCGTCGGCAAGACCCCGTCGGAGACCGCCCGCCTCATGCGGGAGATCGTCGGCGCCTGATCGGAGGACTCCTCCGCCCCGCCACTCGCAGGCCCACGGCAGGGTCCCAGCACGTCACCGGCTGCCCGGGGACCCCGCACCGGGGTCCCCGGGCAGCCGCGTCTGCGGCTCGGCGGCGGCCCGACGGGGGATGATGGCGACGCCGCGGCTGCACGCCCTGCGGGCGGTGTCCACGATCCGCGCAGTTCCCAGCCCCCACCGAGGAGCGCCCCGCGATGACCAGTCAGCCGCCGCAGCCGCCGGGCGGGTACGGGCAGCAGCCGGGCGAGGGGGAGCGCCGTCCGGACGACGAGCCGCCCGTGCCGGGGCAGCCGCAGCAGGAGCAGCCCCCGTACGGCCGGCAGCCGGGCTACGGCGCGCAGTACCCGCCGCAGGACCACGGTCGGCCCGGCCCCGGGCGGCAGCCGCCGTACGGTCAGCCCGGCTACGGCCAGCCGCCGTACGGTCAGCCCGGGTACGGGCAGCAACCGGGCTACTACGCGGAGCAGCACGAGGGCCAGCCGGGCTACAGCGCGCAGTACCCGCCGCAGGACCACGGCTGGCCCGGCTACGGGCAGGCCCAGTACGGGCAGCCCCAGTACGGGCAGCAGCCGTGGGGCTCGCCGCCGGGCTACGGCCTGCCCCAGTACGGCCTGCCCCAGTACGGCCAGCCCCAGTACGGCCAGCAGCCGCCGTGGGGTCAGCCCCCCGGCCAGCAGGCGCCGGTGCCACAGCCGTACGGGCAGCCGGCCGGCAGCGGCACCGGGGTCGGCTCCGACCGGACGAGGCCGGATCGGGGCGACTACCTGGTGGCGCTCAGCGCGGCGGCGTTCCTGCTGTTCGCCACCCTCCCGTGGTTCACCTTCGACCTGGGCTTCGGTTTCGCCGAGTCGATCAACGGTTTCGACTTCGTGCTGGTCACGACCGCCGCCGTGCTGCTCGTCCTCGCCGCGGTGTGGGCGCTGCTGCCCACCGTCGTGGACGTCGGCCTGCCGTTCCCCCATGGCTTCGTGACCGTGGGACTGACCTCGCTGGCCCTCCTGCTGACCCTGGTCGAGTGGCTGAGCACCTTCGAGGGCGGCTTCAGCGTGTCCGCGCTGCTCACCGTCCTCGCCGCGGCCGCGGCCCTCACCGTCGCCGTCCTCACGCTGCTGCGTCGGCTCCGCACCCGGCCGGTTGCGGCCGTCGGGAGCGCGAGCTGGCCGCCCCAGCAGCAGCCGGGTCAGCCGTGGCAGCCCCTGGGGCAGCAGCCCGCCCACGGGCAGCAGTCGCCGTCGCTGCCGGAGCAGCCCTGGCCGGGCGCCGCTCCGGCGCCGTCGCAGGGCGACCGCGGTCCCGGCCGACCCGGCGGCTCCACCGCCTCCGGTGCCGGGCCCGACCCGTCCGCGTAGCCCTCCTGCCGCACTGCGCCGGGATCGTCGGGCGCGTGCTCCGGCGATCCCCGGCCCGGCCTTGGGACAGTGGGGGCGTGGTCTCCCTGCTCGCCCGACTGAGCCTGCCCGGGCAGCGGGACCCGGGCACCCGCCCGTCGCGGCACGCCCCGGTCCTCGCCGCCGCGGCGGCCGCCGCCGTCACGGTGCTCGGCCTGCTCGGCGTGGGCCTCGCGTCGGTCGTGGTGCAGACGCTCGATCCGGCCGGCGGGCTGCCGGTCGCGGACTCCGGGCGTCTGGCCGGGCAGCTCTGGCTGCTCGCCCAGGGCGGCGGCGTGACGCTCGGGTCCGGTCCGCTGGTGCTCGCGCCGCTGCTGCTGACCATGGCCGTCGCCTGGGGCCTGTCCAGCGCCGGCCGCGGCGTCGTCCGCGCCTGCGACCTCACCGGCGGCCGGCCGCTCGCCGCCGCCCTGGCCGCCGCGGTCGGTACCCACACGCTGCTGTCGGTGCTGGTCGGGCTGCTCGTGGACACCCAGGGGGCGCAGGTCGACCTGCTGCGGTCCGCGATCGGGAGTGCGGTCCTCGCCCTGTTCGCCGTCGGCTGGGGGACGGCGCGCGACTCCGGCCTGCTCGACGACGCCCTGGACGCCGCGCCCGGCCCGGTGCGGCCACTGCTGCGCGCGGCAGCGGCCGGGCTGCTGACCGCCGTCTCCCTCGGCCTGCTCGTGGTGGCGGTGGCCCTGGCCGCGGACACCGGGGGCTACGCCGCGCTGTCGCGGTCCCTCGGCGGGTCCGGCGCGGGCGCGGTCGGGCTGCTGGTGCTCGGCGTCCTGCTGCTGCCCAACGCCGCCGCCGCCGCGATCGGCGTGGCCGCCGGCCCGGGCTTCGCCGTCGGCAGCGGCACCCTCGTCTCCGTGCACGGGGTGACGCTCGGGGCCGTCCCGGCGCTGCCGCTGCTGGCCGCGCTGCCCGACACCCAGGCGGTGCCGTTGCTGGCCTTCGCCTCGCAGGTGGTGCCCGCGCTCGCGGGCCTGGTCGCCGGCACGACGCTGGGCCGGCGGCTGGGCCACGGGGGCTCGGTCGTCGCCGGGTCGTGGGGGGTGCTGGCGGGCCTGCTGCTCGGACTGGCCTGCGGCCTGTTCGCCTGGGTGGCCGGTGGCTCGCTCGGCGACGGCGCGCTGGCCGACGTCGGGGCGCCACCGGTCGCGACGGGGCTTGCGGTGGCGCTGCAGGCCGGTGTGGCCGCCGCGGTCGCGGCCGCGGTCACTCGCTGGCGCTCGCTGGCCTGAGGGAGTGCCCGGCCCCCATCCCGCGCCGGCCCCGTCTAGAGGCTCGTCCCGAGCGTGCGAGGGATGAGGAGGACGGGGTCCTTATAGGGTCGCTGCCGTGCCCGCTCTCGAGCAGTCCGCGCGGGCGCGGGTCGTCGTCCTGCTGTCGGGGACCGGGACGCTGTGCGAGGCACTCCTGACGGCCGCAGAGGACCCGGGCTACCCGGCCGCCGTGGTCGCCGTCGGCAGCGACCGGGACGCCCCAGGGCTCGAGCACGCGCGGCGCCGCGGCATCGCCACCTTCACGTGCGCGCTGCGCGACCACCCCGACCGGGCCGCGTGGGACTCCGCGCTGGCCGCCGCCATCGCCGTGCACCGACCCGATCTGGTGGTCTCCGCCGGCTTCATGAAGATCGTCGGCCCCGCCGTCCTCGCCGCTCACGGTGGCCGGCTGCTCAACACCCACCCCGCGCTGCTGCCGGCCTTCCCGGGCGCGCACGCCGTCCGCGACGCGCTCGCCGCCGGGGCCGAGGTCACCGGCAGCACGGTGCACTGGGTGGACGCCGGCGTCGACACCGGACCGGTCATCGCCCAGCGCGAGGTACCCGTCCTCCCCGGGGACGACGAGGCGCGCCTGCACGAACGGATCAAGGACGTGGAGCGCGAGCTCCTGGTGGAGACGGTGGCGCGCGTGGTCACCCGCCTCTGCACCCAGACCCCGGAGGACCCCCGATGAGCGACCGCACCCCGATCCGCCGCGCCCTGCTCGGCGTCTACGACAAGACCGGCATCGAGGAGCTGGCCCGCGGCCTGGCCGATGCCGGCGTCGAGCTGGTCAGCACCGGCGCGACCGCCCGCCGGATCGCCGGGGCCGGGGTGCCGGTCACCCCGGTCGAGCAGGTCACCGGTTTCCCCGAGTGCCTCGACGGGCGGGTGAAGACGCTGCACCCGGCCGTGCACGCCGGCATCCTGGCCGACCGCCGGAAGCCCGAGCACGTGCAGCAGCTCGAGGACCTCGGCATCGCGCCGTTCGACCTCGTCGTCGTCAACCTCTACCCCTTCACCGAGACGGTGGCCTCCGGCGCGAGCCCGGACGAGTGCGTGGAGCAGATCGACATCGGCGGCCCCGCGATGGTCCGCGCGTCGGCGAAGAACCACCCGTCGGTGGCCGTGGTGGTCGACCCGGCCCGCTACGGCGACGTCCTGGCCGCGGTCTCCGCCGGGGGCTTCACGCTCGCCGAGCGGCAGCGGCTGGCCGTCGCGGCGTTCCGGCACACGGCGAGCTACGACATCGCCGTCGCCTCGTGGCTGGGCAGCGTCGTCGCACCCGACGAGGAGTCGGTGTTCCCCACGTGGGTGGCGGCGAGCTGGGAGCGTGCCGACGTGCTGCGCTACGGCGAGAACCCGCACCAGCAGGCGGCGCTCTACCGCAGCGGCCGGCCGGGGCTCGCGCACGCCGAGCAGCTGCACGGCAAGCAGATGTCCTACAACAACTACGTCGACACCGACGCCGCCTGGCGGGCCGCGCACGACCACGCCGACCCCTGCGTGGCGATCATCAAGCACGCCAACCCCTGCGGCATCGCCGTCGGCACCGACGTCGCCGCGGCACACCGCAAGGCGCACGCGTGCGACCCGGTCTCGGCCTTCGGCGGCGTGATCGCGGCCAACCGCGAGGTCGACCTCACCACGGCCGAGCAGGTGGCCGAGGTGTTCACCGAGGTCGTCGTCGCGCCGTCCTTCACCGAGGACGCGCTGCAGGTGCTCACCGCGAAGAAGAACATCCGGCTGCTCCGGCTGGGCGAGGCGGCGCAGGGAGCGACTGAGCTGCGCCCGATCAGCGGCGGGCTGCTGGTGCAGAGCGCCGACCGCATCGACGCCCCCGGCGACGACCCCACCACCTGGACCCTCGCGACCGGCGAGCCGCTGGACGCCGCCGGCCTCGACGACCTGGTGTTCGCCTGGCGCTCGGTCCGCGCGGTGAAGAGCAACGCCATCCTGCTGGCCCACGACAAGGCCACCGTCGGCGTCGGCATGGGCCAGGTGAACCGGGTCGACTCCGCCCGGCTGGCCGTCGCCCGGGCGGGGGAGCGGGCCGCCGGGTCGGTCGCCGCCTCCGACGCGTTCTTCCCCTTCGCCGACGGCCTGCAGGTGCTGCTCGACGCCGGGGTGCGGGCGGTCGTGCAGCCGGGCGGGTCGGTGCGCGACGAGGAGGTCGTCGCGGCCGCGGCGGCCGTCGGCATCCCGGTCTACCTGACCGGCACCCGGCACTTCGCCCACTGATGGAGGACCCCCTCGCCCCCCACCGCTCGCAGGCTCGCGGCGGGCCCCTGCGAGGGGGCCGCGTGCCCTCCACCGGGCCGCGGCCGCACGTGGGCCCGCCCGAGGCCGGCGCCGTCGTCGAGGCCGAGGACTTCGCGCGCGTCGACTGGTGGGGTGCCGAGCTCGACGGAGTCACGTTCAGCCGCTGCCGGTTCGACGACGCCGGGCTGGAGGAGCTGGTCACCCGACGGTGCGTCTTCGACGCGTGCGTGCTCACCGGGGTGCGGATGGGCGGGGCCAAGCACCTGGGGACGGCGTTCCTGTCCTGCCGGTTCGACCGCGCGCGGCTGTTCGACGTCACGTGGGACGGCTGCAAGCTGACCGGCTCGCAGTTCCCCGGCGCGCAGCTGCGCCCGATGACCACGACCGACAGCGACTGGAGCTGGACCTCGCTGCGCGGCGCCGACCTCTCCGGCCTGGTGCTGGCCGGTCAGCGGTTCCGGGAGGCCGACCTGACCGGCGCCGACCTGCGCGAGTGCGACCTCACCGGCGCCGACCTCGACCGGGCCCGGCTGCAGGGCGCGGCGCTGCGCGGCGCCGACCTGCGCAGCGCCTCGACCGACGCGGTGGACTGGCGGGCGTTCGAGCTGACCGGCGTCCGCCTCGACCTGGTCCAGGCCGTCCAGGTCGCGCGGGCCCAGGGTGCCCTCGTCGTCGACTGATCACCGCCAGCGGGGGCCGGTGAGCAGGGCCTTCAGCGCGCCGAGCAGGCCGAGCACCGGGACGGCGGCGGCGAACCAGAACCCCGTGTCGATCGCGGCGGGGTCCCAGTCGACGCCGGCCAGCGGCACCAGCACCCCGGCGCCGGCCGCCAGGCTCACCAGCAGCGCCAGCACCCCGAGGAAGCGGTGCGAGCGGGCCGGGAGGACGACGAGCAGGCCCAGCAGGAACAGCACCCCGCCGCCCAGGACGACGGCCATCGGCTGCCAGGACCCGTTGTCGAACAGCGCCGCGACGCCACCGTCGGCGGCGTCGTCGAAGCCGCGGCGGACCAGGTCCCAGCCGGTGAGGTCGCTCATCGGCGGCCAGCGCAGCAGCAGGCTGACACCCGCGGCGATGCCGGCCATGAGCAGCAGCAGGCTGGCCAGGCTGTCGGGGCGCCGCACCCGGACCGGCGTGGTCGAGTACTCCGGGGCCGGGCGCGGGGCGTACCCCGGTGGCGGCGGCGGACCGGGGGCGCCGGCCCACACCGGGGCGGCCACCGGCTGGATGCCGGGGATCGTCTGTTCCCGCCAGTCGTCGGGGCCCCGCACCCCGCCGGCCGGGGTCTGCTCGCGCTCGCTCATGTGCACTCCTCGCGCAACCACGGGCGGGGAGACGCCCGCACCCGCGAGCCTAGGGCGGGGTGGCTCCGCCCGGACCCCCCTCCGGCAGACTGTCGGCCGTGCAGGCGACGACTCTCGACGGCAAGGCGACAGCAGCGGCCATCCGCACGGAGCTGACCGAGCGGGTCGCCGCCCTCACCGCGGCCGGCCACCGCCCCGGACTGGGCACGCTGCTCGTCGGTGACGACCCGGGCAGCCGCTGGTACGTCGACGCCAAGCACAAGGACTGCGCGCAGGTCGGCATCGCGAGCATCCAGCGCGAGCTGCCGGCCACCGCGACCCAGGCCGACGTCCTCGCCGTCGTCGACGAGCTCAACGCCGACCCGGCCTGCACCGGCTACATCGTCCAGCTGCCGCTGCCCGCGGGCATCGAGGAGAGCGCCGTCCTCGAGCGGATGGACCCGGCCAAGGACGCCGACGGCCTGCACCCGGTGAACCTCGGCCGGCTCGTCCTCAACGTCCCGGGACCGCTGCCGTGCACGCCGGTGGGCATCGTCGAGCTGCTGCGCCGCTACGACGTGCCGATCGCCGGCGCCGAGGTCGTCGTCGTCGGCCGGGGCATCACCGTGGGCCGGCCGCTGGGGCTGCTGCTCACCCGGCGCAGCGAGAACGCCACGGTGACCCTCTGCCACACCGGCACCCGCGACCTCGCCGCGCACCTGCGCCGTGCCGACGTCGTGGTCGCCGCGGCCGGGGTCCCTGGCCTGGTCACCCGGGACGTCGTCAAGCCGGGCGCCGCCGTCCTCGACGTCGGCGTCAGCCGGGTCGACGGCAGGATCGCCGGGGACGTGGCGCGGGACGTCGTCGACGTCGCCGGTCACGTCGCCCCGAACCCGGGCGGGGTGGGGCCGATGACCCGGGCGATGCTGCTGCAGAACGTCGTCCTCGCCGCCGAGCAGGCCGCCGCCGCGGACGTCCTGTCCGCCTGACCGTGACCCGCCCCCCGCTCTACACCCGCCGGCCGTTCCTGGCCGGCCTGCTGCGGCAGCTGCCGCTGCTGGTCGTGCTGCTCACGGTGGGCACCGGGCTGCTCATGGTCACCTTCGAGCACTGGCGGCGCGGGCTGGTCGTCGTCGGGCTGGCCCTGGTCGGTGGGGGAGTGCTGCGGCTGCTGCTCCCGCTGCGCCGGGTCGGCTTCCTCGCGGTCCGCAGCCGGCCGGTGGACGTCGTCCTGCTGGTCGGCGTCGGCGTCCTGCTGACCGCCTTCACGCTGGCGATCCCGGGCGGCTGAACGAGGACCCCTCGTCCCCCGCCGCTCGCAGGCCCGTGACGGGACCGTGCACGGGGGCCGCACCCCGACCGGGCGCGGGACCCCGCCCAGCGATAGGTTGCCGCCATGGCAGAGCAGCCCAGGAACGGCAAGGTGACCGTCGTCGGTGCCGGGTTCTACGGCTCGACCACCGCCCTCCGCCTCGCGGAGTACGACGTCTTCGAGACGGTCGTGCTGACCGACATCGTGGAGGGCAAACCCGAGGGCCTGGCCCTCGACATGAACCAGTCCCGGCCCATCGAGGGCTTCGAGACCAGGGTCGTCGGCGTCGGCGGCGGGTCCTACGAGGGCACCGAGGGCTCCGACGTCGTCGTCATCACCGCGGGCCTGCCGCGCAAGCCCGGCATGAGCCGGATGGACCTCATCGAGACCAACGCGAAGATCGTCCGGCAGGTCGCCGAGAACATCGCGCAGACCTCGCCGGACGCCGTCGTCATCGTGGTCTCCAACCCGCTGGACGAGATGACCGCGCTCGCCCAGCTCGCCACCGGCTTCCCCAAGAACCGGGTGATGGGCCAGGCCGGCATGCTCGACACCGCCCGGTTCAGCAACAACGTCGCCGAGGAGCTCGGCGTCCCGGTGGGCTCGGTGCGCACCCTGACCCTCGGCTCGCACGGCGACACGATGGTGCCGGTGCCCTCGCGCTGCACCGTCGACGGCAAGCCGCTGGCCGACGTGCTGCCCGCCGACCGCATCGAGCACCTCGTCGACCGGACCCGCAACGGTGGTGCCGAGGTCGTGGCGCTGCTCAAGACCGGCTCGGCCTACTACGCCCCCTCCGCGGCCGCCGCCCGCATGGCGCGCGCGGTCATGGAGGACTCCGGAGCGGTCATGCCGGTGTGCGCCTGGGTCGACGGCGAGTACGGCATCTCCGGGGTCTACCTGGGGGTCGAGGCCGAGATCGGCCGCGACGGGATCCGCCGGGTGGTCGAGGGCGACCTGACCGAGAGCGAGCTCGCCGGGCTGCGCGAGGCGGCCGAGGCGGTGCGCGCCAAGCAGTCCGACGTGGCCGACCTCTGACCGTCCCGGTCAGTGCTGCAGGGAAGAGAACGCACAGTGCGTGAGCTTGCAAGCGCACCAGTGGACAGAGCAGCGGCCGCGAACGCGGCCGACGAGCGCTAGCGAGGAGAACGCGTGAGCAAGATCAAGGTCGAGGGCACCGTCGTCGAGCTCGACGGTGACGAGATGACCCGCATCATCTGGCAGTTCATCAAGGACCAGCTGATCCTCCCGTACCTCGACGTCGACCTCGAGTACTACGACCTGGGCATCGAGAAGCGCGACGAGACCGACGACCAGATCACCGTCGACGCGGCCGAGGCCATCAAGCGCCACGGCGTCGGCGTCAAGTGCGCGACGATCACCCCCGACGAGGCCCGCGTCGAGGAGTTCGGTCTCAAGAAGATGTGGCGGTCCCCGAACGGGACGATCCGCAACATCCTCGGCGGTGTCATCTTCCGCGAGCCGATCATCATGCAGAACGTGCCGCGGCTGGTGCCTGGCTGGACCAAGCCGATCGTCGTCGGCCGTCACGCCTTCGGTGACCAGTACCGGGCCACGGACTTCCGGTTCCCCGGTGAGGGCACGCTGACGATCACCTTCCAGCCCAAGGACGGCGGCGAGCCGATCCAGCACGAGGTGTTCCAGTCCCCCGGCGGGGGCGTCGCGATGGCGATGTACAACCTCGACGAGTCGATCCGCGACTTCGCGCGGGCCTCGATGAACTACGGCCTGCAGCGCGGCTACCCGGTCTACCTCTCGACCAAGAACACGATCCTCAAGGCCTACGACGGGCGGTTCAAGGACCTGTTCGCCGAGGTCTTCGAGTCCGAGTTCAAGGACCAGTTCGAGCAGGCCGGGATCACCTACGAGCACCGGCTCATCGACGACATGGTGGCGGCGTCCCTCAAGTGGGAGGGCGGTTACGTCTGGGCCTGCAAGAACTACGACGGCGACGTCCAGTCCGACACCGTGGCGCAGGGCTTCGGCTCGCTGGGCCTGATGACCTCGGTGCTGATGAGCCCCGACGGCCGAACCGTCGAGGCCGAGGCCGCCCACGGCACGGTGACCCGGCACTTCCGGCAGCACCAGCAGGGCAAGGAGACCTCGACCAACCCGATCGCGTCGATCTTCGCCTGGACCCGGGGCCTGGCCCACCGCGGCAAGCTGGACGACACGCCCGAGGTGACCCGCTTCGCGGAGACCCTGGAGAAGGTCTGCATCGACACCGTCGAGAGCGGCCAGATGACCAAAGACCTCGCCCTGCTGATCAGCAAGGACCAGCCGTGGCTGACCACCCAGGACTTCCTGGCGGCCATCGACGGCAACCTGCAGAAGGCCATGGCCTGAGCGTCCTGTCCTGACGGTGGCCCCCTCACCTCCGGGTGAGGGGGCCACCGTGCCCTCACGGGGCCGAGTACGACGGCGCCCGGCGCGGTGACCGGGGACAGTTCGTCCGGACCGGCGCCGGCTCGACGCGCTCGTCGCCGCGGGCTGGACGGTCCTGCACCTGACCGCCCGCCGACCTCAGGGACCCTGCGGCCCTCGTGGCCCGGTGGACACACGCTGAGCGCCCTCTGACCGGGCCCGGCCCTCCTGCAGGGTCCCCGCCGCGAGCCTGCGAGTGGTGGGGGCAGGAGGGTCCTCTCTCAGGCGCCGAAGAGCTGGGTCCACCAGGGGCCGCCTGGGCCCTCGGCGACGCCCACGCCGAGCCTCGTGAGCTCGCAGTCGAGGATGTTCTCGCGGTGGCCCGGGCTCTCCAGCCAGGCCTCCATCACCGCGGCGGCGTCGGCCTGACCGAAGGCGATGTTCTCCGCCCGCGAGTAGTCCACGCCGGCCCGCTCGGCGCGGTCGAACGGGGACAGCCCCTCGGGGCTGGTGTGCGAGAAGTAGTCGCGGTCGCGCATGTCCGCGCTGTGCGCCCGCGCCACCGCGGCCAGGGCCGGGTCGGCGGTGAGGGCGCCGCAGCCGGCGCCGGCGCGGGCCTCGTTGACCAGCGCCAGCACCGCGGCCTCCGCGGTGGGGTCGGCTGCGGCGGCGGCCGCCTGCCCCACGGGCGCCCGCCCGGTCTCGGCCTCGACGGCGGGGAGCTCGACCGCGCCGGCGGGCTCCTCCGCAGCGGGGACCCCGGTGGACCGCGACGTCGGCTCCGGGGCCTCCGCCGCCGCGACGGGCGGGACCACGGGGGTCGACGTCCCGGCCGACGGGGGCGCCGGTGCTGTCCCGGGGGTCTGCGGCGCCGGGTCGCCGTCGACGCCCATCTGCACGAGCGGGGCGTCCGCCGACCCACGGGACGACGAGGACCCGCCGGTGCCGGTCGTCGCGGGGGGAGCGCCGGCCGAGGTCGCGGTCGACTCGAGCGCCACCGGGTCGGTGAAGCTGGTCACCGCCCCGGACACCATCGGCGCCCCGACCGTCACGACGGCGACCGCACCGACCACGAGCAGCAGGGGCACGAGGCGCGGCAGGCGGAGCAGACGAGCCCACCGGGAGAGCGACGCGGCGATGCGGGAAGAGAGCGGCGGACCCGCCGGCATGTGGTGCACGAGGGCTGATCCTCACCAGGTGCTAGATCACGAATCGTTACTCTGGCAAGAGTAGCCGTACGCAGAGCGTGATCGGCAGTAGGGGGTGACCGAGGTCACTGTGGGCCGCCCGACGTCGCCCGGGTGGTGCTCCCGCGGGGGTGAGCGGGCAGCATGGACGTCGTCCCCCAGCCCCACTCGACGGGAGTGCGCCGCCGGTGAGCGACGTCTGGCTCAACATCCTGATGGTCGTCGTCTTCGTCCTGATAGGCGGCGCCTTCTCGGGGGCGGAGATCGCCCTGGTGTCCCTGCGCGAGTCGCAGGTGCGCGCGCTGGCCGAGTCGGGGGGACGCCGCGGGCAGGCGGTGCAGCGGCTGCTCAGCGACCCCAACCGCTTCCTCGCCGCCGTCCAGGTCGGCGTCACCCTGGCCGGCTTCTTCTCCGCCGCGTTCGGTGCCAGCACGCTGTCCCAGCCGCTCGGCGAGTGGTTCATCACCCTCGGCATGCGCGCCCGGCTGGCCGACCCGCTGGCCTTCGTGCTGGTCACCATCGCGATCAGCTACCTGTCCCTGGTGGTCGGCGAGCTGACCCCCAAGCGCCTGGCGCTGCAGCGAGCCGAGGGCTTCTCCCTGCTCGTCGCGGCGCCGCTCAACGCGATCGCCAAGCTGTCGCGCCCGGTCATCTGGCTGCTGTCGAAGTCGACCAACCTGCTCGTCCGGCTGGTGGGCGGGGACCCGACCGCCAGCGGGGAGTCGATCAGCCAGGAGGAGCTGCGCGACCTGGTCACGGCGCACGAGTCGCTGAGCTCCGACGAGCGCCGGCTCATCGGTGAGGTCTTCCGGGCCGGTGACCGCGAGGTGCGCGAGGTCATGACCCCGCGCACCGAGGTGGACTTCCTCGACGCGTCGATGACCGCCAGCCGGGCCGCCAAGCAGGTGCACGACTCCAGCCACTCCCGCTACCCGGTCGTCGGCCGCGACGAGGACGACGTCCTGGGCTTCGTGCACGTCCGCGACCTGTTCCTGCCCAACCACCCGGCCGGACGCGCGGCGACCGTCGGCGACCTGGTCCGCGAGGTCAAGCGGCTGCCGGGCACCGCCGGCGTCCTCACCGCCCTGTCGGAGATGCGGCGGGAGAACCAGCACCTGGCGATCGTCGTCGACGAGTACGGCGGCACCGACGGGATCGTCACCCTCGAGGACCTCATCGAGGAGGTCATCGGCGAGATCTACGACGAGTACGACGAGGGCGTCACCGAGGGCAGGGACGAGCGGCCGGACGGCCCGCAGGAGCTCGACGGGCTGCTCAACCTCGACGACTTCCGCGAGGCGACCGGCCTGCAGCTGCCCGAGGGGCCCTACGAGACCGTCGCCGGCTACGTGCTCGCCGACCTCGGCCGGCTGCCCGTCGTCGGCGACAGCGTCGAGGTCGAGGGGCGCACGCTCACCGTCCTGGAGCTCGACGGACGGCGGATCGCGCGGATCTCGGTCAGCCGCGCCCCGGAGCCCGAGGTCGACCCGGCCCAGGTGCCGACCACCACGATCGGCAGCTGACGGCCCCTCTGCAGGGGCCCGCCGCGAGCTAACGGCCCTTCTGCAGGGGCCCGCCACGAGCGTGCGAGTGGTGGGGAGCAGAAGGGTCCTTCAACTCCCAGGCGTCGCGGACGATGCCGGTCAGGTCGGTGTGCTTCGGCGCCCAGCCCAGGTCGCTGCGGATCCGGTCGCTGGAGGCCACCAGCTGCGCGGGGTCCCCGGCCCGCCGCTGTCCGACCTCGACCGGCACCGGGTGCCCGGTGACCTCGCGGACGGCGTCGACCACCTGCTGCACGGAGAAGCCGGTGCCGTTGCCCAGGTTGTAGATGCGGTGCTCGCCCGGGGACGGCGCGGTCAGCGCGAGCAGGTGGGCGTCGCTGAGGTCCTCGACGTGGATGTAGTCCCGGATGCAGGTGCCGTCCTCGGTCGGGTAGTCCTCGCCGTAGATCGTCAGGTGCTCCCGCTGACCGGCCACCACCTGCAGCGCGATCGGGATGAGGTGGGTCTCGGTGGTGTGCCGCTCGCCGAGGCCGTAGGCGGCGCCGGCCACGTTGAAGTAGCGCAGGCTCACTGCCGCGAAGTCGTACGCGGCCGCGTACGAGGTCAGCATCGCGTCGACGGCGAGCTTGGTGGCGCCGTAGGTGTTGGTCGGCCGGGTCGGGGCGTCCTCGCGGATCGGCACCTGCTCGGGCTCGCCGTAGGTGGCCGCGGTGGAGGAGAAGACGATCCGCCGGCAGTCGGCCGCGCGCATGGCCTCGAGCAGCGCGAGCGTTCCGCACACGTTGGTGTCCCAGTAGATCCCCGGCTCGACCTGCGACTCGCCGACCAGGCTCTTGGCCGCGAAGTGCAGGACCGCCTCCGGGCGGACGTCGGCGAGGACCGGCGCGGAGTCGTGCAGCGACGCCTGCACGAACCGGGCCCCCGAGGGGACGGCGTCGGCGTGCCCGGTCGACAGGTCGTCGAGGACGGTCACCTCGTGACCCCCCTCGAGGAGAGCGGCGGTGACTACGCTGCCGATGTAGCCGGCTCCACCGGCGACGAGAACGCGCATGCGCCCACCCTAAGTCCGCGCGCGGTCGCCCATGGGCGCGACGCGGAGGCGCGGTCAGGAGGATCGGACGTGGTCAGCGCACGACCGGCGGTGCAGCAGCTGCCCGCCTACCGGCCGGGCCGCAACCCCGCCGACCTCGCCCGGGAGATCGGCGTCGAGCGGGCGGTGAAGCTGGCCAGCAACGAGGTGGCGTTCCCGCCGCTGCCGGCCGTCGTCGAGGCCCTGGCCGCCACCGCGGGGGAGACCAACCGGTACCCCGACAACGGCGCGGTCGTCCTCACCGCCGCCCTCGCCGAGCGCTACGGCGTCGACCCCGACCAGGTCGTGACCGGCTGCGGCGCGGTGATGCTCTGCCAGCAGCTGGCGCAGGCGTTCAACGACCCGGGGACCAGCATCGCCTTCGCCTGGCGCTCCTTCGAGATGTACCCGCTGCTGGCCCGGGTGGCCGGGGCACGGGCCGTGCAGGTGCCGCTGGTGCCCGGTCGCCCCGGCGGCCCGGCCGACACCCACGACCTCGAGGCGATGGCGGCCGCCGTCGACGGGAGCACCCGGGTCGTCTTCGTCTGCAACCCGAACAACCCCACCGGGACGGCGGTGCGCCGGCGGGAGCTCGAGCGGTTCCTCGACGCCGTCCCCACCGACACCCTCGTCGTCCTCGACGAGGCCTACCGCGAGTTCGTCACCGACCCCGAGGTCCCCGACGGGTTGGAGCTGATGCGCGGGCGGCCGAACGTCGCGGTGCTGCGCACGTTCTCCAAGGCCTGGGGGCTGGCCGGGCTCCGGGTCGGCTACCTGGTGGCCGAGGACCCGGCCGTCGCCGACGCCGTGCGCAGGACCCACGTGCCGTTCAGCGTCTCCACGCTCGCCCAGGCCGCCGCGGTCGCCGCGCTGGCCAGCGAGGACGAGGTGCGGCGGCGGTGCGCCGCGGTCACCGCCGAGCGGGAGCGGCTGACCGCCGCGCTGCGCGAGCGCGACCTCGACGTGTCCGACAGCCAGGCCAACTTCGTGTGGCTCCCGCTCGGGGAGGAGGCCGCCGGGCTGGCGGCCGCGCTGGAGTCCCGGGCGGTCATCACCCGGCCGTTCGCCGGGGAGGGGATCCGGGTGACGGTCGGCACGCCCGAGGAGGACGACGTCTTCCTCGCCGCGCTGGACCAGGCCCGGTCGGCAGCGACGGTCGCCTGAACCACCGTCGGTGACGAGGGTGTTCGGCACGTGCGGTCCCACCGTGCGGGAACGGCTGGTTTGATGGCCGTCGTGCCTCTTCCCCGTGTGCTCTCCGGCATCCAGCCGACGGCGGGCTCCTTCCACCTCGGCAACTACCTGGGCGCACTGCGGCAGTGGGTCGCGCTGCAGGAGACGGCGGAGGCCTTCTACTGCGTCGTCGACCAGCACGCGATCACGATGGACTGGGACCCGGAGGAGCTCCGGAGGAACACCCTGACCGCGGCCGCCCAGCTCCTGGCGCTCGGCGTCGACCCGGCGCGCAGCACCCTGTTCGTGCAGAGCCACGTGCCCGAGCACGTGCAGCTGTCCTGGGTGATGGAGTGCCTGGCCCGCTTCGGCGAGGCCAGCCGGATGACGCAGTTCAAGGACAAGAGCCAGCGCGAGGGCACCGCCGGCGCCTCGGTGGGCCTGTTCACCTACCCGGTGCTGCAGGCCGCCGACATCCTCGTCTACCGGGCCGACGAGGTGCCCGTGGGCGAGGACCAGCGCCAGCACCTGGAGCTGACCCGCGACCTGGCCACCCGGTTCAACGGCCGCTTCGGCGAGACCTTCACCGTCCCCAGCGTGCGCATCCCCGAGGGCGGGGCGAAGGTCCTCGACCTGCAGTCGCCGGAGAAGAAGATGAGCAAGAGCCTGCCGCCGGCCGGCTGCGTCTTCCTGCTGGACGACCCGAAGGTGACCGCGAAGAAGATCCGCTCGGCGGTCACCGACACCGGCCGCGAGGTCGTGGCCGACCCCGAGGGCAAGCCGGGCGTCACCAACCTCCTCACCATCCACAGTGCGCTGTCCGGGCGCAGCGTCGGCGACCTCGAGGAGCACTTCGCCGGCCGGGGGTACGGCGACCTGAAGAAGGAGCTGGCCGAGGTGGTGGCCGACTTCGTGACGCCGGTCCGGCAACGCACCCAGGAGCTGCTCGACGACCCCGCCGAGCTGCAGCGCACGCTGGCGCAGGGCGCGGCCCGAGCCCGTGAGGTCGCCGGTCGCACGGTCGCCGACGTCTACGACAAGGTGGGGTTCCTGCCGCCGGCGGGGTCCTCCGCATGAACGACGACACGTTCGTACCGCGCAGCCGCAGCGCCGCGAGGACCGCCGTGCTGGGCGTGGTCGTCCCCATCCCCGAGCCCTGGTCGCAGCTGTTCGTCGACTGGCGGGCCAAGGTCGGTGACCCGCAGGCCAACTCGGTGCCTCCGCACGTGACGCTGCTGCCGCCCACCGAGGTGCCGGTCGCCCACCGGCCGGCCATCACCGAGCACCTGGCCGAGGTCGCCCGCACCCACCCGCCGTTCGACATGCACCTGTCGGGCACCGGCACCTTCGCGCCGGTCTCGGCGGTGGTCTTCGTCGCGGTGGCCCGCGGCATCGGCAACTGCGAGCTGATCGCCAACGACGTCCGCCGCGGCCCGCTGGCCCGGTCGCTGTCCTACCCCTACCACCCGCACGTGACCGTGGCCCACGACGTGCCGGGGGACATGCTGGACCTGGCCTACTGCGGTCTGTCCGACCTCTCGGCGGAGTTCCGGGTGGAGCACTTCACCGAGTTCGAGCAGGCTCCCGACGGCGCCTGGGTGGTCGCCCGCGAGTACCCCCTCACCGGCCCGCCGCACTGAACGAGAGGACCCCCGTCCTCCCCACCGTTCGTAAGAGGACCCCGTCCTCCTCACCACTCGCAAGCTCGCGGTGAGCCTCTGGACGGGGCCGGGCGGGACCCTGCAGCGGGGCCGTTCCAGCACGTCGCCAGGGGCCGGGACGCGGCCGGTGCGCACTGCACGCAGACTGGGGCGGGTGAGTGCCACCCGGACCGAGCGGTCCGCCCCTCCGCCCGCCGAGGACCAGCCTCCCGGCGGCCGCTGGTCGCGGGTGACCCAGCTGCCCGGCCGCTGGCAGGCGCGGGTCACGCAGCTGCGCCGCCGCCTCCCGTGGGTCGACCACCTGGCCCGCGCCGGCGGCCGCTACCAGCGCACCCAGGGCGACCTCATGGCCGCCGGCGTCACCTACTTCGTGTTCCTCGGCCTGGTCCCGGTGCTGCTGCTCGTCGCGTCGGTCATCGGGCTGGTGCTCGCCGGCAACGCGCTGCTGCAGCAGGAGCTCTACGCCACCATCCGCGAGACCTTCCCCGGGCCGACCGGCGCGGAGATCGTCGGGGAGCTGCGCGGCGCGGTCGGCTCCGCCCGCGTCGTCGGGGTCATCGGCCTGGTCGGCTTCTTCTACGCCGGGCTGCGCGCGATGGACAAGCTGCGCCTGGGCATGGAGCGCATCTGGAAGGGCCGCGTCGACGACCCGGAGTTCCTCCGCGACAACCTGCAGGACCTGCTGGCGCTGGCCGCCTTCGGCCTCGCCGGCCTGCTCAGCCTCGGCCTGACCGGCGGGGTCACCCAGGCCACCTCCTGGGCGCTGCGGGTCCTCGGCCTCGACGACGCCCCGGGCCTGTTCCTGCTCACCGCGGCCCTGGGCCTCGGGCTGGCCGTCGTCACCGACGTCGTCGTCTTCCTCTGGCTGCTCCGGGTGGTGCCCTCCACCTCGTACCCGCTGCGCCGGCTGCTGCCCGGCGCGCTGTTCGGCGCGGCCGGGTTCGAGGCGATGAAGCTGATCGGCAGCCTCTACCTGTCGCTGATCTCGGGCAGCGTCACCGCCTCGGCGTTCGGCGGCGCGGTCGGCATCCTGATCTGGATCAACGTCGTCTGCCGGTTCGCCTTCTTCACGGCCGCGTGGACGGCGACCCTGCCCCAGGTGCAGGGGGACGCGCGCGTGGTGGCCGAGGGCCGCGAGCCGGTGGTCCCGGCCGTGGACGGCCGGCCCGCTCCGGCGCCCGGCTGACCGGCGCGGGGACCACCTCGATCGCCCGCCGGACGCCGACCACCGTGGCGGCGACGATGCCGATGGCGGTCACGGCCAGCGACACCGGCACCAGCACGGATGGCTCGTCCGCGGCCTCGGGCGCGGGGGCGGCGGCCACCTCGGCCGGGCCGGGGAGCGAGGTGGGGAGGAGCGGGGAGACGTCGGCGGCGGAGTCGACCAGTCGGCCCACGCCCTCGGTCCCGGCCGGGGCGGCGAAGCCCCAGTCCAGCAGCAACGCGGCCTGGTCGGCGGCGCGCAGTGGCGCGTTCTCGGTCCCCATCACGCTGACCACCAGCCGCCGGCCGTCGCGCTCGGCCGCGGTGACGAAGGTGTGCCGGGCGGCGTCGGTGAAGCCGGTCTTGCCGCCGAGGTTGCCGGGTGTGCCGGCCAGCGGGTTCTGGTTGTGGATCTGGAAGCCGGGGTAGCGGCCCTCGACCGCGGGCATCTCCGCGAGCCTCGTCTGCAGCAGCGCGACCGTGTCCGGGTCCTCGACCAGCCGGCGGAAGACCAGGGCGAGGTCGTAGGGCGACGAGGACTGGCCGGCCACGTCCAGCCCGGACGGCGTCCCGGCCACGGTGTCGAAGGCGCCGATCGACTCGGCCACCTCGTTCATGGCGCGCACGGTGACGTCGGTGCCCCCCGCGGCGCGGGCCAGGGCGTTGGCCGCGTCGTTGCCCGACTGCATCACCAGCGCCTGGTAGAGCAGCGACACCGGGTAGCGCCCACCGGCGACCATGCCGACCCGGCTGCCCTCCACCGCCTCGTCCTCGACCGTGCCCTCGACGACCTCGGCGGGGTCCAGCAGCGGCAGGAGGGTCAGCAGGGTCAGGGCCTTGAGCGTGCTGGCGGGCTGGTAGCGGCCGTGCGGGTCGCGGGCGGCCAGCACCGCCCCGCTCCCCGCGTCGGCCACCAGCCATCCGGGCGCGACCACCTCGTCGGGCAGCGGGGGAGCCTCGTCGACCACGACGGTGCCGCGGGTGTCGAGCTCCGCACCGCCGACGGTCACCCCGCCGGGCCCGCTGCCCTGGGGCGGTCCGCCGGGCGGGGGTGCGGTGGGCGTGGGCGCGGACGGATCGGCGGTGGGCCGGGTGTCCTCCGCCACCGCGGGCCCCGCGCCGCCGAGCAGCAGCCCCGTCGCCAGCACCGCGGCGGCCAGCCGTGCCACCGGTCGTCGCATGGCGGGCACGCTAGCCCCCGGCCCGGTGCTGCGGCGCGGGTGGCGCAGACCACTGCGGCCGCGGCGTTGGCAACGATCCCGTCTCGGTCTCCGACGCGGGGTTCGGCGGAGCCACCGGGCGGAGCTAGCGTGCGCTCGTCGCGTGCTGGAGGGACCGGCGTCCGCCGGCAGCCACGCACGACCCCGAGCCACCGGGGCGGACCGCCTCGTCCGTGCGGCCCGTCCCCCCAGAGAGGAGATCGTCTTGCGCCGAGCGCGGAGGATGAAGGCCAGCGCCCAGGCCATGGCCCTGCTGCTGGCCGGCAGCATGGCCCTGGCGGCCTGTGCCAGCGACGAGCCCACCGGCACCGGCACCGGCAGCGGCGGGGGCGGCGGCGCCGCCACCGAGGACCTCCGGATCGGCCTGGCCTACGACGAGGGCGGTCGCGGGGACCAGTCGTTCAACGACTCGGCCTACGCCGGCGCCTCGGCGGCCGCCGACGCCCTCGGCGCCGATCTGCAGGAGCTCAGCCCGAACGAGGACGCCTCCAACCGCGCCGAGCTGCTCACCCAGCTGGCCGAGCAGGGCTTCAACCCGGTCATCGCGGTCGGCTTCGCCTACGACGACGTCATCGCCGAGGTCGCCCCGCAGTTCCCGGACACCACGTTCGCCCAGGTCGACGGCTCGAACGCCGACGGCGCCAAGGGCGACAACGTCACCGGCCTGGTCTTCGCCGAGGAGGAGGGTTCCTTCCTGGCCGGCGTCGCGGCCGCGCTGAAGAGCGAGAGCGGCCACATCGGCTTCGTCGGTGGCGTGGAGAGCCCGCTGATCGAGAAGTTCGAGGCCGGCTACGTCGCCGGCGCGCAGGCGGTCAACCCGCAGATCCGCATCGACCGGCAGTACATCTCGCCGGCCGGTGACTTCTCCGGGTTCAGCGACCCCGCCCGCGGCCAGATCGTGGCGCAGGGCATGTACGACGCCGGCGCGGACATCATCTTCCACGCCGCGGGCGGCTCGGGCACCGGCGTCTTCCAGGCCGCCCTCGCTTCCGGCAACCGGGCGATCGGCGTCGACTCCGACCAGTACCTGACCGTCGAGCCGGAGCTGCAGCCGGTGGTCATGACCTCGATGCTCAAGCGGGTCGACAACGCGGTGGAGCAGTTCATCAACGACTACGCCGAGGGCAACGTCCAGGGCGCCCAGGACGTGCTGAGCGACCTGTCCACCGAGGGCATCGGCCTGGCCACGTCGGGCGGCTTCATCGACGACATCCAGGACGACGTCCAGCAGTACTCGCAGCAGATCACCGACGGCACCATCACGGTCCCGACGACGGTCGAGTGACACCCGAGCGGGTGTTCCCGCACGGCTGACCACCCTGCGACGCGGGCCCGGGCGGGAATCGCCCGGGCCCGCGGTGTTCCGGGGTCGCCCCGGGCTCGGACGGAGCCCGGCAGGTGGGGCACCATACCCACGGCCCCTGGGCCCCAGGTCCCGGCGGAGCGGCTGATCCCGCGCGCCGGTGCCATCCGTAGTGACTCCCCGCCCACCGGCGGGTCCACAGCGAGGAGATGCCGGCATGGCCTCAGCAGACTCGCCCGCCGACGGGCACGGAAGCGCGGACGACGTCCCCCTCGCCGTCGAGCTGCGGGGGATCACCAAGCGCTTCCCGGGCGTGGTGGCGAACAGGGACATCGAGCTGCGGGTACGCCGCGGCGAGGTGCACGCCGTCGTGGGCGAGAACGGCGCCGGCAAGTCGACGCTCATGAAGACCCTCTACGGCGAGCACCGTCCCGACGAGGGCCAGATCCTCGTCGACGGCCGCGAGGTGGCCTTCCGCAGCCCGGCCGACGCCATCGCGGCCGGCATCGGCATGGTCCACCAGCACTTCATGCTGGCCGACAACTTCACCGTCCTGGAGAACATCGTCCTCGGCAGCGAGCCCACGAGGGCCGGCCGGCTGGACCTCGCCGAGGCGCGCCGCCGGATCACCGACATCTCCGACCGCTACTCCCTCGGGCTGCGGCCCGACGCCCTCGTGGAGGACCTCGGTGTCGGCGACCGGCAGCGGGTGGAGATCGCGAAGGTGCTCTACCGCGACGCCCGCACGCTGATCCTCGACGAGCCGACCGCCGTGCTGGTCCCCCAGGAGGTCGACGAGCTGTTCGCCAACCTCGCCGAGCTCAAGCGCGAGGGCCTGACGGTCATCTTCATCTCGCACAAGCTCGACGAGGTGCGCCGCGTCGCCGACTCGATCACCGTCATCCGGCGCGGCACCACGGTGGGCACGGCCGACCCGAGGACGACGACGGCCAGGCAGCTGGCCGAGCTGATGGTCGGCGCCGAGCTGCCCTCCCCGGAGGTCCGCACGTCGACCGTGCGCGAGGTCCCGGTGCTGCAGATGGTCGGCGTCACGGTCACCGACGCCGGCCGGCGCCCCGTGGTGGACGACGTCACGCTCACCGTGCGGGAGGGCGAGGTCGTCGGCATCGCCGGCGTCGAGGGCAACGGCCAGGCCGAGCTCGTCGACGCAATCATGGGGCTGCGCCCGCTGACCGCGGGGTCGGTGCTCCTCGGCGGGGAGGACGTCACCGGCTGGAGCACCCGGGTCCGCCGCGAGGGCGGCGTCGGCTTCATCCCCGAGGACCGGCACCGCCAGGGCATGCTCCTGGACGCGCCGCTGTGGGAGAACCGCATCCTCGGCCACCAGACCCGCCCGCCGGCGGTGCGGGGGACCTTCATCGACCGCCGCGGCGCCCGGGCCGACACCGCCCGCATCATGCGCGAGTACGACGTCCGCGCCCCGGGGCCGGACACCCTCGCCGTCGCCCTCTCCGGCGGCAACCAGCAGAAGCTGATCGTCGGGCGGGAGATGAGCGCGAAGCCGCGGCTGCTCGTCGCCGCCCACCCGACCCGCGGCGTCGACGTCGGCGCCCAGGCGGTCATCTGGGAGCTGCTCAAGGACGCCCGCGCCGAGGGGCTGGGGATCGTGCTCATCTCGGCCGACCTCGACGAGCTGATCGGCCTGTCGGACACCCTGCACGTCATGCTGCGCGGCCGGCTGGTCGCCTCGCTGGACCCGCGGCGGGTGACCCCCGAGGAGCTCGGCGGGCACATGACCGGCGCACGGACGACGGCGGGTGCGGCATGAGCGGCCTCGCCCGCCGGCTGGGGCTCTCGCTGCTCGGCCCGGTGCTCGCCGTCCTCGTCGCGCTGGTGATCTCCGCGGTCGTCATCGCGCTCATCGGGGAGGACCCGATCGAGGCGTTCCGGGTGATGGTCGACCTCGGCGACAGCCCCTCGCAGCAGGTGCAGTCGATCGTCGTGGTCCTCAACCGGGCGGTGCCGCTGTTCCTCGCCGGACTGGCCGTGGCCGTCGCCTTCCGGATGGGGCTGTTCAACATCGGCGTGGAGGGCCAGTACCGGATGGCCACCATCCTGGCCGCCGCGGCTGGGGCGGCCGTGGCGCTGCCCGGCCCGCTGCACGTGCTGCTGGTCGTGGTCGTCGCGATGGTGGTCGGCGCCGTGTGGGCCGGCATCGTCGGCGTGCTCAAGGTGACCCGCGGCGTGAGCGAGGTCATCAGCTCGATCATGCTCAACTTCATCGCCCTGGGCCTGGCGTCGTTCCTGCTCACCGGCCCGCTGCGCGGCAGCCCGCCGGGTGCCTCGATCGTCACGACCAGCGAGATCCCCGAGTCCGGCCGGGTGCCGAGCCTCAACGGGCTGCTCACCGCGCTGGGCCTGGCCGCCCCGCGCAGCGGCCTCTACGGCTTCCTGGTGGTGGCGGTCGTGGTCGGCGTCGTCGTCGCCGTGCTGCTCCAGCGCACCCGCTTCGGGTTCGACCTGCGCGCCACCGGCCTGTCGCCCTCGGCGGCCACCGCCAGCGGCGTCGACGCCCGCGGCATGGTGGTCAAGACCATGCTGATCTCCGGCGGCATCGCGGGGCTGATCGGCCTGCCCGACCTGCTCGGCTCGCAGTACGACTACGGCACCGAGTTCACCGCCGGGCTGGGCTTCCTCGGCATCGCCGTCGCGCTGCTGGGGCGCAGCACCCCGGTCGGCATCGCGCTGGCCGCGCTGCTGTTCGCCTTCCTCGACCGGGCCGCGCTGCCGCTGCAGTTCGCCGACATCCCGTCCTCGGTCGTGACGATCATCCAGGGCACGATCGTGCTCGCCGTCGTCATCGCCAACGAGATCGCCCGCCGCCTGGCCCTGCGCTCGGCCGAGCGGGCCGGTGCCTCCGCCGGTCCCGGCCGGGACGCCGGCGGGGACGACGGCGCGCCACCGCCTCCCGGCCCGGACGGCGGGCAGCGGGTCCGCACCGGCGCCCCCGGCACCCCTGAGGACGTGCAGGCATGAGCACCACGGCAACGACCCGCACCGGCCGGCCCAGCCGGGGCCCCCTGACCGATCTGCTCACCGGCGGCGGCCGGGCCCGGCGGGTGCTCTGGCTGCTCGCCGGCCTGTGGCTGCTGTTCTCGCTGGTCCGGGTCGTCTCGGGGGAGCAGGAGCTCACCTCCTCGTCGACCCTCGCGGCGGCGCTGCTGCTCGCCGTCCCCATCGGCCTGGCCGCCCTCGGCGGGCTCTGGTCCGAGCGCGCGGGCGTGGTCAACATCGGCCTCGAGGGGATGATGGTCCTCGGCACCTGGGGCGCCGGGTGGGCCGGCTACCAGTGGGGCTGGGTCGGCGCGGTCGTCGGCGGGGTCGTCTTCGGCGCGGCCGGCGGCCTGCTGCACGCCATCGCCACGGTCACCTTCGGCGTCGACCACGTCGTCTCCGGCGTGGCGATCAACATCCTCGCCGCGGGCGTCGTCCGCTTCCTCTCCGAGCTGCTGTTCACCGAGGACACCGGGGGCGGCCCGACGCAGTCGCCGGCCCTGGCCAGCGACCCGCCGTCGTTGTCGTTGCCGCTGCTGTCCTCCGGGCCGGACCTGCTCGGCGACCTCGAGCGCCGGGGCTGGTTCCTGCTGAGCGACCTGGCCGGCCTGCTGCGCGGGCTGACCAGCGGCGTCGGCCTGCTGACCCTGTTCGCCGTCCTGCTGGTCCCGCTGTCCTACCTGCTGCTGTGGCACACCGCGTTCGGCCTGCGGCTGCGCTCGTGCGGTGAGAACCCGGCCGCGGCGGACTCCCTCGGGGTGCCCGTCTACCGGCTGAAGTACCTCGCGGTCATCACCTCCGGCGCGCTGGCCGGCCTCGGCGGCGTGTTCCTGGTGTTCGTCGCCGGCATCTACCGCGAGGGGCAGACCGGCGGCCGCGGCTTCATCGGCCTGGCCGCGCTGATCTTCGGCAACTGGCGCCCCGGCGGCCTGGCGGCCGGCGCGGGCCTGTTCGGCTTCGCCGACGCCCTGCAGCTGCGCAGCCAGACCGCGGTGGTGGCCCTGCTGCTGCTCATCGCCGTCCTGCTGGCCGGGGTCGCGGTCCACCAGGCGGTGCGCCGCAAGCCGGTGCAGGCGGTGCTGGCCGGTGTCTTCGCCGCCGCCGCGCTGGTCGGCTTCCTGACCATCGACCGGCTGCCCGAGGGCATCGTCTTCTTCACCCCGCACCTGACGACGCTGCTGGTGCTCTCGCTGGCCTCCCAACGCCTGCGCATGCCCAAGGCCGACGGGTTGGTCTACCGACGAGGAGAGCACTAGTGGGTGACCCTGACTGGGAGGCGCTGCGCGCGGCCGCTCGGGAGGCCATGACGCACGCCTACGCGCCGTACTCCCGGTTCCCGGTGGGCGTCGCCGGGCTGGTGGACGACGGCCGCGTGGTGACCGGCTGCAACGTGGAGAACGCCAGCTACGGGCTGGGCCTGTGCGCCGAGTGCGGGATGGTCAGCGACCTCGCCCGCACCGGCGGCGGCCGGCTGGTGGCGGTGGCCTGCGTCGGCGGCGACGGGCAGCCGCTCATGCCCTGCGGGCGGTGCCGGCAGCTGCTGTGGGAGCACGGCGGCCCGGAGATGCTCATCGAGACGGTGTCGCTGGGGATCGTGCCGATGCGCGAGGTGCTGCCCGACGCCTTCGGGCCCGACGACCTGGAGAAGGCGGCTCGGTGAGCTTCGACGCGATCGACGTCATCCGCACCAAGCGGGACGGCGGCCGGCTGAGCGCCGAGCAGATCCGCTGGGTGATCGACGCCTACACCCGCGGCGTCGTGCCCGACGAGCAGGTCAGCGCCCTGCTCATGGCGGTGTTCTTCCGCGGCATGGCGCCCGAGGAGCTCGCCGTCTGGACGCAGGCGATGATCGACTCCGGCGAGCGCAAGGACCTCTCCTCGCTCGGCCGGCCGACCGCCGACAAGCACTCGACCGGCGGCGTCGGCGACAAGACCACGCTGCCGTTGGCGCCCCTGGTCGCCGCCTGCGGGGTGGCGGTGCCGCAGCTGTCCGGGCGGGGCCTGGGCCACACCGGCGGCACGCTGGACAAGCTCGAGTCGATCCCCGGCTGGCGGGCCGACGTCCACGATGAGGCCTACCTGGCGCAGCTGCGCGAGGTGGGCGCGGTCATCTGCGCGGCCGGCAACGACCTGGCCCCGGCGGACAAGAAGCTGTACGCGCTGCGCGACGTCACCGGCACGGTGGAGTCGATCCCGCTGATCGCCAGCTCGATCATGAGCAAGAAGATCGCCGAGGGTGCCGACGCCCTGGTGCTCGACGTGAAGACCGGCTCGGGCGCGTTCATGAAGGCCCCCGACGCCTCCCGGGAGCTGGCCCGCACCATGGTCGGCCTGGGTGAGGCGGCCGGCGTGCACACGGTCGCGCTGGTGACCGCGATGGACCGGCCGCTGGGTCGCGCCGCCGGCAACGCCGTCGAGGTGGCCGAGTCGGTGGAGGTGCTCGCCGGCGGTGGCCCGGCCGACGTCGTCGAGCTGACCCTGGCGCTGGCCCGCGAGATGCTGGCCGGCGTCGGGCGGGGCGACGTCGACCCGGCCGAGGTCCTCCGCAACGGACGGGCCATGGACGTCTGGCGGCGGATGGTGACCGCGCAGGGCGGCGACCCCGACGCGCCGTTGCCGCAGCCGGCCGAGAAGCACGTGGTGACCGCCCCGGCCACCGGCACGCTGACCCGGCTGGACGCCTACGCGCTCGGCGTGGCCGCCTGGCGGCTGGGCGCGGGGCGGGCGCGCAAGGAGGACCCGGTGTCCGCGGCGGCCGGCGTCATCTGGGCTGCCGGGGTGGGGGAGCAGGTGGTGACCGGACAGCCGCTGCTGGAGCTGCACACCGACGACCCGGACCGCATCCCGCGGGCGCTCGAGGCGCTGGAGGGCGCGGTGGGCGTCGACACCGGTGAGCAGCCCCTGCCGCTGCTGCTGGACCGCATCACGGCCTGAGCCCGGCCCGGCGGCCCGCCCGTCCTGGCCGTGGTCGTCGGCAGGTGGGGCATCCCGTCCGTCGCAGCCGGGGGAGGGGTGGACGCGCTCCTCCCGACCGGCCGGGGACACTGTGTCCTCGTGCAGAAGGACTCCCTCCTCCCCACCACCCGCACGCTCGCGGCGGGACCCGGGAGCGAGCCTGACCCGGACGCCGCCATCTCCGTCCGCGGCCTGGTGAAGCGCTACGGCGACCGCGCCGCCGTCGACGGCCTGGACCTCGACATCCGGCGCGGCGAGATCTTCGCGCTGCTGGGCCCCAACGGCGCCGGCAAGACCACCACCGTCGAGGTGCTGGAGGGCTACCGGAAGCGGGACGGCGGCGACGTGCGCGTCCTCGGCGTGGACCCGGCCCGGGGCGGACGGCGCTGGAGGGCGCAGCTGGGCATCGTGCTGCAGTCCGGCGCGGGGGACAGCCAGCTGTCGGTCCGCGAGCTGCTGAAGGCGCGGGCGTCCTACTACGCCGAGCCGCGCGACCCCGACGAGGTGATGGAGCTGGTCGGGCTCACCGCCGAGGCGGGGGCGCGCGGCCGCACCCTGTCCGGGGGTCAGCGCCGGCGGCTGGACGTGGCGCTGGGCATCGTCGGCCGGCCGCGGCTGCTCTTCCTCGACGAGCCGACCACCGGCTTCGACCCCGAGGCGCGGCGGCAGTTCTGGGCGCTGATCCGCTCGCTGCGCGACCTGGGCACCACGATGCTGCTCACCACGCACTACCTCGACGAGGCCGAGGCGCTGGCCGACCGGGTCGGCGTCCTCGCGCGCGGCCAGCTCGCCGAGGTGGCCGTCCCCGCCGCACTGGGTGGGCGGGGCACCGCACCCGCCGTCGTCAGCTGGACCGAGGACGGCGTCCGGCGCTCCGCCGAGACCGCGACGCCGACCGCGTTCGTGCGGGAGCTCGCCGCCCGCTTCCCCGGCGAGGTGCCCGACCTGACCGTCGCCCGGCCCACGCTCGAGGACGTCTACCTGAAGATGATCGGACAGGTCCCCGAGGGAGGGGGCACCGCAGCGGCCGTCGGTCGGCGAGGAGCCGAGCGGAGCCAGGGGGTGTCGTCGTGACCACCACCGCCCCGGAGCGCGCTGCGCTGCCCCCGCTCGGCCGGGTCTGCCTGACCCGCGCCGGCGTCGAGCTCAAGGAGTTCTTCCGGCAGCGGGAGTCGGTGGTCTTCACCCTCGTCTTCCCGGTGATCCTGCTGCTGGGCCTGGGCGCGGTGCTCGACTACGACCTCGGCGCCGGGGTCGACTTCCCGCAGTACTTCATGGCCGGGGTGATCACCGCGGGCATCGTCGGGGCCAGTCTGCAGAACATGGCGATCCACATCGCCGGCGAGCGCTCCGACGGCACGCTGAAGAGCCTCCGCGGGACGCCGATGCCGGCCAGCGCCTACTTCGCCGGCAAGGTCGTGCAGGTGCTCGCGGTGGCGGTCGCGACCATCGCGCTGCTGGTGCTGGTCGGCGTCCTCGTCTACGGCATCGACCTGCCCTCGGGCACCGACTGGCTGACCTTCGCCTGGGTGTCGGTGCTCGGCGCCGCCGCGTGCACCCTGCTGGGCATCGTGGTGTCGACGCTGGCCCGCAACGGCCGGTCGGCGTCGGCGACGGTCACCCCCATCGCGCTGGTGATCGAGTTCGTCTCCGGCGTCTTCATGCCCTTCGACCAGGTGCCCGGCTGGCTGCAGGACGTGGCCGCCGTCTTCCCGGTGAAGTGGCTGGCCCAGGGGCTGCGCTCGGTGTTCCTCCCCGACGCGCTGGCCGCCCGCGAGCCGGCCGGGTCGTGGGAGCTCGGCACCGTGGCGCTGGTGCTGGGCCTCTGGTGCGTCGCCGGGCTCGTGCTCTGCGCGGTGACCTTCCGCTGGCAGGACCGCGAGGGCTGAGTCCCCGGCTCAAGCCGGCGCGCGCCGCTGACGAGAATGGGGAGGTGCCCGCACCGCTGAACGCCGACTCGATCCGCCGCGCGCCGAAGGTGCTGCTGCACGACCACCTGGACGGCGGGCTGCGGCCGCAGACGGTGCTCGAGCTCGCCGAAGAGGCCGGCTACCGGGACCTCCCGGCGGACGACGCCGAGGAGCTGGGCCGCTGGTTCCGGCAGGCCGCCGACTCCGGCTCGCTGGTGCGCTACCTGGAGACCTTCGCGCACACCGTCGCGGTGATGCAACGACCCGAGGCGGTCAGCCGGGTGGCCCGCGAGTGCGCCCTCGACCTGGCCGCCGACGGCGTCGTGTACGCCGAGGTCCGCATGGCGCCCGAGCTGCTCACCGAGGGGGGCACGCCGATCGAGGAGGCCGTCGAGGCGATCCTCGACGGCTTCGCGAAGGGCGGCGCCGAGGCCGCGGCCCAGGGCACGCCGATCACCGTCGGCACGCTGCTGTGCGCCATGCGGCAGAACGACCGCTGGGACGAGGTCGCCGGCCTGGTGGTCCGCCACCGCGACGCCGGGGTGGTCGGCTTCGACCTGGCCGGCCCGGAGATCGGCTTCCCGCCCGACCGGCACCCGTCGGCCATCGCGCTGCTGGACCGTGCCGGCGCGCACCGCACCGTGCACGCCGGCGAGGCGGCCGGCGTCGACAGCATCGTCGCAGCACTCGACGGCGCCCGCGCCGAGCGGCTCGGCCACGGCGTGCGCATCGCCGACGAGGTCGCCGAGGACGGCACCCTCGGGCCGGTGGCGCAGCGGGTCCTCGACGCGCGGGTGCCGCTGGAGGTCGCGCCGTCGTCCAACGTGCAGACCGGCGCCTACCCGTCGCTGGCCGGGCACCCGGTCGACCGGCTGCACCGGCTGGGCTTCGCGGTCACCGTCAACACCGACAACCGGCTGATGAGCGGCGTCTCGGTCACCAGCGAGCTCACCGACGTGGCCGGCGCGTTCGGCTGGGGCTGGGACGACGTCCGGACGGTGACCGAGCGGGCGGTGGCCGCCGCCTTCCTGACCGACGAGGAGCGGGCCCGGCTGCTGGCCGACGTCGTCCGCCCGGGGTACGCGGCGCTGCGCGGCTGAGCGTGGCGGGGGCCACCCCCGATCGCGGGAATCCCGGCTCGACCTGCGCTGCTACGGTAGGTGTACCGGCAGTCGCCGGTCATCCTCTCCGGACGGTCCGTCCGGGCAGAAGCGCATCCGTGCAGATCCGCAGCGTCTCCTGACGTCGTGATCGCCAGTGAGGACGCCGATCGACGGTGTCCGCGCACCACCACGGGACGCGCGCCGAGAAGCATCGGAGTCCCACACCCGCATGACCACGTTCGACACTGTCGACGTCCAGACCACCCCTGAGATCACCGAGGTCGAGGTCCCCGCCGAGCCGAGCGGCCCGACCTTCGCCCAGCTGGGCCTGCCCCAGCAGCTGGTGACCGCGCTCGAGCGGCGCGACATCCGGCACCCCTTCGCCATCCAGGCCTCCGCCCTGCCCGACGCCCTCGCCGGGCGCGACGTGCTGGGCAAGGCCGCCACCGGCTCGGGCAAGACGCTGGCTTTCGGCCTGCCGCTGCTCGCCCGCCTGGGCGAGACCGCCCGGCGGGGCCCGCGTGCTCCGCGCGCGCTGGTCCTCGTGCCGACGCGCGAGCTGGCCCAGCAGGTGTTCGACAACCTGTCGCCGCTGGGGCAGTCCATCGGCGTCCAGCTGACCACCGTCTACGGCGGTGCCTCGATGTACCGGCAGATCCAGCAGCTGCGCCGCGGCGTGGACGCCGTCATCGCCACCCCCGGCCGGCTGCAGGACCTCATCGGCCAGGGCGAGGTCACCCTCGACGAGGTCTCCGTGACCGTCATCGACGAGGCCGACTTCATGTCCGACCTCGGCTTCCTGCCGGTCGTGCAGGAGCTGCTCGACCAGACCCGCCCCGACGCCCAGCGGCTGCTGTTCTCGGCCACGCTGGACGGCGAGGTGGACACGCTGGTGCGCCGCTACCTCAAGGACCCGGCCCGGCACGAGGTCAAGCGCGCCGGGGACGACGCCCCGCCGGCCGAGCACCTGGCCTACAGCCTCGCCTTCCGCGACAAGGTGCCGGTGACCGAGCAGCTGGCCGCCCGGCCGGGCCGCACGCTCATCTTCGTGCGCACCCAGCTCGGCGCCGACCGGCTCGCCGGCAACCTGCAGGCCGCGGGCATCAAGGCCGAGGCCATCCACGGCGGACTGCCGCAGGGTGCCCGCCGCCGGGCGTTGGAGGAGTTCACCGACGCCCGCAGCCCGGTGCTGGTCGCCACCGACGTCGCCGCCCGCGGCATCCACGTCGACGACGTCTCGCTGGTGCTGCACTACGACCCGCCGGCGGACCACAAGACCTACCTGCACCGCTCGGGCCGCACCGCCCGCGCCGGCGCCGGCGGTGTCGTGGTCTCGCTGCTGCTGCCCGACCAGGTGGGCCAGGCCAAGCGCCGGTTCCGCCAGGCCAAGGTGGAGCCCGTGGTCTCCCGGGTCCGTCCGGGCGACGCCCCGATCGCCGAGCTCGTCGCCAGCGGCGTGCACGTCGAGCCGGTGGAGCGCCCGGTGCGCGAGTCCCGGCGTCCCTCCGGCGGCCCGGGCGGCCGGCGTCCCCGCCGGGACGGCGAGCGCCCGCGCCGCGACGGTGACCGGCCGCGCCGTCCCCACGGGGAGCGGCCGCGCCGGGACGGCGACCGTCCGGCGTTCGGTGAGCGGCCGTACGGCGAGCGTTCCCGCGGGAACGGCGACCGCCCCTACGGCGAGCGTCGTCCCAGCTCGTACCGCGGTCAGGGCCGGCGGCCCGCCGCCGACTGAGCACCGATCCACGGAGCAGCGGCCGGTCCCGGATCCCCGGGGCCGGCCGCTGCCGTTCGTGGTGCGTGTGACGTGCCCCCTGCGATCCCACCGACCCAGGGGTGGGGTGACCGGAGGACGGCGGCCTCCCTCGGGGCCCCGCCGCGGGCCTGCGGGCGGTCGGCGAGCGGGAGCCCTCCGTCAGTCGCGGAAGACCAGCGCCCGGCTGACCTCGGTGACGACCTCGTCCCAGTCCGGGCGCAGCACCGCGGCGTCCTCGGCCCGCAGCGGGGCGTCGGGCTGCCGCTCGCCGCGCGCCACCGCCTGGCCGAGCGGGGCGTCCGGGCGCAGCAGCTCGTCGACGCGGGTGAGCCCGGCGTACTCGGCGACGTCGCGGACGCCCTCGACCTGCTGGGCGAGGACGCGGTGGTCGACCAGCCCGGCCGCGCCGCCGGCGACCTCGGCGAGCACCTCGGTGAGCTCGGTGAGGTCGTAGCGGTCCTGGTCGGCCGGCAGCGGCCGGGTGTCGGTGTCGGCGACCTCCGGCCAGGAGGCGATCTCGGTGAGGTCGTGGGTCTCGTCCCCGCGGCAGAAGCGGGTGAGGTCGGCGGGGGAGGCGAACAGGAACACCTCGCCGTCCCGGCCGAGGAAGCGGGCCCGGTCGTCGACGTAGCAGCGCAGCGTGACGCCGGAGCCCTCCGGCACGACCACCTCCACCGGCAGGATGCCGACGGCCTCCCAGAACCGGGCGGCCTCGGCGACCTCTGCCGGCGGGGCGGCGATCCGGCCGGGACGGGCGATGGTGCTGACGCCGGCCGCTGCCGCCGAGGCCGCGGTCGATCCGCCGGCCGGGCGCGTCGCGGGGGCGGCGTCCTCGGCGTCGTCGTCGTCCTCGAACTCGTCGTCCTCGTCGTCGTCCTCGGCCGCCGAGGGGTAGTCCTCGATGGTGACCGTGCCTCCGCCGGTCCAGTCCAGGTGCGCGCCCAGCTCCTCGAGGACGTCCTCCCACAGGTCGTCGAGGGCTCCGCCGACACCCACCCAGGCGTCCTCGCCGGAGCGGCCGAGGAAGGCCTCGACGCCGAGCCCGAGCGACCCGACCTCCGGCCGGGAGACCAGCTCGGCGAGCGCGCCGAACTCCCCGCCGCGGGTCACGTCCCCACCCGACCGGCGCTCCAGCTCGATGTCGTCGTCGACGTCGGGGTCGTCGTCGGGGTCGGTCAGCTCGTCGTCGTCCTCGTCGTCGCCCGTGTCGAGGCACTCGGCCAGCCGGGTGACGATGTCGATGGTCGCGGCCAGCTCCTCGACGGCCCACCGGTCGGGGTTCTCGGCAGCTGTGTCGTAGACGCCGTCGAGGTCGTAGCGGTGGTCGTCGTCAGGCGTCAGGTCGGCCGCACCCAGCCCGACCACGACCGGCCAGACCGGGTGGTCGGCGAGGTCGTGGTCGGTGCGGGTGCGGCAGAAGGCGGCCAGCGCCGCGGGCGTCGGGAAGAGGTGGACGCGGGCCCGGTCGCCCTCGGACGTGCCGAGGAACGCCTGCCACTCCTCGCCGTCCTCCTCCCACGGCGGGGCCCACAGGGTGAAGCCCGTGCGGTCGTCGACGGTGAGGGCGATGGGGACGATGCTGGGCCGGGCCACGCGCCCATCCTGCCCGATGACGGACCCCGTCCTCCCCACCGCTCGCGAGCTCGCGGCGAGCCTCTGGACGGGGCCGTTCAGAGGCCCATGGGATGCCAGACGGTCTTGGTCTCCAGGAAGGGCGTCAGCCGGGACAGCCCCGGGTCGGCCGACCAGTCCGGCTCCTCGGCGGGCGGCCGCACGACCCGCTTGATGCTGCCGGCGGCGAGGCGCTCGAGCTCCATGGCGCGGTCGGCCGGGGCCCCGGTGAGGTCGATGGCGTCGACGTCGTCGTGCTCGGCCAGCCACGGCCCGATCTCGCCGGCGTCCCCGGTCAGCAGGTTGACCACCCCACCCGGGACGTCGCTGGTGGCGAGCACCTCGCCGAGGGTGACGGCGGGCAGCGGCCGGGTCCGCGACGTGACGACGACGGCGGTGTTGCCGCCGGCCAGCACGGGGGCGAGCACGCTGACCAGGCCGAGCAGCGACGAGCGCTGCGGCGCCAGGACGGCGACGACGCCGGTGGGCTCGGGCAGCGAGAAGTCGAAGTACGGCCCGGCGACCGGGTTGGCCCCGCCGAGGACGGCGCCGAGCTTGTCGGTCCACCCGGCGTACCAGACCCAGCGGTCGACGGCGGCGTCGACGGCGGCCCGCGCCCGGGACGCCGACAGACCCTCGCCGGCGGCGACCTCCTCGCAGAACTGCGCGTGCCGCCCCTCCATCACCTCGGCGACCCGGTAGAGCACCTGGCCGCGGTTGTAGGCGGTGGCGCCCGACCACTTGCCGAAGGCGGTGCGGGCGGCGACGACGGCGTCCCGGGCGTCCTTGCGGGAGGCCTGCGCGGCGTTGGCGAGGAAGCCGCCCCTGGCGTCGGTGACCTCGTAGGTGCGGCCGGATTCCGAGCGCGGGAACGCGCCGTTGACGTAGAGCTTGTACGTCTTGCGGACGGCGAGCCGGTCGCTCACTGGGCCCCCTCCAGGTACGCGGCGAGCCCGTGGCGGCCGCCCTCGCGGCCGTAGCCGGACTGCTTGTAGCCGCCGAACGGCGACGTCGGGTCGAACTGGTTGAAGGTGTTGGCCCACACCACGCCGGCGCGCAGCCGGTCGGCGACCGCGAGGATCCGCGAGCCCTTCTCGGTCCAGATGCCGGCCGACAGCCCGTAGGTGGTGTTGTTGGCCTTGGCCACGGCCTCGTCGGGCGTGCGGAAGGTGAGCACCGAGAGCACCGGCCCGAACACCTCGTCACGGGCGATGCGGTGGGCGGGGGAGACGTCGGTGAAGACGGTCGGCGGGAACCAGAAGCCGCGCTCGGGCAGCTCGCAGGCCGGCTGCCAGCGGTTGGCGCCCTCGGCCTCGCCGACCTCGGACAGCTCCCGGATGCGGGCCAGCTGCTCCGCGGAGTTGATCGCGCCGATGTCGGTGTTCTTGTCGAGCGGGTGGCCGAGGCGCAGCGTGCCGATGCGCCGCTGCAGCGAGGCGATGACCTCGTCGTGGACCGACTCCTGCACCAGCAGCCGGCTGCCCGCGCAGCAGACGTGGCCCTGGTTGGAGAAGACGCCCTGCACGATGCCCTCGACGGCCTGGTCGATCGGGGCGTCGTCGAAGACGATGTTGGCCGCCTTGCCGCCGAGCTCGAGGGTGAGCCGCTTGCGGGTGCCGGCGACGGCCCGGGCGATCGATCGGCCCACCTCGGTCGACCCGGTGAAGGCGACCTTGTCGACGTCCTCGTGCTCGACGACGGCCCGGCCGGTGTCGCCGGCGCCGGTCACGATGTTGACCACGCCGGGCGGCAGGTCGGCCTGGCGGCAGACCTCGGCGAACAGCAGCGCGGTCAGCGGGGTGGTCTCGGCCGGCTTGAGGACGACGGTGTTGCCGGTGGCCAGCGCCGGGGCGACCTTCCACGCCAGCATCAGCAGCGGGAAGTTCCACGGGATGACCTGGCCGGCCACGCCGAGCGGCCTGGGGCCGGGGCCCAGGCCCGCCCAGTCCAGCTTGTCGGCCCACCCCGCGTGGTAGAAGAAGTGCGCCGCGGCTAGGGGGACGTCGACGTCGCGGGACTCCCGGATCGGCTTGCCGTTGTCCAGCGACTCCAGGACGGCGAACTCCCGCGCCCGCTCCTGCAGCAGGCGGGCGATGCGGAACAGGTACTTGCCGCGGTCGGCGGGGCGCATCGGCCCCCACACGCGGGTGAACGCGCGGCGGGCGGCGCGGACGGCGCGGTCGACGTCGGCGTCGGTGGCCGAGGCGACCTCGGAGAGGACCTCCTCGGTGGCCGGGTTGACCGTCTTGAAGGGGGTCCCGGAGCCGTCGACGAACTCGCCGTCGACGAACAGGCCGTAGGACGGCGCGACGTCGACGATCGAGCGTGACTCGGGAGCGGGGGCGTACTCGAACAGGTTGGTCATGGTCAGTCGACGCTCACGTGGTCGGGGCCGGAGTAGTGGCCGGTGCGCAGCTTCTGCCGCTGCAGGAGCAGGTCGTTGAGCAGGCTGGAGGCGCCGAATCGGAACCAGTCGGGGGAGAGCCACTCGGGCCCGGCGACCTCGTTGACGAGGACCAGGTGCTTGATCGCGTCCTTCGTCGTCCGGATGCCGCCCGCGGGCTTGACGCCGACCTGGCGGCCGGTGGCGGCGCGGAAGTCGCGGACCGCCTCGAGCATGACCAGGCAGACCGGCAGGGTGGCCGCGGGGGAGACCTTGCCGGTGGAGGTCTTGATGAAGTCGCCGCCGGCGAGCATCGCCAGCCAGGAGGCGCGGCGGACGTTGTCCAGGGTGACCAGCTCGCCGGTCTCCAGGATGACCTTGAGGTGCGCGTCCCCGCACGCCTCCTTGACCGCGACGATCTCGTCGAACACGTCGAGGTGGCGGCCGGCGAGGAAGGCGCCGCGGTCGATGACCATATCGATCTCGTCGGCGCCGTTGGCCACGGCGTCGCGGACGTCGGCCAGCTTGACCGCCCGGCTGGCGCGGCCGCTGGGGAAGGCGGTGGCGACGGCGGCGACGGAGATGCCCGTTCCGGTCAGGGCCTCCTTCGCGACGCCGGCCAGGTCGCCGTAGACGCAGACCGCCGCGACCGGCGGTGTCGTCGGGTCACCCGGGTCGGGACGGCGGGCCTTGGCGGCCAGGCTGCGGACCCTGCCCGGGGTGTCGGCGCCCTCGAGCGTGGTGAGGTCGACCATCGAGATGGCGGTGTCGATCGCCCACGCCTTGGCGGTGGTCTTGATCGACCGGGTGCCGAGGACGGCGACCCGCGACTCCGCGCCGACCTGGTCCACCCCCGGCAGGCCGTGCAGGAAGGCCCGGAAGGCGGCGTCGGACCGGGTCACGTCGCGGTACGGCGCCGGGGGCTCGCGCCGCGGCGGGTTCGCCGCTGCCGGCGCGTCGGGGTCGAGCACGTGGGTCATGCGGGCATTCTCCCTCCCGCCGCCGGTGCGCCCGCGCCCCGCACACCCGTGCGAGGGGGGACCGGGCCCAGCCGGAGCATGCTGCGGGCGCCGCGCTGGAACTCGTAGGGGACGTCCTCGACCTCCGCTCGCACACCGGCGTCGCCGAGCTCGGCCACCACCGAGGCCAGCAGGTCGGGCAGGGCCCGGCCGGCCTGGTCGACCAGGGGGTAGACGCGCACCTCGGCGCCGACCCGGGCCATCTCCCGCAGGGCGGCGGCGTGGAACCGGGCGTCGAGCCGGTCGGCGTAGGTGAACAGCAGGTGCGAGGAGAGCACCAGGTCGAAGGCGCCGTCGCCGAACGGCAGGTCCGGCAGGGCCGCCGCCACGTGGTGGCCCGGGTGCTCGGCGAGGTGCCGTGCGAAGGCCGCCGCCGACTCGGCCCGGAGCCGGGCGTGGGCGGCGGGGTCGCCGTGGAAGCCCCAGACGTAGCGCTCGGCGTTGGCGGTGGCCCAGGCGCTGCCGCGGGCCAGCTCCGCGTCGAGGCGGGCCACGAGCTCGCGCGGTGGGCTCGCGTAGACGGGGTCCACCGCGAACGCGTCCGCGCCGCGGACCCGGGCCGCCGCGGTGAACGACGCACCTCCGCCGGGGCAGTCGAGGGCCCGGCCGCGCAGGTCGGCGTCGGTCAGGGCGAACATCGCGCGGTACTCGTCGAACGACCGGGCGCTGACCAGGAAGTCCCCGATGTCGGTCGCGCCGCGCAGCTCGCTCACCGCAGCTCCTCGACCAGGTGAACGAGCTGCAGGCCGGGGCGCACGGTCTCGCGGTGGGCGTCCACGCAGCCGTGCCGGCGGGACAGCCGCAGGTCGGCGGTGCTGCGCGCGCCGGTGAACAGGGTGGCCCGGGGGAGCCGCGTCCCGTGCTCCGCGGCCGGCAGCAGCCGCGTGCCGATGCCCCGGCCCTGCAGGTCCGGCGCGACGACGAGCCGGCCGACGTGCAGGACGCCGTCCCGCTCGTGGGCGCGCACCGCGCCGACGAGCCGGCTGCCCGCACGTGCTCCCAGGCAGCTGCTGCGGGTGAGCTCGTCGGCCAGCTCGTCGAGGGGCCAGACCAGGGCCGGCAGCCGGACGTCGTCGTACAGCTGGGCCTCGGGGACGTGGGCGGCGCGCTGCAGCGCGAGCAGCTCGCCGGCCGCGCCGGGCGGGAGGGGGCGGAGCTCGATCGAGGGCACGGGCGGTCTCCTCGGACGGAGGCGGACCGGGTGCGCGGCCCACCGGGGACGGGTGGGCCGGACGACGAGGGCAGCCACCTACCGGCGGCGCCACTCCTGCGTCGTCGTCACGCCGGGGATCGTGCCAGCGCCAGGAGGTGGGGTCCACCCGGCCGCTACGGTGGCCCGCGTGCAGCTGACCGTCGTCGACCACCCGCTGGCCCGTGCCCGTCTGACCCGCATGCGGGACGAGCGGACCGACAACGCGGCGTTCCGCGCGGCGCTGGCCGAGCTGACCCAGATGCTGGTCTACGAGGCCACCCGCGACCTGCCGGTAGCCGAGGAGCAGATCACCACGCCGGTCACCGCGACCACCGGCTACCGGCTGGCCGCGCCGCCGCTGATCGTGCCGGTGCTGCGGGCCGGGCTGGGGATGGCCGACACCGCGCACGGGATGCTGCCGGAGTCGCAGATGGGCTTCGTCGGCCTGGCCCGCAACGAGGAGACGTTCCAGCCGGAGGCGTACATGGCCTCGCTGCCGGCGTCCCTGGTGGACCGCGAGGTCTTCGTGCTCGACCCGATGCTGGCCACCGGGGGGTCGCTGGTGCACTGCTGCGGCCTGCTGACCGGGCGCGGCGCCACCTCGATCACCGTCCTCTGCGCGCTCGCCGCCCCCGAGGGGATCCGCCGGCTGGAGGAGAGCGGGCTGCCGCTGCGGGTGTTCACCGCCTCGGTCGACGAGGGGCTCAACGACAAGGCCTACATCGTCCCGGGCCTCGGGGACGCCGGCGACCGTCAGTTCGGGGCGGTCTGACCGTGCGCTTCGGGGTGCTCGGCACCGGCCACTGGGCACGGACGGTCCACGCGGCCGCCCTGGCCGAGCACCCGACCGCCGAGCTCGTCGGCGTGTGGGGCCGCGACCCGGTCAAGGCCGGGGAGGTCGGCGCGGAGTTCGACGTCCCCGGCTTCTCGGACCTGGCCGCGCTGCTCGACCAGGTCGACGCCGTGGCGATCGCCGTCCCGCCCTCGGTGCAGGTGGGGCTCGCCGAGCAGGCCGCGGCCGCCGGGAAGCACCTGCTGCTGGAGAAGCCGATCGGGCTCTCGCTCGACGAGGCCGACCGGGTGGTCACCGCGGTGCGCTCCGCGGGCGTCGCCTCGGTCGTGTTCTTCACCTTCCGCTTCCAGGCCGGGACGTCGACCTGGCTCAGCCAGGCCGCCCGCACCCGCCTGGCCGGGGGCGCCGGCTCGTGGCTGAGCGCGCTGGCCGGCAGCCCCTTCGACTCGGCCTGGCGCCGCGAGCACGGCGCGCTGTGGGACATCGGCCCGCACGCGCTCTCGCTGCTGCTGCCCACGCTCGGCCCGGTGGTCTCCGTGCAGGCCGGGGCCGGCGCCGGCGACACCGTGCACCTGGTGCTGCAGCACGCCACGCCCGGTGTCGCCTCGACGCTGACCCTGTCGCACACCGTCGCGCCGATGTCGACGGGCGTCGAGTTCTTCGTGCACGGGGACGCCGGCCGGCTCGTGCTGCTGCCGGACACCGAGAGCCCGGTCGAGTCGCTCGCCGCCGCGGTGGACGAACTCGAGGCGGCAGCGGTGACCGGCGGGACGCACCCCTGCGACGTCGGCTTCGCGCGGGACGTCGTCGCGGTGCTGGCGACCGCGGCCCGCGCGCTGGAGTCCGGCTGCCGGGAGCCGGTTCCGGCCCGACCCCCGTCGGGGTGAGGCCGCGGTCCCGCGTGCGCCCCTGCGGCGGTCGGGACGGCACCCTGCTCGTGGTGCCTCACGGTGGGGCGGGACAGGAGCGGACGTGGGTCTCGGCGAGTGGTACGTGCGGCGCGGACGGATCGACCGGACCACCTGGTGGCTGCACTACGCGCTGCCGCTCGCCGGGCTGGGTCTGCTGGCCAACGTCGCGGACGCCTCGCTGGGGTACCCCGTCTTCTCGACGACGGTCGACTCCGGCGACCCCTGGGCCTACGTCGGGGGTCCGCTCACCGCGCTCGTCTCGCTGCTGACGATCGTCCCGTCCGTGAGTTCCTCGGTCACCCGGCTGCACGACCGCGGCCACTCGGCGTGGTGGCTGCTCTGGGCGCTGGTGCCCCTCGTCGGGTGGCTCGTGCTGTTCGTCCAGAACGGCTTCCTGGCCGGGCACCCGGTGCCGAACCGGTACGGCTCTCCGCCCGGTCAGCCGACGCCGCAGCCCTGGTGAACCCCGCGCCCGGCGCACTGCCGGCGCTCCTCGCGCGTTGCCGCTGCTGCAGCCCCGGCAGAACACGAGCAACCCCGGCAGTGCCGGGTCCCGCCGGGTTGCTCTCCCGCTGTGCCTGACCCCTTCGCGCTGCTGCAACGGCGCAGAAGGGGGTGCAACACCGCACGAGCGGGTCAGTCGAAGGGGTTGGTGAGGACGGGGTTGGCCTGCAGCACGGTGAAGGTGGCCGGCGGGCCGTCGGTGGTCGTGGTGCCGGGGACGTCGGCGGTGGCGCCGCCGTCGACGCTGTAGGTACCGCTCCAGGTGGTGGTCAGAGCGGCGGTGTAGGTGCCGCTGCGGTAGTCGTGGCTGATCGTGTGGTCGGGGTACGGCGCGCCGGGGTCGGTGGTCCTCAGGACGGCACCGTCGCCGGTGTCCCAGGAGAAGGCGCTCGCGGTGGCGACGATGTCGACGGTGAAACCGCGGATGTCCACGGTGAAGGTCTGGGTGGTCGGGCCGTCGGTGTAGAAGACGACGGGCAGGCCGGCCAGCGCGTTGCCTGGTGGCTGCTGCTGGGTGGGCAGGTCCGGCAGGGGCAGGGTCTGGAAGTAGCGGTAGACCTCAGCCGGTGACGGCGGCGGGTTCAGCGCCGTGATGTCGACGCAAGTTCCGCCATCGACGATCACAGGCCCGTAAACGGAGCCAGGAACCGCACCCGCGGGTGGTGCAATATCCTCGACTGCGCTTCCGTCCACTTGTGCGAGTCGTTGCCTTTGCACGACGAGAAATTGGATGACACGCCCCTCGACCTGCGGGCAGGCGCGGGTCCGCGAGTCGCAGGCGACTCCCGCAGCGGCGTCCGTGCGCGTGCAAGGATCACGGAGGCGCCACGTGAAGAGAGTCGGACCAGTCGGTGCGCCGATGCTGGCGGCTCGTAGGCCATTCGAGTCAGGCGTTGAGACGTGGCCGGCGGAGACCTGTGCGGCCTGGTCGACCAATTCCGTATGAACGCAAGCGCGCCCTCGCGCACAATGGTCGGCGTATGCCGAGGTTGCAGGAAGCGCCATAGTCCCCAACAGGGCCACGATGACCGCTGCGCGCTTGGTTCCCCTCATGCGTCCCACTGAGTAACAACCCAAGTGCTGCGCGTGGCCTGCCAGGCTAGAACGGCACCTCCCGACGGGCTGCGCACCTCGCCAGAGCTGAGCTCTCGCAGCGATTCCCCCGTGGTTGAATCGGTGACTGTTAATGGCGCTTGGGTGAATATGAGTGCCAACTGGGCTACATTCCCCTCTACTGAGGGTGGTGACATGCTGTCAATGCGTAGACTGCCACCCTCGTACTGCAAGCCTGCAGCCATGTCCGAGTCCAATTGGTCGGCAATCAAGTTGCAGTCCGCGCAGTTGAACCCAAGGTCGCGAAAGTAGAAAGAGTCCATGCTCGCGAAGGCGTGATTGTAGACCTCGATGTAGTACTCGAAGAACGCCCGCGCCCCATCCTGGGTGGGTGTCCTCGCCTCGGCGGGCATCGGTAGGTCCGGCGGGCCCAAGGGCGGCAGGTCCGGCTCCGACGCGCTGGGCGAGGCGTCAGCGCCGGGCAGGGTGTCGCTCGCCTCCTGCCGCTCCGAGCACCCGCTCAGCACGACCGCGCCGGCCGCGAGGCCTGCCACCAGCCGCAGCGTCCAGCGCCGTGTCACCGTCGTCCACCCCCGTGTCGATCACCGGTCGCCGGGAGACTACGGAGTGCCGCCGTGACGGGCACGCGCCGCTGTGGACAACCACCCGAACGCATTGCCGGGCTTGCTCGCGCTCTGCCGGCACTGCAACACCGGCAACCCACGAGGAACGCCCGCAGAGACGGCGGTCGTCAGGTGCCCAGCGCCTCGGCCAGCTCCTCGAACGAGGCCACCGACAGGTCCGCGTCCGGATCGGTGGACGGCGGCACGACGCGGCCGCCGAACTCGTCCGGCCGGTGCACGTACGCCGTCCGCAGCCCCCGCGCCCGCGCCGCGGCGAGGTCGTCGAGGTGTGCGGCGACCATGACCACCGATGACGGGGGCACCCCGAGCAGCTCCGCCGCGGAGTCGTAGACCTCCGGGTCGGGCTTGTAGTGCCGCACCACCTCGGCGCCCAGCACGGCGTCCCACGGCAGCCCGGACCGCCGCGCCAGGTCCACCTGCAGGGCCACGTTGCCGTTCGACAGCGGCGCCAGCACGTACGTGCGCGCCAGCCGGCGCAGCCCGGGCACCGCGTCCGGCCACGGGTCCAGCCGGTGCCAGGCGAGCACCAGCTCGTCGCGGACCTCGGCGGGGACGGAAGCCAGTCCGGCGTCCGCGAGCACAGCGGTGAGCGAGGAACGGTGCAGCGCGTCCAGCGGCGTCCACGGCAGCTCCCCGGAGCGCACCCGTTCCATCGACGGCACGTAGCGCCCGCGCCAGTCGTCGGCGAGGGCTTCCGCGTCCACCGCCGAGCCCAGCAGCCTGCGCATCTCGCGGGCGACGCCGCCGCGCCAGTCCACGACGGTGCCGAAGACGTCGAAGACCAGCGCGCGGACGTCCACTACAGCCCCAGTGCCGCCGACATCTCGTCGCGCAGCCGGTCGAGCTCGTCGGCACCCCGGCCGCGGGCGGCGATGATCCCGGCGTCCTCGTGCACGGGGACGACGGTCTCCAGGTAGGCCTTGAGCTTCGGCTCGGTGCCGCTGGGTCGCACGATCACCCGCACCCCGTCGCCGAGCAGCCGGACGGCGTCCACAGCGGGGGTCTCGTCGAGCAGGTCGGAGGCGACGACCGGGCGCCCCAGCAGCTGCGCAGGCTGCGAGGACCGCAGCCGCGCCATCATCGCCCCGATGCGGGAGAGGTCCTCCACCCGCACCGAGAGCTGCCCGGTGGCGAACAGCCCGTGCTCCAGCGCCAGCTCGTCGAGCCGGTCGGTCAGCGTTCGGCCGGAGGACCTGAGCTCCGCGGCCAGCAGCGCGACGGCGAGCGCGGCGGAGATCCCGTCCTTGTCCTTCACCACCTGAGGCGCCACGGCGTAGCCCAGTGCCTCCTCGTAGCCGAAGACCAGCGGCTCGTCGTCCGTGCCCGCCCGGACGATCCACTTGAAGCCGGTCGGCGTCTCGGCGAACCGGACGCCGTGCGCGGTGGCCAGCGCGTGCAGCAGCGAGCCGCTGACGAGCGACGCGGCGTACGTGCCGCGCACCCCCCGGCGCAGCAGCCAGTCGGCCAGCAGCCCGCCCACCTCGTCACCGGTGAGCTGGCGCCCGCCGCTGACCACCGAGCAGCGGTCGGCGTCGGGGTCCTCGGCGATCGCCACGTCGGCGCCCACCCGCTCCGCCAGCGCGGTCAGCAGGTCGACCGCACCCGGCTCCTCCGGGTTGGGGAAGGCGACAGTCGGGAACGCCGGGTCGGGCTCGTCCTGCTCGGGCACGCTCACCGGCGCCGCCAGGCCCGCGGCGGCGAACACCGAACGGGTCGTCTCCGCGCCCACCCCGTGCATCGCCGTGTAGGCGACGACGAGGCGGTCGCGGTCCGGCACCCGGCCGGGGTCCAGCGCGCGGACCACCGCCGCCACGTAGTCGGCCTCGACGTCGTCCCCGAGGGTCAGCCAGTCGTCGGACCCCGGCACCTCGCGCGCCGGCCCCACCGCGGCGATCGCCGCCTCGATCTCCCGGTCGGCCGGCGGCACCAGCTGGGCGCCGTCGCCGAGGTAGACCTTGTAGCCGTTGTCGTCGGGCGGGTTGTGGCTGGCGGTCACCATCACCCCGGCCACGCAGCCCAGGTGCCGGACGGCGAAGGACAGCACCGGCGTCGGCAGCGGCCGCGGCAGCACCTGGACGGCGAACCCGGCGCCGGTGAGCACCTCGGCGGTGACCCGGGCGAACTCGTCGGAGCGCCGGCGCGCGTCGAAGCCGACCACCACGCCGCCGCCCGCGTGCCCGGAGTCGGCCAGCCAACGGCCCAGCCCGGCGGCCGCACGGGTCACCACGGCGGCGTTCATCCCGGCCGGCCCGGCGCGCAGCGGCCCGCGCAACCCGGCGGTGCCGAAGGTCAGCGGCCCGGCGAAACGGCGCTCCAGCTCGGTCCGGTCCTCCGCCTCGATCAGCGCCTCGATCTCCGCGCGGTCGCCGTCGTGCGGATCGGCGTCGGCCCAGGCGCGGGCGGTGTCGAGCAGGGTCACGGACGCTCCTCGACCTGCTCGGCGTCGAACTCGGCCGTCGTGAACTCGCCGCCCACCCGGGCGTGCACCGGATCGGCGAGGTCCGGCTCGCCGTGCACCTCGACCAGCGCCTCGGCGAAGACCTCCGCGTCGTCGGCCGGCTCGTAGCCCAGCGCACGGGCGGCGGTCAGGTCCCACCAGCCGCGGGTGTTGGCCGAGACACCCCACACCACGGCGAACCCGGGGGACGGCGCCCGCAGCGCGGCGTCGACCAGCGACACCTGGTCGGTGGGGGAGAGCCACGTCGACAGGTGACGGGTCGTCGTGGGCTCGGGGGCGGCGGTGCCGATCCGCAGGCAGACGACGTCCAGGCCGTACCGGTCGGCGTACAGCGACCCGAGCGCCTCCACCGCCACCTTGGACACCCCGTAGAAGGTGTCCGGCCGCGGCAGGCCGTCGTCCTCGCGCAGGGGACCGGAGGCCGGGCGCGGGGTGAACCCGGTGGCGTGGTTGCTCGACGCGAGCACGACCCGGGGGACGCCGGCCCGCCGCGCCGCCTCCAGCACGCAGTGGGTGCCGTCGATGTTGGCGTGCGAGACGGCCGCCCAGGTCGACTCGCCGGAGACACCCGCCAGGTGGACGACGGCGGCGGCGCCGGAGACGGCCCCGGTCATCGCGGCCAGGTCGGTGGTGTCGGCGACGACGTGCTCCTCGCCGGGGCGGGGATCGACGATCGGGACGACGTCCAGTGAGCGCAGCGCCCAGCCGCGCTCGGGCAGGCCGCCGCGCAGCACCGCGCCGATCCGCCCGGCCGCGCCGGTGAGCAGGACCGTCCCGCTCACCGGGGACCCCCTCCGGCGCTCGCCGTGGAGACGACCGCGGCCACCGCCGTCACGGCAGCCGCCCGATGAACCGGACGAGGAACTCGCCGAGCCGGCCGGCCGCCGCCTTGCCGGCCGCGAGGACCTCCTCGTGGTCGAGCTTCTCCCCGGTGATGCCGGCGGCGGCGTTGGTGACCATCGACAGACCCAGCACCTCCAGCCCGGCGGCGCGCGCGGCGATCGCCTCCAGCGCCGTCGACATGCCCACCAGGTCCGCGCCGAGCGTGCGCAGCATCCGGATCTCGGCCGGCGTCTCGTAGTGCGGCCCGGGCAGCGCCGCGTAGACGCCCTCGGTCAGCGCCGGGTCCAGCCCGCGGGCCAGCGACCGCAGCCGCGCCGAGTACAGGTCGGTGAGGTCGACGAACGTGGCGCCGACCAGCGGGGAGCGGGCGGTGAGGTTGAGGTGGTCGCTGATCAGGACCGCCTGGCCCACGCGGTGGTCGGGCGCCAGCCCGCCGGCGGCGTTGGTGAGGACGACGGTGCGCACACCCGCCGCGGCCGCCGTCCGCACGCCGTGCACGACCGGTTCCACGCCGTGGCCCTCGTAGAGGTGCGTGCGGCCGAGGAAGAGCAGCACCCCGCGGTCGCCCACCCGCACCGAGCGGACCTCCCCGCCGTGGCCCACCGCGGTCGGGGCGGCGAAGCCGGGCAGCTCGCCGATGGCGACGCTGCCCTCGACGGTGCCGAAGGCGTCCGCGGCAGGGGCCCAGCCCGACCCCATGACGACGGCGACCTCGTGGCCGCTGCCGAGCGCGCTGGTCAGGTCGTCGGCCGCGCGGGCGGCCAGGGCGGCGGGGTCGGTGGCGGGGGGTGCACTCACGCTCGGACGCTAACGCAGGGCGCGCGTGGGTGACGGGGCACACCTGTCCCAGGTGTCCCGTTGCGGGCGTGTCCGCTGGAGGCCGGAGGGCGGGCGGTCGACTGTGTCGAGGTGCAGCGCATCGACATCGACGGCGTCCCCGTCTTCGCCACCGGCGGCCCGGCGCGGACCACCGCGGCCCTCGTCTTCGGCGTGGGGCTGCGGGACGAGACGTTCGCGACCATCGAGGTGACCCACCTCGTCGAGCACCTGGCGATGGGCGCGCTGCCCAAGTCGCACCTGCGCTGCAACGCCGTCACCGACGTGGACACCACGACCTTCTTCGCGACCGGCCGGCCGGAGGCCGTGGGCGCGTTCCTGGAGGGCATCTGCCGCGCGCTGGCCGACCTGCCCACCGAGCGGATGGAGCTCGAGGTCGGCGTCCTGCAGGCGGAGAACTGCTCGACGGCCCACTCCACCCTCGGCGCGCTGTGGGCCGCCCGCTTCGGGCTGGTCGGCCCCGGCCTCGCCGTGGCCGACGGGCCCGGCCCGGAGTACCTCACCGAGGAGACCGTGCGGGCGCACGCCCGCCGCTGGTTCGTCCGCGGCAACGCCGCGCTGTGGTGCGCCGGGCCGCTGCCGGCCGGGCTCCGGCTGCCGCTGCCGGACGGCCCGCGTCCCGAGCGGCTCGTCCCGGCCGCGCGGCCGCAGACCGGGCCGGTGTGGACTAGGGGGCACGGCGCCGGCGTCGGCCTGCTGCTGTCCGCGGGCGGTGCGGGGGACCCCGCGCTGACGGTGGGCGTGGAGGTGCTCAAGGAGCGGCTCCGGGACACCGCGCGCCTCGCCCGCGGCCTGAGCTACTCCGTCGACTCGATGGCCCTGGACGTCACGGCCGACCGCCGCGAGGTCGCCGTCGTCGTCGACGCCCGCGAGGGCCGGGAGGACGCCGTGGCCGGCCTGCTCTGGCAGGCGTACACGGAGCTGTGCGCGTCCGGCCCGACCGAGGCCGAGCTCGCGCACGCGGTGGCCGGCTTCGAGGAGGAGCTGGACGCCGACGAGCGCGCCGTCGTGGAGTCCGAGCTGGCCGACGCCGCCTACTGCGCGGTCGGCGGCCTGCCGTTCCGCCCGGTGCAGGACGTGCTGGAGGCGTGGCGGGCGATGACCCCCGAGCGGGTCGCGGCGGCGCTGCGCGGCACGGCACCCACGGCGATCCTGCACGTGCCCGAGGAGGTCGACTACGCCGGTCCCGGCGAGCCGGTCGAGCGCCGGTCCGTGTGCACCGTGCAGGACCGGCTGCCGGCGGGGCAGACGTTCCGCCCCTCGGCCCTGACCCGGCTGTTCTCCCGGGAGAGCCGGGTCGCCCTCGTGGTGGGGGAGCGGGAGCTGGCCCACCGCGACAGCGACGGCGACGTCCACAGCATCCCGTGGGAGCTGGTCGAGGCCGCGCTGCCCACCCAGGACGGGCGGGCCGTCGTCGTCGTCGGGCGCAACATGTGCAGCGCGGTCGTGGACGAGGAGCGCTTCGGACGGCGGGCCGTCGCGGCGGTGCAGGCGCGCGTGCCGGTCGCCCGCTGGCTGCCGCGTCCGAGGACCGCGGGGGACGACCTGGTCGGGACGGCTTCTCCGGCGGCCGGGACGGCAGCTCGTCCCTAGACTGCCCAGCGTGCAGATCCCCTTCCGGTCCTCCGAGCGAGCCAGCCTCGGCGTCGAGTGGGAGCTGCAGCTCGTCGACCTGCGGACGCGGCAGCTGACCGCCGGGGCGGTGGAGATCCTCGAGGAGATCCGGCCCGAGGGCGCCGAGGAGCACCCCAAGGCCAAGCACGAGCTGCTGCAGTCGACCGTCGAGGTCATCACCGGCATCTGCACCACCGTCGCGGAGGCCAAGGCCGACCTGGCCGGCACCGTCGCCGAGGTGCGGGCGGCCGCCGAGCGCCGCGGCCTGGGCCTGATGTGCGCCGGCACCCACCCGATCACCGACTGGCAGACGCAGCAGATCTCGCCCAAGGAGCGCTACCTGCAGCTGGTCGAGAAGATGCAGTGGCTGGCCCGCCGGCTGCAGATCTTCGGCGTCCACGTGCACGTCGGCGTCCGCGCGCCGGAGAAGGCGATCCCGATCGTCAACGCGCTCACCCAGTACGTGCCGCACTTCCTGGCGCTGTCGGCGTCCTCCCCGTTCTGGGTCGGCTGCGACACGGGCCTGGCCTCGGCCCGCTCGAAGGTCTTCGAGGGGATGCCGACCGCGGGGCTGCCCTACCAGCTCTCGGGCTGGGACCGCTTCGAGGAGTACATGGAGACGCTGATCTCCACGCGCGCGATCGAGAGCGTCCGCGAGGTGTGGTGGGACATCCGCCCGCACCCGGACTTCGGCACCGTCGAGCTGCGCATCTGCGACGGGCTGCCGACCCTCGACGAGATCGGTGCCGTCGCGGCCCTCTCCCAGTGCCTGGTCGAGCAGTTCGACACCCAGCTCGACCGCGGCTACACCCTGCCGGTCCCGGCGTCGTGGGTGCTGCAGGAGAACAAGTGGCGGGCGGCCCGCTACGGGCTGGACGCCGACATCGTCGTCGACGACAAGGGCACGGTGCGGCCGGTGCGCCAGGCGATCACCGACCTGGTCGAGGAGCTCGAGCCCACCGCTCGCCGGCTGGACTGCGAGGACGAGCTGGCCGACGTCCACCGGATCCTGGCCGTCGGCGCCTCCTACCAGCGGCAGCGCGCGGTCGCCGCGGCCTCCGACGGCGACCTGACCGCCGTCGTCGACAGCCTGCTGGCCGAGCTGCGCGACGGCCTGCCCAGCAGCGGACCGGCCGACCGGCCGCCGGGGCCGGTGCCCGGCCCGGCCGACTGCAGCGGGGGCCACGCGGCATGAGGGGCACGGCAGCATGACGGGCACCGCAGCGTGAGCGGCGCTGCCGCATGACCCAGTTCCCGGAGGAACTGGGGACGGCGGTCGACGAGTGGGCCGCCGAGCGGCACTCGCAGCTGGTCGCCGTGCGCCGGCACCTGCACGCCCACCCCGAGCTGTCCTACGCCGAGTTCGAGACGACGTCCTTCCTCGAGCAGCGGCTGCGCAACGCCGGCCTGGAGCCCCGGCGGCTGCCCTCCGGCACCGGGCTGGTCGTCGAGGTGGGCGCCGGGGACCCGATCGTGGTGCTGCGCGCGGACATCGACGCGCTGCCGCTGGCCGACCTCAAGGACGTCCCCTACGCCTCCACCCGCGAGAACGCCTGCCACGCCTGCGGGCACGACGTGCACACCACCGTCCTGCTCGGCGCCGCGCTGGCCCTGAACTCGCTCGACGACCTGCCCGGCACCGTGCGCTGCGTCTTCCAGCCGGCCGAGGAGACCGTGCCGGGCGGGGCCACCGGGGTGGTGGCCGCCGGCGTGCTGGACGGGGCGTCCCGCGCCTTCGCCCTGCACTGCGACCCCTCCCTCCCGGCCGGCAGCGTGGGACTGCGCACCGGCGCCATCACCGCCGCCTGCGACCGGATGGACGTCACCCTCACCGGCCCCGGCGGGCACACCGCGCGCCCGCAGCTGACCGTCGACCTGGTCGACGCCCTCGGCCGGCTGATCACCGACCTGCCGGCGCTGCTGTCCCGGCAGGTCGACCCGCGCGCCGGGATGTCGCTGGTGTGGGGCGCGGTCAAGGCCGGGGTGGCGGCCAACGCCATCCCGCAGCGCGGCCACCTGAGCGGCACGGTCCGGGTGCTCGACCGCGACGCCTGGCAGGACGCCGAGACGCTGCTGCGCTCCCTGGTGGAGCGGGTCGCCGCCACCACCGGCGCCGACGTCGAGGTCGACTACGTCCGGGGGGTGCCGCCGGTGGTCAACGACCCGCGGGCGGTCGCGCTGCTGCGCTCGGCCGCGCTGGAGACGGTCGGCAGCGAGGGGCTGCGGCTGTCCCCGCAGAGCATGGGCGGGGAGGACTTCGGCTGGTTCGCCGACGTCGTGCCCATCGCGCTGGCCCGGCTGGGCACCCACGGCGGGGGAGCCCCGCTGGACCTGCACCGGGGCACGTTCGACGTCGACGAGCGGGCCATCGGGGTCGGCGTGCGACTGCTGGCCCGCACGGCGCTGCACGCGCTCTCCGCCGACGCCGGCGCTCCGCCGCCTGGCCCGACGCCGCAACCCAGCGGTTCCGGTCCGGTTGCGCGACGGTAGACACTGACGCGCACCAGCCGACGACGCCGGGAGCCCGACGATGAGTTCCTCCGATCAGCAGACCGCAGCACCGGCCGACGCCGAGGTGCCGGCCGAGCACGAGGTCCCCGACGAGCTGCAGCTCGCCGCCGCCTTCCCGGCCGCCACCCGGGAGGCGTGGCGGCAACTGGTCGCCGCGGTGCTGCGCAAGGCCGGACGCGAGGAGCTGCCGGATCCGGTCGAGGACGCGCTGCGGGTGCCGGTCGCCACCGGCGTCAGCGTCGCCCCGCTCTACACGGCCGAGGACGCCGGTGACCTGCCCGCCGCGGTCGGCGTCCCGGGGCTCCCGCCGTTCGTCCGCGGCGGCCGGCCCGCGGTCGGTCCCGCCGGCTCGCCCGCCGTCTCCGCCGCTGGGGGTACCGAGGGCGGCGCGTCCGCCAGCTGGGACGTGCGGCAGCGGCACGCCCACCCCGACGTCGGGCTGACCCGGGAGGCGATCGCCGCCGACCTGGAGAACGGCGTCACCTCGCTGTGGCTGGAGCTCGGCGAGGGCGCGGTCCCGATCGACGCGCTCGGCGAGGTCCTCGCCGGCGTCTACCTCGACCTCGCGCCGGTGTCGGTCTCCGGTGGGCCGCCCGCGGCCGAGGCGCTGCTCGCCCACGTGGACGGCCGCACCGACCTCGCCCCCGGCGGCTCGCTGGGCCTCGACCCGCTCGGCGTGCACGCCGCCTCGGGACGGGCGCAGGACCTCACCGGCCTCGCCGATGTCGCCCGCCGGGCGCCCGCCGGCTGGCGCACCGTCGTCGTCGACGGCACGGTCTTCCACGACGCCGGCGCCTCGGCCGTCGAGGAGCTCGGCTGCTCGCTGGCCGCCGGCGTGGCCTACCTGCGGGCGCTCACCGACGGCGGGCTGTCGGTCGACGAGGCCTTCGCCCAGCTCGAGTTCCGCTACGCCGCCAGTGCCGACCAGTTCACGACGATCGCCGCGCTGCGCGCCGCCCGCCGGCTGTGGGACCGGGTCGGCGAGGTCAGCGGCGCCTCGGCCGACGCCCGCGGCCAGCGCCAGCACGCCGTCACCTCCTCGGTGATGACGACCAGGCGCGACCCCTGGGTCAACATGCTGCGGACGACGGTCGCCTGCTTCGCCGCGGGCGTGGGCGGCGCCGACGTCGTCACGGTGCAGCCCTTCGACGCCGCGCTCGGCCTGCCCGACGCCTTCTCCCGGCGGATCGCGCGCAACACCCAGAACCTGCTGGTCGAGGAGGCGCACCTCGCCCGCGTGCTGGACCCGGCCGGCGGCTCCTGGTACGTCGAGGCGCTCACCGACGCCCTGGCCGAGGCCGCCTGGAGCTGGTTCACCGAGATCGAGGGAGCCGGTGGGCTGGTCGCCGCGCTGGACTCGGGCCTGGTGCGCGACCGGATCGCCGCCGCGTGGGACGCCCGCGCCGAGCGGCTGGCGCACCGCACCGACGCGATCACCGGCGTCAGCGAGTTCCCCCACCTGGCCGAGAAGCTGCCCGAGCGGCAACCCGCCGCGGACCTGCACCCCACCGGCGGTCTGCCGAGGGTGCGCGCCGCGCAGGCGTTCGAGGAGCTGCGCGACCGCGCCGACGCCGCGGATCGGCGGCCGCAGGTCTACCTCGCCACCATCGGCCCGATCGCCCGGCACACCGCGCGGGCCACCTTCGCCGGCAACCTGTTCCAGGCCGGGGGGGTGGCGACGCCGTCCGGCGACGGGGCCTCCGGCCTCGCCGACGCCGGGACGACGGTCGCCTGCATCTGCGGGACCGACAAGGACTACGCCGGGTCCGCGGCCGCGCTGGCCGCCGAGCTCCGCGCGGCCGGTGCCACGCAGGTGTGGCTGGCCGGGAAGCCGTCGCTGGCGGTCGACGGCGTCGACGGGTACGTGTACGCCGGGTGCGACGCGCTCGACGTCCTGCAGCGAGTCCACGAGCAGCTGGGAGTGCCGGCATGAGCGCGATCCCCGACTTCAGCGGTGTCGACCTGGGCCGTCCCGCGGCGGCCGCCTCGGCCGACGACTGGGCCAAGCGGTTGAAGGAGACCACCGGCCGCGGCGTGGAGGAGGCGACCTGGGAGACGCCGGAGGGCATCGCCGTCCCCCCGCTGTTCACCCCGGCCGACCTCCGGGGCCTGGACTTCCTCCAGACCTACCCCGGCCTCCCGCCGTACCTGCGGGGGCCCTACCCGACGATGTACACGACGCAGCCGTGGACGGTGCGCCAGTACGCGGGCTTCTCCACCGCGGCGGCGTCCAACGCGTTCTACCGGCGCAACCTCGCCGCGGGGCAGAAGGGCCTGTCGATCGCCTTCGACCTGCCCACCCACCGAGGCTACGACTCCGACCACCCGCGGGTCGTCGGTGACGTCGGCATGGCCGGGGTGGCGGTCGACTCCATCCTGGACATGCGGCAGCTGTTCGACGGCATCCCGCTGGACCGGATGAGCGTCTCGATGACCATGAACGGCGCCGTCCTGCCGGTGCTGGCGCTCTACATCGTCGCCGCCGAGGAGCAGGGGGTGGAGCACGGTCAGCTGACCGGGACCATCCAGAACGACATCCTCAAGGAGTTCATGGTCCGCAACACCTACATCTACCCGCCCAAGCCCTCGATGCAGATCATCAGCGACATCTTCGCGTTCACCTCGCAGGAGATGCCGCGGTTCAACTCGATCTCCATCTCCGGCTACCACATCCAGGAGGCCGGGGCGACGGCCGACCTGGAGCTGGCCTACACGCTCGCGGACGGCGTGGAGTACCTGGAGGCGGGCAAGGCCGCCGGGCTGGACGTCGACGCGTTCGCGCCCCGGCTGAGCTTCTTCTGGGCGATTGGCATGAACTTCTTCATGGAGGTCGCCAAGCTGCGGGCCGGGCGGCTGCTGTGGGCGCGGCTGGTCAAGGAGGCCGGCGCGCAGAAGGACAAGTCGCTGTCGCTGCGCACCCACTCGCAGACCTCGGGCTGGTCGCTGACCGCGCAGGACGTCTACAACAACGTCGTCCGCACCTGCCTGGAGGCGATGGCCGCCACCCAGGGCCACACCCAGTCGCTGCACACCAACGCCCTCGACGAGGCGCTGGCGCTGCCCACCGACTTCTCCGCGCGGATCGCCCGCAACACCCAGCTGCTGCTGCAGCAGGAGTCCGGGACGACGCGGGTCATCGACCCGTGGGGCGGCTCGGCGTACGTGGAGAAGCTGACCTACGACCTGGCCCGGCGCGCGTGGGCGCACATCGAGGAGGTCGCCGAGCACGGCGGCATGGCGCAGGCCATCGACGACGGCATCCCGAAGCTGCGCATCGAGGAGGCCGCCGCCCGCACCCAGGCGCGCATCGACTCCGGCCGCCAGCCGGTGATCGGCGTCAACAAGTACCGCGTCGAGGCCGACGAGGCGATCGAGGTGCTGCGGGTCGACAACGCCGACGTGCTGGCCCAGCAGAAGGCCAAGCTGGAGGAGCTCCGGGCCTCCCGGGACGGCTCCGCCGTGCAGGACGCCCTGCGCCGGCTGACCGACGCCGCCCGCGCGGCCGCCGAGGGACGGCGGGACTCGTCGCTGGACGCGAACCTGCTCAAGCTGGCCGTCGACGCCGCGCGCGCCAAGGCCACCGTCGGGGAGATCTCCGACGCGCTCGAGGAGGTCTACGGGCGGCACGCCGGCCAGGTCCGCACCATCTCCGGTGTGTACCGCGACGAGGCAGGGAGCTCCGGTCCGATGGAGGAGACCCGCAGCATGGCGGAGGCGTTCGAGGAGGCCGAGGGGCGCCGTCCCCGCATCCTGGTCGCCAAGATGGGCCAGGACGGCCACGACCGCGGGCAGAAGGTCATCGCGACCGCCTTCGCCGACCTCGGCTTCGACGTCGACGTGGGCCCGCTGTTCCAGACGCCGGAGGAGGTCGCCCGGCAGGCGGTGGAGGCCGACGTGCACGTCGTCGGAGTCTCGTCGCTGGCCGCGGGCCACCTGACGCTGGTGCCGGCGCTCAAGCAGGCGCTCGCCGACCTCGGGGCCGAGGACGTCGTGATCGTGGTCGGCGGGGTCATCCCGCCCGACGACGTGCCGACGCTCAAGGAGATGGGCGCGGCCGAGGTGTTCCTGCCCGGCACGGTCGTCGCCGAGGCGGCGCAGGGGCTGCTGCGGACGCTGTCCTCGCGCCTCGGTCACTGATGGCTGGGCGGACAGGCGCGTGAGCACCGCAGCGAGCGCCGGCGAGCGAGGAGCGGAGCACGCCGCGGGAGCGCGGGAGTGACGGCTCGGCAGGTCGACGTCCCGGCGCTCGCCGAGGGCGTGCTCCGAGGGGACCGCCGGGCCGTGGCTCGGGCGATCACGCTCGTCGAGTCCCACCGCCCCGACCACCGGGAGCGCGCGCAGGAGCTGCTGGTCGAGCTGCTGCCGCACGCGGGGTCGGCGCGGCGGGTCGGCATCAGCGGCGTCCCCGGCGTGGGCAAGTCGACCTTCATCGACCAGCTCGGCGTGACGCTGACGGCGGCGGGGTCGAGGGTGGCCGTGCTCGCCGTCGACCCGTCGTCGGCCCGCTCCGGCGGGTCGATCCTCGGGGACAAGACCCGCATGGCGCGGCTGTCGGTCGACCCGAACGCCTTCATCCGGCCCTCGCCGACGTCGGGCACCCTCGGCGGGGTCGCGCAGGCGACGCGGGAGTCGATGGTCGTCGTCGAGGCGGCCGGGTACGACGTCGTCCTGGTGGAGACCGTCGGCGTCGGGCAGTCGGAGATCACCGTCGCCGAGATGGTCGACTCGTTCCTGTTCCTGACGCTGGCCCGCACCGGTGACCAGCTGCAGGGGATCAAGCGCGGCATCCTCGAGATCGCCGACGTCATCGCGGTGAACAAGGCCGACGGCCCCGGGGCGGCGGACGCGCGCAAGGCCGCCCGCGAGCTGGCCGGGGCGATCCGGATGCTGCGCGGGCACGGCGAGGACTGGAGCGTCCCGGTGCTGACCTGCGCCGGGCTGACCGGCGAGGGCCTCGAGGAGGTCTGGGCCAAGCTGGTCGAGCACCAGGACCGGCGCAGGGCCTCCGGGGCCTTCGACGAGCAGCGGCGCAGCCAGCAGGTGCGCTGGACCCGGCAGCTCGTGCGCGACGGCCTGGAGCACCGGCTGCGCGCGCACCCCGGCGTCCGGGCCGCCGCGCCGCAGCTGGAGAAGGCCGTGCTGGCCGGCGAGCTCACCCCGGCACTGGCCGCGCGGCAGCTGCTGGAGACGTTCCTCCACGACTCCTGAGCCCGACGTGTGAGCCAGGTCACGGAACGCTAGCGTCCGGGCTGGGCCGTGCCCGCGGCCCGCCCCCGCTGCCGAGACGAGGCCGGCCATGCCGATCGACAACCCGTACTACTCCGCCGGGGTCCACGGCGACTTCGAGCTCGCCGACATCGGGGACCTGGTCCTCGAGGAGGGTGCCACCCTGCGCGGCTGCCAGCTGGCCTACCAGACGCTGGGCACGCTGAACGCGGCCAAGGACAACGCCGTGCTGATCCCGACCTGGTACTCCGGCAACCACTCGGTCATGCGGGAGACCTACGTCGGGCCGGGCCGGGCGATCGACCCCGCCGAGCACTTCGTCGTCCTGGTCAACCAGATCGGCAGCGGGCTGGGCACCTCACCGCACAACCTGGCCGGGCCCTACGGCCGGGCCCGCTTCCCACGGGTGCGCATCGGGGACGACGTGGTGGCCCAGGAGCGGCTGCTGCGCGAGGTGCTGGGCGTGGAGGAGCTGGCACTGGTCTTCGGCGGGTCGATGGGTGCCCAGCAGACCTACGAGTGGGCGGTCCGGTTCCCCGACCGGGTCAAGCGGGCCGCGCCGCTGGCCGGCACGGCGCGGATCTACCAGCACTGCGTCATCTGGGCGCAGACGCTGGTCGACGCGCTGACCTCCGACCCCGGGTACGCCGGGGGCTGGTACCGCGAGCCCGCCGACGTCCGCGGCGGGCTGCAGCGGCACGCCGGGCTGTTCGCCCTGCACGTGCTGTCCAACGAGTTCTGGACCGGCGAGCACTGGCGGGGCCTGGGCTTCAGCTCACCGGAGGACTTCGTCATCGGCTTCCTGGAGGCCTACTTCGCGCCGATGGACCCCGGGGACCTGCTCGCGCAGGCGTGGAAGTGGCAGCACGGCGACGTCAGCCGGCACACCGGGGGAGACCTCGCGGCGGCTCTGGGCCGGATCACGGCCAGGACCGTCGTGATGCCGATCAGCACCGACAAGTTCTTCCCGCCCGAGGACTGCGCCGCCGAGCAGGAGCTGATCCCGGGCAGCGCGTTCCGGGTGATCGAGGACGTCCACGGCCACGCGTCGCTGTTCGGGCTCTCGCCGTCCTACCTGGAGCAGGTCGACGACGCGCTGCGCAAGCTGCTCGAGGCGCCCGCCTGAGTGCCGCCCCGGCTCTCCGCGCCGGCTTCCCGCGATGGCTCTTCCGCGGCGGCCCTCCGCGACGACGGCCTGTGGTGCACCTCAGCGGCTCGGACGGCGTGCGACGTCGTGCGCCCGGCCGCACCGGTCGACGGTCCGGCCACCCTCGACGCGGCCTTGCGCTCGGGTTGGTGCACGCGGCAGCAGCTTGCTGCTGCCGCAGCGGAGCAGGCCGGGGTGCGGGGCGTGGTGCGCCTGAGGGAGCTGGTGCCGCACGCATCGGCGGAGCGGAGTCGCCCAGGGAGTCGCGGATGCGGTGGCGCTCCATCGACGGTGGTCCGCCGGCGCCCGAGGTGCAGGTCCGGGTCGTCGGGGGAGGGCGCAGCCGCTACCTGGACACCGGCTGGCGGGACGCACGCGTCGAGGCCGAGTTCGACGGCCTCGAGGCGCACGTGGGCCGGCGACCAGGGGGACCGGGACGAGGCGGGAGGGGACGGCGCGGGGAGGCGACCGCCGGCTCAGACGCCGGTGGAGCGGCACTCCCGGGCGCGCAGCTCGGCGAGGTAGTCGTCGGGCGCACCGGCGGCCTCCGCAGCGTCGGCGAGCGCGCCCAGGTACCGCGCCGAGGGCAGCCCGCCCTCGAAGGCGTCGAGCACGTAGACCCAGGCCACCTGGTCGCCGGTCAGCGTGTGCACCCGCAGGTGCAGCTTGCGGTAGAGGCCCTGGTCGGCGCCCTCCCAGGCGTCGAGCGCCTCGGCGTCGGCGTCGGTGAGGTCGTAGAGGGCGACGAAGACGCCGGGGGACAGCGACTCGCCCGGTGTGGTGTCGTCCGGGACGAGGGTGGCCAGCGCGCCCTCCCAGCCGTACTCCTCGGCCCCGAAGGTCAGCCGCCAGCCCTTGATCCAGCCGGTGCCGGTGTGCGGGGAGGAGGGACAGCGCCGGAGCATCTGTGCGGGGTCCATGTTCGACCCGTACGCGGCGTAGAGGCCCATCACCGGGCAGCCTACGGCGGTGTGGCGCGCCCCTCGGTGGGAGATGGGCCACGTCGTCACCCGGAACGGGGAGAATGGGCGCGGTACGTGTCCCCAGCGCACTGACAAGGACTCCCATGACCCGCATCGTGATCATCGGCGGCGGCCCGGCCGGCTACGAGGCCGCGCTGGTCGCGGCATCCCTCGGTGCGCAGGTCACCGTGGTCGAGCGCGACGGCGTCGGTGGGGCCAGCGTGCTCACCGACTGCGTCCCCTCCAAGACCTTCATCGCCTCGGCCGGCGTGATGACCAACGTGCGCGACTCCAGCGCGCTCGGCGTCCAGGGCTCCGAGCTGGCCACGGTCGGCATCGACCTCCCCGCGGTGAACCAGCGGGTCAAGGGCCTGGCCGTGGCGCAGTCCGCCGACATCCGGGCCCGGCTGGTCGCCGAGGGCGTGCGGGTCCTCCCCGGGCAGGGCCGGCTCTCCGACGAGGTCCGCGGCCTGGTGGAGCACCGGGTCGACGTGCTGGACGGCGATGGCGCGGTCACCGAGACGCTGGAGTGCGACGTCGTCCTCATCGCCACCGGCGCGGACCCCCGCGTGCTGCCCGGCGCCGAGCCCGACCACGAGCGGATCCTCGACTGGCGCGACGTCTACGACATCCAGGAGATGCCCGAGCACCTGGTCGTCGTCGGCTCCGGCGTGACCGGGGCGGAGTTCGCCTCCGGCTACCTGGAGGCGGGGGTCCCGGTGACGCTGGTGTCCTCGCGTGACCGGGTGCTGCCCGGCGAGGACTCCGACGCCGCCGAGGTGCTCGAGGACGTCTTCCAGTCCCGCGGCGGCCGGCTCGAGCGCGGTCGGGCCGGGGCGGTGCGGCGCACCGAGAAGGGCGTCGTCGTCGAGCTCACCGACGGGCGCACCGTCGAGGGTTCGCACGCGCTGATGACCGTCGGCACCGTGCCCAACACCGCCGGGCTCAACCTGGAGCAGCTCGGGGTCGAGCTCGCGCCGTCCGGGCACGTCGTCGTCGACCGCGTCTCGCGCACGAGCGTGCCGGGCATCTACGCCGCCGGTGACGTCACCGGCGTGTTCCAGCTGGCGTCGGTCGCGGCGATGCAGGGCCGGATCGCGATGTGGCACGCGCTCGGCGAGGCGGTCACCCCGATCCGGCTCAAGACGGTCTCGGCGAACGTCTTCACCCACCCGGAGATCGCCACGGTCGGCGTGCAGGAGAGGACGCTGCCCGAGGGCGCCGACATCGAGGTGGTGCGGCTGCCGCTGGCGACCAACGCACGGGCCAAGATGGCGGACCTGCGCGACGGCTTCGTGAAGCTGTTCGCCCGGCAGGCGACCGGCGTCGTCGTCGGCGGCGTCGTCGTCGCCCCGGGGGCGTCGGAGCTCATCCTGCCGATCGCGCTGGCTGTCACGAAGGGGCTGACGGTCACCGACCTGGCGCAGACCTTCGCGATCTACCCGTCGCTGTCGGGGTCGATCACCGAGGCCGGCCGGCGGCTGATGCGGGCCGACGCCCTCGCCTGAGGAAGGACCCCCGCCACTCGGCCCCGTCCAGGGCACCGCCCCGAGCTCGCGAGGGGTGGGGAGGACGGGGTCCTTCTCGGGACGGCGGGGGCGCGGGAGAGTCCTGGGCCGGGTGTGACGGCGGGTTCGACTGGATCCCCGGCGTCCGGTGCCGACGCGCGCGCGGGCTGCCGAGGACAGGGGGGATGCGCCCCCACCGGACCACCCCCGCCCCCCGCCGCTGCCCGCTCCGGGCGCTGGCCGGTGCGGCGACCGCGCTGGCCCTCTCCCTGGCGCTGCCGGCGACGGCAGCCCGGGCCGAGGAGACCGTGGCGCCGGACACCGTCGTCGGCGAGATCGTGCAGGCCTGGCCCGAGGCCGGGCCGGCCGGCTCGACCGCGGAGGCCGGGCACGCCGAGGCCCCGCTGACCTGGGTGGAGACCGCCACCGGTGAGGCCGTCCGCGTGCCGACCGGGGCGGTGGCCGGCCTGGCGGTCGGCTCCACCGTCGAGCTCACCGTGGGGGACGCCGTCCCCGACGCCGCCGGGCAGGAGGGCTTCGTGCCCGCCCGGGACGTGCTGGCCGCCGAGCTGCTGCAGGAGGCGCCGGAGCGGCGCGCCGCACGGGTGGCCGGGCTGACCAACCAGGTCACCGTGGCGATGGCCGTCCCGGCCGGTGGGCAGCGGGACGGCGCGACACTGGCCCAGCTGGTGGCCGCCGTCGACGGGCCGGTGGCGGACTTCTGGGCGGGGGAGACCGACGGCGCCGTCCGGCTGGGTGTGACGGAGGCCCACGACTGGGTGCAGACCACCGCCGGCTGCGCGGACCCCACCGCGATGTGGAACGAGGTCGCCGACCGCACCGGCTTCGAGCCCGCGCCCGGCCGGCACCTCGTCGTCTACGTCAGCAGCCTGCCGCGGGACCTGCCCGGCTGCTCCTACGCGCTCGGCCAGGTCGGCACCGGCGTCGCCGCAGGCGGACGGGTCTACGTCCGGGACGCGCTGCCCTCGGTCATCGCCCACGAGCTGGGCCACAACTTCGGTCTCGGGCACTCCTCGGGGCACCAGTGCGACGGCGCGGTCGAGACCGGCGCCTGCCGCACCGCCCCCTACCGCGACTACTACGACGTCATGGGCGCCTCGTGGAGCTCCCTCGGGTCGCTCAACGCCCCGCAGGCCGCGCAGCTGGGCGTGCTGCCCGCCTCCGCCCAGCTGCCGGTCGCGGCGGCCGGGCCGGCGACCACGGTCACCCTCGCCCCGCTGGCCGACCGCGCCGGCACCCGCGCGGTGCGGCTGACCGACGCGGCGGGGAGCACCTACTGGCTGGAGCTGCGCGCCGCAGTGGGCCGCGACGCCTGGCTCGCCGCCGCCGGCAACCGCTTCGGCCTCGACTCCGGCGTCCTGCTGCGCCGCACCGGCCGGATGCCGGACACCGCGCTGCTGCTGGACGGCACCCCGTCCCCCGCCGGGCGGTGGGACGACGACCTGCGGGCCGCGCTGCCCGTCGGCGTGCCGGTGCCGGTCGCCGGTGGCGCGTTCACCGTGACCGTGGACGCCGTGACCTCGGCCGGGGCGGCGCTGACCGTCGTCCCCGCCGCCGGTGCCGTCGTCCCCGTGAGCCCGCTGCCCGAGGGTGGCAGCGCGCCGGAGCTCCTGGCCGCCGAGCCGGTCACCGCCGAGCCGGTCACGGCCGCAGCCACGGCCGCGGCCGCAGCTCCGGCCGGGGCCGCGGCCACCGTCCCCGTCGCGCCGGAGGTGCTCGCCGTCGCCGCTCCCGAGACCCCGGCAGCCCAGGTCGCGGCGGGCGCACTGCTCATCGAGCCGGTGCCGGCCGCCGTCCGGACCACCTCGGGCGCCGGCTGGGTCACGCCGGCCGCGGCCGGCGCGGGCCTGGCCGCCCTCGCGCTCACCGGCTGGACGGTCGCCCGGAAGCGGGTCGCGCGAGGCCGGGACCGAGCCCTGCCTCCAGTCCCCGGTCCGACCTGCCGATGAGGGGACCGGCCCCTCTCGCTTGGAGACCGTCCGTGCCCTCGTTGCGTCCCTCTCGGCTGCTGGTCCTCGCGCTCGCGACGGCCGCCGTCCTGCCGGTCGTCGTCGCGCCGCCCGCAGCCACGGCCGAGGAGCCGCCGGCGGCGGTGGAGAGGTTCGTCGGCGAGCTGGTGCAGGGGTACGCCGACCCGGCTCCCGCCGACGTCGCGGACGGGGCGCACGAGGACGACGGCAGGCTGCTCAGCTGGGTGCAGTCCGACGACGGCGAGACCGTGCGGGTGCCGACCGAGGACGTCGACCATGTCGAGGTCGGCTCCACGGTCGAGGTGACCCTGGGCGGCGCGGTCGTCGACGAAGCCGTGCAGGAGGGGCTCGGACCCGCGCAGGAGGTGCTCGCTACGGAGGTGCTGGCCGCTCCGGAGGAGCCCGCCACCGCCTCGGCGACCACCCCGGTCAACCACCCGGTCACGGTCGTGATGCTGCAGCCGGCCAACACCTCCCGGGACGGCGTCGCGCTGGCCCAGGTGGTGCAGGCGGTGAACGGTCCGGTCGCCGACTTCTGGGAGCAGCAGACCCGGGGCGCCGTTCGGTTCGGGGTGACCGCGACGGTCGACTGGGGTGAGCCGGCCACGGTGGGGTGCGCCGAGCCGTTCGAGCTCTGGCGGCAGGCCGCGGATCGCGCCCGGTGGACGTGGTCGGACAACGCCCACCTGCTCGTCTACGTGCCGGCGGGGGCGACGCAGTGCGCCTACGGCCTCGGCACCATCGGCACCTGGATCGGTGACGGCGGACTGGCCTACGTCACGGCGACCGGCACCTCGGTGATCGCCCACGAGCTCGGCCACAACCTCGGGTTGGGGCACTCCTCCGCGCTGCAGTGCGACGGCTCGGTGGACATCGGGCTCTGCCGGGTCGCCCCCTACCAGGACCACCACGACGTCATGGGCGTCTCGTGGGAGCAGCTCGGCTCGCTGAACGCCGTGCACGGCGCGCACCTGGGGGTGCTGGCCGCCCATCCCGTCCACTGGTACGCCGGCTCGCGCACCGTCTTCGAGCTCCCCCCGGTGTCGGCCACCTCCGGTTGGCAGGCGATCGAACTGGTCTCCGAGGACGGCACGCGGCACCTCGTCGAGTACCGGTCGGCATCGGGGCAGGACGCCTGGCTGGGGACGACGGCCAATCGCGCCGGGGTCGACGCCGGCGTGCAGGTCCGCCTCGCATCCGAGGGTGCCGACACCTCACTGCTGCTCGACGCGACCCCTTCCCCGATGTCGGGCTGGGGCTCCGACCGAGCACACGCGGTCCCGGTCGGTGCGACGGTCTCTGTGCGTGACGGTGAGTTCCTCGTCACTGTCGAGAGCATCTCGCCGACGATGGCTCGCCTGCTCGTGGCGACCCGGGTGTCCGCTCCCGCGAGCGAGATCGAGCGCGCGTACCGGGCGATCGGAGGGGCCGCGGGGCCGCTGGGCAGGCCCGTCTCCGCCGAGGTGTGCGGCCTACGCGACGGTGGCTGCTTCCGCCACTTCGAGCGCGGGTCGGTGTACTGGTCGCCGGCCACCGGCGCGCGGGTGGTGTCGGGAGCGGTGCGCGACCGGTGGGCCGCGACCGGATGGGAGAGCGGCGGTTTGGGCTATCCGGTCACGGACACCGTGTGCGGGCTCCGGGACGGCGGCTGCTTCCAGCACTTCCGCGGCGGGTCGGTGTACTGGTCGCCGGCCACCGGTGCGCGGGCGCTGACGACGGCGCTGCGCAACCGCTGGGCCGAGCTCGGCTGGGAGAACGGCGGCCTCGGCTACCCCGTGTCCGACCAGGTGTGCGGTCTGCCGGACTCCGGGTGCTTCGTGCACTTCCAGGGCGGCTCGCTGTACTCCTCGGCCGCCACGGGAGTCCACGAGGTGGTCGGCGTGCTCCGTGACCGCTGGGCAGCGACGGGATGGGAGCGGGGTCCGCTGGGCTACCCGGGGACCCACACCGTCTGCGGCCTGCTGACCGGGGGCTGCTTCCAGCACTTCCAGGGCGGCTCGGTCTACTCCTCGCCCGCGACGGGTGCCCGCTGGATCCACACCGCGCTGCGGGCGTCCTGGGCGGCGAACGGCTGGGAGGGCGGGCCGCTCGGCTATCCGCGGACCGACACCCTCTGCGGGCTCCGGGCAGGCGGCTGCCTGCAGGAGTTCCAGGGCGGCACGGTGTACTTCTCGCCTGCCACGGGCGCGTACGCGGTGACGGGGGCGATCCGCGGCGCCTGGGGGGCGGCCGGGTGGGAGTCCGGCTCCCTCGGCTACCCCGCCGAGGAACGCCGGATCACGAGCTGGGGCGTCTCCCAGCGGTTCCAGGGCGGGACCCTGGTGCTCGACCACCGCACCGGGCAGGTCCGTCGGGTCTGACGCGACGGGGCCCGTCACCGGCGCACCGGTGACGGGCCCTCGTCGTCCCGGCGGGACTACTGGGTGTCGGAGATCGTGCAGATCACCGCGCCGCTGGTCACCGTGGCGCCCACCTCGGCGGACAGGCCGCTGACCGTGCCGGCCTTGTGCGCGGTGATCGGCTGCTCCATCTTCATCGCCTCCAGGACGACGACCAGGTCGCCCTCGGACACGGTGTCCCCGTCGGAGACGCCGACCTTGACGATCGTGCCCTGCATGGGGCTGGTGAGGGAGTCGCCGGACGCCGCCGACCCGCCGTGCCCGCCGCCCCGCTTGCGCGGTTTGGCCCCGCCGGCCGCGGCCGGGGCGCCCCCGCCGGCGGCCAGGCCCGCGGGCAGCGACACCTCGAGCCGGCGACCGCCGACCTCGACGACGACGACCTGCCGCGGCTCGTCCTCGTCGTGCCCGGCCAGGGCCGCGGAGTACGGCGGGACCTGGTTGTCCCACTCGGTCTCGATCCAGCGGGTGTGCACGGTGAACGGCTCGGTGGTGAACGCCTCGTCGCGGACCACGGCCCGGTGGAACGGGACGACCGTCGGCATGCCCTCGACGACCAGCTCGTCGAGGGCGCGGCGGGCCCGCTGCAGGGCCTCCTCGCGGGTGGCGCCGGTGACGATGAGCTTGGCCAGCATCGAGTCGAACGCGCCGACGACCTCGCCGCCGGTCTCGACGCCGGAGTCCCAGCGCACGCCGGGCCCCTGCGGGATCTCCAACCGGGTCACCGGGCCGGGGGCGGGCATGAAGTTGCGGCCGGCGTCCTCGGCGTTGATCCGGAACTCGATGCTGTGCCCGCGCGGGGTCGGGTCCTCGGTGACGTCCAGGGGGAGTCCGTCGGCGATGCGGAACTGCTGGCGGACCAGGTCGATGCCGCTGGTCTCCTCCGAGACCGGGTGCTCGACCTGCAGCCGGGTGTTGACCTCGAGGAAGGAGATCGAGCCGTCGACGCCCACGAGGTACTCCACGGTGCCGGCGCCGTGGTAGCCGGCCTCCGCGCAGATGGCCTTGGCCGACTCGTGGATGCGTGCCCGCTGCTCGTCGGTGAGGAACGGCGCGGGCGCCTCCTCGACCAGCTTCTGGTTGCGCCGCTGCAGCGAGCAGTCCCGCGTGCCGACGACGACGACGTTGCCGTGGGTGTCGGCCAGCACCTGGGCCTCCACGTGCCGCGGCTTGTCGAGGAAGCGCTCGACGAAGCACTCGCCGCGGCCGAAGGCCGACACGGCCTCGCGGACGGCGGAGTCGAACAGCTCGGGGATCTCCTCCTTGGTGCGGGCCACCTTTAGCCCGCGACCGCCGCCGCCGAACGCCGCCTTGATGGCGACCGGCAGGCCGTGCTCCTCGGCGAACGCGACCACCTCGTCCGCGCCGCCGACCGGGTCCTTCGTGCCGGGGACGAGCGGAGCACCGGCCCTGGTCGCGATGTGCCGCGCCTGCACCTTGTCGCCGAGGGCGACGATCGCCTCAGGCGACGGGCCGATCCAGGTCAGCCCGGCGTCGATGACCGCCTGGGCGAAACCGGCGTTCTCGGAGAGGAAGCCGTACCCGGGGTGGATCGCGTCGGCCCCGGACCGCTTGGCGGCGTCCAGGACCTTGTCGATCACCAGGTAGGAGTCCCCGGGCGTCGTCCCGCCGAGGGCGAAGGCCTCGTCGGCCGCGCGCACGTGCAGCGCGTCGCGGTCCGGCTCGGCGTAGACGGCCACGCTGGTCAGCCCGGCGTCCTTGCAGGCGCGGGCGACACGCACCGCGATCTCGCCACGGTTGGCGATCAGGACCTTCTGCACCGGTGTTCTCCCTCGGGTTCGTGCTGCATCCACAGCGGGTGGGGCGGGCGAGCGCAGGCTCAGCGCCGCCAGAGGTCGGTGATCGCCAGCCCGCGCTTGGCGAGCTGGGCGCGCAGCGTGGCCAGCGACAGGCCGACGACCGCCGCCGGGTCGCCCTCGACCCGCCGGACGAACGGCGCGCCCAGCCCGTCGAGGGTGAAGGCGCCGGCCACCGCCAGCGGCTCGCCGGTCGCGAGGTAGGCCTCGATCTCCCGTGGCGTGGGGCTGGCGAAGTGCACGACGGTGGAGACGACGGCGACGTCCCGGCTGACCACCTGGCCGCCCTGGACGTCGAAGAGCGCCTGGCCGGTGTGCAGCACGCCGCTCCGGCCGCTCATCCGCTGCCAGCGGTCGCGGGCGTCGGGCAGGTCGGCGGGCTTGCCCAGCGGCTGCCCGCGGAACTCGAGCAGCGAGTCCGCGCCCACGACCAGCGCGTCGGTCTGCTGCTCGGCGACCGCCTTGGCCTTGGCGGCGGCCAGCAGGGCGACCTGCTCGCCGACCCGCGCGGCCCGGACGGTGGACTCGTCGACGTGGCTCACGACGACCTCGGGCGTCAGCCCGGCCTGGCGCATCAGGGCCAGGCGGGCCGGGGACGCCGAGGCCAGCACCAGCCTGCGGTCCACGCTCATGCGTACCTCCCGGAGGCGCGCCAGCCGCCCGGTCCCGGGTGCAGCGGACGCCGGTGCGCGTCCCCGAACGACGACCAGGCACCCACCGGGGTGGGCCGGCGACGGGGGCGCCGCTGGGACAGCGCGGCGACGACGACGGTGAGGGCGGCGAGCTCCTCGGCGGTGGGCTCGCCCTGGACCACCCGCAGGAGCGGTCGGTCCGAGGAGTGGGGGCCGGAGGCCTCCGCGACGAGGGCCGGGGTGGGCTCCGCGGTGGCCGGGGACGGCACCTGGCCGCGGTGCCGTCCGGAGGACGGCGGTGTCACAGCGGGATGTTCCCGTGCTTCTTGGGCGGGAGCGTCTGCCGCTTGTTGGCCAGCAGCCGCAGCCCCTTGGTGACCTCGATGCGGGTCTTCGACGGGCGGATCACCTGGTCGACGTACCCGCGGTCGGCCGCGATGTACGGCGACAGCAGCGCGTCCTCGTACTCGGTGATCAGCTCGGCGCGGCGGGCGTCGGGGTCCTCGGCGTCGGCGAGCTCGCGCCGGTAGAGGATGTTCACCGCGCCCTGCGCACCCATGACGGCGATCTGCGAGGTCGGCCAGGCGAGGTTCAGGTCGGCGCCGAGGTGCTTGGAGCCCATGACGTCGTAGGCGCCGCCGTAGGCCTTGCGGGTGATCACGGTGATCTTCGGGACGGTGGCCTCGGCGTAGGCGTAGATCAGTTTCGCGCCGCGGCGGATGATCCCCTCCCACTCCTGGGAGGTGCCGGGCAGGAACCCGGGGACGTCGACGAAGGTCAGCACCGGGACGTTGAAGGCGTCGCAGGTGCGCACGAACCGGGCCGCCTTCTCGCTGGCGTCGATGTCCAGCGTGCCGGCGAGCTGGGTGGGCTGGTTGGCCACGACCCCGACCGGCCGTCCCTCGACCCGGCCGAAGCCGACGACGATGTTCGGCGCGAACAGCGGCTGTACCTCGAGGAACTCGCCGTCGTCGAGCACGTGCTCGATGACGGTGTGCATGTCGTAGGGGCTGTTGGCCGAGTCGGGGACGAAGGTGTCGAGCTCGCGGTCCTCGTCGGTCACGCCGTCGGGCGTGGTGTCGGCCGGGGCGACCTCGAGGGCCGGCAGCGGGTCGAGGTTGTTGCTCGGCAGGTACGACAGCAGCGCCTTGACGTAGTCCAGGGCGTCGGCCTCGTCCTCGGCGAGGTAGTGCGCGACGCCGGACTTGGTGTTGTGCGTGCGGGCGCCGCCGAGCTCCTCGAGCGTGACGTCCTCGCCGGTCACGGTCTTCACGACGTCGGGGCCGGTGATGAACATCTGGCTGGTCTGGTCGACCATGACGACGAAGTCGGTGAGCGCGGGGGAGTAGACGTGCCCGCCGGCCGCGGCGCCCATCACCAGCGAGATCTGCGGGATGACGCCGGAGGCGTGCACGTTGCGCCGGAAGATCTCGGCGTAGAGGCCGAGGGCCACCACGCCCTCCTGGATGCGTGCGCCGCCGCCCTCGTTGATGCCGATGATGGGGCAGCCGTTGCGGATGGCCAGGTCGAGGACCTTGACGATCTTCTCGCCGTAGACCTCGCCGAGGCTGCCGCCGAAGACGGTGACGTCCTGGGAGAAGACGCAGACCGGGCGGCCGTCGACGGTCCCATAGCCGGTGACGACGCCGTCCCCGAAGGGCCGCTTGGACTCCATGCCGAAGGTGGTCGAGCGGTGGCGGGCGAACTCGTCGAGCTCGGTAAACGACCCCGCGTCCAGCAGCGCCTCGATCCGCTCGCGGGCGGTCATCTTGCCCGCGGCGTGCTGCTTCTCCACGGCGCGCTGGGAGCCCGCGTGGGTGGCCTCCTGCACGCGACGCTCGAAGTCCGCCAGCTTGCCGGCGGTCGTGTGGATGTCGACGTCGCCGGGGACGGGGTCCCCGACGCTCTCCAGTTCTGCCGCGCTCACGTGCTCTCCTCGCTGCGCTCGTCGGGCGCGTGGACGCGCTCCCGTGCCCGGCTGTGAGTTCCTCGCCCACGGGTTCCGTAGCGTAGAAGAGTGCCCGACACGCCGCCGTCCGCCTCCTCCGACCCCACCCGGGCCCCGCTCGACGGCCGGTCGCTGGCCGCTGCGCTGACCGCCGGGAGCGCGCTGTGGCGCTCGCTGGAGGTGGTACCCGAGATCGGCTCGACGAACGCCGCGCTCCTCGCGGCCGCGGCCGAGGACGCCCCGGAGGGGACGGTCCTCGCGGCCGAGCACCAGGTGACCGGCCGGGGGCGGCTGGACCGGGTCTGGGCCTCCCCGCCGGGCGCGGGCATCACCGTCTCGTTCCTGCTGCGCCCCGACGTGCCGAGCGCCCGCCGGGGGTGGCTGCCGCTGCTCACCGGCGTCGCGCTGGCGGAGGCCGTGGGCGAGGTCCCCGGGGTGCACGCCTCGCTCAAGTGGCCCAACGACCTGCTCGCCGCCGGTGGCGCCAAGCTGGCCGGCATCCTCGCCGAGGCGGGCAACGGGGCGGTGGTGGTGGGCGTGGGCCTCAACGTCTCCACCCGCGCCGACGAGCTGCCCGAGACCGGCACGTCCCTGGCGCTGGCGGCCGGGCGCCCGGTCGACCGTGCGGCGGTGCTGCTGCAGTTCCTCCGCGGCTTCGAGCGCCGCTACCTCTCGTGGGTGCGGACCCTCGGCGACCCGGTGTCCAGCGGGCTGGCGCGCGACTACCTCGCCTGGTCCTCCACGGTCGGGGCCGACGTCGTCGTCACGCTGCCCGACGGCTCCACCCTCGAGGGGGTCGCCGAGTCGGTCGACTGGGACGGGCGGCTCGTCGTCCGGACGGCGGAGGGCGTCGCGGAGCTGGCCAGCGGCGACGTGCGACACGTGCGCGCACCACGGGGAGAGGCGTGATCGGAGGCTCACCCTCCGTCATCCTGGATGCGTGGCCTACCCCGACAAGCTGCTCGCCGAGGACGAAGAGGTCGTCCGGCACCTCCACCCGCACTGGCTGACCCTCGCCAGACCTGTCCTCGTCCTGCTGTCGGTGGTGGGCGGCACCTCCTTCGGCGCGGCACTGGTGCCCTCCGGTCCGGCCCAGGGCACGGTGCGCACGCTCCTCGCGGGGCTCGCGCTGGTGCTCCTCGTCGTCGCCGTCCTGCGGCCGGTGCTGCGCTGGCGCACCACGCACTACGTGGTCACCACCCGCCGCGTGCTGCTGCGCGAGGGCGTCCTCGCCCGCCGGGGCCGCGACATCGCGCTGTCGCGGATCGCCGAGGTCTCCTTCCGGCAGTCGCTGGGCCAGCGGCTGGTCCGCTCCGGCACGCTCACCATCGAGTCCGAGGGTGACGGCGGGACCACCGTGCTCGAGCGGATCCCCGACAGCGACGGCGTCCAGCAGCTGCTCGTCGCGCTGGTGGAGGAGGACGCCGACCGGCGCGCCCGGGAGGACGGCGACCGTCACGGCGTGCCGTGGCAGTGGGTGTGACGACCGGGACGGGTGTGACGAGAGCGGACCCGACTTGGCAGCATCTGTCGAGGCGCCTGCTGAGAGTCTGGAGCGCCATGACTCAACGTCACTGATCAACCCCGCTAGCGTCATCGACAGGGCCAGAGGACCGGTCCTTCACGTTGACTGGGGGCATCAGTGTCGGCATCACTCCGTCAGGCCGCGGGCCGTGACCGGGGCACTCCGCCCCGGGGTGAGATCAAGGCGCTCACGGGCTTGCGTGCGGTCGCGGCCACGTGGGTGGTCCTCTACCACGTCACCTGGCTGTCGGCGGCCTACGTGGACCAAGTCTCCTTCCTGCGTCCGGTGCTCGAGGCGGGCTGGACGGGCGTGGAGCTGTTCTTCGTCCTCAGCGGGTTCGTGATCGCGCGCAGCTACCTGCAGACGATGGGTTCGCGCTGGCGCACCGGCGCGGCGTTGCGCTTCGTCTACAACCGCCTCGCCCGGGTCTGGCCCGCCTATGCGACCGTCACGGTCATCGCCTTCCTGTGGCTGCTCGTCATCGGGGAGCTCGGGTGGGACGTGGACGTCGTGGCGCCGCACCCGGACGCCACCGTGCTGCAGCTCGGCAGCCAGCTCACGATGACCCAGATGTGGGGCGCGGAGACCCTCACCGGCCAGAGCTTCAACCCGCCCGGGTGGTCGATCAGCGCCGAGTGGCTCGCCTACCTCGCCTTCCCGTTCCTGGCCCTGCTGCTCTGGCCGCTGCGCCGGCTGGCCCCCGTCGTCCTCCTGGCCCTGAGCTGCCTCGCCATGTCGCCCCTGTTCTTCAACGCCTACGTCAACGGGCTCCCCGACGTGGCCACGAGCTGGGTCATGCGCATCACCTGCTGCTTCGCCGCCGGGATCCTCGCCTGCCTGGCCATCCGCGACGTCGTCCCGAGCCGGCGCTCCGAGCAGTTCGGCCTGGTCCTGTCGGTGACCTCGATCACCGGCGTCGTCCTCATCACCTTCTGGGCGCAGTGGCGGGAGAGCCTGACCCCCGGCGACTTCGCCGGTGTCGCCACGATCCTCTACCCCCTGCTCATCGTCGGGCTGACGCTGAGCGACCGGGGCCCGGCGCGTGTGCTGGCCACCGGCCCGCTGCTGTACGGGGGGCGGGTGTCCTACTGCCTCTACCTCGTCCACTTCGTCGTCATGGACGTCGTGGTGACCTCGTTCTGGCAGGACGAGTCCCGCCGCGGGACGGTCACCCCGGCCATCGCCCTCGCCGTGCCGCTGGTGGTCCTCGGCTCCCTGGCCCTCGCCGCCGCCCTGCACCACGGCGTCGAGGAGCCCGGTCGGCGCCGGGCGCTGTCCCTGCTCGAGCGCGCCGCGGCCCGGCGGGGGCGGAGTGCCTCGCGGAGCAGCCTGCCCCGCCACGCGGAGACGCCCCTGCCCCGGCCGCGTCCGACCGTCGAGGCGTCGACCTCCCGGCTGACCCTGGACCGTCTCGGCCCGGTGCGGCGTCCGCTGCCGGGGGAGCACCCGGCCGCCCCCCTCGCCCGCCGGGTGGCCGCCGGCGAGGCGCCGACGCCCGCGCCGGTCGGGGCCCCGTCGGCCCAGTGACCCACGGGGTGTGACCGGACCGACCCGGCGTGGCTGGGCAGTTCTGTCGGTACCCCGACCTACCTTCTGCGCCCATGCGGCTGCTGCACACCTCCGACTGGCACATCGGCCGCTCCCTGCACGGCGCCGACCTGCTGCGTGAGCAGGAGTCGGTGCTCTCCGGGCTGGCCGACGTCGTCGTCGCCGAGTCGGTCGACGTCGTGGTCGTCGCCGGTGACGTCTACGACCGCGCGGTGCCCTCCGCCGACGCGTCAGGGGTCCTCGACCGGGTGGTCGGCCGGCTGCTGCGGGCCGGGGCGGCCGTCGTCCTGACGCCGGGCAACCACGACTCCGCGCGTCGCCTGGGCACCTTCTCCGGCCTGCTGTCGGCGGCCGGCCTGCACGTGCGCGCCGCGACCGCCGGGCTCGACGAGCCGGTCCTGCTGCGCGACGAGCACGGCGAGGTCGCCGTCTACGGGCTGCCCTACCTCGAGCCGGAGCTCGCCCGGCACGAGCTGGGGGTGCCGGGCGCCCGCTCGCACGAGGCGGTGCTGGCCGAGGCGATGGAGCGGGTGCGTCGCGACCTGTTCCTGCGTCCCGGCGTGCGGTCGGTGGTGCTGGCCCACGCCTTCGTCGGCGGCGGGGTGCCCAGCGAGAGCGAGCGGGACATCTGCGTCGGTGGCGTGGACCTGGTGCCGGCCGCGGTCTTCGACGGGGTCGACTACGTGGCGCTGGGCCACCTGCACCGGCCGCAGACGATCACCCCGCGGCTGCGCTACAGCGGCTCGCCCCTCGCGTACTCCTTCGGTGAGGCCCGGCAGGAGAAGCAGGTCTGGCTGGTCGACCTGGACGCCACCGGGCTGGCCGGCGTGCGCCCGCTGCCGCTGCCCACCCCGCGTCCGCTGACCGTGCTCACCGGCACGCTGGACGACCTGCTCGCCGACCCGGCGCATACGGGCGTCGAGGAGCACTTCGTCTCGGCGCGGCTGACCGACGACGTGCGCCCGCCGGACCCGATGCGGCAGCTGCAGACCCGCTTCCCGCACTGCGTGCACCTGGAGTGGACCGGCGGCACCGGCGGGGGAGACGGGCGCAGCTACCAGGAGCGGCTGCGCGGCCGCAGCGACCTCGAGGTGGCCGGCGAGTTCGTCACCCACGTCCGCAACGGGATCGCGATGAGCGACGCCGAGCGCGAGCTGCTGGTCCGGGCGCTGGGCGCCGCGGGCCGCGAGGAGCTGACCCGGTGAGGCTGCACTCCCTGTCGATCACCGCGTTCGGGCCGTTCGCCGGGACCGAGACCGTCGACGTCGACGCCGTCGCCCGCGACGGGCTGTTCCTGCTGTGGGGTCCCACCGGCGCCGGCAAGACGACGCTGCTCGACGCCGTCGTCTACGCGCTGTACGGCACCGTCCCGGGGGCGCGCGGCGAGGAGAAGCGGCTGCGCAGCGACCACGCCGACGCCGCCACCCGCACCGAGGTCTCCTGCGAGCTGACCCTCGCCGGGGAACGGCTGCTGGTCGCCCGCCGGCCGGAGCAGACCCGGCCGAAGAAGCGCGGCACCGGCGAGACGACCGAGCAGGCCAGGCTCACCTTGCAGCGGTGGGACGGCGCCGCGTGGGAGCCGGTGAGCACCCGCATCGACGAGGGCTCGGAGTACCTGCAGGTGCGGCTGGGCCTGTCCGCCGAGCAGTTCTGCCAGGTCGTGCTGCTGCCGCAGGGGGACTTCGCCCGCTTCCTGCGCGCCGAGCCGGAGGACCGCGCCAGGCTGCTGCGCACCCTCTTCGACGTGGGCCGCTTCGCGCGGGCGGAGGACTGGCTGGCCGGCGAACGCCGTGCCGCCGAGGAGATGCTGCGCACCGATCGGGAGCGGCTGGGACGGCTGCTCGACCGGGTCGCCCACGCCGCCGACGTCGCGGTGCCCGAGGAGCTGGCGCCCGAGCTGGTCGGCGCCCGACCCGGCGCGTCGGTGAACGCCTGGGTCGCCGCCGTGCGCACCCGGGCCGCCGGGGACCTCGCCTCCGCCACCGCGGCGGCCGACGCGGCCGCCACCGGGAGCGCCCGCCTGGACGGCGAGCTGGCCGAGGCGCGCGGGCTGGCCGACCGGCACGCCCGGCGCGACCGCGCCCGCCAGGAGCTGGCCGAGCTCACCGCAGAGGAGGAGCAGCTGGCCCCGCTGCGGGCTCGCGCGGGTGCCGGACGCCGGGCAGAGGCGCTGCGCGACGTCCTGGAGTCCGCCGGTCGCACCGCGCTGGCCGCCGAGGCCGCCGCCACCGCCCTGGAGGCTGCGCGCGCCGCCTGGGCCGAGGTCGCCGACGGCCGCGACGCCGACGCGCTGCAGGCCCGTGCACTGCGCGACGAGGCCGCCGCGGCCCGCGCGCTGGCGCCCGAGGCGGACCGCGCGGCCGGGCTGGCCCGCGAGCTCGCCCGGCTGGGCCGCGACGTCGAGTCGCTCACCGCGCGCTGCGAGGAGGGCGCGCGGGCGGTGGCGGGCTGGCCCGACCGCGTCGCCGAGGCGCAGCGCCGGCTCGACGCCGCCTCGGCCGCCGCCGCGCGGCTGCCGGGCCTCACCGCGGCCGCCGACGCCGCTCGCTCCGCGCTGGACGCTGCCACCCGTGCCGAGCAGGTCACCGCCCACCTGGCCGCCGCCCGGGAGACCGCGGCGGCCGCCCGCACCGCGTGGGTCGACGCCCGCGAGGCCCTCGTCGAGGTGCGCGCGGCACGCCTCGACGGCATGGCCGCCGAGCTCGCGGCGGGCCTCGCGCCCGGCGCCGACTGCCCCGTCTGCGGCGCCACCGAGCACCCGCGGCCGGCCGAGCACACCGGCCCGCGCGTCGCCGCCGACGACGAGGAGCGGGCGAGGGCGGTCGTCGACGCCGCCGAGGAGCGCACCACCTCGACCCGCCGCGTCGTCGAGGAGCGCGAGCGGGAGCTCGCCGTCCTCCGTGAGCGGGCCGGGGAGTCGTCGCAGGCCGAGCTGGCCGCGCGGGCCGGGCAGGCCCGGACCGAGCGCGACGAGGTCGCCGCGCTCGCCGGACGGATCGAGGCCGCCCGCCGGGAGCTGGCCGCCCGGGAGGCCGGACGGGACGCCGCGGCGGCCGCACTGGCCGCCGACCGGGAGGAGCTGCAGCGGCGCACCGCCGAGCGGGACGGCCGGGCGCAGGCGCTCACCGAGCTCACCGCGCGGCTCGACGCAGCCCGCGGGGAGGACGCCGACCTGCCGACCCGGGTCCGGCGGCTGACCCTTGCCGCGGAACGCTGCGAGACCGTGCTGTCCGCCGGGGCCGAGGACCTGCGCGCCCGGGCCGCCGCCGACACCGCACGGCTGACCGCCGCAGGCCGCGCCACCGCCGCCGGTTTCGCCGACCTCGTCGACGCCGCGGACGCGCTGCTGGACGCGGGGGAGCTGGCCCGCCTCGAGCAGCGCTTGCGGCAGCACGACGAAGCCCGGTCGGTCGCCGCCGCCACCCTGGCCGACCCGGAGCTCACCGACCTCCCCGCGCGGCCCGACGTCCCGGCCCTGCAGCGCCGCTGCGCAGAGCTGACCGCCCGCCGGGAAGAGGCGGTCGCCGCCCTCGAGCAGGCCCGGCGCTGCTCGACCGCGCTGGACGCGCTGGCCGGCGAGGTGGTCTCCGCGGAGGTGGAACTCGCCGAGCGCCGCGCCTGGGCCGGGCGGGTCGCGGGTCTGGCCGACCTGGTCAACGGCCGCGGCGCCAACACGCTGCGGATGCGCCTGCAGTCGTTCGTGCTGGCCGCCCGGCTCGAGCAGGTCGCCGAGGTCGCCAGCCGGCGCCTGCAGGAGATGTCGGGCGGCCGCTACACGTTCCTGCACAGCGACGCGCAGGCCCGGCACGGGGCCCGCGGCGGCCTGGGCCTGGACGTCTTCGACGAGTACACCGGGACCCGGCGTCCGACCAAGACGCTCTCCGGCGGGGAGAGCTTCATGGCGTCGCTGGCGCTCGCCCTCGGGCTGGCCGACGTCGTCACCGCCGAGGCCGGCGGCATCCAGATGGACACGCTGTTCGTCGACGAGGGGTTCGGCACACTCGACGCGCTGGCCCTCGACGCGGTGATGAACGTGCTCGACGAGCTGCGCCGGGGTGGCCGGACGGTCGGCGTCATCAGCCACCTGGAGGAGCTGCGCACCCGCATCCCCACCCGGCTGGAGGTCGTCGCGGGCCGGCACGGGTCCCGCCTGGCCGGTTGAGCGAGCAGCACGGGCGCGGAGCAGCCGCCCCACCTGTCCCGTCCTCCTCGGCTGCCGCTTGCGTGTCGATCCGGCGACCTACAGTGAGTCGATGTCCTCCTCGCCGGTGCCTGAGGCCGACTCGTCCCGCCTGAGCGCTGACCGGTCCACCCTCACCGTGGACCTCGGGCGACCAGGCGCCTTCCCCGACGTCGTCGACGTGGTGATCCAGGGTTTCCGGACGGTGTCCCTCCGGGCGGACGCTGCGGCGCGGGTGGACGAGCGGTCCTCCACCTGGGAGTGGCCGGACGCGCTCGCCCGGGTGCTCTCCGGGCGTGCGGAGCTGACCGTCCGGGACGCCGCGACCAAACGCGTGCTCGCCAGCGGCAGCGCCGCCTTCGGGGACTCGACCGACCCGCTGGACCTCACCGACGCCCAAGGACGCTGGCTGTCGGTCAACAAGTGGGGACGGCTGGCCCCCAGCTTCGACGGGTTGACGCCGTCGGGTGCACAGGCACTCCAGGACCGGTTGCTCGCTCGCCTGGACCGGGTGCGCGCTGATCTCGAGGACCTGGGACTCAGCCCCTTCGTGTGTTACGGCACACTGCTCGGTGCCAGGCGGGACGGCGACCTGATCCCGCACGACGACGACGCCGACCTGGCCTACCTCTCGGCGCACGAGAACCCGGCCGACGTCGTCCGGGAGAACCTGGAGCTGGAACGGGCCCTGCGGGCGCGGGGCCACGAGATCACCCGGCACAGCGGCGGGCACCTGCAACTGGTGTTCGGCGGTGACGACGCGGGGTTCGACCACTACATCGACATCTTCACGGCCTTCGTCACCGGCGAGCGGACCTATCTGTGCTTCCAGGTCGGAGCGGACCACCTGGATCTCCGCGGGCGCTCGGAGGTCACCATCCGCGGGCGTCCCTACCCGGCCCCGGCCGACGTGGAGGCGCTCCTGGCGGCCACCTACGGCCCGGGCTGGAGGACGCCGGATCCGTCCTTCACCTTCACCACGCCGTACCCCGTGCGGTCTCGGCTGAGTACTTGGATCGGAGAGTTCGGCATGCAGCGTGACTACTGGGAGGACTTCTACGGGAGCGCGGACGTCGACCGCGTGCCGCCGGCGGAGTCCGGTTTCGCCTCGTGGGTCACGCAGCGGCTGCCCGAGACGGCGGGGATCGTGGACGTGGGGACCGGTACGGCGCGTGACGCGCGGTTCTTCGCGAGGAGCGGTCGACGGGTCCTGGCGGTGGACTACTCCTCGGCGGCGATCGACCGCGGGCGTGACCTGGCGCGACGCGAGGGCTGGGCCGCCGACTTCGAGGTCGTCAACCTGGCCGACCTGCACCAGGTCGCCGAACTGGCCGCTGGTCTGGACCCGCACGTCGACTGGCACCTGTACGCGCGGTTCCTCATCCACGCCATCGACGACCAGGCCCGGAGCAATCTCTGGACGCTGGCCGGTGCCGTCGCCCGCCGCGGAGGTGAGTGCTGGTTCGAGTTCCGGACGTCGCGCGATGAGCGTGAACAGCACGTCTTCGGCGAGCACTTCCGCCGCTACCTCGACCCGGAACACGTCGCGCTCGAGGCCAAGGAGCGCGAGCTCAAGGTCCTTGAGCTCGTGGAGGGGCGGGGCCTGGCCCCTTACGGCGACGAGGACCCCTGGGTGGCGCGGATGCGCATCGGGGCCGTCTGATGCAGTACCGCAGGGTGGCCGGGGCGGCGTTGCGCCGCGCCATGCCCCGGACGTTCGAGGCGCTGCAACTCGTGCGGACCCTCTCCGCCGAGGTGGCGCAGGTACGCGTCGAGCTCGAGGAGCTGCGCAGCCGGACCGACCAGCTGACCGCCCTGGTGGGCGAGGGCAGTGCGTCGCTGCGCGCGGACCTCGAGGACGCCCGCCGCCGTGGAGGGCTCGCCGACGACGCCATCGCTCGGCTGTTCGGCCGCCTGGACCACCTCGACGCCGGGGTGGCGGAGCTCGACGCGGGACTGGCGGAGTCCCGGCGCCTGTCCCTGCGCGTCGCTCAGATGACCGACCTGGTGTTCGACCGGCTCGTGGCGACCCCCGCGACCACGACCCCCGCGACCACGACCCCCGCGACCACGACCCCCGCGACCACGACCCCCGCGACCACGACCCCCGCGACCACGACCCCCGCGACCACGGAGGAGTGACCGGTCAGGGTCCTGCCACCTCGCGCGGCCGAAGGGGGGCCGTGGCTGCTGTCCCCGCGGACGGGAACACCCAGCGGCGGTAGGACAGGAAGCGGATCACCGTGCCCAGCGCGATGGAGCCGACGTTGGCCACCTGCAGCACCAGCGCGCTCTCCTGTCCGAGCGGGTGGCGGACGAGCCACACCACGGCCAGCCCCTGCAGCAAGGTGATCCCGTTGATGACGGCGAACAGCAGGTACTCGCGGCGCACCCCGGTGCGGGCACGGTGCGAGAACGACCAGTGCCGGTGCCCGAGGTAGGCCACCGTCATGGAGACCAGGGTCGCGATCAGCTTGGCCCCCACGGCACCCACGTCGGTCTGGGTGTAGAGCAGCTGGAACAGCGCGAGGTCGATCACGAAGCAGACGCCGCCGACGACGCCGAACGCGCCGACCTCCTTGAGCAGGAGGCGCCACGTGGTGCCGACCCGCTGACTCATGGCATCGAGGAGCGACACGTCCGCCGACTGTACGGGGCTCCCCGCCCGACCGCCGGGCCCGAGGCCGGGCGGCGTCCACCTCTACGCTGGGCACCCGTGGCCACCCCCGTCGACCCGCGCACCGCACTGCCCGTCGTCGCGATGGTCGGTGGCGGCCAGCTCGCCCGGATGACCCACCAGGCGGCGATCGCGCTCGGCCAGTCGCTGCGGGTGCTCTCCACCGGCCCGGACGAGTCGGCCGCGCTGGTGGCCGCCGACGTGCGGCTCGGCGACCACCGCGACCTCGACGCCCTGCTCGCCGCCGCCGACGGGGCCACCGTGGTCACCTTCGACCACGAGCACGTCCCCACCGAGCACCTGCGGGCCCTCGAGGCGGCCGGGCACCGGGTCGCACCCGGACCCGACGCGCTGGTGCACGCGCAGGACAAGCTGGTGCTGCGCCGGGCGCTGGCCGCAGCCGGCGAGCCGCAGCCGGTCTGGGCCGAGGTCGCCTCCGTCGACGAGGTCGCCGCGTTCGGTGACCGGCACGGCTGGCCGGTGGTCGTCAAGACGCCGCGGGGCGGCTACGACGGGCGCGGGGTGTTCGTGGTCGAGGGTGCGGACGACGTCGCCGAGCTCTTCACCCGGTACGACGTGCTGCTGGCCGAGCAGCGGGTCCCCATGGTCCGGGAGCTCTCCGCGCTGGTCGCCCGCTCGCCCTTCGGCCAGGTCGCCGTCTGGCCGGTGGTGGAGACCGTGCAGCGCGACGGCATCAACACCGAGGTGCTCGCGCCGGCGCCCGGGCTGGACGAGGACACCGCCACCGCCGCGCAGGAGCTCGCGGTGCGGGTGGCCGACCGGGTCGGCGTCGTCGGGGTCATGGCCGTCGAGCTGTTTCAGACGGCGGACGGCGTCCTGGTCAACGAGCTCGCGATGCGGCCGCACAACTCCGGGCACTGGACCATCGAGGGCTCGCGGACGAGCCAGTTCGAGCAGCACCTGCGCGCCGTCCTCGACTACCCGCTGGGAGCCACCGCGATGGCCGCGCCGGTCGTGGTGATGGCCAACGTGCTCGGCGGACGCGCCACCGAGGAGGGCTGGACCGGCCCGTCCCTCGACGAACGGGTCCACCACCTCATGGCGCACTGGCCCGACGTCAAGCTGCACTGGTACGGCAAGGGGCAGCGCCCCGGGCGCAAGCTCGGCCACGTGACGGCGCTGGGGACCGACCTCGACGAGGTCCGCGCCCGGGCCACCGCGGCCGCCCGCTACCTGGCCGACAGCGAGGTCGACCCGGCGTTCGCCTTCCCGACCGGGCACTGAGACCGACCCGAGCACCGAGGAGGAGCGCCGTGGACCCGCTCGTCGGCATCGTCATGGGCAGCGACTCCGACTGGCCGGTGATGGAGCCCGCCGCAGCCGCGCTGGCCGAGTTCGGCGTCCCGTACGAGGCCCACGTGGTCTCCGCGCACCGCACGCCGCGCCGGATGCTCGAGTACGCCGAGACCGCCGCCGGCCGGGGGCTGCGGGTCGTCATCGCCGGTGCCGGGGGAGCGGCCCACCTGCCCGGGATGGTCGCCGCGGCCACGCCGCTGCCGGTGATCGGCGTCCCCCGGCCGCTGGACCGCCTCGACGGGCTGGACAGCCTGCTGTCGATCGTGCAGATGCCCGCCGGGGTGCCGGTCGCGACGGTCTCCATCGGCGGCGGCCGCAACGCCGGACTGCTGGCCGTGCGCATCCTCGCCGCCGCCGACCCGGACCTGCGGGCAGCCGTCGAGCGGTTCCAGGCGGACCTGGCGGAGTCCGTGCTCGCCCGGGACGCCACGCTGCAGGAGCGGCTTGCTTCCTCCTGATACGAGGGCGTCCTACGATCTACCCGTGGGTAACAACGCTGCGGGGCTGTACGCCCTGACCGAGGAGCACGAGGCTGTCCGCGAGGCGGTCCGCGACATCGCGGAGCGGGAGATCGCCCCCTACGCCGCCGAGGTCGACGCCGACTCCCGCTTCCCGGTCGAGGCGCAGAAGGCGCTCACCGCGGCCGGCTTCCACGCCACCCACATCCCCGAGGCCTACGGCGGCGAGGGCGCCGACGCGATCGCGACCTGCATCGTCATCGAGGAGGTCGCCCGGGTCGACGCCAGCGCCTCGCTGATCCCCGCGGTCAACAAGCTCGGCTCGATGCCGGTCATCCTGGCGGCGTCCGAGGACCTCAAGCAGCGGGTGCTGCGGCCCATCGCCGCCGGCGACGCGATGATCAGCTATGGCCTCTCCGAGCGGGGGGCCGGCTCCGACGCCGCCGCGATGCGGACCCGCGCCCGCCTCGACGGCGACAGCTGGGTGCTCAACGGCACCAAGGCCTGGATCACCAACTCCGGCGTCTCCGAGTGGTACACGGTCATGGCGGTGACCGACCCGGACAAGGGCCCCAACGGCATCTCCGCCTTCGCCGTCCACCGGGACGACCCCGGCTTCGCGGTGGGCCCCAAGGAGCGCAAGATGGGCATCAAGGGCTCGCCCACCTGCGAGCTCTACCTCACCGACTGCACCATCCCGGCCGACCGGGTCATCGGCGAGCCCGGCACCGGCTTCAAGACCGCCCTGCGGACGCTGGACTTCACCCGGCCGACCATCGGCGCGCAGGCCGTCGGCATCGCGCAGGGCGCGCTCGACGCCTCGGTCGCCTACGTCAAGGAGCGGAAGCAGTTCGGCAAGGCCGTCGCGGAGTTCCAGGGCGTGCAGTTCATGCTCGCCGACATGGAGATGCGGATCGAGGCGGCCCGCCACCTGGTCTACGTCGCCGCGGCCGCCGGCGAGCAGGGCCGCCCCGACGTGACCCGGGTCTCGGCCTCGGCCAAGGCGTTCGCCTCCGACGTCGCCATGCAGGTCACCACCGACGCCGTCCAGCTCTTCGGCGGCGCGGGGTACACGCAGGACTTCCCGGTCGAGCGGATGATGCGCGACGCGAAGATCACCCAGATCTACGAGGGCACCAACCAGATCCAGCGCATGGTGATCGCACGGAGTCTCCTGAAGTAGGACGTCGACCGACGTTCCCGCAGGTCACGGCCATGACAGGTCCCTTCCTGGACGCCGGTGCCATCCCCGAGCCCGACGACCCGGACAACCGGATGGCGATCGGTCGCCGTCCGATGCTCCGGACCGGCAGACCACCGTCGCCGGTGTCGCGAGAGGTGGGAGGCCCGCCGCCCTGCTGCGTCGGGCCTCCCCCGGGGGTCCACTCGCCGGCGATGATCTCGTCGGTCCACTCGCCCGCGGGACGGTTGCGCAGGTCCCAGTAGGTGTCGGCGATGGTGTCGGGGTCGAGCGCGGTGCCTGGGGCGATGGCGCCGGAGATCCGAGTGCTGACCGCGTGCACGCCGTCGGCCCGGTCTGCTGCTCGGCCGGCAGCCGGTCATCGAGGTGCCGGTCAATGCCGGCGCCGCGCCGGACCGGCGCTCCGGGCGACCACGGAGTCGCGGGCTGTCGTCGGGTGGTGGCTGTCGTGGGATGGCCGAATCCGGAACGGCGTCTACCGTAGAGCGGCCGCCTCCGACGAGCACGAGCGGCGCGATGGAGGGGAACGCGTTGGGCCTCGAGACCACGGGGGGCGCCGAACGCCACGTCAGGCCGGTCGGCACCGCGCCAGACGGGTGCGCGCGGTCAGGCTTCCGACACGATGCGCTGTTCTACGACTCGGCCGAGGAGCTGGCTGCCGTGGCCGCGCCGTTCCTGCTCAAGGGGCTGGCCGCCGGCGACGGCGCAGTCATCGCAGCCGGCCCGCAGGCCACCGAGGCGCTGCGCGAAGCGGTCGGGAACGATCCCCTCGTCCTCGTGCTGGAGCAGCAGGCCTTGTACCGCTCGCGGACGCCGACGGCGATCACCACCTTCCGGGGGTTGAGCGAGCAGGCGAGTCCCGGCCAGCGGGTCCGCGTGGTCGGGGAGGTCGACTTCGGCGTCACCGTCGCCGACCGCGTGGAGTGGCAGCGGTACGAGTCGGTGATCAACCACGCGTTCGCGGCCTCGCCGCTGTGGGGGCTGTGCGTGTTCGACGTCCGCCGCCTGTCCGACGCGGTGCTCGCCGGCGCCCGCGGCAGCCACCCCCACCTGGTCACCGCCGCCGGCCGCGCGGCCAACCCCGACTTCGTCGACCCGGCGACCTACCTGGCCGGCCTGCCGGTGCCCGATGAGCCGTTGGAGCGCACCCCGCCGGCGCTGGCCGCCGAGGACATCACCGACTTCATCGCCCTGCGCCGCACCGTCCGCCGGCTGCTGTCGGCTGTCGATGGCCCCGCCGACCTCATCGAGGACTTCCTGCTCGCCGTCGACGAGATGACGTCCAACGGCACCCGGCACGGCCGACGGCCGGTCGGCCTGCGGCTGTGGACCCCACCCGGGAAGCTGGTCTGCACCATCCGCGACGCCGGACCCGGCCCGGCCGACCCGTTCGCCGGATACGGGCCGGCACACGGTGAGGACCTCTCCGCCGGCGGCATGGGCCTGTGGCTGGCCCGCCAGCTGTGCGACCACGTTGCGTTGCGCCGCGATGCACACGGCTCCAGCGTCCGCCTCACCACCGGCTGGACCTGAGCATCCCGCCGATCCACCGTGCGGAACGCCCGATCAGTCGATCGGGAAGCCCGGCGGCACCCGGTTGGGGCCGGCCTCGGCCGGACGCGGCCGGTCCTGCGGATGCAGCCGCACCGCGACCAGGGCGACGTCGTCGTCAGGTGCGTCGGGCAGCATCCGGGCCAGCAGCTCGTCGCACAGCTCGTCCAGCTCACGGCCGGCGAGGTCGGCCAGCACGGCCTGCAGCCGGGCGACTCCGGCGTCGAGGTCGGAGGTGCGGCGTTCGATGAGCCCGTCGGTGTACAGCACAACGACGGTGTCCCAGCCCAGTGTCACCTGGGCTTCGCGGCGGCGTGCCGTGGGCTCGACTCCCAGCAGCAGGTCGGCGCGTTCGGCGGCGAGGACGGTGACGGTGCCATCGGGAGTGACCGCCATCGGCGGCGGATGCCCGGCGTTCGACCAGCGCATCCGGGTCAGCCCGGCGGCCTTCTCCTCCTCGGTCTGTTCCAGACGCGCCACCACGGTGGTCGCCAGGATGGGCGACTGCAGGGTCTGCATCACCTGCTCCACCTGGCGCAGCACCGACGCGGGCCCGTCGTGGTCCAACGCTCCGACGGTGCGCACGATGCTGCGGAGCTGACCCATCGCCGCGGCGGCTTCCACGTCGTGGCCGGCGACGTCACCGATGACCAGCAGGGCTGCTCCGCCGGGCTGCATGAACGCGTCGTACCAGTCCCCGCCCACCTGCGCGGCCTGCCCGGCGGGCACGTACCGGACGGCGATCTGCAGGTGGTCGGGTTCCGCCGGCGGGGTGAGCAGGGAGCGCTGGAACCCCTCGGCCAGGCCCCGCTGCTGCCGGAACAGGCGGGCGTTGTCCAGCACCACCCCCGCGCGAGCGGCGATGTGCCGTGCGGCGACCAGGTCCTCGGCGCTAAACACACCGCGGTTGCCGTCGGTGACCAGGCTGAGCAGCCCGACCGGACCGTCGCGGCCGGGCAGCGGGAGCACGGCGATCGACTCCGGCGCCAACTGCCGCACCAGGTCGCGCAGCGGACCCGGCTGCATCATCGCCTCACCCTGCGCCGTGGCGTCCTGGGTCAACAGCTGCGGCTGTCCCGTACGCATCGCCCGGACGAACAGGGCGTCATCACGCAGGGCGCCCAGCCGGCGCTGTGCGTAGGCGTCCACCACGGGGCGCAGTTGCGGGTCGTGGTGCCAGGAGGTGACGTTCCGCAGCGCGCGGCGGTCGCCGCCGGCCACCTCGTCGTCGATGAGCGTGACGATGCACCAGTCGGCGATGCCGGGCACGACCAGCCGGGACAGCCGGCGGGCGGCCTCGTCGGCGTCCAGCGTCGCCGACAGCTCCTCGGTGATCCGCGACAGCAGCCGCTCCCGCTCCACGGCTCGCTCGGCCTGCTGGGCGGCCAGCGCGCGGGCGGTGATGTCCACGAAGTGCAGCGCCACTCCCGTCGTGAGGGGGACCGCGCGCACCTCGACCCACACGTCCAGCGGCTCGGGGTAGTAGGCGTCGAAGGACACCGGCTGCCCGGTGTCAGCGGCACGCCGGTAGCGCTCCTCGAACACGGTGCCCACCGTCGCCGGGAACGCCTCCCACAGCGAGCGACCGAGCAGCTCCGCGCGCGGGGAGCGGGCGATCCGCTCGGCCTCGCGGTTGACGTGCGTCATCACCCAGTCGGCGTCCATCGCGATGAACCCGACCGCCATCTCGTCGACGATCTGCGCCGCCCGCTCCTGCGGCTCCCGCTGTGCGGTGACGTCGTGCACCACACCGACCAGACGCCTGGCCGCGCCGCCCGTTCCGCCGACCACCTCACCACGGGCGGCGATCCAGCGGTGCGCGCCGTCGCCGAGCACGATGCGGTACTCCGCGGCGTAGGTCCCGCCGGTGCTGATGGCGTGCTCGACCCGGGCGACGACGTCGGTGACGTCGTTGGGGTGGACATGCGCATAGACGTCCTCGGGGCGGCCGGCGAAGGCGGCCCGGTCCATGCCCGACAACTCCAGCAGCCGGTCGTCGACGGTCAGCGCCCCGGTGGCCAGGTCCATGTCGAAGGTGCCCACCTGCCCGGCGCTCAGCGTCAGCGCCCGCCGGGACCGGTCGACCTCCTGCTCGGCCAGCAGAGTCCGCGCCTGCGCGACGGCCTCCTCCGCCTGCGCGACGGCCTCTCCCGCCTGCCTCTGGGCGTGACGCAGGTGCAGTTCCGAGCTGCACGCCTCGGCCAGGTCGCTCAGCGCGGCCAGGTCGTCGGCGGCCCAGGTACGCGGTCGGCTGTCGATCGCGCACAGCGAGCCGACGACCGTCCCGTCGACGTCGGTGATCGGCACGCCGGCGTAGGCGATGACGTGCAGGTCGGGAATGGCCAGGTTGTCGGCGACCAGCGGCTCGGTGCGGGCATCGGTGATGACCAGCGGTGCGGCCGAGCGGACCACGTGCTGACAGAAGGAGTGACTCAGAGGCGTACAGCGCGTGGTCTGCCACGGCTCGGGGAGCCCCACCGCACCGGGGAACACCTGCTCGTCGGCCGACACCAGCGTGACCAGCGCGACCGGAACGTCCAGCTGCCGGCGCACCAGCCGGGCGAACCGCTCGAACGCCGGATCCGGGCGCGGGGGCAGCGCGGTGCTCGACGGCAGCGCGGTGCTCGACGGCAGCGAGCCGGACACACATCCCCCCGGTTCCAGGACCTCTCGGGCCGCCGCCGTGGCTTCGACGAGCACGTCGAGGATACCGGGCTGATCATCGCGCCCCGGCGGTCCGACAGTGCCTGACTGGCACTGCTCGGGGCGCCACCATGCGCTGCCGCGGCTCCTCACCCACGTCACATCGTGGGCAGCCCGATCACAGCCGGCGCCCACATCGGTCTCCACTCGGCCTCTACGTCGCCGGCTTCGCCGGCAGACCGGCATCTCGCGATACGAGTAGGTTCCAGTCATGGCCGACCCCGCCGATCCCACCCTGCAGCTCGGTGAGGTGATGAGCCGGGTGGCCCGGCAGCTGCAGGACGAGCACGGCGACATCGAGGCCACCCTCCAGGCCATCGCCACCAGCGCGGTCCGGGTCGTCCCGCACGCCGAGGAGTGCAGCATCAGCTACGTGATCGGCCGGTCGAAGATCGAGCCGCGCGCCGCCACGAGCGACCTGCCCCGCGAGCTCGACGCCCTGCAGAGTCGCATCGGGCAGGGACCGTGCCTGGACGCGGTCTGGGAGGCCGAGGTGGTGCGGGTCGACGACGTCGCCGCTGAGGACCGCTGGCCGGAGTTCGCGCGGCAGGCGTCGGAGCAGGGCGCCGGCAGCATGCTGTGCTTCCGGCTGTTCGTCACCGGCGACCGGCTCGGCGCGATGAACCTCTACACCCACGAACCGCGGGCCTTCGACGACGAGAGCCAGGAGATCGGCCAGATGCTGGCCGCGCACGCCGCCGTCGCGCTCGCCAGCGCCGAACACGAGACCCACCTTCGGGCCGGAATGGACAACCGTGACCTCATCGGGCAGGCGAAGGGCATCCTCATGGCGCAGCATCGCCTCACCGCCGACCAGGCGTTCGGCGTGCTCTCCCGGGTGTCGCAGGAGCTGAACCGGAAGCTGGTCGATGTGGCGCGGGAGCTCGCCGAGACCGGTGCGGTGCCCGGCAGCGACCGCCGTCGCGACTGAACCGTACGGCGTGCCGCCACGGACACTGACCTCGACGTCCAGGGCCGACATCACGTCTGGGGCCACGGCGGGCGGCTACCGGCCGGCCGTGTCGGCGTCCGGATCGCGACAGCCCACATCAGGTCGTCGAGGGTCGCGTTCGCCTTCGGCGCCAGCCGGTGGAGGAGCAGCTGCTTGCGCAGCTCCGTCGCGCGCAGCTCGGCCGCTTCCCGGCTGCCGCACCGCTGGATCTTGCGGCTCCCCAGCCCGGGGGCGCCGCCGGTCCAGTACGCGATGCGGCCGTCGTCGTACACGCGCACCGGGTCGTCGTCCCGACGGCGCGTCAGCTTCCGCTCCCTGGACACGCCCCGGCCCCCTCCGCTTCGGGCCGGTCGGGCCGGCGGGACGGGCCGACGGCCCGGACGCCCCGCCGTCGGCTACCCAGCGCCGGATGACGTCGGGGCTCCAGCGCGGCCTGGTGCCGACCATCCGGGCCGGCGGGAACGTCTCGTCCTCGTTCCGGACGTCGCGGACGTGCCGCTCGCTGACGTCGAGGTGGTGCGCGATCTGCTTCGGCCCCCAGGACTGGTCGTCGGGGGGCCACGTGGTGTCGTCGGCCATGACCTGAGCCGTCCGGACGGGGCTCCCGTTGGTCAGTCGCCCGCCGGAATGCGGCGCGGAACGGCTCCGACCGGCACGTCGTACGTGACACGTGTGTGACGGCTCGACGAGAACGCCCAGGCCAGCGGGGGAGTGGAGGGCTGAGGTCCTGGACCACCCAGATCTACGAGGGCACCAACCAGGTGCAGCGCATGGTGATCGCCCGCAGCCTCCTCCGGTAGCGCACCACCTAAGCGGCCTGCGACCCGGCCCGGTCGCGAGTGGCCCGGGACACGGTACGAGGATGAGGGCGTGGTGAGACAACGCAAGGTGGGTCCCGAGGACGCGCGCTCCTGGCTGCTGGTCAACGGTGCCCGTACCGACCTGTTCGACCGGGCCTCGGAGTCGCGAGCCGACCAGATCGTGCTCGACATCGAGGACGCGGTGGACCCCGCGAACAAGGACGAGGCCCGCGCCGGCGTCGTCGAGTGGCTCTCGCGCGGGGACCGCTCGGCCTGGGTGCGGATCAACGACCGCTCGACGGAGTTCTGGGACGACGACGTCGCCAAGCTCGCCGGGGTGCCCGGCCTGCTCGGCGTCATGCTGGCCAAGACCGAGGCCGGGGAGCAGGTCACCGAGACCGTCGACCGGCTCGGTGGCTCGACCCCGGTCCTGGCGCTGGTCGAGTCGGCGCTCGGCATCGAGGAGGCGGTCTCCATCGCCCGGGCCCGCGGCGCCTTCCGGCTGGCCTTCGGCAGCGGCGACTACCGCCGCGACACCGGCACCAGCGCCGACGACCTGGCCATGGCCTACCCGCGCTCGCGGCTGGTCCTGGCCAGCCGGATCGGCGGGCTCCCGGGGCCCATCGACGGCCCCACGGTGAGCAGCAGCCACCCGGTGCTGCGCGAGCAGACCGCCGTCACCGTCTCCCTGGGCCTCACCGGCAAGCTGTGCCTGGACCCCGAGCAGACGCCGGTGATCAACGAGGTCATCAGCCCCACGCCGTCCGACGTCGCCTGGGCGCGGGACTTCCTCGCCGACTTCGAGGCCCGCGGCCGGGTGATCCGCGACGGCAGCGACAAGCCTCGGCTCGGCCGGGCCCGCAAGATCGAGCGGCTGGCGCAGACCTTCGGCGTCGAGCCCGCCTGACGCCGCGGGGAGCCGCCCGGCCCGGGCGGCTCCCCGCGGGTCACTCCAGCAGGCGGGAGACCCCGGCCAGCCGCGCGTCGCCGGCCATCGCGGCCAACCACGCCGACCAGCCGGGCCGGGCCCGCATCGACTCCAGCGCGGCCCGCGCCGCGTCCCGGTCGCCCCGCTGGGAGGCGGCCAGCGCGGCGTAGAGGTCGCGGGCACCCTCGGGGGCGAACAGCGCGAGGACCTCGTAGTCGCGCTCGTCGTAGGCGCGCTGCAGGTTGCGCAGCATCCGCAGCTGCGCAACCGGGTCGCCGGAGTCGTCGACCCGCAGGTCCATCCGCACGCCGTCGTCCTCGTCGGTGGCCGGCGTGCCGCTGACCACCAGCAGCGCGGCGGACTGCCGGCCGCGGACGTCGCCGCCGGCGTCCTGGCCGGCGGTCAGCGCGGCCAGCAACCGGTCGGGGAGGTCGCCGCGGGCGGCGGTGAAGGCCTGCACCATCGCCGGCAGCACCTCCGGCGAGGCGAGCATGTTGCCCTGCACGCTCAGCTGGTCGCCGAGCTGGTGACCGCTGACCGGGAACGAGCCGCGCCCGGTGTCGGCGGCCACCCGACCGGCGGCGTCGAGGACGGCGATCTGCCGGTCGACGTCCTCGGCGGCGTGCGCTGCCGCCCGGACCAGGTCGGCGGGGTCGGCACCGTCGGCGAGCCCGGCCAGCAGCGACTGGCCGAGCCCGCGCCGGCTGCGCGCCTGGACGGCGACCACCCCGACCCCCGGCCGGGCGTTGGGGACCGCCCGGCCGACGGCGAGGATGCACGAGGACACCGCGATCCCCAGGTCGCCCGTCGCCGGGTCCCGGGCCACGACCGAGAACGTCACGGCACCGCCTGGCCGGCGCTCGACCCCGGGACGGGACCCGCTCCGTCCCCGGGTGACCTCGCCGGCTCGGTCACACAGCAGCCGGGAGCGGCATCTCGCGGACGTCGTCGGCAACGGTGAGCGGCGCGCCGGTGGCGGCCTGGACCTCGTCCACGGTCACGCCGGGGGCGGTCTCGCGGAGGAGGAAGCCGTCGGAGGTGACGTCGACGACGGCGAGGTCGGTGACGACCCGGTCCACGCAGGCCTTGCCGGTGAGCGGCAGGGTGCACTCCTCGACCAGCTTCGGCGACCCGTCGCGGGCGACGTGCTCCATCATGATGATCACCTTGCGGGCGCCGTGGACGAGGTCCATCGCCCCGCCCATGCCGTTGACCATCTTGCCCGGGATCAGCCAGTTGGCCAGGTCCCCGCGCGGGTTGACCTGCATGGCGCCGAGCACCGCCACGTCGAGGTGCTGACCGCGGATCATGCCGAAGCTCAGCGACGAGTCGAAGAAGGAGGCGCCGGGCAGGATCGTCACGGTCTCCTTGCCGGCGTTGATCAGGTCCGGGTCCTCCTCGCCCTCGAAGGGGTAGGGGCCCACGCCGAGGATGCCGTTCTCCGAGTGCAGCACCACGTGCACGTCGTCGGGGACGAAGTTGGGCACCAGGGTCGGCATCCCGATGCCGAGGTTGACGTACTGGCCGTCCTCGAGCTCGAGGGCGACCCGGGCGGCGAGCTGGTCGCGGGTCAGGCTCATCGGGCGTCCCCTTCGGTGGCCTCGTCGCCGGCGGCGGCCGGTGCGGCGGAGCGGTCGGTGCGCGGGCGGGTGGTGCGGTTCTCGATCCCCTTGCCCTCCGGGCCGACGACGACCACCCGGTTGACGAAGACCCCGGGCAGGTGCACGTCCTCGGGCGTGATGTCGCCGGGCTCGACGAGTTCCTCGACCTCGGCGATGGTGATCCGCCCGGCCATGCCGGCGAGCGGGTTGAAGTTGCGCGCGGACTCGTGGAACACCAGGTTGCCGTGCCGGTCGCCGACCGCGGCGCGGACCAGCCCGAAGTCGGCGGTCAGCGCGGTCTCCAGCACGTACTGCCGGCCGTCGAACTCGCGGATCTCCTTGGGCCGGGAGGTCTCCACGACGTTGCCGTCGGCGTCGTAGTGCACCGGGATGCCGCCGTCGGCGACCATCGTGCCGACCCCGGTGGGGGTGTAGAAGGCCGGGATGCCGGTGCCCCCGGCGCGCAGCCGCTCGGCCAGCGTGCCCTGCGGGGTCAGCTCCACCGACAGCTGCCCGGACAGGTACAGCCGGGCCAGCTCCTTGTTGCCGCCCACGAAGGAGCTGATCGTCCGGGTGATCCGCCCGGCGTAGAGCAGCACGCCCAGCGCCTGGTCGTCGACGCCGCAGTTGTTGCTGATCGTCGTCAGCCCCGACGCCCCCTGCTCCAGCAGCGCGTCGATCAGCTTGATGGGCACCCCGCACAACCCGAAACCGCCGACGGCGAGCACCGCGCCGTCCCCGATGTCCGCGACCGCCTCAGCGGCGCTGCCGACCACCTTGTCCATGCCGAACACCGTCCGTCCGTCCGGGCGGCTGGGGAGCTGCGTCAGGCAGGACGGCCCAGCTCGCGGATGCCGTCGATCGTCCGGCCGAGCGTAGCGGTGACCTTCTCGGCGGAGGCGCGGCCGGGCAGCAGCGAGGGGTCGGGGGAGCGGACCAGCACGATCGAGGCACCGGCGGCCAGCGGGGCGAGCAGCCACGCGACCGGCCCCGCCTCGGCCGCGGTGCGGTCGTCGACCAGCACCCGGTCGCCCTCGGCCAGGCCCAGCCGCCCGGCCAGCTCGCGCGCGGTGTCGACCAGACCGCCGAGGGTCAGCTCCAGCCCCCCGAGCAGCAGACCGGGGGTGGCGGGGTCGGGCCCCTGCCAGGGGGTGAAGACGTCGCCGTGCCCGCGGACCTCGAGGGCGAAGTCGCGGGCCGGGCCGGCGTACCCGGTCATGCCCATCCCGAGCGGGTGCAGGGAGAGGCCGAGCAGCTCGGGCACCCCCTGCTCCTCGAGCGGCGGGAGCCGGTCCTGCGCGGCCAAGACGACGTCGGCGTCGTCGAGCCGGCCGTCGTCCTCGGCCGCGGTGTCCAGGACCGTCGCCCCGCAGCTCCACACCCCCAGCAGCACCGCCGCGGTCTGCCAGTGCACCGGCAGGGCGACGGCGACCGTACTGCCGGCGGTGACGTCGAACTCGTCCTGCAGCAGGTTGGCGGTCTTGGCCACCCAGTTCGCCAGCGTGGTCGCCGACAGCTCCACCCGACCGCCACCGAGGTCGTCGTAGGAGGTCAGCAGCGGTGCGGCCGGGGCGCGTCGCAGCGTCGCGGCGAGCAGGTCGGCAGGCGTGCTGGGGTCGGTGTGGCTCACGGGGCAAGGGTGGCAGGGCCGCCCAGGAAGCGCCCTCGCCGGTCCGATTGCCGTTACAGTTTGCGTCGGGAGGTCGCGCACGCGCCCCCGTGGCAGTCGAGGGTCGTGGCCGGTGACGGCGTCACCGGCCGGGGCCTGGTGAGGCTCTCCGCAGACGAGCCGCGCATCCCGTCGACTGGCGTCCGTCGGTCCTGGGAGGCCCGGACGGCGGACGGCTCAGAACGTGGGTGTCGTCGCTCACCTGGGGTCCGGTGGGACCGCGGGCGCGCGGCGGCGGCCCATCTAGGGAGAGGTCGCAGGACGTGCTGGACACGCCGCTCGCCGAGCACAACGACGCCCCGACGGCGGAGCGCCCTGCCGAGGTCCCCGTTCGGCGACGTCGCGAGGGAGTGCGACGGGTGCTCGCGGCCCTCGCCGGTTACCTCGTCCTGCAGGGGCTGGTGCTGGCCGCCCTGGGCCGGGTCGCACCCCGGTTCTTCTACTACGACGACTCGCTGGCCCAGTTCCTGCCGATGATGTGGTGGCTCGGGCGCAACGCCGAGGGCGGCGTGCCCCCGCTGATGGACCCCGAGCAGGGCATGGCAGGGAACTTCCTCGTCGACATGCAGTACGGAGCCCTGGACCCGCTGCACTGGCTCCTGCAGGGTCTGGCGGCGAGGACCGACGACCTGCTGCTCGTCTCCTTCGTCTACGGGGCGGTCTCCGTCACCCTGCTGGGACTCGGCTCACTGACCGTGCTCATGAGCCACCGCGTCCCCGTGGTGCTCGCGGTGGCCGGGGCGGTCGGGACGGCGTCCAGCGGCTTCTTCCTCTGGTACGGCAGTTCCTGGTGGCCGCTGCTGTGGAGCGTGGCCTGGCTGCCCTGGTTCTGGTTCGGGCTGACCGGCCGGGGCAGCCTCGGCATCCTGGCCGTGGGCGTCGCCAGCTGGGCGCTGCTGACCTCCGGCAACCCCTATGTCCTGTTCTTCGTGGTCGTCCTCGTGGTCGGGCACCTGGTCGAGCGCCGCCTGCGAGCAGGGACCTGGCGCGACGTCGTCGACGGTGCCCTGGTGCTTCGACTGGTCTCGGCGGTCGGGGGCTGCGTGGTCGCCGTGCCCACGCTGCTCGCCACGGTCGAGCTCTCCGGCGTCATGGGCCGTCCCGAGGGCGACGCGCTCATCGGCAACGTCGGTTTCGCCGTGGCCAACCTCGCCGACGTCGTCCTCGGTGGCCCCACGCTCATGGGTCAGACCAACTTCTGGAGCGGCAACATCGGGCTGGTCCCCGCCATGGCGACGATGCTGCTCGCCCTCCCGGCGGTCGCCCTCGTCGACTGGCGCCGCGCACTCCGGGTGCCGGGCGTGGTGCCGGCGGGGCTGGTCTACCTCAGCGCCGTCGTCGCGACCCAGCTGCCGACCGTCGTCGCGGTGTTCCGCTACCCGCTGCGCTACGTCGTCGTCGCCGAGGTCTTCCTGCCCGCGCTGGTGCTGATCGCGCTCTCCGCGGCCCCCCGCCTGACGAGGGGCCGCGTGCAGGTGGCGCTGGGCATCGTGCTCGCCCAGTTCGTGCTGGCGCTCTTCCGGGCGCCGGTCTTCTACAAGTGGCACGTGCTGGCCGCGGTGCTCACGGCCGCCGGCCTCGCGGTGCTCCTCGTCCACCTGCGGGCTCGCGGGTCCTCCCGGGCCCACCGGCTCTCCGGTGTGGCCGTCGCGCTCGCCGTGACCCTTGGTCCGGTGGTGAGCCTGCACATGATGGCCGCGGTCCAGGAGCGCGTCGACGCCGTGGAGGGCACCGCCAGCGGTGGGCAACCCTTCCGCGCCCTGACCAACGCCTACTGGGTCGGCACGTCGACCGACGACTACGAGGCCCGGTCGGTCGCGACCGACGCGGCAGCCACGGTCGTCACCTTCGCCGTCGACCCCGACTGGGGCTGGTCGTCGGGGGTCCTGGTCGGGAACGCCAACCTGCCGGCCGGCTTCCGGCCGGGGTTCGGGGCGCTCGCCGTCTGGCACGAGGACCTCAACGAGCGTTGGTGCCGCACCTACCAGGGCGCCACCTGCTCCGAGCCGGCCCAGCTGCTCGCTCCTGCGGGGGACACCGACGTGCCGTGGATCGACCTGTTGTCCTCCGACGTCGTCCTGCTGTCGGACAACGCGCCGGAGGAGATCCGGGAGCACTTCGACCAGACCTGGCGTGAGGTCGGCGCGGAGGACCCGTGGACCGAGTACCGCCGGGACGACGACCTGCCGGGCCGGGTCACCGCGGTCGACGGGGTCACCGTCTCGCCGGAGGAGTGGAGCTCCGGGCTCGCCCGCGTGGACCGGCCGATGGACGCCTACACCGTCTCCACCGGCGAGGAGGCCAGCTCCCTGACCACCCGCATCCCGTACTACCCGGGGATGACCGCCACCGTCGACGGCCGGCCGCTGCCCGTCAGCAGCGTCGAGGGAGCCGTGCTCGCCGTCGAGCTGCCGGCGGGGCTCGAGGAGGCCCGGCTGGAGCTGTCCTACGCGCCGGCGAGCGCCCGGGCGGTCGTGCCTGCGACCGTCGCCGGGACGGCGGTCATGGTCCTGGCCGCGGTGGGCGGTCTGGTCCTGCGCCGGCGGGCGGGCCGGTGAGCGGCCGCACCCGGCGCCTGGTCCGCCAGGTCCTCAGCTTCGTGCTCGGCTCGGGGCTGGGCCTCACCGCCGACCTCCTCGTGTTCGCCCTGGGGGTCCGGTTGGGCGCGGCACCGTGGCTCGCCAACGTGGTCAGCGCCGGCTGCGCGGTCGTGGTGGTCTACTTCTTCGTCACCAAGCACACCTTCGCGGCGGAGCGCTCGCGCACCGGCTTCCTGCTCTTCGTGGGCTGGTACGTGGTGTCGATCGCGCTCTTCTCGGGGTTCATCGAGGTGCTCCACGCGCAGACGGGGTGGGCTCCCTTCGTCTGTAAGTTGGTGTCGTTGCCCCCGTCCTTCGCGGCCAACTTCGTGGCGAGCCGGTTGCTGCTGCACCGGCGAGGCGCGTCCGGGCCGGCCAGGGACCGGGACCCGGCGCCCGCCCACGACACGGCGGGGGCCTGACATGCAGGAGCAGAGTGTGCCGGCGGCCGGTGGACGCGGCGTCACCGAGGTGGGGGAGCGGTACGACATGGCACGACCGGGCGGGTCGGTGCAGGCCCTGCTCTTCGACCTCGATGGCACCCTGGTCGACACCAGGGAGGCCAACTACCTCGCCTACCGCAACGCCTTCGCCGAGTCGGGGCACGAGTTGACGCCGCAGCAGTTCGCGTCCACCTGGGGCCGGGACTCCCGTGACTTCATCCCGGACCTGCTGCCGGGCATCGACCCCGCCGGCGTGGACGTGATCCGGACCGCGAAGAGCCGCCTCTACGCCGACGAGCTGCACCGGACCGCGGCCAACGACGCCCTGATCGCGTTCCTCCGGTTGGTGGCGCCCACGCACCGCACCGCGCTGGTGAGCACCGCGAAGTCCGGGAACGGGGACCAGATCCTCGAGGCCCACGGGCTCACCGCGCTGTTCGACGTCGTCGTGTGGGGTGACCAGGTGACCCACAGCAAGCCGGACCCCGAGGGCTACCTGCGCGCGCTCGAGCTGCTGGGCGCCGACGCCGCGTCGAGCCTGGCGTTCGAGGACTCCGAGACGGGTCGGCAGGCGGCCCTCGCCGCGGGCCTCCTGGTCCTCGAGGTGCCGCACTTCTGATGGTCGTCCGGTACTCGCGCGGCCGCCTCGCGCTCATCGTCGTCGCGCTGGTCTCCCTGGCCGGCTTCACGCTCTTCACGTGGCCGTCCCTGACGGAGCTGTGGTCCCGGCTGTCCGCCGGGCTGTCCGCCTGGGGCTGGGCACTGCTGGCGGTGGCGGGCCTGGTCCAGCTCACCGGCCACGTGCTCCGTGCCGCACGCACCAAGGTCCCGATCGACAACGTGCGGCGCGGCAGCCTGGCCGGCCAGTTCCGGCACCTGTCCATCGGCTACCTGTTCAACCTGGTGTGGCCGCTGCGCGTCGGTGAGGTGGTCCGCGCCTACCTCGTGGCCAAGACGCTGCGGATCAGCTTCCTCTACACGCTGCTGGCCGTGGTCCTGGAGCGGCTGATCGACGTCGTCCTGGTCTCGGTGTCCTTCCTCGTCTGCGTCGCCGTCCTCGGCGGGCCGATCTCCGGGGTCGTGCCGGTCGCCGCGGTCGTGGCACTGGTCGTCTCCGTGGTGCTCATCGCGTCGTTCGCCGCCCTCGTGCGGGAGAACGCCGTGCTCATGCGCCTGGCGTGGCGCATGACGGCGTGGCTGAACAACGACCTCGAGAACCGCGCCCGCTTCAAGCTGTGGTCGGTCATCTTCGGGTTCCAGCGCTTCTTCCGGCAGCGCCGCCAGCTGCTCCGCTACGGCGTGCTGACCCTGGTCTCGTGGACCTGCTACGTCGTGGCCGCAGGGCTGACGGCGGCGCTGGTGTTCCCCGCTCTGACCGGCCGTGAGGCGGTCATCGCCACGGCGGCCCCGATCGGTGTGGTGAGCCCGAGCATCGGCAACGGCGCTCCGGGGACGTACGTGGACAACGTGCGGGCGTTCGTCGACAGCAGCACCGGCCTGGGCGGGCCGACCGTGGTGCTCTTCGCCGCCGCCTCCTGGGTGGTGGCGAACATCCCGGTGCTCCTCGTCGCCCTGGTGGCGATATTCGTCAACTGGGCCCGGCGGACGAGTGACCCGCTGGCCGGCGCGGAGCTGTCCCCCGCGGACCGCTACGTCAACAAGCTCGGTCGCGACCAGGACATCTCCGGGTCGATGACCCACTTCCTGGACGCCTACTTCCAGCGCCAGCACCTCAGCCAGGTCATGCACCGCCTGGAGGTCAACGGCAACGTCAGCCTGGTCCGCTTCTTCAAGGGCGGCTCGAACGCGGTGACGCTGTTGGCGACCAACGGGTCGGGGGAGCTGTTCGTCAAGAAGATGGTGCCGCCGGAGTACGCGCACCGGCTCAAGAACCAGCACGACTGGCTGGCCGAGCGCGCCGACCACCGGCAACTGGTCACCGTGCTGCGCGAGCAGCACGCCGAGGACCACTACGCCATAGACATCGAGTACCGGCCGAGCAGCGTGCCGCTGTTCGAGTACGTGCACGAGAACCCGTTCGCCGAGGGCGCGGCCAAGCTGGCCGAGGTCTGGGACTACATGTACTCGCGGGTCTACCAGGTCGGCCGGCTCGAGCAGCACCCCGAGCTGCGCGACGACTACGTCACCGAGCGGTTCGTGCTGAGGGTGCGCGCGGCGGCCGAGTCGCACCCGGCGCTGGCCGAGGCGCTCAAGAGCGACCGGATCGTGGTCAACGGCGTCGAGCTGGACAACTTCGACCGGGTGCTCCACCGGATCCAGTCCACCGAGGCCGCCTGGGCGGACCTGGCGACATTCCGGCCCTCGACGCACATCCACGGCGACCTGACCGTCGACAACATCCTGATCGACCTGCCGACCCGTGACGTCCTCGTCATCGACCCGTCGGACGACAACCAGGTGCGCGGGCCGGTCATCGACTTCGCCCGGCACCTGCAGTCCCTGGCCTACGGCTATGAGTTCCTCAACGAGGACGAGGACCCCGTCCTCCTCGGTGCCCGCGACGGCGTCCCGGAGATCACCTACCGCGACGCGCGCTCGGCCCGGTACGCGGAGCTGGCCGACTTCGTGACCACGCAGGTCATGCCGCGCCGGCTCTCCCCGGCCGAGCAGCGGTCGGTGCTCTTCCACGTGGGCCTCTTCTACGGCCGCATGCTCACCCACCGGGTGGTCATCAACCCCGGCACGGTGCTCAAGTACTACGGCGTCTGCATCCAGGCGCTGAACCGCTTCGTGGAGCAGTACGACCTGCCCGTGGACGCGGACGACGACGAGGTCCTCGGCGGGCAGCCGAGGGACGAGGAGGTCCTCACCAGGTGAAGCCGGTCCCGCAGCGAGTGGTCATCGCCATCCCGGCGTACAACTGCGCCCCCCAGATCACGCGGGTGCTCGACGAGATCACCGACGAGGTGGCCGCCCGGGTCGAGCGGATCTGGGTGCTCGACAACCGCAGCACCGACGACACCCTCGAGCGGGCGCTGGAGTACAAGCGCTCGGGCCGGCTGCCCAACCTGCAGGTGTTCCGCAACCGGCAGAACAACAGCCTCGGCGGCACGCACAAGGTCGCCTTCGAGCACGCCCGCGCCGCCGGGTACACGCACGTGGTGATCCTGCACGGGGACAACCAGGCCAAGAGCGACGAGGTCGGCCTGCTGCTCGACCACGCCGAGGCCCACCCGGAGACGCAGACGGTCCTGGGCTCGCGGTTCAGCCGGCGATCCCGGCTGCACGGCTACGACGCCAAGCGGGTGTGGGGCAACCGGGTGCTCAACGGCATCTACAGCGCGGTCACGCTGCGCCGGCTGCAGGACCTCGGGTCCGGGTTGAACCTGTTCGCGCTGCGCGACCTGGACCCGGCGGCGTACATGCGCTTCGCGAACCACCTGACGTTCAACTTCGAGCTCCTGCTCCACCTGGTGCGGCGGGGCGTGCGCTTCGCCTACGTGCCGATCACCTGGCGCGAGGAGGACCAGGTGTCGAACGCGCGGAACTGGAACATCTTCCGGACGGCGCTGCGCAACCTCGCGCTCTGGCGGCTGGGCCGGCAGACGTCCGAGCCGGCGCCCGACCGGGACTACGAGTGGGACGAGGTGCAGTGATGACCACCCTGCAGGTGCTCATGCCGATGGGCGGTCTCGGGACGCGCTTCCGCAAGGTCGGCATCACCACGCCCAAGCCGCTCATCGAGGTCGACGGTGCCCCGATGTTCCAGCGGGCGCTGCGCTCGTTCGCCCCGTGGACGGGGGACAAGCGGGTGGTCGTCGTCGTCCGCGCGGACGACGACGCCGAGCACGGGCTGGCCCGGCAGGTGGTTGAGGCCGAGCCGGCCGCGGACATCGTGCTCCTCGACCACGACACGCGGGGGGCGGTGGAGACCTGCCTGGAGGCCCGCGACCGGCTCGACACAGACCAGCCCCTGGTGATCATGGACTGCGACATCGCGTTCGACAGCCCCGAGTACTTCCGGGTGCTGGCCGAGGCGGCGGAGCGGCAGGACCTCGACGGTCTGCTGATGTCCTTCCGGTCGACCGAACCCCGCTACAGCTTCGCCGAGGTGGGGCCCGACGGCCTCGTGGTCCGGACGGCGGAGAAGCAGCCGATCTCCTCCGACGCGCTCATGGGCGTGTACTCCTTCACCAGCGCCCGGGTCTTCCTGGAGGCCGCCGACCGTCTCATGGCCAAGCAGATCGACGCGGCCATGCCGGAGTACTACGTCTCCCTGGTCTTCAACGAACTCATCGCCTCCGGGCGCCGGGTGGGGCTGGTCCGCGGCGACTTCTACTGCTTCGGGACGCCGGAGGAGCTGGCCGCCTACCAGGCGACCGGCCGGCCCGTCTGAGGGCGACCGTGGCGGACCGGCGGGAGAGGGCCCGCGGGCGGGGGGCGGGGCGACGATCGCTCGTCCTCGTCCTCGTGCTCGGCCTGGCGACAGCGCTCCTCGCGGCCTGCGGTACGGGCCACGCCGGCAGGCCCCCGTCGGCCACGGCCAGCTCGGCCTCGCAGGCCACCTTGCTGCCGCCCTCCGGCGACGTCCGCCTGGCGGCCTTCGGCGACTCGATCACGCAGGCGGACGGCGACGTGCCGGCGGGGGAGCTGGGGCCGGGCTCGTGGCTGTCCACCGCCGTCACCGACGGGGTCGTGTTCGCCGGCGGCTGGGCCCGGGGCGGCGCTACCACGGCAGACATGCTGGCTGCGGCCGGACCGGTCGACGCCGACGTCGTGGTGGTGCTCGCCGGGACCAACGACCCGGGTGCAGACATCACGGCCGCAGAGACCGCCGCGAACATCCGGGCACTGGTCGACCTGGTCGGGGTCGAGCAGGTGGTGCTCTCCGCGGTTCCGCCTCGCGACGAGGCGCCCGAGATCGCCGTCGCCACCAACGAGGCGCTGGCCGGCCTCGCCAGCGAGTCCGGGTGGCACTTCGCCGACCCGATGGCCGGCGTCCGCGACGGCGACCGGTTCGCACCGGGGATGTCCACCGACGGACTGCACCCTTCCGAGGAGGGCGCCGCGGTCATCGGTGCGGCACTGAGGACCGCGGTGCTCGAGGCGGCCGGTCGCTGACGCCGACCGCGGGTCGGCCCTGCACCACGGGGGGCCACATCGCCGTCGTCGCGTGATGCCGACGGGACTCGTGTGAAACCGGTGACAGTGGGTTTCTGTCACATCACGATTTGGCGCGCAGCGCCGTCTCCGGTTGTTTAACTAGGGGCGATGACCGCCTCAGCCCCGACCCGTGAGGTCGCGACCTCGCCGGTGACTGCCTCGTCCAGCCGGTCAGCTCGACAGCCGGGTGCGACCCACGCGACCCAGCGGAGCGACATCCAGGGGCTGCGCGCCGTCGCCGTCCTGCTGGTCGTGGCCTACCACCTGCGTCCCGACCGGTTGACCGGCGGCTTCATCGGGGTCGACGTCTTCTTCGTGATCTCCGGTTTCCTCATCGTGGGGACGCTGGCCCGTGAGGCCGAGAGCACCGGCAGCGTCCGGTTGCGCGCCTTCTATGCGCGCCGGATCCGACGGCTGATCCCGGCTGCCACGGTCGTGCTGGTCGCCACCATGGCGGCGACCGTGCTCGTGCTCCCGGTGAGCCGCTGGCGAGCGGTGAGTCAGGACGTCCTCGCCGCGGCCCTCCAGGTGCAGAACTGGGCGTTGGCCCTCGGGTCCGGGAGCTACGACGACGCCACAGCGGCCGTCTCACCGCTCCAGCACTACTGGTCGCTGGCAGTGGAGGAGCAGTTCTACCTCGTCACCCCGTTCCTGCTCCTGGCCGCGCTGTGGGTGGCCAGGCGACGGGGCGCAACGCGGATGCCCGCGATGATCGGCGCGCTCGCCGTCGTCACCGTCCTGAGCTTCGCGCACTCGGTGCTGTTCTCGCGCGGCGGCTCCGACGTGGCCTACTTCGCGACGACCACCCGGGTGTGGGAGCTGGGCCTCGGCGGTCTGCTCGCGATGCTGCTGTTGTCCGGGCGGCTGGGCGCCGCGCCGGCCCGCGGACTGCTCGGCTGGATCGGTCTCGCGGCCATCGGCGCGTCGGCGCTGTCCCTGACCGGCAGTGCGGACTTCCCCGGCTGGGTGGCCGCCGTCCCCGTCCTCGGGACCTGCCTGGTGCTCTGGAGTGGCGCCGCCGGCGATCCGGCCCAGGAGCACGCCCCGTCCGACCCGTGGTGGAGCGCGGCGGGCTTCCTGTCCCGCCGTCCGCTGACCTACGTCGGGGACATCTCGTACTCCCTCTACCTGTGGCACTGGCCGGCCGTCGTCTTCTTCCTGTACCTGGTCGAGCGGCAGCCGACGAAGCGTGACCTCCTCGTCCTCCTCCCGCTGATGCTGGTCGTGGCCGCCGTCTCCAAGGCCCAGGTCGAGGATCGCTTCCGGAGGGCCCGGCCGGCTCCGGCGGGTCGCGGCCGACACGGGGCGCTCGCGTTCCCGGAGTCCAGGGCCTTCGCCCTGGGGGCGACGCTCCTCGTCGTCTCGCTCGTGGTCAGCGCCGGTCCGTGGGCGTACGTGAAGGTGCGGGAGGCCGGGCTCAGCGCGGTCGGTCTCGACGCCGACCACCCCGGCGGCGCGGCGCCGCTGCCCGAGGAGCTCCCGCCGGCAGAGCCGGGCATCGCCGTCCTGCCCGATCCGCTGGTCGCCATGGACGACCGGTCGCTGACGATGACCGATCCCTGCGACAAGTACGTCCCCGGGACCGCTGCAGGTGCCTGCGCGTTCGGTGACGTGTCGGCCGCCCAGTCGGTCGTCCTCGTCGGTGACTCCCACGCCAGCCACTTCAGCACCGCCCTGGCCGACGTCTCCGAGCAGACGGGGTGGCGACTGGAGGCCCGGGTCCGGGCCGGCTGCCCGTTCAACGCCGTGCCCGCGGTCTCGCCCAACCACACGTACACCGAGTGCGTCGACGCCAACCGGGCCATCGTCGACGAGATCCTGCAGCTCCGCCCCGAGGTCGTGGTGAGCTCGGCGATGGTGCCCGAGGGCTACGACGACGTCCTCGAGTTCCGCTGGCCCTCCCGGGATGCGCTCATCGAGGGCTACCGTGAGCTCTGGCGCCCCATCCTCGAGGCCGGCATCCGGGTCGTCGTGGTCCGTGACGTGCCCTTCCCCCGCTACACCGGGCCCGAGTGCGTCGAGGAGAACGGTCCGGCGTCCGCGGAGTGCGCCCTCACCCGCGCTGAGGCGGAGGAGTACGCCGACCCCCAGGTGGAGGCCGCCGAGGGGATGTCGGGGGTCAGCGTGGTCGACCTGACCGACCACTTCTGCAACTCCGACACCTGCCCGGCCGTCGTGGGGAACGTCCTCGTGTACAGGGACAACCACGTCACCGACACCTTCGCGCGCAGCCTGGCGCCCGCCCTGGGGCGCGGCATCGGGCTGCTCTGACGTCGGTTCCGGCACGGGCCCGGTGGTCGGACCCCTTCCCGGCCACGCCCGTCAGCCTGCCCCTCCCCGTGTGCGTCCGAACGGAGTACCGATGAGTTCGTCCCCACCGATCGCCGTCCTCGCACCGGAGGCGGACGGCGGCGGACGTGTGACCACGGCGGGCGCCGCACCGACCGGCTCCCCGGTCGCGCCTCCCGCGCCCGAGGCCGGTGGTCGCGCACGTGCCGGCCTGTGGGCGCTGCCGCTCTACCTGGTCCTGCAGCTGGTCCTGCTCGCCGGGCTGCGCGCGTTCGTGCCCAGGTTCTTCTGGGTCGACGACGCCCAGATCCAGTTCACGCCGATGCACTGGTGGCTCGGTCAGCGCCTCGCCGACGGCTCGGTCCCGCTCCTCGACCCGGACCAGGGCATGGCCGGCAACCTGACCGCGGACATGCAGAACGGCGTGCTGGACGTCATCCGGTGGCCCTTCCTGCTCTGGGCGGGCGGGCAGCAGGACCTGCTCCTCGTCGCCACCGTCCACGGCTGGCTGTCCGTGCTCGTCCTCGGGTCGGCGTCCGTCGCGCTCCTGCTCAACCACGGTGTGCGCCCTGCCCTCGCCGTCGCCGGTGCACTGGGCGTCTCGACCAGCGGCTTCTTCCTGTGGTGGGGGAGCGCGTGGTCGCCGTCGATGTGGAGCCTCGCGGCCCTGGTTTGGCTGTGGGCCGCCCTGAGCTCGCCGCGCTGGTACGGCGTGGTGGGCGTCGCGCTCGCCTCGGCCGCGGTGGTGTGTGCGGGGAACCCCTACATCCTCCCGCTCGTCGCGGTCCTGCTCGCCGGTCAGGTCCTCGAACGCTGGCAGGCATCGGGACGGGGACTGTTCGCCGAACGACGGACGTGGGCGACGCTCCTGGCCCTGCTGGCCGGAGCGGCCCTCAGCGTCCCCACGGTCGTCAACGCCCTCGACGTGGCCCAGTGGATGTGGCGTCCGGAGGCGACGGAGACCCTGGCGTCGAGGGGTGATGCCACGAACGTCCTGGACGTCGTCCTCGGTGGCACGACCCTGATGTACGAGTTCAACGTCCCGCTCCTCAGCACCCTGGTCATCGCCCTGCCCCTGCTGGCGCTCGTGGACTGGCCCCGGGCGGTGCGCCGGCCCGGTGTGGTCACCGCCCTCGCCCTGTGCGTGGCCTCGGTGCTGTGGACCCAGCTGCCGTTCTACTTCCTCAGCTTCCGGGGCCCGTTCCGTCTCCTGAGCGGTGTCCAGGTCGGCTTCGGCCTCCTCGCCGTCCTGGCCGTCACCGCCGCCATGCGACTGTCGCGGCGCCGGCTCGCCGTCGCCGCGGGGCTGCTCGTGCTGCAGATCGTCGTCGCGTCGATGCGGGCGCCCGTGCTCTGGCGGTGGCACGTCCTCGGCCTGGTCCTCGCCGTCACGGCGTTCGTCGGCGCTGTCGTCCTCGTGCGGTCGTCGGCGCACCGTCCGCCGCTGTCCTGGCGCTGGGTCCGGCCGGCGGCCGCCGCGACGACCATCCTCCTGTGCGCGTCCCCGTTCGTCGTCCAGCTCGCCATGCAAGCGTCGGTGCAGGAGAGGCACGAGGCCCTCGACCTCGGTGCGGACGAACCCGGCGTGCCCGTGTACCGGCCGAACACCAACGGCTACAGCGTCGGCACGACCGTGGACGAGTTCCGCGAGAACGCCTACGTCACCGACACGTCGCTCACTGCGTACGCCTTCGGTGCCTTCGCCGATCCCGATGACCGTGGATGGCAGCGCGGCGTCCTGGGCGGGAACCTGAACCTGCTCGCCGGCCTGCGACCGGGGTACGGGTCCCTGGCGGTGTGGCCGGCGGGTGCCCAGCAGCACCTGCAGGCGGACTGGCAGAGCAGCCTGGTCAGCGACCAGTCCGGCCTGCTCGTCGTCCCCGAGGGCTCGGACGTCCCCTGGGTCGACCTCCTGTCGTCGGACCGGGTCCTGCTCGGTGTGGAGGGATCCGTGCCGCAGCCGATCGCCGACCACTTCGCCCAGGGGTGGACGGCGGTGTCGAGCCGGGACGGCTGGACGGAGTACGTGCGGCCCCAGCCGCTGCCGGGCCGGGTGAGCATGGTGACCGGGGACGACGTCACCGTGGAGGACGCCGCTGCCAACGACGGCGTCGCGACCCTGGGTGCCCCGCTCGAGCGGTACACGGTGTCCACCGGCGACGACGGCGGCCGCTTGGTCTTCCGGACGCCGTACTGGAACGGCTTCCACGCCACCGTCGACGGTCGCCCCGTGGAGGTCTCCGCGTACGGGGACGCCCTGCTGCAGGTGCAGCTGCCGGCCGGCGTCTCGGACGGCACGCTGGAGGTCTCCTTCGAGCCGCTCGGCGCCCGCCTGCTGCCCGGGTGCGCCGGACTGGGCGCGCTGCTCCTCGCCGCCTCCGTCGTGCCGGCCGTGCGGTCCCGCCGGGAGCGGGACACCACCGCGCGGCACTGAGACCGCCGCGAGCCGTCCGCCAGTGTCCGGACGGCGATGCTCGCGCCGGACCGCGGGAGCCTAGGCTCGGGCCGCATGAGGACGGGCGCAGTGGCGCTGGACCGCGCCGAGACAGCCGTGCTGGTCGCCACCCGGCGGTCGCTGGGCGGGACGCCGGCGGTGCCGGCTGCCCGGGCGCTGTCACTGTTCGGCGAGCACGCCGCCGGCTGGCTGCTGCTGGGGGCGGGCGGCTGGCTCACCGGGCGCCACCGACGTGAGTGGGCGACCGCGGGGGCCGGGGTCCTGCTGGCGCACGGCGCCGCGGTGGCGGTCAAGCGGGTCGTCCGGCGGGTCCGCCCGGTGGTCCACCTGGTCCCGGCGCTCGCAGCCACGCCGAGCACGCTGTCGTTCCCGAGCGCGCACGCGACGTCCACCGCCGCGGCGGCCTACGGGTACGGCCCGCTGATCGGCCGGTCGCCCATGGCAGCGGCACTGGCCGCGATGGCCGTGTCTCGGGTGCTGCTGGGCGTCCACTGGCCCTCCGACGTGCTGGTCGGCGTGGTGCTGGGCGCCGGTGTCGCCGCCGGGGTGCGGCGGGCCGCCGGGGGAGCGGCTCGATGACGACCCGGGACGCCGCACCGCGGTACGGGGAGTGGGAACACCAGGTGCCCGGCGCCTCGCCGTCACCACCGTCCGATCCCGGCACCCCGCCGCGGCCCTCCGGTCTGCGCGGGTCCTGGCCCTGGGGGCTGGCCCGCGCGGTGCGCCCGCGGCAGTGGGTGAAGAACGTGCTGGTGCTCGCCGCGCCGCTGACCTCAGGACGGCTCCTCGACCCCGAGGTCCTGTTCGCCACCTCGGTCGCGTTCGGGCTGTTCTGCCTCATCTCGGGCGCCGTCTACCTGCTCAACGACGTCGTCGACTTCGAGGAGGACCGCCGGCACCCGCGCAAACGCCTCCGGCCGATCGCGGCGGGCATCGTCCCGCGCCCGCTGGCGCTGGTCGTCGCCGTCGTCCTCGTCGTCGCCGCCGTCGTCGTCGCGGCGCTCACCACCCGGCCGGAGCTGGGCTGGGTGCTCGGCGTGTACGTCGTCCTCCAGCTGGGCTACTGCCTCTGGCTCAAGCAGCAACCGGTCATCGACCTGGCGATCGTCGCGTCCGGCTTCCTCCTGCGGGCCGTCGCCGGCGGTGTGGCGGCCGGCATCCCGTTGTCCCAGTGGTTCCTGCTGGTGGCCGCCTTCGGGTCGCTGTTCATGGTGGCCGGGAAGCGCTACTCCGAGCTGGTGGTCCTCGGCGACCAGGCCGCAACCCGGAGGACGCTGCGCGAGTACTCCGCCAGCTACCTCCGCTTCGTGTGGAGCATGTCGGCCGGGGTCACGGTGACCGTCTACGGCCTCTGGGCCTTCGAGATGGGCGAGTCCCAGGAGGGCGTGCCGTGGTCGACGATCTCCATCGCCCCCTTCGTGCTCGGGCTGCTGCGGCACGCGGTGGACCTCGACCGCGGCGCGGTCGGAGCGCCCGAGGAGGTCGTCCTCCGGGACCGGGTCCTGCTCGTGATCGGCTGCGTGTGGCTCCTCACCATGGGTCTGGGGGTGTCCCGTGGCTGACCGGTCGCGGTCCGGGCAGGTGGCCCTCACCGGCTGGGGCCGCACCGCGCCGACCCCGGCGACGGTGACGACGGCCGCCTCGGCCGACGAGGTCCGTGCGCTGCTGGGGGAGGCCGGCCCGCGGGGGCTGCTGGCCCGCGGCCTGGCCCGGAGCTACGGGGACGCCGCACAGAACGCCGGCGGCCACGTCCTGGACACGACGGCGCTGGACGGGGTCCTCGACGTCGACCTGGGTGCCGCGGTGGTCGAGGTCGAAGCGGGCGTCTCGCTCGACCGGCTGATGACCCTCCTGGTTCCCCTCGGCCTGTTCGTCCCGGTCACCGCCGGCACCCGGTACGTCACCGTGGGCGGGGCCATCGCTGCCGACATCCACGGCAAGGACCACCACCGGACGGGCAGCTTCTCGCGCCACGTGGAGTGGCTGGACCTGCTCACCGCCGACGGCGAGGTGCGGCGGATCGGCCCCGACCGGGACCCCGAGCTGTTCTGGGCCACCGCGGGCGGCATGGGGCTGACCGGTGTCGTCCTGCGTGCCGCGGTGCGGATGCGACGGATCGAGACCGCGCAGCTGCTGGTGGATACCGACCGGACGCCTGACCTCGACGCTCTCCTGGAGCTGCTGACCGCGACCGACCACCTCTACGACTACTCGGTGGCCTGGATCGACTGCGTGGCCCGCGGCGCTCGCCTGGGCCGCTCGGTGCTGACGCGCGGCCGGTTCGCGCACCGGGACGAGCTGCCGGCACGGCACCGCGCCGACCCGCTGCGGTACTCCGGCTCGGTGCGGTTGACCGCGCCCGACCTCTTCCCCTCCGGGCTGCTCAACCCGGTCACCGTCGCAGCGTTCAACGAGGTCTGGTACCGCAAGGCGCCCGCCCGCCGGCGCGCCCAGCTCCAGTCGATCCCGACGTTCTTCCACCCGCTCGACGGCGTCGGCTCGTGGAACCGCGTCTACGGTCGACGCGGGTTCGTGCAGTACCAGTTCGTCGTCCCCCTGGGGCAGGAGGAGACGCTGCGGTGCGTGGTCGAGCGGATCGCGACCTCCGGGACGGCGTCCTTCCTCGCCGTCCTCAAGCGCTTCGGCGCGGGGGACCCGGGGTACCTGTCCTTCCCGCAGGAGGGGTGGACCCTGGCGCTGGACATCCCGGTGGTCGCGGGGCTGGCCGAGCTGCTCGACGGCTTGGACGAGCTGGTCGTCGCGGCCGGAGGCCGGATCTACCTGGCCAAGGACGCCCGCGTGCGGCCGGATCTGCTCCCCCGGATGTACCCCCGGCTGGACCGCTTCCGAGCGGTGCGCGCCCGTGTCGACCCCGGAGGGGTCTTCACCTCCGACCTGGCCAGGAGGCTGTGCCTGTGATCGATGCCCTCGGCTCCGTCGGGACGCTGCTGCTCGTCGGGGGCACGTCCGACATCGCGGTCGCGACGGCCCACCGCTACCTGCGGGAGCGGCCGCTGCGGATCGTGCTGGCCGCCCGTGACACCCCCCGGCGCGACGCGGTGGCCGAGGAGCTGCGTGCCGGCGGCGGGACCGTCGAGGTGGTCGACTTCGACGCCGACGACCCGGCCTCCCCGCAGCGCATGGTGGAGCGGGCCTTCGCCGGCGGCGACGTCGACGTCGCGGTCGTGGCCTTCGGCCAGCTCGGCGACGAGCAGCGGCTGCGCACCGACGCGACCGCGGTGGCCGGTCTCGCGCAGGTCAACTACGTCGCTCCCGTGGTCGTCGGCACGCTGCTGGCCGAGCGGATGCGCGGGCAGGGGCACGGCGTGATCGTGGCCCTGTCGTCGGTGGCGGGGGAGCGGCCCCGGGCGTCGAACTTCGTCTACGGCTCCACCAAGGCCGGGATGGACGCCTTCTACTCCGGCCTGGCCGACTCGCTCGTCGGCAGCGGAGCGTCGGTGGTCGTCGTCCGGCCCGGGTTCGTCCACTCGAAGATGACCGCGGGGCGGCCGGCGGCGCCGTTGTCGATCACACCGGAGGCCGTCGCAGCGGCGATCGTCGACGCCGTGCGCCGGGGGCGGCACACCGTCTGGGTACCGGGCGTGATGCGGGCGGTGATGAGCGCGCTGCGGCACGTGCCCCGGCCGCTGTTCCGCCGGCTGCCGCTCTGAGGCCGGTCGCCGTCCGCCGGCTGCACGCGCGGACGGCGACCGCCCGTGGCCGTCAGTAGATGCAGGTCGTGTCGGCCGCGGTGCGCGCGTCCTCGGCCTGCACGGGCTCGCTGGGCGCGGGCGGGGTCACGGCCTGGCCGACCCCGTTGAAGTCCGACCCGAGGACCAGCTCCACGGTGCCGGAGGTGGCGTCCTCGCCGGCCTCCACGACCGCGCCGGGCAGGGTGGCGGCCAGCGTGGCGGCCAGCGCCTCGTCGCCCGCGGCGTGCCGGACGACGGTCCGGGTGTAGTCGGTGGAGTCGGCGTTGCCGGTCGAGCCGACGGCGAAGCCGGCGGTCCGCAGGGCCCCGGCGGCCTCGGCGGCGAGTCCCGGTGTCCCGGAGCCGTTGTAGACGTCCACCGTCACCACCAAGGGGGCGACCGTCGCCGGCGCGGCGGGCGTTGCGGCCGCGGGGGTCTCCGGCTCGGCGGAGAGCTCGGCGAACCAGTCGTGCAGGGCGTCCTCGTCCTCCAGCCGGAGGATGTAGCGGCCTTCCTCGTCCTCGTCGTCCCCGACGAAGGGGACCGTCTGGAACTCGATGCTGCCGGCGGTCACCGACTGCATCTGCTCGGCCAGCTGGAACAGGTCGAGGCTCTGGTCGATGGTGAGCGACTGGGAGGCGGCCTCGACCAGCTCGCGCTGCTTGCCGAGGTCCAGCAGCACGTCGTCGGAGAGCATCTTGCGCAGCACACCGGCGATGAACACCTGCTGGCGGACGATCCGGTCGAAGTCGCTCCGCGGCAGGCCGTGACGCTGACGGACGAACTTCAACGCGTCGCCGCCGCTGATCGTCTGCTTCCCGGCGGGGAAGACCGCGCCCGACCAGCGCGAGTCGTCGACGGCCTCGCAGAGGTTGATCTCGACGCCGCCGACGACGGAGCTGAGGTTGAAGAAGCCGAGCAGGTCGACCTCGGCGTAGTGGTCGATCCGCAGTCCGGTGAGTCCGCTGACGGTCTGCACCAGCAGACGAGCACCGCTGGCCTGGCGCTCCTCGGGGGAGGAGCTCGTCGGGCCGTCGGCGTAGCCGTAGGCGTAGGCGGCGTTGAGCTTGTCCCAGCCGTAGCCGGGGATCTGCACGTAGGAGTCGCGCGGGAAGGAGACGAACGAGGCGCGGGAGCCGTCGGCCGGGACGTGCACCAGGATCATCGTGTCGGTGTTGACGCCGGAGTCCGCGCCGGCGTTGAGCTCGGCCAGCTGCTCCTCGGTGAGGTCCGCCCGGCTGTCGTTGCCGACGAGCAGCAGGTTCACCGCCGCCGCCCCGCCCCCGTCGTTACCCGAGTCGGGGATGGCGTCGGTGCGGTTGACGGTGGCCTCGGCGACCTGACCGAGGTACCAACCCCAGCCGGACCCGGCGAGCAGGACGACGGAGAGCACCCCGGCGACCACGCGCGCCGCGGTCGCGGCGCGGCCGGTGCGCCGGCGCGGCTCCGGTCCGTCGGGCTCGGACCCGTCGCCGACCTGGTGCCGGGAGCGGGCACGCCCCGAAGCGGAGCGGCCGGCCCGCGGGTCCAGGCGCGCCGGGAGCTGCCGGTCGCCACCCGCTGCGGGGGGGCCGGGGTTCTTCGGGCTCACGTGCGAGGTCCTTCCTCGTGCTGGTCCGCGCGGTCACGACGCCGACCCGTCGTGACCGGGGCCGGCCGGGGTCGGCCGCCGTCGCGGCGTGCGTCGACCCTGGGCTGCGGCCGATGCTAGGTGCGGGACGGGGACCACAGCCCCCACGGCGGGGGCGCACGGGACAGCTGGGACGAACGGGACGGGCCTGCCGCCCGGGACCACAGGTGCCGGTCCGCCGGGACGCGGGCGTCGCCGTGCCGGCCTGGCGACCTGCGGGGACGACGGACGGTCTACGAGCGCCGTCCCGGCGCCCGCGACACGCCTGGCTGGGCGAGAGGGTGTCCCGGCCGCCACCGGACGGGGAGGATCGGGGCATGCGCGTGCTCGTCACCGGGGGAGCGGGCTTCATCGGCTCCCACTACGTCCGGACCATGCTGACCGGCGGGTACCCCGGGTTCGAGGACGCGGAGGTGACCGTCCTCGACAAGCTCACCTACGCCGGCAACCTGGCCAACCTGGCGCCGGTGGCGGACTCGCCGCGGTACCGCTTCGTGCGCGGTGACATCTGCAGCGCCGCCGATCTCGACGCCGCGCTGCCCGGCTCCGACGTCGTCGTGAACTTCGCCGCCGAGTCGCACGTCGACCGCTCGATCACCGGGGCGTCGGAGTTCGTCCTCACCAACGTGCTCGGCGCCCAGCAGGTCTTCGAGGCCTGCCTGCGGCACGGCGTCCGCCGGGTCGTGCACGTCTCCACCGACGAGGTCTACGGCTCGATCGACGAGGGCTCCTGGACCGAGGACCACCTCCTCGAGCCCAACTCGCCGTACTCCGCGGCCAAGGCCGGCGGCGACCTGATCGCCCGCGCCTACGCGAAGACCTACGGGCTGGACATCTCGATCACCCGGTGCAGCAACAACTACGGGCCGTACCACTTCCCCGAGAAGGTCATCCCGCTGTTCGTCACCAACCTGCTCGACGGGCACAAGGTGCCGCTGTACGGCGAGGGCGCCAACGTGCGCGACTGGCTGTTCGTCGACGACCACTGCCGTGGCATCCAGCTGGTGCTGGAGCAGGGGCGGCCGGGCGAGTTCTACAACATCGGCGGCGGCCGCGAGCTGTCCAACCGGGAGCTGACCGAGAAGCTGCTGGAGGCCACCGGCCGCGACTGGGACCACGTCGAGAAGATCGTCGACCCGCGTGGTGGCGGGCACGACCTGCGCTACTCGGTCGACTACTCCAAGACGGCCGCGCTCGGCTACGCGCCGCGGACGACCTTCGAGGACGGGCTCGCCCTCACCGTCCAGTGGTACCGGGACAACCGGGCCTGGTGGGAGCCGCTCAAGGCCGCGGCGGCCACCGCCCGGGCATGAGCGGGGCCGACCTCCCGGACGCCACCCCGACCGCCTGGCTGGTCACCGGCGCGCGCGGCCAGCTGGGCGGCGACCTGGTCGCCGTCCTGGCCGGCCGGCCCGGCGACCCGGTCACGGCGCTCGGCCGGGCCGAGCTGGACCTGACCGACGAACGGCAGGTGCGTCAGGTCGTCCGCGGCTGGCTGGCCGGCGTCCGCGGTTCCCGTCCCGTCGTCCTCAACGCCGCCGCCTACACCGCCGTGGACGCCGCGGAGACCGACGAGGACACCGCGCTGCTGATCAACGGCCGCGCCCCCGGCTGGCTGGCCGAGGAGCTCGCGGGGCACGGGCGGCTGGTGCACGTCTCCACCGACTACGTCTTCGACGGGGAGGCCACCGAGCCCTACCCGGTCGACGCCCCCGTCGCGCCGCGCTCGGCCTACGGCCGGACCAAGGCGGCGGGAGAGCGCGCGGTCGCGGCCGCCGGGGGCGACGCCACCGTCGTCCGCACCGCGTGGGTGTACGGCGCGCACGGCACCAACTTCGTGCGCACCATGTCCGGCCGCGCCCTCGACGGCTCCCCGGTCTCGGTGGTCGACGACCAGGTCGGCTCGCCGACGTGGGCAGCCGACCTGGCCGCCGGCCTGGTCGCTCTCGGCGCCCGGCCGGGACCGGTGCCCCCGGTGCTGCACCGCACCGACGCCGGCGCGGTCAGCTGGTACGGCCTGGCCCGCGCCGTCTACGAGGAGGTCGGCGCCGACCCGGCCCTGGTGGCACCGACGACGACCGCGGCGTTCCCGCGCCCCGCACCGCGCCCGGCGTGGTCGGTGCTGGACGGCAGCGCGTGGCTGGCCGCCGGCCTGCCGGCCCCGCGCCACTGGCGGACGGCGCTGCACCTGGCCCTGCAGGGGTGGCCGCCCCGCTGACCGCGGCCCGTGGGACTGGAGTGGTCAGCGGGGTGGGACGGACCGGTTCCCCGGAGGTGGTCGGCCGCGTCGGCTCAACACCGGCAGTGGTCGGGCCGATGCTCTTCGCGGACAGATGCGCCCGCGTGCCGGGCGCCGCCACCACGCTCCACCGGAGGACCAGCCTGTGCGTCGCCGCCTGCTCGCCGGAACCACCGCCTTCGTCGCTCTCACCGGAACGCTCCTCGTGCTGCCCGTCTCCGCCGAGCCGACCCCCGAGGCGGTGCCCGTCGAGACGTCGGTGGAGGAGGTCGCGATGGGGTCGCTCAGCGATCCCGCGCCCGAGGCGCAGGTGCAGGAGGGCACCACCGACCCGGTCGCCGGCGTGCCCGACGCGGTCCCCACGCTGTCGGTGAGCGCAACGGACGTCGCCCAGTTCTCGCTGGTGGGCGTCACGTGGGCGTACGACCCGGCGGTCACCGACACCGTTGTGCAGGTGCGCGTGCGCGACCTCGCCGGGACCTGGGGGGCGTGGACCGAGGTCGGTGCGGAGGCCGCCGAGCAGGAAGCCGGGATGGACACGGGCACCCCCGTCCGGGGCGGGACGGCGCCGCTGTGGACCGGCCCGGCGACCGCGGTGGAGGCCGAGCTGGTGACCCGATCGGGGGCGCAGCCCGCCGACGTCCAGCTCGACCTGGTCGACCCGGGGGAGAGCGCGGCTGACGACTCCCTCGGCACGCCCGACATCACCGAGACCGCCGACGCGGCCACTGCGATGCCGCCGGTGTTCTCGCGGACGCAGTGGGGCGCCGACGAGCGGATCATGGGGTGGAGGCCCCAGTACGCGAGCACCATCAAGGCCGCGACGCTGCACCACACCGCCGGTTCGAACAGCTACACCGCCGGCGACGTCCCGGCGATCCTGCGCTCCACGTACACGTACCACGCGCAGAGCCTGGGCTGGGGCGACATCGGCTACAACGTCCTCGTCGACAAGTTCGGCCGGCTCTGGGAGGGCCGCGCCGGTGGTCTGGCCAGCACGGTGATCGGCGCCCACGCAGGCGGCTTCAACACCGGCACCTTCGGGGTGTCGATGATGGGCAACTACGACGCCGTCGACACCCCGCAGCCGATGGTCGACGCGGTGGCCGCGATCATCGCCTGGAAGTTCTCGCTCTTCAACGTCGCCCCCAACGGCACGACGACGCTCACCTCGGGCGGCACGGACAAGTACCCGGCGGGAACCGCTGTCCGGCTGCCGACGATCTTCGGGCACCGCGACACCAAGAGCACGGCCTGCCCGGGCAGGTACGGCTACGCCCGGCTCCCGGAGATCCGTGGCAAGGTCGCGGCGGGCCTCTCGTCGGCCGCCCCGCTGATCCAGCGGCGTTACGACTCCGATGCCGGCGTCCGGAGCGTGCTGGGCGCCGTGACGACCCCGCCGACCAGCACGCCCGACGGCGTCGGCGCCTACGCGCACTACGCCAACGGGTCGATGTACGCCACGGCGGCCACCGGTGCCCAGGTCGTCCGCGGCCCCGTCCGGGACCGGTGGGCGGCCGCCGGGTGGGAACGGTCGGGGCTGGGCTACCCGGTGGGCGACACGCACTGCGGTCTGGCCCGGGGCGGCTGCTACCAGCACTTCCAGGGCGGGTCGATCTACTGGACCCAGGCGACGGGGGCGCGGATCGTGTCCGGCCCGCTGCGCGACCGGTGGGCCGCGGCGGGCTGGGAGGGGTCGGGGCTGGGCTATCCGGTCACCGACGTGCAGCCGCTCGGCGGGGGCGGGGTGTTCGCGCACTTCGAGGGCGGGTCGGTCTACTGGTCGGCCGCGACGGGGGCGCGGATCGTCTACGGCGTCGTGCGCGACCGGTGGGCCGCGGCGGGCTGGGAGACCGGCGCGCTGGGCTACCCGACCACCGACGTGCAGTCCCTGCCCAGCGGCGGGCTGTACGCGCACTTCCAGCGGGGCTCGATCTACTGGACGGCCGGAACCGGCGCCCGCGTCGTGCTGACGCCGCTCCGCGACCGGTGGGCG
>NZ_FOIE01000001.1:446375-981730 GCF_900111455.1 Geodermatophilus poikilotrophus | reverse complement strand
GTCGCGGGGCTCGCGGCGGGACCCTGCAGCGGGGCCGATCCAGCCCGTCACCGGGCACCCGGCGGCGGCCGGGGGAGCGCGTCCCCCGGCCGCCGGTGCGCGTCACGGGAGCTGCAGCACCTGGCCGACCGCGATGCGGTCGGGGCTGCTCAGCTGGCCGTTGGCGGCGTACAGCGCCTGCCAGCCGCCCACGACGCCCTGCTCCGAGGCGATGCGGCCGAGCGTGTCACCGGCCTGCACCGTGTAGGTGCCTCCGCCGGCGGCCGGGGCGGGCGCCGCGGCCGCGACCGCCGGGGCCGCGCCGGCCTCGGGGGCCGAGGGGTTCAGCCCCTTGCCGCAGGTCGGCCAGGCGCCCGGACCCTGCACGTCGAGCGTGCGCTCGGCGACGGCGATCTGCTGCGCCTTGGTGGCCAGGTGGGCGTTGGGCGCGTGGTCGTGGCCGCCGAAGGCGGCCCAAGTGCTCGCGCTGAACTGCAGGCCGCCGTAGTAGCCGTTGCCGGTGTTGATGGCCCAGTTGCCGCTGGACTCGCACTGGGCGACGGCGTCCCAGTCGTTGGGGGCCGCGGCCGAGGCCGGGGCGGCGAGGACGCCGAGCGAGACGGCGGCGGCGCCGCCGAGCACCACGGCGCCGCGGCGCAGGGCGCGTGCGGACGTGCGGGAAGACGAGGACGAGCGCATGGGGGACTCCCGATCCGCCGCCTGCGAGGTGAGCTGTCGGGTTCGGAGCGATCGGTGCCCCGGCCGTGCGCGCACGGCTTCACCCCGAGGTGCCCGGCCGGACCGGCCGGGCACCGAGATGGGTCCCCCACCCCCGTCCTGGCTGTGCAGGAGGTACGGCGGCCGACGGACGGGGTTCGGCGGATCGGCTCCGGCACCCGGTCCCTGGTGGGGGGTGCCGGGACAAGGTAACGGTCAGGTCACGGCGGTACACCTCGTGCCGCAGAGGCAACGGGGGTGGCACGGCCGGCCGCCGGGGCCGGGACCGGACAGATCACCTGGTCACGTCCCCGCGGGCGCGCGTGCACCCGCGGGGACGTGACCTGCACCTCAGTTCGCCTCGCTGCCCCGTCCAGAGGCTCGCCGCGAGCCTGCGAGCGGTGGGGAGGACAGTGGCCCTCTGCAGGTCCCGCCGCGAGCCTGGTGACACGGGAACGGCCACCCTCCAGGGGCCCGCGCCGAGCATGCGAGCCGTGGGGGGAAGGGTGGTCCTTCTTCAGTCGCGGACGAGCAGGGCGACCGGCAGCCGTTCGAGCAGCCCGGCCACCGGCAGCCCCTCGGCGTCGGAGACGAACCGGCCGCCGGTGAGCAGGTCGCGCCAGGCCCCGGTCGGCAGCCGCAGCGCGGTGTCGTCCCAGCCGGCGATCGACAGGCCCACCGGCAGCCGGGTCGCCACGGCCACCACGCCACCACGGTCGAAGGCGACCACGTGGTCGGCGGCGACGCCGGTCGCCTGCACCGGCTCGTACCCGGCGAACCACTCCGGGTGCTCCCGGCGCGCCCGGAGCACGCGGGACACGACGAGCAGCTTGGCGGCGCCGGTCTCGTCGACCGAGGGCACCTCGCCGGCGTCCAGCTGCGCCAGCAGCCGGCGGCGCTGGTCGTAGTCGACCGGACGGCGGTTGTCCGGGTCGACCAGCGAGAGGTCCCACAGCTCGGTGCCCTGGTAGACGTCCGGGACGCCGGGCATCGTCAGCTGCAGCAGCTTCTGCGCCAGCGAGTTGGACCGGCCGAACGGCGCGATGCGCGCGACGAACCGTTCGATCTCGGCGTTGGTCCGCTCGTCGTCGTAGGCCGCGTCGACCATCTCGTGCAGCGCGGTCTCGAACTCCTCGTCGACGTCGGTCCAGGTCGTCGACGTCCCTGCCTCGCGCGCCGCCTTCTCCGCGTAGCCGTGCGCCCGCTCGCGCGACAGCGGCCAGGCGCCGACCAGGTTCTGCCACACCAGGTGCGCCAGCGGCCGGTCGGGCAGCGGGTGCCGGGTCAGCAGCCCGCGGACCAGGTCGGCCCACTCGGCCCCCAGCTCGGCGAGCACGGCCAGCCGGGCGCGGGTGTCCTCGCTGCGCTTGGTGTCGTGGGTCGACAGCGTGGTCATCGACTCGGCCTTGCGCTCCACGCGGCGCTGCTGCGCCTCGTGGAACTCCGCGACCGTGCTGCCGAACCGCGCCGGGTCGCCGCCGACCTCGTTGAGCATGACGAACCGCGCCCACCGGTAGTAGGCGCTGTCCTCCACACCCTTGGCCATGACCGGGCCGCTCGTCTGCTCGAAGCGGGTCGCCGCCTCGGTCCCGGCCTGGGAGAGCACCGGGTGCAGCGCGTCGAGCGCGTCGGTGAGGTCGGGACGGCGTTCCCGCACGGCGGCCACGGTGGCGTCGAGGTGCTCGCGGCCGTCGGGCAGGTAGGAGCGGTAGACCGGGAAGCTGGCCAGCAGCTCGGCCAGCGCCTCGGTCTGCTGCTCACGGGGGACCACGGCAACGCCCGCCCCCCCGAGCTCACCGATGACCCGCACCAGCCGGGCCACCTCCGAGCCGAGGATCCCGTCGGTCACCTCGCGCTTGCAGTCGTGCACCAACTGCGCGTAGTCGACCGGGGCGCCCGAGAGCTCGGTGTCCAGCGCGCTCAGCACGGCCTCGCCGTCCGGGTCGACCAGCACGTCGTCGACCTCGGCGAGGGCGTCGTAGCCCGTCGTCCCGGCGGTCCGCCACGACTCCGGCAGGTCCTCCCCGGGCTCGAGGATCTTCTCGACCACGGTCCACCGGCCGCCGGAGGCCTCGGCCAGCCGGTCCAGGTAGCCCTTGGGGTCGGCCAGGCCGTCGGGGTGGTCGATCCGCAGCCCGTCGACCGCGCCGGCCTCGACCAACCGCAGCACCAGGTCGTGCGTGGCGCGGAAGACCTCCGGGTCCTCGGCACGCAGCCCGGCAAGGGTGTTGATCGCGAAGAACCGGCGGTAGTTGAGGTCGCGGTCGGCGCGCCGCCAGTCGACCAGCTCGTAGTGCTGCCGGTCGTGCACCTCCTGCGGGGTGCCGCCGTCGGTGCCGGGGGCGATCGGGAAGCGGTTGTCGTAGTACCGGAGCTCCTTGCCGTCGGGGGTGTCGACGACCTCCAGCTTCTCGACGTCGTCCGCCGACCCCAGCACCGGGACGCGCACCCGGCCGCCGCCGAAGTCCCAGTCGATGTCGAAGGCACCGGCGTGGGTGCTGTCCCGGCCGTGCTGCAGCACGTCCCACCACCAGGGCGCCTCGGCGGGGTCGGCGACGCCCATGTGGTTGGGCACCAGGTCCAGCACCAGGCCGAGCCCGCGCTCATGCAGCGCCGCGACCAGCCGGTCGAAGCCGGCCCGGCCGCCCCGCGACTCGTCGATGTGCGCGTGGTCGACGGTGTCGTAGCCGTGCGTGCTGCCCGACGCCGACCGCAGCAGCGGCGAGGTGTAGGCGTGGCTGACCCCGAGGTCGGCGAGGTAGCCGGCCAGGGAGGCGGCGTCGTCCAGGGTGGTGTCGGCGGTGACCTGCAGCCGGTAGGTCCCGGTCGGGACCTCCCGGCGGCGGTCCTCGCTCAGGGGCTCGCTCACGGACGGCCCGCTCACGAACGACGGGGCGCGCTGAGCACGACCATCGACCGGTCCTGTAGGGTCAGCGTCTCGCCGGGCTTGAGCTCCCGCGGCTCCACCGCGTCCATCTCGGCGGTGTCGAGGACGACGGTCCAGGCCCCGGCGTACTCCTCCGAGGGCAGGCAGAAGTCCATCGGCTCGTGCGAGGCGTTGAAGGCCAGGTAGAAGTGGTCGTCGACCACGATCTCGCCGCGCTCGTCGGTGGACCGGATGCCGTGGCCGTTGAGGTACATGGCCAGCGACTTGGCGAAACCGGCGTCCCAGTCGTCCTCGGTCATCAGGTCACCGGCCGGGGTGAGCCAGGCGACGTCCTGCACCGGGTCGTCCTGGCCGCGGCGCACCGGCCGGCCGTGGAAGAACCGGCGGCGGCGGAACGTCGGGTGCTCGTGGCGCAGCCGGGTCACCAGCTTGGTGAACTCCAGCAGCCCCTCGTCCACCTCGTCCCAGTGGATCCAGGTCAGCGGCGAGTCCTGGCAGTAACCGTTGTTGTTGCCCTGCTGGGTGCGGCCCAGCTCGTCGCCGTGCAGCAGCATCGGGACGCCCTGGCTGAGCATCAGCGTGGCCAGGAAGTTGCGCCGCTGCCGGGCGCGCAGGGTGAGGACCTTCTTGTCGACGGTTGGTCCCTCCACACCGCCGTTCCAGCTGCGGTTGTGGCTCTCGCCGTCGTTGTTGCCCTCGCCGTTGGCCTCGTTGTGCTTCTCGTTGTAGGAGACCAGGTCGTTGAGGGTGAACCCGTCGTGCGCGGTGACGAAGTTGATGCTGGCCACCGGACGCCGACCTGAGTGCTGGTACAGGTCGGCCGAGCCGGTGAGCCGGCTGGCGAACTCGCCGATCGTCGAGGGCTCGCCGCGCCAGAAGTCGCGGACGGTGTCGCGGTACTTGCCGTTCCACTCCGTCCACAGGGCGGGGAAGTTGCCGACCTGGTAGCCGCCCTCGCCAACGTCCCACGGCTCGGCGATCAGCTTCACCTGGCTGACCACCGGGTCCTGGTGCACCAGGTCGAAGAAGGCCGACAGCCGGTCGACCGCGTGCAGCTCGCGGGCCAGCGTCGACGCCAGGTCGAAGCGGAAGCCGTCGACGTGCATCTCGGTGATCCAGTAGCGCAGCGAGTCCATGATCAGCTGCAGGGCCTGCGGAGTGCGGGCGTTGAGCGAGTTCCCGGTGCCCGTGTAGTCCATGTAGTACTGCGGGTCGTCCTCGACCAGCCGGTAGTAGGCCCGGTTGTCGATGCCCTTGAACGACAGCGTGGGGCCGAGGTGGTTGCCCTCGGCGGTGTGGTTGTAGACCACGTCGAGGATGACCTCGATGCCCGCCTCGTGCAGGGTGCGGACCATCCCCTTGAACTCCTGCACCTGCATACCGTTGTCGGTGTTGCTCGCGTACTCGTCGTGCGGCGCGAAGAACCCGATCGTGTTGTAGCCCCAGTAGTTGCGCAGGCCCTTCTGCTGGAGGGTGTCGTCCTGCACGAACTGGTGCACCGGCATGAGCTCGATGGCGGTGACGCCGAGGTCCTGCAGGTAGGAGATGACCGCCGGGTGCGCGATTGCCGCGTAGGTGCCGCGCAGCTCCTCCGGGACGTCGGGGTGGGTCATCGTCAGGCCCTTGACGTGGGCCTCGTAGATGACGGTCTTGTGGTACGGCGTCCTCGGCGGGCGGTCGACGCCCCAGTCGAAGTACGGGTTGACGACGACGGACTTCGGCATGTGCGGGGCCGAGTCCTCGTCGTTGCGCTCACCGCTGTCGAAGTCGTAGCCGAAGACCGACGGGTCCCAGTCGATCTGGCCGTCGACCGCCTTCGCGTAGGGGTCCAGCAGCAGCTTGTTGGGGTTGCAGCGCAGGCCCTGCGAGGGGTCGTACGGGCCGTGCACCCGGTAGCCGTAGCGCTGGCCGGGCTGGATCCCCGGGAGGAAGGCGTGCCAGACGTAGCCGTCCATCTCCGGGAGCCGGATGCGGGTCTCGGTGCCGTCGTCGTCGAAGAGGCACAGTTCGACCTTCTCGGCCACCTCGCTGAAGATCGCGAAGTTGGTGCCGGTGCCGTCGTAGGTCGCGCCGAGGGGGTAGGCGGTTCCAGGCCACACCTGGGTCATGGACGAGGTCCTCCTGTGCTGGCGCCCCCGGGACGCCGGGGGCGGGTGGCCTCCCCGCCGCGGGGCGTGCGTGGGGAGGTCGGCGCACGTGGTGCTCCGGGTGGCCGTTGCCCGGACTCGTGGCCGTCCAACCCTCCGGAGGGCGACAGTTGCGGAGACCTCGCTCACGACGCCCGGGCGGAGGAGCGCCCCCACGACGACGCCCCCCGCGGAGGTCTCCGTGGGGGGCGTCGTGCGCAGGTCCGGCCGGGGCAGCGACGCCGGGTCCGACCTCGTCCGGGGCGCAGGACCCCGGGTGGCACTGGTCCTCGGCGGTGACCGCTCCTGCGACCGGGGACGCTAGGCGGCGGCCCCAGCACGTGCAAGCACCGACCGCCAGTCCCGAGGTCCCGTCCGTCCCTCCGTGCGCGGGCGGCTCACGGACGCCGTCCTGTCACTGGTGCGTCGTACCGTCGTCCCGTGCGCGCGACCACCGACCTCCGGCCCACCCGCGGGCGTTTCCGCGTCGTCAGCGAGTACCAGCCCTCGGGCGACCAGCCGGCCGCGATCAAGGCGCTGGCCGAGCGGGTCAACTCGGGCGCGACCGACACCGTGCTGCTGGGTGCCACCGGCACCGGCAAGTCGGCGACCACCGCGTGGCTCATCGAGCAGGCGCAGCGCCCGACGCTGGTGATGGCGCCGAACAAGACGCTGGCCGCGCAGCTGGCCAACGAGTTCCGCGAGCTGCTGCCCGACGCGGCGGTCGAGTACTTCGTCTCGTACTACGACTACTACCAGCCCGAGGCCTACGTCCCGCAGACCGACACCTACATCGAGAAGGACTCCTCGGTCAACGAGGAGGTCGAGCGCCTGCGGCACTCCGCCACCAACAGCCTGCTGACCCGCCGCGACGTCGTCGTCGTCTCCACCGTCTCCTGCATCTACGGCCTGGGGACGCCGGAGGAGTACGTCGACCGGGCGCTGAAGATCAAGGTGGGGGAGGAGCGCGACCGCGACGAACTGCTGCGCACGCTGGTCACCGAGCAGTACACCCGCAACGACCTGTCGTTCACCCGCGGCACGTTCCGGGTGCGCGGCGACACGATCGAGGTCTTCCCGGTGTACGAGGAGCTGGCCTGCCGGATCGAGATGTTCGGCGACGAGGTCGAGCGGCTGTACTACCTGCACCCGCTCACCGGCGAGGTCGTGCGCGAGGTCGACGAGCTGTTCGTCTTCCCGGCCACCCACTACGTCGCCGGCCCGGAGCGCATGGAGCGGGCGATCGGCTCCATCGAGGCCGAGCTCGAGCAGCGGCTGGCCGAGCTGGAGAAGCAGGGGAAGCTGCTGGAGGCCCAGCGGCTGCGCATGCGCACCACCTACGACATCGAGATGATGCGCCAGGTCGGCTTCTGCTCCGGCATCGAGAACTACTCGCGGCACATCGACGGGCGGGCGCCCGGGAGCGCCGGCGCCTGTCTCATCGACTACTTCCCCGACGACTTCCTGCTGGTCATCGACGAGTCGCACGTGACGGTTCCGCAGATCGGCGGCATGTACGAGGGCGACATGAGCCGCAAGCGCACGCTGGTCGAGCACGGCTTCCGGTTGCCCTCGGCGATGGACAACCGCCCGCTGAAGTGGGAGGAGTTCACCGACCGCATCGGGCAGACCGTGTACCTGTCGGCGACCCCGGGGCCCTACGAGCTCGGCCGGGTCCAGGGGGACGTCGTCGAGCAGGTCATCCGCCCGACCGGCCTGGTCGACCCCGAGGTCGTGGTCAAGCCGACCAAGGGCCAGATCGACGACCTGGTGCACGAGATCCGGCTGCGCACGGAGAAGGACGAGCGGGTCCTGGTCACCACGCTGACCAAGAAGATGGCCGAGGACCTCACCGACTACCTGCTCGAGCTGGGCATCAAGGTGCGGTACCTGCACTCCGAGGTCGACACGCTGCGCCGGGTGGAGCTGCTGCGCGAGCTCCGGCAGGGCGAGTACGACGTGCTGGTCGGCATCAACCTGCTGCGGGAGGGCCTGGACCTGCCCGAGGTCTCGCTGGTGGCGATCCTCGACGCCGACAAGGAGGGCTTCCTGCGCTCGGGCACCTCGCTGATCCAGACGATCGGCCGCGCCGCCCGCAACGTGTCCGGCCAGGTGCACATGTACGCCGACACCGTCACCCCGTCGATGGCGCTGGCGATCGAGGAGACCAACCGCCGCCGGGACAAGCAGATCGCCTACAACCGCGAGCACGGCATCGACCCGCAGCCGCTGCGCAAGAAGATCGTCGACATCCTCGACGGCATCTACCGGGCCGCGGAGGACGTCCAGGACGTCGAGCTCATCGGCGGCTCGGGCCGGCAGCAGTCCCGGGGCAAGGCGCCCGTGCCCGGGCTGTCGTCGAAGAAGGCCGCCAAGGCGGGCGGGATCGACGTCCAGGGGCTGCCGCGTGCCGAGCTGGCCGACCTCATCACCCAGATGAACGACCAGATGCTGGCCGCCGCCCGCGAGCTGCAGTTCGAGGTGGCCGCCCGGCTGCGCGACGAGCTCACCGAGCTGAAGAAGGAGCTCCGCCAGCTCGACGCCGCGCACGCCTGAGGGAGGATCCCCTGCCCCGCCACTCGCGAGCTCACGGCGGGACCCTGCAGGGGGCCACCCGTCCTCCTCGCCGCACGCAGGCTCGCGGCGAGCCGCCGGACGGGGTCTCGTGGCGGCCGCTCTGCCCCACCTCTCGCAGGCCCGGACGGGACCGAGGAGCTGCAGGGACGCCCCCGCTCCCACCGCGCCAGGAGCCGTGATGGGGCGTGTGGGTCAGGTCACGCCCAGATGAACGAGTTCTCATCCCGGGAACAGCGCGCATCCCGGTAGCGTCACTGGGGAAGTAACCCGCTCGACGGCGGCCCCGCGAGGGTCGGCGTCGGCGGTCACGTGGAGGGGAGTATCCCCCGCGGCGGTGTCGTCAGTACGGAGTCCCGATGGACCCCCGGCGCCGTCGGCCACCTCGAGGGTGAGGGGGCGGGAGAGACCTCAGGTCCGACACTGCGGCGCCGTGCGCGCCGCCGAGTCACCGGAGGTACCTGCCTTGGACGTGCCCTTCTGGGTGTGGGCTCTGACGATCGCCGCGATCGTCGGGATGCTCTTGTTCGACTTCGTCGGTCACGTGCGCACGCCGCACGCACCGACACTGCGCGAATCGGCCGTCTGGTCGGCGGTCTACGTCGGCATCGCCGTGGTCTTCGGCCTGCTGGTCCTGTGGTTCTCCGGCGGTCAGTACGCCGGTGAGTACTTCGCCGGCTACATCACCGAGAAGAGCCTCTCGGTGGACAACCTGTTCGTCTTCGTGCTGATCATGGCCAGCTTCGCCGTGCCGCGGGAGCTGCAGCAGAAGGTGCTGCTGTTCGGCATCGCCTTCGCCCTGGTGCTGCGGACGGTCTTCATCTTCGTCGGCGCCGCGGCCATCGAGCAGTTCAGCTGGATCTTCTACGTCTTCGGCGGCTTCCTCATCTGGACCGCGTGGGCGCAGGCGAGGAGCGGCGGACACTCGCACGACGAGGACTTCAAGGAGAACGTCGCACTGCGGCTGGCCCGCAAGGTCTTCCCGACCACGGACGAGTACCACTCCGACAAGATGGTCACGACCATCCGGGGCCGGCGGCACATCACCCCGCTGGCCATCGCCCTGGTCGCCATCGCCAGCGCCGACATCCTCTTCGCCGTCGACTCCATCCCGGCGATCTTCGGGCTGACCCAGGAGACCTACCTGGTCTTCACCGCCAACGCCTTCGCGCTGCTGGGCCTGCGGCAGCTGTTCTTCCTCATCGACGGCCTGCTCGACCGGCTGGTCTACCTGGCCTACGGCCTGGCCGTCATCCTCGGCTTCATCGGCGTGAAGCTGCTCATCCACGCGCTGCACGAGAACGAGCTGCCGTTCATCAACGGCGGCGAGCACGTCACGGTGATCCCCGAGGTGCCCACGTCGCTGTCGCTGAGCGTCATCCTGGTCACGCTCGTGGTGACCACGGTGGCGAGCCTGCTGAAGAACCGGCGTGACGCGGCCCGCGGCGTCGAGTCGCCCACCGAGGCCGGGGACGCGGCGGCCGACTCCGAGGGTCTGCTGGCTCAGGGGCCCGGCGACCGCGACCCGCACGCGCGCCGTCCCGGCGACGCCCCGCCCTCGCCGCACGACGCGCCGGTCACCGACGCCGCCGAGCACGCCGCCACCGGGTCGACCCGCTCCCGCGGCTGACCTGCGGCACTCCCCACGCCGGGCCCGTCCTCCCCGAGGGCGGGCCCGGTGCCGCGCGCGGCCGGGCCGGCGGCGGTGGAGCCGCGAACACTAAGAACACTTGAGACGTCGCGTCGAAGGTCGACCGGCGGGCAGGTACGGTGAGCGCCGCGGCTCCAGCAGGCCGCAGCCGGTGACGGCTGCGCCGGTCCGGGGGTCGTTGGATGGAGGGGAGTATCCCCCCGCGGCAGTGTCGTCATCACGAGGTCCCATGGCCTCCGGTGCTGCCGATCGTCGGCCCTCCCGGCCGGCGGTGGGAGAGACCTCCGGTGCTGACATCTGCCTGTCCCCGGAGGAAACCGCCGCATGGAACTCCCCGTCTGGTTCGAGGTCTCGACGTTCGTGGGGCTCACCGTCCTGCTGCTCGCCGACCTCGCCATCGTCGCCCGCCGCCCGCACGAGCCCTCCGTGAAGGAGGCGAGCATCTGGGTGAGCTTCTACGTGGCGCTCGCCCTGCTGTTCGGGCTGCTGCTGCTGAGCTTCACCAACGGCACGTACGCGACCGAGTTCTACGCCGGCTGGCTGACCGAGTACTCGCTCTCGGTCGACAACCTGTTCGTCTTCGTGATCATCATGGCCCGCTTCCGGGTGCCGCGGCACCTGCAGCAGGAGGCCCTGATGGTGGGCATCATCATCGCCCTGGTCCTGCGCGGGATCTTCATCCTGCTCGGCGCCGCGGTGATCGAGCGGTTCATCTGGGTCTTCTACATCTTCGGCGCCTTCCTCGTGTACACCGCGATCAACCTGGTCCGGCACCGCGGCGAGGACGAGGACTACGAGGAGAACGCCTTCATCCGGCGGATGCGCCGGGTCCTGCCGATGACCGACGACTTCCAGGGCGCGAAGGTCCGCGTCACGCAGAACGGCAAGAAGCTCTGGACGCCGATGGTCATCGTCTTCCTCGCCCTGGGGACGACGGACCTGCTCTTCGCGCTGGACAGCATCCCGGCGATCTTCGGCCTCACCCGGGAGCCGTTCATCGTCTTCACCGCGAACGTCTTCGCGCTCATGGGGCTCCGGCAGCTGTACTTCCTGCTCGGCGGCCTGCTCAAGCGGCTGGTCTACCTCTCGCTGGGCCTGGCCGTCATCCTCGCCTTCATCGGCGTCAAGCTGATCCTCGAGGCGCTGCACGAGAACAACCTGCCGTTCATCAACGGCGGCGAGCACGTGGATGCTGTCCCGACGATCCCGATCTGGCTGTCGCTGTCCATCATCCTCGGCGTCCTGCTCGTCGCCACGGTCGCCAGCCTGCTGAAGACCCGGGGACAGCTGCCGGAGGAGGAGTCGTCCCTGGGCGCTCCCGACGTCGCGCCGGAGACCGCCGAGTCCGTCGCCACGGGTGGTCCGGCGGCCGCGGCCAGGGCCGAGGCACGGCTCGCCGCGGAGGCCGACGAGGAGGACACCCGCCGCTCCTGAGCGGCGGGTCCGCCGACCGCGACGACCGTGCGTCCTGACGACCTGGCACTGCTGCGCACCCCCGGCGTCCCCACGGTCTCCCCGGACGGGCGCATGGCCGTCGTCGCGGTCGGCCGGCCCGACCTCGGGGACGACGCCGAACGCAGCCGGCTGTGGGCCGTGCCCACCGACGGCTCGGCGCCGCCCCGCCCGCTGACCTCCGGGTGGTGCGACACCGACCCGGTGTTCTCCCCGGACGGCCGCTGGCTGGCCTACCGGGGCGCCGAGCCCGGTGGGCCGCCGCAGCTGCACCTGCTGCCCACGGCCGGCGGCGCGCCGCGGCGGCTCCCCGGTCACCCGCTGGGCGCGGGCCGGCCGGTCTGGTCACCGGACGCCCGCCGGCTCGCCTACACCGCGCGCGTGCCCGAGGTGGACCGCTCCGGCGCCGACCGCGCCGGGCAGCCGCCCTGGCTGGTCACCACGCTGCGCTGGCACGCCGACGGCGTCGGGGTCGTCACCGACCGGCACAGCCACGTCTTCGTCCTCGACCTGCCGCTCGGCACGGAGGACGACGGGGCGCCGCTGCCGCGGCCCCGGCAGGTCACCGACGGCGCCGCCGACGACGCCGACGTCACGTGGAGCCCGGACGGCGCCGAGCTGGCCTTCGTCTCCGCCCGGCACGCGCGCGCCGACCGGGACCTGGTGCGCGACGTCTACGCCGTCCCGGCGGCGGGCGGGGCGCTGCGCCGGGTCACCGACGGCCGCGCGGACTGCTCGCTGCCCGCGTACGACCCCTCCGGCGGCTGGATCTGGCTGACCGCCCGCCTGGACCTGGGCCCCGACGGGCTGGACGTCGCGGGTCGCGGCGCCACGCTGTGCCGCGTGCCGGTCGCCGGCGGCGCGCCCCAGCCGGTGCTCGACCCCGCGTCCACCGACCGCGGCGACAGGACGTCGGCGACCGTGCTGGCCGGGGGAGCGGCCCACCTCGGCGTGCAGCGGCGCGGCGCCGTCGAGCTGCTGCGCGTGCCGCTGGACGGCGGGCCGCCGGAAGCGCTGGTCGACGGGCCGTTCACCGTGCACGGACTGGCGGCGGCCGGCGGGGTCGTCGTCGCGACCGTCGGGCACGACCGCTCGGCCGGTGAGCTGGTCGCCGTCACGCCGGGCCGACGGCGGCTGCTCACCGCCTTCGGTCGCGGCCTGGCCACCACGGGGGCGCTGCGCCGGTCCGAGGAGCGCACCGCTCCCGCGCCCGACGGCGCCGAGGTGCACGGGCGGGTCACCCTCCCGGACGGCCCCGGACCGCACCCGGTGCTGCTGTCGCTGCACGACGGGCCGCACCGCCAGGACGGCTGGTCGCTGTCGGTGGACACCCAGACGCTGGTGTCCGCCGGTTACGCCGTCGTCCGCTGCGACCCGCGGGGCTCGGCGGGCCACGGGCAGGCGCACGCCCGGGCGGTGCGCGGCGCGGGCGGCACCGTGGACGCCGACGACGTCCTCGCCTTCCTCGACGCCGTGCTGGCGGATCCGGCACTCGACCCGGAGCGGGTCGGGGTGATGGGCCTCGGCTACGGCGGGTGGCTGGCGACCGTGCTGACCGGGCGGACGACGCTGTTCGCCGCCGCCGTCGTCGAGGGGGCGCTCACCGACCCGGCCGGTCTCCTCGGCTCCTCGGACGTCGGCTGGTGGTTCGTCGACCAGTACCTCGGCGCGGACCCGCCGGCCCGGGCCGCGGACCTCACCACGCCGACCCTGGTGGTGCACGGCGAGGACGACCGGCGGTTCCCGGCCGACCAGGGCGTGCGGCTGTACGCCGAGCTCAAGCGCCGCGGCGTGCCGGCGGAGCTGCTCCTGTTCCCCGGCGAGGGCTCCGACCTGGGCCGCACCGGCCGGCCCGGGCACCGGCAGGCCCGGCTGGAGCACCTGCTGCGCTGGTGGGCGCGCTGGCTGCCGGTCACCCCCGACGAGGACCTGCCGGGTGAGGACGGGCACCCGGCAGCCGCGCCGGGCGACGACGACGGCCGGGAGCCGCTGACCGTGCGGGCGACCCGGCTGGACTGAGCAGCCGGTCGCCCGCGTTGCCGCCCCCGGCCGCGCGTCCCTAGGGTGCGCCATGGACGTCGTCGAGGTCACGCCCACGTTCGAGCAGTACGCCTTCACCTTCGGCGGGGTCGCCCCGTTGATGCGGATCAGGCCGGGGACGGCGCTGCGGGTGTGGTCCGACGACGCGTTCTGCGGCGCGCTGCAGAAGACCTCCGACCTCTCCAGTGAGAAGGTCGACCTCCGCTTCGTCAACCCGCAGACCGGCCCCTTCCACGTCGAGGGCGCCGAGCCCGGGGACACGCTGGCCCTGCACTTCGTCGCGATGGAACCGGCGCGGGACTGGGGCGCGTCGGCCGCCATCCCGTTCTTCGGCGGGCTGACCAGCACCGACCGCGTCGCCACCCTGCAGGACCCGCTGCCGGACACGACCTGGATCTACGAGCTGGACCGGGCCGCCAACACGGTGACCTTCGCCGCGCAGCACACCGACCTGGAGATCGCCCTGCCCGTCGAGCCGATGCTGGGCACGGTCGGTGTCGCGCCGCCCGGCGGCGAGGTGCGCAGCTCGCTGGTGCCCGAGCGGTTCGGCGGCAACATGGACACCCCGCAGATGCGGCCCGGGACCACCTGCTACCTCGGGGTCAACGTCGAGGGCGCGCTCTTCTCGATCGGCGACGGGCACTACCGCCAGGGCGAGGGGGAGGCCTGCGGCACCGCCGTCGAGGGGGCGATGACCACCACGGTCCTCGTCGAGCTGGTCAAGGGCGGCGCGTCGGCAGCCTTCCCGGCATGGCCGCGCCTGGAGGACGACACGCACTGGATGACGGTCGGCTCCAGCCGCCCGCTCGAGGACGCCTGGCGGATCGGGCAGGTCGAGCTGGTGCGCTGGTTCGGCGAGCTCCACGGCCTGCACCCGATGGACGCCTACCAGCTGCTCACGCAGATCAGCGAGGTGCCGATCGCCAACGTCGTCGACGCGAACTACAGCACCGTGGTGAAGGCCCGGAAGTCGCTGCTGCCCCGGGCCGCCGCCTACGGCGGCCTCCACGACGACCTCCGCCGCCGAGCGGCGACCCTCCGCTGACCCGCCACCCGTCGAGAGGAACCCCATGGACCTGCAGCTCACCGGCTCCCGCGTGCTCGTCACCGGGGGCACCCGCGGCATCGGCCGGGCCATCGTCGAGGCATTCGTCGACGAGGGCGCCGTCGTGGAGTTCTGCGCCCGCGACGCCGCCGAGATCGAGGCGACGGAGAAGGCGATCGCCGAGCGGGGCGGCCGCGCGGCCGGCGTGCAGCTCGACGTGCGGGACGGGCCCGCGCTGACCGGCTGGGTCGAGGCCGCCGCCGGCCGGCTCGGCGGTCTGGACGCCGTCGTGGCCAACGTCAGCGCCCTGGCCGCGGGCCCGGGGGAGGAGAACTGGTACGCCTCCTTCGAGGTCGACTCGTTGGGCACGGTGCGCCTGGCCACGGCCGCGCTGCCGCACCTGGAGGCCAGCGGGCGCGGCTCGATCGTCGCGATCTCCAGCGTCTCCGGGCGGGAGGCCGACTTCGCCGCCGGCCCCTACGGGACGATGAAGACCGCCATCGTCGGGTACGTCTCGGGGCTGGCGTTCCAGCTGGCCGGCCGGGGCGTCCGCGCCAACGTCGTCTCCCCCGGCAACACCTACTTCGAGGGCGGCTTCTGGCAGGCCGTCGAGAACGGCGACCCCGGGCTGTTCGCCGACTCGCTGGGGCTGAACCCGACCGGCCGGATGGGGAGGGCCGAGGAGATGGCCAAGGCCGTCGTCTTCCTCTCCAGCCCGGTGTCCAGCTTCACGACCGGCACCAACCTCGTGGTCGACGGTGCCCTCACCCGCGGCATCCAACTCTGATCGGGCGACTCTTGGAGGCTGAGCCATGGCGCTCATCTACCCCGTCCAGGCCGACTCCCCGGAACCCGAGGACGGCACCGACCCGGACTTCGCCGAGCTGGCCGCGGACCTCTCCGACACCTGGCTGGTCGAGGTGGCGCTCAGCGACGACGGGGACGACGCGTGCTTCGGTCCGCTGTCCGCCCGCGCCGCCTGGGACCTCGCGATCGGCATCGACGAGCGCCGTCCCGCGTGGACGGTCTCCGTCGTCCCGCTGCACGTGGCCGGCACCCCCGACGAACTGGTCGAGCTCTTCGAGGAGTGACCGGGGTCTGGGGCCGCCGGCGTGCCTACGCGGTCGCCAGCACCCGCACCGTGCCGTCGCCGTGGGTGACCAGGACCCGGCTCCCGTCGGGGAGCACCGCGACGCCGGTCGGCGTGCTCCCGGTGGGGACCCGAGCGGTCACCGCACCGGTCGCGGTGTCGACCACCGACACCGTGCCGTCGCCGGCGTTGGCCGTGTAGAGGTGCCGCCCGTCCGGGGCGTAGGCGACGTGCTGGGGGCCCGCGCCCACCCCCGGCACCGTGCCGGCGACCGTCTGCGTGGCGGTGTCGATCAGGGAGACCTCCTCGCCGGCCCGGCCGACCACCGCGACCCGGGTGCCGTCGGGGGACGCCGCGAGGGCGTGCGGGCCGCTGCCGACCGGGATCGTGGCCGCCACGTCGCCGGTCGCCACGTCGAGGACCGAGACGACGGAGGCGACGGGGTCGGCGACGTAGGCCAGGCGGCCGTCGGCGCCCAGCACCACGGCGTGCGGGTTGGGTGTCGTGTCCAGGTGCCCCACCTGGACACCGGTCCGCGCGTCGAGGACGTCGAGGTGGGCGCCGAGCGACACCGGCACGTAGATGCGCGCCCCGTCGGGGCTCACCGCGGCGGTGTGGGGACCGCGGCCGGTCGGGACGGTGTCGACGACGGTGCCGGCGGCCAGGTCGAGGACCACCACGGCGTTCACCCCGGCCTCGGGGTCGTGGACCGACGCGAAGGCGCGCTGCCCGTCCGGCGTGACGGCGACCTGCTGCGGGGGGCCCTCGGCCACCGGGACGGTGCCGACCACCGCGCCTGAGGCGGTGTCGACGACGACCACCGCGCGGCCGGCGGGGTCGGCGACGTAGGCCAGGCGGCCGTCAGGGGTGACCGCGACGTGGCTCGGTCCGGATCCGACGGGGACGGACGCACCCAGGACGGGCGTTGCGGGGCTCGGCGTCGGCGGGGGGAGAGCGGCCGGGACGGTCTCGGCGGGGGCCGTCTCCTGCGGCGCGACGGCGGCCGGGGGACCCGCTCCCCGGCCGGCGTCGTCCCCGCCCCGCCACAGGACGACGGCCAGGACGGCGAGCGCCAGACCGACGAGGAGGGCCAGGGCCGGCCGCCGGTGCCGCCTCCGCCGGTGCTTCGGCCGGTGCGGGTGCCCCGGTCTCCGCTCGCGCCCTGCGGCGTCGAGCTGCCGGGCACCGGGGAGGTCCGTGCCCCAGTGGCCGCGGCCGGGACCGCTCTCGTGCGGGGGCCGGGTCGCAGCTCCGCCTGCGGGGGGCTCTGCCATGCGCCCGGATGATGCCCTGCCGGCGCCCGCTGGTGGTCCGGTCCGGTCGCGGCGGTCCGGTTCGGTGCGGGCTCACCAGCCGCGTTCGCGCCACTCCGCGAGGTGCGGGCGCTCGGCGCCCAGCGTGGTGTCCCGGCCGTGGCCGGGGTAGACCCAGGTGTCGTCGGGCAGCGTGCCGAACAGCCGCTCCTCGACGTCGTCGACCAGGCTGGTGAAGTCCTCCGGCGACCAGGTCTTGCCCACCCCTCCGGGGAAGAGGCTGTCGCCGGTGAAGACGTGCGTGCCCGCGCCCTCCGGCCCGCGCCAGACCAGCGCGATGCTGCCCGGCGTGTGCCCGCGCAGGTGGACCACCTCGAGGGTCTGCGCGCCGACGCGGACGGTCTCGCCGTGCACGACGGGCCGCTGGACCGGGACGGGCAGCTCGTCGGCGTCGGCGGGGTGCGCGACGGTGACCGCACCGGTCGCCTCGACCACCTCGGGCAGCGCGCGGTGGTGGTCCCAGTGCCCGTGCGTGGTGACGACAGTGCGCACGTCGGCGTCCCCGATGAACGCGCGCAGCGCCTCGGGCTCGGCCGCCGCGTCGATGAGCAGCGCCTCGCCGGAGCCGGGGTCGCGCAGCAGGTAGGCATTGTTGGCCATCTCGCTGACCGCCAGCTTGCTGATCGTGAGCCCCGGCAGCTCCCGGACGTCGGCCGGACCACCCACCTCGACGTCCCCGGTGTAACTCCCCGAGCCCATCCCAGCCTCCCGTTCGTGCAGTGTCGGCAGCCGCGGTTACGGTCCAGGCATGGACGCTAGCGGAGGTCTCTCGGCCGGTCGGATCGTCGGCCTCCCGGCCACCGAGCTGGCCACCCGTGTCCGGTCGGGGGAGCTCACCGCGGTGGAGGTCGTCCGCGCGCACCTGGCCCACCTCGACGCGGTCGAGCCGCGCGTCAGCGCCTTCCGCGTCGTCCGCCGCGAGGCCGCCCTGGCCGAGGCGCACGCCGTCGACACCGCCCTCACCCGCTTCGCGATGCCGCTGGCCGGGGTGCCGGTGGCGGTCAAGGACAACGTCGCCGTCGCCGGTGAGGTCTGCACCGACGGCGCGGCGGCACGCGCCGGGCAGCCGGAGACCCGGGACCACGAGGTCGTGACCCGGCTGCGCCGGGCGGGGGCGGTCGTCGTCGGCATCACCCGCATGCCCGAGCTGGGCCTCTACGGCGCGACCGACGCGCCGGGCACGGTCTGCCGCAACCCCTGGGACACCGCCCGCTCGCCGGCCGGCAGTTCCGGCGGGAGCGCGGCGGCCGTCGCCTCCGGGGCGGTGCCGCTCGCCCACGGCAATGACGGGATGGGCTCGCTGCGCCTGCCGGCGGCCGCCTGCGGGCTGGTCACCCTCAAGCCGGGTGCCGGCGTGGTGCCCGGGGGCATCGGGGCGGACGACTGGTCCGGCATGACCGTCAACGGCGCGCTGGCGACCACGGTGGCCGACCTCGCGGTCGCGCACGCGGTGCTGGCGGGGGAGGAGCCGGCTCCGCTCGAGGCGCCCGGCCGGCCGCTGCGCATCGCCGTCTCCACCCGCTCCCCGGTGCCCGGCACACGCGCCGACGGGCCCGCCCGGGCGGCCGTCGACGCCGTGGTCGCGGCCCTCGTCGCGGCCGGGCACACCGTCGTCCGGCGCGACCCGCCGGTCACCGCCGGGGCCGCGGGCGGCGTGCTGGCCCGCTGGGCGGCGGCCGCCGCCGACGACGCCGAGCACCTCGGCATCCCGCTCGCCGACCTCCAGCCCCGCAGCCGCACCCACGCCCGGCTCGGGCGCGCCGTGCGAGCCGCCGGGCTGGTCCGACCGCGCACCGCCGAGCGGTTCCGCGAGCGCATGGTCGAGTTCTTCGCAGGAGCGGACAGCTCGGCCTCCCGGCCCCGTCCCGAGGCTCGCGCCGAGCATGCGAGGCGTGAGGAGGACGGGGTCCTTCTGCCGAGTCTGCGCGGAGCAGGGGACGGAGACGTCCTCGACCTGCTGCTCACGCCGGTCGTGACCGGCCCGCCGCTGCCCGCCCGGCCCTGGCACGAGCGCTCCTTCCTGGCCAACGTGACGGCGCAGGGGCGCTGGGCGCCGTGGACGGCGGCCTGGAACCTGGCCGGCCTCCCGGCCCTCGTGCTGCCCGCCGGCACCCGGCCCACGGGGCAGCCGCTGGCGGTCCAGTTCGTCGGCCCCCCGGGTGCCGAGAGGCGACTACTCTGGACCGCCGGGGAGCTGGAGCGTCGGCTGCCGTGGCGCCGGTACGCACCGGTCTTCGACCCGACCGCCCCGCCGGTCCCCGCACCCGCCTGAGTCCCGACGCGGCACCGCCGCCGCCGGGCGCGCTCCCACGCGCCGCCCGCTCCGCACCACCGCTCCGCAGTACCTCCAGGGCTCGGTTCCCCGAGCACGAATGACAGGGATCACATGGACCGCCTCGTCGTCCGCGGCGCCCGCGAGCACAACCTCAAGGACGTCCACCTCGACCTCCCCCGCGACGCGCTGATCGTCTTCACGGGGCTGTCCGGCTCGGGGAAGTCCAGCCTCGCCTTCGACACGATCTTCGCCGAGGGCCAGCGCCGCTACGTCGAGTCGCTGTCGGCCTACGCCCGCCAGTTCCTGGGTCAGATGGACAAGCCCGACGTCGACTTCATCGAGGGGCTCTCGCCCGCCGTCTCGATCGACCAGAAGTCGACCAACCGCAACCCGCGGTCGACCGTCGGCACGATCACCGAGGTCTACGACTACCTGCGGCTGCTCTACGCGCGCGCCGGCCAGCCGCACTGCCCCAACTGCGGCAAGCCGATCTCCCGGCAGACCCCGCAGCAGATCGTCGACCAGGTGCTGGCGATGGAGGAGGGCACCCGCTTCCAGGTGCTCGCCCCCGTCGTCCGGGCCCGCAAGGGCGAGTACGTCGACCTGTTCAGCTCGCTGCAGACCCAGGGCTTCTCCCGGGTCCGCGTCGACGGCGTCGTCCGCCAGCTGACCGACCCGCCGAAGCTGAAGAAGCAGGAGAAGCACACGATCGAGGTGATCGTCGACCGGCTCACCGTCAAGGAGAGCGCGAAGCGGCGGCTCACCGACTCGGTCGAGACGGCGCTGGGCCTGGCCGGCGGTCTCGTCGTCCTCGACTTCGTCGACCTGCCCGAGGACGACCCGCAGCGCGAGCGCACCTTCTCCGAGCACCTGGCCTGCGTGGACGACGGGCTGTCCTTCGAGGCGCTCGAGCCGCGGTCCTTCTCCTTCAACTCCCCGTTCGGCGCCTGCCCCGAGTGCACCGGCATCGGCACCCGCAAGGAGGTCGACCCGGACCTCGTCGTGCCGGACCCCGGCAAGAGCCTGGCGCAGGGCGCGATCGCCCCGTGGGCGACCTCGATGAGCAACGAGTACTTCACCCGGCTGCTCACCGGTCTCTCGCAGCAGCTCGGCTTCTCCATGGACGACCCGTGGGAGCGGCTGCCGGCCAAGGTGCAGAAGGCGGTCCTGCACGGCTCGCCGGACCAGGTGCACGTCCGCTACAAGAACCGCTACGGCCGCGAGCGCAGCTACTACGCCGCGTTCGAGGGCGTGCTGCCCTTCCTCGAGCGGCGGCACGAGGACACCGACAGCGAGTACATGCGGGACAAGTACGAGGGCTACATGCGCGACGTGCCCTGCCCCGTCTGCCACGGCACCCGGCTCAAGCCCGAGATCCTCGCCGTCAAGCTCAACGGCCGTTCGATCGCCGAGGTCACCGGCCTGTCCATCGGCGACGCCTCGGGGTGGCTGAACAGCCTGGAGCTCGGCGAGCGCGAGCGGGCCATCGCCGACCGCGTGCTGCGGGAGATCCAGGCCCGGCTCTCCTTCCTGGTCGACGTCGGCCTGGACTACCTGTCGCTGGACCGGCCGGCCGCGACGCTGGCCGGTGGCGAGGCCCAGCGCATCCGGCTGGCCACCCAGATCGGGTCCGGGCTGGTCGGCGTCCTCTACGTGCTGGACGAGCCCTCGATCGGGCTGCACCAGCGGGACAACACCCGGCTGATCGAGACCCTCGTGCGGCTGCGGGACATGGGCAACACGCTGATCGTCGTCGAGCACGACGAGGACACCATCAAGACCGCCGACTGGGTCGTCGACATCGGCCCCGGCGCCGGTGAGCACGGCGGCGAGGTCGTCGTCAGCGGCACCGTCGAGGAGCTGCTGGCCAGCGAGCGGTCGCTGACCGGGCAGTACCTCTCCGGCCGCAAGGAGATCGCCGTCCCGCAGGTGCGCCGCCAGCCGACGCCCGGCCGGGAGCTGGTCGTCAAGGGCGCCCGCGAGCACAACCTCAAGGGCGTCGACGTCACCTTCCCGCTGGGCCTGCTCGTGGCGGTCACCGGCGTCTCGGGCTCCGGGAAGTCCAGTCTGGTCAACGACATCCTCTACACGACCCTGGCCAACGAGCTGAACCGCGCGCGGATGGTGCCCGGCCGGCACCGCACCATCACCGGCCTGGACCAGCTCGACAAGGTGGTGCACGTCGACCAGTCGCCGATCGGCCGCACCCCGCGGTCCAACCCGGCGACCTACACCGGCGTCTGGGACCACGTGCGCAAGCTGTTCGCCAGCACGTCGGAGGCGAAGATCCGCGGCTACCAGCCCGGCCGCTTCTCCTTCAACGTCAAGGGCGGCCGCTGCGAGGCCTGCTCCGGCGACGGCACGCTGAAGATCGAGATGAACTTCCTGCCGGACGTCTACGTGCCGTGCGAGGTGTGCAAGGGCGCCCGGTTCAACCGGGAGACCCTCGAGGTGCACTACAAGGGCAGGACCGTCGCCGAGGTCCTGGACATGCCCATCGAGGAGGCGGCCGACTTCTTCGCGGCCATCCCGGCCATCTCCCGGTACCTGCGCACGCTCACCGAGGTCGGGCTGGGCTACGTCCGGCTCGGCCAGCCGGCGACCACCCTCTCCGGCGGCGAGGCGCAGCGGGTGAAGCTGGCCAGCGAGCTGCAGAAGCGGTCCAACGGCCGCAGCATCTACGTGCTCGACGAGCCCACCACCGGGCTGCACTTCGAGGACATCCGCAAGCTGCTCATCGTGCTGCAGGGCCTGGTCGACAAGGGCAACTCCGTCATCGTCATCGAGCACAACCTCGACGTCATCAAGAGCGCCGACTGGCTGATCGACATGGGCCCCGAAGGCGGGTTCCGCGGCGGCACGGTCGTCGCCGAGGGGCCGCCGGAGTTCCTCGCCACGGTCCCGGAGAGCCACACCGGCCGCTACCTGGTCCCGGTGCTCGACCCGGACGCGGTCGCGGCCTCGGCGGCGCCGAAGAAGCGGGCGCGCAAGAAGGCGAGCTGAGCGGCGGTCGGGCACCCGGGCGAGGATGACCGGGTGTCCGATACTGCGCGCACGCACGACCTGGTCGTCTACGGCGCCACCGGCTTCGTCGGCCGGCTGCTCGCCGCGTACCTCGCCGACGCGGCCCCGACCGGCCTCCGCATCGCGCTGGCCGGCCGGTCGTGGAGCCGGCTCGAGCAGGTGCGCGGCGAGCTGCCGGCGGCCGCCCGCGACTGGCCGCTCGTCGAGGCCGACTCCAGCGACGCCGGATCGCTCACCGCGATGGCCGCCTCGACCCGGGTGCTGGCCACGACCGTCGGCCCGTACGTCCGCCACGGCCTGCCCGTCGTCGAGGCCTGCGCCCGGGCCGGCACGCAGTACGCCGACCTCACCGGCGAGGTGCTGTTCGTCCGCCGGGCGATCGACCGCACCGACGCGGTCGCCCGCGACACCGGTGCCCGGATCGTGCACGCCTGCGGCTACGACTCCGTCCCCTCCGACCTCTCCGTCCTCCTGCTCGCCGAGCGGGCGCGGGCCGACGGCGCCGGCGGCCTGCGCGACGTGCAGCTGGTCGCCACCGCCCGCGGCGGGATCAGCGGTGGCACCGTCGCCTCCGCCCGCGCCCAGTTCGAGGAGCTGGGCCGCGACGGCACGGCGCGGCGGCTGGCCGGCGACCCGTTCGCGCTCAGCCCCGACCGCGACGCCGAGCCCGACACCCGCCAGCCCCGCGACGCCGGTCCGCCGTCGCGCACACCGGACGGCCGGTGGACGGCGCCCTTCCTGATGGCCCCGTTCAACACCCGCGTCGTCCGGCGCAGCAACGCGCTGCAGGGCTGGGCGTACGGCCGCGGGCTGCGCTACGGCGAGGTGATGGGCTGCGGTCCGGGGGTCCCCGGTGCCGTGACGGCCGCCGGGGTCACGGCCGGGCTGGCCGCCGTCGCCGCCGCGATGAGCCTGCCCCCCACCCGGTCCCTCCTGGACCGGGTGCTGCCCGAACCGGGCGCCGGCCCCGGCGAGGAGACCCGGGCCCGGGGCTGGTTCCGCATGGAGGTCGACGCGACCACCGAGAGCGGACGCCGGTACCGCGCCACCGCCGCCGGCCAGGGCGACCCCGGGTACGCCGCCACCGCGGTCATGCTGGGCGAGACCGCGCTGGCGCTGGCGCTGGACGGCGACCGGCTCCCCGGCCGGGCCGGATCGCTGACCCCGGCCACCGCGCTGGGGTCCGTGCTGGTGGACCGGCTGCGCGCCGCCGGGCACAGCTACGAGGTCGCCGGGGCCTGACCCCCCGGACCGGGGGACGTCGGCGGGCTTGAGCGGAGGGCGACCCGGGCCCTACCCTCCGTGTGACCGACGTCACGTCGCCGTCCGGCGTGACGGGTCCCCGATGGAGGAGGCGCCGGTGAGTGCGCTCACGCCCGACTGTGACCCGGACCTGTCCAACTGCGGCTCGCCGACGTCCCCACCCGGGGGCGGCGTGCGGTCCACGGTCGTCCTGCTCGCCCTGGTGACCGTCGCGGTGCTCGCCGTCACCGGCGAGGCGGTGCCGGGCGCGGTGGCCTCCCTGGCCGGTGGGGTGGGTCTGGTGTCCGCGCTCGTGCTGGGCGGGCGGGCGGTCCGCCTGGCCCGGCGGGCCGGCGCGGCGGTCGCGGCGCACGCGTCCCGGGCCGGAGCGGTGCACCGGTCGCGCCCGGTCGGCTGACGCGGCGGGCCGGCACCGGGCCGCCCTGCGCGGCCGGTGGGGAGCAGGCAGGCTGACCGGCGACGACGCCGTCCGAGGAGGCCTGCCGCGATGACCGACCCCGCCCCCGTCACCTGGACCGCGGCCGCCGACGGCGTCCGGCTCGCCGAGCGCCGCTGGACGCCCGACGGCACGGTGCGGGGGACCGTCCAGCTCGTGCACGGGCTGTCCGAGCACGCCGGCCGCTACGAGCGGCTGGCCCGCGCGCTCACCGTGCAGGGCCTCGCTGTCGCCGCGCTCGACCAGCGGGGGCACGGGCGCACGGCCGAGTCGACTGGCCCGGGCGGCTTCGGGGGAGGCGCGACCAGCGACGCCGTCCTCGACGACGTCCGCGACCTGGGGCAGCGACTGGCCGCCGACCACCCCGGCGTCCCGCGCGTCCTGCTCGGCCACTCCCTGGGCTCCGCGGTCGCGCTGGCCTCCGCCGAGCGCGACGGCGGCGGTCTGGCCGGCCTGGTGCTCTCCGGGCCGATCGGCGTCTCACCGGACCTCGCCGAGGCCGTGCCGCAGCTCCAGGCGGCGGTCGCCGGCGGGATGGGCGACCAGCCGATGGACGCCCTGGGCGCCTTCAACGCACCCTTCGAGCCGGCCCGCACCCCCTTCGACTGGCTGACCCGCGACGCCGACGAGGTCGACGCCTACCTGGCCGACCCGCTGTGCGGCGACGACTTCCCGCCGACGTACCGCTACGGCGCCGGGATGTTCGAGCTCGTGACGCGGGCGGCGACCCCCGAGGCCGTGGCCGGGCTGCCCGACGGGCTGCCCGTGCTGCTGCTGGCCGGACAGCGCGACCCGGTCGGTGGGGTGGACGCCGCCCAGGTCACCGCGCTGGCCGACCTGCTGCGCGCCCGCGGCCTGCCGGTCGAGCTGCGGGTGTACCCCGACGCCCGGCACGAGGTCTTCAACGAGACCAACCGCGACGAGGTGACCGCCGACCTGCTGGCCTGGCTGGGGGCCCGGCTCGGTGGCTGACCGGCGTCGGAACCACACCGGTGTCATCTGCCCGGCGAAGCGTCGTCCGGCCCACCTAACCTGGGGTGCATGCCCGACCCGTCCACGTACCGACCGGCGGTCGGCAGCATCCCGGAGTCACCCGGCGTCTACAAGTTCCGCGACCCCAACGGCCGGGTGGTCTACGTCGGCAAGGCCAAGAGCCTCCGGCAGCGGCTGAACAGCTACTTCGCCGACGTCGCGGGCCTGCACCCGCGCACCCGGCAGATGGTGACGACGGCGGCCAGCGTCGAGTGGACCGTCGTCGGCACCGAGGTCGAGGCCCTCCAGCTCGAGTACAACTGGATCAAGGAGTTCGACCCGCGGTTCAACGTCCGCTACCGCGACGACAAGAGCTACCCGAGCCTCGCCGTGACGCTCAACGAGGAGTACCCGCGGCTGCAGGTGATGCGCGGCCCGAAGAAGAAGGGCGTCCGCTACTTCGGCCCGTACGCGCACGCCTGGGCCATCCGCGAGACGCTCGACACCCTCACCCGCGTCTTCCCGGCGCGCACCTGCTCCAACGGCGTCTTCAAGCGCGCCGGCCAGATCGGCCGGCCCTGCCTGCTCGGCTACATCGGCAAGTGCGCCGCCCCGTGCGTCGGCCGGGTCTCCGCGGAGGAGCACCGGCAGATCGTCGACGGCTTTTGCGACTTCATGGCCGGCCGCACCGACCAGATGGTCCGCCGCCTCGAGCGCGAGATGGCCGAGGCCGCCGAGGCGATGGAGTACGAGAAGGCCGCCCGGCTGCGCGACGACCTCGGGGCGCTGCGGCGGGCGATGGAGAAGCAGGCCGTCGTCCTCGGTGACGGCACCGACGCCGACGTGGTCGCCTTCGCCCAGGACGAGCTGGAGGCCTCCGTGCAGGTCTTCCACGTCCGCGGCGGGCGGGTCCGCGGCCAGCGCGGGTGGATCGTCGACAAGGTCGAGGAGGTCACCACCGGCGAGCTGGTCGAGCAGTTCGTGCTGCAGGTCTACGGCGGCGTCGACGACGCGACGGGCGTCGGCGAGGCGGGCGAGGCGGTGCCCCGGGAGGTGCTCGTCCCCGAGCTGCCCGATGACGCCGACGTGTACGAGGAGCTGCTCAGCGAGCTACGCGGCAGCCGCGTGAGCCTGCGGGTGCCGCAGCGGGGCGACAAGCGGGCCCTGCTGGAGACGGTGGAGCGCAACGCCAAGGAGGCCTTCGCCCGGCACCGCGTCAAGCGGTCCAGCGACCTCACCGCCCGCTCGCTGGCGCTGTCGGAGCTGCAGGAGGCGCTGGAGCTGCCCGACGCGCCGCTGCGCATCGAGTGCATCGACGTCTCGCACGTCCAGCAGACCAACGTGGTGGCCAGCATGGTCGTGTTCGAGGACGGCCTGGCGAAGAAGTCCGACTACCGCCGGTTCTCCGTCACCCACGGCACGGACGACACCGCCGCGATGGCCGAGGTCGTCCGGCGCCGGTTCGCCCGCCACCTCAAGGAGGAGCAGGACCGCCGCGACGAGCAGGGGGTGGCGGCGGAGGAGGGCCGGCCGCGCCGGTTCGCCTACCCGCCGAACCTGCTCGTGGTCGACGGCGGTGCCCCGCAGGTCGCCGCGGCCGCCCGGTCGCTCGACGAGCTGGGCATCGTCGACGTCGCTGTCTGCGGGCTGGCCAAGCGGATGGAGGAGGTGTGGCTGCCCGGGGAGTCGGACCCGGTCATCCTGCCGCGCACCTCCGAGGCGCTGTACCTGCTGCAGCGGGTCCGCGACGAGGCGCACCGCTTCGCGATCACCTACCACCGGCAGAAGCGGTCCACCAGCATGCTGGTCTCCCTGTTGGACGACGTCCCCGGCCTCGGGGAGACGCGGCGGAAGGCGCTGATGAAGCAGTTCGGATCGCTGAAGCGGCTGCGGGCCGCCACCGTCGAGGAGCTGGTGGCCGTGCCCGGCATCGGCCGGCGGACGGCCGAGGCCGTGCTCTCGGCGGTGGCGCAGCCGGAGGCGGGGGAGACGGCGGGCGCACAGCCGGAGGAGGGCGGGCCCGCGGACGACGCCGCACCCGCCGGCGAGACCGTGGAGACGACGACCGCCCCGAGCGGCCCGGCCGAGCGCGGCACCCTCCGCAGCGGCTCCGGCGCCACCGCCGAGGTCGGGCTGGTGGCGTCGTGATCGGCCCGGTGGTGGATCCGGCGCCGCCGGGCAGCAACGAACGGGGAGCACCGTGACGGAGCAGGCCGGGACCGCCCACCTCGAGGTGCCGCCCGGCGCCCCCGGGCACCCGCACAGCGAGGTGCCGGTACCGCTGGACCCCACCTCCACCGAGACGCAGCCGCTCGACGTCGTCGTCGTCACCGGGCTCTCCGGCGCCGGCAAGAACAGCGCCGGGCGGGTGCTGGAGGACCTCGGCTGGTTCGTCGTCGACAACCTGCCGCCGGCACTGCTGCTGCCCATGGTGGAGCTCGGCGCCCGCGGCGACGTCCGCCGCTTCGCCGCCGTCGTCGACGTCCGCAGCCGGGCCTTCTCCAGCGACCTGCAGGAGGCCATCCGGGTGCTCGCCGAGGCCGGCCACCGGCCCCGGGTGGTCTACGTGCACGCGCGCGACGAGGTGCTGGTCCGCCGCTACGAGTCCAACCGGCGAGAGCACCCGCTGCAGGGCACCGGCACGCTCATCGACGGCATCACCGAGGAGCGGGCGCTGCTCACGGGCATCGCCGGCGAGGCCGACCTCTGGGTCGACACCAGCGACCTCAACATCCACCAGCTGCGCGCCACGCTGGAGAACGCCTTCGCCCGCGAGGGCAAGACGCCGCCGCTGACCGCGACGGTGCTCAGCTTCGGGTTCAAGTACGGCCTGCCGCTGGACGCCGACCTGGTCGTCGACGCCCGCTTCCTGCCCAACCCGCACTGGCTGCCCGAGCTGCGCCCGCACACCGGTCAGGACCCGGACGTCCGCGACTACGTCCTCGGCCAGGACGCCGCCCGGCCGTTCCTCGACCGCTACACCGACGTGCTGCGCCTGCTCATCCCCGGCTACCGCCGCGAGGGCAAGCGCTACCTGACCCTCGCCGTGGGCTGCACCGGCGGGAAGCACCGCAGCGTCGCCATCGCCGAGGAGTTCGCCCGCCGGCTGCGCGCCGACGGCATCGACGCCACCGTCCAGCACCGCGACCTGGGCCGCGAGTAGTGGGCGCCCCGGGGCACGCCCCGTCCGCCGGACCGGACGGGGCCGCGGTCCGGCCGCCGCGCATGGTCGCCTTCGGCGGCGGTCACGGGCTGGCGGCGGCGCTCGCCGCCTGGCGCCGGATCACGCCGGACCTGACCGCGGTCGTCACCGTCGCGGACGACGGCGGCTCCTCCGGGCGGATCCGGCGGGAGATGCCGGTCCTGCCGCCGGGCGACCTGCGGATGGCACTGACCGCGCTGGCCGGCGACGACGCCGACACCCGCCGGATGGCCGCGCTCCTGCAGCACCGCCTCGGCGGCAGCGGCGTCCTCGCCGGGCACCCGGTGGGCAACCTGGTGCTGACCGGGCTCGTCGAGATGCACGGTGGGGACACCGTCCGGGCGCTGGACGACGTGTGCCGGCTGCTGGGCGCCCGCGGGCGGGTGCTGCCGATGGCCGACGTCCCCCTGGACCTGGTCGCGCAGGTGGAGAGCACCGACCCCGACGACCCGGCGCGCGCCCGCACCATCCGCGGTCAGGTGGCGATCGCCACGACGCCGGGACGGGTGCGCGAGATCCTCCTGTCCCCGGCCGACCCGCCGGTGCACCCCGACGTGCTCGACGCCATCGCCACCGCCGACGTCGTCTCGCTGGGCCCCGGCTCCTGGTACACGTCGGTGCTGCCGCACCTGCTGGTGCCGCGGTTGCGGGACGCCCTCGCCGCCAGCCGCGCCCGGGTGGTCGTCGTCCTCAACCTCGAGCCCCAGCCGGGGGAGACCGACGGCTTCTCGCCGGAGGAGCACCTGTTCGTGCTGCAGAGCCATCTCGGCGGAGTGGCATTGCACACTGTGATCGCCGATGAGGCGTCGGTGGTTGACCGCCGTGGTCTCCTGTCTGCGGTACGTGAGTGCGGTGCCGAGCTCGTCCTGGCCCCGGTCGCCGAGGACCGCGGCGTGCCGCGACACGACCCGGTGCGCCTGGCCGGAGCTCTCCGCGAGGCGCTCCGGTCCGTGGTCGCGGCGCGACAGGGCATGGAAATTGGCGAGCGGGTACCGCAACCTCTCGTACCGGGACCGGTACGAGAGGGAGACGAAGGGAACGCCGCACATGGGGCTTGGTGAGCCCGGGGGAACATGGGGGTGGACGGCATGGCGATGACGGCCATGGTCAAGGACGAGCTGTCGCGTGTGGAGTGCACGAAGACCTCCGAGCGCAAGGCGGAGGTCACGGCGCTGCTCCGCTTCAGCGGCGGCCTGCACATCGTCGGTGGTCGAGTGGTCATCGAGGCCGAGCTCGACACCGGCTCGGTGGCGCGCCGGCTGCGCCGCGACATCAGCGAGGTCTACGGCTACACGAGCGGGGTCAGCGTGCTGGCGGGCGGCAACATCCGCCGCGGGGTGCGCTACCTGGTCCGCATCGCGAAGCACGGCGAGGGCCTGGCCCGGCAGACCGGCCTGGTCGACCAGCGCGGCCGCCCGGTCCGCGGGCTGCCGCCGTCGGTGGTCAGCGGCGGCCTCAACGACGCCGAGGCCGCCTGGCGGGGGGCCTTCCTCGCGCACGGCTCGCTGACCGAGCCCGGCCGCTCCTCCTCCCTGGAGGTCACCTGCCCGGGCCCCGAGGCCGCGATGGCGCTGGTGGGCGCGGCCCGCCGGCTCGGCATCGCCGCCAAGGCCCGCGAGGTGCGCGGCGCCGACCGGGTGGTCGTCCGCGACGGCGACGCGATCAGCGCGCTGCTCACCCGCATGGGCGCCCACGACGCGGTGATGGCCTGGGAGGAGCGGCGGATGCGCCGCGAGGTCCGGGCCACCGCCAACCGGCTGGCCAACTTCGACGACGCCAACCTGCGCCGCTCGGCCCGGGCGGCGGTCGCGGCCAGCGCCCGCGTGGAGCGGGCGCTGGAGATCCTCGACGGCGACGCCCCCGAGCACCTGCTGGTCGCCGGCCGGCTGCGGCTGGAGCACGGCCAGGCGTCGCTGGAGGAGCTCGGCCAGCGCGCCGACCCGCCGATGACCAAGGACGCCGTCGCCGGCCGGATCCGCCGGCTGCTGGCCATGGCCGACAAGCGGGCCAAGGACCTCGGCATCCCCGACACCGAGTCGGTCGTGACCGAGGACATGCTCACCCAGTGAGAGGACCCTCCTGCCCACCACCGCTCGCAGGCTCGCGGCGGGGCCCTGCAGGAGGGCCGTTCCAGCCTGTCACCGGGCCCGGGTCGCTCTGTCGGGCGACTCGGGCCGCGTCGTGTCCGGACCGATAGGGTCAGTCCCCGGTGAGGTCGCGCACGCGTGCGGCTCCTGCTGCTCCACCGACTAGACGAGCTCCACCGAACAGACATGGGAGGTCTGCTGTGACCGTACGGGTGGGCATCAACGGGTTCGGCCGGATCGGGCGCAACTTCTGGCGCGCGGCCGCGGCCAGCGGCAAGGACATCGAGATCGTGGCGGTCAACGACCTGACCAGCCCCGAGGTCCTGGCGCACCTGCTGAAGTACGACAGCATCCTGGGCGTGCTGTCCGAGGACGTCGCCGCCGACGGCGAGGGCATCAAGATCGCCGGCAAGACCATGAAGGTCCTCTCCGAGCGCGACCCGGCCAGCCTGCCGTGGGGCGACCTGGGCGTCGACGTCGTCGTCGAGTCGACCGGGTTCTTCACCAAGGCCGACGACGCCCGCAAGCACGTCGACGCCGGCGGCGCCAAGAAGGTCGTCATCTCCGCGCCGGCCACCGGCGACGACCTGACCATCGTCATGGGCGTCAACCACGAGAAGTACGACGGCTCGCAGACGATCATCAGCAACGCGTCCTGCACGACCAACTGCCTGGCCCCGCTGGCCAAGGTGCTCAACGACAACTTCGGCATCGAGCGCGGTCTCATGACCACGATCCACGCCTACACCGCTGACCAGAACCTGCAGGACGGCCCGCACAAGGACCTGCGCCGCGCCCGCGCGGCCGCGCTCAACATGGTCCCCACCTCGACGGGTGCGGCCAAGGCGATCGGCCTGGTCCTGCCCGAGCTGCAGGGCAAGCTCGACGGCTACGCCGTCCGCGTCCCGGTGCCCACCGGCTCGGCCACCGACCTCACCGTCCAGCTCTCTCGCGAGGTGCCGGCCGACGAGATCGACGCCGCCTACCGCGAGGCCGCCGCGGGCCCGCTGGCCGGGATCCTCAAGTACACCGACGCCCCGATCGTCTCCTCCGACATCGTCACCGACCCGGCGAGCTGCATCTACGACAGCAAGCTCACCAAGGTCTTCGGCCCGATGGCCAAGGTGCTCGGCTGGTACGACAACGAGTGGGGCTACTCGAACCGGCTCGTCGACTCCGTCGAGCTCGTCGGCCGCTCGCTCTGACGCGGCGCGCCATGCGTTCCCTCGACGACCTGCTCGCCGAGGGCGTCTCGGGTCGGCGCGTGCTCGTGCGCGCCGACCTGAACGTCCCGCTGGACAAGACCACCCGGGCCATCACCGACGACGGCCGGATCCGCGCCAGCCTGCCCACGCTGCAGGCGCTGCGCGAGGCCGGGGCCCGCGTCGTCGTCGCCGCCCACCTCGGCCGGCCCAAGGGCGCGCCGGACCCGCAGTACTCGCTGGCGCCGGTCGCCGCCCGGCTCGGTGAGCTGCTCGGCACCGAGGTGCCGCTGGCCGACGACGTCGCCGGCGAGGACGCGCAGGCGAGGGCCGGTCGGCTCGGCGACGGCGAGGTCCTGCTGCTGGAGAACGTCCGCTTCGAGGCCGCGGAGACGTCGAAGGACGACGCCGAGCGCGGCGGGCTGGCCGATCGGTTCGCCGCCCTCGCCGACACCTTCGTCGACGACGCCTTCGGCGCGGTGCACCGCAAGCACGCCTCGGTGTACGACGTGGCGCTGCGGCTGCCGCACGTCGCCGGCCGGCTGGTCGCCACCGAGCTCGACGTGCTCACCCGGCTGACCCGGGACCCGGAGCGGCCCTACGTCGTGGTGCTCGGCGGCTCGAAGGTCAGCGACAAGCTGGCCGTCATCGAGGCGCTGCTGCCCAAGGTCGACCGGCTGCTGGTCGGCGGCGGCATGTGCTTCACCTTCCTGGCCGCCCAGGGCCACGGGGTCGGGACGTCGCTGCTGGAGGCCGACCAGGTCGAGACCTGCCGGCGGTTGCTCGCCGAGGCCGGCGACCGCATCGTGCTGCCGCTCGACGTCGTCTGCGCGCCGGAGTTCAGCGCGGACGTGGAGACGACCACCGTCCCGGTCGAGTCCATCCCGGACGACCAGATGGGCCTGGACATCGGCCCGCGCACGGTCGAGGCCTTCGGCCGCGAGCTGGGCGGTGCCCGCACCGTCTTCTGGAACGGGCCCATGGGCGTGTTCGAGCTCGCGCCGTTCCAGGCCGGCACCCGCGGGGTGGCCGGTGCGGTGGCCGCGGTCGACGGCCTGTCCGTCGTCGGCGGCGGCGACTCGGCCGCCGCGGTGCGCCAGCTCGGGCTCGACGAGGCCGCCTACGGCCACATCAGCACCGGCGGCGGCGCGTCGCTGGAGTACCTCGAGGGCCGGGAGCTGCCCGGCCTCGCGGTCCTGGCCGACTGAGCGAGGAGGACGGACATGGCACGCAGGGGGACCTCGGCCCGCCGCGAGGGGCGCCGGCCGCTCATCGCCGGCAACTGGAAGATGAACCTCACCCACCTCGAGGCGATCGGGATGGTGCAGAAGCTCGCCTTCAGCCTCAAGGAGCCCGAGCTGGAGGCCGCCGAGGTCGTCGTCCTCCCGCCGTTCACCGCGCTGCGGAGCGTGCAGACGCTCGTCAACGGCGACAAGCTGGAGATCGGCTACGGCGCGCAGGACCTCTCCGTGCAGGACTCCGGCGCCTACACCGGCGAGGTCAGCGGCGCGATGCTCGCGGCGCTGGCCTGCCGGTACGTCGTCGTCGGCCACTCCGAGCGGCGCGCGCTGCACGGTGAGGACGACGCCGTGGTGGCCGGCAAGGTGCAGGCGGCGCTCCGGCACGGCTTGGTCCCGATCCTGTGCGTGGGTGAGGGGTTGGAGGTCCGCCGCGCCGGCGAGCACGTCGCGCACTGCACCGCCCAGCTCGACGCGGCCCTGGAGGGGCTGAGCGCCGAGCAGCTCACCGGTTCCGGTGCGAGCACGGGGGGCGGTGGGGGTCCCGGGTCCGGCGGAGGGGTCGTCATCGCCTACGAGCCGGTGTGGGCGATCGGCACCGGCGAGGTGGCCACGCCCGAGGACGCTCAGGAGGTGTGCGGTGCCCTGCGGTCACGGCTCGCCGAGCGTTTCGGCGCCGACACGGCCGGGGTCGTCCGTATCCTCTACGGCGGGTCGGTGAAGGCCGCGAACACGGCCGGGATCCTGGCCGGGCCGGACGTCGACGGTGCACTCGTCGGTGGCGCCAGCCTGGACGCCGACGAGTTCGCGCAGATCTGTCGGACAGCCGCCGACGTCGGCTGACCGCCGCCGCCGGACGGGCGGGGAGCGGGTGGAGTGGACAGCACGCTGGAGCGGGGCCCCGCCTGGGCGCGGGGCACCCGCGGCCGGGTGGCGGGCATCGCCGCCGTCGTCCTGCTGGTGGTCGGGGTGGCGGTCAGCTGCGCCAACGCCGGCGAGGACCGCGCCACCCTCCCCGTCTTCGGCGGCGGTCCGGATGCCGGCGTCACCGGGGTCCGGGCGCCGTCCGAGGCCGTCGGGGGCACGCTGCGGGTGGTGACCGGCGAGGTCGACAGCCTCGACCCGCAGCGCTCCTACCTCCCCGGCGTGTGGAACCTCATGCGGCTCTACACCCGCACCCTGGTCAGCTACTCCTCCGAGCCCGGCCGCACCGACGAGCTGGAGCCCGACCTCGCGACCGACCTGGGCACCACCCCCGACGGCGGGACCACCTGGACCTTCACCCTCCGCGACGGGGTGCGGTTCGAGACCGGCCAGCCGGTCACCTCGCGCGACGTCAAGTACGGCATCGAGCGCTCGTTCGCCTCGGACGTGGTCGTCGGCGGCCCGACCCGCGTGGTCGAGCTGCTCGACGACCCGGGCAACCCCTACGCCGGCCCGTACCAGGACGAGACACCCGGCCGGCTGGGCCTGGCCTCGGTCGAGACGCCCGACGACCGCACCATCACCTTCCGGCTGCGCGCGCCCCAGCCGGACTTCCCGTACGTCATGGCGCTGCCCTCGAGCAGCCCGGTCCCGGCGGACCACGACACCGGCGCCGACTACGGCCGCGACCCGGTCTCCTCCGGCCCCTACCTGGTCGCCACGCGGGACGACGTCACGGGCATCGTGCTCGAGCGCAACCCGCAGTGGGACCCGGCCACCGACGGCGTCCGCACCGCGCTGCCCGACCGGGTCGTCGTGCGCACTGGGCTGACCGGTGTGCAGCGCGACCAGGCGCTGCTGGCCGGGTCCGCCGACGTCGACGTCTCCGGCGCCGGCATCCAGGCACCGACCACCGCCCGGCTGGGCGAGGACACCGGCGAGGTCCGGCTGGTCGACCGGATCGACGAGGTGACCAACAACGTCGTCCGGCTGCTCGCGCTGCCGACGGACGTCCCGCCGTTCGACGACCCGGCCTGCCGGGCCGCGGTGGCCGCCGTCGTGGACCGCGCGGCGGTCCAGGAGGTCCTCGGCGGCCCCGCGGAGGCCGTGCGCACCTCCCAGCTGTGGCCGCGCGGCGTGGACGGCGGGCCGGAGGAGCCCGACCCGACCGCCGACCCGGCCACCGCCACGGAGTCCCTGGCCGCCTGCGGCCGCCCGGAGGGCTTCGGCACCGTGCTCGCCGTCCCGGACGCCCCGACCGGCGTGGCCGTGGCCGAGGAGGTGGCCGGGCAGCTGTCCCGCATCGGCATCCAGGCCGAGGTGCGGGCGCTGGACGCGCCGAGCTTCTACGCGACCGAGGTCGGCAACCCCGACCGGGTCCGCGACAACGGGATCGGCATCGTGCTGGCCACCTGGACCGCCGACTTCCCGACCCCCGGCTCGTTCCTCGTGCCGCTGGTCGACGGCCGGTCGGTCAGCACCGTCGGCAACACCAACTTCGCCCGCCTGAGGGACCCCACCGTGGACGGGCTCATCGACGCCGCCCGCGCCGCCGCCGGCGACCCCGAGGCCGCCCGCGCGGCCTGGCGCGAGGTGGCGACGGCCGCCACCGCGACCGGCGCGTACGTGCCGCTGGCCGAGTCGCGGGTGCAGCTGCTGGCCGGCCAGCGGCTGCGCAACGGCGTGGTGATGGGCCCGTACACGAGCTACGACCTGGCCACCGCCGGCGTCCGCTGACCGGGAGGACGTCGGCGGTCGGTTACCCTCGGGGCATGGTCGAGCTGGTCCTCAACGTGCTGCTGGTGCTCACCAGCGTGCTCCTCGTGGTGCTGATCCTGTTGCACCGCGGCAAGGGCGGGGGCCTGTCCTCGATGTTCGGCGGTGCGGTCTCCTCGCAGCTGTCCGGCTCCTCGGTGGTCGAGAAGAACCTCAACCGGCTCACCGTGTTCATCGGCCTGATCTGGACGGTCTGCATCGTCGGCCTGGGCATCCTGCTCAAGGTCTGAAAGAGGACCACCCTTCCCCCCACGCCTCGCTCGCTCGGCGCGGGACCCTGAAGGGTGGCCGTTCCACTCCGTTACCGGGCTCGCGGCGAGCCTCTGGACGGGGCCGTTCCCCCCACGCCTCGCTCGCTCAGCGCGGGACCCTGAAGGGTGGCGCTTCCACTCCGTCACCGGGCTCGCGCGGGACCCCGGCGCAGGTCCGTGCCAGCCCGTTGCCGCGGTGAACGCCGAGGTCACCGGGACCAAAGTCCTCTGCACAGCAAGATCCAGCCCATAGACTGCCCCGGCGACCACTGGTCGCTGCACACCGCTGAGACGCACAGGGGGCACTCGTGGCTGGTGGTAACGCGATCCGGGGCACCCGAGTGGGCGCCGGGCCGATGGGGGAGGCCGAGCGCGGCGAGGCCGCTCCCCGCCGGCGGGTGCCGTTCTGGTGTGCCCAGGGGCACGAGACGCCGGTGTCCTTCGCCTCGGACGCCGAGGTGCCCGAGTTGTGGGACTGCCCGCGCTGCGGTCTCCCCGCCGGCCAGGACCAAGCGGCCCCGCCGCCCGCGCCGCGCACCGAGCCCTACAAGACCCACCTGGCCTACGTCCGCGAACGGCGCAGCGACGCCGACGGCGACGCCCTCCTCGAGGAGGCCCTGGCCAAGCTGCGGGCCCGCCGCGGCGCCTGAGGGGACCCCTCCGCCCCACCCGTGGAAGGACCCCGTCCTCCTCATCCCTCGCAGGCTCGGGGTGAGCCCGGGGCGGGGCGCGCGGCGGGCCCCTGCAGAGGTGCCGGGCCTCACTCCTGTGGCGGTCGCGGGTGGGGCACGGCCGTCCACGCCACCCAGGTCGCCCGCTCCCAGTTCCAGTAGCAGCCCGGGTGCCCGGGGGGTGCGACGGGGAGGTCGACCGGCGCCTGACGGGGCGTGTGGCGGACGGCCGGGGCGGGGAGCGTCATCACGGTCTCCACTGCGGTGGGACGGCGGCCGGGCGGCTACCGGGCGCGGACCGCAGTGTGCCCCTGCGGCACCGCGCCCACCAGGGTCCGCCGCCCCCGCTCAGCCCTGACCGGCGAGCTCCCCGGCGGCCTCGGCGTCCAGCAGCCAGCGGGTCGCCCGGCGCCCGTGCACCCCGGCCGCAGGCAGCTCCTCGGGCGTCGCACCACCGGTCAGCGCCCGTGCCACGGCCGGCGCCTTGGCCGCGCCGGAGACCAGCAGCCACACCTCCTCCGCCGCGTTGATCGCGGAGAAGCCGAGGCTGACCCGGGTCGGCGGCGGCTTGGGGCAGTCGCGCACCGCGAACACGGCGCGCTCGTCGGACACCGCCGGGGTCCCGGGGAAGACCGACGCCACGTGCCCCTCGGGGCCCATGCCGAGCAGCAGCAGGTCGATGCGGGGGAGCGGCTGCCCCTCCGGCGCCGCGGCGGCCAGCTGGTCGGCGTACCAGGCGGCGGCGTCCTCGGGCTCGCCGAAGCCGGCGTCGGAGGCCGGCACGGCGTGGACGCGCTCCGCCGGGACACCGGCCGGGTCCAGCAGCGCCCGCCGCGCGCCCAGCTCGTTGCGGTCGCCGTCGTCGGCGGGCACCCAGCGCTCGTCGCCCCACCAGACGTCGACCGCGGTCCAGTCCACCCGCTCGCGCGCCGGCTCGCGCACCAGGTCGGCCACCCGCTCGAGGACGGCGGTGCCGATGCCCCCGCCGGTGAGGACGACCGTCGCCGTCCCGTGCACGGCCTGCGCGGCGGCCAACCGGGCGACCAGCGCCGTGGCGACGGCGCGGGCCAGCCGGTCGGCGTCGGGCTCGACCACGACGTCCGGCGTGGGGGAGCCCGCCGCGGCCGCCCGGGCGGCGCGGTCCTCGGGGGGCAGCGTCACGGGACGGCCTGCCCGGCGTCGCGGGCGCCCTGGTCGGCGTCGTCCACGCCCTGCTGGGCGACCTCGTCCGTGCCCTCGGAGTCCGGCGGGACGGCGGGGAGCGTCTCCCCGCCGCTGCCGGCGTTCTCCTCGGCGGGGTCGAACCACACGTACTCGCGCACGGCGGAGCGGTACGTCAGGTCCGGCACGCCGGTGGTGCTCTCCAGCGCCTCCGCGAAGGGCTCGTCGGGGTCGAGGCGGCGCAGCTCCTCGCCGACCAGGTCGCCGAGCTGCCGGTCGGGCAGGGCCACCGTCGCCTCCGGCCGGTAGGGCTGGTGGATGACCGCCCCGCCGCGCCGGTCGGCCTCCACCCGCACCTGCTCGTCCTGGTCCAGCTCCAGCACCACCGCCGAGACACCGCTGGGCCCGGCCCGCCGCTCGCCGGACACCACCGGGATCTCGTGGCCGCAGCGCGCGCTCAGCCAGCCGGCCAGCAGCAGCGCGGTGGCGTTCCCCGGATCCCCCTCGACCCGGCCGCCCAGCACCCGGACGGCGTCGCCGCGGCGCCCGGACACCGAGTCCACCGTCGAGGTCAGCGTGGCGCGCCACGGGGTGCTGCGGGTCCAGGCCAGGTCGGTGTCACCCGGCGCGTAGTCCTCGGCGCGGGCGCGCAGTGCGGCCACCTGGTCCTCGGCCAGCGAGCTGTCGGTGATCCGCCGGTCGGCGATCACCGCCAGCGCGTCGGTGGCCAGCTGCTCCGGTGGCGCCCCGTGCCACCAGGTCACCACGGGGGCGTCGGCAGCCAGCAGCGGCAGCACCACCGACTCGGCGTGCAGCGCCAGCCGGCCGTACATGCGCATGACCACGGCCTCACCGGGGCCCAGCCGCCCGCCGATCAGCACCTCGGCGTCCAGCCGGGGGGTCGGCGCTTCGATCTGCCGGCGGACGACGATCAGCAGCCGGCAGGGGTGCTGCTCGGCGGCGGCGGTCGCGGCGTCCTCGGCCTCGGCCACCCGGTTCTCGTCGGCCACGACCACCAGGGTCAGCGCGACGCCGGAGAGCACCGCACCGCCGGTGCGCCGCTGCGCGGCGAGCTCCTTGACCACGGCGGAGCCGGTGGTGTCCCACAGGGTCGTCATCGGGTTCCCTCCCGTCGGGCGGCTGCAGCGGGTTCGCGCCTCACGGACGCCGCCACCGGCGGCCCTCGGCGGCCAGCATCTCGTCGGCCGCGCGCGGCCCCCACTCGCCGGCCCGGTAGGGCTGCGGCGTCGTCCCGGCCCAGAACTCCTCGAGCGGGTCGATCACCGCCCAGGAGGCCTCGACCTCGTGGTTGCGGGGGAAGAGGGTGGCGTCGCCGAGCAGCACGTCGAGCAGCAGCCGCTCGTAGGCCTCGGGGCTGGCCTCGGTGAACTGCTCGCCGTAGAGGAAGTCCATCGCGACGTCGCGGACCTCCATCACGCTGCCGGGGACCTTCGACCCGAACTTGAGGGTCATCCCCTCGTCGGGCTGCACGCGGATCACCAGCTGGTTGCTGCCCAGCTCCTCGGTGTCGGTGTCGGCGAAGGGCAGGTGCGGCGCGCGCTTGAACACCAGCGCGATCTCGGTGACCCGCCGCGGCAGCCGCTTGCCGGTGCGCAGGTAGAACGGCACGCCGGCCCAGCGGCGGGTCTCCACGCCCAGCCGGACGGCGGCGTAGGTCTCGGTCCGGGAGTGCGGGTCGACGCCCTCCTCCTGCCGGTAGCCGGTGGCCCGCTGGCCGGCCAGCCAGCCCTGCTCGTACTGGCCGCGCACGGCGAAGGTGCCCAGGTCCTCGGGCAGCGAGACGGCCCGCAGCACCTTGAGCTTCTCGGTGCGGATCTCCTCGGCGGAGAACTCGACCGGTTCCTCCATCGCGGTGAGGGCGAGCAGCTGCAGCAGGTGGTTCTGCAGCACGTCGCGGGCGGCGCCGGTCTGTTCGTAGAACTGGGCCCGCCCGCCGATCCCGACGTCCTCGGCCATGGTGATCTGCACCGAGTCGACGTGGTGGCCGTTCCAGACCGGCTCGAAGAGGGTGTTGGCGAACCGCAGCGCCATCAGGTTCTGGACGGTCTCCTTGCCCAGGTAGTGGTCGATGCGGAAGACGTCCTCGGCCGTGAACACCGAGTCGACCAGCTCGTTGAGGGTCCGGCTGGAGGCCAGGTCGGTGCCGAACGGCTTCTCCACGACCACCCGGCGCCAGCGGTCGGGGGTGCTGTCGGCCATGCCCGTGCGCTGCATCTGCTTGAGCACGACGGGGAACATCGCCGGCGGGATGGACAGGTAGAAGGCGGCGTTGCCGCCGATCCCGTGGGAGCCCTCGAGGTCCCCGAGGGTGGCGGCCAGCTCGTCGAAGGCGTTGTCGTCGTCGAACGAGCCCTGGACGAAGCGCACGCTGGCGGCCAGCCGCTCCCAGACCTCCTCCCGCCACGGGGTGCGGGCGGCCTTGCGGGCGGCGTCGCGGGCCAGCTCGGCGAAGTCCTCGTCGCCCCAGTCGCGGCGGGCGAAGCCCAGGAGGGCGAAGTTGGTGGGCAGCAGTCCGCGGTTGGCCAGGTCGTAGACGGCCGGCAGCAGCTTCTTGCGGGCGAGGTCCCCGGTGATGCCGAAGACGACCAGGGCGCAGGGCTCGGGTACGCGGGGCAGCCGCCGGTCCCGCGGATCGCGCAGCGGATTGGAGATCATGGTCCGTCCTCGAGGTCGGAGGGGTGGCCGCCGTCCGGCGCGGCGGTGCACCGGGCGGCGGGTGGTGCGGGTGGGCTCGTGGACCCTGATCCTCCCCGAGGCCGCTCAGCCGAGCGCGTCGAGCAGCTGGCCGGTGCCCGCGGCGCGGTCGGTCAGGTGCAGGTGCAGCAGCGGCCGTTGCCGCGCGACGAGGGCCTGCCGGTCACCGGCGGCCTGGGCGGCCTGCAGCGTCGCGAAGCCGTAGGGCCGGTCGGGCACCGGGAGGTCTCCGGTGACGACCCCGGTGAACTGCAGGAACGCGCCGGTCCGCGGCCCGCCTCTGTGGTACTGGCCGGTGGAGTGCAGGGAGCGCGGGCCCCACCCGAAGGTGACGGCGTGCCCGGTGTTCCGGGCCAGCGCGGCCCGCAGCTCGCCGGCGCGGGCGTCGGCCTCCCGGTCCAGGTAGGCCGTCACCGCGAGGTAGCCCCGGGGCGGGACGGCGGCCAGCAGCGCCTGCAGGGCCAGGGCCACCCCGTCGTGCTGGGAGAGGTCCACCCCCTCGAGCAGCCCGCCCGGCGCACGCAGCTCGACCGCGCCGATCGTCGCCAGCGGCGGCTCGACCGGCAGGCCGGCGTCCAGCAGCCGCCGGGTGTCCTCCTCGGACCCGACCGCATCCGGCTGGTCGAACGGGTTGGTGCCGAGCACCCGCCCGGCCACGGCGGTGGCGTACTCCCAGCCGAGGAACTGAGCGCCGAGCGGGCCGGTCACGCCGACGGAGGGGCCCGGCTCGACCGGGCCGCCCCCGACGACGACCAGCAGCGCGTCGGGGGCGGTGGCGCCGGGGGCGTCGGGGGACTCGACGACGACCGGCAGCAGCCCGCGGCCGTCCTTGCCGGTGGACCCGGCGACCAGCTGCTCGGCCCAGTCGCCGAAGCCGGTGATCGCCGAGCCGCCGTCGGCGAGGATGACCTTGTCGCGCCCGGTGCGGAAGCCCGCGCTCATGGCCACGCCCAGCTCGAGCGCGGCGTTGCCGGGCTCGGCCAGGTGCTCGGCCAGCTCGGCGGCCTCCTCGAGCAGCGCGCCGACGTCGGCCCCGGCCAGCGCCGCCGGGACCAGGCCGAACGCCGACAGCGCGCTGTAGCGGCCGCCGACGTGCGGGTCGGCGAGGACCACCTCGCGGGCGCCCATCGCCGCGCCGGTCTCCGCCAGCGGCGAGCCGGGGTCGGTGACCACGACGAACCGGGCGCCGATCTGCTTCTCGTCGAGGCCCGCGTCGGCGAACGCCTGGATGAAGGCCCGCCGCTGACTGTCGGTCTCCACCGTGCCGCCGGACTCGGCGCTGAGCACGACGACGGTGCGGTCCAGGTCGATCATGGCGGCCGCGACCTGGTGCGGGTCGGTGGTGTCCAGGACGACGAGCGGCACGCCCGCCGTCCGGCAGATCACCTCCGGTGCCAGCGACGCGCCGCCCACCCCGCAGAGCACCACCCGGTCCAGGCCCTCGAACTGCAGCTCGGCGCGCAGCTCGGCCAGCCGGGCGACCAGCGGCCGCGAGGTCGCCGGCAGGTCCAGCCAGCCCAGCCGGACCGAGGCCTCGCGCTCGGCCTCCGGCCCCCACAGGGTGGGGTCCTCGGCCACCAGCCGGGCGGCGACGTCGTCGCCGGCCAGCTGGGTCCGCACCGGCTCGGGGACGTCCAGCCCGGTGCAGCGGAACGCGAAGGTCACACGGCCTCCCCGCCGGCGCCCGCGGGCCGGGTCCGGTCGGGTGGGGTCACTTCTTGTCCTGGAGCTCGGTGCGCACCGACTCGGTCAGCTCGTCCCACGAGTCGACGAACTTCTGCACGCCCTCGTCCTCGAGCACGCGGAAGACGTCGTCCAGGTCGACGCCGGCGTCGGCCACGGCCTTCATCACCGAGGCGGCGTCCTCGTAGGTCTGCTGGACCGGGGTGCCGGGCTCGCCGTGGTCGGCGTAGGCCTTCATCGTCTTCTCCGGCATGGTGTTCACCGTGCCGGGGGCGATGAGCTCGCTGACGTAGAGGGTGTCGGGGTAGGCCGGGTCCTTGACGCCGGTGGAGGCCCACAGCGGCCGCTGCGGGCGGGCGCCCTTGGCCTCGAGCGCCTTCCAGCGGTCGGAGGTGAAGACCTCCTCGTAGGCCTGGTAGGCCAGCTGGGCGTTGGCCAGCGCCGCCTTGCCCTTGAGCGAGGCGTCGGCGCCGGCCTTCTCCAGGCGCTTGTCGATCTCGGAGTCCACGCGGGACACGAAGAACGACGCCACCGAGGCGATGCCCGACAGGTCCGCGCCGGCGTCCTCGGCCAGCCGCTGCTCCAGCCCGGACAGGTAGGCGTCCATGACCGCCCGGTACCGCTCGAGGCTGAAGATGAGGGTGACGTTCACACTGATGCCGCGGGAGATGGACGTCGTGATCGCCGGCAGGCCGGCCTCGGTGGCCGGGATCTTGATGTAGAGGTTCCGCCGGTCGACCAGCCACCACAGGTGTGCGGCCTCGGCGGCCGTCGCGTCGGTGTCGTGGGCCAGGCCGGGGGCGACCTCCAGCGACACCCGGCCGTCGCCGGGCTGCCGCTCCGCCACCGGCGCGAGCAGGTCGCAGGCGTCGCGGACGTCGGCGGCGGTGATGGTGCGCAGCGCCTCCTCGACGCTGACCGACCGCACCGCGAGGGCGTGCAGCTGGTCGTCGTAGGACTCCGACCCGCTGATCGCCGCGGCGAAGATGGTCGGGTTGGAGGTGACGCCGACGACGCTGTACTCGTCGACCAGCGACTGCAGGTTCCCGCTGCGGATGCGGTCGCGGGAGAGGTCGTCGAGCCAGACGGCGACCCCCGCCGACGACAGCTCGGCCAGCTTCTCGTTCTGTGCCATGGTCAGGTTCCTTCCGGACTGGTGGAGGTGGCTCCGGTGCAGGGACCCGCCGCGAGCCTGCGAGCGGTGGGGGGCACCGGGGTCCTTTCGTTACTGGTCGCCGGTGGGGTGCGGCAGGCCGCCGGTGGCGCCGACGGGTCCGGCCGGCACGGCGTGGCCCGACCGAGCCGCCTCGATGCTCTCGCGGGCAGCGGCCACGACGGCCTCGTCGGTGAGGCCGAACTGCTCGTAGAGGACGGAGTAGGCGGCGCTGGCCCCGTAGTGGGTGAGGCCGACGATCCGGCCGGCGTCGCCGACGAACTCGCGCCACCCCATGGGCACGCCGGCCTCGACGCTGACCCGGGCGCGGACGCCGGGCGGCAGCACCTCGTCCTTGTAGGCCTGGTCCTGGTCGGCGAACCACTCGACGCAGGGGACCGAGACCACCCGGGTCGGAACGCCGTCGGCCTCCAGGCGCTCCCGGGCGGCGACGGCGATCTGCACCTCGGAGCCGGTGCCGAGCAGGATCACCTCGGGGGTGCCGGTCGAGGCCTCGGCCAGCACGTAGGCCCCGCGGGCCACGCCCTCGGCGGAACCGAACTCCGACCGGTCGAAGACCGGCAGGTTCTGCCGGGACAGCAGCAGGCCGGCCGGGCGGTCGTTGTTCTCCAGGACCGTCCGCCAGGCGACGGCCACCTCGTTGGCGTCGGCCGGGCGGACGACGTCCAGCCCCGGGATCGCCCGCAGCGCCGCGAAGTGCTCGATCGGCTGGTGGGTCGGGCCGTCCTCGCCGAGGCCGATCGAGTCGTGCGTCCACACGTAGGTGACCGGCAGCTGCATGAGCGCGGCCAGCCGCACCGCGCCGCGCATGTAGTCGGAGAAGGTGAGGAAGGTGCCGCCGTAGACGCGGGTGCCGCCGTGCAGGGCGATCCCGTTCATGATCGCGCCCATCCCGTGCTCCCGGACGCCGAAGTGCAGCGTGCGTCCGTACGGCCCACCCGACCACATCTTCGTCTGGCGGTCGGCGGGCAGGAACGACGGTTCGCCCTTGACCGCGGTGTTGTTGCTCTCCGCCAGGTCGGCCGACCCGCCCCACAGCTCGGGCAGCACCGGGTAGAGCGCGGCGAGCACCTCTCCGGAGGCCTTGCGGGTGGCCACGCCCTTCGGGTCGGCGTCCCAGCTCGGGAGGTCTGCGCCGAAGCCCTCGGGCAGGGTGCGGGTCCGCATCCGCTCGAGCAGCGCGGCGGCGTCGGCGTTGTCGCGCTCCCAGGCCGCGAACCGTTCGTCCCACGCGGCGCGCTCCTCGCGGCCCCTCTCGACGACGGAGCGGGCGTGCGCCAGCACCTCGTCGTCCACCGGGAAGGTCTGCTCGGGGTCGAAGCCGAGGATCTCCTTGGTGGCCCGCACCTCGTCCTCGCCGAGCGCGGAGCCGTGCGAGGCGCCGGTGTTCTGCTTGTTCGGTGCCGGCCAGGCGATGATCGTGCGCAGCACGACGAGCGAGGGCCGGCCGGTCTCGGCCTTGGCGGCGGCGAAGGCCCGGTTCACCGCGGCGAGGTCCTCGCCGTCGTCGACGCGCTGCACGTGCCAGCCGTAGGCCTCGTACCGCTTGCCGACGTCCTCGGTGAACGCGACGTTCGTGTCGTCCTCGATGGAGATCCGGTTGTCGTCGTAGACGAGGACCAGGTTGCCCAGCTGCTGGGTGCCGGCCAGCGACGACGCCTCGCCGCTGACGCCCTCCTCCATGTCGCCGTCGGAGGCGAAGCACCAGACGGTGTGGTCGAACAAGCTCTCACCCTCGGGGGCGTCGGGGTCGAGCATGCCCCGCTCGCGGCGGGCGGCCATCGCCATCCCGACGGCGTTGCCGACGCCCTGGCCCAGCGGCCCGGTCGTCGTCTCCACGCCCGGGGTGTGGTTGACCTCGGGGTGGCCCGGGGTCTTCGAGCCCCAGGTGCGCAGCGCCTGCAGGTCCGCCAGCTCCAGGCCGTAGCCGGAGAGGTAGAGCTGGACGTAGAGGGTCAGGCTCGAGTGGCCCATCGACAGGACGAACCGGTCCCGGGCGCTCCAGTTCGGGTCGCTGGGGTCGTGCCGCAGCCACTTGTGGAACAGCAGGTAGGCGGTCGGGGCCATGCTCATCGCCGTCCCCGGGTGGCCGTTGCCCACCTTCTGGACGGCGTCCATCGCCAGCACCCGCGCGGTGTCGATGGCGCGGCGGTCGAGGTCTCCGAAGCCGTCGGGCAGGGTCGGGTGCGGCTGGCGCGGGTCGCCGGTCGGTGCGTCGGTGGCGGCCTCGGCCGGGGCCTCGGCCTCGGTGCTCTGCGTCGCGTCGTCGGTGGTCATCGGTCTGTCGTGCTCCCTCGGGTCGGCCGTGCGGGACCCGCCCGGGCGCTCTGCGGCGACCTGTCGACCCGGGCGGACGGCGGTGCCTGGCCCCAGCGACCGGCCCCGCGTCAGTTCCGGCCCGGCTGCTCGTCCCCAGGACGCACCGTCGTCGTCGACGTCGGCCCTACCCGCTGCGTGCGCGGCACCAACGTGATCGACCCTAGTGGTCTGCCCGGGGGGAGACCCTGGTCATGCCCACCGGAAGGAGGGGTGGCCGCGGGCTACAGTTGGTCCGTTCTCCCGTCCCCGGTCGAAAGGGACCCCGTGCTGTCTCCGTACCTGGTGGAGCCGTGCCCGGTGGTGCCCTGCCCGTGCGCCGACACCCCGTCGGTGGCCGCCCGGTGACGACGCTGTCCGAACGCCCGGCCGTCCAGGGCCGGCGCCTGTCGGCCACGATCCGCGCCTACGTCGCGCTGACCAAGCCGCGGATCATCGAGCTGCTGCTCATCACGACCCTGCCGGCGATGATGCTGGCCGTCGGCGGGCTGCCCTCCTGGGAGCTGCTGCTGGCCACCATGGCCGGCGGCACCCTCGCCGCCGCTGCGGCCAACGTCTTCAACTGCTGGTACGACCGCGACATCGACCGGCTCATGCACCGGACCGAGCGCCGTCCGCTGGTCACCGGTGAGATCACGCCGCGCGCGGCGCTGGTGTTCGGCCTGGTGCTCACGGTCCTGTCGGTCGCACTGCTGTACGTCACGACCACACCGCTGGCCGCCGTCCTGGCCCTGGGCGCGATCGTCTACTACGCCGTCGTCTACACGGTGGTGCTCAAGCGGCACACCCGGCACTCGACGCTGTTCGGCGGGGTGCCCGGGGCGGCGCCGGTGCTCATCGGCTGGGCCGCGGTCACCGGGACGCTGGCCTGGCCCGCGGTGGTCTTCTTCGGCGTCGTCTTCTGCTGGCAGCTGCCGCACTTCTGGGCGCTGGCCATGCGCTTCCGCGCCGACTACGCGCGGGCCGACGTCCCGATGCTGCCGGTGGTGGCCAGCCCCCTGTCGGTCGGCCGGCAGACCGTCGTCTGGACCTGGTCGACCGTCGCGGTCTCGCTGCTGCTGTGGCCGGTGGCCGACGGCTACGGGATCGGCTGGGTCTACACCGGAGCCGCGGCCGCGCTGGGGGTCTGGTTCATCGCCGAGGCGCACCGGCTGCTGCGGCGCATCCGCTCGGGTGCGGAGACCAGGCCGATGCAGCTGTTCCACGTCTCCATCTCGTACATGGCGCTGCTCTCGGTCGCGATCATCGTCGACGTCCTGGTCTGAGCCCGGACTCCGTCCTCCCCGCGCTGCGCCCGGCTGTCGAGCGGTCCGGTGCGTGCACCAGCACGCTGACCCCCGCGTTCGGCCACGAGGACGAGCGTGGCTGACCGCGAGGCACCGACTCCTGCGCCGTTCCCCGCGGTCCCGCGCTCGTGCACGGGCGCAACACCGCGGGGAACGGCGCAGAGGTGGGCGTCAGCGCGCGGGCGTCAGCGCGCGGCGGACGCCGGGACCTGCGGGGAGTCCAGCGGCAGCTCGGACGCCGGCCCGCGCACCGACCACACCAGCCGGGCCGTGTACGCCGTCACCAGCACCGCGCCCAGCATGTGCAGCAGCACCAGGGCGATCGGCAGGTCGGTGAAGTACTGCACGTAGCCGACCACGCCCTGCGCCAGCTGGACGACCAGCAGGTCGCGCGCCGCCCGCCTGACGCGGTCGGGGGCGTCGGTGGCGTGCAGCGCGACGAGCAGCGCGACGGTCAGCCCGACCAGCAGGAACACCGCGTCGGCGTGCAGCTGGCTGATCAGCTCGACGTCGAAGCCCATCCGGTCGCCGGTCGGGACGTCGTCGGCGTCCACGTCGCCGCTGTGCGGCCCGCTGCCGGTCACCAGCGTGCCGAGCACCAGGACGACGGCGGTGACGGCGGCGGTGCCGGTCACCAGCAGGGCCAGCGGACGGCGCAGCAGCGGCTGGCCCACCCCGGGCTCGCGGGAGCGCAGCCACAGCACGGTGGCCAGCGCGATCAGCACGATCGAGACGAGGAAGTGCGCCGCGACCGTCCACGGGTTCAGGCCGGTGAGCACGGTGACCCCGCCGAGCAGCGCCTGCGCGGGGATGCCGAGGAAGGTCAGGACGGCGAGCGGGCGCAGGTCGCGGCGCGCGGACCGCCACACCGCGACGACGGTGGCGATGGCGACCGCGGCGAGCACGAAGGTCAGCAGCCGGTTGCCGAACTCGATGACGCCGTGGCCGGCGAGCTCGGGCGTGGCGACGAAGCTCTCGCTCGTGCAGCGCGGCCAGGTCGGGCAGCCCAGGCCCGAGCCGGTGAGCCGGACGGCGCCGCCCGTGACGACGATGGCGCCGTTGGCGACGGCGTTGGCCAGGGCGAGCCGCGAGACGACGGTGGGGGAGACCGGCACGAGCCGATGCTAGCCGCGCGGACGCCCGCTCCCGGTTCGCCCAGAGCAGATCACCGGGTGGAAGCGCAGGCCGGCGTCCCGCGCTGTACGGGACACGAGCGGCCGACGGGCCGCCGCCGGTGCCGGTGCGCGCACCCGGGTAGGGGACCCCTCAGCGGGAGCCTTCCGCGGACGACTCCGAGAGCCCACCGGCCGATCCGACTCCCTTGGACGTGAGGCATGACCAGCCCCTTCTACCCGGGCCCCTACGGGAGCCCCTTCGACGACTTCCTCGCCCGCTTCGCCGGCGGGGGACAGCAGCCGCAGCGGCAGCGGATCGACATCACCCAGTTCCTCACCCAGCAGGCGCGGGAGCTGGTCAACGCCGCGGCGCACCAGGCGGTGGCCGGTGGCAGCGCCGACCTCGGCACCGAGCACCTGCTCTGGGCGATGACGGGCGACGAGAGCACCCGCCAGTTCCTGGCCCGCTCGGGCACCGACCCCGACCGGCTGCGCTCCTCGCTCGAGGAGCAGCTGGTGCGCGGCGAACCCCGGGACGAGCCGCCGTCCCTCACCCCGGCCGCCAAACGCGCCCTCCTCGACGCCCACCGCGTCTCCCGCGCCCTCGGCTCGACCTACATCGGGCCCGAGCACCTGCTCTTCGCCCTGGCCGTCAACCCCGACTCCCCGGGCGGGCGGGCGCTGCACGAGCAGGGCGTCACCCCGGAGACCCTCCAGCAGGCGGCCACCGGCGGTCCGCAGCCCGGCGCGGGTGGGCGCTCCGGCGGCCCCGGCCAGGCCGGTCCGTCGAACACGCCGACCCTCGACGAGTTCGGCCGCGACCTGACCCAGCTGGCCCGCGACGGCCGGATCGACCCGGTGATCGGCCGCCAGCCGGAGATCGAGCAGACCGTCGAGGTGCTCTCCCGGCGGCGGAAGAACAACCCGGTGCTCATCGGCGAGGCCGGCGTCGGCAAGACCGCGATCGTCGAGGGCATCGCCGCGCAGATCGTCGAGGGCGACGTGCCGGAGACCCTCCGCGGCCGGCGGCTCGTCGAGCTCGACCTGACCGGGCTGGTGGCCGGGACCCGCTACCGCGGCGACTTCGAGGAGCGGCTCAAGAAGATCATGGACGAGATCCGCGAGCACTCCGACGAGGTCATCGTCTTCATCGACGAGCTGCACACCGTCGTCGGCGCCGGCGCCTCCGAGGGCTCCGGCGGGGCGGGCAACATGCTCAAGCCGGCCCTGGCCCGCGGCGAGCTGCACATCATCGGCGCGACGACGCTCGACGAGTACCGCCGCAACATCGAGAAGGACGCGGCGCTGGAGCGCCGGTTCCAGCCGATCCTGGTGCCCGAGCCCGGCGTCGAGGACACCGTGCAGATCCTGTGCGGCCTGCGGGACCGGTACGAGGCCCACCACGGGGTGCGCTTCACCGACGACGCCATCCGGGCCGCGGCGGAGCTGTCCGACCGCTACGTGACCGACCGGCACCTGCCCGACAAGGCGATCGACCTCATCGACCAGGCCGGCGCTCGCGTGCGGCGGCGGGTGAGGACGCCACCGACCGACCTGCGCGGACTGGAGCAGGAGGTCGAGCGGCTGCAGCGGGAGAAGGACCAGGCCGTCGCCGCCGAGCAGTACGAGCGGGCCTCCGAGCTGCGCGACCAGCTGGCCGAGGCGCAGGCGCGCCTGGAGCAGGCGCGGTCGGGCGGCGGGCAGCCCGGCGTCCCCGAGGTCGGCGTCGAGGACATCGCCGAGGTCGTCTCGCGCAGCACCGGCATCCCGGTCAGCCAGCTCACGCAGGAGGAGATGGCGCGGCTGCTCGGGCTGGAGGACCACCTGCACCAGCGGGTCGTCGGACAGGACGACGCCGTCCGCGTGGTCGCCGAGGCGGTGCGCCGCTCGCGGGTCGGCCTGGGCGACCCCGACCGGCCGATCGGCAGCTTCCTGTTCCTCGGCCCCACCGGCGTCGGCAAGACCGAGCTGGCGCGGGCGCTGGCCGAGGCGCTGTTCGGCGACGAGGACCGGATGATCCGGCTGGACATGAGCGAGTTCCAGGAGCGGCACACCGTCAGCCGGCTCGTGGGCTCCCCGCCCGGGTACGTCGGCTACGAGGACGCCGGCCAGCTCACCGAGGCGGTGCGCCGCCGTCCCTACTCGGTGGTGCTGCTGGACGAGATCGAGAAGGCGCACCCCGACGTCTTCAACACCCTGCTGCAGGTGCTCGACGACGGCCGGCTCACCGACTCGCAGGGCCGCACCGTCGACTTCAAGAACACCGTGCTGATCATGACCAGCAACCTGGGGTCGGAGCTGATCCAGGGCCGCAACACCCCGCTCGGGTTCGGTGCCGGCAACGGAGCGGCCTCGGACGACGGGCTGCGCGAGCGGCTGCTGCGGCGGCTGCGCGAGCAGTTCCGCCCGGAGTTCCTCAACCGCGTCGACGAGATCGTGGTGTTCCAGCAGCTGGAGACCGAGCAGCTCGCCAAGATCACCCGGCTGCTGCTCGACGAGACCCGCCGGCGGCTGTCGGCCCAGGACATCGAAGTGGCCTTCACCGATGAGGCGGTCACCTGGATCGCCGAGCACGGTTTCGAGCCGCAGTTCGGTGCCCGGCCGCTGCGCCGGGCGATCCAGCGGGAGGTCGACAACCCGCTGTCGCGGCTGCTGCTCGACGGCCGGCTGGGGTCGGGCCGGAGGGTCACGGTCGGGGTGCGGGACGGCGCCCTCGACTTCGCCGTCGACCGGCCCGCGGAGGCCGCTCCGGCCGGCGTCTGACGGACGACCGTCCGGAGCCTGCAGGTACCGGACGGGTCACCGGGCCGGCGGGGGCGGTGCACGGCACCGCCCCCGCCCCCGCCGGCTGCGGCCCAGGTCAGGGCCCGTCCCGGCTCGGGCCGGCCCCGGTCCCGGCTTAGGTTGCCCTTGCTTGCACGCGCCGGGAAATAGGTAACACTCGTGTTGTGGAAAGCGGCACGGTGCAGGTGACGGGCGGGGCGAGCGCGCCGGCCCGGCCCTCGTCGTCCGCCGACGACGGGCGCACGCGGCACCGCGTGGCCGCCCTGCTGCTCGAGCACGGCCCGCAGACCGCGACCGAGCTCGCCGGGCGGCTGGGCGTCTCGCCGACCGCCGTCCGCCGGCACCTCGACGCGCTGGTCGCCACCGGCCGCATCGAGGAGCGGCACGCCCCCGGCACCCCCCGTGGGCGGGGCCGCCCGGCCCGGTTGTTCCACCTGACCGACGCCGGCCGCTCGGACTTCCCGCACGCCTACGACGACCTGGCGCTGACCGCGCTGCGGTTCGTCGCGGCGCAGGGCGGGCCGGACGCCGTCCGGGCGGTGGCCGAGGCGCAGCTCGCCGGGCTGGAGCAGCGCTGCTCGGCCGCGGTGGAGGCGGCACCGGGCGCCCCGGTCGACCGGGCGCAGGCCCTCGCCGGCGCGCTCACGGCCGAGGGCTACGCTGCCTCGGCCTCGGCGATCTCCGGCGGCGGTCAGCTCTGCCAGCACCACTGCCCGGTCGCGCACGTGGCGGCGGAGTTCCCGCAGCTGTGCGAGGCCGAGACGGCGGTGATCGGCCGGCTCGTCGGCACGCACGTGCAGCGGCTGGCCACGATCGCCCACGGCGACGGGGTGTGCACCACGCACATCCCGGGGCCGGTCCGCCGCGCGAGCGGCGGAGAGCACATGCGCGCGGGGAACAGATCGGGCCCCGCGAGCCCTGTACCGAACGAGCGCACGGCGCACCGGCGGCGAGCCGGCGGGCGCCCCGCACCGTCCACCAGCAGCACCCCCACGAACGACCGGGAGAGGACGCCCGCATGACCAGCACGCAGCAGCCGGCGCAGCCGCTGACGCAGGACGAGCAGATCGCCCAGCTCGGCCGCTACGAGTACGGCTGGGCGGACGCCGACGTCGCCGGTTCCGCCGCCAGGCGCGGCCTCAGCGAGGACGTCGTCCGGGACATCTCGGCCCGCAAGAACGAGCCCGAGTGGATGCTCGAGCGCCGGCTCAAGGCCCTGAAGCTGTTCGGCCGCAAGCCCATGCCGGACTGGGGGTCGGACCTGTCCGGGATCGACTTCCAGAACATCAAGTACTTCGTGCGCTCCACCGAGGCCCAGGCGACCTCGTGGGAGGAGCTGCCCGAGGACATCAAGAACACCTACGACCGGCTGGGCATCCCCGAGGCGGAGAAGCAGCGGCTCGTCGCGGGTGTCGCCGCCCAGTACGAGTCCGAGGTCGTCTACCACAAGATCCGCGAGGACCTCGAGGAGCAGGGCGTCGTCTTCCTCGACACCGACACCGCCCTGCGCGAGCACGAGGACCTCTTCCGCGAGTACTTCGGCTCGGTCATCCCCTCCGGCGACAACAAGTTCGCCGCGCTCAACACCGCGGTGTGGTCGGGCGGCTCGTTCATCTACGTGCCGAAGGGCGTGCACGTGGAGATCCCGCTGCAGGCCTACTTCCGGATTAACACCGAGAACATGGGCCAGTTCGAGCGGACGCTGATCATCGTCGACGAGGGCGCCTACGTGCACTACGTCGAGGGCTGCACCGCGCCGATCTACAAGTCGGACTCGCTGCACTCCGCGGTCGTCGAGATCATCGTCAAGAAGAACGCGCGCTGCCGGTACACGACCATCCAGAACTGGTCGAACAACGTCTACAATCTGGTCACCAAGCGGGCGATCGCCCACGAGGGCGCGACCATGGAGTGGGTCGACGGCAACCTCGGCTCCAAGGTGACGATGAAGTACCCGGCGGTCTGGATGACCGGCGAGCACGCCAAGGGCGAGGTGCTCTCCATCGCCTTCGCCGGCGAGGGCCAGCACCAGGACGCCGGCGCCAAGATGGTGCACGCGGCGCCGAACACCTCCTCGACCATCGTGTCGAAGTCGGTGGCCCGCGGCGGCGGCCGGACCTCCTACCGCGGCCTGGTCCAGGTCGACGAGGGCGCCCACGGCTCGAAGTCGACGGTCAAGTGCGACGCGCTGCTGGTCGACACCATCAGCCGGTCGGACACCTACCCCTACGTCGACGTCCGCGAGGACGACGTCGCGATGGGCCACGAGGCGACCGTCTCCCGGGTCAGCGACGACCAGCTCTTCTACCTGATGAGCCGCGGTCTGTCCGAGGACGAGGCGATGGCGATGGTGGTCCGCGGCTTCGTGGAGCCCATCGCCCGCGAGCTCCCGATGGAGTACGCCCTCGAGCTCAACCGCCTGATCGAGCTGCAGATGGAAGGTGCCGTCGGCTGATGTCGGCAGAGAACACCCCCGCCAACACCACCGGCCTCACCACCGAGTCGGCCACGCTCGCCGGCGAGCTCTTCGCCGAGGGCGTGGGCGCGCAGGCCGGCCCGCCCAGCACGCCGGCCCCCGGCACCGGCACCGCCGGCCAGGCCGCGCCGGGTGCGCACTCGCACGGCGGGCCGGCGCCGACCGGCTCGCCGGCCGAGCGCTTCACCTCGACCGACCCGGACGCCTTCGCGGTGCCCACCGGCCGCGAGGAGGACTGGCGCTTCACGCCGATGAAGCGCATCCGCCCGCTGCTGGACGGCGCCCCGTCGGACGCCCACCTCCAGTGGGACACCGACCTGCCCGACGGCGTCGAGCTGGCCGGCGTCGAGGCCGACGACCCGCTGCTCAAGGGCCTGCCCGACCCGGTCGACCGGCTGGCCGCCCTCGCCCGGCAGCGCAGCGGCGGCGCTGCCGTCGTCCGCGTGCCGGCCGAGGCGCAGCTCGACCGCGCGGTCACGCTGCGGCTGTCGGGCACCGGCTCCGAGGACGTCGTCTGGGGTCAGCTGGTCATCGAGGTCGGCGCCTTCGCGAAGGCGACCGTCGTCCTCGACCACGCCGGCCTGGCGAGGTACGCGGGCGGCGTCGCCGTCCTCGTCGGTGACGGTGCGCAGGTCACCGTCGTCTCGGTGCAGGACTGGGCCCCGGGGGCGGTCCACGCCGGCCAGTACGACGCCGTCGTCGGCCGCGACGCGACCTTCTCGCAGGTCGTGGTCACGCTCGGCGGCGACCTGGTCCGGCTGGTCAGCAACGTGCAGTACGCCGGCCCCGGCGGGACGGCGGAGCTCTTCGGCGTCTACTTCTCCGACGAGACCCAGCACCAGGAGCACCGGCTCTGGGTGGACCACGCGGTGCCCAACTGCACCAGCAACGTGCTCTACAAGGGCGCGCTGCAGGGCGAGGGCGCCCGCACGGTGTGGATCGGCGACGTCCGGATCCGCCCCGCGGCCACCGGCACGGACACCTACGAGCTCAACCGCAACCTGGTGCTCACCGACGGCGCCCGCGCCGACTCGGTGCCCAACCTGGAGATCGAGACCGGAGAGATCGTCGGCGCCGGCCACGCCAGCGCCACCGGCCGGTTCGACGACGAGCAGCTGTTCTACCTCTGCTCGCGGGGCATCGACGCCGAGACCGCGCGCCGCCTCGTCGTCCGCGGCTTCTTCGCCGACGTCGTCCAGCGCATCGGCATCGACGCGCTGCAGGACCGGCTGATGCGCACCATCGAGACCCGTCTCGGTGCGCTGCCCGGCCTGGACGAGCAGCCGGTCGAGGTGGCCTGACCCATGGCCTTCGAGCGGGTGTGCGGGCTCTCCGAGGTCCCGGAGAACGGGGCGCTGCGGGTCGAGCTGGCCGACGTCGACGTGGCCGTCGTCCGTTACGAGGACGACGTGTACGCCATCCAGGACGTCTGCTCGCACGCCGAGGTCCCGCTGTCGGAGGGCGACGTCGAGGAGTTCGACGGCGCCCCCACCATCGAGTGCTGGCTGCACGGGTCGTGCTTCGACCTGCGCACCGGCGAGCCCACCAACCTGCCGGCCACCGAGCCGGTCGACGTCTACCCGGTCCGCGTGGAGGGGGAGGACGTGCTCGTCGACACGGAGGCAAGCGCTGTGTCCGACGACGTCCTCCCCCGCGCGGCCGGCAACTGAGGAGCGAGAAGAGAAGTGTCCGTTCTGGAGATCCGCGACCTGCACGTCAGCGTGGGCGAGGGTGACGACGCCAAGGAGATCCTCAAGGGCGTCGACCTGACCGTCCGCTCGGGCGAGACGCACGCGATCATGGGGCCGAACGGGTCGGGCAAGTCGACCCTGGCCTACTCGATCGCCGGCCACCCGAAGTACACGATCACCGGCGGCACCGTGACCCTCGACGGCGAGGACGTCCTCGCCATGAGCGTCGACGAGCGCGCCCGCGCCGGCCTGTTCCTGGCCATGCAGTACCCGGTCGAGGTCCCCGGCGTCTCGGTGTCGAACTTCCTGCGCACCGCCGCCACCGCGATCAAGGGCGAGGCCCCCAAGCTGCGCACCTGGGTCAAGGACGTCAAGAGCGAGATGGACCTGCTCGAGATGGACTCCGCCTTCGCCGAGCGCAACGTCAACGAGGGCTTCTCCGGCGGTGAGAAGAAGCGCCACGAGATCCTGCAGATGCGGCTGCTCAAGCCGGCCATCGCGATCCTCGACGAGACCGACTCCGGCCTCGACGTCGACGCGCTGCGGGTCGTCTCCGAAGGCGTCAACCGGGCCCGCTCGGAGAGCGAGATCGGCGTCCTGCTGATCACCCACTACACGCGGATCCTGCGCTACATCACGCCCGACTTCGTGCACGTCTTCGTCGACGGCCGGATCGCCGAGGAGGGCGGCCCGGAGCTGGCGGAGAAGCTGGAGAACGAGGGCTACGCCGCGTACATCAAGGGCTCGAAGGAGACCGCGCAGGCATGACACAGACCGTCTCGCGTCCCGGTGCCGGGGCGCAGCAGGTGCCCCTGCCCCTGGACGTCGAGGCGATCCGGGCGGACTTCCCGATCCTGTCCCGCACCGTGCGGGAGGGGAAGCGGCTGGTCTACCTCGACTCGGGGGCCACGTCCCAGAAGCCGCGCAGCGTCCTCGACGCCGAGCGCGACTTCTACGAGACCTGCAACGCCGCACCGCACCGCGGCGCGCACCAGCTCGCCGAGGAGGCGACCGCCCGCTACGAGGCGGCCCGCGCCACCATCGGCGCCTTCATCGGTGCGCCGGCCGAGGAGGTCGTGTTCACCCGCAACACCACCGAGGCGATCAACCTGGTGGCCTACGCGCTGTCGAACGCGGCCACGGCCAAGGAGGAGCAGTTCCGGCGGTACGCCGTCGGCCAGGGCGACGAGATCGTCGTCACGGAGATGGAGCACCACGCCAACCTGGTGCCCTGGCAGCAGCTGTGCGAGCGCACCGGCGCCACGCTGCGCTGGCTCGGCCTGACCGACGACGGCCGGCTGGACCTCTCCGACCTTGCCACCGTGGTCAACGAGCGGACCAAGCTGGTCGCGGTCACCCAGCAGTCGAACATCCTCGGCACGATCAACCCGCTCGAGGACATCGCCGCCCGGGCCCGCGAGGTCGGCGCCCTGCTGCTGGTCGACGGCGCGCAGTCGGTGCCGCACCAGCCGGTGGACGTCACCACGCTCGGGGCCGACTTCCTGGTGTTCTCCGGCCACAAGATGCTGGGCCCGACGGGCGTCGGCGTCCTGTGGGGCCGCTACGAGGTGCTCGACGCGCTGCCGCCGTTCCTCACCGGCGGCTCGATGATCGAGGTCGTGCGCATGGAGGGCAGCACCTTCATGCCGCCGCCGCAGCGCTTCGAGGCCGGCGTCCCGATGACCGCCCAGGTGATCGGGCTGGCCGCCGCCGTCGAGTACCTGCAGCAGCTGGGCATGGACCGGGTGCAGGCGCACGAGGAGGCGCTGACCGGCTACGCGCTGGCGAAGCTGGCCGAGATCCCCGGCGTCAGGGTGATCGGCCCCCCCGACACCGTGGCCCGCGGCGGGGCGGTCTCCTTCACCGTCGAGGGCATCCACCCGCACGACGTGGGCCAGGTGCTCGACGACCTCGGCGTCGAGGTGCGGGTCGGCCACCACTGCGCCTGGCCGGTGGTGCGCCGCTACGGCGTGCCGGCGACGACGCGGGCCACCTTCTACGTGCACACCGGCTACGACGACATCGACGCCCTCGCCGACGCCGTCCGGGAAGCCCAGCGCTTCTTCGGTGTTGCACAGGGCGAGGTGAGCTGATGCAGCTGCAGTCGATGTACCAGGAGATCATCCTGGACCACTACCGCAACCCGCACGGACGCGGGCTGCGCGAGCCGTTCCAGGCCGAGGTGCACCACGTCAACCCGACCTGCGGGGACGAGGTGACCCTGCGGGTGCACCTGGACGGCGACACGATCGCCGACGTCTCCTACGAGGGGATGGGCTGCTCGATCAGCCAGGCGTCGGTGTCGGCGATGTACGACCTGGTCATCGGGAGGCCGGTGCCCGAGGCGCTGGAGACCGGTGAGCACTTCATGACCCTGATGCAGAGCAAGGGCGACGCGTCGGTGGCCGAGAAGCTCGAGGACGAGCTGGAGGACGCCATCGCATTCGCCGGTGTGTCGAAGTACCCGGCGCGGATCAAGTGCGCGCTGATGAGCTGGATGGCCCTCAAGGACGCGTCCGCCCGGGCACTGGCGGCCACCCCGACTGGAGGCGACAAGCCATGAGCGAGACCACCGACAACGCCACTCCGGCGACCGACGGGGCGCCGGGCGACCTCCCGGCCTACAAGTCGGCGCTGCTCGAGGACGTCGAGGAGGCCATGCGCGACGTCGTCGACCCCGAGCTGGGGGTCAACGTCGTCGACCTCGGCCTGGTCTACGGGATCGACGTGGTCGACGAGGTCGCGGTCATCGACATGACGCTGACCTCGGCGGCCTGCCCGCTGACCGACGTCATCGAGGACCAGGCCCGCCAGGCCCTCACCGGCGGCCCCGGCCCCGGCCTGGTCGACGACATCCGGATCAACTGGGTCTGGATGCCGCCGTGGGGCCCGGACAAGATCACCGACGACGGCCGCGAACAGCTGCGCGCCCTCGGCTTCCGCGTCTGAGGAAGGACCCCCTTCCTCCCCACCCTTCGCAGGCTCAGGGCGGGGCCCTGGAAGGGGGCCGTTCCACCACGTCACCGCCGGCCCGCACCTCCCTGCCGAGGTGCGGGCCGTCGTCGCCCCTAGCGCATCTCGGCCAGGCGGGCGTTGAACCCGGCCACCGGGTGGCGCTCCCGCCGAGCGCCGACCGCCAGCAGCACCACCCCGACGACGAGGGCGCCGGTCACCGGGAGCGGGAGCGCCAGCACGGCGAGCCCGAGGGCCAGGACGACCGCGGTCCAGGCGGCGACGAGGAGCGGCGCGCGCACCGCGCGCCACGCCGCCGCGCCCATCACCGTGGCGGCCACCAGCAGGACCAGCACCGGCCGGGTGCTGCCCGGCGCCACCACCGCCCACGTCACCGACGGGACCGCTGCGACCAGCAGCCCCGGACCCCACGCCGGCCAGGACGGCCCGGCGGCCAGCCGCGGCCCGGCGGCCAGCAGCAGCCCCAGCGCGGCCGGCAGCGTGTAGGCCTCCACGACCGACGAGCCCGCCAGCGCGGCGGCCGTCCACGCGGCGCCCACCAGCTGGGCGGCGCCGGCCCGCCAGGCGGGGGCTCCCTCCGGGGCGCCGGTCCGCGGGTCCGGCGTGTGCCAGGCGTGCCAGCCCCAGGCGCAGGTCACCAGTCCCTGCGCGGCCAGCTGGACCGCCAGCGCACCGCGGTCGTGGGCGACCACGAGCAGCACCACGGCCAGACCCGCGCAGACCGCACCGGTGACGACGGTGGCCCGCCGCGTCTGCCGATCGAGCACCAGCCCGGCACCCAGCGACGCCGTGTAGAGGACGCCGAGGCAGACCGCGGCCGCCCCGGCACCCATCAGCCCGCTCCCGACGGCGACCAGTACAGCACCGGCCAGGCAGCCGACCGCGGCCGGCGCGGCCACGGGCCGGTCGTCGCGCCGCAGCGCCGCGACCAGCACGCACGGCAGCGCGGTGAGCACCAGCAGCAGGACCAGCTCCGGCCACTGCGACCCGGCGACGAGCCGGCCGACGCTCAGCACGACCATCGTGCCGCCCGCCGCGAGGGCAGCCGGGAGGAGCAGGCCGCGCACCCAGCCGGTGGGCAACGCCGCAGCGGCCGCGGCGAGCAGCACCCCGGTGTAGCCGGCGAGCAGCACCGCGCCGGGCCCCGGAGCGCCCAGCGCGCCGGCGAGCGCCGCCCCCGAGACCGCACCGGCCAGGACGGGAACCGCGGCCGGCGGCCCGAGCAACGGCTCCAGGGCACGGTCCAGCCGGGCGGCGACCAGCTCCAGCGCAGCGGCGACCGTGAGCGCGGCCGAGGTCCAGCGGGCGCCCGCGTCGGCGGTCCACGCCGTCCCCACGGCACCGACCACGCCGGCGACCCACCACGGCGCGGTGGTGACCAGGGCGACCCGGGCGACGAGCCGGCGGGCGCCCAGCGCCACGCCGAGCCCGACCAGCGCGACGGTCAGCATCCAGACGGTCCGGACGTCGCCGGCCTCGGTTCCGTCGAGGGCGCGCAGCGCGGCCAGCTGCCCGGTCAGCCAGGCGGCCAGCGGCCAGGTCGCCGGGCGGCGCAGCAGCCGGGTGAGGACGAGGAAGACGCCGCTGAGCACCAGCGGCGGGACGACGGAGCCGCGCAGCAGGGAGGCCCCGGCGTCGGCGCCCAGCACGGCCAGCGCCACCGCGGCAGCGGCGAGGGTCTCCTCGGTGGCGCGCAGCCGGGCGTACGAGCCCCAGGCCGAGGCGCCCGCGGCCGCCGCGGCCAGCGCCAGGAGCAGCACCCGGGCGGACCCGCCGCCGTAGGCCGCGGCCGCCGCCCCGCCGGCGCTGACGACCAGCACGGCGCCGACGACGAGCAGCAGCTGCGGCGGCCGGGCGCGGTAGGGGAGCGGTGGCACCGGCGCAGAGTCCACGACGTCCCCCTCCCACGTCCGTGCGACCGGTCCACGGTAGGGCTGGGCGCTCCCGGGCCGCGCTCCCGCCGGCTCAGCGCGTTCCGGGCGCCTCGTGTCGGCGCCTCCACCGGGCCCGGGACGCGCGGTAGGCGGCCACGAGGAACAGCGCGCCCGCCCCGCCCACGGTCGCCAGGACCAGCCCCGCGGCGAGGAGGTCGGCGACGCCGCGGAGGCGGGCCAGCGACCCGGCCAGGGCCAGCGCGCCGACCCCCGCCACCGTGCCGGTCAGGACACCGGAGCCCGGGAGGTGCGGGGCCAGCCGGGGGTCCCCGCGCAGCAGGAGGGTGCACACGCCGGCCAGCGCGAGCACGGCCGCCGTCGTCCACGCATCGGTCGCGGCGGGCGTCGTCGCGATGACGAGCAGTCCGTACACCACTCCGGCCAGAGCGGCCAGGCGCGCCAGCACCTCGGTGAGGACCCGTGCTGAGGGCGGTACCCGCGGGGTCAGGAGCAGATCGACCAGAGCGGTGAGGAGGACGCCGCCGACCAGGGCGGACTCGGGTGTGTGCGGAGCTCCGGCCGCCGTCACCAGTGCGCCGAGGAGCACCACGGGGACGGGCTGGGCGGCCAGCAGGGCGAGTGCCACCCCGGAGCTCACGGTCCCGCTCGGGGGAACTCGTCGGTCGAGGTCATGGCCGGGATCGTGGCCCGTCGCCGGCCGCCGCGGGAGGCGGTCCGCCCGGCTGTGGACAGCGGACTGCCGCCGACGTCACCCGGAACGCGGTCGGGATCGGGCGCCGGAGCGCCTATCCTGGGATCAGTGATCACGACGACCGGCCTCGAGCTGCGCGCCGGGGCCCGCGTCCTCATCGGGAACGCGAACCTCCGCGTGCAGCCCGGCGACCGCATCGGCCTCGTCGGCCGCAACGGTGCCGGCAAGACCACCACCCTCACCACGCTCGCCGGCGAGCGGCTGCCGCACGCCGGCACGGTGGAGGTCACCGGCGAGATCGGCTACCTGCCGCAGGACCCGCGCAGCGGCGACCTCGACACCAGCGCGAGCGACCGCGTGCTGTCCGGCCGCGGGCTCGACGTGCTGCGCGCGCAGATGACCAAGGCGCAGGTCGCGATGGCCGAACCCGCGGACGACGCCGAGCGGGACCGGGCGGTGCGCCGCTACGGGAGGCTGGAGGACCAGTTCGCCGCGCTCGGCGGGTACGCCGCGGAGAGCGAGGCGGCGCGCATCTGCACGGCGCTCGGCCTGCCCGACCGGGTGCTGGGGCAGCCGCTGCGCACCCTCTCCGGCGGTCAGCGGCGCCGTGTCGAGCTCGCCCGCATCCTCTTCTCCGACGCCGAGACGCTGCTGCTCGACGAGCCCACCAACCACCTCGACGCCGACTCGATCACCTGGCTCAAGACGTTCCTGGCCGCGCACAAGGGCGGGCTCATCGTCATCAGCCACGACGTCGAGCTGCTCGACGCCGTCGTCAACAAGGTGTGGCACCTCGACGCCAACCGGGCCACCGTCGACGTCTACAACCTCGGGTGGAAGCCCTACCTCGCCCAGCGCGAGACCGACGAGCGGCGCCGTCGGCAGGAGCGGGCCAACACCGAGCGCAAGATCGACGCCCTGACCGCGCAGGCGGACAAGATGCGCGCCAAGGCCACCAAGGCCAAGGCGGCGCAGAGCATGGACAAGCGCGCGCAGCGGCTGGCCAGCGGCCTGGAGGAGGTCCGCGTCGCCGACCGGGTGGCCAAGCTGCGGTTCCCGACGCCGGCCCCGTGCGGCAGGACCCCGCTGACCGCCGAGGGGCTGTCGAAGAGCTACGGCTCGCTCGAGGTGTTCACCGACGTCGACCTGGCCGTCGACCGGGGCGCGCGGGTCGTCGTCCTCGGGCTGAACGGCGCCGGGAAGACGACTCTGCTGCGGATGCTGGCCGGCACCGAGGCGCCCGACACCGGCGACGTCAAGCCCGGGCACGGGCTGCGGATCGGCTACTACGCGCAGGAGCACGAGACCCTCGACCACGACCGCTCGCTGCTGGAGAACATGCGGGCGGCCGCCCCGCAGAGCACCGACACCGAGCTGCGCCGGATCCTGGGCGCGTTCCTGTTCTCCGGTGACGCCGCCGACCAGCGCGCGGGCACCCTCTCCGGGGGCGAGAAGACCCGGCTGGCGATGGCCACGCTCGTCGTCTCCGGTGCCAACGTGCTGCTGCTCGACGAGCCGACCAACAACCTGGACCCGGCCAGCCGCGAGCAGGTGCTCGACGCGCTGCGCACCTACGCCGGGGCGATCGTGCTCGTCACCCACGACGAGGGCGCGGTGCGCGCGCTGGACCCGGACAAGGTGATCCTGCTGCCCGACGGCACCGAGGACGCCTGGAGCGAGGACCTCGCCGACCTGGTCGAGCTCGCGTAGGCCCTGCGGCCCTCGGCGGACCGCGCCGCGGCGGGTGCCGTCCCGGCTGCGCGTTTCTCCTCCTTCGCGTGGCCGGTATCGCCCGTCCGGGTGATCATGAGGACGTGGGACGCCGAGGTCAGCGGGGCCCGGCGCCGACGGGACGAGCAGCCTCGGCGGGCCACGGGTCCGCGACCGGTTGCTGACGGAGGGGAGTCATGGCCGACTCGAGCACCGCGGATCTCGGCAAGGGCAAGCGCATCACCGGAGGCGACCGCACGTCGCTGGCCGACGAGTTGCGCAAGCGCTACGACGGCGGCGAGAGCATCCGCTCGCTGGCGTCGTCGACCAACCGGTCGTACGGCTTCGTGCACCGGCTCCTGTCGGAGTCCGGCGCGAGCCTCCGCAGTCGCGGAGGAGCCAACCGGAACAGCAGGAAGAGTTGAGCGGGCCCGACCACGACGGGTGGGTGAGGACGGCGCGCGACGGCGCCGTCCTCACCGTCACCCTCGACCGGCCCGACCGGCTCAACGCGCAGACCCCCGCCACCTGGGAGGCCCTGGCAGCCGTCGGCAGCTCGCTCGACGACGACGTGCGGGTGGTCGTCGTCCGCGGCGCCGGGCGCTCGTTCTCCGCGGGGCTCGACCGCAGCCTGTTCAGCGCCGACCCGGGCACCGCCGGGGGGCTGGGGGAGCTCGGCCGGCTGCCCGCCGGGGAGGCCCAGCAGCGCATCCGCCGCTACCAGGCGGGCTTCCGGTGGCTGCGCTCGCCGGGGGTCGTCTCGATCGCCGCGGTGCAGGGGCACGCCATCGGCGCCGGCGCGCAGCTGGCGCTCGCCTGCGACCTGCGGGTGCTCACCGAGGACGCCGACCTGCGGCTGCCGGAGACGACGCTGGGGCTGGTGCCCGACCTCACCGGCACCAGCACGCTGGTGGAGCTCGTGGGGTACTCCCGGGCGATGGAGCTGTGCCTCACCGGGCGCCCGGTCGGCGCGGCCGAGGCCGAGGCGATCGGGCTGGCCAACGCCGTCGTCCCCGCGGCCGGGCTCGAGGAGGCGGTGGGCGCCCTGGTCACCGCGATCACCGCGGCGCCGGCGGGGGCCAGCCGGGAGACCGCGGCGCTGGTCCGCTCCGCCGTCCGCAACGACCCGGACAGCCAGGACGCCGCCGAGCGGGCCGCGCAGGTCCGCCGGCTGGCCGAGCTGGTCGGCGGGAGCTGAACCGTCGGAGGGAACTGCCAGGCTGTCTCCGGAACAGCCCGCCCGGCAGGGGTGTTGGCCGGTCGGGAGAGGAGGTGGCATGGACGTGAGCGGTCCCATGTCCTCCATGGCGGCGATGCGGTCCTTCCGCCGTGACCCGTCGGTCACCTCGCGTCGGCTGCCCAAGGGCACGGTCCGGCGCATCCTCGGCATCGCCCGGCCCTACCGGCGCGACCTGACTTGGTTCCTCCTCCTCGTCGTCGGCTCGTCGGTCATCGGCGTGCTCACCCCGCTGCTGGCCGGCCAGATCGTCAACCGGATCGCCGGCCTGGAGGGGACGGCGGCCGACATCGTCCGCATCGCGCTGTTCATCGCGGCGCTGGCGGTGGTCGACGCCGGCATCTCGCTGGCCACCCGCTGGTTCTCCGCCCGGATCGGCGAGGGCGTCATCTACGACCTGCGCAGCCGGGTGTTCGAGCACGTGCAGCGGATGCCGGTCGCCTTCTTCACCCGCACCCAGACCGGCGCGCTGGTCAGCCGGCTGAACAACGACGTCATCGGCGCCCAGCAGGCCTTCACCTCGACGCTGTCCGGGGTGCTGTCCAACGTCATCGGCCTGGTGCTCACGGCCGGGGTGATGTTCACGTTGTCCTGGCAGATCACCGCGCTGTCGCTGGTGCTCGTGCCGGTGTTCGTGCTGCCCGCCCGGCGGATCGGCCGGCGGCTGCAGGAGATCACCCGGGAGTCCTACGGGCTCAACGCCTCGATGAACGCCACGATGACCGAGCGGTTCAACGTGGCCGGCGCACTGCTGGTCAAGCTGTTCGGCCGGCCCGAGGCCGAGGCCGACGGCTTCCGCGGGCGCGCGGCGCGGGTGCGCGACATCGGCGTCCTGTCGGCCATGTACGGGCGCACCTTCTTCACCGCACTGACCCTCGTCGCGGCGCTGGCCACCGCGCTGGTCTACGGCCTCGGCGGATGGCTGGCCTTCACCGGCTCGCTGAGCCCGGGCGACGTCGTGGCGCTGGCGCTGCTGCTCTCCCGGCTGTACGGCCCGCTGACCGCGCTGGCCAACGTCCGGGTCGACGTCATGAGCGCGATGGTGAGCTTCGACCGGGTCTTCGAGGTGCTCGACCTGCGGCCGATGATCCAGGAGGCGCCCGACGCCGTCCCGGTTCCCGCCGGCGACCGGTCGATCGAGTTCGACTCGGTCTCCTTCAGCTACCCGTCGACTGCCGACGTCTCGTTGCCGTCACTGGAGGACGTCTCGCTGCCGGAGCACGGCGGGCCCACGGCGGTGCTGCACGACGTCTCCTTCCGCGTCGAGCCGGGCCAGCTGGTCGCGCTGGTCGGCCACTCCGGCGCCGGCAAGTCGACGATCGCCAACCTGGTACCGCGGCTGTACGACGCGACCGGCGGCACGGTGCGCGTCGGCGGGGTCGACGTCCGGCGCGTCACCCTGGCCTCGCTGCGCGACACCATCGGTGTGGTCAGCCAGGACGCGCACCTGTTCCACGACACCATCCGCGCCAACCTGGTCTACGCCCGGCCCGAGGCCACCGAGGACGAGCTGTGGGAGGCGCTCTCCGGCGCCCGGATCGCCGGGCTGGTCCGGTCGCTGCCCGACGGTCTGGACACCGTGGTTGGCGACCGCGGCTACCGGATGTCCGGCGGGGAGAAGCAGCGGCTGGCGATCGCCCGCGTGCTGCTCAAGGCACCGAGCATCGTGATCCTCGACGAGGCCACCGCGCACCTGGACAGCGAGTCCGAGGTGGCGGTGCAGCACGCGCTGGACACCGCGCTGAGCGGCCGGACGTCGCTGGTCATCGCGCACCGGCTGTCCACGATCCGCAGCGCCGACCAGATCCTCGTGGTCGACGGCGGTCGCATCGTGGAGTCGGGCACGCACGAGGAGTTGCTGGCGCTCGGCGGCCGGTACGCCGACCTCTACCGCACGCAGTTCGCGGTCGGCGAGGGGCGGACGGTCGGCGCGGCGTGACCACTACCGTTCCTCCTGTCCCAGCAACGCAGGAGGAGCCAGCGTGACGTCCGCGCACCCGTACGACGCCCAGATCCGTGCGCTCTACGCCCAGTTCCTCGACGGGTGGAACCGGCGCAGCGGCGCCGCGGTCGCAGCCGCCTTCGCCGACGACGGGGACATCATCGGGTACGACGGCACGCACCACCACGGGCGGCTGGCCATCGCCGCCGACTTCCGGCAGATCTTCTCCGGTCACCAGACGGCCACCTACATCGCGGTGATCCGGTCCGTGCGGCCGGTGGCGCCGGGCGTCGCGGTGCTGCTGGCCCACGCCGGGATGATCCCGCCCGGGGACAACGACATCCACCCGCGCTACCACACGGTCCACACGCTGATCGCGGTCGACGAGGGAGCCGGACGCTGGCGGATTTCCCTCCTCCAGGCCACTCCCGCGGCCTGGCACCAGCACCCCGAGGCCCGCGAGGCGCTGACCCAGGAGCTGCGGGGGCTACTCGCACCGCAGTGACCTGCGGGTCCGTCGTCCTCGGTACAGCGACTGTAGGAAGCGGCGCCGAGGGGCCCGCCTGCAGGTAGCCGGTGCGGGCCCGGAACGGCCACCCCGAACGGGCCCGCCGGCCCCGTCCAGGGCGCCGCCCCGAGCCTGCGCGCCGTGGGGGGAGGGGGTCCTCGTTCAGTGCAAGACCTTCAGCCCCACGACGCAGCCGACGATCCCGGCGAGCAACAGCAGCTTCACCGGGGACACGGCCTCCTCGCCCGTCACCATGGCGATCACGACGGTCAGGACCGCGCCGATCCCGACCCACACCGCGTACGCCGTTCCGACGGGCAGCTCGCGCATCGCGTAGGCCAGCCCCACCATGCTCAGGACCAGAGCCACGCCGAAGACCACGGACGGGGCGAGGCGGCTGAATCCCTCGGAACGGCCCAGCGCGGTGGCCCACACGGCCTCCAGCACACCGGACAGGACGAGCACGAGCCAGGACACGACGGCCTCCACAGGCGCCGTCTTGTCGCTGTCCGGGTACGGCACCGCTCGTCCGGGGGCCGAGAGGCGGCCCGACTCCATGATCCCAGCCGTTGCGCCGGTTGTCAGGTGGACCAGGCGGAGACCACGGCGTCGTAGCGGTCGAGCAGGACGGCGGCGATGCGGTCGTCGGGCAGCAGCGGAGCGGTGACCGTGTCCGCGCCGGCCCCGCCGAGCTTGTCGTGGAAGTGGCCCGGTGCCAGCAGGTAGGCGGCGAGCACGACCCGCCGGGCGCCGGTGGCGCGGGCCGCCGAGACCGCCTCGGGCACCGGCGGCTGCGCGGCCGAGCCGTAGCCGGTGCTCACCGGGCCGGTCCAGCGCTCCTGCAGCGCGGCCGCCGTCGCGTCGACGTCGGCGACCGACCGCGGGTCGCTGGACCCCGCGGCGGCGAGCACCACGGCCGTGGCCGGGTCGTTCGGGTCGGCGCCGGCGGCGAGCAGCCGGTCGTGCAGGACGGCGACCAGCCGGGGGTCGGGGCCCAACGGACGGGCGGCGCGGGCCACGTCGTGGTCGCGCACGGCCCGGGCGATGTCCACGTGCACGTGGTAGCCGCCGGAGAGCAGCAGCGGGACCACGACCGAGGGACGCCCGCCGTCGGCCAGGCCCGCGACGACGTCGGCCACCGTGGGCGGCTGCACGTCGACGAAGGCGGCGGTGGTGACCAGGCCGGGGCGCAGGTCACGCGCGGCGAGGGCCAGTTGGGCGATCAGCCGCCGACCGGTGGGGTTGCGGGTGCCGTGCGCGCAGGCGACCAGCACGGGGCCCCCTTCCAGGGGCCCACCCTGGGCGTCGACCGGCCCGCCTGCAGGGTCCCGCCGCGAGCTCGCGAGCGGCGGGGGGCAGGGGGGTCCTCCTCGGGGGACGAGCGGGTCCTCTGTCACGGCGTCCTCAGCCGGCCACCGTCGACGGCGACGCTGGTACCGGTGACGTAGGAGGCGGCGGGGGAGAGCAGGAAGGCGGCCACCCGGCCGAACTCGGCGGGTTCGCCGACCCGGCCCAGCGGGATGCCGGCCTCGGCCCGGGAGCGGGCGCGCGCCGGGTCGCCGGAGGCGTCCTCGAGCCCGACGACCAGCTCGGTGGCGAAGGTGCCAGGCAGCAGCCCGACCACCCGGATCCCGCGGGGGGCCAGCTCGTCGGCCAGCTGCTTGGCGGTCATCGCCAGGCCGGGGCGCAGGCCGTTGGATACGGCCAGGCCGGGCAGCGGGGAGCGGGCGGAGGTGGAGAGCACGAAGCCGATCGCCGCACCCTCGGCGAGGTGGGGGACCAGCGCCCGCACCAGCCGGAGCGGGCCGAGCAGCACGCTCTCCACGCCGTCCCGCCAGGCGTCCTCGGCGGTGTCCAGCACGGTGCCCGGCTCCGGGCCGCCGACGCTGAGCAGCGCGCCGTTGACCCGGCCGAGGCGGTCGAGGGCGGCCGCTACGAGGCGCTCCGCGGCGTCGGGGTCGGTGAGGTCGGCGGCGAGGCCGGACGCCGCCGGCGCCCCGCCCAGGGCGGCGACGGCGGCGTCCACGGCCCCCGTCGAGCGCGAGTTCACCAGCACCCGCGCGCCGTCGGCGACGAGGGCCTGGGCCGCCGCGAACCCCAGCCCCCGGCTCGCGCCGGTGACCAGGTATCCGCGGCCGCCCAGGCCCAGGTCCATGCGGTGTGCGTCAGCCGCGCAGCGAGCGCAGCACGTACTGCATGATCCCGCCGTTGCGGTAGTAGTTCGCCTCGCCGGGGGTGTCGATCCGGACGCGAGCCTCGAACTCCACGTCGCCCGCCTCGACCTTGACGGTGCGCGGCGTCTCGCCGTCGTTGAGCGCGGTGATCCCGGTGATCGTGAACTCCTCGTCGCCGGTCAGGCCGAGCGACTCGCGGTTCTGACCCTCGGGGAACTGCAGCGGCAGCACGCCCATGCCGATCAGGTTCGAGCGGTGGATGCGCTCGTAGCTCTCGGCGATGACCGCCTTGACGCCCAGCAGCGCCGTCCCCTTGGCCGCCCAGTCGCGCGACGAACCCGAGCCGTACTCCTTGCCGGCCAGCACGACCAGCGGGATGCCGGCCTCCTGGTAGGCCTGGGATGCCTCGTAGATGGACGTCGTCTCGCCGGTGAGGTGGTTCTTGGTGACCCCACCCTCGGTGCCGGGCACCAGCTGGTTGCGCAGCCGGATGTTGGCGAAGGTGCCGCGGATCATCACCTCGTGGTTCCCGCGCCGGGAGCCGTAGGAGTTGAAGTCGCGACGGTCCACGCCGTGCTCGCGCAGGTACTGACCGGCCGGGCTGTCGGCCTTGATCGAACCGGCCGGCGAGATGTGGTCGGTGGTCACCGAGTCACCGAGCACCGCCAGGGTGCGGGCGCCGGTGATGTCCTGCACCGGAGCCGGCTCGGCCGGCATGCCCTCGAAGTACGGAGGACGCCGGACGTAGGTGCTCTCCGGGGCCCACTCGAAGGTGTCACCGGTCGGCGTGGGCAGGTTCTGCCACTGCTCGGTGCCGGCGAACACGTCGGCGTAGTCCTTGCTGAACATCTCAGCGGAGACGGCGTGGTCGATGACCCGCTGCACCTCCTGGGGCGACGGCCAGATGTCGTGCAGGAAGACGTCGTTGCCGTCCTGGTCCTGACCCAGCGGGTCGTTGTTCAGGTCGACGTCCATCGACCCGGCCAGCGCGTAGGCGATCACCAGCGGCGGGCTGGCGAGGTAGTTCATCTTGACGTCGGGGTTGATCCGGCCCTCGAAGTTGCGGTTGCCCGAGAGCACTGAGACGACGGCGAGGTCGGCCTCGTTGACCGCCTGGCTGACCGGCTCGGGGAGCGGGCCTGAGTTGCCGATGCAGGTGGTGCAGCCGTAGCCGACCAGGTAGAAGCCGAGCTTCTCCAGGTACGGGGTGAGCTCGGCCTTCTCGTAGTAGTCCATGACGACCTTGGACCCGGGGGCCAGGGTCGTCTTGACCCACGGCTTGCTGGTCAGGCCGCGCTCGACGGCGTTCTTGGCCAGCAGGGCCGCGCCGATCATCACCTGCGGGTTCGAGGTGTTTGTGCAGGAGGTGATCGCGGCGATCACCACGTGGCCGTGGTCGACCTCGGTCTCCGTGCCGTCCTCCATGACGACCTTCGTCCGCTTGGAGGGGCGCTCGGCCACGGGGGCGTGGTCGTAGTGGTGCGGCTGCCCCTCGGCCCCGTTGCCGTGCTCGGACGGGGCGGCCGGGTCCGAGGCCGGGAAGGACTCCGCCGACGCCTCGTCGACCGACGACTCGACGCCGAACGGCTTCTCCTGTGCAGGGACGCCGGGCTTGCGGTCCTCGCCACCGGTCTGGTCGGCTTGGACGTAGTCGGCCAGCGCCGCGCGGAAGGCGGCCTTGGCGTCGGTGATCGCGACCCGGTCCTGCGGGCGCTTCGGGCCCGCGATGCTCGGGACGACGGTGGCGAGGTCGAGCTCGAGGTACTCGGAGAACGCCGGCTCGCGCGACGGGTCGTGCCAGAGGCCCTGCTCCTTGGCGTAGGCCTCGACCAGCTTGACCTGCTCCTCGGAGCGGCCGGTCAGCCGCAGGTAGGTGATGGTCTCCTCGTCGATGGGGAACATCGCCGCGGTGGAGCCGAACTCCGGGCTCATGTTGCCGATCGTGGCGCGGTTGGCCAGCGGGACGGCGGAGACACCGGCGCCGTAGAACTCGACGAACTTCCCGACCACGCCGTGCTGGCGCAGCATCTCCGTGATCGTGAGGACCAGGTCGGTGGCGGTGGCGCCGTCGGGCAGCTCGCCGGTCAGCTTGAAGCCGACGACGCGGGGGATGAGCATCGAGACGGGCTGGCCGAGCATCGCGGCCTCGGCTTCGATGCCACCGACGCCCCAGCCCAGCACGCCCAGGCCGTTGACCATCGTGGTGTGCGAGTCGGTGCCCACGCAGGTGTCGGGGTAGGCGACGACCCGGTCCCCCTCCTGGCGCGGGAAGACCACGCGGGCCAGGTGCTCGATGTTGACCTGGTGGACGATCCCGGTGCCCGGCGGAACGACCTTGAAGTCGCTGAAGGCGCCCTGGCCCCAGCGGAGGAACTGGTAGCGCTCGCCGTTGCGCTGGTACTCGATCTCGACGTTGCGCTCGAAGGACTCCGGCGTGCCGAAGACGTCGGCGATGACGGAGTGGTCGATGACGAGCTCGGCCGGGGCCAGCGGGTTGATCTTCTGCGGGTCGCCGCCGATCTCGGCCATGGCCTCGCGCATGGTGGCCAGGTCGACGATGCAGGGGACGCCGGTGAAGTCCTGCATGACCACCCGGGCCGGGGTGAACTGGATCTCCTGGTCGGGCTCGGCGTTCGGGTCCCAGTTCGCCAGCGCGCGGACGTGGTCGGCGGTGATGTCCGCGCCGTCCTCGGTGCGCAGCAGGTTCTCCAAGAGCACCTTGAGGCTGAAGGGCAGCTTCTCGGAGCCCTCCACCGCGTCGAGCCGGTAGATGTCGTAGTCGGTGCCGTCGACGCTCAGCGTCGCCCGCGCTCCGAAGCTGTCCTTGCTGGCTACCACTTCTCTGCGCCTACCCCTCAGCTGGTCCGTCGCGCTGCTGCTTGCCACCCCGCATCATCCCAGGAGCCCGCCATCCTGCAGAGGTGAGGCGACCCTTCCCTGGCTCCGAGGGGCCCCGCGGTCGCCTCCCGGTGACCAGGTGGGCTGGTCGGAACGGCTCCTGGCTCACCACCGGTCGTGAGCCAGCAGCCGCAACGCCGGTCCCGGCTGGTCGTCGGGCGAGGGCTCCTACGGTGGACGACGTGACGCACCCCGGCTGGCTGGCCGACGCCCGGCGGGTGACCGTGCTCACCGGCGCGGGCATCTCCACCGACAGCGGCATCCCCGACTACCGCGGGCCCAACGGCGTGTGGACCCGCGACCCGGACGCCGAGAAGCTCGTGACGCTGTCCTACTACGTGGCCGACCCCGACATCCGCCGCCGGGCCTGGCTGATGCGCCGCGACACCGCGCCCGACGCCCGCCCCAACGCCGGCCACCGGGCGCTGGTCGACCTGGAGCGGCAGGGCCGGCTGCGGGCCCTGCTCACCCAGAACGTCGACGGGCTGCACCAGGCGGCCGGGTCCTCGCCGGAGCTGGTGCTCGAGCTGCACGGCACGGTGCACGCCGTCGAGTGCCTGGCCTGCGGGGACCGGACGACGATGGCCGAGGCGCTCGCCCGCGTCGACGCCGGTGAACCGGACCCGGCCTGCCGGGTCTGCGGCGGCATCCTCAAGTCCGCGACGGTCAGCTTCGGCCAGGCGCTCGACCCGGCGGTCGTCGAGGCCGCCGCGGAGGCGGCGACCGACTGCGACGTCTTCCTCGCCGTCGGCACCTCGCTGACCGTGCACCCGGCGGCCGGGCTGACCGACCTTGCCCAGCAGTCCGGCGCGCGGGTCGTGGTCGTCAACGCCGAGCCGACCCCCTACGACGTCGTCGCCGACCTGGTCGTGCGCGAGCCGATCGGGACGTCGCTGCCCCGGCTGCTGGCGCCGTGACGCGGGACGAGCTCTACGCCCGCTACCGGCAGCTGGTGGACGACGAGCTGCCCCGGCGGGCGCGGGCCGGCCGGTGGGTGGTCACCGCCGACCACTGCTTCGGGCGGATCCTGCTCGACCACGCCGTCGGCGGGCGCTGGTACGACGTCCTGGACCGCCGCCGCTCGCCGGCCTCCGGGCAGCTCGACGACGACCAGCTGGCCGCCGCCGTGGCGCTCGCCGAGCGGGTGCTGGCCGAGGGGGACCCGCTGCTGCGCGAGCTGGACGCGCAGAGCCTGGCCTGGCGCGGCAAGCGGCCGAAGGGGTGACGCTGCTGGCCGTCCACCTGGCGCTGACCGCGGCCTACGCCGGCTTCCAGTGGACGGTGCGGGCGCTGGTCTACCCGCAGTTCGCGCTCGTCCCGCCGGCGGCCTTCCCGGCCTACGAGCGCCGCCACCAGCAGCGGATCACCCCGGTCGTGGGGCCGCTGTTCGCCGGCCAGGGCGTCACGACGCTGTGGCTGCTCGCCGCCCGGCCCGGGGGGACGCCGCTGCCGCCGGTCCTCCTGGGCGCCGCGTGCCTGGCCGTCGTCCTGGCGGCCACCGCGCTGGGCGCCGTCCCGCTGCACCGCCGGCTGGGGGCGGCCTGGGACGACGCGGCGCACCGGGGGCTGCTGCGGGTCGACACCGTGCGGGCGGTCGCCGCGACGGCGGGGACCGGCGCTGCACTCTGGGCGCTGCTGGGCTGAGCCGGGACGCACCGGACCGGGATCGGCCGCTAGCGTGACGGGCACCACGTCGAGCGGCCGGCCGGCTGGTCGGCCCGAGGACCCGGGAGCTCCGCATGCGCGTGCCCTTGACCACCCGAGACTTCCTCGACCGCGCCGAGCTGGTCTACGGCGACCGGGTCGGCATCGTGGACGAGCCGAACCAGCCCGCGCCGTCGCTGGGCGACGTCACCTACCGCGAGGTCGCCCGCCGCGCCCGCGCCATGCAGGCCGCCCTCGACGGGCTGGGCATCGGCGAGGGCGACCGGGTGGCGGTCGTCAGTCACAACGCCGGGCGGCTCATCGAGCTGCTGCTCGGCGTCCCGTCGTCGGGCCGGATCCTCGTGCCGATCAACTTCAGGCTCTCCCAGGAGGAGGTCGGCTACATCGTCGGCCACTCCGGGGCTCGTGTCCTCTTCGTCGACCCGGAGCTGGAGTCGTCGCTCAAGCCCATCGAGGCCGAGCACCGGTTCACCATCGGCGAGGAGTACGAGCAGCTGCTGCGGTTCGACGTCGAGCCACGGCCGTGGTCGGAGCCCGACGAGGACGCGACCGCCACGGTCAACTACACGAGCGGCACGACGGCGCGGCCCAAGGGCGTGCAGATGACCCACCGCAACGAGTGGGTCAACGCGGTCACCTTCGGCATGCACATGCAGGTCAGCGACCGGGACGTCTACCTGCACACGCTGCCCCTGTTCCACTGCAACGGCTGGGGCATGCCCTACGCCCTGGCCGGCCTCGGCGCCCGCCAGGTGGCCCTGCGCAAGGTGGAGGGCGCGGAGATCCTGCGCCGCGTGGAGCAGCACGGCGTGACGTTGATGTGCGGGGCGCCCGCGGTGTGGAGCGCCGTCCTCGACGCCGCGGCCTCCTGGGAGGGGGAGATCCCCGGACGCGACCGGGTGCGCATCGTGGTCGCCGGCGCGCCGCCGCCGTCGCGGACCATCGCCCGCATCGAGGAGGAGCTGGGCTGGGAGTTCAACCAGATCTACGGCCTCACCGAGACCGCCCCGCTGGTCACCGTCAACCGGCCGCGTGAGGAGTACGACGCCCTCGAGCCGGAGGAACGGGCCAGGAAGCTGTCCCGCGCCGGCGTCCCGGCGCTCGGCACCCGGATGAGGACCAGCGAGTCCGGCGAGGTGCTGGTGCAGAGCAACACGGTGCTGGCCGGCTACTGGGACAACCCGGATGCCACGGGCGAGGCCCTCGAGGGCGGCTGGTTCCACACCGGGGACGGCGGCAGCATCGACGACGGCGGCTACCTCACCATCTCCGACCGCAAGAAGGACGTGATCATCACCGGCGGGGAGAACGTCTCGTCGATCGAGGTCGAGGACGTCGTCTTCAGCCACCCGGCGGTCGCGGAGGTGGCGGTCATCGGCGTCCCGGACGAGAAGTGGGGTGAGATGGTGACCGCCGTGGTGGTCGTCGCCGAGGGCCGGCAGGTCACCGCCGAGGAGATCGTCGCCCACTGCCGGGGCCGGATCGCCGGGTACAAGATCCCCAAGCGCGTGGAGTTCCGCGACGAGCTCGCCCGCACCGCCACCGGCAAGATCCAGAAGTTCAAGCTGCGCGAGGCCTTCTGGTCGGACGCCGACCGCCAGGTCAACTGAGGGGGACCCCCGTGCCCCACCGCTGGTAGGAGGACCGCGTCCTGCCGACCCGTCGCAGGCCGGGACCCGGGACGGGGCCCGCACCTGACACCCCATTTCCGGCGGTGGCCTCCCCCCACGGGGGGAGTGCCCGCTCAACACCTTCCCTGATCTTGTCGTTCCGGCACCGGAGTGCGCCTCCGGGCGCCGGTCGACGAGGTCGTGAGGAAGGTCGGACGTGGGCAGGACGGACGAGCGGGAGAGCCATCCGAGGCGCTGCGGGTGGCTGGTGCGCGGAGCCGGGACGGCAGTCACCGCCCTGGTCCTGGCCGGCCTGGTGCCCGGGGCGGCCGTGGCCGCTCCCGGCGACGAGCAGGTGGCCGCGGCCCAGGCCGGGCGCGATGCCGCGGCCGCCCGCGTCGGTGAGATCGGCGCCCAGCTGGCGCAGGCCCAGGAGCGGGTGGACGCCGCCCGCCGGGGCGCGCAGATCGCCCTGCAGGAGTACGAGGTGCGCCGTGCCGCCCAGGAGGAGGCGCGGGCCACCGCCGATGTCGCCGCCGCGGCCGCCGAGCGGGCCGCCGCCGAGCTGGGCCGCGGCCGTGACCAGGTGGTCGCCTTCGCGCGGTCGAGCTACATGCAGGGCAGCACGAGCCCGGGGGCGGCCGCGCTGGTCACCGCCGCGGGGCCCGCGCAGCTGGTGGAGCGGGTCGCGCTGCTGGAGGCCGCGGGCGGTCACCGGGCCGACGTCGTCGCCGAGCTGACCGTCCTGGAGCAGGAGGCCGCTGCTGCCGAGGAGGCCGCGCAGGTCGCGGTGCAGGCGGCCGGTCAGGCCGAGGCCGCGGCGGCGGAGTCCCTGGCCAGTGCGCAGTCGCAGGAGGTCTCGGCGCGGGCCCAGGCCGCCGAGCTCGCCGACCGGCGCGAGGTGCTGGAGGCCGAGCTCGTGGAGGCCCAGGAGGTGCTCCACGGCGCCCAGGGTGCCGCGGCCGCGGCTGCTGCCGCGGCGGCCACGGCCGGCGCGGCGCAGGTCCGCCCGCCGGCGGCTCCGCCCGCGTCGAGCGGCTCGTCCGCACGGTCCTCGTCGAGCAGCTCCTCGTCGTCGGCCGGCTCGTCCTCGTCGACGTACTCCGGCGCTGGGGCGCCGACCGGCACCGGCACCACGGCCGGCGCGCCCACGGGGTCGGTGGTGGACCGGGCCATCGCGGCGGCGAAGAGCCAGCGCGGGCTGCCCTACAGCTGGGGTGGCGGCAACGGCAACGGCCCGACCCACGGCATCCCGCCGGACACGGCGGTCTACGGCTTCGACTGCTCGGGGCTGACCGAGTACGCCTACGCGCAGGCCGGCATCTGGATCGGTGGCACCAGCCGCGAGCAGTACTGGCGCTTCCGCGACCGGACCGTCGCCGCCGACGACCTGCAGCCCGGCGACATGGTGTTCTGGGGCGAGACCGCGGACCACACGTCGATCTACCACGTGGCGCTCTACATCGGCGGCGGTCAGGTGGTCCAGGCGCCGCAGAGCGGGGACGTCGTGCGGATCTCGTCGATGTGGTTCGGCAGCGACTACTACGGCGCGGTGCGGCCGACGGCCTGAGGAGGGCACCGTCCTGCCCACCCTCCACGGGCTCAGGGCAGGGGCGCGGCGGGGACCAGCAAGAGGCCGGGAGATGGGGCGTCGGGCAGCCACGGGGGGAGCTGCCCGACGCAAGACCGAGGCTAGCAGTCAGCGGAGGCTGGGGGCAGGGCTGCGCACGCGGTGCGCGGACGGCTGGTGTCGGCCACTCTCGGTGTCCGGTCGGCTCGCCCGCGTGCGCGCCCAGCTGCTCCCCAGCAACGTGTAGGACACTGGCGGGGACGGGCACGCCGTCCGTCGTCGGCCTCGCGGTGCCCCCTGGGGCCGAGGCCGTGGACCGGCACGATCAGGGAGTTCCGTGAGCAGCGCCGCCAGCACCCCGCTCGAGCAGTCCGGCGGGCAGCCGGTCCCGCCGTCGGTCGACGCCGCCCACCTGGAGCGGGTGCTGTTCGAGATCAAGCGGGTGATCGTCGGCCAGGACCGGCTGGTCGAGCGGATGCTCGTCTCGCTGCTGGCGCGCGGGCACGTGCTGCTCGAGGGCGTCCCCGGCGTCGCCAAGACCCTCGCCGTCGAGACGCTGGCCACCGTCGTCGGCGGCCGCTTCGCCCGCCTCCAGTTCACCCCCGACCTGGTGCCGGCCGACATCATCGGCACCCGGATCTACAAGGCCGGGCAGGACGCCTTCGACACCGAGCTCGGCCCGGTGTTCGCCAACTTCGTGCTGACCGACGAGATCAACCGGGCACCGGCGAAGGTGCAGTCGGCGCTGCTGGAGGTCATGGCCGAGCGCCAGGTGTCCATCGGCGGCGTCACCCACCCGCTGCCGGACCCGTTCCTCGTGCTGGCCACGCAGAACCCGATCGAGTCCGAGGGCGTCTACCCGCTGCCCGAGGCCCAGCGCGACCGCTTCCTCATGAAGGTGCTCGTGGACTACCCGAGCCCGGAGGAGGAGCGGGAGATCATCTACCGGATGGGCTCGACGCCGCCGGTGGCCGAGACCGTCCTCGGGCCCGACGACCTGATCCGCATGCAGCGCACCACCTCCCAGGTGTTCGTGCACCACGCGCTGGTCGACTACGTCGTCCGGCTCGTGGTCGCGACCCGCGCGCCGCGCGAGCACGGCATGGACGACGTCGCCTCGTGGGTGTCCTACGGCGCCAGCCCGCGCGCCTCGCTGGGCCTGATCGCGGCCAGCCGGGCGCTGGCGCTGGTCCGCGGCCGCGACTACGTGCTGCCGCAGGACGTCCTCGACGTCACCGCCGACGTGCTGCGCCACCGGCTGGTGCTCTCCTACGACGCGCTGGCCGACGGCGTGCCCGCCGACCACGTGGTCAAGCGCATCCTGCAGACCGTGCCGCTGCCGCAGGTGGCCCCGCGCCAGCGCTCGGGCGGCTTCGGCCCGGGCAGCCCCGGCGGGCCGTCGGTGCCGACCGCGCCGCCGTTCGGCGCGCCGCAGTTCGGCCCGCCCGGCCCGCAGTACGGCCCGCCCGGCCAGCCCTTCGGCGTCCCCGGGATGCCCGCTCCGGGTCAGCCCGGCCAGCCCGGTCCCGTGCCGGCCGGCGGACCGTTCGGCGGTCCGGGTGAGCCGGGCCCGGCGCCGCAGGGTCGCCCGGACGTGTCCGCCAACGGCGTCGACCGCGGGTCCTCGCCGGCGTGAGGCTGCGTCGCCGGTCCGGCGGCGCCGCGGCCCCGGAACAGGCCGGTCCAGCACCCACCCCCGGCTCCGGCATCGACCCGGGCGCCGGCGACAGCGCACCCCCGCGCTTCGGCGAGGGGCCGGCCGACGTCCTGCTGCAGCGGCTGGAGCTCACCGTGCGGCGCCGGCTCGACGGTCTGCTGCAGGGCGACCACCTTGGGCTGGTCCCGGGCTCGGGCACCGAGGCCGGCGACTCGCGGAGCTACCACCCCGGTGACGACGTCCGGCGGATGGACTGGCCGGTGACCGCGCGCACCCAGGTGCCGCACGTCCGCGAGACGATCGCCGACCGCGAGCTGGAGACCTGGGCGGTGGTCGACCTCTCCGCCAGCCTGGACTTCGGCACCGCCGCCTGCACCAAGCGCGACCTGGCGATCGCCGGGCTGGCCGCGGTCAGCCACCTCACGGTGCACGGCGGCAACCGGCTCGGCGCCGTCGTCACCACCGGCGAGCGGGTCGACCGCTACCCGGCCACGGCCGGCCGGCTGGCCGCCGACCGGCTGCTGCGCGCCGTCGTCGCGACCCCGCGGGCCGAGGGTGGACGCCGCGGCGACCTCGCCGCCGCGCTGGAGTCGCTGCGCCGGCCGCCGCGCCGCCGCGGCCTCGTCGTCGTCGTGTCGGACTTCCTGGGTTCCGACGCGTCGGCGGTCCCCGACTGGGAGCGCCCGCTGCGGGGCCTGCGGGGCCGGCACGAGCTGCTGGCCATCGAGGTCGTCGACCCGCGGGAGTTGGAGCTGCCCGACGTCGGCCTGCTCACCGTCGTCGACCCGGAGAGCGGTCAGACCCTCGAGGTGCCCACCGGCGACGCCGCCTTCCGGACCCGCTTCGCGGAGGGGGCCGCGGCCCAGCGGCGGGCCATCGCCGCCGCCCTGCGCCGCGCCGGCGCCGGGCACCTGCAGCTGCGCACGGACCGCGACTGGCTGATGGACGTCGTCAGGTTCGTCGCGGACCGGCGACGGGCGGGCTCCGGAGGCGCGTCCCGATGACCTTCCCGATGACACCGCGCGACCGCCGGCGTGCCCGCAGCGGAGGAGCCTCCCGATGACCTTCCAGGCCCCCTGGTGGCTGCTCGGTCTGCTGGCCGTCGTCGCGCTGGTGGCGCTGTACGTGGTGCTGCAGCTGCGCCGCAAGGCCTACGCCGCCCGGTTCACCAACGTCGCGCTGCTGGGCACGCTGGTGCCCAAGCGGCCCGGCTGGCGGCGGCACCTGGCCTTCGGGCTGGTCGCGCTCGCGCTGGCCGCGCTGGTCGTGTCCCTGGCGGTGCCCAGCACCGAGGTGCGGGTGCCCCGGGAGCGCGCCACGGTGGTCATGGCCGTCGACGTGTCGCTGTCGATGCAGGCGACCGACATCGAGCCCAGCCGGTTCGAGGCGATGCAGGTGGCGGCCAAGGAGTTCGTCGACGTGCTGCCGGACCGGATCAACCTCGGGCTGGTGTCCTTCGCCGGCACCGCCACCACCGTGGTCACCCCGACGACCGACCGCGGGCAGGTGAGCACCGCGATCGACAACCTGGAGCTGGCCGAGTCCACCGCGATCGGCGAGGCGGTGTTCACCTCGCTGACCGCGATCGAGAACTTCCAGTCGTCGCTGGACACCGACGGCGAGGAGGTGCCGCCGGCGCGGATCGTGCTGCTGTCCGACGGCTACAACACCGTCGGCCGCCCCGACACCCAGGCCGTCTCCGCCGCGCTCGACGCCGGCATCCCGGTCTCCACGATCGCCTTCGGCACCGACTACGGCACCCTGGACCTCGACGGCGAGCGGGTGCCGGTGCCGGTGGACCGCGCCACGCTGGAGGAGATCGCCGACCAGACCGGCGGCAGCTACAGCGAGGCCGCCAGCGCCGCCGAGCTCGAGCAGGTCTACCAGGACCTCGGCAGCCAGATCGGCTACACGACCGAGCCGCGCGACGTCAGCTACTGGTTCGTCCGCGGCGGCGTGCTGTTCGCGCTGATCGGCGTCGTCCTCAGCCTGCTCTGGACCAACCGCCTGCTCTGAGCCCCCCTGCAGGGCCCCGGCCCGAGCCCGCGGGGGGCGGGGGGCAGGGGGTCCTCCCACTCACACCGTGAAGCCGCGCTGGCGGCGCACCAGCTTCTTCACCATGAACAGCGTCTGCAGCACGGTGACCAGGTAGAGCACCGGCCAGCCGATGGACAGGATCGCCGACTGGATGCCGACGCTCTGCTGGCTCCAGGCGAAGATGAGCACCACGAAGGTGGCCGCGGCACACACGGCCGGCATGACGTAGGCCGAGCCGCGGCCCCGCTCCGCGTCCGCCTGCGCCGCCCAGTTGTCCTTCTCCACCCGGGCGAAGAACTGCACCCACGCGGTGACGAAGTGGCCCATCCGGATCCACATGTACAGCTCCGCCGGGGCCAGCAGCAGCGCGTAGAAGATGTCCGAGGCGCTCTTGTCGTGCATCGACGCGACGATCCGCAGGTTGAGCAGCGTGGCCACCACCGGCGGGATGAGCCACACCGGGTTGAACACGAACGCGTCGATCGACAGCGCCGCGGCCAGCAGCAGCAGGAACGCCATGCGGGTGCTGATGTTGAACAGCATCGAGACGTTCTCGTACCAGCGCAGCCGCAGGTTCGGGTGCAGCGGCTGGCCCTTGTTGTCCCCGCGCTGGCCGGGCCAGAGCAGGTCGATGCCGCCGAAGTTCCACTTCACCTGCTGGCCGTGCAGTGCGCGCAGGGTCTCCATGGGGCCGACGAAGGCCCGTGCCCGGGCGCTGATCTTGGTGCTGAAGCCGGCGTCCTTGATCTGCAGGGACAGCTTGGAGTCCTCGACCTCCGAGTCCCGCACCCACGGCGCGGACTGGTGGTTGCGGTACATGACGGTCTCCAGCGCGCGGACGCTGAACAGGCTGCACTGCCCGCCGAGGACGGCCATGTTCCGGCCGCGGACCAGGTTGTCCATGTTGAACCCGGCGAACTGGGCCCGCTGGCCGGCGACGAGGAACGTCGCCATGGCGCCCTTCACCCTCGACTTGTCGAAGGTGTAGATGGCCGACAGCCCGCCGATCCGCGGGTCGGTGACCATCTCCTTCTCCAGCCACTCGAGGCAGCGCCGGTCGAGGGTGGTGTCGCCGTCCACGCCGAGGATGTAGTCGTAGCCGCGGCTGACGTAGTAGCCGAAGTTGAGCGCCCCGACCTTCTTGTCGGGGTTCTCGCCGATGTCGTGGACGTGCACGACGGTGGTGAACAGCTCGCCCTTGACCACCCGCTGGTGCTCGCCCTCGAACCTGCGGGCGATCTCCGGGGTGTCGTCGTCGGTGTTGTTGATGATGACGTGGATGGCGTCCGGCAGCCGCGTCTGACCGAGCAGCGAGGTGAGGACCTCGCTGATCGTCGACTGCTCGTTGTAGGCCGGGATGATGCAGCTGATCGTGGCGTGCCGCTGCTCCTCGGGCGTCGCTGGGCCCCCGAACTCGGCGGGGACGAGCGAGCTGATGTCGGGGACCTGGCCGGTTCCCCGGGCGAGCAGCTGGACGCGGTCGGTCGCCCGCCGCATGCCGTGCAGGACGAGCTGGGTCACTGGGTCTCCTCCTGGAGGAAGGGCAGCACGATGCTGTCGAGGACGGTCTGGCGGAAGTAGCGCCGGGACCCGGGTTCGGTCTCGACGAGCAGGTCGAACTGCACGGAGAGGTCCACCTGCCCGGCGTCGGCCGCCGAGGGGGTGAGGACGAGGGCGGTGCCGTAGCTGTAGGGCGGCTGGAGCGCGAACTCACCTCGGTCCTCGGCCACGGTGCTGCGCGTGGTGCCGTCGTCGGCGGTGGCCACGAAGCGGGTGACCAGCACCTCGAGGTCGGGGTCACCGCCTTCGAGGTGGGCGGACAGCTGCAGACCCTTGGTGTCGGCGGCCCGCCACTGCCGGGCCGGCTCGGGGGTCCACCAGTCGACGACCAGGGCGCGGTCGCCGGCCGGCACGGTGCGGGTGGTGGAGCCGGTGTCGAGGTCGCCGACCGGCCGCGCCGGGCCGGGGTCCGCGACGGCAACGGTGGCCGGGGCCGCCGGCTCCGGGGTGCGAGGGGGTGCGGTGGTCGACGCCGGCGCGGCGCCGAGGTCGGGGCTCATGCTGACGTCGGGCAGCGTGCAGCCCGAGAGGGCCACGCTGGTGAGCACGAGCAGTACCGCCCCTGCCCGGAGCTGCCGGGACATGGGTGTGATCACGAGTTCTCCCTGGGTGCGGCACGAGGCCGCGGCCGACAGACACCCGCAGGGCGGGAGGGCGACGCTGGCCCCTCAGCTGCGGTCATGTCTGACAGTAGGGAGATCGCTACGTCAGGTCATCCCCTCGTCACCCGTCCGGGTCGGGCTCCCGGCCGTGTGGAGGGCGGCCCGCCCCGGTGGTCACCGAGCGGGGTCGAGGACGAGCTTGCCGGTGGTGCGCCGGGCGAGCAGGTCCTGGTGCGCCTCCCGGACGGCGGTCAGCGGGTAGCGCCCGCCGATGACCGGCCGCAGTGCGCCGTCGGCCACCAGCGGCAGCAGCTCGGTCATCGCGTCGTCGAGCATCGCCGGCCGGGCCATGCAGTGCGCGAGCCAGAAGCCGATGACCGCGCGGCTCTTCTGCAGCAGCACCCCCGGCGGAACGGCGGCGGTCTCCTGGCGGGCGGCCATGCCGTAGGTGACGACCCGGCCGAACGGGGCCAGCGCGGACAGCGACCCGGCGAAGACGTTGCCGCCGGTCATCTCCAGGACGACGTCGACCGGCCGGCCGCCGTTGGCCTCGCGCAGCGCGGCGGTGAAGGCCTTCGGGTCGTCGTCGGCCAGGGCCGGGTCGACCGAGGCGTCGGCGCCGAGCTCCTCGGTCAGTGCCCGCTTCTCCGGGCTGGACGCCGTCGCGATCACTCGTCCCGCGCCCCAGCGGCGGGCCAGCTGCACGGCCAGCGACCCGACGCCACCGGCGCCCGCGATGACGACGACGGTCTCCCCGGCGGCGAGGTGCGCGCTGGTGCGCAGCAGGTGGTAGGCGGTGCTGCCCTGCAGGACGACGGCAAGCGCATGCTCGTCGGTGACGCCGTCGGGGACCTGCCAGGTCAGCCGCGGGTGGGCGAGGACCTTCTCCGCGTAACCGCCGCCGTCGAGCAGGCCGACCACCCGCGGGCCACCACCGTTCGTCATCCCCACGAACTCCGCACCCGGCACCAGCGGCAGCTGTTGGGCCGCGAGGTAGCTGTTCTCGATCTGGTGAGTATCAGCGAAATTGACGCCTGCAGCGCTCACCTCGTACAGCTGCTGTCCGTCGCCGGGGACGGGGTCGGGGAGGTCGACGACGTTCAGGACCTCGGGTCCACCGAATTCGGTGATCTGCACGGCGCGCATGGGGCCAGGCTATGACCTGGTCCGCCGCGGCCGTGTCCGTCAGGAACAAGGCAGCAGCGGCTCCTACGCTCCGCGCATGCAACTGAGCGCTGCGCTGGAGCAGCACATCGCGGTGTTCGGTGAGAGCGGCAGCGGCAAGACCGTGCTGCTGTCGTCGTTCTACGGAGCCACACAGGAGCCGCAGTACCGGAAGAAGGCGCTCTTCGACGTCGTGGCGGACGACTTCGGCCAAGGCACCCGCCTGCACCGGAACTACCTCGGCATGAAGAACTCAGCGCGGCTGCCAGAGCTCAATCGCTTCTCCGCGACGTCCTACGCCTTCTCACTCAAGTTGAAGCCGGGGTCCGACGCCAAGGCGGCGAAGGGCCGGCCAATCGACGCCCTGCGCCTGGTCTGGCACGACTACCCGGGGGAGTGGTTCGAGCAGGATGTGAGCGGGCCGGAGGAGGCCGAACGCCGGGTCGACACGTTCCGGTCCCTGCTGCGTTCCGATGTCGCCCTGCTGCTAGTAGACGGCCAGCGGTTGGTGGACAACGCCGGCGAGGAGGAGCGGTACCTGAAGTCGCTGCTGGCCAACGTCCGCAACGGACTGCTGAAGCTCCGGGACGACCTGCTGCCGGATGGAAAGCCGCTCGTCGAGTTCCCGCGCATCTGGATCATGGCGCTGTCGAAGTCCGACCTGCTGCCGGATCTCGACGTATTCGCCTTCCGGGACCTCCTCGTGGACAAGGCGGGCGAGGACCTCAACGAGTTGCGCACGGTGATCGCCGGCCTGGTCGAGGCAGGCGACGCCCTGTCCGTGGGCGAGGACTTCCTCCTGCTCTCGTCGGCGAAGTTCGAGGTAGGCGCGATCCGGGTGACCGAGCGCGTCGGCCTGGAGATGATCCTCCCCCTGGCCGCGATGCTCCCGTTCGAGCGCCACATCCGGTGGGCCCGGGCGAAGCTGCTGCCCGGGAAGGTGGCGGAGACTCTGCTCCGCGGCGTCGCACCTCTAGCCAACGTATTGACCAAACGTCTGGGCAAGCTGCCCGGCCCGCTCGGCCGGCTGTCGAAGTTCGTCGGCCCCGGCCTCGAGGAGGTGGCGAGGCTAGCGGGGGACAAGCTGAGGGAGGTCAACGCCGAGGCGTTGGCCGAGCACGACTACCTCCGGGCAACCCTGACCGGCTTCCAGCTGGACCTGGAGAGGGGCGAGGCGGAGCACATCTTCCTCAAGAGCCCACGGTGAGCCTCATCTGGGCCACGCGCGGGCGGACCTGGGGATTCCGGTTCCTCCGTCGAGGGGGCTTCGAGGACCCGCTGCCGGTCTACGACACCGCATTCTCAGGTCTTGAGGAGCGGTCCGAGGTGCGGGCACGCGTCCCCGGCACGGGTGCGCTCCCCGAGCTGGTGGCTCTGCGGTTCCCCGACCCCCTGGGGCGGCGGGACCGGGCCGGCCGCGTAATCCCCCACGAGTTCGTCGTCTTCCCACCCCTGGCCGACGGGGTCGACTCGGTCGGGGACGGCCTCCGGCTGGTCTGGCCGCTGGTGGCCGACGACTTCAAGCGCGTCTGGGAGCTTCCCAAGCCGCCTCCAGTCAACCAGTGACGGACGGCAGACCTCGCGCGCCCGAACCGGCAGGTCACCGGCCTAAGTGCCACGGGCCTCCAACGATCCGCACGGCGCTCCAGTCGTTCCGCATGCACGCGGAAGGTCGGCTTCCAGGAACATGAGCTGGCTGGCCGCCACTTCCTGGCGTGCCTTCAGAACCCTGCGCTGGTGATCTGCTCACGTCAGTTGACCTACAGGGCGTGGTGGGTGTCGGCGAAGTTGATGCCGGCGGCCGAGACCTCGTACAGCTCCTGCCCGTCGGCCGGCTCCGGCTCGCGGACGTCGACGACGTCGAGGACCTCGGGACCGCCGAAGCGAGTGATCTGCACGGCACGCATGGACGGCACGGGGATGAGGGAACGCGGCTGCACGTGGCGGGCGGTGTGCTGAGAGCTGGCCTCCGCCGCTCAGACACGCGGCCGGCCCGTCAGCCGCCCCATGGACGCTATGGGCGCTCGTCCCGCCTCAAGGAGGGCTTTCGCCTGGGTCGCTTGACGAACCCCGTCACAGCAAAGTCGACCACATGGCCGGGTCGAGGGCGATCCGGATCACCATCAGGCAACGGCGGTCGTTTCGCCGCTGGAACGGTTCGACTCGGGCGCCGCTCGATCCATGGCGTCGATGTAGCGGATGAGGGCGTCTCGGTTCTGCTCGAGGACCGCGATGCGTTCGGTCATCTTGTCGCGCTGCTCGACGAGCATGGCCCGAAGCTGCGGGTCGGCATCCTCGACAACGATCTCCGCCTGGTGCAGACAGGGCAGGATGTTGCCGATGATTCGGGTGGGAATCCCCGCATCGAGCAATCCGCGGATTTTGTGAACGCGGTCGACGAGGTAGTCGTCGTACTCGCGGAATCCGTTGTCCAGGCGCCGCGCCGTGATCAGGCCCTGTTCCTCGTAGTACCGCAGCATGCGGGGAGAGACGCCGGTCCTGTGGGACAAGTCACCGATGCGCACTCGCCCATTCTCCTTGACCTTGACATGGGTGTGAAGGTTCGAGGATGGTCGTATGACTCACACGTCTGCGCCGTCCGAGCGCGTGTCTCCGCTGGGCATGCGGCATGCGCTTGCCGGCTTCGCGACGGGCATCGCTGTCGTGGCCGCGGAGATCGACGGCGAGGTCGTCGGGCTCTCCGCGAACTCGTTCACGTCGGTGTCCCTCAACCCACCCCTCGTGTCGGTCGCATTCTCTGACACGTCGACGACGTGGCCACAGCTGCGCAGGGCGACCCGCTGGGGCATCAGCATCCTCGGCGAGACCCAGACGGGGCTGCTGCAGGACCTCCGCCGCCCGTCCACCGAACGCTTCGACCGCATCGCCATGGACGTCGTGGACGACGCGGCCTTCGTGCGAGGCGCTCTCGCGAGGCTCACCGTCGAGCTCGACACCGAGATCCCGGCCGGCGACCACGTCCTCAGCCTGTTGCGGGTCCTCGACCTCCATCGCGACGACGAGCAACGGCCCCTCGTCTTCTTCGGCAGCAATTCACACCGGCTCGCCGAATGACCCTCCCCTACGGAAAGAGAACGATGACAAAGAACAACCTCATCCTCGGCATGGCCCTGACCGACGGATACGGGAACCTGAGAGGCGCGTGGCGGGCGCCCAACGTCGATCCGAGCAACTACGTGAACATCGAGGCGAACATCCGCTACGCGCAGGCCGCCGAACGAGGCAAGTTCGCCTTCCTCTTCACCCCCGACTTCCCGGCGGTACGCGCAGACGTCGAGCGCGCGCCCATCAGCAACATCATCGAACCGCTGATCTCCTTGACAGCGATCTCCCAGGCGACGTCCCGCATCGGCTTCGTCGCCACGGGATCGACCACGTTCCAGGAACCCTTCAACCAAGCCCGCCAGTTCAAGGCGCTCGACGTGCTGAGCCACGGTCGCGCAGGGTGGAACGCCGTCACCACGAGCGACCCCGCGGTGGCCGCGAACTACGGCCGTCCGGTGGCCGAGCGCACCGAGCGATACCAGCGCGCCCACGAGTCCATCCAGATCGTGCAGGCGCTCTGGGGGAGCTGGGAGAAGGAAGCCTGGATCAAGGACCAGGCGTCCGGGCGGTTCGCCGATCCCTCGAAACTGAAGCCGATCAACCTGCAGGGCGAGTACGTCGCCTCGCGCGGCCCCCTGCCGATCCCGCCGTCGGAGCAGGGGCAGCCGGTCATCTTCACCTCCGGAGGCCCGAGCCCCCACCTGCTGTCGATCGCCGGTCGCTATGCGAGCGGCTTCATTTCCGAGGTGTGGACCATCGAGGAAGCCCGGGCGCAGCGCGCCATGGTCCGGCGGGCGGCTGAGGAGGCTGGCCGCGACCCCGACGAGATCAAGTACATCGTGGGACTGATGACGACCGTTGCTCCTAGCGTGCGTGAGGGGCTCGACCGACGGATCGCGATAGCGGGGGACACCCTTACCGCGCAAGTGCCGCACCTGGCGGCGATGCTCGGGGTGCAGCTGCAGCACAGCCAGCTCGACCAGCCGCTGACACCGGAACAGCTCGCGGCTGCCCAGGCCTCGCCGATGGACCCGCGCTCGGGACCTGCCCTGGAGGTGGCGCGCCAGGGATGGACGGTTCGCGACATCCTCGCGCACGGCGTGATCGACTACCACCCCGTCACCGTCGGCCCGGCCGAGGTTCACGCCGACCACCTGCAGGAGTGGTTCGAGGCAGGAGCTGCTGACGGGTTCTGGCTCAGCCCGGACGTCTACGAGGACGGCGTCGACGCATTCGTCGACCATGTCGTGCCGTTGCTGCAGGAGCGAGGCATCTACCCGACGGAGTACCCGGGCAGGACCTTGCGCGAGAACCTCGGCGTGCCCGAGCTGTACGGCTTGGACCCGCGCGTCACCTCTGGCGAGGACAGCTGACTCGACACGCGGAACTCAGGCATCGGGGCGCGAAGCGGTGAAGGGTCCCCTGCCCGCATCTTCAGCGCCAGAACGGGACTCGCCCCGCGACGGACGACACGGCTCGCGCCGTTAGAACAGCAGGGTGGTGTCGACGGCCGTGGCTCGGGCCGGGCCCCCACGTCCGCGACGCGCCGGAGTGCTGGACATGGCCCAGGTCGGTCTCGGTGAGGCGGACGGTCTTTCCACCGCGAGGTGCATCGGCGTGGCCCCGTGCTCGGCACGGTGTCCGTCGGCCGGGCTCGACGCCCGGCCGGCGGACACCCCCACCGCAACCGTCGACCCCTCACTACAGCCGACCCCGCACATCGCACCGCAGTGACACCACGCGCCCCCGACCCGGTGTGACGCACCACGAGCAACTTCAGCGGAGGAGCAGCAATGCAGATCGGCATCCTGGGCGTCGGGAACATCGGCGCCACATTGACCCAGCGGCTGAGCGAGGCCGGTCACCAAGTGAAGGTCGCCAACTCCCGCGGTCCCGAGACCATCCCGGCCGACGTCTTGTCCGTGGGCGGACGCGCGGTCAATGCCCGCGACGTCGTCACCGACGTCGACGCCCTGATCATCTCCATCCCTCTGTTCCGGATCCCTGACATCCGGCCGCTCGTCGACGACTTGCCCACCCGCGCTGTCCTGCTCGACACCTCGAACTACTACCCGATGCGCGACGGCCACATCGCCGCCCTCGACGACGGGCAGGTGGAGAGCCTCTGGGTCACGGAGCAGCTGAGCCGCCCCGTGGCCAAGGCGTGGAACGCCATCACCACCGGATCCTTCGACGCGAAGGCCGTCGCTGCAGCCGATTCCCGTCGCCTCGCCCCCCCGGTTGCCGCCGACGCCGACGCAGACCGCGGCCTCGGCATCTCCCTCGTCGAGGACACCGGCTTCGACGGGCTCGACGCCGGCCCGTTGTCAGAGTCGTGGCGCCAGCAACCCGGGACCCCGGCCTACTGCACCGACCTCTCCCGTGACGAGTTGCGGCGCGCTCTCGCCGCGGCGGTCCCCGGTCGGGCGCCCCGGCGTCGGGACCTGGCGATGGAGGTCATCGCCGAGCTGAGCGCCGATGCCACCGTCGACCGGGGTGATGACTTCCTTGTCCGGGTCAACCGGCTCATCTACCCCTGACCGGCGCCACGACGAAGGCAGGGACTGGAGCCGGATACGCGATCCGAACCGTCCCCCCGCCGGCGGATGACCTCCCGCGCCATGTCGTCGACTACCTCGAAGGCCGAACGTGACGTCGACCTGCGTGGCTGGACGCAGCTGGCAGCAGCGTTCCTGACCTCTGCTGCGGGACACCAGCGCCTCGTCAGCTCAGTTGGCCGACAGCCGGTGGTGGGTGTCGGCGTAGTTCACGCCAGCGGTGGAGACGTCGAAGAGCTGCTGACCCTCGCCCGGCGTGGGGTCGGGCAGGTCGACGACGTCGAGGACCTCGGGGCCGCCGAAGCGGGTGATCTGCACGGCTCGCACGCGTCTGAGGCTAGGGCTCCACCGGCACGCGACGGCTCCAGGGGCTGACAGCCGACGGCGCAGGAGGCGGTCCCGTGCGAGCAGGCCTCCCACACCAGGTGTCGCTGGTCCGCTTCGGGACATTCACCACCGCGTCGAGCCGGCGGTCCCCTCGAGCGGGGGAGGGCCTGCCGCGCCGGCGGGGTACTCCAGCATCGGCACGGCGTCCTGGGCCCACGCCTGGAGCACCGGATCCACGATCCGCCAGGCCTGCTCGGCCTCCTCGCCGCTCACCGAGAGTCGGCTACCGCCGGACAGCAGGTCGGTCAGGACCTGGCCGTACGCGGCGCGCTCGCCCGGGGCGGCCACCTGCACGCCGGGCTGCCGGGTCTCCTCCGGCGCGTCCAGCTCGATCCACAACCGGTCAGCCGCCACCCGCTGGGCGTCGCGCGGGTCGCACGCCGGCGCGGCGGTCCGGAAGTGGAGGGCGACTCCCTTGCGAGGCGTCCCCAGTGCCTTCCCGGTGCGCAGCACGAACCGGGTGCCGGTCCACCGAGGGGTGTCCAGCTCCAGGAGCAGCTCGGCGTAGGTCTCGGTGCCGCGGGCGGGGTCGACGCCGTCCTCGTCGGTGTACCCGGGCACGGCCCGACCGCCGGTGGCGCCCGCTCCGCTCAGTGTCCCGGCGGTGTAGCGCGCTCGTCGGGTCCGGACGGGGACCTCCGCGGCGGAGAGCACGCGCACCGACCGCAGCAGCTCCAGCTTGGCCGCATGCAGGTCACCCTCGGTCTGCCGGGCCGGCGGATCCATCGCGACGAGGGTCAGGACCTGCAGCATGTGGTTCTGCATCACGTCCCGGACGGCACCGGTCCGGTCGTAGAAGTCTGCCCGGCCCTCGAGCCCCAGCGTCTCCTCCCACAGCACGTCGACCTGTGCGATCGAGGCACTGTTCCAGACGGGGGCCAGCGAGCGGCCGGGTGCGTGCAGGTCGAGCAGCGCCTGCACCTTCGGCATCCCGAGGAAGTGGTCGACGCGGAACGCGGCCTCCTGGTCGCCGCCGGTCACGCGGGTGAGCAGCTCGTTGAGCGCCACCGCGCTGCGCAGGTCGGAACCGAACGGCTTCTCCACCGCGGTGCGGCTGCCGGCCGGCAGGTCCGCCCCACTGAGCGCGCCCAGCACCGCCGGGAACAGCGCCGGGGGCAGGGCCAGGTAGACCGCTACCGCCGCCCGGTCAGTGGCATCGCCGCCGTCATCGAGTGCGCGCACCGCGGCGGCGACGGTGTCGGGCTGCTCGGGGTCGACCGCCCGGTACCGCAGTCGATCGACGAGTGCATTCCGCACCTCGGTCGGCACGTCCCCGGCGTGCTGCTGCAAGCGGGTGGCCGCGTGGGTTCGGAAGGTCCGGTCGTCCCAGTCCTGGTGAGCGCCGCCCACGACCTGCAGGCCATCGGGCACCCGGCCGTCGGCCGACAGCCGGGCCAGCGCGGGCAGCAGGAACCGTCCGGCCAGGTCCCCCGTGGCACCGAGCAGGAGCAACCGGCTGATCACGAGTCCTCCTGGCGGACGGTGACGGCCTGGGGTCGGCTCCGTCCGGGCCGTGGGTCGGGTCGGACGGGCGGCGGGGCTGTGACCATGGCGCGACCGATCCTCCCCGAGCCCCGCGACCGGCGTCCACGCGGCCGAGGTGGCCGTTCGCGCGCGGGACCGGCGCGTAGTACACCCTCTCGTCAGCAGCGGCCCCGTGCGGTTCGCGGCATCTCGGGTGGGGCATCGTGCCCGCGGAGTCGGGACCGGGCGACGGCTGTTGCGGTCGCGGTCGACCGTCTGGATCGTGCGGGCCTCCGCAACCCGAGCAGGACCACCGTCGGAGAGGAACTCGATGTCCACCTGGCTCATCACCGGCTGCTCGAGCGGGCTCGGCCGAGCCCTTGCCGAAGCAGTCATCGAGGCCGGCCACCACGCCGTGGTCACTGCGCGCGACGAGGCCAAGGTCGCCGACCTCGTGGAGCTGGCCCCGGATCGCGTGCTGGGCGCGGCGTTGGACGTCACCGACCCGGCGCGAGCGGCAGCCGTCATCCAGCAGGCCGAGGACCGCTTCGGCGCCGTCGACGTGTTGGTCAACAACGCCGGGTACGGCTACCGCGCCGCGGTCGAGGAAGGGGATGACGCCGAGGTGCGTGCGTTGTTCGAGACCCACTTCTTCGGGTCGGTGACCATGATCAAGGCGGTGTTGCCCGGGATGCGTGCGCGTGGTGCGGGGGCGATCGTCAACATCTCCTCGATCGGGGCGCAGATCACCCCACCGGGATCGGGCTACTACTCGGCGGCGAAAGCGGCACTCGAGGGGATGTCCGGATCCCTGCGCGCCGAGCTGCAACCGCTGGGCATCTCGGTGACGGTCGTCGAGCCCGGCGGATTCCGCACGGACTTCTCCGGTCGGTCGCTGACCCAGTCCCGAACCGTGATCGACGACTACGCCGAGACGGCGGGCAAGCGCCGCAAGGAGCGCGACACGACGCACGGAACCCAGCCCGGCGACCCGGTGCGCGCCGGCCGGGCCATCCTCACCGCCGTGGAGTCCGCCCAGCCACCGGCGATGCTGCTGCTGGGCACCGACGCCCTGACCAGCTACCGGCGGGTGCTCCGCACGGCCCTCGCCGAGGCCGACCAGTGGGAGGAGCTGAGCGTCAGCACCGACTTCGAGGACTGATCCCGCAGCGCGGGCCGGGTGACCGGCGGTGTCGCTGTGGACGTCGGGGTCCCACCACACCCGTCCGGCCGGGTTCGTCGACCTGCGGGCGGCCTCGGCGTCCTGGCTCGGGCACGTCCTGGGGCAGGGCGTGGACGGTGCCGGGGTCTCCGGACCGGTGGGAGCCCGGGCCCTCGAGGCGGTGACGCGGAGCCGCGGCTACGGGGCCGCCCGCCGTCCTCACAGGCCGACGGTCTGGCCGCCGTCGACGACGAGGGCGTGGCCGACGGTGAACCCGCCGAGGTCCGAGCACAGCCACAGCACCGCCGAGGCGATCTCCCCGGGACGCCCCATGCGGCCGATCGGTTCCTGGCCGACCATGCGTTCGCGGCCCTCGTCAGTGCCGCCACTGACCCGGCCGATCATGGCCGTGTCGACGATGCCGGGGCAGATGGCGTTGATCCGGATGCCGGCGCCGACGTACTCCAGGGCCGCGGACTTCGTCATGCCGATCACGCCCCACTTGGCGGCGGCGTACCCGGCCTGTCCGGCGATGCCGACGACCCCGGCGCCGGAGGAGGTGTTGACGATGGCACCCCCGCCGGCGGCCTGCATGAGCGGGATCTCGTGCTTCATGCACAGGAACACGGCGGTGAGGTCGACGTCGACGATCCGCTGCCACTCCTCGGTGGGGAGCTCGGCGAGCGGCGTGAACGGCTGCTCCACCCCGGCGTTGTTGAACGCCACGTCCAGCCGCCCGAACGCCCCGACCGTCCGGTCCAGCGCTGCCCGGACGTCGTCCTCGCTGGTCACGTCACAGGTCAGCGCCAGCGCGCGGCCGCCGTCCTGCTCGATCAGCCGCGCGGTCGCGCGGACGTCGTCCTCGGGGATGCCGGCGACGGCGACGGCGGCGCCCTCGGCGGCGAAGGCCAGCGCGGTGGCCCGGCCGATGCCACTGCCGGCGCCGGTGACGAAGGCGACCTGCCCGGCGAAGCGGGCGCTCCCCGAGGCCGTCACCGCAGGGTGGCGGTGTCGATGACGAACCGGTAGCGGACGTCGGAGGCCAGGACGCGCTCGTAGGCCTCGTTGACCTGGTCGGCGGCGATGACCTCGACCTCGGCGCCGATGCCGTGCTCCGCGCAGAAGTCCAGCATCTCCTGGGTCTCGGCGATGCCGCCGATCATCGACCCGGCGTAGCTGCGGCGGCCGCCGATGAGGGAGAAGACGTTGAGGCTCAGCGGCTCGGCGGGCGCGCCGACGTTGACCAGCGCGCCGCCCACCGCCAGCAGCGAGAGGTACGCGTCGACGTCGATCGGTGCGCTGACGGTGTTGACGATCAGGTCGAACCGGTCGGCGAGCTCGCTGAACGTGTCCGGGTCGCTGGTGGCGAAGTAGGAGTCGGCACCCAGCCGCAGGCCGTCCTCCTGCTTCTTCAGCGACTGCGACAGCACGGTCACCTCGGCGCCCATCGCGTGCGCGAGCTTGACGCCCATGTGCCCCAGACCGCCGAGGCCGACGACGGCGACCTGCTTGCCGGGGCCGGCGCCCCAGTGGCGCAGCGGGGAGTAGGTCGTGATGCCGGCGCACAGCAGCGGGGCCGCGGCCGCCGGGTCGATGCCGTCCGGCACCCGCAGCACGAAGCCGGCGTCGACCACCACGTGGGTGGAGTACCCACCCTGGGTCGTGCTGCCGTCCCGGTCCGTGGCGGCGTAGGTGGCGACCATGCCGTTGAGGCAGTACTGCTCGTCGCCGCCCAGGCAGTTGGCGCAGTGGCCGCAGGAGTTGACCATGCAGCCGACGCCGACCCGGTCGCCGACCCGGTGGGTGGTGACCTCGGCGCCCACCTCGGTGACCGTGCCGACGATCTCGTGGCCGGGCACCACCGGGAACGGCTGCGGGCCCCAGTCGCCGTTGACGGTGTGGATGTCGCTGTGGCAGATGCCGGCGTGGGTGATCTCGATGAGGACGTCGCGCGGGCCGACGTCCCGGCGTTCGATGACGGTGGGGACGAGCGGCTCGGCGGCTGCGGGGGCGGCGTAGGCGTGGACCTGCACGGGGGTGCTCCTCGTTCTCGGGGGTGCTCGGGTGGGGCGGGGATCAGTCGGCGGCCGGGGCGGCGCCGTACTCCTCGTCGGTGACGGGGGCCAGCCAGTGCACGACGGCGTGGTCGTCGTCCCCCTCGTTGATGGCCACGTGGACCATGAGCCGGTTCGGGGCGGCGCCGTGCCAGTGCTCTTCATCGGCCTCGAACAGGACGCGGTCGCCGGGGCGGATGACCTCGACCGGGCCGCCCCGGCGCTGGCACAGGCCGACGCCCTCGGTGACGAAGACGGTCTGGCCCAGCGGGTGGCGGTGCCAGTGGGTGCGCGCGCCGGGCATGAAGTGCACCAGGTTGGCGCTGACCCGGGACGGCGCGGGCGCGGCGGCGACGGCGTCGATGTACACGTCGCCGGTGAACCAGTCTGCCGGGCCCTTGACGGTGTCGATGGAGCTGCGGGTGATCTGCACGCTGTCCTCCGGGGCGGTCAGGGACGCAGCAGGGTCTTGATGGCGCGGCGCTCGTCCATCGCCCGGTAGCCCTCGGCGGCCTGCTCCAGCGGCAGGTCGAGGTCGAAGACCCTGCCCGGGTCGATCTCGCGCTTGCAGATGAGGTCGATCAGCTCGGGCAGGAACCGGCGCACCGGAGCCGGTCCGCCGTGCAGGTGCACGCCGGAGAAGAAGAGCTCCTCGCCGGGGATCTGCACGTCGTGGGTGACGCCGACGTAGCCGACGTGCCCGCCGGGCCGGGTGGCGCGGATGGCCTGCATCATCGACTCCTGGGTGCCGACGGCCTCGATGACCGAGTGCGCGCCCAGCCCGTCGGTCAGGTCCTCGAGCCGGGCCACGCCCTCGTCGCCGCGCTCGGCGATGACGTCGGTGGCCCCGAACTCCCGGGCCAGCTTCTGGCGGGACTCGTGCCGGCTGAAGACGACGATGCGCTCGGAGCCGAGCTGTCTCGCGGCCAGCACACCGAGCAAGCCGACCGCACCGTCGCCGACGACCGCGACCGTCCTGCCCGGGCCGGCCTCGGCCGCGACGGCGGCGAACCAGCCGGTGCCCAGCACGTCGGAGGCGGCGAGCAGGCTGGGGACCAGGTCGTCGGAGGGCAGCTCGGGGGTGGCGACGAGGGTGCCGTCGGCCAGCGGGATGCGCGCGTACTCCGCCTGGGTGCCGAGGGCACCCACCGGCACGGCGTTCACGCAGCGCGACTGGTACCCCGCCCGGCAGATCTCGCAGGTGTTGTCCGAGGCGAAGAACGAGCCGACGACGAACTGGCCCCGCTCCAGCGTGCGGACGTCGCTGCCGACCTCCTCGACGACGCCGACGTACTCGTGCCCCATCGGCGCGGGCCCGTCGACCTCCTCGATGCCGCGGTAGGGCCACAGGTCCGAGCCGCACACGCAGGCAGCGGTCACCCGGATGACCGCGTCGGTGGGCTGCTCGATCCTCGGGTCCGGGCGCTCCTCGACCCGGACGTCACCGGGGACGTGGAGAACGACTCCTCGCACGGCGGTGCTCCTCACTGCTCGGTGGCTGGGCTGACCACCCCAGGGAACCCCGTCCGTCCCGGGCGCGGGTGGTCGGGCTTGTAGGGGGGAGAAGCACGACCTCCCTGGACCGGCGTGCCGCCGTACCGTCGATCCGGTGGACAACCGCTCCGACATCCGCGACTTCCTCGCCAGCCGGCGCGCTCGCATCACCCCGGAGCAGGCGGGGCTGCTGCCGGGCGGTGGCCGGCGTCGGGTGCCCGGGCTGCGCCGCGAGGAGGTCGCCGTCCTGGCCGGGGTGAGCACCGACTGGTACACCCGGCTGGAGAAGGGCCACATCGGCGGCGTCTCCGAGGACGTCCTGGAGGCCGTGGCCCGGGCGCTGCAGCTCGACGAGGCCGAGCGGCGCTACCTGTTCGACCTCGCCCGCGCCGCCAAGCCGAGCCGTACGCCGCAGCGGCGCAGCCGCGCCCAGGTGTCCCCGCGCGTGCAGTGGATGCTCGACTCGATGAGCGCCTCGGCGGCGTTAGTGGTCAACGGCCGGTTGGACGTCATGGCCGCCAACACGCTGGCCCGTGCCCTGTACTCACCGGTCTTCGACATGCCCGGCCGGCCGGCCAACATCGCCCGCTTCCAGTTCCTCGACCCGCGGGCCCGGGAGTACCACACCGACTGGGACGGCGCGGCCAGCGTCACCGTCGCGCTGCTGCGTGCCGAGGCCGGCCGCGACCCCCACGACAAGGACCTGCGCGAGCTCGTCGGGGAGCTGTCGACGGTCAGCGAGGAGTTCCGCGCCCGCTGGGCCGCGCACGACGTGCGCATCCACCACGCCGGGGCCAAGCAGTTCCGTCATCCCGTCGTCGGCACCCTCGAGCTGGTCTACCACACGTTCGACCTGCCGACCCAGGACAGCGGGAAGCTCGCCATGACCGTCTACACCGCCGAGCCCGGGACCCCGTCCGAGGACGGGTTCACGCTGCTGGCCAGCTGGGCGGCCACCGCCGCCGACGTGGCCGCCCCCGCGATCGACCGGGCCTGAGCCGGGGCCGGGCAGGTCGACGCCGAGACCCCCGGGGCCGCCGGAGCGCGTGGTCCGCACGGCCCGCGACGCCGCGGGGCCGGGCCGGGTCCCGGATCGCTCGGCGACGGCCCCGTCCCATCCGCTGTGGTTGGCTCACCGGTGCGTGCCGAGCCGCCCGAGCGGCGGGCCGCCCCGTCGGGTCGCGACGGGCGGGAACGACGAGGAGGCCTCCCATCCCGGCTGACCGGATCCTGGACGCGGCGACGCGGATCGCCGACCTCCTGCTGGACGTCCAGACGCGGGTGAACGGGCAGATCGACGCCGCGCTGACGGAGCTGCTGCCCGAGGTCCAGCAGCGACTGGGCGTCTCACCGGCGGACGCCGTCGACCTCGCCGGCCTGGTGAACACCAGGATCACCGGCCTGAGCGTCGTGGTCACCCCGGCGGCGGTCGCGACCGTCGTCCCGCTGTCGGCGCAGTCCGCCGCCACGACCCGGGCCGGTCGGCGTGCCGTGACCGGCATCGTCACCGGCGCCGACGACCGGCTGGCCGTCATCGCCGGCCCCTGCTCGATCCACGACCCGGAGGCCGCGCTCGAGTACGCCGCCTTCCTCGTCCGCATGCGGGAGCGGCACGGCGAGGACCTCGAGATCCTGATGCGGACCTACACCGAGAAGCCGCGGACCGAGGTCGACTGGAAGGGGTTCGCCTACGACCCGTTCCTCGACGGGTCCAGCCGGATCAGCGTCGGGCTGGTCGCGACCCGGGTGCTCATGTGCCGCATCACGGCCCTCGGCGTGCCGGTGGCGGCCGAGCCGCTGAACGCGCTCACGCCGCAGTACGTCAACGGGCTGGTCACCTACAACGGCGTCGGCGCCCGCAACGTCACCGACCAGACCGCCCGGGAGCGGGTCTCGGGCTTCTCGTCCGTCGTCGGCTTCAAGAACTCGCCGGAGGGGAGCATCGACGCCGCCGTCTCGGCCGTGCTGACCGCGCGGGCCCCGCACGAGTTCCTCGGCGTCGACCACCACGGGGTGAGCGCACAGCTCTCGACGACCGGCAACGACACCGCGCACGTCATCCTGCGCGGCGACAAGGACGGCCCCAACCACTCCGCTGCGCACATCGCCGACACCAAGGGGAAGCTGGCGCGGCGCGGGCTGCCGGAGGTGGTCGTCGTCGACGCCTCCCACGGCAACAGCCAGAAGGACCACCGGCGCCAGGTCGTCGTCGTGCGGGACCTGGCCGGGCAGATCGCTGCCGGCGAGCGGGCGATCCGCGGCGTGATGGTGGAGAGCAACCTCGTCGCCGGGCGGCAGGACCTGGACCGTCGCCACCCCGAGAGGCTGGCGTACGGCACGAGCGTCACCGACGCCTGCGTCGACCTCCCGACGACCGAGGTGGTGCTGGCCGAGCTGGCCGAGGCCGTCCGGTCACGGCGGCGCGCCGTCGCCTGAGCGGGTCCTCCCGTGCACGGAGGCGCCGAGCGGGACCGCTCACGGCAGGGCGGTCCCCCCGAAGGCGCGGGCGTACTCCTCGCGCCGCGCCGCCGGCACCTCCGGGTCCGGCGCCCTGCGGGGGAGCGGTGGCGGCAGCTCCCCGGTGACCGCCCGGGCGGCCAGGTGGGCGGCGCCGAGGGCAGTGGCCTCGCGGGCGTCGACGAACGCGGCCGCGCCCTCACCGAGGACGCTGCGCAGCTCGCGCCAGGCGGGGGAGGCGACCGGGGTCCCGGCCAGCAGGCGCAGGGCGACCGGCCGCGCGGCGGTGCGGCTGAGGTCGCGGGTCAGGTCGCGGGAGGCCACCGCGGTCGTCTCCATGAGGGCGCGCAGCAGCGTGGCGGGGGAGACGTCGACCGGCACGTCCTCCAGGGACAGCCGGCGGTCGGCGGCGAGCCGCCCGCGGACCCCGCGGCTGCCGACCGGCTCGGCGTCGAGCAGGGCGTCGAGCGGCGCGGCGGGGTCCAGCCCCAGCAGCCGGGTCCAGGTCAGGTACAGCGCCCCGGAGGGCAGCGCCGCGTGCAGGTAGTACAGGCCGTCGGTGACGAAGCACCCGACCTCGCTGTCGGCGGTGGCCGCCGGGTCCAGCGAGTCGGTGACCAGGAGGTGGGCCTCGGAGGTCCCCGCCGAGATGTACAGGTCGCCGGGTGATCGGGCGCCGGCGGCCAGCGCGCCGCAGAAGTGGTCGTGCCCGCCGGTGACCAGGGGCACGCCGGGCGCGACGCCGAGCGCCGCGGCGGCGTCGGCGCCGAGCTCGCCGACGACGGTGCCCGACGGCACGAGCCGGGGGAGGGCCAGGTGCCCGGTCCCCACGACGTCGAGGGCCTCGGCCCGCCAGGACCGGGTGGGCGCGTCGAAGAGCCCGGTGCGGGAGGCGTGCGAGTGGTCCATCACCAGCTCGCCGGGGCCCAGGGTGGAGAGCAGCCAGCTGCCGAGGTCGGTGAGGGTCGCCGCGGCCTGCGCCTGCGCGGGACGGGTGCGCGCCCACCACCCGAGCGTGTGGACGGTGTACTCGGGGTGCCGGAGCCCGGTGATCGGTGCCCGGCGGTCGAGCTCCTCGGCGTGCTCCCGCGCGGGGGCGTGCCCGACCCCGGCGAACCACGTCGGTACGTCCCCGACCGGGCGGGCCCCGGCGTCGAGCAGCACCGCCTCCTCGCCGACCGACGTCACGGCGATGCCGCCGAGTCGCGCGCGCGCCTCGGGGCCGGTCTCGGCCAGCGCCCGCCGGGCGGTGTCGACGACCGCGTCCCGGACCGCCCCGGGGACGTGCACCGGAACGCCGTCGGCCTCGCCCTGCGGCGTCGCCGCGGCGGCCGCGGCGAGCGCGTCCGAGCCTCCGCTCGCCAGGACGACGGCCTTGGTGCGCGTCGAGCCGACGTCGATCCCGAGGAAGGTGGCGCTCACCGGCGCACCGCCGGGACGGCGGTGGCGACGGCGCGCGCCCGCAGCTCGCGCACCTCGTCGGGCCCGCTGAGGTCCGGCTCGAGCCGGGCCGCGTTGGCCGCACCGGCCGCGGCGCCCGTGCGCAGCGCCGTCTCGACGTCCTCCCCGTGCGCCAGGGCCGTCACGAAGCCGGCCAGCATGAGGTCGCCGGAGCCCGTGGCGTTCACCACGGGGACGGCGGGCGCCGTGACGTCCCACGCTCCGGTCGGCGACCGGTAGCAGAGCCCGTCCGCACCGCGGGTGACGACGACCGCCCCGACGCCGGCGTCCAGGACGTGTCGCATCAGCGTGTCGAGGTCGGCGCCGTCGTCCTCCTCGGCGAGACCCGCGTCGGCGCGCAGCTCCTGCTCGTTGACCTTGAGGACGTCCGGCGCCGCGCGCACGGCGAGTGCCAGCGCCGCCCCCGACGTGTCCACCACCGTGCGGACCCCGCGGCCGCGGAGCTCGCGGACGCACCGCGCGTAGAGGTCCGGCGCCACCCCGCGGGGCAGGCTGCCGGTGCACACCACGGTGTCGCCCCGGGCCACCGCGCCCAGCAGCCCCTCGACCAGGGCCTCGACCGCGGCGGTGGCCACCTGCGGGCCCGGTTCGTTGACGACGGTGGAGGACCCCGAGGAGGCATCCACCAGGACGGTGTTCACCCGGGTCTCGCCGTCGACGCGGACGTGCCGGTCCTCGATCCCGAGCTCCCGGCAGCCCTCGGAGATGTGGGCGCCCACCGGGCCGCCGAGGAAGCCGTGCAGCGCGGCGCGGCCACCCAGCCGCACCACGCCGCGGGCCACGATCATCCCCTTGCCCCCGGGCCGGCTGACGACCTCGGTGGCGCGGTGGACCTCGCCGACCACCAGCCGGGGGACCACCTGCAGGCGGTCCTGCGCGGGGTTGGGGCTCACGACGTGGACCGTCGGGCCGGGTCCGTGCACGGGGTGTCCTCCTGGGGTCGGCCGGGGCGGGTACGGGGTCAGTCCGCGAGCAGGCGCACGAGGCGCTCCACCTCGCGCGCGGTCGCCGTCCGCGCGGCCCCCAGGTACGTGCGCGGGTCGACCAGCGCAGGGTCGGCGGCCAGCGCGTCGCGGACGGCGCGGGTGAAGGTGGCGTTGAGGTGCGTCGAGATGTTGATCTTCGTCATCCCCGCGGTGACGGCCTCCCGGAGGTGGTCGTCGGGGACGCCGGAGGAGCCGTGCAGGACCAGCGGCACCGGCACGGCGTCGCGGATCGCGGTGATCAGGTCCAGGTCGAGGCGGGCGGTGCGCTCGGTCATCGCGTGGGAGCTCCCGACCGCCACCGCGACGGCGTCGATGCCCGTCTCCTGCACGAACCGGGCGGCGTCCTCCGGCCGGGTCCGCACGCCGGGCGCGTGGACGCCGTCCTTGCCGCCGATCTCGCCGATCTCCGCCTCGACCGACGCGCCGAGACCGTGCGCCCGCTCGACGACGCGGCGCGTGGTCGCGAGGTTCTCCTCGACGGGCAGCGTGGAGCCGTCGTACATGACCGACGTGAAGCCGAGGTCGAGCGCCTCCTCCACCAGCTCGACGCCGGTGGCGTGGTCGAGGTGCACCACCACCGGGACGTCGGCCGCGTCGGCCACCGCGAGCATCGCCCGCCCGACGGCGGCCAGGGCCCCGTGGTAGCGGACGGCGTTCTCGCTGAGCTGGAGCACGGTCGGCCGCCCGGCGGCCCCGGCCCCGGCCACGATGGCCTCGGCGTGCTCGACCTGGATGACGTTGAAGGCGCCGACGCCGCGGCGCCCGGACTGCGCCGCGGACAGGACGTCGGTCAGTGCTGCGCGTGGGATGAGGTGCTCCTCGGGTCGTCGTGTGGGGGGTCGGTCAGTCGCGCTCGAGCGCTGCCCTGAGCTCCCCGGCCAGCACCGGCGCCAGGGGCAGCTGGGGCAGCAGCACCGCCTGGTAGGCGTGGTAGACGTCCGGCTTGCCCGACCAGACCGGCGGGGTGTCCCCGACCGACAGCTCGTGCACCCAGCTGCCGCGGTCCCGGTCGGTGTAGCGCGCGACGGCCTCGTCCCAGAAGGTCCGGTACCAGCGCTCGTACTGCGCCTCGCCGGTGCGCGCGCGCAGCACCGCGGCGGCACCGATCGCCTCGGTGAGCACCCAGTGCAGCCGGGAGGCGACCACCGGGCGGTCCTCCCAGTCGAGGGTGTAGACGAAGCCGGGCTGCCCGTCCGGGGCCCAGCCGACCTCGACCGCCGCGGCGAACAGGCTGCGGGCGGCCTCCGGCAGCCAGTCCGGGGCCTGCCGCCCGGCGTCCTGCAGAGCCGCCTCCAGGTGCAGCAGCAGCCGCGACCACTCCAGCCAGTGCCCCGGGGTCGAGCCGTACGGGCGGAACTTGTCGTTCTTGCGCTCGGCGTTGTAGTCCGGCAGCGGGCGCCACTGCGCGTCGAAGTGCTCGGGCAGGCGCCAGCCGTTCTCCCGCGTCGCCCGGTGGATCAGCTGCTCGGCGGTGCTCAGCGCCCGGTCCAGCCAGCGGGTGTCGCCGGTCACGGCGGCCACGGTGAGGAAGGCCTCGGTCATGTGCATGTTGCTGTTGGCGCCCCGGTAGGGCTCGGGGATCGACCAGTCCTGGTCCCAGCTCTCCGCGCACCGGCCCTCGTCCGGCCGCCAGAAGTGCTGCTCGACGACGGCGAGGGCCTCCTGCAGCAGCTCCGCGGCACCCGCCCGTCCCGCCGCGGTGGCGCTGGCGGCCGCGAGGACGACGAAGGCGTGGTCGTAGGCGGCCTTGCCGGTGCCCTCGGGCTCCCCGGCGGGGGTCAGCGCGGAGTACCAGCCCCCGTGCTCGGCGTCCCGGAAGGCGCCGGTCAGGGCGGCCAGGCCGTGGTCGACCAGCCGTCCGGCTCCCGGGCGGCCGCGCAGGGAGGCCAGGGCGAAGACGTGGGTCATCCGGGCGGTGATCCACAGCTGCGGGCCCTGGTCCGGCTGGGGCCGGCCGTCGTCGTCCAGCCAGGCGAACCCGGTGGCGGCCGCTCCCGCACCCTCGGCGAAGTCGAGGAGCCGCTCGCCCTCGGCGTCCAACCAGGCGCGGTGGGACGCCAGTCGGACCCAGGTGCCGGACACCTCGGGGGACCCGGTCGTCGTCATGGGGCTCCTTCTCCGTCAGCGGCCCGTCGGTGCCGGCCGGGGTGGTCAGGGCAGGGACCCTAGCGGCCCGGAAACGTTCCCGAGGGCCGGCGGGATCAACCTTGACATCGTTGACACGGGCGAGTTTAGTGACGCGCGCCATGTCGGGTCGAGCCCTGGGAGGAGCTGCCGTGGCCGTCCGTCCCGGTCGCCGCCGCCCGCACGGGCCGCCCGGCAGCCGTGTCCCGGGAGGCGCCCCGTGTCCCGGGCGGTGACGCTCCGCGACGTCGCCCGGGTGGCCGACGTCAGCGCGAAGACGGTCTCCCGGGTGGTCAACGGCGACGCCCACGTCACCCCCAGCACCCGGGAGCGGGTGCAGCGGGCCATCGACGACCTCGGCTTCGAGCCGAACCTCGTCGCGCGGTCCCTGCGCGTGGGCCGGGCCGACGCCATCGGGCTGGTGGTGGAGAGCCTGGCCGACCCGTTCTTCGCGCGGCTCACCAGCGCGGTCGAGCAGGCGGCGCTCGAACGCGGCCTGGCGGTTATGATCTCCAGCGTCGGCGACCTGCCCGATCGCGAGGCCGTGGTCGTCCGCAGCCTGCTCGTGCGCCAGGTCGCGGGCCTCATCGTCGTCCCCGTCGCCGAGACCCACGCGCACCTCGAGGACCCGCGGCAGCGCACGCCGGTCGTGTTCGTCGACCGGCGTCCGGACGGGATGGACGGCGACGCCGTCGTCGTCGACGACCTCGCCGCCGCGGAGACGGCCACCCGGCACCTGCTCGCCCACGGCCACCGCCGGGTCGGCTTCCTCGGCAGCCAGACCCGGAACCCGACGACGCGGTTGCGGCTCGAGGGCTACCGCCGCGCGCTGGCCGCCCACGGGGTCGCGGAGGACCCGGCCCTGGTCGCCCTCGGCGCCGGCACGGCGCAGACCGCCCGCGAGGCCGCGGAGCAGCTGTTCGCCGGTCCGCAGCCGCCCACCGCCGTCTTCGCCTCGAACATGCGGTGCTCGCTGGGGCTCGTGCCGTTCCTGCACAGCAGCGGCCGGACCGACGTGGCGGTCGTCGGCTTCGACGACTTCCCGATGGCCGACTCGCTCCTGCCGGCGGTCACGGTGATCGACCACGAGCCCGAGGCCGTCGGCCGGGCCGCCGCCGAGCGGCTGTTCCGGCGGCTCGCCGAGCCCGACGTCCCGGCCGAGACCGTGGTGGTGCCGGTCCGCCTGGTCCAGCGCGGGTCCGGCGAGCTGCCGCCTCCGGCGGGGACGACGGGTCCCCGCGGCGCGGACGGGGGCGAGGACGACCCGGGGCGCACAACCGACGCCCCGGTGCAGCAGGACGGGACCAGGGAGTGGGAGATGGCACAGGAAGGAGGGGGTCGCTCATGACGTCCCCGCAGAACCGGGAGGACGCCCCGTGACCGCGGCCCTCGAGGCCCGGGGCCTGCGCCGGGAGTTCGGGCACGTGCGCGCCCTCGACGGCGCCGACTTCGACGTCGACCTCGGCGAGGTCGTCGCGCTGATCGGGGACAACGGCGCGGGCAAGAGCACGCTGGTCAAGGCGCTGTCGGGTTCCCTGGCGGTGGACTCGGGGGAGATCCTCAGCGACGGCCGCCCGGTCACGCTCGACTCCCCGGCGGCCGCCCGGTCGCTGGGCATCGAGACCGTCTACCAGGACCTCGCCCTGGCTCCGCACCTGGACCCGGTGCAGAACATGTACCTGGGCCGGGAGGTCATGCGGTCCGGCCTGCTGGGCCGGCTGGGCTTCATGGACCACACCGAGATGAAGGACCACACCCGACGGGCGTTCGCCGACCTCGGGGCGACGGTGCGCGACTTCAGCGCGCCCGTCGGGTCGATGTCCGGTGGCCAGCGCCAGCAGATCGCGGTGGCGCGCGCGGCCGCCTGGGCCAGCCGGGTGATCTTCCTGGACGAGCCGACGGCGGCGCTGGGCGTGGTGCAGACCCGCAACGTGCTCGACCTGATCCGGCGGGTGCGGGACCGCGGCATCGCCGTCGTCTTCATCAGCCACTCGATGCCGCACGTGATCGAGGTGGCCGACCGCATCCAGGTGCTGCGGCTGGGCCGGCGGATCGCGACCTACGACGCGAAGCAGACCTCGATGGAGGAGCTGGTCGGTGCCATGACCGGGGCGATCAACCAGGACGCGGCATGAGCGCGGCCACGGGTCAGCAGCAGGCCGCCGGGCCCGCCCCCGCGGACGAGGAGGCCCCGAAGACCCCGCTGCAGCGGCTGCTGGGCGCGCAGGCGTTCCAGATCCTGGCCGTGCTGCTCGTGCTGGTCGTCCTGTTCAGCGCGGCGGAGCCGGACGCGTTCCCGTCGGTGAACAACTTCCGCAACATCGTCGTCAACGTCTCGATCCTGGCGATCATCGGCGTCGGGATGACGTTCGTGATCATCACCGGCGGCATCGACCTGTCCGTGGGCAGCGTCCTGGTCTTCAGCGGTGTGGTCGCGGCCAAGACGATGGAGGCGCTCGGTGGCCAGGGGGTCGGTGTCTCGCTCATCGGCGCCCTGGTGGCCTGCGTGTCCGGCGTCCTCTGGGGGCTGCTCAACGGCGTGCTCGTCGCCAAGGCGAAGGTCCCGCCGCTGATCGTCACCCTCGGCTCCCTGGGCATGGCCCTCGGCGGCGCGCAGATCATCACCGGCGGGATCGACGTCCGCGGCGCCCCGACGGTGCTCACCGACACCATCGGCTTCGGCCGCCTGTTCGGCCAGATCCCGTACCTGTCGCTGATCTCCCTGGTGGTCGTGGTGCTCGGCGCCGTGCTGCTGCACCGGACCCGGTTCGGCCGCTACACGTACGCCGTCGGCTCCAACGACGAGGCCGCCCGGCGCGTGGGCGTCCGGGTCGACCGGCACCTGATCCTCATCTACACGCTGGCCGGCTTCTGTGCCGGACTGGCGGGGATCCTCAACCTCGCCTTCTTCGCCTCCACCACGATCGCCGGCCAGTCCAACACCGCCCTGAACGTCATCGCGGGCGTCGTCATCGGCGGCACCAGCCTCTTCGGTGGCATCGGGACGATCGCCGGCACCGTCGTCGGCCTGTTCATCCCGGCAGTCCTGCAGAACGGCTTCGTGATCATGGGCGTCCAGCCCTTCTGGCAGCAGGTGGTCGTCGGGGCGTTCCTCATCGTCGCCGTCTACGTGGACCAGGTCCGGCGAGCCGCAGCGGCTCGCGGGGCCAGGGCCCGCCGGTCGGTGGCCTCTCGGTTCTCCCGCCCAGCCCGGGCACGTCGAAAGGAAGCACAGTGAACAGAAGGACCACAGTCCGGATCTCCGCGGTCTCGGCGCTCGTGCTCGGTCTCGCCGCCTGTGGCGGGGACGACGGCGGCGGCTCGGCCTCCGGCGGGGGCGGCGGCGGTGGCGGCGGGGACTACGAGGTCGCCTTCGTCCAGGGCGTCGCGGGCGACGAGTTCTACATCACGATGCAGTGCGGGATCGAGGCAGCCGCCGAGGAGCTGGGCGTCACGGTCACGACCCAGGGCCCGCAGCAGTTCGACCCCGCGCTGCAGACCCCGATCGTCGACAGCGTCGTCGCCAGCCAGCCCGACGGTCTGCTCATCGCGCCCACCGACGTGAGCGCCATGAACCGGCCCATCCGGGCCGCCGCGGACGCCGGCATCACGGTCGGCCTCGTGGACACGACCCTCGAGGACCCGTCGATGGCGGTCACCCAGGTCGCCTCGGACAACGAGGGCGGCGGCGCAGCGGCCTTCGAGGCCATCAAGCAGGCCAACCCCGACGGCGGCACCGTCCTCGTGGTCGGCCACGAGCCGGGCATCAGCACGAACGAGGCGCGCATCAAGGGCTTCAACGACGCGCTGGCGCAGGACCCCGCGTTCACGGCCCTGCCCACGCAGTACGCCCAGAACGACCCCGCCGAGGGGGCCCGGATCGTCACCTCGACCCTCCAGGCCCACCCGGACCTGATCGGCATCTTCGGCACCAACCTGTTCGCCGCCGAGGGCGCCGCGACCGGGCTGCGGCAGGCCGGGGCGACCGGGGTGACCGTCGTCGGGTTCGACGCCGGGCCGGCCCAGGTCGAGGCGCTGCAGAACGGGACCGTCCAGGCCCTCGTCGCGCAGCAGCCGGCGGACATCGGGCGGCAGGGGCTCGAGCAGGTCGTCGCGTCCCTCAACGGCGAGGAGCCGCAGGCCGAGATCCAGACCGGGTTCACGATCCTCACGCAGGACAACCTCGACCAGAACCAGGACGCGGTGTACCGGTCCGACTGCTGACTCACCGACCAGCGGCGCCCGGGGGGCCGGTCCCGGGGTCGGGCCTCAGCCGGTCGGGTCGTCCTCGGTCGAGTGCTCGGGGACGTCGAGGTGCACGATCAGGTCGGCGCGCTCCCGGGAGGCGTCGACGACCTCCCCGTTGGGCCGGTCGACGGTGCGCACCCAGTCCTCGGAGGCTCGCCGTTCGTGGCCGTGGGACAGCCGGCGGCGCAGGAGCCGGCGGGCACGCACCTCGGGTGGCACGTCGAGGTGCCAGACCTCGTCCAGGCACGGCCGGACCGCGTCCCACCCGTGCTCCTGCAGGAGGAGGTAGTTGCCCTCCGTGAGGACGAGGGGGGTGTCCGGGGGGACGGGGACGGCGCTGCCGACCGACTCCTCCAGGTCGCGGTCGAAGACGGGGCCGTAGACGGTGTGGTCCGGCGGCGTCCGCAGCCGCTGCAGCAGGGCGACGTAGCCGTCGACGTCGAACGTGTCCGGTGCGCCCTTGCGGTCCCGGCGGCCCAGCCGCAGCAGCTCCCGGTTGGCGTAGTGGAAGCCGTCCATCCCCACGAGCGCGACCCGCGCGCCGAGTGCGGCGACCAGCGCCGCGCAGACGGTCGACTTGCCCGCCCCCGGCCCGCCGGTGACGCCGAGCAGTCGTCTCCCGCCGGACGCCAGGGCCGCGGCCCGGTCGACCAGCTGCTGCACCGTCTCGCGGACGACGGGTGGCCCGCCCGCTGGCGGGGGGCCGGCTGCCTCGTGCACTGGCGACCTCCCCTCCCGGTCGCACGTCCGCGGCGTCGCCACGGGCCCCGGGGGAGGCGCGACGCAGCCAGCGTGACATCGGTGTCAAGAGACGCCATGACACCGATGACATGCGCGCCGTCCCTGTGGTTGCATCAGCCGTGGCGCCACTCCGCCCGGAGGCGGCGCGCACCGAGCCCCAGGGAGAGACGCTGACATGACCGACCTCGAGGGCCGCACCGTCCTGGTCACCGGAGCCAGCGGGGGCATCGGCGGTGCGACGGTCCGCCGCCTGACCGCCGCAGGGGCCGACGTGATCGCCAGTGGCCGGTCCGTCGAGGCGCTGGAGCAGCTGTCGGCCGAGACCGGAGCTCGCCCGCTGCCCTTCGACCTGACCTCGGAGGAGAGCGTCCGGTCGGCGCTGGAGGGCCTGGACCTCTGGGGTGTGGTGAACTGCGGCGGCTTCGGCGGGGAGATCGCCACGCCGGTGGACACCGACATCGCCGTCTTCGACAAGGTCATCAGCATCAACGCCCGCGGCGCGCTGCTGGTCACCAAGTACGCGTCCGCCTCCATGGTCCGGCTGGGTCGCGGCGGAGCCATCGTCAACGTGTCGAGCCAGGCGAGCCTCGTCGCTCTCCCCGGGCACATCTCCTACGGCTCCTCCAAGGCGGCGCTGGACAACATCACGCGCGTCTCGGCCCTGGAGCTCGGCAGGTACGGGATCCGCGTCAACAGCGTGAACCCGACCGTGGTGATGACCGAGATGTCGGCGTTCTACTGGGGGCGGCCGGAGATCGAGGGACCCTTCCTCGAGCAGATGCCCCTCGGCCGGTGGGCCACGGAGGACGAGATCGCCGCACCGATCGTGTTCCTGCTCAGCGACGACGCATCGATGATCACCGGGGTCTCCCTGCCGATCGACGGCGGCTACACGTGCCGCTGAGCGTGACCGGTCGTCGCCGCGCGGGCTGAGGCACCGGTGGCGACGATGCGGCAGGTCGCCGCCCGGGCCGGGGTGAGCGCCAAGACCGTCTCCCGGGTGGTCAACAACGACCCCCACGTGCTGCCGGAGACGCGGACCAGGGTCACCGAGGCGCTGCGCGAGCTGCGGTACGTGCCGAACGCGCTGGCCCGCACGTTCCGTGCGGGCGGTGCGCCGGTCCTCGGTGTGGCGGTGCCGGACATCGCCGACCCCTTCTTCGCCCTGGTGGCCAAGGCGGTCGAGGACGTCGCGGCGGCGCACGACACGTCGGTCGTGGTGAGCAGCCTCGGCTACGACCCCGAGCGGGAGCGGGGGGCGCTGGAGTCGCTCCTGCGCCGGCCGCTCAGCGGGCTGGTCGTCGCGCCGACCTCGCCGGACCAGGGCCACCTGGCCCGGTGGACCGCGCGGATGCCCGTCGTCTTCGTCGACCGCCCGCCGCGGGGGCTGGAGGCCGACACGATCACCGGGGACGACCACGGGGGTGCCCGGATGGCCACGGCACACCTGATCGGGCACGGCCACCGCCACATCGCCTTCGTCGGGGACAGCCCGCAGGTGCCCACGACCGCCGACCGCCTCGCGGGCCACCGTGCGGCGCTCGCGGAGGCCGGCCTCGTCGCACGGGACGAGCTCGTCGCCTTCCGCGACTCCGACGACGCGGCCCCGGGGCGGCTGGTGCAGCGCCTCGCCCGCTCGTCCCCGCCGCCGACGGCCGTGCTCAGCGCCGACGCGCGCACGACGATGGCGCTGGTGCCGGAGCTGGCCGGGACCAGCTGGGCCGTCGTCGCCTTCGGGGACTTCCCGATGGCCGACATGCTCTCGCCGGCGCTCACGGTGGTGGACCAGGACCCCGCCGCCCTGGGCCGGCTGGCCGCCGAGCGGGTCGTCGAGCGGCTCGGCGCACCGGAGGGCTCCGCGCTCCGGCGCACCGTGCTGCCGGTCCGGCTCGTCGAGCGGCAGTCGTGCCGGGCCGAGGCCCACGCGGCGGGGTTGTTCCCGTTCTCGGCGCCGGAGCTGGACACGAGCGTCTCCCGGGTCGAGCCGCCGGGGGGAGCAGCGTCGCGCCGCTGCCCGGACGCCTCCGCCTGACCTCCGTCCCCCGGTCGCCCCACCACCGCACCCAGGAGAGAGAGCCCCGACCGTGACCGCCACACCGCTGCAGGAGACCACCCTGACCGCGCTGCCGGCACCGGTCCGGCGACCGGCCTACGACCGCGCCGCGGCCGGCAGCGGCGTCGTCCACCTGGGTGTGGGCGGCTTCCACCGCTCGCACCAGGCCGTCTACTTCGACCGGCTGCTCGCCCGGGGGCACGGGGAGTGGGGCATCACCGGTGTGGGGGTCCTCCCCGCCGACCGCGGACTGCACGAGGCGCTGCGTGCCCAGGACGGTCTCTACACCCTGGTGCTCAAGCACCCGACCGGGGCGATCGAGCCGGCCGTCGTCGGCTCGCTGCTGCGCCTGCTGCTGGTGGACGACGACCCGGCGGCGGTCCTGGCCGCCATGGCGTCGCCGTCGACCCACCTGGTCACCATGACCATCACCGAGGGTGGCTACAGCACCGAGAAGTCCACCGGGCGGTTCCGGCCGGACGACGCCCTGCGCGCGGACCTCACGGCCCCGCACCCGCGGACGGCGTTCGGTCTGCTCAGCGCGGCGCTGCGCCGTCGACGCGACGCCGGGACGCCGCCGTTCACGGTGGTCTCCTGCGACAACGTCGAGAACAACGGCGCTCTGGCGCGGCGGACCCTCGTCGAGTTCGCCCGCCTGCAGGACGCCGGGACGGGGGACGACCTCGCCGGGTGGATCGACCGGCACGTCGCGTTCCCCAGCTCGATGGTGGACCGCATCACGCCCGTCACGACCGACGACGACCGCCGCCGGCTGGCCGACGAGGCCGGGATCGCGGACCGGTGGCCGGTCGTGGCCGAGCCCTACCTGCAGTGGGTGCTGGAGGACTCCTTCAGCGACGCGCGGCCGCCGCTCGAGGAGGCGGGGGTCCAGCTGGTCGACGACGTGCGTCCGTACGAGCTGGGGAAGCTGCGGCTGCTCAACGCCGGCCACCAGGTGATGTCCTACCTGGGCTACCTCGCGGGCCACCGCCGGGTCGACGAGGTGATGACCGACCCGCTCTTCGTCGAGCTGGTCGACCGGTACATGCGCGAGGAGGCCACCCCCACGCTGCCCCCGGTCCCCGGCACGGACCTCGCCGCCTACCGGGCCGTCCTCCTCGACCGCTTCGCCAACCCGGCCGTCAGCGACACTCTGGCCCGGAACTGCGCCGAGGGCTCCGAGCGCATCGCCACGTTCGTCCTGCCCGTCGTGCGCGACCAGCTGCGCACCGGCGGGCCGATCGACGTCGCGGTCCTGGCCGTGGCGGCCTGGGCCCGCTATGCCACGGGGGAGGACGAGGGAGGCGGGCGCATCGAGGTGGTGGACGCCCGCCTCGACCGGATGGCTCCGCTGCTGCGGCGCCGGCAGGAGGACCCCTTGGCCGTCCTGGGGCTCGGCGACGTCTTCGGCGACCTCGCCGACGACGAGCGCTTCCGGCGCGCGTACCTGCGCGCGGCCGGGTCGCTGGACCGGTTGGGCGCACGCGGCGCGGTCGCGCACCTGCTGGGTCCGTCGTCCGGACGCTCGCGCTGAGGCCCCACGCGGGCCCCCACCGGCCGCGGGCGGTCGGGGGGTGGTCAGCCCAGGCGCGCGGCGAGCACCTCGGCGCCGGGCCCCGCCAGCCCGTCGAGGCCGGCGCGCCGTCCCGCCGCGACGAGCAGCAGGTCGATGTCGGGGCCGCGCACCTCGGCCCCGTCGCCGTGGGTCCACCCGGTGTCGGTCGAGACCAGCCGCACCCCGGCCAGTCGCCGCGGCGCGCCCATGAACCTGTTCGGAGCGACGTAGGCCAGGCAGTCCGCCACCACGTCCGGGGGTGACACGAGACGCCGGCCCAGCGGCCGCGCGACGTCCTGGGCGTGGACGACGAGGTCCATCAGCGGGTCCCTCGGGGTGCTGCCGGGGAATCTCCGCGTGGAGCCGGCGCTCTCCCGCAGTTGCGCGACCAGCTCCGCGGGGCTGTGCGCCGCGGCCCGCTGCGCCGCCAGGTCGACCTCCATCCGGTCGAAGCTGCCCCGGGCCCGCACCGCCGCCCACAGCAGCCGGGGCACCGTCAGCCTGGTCGTGACCGTGAGGTGGGCGATGACGTCGCGCACCGTCCAGGCGGCGCAGAGCGACTCCGTCGCCCACTCCTCGTCGGTGAGGTCGGCGACGGAGTCGGCGAGGCGGTGCCGCTCGGCGGCCACCGCGGCGTCGACGGCCGCCCGGGACAGGGCAGGGAGGGTGCTCATGGTCCTCCCGACTCCGCCCGTCCCCGGAACTCGTCGGTCGCGGCCGGGGCGTGCCACCCGTGACCGGGTGTGACCTGCGCCGACCGACTAGGTTCGGGAGCCGGACCGGATGGACCGGCGCAAGGGGTGTGGGACGTGGCGAGATCGGTGCTCGTGACCGGCGGGAACCGCGGGATCGGGCTGGCGATCGCCCGCGCGTTCGCCGAGCAGGGCGACGCGGTGGCGGTGACCCACCGTGGCAGCGGCGCCCCCGAGGGCCTGTTCGGCGTGGAGTGCGACGTCACCGACGCCGCAGCGGTCGACCGGGCCTTCACCGAGGTCGAGGAGCACCAGGGGCCGGTGGAGGTGCTGGTCAGCAACGCCGGCATCACCCGCGACGGGCTGCTCATGCGGATGAGGGAGGAGGACTTCACCGACGTCCTCGACGCCAACCTCACCGCCGCCTACCGGGTCGCCAAGCGGGCCGCGGCCAGGATGGTGCGCGCGCGGAGCGGCCGGCTGGTCTTCGTCTCGTCGGTCGTGGGCCTGCTGGGCTCGGCCGGGCAGACGAACTACGCGGCGTCCAAGGCCGGCCTCGTGGGCCTGGCGCGGTCCATCGCCCGCGAGCTGGGCAGCCGCGGCATCACCGCGAACGTGGTGGCGCCCGGTTTCGTCGAGACCGACATGACGGCGCAGCTGCCGGAGAAGCGGCAGCAGGAGATCCTCGGGCAGGTGCCGCTGGGGCGGTACGCCTCGGCGGAGGAGATCGCCGGCGTGGTGCGCTTCCTGGCGAGCGACGCGGCTGGCTACATCACCGGGGCGGTCGTCCCGGTCGACGGCGGACTGGGAATGGGGCACTGATGAGCGGCGGCATCCTCGAGGGCAAGGAGATCCTGGTCACCGGGGTCCTCACCGAGGCCTCGATCGCGTACGCGACCGCCCGGATCGCGCAGGAGCAGGGCGCCACCGTCGTCCTGTCAAACTTCGGCCGCGCCCTGTCGCTGTGCCAGCGGATCGCCAAGCGGCTGCCGCAGGAGGCGGCCGTCGTCGAGCTCGACGTGACGAACACCGAGCACCTGTCGACCCTGGCCGACCGGCTGCGCGAGCAGGGCTTCGACACCCTCGACGGCGTCGTCCACTCGATCGGGTTCGCGCCCCAGGAGGCGATGGGGGAGGGCTTCCCCGAGGTCGCCTGGGAGCACGCGGCGACGGCCTTCCAGGTGTCGTCCTGGTCCTACGCCTCCCTCGCGCAGGCCTGCCGGCCGCTGCTGGCGAACCCGTCCTCGGTCGTCGGGCTGACCTTCGACGCGTCCGTCGCCTGGCCGGTCTACGGCTGGATGGGCGCGGCCAAGGCGGCGCTGGAGTCCGTGAGCCGGTACGTGGCCCGCGAGCTCGGACCCGAGGGCGTGCGGTCCAACATCGTGGCCGCCGGGCCCCTGCGCAGCATGGCCATGAAGTCCATCCCGGGCAGCGCGCAGTTCGAGGAGGCGTGGGAGGGGCGGGCGCCGCTCGGCTGGTCGGTCACCGACACCGAGCCGGCCGGCAAGGCCGTCGTCGCGCTGCTGTCGGACTGGTTCCCCGCCACCACCGGCGAGATCGTGCACGTCGACGGGGGCTTCCACGCCGTCGGCGTGTGAGTGCATCCGCCGGCGTCCCGCAGCGAGAAGGAAGTCCGTGCCCCGCGCCACCGTCGACATCAACCCCGGCCAGCGACCCGACGAGGACCCCTCGCTGGCCGTCCGCAACAACGGCGGCGTCCCGCCGTCGGCCGACCCCGCCCCCGCCGGACGACGGGAGGCGCTGCTGGTGCTCTCCTTCGGCGGCCCCGAGGGCCACGACGACGTCATGCCGTTCCTGGAGAACGTGACCCGCGGCCGGGGGGTGCCGCGCGAGCGGCTGGAGGAGGTCGCCGAGCACTACCACCACTTCGGCGGCGTCAGCCCGATCAACGACCAGAACAAGGCGCTGATCGCGGCGGTCGAGGCCGACCTCGCCGCCGCCGGCGTCGAGCTGCCGGTCTACTGGGGCAACCGCAACTGGGCGCCGTTCGTCGAGGACACCTGGCAGCAGCTGGCCGACGACGGCATCGAGCACGTCTACGTCCTCGCCACCTCGGCCTACGCCTCGTACTCCGGCTGCCGGCAGTACCACGAGGACATCGCGCGGGCCCGCGTCGCGACCGGCGGCGGGCCGACCGCGGAGAAGCTGCCGCACTACTTCGACGCGCCGGGCTTCGTGCAGGCCAACGCCGACGCGCTGGCCGCCGCGATCGCCACGCTGCCCGAGGAGCTCCGCGGCACCGCCCGGCTGGTGGCCACCGCGCACTCCATCCCCGACACGATGGCCGCCGTGGCGGGGCCCGGGGGGCACGCCTACGAGGCCGAGCTCACGACCGCCGCGCAGCTCGCGGTCGACGCCGCCGCGCCCGGCCGGTCCTTCGACCTGGTGTGGCAGAGCCGCAGCGGCCCGCCGTCGGTGCCGTGGCTGGAACCCGACGTCAACGACCACCTGCGCGCGCTGGCCGCGGCGGGGGAGCAGGCCGTCGTCCTGTTCCCGGTCGGGTTCGTCAGCGACCACCTCGAGGTCGTCTGGGACCTCGACAACGAGGCGAGGGAGACCGCCGAGGAGCTCGGGCTGGCCTTCGCCCGCGCCGCGACCGCCGGGACCCACCCGGCGTTCGTCCGGTCGCTGGTGGAGCTGCTGGGGGAGCGCCGCGCGGGTGGGGAGCCCCGCCTGGGCACCAACTGCCCGGCGTCGTGCTGTTTCGTCGCACCGCGCCGTCCCGGTGCCGCCTGAGGGAGGACCCCGTCCTCCCCACCCCTTCGGGGAAGGACCTCCCTGTCCCGCCACCGCTCGCAGGCTCGCGGCGGGACCCTGCAGGGAGGCCGGCGGGACCCGGGACGGGGGTCCTCCCTCAGCCGGTGGGGCGGAGCACGTCCGCCACGGCGGCGGCCACCGCCTCCGGAGCCTCCGACGGGATCTGGTGCCCGGCCCCGGGCACGACGACGGTCTGCGAGCGTCCCGAGAGCGCGGCCAGCTGCTCCTGGCCCGCCGTCCACGGCTCGCCGGCGCCCTCGCCGCGCATGAGCACCACGAGGCGCGGGTCGTCCTCCAGCGCCGTCACCGACCGCGCGGCCTGCTCGACGTCGCGGAGGTCCAGCCGCTCGCCGGCCATCTCGACCTCCTGCAGGCTCGGTGCGCCGGTGCCGCTCAGCAGGCCGACGGAGGGATCGAGCGCGTCGACGAACACCAAGCCGTCGACGCGCTCGGGGTGCCGGTCGGCGTAGACCCGCGCCAGGTAGCCGCCGAAGGAGTGCGCCACCAGGACGACCGGGCCGCCACCCGCGGCGTGGTCGACCACGGCATCCAGTTCGGCGTCGAGCTCGTCGGCGCCCCTGCCCGCGGTCCGGGGGGCGTCGCTGGCGCCGGTGCCGGGCCGGTCGTAGCGGCAGACCCGCGCGCTGCCGGTGAGGGGCCGCTCGACCTCGATCCACTGCTCGGAGGTGGCGTCGTCCCCGATGCCGTTGACCAGGACCACGGCGGGACCCTCACCGGCGCACCACACCCGCTGCGGTCCCGTCGGCGCGCCGACCTCGGCCTCGACCTCCCCGGGCACCGGGTCGCCGCCCGCACCGCAGGACGTCACGACGAGGCCGCACGACGCGAGGACCGCGAGCCCGACGGCAGGACGCCGACGGTGCGACCCCCTCACCGCGGGACGGCGTTGTAGGCGGCGGTGACCGCCTCGCGGACGGCGTCGCCCAGCGGACGGAGCGCGTCGTCGCGGGCGGCGGCCTGGCGGTGGGTGACCGCACCACCGGGGGCGTCGCTGAGCGCCAGGTCGAGCACCGTCGCCAGCCGCTGGGCCCGCGCCAGCAGCGACATCGCCAGCGGATCCGTGCCCGGTGGCATCCCCGGCACGTGCGCCGCCTTCGCCAGCCCGGCCAGCAGCGCCGGGACCTCCGGGTGCCACCGGGCCAGGTCGAGGTCGGCCAGCGTGCGGGCCGCGTCGCCGACGGCGAGGTCCAGCGCGCCGGACACCGCGCGCAGCGACCCCTCGACCGGTGGTGGCACCGGCGGGACACCGGTCAGGTCGAACGCCCTCCACTGCACCACCTCGGGGCCCAGCGGTTCGGGCACCAGCGCGAGGTGCTCGCCGACGGCGGCCTGTCCGGCCTCCACCGCCGGCTCGGCGAGGCCCGGGGCGCGCGGCAGCCCGCGCACGTCGCCGGGCACCGGCAGCACCAGGCGGATCCGGGTCTCCCCGGCGCTGCCCAGCGCGCTCAGCGCCCAGCCGAGGGGCACGGCCTCGTCCGTGCCGGGCAGGCCGGCGACCCGGTGCGCGGTGTCCCCCACCAGGGCGTCGAGGGCGTCGTCGTAGGAGGCGCGGCCGGTGAGCCAGGCGGTCGCCCACACCGCGAACCGGCCCGCGGGGAAGTCGTGCACCCGGCGAGGTTATGCCGGGCCCCGGCCGAGGTGACGATCCGGTTGAGATCGATCACAGCGCAGTCCGGATCTGGGAGAGTTCGGACGTGGACGCCTGGCTGCTGTGGCTGATCGCGTCGGGACTGTTCGCCGCCGGCGAGCTGGCCAGCGGCGACCTGTTCCTGCTGATGCTGGCCGGCGGGGCGCTCGGCGGCGTCGGGGTGGCGCTGCTCGGCGGTCCCGTCGTCCTGCAGCTGGCCGCCTTCGTCGTCGTCGCGGCACTGCTGGTGGCGGTCGTCCGGCCCCTGGCCAAGCGCCACCTCACCGAGGGCACCCCCGACCAGCCGGACGGCGTCGCCGCGCTCGTCGGCCGCACCGCCAGGGTCACCCGGGCGATCGACGGGCACGGGGGACGCATCCGCCTGGGCGCCGACGAGTGGACCGCCCGGAGCCAGTACGGCGGCGAGCACTTCCCGGTCGGCACGACCGTGCGGATCCTCCAGGTCGACGGCGCCACCGCCGTCGTCGGCGACGCCCTCGAACTGGAGTAGCACCTCCAGCGGGGGAGCGCGCGTCGCGCCGTGACCGGATCGTCACCGGGACCGGGCAGGATCGGCGGCGGAACCCAGAGGAGGGAGCGTTCCCGTGACACCCGCACTGATCGCCCTGATCGTGATCGCCCTGCTGGTGGTCGTCGTCGTCGCCAAGAGCGTGACGATCGTGCCGCAGGCCCAGGCCAAGGTCGTCGAGCGGCTCGGCCGCTACAGCCGCACGCTCTCGCCGGGCCTGTCGCTGCTCGTCCCGTTCATCGACCGCGTGCGCGCCACCATCGATCTGCGCGAGCAGGTGATCTCCTTCCCACCGCAGCCGGTGATCACCTCGGACAACCTGCAGGTCGGCATCGACACCGTCGTGTACTTCCAGGTGACCGAGCCGCGGCTGGCCACGTACGGCATCGCCAACTACATCCAGGGCATGGAGCAGCTCACCACCACGACGCTGCGCAACGTCGTCGGCGGGCTCAACCTCGAGGGTGCGCTGACCGGCCGCGACGGCATCAACAGCCAGCTGCGCGAGGTGCTCGACGGCACCACCGGCCCGTGGGGTCTGCGCGTCGCGCGGGTGGAGATCAAGGCGATCGACCCGCCGCCGTCCATCCGCGACTCGATGGAGAAGCAGATGCGGGCCGACCGCGACAAGCGGGCGATCATCCTGCAGGCCGAGGGCGCCCGGCAGTCGGCGATCACCACCGCCGAGGGGCAGAAGGCCTCGGCGATCCTCTCCGCGGAGGGCAAGAAGCAGGCGGCGATCCTCGAGGCCGAGGCCGAGCGGCAGAGCCGCATCCTGCGGGCCGAGGGTGAGCGCGCGGCGCTGTTCCTGCAGGCGCAGGGCCAGGCGAAGTCGATCGAGACGGTCTTCCAGGCCATCCACGACGGCAAGCCCGACCAGGGGCTGCTGGCCTACCAGTACCTGCAGACGCTGCCGCAGATCGCGCAGGGCGACGCGAACAAGATGTGGATCGTCCCCAGCGAGTTCAGCAAGGCCCTCGACGGCCTGGCCAAGCTCGGCGGCGCCGACGGCGACGGGCGGTCCTGGATGGACGTCGAGCCGTCGCGGAACGGCGCGAGCCGGCCGACCGCGGAGATGGACACCAGCGGCTGGTTCGAGTCGGCGCTGCCCCGGGCCGCCGACCAGCCCGAGGCGAAGATCGAGCTGTCGAGCATCGCCGACGCCGCGCCGGGCGTGGCCGCCCCGGGGATCCCGGACACCACGGCCCTGGCCCGCGCCGCCGAGCAGGAGACCACCGGCGGGGAGGTCCAGCCCCGTCCCTGACCGGTTCCCCGGCGGGACGGTCACCGTGAGTCCGTCACCGCGGGTCCGTCACCGCAGGTCCGTCAGCACGAGTTGACCACGGGGTCGTCGCACGGGACACGCGCGGACGCGCCGCGCGTCGGCGCGACAACCCCGTGATCGACTGCTGCGGGCGGCCGCTGACACCCGCCAGGGCCCCCCGGGAGCGGCCCCGTCCACAGGCTCGGCGCGGGCCTGCGAGCGGAGGAGGACGGGGTCCTCGTCAGTCCTTGAGCAGGCCCTCGCGGAGCTTGGCCAGGGTCTGGCTGAGCAGCCGGGACACGTGCATCTGCGAGATGCCGATGTCCGCCGCGATCTGCGACTGGGTCATGTTGCCGAAGAACCGCAGGATGAGGATGCGCCGCTCCCGGGCCGGGATGGTGGCCAGCAGCGGCTGCAGCGACTCGCGGTACTCCACGCCCTCCAGTGCGGAGTCCTCCTCGCCGAGCGTGGCGGCGAGGGTGGGGGAGTCGTCCTCGCCGGAGAGCCGCTCGTCCAGCGAGCTGCTGCGGTAGGCGTTGGCGACGGCGAGCCCCTCGAGCACCTCCGCGCGCGGGATGCCCAGGTGCTCGGCGAGCTCCGAGGGCGTCGGCGCACGGCCGTTCTTCTGCGCCAGCTCACCGACCGCCGCGTTCAGCGACAGGTGCAGCTCCTGCAGCCGCCGCGGCACCCGCACCGACCAGCCCTGGTCGCGGAAGTGCCGCTTGATCTCACCGGTGATCGTCGGGACGGCGAAGGAGAGGAACTCGACGCCGCGGGTCGGGTCGAACCGGTCGATCGCCGCGATGAGCCCCAGGGTGCCGACCTGCAGCAGGTCGTCGAAGGGCTCGCCGCGGTTGCTGAAGCGGCGGGCGAAGTGCCGGACCAGCGGCAGGTGCTCCTCGACGAGGACCTCCCGCAACCGCTCGCGGCGCGGGTCGTCCTTGTCCAGCGTGGCCAGCTCGGCGAACAGCGGCGCGGTGCGCTCGGCCCGCTTGCGGTTCTCCGACATCGGCGGGGCGGCGGGTGAACCGGTGCCGGTCGACTCGCTCGCGTCCTCGTCGACCTGGTCCTCGTCGGACGCGTCGGTGACGTCGTCCTCGGACTCGACGTCGTCGTCGGCCGGGTCGTCGGCCGCTGCGTCGCGCCCGGGCGGTGCGCCGGCGTCCGGCATGGGGACGACCTCGCTGCGCGGGTCGGGCACCACGACGGGCTGCTCCTCGGACGCGACCTCCCCCTCCGTGCCCCGCGGGCCGGTCGGGTTCTCGTCGTCGCGCAGGGTGTCCTCCTCGACGGTCGTGGGCTCCGGGGCTACCGCCCCGGTCACCGCACGACCGAGACGTTCTGGCCCGAGTCCCCGAGCTGCTTGTCCGGGTGCTGTCCCGGGAGGTACTTGTCCATGGAGATGACGGCGACCGGCGAGGTGCCGCCGTCGCCGGCCGGGACGGTGGCCTGGGTGGCGGGACCGGCCTCGACCCTGTCCACCAGCGTGTGCAGCACCGCCCAGCCGAAGCCGTCGCGGGGGACGTCGGTGCCCTCGGCCGTCGGCACCCAGGCGTCGATGTGCAGGCCCTGGCGCGTGGTCTCGAAGACCACGGTCAGCCGGCGGTCGCCGGAGACGATCGCGGAGAGCGTCGCGCAGGCCTCGTCCACGGCCAGCCGGAGGTCCTCCACCGCGTCGAGGTCGTAGTCCATCCGCATCGCCAGGTCACCGGCCATGGCCCGCACGGCGGGCAGCTGCGTGGGAGTGGTGGGCACCCGCAGTTCCAGTCGTTCGGCGCGCCGCCCGTCCTGCGCGAGGGCACCCCTCGAGTCCACCATCCGTCGTCCGCTCCTCTTCCTCGCGTGGTGACCGCGCGCCCGGGTCCTGGGACCGGTTCCGCGCGGTTCGCACCCATCCTGCCCGACCGGCCGCAGCGGAGTGCCGGGCCGGGTCGGACGGGGCGCCTGAAGAGGAGGGGTACCCCTCCCCACGCGCGGGTCAAACCCCAGGTCACGCGGGCGGTGGGCGCGGTTGCAGCCGTCTGGGGGCTGCGGTTCGCTGGCCCGAGATGAACGCCAGCCAGCAGAGCCCGGGCTCCGGGCCCGCCCCGGTGGACGACGCAGGCGGTGCCGCGCTCGTCGCGGCGTTGGAGACCGCCTCCGCCGCCATCTGGTGCCTGGCCGGGACCGCCCTGGAGCCGGTCTGGGCCAACGCCCGGGCCCGTGCCCTCGGAACGGGCCCGCACGACCTGGTCTCGGTCGCCGGCCGGCGCGTCACCGAGCTGGCCGGCTCGGTCGCCCGCACCGGCCGCGCCGAGACGGTGCACGGCGACCCCGACCCCGCGGGTCAGGTCGCGAGCGTCGTGCTGCAGCCGCTGGAGGTGCGGGGGCAGCCGGGCGTCCTCGTCGTCGTCGAGGCCGACCGGACCGACAGCGCGCAGGCCGTGGCGGCCGTCGCGGAGGAGGACGTCGTCGACCAGGTGCAGCACTCGCTGCTGCCCCCGGCGCTGCCGCTGCTGCCGGACGTGCGGCTGTCCGGCAGCTACCACCGCGCCAGCTCGGTGCACGCCGCAGGCGGCGACTGGTACGACGCGGTGCCGCTCGGCCGCGGCCGGCTGGCCCTGGTGGTCGGCGACGCCGTCGGCCACGGCGTGCCCGCCGCCGGGGCGATGAGCCGGCTGCGCGGGGCGATGCGCTCGCTGGCCCTGCGCGATCCGTCACCGGCGGCGGTGGTCGCCGCGCTGGACGCCTTCGCCGGTCAGATGGAGGACGTCGAGGGCGCCTCGGTGTTCTACGGGGTGCTCGAGGCCGCCACCGGGCGGCTGACCTACGCCGCGGCCGGGCACCCCGCCCCGTTGCTCGTCCGGGCCGACGGCAGCGCCGAGTTCCTCCCGCTGGCGCCCCGCCCGCCGCTGGGCAGCCTGCCCGGTGCGCCGACCGTCGCAGCCACGGCGCAGCTGCCGCAGGGCGCCACCCTGGTGCTGTTCTCCGACGGCGCCGTCGCCGCCGCCGGCTGGCTGTCGGCTGAGGGCCTCGACCGGCTGGCCCGGGTGTCGCAGGCCGCGCTCACCGCTCCGGGGGCCCTCGCCGGTGACGTGCCGGGCGAGCTGGCCGCGGCCATCGTCGAGGGGCTGGCGGACACCGCCGAGCGCCCCGACGACATCGCCGTGCTGGTCGCGCACCGCCGCGCCGTGACCACCGAGCCGCTGGCGCTCGACCTGCCGGCCGTCCCGGTGTCGCTGCCGACGGTCCGCCGGCGGCTGGGTGCCTGGCTGGCCGGGCTGGGCATGGGCGAGCAGGACCGGGTCGGCGTCATGGTGGCGGTGGGGGAGGCGGCCGCCAACGCGGCCGAGCACGCCTACCGCGGTGTGCAGCCGGGGCGGATGCAGGTGACGGCGGCGGTCGACGTCGACGGGCAGCTCACCGTCATCGTGCGCGACCAGGGCCGGTGGCGCCCGCCGGACCGCGATCCCGGCGACCGCGGCCGCGGTCTGCTGATCATGCGGCAGCTGGTCGACGGGGTGGTGCTGCAGGGCGAGCACGGCACGACGGTGACCCTGAACATGCGGCTGCGCCGCAGCCCCGATGACGACGCGGACCGTCCCGGCGGCACCAGCGCGGCCGACGTCGCCGTCGACCGGAGCGGCGAGTGCCCGGTGGTGCGGGCGACCGGCGCGGTCGACATGCTCGGCGCCGAGCAGATGCGCATCCGGCTGCTGGAGGCCAGCCACGGCGGCACCGGCCGGGTCGAGCTGGACCTGACCGCGGTCACCCTGTTCAGCAGCGCGGCGGTGCGCGTCGTCCTCGCGGTGGCCCGGATCGCCGGGGACGAGGGGTGGCGGCTGGTGGTGCACGCCCCCGAGGGCGGGGTCACCCGGCACGTCCTCGAGATCAGCGGGCTGGGCGGGCTGGTCGAACTGCGCTGACGGGCGAACCGCCGTCGTCCCGCGTTTGCGGAACGCCGGCGGTGCCCATCCTCTGGGCGTGAGACTCCGCCGCAGCGACGTGCACGGCCCCGGATGGCGGCGCCGGCGTGCCGGTCGCGGCTTCGCGTACTACGACTCCGCCGGCGCCCTCATCAGGGACGAGCGCCTCGACCGGCTCCGCTCGCTGGCCATCCCGCCGGCCTGGCGGGACGTCTGGATCTGCCCGTGGCCCAACGGCCACATCCAGGCCACCGGTGTCGACGCCGCGGGTCGCCGGCAGTACCGGTACCACGAGGAGTGGCGGGCGCGGCGGGACGCCGAGAAGCACGAGCGGGTGCTGGAGATCGCCCACCAGCTGCCCGACGTGCGCGACGCCGTCGTCGAGGCGATCCGGGGCGGGGGGCTGACCCGGGAGCGGGTGCTGGCCGCCGCCGTCCGGCTGCTGGACCTGGGCGCCTTCCGCGTCGGCAGCGAGCAGTACGCCGAGGACAACGGCACCTACGGGCTGGCGACGCTCCGCCGCGACCACGTGCGGGTCCGCGGCGAGCAGGTGTTCTTCTCCTACACCGCCAAGGGCGGCATCGAGCGGGAGCTGGAGCTCACCGACAAGCCGACCGCGGACGTCGTCCGGGAGCTGCTGAAGCGGCCCGAGGAGGGCGAGGAGCTGCTCGGCTACTGGGTGGAGGACCCGGACGGCGGTCGGGTGTGGCACGACGTGACCAGCGCCGAGGTGAACGCCTACCTCAAGGAGATCAGCGACGCGGAGATCACCGCCAAGGACTTCCGCACCTGGAACGCCACCGTGCTGATGGCCACGACGCTGGCCGCGGCGCCGGAGCCGGCGACGAAGACGGCCCGCAAGCGGGTGCTCAAGGAGGCCTACGAACGGGTGTCGGAGACGCTGGGCAACACACCGGCGGTCTGCAAGGCCAGCTACGTCGACCCGCGGGTGGTCGACCGGTTCGAGAACGGGGACACCGTGGCGCACGCCCTGAACGAGGCGGCGGAGGCGCCGGACGACCGGACGGCCCAGCAGGTGCTCGAGCAGGCGGTCTGCCAGCTGCTCAGCGCCTGACGGGACCTCCGGTCCCACGCTCCTCGCGAGCCCGCGACGGGCGGGATGCTGCAGGGGCCGAGCGCGGATTCGGGGCGAGGGGCACCGCACGACACGACGAGAGGCCCCGCCGGAGCAGGGCCTCTCGTCAGTGCTGTGGCCCCCTGCCGGGGCCCGCCGCCGGCCCCGTCCCGGGTCCCGCCCTGAGCTCGCGGAGGGTGGGGAGGACGGGGTCCTCACACGGTGGGGGCAGGGGATCCCTCGTCAGCGGGCGCTGCCGTCGACGATGGTGAACAGGTCGATCAGCCCGGTGACCTCGAGCGGGCGGGTGACGGCGCGCGTGGTGGCGATGAGGCGGAGGTCGACGTCGCGGGAGCGGGCCGACTTCTGCGTCTCCACGAGGACCGCCAGGCCGGCGGAGCCCAGGAACTGGACCCCTGACAGGTCGATGACCAGGACCTGGGGCTGCTGCTCCAGCTGGGTGTCCAGCGACGACCGGAGCACCGGGGCGGTGAACGTGTCCACTTCGCCGACGACCGTCACCGTGACCACGCCGTCCTCGCCGGTGGAGGTCGAGAGCGTGATCACGTCGTCGAAGGGCGCCTCCGTGCCTTCGGTCGACACGTCTGGCTGCCCCTCGGCAGGCAGGTCGGATGTGGTCACGAGCTGAGCTCCTCTCAACGGCAGTACCCGGCGGCACGACCGCCCGGTCAATCTACCGCTGCGCGGCCCCCCGGATGTCGTGGCCCCCGGACACGCACGTCGTCGTTCGTGTCCGCGCCGGGCGGTTCCCCGGCACGACCGCGGCTGCCTGCTCAACCGCAACCACAACGTAGACATCCGAGGTCGAACGCGCCAACCCGCCCCCGGGCACCCCCACCAAGTCGTGACGCCGTGCCCCCGTCCGGGGGACGGGCACGGCGTCACGGGTCGGTGGTGGAGCCGGCGAGCCGCGATGGGTGGGGAGAGGCGGTGCGTCCTCAGTCCACGACGTGCATGGCCGACTCCTCCGGGCCCTCACCGCCGACCACCGGGTCGAGGCTGGCCTCGACGTCGTCGGCGGTGCGGTTGGTGCCGGAGTCGGTGTCCGGGGTGGTGTCGTAGTCCTGCTCGAGCTGGCCGAGGCCACGGCCCGGGTCCTCGGCGGGGCGCACGTCCGGGACGTCGTCGGCGATCTCCTCCTCCAGGCGCCCGGACAGCGACCTGCCCTCCGACTGCTCGAACGCGGTCGTGCCGAAGCCGACGGTCCGGTGGCTCTCCCGGTCGCCCGGCTCCGGGGCGAACTGCGGGTCCTCGGACCGCTGCATGGTCGGGAAGTCGTCCTGGGAGACGTCCGGGACGCCGTTGTCCTCGGGGAACACGTCCCGGGCGGTCTGGCCCTCGGGTCCGGTGGCCCCGGTGTCGCCGCGGACGTCGTCGCGGGTCCCGGTGAGGCCCCGCTCGTCGTCGGGGAACTCGGCGTCGTTGAGGGCGGAGTGGACGGCTCCGCGGTCGGTCGGGTCCGGCTCGGTCATGGGGTTGCCTCCGTTCTGCGTGCGTCCGCCGTGCGCACGCTCGTCCATCCCGTGGACGGGGGGCCGGTCGGGTGACCGGCGTCGTGATCTCGCCCTACCCCTCGCACCCCACCCCATGCGTGAGCCGGCTCGCGACACCGGTCGGGCGCGTTCCGCATGGGCCGCGCACCAGTGGGTAGCGCGCCAGCCATGGCCATCGCAGACGAGGTCCAGCGGATCGGGGCCCCGGTCCGCCGCTGGGCCCGCCACCAGAAGCGCGAGTACACCCAGGGGGAGCCGCGCCCGCTGGCCGGGGACCTCGGTGCCATGGGCGTCTACCTCGGCCTGGTGTCGGCCGGCGCCGCGGCGGTCCGGGCGTCGGGCCGGGAGCTGCCCGAGCGGATCCCGCCGGGTGATGCGGCACTGCTGGCGGTGGCCACCTTCCGGCTGGCCCGGCGGATCGCCAAGGACCCGGTGACCAGCCCGCTCCGCGCGCCGTTCACGACCTTCCAGGGCCCGTCGGGTCACGCCGAGGTCGCCGAGGAGGTCCGCGAGCACGGCGGTGCCAAGCACGCCATCGGGGAGCTGCTCACCTGCCCGTTCTGCCTGGCGCAGTGGGTGGCGACCGGGCTCGTCTTCGGCTACGTGACCGCACCGAAGGCCACCCGCCTGGTCGCGCTGACCATGACCCTGGTCGCCGGTTCCGACGTGCTCCAGTTCGTCTACGACTCGATCCAGAACGGCGCGCTCGCGCCCGAGGGCGAGGAGGAGGCCGGCGTGCAGTGACTCCTCCGTCCGGAGGAGGCGGCGCCGCTCGACCTGCCGGAGGGGGAGCGGCGGTCCTATCCTGGTGATCTTGACCGCACCGGCCTTCCCCGCCCGCGGTCCACGGACGGGTCTGGCGACGGGAGCACGGGCATGCGGTCGATCTGGCGCGGGGCGGTGTCCTTCGGCCTGGTCAGCATCGGCGTGAAGCTGTACACGGCCACCGAGGACCACGACATCCGGTTCAACCAGGTGCACGCGACCGACGGCGGGCGCATCAGGTACCGGCGGGTGTGCTCCATCGACGGCGCGGAGGTGGAGTACTCCGAGATCGCCAAGGGCTACGAGCTGCCCGACGGCCAGCTGGTGGTGCTCACCGACGAGGACTTCGAGGAGCTGCCGCTGGCCAGCCGGCGGGAGATCGAGGTCCTGCAGTTCGTCGACCAGGGCGAGATCGACCCGATCCAGTACGAGAAGACCTACTACCTGGAGCCCGACCCCTCGGCGACCCGCCCGTACGTGCTGCTGCGCGACGCGCTGGAGAACGCCGGCCGGGTCGCCATCACCAAGATCGCCATCCGGTCGCGGGAGTCGCTGGCCGCGCTGCGCGTGAAGGACGGCGTGATGGTGCTGCACACCATGCGCTGGCCCGACGAGATCCGCCGGCCGGACTTCGCCTTCCTCGACGAGGACGTCGCCGTCCGGCCGCAGGAGCTGCAGATGGCCGAGGCGCTGATCGGCTCGATGACCGGTGCGTTCGACCCCACCGAGTTCACCGACGACTACCGCGAGGCGATGGCCGAGCTGCTCGAGGCCAAGCAGAGCGGCGGCGAGGTGCAGCCGCTGCCGGAGACCGCCGAGTCCGGCGCGGCCGTCGTCGACCTGATGAGCGCGCTGCGCCGCAGCGTGGAGGCCGCCCGCGGCGGCGCCTCCACCGAGGAGACCCCGGCGGAGCGGACCCCGGCCAGGAAGGCGACCGCGGCGCGCAAGGCCACGCGGGCCGCCGACGAGGACGCCGCGCCGGCCCGCCGCACGACGGCGCGCACGACCGCCGCCGCCGACCGGGCCGCTCCGGCCGCGAGGGCCACCCCGGCGAAGAAGGCCACCGCGGCGAAGAAGGCGACCGCGGCGAAGAAGGTGACCGCGGCCGGGAAGGCCACCGCCGAGAAGGCGCCGGCCAAGCGGGCCCGCCGCACCGCCTGAGGTGCCGACCCGGGGGAGCGCCCGGCGGCCGACCCCGCCGGCCGGCGAGCCGTTCGTCGTCACCGAGCACCCGTCCAGGGGCGTCGAGCTGCGGCTGGAGCGGAACGGCGTGCCGTGCTGCTGGGACCTGCCGGAGGGGCCGCCCACCCGGCGGGGCCGTCCGCTGCCCGCCGTCCCCACGAGGGGCGGGGACGCGACCGGGCTGCCGACCTGGGACGCCGGCCGCTACGCCGTCGAGCAGTGGACCGACGACCGCGTCGTCGTGGTCCTCGCCGGACGGCGGCTGCGGGGCCGGCACGTCCTCTTCCGGTCGCCCGACGGCGCCTGGTCCGTCCGCGCGCTGGACGCCCCGACGGAGTGCGCGCCCCTGGTCCCGATGCTCGCCGCCGCGGGGGAGCTGCCCCCGCCCGCGCAGGACGCCGACTGGGGCTACGAGTTCAAGTGGGACGGCGTCCGGGCGCTGGCCGTCGTGGAGGCCGGGGAGCTCGCGCTCTGGGCCCGCAGCGGCACCGACGTCACCGTCCGTTATCCCGAACTGAGTCCACCACCTGCAGTGCTCAGGGGCCACGACGCGATAGTCGACGGTGAGGTCGTCGCCCTCGACGCACGCGGCCGGCCGGACTTCGGTGTCCTGCAGGGACGGATGCACCGCACCGGCCCCGAGGTGCGCCGGATGGCCGCGGCCACCCCGGTGACCTATCTGGTGTTCGACCTGCTCGCATGGGAGGGCGAGAGCCTGCTCGGGCTGCCGTACGCGCGCCGCCGGGAGCGGCTGGAGGCGCTGGGCGTCGTCGGGGAGCGGTGGGTGGGCACGCCGTGGTTCCGCGGCGGCGGGGCCGCGGTGCTGGCCGCGAGCCGCGACAACGGCCTGGAGGGCGTCGTCGCCAAGCGGCTGGACTCGCCGTACCGCCCGGGGCTCCGGGGGCCGGACTGGCGCAAGGTGAAGAACGTCCGGACGCAGTCGGTCGTCGTCGGCGGCTGGCGGCCCGGGCAGGGCCGCCGGGCCGGGGGCGTGGGGTCCCTGCTCGTGGGGGTGCACGACGACGCCGGCCGGCTGGTCTACGCCGGGCACGTCGGCACCGGCTTCACCGCCGCGGCGCTGGAGGAGCTCCAGCCGCTGCTCACCCCCGCCGCCCGCCCGCCGTTTGCCGACGCACTGCCCCGCGAGGTCACCCGCGACGCGCGCTGGGTGGCGCCGGAGTTGGTCGGTGAGGTGGCGTTCGCCGCGTGGACCGCCGACGGCCGGATGCGCCACCCGTCGTGGCGGGGGCTGCGCGACGACCTGGTGCCCGAGGACGTGGTCGAGGAGTGGTGACCTGCCGGCGGGTACAGGAGACCGCGTGAGCCGGCAGCTGGTGCGCGTGGACGGGCGGCAGCTGCACGTGTCCAACCTGGAGAAGGTCCTCTTCCCCGAGGTGTCCTTCACCAAGGCCCAGGTCATCGACTACTACGTGCGGATCGCGCCGGTGCTGCTGCCGCACCTGTCCGGCCGGCCGGTGACCTTCACCCGCTGGCCCGACGGCGTCGAGGGGCAGGCGTTCTTCGAGAAGAACAGCGCCCGGCACGCCCCCGACTGGGTGCGGAAGGTGACCGTGCCCAGCCCCGGCAGCTCGCGCGGGCGCGAGACCCTCGACATGGTCGTCCTCGAGACGGTCGCCGACCTGGCGTGGGCCGCCAACCTGGCCGCCCTGGAGCTGCACGTGCCGCAGTGGCAGGTCGGCAGCCGGCTGCAGCCGGCGCTGCCGGACCTGCTGGTGCTCGACCTCGACCCCGGTCCGGACGCCGGGATCCTCGAGTGCTGCGAGGTCGCCGACCGGCTGCGCGAGCGGCTGGTCGACGACGGCCTGGACCCGGTGGTCAAGACCTCGGGCTCCAAGGGGATGCAGGTGTACGCGCCGATCCGGGTGACCGACCGCGAGCACCCCAGCCGGTACGCCAAGGCGCTGGCGCAGCAGCTGTCGGCCGAGACGCCCGACCGCGTGGTGTGGCGGATGGAGAAGGTGCTGCGGCCGGGCAAGGTGCTCATCGACTGGAGCCAGAACAACCCGGCCAAGACGACGGTCGCGCCGTACTCGCTGCGCGCCCGGCCCGATGCCACGGTGTCCGCCCCGATCGGCTGGGACGAGGTCGAGGCCGTGCTCGACGGCGCCGACCCCGGCCTGCTGCGCTTCCGCACCGAGGACGTCCTGGCCCGGGTCGAGGACTACGGCGACCTGTTCGACATCGCCGGTGCCCAGCGCGCCGTCCTGCCCCCGGCGTGAAGCCACTGGGGCGGCCGCCGCGGCCCTGCGGCCGGGACGACCATGGAGGCCCGGGGGCGACACGCCGGGCTGCCCGGTGCGTCGCCACCGCACATCCATGATCGTCTGCGGGGGAGTGGGCGGGGGAGTCGCCGCCGGGGGGCGGGCCGTGCCTGGCATCCTCGCTTCCCGTGTCCGCTGAACTGTCGCCCCCCGGGCCGCGCGACGACCGGCTCGACGACGTCGGGCGCCTCGTCGTCCGCTGCCCCGACCGGCCGGGGATCGTCGCCGTCGTCAGCGGGCTGATGGCCGACGTCGGGGCGAACATCATCGACTCGCAGCAGCACTCCTCCGACCCGGTGGGCGGCACGTTCACGCTGCGGCTGGAGTTCTTCCTCGCCGACCTGGCCGCCCGGCGCCAGCAGCTCGAGGGCGCGCTGGCCCTGCTCGGGCAGCAGTGGCAGTTCACCTGGCGGCTGACCGAGGCCGTGCACCGGCCGCGGCTGGCGGTGTTCGTGTCCAGGACCGACCACGTGCTGCAGGAGCTGCTCTACCGGGTCCGCGCGGGCGACCTGCGCGCCGAGATCGCCGCGGTCGTCTCCAACCACCCCGACCTCGAGCCGGTCGCCCGCGCGGCCGGCGTCCCGTTCCACCACGTGCCGGTGACGCCGGAGACCAAGGCGGAGGCCGAGGCGCGGGCGCTGGAGCTGGTCGGGGACGTCGACCTGGTCGTGCTCGCCCGCTACATGCAGATCGTCTCGGCCGACTTCTGCAGCCGGTTCCCGGAGCGACTGATCAACATCCACCACAGCTTCCTGCCGGCCTTCGTGGGGGCGAACCCGTACCGGGCGGCGCACGACCGCGGCGTGAAGCTGATCGGGGCGACCGCCCACTACGTGACGCCGGAGCTCGACGCCGGGCCGATCATCGAGCAGGAGGTCGCCCGCGTGGACCACCGCGCGACGGTCGAGGACATGCGCCGGATCGGCCGCTACGTCGAGCGCCAGGTGCTGGCCCAGGCGGTCACCTGGCACGTGGAGGACCGCGTCATCGTGGACGGCGAGAAGACGATCGTCTTCGCCTAGGCCCCCTGCAGGGGCCCCCCGCCGGCCCCGTCCCGGGTCCCGCCCTGAGCGTGCGAAGGGTGGGAGGACGGGGTCCTCAACCGGTGGGGACAGCGGGTCCTTCTCTTGACTGGTTCAAGAAAAGCGTGTTCGCTGGGTCGCGATGGAGACGACCTGGCAGGAGCAGCTCCGCACGGTGGGGCTGCGCGTCACGCGGCCGCGGCTGTCGGTGCTGCAGGTGCTCGCCGAACGTCCGCACGCGGACGTCGACACCATCGTCACCGCGGCCCGTGCGCTGCACCCCACGTTGTCGCCCCAGGCGGTCTACGGGGTGCTCGAGGCGCTCGTCGCCGGCGGCCTGGCCCGCCGGATCGAGCCGGCGGGCGCACCCGCGCTCTTCGAGCTGCGGGTCGGCGACAACCACCACCACCTGGTCTGCCGCTCGTGCGGTGCGGTCGCGGACGTCGACTGCACCGTCGGGGCGGCTCCGTGCCTGACGCCCTCGGACACGGCGGGTTTCGTCGTGGACGAGGCGGAGGTCGTCTTCTGGGGTCTGTGCCGCGCGTGCCGGGTAGGGACACCAGGAGTGACCGCTCAGGTCCTTCAGCACGACAATCGAGGAGGAGCACACGTATGACCGACGTCGCATGGCAGGGCCCGGCGCCGAGCGAGGCGGACCGTCCGGTCCTGACCAACCGTCAGGGTCACCCGGTCTATGACAACCAGAACCAGCGGACGGTGGGTGCCCGTGGCCCGGCGACGCTGGAGAACTACCAGTTCCTCGAGAAGATCAGCCACTTCGACCGGGAGCGCATCCCGGAGCGCGTGGTGCACGCCCGCGGCGTGACCGCCTTCGGCTACTTCGAGGCCGACGGCACCGTGGGCGACGAGCCCATCGCGAAGTACACCCGCGCCAAGCTGTTCCAGGAGAAGGGCAAGCGCACCGACGTCGCGCTGCGCTTCTCGACCGTCGCCGGTGGCCGGGACTCCTCGGAGATGGCCCGCGACCCGCGCGGCTTCGCCGTGAAGTTCTACACCGAGGACGGCAACTGGGATCTCGTCGGCAACAACCTGGGCGTCTTCTTCATCCGTGACGCCATCAAGTTCCCCGACTTCATCCACTCGCAGAAGCCGGACCCGGTCACCTTCGAGGCCAGCGTCGCCGAGCGCGCGTTCGACTTCTTCAGCCAGACCCCCGAGGCCATGCACATGGTCTCCCTGGTCTTCAGCCCCCGCGGCCTGCCGGCCAGCCTCCGCACCATGCAGGGCTTCGGGGTGAACACCTACAAGTGGGTCAACGCCGAGGGCGAGACCGTCCTGGTCAAGTACCACTGGCTGCCCGAGCAGGGCGTGAAGTCCTACACCGCCGCCGACGCCGCGGTCATCCAGGGCCAGACCCTCGGTGCCCACACGAAGGACCTGCACGACGCGATCGCCGCCGGCGACTTCCCGTCGTGGGAGCTGCACGTGCAGATCATGAGCGACGACGAGCACCCGGAGCTGGACTTCGACCCGCTCGACGACACCAAGGTCTGGCCGGAGGAGCTCTTCCCGCTCCGCAAGGTCGGCAGGATGACCCTGGACCGGATGCCGGAGGACAACTTCACGCAGAACGAGCAGATCGCGTTCGGCACCGGCGTCCTGGTCGACGGCCTGGACTTCTCCGACGACAAGATGCTGGTCGGCCGGACGTTCTCCTACTCCGACACCCAGCGCTACCGGGTCGGCCCGAACTACCTGCAGCTGCCGGTGAACCAGCCGAAGGCGCGGGTGGCCACCAACCAGCGCGACGGGCAGATGGCGTACGGCGTCGACCGCGCCGAGGGCACCAACCCGCACGTGAACTACGAGCCGTCGATCCTGGGCGGCCTGCGCGAGGCGCAGTACCCGACCCACGACGAGCAGGGCCCGCTCATCACCGGCCGGCTCACCCGCAAGCGGATCCCGCGCACCAACGACTACGCGCAGGCCGGCGAGCGCTACCTGCTGTCGGAGCAGTGGGAGAAGGACGACCTGGTCACCAACCTGGTGAGCGCACTCCAGCAGTGCCGTCGCGAGATCCAGGAGCGGATGGTCTGGCACTTCTTCATGTGCGAGGACGAGCTCGGCCAGCGCGTCGGCGACGGCCTGGGCATCACCGCGGACGACGTCCGCGGCCTGTCCCCGCTGCAGACGCAGACCCTCTCCGAGGAGGAGCTGCAGCGCGCGGCCAACCTCGGCAAGAACGGTCCGCGGGACGTCACCGGCCACGTCATGACGCACTGCGTGCCCAACGAGCACGTCGTCGTCGCCGGCTGACACCCAGCACTCCGCGGCGGGCCGCGACCGGGATCCCCGGTCGCGGCCCGCCGTGCGTCCGGGCTCGATCGGCGACCTTCCACTGGCTGGGAGCGCGGGCTGGGTCAGGTGGTCCGGCTCACCTACCGTCTCCCCGGGTCCGCAGCGTCGCGCCAGGAGGAGACATGAGCAGCACACCGACGAGCGCCGGCCGGACGGCGGGACGTCCGGGAACCGCGGGCCGCGCAGCCGGCTGGGTCGCTCCGCTGTGCTGGATCGCCGTGCTGCTCGACGGCTTCGACCTCGTCGTCGTCGGCACCGTCATCCCCACCCTGCGGACGCCGGAGGAGTGGGCGCTGTCCGGCACCGGCGCGACCGCGGTCATCACCATCGGGCTGGTCGGCATGATGGTCGGTGCCCTGACCATCGGGACGCTCACCGACCTCGTCGGCCGCCGAAAGGCGCTCATCGGGGCCGTGGCGGCGTTCTCGCTGCTCACCCTGCTGTGCGCCTTCGCGCCCAACGCCACGGTCTTCGGCCTGCTGCGCTTCCTGGCCGGCATCGGCCTGGGCGGCTGCCTGCCGACGGCCATCGCGATGGTCAACGAGTTCACCCGGGCCGGGCGCAGCGGCCGGGCGACCACCACGATCATGACCGGCTACCACGTGGGCGCGGTCGCCACCGCGGCGCTGGCCATCGTCGTGATCCCGAACCTCGGCTGGCGCTGGATGTTCGTCATCGGTGCGCTGCCCGCTCTGGTCCTGGTCCCGCTGATGGTGCGCCACCTGCCCGAGTCGGCCGGCTACCTGCTGGCGCACGGCCGACGCGCCGAGGCCGAGGAGGTCGCCCGCCGGCACGGGTTGCAGCTGGAGACGGCCCCGGCGACCGCCCCGCACGCCGGCGAGGAGCGCGCGGCCGGCGCCGCCGCCACGGTGCGGATGCTGTTCACCGCCGGCTGGCTGCGCAACACCGTCGCGATCGGCGTGACCTCGTTCATGGGCCTGCTGCTGGTCTACGGCCTCAACAACTGGCTGCCGACGATCATGCGCGAGGCCGGCTACGACCTCGGCGACTCGCTGGCCTTCCTGCTGGTCCTCAACGTCGGCGCGATCGTCGGCCTGCTGGTCGCCGGCACCGTGGCCGACCGCATCGGCATCCGCACCGCCGGGATCGGCTGGTTCGCCTCTGGCGCGCTATTCCTGGCCCTGCTCTCGGTGCGGTTGCCCACCGCGGGCCTGTACGCGATGTTCTTCCTGACCGGCTGCTTCGTCTTCAGCGCCCAGGTGCTCGTCTACGCCTTCGTCAGCGCCAACCACCCTCCGCAGGTGCGCGCCACCGCGCTGGGCTGGTCGGCCGGCGCCGGCCGGATCGGCGCGATCGTGGGCCCGGTGGTCACCGGGGCGCTGGTCACCGCCGGCGTCGCCTTCCCCTGGGGCTTCTACGTCTTCGCCGTCGTCGGCGTGGTGGGGGCCCTCGCGCTCAGTACCGCCCGGACGCGCCAGGCGGCCTGACCACCTGGCCGCCGTCCGGTCCCGCGAGGTCTGCGGTTCCGCGAGATCTGCACAGTGGCGGTCATCGGCACGCGGGAGACCACCACTGCGCAGATCTCGTCGCGTGTGGTGGCCCCGCCCTCACTCGCCGCGGCGCTCCTGCTCGGCGAGGAAGCGCTCGAGCTCCGCACCGATCTCGTCCCCGCTGGGCACCTCGCCGATCTCGCTCAGCAGGCCGGTGCCTTCGCGGGCGGCGGTGAACTGGTCGAACTGCTGCTCCAGTGCTGCCACGACGGCGGTGTTCTCGGGGGAGCGGGCGATCTGCTCGTCGACCTCGCTGCGGTGCGCCTCGGCGGCCTCCCGCAGCGCCTCGGTGGGCAGGTGCAGCCCGGTCAGCCGGGACAGGTGCTCGAGCAGCGTCAGCGACGCCGCCGGGAAGGTCGCCTGCGCCAGGTAGTGCGGTACGTGCGCGGCCACCCCGTAGGCGTCCAAACCGGCCTCGCCCATCCGCAGCTCCAGCAGCGCCGCGACGCTGCCGGGGAGCCGCATCTCACCCCAGTAGACCGGGTACTCCGCGATCAGCGAGCGCCTCGTCGCGTGGGCGGTGACGGTGACCGGCCGGGTGTGCGGCACCGGCATCGGGATGGCCTGCAGCGACACGACCGACGTGACGCCGAGCCGCTCGACCAGCCAGCCGACGGCGGCCACGAAGCGCTCCCAGGCGAAGTCCGGCTCCGCGCCGTGCAGCAGCAGGAACGGCTCGCCGGCGTCGTCCTCCAGCGCGTAGAGGAGGAGCTCCGGCGCGGCGAACGACTCGTAGCGGTCGCCGGAGAAGGTCATCCGCGGCCGGCGCGCGCGGTAGTCGACCAGGCTGTCGACGTCGAACCGGGCGACCACCTCGTGCGGCAGCACGGCGAGCAGGTGGGCGCCGGCCAGCGCCCCGGCCGAGGCCGCGTCGAACTCCCCGGCGACGTCGTGCACCAGGACCAGCCCACGGCGGGCACCGGCCTCGGTGACCTCGGCCTCGCGAGCCAGGAACGGCTCCGCCTCGGGGAGCAGCTCGACGAGCTCCTCCGGTCGCTGCGCCACGGTGGTGCCTCCTCGCGATACGGGTTCACCACCTACAGCTCCCGCCGTGCCCACCGCATTCCCCGAGGTCCCCGGAGGGGTCAGGCCGGAGGGCGGGCGGGGGTGTCGTCGTCGCCGTCCGGGACGTCGTCCGCGACGGACCCGGGGGCCGGCGCCGCGACGCGCTCCCGGACGACCGTGGCGCCGGTCTCGTCGCCGGTGACCTGCACCCGGGTGCCGTCGTCGGCGACCTCCGGTGTGCGGCCGTCCAGCTCGTCGCGCACGTACCGGTAGAAGACGGCGATGAGCGCGGCCACAGGGACGCCGAGGAACGTGCCGAGGATGCCGTACAGGCTGCCGCCGGCGGTGACCGCCAGGATGACCACGGCCGCGTGCAGGTTGAGCCCGCGCCCCTGCAGGATCGGCTGCAGCACGTTGCCCTCCAGCTGCTGCACGACCAGCACGATGACCAGCACGATGAGCGCGGTCTGCCAGCCGTTGCTGACCAGGGCGATCAGCACCGCGAAGGCGCCGGCGACGAAGGCGCCGATGATCGGGATGAACGCGCCGAAGAAGGTCAGGACGGCGAGGGGCAGCACCAGCGGGACGTCGAGGATCCACAGGCCCAGGCCGATGAAGAACGCGTCGATGAAGCCGACCAGGGCCTGCTGCCGGATGAACTCCGACAGGGTGGTCCAGGTCTTGTAGGACAGCGCGGCGACGTGCGGGGCCACCTTGGGGCCGGTCTGGGCGGCCAGCCACGGCAGCCAGCGCGGGCCGTCCTTGATGAAGAAGAAGGCCAGCACCAGGGCGAGCACCAGGTTGAGCAGGCCGCTGCCGACTGCGCCGACGCCGGTCAGCGCGTAACCGGCGATGTTCTGGGCGTTCCCCTGGACGCTGTTGATCACCTGGTCGACGGCCTGGCCGATCTGGTCCTCGCCGAGGTTCAGCGGCGGCCCGGTCACCCACTGCTGCACGTCCTGCAGTCCGGCGGTGGCGGCGTCGGCCAGCTCGCCGGTCTGGGCGGCGACCTGCGGGACGATCCAGGAGAACAACCCGACGACGACCGCGAAGAAGAGCAGCAGCACCACGAGGGCGGCCAGCGCCGGCGGGAAGTGCAGCCGGCGCAGCAGCCGGGTGGGCGGCCAGAGCACGGTCGCGAACAGCAGGCCGAGGATGGCCGGCAGCAGGACCGGCCACAGCCGGCCGAGGACCCAGCCGACGACCACGAGTCCGGCGACGATCAGCAGCAGCTGCGCCGAGGCGATGGCGAGGGCCCGGACGCCCTTCTGCAGCCGGGGTCCGCGGTCGGGACTCGGGGCGGGGCTCGCGGTGACCGCTGCCGTGGGCACCGCGGCGAAGCTGGGCGTCCGGGCGGTGGCCGTGGCGTCGTCCCCGGAGCCGGGGGCGGACGACGCGTCCGGGCGGCCGGGCAGTCGGGACCTCATGCGGTCGATCACAGCAGGCCACTACCCCGGGCAGGGCCGGGACGATCATGACGTGGCCGTCGTAACGTCCAGGCCATGCCGAGAACCGCGACCGCCGACCGGGTCGACCGTCCCGCCCTCGAGGAGTTCCTCCGTCCGCGCCACAAGGCGGTGCTGGTGACCCGGCGCAGCGAGGGGGGTCTGCAGCTGTCCCCGGTCACCTGCGGTCTGGACCAGGACGGGCGGGTCGTGGTCTCGACGTACCCGCAGCGGGCCAAGGCGGCCAACGCGCGGCGCGACCCGTCGGTCTCGCTGTGCGTGCTCTCCGACGACTTCGACGGCCCCTGGGTGCAGGTCGACGGCCGTGCCGAGGTCCTCGACCTGCCCGAGGCGCTCGAGCCGCTGGTCGACTACTACCGCGCGATCAGCGGCGAGCACCCCGACTGGGACGAGTACCGGGCGGCGATGGCCCGGCAGGGCAAGTCGCTGCTGCGCGTCACGATCGAGCGCTGGGGGCCGATCGCCACGGGTGGCTTCCCCCCCGAGGTCTTCGACCAGCTCTGAGGCCTGCTCCAGGCCGGGAGGGACGTCAGGTCCGCGCGATGCCGTACGTGCTCACCGTCGACCAGCAGGGCAGCCGCCGGACTCCGGACCGGGGCGCCGACCTCCTGGGGCGGCTCACGGACGGCGTCCCGACCGTGCGGCCCTTCGAGCGGACGGCGGGCGAGGAGTTCCAGGGTGTGCTGGCCGACCCCGTGGTCGTCGTGGACCTCGTCCTGCGGCTGGTGCGCGAGGGCGGCTGGAGCATCGGTGTCGGGGCCGGCACGGTGCAGGCGCCGCTGCCCGACAGCACCCGCGCCGGGGCCGGGGCGGCCTACCTCTGCGCCCGCCGGGCGGTCGACGCGGCCAGGCAGCGCGGCGTCCGGCTCGCGGTGCGTGGCGCCGTCCCGCCCGACGCCGGTGACGCGCAGGCGGTGCTGAGCGCGCTGGCCGTCGTGGTCCAGCGGCGCAGCGCCCCGGCGTGGGAGGCGATCGAGCTCGTGGGCGCCGGGTGCACCCAGGCCGCCGCCGCCGCCGCGCTCGGCGTCTCCCGCCAGGCGGTGGGCCAGCGGCTGACCGCGGGGCTGTGGGAGCTGGAGCGCGAACTGCGGCCGACGGCCGCGCGGCTGCTCACCCGGGCGGCAGGGTGAGCGTCGTCGGTCCGGGCCGCTGCGCAGCGCTCGAGGCCCCGGCCGCCGCCGCCGAGCGGTCCACCCTCGGCCCGCCGGCCGGCGTGATGTGGGCGGCGGCGTGCACCGGCGTCGCGCTGCTGCCGCGCAGCTGACCGGTCGCCGCGCGCGGTGATCACCGGACGGTGAGAATGGGTTCCGCACCTCTGCCGTCCGATCCCCGGGAGCACCCGTGTCCGAGCCGACCGCGCCAGGCGGGATCCGCAACGCCGACCTGCTCGGCGTCTACACCAACGACCACCTGGCCTCGGCCACCGGCGGCATCGAGCTGGTCAGCCGCATGCTCGGTCGCTGGCAGGGGACCCCCTACGAGCCCCGCCTGGAGCAACTGCTCGACGAGCTGCGCGAGGAGCGGACGTCGCTGCGCAGCACGATGGCGGCCCTCGGCCTGCCGGTGCGGCAGTACAAGCAGGCCGCGGTCTGGCTCGGCGAGAAGGTCTCCCGGGCCAAGTTCAACGGGCACCTGCTGTCCCGCTCGCCGCTGTCGGACCTCGTGGAGTTCGAGTTCATCGCGACCGCCGTGCTGGCCAAGCGGGCCGGGTTCGAGACGCTGCGCGCCGCGGCCGAGGCCGACCCCCGCATCGACAGGGCGCTGTTCGACCGGCTGATCGACCAGGCCGACGAGCAGCACCACTGGCTGGCCGACGTCCGCCGCGAGGTCGCCGCGCAGGTCTTCGGCGGCTCCGCCGCCCCGGCCGACGCCGCCGCCGACACCTGAGCCCCCGCCGGGCGGCCTGCCGGGTGCGCAGGTAGAACCGGCGGCATGTGCCACGACACCGACAGCCGACCGCCCGCACCGCCGAGGGGTGGCGACGTCGCCGAGCGCGGCACGCTGACCCTGACCTCCACCGACGGCACCGAGGTCGCTGCTGCGTACGCCGCGCCGGCCGGCCCGGCGCAGGTCGGCGTGGTCCTGCTCCCCGACATCCGTGGGCTGCACCCGTACTACGTGGCGCTGGCCGAGCGGTTCGCCGAGGCCGGGCTACCGGCACTGGCCGTCGACTGGTTCGGGCGGACGGCGGAGCTGCCGGAGACCGGTGCCCGCGGGCAGGACTTCGACTGGCGGACCCACATCCCGCAGGTCACCGCGGCCGGCGTGGACGCCGACGTCACCGCGGCGGTGGCCTACCTGCGCGGGCGCACCCGCGACGACCTGCCGGTGGTCACCGTGGGCTTCTGCTTCGGCGGCAGCCACTCCTGGCGGCTGGCCGGCGGCGACCTGGACCTGGCCGCCTGCGTCGGCTTCTACGGCAAGCCCGAGACGAGCGGGGACGCCCCCGCCGTCCGCCCGACGCTCATGGTGATCGCCGGGGCCGATGCCGCGACCCCGGTGGAGGCACAGCTGGCGCTGGCCGAGCGGCTGCGGTCGGGCGGCGCGGAGGTGGAGACCGCCGTCTACGACGGGGCGCCGCACTCCTTCTTCGACGGCGCGCACGGCGACTGGGCGCAGGCCTGCGACGACGTCTGGCGCCGGGTGCTGGCCCTCACCGACCGGGTGGCCGCCGGCTGACGGCGTCGGGAGCACCGCAGTGAGCGCCGGCGAGCGAGGAGCGGACCGGCGCGCGGGAGCCGGCCGGCGTCGCCGCCGGCTGAGCGCCGCGCCGCCCCCGCCGTCGGCCGGACCTCCTAGGCTCGACGTCGGGTCCGGGCGGGCGAGGGTCCGCACGGCGGAGCGGCGTCGAGCACCGGGCCGGTGAGGAGGACCGATGAGCGAGCAGGGGAGCGGCGGGATCGACCCGGGTGTCATCGAGCTGGCGGCGCGGGTCTTCGACCTGGCGCGTGGCGGGGCCACCGAGGAGCTGGCCGCCTACGTCGACGCCGGGGTGCCGGCGAACCTGACCAACGACAAGGGCGACTCGCTGCTCATCCTGGCCGCCTACCACGGCCACCCGGAGACGGTCGCCGCCCTGCTGGACCGCGGCGCCGACGTCGGCCGGGTGAACGACCGGGGCCAGACGGCGCTGGCCGCGGCGGTGTTCAAGCAGTCGGAGCGGACCGTCCGCGCGCTGCTCGCGGCGGGTGCCGACCCGGACGCCGGCGGCCCGACCGCCCGGGAGACGGCGGCGTTCTTCGACCTGCCGGCGATGACCGCGCTGCTGGACCGTGCGCGTCCCTGAGCCGGCCGGCCGGGCGTGCGAGGGTGGCAGCCCGTGAGCCCGGCGTTCTGCAGAGGAGGGCACGTGGTCGTAACCCACCCGGCGCCGCCCGGCGCCGCCACCGCCGGCTCGCCGGCCCGGGCCGCGGGCTGAGGAATCCGACGGTGACCGCGCAGCGGGGTGTCCCGCGGAACGACCTCCCGGTGACCAGCGGGGCCACTGGCGTGCCGCCGGCCGCCGCCGCGGAGGTGCAGACCGCGGCCGTCCAGGCCCAGGCCGCGGCGGACGCCGCCGCGGTCACGGAGACCCAGGCCGACGTCCTGCCCGAGGTCGCGCTGGGGCCGCCGACCGGCGGCATGCCGCGCTGGATGGTGCTGCTGATCGGTGCCGCCACCGCGACGATCGCGATCGCCGGGGTGCGCTCGATCGCCTGGCTGGTCGGTCCGGTGCTGCTGGCCCTGGTCGTGGTGATCGCCCTCACGCCGGTGCAGCGCTTCCTGCAGCGGCACGGTTGGCCGCGGTGGGCCAGCGCCACGGTGCTGCTCCTACTGGTCTGGACCGTCCTGCTGGGCTTCGTCGCCCTCCTGGTGGTCTCGATCGCCCAGTTCGCGGCACTGCTGCCCAACTACGCCGGCGAGGCGGAGGCGCTCATCGCCTCGGTCGTCGCCGACCTCAACGACCGCGGCATCGTCTCCGGCCAGCTCTCGGACCTGGTGGCGCAGTTCGACTACAGCCAGCTGGTGGGCGTGGCCACCGGTGTGCTGTCCCGGGCCACCGACGCCGCCTCCACGCTGGTCCTGCTGCTGGCGGCGCTGGTGTTCCTCTCCATCGAGTCCGGCGGGTTCGGCCGGCGGTTGGCGCTGGTCGCCGCCGACCGGCCGCACCTGCCGATCGCGCTCGGCCTGTTCGCCCGCGGCACCCGCAGCTACCTCTGGGTCAGCACGGTGTTCGGCGGTGTCGTGGCCGTCGGCGACGGCATCGCGCTGGCGATCATCGGCATCCCGCTGCCGGTGGTGTGGGGGCTGCTGTCCTTCGTCACCAACTACGTGCCCAACATCGGGTTCGTGCTGGGTCTGGTGCCCCCGGCGATCCTGGCACTGCTCGACGGCGGCTGGACCGAGTTCTGGACGGTCGTCGCGGTCTACGCGCTGCTCAACTTCGTCGTCCAGACGCTGATCCAGCCGCGGTTCGTCGGTGACTCGGTGGGGCTGTCGATGACGGTCACCTTCGTGGCACTGCTCTTCTGGGGCTGGGTGCTCGGCGCGCTGGGGGCGCTGCTGGCCATCCCGCTGACCCTGCTGCTCAAGGCGCTGCTCGTGGACGTCGACCCCCGCGGGCACTGGCTCGACGCGCTGCTGCGCGAGGAGCCCAGAGCCCCCCGGACCAGCCGGGCCCGGCAGCGCGCGAACGCCCGCCGCGCGGCCCTCGCCTCGGTCCGCGCGCTACACGTCCCGCGGCCGCACCGGCGCCCGTCGGAGGACTGAAACCGCAGGTCAGCCCGGAATGTCGTACCCCAGGAGGACGTTGTCCCCATGTCGGGCACGTCGCCCGGCGCGACGTCTGGAGGACGCGATGAAGGGCGACCGTGTCGAGATCGTCATCGACGCCGGCGGGGACACCCGCACCTACGAGATCGAGGCCACCCGCGCCGGGCGGCGGGTGGACGTGAGCCACGGCCGCGGGCTGGTGGAGGTCACCGAGACCACCCGGGGCGGCACCGCCGTCCGCACCGCCCGGTTCATGGCCGGCCGGGTCCTGGCGCTCGTCGAGCACCCGGCGCCCCGGCTCGCGCTGGACGACGACGCCGACGTGACGCCGCTGCGCCAGACCGCCTGAGCGGGGACCCCTGCCCCTCCCCGTGGGAGGACCCCGTCCCCCCCACCCTTCGCACGCTCAGGGCGGCACCCGGGACGGGGCCGCGGCGAGCCCCTGGACGGGGCAGGCCCGGGACGGGGCCGCGCCGGGCCCCGGCAGCAGGGCTCCGGTCCCGGGTCGACCGGAGCTGGTCGTCATGGCCGGCCTGCAGGGCAGCGGGAAGTCGACCTGGGTGCGTGAGCACCTGGCCGCGACGCACACCGTCGTGAGCAAGGACCACTGGCCCAACGCCCGCCGCCGCGAGGCCCGGCAGCGGCGGGTGGTCGCCAAACTGCTGGCCGAGGGCCGCAGCGTCGTGGTCGACAACACCAACCCCGCACCGGAGGACCGGGCGCCGCTGGTCGCGGCGGCCCGCGCGGCCGGCGTCGGCGTCCGGGCGGTGTGGCTGGACACGCCGGTCCCCGTCTGCGCCGCGCGCAACGACGCGCGGGAGGGGCGGGCCCGGGTGCCGCTGGCCGGGTTGTACGGCACGGCAGCACGGTTCGTGCCGCCGTCGGCGGCGGAGGGCTTCGACCGGGTGGACGTGGTCGCCGCCGGCTGACGGTCGCGAGGAGCACCGCAGCGAGCGGGAGCCGGCGGGCGTCACCATCGGCTGACCAGCGCGGGCATCCGGCACGCCGGGGCAGGCCGGGGGACGCCGGTGCGGTAGACACGTCCGGCGTCCGCCCGTCCCGCGTCCCCCCGGAGGTCCCTCGTGCTGGCCAGCATCGGTTACGCCGTCGCCTACACCGGGGTCGGCATCGTGCTGCTGACCCTCGGCTTCCTCGTGCTCGACCTGCTCACCCCCGGCCACCTCGGCCGGCAGATCCACGAGGAGCGGTCGGTCAACGCCGGCATCGTGCTCGCCGCCGGGTTCCTCGCCCAGGGGCTGGTCATCTTCAGCGCCATCTGGAACAACGCCACCAGCGGGTTCGGCGAGGCGCTGCTGTACACCGTCGTGTTCGGCGTGCTCGGGGTGGTGCTGCAGGCGGTCGCGTTCCTGGTGCTCGACCTGCTCACCCCGGGCAAGCTGGGCCGGCACGTCACCGAGGTGAGCTTCCACCCGGCGAGCCTGGTCCTGGCCGCCGTCCAGCTCTCCGTCGCGGGCATCGTCGTCGCCAGCACCTGGCCCTGACCCGCGCCTCCGCCACCACCGCGCTACCGGCCGGTAGCCTCGCGTAGCCGGTCCGTACGGTGTGGTCCAGCGCACCGGACGGCGCAGACATCGGAGAGGGACGAACACATGAGCGAGTCGAACAGCACCGCCACCCGCGTGGCGATCGTCACCGGAGCCGCGCGTGGCATCGGTGCGGCCGTCGCCAAGCGGCTGGCGCAGGACGGGTTCGCCGTGGGCGTGCTCGACCTGGAGGAGGCCGCGGGCAAGGCGACCGTGGAGGCCATCGAGGCCGCCGGCGGTCGCGCGCTGGCCGTGGGCGCCGACGTCAGCGACGCCGAGCAGGTCGAGGCCGCGGTCAGCCGCGTCGCCGCCGAGCTGGGCGCCCCGACGGTGTTGGTCAACAACGCCGGCGTCATCCGCGACAACATGCTGTTCAAGATGACCGAGGCCGACTGGGACACGATCATGAACGTGCACCTGCGCGGCGCCTTCCTCATGACCCGCGCGGTGCAGAAGCACATGATCGAGGCCTGCTGGGGCCGGATCGTCAACCTCTCCAGCACCTCGGCGCTGGGCAACCGCGGCCAGGCCAACTACTCGACGGCCAAGGCGGGTCTGCAGGGCTTCACCAAGACCCTGGCGATCGAGCTCGGCAAGTTCGGCGTCACCGCCAACGCGATCGCGCCCGGCTTCATCCAGACCGAGATGACCAAGGCGACCGCGGCCCGGATGGGCGTCGCGTTCGAGGACTTCATCGCCTACGCCGCCAAGGAGATCCCGGTGCAGCGAGTCGGCCAGCCCGAGGACATCGCGCACCTGGCGTCGTTCTTCGCGAGCGAGGGTGCGGGCTTCGTGTCCGGCCAGGTGGTCTACGCCGCCGGCGGCCCGAAGGCCTGAGGAAGGACCACCCTTCCCCACGCCTCGCGCGCTCGGCGCGGGACCCGGGAGGGTGGCCGTTCCAGCACGTTCCCAGGCTCGCGGTGGGGACCTGCAGGGGGGGCTGAGACGCGACAGGGCCCGGCCGGGAGCACACCCGGCCGGGCCCTGTGGCGTCTGCGGGCCGGGCATGGCGGTGCGTGCGCCGGTGTTGTACGAACCGTGACCCGCACGTCTCTCCGCCTCGCCCTGATCGGTGATTCCCTCGCGTACGGCTCCGGCGCGGCCGGCCCCCGCGACGCCCTCGGCCCGCGGCTGGCCGCGGCCCTGACCGACGCCGGCTACGACGTCGAACTGTCCGTGCTGGCCGTCCCGGGGGCGGTGTCGCGCGACCTGGCCGCGCAGGTCCGCCGGGCCGCGCCGCTCGGCGTGGACCTCGCCGTGGTGGTGGTCGGCGCCAACGACCTGGCGCGGCTGGTGCCCCCGGCCCAGTCGGCCGCGGCGCTCTCGAGCGCGCTGGCCGACCTGCGCGCCGCCGGCACCGACGTGGTCGTCGTCCCGGCGCCGGACATGTCGACGGTGCCGTGGGTGCCCCCGGCGCTGCGGCCGCTGGTCCAGGTCGCCTCGGCGACGCTGCAGCGCCAGCAGGCCGCGGTCGCCCGCGCGAACGGCGCGATGGTGGCCGCCGTCCCCGAAGCCGTTGCGGCCGCCTTCGGCACCGACCCGGCGCTCTTCTCCGCCGACCGCTTCCACCCGTCGTCGGCCGGCTACGCGCACATCGCCCAGGCGCTGGTCCCGCACGTCGTCGCCGCCGCCCACGCCCGCCGGGACGGCGCCGCCGCCTGAGGCCTCGGTCCACGCAGGCCCGTCGAGGCCCGCGGTCATCCGGCGATCCCCACGCACGCATTCCCCTGGACGGCCACCGGCGACCTCCCTAGCGTCGCCGGTGCGTCATTTCGGACGGATGCGGTCCGGAGGGGGAGACGTGGCGGTCCATGGCCGCGCCTGAGGTGGGCGTCCGTGGGCGGCACCGCGCACGCCGGACACACGGCCCGGCTCCCGCGGCGGGGTATCAGGAGCGCTCCTCCGGAGCTCATCCGAACCGGGACGACGGTGTCCCGGCTCGCGGATGGGGGATCGGTCATGGCGAAGCGGCTCGTGGAGTTCCCGCTGGAGGGCGGCGGCACCGTGCTGGTGCACGCCGAGGACGGCGCCGCGACCGGCGGGCACGACGGCGGTGAGGTCACCCGCGGGTGGGGGGACCGGGACGAGCGGGTGGTGCTGCAGGCGCAGCAGAGCTTCGAGCAGGCCGTCGGTCGGGTGCAGCCGGCCGTGCAGGCGCTCGTGCGCCGGCTGCGGTCGGTCGCGGAGAGCCCCGAGGAGATCACGGTCGACTTCGGGATCGAGCTCAGCGCCGAGGTGGGGGCCTTCGTGGCCGGCGCCAGCTCCACGGGCAACTTCACGGTGTCGATGACCTGGCGACCCGGTCGGGCAGCCGGGCAGGGCCCCGCCCCGGCCGAGTCCGGCCGGGGCGACCCGACGACCGGGGCGCCCTGATGACCGAGCGCACGTACCTGGACTTCGACGTGCTGGTCGAACCGGCGTCGGCGACCAGCTACCGCGCCCGGGTGCTGCACTCCCCGGTGGGCGAGACCCGCCCGGTGCCGGTCACCGTGCCCTTCTCCGATCTGGAGCTGGAGAACTTCCTGCTGCGGATCGGTCGGCCACGCCGGTACCTGGTCCGCAGCGAGGACGCACCGGAGGCCACCGCGGTCCGCGACTTCGGCGGTCGGCTGTTCGACGCCGTCTTCCGCGATCAGGTGCGTAGTGCCCTGACCGCGAGCCTGGACCAGGCCGAGGGGCGGGACGCCGGGCTGCGCGTGCGGCTGCGGCTGACCGACTCACCCGAGCTGGCCGACCTGCCCTGGGAGTACCTCTACGACAGGGACGCCCGCCGGTTCCTGGCGCTGTCCGAGTGGACCCCGCTGGTGCGATACCTCGACCTCCCCGGGCGGATCCGCCCGCTGCCTGTGCAACCCCCATTGCGTGTCCTGGTGCTGGTCGCCAGCCCCTCCGACTTCCCGCCCCTGGACGTGGACGCCGAGTGGACCCGGCTGCACGAGGCGCTGCACGACCTGCAGCACGCCGGACGGGTCCGGCTCGAACGGGCCCCGAACGGCTCCATGACCGAGCTGCAGCGCCAGCTGCGGCGGGGTCAGCACCACGTCTTCCACTACATCGGTCACGGGCGGTACGACGGCGAGCTCGGGGACGGGCAGTTGGCCATGGAGGGGCCTACCGGCCGGGCCCAGCCCATCAGCGGCTCCGACCTCGGCGCCCTCCTGCACGACCACCGCACCCTGCGCCTGGCCCTGCTCAACTCGTGCGAGGGCGCCCGGGGCGGCCGCACGGACCCCTACTCGGGGACCGCGCAGAGCCTGGTCTACCAGGGCATCCCCGCCGTGGTCGCCATGCAGTTCGAGATCACCGACCGGGCCGCCATCGTCTTCACCCGCGGCTTCTACGAGGCCGTCGCCGACGGCTACCCGCTCGACGCGGCGATGGCCGAGGCCCGCAAGGCCATCCGGCTCCAGCCGAACCAGGTCGAGTGGGGCACGCCGGTGCTGTACCTGCGCGCCCCCGACGGACGCATCTTCGACGTCGCCCCCCGGTCGGACGCCGCCGGAGCGGCGCCCGCCGGCCCCGTCCCCCCGGAGGTCGCTCCGGCGGCCGTCCGCGGGATCGCGCCGGAGCCCGCCCCGGGCGTGCTCCCGGCCCCGCGGCCGGACCCCGGACAGCCGCCCGGGACCGCCCGGTCCCTCGAGGCAGCACGGGCACGGCAGGACGTCCCGGTCACCACCGACGACCCCGCACGGGAGGACGCCGGACCGACGGTCGGGGACCGACAGCACGACCGCGCCGACGACGCCACCGCACCCGGGCGGGGACCGGGCGAGCGGCGTCGATCCGGCGACCAGGCCGGCACGGCAGCCGGGAGCCCCGCGCCGGCCGCCGCTCCAGAGCCTCCTCGGACCCGCAAGGCCCCGGCGCCGCGGGCCCGGGTGAAGGCGAGGCCGGGCCGGGAGGACGCCACCTCGGTCACCCCGACGGCCCCCCGGACGTCGACGAGGGACAGCTCGGCCGACGGGACGCCCGCGTCGGCGTCCGCATCGGCGCCGACGCCACCGTCGCCGTCGCCACCGTCGCCGTCGACACCGTCGCCGTCGACACCGCCGCCGCCGACACCGCCGCCGCCGTCCTCGAGGCCGCCGCCGTCCCCGCCGTCGGGGCAGGTGCCCGTGCCGGCGCCCGGTCCCCAGCCGCCACCGGTGAACCGGTGGCTCCTCATCGCGGTCGTCCTGCTGGTCGTGGTGGCCGGCGGAGCGGTGTTCGTGGCGATCGACCGACAGCGGCTGGGCCAGCAAGGCGACCCGGCCCGGACGATCGCGTCCGAAGCCACCTCCCCGGGGCCCACCGCGCCCACCAGCTCCGGCCCGCCACCGGTGTCCCCGAGCGTGCCGATCCCGTCGGCCGGCGCGATCATCCCCGTGGGCGAGACACCCGGCTACGCGGTGGCCTCACCGAGCGGGGCCCAGCTCTACGTCGCCAACCGCGCGGCCCGCACCATCACGGTGGTCGACACCGAGCTGGACCGGGTGACCGGGACGATCCCCGTGCCGGTGGGCCCGCCGCAGTTCGTGGTGTTCTCCGCGGACGGCCGGACGGCCTACCTCAGCCTGTACGACGAGGACACCAGGGACGGGGCCTTCGGCGTCCTCGACACCCGGACGTGGAAGATGATCGAGACCATCCCCCTGGACGGCAAACCGTGGTCACCCGCGGTCACCCGCGACGGGGGCCGGGTCTTCGTACCCGTCGAGGGTCCGGACACCGTCGTGGTCATCGACGCCGGGGCGTACGAGGTGCTGACCGAGATCCCGGTGCCGCCTCTGCCGCACTCCGTCGAGTTCACCCTCGACGGCACGCGGGCCTACGTCGCCGACCACACCTCCAACGTCGTCACGGTCCTCGACACCACGACGGACACCGTGCTCCGGGAGGTGCCGGTCGACGCGGGCCCGCACCGCGTGGCAGTGCACCCTGCTCGGCCGTTGGTCGCCAACGTCAACTACGACGCCGACACGGTCACGGTGATCGACACGAGCACGGACACGGTCGTGACCAGCATCCCGGTCGAGGCGGGGCCTCAGGACATCACCTGGGCGCCCGACGGACAGTTCGCCTACGTCACCAGCGTCGACGCGGACACGCTCTCGGTCATCGCGGCCGGCGACTGGAGCACCACGGCGAGGATCCCCATCGGCGACGCCCCGACCTCGGTCGCGGTGCTGCCCGACGGGTCACGCGGCTACGTGACCAACCTGAACGACGGCACCGTCCGGGTGCTCGATCTCGACGGCTGACCGGACGGCGCCGCCAGAACCGCCTCGAGGGCGCCCTGCACCATCCAGGCCCACCGTCGCGGCTCCTGGCTCAGGACGGGTCGTGAGCCAGGAGCCGCGGTGATCAGCTCACCTGGTCGTCGGTGGAGCGGGGGAGCGGCTCAGGAGGTGTGGTGCACCTCCTGCAGGCGGTAGACCGGGGTGGGGATGCCCTCCTGGCGGGCCTTGAGCTGCAGCGCCAGGTACAGCGAGTAGTGCCGGGACTGGTGCAGGTTGCCGCCGTGAAACCACAGCCCCGGCTGCTGGGTGGGCTTCCACATGTTGCGCTGCTCGCCCTCCCACGGCCCCGGGTCCTTGGTGGTGTCCGACCCCAGACCCCACACCTTGCCCACCGTGTCGGCGACCTCCTGGGAGATGAGGTCGGCCGCCCAGCCGTTCATCGACCCGTAGCCGGTGGCGTAGACGACGAGGTCGGCGGGCAGCTCCGTGCCGTCCTGGAGGACGACGGCGTCCTCGGTGAGGTGGTCGACCTGGCCGTGCGCCAGCTCCACCTCGCCGTCGGCCACCAGCTCGGCGGCGCCCACGTCGATGTAGTAGCCCGAGCCGCGGCGCAGGTACTTCATGAACAGCCCCGAGCCGTCGTCGCCCCAGTCCAGCCAGAACCCGGCGTCCGCCATCCGGCGGTAGAAGTCGGCGTCGCGCTCCTTCATCTGCTCGTACAGCGGGATCTGGAACTCGTGCATGATCCGGTACGGGATCGAGGCGAAGGTCAGGTCGGCCTTCTCGGTCGTGACACCGTTGGCCAGCGCCTCCTCGCTGTAGAGCGCGCCGAGGCCGATCTCCATCAGGCTGTCGCTCTTGACGATGTGCGTCGAGGTGCGCTGCACCATGGTCACGTCGGCGCCGATCTCCCACAGCGCCCCGCAGATGTCGAACGCCGAGTTGTTGCTGCCGACGACGACGACCTTCTTGCCCTTGTACTCGTCCGGCCCGGGGTGGGCCGAGGAGTGGTGCTGCTCGCCGCGGAAGACGTCCTGGCCCGGCAGCCGGGGGACGTTCGGCTTGCCGGACATGCCGGTGGCCAGCACCAGCTGCTTCGGGCGCAGCGTGACCGGCTGCCCGTCGCGCTCGACCTCGACGGTCCACTCGCCGGTCTGCTCGTCGTAGCTGGCCGAGCGCGCCAGGGTGCTGCCCCAGTAGGGCACCTCCATGACCTTGACGTAGGACTCGAGCCAGTCGCCGATCTTGTCCTTGGGCGAGAAGACCGGCCAGTTGTCCGGGAACTTCAGGTAGGGCAGGTGGTCGTACCAGACCGGGTCGTGCAGGCACAGCGACTTGTAGCGGCTGCGCCACTGGTCGCCGGGGCGGGCGTGCTTGTCGATCACCAGGGCGGGGACGCCGAGCTGCCGCAGCCGGGCGCCGAGGGCGATGCCGCCCTGCCCGCCCCCGACGACCAGCACGGAGGGCTGGGTGGTGTACCCGAGCTCGGCCTCCTCCTGCTCGCGGCGCTCCCGCCAGGTCCTGCGCTCCTTGTTCGCGCCGTGCTCGGCGCCCATCGGCCGGCGCTGGCGCAGCGGCTCCTCGTGGCCCTTCAGCTCGTACAGGGTGGTCAGCAGGGTGAACGCCTTGCTGCCCCCCTCCTGGAGGCGCAGGTGCCCGCGCCCACGGCCGACGGCGGTCTCGAACTCGATCCAGGCGGTGGTCACCCCGTCGGCCTCGGTCGGCTCCTCGGAGGTGCGGAAGCCGCGCGGGCCGGTGGTCTCGAGGGTGGCGCCGAGCAGGTCGCGGACGCCGTCCGGGCCCTCGACCGTGGTGATGTTCCAGGTGAAGGCGATCAGGTCCCGCCAGAAGCTCGTCGCGGCGAACATCCCCGCCGCGCGGTCGACGTCGCGCGCGGTGAGCGCGTCCTCGAACGCGGCCAGCCAGGCGTCGGTGCGGTCGGCGGGGGAGCCGGTGGTGCCGGGTCGTTCGGCGGTCTGCGTCATGGGTGCGCCTCCTGCGTCGTCGCGGGCGGGGTCGCCGGTGCGTCGTGGACCAGCAGACCCGCCCGGACGAGGCGCCGGGAGGCGTTGCAGGGGGTTGCACGGCATATCGTCGTGGCGCAGGTCACAGCGGAGGAGCGGCCCATGACCGTCGTCCAGAGCGCTCTCCCCCCGGGAGCCGACCCCCGGGTGCACACCCGGCTGCTGGCGCGGGTGCGCGCCGCGGCCCTGGCCGGCGGCACGCCGCCGGCCGCGCCCCGGCCGGTCATCGGCGCGTCCTGGCGCCGGGTCCGCGGCAGCGGCCTGGACCCCTCCGGGGCGCCGGACGTCGCCCCGCTGGACGGGCCCGAGCTGGAGCGCCGCCGGGCCGAGAGCGGGCTGGCCCCGCTGCTGCCGCTGCTGCGCGAGCGCCTGCTGCCGGTGGCGCGCGACGCCGGTCAGGTGCTGGTGGTGGGGGACGCCGGCTGCCGCGTGCTGTGGCGGGAGGGCGGTGCCGAGGTGCGCCGGCGGGCCGACCGGCTGGGCTTCGTGGAGGGGTCGTCCTGGGACGAGGACGTGGTCGGCACCAACGCCATCGGCACCAGCGTGGTGGTCCGCGCGGCGCTGCAGGTGCACGCCGGCGAGCACTACGCCGAGGGGCACCAGCCCTGGACCTGCGCCGCTGCTCCGCTGCGCGACCCGGTCACCGGCCGGGTGCTGGGGGTGGTCGACCTCTCCGGCCCGGCCTCGACGGTGCACCCGAGCACGATCGCGCTGGTCGACGCCGTCGCCCTGCTGGCCGGGCAGGAGCTCCTCCGCGCCCGCACCCGGCACGTCGAGCGGCTGCGGGCGCTGGCCGCGCCGATCCTGGCCCGGCTGACCGGCCCGGCGCTGGTCGTGGGCGTCGACGGGTGCACCGCCGCCGCGACCGGCCTGGCCGCACCCGACCGCGTCGTGCTGCCCGAGGAGGTGCGCCCGGGCGCGGCGTGGGTGCCGGCGCTGGGCCGGTGCACCGTCGAGCCGCTGCCGGGTGGCTGGCTGCTGCGCCCGCAGGGCCCCGGGGACGACGACCGGCCCGCGGGGCTGGTGCTCGACCTGACCGGCGCCCGCCCGCAGGTGCAGGTGACCGGGGCCAGCGGCAGCTGGACGGCCGGGCTCAGCCTGCGGCACGCGGAGATCCTGCTGGCCCTCACCCGGCACCCGGCCGGCCGCTCGGCCGCCGCGCTCGCCGCGGACCTCTTCGCCGACCCGACCCGCACGGTGACCGTGCGCGCCGAGGTCTCGCGGCTGCGCCGCACCCTGGGCTCGGTGCTGCTCACCCAGCCCTACCGGGTCGACGAGGACGTCGCCGTGGAGGTCCGGCTGCCGACCCCGGTCGCCCGCCTGCTCCCGGCGTCGACCGCACCGCTGGTGGAGGGTCTGCGACGGGGCTGAGCAGGGACCCCCACCCCGCTGAGGACCCCCGTGCCCCCACCACTCGCGGACTCGCGCCAGGCCCGTCCCGAGGCTCGCCGCCGGCCCCGTCCCGGGGCCTGCCCTGAGCCTGCGGAGGGTGGGGAGGATGGGGTCCTTCCACGGTGAGGGGGACGGGGCCCTCGGTCCTGCGAGGAGGCCGTCAGGGTTCGCGGCGTGACCCTGCAGGGGACCGGGCCGGCGCGTCGGACCCCTCCGGCAGGTGGGTGCGGGCCCACAGCGCTGCGGAGGTGCGGTCGCGGACGCCGATCCGCTGGAAGACGCTGGTCAGGTGCGCCTTGACGGTGCTCTCCCGGATGCCGAGCCGGCGGGCGATCTGCTTGTTGGCCAGGCCGTGGCCGACGAGGGCCAGCACCTCCTGCTCCCGTTCGGTGAGCTCGGCCGCCCGGGCGGGGCTGCGCCGGGCGTGCAGCACCGTGCGGGCCACGCGGGGGTCCAGCGGCGAGTGGCCGCGGGCGGTCGAGCGGATCGCGGCGAGCAGGTCGGCCGGCTCGGTGTCCTTGAGCACGTAGCCACTGGCGCCGGCGTCCAGGGCCTCGATGACCCGCTGCCGGTCGGAGAAGGAGGTCAGCACCAGCACCTCGACGGACGGGTGCTCCTCGACGATGCGGCGGGTGGCGGCGACGCCGTCCAGCACCGGCATGGACAGGTCCATGAGCACCACGTGCGGCGTCAACCGGGCCACCTCCTCGACGGCCTCGGCGCCGTCGGCCGCGGTGCCGACGACGCGCATGTCGCCGGCGGCGGCGATGAGGCCGGAGAGCCCGGAGCGCATGAGCGCGTGGTCGTCGACGACCAGGACGTCGATCACGGGGTGGGGACCTCCAGCCGCAGGCTCGTCCCGGCCCCCGGGGCGGTCCGCACGGCGAGGGTGGCGCCCGCCGCCGTGGCGCGGTCGGCCAGCAGGCGCAGCCCGAGGTGCCCGGCCCGCGGCCGCCGCACCACCGGGTCGGCGTCGAAGCCGATGCCGTCGTCGGTGACCTCGAGGACCAGCCGCCCCGTCCGCTGCTGGACGGTGACGTCGACGCACCGGGCGCGGGCGTGCTTGCCCACGTTGCGCAGCGCCTCCTGGACCGTCCCGAGCAGCAGCGCAGCGGTCGCCGGTTCGGTCTCGAGGTCCTCGGGGACGCCCAGCCGGACCTCGATGCCGCGCGGCCGCAGCCTCGCGGCCAGGTCGGCGAGGGCGCCGGGCAGGCCGGCCCGCTCGAGCGTCGGCGGGTGGATCTCCACGAGCAGGGAGCGCAGCGAGCCGACCGACTCCCGCAACGCCCCGGCGGCCTGCCCGAGGACCTCGGCGGCCTGCCGCTCGCGTCGTCCCGCGCCGGTGGCACGCAGGTCGTCGGCGGCGCGCGCGACCAGCAGCGCCGAGGCGGAGACGTCCTGCACGATCCCGTCGTGCAGGCTGCCCGCGATCAGCCGGCGCTCCTCGGTCGAGACGTCCAGCGCCCGCGCCTGCAGCAGTTCCCGTTCCTGCTGGGTCGCCCGCAGCTGGGTCACCATGCGCCGGGCCAGCGGGAGCTGCACCGCCACCAGGGTCAGCAGCACGACCAGGGAGATCGGGGCGAACTCCGCCCAGACCTCGAACCGCCGCTCGGTGACCTCGTCGTAGGCGGAGTAGGTCTCCAGCAGCAGCGGCTGTCCCCGGGGCCCGTCGATCTGCCCGTAGACCTCCAGCAGCCGGCCGGCCGAGCGCTCGAACCGGTTCTCGGGGCGGGCGAGGTCGCTGACCGCGGCCCGGGTGACGCCGTCGCGCAGGGTCTGCCGGCCGGTCTCGTCGAGGGGGTGGGTCCGGCCGATCAGGCGGGCCTCGTCGGAGTAGACGACCCGGCCGTCGGCGGTCCAGACCTTGAGCCGGAGGACGGCGGTGTCGGCCAGGCGGCCACGGAGCGCGGCGTCGACGGCGACGACCGCCGCGGGGTCGCCCCTGGTCAGCCCGTCGCTGACCAGGGGCTGCACGAGGACGGCGGCCAGCAGGTCGGTGGTGCGGCGGGCGTCGGCCAGGGCCTCGTCCTCGGCGGCGCCCACACTGGCCCAGAGGCCCCCGGCGATCAGCAGGACGACGGCGATCAGGTTGGCCAGCACGAACCGGAGGACGACCCGGCCCACCGACGGGGACGCCGGCCCGGACCGGGTGGCGGCGGTGCCGTTCCCGAGCGGGACCCATCCCGGGGCCTCGGACGGCGCGGCGGCCGCCGTGAGGTCCGTCGCCATCGCGCCCCCTCCTCGCGCAGACGCGGGAAGGGCCTGCCGGGGAGTTGTGCCACCCCGGGGCGCCGGTGCACAAGGGGCGGGCGGGTGGGGTGACCCGGACGGGCGGACGGCGGCCGGCCCCGCGGGGCTCACCGGACGACCCGGTTCCAGGCCCGGCGCAGGAGGTGCCGGTCGCCACCCGGCGTCGAGGCGGTCGCTGCGGAGGCGCCGGGATCGGTCCGGACCGGTACGCCCAGCGTGGCCTCGAGTGCCTGGGCCAGTGCGGTCGGGGCGCCCGCCGGGACCAGCGAGCCCGCGACCCGCGAGGTGAGGTGCGGCGCGGCCTGCCGGGTGGCCACCACGGGACAGCCGGTCACCCGGGCCTCGAGCAGGGCCACGTCGGCGGCCGGTCCCGCGCCCGCGCCGTGGTCCCGGTGCGGCAGCACCAGGACGGCGCACCTGCGCACCGCGGTCCGGACCGCCGGCGCGCGCATCGGGCCGCAGAAGACGACCCGGTCGGCCACCCCCAGGTGGTCGGCGTGCGCGCGCAGGGCCCGGGACAGCGGGCCGCCGCCGACCACCTGCACGGTCAGGTCCGGGCGGTCGCCGGCGAGGATGCCGAACGCCGTCAGCAGCGTGTCGACCCCGCCGGCGGGCACGAGCGGCGCCACGCACAGCAGCCGGCGCGGCGCACCGGGGACCGTCGCCAAGGTTCCCCCTCCCGTCAGGACGGGGTCACTGCACCAGCACGCCGGTCGGTGCCGCACCTGGACGGGGGTCGTACGACCCCGCGGTGCCGGAGCGGGGCCGGGCGGGGGGTGGTGACCACCCCCCGCCCGGTGCTCACCCGGTCGGCGGCTCGTCCTTGCCGGCCTCCTCGGCCGCGTCGGCCTCCTCCTTGGTCTTGTGCACCGCGCCGTCGGCGTGCTCCGGCGGGCCGTAGACGGTGTAGAGGACCAGCGGGTTCGGGCCGGTGTTGACGAAGTTGTGCTTCGTGCCGGCGGGGACGACGACCAGGTCGCCCTGCGCCACCTGCTTCGTGGACCCGGAGATCTTCGCCTCACCGGTGCCGCTGACGAAGGTGAGGATCTGGTCGATGTCCTCGTGCACCTCCTCGCCGATCTCACCGCCCGGCGGGATGGTCATGATGACCAGCTGGGTGTTCTTGCCGGTCCACAGCACGCGGCGGAAGTCGGCGTACTTCTCCGCCTCGGTCGCGATGGTGTAGTGGATGACGGACGCCATCGAGGGCTCCTCTCGTCGGTCGGGCACGGGTCTGTGCGGCCGCGGCCCGATCGGGCCCGGCGGACGACGTCCCTCCTGCCCCCCGCCCGCGTCGGTCATTCCTGCCCTGGGGACCGTCCTCCCACCTCTGCGGAGGAGGCCTCCCCGCCTCGGCGTGCTCGGACGGACCCGGGGGCCTGAGCCGCCGGACGGGCCCGCCCGGGGCGGCTCCGCGGCGTGTCCCGGTCGGGCACACAGGGGGTGGTGATCGAACTCACCGGGGCGACGGGGAAGGGACGGCGGCGCTCGCGGCGTCGTCCCTGAGGTGACGACCGCGACCTACGCCCGCCCGACCGCCCGTGCCTACGCCGTGTGGCTGGTCGCCCTCGCCGCGTACACCGTCGCCGTCTTCCACCGCGCCTCCCTCGGCGTCGCCGGGGTGGAGGCGCAGGAGCGGTTCTCCGCCGGCGCCTCGGCCATCTCGCTGTTCCTGGTGCTGCAGCTGGTGGTCTACGCCGCCATGCAGGTGCCGGTGGGTGTGGCGCTGGACCGGTTCGGGTCCCGGCGGCTGATCCTGGCGGGCGCGCTCACCATGGCCGCGGGGCAGGCGACGCTGGCGCTGGCGGGAGACGTGCCGACGGCCATCGCCGCGCGGGTGCTCGTCGGCGCCGGTGACGCGATGACCTTCGTCAGCGTGCTGCGCGTGGTCGGCTTCTGGTTCCCCGGCCGGACGGTCCCGCTGATCACCCAGCTCACCGGCATCCTCGGCCAGTTCGGGCAGATCGCCGCGGCCTACCCGCTGGTCGCGCTGCTGCACGCGACGTCCTGGGAGTCCACCTTCCTCGGCGGGGCCGCGGTCAGCGTGCTCGTCGCCGTCCTGGTGCTCGTCGCGCTGCGCGACGTGCCCCCCGGCACCGTGCTGGCCCCACCGGCCGGGCTCGCCGAGGTCCGGCGCAGCCTGGCGCTGACCTGGCAGGAACCGGGCACCCGCATCGGTCTGTACACCCACCTGGTCACCCAGTTCTCCGGCACCGTCTTCGCGCTGCTGTGGGGCTACCCCTTCCTGGTCCTCGGCCAGGGCCTGAGCCCGGCCACGGCGGCAGGCCTGCTGACCCTGCTGGTGGTGGTCGGCATCGGCGTCGGCCCGCTCTTCGGCCGGCTGTGCGGCCGCTGGCCGCTGCGCCGCTCGTCGCTGGTGTTCGCCATCCTCGTCGCCACCGCGGTCACCTGGACCGTCGTGCTGCTGTGGCCCGGGCGCGCGCCGCTGCCGCTGCTGGTGCTGCTGGTCGTCGTCCTGGGCACCAACGGCCCCGGCTCGATGATCGGCTTCGACTTCGCCCGCACCTGGAACCCCGCCGAGCGGCAGGGCAGCGCGAGCGGCGTGGTCAACGTCGGCGGCTTCGTCGCCTCGCTGCTCACCGTCCTGGCCGTGGGCGCCGTGCTCGACCTGCTGACCCCGGGCGGCTCGACCGGCTACTCGCTGGACGCCTTCCGCGCCGCGTTCGCCACCCAGTACCTCTTCTGGGCGATCGGGTTCGTCGGCGTGCTGCGCCACCGTCGGGAGCTGCGGGCGCGGCTGGCCCGAGACGGCGTCGTCCTGGCGCCGCTCGGCGCCGCCGTGGGCGCCCGGCTGCGCGGGGGCTCTGCCTACCACTGAGGAAGGCCCCTGCCGCTCGTGGGAGGGCCCCGTCCTCCGCACCGTGGAAGGACCCCGTCCTCCCCACCCTTCGCAGGCTCAGGGCGGGGCCCGGGACGGGGCCTCGCGGCGAGCCCCTGGACGGGGCCGGCGGGACCCTGCAGGGAGCTGACCACCCCCTGTGGTGGACCCAGCACGCAGGTGGCGGACGAGGCCGTCTCGCCCGCGGCCCGGGAGCGCGGGACTCCTCCTGGCGGCCCTGGTCTGGCACCGTCCCGGCCCTGGGGAACGGGGAAGCAGGGAGGCGCGGTGTTCGGACGCAGCGAGGCCCCGTTCGGCAGGGGGTCCGGGGCGGCCGGGGCGGCGGCCCCGCGCGCGGAGCGGGGCCGGCCCGGTGGCGCCGGGGACCTCGACGCCCTGCTCGAGCCCCGGCCGGCGTTCCGCGCCGCGCTGCGCGGCTACGACCGGCTGCAGGTGGACGACTACGTCGCCTGGGCCGGGACCGAGCTGCTCGCCGTCCGGCGGGCCAACGACGACCTGATGTCCCGCTACGGCGCCTGCGCCGCGGAGCTGGAGATCTCCCGCCGGCTGCTGGCCTGCTCACCGGCGGGGCGCGAGCAGGTGCGGACCTCCGAGCGGGTCGGCGAGATCCTGCGGCTGGCCGCCGACGAGGCCGCGCGGCTGACCGAGGCCGGCGCCGCCGACGCCGACCGGCTGCGCGGTGAGGCGCGCGCGGAGGCCGACGCGCTGCTGCGGCGGGCCCGCGAGGTCAAGGACGGCGCCGTCGCCGAGTGCGCCCGCATGCGGCGGGAGGCCGAGCAGGCCCGGGCGGCGGCGGAGGAGGAGCTGGCGCGGGCACACGCCGAGGTGCGCCGGCTGACCCGGGAGCTGGACGCGGTGCTGCAGGTCCTGGCCGGCCAGCCGGCCGGTGAGGAGCCCGCGCCCGCACCGCTGCCGACCTGACACGATGGCGCCGGGCCCGGCCCAGGGCCCGAGCGGGAGGTGCACGTGGACGTCGTCGTCGGGCTGGACTCCGGGACGACGGCGACGAAGGCGGTCACCGCGGGCGTCGACGCCCGCGTGCGCGACCTCGCCAGTGTCGGCTACCCGCTGCGGGTGCCCGGGCCCGGCCGCGCCGAGCTCGACGCCGGCCGCCTGCAGCAGGCCGCGGTCGAGGCGCTCACCGCGATCGCCGAGCGCGCCCGCGAGCGCGGCGACCGCGTCGTCGGGATCAGCCTGAGCGCCGCCATGCACGGCCTGGTGCCGATGGACGCCGACGGCACGCCGCTGGGGCCGGTGGTCACCTGGGCCGACGCCCGGGCCGCGGAGTGGGCGCAGGCCCTGGTCGCCGACGGGCGCGCCCCCGCGCTGCACGCCCGGACCGGCACACCGGTGCACGCGATGTCGCCGCTGGTGAAGCTCTCCTGGGAGCGGGCGCAGGACGCCGACCGGGTGGCTGGGACGCCGCGCTGGGGCGGGGTCAAGGAGCTGGTGCTCGGGGCGCTGTGCGGCGGCGCGCAGGCGGTCGACCGCTCGTCCGCCTCGGCCACCGGTCTCTACGACGTCCGGGCCGGCCGCTGGGACGACGAGGCGCTGGCCATCGCCGGCATCCGGGCCGGCCAGCTCGGCGAGGTGCTGCCGACGACCGCGGTGCTGCCGGGCCTGCGCCCGGGCGTCGCCGCCGCGACCGGGCTCCCGGCGGACACCCCGGTGGTCGTCGGGGCCGCCGACGGGGTGCTGGCCAACCTCGGCGTCGGCGCGGTGCGCCCCGAGGTCGCCGCGGTCTCCCTGGGCACCAGCGGCGCGATGCGGGTCGTCGTCCCCACGCCCACGGTCGACCCCGCGCGCCGGCTGTTCTGCTACGCGCTCACCGACGACGCCTGGGTGGTCGGGGGATCGGTGAACAACGGCGGCTCGGTGGTGCGCTGGGCCAGCCACGCGCTGGCCGTCGAGCCCGGCTCGCCCGAGCCGCACGGCGAGGCGGCCGACGAGCTCGACGCCCGGCTGCTCGAGGAGGCCGCGCAGGTGCCCGCGGGCAGCGCCGGGCTGCTGTGCCTGCCCTACCTGCTCGGCGAGCGGGCGCCGTGGTGGCGCTCGGGGCTGCGCGGGGCCTACATCGGCCTGCGCCGCGAGCACCGGCGGCCGCACCTGGTGCGCGCTGCGGTGGAGGGTGTCTGCCAGCAGCTGGCGCTGGTCCGCGACGCGTTCGCCGCCACCGACCTGCCGGTGCGCGAGGTGCGCGCCACCGGGGGAGCGGTCGCCTCGTCGCTGTGGGTGCGCACGCTGGCCGCCGCCCTCGACCTGCCGGTGCGGGTCGCCGACTCCCCCGAGGGCACCGGGCTGGGCGCCTGCCTGCTCGGGCTGCACGCCCTGGGCGCGCTGCCGGACCTGGACGCCGCGACCGAGCTGGTGGCCGTGCACGACCCGGTGGAGCCCGACCCGGCCGACGCCGCGGTCTACCGGCAGCTGCGGCCGCTGGTCGAGCGCTCCACCGACGCGCTGACCGACGTCCTCACCGTCCTGGACGCGCTCGACGACCCCCCGGCCGCCCCCGTCTGATCCCGGGCTGCCCCCGCGAGCCGGACGCCGGCGGCGGGCCACGGGCGGCGGACGCGGACGGGGCGTCGACGGACCCCCCGGAACCGGGCCCGCGGTGACATCGTGGCGCGATGGGACGCACTCTCCGTCTCGCCGGTGCCGGCCTCGCCGGTCTCGCCGCGGTCGCCGCCCGCGACCTGCTGCAGCGCGAGCACACCCTGTTGCGCAACTTCCCGGTGCTCGGCCACGCGCGCTACCTGCTGGAGTCGGTCGGCCCGGAGCTGCGCCAGTACCTGGTGGCGGGCAACAACGAGGAGCGCCCGTTCACCCGCGACCAGCGGCGCTGGGTGTACGCCTCGGCCAAGGGGGAGAACAACTACTTCGGCTTCGGCACCGACAACGACCTCGAGTACACCGCCGGCTACCCGGTCATCAACCACCGGACGTTCGGCCGGGCCGTGCCGCCGTCGACGCCGACCTCGGCGCACGACGTGCAGCTGCCCTCGGCCAAGGTGCTCGGCGGGCCGCGCGGGCGGGCGCGGGCGTTCCGGCCGGCCTCGGTCGTGAACGTCTCGGCGATGAGCTTCGGGTCGCTGTCCGGCGCAGCCATCGAGGCGCTCAACCGCGGCGCGGCGCTGGCCGGCTGCCTGCAGAACACCGGCGAGGGCGGGCTCTCGGTGCACCACCGGCACGGCGGGGAGCTGGTCTTCCAGCTCGGCACCGCCTACTTCGGCTGCCGGGACGAACGCGGCCGCTTCGACCTGCAGCGGCTCAAGGACCTCGTCGCCGGAGCGCCGGTCCGGGCCCTGGAGGTCAAGCTCAGCCAGGGTGCGAAGCCCAGCCTGGGCGGCGTCCTGCCGGCTGCCAAGGTGTCGGCCGAGATCGCGGCCGCGCGCGGCGTGCCGGAGGGCGTGGACTGCATCAGCCCGTCCCGGCACGCGGAGTTCAGCGATGCCGACAGCCTGCTGGACTGGGTGGAGCTGCTCGCTGCCGAGACCGGGCTGCCGGTGGGCATCAAGTCCGCCGTCGGGGACATGACCTTCTGGCACGAGCTGACCGAGCTGATGACGACGACCGGCCGCGGCGTGGACTTCGTGACGGTGGACGGCGGCGAGGGCGGCACCGGCGCGGCGCCGCTCATCTTCACCGACTCGGTGTCCCTGCCGTTCCAGCTCGGCTTCGCCCGCGTCCACTCGGTGTTCGCCCGCGCCGGGCTGCAGGAGCAGGTCACCTTCGTCGGCGCCGGCAAGCTCGGCCTGCCCGACAACGCGATCGTGGCGTTCGCCCTCGGCTGCGACATGGTGAACATCGGCCGCGAGGCGATGCTCGCGATCGGCTGCATCCAGGCGCAGAAGTGCCACACCGACACCTGCCCGACCGGCGTCGCCACGCAGAACCCCTGGCTGGCGCACGGCTTGGACCCGCAGCTCAAGTCGGTCCGCGCAGCGAACTACATCGGGACGCTGCGCCGCGACCTGGTCAAGGTCGCCGAGGCCTGCGGTGTCGAGCACCCCGGGCTCATCGACTCCTCCTCGGTCGAGGTGCTCACCGGGCGGACGGCGTCGACACCGCTGGGGGAGGTCTACGGCTACGAGCCGGGGTGGGGGCTGCCCTCGGCCACCGACCGGGCCGAGATCGTCCGGATCATGACGGCCGAGGCCCCGCAGGGCGGCTCCGCCGTCCCCTCGGAGGACGCCGTCCGCTGACGTCTTCCCCACGAGCCCGGAGTCCCGGGTGCGACGCGCGGTCGCACGCAGGCGTGTCGTCCCCGGGAGCTCGTGATCGAGGCACCGCGGCGCCGGGACGACCTGTCGGGCTCGGCAGGTGGCCCCGGCGCCTGACTGCGGCGGAGTGCCGGCTCAGTGCCCGCGGAGCAGCTCCTCGAAGGAGGGGACGTCGGCGAACGGGTCCACCGGCCGCTCGACGGACGGCCGGCCGGCGACCAGGTCGGCCAGCTCGCCGGCGGCGCGGTCGACGCGGCGGGCCAGCTCGCCGTCCACCCCTCCGGCGCCGGCCCAGTCCTCCGACGCAGCGAAGACGCCGGTCGGCGCAGGGATGGCGCGCAGGTAGGCGAACAGCGGCCGCATGGCGTGCTCGATCACCAGCGAGTGCCGGGCGGTGCCCGCGGTCGCGCCGAGCAGCACCGGCGTCCCGGTGAGCGAGTCCTTGTCCAGGACGTCGAAGAACGTCTTGAACAGCCCGCTGTAGGACGCCGAGAACACCGGCGTCACCGCGATCAGCCCGTCGGCGCCGACCACCGTGTCGATCGCCGCGCGCAGCGACTCGTTGGCGAACCCGGTGACCAGGTCGTCGGCCAGGTCGCGGGCGTGGGCGCGCAGCTCGACGACCTCCACCGTCGCGTCGTCGCCCCGCTCGCGCAGGGCGGCGACCGTCGCGGCGGTGAGCCGGTCGGCCAGCAGCCGGGTCGACGACGGGGTCGACAGGCCGGCGCTGACGACGGCCAGGGTGCGGGTGGTCATGCCGTGACCTCCTCCGGGGTCGGGGCGGCGGTGCGGGCCGCCACGCGCGAGGCGTGGGTCGGGGCGTCGGGCACGTGCGCGGGCTTGAGCGCCGCGAACTCGCGACGCAGCACCGGCACGACCTCCTCGCCCAGCACGTCCAGCTGCTCCAGGACCGTCTTCAGCGGCAGGCCGGCGTGGTCGATGAGGAACAGCTGCCGCTGGTAGTCACCGACGTACTCGCGGAAGCCCAGCGTCCGCTCGATGACCTGCTGCGGGGAGCCGACGGTCAACGGCGTCTCGCGGGAGAAGTCCTCCAGCGAGGGGCCGTGGCCGTAGACCGGCGCGTTGTCGAAGTAGGGCCGGAACTCCCGGACGGCGTCCTGGCTGTTCCTCCGCACGAACACCTGCCCGCCCAGCCCGACGATCGCCTGGTCGGCGCTGCCGTGGCCGTGGTGCTCGTAGCGGCGGCGGTAGAACTCCACCATCCGGGCGGTGTGCTCGGCCGGCCAGAAGATGTGGTTGTGGAAGAAGCCGTCGCCGTAGTAGGCGGCCTGCTCGGCGATCTGCGGCGAGCGGATCGAGCCGTGCCACACGAACGGCGGGACACCGTCCAGCGGCCGCGGGGTCGAGGTGAAGCCCTGCAGCGGCGTGCGGAACTGCCCCTGCCAGTCGACGACCTCCTCGTCCCACAGCCGGCGCAGCAGCGCGTAGTTCTCCACCGCCAGCGGCAGGCCGTTGCGGATGTCCTGCCCGAACCACGGGTACACCGGGCCGGTGTTGCCGCGCCCCATCATCAGGTCCACCCGGCCGCCGGCCAGGTGCTGGAGCATCGCGTAGTCCTCGGCGATCTTCACCGGGTCGTTGGTGGTGATCAGCGTGGTCGCCGTCGACAGCTGCAGGGTCGACGTCCGTGCGGCGATGTAGGCCAGCGTCGTCGTCGGCGAGGAGGAGAAGAACGGCGGGTTGTGGTGCTCGCCCAGGGCGAAGACGTCGAGCCCGACCTCCTCGGCCTTCTCCCCGATGGTGACGATCGCCTGGATCCGCTCAGCCTCGCCGGGCGTGCGGCCGTTGGTGGGATCGGTCGTGATGTCGCTGACCGAGAAGACGCCGAACTGCATGTCGGTCTCCGTTGGTTGAGAGTGCAACTACCGGCTGGTGCAACGTACCGCGGCCCGTGGTATTCCCCTCGCCCGGCTCCCTCGGAGGAGGGCGGGCAGCCCCCGGCGACGTCACTCGCGTCACATCTGCCGTCCCCAGGATTGTCACGGGACGGTAACGCCGCTTACGGTGGCTCCCGTCCGGTCGGTCGTCTCGTCCCCGCTCGGGGAGCCTGACCGGACGCCGCCGAGTCGTGTCCGCCGCCAGCGGGCGCGAGCCGGGGACCCACCGCAGTACTGGGGTGAATCCCGCCCGCGAGTCCGACTCGCGGGCCGGTAGGGCTGCTTCCCGCCCGAACCCGTCAGCTAACTCGGTAGGCGGCTCACGGAAGAACGGAGCACTCCGCATGCCCCGCCCACGGGCCCTCGCGGCTCGCCGGCCCACCCGGCCACGCGCACTCCGCGCCTCTTCCCCGGCCAGCTGACCCGGCACCAGACCGCGCCCGCCGGCACCCCTGATCCGCCGGCGTCCCCGTAGACCGCGCCGCGCCGGGCCGTCCTCTGCCAGGAGGACCGACCCCGCGCGCCCTCCCGCCACGGAGCACCCCCACCTGATGGACACCCAGCAGTTCCCGGCCGTCCCGGCCACCGACACCGCCGCCGACCGGACCACCCGTCGCCGCCTGCGGCTGCCCGCCCACGGCCGGCGCCCCGCGATCCTGCTGGCCACCGCCGCCGCCGGCGCGATCGTGGTCAGCACCGTCGTCGGCGGCCAGCCCGCCGCCGAGGCGGAGGCCGAGACGGTCACCGCCTCTATGAGCGTCGCCGAGCAGCTGGGCATCCGCACCGACGCCGCGCAGCAGCCGCTCGCCGCCCCGGCCGCCCCCGAGCTCGCCCCGCTGCAGGACCTCGCCGCCTCCCGCAGCGAGCGCCAGGTCGCCGAGGCCCAGGCCGCGCAGGTCCAGGCCGCCGCCCAGCAGGCCGAGCTGGACCGCCAGGCCGCCGAGAAGGCCGCCGCCGAGAAGGCCGCCCGCGAGGCCGCGGAGCGCGCTGCCGCCGAGAAGGCCGCGGCCGAGGCGGTTGCCCGTGCGGCCGCCGCGCCCGCCCCGGCCGCGGCCCCGGCGCCGGCCGCCAGCAGCTCGTCGTCGTCCGCCGCGCCGCGGGGCTCCTTCAAGGACTACGCGATGAGCAAGGTCGGCAGCGCCGAGCAGTTCAGCTGCCTGGAGAAGCTGTGGGGCAAGGAGAGCGGCTGGAACCCCAACGCGCAGAACCCCACGAGCACCGCCTACGGCATCCCGCAGTTCCTGAACTCGACCTGGGCCAGCACCGGCATCGCGAAGACGTCGGACGGCTACCGGCAGATCGACGCGGGCCTGATCTACATCGAGAACCGCTACGGCAGCCCGTGCGGCGCCTGGTCGCACTCGCAGGCCAACGGCTGGTACTAGGAGGACCACCCTTCCCCCCACGCCTCGCAGGCTCGGCGCGGGCCCCTGAAGGGCGGCCGTTCCAGCACGTCACCACGCTCGGCGCGGGCCCCTGCAGGGGGCCGTTCCAGTACGTCACCAGGCTCACCGAGGGCCGTTCCCGCACTGCGGGGGCGGCCCTCGGCCGTGTCCGGTTCACGGGGCCCGCGGCGCGTACATGATCACGGCCACGCCGAGCAGACAGATCAGCGCTCCGAGGACGTCGAAGCGGTCCGGCCGGTAGCCGTCCAGGGCCATGCCCCAGGCCAGGCTCCCGGCGACGAAGACCCCGCCGTAGGCGGCCAGGATCCGGCCGAAGGCGGCGTCCGGCTGCAGGGTGGCGACGAAGCCGTAGGCGCCGAGAGCCGCCACCCCCAGGCCGACCCAGAGCCAGCCCCGGTGCTCCCGCACGCCCTGCCACACGAACCAGGCGCCGCCGATCTCGAGCACGGCGGCGGCGAGGAACAGGGCGATCGAGCGGGCGACGAGCACGCGCGGATGCTCCCAGCCGGCGCGGTGCCGGGTGGAGGCGCGTGGTGGACTCGGGGCGTGACCGTCCGCGCCGTCCCGTCCGCCTTCGTCCGCGAGCACACCCAGGTCCGGCGGCCCTCCTCGGTCCCGGAGGTCCGGTTGCACGTGGCCGACGACGTCGTCGCGCTGTGGGAGGCGATGGAGGACGCGGACGGCGGTGCGGGGGAGACCCCGCCGTTCTGGGCCGCCGCCTGGCCCGGCGGGCAGGCGCTGGCGCGGTACGTGCTCGACAGCCCGGAGGCGGTGGCCGGGCGGGCGGTCCTCGACCTGGGGTCCGGCAGCGGGCTGGTGGCGCTGGCCGCCCGCCTGGCCGGCGCCCGCTCGGTGCTGGCCAGTGACGTCGACCCGTTCAGCCGGACGGCGGTCGGCGTCAACGCCGGCCTGAACGGCGTCGGCGGGATCAGCGTCACGGGCGACGTCCTCGGCCGGGACCCCGCCGGCATCGACGTCGTCCTGGCCGGCGACGTCTGCTACGACCGGGAGATGACCGAGCGGGTGCTGCCCTTCCTCGACCGGGCCCGCGCCCGCGACTGCGAGGTCTACGTCGGCGATCCCGGCCGGCCGTACCTGCCGCACGACCGGCTCGAGGCGGTGGCCGCCTACGACATCCCGGAGACCGAGGGCCCGGGGCTGCGGCGGACGACGGTCTGGCGGCTGCCCTGACCGGGGCCGTGCACGTCGGGACGTCGGGCTGGAGCTACGACCACTGGGACGGCGTCCTCTACCCGCCGGGCACCCCGCCGCGGGACCGGCTGGCGCACTACGTCCGGCGCTTCGGCACCGTCGAGCTCAACGCGAGCTTCTACCGCTGGCCGCGGACGGCGACCTTCGCCTCCTGGCGCCGCCGGCTGCCGCCGGGCTTCCAGCTCTCGGTCAAGGCCCCCCGCGGCCTGACGCACGCCAAGCGGCTGTTCGCGCCGGAGACGTGGGTCGGCCGGCTCACCGGGTGCTGGCACGAGCTCGGCGACCGGCGCGCCGTCCTGCTGGTGCAGCTGCCGCCCACCCAGGCCCGGGACGACGCCCGGCTCGACTTCTTCCTCGGCCTGCTGCCGGACTGGATGCGGGTCGCGGTGGAGTTGCGCCACCCCAGCTGGCACGACGAGGCGGTGTACGCCCTGCTCGAGCGGCACGGCGCGGCGTACTGCGTGATGAGCGGCGCCGGCCTGCCGTGCGTGCTGCGGGCGACCGCGCCGTTCGTCTACGTCCGCCTGCACGGCCCGGACGACGCGCATCTGTACGCCGGCTCCTACCCCGACGCCGACCTGCGCTGGTGGGCCGACCGGATCGGCGAGTGGGCGCGTGACGGCCGCGATGTCTACGGGTACTTCAACAACGACGGGCACGGGCACGCCGTGCGGAACGCCGAGACCCTGCGGGCGCTCCTCCTGTCCTGAGTCACCGCTTCCGCGGCGGCGCCACCACCAGCGCGACACCCAGAGCGGTGACCCCGATCCCCACGAGCGACAGCCCGCCGACCCGCTCGCCGAAGAGCAGGTACGCCTCGACGGCGGTGGCCACCGGCACCAGGTAGTAGAGGCTGGAGACTCCCGCGGCCGTGCCCCGGCGCAGGAGCAGCAGCAGCAGCAGGACGGCGCCGATCGACAGGAACAGCACCAGCCAGACGAACGCGGCGACGAACTCGCCGGTCCACCGGATCGACGTGTCCTCGGTGGCCACCGCGATCCCCAGCAGCACGGCCGCGGCCGCCGCGTACTGCACCGCCGTCCCCCGGACCAGCGGGATGGAGTCGCCGTGCCGCTTCTGGTAGACGGTGCCGAGCGTCCCCGAGGCGAGCGCCACGAGACACGCGACGAGACCGGCCACCGGGAGCGGCTGGGCCGGCCCGACGTCGGCGATGCCCGGGCCGACGACCAGCGCCACGCCCCCGATCCCGAGCACCAGCCCGAGCCACTGGCGCGCCGCGGGTCGCTCGCCGAGCACCCCCGCGGCGAGGACGGCGGTGAGCACCGGTTGCAGGCTGACGACCACCGCCGCCACCCCCGCGGGCACGCCCAGCGAGATGCCGTAGAAGACGCCGCCCAGGTATCCGCCGTGCAGCAGCAGCCCGGCGACCGAGGCGCGGCCGTACTGCAGCCGCGAGACCATGCCGGCCGAGCGCAGGGCGACGGCGAGGAGGCCGAGCAGGACCGCGGCGACGCCCAGGCGCAGGCTCAGGAAGGTGAACGGCTCGGCGTAGGGCAGCCCGTACTTGGCGCCGACGAAACCGGTGCTCCACAGCAGGACGAACAGCGTCGGCCCACCCAGCGTCTGGACCCGCGAGGTCGTCGCCGTCATCGGCCCAGTCTGACGACGCCCGTTCGATCACCGCCTGCGTGCCCCGGCACCGGGTCGCCACCCCGCGCCGTCCACCACCCCGGCGACGCCGGACCCGGCCCGGTCCACCGCCCTCGCCCGCCGGTCCCGGCCCGTCCGCACCCCGCCGCGGGCGCCCCGCGCGGCCAGCAGCCCGTAGCCGAGGACGTTGGGCACCAGCGCGACGGTGTAGATGCCGGCCTGGACGGCGGGACTGCCGACGTCCAGGCCGAGCGGCGCGAGGGCGTGGTGGCCGAGGAAGCCGCCGGTGTAGGCCTCCTCGCCGGCGCGCTCGCGCAGCGCCAGCTCCAGCTCGGTCAGCGGGCACGGCGCCCCGGCCAGGTGCACCGCGAGGATCGCCGCGGCCACCGGCGCGTGCACCAGCAGGAACCGCGGGCGGTGCAGCGCGACCAGCGCGCCGGTCACCATGAGGACGACGGCGAGCGCGTGCACGACCGCGACGAGGTGTGCGAGCACCACGTTCCCAGCCTGGCACGCCCGGGAGCGCGCCGGCCGCCCGCGGGCGCGAGGATGGGGGCATGAGCGAGCACGACGCCGGCGGGCGTGAGCCCGGGTCCGGGAACCGGGTGAGCCGGTCGGTCGAGGAGTTCGTCGGCCAGCTGCGCGCCTTCACCGACCGCGCACGCGGCGCGGTGCCGTTCTCGATGCCGCGGCTGCCCTCACCGCCCGGGGCGCTGTCGGCGGCCCAGCTGCGCGCCATCGACAAGGCGGTGCGCAGCCAGCGGCAGCAGATCGCGGCGATGACCGCCCAGCTGCAGGCCTTCGACGAGCAGCTCGCGGTCTTCGAGCGGATCCTCGACCCGCTGGTGGAGTGGAGCACGACCTGGGCGCGGCTGGAGGAGTCCGTGGCCGACCTGGTCCGCCGGCCCGGCGACCCCGACGACGGGACGGCGGGGACGACCCCGCGCGCCTGAGCTACCGCCGGTCGCGCCGCAGCGGGTGGTCGGGCGGCACCTCCACCAGCACGATGCGCACGCCCTCGGGGTCGGCGACCCACGCCTCGACCAGGCCCCACGGCTCGGTCCGCGGGTCGCGCAGCACCGTCGTCCCGGCGGCGCGCAGCCGCTCGACCTCGGCGGCGACGTCGCGCACCTGCACCCACAGCGCCATGCCGCGCGCCGGCGCGTCGCCGGGACCGGAGACCTCGAGCAGGCCGTTGCCGAGGAAGAACACCACCCCCGGGTGCTCGGGCGGCCCGAACTCGCGGTACACCGCCAGCCCCAGCACGTCGCGGTAGAAGGCCTGCGACCGCGCGGGGTCGATCGACCGGAGGAGGACCCGGCTGCTCAGCACGTCCACGGGGGCATCATCGCGGCACGGCCGGGACACCGACGCGAGGAGGACGCCGTGGCGCAGCGCTACGAGTACCGGGTGGTCGAGCTCCGCGAGGGGCTGATCGGCGGGAAGATGTCGGGTGACAAGCTGGAGAAGGTGCTCAACCAGCACGCCCGCGAGGGCTGGCAGCTCAAGGCCATCACCTCGGTCGAGGTGAAGGGCCGGATCGGCCCGGGCGGTGTCGAGGGCGTGCTCGTGACGCTGGAGCGCCCGACCACCTGACCGATCCTGCGAGGGGAGGGCCGTGCCCGACGCCGCCGCCGAGGCCCGCGCCCGGTTGCGCGCGGACTGCACCCGCTGCGCCGGGCTGTGCTGCGTGGCTCCCGCGTTCGCCGCCTCGGCCGACTTCGCGATCGACAAGCCGGCGGGGCACGCCTGCCCGAACCTGCGGGACGACGACCGCTGCGGCATCCACGCCGACCTGCGCGAGCGCGGCTTCCCCGGCTGCACGGTCTTCGACTGCTTCGGCGCGGGGCAGCAGACGGTGCAGGTGACCTTCGCCGGCGCCCCGCACTGGCGGGACTCCCCGGAGCGGGCGGCGGCGGTGTTCGCGGCCTTCGGCGTCCAGCGGCTGCTGCACGAGCTGCTGTGGTACCTGACCGAGGCGCTGGCTCTCCCGGCGGCGGCACCGCTGCACCGCGAGCTGGCCGCCGCGCGCGGGCGCGTCGAGCGGCTCACCGCCGCGGACGCCGGGGAACTCGCCGCCGTGGACACCGGGCTCCTGCAGGCGGAGGCCGGCGCGCTGCTGCTGTCGGTCAGCGAGCTGGCGCGGGCCGGCGTCCGCAGCCGGCCCTCCGCAGGGCCCCGCCGCCGGGTCGACCAGCGCAACGCCGACCTGGTGGGCGCCGACCTGCGGCGCGTGGACCTGCGGGGGGTGGGCCTGCGCGGAGCCCTCCTCATCGGCGCGGACCTGCGCGGAGCCGACCTGCAGCTGACCGACCTGCTCGGCGCCGACCTGCGGGGCGCGGACGTGCGCGGCGCCGACCTCTCCGGCGCCCTGTTCCTCACCCGGCGGCAGGTGGCCGGCGCCCGCGGCGACGCCGCGACCTCGCTGCCCGCCGGGCTCGAGCACCCGCGGCACTGGGGCGCGCGGTGAGCGCCGAGGACGCCGCCCGCTGGGTCGAGCGGCACCGCGGCGGGGCCGCACCGACCGACGTCCTCGCCTTCGCCGACCGGCTGCCGGGCGTGGCGGTCGAGGAGCTGACCGGCCGCTGGCGGGGTGCCGAGCTGCCCACCGGCTCGCCGCTGGACGGGCTGCTGACCGCGCACCGCTGGTGGGGCAAGGAGGTGGTCGACCCCGACACCGTGCACCCGCTGCTCTTCCCCGACCGGGCGGGCCGACCCCGGCCGATCGACCCGGCGCCGGCGCCGCTGGCCCTGCTGCGCCGCGCACCCGGCCTGGCCCGCAGCGCCCCGGCGCGGCTGGCCTTCCTCGTCGCCCGGCCGCTGCTGACCACCCGCCGGCCCACCGCCCGGCTGCGACCGGTCGTGCACCGTGGCGTGCCCACCGCGGCGCTGCTCTACGACCGGCTGCCGGTGGTCGACGTCTTCCGCCGGGTCGGCCCGGACCTGCTGCTCGGGCTGATGGACATGCGGGGCCTGCGCGACCCGTTCGCCTTCCTGCTCCAGCGGGCCGGCGGCTGACACCCCCGCCCCATACGCGCCGGTGTGCTGCCGCGAGGCCACGTGGCCCCGCGGGCAGCCCGCCGTCACCTCCGCCGTCCCGGTGCGCGTCGCCGGCCGGGGGAGGACCACCGGCGGACGGTCAGGCCGGGGGCGCGTTCCCGTCGGGGCGGCCCGGGGTCCCGGGCGCACGGCGGCGCAGGAAGCCGGCGACCGTGCCGACGCGGTCGGTGGCCTGGCGCAGCCCGTGCACCAGCGGGAGGAGGTCGTCGGAGACGGTGCGCAGCGTGTCGGGCAGGGTGTCGACCACCGGGTCGTCGAGCACCCGGCCGACCCGCTCGAGCCCGGGTCGCAGCGCCCGCACCGGTTCCTCCAGCTCGTCGACCAGGCCCTCGAGGCGCTCGGCGGTCCGCTGCGCCGACGCGATGGTCTCGGTGGCCACCCGCGTGGCCGTGATCAGCTCCCGGACGGCGCTGTTGAGGTCGGCCAGCGTCCGCGGCAGCTGGGCCATCGCCTCGGTCTGCTTCTGCAGGACGTCGACCAGCTCGGACAGGCCGGGGATGCGGGGGAGGCCCAGCCCGCGGAAGGGGTCCACCCCCTCACCGTCGGGGACCGCGGCCGCCCCCGCAACCGTCAGAGCGCCTTGAGGATGTCCTCCACCCGCTCGCGGGCGTCACCGAAGAGCATCCGGGTGTTCTCCCGGAAGAACAGCGGGTTCTGGACGCCGGCGTACCCGGTGCTCATCGACCGCTTGAAGACGACGACGTGCTCGGCCTCCCAGACCTGCAGCACCGGCATGCCGGCGATCGGGCTGCCCGGGTCCTCCAGGGCGGCCGGGTTGACCGTGTCGTTGGCGCCGATGACCAGCACCACGTCGGTCTTGGCGAGGTCGTCGTTGACCTCGTCCATCTCCAGGACGATGTCGTAGGGCACCTTGGCCTCGGCCAGCAGCACGTTCATGTGCCCGGGCAGCCGGCCGGCGACCGGGTGGATGCCGAAGCGGACGTCGACCCCGCGCTCGGTCAGCTGGCGGGTCAGCTCGGCGACCGGGTACTGGGCGTGTGCCACCGCCATCCCGTAGCCCGGCGTGATGACCACCGACTGGGCCTCGCGCAGCAGCTCGGCGACCTCCTCGGCGGTGACCTCGGTGTGCTCGCCGTCCTCCGTGCCGGAGGCCGTGCTGCCCTCGTTGCCGAAGCCGCCGGCGATGACCGAGAGGAACGACCGGTTCATCGCCCGGCACATGATGTAGCTGAGGTAGGCACCCGAGGAGCCGACCAGCGCGCCGGTGATGATCAGCAGGTCGTTGTCGAGCAGGAAGCCCGACGCCGCGGCCGCCCAGCCCGAGTAGCTGTTGAGCATCGAGACGACGACCGGCATGTCGCCGCCGCCGATCGAGGCGACCAGGTGCCAGCCCAGCGCGAGCGCCAGCACCGTGACGGCGGTCAGCAGGCCCAGACCGGGGGAGAGGACGAAGGCGACGGTCAGCACGGCGAAGGCGACCAGTGCGCCCAGGTTGAGCCAGTTGCGTCCGGGCAGCATCAGCGGGTTGCTCCTGATCCGCGCCGAGAGCTTGAGGAACGCGACGATCGAGCCGGTGAGGGTGACCGCGCCGATGAACACCCCGATGACCACCTCGGCGGAGTGGATGCCCAGCAGGTCGGCCGGCACCTCGGTCTGCTCCCCGGCGTCCGCCTCGACCGACAGGTAGCCGTTCCACCCGACCAGGACGGCGGCCAGGCCGACGAAGCTGTGCAGCAGGGCGATCAGCTCGGGCATGCCGGTCATCGCGACCCGGCGGGCCCGCCACAGCCCGATGGCCGCACCCGCGGCCATCGCGACGACGATCAGCCCGACGGCGGCGGCCTCGGTGCTGCGGGCGGCCAGCCCGATGGTGGCCGCCAGCGCGATCGCCATGCCGGCGATGCCGTACCCGTTACCGGCCCGCGCCGTCTCGTGCCGGGACAGGCCGGCGAGGCTGAGGACGAAGAGCAGGCCGGAGACGATGTAGGCCGCGGCGGCGGCGGAGACGGCGGTCATGTCAGCTCCTCGTGAACATGCCGAGCATGCGGCGGGTCACGGCGAAGCCGCCGAAGACGTTGATGCTGGCGACCAGGACGGCGACCGTGGCCAGCACGGTGACCAGGGCGCTGGTGTGGCCGATCTGCAGCAGGGCGCCCACCACGATGATCCCGGAGATCGCGTTGGTGACGCTCATCAGCGGCGTGTGCAGCGCGTGGTGCACGTTGCCGATCACGTAGAAGCCGACGACCACCGCCAGCGCGAACACCGTCAGGTTCCCGATCAGCTGGTTCGGCGAGAACGCGGCGGCCAGGAACAGCACCAGCGCGGCGCCGCCGACCACGCCGGCGGTGCGGGCGGGGGAGCGCGGCGGCTTCGGTACGGCGACGGGCGCGGCCGGGCGGGGGACCGGCGCGGCAGCCGGGGCCGCGGACACCTGGACCGGCGGCGGTGGCCACAGCAGCTCGCCCTCCCGCACCACCGTCATCGAGCGCTGGACGACGTCGTCGAGGTCGAGCACCAGCCGCCCGTCCTTGCCGGGGGTCAGCAGTTTGACCAGGTTGACCAGGTTGGTGCCGAACAGCTGCGAGGCCTGGCCGGGCAGCCGGCCGGGCAGGTCGGTGTAGCCGATGATCGTCACGCCGTTCGGGGTGACGACGAGCTCGTCGGGCACCGAGCCGGCCACGTTGCCGCCCTGTGCGGCAGCCATGTCGACCACCACGCTGCCCGGCCGCATGGCGGCGACCATCTCCTCGGTGATCAGCCGCGGCGCCGGCCGGCCGGGGATCAGCGCGGTGGTGATGACGATGTCGACTTCGCGGGCCTGCTCGGCGTACATCGCCGCGGCCCGCCGGTCGTAGTCGGCGGAGGTGACGCTCGCGTACCCGGTGCCGCCGCCGCTGTGCTCCTCGTCGGCCGGCACCCCGACGTACTGGCCGCCCATGGAGGCGATCTGCTCGGCGACCTCGGGCCGGACGTCGGTGGCCCGCACGACCGCGCCCAGGCTGCTGGCCGCGCCGATGGCGGCCAGCCCCGCGACGCCCGCGCCGACGACCAGGACCGTCGCCGGGGGCACCTTGCCGGCTGCGGTCACCTGTCCGGTGAAGGAGCGGCCGAAGGCGTGCGCGGCCTCGATGACCGCCCGGTAGCCGGCGATGTTGGCCATCGAGCTGAGCACGTCCAGGGACTGGGCCCGGCTGATCCGCGGGACGGCGTCCATCGCCAGGGCGGTGATCGGCCGGGAGGCCAGCGTCGCGAGCAGGTCGGGGTCGAGCGCGGGGGCCAGCGTGCTGACCAGCACCGCGCCGTCCCGCAGCCGGCCGACCTCCTCGACGGTCGGCTTCGCCACGTGCAGGACGACGTCGGCGCCCCACGCCTGGTCGGCGGTCCCCACCCGGGCGCCGGCCTCGCGGTAGCCGTCGTCGGGGAAGCTCGCGGCCGCTCCGGCCCCGGTCTCCACCAGCACGTCGTGCCCCAGCGCGGTCAGCTGGCGCACGGTGGTCGGCGTCGCCGCCACACGCGTCTCGCCGGGGCGGGTCTCCCGAGGTACTCCGATGAGCACGTCCGGTTCCTCCTGCACGGGTCGGTCGCCGCCCGTCTCCGGTGACGGTGCGGTCCGGTACAGCGGTGGGGCACGCCAGTGGGCGGGCGATCCGGGACGGCGTGCACTGGTGGCGCAGCCGGGGAGATCATGCCGAACCACCGGGCCCCTCCGTGAGTGGGCTGCGTCACCCTCCGCAGCGAGGGCCCCGACCGGTCCGCGCGCGCCTGAGGGCCGGCGGCTCCACCCCGGGAGGGTGAGGGACGCCGTTCCCGGCTGGTGGGCGCACGCCCGGCTGTCGTACTCCTCTGCGGGCGGACGAGAGGCACGGATGCCGGTCGCCGCCGATCGGGAGGGGGACGCGTGCCAGCGATGCCCGCGACCGCTGAGCCGCTGGTACCGGCGGAGGTCGTCTCGTCGGTCTTCTACGGAGCCGCGGTGAGCGACAGCCTCGTGCTCCTGGTGGTCGAGGTCGTGGACGGGACGCCCCGGATCGCCTGGGGCAACGAGGGCGCGACGCGACTGCTCGGCTACGGGGTGGCCGACCTGCAGTCGCTGCCGGTCGCCTCGTTGGTGCCGTCGCTGCGCGGCGCGGAGGTCGGGCTGCTGCTCCGCCGAGAGCGCAGCGCACGGGTGGACCTGTCCGTGCGCACCGCGAGCGGTGCGCTCGTGCAGGTGGTGGTGCTGTGCACCCCGACGCCGAGCGGGCGGACGTGGACCCTGCAGCTGGTCCCGGCCGACAGCGGATCCGAGCGGGTCCGGCAGGCCACCGCCGAGATCCACGAGCGGCGCCTGGCCACGCTGACGGAGCGCTCCCCGGTGCCGACGGTCCTGTCCGAGCAGGGCATGCGCCTGGCCCACGTCAACGACGCCTTCTGCAGCCTGGTGGGCCTGCACGCGGAGCAGCTGCTGGGCACCGGCTGGATGGCCACGGTGCACCCCGACGACCTCGACGACGTCATCGAGCAGGTCGTCGCCGTCCTCGGCGGGCGCGACGGGGAGATCAGGGCCCGGCTCGTCCGGGGCGACGGCACCGAGCGGACGACGGTCCTGCGCCTCTCGCAGCTGTTCACCCCCGGCGTCGGGGCGGGCTTCGTCGGCACCGTCGAGGACGTCACCGACCGGCTGGCCGTCGAGGCCCGGCTGGCGCACCAGGCCCGCCACGACCCGCTCACCGGGCTGCCCGACCGCACCCTGCTCGCCGAGCACGTGGCCGAGCGCTTCCGCCCCGGCGCCGGCGGCCTGGCCGTCATCTCCCTCGACCTGGACGACCTCACCGTCGTCAACGAGTCCCTCGGCCACGCCGCCGGCGACGAGCTGCTCGTGGAGGTCGTCACCCGGCTGCGTGCCACGGTTCGCCCCGGTGACCTGGTGGCACGCTCCGGCGGCGACGGGTTCGTCGTCATCGGCGAGGACCTCGACGAGGGCGCCGCGGTGACCCTGGCCGAGCGGATCGGCGCGGCGCTGGCGCAGTCGGTGCGCCTCGGCGGGGTCGACGTCCGCCCGCACGCCAGCGTCGGCGTCACCGTGCAGACCACCGGGCACCGCACGGCCGAGGACCTGATCCGCGACGGCGACATCGCGGTGTGCCAGGCCAAGGCCGGCGGCAAGGGCCGGATCAGCGTGCTGGACGAGCGCGCCCGGGCCGGGGCGCGGGACAAGCTGCGGCTGGTCGCCGAGCTGCGCGAGGCGATCGAGGGCAGGGAGATCACGCTGCTCTACCAGCCGATCCTGCGCGCCGGCGACCGCGCCCCGGTGGCCGTCGAGTCGCTGGCCCGCTGGCACCACCCGCTGCGCGGCCCGGTCAGCCCGGCGGTGTTCGTCGCGCTGGCCGAGGAGGGCGGGCTGATCGGCGTGCTCGGCCTGCTGGTGCTCGACGAGACCTGCCGCCAGCTGGCCGAGTGGGACCGCGTGCTGGGGGCTGCCGCCCCGCAGCGGGCCAACGTCAACGTCTCGGCCCTGCAGCTCGACGACCACCTCCACGGTCACGTGGTCGCCGCCCTGGAGCGGCACGGGCTGCACCCGTCGCGGCTGCAGATCGAGATCACCGAGTCCGCTCTGATGGAGGACCCGTCCTCGGCCCGCGAGGTGCTCGGCCGGCTGCGCGACCTCGGCGTCTCCCTGGCCATCGACGACTTCGGCACCGGCTACTCGTCGCTGGCCTACCTGCGCCACCTGCCGGTGGACGTGCTCAAGGTGGACCGCTCGTTCGTCGCCGAGCTCGCCGACGGGCACCCCCAGATCGTCTCGGCGGTCATCGCGCTGGCCCGCAGCCTCGACCTGACGACCGTGGCGGAAGGCGTGGAGACCGACGAGCAGGCCGCGCAGCTCGCGGACCTGGGGGCCGCCTACCTGCAGGGCTTCGCCCTCGCCCGACCGATGACGGGCGAGGCCGCCGCCGCCTGGTACGCGGCCCGCACCCGATGACCGTCAGCTGCCCCGTCCCCCCGGCGAGCAGCGGCGCCGCGGCCCGCCACCTCACCCCGAGGTTGGAGGGCACGCACCGTCCCCTCAAGGGCGCGGCGCCGTCGGCCGACGACCCTGGTGTGCGCCAGACGGCGCAGCTGCAGAGCGGCACCCGGGGAGGGCATGTGAGCGAGACGGCGGAGTCGCGTGTCGGCCGCCTGCCGACCGAGGTCAGCGCATCGATCTTCTACAGCGCCACGGTCGGCGACGCGACGGCCCTCCTGGTGGTCGAGTACGTCGACGGCGAGGCGCTCATCAGCTGGGGCAACGACAGCGCGGCGCACCTGCTGGGCCACCCGCTCGACGAGCTCCGCCGGTCGCCGCTCGCCGGCGTGCTCCCCGACCTGGGGGACGGCGGACTCGCCCTCCTCCTCCGGGAGCGCACCGCCCAGGTCACCGTCCCGGTCCGGACGGCGACCGGCGCGGCGGTCGAGTGCGTGCTGGTCGCCATGCCCGAACCGAGCGGCCGGCGGTGGATGGTCCGGATCATCGCCACGGCCAACGAGCTGGAACGGGCGCTGCGCGCGACGGCCGACGCGCACGAGCGGCGCTTCGCGACGATCACCGAACGGTCGCCGGTGCCCATGCTGCTCTCCGAGCAGGGGATGCGGCTGGCCCACGTCAACGAGGCCCTGTGCGACCTCGTCGGGCTGCGCGCCGAGCAGCTGCTGGGGACCGGCTGGCTCGCCGTGCTGCACCCCGACGACGTCGACGCGGTGGTCGACCAGGTGGCCGCTGTCCTCGACGGCGACGAGGGGCAGGTGCGGGTCCGGCTCGTGCTCGCCGGGCACGAGGTGCGCACGGCGGTGCTGCGGCTCTCGCCGCTGCTCACGCCGGGCGCAGGTGCCGGTTTCGTGGGGACCCTGGAGGACATCACCGATCGGTTGGCCTTCGAGGCCCGCCTGGCCCACCAGGCCACCCACGACCCGTTGACCGGGCTGCCCAACCGGACCCTGCTCAACCACTGGGTGGAGGAGCGCTTCACCGCCGGGCGCAGCGGGCTGTCGTGCCTGTTCCTCGACGTCGACGACTTCAAGCTGGTCAACGACTCCCTGGGTCACACCGCGGGGGACACGCTGCTCGTCGAGCTCGCCGGCCGGCTGCGCCGCACGGTGCGCCCCGGTGACCTCGTCGCACGGTTCGGCGGGGACGAGTTCGTGGTGGTCTGCGAGGGGCTGACCGAGGACGGTGCCGTGGGCCTCGCGCAGCGCGTCATCGCGACGCTGTGCCGGCCGGTCCGGCTGGGCGGCGTGGACGTCCGGCCGCACGTCAGCGTCGGCGTGACCGTCCAGACCGCCGAGCACGCCGACGCCAACGAGCTGATCCGCGACTGCGACATCGCGCTGTACCAGGCCAAGGCCGGCGGCAAGGGGCGGGTCGCCCTGCTCGACGAGAGCGGTCGCGAGGCCGCGCGCGACCGGCTCCGGCTGGTCGCCGACCTGCGCGACGCGATCGAGCAGCGGTCCCTCACGGTCGCCTACCAGCCCATCTTCCGGGCCGGCGACGGCGCGGCGGTCGGCGTCGAGGCCTTGGCCCGGTGGCGGCACGCCGAGCGGGGCCCGGTGAGCCCCGAGGTGTTCGTCCCGCTGGCCGAGCAGAGCGGGCTCATCGACGGGCTCGGCCTGCTGGTGCTCGACGAGACCTGCCGGCAGCTGGCCGAGTGGACCCGGGAGCTGGGCGCCGCGGCCCCGTCGCACGCCCAGGTCAACGTCTCGGCGCTGCAACTGGACCCGTCGCTGCCCGCGCAGGTGCAGGCCGCGCTGGACCGGCACGGGCTGGCCCCCCACCGGCTGGCCATGGAGCTCACCGAGTCGGCGCTCATGACCGATCCCGCCGCCGCCCGCGACATCCTGCAGGCCCTGCGGGACCTCGGGCTGCACCTCGCGATCGACGACTTCGGCACCGGCTACTCCTCCCTGGCCTACCTGCGGCACCTGCCGGTCGACAGCCTCAAGGTGGACCGGTCGTTCGTCGCCGAGCTCACGGCCGGCCACAACGAGATCGCCTCCGCGGTCATCGGGCTGGCCCGGACCCTCGGCCTGTCGACGGTCGCGGAGGGCGTCGAGACGCCGGAGCAGGCCGCCGAGCTCACCGGGCTGGGCGTGACCTACCTGCAGGGCTTCGGCCTGGGCCTGCCCATGACCGGCGCCGAGTGCACCACCTGGTTCGCCTCCCGACAGGAGCTCGCCCCGTGACCACCGCGATCGTCCCCGCACCGCTGGACGTGCAGCGCATCCTCGAGAGCATCGACACGATGGCCGCGCAGAAGCCGGTCGCCGCGCAGATCGTGGCCCGGGCGAGCGCGGACGACACCAGCGCCAAGGAGCTGGCGGCGATCCTGGCCGGGGACCTGCCCCTGGCCGGGCGGGTCACGAAGCTGGCCAACTCCGCCTACTTCGGCATGAGCGGGCGGGTCAGCTCGCTGCAGTTCGCGATCGCGGTCGTCGGCTTCATGACCGTGCGGACGATGGCCACGGTGGCGCTGACCGACCTCGACGACGAGTCGCGGCTGCCGGAGGACTTCTGGCTCACCAGCACCCACCTGGCGCAGGCCGCGACAATGCTGGCGCCCCGGTTCGGCGAGCGTCCGCCGGACGCGCTGTGCCTGGGCATGCTGGCGCAGCTAGGCAGCGCGCTGCTGCACCACAACGACCCGGAGGGCTATGCCGAGCTCGTCGCCGAGGAGCCGGACCTGCCCAGCCGGCGGCTGGCGGAGGAGCGGCGCTACGGCATCCACGCCCAGCGCCTGACGGCCGTCGCCCTCGAGCACTGGGGCTTCCCCCGGCGGATGGTCGCCGCGCTGTACTCCCTCGACGACCTGACCGCCCCGGACGGGGCGCTGTTGCGGGTCGCGTTCGAGGTGGCCGCGCGGCTGTCCTCGCGGTCGCACGTCCCCGTGCCCGTCGGCCGGCTCTGCGGCGGGTTGCTCACCGAGGACGCGCTGGACCTGGTCGTGGAGCGGGTCCGGGCCGAGGCCGGGGGGCTGCGGCTGGCCATGCTCGGCTGACGGACCCCCCGGCCCCCACCGCTCGCAGGCTCGCGTCGGGCCCCTGCCGGGGCCGACGCGAACTCGCGAGCGGCGAGGGGCAGGGGGTCCCTGCTCAGCGCGTGTAAGGCGCACCCAGCGGGTCGACGGTCTCGTGCGCGTCCACGTCCGCGGCCAGGCGGGACAGCGCCCAGTCGCCGTCGCCCAGCACGTGGTCGATCGCGGTGAGCCGGCTGGTGTGGTGACCGACGGTGTACTCAGCGGTCACCCCGATCCCGCCGTGCAGCTGGATCGCCTCCTTGCCGATGTGCCGGCCGGCGCGGCTGGTCTGCAGCCGGGCGCGGTCGGCGGCGGCGACCACGTCCCCGCCGGCGTCGACGACCATCGACGCCCACAGCGCGGTGCTGCGGGCCAGCTCGAGCGAGACGTACATGTCCGCGGCGCGGAAGGTGAGCGCCTGGAACCGGTTGAGCGTCACGCCGAACTGCTTGCGGGTCTTGAGGTACTCGGCGGTGGTGCGCAGCGCCGTGTCCATCGAGCCGATGGCCTCGTGGGCGTAGGCGATGCGCCCCTCGGCGAGCACCCGCTCGATCTGCGCGGTCCGGTCACCGGGGTCCGTGCCGAGCAGCTCGGCCGGGGTGCCGTCGAAGCGGACGCTCGCCGCGCGGCCGCCGTCGTGGGTGCGGTAGCCGGTGCGGGTCAGGCCCGCGGCGTCGCCGCGCACGAGGAACAGCGCCGTGCCGCCCTCGACCACCGCGGAGACGACGAGGACGTCGGCCCGCGCACCGTTGAGGACCGGCTCCTTGACGCCGGTGAGCGTCCAGGAGCCGCCGTCCTGGGTGGCGGCGACGGCCGCGGCCGACGGGCTCCAGCGGGTGCCGGGCTCGGCGTGCGCGACGGCGGCCAGCGTCGTCCCCTCGGCGATGCCGGCGAGCACCTCGGCCTTCTGGGCGTCGGTGCCGACCGCGGCGACCAGGCCGCCGGCCAGCACGACCACCTCGACGTAGGGCTCGGGGGCGAGCACCCGGCCGATCTCCTCGGCGACGACCGCCACCTCGATCGGCCCGGCGCCCATGCCGCCGTGCTCCTCGGCGAAGGGCAGGCCCAGCAGGCCCATCTCGGCCAGCCGCGACCAGGTCTTCTCGTCGAAGCCCGGGTCGCTCGCGGTCACCCGGCGGCGCTGCTCGCCGTCGCCGTAGGCGCGGTCCAGCAGACCGCGCACGGCCTCGCGCAGGTCGTTCTGCTCACTGTCGAAGGTGAAGTCCACGGTTGCCTCAGAGCCCCAGGATCGTGCCGGCGATGATGGTGCGCTGCACCTCGTTCGAGCCTCCGTAGATGGAGACCTTGCGGTAGTTGAGGTACTCCGGCGTGGCCACGCGGGCCCAGTCCGGGACCTCGGAACCGCCGTCGGCGAACGAGGACAGCGAGAGCGGGCCGGCGATGTCGACCACCAGCTCGGTGATGTCCTGCTGCAGCTCCGAGCCGCGCAGCTTGAGCACCGACGAGGCCGGGTGCGGCTTGCCGTCGGCGGAGTGGGCGACCACGCGCAGCGCGGTCAGCTCGAGGGCGAGCAGCTCGTTCTCCAGCTCGGCGAAGCGGTCGGCCGTCCGCGGGTCCTCGATCAGCGGGCGGCCGCCGACGGTGACCTCCCGCGCGTAGGACTTCGCCTGGGCCAGCAGGCGCTTGGAGGAGCCGATGCGGGCGATGCCGACCCGCTCGTTGCCGAGCAGGAACTTGGCGTAGTCCCAGCCGCGGTTCTCCTCGCCGATGAGGTTCTCCGCCGGGACGCGGACGTCCTCGAAGAAGACCTCGTTGACCTCGTGGCCGCCGTCGATCAGCTGGATCGGCCGCAGCGTGACGCCGGGGGTGTCCATCGGGAAGACCAGCAGCGAGATGCCGCGCTGCTTCTTCTCCGCGGTCGGGTCGGTGCGGACCAGGCAGAAGATCCAGTCGGCGTGCTGGCCCAGCGTCGTCCACGTCTTCTGGCCGTTGACGACCCAGTCGTCGCCGTCGCGGACGGCGGTGGTGCGCAGGCTGGCCAGGTCGGAACCGGCGTCGGGCTCGGAGAAGCCCTGGCACCACCAGATGTCGATGTTCGCCGTCCTCGGCAGGAAGCGCTCCTTCTGCTCCTGGCTGCCGAAGGCCGCGATGACCGGGCCGATCATGCTGGCGTTGAAGGGCAGCGGCTCGGGGACGCAGGCCAGCTGCATCTCCTCGCGCCAGATGTGCATCTGCAGCGGGGTCCAGCCCCGGCCGCCCCACTCCACCGGCCAGTGCGGCACGGCCAGCCCCGCGGCGTTGAGCGTCCGCATGGCCTCGACGTACTGCTCCTTGGACAGGTGCCGGCGGGCCGCGACGGTGTCACGGATCTCCTGGGGCACCTGGGTGGTGAAGAACGTCCGCATCTCCTCCCGGAAGGCCTCCAGCTCCGGGGACAGTTGCAACCGCATCGGACCTCTCTCCTGACGTCGGCCACCCTCGTCGGACCTGCGACCCGCAGGGTGGGAGACCGACGATCCCACACTTGCTACCGGCCGGTAGCCCCCGGGGCCCGGGTGCGCGGCGCGGCGTGTCGAGGGCGCCTGCGGCGGGCGGGGAACGCGGGCCGGACGCCGCCCGTTGCCGGGCCATGGAGCTGACCTGTCCCAAGTGCCAGGGGCTGATGCGCACCTACGAGCGCAACGGCGTGCACGTCGACCAGTGCACGGAGTGCCGCGGCATCTTCCTCGACCGCGGTGAGCTGGAGCGGCTGGTGGACGCCGAGACCGCGTGGCACGGGGCCGGCCGGCCCCCGTCGGGGGCGCCGTCCACGTCCTCCGCGGGTGGGCACGGGCACGGCTCGGCAGGTCAGGGCTCCGCCGGGCACGGTGCGGGTGGCTACGGATCCGGCGGGCTCGGGTCGGGCGGGCTCGGGGCGGTGGTCGGAGAGGTGCTCAACCAGGTGCAGAAGAAGCAGCAGCACTCGTCCGGGTACGGGCACTCCGCCAAGCGCAAGCAGTCGTTCCTGGGAGAGCTGTTCGGCTGAACATGGGCCCCTCCGCAGGGGCCGTGCCGGACGAGGACCCCGTCCTCCTCATCCCTCGCGAGCTCGGGACGAGCCTCTGGACGGGGCCGGCGGCGGGACCCCGCCACGCGGGGGACGCTGGGAGGCGTGTTCGACGTCGACTGGATGGGCCGGCTCGCTCGCGAGGTGCTGAGGGAGCGGCTGCCCGCGCTGATCGCCGAGGCGTGCGCGTGGAGCGTGGGCCTCTCCGACCGGCCGCACCACGAGCGGCGCCGCGGCCGGCTGCGGGCGACCGGCGGGACGAACGGTGACCGGATCGCCCGCGGTCAAGCGCTGTCCGGCGAGGAGGACGGCCGGCTCGACCTCGGCGACGCCCAGCCGGGCAGCTTCCGCGACGTGCTCAACGCGGTGGACGCCGACGGGGTGGTGTACGCCGACCGGTTCGACCGCGAGGTGATCGAGCCGTTCGTGCTGGCCACCTGCGTGCTCGCCGCCGAGCGGGCCCGGGTCGCCCGTCGGGCGGAGTGGGCCGAGCTGCTCGACGACCTCGGGGAGGACGGCCGCGACCTGGTCGGCGTCGTCCGGGCGGGGGAGTGGGAGGTGTCGCTGCGGACCGAGGCCGAGCACCTGGTCCTGGCCGCCCTGGCCGACGTCCCGCTGCTCGAGGTCGAGGCCGAGGGGCTGCCGCTGTCGCTGGTGCGGGCGGCCGAGGCGATGACCCGGGAGGCCGCCGCCCTCCCGCCGGCCGCGCCGCCAGAAGAGGACCCCGCCGCGTCGGGCGCGGTCTTCCTCGCCCGGGCCGCGCTCGCCGGGCTCGCCGAGCCGGTACCACCGGCGCAGGCCGACCGGGTGCTCACCGCGCTGCTGGCCGAGGGCATCGAGCCCGAGGAGCTGCCCGCCGTCCTGCCGCACCTGCCGCTGGCGCCGGGCACCGCGGACGCCGTCCTCACCCTCCTCGACGCCGGCCGCTGACCCGGCCCGTGCGCCCACCGCCGGGCACCGCCCTCGCGCGGGGGTGCCGACGTCCGTCACGATGGGCGGGGCGGTCCAGGGCCGCGGAGCCCGGTGGATGGAGGACGTCATGACGGAACAGCAGCCGGTCGAGCCCGACGCGATCATCGGCAGGGACGGGGCCGCGGTGCGGGGCCCGCGAGGCGACGATGCGGCGCTGCAGCCGCTCCCGTCGCTCCTCCCCGCGCTCGCCCGCGTGGCGTTCGCCGGCCCGCTGCTCACCGCGTCGGCGGTCGCGCTCACCGCGGCCGCGGCCGCCAAGGCGGTCGAGGTGGCCGGCCGGGTGGCCCGGCAGCGGATGGGTGCCGATGCGGTGCGGCAGGTGTTCCCCGGCGGCGTCGAGGTCACCTGGACCAGGATCGAGGTCCGCTGGACCCCCTGAGCGTCGCCGCTCACACGGCCTGCTGGGGGCTGGACCGGCCCCCAGTGGTTTCCCTCAGATCTCGAGCGGGAGACCGGTGTAGTTCTCGGCGAGCTCGCGCGCGGCGGCCTCCGAGGAGCAGACCCGGCGCAGCTGGGAGAGCTGCAGCTCGGCGTCGAAGTCGTCGCCGGAGCGGTGCAGCATCGACGTCATCCACCAGGAGAAGTGCGTGCACCGCCAGACGCGGGCCAGCGCCCGGTCGGAGTAGGAGTCGACCAGGTCGGTCTCCTTCTCCTGCAGCAGCCGCACCAGCGCCTGCGCGAGCAGGGTGACGTCGGCGACGGCCAGGTTGAGGCCCTTGGCGCCGGTCGGCGGGACGATGTGCGCGGCGTCCCCGGCGAGGAAGAGCCGGCCGCGGCGCATCGGGGCGCTGACGAACGAGCGCATCGGCAGGATCGACTTCTCCGTCACCGGCCCGCGGTTGACCGACCAGCCCTGCAGCGCCATGCGGGTGTCGAGGGAGTCCCAGATCCGGTCGTCGGACCAGTCCTCGATCCGCTCCGACGGGTCGACCTGCAGGTACAGCCGCGACACCGACGGCGAGCGCATCGAGTACAGCGCGAAGCCCTCGGGGTGCCAGGCGTAGATGAGCTCGTCGGTGGCGGGCGCGGCGTCGGCCAGGATGCCGAGCCACGCATAGGGGTAGGTGCGCTCCCACACCCGCCCGCCCGCCTGCTGCACCACCGCGCGGGAGGGGCCGTGGAAGCCGTCGGTGCCGGCGACGACGTCGCACTCGAGCACCTGGGCGACGCCGTCCGCGTCGGTGAACCGGATCCGCGGGGCCTCGCCGTCGACGTCCTCGGGGTGGACGTCGGAGACCTCGAACAGCAGCGGCGGGCCGCCGTCGAGCTGGGCCCTGATGAGGTCCTTGGTGACCTCCGTCTGCCCGTAGACCCACACGGTGCGCCCGCACAGCTCCGGGAAGTCCAGCGTGTGCCGGGTGCCGGGGTACTGCAGGTGGATGCCGCGGTGCTCCAGTCCCTGGCGGTGCAGCCGGTCGCCGACGCCGGCCGCGGTCAGCGTGTCGACGGTGTGCTGCTCGAGGATGCCGGCGCGGATCCGCGCCTCCACGTACTCCCGTGACCGGTTCTCCAGGACGACGGAGTCGATGCCCTGCAGCGCGAGCAGTCGCGACAGCAGCAGGCCGGCCGGGCCGGCGCCGATGATCCCCACCTGTGTGCGCACGCAGCCGAGTGTGACCGCCGCTACGTGGCCGTGGGAACCGCTCGCTCCCGCTCAGCGGAAGTGCTGCACCCGCGACAGCTCCCGGCCGATCCCGCGCGCGGCGACCTCGAGCACGGGCACGAGCCGCAGCAGGTCCCGCCGGTGGCTGGGGACGACGATGCCCAGGGCGGCGGCGACGGCGGGGCCCGCGGGCCGCTCCACCCGCACCGGGACGGCGACCGACAGCGTGCCCAGCGACATCTCCTCGGCGGTCCGGGCGTACCCGCGGCGGCGCACCTCGGCGATCTCCCGGCGCAGCCGTCCCGCGTCGACGACGGTGTGCCGCGTCTCCCGCGTCGGCGCGCGCAGCGCCGCCTCGACGACGTCGTCGGGCGCCGCGGCCAGCAGCACCTTGCCCACCCCGGTGGCGTGCAGCGGCAACCGGCTGCCCACCTGGCTGACCACCGGCACCGACTCGCGACCGGAGACCCGCTCGACGTAGAGCGCGCTGCGCCCCTCCCGGACGGCGAGGTGCACGGTGTCGCGGGTGGCGGTGTGCACGTCGAGCAGGAACGGGGCCGCCACCTGGCGCAGCTCCAGCTGCACGGGGGCGAGCAGGCCGAGGTCCCAGAGCCGGCGGCCGATCTCGTAGCGGCCGTCGGGTCGCCGGTGCAGCGCACCCCAGGTCGCCAGCTCGCCGACGAGCCGGTGGGCCGTGGACAGCGGCGTCCCCGAGCGCTCGGCGATCTCCGAGAGGGTCAGCCGCGGCGCACCGGAGTCGAAGGCGCCGAGCACGTCGAGGGCGCGCCCGGTCACCGACCGCCCTGCGGCCCCGCCACCGGCCACGGCCGCCTCCTTCCGCTGGCTGGAAGGCCAGGCTTGGGCAGGGTAGCCCGCGGCCCTACGGTCTCGGACATGACCGGGACCACACCTGGCAGCCGGCTCGATCTGCGGCGCTATGCGCGCACGGACGTCGCGCTGCGCACCCCCGTCGGGTACGCCGACTACAAGAGCACCGGGCTGCGCGCGCCGTTGCGGACCCCCGTCGACCTGCCGCACCGGCTCACCGAGGTGACCGGCCCGCTGCTCGGCGAGGACCGGGTGACCGCCGCCGACGCCGACCTGACCAAGCGCCTCGGCGGGGAGGCCCAGGGCCAGCGGATCATCGTCCACGGCCGGGTGCTCGACAGCGACGGCCGGCCGGTGCCCAACACCCTCGTGGAGGTCTGGCAGGCCAACGCCGCCGGGCGCTACCGGCACGTCGTCGACAACTGGCCGGCGCCGCTCGACCCGCACTTCGACGGGCTCGGCCGGGTCATGACCGACGACCAGGGCCGCTACGAGTTCACGACGGTCAAGCCCGGCGCCTATCCCTGGGGCAACCACCACAACGCCTGGCGGCCGGCGCACATCCACTTCTCGCTCTTCGGCCGGGCGTTCACCCAGCGCCTCGTCACCCAGATGTACTTCCCGGACGACCCGCTGTTCTTCCAGGACCCGATCTTCAACTCGATCCCCGAGGGTGCGCGCCACCTGGCGATCAGCCGGTTCGACTACGAGCGCACCGTGCCCGACTGGGCACTGGGCTTCCAGTGGGACATCGTCCTCCGCGGCGCCGAGCAGACCCCGTTCGAGACCGAGGACGACGGGGACGTGGCCTGATGACCCAGCCGATGACCACCCCCAGCGCGACCGTCGGCCCGTACCTGGCGATCGGCCTCACCTGGGAGGGCGGCGAGTTCGCCGTCCCGGCCGACACCCCGGGCGCGATCTGGCTGCGCGGCACGGTGTTCGACGGCAACGGCGACCCGGTGCCCGACGCGATGGTCGAGACCTGGCAGGCCGACCCCGACGGCCGCTTCGACCACCCCGACGACCCGCGCGGCGCGGCCCGACACCCCGGCTTCACCGGCTTCGGCCGCTCGCACACCGACTCGGGCGAGTACGCGATCTGCACGCTCAAGCCCGGCCGGGTGCCCGACGGCGAGGGCGGCCTGCAGGCGCCGCACGTCGACGTCTCGCTGTTCGCCCGTGGGCTGCTCGACCGGGTCGTCACGCGGATCTACTTCGCGGACGAGGCGGAGGCCAACGCCGAGGACGTCGTCCTGCGGGGGCTGCCGGAGGACCGCCGGCAGACGCTGCTGGCCACGCCGACCGACGACGGCTACCGCCTCGACCTGCACCTGCAGGGCGACCGGGAGACGGTGTTCTTCGCCGTATGACGCTCCTCTCCGGGACCTTCGCCCGTGGCGGGGCCGCGGCCGCCGTCTCCGACGACGCCTGGTTCCGGGCGCTGCTCGGCGTCGAGGCCGCCCTCGCCCGGGCGGCGGCGCGCACCGGTCTGGTGCCCACCACCGCGGCCGACGCGGTCACCGCTGCCTGCGCGCACCCCGAGCGGCTCGACCTGGCCACCGTGGTCGCCCGGGCGGCGGACGCCGGCAACCCGGTGCCGCCGCTGGTCCGGGCGCTGCAGGACGCGGTCGGCGAGCGCGACGCCGTCGCCGTCCACGTCGGGGCCACCAGCCAGGACGTGCTGGACACTGCGCTGCTGCTGATGGCACGCGACGCGATCGCCGCGGTCGACGCCGACCTCGCCGCCGCTGCGGAGACCGCCGCGGGGCTCGCCCGCGCCCACCGGGACGACGTCCTGGCCGGCCGCACGCTGATGCAGCAGGCGCTGCCCACCACCTTCGGGCTCAAGGCCGCCGGCTGGCTGGCCGGCCTGGACGGCGCCCGGCTGCGGCTGGCCGAGGTGGTCGCCTCGCTGCCCGTGCAGTACGGCGGCGCGGTCGGCACGCTGGCCGCCAGCGGCGGGGCGGGCGTCGCGCTGCGGGCCGCGCTGGCCGAGGAGCTGCAGCTCGCGAGCACCGCCGTCCCGTGGTTCACCGTCCGGCTGCCGGTCGCCGACCTGGCCGGGGCGCTCGGCGCCGCCGCGGGCGTGGCCGCCACCGTCGCGGTCGACGTCGTGCTGCTCGCCCAGACCGAGGTGGCGGAGGTCGCCGAGGTGGGAGGAGGGCGCGGCGGGTCGTCCGCGATGCCGCACAAGCGCAACCCGGTCGCGGCCGTCTCCGCCCGGGCCTGCGCCCGCCGCGCGCCGGGGCTGGTGGCCACGTTGCTGTCGGCGATGGAGCAGGAGCACGAGCGGGCCGCCGGTGCCTGGCACAGCGAGTGGCCGACGCTCACCGAGCTGCTGAGCACCGTCGGGTCGGCGGCGTCCTGGCTGGCCGAGAGCCTGCGCGGGCTGCAGCCGGACCCGCCGCGCATGGCCGCCACCGCCGCGGCCGCCGCCGAGGGCCCGCTGGCCGGCGCGCTCGCCGAGGCGCTGGCGCCTGCCCTCGGGAAGGGGGCCGCGCACGACGCCGCGGCCGCCGCCGTCCGCGAGGCCCGCGACGGTGGCCGCCCGCTGGCCGAGGTCGTGGCCACCCGCACCGACGTCGACGTGCGGGCCGTGCTGGCCGCCGGTACGTCCGACGTCGGGGAGGCCGGCGCCCAGGTCGACGCCGCGCTCGCCGAGCACGCCGCACTCACGGAGGGACGCCAGTGACCGCAGTCGAGGTCTCGTACACCGAGGACGGGCCGGCCGACGCGCCGGTCGTCGTCCTCTCCAACTCGCTCGGGGCCACCCGCGGCATGTGGGACCCACAGGTGCCGGCGCTCGCCGAGCGCTACCGGGTGGTCAGCTACGACACCCGCGGCCACGGCGACTCGCCGTCCCCTGCCGGGCCGTACACCCTCGACGACCTGGTGGACGACGTCGTCGCGCTGCTCGACCGGCTGGGCGTGCGGCAGGCGCACGTGGTCGGGCTGTCCCTGGGCGGGATGACGGCGCTGCGGCTGGCCGCCCGCGAGCCCGCGCGGGTGGACCGGCTCGTCGCCCTGGCGACCTCGGCGAAGCCCGACCCGCAGGGGTTCCTCGACCGGGCGGCTGCCGCCCGCTCCGGCGGGACGGCGCCGCTGGCGCCGACCGTGGTGAGCCGCTGGCTGACGCCGGGGTACGCCGCCGAGCACCCGGACCTGGTGGCGCGGCTCGAGGCGATGATCGTCGCGGCGGACGACGAGGGCTACGCGCTGTGCTGCGAGGTCGTGGCCGCCGTGGACCTGCGGGAGGACCTCGCGCGCATCACCGCGCCGACGCTGGTCGTCTCGGGCGCCGAGGACCCGGCGTTGCCGCCGCCGCACCAGCAGGCCATCGCCGACGGGATCGCCGGGGCCTCGCTGGTGTCGGTGAGCCCGGGGGCGCACCTGCCCAACCTGGAGCAGCCGCTGGAGGTCACCGGCGCGCTGCTGGGTCACCTCGACGCGGCGGGCGGGCACGCATGAGCGAGCTGCCCGGCACCGACGACGCCCGCCGGGACGCGGGCATGCGCACCCGGCGCGAGGTGCTCGGCGACGCGTGGGTGGACCGCGCGGTGGCCGGCACGACGCCGTTCACCGCCGACTTCCAGGACTTCATCACCCGGGTGGCCTGGGGCGACGTCTGGCAGCGGCCCGGCCTGTCCCGCCGCGACCGCAGCCTGATGACGCTGTCGATCACCATCGCGCTGCGGCACTGGGACGAGTTCGCGCTGCACGTGCGGGCGGCCAAGAACAACGGCCTGTCCGACGCGGAGATCGCCGAGGTCATCCAGCACGCCGCCGTCTACGCCGGAGTGCCCGCGGCCAACCACGCCTTCAAGGTCGCCGCGCCGATCCTCGAGGAGCTCCGCGGCGGGGCGTGACCCTCCCGTGGCCGGCCCTCCTGAGGGGACCCGCCACGAGTGTCGGGAGCCTCCCTCACGCCGGGCGGCCGCGACCCTCCCGGAGCAGCCGGACCAGCGCGTTGGTCGACGAGTCCGAGTCGTACTCCGGCGCGGACTCGCTCTGCAGCTTCGGCGCGAGCTGGTTGGCCATCACCTTGCCCAGCTCCACGCCCCACTGGTCGAACGAGTTGATGCCCCAGACGACGCCCTGCGTGAAGACCCGGTGCTCGTAGGCGGCGACCAGCTGCCCGAGCACCGAGGGCGTCAGCCTCGGCGCGACGATCGCATTGGACGGGTGGTTGCCCGGCATCACCTTGTGCGGGACGACGTGCGGCGCCGTCCCGTCGGCGGCGACCTCCTCGGCGGTGCGGCCGAAGGCCAGCGCGCGCGGCTGGGCGAGGAAGTTGGCCAGGAAGAGGTCGTGCATGCCGTCGAGGTCGTGGTTGGGCTGGACGAAACCCAGGAAGTCCGCCGGCACCAGCACCGTGCCCTGGTGCAGCAGCTGGTAGAAGGCGTGCTGGCCGTTGGTGCCCGGCTCGCCCCACACGATCTCGCCGGTCGGGACGTCGACCGGCGAGCCGTCCAGCCGCACCGACTTGCCGTTGGACTCCATGCACAGCTGCTGCAGGTAGGCCGGGAAGCGCGCCAGGTACTGCGAGTAGGGCAGCACCGCCTGGCTCTGCGCCCCGAAGAAGTCGACGTACCAGACCGAGATCAGCCCCAGCAGGGCCGGCAGGTTCTCCTCGTACGGCGCGGTGCGGAAGTGCTCGTCGACGGTGTGGAAGCCGTCGAGCAGCTCGCGGTAGTGCTCCGGCCCGATCGCGACCATGAGCGAGAGCCCGATCGCCGAGGTGAACGAGTAGCGTCCGCCGACCCAGTCCCAGAAGCCGAACATGTTGGCGGTGTCGATGCCGAACTCGGCGACCTTCTCGGCGTTCGTGGAGACGGCGACGAAGTGCGCGGCGACGGCCTTCTCGTCCCCGCCGAGCCCCTCGACCAGCCAGCGGCGGGCCTCCTTGGCGTTGGTGAGCGTCTCCTGGGTGGTGAAGGTCTTCGACGCGACCACGAACAGCGTGGTCGCCGGGTCGAGGTCGCGGGTGGCCTCGGCCAGGTCGGTCGGGTCGATGTTGGAGACGAAGCGGAAGGTCAGCGACCGGTCCGAGTAGTCGCGCAGGGCGGTGTAGGCCATGGCCGGGCCGAGGTCGGAACCGCCGATCCCGATGTTGACGACCGCCCGGATCCGCTCGCCGGTGTGCCCGGTCCACTCCCCGCTGCGCACCCGGTCGGCGAACTGCGCCATCCGGCCGAGCACCTCGTGCACCTCGGCGTTGACGTCGTGGCCGTCGACGTCCAGGCCGCTGGTGCGCGGGTCGCGCAGCGCCACGTGCAGCACCGCCCGGTCCTCGGTCGTGTTGATGTGCTCGCCGCGGAACATGGCCTCGGTGCGCTCCCGCAGCCCGACGCTCTCGGCCAGCGCCGCCAGCAGCCGGACGGTCTCCCGGGTGAGCCGGTTCTTCGAGTAGTCCAGGTAGAGGTCGCCGGCGGTGACCACGAGCTCGGTGCCCCGCTGCGGGTCCTCGGCGAACAGGTCCCGCAGGGAGGCGTCGCGCAGCTCCCGGTGGTGCTCGGTCAGCGCCTGCCACTCCGCGCTCTCCGTGATGCCCATGGACCCCTCCTGCTCCCGGCCGATGCATCGGCTGCCGTCCCACCTACCCTGCCGGGAGGCGGCTCCCAGGGCGACTCCGGGACCCACCGCCCGGACGAGAGGACGGACAGGGATGGCACTGCTGGACGACGGCGCGTGGCGGGGGAAGCTCTGGACCGGCGCGTGGACCGACGGGTCCGGCGGCACCTACGACGTGGTCGAGCCCGCGACCGGGGACGTCGTCGGCGCGGTCGGGAAGGCCACCCCGGAGGACGTCGTCGCCGCGGCGGACCGGGCGGCCGAGGCCCAGCGGGCGTGGGCGGCCGCCCCGTTCGAGGACCGGGCGCGGGTGCTGCGCCGCGCCGGTGAGGTGCTGGAGGCCGACGCCGACGAGATCAGGGGCTGGCTGGCCCGGGAGACCGGCGCGGTCCAGCCCTTCGGCGACTTCCAGGTGCACACCACCGCCGCCGAGTGCTACGAGGCGTCGGCGCTGCCCAGCCACCCGTACGGGGAGCTGCTGCGCACCGGGGCGCCCCGGTTGTCCTTCGCCCGCCGGGTGCCGGCTGGCGTGGTCGGCGTCATCGCGCCGTTCAACGTGCCGACCATCCTGGCGATCCGGGCGATCGCCCCGGCGCTGGCGCTCGGCAACGCCGTCGTCCTCAAGCCCGACCCGCGCACCGCGGTCTCCGGCGGCGTGCTGTTCGCCCGTGTCTTCGAGGAGGCCGGGCTGCCGGCGGGGGTGTTCCAGGTGCTGCCCGGCGGCGCGGACGTCGGTGAGGCCCTGGTGACCGCTCCGCCGGTGCGGGTGATCGCCTTCACCGGCTCGACCAGGGCCGGTCGCGCGGTCGGCGCGCTGGCCGGCCGGCACCTCAAGCGCGCGCACCTGGAGCTCGGCGGCAACTCCGCGCTCATCGTGCTGCCCGACGTCGACGTGACCGCGGCGGCCTCGGTGGGCGCGTGGGGCACCTTCGCCCACCAGGGTCAGATCTGCATGGCCACCAGCCGGCACCTGGTGCACGAGTCGATCGCCGAGGAGTACACCGCCGTCCTCACCGAGAAGGTGGCGGAGCTGCCGGTGGGCGACCCCTTCCGCGAGCAGGTCGCGCTCGGCCCGCTGATCGACGCCGGCCAGCGCGACCGGGTGCACGGTCTGGTCACGAGCAGCGTCGAGGGCGGGGCGACGCTGCGCACCGGCGGCACCTTCGAGGGGCTGTTCTACCGGCCTACCGTGCTCGGCGACGTGCCGGTCGAGGCGCCCGCCTACCGGGAGGAGATCTTCGGCCCGGTCGCGCCGGTGACCCCGTTCCGGAGCCTCGACGAGGTGGCGGAGCTGGCCCGCGGCACCGAGTACGGGTTGTCCCTGGGCATCCTCACCCGTGACGTGTACGCCGGCCTGCAGCTGGCCGAGCGCATCCCGTCGGGCCTGGTGCACATCAACGACCAGACCGTGAACGACGAGGCCGTGGCCCCCTTCGGCGGGGTCGGGGCGTCGGGCACCGGCTCCCGCCACGGCGGTCCGCAGGCCAACGTCGAGGCGTTCACCGAGACCCAGTGGGTCACGCTGCGCGGCGACCTGCCCGCCTACCCCTTCTAGGACATCGAGCGAGTGGCAAGCCTAGGCCGGACCCCTCTCGCCTTCAATCCTCATAATCCCAGACCGTGCTCGCTGCGATCAAGCCGATAAGCGCGGACGCTATCAGCAGCGTCGAGAGGCACAGTGCAAGCCACAATGTAATACTTGCAGTGCCCGCCCTGAGGAAGAGCCGCCAGAAAAGGAGCACCTCGTAGAAGACTGGTGCGATGACGAGGACGAATGTTCGCGCACCAGCTGCGAGATCTACGTACTTGTGTAATTTAGCCTTCTTTCCGAAGCCGAAGCGAAGCCGATCCCCAGCGAAGAAGGTCATGTTGGAGGGGTAGAGCAGCCGCCCCAAGCGGGCCTGCCAAAGTGCGGGCTGTCGTGTGATGAGTATGCTCTTGAACGCAGTCTCGTTCATCGACGACTCCGCAGCTAGGAACATGAGACTCGAGTACAGGTACGCAATCACTACAGGAAGTATGGCGTATAAGATTGCGAGGTCTGTGATTCTGACTCCCGCAACCGCTACTTCGGAAGTCGCCCCACGGATGACAAGTTCCGACACGCCGCACGCCAACACTAACAGAACGGTAGTTCTGTTGATACTTTTCTCGCAGTCGCGCCAGTTGACTAGGAGCTCGGATAGAAAGGCGTGCTCGTAGGCCGCCGCCTGCTCGCCCTCGAATGCCTTCCGCACAGCGTCATTAATCGCCACGGCCGTGCCCTCTCGGTCAGCGATGCAGAGGCCCTCGTGGTGGGTCGCAGTCGCAGGACACCACACGGTACGGACGGCGTTGCCTCCCCGATAGGCTACGCTGCACAATCGGCTGGAGGTCGGCTGAGGGGGCGTCGCCTGGGCAGGGGTAACCCTGCGCCCTTGGATAGGGCCCTTAGAAGGCGTTGCATTAGTTCGTCGGTAGGCGTCGCGCGCAGATCAAAGTGATCGCAAGCCGGGCCAGCGCGGTGATGGTGACGGCGGTGCGGTCGTAGCGCAGCGCCAGACGTTTGTAGGACAGCAGCCAGCCCAGCGTCCGCTCGACCACCCAGCGGTGCCGGCCCAGCCGGGCGCTGGAGTCGCGCCCGATGCGGGCAATGCGGGCGGTGATGCCGCGGCGGCGCAGGTAACGGCGCACCCGCGGGATGTCATAACCCCTGTCGCCGTGCAGCTTGACCGGTCGGCGGCGCGGGTGGCCGCGGCCGCCCCGCTTGATCGCTGGCATTGAGTCCAGGATCGGCTCGACGAACAGGCTGTCGTGCCGGTTCGCGGCCGACACCAGCACGTTCAGCGGCAGCCCGTGCGCGTCGACGAGCAGGTGGTACTTGCTGCCGGCCTTGCCCCGGTCGGTCGGATTGGGCCCAGTCAGCTCACCCCCCTTTTCGCCCGGACGCTGACGGAGTCCAGGCTGGCCCGCGACCAATCCAGTTCCCCCTGCTCACCGAGCCGGTCGAGCACCGCCTGGTGCACCCGGTCGAACACGCCGGCATCCGCCCACTCACGCATCCGCCGCCAGCAGGTCCACCCCGAGCCGTAGCCCAGCTCGGCGGGCAGCTTGGTCCAACCGATCCCGGTCGACAGCACGAAGGCGATGCCCTCGAGCACATCGCGGTCGCAGACCCGCGGGCGGCCGGTGCGGCCGTGCACCGCCAGCCTCTGCGGCGGGATCAACGGCTCGAACAGCGTCCACAGCTCATCGCCGATCAGCCGGGGCGGCGGGGAAGACGCCAGCGAGGACATGCTCGACAAGCTGCGCCGAACCGTCAGAGCGGAACAGGGCTCAAGGACCTACTTCTGCAACGTCTTCTTAGTGCGGGCAATGCCCCCTGACGGCTCGGCAGTGAATAACTGAGACCCCGGACACCTCGGGCTCCGGCGCCCACGACCCCTTCCGCGCGCCGGCTGGTCCGGCGGCGGGTCGAGGGTGTCCTCGGCCAGGCCGAGCACCAGCTCGGCCTGGTAGGCGGCCCTCCCCTCGCGGGTCAGCGCACCGACCGGCACCCGGCGCGTGGCCGGCGGCCGGTCGAGCAGCCGACCGACCAGCGCCGCCTCGATCGGCGTGCGCAGGGCACCGGCTCATGTAACGATTCGAACATATGTACGAGCGCGACAGTTTCAGGTCGCTGAAATGCAGATCTGGCGACCGGCCCACCGAATCTCCCGTAGACGGCGAGGGGCGCCCGGGTCGGGCAGGCGTGGTCAGCGGGAGGATCCGGCAGCGTGGGCGTCCGTCGTCGCCTCGGTCACCAGCCGCGGCCGGCCGGCGTGCAGCCCGGCCGCGAGCTGGAGGCCCTGCAGGACCAGCAGCACGGCCAGCCCCGCGCGCCACCCGCCCGTCGCGTCGTGCAGCAGGCCGACCGCCAGCGGCCCGGTGGCGGCCAGCAGGTACCCGACGCTCTGCGCGGCTGCCGACAGCCGGCCGGTCTGCGCGGCGTCCCGGGTGCGCACCAGCACGAGGGTCAGCGCCAGCGGGAACGCCGTCCCGGTGCCCAGGCCCCACAGCACTGCCCACACCGTGGGGGCGGCGGTGGGCGCGACGAGGAGGCCGAGGATGCCGACGGTCGACAGGAGGGTCGCGCCGGCCACCCACGCCACCTGGGACCGCTGCCGCGCGGCCAGCGGCGGGACGACGAGCGCGCAGGGTGCGCCGAACGCGGCTGCGGCGGCCACCAGGCCCCCGGCGGTGACCGCGGTCGTGCCGGCGTCGTCCTCGAGGACGTCGGCCATCCAGGTGAGCATCACGTAGAAGGCCAGCGACTGGAGGCCGAAGAACACCGTCACGGCCAGCGCCACGCGGTCCCGCAGGACGGCGACCACCGGCAGCCGGGCCGCCGGGGGACCGGCCGCGGGGCGGGCGCGCCGGGCGAGCAGCGCCATCGCCGGGATCGCCACCAGGACCGGCGCGAGCCACAGCGTGAGCCCGGCGACCGCGCTCCCGGTCACCGTGACCAGCGGCTGGGCCAGGCCCGCGCCCAGGCTGGCCGAGAACCCCATCGTCGCGGTCGTCGCGCCCAGCACCGGTGCCGCGCGGTCCCCGTAGACGGCCCGCGCGGCCGCGGGGACCAGCACGTTCCCCACCGCGATGCCGGCCGACAGCAGCACGGTGCCGGCGTACAGACCCCAGGTGCCGGCCGTGCGCAGGGCGATCCCGGCGGCGAGCACGACCAGGCCGGCCAGGACGGCCCGCTGGACGCCGAGCCGCGCGGCCAGCGCGGGCGCGAGGGGGGAGACCAGGCCGAAGCAGACCAGCGGGAGCGTGGGCAGCACCGACAGCGCCGCCTGCGCCAGGGACAGCTCGTCGCCCAGCTCGCCGAGCACCGGGCCGACGGCGGAGAACGGCGCGCGCAGGCACAGGGCGGCGAGGACCAGCGCGGCGGCGGGCGCGAGCACCGCCCACCACCGGGGCCGGGAGCCGGTCGGGGTCGCCGGGTCGGCGGTCTGCACGCGCGTTCCTCCAGGGGTCGTCGGGGACGGCTCATCGTCGCGCAGCGCCCGCCGGTCGCTCGAACCGTCCCCGAGGGGGCTACGCGACGACGTCGACCGCGCCTGACGGACTCGTCGGCCGACTGCTCGCCGCGCCGGTCCCCGGCCGGCGCGGACCCGCGGTCAGCAGCACCAGGCTGCCGAGCAGGATCGCCATGCCCAACCAGCCCAGGGCGGGCAGCCGTTCGTGCAGGACGAGGACGGCGATGACCGCGGCGACGGCGGGCTCGAGCAGGGAGAGGGTGGTGGCGGTGCTGGCGGGGACCGCGGCCAGGCCCCGGCCGAACAGCACGTACCCGAGGAACATCGGCACGGTGGCCAGGTAGGCCACGGCCGCGAAGTCGGACCAGTCCGCGACGATGGGTGCGCCGGTGAGCAGCAGGACCGGCAGCAGCAGCACCCCGCCGGCCCCGAAGACCGTGCCCATGACCGGGCGGGAGGGCAGTCCGCGGCGCATCACCCGTGCGGCGCCCCAGGAGTAGAGCGCGTAGGTCAGCCCGGCCAGCAGCCCCAGCGCGATGCCCAGCAGCGGCCTCGTGCCGGAGGTGCCGGCCGTCGGCCCGCCCGCGTCGGGGTGGGCGAGGGCCAGCGCGAGCACGCCGAGCACGCCGACGGTGGCACCGACCGCCCAGCGCCGGGACAGCGGCCGGCGGTCGACGACGCGCTCGACGAGGGCGGCCGCCATCGGCGCCGAGCCGATCGACACCACCGTGCCGACCGCCACCCCCGCCAGGCGCATGGACGTGTAGAAGGCCAGCGGGTACACCGCCACCGCGGCGGCGGACAGCGCCAGTGTCCGCCACTGCGCAGCCAGCCCGGCGCGGTGGGCGCGCATGACGCGGCCGGCGGACCCCGCCTGCAGCAGGCCGCCGACGCCCATCGCCGCCGCACCGACCGCCAGCGACCCGACCCCGGGCGCCAGCGCCGCCGCGGTGCCCGTCGTGCCCCAGAGCACGGCCGCGGCCAGCACGCACACGCTGCCGTACGTCGCGTCGTGCCTCACCGTGCGTGCCCGCGAGGGGCGGCGTCCACCAGCTGCAGCGCCAGCTCGCGGACGCGGTGCAACCGACGGGAGTCGCCCTCCAGTCCGGCCCGGGCCATCGCGCCCTCGAGCAGGAACGACAGCTGCTCGGCCAGATCGGCGGCCTGCTCGGCCGTCACCCCGTCCAGCTCGGCCAAGGAAGCGGCCAGCAGTGCCTCGACCTCCTCCTTGTGCCGGCGCACCAGCTGCCGCCCCGGCGCACCGGCGGGCAGCTCGGCCGCCGCGTTGAGCAGCCCGCAGCCGCGGAAGCCGTGTCGGTGGGCCAGCTCGGCGTGGTCGACGTAGGCGTCGAAGACCGCGGCGACCCGCTGCCGGGCGTCGGTCGCCGTTCCCAGCCGGCGGCGGTGGAGGCCCAGCCACTCCTCGTGCCGGGCCTCCAGGTACGCCAGGACCAGGTCGTCCTTGCCGGCGAAGTTGTTGTAGAGGCTCATCTTCGCCACCCCCGCCGCGGCGGTGATGGTGTCGATGCCAGTGCCGTTGACCCCGTGGTCGTAGAAGCACTCCGCTGCTGCAGCCAGCAGCCGCGCCCGCGCCGAGCCCCGGCCGGACCGCACCTGGGGCTCGGTCGCCACGGTCTGCGGGCCTCCATGATCGGGCACGGGAACTCCTCGGTCGGTAATAGGTAGACCAGTCTACACAGTATGGTGGCGCCATGCGGCCCCGGGCGATCAGCACCGTCGACCACCACACCGCCGGAGAGCCGTTCCGCATCGTTCCCGACCCGCCGGTGCCGATCCCCGGGACGACGGTGGCCGACCGCCGGGCCCGGGCGATCGAGGACCCCGAGGTCCAGGAGCTGCGGGCGGTGCTGTGCTCGGAGCCGCGCGGCCACGCGGACATGTACGGCGGCTTCGTCGTGCCACCAGACGACGCCGGGGCCCACCTCGGGGTGCTGTTCTGGCACAAGGACGGCTTCTCCACCGCCTGCGGCCACGGCACCATCGCGCTGGGCGTGTGGGCGGTGGACACCGGCCGGGGGGCCGCACCGGGGACCGGCAGTGTCGACGTGGTCGTCGACGTCCCCTCCGGCCGGGTGACCGCGCGGGTGCACCGGGAAGGCGGACGGACGGTGGCGGTCGACTTCGTCAACGTGCCGAGCTGGGTCGTCGCCCGGGAGGTGCCGGTGACCACCTCCCGGGGCGAGGTGACCGTGACCCTGGCCTACGGGGGGCGATCTACGCGACCCTGCCCGCCGCGCAGCTGGGCCTGTCGGTCACCCCGGAGCACCTGGGCGAGCTGATCACCCTCGGCCGGGAGGTCACGTGGGCGCTCGACGACAGCGAGCACGCCGCGCACCCGGACGACCCACGGCTGAACGGCGTCTACGGGACGATCTGGGTCGACGAGCTCGGCGACACCGACGGGCAGGTCCACCAGCGCAACGTGGCCGTCTTCGCCGACGGCGAGGTCGACCGCTCACCCTGCGGCTCGGGCACCTGCGCCCCGCTCGCGGTGCTCGCCGACGACGGCCGGCTACCGGCCGGCACCGTGCTGCGGCACGAGTCGATCGTCGGCAGCACCTCCACCGGCCGGGTGCTCGCGACCGTGGACGTCGACGGTCGTCCCGCGGTCCTCCCGCAGGTCACCGGGATGGCCTACCGCACCGGCGAGCACGTCTTCGTGGTCGACCCGCACGACCCGCTCGTCCCCGGGTTCGTGCTGCGGTGAGGTACCTCGACGCGGACGCCGTGGCCGCCCTCGGCCCGGCCGGCGCCGGTCCGCGACCTGGTGCCCGTGCGCGACGTCGTGACCGGTGCGGTCGCCCGGCCCGCCGACCGGCCCTGAGCGGAGTGACCGGGACGGCCGGTCAGCGGGGGACGACCGCGCCCCGGAAGCGGAGGGTCTGGCCCGGGCGGAGCTGGCCGCAGCGGTCGACGTCGGCGTCCTCCACGTAGCCGATGACCGGGTATCCACCGGTCACGGGGGCGTCGGCGAGGAAGAGCACCGGCTGCCCGGACGGGGGTACCTGCAGCGCGCCGCGCACCATGCCCTCGCTGGCCAGCTCTCCGGTGCGGGTCCGCTCCAGCGCGACCCCGGCCAGCCGCAGGCCGATCCGGTTGCTCTCGCCGGTCACCTCCCAGGAGGTGGTGGTGAGGGCGGTCGCGGCCTCGGCGGGGAACCAGTCGGCGCGCGGGCCGGGCAGCACGCGCACGGTCGCCTCGTCGCCGGGCGGGTCCGGCACCGGCGCGAGGTCGACCCCCGGCATCGGCGCGGTGGGCTCCCCGACCGGCAGCACGTCGCCGGGGGAGAGCACCGGCGGACCGAGCCCGGAGAGCAGGTCGGTCGAGCGGCTGCCGAGCACCGGCTCGACGGCGATCCCGCCGCGGACGGCGACGTAGGTGCGCAGCCCCGTGGGCGGCAGGCCGAGCCGCAGTTCCGCGCCCGCCCGGAGCGGCACCGGGGCGTTGTGCGCGACCGAGCACCGCGCTCCGGTCGTGGTCACCACCAGGTCCGCGCCGGCGCGCAGCACCAGCCCGCCCAGGGTCACCTCGAGCACCGCGGCGTCCGGGTCGTTGCCCACCAGCCGGTTGGCCAGCCGCGCGGCGGCGCGGTCGACGGCGCCGGACCGGCCGACGCCGAGCGCGCCCTGCCCGGGCCGGCCGCCGTCCTGCACGGTGGTCAGCGGCCCGGTCGCCAGGACCGTCAGCGTGCGGGTCACGTCGCGTCCACGAAGCGCACCCGCACACCGGGGCGCAGCAGCGCCGCCGGGTCCCGGCCGAGGTCGAAGACGGCGACGTCGGTGCGCCCGATCAGCTGCCATCCGCCCGGGGACTCCCGCGGGTAGACGCCGCTGAACTCCCCGGCAAGGGCCACCGACCCCGGCGGCACCTTCGTGCGCGGGGTGGGCCGACGGGGCACGTCCCACCCGCCGCCGTCCTGGGTGAGGTAGCCGAAACCCGGGGCGAAACCGCAGAAGGCGACCGTCCACTCGGCTCGCGTGTGCCGCTGCACCACCTCGGCCGGCTCGACCCCCAGGAGACCGGCGACGTCGGCGAGGTCGGCGCCGTCGTAGACGACCGGCAGCTCGACCAGCTCCTCCCGGCCGCTCCGGTCGGTGCGGGGCCGGGTCTGCCGCACCGCCCGCTCGACCGCGTCCAGCGAGGTCCGGGCCGGGTCGGTCACCAGCAGGACGGTGCGCGCGGCCGGGACGACGTCGACCACTCCCTCGACCGGCTCGGCCACCAGTGCGGCGTACAGGCCGAGGACCTCGTCGAGGCCGTCGAGCTCGACCAGGAGCGCGGTCGACCCGCTGGGCAGGACGCGCATCAGGGGGCGAACGGGGCCAGCGCGACCCCGGCCGCGGTGAGCGCCTCGCGCACCTGCCGGGCGATCTGCACCGCGCCCTCGGTGTCGCCGTGCACGCAGATCGACTCCGGGGACAGCCGCAGCAGGCCGCCCTCGACGTCGGTGACCGGCTCACCGGTGGCCATCGCGACGCAGCGGCGGGCGATCTCGTCGGCGTCGTGCAGCACCGCGCCGGGCAGCCGGCGGGAGACCAGCGTGCCCTGGGGGGTGTACTCGCGGTCGGCGAACGCCTCGGCCACCGTCGTCAGCCCGGCCTCGTCGGCCAGCCGCAGCCAGGCCGACCCGGGCAGCCCCAGCACCGGCAGGTCGCGGTCGTACGCGACCACCGCCTGCACCACCGCGGCCGCCTGCTCCTCGTGCGTGACGATCGTGTTGTAGAGCGCGCCGTGCGGTTTGACGTAGCGCACCCGGGAGCCGGCGACCTTGGCGAAGGCCTCCAGCGCGCCCAGCTGGTACAGCACGTCGGCGGTCAGCTCGGCGGGCTCGACGTCGACGAAGCGGCGGCCGAAGCCGGCCAGGTCGCGGTAGGACACCTGCGCGCCGACGGCGACCCCGGACTCCGCGGCCCGGGCGCACACCCGCCGCATGATCGACGGGTCGCCGGCGTGGAAGCCGCAGGCCACGTTGGCGCTGGTCACGACGTCCAGCAGCGCCTCGTCGTCCCCCAGCCGCCACTGGCCGAAGCCCTCGCCGAGGTCGGAGTTGAGGTCCATCCCGTCAGCCTCCCTCACGAGAACAGGGCGATCACCGGGCGGACCGAGTTGACCGCCAGGTAGATCGTCAGCAGCCACGCCACCCACCCGACGACGAGCAGCCAGCGGGGGTAGCGGTACCCGTGCATCAGGTCCGACCGGCGGGTGGCCACCCAGAGGATGACCGCGATGCCGATCGGCAGCAGCAGCCCGTTGAAGGCGCCGGCGAAGACCAGCAGCGTGGTCGGGGCGGCCCCGATGAGCAGGAAGGCCAGCGTGGTGACCGCGATGAAGCCGACCACCAGCATCGTGCGGGTGCGGTCGCTGGTGCGGGTCCGGGAGGTGATGAAGGAGACCGTCGTGTAGGAGGCGCCGATGACGCTGGTGATCGCCGCGGCCCAGAGCACGACGCCGAAGACCCGCAGCCCGACCTGGCCCGCCGCGGCCTGGAAGGCGTTGGCCGCCTGGTTCTCGGTGCCGAGGTCGGCGCCACCGGCCACCACACCGAGGATGGCGAGGAAGAGGACGACCCGCATGATCCCGGTGATCACGATCCCGGTGACCGAGCCGCGGGTGATGTCGCGGACGTGCTCCCGGCCGGTGACCCCGGAGTCGAGCAGCCGGTGCGCGCCCGCGTAGACGATGTAGCCGCCGATCGTGCCGCCGACCAGCGTGGTGATCGCCAGGAAGGAGACCTGCTCGGGGAGGACGACGTTGCGCAGCGCCTGGCCCACCGGCGGGCCCGAGGTGATCGCGATGTAGGCGGTCAGCAGGATCATCAGCAGGCCGAGGACGACGACGATGCGGTCGACCGCGACCCCCGCCCGGCGGCTGAGGAAGATGCCGATGGCGATGACGGCGGAGACGGCCCCGCCGATCCTCGGGTCCAGTCCGAGCATGGCGTCGGTACCGAGGCCCGCCCCGGCCACGTTGCCGATGTTGAACACCAGCCCGCCGATCAGCAGGAAGGCGGCCATCACCCAGCCGAGACCGGGGGCGACGAGGTTGCCCAGCTCCTGGGCCCGCCGGCCGCTGACGCCGATCACCCGCCACACGTTCAGCTGCAGCGCGATGTCGATGACGATCGAGACGGCGATCGCGAAGGCGAACGCGGCGCCCAGCTGGACGGTGAAGGTCGTCGTCTGGGTGATGAAGCCCGGTCCGATGGCCGAGGTGGCCATGAGGAACATCGCGCCGAGCAGGGTGGAGCGGGTGCCCGCGGCCATGCGGCCGCTGGTCGGGGCGGTGGTGGTGGGGGCGGGGTCGTGGCTCTGCGACATGGGCTTCTCCACGATGACGGGGGTCCGACGCTAGGGGCCCTTGCAGGTGGCGGCAACGCGAGGGCGGGCGGCGCTCCGGTGGGGTCGGCAGGGCAGTGAGCCGGGGGCAGCAGGAGGGCGACCTGCGGGGGAGCCGGACGGGAGCAGGCGGGAGACCATGGGCGCACGGCCACTCGCCACGACCGAGGAGGACCCCGTGACCGCCACGCTCCCCGCCGCCGACCCCGCGGTCGCCCGCGAGCACTACCGCGCCGGCCTGGCCGTCCCGTCGTCGGGCTGGGCGCCCGGCTACACCCAGGCCAACCTCGTCGTCGTCCCGCAGGACTGGGCCTACGACGTGCTGCTGTTCGGGTTGCGCAACCCGAAACCGGTGCCGCTGCTCGACGTGACCGACGCCGGGTCGTACCGCACGGTGCTGGCGCCGGACGCCGACTTGCGCACCGACCTGCCGCGCTACCGGGTGTGGCGGGACGGCGAGCTGGTCGACGAGCCGACCGACGTCGTCGACCTGTGGCGCGACGACCTGGTCGCCTTCCTCATCGGGTGCAGCTTCAGCTTCGAGACCGCGCTGCTGGACGCGGGCGTGCCGGTGCGCAACATCGAGCAGGGGCGCAACGTGTCGATGTACCGCACCGACCGGGCCTGCCGCCCCGCCGGCCGGCTGTCCGGGCCGCTGGTGGTGTCGATGCGGCCGGTGCCCGGCGAGCTGGTGGCCGCCGCGGTCCAGGTGACCGCCCGGATGCCGCAGGTGCACGGTGCGCCGGTGCACGTCGGCGTACCCGGGGCCCTGGGCATCGCGGACCTCGGTGCGCCGGACTTCGGCGACCCGGTCGAGCCCGCCGAGGGCGACGTCCCGGTGTTCTGGGCCTGCGGGGTGACCCCGCAGGCGGCGCTGATGGCCTCCCGGCCGCCGTTCGCGATCACCCACGCGCCCGGGCACATGTTCGTCACCGACGTCCCCGACGCGGTCTACCGCCAGTCCTGAGGCCAGGCCCGCCGACCTCGCTGCAGGACGCCGCCGGCCCCGTCCCGGGTCCCACCCTGAGCCTGCGAAGGGTGGGGAGGACGGGGTCCTCAATCCGTGCCGGACTCCATCGCGGCGCGGTCGAGCAGCTGCTCGTCGTCGGCCACCGTGCCGCGGGAGGCGATGGCCTCCGCACCGCCGGCGTCCATCGCGCCGATCAGGCCGGTCGAGGCCGCCTGGGCGACCCCGATCAGCCGCGGGTGCCCGCTGCCGACCATGCCGAGGGCCGCGTACTGCTCCAGCTTGGCCCGGGAGTCGGCGATGTCGAGGTTGCGCATGGTCAGCTGGCCGATCCGGTCCGACGGGCCGAAGGCGGAGTCCGCGGTCCGCTCCATCGACAGCTTGTCCGGGTGGTAGCTGAACGCCGGTCCGGTCGTGTCGAGGATCGAGTAGTCCTCGCCGCGCCGCAGCCGCAGCGTGACCTCGCCGGTGACCGCCGTCCCCACCCAGCGCTGCAGGGCCTCCCGCAGCATGAGCGCCTGCGGGTCCAGCCAGCGGCCCTCGTACATCAGCCGGCCGAGGCGCCGGCCCTCGCTGTGGTAGGTGGCGAGGGTGTCCTCGTTGTGGATGGCGTTGACCAGCCGCTCGTAGGCCGCGTGCAGCAGCGCCATGCCGGGGGCCTCGTAGATGCCGCGGCTCTTGGCCTCGATGACGCGGTTCTCGATCTGGTCGGACATGCCCAGCCCGTGCCGGCCGCCGATCGCGTTGGCCGCCAGCACCAGGTCGACGGCGGTGTCGAACGTCTTGCCGTCGATCGCCACCGGCCGGCCCTGCTCGAAGCCGATCGTCACGTCCTCGGGCTCGATGTCGACCGCCGGGTCCCAGAACCGCACACCCATGATCGGCTCGACGATCTCGACGCCGGTGTCGAGGTGCTCGAGGGACTTGGCCTCGTGGGTGGCACCCCAGATGTTGGCGTCGGTGGAGTAGGCCTTCTCCGCGCTGTCCCGGTAGGGCAGGCCGTGCGCGGTCAGCCACTCCGACATCTCCTTGCGGCCGCCGAGCTCGGTGACGAAGTCGGCGTCCAGCCACGGCTTGTAGACGCGCAGCGAGGGGTTGGCCAGCAGGCCGTACCGGTAGAACCGCTCGATGTCGTTGCCCTTGAACGTCGAGCCGTCGCCCCAGATCTGGACGTCGTCCTCGAGCATGGCGCGCACCAGCAGGGTGCCGGTGACCGCGCGGCCCAGCGGCGTGGTGTTGTAGTAGCTGCGCCCGCCGGAGCGGATGTGGAACGCCCCGCAGGTCAGGGCCGCCAGGCCCTCCTCGACCAGCGCCGCGCGGCCGTCGACCAGCCGGGCGACCTCCGCGCCGTAGGCCGTCGCGCGCCCGGGCACCGAGCTGATGTCGGGCTCGTCGTACTGGCCGATGTCGGCGGTGTAGGTGCAGGGAACCGCGCCCTTGTCACGCATCCACGCGACCGCCACGGAGGTGTCGAGACCGCCGGAGAAGGCGATCCCGACGCGTTCGCCGACGGGCAGGGACGTGAGCACCTTGGACACGCGAAGAAGTATGCACGACAGTGAATGGTCATGCGTCGGCGGGTCCGCGGTCGGGTCGAGTGGGCAGTTGCGGTCGCCGGGCCCGGCGCGTCATCACGTGTCGCCGACCGCAACTGCTCACCCGGCCGCGGGAGGCCTCGGCGAGATCACCTGCGGACGACGTCGTAGCGGACGCAGACGAACTCGCCGTTGACCGCCTCCTCCGTCCGCCTGAGCTCGAGCCGGCGCGGCAGCAGCGGCGCCCCGCCGCCGAGGGTGACCGGCGTGATCGCCACGACCACCTCGTCGAGCAGGCCGCGGTCGGCGAACTGACCGGCCAGGTCGCCGCCGCCCACGACCCACACGTCGCGGCCCCCGGCGGCGGCGACCATCTGCGCGTGCACCTCGGCGACGTCGGCCGCGGTGAACCGGATGTCCGCGCCCGGGTACGCGGTCAGCTGCCGGTGCGTGAACACCCACGCGGGCACGGTGTAGGACCACGCCTCTGGCCCGCCGTGCTGCTGCACCCACTCGTAGGTCGTGGCGCCCATGGCCAGCGCGCCGACCTGCTTCTCGAACTCCGCGTACCCCATCGGACCGTGCTCGTCGGAGTGCCGGGAGAGCAGCCAGTCCAGTGAGTGCCGCTCGTCGGCGATGAAGCCGTCGAGGCTGGTTGCGGTGTAGTAGACGGTGCGGGTCATCGATCCCTCCTGGTCAGCCAGTCGATGGGGTCCCCGGAGTCGACGGCCAGGCCGGCGTCCCGGAGCAGGTGGCGCACCAGCAGCCGCCGGTGCGCGGAGAAGGTGAGGACGTGGGCGACGACGCTGCCGAGGACGAAGGTCTCCGGCGGCTCGCACAGCGCGTCGACCAGCCGGTCGCCCCAGGCGCCGCGCCGGGCGATGTCGCGGACGGCAGCCAGCCAGCGCGGTGCCACGGCGTCGTGCCGGGCCAGCAGGGCGGCCGGGTCGTCGGCGCCGCGGGCGGGCTGCCCGGCGCCCTCGATGGAGGCCAGCCACACCTCCTTGGTCCACACCAGTGTGCCGAGGAGGGCGGCGATCGACTCCTCCGCACCGCTCCAGGGCAGGACCGACAGCCCGGGCAGCCGGGCGCGGCGGTACTCCTCGTCCGCGAGTGCCTTCGCGACCTCGAACAGGGCGCGGGTGTCCTCGATGTCGTGGTGGACCAGCATCGCGGTCACCTCGTCCGGGGAGCCGCGCCCGCTGTCGTCGGCGACCCACAGCGAGGTCGGCGGGTGGAAGTGGATGCCGTTGCGTGCCGGCAGCCAGTGCTCGTCGCGGGTGCGCGGGCGGCCGGCGTCCGGTGTGCCGGGGGAGCGACCGTAGGCGCGGCCGAAGGCGCGGGCGAAGCCCTCGACCGACTCGTACCCGGCGGCGAAGGCGGCGTCGGTGACGCTGGACCCCTCGCGCAGCTGCCACGCCGCCCGCTCCAGCAGCACCCGGCGGCGCAGCGCCACCGGCGGCTCCCCGGCGCCCCGGCTCACCTGCCGGGCGAAGTACCAGGGGCTGGCGTAGGCGTCGCCGGCCATGTCGGGGAGCGTGCGGTTGTCCTCGTCGAGGACGGCGTCGAGGAGCTCGCGGAGTCGGTCCCGTCCGGGGAGGGGGTCGTCGTCGGCCACGTGGGCAGTCTGGCCGGGGACGGCGGCGCGGCGCCCGACCGTTCTTGCCCTCTCGGGCGGGAGGCGGACCGGCCCTCGTGCTGGGTCGGAGCGACCACGAGCGAGGCGCGCTCCGGTCGCTGGTCGACGCCGTGGGCCGGGGCTAGCGTGGCCGGATGGCGGATCGCGTCGGCGCTGACCGGTGGCCAGGGGGCGCCGTTCCGTCCTTCGCCGACCCCGGGCTGCTCGGCGTCCTGGAGGGTGCGCCGGCCGAGGCCCTCGACGACCTGGCCTTCGGGTTGATCACCATGGACCGCCGAGGGGTGGTCCTGCACTACAACGCGGACGAGTCACGACGGTCCGGGCTCGGCCGCGAGCGCGTGGTGGGTCGCGACTTCTTCACGTCGGTCGGTCCCTGCGCCGACCACCCCCTGGTGGCCGGCCGCTTCGCCCGGGCTGCCGAGACGGGACGCACGCTGGACGAGGAGCTCGACTTCACGTTCACCTTCCGGATGCGGCTGTCCCCGGTCCGCCTGCGGCTGCTCGCCGCGGTCGGGTCGCCCCGGCAGTACCTCGCGGTCCGTGACGCATGAGTGCGGCGGACGAGCTGGAGCGCATGTACCGGTTCTTCTACCTGTGCCCCGTCGGGTTGATCGAGGTGGACAACGCCGGTGCCGTCCAGCAGGTCAACCCGGCGGCGGTGCGGATGCTGGCGCCCGCGCTCGAGGACGCGCCGCTGCGGGACCTCGTGGCCGTCCTGGACCGCCTGTCCCCGGGTACCCGGACCCTCGTGGGGTCCCGTCCCCAGCAGGTCGGCCAGCTCGCCGCCGGCCGCCGCATCGAGCTCCCGGCGTCCTCGGGGTGCACGCGCGTCCACGTCGAGGTGCAGCTCCACCGGGTCGACCCCCAGCGGGTCGTGGTGCTGCTGCAGGACGTGTCGGCCGAGCACCGGCTGGCCGAGCAGGAGCACCGGATCGCCGTGGAGCTGCAGCGCTCCCTGCTGCGGCAGGTCGACGTCCCCGACCTGCCCACCTGCCACGCCTACCGCGCCGCCGCACCGGAACTGGAGGTCGGTGGCGACTGGTACGACGTCATCGCCCTGCCGGACGGCGCCGTCGCCCACGTGGTCGGCGACGTCGTCGGACACGGCGTGCACGCCGCCGCGACGATGGGCCAGATGCGCAGCGCGCTCCGCGCGCTGGCGCCCGCCTTCCCCGACCCCGCCGACCTGCTGGGGCGCGTCGCGGCCTTCGCCGAGGACGTCCCCGGCGCCGCCTGCACGACCGTCGCCTACGCGGTCCTCGACCCCCGGGACGGCCGGCTGACCTACGCCTGCGCCGGGCACCCGCCGCCGCTGCTGATCGGGCCCGATGGGACCACCCGCTTCCTCGAGGGCGGCCGGACCCTGCCGCTGGCCAGCCTGTCCGCGCCGCGGTTCGCGTCCGCCCACGACCGACTGACCGGGAGCGACGCGCTGCTGCTCTACACCGACGGGCTGGTCGAACGCCGGGGACAGGACCTCGACGCCGGGCTCGACCGTCTCCGCACCACCGCGCAGTCCCTGTCCGGAGCACCCCCCGACCAGCTGTGCGACCTCCTGGTCGCGGACATGACCGGGAACGACCCGCTGCACGACGACATCTGCATGCTGGCGGTGCGCTGGGCGCCGCTCGCCGACCTCGCCGCGGCCGGACCCCGGGCCGCGGGGCGTCCCCGGGGCCGGGTGTCCGGTCCGGTCGTGCGACCGGTGTTCTGAGCTCCCTCACCTGCGGGTACGGCGGCCGCCATGCCGCGCACCGACCGCATCGCCGAGCCCTGGGGGAGCCGGACGCCGTACGCCGTCGGGGAGACCTGGCCGACCCGCGTCGACCAGCACCTCGCCGACGGGCTGACCGAGGACGACGTCGAGCGCTGGGTGCAGTCGGCGTCGATCCTGCACAGCAACGGCGACGCCCTCGACATCGCGGTGAGGGACGGCCGGATCGTCGGCGTCCGCGGCGGGGCCGTCGACCGGGTCGACCGCGGCCGGCTCGACCCCAAGGACCTGTTCGGCTGGCAGGCGAACAACGCACCCGACCGGCTCACGAGGCCGCTGGTCCGGCGCACCGGCTGCTGGCCGTCGCCGAGCGGCACAGGGTCGACCACGAGCTCTTCCACGTCGGCCGCGACCTGGCCGGCTGGTCGCAGGACCACGTGCGGCGGCTGGCCGCGTTCGGCGACCGGTACGGGGTGCGCCTCGACCCCGAGCCCGCCGGCGAGCTCCGGGTCCTGGCGGAGCTCAGCGAGGCGGTCAGCGACCGGCTGGGCCGGCGCTCGGCCCCCGCGCTGCTGCTGCTGCGGGACCTGCGCAGCCTCTCCACCCACGCGCAGGGGGTGTCCGCGGACTGGGAGATGATCGCCCAGGTCGCGCAGGGCATCCGGGACACCGACCTGCTCGCCCTCGCCCAGCGCTGCCACCCGCAGACCCTGCGCCAGGCCGAGTGGGCGAACAGCACCCTCAAGGAGTCCGCGACCCAAGCCTGGTCAGCTGATGGCGGACCGGGACCCCGTCGCGCGGCCGGCGACCCGCGTCGTCCTGCGGCCGCTGGCCACCCCGCTGCCGCTGGGCTGCCCCGCCCTGGCACGCCGGGGGGCGTCCTGCTCGGGACGCCGCGGCACGCTCGGCCGCGTGGGGGACCGCGGGTCCGCTAGCCGGCGATCGTCTGGCGTTCCGGCTCGATCCAGACGGTGACCCGCTCGGTCCTGATGTTCTCGGCGGGGCAGGGCTTGCCGTCGTACTTGTGGGACAGCTCGTCGATCTGAGCGCGGGCTCGCGGGCCCCGCTCGGTCCCGACCACGCGGCCGCGCACCTCGGCGTAGCGGTACGGATTCCGCTCGTCGCGGATCGCCAGGGTCACCCGCGGGTCCTGCTCGAGGTCCTTGAACTTCTGCCGGTGGGGTTCGGTGTTGACGAACAACCGGTCGCCGTCGACGCCGACCCAGATGTACTGGGTCTGGATGTGCCCGCTCGGCATCAGCGTGCTGATCGCGGCGTAGTTCGGGCCGCTGGCGAGCTCGCGGGTCGTCGGGTGCAGGTCGGGACCGTCCTGGGTGTCAGCCACGGACCCCCGACTACCCACCGGGCGCCGCGGCACGCCCGGCCCTCCGTCAGCAGGCCCCCTCCTGCGCCGCATGGGCGTCGAGGAGATGCCGGGCGTGCGCGCCGGGGACGACGACGTCCGCGACCGGGCGCCCGCTCACGCCGCGCCCTGCGCCGCGTCGGCCGCGCGCCGGACGAGGTCGTCGTAGACGCCCGGGTCGTCGGCGTCGACGACCGGGTAGCCGGCCTCGGACCAGTGCAGCTCGATGCCGGGGTTGTGGACGTCGGAACCGTCGGCCAGGAAGAAGTGCGGGCTGCCCTGCACCTCGTCGGCGTGCGCCCGGTAGTCGGCCATCATGGGGCCCCTGGCCCGTCCGTCCTCCAGCGCCGCGGCCAGCGCGCCGGCGTCGACCGCGTCGCAGTCTCCGGCGACGTCGACCACCTCGTGCAGCATGCTGATGCAGCGGCTGTCCCGGAAGAACGCCAGCCGCAGCGCCATGTCCAGCTGCTCGGCGGCCGCGGCCGACTGGGCCTTGGCCGCGTGCACGGCCTCGTTCGCCGGCAGCGCGGTCACCGGCCAGTCCGACGGCTGCCCCTGCCACGGGGTGATGCCCAGATCGGGCTCCAGGGAGCCGACCACCGGTATCTCGGCCTGCAGCATCCGCATGGGGAGGGCGAACCGGTTGACGTCCTCCAGCAGGTACACCCGGTGGTCGACGCGCACCCGGTCGTCCAGACCCAGCCGGGACCGCGCCGCGTAGAAGCGCTGCAGGGCGACGGTGGACCAGGCGCAGACCACGTCGGTGTAGACGACCACGGTCCCGGGGGCGACGTCGACGGTCACGACCTGCCCCTACCCGCCGGCCGGCCCGGCGCACCCACGAACCCGGCTCTCGTCGCCGGGCTCGTCACGGCGGGTCCCGCACGGCCAGCGGTACCCGGCGGGCCCTCCCTCGGGTCCGAGGACGGGACCGGGCAGGCGCCCGGCCCGGCCGTGCACGGCGCGGCCCGGCCGGTGCGCTGCAGGTCACACGGGTGGCGACGAGGCGGTAGCTTCCTCGCTCCCGGAGACCACGGGGCACCGACGAGGAGGCCGCCGATGTCCGTCCGCCGCTCGATCTGCCTGTACACGCCGTCCACGGACCCCTCGGGGATGGGCGCGCACATGGTCGACCTGGTCGCCGAGTACGCGGGGACGGCCGACGTGGCGCTGATGATGAGGCCGACGGTGGGCGGCCGGCGCCTGCTCGACCGGGCCGCCGCGCTCGGTGCCCGCACGGTCGAGCTGCCCTCACCCCGCGACCCGCGGTTCGCCCGGGTCGTGACGGGCTTCCTCGACACCCACCCCGCCGACGTCTTCCACTGCCACGTCGGCACCGGCAGCGAGGACTGGGACGGCGTCCGCCTGGCCCGCCGCGCCGGGTGCGGGGTGGTCGTGCAGACCCAGCACCTGCCCTACCTGGTGTCCCACCCGCGCAAGCGGCGGGCCTACCACCACGCGATCGAGGAGGTGGACCGGCTCGTCGCCGTCTCGGACGGAGTGCGCCGCACCTACCACCGGATCGGCGTCCCACCGGAGCGGATCACCACCGTGGCCAACGGTGTGGCGCCGGTGGCCCACCGGATCGGCCGGGACGCCGCCCGGGCGGCCCTCGGGCTGGACCCGCGGCAGCCCGTCGTCCTCACCGTGGGCCGGCTGACCCACATGAAGGGCCAGTGCCACCTCGTCGACGCCGTACCGGGCCTGCTCGCCCGCTTCCCCGACCTCGCCGTCGTCCTCCTCGGGGACGGGCCGCTGCGGGAGGCCCTGGAGAAGCGGGGAGCCGGGCTGGGCGTGGGGAGCGCCGTCCGGTTCCCCGGTCACCGGGTCGACGCCCGGCTGCTGCTGGCCGCGGCCGACGTCTTCGCCCTGCCCTCGCGGCACGAGGGGATGCCCCTGGTGGCGCTGGAGGCCATGGAGGCCGGGCTCCCGGTGGTGGCCACCCGCGTCATCGGCAGCGAGGAGGTCGTCGACGACGGGGTCACCGGCGCGCTGGTGCGGCCCGCGGACCCCGCCGCCCTGGGGGCGGGCCTCGGACGGCTGCTCGCCGACCCGGACCTGCGGCGCCGGCAGGGCGCCGCCGGCCGGCGCCGGTACCTCGCCGGCTTCACGCGGCGGCGGATGGCCCGGGACACCGCGGCGGTCTACGAGGCCGCGCTGTGCGGGGCCGGGCGGTGAGCCGCCTGCGGGTGGGCGTCGTCGGCACCGGGTTCATCGCCGGCCGGCACCTCGCGGCGCTGACGGCCTCCCCCGACGTGGCGGTCGTGGCGGTCGCCGACCCGGTGCGCGAGCGGGCCGAGGCCGCCGCGGCACGGTGCGGGGCGCGGGCCCACGGTGACGGGCTCGCGCTCCTGGAGACCGAGGAGCTCGACGCGGTCTGGCTGTGCGTGCCGCCGTTCGCGCACGGGCCGCTGGAGGCGGCGGCGGTCGCCCGCGGCCTGCCGTTCTTCGTGGAGAAGCCCCTGGCCCTGGACCTGGCCACCGCGGAGGCGGTCGCGGCCGGGGTCGCCCGGACCGGCCTCCCCACGGCGGTGGGCTACCACTGGCGGCACCTGGGGGTCGTGCAGCGCGCGGCGGGGGCGGTGCCGGCCGGTGAGGTGCAGCTGGTCACCGGTTCCTGGCTGGACCGGACACCCGCGGCGCCCTGGTGGGTGCAGCGCGGCGGCTCGGGCGGTCAGGTGCTCGAGCAGACGACGCACGTCCTCGACCTGGCCCGGCTGCTCGCCGGGGAGGTCGACCTGGTCTCGGCGGCCGAGCGGCCGGCCGGCACCGACGGTGAGGTCCCGACGGCGGCCGTGGCGCTGCTGTCCTTCGCCTCCGGTGCGGTGGGCAGCATCTCCTCGACGCGGGTCCTCGGCTGGCGGCACGCCGTCGGCCTGCAGGTGGTGACCGAGGGGCGGGTGGTCGAGCTGTTCGAGCGCAGCCTGACCGACCACGGGCTGCGGGTGGTCACGGCCGACGGCGAGGAGGTCAGCCGCAGCGACGAGGACCCGGTCGCCGCGGAGGACCGCGAGTTCGTCGACGTCCTGCTCGGCCGGGCGGCGCAGGTCCGGGTCCCCTACGCGGAGGCCCTGCGCACCCACGCGCTGGCCTGCGCCGCCGACCGGGCCGCCCGGGAGGGCACGTCGGTCCGTCCGGCCTGCTGAGTGGCGGCCGGGTTTCACCGACCGGCCCACCCGGGCACCGGGTCGCCATGACGACGAGGATCGGCCTGGTCGGGGCCGGGTTCATCGCCGGCCGGCACCTGGACGCGCTCACCGCCATCGAGGACGTGCGGGTCGCCGGGGTCGCCGACCCGCGGGCCGACCGGGCCGAGGTGCTCGCCGCCCGCGCGGGGGCCGCGGCCTACGCCCACTGGCAGGACCTGCTCGACGTCGAGCGGCTCGACGCGCTCTACGTCTGCGTGCCGCCGCACGCGCACGGGGAGGTCGAGGCGGCCGCGGTCGACCGCGGGCTGCCGCTGTTCGTGGAGAAGCCGCTGGCGGCCGACCTGCCCACCGCCGAGGCGCTCGCCGACCGGATCGACGGCGCCGGCCTGCTCACCTCGGTCGGCTACCACTGGCGCTACCTCGACACGCTGGAGACCGCCCGCGAGCTGCTCGCCGAGGCGCCGGCCCGCATGGTGCTGGGCGCCTGGCTGGACAGGGCGCCGCGCGTCGACTGGTGGGCCCGGCAGGACGGCTCCGGCGGGCAGACCGTCGAGCAGGCCACCCACCTCTTCGACGTCGCCCGGGTGCTGGTCGGCGAGGTGGCGGGCGGCTGGGCCACCGGCTCGCGCTCCCCGCAGGGCCCCGGCGACATCCTCGACGTGTGCACCGCCGCCCTGCGGTTCGGCTCCGGCGCGGTGGGGTCCTTCTCGAACAGCTGCCTGCTGCCGCGGGCCCAGCGGATCGGCGTCGAGCTGGTCGCACCCGGCCTGGGCCTGTGGCTCACCGAGCACCAGCTGGTGGTTACCGACGCCGACGGCGAGCGGACGGTGCACCGCGGGGTCGACCCCTTCGCCGCCGAGGACCGCGCGTTCGTCGCCGCCGTCCGTGGTGAGGGGGATGACGTCCGGACCTCCTACCGGGAGGCCCTGCGCACGCACCGGCTGGCGGTCGCCGTCGCGACCGCGGCCGCCGGCGGCGGGACGGTGCAGCTGTGAGCCGGGTGGTCCGCAGCATCGGCGTCGTCGCGCCGGGGGAGCCGGCGATCCTGGACGTCGAGGAGCCCGACCCCGGCCCGGGGCAGGCGTGGGTGCGCACCGAGTGGAGCGGGGTGAGCGCCGGCACGGAGGTGGCGATCGTCCGCGGCACCGACCCGCACCACCTGCTGCACTGGGACCCCGACCTGCGGTCCTTCGACGACGCCGGCCCGCCGGCCGCCTACCCCGTGCGGAGCCTGGGCTACATGGAGGTCGGCCGGGTCACCGAGAGCCGGACCCCGGACCTCGCCGAGGGGCAGCTGGTGGCCATGGCCCACGGGCACCGCACCGGCGTGTGCGCCGACCCCTCGGCCAGGCCGGTGGTGCCGGTGCCCGACGACCTCGACCCGCTGCTCGGCGTCTACCTCGCGCAGATGGGGCCGATCTGCGTCAACGGGCTGCTGCACGCCGCCGCCGACGCCGCCGGGCCCGGCGCGGGCGTGGACGCTGGGGTGCGCGACCGGCACGTGCTGGTCACCGGCGCCGGCGTGATCGGGCTGCTGAGCGCGCTGCTCGCCGTCCAGCACGGCGCCGACGTCGTCGTCGCCGAGCCCTCGGCCGAGCGGCGGGCGGTCGCCGAGGCGCTGGGCCTGGCCACCCTGGCCGACGACGGGTCCGCGTGGCGCGCCGTCAAGGAGCGCTGGCACCACGGGCGGGGGGACGCCGGCGCCGACGTCGTCCTGCAGTGCCGGGGCCACGACGCCGCGCTGGCCACCGGGCTCAAGGCGCTGCGCCCGCAGGGCACCGTCGTCGACCTGGGCTTCTACCAGGCCGGCGCCGAGGCGGTGCGGCTCGGCGAGGAGTTCCACCACAACGGCCTGGCGGTGGTCTGCGCGCAGATCGGCCGGGTGCCGCGCGGCATGGCCGACGCCTGGCCGCGGACGGCGCTGGCCCGGGTCACCCTCGACCTGCTGCGCGAGCGGGGCCCGGAGATCCGCACCCACCTGGTCACCGACGTCCTGCCGTTCGAGGAGGGGCCGCGGCTGCTGGCCGACCTCGCCGGCCGCCGGCTGGCCGCCCCGCCGCTGCAAGCGGTGCTGACCTTCCCGGGCGCCTGAGCCGGTGCGGGTCCTGCTGGTCGGCAACCACTGGACGCGAGCGCCCGGTGGTGCGGAGACGGTGCTGGTGCTCACCGCGGACCTGCTGCGCGCCGCCGGGGACGAGGTGGTGCCGTTCGCCGTCGCCGAGGAGCGGACGCTGCCGACGCCGGTGCGTAACCGGCTGCCGGTCGCGGCGGGCGCCGGCGCCCGCACCCGGTTCGGCGAGGCGTGGGCCGGCACCTGGTCACCGCGGGCCCACCGGGCGCTCCTGCAGGTCGTCGACGAGGTGCGGCCGGACGTCGCGCACGTGCACCACGTCTTCGAGCGGCTGACCGTCTCGGTGCTGGACGCGCTGCAGCGCCGGGGCGTGCCGACGGTGATGACGCTGCACGACTACAAGCCGGTCTGCCCCAACTTCCGGCTGTTCACCGACGGTGCGCCGTGCACCCGGTGCCTGTCCGGCGGGTACTGGCAGGTGGTGCGGCACCGCTGCCTGGAGGGCTCGCGGTGGCGGTCGGTGGCGGCCGCGGCCGACGCCTACGCCTCCCGGGGCCGCGGCGTCTACGACCGGGTGGACCGCTTCCTCGCGCCGAGCGCCTTCCTCCGCGACCGGGTGGTCGACGGCGGGCTGCCGGCCGACCGGGTGGAGGTGCTGCCCAACCCGGTGGTGGCCGCGCCCGAGCCCCGGCCGGCCCGGGCCGAGCCGCCGACGGTGCTGTACGCCTCCCGGCTGGTCGCGGAGAAGGGCGTGGACACCCTGCTGGACGCCGCCGCGCGGCTGCCGGCCGGCGTGCGGGTGCGGCTGGCCGGGTCCGGGCGGCTGGAGCGGGCGGTGCGGTCCCGGGTCGCCGCGGAGCGGCTGCCGGTCGACGTCCTGGGCCCGCTGCCGCCGCCGGAGGTCGCGGCCGAGCTGCGGGCCGCGGCGGTCGCCGTCCTGCCGGCGCTGTGGTGGGAGAACTGCCCGATGGCCGTGCTGGAGGCCGCCGCGCAGGGGGTGCCGGTGGTCGCCACGGCGCTGGGCGGCATCCCCGAGCTGGTGGACGACGGCTCGACCGGGTTGCTGGTGCCGCCGGGGGACGCCGACGCGCTGGCCGGCGCGCTGACCCGGCTGCTCGACCGGCCCGACGAGGCCGACCGGATGGGCCGGGCCGGGTGGGCGCGGGTGCGCGCGCGGCACGACCCGCACGGGCACGTCGCGGCGCTGCAGGGGGTCCATCGGCGTGTCGCGCGGTGAGTCGGCGCGGACGGCCTTGTCCCGGAACTCGTGCGGCGGGATCCTGCCGTCATCGTCGCGGACGCCGGGTGGACCGGGCTGCCTCGGCGGTTCGGGGAGTGGGTCGTCATGAAGTGGGCGATCATCGCCGTGCTCGGCTTCGGGCTGGAGATCGCGCTGGTCATCGCGATGGCGCGGAGCAACACGGCGCGGTGGGAGCGGGACCACCGGGCCGCCCGGGCGGCCATCCGGGCGCGCGAGGAGGCGGGGCTGCGCGTGCGGGCGGCCGGGCTGGTGGCGCAGCGCGTCCCGCACCCGCACCTGTCGCACCTCCCGCACGTGCACCTGTCGCCGCGCGTCGTCGACCGGCTCGCGCACACCCGCGAGGTCCTGCACGTCCCGCGCCTGCACCTGCCGCGCCTCACCCGGCACCCGGCGCGGCCGGACATCCCGGCTCCCGCGCCGGCGCCGGACGACGCGACCGCGGCCGCGGCCGACACGCCGTCCGAGGAGCAGTCCACGCCGTAGCGCCCGTCGCCGGTGCGCACGGACACCGCAGGACGACCGCCGGCGCCCCGGGCTGCATGCGGCAGACTGCCGCCGCAGACGCCGGACGAGGAGGTGGTGGTGACGCCCGAGGACGACCGCACCGAGGCCCCACTGGTCGGGGACGAGGTCCCGCTGCTGACCGGGTTCCTGGACTTCCAGCGGCAGACGCTGGCGTGGAAGTGCGCGGGGCTCTCGCCGCGGCAGCTGGCGACCCGCGCCGTCGCCACCTCCGACCTCACCCTGCTCGGCATGGTGCGCCACCTCGCGGCCGTCGAGACCGGCTGGCTGGTCGGCTTCGGCGGGCTGCCGTACGACGTGTGGCCGGACGTGGTCCGGGACTGCGACGAGCAGTTCCGGGTCGACCCCGCGACCGTCACGCAGGAGGACGTCGACACCGCCTGGGCGACCTGGCACGCCGTCGCCGACGCGGTCGCCAAGGTGGTCGACCAGCTCCCGCTCGACACCGCCGACCGGCCGTGGGGCCGCGACGACGAGTTCTCGCTGCGCTGGATCCTGCTCCACCTGGTCGAGGAGTACGCCCGGCACAACGGCCACGCCGACCTGCTCCGCGAGGCCCTCGACGGAGCCACCGGCGAGTAGCCGCGGCCGCCCGCTACGCCGGGAACGGGAGGAGGGGTGGTGCCTCGACCCGGGGGTGGTCCCGTGTCCCCTGCGCCGCCCGCTCCGCGCACCGGGCAGCCCGTCGTGCCGCGTCCCGCCGGTCGGCCGCGCGCCGGGCGTGCAGTGCCCGGGCCTCCGCGGCGCCCGGGGCCTCGAACCCGTCGGCGGTGAGGCGGCAGGCGCCGAGCCGCACCCAGCGCGTACCGCCGTCGACGTCGCGGACGCCGACCAGCAGGCCCGTGTTGTGCCGGCGCACCGCGTAGGCCACGCCGCGCACGGCCAGCTCGGTGTCCGCTGCCGACCCGGCCGCGGGTCCGTACAGCCAGGTCACGTGCCGGACCCGCCTCCGGTACCGGTCGTCGCGCTCGCGCCAAGCGGTGTCCGGCAGCGGTGACAGCTGCACCTCCACCACGGCGCCGACCTCCGCCACGACGACGTGCAGGCCGCCGCTCCCGGGCGGACCCGGGACCTCCTCGATCCGCGGCCGGAACCCCTGCGCGGCCAGCCACGCCGCCACCGCGCGCCGGTGGCGGAGGTGGTCGTACGCCGGCCCGGCGTCGGACCCGGTGAGGGCGCAGCGCACGTCACCGCAGTGGCGGAAGTGCGGCCGGGAACCCTCCCGGACCTCCAGGACGAGCCGGCCGCCGCACCCACCGGCCTCCCGGGAGCACCAGAAGCCGCCGCTGCGGTGCAGGCCGAGCGCGCGGACGGCGGCCCGGTCCTCGGGCAGCGCGACCGCAGCGGTCCCGGCCGGCCCGTCGGTCACCGCCCACCGCAGCTCCATCGACACGCCGCGACGGTAGGCCGGGGGTCCGACAGGACGAAGCCCGCCAGGACGAGCCGGACACCGGCCTGCCTGCAGGGCCCCGTCGGCCCCGTCCCGGGTCCCGCCCCGAGCCTGCGAGGGGTGGGGAGGACGGGGTCCTCCCTCAGCGGGCGACCGACCGGAACAGGTCCACGACGCGATCGGCGTGCGCGTCGAAGGTGTGCTGCTCCCGCGCCGCCAGCGCCGCCGTCGCACCCCGCCGCGCGGCCAGCTCACCGGCCAGGACGGCGGCCACGTCGTCGGCGTCCCGGTAGAACAGCCCGGTGCCGTCGCGGCGCAGCACCCGCTCCACCGACACCAGCGACCCCGGGTTGGCCTGCTGCAGCAGCGGCAGCCCGGCGGTCAGGTAGACCGGCAGCCGGGCGGGGGAGTTGAGGTCGTCCCAGGTCGCCCGCCGCAGGTCGCCGTCGTTGGCGCTGTCGAAGCGGTGCAGCCACCCGGCGTCGTACCGCGACAGCTCGCGCACCCAGGCCTCCGGCCCCACCGGCGGGTGCAGGTGCACGAACCCGGGCGCGGCGGTGAGCGCGGCGTCCAGCCAGCCGGTCCACGAGCCCTTCGGTCCCGGCGCCCGGACCTGCCCGTAGAGGTGGGTGTGCACGCCGCGCGCCGCCAGGGCCAGCACCCAGTCGAGGTCCAGCCCGGACGGCCGGCCCGCGACGACGGTGTGCGGCTGCCCGTCGTGGTCGGAGAGCCTGGGCGTGAGCGGGGCGTCGAGCCAGTCGCGCGCGGGCAGGTCGCCGTCCAGCACCCCGAGCCGGGCCGGGTCGACCCGGCCGGACAGCGCCAGCGCGAACCAGTCGCGCTCCTCCTCGGTGGCGAACAGCGACGCGTCGGCGCGGCACACCAGCTCGGCCAGCAGCGGCCACTCGCCGCGGACGGTGCTGCGCTGCGGCGCCTCCTTGAACGTCCACACGAACGGCAGCTCGGGGAACGCCGACTGCACCGCGTGCGCCAGGGGCACCGCCCGCCAGTTCAGCTGCGCCCACACCACGTCGGGCGCCCGTTCCCGGACGGCGTCGCGCCACCGGTCGCGGTCGAGGTCGGGGACGTGCCCGAACGGCAGCGGGCCAACGGTCGAGTCACCCAGGCCGCTCGTGGTCCACAACCCGGTGAGGGAGTGCCCGCGCCCGGCCAGCGCCAGGACCCGCTCCGGGTTGAGCGCCAGCTCGCCGACCAGCAGCACCGACAGCCCGTCCGCGGCCGGCGGGTACGACCGCGACCGGAACCGCGCGTAGCGGGCGACCTCGTCGACCTCCCCGCCGTCCGAGGAGGCGAAGCGCAGCGGCTCGCGCACCCGGTAGCGGCTGCGGAAGACGTTGAGCCCGCCGTCCCGCGACTCCCGCAGGGCGGCCGACCGCTGGCCGGGGTGGCGGGTCCAGGAGCAGGTGACGCGGCCGGTGTCCGCCGTCCGCCCGCGGGCCCGCAGCCGGTCCCACATCAGCCGGCCGAGGTCGTCGCTCTCCAGCTCGGCCCGCTCGGTCCACCGGTCGGCGGTGACCCGGTGCGCCACCTGCACCAGCTGCTCGTACGCGGTGTCCGAGGGCTCGGCCAGGCCGGACCGCGCCAGGACGACGTCCGGCTCGGCCAGGCACCGCAGCAGCGCGGCGAGGTGGCCGGGCGACCAGCCGTCGTCGGCCGGGAGGTAGGCGACGAGCGGGGTGTCCAGCGCGTCGAGCCCGGAGTTCAGCGTCGCGCCGAGCCCTCGGTTGGCCGGCCGGCGCAGCAGCCGCAGCCGGGGGTCGCCCAGCCCGCGCACCACGTCGGCCACCGCGGAGGCGTCCGTCGAGCCGTCGTCGAGCACCAGCGCCGTCCAGTCGGCGAGGTCCTGGGCGAGCAGCCCCTCCAGCGCGCGGGGCAGGAACGCGGCCTGGTCGTACACGGGAACGAGCACGCCGACCGCCGTCACGCCACCGCCTCCAGCGCGTCCTCCTGCCGCACCCGTGCGTAGACCGACGCCACCCGCGCGGCCAGCCGGGGCCACGCGTACTCGGCGGCCCGGGCCAGCGCGCCCGCCGCCAGCCGGGCCCGCAGCCCGTCGTCGGCGGCCAGCCGGTCCAGCGCCGCGGCCAGCGCGTCGACGTCCCCGGGCGGCACGAGCAGCCCGGTGACGCCGTGGTGCACCACCTCCGGGATGCCGCCGACGTCGCTGGCGACCACGGGCAGCCCCGAGGCCAGGGCCTCGGTCAGCACCGAGCCCATCTCCTCGTAGGCCGAGGGCAGCACCAGGACGTCGAGCGAGGCCAGCACGGCCGGGACCGCGGTGTGCTCGACGAACCCGGAGAGGTGCACCCGCGGGTGGCCGGTCGCCAGCGCGTGCACCCGCTCGCGGTCCGGGCCGTCACCGACGACCACGAGGGACGCCGGCTCGCGCATCCGGCCGAAGGCCTCGACCAGCCGGTCGGCGCGCTTCTGCGGGGCGAGCCGGCCGACGTAGCCGATCCGGGGGCGGCGCGCGGACGGGAACACGTCGGGGGAGCCGCCGCCGAACAGGCGCGGGTCGAACCCCGACGGGATGGTGCTGACCCGCTCCGCCGGCACCCCGTCGGCGGCCAGCGCGGCCGCCGTCCGGTCGGTGAGGACGACGACGGCGTCGGCCCGGCGCAGCACGGAGCGCTCGACCGCCCCGCCGAGCGCCCGCAGCAGCCGGGTGCGCGGACCCCGGCCGGTCAGCGTGTGTCCCACGCTGCAGTGCACGGTCACCACCAGCGGGCAGCGGTGCCTGCGCGCGGCGAGGCGGGCCAGCGGCAGGGTGGCGAGGTCCTCGCCCTGGTGGGCGTGCACGACGTCGACCGGCCGGGCGGGCCGCCGCAGGACGACGCGCAGCGCGTCCAGCGCCCACAGCTGGCGCAGCCGTGGCACCGGCAGGCCGGTGCGGTGCACGACGGCGGAGCGGTCGAGCCGGGTGACGCCGCGCCGGCCGGCCAGCCGCGAGGTGACCACCGTCTGCGCGTGCCCCTGGGCGTCCAGGCAGCGGGTCAGCGTGGCGGTGTGGTTCTGCATGCCGCCGATCGGGTCGTAGCGCGCGGACCGTCCGTCGACCCGCACGGGCTCGAACACGCTGCACAGCCGCAGCACGTGGGCGGGGTGCACGGGACCTCCGGGTTGGACCGACTCCAGCCACATCGGCAGGACCCGCAGTAGAGCAGAGTTGCGGCGGCGTCGCCGCCGGGGAAGATGCCGCAGGTGACCGCCCTCCTCGCCGACCCGTCGGTGCGCCGGGTGGCCCTGGTGCGGCTGCGCGTGGGCCTGGGCGACCTGCTCTGCTCCCTGCCGGCCCTGCGCCGGCTGCGCGCCGCCCGTCCGGACCTGGCGGTCAGCCTGGTCACCTGGCCCGAGACCGCCGCGGTCGTGGAGCGGATGGGGGACGCCGTCGACGAGCTGCTGCCCTTCCCCGGGGCGGACGACGTCCCCGACCGCCCACCGGGCCGCGAGCCGGACCCGGCGGCGTGGGCGGCGTTCACCGCGGCGGCGGCCGAGCGGCGCTTCGACCTGGCGCTGCAGGTGTACGGCGACCGGCCCGGGGCCAACCGGGTCACCGCCGCCCTGGGCGCCCGGCTGGTCGGCGGGTTCGCCCCGACCGGCTGGGCGCCGCCGCGCGGCACGGAGCACCTGCACCTGCGCTATCCGCTGCACCTGCACGAGGCCGAGCGGCACACCCGGCTGTTCGAGCACCTCGGCCTCCCGCCGGCCGGCCCGCCCGAGATGGCCTTCCCGTCCACGCCCGCCGACGAGGCCGAGCACGCGGCGACGCTGGACCGCGCGGGCCTGGTGCCCGGCGGCTACGCCGTCCTGCACCCGGGCGCCTCGTCGCCGACCCGCAGGTGGCCGGTCGAGCGGTACGCCGCGGTGGGCGACGCGCTGGCCGCCGACGGGCTGGTCGTGGTCGTCACCGGCGGACCGGGGGAGCGGGCGGTCGGCGCGGCGGTGGTGGCCGCGATGCGGGCCCCGGCGGTCGACCTGACCGGCGCGACCAGCCTCGGCGGGCTGGCCGCGCTGCTGCGCGACGCCGCCGTGCTGGTCGGCAACGACACCGGCACCGCGCACCTGGCCGCCGCCGTCGGCGCCCGCAGCGTCACCGTCTTCCTGCCCGGCGACCCGGTCCGCTGGGCGCACCCCGGTCCGCGGCACCGCGCGCTGGTGGCCGACGTGCCGTGCGCGCCGTGCCCGCACCTGGTCTGCCCGATCGACTTCCGCTGCGCCGACTCGGTGCGGACCAGGGACGTGCTCGCCGCGGCCCGCGAGCTGGTCGGTGCCGGCGCGTGAACCGGGTCTCGCTGGTCTGCGACTCCGAGAACTGGGGCGGCGCCGAGGTCTACCTGACCTCCCTGCTGCGCCGGGCCGGCGGGCTGGGCTGGGCGGCGTCGCTGGTCTGCGCCGAGCCGCTCGCCGGGCGCTTCGCGCCCGTGGTTCCACCCGGCCGGCTGGCCCTCGTCCCGCTGGCCCGGCACACCGCCGTCGCACCGGCGGTGCGGGACGCGCTGGCCGCGCAGCGCCCGGACGTGGTGCTGGTCAACCTCGTCGACCCCGGCTCCAACGCCGCGGCGGTGGCGGCGGCGCTCGAGGTGGCGCCCACGGTCGGCGTCCTGCACCTGCCGGGCGACGCCGGAGCGGGGGGGTTCCGCGCGCGGGTGGCCGGGCTGTACGGGCGGATGGCCGCCGTCCTCACCCCGGCCGCCGGTGCGCGGGAGCAGCTGGGAGCCGACCTGGCGGTGCCCGCCGACCGGGTCCACGTCGTCCCGAACGGCGTCGACCTGCCCGCCGATCCGGCCGGACCGGCCGGGCGGACGGTGCCGCGGGTCGGCGGGCTGGGCCGGCTCACCGCGCAGAAGGGCTTCGACGTGCTGATCGACGCCGTCCGGTCGCTGACCGACGCCGGCGTGCCGGTCGAGGTGGTGGTCGGCGGCGAGGGGCGCGACGGCGACCGGCTGCGCGCCGCGGCCGCGGGTCTGCCGGTCACCTTCTGCGGCTTCGTCGACGACGTGCGCGGTTTCCTCGCCGGGCTCGACCTGTTCTGCCTGTCCTCCCGCCACGAGGCGTTGCCCCTGGTGCTGCTGGAGGCCATGGCCGAGGGGCTGCCCTGCGTGGCCACCGACGTGGGGGACGTCGCGGTCGCGGTCGGCCGGGACGCCGTCGTCGTCCCGCCGGGGGACGCCGGAGCGCTCGCCGCCGCCCTGGCCGGCCTGCTCGCGGACCCGGGCGGGCGGGCCGAGCTGGGACGGCGGGCGCGGGTCCGGGCGACCGACGCCTTCGACGCCGACCTCATGGCCCGCCGGACGTTCGCCGTCCTCGCGGGTGCGGCGGGTGTGCCCGCGACCGGCGCGGGGAACGCCCAGGAGCGACAGAGTTGACGTGCGCGGGGCACCGGAGGCCCCGCACCCGAGAGAGGACGCCGCCCATGGCCATCGCCACGGTCAACCCCGCCACCGGCGAGACGCTCCAGACCTTCGAGCCGCTGTCCGACGACGCGGTCGAGGAGCGGATCGCCCGGGCCGCGGCCGCCTTCGACCGCTACCGGCTGACCACCCCGCAGCAGCGGGCCGGCTGGCTGCGGGCCGCCGCCGACGTGCTGGACGCCGACGCCAAGAGCGTCGCGGAGCTGATGACCACCGAGATGGGCAAGACGCTGGCCTCGGCGCAGGCGGAGGTCGGCAAGTGCGCCAAGGCGCTGCGCTACTACGCCGAGCACGGCGAGCAGATGCTGCAGCCCCAGCCGGCCGACGCGCAGGCGGTCGGCGCGGTCGAGGCCTACGTCGTGCACCAGCCGCTGGGTGTGGTGCTGGCGGTCATGCCGTGGAACTTCCCGCTGTGGCAGGCGATGCGGTTCGCCGCCCCGGCGCTGATGGCCGGCAACGTCGGGCTGCTCAAGCACGCGTCCAACGTGCCGCAGACGGCGCTGTACCTGGAGGAGCTGTTCCGCAAGGCCGGGTTCCCCGACGACGTCTTCCAGACCCTGCTCATCGGGTCGGGACAGGTGGAGGCGGTGCTGCGCGACGACCGGGTGGTGGCTGCGACGCTGACCGGGAGCAATGCTGCCGGTCAGGCGGTGGCCACGGTCGCCGGGGACGCGCTGAAGAAGACCGTGCTGGAGCTGGGTGGGTCGGACCCGTTCATCGTCATGCCCTCGGCCGACCTGGACCGGGCCGCGGAGGTCGCGGTCACCGCGCGCTGCCAGAACAACGGGCAGAGCTGCATCGCCGCCAAGCGCTTCTTCGTGCACGCCGACGTCGCCGAGGAGTTCACCCGGCTGTTCGCCGAGAAGATGGCCGCCCTGACCGTGGGCGACCCGATGGACGAGGGGACCAAGGTCGGCCCGCTGGCCACCGAGTCCGGCCGGGAGGACGTCGAGCGCTACGTGGCCGACGCCGTCGAGAAGGGCGCCACCGTCGTCACCGGCGGGAAGCGGGTCGACCGGCCCGGCTGGTTCTACGAGCCGACCCTGGTGACCGACGTGACCCCGGAGATGGGCATCTGGTCGGAGGAGGTGTTCGGCCCGGTCGCCGCGCTGCACACCGTGGCCGACCTGGACGAGGCGATCCGGCTGGCCAACGAGCACGTCTACGGCCTGGGCTCCAACCTGTGGAGCGAGGACCAGGGCGAGCGGCTGCGGTTCATCCGCGACATCCAGTCGGGCATGGCGTTCGTCAACGGGATGACCACCAGCTACCCGGAGCTGCCCTTCGGCGGGGTCAAGCAGAGCGGCTACGGCCGGGAGCTGACCGAGGTGGGCATGTACGAGTTCTGCAACGCCAAGACCGTCTGGATCGGCCCGCCCAGCGCCCAGCAGGGCGAGGGGGACACCGCCGCCGCCGCGTCCGAGTGACGCGCGTCGTCCTGGCGACCGCCTACGGCGGTCCCGAGGTGCTCACCGTCGTCGACCGGCCGGTCGGCGACCCCGGCCCCGGGCAGGCGCGGGTCGAGGTCCGCGCCGCCGGGGTCAACCCGGCGGACTGGAAGAGCTACACCGGCGCGTTCGGCACCGACCCGGCCGCGCTCCCGCGGCGCCTCGGCTTCGAGGTGTCCGGGGTGGTCACCGCGGTCGGTCCGGACGTCGACCTCGCCGTCGGAGCCGAGGTCATCGGGTTCCGGGTCTCCGGCGGGTACGCCGCCGAGCTCGTCGTCCCCGCGACGGCGCTGATGCCCAAGCCGGCGTCGCTCGGCTGGGCGCAGGCCGCCGGTCTGATGCTCACCGGCGCCACGGCGGTGCACGCGCTCACCGCGACCGGCGTCGGCCAAGGCGACACCGTGCTGGTGCACGGCGCCGCGGGCGGGGTGGGGCTGATGGCCGTCCAGCTCGCGGCGCTCCGCGGTGCGCGGGTCATCGGCACCGTCGGCGGCGCCGGCGCCGACCTGGTGCGCCGGCTCGGCGCCGAGCCGGTGCGCTACGGCGACGGGCTGGCCGGCCGGGTGCGCGAGCTCGCCCCGGGCGGGGTGGACGCGGCGCTGGACCTCGTCGGCAGCGACGAGGCCGTCGACGTCTCCCTGGAGCTGGTCGCCGACCGGCAGCGCATCGCCACCATCGCCGCCTTCGGCCGGGCCGCGGCCGACGGGATCAGGGCGCTCGGCGCCGGGCCGGGCGCCGACCCCGGCACGCAGCTGCGGGACGCCGCCCGGCCCGAGCTGGCCGAGGCGGCCGGCGCCGGCCGGCTGGAGGTCGTCGTCGCGGCGACCTTCCCGCTGGAGGACGTCGCCGAGGCGCACCGGCAGGGGATGGCCGGCCACACCCACGGCAAGCTGGTCCTCATCCCCTAGGCGCCGGCCTCGCCCCGGGTCCTCTACGAAGGGCGGGGAGGAGGGTGTCCTCCGTCAGACCTCCTCGACCGGGAAGGTGTGGCTCGGCGTCACGAACTCGTCCTGCGCGGCGACCAGCAGGATCTCCCGCGAGCGGGCCCGCTCGGTGGCCTCGAGGAGGCCGTGCACCGAGGCCGCGGCCGCGCCGAGCGCTGCTCCGGCGTCCCGGCTCGACAGCCAGTGGGCGAGGAAGAGCGCGGCGATGGCGTCGCCGGCGCCGTTGACCGAGAGGTCCAGCCGCGGGGTGCGCACCCGGAAGTGCCGGCCACTCTCGGAGGCGAGCAGGTCGACGGCGTCCCCGGGGGTGTCGTCGGTGACCAGCGAGGTGGTCAGCACGACCCGCGGGCCGAGCGCCTGGACCGCGGCGACGGCGTCCCGGACCTCGCCGAGGGTCCTCGTCGCCGTCCCGGCGAGGAAGTCGAGCTCGAAGTGGTTGGGCGTGACCAGGTCGGCGGCGGGGACGGCGACCTCGCGCATGAACTCCGGGATGCCCGGGCGGACGAAGACGCCGCGGCCGACGTCGCCGATGACCGGGTCGCAGCAGTAGACCACCGCTGGGTTGGCCTGGCGCACCCGCCGCACGGTCTGGACGACGGCGTGGCCGATGTCGGCCGAGCCGAGGTAGCCGGAGAGGACGGCGTCGCAGCTGCCCAGCACGCCGCGCTCGGCGATGCCCTCGACGACCTCCTCGATCGCCTGGCCGTCGAAGACCCGGCCCGTCCACTCGCCGTAGCCGGTGTGGTTGGAGAACTGCACGGTGTGCACCGGCCACACCTCGATGCCGAGGCGCTGCAGCGGGAAGACGGCGGAGGAGTTGCCGACGTGGCCGTAGGCGACGTGCGACTGGATCGAGAGAACGGCGGTCACGGGAGGAGACGGTGGCACACGGGCGCTACTGCTGTCCGCCCTCGTCCTGCACGGCGGCGAGCGCACCGGCCACGAACTCCTCCGCGCGCGCCCGATCGACGCCGAGGCCGGCCAGCACACCGGTGCCCTCGTCGGCGTCGAGGAGGGCCAGCAGCACGTGCTCGGTGCCGATGTAGTTGTGCCCGAGTCGCAGCGCCTCGCGGAAGGTCGCCTCCAGCGCCGCCCGCGTGCGGTCGTCGAAGGGCACCAACTCCGGCGACTCGCCGGTGCCCGCGGGGCCGAGCACCGCCGTCGCCACCTCGCGGACCCGGTCCAACGGCACCCCCTGCGCGACGACCGCCCGCGCAGCGAGCCCCTCCGGTTCGGCCAGCAGGCCGAGCACCAGGTGCTCGATGCGGATCTGCTGGTCGCGCCGGGCGCGCGCCTCGTTCTGCGCGGCGACCACGGCGTTGCGGGCCCGCGGGGTGAACCGGCTGAACCCGGCGTTGGGGTCGAGCGCGGCGGAGTCGGCGGCACCCGGACGCTGTACGAAGCGCTTCTGCGCGGCCTGCTTGGTCACGCCCATGCTCGCGCCGATCTCGGTCCACGAGGCGCCCTGCCGGCGGGCCTGGTCGACGAAGTGACCGATGAGCGCGTCGGCGACCTCCCCGATGTGGTCGGCGACGAGGACGGCGTCGGTCAGCCGTTCCAGGGAATCGGTGTGGACCTCCTTGATCGTGGCCATGAGGTCGTCGAGTCGGACGGACGTGGAGAGCGGGGTGGGGTGGGTCATGCCGTCAACCGTAGGTTGACGGTCCCGGTGCGTCAACCTGCGGTTGACGATGCGATCCGGTGATCCGTGTGTGGCGTCCGCGGGCTGCTGCGGGAGGGGTGAGCGCAGCGGGCAGGATGGCGGCATGCCCCTGCCTGCTGCTACTCCACCCGGGATCGTCGGCGTCGCCGGCCGCGTCGCCGAGCCGGTCGACGTCCTCAGTGCCGAGCTGCGGCTGGGTGGCCGACCGCTGCCGGTGGTCAGCCCCGCGCGCGTGTACGTCTGCGGCATCACGCCCTACGACGTGACGCACCTCGGGCACGCGGCGACGTTCGTGTGGGCCGACGTCCTCACGTCGGTGCTGCGGCTGGCCGGGGTCGAGGTGGTGACCAGCCGGAACGTGACCGACGTCGACGACGTGCTGACCCGCGCCGCCGACGCCCGCGGCCGGCACTACGACGAGTTCGCGCTGGGCCAGGAGTTCGCCTTCGAGCAGGACATGCGCGCCCTCGGGGTGCGGCCGCCGACCCACGCACCGCGGGCCCGGCACCACATCACGCACGTGCAGCAGCTGGCTGCGGCGCTGCTGCGGGCCGGGCGGGCGTACGAGCGGGAGGGGCACGTGTTCTTCCGCGGTGCCGAGGCCGTGGCGGCGTCGGGGCTGTCGCACGACCGGGCGCACGAGCTGGCCGCCGAGTTCGGCGACGAGCCGGACGGCCCGCTGCGCGAGGACCCCACCGACGTGCCGGTGTGGCGGCCCTCCGGCGAGCGGGACCCCGCCTGGCCCTCCCCGTGGGGCTGGGGGCGGCCGGGCTGGCACGCCGAGTGTGCGGCGATGGCGACCGCGACGCTGGGTCGGGGTGTGGACGTCCTGGTGGGCGGCGCCGACCTGGCCTTCCCGCACCACGCGCACCAGGCGGCGATGGCCGAGGCGGCCTCGGGGGTGGCGCCGTTCGCGCGCAGCCAGGTGCACGTCGGGGCGGTGTCCCAGGACGGCGCCAAGATGGCGAAGTCGACGGGCAACCTGACGCTGGTCGCCGACCTGCTGCGAGTGACCTCCGGACCGGCGTTGCGGTTGCTCGTGCTGGACCGGCCGTGGTCGCAGCCGTGGGAGTACCGGCCCGAGCTGCTCGAGACGGCGTCCGCGCGGCTGGACCAGCTGTTCGCCGCCGCCGGCCGTCCCGGCTCGTCGCCGGCGGCGAGCCGCGCGGTGGCCGACCGGCTGTTCGACGACCTCGACGTCTCCGGCGCTCTGGACGTCGCCCTCACCGACGGCGGGGACGCCGCCCGCCAGCTGGTGCGGGTGCTCGCGCTCGGCTGACGTCCAGCCGCCTGCCCGCGCGAGGAGTCCGGCGAGCTCGCGGCCCCGCCCGAGGTAGCGCCGCTCGTGGGGGTCCGTCGGCCGGGCAGGAGTCGGTCGAGGCCCTGCAGGCAGGCGCTGGCGAGCGCACGCTCTGCTGGGCCGGTCGGAGCGGATGACGGCGATCCGCCGAGCCAGCCAGTGTTGATCATGGGCTTGTTGCCGGCGACGCGCGGGGACACGCCGCGCCAGGCGGCGACACCCCCATGATCACGGCCGGGAGCGGCTCCAGCCGATACGGCGGCCGGCCGATCCGGCGAGCGGGAGTCCAGCAGGGCAGGACCCGGAGCACCCGGCCGGGTGAGGCCGGTCGAGGGGTCACCTCGCCGAGCCGATCACCAGGGGTCGGCTCGGCGACGGCGAACCGGTCAGGCGGCGCGGAGCGTGGCCGGAGCGGCGGTCGGCTGCGCGGTCGGCTTGGTGGGCACGGTCCAGCGCATCTCCATGTGCCGGTGCCCGGCGCTGTCCACGACGGGGACCCAACGCACCTGCGGACACGTATCCATACGCATGACAGCCACCTCTCGTTCACCTGTTGTTCACCATTGTGACACCAGGCACCCCTTGTGCGGACCCGACACGACGGGGGTGACCCGAAAGGGGGGCTAGAGCCAGCCGACCACAGAGGCGCCGATGCCGACGTGCAGCACCGCCCCCGGCACGACGCCGACGAGGGTGCCGAGCGTGGCGGGCAGCCACCGGATGCTCGACAGGCCCGCGGCGTAGCTGACGATCCAGAACGGCACCGGGCTCACCCGCGCGAGCGCGACGGCGAGGAAGCCGCGGTCCCGGAACAGCCGGTCGGCGCGCGCCAGCCGCGAGCCGGTGAGCCGGGCGACGGCGTCGCGGCCCAGGTGCCGGCCGAGGGCGAAACCGCCCATCCCGCCGAACCAGCCGGCCAGCACGGCCACCGCGAGCCCCGCCGGGAACCCCGCCGCGGCGCCCAGCAGCACCGACAGGGCGGTCCGGGGGACCGGCGCCATCAGCGCACCGGACACGGCCAGGACGACGGCGCTCCAGCCGAGCGGCCCCGCTTCGTCCAGCCAGCCCTGCAGCGCCGGGACGCCGGGCCGCTCCACGGTCAGCGCCACCACGGTGGCCGCCGCGAGCAGCACCCCCAGGACGGCGAGCCGCAGCCACGGCCGGCGGGTCGGCGGGCTCTCCGGCTCCGGGAGGGGGGATCCGGGCCCGGGGCGCACGCCGTCCACGCTACGGGCGCCTCCGGAGAACCCGGTTGCGGCCGCTGCGACGCTGCGGGCAGTGACCGAGCTCGCGAGGTCGCGCACGAGCACAGCACCGCCGGGCACGGGTCCGACGAGCGCCAGCGATGAGGACGCGTGACCGACCGACTGCTCGTCGACTTCTCCTACGCCCAGCAGCTGGGCCACGCCGTCGAGGCGCTGCAGTACTGCGTCGGGCACGCCGCCGCCGTACCGGGGCGGGAGGTGTCCGTGCTGCTCAACGCGGCCACCCCGACCGAGCTGGCCACCTGGTGCCCAGCGGTGTCGGCCGTCTTCCCCGTGGACGGGCCGTTCCTCGAGGCCGACCCGGCCGCGGCGGAGCGGCTGGCCGCCGTCCCGCGCGACTGGGACTGGGTGGTCGACGACACCCGCCGCCACCAGCCCTTCCAGCTCGACCTCTTCCCGGGGATGCGCGACCACTACACCGCCTCCGACGCGCACCTGCGCCCGCGGACCGGTCGCTCGGTCGTCGGCGCCGACCGCGTCGGCTACCTCCCGCACCAGCCGGTGCGCCTCGACCTCCCCGCCGCCGCCCGGGCCGCGGCTCCCCGCCGGGTCGGCGACGACGCCCGTCCGCGGATCGCCGTCCTCCCCGCCGGGTCGAGCGACCCGTCGCTGTACCCCTCGGTCGCCTCCTGGCGGCTGGTGCTCGACGCCCTGACCGACGCCGTCCCCGGCCTGCAGCTGGTCCTGCTCGGCCGGCTGGCCCGGGACGAGCGCAGCTCCACCTCCTGGGCGCGGGCGGACGTCGACGTGCTGCTGGCGCACCGGTCCCGTCCCGTGGACTGCGTCGACGTCCCCCTCGCCGAGCAGCTGGCCGTGGTGGAGGCGTGCGACGTCCTGCTGGCCCCGCACTCCGGGTTCGGGATGGCCGCGCTCGCCGTCGGCACGCCGTGGCTGGCGCTCTCGGGCGGGCGCTGGTTCGAGTACTGGGCGAACGCCGGGGTGCCGTTCCGTTCCGTGCTGCCCGATCCGACCCGGTACCCGGCCTTCAGCCAGTTCGACCCGGCGGCCGTCGTCCTCGACGGGGACGACGGCCCGCGGACGCCGAGCATGACGCGCGCGCGGGTGCGGCAGGACCTCGACCGCCTGGTCGCCGGCGCCCGCGAGCTGCTGGCCGGGGAGCTGACCCACGAGCGGGCCCTCGCCGAGTACTCCCGCGACCTGCGCGAGGTCGTCGGCGCCGAGGCGATCTGGTCGATCGACGGCGTGCACGCCGCGTTCCCCTGACGACGCGACACCATGGCCGGGTGGCGGAGAGCTGGCTGGTCCGGGACGCGACGGTCGAGGACGCCGCGGCGTGCGCCCGCATCTACGAGCCCTACGTCCGCGACACCGTCGTCTCCTTCGAGCTGGAGCCCCCGACGGCCGCAGAGGTGGCCGGTCGCATCGCGGCCGCCCTCGCCCGGCACGCCTGGGTGGTGCTCGAGGACGACGGCCGGGTGGTCGGCTACGCCTACGGCTCGACCTTCAACGCCCGCGCCGCCTACGACTGGTCGACGTCGGTGAGCGTCTACACCGAGACCGGACGACGGCGCACCGGCGCGGGCCGCGCCCTCTACACCGCGCTGTTCGACCGGCTGGCCGCCCGCGGCTTCCGCACCGCCCTGGCCGGCGTCGTGCTGCCCAACGACGCCAGCGTCGGGCTGCACGCGGCGATGGGGTTCGAGCCGGTCGGCACGTTCCGCCGGGTGGGCTGGAAGCTCGGCCACTGGCACGACGTCGCCTGGTCCCAGCGCCCGCTCGGCACCGGCCCGGGCGAGGACGACGACCCGCCGGCCCCACCGGGGGCGACCGTGGACACGGCGGCCTCGGCGGGAGATACTAGGACGTCCAACTAAATCGGCGCGGGTCCGTCGCGCGTCCGACGCTGGGAGCGACATGCCGTCCGACCTGCACGTCCCCACCCACCCGGTCCGCTTCGTCACCGCGGCGAGCCTGTTCGACGGCCACGACGCCGCGATCAACGTGATGCGCCGGCTGCTGCAGAGCCAGGGCGCCGAGGTGGTGCACCTCGGGCACGACCGCAGCGTCGACAGCGTCGTCCGGGCGGCGCTGGAGGAGGACGTGCAGGGCGTCGCGATCTCCTCCTACCAGGGCGGGCACGTCGAGTACTTCGGCTACCTGGTGGAGCGGCTGGCCGAGGCCGGCGCCGGGCACGTCAAGGTCTTCGGCGGCGGCGGGGGCGTGATCGTCCCCGAGGAGATCGCCGCGCTGCGCGAGAAGGGTGTGCGGATCTTCAGCCCCGAGGACGGCCAGCGCCTGGGCCTGCCGGGGATGATCAACGAGCTGATCCGCGAGTGCGACGTCGACCTGACCGAGCACGGCCCGGACGTCGAGGCCCTCCTCACCGGCGACCCGGCCGCGCTGGCCCGCGCGATCACCGTGCTCGAGTCCGGCCGCGACGCCGGGCTCGCGACCAGGGTGCGGCAGGCGGCCGAGGGCCGGGCGGTGCCGGTGCTGGGCATCACCGGGACCGGCGGCTCGGGCAAGTCCTCGCTGACCGACGAGCTGCTGCGCCGGCTGCGCACCGACCAGGAGGACAAGCTGCGGGTCGCCGTCCTGGCGATCGACCCCACCCGGCGCCGCGGCGGCGGGGCGCTGCTCGGCGACCGGATCCGGATGAACGCCCTGGAGACCGGCGAGGGCGGCCACACCTTCTTCCGCTCGCTGGCCACCCGGTCGGCCGGCGGGGAGACGCCCGAGCACCTGGACGACGTGCTGTGCGCGGTCAAGGCCGCCGGCTTCGACCTGGTCATCGTCGAGACCCCGGGCATCGGGCAGGGCGACGCCGGGATCGTGCCGTTCTCCGACGTCGCGCTGTACGTGATGACGCCGGAGTTCGGCGCCGCGTCGCAGCTGGAGAAGATCGACATGCTCGACTTCGCCGACGTCGTCGCGATCAACAAGTACGAGCGACGCGGGGCCGAGGACGCCCGGCGGGACGTCGCCCGGCAGATGGTGCGCAACCGCGAGGCGTTCGGGCAGCCGTGGGAGACCATGCCGGTGTTCGGCACCAGCGCCGCCCGGTTCAACGACGACGGGGTCACCGCGCTCTACCAGCACCTGCTCGGCCTGCTGGTCGAGAAGGGCCTGCCCGCGGGCGCCGGCGTCCTGCCGCGGGTCGACGTCACGGCGTCGTCCGGCCTGACCAGCGTCGTCCCCGCGCAGCGCGCGCGGTACCTCGCCGAGATCACCGAGGCGGTGCGCGGCTACCACGCGGCCACCGAGGCGCAGGCGGAGGTCGTCCGGCGGCGGCAGCACCTGACCACGGCCGCCGACGTCCTCAACGGGGACGCCGCCCAGGCCGCCCGCGCCGCGGTCGAGGCCGCGGACCGGGAGCTGCTGCCCGAGGTGCGCGAGCTCCTCGACGAGTGGCCCGCACGGGTGGAGGCCTACTCGGGCGACGAGTACGTCTACACCGTCCGCGGCAAGGAGGTCCGCACGCCGCTGACCCGGACGACGCTGTCCGGGAACCAGGTGCGGCGGGTGGCACTGCCGCGCACCCGGGACCAAGCCGAGCTGCTGCGCTTCCTGCGCCGGGAGAACCTGCCCGGCGGCTACCCGTTCACCGCCGGCGTCTTCCCGTTCAAGCGGTCCGGCGAGGCGCCGGCGCGGATGTTCGCCGGCGAGGGCGACGCCTTCCGCACCAACCGCCGCTTCAAGCTCCTGTCCGCCGGCAACGAGGCGACCCGGCTGTCGACGGCGTTCGACTCGGTCACCCTCTACGGCCGCGACCCCGACCCGCGCCCCGACGTCTACGGCAAGGTCGGCACCTCCGGGGTCTCCATCGCCACGCTCGACGACATGGAGGTCCTCTACTCCGGGTTCGACCTCTGCGACCCGACCACCTCGGTGTCGATGACGATCAACGGCCCGGCCCCGGCGGTGCTGGCGATGTTCCTCAACACCGCGATCGACCAGCGCCTGGACCGGTTCCGGGAGGAGGAGGGCCGCGTGCCCGACGTCGCCGAGGCCGAGGAGATCCGGGCGTTCGTGCTGGCCACCGTCCGCGGCACGGTGCAGGCCGACATCCTCAAGGAGGACCAGGGCCAGAACACCTGCATCTTCTCGACCGAGTTCGCGCTGCGCTGCATGGCCGACATCCAGCAGTGGTTCATCGAGCACCGGGTGCGCAACTTCTACTCGGTCTCCATCTCCGGGTACCACATCGCCGAGGCCGGGGCGAACCCGATCAGCCAACTGGCCTTCACCCTCGCCAACGGGTTCACCTACGTCGAGGCCTACCTGGCGCGCGGCATGGCGATCGACGACTTCGCGCCCAACCTGTCCTTCTTCTTCTCCAACGGCATGGACGCCGAGTACTCGGTGATCGGCCGGGTCGCCCGCCGCATCTGGGCGGTGGCGATGAAGGAGCGCTACGGCGCCGGTCCGCGGTCGCAGCAGCTGAAGTACCACGTGCAGACCTCGGGCCGGTCGCTGCACGCGCAGGAGATGGACTTCAACGACATCCGGACGACGCTGCAGGCCCTCTGCGCCATCTACGACAACGCCAACAGTCTGCACACCAACGCCTACGACGAGGCCGTCACCACCCCAAGCGAGCACTCCGTCCGCCGGGCGCTGGCCATCCAGATGATCATCGACCGCGAGTGGGGGCTGGCCGGCAACGAGAACCCGCTGCAGGGCTCGTTCGTCGTCGACGAGCTCACCGACCTGGTCGAGGAGGCGGTGCTGGCCGAGTTCGACCGGATCGCCGAGCGCGGCGGCGTGCTGGGCGCGATGGAGACCGGCTACCAGCGCGGCAGGATCCAGGACGAGTCGATGCTCTACGAGCACCGCAAGCACGACGGCAGCCTGCCCATCGTCGGGGTCAACACCTTCCTCGACCCGCACCGCGACGAGACGCCGCCGAAGCCGGTGGAGCTCGCCCGGGCCACGGAGGCGGAGAAGCAGTCGCAGCTGCAGCGGCTGGCGGACTTCCACGCCCGGCACGCCGACGAGGCGCCGGCCGCGCTGGCCGAGCTGCAGCGGGCGGCCACCGAGGGCGGCAACGTGTTCGCCGCCCTCATGGACGCCGTCCGGGTCTGCTCGCTCGGTCAGATCAGCGACGCCTTCTTCGAGGTGGGCGGCCAGTACCGCCGCAATGTGTAAGGACCCTCGTGCCCCCCACCGTTCGCAAGCTCACGGCGGGCCCCTGCACGAGGGCCGATGACCTCGGCCACCCGGTCGAGCTGCCGCGGCCGCCGCGGCGGGTGGTGTCGCTGGTGCCCTCGCTCACCGAGGCGCTCGCGGTCACCGTCCCCGAGCGGCTGGTGGGCGCCACCGACTGGTGCACCCACCCGACCGGCCTCGCGGTGACCCGCGTGCGGGGCACCAAGAACCCCGACCGCGCGGCGATCGCGGCGCTCGAGCCGGACCTCGTCGTCTGCAACCGGGAGGAGAACCGGCGGCTGGACGTCGACCGGCTGCGGGCCGCCGGCGTCCCGGTGTGGGTCACGGTCATCGAGTCGGTCGACGAGGCGCTGGCCTCGATGCGCCGGCTGTTCGACGAGGTGCTCGACGTCGGTGAGCCCGGCTGGCTGGCGGACGCCGCGAGGGTGTGGGCGCAGCCCGCGCCCACGAGCGGGCTGCGGGTCGCCGTCCCGGTGTGGCGCGACCCGTGGATGGTCGTCGGCCCGCGCACCTTCACCGGTGACGTGCTCGCCCGGCTCGGGCTGGTCAACGTCTTCGGCGCGGGAGCGGACCGCTACCCGCACGTGCCGGTCGAGGCCGTGCGGACGGCGCGACCCGACGTCGTGCTGTTCCCCGACGAGCCCTACGTGTTCACCGCCGACGACGGGCCCGAGGCCTTCCCCGGGATCCGCACCGCGCTGGTGTCCGGCCGCGACCTGACCTGGTACGGCCCCTCGCTCGGCCCGGCTCGCGCGCGGTTGCTGGCGGCGATCGCCTGCCGGCCGTCCTGACCGGAGACGTCGGCCGGAGACCCGGGACCACCGATCGCGGGCGGTCGGGGCGGTCGCTACGGTCGTCCCGGGCCACGGGACCCAGGCCACGAGGGTGCCGCCCGAGACCGCGCGGACGGGAACCAGGCCGCCGGGACCGGCCAGGACGTCGGGGCCACGCACACGGCGCGGCGACGGGCCGCCCGGGTGCGTCCCCGGCGTCCACGGGTGCACGGCCGGGCCCGGGACTCCCGCGGCCCAGGACGACGACGAGGGGAGAGCCGCATGTTGTCCGACCGCGCCCGTCCGGTGGTGGAGGCGACCCTGCCCGTGGTGGCCGAGCACATCGGCGAGATCGCGCAGCGGTTCTACCGGCACCTGTTCGACGCCCATCCGCAGCTGCTGGACGGGGTGTTCAACCGGGGCAACCAGGCCGAGGGCACCCAGCAGGTGGCGCTGGCCGGGTCGGTGGCAGCCTTCGCCAGCACCTTGCTGCAGACCCCGGAGCAGCTGCCCGAGCAGCTGCTGAACCGGATCGCGCACAAGCACGCCTCACTCGGCATCCGGCCCGAGCAGTACCAGGTGGTGCACGAGAACCTGTTCTGGGCGATCGCCGACGTGCTCGGCGACGCGGTCACGCCGGAGGTCGCCGCCGCCTGGGACGAGGTGTACTGGCTGATGGCCTATGCCCTGATCCACCAGGAGCGGGGTCTGTACAGCGCGCGCGGGGTCCGCCCGGAGCGGGTGTGGCGGGACTGGCGCGTCGAGGAGAAGGTCGACGAGACCGACGACGTGGTCACCTTCCGGGTGCGCCGGGTCGACGACCGGCTGGTCAAGACCTCCCTGCCGGGGCAGTACGTGTCGGTCAAGGTGCGCATGCCCGACGGGGTCCACCAGCCGCGGCAGTACAGCCTGACGCGCGCCGACGACGGGGAGCACCGCCAGTTCTCGGTGAAGCGGGTCCGCGGCGCCGGGAAGCCCGACGGCGAGGTCTCCACCCACCTCTGCGACCGCGTGCAGGTCGGGGACACCCTGACCCTGTCCCTGCCCTTCGGTGACGTGGTGCTCGACGACTGGCGGCCGGCGGTGTTCCTCAGCGCGGGCATCGGCATCACCCCGATGGCCGGCATGCTCTCCCACCTGCGGCACGCCGGCTCCGAGCTGCCGATCACGCTGCTGCACGCCGACGGCGACGAGGCGTCCTTCGCCCTGCGCGGTCAGGTGCTCGACGACGTCCGCGCACTGCCGAACGCCACGGTGCACGTCTGGTACGAGTCCGGCGCCGACAGCGCGCTGCCGGTCGACGGCGTGCACGCCGGGACGATGGACGTCGGCGCGGTCGACCTGCCCGCCGGGGCGGCCTACTACCTGTGCGGTCCGCTGCCGTTCATGCAGGCCGTGCGCAGTGCGCTGATCGAGCGCGGGATCCCGCCCCGGGACGTCCAGTACGAGGTGTTCGGCCCCGACCTGTGGCAGGCCGACCTGCAGAGCGAGCCCTCGCCCGGCGCCACGACCTGAACCTCCCGCCGCGGCCACGGGTCCTCGGCGCCGGCGCGTGCACCCCCGGTGGGGCCGCCGTCCGGACCGATGAGTCCGGCGGCCGGCCGGGGTCTCCACACGCATGAGACTCGCGCCGGTCCGGGACCTCCTGCAGCGCCAGGTCGACGAGGGCCTGCTGCCCGGCTTCGTCGCCGCGGTCCGGCACCGTGGCACGACGGAGGTGTTGTGCGGCGGCACGACCACCGCCGGAGACGTGCAGCCGATGGGCCCGGACACGCTGTTCCGCATGTCCTCGGTGACCAAGCCGGTCGCCGGCGCGCTCACCCTCGCGCTCCGGGAGGACGGCGTGCTGGGCCTCGACGACCCGGTGGGGGAGTGGCTGCCCGAGCTGGCCGCGCCGCGGGTGCTGCGCGACCGCACCGGGCCGCTGGCCGACACCGTGCCCGCCGAGCGGCCGATCACCGTGCGGCACCTGCTCACCAGCACGCCCGGCTTCGGCGGGGTCTGGGACGGCAGCCCGCTGGCGCGGGCCATCGACGAGCGCGGCATCGGCCCCGGACCCTGGCCGCCGGCGCTGACCCCCGACGAGTACCTGCGCCGGCTGGCGGAGGTCCCGCTCGCCGCCCAGCCCGGCGAGGTCTGGCTCTACCACCTGCCCGCCGACGTGCTCGGCGTGCTGCTCGCGCGCGCCACCGGCCGGCCGGTGGCGGCCCTGCTGGCGGAGCGCGTCACCGGGCCGCTGGGGCTGACCGACACCGCGTTCACCGCGGTCGACCCCGCCCGGCTGGCGACCGTCCACGCGACCACCCCCGACGGCCTCGTCCCGGTCGACGCCCCCGACGCCACCGTCCCGCCGGCGTTCGAGGGCCTGGCGGCCGGCCTGGTCTCCACGGCGCCGGACGTGCTCACCGTCCTGGCCGCGCTGGCCGACGGCGGCGCTCCGCTGCTGTCCCCGGCGTCGGTGGCCGCGCTGACCGCCGACGCCCTCACCCCCGCGCAGCGGGCGGGCGCGGCGGACTTCCTGGAGCCCGGGGTCTCCTGGGGCCTGCAGACCGGCGTCTGCGTCGAGCAGACCGAGCCGTGGTGCACCCCGGGCCGGTTCGGCTGGGACGGCGGCACCGGCACCAGCGCCTGGGCCGACCCCGCCCGCGAAATGGTCGCGGTGCTGCTCACCGGCCGGTTGATGGGCGGCCCGGACGACGGGCCGCAGGAGTTCTGGCGGACCCTGTACGCCTGCCTCTGAGCGGGGTGCTCCGCTCGTCGCTGCGGTCCTCGGGCCCCTGTCGGCCCACCGGGCGTTGCTAGGTTGGCGGCCGTGCTGCCGCCCTCCGGCCCCCTGGCGGGGATCCGCGTCGTCGAGCTGGCCGGCCTGGGGCCCGTGCCCTACGCCTGCCTGCTGCTGGCCGAGCTGGGCGCCGACGTCGTCCGCGTGGACCGTCCCGGCGGCGGCACGCAGCTGGTGCCACCGGAGCGGGACGCGCTGAACCGCAGCCGCCCGTCGGTGGCCGTCGACCTCAAGAGCCCGGCCGGCCGCGACGTCGTCCTCCGCCTGGTGGAGAGCGCCGACGTGCTGGTCGAGGGGCTGCGGCCCGGGGTCACCGAGCGGCTCGGCGTCGGCCCGGACGAGTGCTGGGCCCGCAACCCGCGGCTGGTGTACGCGCGGATGACCGGCTGGGGCCAGGACGGCCCGCTCGCCGACCGCGCGGGGCACGACATCAACTACCTGGGCCTGACCGGCGCGCTGCACGCCATCGGGACGGCGGAGGCGCCGGTCCCGCCGCTCAACGCCGTCGCCGACTTCGGCGGCGGCGCGCTGTTCCTCGTCGTCGGCGTGCTCGCCGCGCTGCTCGAGCGGCAGATCAGCGGGCGCGGCCAGGTGGTCGACGCGGCCATGGTGGACGGCGCCAGCTCGCTGGTCACGATGGTCTACGGCCTGCTCGGCGCCGGCCGCTGGCAGGACCGCCGGGCGGCCAACCTGCTCGACGGCGCCGCGCCGTTCTACGGCACCTACGCCTGCGCCGACGGCCGGCACGTCGCCGTCGGCGCCATCGAGCCGCAGTTCCACGCGCAGCTGCTCGCGGGGCTGGGCCTCGACCCCGACGCGCACGGCGGCCAGCTCGACGTCGCCCGCTGGCCGGAGCAGCGCGAGCGGATCGCCGCCGCCTTCGCCACCCGCACCCGCGACGAGTGGGCCGAGGCCTTCGCCGGCACCGACGCCTGCGTGACGCCGGTCCTCGGGCTGACCGAGGCGCCGTCGCACCCCCACCTGGCCGCCCGCGGCACCTTCGCCGACCGCGGCGGCCACCCGGAGCCCGCGCCGGCGCCGCGCTTCTCGCGCACCCCGGGTGCGGTGCGCGGGGAGCCGCGCGCGCCCGGCCAGGACACCCGCACGGCGCTGGCCGGGTGGGGCTTCGGCGAGGACGAGGTGACCGGCCTGCTGGAGGCCGGCGCCGTGGTCCAGGCGGACTGAGGAGGTTCGGTGGACGAGGTGCTGGTGGAGCGGCGGAACGGCGTCCTGCTCGTCACGATCGACCGGCCGGAGGCCAGGAACGCGCTCAACCGGACCGTCGCGGAGACGGTGGCCGCGGCGGTCGACGAGCTGGACGCCGACGACGAGCTGCGGGTCGGCGTCCTCACCGGCGCCGGCGGCACCTTCTCCGCCGGCATGGACCTCAAGGCGTTCCTGCGCGGGGAGAGCCCGGCCATCGAGGGCCGCGGGCTGTGCGGCATCACCCAGACCCCGCCCCGCAAGCCGCTGATCGCCGCCGTCGAGGGCTGGGCGCTCGCCGGCGGCTTCGAGCTGGTCCTCGCCTGCGACCTCGTGGTGGCCGCCGAGACCGCGCGCTTCGGGGTGCCGGAGGTGAAGCGGTCGCTCGTCGCCGCGGGCGGCGGTGCGCTGCTGCTGCCGACGCGGGTGCCGGCCAACGTGGCGATGGAGATGCTGCTCACCGGTGACCCGATCGACGCCCGGCGGGCCGCGGAGGTCGGCCTGGTCAACCGGGTGACCCCCGAGGGCGGCGCGCTGGACGGCGCGCTGGCGCTGGCCGCGACCGTCGCGGCGAACGGCCCGCTCGCGCTGGCCGCGACCAAGGCCGTGGTCCGCGGGAGCGCGGACTGGACGACCACGGAGGGGTGGGCGCGGCAGGCCGACCTGGTCGCCCCGGTCTTCGCCAGCGAGGACGCCCGGGAGGGTGCCGCCGCCTTCGCCGAGAAGCGCCGACCCGTCTGGCGCGGTCGCTGAGGGGCGTGCGTCCGCGCGCACGGGCGACTCCGGGTCCCGGGCCGGCGCCGTCGGGGACGACCGCCGCGGCAGGGAGCCGGGCAACCTCGTGGGACCCGATCGCCCGCCTCCCCGGGCCCGTCGCACGGTCCGGCCGGGGCCGCGACCTGCGCAACGGACCGGTGCGGGGACCCTGACGTGTCCCCCCGGGACGGGATCAGCCAGGATGGAGCGCGTGCAGGGGGAGGAGGGCCACCGTGGGCAAGCACCGGGCATCTGACGCTGACCCCACCGACTTCGACGCCGCCACCAGCGCGCTCGTCGACGTCACCGGGGACTACGAGGTCGACGTCGCGCACACGCGCATCGGGATCCGTGCCCGGCACGCCATGGTGACCACCGTGCGCGGGTCGTTCGGCGACTTCGCCGGGACGGCGCACCTCGACGTCGCCGATCCGGCGGCCAGCTCGGTGGCGCTGCGCATCCGGACCGCCAGCATCGACACCGGCCAGGCCGACCGCGACGCGCACCTGCGCTCCGCGGACTTCCTCGACGTGGAGATGTACCCCGAGATCGTCTTCGTCTCCACCGACGTGGAGCAGGTCGACGAGGAGACCTACACGGTCACCGGTGACCTCACCATCCGGGAGACCACCCGGCCGGTGTCGGTGGACTTCACGCTGACCGGCTCGGCCAAGGACCCGTTCGGCAACACGCGGGTCGGCTTCGAGGGCGCGCTGGCGATCAAGCGCAGCGACTGGGGGCTGACCTGGAACACGCCCCTGGACACCGGCGGCGTGCTGGTCAGCGACCGCATCCAGATCGAGTTCGACGTCTCCGCCGTCCGCGTCTCCTGAGGGCGGCACCCCTTCCGGCAGGGGCCCTCACCAGTCGACGCCGGCCTCCTCGGTGCCGGTGCGCACCAGCCCCCGCCCCTGGACGCGGTAGGTGTTCATGACGGTCAGCCGCGGCGTGCCGCGCACGACGGCGGAGGCGCCGGCCGAGCCGCCGTGGTCGTGCAGGCCGGTGCCCTGGCCGGGCAGCCAGGGCAGCAGCCACACCTGGGCGTGCGACAGGTCCTCGTGCAGAGACGGGTCCAGGCATCGGCGGCGGCGTCGCGGGGGAGCAGCGCGCTCCAGCGGCTCCCGGCGCAGGGCGGCAGGGGACGGCAGGGACCGGGGCACGACGGGGTCTCCTCGGGGAGTCGGCCCGGCCACGGGGATCGGCGGCCGGCAGGGCGGGGGCGCCGTCAGCGACAGGCGGCGGACCGGACCCGGCCGAGGTCGACGTGCACGCGCCGGACCAGCCGCGGCAGCGCGGCGGGGACGGTCGGGACGGCGGGCACGGGTCAATGCCTACCACGTCGGTCGGGTTTGACGGCATTCGGAACGGCGTGCCAGGCTCCCGGCAGGTCATGAGCGCCAGCGCGGAGCCCCGGCTCGCTGGCCGGCAACCCTCCTCCGCGATGGGGTGCCCCGGGTGACGACCAGGCGGGCACCGACCGGTGCCGGCAAGCGCGGGCTCCCGGTACCCGGGCCCCGGACGCGAGGAGACCCCGTGCCGCGGTCAGCCGTCCAGCAGCACCGTGCGCAGCTCGTGGGCGCCGTCGGCCCGGGTGGCCTCGTAGAACCAGCGGGCACCGCCCCCTGGCAGCGGCACGACGTCGGCGTAGCGCAGCCCGTGCGGCGGGTGCGGGCTCTGCAGCAGCGGCCCGTCGCCGGCCGCGGCGAACCGGCCGTCGCCGACGGCCGTGGCCAGCCCGGTGCGCTCCTCCCAGTTCTCCCCGGCCGTGGCGCGCCCGTCGTAGAGGGCCCAGGTCCGGTCGCCGTCCAGGACCACGGTGGCGAACCGGACGCCGCGGGCGTCCCAGCTCCCCGGCGTGCCGGCCAGCGCGGTGCCCTGCCAGGTCCAGACGGTGCCGTCGGGGCTGGTGGCGTGCTCGGTGGTCATCCGGTCGGTGGCCTCCGGTTCGTCCAGCGGGTGCACCGAGGCCCAGAGGTGCCACTGCCGACCGTCGTGCCGGACGACCGGGTCCTTGACCGCCGCGAGGTCGCTGCCCGGCAGCACCGTCCGCGGCTCGGCCCTCGCCAGACCCTCGACGTCGTCGGCCTCGAGCAGGTCCACCCGCCAGTGCTTCGTGCCCGGCGTCGCGCAGCTGACGTAGAGCCGCCACCGCCCCTCGAGGGTGTGCACGAGGGCCGGGCGCTCGAGCGACTCGGCGCCGAAGCGGTCCTTGCCGACCGCGACCACCGGGGCGAACCGCACCCCGTCGTCGGACCGCGACACCACGTTGGCGAACCCGCGGCCCTCGCCGACCGGGCGGCGCAGCCGGGCGGCCAGCCACCACGTCCCGTCGACCAGCTGCACCGACGGGCCGCCGGCCCAGGAGCCCGGCCGCGGGTCCTCCGGTTCCAGCACCACCGCGGCGTCGGCCCAGAAGCGGTCGGCGACCGGCGGACGGGCCAGGGACGTCGGGACGGGGTGGCTGGGCACGCGGCGGCTCCACGGTCGACCGGAGGGGACGCCGCCCAGTCTGCACACCACCGAGGAGGGACCACCCCGTGACCGGACGCCTGCCCCAGTTCGTCGTCGCCGGCGCCCCCAAGGCCGGGACGACGGCGCTGCACGCCGCGCTGGCCACCCACCCCGGCCTGTACCTCTCGCCGGTCAAGGAGCCCAAGTTCTACCTGACCGACGGCCGCCCGCCGCCCCGGTCGCAGCAGCGCGGGCCCGGCGACGCGCACAGCGCCCGGGAGTGGATCTGGCGGCGGCAGGACTACCTCGCGCTGTTCACCGCCGCCCCGGAGGACGCCGTGCGCGGCGAGAGCACGCCGTTCTACCTCCACGACCGCGCCGCCCAGGCCCGGCTGGCCGCCGACGTCCCGGACGTCCGGGTCGTCGCCGTCGTCCGGGACCCGGTGGACCGGGCGTGGTCGAACTGGGTGCACCTGCGCGCCGACGGCCTGGAGCCCGAGGCGGACTTCCTCGCCGCCGTCCGGCAGGAGGAGCGGCGGGTCGCCGACGGGTGGGCGCCGTTCTGGCACTACCGCGGCCTGGGCCGCTACGGGGAGCAGTTGCGGGACCTGTACCGGCACGTGCCCCGGGAGCGGGTCCTGCTGCTGCGCTACCGGCAGGTGGTCGACAGCCCGCGGGAGACCCTCGACCGGGTCAGCGCCTTCCTCGGCGTGGCACCCGGCGTCGCGCACGCGGTCCCCCCGGAGAACGTGAAGCCGTACGTCGCCGACGGGCCGCGCCACCGCGCGCTGTCCCGGCTGGTCCGCGCCGGCGCGGCCCTGGGCGCGTACGCCCCGCCGCAGGTGTGGCGGCAGGTGAGCCGCCCGCTCGTCGCCGCGCTGCACGCAGGGCGAGCTCCCCGGCCCGCGATGCCGGTCGAGGTCCGGCGCGAGGTGCTCGAGCCGCTGCTGCCCGACATCGAGCAGCTCGAGGAGCTGACCGGCGAGTCCTTCGCCGACTGGAAGGGCGACACCGGCCGCGGCGACTTCCGCTCCCGGTCGGCCGGGAGCGAGGCCCGGTGACCGCGCCGCGGGACGATGCCGCCGTGGCACGACCCCGTCCCGGCGAACAGGACGTCGTGCCGTTCCGCACGGCGGTGCGGGCCTGGTTCCTCATCTCGCTGCAGACCTTCGGCGGCCCGGCCGGGCAGATCGCGGTCATGCAGCGCACGCTCGTCGACGAGCACCGCTGGATCGGCCAGCGCCGGTTCCTGCACGCCATGAACTACTGCATGCTGCTGCCCGGCCCGGAGGCCCAGCAGCTGGCCACCTACGTCGGCTGGCTGCTGCACGGCACCCGCGGCGGGCTGGTGGCCGGAGGGCTGTTCGTGCTCCCCGGGGTCGTGGCCCTGCTGGTGCTCTCCGCGGTCTACGTGGCATTCGGCGACACCACCGCCGTCCTCGCGGTGTTCGCCGGCCTCGCCCCCGCGGTGCTGGCGATCGTCGCCCAGGCCGTCCAGCGGGTCGCGAAGCGGGCACTGAACAGCCGGGCACTGGTCGCGATCGCGGTCGCCGCATTCCTCGCCCTGGCGCTGTTCGGCGTCCCGTTCCCGGTGGTGGTGGCACTGGCCGGCGTCGCCGGCTGGGCACTGGGCCGCTGGCGCCCGACCGCCGTGCCGCAGAAGGCGGCGGCCGCAGCGGGGGACGACGGCCTACCACCGGTCATCAGCGACGACGTCCTGCACTCCGAGCCGCCGACCGCGCGCCGGACGCTGCGGGTGCTGCTCGTCGGACTGCTGGGGTGGGCCGTGCCGGTGGCCGCGGTCGCGCTGCTGACCGGCGCCGGCAGCGTCTTCACCCAGCAGGGACTGTTCTTCTCCGGTGCCGCGGTGGTCACCTTCGGCGGCGCCTACGCCGTGCTGGCCTACGTGGCTCAGCAGGCGGTGGAGACCTACGGCTGGCTGGGGCCGCGGGAGATGGTGCGCGGGCTGGCGCTGGCCGAGACCACGCCCGGACCGCTGATCATGGTGGTGCAGTTCGTCGCCTTCCTCGGCGCGTACCGCGACCCGGGCACGCTCGACCCCTGGGTCGCCGCCGTCCTGGCCTCGCTGCTCGTCACCTGGGTGACCTTCGTGCCGAGCTTCCTGTTCGTGCTGCTGGGTGCCCCCTACATGGAGCGGCTGCGCGGCAACCGGTCGCTGTCGGCGGCGCTGACCGGCATCACCGCGGCGGTGGTCGGCGTGATCGCCAACCTGGGGGTCTACTTCGCCGTCCACACGCTGTTCTCCGGGACCGTCGACGTCGACCGGGGTCCGCTGTCCCTGGAGCTGCCCGACCCGACGGCGCTGCGGCCGGTGCCGCTGGCGCTCGCCGTCGTGGCCGCGGTGCTGCTGTTCCGGCTGCGCTGGTCGGTGCTGCGGACCCTCGGCGTCTGCGCGCTGCTGGGGCTCGCCGCGGGGCTGGCCGGACTCCCCGTGGGGTGACGCCGATGAGTCCGGACGCCGCGCGCGGTCTGCAGGGCATGACCACCACGCCTCACCGACCCGTCAGCCGGCCCCGGCGCAGCGGCCCGCTGGACACCGCGTTCACCGCGCTCCTGCAGCGCAGCCCGGCACCGGGCGGCTGGACCTACGTGCAGATGCCCGGCTCCGCGGAGTTCTTCGGCACCCGCGGGCTGGTGAAGGTGCGCGGCACCATCGACGGCCACCCCTTCCGCAGCTCCTTCATGGCCCTGGGCGACGGCACGCACAAGCTGCCGGTGGCCGCGGAGGTCCGGCAGGCCATCGGCAAGGAGGCCGGGGAGCCGGTGGCCGTGCACCTCGTGGAGCGCCTGGGCTGACCCGTGCAGCTCCGGGAGCCGCCGGGGGTGCTGGCGTAGATTCCCCCGTCGAGGCCCGTTGCGGTCGATCGGAGCGTGGGGACGACGTGAGGGATGGCGGACTGCGCGCAGCGCTCCTCCCGGAGGGGCGGGCCGCTGATCCGCGGCGGTCCGCCGTCGCGGTCTTCGACGGAGACTGGACGCTGGTGTCGGTCGACCAGGCCGCCGCGGACCTGCTCGGTCGCCGGCGCGAGGAGCTGGCCGGCCGCAACATCTGGATCGCGCTGCCCGAGCTCGCCGGCACGATCTTCCACAGCTTCCTGCTGCACGCCCGCAGCGTCGGCGACCGGGTGACCTGGCGCGGCTTCTACCCGCCGGCGGGCTGCTGGCTGGACGCCACCGCGCACCGGGTCGACGACCGCCTGCACGTCGCCCTGAGGCGCAGCGCCGGCCCGGCGCCCGAGGGCGTGCTCGACCCCCCGGCCGGCGCGGCCGAGGACGACCGGCTGCGCTACCTCGCCGAGGTCAGCGAGTCGATGGTCAGCACCCTGGACCCGGACGAGTCGGTGGCCACGCTGGTCGACCTCGTCGTCCCGCGGCTGTGCGACTGGGCCGTCGTGACCGTGCTGGGGGACGACGGCGCCCCCGCCGACGAGGGCTGGGGCCACCGCGACCCGGCCCGGGCGGCCGACCTCGACCTCTACCTGAGCCGGAGGGTGCGCGCCGCGGCGGACGACAATCCGATGGTGACCGCGCTGCTCACCGGCGAGCCGATCCACCTGCCGGTGATCGACCCGGCGATGGTCGAGCCGGCCATCGGCGGCGACGAGGAGGTCCGTGCGGCCTGGGAACGGCTGGACGCGGGCTCGATCACCGTCGTCCCGCTGCGGGCCCGGGCGGAGACCTTCGGCGTCCTCGGGCTGGTCAACGGCTCGGCCCGGCCCCCGCACAGCGAGATGGAGATCGCCACGGCGGTGGAGGTGGCCCGCCGCGCCTCGCTGGCCATCGACAACGCCCGGCTCTACGGCCGCCAGCTCGCCGTCGCCGAGACCCTGCAGCGCAGCCTGCTGACCCCGCCGCCGCAGCCCGACGACCTGGAGATCGCCGTCCGCTACCTGCCGGCGTCGAGCACGCTGCACGTCGGCGGTGACTGGTACGACGCCTTCCAGCAGCCCGACGGCGCGACGCTGCTGGTGATCGGCGACGTCGTGGGCCACAACGTCGACGCGGCCGCGGCGATGGGGCAGGTGCGCAGCATCCTGCGGGGCATCGCCTACGACCGGCAGGAGGAGCCGGCGCGGGTGCTCACCCGGGTCGACGCCGCGCTCACCGGTCTGCGGATCGGCACCCTGGCGACCGCGCTGATCGCGCGCATCGAGCAGCCGGGCGAGCTGGCCGGCAGCGGACGGCGGGTGCTGCGCTGGTCCTCGGCCGGGCACCTGCCACCGCTGCTGCTGCGCGGCGACGGCCGGGTGGAGCTGCTGGCGAGCGAGCCGCAGACGCTGCTGGGCGCGGAGTCGACCGGTCCCCGGACCGACGCGGTGGCCGAGGTCGGCCCCGGCGACACGCTGCTGTTCTACACCGACGGGCTGGTCGAGCAGGGCCGCACCGGCATCGACGAGGGCACCGACCGGCTGGTGGCCGCGGTCCGCGAGCTGGGTGCGGTCCCGGTGCACCGGCTGTGCGACGCGCTGATCGAGCGGATCGTCGGGCGCCAGCCGGAGGACGACGTCGCGGTCGTCGCCGTCCGCTGCTCCGCCCAGGGCGGTGCCCCCGCCGGCTGAGCGAGGCCGCGGGGGAGCCCTCGGCTGCTCAGGGTGCGGACGGGGTGGCAGCGCGTCACGATGGGTCGCGGCACCGGGCGTCCGGGCCGGGTCCCGACGAGGAGGCAGCCGTGATCGGACGACCGACGACCCGGAGGGGTCCGGGGGTGGGCCGTCCCGGTGTCCCCCCGCCGACGACGACCGGGCGGTCCGTGGTGGTCTTCGCCGACCCCGACGAGGACGGCGCGGCCACGCTGCGCCGGCTGGCCGGGCTCTCGGACGTCGCCGACTCCCGCGACGCCGAGCCGGGGGACGCCGACGCGCGGGCGCTGCGGCAGGCCGACGCGGTCGTCTTCCCCGGGCTCGGGCTGGCCGTGGCCGCCGTCGACCCCCGGCGACTGGCCGGCGACGGGGCGGTGCTCGCCGTCACCCCCGAACTGGTCCACCACGTCCTGCCGGAGGTCCCCGAGGGCTACCTCGCCGGGTACCGGGACGGCGTCACCGACCTCGCCGGGCGGCTGATCGACCTGCCCGGGGACACCGCCGGGCCCACCACCCCGCCCTTCGCCGACACCCCGGAGTACACCTGGGGCCTGCAGGCCACCGAGGTGCCGGCCTCGCCGCGCACCGGCCGCGGCATCCGGGTGGCCGTGCTCGACACCGGCGTCGACCTCACCCACCCGGACCTCGCCGGCCGCGCGGTCACCGCCACCTCGTTCGTCGCCGGCCAGTCGCCGCAGGACGGGCACGGTCACGGCACGCACTGCGTCGGCACCGCCTGCGGACCGCGCACCCCGCAGGGGACGCGCGGCTACGGCGTCGCCCCCGACGCGGAGGTCTTCGTCGGGAAGGTGCTCAGCGACGAGGGCTCGGGCACCGACGCCGAGATCCTCGCCGGCATCGCCTGGGCGGTGCGCAACGGCTGCCAGGTGATCTCGATGTCGCTGGGCGCCGACGTCGCCGAGGTCAGCCCGGCCTACACGGCGGCGGGCCGGCGGGCCCTGAACCAGGGGTCGCTGATCGTGGCCGCCGCGGGCAACAACGCCGACCGGGAGAACGGGGACGCCGGCTTCGTCGGCGTGCCGGCCAACAGCCCGGAGGTCCTGGCCGTCGGCGCGCTGGACCCCGCCCTCGCGGTCGCCCGGTTCTCCGCCCGCAGCGGCGCCGTCCCCGGCGGGCAGGTCGACCTGGCCGCGCCCGGGGTGGACGTGTACTCGTCCTGGCCGCTGCCGGACTGCTACACCACGATCAGCGGCACCAGCATGGCGACGCCGCACGTCGCCGGCCTGGCCGCGTTGTGGGCCGAGGAGACCGGACTGCGGGGGCGGGAGCTCTGGCAGACCCTGACCGGGGCCGCGCGGCGGCTGACCGCCCCCTCGGTGGACGTGGGCTCGGGGCTGCCGCTCGCGCCGCGGTGAGCCACCCCGGCGGCGCCACCCGGGGCTACCGTTCCCCCGTGACCGCTGTGATCGTCACCGTCGACGACGCGCACCTCGCCCAGCTGGACGCGGTCGCCGAGGCGCTGCGCCGGCACGGTCTGCAGGTCGAGCAGGTGCTCTCCGAGGTGGGCCTGATCGCCGGGCAGCTGCCCGCCGGGCGGGCGCTCGGGGAGCTGCGGGTCGAGGGCGTGGCCGCGGTCGAGGAGGCCCGCACCGTCCGGCTGCCCCCGCCGGACGCGCCGGTCCAGTAGCCGCCCGGTGCGGGGCCCCGCGACGCGGTTGTCGCGCCGGGCACCCGCCGTCAGAGTGGGGGGCGTGCACCGCCTGAGCTCCGGGTCCGAGCCGCCGAGCGGGGCCTTCCGGGTGGTGCACGAGGACGCCGGCCCGGTGCTGCACCTGCTCGGCGACGTCGACGAGCCCCTGGTCGGGCGGATGCGCGCCGAGGGCGTGGACGAGCGCGCGCTGGTCGCGGTGCACGTCGCCTCGGTGGGCTACATCGACTCGGCCGGCCTGTCGCTGCTGGTGCGCTGGGCGCAGTCCGCGGCGCGCGACGGCCGGCCGGCGGTCCTGCGGTCCGCCTCGCCGCGGTTCCGCAAGGTGCTCGACCTCGCCGGCATCTCGGTGCTCTTCACCCTCGAGGACGACGGCGGGGCCTGACCGGCCCGCACGCCCGCGGGCGGCCCGCCCTACAGTCCGCGAGGACGGCCCGCCGGGGGCCGGGGGAGGTGGGCGACCGTGGACCGAGCGCCGGTCATCGCGCTGCTGGGGCTGGGGGAGGCCGGATCGGAGATCGCCCGCGACCTGCTCGCCGCGGGCGCCGACGTGCGCGGGTACGACCCGCGGGTGCGCCCGCCGCCCGGGGTGCTGCCGCGGGCCGACGAGGCCGCCGCGGTGGCCGACGCCGACCTGGTGCTCAGCGTGAACAGCGCCGCCGACGCTCCCGTCGCGCTGCGCAACGCCCTCCCCGGCCTGCGCCCGGGCACCGTGTGGGCCGACCTCAACACCGCCGCGCCGAGCGTCAAGCGGGACCTGGCCGCGGCCGTGGCCGGCCGGGGCGTGCCGGTGGCCGACGTGGCGCTGCTGGCCACGGTCCCCGGGCGGGGGCTGCGCACCCCGATGCTGGCCTCCGGGGACGGTGCCCGGTCCTACGCCGAGGTGCTGGCCGGCTTCGGCGTGACCGTCGACCTGCTGGACGGTCCGCCCGGCGCGGCCATCTCCCGCAAGCTGCTGCGCAGCGTCTTCTGGAAGGGCGTGGCCGCCGCCGTGGTGGAGGCGGTGGAGGGCGCGGAGGCGGCCGGGGTCGCGGACTGGCTGCGCGGCGACATCGGCGCCGAGCTGGACCGCTTCACCGCGACCGACGTCGAGACCTTCGTCGCCGGGTCGCACCTGCACGCCCGCCGCCGGTCGGCGGAGATGGCCGCGGCCGCCGAGCAGCTGCGCGACCTCGGCGTGCCGCCGCGGGTCGCGGAGGCCGCCCGGGACCAGCTCGCCGCCCTGGTCGAGCGGGCGGCCGAGCCCGGCTGAGCGCCCTCCCGGCGCGACCGCCGAGGAGGGCGACGGGCGTGATCTCCGCCCTCCCGGTCGGGACACCGACGTGTCGTCGTGTCGTCATGTCGTCATGACGTATGGTCGTGCACTCCGCCACGACCTGAGGAGCTGCCCCGGTGCGCATCGGGATCCTGACCGGCGGGGGCGACTGCCCCGGCCTCAACGCCGTCATCCGATCGGTGGTCCGCACCGCGACGACCCAGTACGGCAGCTCGGTGATCGGTTTCCGCGACGGCTGGCGCGGCCTGCTCGAGGACCGGACCACGCCGCTGGACGTCCCCGCCGTCGACGGCCTGCTGACCCGCGGCGGGACGACGCTGGGCTCGGCCCGGGTGGCGCCGGAGAAGCTGCACGCGGGGCTCGGCGACATGACGGCCGTGCTGGCCGAGCACGGCGTCGACGTGCTCGTCCCGATCGGCGGCGAGGGCACGCTCACCGCGGCGCACCTGCTGTCGGAGGCCGGCGTCCCGGTGGTGGGGATCCCCAAGACCATCGACAACGACATCGACTGCACCGACCTGACCTTCGGGTTCGACACCGCGGTCAGCATCGCCACGGAGATGATCGACCGGCTGCACACCACCGCCGAGTCGCACCAGCGGGTGCTGCTCGTGGAGGTCATGGGCCGGCACGCCGGGTGGATCGCGCTGCACGCGGGCCTGGCCGCCGGCGCGCACCTGACCCTGGTGCCGGAGGAGCCCTTCGACGTCGCCGAGGTGGCGAAGATCGTCGAGGACCGCTTCGCCCGGGGCGACTCGCACGTCATCGGCGTCGTCGCCGAGGGCGCCTCCCCGCTGCCCGGCACGATGCTCGTCCGCGACGGCGGCGTCGACGAGTACGGCCACAAGCGGTTCACCGGCGTGGCGCAGCAGCTCGGCGAGGAGCTGGAGCGGCGCACCGGCAAGGAGGTGCGCACCACCGTGCTCGGCCACGTGCAGCGCGGCGGCACGCCGACCTCCTTCGACCGGGTGCTGGCCACCCGGTTCGGCCTGCACGCCACCGTCGCCGCGCACGAGGGCAGCGTCGGCCGGATGGTGGCGCTGCGCGGCACGGAGATCGAGCTGGTGCCGCTGGCCGACGCCGTCGCCCGGCTGAAGACGGTGACGCCGTCCCGGCTCGCGGAGACCCTCGCCTTCACCGGCTGACCGAGGACCCCCGCCCCCGCCGCTCCCGGGCTCGGACCCTGCTCCAGGCCGGCCCGCTGGGTAGCGTCCGGGGCGCCCACCCGGCCGACGACGACGGGAGCCGCCCGTGCCCGAGACGACCGTCCCCGGCGGGGCGAGCACCCCGCAGCTGCGCGCCCACCTCGCCGTGCCGCCCGTGTCGGAGGGACCCTGGCCGGGCGTGGTGGTGGTGCACGAGGCCTTCGGGCTGAACGACGACACCCGCGAGCAGGCCGACCGGCTCGCCGCCGCGGGCTACCTCGCCGTCGCGCCCGACCTGTTCAGCGCCGGCGGTGCCGTGCGCTGCCTGAAGCGCACCTTCGGCGACCTGCTGCGCCGGGAGGGTGCGGCGTTCGGGGACCTGGAGGCGGCCCGCGGCTGGCTGGCCGGCCGCCCGGACTGCACCGGCCGGGTCGGTGTCCTGGGCTTCTGCATGGGCGGCGGCTTCGCGCTGCTGGGCGCCACCCGCGGGTTCGACGTCGCGGCGCCCAACTACGGGTTCGTCCCCAGGGACGCCGAGCGGCTGCTGGCCGGCGCCTGCCCGGTGGTCGCCAGCTACGGCCGCAGGGACCCGGCCCTCCGCGGGGCGGGGCACCGGCTGGAGCGGGCGCTGACCGGCAACGGCGTGCCCAACGACGTCCGCGAGTACCCCGACGCCGGGCACTCGTTCATGAACCGGCACGACAGCGGGCCGTTCGCCGTCCTGGAGCGGGTGGCCGGCCTCAGCCACCACCACCCCTCGGCGGAGGACGCCTGGGGGCGCATCCTGCGCTTCTTCGAGACGCACCTGCGGGCCTGAGGCGCCGCCCGGCGGGTCGCGGCGACGGCTCCCGGGCGCGGGGATCCCGGCGCCCCGTGTGTTACGGACGTGTTTCGGAAGGGCCGGGAGTGGGCAGGGCTGCTCGACCCGGTCTGGTGGAGCACGCCGCCATGGTGCCGGAGGACCGCTCCTCGCGATCGGCGCGCAGCGCAGTTCCGGCCGTGCACCCGTGGGCACGCGGTCGCACCCCCCGAGGGATGGCCCCCCATGCACGGAGCCACGATCCTGTCCGGCTCCCGGCCCAGCCGGCGCCCGACCCCCGGCGGTGCCCGGTGGTGATGCGGCCCCCGATCCGCCGCCGGTCCCCGCTGTCGGCCGCCAGCCCGCTCACCGGCGTCCCCTGGCAGCCGCCGTCGGAGCACCAGCTGCGCGGGATGCGGCCCGGCGTGGCGCTCGACCTGGGCTGGGGGCGGCTGGTCTTCGGGCAGACCTTCGCCGACCTCCGGGGCATCGTCGACGTGCTGCGCGACGAGGCCGACGGCCGCCGGGACATCTGCATCTACCCGCGGGACCCCCAGGTGCTGGTCGGGCTGGCGCCGGACGAGCTCTTCGTCGACCCGAGCTACACCTTCCGGCTCGACCTGCACTGCTACCGCCCGCGGCGCGAGCTCATCGAGGGCGTCTTCGTCCGGACGGTGTCCAGCCCGGCCGACGTCCGCGAGCTCGAGCTGATCCACGACCGCGCCGGCATGGTGCCCGCCGACCCGGTGACCACCTGGCGCAACCAGCGCACCCGCACCGTCACCCACCTGGTCGCCGAGGACCGCCGGACCGGTGGGGTGGTCGGGACGGTCACCGGGGTCGACCACGTGCTGGCGTTCGGCGACCCCGAGGGCGGCAGCAGCCTGTGGTGCCTCGCCGTCGACCCGCAGAGCGCGCCGCCGAGGACGGGGGAGGCGCTGGTGCGGGTGCTGGCGGAGCGGTACGCCGCGCGCGGGCGCGCCTACCTGGACCTGTCGGTGCTGCACGACAACACCGGCGCCATCGCGCTGTACCGCAAGCTGGGGTTCCGGCAGGTGTCGGCGGTCGTGGTCAAGCGGAAGAACTCGATCAACGCACCGCTGTTCGTGGGCGGCCCGCCCGGTCTCGACGACCTCAACCCCTACGCCCGGATCCTCGCCGACGAGGCGCTGCGCCGGGGCGTCCGCGTGGAGGTCACCGACGTCGCGTCCGGCGAGATGCGGTTGAGCCTCGGCGGGCGCAGCGTGCTGACCCGGGAGAGCCTCTCGGAGCTGACCACCGCGGTCGCGATGAGCCGGTGCGACGACAAGCGGGTCACCCGGCGCGTGGTGCAGGGCGTCGGGGTCCGCGTGGCCCGCGGCGCCGAGGTGCCCGGCGGGGACCTCACCGCCGCCCTGGCGCTGCTCGACGAGGTGGGGCAGGTGGTGGTCAAGCCGGCCCGCGGCGAGCAGGGCCGGGGCATCACGGTGGGGGTGCAGGACCCCGCCGCCCTGCGGCGCGCGGTCGACGTGGCCCTGCGGCACTGCCCCGACGTCCTGGTCGAGGAGCTGGTGGCGGGGGAGGATCTGCGGGTCGTCGTCATCGACCACGAGGTGGTGGCCGCGGCCGTCCGCCGGCCCGCCGAGGTCGTCGGCGACGGCCACCGGGACGTCACCGCGCTGGTCCGCGAGACCAGCCGCCGGCGCGAGCGGGCCACCGGCGGTGAGTCGCGCATCCCGCTGGACGAGGTCACCGCCGCGGTGGTGGCCGAGTCCGGCTACGCGATGGGTGACGTCCCGCCGTCGGGGGAGCGCCTCCGCGTCCGGCGGACGGCGAACCTGCACACCGGCGGCACGATCCAGGACGTCACCGCGCGGCTGCACCCGGAGGTCGCGGAGGCCGCCGTCCGGGCCAGCCGGGCCATCGACATCCCGGTCACCGGCCTGGACTTCATCGTCCCGGACGTCGACGGGCCCGAGCACGTGTTCATCGAGGCCAACGAGCGGCCGGGGCTGGCCAACCACGAGCCGCGGCCGACGGCGCAGCGCTTCGTCGACCTGCTGTTCCCGGAGACCCGCCGCCGCTGAGGGAGGACCGCTGCTCCCCACCGCTGGCAGGCTCGCGCCTGGCCCCGTCCGGAGGCCCGCCGCGAGCTCGCGAACGGTGAGGAGGACGGGGTCCTGCTCCCTGCACGGGGGTCTGCCTCAGCGCGGCGGGACCAGGGCCGCCTGCCGCCGGCGGCGGTGGGCGGCCATGCGCACCGGGGCGTCGGCGGTGCCGTAGCCGTCGTAGCCGTCCAGGCGCTGCACCACCTCGAAGAAGACCCGGTCGCCGAGCACCTCGGTGGCCAGGTGCAGGTAGCCGCCGGCGCCGTCCTCCTCGTACATGAGGCCGTGCTCCCGGATCGCGGCCAGGACGTCGGCGGGCAGGTCGAAGCGGGCCTCGAGGTCGGCGGCGTAGTTGGCCGGCAGCGGCAGCAGCGGCGCCCCGGCCTCGTGCAGGACGCGGGCGGTGGCGACCAGGTCGTCCGTGGCCAGGGCGACGTACTGCGGCTCGGGCACGCCGGGCGCCCAGCCGCCGCGGCGCAGCGTCGCGGCCGAGAGCGCCAGCCGGACCGACCGGTCGGGGTCGGTGACGGCCCGGGTGCGCACCAGCCCGAACGGCGCGGCGGTCTCGACGACCTCCTGCGCCTCGAGGCCCAGCACCGCCCGGTAGAACAGCCCCGCCTCGTCGAAGGAGTCGAACGGCTGGGTCAACCCCACGTGGTCCACTCCGGTGATCCCGGCTCCGGGGCCCGCCTGCTGCCCGGTGGGCAGGAAGTCGGCGGGCCAGCCGTCGGGGACGGTGCGGGTGAAGAAGACCTGCGTGCCATCGGGCGCGGCCACGGCCGACAGCTCCGCCTCGGCGGCGCCGCGGGTGCGGGGGAGGACCGGGGCGCTCATCGCCTCCGCCCGGGCGGCCGAGCGGCCGGGGTCGGCGCTCTCGAGGCCGAGCGCGGCGACCGAGGCGACGCCGGTCGCGGCCGGGCGGACCACCGAGGCGTTGAGCAGCACCCGCGCCCCGCCCTGCTCCCACAGCTGCACCGGCTTGGAGCGGTGCTGGCCGGTGTGGGTGAAGCCGAGCGCGGCGAGCACCTCGGCCGCCCGCGGCCCGGAGACCCCGTCGACCCCGAGCTCGGTGAACGACCAGCCCGACAGCGCCGGCGCGGCCGGGGGCGGGACCAGACCGGACGCCGGGTCGCGCACCGCGAGCGCCTCCTCCAGCCACTGCAGCGAGCGCATCGCGTCCACCGCCGTCCGGGCCGGGTCGGCCTGCCGGTAGACGTCGTTGAAGACCTCCAGCGACAGCGGCCCGGCGTAGCCGGTGGCGAGCACGGCGGCGACGAAGCCAGGCAGGTCGAAGGCGCCCTGGCCGGGGAAGAGGCGGTGGTGGCGGCTCCACTGCAGCACGTCCATGGCCAGCCGCGGCGCGTCGGCCAGCTGCAGGAAGAACAGCTTCCCCCCGGGGACGTCGGCGAAGCCGGCCGGGTCACCACCGCGGGAGAGCACGTGGAAGCTGTCCAGGCACAGCCCGAGGGCGGCGGAGTCCGCGCGCCGGACGGCGTCCCACGACCGCTCCCAGGTCGAGACGTGCCGGCCCCAGGCCAGCGCCTCGTAGGCGATCCGCAGGCCGCGCTCCCCGGCGCGGGCGGCGGCGGTGGCCAGCTGCCCGGCCAGCCGGTCGGCGTCGTCGACGGCGTCCGGTGCGACCGAGGAGCAGACCAGCACGGTGTCGACGCCGAGCTGCGCCATCACGTCGAACTTGTGCTCGGCCCGGCGCAGGTTGCGGGCGAAGCGGTCGTCATCGGTGGAGTCGAGGTCCCGGAACGGCTGGTAGAGGTCGATCGACAGGCCCAGGTCCGCGCAGCGGGCGGCCAGCTCGGCGGGGGACCAGGGGGAGGCGACCAGGTCCGGCTCGAACACCTCGATGCCGTCGAACCCGGCGGCGGCCGCTGCGGCGATCTTGTCCTCGAGCGTGCCGGAGAGGCAGACCGTGGCGATCGCCCGATGGCGAGGGGCGCGGGTGGCGGCCCCGTCCAGAGGCTCGCCGCGAGCTCGCGAGCGGTGAGGAGGACGGGGTCCTTCTCCTTCACCGGACACGGACGTCGCTGACCAGCGTGGTGAAGTGGGTCAGCATCCGCTCGGCGTCGGGCTCGATGCCGGTGAAGAGCCGGAAGGCGTCGACGGCCTGGAACACCGCCATGCCGCCGCCGTCCAGCACCCGGCAGCCCAGCTCCCGGGCGGTGCGCACCAGCGCGGTCTCCAGCGGCCGGTAGACGATGTCGGCCACCCACAGCCCGGGGCGCAGCAGGCCGGCGTCCAGCGGCAACCCGGGGTGGGCGGCCATGCCGGTGGGGGTGGCGTGCACCAGCCCGTCGGCGCGTTCCAGCGCCGCCGGCAGCGTGCCGAGGTCGCCGCCCTCGGCGCGGTCGGCGCCGAAGCGCCCGCCCAGCGAGGCGGCGAGCTCACCGGCCCGCCGGCCGTCCACGTCCAGGACGGTCAGCCGGCGGGTGCCCAGGGTGAGCAGCGCGTGCGCGACCGCGGCCCCGGCGCCTCCGGCGCCGAGCAGCACCACCCGGTCCAGCGGGGCCTCGGGCAGCCCCCGGTCGAAAGCCCGCGCGAAGCCGGACCAGTCGGTGTTGTGCCCGACCGCCCGCCCGTCGCGCAGCACGACGGTGTTCACCGCACCGAGGGCCGCGGCGTCGGGGGAGAGCTCGTCGAGGTGCTCGAGGACCAGCTGCTTGCAGGGGTGGGTGACGTTGAGCCCGTCGTAGCCGGCCAGCCGGGCGGCGGCGAGGACCTCGCCGACCGCCGACGCCGGTCTCTGCAGCCGGTCGAGGTCCAGGCGCCGGTAGAGGTAGCGCAGGCCCAGCTCGTCGGCCTCGCGTTCGTGCAGCGGTGGGGACAGCGAGGGGCCGATGCCGCTGCCGACCAGACCGATCAGGAATCCCTGCGCGCCGTCCGCCACGGGACCGCCCCCCTTATGTACCAACTGGTGAGTTGATGTGCAGCAGACCACATCCCGCCGTCCCGCACCAGCCTCCACCAGCGGACGACGACCGTCTGCGAGCCGGGGCTTGTGCTCCACGCCACGCTAATGTACCAATTAGTTCATTGCGGACGTGGTGTCGGTCACTGCGCTCGCTCTCCGCACCGAGCACCGCCGTCCCCGCGCCAGCCGGCGCACCCCCTTCCCTCCCAGGAGGACCGATGCGCGACCGAGTGGTCGAACCCCCCGGCTCGCACGAGCCCAGCGAGTTCCAGAAGACCCCCAGGAAGGCCGCGGCCAGCGGCTGGATGGGCAGCGCCCTGGAGTACTACGACTTCTTCATCTACGCCCAGGCCGCCGCCCTGGTGTTCCCGACGCTCTTCTTCCCGGAGTCCGACCCGCAGATCGGGATCATCATCTCGCTGGCCACCTTCGGGGTGGGCTACGTGGCCCGGCCGATCGGGGCGTTCGTCCTCGGCCACTGGGGTGACACCCGCGGCCGCAAGAACGTGCTGGTGCTGTGCATGCTGCTGATGGGCGTGTCCACGTTCCTCGTCGCGCTGCTGCCCACCTACCAGCAGGTCGGCCTGCTGGCTCCGGCGCTGCTGGTGGCGCTGCGACTGGTGCAGGGCTTCGCCGTGGGCGGGGAGATCTCCGGCGCCAGCGCGATGATCGTCGAGCACGCGCCCTTCGGCCGGCGCGGCTACTACGCCAGCTACACCCTGCAGGGCGTGCAGGCCGGGCAGATCCTCGCGGCCGCGGTGTTCCTGCCGCTGGCGGCGATCCTGCCCGAGGAGGCGTTCCAGTCCTGGGGTTGGCGGATCCCGTTCCTGCTGTCCGCCCTCGTGGTGGTCGCCGGCGTCATCATCCGACGCCGGGTCGACGAGACGCCGGTCTTCCAGGAGGAGGCCGTGCACGGCGAGGTGCCCAAGGCGCCGATCGTCCAGGCGGTCCGGGAGAGCGGCCCGGACATGCTCCGGGTGATCTGCATGGCGCTGATGAACGCCGTCCCGGTGGCGACCACCGTGTTCGGTGCCACCTACGCCACGCAGGAGGCGTACGGCATCGAGTTCAGCGCCGCCACCTACCTGTGGATCTCGGTGGTCGGCAACGCGGTCGCCGTGCTGCTGATCCCCTACGTCGGCAACCTGTCCGACCGCATCGGCCGGCGGCCCTGCATCATCGTCGGCGCCCTGGGCTCGACGGCGCTGTCCTTCGCCTATCTCTACGCGATCAGCCAGGGCTCCGTGGTCTGGGCCTTCGTGTTCGCCATCCTGATGTGGGGCGTCGTCTACCAGGGCTACAACGCGGTCTTCCCAGCCTTCTACCAGGAGCTGTTCCCCACCCGGACCCGCGTCACCGCCTTCGCGGTCTCGCAGAACCTGGGCACGATGATCACGGCGTTCCTGCCCACCGTGTACGCGATCATCGCCCCTGGCGACGCCAACGTGCCGCTGATCGTCGGCGGCATCACCTTCGGCATCGGGATCATCGCGGCGACGGCCGCCTGGTCGGCCCGGGAGACCCACCGGGTGCACATGGACGACCTGGGCCGCGACGACGCACCGATGGTGCCGCGCGAGGAGTACGAGCGCATCCGCGCCTCGCTCTGAGCGAGGACCCCCACCCGGTGGCCGGGCCGGCACTCGTCGGCCCGGCCACCGGCCTCTGCGTCCAGGGAGACGACGTGTCCGCAGCGCCCGGCGTCGCATCGCGGTGGCCGGCGTACTCCGCGGCCGTCGTCCGCGGGGAGGCGGAGCCCGTGTGCCGCGGCCGGGACCGGCCGGCGACCCTGCAGGTGGCCGGCGCCGTCTGCGAGTCGGCCGCCACGGGCCGATCGGTCGGCCTCCCGGGCGTCGCCACGGGCCGTCCTAGGCTCGGGGGGAGTCCACCGACGTGAAGAGGTCCGCACCCGTGTCGTCCGCCGCCCAGCAGCTGCCCGACGAGCCCGTCCCCTCGGTCGCGGCCGTGCCCGATCCGCCGCGGCAGCGGGACGCCGAGCGCACCCGGGCGGAGATCCTCGACGTGGCCACCCAGGAGTTCGCCGACCGGGGCTACGCCGGGGCGCGGGTCGACGAGATCGCCGCCAAGACCAGCACGACCAAGCGGATGATCTACTACTACTTCGGCGGCAAGGAGCAGCTCTACGTCGCCGTCCTGGAGCGGGCCTACAAGCGGATCCGCAGCCTCGAGCAGGGGCTCGACGTCGAGCACCTGGACCCGGTGCAGGCGGTGCGGGAGCTCGCCGGCCTCACCTTCGACCACCACGAGGCGCACCCGGAGTTCATCCGGCTGGTGAGCATCGAGAACATCCACCGAGCCGAGCACATCGCCCGTTCCGAGGCGCTGTCCGGGCTGGCCAACCCGGTGCTGGACGTCCTCGGCCGGATCCTCGAGCGCGGCTGGGACGCCGGGTTGTTCCGGGGCGACGTCGACGCCCTCGACGTGCACCAGGTGATCAGCTCGTTCTGCGTCTTCCGGACGGCGAACCGGCACACCTGGCGCGCCCTCTTCGGCCGGGACATGCTCGACGCCGAGCGGCGCGAGCACCAGCGCCGGATGCTCGGCGACCTCGTCGTCGCGCACCTCACCGCCCGCTGAGACCCGAGGTCCTGCGCGGCTCGTCAGGCGCCGGCGACCTCGATGAACGCGATCGTGTTCCCCTCCGGGTCGGTCGCGACGGCCTTGCGCGCGCCGTCGCCCTCGGCCCCGATGGGGCCGCAGCGGATGCCGCGCGTCCCCAGGTCGGTCACCGCGTCCTCCAGGTCGGGCACCTCGATGGCGACCAGGGCGCGACCGGCGCGGGTGGCGTCCTCGACGACGTAGAGCCAGCCGGTCCCGGCGACCTGCCACAGCACCTCGCGGTCGTGCGCCACGACGTCGGCGTCCCGGCCGAACAGCCGGCGGTACCACTCGGCCGCGCGAGGGAAGTCGGCGACCGCGACCCCCGCGAAGAGCGACTGCATCGACACAGGGGCACTGTGCCACCCCTCGGACCGGCCCGGCGGGGGTCCGAGGGGTGCCGGTGGAGCCGCTGGAAGCCGTCGAGCAGCAGGTCGAGTGCGAACTCGACCTCGACCTGGTCGTCGCAGCCACCGCCGACCGCCGACCCCTCGTCGTGGGATCCGGCCGTGGCCATCCCGACGAGGTGGGGTACCGCGCGGCGACCCGGCCGAGCGCCGCCGGCGGCCCGCGAGGCCGGTCCCGTCCATCCCCCCGCCGCGTCCGGCGGCTCCACCGGCGGCGGCCGAACGGGTCGGCTGAGCCGACGGACTCAGTGCAGCCGGGACCGCCAGTCGGCGGGCACCCGGCCGCGGGGGCCCGGCGCCGGCTGGTCGAGCGGGTGGTGCGCGGGGGGCGCGAGGTCGGGGCCGGCGACGACCTCGTCCCGGGTGAAGTCCCAGAACCAGCGCTCCCCGGGCTCGAAGCTGCGGATGACCGGGTGCCCGGTCTCGGCGGCGTGCCGGCGGGCGTGCTGCGACGGCGAGCTGTCGCAGCAGCCGACGTGCCCGCACGCGGCGCAGCGGCGCAGGTGGAACCACCACCCCCCGGTGGCGTCGCACTCCAGGCAGCCGGTCCCGCTGGGCGGTACCGAGGGGTCGATCGCAGCAGCAGCGTCCACGCCGGTCACGGTAGGGACGGGCACCGGCTCCCGGAAGCCGTCGCGCGGCCGGCGGGGCACACTCGGTCGGGGGGACGGAGGTCAGCATGGGGACGACGAGCCTCTCCGGGGAGGACTTCGCGGCCGCGACGCAGGCCGCGGGCATCGTGCTGGTCGACTTCCGCGACGCGGGGTCGGGCTCGAGCCGCGCGTTCGCGGAGGTCTTCGACGCCGCCGCCCACCGCCACCCCGACCTGCGGTTCCGAGCCGTCGACCTGCCCGCCGAGCCGGCGCTGGCGGCCGCGGTCGGCGTCGAGCGGGCGCCGAGCCTCATGGTCTTCCGCGACGGGGTGCCGGTGTTCGCCGAGCCGGGCTGGCTGCCCGAGGACTCCGTCGAGCTGCTCATCGCCACGATCCGCGGGCTCGACATGGTGGCGGTGCGCGAGACGTTCCCGGAGCCGGTCCACCGCGCCTGAGCCGGGCGAGGCTGTCGCACCGCTGCTCCGCCGGGCTAGCGTGGCGGTCACCCGGCAACGACGCCGTCCTCCCGCACCTCATCGGTCCGGCAGGGCCGGACAGGAGGCCGCCATGGGCCGACCCGTGCTGCTCACCGTCGACGACGACCCGCAGGTCTCCCGCGCCGTCGCCCGTGACCTGCGCCGGAAGTACGGCGACGCGTACCGGGTGCTGCGCGCCGGCTCCGGCGCCGAGGCCCTCGAGGCGCTCCGGGAGCTCAAGCTGCGTGGCGAGCCGGTGGCGATGCTGCTGGCCGACCACCGGATGCCGGAGATGAACGGCATCGAGTTCCTGGAGCGGGCGATGGACCTGGTCCCGCGGGCCCGCCGCGCGCTGCTCACCGCCTACGCCGACACCGACGCGGCCATCGCGGCCATCAACGACGTCGACGTCGACGCCTACCTGCTCAAGCCCTGGGACCCGCCCGAGGAGAAGCTCTACCGCACCGTCGACGCCATGCTGACCGCCTGGCACGAGACGCCCGACCCCGAGGTGCACGGCGTCAAGCTGGTCGGCCACCGCTGGTCGGCCCCGTCCTTCCGCGCCCGCGACCTGCTGGCCCGCAACGCCGTCCCGTACCGCTGGTTCAACGCCGACGAGCCGGACGGACAGCGGATCCTCGCTGCCGCCGGCGCCGGTCCGGACGACGTCCCCATCGTCGTCACCCCGGACGCGCGGGTGCTCCGGCACCCGGGCGAGGCCGAGCTCGCCGCCGTCGTCGGGCTGGCCGTCGACCCGCGGGAGGAGTTCTACGACCTGGTCGTGGTCGGCGGCGGGCCGGCCGGGTTGGGCGCCGCGGTCTACGGCGCGTCCGAGGGGCTGCGCACCGTGCTCGTCGAGCGGGAGGCCACCGGCGGGCAGGCCGGGCAGAGCAGCCGGATCGAGAACTACCTCGGCTTCCCCGACGGCGTCTCGGGCGGGCAGCTGGCCGACCGGGCCCGCCGCCAGGCGGTCAAGTTCGGCGCCGAGCTGCTGCTGGCCCGTGACGTCGTGACGCTCGAGGCGCACGGGCCCAAGCGGGTGCTCCACCTCGACGACGGCCGCCGCATCGCCGCGCACGCCGTCGTCCTGGCCACCGGCGTCTCCTACCGCAGCCTCGGTGTGGACGGCGTGGACGACCTGACCGGCCGCGGCGTGTACTACGGCTCGGCGATGACCGAGGCCGCCGAGTGCGCCGACAGCGACGTCTACATCGTGGGCGGGGCCAACTCCGCGGGCCAGGCGGCGGTGTTCTTCGCCCGGTACGCGCGCTCGGTGTGCCTGCTGGTCCGGGGGGCGTCGCTGGAGGCCTCCATGTCGGCCTACCTGGTCGAGCAGATCGCCGGCATCGGGTCGATCTCCGTCCGCACCTGCACCACCGTGGCCGGCGCGCAGGGCGACGGGCACCTCGAGGCCATCACCGTGGAGGACGCGCGGACCGGCGAGCGGGAGACGCTGCCGGCCAGCCACCTGTTCGTCTTCATCGGTGGTGAGCCGCGCACCGGCTGGCTGGACGGCGCGGTGGTCCGCGACGAGCGCGGCTTCATCCCCACCGGCCCGGCGCTGCTGCGCGAGGGGCGCCGTCCCGCCGGCTGGGACGTCGACCGCGACCCGTACCTGCTGGAGACCAGCCTGCCCGGGGTGTTCGTCGCCGGCGACGTGCGGGCGGACTCGGTGAAGCGGGTCGCCTCCGCCGTCGGCGAGGGCGCCATGGCGGTCACCCTCGTGCACCGGTACCTGGAGGAGAGATGACCGAGGTCGCGAGGGCATCCGGGGGCAGGACACGACTCGGAGCGAGTCCGACGAGCGCCGGCGAGGAGGGGTCGTGACGACGGCGGCCGAGCGGCTGTCGGCTGCCGAGCTGCGCGAGCTGTTCCTCTTCACCGACCTGGACGAGGGGCAGCTGGCCTGGGTCGCCGACCACGGCGCCGTCGTCGCCCACCCGGCCGGCGCCGAGGTCTCGGTCGAGGGGGAGCCGGCCCGGTGCTTCTCGGTCCTCCTCGAGGGGACGCTGAGCATGTCCCGCCGGGTCGGCGGCAGCGAGGTCGAGACCGTGCGGACGTCGCACCGCGGCGTGTACTCCGGTGCGGTGCAGTTCTACGTCGGCGAGCGGGTCGACCAGCGCTACCCGGCGACGGTCCGCGCGGTGACCGACTGCCGCTTCCTCGAGCTGCCCGCGACCGAGTTCGCCGCGCAGTTCCGGCGCTGGTACCCGATGGCCGTGCACCTGCTGGAGGGCATGTTCATCGGTCAGCGGAACTCCGCCGAGCTGGTCGGGCAGCGGGAGCGGCTGCTGGCCCTCGGCAAGCTGACCGCCGGGCTCACCCACGAGCTCAACAACCCGGCCGCCGCGGCGTCGCGGGCCGCCGCGGCGCTGCGCGAGCGGTTCGCCGGGATGCGGCACAAGCTGGCCCTGCTGTCGGAGGGCCGGCTCGACGGCGCGGTGCTGCGGTCGCTGACCGGGCTGCAGGAGGAGCTGGTGGCCCGGGTCGGCAGCGCCCCGGAGCCCACCGCGCTCGAGCGCGCCGACCGGGAGGACGAGCTCGGCGACTGGCTCGACGAGCGGGACGTCGGCGGTGCTTACGAGCTCGCCGGCGTCTTCGTCGGCGCCGGGCTCGGGCCCGCGGACCTGGAGCGGGTCGTCGACACCGTCGAGCCCGCCGCCCTGGAGCCCGCCCTGCGTTGGCTGGCCTATGCCGTGGAGACCGAGTCGCTGCTCGCCGAGATCGCCGACAGCACCGGCCGCATCTCCGGCCTGGTCGAGGCCGCCCGCCAGTACTCGCAGCTCGACCGCGCCCCGCACCAGCCCACCGACCTGCACGCCGGGCTCGACGCCACGCTGGTCATGCTCAGTGCCAAGACCCCGTCCGGTGTGCGGGTGGTCAAGGACTACGACCGGACGCTGCCGCCGGTGCCCGGCTACCCGGGGGAGCTCAACCAGGTGTGGACGAACCTGGTCGTCAACGCGCTGGACGCGATGGCCGGCGAGGGGACGCTCACCCTGCGCACCGCCCGGGACGGCGACTGCGCCCTGGTCGAGGTCGCCGACACCGGCCCGGGCATCCCCGAGGAGCTGCGGCAACGGGTGTTCGAGCCGTTCTTCACGACCAAGCCGGTCGGCCAGGGCACCGGTCTGGGCCTCGACGTCTCCTACCGCGTCGTCGTCACCCGGCACGGCGGCGACCTGCGGGTGCGCTCCCGCCCGGGGGACACCCGCTTCCAGGTGCGCCTCCCGCTGCAGGAGTCCACACCTTCGTAGTCGATCACGGGGTTGCCGCACCGGGACACGCCGTCGCGCGGTGGGGGGCAGAGGGTCCTCTGCTCAGCGCGGGGTGCGGGCCACGTAGACGGAGTTGAACGGGTCGTCGGGCACCTCGTGCACGGCCACGTCGACGAAGCCGGCCTCGTCGAGCATCCGGCGGGCCAGCTGCTCGCCCCACACCGTGCCGAGGCCGGCGCCGCCCTGGGCCAGGGAGACGGTCATGCAGTGCAGCGTGCTGACGGCGTACAGCCAGGGCGCCATCGGGTTGCCGACGTTGTCCTCGAGGGCGGAGGCCGCCTTGATGTCCACCATCACGAACCACCCGCCCGGCTCCAGCGCCGCGCGGACCCGCGACAGGACACCGGCCGGGTCGGCCTGGTCGTGGATCGCGTCGAAGGCGAACACGGCGGTCGACGGCGGCTCGCCGGGCAGCCGGGCGACGTCGAGCACCTCGAAGGACACGTTGGTCAGTCCCCACTCGGCCGCCTCCGCGCGGGCCTGGTCGATCGCGTCGCCGGCCAGGTCGTAGCCGGTGAACGACGACCGCGGGTACGCCCGGGCCATCAGGTTCAGCGCGTGGCCGGTGCCGCAGCCGATCTCGACGGCCCGCACGCCCTCGGTCAGCCGGGCGGGCAGCTCGCCGGTGAGCGGCAGGATGCCGTCGAGCAGCTGACCGTCCATGACCCCGCGCGAGACGCCGTCCATGACGTTGGTGAAGTCCGGGCGGTAGGCCTCGTAGGGCACACCCCCGCCGGTCCGGAACACCTCGGCGACACCGGGGACGTGGGTGGCGAGCAGGGTGACGAACCGGCTGATCGGGGCCATGTTCATCGACCCCGGGCCGGTCAGCAGCACGGCGTGCTCCGCCGGGAGGGTGTACTGCCGGGTGCCGGCGTCGTACTCGACGACCCCGGCCGTGACCAACGACCCCAGGCACTCGCGGACGTAGCGCTCGGCCAGGCCGGCCCGCGCGGCCAGCTCCTCGCTGGTGCCGGGACCGGTGGCGAGGGCGTCGAGCAGCCCGGTCCGCGAGGCCAGGTCGATCATCAGGGCCACCATGCCGCCGACGTAGGCGCCGACGAGTTGCTCGCCGAAGGCGGCCACCCGGGTCTCGTCGAGTGACGTGGTCATCGTGCACCTCCGTAGTCGTCGGGATGGCCACGCTAGGAGCGCGCGAGCGGGCGCGGCCAGGGCCGGAGGCCCCGCCCTGCGGCTCCGGCGGACCGGGCGGACCATCGGGGGGACGGCGGGCGCGCACCGGGCGCCGCCGCTGCAGACCCCCGGAGGCGCCCGTGACGGCCCGGCCCGACCTCGACCGGACGGCCCGGACCGCGGGGGACCCCGGCGGTGAGGAGGAGTACCGGCCGGACCCGCGGCGCTGGCGGGCGCTGTCGGTCACCCTCGTCGCCGGCTTCATGAGCCTGCTCGACGTCAGCATCGTGTCGGTGGCGCTGCCGACGCTGCAGCGCGACCTCGGCGCCTCCGCGGCGTCGGTCCAGTGGGTGGTCTCCGGCTACGCGCTCACCTTCGCGCTGATGCTCGTGCCGGCCGGCCGGCTGGGTGACGCCCTCGGCCGGCGGCGGATGTTCCTCGTCGGGCTGGCCGGCTTCGTGCTGTGCAGCGCGGCGGCCGGTGCGGCGCCGTCCGTGGGTCTGCTCATCGCCGCGCGGCTGGCGCAGGGCCTGGCTGCCGGGGTCCTCGCGCCGCAGAACTCCGGGCTGATCCAGCAGCTGTTCCGCGGCGGCGAGCGGGGCCGGGCGTTCGGCCTGTTCGGCGCGGTCGTCGGGGTGTCCACCGCGGTCGGCCCGATCGTCGGCGGGCTGCTGCTGCAGGTGGCCGACTGGCGGTGGATCTTCTACGTCAACGTGCCGATCGGCGTCGTCGCGTTCGTCCTCGCCTGGCGGCTGCTGCCCCGCAGCGGGGCGGGCGGGCGCGGGCACATCGACGTCGGCGGGGTGCTGCTGCTGGGCGCCGGGGCGCTGGCCCTGCTGCTCCCGCTGGTGCAGGCGGAGGCCGGCGGCCTGTCCCGGCTGTGGTGGCTCTTCCCGGTCGGGGTGCTGCTGGTGGGCGGCTTCGTCGCCTGGGAGCGGCGGGTGGTCCGCCGCGGCGGGGAGCCGGTGTTCGACCCGCGGCTGGTCACCGAGACCCGCGGCTACGGCCTCGGGGCGGCGCTGGGCACCGTCTACTTCGTCGGCTTCAGCGGCATCTGGCTGGTCTTCGCGCTGTTCTTCCAGACCGGCCTGGGGCTCACCCCGCTGCAGTCGGGCCTGGCGGTCACGCCGTTCGCGCTGGGCTCGGCGACCGCGGCGGTGGTGGCCGGGCGGCTGGTCGAGCGCGTCGGGCGGCTGCTGACCGTCATCGGCCTGGTCGGGGTGCTGACCGGCCTGGGCGCGACGGTCGCCGTCCTGCTGCTCGTGCCGGCCGACGCCGTCCCCTGGGCGGTGGCCCCCGCGCTGCTGGTGGGCGGGCTCGGCGGCGGTTTCGTCATCTCGCCGAACATCACCATGACGCTGCGCGACGTCCCGGTGCGGATGGCCGGCGCGGCCGGGGGCGGGCTGCAGACCGCGCAGCGCTTCGGCGCGGTCATCGGGACGGCGGCGCTGCCCGGCCTGTTCTACGTCGTCCTCGGCGCCACCGCCCAGGACTACCCGGCGGCCGCGGCCGCCGGCCTGGCCGTCGCCCTCGCCGGGATCGCCGCGGCCCTCGTGCTCGCCGTCGTCGACCTGCGCCGCACCCGGCGGCAGGACCGGGCGGACGCGGCCGAGTACGGCCACGACGCCGTCCACGGGCACGGGCACGCCGCCCACTCCTGACGCGACGAGGGCGCCCGGTCCTGGACAGGACCGGGCGCCCCCGGGGGAACGCGGTGCGGGTCAGCGCACCGAGGACTCCGCCAGCTTGGCCTGCGCGTCACCGGCGTCGCGCTGGCCAGGACCGGCGTTGGTCGCGTCGGCGGGGAGGTTGTCGTCGCTTGAGCCCCCGCCGTGGCCGTCGTCGTCGAGCATGGTCTCCTCGTCGAAGGGCCGGTCACCGGCGAGCACGGCGTCGAGCTGCTCGCGGTCGAGCTCCTTGGTCCAGGTCGCGATCAGGACGGTGGCGATCGCGTTGCCCGCGAAGTTGGTCACCGCCCGCGCCTCGGACATGAACCGGTCGATGCCGACGATCAGGCCGACGCCGTCCAGCAGGTCCGGACGGTGGGCCGAGAGCCCGCCGGCCAGCGTGGCCAGGCCGGCGCCGGTCACCCCGGCGGCCCCCTTCGAGGCGATGATCATGAAGGCCAGCAGCCCGATCTGCTCACCGATCGACAGCGGGTCGCCCAGCGCCTCGGCGATGAACAGCGAGGCCATCGTCAGGTAGATGGCGGTGCCGTCGAGGTTGAAGGAGTACCCGGTGGGGACGACGATGCCCGCGACCGGCTGGCTGACGCCGGCGTGCTCCATCTTGGCGATGAGCCGCGGCAGCGCGGTCTCCGACGACGAGGTGGAGACGATCAGCAGGAACTCGCGCCCCAGGTACTTGAGCAGCGAGAAGACGTTGATCTTCGCGACCAGCCGCAGCAGCAGCCCCAGGACGATGAACACGAACAGCGCGCAGGTGGCGTAGAAGCCGAGCATGATCACGGCCAGGCTCTTCAGCGCGTCGATCCCGGTCTCGCCGACGACGGCGGCGATGGCGCCGAAGGCACCGATCGGTGCGACCCACATGATCATCGCGAGGATGCGGAACACGAGCCGCTGGAAGTGGCCGATGCCGCGCAGGAGCGGCTCGCCGGCGCGGCCCATGGCCTGGATGGCGAAACCGGTGAGCAGGGCCACCAGCAGCGCCTGCAGGACCGAGCCCTCGGTCAGCGCCGACACCAGCGTGGTCGGGATCAGCCCGAGGATGAAGTCGGTGGTGCCGCCGGACTCCTCGGCCGTGCCGGCCAGCTGCGCGCCCTCGCCGCGCAGCTCCTCGGACAGCTGCAGTCCGTCGCCGGGGCTCAGGATGTTGCCGACGACCAGGCCGATCGCCAGGGCGATGGTCGACATGAGGATGAAGTAGCCCAGCGCCAGCCCGCCGATCCGGCCGACCTTGGCCGCCTGCCGGATGGCGCCGATGCCCAGCACGATCGTGCAGAAGATGACCGGCGCGATCAGCATCTTGATCAGGCCGACGAACGCGGTGCCGAGCCACTTGAGCGACACGGCGAACTCGGGGAAGGCGAAGCCGACCGCGATGCCGGCGAGCACCGCGCCGATGACGGCGATGTACAGCCAGTGGGTGCGATCCCGCTTCTTGGTGGCCGGTGGTTGCCCGGCCGCAGTGCCTGACGCCATGACTGCTCCTGGGGGTAGGCCCGCGGCGGGAGGCCTGCGGGGTGTGCCGTGCGTGTGTCCGCGGGGGCGGCGTACATCACAGTGCGGTGCCCGGTGACCAGGGTCACGCATTCGTTCATTGCGTGCACGCGGGACCCGGCGTGGATCGCTCCCGGGCACACTCGCGGGCGTGACGCTCGCTGCCTTCCTCGGTCACCGCCGTCGGGGAGACGCCAGCCTGGCCCGGCGGTTGCTGCTGCTCCAGGCGCTGGTCATGGCGGTGGTCGTCCTGACGGCCATGGCGGTGGCCTACCTCGACGCGCGCCAGGCGGTCCGGGCCGCCGCCGAGGAGGAGACGACGGCGATCGTGGAGAGCATCGCCGACTCACCGCTGGTCGTCGACGCGGTGACCGGCCCCGATCCGACCGCGGTCCTGCAGCCCTACGTCGAGGCGGTCCGCGCCGACACCGGGACGTCGTTCATCACCGTCCTGGCCCCCGACCGGACCCGGTACACCCACCCCGACCCCGGCGAGATCGGCCGGCCGTTCCTCGGCAGCATCGCGCCGGCCCTGGACGGGGAGACGTTCACCGAGACCTACACCGGCACCCTCGGCCCGTCGGTGCGCGCGACCGGCCCGGTCGTCGACGTCGACGGCGACGTGGTGGCCGTGGTCTCCGCCGGCGTCACCGTCGAGGTCATCGGGGAGGACCTCGCCGCCGCCGTCCCCGGCATCGTCGGGACGGCGGCCGCGACCCTCGCCGTCGGCGGGCTGGGCAGCTGGGCGCTGTCCCGGCGGCTGCGGCGGCAGACCCACGGGCTGTCCCCGGCGCAGCTGGCGCGGATGGTCGACTACCACCACGCCGTCCTGCACGCGGTCCGGGAGGGGCTGCTCCTGGTGGACGACGGGCAGCGGGTGCAGCTGGTCAACGACGAGGCGCGGCGGCTGCTCGGGCTGGCCGACGACCCCACCGGCCGGCACGTCGGCGAGCTGGGCCTGCCGCCGGAGCTGACCGCGGCGCTCGCCCAGCAGCGCACCGCCGTCGACGAGGTGCACGTGACCGGCACCCGCGTGCTGGTGGTCAACCAGGCCCCGCCGCGGCCGGAGGGTCGCTCGGCCGGCGCCGTGGTGACCCTGCGCGACCACACCGAGCTGCAGGCGCTGACCGGCGAGCTGGACAGCGTGCGCTCCTTCGCCGAGTCGCTGCGCGCCCAGGCGCACGAGGCGGCCAACCGGCTGCACACGACCGTGTCGCTGGTCGAGCTCGGCCGCACCCAGGAGGCGATCGACTTCGCGACCGCCCAGCTGGCCTCGGCCCAGCAGCTCACCGACCGGGTGGTCGACGCCGTCGGCGACCCGGTGCTGTCCGCGCTGCTGCTGGGCAAGGCCGCCACCGCGCACGAGCGCGGCGTGCTGCTGGAGGTGGACCCGGCGACGGCGGTGGGCGACACCGGCATCCCCGGCGGCGACCTGGTGACGATCGTCGGCAACCTGCTCGACAACGCCATCGACGCGGCGCTGGCCGGCGAGCCGCCGCGGGAGGTGCAGTTCGCCGCGGAGGTCGACGGCGGGCGGCTGGAGATCCGGGTCGAGGACACCGGCCCCGGGGTGCGGGAGGAGGACGTGCCGCGGCTGTTCGAGCGCGGCTGGAGCACCAAGGAGACGACCGCTGCGCCCACCGGCCTCGGTCGCGGGCTGGGGCTGGCGCTGGCCGCCCAGGCCGTGGCCCGGCACGGCGGCACGCTGACTGTGCGGCCCGGCCCCGGTGCGCTGTTCACCGTCACGCTGCCCGTCGGGGTGCCGGCGGTGTCCCGGTGACCCGGGTCCCCGCGATCCGGGTGCTGGTCGTGGAGGACGAGCCGGTCGCCGCCGAGGCCCACCGCGCGTACGTCGACCGGACGCCGGGCTTCACCACCGCGGCGGTCGCCGGCACCGGGGCCGCGGCCCTCGACGCGCTGGCCCGGCAGCCGGTCGACCTGGTGCTGCTGGACATGAACCTGCCCGACGGGCACGGCATCGACCTGTGCCGGCGGATCCGCGGCGCCGGCGCGCAGGTCGACGTCCTCGCCGTCACCTCCGCCCGCGAGCTGGCCACGGTGCGGGCCGCCGCCGCGCACGGCGTCGTCGGCTACCTGCTCAAGCCGTTCACCTACCCGGCGCTGCGCGACCGCCTGGCCGCCTACGCCGAGTACCGCGAGCGGCTGCACGCCGGTGGGGACGCCGCCGGGCAGGACGACGTCGACCGCGTGCTCGGCGGTGTGCGGTCCACCCGCCCGGCGCCGCTGCCCAAGGGGATGGGCCGGGAGACCCTCGACGCCGTCGTCGCCGCCGTCCGCTCCGCCGGCGAGGGGCTGTCGGCCGCGGAGACCGCGGAGCTGATCGGTGCCTCGCGGATCACCGCCCGGCGCTACCTGGAGTACCTCGCCGACACCGGGCTGGTCGATCGGGCGCCGCGCTACGGCGGCGCGGGCCGCCCGGAGCTGGAGTACCGCTGGCGCTGAGCCGCGTCGGCTCGGCCGGGGAGACCGGTGGCCCCGCCCGGTGCCGCGGGCCCGCTCCGTGTCCCTGAACGACCCACTGCGGAGCACCCGGGTCGAGGCGGCCGGAGGCGCTCAGCAGGCGTTCCGCCCGTGGGTGTGCTGGGCTCGTCCCAGCCCGCTGACCGCGCCCGGGGGCGGCCGTGGGTCAGGCCTCGCGCGTGGAGCACCCCGCACGCGGGGCCGCCTCACGTCGAGCAGCGACGGTCCCCTCACCGCAGGGCGGGCCCTCCGCCGAGCCGGGCGATCCGCCCCTGACTCGACCGGCCGGTGGCCAGCGCGACCACCAGCCCGGCCGCCAGCGCGCCGGCGGCGTTGAGCGCGGCGTCGACCGGGGAGACCACGCGGCCCAGCGGCAGGGCCCACTGCAGCAGCTCGATGCCGGCGCCGGCGGCGACCGCGAGCGCGGCCAGCCGCGTCGGGGTGCCCAGCCGTGGCCGGCGCAGCACCGCCAGGACGGCGAGCGGGACCAGCAGCGCCAGGTTGCCGACGAGCTGCAGCACCGTCGCCTCCGAGCCCAGCCCGGTCGCGTACCAGCGCAGCTCGGTGAGCGGGGCACCCCACACCCAGCCGGCGCCCCCGGCCGGGGTGAGGGTCAGCCACGCCACCGCGAGAGCGGCGAGCAGCAGGGCGGCGTCCAGTCCTCCGCGGTGGTCGGCGGCCATGACCCCACGGTGCCCGGCCGGCCCGGCACGGTCCTGCGAGCAGCCTGGACGACGGCTGGGAGCGGGTCCGGCCGCGGGAGTGTGCGGTCGTGGTGGTTCCCGCACCCGCTGAGCGGCCGATGACCGCACGACGGTCACCGGCCGCGCCACCGCGCGCCCGGCTCGGTGCGGCGGAGCACCAGGCTCCTGAGCCGGTGGGCAGGTGACTGCCCACCGGCTCAGGGGGGATCAGCCGGACTTCGCTTTCACGTCCTGCAGCGCCTGGAGTCCCTGGAGGAGGTAGCGGCGGAAGGTGGCGTGGTTCTCGCTCATCGGGAAGTGCCCGATCTCGGGCATGGCGATGAACGCGCCGTTCTTGATCTCGCCCGCCGTGCGGGCGCTGTCCTCGGGCGTCGTGAGGTAGTCGTACTCCCCGGTGAGCATGACCACCGGGCAGCGGTCGCCGTCGATCTCGCCGAGCCGGCCCCGCAGGTCGTGGTCCACCGAGTAGAAGTGCAGGTCGCCCTTGAACGCCTCGGACCCCTGCGAGTAGTAGAACCAGGTCTTCCATCGGTCGGCCTCGGGGGACTGCGGCGCCATCAGGTCCCAGACCCCGCTCGCGCACACCTGTGCGGCGTTGGCGTGCGGGTGCTGCCACCAGTCGAGGTAGAAGCCCGGGGAGTAGTCGGCCCCCTCGACCGAGAGGACTCCGGCGAACCGGTCCGGGTGGCGGAGGGCCAGCTGCAACGCGACGTTCCCGCCGAACGAGGAGCCCATGAAGATCGGGTCCTCGAGCTCCAGCGCGTCGCAGAGGGCGACGATGAAGTTGACGTAGTGGTCGGCGGTGAGCTTGTACTCCTCCTTCCACCACTCGGCGTTCTCCGGCGGGTCCGACTTGCCGTGGCGGGGCAGGTCGTAGGCGATGACGCGGTAGTCCGCGGTGATCTCGTCGTCCTCCAGCAGGCCGCGCCACTGGTGGTTGTGGCAGCCGGCGGTGTGCTGGCAGACCAGCGGCTGGCCGGTGCCGTTCTCGAGGTAGAAGACCTTGTACTCGAGGCCGTCGACCTCGAGCGTCACGTAGTGGCCGGTGACGGGGGAGATCCTGCTCATGGCTGTCTTCCTCCTCAGACGGGGGCGCCGACGACGCGCAGCAGCTCGATCTGGCGGGTGATGCACCGCAGGTTCTGCATGAGGACGAGCACCTTGCCCTCCAGGCGCATGTCCCGCTGGAACGTGGCCGCCCAGATCCCGTGGTACATGGGGGCCGGCACGGGCTCGCCGAAACCGCGCCACGTCTCCGCGCTGGCCCGGATGGCGAAGTCGTAGGCCACGTCGAGCGGACCGGGGTCCACCGCGACGTTCACCACCCGGCCGGACTGCACCTCCACCACGTAGCTGCGCTCGGTGGCGTCGAGCAGGTACGAACAGGTGAAGTACTTGCCGTGGGCCTGGATCTCCGGGTCGGTGTTGCTGGCCTCGGCGAACGCGTCGGCCCACGCCTGGGCGGACGGCGCGCGGGTCGCAGCGGTCATCGGCGTGCTCCTCTCCGAGCAGGTGGGACGTGTGGGCCGCGGGGTCGTGCCGGCGGCCGGTGCCATCAGATCCGTGTGATCCGGCTCACGTCCAATACCTGTCGGCCACCGATCGATAGGCCAGGGGCATTGGTGTGACGGCTGCCACCGCTCCTAGGGTGGGTCCGTGACGGACGCTCCTGAACTCCGCGTCCTCCGCTACTTCGTCGCTGTCGCCGAGGAGCTCCACTTCGGCCGGGCCGCGGCGCGACTGCACATCAGCCAACCCTCGCTCAGCGTGCAGATCCGCAAGCTCGAGCACACCCTCGGGGCGCAGCTGCTGGAACGGACGAGCCGGCGCGTGGAGCTGACCCCGGCCGGCGTGGTGCTGCTCGAGGAGGCGCACCGCCTGCTGGTCGGCGTCGAGCGCCTGACCGCCGCCACCCGCCGGGCGGCCGCCGACGGCGGCGGGGGGAGCCTGGTCGTCGGCTTCCAGGCCAACGCCGCGGCGGAGCTCACCCCCAGGATCCTGGCGGCGTTCCAGGCCCGCTGTCCCCGGGTGCAGCTGGAGATGCGCTCGCACGACTTCGCCGACCCCTACGTCGGTCTGTCCACCGGCAGCGTCGACGTGGCGTTCATCCGCCCGCCGGTCCTGGTGCAGAGCTGGCTGTCGATGGAGACCCTGTTCGTCGAACCGCGGGTGCTGGTGACCTCGAGCGAGTCGCCCCTGGCCACGCGCGACCGCGTCTCGGTGGAGGACGTCGTCGACCAGCCCTTCGTCGGCCGGCGGGCACCGGAGTACTGGCGGGACTTCTGGCTCGCCGTCGACAGCCGGGGTCCGCACACGGTCCGGCTCGGCGCCGAGGTCGCCAGCGTGGACGAGTGCTTCGAGGCGATCCTGTCCCGTCGGGGTGTCGCCTTCACCCAGGCCTCCACCCAGCGCTACTACGACCGCCCCGGGCTGGCGTTCGTCCCGGTGGCGGGGCTGCCGCCGTCCCCGGTCGCGATCGCCTGGCGCAACGACATGGAGGCCCAGCCGGTCCGGGACTTCGTCGACACCGCCCGGGCGCTCGCCTCGCTCGACCTCGTCCCGTCGGCCACCCCGGCGGTCGGTACGCCGCTGGCCGCCACCATCGCCGCCGTCGCCCGCTGACCCGGCGCCGCCGGCACCTCGGGCCCTGAGCCCGGTGCGCAGTCCGGGTCGCCCGCCGCGGCGTGTCCGTGCGCGTCGGCGACCGCAACTGCCCACTCGGCGGGCCGGTCCGGTGCTCGGCGCGCAGGGGTCGCCCTCGGCCGGCGGGGTCAGCGCACCGGGGTGGCCTCGCGCTCCTCGTCGTCCCTGCGGTCGACGTCGTCCCCGGCCACCGCCTCGCCGCGGGCGACCATGCCGGCGACGTCGGACAGCGGGATCTCCCTGAGGAACAGCGCCAGCAGCAGGGCGACGGCGAAGGCCGGCAGCAGGTAGCCGAACACCGGGGCCAGCGCGCCGGCGTAGGCGTCGACGATCGCCGTCCGCAGCGGCTCGCCGGCCGCCTCCACCGCCTGCGGGACCAGGCTGTCCGGCGAGGTGATGCCGGCCGCGGCCGCCTGCTGGGCGTTGCCGGTCAGCGCGCCGGTGAGGTTCTCGGCGAGCCGGTTGGTGAAGACCGTGCCGAAGACGGCGACGCCCAGCGTGGCGCCGACCTCGCGGAAGTAGTTGTTGGTGGCGGTGGCCGCCCCGAGGTCCCGCGGGGAGACCGCGTTCTGCGCCACCAGGACGACGACCTGCATGACCAGGCCGAGGCCGAGGCCCATGACGAACAGCATCGTGCAGATGGTGACCAGCGAGGTGCCACCGGACAGCGTGGTCATCCAGAGCATCGCCGCGGCGATGACCAGCACACCGGCGATCGGGAAGGCCTTGTAGCGGCCGGTCCTCGTCGTCGCGATGCCCGAGCCGATGGCGGTGACGAACAGGCCGGCCATCATCGGCAGCATGAGCAGGCCGGAGCCGGCCGCCGAGGTGCCCGAGGCCATCTGCAGGAACGTGGGCATGAAGGCGATGGCCGAGAACATGCCCAGGCCGATGGCGGCGCCCAGCGCCGTGGCGACCACGAAGGTCGGGTTGCGGAACAGCGACAGCGGGATGATCGGCTGCGCGGCGCGCTGCTCGACCAGCACGAAGGCCAGCACCGACACGGCGAAGGCCGCCATCAGGCCGAGGGTCCAGCCGTCGGTCCAGCCGCGGTCGCCGCCGGAGTCGGTGGCGAACACCAGCGAGGTGGTCGCGGCCGACAGGGCGACGATGCCGGCGTAGTCGACCGGCTCGGTGTTGCGCTTGCGCGGGAGGGTGAGGGCGAACCAGCCGATGACCAGCGCGGCGATGCCGACCGGGACGTTGATCCAGAAGCACCACTGCCAGCCGAGGCTCGCGTGGTCGGTGAAGAAGCCGCCGACCAGCGGGCCGGCGACGGCGGCCAGGCCGAAGACGGCGCCCAGCGGGCCGAGGTACTTGCCGCGCTCCCGGGCGGGGACGACGTCGGCGATGATCGCCTGCGACAGGATCATCAGCCCGCCGCCGCCGAGGCCCTGCACCCCGCGCCAGATGACGAACCAGGTGAAGTCGGTCGACAGGGCCGCGCCGACGCTGGCGGCGGTGAACAGCGCGATCGCGACGAGGAACAGGTTCCGGCGTCCCCACAGGTCGCCGAACTTCCCGTAGATCGGCATGACCAGCGTGCTGGCCAGCAGGTAGGCCGTCGTCACCCAGGCCATGTGCGAGACGCCGCCGAGGTCGCCGACGATCGTGGGCATCGCCGTCGAGACGATGGTCTGGTCGAGGCTGGCGACCAGCATCCCGGCGATCAGCGCCGAGAACACCAGGTTGATCCGGCGCCGGGTGAGGACGAACAGCGGTGCATCGTCCGTCGCGGTCGGGGTGGGGGCGTGCACAGGGCTCCTCGGGTCAGTGGGGGAGGGCGGCCAGGCCGCGGGCGAGGACATCCCACGCCTCGTCGACGAGGCGGGGCAGCGAGTCGGTGAAGTCGCCGGTCAGCCAGCGGTGCAGAGCGGTGCGCATCACCGCGCCGCTGGTCAGCGCCAGCAGCGTGGGCAGGGTGTCGCTGTCGACGTCGGTGCCGGTGCGCTCGGCGACGGCGCCGGCCAGCGCGCGGTCGGCCTCGCCGAAGTGGGTGACGAGCCGGCCGACGAGGTCGGGGTTGGCCTCGATGACCTGCAGCCGCAGCGGCCACAGCTCGGTCTCGCGCGCCATCTCCCCGGCCTGCTCGCGCTGGACGGCGCGCAGTGCCGCGACGGCCGACTCGTCCGCGGGCCGGTCGGCGAGCGCCTGCGCCGTCCGCCGCAGCCCCTCGGGGTCGAGCCCCAGGACCGCGTCGTCCTTGGTGGCGAAGTAGTTGAAGAAGGTGCGCGGCGAGACGTCGGCGCGGGCGGCGATGTCGTCGACGGAGACGCCGTCCAGGCCGCGCTCGGCCACCAGCCGCAACGCGGCCTCGTGGAGCGCGGACCGGGTGGCGGCCTTCTTGCGCTCGCGGAGTCCGGAGGAGGTCACTCGGCCATGGTCGGCCTTTTCTTGCAGACCGTGCAACTTTGCGCGCCGTGCAGGACGTGTCGCCTCGGCCACACCGATCGGCACGCCGATGAGCCGGCGCACCGACCGCGGTCTCCACCGGCATGAGCGACGACAGGTCCGTCGTCCGCGACCTGGTGCTGCGGTGGGCGGCGGCCGAGCCGGCCGAGCACCCCGGGCACCGGCTCCGGATCACCCTCGGCCTGCGCCGCGACGGCGGCCGGTGGCGCGTCGCGCACGAGCACCACTCCTTCCCGCTGCGGTGACAGCGGCCGGCCGCCGCCCCGACCACCGGGGCGGCGGCCAGCCCGCGGAGGTCAGCCGCCGGCCTTCTCCTGCTCGTACCGCTCGGTCATCGTGGCGACGGCCTGCATCTGCTGGGCGGCGTAGTCCTCACGCTTGCCCATCGCGTACTCCTTGGCGTCCAGCGTCTGCTGGGCGTGGGAGACCTCGCCGCCCTGGAAGTGCGGCACGACGTGCTGGGCGATGAGCTCCCACGAGCGCTTGGTGGCCTGCGGGTTCGCCCACTCGTGGCCGAGCAGCAGCATGCAGCCGAAGCCGCCGGACTGGTCCCACAGCCGCTGCACCTGCGCGCGGGCGTCCTCCACCGTGCCGATGGCCCCGATCCCGGCCTCGTTGATGAAGTCGATCATCTCCTTGGCGTCGCCGCCCTCGACGGCCATCTGCGGGAAGGCGGCCGTCTTCTGGAAGTAGCGGAACCAGGTCTCGATGCCGTGCTGCACGTCGGCGTAGGCCTGCTCGCGGGTCTCGGCGACGTGCATGAGCCCGACCAGCCGCCAGTCGCGGCGGGACACCGTCTGACCGAAGTGCTCGGCGCGCTCCTGGACGACGTTCCAGTGGTGGGCCAGGGCGTCGAAGCCCTCCTTGGTGAGCGTGGCGCCGATGGAGAGCAGCCCGATGCCGTGCCGCCCGGCCATCCGCGGTCCGGTGGGGGAGGCGACCGCGGCGACGGCGACCTCGAAGCGCGGCTGGGTGTAGGGGCGCAGGTGCAGGCGGGCGTTGACCAGGTCGTGCGTACGGGTCTTCTGCGTCACCGTCTCACCGCGCAGCAGCCGCATGATGATGTCGAGGTCGACCTCGAGCAGCTCGCGGGTGTCGGTCGGGTTGAGGCCCAGCATCATCGAGTCGGTGGGCAGCGAGCCGGGGCCGCAGCCGAGCATCGCCCGGCCCCGCGTGAGGTGGTCGAGCAGCACCATGCGCTCGGCCACCCACAGCGGGTTGTGGTAGGCGATCGAGGTGACGCCGGTGCCGAGCTTGATGTGCTTGGTCCGCTCCGCCGCGGCGGCGATGAAGATCTCCGGCGAGGCGATGATCTCGGTGCCCGCGGAGTGGTGCTCGCCGATCCAGGCCTCGTCGTACCCGAGCCGGTCCAGGTGCTCGACCAGCTCCAGGTCCCGCTGCAGGGCCAGCGTGGGGTTCTCCCCGGCGGGGTGGAAGGGAGCGAGGAAGGTGCCGAAGCGGAGCCGGTCCATGGGTCCTCCAGCAGGGTCGGGCGACGGACGCCGAACGTAACGCGGACCACACCCGGGAGGGAGGGGCTGGACCGGCCCCTACGCTCCGCCCGTGCCGCTGTTCTCCTTCGAAGGCCGTGCCCCCTCCGTCTCCCCGGAGGCGTGGATCGCCCCGACCGCCACGCTCGTGGGCGACGTCGTCGTCGAGGCCGGGGCGTCGGTCTGGTACGGCGCGGTGCTGCGCGCGGACTTCGGCCGCATCGTCGTGCGGGCCGGCGCCAACGTGCAGGACAACTCGGTGCTGCACGGTGGCGCGGACCCGGAGACCGAGATCGGGCCGGGCGCGACCGTCGGCCACCAGTGCGTCGTCCACGGCGCGGTGGTGGGCGCCGAGGCGCTGATCGGCAACGGCAGCACCGTGCAGGACGGCGCCCGCATCGGCACCCGGGCGCTCGTCGGCGCGCACAGCCTGGTGCCGCCGCGGGCGGTGGTCCCCGACGGGGTGCTGGCGCTCGGCGCCCCGGCGACGGTGCGGGGCCCGCTCAGCGAGGGGGCCGCGGTCTGGGTCGACGGCAACCCGGCGATCTACCGCGAGCTGGCCCGGCGGCACGCGGCGGGCGTCGAGCAGGTCGGCTGAGCCGGCGGTGGCCGTGCGCGAGCTCGTCGTCCTCGGCACCGCCAGCCAGGCGCCCACCCGCACCCGCAACCACAACGGCTACCTGCTGCGCTGGGACGGCGAGGGGTTCCTGTTCGACCCGGGTGAGGGCACCCAGCGGCAGCTGCTGCTCGCCGGCGTGCCGAGCAGCGCGGTCACCCACCTGTGCATCTCCCACTTCCACGGCGACCACTGCCTGGGCGTGCCGGGCGTGGTGCAGCGGATGTCGCTGGACCGGGTCGCGCACCCGGTGTCCGCGCACTTCCCGGCATCCGGGCGGGAGTACTTCGGCCGGCTGCGCGCCGCGTCGGTGTTCCACGACGTCCTCGACCTGCGCGAGGAGCCGCTGGCCGTCGACGGGCCGGTGGCCGCGGGGCCGTCGTGGACGTTGGAGGCCCGGCGGCTGGACCACCTCGTCGAGGCGTTCGGCTACCGGCTGGTCGAGCCCGACGGCCGCCGGATGCTCCCCGAGGCGCTGGCCCGGGCCGGGGTGGCCGGGCCGGACGTCGGTCGGCTGCAGCGGGCGGGGTCGCTGGACGTCGGCGGGCGGACCGTGCGGCTGGAGGAGGTGAGCGCCCACCGGCCGGGGCAGCGGGTGGCCTTCGTGATGGACACCCGGCTGTGCGACGCGGTCCCCGCGCTGGCCGACGGGGCCGATCTGCTCGTCATCGAGTCGACGTTCCTCGAGGAGGACGCCGCGCTGGCCCGTGAGTACGGGCACCTGACCGCGCGGCAGGCGGCGACGGTGGCCGCCGAGTGCGGGGTGCGGCGGCTGGTGCTCACCCACTTCTCGCAGCGCTACCCCGACCCGTCCCGCTTCCGGGACGAGGCGGCGGAGGTGTTCGACGGCGACCTGGTGGTGGCGGCGGACCTGATGACCGTGCCGGTGCCGCGCCGGGCCTAGCGGACCTCGCCGGAGCCGTAGTCCCCGAACGGCTCGGTGGCGATCGCGCTGACCGGCACCTCGGTGAGCGCCCGCCCGGCGGCGTCGAGGGTGCGCACGTCCCGCGCCCCGGTCGGGAGGAGGGCGACCCCGCCGCCGTCGGGCAGCGGGACGGTCGCGAGCAGGCCGCCGTGCTCGTCGAGGACGGCGGCGGCCGCGGCGGGGGCGGGCGCGGTGACGACCAGCCAGCGGCCGGCGTCCGAGGGTTCGCTCTCGGGCGAGGAGAGGTCGCACACCCGCGCCACCACGAGCCCGGCGACGTCCGTCGTCCCCGGCGGGGTGTGCACGCCGCAGGGCACGGTGCGGCCGGCGCCGGTGGCGCCGAGCTGGCCGGCCCACGTGGTGACGACCAGCCCGCCGCCGGGGCTGCGGCCGACGACGACGGCGGCGCTGCCCGGCACCTCGGGCATCGGCAGGGTGCCCGCCCAGAGCAGCTGCGGCTGCAGGTCGGCGGGCTCGGCGCCCAGCGGGACGGCGATGTCGGTCAGCGCCTCGGTGACCAGCCGCTCGGCGGGGCGGGCGGACGCCGGGCGCAGCGGCTCCAGCGGCGGGACCTCCGCGGGACCGGCCGGGAGGCCGGGCGCGGCTCCGGTGGGGAGGGAGGGGGCGGTGACGCCGGCGCGGTACACCGGCTGCCCGTCGCGCAGCACGCGGACGCTGGTGCCGGCTCCGGCGGTCGTGGTCCGGACCCCGGTGACCGCGAGGCCGCCGTCGGCCGGGACCGGCTCGTAGCTGCGGTCGACCGTGCCGCGCGGGCCGACCTGCAGCCGCGGGGAGACCTCGACCTCGTCGCCGGGGGCGGTGACGACGACGAGGGTCGCCGGGCCGGGGCCGCCGACCAGCAGCGACGCCGGCCGGTACGGGCCGAGGTCCTGGGGGACGGAGCGGGTGAGCTGCTCGGGCGGTGCGCCCACCGGGCCGGTGAGCCAGACGCCGCGGACGTCCTCGTCGACCGTGCCGGCGAGCAGGACGACGCGGCCGTCGGGGGTGTCGGTGGCGAGGACGACGCGGCGCTCCTCGACCGGCGGCGGGGTCAGCGGGCCCCAGTCGGCGCGGCGGGCGGCCTCGACGAACGCGGTGTCCCCGGCGAGCGTGCCGCGGGTGGGCTCGGTCAGCACCGGGACGTCGGCGGCCGGCTGCGGGGCGCCCCCGGCGTCGCGCGGCTCCGGACCCGGCTGCGGGACCACCAGGGCGGCCACCGCCACGGTGGCGGCGGCCGCGGCGGCGAGCCCGGCGGTGCGGACCCGGCGCTGCCGGCGGGCGCGGCCGAGGGCGTCGGTGGCGGCCGCGTCGGCGTCCAGCCGCCAGTGCGCGGGCGGAGGGGGCGCCGGTGGTCGTCGGTCGTCGAGCGACTCGAGGACCTGTCCGCCGTCCTCCCCCGTGGCCGCGTCGTGCAGCGCGTCGGCGGCGGTCGTCGCGGGGTCGGCGCCGCGTCGTCCCCAGTGCAGCCGGGTGCGGGCCAGCGCGCGCTGGACGGCGTCCTCGGCCCGGTCCGGGTCGCCGGTCAGCCGGAGGGCCTCGGCGAGGAGGCCGTCGCGCTCGGCGGCGACGAAGCGGCGGAAGGCCGCGTCGGCGCCCTCGGTCATGCCGGCCAGTGTGCGCCGTCCCCGGCTACCCTCGCCGCCGTGCCGGGCAAGCCGCTGCGCGACGTCATCGCCCCCGGCCTCGACGTCCTCTTCTGCGGGATCAACCCGTCGCTGACGTCGGCCGAGCGCGGGCACCACTTCGCCCGGCCGGGCAACCGCTTCTGGCCGGCGCTGCACCGGGCGGGCCTCACCCCGCGGCTGATGCGGCCCGAGGAGGACATGGACCTGCTGCAGTACGGCCTCGGCGTGACCAACGTGGTGGACCGGCCCACCCGGACCGCAGCCGAGCTCTCCCCCGAGGAGCTGCGGGCCGGAGCCGGAGCCCTGGGCGAGCTGGTCGCGCGCTACCGGCCGCGGGTGCTCGCCGTCCTCGGCATCACGGCCTACCGGCTCGGCTTCGACCGGCCGCGCGCGGGCACCGGGCTGCAGCCCGAGCGGGTCGGCGGCGCGGCGACCTGGGTGGTGCCCAACCCGAGCGGGCTGAACGCCCACCACCAGCTGCCCGACCTCGCCCGCCTCTACGGGCAGCTGCGGCCGCCGGCCGGCTGACCGCGGCTGTCAGCGGCGGGTGGCGAGGGCGCGCAGCTCGTGCGCGGACTCGACGGTCGGGGCCCGGGCGAGCAGCCGCTCGAAGGCGCGCTCCTCGCGCAGGCGGGCGCGGGTGCGGCGGTGCGCGGCGAAGCTGGTGCGCAGGGACATGGTGCTTCCTCTCGCAGGTCAGGCGGCGACCGGTGCGGCAGCACCGGGCACCGGGCTCTGCACGGCGTAGACGCCGTGCCGGGAGGTGAGGACGGCGCCGGGCAGCAGCCGCCGGACCAGCCCGACCACCCGGTCGTTGTCGGCCTGGACGTCGGCGGTGAGGCTGCGGACGCCGCGACGGGCGGCCAGCTGGGTGAGCTCGCCGAGCAGCTGCCGGCCGACGCCGACGCCCTGCCAGGCGTCCTCGACGACCACGGCGACGTCAGCGGTCCCGGGGTCGGCGGGGGAGCGGTCGTAGCGGGCCACCCCGACCACCTCCCCGCCGACGACGGCGACCAGCGCCTCGCGCAGGTCGTGGTCGACCTCGACCAGCCGGTGTGCGTCCGCCGGCGGGGAGCGCAGCGGCGCGTGGAAGCGCCGGTAGACCGTCTCGGGGGAGAGGCGGTCCCACAGCCGGCAGAAGAGCGGGCCGTCGTCCGGCCGCACCGGCCTGGTCGTCACGGGCAGATCCATCCCGGCCTCCCTGGGTTCGTTGAGCGAACTCTGCTCCTCCCGAGGTAGTTCGTCAAGTGAACCCAGCCGCTATGCTGGTGTCGTGAGCGAGGCTCCCTGGGACCGGTCGCGCTGCTCCGTCGCGGGCACGCTGGCCGTCATCGGCGAGAAGTGGAGCCTGCTCGTGCTGCGGGAGGCGTTCCTCGGCGTGCGCCGGTTCGCCGACTTCCAGCGGGTGCTCGGCGCGCCCCGGGCCGTGCTCACCGACCGGCTCGCCACGCTCGTGGACCAGGGTGTCCTGCGGCGGGTCCCGTACCAGGCGCCGGGGGAGCGGCAGCGGCACGAGTACCGGCTGACGCAGAAGGGCATCGACCTGCACCCGGTCCTGGTCGCCCTCATGGCGTGGGGGGACAGGTACCTGGCCGAGGACGGCGACGTCCCCCTCGAGCTGCGGCACCGCGGCTGCGAGGAGCCGGTGCACCTGGCCCTGGTCTGCGACGCCGGCCACGAGCTCTCCGGGGCCCGCGACGTCCGGCCGGTGCCCCGGGGCGCTCGGGCCTGAGCCGGGCCGCTCGGCTCAGTCCACGCCGAGGGCGCGCAGGCCGGCGGTGACCGCGGCGGCGCCCAGGACGACGACGAGCAGGTGCGCCCGCCGCCACAGCAGCAGGCCGGCGGTGGCCACGCCGGCGGTGTCGGCGCCGACGCGCAGCGCGGTGCCGTCCGCCAGCGCGGAGGTGACGACGAGCGCGGCCAGCAGCGCCGAGGACAGCAGGACGACGACCCGCACGGCGGGCGCGGGGAGCTCCCGCCCGCCGGTCGCGGCCGGGCCGGCTCCACGGGTGAGTGCGGTCGTCAGCACGCACAGGCCGATGAGCAGCCACCAGCTCGACGGGTTCACCGCGGCCTCCGCAGCCCGACGAGGGCCACGGCGCCGGCGGCCAGGACCGGCAGGCCCGGCGGGGCGACCGGCACGAGGGCGAGCGCGACCCCGCCGCCGGCCAGGGCCACGCCGAGTCGCAGCCGGTCGCTGACCTCCGCCGCGAGGAGTGCGAGGAAGAACGCCGGGAAGACGGCGTCCAGGCCGAGGGCGCGGGTGTCGAGCACCGGCACGAAGACCCCGACGACCGTGCCGGCCACCCAGGGGACGTACTGCGCCGCGGAGTGGCCGAAGAGGTACTCGCGGTCGTACCGGCCGTCGCCGCGGGCGGCCATCGCCCAGGACGCGTCCACCGTCGCCTGGCCCTCCAGCGCCCGGCGCAGCCGGCTGCCGCGCAACGAGGGCCCGAGCGCGAAGCCCATCGGCAGGAACCGGGAGCTGACCAGGGTGGCGGCCCCGACCGCCGCCCCGACGCCCCCGCCGGAGCCGACGATGCCCAGCGCGGCGAGCTGCCCCGAGCCCGAGTAGACGAGCGCCGACATCACGATCGCGGCGACCTCGGGCATCCCGGCGTCGGTGGCCACCACCCCGAAGGACACCGCCAGCACGAACGCCGCGGCGCCGTACGGAGCGCCGTCGCGCAGCCCGTCCCGCCAGCTCCTGCCCTGCCCCGCAGCACCGTCTCCGCCGCCCACCACGTCGCCGTCCTCCCCGCTCCGGTCCGCCGGGCCCTCGTGCGGACGACGGCGTCGGGACGACCCTGCCAGGACCCCCTGCCGCGTGGCGGAGCAGGGACGGAGGGACCGCCGGGCACACCAGCGACCGGAACGGCCGTCCGCTGACCGCGGCGGCCGGCAGCGGCTCTCGCGGGGCGGCCCGCAGCCCGGGTCCGCCGGGCACGCCGGCGAGCCGCTGCCCGGCGACGACCGCGCCGGGGAGCCTCAGACCGGCTGGGGGCCGGACGGCGGCGGCGCCGAGGGGTCGGTGGGACCCGGCACGGGGAACGGGGCGGGCTCCGGCGGCGGGACGGGGTCCACGGGCGACGGCGTCGGCGACGGCGGCTGTGGACCGGGAGGTGGCGGGACGGTCATGGACCGACGCTAGTGCCGGGGCGCCGCACCGTGGACCGGCGGACGCGCACCGGGTCCCCTAGCGTCCGGGACGTGGGCAGACGCGTGGTCGTGATCGGTGGGGACGCCGCGGGCGGCAGCGCCGCGGCGCAGGCGAAGAAGCGGCGTCCCGACCTGGACGTCGTGGTGTTCGAGCGGGGCCGGGCGACGTCGTACTCGGCGTGCGGCATCCCGTTCTGGATCAGCGGCACCGTCGAGCGTGAGGCCGACCTGGTCGCCCGCACGCCCGAGCAGCACCGCGCGATGGGCATCGACGTCCGGATGCGGACCGAGGTCGTCGGCATCGACCTGGACCGCCGCGTCGTCTCCTGGCGGGACCTCGCCGGCGGGGACGGCGGCGTCGAGCCGTTCGACGACCTCGTGTACGCCACCGGCAGCGTCCCGATGCGGCCGCCGGTGCCCGGCATCGACTCGACCGGCGTCCACGGCGTGCAGACACTCGACGACGGCGCGGCGCTGAGGGCCGCGCTCGACGGCGGGGACGTGCGGCGCGTGGTCGTCGTCGGTGGCGGTTACATCGGCCTGGAGATCGCCGAGGCCTGCCGGATCCGCGGGCTCGACGTGACCGTCGTCGACATGTCCGCGACCCCGGTCGGCACCTTCGACCCCGACGTCGGCGAGTTCATCGCCGAGGCCGTGCGCAAGGAGGACATCGAACTGGTCCTCTCCGACGCCGTCGCGGCGATCGAGACCGACGCCGGCGGCCGGGCCCGCGCGGTGGTGACCGCCAGCGGCCGGAAGCTGCCCGCCGACCTGGTGGTGCTCGGCCTGGGCGTGCGCCCGGCGGTCCGGCTCGCCGAGGAGGCCGGCATCCCGCTCGGCGTCTCCGGCGGCATCGCCGTCGACGCGGGGATGCGCACCCAGGTGGAGGGGGTCTGGGCGGCCGGCGACTGCGTCGAGTCGGTGCACCGGCTCTCCGGCCAGCGGGTCGTCGTCGCCCTGGGCACGCACGCCAACAAGCAGGGCCGGGTGGCGGGCATCAACATCGGCGGCGGTTACGCCACCTTCCCCGGTGTCATCGGCACCGCGATCACCCGCATCTGCGAGCTGGAGGCCGCCCGCACCGGGCTGTCCACCGCCGAGGCCGAGGCGGCCGGATACCAGTTCGTCACCGCCGTCGTCGACTCGACGACCAAGGCCGGCTACTTCCCGGGCGCGCAGCCGATCCGGCTGAAGATGATCGCCGAGCGGCGCAGCGGCCGGCTCCTCGGCGCGCAGGTCGTCGGCCGGGAGGCGGCGGCCAAGCGCGTCGACGCCCTCGCCATCTGCATCTGGAACGAGATGGGCGTCGACGAGATCCTCTCGCTCGACCTCTCCTACGCCCCGCCGTTCTCACCGGTCTGGGACCCGGTGCTCATCGCCGCGCGCAAGGCCTTCGAGGCCGTGGAGGCCGACGTCCGGCAGCTGTGACAGGCCGGCCCGCCGGCGCCGCACCCCGGAGGGCGCGGCGCCGGCGCGCAGGCCCCGTCCAGGGCACCGCCCCGAGCTTGCCAGGGGTGGGGAGGACGGGGTCCTTCTTCAAGCCGGGTCGACCCGGTCGGCCTGCCGGCCGCGCTGGCCCTCGCTGGCCTCGAACTCGACCCGCTGGCCCTCGTCGAGGCTGCGGAAGCCACCGCGGTCGGAGATGGCCGAGAAGTGCACGAACACGTCCGGGCCGCCGTCGTCGGGCTCGATGAACCCGAAGCCCTTCTCGGCGTTGAACCACTTCACCGTGCCGTTGGCCCGGCCACCGCCCGAGGGACGGCGACCTGCGCCGCCGCCGCCGCGCCCGGCGTCCCGGCCACCGTCGCGGTACCCCCCGCCGTCCCGGTCGCGGTACCCGCCGGAGTCGCGGTCGCGGTACCCGCCCCGCGGGCCGGCGTCCCGGGAGCCGCCCCCGCCGCGCTCGGCGGACCGCACGTCCTCGGCCTGCGGCCCGCGCTGGCCCTGGGTGACGTCGAACTCGACCCGCTGGCCCTCGTCGAGGCTCCGGTAGCCGCCGCTGTCGGCGATCTGCGAGAAGTGCACGAAGACGTCCGGGCCGTCCTCGTCGGGCTGGATGAACCCGAAGCCCTTGTCGTTGTCGAACCAGGTGACCGTGCCGGTGCTGCGCCCGGCCCGCGACGAGGACCGGCCGCGGTCGCTGTCGCGTCCACGGCCCCGGTCGTCGTCCCGCCCGCGACCCCGATCGCGGTCGTCGCGCCCGCGGTCACGCTCCTGGCCGTACCCGGCGTCCTGGCGTCGCGGGGCGCCGCCGACCGGCCGCACCGAGTCCGCCTGCAGCCCGCGCTGGCCCTGGCTGGCCTCGAACTCCACCTGCTGGCCCTCGTCGAGGGTCCGGAACCCGCCCTCGTCGGCGATCGCGGAGAAGTGGACGAAGACGTCCTGCCCTCCGTCGTCGGGTGCGATGAACCCGAACCCCTTCTCGGCGTTGAACCACTTCACCGTGCCCTGCGGCATCCAACTGCTCCTGCACTGCTCGTCGCCGGCGAGCCCGTCCCACCGACCGTCCTCCGGCCCCGCTGCCCCCTCGGGGAGGCGCGGCCGCAGCCTCCAGCCTCCTCCACCCGCCGCGCGCGCGGGCGGGCACCCGTCGGGACAGTGGTCACGCCGCGGACGCGGCGGGCGGGCGGGCGGCGGTCATGCGGTCGAACCGGACGTCGAGCAGCTCGTTGAGCCGCGCCTCCGCCGCCTGGCAGGCGGTGATCGCGGCACCGCTCGGGGACTGCGCGAACGCCGACCGGGCCGCGCCGAGGTCGCGGTGCGCCTCGACGATGCCTCGGTCGATCTCGGACACGGGAACGGCTGGGCGCGTCATGGTGGTCTCCGCGGGGCTCAGGCCGGTCCGACTGCCCGAACGGCGGCCGCCACGTCGCCTACCCCGCCGGAGTCGCTCCCACCCGCCCCGCCGCTTTCTCCGGCGTGTCACGGCATTGCCCGTTACCGGTCCGCGGACCCGGGTAGGGGCGGCCACTCAAGAGGGAGACCCGATGCACCGGAGGAACAGATGACCGGCAACACCGACAACCACTTCGTGGCCCAGGCCGTGCACGACCTCGGCTCGGCCCTCTGGTTCGGCGGGGCGGTGATGGGCATCGCCGGCGTCAACAAGTCCGGCAGCGACCTGTCCCAGGGCATCGACCGGATCCGGGTGGCCAGCTCGGCGTGGAGCCGCTTCCAGCCGGCCCAGTTCGGTGGCATCGCGGCCACCCTGCTCGCGGGGCTCCGGCTGACCCAGGTGGGCGGACGGCGCATCGCGCTGCAGCAGGGCTTCGGCACGGTCGGCGGGCTCAAGGCCGGGCTGGCCGTGGCCGGTGCGGGCGCCACCGCCTACGCCGCGTACAGCGGCGCCCAGATCGGCAAGCTGGCCGAGCAGGCCCAGCAGCGCGGGGAGACGGTGGAGGTCAAGGACGCCACCCTGCCCACCGCGGGCACCAGTCCGGAGATCCAGAAGTGGCAGAGCCGCCAGCGGGTGACGCAGTTCCTGGTGCCCGCGCTGGCCGGCGCGAACATCGTGTGCAACTCCTGGCTGGTGCAGTCCTACCGGGCCGGCGCGACGGCGAAGGGCGTCCTGCGGCGGCTGCTGCCCGACTGAGGGAGGACCACCCTTCCCCCCGCGCCTCGCAGGCGCGGCGCGGGACCGTGAAGGGTGGCCACCGTCCTCCTGGGGACGAGCCGCGGCTGCAACTCGCTGCAACGCTCCCCGGGGCGGGCGTCACGCGGTGTCCTGTCGGCAGCCTCCCGCGCGGAGGTCCACCGACGGACGGAGACGACGCCATGAAGGCAGCCCGGTTCCACGGTCGCGGCGACATCCGGGTCGAGGAGGTGCCGGACCCCCAGGTGCGCCCGGGGACGGTCGCCGTCGAGGTGGAGTGGTGCGGCATCTGCGGCACCGACCTGCACGAGTACCTCGAGGGCCCGATCTTCGTGCCGACGGCCGAGGCGCCGCACCCGCTGACCGGCGAGGGCATGCCGGTGACCCTCGGCCACGAGTTCGCCGGCGTGGTGGCGGAGGTCGGCCCCGGGGTGGACGACGTACGGCTGGGCGACCGGGTGGTCGTGGAGCCCTACGTCGTCTGCGGGCGCTGCGACGCCTGCCGGCAGGGTCGCTACAACGTCTGCCGCACCCTCGGCTTCGTGGGGCTCTCCGGCGGCGGCGGGGGCTTCTCGCGGTACGTCGTCGCCGAGCGGCGGTGGGTGCACCCACTGGGCGACCTGGGCACCGACGTCGGGGCGCTGATCGAGCCGCTCGCCGTCGCCGCCCACGCCGTCCGGCTCTCCGGCGCCCGGCCGGGACACTCCGCCGTGGTGTTCGGGGCCGGCCCCATCGGACTCGTCACCACCGCCGCCCTGACCGCCGCCGGCGTGGAGCAGGTGGTCGTGGTGGAGCCCGCCGAGGCCCGCAAGCACAAGGCCGCGGGAGCCGGCGCCGCCACGGTGCTCGACCCGCGGGCGGTCGACGTCGTGGCGGCCGTCGACGAGCTCACCGGGGGCCGCGGCGCCGACGTCACCTTCGAGTGCGCCGGCGTCGACCAGGTGCTCGCGACGGCCATCCGCTCGACCCGCGCCGGCGGCACCTGCGTCAACGTCGCGATCTGGGGACACGAGGCCCGGGTCGCGATGAACGACCTGGTGTTCCGCGAGGTGAGCGTGCTGGGCAGCCTCGCCTACGCGCACGACCACCCGGCGACGATCGACATGGTGGCGTCCGGCCGGGTGGACCCGTTCCAGTTCATCACCGGGCGGATCGGGCTCGACGGCATCGTCGAGGAGGGTTTCCGCGAGCTCATCGACAACAAGGAGCAGAACGTCAAGATTCTGGTGCAGCCCCGATGACCACCTGACCGGGTCGTCCCCAGCGCCCGGCCCGCTCCCGGTCAGCCGACGACGACGTCCCACTGCCGGATGGTCCAGCCGGTCACCAGCCCCTGGACGACGTAGGGGTCGGACTCGGCGAAGCGCTCGACCACCTCGCGGGGTGCGGTCCACACCAGCAGCGCGCGGTCGTACGGGTCGGGCAGCGCGCCGGCCATCAGCAGCTCGCCGCGCTCGTGGGCTGCCCGCAGGAGCGCCAGGTGTTCCTCGCGCAGGGCCGCCCGGCGCTGTAGGTAGTCGTCGGCCAGCGCGTACTCCAGGACCAGGTGCACGCGGCCAGTCTCCCAGGGGCGGGTCAGCGCAGCGCGGTCGTCAACCGGACCGTGACGCCGTCCGGGCCGGAGCTGATGTCGACGTGGTCGCACAGCTGGCGGGCCAGCCACACGCCCATGCCGCCGCGCGAGAGGTCGTCGCCGTGCGCCGGGCCGTAGCCGGCGAACGGGTCGTCCATCCCCGGCCCGTGGTCGGTGACGGTGCACACCAGCCGCTCGGCCGACGTCCACAGCCGCAGACCCAGCGGCGGCCTCCCGTGCCGGACGGCGTTGGAGGTGGTCTCGTCGACCGCGAGCAGGAAGTCCTCGACCACGTCGCGCGGCCCACCGGTGTCGGCCAGCGCGGAGGCGACGGCGTGCCGCAGCGCGATCGGGTCGGCGACCTCGTCCACCGCCAGCCGCGGGGCCGCCGCCTGCAGCGGTTCCACCGGCACCGGGAGGCCGCGCAGGTACTCCGCGGGGTCGACGAATCGGGGGTTCGGCGTGCGCGCGGAGCCGGTCACGACGGTCGGGTGGGTGCGGGCGACGGACTCCAGCACCTGGTCGGGCAGCCGCGTGGTGTCGAAGAGGCACAGTCCCCACAGCGGCCGGTCGGCGAGGGCGTGGTTCACCACGGCCTCGTAGCGCTGCCACTCCAGCTGCTCGCGCTCGGTCCGCCCGAAGTCGGTCTCGCCGAGCACCCGGACGCGACGCGCGCCGGTGGCGGTGAGCTCGTCGGCCAGCCGTCGGAACGCGGTGACCGCCGCGGGCGTGCGCCGGGCGTAGGCCTCGACCCATGCCAGGACCCTGACCCGGTCGTCGTCCACGGCCGTCCGGACGACGTCGGCGGTGGCGGGGGAGGCGGTGACGACGACGGCGTCCCCGGCAGCCAGACCCTGCTGCACGAAGGGAACCGTCGCGGCGGCCAGCTCGTCAGGGGAGGAGAAGAACAGCGCGTCGTGCACGTAGCGCGGGCCAGGCGCGGGGACGACCCCGTGCGGAAGCGCCGTGTCCACCTGTCCGTCCCCTCGCGTGCGGCCGCCGATGCCCTACCACGGTAGCCAGGTCGGCGGGGCCGGCGCCTGAGGACCCGGGGCGACGTCGCACACCCCGGGCATGCGCGCGAGCTCCCGGCTGTTGTCCCCCCGGGCCTGGACGGACCCCCGCCGAGGGCGTTCGGCCCGCCGCCCCTCCCGCACCCGACGAAGGACGACGTCCTGCCTGCCTCCCTCCACCCCCGGTCCGTCTCCGAGGACGCGCTCCCCGCCGGCGCGGGTCCGGCGCTGCCGGTGCGCGGCACCCCGCCGCAGCGGGTCGTGTTCCACCTCGGCCCCACGAACTCCGGCAAGACCCACGACGCGCTGGCCGCCCTCGCCGAGGCCGGTGCCGGCACCTACGCGGCTCCGCTGCGGCAGCTGGCCCACGAGGCGTACGCCCGGCTGTCGGCACAGCTGCCACCGGGCACCGTCGGCCTGTCCACCGGCGAGGAGCAGATCGAGCCGATGGCGCCGGTCCTCTGCTGCACCGTCGAGAAGGCGCCGCCGCGCGGCGGGCTGCTCGTCCTCGACGAGGCGCACTGGGTCACCGACCCCGACCGCGGGCACACCTGGGCGCGTCTGCTGCTCACCGGCGAGTACCGCGAGGTCCGGGTGGTCTCGGCCGCCGAGGCGCTGCCGGTGCTCGAGCCGCTGGTCGCCGACGTCGCCGACGTCGAGGTCGTCCGCCACGGGCGGCTGTCCCGGCTCGACGTCCTGCCGGCCCCGGTGCGGCCCTCGGGCGTGCGGCCGCGGACGCTGGTCGTCGCCTTCTCCCGCAAGGCCGTCTACGCCACCGCGGCGGTGCTGGAGGCGGTCCGGCCGGGGCGCACCGGCGTCCTCTACGGTGCCCTCCCGCCGGCCACCCGGCGCGAGGTGATCGACCGGTTCAGCCGCGGCGAGCTCGACGTGCTGGTCACCACCGACGTCATCGGGCACGGCATCAACGTGCCGGCAGCGACCGTGCTGTTCGCCGAGACGACCAAGTTCGACGGGGTCGAGCGCCGTCCGCTGCGGACGTGGAGGCCGCGCAGATCGCCGGCCGCGCCGGCCGCCACCTGCTCACGAGTCACGGCACGGTCGGCGTGCTCACCGGCGTGCCGGGTCTGCGGCCGGACGCCGCCCTGGTCGCCACCGGCGCCGCGGTGGCCCGCGGCACGGTGGCCAGCGACCTGCCCCGGCGCACCCCCCGGCTCCGCCCCGAGCTCGACGACCTGGGCGCGCTCGCGCCGGTCGACATCCCCGAGGCCCTGGGCCGGTGGGCGCGGTGGGCCCGGACGGCCACCCGGGACGAGGCGGTGACGGGCGACGACGTCAGCGGGCTGGTCGAGCGGGCTGAGGCGCTGCTGCCGCTGCTGGCGGGGCTGGTCGGGGAGAGCACCGACCTGGGGACCGTCTGGCGCCTGGTCACCCTGCCCATCGACTTCGAGCCGCCGCGCCGCACCCGCTGGCTCACCCTGGTCCGCGCCTCGCTGCTGCACGGAGCCGGGCACCGGGTCCCGCCGCAGACGGTGCTGCCGGCGCTGCCGCGGCGGGGACCGGTGGAGGACTTCGAGCAGGCGGCCGCCGCCGCGCGCGACGCGTCGACGCTGCTGCGCTCCTTCCCGGGCGTCGCCGGGCTCACCGCCGAGGACGCGGCCCGGCTGGAGCAGCGGTGTGCCGCCCGCATCACCGAGCTGCTCCCCGGCGCGATCGCCGCGGCCGGGCCGGGCCGGTGCGCCGACTGCGGCGTGTCGGTCGCCCCGCGGTTCCCCACCTGCCGGGCGTGCGCGGCGCGCGGCGCCCGGCGCGGGGCCCCGGTCCGGCGGGGGGCCCCGGCCCGCCGTGAGGACGCCGGGAGCCGCCGGTCCGGGGGCAGGGGCGGGCCCCGCCGCGGGAGCGCGCGGCGGGCGGGGCGCGGCTGACCGGCTCCTGGCGCACCATGGCGGGGTGACCGGCGCCGGAGGGTACGTCGCGCTCGGCGACTCGATCTCCATCGACGACTACTCCGGCGGCCCGGGCCGCGGCGGGGCCAGCCTGCTGTACGCCAACCGGGACGAGGACTTCCCGGACTGGCGCGGGCGCGACCTGCGCAGCACGGCGCCCGGGACGACGTTCGCGCTGCTGGCGACCGACGGCGCGACCACCGGCACGCTGCTGGACCGGCAGCTGCCCCGGCTCGCGGCGCTGCCGGAGCGGCCCGCGCTGGTCACCCTGACGATCGGCGGGAACGACCTCCTCGGCGCCTACGGGGACACCGCGGCCGCCCGCGCGGTGGTCGCCCGCGTCGCGGCCGCGCTCGACCGGGCCCTGGCCGCGATCGGCGAGACCCTGGCCCCGGGCGGCCAGGTCGTCGTGGGCACGGTCTACGACCCGAGCGACGGCACCGCCGACGCGGAGCGGCTCGGCCTGCCGCCCTGGCCGGACGCCGTCGCGCTGATCGGCGAGCTGAACGACGCCCTGCGCCGGGGCGCGGCGCGGCGCGGCGCCGCGGTGGCCGAGATCGCCGAGCGCTTCCGCGGCCACGGGCTGGCGGCCGGTGACCCGCGGCGCCGCGAGGCCCGGCCGGAGCAGCGCGACCTGTGGTTCTGCTCCCTCATCGAGCCCAACGCCTGGGGTGCCGACGGCGTCCGCGCGGCCTTCTGGGCGGCCCTGCACAGCGGCGGCTGACGGTGCCGCCCCCGGACCCCGGCTGGACCCGCCGGCGGCTGCTGGGCGCGGCCGCGGCGCTCGCCGGTGCGGGCGTCCTCGCCGGCTGCGGCGCGCGGCTGCCGGGGACACCCGGGGGCACGGACGCGGCTGCCCGGCTCACCGCCCGCCCGCAGCCCGAGCCTCCCGCCGGGCTCCCTGCGCCGGGGACGCAGCCGCTGGACCTGGGGGTGGAGCGGCCGCCGCTGCTGCACGTGCCGCCCGGGCTCGCGCCGGGCAGCACGGCGCCGCTCGTGGTGGCCCTGCACGGCGCCGGCGGGAACGCCGAGGCCGGACTGGGCGTCCTCGGCGGCCTGGCCGACGAGCGGGGCCTGCTCGTCCTCGCCCCGGCCTCCCGCGGGTCGACGTGGGACGCCGTCACCGGCGGCTCCGCCGAGGACGCCGCCCTGCTGGACCGGGCCCTGGCCCGGGTGTTCTCCACCGTGCCGGTCGACGCCAGGCGCACCGCGGTGGCCGGGTTCTCCGACGGCGCCTCGTACGCCCTGGGCCTCGGCCTGGCCAACGGGGACCTGTTCGGGCGGGTGGTCGCCTTCTCGCCGGGCTTCGTCCCCGGGTCGTCGCGGGAGGGGCGGCCGGCGGTGTTCGTGTCGCACGGCGACGCCGACGACGTCCTGCCGGTCGACCGGACCAGCCGGCGCATCGTGCCGGCCCTCCGCGACGACGGCTACGACGTCACCTACCGGGAGTTCGCCGGCGGGCACACCGTCCCGCCGGAGGTGGCGGTGGCGGCCGTGGACTGGCTCGGCGAGGGGTGAGGACGCTCGGGGGCGCGGGTGCGCGGCGACGGGCGTAGCGTCCGGGTCCACCTTGTTCCGGGGACCGAGTTCCGGGAGAGCCGATGGCCATCAGACGCCGGATCGGCAGCGCGCTCGGTGCGGCCGCGGCGCTGGCCGGTGCCGGCGTGGTGGCCGGCGCGGGGGTCACGGCCGGGCTCGTCGGCGGCACCGCCGGGCTGGTGGAGGGGGCCGCCCGGGCCTCGCTGTCCCGGGCCCACTCCGCCGCGGTCAGCGGCACCCGCGCCGTCGGCACCCTGCTCACCGGCGCCGACCCGCTGCCCGACGGGCGGCTGCACGACCTGCTGGACGCCGCCCGGGGCATGGTCGAGCCCCCGCCGGCGCGGCACACCCGCCGGGTCTGGGCCGACCGGGGCCGGGTCCAGGTCGAGCTGGTCGCACCGGACGCGGAGGAGTCCCCGGAGGTCCGCTCCGCGCTGCGCCGGCACCTGGAACGGCTCGAGGGCGTGGAGTGGGCGACCGTCAACGACGTGGTCGGCCGGGTCCTGGTCGCCTTCGACGAGCGGCGGGTCAGCGTCGAGGACCTCGTCGGCACGGTGACCGCCATCGAGAAGGCCCGCGGCGGGAAGGGGCTGTTCCCGGCGCGGGAGGACCACCCGGCCGACCTGGAGCCGCTGCTGGCGGCGCTCACCGCGGTCGGGATCCACGTCGCGGCCGTCGGTGTCGCCTACGCGGCCAAGCTGTCGCCGATCCCGGCGCTCACCCGCCACGCGACCCTCGCCGTCGTGCTGCTGGAGTCCCAGACGTGGCTCCAGCGCGAGCTGTACCGGCGCGTGGGACCGACCGGCACCGAGCTGGCGTTCTCCGGCGTCAGCGCCCTGCTGCACGCGCTCACCCAGAGCCCCTCGGTGCCCGCGCTCAACGCCGCCGCCGCGCTGCAGGAGTTCCTGGAGATGCGCGCCCACCGGCAGGTGTGGCGGCGCCGCGAGTGGGAGCTGTGCCGCCCGGACCCCGACGACGGCGAGCGCGAGCCCCTGACGCCACCCGGCGACCGGCCCGTGCCGCTGCCGCCGGGGCCGGTCGAGACCTACACCGAGCGGCTGGGACCCACCGAGCTGGCCGCCGCGCTCGGCCTGCTGGCGCTCACCGGCCGCCCCGGCCGCTCGGCCGACCTGCTCAAGGCGCTGAGCCCGAAGGCCGCCTTCCACGGCCGGGCGGCGTTCGCCACGACGCTGGACCTGCTGCTGTGCCGCCGCGACGTGCTGCCGATGGACGGCGCGGCCTACCGCCGGCTGGACCGGGTGGACGCCGTCGTGGTCGACGGCGACGCGCTGTGCACCGGCCCGCCGGTGGTGCTCGAGGCGACCGCGCAGGCCGAGGGGTGGGACGACGCCCGCGTCTGGTCGGCCGCCGCGCGGCTGGTCGGCGCCCTGGAGGGCGAGGAGCCCGAGGAGGGCCTGCGGGTCGGGCCGGCCACCGACGCCGACGACGCCCCCGGGGCCGAGACCCGTGGGGTGTACCAGGGTCGCCGCCGGGTGGGCACGGTGACCGTCGCCCGCGAGCTGGACCCGCACGCCGAGGCGCTGCTCTCGGCGGCGGCCGCCGCCGGCACGCGGCTGGTGCTGACCGCGCACGCCGGCACCCGGGAGGTGGCCGCCGCCGCCGACGAGGTGGCCCCCGCGGACGAGGCGCTGGTGGAGACGGTGCGGCGACTGCAGGCGGACGGGCGCGGCGTCCTGCTGGTCAGCGACACCGACGGCCCCGCGCTGCTGGCGGCGGACGTGTCCGTCGCGCCCGTGCGGCCCGGCTGCGCGCCCGCGTGGGGCGCCGACCTGGTCACCCGGCCCGGGCTGACCGACGCCTGCCGGGTGGTCGCGGCGACGGCGGCGGCCCGCACGGTCAGCCGGCGCTCGGTGCAGGCGGCGCTCACCGGCAACGTCCTCGGCGCGCTGCTGGCCGCCGTCGGCAGTGCGCGGTACGGGCAGCAGCGGGCGACCTCGCCCGGGAAGACGGCCACCACCGTCGCGATGCTGGGCGGCACCTGGGCCGCGGTCCGGGCCGCCGGCCGCCCGGTCCCGCCGCCCACGGTGCACACCCCCTGGCACGCGCTGGACCCCGACGACGTGGTGCGCCGGCTGGCCGAGCTCCCGGCCGGGGAGGAGGGCCGGCCGGTCCGGTTCCGCCGGCTCCGCGCGCACCCGGTGGTGCGCGGGCCGTCCCGGTTCGCCCGCACCGTCGCCGCCGAGCTCGCCGATCCGCTCACCCCGGTCCTCGGCACCGGCGCCGCGGCCACGGCGATGCTCGGCGAGGCCACCGACGCCGTCCTCGTCGGCAGCGTGACCGTCGCCAACTCGCTGGTCAGCGGCCTGCAGCGGTTCCGGGCGGAGACCGCGCTGGAGTCCCTGCTGCTCGAGCAGGACGTCGCCGTCCACCGCGAGACCGACGGCGGTCGCGAGGAGGTGCCCGGCAGCGCGCTGCGGGTCGGGGACGTCGTCCAGGTCGAGCCCGGGGACGTGCTCGCCTGCGACGCCCGCCTGCTGGAGGCCGTCGACCTGGAGGTCGACGAATCCAACCTGACCGGGGAGTCGCTGTCGGTCGGCAAGTCGGTCCCGGCCACGCCGGGGGCCGAGGTCGCCGACCGCACCTGCGTGCTCTTCGACGGCACCACCGTGGTCGCCGGGCGCGGGCGGGCCGTCGTCGTCGCGGTGGGGGAGGCCACCCAGGCCGGGCGCGCGGCCCGGGCCGCCGGCGGCGCGGCGCCACCGGTCGGCGTGCAGGCGCGGCTGGGCGAGCTGACCCGGTCGGTGCTGCCGCTGACCCTGGCCGGGGGCGCGGCGGTCACCGCCCTCGGTGTGCTGTGGCGCCGCCCGCTGCGCGACGCCGTCCGGGACGGCGTGGCGGTCGCGGTCGCCGCGGTGCCCGAGGGGCTGCCGCTGGTGGCGACCGTGGCGCAGCAGGCCGCGGCCCGGCGGCTGTCCCGACGGAGTGCCGTCGTCCGCAGCGCCCGGGTGCTGGAGGCCCTCGGCCGGGTCGACACAGTCTGCTTCGACAAGACCGGGACGCTGACGGAGAACCGGCTGCGGGTGGCCGGCCTCGTCCCGGTGGACGGCGAGCTGGACGAGGACGCGCTGCTGCGGCTGGTCGCGGCCGGTGTCGGCAACGGCGACGACCGGGCGCACGAGACCGACCGGGCGGTCGTGGAGGCCGCCGAGGAGCGCGGCGTGTGCCCCGACGGCGACGCGGGGGAGAGCCTGCCGTTCGCCGCCGGGCGCGGCTTCTCCGCGGCCGTGCGCGAGGGCCGGCTGGTGGTCAAGGGCGCGCCCGAGGTGGTGGCCGGCCGCTGCCGGGACGCCGGGGACCTCACCGGGCGGGTGCAGGCGCTCGCCGCCGAGGGGCTGCGGGTGCTCGCCGTCGCCGACCGCGAGTGGGACGGCGGTGCGGGCGACCTGGAGGAGGGGGCCCGGGACCTCACGCTGCGCGGGCTGGTCGGGCTGGCCGACACGGTACGGGGGTCCTCGGTCGCGGCCGTGGAGCAGCTGCGGGCCGCCGGCGTCCGGGTCCTGGTGGCCACCGGCGACCACCCGGAGACGGCCAGCGCCATCGCCCGGCAGGCCGGCATCCCGGACGCCGACCGGGTGGTGACCGGCGCGGAGTTCGCCCGCGCCTCGGAGGCCGAGCGCGCCCGGATGGTGCGCGAGACCGCGGTGTTCGCCCGGCTGTCGCCGGAGCAGAAGGTGTCGCTGGTCGCCGCGCTGCGCCGGGCCGGGGCGACCCTGGCGATGACCGGCGACGGCGTGAACGACGCCGCGGCGATCCGGCTGGCCGACGTGGGGGTGGGCGTCTCGGGCGCCGAGTCGCCCGCCGCCCGGGCCGCCGCCGACCTGGTGCTCACCGACCTGGACCTGACCCGGCTGGTCGACGCGATCGGCGAGGGCCGGGCGATGTGGACGCGGGTGCAGGACGCCGTCTCGGTGCTGGTCGGCGGCAACGCCGGCGAGGTGGCGTTCACCGTGCTCGGCACCGCGTTCGGCGGGCGGGCGCCGCTGAACACCCGCCAGCTGCTGCTGGTCAACCTGCTCACCGACATGTTCCCCGCGCTGGCCGTCGCCGTGGCCGCGCCCCGCGGTGCCGCGACCGGCGGGGACGACGGCCCGCTGGCCGGGCACCCGCTGGCCACGGTGCTCGAGGCCGGGCCGCGGCGCGGCTTCGCGCGGGAGGTGCGCCGGATGGTGCTGGTCCGCGGAGCGGCGACCACCGCCGGCGCGACCGCCGCCTGGGCCACCGGCCGGCTCACCGGCTTCCGCGGCCGGGCCGGGACGATGGGCCTGGCCGCCCTCATCACCACCCAGCTGGGGCAGACGGCGTGGGCCGGCCGGCGCAGCCCGCTGGTGCTGGTCACCGCCGCCGGCTCGCTCGCCGTCCTGGCCGCCGTCGTCCAGACCCCGGGGCTCAGCCGGTTCTTCGGCTGCACGCCGCTGGACCCGCTGGCCTGGCTCGTCGTGCTCGGCTGCGCCGCGGCCGGCACGGCCGGCGCCGAGGTGGTGCCGGTGCTGGTCGCGCGGCTGCGTGAACGGTCGGCTGCTCAGCTCGCGTAGCGGGCCGCGAACGCGCCCGGCGTCATCCCGGTGACCCGGGAGAAGTCCCGGCTGAAGTGCGGCTGGTCGGCGTACCCGAGCAGCGCCGCGACCTCGGCGAGGGTGGTGCCGCGACCGCGGAGGCGCTCGGCGGCCTCCTGCAGCCGGCGGCGCTGGATGAGCCACTTCGGCGTCAGCCCCAGCCGGCGCTGCACGAGCCGCTGCAGCGCCCGCTCGGACAGGCCGAACTCCGCGCAGACCTGGGCCACCCGGACGACCTCGCGGTCGCCCTCCACGAAGGCGACCACCCGGTTGACCAGGTCCCCCTCGGCGTCGACGGGCAGCAGCGGCCGCAGCGCGTCGCCGAAGGCCGCCATGGCGACCGCGTGCGCCGCGGGGGACGTCGGGTCGGCGGCCATCGCGCCGCGCACCCGCGCGGTCAGCCGCTCGCCGTCGCCACCGAGCACCTCGGCCAGGTCGACGTGCCGGTCGGTGTACGGCGCCACCGAGCCGCGGGCGACGAGCCCGCCGGCGGCCGGGGCGCACATGACCCCGACCGCCCAGCCGTCGCCGGTCAGCGTGGTCGTCGACAGGCCCGCGACGACGCCGTAGAAGCGGGCGTAGTCCCCGGAGACCACGAGCAGCGTGACCGGGTACTGCAGCACCTGCTGCGGTGCCTCCCGGCCGGGCGGCACCGACCAGACCGGGATCCAGAAGCGCTCCAGCAGGCCGCCGAACTCCGGCGCCGCGTCGTAGCGGTGCATCACGTGCGAGGCGTCGCCGGGGGAGCGCAGGTGCGCGCGCTCGACGTGGTCGAGGGGGCGGGGCGCGGTGTCGGGTTCCATCAAGACCCACCCTGCCCGGCCCCCTACCGTCCCGGCCATGACCTCACCGACGACCACACCCAGCACCTCGACCGCCACCGCCTACGCCGCGGCCGACCGCCCGCTGACCGCCGTCCTCGGCGCCGTCCCGCCCGACGCGTGGGACCGGCCCTCGACCTGCGAGGGGTGGACCGTGCGCGACGTCGTCCGGCACCTCGTGCGGACCCAGCGGGAGTTCCTCACCGAGCGCGGCGTCGAGCTGGGGGAGGAGCCGGACGTCGACGCCGACCCGGCGGCGGCGTGGCGGGCCCACGCGCGGCGGGTCGCGGCGGCCCTCGCCGACGAGGCCGTCGCGGAGCAGGCGTACGACGGCTTCTTCGGGCCGACGACGGTCGGCGCCACCCTCGAGCAGGTCTACGTGTGGGACATGGTGGTGCACCGCTGGGACGTCGCACGGTCGGTCGGCGCGGACCCCGCGCTCACCGACGCCGAACTGGACCGCGTGGAGGCCGGCGCGGACTCCTTCGGCGACGCGCTCTACATGGACGGCATCTGCCGCCCCGGGACCGAGTCGCCCGCGGACGCTGACCGCACGACCCGGGTGCTCGCCCGGCTGGGCCGCGGCTGACCCGCGCTCAGCCGGCGCGGGAGAGCGGTCACCGGCCCAGGTGCGCCCGGATGGCGGCGACCACCATGCGGTGGTCCTCCAGCTGCGGGAGCCCGGAGACGACGACGGCGCCGACCGGCCCCACCGAGCGGACGACGACGGGGAACGCGCCGCCGTGGGCGGCGTAGAGCTGGGGGTCCAGGCCGAACTGCTCCTCGAAGGTCGTCCCCCGCTCGATGGAGGCCTGCCGCACGAAGAGGCTGCTGTGCCCGAAGCGGTGGACGACGCGGGCCTTGCGCTGGATCCAGGAGTCGTTGTCCGGGCTGGTCCAGGGCAGCGCGGCGTGGAAGAGCTGGTGGCCGTGCCGGCTGACGTCGACCGCCACCGGGGCGCCGTCCCGCCGGGCGACCGCCACGATCGCCGAGCCGAGGTCCCAGGCGTCGTCGTTGGTGAAACCGTCGAAGCGCAGCTGCTCCTCCTCGGCGGCGAGCTCGGCGAGGGACGGGAAGGAGTCGGCCATGCCCCCTTCCTACCGCCTGGCGCGGCAAGCTGGACCGGGGGTGCCGCGGCGGGCACCCGGGGCGATCGGGGTGGGCCATGGGGTGGACCGAGCGGGTCGACCGGTTCCAGCGGCGGCACCCGGCGGCCGGGTTCCCGATCGCGGTGGTCTACAAGTTCATGGACGACGACGCCCACTTCCTCGCCGCGTTGATCACCTACTACGGCTTCCTGTCGCTGTTCCCGACGCTGCTCCTGCTGGCCACCGTGCTGGGCCTGGTGCTGGCCGGGGACCCGGGGCTGCAGCAGCGGCTGCTGGACTCCGCGCTGGCGGAGTTCCCGGTGATCGGGCCGCAGCTGGCCCGGCCGGAGGGGCTCGGCGGCGGGGTCACCGGGATCGTGGTCGGCGGGCTGGTCGCCCTCTACGGGGCCCTGGGCATGGGGCAGGCCATCCAGCACGCGATGAACACGGTGTGGGCGGTGCCGCGGCACAGCCGGCCGGACCCGATCAGCGCCCGCGGGCGCAGCCTGCTGCTGCTGTTCACCCTGGGCCTGCTCCTGCTGGCGAGCACCCTGCTCTCCGCGCTGGGCACGGGTGCGGCCGCCTACGGCGGCGGGTTCAGCGGCTGGCTGCACGTGCTGCTCACCGTCGCCTCGGTGCTGGCCAACGCCGCCGTCTTCGTGCTGGGGTTCCGCATCACCACGGCCCGCCGGCTCACCACCCGGGAGGTGCTGCCCGGTGCCGTGACCGCTGCGGTGGTGTGGCAGCTGCTGCAGTCCTTCGGCGGCGTCTACGTCGCCCGCGTGGTGGCCAACGCCAGCGCCGTCGACGCGGTCTTCGCCCTGGTCCTCGGGCTCATCGCGTTCATCTACCTGGCCGCGGTCGCGCTCATGTTGTGCGTGGAGATCGACGTGGTCCGGGTCGACTCCCTGTACCCCCGGGCGCTGCTCACGCCCTTCGTCGACCACCAGGACCTGACCGAGGGCGACGAGCGGGTCTACTCGGAGGCCGCGCGCGCCCAGCGGGCGGTGAAGCACCAGGAGGTCGACGTCCACTTCGACTCCCAGGACGACGGGGCCTGACCCGCGGCGGGGAGCCGTCGCCCGGTCCCTGTCCAGCGAGCGGGATCGCCGGACTCGCACGGCTGCGCGACCGGGACCGTGCGAGACCGCCGATCCCGCCGGTCCGGCGGGGCTTGACCTCCAGTGCGCTCGAGGTCCGACGATCGCGGCGGGAAATCCGGTGGCGGTCCGATGACTCCGACGCGCACATTCGGTCGGAGGTGCAGAGGACGCTGCGACGCACACACCGCTCGAGGGAGTCGCGATGACCGCAGGGAGCGCGCTCGCCATCGAGGCGACCGGCCTGGCCAAGTCGTTCGGGACCACCCGGGCCGTGGCCGGTATCGACCTCGCCGTCCCGGCGGGTGCCATCTACGGCGTGCTCGGGCCCAACGGCGCGGGCAAGACCACGACGATCCGGATGCTGGCCACGATCGTCCCGCCCGATGCCGGCAGTGCCCGGGTCCTCGGCCACGACGTGGTCGCCGAGGCCGACGCCGTGCGCGGCCTGGTCAGCCTCACCGGCCAGCTGGCCTCGGTGGACGAGGAGCTCACCGGCCGGGAGAACCTGGTGCTCATCGGGCGGCTGCTGGGCCACCGCCGGGCCGCGGCCCGCGCTCGGGCCGACGAGCTCCTCGACGCCTTCGGCATCGCCTCCGCCGCCGGCAAGCTGGTGAAGCACTGGTCCGGGGGCATGCGCCGGCGGCTCGACATCGCCGCGAGCATCGTGGTCACCCCGCAGCTGGCCTTCCTCGACGAGCCCACGACCGGGCTGGACCCCCGCTCGCGCGGTCAGGTCTGGGAGATCGTCCGGGCGCTGGTGGCCGAGGGGACGACGGTCCTGCTCTGCACGCAGTACCTGGAGGAGGCCGACCAGCTGGCCGACGGGATCGTGGTCATCGACCACGGCCGGGTCATCGCCGAGGGCACCCCGGGCCAGCTCAAGGCCTCGGTGGGCACCGGCTCGCTGCACGTGCGGCTGCTCGACCCGGCCCAGCGCGCGGCGGCCGCCCGGGTCCTCGAGGCCGCGGTCGGCACCGTGGTGCTCGAGCCCGACCCGGCCGCGCTCTCGGCGGTCTGCCCCGACGCCCGGCTCGCCGCCCTCGGCATGGGCGAGCTGGGCCGCGCCGGCCTCGGCATCGCCGAGTTCTCCCTCGGCCAGCCCAGCCTGGACGAGGTCTTCCTGGGCCTCACCGGCCACGCGGCCGAGGAGCCGCCCAGCGCGACCCTCGAGGAGCAGGCGTCATGACCGCCACCACCACCCCCGGCGGCACCGACACCGCCGCGGTTCGCCGGGCGATCGCCTCCACCGCGCGGCCGCCCCGGCCGGGACCGCTGGCGACCGCGCTGACCTTCGGCTGGCGCGGGATGCTCAAGATCAAGCACGTCCCCGAGCAGCTGATGGACGTCACCATCACGCCGGTGCTGTTCGTGCTGATGTTCACCTACCTGTTCGGTGGGGCGCTGGCCGGCTCGACCAGCGCCTACCTGCAGTACGTGCTGCCCGGCATCCTCGTCATGTCGGTCGTCTTCACCACCGTCTACTCCGGCGTCGCGCTGAACACCGACCTCACCAAGGGCGTCGTCGACAGGTTCCGCTCGCTGCCGATCTGGCGGCCGGCGCCGCTGCTGGGCGCCCTGCTCGGCGACAGCGTCCGGTACGTCGTCGCCGGCACGGTGATCCTCGTGCTGGGCGTCGTCCTGGGGTACCGGCCGGCAGGCGGGGTGGCCGGGGCGCTGCTGGCGCTCGGGCTGGTGGTCCTGTTCTCGTTCGGGCTCTCGTGGGTGTACTCCGCGCTCGGCCTGGTGCTGCGCTCACCGAGCGCCGTCCTGAACGGCGGTTTCACGGTGCTCTTCCCGCTGACGTTCCTGTCCAACGTCTTCGTCGACCCGGCCACGCTGCCCGGCCCGCTGCAGGTGTTCGTGGAGGTCAACCCGATCTCGGTGCTGGCCACCGCATCCCGCTCGCTCATGGCCGGTGACCCCGACGGCACCGCGATCGCGGTCTCCCTGGCCGTGGCCGCGGCCCTGACCGCGGTGTTCCTCCCGGTCACGACCCGCCTCTACCGGAGCCGATGAGGACTACGGTGACGGCCGTGGTGCCGTCGGACCACGACCCGTCGGGATCGGTGCGGCCGCTGGAGGACTCCATCCGCACCGACCTCGGCGGCGCGATGACCTACGCCGCCTACCTCGACCTGGACCGCCTGCTGGCCGCCCAGCACCCGCGCAGCCGCCCCGAGCACCACGACGAGCTGCTGTTCATCGTCCAGCACCAGACCAGCGAGCTGTGGCTGAAGCTCGTGCTGCACGAGCTGCGGGCCGCCTGCCGCCACCTGGCCGGCGACGCGCCGGCACCGGCGCTCAAGTGCCTGGCCCGGGTCAAGAACGTGGAGCGGACGCTCATCGAGCAGTGGTCGGTCCTGGCCACGCTGACCCCGCGGGAGTACGCCCAGTTCCGCGGCGCGCTCGGCAACGCGTCGGGCTTCCAGTCGCACCAGTACCGCGCGGTCGAGTTCGTCCTCGGCAACAAGCACCCCGGCATGCTCGCGGTCTTCGACGGCGAGCCCGCCGCACGGGCGCTGCTGGCGGAGCTGCTCGCGGCGCCGACGCTCTACGACGAGTTCCTCCGGTTGATGGCCCGGCTCGGCCTCCCGGTGCCGGCGGCCGTCCTGCAGCGGGACGTGCGCCAGCCGTGGACGTTCCAGCCGGACCTGGTCCCGGTCTTCCGCGAGGTCTACGAGTCGACGGGCACGCCGTGGGGGGTCTACGAGGCCTGCGAGAGCCTGGTCGACGTCGAGGACAACTGGCAGCTCTGGCGGTTCCGCCACCTGCGCACGGTGCAGCGGACCATCGGCGCGAAGACCGGGACCGGCGGCTCCTCCGGGGTGGGCTTCCTGCGCCGGGCCCTCGACCTCACCTTCTTCCCCGAGCTGTACGCCGTCCGCACCGTCATCGGCACTGCGGGGGGAGAACCCCGAGGAGGATCTGAACGAGGGGACGACGGCAGCCGTACGTGAGTGCAGAGGCGGCGCCGGGCCCGGTGCGAGCACCGTTCGTGTCGGTGGCCGGGAGCACGCTGCCTGCACCGCCCGCCGTCCGGAGGAGCAGCATGATCGTACGAACACACAACACGGGAGTCCTCGTGTCGCTCCCCCCCGGCGGCCGAGCATGGTCGACCTGGCGCACCCGACGAGGAGGAACCGACATGGAGCCCGACCCGCGCGAACCGACCGGAGACCTCGGCTACGACACGGCGCACGAGGTGACCGGCGACAGGCCCCGACCGCAGGAGGGGGCCCCGCAGACCGCCCCGGTGGACGACGCCGGCGACCACGGCTACGACGAGGCGCACGACTTCCGCCGCTGACGACGACCCCGCGTGGGAACGCCGCGCCGGGGTAGTCGACGGGGATCCTCTCGTCCCCAGGGAGCGTCGTGACCGACCGCACCGCACCCCGATCCATCCTCGGCGGCCTGATCCGCGCGCCCGAGCTGCGCACCGACGACGATCGGTCCGCCTCCCGCCTGGAGCTCTTCTTCGACCTGGCCTTCGTCCTCGTCGTCGCGGAGCTGGCCATCGACTTCCGTGCCGACGTGACCTGGCACGGGGAGCTGGTGTTCGCCGGGCTGTTCACCACCGTCTGGTGGGCGTGGGTCAGCTCGACCCTCTACGCCAACCGCTTCGACCACGACGACGTCGTCTACCGCCTGCTCAAGCTCGGCAGCATGGCCGCCGTCGTCGGGATGGCCGCCACGGCCACCGAGGCGACCGGCACCTACTTCGGCATCTTCGTCGGCTGCCAGCTGGTGCTGCGGGCGATGCTGTTCCTCCAGTACCTCCGCGCGTACCGGCACCTGGCCGGTGCCCGGCCGATCGCCCGGCTGTACATGATCGGCACCGCGATCGGGGCGCTGCTGTGGGCGGTGTCCCTCGCGGTGCCACGGCCGATCGGGTTCGCCCTGTGGGCCGCCGCCGTCCTGGTCGAGGTGCTGGTGCCGCTGGTGGCCACCCGCTCGTCGGCCGACGTGCCCCTGCACGTCGAGCACCTGCCCGAGCGGTTCGCGCTTTTCGTGATCCTGGTGCTCGGCGAGTCGGTGGCCGGCATCGCCCACGGGCTGCACACCGCCCACTGGACCGGCTCCGGCCTGCTGGTCGCGGCGCTCGGCTTCGTCCTGGCCGTGGCACTGTGGTGGAGCTACTTCGACCTGGCCGGGGCCCGCGCCAAGCAGCTGCTCAGCGAGGTGGGCGGGGAGCGCAGCGACCACTCGCACGACGTGTACGTCTTCGGGCAGCTGCCGCTGACCCTGGCGCTGGCCACCGTCGGCGCGGGGCTGGAGCTGGCCGTCGTGCAGAGCGGCGAGGGTGAGGTGCCGACCGGCACCCGGCTGGTGCTGGCCGGCGGGGTGGTGGTCTACCTGTTGTCGGTGTCCCTCACCGAGGTGGGGATGTCCAAGCGGGGGGCACGGCGCGGCTGGTGGTGGCCGGTCGCCGCGGCCGCCGTCGCCGTCGTGGACGTCGCGCTGGAGCTGCCGGCCGCCGTCGTGGTCGGCGCCCTGGCCGCGGTGGTCGTCGCCGTGGTGGTCGTGGGGTTGGTCGAGCGGGCCACCGGACGGATGGGCGTCGAGGAGGTGTGACCCGCGGCCGCCGGGTCAGCGCGCGCCGCGGGAGAGCAACCGGCGCACCGGGTCGGGGAGGAGGAGCAGCAGCAGCGCGAGGTAGCCGACCGCGGGGAAGGCGACACCGAGGACGAGGGCGACCCCGAAGGCGGCCGTGGTGAGCAGGGAACCGGTCGGGTCGTCCTCGGCGCCGTCGTAGCCGTGCCGACGCAGGTGCGGCCGGCCGGAGACCATCAGGCTCAGCACGGTCAGGCAGGCCGAGCTCAGTGCCATCGTCCCGATGTAGAGCGCGATCCCCAGGCGGGTGTCGTTCCCGTAGACGGCCGCCACCTCGGTGGCGAAGGGCAGCAGCACGATCGTCAGCGTCCAGAGCAGGTTCACCAGCACGAACGGCCGGTCGTAGGAGCCGACCCGCTCGACGATCCGGTGGTGCACCAGCCACAGCTGCGCGATCACCGCGAAGCTCAGCGCGAAGGCGCCGAACCGGCCGGCCTCGTCGGCGAGCAGGTCGCCGAGGTCGACGTCGCGCCCCTCCGCCGGGATGACGTCGACCAGCGGCAGGACCAGCAGCGTGATCGCGATGGCCACGACCGCGTCGAGGAAGGTGATCAGCCGGTCCAGGCCCCGGTCGGTGCGCACCCACCGCAGGCTAGGGACGTCCGCTCCCGGGCGGGGTGGTCGTCACGCCGCGGAGCGGGGTAGGGGCCCGGCATGCGGGAGCGACCAGGCCACGGCGGACGACCCGGACCACGGGAGGGCAGCGTCCGGCTGCCCGACGGGCGGACGCTGGCCTACGCCGAGTACGGCGACCCGGCGGGCCGGGTCGTGCTCGGCTGCCACGGCTCGCCGAGCTCGCGGCTGGAGCGCCACGTCGAGGACCCCGAGGACTACCGGCGCTGGGGCGTGCGCTTCGTCGTCCCCGACCGGCCGGGCTTCGGCCGCTCCGACCCGCTGCCGGGACGGCGGGTGGCCGACTGGCCGGACGACGTCGCGCCGCTGCTGGACTCCCTCGGGGTCGAGGACTTCGCCGTCCTCAGCCTCTCCGGTGGCGCCGCCTACGCCCTGGCCTGCGCGCACGCCTTCGACTCCCGGGTGCGCAGCGTCGGCGTCCTCGGCGGGGCAACCCCGCCGGACGTCCCGTGGCCGTGGCCGGGCTGGGTGCCGCGGCGGCTGCGGGCGGCCGCACACCGGCCGTCGCCGGCGGCGGCGCTGCTGCGGCCGGTGTTCGCCCCGATCGCCCAGCGCCCGGCGGCGATCCCGCGCTACCTGCAGGCACGGCTCAACCCGGCCGACCGCCGGGTGATCGGGCGCCCGGAGGTCCGGCGCATCCTGGCCGACACCTTCACCGAGGGCCTGCGCAACGGGACCGCGCCGCTCGCCGAGGACCGGGCGCTGCTGTTCCGTCCCTGGGGGTTTCCGCTGACGGAGGTGCGCCAGCACGTCCACCTGTGGCACGGGACGCAGGACTGGCAGGTGCCGGTGGCGCTCGGCCGGGTGCTGGCCGCGATGCTGCCCGACTGCACGGCGCACTGGCTGGTCGGCGAGGGGCACTTCGCCGTCTTCGACCACGCGGCGGAGGTGTACGAGGCGCTGCGCCCCTGAGCGGGCGGGGGAGGATGCCCGCGTGCCCCGGCTGCTCGTCGTCCACCACACGCCCTCGCCGTCCCTGCAGGCCGTGCTCGAGGCGGTGCGGGAGGGCGTCGCGCTGGTCGAGGAGGTCGAGCTCGACGTCCGCCCCGCGCTGTCGGCCGGGGCCGCCGACCTGCTCGCGGCCGACGGTGTCCTGCTCGGGACGCCGGCCAACATCGGTTACATGTCCGGAGCGCTCAAGCACTTCTTCGACACCGTCTACTACCCGTGCCTGGACGCCACCGTCGGTCTCCCGTACGGCGTGTACGTGCACGGCAACGACGACACCGCGGGCGCGCTGCGCAGCATCGAGAAGATCACCGGCGCGCTGCGGTGGAAGCAGGTCGCCGCGCCGCTGAGCCTCACCGGCGCGCCCGGCCCGGCCGACCTCGAGGCCGTCCGCGAGCTGGCCGCGACCGTCGCGGTGCAGCTGTAGCGGAGGTGCTGCTCGCGCGGCGACGGGGGCACGCGCTCACCCGGGCGGAACGGGCGGCGCTGCGGCCGGAGGGGCGGGCCGCGGCGGCACCTCGGTGAACAGGTCGACCAGCGCGTCCCAGCGGGTGCGCCGGTCGGCGGGGAAGCGGGCCTCGGCGCGAGCCCGCTGCCGGGAGCCCGGCCGGTAGCGGCGGTGGGCCCAGAACGAGCCGGGCCGGGCCAGCCGCACCGCTCCGACCAGCGCGACCAGCGGGACGAAGACTCCGACGACGCCCAGCACGACCCGGCCCTTGAGGATCGCGGCGAGGGCGAGGACCAGGTTCACCGCGACCGTCATCCACAACAACACCTCGCTGTCGGCGTCGTCCGCGTCGAACGGGTTGGCACCGACGAGCAGCAGCCCCCCGACGACCAGCGCCACGAGGACGGCGTCGATCGAGCTGCGGCCCTCCCGGCTCCAGTAGACGTCCTCCAGGTGCAGCCACAGCGCGAACTCGTCGAGGGTGAGGGCGGCACCGGCACCGAACAGCACGGCCAGCACCTGCACCCACGGCGGTCCGGGCCGGTAGGTGAACTCCAGGGTGCCGGTGCCGAGCAGCAGGAAGATGCCGTAGACCTCGTGGTGCAGGTGCACGCCGCCGACGCTCGCGTCGCGGAACGGCCCGCGGCCGGTCCGGATGGCCCGGGTGACCAGCCGGGTCAGCAGGAACGTCACCAGGAACGCCAGCACCATCCAGCCGACGACGGCCCGGTGCCCGGCCAGGCCGGGGACGATCTCCAGATCGACGTCCACCCACCACCTCCGCGCCCGCGGACCCCGGCCGTCGCCGATGGTGGTGCCGGCGGGTGCCCGCCGACAAGCGGGTCAGCCGCCGGTCAGGCGCAGCAGCACGGCCTCGTCCGGACCCAGCTCCACGGCCCGCCCCGGCGCCCGGCCGGGGTCGGTGGAGACGAGCAGGGTGGCCTCGCCGCCGACGGGGAGCGCGCGGGGCTCGGAGGTGAAGTTGACGGCGGCCAGCAGCCGGTCGTCGTCGTCCTCCCGCAGCCAGGCCAGCACGCCGGGCCCGGCGTCGACCATCCGCTGCCGGCCGGTCTGCAGGGTCGGCGAGCCGGCGCGCAGCGCGGCGAGCCGGCGCACCAGCGACAGCGTGGAAGAGGCGTCCGCGGCCTGGCGCTCGACGCACAGCCGTTCCGCGTCGGCCACGAGCGGCAGCCACGGCTCCCCGGTGGTGAAGCCCGCGCCGGGACCGGCCACCGACGGCGGCCGCCACGGGATCGGGGCCCGCTCGGGGTCGCGGCCGTCGACGTCGACCACCCGGTCCGGCGGGACGACGGCGTCCGGCAGGCCCAGCTCGTCGCCCTGGTAGAGGAAGGGCGTGCCGCGCAGCGCGGTCAGTAGCAGCGCGACCGCCCGGGCGCGGGCCGGCCCGTGCCCGCCGTCGCCCCCGTCATCGGTGTCGTAGCGGGTGGCGATGCGGGAGTGGTCGTGGTTGCCGAGGAACCAGGCCGGCCAGGCCCCGGGCTCGGCGAGCGCCTCGAACTCCTCGATCGCGGCGCGGAACGCGGCGGCGTCCCACGGCAGGTGGACGAACACGAAGTTGTGCGCCAGGTGCAGCTGGTCACCGCCGGCCAGGTAGGCGATCACACGCGGCAGGTCGAGCAGGTAGACCTCGCCGACGATCATGCGGTCGGGGAACTCGTCGACGACCCGCCGGATGCCGCGCAGCCGCTCGTGCGCGGTCTCCCAGTCCTGGTCGTGCCGGCGGTCGGACCCGGCGTTGCTGCGCAGCAGCGGGTCCTTGGCCAGCCGCTGCAGGGCGTCGATGCGCAGCCCGTCCACCCCGCGGCCCAGCCAGAACCGGACGACGTCGTGCATGGCCGCCACGACGGCGGGGTCCTCCCAGTTCAGGTCGGGCTGCTGCGGCGTGTAGGAGTGCAGGTACCACTGGCCGGTGCGCTCGTCGTGCGTCCACGCCGGGCCGACGGCGGCGAACTCCGAGCGCCAGTCGTTGGGCGGCCCGCCGTCGGGGGCGCCGTCCCGCCAGACGTACCAGCTCCGCTTCGGGTCCTCCCGCGAGGAGCGGGAGGCGAGGAACCACGGGTGCTGGTCGGAGGTGTGGTTGGGCACCCAGTCCAGGACCACGCGGATGCCCCGGGCGTGGCAGTCGGCGACGAGGTCGTCGAGGTCGGCCAGCGTGCCGAACACCGGGTCGACGTCGCAGAGGTCGGAGACGTCGTAGCCGAAGTCGGCCATGGGGGAGCGGAACACCGGCGAGAGCCAGACGGCGGCGACGGACAGCCCGGCGAGGTGGTCCAGGTGCGCCCGCAGGCCGCGCAGGTCGCCGACGCCGTCACCGTCGGAGTCGGCGAACGACCGCGGGTAGACCTGGTAGACCGCGCCGCGCCGCCACCACTCGCTCACGGGCACGGGGTGAGGTGGAGGCGGGTGCGTCGCGCGCCGGCGTCCGGCGGCACCCGGACCCGCGGGGCGGCGACGGTCGGGTGGGCCATGGCGACCTCCGCGGGGAGGAGCAGCGGCGGCCGGGGCTGACCGACGCCCGGGACGGTACGTGGAGGCGGCACCCCGGCGCGAGTCCCGCCGGTCGAGCCGGGAGGCCTCCCACGGACCCGGACCCGGCGCCTCCGGGCCTCAGCGGGCCGGGCCTCAGCGGGCGAGGAAGTGCACGCCGAGCCACACCCAGGCGAGGAGCACGGCGACCCGTCCCGGTGTCGTCCGCATGGCGGCGCCGACCGCCTCACCGACGGTCGCCGGCCCCGCGCCGCGCCGCGCCGCGGCCTCCAGTGCCACGGCGGCGACCAGCAGGACGGCGAACCCGGCGACGCCGGTCACCCCGGCCGCCGGGGACCGGCCCGGGTGACCAGCCAGGCACCCGCCGCCAGCCAGACGAGGGTCGCTCCGCCGCGCAGCACCGGGGAGGCGAGGACCGGGTCGGCCAGGTCGCTGAGCGTGGGCAGGTCGTCGGCGGCCAGGGTGGCCAGCTCCCAGGTGACTGCGGCTGCCAGCCAGCCGAGCCACGGCAGCCCGCGCCGGCCGACCGGCGCCGCGGCGGCGCCCGCCCGCCGGGCCAGGGCCGCCGTGGCGACGACGGCACCGGCGGCAAGCACGGCGAGCAGCGCGACCGTCGACAGCTCGCCGGCGACGGCCACCGCGGCGGCGCAGGAGACGGCCGCCGCGGCGCAGGTGAGCCGGCGCGCGGAGCGGGAACACCGCATCCGTGCATGCTGGCGCAGCCGACCGCAGGAGGGTGCTCGTCCTCGCCGTGGCGCTGGTCCCGGTGCTCGGCGCCTGGAACAACCTGGTCGTGCACCGGATCCCGGGCCGGCCCGGGTCCTACGTCGTGGCCAACGTCGCGGCGGCGGCTGTCCTGCTCGCGGCGGCCCGTGCGAGCGGCCTGTCCTGGGCCGACCTCGGGCTCGCCCGGCGGCGGCTGGCGGCGGGTGCGCGGTGGGGCGGGGCGTGCGCCGCGGTCGTCGCGGCGGGTTACGGCACGGCGCTGGCGGTCCCGGCCCTCCGGCCACTGCTCGGCGACGCCCGGGTGGCCGGCCTCGACGGCGGGGAGCTCGCCGGGCAGGTGCTGGTCCGGATCCCGCTCGGGACGGTCCTGTGGGAGGAGGTCGCCTTCCGCGGCGTGCTGCTGGCCGCGCTGGGCAGGCTGGTGTCCCGGCGCAGCGCGACCGGGATCTCCGCCGCCCTGTTCGGCTTGTGGCACGTCCGGCCCACGCTGGGTGCGCTGGCGGCCAACGACCTGGCCGGTGGTCCGCTGGCGCGCACCGGCGCGGTCGTGCTGGCCTGCCTGGGCACCGCGGCCGCCGGCGTCCTCTTCGCGGAGCTGCGGCTGCGCAGCGGCAGCCTGCTCGCGCCGGCCCTGCTGCACCTGGCCACGAACTCGCTCGGAGCGCTCGCCGCGGCCGCCGTGCACCGGTGACGGACCCCGGCCCGCCGCGAGCTCGCGAGCGGTTGGGGGGCGAGGGGGTCCCTTCTCTAGACTCGCGCCCGATGACGACGGGGAGGTGGCGGGCGGCGCTCGCCGTCCTCGCGCTGGTCGCCGGCGCGGCCGCCGTGCTCACCAACCTGGCGCTCTTCCCGCTCTACTCGTTCAACCGCGACGACTCCGTCTACGTCGCCATGGCCCGGCTGATCCAGACCGGCGCGGTCACCCTCCCCGCCGACGCCGACGCCTTCCGGCCCTGGGCCTCGGCAGTGGTCGGCGACCGGGTGGTGCTGAAGTACACCCCGCCCTGGCCGGCCGTGATCGCGGCCGGCGACCTGCTCACCGGCTCGCCGCGGGCGGCCCTGGCGGTCAGCGCCGCGGCGGCCGCGGTGCTCGTGGCGCTGCTGACCGCCGAGGTGTTCCGCGACCGGGTCGTCGCCGTCGCCGCCGGTGCGCTGTTCGCGCTGTCACCGGTGGTCGTCGTGCAGAGCGGCACGTTCCTGCCCTACCTGTTCTCACTGGCGCTCGGCCTGGGCGCCGCCGTCCTGCTGCTGTCGGGGACGAGGCTCGGCTCGACCCCCCGGTTGGTCGCGGCCGGCGTGGTGGCCGGTGTCGCGGCCTTCGCGCGGCCCTTCGACGCGCTGCTGACCGTGGCGCCGTTCGCGCTCGCCGCCCTGCTCGCCGGGGAGCGCGGCGGGCTGTCCCGGCTCGGCGTCGTCCTCCGGGTCGCGGCCGGGGCGCTGCCGGTGCTCGCGCTGACGCTCGTCTACAACGCCGTCGTCGTGGGCGGCCCGTTCCGGCTCCCGTTCACCGTCACCGGCCCGCAGGACACCTTCGGCTTCGGCGACCGCGGCGTCTTCCCGCAGTACACCGTGCACTTCACCGCCGCCGACGGGGTGACCGGCCTGCTGGCCAACGCCGTCGCGACGCCCGGCTGGGTCGCCGGCGGGGTGGTGCTCGTGGCGCTGGCGGCCCTCGGCCTGGCCCGGACGCGCGGCGCCGGGCGGTGGGCGGTCGCGGCGCTGGCCGTCGTCGTGCCGCTGGGCTACCTGCCGTTCTGGGGTCCCTGGGCGATCAGCGCGCAGTGGGAGGGCCTGGAGCTGTTCGGCCCGTTCTACTGGCTGCCGGTGGTCGTCCCGCTGGCCGTGTTCGGTGCCGCCGGCCTGACCTGGGTGGTGCGACGGAGGCGGTCCCTGGCCGCCGCCGTCGTCGTCGCGGCGATGGTCGGGCTCACCGCGCTCGCCGTGCCCGGTCCGGTGGCCGGGAACCGGGCGGTGACCGAGGAGTACCGGGCGGTGCAGCGGGCCGTCGCGGCCGCGGACCTCGACGACGCGCTGCTGTTCCTGCCGCGGCGGGGGGACCTCGGCTTCGAGAGCGACACCCCGTTCCTGCAGAACGACCCGTCGCTGCGGCAGCCGGTGCTCTACGCCGAGCAGCGCGGCGCGGCGGACCTCGCGCTGGCCGAGCGCTTCCCCGACCGTGCCCTGCACCGGCTGTCGGACGACGACGGCTCGACGGTCGTGGAGTCCCTGCGGGTGGACGCCGGCCCGACCGTTCCGCTCCGGCTGCGGCTGACCGCCCCGCCCGGCGCAGCAGGGGCCGTCGCTTACCTCCGGGCGGGCGACCGCACCCACGAGCAGCCGCTGGACCCGTCGGGCGAGGTCACCTGGACCGTGGCCGCACCCGGTGCGGCGCCGTCCGACCCGTCGGCGGTGGTGCTCCCCGCCGACGGCGTGCTCGCGGTCGGCCTGGCGGCCCGCCTCCCGGGGGACGACGGCCCCGGCGCCCGCTGGGAGCGGCGGATCGCGCACCGCACCGTGGACGGCGGGGACCTGGTGGAGCTGCTGCGTCCGGGGCAGGCGTGGGCGCGGGCGGACGGCGGCGGCTGGGAGCCCGACGCGACCGGCAGCCCGGTCGAGGAGCTCGGTTAGCCGACCTGCCGCTCCAGCCAGTCGAGGATGCGCTCGCCGCGCAGGCCGACGGCCAGCGGTTCGCAGTGGCCGCTCGCACCCTCGTCGGCGGTGAAGCGCACCAGCGCCTTGTCCCCGGGCAGCATGTCGTGCAGCCGGCGGGGTTGCCCCGGCCAGAACTGCTCGTCCTCGGGATCGGTGACCAGGACCGGGCAGGTGATCTGCCCGACGACGTCGTCGGTCAGCGTGTAGCCGCGGCCGGCGGTGAAGAAGTCGAACGGCGAGGTGGTGCCGTAGGGCCGCATCCGCCAGGTGAGCACCGCCTGGACGCGCGGGGCCAGGCGCAGGCCCCACGCCATCTCCTTGTCGAAGACCTCCCGGTCCCCGGAGTCCAGCAGCCGCACGAGGTGCTTCGGCAGGTGCGCGAGCATCGCGGTGGCCACGTCGACCACCCCGGGATCGGCGACCGCGGCGGCGACGCGGTGCTCGAAGGCCACCGCGCGCGGCACCCAGTAGCCGCCCTGGCTGACGCCGACCAGGGCCACCCGCCGCGGGTCGACGTCCGGCCGGGCGACCAGGGCGTCGACGACCGGGGTGACGACGTGCTCCCAGTCGGGCCGGAAGTGCAACCCCTGGCGGACGAGCGCGGCGTTCTGGCCCGGGCCGTCGAAGGTCATCGCGTTCCACCCGCGGGCCAGGGCGCCGGAGATCCCCCGCACCCAGGCGCCGACCACCGACCCGTCGCTGCCGTTGTTGTAGACCAGCGTGCGGCGCGGCTCGTCGGCCCTGTCGGAACGGAACAGGTAGCCGGGCAGCGTGGTGCCCTCGTACGGGATCTCGAGCCGCTCGACGGGGAGGTCGGTGGCGTCGACGAACGCGTCCCAGGCCCTCCGGTGCCGCTCCCACACCTCGCCGAAGAGACCCGCCGCGTCCGTGCGGTCGGCCGCTCCGGTCGCGGCGGCGAGGTAGTTCGCGGCGCGCAGGGCCCGAGCCGCGGTCGAGGCGGAGCTGCCGTCCTCGGCCAGCAGCCGGTCGGCGGTCGCGGACCACTCGTCGACCCAGGACCGGGCTCGGCCGTCCGAGATCCGGTCGACGGTGGTGAGCACCTCGCCGACGTCGGCGGCCCCGGCGAACACGCCGCCGAGCACGTTGCGGGTGGCGACGTCGAAGTCCTCGTCGGTGAACAGGCGGCGCACGGCCGTCACCTCCCCGGGTCAGGCGGACGACGATGCCGCGCGGGGGCAGCCGGCGGCACCCGCCGGCGCCGCGTGCGACCGCGCGCTCGCGGGTCGTGCCGGGCGGCGAGGGGGCCGACCGGCTCCGTGAGGCCGCGCGCGGGGGTTCCGCGCCGGGCGGGGGACCGGGAGCATGGCGCGGTGGACGGCCTGGCCGCAGCGCTCGCGCTCCTCGCCGCCGTCCTGTTCGCCGTGGCCTCGGCGGTGCAGCAGCGGTCGGCCGCCGACGTCCCCGACACCGACGCCGGCGGCGTGCGGCTGCTGCTCGCGCTGGCCCGCCGGCCCCGGTGGTGGGCCGGGACCCTCAGCGACACCGCCGGGTTCGCCGCCCAGGCGGCGGCGCTCGGCCTGGGGTCGCTGCTGCTGGTCCAGCCGCTGCTGGTCACCACCCTGCTGGTCGCGCTGCCGCTCGGCGCCCGCTGGGGCGGTCGGCGGCTGCGCCGGTCGGACTGGGTGTGGGCGGCACTGCTCGTGCTCGCGCTGGCCGTGTTCGCGGTGGTGGGAGGGCCGACGGCGGGCGTCGACCGGGCCGGCTGGCGGTCGTGGCTGCCGGCGTGGATCGTCCTCGGCCTGCTGGTCGGCGGCTGCCTGGCCGGTGCAGCGGTCCGCCGGGGGACGGCGCGGGCGGTGCTGCTCGCCGTCGCCGCGGGCGTGGCCTACGGGGTGGGGGCGGCGCTCACCAAGGGAGTGGTGAGCCGGCTGGACGACGGCCTGCTCGCGCTGCTGACCAGCTGGGAGACCTGGCTGCTCGCCGTCGCGCTGGTCGGCGGCACGCTGCTGCAGCAGTCGGCCTACCAGGCCGGCGCGCTGGAGGCGTCGCTGCCGGCGGTGACGGTGGGCGAGCCGGTGGTCGCCGTCGCGCTGGGCATCGGGGTGCTGGGGGAGCGGCTGCGGGCCGATGGCGCGGAGTGGGCGCTCATCGGCGTCCTCGTCGTCGTGATGGCCGCCGCGACGGTCGCGCTGGCCCGAGCCGCGGCCCGGGACGCCGCTCTCGTCCCCGCCTGAGCACGGCGGACGGTGCGATGACGCCGCACCGGGATCAGGCGCGGCACCCGCGTCCTGGAGGCAGCTCCCGGGACTCCGGCGTCACGAGACGACGTTGCGGATGAACCGGGTGACGCCGTCGTGCGCGTTGACGTAGGCGTAGGTCTGGGCGCTGGAGTAGGTGGCGTGACCACCGGTCTCGAGGGTCACCGGGCCGTCGTCGCGCTCGATGCGGAGCCGGCCCCCGGTGACGACGACCATCTCGTGCCATCCCGCCGGGTCAGGTTCGGCGTCGTAGCGCTCACCCGGGCCGAGCGCCCACGACCACAGCTGCACCTCGGAGCGGGCGGGTGCGCTGCCAAGCAGCACCGCCTCGCTCTCCGGCGCCGAGCCGCGCCAGGCCACCGCTCCGATGTCGTGCGTCGACGCGGCCGGCGCGGCGACGAGGTCGACGAAGCCGGCGCCCAGCGCCTCGGCCAGCCGGTCGAGGCCGGACAGGCTGACGTTGGCCTCGCCGGCCTCGAGGTTGATGATCGTGCGCCGGCTGATGCCCGAGGCCTCGGCCAGGGCCGTCTGGCTCAGGCCGGCGGCCTGGCGGAGCCGGCGCAGGTTCTCCCCGACGTGGACCAGCACGTCCCGGCGCGGCGTTTGCACATGCAGGATCCTACACCTACCGTGTGCAGAATGCTGCACACCCGGTCCGGTCCTCGCACGCCTTCCCGCTGGTCGGCGCCGTCGCTCACCCGGCAGGAGCTCGCGCTGGTGGGCATCACCGCCCTGTGGGGTGCGACGTTCCTCGTCGTCCACCTGGCGGTGCAGCACAGCGGGCCGCTGTTCTTCGTCGGCCTGCGGTTCCTCACGGCCGGCCTGATCAGCGTGGTCGTGTTCCGCCGGACGCTGGCCGGGCTCACCCGGCGTGAGCTCGGGGCAGGCGCGGCGATCGGGGTGACCATCTTCCTCGGTTACGCGCTGCAGACCCTGGGCCTGCAGACGATCCCCAGCAGCACGTCGGCGTTCCTCACCGCGCTCTACGTCCCGATCGTGCCGCTGCTGCAGTGGGCGGTGTTCCGCCGCGCCCCACGGCCCGCGGCGCTGGCCGGCGTGGCGCTGGCCTTCGCCGGGCTGGTCCTGCTCGCCGGCCCGGGCGCCACCGGGCTCAGCCTCAGCGCCGGCGAGGTCGTGACGCTGGTCAGCACCGTGGCGATCGCGGCGGAGATCGTCCTCATCGGCGTGTTCGCCGGCACCGTCGACCTCGGCCGGGTCACCGTCGTCCAGCTGCTCGTCGGCGGCGGTCTGTCGCTGGCGGTCATGCCCGTCGCCGGCGAGGCCGTCCCGGCCTTCTCCTGGGTGTGGCTGCTGGCCGCGGTCGGGCTCGGGGCGGCCAGCTGCCTCATCCAGCTGACGATGAACTGGGCGCAGCAGTCGGTGTCCCCGACGCGAGCGACGGTGATCTACGCCGGGGAGCCGGTGTGGGGCGGGATCGTCGGCCGCCTCGCCGGCGACCGGTTGCCGGGCCTGGCCCTCGCCGGAGCTGCGCTCATCGTCGCCGGCGTGCTCGTCAGCGAGCTGCGGCCACGCCCCCGTGGGAAGCGGACGGTGCACCACCCCGGCTCTCCTCCGTCGCGGATCCCGGCGGAACGGCCGCACACCTGACCCGCGGCTGCGCTTCGGCTGCCGCTCGGTGTCGACGGCGGGGACGTCCGGGAGCCGGCCGTTCGACCGGCTCCGGCGGACTGCGCGAGAGGGCGGCTGCAGGGACACGGGGAGGACCGTGCTGCGCCGTCGAGCGCACGCGGGACGGTGCGTGGCCACGGGGAGCGATGAGTGCGCGGGCCTCGGGCGGTCTGTGCAGTGAGTCCGCGGACCGGCCGCGGAACGCGCGGAGCGAGGTCGCATGCGCCGGGTCCTGGTCCAGCAGTGGGTCTCCGTCGACGGCATGGTCGCCGGCCCGAACGGGGAGACCGACGTCCTCGACGCCGTCCCCGACTTCTCCGCCTCGGACCAGCACAACACGGCGCTGCTCGACTCCGTCGACGAGGTGCTGCTGGGCAGGCGCACCTACGAGGAGTTCGTCCAGTTCTGGCCCACGGCCGAGGGCGAAGCGCTGGCCCCACTCGTCAACGCCCTGCCCAAGACCGTCGCGTCCACCACGCTCGGCGCCGCGCCGTGGGGTGGACACCCACCGGCGCGGATCGTCCCCGACGCCGTCGAGCACATCCGGTCACGCCGCACGGCCGGCACGACCGGGACCACGATCGTGTGGGGCAGCACCACCGTGATGCGTGCTCTGCTGCGCGCCGAGCTGGTGGACGACCTCGAGCTGTTCGTCGCACCGGTGCTGCTCGGCACCGGCACGCCGCTGCTCGATCCGGCCGGGCCCACCGTGTGTCTGACCCTGCGGGACAGCGAGACCTGGCCCGGCGGCTCGCTCCGGGTGCGCTACGCGGTGCCTGCTGCCGACCCCCTCCCAGAGCCGTCGACCGGCGCCAGCGTGAGCCGGCTCGGATGACCGGCAGGTCCGCCCAGACCTGATCCGCCGGGTACGACGCCATCGGCGGTCGACGGGGGTCACGAGGGACCGGAGGACGACGGTCGGCGTCAGGCGGGTGGAGCCCTCGGTACCGGCTCGACACCTGTGCCCGACGCCGTCGGCGACGGCGCGTCAGGAGTGGTCGCCGTGCCGGCCGAGGGTCTCCACTGGGGTCGCACCGGGGCGGGTCCACTGCGGCACGGGGCGGCTGGTCGGGCCCCAGGTGGCGTTCCCGTCCGCGTCCGCGCGCCAGTACCAGCACGCGTGGCGCCCCTCGGGCCAGCCCTCGGGGGTGTCCTCCCACGCCTCGCCGCGGCCGTAGGGCGTCCTGTCGAGCAGGCCGAAGGACGCGGCGACCGGCTCGTTGCCACGGCCCGTCGTGGAGTAGGTGAGGAACACGCGGTCGCCGTCGCGCAGGAAGCAGGTGAGGTGGCCCATCTCCCCGCCGACCGGCTCCGCCACACCGCGCACCGAGTACCAGGGCTGCGTGTAGCCCATGAACTCGACGTAGGCCGCCACCTCGTCCCACCGGCCCGTGGTCAGGACGGCGAACGAGACGCCGCGGGCGTTGAGGTAGACGGCGTCCCTCAGCTGCCAGGTCGTCATGGTGCAGCCCTCGCACTGCCCCTGGTGCGGCGCGCCGTCGTACCACATGTGCTTGTAGACCAGGAGCTCGTCGCGACCCTGGAACAGGTCCAGGAATGGGACCGGGCCGTCGGGTCCGACGACCTCGACCGTCCCGTCGAGCTCCACCATCGGCAGCCGGCGGCGGGCCGCGGCGAGGGCGTCGCCCGCGCGGGTGTGGGCCTTCTCGCGGACCAGGAGCTCGTCCCGGGCGGCCTGCCAGGTGGCGAGGTCGACGATGGGCGGGCGGCCGGGCAGCGCGGTGGCCGGGTTCCTCGACGTGGTCGTCATGGTCTCCTCCGTGGCGTCTCGTGCCGGGCAGCGTCGGACGACGTCCTGCGACGGTCACCAGGACAGACCCGCGACCCGGCCGGAACTCATCGCGGCAGGGGCGGCCGCCCGGCAGTCGCCGCCGATCGCCACCGTGGTCACGTGAGCCGGGGACCGCGGCGCCGCCGGGCACTCTCGTGCGCCGCAGGACCCGGTCAGCCTCCGCTGCGTGCCACGACCGCCGCGGCGACGACGAGGTCCTGCCACGACATCCCGACGCTCTTGAACACCAGCGGACGGTCGGCGGGCACGGCGACCGCACCGGTCAGGACGTCGCGCAGCGGCACCAGGTCGTCGGCGTCCAGCGTGCCCTCGGCGATCGCCAGCACCACGTCGCCGGCCTCCCGCAGGGCGGTGGCGACGTCCTCGACGACCACGGTGGCGCGCCCGAGCAGCGCTGCGTCGAGTTCCCGGGCGTCGGGCTCGTGCGAGCCGACGGCGACGACCACGGCGTCGTCGCGCAGCAGAGCGGAGTCGAACACCGGCGACCGTGCCGAGGTCGCGCAGACGACGACGTCGGCCGCCCGCAGCGCCTCGTCGGCCCCGGGCGATCCGAGCCCGACCGCGTCGAGCGGGGTCCGAGACGGGTCGCGCACCAGGTGCGTGACGTCCGCGAGCGGGCGGACGGCGGCCAGCGTGGCGACGTGGCCGGTGGCCTGCGGACCGGCACCGACCACCGCGACCCGCAGCGGACGCTCCGGCAGCCGCTCGAGGACGGCGGCGACCGAGACCGCCGGGGTGCGCAGCGTGGTCAGCGCTGTCCCGTCGAGCACCGCGCGCAGCGCGAGGGTCTCCCGGTCGAACAGCAGGTACGCGGCCTGGATGCGGGGCAGCCCGGAGGCCGGGTTGTCCGGGGCGACGGTCACGACCTTCACCCCGGCCGCGGCGGACGCCTCCGACGGCATCAGCAGGAACTGGCCCCGCGTCAGGCCGACCGGGATGCGGGGCGGGTCGGCGGCCGGGTCGACCCCACCGCGCAGGGCGTCGGTGATGGCCCGGACCGCCGCCGCGGGTCCGAGTGCGGCGACGGCGTCCGCGTCGAGGAACCTCACGGCAGCAGGGACGCGATGGGCGAGGGCAGCACGGGAGCACCCTGCCACCCGGGTCCAGCGCCCTCACCCCGTCGTGGCCGGCGTGGCGCGGCGCCGGCGCTCCAGCAGGGCGAAGACGAACGGCGGCAGCGACAGCACCACCGTGGCCAGCGCCAGCAGGAGCACGTAGACGACCGGGTTGCCGGTCTGCAGCTGGGCCGGCGGGACGAAACCGAGCAGGAAGGAGACGACGCAGCCGGCCAGGCCGACCCCGCCGACGAGCCACACGCCGGGCAGCCCGCCGGGGATGCGGTAGGGGCGGGGGACGTCGGGCTGGGTGTGCCGCAGCCGGATGACCGAGGCGAACACCAGCGCGTACATCACCACGATCACCTGCGCGGTGACCGCCGAGAGCATCCAGTAGGAGGTGCTGACGCTGGGCACCAGCGCGAAGAGCAGGGCGAACACCGAGCCGGCGACGGCCTGCACGACCAGCAACGCCACCGGGACGTCGTTGCCGTTGACCCGCCCCAGCCGCGCCGGGGCCAGCCCCTCGCGGGCGACCGCGCCGACCCCCTTCGCCGGCCCCAGCACCCACGGGGTCAGGTGGGCGACGCCGCCCAGCGCGACCACCACGGCCAGCGGGACGAGCAGCCAGCCGATGTCCAGCCGGTCCAGCACGCTCGAGAACAGCTCCATCGTCCCGGACACCAGGTCGATCTCCCGCTGCGGCACCACGAACGCCATGAACAGCGAGCCGAGCACGGAGAAGGCGACGGTGACGGCCACGGCCAGCGCGATGGCCCGCGGCACCGTCCGCCCGGGGTCGGCGGTCTCCCGGGCGTGGAAGCCGGCCATCTCCATGCCGGTGAACAGCAGGATGACCCCGCCGAGGAAGGCCATGTTGCCGAGCGAGACGTCGGGGACCAGCGCGCCGGCGGAGAACGGGATCTCCGAGCGGTCGCCGCGCAGCAGGAACGCCGCGCCGAGGGCGACGACGAGGACGGCGGGCAGGATGGAGCCCGCGACCGTGCCGACCGCGCCGATCACCGACGACGTCCGCACCCCGCCCAGCGCGGCGGCCGTGGTGCCCCAGAAGACGACGAGCATGACCGTGACGAGGAAGAACCGGTCGCCCGCCAGGGCGGGGTCGAACGCGTAGGCCAGCGAGGCGGCGATGAACGAGAGCACCGTGGGGAACCAGGCCACGTTCTCCGCGTAGTCGCACCACACCGCCAGCGCGCCGGTCCGGCCGCCGAAGGCCTGCTTGACCCAGGCGTAGACGCCGCCCTCCTGCGGCCAGGCGGTGCCCAGCTCGGCGGCGGCCATCGACACCGGGACCAGGAAGACGCCGATCGCCAGCGCGAACAGCACGAGCATCGACCAGCCGTACTCCGCCATGACCGGCAGGTTCCGGGCGCTGACGATCGAGGCGATGTTGACCATGGCCAGCGACAGGACGCCCAGGCGAGCCGGAGCGCCCGGCCGGGTCACGCGGGGTCCACCCGGCTCACGCCGCGGACCGCTGCTGCGGCGCCGAGGGCGAGGGCACGCCGCCGACGGCCCTGGGGACGAGCAGCTCGCCGAGGCCGGGCAGCGCCAGGAAGCCCTCGGCGCCGGCGTAGCGCAGCCCCACCCGCGGCAGGTCGGCAGGGTGCCGGTAGGCCAGGACGCGGGGCAGCCACTCGGGGTCGAAGCGGGCGTTGAAGTCGTGCAGCGACTGGATCTGGAAGAACGGGTTCAGCACGCCGACCGCCCACCGGGCCGCGCGCTGGGCGGGGGTGAACGGCACGTCGTCGGAGAACAGCCGGCCCCACATCGCGAAGTTCATCGACAACCGGGCGACGCCGCGGGCGCCCAGCGCGGTCGCGGTGGAGGCGATGAGGAACTCGGTCATGCCGTTCGGCGCGTCCGGGTCGTGCCGCATCAGGTCCAGCGTGTAGCCGAACGACGGCCCGTAGGCGGGCACCAGCCGCAGGAAGCCGCCGGCTCGGCCCTCGGCGTCCTCCGCGACGCACAGCAGGAACCCGGGGTCGGCGCCGGGGCCGCGCACGTCCTGGGACAGCGACATCGTGAAGCCGCGCTCGGGGTGCTTGCCGCGCCAGCGGGCGCTGATCGCGTTGAGCTGGTCGACCAGCGCCGGCGGGGCGTCGGTCTCGGCGACGAGCCGGAAGCGGTGGCTCCGCCCCACCCGCCGGACGGCGCCGCGCAGCCCCTTGCGCCCCGGGCCGTCGAGGGAGAACCGGCGGCAGTCGATCACCGCCTCGTCGCCGAGGTAGAACGCGCGGAACCCGCGCGAGGAGTACAGCGGCATGCTCGCCTCGCGCGCGGCCAGCAGGGCCGGCGTCCAGCCCCGCTCGTCGCACATCGCGAGGAACTCGTCGAGCACGCGCGGAACGGACTCCCGGGACCCGATCGGGTCACCGGAGACCAGCGCGTAGCCCCCGAGGTAGGTGTAGGCGAGGAAGGCCTCCCCGTCCCGGGAGAAGAAGAACGTCTTGTCGTCGCGCAGGGCGAAGTACGCGAGGGTGTCCCAGCCGTAGGTGTGCACCAGCCGGGACGCGTGCGCCCAGTCGTCCTCGGTGTGCGGACGGCGGGCGGCGGCCAGCGGCCGGAACAGCAGCACCGCGAGCACGACCAGCCCGGCGACCCCCAGCGCGAGCAGCGCCGCGGGGTAGAACGCCGCGAAGAACCGTGAGCCGTAGGTGTAGGGACCGTCGAGGCCGACCAGCCCGGCGAGCACCGTCTGCAGCGCTCCGCCGAGGGTGAGCGGCGGGTCGATCCGCGACCGCTCGGCCCACAGCGCGGCCAGGCCGAACAGCAGCACCCCGGCCAGGTACAGCGGGACGAACCGGAGCACGCGCAGCAGGGACGGCGGGTCGGCCGGCGCGCGGAACGCCGTCCGGTACCGCACCAGCCCGGCGAGCAGCACCAGGCACAGCGCCACGGCGACCGGGTGCGGGCCCTTGACCACGTGCGCGACCGCACCGACGGCGAACAGCCCCACGGCCAGCCGCCAGGCCAGCGCCTTGCGCCGGGCCAGCTGGTCGGACAGCAGCAGGAGCAGCAGCCCGACCACCACCGACGCGACCGCCCCGCTCACCGGCACCCACAGCGGGCCGAACGCCGCACCCCGGCCGACGAGCCGCTCGTGCACCACGGGCAGCGCGGTGAGCAGCTGCAGGACGCCGGAGAGCGCGGTCAGCCCGGCGAGCGCCTGCACGGCCAGCGGGTGGGTGCCCGCCGTCGGCGGGGGTGCCGGGATCGGGCCGGCCGAGGGTGCCATCGACGGCAGCGCGACGACCGAGCCGGCCGCCGTCCCCGCGCCGTCGGGTCCGGCCGTGCCACCGGCGGGCACCGGGGTGGGCGCCACCAGCGGGCGCACCGCCCCGTCGGGGCCGGTGCCCGGGACCTCGGGCCGCAGGGTCGGGAAGAGGATGACCTCGCGGATGGAGTCGACGCCGGCCAGCAGCATGACCAGCCGGTCGATGCCGATGCCCAGCCCGCCGGTACAGGGCATGCCGCACTCGAGCGCGCGCACGTAGTCGGTGTCGACGTCGCCGGCCTCCGGGTCGCCGTGCGACTTGGCGCGGGCCTCGGCCTCGAAGGCGGCGAGCTGCTCGACCGGGTCGTTCTGCTCGGAGTAGGCGTTGCACAGCTCGAAGCCGGCGACGATCAGCTCGAAGCGCTCGACGTAGGCGGGGTCGTCGCGGTGCACCCGCGCCAGCGGCGAGACCTCGCGCGGGTAGTCGACGCAGAACACCGGCCCGACGACGGAGTGCTGCACCTTCTCGTCGTAGACCTCCTTCATCAGCCGCCCGGCGCCCCAGGAGGCCTCGTAGGGGATGCCGAGCCGGTCGAGCACGGCGCGGGCGTCGGCGATCGGCATCGCCGGGTGCATCTGCGCGCCGGTGGCGTCGGCGATCATGTCGGCGAACCGCTTCCGCGGCCACGGCGTCGCGGACAGGTCGATCGCGTGACCCGCGTGGTGGACGGTGAGGTCGTCCCCGAGGGCCGCCCGCGCCGCGGCGGTGACGAGCCCCTCGGTCAGCTCCATCATGTCGGTGATGTCGCCGAAGGCCTGGTAGGCCTCCAGCAGCGTGAACTCGGGGTTGTGCCTGGTGTCCACGCCCTCGTTGCGGAACACCCGGCCGATCTCGAAGACCCGCTCCAGGCCGCCGACGATCAGCCGCTTGAGGTGCAGCTCGAGGGCGATCCGCAGGTAGAGGTCCAGGTCGAGGGCGTTGGAGTGGGTGACGAACGGTCGCGCGCTGGCCCCGCCCTGGATGGTCTGCAGCACCGGGCCCTCGACCTCGGTGAAGTCGAGGTCCTCCAGGTGCCGGCGGATCGCGCGGATGGCGGCGTGCCGGATGCGGAAGACCTGCCGGGTGCGCTCGTTGACCTCCAGGTCCACGTACCGCTGCCGGTAGCGGGTCTCGACGTCGGTCAGGCCGGCGTGCTCCGGCGGCGGCGCGTGCAGTGCCTTGCCGAGGACGGCGAAGTCCTCGACGCACACCGACAGCTCGCCGCGCTTCGTGGTCATCACGGTGCCCTCGGCGCCGATCCAGTCGCCGCGGTCGACGTCGTCGAACTCGGCGTGCCGCTCGGGGCCGAGGACGGAGCTGTCGACGTAGAGCTGGACCGCGCCGGTGCGGTCGCGCAGCGTGGCGAAGGTCAGCCAGCCCTGCCGGCGGATCAGCTCCACCCGGCCGGCGACCCGCACGCGGTCCGTCGTCCGCACGTCGGGGGCCAGGTCGGTGTGGGCCGCACGGATGCCGGCGGCGGTGGCGTCCGGTGGCCAACGGTAGGGGTAGGCGGCGGTGCCCCGGTCGCGCAGGGCCTGCAGCTTGGCCAGCCGGTGCGCGCGCTGTCCGGCGCTCCGCCCGGCGACGTCGGTCTCGCTGACCATCGGGCCATGATGGGGAGGCCCCCGGCCCGTGCGGCCGCCTCGGCAGCTCCGGCCGCCGGCGGCCGCGGTCCCGCCGGTGGGTCGCTGCGCTCGGGGCGGGCGGCCATCGCTGCGCGTGCGTCCGGCCAGGGCCCCACGCCCCTGGTGCCGGGCCGGTCGCGTCGGGATCGTGCGCTCTCGTGCGACGGACTCTTCCTCCTGCGTGGGCGCTCACCTCCCTGTTGGTCCTGGGTGGCTGCGCCGCCGGGCAGGAGGCCGAGACGGCACAGGAGACCCCGGACGTCGCAGGGGTCGACGGCACGGTCGGTGAGGTCTCGCTGGACGACGTCTTCCTCGACGCCGAGGACACCGTCGAGGCGGGGGCCTCCGTCCCGCTGCGCGGCGTGCTGACGAACGACGCCGAGCAGGCCGACCGGCTCGTCGGCGTCAGCACCCCGGCGGCGGAGTCCGTCCAGCTGCTCGACGAGTCCGGCGCACCGAGCGCCGACGGCATCGAGCTGCCGGCCGGCGGCCAGGTGGAGGCGGTCAGCGAGGCCGTGCGGATGCAACTGGAGCAGGTGACCGCACCGATCGCCCCCACCGACACCGTCCGGGTCACCTTCACCTTCGCGACGGCCGGTGAGGTGGTCCTCGACGTGCCGGTCACCCCCGGCCCCGGCCCCGTCGACTAGGGGCGCTGAGCAGGGACGTCGGGCACGGGGCCGGGAGAGCTGCGGAGGGCCTCGTCCAGGTCGCGGAGCAGCTCCCCGACCCGCCCTCCACCCGGCGGCGCCGCGGGGTAGCGGCTGAGCACGTCGACCACGACCGGTGTCGCGCGCCGGCGAGCTCGCTCGACGTGAGCAGCACCGACACCCCGATCACCGCCCACGGCGAGCTCGGCCGCCCTCGCCGCGTGGGCCGCCGCCCCCAGCACGTGCTCCACCTGGTGGGCGTCGGCCAGCGGGTGCAGGTACGCAGCGGACGCCGCGGCCATCGCGGCTCGCGCGGCATGGCCCGCGGCCGTGGTCCCCGCGTCGCGGGCAGCTCGGAGCGCCGCCCACGCGGTGTCGCGCAGGGCCTTCCCGCGCTCGCCGCCCCGGGCGAACGCCTGTGCGGCGGCGAGCGCATCCCGAGGCCGGGAGTCGCCCGGGTGTGCGCGCTCGAAGACCTCCAGGACCTCCTGCGCGCTCTCCGCGGCACAACGGGCGACCTCGCGGAGTTCCTCCGTGCTCAGGACGATCCCCCCGGTTCCGCTCGCCACTGGCAACACCCTCCTCCACCCGACCGGTCGACGGGGATCCGCGGGATGCGTGCCCGCCGGCGTGCGCACGGTCCGCACGCGCCGCGCCCGGCCCCGCCCGGCCCGACGGGGCGCCTCGAACGCCGCCGACCCCGGTGCGAGCGAGGACATTCCCTCGCGTGGCGGTGCCACCCGGCACCGTCGGGGAGGAGACCGGTCATGTACGCCAGGACGACCACAGTCCGCGGCGACCCGCGCGCGGTCGACGACGGGATCGCCTTCATCCGGAACGACGTCTGGCCGATGGTCGAGCGGATGGACGGCTGCATCGGGATGTCGATGCTCGCCGACCGCGAGGCGGGGCGGTGCATCGTCACCACCGCCTGGGCCGACGAGGACGCCATGCGGGCCAGCGCCGACGCGGTCCGGGAGTCGCGGCGGCAGGCGGCCGAGGTGATGCGCGCCGAGGCCGTCGACATCGCCGAGTGGGAGATCGCCGTCCTGCACCGGTCCCGGCCGGCGGGGGACGCGGCGTGCGTCCGGGGCACCTGGGTCGACATCCCGGCCGGGCAGGTCGACGGCATGATCGACGCCTTCCGGATGAGCCTGCTGCCGAGGCTCGAGGACCTGCCCGGCTTCTGCAGCGTCAGCCTGCTGGTCGACCGGCCCGGCCAGCGCGGCGTGGCGGCCGTGACCTACGAGGACCGGGCCGCCCTGGAACGGACCCGGGAGCAGGGTGCCGCGATCCGCGAGGAGTTCAGCCGGGCGACGGGCTCGACGATCACCGAGGTCGCCGAGTTCGACCTCGCGATGGCCCACCTGCACGTCCCCGAGATGGCGTGAGGAACCCCGGCCGGCGTGCCGTGTGCACGCCGGCCGGTCCCGGGGCGGCCGGCGCCCAGCCGTCCGCCCGGAGCTCAGCAGTGTGCCTCGGTGGCCCATCCGGGCGGCGGAGTGCGCCACGGCCGCACACCGTCCGGCCGCTGAGGTCAGGCCCGGGGGTGCCAGCCCAGCGCGGGGCCGAGCCGGGTGGCCGTGTCGGTCAGGATCTGCTCGTAGTCGGCGGGCGCGAAGTCGAACGGCAGCGCGAAGACGACCTCGGTGACCTCGCGGAAGCCGGCGTGCGCGTAGAGGGCCTCGGCGATCTCCTCGGAGCTGCCCAGCAGGTCCCGGGCGAAGAGCATCCGCGCCGGGCCCTGCGGCGCCGTCGTCCGCGGGGTGCGGGCCGCGACGTAGGCGGCGTACCGCGCCCGCTGCTCGGGGGTCGCGGTGTCGGTGGGGATCACCACCAGGCCCTGCGAGACCCGGCCGGTGGGGTTCGCGGCCCGGAACGCCCGCACGTGCGAGGCCTGGACCTCGGCGAAGTCCTCGGCCTCCTCGGCCCTGACCACGCTGGAGGTCAGGAAGTGCATGCCGTGCTCGCCGGCCCACGCCGCCGAGCGCAGGCTGGCCCCGCCGTACCACATCCGGCCGGCCAGCCCGGGGGACTGCGGCTGCACCCGGTCGGACCACTCCTCGACGACGCCCTCCCGGCCGACGAAGGTCGACGCCCGCTCGCCCCGGACGAACCGCAGCAGCCGTTCCACCCGCGTGTAGCTGAAGTCCTCGCGGTCGGCGGTGTCCGGGTACAGGGCGTCCTTGACGTCGTCCCAGTGCATGGGCGGCCCGACGCTGACGCCCGGGTTGAGCCGCCCACCGGAGAGGACGTCGACGGTGGCGAGGTCCTCGGCCAGCCGCAGCGGGTTCTCCCACGCCAGCGGCGTGACGGCCGTGCCGAGCCCGATCCGGCGGGTGCGCTGGGTGAGTGCGGCGAGGACGGCGACCGGCGAGGAGATGCCCGGCTGCAGGTGCCGGTGGCGCAGCCACGCGCTGTCGAACCCCAGCCGCTCGCCGAGCTCGACCATCGCGAGGGTCGCCTCGTGCCCGGGGGCGGGGTCGGCCGGGTCGAAGGTGCCGATGGTCAGGAAGCCGAGCTGGTCCAGCGGGATCCCGGGGGTGGGCACGGGGCGGCTCCTCGGTGCGGCGGTCGTCGGGCCATCCTCGGTCAGGAGGCGGTGACGTGCTCCTGCGCCCCGCCCCGGCCGGGTGGCGTGGGTGGACCCAGGGGTGCCTCACATCCGTCGCGGGGGTGGAGCCGGCGTCGTCCGGGGGCCGCCCTGCAGGTCATGCGCGCCGCCACCACTGCCGGTGGCTCCGCCACGCCATCCCCGGGCGGCCGGCGGGACCACCGATCGCGCCACCCTGCGGGATGCCCCCGCACCCGATCCACCGCAGGGCGGACAGCAAGGCGCCGGCCGTCGATCCCGCGATCCGCGTCCACGAGCACCCGGCACACCGCTGTCAGCCGTGAGCGGCGAACTCCAGGAGGTCGGTGAGCGCGGTCTCCGGCTCCGGCCCGAGGACGCCGACCTCCGCCGTCCCGGACGAGCGGACGGCGTGCGACGCGCCGCCGTCCCCGAAGTCGACGCGGCCGGTGGGCAGCTCGGCCGCGGCGATCGTGCCGGCCCCAGCGGCGGCCGAGACCCACACGGCCGCCGCCTGCAGGTCCCAGCCGGCCGGCACCGGGGCCCGCGCCCAGCGCTGAGCCGTCGGACTTCCTGGCGGCGGTCCTCCCGCCTCCGTCCAGAGCTCGTCCAGCGACGCCACCGGGCGGGCGGCCCCCGTGGCCGTCGTCAGCAGGTAGCCGCCGCGCCAGGGCGTGATCCGCAGCCGCCGGCCGGTCAGCAGCCGGCCGGCGGCCTCGGCCCGGGCGGCCCGCCGGTCAGGTCCCGCCCCGGCGAGCACGTCCTCCCACGGCGCGGCGACCCGGCCGCTGCCGCAGGCGCCGCACACGGGGTCAGGCGGCGGTGCGCGGCGAGCGGCGCAGGAAGTCCTGCGCGATCTCGTCGAAGGTCACCCACTGGACGCCGTCGTGTCCCTTGATGTGGGCGATGACCCGCTCCAGGGCCATCAGCACCTGCGGCCGCCCGGCGACGTCGGGGTGGATGGTCATCGTGAAGGCGGCGTAGTCCTGCTCGCGGTAGACCCAGTCGAACTGGTCGGTCCACATCTGCTCGATGTCGCGCGGGTTGACGAACCCGTGGCTGTTCGGGCTGGTCTTGACGAACATCATCGGCGGCAGGTCGTCGAGGTACCAGTTCGCCGGGATCTCCACCAGGTCGGTCTCCTCGCCGCGCACCAGGGGCTGCATCCAGGTGTCGGCCGGCTGCGAGTAGTCGATCTTGGTCCAGCGGTCGCCGACCCGGACGTAGTAGGGCTCGAAGTCCCGGTGCATGAGCGAGTGGTCGTAGGTGATGCCCCGCTCGAGCAGCAGCTCGTTGGTGACGGGGGAGAACTCCCACCACGGCGCGACGTAGCCCGTCGGCCGCCGGCCGGCCCGCTTCTCGATGAGCTCGATGCAGCGGTCGAGCACCGCGGACTCCTGCTCCCGGCTCATCGCGATCGGGTTCTCGTGGCTGTAGCCGTGCACGCCGATCTCGTGGCCGGCCGCCACGCAGGCGTCGAACTGCTCCGGGAACGTGTCGATCGAGTGCCCCGGCCAGAAGAACGTCTGGGTCAGCCCCTCGCGGCGGAACAGCTCGAGGATGCGCGGCACGCCCACCTCGCCGGCGAACAGCCCGCGCGAGATGTCGTCGGGGGAGTCCTCCCCGCCGTAGGACCCCAGCCACCCGGCGACGGCGTCGATGTCGACGCCGAAGGACACGAAGATCTCCTTGGCCATGCCCGTTCCCCTCTCGATCCGTCGGTGTTCACAGCCGCCCGGCGAGGACCCGCCGCGGGTCCTGCGGGTCCAGCGCCAGGGCGGCGGCCAGCAGCAGCCGCCCCTGCCAGGGGCTCAGGTCCGCGCCGAACAGCGCCCCGTCGCGCGCCAGGCTCGCCCCGCCCCCGGCGTAGAGCGGCGCGACCGGACCCGAGGGCACCCGCGAGCAGACCAGGACCGGCACGCCGCCCGCCACCAGCTCGGCCGCCGCCGCGGCCACCGGCGGCGGCACGTTGCCCGCGCCGAACGCCTCGAGCACGACCCCGGCCGCGCCGGCCGCGACCGCGGCGCGCAGCAGGGCGTCGTCGGATCCCTGGGCGCAGGCGACGACGTCGACCCGCGGCAGCTCGGCGTCCAGGTCCAGCGGCAGCGCGGGCGGCCGCGGCGGGCGGCCGAGCGGGACGACGGCCCCGCCGTCCACGCGCAGCAGCGGACCACGGCCGGGGGCGCCGAAGGCCGCGCTGCGCAGCGTCTCGACCTTGCGCACCCCACGGGCGGCGAGCACCAGGCCGTCGAAGGCCAGCAGCACACCCAGGTCCCGGGCGGCGGGGTCGGCGGCCACCCGCAGGGCGTCGGCCAGGTTCGCCGGGCCGTCGGGGGCCGGGGCGTCGAACGGCCGCTGCGCGCCGGTGAAGGCCACCGGTCGGGGGTCGTCGTGCACCAGGTCGGCGAGGAACGCCGACTCCTCCATCGTGTCCGTGCCGTGGGTGACGACGACGCCGTCGGCGCCGTCGGCCAGGTGCCGGCGCACGTCGCGGACCAGCGCACGGACGTCGGCACCGGTCAGCGCGAAGCTGGGCACCGTGGTCAGGTCGCTGACGGTGACCTCGAGGTCCGGCAGCGGCCCGGCCGCGGCGAGCAGCTCGGCGGCCGGCGTGGTGGCCGACAGCCCGCCGTCGGTGCGGCGGCTGGCGATCGTGCCCCCGGTCGCCAGCAGGTGGACCCGTGCCACGGCACCCTCCCGTCATCGCACCTGACCCCCGCAGCGGCCCCAGGTGAACACGACGCGCCGGGCCACGCACGTCGGGGAGCACCGCGGTGAGCGGTGTGAGCGGACCCACCCTCGGCGCTGACCTGCGCAGCTGCCGGACCGGTCCGTCCCGGGGCTTGACGGCCCTCCGCGGCACTCACCTAGAGTCCTCGACCGGACACCGCCCGTCATGGGGGGCCGCACGCCGCGAGGGCCACGGGGCTCTCGCGTCGCGCGGTGCGGGGGTGGCCCGCCGGAGCGCTCCGTCGCCCGGACGACCGCCGCCCGGGGCTCGGAGCCCGGGGGCGCCCGACGCCCGCACGCCCTGGAGAACGTCCTCATGCCCGACCCTGCCCTCCGGCGCCGCAACGCCCCGGGAGCCCACCGGTGACGACGGTCCTCGACCGGCCGCGCGTCTCGGACCTCACCGGCGAGGCCCCGCTGCCGGTGACCCGCCGGGCCGCGCCCTCGACCCGCGCGCAGGCGGTGGCCTGGACGGCGCTGCACGCGCTGGTCGCCGCCGCCCCGCTGGCCCTCTGCGCCACCGCCGTCCGGCCCGGGCGCGGCTTCCTCGTCGACCTCTCCGTGGCGCTGGGCTTCCTGGCCCTCTCGGTGATGGGGCTGCAGTTCGCGCTGGCCGCGCGGTTCTCCCGCGCCACGGCGCCGTTCGGCATCGACGCCGTCCTGCGCTACCACAAGCAGATGTCGGCGCTGTCCGTCCTGGCGGCGTTCGGGCACCCGGCGCTACTGTTCCTCGCCGACGACCGGTACCTGGTGCTGCTCGACGTCGTCGACGCGCCGCTGCGGGCCAAGTTCGCCTGGCTGTCGGTGCTGGCGCTCGGGCTGCTCATGGTGACCTCGATCTGGCGGCGGGCGCTGCGGATCCCGTACCAGGTCTGGCACGTGCTGCACTCGCTGCTCGGCGTCACGATCGTGCTGGCCGGCCTCGTGCACGCCTTCCTCGTCGACAACTGGATGAGCGCGCCGTGGGTGCGGCTCGGGTGGACCGTCTACGCCGCGGCCTTCCTGTGGCTGGCGGTGTGGGTCCGGCTGGTCAAGCCACTGCGGCTGTGGCGCCGTCCCTGGCGGGTGGTGGAGCTGTGGCCCGAGCCCGGCGGCGCGGTGACCGTCGGCCTGGAGCCCGCGCACCGGCACGGCGGGCGCCCGTGGTCGTTCACGGCCGGTCAGTTCGCCTGGATCCTCCCCGGCCGGGTGCCCTTCACCCCGACCTACCACCCGTTCTCGATCTCGTCCAGCGCGCTGCGGCCGCGGGTGGAGTTCACGATCAAGCAGGTCGGCGACTTCACCCGTTCCATCCGCCGGCTGCGGGTGGGCGACACCGTCTACGTCGACGGCCCGCACGGCTCGTTCACCCTCGACCGGCACCCCGGGATGGGCTACGTCCTCGTCGCGACCGGCGTCGGCGTCACCCCGTTCCTGAGCATGCTGGCCACGCTCGCCGACCAGGGCGACCGGCGTCCGGTCTGGCTCTTCCTCGGCAACCGCAGCGAGGACCAGATCACCGGCATCCGCCAGCTGGAGCGGCTGAGGGGGCGGCTGGACCTGACGGTGGTGCACGTGATCAGCCGCCCGTCGGGGGAGTGGCCCGGGGAGCGTGGCCGGATCGACGCGGCGCTGCTGGCCCGGCACCTGCCGCCGCACGCCCGGTCGCTGCAGTACTTCGTGTGCTCCCGCGAGGAGACGGTGCAGGCCGTCCGGTCCGCGCTCGCCGAGCTGCGGGTACCCGCCGACCGGGTGCACAGCGAGCAGTTCGGGATGGTCTGAGGTGCGGATCGGTGGACCGGCGTCCGCGGCCTGGGTGGTCAGCGTCGTGCTGCTGACCCTGTGCGTGCTGTGGGCGCTGCTGCGGACCTGAGCGGCGGGAGCGCGCCGGACGGGGACGTGGTCGAGGCGCGGCCGGGGCGGGACTGTGCCGACAATCCCCCACGGGAACCCGTCCGCACCGCGCCCTGAGGAGACCAGGTGGCGACCTTCAGCTCGGCCCAGCTCACCCCGACCGCCTTCCTCGAGCGCTCCGCCCGGGTCTTCCCCGAGCGCACCGCCGTGGTCGACGGCGACCGGCGGTTCACCTACCGGGAGTTCGCCGACCGCTCCCGCCGGCTCGCCGGGGCCCTCGCGTCCCGCGGCGTCTCGCCCGGGGACCGGGTGGCCGCGCTGTGCACGAACAGCTCGGCGATGCTCGAGGTGCACAACGGCGTCCCGTGGGCGGGAGCCGTCCTGGTCCCGCTCAACACCCGGCTGAAGGGCAACGAGCTGGAGTACATCCTGCGGCACTCCGGCGCCGCGGTCCTCGTCGCGGACGCCGTGTTCGCCGCGACGGCCGGCGAGGTCGCCGCGGCGGTCGGCATCCCGGTCGTGGTGGCCGGCGGCGAGGCCGACGAGTACGAGCAGCTCCTGGCGTCGGCCGAGCCCCTGGCGCGGCCCTGCGACGACGAGTGGGGGCTGCTCGCGCTCAACTACACCTCCGGCACGACCGGCCGGCCCAAGGGCGTCATGTACAGCCACCGGGGGGCCTACCTGCAGGCGCTCGCGATGGCGCTGCACACCGGGCTGGGCCCCACCAGCCAGTACCTGTGGACGCTGCCGATGTTCCACTGCGACGGCTGGTGCTTCCCCTGGGCGGTGTCGGCCGGCGGCGCCACCCACGTGTGCCTGCCGCGGGTGGAGCCCGCCCGCATCTGGCAGCTGCTGCGCACCGAGGGCATCACCCACTTCAGCGCGGCGCCGACCGTGCTCACCATGATCGCCAACGCCGAGGAGGCGGAGGCCGGCCCGGTGTCCCCGCGGGTCGCGGTGCAGACCGGCGGCGCGCCGCCCACCCCGACCCTGCTGGCCCGGATGTCCGCGCTCGACATGGACGTCACCCACCTGTACGGGCTGACCGAGACCTACGGGCCGGTGGCGGTCAACCAGTGGCACCCGGAGTGGGACGACCTCCCGGCCGAGCGGCAGGCCGAGCTCAAGGCCCGGCAGGGTGTCGCCAACGTGGTCGCCCAGCCGCTGCGGGTGGTGGGGGAGGACGGCACCGACGTGCCCCGCGACGGGGAGACGATCGGGGAGATCGTCGCCCGCGGGAACGACGTCATGCTCGGCTACTACCAGGACGAGGAGGCGACGGCGGCGGCGACGCTGCCGGGGCCGGACGGCGGTCCGGGCTGGTTCCGCACCGGGGACCTCGCCGTCGTCCACCCGGACGGCTACCTGGAGATCCGCGACCGCAGCAAGGACATCATCATCTCCGGCGGCGAGAACATCTCCTCGGTGGAGGTCGAGCGGGCCCTGGACGCCCACCCCGCGGTGCTGGAGTCCGCCGTGGTCGCCGAGCCCCACGAGAAGTGGGGCGAGGTCCCGGTCGCCCACGTGACGCTGCGGCCCGGGAGCGAGGTCACCGACGAGGAGCTCGCGGCCTTCGTGCGGTCACGGCTGGCGGGGTTCAAGGTGCCCAAGCGGTTCGTCTACGGGGAGCTGCCCAAGACCTCCACCGGCAAGGTCCAGAAGAACGAGCTGCGCGCGCGTTCCTCCGGCTGACCCCGCGCCTCAGACGGCGGCGGTCCCGATCAGGCCCTTGCGGGTGACCACGCCGGCCAGCTCCTCCTCCGGCATCCCCTCGGTCCCCTCGGGCCGGCGTGGGACCACCATGTACCGCGACTCCGCGCTGGCGTCCCACACGGTGATCCGCGTCGTCGCCGGCAGGTCGAGGCCGAACTCCGCCAGCACCCCGCGCGGGTCCCGCACCACCCGGGACCGGTAGGCCTCGCTCTTGTACCAGGCCGGGGACGGGCCGAGCAGCGCGATCGGGTAGCAGGAGCACAGCGTGCAGACCACCACGTTGTGCTCCTCCGAGGTGTTGGCGACGACCTTCAGCCGCTGTTCCTGCAGGCCGCCGGCCATCGACAGCCCGACCTCCCTGATGGCTGCGTTGGCGTCGGTGAGCAGCCGGTCCCGGAAGCCCGGGTCGACCCAGGCGCGGGCGGTGATCCGGGCGCCGTTGGCCGGCGAGCCGCCGGCGAGGAACTCGTCGATGCGGCGGTCGATCTCGCCCTCGTCGACGAGGCCGCGCGCCTCCAGCAGCGCCTCGACGTGCCGGACCCGCTCGGAGATCGCCGAGCTGGCGTGGTGGTCCCCGCTCATGGTGTCCCTCCCGAGGGGTCGGCGGGCTCCAGGTAGTCCTCCCAGAGCTCCACGGTGACGGCGTGGTCGCCGTCGCCGAACAGGTCCGCGGCGGCGAACCGCACGTGGTAGACGGTCCGCGTCGTGCCCGGCAGGCCGCGGGCCCGGTCGTCGGCCAGCGGGTGGTGCCCGGCGACCTCGACCACCCGGCCGACGGCGCCGCGGGCGTACCGCGGGAGCCGGGTGTGCCACGCCGGGTCGGCGGTGCTGGTCCGCACCGCGTCGCCGGGAGCGAAGCGGTCAGCCACCGGCCAGTTCCTCCGGCGTGGCGATGCCCTTCTCGACCAGCAGGGTCGTGATGGCCGTGAACCACTTCTCGTAGTACGAGCTCGACAGGTACGCGTCCGGCGGCATCCGCTCGATGGCGTCGCGGAACTCGTCGAGGTTGTAGACGCCGCGCCGGATCAGCGCGGCGTTGAGGGCCAGGACGTGCGCTTCCCAGTCGGCGTGGAAGGCCGGCTCGTCGGGCTCCTCGGCGATCGCCGGGAAGCCCATCATGCCGCCGACGTCGTTGATGCGGCTCACCCGTCGATCCTGTCCCGTCGCACCGGTCCGGTCCAGCTCGCCGGGCGGGCCGGCCGGGCCAGGAGCAGGCTGAGCTCCTGGACCGCGACCGCCCGACGCCCGAGGAGTCCCCGTGCCGCGTCGACGCACCGCCCTGACCGCCCTGACCGCCGCCGTCCTGGCCGGGTTCGTCCCGGCCGGGGCCGCGGCCGCCGCGCCCGGGGGCGCCGCCGTCCCGCCGCCGGAGAAGGTGCCCCGCGCGGTCGGGACCGGGGGCGCGGTCGCCACGGTCGACCCGGACGCCACCCGGGTCGGCCTGGAGGTCCTGGCCGCGGGCGGCAACGCCGCCGACGCGGCGGTCGCCGCGGCCGCCGCGCTCGGCGTGACCGAGCCCTACTCGGCGGGCGTCGGAGGCGGCGGCTTCTTCGTGTACCACGACGCCGCGACCGGGGAGGTCACCACGATCGACGGCCGGGAGACCGCGCCGCAGGCGATGGGGGCCGACGCCTTCCTCGGGGAGGACGGCGAGCCGCTGCCCTTCGAGGAGGCGGTGACGAGCGGGCTGTCGGTCGGCACGCCGGGGACCCCGCTGACGTGGCAGCGGGCGCTCGACGAGTACGGCACGCTCTCGCTGGCCGAGGCGCTGCGGGGCGCCACCGAGCTCGCCGAGGAGGGCTTCGTCGTCGACGAGACCTTCCGCGAGCAGACCGCCGACAACGAGGAGCGGTTCCGCCGCTTCGCGTCGTCCACCGAGCTGTTCCTCCCCGGCGGGGCGCTGCCCGAGGTGGGCTCGGTCTTCCGCAACCCCGACCTGGCGGGCACCTACGAGCTGCTGGCGGCGAAGGGCGTCGAGGCCCTCTACACCGGGGAGCTGGGCGGGGAGGTCGTCCGCACCGCCCAGGAGCCCCCGGTGGCCGACGGCGCCGCGCCGGTGCGGGCCGGTCTGCTGGAGGAGTCCGACCTCGCCGCGTACGAGGCGCCGCTGCGCGAGCCGACGCGGGTCGAGTACCGGGGCCTGGAGGTCTACGGCATGGCGCCGCCGTCCAGCGGTGGCTCGACCGTCGGTGAGGCGCTGAACGTCCTGGAGGGCACCGACCTGGCCGCGCTGCCGGAGGTCGACGTCCTGCACACCTACCTGGAGGCGAGCGCACTGGCCTTCGCCGACCGCAACGCCTACGTCGGCGACCCGGCCTACACCCAGGTGCCGCTGGCCGAGCTGCTGTCCGACGCCTTCGCCGCCGAGCGGGCCTGCCTGGTCGACCCGGACCGGGCGGCGCCCAAGCCGGTGCCGGCGGGCGTCCCCGACGGCGAGTACGGCCCGTGCCCGGCCCCGGCCGCACCTCCCGGCGACGGCGGCGCGGAGGGGCCGTCGACCACGCACCTCACCGTGGCCGACGCCGAGGGCAACGTCGCCGCCTACACGCTGACCATCGAGCAGACCGGTGGCAGCGGGATCACCGTCCCCGACCGCGGGTTCCTGCTGAACAACGAGCTGACCGACTTCACCTTCGCGCCCACCGACCCGACCCGCCCCGAGCCCAACCTGCCCGCACCGGGCAAGCGGCCGCGCAGCAGCATGGCGCCGACGATCGTGCTGCAGGACGGCGAGCCGCTGCTGGCCCTCGGCTCGCCCGGCGGGGCCACGATCATCACCACCGTGCTGCAGACGCTGGTGGACCGGCTCGACCGCGGCACCGACCTGGCCGACGCGATCGCGGCTCCGCGGGCCAGCCAGCGCAACGCCGCGACGGCCGACGCCGAGCCGGCCTTCACCGACGCGTACGGCGCCGAGCTGACCGCCCGGGGGCACGCCTTCGCGCCGGTCGACGAGATCGGGGCCGCCACCGGCGTGGAGTTCCTGCCCGACGGCCGGCTGCTGGCCGCGGCCGAGACCGTGCGGCGCGGCGGCGGCAGCGCCGGGGTCGTGCACCCCGGCGACGGCTGACCCCCCGGGGTCAGCCCTCCTGCGACCGCCGCCGGCCGAGCTGCACCAGCACCGCCGCGGCCAGCAGCAGCGCCCACGCCGCCTGGACGGCGACCAGCAGCGGGGTCGGACCCCCGCTGACCAGCGCGGCGAGCAGCGGCAGGGTGCCGACGACGCCGACGTCCACCCCCTGCACGAGGGTGGCGCCGACCCCGGCCGGCAGCACGCCCATCGGGGTGGAGACGACCGGCCCGGACCAGTCCGGGTCCGGGCGCAGCGCCCCGCGCAGCGAGGCGGCCGCCCACGCCGGCGCCGCCGCCAGCCCGAACAGCGCCCAGGTGCCCACCGCCCCCGTGCCGACGCCGACCAGCAGCCCGCTGAGGGCGCAGACCAGCACCGTTCCGCCCAGCGGGACGACGGCGCGGCTGCGCACCACGGCGGCGGCCGACAGCGCGAACAGCCGGTCGAGCTCCGGCGCGCCGTGCGCCTCCCGGGCGGCCCGCCCGGCCGCCGTCGCGGCGAGCCCCCAGCCGAGCAGGCAGCCGGCCCAGACCGCCGGCGGCAGCGCGCCCAGTCCCCCGGTGCGGGCGACGACCACCGGGACGGCGGCGGCGACGGCGAGCTGGCCGAGCTGCCACCGGCCGCGCGTCAGGACGGCGAGGTCGGTGGCCACCACCGCCTGCCAGGGGCGTCGCACCCGGCGGAAGCGGCGGCTGCGGCGGGGCGGCCGGTCCCGGCCGGCCAGCGCGCGGCCCAGCTGCCGGGTGTCCATCGACAGCAGCGAGCCGCCGGCGTAGCGGGCCGTCGCCCCGCCCGCGAGCAGCCGGGCGGCGTCCAGCCGGCCCAGCCCCCGGTCGGCCTGCACCAGCAGGGCCCCGGCGGCGACCGCTGCCACGGCGAGCACCCACCCCGGGAGCGTCCCGGCGGCCGGGACGCCGACAGCCCACCCGCCCGCGGCGGCGAGGGTGCCGGCGACCGCGGGGACGACGGCCGCCGCGCCCGCGACCGCACCGGCGAGCCCGGCCACACCTCGGCCGCGGCGCCGGGTCTGCAGCAGCGCCGTCCCGCCGACCGCGGCGATGGCGAGCGCGCCGGCCCAGCCCAGGCCGCCGAGCACCGAGGCCGCCGTCGGCGCGGCGGCGGCGCCGAACACCAGCGGCAGCGCCAGCAGCAGCGCGACGGATCCGCCGGCCGCGGTCAGCCGCACCAGCTCGCCGCGGAGCAGGCCGCGGCGGTCGGCGGGCAGCGGCAGCCACCACGCCGCGGCCGCCGGCGTGGCGCTCACCGGCCCCAGCCGGGCCAGGACGACGACCACGCCGGCCAGCGCCAGCAGCGCCAGCGCGGCGGAGGTGAGGGAGGCGGGCAGCGTCGTCCCGGTGACCGGTGCGCCGGCCAGCGCGATGCTCTCGCGCAGGGACGCGAGGCTGCCGCCGGCGACCGCCACGCCGATGCCGGCCGAGACGAGCCCGCCCCACGCCTCGGAGATCCGCTCGCCCAGCGTCGTCCGCGCCCGGGCCGCCGTCGCCCGGCGGGTCAGCCGGCGCACCGCCGCGCCGTCCAGCGGGGCGACCGTGGTGCTGGTGGTCACCGGCTCAGAGCTCCGCGATCCGGCCGGCGGCCTCGACCGGGTCCAGCAGCCGGCAGGCGTCGTCGTCGACCACGAGGACCTCGTCGGCGACCGTGGCGACCACGTCGGCGTCGTGGCTGGCGAGCAGCACGGCGGTGCCGGCGTCCCGCAGCGATCCCAGCCGGGCCGCCAGCCGGGCCCGCATGCCGGCGTCGAGCCGGCGCTCGGGCTCGTCGAGGACCAGCAGCCGGGCGGGTCGGACGAAGGCGGCGGCCAGCGCCAGCCGACGCCGCTGGCCCGAGGAGAGCGCCGAGGGCAGCGCGTCGGCCCGGTCGCCCAGCCCGAAGGCCTCGACCTCGTCGTCCACCGCCTCCTCGGCCGCGGCCACCCCGTGCCCGCGCGCGGTCAGCAGCAGGTGCTCGCGGCCGGTCAGGGAGATGAAAAAGGCGTCGTCGTCCAGGACGGCGGCGACGTCGCGGCGGAAGGCGGCGGCCCGCTCGTCGACCGGAGCGCCGTCGAAGGCGACGGTGCCGGCGAGCGGCTCCAGCAGGCCGACGAGCGTGCGCAGCAGCGTGGACTTGCCCGAGCCGTTCGGGCCGACGACGGCGAGCGCCCGCCCCGGTCCGAGGCGGAGGTCCACCGGCGCGCACACGGGGGCGCTGCCGTGCCCCACGGAGAGCTCCTCGACGACGAGCAGGTCGAGCGATCCCATTCCGTTCCGCATGGCCCGTCCACCGTAGGACCGCAGCCGGGCCGCAGCCCGTACCGGCGCGCGTGCCGGCGGCGCAGGATGCCGGCATGGACGCCTCGCCCGGCCTCGAACCCGATCTGGAACCCGATCTCGACGGTTTCCTGCTGGCCCGCATCGCCGAGGACCAGCGGCTGGCGGCCGAGGCCGCCCAGGCGACCGGACGGGAGGAGTGGGACGCCGGCGTGACCGCGCCGCACGGCGCCACCGACCACGTCGCGCACCACGACCCGGCGCGGGTGCTCGCCGACTGCGCGGCCAAGCGGCGGCTCGTGCTGGCCTGCCGCGACATCCGGCCCGACCTGCGGCTGCTGGGCGCCCGCCCGGCGGGCCTGGACTTCCCGCTTCCGCCCACCGACCAGCACCAGCTCGCCGCGCTCACCCTGGCGCTGCTCGCGCTGCCCCACGCCGCGCACCCCGACTACCGGCCGGCCTGGCGCCCCTGACCGGGCGTCGAGTCCCCGCAGCCGCCGGCGCGTGTGTGGACGCCTCGACGGGGGCGGGTGCGTCCACGCGCGCGCGACCACCGCGGCAGACCGGACGGGACCCCGGCGATGAGTTCCGGGCGCCGGCGGGGTCGGAACTGCGTTGGAACCGACCCGGGAGGCACGGTGCGCACGCTCGCGATCACCCAGAACACGACCGTCGACGGCGCGGTGGAGATGCTCGGCGACTGGTTCGAGCCGCAGGGCCAGGCGGGGGTGGACGACTCCGACCTGGTCGAGGAGATCCACCGCCAGGACGAGCGCGCCGACGCCCTCCTCCTCGGCCGGCAGACCTTCGAGGACTTCCGCAGCTACTGGCCGGGGCGGACCGACGACCCGACCGGCATCAGCGCCTACCTGGACCGGGTGCAGAAGTACGTCATCTCCTCGACGCTCACCGAGCCCGGCTGGCAGCACACCACCGTGCTGGACGGCGACCCGGTCGACCAGGTGCGCGCGCTGAAGGAGCAGCCCGGCGCGGACATCGTCGTCACCGGCAGCATCACCCTGTGCCACGCGCTGATCGGGGCCGGGCTGGTCGACGAGTACCGGTTGTTCACCTACCCGGTCGTCCAGGGCCGCGGCCGGCGGCTGTTCCCCGACGGCGCCGCGGAGGGCCGGCTGCGGCTGGTCGAGTGCCGGGGCTTCCGCGGCGGCGTCACCTACTCTCGGTACGCCGCCGGCTGAGCAGGGGCGGCGTCCCCGCGCAACGACTCTCCGCCGTCCCGGGGGACCCCGGCTCAGCGGTGCAGCGGCTCTCGGAGGCCGCGCAGGTCCGGTCGGCCTCCGCCGTCCCCCCGTGCACGGGCGGCATGCCGCTGGCGGTGGGCACGGTGAGCAGCGCGGTGACGTGCGGGTCGACCGGCACCGCACCCGGGAGTGACGGTTCGGGCACGGGTCCGCCCCGGTGGGAGGACCGGCGGCGCCGAGTCGAGGGCGCCCCACCGGCCGGGTGCAGCCCGGCTCGCCGGCAGCTGGTCAGGGCGTGGCCGTGGGTGTCCCCGTCCCGGTGGGTGTCCCCGTCCCGGTGGGTGTCTCCGTCTCGGTCGGCGCTGTGGTCTCGGTCGGCGCTGTGGTCTCGGCCGGCGATGTGGTCTCGGCTGGCGCTGTGGTCTCGGCCGGTTCCGCGGTCCGAGTCGGCTCCGCGGTCGCGGTCGGCTCGGGAGTCTCGGTCGGCGATGCCGTTGCGGTGGCTGATGCCGTTGCGGTGGCCGGCGCTGTCGTCGTTGTGGTCGCGGTCGGTTGCTGGGTCGGTTGCTGGGTCGGTGTGGGGCTGGGTCCCGGCGTGGACGTGGCCGCCGCGCCGGACGGGGTCCCCGCGGGGGTGCCGGAGCTCGTCGTGCCGGAGCTCGTCGTGCCGGAGCTCGTCGTCCTGGAGCTCGTCGTCCCGGAGCTCGTGCTGCCTGAGCTCGCCGAACCCGCGCTCGTGGCCCCGCCGCCGGTCGCGGCCGCGCTCGTGCCGGAGCTCGCCGGACCGCTGCTGCTGCCGAGCGGGGCCGGGCTCTCGACGGCACCGCCGGGGGTCGGGGACGCGGTCGTCGTCGTGGGGGTGCCCGGCGCCGCGGCCGGGCGTTGCGACCTCGCCCGCGGTGACGGTGCCTCCTGCGTCCCGCCGTCGGGAGCCGCCTGGCCCCCGCCGGGGACCGAGCCGGAGAGGGGTGCGGCCGGCGGCGACCCGTCGGGGAGCCCGGAGTCCTGCGACCCCTCCCCGGTGGCCGGGGGGCGGGAGCCCAGCGCCACCCCGCCGAGCCCCAGCAGGAGCCCGAGCGCGGCCGCGCCGGCCAGGACCCGTTCCCGGACGGGCCACCGCCGGGGCGCGACCGTCGCCGCGGAGGCTGCGTGCCGGTGCGCCGGGAGGCCGGGGACGACCCCTGGCCGGCCCCGGGTGCCGTGGCGGGCGGGAGGAGCCGCAGCGGGGGCCGCGGGGGGCGGAGAACCGGCAACCCGGGCCGCGTTCCGGCGGGCCTGGATGCCGGACTCGGCCGACAGCGTGAGCTGCGGCAGGAACAGGAAGACGGCGGCGCCCACGGCCACCACGCCGGCGACGACGAGCAGCACCAGCTCCACGGACCCGGCGAAGCCGGCCCGGAAGGGCTGGGCAACCGCGTCGGGGAGCTGCTGGACGAAGGAGCTGTCGGAGAGGTCGTGGCCGATCCCGTCGAGCGCCTGCAGCCGGGGCGCCAGCCCGGGGTCGGCGCGGACGGCGTCCTGCACCGCGCCGTCGATCTCGACGGGCAGCCGGGCGAACAGCAGGGAGAGGAACGCCGCGGTGCCCGCGGTGGCGCCCATCTGGCGGAAGAAGGCCACCGAGGAGGTGGCCACCCCGATCTCGCGGGGGTGCACGGCGCTCTGCACCGCCACGACGACCGGCTGGAACGTGCAGCCCACGCCCGTGCCGAACAGTGCCAGGAACGGCACGAGCAGCCCGTAGGGGGTGCCCGCGCCGGCGACCAGGGAGAGGCCGAGGAGCGCGGTGGCCATCAGTGCCACCCCGAGCAGCGGGAACTGCCGGTAGCGGCCCGTCCGGGAGATCGCGACGCCCGAGCCCCTCGCCCCGAGCATGATCCCGGCGACCAGCGGGAGCATCTGCAGGCCGGCGGCGGTCGCGCTCGAGCCGTGCACGATCTGCAGGTACTGCGGGACCAGCAGCAGGCCGCCCAGCATCCCCGCGCCCAGGACGACGCTGCCCAGGGCGGTGACGGTGAAGCTGCGGTTGCCGAACAGCCGCAGCGGCAGCAGCGCGTCGTCCCCGTGGGCCCGTTCGGCCAGCACGAACCAGACCAGACCGACGGCCCCGGTCCCGTAGCAGGCCAGCGCCACCGGGGACGTCCAGCCCCACGTGCGGCCCTGCTCGGCGACGACGAGCAGCGGCACGACGCAGGTGCTCAGCGCCAGCGCACCGGGCCAGTCGATGCGGTGCTCGCGCCGTTCGTGCGGCAGGTGCAGCACCCGGAACACGATGGCGAAGGCCAGCGCGCCCAGCGGGACGTTGACGAGGAAGATCCACCGCCACCCGTCGATGCCGAGCAGGGACGCCTGGCCGGCGAGGAAGCCGCCGACGACCGGGCCGAGCACGCTGGAGCCGCCCCAGACGGCCATGGTGTAGCCCTGGTAGCGCGCGCGTTCCCGTGGCGGCACCAGGTCGCTGATGATCGCCAGCGCCAGCGACAGCAGCCCCCCGGCGCCGACCCCCTGCACCGCCCGGGCGGCCGCCAGCTGGTACATCGACCCGGCGACGGCGCACAGCACCGAGCCGAGGACGAACACCGAGATCGCGAACAGGTAGAACGGCCGTCGTCCGTAGACGTCGGAGAGCTTGCCGTACAGCGGGGTGGAGATCGTCGAGGTGACGAGGAAGGCCGTGGTGGCCCAGGCCTGCATGTCGTAGCCCTGCAGGTCGTCGGCGACGGTGCGGACGGCGGTCGCCACGACGGTCTGGTCCAGCGCGGCCAGGAACATCGCCGTCATCAGCCCGGCCAGGACGGTCAGCACCTGCCGGTGGGAGAAGGTGCCGTCCCCGGGGACGACGTCCTCCACGGATCCGGTGGCGGCGGGGCGGCTGGGGGGCATGCGATCACTCCCGGGACGGGGGCGGGGGGCACGGACGCGCTCGGGTCGCCGGGCAGCGACCGGTCGGTCGAGGACGACGCCGTCCCGGGAGGTGGGCCCGGGCCGCGGCCGGTCCCACCAGGCGTCCGGCTCCCGCACTCCCCGGTCGCGCGCGTGCGGCGTGCGGGTCGGGACGCTGGTCGGGGGCGGGCTCGTGCCGGACCGCGCCAGCATGGGGAGCGGCCGGGGGCGAGCGCAACCGCCTCCGCGATCGCTGCCCCGCGCGCCGTACGTGCAAGGGGGCGGTACCCGCGTCGGTGGGTGAGGGCCGTCGCCGGGACCTGGTTGACTGGTTGAACACTGGACCGTCGCCGGTGGCGGCCCCACCCGTGAGGAGGACAGCCGTGCACGTCGGCGTCGACAGTTTCGTCGCAGCGGTGACCGACCCCTCGACCGAGCGCCTGGTCGGTCCGGAGGAGCGGATGGCGCACCTGCTCGAGGAGATCGCCCTCGCCGACGAGGTGGGGCTCTACTCCTTCGGGATCGGTGAGCACCACCGCCCGGAGTACTACGACTCGGCCCCGCCGGTGATCCTGGGCGCCGCGGCCGCGCGCACCTCGCGGATCCGGCTGGGCAGCGCGGTCACCGTGCTCAGCGCCGCCGACCCGGTCCGCGTCTTCCAGCAGTTCGCCACGCTCGACCTCGTCTCACGGGGCCGCGTCGACCTGGTCGTAGGCCGGGGCTCGTTCATCGAGGCGTTCCCGCTGTTCGGGTTGTCGCTGGCCGACTACGACGAGCTGTTCGAGGAGAAGCTCGACCTGCTGCTGCGGCTGCGCGAGTCCGAGCAGGTGAGCTGGTCCGGCCGGCACCGCCCCGCGCTCACCGGGCAGGGTGTCTACCCGCGGCCGCTGCAGGACCCGCTGCCGATCTGGGTCGGCGTCGGCGGGACGCCGGAGTCCTTCGTCCGCGCCGGGCTGCTCGGCCTCCCGCTGATGGTCGCCGTCATCGGTGGGGAGCCGCGGCAGTTCGCGCCGCTCGTGGATCTGTACCGCCGGGCCGGGGCGCAGGCCGGCCACGCGCCCGAGCGGCTGCAGGTGGGGCTGCACGTCTTCAGTTACGTCGCCGAGAGCACGCGGGCCGCCGCCGACACCATCTACCCCGGCTGGCACGAGATGTTCACCAAGGTCTCCCGTGAGCGCGGCTTCGCCCAGCCGACGCGGGCCCAGTTCGACGCGACCAGCGGGCCCGACGGCGCCTTCTTCATGGGCGACCCGGACACCGTGGCGGACAAGCTGGTGCGGGTCTCCGACCAGCTGGGCGGGGTCGACCGGGTCGCGATCCAGATGACGAACCCGCGCCTGGCGCACGCCGACCTGCTGCGCGGTATCGAGCTGCTGGGCACGGAGGTCGCTCCCCGGGTCGCCGAGGCGTAGCGCTCAGAGCCGCCGAGCGCTCACCAGCACGATCGGGTCGGCCTGGTCGGCCCAGGTGCCGGTGAGCGTGGCGCCGCCGTCCACCGGAGCGCCCGGCGTCAGGACCCGCCGCACGACCAGCTCCAGGTGCCCGGCGCGGACGGTCGTCGCGTCGGCGCCGTCGGTGGGGCTGGGCGCGCCCAGCGGCCCGACGTCCGCGGCCCCGCCGCTGCCGGTCACGCGGGCGGTGGGGTCGCGGCGCTCCCGCCGCCCGTCGACGTGGACGTACTCCTCGGCCTGGGGTGCGCCGCCGAGCACCACGGCGGCCAGCGCGGCGACGTACACCGGGTCGGCGCAGGCGTCGTAGACCCAGCGCCGGCCGAGCACCGAGTGCTCCGTCGTCCCCACGAGGTGCTCCTCCTGCTCCGGGACGGGCGCGCCGCGGTAGGTCAGCGGCACGTGCAGCAGGGTGTCGCCGGCGCGCAGCACCAAGGTCTCGGTGCCGACCTCGCCGGCCGGGTCGTCGAAGCGGTAGGCGGCGACCTGCTCGAGTGCGGCACCTGCGGCCGCGGCACCCCACGGGCGGCCGGGGGCCCAGCCGGCCACCAGCTCGAGCTTCGACGGTCGCAGCGTGGCCCGGTGGATGATCGCCATGCGTCGACGGTAGGCGAGTCGTCCCCGGGCACGGGCTGCCCGGGCCGTCCCCCCGACGACCGCCGGGACCGCTCGGACCCGGCCCTGGCGTCCCGGCCCCGGTGTGGTGCGGTGGGGCCGTGGCGCGGGGGGACGGCGGTCGGCAGCCTGCCGCGGTGTTCCTGCTCGGCCTGTCCGCGCTGCTCACCACCTACTCGACGCAGCCGCTGCTGCCCGAGCTGGCAGCCGATCTCGGTGTCTCCGCGACCGGCGCCGCCTGGACGGTGAGCGCCACCGCCCTGGGCGTGGCGGTGGCCGCGCCGCTGGCGGGGGCGGTGTCGGACCGGCTGGGCCGCAAGCGGGTGATGCTGGCGGCCATCGCCGCGACGGCGCTGGCGACGCTCGCCTGCGCGGCCGCGCCCGGCCTCTCCACGCTGATGGCCGCCCGCGCGGCGCAGGGCCTGGCGATCTCGTTCGTGTTCGCGGTCGCGGTCGCCTACGTGGCCGAGGAGGTCGCCGGCTCCCGCGCGGCCGCGGTCAACGGCCTGTACGTCTCCGGGACGGCGTTCGGCGGCTTCCTCGGCCGGTTCCTGTCGGGGGCGGTGGCCGGCGCGCTCGGCTGGCGGGCGTCGTTCGTCGCGCTGGCGCTGGTCCTGCTGCTCGTGCTGGGGGCGGTCGCGGCCTGGTTGCCGCGGGAGAGGCGCTTCTCACCCTCGTCCGGCGCGCTCCGCGGGGTGCGCGGCATCGCGGGTCAGCTGCGCAACGGGCCGCTGCTGGGCACCTGCGCGGTCGGCGCGTCGGTGCTGTTCGTGCAGGTCGGCGCCTTCACCTACGCGGGGCTGCACCTGGCCGGGCCGCCGTTCGGGCTGGGCACGGCGCAGGTCGGCGCGGTGTTCGCGGTGTTCCTCGTCGCCGTCGTCGTCACGCCGCTGACCGGGCGGCTGGTGTCGCGGGTCGGCCGCCGGGTGGTGCTCGTCCTGGCCACCGGGGCCGTGCTGGCCGGGCTGGCCCTGACGCTCGTGCCCGCGACCGCCGCCGTCGTCGCCGGGCTCGCGGGGGCCTGCACCGGCGTGTTCGCCGCCCAGGCCTGTGCCACGGCGCAGGCGGCGTCGAGCGGGGGCGCGGCGCGGTCGAGCGCGGTGGGGCTGTACCTGTCCTGCTACTACGCGGGTGGGGGCGTCGGTGCGGTCGTCCCGGCGCCGCTGTTCGAGGCTGTGGGGTGGGGCGCCTGCGTGGGGCTGCTGTGCGCCGTCGCCGTCCTCGGCGCGGTCGCGGGGTCGGTGAGCTGGCCGGCGCGGGCCGGTGCCGCGTCCGCCCGGTAGCACCGCCGGGTGCGCAGGGCTGGCGTCCGGCGCCGGCCTGTGGGGAGATGCCAGGGCGGGACGGACGACGCGGAGGTGCCGGCATGACCCGAGCGATCGTCGTCGGCGGCGGGGTCGCCGGCCCGGTGGCGGCGATGGCCCTGCAGAAGGCCGGCATCGAGGCCACGGTGCACGAGGCGCACGCCGGCCCTGCGGGCGACGTCGGCGCGTGGCTGGGCCTGCAGGTCAACGGGCTCGACGCGCTCCGGGCGATCGACGCGGAGCACGCGGTCGCCGGCGTGGGCTTCCCGACGCCGGTCATCGAGTTCCGCAGCTGGACCGGCACCGTGCTGGGCGCACTGCCCACCTCGGGCCCCGGCGGGAGCTCCGGCCTGTCGATGCGGCGCTCCGACCTCTACCGGGCGCTGCACGCCGAGGCCCTGCGCCGCGGTGTCCGGTTCCGCTACGGCTCCCGCCTGGTCGACGCCCGCTGCACCGCCTCGGACGTGACGGCGGTCTTCGCCGACGGCACGACCGAGTCCGCGGACCTCCTGGTCGGGGCCGACGGCGTCCGCTCCACCGTCCGGTCCCTGGTGGACCCGGGGGCGGCGGCGCCCCGCTTCGTCCCGGTGCTCAACACCGCCGGGTACTCCGAGCACGTCCCGCCCGGGGCCGAGGTCGGCCGGCTGACCATGGTGTTCGGCCGGCGCGGGTTCGCCGGGTACCTCGTGCCGCCGTCCGGGGGGACCTGGTGGTTCGCCAACCCGCCGCTGGACCGCGAGCCGCCGGCCGGCGAGGTGGCGGGCACCCCGGACGCGGAGTGGCGGGCCCGGCTCTCCGAGCTGCACCGCGGCGACCGCTCGCCGATCCTGGCCCTGGTCGAGGCCACGCCGGGTCCGCTGCGCGGGTGGACGACGTACGACGTCCCGACCGTGCGCCGGTGGTCCGCCGGCCGCATGGTGCTGATCGGGGACGCCGCGCACGCCACCTCGCCCGCGGCCGGCCAGGGGTCCTCGCTCGCCGTCGAGGACGCCATCGTCCTCGCCCGCTGCCTGCGCGACCTGCCGCCGCGCGCGGCCCTGGAGGCGTTCGAGGGTCTGCGCCGGGCGCGGGCGGAGCGGGTCGTCGCCCAGGGCTTCCGCACGAGCAGCGCCAAGTCGCCGCCCGCCGTCGGCCGGGTCGCCCGCGACCTGGTCATGCCGTTCGTGCTGCGGCGCCGGGACCCGCAGGCCTGGATGCGGGCCCACTCCGTCGACTGGGACGCCCCCGCCGTCCCGGCCTGAGGCCCCGCGGTCAACCGCCGGCGAGCAGCGCGCGCACGGCGTCGAGCGTGTCGGCGTCGGCCGGGGACCTGTCCGGTCGGTAGCGCAGCACCCGGGCGAAGCGCAGCGCGACGCCGCCGGGGTAGCGCGGGCTGCGCTGGGCGCCGTCCAGGGCGACCTCGACGACCAGCTCCGGGTCCAGCAGTACGCCCCACTCGTGCTGCTCGCGGGCGAGGTCGGGGAAGGTGGCCGTCTGCCAGTCCAGCAGCTCGTCGGTCATCCCCTTGAAGGTCTTGCCGACCATCACCGGCCCGCCGCCGTCGGGGTCGCGGGCGCCGAGGTGGATGTTGGACAACTTCCCCGAGCGCCGCCCGTACCCCCACTCCGCGCCGAGCACGACCAGGTCGAGGGTGTGCACCGGCTTGACCTTCTGCCACGCCCTGCCGCGGCGGCCGGCGGCGTAGGGCGCGTCGAGCGCCTTGACCACCACGCCCTCGTGGCCGGCGGCGAGCGCGCCGTCCAGCACCTCGGCCGCCTGCTCCGGGGTGGGCCGGCGGACGCCGGGCATCCGCAGCGCGGCGTGCTCCTCGCGGGCCAGCAGCTCCGCCAGCGCGTCGAGACGGACCGACAGCGGCTCGTCGAGCAGGTCGCGGCCGTCGAGGTGCAGCAGGTCGAAGAAGAACGGGCTGAGCAGGACCGTCTCGTCGGCGGCGCTGCCGAAGCGGCTCATCGTGTCCTGGAAGGCCCGCGGCCGGCCGTCGTCGTCCAGGGCGAGGGTCTCCCCGTCGAGGACGGCGGTGCGGCACGGCAGCGACCGGACCTGCGCGACCAGCTCGGGCACCCCGTCGGTCACCTCGCGCAGGGCGCGGGTCCAGACGCGGACGGCGTCGCCGTCGCGGTGCACCTGGATGCGGGCGCCGTCCAGCTTGTGCTCGACCGTGACGTCGTCGCCGAGGTCGGCCAGCACGGCGTCCAGCGAGGAGCCCGGGCCGGCCAGCATCGGCCGCACCGGGCGGCCGACCTGCAGGTGCACGGCTGCCAGCGCCGTCGTCCCGCCGTCGAGGGCCGTGGCGGCGGTGTCGGCCAGGCTGCCGGAGAGCATGAACGCCCGCCGCACGGCCGCGGCCGGGACGTCGGCCGCGGCGGCGATCGCGTCGAGGACGACGCCCTCGAGCGCGCCCTGCCGCAGCTCGCCGGTGAGCAGCCGGACGAGGAAGCGCTGCTCGTCGGCGGTGGCGGCGGTGAACAGCTGCTCGAGGAGCGCCTCCCGCCGAGCCGCCGACCCGGTGCCGGTCGTGCCGGCCAGCTCGGTGAGCGCGCGGTCGACGTCGGGGACGGTCAGCTGCGGTGCGACTGCCGGGTCGTGCGCGAGGCGGCCGAGGGTGCGCCAGCCGACCCCGACCCGGCCCTGCAAGGGATCGCCGGCCAGCCACGCGGTGACCGGCCGCACCTCGTCGCCGTCCGCGCGGCGCAGCAGGTCGGCGATGGCCGTGGCCTTGGCCGTGCGCGAGCGGGTGGCCGCCACCGCGGCGGAGGCGGCGACGACGTCGGCGAACAGCACGGCGCCATGGTGGCAGCCGGGACCGACACCGCCGCGGTGCCGGTGGCGCAGCGCTGTCGTGGAGGTGGCGGCCGTGTCAGCCGCGTGACAGGGCGCTGCGAGGGGGCGCCGCCACCCTCAGGACACCCGGGAGGCGGAGGACGAGATGGTCGGTGGACCGGTGGGTGCAGGGATGCGGGTGGCCCCCGCGCCGAAGCGGGGCCGCGGAACGGTGACGCCGGTGGCGGCCCTGGGGGTCGGCGCGTTCGCGACCGGCACCGACCTCTTCGTCGTGGCCGGGGTGCTCCCCGGCCTGGCCGCCGACCTCGGGATCACGGTCGGCACCGCCGGCCTGACGGTCACGGTCTCCGCGGCCGCCTACGCCGTCGGCGGTCCGCTGCTCGGCGCTGCGCTCGGCGCGCGGTCCCGGCGGCCGGTGCTGATCGGCTCCCTGGCGCTGTTCGGTGCGTGCACCGCGGTGGCGGCGGCGGCGCCGACGTTCGCGGTGCTGCTCGCCGCCCGGGCACTGGGCGCCCTCGCGGCGTCCGTGCACGTGCCGGTCGCCGCCGCGGCAGCCGTCGCGGCGGTCCCGGCGCGGTCCCGCGGCCGGGCGCTGGGGGTGGTCCTGGGTGGGGCCTCGGCCGCGATGGTCCTGGGTGCCCCGCTCGGCGTCCTGCTGGCCGGGGTGCTGTCGTGGCGCGCGGCCTTCGGCCTGGCCGCCCTGTTCGCGGCGGGTGGCGTCGGCGTCCTGCTGCGCGGCGACCTCGGGTCCGGTCGGCTGCCCCCGTCGACTCTGTCCGAGCGGCTGCGTCCGGCCCGCCGCCCCGCGGTCGTCATCACGCTGGGCGCGACGGTCCTGGTGATGGCCGGCTCGAACGGCGTGTACAGCTACCTCGGCGTGCTCCTGGGACCGGTCGCCGGACCGACCGGTCCCGGCCTGGTCATGGCGGCGTTCGGCCTCGGCGGTGCGGCGGGGGCCTGGTGGGGCGGGACCCTGGCGGACCGGCTCGGGGACCGGCGCCTGGTCCTGCTGGCGGGAGGCGCACTGACGGCGGCGGTCGCCGCGCTCCCGCTGGTCGCCTCGACCGGTGGCGCGCTGCTGGTCGTCGTGGCCGGGTGGGGGACCGCGGCCTGGGCGTTCACCGCGGCGCAGCAGCACCGCGTGCTCCGGCTGGGCGAGGACGCGGCGTCGGTGTCCCTGGCCCTGAACAGTGCGGCGACCCACGTCGGGTTCGCGGTGGGGGCGCTGCTCGGCGGTCTCGTCGTGGACACCGCCGGCCCCGGCCCGCTGGCGCTGCTGGGCGTCGCCCTCGGCGGCGCCGGACTGACCCTGCACCGATTCCTCGACCTGGAGGTCCGATCATGAACGAGTCCGTGACCGTCGTCGCCGAGCTGGGCACCGTCCTCGGCATCTGGGCGCACCCCGACGACGAGGCCTACCTGTCCGGCGGGCTGATGGCGCTGGCCCGCGACGGCGGCTCGCGCGTGGTGTGCGTGACCGCGACGCGCGGCGAGCAGGGCACCCCCGACCCGGAGGCGTGGCCGCCCCGGCGGCTGGCCGCGGAGCGCACCCGCGAGCTGGCGCGCTGCCTGGCGGTCCTCGGCGTCTCCGAGCACCGCTGGCTCGGGTACCGGGACGGCGAGTGTCCGGCGGCCCCCGCGTCCGAGGCGGTCGGGGAGCTCTGCGAGGTGATCGACGAGGTCGCACCGGACACCGTGGTGACGTTCGGCCCGGACGGCATCACCGGTCACCCGGACCACCAGGCGGTGTCGGCCTGGGCGACCGCGGCGTTCGAGCGGGCGGCCGCGCCGGGGGCCCGGCTGCTGTACGCGGCGGCCGCCGAGCGGCGGGTGCCCCGGTGGCGGGACCTGGACGAGCGCCTGGGCGTCTACCTGCCGGGCTACCCCGTCGCGGTGCCCGACGAGCAGCTGGCGGTCGACCTGGTGCTGGACCCGGACACGGCAGCCCGCAAGGTCCGGGCGCTGGCGGCCCAGACGACCCAGACGGCCGGCCTCATCGCCACGATGGGGATCGACTGCTACACCGCCTGGGTCGGTGAGGAGTCGTTCGTCGAGCACCGGCGCCAGGCGCCGGTCGCCCGGCGGCCGGTCGCGGCGGTCACACGCGGGTGAGGTTGCGCTCGATGGCCAGCCGGGCCACCTCGAGGACCGCAGCCCGGCCGGGGACCTCGACGGTGGCCGGCTGCGGTGGGGCGCTGCGGGCGGCGGCGTCGGGAGCCCGGTCGGAGGCCGCGTCGAGCACGTCGGCCGGCTGGTCGTCCCCGAGCCGGCGGAGCAGGTCGGCGAGGTTGCGCAGCGTCGTCCACTGGTGGGTCCAGTTGCCGGTGCGGGCGAAGTAGTCGACCACCTCCCGGTACCCGACCAGCGCCTCACGGACCCGGCCGGCGTCGGCGCGCGCGGGGAGGAGCCCCACGGAGGCGATGCCGACGACGAAGGTGGCCCCCGACGTCCGGGCGAGGTCGATGGCCCGGACGTAGTGGGGCTCGGCGCGGTCCCGGCGGCCGACGGCGGTCTCGATCTCCCCGGCGACGTAGGCACCCCAGGCGCGCATCGAGGGCGAGACCGCCTCGGCGAGCCCGCGCTCGTTGAGGGTCCGTGCCCGGTCGGCGTCTCCCGAGTAGGCCAGCGCGAGGGCGGCGATCCCGGGCAACTCGGCGGGCCGGATCCGGAGCGCGGCCGCGGCGAGGGCGTGCTCGGCGGCCTCGGTGTACGCCCCGCGGGCCAGGGCGACCACCGACAGCGGCAGCAGGCAGCACCCCGTCCCGGTCACGTCGGTCGCGCACTCCAACCCGGCGCGGGCGAGCCGGACCGCCGTGGTGAGGTCGCCGCGGTGGTAGGCGGCCTCACCGGCGGTGCCCAGCACCGCGGCCTCCTGCGGGTGGCCGGCGAGCGCCGGGTCGGCGGCCAGCTCCTCGGCCCAGCTGCGGATCTCGACGAGATCGCGGTACGTGACGGCGTCGTACAGTCCCAGGACCATCGCTACCGCGTCGTCGAGGGCGCCCCGGCTCCGGGTCGACCGCCACGCGGCCCGCAGGTTGGCCACCTCCCTGCGCAGGACGGCGTCGGCCTCGGGCTCACGGTCGGTGAGGCTGGCGGCGGCGAACCAGGCGGTCAGCTCGACCGCCCAGCGCTGCACGCGGTCGGTCGCGGCCTCCTCCTCGCCGGCCGTCGTCAGCCGGTCCAGGCCGAACGCCCGCAGCGTGTCGAGCATGCGGTAGCGGGTGCCCGCCTCCCCGATGTCGGCCTCGATCACCGAGGCGTCCACCAGGCGGGCCAGGACGCTCCCGGGGTCGCTGCCCAGGCGCAGGTCGGCGGCGACCCGTTCGGCGGTCGCCAGGTCGACCCCGTCGACGAACACCGACAGGTGCCGGAACAGCCGCCGCTCGTCCTCGGAGAGGAGCTGGTAGGACCACTCGACGGTCGCGCGCAGCGTCCGGTGCCGGGCGTCGCCACTGGGTCGCCCCCCGCCCAGCAGGTCCAGCGAGCGGGTCAGCCGGCTGCGCAGGTCGGTCAGGGAGAAGGTCGACAGCCGGCCGGCAGCGAGTTCGATGGCCAGCGGCATGCCGTCGAGCCGGCGGACGATGTCCGCGACCGTGCGCAGCTCGTCGGGTGTCGGCGGGGGGCCGGGACGCACCCGCCCGGCCCGGTCCAGGAAGACCGCCACGGAGGGGACCAGGGGAAGGTCCCGATCGCCGTCCGGGAGCGGGAGCGGGGCCAGCCGGACGACGCACTCGGCCGCGAGGCCGAGCGGTTCCCGGCTGGTGGCCAGCACGGCGATCCGCGGGCAGGCGGCCAGGACGGCATCGACCGTGTCGCGCACCGCGTCGAGCAGGTGCTCGCAGTTGTCGACCACCAGCAGGCCGGGGCGGTCGCCCAGGACGGCGAGGCAGGCCGCGAGGACGTCCCCCCGCACGACCTCCAGGCCCACGGCCGCCGCCAGCGCGTGCGGGACGGCGGCCGGATCGGTGACCGGTGCGAGCAGCAGCGCCGCGGTCACCTCGCTCCGTCGTGCGACCTCGACGGCGACGCGGGTCTTCCCGACACCGCCCGGCCCGACGAGCGTGACCAGCCGCTCCCTCTCCAGCCGCCGGTGCAGCGCAGCGACCTCCGCGTCCCGGCCGATGAGCCGGGTCGTGGGCCGGACGGCCACCCGGGGTCGGGGCACCGGGCCGGCAGCTCCTCCGGCGACCTCCCGTTCCAGTCGGTCCAGCTCCGCTGAGGGGTCCAGGCCGGTCTCCTCGGCCAGCCGCTGCCGGTACTCGCGCCCGGTCTGCAGCGCCTCGGACGCCCGCCCGGTCGCCGCCAGTGCCCGGACCAGCAGCAGCACCGCGGGTTCGCGCAGCGGGTCCTCGGTCACCGACGCAGCCGCCAGGCCCAGCACCTCCTCGGCCTCTCCGGCGGCGATCGCACTGCCTATCAGCGCGTCGGTCACCTCGCGCCGGAGCCGCGTGCACTCCTCGACCGCGGTGGCGATCGGCAGGACGTCGGTCAGGTCGGACAGGAGCGGTCCCCGCCAGAGGGCCCGTGCCTCCCGCAACACGGCGAGCGCACCGGCCGGGTCCTGCCGTCCGCGCGAGCGCGCCGCCGCGAGCAGCGCCCGCGCCCGCGCCACGTCGAGGGCGTCGTCCTCGAGCACGAGCCGGTAGCCGTCCGGCTGGGTCTCCAGCCGGGCCGCCGCGGAGCCGAGGTGCCCGCGCAGCCGGGACACGTGGCTGTGCAGGGCCTGGCGGCCCGACTCCGGCACCTCCGACGGCCACAGCGCGTCCACCAGGGAGTCCACCGGCACGGTCCGGCCCTCGGCGAGCGCGAGCAGGGCGAGCACCGCGCGTCGCTTGGGGCCGCGGACGTCGACCACTGCGCCGTCGACGACCAGCCGCAGCGGACCGAGCACCTCCACCCGGACCCGCGCCGCCGCCTGGCCGTCCGACATCGCGCACCTCCGGGGTGCAGCGTGCCCGCCCCGGCGTCCGGGCGGGAGGGCCAGGGCCGCCCTGTCAGCGGGCTGCCAGTGCGTGCCAGAGCCGTGACAGGGCCCGCGCCCACCGTCTGTGGCGACCGGCAAGGACAGAGGAGGACGAGATGGACCAGAGCAGGGTGACGGCGTTCCTCGAGCGCTTCGTCACGGACCTGGGTGCGGGCGGATCCGTCGGCGCAGTGGCGATCGGCCACCGGCTGGGGCTCTACCGCGCCCTGGCGCAGGGCCCGGCGACGCCCGAGCAGCTCGCCGAGCGCAGCGGGTGCCACCCGAGGTACCTCACCGAGTGGCTGCGCGGCCAGGCCGCCGGCGGGTGGGTGAGCTACGACGCGGCGACCGGCGGGTTCTCGCTCACCGAGGAGCAGGCGTTCTGCCTGGCCGACCCGAACGGGCCCAACCTGGCCGCGGCGTCCCTCGTCGTCCTCGGCTACCTGCGGGCGGAACCGAGGATCACGGAGGCCTTCCGCACCGGTGCCGGCGTCGCCTGGAGCGAGCACCACGAGGACGTCTTCGTGGGGTGCGACGCCTTCTACCGGCCCGGCTACGTGGCCCAGCTGGTGCCGGACTGGATCCCCGCGCTCGAGGGGGTCGAGGAGAAGCTGGCCGCCGGGGCGCGGGTCGCCGACGTCGGGTGCGGTCTGGGCTCGACCTCGGTGCTGCTCGCCCAGGCCTACCCGAGCACGACCGTCGTCGGCTCGGACTCGCACGCCGAGTCGATCGACCTGGCGCGCAAGAAGGCCGCCGAGGCCGGGGTCGGCGACCGGGTCGTCTTCGAGGTGGCCTCCGCGCAGACCTTCTCCGGCAGCGACCACGACCTCGTGACGATGTTCGACTGCCTGCACGACATGGGGGACCCCGTGGGTGCCGCCCGCCGGGTGCGCGACGCGCTGGCGCCCGACGGCACGTGGCTGCTCGTCGAACCGTTCGCCGGCGACACGGTGGAGGACACCCTCAACCCGGTGGGACGGCTGTACTACAACGGCTCGACGTTCCTGTGCGTCCCCAACGCGCTCTCCCAGCCGGGCGGCCGCGCACTCGGTGCCCAGGCCGGTGAGGCGGCGATCCGCCAGGTCGCGGCCGAGGCGGGCTTCACCCGGTTCCGGCGGGCGGCGCAGACCCCGTTCAACCTGGTCTACGAGATCCGCCCGTAGGCGGGTCGGCCGGCGCCGGGGTCCCGGCCGGCGGGGGTCAGCCCTCGCCGGCCGGCTCGCCGAGGTGGGCCTGCTTCGGCGCCAGGCCGCGCAGGGCCTCGGCGGCGACCCGGTCCCGGTCGGCCCCCGCGGCCGCGGTGACCGCCGCGCCGACGAGGCCCTCGACCAGGGGCGCGGGGGAGAGGACCACCCGCTCGCGGACGTCGTCGTCCACCAGCTCCAGGGCGGTCTCGGCGGAGAGCACGGCGCTGCCCAGGTCCATGAGGACGACGACGCCGTCCCCGCTGTCGACCGCGGCGATGGCGTCGGCGATCGCCGTCGCATCGGTGCCGAGGCCGCCGTCGACGTCCCCGGCCGCCACCCCGACCGCGAGCTCCCGGCCGGGCAGCATGCCGCGGGTCAGCTCGACCGCGGCATCGGCGAGGGCGCGGCTGTGCGACACGACCACCAGTCCGACCGGCACCGGTCAGCCCCGGCCGGCGAGCGCGGTCGCGGCGGCCTCGACCAGCAGGGTCGCCGAGGCCGCGCCCGGGTCGACGTGGCCGGCGCTGCGCTCGCCGAGGTAGCTCGCGCGCCCCTTGCGGGCGACCAGCGGCTCGGTCGCGTCCCGCCCCTGCGCGGCCGCCTCGGCGGCGGCGCCCAGGGCCTCGTCCAGCGCCTTCCCGGCGGCCAGCGCCTCGTCGAGCGCGTCGCACGCCGGGCCGAGCGCGTCGAGCATCGTCTTGTCCCCGCGTTCGGCCTTGCCGCGTGCGACGACGCCGTCGTACCCGGCGCGCAGCGCGGCCGCGAGGGCGGCGCCGTCCCCGCCGTCCAGGGTGCCGGATGCGCGCAGGAAGAAGGTGCCGTAGAGCGGGCCGCTGGCGCCGCCGACCGTCTTGATCAGCGTGGTGGCCACCGTCTTGAGGACGGCGGCGGGGTCGTCCGAGGGGGTGGTCTCGAGGGCGGCGACCGCGGCGGTCATCCCGCGGTCGAGGTTGGCGCCGTGGTCGGCGTCCCCGATGGCGGAGTCGAGCTGGGTGAGCGTGTCCCGCTGCTCGTGGACCAGCCGGGCGAACTCCCGGACCCACGCGGTGAGCGCGGCGGCGTCGACCACGGTCACGCGCCCCAGCGCAGCGACGGGGTGCGCACCGGGGCGTCCCACAGCCGCAGCAGCTCGTCGTCGGCCTTGAGCAGGGTGACCGAGCAGCCGGCCATGTCCAGGCTGGTCATGTACGAGCCGACCAGGTTGCGGGCGACGCCGACCCCGGCCTTCTCCAGGACGGCGACCACCTCGGCGTACATGAGGTAGAGCTCGAGCAGCGGCGTGCCGCCCATGCCGTTGACGAAGGCGATCACGCCGTCGCCGCCGGTCATGTCCAGGTCGCCGAGGATCGGCTCGACGAGCATCTCGGCGACCTCCCGCGCCGGCGCCAGGGGGACGCGGCGGCGGCCCGGCTCGCCGTGGATGCCGATGCCGATCTCCATCTCGTCGTCCGGCAGGTCGAACGTCGGCCGGCCCGCCGCGGGCACCGTGCAGGAGGTCAGCGCCATCCCCATGCTGCGGCCGGTGGCGTTGACCCGCTTCGCGATGTCGGCGACCTGGGCCAGCGGCCGGCCCTCCTCGGCCGCGGCGCCGGCGAGCTTCTCGAGGAGGACGGTGACGCCCACGCCGCGCCGGCCGGCCGTGTAGAGGCTGTCCTGGACGGCGACGTCGTCGTCGGTGACGACCGCGACCACCTCGGTGTCGGACTCGGCGGACACCAGCTCCGCGGCCATCTCGAAGTTCATGACGTCGCCGGTGTAGTTCTTCACGATGTGCAGCACCCCGGCGCCGCCGTCGACGCCACGGGTCGCCGCCACCACCTGGTCGGGGACCGGGGAGGTGAAGACCTCCCCGGCGCAGGCGGCGTCGAGCATCCCGACGCCCACGAAGCCCGCGTGCATCGGCTCGTGCCCGGAGCCGCCGCCGGACACCAGGCCGACCTTGCCCCGCCGCGGGGCGTCGCCGCGGAGGACGACGCGGTTCTCGTGGTCGACCCGCAGCTCGGGGTGAGCCGCGGCCAGGCCGCGCAACGCCTCGGGGACGACGTCCGCGGGGTCGTTGATGAGCTTCTTCATCACAGCCTCCTGGCCTCGGCGTACCCGGTGACGGGGGTTCCGGGGCAGGAGGCTAGGAGGGTGCACCGACCGGCACAAGCGACCCGGGGCCCGTCGCCCCGTGGGGACGGTGGCGAGTGGCCGGCCAGCGCTTTCGTCTCGTGCCGGTGCGGCTGTGCACTGCCACGCCCGCGCCCGCGACCGCTGCTGCCGGTTCCCCGCTGCCGCCGCCCGGGCGCCCGCCGTCGGGGCCGGTGGCAGGCCACCCCCACGGCGGAGCCGACGGCCCGGCCGAGCCCGGGTGTGCTCGACCGGGCCCTCCCCCCGCGAGGGATCGTGGCCGGCGCCGGAGGTCACCCGGCCGGCGACGGGATGGCGGCGTCGTCGCCGGTCGGGTCCTGGTCCGGGTCGTCGTCCGGGAAGTCGAACGGCGGCGTCGGGTCCTGCCTCTCCGCGGACACCGGCACGTCGATCGTCACCTCACCGGCCTCGGCGAACGTGAAGGTGACGGGGACGGACTGCGAGGAGCGCAGCTCCCGGCCCAGGTCCAGCAGGGTGACGTTCGGCGGGTCCTCGGCCCCCACGTACAGGTTGTCGTCCGCGTCGACGGTGAGCGGCAGCCCCTGCCCCTCGGCCGTCTCGACGCGCACCCCGCTGAAGTCGGGCCCGCTGATGTCGGTCAGCGTCACCGGCTCCCCACCGGTGTTCGTGACCGCCATGAACAGCCGCGCGTCCTCGCCCACCGCGTAGACACCGTCCAGCGGGTACTCGAGCTGCACCTGCTGCAGGCCGACGTCGTCGTTGACCCGCACGTCCGGGCCGATCGCGCCGCCGTCGACCTCGACGCCGGGGTCCTCCGCGGGCGCGTCCTCCTCCAGCCGGTCGGCGCTGCAGCCGGCCAGGAGCAGGACGCCCCCGGCGAGGGCTGCAGCCAGGCAGGTACGGGCGGCGGGCAGCAGGGGCGAGCGGGCGGTCATGGGTCGGCCTCCGTGGGTGCAGCGGATCGGGTGTCGGGGAGCGGCTCGTACACCTCGGTCACCACCCCGGTCTCGGAGGAGTCGTCGGACCCGGTGGCGGCGGGAACTCGCGGCGCGCGCACGACGACGTCTCCTCTCGACCGGCGGGTCCGGGGCGGCCCGCTCCCCGTCGTCTCCTGCCCGGCGCACCCGCGTGGACCTCACGTCCGGCTCGTTGTGTCACCGAACCGTCATGTCCGCGCCGGGCTCAGCGCAGCCGGCGCCGCCCGGGGGTGGACGGGGCGGCCGGTGGTGCGGTGGCCGGGTCCCCGGGGGACGGCGACGGCGCGGACGGCAGCGGTGAGCCCACCGGCGGAGCGACCGACGCGTAGTCCTCCCGGCTCACCGGCTCCGCGGTCAGCCCGTCGTCGGTGGGCACCTCGACCGGTGAGCCGTCCGCGGTGATGCGCACCGCCTCCACCCCGGGCACCTCGGTCACGGTGAACACCACCTGGGCCGTCGCGAGCAGCTGGTTGCCGCCGGCGACCTCGGTGAACTCGCGGGACACCCCGACGACCACCACGGCGTCGGCGGACACCGGTCGGTCGGGGGTCAGGCTCTGCGGGGACAGCGCCGTCCGCAGCCCGTCGACCACCTCGCCACGGGTCGGCCCCGCGGCGAGCGCATCCAGTGCGGCGTCGATGCCGGGGCGGTCGACCGGACGCTCGGCCGCCTTCAGCCGGCTGCCGCGCACGAACCAGACCCGCAGCCCGGTCCCGGCCGCGTCTCCAGGAGCCCCGGCCTCGGGCGATGCCGGACCCGGGATGCGGACCTCCTCCGGCTCCGACTGCGCGCCCACGCCGCACCCGGCCAACCCCAGTCCCGCGGCGAGCGCGAGGGCGGCCCGCCTCACGGCAGGTCCTCCGTTCCGGGGGCGGCGGGCAGCCGGACGACGAACCGCGCCCCGCCGCCCGGTGCGTCGGTCACCGCGACCGTGCCGTCCATCAGCTGCACGTGCCGGCTGACCAGCGCCAGGCCCAGACCACTGCCGGCGCTGCTGGCCCGGGTGCTGCGGCTGCCGCGGGCGAACCGCTCGAACACGACGGCGCGCTCGGCCTCCGGGACGCCGGGGCCGTGGTCGTCCACGACGAGGCACACCCACGGACCGGAGCACTCCACCGTGACCGCCGCCAGGCCGCCGCCGTGGCCGTCGGCGTTGTCGATGAGGTTGCGCAGCACCCGCTCCAGGCGGCGCTTGTCCGCCCGGACGACGACGTCGGCGGCGTCCCCGCGCACGGTCAGGTCTACGGCGGAGCCGCCCGCGGCCGCCCGGCGGGCCAGCGCCTGCCGCGCCAGATCTGCCGGCCGGACGTCCTCGAGCACCAGGTCGGTGTTCCCGGCGTCGGCGCGGGAGATCTCCAGCAGGTCGGCGACCAGCCGCTCGAGATCGCCCACCTCCGACCGCAGCAGCGCCAGCGCCTCCCGGCCGTCGGGCGGCAGGTCGTCGGCGTGCGCCGCCACCAGCGCCGCCGCGTTGAGCATGGTCGTGAGCGGGCTGCGCAGCTCGTGGCTGACGTCGGAGGCGAAGCGGGCGTCGGCGCGCACCCGCCGCTCGAGGGCAGCGGCCGTGGCGTTGAACGAGCCGGCGATGGGCGCCAGCGAGGGGTCGTCGTGCGGGTCGATGCGGGCGCCGAGGTCGCCGGCGGCGATGGCGGCCGCGGCTGCCGAGATGCGGTCCAGCGGCCGCAGCGCCGAGCGCGTCACCCACCAGCCGACCGCCGCCGATACTGGTGCGACGGCCAGCACCGACAGCGTCAGCACCACCCCGAGCACCCGGAAGGTGCTGTCCAGTTCGCGCAGCGGGAAGACCTCGAAGTAGGCGTCGTCCAGCCCGGCCAGCGGTACCCCCACGGCCAGGTAGGGCTCCCCGTCGACGGCGATCCGCTGCCGTGACGGGGTGCCCGCGCCGACGGCGGTGCGCAGCGCCTCGGGCAGCTCCTCCTGGCCGATCCGCAGCGAGGTGGTGCTCCACAAGCCGCCGTCGACGAGTAGGGACACCGACCCGGTCTCCCGCGGCAGCTGGGAGAGCAGCTGTTCCCGCGACAGGCCCTCGGCCGGCAGGCCGCGCGAGACGACCGAGGCGTTGGCGACCGCCTGCCCGAGCGTGACGTTCTCCCGCTGGTAGAGGAGGTACCGGGTCGCGAACACCCACACGCCGACGGCGAGGGCAGTGGTCAGCACGACGGCGACCGCGGTCAGCGCCAGCGTGGCCCGGCCGCGCAGCGAGGGGTGCCGGGCCCCGCGTCGACGTGGGGGAGGAGCCTCTGGGGGGTCGGCGAGCAGCGCGGGCGGGACTGGTCGTCCGGCCGTCAGGCTCACTCCGGCAGACGGTAGCCCATGCCGCGCACCGTGGTCACGACCGTCGGGGCGGCCGGGTCGGCCTCCACCTTCTTGCGGAGCCGCCGCACGTGGACGTCGACCAGCCGGGAGTCGCCGAAGTAGTCGTAGCCCCACACCCGCTCCAGCAGCTCCTCGCGGCTGAACACCCGGCCGCGCTCGGTGGCCAGCTCCAGGAGCAGCGTGAACTCGGTCCTGGTCAGCGGCACGACCTGGCCGCCGCGGGTCACCACGCCGTCCGTCGGTGCGATCTCCAGGTCGCCGACGACGATGCGGGGCCGCGGTCCCGAGCCCCCGGAGCGGCGGGCCAGCGCGCGGATGCGGGCGGAGAGCTCCTCGGCCACGAAGGGCTTGGTGACGTAGTCGTCGGCACCGGCCTCCAGGCCCGCGATGACGTCCGAGCTGTCCGCACGGGCGGTCACCATGATCACCGGCGTGGTGGAGACCCGGCGGATCTCCCGGCACACCTCCAGACCGCTGCGGCCGGGCAGCACCAGGTCCAGCAGCACGATGTCGTACGGCCGCTCCGCCAGCCTCGCCAGGCCCTCCTCGCCCGACCCGGCCTCGGTCACCTCCAGCCCCTGCCGGCGGAGGGTGATCGAGACGACGCGCCGGATGCGGTCGTCGTCCTCGATGATCAGCACGGACCGGGCCACGCCTTCGGGACTGCCCACCTGAGTCCTCCCCAACCCGGTGACGATCCGGTCACGTCCGGCCCGCCCGGGCGTCGCTGCACCGCCCGCGGGTACCGCCGGGGACCCGTCCGGGGAGGAGGCCCGCGTGGACTGGATCGTGCTCGTCGTCCTGCTGGCGGTGGCGGCGGCGCTGGCCCGGCAGGGGGCGCGGCTCGTCGCCCGCGGACGGCCTGCGGCCGACGCCGATCCCGAGGCCGGCACCGACCGCGCCGTCCTCTCGCTGCTGCTCGTCGGCGCCGCCCTCGGGATCGGCGCGACCGGCGCGGCCGTGGCCGCCGCCGGCTCCTCCGGACCGGTCCAGGCGGCCGTGTTCCTCGCCGCGGCCGTCGCGGTGGGCCTGCCCGTGGCCGCCGTCTGGCGGGGCACCCGGCGCGGCTGACCGCGGCCGGTCAGAACCAGCCGCGACGGGCGCCGAGCTGCCGGACGGCGGCGTCCAGGTGCGCGGCCACGGAACGGACGTCGGTGTCGGCGTGGCTCAGCCGCAACCGGCCGCCGACGTCCCGCCCCTCGCTGAGCAGGCCGCCGCGCCGGTCGACCTCCAGGACGACGTCCACCCCCTGAGGATCGGCGAGGAAGGTGACCTCCAGCTCGTTGACCCGGCCGCGCAGCCCGTACGGCGGGGCGAACTCGACCTCCTGGTAGAAGGGCAGCTCGCTGCCGCGGACGCGGCCCTTCTCCACGTCGGCGCCGCGGAAGGCGAAGCCCAGGCTGTCCAGCGCCTGCAGCACGGTGCGCTGCACCGGCAGCGGCAGCACGGTCACCGGGTCCAGGTCGCCGGGGTCGACCGAGCCCGCGATGTCCAGCCGGGTGCGCAGACCGACGCGCATGCCGCGCAGGTGCCAGCCGTCGATCGCGGTGACCGGGCACTGCCACGGCACCGGCAGGCTGAACGGCAGGGCGTGCCGAGCGCCGGGCTCGACCCGAGCGGCCCCGGCGACGGCGACCGTGCCGAAGGTGACCTCCTCGCGCCAGGAGCTGTCGCCGCTCTCCACCTCGACGGTGGCCTGCAGCGCGACGCGGACCTCGGTGACGTCCTGGGGGACCGAGCCGCCGGTGACGTGGACGGTGCCGGTCACCGATCCGCCCGGGGTCGTCTCGGGCCGGTCCAGCACGGTCTCGACGCCGGCGCCGCCGGAGCCCAGGCGCGCCATCATGCCGCGGAAGGCCATCGATCCTCCTGGTTGGTGCGGGTGGTGGGGTGCGTCGAGATCATGTCGGCCGGAGCCTGTCATGGCGTCCGACCACGTGTCACCGCCCCCTGAGCAGGGCACCGGGATCCGCATGGACCTCCCACCGGCACCGTTCCCGAGGAGGGGACCGTGAGCGAGACGTTCAGCCTCGGCCGGATCGCCGGCATCCGCGTCGGCGTGAACGCCAGCGTCCTGGTGATCGTGCTGATCATCGCGGGGGGACTGGCGTTCGGCCGGTTCCCCCTCGTGCTGCCCGGCCGCGGTGCCGCCGCGTACGTCGTTGCTGCGCTGGCGGCCGCCCTGGCCTTCCTCGCCTCGCTGCTGGCGCACGAGCTCGCCCACGCCCTGGTGGCCCGGCGCAACGGGGTCGAGGTCGAGGGCATCACCCTGTGGCTGCTGGGCGGGGTGGCCCGCCTGAGGGGAGGGGCCCGCACGCCCGGGGCGGAGTTCCGCATCGCCGGCGTCGGCCCGCTCACCAGCCTCGTCCTCGGCCTCCTCCTCGGCGCCGGTGCCATGCTGGCGCGGCTCGCGGGCGCCGACGGCCTGCCGGTGGCGGTCCTCGAGTACCTCGCCGGCATCAACGTGGCGCTCGCCGTCTTCAACCTCGTGCCGGCCGCCCCGCTCGACGGCGGCCGGCTGCTGCGGGCCCTGCTCTGGCGCCTCCGCGGCGACGCGTGGTCCTCGGCGGTGACCGCGGCGCGGGCCGGGCGCTTCTTCGGCTTCGCGCTGATCGCCCTCGGCTTCCTGCAGCTGGTCACCGGACAGGGATTCGGCGGCCTGTGGCTCGCGCTGGTCGGGCTGTTCGTGGTGAACGCGGCGACGGCCGAGGAGCAGCACGCGCAGGTCTCCGGCCGACTCGGGGGGCTGACCGTCGGCGCCGTCATGAGCGGCCCCGCGCTGGTCGCCGACCCGGACCTGACCGTCGAGCGGTTCCTGCACGAGGTGGCCCTGGTGCGGCGCTTCAGCACCTATCCGCTCGTCGACCCCTCGGGCGCACTCGTCGGCCTGGTGACGCTCAACCGGCTGCGCTCGGTGCCGCCCGCGGCCCGGACCACGACCCGGCTGCGGGACGTCGCCTGCCCGCCGGCGGCGATCCCGGTCGCCCGGCCCGGTGAGCCGCTGACCGAGCTGCTGCCGCGCATGGAGGGGTGCAGCGACGGCCGCGCGGTCGTCCTCGACGGTGGCCGGGTGGTCGGCGTGGTCTCACCGAGCGACGTCGCCCGGACCCTCCAGCTGGCCGACCTGGCCGCCTTCGACCGGTACCCGTCGGCGGGGGGCGGGGCCGACGTCGCCCGCGTGCCGGACGCCGGCCGTCCCTGACGACCCCTGCCGGCCGGCGGGCAGCTCAGGCGCCGCCGGCGAAGCGGCGCTCGGCGCGGGCGGCCAGCACCGGGTAGAGCCGCGGCGCCAGCCGGACCAGCAGGTCGACGGCCTTGGCGTCGTTGCCGACGAGGATGCGCGGCCGGCCGGCCTCCACCCCGTCGACGACGATCCGCGCGGCCTGCTCCGGCGGCATCCTCAGCAGCTTCTCGTTGTACGCGCGGTGCCGGGCCTCGTCGGCCGGGGTGAACTCCTGGCCCTGCGCCCGCGCGTGCTCGAACGCGGCCGTCGCGATGTTGGTCCGCACGCCGCCGGGGTGGACCACGCTGACCTGCACCGGGGCACCCGCGGCCAGCAGCTCCGCGCGCAGGCTCTCGGTGAAGCCGCGGACGCCGAACTTGCTGGTGCAGTACGCCGTCATGCGGCCCTGGCCCATGATCCCGTTGAGGCTGGAGACGTTGACGACGTGCCCGTCGCCGGAGGCGATCAGGTGCGGCATGAACGCCTTGGTGCCGTGGAGGACGCCGAACAGGTTGATCGACAGGACCCGGTCGTAGTCGGCCCAGGTGCTGTCGAGCACGGTGCTGCCGCCGGCCACGCCGGCGTTGTTGTAGACCTGGTGGACGACGCCGAAGTGCCCGGCCACCGCGGTCGCGTACGCCTCCACGGCCGCGCGGTCGCTGACGTCCAGCCGGGCCGTGTGCACCTCCGCCCCGAGCGCCTCAGCCCGGTCGGCGGTCTCGCCCAGGGCCGGCTCGTCGACGTCGGACAGCGCCAGCCGGGCGCCGCGCTTCGCCAGCTCGAGGGCCAGCTGCCGGCCGATGCCGGAGCCGGCGCCGGTGATCACGGCGACCTTGCCGCGCACGCTGCTCATCGGGTTCCTCCTGCGGTGGTCCGGACCAGGTCGGTGGTGAGCTCGACGAGCCGGTCGACGACGCCGGGCGCCAGGTGGTGGCCCATGCCGGCGACCTCGACGTGCCGGGCGCCGGGGATCGCGTCGGCGGTGGCCCGCCCGCCGGTCGGGTGCACCATCAGGTCGCGGTCGCCGTGCACGACCAGGGTGGGCGCGGTGATCCGGGCCAGCTCGGCCGTCCGGTCGCCGGCGGCCTGGATGGCGCCGATCTGCCGGGCGACCGCTTCGCCGGCGCGCGGGCCGCCGCAGCGGTCCCACACCGCGGTGGCCCAGGCCCGCTCGTACTCCTCGTCGGGCGGGAAGGTCGTCGAGCCGATGTGCCCGAGCATCGCCAGGTGCCGCTCGACGGACTCCTCGACGGTGCGCGCCGGGGCCTTCGCCAGCCGCAGCAGCGTCGAGCGGGCGGGCTGGCCCACCCGCCGGTGCCCGGTCGTGGAGAAGATCGACGTCAGGCTGAGCACCCGCGCCGGGTGCCTCGCGGCCACGGTCTGGGCGATCATCCCGCCCATCGACATGCCGAGCAGGTGCACCCGCTGGATGCCCAGCGCGTCGAGCAGGCCGACGGTGTCGGCGGCCATGTCGGCGAGGTCGTAGGCGTCCGGCCGCGGCCGGGCCAGCAGCTGGCGCAGCCGGCCGGGCGGCGAGTTGCCGATCCGCGAGGACCGGCCGGCGTCGCGGTTGTCCAGGCGGACGACGCGGAAGCCCCGCTCGACGAAGCCGTCGACCATCCGCTGCGGCCACGACGTCAGGTCCAGGCCCAGGCCCGCGACCAGCAGCAGCGGCGTCCCGTCGTCCGGCCCGTCGACCCGGTAGCAGATCCGCGGGCCGGCCGGGAGGTCGACGAAGCGGTCGGTGTCCTGCGCCGTGGCCGTCATGCCGTCACCGCCACCCGGTCGGCGGAGCGGGACAGGTGCAGCTCGGGGTCGGTGACGCTGTCGGCGCGCAGCAGCTTGACGTCGCTGCTGTAGCTCGTCGACGTCAGCCACGGCATCCGGTCGCCCTGGCGGGGCAGCTGGTCGACCGCGCGCTGGATGTAGCCGGCGGCGAAGTCGAGGAAGGGCCGGGTCGGCATGTCCGGGTCGCTGGGCTCGGGCCGGGCGACGTCGAAGCCGTGCGCGTCCATGTGGGCCAGCAGCCGGCAGAAGTGCTCGCAGAGCAGCCCGATCTTCAGCGTCCAGGAGGAGTTCGTGTAGCCGATCGCGAGCACGAAGTTGGGGACGCCGGACAGCATCATCCCCTTGAAGGCGACCGTGTCGGGCAGGTGCACCGGCTCGCCGTCCACGGTCAGCGAGATGCCGCCGATGGCCTGCACGGTGAGCCCGGTCGCGGTGACGACGACGTCGGCCTCGAGCTCCCGGCCCGACGCCAGCAGCACGCCCTTCTCGGTGAAGGTCTGGATCCGGTCGGTGACGACGTCCGCCGTCCCGTTGCGGATGGCGCGGAACAGGTCGCCGTCGGGGACGGCGCACAGCCGCTGGTCCCACGGGTCGTACGGGGGGTTGAAGTGCTCGTCGACCGGATAGCCCTCGGGCAGCTGCTTGGTGTTGACCCAGCGGATCAGCCTCCGGGCCGCCTTCGGGTACTTCTGGCAGAACCGCCAGATGCCGATGCCGCGGGCGATGTTCTTGCGCCGGGTGAGCGCGAACGCCCGCTCCTCGCCGAGCAGGGCGCGCAGCCGGTTGGCGAGCACGTCGTTGCGCGGCACCGGCATGACGTAGGACGGCGTGCGCTGCAGCATCGTCACGTGCCCGGCGGTCCCGGCCATCGCCGGCACCAGGGTGACCGCGGTGGCGCCGCTGCCGATGACCAGCACCCGCTTGCCGGCGTAGTCCAGGTCCTCGGGCCAGTGCTGCGGGTGCACGATCGGGCCGCGGAAGCGCTCCCGGCCGGCGAAGACCGGCGTGTGGCCCTCGTCGTAGCGGTAGTAGCCGCCGGCGCAGAACAGCCAGCCGGCGCTCAGCTGCAGCCGCTCGCCGGTGTCGGTGCGCTCGACGTCGACCAGCCAGCGCGCCTCGGCGGTCGACCACGAGGCCGCCAGCACCCGGTGGGAGTACCGGATGGCGGCGTCCAGGCCGTTCTCGGTGATCGTCTCGCGCAGGTAGGCGAGGATCCGCGGCGCGTCGGCGATCGACTGCTCGTCCCGCCACGGCTTGAACTCGTAGCCGAACGTGTGCAGGTCGGAGTCCGACCGGATGCCGGGGTAGCGGAACAGGTCCCAGGTGCCGCCGGACGCCTCACGAGCCTCCAGGATCGCGAAGCTCTTCGCCGGCAGCTCCGTCCTCAGGTACCGCCCGGCCCCGATGCCGGAGATCCCGGCTCCGACGACGAGGACGTCGAGGTGCTCGACCGGCGTCTGGGTGGTGGTCACCCGTCCGACTCTCCGTGGTCCCCGGCGCTTGCGCCAGCGCACGGTGCACCAGCATGCTCGGCCGGTGGTGCAGAGTGCTGCGGGCGCGCGGTGGCCCGAGGTGTCACCGCGCGTGCGGGAGCTCTTCCGGCGGGGCGCCGAGGTGGCGCTCGACCCGCGCGACGAGTGGATCGAGGAGCTGCACGCCGCGGCCCTGGGCGGGCAGCGGATGCGGCCGGTCGCCGAGGACCCGGTCCTCGCCGCGGCCACCCGGCGGGTCAACCTGGCCAACCTGCTGCACTGGGCGGCGGCCAACGTGCAGCACCCCGGACGCCGGGTGCCGCCCAACACCGGGCCGGCGTCGCTGGAGACGGCGCGGGACCTGGTCCGCCGGGGCCTGGACGAGTCGGCGCTGGACGCCTACCGCGCCGCCCAGGGCGTGGTCTGGCGGCGGTGGATCGAGATCTGCTTCGAGCTGACCGCAGACCCCGCCGAGCTGCGCGAGCTGCTCGACGTCTCCGCGCTGTCCATCACCACCTTCATCGAGGACACCGTCGCGGCCACCTCGGAGCGGATGCGGGCCGAGCGCGGCGAGCTCACCCGGGGCGCGCACGCCGAGCGGCGGGCCGCGGTCACCCTGCTGCTGGAGGGCGCCCCGATCAGCCGGGCCCGCGCCGAGGCCCAGCTCGGCTACGGCCTGGCCGGTCCGCACACCGCCGTCGTCGTGTGGAGCGGGTCGGGGACGGCCTCCGAGCAGCTGGAGGCCGCCGCGGAGGCCGTCGTCCGGGCGAGCGGGGCCGCGCACCGGCTGACCGTCGTCGCGAGCGCCGCCGCGCTGTGGGTCTGGCTGCCGGTGGCGACCGCACCGGACGCCGGGCAGCTCGCCGGCGAGCTGGCCGCCCACCCCGACGTCCGGGTGGCGGTCGGCCGCCCCGGCCGGGACGTCGACGGCTTCCGCCGCAGCCACCTCGACGCCGCCACCACCCAACGGATGGTCGCCCGGCTGACCAGCCCGCAGCAGGTGGCCCGCTACGAGGACGTGCAGCTGGTCGCCCTGCTCACCGGCGAGCCGACGCTGGCCGACGAGTTCCTCGCCGACACGCTCGGCGACCTGCTGCACGCCGAGGCCGAGACCCGGCACGCGGTGCTGACCTACGTGCGCGAGCTGGGCAGCACCTCGCGCACGGCCGAGCGGCTGTACACCCACCGCAACACGGTGCTGCGCCGGCTGGCCCGCGCCGACGAGCTGCTGCCCCGCCCCCTCGCGGAGAACGTGGTCAGCGTCGCCGCGGCGCTGGAGGTGCTGCGCTGGCGGGGGACGGCGAGGTGACCCGGCTCAGCCCAGCGAAGCGGTCAGGGTGACCGCGTCCGCCGTGACGGTGGTGCACTCGAGGGTCAGCGGGCCGGCCGCGACGCTCTCCCCCTGACTGCAGGACACCTCGCGGTCGCCCACCCGGACGGTCGCCCGGCCGTCCTGGACGGTGCCCAGCGAGACCTGCGTCCCGAGGACGTCCGCCTGGGCGCCGTCGCCGGTGAGGGTCAGCGAGCAGGAGGTGCCGGTGCAGTCCACGCCGGCGTCCGTGCCGGTGGCGGTGGTGTCCTCCGGCGCGGTGGTGTCCGTCGTACCGGTGTCCCCGGCGGGGGCCGACGTCTCCGTGGTGGCGGTCCCGGAGGTGGTGGTGTCCTCGCTGCAGGCCGCCAGCGGCACCAACAGCAGAGCGCCGGCGAGCACCCCGGGAGCGAACCGGCGGCGGTGGATCGTGCTCGTGTCCATGCACCGACGGTAGGGACAGCGGCCGTGAGGTTCGCGGCGAACGCCGGTTCCGTCACACTCCCGTGACCCGCGGCGCCGCAGCCGCGTCAGGAGCCCAGGACGACGCCGCTGCCGGAGACCCGGATTGCCAGGCCGTCCGGCTGCACCGCGACGTCGACGTCCCCCTCCTCGAACAACAGGGGGTCCAGGGGCACCGGGAAGGTGAACCGCTGCCGGAGCAGCAGTTCCTCGAGCCCGTCGAGCGCGGCGGGGGTGTCCAGCTGCGTGGGTCGCACGAGCAGCGCGCCGGCCTCGGGCGCGACCTCGGCGAGGGCGGAGACCTCCCGGACCCCACCGGAGGTGTCGACGGTCCCGGTGAGTCGCAGCTGCTCCTCGCCGGCCGGCTCGGCCGCCAGCCGGCGGCTGGTGAACCGCAGGTAGCGGTCCAGGTCGTCGTGGGTCAGCAGGGCCCGCTCGACGGACCGCTCGACGAATACCTCGTCGGTGTTGCCGTCGAGCAGGTCGTGGAAGGAGAGGTACACAGCGCTCAGCTCGGCCTCGACGGCCCGCAGCCGCACCGGACCGGAGGACACGGTGCCGCTGTCGACCTCGACGTCGTCGTAGCGACCGCGCAGGGCCTGCAGCAGGACCGGGCTGCCGTGCACCTGCACTGCCGGGCGTTCGAGGACGCCGGTCTGCTCCTGCACGGCGCGGGCCAGCACGGACTCCGCACCGGCGCGGGCCAGCCACTCGGCCGCCCACAGCAGCAGCGCGGTCCCCAGGACGACGGTCAACGCGAGCGCGACGGTGGCGCGCCCGCCGTGGATCGGGGGCGCCTGGTCCGCGCTCACCTCGCCCCGCCGCCCACCGTCGCCTGCACGGCCGAGCTCTCCCGCGACCGCTCGGCCTCCTGCTCGAGCAACCCGGACTGCTCCTCGGCGCCGGTGCGGGCGTCGGTGGTGCGGATCCGGTCGCCCGGCCAGCCCCCGGCGCGACCGAGGAGGGTCAGCGCGGCCGGGGTGAGCACCGGCCGGGTGAGGAAGGTGTCGATGAGCAGTCCGACCGCCATGGTGAACGCGATCTGGCGGAAGGTGGACAGCGGGATGATCGCGACCATGGCGAAGGTGGCCGCCAGGATCAGGCCGGCGGCGCTGACCGCCCGTGCGGTAGCGGGCAGGGCGACGGCGATCGCCTGTGCGAGTGGGCGCCGGGCGGCCTGCTCCCAGATCGCCCCGACGACGAACACGAGGTAGTCCGAGCCGAGCGCGAGCAGCAGCACGGCGGTGGCGAAGGGTACGTAGAAGGTGAGGCCCGGCTCCCCGAGCAGGACCTGGAACACCACGACGGTCAGGCCGAGGGCGGTGGCGACGCCGAGGGCGCTCAGCAGGAGCAGCACCAGCGGCGCCAGGATCGCGCGCAGGAACAGCGCGAGGATGACCAGCTCGACCAGGAGCACGGCGATCACCACGCGCCCGAGCTCGGCGCGGGTGATGGCGGCCAGCTCGGCGGCGACGGCGGTCTGGCCGGTCACCCCCACGGTGACGTCCTCGACGCCGGCCTCGGCGACCAGCGTGTCGACGCGGTCCTGCAGCTGCCGCAGGTCGGCGATCGCCGGAGCCGCCAGCGGGTCGCTGTCGAACACCACGATGAACCGTGCGGCGTCGCCGTCCGTCGAGAAGACGATGCCGTACTCCTCGGGCAGCGGGTTCTGCGCCGGCCCCAGCACCTCGGCGACCCCGGGCAGGGCGGCGAGCTCCTCCTGGAAGCGGGTGAGGGCATCCCGCTGCGCGGAGACCCCCTCGCCCTCCAGGATCACCTCGGTCGGTGCGGTCACCCCGCGCACGCCGGTGTCCTCGAGCACCTGGGCGCCGACCCGCACCGGGTCGTCGTCCGGCAGGGCGGTGGTGAACGACACGCCTAGCTGCATGTCCGACAGCGGCAGCGCCCCCGGGACGAGCACGCCGACGCCCAGGACCAGCCCGGCCAGCGCCCCCCGCCGGCCGGAGAGCGCCCGGGCGAGCCACCGCGTGGCCGGCCCGGCGCTGCGGTCCAGCGTCCGACCGCCGGCCCGGGACGGGGCGAACAACCGGGCGCCCAGGACCGCCAGCACGGCCGGGACCAGGGTGAGCGACACGACCAGGCCCACCACCACGGTGAGGGACAGCGCCGGCCCGAACGCGCGGAACAAGGCGAAGTCGGCGACCAGCAGCGCCGCCGTCCCGGCCGCGACGGTCACCCCGGCGACCGCCACGATCGGACCCTCGGTGAGGACGACGCGGCGGGCCGCCTCGTGCCGGTCCAGCCCGCGGTCCAGCTGCCGGCGGAAGCTCGAGAAGAACAGCACGCAGTAGTCGGTGACGACCCCGATGAGCAGGGCCGCCGTCAGCGGTCGGAGCTCGTCGGGGAGGGCGAATCCCAGCGCGGAGGCGGCGGCGTCCAGCACGTGCACTCCGACCACGTAACCCAGCCCCGCCACGAAGAGGACGACGACGGGCGCCACGAGCGAGCGGAAGGTGAGCGCCACGACGACGGCGATCAGCACCAGCGTCGCCAGCTCGAACACGAGCAGGCGGGACGAGAGGTACTCGGCCTGGGCGACCCGGGCCGGGGTGAACCCGGTGACGTAGGTCCGCACCGAGGGGTCGATGTCGAAGTGGTTGGCGTACTGGCGGGCCAGGGCCGTCGCCTCGGCCAGCGAGGTCCCACCGGACACGTACAGGTAGGTGACGGCGGTCTCAGGGTCGGAGGTGGGGATCGGCACCGCCGCGACGACCTGCTCGCCACTGGGCGGCGCGGTCCCCTCGAGCTGGGCCTGCACGTGGGCCAGGGCCCAGAGGGCGACGTCGGCGCGGGTGAGGGGGTCCAGGCCCTCGGGGTCGTGCACGACGACGGAGGTCTCGGAGAGGACCGGCACCCGGAACAGCTCCAGGCTGCGCTCCTGCACGGCCACCGCCTCGCTGCCGGGGGGCAGCAGGCCGCCGACGTCGGCGGTGCTGCCGCCGCCATTGCCAGGGGAGGGCACGACGACCGCCGCCACGGCGAGGGCGATCCACCCGGCGAGGACGAACCACCGCCCGGCCACCACGAAGGTCCGGATCGCGCGACCCACCGCGCAGAGCACGGCCGCCGGGACGGCGACCAGCGACCTCGCCCAGTGCCGTGAGGACAAGGCGGCCTCCCGCCGGGCCCGTTCTCGTGCGTACCGCTGTCTGCGGAGGGTACGTCCGAGCCAGCCTGATCGCCGGGTGAGATGAGGACCGATGGCGCAGCCCGCCCCACCCGGCCGTGAGGACCGGCCGGACGGCCCGCAGGACCGCGGCTGGACCCGCTGGCTGGCCGCGGGGACCTTCGTGCTCGGCCTGGTGGCCGGGGCGTTGCTCGTCGGGCTGCTCGGTCAGGCCCCGCCCGTGCCGAGGCCCGCGCAAGAGGCGGCCTCGGCGTCGACCGCTGGGCCGACGAGCACGGCCGGTCCGGGCGACCGGGTCGGGATCGAGCCGGCCTGCCTGCGGGCGCTCAACGCCGCGCAGGACATCGCCGCGACCGCCGACGACCTGGGCGCCGCCGCGGCGGCCCTGGACGCGGCTCAGCTCGACGAGGTGGTCCGCCGGCTCCAGCCGCTGCAGGCGCGGCTCGGCGAGAGCCGCGCCGCCTGCGAGGCGTCCGGGTCGCTGCCCACCGAGGGGGCCGAGCCGACCGGGAGGGGAGAACCGACCCCTCCGGCGTCACCGACGGGCTGAAGCCGCCGGCGGCGAGGAACCGGCCCCGCTGCCGGCCCTGCGAGTGACCGGGGCAGCGGCGGCTGCCCTCCAGGGGCCCGCGCCGAGCCGACGAGGCGTGGGGGACGGGTGGTCCTCCTTCAGCGGACGCGCAGCAGCACCTTGCCGGTGGCGCGGCGCTCGTCGAGCTCGGTGACCGCCGCTGCGGCGTCGGCCAGGTCGTGCACGGTGCCGAGGACCGGTTCGAGGGCGCCGCGCTCGAGCAGCGGCTGCAGGTCGCGCCACTGCTCCTGCACGTAGCCGGGCTCGCCCGTCCAGAACGCGCCCCACCCGACGCCGACGACCGACACGTTGTTCAGCAGCAGCCGGTTGACCTTCACCGTGGGGATCTCCCCGCCGGTGAAGCCCAGCACCAGCAGCCGGCCCTCGCGGGCCAGGCTGCGCAGCGAGTCGGTGAACCGGTCGCCGCCCACCGGGTCGGCGACGACGTCGACGCCCCGGCCGCCGGTGAGCTCCCTGACCCGGTCGCGGAAGCCGTCGGCGAGCACGACCTCGTCGGCGCCGGCCGCCCGTGCGGCCCCGCCCTTGGCCTCGCTGGACACCACCGCGAGCACGCGTGCGCCGTACGCCTTGGCCAGCTGGATGCCCGCCGTCCCCAGGCCGCCGGCGGCACCGTGCACCAGCACCGTCTCGCCCTCCCGCAGCTGACCGCGGCGGCGGAGCGCGAAGTGCATGGTCAGGTAGTTCATCGGCAGCGCCGCGCCCTGCTCGAACGTCACGCCGTCGGGCAGCGGGAAGACGAAGCCGGGGTCGACGGCCGCCACCTCGGCGAAGCCGCCGAAGCCGGGGAAGGCCGCGACCCGCTGGCCGGGCTGCAGGCCGCTGCCCGCGGGGGCGCTGCGCACCGTCCCGGCCACCTCGCTGCCGGGCACGAACGGCAGCGGCGGCTTGATCTGGTACTGCCCGCGGCTGAGCAGCACCTCGGGGAACGTCACGCCCGCGACGTGCACGTCGATCAGCACCGTGCCGTCCGAGTCGGGCTCGGGGACGTCGACGACCGAGATGGCCGAGGGACCGTCGAGGGTGGCGATCTGGGCTGCGCGCACGGGTCCTCCTGCACGGTGGGCTACGGGACCGCGAGCTTGGCAGAGGGGGGAACCGGCGTCGCACCGAGGTGGGGGCGGGGGAGGGGTCCGCCACGCCGCGCCGGGGCTCCGGTGTGTCCCGAGCGCGGGTGCCCGCCCGGGCCTCCGACCGTGGACCCGCAGGTGACCGGCGGTCAGCCCTGTGGGCTCTCCGGGCCGACCGCCGGGGCGGCGCCGCCCAGCTCCCCGCTCTGCGTCGACCCGGCGTCCTCGGGGCGCGGCACGCGCGGGTCGTCGGGGAGCGGGGGAGCGGTCTCCAGTGGTCCGTCGACGTCGCGCGGCGGGGTGTTCTCGGCCTCCATGACCCCGGGGTACCCCGGAACCGCCCGGTCGTCGCGGGCGGAGCGCAGGTCCGTCCGGGGCCGCTCCGTGGTGCCGTCCGTCGCAGGTCCGGGCTACCGGCCGACCAGCCGTCGCAGCCTGCGGGCCGGCGCCTGGACGGCCCGCAGGGCCAGTCGCACCGGCAGGGTCGCGAGGGTCGAACCCACCCGCACGCCCAGGCGCCACAGGTCGGCGTAGTCGGGCGGCCGGGGCGCGGTCGGCGTGGGGTCGGCCGGGGGCGGCGTCGCGGGCACGATCAGGTCGACCGTCGTGCGCGGGCGGGTGCTGCGCAGCGACTCGAACGACGGGATGCTCGGCGCATGGGGGGACTCCTCCTCGTCCGCCCCGGGCTCCGCGAGGGAGAGCTGCGGGGAGTCGGGGCGCGGCTGGGTCGCCGGGATGCGGCCGGGCGGCTCCGGGACGACGCGGCGGATGGCGGCGATGCTGCCCGGGCCCAGCCCGTTGACCGCGACGAGCTCCGCCCGGGTGAGGGCGGCGAGCTGCGCGGTCGTGGTGATCCCGGCCCGGGCCAGCGCGGTCACCGCTCGCGTGGGCAGGCCCAGGTCGCTGACGGTCTCGCCGGGCGCGGTCCCCGGTGACGTGGTCGGCATGGTGCCCAACCTAGGGCCGACCGCCGCACGGCACCGGGCCAGGTCTCCTGCAGGATGCGCAGGCAGTCCGCACCCCTGGAGGCTCTCCCGATGACCGCTGCCCGTCCCGGCGGGACCCCGCACCCCACGCACACCGAGGGCACGCTGTCCTCCGGGCAGTACCGGCAGGCCTGGACCGTCGAGGACCCGGTCGGCGCGGTGGTCCTGGTGCACGGGGCCCACGAGCACGGCGGTCGCTACCGGCACGTGGCCGAGCGGCTGACCGCCGCGGGGTACGCCTGCCACGCCGTCGACCACCCCGGCCACGGCCGCTCGCCGGGCCGGCGCGGCAACATCGGCAGCATGGCCGCCGCCGTCGACGGCGTCGCCCAGCTCGTGCGGTTCGCCGGTGAGCAGCACCCCGGCGTCCCGCTGTTCGTCTACGGGCACAGCCTGGGCGGGCTGATCGCCCTGCAGTACCTCACCGGGACGCCGGACGCCCGGGTCGCCGGTGCGGTCCTCTCCGCGGCGGCGCTGGACACCAGTGCGGCCAACCCCGTCCAGAGGGTCGTGGCACCGCTGCTGTCCCGGGTCCTGCCCGACCTCGGCGTCCTCCGGCTCGAGGCCGAGGCGGTCAGCCGGGACCCCGAGGTGGTCCGCGACTACCGCACCGACCCGCTGAACCACACCGGGAGGATGGTCGCCCGCACCGGCGCCGAGCTGATGAGCACCGCGCTGGCCATGCCCGGGCGGCTGCCCTCGCTCACCATGCCGCTGCTCGTGCTCCACGGCACCGCCGACCGGCTCGTCCCGCCGGCGGCGAGCGAGGTCGTGCGCGCGCACGCCGGCTCCGCCGACCTGACGCTCAGGGTCTACGACGGGCTCTTCCACGAGCCGCACAACGAGCCGGAGAAGGACGACGTCCTGGCCGACGTCGTCACCTGGCTCGACGCGCACCGGGCGGCGTCCTGACGCGTGACCGCCCGCGGGAGGTGACGACGGGTACAGCGACGCGACACGCCGCGCCGACCTGCGACGCGCCGCCCAGGGGGCCCGGGTGTGAGCCGCGTCACGACGACAACTCACATGACTGCACGTAGCGTTTTGTGTGCGCTCAGCAAACAAGAGCGCGGCGCCGGACCGCCAAACCCTGCCCACCGGTCGCCATCCGGATCCCAGGGCAGGGGTGGGGGACCCACGACCACGGCGCCGCGGCTCGATCGCACGACTCGAGCCCCGGCCGCCTCGGGGTGAAGCCGCGGACCGCGGCCGGGCACCGATCGCCCGAACCCGACAGCTGACCTCGCCGGCGGTGATCGGAGATCACCATGGCCAAGCACCGCGCACCCCGCTATGTCCGCACCAAGAAGGTCCTCGCCAAGGCCCCGGTCGCAGCCGGCGCCACGGTCGTCGGCTTCGGCGTCCTGAGCTCCCCGGCCCAGGCCTCCGCCGGGACCACCGTCCTCGCCCACGCCGTCGAGGTCCCCGTCGCGACGCCGGCCGCGGACGCGGGCGCCGCCGCTCCGGAGGCCGACCACACCGTCGAGCGCGGTGACACGATCGCGGAGATCGCCGCCGCCCACGGCCAGTCGTGGCGCGAGCTGTACCAGCGCAACGCCGGCGTCATCGGCGCCGACCCGAACCGGATCTTCCCGGGGCAGGTCCTGCTCACCGCCGGCCCGGCCACCGCCGCCCCCGCGGCGCCGGCCGCCCCGGCCCCCCTCCCCGGCTCGGCCGGGAACGCGGCCCCCGCAGCGGCAGTCGCCCCGCTGGCCGCCGTGGCTCCGGCGCCCGCGGCCGCTCCGGCGCTCGCGGCGGCCCCGGCTGCCACCGCACGCATCACCAACAGCGCCGGCAGCGTGGCCCCGCAGGTGCAGGCCGCGGCCGACCGGGTGGTCAGCGAGGTGCCCGGCGCCGACTCGATCACCATCGGCGGCACCCGGGCCAGCGCCGCCGACCCGAACGGGCACCCCTCCGGCCTGGCGCTGGACTACATGGTCGGCTCCGACGCCGCCCTCGGCGACGCGATCGTGGCCTTCCACGTCGCCCACTGGGACGAGCTCGGCGTCGAGTACGTCATCTGGGAGCAGCGGATCCTGACCTCGCCGACCGGCGCGTGGAAGGCCATGGCCGACCGCGGCAGCGCCACGGCGAACCACATGGACCACCCGCACGTGAACTACGTCGGCTGACGCCCGGCGCGGCCCCCGGCGGCCCCCCACCCTCTGCGGGTGGGGGGCCGCCGGCGCCTCGGGGTCACAGGAGCCGGTCGAGGTCGTCGGGCCCCGGCCCGGTGCCGCCGGAGTCGCGGAGGGGAGAGGTGTCGGGCACGTCGTCCTCGGGCGGTTCGGGTGCGACCGGCCCCTCCGAGTACAGGGTGCTCGGGTCCCGCGGGTCCATCTCGCTCATGGGGACGGGGTGCCCCGTCGGGCCGCGGGGAACCGCGTGCCGGCGGCCGGGTACCGCTCGGCGACGAGCAGGTTGGGCACCCAGGCCAGGAACGGCACCAGCAGGTAGGCGCGCTGGAAGGCCACCTGGCCCGGGACGCCGGCCAGCGCGACCTGCGCCGGGACCAGGACGAGCAGCCACAGCCGGAGGGTGACCGCGGCGTAGGTCAGGGCGAACGTCCGCACGACCCACCGCCGGTGCGCGGCGACGTCCCGGTGGCGGATGGCGCGCAGAGCCGCGGCGGCGCAACCGAGCCACAGCGCCGCGAGCAGGCCGAACCCGGCGGTCCCCACCCCGCCGGCGAGGCTGTGCGGCGCGAGGACCAGCCCGGCCGTCCCGGCCACCGCGACGGACCCCAGGACCACCCGGCCGACGGTCCGGTGCACGGCCGGTGCGCGGTTCCGCAGCCGCGCGGCGAACCGCACCGGCGACAGCAGCAGCGCCAGGCCACCGAAGCCGACGTGCAGGGCGAAGGCCACCTGCAGCGCGGAGGCCGGGCTGCGTAGTTGGCCGCCACCTCCATGCCGTTGCCGCCGAGCTCGGCCGGTGGGAGCAGCGCGTACGGCAGCGGCGCGACGACGGCGACCGCCAGCGCGGTCGACCCGAACCACCAGAACGCCGCCCGCGTCCGCCAGGTGGGCTCCGCCGGTCGGGTGCCGGTCAGCGTCACGACGGACCTCCAGCTCCCCGGACCGGTCCGGTGGCCCCCGACCCTCACGGACCGGACGGGCGCAGGCCAGGGGCGGACAGCCCCCGGTGGGGACGCCGTCGGCCCCGCCGCCGCCTCGCCTCAGCGGGCCGGGACCCCGGTCGCCCGGGCACCCGGTCCGCCCGGCGCCGGCCGGGAGGGCCGCTGACGGCCGGCCAGCCCGGCGACCACCGCGGTCGCCGCGCAGACGGCCGCGCCGATCCCCGCGAGGGCGGTGTAACCGCTGCCGGACGGGGCCGCGCCCGGGCCCGCCGTGGCGCCGGCGAGCACGGTCGCGGTCAGCGCGCTCCCGACGGCGAAGCCCACGTACCGCAGCACCTGGTTGAGGCTCATCGCGCTGCCGGTCTCCGACGGCGGGACGGCGGCGACCACCAGCGCCGGGAACGCGGCGAAGGCGGCACCGACACCGAGCCCGGCCACCGCCATGACCAGGAAGAGCTGCCAGAGCTCGGTGCGCAGCACAGCGAACAGCAGGAACGCGCCGCCCTGCACCAGCGCGGCTCCCGGGAGGACCAGCTCCGGGCGGGCGCGGGCGGTCAGCCGGCCGGCGACCACGCTCGCCGCCGAGAACGGCAGCAGCATCAGCCCGGCGACCACGATCGAGGCGCCGAGGCCCGCACCGGGCGATGCCGGGGCCTGCGCCAGCACCGGCACCGCGGTGAGCAGCAGGTAGTTGGACAGCCCCACCAGCAACGCCGCCGAGTGCGCGGAGAACGCCACCCGTCCGCGGGCGAGCCGCACGTCGACCAGCGGGTGCGGCGTCCGCACCTCCCAGAGCACCCAGGCGCCCAGCGCCGCCACGGAGCCGCCGGCCGTCGCCAGCAGCAGCGGCGAGGCCCAGCCCCACGTCCCGGCCTGACCCAGCGCGACCAGCAGCCCCGCCACCCCGGCGCCGAGGAGCAGGGCCCCGACGACGTCGAGGGGGCGGCGCGGAGCCGCGGCCGAGGGCGGCAGGACCGCAGCGGAGGCGGCGAAGGCGGCGGCGCTGACGGCGGCGCCGGCCCAGAAGGCCGCGTGCACCCCGCCCAGCTCGGCCACGAGGCCGGCGAGCGGGTAGCCGAGCCCGACGCCGGCGACCACGGTGATGGACAGCGCGGCGATGGTGGAGCGCGACCGCTGCCCGGTCAGCGCCTCGCGGGCGGTGGCGATGGCCAGCGGGGTGAGCCCGAGCCCCACGCCTTGCAGCGCCCGGCCGGCGACCAGCCAGCCCAGGCCCAGGGGGAGCGCGGCGAGCACGCCGCCGGCGGTGACCACGGCCAGGACGACGAGGACGACCGTCCGCCGGTGCGGACCGTCGCCGAGCCGGCCCACCACCGGCGTCGCCACCGCGCCCACCAGCAGCGTGACGGTCAGCGACCACTGGGCGTTCGGCAGCGACGTCCCCATGGTCGCGGCGATCGCCGGGACCAGCGGTGCGCCGAGACTGCTGATGACGGCGACGACCGTCCCGACGAAGAGCAGCACCGGGACGAGGGCGCGAGGGGACCGGGCGACCGTCATGACGTCCAGGGTCCCAGGTCGTTGCACGACCCAACGGACGGGACGCCGGCGCCGTCAGACGTCCTAGACATCTGTTGCGAAGCCGTTCCGTTGACCGCATGCTCTGCGTGGGCGGAGCCCTGGGGGTCCCTCGGGTGCGCTCCGCCCGCCAGCTCCGCAGGTCCGCGCACCGGTCGTCCCGCCCGGGACGGCCGGTGCGCCGCTCAGACGGGACGGTCGAGCAGGTCCCGCAGCGTCCGGTCGATGACGGCGTTGTCGGCGGCGTTCATCCCGAGGCCGGCGAAGTGCCCCCAGATCGTGTCGAGCACCCGGACCTCTCCCTGGGGGATGAACTGCGAGGCCCACTGCTCGTCCTCGGGCGGGAAGTAGAGGTCGGTCCGGGCGGGCATGGCCACGACGGGGCAGCGGATCGAGCGCAGCGCCGCCTCGGTGTCCCCGTCGAAGCCCGGGGTCCGGCCGACGTCCCCGTGCTCCCAGGTCCACAGCATCGCCAGCAGGTTGTTCGGGTCCCGGTCCTCGTCGAGCCAGAAGCCCTCCCAGAAGCCGACCAGGAAGTCCTCGAGGGAGGAGTAGCCCAGGTCCCGGTACGCGCGCTCCCAGTAGAAGGCCTGGGACAGTCCCCACCCGGCGTAGATCCGGGCGAAGGCACGCATGCCGGCGGTCGGGCGCGCGTCGGGGGAGTACTCCCCGCCCCGGAAGGCCGGGTCGAGGGTGAGGGTGGCGCGCAGGCTCTTCAGGAACACCTGGTTGTGCTCGCTCGTGCGGCTGGAGCCGACGATCGGTGCAGCGCGCCTGACCATCTCGGGGTGGCTGACCGCCCACTGGTACGTCTGGCCGGCGCCCATGGAGGAGCCCAGCACCAGCTCGATCGACTCGATGCCCCACTGCTGCGTGAGCAGGCGGTACTGGGCCTCGACCTGGTCGTGGAAGGTGATCGCCGGGAAGTGCGGCCCGTCGAACGGCGGCGGGGTGCTGCTCGGGGACGTCGACAGGCCGTTGTTCAGCTGGTTCGGGACGACGATGAAGTACTGCTCCGGGTCGCAGGCCAGACCCGGTCCGATCGACCACTCGTTGGCGTCGTGCCAGGCGCTGAACCAGGTGGGGTGCACGATCACGTTGGACCGGTCGGCGGCCAGCGTGCCGTACGTCTTGTAGGCCAGTCGGGCGTTCCGCAGCGTCCCCCCGCTCTGCAGCGGCAGGTCACCGAGGTCGAACAGCTGGGAGTCCGTCGGAGCCGGCACGGCGTGTTCCTTCCACGTGGAAGCGTTTCGCCAGCCTGCCCGCCCCTGCCGGGGGGCCGCAACCCGCAGGCCTGCGGTCAGGGGGCCGCGAGCCGCTCCAGCAGCCGGCGGAGGGTGCGCGCCTCGGCCGAGGACAGCGCGGCGAGGCCGTCGCGCTCGGCCTCGGCGATCCTCGGCGCCAGCGACCGGCACAGCCCCCGGCCGCGGTCGGCGGCGTGCACGACGACGCGGCGGCGGTCGGCCGCGTCGACGTTGCGGTACAGCAGCGCGCGCTCGACCAGGCGGTCCACGATCCGGGTCAGGGTGGGCCCGGACACCCGGGTCCGGGCGCTCACGTCGCTCATGGACAACGGGCCGCGCTCCGTGACGGTGTGCAGCACCCGCCACTGGTCCAGGGTGAGGTCGCTGTCGACGAGGATCTCCTCGACGCGCGAGGTCAGACCGGAGGCGACCTGCCGGAGCAGGTCCACGTGGTGCAGCGAGCCCCCCGCCGTCTCCTGCCGCATGCTTCTTCCTTCTCGCCCCGGAGCGCCTTCCGCTGGCCGGGGCAGGTCAGCATAGTGATCCCCGACTCGGGGCGATTGTCGCAGGAACCCGGGACGTCCCGCTCCGACGCCCGCGCACGCCACGCCTGGGGGGATCGATGAGCCGGTCCGCAGACGTCGCGCGGGTCGGGCTGGTCGTCCCCCTGCAGGGGCCCGCGGGCCTCTTCGGACCGTCCTGTGAGGCGGTCGCGGCGACGGCGCTGCGGATCATCAACGACGCCGGCGTCCTCGGCCGGGAGCTGGCCGTCGAGGTCATCGACGGCGGCGCGCGGCCGGAGGAGGTGGGCGCCACCGTCGGCCGGCTCATCGACGCCGGGCGGATCGACGCGGTGACCGGCTGGCACATCTCGGCGGTCCGCCACGCCGTGGCGCCCGTGACCGCGGGGCGGGTCCCGTACGTCTACACCTCGCTGTACGAGGGCGGGGAGTCCCGGCCGGGCGTCTTCTGCTCCGGCGAGACACCCGCGCGGCAGATCGCGCCGGCCCTACGCTGGCTGCGCGACGTGTGCGGCGTGCGGCGCTGGTTCGTGGTGGGCGACGACTACGTCTGGCCCCGGGCCTCGGTCGAGGTCACCCGGGAGTACGCCCGGCGGCTGGACCTGCAGCTGATCGGGACGAGCTACGTGCCGCTGGGGACCGACGACTACCGGGGCGTCGTCGAGCGCATCGGCGTCAGTGACGCCCAGGGGGTGCTGCTCTACCTGGTCGGGCAGGACGCCGTCGAGTTCAACCGCGTGTTCGCCGAGCAGGGTCTGCAGGAGAGGCTGGTCCGCTTCACGCCGCTCATGGAGGAGAACATGCTCCTGGCCAGCGGGGCGGAGGCGACGAGGAACCTGTTCGTCTGCGCCTCCTACTTCCGGTCGCTGGCCACGCCGTCGGCACTGCAGTTCTGCGGTGACTACGTCGACCAGCACGGTCCCGACGCGCCCCCGCTGAACAACGCCGCGGAGTCCTGCTGCGAGGGGCTGATGGCGCTGGCGGCCCTCGCCGAGCGGGCCGGGAGCCTCGACGTCCAGCGGATGGCCGCCGTCGCCGACGGGCTCGGGTACGACGGGCCGCGCGGCCCGGTGTCCTTCGCCGGCAACCACCTCCAGCAGCGGGTCCACCTGGCCGTGGCCGACGGCTACGACTTCGACGTCCTCGCGGCGTTGTAGGACGGGCGGTCCCCCCGCGCTCCCTTGACAGTTCCTTTCAGGTGAATAAGTTCCACCCGGAAGGAACGGAGGAGCCATGGCCACGTACGTGTTCCGGTGTCCCGCCTGCTCGGTCTTCGAGGTGGTGGTCCCGATGTCCTCGGTGCGCCCCACCCACCCCTGCCCGACCTGCGCGGGGGAGTCCAGCCGGGTCTGGACCGCCCCTGCCCTGGCGACGACGCCAGCCGCGCTGCACCGCGCGGTGGCCGCCGCCGACGCCAGCACCGAGGCCCCGCAGGTCGTCCGGTCCATCCCCGCCGGCAGACCCCGCCCACGGGGCCGCCGGTGGAACCCCGTCACCGGCGCCGCCCCCGTCGACGCGGCGCACCGACCGGCGGGCCCGCACCCCTCGCTGCCGCGCTGGTGACCCCGTGGGCGCCGTCGGCCTGCTCTACGTCGGTGCTGTGCTGGTGGTCAACGGCTTCATGCTGTTGGGGCACGTCAGCCCGGCCAGTGCCGCACCGCTGAACCTCTTCGTCGGCGCGCTCCAGGTGGTCACGCCGACCTACCTCATCATCGCCGCGAACGGCGACCAGGCGCAGATCGCGCTCGCCGCCGGGCTCTACTACTTCGGCTTCACCTACCTGTGGGTGGGGATCAACGGCATCACCGGCTGGCCCGGTGAGGGGCTCGGCTGGTTCTCGCTGGTCGTGGCCGCCGCCGCCGTGGGCTTCGCCGTCCACTCCTGGGTGGAGGTCGGCGACCGGACCTTCGCCGTCATCTGGCTGCTGTGGGCCGTCCTGTGGTTCGGCTTCTTCCTGCTGCTGGCCCGGCACAAGGACCACCTCACCGCCGCGGTCGGCGTGCTGGCCCTGGGCCAGGGGCTGCTCACGGCCGCCGTCCCGGCCTTCCTGATCATCACGGGCTGGTGGAGCGAGTCGCTCACCACGGCCCTCGTCGTCGCCGCGCTCGGGGTGCTCCTGCTCGCTGCCAGCGTCCCGCTCGGCCGGACCCTGTCCGCCCCCGCTCCGCCCGCCCCCGCCCAGCCCGGTGCCGCACCGGGCGTCCAGTGAGAGGAAACCGCCATGCCCGAGGTCGTGTTCACCGTCGACCAGAGCAGGTCCATGCGGGACCAGGCCGTCCCCGGTCACAACCGCTGGCACCCGGACATCCCGCCGGCGGTCACCGTCCGGCCGGGGCAGGACATCCGGGTGGAGTGCAAGGAGTGGACCGACGGCCAGATCCTCAACAACGACTCGTCCAACGACGTCCGGGACGTCGACCTCTCCCACGCCCACATGCTCTCCGGGCCGATCGCGGTGGAGGGGGCCGAGCCGGGTGACCTGCTGGTCGTCGACATCCTCGACCTCGGTCCGGTGCCCCAGGTCCAGGGCCCCAACTGCGGCGAGGGGTGGGGGTACTCGGGCATCTTCGCCAAGGTCAACGGCGGCGGGTTCCTCACCGACTACTACCCGGACGCCTACAAGGCCATCTGGGACTTCCGCGGCCAGAAGTGCACGTCCCGCCACGTCCCCGGGGTCGAGTACACCGGCATCACCCACCCGGGCCTGTTCGGCACGGCGCCGTCGGCGGACCTGCTGGCGCGCTGGAACGCCCGCGAGCGGGCGCTGATCGCCACCGACCCCGACCGGGTGCCGCCGCTGGGGCTGCCGCCGCTGCCCGACAACGTCCTCGGCGGCACGGCCACCGGTGACCTGCTCGAGGCGATCGGTCGGGACGGCGCCCGCACCGTGCCGGCGCGGGAGAACGGCGGCAACCACGACATCAAGAACTTCACCCGCGGCAGCCGGGTCTTCTACCCGGTGTACGTCGACGGCGCGCTGCTCTCCGGCGGGGACCTGCACTTCAGCCAGGGGGACGGCGAGATCAACTTCTGCGGCGCCATCGAGATGGGCGGCTTCATCGACTTCCACGTCGACCTCATCAAGGGCGGCATGGAGACCTACGGGGTCACCACCAACCCGATCTTCATGCCGGGCCGGGTCGAGCCGCGCTACTCGGAGTTCCTGACCTTCATCGGTGTCTCGGTCGACCACCGCGACGACACGAACGCCTACATGGACGCGACGCTGGCCTACCGCAACGCCTGCCTGAACGCCATCCGCTACCTGGAGAAGTGGGGCTACACGGGCGAGCAGGCCTACCTCATCCTCGGCACCTCCCCGATCGAGGGCCGCATCGGCGGGGTGGTGGACATCCCCAACGCCTGCTGCTCGGTCTTCCTGCCGACGGAGATCTTCGACGAGGACATCCGGCCCGGCGGCCAGGGCCCGCAGCGCAGGGACCGCGGGCAGGTCTGCGTCACCTCCTGACCGGGGAGCCGAGGCGGGGCGCGAGCGGACGCCGGTCCGCCCGCGCCCCCGTCCCGTGACCCGGGCACCCGCCGGCCGGCCCGGTCCCGCCCGCCTGGTCGCCGCCGGCGCGGTGGCCAACCTCGCGGTCGGGACGCTGTTCGCCTGGAGCCTCGTGGCGCCCCGGGTGGTGGCCGACGCCGGCGCCCCGCGGGGCACCGGTCCGGCGGTGTTCGCGCTCGCCCTCGCAGTCTTCACCGTCGTCCTGCTCGGGGTGGGCCGCTGGCTGGCCCGGGTGGGACCGCGACGGTTGCTCGCCGCGGCAGCCCTCGCGGCCGGGTCGGGGATCGGGGTGACCGCCGCGGTGCAGCGGCCCGAGGCCCCGTGGCTGGGGGTGGGGCTGCTGTTCGGCGCGGCCAACGGGCTGGCCTACGGCGTCGCGGTCGCCCTCGCCGCCCGGGTCCCCGCTGCGCGCCGCGGCACGGCGAGCGGTCTGGTGGTCGGCGCGTACGCGGCGGGGCCGGTGCTGCTCGGTCTGCTGGCGCCGCGCGTCCTGCCGGCGGTCGGCTGGCGGACCTGCCTGGCCGTCCTGGCCGTGCTCGTCGCCGGTCTGGTGGGCCTCGCCGCCGCCCTCGCCCCCGGCGGCGCGGGGGGCGAGCAGCGCCGCGACCGCGTCGAGGAGCCGGTGCCCGGGACGACGGTGGCAGCGCTGTGGGTCCTCTTCGCGGGAGGAGCCGCGCCGGGGCTCGTGGTCTTCGCCACCGCCGCGCCCCTGGCGTCCGCCGCCGGGCTGGGTCCGGGAGCCGCGGGAGCAGCGGTCTCCCTGCTGGCCGCCGGCAACCTGGCCGGCCGGCTGGGCGCGGGCTGGTGGTCCGACCGCGCCGGGCGCCTGCCGGCCCTGGCGACCGCGCTCGCGGCCACCGCCGGCGCACTCGCCGGCCTCGCGTCCCGGGTCGCGCCCGCCGTCGTCCTGACCGGCTTCCTCGTCGTCGGACTGGCCTACGGCGCGGTCTCCGCGCTGGTCCCGGCCGCGACGGCGGACCGCGTCGGGGTCCGCGCCTTCCCGGCGGTCTACGGCCGGGTGTTCACCGCGTGGGGGTGTGCCGGGCTGCTCGCACCGCTCCTCGCCGCGAGGGTGACCGACGCCGACGGTGCGCAGCCCGGCCTGCTCCTGCTCGCCGTCCCGCTGGCCCTCGCGGCGGCCGCGCTGTCCGTCCTCGCCCGCCGCTGAGCCCCTACACCTCCGGCCGCCGATCCGGGGGGTGGGCGACGCGCGTCACCTGACGAATGCCGGGCCGCGGATTGTCACAGCTCGATAACGCCGTTACGGTCGAAGGGTCCGATCGGTCGTTCCGCCTCCCAACGGGGGGCCCGAGCGGACGCCGCCGAGTCGCCCTCCGGGGCGAGCCGGGGACCCACCGCAGCACTGGGGTGAATCCCGCTCCTGGACGCACGTCCGGGGTCAGGTAGGGCCGCTTCCCGCCCGAACCCGTCAGCTAACCCGGTAGGCGGCCGTCGGAAGAACGGAGAGCCGCCGCATGGCGTGCCCCTGCCCTGCTGCACCACCCCGCCGGCTCCGGATCCCGGTGCGCCCGCGCACCTGACCGCACGCGGCCGTCCGCAGCGGACGCCGCCCGTGGGTTCACCGACCCGAGCACCCTCGCTCGACCGGCTCCCCGCCGCTTCCCCGGTGCGCCCGCCCGGCGCTCGTCGCACGGCCGCAGCCCCCGCCGCCCGCAGACCCCGCAGACCCGCGCGCCCTCGTGGCGCCGCTGCGCCCGCACCCCGGAGAACGCGAACCCCATGGACCGTCGCACCACCACCTCTGGCCGCCCCACCTCCGGCCGCCCCGGCCGCCCCGGCCGCGCGCGCCGCCGTCCCGCCCTGTACCTGGGGATGGCCACCGCCGGCGCCGTCCTGGCCGGCGCCGTCATCGGCCCCGAGCCGGCCGCGCAGGCCGAGGCCGCGCCGTCGGAGACCGTCAGCATCGCCCGGGAGCTCGGCCTGACGGCCCGGTCCGGCCCGGTCGACGTCACCTCGGAGCTGCAGCCGCTGCAGGACCTCGCCGCCACCCGCAGCACCCGCGAGGCCGCGGAGACCGCCGCCCAGCAGGTCCAGGCCGCCGCCGACCAGGCGGTGCTCGACCGGCAGAAGGCCGAGGCCGAGGCCGCCGCCAAGGCCGAGGCGGAGGCGAAGGCGGCCGCCGAGGCCGCGGCTGCCTCCACCGCCGCCGCCGCCGGCCGGGCCGCTCCGGCGCAGGCGGGTGAGGCCGCTCCCGCGGCCGCCGCGCCCCGGGCGGCCGCCGCGGCCGGCACGGTCGCCACGATCAAGAACTCGTCGGGCCCCGTCGCCGCGGTGGTGCAGGCCGCTGCCGACGCCGTCGTCAGCAACGTGCCCGGCGCCGACTCGATCACCCTGGGCGGCACCCGCCCCAGCGCCGCCGACCCCGGCGGTCACCCCTCGGGCCTGGCGCTGGACTACATGGTCATGTCCGACGCCGCCCTCGGGGACGCGATCGTCGAGTACCACATCGCCCACTGGGACGAGCTGGGCGTCGACTACATCATCTGGCAGCAGCGGATGCTGTCCTCGCCGAACGGCTCCTGGAAGGCGATGGCCGACCGCGGCGGCGCGACGGCCAACCACATGGACCACCCGCACGTGAACTACCGGGGCTGACCTGCGGTTGCCCGCCGCACCGGCGGGGCAGGACGGCACGATGGGCACCACGTCCTCCCGCCCCGTCCCGCCGACCCTCGTCGACGCCAATCGGCTCTGGGTCGACTCGCGCCTGCGCGCGCTGGTGCAGCGCCGCGTCGAGGCACCCGTCCTGCTGAGACTCGGCGGGCCGGTGTCCGGCGGCCGGGTCCTGGAGCTCGGCACCGGGCGCCGGGGCACCGGACTGCGCCTGGCGCTGGAGCTGTTCGGCGCCGCGCACGCCGACGGCGTCGAGCGGTTCGACGACAGCGTCACGGCGTGCCGCGAGGCGGTGCGCGACCTGACCGGGCGGGTCGACGTGCAGCCTGGCGACGCGACGGCGTTGACCGCGCACGACGGGGCCTACGACGCGGTCTTCGGCTACCACGTCCTGCACCACGCCGACGCCTGGCGGGACGTCGTCCGGGAGGCGGCACGGGTGCTCCGCCCCGGCGGGCGCCTCTACTCCTGCGAGATGACCGCGCGCATCGTCGACAGCCGTCCGCTGCGGGCGGTGTCCCGCCACCCCGCCGACGGCGACCGCCCGACCCCGGAGGGCCTGGCCGCCGCCTGCGCGGCCGCGGGGCTCACCGTGACCGCGCAGGAGACCCGGCTCGCCGGCTGCTGGACGGCGCTCGTCGCGACCCGGCCGTGACCCGGCGCCCGGCCCCGTCCGGGTCGCTCGCCACCGTCCGCGAGGCCCTGGCCGTGCTGCGCCGGAGGTGGCCGGCGGCTTACCTGGCCGCGCTCGTCGCCGTGGGCGTCAACACCGTCCCCGACGTCGCGCGGCAGCTGCTCGTCCGGGACGACCCGCGGATCTCCGCCGCCCTGCTCGTCGACGCCGTCGGCCTGGCGACCGGGCTGGTGGCCCAGCTGTGGGTCGCCGGCGCGGTGGCCGCCCTGCCCGCGGGCGGTGCACTGCTCCCGGCCGGGGCGCTGCGGCGGGGCGCCGGCCTGGCTGGGCGGGCCGTCCGGTCGGCGCCGGGTGCGGTCGGCCTCGGCGTCGTGCTCGGGGGTGGGGTGTCCGCGCTGCTGACGTTGCCGGCCTCGGTGGCCGCGCTCGGTGCGGACGGCGTGCTGGGCCCGCTCGACTCGCCCGCGGCCGGGGCCTTCGCGGTGGCGACCGCGAGCGACCTGGTGGCCAGCGTCGTCACGCTGCCGTTCCTCGCGCTCGTGCTGGTCGTCGCGGGGAGCCGGTTGACCGCGTCCCCGGGCGGGCAGTAGGCCGCCATGACCAGGGAGTGGGACGTCACCCGCACGACCGTCGGCACGCTGTCGATCTGGGTCGGGACCGCGGCGCTGTTCGCCCCACGCACGCTGCCCCGGCTGCTCGGGGCCTCGGAGACGGGGACGCGGGCCGACGTCCTGCTGCCGCTGCTCGTGCGGCTGGCCGCGGCCCGCAACATCGCGATGGGCGCCGCCCTGCTGGTCACGCCGGCCCCGCAGGCGCGGCGCACCACCGAGGTGACGCTGCTGCTCACCGCCCTCGACGCGGCCGCGGTGCTGGTGGCCCGCCGGGGCGGCGACGTCGCCCGGCGCAGCGTCGCCACCTCGCTGGCGGTGCTCGGGACGGCCGCGGCCGGCGCCGTCCGCTGGCACCGCCGCTGACCGGCGGCCGGCCGGACCGGTCAGGGGAGCGTGGGGCCCGTCAGCCGGCCAGGTCGCCGTACGTCGTCCGGAGCTCGCGCTTGAGGATCTTGCCGCTGGCGTTCTTGGGTAGGCTCTCGGCGACGGCCACGTACCTCGGCGTCTTGTAGCCGGCCAGCCGCTCCCGGCAGAACCGGACCAGCTCCCCGGGATCGACCGCCTGCCCCGCCCGTGGGACGACGACCGCGGCGACGGCCTCGATCCACCTCGGGTGCGGGATGCCGAAGACGGCGGTCTCCGCGACGGCGGGGTGCTGGTAGAGGACCTCCTCGACCTCGCGGCTGGCGACGTTCTCCCCGCCGGTCTTGATCACGTCCTTCTTGCGGTCGACGACGGTGATGTAGCCGTCCTCGTCCATCACGCCGAGGTCACCGCTGTGGAACCAGCCGTTGCGGAACGCCTCCGCCGTCTTCTCCGGGTCGTTCCAGTAGCCGGCCGTGGCGTGCGGGCTGCGGTGCACGATCTCGCCCTCGACGCCGGGGCCGACCGGGTGGTCGGTCTCGTCGACGATCCGCGTCTCGCTGTTCACCACCGCCGTGCCGGCCGACCCGGGCTTGCGCAGCTGGTCCTCGGGGGACAGCACGAGGGCGAGCGCGGACATCTCGGTCTGGCCGTAGAAGTTGAACAGCGCCATGTCGGGCAGCCGGCGGCGGAGCTCCTCGACGACGGCCACCGGCATGATCGACGCGCCGTAGTAGCCGGTGGCCAGCGACGACAGGTCGCGGCGGTCGAAGTCGGGGTGGCGCAGCAGCCCGATCCACACCGTCGGCGGGCAGAACAGGCTGGTCACCCGCTCCCGTTCCACCGTCCCCAGCACGGTGGCCGGGTCCGGCCCGTCCAGCACGACGTTCGTCCCGCCGAGGTACAGGTTCGGCATCAGGAAGCAGTGCTGGGCGGCGACGTGGAACAGCGGCAGCGCGTGCAGGGCGACGTCCCCGGCGGTGTAGCGGCCGTCGACGATGCAGCTGACGTACTGGCTGACCAGGCTGCGGCTGGTCATCATCACGCCCTTGGGCCGTGACTCGGTGCCGCTCGTGTACATCAGCTGCAGCACGTCGTCGTCGGCGACCGCCACCTGCGGCGCGGAGGCGTCCTCGTGCGCCGTCCAGGTCTCGACCGCCTCCCACCCCCCGGGCAGCAGCCCGCCCGCGCTGCCCAGGACGCCCCGGACCCCGACCGCCTCCTCGCGCTCGGCCAGCTTCACGGCCTCCTGCGCCACCGGCAGCAGTGCGGCCTCCGCCACCAGTCCGGTGGCCCCGGAGTGCTCGAGGATGTAGGCGACCTCGCCCGCCCGGAGCATGAAGTTGACCGGTACCGCGATCGCGCCCAGGCGCGCGAGGGCGAAGGTGAGCACGACGTACCCGTCGTCGTTGTGGGACAGCAGGGCCACCCGGTCGCCCTTCGCCACGCCGCGCGCGGTGAGCGCGTTCGCCGTGCGGTCGGCCGCCGCGTCGAGCTCGGCGTAGGTGTGCGACCGGTCGCGGTAGCGCAGGGCGGTCCGGCCCGGCGCGCGGGCCGCGGAGCGCCGCAGCAGGTCGCCGAGCGCGTGCCCGCGGGCCTGGGCGATCGTGCTGGTCAGCGTCTCGTCGAACACGTTCGTCTCCTGGGGCCCGGCCGTCCGTGGAGGGGCCCTAGAGTGACCCCGGGCACAACTTATTCGGACGTCCGACCATCCGGAAGCCGCCGCGACCGGGTGCCGGCCGGCGCGCGACGAGGCACAGGGGAGGACACCGGATGGACGTCACCGAGGCCTACCGGGCGAGCCGGGACCAGCTGCTGGGTCTGCGCGGCCGGCACGAGCAGGCGGTCGCCGAGTTCCGCTGGCCGGAGCTCGGGGAGCGGTTCAACTGGGCGGTCGACTGGTTCGACGCCGTCGCCCGGGACAGCGACCGGCCCGCCCTGGTCCTGGTCGAGGAGGACGGGACGACGACGCGGCGCAGCTACGCGGAGCTGTCGCGCGCGTCGGACCGGCTGGCGGCGTGGCTCGCCGGCCGCGGCGTCGGGAAGGGCGACCCGGTGCTGCTCATGCTCGGCAACCAGGTCGAGCTGTGGGAGGCGATGCTCGCGGTGGCGAAGCTCGGGGCGGTCATCATGCCGACCACCACCGCGGTCGGCCCGGCCGACCTGGTGGACCGGATCACCCGCGGCGGTGCCCGGCACGTCGTCTGCAACGCGGCCGACGTCGCGAAGTTCGACGAGGTCCCCGGCGACTACACCCGGATCAGCGTCGGGCCGGCCGACGGCTGGGCCGACCTGCACGCCGCCGCGGACCTCGAGCACGTCCCGGTGGAGCACCCGGGGACGGCGCCCGGCGACCCGCTGCTGCTGTACTTCACCTCCGGGACGACGTCCCGCCCGAAGCTGGTCGAGCACACGCAGGTCTCCTACCCGGTCGGGCACCTGTCGACGGTGTACTGGCTGGGCCTGCAGCCCGGCGACGTCCACCTCAACATCTCCTCGCCGGGGTGGGCCAAGCACGCCTGGTCCTGCTTCTTCGCGCCGTTCATCGCCGAGGCGACCGCCCTCGTCCACAACTACCGGCGCTTCGACCCCGCCGTGCTGCTGACGCTCCTCCGCGAGCACGGCGTCACCTCCTTCTGCGCGCCGCCCACGGTGTGGCGGATGCTGGTCCACGCCGACCTGTCCGGCGGTCCCGGCGCGCTCCGGGAGGTCATCGGCGCCGGCGAGCCGCTCAACCCGGAGGTCATCGAGCAGGTGCGGCGTGCCTGGGGGCTGACCATCCGCGACGGGTACGGCCAGACCGAGACCACCGCGCAGGTCGGCAACACGCCGGGGTCGGAGATCAAGCCCGGGTCCATGGGCCGTCCGCTGCCCGGCGTGCCGGTGGTGCTGGTCGACCCGATCACCGGCCGACCGGTCGAGGGGCCGGGGGAGGGGGAGATCTGCCTGGACCTCGCCCAGCACCCGCTCCCGCTGATGACCGGCTACCAGGGCGACCCCGAGCGCGCCGCCGAGGCGATGGCCGGCGGGTACTACCACACCGGGGACGTCGCGAGCGTCGACGCCGACGGGTACGTCACCTACATCGGGCGCACCGACGACGTCTTCAAGGCCAGCGACTACAAGATCAGCCCCTTCGAGCTGGAGTCGGTGCTCATCGAGCACCCGGCGGTCGCCGAGGCGGCCGTCGTCCCGGCGCCGGACGCCCTGCGGCTGGCGGTGCCCAAGGCCTACGTCACGCTGGCCCCGGGGCACGAGCCGACGGGGGAGACGGCGCTGTCGGTGCTGCGGTACGCCCGCGAGCACCTCAACCCCTACCAGCGGGTGCGGCGGATCGAGTTCGCCGAGCTGCCCAAGACCATCTCGGGGAAGATCCGGCGGGTGGAGCTCCGCGCCCGCGAGGAGGAGCTCGCCGCCGCCGACACGCGCTCCGGCGTCGAGTGGCGCGACGACCAGTTCCCCGAGCTCAAGAGCTGACTGCGCCCGTGCACCCCCTGGAGGGACCACCGTGACCGTCGACCGCCTGCTGCCCAGCGAGGAGGCCGAGGACCTGCTGGCCCTCGTCCGCGAGGTCGCCGACAAGGAGCTGGCGACCCGCGTGGTGGAGCACGAGCGGGCCGAGACCTATCCCGAGGGACTGTTCGCGACCCTCGGTGGGCTCGGGCTGCTCGGCCTGCCCTACCCCGAGGAGCTCGGCGGGGGAGGGCAGCCCTACGAGGTGTACCTGCAGGTGCTGGAGGAGTTCGGCGCGCGCTGGGCGGCGGTGGCCGTGGCGGTGTCGGTGCACGGGCTGTCCTGCCACCCGCTGGCCACCTTCGGCACCGACGAGCAGCGGGAGCGCTGGCTGCCGCGCATGCTCGCCGGTGAGCTGGTCGGCGGCTACTCGCTGTCCGAGCCGCAGGCCGGCTCCGACGCCGCGGCGCTGGCGTGCCGGGCCGAGGCGGTCGAGGGCGGGTACCGGGTGACCGGCACCAAGTCCTGGATCACCCACGGCGGGAAGGCCGACTTCTACGCGTTGTTCGCCCGTACCGGGGCGGGCTCGCGCGGCATCTCCTGCTTCCTGGCGCCGGGGCAGGGCGAGGGCCTGTCGTTCGGCCGCCCGGAGGAGAAGATGGGGCTGCACGCGATCCCGACCACGATGGCCAACTGGGACGGCGCGCTGATCGAGGGGGACCGGCTGATCGGCGCCGAGGGGCAGGGCCTCAGCATCGCGTTCTCCGCGCTGGACTCCGGGCGGCTCGGCATCGCGGCGGTCGCCACCGGTCTGGCGCAGGCGGCGCTGGAGGCCGCGGTGGACTACGCGCACGAGCGCAGCACCTTCGGTCGGAAGATCATCGACCACCAGGGGCTGGGCTTCCTGCTGGCCGACATGGCCGCCGCGGTGGACACCGCGCGGGCCACCTACCTCGACGCGGCCCGCCGCCGCGACGCCGGCCGCCCCTACGGCCGGCAGGCCAGCGTGGCCAAGCTGGTGGCCACGGACGCGGCGATGCGGGTGACCACCGACGCCGTCCAGGTGCTCGGCGGGTACGGCTACACCCGTGACTTCCCGGTCGAGCGGTACATGCGCGAGGCCAAGGTGATGCAGATCTTCGAGGGCACCAACCAGATCCAGCGCCTGGTCATCAGCCGCTCGCTCGCCCGCTGACGGCCGCCGGGTGCGGGGAGGGGGTCAGCCCCACCCCGGGGACGGGGGATCCGGCGGTCGGAGCCGGGGGCTGCCTCGATGGTCCGGCGACCGGGTGGGCGACAGGCTCTGTCCCGGAAGAGCCCGACACCCCGAGGAGCCGACCATGACCGCCACCGCCACCGCCACCGTCGGCCTGCGCAGCGTGCTCGAGGACGACTTCGCGCGCGCGAGCGGCACGTGGTCCGAGGCCCGCTCCCGGCAGCAGCGGAAGGACACGCCGGCGCACCGTGCCGCGGTCGCCGAGTGCACCGACCGGATCGACGCGGTCCTGGACATGTACCTCGAGGTCCGCCGCGCCGCCTGAGCGGGACGCGCCGGCTCAGCCCGCGAGGTCCAGGGGCACGAGCACCCCGGCGTTGAGGACGCTCACGTAGGCCCGGCTGCCGTCCGGCAGCACCGCGACCGAGGTCGGGCCGTCACCGACCGGCAGCCGTGCGGTCACCTCGAAGGACTCGGCACTGACCACGGCCACGGCGTCCGCGGTGACCGTGGCGACGTAGGCGAAGCGACCATCGGCCGACCAGGTGATGTCCTGCGGGTTCTGGCCGACGGGGATGCTCCTGACGACCGAGTTGCTGTTCGTGTCGATCATCGTCACCGAGCCCGACTCGTAGTTCACGTTGGCGACCAGCGGCCGGGTCGGGTGCACCGCCACGCTGTGCGGGGCGGTCTCCACCCGGACCTCGCCGACCACCTCGAGGGTCCTGGGGTCCAGCTGGGTGACGACGTTCGACTCGTGGTTGGCCACGTAGGCCCGCGACCCGTCGGGGGTGAACTCGATCCAGTGCGGGTTCGGGGGGACCTGCACCTCCTCGACCACGGTGTTGCTCGCCGTGTCGATCACCGAGATGGAGCCCGAGTCGTGGTTGGGCACGAACAGCCGCGAACCGTCCCGGGTCACCGCACCGAGGTAGGGCCGGGTGCGCACCGGGATCGTCGTGACGACCTCGTTGTCGGACGTGTCGATCACGGCGACGGCGGCGATCGTGCGCTCCTCGTTGTAGACGCTGACGTAGAGCCGGCTGCCGTCGGGCGCGAAGGTCAGGAACTGCGGCGGTCCGGCGGGGACAGGGATCGTCGCGGTCACCGCGTCGACGGCGGAGTCGACCACGGTCACCACGCCGGCGGTCCGGTTGGCGACGTAGAGCTGCCGCCCGTTGGGCGACACGGCGACGAAGCCCGGGGTCTCACCGACCTCGATCGGCGTCCCGATGGAGGGGATCGGCACCGCGGTCGACGGCGCCCGACCCGGCACCGCGGACGGCGCGGGTCCCGGGGCGTGGTCGTGCTCGGGCGCGGCGGTCACCCCGCCGCCGGTCTCCTGCGCCGCCGGCGCCGCGTCGTCGCGCAGCAGCCACCCGACGAGCACGACGCCCAGGACGACCACGAGCACCGCCGCGGCCCCGGCCAGCAGCTTCCGGCGCCGGGACACGTCCGGCCCCGCGTCGGGCACCTCACCGGCCCCCGGGTCCGGCGGACCGGCCCCTCCGGGTCCGCCGGGGCCCGGAGGCCAGCCGTTCGCGGGCCAGGGGGGTGCTCCGCTCCCGCCCGGAGGCGCCGGGTCGTGGCCCCGGGTGGGCGGCGGCAGCGGCGCGCCACCGGCGCCGGGCCTGCCCGCACCGGCCGCCCGTCGTGGCGGGGCCCCGACGGGCGTCCCGGCCCAGGCATCCGGGGCCGTGCCGACCGTGCGCGGCGGCGGCACCGGGGCGGCGACGGGTTCGGCGCGCGGCGGCACGTGACCGCCGGCCGGTGGGGCGGACCCCGCGGGCGCCGCGCCGAGCCCGGTGTGGACCTGGGCGAGGAGCGCCGCGCCCAGGGCGACGGAGTGCTTCGGGTGGGCGTCGACCACGGTGGGCCGCCCGAGCTCCCGCGAGATCATCTCGCCGACCAGGGGGATGCGGGAGGAGCCGCCGACGAGGAGCACGGCCGACAGCCGGTCCGGTGTCACGTCCGCCGTCCGCAGCGCACGGGTCAGCGTGCCGATCGTCGACTCGACCGGCGCACGGATCATGTCCTCGAACTCCGCCCGCGTGATCCGGACGTCCAGGTGCCGGCCGGGGAGGAAGACCGGGATGGTGGCCTCGCTGTCGAGCGAGAGCGCCTCCTTGGCCAGTACGCAGTCCTGGCGCAGCCGGGCCAGCGCGACGACGGTCTGGGTGTCGCCGAGGTCCAGTTCCGACAGCGCGCCACCGGTGGCGTGGTTGACGTGGGCGAGCACGGCCTCGTCGAAGTCGGCTCCCCCCAACCGTTCGATGCCCTCCGGGGAGCCGAGGATCTCGATGCCCTCGGCGGTGCGCTGCAGGACCGTGGCGTCGAAGGTCCCGCCCCCGAGGTCGTAGACGGCGATGACGTCGCCCTCGGTCAGCCGCCGGGTGGTCGCGTAGTACGCCGCGGCTGCCTCGGGCTCGGAGACGGTGAGGGCCGTGGACAACCCGGCGAACCGGGGGACCTCCTCGAACAGCTCCCGCCGGAACGGGCCCCAGTTGGCCGGGTGGGTGAGCACGATCTCCTCGGCCGGGCCGCCCCGCTCTGCGCTCACCCGCGCCAGGACCTCCTGCAGCAGGGCGCCGAGCAGGTCGGTCACCGCGTGCGACGTGCCGCCCAGCAGCAGCGGCGTCGGGTCACCCAGCCGACGCTTGATCTCCGTGGCGACCCGGTCGGGATGGCTCACCGAGCGCCGGGCGGCGGCATCACCGGTGACCAGCACGCCGTCGTCCCGGAGGTAGACCGCGGCCGGCATGACCGTCGAGCGGTCGCCCAGCGCGGCCATCTCCAGGCTGCTGTCGTGGGCGACCGCGGCTGCCACGAAGGTCGTGCCGAGGTCGACCCCGAGGTGGTAGCTCACGGCGCCTCCCGGACGGACACTCGTCGCGCGGCTCGACTCGCCGGGGGAAGTAGGCACCCACTGCAGCGACCTGACAACGACGTGCTCTGCTGCCTCGGCGCGCCGAACACGGACCGGGGGACAACCCCACCCCTGGGTAGGGGCGGCACCCTTCCTGGTGCGATCCGCCGGACGGGACCATCACCGCATGACGTCCGAGTCGGCCCCGTCCGCGGACGACCCCTCGGGTGCGGGCCTGCCCGGGCCGGTCGCTCCTGACCGCCCCGCAGCCCTCTCCTGCCGGGCCGAGCGCGACCAGTGGAACCGGCGGCTCCGGCTGCAGCGGCAGCTGCACGACGGCGCCTCCCTGCGGATCTCGGCCCTCGTCCCGCAGCTCGGTGTCGTCCGCACCCGGCAGCCGGACCTCGACGCCTCCATCGAGGGGTTGCAGGACCAGTTGCACACCGTGCTCCAGGAGCTGCGCGAGATCGCGCGGGCCATCTACCCGCCGGTGCTCGACGAGGCCGGCCTCGGCCCGGCGCTCCGGGACCACGTCGAGCACACCGACGTCGTCGTGCGCGTCGACGTCGGGCCGGAGCGCTTCGGTCCGGCCGTGGAGGGTGCTGCCTACTTCGCGGTCATCGGCTGCCTGGCCGCCCTCCCCTCCGGCTCGCCGCCGGTCGAGGTGCGCGCCCGGCGCGAGGGCGGCGCGCTCGTCCTCGCGCTGTCCGGCGTGCCGCCCCGGCTGGCCCCCGCCGTCCTCGACCACGTCTGCGGCCTCGGCGGCGAGGTCACCACAACCGGGGGGCCCGAGGTGGGGACGATCGAGGTGGAGATCCCGTGCGCGTAGCACTGGCCGAGGACGGCGCCCTGTTCCGCGAGGGGCTGCTCATGCTGCTGCAGGCGGCCGGGCACGAGGTCGTCGGCAGCGTCGCCGACGGCGACGCGCTGGTCGGACTGCTCGCCGGCGAGGACGCCGACGTGGCGATCCTGGACATCCGGATGCCCCCCGAGCCGGACGGCGGCCTGGTGACCGCGGAGCGGCTGCGGGAGAGGCACCCCGACATGGGGCTGCTGTTCCTCTCCCACTACGCCGAGTCGCACTACCTCATGCGCATCCTCGAGATCGGCACCGAGGCGGTCGGCTACCGGCTCAAGGAGAAGGTCGGCAGCGTCGAGGTCCTCAGCGACACCCTCGACCGGATCGTCGGCGGGGAGATCGTCATCGAGCCCGTGCTGGCCAAGCGGCTGGTCGAGCGTCCGCGCGGCGACCGCAAGGAGGTCGTCGACACCCTCTCACCGCGGGAGCTCGACGTGCTGCGACTGATGGCCGAGGGACGCTCCAACAACGGCATCGCCGCACAGCTGTTCGTGACGCCCAAGGCGGTCGAGAAGCACATCGCCAACATCTTCAGCAAGCTCGGCCTGCAGGAGGACGGCAGCGAGCACCACCGCCGGGTCCTCGCCGTCCTGACCTACCTGCGCTCCCAGCACGACCGGCGCTGACCCGCGCACCGTGCCTCGCGCGCCGCGGCCTTGGCCCGGACCGGGACCCTGCCTAGCGTGACGCCGGCGGGCCGCCCGGTTCCGCGGCCGAGGGGTCGGTGGTGCGCATGGTCGGGAGGACCCGGTCCCGTGCCGTGCGCGGGCTGCTGGTCGTCGCCGGGGTGGCCGCGGTGCTCGTCGTCGTCGTCCGGGGCACCGGGCGGGTCACCGGGGCGGCCGTGCCCACCGCGGTCCTGGCGTTCGCCGCAGGCGCGGTGGTGGCCGTCGGCCTCCAGCTCCTGTTGCCCCGGGTCCTGCCCGACCCGGCCGCCCGCGACGGGGCAGCCCGCTACGCCGCGCTCGCGGAGGCGGCCCGGCGCGGGCAGTCCGGTTCGCTGGACCAGGCCCTGCCCGGCCTGGCGCGGGTCGTGGCCGAGGGCACCGGCGCCGTCCGCGCCGTGGTCTGGCTCGCCGTCGGGCACCGCCTCGTGGCTGCCGCGGCGTACCCGCCCGAGCCGGGGACCGGGCCGGAGAGCGTGCCCGACCTCGCCGCTCTCCTGGCGCGCCCGGACACGGACTCCGCCGTCCCCGTCCTCGACGGGACCGTGCTGCGCGCCGTGCTCGGCATCCGCAAGCCGTCGGCGGTCACCGCCGCCAACCGGCAGCTCATGCAGGACGTCGCCAGCGGCGCCGCCCTGGTGCTGCGGGTCGCCGCCCTCAACGCCGAGCTCGCCGAGCGGGTGCAGCGCGCCGCCGCACTCGCCGGTGAGCTGCACGCGTCGCGGCACCGCCTGGCCTCCGCCCGCGACTCCGAGCGGCGGCGGTTGGTCGCCGAGCTCCGGTACGCGACGGGGGAGCGCCTGGAGGCCCTCCGGGCCGAGGTCGGGGCGGCCACGGCGGCGCTGGACGACGAGGAGGCCGGCCTCGCGGCGGCGCACGCTGCGCTCGGCCGCGCCCGGGAGCGGCTCGAGGAACTGCTCGACCGGTTCCGCGCCGTGGCCCGGGGCGTGTACCCCGCGGTGCTGCGCGACCAGGGGCCTGCCGCGGCACTCGACGAGGTGGTCGCCGACCTGCCCCGGCCGGTCCGCACCAGCGGCGGGCCGGCCGAGCGGCTGCCCTGGGAGCTGGAGTCGGGCATCTACTACGTCGCGGCCACCGCGGTCCGCGCGCTGGCCGACCGGCCTGCCGGCACCGCGGTGCTGGTGCGGCTGGAGCACTCCGCGGGCCGGATCGGCCTGCACATCAAGGACCCCGTTCCACTCGTCCCCGCGGAGCGCCTGACCGAGCTGCTCGCCGACGACGCCGACCGGCTGGCCGCGCTGGGGGGCGGGATGGACCTCGAGGTCCCCGCGGCCGGAGGACTGGTCCTGCGGGCCTGGCTGCCCGACCGGGTGGAGCCGGTCGTCGTGGAGACCGCCGGGACCGAGGTCGCGGTCCGGTGAGCCCGGGGCGCCCGACGGGCAGGGCCCTGCTCGCCGACCTGCTGACGATCGCCCTGGTCACCGCCGCCGTCGGCGGCGTCCACCTGGCCGTGGACGCCGGCGTCGGCCGGCTCCTCGCCGGGACGACGGCAGCCGCGGTCGCGGCTCCGGTGGTGGCCGCGGCGACGGCCCTGCCGGCGTACGCCTGGGCGCGGCGGCTGACCGCTCGGCTGGACGTCGGGGACCGTCCCACGGGGGGCCGGGTGCTCGCCGCGCTGGCGGCGTTGCCACGGCCCGCGTCGCGCGGGGTGCCCGACCTCGCGGACGTCGTGGCGGCCGTCGGGCAGGGCCTGGGTGCGGGGGTGTGCACGCTGACCGTCCGCCGGCCGGGGCTGCGCGACCGGGTCGCCACGTGGTCCCCGGCCGGCCTGGAGCCGGCCCAGGCGCGCTGGGTGGTGCCCGTCCGGCACGGGGGGGAGGACGTCGGCACCCTCGCCGTCGACCGGGTGGCGGTGCCCGGCACGCCTGCCGAGCGCCGGCAGGTGCTGGAGGACGTCGCCAGCAGTCTGGGCGTGGTGCTGCAGGCCGAGCGGTCCGGCATCGAGCTGGAGCGACAGCTGCGGGCGGCGCTGGCGCACGCCACCGAGATCGCCGTCGCCCGCCGCCGCGCCGTCGCGGAGTCCGACAGCGAGCGCCGCCGGATCGAGCGCGACCTGCACGACGGGGCCCAGCACCAGCTGGTCTCCCTCAGCCTGGCGCTCGGTCTGGTGGAGCACGGGCTCACCACCGGGCAGCTCGACCGGGCGCGGGCCGTCCTGGCCTCCGTAGCCGTGCAGCTCGAGGCGATCGCGGACCTGCTGGCACGCACCACCGCCGGCGTCAGCTCGCCGGTGCTGGCCCGCAGCGGCCTGGTCGCCGCCCTCCGGGAGGAGCTGGCGCAGGACGACCCACCCGTCGTCCTGGACGTCCCGGACGGGGTGCGGTTCCCCGCCGACGTGGAGCAGGCCGTCTACTTCGTCTGCCTGGAGGCCGTCAGCAACAGCCGCAAGCACGCACCGGGTGCCCGGGTGGTCGTGCGGCTGACTCAGGACGGGGACCGGCTGCACTTCGCGGTTCAGGACGACGGCCCGGGCTGGACCTCCGGGGCCGGCTCCCCGGGACGGGGCATGCGCAACCTCGCCGCCCGGGTAGCCGCGGTCGGCGGGCAGGTCGAGGTGCGGTCGGCGCCGGGCCGTGGCACCTCGGTCGAGGGCTCCGTGCCACTGCCGGCGCCCGCGGCCGACCGGGCACCGGCCAGCGGGGCGCCGGTCGGCCCGGGGCTGTTCGACCGGGTCCGGACGCTCGTGCGGTCGGCGCGGGACCTCTACCACGGCAGCCCGGAGGCCGAGCGCCTGCAGGCCCTCGCCCGGTCCCTCGACGAGCCGCTCCGGATCGCCGTGACCGGTCCGCCCGTCCCTGCAGTGGACGTCCTGGCCCTCGGGCTGGCCGCGGGTACCCCATCGGCCACCGTGCACCGGGCGGAGGAGGCGTCCGGCATCCCGGCGCAGACGCCGGCCGACGCCTGGGTCCTCGTGCTGGACTGCGCCCGGTCCGGGGAGGGCGAGCGGTTCGCGCTCCCGCCCGTGGTGCGCCCGACCCAGGCAGTCGGCGTGCTCCTCGGCGAGGGGTCGGTACCGGCCGTGGCCCGCCGGTGCCAGGCGGTGGTGACCGTCCCCGCCGGTGCGGAGGACCCGGCTGCGGTCAGCGCACCGGTGCAGCAGCTGGTGGACAGCCGTCTCGTCCCGCGGGCCCAGGCGCTGCGGGTCAGGGGTGCCCTGGCCGTGCTGGAGGCGACCCTGCAGGTCCGGCCGCCCCGGGGCGACGCCGGCCCGCTGCGCTACCAGCTCGACGCCGTCCGATCGGCCGCGCAGGAGGTGGCCGAGCTGGACCTGCTCGACGCGCTCTGCTCCGGGGAGCTCCGCGTCCCGGACGAGGAGCGGCGGGCCGCCGAGGTCCTGCTCGGCGCGGACGGGGTGGAGGCGTGGGCGCGGCTGGCGTGCGGCCCCACCGCCGGCGCGCAGGACCTGGCGCAGGCCGCGGCGGCGCAGCTGGCCCGCTGGCAGCGGGTCGCCGTGCACCCGGCGTCCCCGGCCGCCGTCCGGCGCCTCGCCGGCGCCCTCGTGCAGACCTGCGAGCGGCTGATGGCGGGCGCCGCCCCGCGCTGACCTGCGGTCGGAGGGGACCCGGCCCCCGGGGCCGGGGGAGAACCCCACTCCGAAGACGGGGGTCCCGGGCGCCGCGTCCGGGGGCCTGCTCGATCGTCCGGCCTGTCCGGCGCCGACATCCTCGTCTCATCGAGAAGCCACCGGGACCACCTCCCCGGCTCGAGCAGAGGAGCAGCAGATGTCCGCCGCCACCGCCACCGCCAGCTTCACCGCCCGCCCCGTCCGCACCGGCCCCCGGCCCTGCTACAAGCACACGGCCCACCGGTGGATGGCGTACTGCGACGACTGCACCGCCTGGCACCTCGGCCACCAGATCGCCGCCCGCACCCGGACCGCCCCGGTCCTGACGCTGGTCACCTCAGCCGGCCGCCGGCCGGCTGCCTTCCGCCCTGCCGCCTGACCGGTCCCGACCCACCGCCCGACCCGTCCGGAGAGGAGGAAGCCGTGCGTCCCGGCCCCACACTGAGCGCCCTGACGCTGGACGCCGCCCTCGCCGTCCGCGGGATGGTGGTCGACCGGCTGCTCCGCTCACTGCGCCCCGCCGACCCCGAGGCGGCACCGGTCTCCCCGCCCGTGGCGACCCGCCTGCACGGCCTCCGGCACGTCACCCCGGTCGTGCTCGTCCACGGCTACGGCGGCACCCGGTCGACGTGGTCGCCCCTGGAGCGGCGGCTGCAGGAGGCCGGCGTCAGCCACCTGCACACGCTGACCTACAGCCCCTTTGCGCCGTGCGTCCCCGAGATCGCCCGCAGCCTCGTCCGGGAGTGCCGCAGAGCGATGGCACGAGCCGGGACCGACCGGGTTCACCTCGTCGGGCACAGCCTCGGCGGCGTCGTCGTCCGGTTCGCCGTTCAGGAGCTGGGACTCGAGCCGCACGTCGCGACTGCCGTCACCGTCGCCTCCCCGCACGGCGGGACGCCCGCGGCGTTGCTCGCGCGGGGCACTCTCGTCGCCTCGCTGCGGCCCGGCTCGCCGCTGCTGGCGCAGCTGCGGCGGCAGGCACGCACCAGCGACGTCCGGTGGGTCTCCTACTACTCCGACGCCGACCTCGTCGTCCGGCCCCGTTCCTCGCGGCTCGACGAGCCCTCCCTCGGCGCATCCAATGTCCTGGTCCCCGGGACCGGGCACCTGGGGATCGTGCGGTCCCCGGTGTTCCTGGCCTCGGTCGTCGACCTGCTGACCCGCGACACCCCGGGCCAGGTGGAGACCCCCGCCGCCACCGCCGCCTGACCCACGTCCGTCGTCCCGTCCCCGCACCGTCCCGGAGGTCCCACCATGCCCGCGTACACGTCCCGTGAGCAGGCCGTCTCGGTCTTCTCCCAGCTGTTCGAGATCATGCTCGAGGACGACGCCTTCCGCGCGATCGTCCGCGACGAGGCGCTGTCCGTGCGGTTCGTGCACACCGAGCCGGACTTCGAGCTGTACGTCGACGCCGAGGGCGTCCGCGTCGACGGGCCGGCCGCACCCACCACGCTCGCGATCAAGATGTCGTGCGACACCGCCGACGCGCTGTGGAACGGCCGGCTGCTCATGCCCATCGCGGTCGCCACCGGCAGGATCCGGATCAAGGGCAGCGTGGCCAGGGTCATCGAGTTCGTGCCCCTGCTGCGCCCGGCGTTCGACCGCTACCCCGCTCTGGCTGCCGCCGCCGGCGTGCCCACCTCGGCCTGACCGGCCTCCCGACGCGCCGACGTCCCGCACCCCTGCCGACCCGAAGGAGCAACCCGTGCTCGACACCTCCCCCGCCGAGGTCGCCGGCCCCCCGACCACCTCGCTGCCGCCACAAGTCGGGGCCCTGCGCGACTGCGTCCGCACCTTCGCCCAGGAGCGGCTGCGCCCCGAGGTGCAGCGCCTGGACCGGGCCGACGCCGCCGACTTCGACTGGGACCTGGTCGCCGAGGGGCACCGGCTCGGCCTCACCCGGCTGGTCATCTCCCGGGCGCACGGCGGCCTGGGACACGGCGAGCTCGGCGTCGCGGTGGCTCTGGAGGAACTCGCCGCCGTCGACGCGGGCTTCGCGCTCGTCTTCGGCGCCACCATGCTCGGCCAGGCACCCCTGCTCCTGTCCGGCGACCCGGCGCTGCAGGCCCGGTTCCTGCCGCTGTTCTCCGGCGACGAGCCGGTGCTCGCCTGCAATGCCATCACCGAGGAGCTGGCCGGCTGCGACCTGCTCATCCCGGAGAACGCGCAGTACGCCCTCGACGTCATGCGAGCCCGCCGCGACGGCGACCACTACCTGCTGGACGGCGCCAAGAAGTTCATCACCAACGGCAGGGTCGCGACCTACGCCACGGTCTTCGCCAACATCGAGGGCAACCCCGGCGCCAGCGCGCTGACCTGCTTCGTCGTCCCCCTCGACTCGCCGGGCGTCGAGCTCGGCGCGGTGGCGGACAAGATGGGCTACCGCACCTGCCTGGGCACCGAGATGACCTTCCGCGGCGTCCGCGTGCCGGCCGAGAACGTGATCGGCGGCGAGGGCGGCGGCGTGGTCATCAACGTCCAGCAGATGAACATGGCCCGTGCCGCGGTGGCCGCGATCTCCACCGGCGTCGCCCGTGGCGCCCTGGACCTGGCCCGGCAGTGGTGCGGCGAGCGGATCCAGGGTGGCGTCCCGCTGTACCGCCACCAGTTCACCGCCCGCAAGCTGGCCGAGATGTCGACCAAGGTCGACGCCGCCCGGCTGCTCTACCTGCGGGCCGCGCACCTGGCCGACACCGAGATCCCCGCCCCGGCCTACGAGCCGGCGGTCGCCAAGCTCTTCGCCGACCGGATCGCCGTCGAGGTGGCCGAGGAGGCCATGTCGCTCATGGGCGCCCGCGGCTACGTGCGCGACTGGGGGATGGAGAAGTACCTGCGGGAGGCCCTCGGCGCCCGTATCTACGAGGGCACGCCCGAGGTGCTGGCCCTCGCCATCACCGAGTCGATGTACGCCACCGACGACGACTTCTGAGCGGAGCGAGGACCACCGTGTGCACCACGCCGACCCGCGGGGCCACCCGCCGCTACGCCGCCGACATCGTCGCCCTGCACGACCGGCTGAGCTACCGCCACCTGCTCGACGCCCTGCCGCACGCGGACCTCCTGCACCGGGCCGAGCGCGGCGACGGGCTGGTGACCGTCGCGGCGGCCACCGAGCACCTGCCGCACCGCTACCTCCTCGGCCTGCAGGGGTTCCGGCTGGCCCAGTACCTGCAGCTGGGCTGGGCCTGCGAGGAGGCGCTGCACCGCAGCGCCGGGTTCTGCGAGCCGCTGCAGTCCCTGCACCCCGACGACGTCCACGTCGTCACGTACAGCAGCCGGAGCGGGCGCATCCTCGGCTACCTGGGTCTCACCACCTCCGGGGACCTCGAGCCGCGCGACCTGCACGACCCGGGCCGCGCGCGGTTCCCGGTCGAGGCGGCGCACCGGGTGGACGTGTTCGCGGCCGTGCCGGCCCCGGCCGGCGTCCGCAGCGACCAGGTGCGCGAGCTGAAGCGGTTCGTGCACTCCCGGACGCTCACCGACAAGGCGCAGCGGCTGCGGGTCACCCTCGAGCTGCTGCTCGGTGCGGGCCGGACCCTGGTGGCCCTCGAGCCCGCCGTCCGCGTCCTGGTCGGGGACGTCGAGGAGCAGGTCGCCCTCCGGCACCTGCTGCTGGCCGGCCTGGACGTGCACCTCATCGAGGACACCCGGCCCTGGCTGCCGGACGACGACCTGCTGCACCTGGCCTACACGCGACGCGCCGAGGTCAAGCCGTTCGTCGCCCAGGTCCCCGACCGCGCCGAGCTGGCGGGCCGGGTCGAGCTGCTGGAGGCCGCGCTCGCCTCCGAGGACCTCTTCGAGGCCGCCGACGCCTTCTCCGACGCCGTCCGCGGGTCCGCCCGGCGGACCGCCGCCTGACTCCCGCCCCCCGCGCCGCCCCCCCGCCACGAGGAGCCCCACCGTGCCCATCGACCCCGCCGCCATCCGCGCCCAGGAGTTCCGGGTCGTCTTCCGCGGCTACGACGTCGAGGAGGTCGACGCCTTCCTCGACTGGATCGAGCAGGAGCTCAGCCGCCCGGCGCAGGGCCCGCACGCCCCTTCCCCCGCCGCGCCCGCGTACGGCGCCGCCTACGCCCAGGCGATGCGGACGCTGCGGCACGCCGAGCAGGCCGCCGAGCGGATGCTCGCCGAGGCCGCCGCCGACGCCGCCGCCGTCCGGGAGCAGGCGCACGCCGAGGCGCGGGGCATCGTCGCCGACGCCCGCGCGGATGCCGCTCGCATCGTGGCCACCACCCCCCGGCGCCCGTCGGCCGACGTCGAGGACCTCGTGGTCTGCGCCGAGCGGTTGCGCGCCGAGCTCGACCGCCTGGGCGCGTCGGAGCGCCGGTGCCGGGAACAGCTGCAGACCTGGCTCGAGGAGCACGGCCGGCTCCTCGACCGGGACCCGGTGCCGGCCGGCTCCGAGGTCCCCGCCGACTCCTGGCGCCGGGACTCCGGCACCACCGTCCGCCGGGTGCTCACCACCCTGCCGCCGTCCGCCGTCCGCTGACCGCCCACCCACCCGCCGACTGGGGAGCACCCGCCATGACCGCGACCACCCCCGACCTCTACGACGAGCTGACCCGCCGCAACCGCGGCTTCATCCCGGCGGCCTCGCAGCAGCGTCTGCGCGACGCCACCGTGCTGGTGGCCGGCTGCGGGTCGACCGGCGGCGCCGTGGTGGAACCGCTGACCCGGCTGGGCGTGCAGTCCTTCCTCCTCGCCGACAACGGGACCTACGAGCTCGGCAACCTCAACCGGCAGAGCGCGACCCAGGCCGACATCGGGCGCAACAAGGCCGAGGTCTGCGCCCGCCGCGTGGTGGAGATCAACCCGCGGGCCCGCACGCGCGTGGCGACCGACGGCATCCAGCCGGGCACGGTCTCGGCGGTGGTCGCGGCGTGCGACGTGGTCGTGGACGGCGTCGACGTCACCGAGCCCGCCGGCTGGCGGGCCAAGTACGCGCTGCACGCGGCGGCCGCGGCGCTGGGCCGGCCGGTCGTCTCCGGGTACGACATGGCCGGCACCCAGTACGTGCGCTTCCACGACTACCGCCGGGCCGGCGTGCCCTTCGACGGCGCGGTCACCGCCGCGCAGGTCGAGTCGGACTCGACCTGGCGGCTGCTGCGGCAGGTGGTGCCGCTGCGCGTGGTGCCGGTCGAGATGCTGGAGAGCGCCCGCGCCGCGGTGGCCGACGGCGAGGACGGCGTGTCGCAGCTGGTGTACACCTCGATGCTGTTCGGCGCGCTGACCTCGCGGATGGTGGTCGACGTGCTCGACGGCCGCCCCGTGCGCCGCCACACGGTGGTGGACGTGCACGCGGCGGTCCGGCCCGCGGCCTCCTCCGTGCGTGCCCGGCTCCGCAAGCCGTGGGTTCTCGCGCTGGCCCTCCGGGACCTGGCCGTCCTGGAGCGCACGTCGGGACGCCGCCGGTGATCGAGCGGTTCGCGGCGTTCACCCGCCGCGCGCGCTGGCCGATCGCCGTCGTCTGGGTCCTCCTCGTGGCCGCCGCGGCCGTCCTCGCCTCCGGCCTGCCCGACCGGCTCAGCGGCGGCGGCTGGGACGTCGAGGGCTCGCAGTCCGCAGCCGTCGAGGAGGCGCTGCGGCAGGGCTTCGCCGGCCGGGGCGAGAGCACCCTGACCGTCGTCGTCCGCGACCGCGAGCACATCACGGGCGAGGAGGCCTTCGAGGGCCGGGTCCGGGAGGTGGTGGCTGCGGTGGCCGGGGACCCGGCCCTGGACGTCCGGAGCACCTACGGCTGGTCCACGCTGGGCAGCCCCGAGGCGCGCGAGCCCTTCACCGGCGAGGACGGCCGCACGGTCGTCGACGTGGTCGGCCTCGGTGTCGAGGACGGCTACGCCCGCCAGGAGCTGCCCGCGGCGCAGGAGCGCCTGCACGACCGGTTCGGCGACGACGGCCTGGACGTCTCGCTCGTCGGACCGGCGTCCTTCTGGGGGGAGGTCAACGAGCTCAGCGAGGAGGGCCTGCTCCGGGCCGAGCTGATCACGCTCCCGCTGATCGTCCTCGTGGTGGTGCTGCTCTTCGGCGGCATCGTCGCGGCGCTGGTGGCCCTCGTCGTCGGGGTCACCTCGATCGTGCTGACCCTCGCGGTGCTGACCCTGCTCGCGGGCCAGTACGAGCTGTCCCTGTTCGTGCAGAACACCGCGACCATGCTCGGTCTGGGCGTCGGGGTCGACTACTCGCTGTTCGTCATCGCCCGCTTCAAGGAGGAGCTGGCGGCCGGCCGGGACGTCGAGGGCGCGATCGCCACCACGCTGCGCACGTCGGGGGAGACCGTGCTGTCCTCCGGCCTGACCGTCATCGCGGCCATGAGCACGCTGTTCCTCGTGCCGCTGGGCGTGATCGGCTCGATCGCCCTGGGCGCGGTGGTCGTCGTCGCCTTCTCGGTGCTGACCAGCGTCCTCCTGCTGCCGGTGCTGCTGCACCTGCTCGGCCCTCGCATCGACCGGTGGGTCGTCGTGGTCCGCAAGGGCAGCCACCGCCGTCCGGCCGCGGCGCGGTGGGCCGGCTTCGCCGGGCGGGTGATGCGCCGGCCGGTGCTCTTCCTCGCCGTCAGCGTCGCCGGACTGCTGCTCCTCGCCGCACCGTCACTGGGCCTGCGCACCTTCACCCCCGACGCCCGGATCATCCCCGCGGACGAGCCCGTGCGGGCCGGGTACACGCTGATGGAGGAGCAGTTCGGCGTCGGCTCCACCGCGCCGCTGCAGGTCCTCGTCAGCTCGCCGGAGCCGCTCGGGTCCGACGACGGTCCCGCCGTCACGGACCTGCAGGAGCGGCTGCAGGAGCTGCCGGGCGTGGTCCGCGTCGACTCGGCGATCGAGCCCTTGGCCCGCGTGGCCTCCCACGACCCGCTGGGCGCTCTAGCCGGGCCGACCCGGGAGGCGCTGCCCCCGGACGTGCGGCAGACCGTCGACCACTCCGTCTCCGAGGACGGACGCCGGCTGCTGCTCAGCGTGATCCCGGACGGGCCGGCCGCGGCCGGGGGCACCCAGCAGCTGCTGGACGACGTCCGCGCCGAGGCGGCCCGCACCGGCGGCGCCGGGCTGACCGTCGACGTCGGCGGCGAGACGGCGCAGGGCGTGGACAGCAACGACGCCATCACCCGGACGATGCCCGCGGTCGTGGCGGCGATGCTGGGGATCATCTACCTGTTCCTGCTGCTGACCTTCCGGTCGGTGTTCCTCCCGCTGAAGGCGATCCTGATCAACCTGCTGTCGGTGGCCGCCACCTACGGCGTCCTGGTCCTGGTCTTCCAGCACGGCATCGGCGCCGACCTGCTGGGCTTCGAGCGCACCGGGAACGTGCAGAACTTCGTCCCGGTGCTGCTGCTGACCCTGCTGTTCAGCCTGAGCACCGACTACGAGGTCTTCCTGCTCAGCCGCGTCCGCGAGGACCACCGGCGGACCGGCGACGGCGTCGGCAGCGTCGCCCGGGGACTCGCCCACACGGCCCCGCTGATCTCGGGCGCGGCGCTGCTCATGGTCGTGGTCTTCGGTGCCTTCTCCTTCGCCGGCATCCTGCCGATGAAGCAGCTCGGCCTGGGCATGGCGGTCGCGATCGCGCTGGACGCCACCATCATCCGGCTGGTCGTCGTCCCGGCCTCGATGCGGCTGATGGGGGACTGGAACTGGTGGATGCCGGGCCGGCGTGCGCCGGCCCGGCGGGCCGCGGGGCGGGGCCGGCCCCGGCCGGCCCACCCGACCGGCCTGGCGCACTCCGTGGCCGCGGGGGTGCCGGCTCCCTGAGACCCCACGGGTCTTCCCCACCCCAGGGAGCGGGGGCTGCACCTCGGGAAGGGGGGGCCTGCTCCATCGTCCCCGGACCGCGTTGCCAGCAGGCTCGTCAGCACCGAAACGGCAGCGCCGGACCACCGGCGCCCCGGGAGACGAGGTACGAGATGGCCACCAGCCCGCGCGCGACCACCCGCCGGCGTCCGGCCGCCTCCTCCGAGGCGACGGTCACCGCCCTGCGTCCCGCCCAGCCCGGCGACCGGGACGTCGCGGACCTGCTCCGGCGGGCCGCCGGCGGGGACCAGGCCGCGTGGCACGACGTGGTCGAGCGGTACAGCGCCCTGCTGTGGTCGGTCGTCCGCCGGTTCCGGCTGCCGCACGCCCAGGCCGCCGACGCCGTGCAGGCCACCTGGCTGCGGCTCCTGGAGAACGTCGACACCATCCGGGACCCCGAGCGGCTGGCAGGCTGGCTGCAGACCACCGTCCGCCGCGAGTGCCTGGAGACGATCCGACGCAGCGGCCGCGAGCGAGCCTCGGACCTGCACGCCCCGCAGGTCGGCGCCGAGCCGGTCTCGGACCGGGACGACGCCGACCCCGAGGCGGCCCTGCTCCGCCAGGAGCGGACCGACCTGGTCCGCGCCGCCGTCCGGGACCTGCCCGAGCACTCCCAGCGGCTGCTCGGCCTGCTCGTCGCCTCCCCGTCGCTGAGCTACGAGGAGATCGGTGCCCGGCTGGGCATGCCGGTCGGCAGCATCGGCCCCACCCGCGCCCGGGTGCTCGCTCGGCTGCGCGCCAGCCTCGCGGACGCCGGCCTCCGCGACGCCGCCTGACCCGCACCACCCCGACCCCGAGGAGGAGCCCGTGCCAGGACGACCGCCCGCCCACCACCGGCCGGCACCGGGGAGGCACCACGACGTCGTCGTCATCGGCGGCGGCGCCGGTGGGCTCACCGCGACGCTCACGCTCGCCCAGCAGGGCGCGCGGACGCTGCTGCTGGAGAAGAACCCGGTCGTGGGCGGATACGCCCACGGCGACGGGGAGCAGGGCTTCTCCTGGGACCACGGCGGCCACATCCTGCTCGCCTACCGGCTGGGGTCGCCGGCGCGGCAGGTGTTCGAGCGGCTCGGGATCGACCAGCGGGTCGAGATGGTCCCCGACCGGCAGACCTTCCAGTGCGTCTTCCCCGACGGGCGGACCGAGATCCCCGCCGACCTCACCATGGCCGCCGAGGGCCTGTCCCGCCGGCACCCGGCCGAGCGGGCCGGGATCGCTCGTCTGCTGCTGGACATGGAGCGGATGGTCACCGACCTGGCGACCGTGGTCCCCTCCTTCCGGATCGCCGACACCCCGGGGCAGCGCCGGCCGCTCGACCGGGTGCTCGAGCAGTTCCAGCGGCCGTGGCTCGGCGACGCCGTCGCGCCGCTGGCGGGCCGGCTGCACCTGCCCGGGCACACCCTGCTGAGATACCAGAACCGGACGCTGCAGCAGATGCTCGACGAGCACCTGCGCGACCCGGACCTCAAGGCGACCCTGTCCATGCTGTGCGTGGGGATCGGCACCGCACCCTCGGAGCTGTCCGCGGTCATCGCGGCGGTGTTCCTGGTGCACGCACTGCGCCCGATGTGGATGCCGGCCGGCGGCTTCGGCCAGTTGGCCGAGGTCCTCCGGGAGATGTTCCTGGACGCCGGCGGGACGGTCGTGACCGGCGCCGAGGTCCAGCAGGTGCTCGTGTCGCGCGGCCGGGCGCGGGGCGTGCTGACCGGCGACGGCCGGGGGTACACCGCGGACGCCGTGGTCTGCGCCTCCGACGCCCGTCGGCTCTACACCGAGCAGCTGCCGGCCCACGTGGTCCCGCGCGGGCTGCGCACCCGTGTGGAGACCATGCCCACCACACCGGCGTTCTTCCAGGTCCAGCTGGGGGTCGACCTCGACCTGTCCGCGCCGGAGCTGGACCTCAAGCGGCTGAACTTCGTCTACCCGTCCCGCGACGTCGACAAGTCGATGGCGAACTTCCCACTGGGCAACGTCGAGGAGGCGGCCTACTACCTCTACGTCGCAACGTTCCACCAGCCGGAGCTCGCCCCGCACGGCATGCACTCGGTCAAGCTGGAGTGCCCGACCCGGCTCGACAGCGCCGGCATCGACTGGGACCGCGACAAGGAGGCGGTCGCCGACGTCTTCGTGCGGCGCGCCGAGGAGCTGATCCCTGGCCTGCGCGAGCACGTCGTCGTGCGGCGCGTGTACACGCCGCAGGACATGGTCCGCCGTACCCGCAACGCCGACGGCGCCTTCGCCGGGTGGGCGTTCGTCCCCGAGACGCTCACCCGTGCCCGGCCGCAGCAGCGCTCCCCACTGCCGGGGCTCTACCTGGCGGGGCACTGGACGACGCCCAGCGCGGGCCTGCCCTGGGTGGTCCTGTCCGGGTACAACACCGCGGGCATGGTGCTCGCCGACGCCGGAGGGCACCCGCGATGGACGCACTGACGCTCACCCCGACCGAGCGGCGCAACCTCGACACCATGGCGGCGGTCGTGCCGCAGTGGAACCGCCACGACGTGGCCGGGATCCTGGCGCACTACGACGACCGGATCACCTGGCACGACGTGGCCCGTGGGCGCACCCTGCGGGGTAAACAGCAGGTGGGCGACTACCTCAGGGGCCTGTTCGCCGCCCTCCCGGACCTGCGGCTGGACCTCACCACGCGGCTCCCGCACGGGGACGACGTCGCCGAGGAGTACACGATCACCGGCACCCACCTCGGGTCGCTGTTCGGCATCCCACCGACGGGCCGGACGCTGCGGATCCGGGCGGTCAGCTTCGTCCGGATGCGGGACGGCCGGCTCGCCGAGGACACCTTCTACGTCGACCTCGCCGGGGTCCTCGGGCAGCTGGGGCTGTTCCCGCCGCTCGACCTCGCCGAGACCCGCTGGGGACGCGCCGGCCTGCGGGTCGCCGTCCTGCTGCGCTCCCCCCGGCGCGTCCTCGCGACACGCCGGGCCCGGCGCCGCGGCCGAGCAGGGAGGGCCTGGTCCGGGGGCTCCGCGCTGGGGGAGGCTGACGCGCCTCGACCGCCCGGTTGACACCAGGAGGACCCGATGTGCCGAACGGTCGTCCCCTCGCTCCTGTCCGCCTGCGCCCTCACCGTCGTCGTGGGGGGCTGTGCGGGCACCGACGAGGCGTCGTCCGCGTCCACCGCCGGGGGCACCACGGCCGCGGACGCCTCGGCCCCGGAGTCCGGGGCGGGGGAGCTCACGGCGCGGCTGGTCGACCCCGAGGGCGGCGAGGTGGGCGTCGCGACCCTCACCGAGGTCGAGGGGGGCACGCAGGTCGAGGTGCGGGTCACGGGGCTGTCCCCGGGCTTCCACGGGTTCCACGTGCACGCCGTCGGCCGCTGCGAACCGGACAGCCCCAGCCCCACCGATCCCGCCATGACGGGGGACTTCCTGTCCGCCGGCGGGCACCTCGGCGCCGGGGAGGCCGACCACGGGGAGCACGCCGGCGACCTGCCGCTGCTGTTCGTGACCGAAGCCGGCACCGGGGCGCTCACGGTCGTCACCGACACGCTGACCCTCGACCAGGTGACCGACGAGGACGGCAGCGCGGTCATGGTGCACGCCGACCGGGACAACTACGCGAACGTCCCGGAGCGCTACGCACCCGGTGGGCCGGACCAGATGACGCGCAACACCGGCGATGCCGGAGGGCGGATCGCCTGCGGGCCGGTCGAGGGCTGACCCGCCCGCCGCTCCCACCTCTTCGACCCGCTGCCCCCGGCAGCGGGGCCCCGCCCGACCCTGGGAGCGGTCCCGACAGCGGCGTGAGGCCCGGCCGTGGGACGCGGCCGGCGCCGGCACGCGGGGTGGCCCCTACTCCTGATCCGGGAGAACGGCCACGGTGAAGACGGGGGTCACCTCGATGGTGGGCCGGCCCGGCGCTCGGAATGCCTTCTCTCACAGCAGGCGACCGGGGGCGGGAGCTCAGACCACTCCTCCCCACTCGCGGAGCAGTGCCGGGAGGCGGTGACGAGATGCCCACGCAGATCGACGTGACGGCCGGCGGCTACAGGTCGCCCTGACCCGCCACGCATCGAGCCTCAACCGGGTGTCGATCCCGGTCGAGGGCCATCCGACCCGAGCGGGCGGATGGTCCTCGGTGTGTGACCGGCACGTGTACGCCGCTCGAGCGGACGACCGGTCGCGTGACGCCACGGCGAGCCGGTGGGTGCAGCGGCCCCGATCGCGTTGACGCCGCCGCCGGTACGCGCTAGCCGTGTCCCCCATCTCGTTCGCCCAGGCGCTCGGGATCGCGGCGGCCCGGGCCAGCGCGTGGGGCAAGCGCCGCGTCGTGGCGCGGGCGGCGCAGCTGGACCCGGACACCGTCTTCCGGGCCGGGCCCGGGTGGGTCCTCGGCCGGACCTTCGACGTCGACGCCGCCGCCCCCGACCTCAGCGGCGGTGGTGCGGTCGCCCTGACCGGGGCCGCCGAGGTACTGGTCGTGGCGGCGCTGTGCCTGGCCGTCCCCGAGGGGACGGTCGTCCTCGCCGGTCTGCTCGGCCACCTCGCTGTCGCGGGCGCGGCGGGGTGCGCGTCGGTGAGGCGCAGGCGGAGCTGGGAGGAGGCGCGCGGGGCCATCAGCACCCTGATGACGGAGGAGCTGCTGGCGCACCCCTCCAGGCTCGTCCAGGGCCGGCCTGCAGGGGACGTCGAGTGCATGCGACGCGCACTGGAGGAGGTCGAACGGGCCGGGCGTCGCTGCGACCGGATCGCCGGCTGGCTGGTGGGCGCCATCGCCCCGGCTTGGCTGCTCTTCGCGCTCCTGCTGCTCGCGCTCAGCGGGGCCGGCTCGATCCCCGCCCCCGGCGCGGCCGCGGCCGTCCTCGGCGCCGTCCTGCTCGCCGCCGGCATGGAGTCGCTCGCCGTGGCCGTCGTCGACCTCTCCGACGGCGGTCTGGCCATGACGCAGGTCCGCCGAGCTGCTGAGCGCCGTCCCCACCTGGCGCGCCGGGCCGGCGCTGCCGGCGTCCACCGGGCCCCGCGTACCCGAGGTCCCCGGCGACGGCAGCGGCGCCCTCCTCGCCGGGACGCCGGCCGGGCCGTCCACCCCGCCGGTCGTCGAGGCGCGGGGCCGGAGGGTCTGCTGTCCTGGGTGGGACCGTCCCGGCCTGGACGGCTTCGACATAACCGTCCGCTGCGGCGACCGGATCCTGCTGACCGGTCCGTCCGGACTCGGCAAGAGCACCGCCGTCGCCGTGCTCGCCGGCCACCTCCCCGTCTACGTCGGCCACCTGTCCCGGGCCGGCCGCGTCGTGGCCGTCCCCCAGAACCACCTCAACCACCTGTTCGCCGGCACCCTCGCGTTCGACCCGCCACCTGGCCGCGCGTGGCCGCCGACGCAGGGGGACCTCGACGAGGCCGAGCGACTCTGCCGCGTGCTGCTTCTGGGACCCGTGCTGGACCGCATGCCGGGCAGGCTCAACCAGCTGGTGGGGGGGACCGGCAGGCAGCTCTCCGACGGTGAACTGGCCCGCGTCTACGCCGCTCGCGCCCTCCTGCAAGACCCCGACGTCGTCCTGCTCGACGAGACGCTCTCTGCCCTCGACCCGCTCACGGTCCGTGCCTGCCGCGACGCCGTCGCCCTGCACGCGCGCGCCGTGGTCCTCACCCACCACCCCTGAGAGCGGGGCGCGGCTGCACCGCCGGGGTGACACCGGTCGCCGGGCACCCCCCTCGGGTCATGGGACCCGCCCCCGGATGTGCAGTGTCGGCGTCTCCGGGCATGATGCTCGGGAAGCGTTCCGTGACCCAACGCACCAGGGTCGGAGGTCCCCAGGAGGGGATCGCCGTCTCGGAGGAGACGACATGGCATCGGTCGACGACTCGCGCGAGGTGGCCGGTGCGGCCGGGCCTCTCGACCTGCTGCTCACCCAGGCGGCCCAGGGGACGGTCCGCCGGCTGTCCCCGGGTAAGCCGGGGCTCAAGTTCCTGGGCGGGCTGGCCCGCCGCCCAGACCGGGTGGCCGCGCGGGCCCGGTCGCTGGCCGGCCAGCTGGCGCAGATCGCCGTGGGCACCAGCGACGTGGCGCCCTCCAAGCGGGACCGGCGCTTCGCCGACCCGGCGTGGACGGAGAACCCGCTGCTGCGGCGGCTGGTCCAGGCATACCTCGCCACGGGGGAGACCGCGCTGGGCCTGCTGCACGACGTGCCGCTGGAGTGGAAGGACGCCGAGCGGGTGCGCTTCGCCGGCACCAACCTGGTCGACGCGCTCGCGCCGAGCAACAACCCGCTGATCAGCCCGGTGGCGTGGAAGGCCCTCATCGACACCGCGGGGGCCAACCTCGTGCGGGGGCCGCGGAACCTGGTGCGCGACCTGGCCAGCCCGCCCCGGGTGCCGACGATGGTCGACCCGGACGCCTACGAGGTGGGCCGGGACCTCGCGGTCACCCCGGGCTCGGTGGTGCTGCGCACGCCGGTCTTCGAGCTGATCCAGTACCGGCCGACGACGGAGACCGTCCGCACGGTGCCGGTGCTCGTCGTGCCGCCGACGATCAACAAGTTCTACGTGCTCGACCTCGCGCCCGGGCGCAGCCTGGTCGAGCACCTCGTCGGCCAGGGCCAGCAGGTCTTCATGGTGTCCTGGCGCAACCCCGACGCCCGGCACCGCGAATGGGGCTTCGACACGTACGCCACGGCCATCCTCGACGCGCTCGACGCGGTCGAGGAGATCAGCGGCGAGGACGCCACCCACCTGATGGGCACCTGCTCGGGCGGCATCCTGGCCAGCATGACCGCCGCCGTCCTGGCCGCGAAGGGGCGGCAGGACCGGCTGGCCAGCCTGAGCCTGCTGGTCACCGTGCTGGACCAGACGCGCGCCGGCCTGCTCGGCGCGACGATGGACCCGGACACCGCCGCGCAGTCCGTCGCGGCCTCCCGGCGCGCCGGCTACCTCGACGGCCGCAGGCTCGCCGAGGTGTTCGCCTGGCTGCGGCCCAACGACCTGATCTGGAACTACTGGGTCAACAACTACCTGCAGGGCAAGCGGCCGCCGAAGTTCGACATCCTGTCCTGGAACTCCGACACCACCCGGATGACCGCCCAGCTGCACGCCGACTTCGTCGACATGGCCCTGGGCAACAAGCTGACCCGGCCCGGCAGCGTGACCCTGCTCGGCACCGAGGTGGACCTCAGCCAGGTCACCGTCGACTCCTACGTGCTGGCCGGGTCCGCCGACCACATCTGCCCGTGGCAGTCGTGCTACCGCAGCAGCCAGCTGCTCGGCGGCAAGATGCGCTTCGTGCTCTCCACCAACGGGCACATCGCGGCGCTGGTCAACCCGCCGGGCAACCCCAAGTCCAGCTACCGGGTCACCGACGACAACTCCGCCCCGGTCGAGGAGTGGACCGACACCGCCCGCACCGAGAAGGGCTCCTGGTGGCCGGACTACAGCGCCTGGCTGGGGGAGCGCTCCGGGCCGGACAAGCCCACGCCCGACGAGCTCGGCAGCGCCCGGTTCCGCGTCCGCGAGGACGCCCCCGGCAGCTACGTGCGGGACAAGTGACCGCCGGCACCCGACCGGAGAGGACCGACGTGACGCTCGCAGAGGACATCGGCAAGGCGCTGTCCACCGACTACTTCCAGCTGCGCGAGGAGTTCTCGCCCGAGCAGATGGACCACCTGCTGCGCACCCGCGCCTTCGTCGAGGACGAGGTGCTGCCGGTGATCAACGGCTACTGGGAGCGCGCGGAGTTCCCCCGGGAGCTGGCCGAGAAGCTGGGCGCGGCGGGCCTGGTCGGCGACGGCATCGAGGGCTACGGCTGCCCGCCGATGGACGCGCTGTCCGCCGGCCTGGTGCACATGGAGCTCAACCGCGGGGACGGCAGCCTGGGCACCTTCCTCGGCGTCCAGGCCGGCCTGGCGATGAAGTCGATCGCCATGCTCGGCTCGGAGGAGCAGAAGCAGCGCTGGCTGCCGCCGATGGCCCGCTGCGAGGCGCTCGGGGCCTTCGCGCTCACCGAGCCCGACCACGGCTCGGACTCCATCGCCCTGGAGACCTCGGCCCGCCGGGACGGCGAGTCCTACGTGCTCAACGGGTCCAAGAAGTGGATCGGCAACGGCACCATCGCCGACGTCGTCGTGGTCTGGGCCCGCGACACCGACGACGGGCAGGTCAAGGGCTTCCTCGTGGAGAAGGGGGCACAGGGCTACCGGGCACGCCGGATCGAGGGCAAGGGCTCGCTGCGCGCGGTGTGGCAGGCCGAGATCGAGCTGGAGGACGTGCGGGTCCCGGCGGAGAACGTGCTCCCCGGGGGCCGGTCGTTCAAGGACACCGGCGCGGTGCTGGCCACCACCCGCGGCTCCTGCGCCTGGATGGCGCTGGGCCACGCCGTCGCCGGGTACGAGGCGGCGCTGACCTACGCCGGGCGACGCAAGCAGTTCGGCAAGCCGCTGGTGGAGTTCCAGCTGATCCAGGAGCGGCTGGTCGGGATGCTGGCCAAGGTCACCTCGATGCAGCTGTACTGCCGGCGGCTGGCCGACCTGGCACTGGCGGGACGGGTCGAGCCGACGCTGGCCGGCCTGGCCAAGGCGCACAACACCAGCACTGCCCGCGCGGTGCTGGCCGAGGCGCGCGACCTGCTCGGCGGCAACGGGATCCTGCTGGACTTCCACGTCATCCGGCACATGGCCGACATCGAGTCGATCCACACCTTCGAGGGCACCGAGACCATCCAGACCCTCATCGTCGGCCGGGACATCACCGGCGCCTCGGCGTTCGCGTGAGGGGGGTGCCGCGGGCCGAGGTGCGGACCGTCGAGGTGGGGGAGGTCCGGCTGCGGACGTCGGTCCGCGGTTCGGGCCGACCGCTGCTGCTGGTCACCGGCCTGGGCGCCAGCCTGGAGCTGGCCGAGCCGTTCGAGCGCGAGCTGGCCGCCCGCGGCCGGCAGGTGATCAGCTTCGACGCGCCGGGCATCGGCGGCTCGACGCCCTACCGGAGTCCGCGGCGGATGCCGGGCCTGGTGCGCACGGTCACCGGGATGCTGGACGCGCTCGGGTACGACGAGGTCGACGTCTTCGGCGTCTCCCTCGGCGGTGTGGTGGCCCAGCAGCTGGCCCGCCAGGCCCAGCACCGGGTGCGCGGCCTGGTGCTCGCGGCCACCGCTCCCGGACTGGGCGGCATGCCGGGGGCGCCGTCGGCCCTGCTGGCGCTCACCACACCGCGCCGCTACCGCGACCCCGAGCACTACCTGCAGGTCGCCGGGCGCATCTACGGCGGCATGGCCCGCACCGACCCGCACCGGCTGCTGCACACGGTCATCGGCCGGGTGCGGCCCCCGTCGCTGGCCGGGTACGCCGGCCAGCTCTACGCGATCACCGGGTGGACGAGCCTGCCCTGGCTGCACACCCTGCGGCAGCCCACGCTGGTCATCGCCGGGGACGACGACCCGATCATCCCGCTCATCAACGGGCGGATCCTCGCCTGGCGCATCCCGAACGCGTCGCTGCACGTCGTCCAAGGCGGAGGACACCTGTTCATCCTGGAACGCCCGGCCGACATGGCCGAGCTGGTGACCTCGTTCCTCGACGGGGAGCCTGCTCCGGTCACGGTCGGAGCCGGCGCGACCACGTGGACGGACCACCCGCTCGGTGGGAACCCAGCGCCTCGTTGACCGCCGCCTCGTTGACCGCCACCGCAGGACCCAGCATGGCGCCCCGCTGCGCGCGCTCGGGCTGCGTGAGTGGCACGTGCAGCGCGGTGCAGGCGACCAGCCGGCCGTCGCGCAGGGCGGCGCCGGTGGGCACCGTGCGACCCCGGACCGCGGGCGCGGCCGCGTCCTCACGGACCCGTGCGGCGTCCCGGTGCTCCGCCTCGACCAGCACGTCCCTGCTCGACGCGTCGTGACGTCGACCAACGCTCCCGCGGCGACGTGCGAGGGCGGGGGACCCGACACCCTGGCGTTGGCCCGGCGTGGTCACGACGCGGACGCACGTCCTCGAGCGACCGCTCCGCAGGGGCCCCGCCGCGTCGAGGTGAGGGCAGCGAGGGCGAGGAGCCAGCTCGCCGCTTCGAGATCCGCAGCTCCGGATCCCCGCCGTCGTGGTCGGTGCTCGGGACGATGGCCGTTGCACCGAGCGGTGCGGCCCCGGTGCGCTCGTGCGGACCGGCGGCGATCGCGGCGGAGTTGCCGAGCGGGCGACAGGACTTCGAGGCCGACAGCCGCGGCCGCCGGGACGCCAGGATCCCGGTGAGCACGTTGCGTCAGTCCGGCGAGCCGGCCGTGGAGGTGCGCGACTCGGGCGCGGCTCCGCCGAGTCGTTCCCGCACCGGAGCCGCTCGGTCCGGAGCGGTGTCCTCGGGCACGTTCACCGCAACCCGGTCCAGCACGACATTGGCCTGCTGATCCACGAACCTGGTGAAGATCTGCTGGGCGTAACCGAACAGCACGGCCCAGGCGAGGATCTGCGGAGGCGAGTCCAGAGCGCTGAGACCGGGGACGAACCCTCCCCGCATCAGCAGGAGACCCAGGACAGCCGTGAGCGCTCCGAGTGGCAGCTTGAGGATCGCGAGCGAGATGGGGATCCCGATGGGGGTGTGGGTCCCGTGGATGTTCCGCAGCGCCACGGCCGCCGAGATGGCGGCCGCCGTGAGGCCGAGTGCCTCGACTGTGAACAGGTCCCAACGCCCAGCCGTCCGGTCCATGACCTCGTCTATGGTGTCCGGCGGCGTGACCATCTCCTGTCCCGTCGGGCACACCACCATGAGCCCCTCGGCGGTCTCGGGCGCGAAGCACAGGGAGATGGTGTCGGGGCTCACGAAGCCGAACACGGCCGTCAATGCCGCCAGCAGGATCAGGATGGCCGATGTGAGGATGAGCGTGTTGAGGAAGCTCTTGGCCAGCATCAACTCGCGAGCACCTGCAGAACTCGCAGCCCGCACCGCGCTGACGATGACCCCCCGCTCCTCCTCGGAGAACTGACGTGGCTCGGCAGGAGCGTTTCCGTTGAGGTGCCGCCGATGACCTCGAGCGGCTGACAGCTCCTCCAACTGCAACCGGCGCGGGTCATGAGGAGCCAGGTGGCGACGCACGTGAGCGAGGAAGCTCGACATCTGACCGCGCAGGTAGGAATCGGGTGCGAAACGCAGGAGGCACGCCTCAGCCGCGTCCAGGTTCGTGGCGGCGCCCTGCAGACTGCTCCCCGTGATCGCTCGCCAGGGATTCCTGTCATTGGCGCGGTCGATGGCGATCTCTACATGGGAACGGACGGCTTCCGACAGACCCTCCGAGTCGGCTCGACGTGGATGCCGTGCCATCCACCGGTTCAACCCTTCGAGTTCCTTCGCCCGGGTCACCACACCCTCACGCCAGGGTCGGTTGACTGCGCGCAGGCGACTGTCGGACGTCAGGTGCTCGCCGCCCACACGCGCGGTCTGCGGTCCGGTCTCGGGTGCGACCCGCGACCCTGGACCCGCGGGTCCACCAGAGTGAGGAGTCATGCCGCTCCAGTCGGAGACATCGGTAGCAGAGGCAATCCGCAGACGTGGACTCGCGCAGGCCTGACTCCACGGGACTGAGGGGTCCAAGATGCTCGTCTGACGTCACCGATGCGTCACCGGTGGGCCATGCACCGACATCGGTCGAACCACCTCGAGTGGTGCCGGCACGCGCACCACGAGTGCCTCCGTTCCCCGGGGCAGGGGTGCCCACGCCGTGACGGCTGGGCGAGGTCGTCCCTCGGTGGCTCCAGGGGAGCCCGCACGGGACCAGCGCGCTCCTCTGTGGCCGTCGGGTGGCAGCGGTCGCAGCTCAGCGCAGCCGCACCGGCAGCCGGGTCAGACCGCGCATCAGGATGCTCTGCCGCCAGGTCAGCTCGCCGGGGTCGACGGCGAGGGTCAGGTCGGGGAACCGGGCGAGCAGCGTCCGGAACGCAACTTCGCCCTCGAGGCGGGCCAGCGGGGCACCGAGGCAGTGGTGGATGCCGTGCCCGAAGGCCAGGTGGGAGGCCTCGCGGTGCAGGTCCAGCTCGTCGGGCGCGGTGTAGTGGTCCGGGTCGCGGTTGGCCGACGCCAGGGACACCAGCACGACCTCGCCGGCCGGGATGGTCGTCCCGCCCACCTCGACCGGCTCGGTGGTGTGCCGGAACGTGGCCAGGTTGACCGGCCCGTCCAGGCGCAGGAACTCCTCCACCGCGCCGGGGACCAGGGCGGGGTCGGCGCGCAGCTCCGCGAGCCGGTCGGGACGGCGCAGCAGCGCCAGGACGCCGTTGCCGATGAGGTTGACCGTCGTCTCGTGCCCGGCGACCAGCAGCAGGAAGGCCATCGACACGGTCTCCTCGAACGAGAGCCGGTCGGCGTCCTCGGCGGCTGCCACGATCGCCGACAGCATGTCGTCCGCCGGTCGCGCCCGCTTCTCCGCCACCAGGGCGGTCAGGTACTCCGCCATGGCCATGCCGGCGGCGGTGCGCGCGTCGACCGCACCGTCGGAGGCCAGCAGCGTGTTGGACCAGCGGCGGAACGACGTCCGCTCGCCCTCGGGCACGCCGAGCAGCTCGCAGATCACCCCCATGGGCAGGGGGAAGGCGAAGGTGTCGAGCAGGTCGACCTCCGCCGGCCCGGCGGCCATCCGGTCGGCCAGCCGGCCGGCGATCGCCTCCACCTGCGGGCGCATGGCGGTGATCGCCCGCACCGTGAACGCCCGGCTGACCAGCTTGCGCAGCCGGGTGTGGTCGGGCGGGTCGGTGCTGAGCATGTGCCGGTTGAGCTCCTGGGCGAACACCGCCCGGCCCTCCGGGGGCACCGGCTGACGTTCCAGCGCGCGGGCGAACCCGTCGGAGTCCTTGGACAGCCGCGGGTCGGTGAGGGCGTGCCGGACGTCGTCGTAGCGGGTGACCAGCCACACCGGGAGGCCGACCGGGGTCACCGCCCGCGCGACCGGCTCCTCGACGCGCAGCCGTGCGTAGAGGGCGTGCGGATCGGCGAAGAAGGCCGCGTCGAGCGGCACCACCCGGTCGGCGGTCAGGGTCCCGTCGGTGCGCCCGTCGTCCATCGCCCGAGGCTGCCGGGCGTGCGCGGCGGGCACCAGGTGCGGAGGTCCCGGGTGCTCAGGCGGACGCGGGGGCGCGGCGGGCGAAGGCCGGTGCGTGCTCCGGGCGCAGCCCCACCCCGATCAGGTACGCCGGGACGACGGACAGCTGCGGAAACCGGTGCACCAGCGCGAGCACCGGCTTCGGCGGACCGGCCCGCCGTCCCTCGACCAGCGGGCCCACGAAGCCGCGGTGCAGCGCCCGCTGGAGGGTCTGCACGAGCACCGTGGGCAGCAGCCGCCGGGCGCGCACGGCCGCCAGGTCCGAGGGGCCCACGGTGCCGTTCCGCAACGGCTCGGCCAGCAGGGTCGCGGCGGCCACGGCGTCCTGGACGGCGAGGTTGATGCCCACCCCGCCGACCGGCGACATCGCGTGCGCGGCGTCGCCGATGCACAGCAGCCCGTCGACGTGCCAGCGCAGGAGCCGGTCGACCCGCACGTCGAGGTGCTTGACGTCGTCCATCGACGCCAGCGCGTCCACCCGGTCCCGGAACTCGGGGATGAGCTCGGCGACGTCCGCGCGGAACGCCTCGATGCCGCGGGCCCGCAGCTGCGCGTCGGTGCCCTTGCGGCCGATGTAGGCGACCTGCAGGAACGTCTCGCGCGGGATGACCACGGCGAAGCGGCCGGGGGCCGCGTGCGGGGCCAGGGCGGAGGGGCGGTCGTCCGGCCTGCGGGGGACCCGGAACCACCAGGCATCGATGGGGACGGCGAACTCCCTGGGGCGCAGCCCCGCCTGCCGCCGCGCGAGGGAGTGCCGACCGTCGCAGGCGACGGTGAGGTCGGCCCGGATCTCGCCGGTGGTGCCGTCCGCGGTGCGGTATCGCACGCCGGAGACCCGGTCGTCCTCGCGGATCAGGTCGGTCATCTCCGTCTGCATCCGCAGCGTGAAGGTCGGTTCCCGGCGTCCGGCGTCGGCCAGCAGGTCCAGCAGGTCCCACTGCGGCGTCATCGCGATGTAGGGGTAGCGGACGTGCAGCCGGCGGAAGTCCCCGAGGGTCACGGTGTTCCCGTCGGCCATGGGGATGACGACCTCTTCGAGCTTCGTGTGCGGCAGCCGGGCGAAGTCGTCGGCGAGGCCGAGCTCGTCGAGCAGCTGCAGGGTCGAGGGGTGCACGGTGTCGCCGCGGAAGTCGCGGAGGAAGTCCGCGTGCTTCTCCAGCACCGTCACCTCGACACCCGCGCGGGCCAGCAGCAGGCCCAGGACCATCCCGGCCGGGCCGCCCCCGACCACCAGGCACGTCGTGCGCTCACCCATCGCCGGCCTCCCTCGGGGTGTCCGGTGCCGCACGGGTGCGGTCCGGCACCGCCGATCCTCCCGCGCCCACGGTGCCCCGCACCACGGTCCGGTGCGCGCCGCGTCGCCCAGCCGCCGGCGCGTCGGTCAGCACCCGCGGTCGTCCGCCGCACCGGGGAGCAGACCCGTGCCGGGCCGACGGCGACGGAGCGCGCGGTTTTGGCGGGCGGCGGTCCGCCCGGGTGCGGGACCTCCGGGAGCGGCGGGGCCGCCGCCGGACCAGGCGGCGGGAGGCGCGGGCGCGACCGTCAGGGCTTGACGGCGAGCACGGGGCGGTCGGCGTCGAGCAGGATCCGCTGCGCCGTGCTGCCCATGATCAGCTTGCCGACCGGCGAGCGCCGGCGCAGGCCGATCACGATCACCGAGGCGTCGACCGCGTCGGCGACGCGCACCACCTCGTCGGCGAGATCGCCGGTGTGCGCGTCCTGGCGCACCTCGAGGTCCACCCCGGCGGCCCGGGCCCGGGCGGCGAGGTCGCGGACGCCGTCCTCGTCCGCGAGCGCCGCGCTGACCGGGGCCCCCTCGCGCGGGGTGTTCAGGAGGACCAGCCGGGCGTTGCGCCGGCCGGCCTCCTCGACGGCCGCGGTGAAGGCGGCGTCCCCCTCGGGGGTGGGGACGTAGGCGACGAGGACGGTCACACGAGCTCCTTGGTGTCGCGACGGGCGTCGGCCCGTCGGCGGGGGAGGGCGGCCCGGATCAGCGGGAGCAGCACCACGACGAGGAACAGGACGAGCAGCGTCCCGGAGATGGGACGGGTGAGGAAGCCGGTCGGGTCGCCGTCGAACAGCAGCAGCGAGCGGCGCAGCGAGTCCTCGAGCAGCGAGCCGAGGACGAAGGCGAGCACCAGCGGGCCGGGGTCGAAGCCCAGCTTCTTCATCAGGTAGCCCAGCGCCCCGAAGGCGACGACCAGCCCGATGTCGAAGACGTCGTAGTTGACCGTGTACACCCCGATCAGCGTGATGAGCACGGTGATCGGCGCGAGGATCGTGGCCCGCACCCGCAGGATCTTCACGAACAGCCCGACCAGCGGGATGCTCATGATCAGCAACAGGATGTTGCCGATGTACATGGAGTTGACCACGCCCCAGAACAGCTCGGGCTCCTGGTCGACCAGCTGCGGGCCGGGGCTCACGCCCTGGATGAGCAGCGCGCCGTAGATGACCGCCATCGTGGCGTTGGCGGGGATGCCCAGGGTGAGCAGCGGGATGAACGACGAGGTCGCGGCCGCGTTGTTGGCCGACTCCGGCGCGGCGACGCCCTCGACGGCACCCCGGCCGAAGCGCTCCGGCGTCTTGGACCGGCGCTTCTCCATGGCGTAGGCGGCCAGCGAGGCCAGCGTGGCGCCGCCGCCGGGCAGGATGCCGAGGAAGAAGCCGAGGACCGAGCCGCGGCCGATGGCTCCCGAGGACTGGCGCAGGTCCTTGCGGGAGGGCCAGACGTTGGCCACCGTCGCCGGCGCGTGCACGGCCCGGTGGCGTTCCTCGAGGTTGTAGAGGATCTCGCCGAGGCCGAAGAGGCCCATCGCGATCGGCACGAAGTCCAGGCCGTCGGCGAGGGAGAGGTTGTCGAAGGTGAACCGCTCGGCGCCGGTGAAGCCGTCGCGGCCGACCGTGGCCAGCAGCAGGCCGAGGCAGGCGGCGATCACGGCCTTGAGCCGGTCCCCGCTGCTGACCGTGGCGACCAGCAGGATGCCGAGCAGGGCCAGGGCCGTGTACTCCGGCGGGCCGAAGTCCAGGGCGAAGCCGGCCACCAGCGGGGCGACGAAGGAGAGCGCGACGATCGAGACGGTGCCGCCCAGGAACGAGCCGACCGCGGCGATGCCCAGCGCGGTCCCGGCGCGGCCCTGCCGGGCCAGCGCGAAGCCGTCGAACACGGTGACGACCGAGGACGCCTCGCCGGGCAGCCGCAGCAGCACCGAGGTGATCGTGCCGCCGTACTGGGCGCCGTAGAAGATGCCGGCGAGCATGATGACCGCGGTCACCGGCTCGATGCCGATGGTGATCGGCAGCAGGATGGCGATGGTCGCCGCCGGGCCGAGGCCGGGCAGCACGCCGACGAGCATGCCGACGACGACGCCGATCAGGCAGTAGAGCAGGTTGGTGGGCTGCAGCACGACGCCGAAGCCGTCGAGCACCGGGGCGAGGTCCACGGCGTCTCCTAGAACAGGTGCGGGATGGGCACCGAGAGGGCGCCCACGAAGATGAGGTAGAAGGCGACCACCAGGGCCACGCTCGTGACGATCGACGTCCGCCAGCCCTCGGAACCGAGGAAGCGGAGCCAGACGAAGGCGAGCAGGGCCGCGGGGATCTCGAAGCCGATGACCGGGATGACCGCGACGAAGACGACCATGGTCGCCAGGCCCACGAGCACCAGCCAGCTGGTCCGGCCGAAGCGCTCGGCGTCCGTCGTGCGTCGGGCCGTGACCACGAGGCCCAGCCCGAGGACGACGATCACGACGCTGACCATGAGCGGCCAGGTGCCCGCCTCCGGGCTGCGGGCGCTGCCGGCGTCGAAGGCCAGCGAGCCGACGACCGCGGCCACCCCGAGGACGACGACGGCGGCGGCGACGACCAGGTTGCCCAGCAGCCCGGCGGCCGGCGGGCGGCCCTCGTGCTCCTCGGCCTCGACCTGGTGGATGGCCTCCTCGAGGTCGAACTCCTCGGGGGTGCTCACCTCCGGCGGCGTCCCCGGGCCGGCCTGGGGGGTGGCCCCGGCGGCCGGGTGGCCGCCGGGGCGTCCCGGGACGTGCGTCCCGCCTGCGGGAGAGGTCACGAGTCCCCGCCGAGGTCGATCGAGTACTGCTCGACGACGCCGCGGTACCGCTCCAGGTTCGACGTCCACGTCTCGCGGACCTCCTCGCCGTCGACCTCGTTCGGCGTCAGCTGGTTGTCCTCGTTGAACTGCTGGTAGGCCTCGGAGCCGAACGCAGTCTGGAACGACGCCTGCAGGGTCTCGAGGACGTCCTCCGGGGTGCCCTTCGGGGCGAAGACCGCGCGGGACTGCTGGACCGGCGCGTCGTAGCCCGCCTCGACGGCGGTCGGGGTGTCGGGCAGGTAGCTGACCCGCTCCTCGGCGAAGGTCACGATCGGGGTCAGCTCGCCGGCCTCGATCTGCTCGATGGCCTCGCCCAGCTGGATGGAGCCGACGTCGACCTGACCGCCCAGCACGGCGGTGAGGGTCGGGGAGCCGCCGTCGAAGGGGACGGCGGTCGCCTCGATGCCGGCCTGGTTGAAGAGCAGCTCCTGGGAGAGCTGGCTGCCGGTGCCGACGCCCGTCGTCCCGAAGGTGATCGGACGCCCGGCGTTGGCCAGGTCCTCGACCGTCCTGAAGCCGGAGGACGGCGCGGTCACCAGCACGTAGTCGTCCTGGCTGAGGCCGGTGACGATCTCGTAGTCCGCGATGTCGGGCGCCTCGCCCTCGGCGACGGCCAGCGGCGTGATGTAGGCCAGGCTGCCGTTGTAGACCATCAGGGTGTGCCCGTCGGGCTCCGCGCCGGCCAGCTCCTGGGCGGCGAGCGCGCCGTTGGCACCGGGCCGGTTCTCCACGGTGACCGGGACGCCGAGGTCGTCGGAGACCTCGTCGGCCAGCGCACGGGCGATCAGGTCGGTGCTGCCGCCCGGGTCCTGGCCGACGAGCACGGTGATCGGGTCGCCGCCCGGGAACTCCTCGCCCTCGGCGGACCCGCCACCGCCGACGTTGCCGCCGCAGGCGGCCAGCGAGAGGGCCAGGGCGAAGCCGGTGCTGGCCGTCGCCCAGCGGCGTGCGCGGTTGTTCGTCGTCATGAGAGTTCTCCTCGGAGAGCAGCCGTGGCCGGGCCGCGGGCCGTGTGAGTGGCGTCACGGACGCCTGGTCGTCGGCGAGCCTAGGAAGCGTCGCTCATGCCTGTCCAAATCCATTGAGGCATCGATTGATACCTTGCCAGCATGGCGTTCACGCTCGAGCAACTCCGCGGCTTCGTGGCCGTCGCCGACGAGCTGCACTTCGGCCGGGCCGCGGCGCGGCTGAAGATGACCCAACCCCCGCTGAGCCGGCAGATCCAAAAGCTCGAGCGGGTCGTCGGCGCCCAGCTGCTCGAGCGGGACAACCGCAGGGTGACGCTGACCGCCGCGGGTCAGGTCTTCCTCGTCGAGGCCCGGCGGCTGCTCGGCCTGGCCGACTCCGCGCCCGAGCTCGCCCGCCGGGTCTCCTCCGGGGCCAGCGGTGTGGTGCGCATCGGCTTCACCGCCGCCTCGACCTACGGCGTCCTCGGCCGGCTGCTCAACGACCTGGCGGCCGAGCTGCCCGACGTCGACGTCGACCTCACCGAGATGGTCACCCGCGAGCAGGTCGCCGGGCTGCTCAACGAGGAGGTCGACCTGGGCCTCGGGCGTCCGCCCTTCGACGAGGAGGCGTTCGGCCACCGGCTGCTGCACCGCGAGGCGCTGCTCGTGGCCGTCCCGGTGGGCCACCGGCTGCTGGAGCTGGGCCGGCCCGTGACGGCCGCGGACCTGGCCTCGACGCCGGTGGTCATGCACTCGCCGACCCAGGCGAAGTACTTCTACGACCTGGTCGCCCGCGTCGCGCCCGTCGCCGCCGAGAACACCGTGCACACGGTGAGCCAGGTGCTCACCATGCTGTGGCTGGTGGCGGCCGGTCGCGGGGTGGCGTTCGTCCCGGCGTCCGCGGCCCGCCTGCCGATCGAGGGTGTGGCCTTCGTCCGGCTGGAGACGTCGGTGCCCGAGCCGGTCGAGCTGCACCTGCTCTGGGCCAAGGACTCGAAGAACCCCGCGCTGTGGCGGACGCTCGCCGTGCTGGAGCGCCGGGCCGGACGACTCTGATACCCCTCCAGCATCGAGTGATGCCAAAGTGCACTTGGACGTGCATCGTCTGACCTTCCTACGGTGGCCGCGACCACAGCCCGTGCCGCCGGAGGACCCCCGGTGCGGACCCGTCGGACCCAAGGACACGATCCCCGTGACGCTGCTGCCCCCGGATGCCCTCGCTGACCGGCTCAAGTCCGGCCTGCTCTCCTTCCCGGTGACCCACTTCGACGCCGACCTGCAGTTCGACGAGGCCCGGTACCGCGAGCACCTGGCCTGGCAGGCGGGCTTCGACGTCGCCGGCCTGTTCGCCGCGGGCGGGACCGGCGAGGGCTTCTCGCTGACCCCGGAGGAGATCGACCGCGTCGTCCGCGTCGCCGTCGAGGAGGTGGCCGACCGCGTGCCGGTCATCGCGCCGGCCACAGGCGGGACCGCCGTCTCCGTCGCCCAGGCCCAGGCGGCCGAGGCCGCCGGCGCCTCCGGGCTGCTGCTCTTCCCGCCCTACCTCACCGAGGCCAGCCAGCGGGGGCTCGTCGAGCACATCAGCGCCGTGTGCCGCGCCACCGACCTGGGCGTCATCGTCTACAGCCGCGCGAACGCCGTGCTGACCGACGCCACCGTGGCCGAGGTCGCCGAGCGCAACCCCAACCTCATCGGCCTCAAGGACGGCGTGGGCGACATCGAGCAGATGACCCGCACGTACGCCCGCGTCGGCGACCGGCTGATCTACATCGGCGGGCTGCCCACGGCGGAGACCTTCGCGCTGCCGCTGCTGCAGCTGGGGGTCACCACCTACTCCTCGGCGCTCTACAACTTCCTGCCCGAGTTCGCGCTGCGCTTCTACGCCGCGGTGCGCGCCCAGGACCGCACCGCCGTCTACCAGATGCTCAACGACTTCGTGATCCCGTACCTGGACATCCGGGACCGGGCCAGGGGCTACGCGGTCTCCATCGTCAAGGCCGGCCTCACCGCGGTCGGCCGCGACGGCGGCCGGGTCCGCCCGCCGCTGGCCGATCTCACCGAGGCCGAGCTCGCCGAGCTCACCGCCCTGGTCGACAAGGTCTCCTGAACCCACCACCGAGAGGACGGCGAGGACTCCGATGCCGACCGGCCGCACGCCCACCGTCGCCCGCGTCGAGGTGGTGCCCGTCGCCGGGCACGACAGCATGCTGCTCAACCTCAGCGGCGCGCACGGCCCCTTCTTCACCCGCAACATCGCGATCGTCACCGACAGCGAGGGCCGGACCGGCGTCGGGGAGGTCCCCGGTGGCGAGGCGATCCGCCGCACCGTCGAGGACGCCGGTGCGCTGCTCGCCGGGCAGCCGGTCGCGCAGTACGGGCGGCTGCTGCGGCAGGTGGCGGCCACCTTCGCCGACCGGGACGCCGGTGGCCGCGGCCTGCAGACCTTCGACCTGCGGACGACGATCCACGCGGTCACCGCGCTGGAGTCCGCCCTGCTCGACCTGCTCGGGCAGCACCTGGAGGTGCCGGTGGCCGAGCTGCTCGGCGAGGGCCAGCAGCGCGACAGCGTGCCGATGCTGGGCTACCTGTTCTACGTCGGCGACCGGTCGGCCACCGACCTGCCCTACCTGGCCGAGCCCGACCCGGCCGACGACTGGGAGCGGCTGCGCCGCGAGCCGGCGCTGACCCCGGAGGCCGTCGTCGCGCTCGCCGAGGCGGCGCAGACCCGCTACGGGTTCTCCGACTTCAAGCTCAAGGGCGGCGTGCTGGCGGGTGAGCAGGAGGTCGCCGCGGTCCGGGCGCTGGCGCAGCGGTTCCCCGACGCCCGGATCACCCTGGACCCGAACGGCGGCTGGCTGCTGGCCGAGGCCGTCGAGCTCTGCCGTGACCTGCACGGCGTGCTGGCCTACGCGGAGGACCCGGTGGGCGCCGAGGGCGGCTACTCCGGCCGCGAGACCATGGCCGAGTTCCGCCGGGCGACCGGCCTGCCCACCGCGACCAACATGGTCGCCACCGACTGGCGGCAGATGGCGCACGCCGTCCGCGCAGGGGCGGTCGACATCCCGCTGGCCGACCCGCACTTCTGGACCATGCGCGGCTCGGTCCGCGTCGCGCAGCTGTGCTCCGACTTCGGGCTGACCTGGGGCTCGCACTCCAACAACCACTTCGACGTGTCGCTGGCGATGTTCACCCACGTCGGCGCCGCCGCCCCGGGGCAGATCACCGCCCTGGACACGCACTGGATCTGGCAGGACGGGCAGGCGCTGACCCGCGAGCCCCTGCAGATCCGCGACGGTGCGATCGCCGTGCCCACCGCACCCGGGCTCGGTGTCGAGCTCGACCGCGACGCCCTCGCCGCCGCGCACGAGCTGTACCTCGAGCACGGTCTCGGCGCGCGGGACGACGCCGTGGCGATGCAGTACCTCGTCCCCGGCTGGGCGTTCGACCCCAAGCGCCCGTGCCTCGTCCGTTGAGCCTCGTCCGTTGAGCCTCGTCCGTTGAGCCTCGTCCGCCGACCCACGTCTGGAGACCCGAGATGACGACGACCGTGCCCGCCCCGCCGCGGTCCACCGCCCCCGCGGTGCTCGACCGGATCGAGTCGGTGACCCTGTCCTCGGTCACCCTGCCGCTGCCGAGCCCGATCAGCGACGCCAAGGTCTTCACCGGCCGGCAGCGCCCGATGACCGAGGTCGCGTTCCTCTTCGCCGAGATCACCACCGAGGACGGCCACGAGGGCGTCGGGTTCAGCTACTCCAAGCGGGCCGGCGGCCTGGCCCAGTTCGCGCACGCGAGCGAGGTCGCCCCCGACCTGATCGGCGAGGACCCCAGCGACGTCGGCCGGCTGTGGACCAAGCTGGTCTGGGCCGGCGCCTCGGTGGGCCGCAGCGGCGCGTCGACCCAGGCCATCGCGGCGATCGACGTCGCGCTGTGGGACCTCAAGGCCAAGCGGGCCGGCCTGCCGCTGGCCAAGCTGCTGGGCGCGCACCGCGACTCGGTGCGCTGCTACAACACCTCCGGCGGCTTCCTCCACGAGTCGGTCGAGCAGGTCAAGGACAACGCCACCCGCACCCTCGAGCAGGGCATCGGCGGCATCAAGATCAAGGTCGGGCTGCCCGACTCGGCCGAGGACCTGCGCCGCGTCCGCGCCGTCCGCGAGCACCTCGGCGACGGCGTCCCGCTGATGGTCGACGCCAACCAGCAGTGGGACCGGCCGACGGCCATGCGGGTCAGCCGCCGGCTGGAGGAGTTCGACCTCGTGTGGATCGAGGAGCCGCTGGACGCCTACGACGCCGAGGGCCACGCCCAGCTCGCCCGTTCGCTGGACACCGCGGTCGCCACCGGGGAGATGCTCACCAGCGTCGCCGAGCACGCCGAGCTGATCCGGCACGGCGCGGTCGACGTCCTCCAGCCCGACGCCCCGCGCATCGGCGGCATCACCCAGTTCCTCAAGCTGGCCACCCTCGCCGACGTCGCCGACCTGCAGCTGGCCCCGCACTTCGCGATGGAGATCCACGCCCACCTGGCCGCGGCCTACCCTCGCGAGCCGTGGGTGGAGCACTTCGACTGGCTGCACCCGCTGTTCAACGAGCGGCTGGAGACCCGCGACGGGCGCATGTACATCTCCGACCGGCCGGGCCTGGGCATCACGCTCAGCGAGCAGACCCGCGCCTGGACGGTCGACCGCGTCACCGTCGGGGCCATCCGCTGACCACCCGCACGACAGCACAGGAGGCAACCGTGTCCGCACCCCCCGACCGCGGGGTCGTCAGCACCGACCCGCGCACCGGCGAGACCGTCGAGGTCGTCGCCCAGGAGACCCCCCGCGAGGAGGTGGACCGGCTCTGCACGGCCGCGCTCGCCGCGGCCCCCGGCCTGGACGCCCTCGGCCGTGCCGGGCGGGCGGCGCTGCTGCGCGCGCTCGCCGACGCGCTGGAGGCCCGGCGGGACGACGTGGTCGCCGTCGCCGACCGGGAGACCGCGCTCGGCCCCACGCGGCTGAACGGCGAGCTCACCCGCACCTGCTACCAGTTGCGGCTGTTCGCCGAGGTGCTCGACGAGGGCAGCTACCTCGAGGCGGCGATCGACCCCGCCGGCGACACCCCGATGGGCCCGCGCCCCGACCTGCGCCGGATGCTGGTGCCGATCGGCCCGGTCGCGGTGTTCGGGGCCAGCAACTTCCCGCTGGCGTTCTCGGTGCCCGGCGGCGACACCGCCTCGGCGCTGGCCGCCGGCTGCCCCGTCGTCGTCAAGGCGCACGGCTCGCACCCGGCGACCTCGCAGCTGGTCTTCGACGTCCTGGACGCCGCGGCGCGCAAGGCCGGCGCGCCCGACGGCACGCTGGGCATCGTGCACGGCCTGCAGGGCGGGGCCGACCTGGTCGCCCACCCGGCGATCCGCGCCGTCGGCTTCACCGGCTCGGTGAACGGCGGCCGCGCCCTGCTGGAGATTATCGAGCGGCGCTCCGACCCGGTGCCCTTCTTCGGCGAGCTGTCCAGCCTCAACCCGGTGGTCGTCACGCCGCAGGCCGCCGCCGAGCGCGGGACGACGATCGGCACCGAGCTGGTCGGCTCGTTCACGCTCGGGGGCGGTCAGTTCTGCACCAAGCCCGGCCTGGCGTTCGTACCGGCGGGGCCCGAGGGCGACGCCGTCGTCGACGCGATGGCCGAGGCGGTGCGCGGTGCGGCCGCCCCGGTGCTGCTCAACGAGGGCATCGCCGCCTCCTACGGCCGCATCTCCGACGCCCTGGCCGGGGCGCCGGGCGTCGAGGAGATCGCCCGCGGCGGGGACCCGTCCGGTCGCGGGTTCGAGGCCGTGCCCCGGCTGCTGCAGACGACGGCCGCCGGGCTGCCGGAGCAGGTGACCGAGGAGTGCTTCGGGCCGGTCTCGGTGGTCGCCCGCTACGACGGCGAGGCCGAGCTGTTCGCGGCGCTGGGCCAGATGCCGTCGTCGCTGACCGCCACCGTGCTGCGCGGCGCCGGGGAGACCGAGCTGCCGCTGGCGGTCTCGCAGGAGCTGCGCACCCGTGCCGGCCGGCTGGTCTACGACGCCTACCCGACCGGCGTGGCCGTCTCCTGGGCCCAGCACCACGGCGGCCCGTGGCCGTCGACCAACTCCCAGCACACCTCGGTGGGCACGACGGCGATCCGGCGGTTCCTGCGCCCGGTGACCTGGCAGGGCGCGCCGCAGGAGGTGCTCCCGGCCGAGCTCACCGACGGCTTCCGGGGCATCCCGCGGCGGATCGACGGCGTGCTGGAGCTGCCCCGGTGAGTTCGCGGGTCGCCCTCGTCAGCTCCGAGCGCGGCCTGCGCGTCGACCCGGACCTCCCGCTCGCCGCCCCGGCGCTGCGGGAGGCCGGGTTCGCCGTGGACTGCGTCCGCTGGGACGACCCCGCGGTGGACTGGTCCGGCTGCGACCTGGCCGTCGTCCGGTCCTGCTGGGACTACGCCTGGCGGCGGGCCGAGTTCCTGGCCTGGGCCGACGCCGTACCCCGGCTGCGCAACGACGCCGCCGTGCTGCGCTGGAACACCGACAAGACCCACTTGCGCGACGTCGCGGCCGCCGGGTTGCCCGTCGTGCCCACCGTCTGGGACCCGGCGGGCACCGCCGACCTGCCGGACGCGGAGGAGTGGGTGGTCAAGCCGTCGGTGTCCGCGGGCGCCCGGGACACCGCGCGCTGGACCGACACCGGCGACGTCCTGGCGCACGTCGCGCAGCTGACCGCGGCCGGCCGGACGGCGATGGTGCAGCCGTACCAGGCCAGCGTGGACGACGCGGGGGAGACGGCGCTGCTGTTCCTCGGCGGCCGGTTCTCGCACGCCGCGCGCAAGCCGCCGATGCTCGGCCGCGGGGAGGGCGTGCGCCAGGACCGCAGCGGTCGCCGGGGCGTGCGGCCGGCTCCCGCGACGCCGGAGCAGCGGGACCTCGCGCAGGCGGTCGTCGACGCCGCAGCCGTGCTGGTCCCCGGCGCGGCGCCGCTGCTCTACGCGCGGATCGACCTGGTCGCCGACGCCGCCGGCCGGCCGGTGGTGCTCGAGGTCGAGCTCACCGAGCCGAACCTGTTCCTCCCGCACGCACCGGCGGAGGCGCTGCCCCGGCTGGTCCGCGCGGTCGGGGACGCGATCGCCGCGTGAACGGGGTGGTGGGGGGCTTCGCCGCCCTCACCGCGGTCATCGCCGTCGGCTGGCTGGTCGCCCGCACCGGCGCCGTCGGGCAGGACGCCGCGGCCGTGCTGTCCCGGCTGTCCTACGTCGTGGCGACGCCGGCGCTGCTGCTGCTCACCCTCGCCGACGCCGACCCCGGGGTGCTGCTCTCACCCGCCCTGGTCGCCACCGCGGGCAGCGCGGTGCTGGCCGCGCTGCTCTTCGCCGGGCTGGCGCGGTGGCGCTGGCGGCTGCGACCGGCCGAGCTGACCGCTGGCGGGCTGGCCTCCTCCTACGTCAACGCCGGCAACCTCGGCGTCCCGATCTCGGTCTACGTGCTGGACGACGCCTCCTTCGTCGCGCCCGTGCTGCTGTTCCAGGTGCTGGTGATGGCGCCGGTGGGCCTGGCGGTGCTGGCCGGCTCGCGCACCCCGGCCGGGGCCCGGCCGCGCTGGCAGGTGGTGCTGCAGCCGCTGGCGACGCCGGTGGTCGTCGGCTGCGGCCTCGGCGTGCTGGTGGCGGCGACCGGTGTGCAGCTGCCGTCGCTGGTCCTGGCGCCGGTGGAGCTCACCGCCGGGCTGGCGGTGCCCGCCGCGCTGCTGGCCTACGGGATGAGCCTGCACGGCGCGCCGCGGCCGGCGTCGGGCGAGGGAGCCGGTCAGGTGTGGCTGGGGGTGGCGCTCAAGACGCTCGGGCAGCCCGCGCTGGCCTACGCCCTCGGCCGCTGGGTCGCCGGCCTCGACGAGGTGGCGCTGCTGGCGGTCACGGTGACCTCCGCGCTGCCCACGGCGCAGAACGTCTTCGTGTACGCCGCCACCTACGACCGCGGCACCCTGCTCGTGCGGGACGTCGTCCTGCTGAGCACCGTCCTGTCGGTCCCGGTGCTCGTCGGCATCGCCCTGCTGCTCGGCTGAGGGAGGACCCCGTCCTCCCCTTGGAGGACCCCCTTGCCCCCCGCCGCTCGCAGGCTCGCGGCGGGACCCTGCAAGGGGGCCGTCGGGGCTCGGGGCGGTGCCCCGGACGGGGCCGGCGGCGGGAGCCTGCAGGACGCATGGCGGTGGCCGGACCGGAGACCGGGGGACCGGTCCCGTACCGCCAGGTGGTGTCGGCGGCGGCGAAGGCCGGCCCGTCGAGGAGGCCGGGGGCGAGCGACCGGCGGCCGGTCAGCTGGTCCAGTAGGACCCGGGCGTCGTCCGGGTCGGTCGGCGAGGGCACGCCGAGCGGCCGGTGGACGTCCTCGGCGTGGATCACGAGGTGGCTCAGCGGAGCCTCCGGCGGCGCACCGGGCCCGGCCTGGGAGGTGCGGTGCGCGGTGTCGCGCAGGGCCGCGACGACCTCCGCCGGTGAGCGACGACCGGCCCGGGCCCAGCGGTCCGCGGTCCGGTCGGAGGAGAACCGGGAGCGCGCCATCAGGGCCAGGAACCGGGGCATCGACAGCTCGTAGGCATGAGCAGGTGGACGACGAGGTCCCGTACCGACCAGCCCGCGCGCAGGCTCGGCGTCCACCACCCCGTGTCGTCCAGCCCCTCCAGCCGGCGAGCAGCCGCGCCCGCTCCCGGCCGACCCGCACGTCCACGTCGTCCCTGGTCCCCGTTACCCGCATGCTCCTCTCGCCGGTCCGCTGCCTGCGGACGCCGGATCCCGCCGTCGGGAGCAGGGACGCCCGGCACCCGGCGGACACGTCGGCGCGCCCATGCCGTCGGGGCATCGCGTCATGCCGCAGCGGTCTTGGACACGCATCGGCGCTGTTCCTAGCGTGGGCGCCGTGCCGGTCGAGCAGTGGGACGCCGTCCTCGTCGGTGGCGGGGTGATGAGCGCGACGCTGGGCGTGCTGCTGGCCGAGCTGCAGCCGGACCGGCGGATCGCCGTCGTCGAACGGCTCGACGAGGCCGGGCTGGAGAGCTCCAGCGCCTGGAACAACGCCGGGACCGGGCACGCCGGGCTGTGCGAGTTCAACTACACCCCGCGGCGGCCGGACGGCACGGTCGACCCGGCCGGCGCGGTGCGCATCGGCGAGCAGTTCGCCGCCTCGCTGGTCCTGTGGGCACGGCTGGTCGAGCGGGGCGTGCTGGGCCCGCCGGAGGCGTTCGTCCGGTCGGTGCCGCACCTGGGCCTCGGCCGCGGCGCGGACGGCGTGGCGTACCTGCGGGCCCGGTACCAGGCGCTGCGCGGCTCCCCGCTCTTCGCCGACCTGGAGTTCAGCGACGACCCCGACGTCCTCGCCTCCTGGCTGCCGCTCGTCCTCGACGGACGCACGGCCGACGAGCCGATCGCGGCCACCCGGGCGGCGCAGGGCACCGACGTCGACTTCGGCGTCCTCACCCGGCAACTGCTCGCGGTCCTGCGCGAGCAGGGCGGGCAGGTGCGGCTGCGCACCGAGGTCACGTCCCTGCGGCGGCGGGACGGGGGCTGGGAGCTGGCGGTGCGGGACCGGGCGACGGGGGAGCGCCGGCAGCTGCGGGCGCCGTGGGTCTTCGTCGGCGCCGGTGGCGGGACGCTGCCGCTGCTGCAGTCGGCGCGGGTGCCGGAGGTCCGGCGCTACGGCGCCTTCCCCATCAGCGGCCGGTTCCTGCGCACCGACCGTCCCGAGCTGGTGGCCGCGCACCGCGGCAAGGTCTACGGCCACGCCGAGCCCGGGGCCCCGGCGATCTCCGTCCCGCACCTGGACCTGCGGGTCGTCGACGGGCGCGAGTCGCTCCTGTTCGGCCCGTTCGCCGCGTTCTCGCCGCGGTTCCTCACCCGCGGCCGGCTCGGCGACCTGCTCCGCTCGGTCCGGCCGGGGAACCTGCCCGTGCTGCTCGCCTCTGCGCGCGACAACCGGACGCTGATCGCGTACCTGGTCCGGCAGGTCACCGCGTCGCCGGCGTCCCGGATGGCAGCGCTGCGCCGGTTCGTCCCGACGGCGCGGGCGGAGGACTGGACCCTGGTGGCCGCCGGTCAGCGGGTCCAGGTGCTCAAGGAGACCGACGGGCGCGGGACGCTGGTCGGCTTCGGCACGGAGGTCGTCACCTCGGCGGACGGGTCGCTGGCCGCCCTGCTCGGCGCCTCACCCGGGGCCTCGACCGCCGTGGCGACGGCGCGCGACGTGCTCGCGGCCTGCTTCCCCACGGAGGTCCCGCGGCTCGAGGCGCTCGCACCCCGGCCGACGGCGGAGGAACTGGCCCGGGCCCGCAGGGTGCTGGGGCTCCCCCCGGTGCGCGCCGTCCGGCCCGAGGTCGCCCCGTGACCGCCGACCTGGCCGCCCGGCTGCGCGACGTGGTCGGCCCCGCCGGGCTGGTCGACGACCCGGCCGGGTTCCTCACCGACTGGCGGGGCGCGTACTCCGGGACGGCGGCGGCCGTCGTCCGCCCCGGCAGCACCGAGGAGGTCGCGGCCGTCGTCGCGCTGTGCCGGGACCTCGGCGTCGCGGTCGTCCCGCAGGGCGGCAACACCGGGCTGTGCGGCGGCGCGGTGCCCGACGCCTCCGGGCGGCAGGTGGTGCTCTCGCTGACGCGCATGCGGCGGATCCGCGACCTCGACGCGGCGAACTCGACGATCACCGTGGAGGCCGGCGTGGTGCTGCAGACGGTGCAGGAGGCCGCCGCGGCCGCGGGCCGGCTGTTCCCGCTGTCCCTGGGCGCCGAGGGCAGCTGCACGATCGGCGGCAACCTGGCGACCAACGCCGGCGGCACCGGCGTGCTGCGCTACGGCACGATGCGCGACCTCACCCTCGGCCTGGAGGTCGTGCTGCCCGACGGGCGGGTGTGGCACGGGCTGCGGGGGCTGCGCAAGGACAACACCGGCTACGACCTCAAGCAGCTGTTCGTCGGCGCCGAGGGGACGCTCGGCGTGATCACCGCCGCCGTGCTGGAGCTGTTCCCGGCCGTCCGCAGCACGGCGACGGCGTGGGTGGCGCTGCCGGACCCGCAGGCGGCGGTGGACCTCGTCGGCGTCGTGCGCGAGTCGGCCGGTGACCGGCTGACCGCCGTCGAGCTCATGTCCCGGCAAAGCGTGGAGTTCGTGCTCCGCCACGGAACGGGGGTGCGCGACCCGATCGCCGACGTCCACCCCTGGTACGCGCTGGTCGAGCTGAGCGACACGCTGCCCGACGCCGGCCTGGACGCGGTGGTCGAGGCGGCGCTGGGGGAGGCGGTCGAGCGGGGCGTGGTCACCGATGCCGTGGTCGCCGCCGGCTCGGCGCAGGTCGCCACCCTGTGGGCGCTGCGCGAGGGGATCTCGGAGGCGCAGGACTCCGAGGGCCCGAGCCTCAAGCACGACGTCAGCGTGCCGATCAGCTCGATCCCGGCGTTCGTGGCCGCCACCGACCGGGCGCTGGCCGAGGCGCTGCCCGGCGTCCGGGTCGTGGCCTACGGCCACGTCGGCGACGGCAACCTGCACTACAACCTGAGCGGGCCGGAGCCGAGGGACGACGGGGCCTTCCGCGCGCGGGCCGGCGAGCTGAACCGGATCGTGCACGACTCGGCGGCCGCCCTCGACGGCAGCATCAGCGCCGAGCACGGGCTGGGGCAGTCGAAGCGCGACGTGATCGCCGACTACAAGAGCCCGCTGGAGCTGGAGCTGATGCGCGGGGTCAAGCAGCTGCTGGACCCGGCCGGGCTGATGAACCCCGGCAAGGTGCTGCCCGGCTGAGCGGGCAGCACCGGCGGCGCTGCCGTGCCGGCCGGCGGCGCCGGCCGGTCACCAGCGGAGGGGGTCGACGACCCGGGACTGCGCCGTGCGGCAGGCCCGGCAGTTGCCCCACGAGACGATGGCCAGCGGCGTCGTCGGCGCTCCGCACTCCGGGCAGTCGACGGGCTCGCCCGACCGGTCGCGGGCCTCGCTGATCTCGCGGGACCGTTGTTCGTGGATCGTCTCGTCGCCCCGGCAGGGGCATCCGAGGTGGGCTTCGGCGCAGCGTCCACGGTGGGTGGCGATGGGGCCTCCTCGTCTCCGGGCCGACGCTACCGCCGGCGTCCCGCGCCTCGGCCGGCGCCGCGCCCGGCGCGGGTCAGCGGTTGCCGCGGCCGACCCGCAGGACCATCCCGTCGGCGCCCGCGAGGACGACCAGCGAGCCCCGCCGGAAGCGGGTCCGCGACGGGCTGTCGGGGTGCGGCGAGACGTCGTCGGGGGCGTCGAGGCAGCGCTGGACGTCGGCGTCGGCGATCCCCATGCCGGTCGCGGCCTCGCGCGCTCCGCGGGTCATCCGCAGGACCGGGGCCCGACGGTCCCGCGGCGGGGGTCCGGCCGGGCGGTCCGGGGCGGTGGGGGAGCGGACGTCCGTGGTGCTGTCGTCGGGGTCGTACCCCGTGGACGGGGGAGCGAGGAAGGTCAGAGCGGGTGCGCTCATGCAGGGTCCAGACGGGAACGGGCGGGGACCGGGGTCGCTCCGCGGTGGTGGGCGCCGGTCGGCGCCGCGAGCCCGGGCGCGGATGGCGCTGCCACCGGGCAGTGGTCGACGGTGCGAGCGCCGAGCGGGCTCGCGATCACCACGCTACGCGCCCACGGGGCCACCGCTGCGGGCGGCACGGTCGCCGACCGTGCGGGCGCCCTCGACGGGGAGCCGGGGCGCGGGGGCGACGACCGCCTCCCGGCGGACCCCGGCGAGGTCCTCGACGTTCACCCGGCGGCCCGGGGTCAGGTCCCGGACCGCACCGGCTCACGCCCGGCGGGGTCCACCCGGGTCGAGACGAGCGAGCGGGTCAGGCGCTGAGGTCGGTGCGCTGGCGCAGCCGGATCCGGCGACGCTCGCGCTCGGAGAGGCCACCCCAGATGCCGAAGCGCTCGTCGTTGGCCAGCGCGAACTCCAGGCACTCGGCCCGCACGGTGCACCCGCCGCACACCCGCTTGGCGTCGCGGGTCGAGCCGCCCTTCTCCGGGAAGAACGCCTCGGGGTCGGTCTCCGCGCACAGCGCCTCGAGCCGCCACGACGCGTCCCCGACGGGGGCCGGGTCGGTCCACGGCGACGCCTCGCGGGCCGGCGCGGGGGCGTCGTCGGTGAGCAGGGTCAGGTGCGGGCGGGAGAACGCGGTCACGGGGGGCTCCTCGGGGAAGGCGGAGTCGGGCGGGTGGGTGACGGACCGGTACGGCCTCGTTGCTGTATGTGACGTTACGGAACGGCCGGCCCGGCTGGCACTAGCAGAACGTGGACGAAAGCGGCGCCGGGTTCTGGCGCGATCTGTGGTTCCCCCGCCGTCCGGCGCGTCGCGGTCACCGCGGCCGGGCCCCGTCGGTCGGCACCGGGAGCGCCGTCGCCCACGGGCGCCCGAGGGGGCCGGGCGTGAGGTCGCCGGTGCGGTGCGTGACCGGCTCGCCCGTTCGCGGCCGCCGGACCCCGGTGGATTGACATCGACCGGGGGGACCTCACAGCATTCCGGTCCCGAGGCACCTCCCTCTCGCGCACCACACCCGTCAGGTGCCCGAGGGAGTGCTCCCGTGGCCGTCGCGCCGGATGTCCGGACCACGTCGCCCGACGGCGTCCGGGTCGCGGTGCACCGGCTCGGCGTCCGGACGGGTCGCGCATGAGCCGGGCGCTCCGGTACGCACCACCGCTCGCCGACCGCGGGCTCATCGTCCGGCCCCGGCTGCTGCACCGGCTGCACTCCCGGTTCGAGCGGCGGCTGACCGCCGTCGTGGCGCCGGCGGGGTTCGGCAAGACGACGCTGCTGGCCCAGGCGGTCCAGGAGAACACGCTGTCCCCGCTGGGTGAGGACCGCTGGCTGACCTGCCAGCGGGACGACACGTCGCTGTCGTTCCTGGCCGGGGGCGCGTTCGCCGCCGTGGGCCTCACCGCGCCGGTACCGGAGGACCCGCGGGAGGCCGCGGTCACCGTCGCCGAGGCCATCTGGAGCGCCGCGCCGCAGCAGCTCGCGCTGATCCTCGACGACGTCCACCTGGTGCGGCCGGGCTCGCCCGGCGGCCACTTCGTGGCCGAGCTGGTCGAGGAGCTGCCGCGCAACGGCCACGTCGTCCTGGCGTCCCGCCCGCCGCTGCCGCTGCGCGCCTCGCGGCTGCTCGCCAGCGGCGAGGCGGTCGTCGTCGGCGAGACCGAGCTCCACTTCGCGCGGGAGGAGATGGCGGCGTTCGCGGCGTCCCGGCACGTGCCACCGGACCTGCTGCGGGACGTGGGCGGCTGGCCGGCACTGGCCGAGCTGACCGCCACCGCCGGCCCGGACGCCGTCAGCGGCTACGTGTGGGAGGAGCTGCTCAGCCGGCTGTCGCCGGAGCGCCGGCAGGCGCTCAGCGTGCTGGTCGCCGTCGGTGGCGCCGACGACGAGCTGGCGGCGGCGCTGCTCGGGCCGGACGTGCGCCTGGAGGAGCTGCTGGAGGGCCTGCCGCTGGTGGTCCGCGGTCCCTCGGGCTGGTGGTCGCTGCACGGGCTGTGGTCGGCGATCCTGGCGCATCGCCTGGACCCCGAGCAGCTGGCGCAGGCCCGTCGCACCGCCGGCCTGGTCCTGGCCCGTCGCCGCCGCTACCACGACGCCATGGAGCTGCTGGTCGACGCCGGGGCGTGGGACGACGTCCGCCGGCTCGTCGTCGAGGTGTGCGAGGTCGGCACGCCGCTGGTCCCGCCGGACGTCCTCGAGGTGTGGCTGCAGCGGCTGCCCCCGGAGGTGCAGGAGGGCCCCGAGGGGCTGCTGCTGGCCGCGAACGTCGCCGAGCCGACCAGCCTGGCCGGCGCCGAGGCGCTGCTGGAGCGCGCCTTCGCGCTGGCGCCCGACGTCGCGCCGGTGCGCTTCGCCTGCCTCAACGCCCTGGTCGAGGTGGGGCTGCGCCGGTCCGACCGCCGGGAGATGGAGCTGCACATCGAGCGGCTGACCGAGCTGGCGGCCCGCGGCCACGAGCGCGCCGCCGGGTGGCTCGCGCTGTTCCGGGGTCTGCTGGCACGCACGCCCGCGGAGGTGCGCGCCCAGCTGACGACGCCGGCGCTGGTGGCGGGGACCGCGCTCAGCCCGGTGCAGCAGTGGCTGCGCGCCCACCTGATGCTGCTCAAGCTGGGCGACGCCGAGGGCGCCGAGCGCGTCGTCCACCGGGCTCTCGCCTCGGCCGGCCCCAACATGGCGGTGCTGTTCCGGAGCCAGCTGGTCGAGTCGCTGCGGATGCGCGGCCGGCTCGAGGAGGCCGAGGCGCTGCTGCCCGACCTGCTCGCCGGGATCCACCCCGCCAAGGTCCTCACCTCGCCGGAGATCGTCACCTGCGCCGTCGTCCTGCTCGGTCTGCTCGGCCGGGACGACCAGGCCGGGGAACTGCTGGCGGCGCACCGGCAGGCCATCGCCGACTCGTCGGTCGGCTGGGCGCCGGTCGCCGGGGCGGTGGCGGAGGCGGCCCACCGGGTGTCGCTCGGTCAGGAGGCCGCGGCCGCCGAGGCCCTGCGCGCGGTGCTGCGGCTGGACGTGGCCCGCAGCCGGGCGGTCCGCCAGGTGTCCGCGGCGGCGCTGCCGCTGCAGTACGTCCTGCTCCCCGAGGTGCGTCCGCGGTGGGACGCCGCGGCCCCGCCGGGGTGCTTCCGGCCGGCGCTGCAGCTGGCCCGGGCGCTGGTCGCGATCCGGGAGGAGGGGTCGCTGGAGCAGGTGGCCGGGCTGCCGGCCGAGGCCCGCGCGGTCATGCGGGCCGTCCTGCCGGTGCCGTGGACGGCGGAGCTCGCCCTCGGCATGGTCGCCTCGGGCCTCCAGGAGGGGCACGCGCTGGTCGAGGAGCTCGGGCCGCGCGCCCGGCCCACCCTGCGGGCGCTCAGCAGCGGAGGCCGCGCGCCGGTCGCCGCCACCGCGCGCCGGCTGCTGCGCGAGCTGCCGGCCGCGCCGCCCGCCCGGCTGGAGCTGCGGGTGCTGGGGCCGATGCAGCTGCGCCGGAACGGAGCCGTCGTGGTCGCCCGCGAGCTGCGCCGCGAGCGGGTGCGCCAACTGCTCGGGTACCTGCTGGCCCACGACGGGCCCACCCGGGCGGCGGTCACGGCCGACCTGTGGCCCGACCTCGACGAGGTGGCCGCGGCCCGCAACCTGCGGGTCACCCTCGCCTACCTGCAGGACCTGCTCGAACCCGACCGCGGCGAGTCCGACGCGCCGTACTTCGTCCGCAGCGGGGGGCCGGTCCTGCACCTCCTCGTCGGTGAGGCGCTGCAGGTCGACGCCGTGGACTTCGAGCGCCACCTCGACGAGGCGGCGCGGCTCGAGCGCCAGGGTGCGCCGTCGGCCGCCCTGGCCGCCTACGAGCAGGCGCTGCGGCTCTGGGACACCGACTACCTGCCCGACGTCGGCGGCGGGGACTGGCTGGAGTGGGAGCGCGACCGGATGCGGGGGCGGTTCGTGGCGGCCGCCGTCCGGGCCGGGGAGCTCCTGCTGGCCCGGGGGGACGCCGGCGCCGCCCGGACGCTCGGCGAGCGGGCGATCCGGGTCGACGCCTGGTGCGAGGAGGCCCACCAGCTGCTGGTCTCCGCCCTGCTGGAGGCCGGGGACGCAGCCGACGCCCGTCGGGCGCTGCGGCGCTGCCTGCAGGCGCTCGACGACCTCGGCGTCCCGCCGCAGCCGCGCACCCTGGCCCTGGCCCGGCGTCTCGAGGTGCACGCCCCCGCGCGGCCGGACCGGCCGCAGCCTCGCGGCTGACGTCCGGCTGACGCCCGGCTGACGTCCGGCTGACGCGGCCTGCTGTTCCGGCTGACGCCCGGCTGACAGGGCCCGCCCACGCTCCGGGACGACGGCGGTGCCGCCGTCCCGGACCAGGGAGTCGCCATGGACGCCGCAGCAGTGACCGACCTGGTGCGCCGCGCCGCGCAGGGGGACGAGCGGGCGTGGCGGGGGATCGTCGACGAGTACGGCCGCCTGGTGTGGTCGGTGGCGCGGGGCTTCCGGCTCAGCGAGGCGCAGACCGCCGACGCCGTCCAGACGACCTGGCTGCGGCTGGTGGAGCACCTGGCCGACATCCGCGACCCGGAGCGGCTGCCCGGCTGGCTCCGGACGACGACCCGGCGGGCCTGCCTGGCCGTGGCCCGCGACCACTGCCGCGAGCAGGTGACCGACGACCTCGAGCAGGCCGCCGCCGTCTTGTGGGACGGCCCGGCCGACGACGCCGGGCCGGAGACGAGCGCCGTGCGGCACGAGCAGCAGGTGCTGGTCCGCCGTGCGGTGGCCGCACTGCCGGCGCAGCAGCGGGCGCTGCTCGGCCTGCTCGTCGCCTCGCCGGCACCGAGCTACGCGCAGATCAGCGCCCGGCTCGGGATGCCCGTGGGCAGCATCGGCCCGACGCGGGCACGGATCCTGGCCCGGCTGCGGACGACGCTGGAGACGGCCGGGGTGTACGACGCGGTGCCGGCCTGAGGTCCCCTGCCGAGGTGGCGCCGGGCGAGCGGGTGCTCGGCGCCACCTCGGCGGGGCCCGGGAGCAGCGCGCTCAGCTCCCGGCGAGGTGGCGGATCCCGGTCACGCTCGGGAGGAAGACGTACGCGCCGCCCCGGGTGGTGACCAGGCGGGGCAGGCCGGTCAGCTCGGACCGGCCGGTGGCCGTCCGGAAGCGGAAGGCGCGGGCGGCGCCGGTGCCGTCCCCGGTGCCGAGGAAGGGGTCCTGGGTGCGGCCCAGCCCCGGTGCGAAGAGCCCGTCGAGCGCCCACTCGGCCATGAGGAACTCGAACTGGTCCCGGAGGCTGGCGCCGATGAACAGGGCGACGACCCCGCGCTCCTGCCCGTCGTCGGGCCGGGCCGGGTCGTACGGCGGGCCGTAGGTCAGCCCGCGCCGCACGACGCGGTGCTTGGCGCCCCCGCCTCCGGCGACGGGGGAGTCGCGGGGGTGCATGCGCCGGACGTGCGCGCCGATCGGGCAGCGCTCGCCCCGCTCGTCACCGGCGTAGTCGAAGTCGTTGAGGGCCTCCGGTGGCAGCCGGGCATCGCTGTCGGGGGAGAGGACCAGCGGCGTCCCGCTGCGCCACCGACCGCACAGCCGGGCGGCGACCAGCTCCTCGGACGTGCCGGTGCGCTCCGCCTGCTCGGCCAGCAGGGCGCAGAAGGCGGCGACGTCCTGGGCCAGCACCCGGAACGCCGCGAAGCTGCCGTTGCGGCCGAGGGCGGGCGGGTCGGGCACGGGGTAGCTGTGGCCGGTGAACTGGCTGGGGTGGCCGAGCAGGAAGGCGCCGGTCGGCTGGACGGGCAGCCGGTCGGGCGGGCCGGGTGGCGGGGCGGGGGCGACGGTCGGCTGGGAGATCCCGTCCACGTAGCCGAAGTGGTCGACCCGGCCGGGCAGCAGGTCGCCGTCCAGGCGGTCGAGCTCGGTCAGCCCCGGAGCGGTGCCGGCCAGGACGGCCTCGGTGGCCCGGTCCCGCGCCGCCGGGGAGACGGCCGCCAGCGACAGCAGCAGGTGGAAGCCCGGGTCGGTGAACGCCAGGCGCCAGTGCGCCGGGTCGCTGGGCCCGGTGTCCCCGACGAGCGCGGCCCGCGCGACGGCGCCCGCGGTGAACTCGGCGGGGAAGCCGGCCGGCGGGACCTCGAGCGCCTGCAGCCCGGCCGCGGTGATCCCCACGTTGAGGCAGGACTCCGGCTTCTCGGTCCACGGGGTCGCCGTCGTGACCTGCGGCCGGCCCGGGGTGCCGTCGACGAGCGAGCCGAGCAGCGCGCGGGCTGCCGGTGCGGAGTCCACGCGCAGCAGCAGGTGCCGCGCCGCGGGCATCGTGTAGCCGCGGACGACCAGACCCTGGACGTCGGAGAGGTCGAGCACCACCGGAGCCCCCCGTCCCGCCGCGCTCAGCCCGCGTCGTCGGCGCGGATGTCGATCACCGGCCGGGTGGGGTAGGCGCTGTAGAAGGGGCCGACGCACCCCAGGTCGTGCCGGCGCACGTAGGCCAGGAACTCCTCGGGGTGCTGCTGGACCGGCAGCGGCGGCGGGTCGGCCATGTGCCGCAGCAGCAGGTCGAACACCGGCCCGATGTGGTCGACGAAGTCCATGATGTAGCGCTCGAAGTCCCCGTCGTACGTGGTGATCACGGCCAGCCGCTCGTCGTCGTCGAGGAAGACGAACCGGGCGAAGTGCACCGTGCCGATCGCGTCGAGCGCGGTGGTGACCGGGTTCTGGTCGCGGGGCAGGGCCTGCAGCTGCTCGACCTCCGCCCGCAGCGCGGCGCGCGCCTCGGGCCGGACCGGCATGACGAGCGTCAGCGGGCTCTGCACCGTCGTCCGTGTCGCGGTCCCGCCGGTGGTGTCCGTGGTCACGCCGGTCATGGTCGACCTCCTCGTGTCGCGGGACGGCGGCAGCCGCCCGGGTCCGCGACGATGCGGCGGGGGCGTCACCGCGCCGTCACCAGCGTGTCACCGGCGGGTCACCGGTCCGGGGTGTATCAGGGCCGGCCGCGCCCGACTCTGCCGGTCGTGGAGCAACGGGGAGCGGACACCGTGGACGTGCCGGCGACGACGCTGAGGGTGGGCCTGCTGGGCGGCTGCACCCTCGGCACCGCCGGGGCCCCGGCCCGGCGGGACGACGTCCCCCGCAGCGTGCAGCGCCTGGTGGCGTACGTCTGCCTCTCGGGCCGGCCGGCCCGGTCGGCGGTCGCCGGCCAGCTGTGGGGCGGGGTCCCCGAGGAGCAGGCGCACGCGAGCCTGCGGTCGGCGCTGTGGCGGCTGCACCGGCTGGCACCGGGGCTGCTGGACACCTCCGGCGGCGCGCTCACCGTGGCCCCGGGTGTGCACGTCGACGTCCGGGAGCTGTGCGCCTGGGCGGCCCGGGTCCGGGACCCGCGCTCCCGCGTCGAGGACCTGCGCCTCCCGCCTCCCGAGCTCCACGGCGACCTGCTGCCCGGCTGGGGCGACGAGTGGGTCCTCGTCGAGCGGGAGCGGCTGCGGCAGCTGCGGCTGTACGGGCTGGAGACCCTCGCCGCGCGGCTGGCCCACGCCGGGCGCCCCGGCGACGCGGTGGAGGCGGCCTCCCTCGCCGTCCGGGCGGAGCCGCTGCGCGAGAGCGCGTACCGGGTCCTGGTGCGGATCCACCTCGCCGAGGGCGACGTGGCCGCCGCCGTCCGTTCCTACCGGCAGTTCCGGTCGAGGGTGCGCGACCAGCTCGGGCTGGACCCGACCGACCGGCTCACCCGGCTGGTCGCCCACCTGGACGAGGGACGGCGGGTGGCCTCCTGAGGACCCCGCCGGCCGTGTATCAGACCGGCGGCGGCCCGCCTCCGTCCGGTGCACCGGACACACCCACCCGGGAGGTCAGGGATGGACCCGCAGGCGCCCGCTCCGGCGGATCGGTGGGGCGACGTCTCCTACCGGCAGCTGCTCACCGGCCTGCGTCGGTTCCTCCGCACCGAGGGGCAGCACCACCTGGACGACCCGAACGTCGCCTCGGTCGGCCTGGGCTACAAGGTCACCGGGGGGCGGCCGACCGCGGAGCTGTCGGTGCAGTTCACGGTGGAGGAGAAGCGCGTCGGTCCGGAGGCGCTGGCCGCCCTGGGGACGCACCCGGTCCCGGAGGCGGTCACGGTCGCCGGCGTCCGGGTGCCGACCGACGTGCTCGAGCGCCGCTCCCAGCCGGCCCTGGCCGCCGGCCGCAGCAGGTGCGTCCCCGTGGTCTCCGTCCCCCGTGGCGGCGGGGCGGCGCCCCCGGTCGGGCGGCACGCCGTCGCCCCCACCGGGGCACCAGTGCCGGTCGTCCCTTGTGAGCACCCGGCGGCGGCAGGACCATCGCCCTCGGGGGCCCGGTGACGGCGAGCCGCCCCAGCGGAGCGGCGGTCGCCGCCGGTCGGGGTCCCCGGGAGGGAGGCTCCCGTGCGACGAGCCGTCACCGGCCTGCTGGGCTGGTTCGCGGTCTTCGGCCTGGGCGTCGGCGGCTGGCAGGCACTCGCCCCGGCGTCGTTCTACGAGGACTTCCCGGGTCTGGGCCGGCACTGGGTGAGCGTCGACGGTCCCTACAACGAGCACCTGCTCCGGGACGTCGGGCAGGGCAACCTGGCCATCGGCGTCGTGGCCCTCGTCGCGCTGCTGACCGGCGGGGTCTGGCTCGCCCGGGCGACGGGCCTCGCCGCGGTCGTGGCCTACCTGCCCCACCAGCTGTACCACCAGCGGACCCTGCACCTGCTCCACACCACCAGCGACGAGGTCCTGCAGACGGTGACCCTGACCCTGGTGTCGGTCGCCGCGGTGCTGCTGACCGCGATGGCGTTCCGGTTGCCGGCCGAGCCCGGCGGCCGTCCCGCACCCGGTACGGCCGGGCGCACCGGCCGGTCCCGCGCCGCGTTCCTCCCCGGACCGGGGACGCGGCCACCCAGTCCGAGGGGAGCGAGCCCGCATGACGACCACCCGACCGACGTTCGATGACTTCCTCGCGTGGCTGGAGGCCGGCCGGGAACACGGGCAGGTCCACTTCGACGACCGGCAGCAGTGCTGGCAGGTGCTGGGCCACCCGGAGGCCGGCATCGTGCTGTCCGACCCGGTCGTCTTCTCCTCCGACCTCACGGCGCTGCAACCCGCGCAGGACGACCTCGCGCTGTTCCAGCGCGGCAACCTCGTCCGGATGGACCCGCCGCGCCACCGGGTGCTGCGGTCCCTGGTCAACCAGGCGTTCACCCCGCGGGTCGTGGCCGGCCTCGAGCCGCGGATCGCCGGGCTGACCACCGAGCTGCTGGACCGGGCCGGGGAGCGGTTCGACCTGGTCGACGCGCTGGCCTACCCGCTGCCGGTGATCGTCATCGCCGACCTGCTGGGGGTCCCGACGTCCGACCGGGGGCTGTTCCGCCGGTGGGCCGACGTGCTGCTCGGCCAGGAGATCGACCCCGACCAGGGGCTGGTGGAGGCCGGCGAGCAGGCGGTGAGCGCCGTGGCGCCGACCGTCCGGGAGATGAACTCCTACTTCCTGGAGCACATCAGGTCCCGGCGGACGCACCCGGGCGACGACCTGACCAGCCGGCTCATCCAGGCCGAGGTGGACGGCCGGCGGCTGGCGTACGAGGAGATCGTCGGCTTCGTCGGGCTGCTGCTGGTCGCCGGGCACGTCACCACGACCGCGACGCTGGGCAACAGCATCGTCGCCTTCTCCGACGCCCCGGACGCCGCGGCCGAGGTCCGGGCCGATCCGGACCTGCTCCCCGCGGCGATCGAGGAGGTGCTGCGGATGCGGACGCCGTTCCCGCGGCTGGCCCGGATCACCACGGCCGACGCCGAGGTCGGCGGCGTGCAGATCCCGGCCGGGCAGGTGGTGGTGCCCTGGCTGGCCGCCGCCAACCGCGACGCGCGGGTGTTCGCCGAGCCGCAGCGCTTCCAGCTGCACCGCCGGCCCAACCCGCACCTGACCTTCGGGCACGGCGTGCACTTCTGCCTCGGCGCGCCGCTGGCCCGGCTGGAGGCCCGGGTCGCGCTGCGGCTGCTGCTGGAGCGCTACCGGGACATCGAGCTCGCCGCCGACGAACCGGTCGAGCACCGCAACCCGTGGACGATGGTCGCCGTCTCCCGGCTGCCGCTCGCCGTCCGCCCCGCCTGACCCGGAGGTTCCGTGACCGACGTCCGCGAGACCGACCTCCGCCCCGCGCCGCCGGCGGACGGCCCGTCCGACCTCCACGTGGTGGTGGGGGCCGGGGGCGCGGTCGGCCGGCTCGTCGTCGGCCACCTGCACGCGGCCGGCGTCAGGGTGCGTGCCGTGACCCGGGACGGCCGGGACGTCGGCACCCCGGGTGCCGAGGCCGTGGCGGCCGACGCCCGGGACGGCGCCGCGCTGGCCGCCGTCTGCCGCGGGGCCGTCGCCGTCCACCACTGCGTCATGCCGGAGTTCAGCCGGTGGACCGAGCAGTTCCCCGTGGTGACCGACGCCCTCGTGCACGCCGCCCGGGCGGTCGGCGCCCGGCTGGTCTACGCCGACGACACCTGGATGTACGGCCGGGTCGACAGGGCCATGACCGAGGACACCCCCTGGCGGCCGGTCAGCGCCAGGGGCGTCCTCCGCGCCTGGCTCGCCGAGCGGCTGCTGCACGCTGCCGCCGACGGAGGGCTGCGCGTCAGCATCGCCCGCGCCGGGGAGCTGTACGGCCCCGGCGTGCGCTCGGTGATCGCCGGCAACGTGTTCGGCGCCGCGCGCCGGGGCCGGCCGGTGCACTGGCTCGGTGATCCGGACCAGCCGCTGACCCCGACCTTCGTCGACGACTTCGCCCGGACGGTCGCCGTCCTCGGCGTGCGGGACACGTCGGACGCGGCGGTCTGGCACGTGCCGCACCCCCCACCGACCAGTGGCCGGGCCCTCGCCGCGGAGGCCTGCCGGCAGGCCGGGACGCGGCTCCTGCTGCTCCGGTACAGCGCCGCACAGGTGCGGGTGCTCGGCCGGCTGGTGCCGCTGGCCCGGGAGGGAGCCGAGCTGGTCTACCAGTTCGAGCAGCCCTTCGAGGTGGACGGCAGCCGGGCGGCCCGGGCCTTCGGGCTCCCCGCGACCCCGTACGAGGAGGGCGTGCGCCGCACGCTGGCCGCGCTGTCGGCCGCGGCAGCCGGACGCCGCCCCGCCCGGCGACGGGTCCCCGCGCCCCTGGTCCCGCCGCCCGGCGGGTGAGGGCCCCCTGGACCCCTCAGCCGCCGGCTGCGCTGCCGAGGGGGGCCGACCGGGCGGCGAGCAGGCCGGCGCGGTCGAGCAGGTCGGCGAGCGCCCGGCCGTCGCCGGCACGGACGACGAGGACGGGGCCGACCCGTTCCTCGGTCGCCGGCGGCTCCGTGCCGATCGGGGCGACGGTGCGCAGCGCGATCGCCGCGACCCGGTCCGGGTGCGCGCGGGCGAAGTCGCGGTAGATCTCGGGGTCGTGCTCGCCGTCGTCCCCGACCAGGACCCACCGCACGCCGGGCAGGTCGGCGGTCAGCCGCTCCAGGGACGCCCGCTTGTGCGCCCGGCCGCTGCGGAACCACGCGCGCGGGCTGATCCCCCAGTCGGTGAGCAGCAGGGCACCGGCGGGGAAGCGGTGCCGCTCGAGGAAGGCGGTGATCGGCCCGGCCAGGTTCCACGGCCCGTTGCTCACGTATACGACCGGTGCGTGGGGGGTGCCCTCGACGAGCCGGACCAGCAACGCCGCCATGCCGGCCACCGGGCGGCGGGTGGAGCCGTTGCCCGCGAAGGTGCGCCACGCGGCGCGCAGGGGGTGCCGGATCCCGGTGATCCACACCGTGTCGTCGATGTCGCAGACGACGCCGCGGCGCGCGTCGGGGGAGGCGACGTGCAGCGGTGCCGGCACCGGCGGGCGGCCCTCCGGGTGCAGCAGGGCCGCGGCCGGACCAGGGGGCAGCTCGGCGGGCACCGTGAGGTCGATCAGGCCCGCGTCGTCGGCACGCGCGCGGACCCGCGCTCCGCCCAGGGTGACGTCGATCTCGCCCCGCGGCTGCTCGAGGGTCAGCAGCCGGCGCCAGCCGGGGACGTCGAGGCGGGCGTTCGGATCGGTGCCCGCGGGAGCCAGCAGCAGCCGTCCCCGCACCCGCGCCCGGCCCTGCGCGGCGTACCCGGGGTAGCCGAGGGCAGCGGTCGTCCAGCCACGGCGACGGGCGCGGGCGGAGAGCGCCCGGTCCAGCCGGACCTTGGCGCGGTACCCGGCCTCGATCGCCCGCAGCGACCAGGTCGCGGGGTCGGCGGGCTGGTCGGGCACGAGCGCCTCCGCGGGGACGGGTGGTCCGCAGACCGTACCGGCCCGGCCGCGGTGCCCCGGGTGCAGCACGGGCCCCGGGAACGACCGGACCCCCACGGCAGGAGAGCCGTGGGGGTCCGGTGCCGTTGCCGGCGTCGCTCAGATCGCGCGGACGTTCTCCGCCTGCGGGCCCTTCTGGCCCTGGGTGACGTCGAACTCGACGCGCTGCGCCTCGTCCAGCGACCGGTAGCCGCTCCCGCTGATCGCCGAAAAGTGGCAGAAGACGTCGGGGCCGCCGCCGTCCTGCTCGATGAAGCCGAAGCCCTTCTCGGCGTTGAACCACTTCACAGTGCCCTGGGTCATGTCGTTCCCTCTTCCGTGCTGTCGCGTCAGGACGGACGGTCGCCGCTCCCGGGTCGCCGCACCGACCGGCAGGACCGAGAGGAACGTCAGGCAGAGACGACTGCGGACGTTCGGGAACGAAGCAGAGGCACAACAGCGACCGGACACCACGGTACGCGACCGCCCGCCACCCCGGGGACGCGCCACCGCGACCGGGCGGACCCCGTCCCGGACGAGGTCCGGCCGGTGGCCCGGTCCGCGCCCGCCGAGGTGTCCGGCGGACACCACCACCGCCGGCGACCGGCACCCGTACCAGGGGCGGGTCGTGGTGGCCGGTCCGCAGGGGCGTCGGCTGCGCGGGGTCCCCGTGGACGTCGTCCGCCGCGCCGCCGCCGGGGTTCCGCGGCCCCGGTGTGGGGAACACCGCACCGTGTGACCGATCCGGACGGGACACCCGAGGTGGAGCGGCGGCTGGCGGAGGACCTGGACCCGGAGCGGCACCGGGCTCCGTCCGAGGGCATCCCGCGGGAGCTGGCCGACGACGCGGGACAGGACGACCCCCCGCCGCCCGGGACCGGCCCGTGAGCGCGGTGCCGCGGCACGCCCCGGAACCCCCTCTGCGCGCCGCGCCCGTCGCGGGCACACCGGCGCCCGGGCAGCCGGCCTCGGTCGGCACCGGGCAGCTGCCGGACGGGTTGGTCGCCGTGGTCAAGCGCGAGTGCCCGACCTGCGTGCTCGTCGAGCCGGTGCTGCGCGGCCTCGGTGCCGCGGTGTGGTGCCAGGACGACCCGACCTGGTTCGACCACGACGACACCGCCCTGGAGCTGTCCTACCGACTGGACGTGGAGACGGTGCCGACCCTGCTGCGGGTCGAGGACGGGGTGGAGACCGCGCGGACGGTCGGCTGGAGTCGCGAGCAGTGGGAGGCGCTGACCGGCGTCCCCGGGCTGGGGGAGGGTCTGCCGGAGCACCGGCCGGGGTGTGGGTCGCTGTCGGTCGACCCGGCTCGGATCGACGCGCTGGAGGCGCGGTACGGCGGCAGCGGGCTGGCCAGCCGCCGGATCGAGCTCGCCGACCTCGAGGACGAGCACGAGGCGCTGTTCGACCGTGGCTGGACCGACGGGCTCCCCGTCGTCCCGCCCACCCCCGAGCGGGTGCTCCGGATGCTGCGCGGCACGACCCGCGACCCCGGTGAGGTGGTCGCCGTCGTCCCGCCGGACCTCGTGCCCTGCACCGTCGAGAAGGTCGCCGTCAACGCGGTGCTGGCCGGCTGCCTGCCCGAGTACCTGCCGGTCGTCCTGGCGGCGCTGGAGGCGGCGTGCGCGGATGAGTTCGCCCTGCACGGCGTGCTGGCCACGACCCACTTCGCCGGTCCGGTCGTGGTCGTCAACGGGCCGGTCGCCGACCGGATCGGGATGAACAGCGGGGTCAACGCCCTCGGCCAGGGCAACCGTGCGAACGCCACGATCGGCCGGGCGCTGCAGCTGGTGGTGCGCAACGTCGGGGGCGGACGCCCGGGTGAGGTGGACCGGGCGACCCTGGGCAACCCGGGCAAGACCGGCTCCTGCTTCGCCGAGCGCGAGCAGGGCAGCCCCTTCGCCCCGCTGGCCGCCGACCGCGGGGTGCCCGGGAACGCGGTGACCGTCTTCGCGGGGTCGGGTGTGCAGCCGGTGGTCGACCAGCTCAGCCGGGACCCCGAGTCGCTGGCCCGGTCGTTCGCGGCCTGCCTGCGCGTCAACGCCCACCCCAAGCTGCCGATGGCCTTCGACGCGATGCTCGTCGTCTCGCCGGAGCACGGCCGGGTCCTTCGCGAGGCCGGCTGGGACCGCCCCCGCCTGCTGGCCGAGCTGGACGGGCTGCTGAGGCTCCCGGCCGGTGAGCTGGTGCGCGGGGCCGGCGGGATGGCCGAGGGCCTGCCGCCCGGGGTCGCCGCCGACGAGGTGCCGAAGTTCCGGCCCGGCGGCCTGCTGGTGGCCCACGCCGGCGGGGACGCCGGGTTGTTCAGTGCGGTCGTCGGCGGCTGGGTCGGCGGCGAGACGGGCAGCACTCCGGTGACGCGGGAGGTACGGACATGAGGACGGTCCTCGATCCCACCGGCGAGCGCCGACCGCCGGAGCGGGCGCTGCTGCCGCGCCCGGCCTCGCTGCACGGCCGGACCGTGGGTCTGCTCGACATCAGCAAGGCCCGCGGCGACGTGGTCCTTGATCGTCTCGCGGAGCTGCTCGGCGAGCACGGCGCCACGGTGCGCCGGTACCGCAAACCCACGTTCGCCCGCGTCGCCCCGGTGGACCTGCGCCAGGAGATCACCGAGCACTGCGAGGTGGTGGTCGAGGCACTGGCCGACTAGGGCTCGTGCACGTCGTGCAGTGTGCACGACATCGCCGACCTGGAGCGCCGGGGTGTGGTGGGGGTCTTCCTCGCCAGCGAGGCCTTCGCCGACGCCGCGCGGCTGCAGGGTGTGGCGCTGGGCTTCCCGGTGCCCTGCGTGCTGGTGCCCCACCCGGTGCAGGACCGCACGGACGCCGAGCTGCGCGCGGTCGCCGAGGAGGTCTACCCGGCGGTGGTGGCCGCCGTGACCTCGGGTCCCGCGTCGGGCTGACCCTCCCCGAGCCGGGCCGGGTGCCGCGCCGCCGGACCGGTCGGCCGACGGTGCGCGGCGACCGCGCCGACCGGGCGGTGCGGTCGCCGCGGTCCGGTCAGGCCGGCCTGGGGGTCTCGCCGTACAGCCAGCAGTCCGCGCCGAGCTCGTCCCACCGCGGCACGACCGCCCAGCCCGGACCGGCGTCCCGGACGACGGTGTGCGTCCCGGTGATCTCGTACATGCAGGACGAGTCCGGATCGCTGCCGACCCACAGGTCGATGGTGTAGTCCGCCGTGCTCGTGGGGTCCGAGCAGGCGCCGCAGCGGTCCTCCACCACGAAGTACGCGCGGACCAGCGGGACGTAGAAGACGGTCCCGACGGAGAACTCGTCGCCGCCCTCGTAGCCCACCGCGAGCGTGATCGGGTCGTCGTAGGTGCCCGTGCCGCCGGCCTTGCGACCGGAGGAGGTGGCACGGGTCCCGGCGGGCGAGTTGTCCTCCAGGCTGTACGCGGTCAGCCACGCCGTCTCGACCGACTCGTGCGGTTCCGGACCCGGGTGGGCGGCGGCCTGCGGGGCGGCGACCGTCGGCACCAGGACCGCGGCGCACAGGCCGGTCAGCCCTGCGGCGGCGGTGGTCACGGTGCGGCGGGTCGGTGTCCTCATGGCGTTCCTGTCCGTGGGGGGCGGGAGCGCGGGTCACTCTCCCGGCCCCGCCGTCGACCCACGACCCGGAGGCCGGTCCGACGGCGAGTCGGCGACAGGGCGTACCGGACACGCCCACAGGTGTCGCGACCGCCGGCCGGGCGGTCGCGGGCCGGGCCGGGCCGCCACCGGCCCGACGTGCAGGGCGTCGGCGGACGGAGTCGTTCCCTGTCTTGCCGTGCCGTCCCGTCGGCACCATGCTGCCGGTACTCGAAATCGGAGACGCGGTCTGGCGCACGGACCCGGCTCCGGTCCAGGTACGAGACGCGTGCACGCGAGTCCTCAGGAGGAGCCGGTGACAGCGACCCAGGAACGGACCAGCAGGACCGGCGACAAGCTCTCCGGGCGCGTCGCCTTCGTGACCGGCGGCACCCGGGGGATCGGCGCGGCCATCTCCCGCAGCATGGCCGCCCAGGGCGCCGACGTCGCCGCCGGCTACAGCGGCAACGACGAGGCCGCCGAGCGCTTCCGCAAGCAGTTCTGCGACGACTTCCCCGACCAGGGCTTCTCGGTGCACAAGGGCGACATCAGCAACGCCGACGACTGCCGGCGGACCATCGCCGAGGTCATCGAGAAGCACGGCCGGCTCGACATCCTGGTCAACAACGCGGGCATCACCGTCGACCGGACCGTGCTCAAGATGACCGACGACGACTGGCGCCGGGTCATCGACGTCAACCTGTCGGGCGCCTTCTACCTCTCCCAGGCCGCGCTCAAGCACATGCTCGAGCGGGGCAGCGGGCGGATCGTGATGATCTCCTCGGTGATCGGGGAGATGGGCGGCATCGGCCAGTCGAACTACGCCTCGGCCAAGGCCGGGCTGCTGGGCCTGACCAAGACGCTAGCCCGCGAGGCCGCGATGCAGGTGCAGCGCTCCGGCAAGACCGACGGGCTGGGCATCACCGTCAACGCCGTGACCCCGGGCTACACCGCTACCGACATGCTGGACAGCGTGCCGGACAAGGTGCTCGACAACCTCAAGGGCAAGATCCCGCTCGGCCGGCTGGGCGAGCCCGAGGAGGTCGCCCGCGTCGTGCACTTCCTCGCCGCGGACGCGTCCGGCTACATCACCGGGCAGGTCTGGGGCGTCAACGGCGGCCTGGACATGTAGTCCCTCGGAAACCGTCCGCAGGTCCGCTGACAGGAAGAGGTGCTCGGGTGTTCGACCGCATCGCCGTCGTCAACCGTGGGGAGCCCGCGCTGCGGCTCATCCGTGCGGTGCGAGAGCTCAACGCCGAGCACGGCACGCGGACCCGCGTCGTCGCCCTGCACACCGAGGCCGAGCGCCGGGCGACGTTCGTGCGCGCCGCCGACGAGGCGGTGCTGCTGGCCGACAGCGGGGGCGGTTCCCCGTACCTCGACCACGCCGAGCTGGCCCGGGCCCTGCGCGCCAGCGGCGCCGACGCGGCCTGGGTCGGCTGGGGCTTCGTCGCGGAGGACCCCGCCTTCGCCGAGCTGTGCGCCGACCTCGGCGTGACCTTCGTCGGACCGCCGCCGGAGGCGATGCGCCTGCTCGGCGCCAAGATCGAGGCCAAGGTCCTGGCCGAGAAGGTCGGCGTCCCCGTCGCGCCGTGGAGCCACGGCCCGGTCGAGAGCCTGGACGACGGCCGGCGGCACGCCGATCTCATCGGCTACCCGCTCATCGTCAAGGCCCGCAGCGGCGGCGGCGGCCGCGGGATCCGCGTCGTCCGCTCGCCGGACGAGCTCGAGGAGGCCCTGACCCGCACCCGCTCCGAGGCGGAGAAGAGCTCCGGCGACCCGATCGTGTTCATGGAGCGGCTGGTCGAGGGCGGGCGGCACGTCGAGGTCCAGGTGATCGCCGACCAGCACGGCACGGTCTGGGCACCCGGCGTGCGCGACTGCTCGGTGCAGCGGCGCAACCAGAAGGTCATCGAGGAGTCCAGCTCACCGGCGCTGACCCGCGAGCAGGACGCCGCCCTGCGCGAGTCCGCGGTCGCGCTCGTCCGCGCCGCCGGCTACGTCGGCGCGGGCACCGTCGAGTTCCTCTACCAGCCGGAGGAGCAGCTCACCACCTTCCTCGAGGTCAACACCCGGCTGCAGGTCGAGCACCCGGTGACCGAGCTGACCACCGGGCTGGACCTGGTGAAGCTGCAGCTGCACGTGGCCGCGGGCGGCCGGCTGGAGGGCGAGCCGCCGCCGGCCAACGGGCACGCGGTGGAGGCGCGGCTGACCGCCGAGGACGCCGAGCAGGGGTTCGCCCCGGCGCCGGGGCGCGTGGAGCTGCTGCGGCTGCCGACCGGGCCGGGCGTCCGGGTGGACACCGGGATCAGCGTCGGCGACGTCATCCCGCCGCAGTACGACTCGATGATCGCCAAGGTGATCGGGTGGGGCCGGGACCGCTCCGAGGCCCTCGCCCGGCTGCGCTGCGCCCTGCAGGAGACCACCGTCGTCCTGCGGGGCGGCACCACGACCAAGTCCTTCCTGCTCGACCTGCTCGACCGCCCGGAGGTCGTGGCGGGCACCGTCGACACGGGGTGGCTGGACCGCACCGGCACGGCTGCCACCCGCCCGGCCGGCAGCGCGTGGGTGGCGCTGGTGCAGGTGGCACTCGACCTGGCCGAGGCGGAGGTCGAGCAGGAGCGGCTGGCCTTCCTGGCCTCGGCCCGCGGCGGCCGGCCGCGGGCGCCGCACGAGGTCGGCCGCACCATCGAGCTCGGCATGCGCGGGCAGGTGTACCGGCTGACGGTGGCCACCGTGGACCACGACCGGTACCGGGTCGGGCTCGACGACCGGGTCGTCGACGTCGAGGTCGACCGGCTCAGCCCGCTGGAGAGCCGGCTCACCGCCGGCGGACGGCGGTACTCCGTGGTCACCGCCGATGCACCCGGGTCCGCCCTGGTCGAGGTGGAGGGCGAGACGCACCGGGTCAGCCGGGACGTCGGCGGGGTGGTCCGCGCCCCTGCGCCGGCCGTGGTCGTCGCCCTCCGGGTCGAGCCGGGCGACGAGGTCGAGGCCGGCCAGCCGGTCGCCGTCCTGGAGAGCATGAAGATGGAGACGGCGGTGCGGGCGCCGTTCGCCGGCCGGGTCCGCGAGGTGCGGGCTGCGGTCAACAGCCAGGTCGACGCCGGCGCGCCGCTGCTGACCCTGGAGCGGACCGGCGGCGACGTCGAGGAGGCCACCGGCGAGCGGGTGACCCTGCCCGGCACCGACGAGGCACCGGACGGCGACCCGCGGGCGCGTGCGCTGGACCGGCTAGCCGCGTTGCGGGCGCTGGTCACCGGCTACGACGTCAGCGGCCGGCACGCCAAGCGGCTGGTCGCCGAGTACGCCGCCGCCCGCGAGGAGCTGCCCGCCGACGACGCCCAGCTGCTGCACGCCGAGCTCGACGTCCTGGTCACCTTCGCCGACATCTCCGAGCTCTCCCGCAACCGCCCGGCCAGCGCGGAGGAGGAGGCCGACACCCAGGTCCACAGCCCGCGGGAGTACTTCCACGCCTACCTGCACTCCCTGGACGCCGAGCGGGAGGGGCTGCCGGATCCCTTCCGGGCCCGGCTGCGGCAGGCACTGGCCCACTACGGGGTCGAGGACCTCGAGCCCAGCGCGGCGCTGACCGAGGCGGTGCACCGGGTGTTCCTCGCCCAGCAGCGCGTCGCCGAGCAGCTGCCGGCCGTCTCGGCGCTGCTGGACCGTTGGCTGACCGCCGACCGGCTGCCCGAGGGGCCCGCGCGCGCGGAGGTGGGGGAGGTGCTCGACCGGCTGGTCGTCGCCACCCAGCTGCGCTACCCGTCGGTCGGCGACCTGGCCCGCGCGGTGCGCTACCGACACTTCGAGGAGCCCGTCGTCCGGGCGGCCCGGCAGGAGGTCCTCGACCGGGCCGCGCAGCTGCTCGACGAGCTCGACGAGGCCGGCGCGCGGGGCGACACCGCGGAGAGCATCCGGCGGATGGAAGCCCTGGTCGCCAGCCCCGAGCCGCTGGTGCGGCTGCTGGCCCAGCGCTTCGGCCGGGGGACGGCCGTCCCCGACCCGGTCCTCGAGGTGCTCACCCGCCGCTATTACCGCAGCCGCAGCCTGGAGGACGTGCGCTCGACGTTGCTCGACGGCGACACCTGCGTCACCGCGGAGTTCGACCTGAACGGCAACCGGCTGCACCTGCTGGCGCTGATGACGGACCACGCGCGGCTGCCCGAGGCGCTGGGGTCGGTGGCCGGCGCGCTGGCCGACGTCGCCGACCCGACGCAGGTGGTCGTCGACCTCTACGTGAACTGGCCCGACCGCCCCGCGGACGACGACGAGGTCTCCGAGCGGCTGCGCGGCCAGCTCGAGGGCGTGCCCGCGTTGCGGACCGGCCGCCGGGTCACCGTCACGGTCTGCATCCCGGAGGGGGAGGTCGAGACGGTCACCTTCCGGCCGACGCCGGACCGGGCACAGAGCCCGGCAGGGGAGGGCGGCCCGGCCTCGGCGCTCGCCGAGGAGCGGGTCATCCGCGGCCTGCACCCGCTCACCGCACAGCGGCTGGACATCTGGCGGTTCAAGGAGTTCGAGGGCGAGCGCGTGCCGTCCCCCGAGGACACCTACCTGCTGCACATCACGGCGAAGGAGAACCCGAACGACGAGCGGTTCATCGCCATGGCCGAGGTCCGCGACCTGACCCCGCTCCGCGACGAGCACGGCGCGGTCGTCGGGTTCCCGACGATCGAGCGGCAGCTCACCTCCTGCCTCGACGGCCTGCGACGGGCGCAGTCGCTGCGGCGATCCCGGCGGCCGCTGGAGAACAACCGCATCCACCTGTACGCCTGGCCGTCGATCGAGGTGCCGCTCGCCGAGGTGGCCGAGTTCGCACGCACCGCGGCTCCGCTGACCTACGGCGCCGGCCTGGACCAGATCGTGCTGCTGGCCCGGCTGCCGGAGGAGGGCGGCCCGCCGCGCGACGTGGCCCTGCGCTTCTCCGCCCGCCCGGGCACCGGGGTGCAGATGCGGGTCACCGACCGCCCGACCGAGCCGCTCAGGGTCCTGGACGACTACACCGCCAAGGTGCTCAGCTCCCGGGCTCGCGGCGCGCCCTACCCGTACGAGCTGGCGCCGCTGCTGGCCGGGTCGCAGGGCTCGTGGGTCGAGCACGACCTGGACGCCGACGGCCGGCTCGCGCCCGTGGAGCGCCCGCCCGGGCAGAACAGGGCCGGGATCGTCGTCGGCCTGGTGACCACGCCGACGGCGCGCTACCCGGAGGGCATGACCCGGGTGGCCTTGTTCGGCGACCCGACCAAGGCGCTGGGCACCGTGGCCGAGCCGGAGTGCGCGCGGGTCGTGGCCGCCCTGGATCTCGCCGAGGAGCGCGACATCCCGGTCGAGTGGTTCGCGCTCTCGTCGGGCGCGCGCATCTCGATGGACAGCGGCACGGAGAACATGGACTGGGTGTCGCGCGCGCTGCGACGGATCATCGAGTTCACCCAGGCCGGTCGCGAGATCAACGTCGTCGTCACCGGGATCAACGTCGGCGCCCAGCCGTACTGGAACGCCGAGGCCACGATGCTCATGCACACCAAGGGCATTCTGGTCATGACCCCGGACAGCGCGATGGTGCTCACCGGCAAGCACTCCCTGGACTACTCCGGCGGGGTGTCGGCCGAGGACAACTTCGGCATCGGTGGTTACGACCGGGTCATGGGGCCCAACGGCCAGGCGCAGTACTGGGCGCCGGACCTCACCGGGGCGCTGGACGTGCTGTTCCGGCACTACGACCACGCCTACCGCGCGCCGGGGGAGCGCTGGCCGCGGCCGGCGCAGACCTCCGACCCGCGCGACCGGGACGTGCGCTCCTTCCCGCACACGCACCCGGACAGCGAGTTCACCACCGTCGGCGACGTCTTCTCGGCGGAGGCCAACCCCGAGCGCAAGAAGGCGTTCGACATCCGCACCGTCATGCGCGCGGTCACCGACCAGGACCACCCGGTGCTCGAGCGGTGGGCCGGCATGGCCGACGCCGACACCTCCGTCGTCCTCGACGCACACCTCGGCGGGCACCCGGTGACCGTCCTGGGCGTGGAGTCCCGGCCGATCCCGCGGCGCGGCAGCCACCCGGCTGACGGGCCCGACCAGTGGACGGCGGGGACGCTGTTCCCGCGCTCGTCGAAGAAGACCGCCCGCGCCATCAACGCGGCCAGCGGCAACCGGCCGCTGGTGGTCCTGGCCAACCTCTCCGGCTTCGACGGGTCACCGGAGTCACTGCGCAACATCCAGCTGGAGTACGGCGCGGAGATCGGCCGGGCGATCACCAACTTCGACGGGCCGATCGTCTTCTGCGTCGTCTCCCGCTACCACGGTGGTGCCTTCGTCGTCTTCTCCGGCGTCCTCAACGACAACATGGAGGTCCTCGCCGTCGAGGGCTCCTACGCCTCGGTGATCGGCGGCGCGCCGGCCGCCGCGGTGGTGTTCGCCCGCGAGGTCGACAAGCGCACCGGCGCCGACCCCCGGGTGAAGGAGCTGGAGGCCGCCATCGCTGCGGCCGACGCCGTCGAGCAGGCCCACCTCCGATCGCAGCTGGCGGCCCTGCGCAGCGCCGTCCGCTCCGAGAAGCTCGGCGAGGTGGCCGCCGAGTTCGAGGCGGTCCACGACATCGAGCGCGCCCGCCGGACGGGCTCGGTGCACGCCATCATCCCCGCCGCGGAGCTGCGCCCCCGTCTCATCGCCGCCGTCGAACGCGGGATGGAACGCGCCGCCCAGAGCTGAACCGTCCGACAGAGAGGACTCTCGTGAACGCGTTCGTCCTGAACCGGCACGGCCGCATGGTGTTCCCGTCGAACATCATGCCCGAGCTGGACTTCTCCACCATGGAGACGCTCGAACAGCTCGACAGCGTCATCCGCCGGGACTTCGAGACCAAGGCCCCGAGCGGCACCGAGATCCTGGAGAGGGTCCGCACCGGCGCCTACGGCACCCGGTACGACCTGATGCGGGACCTCGCCCTGAACCTGTTCTGGGCCAACCGCTTCTCGATCACCATGTACGACAAGCGGCCGACCCGCTGGGCCGACCTCCCGCGGACCCGGTCCGACGTCTTCCTGCCCGTCCTGGAGCCCTGGGAGGAGGGCGAGGCCAAGGTCACCGGGGTCCAGGAGGCCTATCCGCAGCTGCCGTCGAAGTGGAACGAGGGCTGCGAGGACCGCATCTTCGACATCCTGTTCGACGTCTTCGCCAACCGCCGGCACCACGCGTCCACGCTGCCGGCGGTCAAGCCCACGGTCGCGGAGTTCCTCGAGCAGCCGGGCAACCTCACCTTCCGGCTCCCGCACTACGACCCGGACTACCCGGTCTACGACTACACCGACATCCTCGACGTCTCCGAGGACATCCCCGAGCTCGAGGCCCTGCACCGCTGGGCGATGGTGCTGCACAACCAGTACCCGTGGGAGCGGTCGCAGGTGGAGCTGGCCTCGGTCGACCAGCTCCGGGACGACGACTGGGTCGTCGCCTTCCACCCGCGGGACAAGGAGGTGCGCGCCTTCCTGCGCCGGCTGCGCGCCGGCACCCCGCCCCGGCACGTCGCCGGGCCCCGGGAGTCCCGGCCGCCGGTGCGGCCCTACCCCGAGCTCGACGTGCGGCAGCGGTTCTCGGTGCAGCCCCGGATCGAGGCGCTGGCCGCGGTGCACGGCGACCAGGTCTGCAGCAACGACGACCTGATCCGCAACACCGCCTACAACTGGTCGCCGATGAGCGCCGACGAGATCTCCTCCAAGACCGGCATCGAGCAGCGCGAGTACAGCTCGCTGCCGCTGGAGGAGCTGGCCCTGCAGGCCGCCGAGGCGGCGCTGGACAAGGCGGGGCGGCAGCCGGAGGAGATCGGCGGCGTCCTGGTCTGCACCTGCACCAGCTCCCGGCTGATCCCGTCGCTGGCCACCTACCTGTGCGGGCAGCTCGGGATGCACCAGGTGTACGCGGCCTACGACATCATCGCCGCCTGCGCCGGCATGCCCTACGGCGTCGCCGACGCCGTCCGGATGCTGCAGGAGGTCGAGCGGCCGGTCCTCGTCGTCTGCGTCGAGAAGTTCTCCGACAAGATCGGCAACGTCCGCACGTCGCGGATGATCTTCGGTGACGGGGCGGCCGCGCTGGTGGTGGGCCCGGCGCCCGAGGGCACCGACGGCGACATCGACTACATGAAGACCTACGCCAGCGGCCCGGCCAGCGAGGTCAACTCGATCCTCTGGCCGAACCCCGAGTTCGACAACAACATCACCGTGTTCGGCCCGCAGGTGAAGGCGCTGGCCGGCCGGTACCTCTCGCAGATGATCGACGAGCTGGGCAAGCTGCCGGCACCCGAGGGCCGGGACGGGTCGCTGATGGACGCCATCGACCTGATCGTGCCGCACCAGGCGAACAAGACGATGGTGATCGGGTTGGCCGAGCGGGCCGGGCTGACCGCCGACCAGCTGTACTTCAACATCGAACAGGTCGGGAACACCTCGTCGGCCAGCATCCCGCTGGCCATCCACGACGCGGTGCGCGACGGGGTGATCACCGAGCCGGTGCGGGTCTTCGCGCCCGGGTTCGGCGCGGGCGCCGTGGCGGGGTACGCGGTGATGCGGGTCGACCCGGCGGTGGTCGCCGTCCAGACGACGTCGCAGCCGCAGGAGCACGGCGAGATGCCCGCTCCGGCGCCGGCCGACGAGGCGCCGTCCGAGTCGGCCTCGGAGGGGATGCGGGAGGCCTTTACCTGAGCACTCGCACGGTCCGCGGCGCGGACGGGACGCGGCTGCGCGCCTGGAGCAACGACGGGGACGGCGTCCCGGTGCTGCTCTGCAACGGGCTCGGGGCGCCGACCGCGGCCTGGCCGCTCATCACCGGCCGGGACAGCGGGTTCCGGGTGGTCTCCTGGGCCCACCGCGGGCTGGCCGGCTCCGAGCGGCCGGCCGACCGGAGCCGGGTGCGCGTCGAGGACCACGCGGACGACGCCCGCGCGGTCCTCGACGCCTACGACATGCCGTCGGCGACGGTCATCGGCTGGTCGCTGGGAGTCAACGTGGCCTTCGAGCTCGCGCTCGAGCAGTCCTCCCGCGTCCGGTCGCTGCTCGCCGTCGCCGGCGTCCCCGGTGGGAGCTTCTCCGCGATGTTCGCCCCCTTCGGCGTGCCGCGGCGGCTCCGGACTCCTGCGGGGCGGCTGAGCAGCCGGCTGCTGCCGGTGTTCGGCCCGCTGCTGCCGGTCCTCGTGGCCAGCCTGCCGCCGCTGCACGAGCTGCTGACGGCCGAGGGGGTCCGCGGCCCGGCGCGGGAGGCCGCCCACCCGGCCGCGCTGTACGCGGTGCTGCACGAGTTCTCCCGCCACGACTGGCGCTGGTACCGGCACCTGGCTCTGGCCGTCGCGGAGCACGCGCCGCTGGACGTCGCGCCGGTGCGCTGCCCGGTCGCCTTCGTGGCCGGCCGGTACGACACGCTCGTCGACCTGGCCGATGTCCGGACGGCGGCAGGAACGGTGCCGGACGCCCGGCTGCGCACGCTCGCCGGCACCCACTTCGTGCCGCTGCAGTACCCGGAGGTGATGGTCGAGGAGCTGCGGGCGCTCGTCGCCCGGGAGGCGGGCCGTCCCTAGTGCCCTGTCGCCTCGTGGCCGGCATCGTCGGGAACCCCGTGCCGAGGAGGCGCCGTCCCCGTGGGTGAGGCTCGCACGCTCGCCGAGGTGTACCGACGCTTCGGCGAGGTCGACGCCGCCGGGACCTCGCCGCTGTACGAGCGCGTCGCCGTCGCGCTGAGCGAGTCCGACGAGGCGCTGCGCGCCATCCGGGCGGCGCCGGCGCGCAAGCGGCATCCGACGGTGGTCCTCGCCGCGCTGCACGACCTCGCCCTGGCCGGACGCGCCCCGGCGCTCGCCGCGGCCTGTGCCGCTGCGGACGGCGACGCCGCCGCCGGCGCGGCGATCGACGCGCTGCTGCGGATGACCGACGCGGTCGTGGCCATCGCCGTGCGCCGGCCGCCGCAGATCCTCGAGACCGGACGTTGCGCCGTGCTGTACCCGGCCGTCGCCGAGGTGGCGCGCCGGGTGGGCGCGGATGCGGTCGGGCTGGTCGACGTGGGCGGTTCGGCCGGGCTCGACCTCCACGTCGACCGCGTCGGCATCACCTACAGCGACGGACGATCGCTGGGCGACCCGTCCTCTCTCGTGCGGCTGTCGTCCTCGATCGTGGGCGGCCGACCCGTCCCGGCGCGGGCGGTGCCCGAGGTCGTCGCCCGGGTCGGCGTCGGCCCCGACCCGGTCGACCTGACCGACGCCGATGACGCCCGGTGGTTGCGCGCCTGCGTGTGGCCGGGCCGACCGGAGCAGGTGGCGAGGCTCGACGCGGCGGTGGCGGTGGCGGCGACGGCCCCTCCGCTGCTGCTGCGAGGCAACGCCGTCGACGTCCTGCCCGACGCCGTCGCGCGGGTGCCCGCGGACGCCCTGCCCGTCGTCACCACGGCGTGGGCGCTGTCCCGGCTCCCGCTCGCGGACCGGCTGCGCTTCCTGCACCGCCTCGACGAGGCGGCGGCCGGCCGGGCGGTGGCCTGGGTGTCGGTGGAGGGGGTCGGGGTCGCGCCGGCGATCCCGACGCTCGGTGATCGCCGCGCCTCCGGCCACAGCACCATCGGCCTGGCGGTGTTCGACCGGTCGGCTCTGCACGCCGAGCCCGTCGGCCGCTGCTGGTCGCGGGGCCGCCTGCTGTCGTGGCTGGCGGATCCCTAGGTGTCCGGTCAGGCCGGTCCGTCGACGGCTCCCCCCTGCCTCAGTCGTGCGGCCCGCCGGGTGAGGTGGTCGCGCTCGGCCAGGTTCGACGCGGCCCGCGCCGCCGCGGCGTAGAGATCCGCCGCCTCCGCGAGCTGTCCGGCCTTCTCGTGCAGGTGCGCCGAGGCCGCGGTGTGGCGGGGCAGGCTCGGGTCGACCTCGGTCAGGGCGGCGAGTCCCGCCGGCGCACCGTCCGCCTCCCCGATCGCCACGGCGCGGTTGAGCCGGGCCACGACGGAGCCGGTGAGGGCCACCAGCTCGTCGTACCACGCCACGATCTGCACCCAGTCCGTCTCCTCGAACCGCTGCGCGTCGGCGTGCAGGGCGGCGATCGCCGCCTGGGCCTGGTACTCACCGAGCCGGTCCCGGGCGAGTGCGGCCTGCAGCACCTCGACGCCTTCGGCGATCAGCGCGGTGTCCCAGCGGGACCGGTCCTGCTCCGCGAGCGGGACCAGCCGGCCGGCGGAGTCGGTGCGCGCGGCGCGGCGGGCGTGGTGCAGCAGCACCAGCGCGAGCAGGCCGTCGACCTCCGGGTGGTCGGCCGCCGCCGCCAGCTGCCGGGTCACCCGGATCGCCTCGGTGGCGAGGTCGAGCTCGCCGGAGTGCCCCTCGTTGTAGATCAGGTAGAGCACCCGGAGCACCGTCGGCAGATCGCCCGGCTGGTCCAGCGACACCTCCGCGATGCGCCGCTTGGCCCGGCTGATCCGCTGGGCCATCGTCGACTCCGGCACGAGGTAGGCCTCGGCGATCTGCCGGGTGGTGAGCCCGCCGACGGCGCGCAGGGTGAGCGCCACGGCCGAACCGGGCGTCAACGAGGGGTGGGCGCACAGGAAGTACAGCTGCAGGGTGTCGTCGACCGCGGGGACGGGGCCCTGTGGCTCCTCCAGGACCTGGGCGACCTCGCGGCCGTGCCGGGCGTGCTCCGAGCGGAGCAGGTCCAGGTGCTTGCGCCAGGACACCGTGACCAGCCAGCCCTTGGCGTCCCGCGGCGGGTCCGCCGGCCACGTCCGCAGAGCCGTGACCAGCGCCTCCTGGACGGCGTCCTCGGCCGATGCGAAGTCCGCCCCGCGCCGGACGAGGACGCCGATCACCTCGGGGATCAGCTCCCGCAGCCCCGACTCGTCCATCCCGGTGCCCGGGTTCCGCGGTCTGCTCACTCGGTGACGGTGGGCGGGAGGCCGAGGAAGGGCCGCAGCTCCAGCCACTCGTGGATCGGCTTCCCCCCGGCTCCGGGTGCGGCCGACAGCTCCCCGGCCAGCTCGACGGCGCGGTCCCAGGAGTCGACGTCGATGACGTACCAGCCGGCGATCAGGTCCTTGGTCTCCGGGAACGGGCCGTCGGTGACCGGCGGCCGACCCTCGCCGTCGTACCGGACCCACGCACCCTCGGGCGCCAGCGCCTGCCCGTCGACGAACTCACCGGACTCCGCGAGCCGCGCCGCGAACTCCTGCATGAACGTCATGTGGGCGTCGATCTCCTCGGGCGTCCACCGGTCCATCGGCACGTCGTTCACCGCTGCCGGTGCGCCCCGGTAGTGCTTGAGCAGCAGGTACCTGGCCATGGGATCTCCCTCGTCCGTGCGGCCCGTCTCGGCCGCCTCACACCAGGGACGGAGCCGACGAGGCCGTCTCGACACCACCGGACGCCGGGCCACCAGGAGGCGCCGACGGGCAGCCCCGGAGCACTCCGGTGAGGTCCCGGGAACCCTCGTCCGGAGGCGTTCGGCGTGCGCCGCCGGGCGGGGGACGACCTAGGCCCGGGCGGGGGACGACCTAGGCCCGGGCGGGGACGCGGTCCCGGACGTAGGAGCCGGGGGCCGGCTCCAGCACCGGGTGCTGCGCGCTGCCCGGCGTCTCCGGCGCGGGCACCTCGTCGCCGGAGCGCTCGATCGCCCACTCCGACCACGGCTCCCACCAGCTGCCGGTGTGCTCCTCGGCCGCCGCGCGCCAGGCGTGCGGGTCCGGACCGGGCTCCCCGCCGGTCCAGTACTTCGCCCTGGGGTTGCCCGGGGGGTTGACCAGGCTCTGGATGTGGCCGCTGGAGCTGAGCACGAAGGTGCTCGGCCCCGACAGCAGCTGGGTGGTCCGGTAGCAGCCGTACCACGGGGTGATGTGGTCGGTGAGCGCACCGGTGACGAACGTGGGCAGGGTGATCCGGCTCAGGTGGAGCGGCGTTCCCAGCACCCGCAGCGCTCCCGGCTTGACCAGGGCGTTGTTCCCGAAGACGTCGAGGAACTGCTCGTGCAGCCGAGCGGGCAGGTTCGTCCCGTCCGCGTTCCAGGCGAGCACGTCGAAGGCGGGCGGGTCCTCGCCCATCAGCCACTGCTGCACCAGGTAGTTGAAGATCAGGTCGTCCGGCCGCATCCAGGTGAACATCGATCCCATCTGCCGGGCGCTGATGACGCCCCGCCGACGGGAGTTGCGCCTCGCGACCTCCAGCATCCGCGGCCCGGAGAAGGCGCCGAGCGGGGCCTTGCTGGAGAAGTCGAGCAGGGTCACCGCGTAGCCCGCGGCGTGCACCCGGTCGTCGCCGGTCGCCGCGAGGTGGTTCAGCGCCGTCGTCATGATCTGGCCGCCGGCGCACAGGCCCAGGGTGGTCACGTCGGGGGAGCCGGTGACCTCGCGGGCGACGTCGACGGCGGTGACGACGCCCTGCGCGTACTCGTCCAGGCCCCACTCGGACTGTTCCTTCGTCGGGTTGCGCCAGCTGATCATGAAGACCTGCAGGCCCCGGCTGACCGCGTACTCGACGAGGCTCCGGCCCGGTCGCAGGTCGAGGAAGTAGAAGCGCCCGATGGGTGGCGGCACGATCACCAGGGGCCGTTGCCGGACCCGCGGCGTCGTGGGCGTGTACTGGATGACCTCGACGACCTCGTCCCGGTGGACGACGGCCCCCGGGGTGATGCCGAGGTCCTCGCCCACGGTGAAGGCGCTGCGGTCCACCTGGCGGGGCAGCCCGCCGTTGCGCACCAGGTCGTGGAGCGCGTTCCGCATCCCGCGGGCGACGCTGGTCCCCGCGGTGTCGAAGGCCCGCTTGAGCGCGGCCGGGTTGCCGAGCAGGGTGTTCGTGGGCGCCATCGCGCTGGTGAGCGCGTTGAGGACGAAGCGCACCTGCTCGACCTCGCGCCAGTCGGCGCCGCTGGCCTGGAAGTCCTCCACCAGGCGGTCCAGGGACGCCGTTGCCGTGACGTAGGACTGGGCCAGCCGGCGGTAGCCCGGGTGCAGCGTCCAGGCCGGGTCGGCGAACCGCTTGTCCTTGGGGGAGGGCGCGATGTCGTCGGTCCCCCGGAGGATGCGCGCGGCGTCCCGCCCGAGCCGGACGGCCTCCCGGGCCATCGGCCGGGGCTGGGTGAACGTCGCGACCAGCCCCCGGGCCATGCCCCGCGGGGAGGGGAGCCCGACGGGCTCGCCGCCCTCCACGGGAGCCGGCGTACCGGGGTCCTCCGGCGCCGGCCGGTCCTCGGCTGCCGGGCGGGGCCGGCCGGATGTGCGCGGGCGGGGCTGGGTCGTCGTCACGGTGCCTCCGTTGTGAGCCGGGTCACACGCCGACGACCGTAGCGCTCCACCCCGGGAGCCGGGTACCTCCGCGGCCGTTCCCCGCGACGGCCGCCCGCACCACGGTGCGCCCGACCGGTGCCGGACCTGCGGCTCCGGTCCGCGGGTCCTAGGCTGCGGCCGTCGGCCTGGCTGGAGGACCCGTGCGCACGCTGCTCACCAACTTCCGCAACTTCGCCTTCTCGGGCAGCCTCGTGGACCTGGCCGTGGGCCTGGCGATCGGTGCCGCCTTCGCGACGGTGGTCGAGTCGCTGGTCGGCGACGTCATCCTGCCGCTGGTCGCGGCGATCTTTGGGGCACCCAACTTCGACGCCCTGGTGCTGACGGTGAACGGCGGGGAGATCCGCTACGGCTCGTTCCTCACCGCGCTGGTCTCCTTCCTGCTCCTGGCGCTGACGATCATGTTCCTCGTGCAGGCGATCCGCCGAGCGACCGGGCGGGAGACGGCCGGTGCCCAGGGCAGCAGGGAGTGCGACCACTGCAAGAGCTTCATCCCGGTCGACGCCTCGGTCTGCATGTTCTGCACCCGGGACGTCCAGCCCCTCGCTTCCTGACCCGCCGGGTGCCGACCGTCGACCACGGGGCCGCGTGCCGCAGGGTGGGGCGGCAGGCGATCGGCCGACCGCTGGTCCCGGTGCCCGGTGGCCCGCGGACGCCCTCGCCCGGGCGCGGCGGTAGCGTCCCCGGGGTGACGGCTCTGCGGAAGCTGGAGGCGCCCACGGGGCTGGGACCCGGCGACCACGTCTGCTGGACGTTCGCCGACGCGGCCGAGTTCTCGGCCGCCGTCCTGCCCTTCCTCGACGAGGGGCGACGGCGCGGCGAGCAGCTGCTGCTCATCGGGTCGTCGCGACCGGAGCTGCTGCGGATCCTGGCGCCGCTGCCGGGACGGGACGAGCTGCTCGCCAGCGGGCAGCTGCGGGTGCAGAGCACCGCCGGGGTGTACGCGGCCGGCGGGGCGCTCCTCCCGACCGAGCAGGTGGCGGCGTACCGGAGCCTGGTCGCGGAGGCCCGGGAGCGCGGCCGCGCCGGCCTCAGGGTCGCCGCCGACGTCACCCCGCTGGCCCGCCCCGGGGCCGGGGCGCGGCGGCAGCTGCACGTCTACGAGCAGCTGGCCGACGCGATGATGGGCACCGTCGCGATGACCGCGCTGTGCCTCTACGACTCGGCGCTGGGGGCGGAGGTCCTCGGCCCGGTCGCCCTGCTGCACCCCGATCAGCATGCCGGCGAGCAGGAGCCCCTCGCCCACCTGTCCGGGCGGAGCCCGTCGCCGTCGCTGCACGGCGAGGTCGACGTGACCCAGGCCGACGGCCTGTTCCGCGCACTCGTCGACGTCGCCGGCGGCACCCCCGGGGAGGTCGTGCTCGACCTCTCGGACCTCCGGTTCCTGGACGTCGCCGGCGCCCGCGCCCTGGCCCGGGCCACCGACGTGCTGCGCGGCTCGGGGGTGCAGCTGCGGCTGGTGCGGGTCCCGCGGGTGGCCGCCCGCTGTCTGGCACTGTTCGGCCTCAGCGGTGCGGACACGGTGCCGGCGTGAGCGCGGTCCGCCCGACCGGCGACTGGGACGGCACGGGCCTCGCCCACGAGGCCTTCGCGTTCGGCACCGATCAGGAGCTCCTCGACCGGGTGGTCCCGTTCGCGGTGGAGGGGTTGTCCCGCGGGGAGCCGGTGCTCGTCGTCGCCGGCGAGCGGGTCCGGACGCTGCTCGCCCAGGAGCTCGGCTCGGACGTGGGCCGGCTGGCGGCGTTCACCGCCGCGGAGACCTGGTGGCAGGGTGGGCACCGCACCCTGCACGCCTACGACCGGGACCTCCGGGCCCTGCACGCCGTGGCGCCCCGCTGGCGGCTCGCCGCCGAGCCGACCTGGCTGGCCCGCGACGACGGGCGGGAGTGGAGCCGTTTCGAGGCCGTCGCCAACCGCTGCTACGCCTCCCTGCCCTACTACAGCCTGTGCCTGCACGACCGTCGCCGGCTGCCGGTGTCGACCCTCGACGCGGTGGCGCGCACGCACCCGCTGACCTGGGGCGGCTCCGCACCGGTCCCGGAGCCGGCGTACGAGGACCCGGAGCGGTTCCTCCGGTCGGTGCACCCGGCCTGGGTCCCGCGGCCGGCGCGGGCCACCGTCGCGGCGCTGACGACGCCACGGGAGGCGCGCCGGGCCGTGTCCGCAGCGGCGCTCGACTGGTGGCCGGCGCGCGTGGGCGAGGTCGTCCAGGCCGCCCACGAGCTGGTGGTCAACGCGCTGCGGGTGGCCGCCTTCGCCGAGGTGTCGTCCTGGACCGACGGGTGCACGCTCGTCGTCGAGGTCGCCGACTCCGGACCCGGCCTGCCCGACGAGACCCTCGGCTACGTCCCGCCCCCCGACGGACCCGGCGGCGCCCGCGGGATGTGGCTGGCGTGGAGCCTGGCCGACGACGCGGCGGTCGACTCCCACCCCGCGGGCACCGCCATCCGGCTGTTCTTCCACCGCTGAGGAAGGACCCCGTCCTCCTCGCCGGGTCAGACGAGGACGCGGCGGCCGGAGCGGGTGTCGGCGGCCTCGGCGGCGAGCAGGATCCGGCGGGCCGGGCGGTAGCGGCCCTCACGCAGGCTGCGTGCCTTCTCCGGGGACACCCGGGCCAGCTCGGCGTTGGCGGCGAGGTGGTGCGCGTTGTCGGCCAGCATGACCAGGCGGCCCAGCGGGTGGGCGGCGGACCGGCGGATCAGCCCGGCGATGTAGGGCTCGCCCGGGCGCCGGGTGACCGCGTCGACCGCTTCGACGACGACCTCCGGGACGCCGAGGGAGCGGAGCCGGTCGAGGTCGTAGCGGCGGGTGGGGTCGGGGAGGTCGCGGGTGTCCTCGACGACGTCCTGGAGCGCGCCGGCCATCTCCGCGTCCGGGCCGTAGGGGCGCAGGGCCTCGGCGACCGGCCGCAGCTGCGCGAGGTAGTGGTCACGGCCCCGCTCGTCGACCTGCCCCTGGTGGACGTGCAGGGCGAGCAGGTGCGCGTCGGGAACGGTGAACCCCACGCGCCCGAGGCTAGGCGGTGGGGGAGCCGCCGGCGGGGACCCCGGTCCCGAGCCGCTCAGGATGCCGCGAGCGACCGCGCGCAGTGCAGCAGCGCCGCCACGTGGCCCAGCAGCAGCTCGCGGTCGGTGAGGAAGGTGACCGTCGAGATGCTCACCGCGCGGAGCGGGTGGCCGAGGGTCTCGGGCACCACCGCGGCCAGGCAGCGGATGTGCTCCTCGTTCTCCTCGTCGTCGACCGCGTACCCGCGCTCCCGGATCAGGCGCAGCTCGGCGCGCAGGGCCTCGGGGTCGGTGAGGGTCCCCGGCGTCCGGCGCGGCAGTCCCGCCGCCAGGACGGCCGTCACCTGGTCGTCGGGCAGGTGTGCCAGCAGCGCCTTGCCCATGCCCGTGCAGTGCAGCGGGGCCGTCGCGCCGACCCGTGACCTCATGACGAACGGGTCGTGGCCGTCGAGCTTGTGGGTGTAGACGACGTGGTCCTCGACGAGGACGCCGGCGTGCACGGTGTGCCCGACCGCGTTCCGGAGCCTGGTGAGGGAGTGCTCCACGGAGGTGCCGGGCGACACCATCGCGGCGAAGGCCTGCGCCTGCGGCCCGAGTGAGTAGCGCCCGCCCTCGTGTGCGCGGACCCAGGCCAGCGCACGCAGCCCGGCGAGGACCCGGTGCGCCGTCGGCTTGGAGATGCCGCAGCGGCGGGCCAGCTCGGCCAGCTGCACCGCGCCGCCGTCCTCGGCGAGGACCTGCAGGACGACGAGCGCCTTCGCGGTGCTCCCGGGGGCTGGGGCCCCGGCCGTCGTCCCGACCTCGGTGGCTGACGACTCGGGCATCTCGCTCCTGTCCTGCACGGCACGGTGCCCGGAACGCGGCCCGCGGCGCCCCCGGTGCTTGACGGTCCGATGTGACGCCGCTTACCCTGCTCGCCTCCACCGGAACAGCGTTTCGTATACCGGAACGTAGTGCCGCTCGAACCGCCCGTCAAGGTCGACACCGGCAGGTGTCGCCCGGGACGCGGCGAGCGGCTCGTCGACCGCCCGTCCGTCGCCAGGGGGGACAGTGAGCAGCTCGGCACCCGACGACGACCGGCTGGCCGCCCTGGAGCGGGCCCGCCTGGTGCCGGTCGTGGTGCTGGACGACGCGGCGGACGCCGGGCCGCTGGCCGACGCGCTCGTGGCCGGTGGGCTGCCGGTCGCCGAGGTCACCTTCCGCACCCCGGCCGCGGCCGACGCGATCCGGGCGATGGCCGACCGGGGGGACCTCCTGCTCGGTGCCGGCACCGTCCTCACCCCGGCCCAGGTCGACCAGGCCGTCGCCGCCGGCGCCGGTTACGTCGTCTCCCCGGGCCTGAGCCGGGCCGTGGTCGAACGGTGCGCCGAGCGCGGCGTGCTCGCGCTGCCCGGCGCCGTCACGGCGACCGAGGTGCAGGCGGCCCTGGAGCTCGGCCTCACGGCGGTGAAGTTCTTCCCGGCCGGGACGTCGGGCGGCGCGCGGGCGATCGCCGCGCTGGCGGCACCGTTCGCCGGCGTCCGGTTCGTCCCGACGGGCGGGATCGGGCCGGCGGACCTGGCGGACTACCTGGGCACCGACGCGGTCGTCGCGGTCGGCGGCTCCTGGATGGTGCCCCGCGACCGGATCAGGTCGGGGGACTTCGAGACCGTCCGCCGGCTGACCGCCGAGGCGGTGGCCATGGTCCGGCCGGACCCCGGCCGGGCGGCCGGCGCCCGACGAGGAGAGGGGAGAGCATGACGGACAGGGCACCGCTCCCGCCGGTCCCGACCACCCGGCAGGTGCCGAGGTGGTCGGAGCTCCGCGAGGTCGTGCAGTTCAGGAGGCCACGGCTGGGCCGCAGGGCACGACGGCTGGAGAACGCCCTGTCGGTCCGCGACCTGCGCGAGGCGGCCCGCCGCACGACACCCCGGGCGGTCTTCGACTACGTCGACGGCGCGGCCGAGGAGGAGATCACGGCGGCGCGGAACTCCGCCGCCTACCGCCGGGTCACCTTCCACCCGGACGCGCTGCGCTCGGTGGCCGAGCCCGACACGAGCACCGAGCTCCTGGGCCGGCGCATCGCCATGCCCCTGGTGTTCGCGCCCACCGGCTACACGCGGATGATGCACCACCACGGCGAGGCCGCCGTCGCCACCGTGGCCCAGCACGTCGGCGTGCCGTACGCGCTGTCGACGGTGGGCTCCACCTCGATCGAGGACGTGCGGGCTGCATCCCCCGACGGCGACCTGTGGTTCCAGCTGTACTACACCGCCGACCCCGAGGTGAACGAGGACCTGCTGGCGCGCGCCGAGGCGGCCGGCTACTCCACGATCCTGCTCACCGTCGACACCACCGTTTCCGGGATGCGGCTGCGCGACGTCGTCAACGGCCTCACCATCCCGCCGACGCTCACCGCGCGCACCGTGCTCAACATGTCGAGGTTCCCGGTGTGGTGGTTCAACAAGCTGACCACCGGCGGGATGACGTTCGCCTCGCTCTCCGGGGTCCCGGGCAACCCGACGCCGGCCGAGGTCGCCAGCATGATGTTCGACCCCGGGCTGGACCTGGCCTCGCTGGACCTGCTGCGCAAGCGGTGGCGCGGTGACCTGATCGTCAAGGGCATCACCACCCCCGCGTCGGCCCGCGAGGTCATGGAGCACGGAGCCGACGGCGTGGTGGTCTCCAACCACGGCGGGCGCCAGCTGGACCGCTCGGCGGCGACGCTGGACGTGCTGCCCGTCATCCGGTCGGCGGTCGGGCAGCAGGCCACGGTGCTCATCGACGGCGGCGTCCTGCACGGCCAGGACGTCGTGGCCGCCCGGGCCCTGGGCGCGGACGCGGTCATGATCGGCCGCGCCTACCTGTACGGCCTCATGGCCGGCGGCCAGGACGGCGTGCTGCGCGCCTACGAGATCCTCGCCGAGGAGTACCAGCGGTCGATGCAGCTGCTGGGCGTGCGACGCAGCACGGATCTCTCCGACCGGCACGTCGCCTTCACGGCGCACGCGTCGGGCGACTACCCGAACGTCTCGGTCTGACCGCGCCGACCGGTGGCCCCGCCGGTCGGCACGGGACCGTGCGCACCCCCGTACCGCCCCACCCGACAGTGACGTCGAACAGAAGGAGGCACGATGGTCAGCACCCGTGAGCCGGGAGGCGCGAGGTCCTCGGTGGTGGACCTCTTCCCGACCAAGCACCTGGAAGCACCGAAGGTGCGGGACATGCCCGAGCCGCCGGCGAGCTTCCGGCACGTCATCGGGCCGGGGATCGTCGCCGCCGGCGTCGGCATGGCCAGCGGCGAGTTCATCCTCTACCCCTACATCGCGTCCCAGGTCGGGCTGGTCTTCGTCTGGGCCGCCTTCGTGGGCCTGGCCACCCAGTACTTCCTCAACATGGAGATCGAGCGGTACACGCTCGCCACGGGGGAGACCGCGCTCACCGGCTTCAGCCGGTACTGGCGGCACTGGGGCCTGGTCTTCGCCGTCCTCGCCTACTTCGCCAACATCTGGCCGGGCTGGGCGACGAGCTCGGCCACCCTGATCACCTACCTCGTCGGCGGCAGCGTGGCGCCGATCGCGATCGGCATCCTGCTCCTCATCGGCGTCATCCTGACGATGGCCCCGGTGGTCTACCAGGCGCTCGAGAAGATCGAGATGGTCAAGGTGGCGGCCGTCCTGCTGCTCATCGTCGTCGCCTCGGTCGCCGCGATCGGCGCGTCCACCTGGGCCGACACCCCGCAGATCATCACCGAGGCCGGGCTGCCCTACCAGGAGCTCGGGTTCGCACTGCTGCTGGGCGCGCTGGCGTTCGCCGGGGCCGGCGGCGGCCAGAACCTGTGCCAGAGCAACTGGATCCGGGACAAGCGGTTCGGCATGGGCGCCTATGTGCCGCGGATCGTCAGCCCGGTCACCGGCCACCCGGAGGCCGCGCCGTCGACCGGCTTCGTCTTCGAGCCCACCCCGGAGAACCTGGGCCGGTGGCGGCGCTGGTGGAAGTTCGCCAACTACGAGCAGCTGAGCACCTTCGTGGCGATCAGCTTCCTCACCATCCTGTTCACCTCGCTGCTGGCCTACGCCACCGTGTTCGGGCAGGAGGGGCTGGCCAGCGACATCTCCTTCCTGGAGGCGGAGGGTGACGCGCTCAACGCGACCGTCGGCGGCTGGTTCGGCACCTTCTTCTGGATCATCGGCGCCTTCTCGCTGTTCGCGGCGGCGCTGGGCATCGTCGACTACACCAGCCGGCTGGGCGCCGACGTGCTGAAGACCGCCTATCTGAAGGGCGCGAACGAGAGCAAGATCTACTTCGGGCTGGTCTGGGGCCTGGTCGTGATCGGCGTCGTCGTGATCCTGTCCGGGCTCAGCCAGCCGCTGGTCCTGCTGGTCATCTCCGCGGTCACCGGCGGGCTGATGATGTTCATCTACTCGGCACTGCTCCTCCTGGTGAACCGGCGGACGCTGCCCAGGGAGATCCGTCCGGGTGCCGGCCGTGTCGCCGCCCTGGTCTGGGCCTTCCTGCTGTTCGGCTTCCTGTCCGTGCTCACCTTCAACCAGCAGCTGCAGAACCTCTTCGGTGGCTGAGCCGGGGGAGGCCCCCGTGCCGCGGGTGGTCACCGCCGGGGAGACGATGGTGCTCATCGTCCCCCCGGCGCCCGGCCGCCTGCGGCACGCCACGTCGGTGACGCTGTCGATCGGCGGGGCGGAGAGCAACGTGGCGATCGGGCTGTCGCGGCTCGGCGTCCGGGCCAGCTGGGTCAGTGCCCTGGGGCAGGACGAGCTCGGCGAGCTGGTCCTGCACCGGGTGCGCGCCGAGGGCGTGGACACCAGCGCCGTGCGCCGGGTCCCGGACCGGCCGACGGGCCTCTACCTGCGCGAGGAGGTCGCCGGCGCGCTGCGGGTCTACTACTACCGCAGCGGGTCGGCGGCCTCGACGCTGGCGCCGGGCGCCTTCGACCCGGCGGTGCTCGACGGCGCGGCCTTCCTGCACCTCACCGGGATCACCGGGGCGCTGTCCCCGGCGTCGGCCGAGTTCCTGACCTGGGCGGCGCGGACCGCCCGGGCGGCCGGCGTCCGGGTCAGCTACGACGTCAACTACCGCAGCCGGCTGTGGGAGCCGGCGGCGGCCCGCGCCGCCAGCGAGGCGGTGCTGCCGTACGTCGACGTCCTGCTCGTCGGGGACGAGGAGGCCCGCGCGCTGTGGGGCCGCGACGACGAGACCTGGCTGGACCGCCTCGCCGACGCCGGTCCGGGCGAGGTCGTGCTCAAGCTCGGCGCGCGCGGCTGCGCGGCGGTGGTGGACGGCGAGCGGCTCACCTCGCCGGGGTTCCCGGCCCGCCAGGTGGACCCGATCGGGGCGGGGGACGCGTTCGCCGCGGGCTACCTCGCCGCGACCCTCGAAGGGCAGGACCCGGCCGACCGCCTGCGCACGGCCAATGCGATGGGGGCGTTCTGCGTGCAGAACCTCGGCGACTACGAGGGGCTGCCCAGCCGCGCCGAGCTCACCGCCTTCCTGGACCAGACCGTCGACCTCGGGAGATGACGATGCAGCTGCAGGACCCGGCCGACGTCCTCGAGGGCGTCTACGTGGCCAACGTGACGCCGTTCCGCGACGACGAGCGCTACAGCGTCGACGTGGACGCCTACCTCGCGCACGTGGCGTGGCTGGCCGGGCGGGGGGTCACCGGCGTCATCCCGTTCGGCACCAACGGGGAGGGCCCCTCGGTCACCACCCGGGAGAAGCAGGCCGTGCTCGACGCGCTGGTCCCCGTGGCCGGCTCGCTGCACGTCGTCGCCACGGTCGCCGAGGGCAACCTGCCGGACACCCTCGACCTGCTGGCCCACCTGGACGACCTGCCGGTGCGGGCGGTGATGGTGCTGCCGCCGTACTACTTCAGGCCGGTGTCGACCGACGGGTTGCGGCGGTTCTACGACCGGGTGCTGGCCGCCACCCGGCACCCGGTCGTGCTCTACCACATCCCCAAGTACGCGGTGCCCCTCCCGCCGGACCTGGTGACCGGCCTGCCGGTGTGGGGCGTGAAGGACTCCGGGGGAGAGCCCGGCTACGCCGCGGAGGTCCACGCGGCCGGGAAGGGCGTCCTGGTCGGCACGGAGGACGACCTGCCCGGACGGCTCGGGACGGCGCACGGCTCGATCTCGGCACTGGCCAACATCGTCCCCGAGCAGGTCGTCGCCCTCTACCGGCAGGTCCGCGACGGGCGGTCCGCCGAGGCGGCGGCGCTGTCCGCCCACCTCCAGCAGGTCCGCGCGATGACCAAGCAGCACGACTCCGCCGGGGTGCTGAAGAAGGTCGCCGAGCAGCGGCACGGGCACCCGATGGGCACCGTGCGGCCCCCGCTGAGCCCCGTTCCGCCGACGTTCGACGCCGTGGCCGCGGCCGAGCGCGCCGTGGCCGGCCCGGTCCGGTGAGCGGGCCCGGGCTGCGGGTGCTGGTCACCGACGCGGACTACGGGGTCCTCGACATCGAGGAGCAGGTGCTGGCCGCCGCGGGGCACGAGCTGCACACCGCCCGGTGCCGGACGGCGGCGGAGGTCGTCGACGCGGCGCGGGACGCGGACGCCGTCCTCGTGCAGTACGCCCCGATCACCGCCGAGGTGCTCGACGCGCTGCCCCGGCTGCGGCTGGTGAGCCGCTACGGCGTGGGGGTGGACGTCGTGGACACCGACGCCGCCCGCGCCCGGGGCGTCTGGGTGTGCAACGTGCCCGACTACGGGACCACCGAGGTCGCCCTGCACGCCGTGGCGGTGCTGCTGGCCCTGCTGCGCAACCTCCCCGAGCACGACCGGCAGGTGCACTCCGGGCGCTGGGACCACCGGCTCGGCGGCCGGCTGCGGCGGCCCGCGGGGCTGACCCTCGGGGTGGTGGGCCTGGGCCGGATCGGGCGGGCCACCATGGCCGGCGCGGCACCGTGGTTCGGCGCGGTCGTGGGCCACGACCCGCACCTGCCCGACGAGGCCTGGCCCGCCGGGGTCGAGCGGCTCGGCCTGGCGGAGCTCTTCGCCCGCAGCGACGCGGTGACGCTCCACCTGCCGCTGACCGCCGACACCCAGGGCCTGGTGGGCGCGGACCTGCTGGGGCGGATGCCCGCGGGGTCCTACCTGGTCAACACCGCCCGGGGCGGCCTGGTCCAGCTCGACGCCGTCCTGCAGGCGCTGGAGGACGGCCGGCTCGCCGGTGTGGGCCTCGACGTGTTCCCCACGGAACCCCCGCCCGCCGGCTCCCCGCTGCTCGCGCACCCGCGGGCGCTGCTCACACCGCACGTCGCGTGGTACTCCGACGAGGCGGAGGTGGAGCTGCGGCGCAAGGCGGCGGGCAACGTCGTCAGCTGGGCGCGGACCGGGCGCCCGGACCACGTGGTCGTCGAGGGCCGCTGAGACCTGCGGGGTGCCGGTCCGGGTCAGTAGGTGGCCCGGCCGCCGCTGATGTCGTAGACGGCGCCGGTGGAGAAGCTGACCCGGTCTGAGCACAGGAAGGCGACCAGCTCGGCGACCTCCTCGGGCCGGCCGACCCGCTTCATCGGGATGAGGCCGGTGATGTGCGCCAGCACGTCGGGGGCGGTCGCCGCGTTCATCGGCGTGGCGATGACCGCGGGGGCGATCACGTTGACCAGCACGCCGGTGGTGGCCAGCTCCTTGCCCGCGGACTTGGTCAGCGCGATGACTGCGGCCTTGGCGGCCGAGTAGGCCGCGAGGCCGGGGTTGCCGTCCTTGCCGGCCATGCTCGCGACGTTGACGACGCGCCCCCAGCCGCGCTCGACCATCCCGGGCACGAAGGCCCGCAGGGTGTTCACCGTCCCGACGACGTTGACGTCCAGGACGCGGCGCCACTCGTCGGCCGTGGTCTGCACCAGCGGCCGGTTCGGCCCGACGATGCCCGCGCAGTTCACCAGCACGTCGACCGGTCCCACCTCACCGGCCACCTGCCGCAGCGCCTCCTCGTCGGTGACGTCGGCGGACAGGTCGGCCCCGGCGAGGTCGAGGGTGACCACCTCGAGCCCGTCGGCGCGGAGCCGCTCGGCGGTGGCCGCGCCGATGCCGCTGGCGCCGCCGGTCACCAGGGCGGTCCGGGTCGTCGTCACGTCCGCCTGCCGGGTGGCGGTCAGTGCGACTCGCGGCTGACGGCCGAGCCGCTGGAGCCGAGCAGGAAGTCGAGGTCGGCGCCGGTGTCGGCCTGCAGCACGTGGTCGACGTAGAGCCGCTCCCACCCGCGTCGCGGGTCGGCGAAGGCGGCCACGGTGGCCGGGTCCGGTGCGCGCCGGGCCAGCTCGTCGTCCGGCACCTCGACGTCGATGCGCCGGGCCGCGACGTCGAGGCTGACCACGTCACCGGTCCGGACGAGCGCCAGCGGGCCGCCGGCGGCGGCCTCGGGGGTGACGTGCAGGACGACGGTGCCGTAGGCGGTGCCGCTCATCCGCCCGTCGCAGACCCGGACCATGTCCCGGACGCCCTGCTCGAGCAGCTTCTTGGGCAGCGGCATGTTCGACACCTCGGGCATGCCGGGGTAGCCCCTCGGGCCGCAGCCCCGCAGCACGAGGACGGAGTCGGCATCGACGTCGAGGTCGGGGTCGTCGATGCGGGCGTGGAAGTCCTCGATCGAGTCGAAGACCACTGCCCGGCCCCGGTGCCGCAGCAGGTGCGGCGAGGCGGCGGCCGGCTTGACCACCGCACCGGTCGGGGCGAGGTTGCCGCGCAGCACGGCGATGCCGCCCGCGGCGACCAGGGGTTCCGCGCGGGTGCGGATGACCTCGGGGTCCCAGATCGGCGCGTCGTCCAGCGAGTCGACGAGCGGCTTGCCGGTCACGGTGAGCGCGGTCGGGTCGAGCAGGTCGCGCACCTCGCGCAGGACCGCGAGCAGGCCACCGGCCCGGTGGAAGTCCTCCATGAGGAAGCGGCCGGCGGGCTGCAGGTCGACCAGCACGGGCACCGAGGAGCCGATCCGGTCGAAGTCGTCGAGCGTGAGCTCGATGCCGAGCCGGCCGGCGATGGCCAGCAGGTGGACGACGGCGTTGGTGGACCCGCCGATGGCGGCCAGCGCGACGATCGCGTTGGTGAAGGAGGCCCTCGTGAGGAAGGTGCTCGGCCGCCGGTCGGCGGTGATCATCTCCACGGCCAGCCGGCCGGTGCCGTGCGCGGCCTCCAGCAGCCTGCTGTCGGGAGCAGGCGTGCCGGCGACGCCCGGGACGACGGTGCCCAGCGCCTCGGCGACCAGCGCCATGGTCGAGGCGGTGCCCATGGTGTTGCAGTGCCCCCGGCTGCGGATCATCGACGACTCCGACCGGGTGAACGCCTCCTCCGAGAGGGTGCCGGCGCGGACCTCCTCGCTGAGCCGCCACACGTCGGTGCCGCAGCCCAGCGGTACGCCGCGGAAGGTGCCGGTCAGCATCGGGCCACCGGGGACGACGACGGCGGGCAGGTCCACCGAGGCCGCGGCCATGAGCAGCGACGGGATGGTCTTGTCGCAGCCGCCGAGCAGCACGACGCCGTCGACCGGGTTGGCCCGGAGCATCTCCTCGGTGGCCATCGCGGCCATGTTCCGCCAGAGCATCGCCGTGGGCCGGACCTGCGTCTCACCGAGGGACACCACGGGCAGTTCCAGCGGGGTGCCGCCGGCCTCGAGCACGCCGTTGCGCACGGACGCCGCGACCTCGGTGAGGTGGGCGTTGCACGGGGTCAGGTCCGAGGCGGTGTTGGCGATCGCGATCTGCGGCCGGTCGAAGGCGTCGCCCGGCACGCCGCGGCGCATCCAGGCCCGGTGGATGTAGGCGTTGCGGGCGTCCCCCGCGTACCACTGCGCGCTCCGGAGCGTCACGAGCTGCCTTCCGACTGTCGAGACGATGGTCTAACTTCTGGAACGCGATGGAGACTACGCACACATCCGGCGGAGCGACAGCTCCCGGAGGGGGCGGCGTGAGCCCGCTCGACGAGAGCCGGCTCGTCGGCTCCGACCGGGTGCTCGCCGTGCTCAAGGAGCTGGCCCGCCACGCCGACGGCGCCGGCCTGGAGGAGCTGACCCGGGCGATCGGCAGCCCCAAGCCCACCGTGCACCGCGCGCTCGGCTCGTTGCGTCGCGCCGGGCTCGCCGACCAGGACGCCCGGGGCCACTACGTCCTCGGCGACGAGTTCCTCCGGATGGCGTTCGCCCACCACGAGGCCCGGCCGGAGCACGTCCGCGTGCGCCCGGTGCTCGAGAGCCTGGCCGCCCACTTCGGGGAGACCTCCCACTACGCGGTCCTCGACGGCCGCGAGGTGGTCTACCGCGCGAAGGTCGACCCGCCGACCGGGGCCGTGCGGCTGACCTCGACCATCGGCGGGCGCAACCCGGCCCACGCCACGGCGGTCGGCAAGCTCCTGCTGGCGCACCGGCTGACCACCCGCGCGGACGTGGCGGCCTGGGCCGGGACGGCGGAGCTCGTGCGACGCACACCGCGGACCCGCTGCACGGTCGAGGACCTGCACCGCGACCTGGCGCGGACCCGGGAGCAGGGGTACGCCACCGACGACCAGGAGAACGAGACCGGCGTCAACTGCCTGGCGCTGCCGGTCTTCCTCACCTCGCCGAGCGCGCCGTCGGGTGCGCTGAGCATCAGCGCGCTCGCCTACCGGACGCCGCTGCCCGCCCTGGTCGAGGCGCTCGGCGTGGTCCGTGGGCTGCTGGGGTCGATGGGGGAGGCCCGGTGACGCGGACCGCCGCGCCCGTGGTGGGGCTCCGCCCGGCACCGACCTGCCCGCACCCGACCCTGGAGACAGCACCGTGTACCTGATGCGCATCGGCGCGCCCGGCGCCGAGAAGCCCGTCGTCCGCCTCGACGACGAGACCTACGTCGACGTCTCCGACGTCGCCCCCGACTTCGACGAGACCTTCTTCGGCAGCGGGGGCCCCGAGCTCCTCCGCCCGGTGGTGGCCGAGCGCGCGGCCGCCGGGCAGGTCGCGCGCTTCGCCGGGGAGCGGATCGGCGCGCCGATCGCGCGGCCGCACCAGATCCTGTGCATCGGCCTGAACTACCGCGACCACGCCGCCGAGACCGGCCAGCCGGTGCCCGCCGAGCCGATCCTGTTCACCAAGTCGCCCAACACGCTCGTCGGCCCGGACGACGACGTGCGCATCCCGCGCGGGTCCACCAAGCCCGACTGGGAGGTCGAGCTGGGCCTGGTCATCGGCCGGCGCACCAGCTACCTGGACGCGGTCGAGGAGGCCCGCGACGCGATCGCCGGCTACCTGGTCGTCAACGACGTCAGCGAGCGGGCGTTCCAGATGGAGCGCGGCGGCCAGTGGTCCAAGGGCAAGTCCGCCGAGACCTTCAACCCGGCCGGCCCCTGGCTGGTCACCCCGGACGAGGTCGACGACGTCCGGGCGCTGGACATGTGGCTGGACGTCAACGGGGTGCGCCGGCAGACCGGCAACACCAGGACGATGGTCTTCGACCCGTACGTGATCGTGCACCACCTGAGCCAGTTCATGGTCCTGGAGCCCGGCGACCTGATCAACACCGGCACCCCGCCCGGCGTCGGGATGGGGTTCCGGCCGCCCGTGTGGCTGCAGCCCGGTGACGTCGTGGAGCTCGGCATCGAGGGCCTGGGGTCGCAGCGGCAGCACGTGCTCGGGCCGCGGTGAGCACACCCACCGTGCGGGCGTTCGTGCTGACCGCGCCGGGGGAGGCGTCGGTGCAGGAGGTGCCCGCGCCCGTGGCCGTCCCCGGCGAGGTCGTCGTCGACGTCGAGCGGGTGGGCGTCTGCGGCACCGACATCGAGTTCTTCACCGGCGAGATGACCTACCTGCACGAGGGGCACTCCGCCTACCCCATGCGGCTGGGCCACGAGTGGGCGGGCACCGTCTCCGCCGTCGGGGACGGCGTCGACCGGTCCTGGCTCGGCCGCCGGGTCATGGGCGACACCATGCTGGGCGACCGGACCTGCCGCGCCTGCCGGAGGGGCGCCCAGCACGTCTGCGCGCACCGCCAGGAGGTCGGCATCCGCGGCGGCCGTCCCGGTGCGCTGGCCGAGCAGCTCGCCGTCCCCGCGTGGTCGCTGCACGCGCTGCCGGACGCCGTCGACGCCGTCCTCGGTGCGCTCGTCGAGCCCGGCGGCAACGCGCTGCGCGCGGCGCAGGCCGCCGGTGTCGGCCCGGGCGACCGGGCCCTGGTGCTCGGCCCGGGGACGATCGGGCTGCTGGCGGCGATGTTCCTGCGCGCCGCCGGCGCCGAGGTGCACGTGATGGGTCTCGGTGCGGAGTCGCTGGCCTTCGCCCGCAGCCTCGGCTTCCCGCACGCCTGGACCGAGGCGACGTTGCCCGACGAGCCGTTCGACGCGGTCGTCGACGCCTCCAACGCCGTCCACCTGCCTGCCCTGGCCCTCGACGTGGTGCAGCCGGCCGGCCGGGTGGTCTACATCGGCATCGCCGGCGAACCCAGCACGATCGACACCCGGACCCTGCTCCTCAAGGACGTCACCGCGGTCGGCGTGCTGTCCGCCTCGCCGGCGCTGGACGACACCATCGCCGCCTACGCCGGCGGCGCGGTCGACCCGCGACCGCTGGTCGCGGCGACCGTCGGTCTCGACCGGGTCGGTGCCGTGCTCGCCGGCGAGCGCATCGAGGGAGCCGGCCCCGGACCCAAGACCCACGTCGACCCGAGAGGCGCCTGACATGACCGAGTTCGGAGGGCTGGTCGCCGTGGTGACCGGCGGCGCCAGCGGCATCGGCGCGGCCACCGCCCGCCTGCTGCAGGAGCGCGGCGCGCGCGTCGCCGTCCTGGACCGCGGGACCGACGGTGCCCCGGACGGCGTCCTGGCGCTGCGCTGCGACGTCACCGACGCCGCCGCCGTCGACGCGGCCGTCGGGACGGTCGTCGAGCAGCTGGGCGGCCTCGACGTGCTGGTCAACAACGCCGGCATCGGTGCGACCGGGCACGTGGGGGAGAACGACGACGCGGAGTGGGCCCGCGTCCTCGACGTGAACGTCACCGGCACGGCCCGGGTGACCCGGGCGGCGCTGCCGCACCTGCGCCGGTCCGCGCACGCGGCCGTGGTGAACACCTGCTCGGCGGTCGCGTTCGTCGGCGTCCGCCAGCGGGCGCTCTACAGCGCGAGCAAGGGCGCGGTGCTCGCGCTGACCCTGGCCATGGCCGCCGACCACGTCCGGGACGGCATCCGGGTCAACGCCGTGGCCCCCGGGACGGCGGAGACGCCGTGGGTCGGCCGGCTCCTCGCTGCCGCCGAGGACCCGGCCGCGGCGGCCGAGGCGCTGCGGGAGCGCCAGCCGCTGGGCCGGCTGGTGACCGCCGAGGAGGTCGCCCACGCGATCGCCTCGCTCGCCTCCCCGCTGGCGGCCTCGACGACCGGCGCGGTGCTGCGGGTGGACGGCGGCATGACCGGCCTGCGCGTCTGACCGCGGCGCGCGGACACCCGCGCCGCGTGCGGGCGCCGGATCGCGGCGTCGTCGGGTCGCGGCGGGCACCGGCCCGCGACCGGCTCACGGTCGGTCGAGGTCCTCGATCCGCGCCGTCGACGGGCCCCGCACGGCGGCCGCGGAGCGGGACACGGCCTCGGCCTCGCGGAGCACCCGCAGGACGTTCCCGCCGACCAACCGGACGCAGTCGTCCTGGCTCCACCCGCGGCCGAGCAGCTCGGCGATCAGCGCGGGGTAGCAGGCGACGTCGTCCAGGCCGTCGGGGACGTCGTCGGTCCCGTCGTAGTCCCCGCCGAGACCGACGTGGTCGATGCCGGCCACCGTCCGCACGTGCTCGACGTGGTCGGCCACCTCGGCGAGCGACGCGCGCGGCCGGGGGTGCCCGGCGGCGTACTCGGCGCCCACCGTGGCACGGACCCCTGCGTCCCGCGGGTCGAGGCCGCGGCGCTCCACCTCGGCCCGGAGCCCGAGGGCCCAGGCGCGGCACCGCGGCGACACGAAGTCCGGCACGAACGTCACCATGCACACGCCGCCGTTGGCGGCCAGCCGGCGGAGCAGGTCGTCGGGGACGTTCCGCGGGGAGTCGCAGACGGCACGGGCCCCGGAGTGGGAGAAGACGACCGGTGCCTCCGCGACGTCCAGCGCGTCGCGGGCCGTGGTGGCCGCCACGTGGGACAGGTCGACCAGCATGCCGAGCCGGTTCATCTCGCGTACGACCTCGCGTCCGAAGGGGCTGAGTCCACCGGTCGCGGGGACGTCGGTCGCCGCGTCGGCCCAGGGCACGTTCACGTTGTGCGTCAGGGTCAGGTAGCGGACACCGAGCCGGTGCAGGACCCGGAGGGCGCCCAGCGAGTTCGCGATGGAGTGGCCTCCCTCGGCGCCGAGCAGCGAGGCGATCCGGCCCCGGGAGAAGGCGGCCGCCACGTCGTCGGCGCCGAGGGCCAGCTCCAGGTCGTCCGGGTGGCCGCGGATCATCCGGTGGACGAGGTCGACCTGCTCCAGTGTGGCGGCCACCGCCGCGTCGCCCTGCAGTGCGCCCGGGACGTAGACCGACCAGAACTGGCCGCCGACCCCGCCGCGCCGCAACCGCGGCAGGTCGGTGTGCGTCCCCGGCACGGGGCCCGCGAGGTCCACCCGGTCCAGGTCGGCCCCGAACCGGGTGCGGAGGGCCCACGGCAGGTCGTTGTGGCCGTCGACCAGGGGGTGCCGGCGCAGCAGGGCGCGGGCCGCGGCGAGGTGGCCGGTCATCCCGCCCTACAGACCCAGCGCCTGGCGGACGCGGGGTGCGTGCCGCCGGGCGACCGGCACGATCTCGTGACCGCGCGTGCTGGTGGCGAGGAACAGCGCGCCCTTGAACCCCTGCTCGATCTCCCGCACCCGGCCGAGGTTGACGAGGAAACGGCGGTGGACGCGCAGGAACCCCCGGCCGGCGAGCTCGTGCTCGAGGCGGTCCAGACCGCGGACGGCGGCCAGCAGCCGTCCCTGGTCGGTCACGAGCCAGACGTTGTCGTGGTCGGTCTCCGCGTACCGGATCTCGCGGGGGTCGAGGAGGACCCACCGGTCCTCCCGGAGGGCGACGACCCGGGTGGGGAGCGGTCGCGGGCCGGGTGAGCCGGTGTCCGGGGCGTCCTGCAGCTCCGGATCGCCGGTGCCGCGGGATCCGAAGACCAGCAGCGCGCCGATGACCTGCGACCCGTCGAGCACGGGCCGGACGGCGACCGGGAGGGGCTGGTCGAGGAAGGGCACGTAGAGCAGCGTCGACCCGCTCCACCCCGGGTCCTGCCGGGCGCGGACGGTCGCCCGCCGGGTCAGCTCCAGCACGGCGGGGACCTGCGGCATCCACCGGTCCGACGGTGCGAAGGCCGCGGCGTCCGCCGGGGTGCCGAGCAGGACGGCGGCCGCGGTGTTCGCCAGCACGACCTTTCCGACCGTGTCCACCACGGCCAGCGGCGTCCCCGGCGCCTCACGGGTGTCGGCGAGGGCCGCCGCGAGCAGCGCGCCGGTGTGCCGCGCCCGCTGCCGCAGCTTGGCCTCGGTGGTCGCTGCCGCCGCGCGCAGCCACGGCAGGACGGCGTCGGACAGCGGCGTCTCCCAGCACGAGATGTCGAGGGTCGCCAGCGGCTCGCGGGTGACGACGTCGCGCACCGCGACGCCGGCGCACATCCAGGAGTGAAACCCCCGGCACCAGTGCTCCGGACCCCTGACCAGGACGGGGCGCCGGGTCTCCAAGGCCGTGCCCATGCCGTTGGTGCCGCTCGCGCGTTCCGACCAGGTCGACCAGGGCGCGAGGTTGCTGTCCGCGGCCAGGTCGAGCACGCGCCGACTGCCCCAGGCCGCCAGGACCCGCCCGTCGCAGTCGCTCACCGCGACCAGACCGTCGACGCCGTCGAACTGCCGTGCCGCCCCCGCGGCCAGGCCGCCGAGCTCGGCGAACACCACGTCGTGCTCGATCGAGTGCGACGTGCCCTCGGCAGCGGCGGGAGCCCGTTGCAGGTGTGGGCTGACCTCGTACTCCTCGCGGCACCGGTACCAGGACACCAGGATCTCGGGGCGGACCCCGTGGACGTCGTCCGCGCCGGCGGCGAACCGCTCCCGGGCCGCCGCGACCCGATCGAGGCTCTCACCGGAGAGCGCGGCCCCGCTCGTCGCGGGGGACGCGCCTGTCGTCGGCTCTGTCTCGCCGTTCATCCAGTTGCCCTTGGGCTCGGGGGAGCGAGCGTCCCAGGATCCATCAGGGGTCGGCCGACCCCGAGGCTAGCCATCCGCGGACGGGGTTCCAACGACGTCGGACGCGGTGGCCCGGAGGACCCGGGCACGGCGGCCGGGGGAGGAGGCGCCACTGGCAGCGCGAGCGGGACCACCTCGACCACTTCGACACCGAGACCCACGAGGAGGTGGGGTCCGTGGCGACCCTCACGCCGGACCGGTCCGAGATGCTGCGCCAACTCGGTCTGGACAGGCAGAACGTCGGGATGCTGGGCCGGTTGCTGGCCACCGGGAACATCGGTCAGGCCCAGGAAGGGCCGGACGGCCGGATGACCGCCGAGATCCACATCGTCCCCGACCAGTTGATCTGGGACCCCTCGGTCCTGGTCCTGCCCCACGGCGGCGACCTGGACATCGAGTTCGTCAACGACGACCAGAACACCCACTGCGCGCTGGTGCCGAGCAACGGGGACAGCCAGTGGATGTGGCTGCCGAACTACTCGCGGGGGACCATGCACGTCACCCTCGACGGCCCTGGTCAGTACTGGTTCAGCTCCAACATCGGCAACGACGAGGGCCGAGGCCTGATCGGCGCGATCGTCGTCATGGGCGACGTGCCGGCGTCGGCCCGCCTCGACCGCCCGCCGCAGCCACGCCCGTAGAGAGGAGCAGTCGATGACCACCATCGAGTACCGGCAGGCCCCGCCCCCCGTCGACTTCGGCTCCCTGACGACCGCGACGGGGACCGCGCCCCCGGTGGTCCAGGGCGTCACGTACGAGCGCATCCTCGATGCCCGCTCGGAACCGCAGAACTGGCTCACCTACTACGGCGCCTACGACGGGCAGCGGTACAGCCCGCTGGACGAGATCGACACCGGGAACGTCACGCGTCTCACGCCGGCGTGGGTGTTCAGCTTCTCCCCGCACGGGCTGCACGCGGGCCAGTCGACCTACGCCTTCGAGACCTGCCCGATCGTCGTCGACGGCGTCATGTACGTCTCCGGGTGGGACGGCTGGGTCTGGGCGCTCGACGGCAAGACCGGGCAGCTGCTGTGGCAGTACAAGCACGCGATCCCGTTCGACGTCTCGCTGTGCTGCGGCAACGTGAACCGCGGCGTCGCCGTGGCGAACGGCAAGGTGTTCGTCTGCACCCTGAACGCCCACGTGGTCGCCCTCGACGCCACCAACGGCGACCGCATTTGGGACGTGACCAACGGTGACGTGCGCGCCGGGGAGAGCCTCACGATCGCCCCGCTGGTGGTGAAGGACCGGGTCGTCGTCGGCAGCTCCGGCGGGGAATTCGGGGTGCGCGGCCACCTCGACGCCTACGACATGGAGACCGGGGAGCGGGTCTGGCGCTGCTACACGGTCCCCAAGCCGGGCGAGCCTGGCTCGGAGACCTGGCCCGCCGAGGGCGAGGCCTGGGCACGGGGCGGCGCCAACTGCTGGATCACCGGCACCTTCGACCCGGAGACCAACCTCCTGTACTGGGGGACCGGCAACCCGGCACCCGACTTCGACGGGGAGGTCCGGCCGGGCGACAACCTCTTCACCGACAGCGTGATCGCGGTGGATGCCGACACCGGTGAGATCCGCTGGCACTACCAGTGCACCCCGCACGACCTGTGGGACTACGACAGCAACATGGAGTGCATCCTGTTCGAGCAGGATGGGCGCAAGCTGCTCGCCCACTTCGACAAGAACGGCTACTGCTTCGTCCTGGACCGCACGAACGGCGAGCGGGTGCGGATCTTCCCGTTCGTCGACCGGATCACCTGGGGCGAGATCAGCCCCGACGGGCAGGTGACGCCCCGGATCTACCCCGACAAGGAGGGGGAGGAGGTCCACTTCTACCCCGGTCCGGCCGGTGCCAAGGAGTGGACCCACGCGGCCTACAGCCCGAGGACGGGCCTGTTCTACGTCCCGGTGCAGGACACCGGTGCGAGGGTCGCCCGCCGGCGCCGGGAGTTCAAGGAGAGCATCCCCTACTGGGGCGCGGCGGTCATCGTCGACGCGGAGGACATGGCGGGGTCGGTGTCGGCCTTCAACGCCTCCGGCGAGGAGGTGTGGCGCTGGCGCAACGACCTGCCGATGTGCGCGTCGGTGCTCGCCACGGCGGGCGACCTCGTGTTCGCGGGCACGCCGTCCGGGACGTTCGTGGCCCTCGACGCCCGCAGCGGCGAGTTCCTGTGGCAGTTCAACTGCGGCAGCGGCCACCACAGCAGCCCGATCACCTACAGCGTCGAGGGCAAGCAGTACGTCGCCGTCCCGGTCGGCTGGGGCGCCTGGGTCGAGGGCTTCCTGCCCGGGATGATGGGCGGCCCGCACGGCCAGGCGATGTTCGTCTTCTCGCTGCCCGAGGACATCGACTCGGCCGGGGGGAGGTGACCGTGATGGACCAGGAGCTCTGCGTCTCCCCGCCCTGCGCAGAGGAGTGGGAGGCCCCCTCCTTCGAGGAGATCCGGGTGTCCGCTGAGGCGACCGCGTACATGGGCGTCCAGGACGACTGGGACTAGGAGGACACGTCGGGAACCGGGCGGAGAGGCGTCGGGCGGTGCGGTCCGGCGCCTCTCCGCCTCCGCAGCGCTCTGTCGGCCCGCTGCTGGGAGGACCACCGATCGACATGTGGGTGCGGGTGCTGGGCTCGGCGGCGGGAGGCGGGTACCCGCAGTGGAACTGCGCCTGCCCGCCGTGCCGGGCGGTGCGCGACGGGTCCCGGCCGGCCCGGCCGCGCACCCAGTCGTCGGTCGCGGTGAGCGCGGACCGCCGGCGGTGGTTCCTGCTCAACGCCTCACCGGACGTCCGTGCCCAGATCGAGTCCTTCCCCGCGCTGCACCCCGCCGGCGGCCCCGACGGCGCCCGGGTGGTCCCGCTGGAGGCCGTGCTGCTCACCGACGCCGAGCTGGACCACACGCTCGGGCTGCTGCTGCTCCGCGAGGGGGGAGGCCTCGTCCTGCACGCCACCGAGGCGACCCACGACACGCTGCGCCAGGGGACCTCGCTGCTCCGCACGCTGGAGGCCTACTGCCCGGTCGAGTGGCGACCGGTCGTGCCGGGGGTGGACGTGCCGCTGGCCGACGGGCTGTCCTACCGGGCCTTCGACGTCCCGACGACCAAGCGCGCCCGGTTCCGCTCCGGTTCCCGGGAGGGGCGGGTCGTCGGCTACCGCCTCACCGACGAGCGCAGCGGCCGGGCGCTGGTCCACCTGCCGGTGCTGCAGGAGCTGACGCCGCAAGTGCGGAACGAGCTCGACGGCGCCTGCCTGCTCGTCGACGGCACCTGCTGGTCCGACGACGAGCTGATCCGGCTCGGCCTGGCCGGCCGGACGGCACGCGAGATGGGCCACCTGCCGATCAGCGGCCCCGGGGGCAGCCTCGAGCAGCTCGCCCGGCTGCCCGCCGAGCGCCGGATCTACGTCCACGTCAACAACACCAACCCGATCCTCCTCGAGGACGCGCCCGAGCGGCGCACCGTCGAGGAGCACGGCATGGAGGTCGCCGTGGACGGGCTCGACCTGGAGGTGTGAGGCCCCTCATGACGCCGACCGCGACGGCCACCGACGAGTTCGTGGCCGCGCTGCGCGAGCAGTCCCGCCGCTACCACGACCAGCACCCCTTCTCCCGCAGGATGAACGAGGGAGAGCTGGGCCGTGAGCAGATCCGCTGCTGGGTGGCCAACCGGTTCGCCTACCAGGCGGCCATCCCGCGCAAGGACGCCGCCATCCTCGCCAACTGCCCCGACCGGCAGGTCCGCCGCCGCTGGATCCGCCGCATCCACGACCACGACGGCACCGCCGACGGCGAGGGCGGCATCGAGGCGTGGCTGCGCCTCGGCGAGGCGGTGGGCCTGGACCGCGAGGAGCTGGAGGACCAGCGGCACGTCGTCCCGGGTGTGCGGTTCGCCGTCGACGCCTACGTCACCTTCGCCCGCACCCGGCCATGGGTCGAGGCGGTGGCCTCCTCGCTGACCGAGGTGTTCGCGCCGGACCTGATGGCCGAGCGCCTCGCCGCCTTCGAGCGCCACTACACCTGGATCGACCCGCAGGGCCTGGCCTACTTCCGGGCCCGGCTGACGCAGGCGCCCCGCGACTCCGCACACGCCCTGGAGGTGGTGACGGAGCACTGCCGGACGCCGGAGACCCAGGCCGCTGCCCTGGCGGCCCTGTCCTTCAAGTGCGACGTCCTCTGGAGCATGCTCGATGCGATCGACCGCGCCTGCGCAGACCGCCGGTAGTGCCGGCCGCCCCCGGCTGGCCCGCTCCGTCCGGCTGAGGTTCGACCCGGCACGCGGCCGGTCCGTGCTGCTGACGCCGGAGGCGGTGACCGTCCTCAACGGCACGGGGGCAGCCGTCCTGGAGCTGTGCGACGGGCGGCGGACGACGGCCGAGATCGTGGCCGAGCTGCGCGGGCGGTACGCGCACGTGGACGACGACGAGGTGCGCGCCTTCGTCGACCGCCTCACCGCCCGCCGGTGGCTCGAGATCGGGAACGGTGAGGCCGGCCGGGGGCAGGCCCGCCATGGGCAGCGCCGTGGATAGCCCCGCCGTGGACCGGCCGTTCGGCCTGCTGGCCGAGCTGACCTACGGCTGCCCGCTGCACTGCTCGTACTGCTCCAACCCGCTCGAGCTCGCCGCCCACACCGACGAGCTCACCACGGCGGAGTGGCAGCGCGTGCTGGTCGAGGCCCGGGACCTCGGCGTGCTGCAGCTGCACCTCTCCGGCGGTGAGCCGCTGCTGCGCCGCGACCTCCCCGGCATCGTCCGGTACGCCGCTGAGCTGGGCCTTTACACCAACCTGATCACCAGCGCCCTCGGGCTGACGCCCCGCCGCGCGGAGGAGCTGCTGGCCGCGGGCCTCGACCACGTGCAGATCAGCCTCCAGTCGGACGAGGCCGCCCTGTCCGACCGCCTCGCCGGGGTGCGGTCGTTCGAGCGCAAGCTGGTCGCCGCCCGGCTGGTGAAGGAGCTGGGCTGGCCGCTGACGCTGAACGTCGTCCTGCACCGGCACAACGTCGACCGGGTCGCCGGCATCCTCGACCTGGCCGAGCAGCTGGGGGCCGACCGGATCGAGCTGGCCCACACGCAGTACTACGGGTGGGCCCTGCGCAACCGCGACGGGCTCCTGCCGAGCAGGGCGCAGCTGGCGCGCGCCGAGGACGTGGTGCGGGCGGCCCGCGGGCGGCTGCAGGGGCGCATGGAGGTCATCTACGTGCTGCCCGACTACCACAGCCGCTACCCCAAACCCTGCATGGGCGGCTGGGGCCGGCGCCAGCTCACCGTGGTGCCCGACGGCGACGTCCTCCCCTGCCCGACCGCACACACCCTGCCCCTCCCACGGGCCAGCGTCCGGGAGCACTCCCTGGCGTGGATCTGGGAGCGGTCACCGCTCTTCCAGCGCTTCCGCGGCACGAACTGGATGCCCGATCCCTGCCGCAGCTGCGACCGCCGCGAGCTCGACTTCGGCGGCTGCCGCTGCCAGGCCTTCCAGCTCACCGGCGACGCCGCCCGCACCGACCCGGTCTGCCACCTCTCGCCCGACCACGGCCTCGTGGCCGCGGCGGTGGCCGCCGCCGACGAGGAGGCGCGGTCACGGGACACGGTGCTGATCCCCCGGCGCAGCCGGTGACCGCCCGCCGACGCTCCGGCCCGGCGGCTCGCCGCGAGGAGGAGCTCCGGCCATGACCTCGGTGTTCGTCTTCATCTCCGGGGCGACGCTGCTGGTGATCAGCGCAGAGAAGCTCATCACCCACCTCGTCGGGGCGGCCGGTGGGCTACGCATCCCGCTGTTCCTGCTGGCCATCGTCTTCACCGGCGTCGAGTTCGACGACATCGCGCTCGGCGTCGGGCTCAACCTGGAGGAGCTCAGCGGTGTCGCGCTCGGCGTCGTGTTCGGCACGGCGCTCTCGTTCACCGGGATCGTCCTCGCGGTCGCGGCCATCACCCGGCCGAGCGTCGTCGACATCCCGCGTGACTACCTCGTCGTGTTCGCCGCCGCCCCCGTGGTGATGGTCGCGTTCACGCTCACCGGGCCGCTGACGGTCACCAACGGAGTGCTGCTCCTCGGTCTGTTCGTCCTGTTCGTCGGCTACGTCGCCGCCCGGGAGCTCCGCAGGAGCGTCGCGGTCTTCCGCGACGAGGAGGTGTGCGAGGCCGCCGCCGCCGAGGTCGGGGACGGCACACCGCCCCGACGCGGGGCGGACACGCACGTGCTGCCGGACCAGCCGGCCGGGGCAGCAGCACGGACCGGCGCCGAGCGGACGCAGCAGGTCGTCGACGAGCCCCGCGCCGAGCCGAGCGAGCTGCCCGCCGGCTGGGCCCATCTCGGACTGGCGGTGGTCGCCCTGGCCGGCCTCGTCGTCGGCGCGGCGACCGTGAGCACCGGGACCGAGGGGATCCTGGAGACCTACGGGCTCGAGGGCACGGTGTTCGGCGCCACCATCGTCACCGCCGTGCTCACCATGGAGGACGTCTTCCTGACGGTGGAGCCCTTCCGGCGGGGCGTGCCGGAGATCGGGGTCGGGAACGTCATCGGCAGCGTCGTCTTCTCGGTCACGGGGAAGCTGGGCATCACCCTGCTGGCCGGCGGCATCGTCGTCGGCCCGGACGTGTCCACCTGGCACCTGCCCGCGCTCGTCGTCCTCACCGCGCTGGCTGCGTACCTGCTCTCCACCGGCCGGCTGACGCGGTGGCACGGCTGCCTCCTCCTGGCGCTCTACGCCGTGTACTGGGTGGTCAGCCTGGTCGCGTTCGGTGGGGTTCCGGTCGAGATGGGGTGAGGACCCCCGTGCCCCCCGCCGTGGGAGGACCCCGTCCTCCGCACGCTCAGGGCGGAACCCGGGACGGGGCCGCGGCGGGACCCTGCACGGGGGGCACCGTCCCGCCGGCGGACGGGACGAGGGAGGTGGCGGCGGGATGCCGGACTGGGCGTGGTCGCTGATCGGCGTGCTGGGCGGCCTGCTGCTGTGCTGGCTGCTGCTCGTGGCGGTGCTGTGGAGGACCTGCCGGGACGAGCTGCGGGTGCGGGAGCTGCTGCGCCTGCTGCCCGACGTGCTGAGGCTGGTGCACCGGCTGGCCGGCGACGGCACGCTGCCGCGAGGCGTGCGGGTGCGGCTGTGGCTGCTGCTGGCCTACCTGGCGCTGCCGATCGACCTGGTGCCCGACTTCGTGCCGGTGCTCGGCCACGCCGACGACGCGATCGTGGTCGCCCTGGTGCTGCGCTCGGTGGTGCACCGCGCCGGCGCGGCTGCGATCGCCCGGCACTGGCCCGGCACGCCCGACGGCCTGGCCGCGCTGCGCCGGGCGAGCCGGCTGCCGGTGTAGGCCTCCGCTCGCCCGGGGCGCTGCGCTCCCGCGGGGCCGACCCGCGTGCTGCCCGGTGGGTCCGGTACGTCAGAAGCCGGCGGTGGCCGCCTCGCAGACCGTGGTGTCCTGCTCACCGGTGCCACCGCTCACCCCGACGGCGCCCACGATGACCCCGTCCGCGCGCACGGGGGCGCCACCGGCGAAGACCATCACCTTGCCGCTGTTGGACGCCTGGATGCCGTAGAACGGCCCACCCGGCCTGGCCAGGTCGGCCAGTTCGGCGGTGGCGATGTCGAAGGCCCGGGCGGTGAAGGCCTTGTTGATGGCGATGTCGACGCTGCCGCGCCAGGCGCCGTCCATGCGCACGTGCATGACGAGGTCGCCCCCTGCATCGACGACGGCGATGTTCATCGGCTGCCCGATCTCTGCGGCGCGCGCCTCCCCGGCCGCGACGATGCGGCGGGCGTCGTCCAGGGACAGGCTGGTCAGCTGCTGGGTCACGGTGATCCCTCCCGGTCGGAGCCGTTCGGTCCAGGGGCCGGAACGGGATGGGGGTACCCGGGCCGCGACGTGACCAACTCCGCTCTCGGCCGGTCGCCGTCCTGCCGGACCTGCAGGACCTGCAGGACCGGGACGGTGCACGGCACTCCGTGGGGCGACGCCGCCGGGACGGCTACGACGGGTCGCCGGACCCGCCGAAGCGTTCGAGCCTGATCCACGACGGGTCGTGACCGAGGTCGACGAGCGTCGTGGCGGTGCTCTCGACGAAGGAGGTGGGGCCGCACACGAAGACCCGCGGCCGCGTCGTGGGCGCGAACGTCTGTGCCTCCAGCATGCGGCGGTCGATCCTGCCGGTCAGACCCCGCCAGCCCGCGGGTGCCTCCCGGGTGAGCGTGATCGTGGTCTGCGGTCCCAGGACGTCGCGGGCGAGGACGTCGTCGGACGTGCGTGCCGAGTACAGCAGGCGTACCGGCGTGGAACCCCCCGTGCGCCGGTGGTGGTCGAGCATGGCGAGGAACGGGGCGACGCCGGCGCCACCCGCGACGAGCTGCACGGGGCGGCGTCCCTCGGCCTGCCCCGCGTCCCGGTCCACGGCGGACGACCAGACGAAGTACCCGCCGATGGGGCCGCGCAGCTCCAGCAGGTCGTCGGAGCGCAGTTCGTCGGTGAGGTACGGCGAGACCTCGCCACCCTCCAGGCGCTCGACCAGCAGGTGCAGCCGGGGGTCCTCGGGGGCGGAGGCCAGCGAGTAGCTGCGCTGGGCCGTGTAGCCGTCCTCGGCGGTCAGCCGTACGTCGACGTGCTGGCCGGGCAGGTGGCCCGACCAGCCGGGGACGTCGAAGAGCAGCCGGTGGACGCGAGCGGTCTCCGGGCGGTTCTCGAGGACCGTGGCGCGCAGCCAGTTCAGTCGCCGCTGTACCGCTGCTCGAGCCATGGGTCCCCGCGATCGTGGTAGCCGAACGTCTCCCAGAACCCCGGCTCGTTGAACCGGGTCAACGCGAACCCGCGGAGCCACTTGGCGCTCTTCCAGAAGTAGAGGTGGGGGACCAGCAGCCGGGCCGGCCCCCCGTGTTCAGGTGCGAGCGGCCGCCCGTCGTAGGTGTCGACCACCCACGCCCGGCCGTCGGTCAGGTCGGACAACCGGTGGTTGGTGGTGTACCCGCCGTCGCAGAAGGCGAGGACGTACGCGGACTCGGTCCGGACGCCGTCCAGCAGCGTGTCGACCGCGACGCCCTCCCAGCGGGTGCCGAACTTCGACCACTTCGTGACGCAGTGGATGTCGACCGAGACCGCCTCGCGCGGCAGGTCCCGGAACTCCTCCCAGGTCCAGCGCCGCAGGCCGTCCACCTCGCCCTGGAGCGTCAGGTCCCACTCGGTCAGGGGCGTGTGCGGCGTCGGACCGGCGGACAGCACGGGGAAGGTGTCGCCGGCGTCGTACTGGCCCGGGGGCAGCCGCTCGTCCCCGCGCTGCTCCCGTCGACCGAACCCTCGAGAGACCAGTGACACGACGGCTCCTCCCCGGGCGTTGCCCCCACCGGTGCCGACCCTCCCCGCTCCGGCGGGCCGGGGCATCAGTCAAAGGACCGCGGCTCGGCCCTCGGTGACCGCTGCCCGTGCGGTGCCGCTCAGGGCGTCCCGCAGCGCGGCCCGGGAGGTGATGCCCAGCTTCGGGAAGACCCGGTAGAGGTGGGCACCGACCGTCCGGGGTGAGAGGTACAGCCGGCTGCCGATCTGCTTGTTCGACAGACCCGTGGCGGCCAGCATGGCGATCTGGTGCTCCTGCGCGGTCAGTGCCCCGGCGCCCCCGTTCCCGGGAGCGCCGCGGTGGGTCAGCCCCGTGGCCCGGACCTCGTTGGCCGCCCGTGTCGCCCACGGTCGCGCCCCCAACTGCCGGAACGCCTCCAGCGCCGCGGTGAGCTGCACGCGGGAGGCGTTCGTCGCCCGGCTGCGGCGCAGGTGCTCGCCGTAGGCGAGCTGGACCCGCGCGCGCTCGAAGGGGTACTGCTCCGCCCCGGGGACGGCCAGCGCCTCCTCGAAGCGCCGGGACGCCTCCTCACCCGGTGCCACGAGCGCTGCCGAGCCCGCCTTCACGAGGGCGAGCCTCGGCCGGCCGGTGAAGATCGCGGCTCGTTCCATGGCCGCCACGTGCGCCGCGGCCTCGGCACGACGGCCCGTGCGCACCGCCGCCTCCACCAGGTCCATGGCGACGACGAGGCCGACCGGGGCGTAGGGGGCGAAGCCGCCCGCCTGGCTGACGGCGCTCAGCTCCCGGTAGGCGTCCTCGAAGTCCCCGCGTCCCAGCGCGGCCAGCCCGCGGACGCGGCGGGCGAAGTCCTCGAGCAGCCGGACCGCCCTCGGGGCCGACCACGCGACGAGCTCGTCGGCCAGGGCCTCCGCCGTCCCGTCGTCCCCCCGTGCGGCCGCCAGGAGAGCCGAGCAGTAGACGCCGGTCAGGCTGACGAGCCGGTAACCCAGCTCCTCACCCCAGGCCCGCCCCTCCTCGGCCGTGCGTCCGGCCTCCTGCCAGCGACCGCCATCGAACGCGTCGTGGCAGAGCAGCATCAGGGCGTTGACGGCCGAGGCGGCCGCGCCGCCTCCCCGCCCGTCCCTGACCACCCTCCGCAGCGCCGGCCGGCAGCTGGAGAGGCGGTCCGCGTAGAACGCGGCCGTGCCCACGCGGACCACGTGGGTGGAGTCGACGCCGGTGTGCGCCGAGACGATCAGCTCGTCGAGCCGTTCGAGCGCCTCCGGTGCCGCTCGGACGGGGTCGGCGAACACCGTGCGCGACACCGACAGCACCGGCGGGACGTCCGGTCCGAGCGCCTCGAGCGCCCACTCGAAGGGTCGCCAGAGCTCGTCCCGGCCGCCGAAGTGGCACACCAGCAGGAGGCTGTGCAGGGCGTCCTCGACCGTGGCCGCGTCGGAGCCGGTGTCGAGCGCGTACTCGACGGCGCGCACGAGCATGCGGTGCGCCGTCCCGACGTCGCCCTCCCCGTTGAGCAGGTGGTGGGCGGCGGCGACCGCGACCTCGAGGGACCCCGCCGTCCGGGGATCGGCCGTGCGGGCCGCGGACAGCAACTGGGGCACGTTGCGCAGGTCCCCGGTCGTGTCGGCGCCCACGAACGCGGCGGCCGCCAGCCGACGGGCTCGGTCCGGACCGCTCGGGGTGAGGTCGGCGGCCCGCAGGAGGGCGTTGACCGCGTGCACCGCGTCGCCCTTGTGGCGGGCGCGGTGCGCCGCGGTCTCGAGGAGGTCGGCGGCGCGGGCGTCGGCGCCCACGACGGCCTCGGCGAGGTGCCAGGCACACTCCTCCGGCCGGTCGACCAGGACCTGGGCCAGGGCGCCGTGCGCCCGTCGGAGCTGACCGCTCGTCGACAGCTCGACCGCCGCCGACCCGATGAGCGGGTGCCGCAGGGTCACCCGTCCCGCGGCGAGGTCGACGCGCAGCAGCCGTGCCCGCTCGGCCGGGGCCAGGTCGTCGAGCCAGCTCTCGGTGGCTGCTGCCGCCCGCAGGGTCCGGAGGTCCCCCGTGCCCTCGAGGGCAGCGAGCAGCAGCAGCCCCTGGGTCCGCTCGGGGAGGGCGGCGAGCTGCTGGGCGAAGACCCGTTGCAGGTGGCTGTTCAGCGGTAGCGCCGACGGGAGGGGGTCGGACCCGGTGCGCTGGGCCTCGGTCATGACCGCGGGGAGCTCCAGCAGGGCGAGCGGGTTGCCCTGGGAGGCAGTCAGGACGCGCTGACGGGTCTGGGCGCCGAGCACGGGGAAGCGGGTCCGCAGCAGCTCCGCGGCCGCGTCGTCGTCCAGCGGGGGCACCTCGAGCTCCGGCAGACCTGCCTGGAGGAGGACGCAGTCGCTGCCCGTCCGCGCCGCGGCGAGGACGCCGATCCGACTGCGGGCCAGCCGGCGGGCGACGAAACCGAGGACCCGGACGCTCGGCCGGTCCAGCCAGGGCACGTCGTCGACGACGACCAGCACCGGGCGGGACTCCGCGGCCCGCGCGAGCAGACCGAGGACGGCGGCCGAGACGAGCAGCCGGTGCGGTGGCGGCCCCGCCCCGAGGCCGAGGGCGACGACCAGCGCGTCCCGGTGCGGCTCCGGGAGCGCCTCGAGGTGGTCGAGGAGCGGCAGCAGGAGCTGGTTGAGGCCCGCGAAACCCACCTCGGCCTCGAACTCGACCCCTGCGGCCTGCAGGACCGTGGCGTCGGATGCCGCGGCGTCCCGGACCACCGTCTCGAGCAGGACCGTCTTGCCGACGCCGGGCTCCCCGGTGACCACGAGGACGTCGCCGATGCCCAGCGCCCGGTCGAGGAAGGAGGCGAGGGCCGCGCACTCGGCCGACCGGCCGACCAGGCCCGCGTCGGCGGTGCGGACGGAGGCGAGCGCGTCTGGCAACGGAGTCCCCTCCCGCGCGTCCCCGGCGGTGCCGGGTCACGAGCCCTCGGTCGTGGAGGTCGCTGGTTCGGTCGTCCGTGTCGCGGTGAGAGCGTCTCTCACTGAGCGGCTGGCCACCAGGGACCTCGGGCCCGGGCGGGGCGCCACCTGCAGTCGGATGACCGATGCACCGGTGTGGTCGGGGCTGCCACGGTCGCCTCGCCCGGCGGACGCGGGCACCGGGCGGACCCGGGCGACCCGCTCCCGGTGGAGGACGTCCCTGCCCCGGCCCGAGGAGGTGTGCGGTGGACCCGTTCGTCTTCGGCACCGACGGGACCGATCCCGAGGAGGACTCGGGCGTGCTGGAGCCGCAGGACACCCTCGAGGAACTCGGCGTCGCCGACGTGCTCGACACCGGCTGGTCCCCGGCCGAGCGCCCGTGGGCGGTGACGGACTGGGGGACCACCGAACGCGAGGAGCTGGCCGGCGAGAGCCTGGCGGGTCGACTCGCCCGTGAGGTCCCGGAGCGGCAGCAGGTCGAGGGGGACGGTCTGGGGGACGCCTCCGACACCGACGGGGAGCTCATCGACGACGAGGTCGGCGGCCGCCGCGCGGGACGCCTGGTGGAGACCGTCGAGCGCTGGGGCGACGTCGAGCCGGAGCTGTACGCCCTCGACGTGGGCATCGACTCGGGGGCAGCGTCCGCGGAGGAGGGGGCGGTGCACGTCGTCCCCGAGGCGGACGACGACTGGTCCCCCCGCTAGACGGATCGATGACGCGGCAGGTCGGAGCGGATCGGAGGGGTGTCCCGTGACCGGTGTCCCGGAGACGGGTGATCGGCGCCTGGACGGCAACGCGGCGGGCGGTGTCCTGCGGGAGGTCTTCGCGGTGGACCCGACGACGGCCGTCTCGACCTGCGCGCACTGCGGACGGCCGGCGCCCCTGGGTGAACACCTCGTCTACGCCGACGCGCCCGCGCTCGTCGTCCGGTGCCCGGGCTGCATGCAGGTCGTGCTCCGGTGCGCCTCCGACGCGGCGGGCCTGCGACTGGAGATGACCGGGGTCCGGCTGCTGCGGATGACCCCTGCGGAGGGCGCCGCCGGGTGAGACCGCGCGCGGTCGGGCCGTCGGGACCGGGACGCGCTCCCGACGGCCCGAGCGGCCGGCGCCCGCTACGCCGAGACGGCCTGGAGCGCCTGCCGGATGACCTCGGTGACGACCTGCGGCTGCGACACCATGATCACGTGCGAGCCGTCGGCCTCGGTCACCGTGGCGCCGGCCCGTGCGGCCATGGTCCGCAGGACGTCGCTGCCCGCCGCCTTGTCGCCCGTCGGGATGACGGCCCAGGACGGCAGGCTCTTCCACGCCGGCGCCGCGGTCGGCTCCCCGAAGCCCAGGGCCGAGATGGGCCGCTGGGTGGCCGCCATGACGCGGGCCTGCTCCTCCGACACGTCGGAGGCGAAGGCGTCGTGGAACCGGTCCGGGTCGATGGCGAACTCGGTCTGCGTCCCGGAGTCGCCGGTCGGGTAGCTCCACTGGAGCAGGGCCGTGGTCAGGACGCTGTCCTTGGAGTCGCTCTCGATGTCCTGCAGGGTCTCGCCCTCGTCGGGCGCGAAGCCGGCCACGTAGACCAGTCCGACGACGTTGCCCGCCCGCAGCGCGGCGTTGGTGATGACCGCCCCGCCGTAGGAGTGACCGACCGCGAGCACCGGGCCGTCGATCTGGGAGAGGGCGCTGGCCACGTAGGCGGCGTCGTGGGAGATGCCGCGCAGCGGGTTGGAGACGGCCCGCACGCCCACGCCGTCGGCGAGGAGCTGGGCGACGACGTCGTTCCAGCCGGAGCTGTCGGCGAAGGCGCCGTGGACGAGCGCGACGGTCGGCCGTGCGCCGGTGGTGGTGGCCTCGGTCATGGTGATCCCCTCCGGGGTGGTCGGCGGAACCTGACGTGGCACCGCCGTGCGCCCGGGTGCCGGCGACGGCGTGCCGCGGGCGAGGACGTTGCCCCGCCGTCCGGGCGGCCGCATCGGTCAGGTGACCCGATGCTCGACCGTCGGGTCAGGCGGACGCGGTCGGCCCGGTCGGGCTCCGGGAGCCGACGTGGAAGTCCTGGATCGCGGAGAGCGCTTCCAGCGGTCTCTCCTCGACCATGAAGTGGCCGCAGTCGAACGCCCGCCCGGTGACGTCGTCGGCCCAGTCCCGCCAGATGGCGAGGGTGTCGTACCAGGCCTCCAGCGCACCCCTGCCCGCCCAGAGGACCTGCGTTGGGCAGGTGATCCGCCGCCCGGCGGCGCGGTCCTCGTCGTCCCATCGGCGGTCGCAGGTCGCCCCGGCCCGGTAGTCCTCGCACATGGCCGCGATGGTCGCCGGATCCCGGGCGCAGCGGACGTAGTCGGCCACCGCCGCCGGGGGGAACCGGCGGATGGCGCCACCGAACTCGGCGTCGAGGAAGAAGAAGTCGGGATCCCGTCCGATGAGCCGCTCGGGGATCGGCGAGGGCTGGGCCAGGAAGGCCCAGTGCCAGTAGCCGAGGGCGGAACGCGCGTCGGCCCGCGCCCAGACCTCGCCGGTCGGGACGACGTCCAGCACCGTGAGCCGGCGGACCACCTCGGGGTGGTCCAGGGCCATCCGGTAGGCGACCCGCCCGCCCCGGTCGTGGCCGACGACGTCGAAGGCGTCGAAGCCGAGTCCGGCCATCAGCGCGATGCAGTCCTCCGCCATGGCCCGCTTGCCGTAGCTCTCGTGACCGGGGACCGCGGCCGGCTTGGAGCTGTCCCCGTACCCGCGCAGGTCGGGAGCCACGACCGTGGCGGTCCGGGCCAGCTCGCCGGCCACCAGCCCCCAGGCCAGGTGCGTCTCGGGGTAGCCGTGGAGGAGGAGCAGCGGAGGTCCTGAGCCGCCGTGGCGGACCCGCAGGGAGACCTCCCCGACGGAGATGCGCGACAGCCGCAGGTCGTCGAACCCGGCCGGGAAGGCGCCGTCGCCGGAGGTCCCGCCAGGTGTGGACATCCGGATCCTCCTCGGGAGCAGGGGTCGAGGCGACCGCACCCGTGCAGCGTGCTCGGGAGCCGGGCGTGGCGCATCGGTCGGGCGACTGCTCGCCGAGGCCCGCACGTCGGTGAGGGCTCGGGCTGCGGGTGACAGACTCGTCGCTCGTCCGGGTCGGCCCCACCGCGCGAACAGGAGGGCAGCGGCATGCCCCCGAGCAGTCCGGTGGCCGGCTCCCGGGAGCAGCGGCGTGCCCGGATCGAGAAGACGGCGCTGGAGCTCTTCCGCACGAGGGGTTTCGACAACGTCACGGTGGAGGACGTCTGCGCCGAGGCCGGCGTGGCTCCCGCGACCTTCTACCGGCACTTCGGGACCAAGGAGGAGGTCGTCTTCGCCTACCGGGAGGACTTCACCGCGGCGCTCGGCAGGGCCCTCGACGTCGCCGCGCACGTCCCGGACGCGGAGCGCCTGCCGGTGGTCCTCGGCGAGTTCGCGGCCTTCCTCGAGTCGCAGCAGGACGTGCTCGCACTGCGGGACCAGATCGTGCTGGGACACCCGCGGCTCATGCAGCGGACGCTGACGGTCCAACGGGACATGGAGAGTGCACTGGCGACGGGTCTCGCGCGGTTGCGCGGCTCGTCGACGCCCGACCCGGCGGCCCTGCTGCAGGCCGGGATCGGCATCCTGGTGCTCCGGGTCGCGGTCCGGTCGTGGCGCGCCGGGGGCGGGGGATCGCTGCTGACGGCCACGCAGCAGGCGTTCGGGCGGCTGCGGGAGGTCGTCGCCGGTCTGGCTCCCGGGGGGGACTGAGTCCAGGCGGCCTACCCGAAGGTGAGGGCGTAGACCGAGACGCCCGGGTCGAGGAACTCCACCTCGAAGGTCCCGCTCGTGACCGCGCCGCGTCGACGGAGGAGCTGGTACAGGCGGGGTTCGGTGACCGTGCCGCGACCGGTGCCGTCGACGTCGAGGCCGTGGTCGGTGCCCGGGTCCCGGCCGTCGAGCTGCACCCGGAAGCGCACGGTGGCCCCGGCCGGCGGCGCCACGACCAGGTGGAGGTCCCGGGCGTGGAAGCGGCACGCGAGGCGTCCGCCGGCCTCGGAGGAGGACGACGACTCGGCACCGACCGTCCAGCCGCCGGCGAGGGACCAGTGCCCGAGGCGCAGCCGCTCGGCCGCGGCGTAGACGTGCGGCCGGTCCGGCACGACGTCGGGGGAGGAGGCGAACCCGGAGGTCCGGTCGTAGCCCAGGTAGGTCTCCGCGGAGCGCAGCGTGTCCCAGTCGGCGGGGGCCTCGATGCCGCGGGCGTCCACCGCCACCGGCTCGGGCCCGAGGTCGCCGGCCCCGGCTTCGCCGAGGAGCTGCCGGAGGACCGTCTCGTCCTCCTCGTAGCCGCCCTCGCCGAAGCTGTGGTGCCGCAGGCGTCCCCCGGCGTCGACCAGGTAGCGGGCCGGCCAGAAGTGGTTGTGGAAGGACCGCCACACGGCGAAGTGGTCGTCGATCGCGACCGGGTGGCGGATCGACCGGGCCGCCGCGGCACGGCGGACGTTCTCCACGTCGTGCTCGAAGGAGAACTCCGGTGAGTGCACGCCGACCACGACCAGCCCGGAGTCCCGGTAGGCCTCCTCCCAGGCGCGCACGTGGGGCAGCGAGCGGAGCCAGTTGATGCACGTGTAGGTCCGGAAGTCGACCAGCACCACGCGACCGCGCAGGTCCGCGCCGGTGAGCGGCGGTGAGTTGAGCCAGTCCGTGGCTCCGGCGAGGGAGAACTCGTCCCCGGTCGGCCAGAGGCCGTCCTCGCCGTCGGCCGGCCCGCGGTCCTCGGCCCGGACGGCGTCGTGGTGGAACCGCTGCCCGAGACGGCGGGCGACGTCGGCCAGGTGGTCGTGGGTGGCCATGTCGACGCCCGCTCAGCGCAGGGACCGGAACGCGGCGCGCAGTTCCTCGGCGAGGAGCTGCGGCTGTTCCCACGCGGCGAAGTGGCCGCCTCGGTCGACCCGGTTGTAGTGGATGAGGCCGGGGTAGGCCCGCTCGGTCCAGCTGCGCGGAGCCTCGTACTGCTCGCCCGGGAACACGGTCACGGCCACCGGGATCGCAACGCCCTTGGCGTCGAAGAAGCCGCCCCGGTACTCCCAGTAGAGGCGGGACGCGGAGACCCCGGTGTTCGTCAGCCAGTAGAGCGTGATGTTGTCGAGCACCTCGTCCCGCGTCAGCTCACCGGTGGTGCTGGTGTGCCGGGCCAGGGCCGCGACGACCGCCGCGGCCGGCTGGCCGTCGGCGTCGTTGTGGTCGAGCAGCCAGGCGGCGAGGCCGACGGGTGAGTCGGCGATGCCGTACAGGGTCTGCGGGCGGGCGGCCATGTACCGGGCGTACTCCACCTGCCCGAACGTCCGGATCAGCTGCTCGTAGGCGCGCTGCTCCTCGGCGGAGAGACCGGCGGGCGGCGGCTGGCCCGCCAGCGCGGCGGCGTTGACGTCGGCGGGCACGGTGGCCGGCATGTTGGTGTGGACGGCGAGCAGCCCCTCGGGCGCCTGCAGGCCCATCTGGTCGACGACGAAGGCGCCCCAGTCACCGCCCTGGGCGACGTAGCGGTCGTAGCCCAGTCGTCCCATGAGCTCCGCCCAGGCCCGGGCCATGCGCTCGGGGCCCCAGCCGGTGCTCGTGGGCTTGCCGGAGAACCCGTAGCCGGGCATCGACGGGACCACCACGTGGAAGGCGTCCGCTGCGCTCCCGCCGTGCGCCGTCGGGTCGGTGAGCCGGTCGACGATCTTGAGCTGCTCGATCACCGAGCCGGGCCACCCGTGGTTGATGACGATCGGCAGCGCGTCCTCGTGCCGGGACCGGGCGTGGACGAAGTGGATGTCCAGGCCGTCGACCACGGTGGTGAACTGCGGCAGGGCGTTGAGCCTCGCCTCGCAGGCGCGCCAGTCGTAGTCCGTGGCCCAGTGGCGGGCCAGCTCCTGCACCACGGCGAGCGGCACGCCCTGGGAGGAGTCCGCGACGGTCTCCTCCTCGGGCCACCGCGTCGCGGCGATGCGTCGCCGCAGGTCGGTGAGCTGCTCCTCGGGCACGTCCACGTGGAAGGGGCGGATCGCCGTGGCGCCCGCGGGCTTCTCGGCTGTGAGGGACATCTGCGGCCTCCGTCGTCCGGGAACGGCAGCCAGCCTGGCGGTGCCCGGCACGGCGCGCGCCCGTCGGAGTGCCTGGTCCGTCCCTGGTCTCCCTGCGTCCCGCCACGGTCGACCTCCCGTCGACCCGGGCCGGACGGCACGGCCGCGGTGGCCCGGTGACGGCGTGTCCGGGGAGCGCTGTCCCCGGCGGCCTGCGGGCCGGCCGGTACCCGCCTCGACCGTGCGCCCCCGCGACAGCAGGGGCGCACGGCTGCGTCACGCGCCGACGGCCGCGGTGCGGAGCTCGAGCAGCGCGTGCAGGAACGCCTCCGAGAAGGTCGGGAAGGGCTGGATGACGTCCTCGAGCACCTCCAGGGGCACCCGGGCCCGGATGGCGACGGTGGCCTGCTGCAGCCACTCGCCGGACCCGGGACCGAGGGCGTGGGCCCCGGTCAGGCGCGTCCCGTCGGAGACGAGCGTGAGGTAGCCGGGCTCGGTGTCGTAGGAGCGGGTGTAGGTCGCCGTCCGCGCCACCTGCGACAGCGGGACGGTGACCGTGACCGGGCCGTCGGCGGCCCCCACGGCGGCGGCCTCGGGATCGGTGTAGGTCACCCGCGGGACGGCGGAGTAGTCCACGGCGCGCGGCCGGCCCAGGATGTTCGACGCCACCACGCGGGCCTGGTACTTGCCGACGTGGGTCAGCGGCCAGGGGGTCATCACGTCGCCGACGGCCCACAGCCCCTCGCGGGCGTTCAGCCGGGCGTCGAGGCGCAGCTCCTCGATGCCGACGGTCTCCAGGCCGACGTCGTGCACCCGGGGACGCCGGCCGGTGGCCACGAGCAGCCGGTCGCCCCGCAGCGGGTCCCGGCCGGGGAACTCGAGCACGAACTCGCCGTCCTCGTGCCGCGCCGCGGACACCATCTGGCCGAAGTACAGGCCCACGCCCTCGGCCGCGAGCGCCGTGCCCAGCGCCGTCCCCAGCGCCCGCGGCTCGCGGGGGAGCAGGTGGTCCATGCCCTCGACGATCGACGCGGTGCCGCCCAGGCGGGTGACGGCCTGGGCCATCTCCACGCCGACCGGGCCGCCGCCGAGGACCAGCAGATGACGCGGGACCTCGGTCATGCTGGTCGCCTCGCGGCTGGTCCAGGAGCCCGGCAGCTCCCGCAGGCCGGGAACCGGCGGGATGAACGGGTCCGAGCCGGTGGCCAGGACGACGTGGTCAGCGGTGTGGACGGCGTCGTCGACCCGCACGCGGCCGTGGCCGGCGAGCCGGCCGTGGCCGCGGATGACGTCGATGCCCTCGCCCTTGGCCCACGCGACGGCACCCGAGTCGTCGTAGGAGGACACCATGAAGTCCCGCCAGGCGAACGCGGCGGCCGGGTCGACCCGGCCGGTCACCGCCTCGGCGGCGCCCGGTGCCCGCCGCGCCCCGGCCAGCGCCTCACCGGGCCGCAGCAGGGTCTTCGACGGGATGCACGCCCAGTACGAGCACTCGCCGCCGACCCGTTCCCGCTCGACGACGGCGACCTTGAGGCCGCCTTCGGCGAGCCGTGCGGCGCAGTGCTCTCCCGGGGCTCCGCCGCCCACCACGATGACGTCGTAGTCCATGACCGCTCCTCGGTTGTGTCGCCGCTCCGTCCGGCGGCGGTGCGTCTCGCCGTGAGGACCGGGCGGGTGTGCCGGGCCGGCCCGCTGCTCCTCGTGTCGGTACCGGCCAGTGGGTACGGGGTCTCGACGGTCGCGGCCCGGGCCGTCCGGTCGCGCCCGTGGGGCTCCCCGGGGTCCCCGCCCTGCGGCCCGCTCGGCTCCGTGCCGCCGTGGGGACCGCCGTCCGTGCGGGCGGCGTGGCCGCGGAGGTGTCGGCGCAGGTACGTGGAGACCCGCCGTCTGCGCGCCGGGGCGTGCACACCCGGCGCGCCGACGGCGACGGGCTCCCGGTCGGTCAGTGCGGGGCGCCCTCGATGACGAGGGTGGCGTCGGCGACGGCCTCGTCGGGAGTGCGGCCCTGCTGCCGCGCCACGATGTAGCCGGCGTACCAGTCCGACCAGTGGTGCGGCGGCCCCACCGGCTCGTACTCGCCGTGGTGCTCCTCGGCCTCCCGGAGCAGACCGGCCAGCGGTGCGACGTCCATCTCGTCCTCCTCGGTGCGTGCCACGGGGTGCGGCGGAAACTCGGTGGTCAGCGGCCCGGCAGGCGCGTCGTGAGCTCCTGCAGCACCCACGTGTTGCCGTCGGGGTCGGCGAAGGTGGCGTAGGAGGCGTAGCTGCGGCGCTCGGGATCGGGCCCCGGCGCGTGCGTCGCGGGGTCCGCGCGCACCGCCAGCCCTCCGCCGGCGTCGTGGAAGACCTCGCTGACGCCCGCACCGCGCTCGACCAGTTCGGCACGGGCCGCCTCGATGTCGGGAACGGCCAGGAGCAGGCCCGCGATCGAGCCGGGCGGCGCGGGCGCCAGGCCGATGCCGAAGTGGATGGAGCACGCCGAGCCGGGTGGCGTCATCTGGATCACGTGGAAGGCCTCGTCGACGAGGAGGTCGGCGTCCTCCCGCCATCCCAGTCCCTTGTAGAACTGCTTGGCCCGGTCGACGTCGGAGACCGGTACGACGACGGCCTCGAGCTTCATGTCCACGGTGTGCTCCTCGTCCTCGCGGAGGCGGCACCCGGTCGATGCCGGCTCGGACACGCTCGCGCGGCCGTGGCCCGCGTCGCCCCAGGGGCATCCCCTGGTCTGCTACTGGTCGCCGTCCCCGCGCCGGAGGTCTCCGGGTCCCCGCAGGCCGACCAGGGAGGGACCAGGGGACCTCCCTGCGACGAGGCGCCGTTCGGTGCCGCGAGAGTGGCCCGGGGCCGGACGGCGGAGGGTGACCGGTCACCGCACGGTCGTCGGGATCACGGAGTTCCGCGACGGCGAGGTGGTCCGTGAGCGGGTCTACCCCGGCGACCCCGGGGAGCCGCCGTCCTGGCGCACCCGGTGGGTCGAGCGGTTCGACCCACGTGCGCCGGGGTCGTCGGCCGGCGCGTGAGCCGGCATCCCGGCGCTGTGCGGAACTGCTGCGCGGCGTCTCGCCGGCGACGCGGACCGCCCGACCGGCCGGATCGCGGTGACGACGCCGTCCGGCAGGGACCGCCGCAGCTCGCGGCGCGTGCTGACCCCCAGCTTGGTGAAGACCTTGCGGAGGTGCCACTCAACCGTCCGGGGGCTGAGGTACAGCTCGGCGCCGATCTCGCGGTTGGTCAGCCCCCGGGTGGCCAGCCTGGCGATGTGGGCCTCCTGGGCGGTGAGCTCCCCGGTGGTCTCCGCCGTGCGCTTGCGCACGACCTCCCCGGTCGCCAGCAGCTCGTGGCGCGCGCGCTCGGCGAAGGCGTCGGCGCCCATCGCGGTGAACGTCTCGTGCGCGACCCGCAACTGGACGCGGGCGTCGATGCGTCGACCCTCCCGGCGCAGCCACTCGCCGTAGCGCAGACGTGCCCGAGCCAGCTCGACGCGGACGGTGGTGCGGCCGAGCCGGTCGAGGGCCTCCAGGTGGAGTTCCTCGGCCGCGCGACCCTCGCTCAGCAGGGCGCGCCTGCCCGCCTCGGTCCCGAGCGCCCACTCCGTGCCACTGGCCCGGGTCATCGTCGAGAGCTCCTCCAGGGCAGCAGCCGCTGACCCGGTGTCCCTGGTGCGCACGCCCGCCTCGACGAGTTCCGCCAGCGCCCACTTGGGTGGTCCGAGCTCGAGGGGAGAGGCGGCCGCCTCCCGAGCCGCACGCAGTGCGTCCCCGTAGCGGCCGAGGCCGTTGCACAGCACCGCCCGGGCCCACTGCACCATGGTGGCGCCGGCCCCCTCGCCTCGGGCGGTGACGTCCTCGAGACAGCTCTCGATCAGCGGCTCAGCCTGCGCGGCGTCCCCCCGCACGGCGAGCAGCCCGACCTCCCCGCAGGGCGCGACACTGCTCCTCGTCGCCTCGGCGACCGACCGTGCCTCCTCCACCAGGCAGGCCGCCGTGGCCAGGTCCCCGGTGAAGAGGTGGACGACGGCGCGGGTGTGGAGGGCCAGGGGCAGTGCGCTGAGGGCTCCCGAGTCGCGGGCGACCTCCAGGTGCCGACGGGTGAGGACGTCCCAGCTGGCGTCGTCCCACAGGGACGCGGCCGAGGCCGCCGCGAGCCAGGCCGAGCGCAGCGCCTCGTCCAGCGTCAGCTCCTCCGTGACGAACGCCCGCACCACCGGGTGCAGCAGCGGCGCCGCGGCGGCGTACCCGTCGGTGAACAGCACGGCGAGCCCGGCGAGGAGCGCGTCCCCCTTGCGCGGAACGGCCGGAGTCGGCGCCTGCCGCACGGCCTCGGCGACCTGCCGCGCGCCGGGACCGGCGGCCAGCCGTCCGGCGGACAGGGCAGCGGAGAGCGCGTCGAGGTAGGTGTCCCGGGACAGTCGCGCGTCGAGCGGTTCCAGCCGCCGCGCCACGGGCAGCAGCAGCGGCAGCGCCTCGTCGCCCCTGTTCGCGGCGAAGGCGATCTCCGCACGGAGCAGGTCGAGCCGTGCCCGCCCGGCATCCCCGAGCGGTCCCTCGCCGGCGGTGGTGAGGAGGGCCGAGGCGTCGTCGAACGCACCGGCGTGCACCTTGACCTGAGCGGCGTCGAGGCAGCGTCCTGCCCGCCGCGCCGGATCCGGCGTCAGCGCCGCGGCCTGTTCGAGGAACGCGGCCGCCGCCGCCAGGCCGCCGTGCGCGAAGGCACGGCCTGCGGACTGCTCGAGGTCTGCGGCGGTGTCCTCGTCCGGACCCACCGCAGCACGGGAGCGGTGCCATGCCCGGCGGTCGGGATCCACCTCCGGATCGGTGACGTCGCAGAGCGCTCGGTGGACCTCCCGCCGTTCCGCCGGAACGGCCGAGCGGTAGACCGCCGAGCGGACCAGTGGGTGCCGGAACCGGACCCGGTCGCGCAGCTCGATCAGGCCCGATGCCTCGGCCTCGGCCACAGCGGCGGCCCCGATACCGAGCCGACCGGCGGCGCGCTCCAGGAGCTGGACGTCACCGACCGGATCGGCGGCCGCCGTCAGCAGCAGTCGACGTGCCTGCGGCCGGAGGGGCGCCACCTGGCGGAGGAACCCCTGTTCCAGCCGCTGGCCCAGGGGCGTCGCGCGGTGGCCGGTCCCGCCCCCGAAGGACAGGTCGGCCGCCGAGAGCCCTCGCGGCAGCTCGCGGAGAGCGAGCGGGTTGCCGTGGCTCTCGGCCAGGATGCGGTCGCGTACCCGGGGATCGAGCACGCCGGTCACCGAGGACTCCAGGAGCGCAGCTGCATCACGGGCGCTCAGGCCCTGCACCACGAGTTCCGGGAACCCGCTGAGCCCGGACTCCTCGTCCGACGCGCGCACCGCGAAGACCATCGCCACGCGTTCGTGCACGAGCCGGCGTGCGACGAACTCCAGCGCCTGTGCGGACGCCCGGTCCAGCCACTGGGCGTCGTCCACGACGCAGAGCAGCGGTCCCTCGTCGGCCACCTCGGACAGGAGGCCGAGCACCGCCAGGCCCACGAGGAAGCGGTCCGGTGTGCTGCCCGGGCGCAGTCCGAACGCCGTGCCGAGCGCCTCCTGCTGGGGACCGGGCAACGTGTCCAGCCGATCCAGATGGGCGCTGCACAGCTGGTGCAGCCCGGCGAAGGCGAGCTCCGTCTCCGACTCGACACCGGCCGCTCGGGCCACTCGGCACCCCGCTGCGCGTTCGAGCAGGACGTCGAGCAACGCGGTCTTGCCGATCCCGGCCTCGCCGCGCAGCACCAGGACCTGGCCGCGGCCCGCCCTCGCAGCGGCGACGAGCCCGCTCAGCGTGTCGCACTCGCTGCGTCGTCCCAGCAGTCCGGGCCACGCGCGGGTCCTCGACATTCCGCACCTCCTGAGGTCGTCGGGGGAGCGGGGCGCCCACGGCACGGCCCTGCCGGTCGGCACCGGATCCCGGTCGACCGGCCGTGTCGGAGCCCGGTGCCGTGGAGCCGGACGGGAGCGGGAGCGTCCGCCGAGCGGGTCCGCCGTCGGACCGGAGCCGCGGAACGGGGCTGCCGTCACGCCTCTCGGCGGGTGAGCTGGAGCGAGGACCTGCTCCCCGTGAGCAGGCGGGTCGGGGGTTCTCTCGGGGCAGTCACGCTAGGGGAGGCCACCGGGACGCACATGGGTCATTCGACTCCCCTCGCCGGGCCCGTCGATCCGAACGGGTCCGGGACGGCAGGAGTCCGGGACGCGGCCGGGGCATCGGCCGTCGCGCACCGGCCGGCCACGTACCGGGGCCCGCCCGCCCGGCAGGTGCGGACGGGGTCGGCACTGCGGTCGGTGGCGGCGTCGTCAGGTCGCGGGAGCGGTGCGGAGGTACCAGTTCCGCAGGCGGGCGAAGCCCTCCTCCAGGCCCACCCGGGGCCGCCACCCGAGAGCCGTCCGCGTCCGCCGCTGGTCGAACCAGTGCGCGGTCGCCAGCTGCTCGGCCAGGAAGCGGGTGATCGGGGGGACCTGCCGGCGGCCGGTCACCGCCCAGACGCCCTCGACGGCGGCGCCCACCGCGTAGGCGGCACCGAAGGGCACCCGACGGCGCGGCGCGGGGACCCCGGCGGCGCGGCACAGCCGGCCGATGACCTCCGCGACCGGGCGCGGCTCCCCGTTCGAGACGACCAGGGCCTCGCCGTGCACCGGTCCGCAGGCGTCCACGGCGGCGACCAGGGCCGCTGCGGCGTTGTCGACGTAGGTGGTGTCGATGAGCGCCGCGCCCGAGCCGATCACCGGCAGCCGCCCGGTCCGCGCCCGCTCGACGATGCGGCCGACGAGCTGGGTGTCGCCCGGGCCCCACACCAGGTGGGGACGGACCGCCAGCACGGCCAGCGCGGAGGAGTCCGCGGCCAGCGCGTCGAGCTCGGCCACCGCCTTGGTGCGGGCGTACCGGCCGCGGGCGCGCGCGGGGTCCGCGGGGCCGGCGACGACCCCGGCGAGCGCCGTCCCGGCGTGGGCCACCGAGGGGGAGGAGACGTGCACCAGCCGGCCGACGTCCGCGGTCCGGCAGGCGTCGACGACGGTCCGGGTGCCGTCGACGTTGGCCGCGACGTACTCGGCCCACGGGCCGGTCACGTCGACCTTCGCGGCCAGGTGCAGCACGGCGTCCTGGCCGCGGACGGCGCGACCGACGACGGCCGGGTCGGCGACGTCCCCCAGCACCTCCCGGCAGGGCAGGCCGGACGGGCGACGCTGCAGCACCGTCACCTCGTCGCCCCGCTCGAGCAGCCCGGTGGCCGTCGCCCGGCCCAGCATCCCGCTCGCCCCGGTGACCAGCACCCTCACGGGCGCGGTGCCCGCGCGCCGGCCAGCACCCGTGCGGCCCGGCTGGCGACCTCGCCGCGGTCGACCTTCGACTGGTGCCGGATGTCCACCGGCAGCGCGGAGGCCGTCAGCACCGCTGCCACGTCGACGCCGGCGGCCGCGCGGACGGCCTCGGCCAGGTCCGGGCCGGCCAGGCCCAGGCGGCGCCGGCGACGCCCGGGGGAGCCCTCGGACGGCACGACGACCAGCACGACGACCTGCGCCCCGGGCGGCCCGACGCCGACGGCCGCGGCAGCGGTCACGCCGTCGACCCGCTCGACCCGCTGCTCGACCCCGACGGGGGTCACCGGACCGGAGGCCGTGGGGACGACGTGCTGCAGCCGCCCCTCGATCCACAGCCGGCCGTCGGGGTCGAGGTGCCCGACGTCGCCTGTGCGGTGGAAGCCGGGGTCCCGGGACGCCGACCGCTCCAGCGCCCACAGCGCGTCGTACCGGTCCTTGACGTGCGCGGCCCGCACGCAGACCTCGCCCACCACGCCGGGACGGTCGGTGAGCGGGCCGTCGGCGGTGCCCTCGGGGGACAGCGGGCTGACCCGCACGGTGACGCCCGGCAACGGCGCACCCACGCACACGCCCTCGCCCTCACCGGCGGCCTCGATGCCGGCCAGGGAGACGTCGGTGACGGGGAGGACCTCGGTCATCCCGTAGGGGGTGTGCGCGTCGGCGGCGGGCAGGACCTCCTGCAGCGAGCGCAGCAGCGACGCCGGGACGGGCGCGCCGGCGGACATCAGCAGCCGGACCCCGGCCAACGCCCCCCGCTGCCCGGACGAGAGGTCCCCGGCCGTGGCCCCGACGCGCCGCAGCGCCGCGGGGGAGGCGAACACCACGGTCGCGTCGACGGCGGCCGCGGCGTCGGCCAGCGCCGCCGCGGTGAGCGACCCGGGTGCGGTCACGTCGACGTCCGGCACCGCCGACCCGATGCCCAGGGCCGGCCCGAGGATCGCGAACGGCGCGAACGCCGCGACCAGCCGGTCGTCGGCGGTGAGGCCGTAGGTGGCGCGCACCAGCTCCAGCTGCGCGGCGGCCTGGCGGTGCGTGTAGACGACGCCCTTGGCCGGTCCGGTGGCGCCGGAGGTGAACAGCACGGCGCAGTCGTCGTCCACCGGGCACTCCGCGGGCACCGGTGCCGACCGGCCGCGGGCCTCCAGCTCGTCGAGCGTGGCGGCGGCGCCGAGCGCGCGCAGCGCGGCCCGGCTCGCCCGGCCGGCTGCGGTGCGGGAGCCGGGCAGGCCCATCAGCCGCGCCGCGGCCAGGCCCGGACGGCTGCCGATCACGGAGTCGACCGATGCGCTGCGCAGGGCGCGGCGCATGCCGGCGAACCCGAGGCCCTTGTCGGCCACGACGACGACGGCACCGGCGCGCCACACGGCGTAGACCGCGGCGGTGAGGTCGGCCGAGGGCTCCACGAGCAGCGCGACGCGGTGCCCGGGGCGCACGCCAGAGGCGGCCAGCCCGGCGGCGAGGTCCCGCACCCGCCGGGCCAGCGCCGACCAGGACACCGTCGTGCCGCCGACCTCGACCACGGCCGGGGCGTCGTCGTCGGACCGCTCGTCGAGGGCCGACCACAGCCGGCGCGCGGCGTCGCCCGCCGGGCGGTCCGGCGGCTCGGCGGTGCCGGTCCCGAGGTCGGTGACCCACTGCGCCACCGCCCCGGCGTACCGGGGGGCGTCCTCGGGGAGCAGGTGGGAGGCGCCCTCGTAGCGGTGCAGCCGGGCCTGCGGCAGGCGGCTGCGCAGGTCGGCCAGGTAGCGCTCGCCGAAGACCGGGTCGCGCGGACCCCACAGCAGCAGGGCCGGGACGTCGAGGGTGCGGATGCCCTCGGCGACGGCCTCCTGCACCGGGCGGGACGGGTGGCCGGGGGAGAAGGGGATGTCGGCGACGAAGTCGCCCACGGACCGTCGTCGCGCCGGCGAGCGGTAGGGGGCGGCGAAGGCGCGCCGGACGTCGGCCGGCAGCGCGGGCCGCGACAGCGCGGTCGTCGCCCGTACGAACACCGGGGTGCCGACGGTGACCGCCGCCCGTACCCCCGGCGCGTTCGCCATCCGGATGAGCGCAGGGCCGAGGTCGCCCTCGGGCATGGCGACGGCGGTGTTGGCCAGGACGACGCCCCGCAGGTCCTGCCGGTGGGCCAGCGCCCAGCCCAGGGAGATGACGCCGCCCCAGTCGTGCCCGACCGTGACCACCGGCCCGGTCACGCCGAGCGCCGCGGTGAGGTCGCCGAGGTCGGCGATGCGCTGGCGCAGCGACCGCGGCCCGGGCGGCCGGTCGGAGAAGCCCATGCCGAGGTGGTCGGGTGCGACGACCCGCCACCCGGGCGGGGCCGCGGCGAGCAGCCGCCGCCACAGGTAGGACCAGGTGGGGTTGCCGTGGACGCACAGCAGCGTGCCGACCGGGTCCCGGACGCCGTTGTCCAGCACGTGCCAGGTGTGCTTCGCGCCGCTGGAGTCGGCGACGGCGACGAGGCGGGACCACGCGGGGTCCAGGCCGGGCAGCGCCGGCGGGAGGCCCGCCGCTCCTCCCGCCCTCGTGTCGGGAGCCCTCACCAGGCGAGCTCGAGGCAGGAGACGTTGAGGCCCGAGCCGATGCCCATGAGGAGCACCCGGTCGCCGCCGACCAGCGAGTCCTGCTCGCCGGCGAGCGTGTAGGGGACCGACGCCGGGCCCAGGTTGCCCCGGGTCGGGAAGGTCGTCGGCACCAGCGCCGGGTCGATGGCGAACCGGTCGCACATCGCCTGGGTGTGCACCTTGGAGACCTGGTGGACGATGTAGCGGCTCATCCCGCCGGCCCAGTCGACCTCCGCCGCGGCGTCGGCCCACATGTCCTCGGACAGGGCGAGCCCGGCGTCGAGGAGCCCCTTGAGGTCGGTGCGCATCAGGTCGTTGTCGCCGACGCACAGATTGTGGTGCTCGGTGCCCGCCCGGCTCACCGACGCGACCAGGCGGTGTCCCTCCGGGTGCCGGTCGGCCCGGCCCAGCACCATCGCGACGGCGCCGGAGCCCAGGGTGAGCGTGGCGAACTGCGCGATCACGTCCTTGGAGCCGGTGCCCGGCTGGTTGAGCCGGTCGAGCGTGCGCTCCTGGACCGGCTGGGCGTCCTCGCCGTTGACGACCAGGGCGTGCTCGACCAGCCCGGAGTCGATCATGGCGGCCGCGAGCTCCATGCCGTTGACGAAGCCCAGGCAGGCGTTCGTGACGTCGAAGTTCTGGCACGACCGCGGCAGGCCGAGCGCGTGGTGGACGGCGACCGCCGTCGAGGGCTCGAGCCACCTGCGGCTGACCGAGGTGTTGATCATGACGCCGATCCCGGCCGGGTCGACCCCGCTCTCGCTGATCGCCTTGGCACCGGCCTCGGCGGCGCCGTCGACGAACGTGACGCCCTCGCCCCACCAGCGGCGCTCCCGGATGCCGGCGAGGCGCTCGAGCAGGCCGGGCCGCAGCCCCACCCGCTTGTAGGTGTCGGCGAGCGCGTCGTCGAGCGCGTCGGAGGTGACGACCCGCGTGGCGTCGGTCGTCTGCAGTGCCAGGACGGCCGTGTTGCCGAACCGGTGTGTGGCGTTACCGCTCATGTCTGGAGTCCAGTCCTCGGAAGGGTCGACTCCTTGCCGCGCCGCCCTCGGTGAAGACACGTACTACCCGACCGGTCCGACGCCATGCCGCCCGGCCCCTCGCTCGGGCCTCCGGCCCCGGCCACCGCCGACCGTCCCCCGGCGCGGACCGGAGCGCCTCCCGGGGTCAGTGCCGCCGCCGGGCGCGGAGCGACTCCAGCTCGGCGGTCAGCGCGCCGACCCGCTCGCTCGCCTCGCGCGCCGTCGCCTCGGCACCGGTCGCGCGGCGGTCGGCGTCCTCCGCGCGCTGGACGGCCCGGGCCGCGTCGGTGAGGGCCTCCAGGCGGCCCTGCTCGGCGGTCGCCGCCCGGCTGGCCGCGCCGTCCGCCGCGGTCCGCGCGTCCTGCTCCGCGCGCCGGGCTGCGTCCCGTTCCCGTTCGGCGTCGCGGGCCTGCTCCCGCGCGGCGGCCGCGGCGGCCCGCGCCTCGTCCCCAGCGGCAGCGGCCGCGTCGCGCTGCTCCGTCCGGGCCTGCACGGCCTCGGTGAGGGTGCGCTCGGTGACGCCCCACTGCGCGCGGGCCTCGACGAGGGCGTCGTGCTCGCGGGCGGCCTCCTCGCGGGCGCGCCGCTCGGCCCGGCGCGCGGCCGCGGCGTCGGCCTCGGCGGCCCGGCGGTGCAGGTCCGCGTCGGCGGCCCGGGCCAGGGCGGCGGCGCGTTCGGCTCCGGCCCGGTCGCGCTCGGACTCCGCCTCCCGGCGGGCGGTCTCGGCCGCGTCGCGCGCCTCCTCGGCGAGCCGGCTGAGGTGCGCCGCCTCCCCCCGCGCCTCCGCGATCCGCTGCTCGGCGTCGGCCCGGGCCCCGGCGATCCGCTGCTCGGCGTCGTCCCGGGCGGCCGCGGCGTCGCGCTCGGCGGCCTGCCGCGCCGCCTCGGCCTCCGCGCGGAGCTGCCCGGCCAGCCGGGCCTGCTCCTCGGCCCGCAGCCGCGCGGCCTGCGCGGCGTCGACGTCGGACCTGGCCTGGGTGAGCCGGGCCTCCACGGTCGTCTCGTCCCGGTACTCGTCCAGCGCCTCGACGGCGGCGGTGAGCAGCGCGGCCTGCGCCTCGGCCGCGACGGCGGCCTCCCGGGTCGCCGCAGCCCACCGGCCCACCAGCTGCCGGACCCGGCCCTCCGGCGGCAGGTCCTCGCCCAGCGCCCCGGCCGTGGCCACGACACCGGTGGACCGCTGCCCGGACACGCGAGCGCGGGCCTGGCGCGCCGACTCCGGGTTGTGGTCGGGGCGGGTGCAGAACTTGGGAGCCGGGCCGCTCCGCCCGGGGATCCGCGGCCGCGGCGGAGCCGGGCAGCCCGGGAAGGCGCAGCGGCGGTCGTCCTGGGTCCCGTCCGCCGCCGTCATGCTCGCTGACCATAGTCAAATGTCCGGTCCGTGCATTCATTCATCCGACAATGTGCTGAGCCCGGCCCACAGATGACTTCGTAGATAGGGTGTTTATCGGTAGTGATCGACCGGCACGGGGATGAGGCGAGCAGTGGGGCGCAACCGGATTGAACACACCTGCGGACAACCTCGAGGCACATGGCGGACCTGCCCTTGCACTCTTGCCGTCGTAGCCGAGAGCAAGCGGAGATGGGAGGAGCGCAACCGGCACACTCGCCGCAACTCAGACCTCGAGCGCCGTTACGGCGTCACCGCTGCCACATACGACCGGATGCGCGAGGACCAGGGATACCGCTGCGCATTGTGTCGAGCCCACGAAGACGACCTGCCGCTGCTCACCACTGGGCGCCCCCGGCGTGATGGCTCACCCGCGGTCAGCACGGTCAAGTTGGTGGTCGACCACTGCCACACCTCGGGGCTCACGCGCAGTCTGATCTGCCACCGGTGCAACGTCCTGGTCGGTCACGCGGAGAACAACGCCGACCTCCTCGCACTGGCCGCGGAGTACGTGCGCCAGTGGAAGTGCTGCTGATGAGCGAACCGACGCCGGGAGTGGGGTGCCGGGTGCCGACTAGAACGATCATGATGCAGGCACGTGAGGCGACATTCCCGATCGACTCAGAGGACAACCACGAATCGTGCTCCTGGACGCCAGCAGGAGGACCTCCGTGACCTCTCGGACTGGCCCGCACGACGACGTCGCGGAGACCGCAGTCGTCCCGCAGCCGTTGGGCAACGAGGGGCTGCTGTCGCCCGTCGAACTGGCCCTCGTGAGCGACTACCTCGCCTCGGCGCAGGCCGAGAACACCCGGAAGTCCTACGCGCGCGACATGCGGGCGTGGGCGGCCTGGTGCGCCGGTCGGTCGCTGTCCTCCGTGCTGCCCGCCGACCCGCTGACCGTCGCCGCGTGGCTGGCCACGATGGCCGACGAGGGCCGCAGCACCAGCTACATCGCCCGGCGGCTGGCGGCGCTCAACGACGCCCACCGCAGCGCCGGCCACCTGCCACCCGGCGGCAGCGAGGGGGTGCGGCGGACCATGGCCGGGATCCGCCGCACGGCCGCCCGTGCCGGCTCCCGGCCGCGGCGGGCCCGCGCGGTGGACACCGCGACCGTCCGGGCACTGGTCGAGGACCTCCCCGCGACCCTCGGCGGAACGCGCGACCGCTGCCTGATCCTGGTGGGCTACGCGCTGGGCCTGCGGGCCTCGGACCTGTGCGCGCTGCGGGTCGAGGACCTCACCCCGGCCGGGCACGGCGGCCTCGACGTCCTGGTGCGGTTCTCCAAGACCGACCAGGACGGCGCGGGGGAGACCCTCGCCCTGGCCGAGGGGGTCCGGGAGGTCACCTGCCCCGTCCGCGCCGTGCGTGCCTGGCTGGCCGCGCTGGCCGCGCAGGGCGTCACCTCCGGCCCCCTGTTCCGGTCGGTGGGCAAGGGGCGCACCCAGCGGCTCGGGACGACCGCGCTGACCACCCGCAGCGTCGACCTCGTGCTGGAGCGCGCCGCCGGACGAGCCGGGGTCTCCACCGCGGGCCTGTCGCCGCACTCGCTGCGCCGCGGCTTCGCCACCACCGCCTACGCCCAGGGCGTGTCCGAGAAGGAGATCAGCCGGACCGGGCGGTGGAAGTCCCTGGTCGTCCGCACCTACGACGCCTCCAGCCGCTGGGCCGACCCCGCCTCCGGCTCCCTGGGGCTCTGACCGGCCGGCGGCGGCAGCCGCGGCCCCGCGACCACCATGGAGCCGTGCTGCGCGTGCTGCGGACGGCGGTGGCCGTCGCCGTCCTGTTGGCTGTGCTGGTGGGTCTGCTGTGGGCGTTCCAGCGACGCCTGGTCTACCTGCCGGACGGCGGTCCCGTGCCGGCCGCCGCCGACGCCGTCCCGGGTGGCCGGGACGTCGAGCTGACCACCGCCGACGGCCTGACCCTGGGCGCCTGGTTCGTCCCCGGCCCCACGGACGACGCCCCCGCCGTCCTCGTGGCCAACGGCAACGGCGGGCACCGCGGGATGCGGGCGCCGCTCGCGCGGGCCCTGTCCGCGGCCGGGCTCGCGGTGCTGCTGTTCGACTACCGCGGCTACGGCGGGAACCCCGGCAGCCCCAGCGAGGAGGGCCTGGCCCTCGACGTCCGGGCGGCGCGCAGCCACCTGCTGGAGGAGGCCGGCGTCCCCGAGGAGCGGCTCGTCTACTACGGCGAGAGCCTGGGCTGCGCCGTCGTCACGGGGCTCGCCGTCGACCACCCCCCGGCCGGCCTGCTGCTCCGCTCGCCGTTCGTCGACCTGGCCGCCGTCGGCGAGGTGCACTACCCGTTCCTCCCGGTCCGGTCGCTGCTGCGCGACCGTTACCCGGTCGCCGCGCAGGTCGCCGAGGTCCGGGCGCCCACCACGGTGGTCTACGGCACCGCCGACACGATCGTGCCCCCGGAGCAGAGCCGGCAGGTGGCCGACGCCGCGGCGCGGTTGCACCGCCGGGTGGAGGTCCCCGGTGCCGGCCACAACGACGCCGTCCTGCTGGACGGCGGGGCACTGGTGGACGCCGTCGTCGAGCTCGCCACCGCGACCCCCGGACCGTGATCCGGTCCGCCTGCTCCCTGCCCGCGGGTCCGCGGCCTCGGTCGCGTGCACCGGCCCCCCCGAGCAGGATCGTCCCGGGGCGGTGGCCGACGCCGCCGGGGCGAGGAGCCGGAGGAGGGGTGGGCCGGGGATGGCGATCAGCGAGGTGGACCTGCGGCAGCGGTGGTCCGAGGGCCGGGCGTGCCACGGCCTGTGGAGCCAGCTGCCCGGCGCGGTGACCGGCGAGGTGCTGGCCCGCACCGGCGCGGACTTCGTCGTCGTCGACCTGCAGCACGGCGCGACGGCCGAGGCCGACCTGCCGGGCGTCGCGGCGGCGATCACCGCGGCGGGCTCGGTGCCGCTGGTCCGGACCCGCAGCCCCGCCTTCGCCGACGTGGGGCGACCGCTCGACCTGGGTGCCCGTGGCGTCGTCGTGCCCAACGTGCGCGACGCCGGCCACGCCCGGGAGGTCGTCGCCGCCTGCCGGTACGCCCCGGCCGGGACGCGGTCGATCGGGCGGCTCTCCGGCGGAGCCGACCAGCCGCTGGTGATCGTGATGGTGGAGGCGGCGACCGCGCTCGACGACCTCGACGCGGTCCTCGCCGTCGAGGGACTGGACGGCGTGTACGTCGGTCCGGGCGACCTCTCCCTGTCCTTGCAGCTGACCGGTGCGGAACGCCGGGAGGAGCTGCGCGCCGTGCTGTCCTCGATCGTCGCCCGGGCCGGCGCCGCGGGCGTCCCCGTCGGCGTCCACGCCCGCAGCGGCGAGGAGGCCGCCGCTCACGCCGCCGAGGGCGCGACCATCGTCACGGTCGCCGTCGACGCCGCCGCCCTCGGCGAGGCCGCGACGCACCACCTCGGCGTCGCCCGCGGCCGCCCGGGCTGACCGTCGGCCACCCCGGTCGCCGGCGCCTCCCCGCCGCGACGGGATACTCCTGCCGACGTGGCCCGCCGGTGGCCCGCGGTCGAGGAGGTCCCTGAGCGTGCCGAGAGCCCTGCTGCTGGAGAACATCGACCCGGTGGCGGCCGACCTGCTCGGATCGGCCGGCTTCGCGACCGAGTCGCTGCGGGGGGCGCTGGACGAGGCCGACCTGATCGCCGCGCTCGACGGCGTCGACGTGCTGGGCATCCGGTCGAAGACCCAGGTGACCGCGGAGGTCCTGCGCCGCCGTCCCGGCCTGGCGGCGGTGGGGGCCTTCTGCATCGGCACCAACCAGATCGACCTCGCCACGGCGGCCGGCTGCGGGGTGGCGGTGTTCAACGCGCCCTACTCCAACACCCGCAGCGTGGTGGAGATGGCCATCGCGGAGATCATCATCCTGGCCCGCCGGCTGGTCGACCGGGACCGCGCGCTGCACGCCGGGACCTGGGACAAGTCGGCGGCCGGCAGCCACGAGATCCGCGGGCGGACCCTCGGCATCGTCGGCTACGGCAACATCGGCAGCCAGCTCTCGGTGCTCGCCGAGGCGCTGGGCATGCGGGTGCTGTTCTACGACCTCGAGGACAAGCTCGCGCTGGGCAACGCGGAGGCCTGCGGCAGCCTCGAGGAGCTGCTGGAGCGGGCGGAGACCGTGACGCTGCACGTCGACGGGCGCGCCGGCAACGCGGGCCTGTTCGGCGCCGAGCAGTTCGCCCGGATGCGCCGGCGCAGCCTGTTCCTCAACCTCTCGCGCGGGTTCGTCGTCGACCACGAGGCGCTCCGCGACCACGTCCTCAGCGGCCACATCGCCGGCGCCGCGGTCGACGTGTTCCCCGAGGAGCCGCGCGAGCAGGGCGACGCGTTCGGCTCCGTGCTGCGCGGCCTGCCCAACGTCATCCTCACGCCGCACGTCGGCGGGTCGACCCAGGAGGCGCAGCACGACATCGGGCGGTTCGTCGCCGGCAAGCTCGTCGACTACACCGGCTCCGGGACGACGACGCTGAGCGTCAACCTGCCCACCGTGGCCCTGCACGGGTCGTCCGCGGCCCGCTTCGCGCTGCTGCACCGCAACGTGCCCGGCGTCCTCGCCCGCGCCGACGCGCTGGTCGGCGAGCACGGTCTCAACGTGGACGGCCAGGTGCTGGCCACCCGCGGTGAGCTGGGGTACGCGGTCACCGACGTCGGCGCGGCGCTGCCCCCCGAGCTGCTGGCCGCGCTCCAAGCGCTCCCGGAGACCGTCCGCCTGACGACCTTCGGGCACCGGACCGGCTGACCGCACGCACGGGTCCGCCGGGGGTCCGTCCCCGCGCGGGGCCCCGGGCCCGACGGGGGGCCCGCCGGTCAGCTCTGCTGGCTGTCGGTCCGTTCCGCTCGCTCGGCGAACTCCTGGTAGGCGGCGAAGGCGCGGGGACCGTACACGGTGGCCGGTCCACCGTTCATGGCGATGGTGACGCCGAGCGCTTCGGCGACCTCCGCCTCGGTGGCGCCGGTGCGGGCGGCGCCGCGGGCGTGGGACGCGATGCACCCGTCGCACTCCTTGCTGACCGCGATGGCCAGCGCGATCAGCTCCTTGGTCTTCTCGTCCAGGGCGCCCGCGGCGTAGGCGGCGGTGTGCATCTGGCGGTAGCCGTCGTAGACCTCGGGGATGGCGCGACGCAGCGCGCGCGAGGGTTCGCGGAGTTCGTCCTGGACGGCGTGGCCATAGCTCATGACGGGATGGTGCCAGCCGCCGTCCCGCCCGGCTCGGTCCTCCCGGTGCCCCCGGCCTCGCGGTCGGCCTCGGCGGCGAGGACGGCCTCGGTGCGGGTGGCGAACGGCCCTGCGGCGCGGCCGTCGGCCCGGCACGTCCACCGGTAGCCCTCGGGGGTCTGCTCGATGAGGTAGCCCTCCGGGTCGGACGGCCCGTGGCCCGGTCGTTCCCACAGGTCGGTCACGTGAACACCACGTCCTTGAACCGCGCCCCGGCGAACGCGCCGCCGAGGTGGACGACGGGCACGGGACGGTGGGTGGCGTCCGCGACGGTCACGGTCGCGTCGGCGTCGGCGTCGGCGTCGGCGCGACCGTCGCGGGCGAAGAGGAGGCCCGAACCGGTGACGGTGATGCGGAGCGGCACGTAGCTGCCCATCGTCAGCCCCGTCGCCCCCGTCGAGGACGCCAGCGGAGCGGCGATCCCCTCGACGACCCGCTGGACGTCCAGGCTGCCGTCCCCGCGCAGCAGGAACAGGTAACCGTTCACGCCGGCCGACCCACCGGACGACGGCCGGTACGGGTGGTCGTCGGTGCTCAGCAGGACCCACCCGCAGCTCGTGCGGCCGTCGGCGCAGGTCTCGTCCACGCGGAGGGCGAGGCGCAGGGTGAACGCGGCCGGGTCCGGCGGTGCCAGGAAGCCCATGAGCGTGGAGGTGGCGGTGCCCGAGACGTCGAAGCCCCACGAACCGTCGTCCGCGTGGAACCGGCCCCTGCGGGTGTCCGCCAGCATCCCGGGTAGCCAGACCTGACGGGCGAACAGGTCCGAGGTGCGCCGCGCCGCGTCCCCCGCGATGTAGACGGGGTCGTCGGAGAACAGCGCGTCCACGCCGTCGGCGACGAGGACGTCCCGCAGGTGTCGGCGGTTCACCGTGTGACAGGCCACCTCGATCCCCACGGCATGCGCCCGGGCGCACACCGCCGGGGTCACGGAGCCCACCTCCGGACCGATCCAGCCGATGCCCTCGGCGGCGGCCCGGTCGACGTCGGTGGTCCCCAGCCAGATGACGTCCCACCCCCGCGAGCGCGCCAGCAGGCAGTCGGCCAGCGCGTAGGACTGGAGCAGGACGGACGCCGGGCTGATCCCGCGTCGGCCCAGTGCGTCGATCATCGGCCCCATCGCGTCGCTGCTCTTGGCCTCGGCGCACAGGAGGACGCGGTTGCCGAACTCGGTGAGCACCTCCTCGAACAGCGGAGGGCGCAACCCGTCGGGCCAGCCTCCGCCGAGGGTGGCCGAGGCGTCGATGTCGAGCTGCTTCCAGGACACCGACGTGTGGTCGGCGACGTTGCCGCTCGAGGTGGTCATGCGGTCCACGGTGCCGTCGTGCATGACCCCGAGGCCGCCGTCGGCGAGCGTGGCGACGTCCTGCTCGATGACCGGCAGGCCCTGGCCCACCGCCACGCGGTAGCCCTCCAACGTGTGCTCGGGCACCTGCATGGCCCCGCCGCGGTGGGCGATGACGAACGGCCGGGTCAGGTGGGCGAAGTCCACGGGGTGATCCTGGGGCCCCGACCGCGCGGGGTGGGGCCGAACGGCCTCCGTTCCTGCCCGCGGCGCGCCCGAGGGCAACGAGGGCGTCGGCCGCGCAGCAGGTCTCCGGCGCACGGAGCCGGCTGCCGTGCCCCCGCGGTGGCCGGGGACCGCAGCGGTGAGCAGGCTCCCCACGAGCCGTGCCGTGGTACCGGGGGCTCGGGGAGGGGAGGCGGCGATGGCGCCGGACGACGTCCTGATCCGGGGGGCCGAGCTCTTCGACGGGCACCGCTTCCACGGGCCCGGCTGCCTGCTCGTCCGGGAGGGACGCGTCGCTGCGCTCGCCGAGCGGCTGACCCCTCCCGCGGGGGTGCCGGTCGTGGAGGCGCACGGGGACACCGTGCTGCCCGGCCTGGTCGACGCTCACGTGCACGTCTCTCCCGGTGACCTGCAGGTGGCGTTGCGGGCGGGGGTCACCACGGAGGTGGACATGTTCGGCGACCCCGGCCTCATCGGGGCGCTGCGGCAGCAGGCGACGGCCGACCCCGGCATGGCCGATCTGCGCTCGGCCGGCACCGGAGCCACCGCTCCCGGGGGGCACCCGACCCGGCTGGTCGAGCGCGGCCTGCTGGCGCCGTTCCCCACGGTGGCCGGACCGGACGCGGCCGAGGACTTCGTCGCGGCCCGGGTCGCGGAGGGCTCCTCGTTCCTCAAGGTGGTCCTGGAGGACGGCACGACGTCCGGGCACCCGTGCCCCACCCTGACCGCCGGCACGGTGCGGGCGCTGGTCGACGCGGCGCACGCACGCGACCTCCTCGTCGTCGCCCACGTCCTCACGCAGGCGCACGCGCTCGTCGCCGTCGGCGCGGGCGTCGACGGGCTGGCCCACCTGTTCCTGGACGAGCCGCCCGCGCCGCGGTTCCTCGACGCCGTCGCGCACCGCGACGTGTTCGTGATCCCCACGCTCACCTCGCTCGCTGCCCGCGCCGGCCATGACCGAGGACGCGCCCTGGCCGCCGATCCCCACCTGGGTCCGCTCCTGGACCCGCGCCGGCGTGCCGTCCTGGAGATGGAGTTCCCGGCCGCGCCGGGCGCCCGGGCCGACCTGGGCCACGCGATGTCGACCGTCGACGCGCTGCACCGGGCAGGCCGGCGGATCCTGGCCGGCACCGACGCGTCCAGCCCGGGCACCGCCCACGGAGCCAGCCTGCACGACGAGCTCTCCCTGCTGGTCGCGGCCGGCCTGTCCCCGGCCGCGGCCCTGACCGCAGCGACCAGTGCTCCGGCCGCCGCACTCGGCCTCCCCGACCGGGGAGCGCTCACCCCGGGGATGCGCGCCGACCTCGTGCTCGTCCACGGCGACCCCGGGCTCGACATCACCCGGACCCGGGACATCGCGCAGGTCTGGCGCGCGGGCCGGCGAGCAACCTGACCCCGGCCGCCACGTCCGGGACGGCGTCCGCCCGGCCGTCCCCGTGCCAGGGTGGGGCATGACCGTGGAACGGACGGTCCGGCTGCAGTTCGACGAGTCGGCGCGGACGGCCGGCACCCACAGCAACCTCTCGGCCGTGCGCAGCGACGGCGCAGCCCTCTGGGTCGCCGGTGACGAGACCGCGACGATCGAGCGGCTGGTCGCCGACGCTCCGGGCGAGCCGCACCGCTACGCGCAGCAGACCGGCTTCCGCCTCGCCGACCTGGTGGAGCTGCCGGCTCCCGGGGACGAGGAGGACGAGGAGGACGAGGCCGACATCGAGGGCCTGGCCCGGGACGGCTGCTTCCTGTGGGCGGTCGGGTCGCACAGCCTGCGCCGCAAGCAGATCAAGACCGGGCACAGCGGCGACAAGGCCCTGCGCCGGCTGGCCGCGGTCACCGGCCAGCCCAACCGCCAGCTCCTCGTCCGGCTGCCGGTCGGCGTGGTGGACGGCCTGCCGACCGTGGTGCGCGAACTCGAGCAGGGCGGGGTCCGGCACCGTGCCGCGTCGTTCGGCCTGCACGGCACCGACCTGCGGGACGTCCTGGCCGACGACGAGCACCTCGGCGCGTTCCTGCCGCTGCCGGGCAAGGACAACGGGCTGGACGTCGAGGGCATCGCCGTCGCCGGTCCGCGGGTGTACCTGGGCCTGCGCGGGCCGGTGCTGCGCGGCTGGGCCGTGGTGCTGGAGCTGCGCCCCGAGGTCGACCCCGACGCGCCGGAGCGGCTGCGCCTGACCGCGTTCGAGGACAGCCGCCCGTACCGCAAGCACGTCCTGCGGCTGCGCGGTCTCGGAGTGCGGGACCTCTGCCCGCACGGCGACGACCTGCTCGTGCTGGCCGGGCCGACGATGGACCTCGACGGGCCGGTGCACGTCTACCGCTGGCACGGGGCGCTGCGGGCGGACTCGCCGCAGGTGGTCCGCGGCGACCTGCTCACGCGGGAGCTCGACCTGCCCTACGGCGACGGGCACGACCACGCCGAGGGCATCGGGGTGCTCGGTCCGGCCGACGGCCCGCGCCTGCTGGTCGTCTACGACAGCCCGTCCCCGGCCCGGCTGACCGACGACGGGAGCGTCCTCGCCGACGTGGTCCGGCTGCCGGGTGCGCCGGGCGGATCGGCGCCCGACACGGGTGGTGTGCCCTCGGCGCAGGAGCCGCCGGCCGGGTCGGCGGCGCGCGGCGCGGCGTCCCCGGACGTGCACCTGCGGGAGATCACCGACGACAACCGCGAGGCGGTCCGCGCGCTGCGCGTCCGAGGTCGCCAGAAGCGGTTCGTCGCTTCGGTGTCCCGCTCGCTGCGGGACGCCGCCGGGACGCCGAAGGCCGAACCCTGGTACCGGGCGGTGTACTGCGGCGACGAGCCGGTCGGCTTCGTGATGCTCTCCTGGAAGCCGCGGCGGGGCCGCTACCGCGGGCGCCACTTCCTGTGGCGGCTGCTGATCGACAAGCGGTACCAGGGACGCGGGATCGGCCGGGCGGTGCTGACGCAGCTCGTCGACCTGGTGCGGGCCGACGGCGGTACCGAGCTGCTGACCAGCTACGAGCCCGGCAAGGGCGGACCGTGGCCCTTCTACGAGCGGTTCGGCTTCCGGCCGACCGGCGAGGAGGACGACGGCGAGATCGTCTTGCGGCTGCCCCTGCCCGCACCCTGAGCGGACGGCTACCGCTGCCCGAGGGGCTGCAGGTCCAGGCCCGCCAGCGTCTCCGGGGCGGCGAGCAGGTCGATCGCGGTCACGACGCCGTCCCCGACGGTGAAGGCGAAGACCACCTGCGGCGTCCCCCTCAGGGACCACACCGCGCCCGGTACGCCGTCGACCAGCACCAGCCGCGCGGCCCGCGCCCGGCCGGAGAGGAACCGGGCGACCCCGATCGCCCCGCGCACCTCGGCGGCGGCACCCATCTGCGCGGCGACGGCGTCGGACCGCAGCACCGCCTCGGGGTGGAGGAGCTCGAGCAGGGCGGAGAAGTCGCCGTTGCGCGATGCGTCGAGGAAGGCCGCGACCACCTCGCGGCGCCGCTCGACAGCGTCGGGCAGCTCGGCCCCGCGCACGCGGCGCCGGGCGCGGCTGGCCAGCTGCCGGGCGGCGGCGGGGGACCGGTCGACGATCGGCGCGATCTCGTCGAAGGGCACGTCGAAGAGATCGTGCAGGACGAAGGCCAGCCGCTCGTCGGGAGTGAGCCGGTCGAGCACGACGAGCAGCGCCGACCCGACGGAGTCCGCGAGCACCACCTCCTCGGCGGGGTCGGCGACGGCGTGCAGGCGGGCCGGCGGCGCGCCGTCGAGGGGGTCCTCGCGCCGGCCGGCCCGGGCGCGCAGCTGGTTGAGCGCCACCCGGGCCACCACGGTCGTCAGCCAGCCGCCGAGGTTCTCCACCTCCGCGCTGCCGACCCGGCTGACCCGCAGCCAGGCCTCCTGGACGGCGTCCTCGGCCTCCGCGCGGGAGCCGAGCAGGCGGGAGGCCACGGCGGTCAGCCGGTGGCGGTGCACCTCGAACTGCGCGGCGAGGACGTCGTTCCCGTCCATGTCGTCACATCCCTCGGTCGGCGGGTGTCACCGAGGTGGCAGACCCGAACCCGACGATCCCAGGAGCACACCATGACGACCGGCATCCGCACCGTCATCTACCCCGTGACCGACCTGACCCGCGCGAAGGCGCTGTTCAGCGCCCTGCTCGGTGCCGACCCGGTGGTGGACGCGCCGTACTACGCCCAGTTCGACGCCGACGGCCAGGCCATCGGCCTGGACCCGCACGGCCACCGGCACGGGCAGTCCGGTCCGGTCGCGTACTGGCACGTGGACGACGTCGCGGCGAGCCTCGCCGCTCTCGTGCAGGCCGGCGCCGAGACGGTGCAGGACCCCACCGACGTCGGCGGCGGGCTCCTCGTCGCCCTGGCCAGGGACGGCGACGGGAACCTGATCGGCCTGCGCCAGGCGGGCTGAGGCGCTCAGGGCAGGTCGGCGCCCGGCACCGGGGCCGGCTCGCGCTGCGACGGAGAGGGGGAGACCTGAGGTCGGATCCGTCGCTATCCGGGCGCACAATCGAACACGTGTTCGCACGACCGTCGCCGGTCCCCTCGCCGGGGAGGACCCGGGGCCGGTCGTCCGGTCGACCCGATGCCCAGGAGGCCCTGATGACCACTGTCCCGACGTCGCACCTGCCCGCTGGGGAGCCGGTCCTGACCACCGACGTGGTCGGCACGGACTTCGGCCTCCCCCTGGTCCGGCCGACCAGGACCAGGCAGGGCAGCCAGGTCCGGGTCGTGCGCTCGCGCTGCAAGGCACACGGGGGCGTTGTCGTGTGGTTCACCGACGGCACCAAGACCCCACCGCTCCACGGGCGCACGGCCTGGACCGTCGCCGAGGGCGAGCCGGGTGCGCACCCGCCTGCGCGCGTGGTGGCGTGACGCGGCACGCCCGTCCCGGCCCACCCCTGGACCGGTCGACGGCCGCACGGGTGGTCCGTGACCAGGAGGCCGAGGCGCGGGCCCGCGAGGGGACGTCGCTGCGGTCGTCCCCCGCTCGGCGGCAGCGACCCGCCGGTCGGGTGCGGCGCCGTGCACGGGCTGTCCACCCGCGGGCGGGAGGGCCAGGATCGGGGCGGAGGGCGCGGACGAGGACGTCCGGGCCGACAGTCCGCCGGGAGGCAGCCGCCATGACCGACCGCCCGATGCTCGACCGCAGCCCGTACCTCCAGGGCCCGTATGCGCCGGTGACGGAGGAGATCACGGCGTTCGACCTCCCGGTGACCGGGCGCCTGCCCGCCGGCCTGGACGGACGCTACCTGCGCAACGGGCCCAACCCGCTGGGCTCGGACGATCCCGGCTCGCACTGGTTCCTCGGTGCCGGCATGGTGCACGGCGTCCGGCTGCGCGACGGCCGGGCCGAGTGGTACCGCAACCGCTGGGTCCGATCGCGGCACGTGGCCGAGGCGCTGGGGGAGCGGTGGCCGGGCGGGCCCGTGCACGCCGGCATGGACTTCGCCGCCAACACCCACGTCATCGCCCACGCCGGGCGCACCCTGGCCACCGTCGAGGCCGGCGCGCTGCCGTACGAGCTCACCGACGAACTCGACACCGTCGGCCCGTGCGACTTCGACGGCACGCTGCCCGGCGGCTACGCGGCGCACACCAGACTCGACCGGCGGACCGGGGAGCTGCACGCCGTCGCATACTTCTGGGGCTGGGACCACCTGCAGCACGTCGTCCTCGGTCCCGACGGCAGGGTCAGCGGCACCACCGACGTCCCGGTCGTGGACGGGCCGATGGTGCACGACTTCGCCCTGACCGAGAGGTACGTGGTCCTGCTCGACCTGCCGGTCACCTTCAGCATGGACGCGGCGGCGGCCGGCGCGCAGCTGCCCTACACCTGGAACCCGTCCCACCAGCCCCGCGTCGGCCTGCTGCCCCGGGCGGGGACGACCCGCGCCGCCCGCTGGTTCGAGGTGGACCCGTGCTGGGTCTTCCACACGCTCAACGCCTACGACGACGGGGACCGGGTCGTCGTCGACCTGTGCCGCTACGGGGGCTCGTTCGACGTGTCGGCCCTGAGCAGCGGGGGCCCGCTCACGCTGGAGCGCTGGACGGTCGACCCGGGCGCCGGACGGGTGACCCGGCAGAGCCTCGACGACCGCCCGCAGGAGTTCCCGCGCGTCGACGAGCGGGTCGTCTCCCGGGCGCACCGCTACGGGTACAGCGCGACGACGGGGCAGCTCGACCGGGGCACCGTGCAGCTGGACGGGACCTTCCAGGACGCCGCGTTCGCCGATGCGCTGCTCAAGCACGACCTGGTCGCCGGAACGGTCGAGGAGCACCGCTTCCCGAGGGACGCCATGATCGGCGAGGCCGTGTTCGCCCCGTCGACGCCGGACGCGGACGAGGACGACGGCCACGTCCTGGCCTTCGTGCACGACCCCGACCGCGGAGCCACCGACCTGGTGGTCCTGGCGGCGCAGGACTTCGGCGGGCCACCCGTCGCCACCGTCCACCTCCCGGCGCGGGTCCCGCTCGGCTTCCACGGCAGCTGGGTCGCCGACGGGTGAGGAGCGGGCCAGACGGTCGCCCGGGCGTCATCCAGCGGGGCGGGCGGGGGGAGCGCTCGTCAGCGCCGGCGCAGCGGGGAGGTGGTCCCCGGTGCGGGGGGAGGGGATCAACAGGGTGTGATCCGGGGTCCCGCGTCGTCCGCCCGGCTCGGGGGGCGCGGTCAGCAGGCCGGCGTCGCGAGCCCGCTGGACCGCCATCAGCCGGTCGCGCACGCCGAGCTTGCGGTACAGGTGCTCGAGGTGCTTGTGCACCGTCCGGGGGGAGGTCCGCAGACGCCGGGCGATCGCCTGAGCGGTGAGCCCCTCCCCGAGGAGCCTGAGGACGGCGAACTCGCGTCTGGTCAAGCGGATGCCGTAGGCGCAGTCGTACTGCTCCGCCGGCACGTCACGGAGCACCCGGTGCTGGCGGACGAGCGCAGCCAGCGCGGGGAGGACCAGGGCAGCCAGGTCGGCATCGGCGTCGTCGTAGTCGTCGTCGGGACGGCTGACGACGTACGACTCGATCCCCTCTCCCACCCGCAGGGGGAGCGCGAGCTGGTGGGTGATGCCGAAGGGACGGGCGAAGGCCGACCACTCGGCGCACAGCCTCGGACCGGCGACCGCGCGCGGCACCCGGCCCAGGCTCTGCGGTGCGGAGCTGCCCGTGACGGCGTACCAGCGGATGAGCGGGTGCGTGGTGGCGTCGGGGAGGACACCGGACGGCGGCGCCATCGGCAGGAAGCCGACCGGCCAGCCCCCGACGACGTGGTCCACCCAGGCGCGGTCGACGACGTTCAACGAGCAGCAGGCCGCATCGAAGGACTCGATGAGCAGGTCCGCCACCTGCGCGTGGGGGAACTCCGCCGCTCCGGGCTGCCCCTGCAGGATGTCGCCGACGAGCTCCAGCCACGCTGCATGACGCCTCGTGGTGCGCGACACGGAGCTGAGGGTAATCCGCCGGCGCTGGACCGTGGAGGTCGCCTCCGGCGCGGCGGCCACGTCCCCCCGAGGTCGCTGTCGCCTGCCGCGGCTACGCACAACTGCGTACGGTCCCGGTGCCCGGACGTGAATAGCGTTCCTGTTCCGCATCTCGTGCGTGTGCGTCCAGGGGGAGTCATGTGGGTCGACGTCGTACACCTGTGTCCGAGGACCACCGGCGGGAGCGAGGGCGGTCGAGGTCGACCGGGCGCCACCGGGGTGCACCGCCCGATCCGCCGGCCGCGCCGGGGGGGGGGGGGGGGGGGGGGGGGGGGGGGGG
>NZ_FOIE01000001.1:404876-446365 GCF_900111455.1 Geodermatophilus poikilotrophus | reverse complement strand
GGGGGGGGGGGGGGGGGGGGGGGGGGGGGGGGGGGGGGGGGGGGGGGGGGGGGGGGGGGGGGGGGGGGGGGGGGGGGGGGGGGGGGGGGGGGGGGATCGGGCGCACGACCCCGCCCACGTGGGCGGCCGGCCGCCTCTCGCACGGCGACGCCGCCCGCCGGCGACGGCACTGACGCAGCCCGTCGGCCGGCACGGTCGAGGCTCCGTCGGTGGTGACGTGCCGGCTGCCCGCTGGTATCGGAGCGGCAGCGGTACGACTCAGCAGTACCGGACCCCCGGCGCAGGTCGGTGGTCCGAGCGACGCGACCGGAGCCGGGAGACGGGACCCCTGGGCCGTCACGGGTCCGGTTGCTCGACCGAGAGAAAGGACGAGTTCCGTGGACCCTCCACCAGCCACCCGCGTCACGCTGCTCGACGGCTTCGGCCTCGAGGTCCCTGGCCTCGACCGGCGGTCGACCGCCGACCTGCCGCGCGGGGTGCAGCGACTGGTGGCGCACCTGTGCCTGTCGCACGGGCCGACCCGGACCGCGACGGCCGGCCACCTGTGGCCCGACGTGCCGGAGGCGCACGCGCACGGGAGCCTGCGGTCGGCGCTGTGGCGGCTCAACAAGGTGGCGCCCGGCCTCATCGAGGTGTCGGGGAGTGCACTCCGGCTGGCGGCCGACGTCCGTGTCGACGTCCGGGAGCTCAACGCCTGGGCGCAGCAAGCGATCGCCCCTCCCGGAGGTGCCGACGACGTCGCGCTCCCCGACGCGGCGCTCCTCGGCGATCTGCTGCCCGGCTGGTACGACGACTGGGTCCTCCTCGAACGTGAGCGGCTGCGTCAGCTCCGCATGCAGGGGCTGGAGGCGGTGGCAGCGAGACTCGCCTTCCTCGGCCGCCACTGCGAGGCCCTGGAGGCCGCCTATGCCGCGGTCCGCGCCGAACCGCTGCGGGAGAGCGCCCACCGGACGGTGGTCCGTGTCCACTTGGCCCAGGGGAACCTGGCGGAGGCCCTCCGGGCCTACGACTTCTTCCGGACGCTGGTGCACGAGGAGCTGGGCGTGCTCCCGACGGAGCAGATGACCCGGCTGGTCCAGGACATCCCGCGGGTCCGCCGGGCGCTCCCCGGAGAGCGCCCGGCTCTGCAGGCAGCCGTGATCCGGCCCGGCGCGGTGGTCCCCGCGCGGCTCGGACGGCGTCCGACCGGCGGGGGTGCGCCGGCCTGACCCGCCGCGGCGGTGCACGCAGCTGGAGACCGGTCCGCGGGACGGGCGGCCCCGGCGAGCCCGCGCCGCTCCCGCTCCTGCGTCGGACGACGACGCCCCCGTGGTCGGCCGGCGTGGTCCTGGCGTCCCGCGCGCAGCATGCCCGGCTGCGACGCCGGCCGCGTCGGTGGGTCATCCGTACGGGGGACTGCGCCACGGGGCCCGATCTCCCAGCATGGTTTCTCGCACGTTGACCGGATCGCGCTGTTCTCGTAAGCCGGGCTCTGCAACGCTGCGTGGTACCCCAGAGGAGAGGCGACGTGGTCGACCCCAGTGCGGCACTGCTCATCCGCGTCTGGCTCGAGGGCTCCCGGGAGTTCCGGGCGCGGCTCCTCACGTTGCGAGGCGCCACCGCAGGGACGCCTGCGGAGGAGGTGACGGTCGCCGTGACGTCGTCACCCGATGAGGTGCTCGACGCCGTACGGAGCTGGCTCGACGGCTTCACCCGGGACGCCACCACCTGGAACGACCGCCACGGGTGAGCCCTCGGGCGTGACGGGGTGCGAGCACGGCGGTTCCCGCACTCGACGGACCGGCGACCTCCCCAGGTCGCACCCCGGCTGCACCCTGTCGTCCGGGAGGCTCCGCCACCTATGGTCTTCCCGTGTCGCCTCGATCACCTGGGTGGTGGCTGCAGGGCCTCGGTCTGGTGCACGCGGTCGTCGGCGTGGTGCTGTACCGGAAGCCGCTGGCGCAGATCGCCCGGGACGGGTTGATCCACTCCGTGCCGGACCTGGGCGACCGGGCCACCGCGTTCTGGTTCATGGCCGCAGCGCCCACCCTGTGGCTCAGCGGGCGGCTCCTCCGATCCGCCGAGTCGCTCGGTGACCTCGCCGCCCAGCGCGCCGCGGGCGGGGTCCTCACCGTGACCGGCGTCGTGGGTTCGGCTGTGATGCCCGCCAGCGGCTTCTGGGGAGTGGTGGCGGTGGGCATCTCGTCGCTGCGCCGGGGCACCCGGCGCAGGTAGGCCTCACCCCTCGGCCACCGGACCCGTCGCCGGACGCCGTCACGTCCCCACCGCCACGCGCCGGCAGGACGCGGTGTCACGACGTCGAGGCAACGGTCGCCCCGGCGGCTACCTCCGGACGCCCGGGGTGCGAGGGCCTCAGCCCGCCGTCGGTGACGCGGTGGTGAGACCGCGGACGATCCCCCCGAGGAGCGCTGCGCGGGCGGCCGGGTCGGGCACCTGTTCGATGCCGAAGCCGAGCAGCACGGTGTCCTCGGTGGTGATCGCCCCCCCGACCTGCGACTGCGCCCGCACGAAGTCCCCGGCGTTCGGGGGGCTGCCGTCGGGCGCGCCGGGCACCGTCCACGGCGCGAGGTCGGTCTCGAAGCCCTGCGGCTCGACGGCCGTGCCACCCACCACCAGGCGCGTCCGGTCCACGAACACGCCGGCCCCGCCGGTGGCCGGGTCGGTGACGTAGCTGATCGCCACCTCGACCTGCCCGCCGGCGTAGGCGGACAGGTCGAAGCCGACCTGCTGCCAACCTCCGGAGGTGCCGGTGATCCGGTTCCACGCGCCGGTGGTCCCGGTCGGCTGGCAGGGGTCGCCGCCGGTCAGGTAGTGCGAGAGGAACGGGTGCCGCTCCAGCAGCAGCCCGGTCTCGCACCCCGTCGGCGGTTCGCTGTCGCTGAGCCCGCCGACCTCCGGCAGCGTCGTCCAGGCACCGGTGCCGACGGGGTGGGCCTCGACGACGACGTTGTCGTAGCCGGCCTCCACGTCGTGGGACAGCGCGAACTCGAGCGTCGGCGTCTGCGCCGCGGGAACGCCGGTGAGGTCGACGGTGCGGGTGAGCCGCATGTACGAGTTGTCGGCGTGCGCTGCCGCGGCGAACCACTCGCCCTCGAAGGTCTCGAGGCTGCCGGGCGGGCCGCCCCGGTACTCGCCGGACACGGCACTCGCGAACTGCGGGAACCGGTCCGGGGTCAGGACGGCGCTCGTGGGGACGAAGGTCCCGGCCTCGTCGATCGGGTTGCTCGGCGTGGCCGCCAGCTGCGTGCTGGTCCCGCCGATCGGCGCGCCCGTGCCGTCCAGGAACTCCGGCGCCGCACGCGGCGACCGGGTGAACGCGCCCAGGTAGTACTGGAAGAAGTCGTCCGCGAGCAGCAGGCAGTCGCTGAAGGGGTCGGCCGTCACCACGCAGTCCTGGTCCGGCGCGCCGTCCAGTGCGTAGTAGATGCCGCCGAGCCCCGTGCCGAGGGCCCCGTGGTAGCCCGCCGTCTCACCGGCGAGCGCGAGGGTGCCGCCCCCGTTGAGGTAGTCGCGGACCGCCAGGGTCAAGAACTGCTGTCGTTCGGCGACGGCCGCGTCCTCCAGCGGCGCGCCGAGGACGTCGGTGAGGACGTCCTCGGCGTCCTGGGTCAGCCGGTTGTCACCGAGGTACCAGACCACGCTGTCGAAGTGGCCGAGCACGCCGAGGTCGTGGGGCACGCCCTCCGCGGACACGTCCCACACGGCGGAGTCGATCCCGGCGTCGGTGAGCGCGTCGACGTACTGCTGCGCGTACCGGGGTGCGGTGGCGGCACCCGGCTCGCCGGGGTTGAAGCCCTCGTAGTCCTCGTTGGCCAGCACCAGGACCGACCCGCCGTCGTGCCCCACGGTGTAGCTGAACCGCTCGCTGGTGACCAGGCCGCGGCCGGGCCGCACGCCGGTGAACCACACCTCGACGTCCTGTCCCGCGCTCGCGCCGCGGACCTCCCCGCGGAGTTCCGCGTAGTAGGTGTCGCCCTCGTCCCCGTAGCGCTCGCCGCCGGCCCACTCGCGCACGCCGGCGCGCTCCTCGGGCCCGCCGTCGACCCGGTAGCGCAGCTCGACGTCGCGCAGGTCGCGCCGGGCCGTGACGGCGACCGTCTGCGGGGTCCCGTAGGAGACGGGGAAGGGGTCGAGCACGAAGTCCGGCACCGTGCGGCCCACGACCGAGACGGGGTTCGACGGGTCCTGCGCCGATCGGGCCACGGCCAGCGCGAAGGGGAGGTTCTTGTCGAACTCGGCCTGGACCAGCGGCTCCGAGTCGGGGAACTCGAACACGCTCCCGCAGGCGCCGGGCTCGAAGGCGTCGCCCGGGTCGGCTGCGCTGGCCGTCTGGCACGTCGCCATCTCGGGCGTGAACGCCAGCGTGCCGTAGGCCTCCTGCGCGTGCTCGGTCGTCTCCCCGTTGGTGGTGTAGAGCTCGGCGGAGATGTCCGGGTCGTAGCCGGGCACCGCCGGAGCGGCGTCGTCGCCGGCCAGAGCCTCGTAGACGACGTCGTCGGGCGTCGGGGTGGCGACCTGCCAGCCGGTGCCGTAGAGGAGCAGTTCTGCCGCGGAGTGGTAGGTGACGAGGAACTCGAAGCCGACCCGGCGCAGGAGCCCGTCGAGGGCGCGCGTCTCGGGTTCGGACGACGGCGCCGGGCCACGGTGGACCTCGCTGTCCGGCGACGGGGACGAGCCCTCGTCGTCGTAGCCCCAGCGGGTCGGGAAGTTGCGGTTGAGGTCGACGCCGTCGACCTCGGTGATCACGCCGTCGCCGTCGTTGTCGCGCAGGTTCTTGCGCCACAACCGCTCGGTGGTGAACGTGTGGTCGTAGCCGTCCGGGTTCGCCACGGGGACGAACCACAGCTCGGTGCGGTCCAGCAGGTCGCGGAGTCCGGTGTCGGTGCGGGAGCCGTCGAGGACGTGGCGCACCAGCCGCCGGGTCATCTCCGGGGTGATCCACTCGCGCGCGTGCTGGGCCGAGACGTACAGCACCGCGGGGCGGTGACCGTCGGGCACCCGTGGGGCATCGGTGGTCACCCTGAAGGCGAGGATCTCCTGCCCGGTGACGGACCGGCCGATCACGACCTGCTCCACCAGGTCCGGGTGCGCCTCCGCGAGCGCGACGAACTCCGCACGCAGCCCGCCCGCACCGCTCCACGGCCGGAAGACACCGGCCGCCGTCGCAGCGGTCTGCGCCGTCGCCGCCCGCGCCTGCAGCGGCACCCCCTGCGCCAGCAGGGCGTCCGCCCTGCGCTCGCCGAGCACCACCTCCACCCGTACCGAACCGGGGGCAGCACCGGGCGCGGTCAGCACCTCGCGGCGGTCGAGCCCGCTGTCCAGCACCAGGTCCAGCTGCTCGGGCGTCAGCTCGCCCGTGTAGGCGACCGGGCCCCCGCCACCGGATGGCGGACCGGCGTTCGCGGTGGTCGCCGTGCCGGCCAGCACCCCCAGCGCGAGCAGCAGGACCACGAGGGCGGGAGCGGGCCTGCCGCGGAGGCGTCCAACCGTGAGCACCATGTCGACCGTCCAGACCGCGGGGCAGGGGAGCGAGGCACGAGGGCCTGCACAGCGTCCGCGTGCGACGGGACGACCACCCGGTGTCCACGCGCGGGTCGGGGCGAGGCCGGAGCCGGCTCGGGGCGTGCTGCCGGAGCGGCCGCACACCACCACGCTGCGTCATGACCGCCGCCGGGCTCGGGAAGCCCGGCGCCGTCCCGGTCCCTCCTCCGTCACGCTGCGGGGGCGCGGTACGAGCCCCGCCGTCCTGGGGATCCCCTCCAGCTGCTCCGCTCCCGCCGCGGGTGGCACGATGCGGCCATGGCCTCGCCGCGGGTGCCCGCCGGCCGGGGCGGCACCGCATTCGTCCTCGGTGGCGGCGGAGTGCTCGGCGCGGCCGAGGTCGGGATGCTGCAGGCGCTGTTCGAGCACGACGTGCGGCCGGACCTGGTCGTGGGCACGTCGGTGGGCGCCATCAACGGCGCGCTCGTCGCCGCCGACCCGGCGCCGAGCGCGGTGGACCGGTTGCGCGCCGTGTGGGAGGAGCTGGCCTCCCGGCAGATCTTCGCCGGGTCCGTGCTGGCCCGCCTGGGCACCCTGGCGCGGACCCGCACCCACCTGCACCCGCGTGAGCCACTGCGGGAGCTGCTCGAGGCGCACCTGCCGGTGCAGACCTTCGCCGAGCTGCGGGTCCCGTTCCAGTGCGTCGCGGCCAGCATCGAGCGGGCCGCCGAACGCTGGTTCACCGACGGCGCACTGGTCGAGGCGGTGCTCGCCTCCTGCGCGGTACCCGGGCTGCTGCCGCCCGTGGAGATCGACGGCGAGCACTACCTGGACGGCGGACTGGTGCACAGCATCCCGGTCGGCCGGGCGGTCGCGCTCGGCGCCGACACCGTCTACGTGCTGCACGTCGGACGGATCGACCGCCCGCTGCGCCCGCCGGCCCGGCCGTGGGAGGTGGCCACGGTCGCCTTCGAGATCGCCCGCCGGCACCGGTTCGCCGCCGACCTCGCCGCGCTGCCGTCGGGCGTCACGGTGCACGTGCTGCCCGCGGGAGATTCGGCTCCGCCCGGCGCCGGCAACCTGCGCTACCGCGACTTCTCCGCGGTGCCCGCCCGGATCGAGCGCGCGCACGCCGCCGCCCGCGAGCACCTCGACCGGATCGCCGCGTCCCGGGACGGGGTGGTCTGAGGTGCTGCCCCCGCGCCGCGTGCGCCGGGTCGCCGGTCCGCTGCTCCCCGGCGCGCTGGTGGTCGGCGTCGTCCTGCTGCCCGTGCTCGCGGTGGTGGCGGTGCTCGCCTCGGCCTTCCTGCCCGGCCGGCTCCGCGCTCTGCGGCTGTTGGTCTTCGCGCTCGGGTACCTCGCACTGGAGGTGGCCGGGCTGGTCGTCGCGGGGGTGTTGTGGGTGCTCAGCGGCTTCGGTCGCCGCCTGCACACCCCGGCGTTCCGGGCGGCCCACTACACCGTCCTTCGGCTGCTGCTCGACGTCCTCATGCGCCTGGCGCAGCGGCTGTTCGCGCTGCGCCTGGTCACCGACGGCGAGTCCTGGTCGCCGCTGGACGACGGGATCCCCGGCTCGACCAACGCCATGGTCGTGCTCTCCCGGCACGCCGGTCCGGGCGACTCGTTCCTGCTCGTGCGCACGCTGATGGACCGCGACCACCTGCGCCAGCCGCGGATCGTGCTCAAGGACGTGCTGCAGCTCGACCCGTTGATCGACGTGTACCTCAACCGGCTGCCCAACCACTTCGTCTCGTCGGACCCTGCGGTGGGGTTCGGCTCGGAGGAGGCGATCGCCGACCTGGCCCGCGACCTGGGGGAGGAGGACGCGCTGCTGATCTTCCCCGAGGGCGCCAACTTCACCCCGCGGCGCAAGGTCCGGGCCCTCCAGCGGCTGCGCGACCGTGGGCTGGTGGCCGCCGTGCGCCGGGCCGAGGCGATGCGGCACCTGCTGCCGCCGCGGCCGGGTGGCGTCGTCGCGGCGCTGAACGCGGCCCCGCACGCCGACGTCGTCCTCGTCGCGCACACCGGGCTGGAGCACCTGAGCACGGTCCGCGACCTGTGGCGGAGCCTGCCCATGGACAAGACCCTGCACCTGCGCTGGTGGTTCATCCCGGCCGCCGAGGTGCCGCGGGACGAGGCGCAGCTGACCGAGTGGCTGTACCACTGGTGGGAGACGATCGACGCCTGGATCACCACGACCTCCGCTGCGGCTCAGCCGGCGCGGGGCCTGCGGCGGACCGGTGTGCCGGGGAGCCCCGACGTGGCCGGCGCGACCGGGAGCGAGCCGTCGTAGCGCCCACCCGCGGGCGGTGCGGACGGCGGCCGGTGCGTCATCCCTCGCCCGGGAACGGGGGCGCGCTGTCCGCCACGACCGCCCCCCGCGCACCCAGCGGCTGCTCGGGCCCGACCGTCGAGTCACGGGCGGTCTGCCGCTCCGTCTCGGCGTTGACCGCCGCGCCCACGATGACCAGGAAGACGGTCGTCCACAGCCAGAACATGCTGATCGCCACCCCGGCGAGGGACCCGTACGTCGACTGGTAGCTGCCGAGGCGCTCGACGTAGGCGAAGAGCCCCGCCGTGGTGGCCAGCCAGAGCACCGTGGCGATGGTCGAGCCCAAGGTGATCCACCGCCAGCGGGCCTCCTTCCGGTCGGGTGCGTACCGGTACAGGACGGCGAGCACCACGGTCACGAGGACGGCGAGTCCGGCCCAGGACACCACCGGCAGGACGGTGCGGACCGGCCCGGGCACCCCGGCGAGCGCTCTGGAGCCCGCGCCGGCCGCGGCCATGACGGCGCCGAGGAGGAGGGCCCCGCTCAGCACGAACACGAGCGCGAGCCCGCTGCGACGCAGGAACCCCCGCGTCTCGGTCTCGTGGTAGGCGAGGGTCAACCCGTCGATCAGGTAGGTCATCGCGGTCGTCGCCGTCCACAGCGCCACCACCAGGCCGGTCAGCCCGCGCCAGGTGAGCACCTGGGTGGAGGCGGCCGTGATGGTCGTGAGCTGGTCGGCCACCACCAACCGGAGGTCGGCGGGCAGCACCCCCGCCACGCTCGACAGCTGCTGGAGCGCCTGCTCCGGCGTGTTGACGGCGCCGTACACCGAGATCGCCGTCACCAGCACCGGGGCGATCGAGAGGACGGCGAAGAAGGCCACTCCCGCGCTCTGCACCATGAGGCGGTCGCTCAGCACGTGCCCCGCGACGCGCCGGAGGATGCGGCGCCAGCCCGCGGCGGTGATCCGGCGGGGCGAGTCCGCGTCGCTCGGCCGGGGATCGTGTCCTCGCTCCGCTGCCCGCAGGGCGCGCCCGTCGTCCCGAGCCCAGGTCATGGCCCATCCCACCTGCGGCCGGGACGGGCCGCACACCCCGCTGCCGGGCTCAGGCGGGCCCGGTCCCGATCGGCTCCTGGTCGGGCCGGCTCGCGCCGGACCCGGGCCGGGAGAGCGGCGTGGTCGGCCCGAGGACGACGGGCAGGGACTCGTGACCGCGCAGGATGACCGTGCCGCGGCGGCGCCCGGGACCCGCGGGGCCGAGGTCGGGGAACCGCTCGAACAGCGCCTGCAGCGCGACCTCGCCCTCCATCCGCGCGAGCGCGGCGCCGAGGCAGAAGTGGATGCCGCTCCCGAAGGCGAGGTGGTCGCGCGCGTTGGGGCGCGTCACGTCGAAGACGTGCGGATCGGGGAACACCCGCGGGTCCCGGTCGGCCGCGGCGAGCAGGAGGATCAGCCACTCGCCCTCGGCGACGGGGACCCCGTGGACGGTGGTGGGCCGCCTGGCCCGTCGTGCGGTCCGCTGCACCGGGGGGTCGACGCGGAGGACCTCGTCGACCGCGTTCGGCCACAGCGACGGGTCCTCGGCCAGCAGTCGGCGCTGGTCGGGGTGGGCGAACAGCAGGGCGGCGCCGTTGCCGATGAGGTTGACGGTCGTCTCGAACCCGGCGCCCACGACCAGCGCGGCCGTGGCCCGCAGCTCGGTCTCGGTGAGGCCGCCACCGTCCTCGTCGACCGTGGTCACCAGGGCGGACAGCAGGTCCGGGCCCGGGTCCCGGCGCAGTTGCTGCAGGTGCCCGCGCCACCAGGTGTCGAGCTCGGCGAGGCTGCGCTCGACGTCGCGGTGGGTCGACCAGTCCAGGCCCATGTCCAGGACCGGCGCGGCGCGGTCGCCCCAGGCGAGGAACTGCTCGCGCATCGCCACCGGGACGCCCAGCACCTCGGAGATGACCGTGACCGGCAGCAGGCTGGCGTAGCGGGCGGCGAGGTCCACCTGACCGCCGTGCGCGGCGGCCTCGCGCTCCAGGTCGTCGAGGAGCTCGTCGGCGATCTGGCGGGTGCGCTCGCGCAGCCCGGCGACGGCGCGGGCGCTGAACGCGCGGCTGACCAGCCGGCGGTAGCGCGTGTGCTCGGGCGGGTCGACGGCGACCATCGACGGCGGGTCGATGGGGCTCACGCTCGGCCGGGGCCCGGCCAGCCGCAGCGCCAGCCGCAACACCGGCGGGAGCCGGTCGGTCCGGTACGCACCGATCTGCCCGAAGTCCTCGCTGCGCAGGACGTCGGTGCACACGTCGTGGTGCACGCTGACGCGGGCCAGGGCCCCGTCGGCGAAGGGAGCCGCCGTCCGCAGCCGTTCGTAGTGCGCGTACGGGTCCCCGCGGAGGACCGGGTCGGTCATCACCTGGGCGTCCGGGTTGCCCGCGCGGGCCTTCGCCCGGATCGCCACCCGCATCGCTCCGTGGGTGGCCGCCCAGCGGACCGCACTGCGCACCACGTCGTCCATCGCCCTCGCCCCCCTCGGCGGCCGGGTCCTGCCCGGCCGGCGTGCCCTCATCCTCGGGGACACGGCCCCCCGGTGCCAGCGTCGACGGCGCCGATCCCGCGGCAGGGGTCGCTGCCGTCCGCTGGCGGCGATCGCGATCCGCCCCGACACGGCGTACCCCGGCTCCGCTCCGGCCGGAAGCCGGACGACCCGTCCCCGGTTGGCCCCTGCTGTGAGGCTCTCGCTGCTCGACCGCTCCCGGACCCGCGCAGGCTCCCCCGAGGGGGCCGCGCTGACGCACACCGTGGAGCGGGCGGTCGCGGCGGAGGGGCTCGGCTACCACCGGTTCTGGGTTGCCGAGCACCACGGCGTGCCGGGGATCGCGTCGGGAGCGCCGGCGGTGCTGCTCGCGGCGATCGGGGCCCACACGGCGACGATCCGGCTCGGGTCGGGCGGGGTGATGCTGCCGCACCACCAGCCCCTCGTCGTGGCCGAGCAGTTCCTGGTCCTCGCCGGGCTGTACCCGGGCCGGATCGACCTCGGCCTGGGCCGCTCGCTCGGCTTCACCCCGCCCGTCCGGCGCGCCCTCCGTCGCTCCGCCGACGAGCCGGACACGTTCGCCGACGACGTCGTCGAGCTCCGCAGCTACCTCGAGCGGACCGCACTGGTCACCGCGCACCCGGTCCCCGAGGCGCCGGTCCCGCTGTTCGTGCTCGCCACCGGCCGCGGGGTCGAGGTCGCCGCCCGGCTCGGGCTCCCGGTCGTGCTGGGTGGCCCGGTGCTCGACCAGCCGGACCTGGGGGACCGGCTCGCGGCCTACCGCCGCGACTTCCGTCCCCATCGGGATGGCCGTCCGCACGTCGTGGTCTCGCTCGACGTGCTCGTCGCCGACACCGATGCCGAGGCCCGCGAGCTGGCTCTGCCCGAGGTGTGGGCGATGGTCCGCTCGCGGCGCACCGGCGTCTTCGACGTCCTCGAGCCGGTTGCGGCCATCCGCGACCAGCGCTGGGACGACCGCGTCGCCGGCCAGGTCGAGCACGGGCTCGACGCCGTCACCACCGGCAGCCCGGAGACGGTCCGCCGCCGCCTCGAGCAGCTCGCCGATCGCACCGGCGCCGACGAACTGCTGGCCACGGGTGCCACCTACGACCGCGCTGCGCTCGCCGACTCCGACGCCTCGCTCGCGGGGCTGCTGGCCTGAACGGACCAGCAGCCCCGGCTCGAGGCTCCCGTCCCAGGACGCGGTCAGGGCCGGGGCGGCTCCGGACGCCCTCACTGCGTTGACGTCCCGGTGACGTACCGGCCCTAGCGTCGGGCGCCGACGGCACCCGTCCGGCGACAGCTGCACCGGTCAGCACCACCCGCGACCGGGAGGAGCGCCGACCGCCGGCCCCAGGAGGAGACCTCGTGGACCCGTACGGCATCCAGCTCCGTCAGCCGTTGCCCAAGGACCTCATCGGCTCCAGCGTGGCCATCGCCGCGATCGGGACCGCGTTCGAGGCGTCGTACGGCTGGCGCCTCCTCTCCAACGGGCACGAACTCGCCGGGGGCTTCTTCCAGGCCGGTTCGATGGGGTTGCTGGAGTCGTTCGTCCACCACGCCGAGGTCCACACCGACCACATCGGGCCGGCCGACTTCCAGCTGTTCGGGGACGACCCCTCCGGGGAACGGCCGCCGGGCCTGGACACCCAGACGGTCCCCGTTCTGGTCATCGCCGGGATGCGGGGCTACCGGGTGCACCAGGTCGTCCGGGGGGACACCCTCCACGCCATCGCCCGTCAGTACGGCACCGACGTCCGACGCCTCACCGTGGCGAACGAGCTCCCGGATCCGGACCGGATCCTGGTGGGCCAGGTCCTCCGCGTCCCTCAGGACCTGGGTGGGTGAGGACAGCGACGCACGTGTGCGGCCGTCCCGGTGATGCCGCGGTGACGGCTGCCACCCGGCGTCGCCCGGACGCCCGGGCTCCGGGACCCCCGTGACCGCTCGACGCGGAGGGGCGTCAGGGGAGGACGTGCAGACGGCCGGACGTCGATGGGCAACACCGGCCGCACGCCGCTGCGGTGGCGGCCAGTCCGGTCGACCTCGCCCTCCAGGCGAGCCACCGGGCGACCTCCGGCGCGTTACCTGCCGCCTTCTGCGCCGAAGTGGGCCGCCGGATGCTGCTCGCCCAGCTGCACTTCGGGATGGGGGTCCTGCGCCGCGTCGAGACGATCGCCTTTCAGGACGAGCGCAGCGCCGTCAGGGAGATGACCGTCTACCTGCGTGTCCGTGACGACGCAGCGGTCTTCGTCAACGACGCCGGCGTCGAGTACTGGTTGGTGCCCCTCACCCTGATGCGCCGGCGGACGCTGGTCGACTTCCACATGCCCACCGAGGACGACCAGCCGGTCAGGATGCCGGGCCTGCGACTGGCGCAGCAGCTGGACGAGTCGATCCTGATGGCCGCTGCAGCGACCACGACGCGGCAGCTGCATCCGGTCGTCGTCCTCGGACACCCGCCCGTACGACCGCGGACGTCCGTCCATGCCGCGACCCGGGCGGACGCGGCTGCAGCGCCCATGGGGCCGGGTGACGGCGTGGCCGGTCGACCGAGCAGGGGACACCCGGACGTGGTGGAGCCGTCACGCTCGCCCCGCGCCGGGACCGGCGCCGGGAGCCGGCCCGGATCGCCGGCACCCGCGGGCTGCCGTCCCCCCTGTGTGGTCATCGCCGGGCCGCCGAGGGTGAGGCGCCGGAGTCGACCGAGGTCAGGGCGGACCCGAACGGGATCGGCGTCATCGCAGCAGCTCCGCGGCCCGTGGCCCGCTCCGGCGCCCGAGCGACTGGCGGTCGCCGAGGTCACGAACCGCCCGTGGGCGTGTAGGTCTTGCCGCCGACCGAGTCGAAGACGGTCTGCGCCTGCCGGTCGACGAGCCCGGTGAACAGCTGCTGACCCGCGCCGAAGACCACCGCCCAGGCGAGGATCTGGGGCGTCGTGTCGAGTGCCGTCAGCCCGGGGACGAACCCGCCCCGCATCAGCATGAGGCCGAGGACGGCGGTCAACGCCCCGGTGGGCAGCTTGAGGACGATGAGCGCCACGGGGACGCCGAACGGCGTCGACGAGCCGCGCAGGTGGCGCAGGGCGACCGCCCCGGTGACGCCGGCCGCCACCAGCCCGATGACCTCGATCAACGGCACGTCCCACGAGGTCACCGTCTTCCGCACGGCGTCGTCCACGTCCTGCTCGGCGTCATCCGGAGCGGGCAGGCGGCTCTGGCCGGTGGGGCAGACGATCACGCGCTCGCTCGACAGCTCGACCTGGGGTTCGAAGCACAGAGCGACTGCTTCGGGCCGGAGTGCTCCCAGCACCCCCACCAGGCCGGCGATGACGAAGAGCAGGACCGTGGCTGCCGCGAGGACGGTGCGGAAGTTGCGGATCCGCTGTTGTTCGCGCTCTGCGGCCGAACTCGCCGCCCGGGTCGCAGCGATGAGGCTCTCGCGATCCCGCTGGGTCAGGACCCGGCCCTCGTCCCTGAGTCTGCGGGTGAGGTCCTCCACCTGGCTGCGGCGGGGGTCGTCCGCCGGCAGGTGACGCTTGACGTGCGCTTCCAGGCTCGGGAGCTCACCGCAGACGTACTCCAGAGGGGCCCGACGCAGCAGATCGGCTTCGGCGGCGTGCAGGTTGCTCGCGACCCTCCCCAGGCGGGCGCCGGTCCGCATCCGTGGTCCCTCGGCCGTGGCGGCATTCCGGACGGCTCCGATGTGGACCCGGATGGCGTTGGCGAGGTGCCTGTCGGCGCCGTGCTCGGGTTCACCTCGTCTGCCGGGCGGCAGGTCGTCGATCCAGTTCGACAGGGTCTCGACCTCGGCTGCGCGGGCGAGGGCCTCCTCGCGCCAGGCGCGGGTCGTCAGGTCCGGACTCGCGAGGCGTGGTGCGTGCGGGAGGTGTGTGGTCCTGCGTTGGGCCGAGGTCGGCTGACCGGCCTGGGCGGTCGCACCGGTTCGGTCGTCCTGCGGGGAAGTCATCGGAGATCTCGCCTCACTCCACGACGCGGGGAAGACGTCGGCCACGCGACGTGTCGACTGCGGCCGAAAGTCGCTGCACGACCGGGCCGGCACTCGTCCGGCCGAGCGGACGATCCCTCGGGTCCGGTGCCCCGGCACGCCCCGGGAGGGCGGCGTCTCCCGACGGACCGCCTCCTCGCCGGCACCGAGCACGACCGCCGTCTCCGGGACGTGCCGACGGGCTCGTTCACCACTGGTAGAGGTGCTGGTTCCACTCGGGATACCAGCCGGTGCCGTACACGACGCCGCCGTCGGAGTCCCACACGGCGACGTGCCCGCCCCAGTACACCGTCTCGTCGAGCTGGAAGACCGCCCACCAGCCCGTGCCCTCCTGCAGGGTCCGGCTGGTCCGGACCGCCTTGGACTGGAACCACTTCCACATGTTCCGGGCCCGGATCGGCCGCTTCGCCGAGGTGCCACACCGAGCCTCGATGTGGGGGTTGGGAGCGGCCAGATCCGAGAAGCCGGCACTGATGAAGGCGTCGGACAGGAAGTGCGCGCAGTTGTTGGCGTACCGGTCCCCGCCCGCGCAGCTGTCCGTCCAGTGCGCCCCCACGGACTCCAGGGTGGCCGCCGCGGCGAGCTCCACCGTGTCGGTGCGGTCGTCGCCGCGGCCGGGCGCGCGCGCGAAGTCGGCGGAGGGGGGCGGGACGACGTACTCCATCCCCACGCCGAACGGCGAGTGCGGATCGGTGGAGGGCGGGTACGAGTCGCCGACGAGGAACGGCTCGATGCGGAACGCCTGAGCCCCCGGGCGGATCCGGAGCCGGACGCGTCCGTGCCCTGCTTCCTCCTGGTGCTCGACGTCCGCCTTGGGCACGGAGTACAGCAGTTGCGGCGACTGCGCCACCACCACGTTGCCCGGCAGGTTGCGGTCGTCGGCGGCGTACCCCTCGATGAGCAGAGCCGTGGAGTGACCCTCCGCGGCGAGCTCCATCAGCGTGGTCAGGTTCGCGTCCCGTGCTGCCATGACTGTTCCTCCGCTCTGCGGTCACCACGGCCGGATGTCTCGTCGTGCTGTCCCCGGTGACCTGGGCGCGGGCCCGGCCGACTGCCCGTCGGCTCCGGGGCCGCGCCCAGGTCGGGGGAGTGCTCCGCCTCGGCCGGGCCGCCCGTGGTCCCCGGCACGTCGACCGGGCGGGCACGGGAGGAGCGGCGGCCCTCCTCGTCAGCGGTTCGGGAGGCCCCCGTTCCCCGGGAGTCGGAGCGCGACGGAGGAGCTGCCGACGGCGCGGAGGTGCTCGGCGATGTCGCACCGCCGACGGACGAACCGGAGCGCTCCACCGCCGACCGCCTTGACGGCGAACGGGCACCCGGGCCGGTCGACGAGGACCCTGTCCTCGGCGGCCGAGTCCGTCCTCGGCGCCCGCAGCGACCCCAGAGCCGAGCGGTGCGTCTCCTGGAACCGGCTGACGGCTCGCCGGAAGGCGCTCTGTGCGGGGTCGTCCGCGCCCAGGTCCTCGGTCCAGGCGGGCGGGTCCGTGACGAGGAGGACGGCGTTCCAGCAGTCGTCCAGGACCAGCGTGCCACCGTTGAACACCGACACACCCACGAGCTCGGGGCCGTTCTCGCCCCAGACCTCCTGCTGGACGACGTACTCGTACGCGTAGTGCAGGTAGCGCTCGGTGACCGCCCCGGTCTCCACCCCGCTCCGGGCGGCGTCGGCCTCCCGGACCGCGGTGCTGAGCTGCGGGGTGAGCAGGCGGACCCCGGGGCCGGCCGGGATGCGCAGCGCGTCGGCGTGGTGGGCGACGAGCGCGGCCCGGGCACCGACGCTCAGCGCGTCCCAGTCCTGGAAGTTCAGCCCGATCCCGGGTGGCGTGAACGCCAGTTCCGGGTCCCACAGACCACGCCGCTCGAAGACCCGCTGGGCGATGTCCCGGGACAGCGCGTCGTTCGGGAAGAGCCGCTGGTCGGCCTCGTACACCATGCGGGCCAGCACCGGCATCGTGACGCCCGTGGGCGGCACGTAGGAGAGGGCACGCAGGGTCATCCGCCGCAGCCGCCGGGTCGCGGTGACCACCGCCTGCTTGAAGGAGTCGAGGTCCCGCCGTCCCTCGGGGTCGGGGCAGTCGGTCTCCAGGACGGCGTCGACGAGCTCCACGAGGATGTCGTAGACGGCGGCCGTCCACACCGTCGATCGGGCGTGCGGTTCCTTGTCGGCCTCGTCGTACGGCGGCCCCTCCAGGGCGGATCGCAGGTAGGCGGATCCGCTGCCGCGCAGGCCGATCCCGAACTCCTCGGCCAGGCCGCTGACGAGCGTCGGCCGGCGCATGTCCCCGCCGGAGTCCGCGAAGATGCGCTCGACGACGGGTGCGTGCTCCAGCGCGGAGAACAGCGCCAGCAGGTCGCCCAGGGACTCGTGCAGCGCCGCGGCGTCCAGTTCCGCTGAGTAGAGGAACAGCGGGCGGAAGGAGTCGAAGACGGCGTGCCCCAGCTCGTGCGCCACGATGTCGTGGGACAGGCAGGTCCACACCGTCGCCGCGCGGATGGGGGAGCGGAAGTAGCCGAAGTTCAGCGACGGTGACATCCCGTCGTAGTAGGCGTTGGCCCCCTCGAAGGCGTGCGGCCGGATCACCAGGGGGCCCCCGTGGCGCCACTGGATCTCCCGCCCCAGCGCCTCCTCGAACGCCCGGAGGGTGTGGCCGGCCACGGCGAAGACGTTCACCTGGTGGAACTGCGCGTTCTCGAGCAGCGGACGCTCGGCCGGTGCACGGTTGAACTCGCCGTAGGTCAGCGCCAGGCCGGGGTCGGACCAGTCCGCGGAGTCGAAGACGGGGTTGTCCAGGTGGTCGGCGTCGCGGACCACGAACTTGCTGGACCCGGTGCCGAGCAGGTAGTCGGTGTCGAGCGGGAACGGCCAGTCCTCGTGCAGGTGCTCGCCGCCAGCATCCCGGATGGACGGGTCCTGCAACAGCATGGCCATCGGCTTGGTCGCCTTGTGCTCGATCATCTCTTCCCCATCCTCGGTTGACGTGAGCAGTGGGTGAGCTGGCGCTCGGCACCGAGGGTCCGCTGCGGTGCGTCACGAGTTCGTCATCGCGGCATCACCGACGGCGCCCGGTGGCGGCCCCTCGAGGGCCGAGGGCGTCCAGGCGGCCGGCCGCCGGCCCGCGGGACGGGGTGACGGCGTCGTGACGTCGCAGTGACACGGGGACTGCCATCGTCAGGCTCCAGGTGACGGCTGGGGATCGCTCCGTCAGGACCTCACCCGAGTCCGCGACGTGGCGGCACGGGTCCTGGGGATGTCTCCACCGGGAGTTGCGGACGGGAGTGTGCGATGGCCACCAAGCCGGAGCTCCGGTTGGCCCTGGCGATGCGCGGCGGTGTGAGCCTGGCGGTCTGGATGGGTGGCGCGTGCAGCGAGGTCGACCGGATGCGTCGGGCGTCCTTAGGAGCGGGGCCGCAGACCTCGACCTACGGACGGATGCTGGACGCAGCCGGGTACGGCTCGGTCGCCGTCGACGTCCTCGCCGGTGCGAGTGCCGGAGGGCTCAACTGCGCGCTGATGTCGTGCAGCGTGGTCTACGGCATGCCCTTCGACGGTCGCATCCGCGACCTGTGGCTGCGCCTGGGGGACATCGGCCGCCTCAGGCGGCGTGCCGGCCTCCGGTCACCGGTGTCGCTCCTCGACGGCGACCGCGCCTTCTACGGGGCACTCGCCCCGCAGTTGCTCGACCTCGTCGGGCAGGTCGACGCCCCCCCGGGCCGGGCACGGTTGGACACCGTGCTGACCGGGACCCTGTTCTCGCCGGTGCCGCGCACCCGCTACCAGGACCTCGGTCCGCCCCTGGTGGAGCGGCGCAACCGCGCGTGGTTCCGCTTTCGGCACCTGGGGCGTGACCTGTCCGACTTCCCCGATCAACCCCCGGACCGCGACGAGGCGCTCCGCCGGCTCGCCTACGCTGCGCGCGCCACCTCGTCCTTCCCCGGCGCCTTCGAGCCGGCGAGCGTCGGCTTCACACCGCCGGGCGAGAACGGAGATCCCCCCGCGGGACTCCCCGGCACCCACTACGGCACCTTCAGCGAATCCCGCACCCGCGACGGCGAGGTGGACCGGGACCACGTCATCGACGGCGGCGTCCTGGACAACATCCCGGTCGCCTGGGCCATCCGGTCCATCGCGGCCGCTCCGGCCGACACACCGGTGCACCGCTGGCTGGTCTACCTCCAGCCGGTGCCGTTCGAGGCACCGTCGCCCGCGGCGAAGCAGGGGAGGGCCGACCTCCTGACGACGGTCCGCCGGGCGCGCAGCCTCCAGGGCGGCACCGAGGTGCTCGCCGACGACCTCGACGAGCTGGAGACCCTGCAACGCAGGGCGCTGACCCGGCAGGGGTTCCGGCAGGTCCTGGAGTACGCCCTGGGTCAGGTGCCCTCCGACCAGACCCGCGCTGCCTTCCTGTCCGGGCTGTACGAGCGAGCGCTGGCCGCCGTGCCGGACTACCGGCAGCGCGCCGGCCTGGTCGAGGCCAGCCGCGTGCGTGCCCTGTGGATCGACCCGCTGCCCGTGCTGGGCGCCGACCCCCTCGGGTTCCGCGGGACGACGAGGACCCCGTTGGCCTGCTGCGCGGACCCCACGGCCGTCCTGGCCACGCTCCCTGCCGCGGGTCCCGAGCTGGTGCTCAGCGGGGAGACCCCGGCCGGTGAGCCCCGGCGGATCCTGGCGGACCTGGGGCCCCGCTTCCGCTCGCCACAGGTGCTCGCCCGGACGGTCGCCGTGCTGCTGGACGGCGCTCGGGAGCTCGGCGAGCAGGGGCTGAAGGTCAAGGGGGACCTGTACCAGCTCCGATCGCGGATCGAGGCGCTCGTGGCCGAGGCCGACCGTCGCCTCGCGGCGGCGCCGACGGCGAACCGCGGCCTGGAGGACGCCGAGGAGCTGGTTCGTCGGGCGGCAGCGGCAACTGCAGGTGCGGACGAGGGCTGGCCGACCTGGGACACGCTGTGGCAGGACCTGGTGGCGCAGGCGCAGGCTCTCGCGGCTGCCGCCGGCAATCGGCCGGTCCGGGCGTTCCTCGGGTGCCTGGTGGGAGCAGCTGCCGGCTGCGAGGGCTCTGACGAAGCCACCGCCGCGGTGCTGGCGGCGACCGAGTTGCTCACCGGCCCGCTGCGGCCCGACCCCCTCGCGGAGACCGCTCCGGTGCGTTTCCACATGCTGTCCGCACAGAACCAGAGCCCGCTGGTGAGCGACCCGGACGGGAAGCCCTTCTCGGTCGGGGACAAGCTCGCCGGCAACCAGTTGAGGAACTTCGCCGCCTTCCTCTCCGCGCGCTGGCGCCTCAACGACTGGACCTGGGGCCGGCTCGACGCCGCGTGCAGCCTGGTCGACATCGTCACGGAGCCCCGGCAGGGCGAGGACGTCCTGCCGGCCTTGCGTGACATCGCCGGCCTACCAGAGGCGGCGGAGCTGGCGCAGGTGCGGGACGTCCTCGTCAGGCAGCTCCACGACGAGATACTCCGAGAAGAGCTGCCGCAGTTCAGCGGACTGGGGGCCGGCCCGCCGCCCGACCACCAGGCGGCGCGTCCGGCTTTGCGGCCAGGTGCCTGTCTGGACACCTCCTCCCTCCTCGAGGCCGGCAGGGCGACCGTGCCGCAGCTCGTCCGCGGTGAACCGGGCCGGCTGCCGGTCATCGCGGGTCTGGTCGTCGTCGGTGCACACGCGGTCCTCGGCTCGCTGACCGCTCGGGCCGTCGGGCACTTGCGGGGCAACCGGCACGGCTGACGGCCCGGGACCGGCGAGACGGACCCTCGGGCCTCAGGGCTGGACCGCCCCGCTCGCGCTGTCCGCCGGGCCCCTCGTCCTCATCCAGGCGCACGTTCCGGGGAGCGAGCGAGACGGGCGGGACCCAGAGCCTCCGACCGGAGGACGACGAGGAAGGAGGGTGCCGTGCCCCTCACCCTGCTGCGAGGACAGTTCCGGATCGTCGGGACGTCCCCCGACGGTGATTCCATCCGGTTCTACCCGGCCGACCCAGGGATCTGGGCCCGGGCGCGGATCGAGGTACGCGCCAACGCGCACGGCGGGGTCCAGCTCCGGCTGGATGCCGTCGATGCCCTGGAGACGCACTACACCCCGCGGTCCAGCCCGCACACCTGGCGTCAGAATCCCCAGGTGGGCAACGGCGCTGCCGCCGCGCTGCTCGAGCTGCTCGGTTTCGGCGACGTGGTCAGGGACGAGCAGGAGACCGTCACCGCCGCCACCCCGAGCGCGCGACCGGGCGCCATCCTGACCCGGTTCGCCGACAAGTACGGTCGCGCGGTCGCCATGGTGTTCGCCGACGGGCAGCAGCCGGCCGGTGACGACGGCGCCCCGGTGTTCCTCGATGCGGTCGGACTCAGGACCTCGGTCAACTCCCGGCTGCTCGAGGCCGGCTGGGCGTACCCCACCTTCTACTCCCGGCTGTACCACGATCTCCGGGACGCGCTGGCCGAAGGGGCGCGGACCTCCCGCGACGCGGGGAGGGGCGTGTGGGCGGCAGACAGCACCAACGCGGGGTTCGAGCTGCGGTCACGCGAGCAGTTGACGACCGAGCTGGTCCTCCTGCCGAAGCTGTTCCGACGGCTCGCGGACTACCTCGCGCTCGACAACACCGGGGGAGTCGACCTCGGCGGCTTCGTCGCCTTCCTCGCAGCCTGGCCCGACCGCCTGTTCACGGTCCCGGACGGGCAGTCCACGAACCTGGACACCTTCGTGGAGGTGCACGGCCAGCACCTGCGCCTCACCCGGCCGCCGGAGCGACTGGTGTTCCTCGAGAAGTGAGGTCTCGCCCAACGGCGGGCGGGTCCGAGGGGAGCACTCCGCGGAGCATGGGTCGCACCCGGCGACGCCATCCGTCGTAGCGGGAGGGCGCGGGTGGTGACCGGGGGTGGTCCGGGATGCCGGGGAGGGCGGCGAACGGGCGCCGGTCGCCGCCCGGTTCCGGCTCCCTCCGCCGTCTCGGCCCCCGATGGCATCGCGTCGCCATCCCGGGATCCTCCCGCCCGCCCACTCCGCGGCCAGGGTGACGGCCGCGGCGTCCAGCTCCCACCGTCCCGTGAGGACCTCGGTCTCTCCTGCGCGGTGCAGGAACCCCCAACCGCGGTCGATCGCATCCGCCTGGTAGGCCTCCGTCGCCAGGTTTAGTAGTCCGCGATGAGCGCGGTCAGCGGCGCTTCCTCACACGGGGGTGGCTCCCGGTCGTCGACGGCTCCCCGCAGCAGCACAGGCGCGGGGTGCGGCGCGCCCAGCGAGGATCCCTCCTGGAGACGGTCCTGGGGCGCTCCTGCCAGCCATTCGGACGTGCACCATGCGAGGACCTGATGGTTCGAGGAGGTCGATGCCCTGCTCGGCCCCGTCGACACCGCCGGCGGCTCCGCCGAGCTCCCTCGACGCCACCAGCCGTGACGACTCCGCCTCCATCGACATCGGGTTACCCGTGTCCGGTACGCCGAGCTTGCTCAGCCGGGGTCACCCGCACGGGACTCGGCCGACGGGCGGGGGTCATCGGGACCACCCGACGAAGCGGGCGTAGACCACGACGTTGGCCAGGTACGCGCGCTGGGCGCGGTCGAAGACGCCTCCGCAGGTGACGAGTCGGAGCACCGGGTCGCCACTGGTGCCGTACACCGCCTCGGTGGGGAACGCGGTCTTCGGGTACGTGTGCACCGACTCGACGGCGAAGACGACGGAGCGACCGTCGGCGCGTCGGACGACGACGGCGTCCGACGGCGCCAGGTCCGGCAACCGGTGGAAGACGGCAGGTCCTCGATGGCTGTCGACGTGGCCGAGGAGGACCGCCGGGCCCGGCTCCCCCGGGGAGGCCAGGTACTGGTACCAACCGGCCGGGGATCCGGGGTCCAGCGGTGGTACCGCCACCGTCCCGTCCGGGTTCAGGCCCAGGGCGATGAGTTCCGTGTGCACGCCGATCCGTGGGATGTCGAGCCGGACCGGCACGGACCGGGGCAGCGCGTCGACCGGCGGCCGCAGCCGGGGCGTGCTGGTTGCGTCGGGGGTGATGTCCACCGGGAGCGACGGCGCGGCGCGGGCCGGCTCCGGTGCCGGGGACGACGCGGGGGCACGCACCCCTAGCAGCAGCAGGACCAGGCCGATGCCGGCGAGGACGGCGCCGACCACGAGTGCGACCCGTCGTCGGTCGCCGCGCACGGACGTGGGCTCCTCGGCTCACCGCCGTCGGGCGCCGGTCACGACGGCCCGTCCGCGGGAGGCCCACCACGAGCGGGCACGCTCGTGCGCCGACGCGCGGCATGGCCAACGATGAACCCGGCCACCAGCAGGGTGCTGCCGCCGACGACGACGAGCAGGACGTCGGGCCCTGATGCCGCGCCACCGGCACCGGTCTGCGGTGCTCCGACGGGCGTGCCGGGCGACGTGGTCCTCGTCGGCTGGGCACCACCGGTCTCCGCAGGAGACGTGGCGGGTCCAGCGGTGGCGTCCCGCCCGGGAGGTCCACTGGGACCAGGAGGTCCGCTGGGTCCCGGAGGCCCACTCGGTCCGGGTGGGCCGGTTGGCCCCGTCGGTCCGGTCGGCCCCGCCGGGCCAGTGGGTCCCGGGACGACCGAGGTCGAACTGGCCCCGTTCGGAGGCGGAGGGGGTTCGTCACCCGGCGGAAGGAACCAGCCGACCAAGCCGATCAGGAGCGCCAGGACCGCCAGCGGGTACGCGAGGTTCCATCGCCGCGGCGGACCTCCTCGGGCGTGTTCTCCTCGTGGGCCTTCCGGGTCCGGCGTCCTCGGACCCTCAGGGTCGTAGGCTCGCGCGCCTTCAGGATCGGACACGGCGCACTCCTTTCCGCCCGGAGGCATGGCCGGCCGGCGAGGTGGCCCCGTCGCGGTTCTCCGTGGTGGGACCACTCCTGCCGGGCTGTGGCAGCGCCTCGTGCAGGACAGCACGACCGGTGTCACCGATCTGTCAACGACGAGGAGAGCGCCGGGTGGGACCGCTCCGGCCGCCCGTCGGTCATGACCTGCCCTGGCCACCCACCGGAGCCAGCCGATGTCCGGTCGGACATGCCGGTCACAAGGCGGAGGCTCGAGTCCGTCAAGCCCGTGCGGCTCGACAGGCGCCGCACGCGCCCGAACCGGTGACGGCACGTTGACATCGACGTGACGCGTGCGGCCGTAGCGTCCTCGCGGCGTGGTGCCGCGACCGAGGTCGGCCGGAGCACCGCGGCCGCCACGCCTGAGTGCCCACTCGACCCCGCTGTCTGTGAGGCGGAGCCGCGTGGGTCGTCCTGAGGGGAGCCGGGGTCGGGGTCGGAGGCCGGTGCCGACGTCCCGACGCAGGCCCGGTGTCTCCCGACCGGTGGCGTTCGAGGAAGAAGGGTGACCCCCATGGCACTGATGCAAGTCGCTCGGTACTACACCCGATGGGACGTCGACAACCACGACGGTCGCATCGCGCTGTACGACGCCGGCAACTCGCAGCTCGACAACCGGACCTACTCCAACGCCCAGGAGTTCCAGGTGATCGTCGAGATGCTGCGCTACGAGAAGCCCGTCTGGTTCGACGACGAGGTCAAGCACATCCGGACCGGGTTCGGCGCGACAGGTGAGCCGACCGGCGAGGAGGAGAAGACTTAGACGTCGGCTGGCGTCCCTCCGGTCGCCCCGCGACCGGAGGGCGCACGTGCCCAGGGCGAGCGCGGCATGCACGCACGCCGGCGGCGGAGCCGGCCAGACCACGTCTCGCCAGTCGTCAGCGAGCCGGGGAGGAACTCGTCGAGAGGCCGCTCTGCTACCGGTTCCCCCGCTCCTCCAGCCCGGGCCGGGGTCCCGCCCCTGCGGGACCCCGTGACGTCGAATGGTCGGAACGGCGGACGGCGCGCCTGCCGCCCAGCGCAGCGCCGGACCATCCCGCGTGGTCGGAAGACGACATCGCCCGGAGCGGCGCAGTCCCGGCGAGACCACCGAGATCCTCCCGACCCAGGGTGGAGTCGCCGATCGCAGCGGCGCCGTCGTCCTCGGCAGCTCCCCACGGGTGACCTCCTCTGGGGACCACTCGCTGCCGAACCTGCCCGCGGACGGTCGCAATCTCCCCGTCCCACGACGTCCCGATCTTCGTCCGCACCGCTCCCTGGTCGACGACCGCGGGAGTGCGCTGAATGGAGCCGCTCGGTCGTCGAGCGGGCTGTTCGCACGCCCGCCGGGTGTGACGCGGCGGTCATGGCCAGCTCCTCGCTAGGGGAGGAACGGCCGAGAGACGCCCGCGGCCAACGTCCCCGAGAGCCACATCCGACAACCGCAGCCGACCCGGCACCGCGATCGGGGACGCGCCCACGCATCACGTCCCCGAGTGGGTTGGCAGTTCCGTCGACGGCACGGATCGCCCGGAGGTGACGCCGCCGTGACGCTGCGGTGACGCGCGTGGGCCAGCATTCGCGCGGTGACCCCGCGAGACCTCGGTCTCACTCCCTGAGGGCTCGGCAGAGGGAGCCCATGGTGGTCGCCAGCCGGAGCGGAGGGCAGCGGAATGAGCATGCGGGACGACCAGGCCGCGGCCAGTGGCTCCGCGACCAACGCTTCGGGCGGCCAGAGGGACACGGCGCAGTCCCGCGCCTACTCCGCGGGGGGGCAGTCGGACCCCGAGACCCGGACGAAGCCGTCCGAGCCGCCGGAGAACCTGGCCGAGATGCTGCCTGCCATCAGGTTGCGCCAGTCGCAGCTGTCGGTTGGCGTGGACCGGGACAAGGCGGCGCTGGCCGGACAGCAGATCCGGCAGCAGACGGGCAAGAGGCAGCTCACCGACCTGGAGCGCGCGGTGGGCGAACTCGAGAAGGCGCGGGCCGAGAGCGCCGCTGCCGTCAGGGACACGGACCAGGCAGTCGAGGCGGCCCAGCCGCTCATCAAACAGCTCGGCGACGACATCAAGACGAACCTCAAGGAGAAGGTCAAGAACATCGACGCGGCCATCCGCGACAAGCGGAGCAAGGTCGACTCCGAGTGGAAGGAGCTGGACGAGCGGCAGACGAAGCGGGACGAGCAGCGGCTGGTGCAGACCCGGAAGCAGAGCGCCTACGACGATGCGAGCGCTCGTCTCGTGGGGCTGCCCGAGGCCATCAGGAAGCTCACCGGCCGCCTCAAGTCCCGTCGGCCGGAGCTCGTCGCCGCGACCACGGCCGGGGACGCCAGGAAGGCCTGCGTGATCGCCGCCGACATCCAGTCCGCCGTGACCGAGCTCGACCGGCTCCGAGGTCCCGGCTGCGAGACCGAGCTGGTCAAGGCCGTCCACGCAGCGGCAACAGCACTCGAGACGGCCAACGGCGACCTGGCCAAGGCCGAGAACGCGGTCGGTGAGACGCAGGCTCAGGTCGCCGCATCCGCCGCCGACCAAGCAGCACTCGAAGGGTCCCGCGCCGGCGACCTGCAGAAGCTGCACGAGGCGCCGCCCGACGCCGCGCCCCAGGGGACGGCCACCGACCCCGAAGCCCAAGGAGCGTAGGCCCATGCCCACGCAACTCAGCTATCCCGGTGTGTACGTCGAGGAGATCCCGAGCGGCGTGCGGGCCATCACCGGGGTCGCGACGTCGATCGCCGCGTTCGTCGGCTGGACCCCGCGCGGGCCGGTCGACCAGGCCGGCCACGTCTTCTCGTGGGGCGACTACGACCGCCTCTTCGGCGGGCTGCACCGCAACAGCACCGTGAGCTACGCGGTGTCGCACTTCTTCGCCGCCGGCGGTCAGGAGGCCTACGTCATCCGCGTCGCCGACCCCGCCGCCACGTTCGCGTCGACCACGGTGGGCGACGTGACCCTGACGGCGACCGGTCCGGGCCTGTGGGCGGAGGACTACGTCGTCGACGTCACCCCGATCGATGGGGAGCCGGGCCGCTTCGGTCTGACGATCTCCCGTTACCCACCCGGCGGCAGCAAGCAGCTGGTCGAGGCCTTCGAGAACCTCTCCGTGGACCCCGCCGACTCGCGGTTCGTGGAGAGCGTCGTCAACGAGGAGTCCGAGATCCTCAACGCGCAGGCGCCCGAGGACGGGGGGAGCATCTCCCCGGTCACGGACCAGAGGCTCGACGGCGGCTCGGACGGCGACCCGCTCCTTCCCGACACCGACGACTTCTGGGCTCAGGTCGTGCCCACCGAGGCGGACGAGGACGGTCACCTCGGCGGCGTGTTCCACCTGGACCGGGTCGACCTGTTCAACCTGCTGTGCGTCCCAGGACTCACCGACCTCGAGAGGCTGGCGCAGTTGGCGGACTTCTGCCAGAGGAAGCGGGCTTTCCTCATCGCCGACGGCGGCACCACGACCAACGAGTCGACGGTCAGGCCGATCACGGGCGCCGCCGGCATCAACGCCGCCATCTACTACCCGTGGGTCAGGATCGGCGACCCCCTCCAGGAGGGACGGGCCCGCGCCTTCCCCCCGAGCGGCCTGGTGGCAGGCATCTACGCGCGGACCGACACCACCCGCGGGGTCTGGAAGGCGCCCGCGGGCATCGACGCCAGCCTCGGTGCCGTCCGCGGCCTGGTGAACACGCTGACCGACCCGGAGTCCGGGCAGCTCAACAAGAGGGGCGTCAACGCGCTGCGGACCTTCCCGGTCTACGGCTCGGTGGTGTGGGGCGCCCGTACCTGCCGCGGCAACGACGAGATCGGCTCGGAGTGGAAGTACGTGCCGGTGCGCCGGACCGCGCTGTTCATCGAGGAGACCCTCCGCCGCAGCCTCGCGTGGGTCGTGTTCGAGCCCAACGACGAACCGCTGTGGGCCCAGATCCGGCTCAACGTCGGTGCGTTCATGAACGACCAGTTCCGCAAGGGGGCCTTCCAGGGCGCCACACCACGGGACGCCTACTTCGTCAAGTGCGACAAGGAGACGACGACGCAGAACGACGTCAACCTCGGCATCGTCAACGTCGTCGTGGGCTTCGCGCCGCTGAAGCCGGCCGAGTTCGTCGTGCTCAAGCTCCAGCAGATGGCTGGACAGGTCCAGGCCTGAGGAGGCGACGATGGCGCAGTTCAACGTCAACGTCCACCGCTTCGACCCGTACAAGAACTTCAAGTTCCGGGTCAGGTGGGAGGGCCGGAACGTCGCCGGCATCAGCAAGGTGAGCGCCCTCAAGCGGACGACGGAGGTGGTCGAGCACCGCGAGGGCGGCGACCCCAGCAGCAGCCGCCGGGCTCCCGGCCGGACCAAGTACGAGGCGATCACCCTCGAACGCGGCGTCACGCACGACGTCGAGTTCGAGCAGTGGGCCAACAAGGTGTGGCACTACGGCAACGGGCTCGGGCAGGAGATGTCGCTCAAGGACTTCCGGCGCGACATCCTGATCGACCTCTACAACGAGGCCGGCCAGGTCGTGAAGACCTTCAAGGTCTACCGCTGCTGGGTCTCGGAGTTCCAGACGCTGCCGGACCTCGACGCCAACGCCAACGCGGTCGCCATCGAGACGATCAAGCTCGAGAACGAGGGTTGGGAGCGCGACCTCGACGTGCCCGAGCCCTCCGAGCCGACCCTCAACCAGTGACGCCATGCACGCCGCCGACCTCGTTGCCGCATGGGAGGAGGGACGGGGCCGGACGCCCGGTCGCCGCGGCCTGTCCCTCCTCGGGCTGCTCGGGGTGGACGCCGCCCGACGGCCAGGCCTGAGCGTCGGCCAGCGCGACGCGCTGCTCCTGGACCTGCGCGGACAGCTCTTCGGTCCCGCCGTCGTGGCCGTCACCTCCTGCCCCGGGTGCGGCGAGCGGGTGGAGCTGGGTTTCGACGTCGACGACGTGCGGGTGCCCCCGCCCGGCGACCCGACGGAGACCTTCGAACTCCGCCACGACGGCTACACCGTGCGGGCCCGGCCGCCGACGGCCGGCGACCTCGTCGCGCTGGAGACCGCCCGGTCGGCCCCGGAGGGACGCGCGGCGCTGCTCGGCCGCTGCGTCCTCAGTGCCCGCTGCGGCGACGCGGACGTCACGCCCGCCGAGCTCCCCGACGGGGTGCACGCGGAACTGGCGGCCCGCATGGCGGAGGTCGACCCGCAGGCTGACACCCGGCTGGCGCTCAGCTGCCCGACCTGCGGCCGGGCCTGGGCGGCGACCTTCGACATCGTCTCGTTCCTGTGGCAGGAGCTCGACGACTGGACCCGGGGCCTCGTCCAGGACGTCCACGGCCTCGCCTGGGCCTACGGCTGGTCCGAGGCCGACATCCTCGCCATGAGCCCGGCGCGCCGGTCCCTCTACCTGGACCTGGTCCGGCGATGACGGACTTCCTCGGCTCCCTCGTCGCGCGCAGCGTGGGCCCACGGGAGGAGCTGGCGCCTCGACCGCGGGCCCGGTTCGAGCCGGCGGTCGCCCCGATCACGACGGGCGCAGACATCCCGGACGACGACCTCGTCGAGGCGCAGGACGAAACGCGACGGCAGCCGCACCACGGTCCCGGTCCCGGTGCCCGTGGATCTGCAGGGCCCGCGTCGCCGGCTCCCGGTCAGGCGTCGCGGGAGCCGGGGGAACCGCATGTCCCGCCCGCCGTGCGGTCCCCGGAGCGGGTCGAGCGTCGGGCGCCGGTCACACCGGCACCGGCACCGGTCGAGGACGGCCCGGCGCCCTCGACCCCTGCGGTGACCGCGGCCCGGGACAGCGGGGTCCGGCCGCCGGTCACCGGGGACGCACAGGACCTGCCGGAGGCGACCGCACGTCCCCCGGCGGCGCCGGCGGCAGCGGTGGCTCCCCCGAGGGCGCCGGGCGACGTGCCTCCGCCACCGCCGTCGCCACCGCGCGCGGGGCCGCCGGCACCGCGGCGCCCGGGCGACGAGGCCCCGGCGGCGCCCGACCCGGCACCGTCCGCGCAGTCCTCACCGGTCGAGCCGACCCGGCGGGAGCCGACGGCACCACCGTCCTCTCCGCGCGCCCGGAGGACCCCCGCCCCGCCGGCCGAGGCACCGGTGGAGCGACGACCGGGGGGCTCCACCGACGTCCGGCCGGGGCCACCGGCGCCGCCGGTCCGGGTCAGGGAGGTCGGAGAGGATGCCGCACCGGGGGGATGGTTGCGGCCCCCGGCGCCCGACCAGTTCCGCGCCCACCGCGAGGAGACGGGGACCCGGGACGAGGTCGTCGTCGAGGTGACGATCGGGCGGGTCGAGGTGCGCAGCCGGCCCACCGCGCCCGCGCCCGGGCGGCGACCCGTCCCGGCTCCCGGCGTCCTGCCGCTCGCCGAGTACCTGGCGCGGCGGGGAGGCCGCTGATGGCCAACCACCTCGCCATCGCGACGGTCACCGAGGCCCTGAGACTCCGACTCGCCGGGGCCATCGGGGCGGAGGTCGCCGGTGCCGACGTAGCGGCGCGGCGCCCGCAGGCGACGGACGGCGACGCGCGCAGCCAGGTGACCATCTTCCTCTACCGCATCACCCCCAACGCCGCGCTGCGCAACGAGGACCTGCCGACCCGGGGATCCGACCCCACGGAGGTCCGTAGGCGTCCACGCGCGGCCGTCGACCTGCACTACCTGCTGAGCTTCTCCGGCGACGAGGAGCAGCTCGTGCCTCAGCGGATGCTCGGGACCTCGCTGGCGGCCCTGCACAGTGCGCCGGGCCTGAGCCGGGCGGAGCTGGCCGCAGCCAGCCAGGGCGAACCGTGGCTGACCGAGTCGGACCTCGCCGAGGAGCTGGAGTCGGTGCACTTCTCCCCGGGGGACCTGAGCCTGGACGACATGTCGAAGGTCTGGTCGACCTTCCTCCAGGTGCCCTATCGCCTCTCGGTCGCCTACGGGGCCAGCGTCGTCCTCATCGAGGCGCCCGTGGCGACGCGGGAACCGCTGCCGGTGCAGCAGGGCGGCGTCGACGCCGTGGCCGCCCGGCAACCCGTCGTCGACCGGGTCCGTCCCGGCGGCGGCGACGCGGCCGCCGGTGCGCCGTCGGAACTGGAGGTCCTCGGCCGGAACCTCCGCGGCCCGTCCACCGCCGTCCGCTTCGACGGCGGTGACCCCCGGCCGGTCACCACGGTCACCGACACGCGGATCGTCGTGCCCGCCGCGGGGCTCCCGGCCGGGGTCCACGTGGTGCAGGTGGTGCACCGGGTGGCCATCGGGGTGCCCCCTTTGCCGCACGACGCGGTCGAGTCGGCAGGGGTCTCCTTCGTGCTGCGGCCGGCGGTCACGGCCACGTTCGAGCCCGCCGCGGGGCCGTCGCCGGATCCCGCAGCCGGGGCCGTCGTGGTCGAGTTCGCGCCGTCCCTCGCCGCCGGGCAGCGGGTCGTCCTGATGCTCAACGAACACCTCGACCCCCTGCCGAGCGGGCGGACGCTGGGCTTCCACCGGCTGGAGCCGGAGGCCGTCCCGTCCGCGGGGGCCACCACCCTGCGGTTCCGGCGCGGCACCGTACCGGCCGGGACCTACCTCGTCCGTGTCCAGGTGGACGGGGCCGAGAGCACCCTCGACCTCCGCCGTGGCGGGACCCCGCCGTCGGCCCCGACCCCACAGGTGACCCTGCCATGACCACGACAGACCTCCGGGACACCGACGACCGGTTGATGGACGCCACCATGACCTGGCTGAGGGCGGTCCTCGTCCCGCCCCGGCAGCACGGGCACGCCCCCGCCGCGGTGGACCCGGAGTCCCCCGCCTACGCCCCGACGTCCGGCCGCCTCTGGGGTCGTCGGCCGCCCCCCCGTCCGGAGTTGGTCGTCCCCGACCCGGAGCCGGAGGACCGGCGGGGGGCGGCGCGGCGGGCGCGGCGGCGGCTCGAGGAAGCCCTGGCAGCCCAGCCCAGACCGCGGTTCACGCGCCTCTGCGACGCCCTGGGCCTGCGCCCCTTCGAGCAGGACGTGGCTCTGCTGTGCCTCGCGCACGCCGTGAGCACCGAGATAGCGGCCCTGTGCCGGGCGATGCCCGAGAGCGCGGCCGGCGCCCCGACCTTCGCCCTCTCCCTGAGCCTGGCCATGGACGACGAGTTCGACGCGGCGTCGCCCGAGCGCAGAGCGGAGATGACCCGGATCGCCGCCGTCCCGGAGTGGGCGGCGCTCGGACCGGACCGCCCGCTGCGTTCCTGGCGCCTGGTCGACATCATCCAGGGGCCGGCTCAGGCCCTCGTGAGCAGTGCCCTGCGGATGGACGAGCGGATCGTCGACCACGTGCGGGGCCGGGACTACGTGGACGACCGGCTCGCGCCCGTCCTCGACGCCCTGCACGCCGACCGGCGCGACACCGTGGTGAGCCCGGCCCAGCGGAGCCGTCTCGACCTCGCGCTCGACCACCTGCGCCGCCTGCCGCCCGGCAGCGACCGGCTGCTGGTCCAGATGCCCGGCGGCGACAGCGCCACCAAGCGGCTGTTCGCCCATCGGATAGCCGGGGCGGTCGGTCTCGACCTGTGCCGGCTGCCGGTCGCGCAGATCCCCCCCGGTGTGGACCTGGCGGTCCTGGTGGACCTGTGGAACCGGGAGACCCGGCTGCAGGGCGTGGCCCTGCTCGTGGAAGCCGACTCCGCCACCGAGGAGGCCACCCGGGTGCTGGGGCGCCTGCTCACCCGGCTGGTCGGTCTGGTGTTCCTCGACGTGCGCGAACCCCTGTCGCAGCAGGACACCACGTTCGTCCTCGACGTGAGCCGCCCGCGGGCCGCCGAGCAGCGCTCGATGTGGGAGGAGGTCCTCGCCGGGACCCCGGGGGAGTGGCCCGAGCGACTGGCCGGGCAGTTCGACCTCAACGCCGGGGAGATCGCCGACGTGGCCGACGAGGTCGGCGACGACGGGGCCGGCGCCTGGGACACCTGCCGGCTGCGGGTCCGCCCCCGCCTCGAGGGCCTCGCCCAGCGGATCGTCACCGAGACGAGGCTCGCGGACGTCAAGCTCCCCGAGCGCGAGCAGCGCCTCCTGGAGCAGGTCCGCGACCAGGCACGCCATCGGGTCCGCGTCTACGACGAGTACGGGTTCCGGTCGCGGCTCTCCCGCGGGCTCGGGATCACCGCCCTCCTGGCGGGCGAGAGCGGCACGGGCAAGACGATGGCGGCCGAGGCCCTCGCGAACGAGCTCCGGCTCGACCTCTACCGCATCGACCTGGCCAGCGTGGTCAGCAAGTACATCGGGGAGACCGAGAAGAACCTCCGGCAGGTGTTCGACGCGGCCGAGCAGGGCGGCTCCGTCCTGCTCTTCGACGAGGCCGACGCGATCTTCGGCAAGCGCAGCGAGGTGCAGGACAGCCACGACCGGTACGCCAACATCGAGGTCAGCTACCTCCTCCAGCGCATGGAGGCCTACCGGGGGCTGGCCATCCTGACCACCAACATGAAGGCCGCCCTCGATCCCGCCTTCCTGCGGCGCCTGCGCTTCGTGATCGCCTTCCCGTTCCCCGGGCCGGTCGAGCGCGAGCGGATCTGGCGGGCAGTCTTCCCGGAGGACACCACGCCCGACCCCGAGACGGGCCAGGTGGGGACTGCGGGGGGGCCGCGGCGCTGGCAGGTGCCCGGGGTCGACCGGCTGGACATGGTCGCGCTGGCCCGTCCCGGTATGACCGGCGGGCAGATCCGCAACGTCGCGCTCAACGCCACCTTCCTGGCCGTGGCCCGTGACGGAGCCGTCACGATGGAGCTGCTGGAGGAGGCGGCCCGCCAGGAGCTCCGCAAGAGCGGACGCCCCTTCGTCGCGGCCGACTTCGCGGGCTGGGTCACGCGTCCGGACCGGCCGGCCGACGCGCACCGGACGGAGCTCGACGGGGTGCGTGAGCCGGTGCTGGTGGGGAGGCCGTCGTGAACCTGCGCGTGCACATCCAGCGCCTCGTGCTCGAGGACCCCACGGCCGACCTCGACCGTGCGGCGCTGGCCAGGGCCGTCGAGGGCGAGCTCGCCCGGCTGCTCCGCTCCACACCGCCGGCCCCGGACCTCACCGTCCGGACCGTCGTGCCGGCACTCCGCGGTGGGGACCTGGGGGCGCCGGCCGCGCACCCGGAGGCGCTCGGCCTCCAGATCGCGGCGGCCGTCCACGCCGGCCTGGCGAGCGGACGGCGGCCAGCGGCGACACCGGCGGATGCCGGTCCCCGAACGCCGGGGAGGACGGCGCCGTGACCGCGTTCCCGGCGATCGCCCCCCGCATCCTCAAGGGGGGCATCGCCCAGATCGACCCGGACTCGGGTCGGGTCATCCGCATCATCGCGCTGCAGTACAACCCCGAGACGCTCAGCCGGTCCTTCCAGGCCCAGGCCGTGGGTGCCGACGGCGGCACCGACCGCTCCCAGGCCCTGCGGCTCAAGGGACCGGCGATCGAGACCTACAAGCTCGACGCGGAGATCGACGCCGTCGACCAGCTCGACGACGGCGACGCCCTGGTCGGCCGCTTCGGCATCCAGCCGCACCTGGCCTCGCTCGAGCTCCTCGTGTACCCGACCAGTGCGCAGCTGCGGGACCAGCACGCGGCCGCCGCCCGCGGAGAGCTGCAGATCGCCCCCCTCGAGGCCCCGCTGACGCTGTTCATCTGGAGCACGAGCCGGGTCGCTCCGGTCCGGGTCACCGACTTCAGCGTCAACGAGGAGTTCTTCGACACCCGACTCAATCCCATCCGGGCCAAGGTCACCCTCGGCATGCGCGTCCTCAGCGTCAGCGACCTCGGGCACGACCACCGGGGCGGGGGCCTCTACCTGCGCTACCAGCAGGAGAAGGAGCGCCTGGCGGCCAGCGTCCCCGGGGCCTCACCCGCCCTCCTGGGACTGCGGGAGGTGCCGACGTGACGATCAACGAGCAGGAGCAGCGGCTGCGGGACCTGCTGCAACCGGCCCCGGCAGCCGTCGTGTCCCCGACCAGCCGGTACGCCGCCGTCGGTACCGCGGTGTTCGACCCAGACGGCGAGCGCCCGATCGTGTACCTCCTGCGCCGTCTCGTCCCGCGCCCCGAACGGCTGCTGCAGCGGGACACGTACGCGGTCAGCGCCGGTGACCGCACCGACCGCATCGCGGCGGCGGTGTTCGGCGACCCGGAGCTCTTCTGGCGGCTGTGCGACGGCAACCGCGCCGTCTTCCCCGAGCAGCTGGTCCAGGAGCCCGGCCGCCGGCTGCGGGTCACCGAACCCGAGGGCACCCCGGGAGCCGCATCGTGAGCGGCCCCGTCACCCTCTCCCTCTACCTGGGGCCGGCCGTGCCCCTTCCCGCGCCCCGTGTCGTGGTCGAGGCCCTCACCGAGGTGACCGTGACCGCGGGCAGCGGGGAGAGCGACGGCTTCGAGCTGAAGTTCAGCCTGGGCAGCGAGGCGTCCGTGCTGCAGACCGCGTTCCTGCTCTCGGGCGGCGCCGTCCCCGCTCTCCTCCGGGTGGTCCTCGCCGCCGGCGTCCGCGGCTCGGCCGACGTCCTCATGGACGGCGTCGTGACACAGACCCAGATCGCGCCCGACACCGGGTCGGGACCCACCCAGCTGATCGTCAAGGGCCGCGACATCAGCCAGGTGATGGACAACGTCGACCTCAGCGGGCTCTTCCCGTACCCGGCGATGCCCATCGAGGCCCGGGTGGCGCTGATCCTCGCCAAGTACGTGGTCCTGGGCGTCGTGCCCCTGATCGTGCCGACGCCGACGGTGGACCTGAACAACCCGCTCGAGCGCATCGACCAGCACTGGGGCACCGACCTGGCCTACCTGCGGGAGCTGGCCGACATGGTCGGCTACACCTTCTACGTCGAGCCCGGACCCGTCGCCGGCGCCAGCGTCGCCTACTGGGGGCCCACCCTGCGGGTCGGACCGGTGCAGACGGCGCTCAACGTCGACATGGACGTCGAGACCAACGTCGAGTCGATCAGCTGCAGCTTCGACCACGACTCCGCCGGCATGCCGATCGTCAACGTCGAGAACCCCGTCACGCGGCTCCCGGCGATCCCCGTGCCGGTCGGTCTTGTCAACCCGCTGGACCCGCCCCTCGGGCTCATCCCCCCGATCCCCAAGAAGTTCGACATCGTCGCGGACACCGCGTTCAAGAGCTTCCCGCGCGCCCTGATGCAGGCCTGGGCCGACCAGGCGGCGACCAAGCGTTCCGTCTCGGCGCAGGGGAGCCTCGACGTCCTGCGCTACGGCGAGGTCCTCCGGCCGCGCCGCCTCGTCGGGCTGCGGGGCGTGGGCACCGCCTTCGACGGCCTCTACTACACCCAGCAGGTGACCAGCACCCTGCGGCGGGGGGAGTTCAAGCAGGCCTTCACGCTCGTGCGCAACGGACTGGTCTCGACCGTCGGAAGGATCCCGGTGTGAGCATCACGACAGCTGCCGGTGCCGCTGCCCGGCGCGCCAAGAAGCAGTACCTCGGCAAGTACCGGGGGGTTGTCCTGCAGAACATCGACCCGATGGGCATCGGCCGGCTCCAGGTCCAGGTCATCGGGGTCTTCACCGTCACGTCCAGCTGGGCGATGCCGAGCTTCCCCGTCGCCGGCTTCCAGACCGGTGCCGTCGCCGTGCCGCCGATCGGCGCGGGGGTGTGGGTCGAGTTCGAGCGCGGCGATCCCGACTACCCGATCTGGACCGGCTGCTACTTCAGTACCCGGGCGGAGGTCCCCCCGCTGGTCCAGCTGGTCCCTCCACCGATCCCGGCCATGACGCTGCAGACGCCCCTGAAGAACGCCATCCAGGTCAGCGACGCCCCGCCGACGCCGGTGACCGGGGGAGTCGTGCTGCGCAGCACCACCGGCGCGTCGATCGTCGTCAACGACTCCGGCATCTTCCTCTCGAACGGCAAGGGCGCTTCCATCGCGATGGTCGGCAAGGTCGTCACCGTCAACACCGGCGCTCTCGTCGTCATGTAGGGGGACGACGACATGCCAGGCTTCCTGCTGACCGTCGGGTCTGGGGTCCAGTGCACCCACGCGGGCGCCGCGACCGCGCAGACGGCCAACGCCCGCGTCCTCACGGCCGCCGGCCCGGTGGTGACCGCCGCCGACGTGCACCTGGTCGCCGGCTGCCCCTTCACGGTGCCGGGCCCGAAGCCGCAGCCGTGCACCACGATCCGCTGGGTCCCGGCCACCCGCGTGCTCGTCAACGGGCAGCCGGCGGTCGTCCAGGTGCCCGGCACCGGCCAGGGCGTGTGCCAGAGCCCCGAGCAGATCCCGCAGGGACCGCCGCTCATCACCGCCGTCCAGGCCCGCGTGCTGGGGGTGTGACCGGTGTACGTCGACTTCCCCTGGAGCTACGACGGCCGCGGCCGCACGGCCGAGACCACGCGCGCCGACCACGTCCGCGACCTGCTCGTCCTGACCGCCCTGACCGAGGCCGGCGAGCGGGTCAACCGGCCCGGGTTCGGCTGCGGACTGCGCCAGCTGGTCTTCGCGCCGAACAGCGCCGAACTCGCCGCCGCGCTGCAGTTCACGATGCAGGGCGCCATCGAGCGCGAGCTGGGCGACGTCCTGACCCTGCGTGCGATGCAGGTCACGAGCGAGGACGCGATCCTCGACGTCTCGGTCACGTACGTCCTGCGTGAGACGGGGGCGGAGGAGACGGTCACGGTGCGGCGGGAGGCAGGGCCGTGAGCGACCTCCCCGTCCGCTGCCGCACGGACCGTCGGCGGCCGCGGGTCCGGGCCTCCGGGCGCACCAACGGCATCGACTACGTGGAGGTCGAGGAGCGCGAGGGCCGCGTCGAGCTGCACCTGTCCCTCCTGCGCTCGCTCCCGCCCGACGATGCCGACACCGCCCTGTTCGCAGCCGAGAACATCGAGATCACCGGGGGTCCGGCCGACGCCGACGTGGAGGTCGGTGAGCCGGACTTCCGGCGGGCCCCGGACCCCGCTCGCGACGACGTCGCGGTCGTCGAGGTGGCCGGGCTCGGCCCCCGGTCGCGCTACACCCTCCGCCTCGTCGACACCCCGACCCGGCCGCTCGCCGACATCGACCCCCGCTACCGGACGGCGGACTTCACCCTGGCGGCCGGCCGGCCCACCGACGTCGACTGCCTCCCCGCCGAGTGCGGGACCCCGCCGTCGTCCCCACCGGACCTCGACCACCTGGCGAAGGACTACGCGAGCTTCCGCCGGCTGCTCCTCGACCGCCTGGCCGTCACGCTGCCCGGCTGGGACGAGCGGCACGCTGCGGACCTGTACCTGACCCTGGTCGAGGTCCTCGCCTACGAGGCGGACCGGCTCAGCTACGCGCAGGACGCCGTCGCGACCGAGGCCTACCTCGACACGGCCCGGTTGCGCACCTCGGTGCGTCGGCACGCGCGGCTGGTCGACCACGTCCTGCACGAGGGGTGCAACGCGCGGGCGTGGGTGTGCCTCGAGGTCCAGGGGGACCCGGTCGTCGACGCGGACGCGCTGTCCTTCACCACCCGGCCCGCGGGCATACCCACCGACAGCGCCACCATCACCCCCGAGGACCTGCTCCGCGCGCCGCGGCACAGCTACGAGGTCTTCGAGCCGTGCCTGCCGACCGGCCGCGCACGGATCACCGCCCACGACGTGACCGACCCGTGGCTGGTCGCCGGTCGCATAACGACCGGCGGGGACCCGGCCCTGGACCACGTGCGGGGGACCCTGTCCGAGGACGAGCGGCGGCTCCTCGGGCAGGACGACCACGAGGACGAGCAGCTACCCGCTCTGGCCACCGTGATCGGTCGGCGGCTCGACGCCCTGCTGCAGGACGTCGGCCTGGTCCACCGTGCCCCCGGAGGGGTGGACCGCGCGATCTCCCGCCACGGCACGCTCAACGCCCTCACCGGCGGGCGGCTCGCCACGAACAACCGGGACGAACTGGCGCGGTTGTTCCCCGAGGGCCTGGTGTCCCCGACGCAGCTCCGGCTCCACCAGGGGCACAACGAGATCCCCCTCTACACGTGGGGCTACACCGAGTGCTGTCTCCCAGCCGGAGCGACGTCCGCGACGCTGCAGGACACCCGCGACCCGGAGTCCGGCACGCGCGGGCTGCGCCACCTGCGGCCCGGTGACGTACTGGTCCTCGAGGAGGTGCTGGGCCCTCGCTCCGGGGTGGCGGCCGACGCCCGTCCCACCCAGCGGCACGCCGTCCGGCTCACGGCCGTCCAGCCCGGCGTGGACGAGTTGCGCGGGGTGCCGGTGGTGGCGGTGTCCTGGGACCGGGCGGACGCTCTGCCCTTCCCGTTGGTCCTCTCGGTGATCGGCCCCCCGCCGGAGTGCGCGCTGATCGAGGACGTGACGGTCGCCCGGGGCAACGTCGTGCTGGTCGACCACGGCGAGACCGTGCGGGGACCCGGCGAGGTGCGGCTGCTCGACCGGGGACGCACGGTCGTCGCCGTCCCCTTCGTGCCACCGCACGAGGTCGTCCCGGCCGGCGAGGTCGAGCTGTGCTGCACAGGGGACGGCGCACCGGCCGAACGCCCGTCCCGCGATCCCGACTACGAGCCGGTGCTGCCGCGGTCGCCGTTGGTCTTCCGCGAACCGCTCCAGCCCGACGCGTCGGCGCGCGCCGCACTGGAGCAGGACCCACGGCGGGCCGTCCCCGCCCTCGCCGTCTTCGGCCCGGTGACCGGACCGCACCCGGCCCCGGACGTCGTCGAGCGCCTGGGGGCCGTGGCCGGTACCCGGCCGACGGGGGTCCGCTACCGGCGGTGGGCGCCGCGGCGGGACCTGCTGAGCAGCGGACCCGACGACCGGCACGTGGTCGCCGAGGTGGACGACGACGGCGTGGCGCACCTCCGCTTCGGCGTGGAGACAGGCGCCCGCCCCACGCCGGGGACCCGCATGCTCGTCGCCTTCCGCACCGGCGGCGGCTCGGCCGGCAACGTCGGCGACGGCGCCATCCGCCACGTCGTCCCCCACGGGGGCCTGTCCGGTGGCCGGGTCCTCGCGGTGTCGAACCCGCTGCCGGCCTCGGGCGGCACCGACCCCGAGCCGCTGGACCAGGTGCGGCTGCTCGCGCCGCACGCGTTCCGCGCGCACCTGGAGCGCGCCGTGGTGGCCGAGGACTACGCGGCCATCGTCCAGCGCGACTTCCCCCAGGTCCAGCGGGCGGTCGCCACGGTCGGTGTCACGGAGGGCCGGACCGAGGTCGTCGTACGGGTGGACCCCCTCGGCACGTCGGCGGACGAGCCCGACCTCCTCCGGCTGATCGAGCAGCACCTCGGCCGGTACCGGCGGATCGGGCACACGGTGCGGGTGCAGCAGAGCACCTACCGGTCGATCGAGCTGGTGGTGGTGGTCCGCGCGCTCCCCGGGCACCAGCCGGGTGCGGTCCGCACGGCGGTGCAGGACCGGCTGGGCAACCGCATGCTCCCTGACGGCACCCGCGGCCTCTTCCACCCGGACGCCTTCACGTTCGGCCAGCCCGTCCCGATCAGCGTGGTCCTCGGGGCGGTCCACCGGGTTCCCGGCGTCGCCACCGCGGCGGTCACGCGCCTGCGGTTCCAGGGCGTCGGCCAGGACCTCCCGGACGGCGACGTCCTGCAGGTCGGGCCCGACGAGGTCGTGCAGTTGGACAACGACCCCGACCACCCCGACCACGGGTCGCTGACCGTCCGGCTGCAGCCCACGTACCGGGCCATCGACCTGGTGGTGGAGATCAGCGTGCTCCCCGGGCACCAGCCGGACGCGGTGCGCGCCGCGGTGCAGGAGCGGCTGGGCAACCGCACGCTGCCGGACGGCACCCGCGGCTTCTTCCACCCGGACGCGTTCACGTTCGGCCAGCCCGTCCCGATCAGCGCGGTCCTCGAGGCGGTCGAGAGCGTGCCCGGCGTCGCTGCCGCGAAGGTCACGCGCCTGCGGTTCCGGGGGACCGCTCAGGAGCTCCCGTCCGGCGACGTCCTCCGCGTCGCGCGCGACCAGGTCGTCCGGCTGGACGACGACCCCGACCGCCCGGAGCACGGGACCCTGACCGTCAGACTGGAGGGGGAGTCGTGATCGTCTGCTACGGCACCGAGGGCGTCGGGTGTGGCTGCGGACGCGCACCGGAGCTCGGCTGCGGGCGCTGCCCGTGCCCGGAAGGGCCCCCGGCCAACCCCCCGGGCGCCGGGTCGATCGCGCTCACCCGGACCGCCCATCCCGACGCCTGGGACCGGATGCGACAGCGGCTGTCCGCCGCGGACCTCCCCGCCCTCCGGGCCCTCACCGCCCGGCGTCCCGACCCACCGCTGGACCCTGCGCTGGCCCTCCTCGACGCCTGGGCCTGCCTGGGGCACGTCCTCGGCTTCTACGGGGACCGGCTCGTCAACGAGCACTACCTGCGCACGTGCCTGAACCGCCGGTCCGCCGTGGAACTGGGGCGGTTGGTCGGGTACGCGCCACGTCCAGGCGTGGCCGCCGACGTGCACCTGGCCTTCACCCTCGACGACCTGGACCCCGAGGCCGAGCTGGAGGTCCCCGCCGGGACGCGGGCCTACAGCCAGCCCGGGCCCGGGGAGACGATGCAGCCGTTCGAGACCGTGGAGCGGCTGACCGGGCGGCCCCGGTGGAGCCTCATGCACCCTCGGCGCACCGGTCCGCAGCGTCTCAGCGTCGAGGACCTCAAGCCGGAGCCTGCCAGCGACGAGACGCAGGCTGCCTCCGGCAAGCAGCCCCCGACCCTCCACCTCCAGGGCACCGCGACCGGATTGAGCAAGGGGGACAGCCTCCTCGTCGAGATCGGCGGCACCCACCGCCAGCGGGTCACCGTCGCTGCCGTCGAGGCGCTGTTCGAGGAGGACCGCACCAGGGTGGTCCTGGAGCGGCAGGAGACGCGCGGTCCGGCCCGGGACCCCGTGATCGTCGGCACCGGGCTCCTCCAAGCGCTCCTCAAGCCACCGGCATCGACCGTCAGCGACCCCGCGCAGCTGAAGCCCGACCCGGACCAGCTCTTCCAGCCGGACTCCTACGCCGCCTACGGCCTGGTGGCCGGGGCCTACCCCCAGCTGCGCGGGCTGCTCAGCGTGGCGCTCGGCGGCACGACCCACGCGGACCCGACCGGTGACGTGAAGGTCTACGCGATGAGGGTGAAGGCCTCCCTCCATGGCCACAACGCACCGTTGATCGCGCACGTGAACCCGAAGACCCGGCTGGTCGACCACTACCTGGAGTGGAACGACGACGGGACGGGCCCGGCTGGCGACGGGGAGGCGCCGTCGCTGCCCGGAACCCTAAAGCCTCTCGAGGGGACGTACCTCGCACTCGACGGGGTCTACGACGGCATCCTTCCGGAAAGCTGGATCGTCATCGACCCGCCTACGAAGGGTGATAAGGCGAACGGCCTGCACCAGGTCAAGCAAGTCCGCACGGTCACGCGCAATGCGTTCAACCTGCCGGCGCGGGTCACCCTCCTCACGCTGAAGGCCGACTGGCGCGGCGGTGGTGAGGGCCAGGGCGGTGGTGAGGGCCAGGGCGGTGGTGAGGGCCAGGGCGG
>NZ_FOIE01000001.1:0-404851 GCF_900111455.1 Geodermatophilus poikilotrophus | reverse complement strand
GGCGGTGGTGAGGGCCAGGGCGGTGGTGAGGGCCAGGGCGGTGGTGAGGGCCAGGGCGGCGCAGGGGACGGAGTGAGCGAAGCGCCGCTCCACCGCAGGATTGTGGTCCACGCGCAGAGCGAGCGGCTGGAGCTGGCCGACGTCCCGAACACCCAGGAGGTCTGCGCCGATGAGTTGGAACTGGACGGCTACTACCCGGGCCTCCAGCCTGGCCGTCGGGTCGTCGTCACGGGGGAGCGCACCGATCTCCTGCGCGACGAGCTGGACTCGTCGGGCAAGGAGGTCACCGGGGTACCGGGCACCGAGCTCGTGATGATCTCGACGGTCCAGCACAGAACGGGCGGACCGGCCGCTCGCGTGGCGGCTGACGGTGGCGGGGACGCCGCCCCCGCCGCGCAGGCCGCCACGCGGGACACCGTGCACACGGTGCTCGGCTTCGCCGAGCCGCTGCGGTACTGCTACCGGCGCGAGACCGTCCGGGTCCTCGGCAACGTCGCCCACGCCACGCACGGCGAGAGCCGGGCCGAGGTACTCGGCGGCGGTGACGCCACGCGTCCGCTGCAGTCGTTCCCCCTGCGGCAGGGCCCGCTCACCCACCTCCCGGCGCCCACGACGACCGGTACGGCGGCCAGCCTCGAGGTCCGGGTGAACGACCTCCGCTGGCACGAGGCCCCGAACGCCGCGGCGGTCGCCCCGGGGGAGCGGGGGTACGTGCTGCAGACCGGCGACGACGGGACGACCCGCGTCGTCTTCGGACTCGGCGCCCGGCTGCCCACGGGCAGCGACAACGTTCGCGCGCTCTACCGGGGCGGGCTCGGCGTCGAGGGCAACGCCCGGGCCGGGCAGATCAGCGTGCTCGCCTCCCGCCCCAACGGCGTCACCGCGGCGACGAACCCCCTCCCCGCCGGCGGGGGAGCCGGCCCGGACGACGTCGACAGCATCCGGCAGCGGGTCCCGGTCGGCCTCACCGCGCTCGACCGGCTGGTCTCCGTGAGGGACCTGGAGGACTTCGCGCGTGCGTTCGCCGGCATCGGCAAGGCCCGTGTCGCCACGGTCCCCGGGGCGCCGACGACCCGGTACACGCTCACCGTGGCCGCGGTGGACGACGCGCCGCTGCGGCCCGACTCGGCACTCCTGGAGAACCTGTGCCGGGCGCTCATCCGCTTCGGTGACCTGGAGGAGCGGCCGGAGGAGTCGGAGGAGCCGGAGGGGGCGAAGGAGAAGGTGCTGCACACCCGCGGTTGGCCGGATGCCACCGTGGCCATCCGGATCCGCACGGCGCTGCTGCTCGCCATCCGTGCACGGATCCGCACCCTGACCGACCACCCCTGGGAGACGGTGCAGCCCCGGCTCCGGGACGCGCTGGTCCGGACGTTCGGCTTCCGAGTTCGCGAGATCGGGCAGGTACCACACCCCGGTGAGGCGATGGCGGTCATGCAGGGGGTACGTGGGGTCGCCTGGGTGGACCTCTTGGCCTTCGGGACGATCGAGACTGGCTCCCCCGACGCGCCGAGGTCCCCGGCCGAGGTGGCCGGTGCGGCCGCGGCCCTCCTCGGCGACGCCGGCGCACCGGGCGTGCCCGATCCCCCGGAGGTCGGTGAGGACCAGATCGCCTACCTCTCGACCGACGCACCCGGGACCCTGCTGCTCGAGCTCGCAGGGGAGCCGCAGCCATGAGCGCCGACCGGTTCTTCGAGCTCCTGCCCGGCGTCGTCCGGGCGCCCGGCAGCGAGATCGCCCTGGCGCTCCGCGACCTCCTCAGGGTCCTCGGCGAGGAAGCGGACCTCGTGGAGGAGGACATCCGGCGGACGTACGCCGACCTCTTCATCGAGACCTGCGAGCCGTGGGCCATCCCCTACATCGGTGACCTGGTGGGCTACCGGTGGCTCCCGGTCCCCGAGGGGCGACGGGACTGCGGGGAGGCCCGGCCGGTCCCAGGGGTCGTCCCCCGCAGGGCGGTCGCCGACACCATCCGTCACCGCCGGCGCAAGGGCACCCGTTCGGTGCTCGAGGACCTGGTGCCCGCGGTGAGCGGCTGGCCCGCAGTCGTGTGCGACGGCGAGGGCGATGGCGACTGCGCGGGAGCGCCGCCCGGCTCGGTGACCGTCAGGGCGTGGCGCCTGCCCTCCTGGCCGCTGACGGCCGTGCGGCCGTTCCGGGTGCGCCGCCGCGTCAACAGCTACGAGCTCAGCGTGCTGGGCAACGACGCTCCCCTCTTCACCTGCGCCCACCCCTCGGCCGAGCAAGACACTTCCGGCCGGCCGCCGATCGTGCGGCGGCTGACGAACGAGGCGCTCGAGGCCGACCTCCCGCGCCACTACGGCCAGGGCAGGAACCTGCTGCTGTACGAGGACGGCGCACCGATCGCCGTCGAGCGGATCACGGTGCGGAGCCTCGCCGCCTGGAGCCCCGAGGTGTTCGGGGACCGCGTCGCCGTGGACCCGCAACGAGGGCGGGTCATGTTCCCGGAGCGCTACGACCTCGGGGAGCTGACCGCCTCGTACTGCCACGGCTTCCCCATGGCCATCGGGGGAGGGGAGTACCGGCGAGGGCAGCCGGGCGTCCCCGTCCTGGCGTCCTTCCTCCGGGCCGACGACCTCGGCGTCGGCTTCCCCGCCCGGCTCCTCCAGGGGCAGGACCCGCTCAGCCGGCTCCTGCGCAGCCTCATGGACCCGGTCGTCGTCGCCGGTCTCGCGGGGGCGCCCGTGGCCGGCAGGACCCGCCTGGCGGCGGAGCTCAACCGGATCATCCAGGCCCACGACCTCGTGGAGGTCGTGGACGAGCAGGAGCTCGACGAGGAAGCGGTCGCGCTGCGGGACGGCGCCGCGGCCGGTCCCGGGCGGATGCGGCTGAACCGGCTGGTCCTGGAGGCCCGGTACGCCGGCGACATTCCGCGGTCCTACGCCGTGACGCGCGTCCGGTCCGGGGCGGGGCCGACCATCGCGGGTGCGGTGCGGGCGCTGCAGCAGTCCGACCGTCCGCCCCTCCACCTCGTCGTCGAGCTCATCGACAGCGGCCTCTACGTGCAACCGGTCAAGATCGAGGTGCCCGAGGGCCACACCCTCGAACTGCGCGCCGCCGAGGGGTGCCGGCCCACCGTGCTCCTCCCCGAACTACGGGAGGACATCGACGACATGACCATCCGCTGCGGACGGGGGAGCCGCGTCGTCCTCGACGGCCTCATGGTGGCCGCGCACCCGGTCCGCTTCTCGGGTGATCCCGCCGAGGTCGTGGTGCGGCACTGCACCCTCGTGCCCGGATGGGAGCTCAACACGCGCTGCGAGCCGCGCCACGGGACCGAGCCGAGCCTGATCGTCACGGACCTGCCGCGCAGGAGGCGCGGCCCGGAAGGTCTCCCTGCCGACCGCCCCCCGGAGGCACTGCGGCCCCCCTGCGTCGAGGTCGACAGGAGCATCGTCGGGTCCATCCTGGTCCAGCGCGACGAGGTGGGGCCCGAGCCGATCCGCCTGCACGTCCTGACCAGCGTCGTCGACGCCACGACCACCGGCAGGGACGCCATCGCCGCGCCGAACGGACGGCGGGCGCACGCCGTGGCCACCGTCGTCGACAGCACGGTCATCGGCCGCACCCACCTGCACGCCGTCGAACTCGGCGAGAACTCGATCTTCACCTCGAGGATGGACGTCGCCCGCCGGCAGGTCGGGTGCCTGCGGTACTGCTACGTCCCCTGGGCCTCGCGCACACCGCGGCGGTACGCCTGCCAGCCGGACCTGGCCATGCTGGCGGCGGGCGAGGAGAAGCCCGGCGCGGAGGCCGCGAGGGTCGAGCCGCGGTTCACCACGCTGCGCTACGGCCGGCCGGACTACTGCCGCCTCGCCGACGGCGGCCCCGGGGAGATCCGCACCGGTGCCGACGACGACTCGGAGATGGGCGTCTACCACGACCTCTTCGAGGCTCGGCGGACCGCGAACCTCCGGGCAGCCCTCGAGGAGCACCTGCCCCTCGGCTGGCAGCTCGACATCCAGTTCCGGTCATGAAGCGGGTCACGCCCGACTCAACTCGGGCGTTCGGGACGCTACCCGCTCAGGCCTTGGGAAGCACCCGTACGTGTTCGGGGCGCACCCATCGTGCCCTTGAGAAGTTCGGGTAGATGCCGAGCTGGTTCAGGTTGTCCTTGGTGGCGCGTGCGGTACCGAACAGGTCCTGGGTGGCGTCGTCGGCCGGAAAGACGCAGGCGGCCCGCACGTTCGCGAACGGGACCCACGGGTCTAGATCGACGACGGGGATCGAGCCCCCTGCGGCAGCGGGCACCGTCCGGATCGGGATGTCCACCTTCACAGGGACGGACCCGTTGAAGAAGGTCAGGGTTCGGGGGACCTGCAGGACCAGGAACCGCGGCCGCAGTCCCTCCGGCACGTCCAACGGGGAGCTGCCCTCGTCGTCGAAACCGGTCACCCCGCCCCACTCGACGTCCTGCAGCTGCGCTGTGCCCTCGCGGAAGGTGGCGAGCGCAGCCCTGGGCCACGGTGCCCGGATGGACCGGACGCTCGGGGTCACCGAGGGGGGGAGCCAGACCTCCTGCTTGAACTCACGGACGTTGAGGGGCAGCGCTTCCCGGATCGCCGGCGTGGACCGCCAGTCCTCAAACGCCTCGTCCCGGGTACGGCCAGTGCCGGTGTCGATGAAACGGAACTCCGGACCCGGTTGGATGGCGCTCTCCGGCGGTCCCTGAACCTGCCGAAAGTGGATGATGACGAGGATCCCGAGTTCCGGGTTGCGCTGCCGTCTCCGACGAATATCGGGCTCCAGCTGGCCGAGGGCCTGCTGTACTCGCTCCCGTTGGATGTCGTCGTTGATCACGTTCAGGACGAAGTTCACCCCGGAGAGCGCCAGAGCCGCTCCCTGCAGAGCGGCCGTACCCCGCGGGGACGGTCCGCTCACCGTGGTGCCGCGCATGTCCGGCGTCCCGACCTCGGCGCGGACCCCGGCGCCTGACTGGGGCGGACTCGTCCTGGCGGGTGCCGGTGGACCAGGACGCGACTGGGTGCGGCCGGGTGCCGGTGGTGCCTGACCGGTGCCGGGCGCTGTAGAGGACGGGCGGAGATCGGCCGAGCCGGTCGGGTGTACTGCCGCGTAAGAGGCAACCTCGACGCCTCGGAACGTGCCTGCCACCTGGAAGGTGGCGTTGGTGCAGCTGGAGCACGCCGGGATCGGCTCCAGGACGGTGCCGTTCAGCCGACTGCGCATGGTGAGAAAGCTGATTCGGCCACGGGCGTTCGGCGGCATGTGACGGGAGATCTCCTCGAAGAGCTTGATCTCTGCGTCGTTGATGTGCGAGAAGGGGAACTCGCGCCGGACGGACGCGCCACCGATGCTGCGCGCGGCAGACAGTGTGCGGTCGGTGGGCGTCTGCGCATGGGGGACGGCGGCCCCGTGGCCCAGGTCGTCCGTCTGGGAGGAACTGACCGCGCGCAACTCCCGCGGACCGGCGTACCCCTCCACCTCCACGATGGCGGCACCGATGACGCGAGTGCCCCCCGGGAGAGGGCCTCCAGTTCGGATGATCTGCTCGAGCCTCGAACGGGTCGCTTCGCTCGCTCCCAACGGGGAGGGAGGTCCAGTAGCCGACCCCGGCGAACCGGCCTGCCTGTCGTCAGGGTGGCGCATGACCATGGGGACGCCACCGGCGCGCTGCTGCACGACGTGCGCCAGCTCGTGTCCCAGCACGCGGCTGCCACCGGACGTGCCAAGGGATAGATCACCGGTGACGACGTCCTCTCCGACAGAGAAGGCAAGCGCCCGCACCGCATCCAGGGATCGGCGGGCCGATTCGCCGACATGCAGTCGGACGGTGGAGAAATCCGCACCGAACCGTGTCTCCCAGGCTTCCCGGTGCTGCGGGTCCAGCTGTTGCGACGATGAGCGGAGGGCTTCCTCCACGACAGGGGGAGCCTCCGCGGACGGGATGGGCGCCGGGATCGAACTCCATGTGCCACCCGAGGCCAAGAGCGTGGCCTGAGCGTCTTGCGGGCCGTCCGCAGCGATGTGCAAGCTGCTGGTCGGCACATCCTGCACTGCAACGCAGCGGTGGGGCGGCGCGGGGGCCTGCATGGGTCCGGCGCCTGCTGCTGGGCGCCCAGATCCCTGGACCGGACCGGATGGAGCTGGAGCCCGAGCACCGGACAGCGGTGATGGCTCGGCTCTACAGGAACCCATCCTCGACCACCTCGAACGCAGCCCTATGTGAGCAGTATCGCACCTCAGCCGCCCGCTGCGACGGCGAGCGGTGACCGTGTCCGCGGAGTGGCAGGTGCATGCGTTGGTCCCCCGCCGGACCGCGGGGTCGCCTCCGGTCGGTGCAGGACCACCGGACGGGGCGCGAGACGTGACGGCGATGTGCTCCGCATGAGCCTCGTACCGGAGCGGCTGACCGGGCCGGGATCGCGCACGCCCTCGGGCACGGCCACGGCCGGCGGTGAGTTCCTCGTGCCTGTATCTCGGCGCGGGTCAATGCGTCTGAACGGGTGGAGGTGCCGGCCGAGGCGTACCCGGCCGCAGTCGCACCGAGGCAAGGAGGCCTCTCGCATGCCCATCCCGGTGTCCTCGCGTCCGTCACGGGCCCTGTTGGTCGAGGGTGTCCACCCGATCGCGGCCGGCCTGCTCGCCTCGTGCGGCATCGCCGTCGAACAGGTCGATCGGGCCCTGGGCCCCGAGGAGCTGGTGCGACGGCTGCACGGTGTGCAGGTGCTGGGACTGCGCTCGGGCACGCAGGTGACCGCCGACGTCCTCGCGCAGGCCCCGGACTTGCTGGCTGTGGGGGCGTTCTGCATCGGGACCAACCAGATCGACCTGCAGGCGGCCACGGCGCACGGGGTGGCGGTGTTCAACGCCCCGTTCTCGAACACCCGCAGCGTGGTCGAGCTCGCGGTGGCCGAGATCATCGCGCTCACCCGCCGGCTGACCGTGCACGACGACGCCATGCACACCGGGATCTGGCGCAAGTCGGCGAAGGGCAGCCACGAGGTGCGCGGACGGCGGCTGGGCATCGTCGGGTACGGCAAGATCGGCAGCCAGCTCTCGGTGCTCGCCGAGGCGCTCGGCATGCGGGTGTTGTTCTTCGACACCGCAGACCGGCTCGCGCTCGGCAACGCCCGCCGGTGCGCGACGCTCGAGGAGCTGCTCGCCGACTCCGACGTGGTGTCGCTCCACGTCGACGGCCGGCCGGGCAACAGCGGCATGTTCGGCGAGGAGCAGTTCGCGGCCATGGTGCCCGGTGCGCTGTTCCTCAACCTATCCCGGGGATTCGTCGTCGACCACGCCGCCCTGCGCCGGCACATCGACAGCGGCCACCTGGCCGGCGCGGCGGTCGACGTGTTCCCGGACGAGCCTGCCGCGGCGGGCGACCCGTTCGAGTCCGACCTGCGCGGGCTGCCCAACGTCATCCTCACGCCGCACGTCGGCGGCTCCACCGAGGAGGCGCAGCAGGACATCGGCGAGTTCGTCGCCACCAAGCTGACCGGGTACCTGGAGCACGGCGCCACCGGGCTGAGCGTCAACCTGCCGGAGGTCCAGCCGGCCCGTCCGGCCGGGACCACGCGTCTGGCGCTCCTGCACCGCAACCAGCCGGGCACGCTGGCCCACGTGAACGACCTGCTCGCCGACGGCGACCTAGACGTCGGGCAGCAGGTCTTCGCCACCTCCGGCTCGGTCGGCTACGTGGTCACCGACGTGCGCGGCCCCCTCGCGCCAGCCGTGCTCGACCGGGTGCGCGGCATGCCCGGGACCATCCGGGTCCGCGTGTTGTCCGCCTGGGTGTCGTGAGCCGCCGGGACCACCGTGCCCGGCAGCAGCGGCGGCCGAACCGCCGTCAGGTCATGTCGACCGCGATCTTCAACTGCCCCGGCCGGGGGGCGAGCGCGGCGCTGAAGGCGGCCTCCACGTCGACGACGGGGTGGACGTCGGTGACGTAGGCGTCCCGCAGGGCGGGGTGCTCCGCGAGGTACGTGCCGGCGTCGGCCAGCACTCGGCGCCGCTCGAGGGTGATGCCTCAGCGCAAGGTCAGGTTCTTGCGCAGGAAGGTCATCATGTCGAACGGGTAGACCGGGTCGTCCGGGACGCCGAAGTAGAGGACCTGACCGCAGGGCGCCACGGCGTCCAGTGCCGGCTGCAGCGTCGAGACCTGGTGGCCCACCGCCTCCACAACCACCGACGGCCGGTCGGGATCGGACAGCGAGCCCGCCCACCGCTCGGCCCGGGCGGTGACGACCTCGTCGACGCCGAAGACGGACGCGACGTCGCTGCGGTCCACCGGGTCCACGCCGGTGACCCGGGCCGCGCCGCGGGCCTTGAGGACGGAGCTGAACAGCAGGCCGATCGGGCCCTGCCCGATCACCCCGACCGCCTGCCCCGAGACGTCGCCGAGCTGTTCGGCGGCGTAGAGGACGCAGGCCAGGGGCTGCAGCATGACCGCGGTGGTGGCCGGCAGGCCGGTGTCGTAGGGCGCGAGGCCGTCGCCGTCGGTGACCACGAGTTCGGCGATGCCGTCGAACCTGGACGCCCAGCCGACGACGAGGTCGCCGGGGGAGTGGTCGGGGTGCTGGCTGGCGACGACCTCCCCGACGATCTCGTGCATCGGGAAGCCCGGCGCCCGCGTGGCCCCCCAGCCGTCCTCGGCGGCCGGGTGCGGCCACACGTCACCACGGAAGTTGGCAGGTCGCTGCCGCAGATGGCGCCGGCGCAGGTGGCCAGCAGCACGTGCCGGGGCGGGAGGGTGGCGAGGTCCGGGGCCGCAACCTCCACCTGCTCGAAGCGGAAGGGACCGCGCAGCGTCTGTGCCCACATGGGTGTCCTCCGTCCCGCGCGGCGGGCCGGCCCCTCGGGTCCCGCACCGCCGGACTGTCCGCTCAGCCTGCAGGATGGCCGCGGTCGAGCACCCCGGCCAGCGCGGTGGTCCGTCCGTGCCTCCGTCGCTGGTCGCCGTCTCCGACGGTGCGCGGTCCGCGACCCAGAGCGGAAGCAGGTGGCCGCCCCCGGGTCACTCCAGGCCGGAGCGGGGGGCTGGGGTCGACGGTCACCGGGCCCCAGAGCAGTAGGGCTCTGGATCGGCCCGGGTCCCGCTTGGCAGCATGGTGCCCCCTCACACAGGCGTTCAGGGACCCGCCGTCCTCGCCCGGCCGGTGGCCGCTGAGCTGCGCCGCTCCCAACGAGGAGCCCCCGTGTCACGGTCGCTCGCTTCCCCCGCCCGTACCGAGCCGCGCGAGGTCGACGTCGTGGTCGTCGGCGCCGGCTTCGCAGGCATGTACGCGCTCCACCGACTCCGCCAGCAGGGCTGCACGGTCCAGGTCTTCGAGACGGCGGAGGACGTCGGCGGCACCTGGTACTGGAACCGCTACCCCGGTGCCCGCTGCGACTTCCCGAGCATGGACTACTCGTACTCCTTCGACCCGGACCTCGAGCAGGAGTGGGAGTGGACGGAGAAGTACCCGACCCAACCGGAGATCCTCCGCTACGCCCAGCACGTGGCCGACCGCTTCGACCTGCGCCGGGACATCCGGTTCCGGACCACGGTGAACGCCACGGTCTGGAACGAAGACCGGGCGCGGTGGTCGGTGCGCACCGACCAGGGCGACGAGGTCTCCGCCAGGTTCGTGGTCCACGCCTCGGGCCCGCTGTCGACCTGGAAGACCCCAGAGGTCCCGGGTCTGGAGAGCTTCCGCGGCGCCTGGTACCACACTGCGCGCTGGCCGCACGAGGGCGTCGACTTCAGCGGGCGACGGGTCGGCGTCATCGGGACCGGCTCCTCGGCCATCCAGGCCATCCCGATCATCGCCCAGCAGGCCGCCGACCTCACCGTCTTCCAGCGGACGCCGAACTTCGCCATCCCGGCACACAACCACCCCTTCGCGGCAGGGTTCCAGGACGGCGTCAAGGCGCGCTACCGCGAGCTGCGCGAGCAGGCGCGGGTCTCGATGTTCGGCATCGCGGTCCCCGTGCCCGAGCGGTCCGCTCTCGAGGTGGACCCGGAGGAGCGGCGCCGCGTGTACGACCGCGCGTGGAACGACCCCGACAACGGACTCGGCGACGTGTACGCGGCCTTCACCGACGTCCTGGTGGACCAGGCCGCAAACGACACCGCCGCCGAGTACGTCCGGGACCGGATCAGGGAGATCGTCGAGGACCCCGACACCGCCGAGACGCTCTGCCCGAAGGACTATCCGATCCTCACCAAGCGGTTGTGCGTCGCCACGGACTACTACGAGACCTACAACCGGGACGACGTCCATCTGGTCGACCTGCGCAGGAGTCCGCTGGTCGAGATCACCCCGGCCGGCGTCCGCACCACCGAGCGTGAGTACCACCTCGACGACCTCGTCCTCGCGACCGGGTTCGATGCGCTCACCGGCGCGCTGACCTCGATTGACATCCGCGGCCGCGGCGGGCAGCGGCTGAAGGACAAGTGGGCGGCGGGCCCGCGTAGCTATCTCGGGCTCGCTGTCGCGGGCTTCCCGAACACGTTCATCATCGGCGGCCCGCAGACGCCCACCGTGCTGTCGAACGTCATCGTGTCGATCGAACAACACGTCGAATGGATCTCCGATGCGATCCGCCACGTGGCGGAGCACGACCTGAGCACCATCGAGGCGCATCCGGGATCAGAGGACGCGTGGGTCGCGCACACCCGTGAGGTGGCCGGCACGACGCTCTTCCCGAGGTCCAACTCCTGGTACCTGGGCTCCAACGTCGAAGGGAAGGCGCGCGAGTTCATGGTCTACCTCGGTGGGGTCGGCCCCTACCGGGCGAAGTGCGAGGAAGTCGCCGCGAAGGGCTACGAGGGCTTCGTCCTCGGCCGCTCACCGGCAACCGCCGGCGCCGCGCGGCAGCATGCCGGAGTGCCGAGGCCTGCAGATCACACGAGCGGACGGTCGGCGCACCGGGCGTAGGCGTCGTGCCAGGGGCGGAGCCGTTCGAACGCCGCGCTGGCGGCCAGCACGTCCGCGTCGGCGTAGCGGCGGCCGATCAGCTGCATGCCGACCGGCAACCCGTCGACGTCCCCGGCCGGGACCGAGGCGGCCGGGTGCCCGGAGAAGTTGACGACGTAGGTGAGGCACCACCCGATGAGCGGGTCGACGTCGACGCCCTCGATGGTGCTCGGGCCGACGGTGTTGCCGTCGTCGGCGTTGTCGACGGGCAACGCCGCGAGGGTCGGGGTGACCAGCAGGTCGTGGGAGCGCAGCACCTGCTGGATCCGGTCGTAGACGTGGGTGCGCATGCGCTGGTCGCGGAGCACGTCCTGGGCGCTGAGCCGGTAGCCCTCGTCGATCCAGCGCAGGTACTCCGGGGGGAAGTCGTCCCGGTGCTCGCCGAGCAGGTCGAGGCTCTGCGTGCTGAGTCCCTCGAGGCCCTCGATGTTGAGCGGCATGATCAGCCGGCACCACAGGTCGCTCAGCTCGCGCTGGTCGTGGTCGAACGCGAGGTCGACCTCCTCGACGGTGGCGCCCGCCTCCTCGAACGCCCGCACCGCTCGTTCCACGACGGCGGCGACGCGGCGGTCGACCGGGATGTTCCCGACGGTGGCGCTGAAGGCGATGCGCCAGCCGCTGATCGACCGGCGCGTGGCTCCCGCGAAGGAGACGGGGTCGTCGAGGGCGAAGGGATCCCGGTCGTCGTAACCGGCGAGCACGTCGAGGGCGAGGGCCGCGTCGTCCACGGTGCGGGTCAACGCCCCCTCGAACAGGAACGGGTTGACCGAGCCGAAGGCGTTCGGCCGCGCCGTGTAGGGCACCCGCCCGAACGAGGCCTTGTAGCCGTACAGACCGCACCACGAGGCGGGGATGCGGATGGAGCCACCGCCGTCGGTGCCCTCGGCCAGGGGCAGCAACCCGTCCGCGACGGCGGCGGCGCTGCCGCCGGAGGAGCCGCCGGTGTTCTTCGTCGTGTCGAAGGGGTTGCGGGAGGGGCCGAACAGGTAGTTGTCGCACGTGCCACGGAAGCCCATGACGGGGCTGTTGGTCTTGCCGACCAGAACGGCGCCGGCGGCCTCCATCCGCTCCGCGTACGTGCAGTAGGTGGGGACGCTGAAGTCCTTCAACGCACGGATCCCCCCGAACGTCGCCGGCCATCCGGGCTTGAAGTCGAACAGGTCCTTGATCGCGGTCGGCACCCCGTGCAGCGGGCCGAGCGCCTCGCCGGACGTCACCGCCCGCTCGGCCTCCCGCGCCTGCTCGCGAGCCTCGTCGAACGCGGTGAAGACGAGCGCGTTCAGGCTGGGGTTCCGTGCCTCGATGCGGGCGATGACGGCGTCGACGACCTCGACCGGGGAGAGATCGCGGCGTCGGATGCGGGCGGCCAGCTCGGTCGCGGTGGCGTAGGCCTGGTCGTCGGACATCGTCATCCGCCTCTCGACTGGGCACGTTGAGGGGCCGGAGTCTGCCGAGCCTCGCCGGCCGCGACAAGGTCGGGGAGCCGCCTGCTCGACACGACAGGAGCGGTGGGCCCACGACGAGGGCCGGAAACGGCTGCCAGGCGTTCTCTCGTGGGTCGTGACGCGCCCGCGTCGGGAGCGGCACGGCGCAGGCACGCCACGAGGTGTGATCCACGCCATACATTGGCGCGACCGGATCCCCGGTGCCTCGACCGAGCGGAGGAGATGGCCGTGGGGCGTGTCCAGGGAAAGGTCGCCTTCATCACCGGAGCAGCGCGGGGGCAGGGTCGCTCCCACGCCGTCCGCCTGGCGCAGGAGGGCGCCGAGATCATCGCCGTGGACGTGTGCCGAGGCTTCGACACCGTGCCCTACGACGGCGCCACCGAGGCCGATCTGGAGCAGACGGTGAAGGAGGTCGAGGCGCTCGACCGGCGCATCGTGGCCCGGCAGGCGGATGTGCGCGACCTGCCTTCCCTGCAGTCGGCGGTCGACGAGGGGTTGTCCCAGTTCGGGCACATCGACATCGTCTGCGCCAACGCCGGGATCGCCAGCTTCGCCCCGGCCCTCGAGCTGACCGAGGAGACGTGGCAGGACGTCGTCGACATCAACCTGACCGGGGTCTGGAAGACGGTGAAGGCGACGGCGCCGTCGATGGTCGAGCGCGGCCAGGGCGGCTCCATCATCCTGACCAGCTCCATCGCCGGCCTGATCGCGTTCCCCCACCTCGCGCACTACACCGCGGCCAAGCACGGCGTCACCGGCCTGATGCGCACGCTGGCCGTCGAACTGGCCCCGCACCACATCCGGGTGAACTCAATCCACCCCACGACCGTGGACACCCCGATGGTCGCCAACGAGGCGATCTGGGGCCTGTTCCTGGGCGGGGCCCAGGGAGCCACCCGCGAGCAGGCGGCCGAGGGCATGAAGGCGCTCAACGCCATGCCGGTCCCCTGGGTGGAGTCGGTGGACATCAGCAACGCCGTCCTCCACCTGGCCTCCGACGAGTCCCGCTACGTCACCGGGACGACGACGGTCATCGACGCCGGCGCCATGCAACCGTTCAAGGTCCCGCACTCGGCGTGACGCTCGGGGAATCCTCCGGCGGCCTCCGTCGACCGGGTCGACGGGCGGCCCCCGGGCGGGGGAGTGGTCGACGTCCCGGACCCGTCGGGTCTCCGGGGAGGAGACGCTGAACACCGACTCTGCACGCAGCGAGGACACGTCCGACCCCGTCCTCACCAGTGGCCGCGTCACCCGGGACGACGGTGCTGCGGTCCAGGAAGCACGGCGTCGGATCGCCGGCCACCTGGTCGGCCGGGACCGGGAGCTGGACCTCCTGCTGGCGGCGGTCGCTGCCGGGCGCGACGTGCTGCTGGAGGGACCGCCGGGGACGTCGAAGTCCACGCTGCTGCGCGCGATCACGGCCGAGTGGGGGATCCCGCTGCTCTTCGTCGAGGGCAACGCCGACCTCACGCCCTCCCGCCTGGTGGGCCACCACAACCCGGCGCGGGTGCTGCGCGAGGACTACTCGGAGGAGAACTTCGTGCCGGGACCGCTCGTGGAGGCGATGCGCACCGGGGGGTTCCTCTACGTGGAGGAGTTCAACCGGGCCCCGGAGGACACCCTGAACACGATGCTGACCGCGATGGCCGAGCGGCGGATCGCCGTGCCGCGGGTGGGGACGGTCGACGCCGCGCCCACGTTCCGGGTGATCGCGTCGATGAACCCGTACGACAACATCGGCACGACCCGGCTGTCGACGTCGGTGCACGACCGGCTGTGCCGGCTGGCCGTCACCTACCAGGACGCGGCCGCCGAACGCGGGATCGTCGTCCGGCGCACCGGCATCGACTCGCCGCGGCTGGTCGCCGACGCCGTCGGGCTCGCTCGCGCCACGCGCGACCGGGAGGACGTGCAGCAGGGCAGCAGTGTGCGAGGCGCCATCGACCTGGTCCTGGTCGCCGCCCAGCTGGCCGCCATCCGCGGGGTCGGTGTGCCGGACGAGCCCGCCGTCGAGCCCCCGCGCGGGCTGCCGGAGGCCTACACGGCCCTGGTGCTGGACGCCGCGCTGATGGCGCTGTCCGGCCGGATCCACCTCGACGAGACGATCGAGGAGTCCCCCGAGGACGTGGTCCGGCAGGTGTGGGAGGACCACTTCCTGCTCGGCCCTGCGACCGCGGAGCCCGGTTGAAGGGCGGTCGCGGCCGCGTCGCCGCTGCAGCGACGGGGGTCCGGACGGCGCCCGGGAGGCCTCCGGCCGTTGCGGCGCAAGCCCAAGCAGCTCAGCACGGACCCCTCCGTGTTCGCGCCGGCGCCCGGGGGCGGCGGCGCCCTGGTGCTCACCGCCGGTGACCGGAGCCGGCGCGGGCCGGGGCCGCGGCCCGGCGGGAGCACGGCGGCGGGGGAGTCCGGTGAGCCCGCCGCGGTGATCCCGCTGGCCGACCTGGACCCGGCCTCGGCGGACGAGCGGTCGGTGCGGCAGCGGGCCAGGGAGATCGCCGCCCGTCTGGCCGTGCCGCGGCCCCGACGGGACACCCGGGCCCGCCGTGGGCTCGGCGAGCTGGAGAGCGTGCCCTACCGGGCGGGCTCCGACGACATCGACCTGGACCGGACGCTCGACGTGCTGGCCGGCACGCCGCTGCCGGCCGACGAGGACGTCGTCGTCCGGGAGCGGGAGCGGACCCGGCGCTCGGTGGTCTTGGTCGTCGACGTGTCCGGGTCGATGAGGGGGGAGCGGGTGCGGACGGCGGCGGCGGCGGTGGGCGCGCTCGCCGGCGAGCTGCACCGCGACCGGCTCGCCGTCGTCGCCTTCTGGTCCGACGCCGCGGTGCTCGTCCGCCTGGGCGAACCGGTGCCGCCGCAGCGGGTGCTGGACCTGCTGCTGCGCCTCCCGGCCCGGGGGCTGACGAACGTGGCGTTCGCCCTGCAGGTCGCCGGCCGGCAACTGGCCGGGGTCCACCCGCGGGACGCCCGGGTGCTCCTGCTGTCGGACTGCGTGCACAACGCCGGCCCGGATCCCCGCCTCACGGCTGCCGGGTTGCCGCGGCTCGACGTCCTGCTCGACGTCTCCGGCGAGGACGACGTCGAGCTCGGTCGCGACCTCGCACGCCTCGGGCGCGGTCGGTTCCGGCTGGTGCGCGACCACCGGGACGTGGCACCGGCCCTGACCTCGGTCTTCTCCGTATGATCCCGTGCCGACGCCGACCTGCTTCGCGCCCCGGAGCCGCGCGGTGCAAGTCGGTGTCGGAGGGGCGACGCGACACCTGCGCACGCTGATGCCGATGACCTGACCAGCACGTCGGTACGGTGTCCGCCCGGTGACACAGGCGTCGGCTGCAGGAGGAACCTCGTGCCCATCGGCTGCCCCGACCGACCGCGACCAGAGCGGATCGGGCACCGGTGACCGCGGCGGCTCGAGCAGCGCTGGTCACCGGCGGCGCCAGCGGGATCGGCCGCGCGACCGTCGCCCGGCTGGTCGCCGAGGGGTGGCAGGTGGTCCTGGCCGATCTCAACGCGGAGAACGGCGAGCGGACGGCGGCAGAGCTCGGCGCGGACGTGCGGTTCGTCCGGGCCGACGTGTCCGAGGAGGCCGACGTGGCCGGAGCGGTGGGGGCCTGCGTGGCGGAGTTCGGCCGCATCGACTGCGTGGTGAACAACGCCGGCGTGGGCGGTGCCTTCGGCGCGCTCACCGACATCGCCGTGGCGGACTGGGACTACACGTTCGCCGTGCTGGTGCGCAGCGTGTTCCTCGGCATCAAGCACGGAGCCCGGGCCATGCAGGCCGCCGGTCGGGGCGGGTCGATCGTGAACACGGCCTCGGTGGCGGCGTTCAGCGGTGGCGCCGGCCCGCAGGCGTACTCGGCTGCCAAGGCTGCGGTGCTCAACCTCGGTCGGGTCGCTGCCGCCGAGCTGGCCGGCGACCGGATCCGGGTGAACACCGTGTGCCCGGGGCTGATCGTCACGCCGTTGATCGGTCCGGACCTGGAGACGGCGCGGGCGGTGATGCGGCAGGCGCAGCCGTGGCCGGACCTGGGGACCCCCGAGGACGTCGCCGAGGTCATCGCCTTCCTGGCCGGCGACGCGGCCCGGTTCGTGACCGGCGAGGAGATCACCGTCGATGGTGGGCTGCGCGCCGCCGGGCCGCGCATGCACGCCGCCTACGGCGGTGAGCCGCGGGCACGGGGGCTGGCGGGCGTGAACCGGGGCAGCACCGGCCAACCACCGACGGTCCGCCGCGCGTGAGTCCTCGGCGCGCATCCGGGCGTGGTCACCGCCGTGGGCGACGTGGTACCGGTGGCACGCCGGGTGCCACGCGGATCAGCCGCTGATCCGCTTGTAGACGTCGGGCGGGGCCGCGCCGCCGGTGACGATCGCCGCCGACCACTCGTCGAGCTGCCGGGTGAGCGCGGGCAGCTCGGGGCCGATCGCGTCCAGCACCGGCGCGAGGGCGGCCTCGGTCTGCTCCTCGATGCCGTCGCGCAGCCGCCGGCCCTGCTCGGTGAGCGCCCCGTCGGCGACCAGCCCGCGCCGCACCAGGTCGGCGTCCGCCTCGGCCATCGCCTCCGCCGACCAACCGCGGGTGCCGGCGTACTCGGTGTGCGGCCAGCCGACCCAGTACTCGGTCACCAGGTTCATCTGCACGCCGGTGAGGTCCGCGGCGACGTTGGCGGCCAGGTGGACGTCGCCCCGGTACTCGCGCAGCATCACCGCGGCGTGCCAGAGCTGGCCGAGGGGGTCGTGGGGCCAGGGCAGCGACACGAGGCCGGCGAAGAGCGGGCGGCCGACCAGGTGCTGCGCGGCGACGTCGGTGCCGCGGCGCAGCGCGGCGACCGCGTCGGTCACGTCGGCGTCCGGGAGCAGTGCGCGCAGCGACTCCACCGCCCCCTGTTCCCGTGCGGCGAGCACGTCGTCGCGGGTGGCCGTGCTGCGCGCCTGCTCGTAGAGCCCGGTGATGAGCCCCGGCTCGAAGACCCCGGAGGCCGCGACGACCACCGGAGCGGCCGGCTCGCCCATCGGCGCCGCTCGCGCCCAGACGTAGCCGGTGAGGAAGTCCAGCCCCAGGGCGGACAGCCGCTCGTTGAGCTGCCGGCCCCAGATGCTGATGGTGGCGATCGGCTCCGCGGCGTCGCGCAGCCTGCGGGCAGGGGTGTCGGGCACCCCGGCAGCAGGGCGGTCGGCGTCGGGGAGAGTGAGGAAGACCTGCTGCGCCTGGGCGAAGTCCACGCCCGGATGGTGCCCCGTCGAGCCGGGCGCGACCATCCGTGCAGCGCCGCGCTCGCCGCCTGGCTGGAGGACGCGGCGCCGACCACGGCGGTGGCCCGACCGACCTCCGCGGACCAGCCCTCGGAGGTCGGCTCGTCGTGAGCCCGGGCGCCCCTCAGGCGATGCGGCGCACGCGGTTGACCGACAGCCCGCTGTCGTCGAGCAGTTCGGGGATCCGGGCGGCGAAGTCGCGCAGGTGCGGCGCGTCGAGGTGGGCGTCCAGGTCGGCGTCGGACTCCCAGTTCTCGTAGAAGAAGAACTGGTCGGGGTCCCCGATGCCCTGGTGCAGGTCGTAGTTGACGTACCCCTTCTCCCCGCTGGTGGGCTCGACCAGCGCCTCGAGCGCCGCGCGCAGCTCGTCCCGCTTGCCGGGGGCCGCACGCATGTAGGCGATGACGGTGAGCAGGTCGCGCCGATCGTCGGTGGGAGTGGGCACGGGACACCTCCGGAGGGAGCCGGCAGCCGCCGGCGGGGCGGGAGGTGGACGACGCTAGGGCCGGGACGCCGACGCCGCAGGCCGGGACGGAGCGGCACTGCTCTCGCGGCGGGCCGGCGGACTGCGGGGCTACATTCCGGCCGTGACCGCTGCCGGGACCGGAACCGACGACGTCCCCGCTCGCGACGTGGCCGCCCGGATGGCCGAGGCGGCGGGCGCCTGGGTGGACGGCCTGGACGCCGAGCAGCGACGGATCGCCGTCGGAGCGGCCCCGGGGGACGACCCCTCCGACGCCGAGCGCCGGCGCTGGTTCTACACCCCCACCGACCACGGCGGCCTGACCTTCCACGCGCAACGGCCGGCCCAGCAGCGGGCGGCGATGCGGCTCGTCGCCACCGGGCTGTCCACGCCCGGCTACGTCACGGTGGCGACGGTCGTCGGCCTGGAGAACGTGCTCGACCAGGTCGAGGGCTTCGTCACCCGGTTCGACCGGGAGCGCGGCCGCGATCCCGGCCTGTACTACCTGCGCGTCTTCGGCGAGCCGGGTGCCGGCGGCATGTGGGGGTGGCGGTTCGGCGGGCACCACGTGTCGCTGAACAACCTGGTCGTGGACGGCGCGCTCGTGTCGACGACGCCGTGCTTCCTCGGGGCCGACCCCGCCACGTCGCCGTTGCTCGGCGGTGCGGTCAACCGGCCGCTGGCCCGCGTCGAGGACCTAGCGCGGGACCTGGTCCGCTCGTTGCCACCGGAGCTCGCGGCCCGTGCCGTGCTGCTGCCCAAGGCGCCGTCGGACCTGGTCACCGCCAACCGCACCGTCGTGTCCCCGGGGGACCGGGTGATCCCGCTCGCCGGCATCTGGCGGGACGAGCGGTTCCCGGACGCCGGCGAGCAGGCCAGGCTGCAGGCCCTGAGCGATGCGATCGACGATGCCGCCGGCTACGAGGACGACGACCACGCGGCCGTCGAGTACACCGCCGAGCCGCGGGGCGTGCCGGCGTCCGAGCTGGACGCCGAGCAGCGCGGGATGCTGCGGGCGCTCCTGGGGACCTACCTCGACCGCGTGCCGCCCGAGGTGTCCCCGGTGCGTCGCTACGACGACGAGGCCGCGCTCGACGCCGTCCACGTCGCCTGGGCCGGCCCGACGACCCCCGGGGAACCGCACTACTACCGCCTGCAGGGTCCACGCCTGCTGGCCGAGTGGGACAACACGCAGCGCGGCGCCAACCACGCGCACTCCGTGTGGCGCGATCCCGGCTCCGACTTCGGCCTCGACGTGCTCGCCCGGCACCGCGCGGCGCACCACGGCTGACCCGACCTGCGCGTGGCGCGCCCCGGCTCGGCGGCGCTCCGCTGCCGTCGGCGCGGACCCGTCGGTGAGCCCGGGCCGGTGTCTCTGGTGGACCCCGGCCGGGGGTGGTAGTCCTGCGCGACGGCGGACCGGTGGCGCGTCAGCCGAGCGCAGGACCCGACGAGGGGGGTGCACCGACGATGACGACCACCGCCACGGGGCCGACCGTCCCGGGGAGTCCGCCGACACCGGGAACCACGTGCGCACCCCTGGTGGCGCGGCGACAGCCGCGCGGAGCGGTGAGCGTCGCCGGTCCCAGTGGCGCGGAGGTCCCCGGTGCTCCCGTCCTCCGGTCGCCCCCCGACCGCGACACCGCGCAGCCGGAGGTCGAGGCATGAGCAAGTCGCACGCCCAGCAGTGGGTGGTCGTCGAGTCGATCGAGCGCCCCCCGGCTGCGGCGGTCACGGCCCTGGCGGGGTTCGCCACCACCCAGATCGCCGACTGCGGCGGGCCGGTGGGGGTGGTCGGACCCGGGCTCGGCCGGATCGCCGGGGGAGCGGAGTTCTGCGGCCCCGCGGTCACGGTCTGGACCAAGCCGGGAGACATCCTCTTCGTGCTCAAGATGCCGGACGTGACCCAGTCCGGGGACGTGGTCGCCGTCGACGGCGGTGGCAGGGCGGACGCCGCCGTCCTCGGCGACATCATCGCGGGTGCCCTCGTCAGGCGGGGCGTCGTGGGCGTCGTCGTCGACGGGGCGGTGCGCGACGTCGCGGGGATCGACGAGGTCGGCCTCCCGACGTTCGCCCGCGGCACCCATCCCGCCACCGGGTCCAACGAGGGGCCGGGGGCCATCAACGTCCCGGTGCAGGTCGGTGGGGTCGTGGTCCATCCCGGTGACGTGGTCCGCGGGGACGCCAGCGGCGTCGTCGTCGTCCCGCGGGAACACCTCGACGCCGTGATCGCCATGACCCGAGAGGTCGACGAGCGGGAGGGCACGTGGCGGCAGGCCGTGGCGGACGGCGTCAGCATCGCAGCGGCGACCGGCGCGGACGCCGTCATCGATCAGCGTGGCGACGCAGCCGCGGCTCCACTTCCCTGAGCACGGACCGCGTCCACGCCCACCGTCCACCAGCACGTGCACCCCGCGTGGGGGGCTGCGGCGCCGCTCCACGAGGGCTGTCAGGACTACGTACGACACGGGTGCACGAGGGCCCCAGAGCAGACGGCCGGATGGGCCGCCACCTCGTCCCCTTCGGCGCGCAGCTGCCGCGTGCTCCAGGGTCGGGGGCGGTGGCGCCTTGCGCGCATCGCCCCATCCCGCCCTTTGGTCAGGGCTGGACTGCGACCTCGTGCAGGGTCCTCTTGCTGGGGTAGAGCAGGAGAGCCGTGCCTTTGGTGTGCACGAAGTCGGGCAGCTCCCTGATGGTCGTGGTGCCGCTCTCGCCGGGGAGGATGAAGGTCGGCTCGGTGCCGGGTGCGGCCCGGTTGCCCATGAGCGGGTCCTGGACGCGGCGGTTGCTGTCGTAGACCGGGCTGAAGTCGTTCTGCTTCATCCAGTCGGTCAGCGTGTAGACCTGGCGGCGCAGATCGCTGCACAGGAACAACCCGATGATGCCCCGGTCCGCGCCGTCGTCCTGGGCGGATTCCAGCGGGGGACCGTAGGGCATCCCGCGGCGGATGACGCTGGGCACCCCCTCGACGACGACGGAGTCGAGTTGCTGGTCGCGTGGGTTGACCACCCTGATGTGGGCAGAGAACGGGCAGCGGTAGCCGTGGGGGTCCTGCTGCCCGTAGCCGAAGTCGTTCGCGGCGGCCAGGGTCGGGTCCGGGCGGTCGGGGGAGAGCACGAGCGGGGTTCCGTCGCGCCAGCGACCCATCAGCTTGGCCGCCAGCAGTTCTTCGGCGTCGACCTGCGGGAGCTGCGGGAAGAGTTCGGGGCCGTGGGTGTGCAGGAACTCGTTGAAGGTGGCGACGTCCTGGTGGACCCAGCGGAATGCGCCGTAGCTGCTGTCGCGCACCAGATCGGCAGCGGGTCCCGGCGGCGGTGCGGAGCTGATGGGGGTCGTGGGGTAACCGAGCAGGAAGTGCCGGAAGTCCTGCTGCCCGGGCGTGGCCGAGGCGTCGTCCCAGCTGATGTCGGGGTGGGAGATGCCATCGGTGTAGCCGAAGTGCAGCTTGCGTCCACCCAGCGAGTGGGCGTCCAGCACCGTGCCGTCCTCCCTGGGGATCAGCTCGGTGACACCGGCGCTCCGGGCCAGGTCGCGGATCTCGGTCGAGGGCAGCTGCAGCGCGTCCTTCGAGCGGGTGTGGAGGTGGACGATGCAGTGCACGTCCTGGGTGGTGAACTGCCCCTCCCACCAGTGGGCGGGGTCGCTGCGACTGCCGGGCACGTCTCCCAGCGGACCTGGGTCCGGGCCCTTCCGGTAGACCGCGTCGAGTGTGGCCAGCACGGACTCCGGCACCCCCAGAGCGCGCAACCCCGCAGCGGTGATCCCGAGATTGAGCAACGGGTCCGGCGCAGAGTCGGGGGAACGGTCGGCCATGGTGATCCGGGGGAGGAGCCGGCGCACGAACGTGCGTGCGCCGGCTTCGCCACCGAAACGGAGGAGCAGGTGCCGGGCGGCCGGGCGCCGGTAGAGGTGGACGACCACGCCCTGGACGTTGTCGAACTGGATCCTCATCGCGACTGCACCATCCTCCGCTCTGGTTCCGGCACGGCTCGAGCCGGGACCGGTCAGGTCGAGGGGGCCAGCGAGCTGTCCGGGGCCGGGCTGCTCTCGCGCAGCGCCGCCTGGAGCTCGCGGACCGTCCGGTCGCCCACGGCCGAGAACAGGTATCCGCGCCCGTCGTTGCCGACGGTCGAGGAGCCGAGCGAGTGGAGGTTCAGGTTGGCGGTGTACTCGTAGAAGGAGTTCGGGTTGTTCAGGTCCTCCCAGGCAGGAGCCCCCTCGGCCAGAGCGAAGATCGCCTGGAACACCGGTCCCAGCTCCTCGCGGAAGAATTCGGTGTAGTCCATGCCATCGCCGTCGAACTCGGTGATGACCTGCAGGTACTTGTGGTCGATCACCAGGACGCGGGCGAAGTGGACGATCTGGGAGCGGGAGAGGGCAGCGTCGACTGCCGGCTGGATGCTCTCGGCGAAGGAGTCGATCAGGTGCGCGAGGCGCTCCTGCGACTGCGGGTCCTGCTTGAGCGGAACGGTGAAGTTGAGGGCGGTGGCCACGATGTGTCTCCTGAGGGGTAGGGGTTCCTGCGGAAGCGTCGACTGCGGGAGCCGGACCGGGAGGGAGGACCGACGCGGTACTGGGAGACGCGAGGGGCCCGTCGAGATACACCGTCCGGCGCGTCGGCACCGGTGCACGGACCTGTCGCTGTGTGGTCACGGTGCCCGATCGGCCGCTGGCCTTCGGCTGGGCATGGACACCGGTCGGAGCCTCCGAGGTCCAAGGACCACCACGGCAGCGCCGGTCGGCCCGGACCGGTCACGTGGGGCCGTCTGTCGGATCGCGGGCTGCGCCGCGTCCTCAGCGACGGAGACGAGGGACTCGGACAGGAACGGCCAGGCACCTCGGACGAGCGCTGCCCACAGGAGGCCCGGGCAGGTGTCACGGAGATGGCGGTGAACCGCTCGCCGTCTCGGCCGCGCCAGGTGAGGCCGAGCCGCAGCTCTCCGGCGCGGTAGGGATCGGCAGGATCGCGCACGGGTGCCACGCGGCGAGTCGGACCAGGACTGCGTGGGCCATCACGCGGGTCGCGCCGGCGCGACCCCGTGCGTTCGGCCGCCCGTCCTGTCCGTACGTCCGAAGCGATACAGCGGCCGCCACGGCGAGGGATGTGCAGAGGGGGATGAGAGGACGTCGCGACGCGCGGGCTGTTCGGGCTCGAGTCAATCGGCGCGCCGGCGAGCCTGGTTCACCTCGCGGGTGACGGCCCAGGCGTCCGCCACCGGACCCAGGTGCCCGAGCTTGTCGGGGTTGATCAGCGAGTGGATCGTCTGGATCCGCCCGTCGAGGACCTCGAGCGTCCACGTGAAGAGGACCTTGTCGTCCCGATCGCGGAAGATCGCGCCCGGCTGGCCGTTCATCTCGTGCGGCTCGAACGTCACGTCGATCCGGACCATCGGAGGCGCGATCGCGGCGAGCAGCCGGGCCACCTTCGCGGCGCCGACGACGGCCCTGGCCAGCTGCGGGGCCTTCCCGCCGCCGTCCCCGACCAGCTGGACGTCGGCGGCGAGCAGCTCCCGCAGACCGTCGACGTCCCCTTCGGTGAAGGCGTCGAAGAACCGCTTGGCGAGTTCCTCGCGCTCCCTCCGGTCGGCCTCGAACCGGGGGCGCCCGGCGTCCATGTGGCGGCGCGCCCGCACCGCGAGCTGCCGGCACGCCGCCTCCGACCTCCCCACCGCCGACGCGACCTCGGGGAAGCCGAACCCGAACACCTCCCGCAGCACGAAGACCGCGCGCTCCAGGGGGCTGAGCCGCTCGAGCAGCAGCAGGGCCGCCATCGACACCGAGTCGGCCAACTCCGCCGAGCGCGCCGGATCCCCATAGGGGTCGTCGAGCAGCGGCTCGGGGAGCCACTGCCCGACGTACTCCTCCCGCCGCGCGCGTGCCGAGCGCAGCACGTCGATGGAGATCCGGGTCACGACGGCCGAGAGGAAGGCCTTGGTCGACGTGGGTCGTGTCGGGGAGGACTCGAAGCGCAGCCAGGTCTCCTGGACCGCGTCCTCGGCCTCGCTCACACTGCCGAGGATCCGGTAGGCGATCGCGAACAGCAGCGACCGGAGCTCCTCGAACTCCTCGGCACGGGTCACGCCAACCCTTCCCTGAAGCCCTGCCGCCACGACGGATAGCGCAGCTCCCAGCCGAGCTCCCGCTTGGCCTTGGCGTTGGAGAAGCCGCGCCCCTCGGTCATCATCGTCACCGCCACGTCCCCGGCCAACAGCCTGGCGAGCCACGTGGGGACCCGCATCGGCCGCCTCGCGCCCGTGCACGCAGCCAGGTGGGGCAGCCACTCGCTGGCCGGCGCCGGTTCGTCGTCGACGATGTTGAACACGCCGGTCGCCTTCTGCTCCACGGCCAGGACGGTCGCGCTCGCCGCGTCGTCGAGGTGCACCCACGAGCTGTAGCCGGTGCCGCCCCCGACGAGCGGGAACTGCCGCCGGCGCACGAGCTCGACCACGTCGTCGGTGGCGCCCGGCCCGTAGAAGCCGCCGTATCGCAGGACTGCACCGCCGGCCCCGACGACGACGTCCTCGACGTGGCGCATCGCCGCCATCCCCCTGCGCATGCTCGGCGGGCCCGGGTCCAGCGGGTCCTCCTCGGTCTTGACCCATCCGCCCTCGCGGATCCCGTTCCAACTGGCGTGGCCCTGGGCGACGACGTGAGAGACGCCGGTCGCCTCGGCCGCGGCCAGCAGGTGGTCGGTCCCCTCGGTGCGCAGCCGGTTCGTGGTGGCGAAGAACCGATCCATGTGCTTCATGTCGGGCTTGCCGGCGTGAGCCGGGCTGATCGCGGTCATCTGGTGCACCACCACGTCCGGCCGGGCGGCCGCCACCGCTTCACCGACCGACACCGCTCGCAGCCCGTCCATCACGACACCGGCGGCGCCGAGCTGTTCCAGCAGACCCACCTTGCCCGGGTCCGTCGTCGTCGCCGTCACCTGGTGGCCCCGGGCCACCAGCTGCGGCACCAGCCGCCGTCCCATCACCCCGGTGCCACCGGCCACGAACACCCGCATGACCATCACCTCCCTGATCCCAGGACTGGCTCTCGGTCCGGTGACGAGACAGCCCCGCCATCTGTGACATCGAGGGCCAGGCGCACGGCGCCGAGCAGGATCAGCAGGATCGCGCTCCACGTGCCCGCCACCACCGCGACCGGCGGGTCGTCCCCGCGGCAGCCGTCGCTGCTGGTCCTCACCGTGCCCGGCGCGACGTGCGCCCACCAGGGACGGCACCAGTCATCGGGTGCATGCTGGACCTGCCGGCCGTCGGCAACGGCGGTGCGGACGAGACGGGCAGGGAGGGGGAGGGCGATGACCGGCAACCGGCAACTCGAGGAACCCGGGGGCTCCGGCAGGCCGGTGCCGCGGGACGACTGGCTGGGAACGGTCGCGACGTCGGCGGCGTCCGCCGGTCAGGCGCCGGTCGAGCTGCTCGGCGGGTACCTGCCGATGCTGGCCGACGCCGCCATCAACGGGCGACGTCCCGACTCGTGGGAACTCGACGCGGTCCGCGAGCTGGGGCGCCGGGCGGCCGCGCAGGGAGTCGGCGCCCGCGGCGCGGTCGACCTCTACCTGTCCGCGTCGTGGCGGCTGTGGCGGCAGCTGCCGGTCGTGGCGCGCTCCAGTGATCCGGAGAAGGTGCGCCGTGCCGCCGAGGCGGTGCTGCGGGTGCTCGACGACGCCATCGGCGTGCTCGTCGACGGCCACCAGTCCGAGCGGCGGGAGATGATCCGCCACGAGGAGGCGCTGCGGGCGGAGTTCGTCGACGACCTGCTCCGTGGGGACGCCGATGTCGCCCGGATGGTCGAGCGCGCCGAGCCGTTCGGCCTCGACCTCGGCAAGTCCCACCACGTGGCCCTCGCCGCCCCCCGTGACGCCGACGCCAACGTCGAACGGGCCGCCACCGCGCTGGAGCGGGTCGTCGTCGACCGGTTCGGCGACCGCGACGTGCTGGTCGCCACGAAGGACGGCCGCGTGGTCGTCGTCGTGCCCGCCGCGACGGCGGCCCCGACCGCGCGCACCGAGGACCTCGGCTCGGTCATCCACGCCGAGCTCGGCCGGATCGACGGCGGCCGGCGCTGGCGGGTGGCGCCGGGGCGCGCCTTCCCCGGCGCCTACGGCGTCGCCCGCTCCTACGAGGAGGCGCGCGAGGCGCTGGTCTTCGCCGACCGGCTCGACCTCGGCGCCGACGTGGTGCACGCTCGCGACCTGCTGGTGCACCGGGTGCTGGGCCGGGACCAGGCAGCCATCGCCGACCTGGTGCACGACGTGCTGGGCCCGCTGCAGCACAGCCGCAGTGGCGCCGAGGTGCTGCTGGAGACCCTGCTGGCGTACTTCGCCGTCGGTGACGTCGCGACCGAGGCCGCCCGGCGCCTGCACGTCTCCGTCCGCACCGTGACCTACCGGCTGGCCCGGGTCTCCCAGCTGACCGGGTACAGCGTCGCCCGGCCCGACCAGCGGTTCTCGCTGCACGCGGCCGTGCTCGGCGCCCGACTCCTTGACTGGCCGGCGCGGCCACTGCCCGTCGACCCCTGACCGCCGGCCGCGGTTGCCGACGCCCGGCAACGACGGAGCGCCGAGCCTGGCCGGTGGAGCCCCTCGTGCACCTGCCCGGTCCCGGGCAGGCTGGAGCCGGCAGCAGGTGGACGGTGCTCCCGCAGGAGGTGGACGGTGCTCGGTCCTGACGAACAGCGAACCTGGGACGAGATCCGGCTTCGCTTCGCGGAGGAGGTCGAGGAGCCCGCTCGGCCGGTCCTCGACCCGAGGGCCCGGCGGCCACGCTCGCCGGCGCCGGCGAGCCTCCTCGCCACGGTGGTCGCCGGCGGCTGTCTCGCCGTCCTGCTGGTCTTCTGCGGAGCTCCGCTCGCCGGCCTCGCCGTCGCCGTCGCCACGGCGCCCCGGTGGCTGCTGTGGCGCTACTGGCCGCTGCTGGACGGGCTCGTTCCGCAGCCGCCACCGACGGCGTCCCGGGACGCCCACCTCGGCGGTGCGGGGCACCCGTCGTCGGGGTCGGGCCAGCGGACTCCGCGGACGGTGTGACGGGGCTCCGGCGGCGCGCCGACGTCGGCGACCCACCGGGACGCCGACGGCTCCGGTCGAGCAGATCCCGCGAGCCCGCGTACCACTCGCGGATCGGCTACCGGGCCAGGCGCAGCGCCGGTGGGGCCGGGACGGGGCCGTCGGCCGGTGCGGAGCCTCCGGGGAGGATGACGAGCGCCGGACGGGCACCGGCCGCGCGCGGTCCACCGAGCCCGGCGTGGAGCAACGTGTTCGCGTAACCGGCGGGCAGCCGGTGGCACTCGTCGTGGGCGGGCGTCGACGCCACGGGAGTGGCGGGGTGCTGCGCCAGGTGGACGTAGACGACGTGGTCCGCGGGGTCGTACGTCCTCATCTCGTCCTCGCCTCCTCCCTGACCCGCCGGTGCGGTGGCCACGTCTGCGATGGCGACACCGGCGGTGCGATCCGGACAGGCACAGCATGGTCGGGGGGTACGACAGGAAGCGGACCCGGACGTGCAGTGGTGCAGCCCGGGTGCGGGTGCTCGCAGGCCCGTTCCGGTGGGGACCGGGCCGGCCGCGGTGGGGCTCGTCCGGACGACGAGGTGCACAGCATGGACGGCGGGGGCCCGCGCCGGTACACCTCCTGCGGAGGGCGGCACACGCCGGCCCGGGGAGGAGCGGTCGTGTCGGGGCCGAGAGGCGCAGGCGGTCCGCTGCTGGCCGGGAAGCTCACCGTGCCGCCGGTACCCCCGGCGCTCGTTCCCCGCCCCCGCCTGCAGCACCGGCTCGACGCCGTCCGCACCACCCCGGTGACCGTGGTCGCGGCGGGTGCCGGGTACGGCAAGTCGACGTTGCTCGCCGCCTGGGCCCGGCACGCCGGGATGCCGGTCGCGTGGGTCACCCTCGAGAGCGGCGAGGACGATCCGGCGCGGTTCTGGACGTACGTGGCCACCGCCCTGGCCGGCTCCGTCCCGGACGTGGCCGGCCCGGTTCTCCGCGCGCTGACCGTGCCCTCGGTCGACCCACTCGACGTCGCCGTCCCCGAGCTCCTCAACGGCTTCGCAGCCCGTGACGAACTCACCGTGCTGGTCCTCGACGACCTGCACGAGGTCACGGAGGCCCGGGTCACCGAGGGGCTGGAGTTCTTCCTGGACCACCTGCCCCCCGCCCTGCGCGTGGTCCTCGCCAGCCGCACGGAGCCCCCGGTCGGCCTCGCCCGGCTGCGGGCCCGCGGCCGGCTGACCGAGCTGGTCGCCGACGACCTGCGCTTCACCGCGCAGGAAGCCCGCGCCCTGCTGACCTCGGTGGTCCACGGCGGTCCCGAGGACCCCGGGTCCGAGCCGGCAGCGCTGGCCGGGCTCCTCGCCCGCACCGAGGGCTGGGCGGCCGGGCTCGTCCTCGGCGCCCTCACGCTGCGCGACCGTGCCCGCGGCCGGGCGGTGCCGCACGGTCCACCCGGTCTGCGTCACGCCGTGGACTACCTGCTCGCCGAGGTGCTCGCGGGCCAGACGGCGGACCGGCGCGAGCTGCTGCTGCGCAGCGCCCCGCTCGACCGGCTGTCCGGCCCGCTCTGCGATGCGGTGCTCGACCGTGCCGACTCCGGCGCGATCCTGGCCGGTCTGGAGCGGGACGGCGTCTTCGTCACGGCGGTGGACGGCGACGGGCGCTGGTACCGCGTGCACCCGCTGTTCCGGGCGGCGCTGCGACGTGAGCTGGACGACCCCACGGGCGCCGCCGGAGTACGGCACCGGGCTGCGGCGTGGTTCTGGCAGCAGGGCCTGGTCGAGGAGGCGATCCGCGCCCGGATCGACGCCGGCGACTCCGCCGGGGCCGCCGACTGGCTGGTGCAGAGCGCCGGGACGTTCATCGACACGGCGCGCGTCGGCGTCTTCGCCGAGCTCGGCAACCGGCTCGACCCGGCCGTGGTCGCGGACTCGGTCCCGCTGCTGCTGTCGCTCGCCTGGGCCGCCGGCGTCACCGGCCGGCTGGACCGGGTGCCCGAGCTGCTCGACCGGGCCGCCGAGCGGGTCCGGACAGACCGGCCCGGCCCCGGCTTCCCCGGCTTCGCCGACCCCGCCGGGGCGATCGCTGCGCTGCGCGCGGTCTACGGGACGGCGGCCGAGGACTCCCCGGAGGTCGCGCTGGCCGCCGCGCGCGAGGCGGTGGCGGCCGAGACCGATCCCGGGCTCCCCGGCTGGGTCGTCGCCCGGGTGGCCCTCGGCGGCGCGCTGCTCGCCGCAGGCCGGGAGGCGGAGGCGCTGACGCAGCTCGACGCCGCGTGGCGGGCCCCGGCGGCGCCGGCGCTGCCGGTCTTCTCCCGCCTGGAGGTGGCCGGGCTCCTGGCCTGGTGCCTGGTGCAGCCCGGCGACGACGACCCCGATGCCGAGCGGGACGCCCGCGCCGAGCGGCTGCTCCGGTCGACCCGGGACGACGCCGCCGCTCTGGAGGGACAGCTGGGGGACGCCGCCGCGGCCGCGCTGGTACTGCTGCACGCCGCCTCCGGTGTGCTCGACCGGCGCGCCGGCCGGCTCGGGTCCGCACGCGCGCACTCGGACCGTGCCGCCGTCCTGGTCGAGGTCCAGGCGCACCCCGCGGTCGCCGTGCTCGTGCTGGTGAGCGCGGCGGAGACCGCCCTGGCAGCCGGCGATCCGACGGCTGCGCTGGGGTTCCTCGACCGGGCCCGCGAGGCCCAGCTGAGCGCGCCGCCCTCCCCGGTCCTCGACCGGCAGATCGCCGCCGTGGAGGCGCGGGCCGGCCGGCGCGCCGCCACGCGGGTGCGGCCGGCGCTGATGGAACCGCTGACCGAACGGGAGGTCTCGGTGCTCCGGGCGCTGCGCGGCCCGCTCAGCCAGCGGGAGGTGGGCGCGGCGCTGCACCTGTCGATCAACACGGTGAAGAGCTACACCCGGAGCCTGTACCGCAAGCTGGACGTCGGATCCCGGCGCGAGGCCGTCGAGCGAGGACGCGCCCTGGGGCTCTGCTGAGCCCCCACCCGGGGTGGTCCGGCGAGCGGAGTGGTGCGTGACCACCCCGGGGACGGGGAGCGTTCCGGGCCCCCGATCCCGAGGAGCCTCCCGTGTCCCAGCCGCCCGCCCTCACCAGCCCCGGGACCCCGGTGGCGTGGCCACCCGGCGCCGTCTCCGCGACCACCGACCTCGACGGTCCCGTCCGTCACCTCGACCTGGGCGGTCCGGCCGGCGCGCCGGTCGTGCTCTGCGTGCACGGCCTGGGCGGCTCGGCCCTCAACTGGTGGCTGCTCGCCCCGTTCCTCTCGGGCAGCCACCGGGTCCTCGCCGTCGACCTGTTCGGCCACGGCGGCAGCGGGGTGCCCACCGGCTCCCGCCCCGATGCGGTGACCGCGGACCGCCGGCTCCTCGACCGGTTCGTCCGCGAGGTCGTCCGGGAGCCGGTGGTCCTGCTCGGGCACTCCATGGGCGGCGTCCTGGCGGTCCTGCAGGCGGCCGCAGCACCGGAGACGATCCGCCGGCTGGTGCTGCTCAGCCCACCGGTGCCGGGCACGGCCGGCCGGCTGGACCCGGCCATCGCGGCGAAGCTGGCATTCCTCCGGTTGCCCGGCGTGGCCGGCGCGGTCGCCCGGCAGCTGGCCGCGCTGCCGCCGGAGCAGGTGGTCGACCGGCAGCTGCGCCAGGCGACCCCGCACCTGCACCGGATCCCCGCCGACGGCATCGCGGCCGCCGTCGCCGAGACCCGCGACCGGGCCGCCCGCCCCGACGCCGCCGCCGGTCGGGCCGAGCAGTGGGCGGCGCTGCTGGGCACCATGGCCCTCCTCGCCCGGCCGCGGGCCTGGCGGCGCACGCTCGCCGCCGTTCCCGTCCCGACGCTGTGGCTGCACGGAGCCGACGACCCGCTGGCGGCGGCCGACCGGGCCCGCGAGCTCGCCGCGACCCGACCGGACTGGAGCTTCGAGGTGCGGCCGGGCGTCGGGCACCTGCTCGCCGTCGAGGACCCGGCCTGGACCGCCGATCGGATCCTCGCCGGCGACGGGCCGGGCTCCCGGTGACCGGGACCCGCACCCCGGTCGCCCGGTCCGCACGCGAACGGGCAGCGCTCACCGGCTTCCTGCTGCTGGCCTTCGCGATCACCTGGGCGGTGTGGGTGCCGCGTGCGCTGGAGTCGACGGGGGTGCTGGACACCCGGTGGGCATCCGGGCTGGGCGCGGGGTGGACGTACGGCCCGGCGATCGCCGCCGTCCTGACCGCGGCGTGGACCGGTCGTCCGGCGCTCCTGGAGCTGGGCGCCCGGCTGACCCGGTGGCGGGTCGGCGTCCGCTGGTGGGCCGTGGTGCTCGCCGGACCCGCCGTCCTGTGGGCGGCCACCGCGTGGCTGCACGTGCTCCTCGGGGGCGACGCCGCCGCGGTCCGGCCGCAGGCGGTCGAGGCCGGGCCGGCGGGGCTGGTCCTCCTGTTCCTCGGGCTGGCCCTGACCGACGGTCTCGGCGAGGAGCTGGGCTGGCGCGGGTTCGCGCTGCCCCGCCTGCTGCGGCGCAGAGGGCCGGTCGTGGCCAGCCTGCTGCTGGGTGTCGTGTGGGCGGTCTGGCACGCCCCGCTGTACTGGACCAGCGGGGCGGTGCTCCAGGGGACGCCGGTGTGGCTGCTGCTGGTCCAGCTGCCGGCGTGCGCCGTCAGCTACACCTGGGTGTTCCTGCACACCGGCGGCTCGGTGCTGCCCGCGGTCGCCCTGCACAGCGCGCTCGGTCTGTTCGGCATCTCCCTGCCCCAGACGGACGGCGACTGGCGCCCCTACCTGCTGTTCGTCGGACTCCAGGTCGCCGTCGCGGCCGGACTGGTGGTCACCGGCGGACTCCGGTTGCCGCCGTCGGACGGCGGTACCGGCTCTCCGCCGGACTGAGGGTGTGCGGACGACCCCGGCGCCCCGGTGAGCTGCAGCGCGCGGAGCAACCGGCGCCGCCCGCCCGTGTGGACCACCAGCCGCGCGCCGCGCACCCCGCACCGGCGGTGCGCCCGGGCCAGCACGGTGACGCCGGCGGCACCGAGGGAGGTCACCCGGCTCAGGTCGACGACGACCTCGCGCACGCCGCGCTGTCTCGCCTGCGAGTCCAGGCAGACGTCCAGCAGCGGAGCGGTGTAGGCATCGACCTCGCCGATGACCTCGACGACCACGGAACCGGGGCGGGGGCCGGGCAGTGCGCTGACCGACAGCAGCCGGTCGGGGTCGGGAGCGGCTGGGGAGGCGGGCGGGTGCAGCACGGGGGGCTCCGAGCGGGGAGGAGAGCGGAGGGGGTCAGCGCAACGGGTCGAACGGGGCCAGCTCCGGTGGCTGCTCGGGGGGTGGACGGCCGGGTGGGACGCGCGGCCGCGGCGTGGTCCGCTCAGCGGGTCTGCTGGCAGGAGACGCAGGCGGCCGCGAAGGGCCGGAACTCCAGCCGCTCGGCGGGGACGGCGCTCCCGCAGTGCACGCACGTGCCGTAGGTGCCGGCGGCGATGCGCTCCAGCGCCGCGTCGATCTCCCCGATGGTGCGCAGCAGGCTCGCCGCGCGGTTGACCGTGACCGGGTCCGGCATCGACGTGGCGGTCTCGGCCAGGGCGAGCTCGCGCTGCCGGGCGCAGTCGGCCCGCTGGGTCTCCAGCAGCACCCGGGACGGGGCCCGGTCCGGGGACGCGGTGGTGGGAGCAGGGCTGAGGGTGGTCATGGCGTTCTCCTGGGTGGAACGAGGACGCGTCCCACCGGAGCGGAACGCGCGGAGCGAGGGCGGAGGACCCGGGAGGGTCAGGCGCTCGCCGGTGGTGCGCGGTCCTGGCTGCGTCGCAGCACGTCCAGGCCGCGCAGGCCCCGGCCCGCAGGCCCAGCGCCAGGGCCAGCAGCCCGCCACCGGTCACCGGCGACGGACGGTGCGCGGGGGACCCGGCGGGCACGGCAAGACCGGAGGTCGGCACCGTGTGTGCGTCCACCCGGGTCACCCCTCCTCCTCGTGCGTCCGGCCGGCCGGCGACGCTGGCGGCCGGCCGGATCGGGCGGCACCACGGCAGCCGGTCGCATCGGGCACCCGGTTCACGGGCACGTCGCGGCCGACTGCCTGGGTCCCGGGGAGCGGGGGTGTGCTCCGCCCTCCGCGGACCTGAGCCCACCATGCCCGCCGGTCATCGGTCCCGGACACGGCAGTGGCCGGTCAACTCAGGCCGCCCGAGTCTGCCGGCGACCGGCAAGGGACGGCCCCGGTCACCGCCGCTGGTAGAACCGCCGGATGACGACGGAGTCCCCGGTGGTGCTCGCCCTGGACCTCCTGGGCACGTTCGCCTTCGCCCTCAACGGCGCGCTGACCGCGTTGCGCGTGGCTCGGCTCGACATCGTCGGCGTCGTCACCCTGGGCATGATCACCGCGCTCGGCGGCGGCATCATCCGCGACGTCCTGCTCGACGTCCCGCCGGCCACCTTCAACGACTGGCGCTATCTGGCCGTCGCGGCCGGTGGCGGCCTGATCGCCTTCGTCTCCGGCCGCCACCTCGAGCGGCTGAACACACCCATCACCGTGCTGGACGCCGCGGGCCTGAGCCTGTTCGCCGTCACCGGGGCCGGCAAGGCGCTCCAGTTGGGCCTGGGCCCGGTCCAGGCGGTCCTCCTCGGCGCGCTCACCGGGGTGGGCGGCGGGACGTTGCGAGACGTCATGGTCCGGCAGGTCCCGTCGGTGCTGAGCAGCGGGCTCTACGCCATCCCCGCCCTGATCGGCGCCACGGCCACCGTCGTCCTGACCCTGCTCGACGTCCACGGCCCGGCCACCGCGGTCGGTGCGGCGGTGCTGTGCTTCGGCATCCGCATGGTCGGTGTCCACTACGACCTGGACGCACCGATGCCCCCGCGGGCCTTCGACCCGCGGTCCGATGACGACGGACCGCGCTGACCGGCGTCGCCACGCGGCCGGCCAGGCCGGCGCGGGAGGGCGACACGGTGCACGGGCAGACGGCTCCGGCCCGTCGACCGACTGCCTCCTGATGCCCGAGCCCTGGGAGTCCACTCGGCCGGCAGCCGGTGGTCAGGTGTCGGGGGACACCTGGTACCGGCTACGGCCGTCCGCCTCGCTCAACGCGGGGCCACCCGGAAGACGGGCCAGCCGATCTCGGTGCGCCACGCACGTGGTTCGGCCGTGTCCCTCGGGCCCACGAGGTAGTGCTCCCGCACCGGCCCGGCAACGGCCAGCGCGTTCGCCACGACCCAGGCGCCGAGCTCGCCGTAGGTGACGTCGATGTCGTCGTGCTCGCCGACGTGGGTGGTGACGGCCAGCTCGACCGCCGGCAGGGTCACCGGGTGCACGCGGCCGCTGCGCGGCGGATCGGCCGTCGGCCGGTACACGAGCAGGTGGCCGCGGCCGTCCTCGAACAGCGCGTTGTCGTACAGCCCTCCGGGGACGCCGGTCGTTCCGCCGACGACCGCGTCCAGCTCGGCCATGGCTCCGGCGTACCAGGGGAGGACCTGGTCGTGCGACACGTCGTCCTCGACCGCGGCCACCGTCGTCGCCGGGACCGCGCGCAGCTCGACGTCCAGCCGGGTCGGCTCCGGTCGCAGCAGCCGGCGCAGCGAGGCCACCGCGGCGCGGGTGCGGTCCAGCTCCGACTCGAGCCGGTGCAGGTGGTCGGCGACCAGGCCGGCACGAGCACGCGGGTCCGGGGAGCGGAGGATGCGCTGGACGTCGGGCAGCGGCACGTCGAGCTGGCGCAGGCGGTGGATGACCTGGGCGGTCGGGATCTGGTCTGCGCTGTAGTAGCGGTAGCCGGTCGCGTCGTCCACGGTCGCCGGCTCGAGCAGCCCGCGTCGTGGTAGCGGCGGAGGGTGCGCACGCTCAGGTGGGTCAGCCGGGAGAACTCACCGATCGCCAGCACGCCGCCACGGTGGACCCTCCCCCCGGGGGAGGGTCCAGCGCTCGACCCTCCCGCTCGGAGAGGCAGCACGGTGGGGGCATGACCTCTCCGACCAGCACCCGGCCCGACCAGCTCCCCGCTCCGGTCCTCGGGTACCTCACCGCGCACGTCGCCCACGACGCGGACGCCGCGCTGCGTGGCTTCGCCCCCACCGCCGTGGTCGTCGACGACGGCACGACCTACCGCGGGACCGATGAGATCCGCCGCTTCCTGTCCAGGGCCGGCGCCGAGTTCAGCTACACCACCGACCTCGTCGGTGCGCAGCGCATCGACGGCGCGCACTGGGTCGTCACCAACCGCCTGGAGGGCGACTTCCCCGGAGGCGTCGTCGACCTCCGCTACCGCTTCGCGGTGGACGGGGACCTCATCGCGGAGCTCGTCATCGCGCCGTGACGGCCGGTTCCCGGTGCTCATCCCTCGGCGCTCGGCAGGCTGTGCCAGGTGTCGTAGGCGACGGCGGCCGCACCCTCGGCGTCCCCGCCGGCGCAGAGCCGGATCAGCTCGTCGTGCTGGCGGACCGAGTCCCGGCCTCGCAGGGAGGCGAACCGCAGCCGCTCGGCACGGCGCACCGTGGGCGTGAACTGCTCGAGCACCGTGGCGAGCGCGCGGTTGCCGGCGATGCGCACGAGCACGCCGTGCAGCTCGTCGTCGGCCCGCAGGGCCGCCTCGACGTCCCCGGACCCGAGGGCGGCGGTGAACCGGTGGTTGGCCTCGCGCATGGCCTCCAGGTCGCCGTCGAGGAGGGCGGGGACCGCCTCGCGGACCGCCAGCTCGTGCATGGCCGCGACGACGTCGCGGGCGTCGCGGATGTCGCGCGCGTCGAGCGTGCTCACGACCGTCGACCGGCCCGGCCGGGCGAGGACGAGCCCGCCCTGTGCGAGGCGCAGCAGCGCCTCGCGGACCGGGGTCCGGCTCACCCCGAGCCACGCCGCGAGCTCCAGGTCCTTGAGCTGCTCCCCGGGGGCGAACGTGCCGTCCACGATCGCGTCCCGCAGGCGGCGGTAGACGTCGTCGCGCAGCAGGCCGCGGTCCAGGCCGGGGTCCGTCGGGGGGATCGGCACGGGTGGACCTCCTGACCTGTCGGGCGCTGGCAACGCGGAACGGGGAAGCGCGAAGAGGACCCTTCCCCGTCCGCCCATTGGTATGCAATATATCGCATGCCGGACACGTTGGCGGGGGCGTGCACCCGGGTGCACAACCGGAGGGGCGGCACCGGTCGCCCGAAGACCGAGAGGGGGAGCGATGACCAGCAGCACGATCGAGACCCGCACCGGCACGACCAAGCCCACGGTGGTGCTCGTGCACGGGGCCTTCGCCGACTCGTCCAGCTGGAACGGCGTGATCACCCGGCTCCGGCGGGACGGCTGTCCGGTGATCGGGGTGGCCAACCCGCTCCGGGCACTGCACAGCGACGCGGAGTTCCTGCGCGACGTCCTGGACAGCGTGGACGGGCCGATCGTCCTCGCCGGCCACTCCTACGGCGGCAGCGTCATGAGCGAGGCCGCCGACGGGCACCCGCAGGTGAAGGCGCTGGTGTACGTCGCCAGCTTCCTGCTGGACGAGGGGGAGAGCACCGGCGAGCTGGCCGGCAGGTTCCCGGGCAACGAACTGGGGGCCGCCCTGCGCCCGGTGCCCGTCCGCGGACCCGACGAGCGGACCGTCGACGACCTCTACATCGAGCAGGAGGCGTTCCAGCCGGTCTTCGCCGGCGACGTGCCGTCGGACGTCGCCGAGCTGATGGCCGTGACGCAGCGGCCCATCACCGGTGACGCCCTGGGGGAGAAGGCGACGAAGGCGGCCTGGAAGACCATCCCGTCCTGGACCCTCGTCACGCGCCAGGACCTGGCCGTCCCGGCCGAGGCGCAGCGGTTCATGGCCGAGCGCGCGACGTCGCACGCGGTCGAGGTGGACGCCTCCCATGCCGTCACCGTCTCCCGGCCCGACGTCGTCGCGCAGTTGATCGACGAGGCCGCCCGCGCGACGGCCGCCTGATCCCGGGGGCCCGGGCGTAGGAGGGAGCCCCGCGGTCGGCGATCACGGGCCCTCCCCGGGGTGCAGGATCCGGCCGGCGACGTATAGGAGATCTCGGCCGACCCGCTCGTCCCCAGGGGTCGCCCGCGACCCGGGGGAGTGCAGGGCCCGGTACCGGCTGCGGGACGACCGCGACGGCGGCGTGTCCGAGGTGATCGGCCGGGTGGCCCTCCGCGTCGGATGCGCTGGCGGGTGCGCCGCGGCGCTCGTGCCGGGCCGGGCCCGCGGGTGCCGCGTGCCCGGGGTGGACCGCAGTGACCTGACGGTCACCAGGTCGGCAGGCTGTCGGGGTACAGCAGCCTGACGATCCCACCCCAGAGGTCCATCGCGGGGACGGCCTCGCCGTCGGCGGCATTGACCATCACCACGACGCTCGCCTCCTCCTCCGGCAGGTGGGAGACCACGTCGCTGTAGCCGAAGATCGACCCGTTGTGGCCGACCCAGTTCCCGATCTGGAGGACGCCGAGGCCGTATTGCACCCGGACGCCGGTCGAGGTGAACGGCGTCCACCCCTGGCGCAGCCGGGCCGTCTCCGGGGCGAGGCCCACCCCGGTCGCCAGCTGCTCGGCGTAGCGGGTCATGTCCGGCACGGTGGAGATGACCGCACCGGCGGTGTACGGGACCTCGGGATTGCTGAGCGTGACGTCCCGTGGCTCCTCCGCAGCGGGGTCGGCCGGTGCCAGCTCGCTGTCGGTGTTCCTGTAGCCGTGGGAGAACGGCTCCGGCAGGGCCGCGGTCGTGGGGTACGACGTCTCCGGGAGGCCGAGGTCCTCGATCACCGAGGTGGTGTACTGCTGTGCCGAGCGGCCGGTGACCCGCTCGATGACCAGCCCGAGCAGTACGTACTCGGAGTTGGAGTACACGGTCGCCTGGTCGGGCGGGCGGGCCTCGGGGGCGTGCGCGCGGATGATCTCGAGGACGTCGTAGGGGGACCACCCCGGCAGGAGCGGATCGGCGACGTACCGCGCCATGAACTCCTCGTCCGCGACGAAGTCGTACACGCCGCCGCGCATGCCCAGGAGGTGGTGGACGGTGATCTCGTCCCCGTGAGGGATGTCGGGGACGTACTCGTCCAGGGAGTCGTCGAGGGACAGCCTCCCCTGGTCGGCGAGGCGCAGCACCGCCTGGGCGGTGAAGGTCTTCGTCACGCTGGCGATGCGGTAGTGCACGTCGGTGGTCATCGGGGTCCCTGCGGTGTCCGCGGTCCCGTAGGCCTGGAGGTGGCTCCCCCGGACCGGGTCGCAGATGCCGACCACCGCGCCGGTGACGCCGTTGGTCAGTGCGGCCCGGGCCAGATCGTCGACCTGTGCGGCGAGGTCCGGGTCGAGGGTCGCGGCCGGGGGAGGAGCGGACCCGGCCGGGTGAGCGCTGGTGGCCGTGAAGCCGGTCGTCCCGGCCCCGGCGAGCACGGCGAGGGCGAGGGCGGCGGGGCGCATCCATCGGCGCATGGGGAACAGCTCCTCCCGTGGAGGGAACGGTGTGGTGTCCGCGCGGCCCGGGCCCCCCGTCGTGCCGACCCGGTCTGCCAGGGGGTGCTGGTCAGCCGGCGTAGAGCTCGGCGATCACCGCCTTGGCGAGCTCGACGGCCGGGCCCTCGCCGCTGGGTGCGGGCGCGGTGGAGGCCCAGGTGACGACGGTGATGTCCCGGACCGGGTCGTGGCCCATGAAGGAGTTGGTCCCGGGCAGCTCACCGCTGTGTCCGTACACGGGCCCGAATTTGGCCAGGCCGAGCCCGTAGCCGGGGCTGGCCGGGTCGTCCGGGTCCACCGGCTGGACGCTGGCGATCCGCTCCTGCTGCAGCTGCGGGCTGAGCAGGCACCCGTCGACCAGTTCCTCCACGTAGTCGGCGAGGTCCTGCGCGGTGGAGATCCCGGCGCCCGCGGTCCAGCCCCAGGAGGGGTTGGCGTCGGTGACGTCCATCGGCTCCAGGGTGCCGGCGCGGGCAGCGGCCTGGACCTCCGGTGGCAGCACGAGGCTGTCGATGGTCTCCACGTTCGTGCCGAAGGTGTACATCCGCGGGTGCGGTTGCGGGATCGAGGCGTCGGTCCGCGCCGGGAAGGAGGACTCGCCCAGCTCCAGCGGGTCGAAGACCCGGTCCTGGAAGGCCTGCTCCACCGGGACCCCGGTGAGCTGTTCGATGACCACGCCCAGCAGCACGTAGTTGGTGTTGGAGTACAGGAACCCCTCGCCCGGGGGGAAGGCGGGCGGCTCGGCGAGGCCGATCGCGAGCAGCTCCTCCGGGTTCCACACCCGGCCGGGGTTGCTGTCCATCTGCTCGTTCAGTTCGAGGTCTTCGGTGTAGTTGGCCAGCCCGCTGGTCATGTCGAGCAACTGCGCGATGGTGATGTTCTGCCCGTTGGGCACGTCCGGGCGGTACCGCGACACCGGGTCGTCCAGGCCGATCCTGCCCTCGTCGACCAGCTGCAGGACCACCGTGGCCGTCATGGTCTTGGTGTTGCTGCCGATCCGGACGTGGTCGGCCAGCGTGACCGGCTCGGTGCCGTGCCAGGTCCGGGTGCCCATGGTGGTGGCCCAGTCGCCGAGCTCGGGGGACCGCACCAGGACGGCGGCGCCGGTGACCGCCAGGTCCTCCACGATCCGGTCGAGTTCGGGCTTGACCGTCGCGGCGTACGCCGGATCCTCCGACGGTGCCGTCGCGCCCCCCGGCGACGCGTCCGCCGGGGCGGCAGCCACGACCAGCAGCGCGACCGCCGTCGTCGCGATCGAGGCGGCCAGCGGACCGGGTGGCCGGGCACGACGCGACCCGCACGAGCGCTCTGCAGCTGTCATGGTCGACCTCCCGAGGGGTAACCGGTCAGGGGGGTTGCCGGGCGTCCGGGTGTCCGGGTGTCCGCGCCACGTCGCGCACCGGCCGGGTGCTCCGCCGGCGTCACAGCGCCTGCTGGAAGGCCGCGGCGACGGCCGCCACGTCCTCGTTGGCGTCGTGCAGACCGGTGGGCACGTCGGGGTACGTCGCCCCGCTCATGGACAGGGAGAACACGAACCGCTCGCCCCGCTCGGTGGTGAGGTAGCCGGCGAGGCTCTGCACCTTGTACAGCACGCGGCCCGTGGTGGGGTCGACGTCGACGCTCGTCCCGGTCTTGGCCGCGACCTCGCCCGCGGCGGGACCGTCCTGACCCGTGCTCGCCAGCGTCCCGCTCACCCCGAGGACGGGCTGGTCGGCCGCGAGCTCCTCGCCCCAGGGTTGCGTCTGCGCCCACCTCATCCAGGCGACCATCTGGTCCGGGGTCGTCGAGGCCGGGTCGGCGCCCTGCCCGTCGAACAGCACCACGTCCTCGGCGACGAGACCGGCCCGGTCGAGCTGGGAGTGCACCGCCGCCAGCCCGTCGAGGCAGTCCGGCGAGCCGCCGTGCACCGCGAGCAGGCACATCAGGGCGTTCGCACCGGTGTTGTAGCTGGTCTCCAGGATCATCCGACCGAAGGCCCTCATCGGTGGGGAGGTCAGGGCGGCCACCCGGTCCTCGGCCGCGTAGGAACCCGTGGGCGGCAACCCCGCCTCGTCATTGGGTCCGACGGCGGAGGAGGTGACCGCGACCCCGGCGCGGCCGAGTGCCTCGACGAACAGGGTGCGCGCCCAGGACGCGGCGTCGAGGACGCGGTGGATGGTGAGCTGCGACGTGCCGGCCGCGATGGTGCCGCTGACCGTGACCGATGTGGGGTCGTCGGGATCGGCGGTGACTGCGAGCGACGTCGGCGTGCCCGCGTCCGTGGTGGTCACCGTCGACTCCACGGTGACGGCCTGGGTCCGCGGGCGGAGGTCGAGGACGGCGGGCTGCCCGATCCCGGCCGCCGCCACCGTGATGTCCAGGATGTTGTCGTTGACGTAGATCGACGGTGCGGGTCCCTCCTGGCCGTCGAACGTGTCCCACAGCCGGGTGTCGACGACCACGTCGCCGGCGATCTCGGTGACGCCTGAGGCGGCCACCTGCCGGGCGAGGTCGTCCAGGCCGGCCAACGGGTCGTCCGGGACGAACGCCGCGTTCGGCGCGATGTCGCCGTAGACGTGGTCGATCGTGTCGGCGGTGAACGCGTGGTCCACGCGGCCGCTCATGGCGCCGCGGCCGCCCATGGCGAGGTCTCCCGACGCCACCAGCACCAGGTCGCCGGCGAGGACGCCACCGGCCGGCTCGGCCGTCGCGTACACCGGCGTGGTGAGCGTGGCGTCGGTGCCCAGCGTCGCGTACGTGGTGCCGACGGTGAAGTTCTTCGCGGTCGACGCGGTGAAGACGGACTCCCCGGCACGGCCGGCCAGGACGACCCGGCCCGTCTCCGCCTCGGCGACGGAGTAGAGCCACCGGGCCGTCTCGAACTCCGGCTTCGACATGATCGCGGCGGCGGCAGCCGGGAGGTCGCCGACCTGCGGCTGGGGGCCGGGCCCCTCGCCCGGCGAGGCGGACGACCCGGTCGACGAGGTGACCGCGGTGAGCACGACGGTCGACACGAGCAACGGGAGGGCAGCCGCTCGACGGTTCACGCAGGCGACCCTGGCGACGCCGTGACCGCCGGGCAATGGACCGGAGTGGCCCGCCGACCTGGACCTGGGTACAGGGTCTCGCGCGAGTCGTCGCCGGTGCGATGCTGCACCGAGCGCCCGTCGCCGGTGCCATGCTGCGCCGATGGCGCATCGGGGAGGTGTGCGATCGTCCCTGGCGCGGGCGCTGGTGGTCAGCCTCGCGCTGATCGGCGTGTTCGGTGCCGTCGTCGCCGGCGTCGAGATCGCCCTGCTCGCCGACCAGGACGTCGCTCCGTGGTGGCTGCTCGCCCTGTTCCCGGCCGGGGGACTCGTCCATCTGACTGCGGGGCTCGAGGCGTGGCGGCGCCGGCCGAGCAACCGGACCGGCCCGATCATGGTCGTCGGGGCCCTGTCGTGGTTCGTGGTCGCCCTCGCCAACACCGCGACGCCCGTCCTGGTGGCGGTCGGTGTCGTGCTCGCCACCACCCCGCTGGCCGTGGTGGTGTGGCTCCTGCACGCCTTCCCGTCCGGCCGTCTCCGCTCGCGCACCTCTCGCCTGACGGTGGCCGGGGGCTTCGTGGTGTCGCTCGTCCTGCAGGTCCCGGGTTACCTCTTCGATCCGGGTGCCAGCCCGGGCGGCATGCTCTCCGTCGGTCACCGGGCGGATCTCCTCTCCGCCGGCACCTGGCTCCAGCGAGGTGCGGGGATGGTCGTGATGCTGGTGACCGCAGGTGTGCTCGTCGACCGGCTGCGCACCGCGACGCCCGGCCAACGTGGGGTCCTGCTGCCGCTGTACGCCTACGGGATCCTGGCCGTCCTGGCGACGCCGCTCGGTCCTCTCCTGGGTCCGTCCGCCGGTCTCTCGGTCGCGCAGGTGGTCGGGTTCCAGATCGTCGTGCTGGCCGGGGTGCCCGTCGCCTTCGCGGCGGCGATGCTGCGCGGTGGGTTCGCGAGGACCGCCGAGATCCAGGAGCTCAGCGCCTGGCTGGCGTCGTCCGCCGCCACCCCGGAGCTGCTCGCCGATGCCCTCGGTCGCGCCCTCGGGGACACGTCGTTGCAGGTCGTCTACGCGTCGCGGGACGGGCGCTCCTCCGTGGACGGCGACGGCGCCACGGTCGACACGGAGGCGCTGGGCGAGCACCGGGACCTGGTCGACATCGAGCTCGGGTCGAGACGGATCGGCGCCATCGTCTACGACGCGACGGTCATCGACGACGCCGAGTTGGTCCGCGGGGCGGGTCAGGTGGCCGCCCTCGCGATCGACCACGACCGGTTGACGGCCGAGCTGCGGGCCAGCCATGCCGACCTGCGGCAGTCGCGCGCCCGCCTCGTCGAGGCAGGGGACCGGGCGCGGCAGCACATCGCCCAGGACCTGCACGACGGTCTGCAGGGGGAGCTCGTCCTGCTGGCGTTAGAGGCGCAGCAACTGGCTCGCACCGGCGGGGCGGCCGGTCTCCCCGACGCGGCGACGCGCCTCCGCGTCGGCATCGACGGTGCCGCCCGCCACCTCCGGGAGATCGTCCACGCCCTGATGCCGGCCGCCCTCGTCGAGCGGGGCCTGACCGCGGCGATCGAGGACCTGGTCGACCGCATGCCGCTGCCCACCCGGCTGGCGGTGGTCGAGGTCGACGGGCGCCTGCCGGCGACGGTCGAGAGGACGGCCTACTTCGTGGTCGCGGAGGCGCTGACCAACGCGGTCAAGCACGCCGCGGCCGACACGTTGACCGTGACGCTCGAGCACGCGTCGACGCGGCTCGTCATCGGCGTGACCGACGACGGCGTCGGTGGGGCGACCCAGGCGGGTGGTGTGGGGCTGCGCGGCCTCGCCGACCGTGTCGACGCCCTCGGCGGCCGGTTCCACATCGAGAGTCCGGCCGGCGGCGGCACACGCCTGCTCGTGGAGCTGCCGTGCGGGTCGTGATCGGCGAGGACGAGGCGCTGCTGCGAACCGGGCTCACGCACGTGATGGAGGCGGCCGGGTTCGACGTCGTCGCTGCGGTCGGGGACGCACGCGAGCTGGTCCGCAGCGCGGAGGAACACGGTCCCGACATCGTCGTCACCGACATCCGGATGCCGCCCGATCACAAGGACGCGGGCCTGCGGGCGGCGGTGCAGATCCGCCGGGACCTCCCCGAGATCGCCGTCCTCGTGCTGTCGCAGCACCTCCAGCGCGCCTACGCCGTCGAACTCCTGGGGGATCGCTCGTCGGGCGTCGGGTACCTCCTCAAGCAGCGGATCGCCGACGTCGACGCGTTCACGGACGACCTCCGCCGCATCGCCGCCGGGGGCACCGTCCTCGACCCCGAGGTCGTGGGTCTCATGGTCGCCCGCGCCAGGGGGCACCACGGTGCGCTCGACCGGCTGACCCCTCGCCAGCAGCAGGTGCTGGCCCTGATGTCCGAGGGCCGGACCAACGCGTCGATCGCCCGGACCCTGTCGATCACCGAGCGGGCGGTCGTGCAGCACACGTCCCACATCTACGACGAGCTCGACCTGGCGCCCAGCGACGACGACCACCGCCGGGTACTGGCGGTGATCCGCTACCTCTCGTCGTGAGCGGCTCCCCGGGTCCACCAGCACGGGTCTCCCGCTGACTCCTGGCCCGGATCAGCGTCCGCCCAGTGTCCAGGACACGCGTACCGGTCCGATGCCCACGGACAGTCCCCGTGCACCAGGCAGGACGCGGGCGCGGGGCCACGACCAGCGCTGCACGGTCACCTGGACCTGCAGCAGGGGGGCCTGCCGCTCCCGGGGTCCCGGGCCCTGCAGCGGCTGCGACGCGGCCTGCTCCCCGGCTGTCGGGACGATCGGCACGGGGGTGGCCTGGCGCAGGTCGTGGAGCAGCTCGTCCTGCATCGTCCGCCCCCGACCCGCGCTGGGGGTGGGAGGTCGGTTGCCGGTGGTCATGTGTGGAGCCTCTCTGCGCTGGCGAGCACCTCGTCGGCCAGCGCCAGGTAGGCACGGGCGACCGGACTGGAGGGAGCGGACAGGACGACAGGGCGCTTGGCCAGTGCGCTCGTCGGTACCCGGCGCGACGTCGGCACGCGGGTCTCGAGCAGCGGCAGTCCGGTCCCCGCCAAGGCGCCGAACACCTCCTTGGCGGCTCGCCCGTCCTTGTCCCAGTCGACGCACGCCACGCCGACGAGGACGGCGGAGGTGTTCTCGTACGTCCGGTGCTGTTCGAGGAACGCGGCGACCCGGACGACGCCCAGCGCCGAGCCCGGGTCGCTGGTGAAGACGGTCAGCACGGTGTCGGCGGCGCAGACCGCCGCCAGGGTCAGCCCACCCAGGTCCCCCCGGGTGTCGAGCACGATGTGGTCGTACTCGGCGAGCAGCGGTCGCAGTCCGCGCCGGATGCTGGTGACCAGACCACCGGTGCCGGCCAGCTGGACCGACACCGCTTCGAGGGCCGGGTGGGCGGGGAGCAGGTCCAGCCCGGGCACGACGTCGTGCCGGATGGCGGCCCGAGCCTCCGTGACCGGGTCCTCCAGGAGCGCCGCCAAGCTGTCGTCCCGGCCCTTGGCGACGACGCCGAACGCGCGCCCGAGACTGTCCTGCGGATCGGTGTCGACCGCGAGAACTCGACCTCGACGGGCGAGGGCGACGCACAGGTTGGCGGCGGTCGCCGTCTTGCCGACGCCTCCCTTGGAGGAGCACACGGCCAAGCGCATGCACGGGAGTGTGACGACCGTCGCTGCCCGGGTGGTGGAGGTCAGCCGGTGCGGCGCACGGGCGCGCCCCACTCGGCCCACGGTGCCCACCGTCCCCACCCGGCGACGCGGAGCCGCCCGGTCGCGCCGCGCCGCGCCGTGCCCCGGACCGGGAGCCGTCCATGCCGTGGTGGCGAGCCCGGCCTCCAGGGTCGAGCGACGGTGCGAGGGGCGGATGGCCGACGGCCTCGATCCGAGCGGGAGCCGCGACGGGTCAACGGTTGGTGCCTGGTGCAGGGCTTCACGCACGAGCCACCCGGGGCTCGTGTCGCGGCCATCGGGACGCCGTCCGGCGCCGACAGCGTGCGGCCATGCGCGTCATCGGCCACCGCGGCACGCCCCTCCACCCCACCTACCCCGAGAACACGCTCGCCGCCGTCCGCACCGCCCTGCAGGCGGGCGTCGACGGCGTCGAGGTCGACGTCCGGGCCACCGAGGACGGCGTCCTCGTCCTCTCGCACGACGGCGACCTCGGGCGCGTCCTCGGCACCGGCCCCGGCACCGGCCCCGTGGTAGCGGGGACGCCGCTGGCAGAGCTCCGCTCCGTCGCCCTGCCCGGCGGCACCGGCGTCCCGACCCTGACCGAGGTGCTCGACCTCGCCGCCGTCCACGGGGCGTACGTGGCGACCGAGGTCAAGCCGGAAGCCGGCGGCCCCGACGCGCGGCGCACCGCCCGGTTGCTCGCCGCGCTGCTCGAGGACCGGCGTCGACGACGGCCCGACGCCGACCGGGTCACGACCACGTCGTTCGACCTGGCCACCGCGGCATCGCTGGCCGGGTGCGGCACCGTCTCCGGAGCGCTGATCGTGGCACCCGGTGCCGACCCGGACCGGGCCGCACTGCGGGCCCGGGCGCACGGGCTCACCGACGTCCACCTGCACGTCACCCACGTGCGGGACGACCCCGCCGTGGTCCACCGGGTGCTCGCCCGCGGCCTCCTGGTCGCCGTGGGGATCGTCGACGACCCGGACGAGGCCGAGCGGATGGCCGGTCTCGGCGTCGACCTGCTGTGCACCGACGACCCGGTCGGCCTGGGGCTCGCCCGGGCGGGCGCCACCTCCGCCGACGCCGCAGGCGTCGCCGGCTGACCCGGACACGGCTCAGGCCGCTCGGCCGCAGTGCGGTGTCGGTCGCCCTCTCGACGGGTGAGCACCAGGCCGGCCACCTCGGTCGCGCCGGCCGCCCCGGGCTCCTCACCTGGAGGAACACCGCGGTGGGGGAGCGTCCGAGGAGCGACACGCGCGGTGCTGGTCCTCCCTGCGAGGCAGGAGCCCCAGGGCACGGAGTCGACCGACCCGGGAACGGTCCAGTGGCCCACGGAGGTCACTCCAGGGGTAGGCGGGCCAGTTCGGTGCGGGAAGTGATGCCGGTCTTGGTGAAGATGTTGTGCAGGTGGAAGTCGATCGTGCGGGGGCTGAGGAACAGCTGAGCGGCGACGTCGCGGGTCGGGAGGCCGTCGGCCACCAGGCGGGCGACCTGCACCTCTTGAGGAGTGAGTCGACGCATCTGTGAGGGATCCCTGCACCGCGGGAACTCACCGGTCGCGCGGAGTTCGACGCGGGCCCGTTCCTCCCACGGCGTGGCACCGAGCGAGTCGAAGATCGTCAGAGCGCTCCGGAGGTGCTCGCGGGCGTCGACCCGTCGTCTCCGCCGGCGGAGGAAGCTCCCGTAGGCCAGCTCCATGCGGGCGTGTTCGTATGGGCGCTCGGCCGCGGAGGCATGGGCGAGCGCCTCCCGGAACAGTGGTCCGGCCGAGTCCGGGTCGGCGAGCAGCGCGCGGCAGTAGGCGGCCCGCGCCGCCGCCCAGGCCAGGTCGGTGCTGGCGGCGAACTGTTCGAGAGGGCGCAGCCAGTCGCGGGCGAGGCGGGGGGACTCGGCCAGCGTCGCGGCCTCGATGCGATCCAGGGCCGAGAGGAACGCCACCGTCGGGTCGGTGATGCGGCAGAAGTGGGCCAGCGCCGCCGCCGGCCGGCCGGCGCCGAGCTCGAAGCTGCCGCGGGCCCAGTGGAGCGTGTCGGCTGCGAGGACGACCGGGTGGGTGGCAGTCACCTGTTCCGCGGCTTCGGTCGATGCCCGGAGGTCTGCCGCGTGTCCCTTGATCCCGGCGAGGAGGGCGAGCCAGGCGAGCGGGAAGGCAGACAGTTCCCGGTGGCCGGTCGCCCGCGACAGTTCCAGCGCCTCGTGTGCGGTGGTGTCCGCCGATCTCCAGCGTCCGGTGAGGATCTCGGCCAGGGCCAGTCGGGTGAGCGGCGGCAGCAGTTCGCTGATGGCACCCCGTGCCCGCTGCCGTGAGACCACCGTGGACAGCAGGCGGTGCGCCGCGGTGTCCTCGATCCCGAGCGCCGCCCGGCCGGCCAGCACGAGCATCTCCTCATCCCCCATGGACTCGGCCAGGCTCACGGTCGTGCGCAGCCGTCGAACGAGGTCGGACAAGTCCCCGGCGGCGAAGGCCCCGCACGCAGCCAGGAGGGCGGACAGCGCCTGCTCGCGTGCTCCCTCCCCGGGGGAGAGGCTGTTGCCGAGAGCGACCAGCTCGGCCATCCCAGCGGGATCGGAGGCCTGACCGGCCGCGTCCGCTGCCAGGACCAGCATCCGCAGCGCGCGCCCCACGTCGACGGAGGCGACCTCACGCGCGGCCGGCACCAGGATGCTCACGGCGGTCTGTGCCGACCCCGCGCCGAGCTCGATGGCGCCCCGCAGGTGCTCGATGTCGGCCCGCAACAGCCGTTGATCGGTCAAGGAGCCGGCGGTCGCCAGCAGACCGGCGGCCCGGCCGAGCCACCCGGCCCGCCAGGCCGACTCCCCGGCGGCGGCCAGCCGCTGAGCCCGGACCTCACGATCGGCGGTCAGGTCGGCGGCTCGCTCCAGCGCCGCTGCGGCCGCCGCGTGGCCACCGCGGGCGAGAACGCGCTCGGCGGCTTGCTCGAGCTCGGCCGCCGCGGCCGCATCCGGACCGGACACAGCCCACGCCCGGTGCCAGGCCAGCCGGTCGGCGTCGCCTCCGCCCTCGAGGGCGTACGCCAGGGCCCGGTGGGCGGCCTGTCGCTCGTCCGTCGTCGCGGCCTGGTAGACCGCGGAGCGTACGAGGGGGTGACGGAAGCCCAGCTCACCTCCACGCACCCGCACCAGGCCCGACCGCTCCGCGGGGCCGAGTGCCGCCGGGTCGATCCCTGCCTCCTCGGCGGCCGCCAGGATCACGGAGGTGCGCTGGGTGTCGTCCGCCGCCGCTACCAGCAGCAGTCGGCGAGCCGGTTCGGGCAGCAGCCGCACCTGGTCGAGGAAGGCCTGCTGCAGGTGCTCGCTCATCGGTAGCGCATGGGGCAGCGAGTCCCTGCCGGACAGTGCGGCCGGGCTCAGGACGCCGGGCAGCTCGAGGAGAGCCAGTGGATTGCCGTCGGTCCGCGTCACCAGCTCGGCAGCGACCCCCGGGTCCACGTCCGTGCCGACCGCGTGACGGAGCAGCCGGTGAGCCGAGTCCTCGTCCAGACCGCCCAGACGCAACTCCGGTAACTCGGGTGCCGGGAACCGCTGGTCAGGGCCGTCCCGGGCAGCGAGGAGCAGGGCGATCCGGTCGGTGCCGAGTCGGTGCGCCACGAAGGCCAGCGCTGCGGCCGAGGTCGCGTCGAGCCAGTGCGCATCGTCGACGAGGCAGCACACGGGCGTGCTGGCCGCCTCCTCGGCCAGCAGGCTCAGCGCAGCGGCCGACGTCAGGAAGCGGTCCTGGTGGCAGCCGGCCTCCAGGCCGAACGCTGAACGGAGGGCGTGCGCCTGCGGTGGAGGCAGGGCGGCCAGGTGACGGAGCAGCGGGCGCAGCAACTGGTGCAGCCCGGCAAAGGGCAGTTCGCACTCCGACTCCAGGCCCTGTGCGCGGAGGAACCGCACGTCCGGCCACCGGGAGGCCACGTCCTCGAGCAGCGCGGTCTTGCCCACACCTGGCGGGCCGCGGAGCACCAGCACGGCCGGCTTGCCTCCGGTCCCTGCCGTGGCCAGCACCGCGTCGATGACCCCGCGCTCCCTGTCCCGCCCGAAGAGCACAGCGGCTCAGCGTAGCCCGCGATCGCCCGGTGACGGCCGTCCCGTGACGGGCGCCCGGCCTGCGGCAGGAGGCGGGCTGCACCGTCAGAACGGACCGGTGATTTCACCGGTACGAGCCGGTCCCTGCCCTCCTAGCGTCGGTCGCGTCATCCCGCGAGGAGAGGAGACCCCGATGAACCGCTTCTCGGCGCCGAACCTGCGGAACAGCCGCTCGGGAGGTCGCGCAGCGACGGCGCGCCCACGGGACGCCGCCCGGCTGCAGACGCTCGCGCGCAGGTACGGCGGCTGCCCGAACGCGGCACACGGCCACCACCGGGCCGGGACGGACGTGCCCCACGGGCAGGTGGAGGTGTGACGTGCCGGCTTCTCCTTGGCGCGCCAAGGCGCCCGTCTCCCCGGGCCAGGAGTACCTGGCCATGGCCACCTTCCTGCCGCTGCGGTCCTACCGGACGATCCCCCGGTTCCTGGGCCTGACCTCGTCGGTGGTCAGGCAACTGGAGCGCACCGGCGGGTTGGTCGGCTACAGCCTGCTCGCGCAGCCGGCCCGGAAGCGGTTCTGGACCTTGTCGGCGTGGACCGACCGCCGCGCGCTGGACGCATTCGTCCGCCAGATGCCGCATCTCGGCGTGATGGGGGACCTGCGCCCACACATGGGTCCGACCCGGTTCACCGCCTGGACCGTGCTCGGATCCGCACTCCCGGTCAGCTGGAACGAGGCCACGGAGCGGCTGGTGGGTCCCGCCGCCTCCTCCGCGGGAGGTGCGGCATGAGCCCGCAGTCCCGCCGGGTCGCCGGCGTCGTCCTCATCGTCCTCCCCACGGTCGTCCTCGGTGGGGTGAGCGTGCTCAGCCTGCTGATCGGTGACCCGGGCTACCGCGACAACCCGCTCCGGCAGGACCTGTGGCGCGCCGGTCACGCACACGCGGGTGTGTTGCTGCTCCTGTCCCTGGTCGCGCTCCGCTACGTCGACGAGGCCAGGCTGTCCGAGCGTGCCCGCTGGTTCGTGCGCCTGGCCTTCCCCGCCGCGGCTGTCCTGCTGCCCGTGGCGTTCTTCCTGTCCGTCCTCGTGCCGCAGGCTCGCGAGCCCGGTCCGGTGGTCCACCTGGCGTACGCCGGGGCGGTCGTCCTCGTGTCCGGACTGCTGACCCTCGGCGTCGGGCTGCTCCGCAGCGAGACGCCGCGGTCGGCCCCCAGCGGGTCGCCGTCCCACGACGCCCTGTCGCCGCCGGCCCCGCGTGGACCACATCCCCGTCCGTCCGCACCGACCTCACCGTGAGGAGTGATTCCCGTGATCTTCCTCGTCGTCCTCGCGCTCGCCACCGTGGTGGCTGCACTGGTCCTGTGGCCCTCGTCCGGTCGGCGCTCCGCGCGTCGTGCGGCGCGCATCGGCATGGCCACCGCGATGATCGTCGCCGGGGTGGCGCACTGGCTGATGCCCGCACCGTTCGTCCAGCACCTCCCGCCGTGGGTGCCCGGCGCACAGGCCCTCGTGCTGGCGACCGGTGTGGTCGAGATCGGCCTCGGCGTCGCTCTCCTCCTCCGGCAGCCGTGGCGGCGCCGCGCCGGCCTCGCGCTCGCCGTCTACCTCGTAGCGGTCTTCCCGGCGAACGTGTACGTCGCCGTGGCCGGCATCGAGGTCGACGGGCAGCCCGGCGGCTGGTACCCCTGGCTCCGCCTGCCGTTCCAGGTCCTGTTCGTCGCCTGGGCGTTGTGGTGCACCCAGTGGGACCTCCGGCAGGTGCGCGCGGCCGCCGCCGGGCTCGTCGGCAGGGGTCCTCGAGCCGACGAGGACGCGCCGGGACTCTCCCGGACGCAGGGGTAGCGGTCCGGCGACGCCGGCGCCACTGCACTCGCGCTGCAGGGGTGCGGCCGTGAGCTGCCTGGGCGGCCCACGGCCGCAGTTCCGTGCGAGCGTCTCCGCGCCGGTAGCAGGGCGCGGCCACGGGGCGGAGCTGGGCAGTGCCGCGACGCTCGACCGGACGGGCCCGACCGACGCGGGCCGGCCGGGATGGGGGAGTCCCCGGTGTGCAGGGCAGCCATCCCGGTACGGGTGTCCGAGGGGCGACACGCCACATGCGCACGCGGCTGCACACGGCGCCGAGGTCCTGCTACAGAATGGTCCCGGTCCCCGAGAGCGGGTGCCGTTTCGGGGCTCGGACCTGACCGTTCGAGGTGCGGTGCACGTGAGGAACCACGACTCCGATCCAGGCAGCGAGACCTCATGACGAGGGGAGCGACCCGTGCCGGTCATCGAGCGTCCTGACACGGCCCGCATCTCGTGGGAGTCCGACGGGCCGGAGGACGCTCCCGCCGTCCTGCTGCTGATGGGGCTCGCCTACCCGGCCGCGATGTGGTTCCGGCTGGTGCCCGCTCTGGCCGAGAGCTACCGGGTCATCCGGATCGACAACCGGGGTGCCGGCCGCACCGGTGACGTCCCTGGGGAGCCGTACACGGTCGAGACCATGGCGGCGGACTCCCTGGCCGTGTTGGACGCCGCGGAGGTGGACACCGCCCACGTCGTCGGCATCTCGATGGGCGGCCTGATCGCCCAGGAGATCGGGCTCACCGCTCCGGGACGGGTCCGCTCGCTGTGCCTGATCGCCACCCACCCGGGCATCGCGCACGCCGTCACGAACCCCCAGGCGATGGCGATGCTGATGCAGCGCGGCCAGATGACGCCGCAGGAGGCGGCCGAGGCCTCCATCCCCTACAACTACGCGCCCGGGACACCTCGCGAGCGCATCGAGGAGGACTGGGCGGTGCGGTTCCCGCTCGCCGCCTCGAACGAGGGTTACCTGGCGCAGGTGGTCGGGACGTCGCGATGGGACGGCTACGACCGCATGGAGGCCATCAGCGCGCCGACGCTGGTCGTACACGGGGAGCTGGATGCGCTCGTCCCGCCGGAGAACGGCCGCATCATCGCCGGCCGGATCCCCGGCGCCGAGCTCGTGGTGATCCCGAACGCGAACCACGTGCTGATGACCGACCAGCCCGAGCACGTGTCGAAGGTGCTCCTCGACTGGCTGGATCGGAACCGCTGACCGGTCCGACCAGCCGTGCCCGGCTCCGATGACGGACGACCGCCGTACGGTCCGGGGAGACCGCGCTCCACTCCCGGCTCCCGCACCGGCCGGCGTTCCGCCGACCGGTGCGGGACGCTCCGCCGACCTCGAGGAGCCGCCCGGTCGGCACGGGGAGCGGTGACGGACCGGTGCCGGTGGCGCCGCAGCACGGTCCCGGAGGACGCCTGCCCGCTGCGCCGGCGCCAGGTGCGGGGTCGCCGAGGACCTCTTCATGCGGACGCCCCGGGCCACTGACCTGCAGGGACACCGAGGCGGAGGAGTGCCCGAGGGGGACTCGCCACGTACGCACGCGGCTCCGGCCTGTCGGGAGGCCGGCCGTCGGGCCACGGGGCACCCCCGCTCCGCGACGTGCCGCGCAGCGGGCGTCGTCGTGCGGTCGCTGGCAGTGTGGACCGCATGGCCGAGTCCTCCCCCGTGGTCGTGGTGACCGGTGCGAACGGGTTGGTGGGCGCCGCGGTATGCCGGGCGCTCGTCGAGCGGTCGGCGCGGGTGCGCGCCGTCGTCCGCCGCGTCGGCAGCGCGCCTGCGCTCGACGGAGTCACCGAGCACGTCGGCGACTTCGCCGACGAGGGCCTCGCCCGCGCGGTGACCCAGGGCGCCGACGCGGTCGTCACGACGGTCCACCCGATGGGCTCGTCCCGAGACGAGCAGCACCGGGTGGGGGTCGAGGGCACGCCGGTCCTCACTCGGGCTGCCCGGGACGCCGGCGTCGCCCGGTTCGTGCACGTGTCCACGGCCGGGGTCTACGACCGCTCGGCCGGTGTCGGGGACGTGGCCGAGGACGGTGCCCTCCTGCCCGAGGAGAGCGGCGACTACCCCGACACCAAGAACGCCACCGACGCCGCGCTGGCGCAGGTGGGCGGGCTCACGACCGTGCTGGTCCGACCGCCGGCGATCACGGGCGCCGGCGACACGTCGGTCTGGAACACCCTGCGACCGCAGGGAATCCGGAACGGTGAGCGCCGGGCGAACCCGGCCAAGACCTGGGCCTGGGTGCACGTCGACGACCTGGCGGCCTTGATCGCGGACGTCGCCACGGGCGCCGTCGCGACCGCCGACGACCCGGAGCGAGGCCCCGTGGCCGGTGGCACGACCCCGGTCATCGTCGCGGGCGAGGCTGCGACCTGGCGGGACTACCTCGGCACGGTGACCGACGCGCTGGGCGTCGTGCCCGAGTGGACCGACGAGCCGGTCTGGACCGGGCAGCTGCTCACCGACCGCGCGCGCCGGTGGGGCTGGGTGCCGCGGGTGAGCCTCGCGCGAGCCATGGACGAGCTGCGGCAGGGCCTGACGACGCGTTCGTGACAGCGACCGGGTCGCCCGACGAGGACCGCCGCAGCCAGTGCCTCGACCAGACACGGGGTGGTTCGAGGTGCCCGAGACTCCGGGCCGGCTGGCCGATGTGGCCCTCCAGACATCGAGCGGACGTGCCAGCACAGGAGGAGTGACCTCGCACCGGCGCAGAAGCCGTGGGGGGCAACTCGGCGTCCGGGGGGCGACTCGCTGCATGCGCACACGGCTGCGGGGTCGCTGCGCGGCCGATCTGCTCGCCCCTCCTCGAGCGCCCTCTCCGTCGCTGCCCTCACCGGTTCCGGCCGTCTTCGGTCCAGCGGATGACCGGCCGGGAATCTGACGCCCTCGCACGCGTTGACACGAGCGAGCTACCGACGACGAGACAACAGCCGGTCGTCCGGCGTCGATTCCCTCGGTCCGTGGTCACCAGCCCAACCCCGGCGGCTCCGGGTCCCCCTGAGAGCCGTTGGAGCCCGCGGCGTCGATCGCCGGAGATCCGCAGGTCGGCTGGGCGTCGGCGGACCAGGCCCCGCCCCGGGGCGCGGTGCGCCCCGTCCGCGGGACTGTGCGGCATGCTGCCGCGGTCACCGAGGCCGGCATTCCAGAGGAGGAGTCTGTGGCACGACCAGGCCAGCGCAAGGCGGGTGCTCGCCGGAGCGCGGCGCGGGACCAGCGACGGGTCCGCCATCGTGGCGACATCGTCGTGGTGCTCGCTCGAGCCGTCCGTGAGGTCGAGGCGGCCACCCAGCGCGGCCGTGTCACGCCGGCCGTACGCACGCAGTTCCAGGCCGTCGCCCTGCTGCTGCGCGAGGAGCGCGCCCGCGTCCAGGCTGAGCCGTCCGGCAGCGACAGTCATCGGGCCGAGCAGCTCAAGCGCCTGGACGGCATCGCGACCATCCTCGCGACGACCGCTGTGCAAGACGCTGGGTTGCTGGCGCTGCTCGCCGAGGACGCCATCGCCTCCGATGCGGCCCAGGCGCTCAAGCGAGACATGCTGCGGACCGTCGGCGTCGAGCCGGCGCCCGAGGAGGTCCCGCCGACCGAGACCCCGGCTGCGCCCGCGACTCCTGAGCGCCGCGTCGTGCCGCAGTCGGTGATCTCCCGACAGATGGCCAACCCCTTCCTCGCACCCGACTTCTCCGCTGCTCGGGAGCGGACCGCCCGTCCGCGCCGCCTGGCCGGCTGGGAGCTGATCGGCCCGCTCCTCAGCTCCTTCGAGCGCGCCGGTGGCGGGGACTCGGCGTGCATGCCCCTCCCCGCGCCGTCGTCGCGGGGCGCGGTGGAGGGTCTGGCGCTGATGCCGCACCAGGCCCAGCTCGTTGCCGCGGCCGCGGCCGGTCACCGGAGCTTCCTCCTCGCTGACGAGCCGGGTCTGGGCAAGACGGCCCAGGCACTGGTCGCCGCGGACGCGGTGAACGCCTACCCGCTGCTCGTGGTCGTGCCGAACGTCGTCAAGACCAACTGGGCCCGGGAGGCCGGCCGCTGGACCCCCCACCGCGCGGCAACCGTGGTCCAGGGCGACGGTGACACGATCGACGGCTTCGCCGACATCATCGTCGTCAACTACGAGGTGCTCGACCGCCACGTGGGTTGGCTCGGCGACCTGGGCTTCCGCGGGATGGTCCTCGACGAGGCCCACTTCATCAAGAACAAGACATCCCAGCGCTCGCAGCACGTGCTGGAGCTCTCGAACCGCATCCGGTCCCGCACCCCGCGGCCTCTGCTGATGGCCCTCACCGGCACCCCGCTGATCAACGACATCGAGGACTTCCGCGCCATCTGGCAGTTCCTCGGTTGGATCGACGACGCCAAGCCGCTCGGCGAGCTGATGGACGCGCTCGAGGACACCGGCCTGACGCCCGCCGACCCCGGCTTCTACGCCGTCGCCCGCCGGCGCGTGATCGACCTCGGGATCGTCCGCCGGCGCAAGGTCGACGTGGCCGCGGACATCCCCGCCCGCCGCATCGCCGATCTCCCCGTCGAGCTGGACGGGCCGGCCGGCCGGTCGATCCGCGCGGCCGAGCGGGAGCTCGCCCGCCGGATGGTGGCGCGGTACGAGACCGCGCTCGCGAACCGCTCGGCCGCTGCCGTCGTCGGGGGCATCGACCACGACCTCGTGCGTCGGGTGGCCCGGTGGGAGCTCAAGGACGCGACCACCGCGCAGGCCGGCGGGAACGTGTTCAGCATGATGCGGCGCATCGGCCAGGCGAAGGCCGGCCTCGCCGCGGACTACGCGGCCCAGCTGGCCCGCAGCGCCGGCAAGGTCGTCTTCTTCGCCAAGCACGTCGACGTGATGGATGCGGCCGAGGACACCTTCGCCCGGCAGGGGGTCCGGTTCTCGTCGATCCGTGGGGACCAGTCGCCCGCGTCGCGGCAGAGGAACATCGACGCCTTCGTCAACGACCCGGATGTCGCCGTCGCGGTCTGCTCGTTGACCGCAGCCGGCGTGGGCCTGAACCTGCAGGTCGCCTCGAACATCGTGCTCGCCGAGCTGTCCTGGACCGATGCGGAGCAGACCCAGGCCATCGACCGCAGCCATCGCATCGGTCAGACCGAGCCCGTCACCGCGTGGCGCATCATCGCTGCGCAGACCATCGACGCCCGGATCGCGGAGCTGATCGACAGCAAGGCGGGGCTCGCCGCCCGTGCGCTCGACGGGTCGGATGAGGAGGTCTCGTCGTCGGCCGACGTGCAGCTCGAGGCGCTGGTCACGCTGTTGACCGAGGCGCTGTCGGCCGTGCCGCAGTCGGGCGCGGCCTGACCGACGGGCACCGAGCAGGGACGGGTCGAGCAGCGCCGGAGCCCCCACGGTCGCCCGACCCGCGAGGGCTCCGGTCCGGGTGCCCGAGGGGGACGTGGGCACCGCGCCGTGGAAGCCGCTCACCGCTGGGTCCCGGGAGGGGGAGCGCGGTGGTCAGCCGCGCATGACGATCGTCCTGGCGGTCCCGTCGGCGGCTCGCACCTCGTCGACCAGGTGGCGAACCGCCGGCATCACGAGGACCTGAGAGGCCCGGACACGGGTACGCCCCGGCGTCCTGATCTCGAGGACCGTGGGGCGGGGCTGTGTCCGAGGGGCGACTCGCTGCACACGCACCCGGCTGCCTCTGCCGCGGTGACCCGGAGTTGGCTTCGAGCCCTGACTCGAGGGCCACCAGCCGCCCGCGCAGCGGCCGCTGTCGCTGCCGGTGCGTGCCGGCCACTCATCGCACCGGGTCCGCGCAGGCAGGTCCGGCCCGCAGCCTGGAGGCCCCTGACGGGTGCCCGAGCGGTGGGTCGACGATGCCTGTCGGTAGGGCGCGGTCGCGATGGGCCACGTCCGTCGAGGTGTCAGTGGCAGGCCGGACGGCCGTCACCCACCTCGCCGGAGCTGCAGTGGCGGGATGCCGGCTCAGGCGCGTCCAGAGCGGGGTTCCGGTCGAAGAAGCCGACCGGCTTGAGGACGAAACCGGCGTGGTCGACGGGCATGATCGGCCAGTCCTCCGGCCGCGGGAAGTGCGTGAGCCCGAAGGTGTGCCACAGGACCACGTCGGCACCGTCGATGTCCCGGTCGGCGCGCACCCAGGTGTCGATACCGGTGTTGCCGGGGTTCTGGTTGACGTACTGGCCGGAGGGATACCGCTCGGCCTCGTCGTACGCCGTGACCCAGAGGTGCCGGGTCGTGAAGGCGGCCCGCCGGGCGATGGACGAGCTCGGGTCGGCGAGGAGGGTCGGCTGGCCTTCGGGGAGGAGGGCGTAGGCGGTCGGCTGACCGAGCTGGTTGGTCGCTCCGCCGTTGACCACGTGCCAGGCGCGCCCGACCGAGCCGTCGGCCAGCCGCGCGGCCTCCGACTCGCGCCGCAGCCGCGTGACCGACCGGGTGAAGCCGTTGCCGTAGGGGTTGTCCGGTCCCACCGGCACCCGGCGGGCCTCCACCTCGTCGACGGCGTTGAGGGGACCGTCGACCATCATGTCCAGCCGGGCGGAGAACAGGTGCTGGTGGTACGGGGCTCCCACGCCGGGGGCGATCTCCGAGGCCCACGGGTACTCCGAGCCGTCGGGCCGCGGGCCGGGGTAGGCAGAGGCGAAGACGACGCCGGTCGCCTTGCACTCCAGCTCGATGGTTCCGTCGAGGTAGAGGTACCAGTAGAAGCCGTAGTCGTAGTTGCCCACGGTGATGAAGAAGGAGATGACCAGCCGGCGCTGCCGGCGCACCGAACTCGTGCCGTTGTAGCTGTCGGTGTGCTTCCAGAGGACGCCGTGGTCCTCCTCGTGCATGCAGATCGCGTTGGCGAGGGAGCGGGGTCGTCCGTCGTCGTCGGCGATCACTGCGGCGAAGTACCGGATCTCGCCCAGGCAGTCGCAGCCCAGCGTGAGGGAGTTCGCCTCCTTGCCGAGCGAGTACTCACCGGCGTCGAAGTAGTTCTGCCAGAACCGGACGGGGGACGGGTCGCCGTAGGGCACGACCATCTCCGCGACGGACGCGCGGTAGATCACCGGTCGCAGGCGCTCCCCGTCCTCGAACCCGATCTGGTGCAGCGTCAGTCCCTCCACCTGGTCGAACCCGATGCGGAACCGCCACTTCTCCCACGTGACGACGTCCCCGTCGACCGTGAAGCTCGGACCGTCCGGCTGGGTGATCTCGATGGGCCGCTGGCTCTCCCGCTGCGTGACCGGACTCGGCTGGAAGTCGGCGCGCTCGCGGTTCAACGGGAAGACACCGTCATCGATGAGCTCGACGACCTCGGCGGTGATCAGGTCGACGTAGGCCACCACGCCGTCGATGGGGTGCGCCCAGATGTTGTCCGAGTCGTCGAGCTGGAGGAAGGACAGGCAGCGCACGAGGCGGCGTCCCTCCTCGCCGGCGATGTCGAAGGCGCCGGCGCTCAGTGCCGAGACCCGGATCCTGCGGGGGTCGTCCAGCCCACGGGCCGCCATCGCGGCGCACCAGCCCTCGTCGGCCCAGAGGATCTCCTCGACGAGTGCGAACTCCTCCGCCATGATCGGCGGTTGGCCCTCGGTACGGACGTCCACGGTCCTGCGGCCGACCACGGCGCCGTCGGTCAGGGAGGTGACGGCCTCGGTCACCTCGCCGGAGGACCGGTCGAGCAGGGTGGTGCGGACCCGCCGCTCGACCGGGTCACCGGGAGACCACGAGAGAACCGTCGCCTTGGCCGGCTCGTCGAGGAGGACGAGGGGGAACCGGGTCGTGCTGCCGACCAGCCCCGCCTGCTCCAGCAGCTTGCGGTTGTGCTCGATCTCGGCCGCGGAGAGCCGGTCGAGCGGGTGGGCGGCTGCTGCTGTCTGCACGGTTGCTCCTCGGTGCGCCGGGCGAGCGAGTTCTTTGCGACACTCTGCAAAGAATCCCCGCCGGATGCCAGCCCCCTCCTAGCAGGAGTGCCATGCCGATTCCCGATGCCCCTCATCTCGGCGGCTGATGTGGCCCGCCCCAGGGAGCAGACGGCTCGGCGGCGCAACATCATCGCCGCCGCGCGCCGGGCGATCGTGGCGCGAGGAGTTCGTGGCCTCCGGGTCAAGGACGTCGCCGCGCAGGCAGGGATCTCGGCCGGCCTGGTCTCCTACTACTTCCCAGAGCTCGACCGGCTGCTCGTGGACGTCCACCAGGACTCGGTCGACCGCTTCTACTGGGGCCGGTTGCGCACCATCGAGGGCCTGGCCGACGGCGCCGCCCGCCTCCGTGCCCTGGTCGCCGGCGGGCTCCCCGTCGGAGCGGACGACGAGATCTGCCACTGCCTGTACGAACTGCACCTGCACGCCGCTCGGGACGAGACGCACGCCGGGCTGATGACCGACCTCTTCGACCGCGAGGTGGCGCTCTACGCGTCCGTCCTCCGCCGCGGCGAGCAGGAGGGAGAGTTCGTCCTGTCCGCACCTGCGGAGGACGTGGCGGCGACCGCGGTCGTCCTGGAGGACGCCTACGGACTCCACATCGTCGCCCGCAACCGCTCGATCGACCGCCGGCGCGCGGCCACGCTGCTGCTCAGCTGTCTCGGCACGATGACGGGGACGGTGCTCCTCGACCCGGGGTGCAGCATCGGATAATGCGATCCTGCGGAACAACAACATCTGTTGGACAGGAGTCCGCCGCGACCCGAGAGTGGCCCTCGGCAGCAGCCACGCGCACGTCCGTGCCGTGGCGCGATGTGGAGGGGTGTCGTGTCGATGGAAGAGTGCGAGGTCGTCGTGGTCGGCGGCGGACAGGCCGGCGTGGCCATGAGCGAGCACCTGACCGCAGCCGGGGTGCCCCACGTGGTCCTGGAGAAGGGCCGTGTCGCGGAGAAGTGGCGCTCCGGGCGGTGGGACTCCCTGGTGGCCAACGGGCCGGCCTGGCACGACCGCTTCCCGGGCATGGAGTTCGCCGACGTCGACGCCGATGCCTTCGCGCCGAAGGAGCAGGTCGCGGACTACTTCGTCACCTATGCGGAGAAGTTCGGCGCGCCCATCCGGTGCGGCGTCGAGGTGACGTCGGTGACCAGGAACGTCGGTCGGCCCGGTTTCCGCGTCGAGACGTCGGACGGCGCGCTCGAGGCCCATTTCGTCGTCGCGGCCACGGGGCCGTTCCAGCGGCCCGTCGTCCCTCCGATCGTGCCGGAGGGCGCCGTGCCGCTGCAGCTGCACTCGAACTCCTACCGCAACCCGGAGCAGCTGCCCGAGGGTGGCGTCCTGGTCGTCGGGGCCGGGTCGTCCGGGGTGCAGATCGCCGACGAGCTCAACCGGTCGGGCCGGCGCGTCTTCCTCTCCGTCGGACCGCACGAGCGGCCACCCCGCAGCTACCGGGGCCGCGACTTCTGCTGGTGGCTCGGTGTCCTCGGCAAGTGGGACGCCGACACGCCGGCCCAGGGCGCGGAGCACGTCACCATTGCGGTCAGCGGTGCGCGCGGTGGCCGGACCGTCGACTTCCGGGCACTGGCTGCCGGTGGCATCCACCTCGTCGGCATGACGGCCTCGTTCGACGCGGGGGTGCTGAGGTTCCGGCCCGACCTCGGTGCGCACATCGCCGCGGGCGATGCCAGCTACCTGGCGCTGCTCGACGAGGCCGACGCCTACGTCGAGCGCAACGGTCTGGACCTGCCCGAGGAGCGCTCGGCGCACGTCCTCGGCCCCGACCCGGCGTGCGTCACCGATCCGCTCCTCGAGCTCGACCTCGCCGCGGCCGGGGTGACGTCCATCATCTGGGCGACCGGGTACGCCGCGGACTACGGCTGGCTGCAGGTGGGCGCGCTCGACGAGCGCGGCCGACCGCAGCACCGGCGTGGTGTCTCGACCGAGCCGGGCATCTACTTCCTCGGGCTGCCGTGGCTCTCGCGGCGTGGCTCCAGCTTCATCTGGGGCGTGTGGCACGACGCGAAGTACCTGGCCGACCACATCCAGACCCAGCGCGGCTACCTCGCCCACGCGGCTCACACCCGGGACGGCTCGTCCGGGGTGCCGGCCGGGGACGCCGCCTTCGAGATCCTCGGAGCAGGCCGATGAACGCGCCCATCGTGGCGGGTGGCCACACCCGCATCCGCCCCTTCAACACCCGTGACACCTATCCCGAGCAGGCGCTGGACAACGACCTCTGCCAGGCCGTCGTCGCCGGGAACACGGTCTACGTCCGCGGTCAGATCGGTCAGGACCTCGCCACCAGCGAGTCGGTCGGCGTCGGGGACGTCGAGGCCCAGACGGAGCGCGCCATGGCGAACATCGACATGCTCCTCCGCGAGGCCGGCGCCCGGATGGAGCACCTGGTCAAGCTGACGATCTACCTGGTCGACCCGCGGTACCGCGAGAGCGTCTACCGCACGATCGGACGGTGGACCCGGGGCGTGCACCCCGTCTCCACCGGGCTCGTGGTCTCCGCGCTCGCCCGCCCCGAGTGGCTGGTCGAGGTGGATGCGATCGCCGTCATCCCGGACGGCGCACGGTGACCTTCTCCGTCCTGGGCACCGACGGCAGGGGTGCCGTCGGCATGGCCGTCACCTCGTCGAGTCCCGCCGTGGCGGCACGCTGCATCCACCTGCGCGCCGGGGTGGGTGGAGCCGCGTCGCAGAACGTCACCGATCCCCGGCTCGGCAGGGAGGTCCTCGACGCACTGAGCACCGGCCTGAGCGCACCCGAGGCGCTGGACCGGGTGGTGGAGGCGCACGACCTGACCGAGTACCGGCAGCTCACGGCGCTCCGTCTGGACGGGGGAGGAGCGGCGTTCACCGGCGCCGAGGCCCTCGGGGTGCACCACCACCGCATCGGCTCCGGCGTCGTCGCCGCCGGCAACATGCTCGCCGGTACCGAGGTCGTCGACGCGGTGGTCGAGGCCTTCGAGGCCGCCCCGGGTGACCTGGAGGTGCGCCTCGTCGCCGCGCTCGCGGCCGGCCTCCGAGCCGGGGGAGAGGCCGGGCCGCTGCACTCCGCAGGCCTCGCCGTGGTGCGGGAGGTCGCCTGGCGCGAGACCGACCTGCGGGTCGACTGGAGCGAGGAGCCCGTCGAGCAGCTCCGCGGCCTGCTCGACCTGTGGCTCCCGCAGCGCGACGACTACGTGACCCGGGGTCTCGACCCGACCGCCGCGCCGTCCTACGGCGTCCCCGGGAACGAGTAGCGGTGGCGCAGGGGATGAGCGACAGGGCCGCGGAGCAGGTCGGCTCGGACGCGCGGCGGCTGATCCGGCTGTCCGAGCAACTGCACGCGCACCCGGAGACGGCCTGGGAGGAGCACCGCTCCGCCGGCTGGGTGGCCGAGTCGCTCGACGAGGCCGGGTTCACCGTCACCCCGGCCTACCTCGGACTCGAGACGGCTTTCCTCGCGACCCGTGGCAGCGGACCCTTCCGGCTCGGCCTGTGCGCGGAGTACGACGCCCTCCCCGGCTTGGGGCACGCCTGCGGGCACAACCTCATAGCGGCGATCACCGTCGGTGCCGCACGTGCGCTCGCGCCGCTCGCCGACGACGCAGGACTGACCATCGAGGTCTACGGCACGCCGGCGGAGGAGGGCGGCGGAGGGAAGATCGAGCTCCTGGAGCGTGGCGCGTTCGCCGGGCTCGACCTCGCCATGATGGCCCACCCGGCGCCCGTCGACGTGGCCGAGGCAGAGCCCTTCGCCGTCTCTCACTCCCACATCGCCTACACGGGCAGGGGCGCCCATGCCGCCGCCTACCCCGAGCAGGGCGTGAACGCAGCCGATGCCTTCACGATCGCCCAGGTGGCGGTCGGGCTGCTGCGCCAGCAGCTGCCCTCCTCGGTGCGCGTCCACGGGGTGATGACCAACGGAGGCGAGGCGCCCAACGCCATCCCCGCCCGCACCGAGGGCCGGTGGTACGTCCGCGCGGAGAGCCTCGCGCAGCTCGCCGAGACCGAGGCCAAGGTCTGGCGGTGCTTCGAGGCGGGCGCCGTGGCGACCGGCTGCACGCTCGACGTGACCCCGGAGAGCAAGCCGTACGCCGAGTTCCGCACCGACGAGCAGGCACTGCGCGCCTACACCCGGAACGCCGAGGCGCTGGGGCGCAGCTTCGACCAGGACTCGCCGGCGCGGCGGATGAATCGCGCCTCCACCGACATGGGCAACGTGTCCCAGGTGGTGCCGGCCATCCACCCCTACGTCGGCATCGGCTCGCTCCCCGCGCTCAACCACCAACCGGAGTTCGCCGCCCGCTGCGTCGGCGGGGATGCCGAGCGTGCCCTCATCGACGCCGCGACCGCACTGGCGTGGACCGCGCTCGACGTCGCCGCGGAGGGATCGACACCATGACGGACGAGACTCCTGGAGCGAGCGGGGCGCACCCGGCCGGCACCCGGCTCGAGCGGGACTTCCTGGGGGAGCGGGCGCTGCCCGCTGCCGCGCTGTACGGCGTGCACACCGCTCGGGCGTTGGAGAACTTCCCGATCAGCGGCACGCCGATCCGCCGGCACCGGGAGCTCGTCGGCGCCCTGGGCGCGGTGAAGCTCGCCGCGGCGCGGGCGAACGCCGAGCTGGGACTGCTCGACGAGCGCCGCTCCGCCGCGATCGAAGCGGCGGCGCGGGAGGTGGTGGACGGATCGCTCGACGACCACTTCGTCGTGGACGTCGTGCAGGGTGGCGCCGGCACCTCGACGAACATGAACGCCAACGAGGTCATCGCCAACCGGGCGCTGCAGATCCTCGGCCTCGCACCGGGGGACCACGCCGAGCTCCACCCGAACGACCACGTCAACGCCGGTCAGAGCACCAACGACGTCTACCCGACCGCGGTCAAGATCGCGCTCCTGCGCGCGCTCCCCGGCCTGGCCCGCGCCGTGCACGAGCTCTCCGCCGGGTTCGCCGCGAAGGGCGACCGGTTCCGGTCGGTGCCCAAGGTCGGCCGCACCCAGCTGCAGGACGCCGTCCCGATGACCGTCGGGCAGGAGTTCTCGGCGTGGGGCGCCACCCTCGCCGAGGAGCAGGCGCGGATCCTGGACTCCTGCGGTCTGCTGTGCGAGATCAACCTCGGGGCCACGGCGATCGGTACGGGGATCACCGCGGACCCCCGGTACGCCTCGGTCGTCCTCCGCCACCTGCGTCAGGTCACCGGGTTGCCGTTGCAGACCGCCGGCGACCTCGTCGAGGCGACCGCGGACACCGGCGTCTTCGTGCAGCTGTCCGGCGTGCTCAAGCGGACGGCTGTGAAGGTGTCCAAGATCTGCAACGACCTCCGGCTGCTCGCCTCCGGCCCGCAGGCCGGGTTCGGCGAGCTCCGGCTCCCAGCACGGCAGGCGGGGTCGAGCATCATGCCGGGGAAGGTCAACCCGGTCATCCCCGAGATGGTCAACCAGGTGGCCTTCTGGGTCGTCGGCAACGACGTCACGATCACGATGGCCGCCGAGGCGGGCCAGCTGCAGCTCAACGCGTTCGAGCCGATCATGGGCCACGGCCTGCTGCAGAGCATCGACTGGATGACCCGCGCCTTCGACACCCTGACGCGGCTGTGCGTGCGGGACATCGAGGTGGACGAGGAGCACCTCGCCGCGCTGAGCGCGCGCAGCGTCGGCGTGGCGACCGCCCTCATCCCGCACCTCGGCTACGCCGCGGCCAGCGCTCTCGCCAAGGCGGCCCTGGCCGGGGAGGGCGACGTCCGGTCCCTCGTGCTGCGCACCGGGGCGCTGGACCGCGCGCTGCTCGACGAGCTGCTGGACCCGCGGCGGCTCGCCGGGGTCCGCACGGTCTCCGGGGAGGACGACGCGGCCGGGAGCTGACGCCTCCACCCGTGCTCGGGCCAGGGGCCTACCGGGTGGCCCGCTGGAGCACTGCACGCGCGCGGGTGGCGACGGCGCGGGCACGCGCTGTCGGGCGCACGGTGGACAGCCGTGCGATGACCGTGGACAGCGGTGGCAGCTCGTCGGCGATGGCGCACGGGACCACCGTGCCGCCGCCGTAGGTGACGTCGGCGACGGGTCGCTGGTTGAGGATCGAGTACCCGTGCCCGCGGGCGACCAGCCCGCGCACCGTCTCGTAGCTCGCCGACCGGTACCGGACCGTGGGGGTCACCCCGGCCGAGGACAGGATGCGCTGGAAGTAGTCCCTGCTGTGCGGGAGGTCGAGCAGCACCATCGGCTCCTGCGCGAGCTGCTCGAGGTGCACCCGGCGGCGGCCGGCGAGCCGGTGCTCCGGCGGCAGGATCACATAGGGCTCGACCTCGGCCACCACCTGACGCTCGATCTCCGGTCCGAGCCCGAGGTCGTAGCTGAGGGCGAGCTCCACCGCGCCGGTCCGCAGAGCGGTCCCCAGCGACTCCGCCTCGGTCTCGAGGATCTCCACCTCGATGCCGGGGTGGTGCTCGGCGAGGTCGGCCAGCAGCTCCGGGACGACGAACGGCGCCAAGGTGACGAAGCACGCCACGCGGATCGTGCCACGCAGGTCCTCCCCGCGTCCGCGCGCGGAGTCCAGCACCTCGTCCACGTGGGCCAGGACCGCCCGGGCATCGCTCAGCAGCTCCTCGCCCGCCGCGGTCAGCACCAGGCCCCGGGCGCGCTGGCGGATGAACAGCTGCGTGCCCACCTGTCGCTCGAGCTGGGCGACCGCGGCCGACACCGCCGACTGGGCGACCCGGAGCTCGTTCGCCGCGTGGGTCATGCCCCCGTGCGTCGCGGCCTGCACGAAGTACCGCAGCTGGGTGAGGGTCACGTCGGGCCGTCGGCTCACCGGGCCTCCTCTCGCGACACCGCGAGCGCGGCGACGTGCACAACATCTCACAAAGAGATGCGCTACATCTACATCTGCTGCTTTTGAGATGACTCACAGGTCAGTAGCGTCCTGCGCGCGCCGACGGCTCATGCCGGCGTCGCCCCTCTGACCGGCGGGGCGCGGCGTCCCGAACCGCCGTCTTCACGGGAGGCAGCAGATGTCCCAGTTCGCAACCGGCAGCGAGCGCGACCAGACCGCGCTCGCGGCCCTCCAGAAGACCCGGCTGCGCCGCACCCTCGGCCGCGCCGACATCGTGCTCTTCATCGTCGCGGCCGTCATCAGCATCGACACCATCGGGCTGATGGCCTCCGGCGGAGGAGAGGGCGTCGTGTGGGCCACCTTCCTCGCCCTCGCGTTCCTCGTGCCCTACGCCCTGGTCTTCTCCGAGACCTCGGCGGCCTTCCCGGCCGAGGGTGGCCCCTACCACTGGGTCAAGCTCGCCTTCGGGCGCGCGTGGGGTGCGGTGGCCGTCGTCCTCTACTGGATCACCAATCCGATCTGGCTGGGCGGGTCGCTGGCCTTCATCGCCGCCGAGGCCTGGTCGGAGTACGTCGTGCCGACGGGAGAAGGGGGTGTCGGCGACTACCTGTTCAAGCTGGTCTTCGTCTGGCTCGCCATCCTGCTCGCGATCGTGAGCCTCAAGCGGGGCAAGCGGGTCATCAACGCCGGTGCGCTGGCGAAGCTCCTCGTGCTGCTCAGCATGTGCCTGACGGCGGTGGTCTACGCCGTCCAGGAGGGCGGGGGTGGCGGCGGCCTGTCGTTCGCGCCGACCGCGGCCGGCTTCCTCGCGATCGTGCCGATCGCGCTGTTCGCCTACGTCGGTTTCGAGGCTCCGAGCGCGGCCTCCGACGAGATGCACGACGCCCAGCGCGACACCCCCGCCGCGATCGCCCGGGGCACGGTCATCACCCTGCTGGCCTACATCGTCCCGGTGCTCACCATCGTCCTGGTGACGCCCGCCGACGAGATGGCCGAGGCCGGCGTCATGTCGACGATCGAGACCGCCTACGGCGTCTGGGGTGCCGCCGCCGGGCCGCTGGTCACCCTCACGGCCCTGGGCTTCGTGTTCGCCCTGCTCACGCAGGGCAGCGCCTGGATGATCGCGACCGACCGGATGCAGGCCGTCGCCGCGGCCGACGGCGCCTTCTTCGGTGGCTACCTCGGCGTCTTCAGCGAGCGGCTGGGCACGCCGGTGCGGATGAACGTGCTCTCCGGCGTGGTGTCCACCGTCTTCCTGCTCGCCGCGATGACGCTGGTCGAGGGTCCGGCGGCGTCCGTCTTCGCCGTGGTGCTGACCGTCGCCATCTCGACGCTGCTGATCAGCTACGTGATCATCGTGCCGGCCGCCATCCGGCTGCGGCTCGCGCGCCCGGACGTGCACCGGCCCTACCGGGTGCCGGGCCACCGAGGGGTCTTCGTCGGCCTCGCCGCGCTGGTGATGGCCTTCGTGACCTTCGGGTCCTGGGTGGCCGTCTTCCCCGGCACCATCGAGCCGCTGCTCGGGATCGACTACCCGTTCGAGGAGATCTGGGGCGTGTCCCGGCTCAACTTCGAGCTGTTCACCCTCGGCACCCTGGCGGTCGTGATCGCCCTCGGGGTGGCCGGCTACGTGGGTGGCGCACGGCTGCGCCGGACCGTGCCGGACCGGTCGGCCGTCCCCGACGACCGCGTCGAGGTCCCCCAGCACTGAGCCGCCCGCGGAGGGCCCGTCCGGCCATCGGGCGGGCCCTCCCCTGCACGCGCGCTGATGTCGCACCGCCTCACCCGGGGCGAAGCGCGGCCCGATGTCCCGAGCCGGTCGATCCCACCGAGCCCCGCACGGTGCTCCCGACCGGCGAACCACCCACGAGAGGCGAGAGCGATGTCCGGATCAGCGCAGCAGACGCACCGCGGTGCAGCCCACTGGCGCGCGGCGGCGCGCACCGTCCAGCCACGGTGCGACGCGTTCGTGGACGGGGCGTTCGTCCCGAGTGCCCTCGGGGACCGCTTCGCCACCGTCAACCCGGCGACCGGCGAGGTCCTGGCGAAGGTGGCTGCTGGTGCCGCGGAGGACGTCGACCGGGCGGTGGCAGCCGCTCGGCGAGCGTTCGCCGACGGGCGCTGGTCCGAGCGCGCACCTGCGGATCGCAAGGCGGTCCTGCTGCGGCTGGCCGACCTGGTGCGCGAGCGCGCCGAAGAGCTGGCCCTGCTCGACAGCCTGGACGCCGGCAAGCTGATCGCGGACACCACCGCGATCGACGTCCCCGGCTCCGCCGCGATCCTGCAGTGGTACGCCGAGGGGGTCGACAAGGTCTACGGCGAGATCGCCCCCACCGGACCCGACGACCTCGCCCTGGTCTCGCGCGAGCCGCTGGGCGTCATCGGTGCCGTCGTGCCGTGGAACTATCCGCTGGAGACCGCGGTCTGGAAGCTCGCGCCCGCCCTCGCCGCGGGCAACTCCGTCGTCCTCAAGCCGGCCGAGGAGTCGCCGCTGTCCGCGCTGCGCCTGGCCGAACTCGCCGCGGAGGCCGGCCTGCCCGACGGCGTCCTGAACGTCGTACCCGGCACCGGCCCGGTCGCCGGTCAGGCACTGGGCCGGCACCCCGACGTCGACGTCCTGGCGTTCACCGGGTCGACCGCCGTGGGCAAGCTGTTCCAGCGCTACGCCGGCGAGTCGAACATGAAACAGGTCTGGCTCGAGTGCGGCGGCAAGAGCGCCAACGTCGTCTTCCCGGACGCGGCGGACCTCGACGCGGTGGCCGACGGCGTCGTCGCGGGCATCTTCAACAACCAGGGTCAGGTGTGCTCGGCCAACTCGCGGCTCCTGGTGCACCGGTCGGTAAAGGACGACCTGCTCGCCCGGGTCGTCGACCGGGCCGCTGCGCTGCGCCCCGGTGACCCGCTGGACCCCGCGACGCGGCTCGGCCCGCTGGTCAGCGAGGAGCACGCGGCCCGGGTGCAGGAGTACGTGGAGCTGGGCCGGCGGGAGGGTCGCGCCGTCCTGGACGGCGGGCTGGTCGCGGGCGCACCGACGGGCGCCTACCTGGCCCCGGCCGTCTTCGACGAGGTGGCGCCGGACAGCCGGCTGGCGCGTGAGGAGGTCTTCGGACCGGTGCTCGCCGTGTTCCCGTTCGAGACCGAGGACGAGGCGGTGGCGCTGGCGAACGACTCGGTCTACGGCTTGGCCGCCTCGGTCTGGACGGACAGCCTGCGGCGCGCCCACCGCACGGCCCGGCGCCTGCGGGCCGGCACGGTGTCGGTCAACACGGTCGACGCGCTCGACGTCACCACTCCCTTCGGCGGCTTCGGCCAGTCGGGCAACGGCCGGGACCTGTCCCTGCACGCGCTGCAGAACTACACGGCCCTCAAGACCACCTGGGTGAACCACCGGTGACCCGGGAGCCCGATGGGGGAGTGGTGACCCTGTCGTCGACGGACCCGTCGGGCGACCTCTGCCCTCGCCCGTGACAGCGGCCTCCGTCCCGCCGCAACGGCTGCTGGGAGCCGGCCGCGTCGCCGCTGCGCTGGCGGTGGTGTCGGCGGCGATCCACCTCGCGCTGCTCGACGCGGCCGCGCTCGGCTCGCTGGCCATGGTCGCCATGGCGGGTGCCTGCCTGCCCTGCGCCTGGCACCTGTGGCGGTCACCCTCCGCCACGACCTGGGGGACGACGGCGGCTCTCGACGTGACGATGCTGATCCTGCACGCTCCGGTGCTCGCCGGCGCGTCCGGACACCACCACGCGTCAGCGGCCGCCGGCGCGCTCGGCTGGTTCGGTGTGGCGGTGGTGGTGGGCCAGCTGGGGCTGTCAGTGGTGGCGGCGCTGCAGCTGCGGAGCTCTGTCGCTCGGCCGCGCCGCGACCTCGGCACAGGGAGCAGCGTCCAGGTGTGACCGCCGGCTCGACCCCCAGTGCAGCCAGCAGGGGCAGTCGGGGGATCAGCACTCGTCGACCGAGACGGACAGCCTGCAGCTCGCCGCTTCGATGGCGCGGGTCACCGTACGCAGGTCGACACCGAAGACCGGAGCCGCCTCCGAGACGGTCACAACGGCGGAGCGACTGGTCCCGAGGTCGTCGAGGTTCACCGCACGTCCTGCGCACGAGCGGGGACGTCGGGCTGCGCGGGCGCTGCCCGTCCCATCACTCCGCCGCCCCGGCTGACGGGTGATGAGTTGTGGGGGCTTGTTCGAGCTGCTGCTTGCCGGGACGTCGCTGGGAGAACGCTGGTGGCAGCGCTCGCGGCGCCGACGACGCGGAGGTCCCCGCCGTGTGGATCCGGGAGGTCCTCCGCGCCGTCCGGGACGGGCGCCGGGATCAGCCCGGTTCGGTCAGCTGCTCGAGTTGGCGCTCGAGCTCCCGCACGCGGGCCCAGAGGGGTTCGCCGTTCCCGGGTGCGGCGGAGGCGGCCTGAGGCGACGGCATCTCGGCCGGGTGACCGTCCCCGGCACCCTCGGCGGCAGCCTCGGTCGCATAGCCCTCTGCCGGTCCCTCGTCCTCGGGCCGGTCCGAGAAGTGCTGGATGGACGGGCTCACCTCACTGGCGACCGTGAAGACGTCGCCGTCGGGGGTGCAGGCGCGCGGCCGGGCTGCGCTGATGGTGTCCTGGCCCAGCGCGAGCGTGCGGTCGCTCTGGAACCCGGCGATGCAGAACTCGGACCGCAGCGGCGGGGTGCCGTAGTACGGCCCGTTGTCGCCGGGGACGTCGGGGGTGGGGTTCGGCGGGTCCCGCCGGACCGGGTGCGAGTACCCGGCGCAGTGCATCATCTCGTGGATCAGGGTCTGGGCGACCTCGTTGTCGTTCTGCGGGAACAGGTTGGTGAAGTTCACCCAGATCTTGGAGCCGCCGACCTGCGCCGACGCGTTGGCGCTGGGGTCGGTGTTGATGCCGTGCCAGATCTCGCGCCCGTAGGCCGACAGGAGGTTGGCCCGCTCCGACGGCGTGAGGTTCCCGCAGCTCGCGTGCCGGGTCAGCGCGAAGCTGTGCCGCTCGAACAACCGCTGCCGCTGCGCCGCCGTTATGGCCGGGTCGAAGCGGAAGCGGCTGTAGATGTCGGTGATGTAGGCGAAGACGTCACGCCACTGGACGCTCCCCGGCCGGAAGAGGATGGTGCCGTAGACGGTGCCCGCCCCGTAGTTCGCCTGGTGGAAGTTCGGGAAGCCCGCGGCGAAGCCGTTGCGCACCGCCCAGTCGTTGGTGGCACGGAAGCGCGCCGGGACGTCCCCGGCCGGCGGGTTACCCAGCTGGGCGGCCGGCACGTCGCGCCACTCGGCGCCGCCCCGGCGGATGAGGATGCTCCCGTAGACCGTGCCCGCTCCGTAGTCGGCCTGGTGGAAGTTCGGGAACCCGCTGACGTAGCCGTTGCGTGCTGCCCAGTCGTTGGTGGCGCGGAACCGGGCGCCGACGTCGTCCGGAGGCGGGTTGCCCAGGTCGGCCGCCCGGATGTCGCGCCACTCCGCCACGTCGCCGCCGAGCAGGAAGGTGCCGCGCACGACGCCCAGGCCGTAGTTCGCCTCGTGGAAGTTGGGGAAGCCGGACAGGAAACGGTGGGCCCACGCGTAGTCGTTGACCTGGCGGAAGCGGAGGGGGACGGTCACGGCGTGGTCCCTTCTGGCGGAGGCCGACCCGGCGACCGGAGGTCGAGCAGGGCGGGTTCGGCCCGGCCAGGGTCCCGGGCGCTACATCACCGGGCCGTCACAGCGGCGTCACCGCGCCGCGGCGGACCACCAGGAACCCCGAGCTCGTCGGAGGCCCGCCCGCCGGAGGTGCAGGCCTGGACCGCGCCGGAGCTCGGCCGGTTCCTCGGCTGGGCCGACGTCCAGGATCCGGACCTCGCCATGGGCTGGCGGCTGCCGGCGGTCACCGGGATGCGCCGCGGTCAGGCGCTGGCCCTGCGCTGGCGGGACGTCGACCTGGACGCCGGCCGCCTCTCGGTTCGCCGCAGCGTCGGCGTGGTGAAGGCCGAGGGCGCCGGCGAGCGCCTCGTCGAGGGGCCGACCAAGACCGGCCGGTCCCAGGTCGTCGACCTCGACGCGGGTATCGCGAGGGCCTCAAAGGCCCTGCAATGAAACACCCCGGGCCCCTGACCTGCAGGGACACCGGGGTGAGACTGTGTCCGAGGGGCCACACGCACACGCACACGACTACGGCCGCGGAACGTGAGCCGACACCGTGCCCCCCGCCCGGGGACCGGCCGGTGGAGCGGCGCAGGTGGGGAAGACGAGAGCGGCGAGCGCCTGCGGGTCAGGTGCTGGTGGGGGACCGCCTGGCCGTCTCTGCCGGATCGACGACCTCCCCGCAGGCCTGACAGGTGACCTCCGGGATCAGGCGGTGCCCGCAGTTGTGCTCGAGGACCAGCGGGGGGCCCTCCAGGCCGGCGAGGTGCTCATCGCCCCATCGCAGCAAGGTCAGGATGACCGGGTAGAGGTCCCGGCCGGCAGTTGTGAGGTGGTACTCGAAGCGCTGCGGGTGGTCGCTGTACCGGTGACGCTGCAAGATGCCGGCGTCGACCAGTGTGCGGAGCCGGGCTGTCAGCGTGTCTCGCGGTGCTCCGGTGCGCCGGATCATCTCGTCGAAGCGGCGGTTGCCCAGGAAGACCTCGCGCACGGCCAGCAGTGCCCACTTCTCTCCCACCACGTCGAGTGCGCGCGCAACGGAGCAGACGCGGGGTTCGGCCGGTGCCGCCATGTCGCGAGCCTAACGCGCTGAGTCCGATATCTGGACGGGCTCACCCAAGCGGGGATACCGTGCGTCCAGAATCCGGACTGACCCCTGGGGGGCCACCCATGGCGCTTGGCAAGAGGTCGCCCTCATCGGCCGGCACCGAACCCGAGCCGAACCGTGGGACGGCGGCGGTCGTGGCTGTACTGGCCATCGCGGTGTTCATGTCCAGCCTCGACCTGTTCATCGTCAACCTGGCGTTCCCCTCGATCGGACAGGAGTACGCGGGGGAAGATCTGGGCTCGCTGTCGTGGGTCCTCAACGCGTACACGATCGTGTTCGCGGCGGTGCTCGTCCCCGCCGGACGGTGGGCCGATCGGGTCGGGCGCCGGCGCGCCCTGGTCGCGGGACTGGCCGTGTTCACCGGCGGGTCGTTGCTCTGCGGCCTGGCCCCGGGGGTGGGCTGGCTGGTGGCGGCCAGGACGGTGCAGGCGATCGGGGCCGGCGTGATGGTGCCCGCATCGCTGTCGCTGCTGCTGGCCGTCATCCCGCAGGAACAGCGCGCCCGCGCGCTCGGGTCCTGGTCGGCGCTCGGCGCCCTGGGCGCGGCCCTGGGGCCGGTGATCGGTGGTGGTCTGGTCGAGATCGGCTGGCGCTGGGTCTTCTGGGTGAACCTGCCGGTGGGGGTCGTGGCGATCCTGCTCGCCCTCCGCCTGGTGCCCGAGAGCCGGGACGAGGCGCGGGGGAGTCGCCCCGACCTGCTCGGCGCGGTGTTCCTCGCGCTGGCGGTCGGCCTGGTCGCCGGGGCGCTGGTCGAGGCGGCGGACCGGGGCTGGGCATCGGCCGGCGTCCTGGGCCTGCTGCTGGCCGCGGCCCTGTGCGCGGGAGCGGTCGTGGCGCGCTCGTTCCGTCATCCGGCGCCGGTGCTGGAGCCGGGCCTGTTCCGGTCCCGGATGTTCTCCGGGGCCGGAGCGGCGTCGGTGCTGTACTACGCGGCCTTCGGCGCCTTCCTCCTCAACACCGTCGAGTTCCTCACCACGGTCTGGCGCTTCACGCCGCTGGAGGCGGGGCTGGCCATCGCCCCGGGGCCGCTGATGGTGCTGCCGTTCGCGCGGCTCGTCGCGCCCCGGTTGATCCCCTTGCTGGGTGGGGTCGGGCGGGTCGCCGCCCTGGGCTGCGGGGTCGGCGCCGTCGCGCAGGGGCTGTGGCTGGTGCTCATCCACGTGGAGCCGGCCTATGTGACGCACCTGCTGCCGGCGCAGTTGCTCGGCGGGGCCGGGGTGGGGTTGGCCATCCCCTCGCTGCTGGGGGCCGGAAGCGCCGGCTTGCCCGTGGCGAACCTGGGCACCGGCAGCGGGATCCTGAACATGGCCCGGCAGGTCGGCACCGTGCTGGGCGTGGCTGCGCTCGTCGCGGCACTCGCGGTCCCCGGCCCCGATCCGCTCACCGCGTTCCGGAACGGCATCGCCCTGACCATCGCCTTCCTCGTCGCGGCCGGGGTGGTGTGCGTCGCCGTCCTGACCCGGCGCATCAGACCGGCAGCCGCGGTTGCCGTGACGCTTCCGCACCCCCGACCGCAGGAGACGGCATGAGACCGGACGAAGGCTCACCCCCCGACGGCTGGGGCGAACCCCGGTCGAGGACCGTCACCTGGTGGGACCCGATGATCGGCGCCCGTGCGATGCACCGCCTCAGTGGTCGCGAGTACCTGCAGGCGATGATCGACGGCCGGCTTCCCCCAGCGCCCATCGGCGGGCTCGTGGCCATGACCGCGGTCTCCGTGGGCGAGGGGACGGTGGAGTTCCGGTGCCGGCCGGACGAGTCGGCGTACAACCCCATCGGCGTGGTGCACGGCGGCCTCGTCTGCACGCTCCTCGACTCAGTCGCCGGTTGTGCGGTGCACAGCACGCTGCCGGCGGGCGTGGGCTACACGAGTCTGGAGATCAAGGTCAGTTATCTGCGCCCGGTCCGGCATGGTGGAGGCGAGCTGACCGCGACCGGCCGGGTCACCAAACCAGGACGTCGAGCCGCCTTCGCCGACGGCGGGGTTCGTGATGGGGACGGCAGGTTGGTCGCCACCGCGTCCAGCACCTGCCTGGTCTTCCCACTCGGGGATGGCTGAGCGGCGGCAGTCGCTGACCTGCGCGAGTCGGCGGGAGCCGGCCGCGGCGAGGCGCTCGCCCTGCGCTGGCGGGACGTGGACCTCGACGCCGGCCGGCTGCAGGTCCGGCGCAGCCTCGGTGTGGTCAAGGCCAAGGGCGCCGGCCAGCAGCTCTTCGAGGGACCGACGGACCGGCCAGGCACGCGTGGTGGACATCGACGCCGACACGGTCGCCGCCCTGCGGGTCCACCGCGCGACTCGCGGTTCCCTCATGCACGAGCTCGTGCGGGACGCCGCGCTCGTGCTGGGCAATCTCGGCGGCACGCACCGCCACCCCGAGCGGTTCTCCCGCCGCTTCGCCGGCCAGGTCGCCCAGGCCCGCACGGCGCTGGGGGGAGAGACTCCCGGCGATCCGGCTGCACCGCCCGCGCCACCCTGCTGCTCGCCGACGGCGTGCCGGTGAAGGTCGTCTCGAAGCGCCTCGGTCACGCCAGCGCCACCATCACCCTCACCGTCTACCAGCACGTGCACCGCGGCATGGGTCGCGAGGCGGCCGACCGCTTCGCCGCGCTGCTCGAGGGCTGATCGGAGGCGCGAAGTACCACGCGGGTGTCACGAGGGCCTCAGCGGCCTCTACAGCAAGACACCCCGTGCTCCTGAGCTGCAGGAACACCGGGGCGAGGAGTGTCCGAGGGGGGACTTGAACCCCCACGCCCGATAAAGGGCACTAGCACCTCAAGCTAGCGCGTCTGCCATTCCGCCACCCGGACAGGTGAGCTGCTCCCGCGAGCACCGGAGTCAGCATAACCGAGCCTCGGCCGGGCTCTGCAGACCCCCGGTGGCACGATCGTCGGCATGTCCGAGACCTCTCCCGCCCCCCTCGCCCGAGCCCAGGACGAGGTCGCCGAGCTGCTGTCCGACCTCATCCGCATCGACACGACCAACACCGGGGACACCGCCACCGGCAGGGGCGAGCGGACGGCGGCGGAGTGGGTCGCCGGCAAGCTCGGCGAGGTCGGCATCCCGTCGGTCATCCACGAGTCGGAGCGGGGGAGGGCCAGCCTCGTCGCCCGCATCGAGGGCCAGGACAGCAGCCGCCCGGGGCTGCTGGTCCACGGCCACCTCGACGTCGTCCCCGCCGACCCGGCCGAGTGGAGCGTGCACCCGTTCTCCGGCGAGGAGCGCGACGGCTACGTCTGGGGCCGCGGCGCGGTCGACATGAAGGACATGGACGCGATGACCCTCGCGCTGGTGCGCGACTGGGCGCGCACCGGCACGAAGCCGCCGCGGGACGTCGTCCTGGCCTTCGTCGCCGACGAGGAGGCCGGCGGGAAGCTCGGCGCCCGCTACCTCGTCGAGGAGCACCCCGACCTGTTCGAGGGCTGCACCGAGGCGATCAGCGAGGTCGGCGGGTTCAGCATCACCGTCCGCGACGACCTGCGCCTCTACCTCGTCCAGACGGCGGAGAAGGGGCTGGCCTGGATGCGGCTCACCGCCGGCGGGAAGCCCGGCCACGGCTCCTTCGTCCACGACGACAACGCCGTCACCCGGCTCTGCCAGGCCGTCGCCCGCCTCGGCTCGGCCCGGCTCCCCACGACCCTCACCCCGCCGATGCGCCACTTCCTCGCCGCCGTCGAGGAGGCCTACGGCGTCGAGATCGACCCCGACGAGCCCGAGCAGGCCCTCGCCCGGCTCGGCAGCATCAGCCGGATGATCGGCGCGGCCCTGCGCAACACGGTCAACCCGACGATGCTCGACGCCGGCTACAAGGCCAACGTCATCCCCGGCACGGCCAGCGCCACCGTCGACGGGCGCTTCCTCTACGGGCAGGAGGAGGAGTTCGAGCGGCAGCTGGCCGGCCTGATCGGCGAGGGCGTGCAGCGCGAGTGGCTGGTGCACGACCAGGCCGTGGAGACGACGTTCGACGGTCCGCTGGTCGACGCGATGGTCGCCGCGCTGAAGGCCGAGGACGACGGCGCCCGCCCGGTGCCGTTCACCATGAGCGGCGGCACCGACGCCAAGAGCTTCGAGCGGCTGGGCATGCGCTGCTTCGGCTTCTCCCCGCTGCGGCTGCCGCCGGACCTGGACTTCGCCTCGCTGTTCCACGGCATCGACGAGCGCGTGCCGGTCGAGTCGCTGCGCTTCGGCATCCGGGTCCTCGACCGGTTCCTGCGCGCCTGCTGACGCCGCTCAGGCCGCGGCGCGCAGCGCGGCCAGCAGCGCGGCGACGCCGGGCACCCGCCGGGCGTCCGGGCGCGCCAGCGTCTCGACCACCCGGCCGTCGACGTCGGGCAGGTCCACGGCGACCACCCCGGGCTGCGTGCTCGCCGCCAGGGCCCAGCCGGGCAGCAGCGCCACGCCGAGCCCCGAGGCCACCAGGCGCTGAACGACGACGTGGTCGTCGGTGGCGAACCGGACGTCGGGGGTGAAGCCGGCCCGCCGCGCGCACCGCAGCAGGTGACCGCGGCAGCGCACGCACCCGGCGATCCACGGCTGGTCGCGCAGGTCGGCCAGCGTCGTGGGCAGCGGCCCGCCCGCCCGCACGACGGCCCGCACCGGGTGGCGCGCCAGCGGCTCGCGCAGCAGGTCGCCGGGGACGGCGTCCTCGTCGTCCTCGTGGCGGAACACCAGCGCCAGGTCCGCCGCGCCGCTGCGCACCGCCGCCTCGGCCTCCGGCGGCTCCTGCTCGGTGAAGTGCACCTGCAGCGCCGGCGCCCGCTCGCGCAGGGCGACCAGCGCGGGCGGCAGCAGGACCGCCGCGGCCGTCGGGAAGGCGGCCAGCCGCACCGTGCCCGCGGCCAGCCCGGTCAGCGCCGCGACCTCCTGCTCGGCCGCGGCCAGCCGGTCGGCGACCCCCTCGGCGTGCCGCAGCAGGACCCGGCCCGCCTCGGTCAGCGCCACGCCCCGGCCCTGCCGCAGCACCAGGGCCGTGCCGACCTCCCGCTCCAGCTGCCGTACCTGCTGGCTCACCGCCGGCTGCGTCCAGCCCAGCGCGCGGGCCGCCCCGGCCAGCGACCCGGCGCGGGCGACCTCGCGGAAGACGAGCACGCGACGGGGGTCCACGGTGCGACATCCAAGCACCGCTTGGGTCAGGACGTCGACATCCCGGCCTGGACGATCCCTCCGTCGGCGGCGAGCCTGGGTGCATGAGGACGATCGGGTTGCTGGGCGGGATGAGCTGGGAGTCGACGGCGCTGTACTACCGCACCGCCAACGAGCTGGTGCGGGAGCGGCTGGGCGGACTGGCCAGCGCGTCGCTGCTGGTGCGCAGCCTGGACTTCCGCGTCATCAGGGAGTGCCAGCTGGAGGACCGCTGGGACGACGCGGCCGCGCTGCTGGCCGCCGAGGCGCGGGCGCTGGAGGCCGCCGGTGCCGAGCTGGTGCTGCTGTGCACCAACTACATGCACCGGACGGCGCCGGCGATCGAGGCGGCGTTGAGCGTGCCGTTCCTGCACATCGCCGACCCGGTGGCGGCCGCCGCGCCCGGTCCCACCATCGGTCTGCTCGGCACGGCGGGCACCGTGCGGGCGTCGTTCCTCCGCGACCGGCTGGCGGCTGCCGGCCGCACCGTGCTGGTGCCGCCCGAGGACGACGTCGACCGCGTGGACGCGGCCATCTTCGACGAGCTGTGCCGGGGCGTCCTCTCCGACGCCACCCGCGCCGACCTGCGCGCCGTCGTCCGCCGGCTCGCCGAGCGGGGCGCCGACTCCGTGGCGTTGTGCTGCACCGAGCTGGAGCTGCTGCTCGGCCCCGGCGACAGCCCGGTGCCGCTGCTGCCCTCGGCCCGGCTGCACGTGACCGCGGCGGTCGACGCCGCGCTCGCGCCGTGGCCTGCCGTGGTCTGATGGCCGGGTGACCGCGCCCACACCCCGTCCCGGTTCCGTCGCACTCGTCACCGGGGGGACCGGCGGCTTCGGCCGGGCCCTCGCCGCGAAGCTGGGGGAGCGGGGCGTCACCGTCGTCCTCGCCGACCTCGACGGCGAGCGGGCTCGCGCCACCGCCGCGGACCTGGGCGCGCAGTTCGAGGTCCTCGACGTCACCGACCGGGCGGCCAACGTCGCGCTCGTCGAGCGCATCGAGGCACAGCACGGCCGGCTCGACGCCGCGTACCTCAACGCCGGCATCTCCGCGGCCAAGTCCGACGACGAGCTCGACCTCGACGAGTTCACGCGGGTCGTCGACGTCGACCTCTTCGGCGTCGTCTACGGGGCGCTCGCGGCCCGCCCGGCGATCCGGCGGGCCGGGGGCGGCGCGATCGTCGTCACGGCGTCCCTGGCCGGGCTCTCGCCGATGGCCACCGACCCCGGCTACAGCGTCGCCAAGGGCGGCGCGATCGCCTTCGTCCGGTCGATGGCGCCGCGCCTGGCCCGCGAGGGGACGACGATCACCGCGATCTGCCCCGGGTTCGCCGACACCGCGATCATCGACCGGATCCGCGACCAGTTCACGCAGGCCGGCTTCCCGGTGCTCTCGGCCGGCGAGGTCGCCGACGCGATGCTCATGGCCTGGACGTCGGGGGAGCCGGGCGCGGCCTACGTCGTCCAGCCCGGCGTCGGCACGGTGCCCTACCGGTTCAAGGGCGTGCCCAGCGCGAAGACGGAGAGCGGCGAGACCGCCGTCGTCCCGGAGGCGCTGCGGCCGCCGTCGATGCGCTGAGCCGTCAGGAGGCGTCGGCGCGGCAGGCGTAGAGGAAGGCCGGTGGCACGTTCCAGGGCGTGATCTTCTGCTGCACCGACGGGAAGCGGCGGCGCAGGTCGCGCAGGAGCAGCGGGGAGTACTGGATCACCAGCAGCACCCCCTGAGGTGCCAGCGCGACCGGCAGCAGGTCCAGCACCCGGCGGCGCAGGCCGGCGTCGAACGAGGTGTACGGCAGCGCGGAGACCAGCACGTCGGCCCGCTTGCCGCCCAGGTGCGCGTCGAGGTTCTCCGCCGAGTCGCACACGACCTGCAGCCGCGGGTCGTCGTAGCGCTCGTCGAGCAGCTTGGCCAGGTCCGGGTCGATCTCCAGCGCCACCAGCCGGGCGTTCGGGCCCAGGCGGGCGAGGATCTCGCCGGTCTGCACCCCGGTGCCGGCGCCGAGCTCCACGACCAGATCGGCGCGCGGCACGTCGGCCAGGTCCAGCATGTCGCGCACCGCCCAGCGCGAGGTCGGCAGGATGGCCCCCACCTGGCGCGGGTTGGCCACGAACGCGCGCAGGAAGTGGACGCGGTCGGTCAGGGTCTCTCTCATGCCGTCCTCCCGGACCGCCTGGGAGCGGCGGACGCTGTAGACCCTGACACGGCTGCGGCGGGTCAGCGACCGCAGGCCGCCGCGCCCGGCAGCTCAGATGTGCGGCTTGGGCAGGTAGGACAGCCGGGCCCGGCGGCGCAGGATGACCTTGCGCGTGCCGTCGGCGTGCAGCTGCAGCCGGGCCAGTTCCCAGCCGCCGGTGTCCGCCTGCAGGCTCAGCATGGTCGCCGCCGCGGACCGGGACGTGCCCGGTGGGATCCGCAGCGGCGCGAACTCGTACTCCCCGGCGACCGCCTCCATCCCGCCGATTGTGCCCGCCGGACGGCCGCTGGTCATGTGGCCGTCACCTCCCGGACTGCCCGGCGTTCCCGCGGACGGCAGGATGGGACCGGCCCATCCCCGACGACACGGAGGACGACGTGACCGCTCCCGGCAACGACGTGCCCGACGCCGACCGCGCCGAGCAGGAGGCCCCGCTCGACCCGCCGGCCGTCGCCCTCGCCGGTGACGCCACCCCGCCGGGGGAGGACGTCCCCGAGGCCGACGCCCTCGAGCAGCAGCTGGCCGCCCGCCCGGGAGAGGCCGGCAGCCCGCTGCGGCCGGTCGGTGACCGCGAGGCCGACCCCGCCGACGTCCTCGAGCAGGAGGCCGACGTCCCCGTCGACGACGACGACGTCCCGCTGTAGCCCCCGGTCCCGGGCTCTCAGGGCAGCAGGCCGCTGAGTGCCTGCGCGGTGACAGCTGCGGTGGTGGGCGCCGGCACGGGTGCCACGAAGGGCGTCTCCTGCCGGCAGACCGTGCCTGCGGCCGGCAGCGCGCCGTCGACCAGGTACGCCTCGGTGCTGGCGTCGATGCAGGCGGACCTGCCGCCGTAGGCGGCGTGCCCGTCGCCCTCCATGGTGAGCAGCCGCGCCGTCCCCAGGTCGGCGGCCAGGCGCTCGGACCAGGCGTAGGGGGTCGCCGGGTCGTAGGTCGTGCCGATCACCAGCGGCGCCGGCGCGGAGGCGGACGCCTCGAAGGGTCCGGCGAAGGCGTCCTCGTCGCGCACCGGCCACAGCGCGTAGTGGATCTCGGTGTACCCGCTGTTGCCCCCGAAGTGCGGGAAGGACGCCCAGGACTCCGCGCCGCGGTCGAGGTAGACCTGCAGGTCGTCCCGCGGGTAGCGCTGCTCGGACGCGCTGATGGCGAACTGCCGGTCAGCCGGTGCGCTGTCGGCCAGGAACACCGAGTCGACCAGCGCCCGGATGAAGGAGGCGTCCCCGTCGGCGGCCTCGGACAGCACCAGGCCCAGCAGGCCCCACAGCTGCTTGGCGTAGAGCAGCCGGAGCGTCACCAGCCGGATGTCGTCCGCGGTGACCGGCCGCGGGTCGGCCGGGTAGGCGTCGGCCGGGATCGGCGCCGCCTCGGCCGCGGCGAGCAACTGGTCGTAGGCCAGGTAGGGGTCGGCGCCGCCGAAGCCCGAGCAGGCCACCTGGTCCACGGCGCAGGCCTCGGCGAAGCGGGCCAGCGCCACCTCGAAGCCGCCGGCCTGTTCCGCGGTGAAGCCCAACGGGTCGTGGATGTACCCGTCGACGTCCATGGCTGCGTCCAGCACCAGCGCGCGGTACCCCTCGGGGAAGAGGGAGGCGTAGGTGGCGCCGATGGCGGTCCCGTAGGAGAAACCCAGGTAGGACAGCTGCTCGTCGCCGACAGCCGCGCGCAGCAGGTCCAGGTCGCGGGCGACGTTCGCGGTGGAGAGGTGCTCGAGGATCGTGCCGTTGGTCGCCAGGCAGGCGTCGACGTAGCCCTGCGCCCGGGCGACGAGGGCGTCCAGGTCCACGTCGAGCGGGGTCGGCGTCGGCGTCACGGTGGGGCCCTGGGTCTCCGGGTCGACCTGGCAGTCGACCGCCGGCGTGCTCGGCGCGACCCCGCGCGGGGCGAAGGCGACGATGTCGAAGCGCGCGTTGAGGTCCGCGAACAGGCCTGGGCCGGCCTCCTGCAGGTACGTCACGAACTCGCCGCCGGGGCCGCCGGGGTTGACGAACAGCGAGCCGATCCGGTTCGCGGGATCGGTGGCCGGCACCCGGGACAGGGCGATCCGGATGCTCTCGCCGTCCGGCTCGTCGTGGTCCATCGGCACGCCGGCGGTTGCGCACTCCACGCCGGCCGCCGTTGCCACCTCCGTGAGCCCGCAGGCGGACCAGGTCAGCTGGGGAACCCCGGCCGGCGGCTCGGCCGCGGGGGTGGACGCGGCGGCGACCGCGGTCCCGGCGCCGGAGACGAGCGTGGCCACGGCCACCACGACGAGCGTTCGACGACACCTGGCCACGGACCCCGCCCTCCGGTGGATGCCGGGGCGCCCCGCGACGGGCGCCCCGCGAACGCCGGTCATGGAACACCCGCCGCGGTGGCACGGGCAACGGTCCCGGGGGCGGCCCGTTCCGGTCCCGGCGCGTCGGGGGCGGCGCGCCGGTGTTGTTCCGCCGACCGGCCGGTCAAGTTAGGCTTTCCTAACTCGCCGCCGATCGAGGGAGCCCCGTGACGACGAGCCCCGCAGCGCCCACCCTCCGCGCCGACGCCGCCGAGCGCGCCCGGACCGTCGCCGGCCGCAGCGCCGCCGCGCTGTGCGTGCGCGGGCTCGACGCCGGCCGGCCGCTGGCGCACGCGACCACCACCACGGGCACGACCCTCGCGCTGGTGCCCACCGGCGGGGAGGTCGACGCCGCGCTCGCCGGCCGGGACGACCTCACCGCGGTCCTGATGGTCAGCGACCGGGCGCCGGTACCGCTGCGGGACCCGCAGCGCGCCCAGCTGTGGCTCTCCGGCTGGCTCACCCCGGTGCACCCCGCCGCCCGGCGCGCCGCGGTGCTGGCCTTCGCCGAGACCCGGCCGGTGGCGGCGCTGCTCGACGTCGGGCAGGACGTCGCGCTGCTGCGGCTGGACGTGGCCGAGGTCGTGCTGCGGGAGGGTGAGCGCCGCACCGAGGTGGGCCCGCAGGCCTACGCCGCGGCCCGGCCCGACCCGCTGGCCGCCGTCGAGACGCGGGTGCTGCAGCACCTGGACCGCGACCACCCCGAGGTCCTCGAGCTGCTGCGCAGCCGCATCCCGGCCGGCGACCTCGGCCCGCGCGACGTCGTCCGTCCCCTGGGGCTGGACCGCTTCGGCTTCCGGCTGCGCATCGAGCGCCCGGCCGGCCGGTGCGACCTGCGGGTGCCGTTCCCGCGGCCGCTGACCTGCCCGGGCCAGCTGCAGGCCGCCACCCGTCAGCTGATCCGCGCCGCCCGCCGGGACTAGCCGGGGTGGCCCCCTCCAGGGCACCGCCCCGAGCCTGCGCGGGGTGGGGAGGAGGGGGTCCGCTCACTCGGCCAGCAGCCGGGCCAGCCGGGTGCGCCGCGGCCGGACGTCGACCTGGCTCACCGCCCGGGCCAGCGCCGCACCGGAGGCGTGCACGATCGACAGGTGCCGCTGGGCACGGGTCAGCGCGGTGTAGACCAGCGGCCGGGACAGCATCCCGCCGGCCTCCGGCGGCAGGACGACGACCACGCCGGGCCACTCCGAGCCCTGGGCGCGGTGCACGGTGATCGCCCAGCCGTGCCGCAGGTCGCTCATCGCCGACCCGCTCACCGTCACCGGCCCGGAGGCGAAGTCGACGTCGAGGGTGCCGTCGCCGGTGCCGGTGACCACGCCGGTCTCGCCGTTGGCGAACCCGGTGGGCTCCAGGTCCAGGTGGTTGGCCGTGGCCACCACCCGGTCGCCGACGTCGAAGCCCCACACCGTGCCGTCGCCCGGGTTGAGCCTCGCCTTGAGCGCCTTGTTCAGCTCGATCGTCCCGGCCGGTCCGCGGTGCACCGGCGTGACGACCTGCACCGTCGCCGGGTCGATCCCCAGCGCCCGCGGGATGGAGTCGGTGACCAGCTGCACCACCCGCTTGGCCGCCTCCGCGCTGCCGCCGGCGGGGACGACGACCACCTCGCGGTCGGGGGAGTCCACCGGCGGCAGCTCCCCGGCCCGGACGGCGTTGGCCAGCCGGGCGATCGCCCCGCCCTCGGCCTGCCGGTAGAGGGTGGTCAGCTCGGTCTCCGGGACGGCGCCCGAGTCGATCAGGTCGCCGAGCACGTGGCCCGGCCCGATCGAGGGCAGCTGGGCGGGGTCGCCCACGAGCAGCAGGTGGGTGCCGTCCTGGCAGGCCTCCAGCAGCGCCGCGGTGAGCTCGACGTCGAGCATCGAGGCCTCGTCGACCACGACGACGTCGGCGTCCAGCGGCCACTCCTCGTTGCGGGCGAACCCGCCGGAGGTGCCCTGCGCGCCGAGCAGCCGGTGCACGGTGACCGCCGGGTGGTCGGTCAGCTCCTCCAGCCGCTTGGCCGCCCGGCCGGTGGGCGCGGCGAGCGCGACCTCGGTGCCCTTGGACTGCAGCAGCTTGACGACCGCGGCGACCGTGCGGCTCTTGCCGGTGCCCGGCCCGCCGGTCAGCAGCGAGACGCCGGCGCCGAGGACCTGCGCGACGGCCTGCTTCTGCGCGTCGTCCAGGCCCTTGGCCACCGAGCGGACGGCGGCCGGGTCGGCGATCCGCTCGGCGGTGGCGACCAGCCGGGCGACGTTCTCCGCGAGCGCCTCCTCGGCCATCCCGTAGCGGGCCAGCGACAGCGTGCGCAGCGCCGGGTCCGGCTCCGGCAGCTCGTCGTCCGGTCCCAGGGCGTCCTCGTCGTACTCCGGCTCCGGCGGCTCGTGGTCGAGCACCTCGCCGGACTCGACCGCCGCTCCGATCGCCGCGACCGGGTCGGCGACGCCCTCGGCGCGCAGCGCGGCGACGACCAGGTCGGCGGGGAGCACCGTGTGCCCGTCACGGGTCGCCGTCCGCAGGGTGTGGGCGACGACCGCCCGCCCGCGCCGGGTGTCCTGCTTGTCGGCGCCGGGCAGGACGGCGATGGCCAGCCGGTCGGCGTCGCCCAGGGTGACCCCGGTCAGGCCGAGCAGCGCCCACGGGTCGTCGCGCAGCCGGCGGGCGGCGTCGTTGCCCAGGGCGTCGGCGGCGGTCGAGGCGAGCTTCGCGTCCAGACCGGCGCCGACCAGCAGCTCCACGACCTCGTAGGTGGGTGCGGCGGCCAGGAAGCTGGAGAAGAGGCGCTCGGCGCGCTGCCGGCCGACGCGCGGCAGCTTCAGCAGCCGGTCGGCGGTGACGTCGTCGGAGGAGGTGATGCCGGCGGCCGGCAGCTCCGCGGCGGCCCGCTTGCCCAGGCCCGGCCACAGCCCGGCGGCGCAGAAGGCGGCGAAGACCGGGTCGGTCGTCGTGGTCGGGACCGCGCTCACCGGTCGAACCTCCGCTCGGGGTAGCCGAAGTAGGGCGCCGAGACGTCCTCGAGCGCGGTGCGGATCGCCGCGGGCAGCCGCACGGCTTCCGCGTCCAGCGAGGCCTGCAGCTGCTGCGCGGTCCGCGCCCCGACCACCGGCGCGGTCACGCCGGGGCGGTCGCGCACCCACGCCAGGGCCACGGCCAGTGGCGTGGTGCCCAGCCCCTGGGCGGCGGTGACCACCGCCTCGACGATCCGGTCGGCGGTCGCCGAGCGCAGCCCGTCGATGAAGCCCTGCCACTGCGGGGACGCGCCGCGGGACTCCGCCGGCGGGCCCTGCCGGTACTTGCCGGTGAGCAGCCCGCGGCCCAGCGGGGACCAGGCCAGCACACCTAGCCCCAGCGCCTCCGCGGCGGGCACCACCTCGCGCTCGACGCCGCGCTGCAGCAGCGAGTACTCCACCTGGGTGCTCACGACGGGCACCCGGCCGGGCCAGGCGCGCTGCCAGGTGACGGCGTGCGCGGTCTGCCAGCCGGTGAAGTTGCTGATCCCGACGTAGCGCACCCGGCCGGAGGAGACCGCGGCGTCGCAGGCGGCGAGGGTCTCCTCCAGCGGGGTCGTGTCGTCCCAGGAGTGCAGCTGCCACAGGTCGACGTGGTCGGTGCCCAGGCGCTCCAGCGAGGCGTCAAGCGCGGCCAGCAGGTGCCCGCGGGAGGCACCGCGGCCCATCGGCCCCGGCGCGGTGCGCCCGACGGCCTTGGTGGCGACCAGCACGTCGGAGCGGGGGACGACGTCGGACAGCAGCCGGCCCAGGGTGCGCTCGCTGTCCCCGTCGCAGTAGACGTCGGCGGTGTCCACCAGCGTGCCGCCGGCGTCGACGAACGCCGTCAGCTGCATCGCGGCCTCGTCCTCGTCGGTGTCGCGGCCCCAGGTCATGGTGCCCAGGGCCAGGCGCGAGACCACCAGGCCGCTGCGCCCCAGCGCGCGTTGTTCCACGGGAGGCCAACCTACCGCCGGGGCACGACGGCGGCCGGGGACCGCGGCCGTTCCTGCGTGCCGCGCGAGGGCCCGGCCGGCCGCGCCCTAGGGTGGCCTCCCGTGCTCCTGCGAACCACCCCTCCGGCCCGACCGACCGCACCCGGCCGACGGGGGTACCGCGGGCGATGAGCTGGATCGAGGCCGTCGTCCTGGGGCTGGTGCAGGGGCTGACGGAGTTCCTGCCCATCTCCTCCAGCGCGCACCTGCGGGTGGTGGGGGAGGCCTTCGGCTGGGGTGACCCGGGCGCGGCGTTCACCGCGATCACCCAGATCGGCACCGAGGCCGCGGTGCTGCTCTACTTCCGCCGCGACATCGGGCGGATCGTCAGCGCCTGGGTGCGCTCCCTGGGCGACCGCGCGGTGCGCCGCGACCCCGACGCCCGGATGGGCTGGCTGATCATCGCCGGCACGCTGCCGATCGGGGTCCTCGGGCTGCTGTTCCAGGACCGCATCGAGACCACCTTCCGCGACCTGCGCATCGTCGCGATCGCGCTGGTCGCGTTCTCGCTGGTCCTCTACTGGGCCGACCGGGTGGGCCGCAAGAAGCGCGAGCTGGACCAGCTGACCGTCGGGCACGGCATCGCCTTCGGCTTCGCCCAGGCGATGGCGCTGGTGCCCGGGGTCTCGCGCTCCGGCGGCACGATCACCATGGGCCTGTTCCTGGGCTACTCGCGGGCCGCCGCGGCGCGGTACTCCTTCCTGCTCGCCGTCCCGGCCGTGCTGGCCTCGGGCTTCTTCCAGGTCTACGAGGCGCTCACCGGCGGGGTCGCGGGGGAGACGGTCGCGTGGGGGCCGACGATCCTGGCCACGGTGCTGGCCTTCGGCGTCGGGCTGGTCGTCATCGCCTGGCTGCTGCGCTACCTCGACCGCGGCAGCTTCACGCCGTTCGTGGTCTACCGGGTGGTGCTGGGCCTGCTGATCCTCGCCCTCGTCGGCGCCGGGGTCCTCGCCCCGCAGTGACGCGGGGGTTCAGACACCCCGGCGTCCCACCTCCCCTGTCCGCGTCGATCACGAGGTCGTCGCCCGCGGACGCGCCCGAGACGGCGTGCCCCCCGGCCGCAACCCCGTGGTCAACGCGGGGGCGCCGTGCTGCGGACGACGTGGTCGCCGACGGCCGCGGCGATCTCCCCGGCGTCGAGGACGGGGATCGTGTGGTGGCTGGCCACCGGCAGCCCGACGACGGTGGCCGCCGGCAGCAGCGACCGCGCGCTCCGCGCCACCCGGGACGGGTCGTGTGCCCGGCTGCGGCCGGCGACGAGCACCAGCGTCGGCACGGTCAGCCGGGCCAGCCGTGCCCGGGCAGGGCGGCGCGTCGGGACGATCGGCGTGGCGTCGAACTCGGTCAAACCCCGGACGGCGACCTCCAGCCAGGCCGGGTCGAGCGCGCGTCCCCGGGTCTCCCAGGCGAAGAACCGCCGCACGCGGGCCGGCGTGGGGCGCACCAGGTGCGGCACGGCGTGCAGCAGGTAGCGCGGGCTGAAGCCGGTGAAGCACGCCGTGGGGTCGAGGAGCGCGAGGGAGGAGACGGTCCCGGGACGCTCGAGCGCGCCGGTGAGCGCGAGGTGCCCGCCGGCCGAGTGGCCCACCAGGTGCACGGGCCCGACGTCGAGCGCCTCGATCAGCTCGCCCAGCCACGCGGCCTGGTCGGCCGTCGTCCGGAAGGGGCGGCTGCTGGTGCTGCGGCCCGGGCTCCCGGGCTGGTCCGGCGCGAGCACCCGGAACCGTCCGGACAGCTCCCGGGCCACGCCCGCCCAGACCGTCGCCGTCGCACCACCGCCGTGCAGCAGCACCGTGGGGGTCGCCCCGGCCGGCCCCGCGGCGAGCAGGTGCGTGCGTCCCCACGACGTCGGGACGTCGAGCGCGCCGGTGCCGGCCGGCCAGCGGGCGGCCGCGGCGCTGTAGGCCTCGCCGAAGTCCATGGCGACAGGTAACTAGAGCGGCTAGCTACTTGGCAAGCTAGGCTCCTGCCGTGGCGGAGGAGAGCAGGCAGGCGCCGGCCACCGTGCACCGGCTGCGCGCGCTCACCCTGCTGCTCGACGCCGCTGGTGCCGCCTTCGCCGCCCGCAACGGGCTCAGCGCCTCCGACGTCCGCGCCCTGGTCTGCCTGCTCGACCGGGAACGGGCCGGCGTCCCGGCCAGCCCCACCTGGCTGGCCGGTCAGCTGCGGGTCACCACTGCCTCGGTCACCGCGCTGCTCGACCGGTTGGAGCGGGCGGGGCACGTGCGCCGCGTCCCGCGCCGCGACGACCGCCGGCGGGTCGACGTCCTCGTGCAGGACTCGGCCAAGGAGCTGGGGTGGGCCTTCTTCGGGCCGCTCATCGACGCCACGGCGGCCGTCCTCGACCGCCGCAGCCCGGCGGAGCGGGCGGTGATCGACGCCTTCCTGGACGACATGGTCGCCGCCGTGGACGCCGCGGGCACGGGCTGAGGCCCGGCCCTCCTGCAGGGTCCCGCCGCGAGCTGGCGAGCGGTGGGGGGCAGCGGAAGGACCCCGTCCTCCCCGCCCGTCGCACGCTCAGGGCGGGGCCCGGGACGGGGCCGCTCTACGCTCGGCTGCCGTGACCACCGTTCTCCTCCTGCGGCACGGCCGGACGACGGCCAACGCCGGCGGCGTCCTGGCCGGCTGGACCCCGGGCGTGCAGCTCGACGAGACCGGCGCCGGCCAGGTGCGGGCGGTGGGGGAGCGGCTCGCGCCGGTGCCGCTGGCCGCCGTCGTGAGCAGCCCGCTGGAGCGCTGCCGGCAGACCGCCGCCGCCGTGCTGCCCGGGCGCGACCTGGAGCTGGCCACCGACGACCGGCTCGGCGAGGCCCGCTACGGCGACTGGACCGGCCGCCCGCTCAAGGAGCTGGTCAAGGAGCCGCTGTGGAAGGTCGTGCAGCAGCACCCCTCCGCCGCGGTCTTCCCCGGCCCGGAGGGGGAGGGGCTGGCGCAGACGCAGGCGCGCGCGGTGGCCGCCGTCCGGGAGTGGAACGCGCGCCTGGGGCCGGACGCCGTCTGGCTGGCCTGCAGCCACGGCGACGTCATCAAGGCCGTGCTGGCCGACGCCCTCGGCCTGCACCTGGACCAGTTCCAGCGGATCGTCGTCGACCCCGCCTCGGTCTCGGTGGTCACCTACACCGACACCCGCCCGTTCGTGGTCCGCATGAACGACACCGGCGGGGACGTCGCCGCGCTCGTCCCGCCGAAGAAGAAGGGCCGGCGCCGCCGGAAGGCCGACTCGGACGCCGTCGTCGGGGGCGGTGCGGGCGCGACCGCCTGAGGCCGCCTCCAGGCTCGCCCGGGCGGCGCCCGCGTAACCTGGGCCCGTGCCGCGCCAGCTCCACCTCTTCGACCGCCCGTCCCGGTTCGTCGCCGGCACGGTGGGCCAGCCCGGCGACCGCACCTTCTACCTGCAGGCCGCCGACGCCGCGGGCCGCGTGGTCAGCGTGGCGCTGGAGAAGGCGCAGGTCCAGGTGCTCGCCGACCGGATGAACGAGCTGCTCGACGAGGTCGCCACCCGTCCGGGCACGGTGGTCCCGCCGGATGCCGAGGTCGACGACCTGGAGCCGCTCACCGCACCGGTCGACGAGGAGTTCCGGGTCGCGGCGATGGGTCTGGCGTGGGACGGCGAGGAGCAGGCCGTCGTCGTCGAGGCCGTGGCGGCCGGCGACGAGCCCGTCGAGGAGGACGTCATCCTCTCCGACAGCGAGGAGGGCCCGGACGCGTTGCGGGTGACCATCACCCCGGCCGCCGCCCGCGCCTTCGTCGTCCGGGCCCGCCGCGTGGTGGCCGCCGGCCGCCCGGCCTGCCCGCTGTGCTCGCTGCCGCTGGACCCTGCCGGGCACGTGTGCCCGCGGCAGAACGGCTACCGCCGCTGAGCCCCGACCGAGCGCTCCGATGACCGAGCGCCCCGCCGACCCCACCGCGGCCCTGCGCCCCCCGGCCGATGACGCCGAGGCACGCGCGCTGCTGCTCGAGGGCGAGATGGACCTCGAGGGCCGCATGCTCGACGCCAGCAACGTCACCCTCGTCGGGTACGTGCGCACCGGCGAGCTCGTGGCCGAGTGCGTCTACAAGCCCGTCGCCGGCGAGCGGCCGCTGTGGGACTTCCCCGACGGCACCCTCGCCGGGCGCGAGGTGTCCGCGGCGCTGGTGTCGGAGGCGACGGGCTGGCGGGTGGTGCCGCCGACCGTGCTGCGCGACGGCCCGTTCGGCCCGGGCATGGTGCAGCTGTGGGTGGACGGCGACCCCGACGTCGACCTGGCCGCCTTCGTCCGCTCCGACCACCCCGGCCTGCGCCGCATGGCGGTGTTCGACGCCGTCGTCAACAACGCCGACCGCAAGGGCGGGCACATCATCCCGACCTCCGACGGGCACGTGTTCGGCGTCGACCACGGCATCTGCTTCTCCGTCGACCCCAAGCTGCGCACCCTGCTGTGGCGCTGGGCCGGGCAGCCGCTGCCGGTGGAGGCGGTGGAGGTGCTGGAGCGGCTCACCGGCGACCTGCTCGGTGACCTCGGCGAGCAGCTGCACGAGCACCTGACCCGGCGCGAGGTGCGGCGCACCCAGCAGCGGGTCGCCGAGCTGCTGCGCACCGGCCGGCACCCGCAGCCCAGCGGCGACTGGCCCGCGCTGCCCTGGCCGCCCTTCTGAACGGGGCCCCCTGCCCCCACCGCTCGCACGCTCGCGGCGGGACCCCGCAGGGGGCCAGGATCGCTGCATGCCGCACCGTTCGCGCCTGGCCGTCCTGATGCTCGACCTGCCCCCCGACCTGCACGACGCCGGGCGGGCCTTCTGGTCCGGCGCCACCGGTCACGCGGTGTCCCCGGACCCCTCGGACGCGAACTGGTCGTCGCTGGGTGCCTTCGCCGGCGGCTTCCACCTGGAGGTCCAGCGCACCGGGCACGGGACGCCGCCGCGCTGGCACGTCGACGTGGAGACCGACGACGTCGACGCGGAGGTGGCCCGGCTTGAGGCCCTGGGGGCGCGGCGGATCGCGGACATGGGCGGCTTCTGGCAGATGAAGGACCCCGCCGGCATGGTCTTCGACGTCGTCGGCGTGCAGACCGGGGAGGACTTCGAGCGGAACGCCAGCACCTGGCCCTGAGCACGCGGCCCCGTCCCGGGTCCCGCCCCGAGCCTCCGCGGGGTGCGGAGGACGGGGTCCTCCTACTCCAGCCGGACCAGGTCGATCATCGCGGCGGCCTGCAGCCCGTCGCCGTCCACGGTGAGCACCTCCAGCGGCACCCGCCGCCAGACAGCGAGCAGCAGGTCGCCCGCGGTGCCCGTGAGCCGGGCGATCGGCACCGGCCGGGAGCCCGGGAACAGCACCCGGTCCACCCCGGCGTCCACGGCGTGCAGGACGACGGGGTGCGCGCCCTCTGGCGGCCCCTCCGGCAGCGCGCCGGGGACCATCACCTCCAGCCACTCGTCCAGCCCGTCCAGGCCGACACCGGTCGGGACCGGGCGGACGTCGCCGAGCACCTGCTCGGCGTCGACGGTGTGCACCACGGCCTCCATGGCCTGCCGGCGCAGCACGAAGCCGACGTCCTGCCGGGGCGCCCAGGTCCACACCCGCTCGGCCGGGTCGGCGCCGTCCAGCACCGTCTCCAGCTCCGCCGACTGGGCCAGGCCGAAGCCGAGCAGCTCGTCGTCCGGGTGCCGGACCGGCTCGGCGTACGCGCCGGGATCGCTCGCGCGGGTGCGCACCACCCAGGTCCAGAAGTGCTGTACCTCGGCCAGGTGCCAGACCAGGTCGGACAGCGTCCACCCGGGGCAGCCGGGCACCGGTGTCTCCCAGCCGCGGGCGAGCACCGCCTCAGCGGCGACGTCGGCGAAGCGCGCGTTCGCCTTCTGCAGGACCGGCAGGTACTCGTCGAGCTCCATCGCGTCCCCCCTCGGCGGCAGTGCCCCACTGTGCCGCACCCGTGCGCTCTCCGGGACCGCCGCGGCCTGCCGGTCCCGGGCAGGTGCCGGCAGCGGCGGCCGGGGCCCCGGGCCGAGCCGGGCGCGTCGGCCGGCCGAACTAGGCTCCGTACGTGCTCGCCTGGCCCGCTCCGCTCCTCCCGACCCTCCCGGGCTCAGCTCCGGTCCTCGCGCTGCACGACACCGCGCGCGGCGAGGTGGTCCCCACCGCCCCGGACACGACGGCGCGGATGTACGTCTGCGGCATCACGCCCTACGACGCCACGCACCTCGGCCACGCCGCCACCTACCTGGCCTTCGACTTGGTCAACCGGGTGTGGCGGGACGCCGGTCACGCCGTCCACTACGTGCAGAACGTCACCGACATCGACGACCCGTTGCTGGAGCGGGCCGAGCGGGACGGCGAGGACTGGGTCGTGCTCGGGATGCGCGAGACCGCGCTGTTCCGGGAGGACATGACCGCGCTGCGGGTGCTGCCGCCCGACGACTACGTCGGCGCGGTGGAGTCGGTACCGCGGATCGTCGCGCACGTCGAGACGCTCCTGGACGAGGGGCTGGCCTACCTGCTCGACGACGGCACCGGCGACGTCTACCACGACATCGCGCAGGCCCCCGGCTTCGGCAGCGAGTCCGGCTACGACGAGGCCACCATGCTGCGGTTCTCGGCCGAGCGCGGCGGCGACCCCGACCGTCCCGGCAAGCGCAACCGGCTGGACCCGATGCTGTGGCGCGGCCGGCGGCCGGGGGAGCCGTCCTGGCCGGGCCCGCGGGGCATCGCCGGGCGCCCCGGCTGGCACATCGAGTGCGCCACGATCGCGCTGGAGACGATCGGGATGGGCTTCGACGTCCAGGGCGGCGGCAGCGACCTGGTGTTCCCGCACCACGAGTTCTCCGCCGTCCACGCCGAGGCGCTGACCGCGACGGTGACGGGGGAGAAGCTGCCCTTCGCCCGGGCCTACGTGCACGCCGCGATGATCGGCCTGGACGGGGAGAAGATGAGCAAGAGTCGGGGCAACCTGGTCTTCGTCTCCAAGCTGCGCGGCGAGGGCGTCGACCCGATGGCCATCCGCCTGGCGCTGCTGGCCGGCCACTACCGCACCGACCGCGCCTGGACGCCGGACCTGCTGGCCGGCGCCGGGCAGCGGCTGGCCACCTGGCGCCGCGCCGTGGCCCGCGACGCCGGCGCCCCGGCCGCCGAGGTGCTGCAGGGCGTGCGCGGGCGGCTCGCCGACGACCTGGACAGCCCCGGCGCCATCGCCCTGGTCGACGCGTGGGCCGAGCGGACGCTCGCGGCCACGGCGGACGAGCAGGAGGAGGGCGCCCCGGCGGTCGTGCGCGACGCCGTCGACGCCCTGCTGGGCGTGGCGCTCCAGGAGCGCTGATGGACCGGGGGTCCTTCCGCCTGGTCGACCGGGCGGCCCGGGAGCGCGCGGAGGAGGCCCTCGCGCCGGCGGCCACGCGGTCGACGGCGATCCGCGGCCGCGCCGTCCCCGAGGCCGAGGACGCCCTGCGCACCGCCTTCGAGCGGGACCGCGACCGGATCCTGCACGCCAAGGCCTTCCGCCGGCTCAAGCACAAGACGCAGGTCTTCCTCAACCCCGACGGCGACCACTTCGTCACCCGGCTGACCCACACGCTGCAGGTCACCCAGGTCGCCCGGTCGCTGGCCCGGGCGCTCGGCCTCAACGAGACCCTCGCCGAGGCCATCGCGCTGGGTCACGACCTCGGGCACTCGCCGTTCGGCCACATCGGCGAGGACGCCCTGGAGCCCTACGTCCCCGGCGGGTGGCACCACGCCGCGCAGGGGGTGCGGATCGTCGAGGTGCTCGAGCACCTCAACCTCACCTGGGAGGTCCGCGACGGCATCCGGGCGCACAGCTGGAAGATCAGCCCGCCGCCGACCACCCGCGAGGCGGAGTGCGTGCGCTACGCCGACCGAATCGGCTACCTGTCCCACGACGCCCTGGACGCCGTCCGCGCCGGGGTGCTGCAGGTGCGCGACCTCCCGGCCCGCGCCCGCGCCGTCTTTGGCGACCCGGGCAGCCGGATGGTGGGCGCGATGATCGACGCCGTCGTCGAGGGGTCGCTCGCCGACGGGGGAGTGGTGGTCATGGCGCCCGGGCCGCTGGAGGCCATGCACGAGCTGCGGGCGTTCATGTTCCAGCGGGTCTACGCCTCGGAGACCGCCGCGGGGCAGAAGCAGCTGGCCATCGACGTGACCCGCCGGCTGGTCGACCACCACCTGGCCCACCCCGGGCTCATCCCGGCGACCTACCGCGACACCTCGGCCGACCCGGTCACCCAGGTCGTGGACTACGTGTCGGGGATGACCGACCGGTACGCGCTGTCGACGCACGACCGCCTCTTCGACGCCGACGCGACCGCTCGCATGCGCCCGCTGCTGCGCTGAGCCGTCGCGACGCTCCGCGTCGCACCGCGGCCGGGCGCCGTCCCCTGTCGGGCCGAGCCGCTGCGTCGTTCCTCGCGGCGCCCCCGGGTGCACCCGTCACGCCGGCACTGGCGGCGTTCCCCACGCCCTACCGGGGCTGCGCCACCGGCGGAGCGAGGAACCCGAGCCAGGCTGCCCGCACTACCGTTATCCCCAACTACTGCCATCCCGGGCCAGTGCCCCACGAGCGACGGCCGAGCGGGGTGTCAGTTGGGGGAGGAGCCCCGGCGGCGCAGGTACCTCTCGAACTCGCGGGCGATCTGGTCGCCGTTGGCCTCGGACAGGTCGCTCTCGGTGGCGCGCTCCTCGAGCGAACGCACGTACTCGACGACCTCGGCGTCCTCGTTGGCCATCTCGTCGACGGTCTTCACCCAGTCGTCGGCCTGCTGCGGCAGCGCGCCCAGCGGCACCGTGAGCTCGAGGACCTCCTCCACCCGCCGCAGCAGGGCGACGGTGGCCCGCGGGGACGGCGGCTGGGAGACGTAGTGCGGAACGGAGGCCCAGAAGCTGATCGCCGGCAGCCCGGCCTGCACGCAGGCGTCCTGGAAGACCCCGAGGATGCCGGTGGGCCCCTCGTAGCGGGAGGTGTCCAGACCCCACTTCTCGGCCGACTCCGCGTCGTAGGCCGAGCCGAAGACCGGGGTCGGGCGGGTGTGCGGCGTGTCGGCCAGCAGGGCGCCGAGGCCGACCACGGTGCGCGCGTCGAGCTCCTGGCACAGCTCGATCAGCTCCTCGCAGAAGGTGCGCCAGCGCATGTTGGGCTCGATCCCGCGGATCAGGACGACGTCCCGCTCCGAGCCCGGCGGGCGGGCCACGGAGATGCGCGTGGTGGGCCACTCGACCCGGCGGCTGACCCCGCCGATCAGCGAGACCGTCGGCCGGTTGACCTGGAAGTCGTAGTAGTCCTCGGGGTCCAGCGCGGCCAGCGGCGTGGCGTCCCAGATGAGCTCCAGGTGCTCCAGCGCCCCGGTGGCGGCGTCCCCGGCGTCGTTCCAGCCCTCGAAGGCGACGACCACCACCGGGTCGTCGAGCCGGGGCAGGTCCTCAGGGGTGGACTTCGGGTCGATCACCCCTGCGAGCCTACGTCGGTCGGGCCCCTCCGCCGCGGTGTTCGGCCCGGACGGCGGCCTCGGCGTATCCCGCGCGGGCGACCCGGGGCCCCCGGCGGCGGCTACCCTGGCTCGGTGCCGTCCCGCATCGTGTCGCCCGACCTCCGCCCGGACGCGACGGCGGAGCTCACGGCCGTGCTGCGGGAGCGGATCCTGGTGCTCGACGGCGCGATGGGGACGGCGATCCAGCGCGACCGGCCCGACGAGGCCGGCTACCGCGGCGAGCGGTTCGCCGACTGGCCCACCGACGTGCAGGGCAACAACGACCTGCTGAGCATCACCCGCCCGGAGCTCGTCGCGGGCATCCACCGCGAGTACCTCGAGGCCGGCGCGGACCTGATCGAGACCAACACCTTCAACGCCACCGCGATCTCGCTGAGCGACTACGGCATGTCCGACCTGGCCTACGAGATCAACGTGGCCTCGGCGCGGCTGGCCCGCGCCGAGGCCGACGCGGTGACCGCCCGCACCCCGGACCGGCCGCGCTACGTCGCCGGCGCGCTCGGCCCGACCAGCCGGACGGCGTCCATCTCCCCGGACGTCAACGACCCCGGCGCCCGCAACGTCACCTTCGACGAACTGGTCGAGGCATACCTGGAGCAGGCCGACGGCCTGGTCGACGGCGGGGTCGACGTCCTGCTGGTCGAGACCGTCTTCGACACGCTTAACGCCAAGGCCGCCATCTACGCGCTCGAGACGCTGTTTGAGCAGCGCGAGCGGCGCTGGCCGGTGATGGTGTCCGGCACGATCACCGACGCTTCCGGGCGGACCCTGTCGGGCCAGGTGACCGAGGCCTTCTGGCACTCGATCCGGCACGTGCGCCCGCTGCTGGTCGGCCTCAACTGCGCACTGGGGGCCGCGGAGATGCGGCCCTACCTGGCCGAGCTGTCCCGGGTCGCCGACACCTACGTCTCCTGCTATCCGAACGCCGGCCTGCCCAACGCGTTCGGCGAGTACGACGAGTCGCCGGAGGAGACCGCCGCCGTCCTCGCCGAGTTCGCCGACGCCGGCTTCGTCAACACGGTCGGCGGCTGCTGCGGGACGACGCCGGCGCACATCGCCGCGATCGCCGCGACGGTCGAGGGCCGGGCGCCGCGGACGCCGCCGCAGGTGCGGCCGGCGCTGCGCCTGTCGGGCCTGGAGCCGCTCGTCGTCGACGAGGACTCGCTGTTCGTCAACGTCGGCGAGCGGACGAACATCACCGGCTCGGCCCGCTTCCGCAACCTGATCCGCGCCGGTGACTACCCGACGGCGCTGGCCGTCGCCCGCCAGCAGGTCGAGGCCGGCGCGCAGGTCATCGACGTCAACATGGACGAGGGGATGATCGACGGCGTCGAGGCGATGGACCGCTTCCTCAAGCTGGTCGCCGCCGAGCCCGACATCTGCCGCGTCCCGGTGATGGTCGACTCCTCCAAGTGGGAGGTCATCGAGGCCGGCCTCAAGTGCGTGCAGGGCAAGTCGATCGTCAACTCCATCTCCCTCAAGGCAGGGGAGGAGGAGTTCGTCCAGCAGGCGCGGCTGTGCCGCAAGCACGGCGCCGCCGTCGTCGTCATGGCCTTCGACGAGCAGGGCCAGGCCGATTCCCTGCAGCGCCGGCAGGAGATCTGCCGCCGGGCGTACGACATCCTCGTCGAGCGGGTCGGCTTCCCGGCCGAGGACGTCATCTTCGACCCGAACGTCTTCGCCGTCGCCACCGGCATCGAGGAGCACGCCCGGTACGGGCTGGACTTCATCGAGGCCACCCGCTGGATCAAGCAGGCACTCCCCGGCGCGCTGGTCAGCGGCGGTGTGTCGAACGTGTCGTTCTCCTTCCGCGGCAACAACCGCGTGCGGGAGGCCATCCACGCGGTGTTCCTGTTCCACGCCGTCGCCGCCGGCATGGACATGGGCATCGTCAACGCCGGGGCCCTCGAGGTCTACGACGAGGTGCCCGAGCGGCTGCGCGAGCGGATCGAGGACGTGCTCCTGGCCCGCCGCCCCGACGCCACCGAGCGGCTGCTGGAGATCGCCTCCGAGTACGCCGGGGACGGCGCCCAGAAGGAGGTCGCCTCCGAGGAGTGGCGCTCCCTGCCGGTCGAGGAGCGCATCGCGCACGCCCTGGTGAAGGGCATCGACGGGTTCGTCGAGGCCGACACCGAGGAGCTGCGGGCGCAGATCGCCGCGCGCGGCGGCCGGCCGATCGAGGTGATCGAGGGCCCGCTGATGGGCGGGATGCACGTCGTCGGCGACCTGTTCGGCGCCGGCAAGATGTTCCTGCCGCAGGTGGTCAAGTCCGCCCGCGTGATGAAGAAGGCCGTCGCCTACCTGGTGCCCTTCATCGAGGCCGAGAAGCAGCCCGGGGACGCCGAGCGCAGCAACGGCAAGGTCGTCATGGCCACCGTGAAGGGCGACGTCCACGACATCGGCAAGAACATCGTCGGCGTCGTCCTGCAGTGCAACAACTACGACGTCGTGGACCTCGGCGTCATGGTGCCGGCCCAGAAGGTGCTCGACACCGCCAAGCAGGAGGGTGCCGACGTCATCGGCCTGTCCGGGCTGATCACCCCGTCGCTGGACGAGATGAGCAACCTGGCCGCGGAGATGGAGCGGCAGGGCTTCGCCATCCCGCTGCTCATCGGCGGGGCGACGACCTCGCGCGCGCACACCGCCGTCAAGGTGGCCCCGCGCTACCACGGGCCGGTCATCTGGGTGAAGGACGCCTCCCGGTCGGTGCCGGTCGTGGCCGCGCTGCTGTCCAACGACCAGCGGCCCAGGCTGCTGGCCGACGTCGAGACCGAGTACGCCGGCCTGCGCGAGCGGCACGCCGCCCGCCAGGACACCCGCGCGCTGCTGCCGCTGGAGGCCGCGCGCGCCGCCGCGCCGCCGGTCGACTGGTCGTCCTACGCCCCGCCGCGGCCGCGGATGCTGCTGCAGCAGGCCAGGGACGTCTGCTCGGGGGCGGACTGCGACCACCGGCACGGGCGGGCTCAGCAGTTCACCAGGGTGTTCGACGACTACCCGCTCGAGGAGCTGCGCCGGTACGTCGACTGGCAGCCGTTCTTCAACGCCTGGGAGATGCGCGGCCGGTTCCCCGACATCCTGCACAACCCGGCGACCGGCGAGGCCGCGCGGCGGCTGTACGAGGACGCCCAGGAGATGCTCGACCGCATCGTCGCCGAGCGCTGGCTGCGGGCCCGGGGCGTGTTCGGCCTGTTCCCGGCCAACCGGGTGGACGGCGAGGACATCGAGGTCTACACCGACGAGTCGCGCAGCGCCGTCCGGACGACGCTGCACCAGCTGCGCCAGCAGACCCAGGGCCGGGACGGCTCGCCCCGCACGTCGCTGGCCGACTTCGTCGCCCCGAAGGAGACCGGGCTGCGCGACTACGTCGGCGCGTTCGCCGTCACCGCCGGCGTGGGCTCGGCCGAGCGGGTCGCGGCGTTCAAGGCGGCCAACGACGACTACAGCGCGATCATGCTCGAGGCGCTGGCCGACCGGCTCGCCGAGGCCTTCGCCGAGCGGCTGCACGAACGGGTGCGACGGGAGTTCTGGGGCTACGCCGCCGACGAGCACCTCGACAACGACGCGCTGATCGCCGAGCGGTACCGCGGCATCCGCCCGGCACCGGGCTACCCGGCCTGCCCGGAGCACACCGAGAAGCGCACCATCTGGGAGCTGCTCGACGTCGAGGCCACCACCGGCATCACGCTCACCGAGAGCATGGCCATGTGGCCCGGCGCCGCGGTCAGCGGCCTCTACTTCGCCCACCCGCAGTCGCGCTACTTCGTGCTGGGCCGGCTCGGCCGCGACCAGGTCGAGGACTACGCGCGCCGCAAGGGCTGGACGCTCGCCGAGGCCGAGCGCTGGCTGTCACCGAATCTGGGGTACCGCACCGACGACGAGTAGGAGGACCTCCCTCCCCCCACCACTCGCAGGCTCGCGGTGGGACCCTGCAGGGAGGCCGTTCCAGCGTGTCGCCGGGTGCGGTGACCGTCACGTCGGGACCCCGCCCGGGGACCGGCCCGGCCCGCCGCCGCGCCGTACCGTGGGTGCAATGGGCATCCCGGGGACCAGCGGACCGAGCGGCGAGGGGCTGCAGGCGCTGCTGTTCGACATGGACGGCACGCTCGTGGAGACCGAGCAGCACTGGGGCGCCGCGATGTTCGCCCTCGCCCGCCGGCTCGGCGGGGAGATGTCTGCGCAGGCGCGGGAGCGGACCGTCGGCACGAGCATGGCCACGGCGCTGGGCATCCTGTACGCCGACATCGGAGCGACCCGCAGCGAGGCGGAGGCGCGCGCCGACGCCCGCTGGATCGAGGACACCGTCGCCGAGCTGCTGACCGGCCCGCTGACCTGGCGGCCCGGTGCCCGGGAGCTGCTCACCGAGGCCCGCGCCGCTGCGCTGCCGACGGCGCTGGTGACCACCACGCCGCGGCGGCTCGCCGACGTGGTGCTCGCGAAGGTCGACCGCGACCTCGACGGGCTGCCGGCCTTCGACGTCACCGTCTGCGGCGACGAGGTGCCCGCCCGCAAGCCCGACCCGGCGCCCTACCACCAGGCGATGGCCGCGCTGGCAGTGGACGCCGACGGCTGCGTGGTGGTCGAGGACTCGGTGTCCGGGGCGACGGCCGGACTCGCCGCCGGCGCCGCGGTGCTCGGCGTGCCCTCCCTGCAGCCGCTGCCCGCCCTGCCGGGGCTCGTCCTGCGCGACACCCTGGCCGGGGTCCGGGTGGCCGACCTCGCCGAGGTGCTGGCCGCCCGCGACGCGGTGCACGCCGGGGCCTAGGCCAGCGCCACCTCCCGGCCGCGGGCGACGACGACGCGGGGCCGCTGCAGGGCGGTCACGTCGGTCGTGACGTCGCCTTCCGCCCCGAGCAGGTCGGCGTCGTAGCCGGCCGCCAGCCGACCCGTGCGCCCCCCGAGCCCGCAGGCACGGGCCGCCCGGGAGGTCGCCGCGGTCAGCGCGTCGGCGAGCGGGACGCCGCAGGGGCCGGCCAGGTCGGCCACCGCGTGGGCCACACCCCCGTGCAGCTTGGCCGGGCCGATCCCCGCGTCGGTGCCGGCGAGCAGCGTCACGCCCGCCCGGTGCAGGGCCGCCACGTGCGGCAGGTGGTCCTCGATCGTCGCGCCCACCGCGGCCATGCGGGCCTGCACGTGCGGCGGCGGGTCCACGCCCGGCAGGAACCCCACCGTCGGGCAGACGTCGATGCGGGCGGCGGCCAGCGCGGCGCCCAGCCCGGCGGGCAGGTGGACGCCGGAGCCGGTCAGGCAGCTGCAGTGCTCGATGCCGTCGACGCCGGCCGCGACGCCGCGCTCGACCGCGGCCAGGCCGTGCGCGTGCGCGGTCACCGGCAGGCCGAGCCGGTGGGCCTCCTCGACCACGGCGCGCAGCTCCCGGAGCGTGAACTGGCACGCGGTGAGGTCGGTGCCCGGGGTGAGCACGCCGCCGCTGGCCATCACCTTGACGACGCCCGCGCCCCGCTCCGCCCGCTCGCGCACCGCGCGGCGCAGCGCGTCCACCCCCGACGTCTCGCCGCCCATCGACCAGCAGTGCCCACCGGGTGAGGTGATCGGCGGCCCGGCCGCGACGACGGTCGGCCGCTCCCCGTCGCGCCGGGCGCGCTGCAGGACGGTCCACCGGTGGTCGCCGAGGTCGCGGACGGCAGTGACGCCCGCGCGCAGGGAGGCCCGCTCCGCGGCGGTGACGACGGCGTCGAGCTCGGCGGGGTCCAGCTCGGGGACCTGGTCCAGCGCGCGCGGGCCGGCGTCCGCGCAGAGGTGGACGTGGGTGTCGACCAGCCCGGGCAGCAGCGTGCCCTCGGGGAGGTCGGTGACCGGGCAGCCCCCCGGAGCCGGCGCGGTGCCGGGCTCGACGCCCACGATGGTGGGGCCCTCCACCAGCACCAGCGCCCCGCCGGCGAGGAAGCGCTCACCGTCGAAGGCCCGCGGTGCCCGGTAGCCGCGCATGGGTGATGCTCCCGCGGCCCGGTGCGGCCGGTCCAGCGGGTCAGGAGCGCTCGTCGTCGTCCAGGTGCTGCTCGGAGGTGCGTGCCGCCGCGGCCAGCCCGGCGGCCTCGTAGAAGGCGAACGCCGCCGGGTCGTCGGCGGAGAGCTGCAGCTCGTAGCAGCCGGCGGCCCCGCCGTGCGCCCGGGCCGCGGCCAGGAGCGCTCGGCCGACCCCGGCCCGGCGCACGCCCGCGTCGACGACGACGTTCTCGACCAGCAGGTACGGCCGGCCGGCGCGGGCCGCGTCGGCGAGCACCGTCAGGTCGGCGGTCCCCACGACCACTCCGCCGACCTCGGCGAGGAGCACGGTCCGGCCCGGCGTGGCCGGCGTGGCGGCCCAGGCGGCCGCGACCGCCCCGTCGACCCGCAGGTCGAGCTCCGGGTACAGCTGCCGGTACAGCCGCACCGCGTCGGACAGGTCGTCGCGCACCGCCGCCCGGACGGCGACCGCCGCGGGCTCGCGAGTGGCGTGGGGCAGGGGTCCTCCCTCAGTCGCGCTCGACGACCGGCAGCGTCGGCCACCCCGCGGCGGCCGCGGCCGCGGCGGGGAAGGGCGGAGGCGTGCCGCCGAACGCGGGGCACAGCGCCTGGTGGTCGCACCAGCCGCACAGCCGGGTGCGGTTGGGCCGGAAGTCCCCGGTGGCGACCGCCCGCTCGATGGCCGCCCAGATGGCCTGCAGCGTGCGCTCGAAGCGGACCAGCTCGGCCTCGTCGGGGGCGTAGGTCAGCGCGTCGCCGTTGCCGAGGTACAGCAGCTTGAGCTGGCTGGCCACCACGCCGCGGGTGCGCCACAGCACCAGCGCGTAGAACTTCATCTGGAACAGGGCCTTGCCCTCGAACGCCTCGCGGGGCACCGAGCCGGTCTTGTAGTCGACCACCCGCAGTGCGCCGTTGGGGGCGACGTCGAGCCGGTCGACGTAGCCGCGCAGCAGCAGCCCGTCGGGCAGCGTGACCTCGACCAGCTCCTCGCGGCCGTGCGGCTCGATCCGCGACGGGTCCTCGAGGGAGAAGTAGGTGTCCACGAGCTCGCCGGCCGATGCCAGCCACGCCTCCAGCGACGGCGGCTGCTCGGCCGCGGCGTCGTCGGCCGTGCCGCCCTCGGCGAACAGGGCGGCGACCTCCGGGTCGGTCCGCAGCTCCTCCCACGCCGGGGCGACCAGCTCGCGGGCGGCCTCGGCCGTGCGCCGCCGGGCGGGCAGGTCGTAGAGGCGCTCGAGCACCGAGTGCACCAGCGTGCCGCGGACCGCGGCCAGGCTCTTGCGCTCGGGCAGCCGGTCGATGGTGCGGAACCGGTACAGCAGAGGACAGGTCTTGAAGTCGGCCGCCCGGCTCGGGGAGAGCGAGGGGCGGCGGGGGGTCGCCGTCGGGTCGACGGGCGAGTCCGGGGAAGCGGCAGCCGCGTCGGCGGGCTGCCCGGTGACCATCGCCGTCATGCCCCCGAGGCTAGGCCGGGGTGCCGACAGAACCGAGCGCGCGCGCCGGGCGCTGCGCGCACCGCCGTAGGCTGGCCGCCCGTGGACGCGCAGCAGCACACCGCCGAGACGACCGACGACACGCTCGAGGCCCGGCGCGGGGAGCCGGTCGCGGGGGCCTTCGTCGCCGGCGACCGGGTGCAGCTCACCGACCCCAAGGGCCGGCTGCACACCGTCGTCCTCGAGCCCGGCAAGCAGTTCCACACCCACCGGGGCGCGATCGCGCACGACGACCTCATCGGCGCCCCCGAGGGCTCCGTCGTGCACTCGACGGCGAACACCGGCTACCTGGCGTTCCGGCCGCTGCTGGCCGACTTCGTGCTCTCCATGCCCCGGGGCGCGCAGGTCATCTACCCGAAGGACGCCGCCCAGATCGTCGGCTTCGGCGACGTCGGCCCCGGCATGCGGGTGCTCGAGGCCGGCGCCGGGTCCGGGGCGCTGAGCTGCTCCCTGCTGCGCGCGGTGGGCGAGCACGGCAGCGTCACCAGCTACGAGCGCCGGGAGGACTTCGCCGACGTCGCCCGCGCCAACGTGGGCGCCTTCTTCGGCGAGGTGCCGGCGACCTGGTCGCTGCGGCTGGGCGACCTGGACCAGCACCCGGCCGAGGAGGTCGTGGACCGGGTCGTGCTGGACATGCTGGAGCCGTGGGCGGTGCTGCCCACCGTGGCCGCCGCGCTGCGCCCCGGCGGCGTGCTGGTCGGCTACGTCGCCACCACGACCCAGCTGTCCACCTACGTCGAGGCGCTGCGGGCCCAGGGCGTGTGGACCGAGCCGCACGCCTGGGAGTCGCTGCTGCGGCCGTGGCACGCGGTCGGTCTCGCCGTCCGCCCGGAGCACCGGATGGTCGCCCACACCGCCTTCCTGGTGACCGCGCGGCGGCTGGCCGAGGGCGTCGTGGCCCCGCTGCGCCAGCGCCGGGCCCAGAAGTAGTAGAAGGACCCCGCTGCCCCCCACCGCTCGCACGCTCGCGGCGGGACCCTGCAGCGAGGCCACGGTGCCCCCACGCCTCGCACGCTCGGCGCGGGACCCCGTACCGGGGCCGCTACCGCGAGCCCCGGGCACGCTGTCGCCGGGCGTGTATAGATTTGCGTCCTGGCTCTCCCGATCTGTCGGAGGTGCGCGATGGGCCCCGGTCTTGGCAATGGTCCCGACGAGTTCAGGGCGCGGCGGGAGCGTGACGTGACGGCGCTGCTCAGCCAGATCTCCTACCTGGAGGAGGAGATCGGCCTGCTGCGCCGCAAGGTGGCGGAGAGCCCCCGCCAGCTGCGGCTGCTCGAGGAGCGGGTGGCGGAGGCCGAGGGCCGCGCGGCCTTCCTGTCCGAGCGCAACGACAAGCTCGCCGGCACGCTGCGGGACGCCCGCGACCAGCTGGTCACGCTCAAGGAGGAGGTCGACCGGCTCGGCCAGCCGCCGTCGGGCTACGGCGTCTTCCTCACCCGTCACGACGACGGCACGGTCGACGTCTTCACCGGCGGCCGCAAGTTGCGCGTCTCGGTCTCCCCGGCCGTGGAGGTCGACGTCCTCCAGCACGGCCAGGAGGTCATGCTCAACGAGGCGATGAACGTCGTCGAGGCGTGCGGCTTCGAGCGCGCCGGCGACGTCGTCATGCTCAAGGAGCTGCTGGAGCCGGTCGAGGGCGAGGCGCCGCGCGCGCTGGTCATCGGGCACACCGACGAGGAGCGCGTCGTCCACCTCGCCGACTCCCTCACCGACCAGCCGCTGCGCAGCGGCGACTCGCTGCTGCTGGAGACCCGCTCGGGCTACGTCTACGAGCGGATCCCCAAGAGCGAGGTCGAGGAGCTGGTGCTCGAGGAGGTCCCCGACATCGACTACGGCGACATCGGCGGCCTGTCCCGGCAGATCGAGCAGATCCGCGACGCGGTCGAGCTGCCGTTCCTGCACGCCGACCTGTTCCGCGAGTTCGAGCTGCGCCCGCCCAAGGGCATCCTGCTCTACGGCCCGCCCGGCTGCGGCAAGACGCTGATCGCCAAGGCGGTGGCGAACTCGCTGGCCAAGAAGGTCGCCGCGGTGAAGGGGGAGGGGCAGGCGAGGTCCTACTTCCTCAACATCAAGGGCCCCGAGCTGCTCAACAAGTACGTCGGGGAGACCGAGCGGCACATCCGGCTGGTGTTCCAGCGGGCCCGCGAGAAGGCCGGCGAGGGGACGCCGGTGATCGTCTTCTTCGACGAGATGGACTCGATCTTCCGCACCCGCGGGTCGGGCGTCTCCTCCGACGTGGAGAGCACGATCGTCCCGCAGCTGCTCAGCGAGATCGACGGCGTGGAGGGGCTGGAGAACGTCATCGTCATCGGCGCGTCCAACCGCGAGGACATGATCGACCCGGCGATCCTGCGACCGGGCCGGCTGGACGTGAAGATCAAGATCGAGCGCCCGGACGCCGAGGCCGCGCGCGACATCTTCAGCAAGTACCTGACGACGTCCCTGCCGCTGCACCCCGACGACCTCGCCGAGCACGGCGGCAGCCGCGAGGCCACGATCGCCGGGATGATCCAGCGCACCGTCGAGCGGATGTACACCGAGAGCGAGGAGAACCGCTTCCTCGAGGTGACCTACGCCAACGGTGACAAGGAGGTCCTGTACTTCAAGGACTTCAACTCCGGGGCGATGCTGCAGAACATCGTCGACCGCGGCAAGAAGATGGCGATCAAGGAGCGGCTGGAGACAGGCGCCGGCGGCCTGCGGGTCGGCCACCTCATGCAGGCCTGCGTCGACGAGTTCAAGGAGAACGAGGACCTGCCCAACACCACCAACCCCGACGACTGGGCGCGGATCTCGGGCAAGAAGGGTGAGCGGATCGTCTACATCCGCACGCTCATCAGCGGCAAGGGCGCCGAGAGCGGTCGGGCGATCGACACCGCGACCAACACCGGCCAGTACCTGTAGCAGAAGGACCCCGTCCTCCCCACCCTTCGCAGGCTCAGGGCGGGACCCGGGACGGGGCCGGCGGCGGGCCCCCAGGCGGCCGCGACCCCGGACGAGCCCAGACGACGGCCCGGCTCCCGCACCGCGGGGGCCGGGCCGTCCGCCGTCCCGGGGTGGCCGGGGCGCGCCGGTCCCGGCGAGATCGGCGATCCCGCACCCTCCGCAGCCCGCGCGAGGTCGCCGATCCGGCCGCCGGTGGGGCCGCGGTGGCGGCTGTCCGCCCGTCCACGGACGGCGTCGTCCCGGACGCCTAGGGTGGCGGCATGAGCGTGCGGCGGGTCATGGGCACCGAGATCGAGTACGGCATCTCGGTGCCCGGGCAGCCGACGGCGAACCCGACGACGCTGTCAAGCCAGGTGGTGAACGCCTGGGCGGTGGCCGAGGCGCCGACGCCGCGCCGGCCGCGCTGGGACTTCGAGGAGGAGTCGCCGCTGCGCGACGCCCGCGGCTTCGACCTGTCCCCGGCCCAGGCGCTGGACCACAACGACCTGGAGGAGGACTCGGGGATGGCCAACGTCATCCTCACCAACGGAGCCCGCCTCTACGTCGACCACGCGCACCCGGAGTACTCGACGCCGGAGGTCACCAACCCGCGCGACGTCGTCCTGTGGGACAAGGCGGGGGAGCAGGTGATGGCCGAGGCGGCCCGGCGGGCCGCGCGCGTCCCGGGCACCCAGCCGATCCAGCTGTACAAGAACAACACCGACGGCAAGGGCGCGTCCTACGGCGCGCACGAGAACTACCTGATGGACCGGCGGACGCCGTTCCTCGACATCATCCGCGGGCTCATCCCGTTCTTCGTGACCCGCCAGGTGGTGGCCGGCTCGGGGCGCGTGGGCATCGGCACCGAGAGCCGCACGCAGGGCTTCCAGCTCTCCCAGCGCGCGGACTTCTTCGAGGTCGAGGTGGGCCTGGAGACGACGCTCAAGCGGCCGATCATCAACACCCGCGACGAGCCGCACGCCGACGCCGACAAGTACCGCCGGCTGCACGTGATCATCGGTGACGCCAACCTCGCCGAGCTGTCCACCTACCTGAAGGTGGGGACGACGGCGCTGGTGCTGGACATGATCGAGGCGCGCACCCTGACCCGGGACCTCTCCCTCGAGGAGCCGGTCGCGGAGCTGCAGGCGATCAGCCACGACCCCTCGCTGACCCACCGGGTGCGGCTGCGCGACGGGCGCCGGATGACGGCGCTGGAGGTGCAGCACTCCTACCTGGAGATGGCGCAGCGGCACGTCGACCGGCACGGGGAGGACGACGGGCAGTCCGCCGACGTGCTGCGCCGGTGGGCCGAGGTGCTCGAGGACCTGGCCGTCGACCCGATGCGCTGCGCCGACCGGCTGGACTGGCCGGCGAAGCTGCGGCTGCTGGAGGGCTACCGCTCCCGTGACGGCCTCGCGTGGGGCGACTCGCGACTGCACCTGGTGGACCTGCAGTACTCCGACGTGCGGCCGGAGAAGGGGCTGTACCACCGGCTGGTGTCGCGCGGGTCGATGCAGCGGATGCTGACCGACGACGAGGTGACGCACGCGATGGTGCACCCGCCGTCGGACACCCGGGCCTTCTTCCGCGGGGAGTGCCTGCGCCGCTACCCGGCCCAGGTGGCCGCGGCGTCGTGGGACTCGGTCGTCTTCGACCTCGGGCGGGAGAACCTGGTCCGCATCCCGACCATGGAGCCGCTGCGGGGCACCCGCGACCACGTCGGCGCGCTGTTCGAGTCGACGTCCTCGGCGCAGGAGCTGGTCGACACCATCACCGGCGGCTGACCCCGGTCGGTCGACCTCCGTTCGTCGCACCCCGCGGGTAACTTCAGCACCAGGCACCAGCCACCACCTGCACCTGGAGGGACCCATGGCCACGAGGGACAGCGGCGGTCAGCAGCGCTCGACGCGCAGCCGGGAGGAGACCGAGGAGGTCGAGGCGTCAGTCGACACCGAGGTCGCCGAGCGGCACAAGGAGGTCTCCGAGGACCTCGACTCCATCCTCGACGAGATCGACGAGGTCCTCGAGGAGAACTCGGAGGAGTTCGTGCGCTCGTACGTGCAGAAGGGGGGTCAGTGACCGAGATCATCTCGGTTCGTGGAGAGCGAGATCTGTCGCGATCGCGGGAAACCCATCTCGCAGATCACTCCGCAATCGCAACTCGCGTGACGGTCATGCCTTCTGCTGTCGTGAGCACGCACGTCTGCGACACCGAACGAGCCGGGACCGGCGGACTGATGGGCCGAAGCGGCGATACCCGCCTGGGCTGACCGTCCCTGACGGGCACCAGTGGTGCCCTGATCGCGACTCCGTGAAGCTGCGTCCACGTCAGGGGTCGCGTCGTCCTGCAAGCCGTGCCACGACGCACGGGGGCGGATGTCTTAGGACCGCGTGGGCGGTGCACGCACCTACCACCTCCACCGTCGCCACGGCACCACGGCGAACGACGCTGGCGTCGTGCTCGAGGGACAGCGTGGGTCCTGCGCCATCCGCCGGACCGAGCCCGCGGCGCACGTGGACCACGACCCGCCACCGGAGCGGTGCGAGCTCTGTCGTGCTCCAACTGCAACGGCGGGTCGGGCCAGTTCGAGGACGAGCCTGAGCTGCTCCGCGCGGCCGTCCGACACGTCGAGCGGCACCGGGCCTCGCTCCGCTCGATCAGCAGTCGTCGACCACCCGGTGACCCGCGCGGTCAGCGCCGGCCCGGCGTCTCCCGTGACCGGCGGTGCAGCCCTGGCTCCACACGCTGGAGGGCGGTGCAAGCGAGCAGCTGAGAGTCGAGCGACCGCCTCGGCCCGCTGCCGTGCCGGAGCGGCACGCTGTCCGCCCGGGCCGGACAGCCACCCGGCCGGGTCGCCGGTAGGGTCGCGAACAGGCGTACGGGAGAGACCGCGACGCGGGCGAGAGGCGGATGGGTGAGCGAGTATTCGGCTGGCCGGAGCGGGTTCTCACCCGCCTACCTGGACCGGGTGGGTTCCTCGTTCACCGACTTCCTGGCGGCGGCGGCACCGGACCTGCTGCCGGGCCGTCGTCCGGTGCCGCAGATCCCGGTCGGGAACGTCGCGCCGCACGGCACCACGATCGTCTCGGTCACCTACGACGGCGGCGTCCTCATGGGCGGCGACCGGCGGGCGACCATGGGCAACCTGATCTCCAGCCGGGACATCGAGAAGGTCTACCCGGCCGACGCCTGGTCGGTCATCGGCATCGCCGGCGCGGCCGGCATCGCCATCGAGATGGTCCGGCTGTACCAGGTGGAGCTCGAGCACTACGAGAAGATCGAGGGCCTCACGCTCTCCCTCGACGGCAAGGCCAACCGGCTGGCCCAGATGATCCGCGGCAACCTCGGCGCCGCGCTGCAGGGCCTCGCCGTCGTCCCGCTGTTCGCCGGCTTCGACCTCGACGCGGCCCCGGGTGCCACCCCCGGGCGGATCTTCAGCTACGACGTCACCGGTGGGAACTACGAGGAGCGCGGCTACTCCGCCGTCGGCTCCGGCTCGCTGTTCGCGCGCAACTCGCTGAAGAAGACCTGGCGGCCGGACCTGGACGGCGGGGCCGCCACCCGCAGCCTCGTCGAGGCGCTCTACGACGCCGCCGACGACGACTCCGCGACCGGCGGCCCGGACCCGGTGCGCCGGCTCTACCCGATCGTCTACCGGGTCGACGCCGAGGGCACCGTCCGGGTCCCCGACGACGAGATCGCCGCCGTCGCCTCCCGCATCACCGACGAGCGGTCCGCCGCGGACGGGCAGGGCTGACGCCATGACGATGCCGTACTACGCCTCGCCCGAGCAGTTGATGCGGGACAAGTCGGAGTACGCCCGCAAGGGCATCTCCCGCGGCCGCAGCGTCGCGGTCGTCACCTATGCCGACGGCGTGCTGTTCATCGCCGAGAACCCCAGCTCGACGCTGCACAAGGTCGGCGAGCTCTACGACCGGATCGGTTTCGCCGCCGTCGGCCGCTACAGCGAGTTCGAGAGCCTGCGGGTGGCCGGCGTGCGGCTGGCCGACGTCCGCGGCTACTCCTACAACCGCCGGGACGTCACCGGCCGGGTCATCGCCAACGCCTACGCGCAGACCCTGGGCGAGGTCTTCACCCAGCAGATGAAGCCCTTCGAGGTCGAGCTCTGCGTCGCCGAGGTGGGCGAGACCCCGGAGAGCGACCAGCTCTACCGGCTGACCTTCGACGGGTCGGTCGTCGACGAGCCGGACTTCGTCGTCATGGGTGGCCAGGCCGAGGCGGTCAGCGCGAACCTGCGCGAGCACTTCCTCCCCGGCATGGGGCTGGCGGAGGCGCTGCGGGTCGGCGTCCAGGCGCTGTCCGCGGTCAGCCCCGCCACCAGCGCCGGCAACGGCGGCCCCGCGCTGCTGACCGCGGAGCAGCTGGAGGTCGCGGTCCTCGACCGGCGGCGGCCCAAGCGGGCCTTCCGCCGGATCGCCGGCGCGGCGCTGCGCCCGCTGCTCGACCGGCAGGAGGAGGACGGGGCCGTCGCCGGCGAGGAGCCGCACACCGCCGCGCACGCGCCGAGCGTGCCCCAGCCGGGCGCCCCGGCCGGGCTCGGCGACCCCGGTGCACCGGACACCGGAGGGACGGCGGGCAGCGGGGGAGAGGCGCCCACCACCTGAGAGCGGGCCTCCCTGCCCGCCACCGCTCGCAGGCTCGCGGTGGGCCCCTGCGGGGAGGCCGGCTCCGGAGGGGCAGGGCGTGCGCGCCGACCGCCCTCTGTCGCCATCGGCGCCTAGGCTCGGTCCGTGGAACGACGGATCTTCGGCATCGAGACCGAGTACGGCGTGACGTGCACCTTCCGCGGCCAGCGGCGCTTGTCCCCGGACGAGGTGGCCCGTTACCTGTTCCGCCGCGTGGTGTCGTGGGGGCGCAGCTCCAACGTCTTCCTGCGCAACGGCTCCCGGCTGTACCTCGACGTGGGCAGCCACCCCGAGTACGCCACCGCCGAGTGCGACGACCTGTCCGAGCTGGTCGTCCACGACAAGGCCGGCGAGCGGATCCTCGAGGGGCTGCTGGTCGACGCCGAGCAGCGGCTGGCCGAGGAGGGCGTCACCGGCGACATCTACCTGTTCAAGAACAACACCGACTCCGCCGGCAACAGCTACGGCTGCCACGAGAACTACCTGGTGGGCCGGCACGGGGAGTTCAGCCGGCTGGCCGACGTGCTCATCCCGTTTCTGGTCAGCCGGCAGATCGTCGTCGGCGCGGGCAAGGTGCTGCAGACCCCGCGCGGGGCGATCTACTGCATCAGCCAGCGCGCCGAGCACATCTGGGAGGGCGTCTCCTCGGCGACCACCCGCTCCCGGCCGATCATCAACACCCGCGACGAGCCGCACGCCGACGCCGAGCGCTACCGGCGGCTGCACGTCATCGTCGGCGACTCGAACATGAACGAGACGACGACGCTGCTCAAGGTCGCCGTCACCGACCTGGTGCTGCGGATGATCGAGGCCGGCGTGCCGATCCGGGACATGACGCTGGAGAACCCGATCCGCGCCATCCGCGAGATCAGCCACGACATGACCGGGCGGCGCAAGGTGCGGCTGGCCAACGGCAAGGAGATGTCGGCGCTGGAGATCCAGTCGGAGTACCACTCCCGCGCCGCGGAGTTCGTCGACCGCGAGGGCTTCGGCCCGGTGCACCGGCAGATGCTCGAGCTGTGGGGGCGGGTGCTCAAGGCCGTCGACACCGGCGACCTGTCGCTGATCGACCGGGAGATCGACTGGGCCACCAAGTACCAGCTGATCGAGCGCTACCGGGCCAAGCGGGACCTGCCGATGAGCTCCCCGCGGATCGCGCAGATGGACCTGGCCTACCACGACATCAGCCGCACCCGCGGGCTGTACTACCTGCTCGAGCGCAACAACCAGGTCGACCGGGTGGCCCACGAGCCGCGGGTGTTCGAGGCCAAGAACGTGCCCCCGCAGACCACCCGGGCGCGGCTGCGCGGGGAGTTCATCCGCCGGGCGCAGGAGAAGCGCCGCGACTTCACCGTCGACTGGGTGCACCTCAAGCTCAACGACCAGGCGCAGCGCACCGTGCTGTGCAAGGACCCCTTCAAGGCCGTCGACGAGCGGGTGGACAAGCTCATCGCGTCGATGTGAGGAAGGACCCCCTCCTCCCCACCCCTCGCATGCTGGGGGCGGGACCCGGGAGGGGGCCGCACGTCGGCGGCGCGCCCACCCCTCAGCCCACGTCGTCGGGGAGCGGGACCTGCAGCGCGGCATAGCGGCCGGCGGCCGCCGCGGCCAGGAAGTAGGCGCGCTCCTCGGGGAAGCTGCGGCCCATCGTCGACAGCGGCACCGGGGACAGGCCCAGCGCCTCCTCGAGCCCGTCGACGTCCATCCACACCACCCGGTTGCGCTCCGGCTGGCCGGCGAGGTCCTCCTCGACCTGGCTGCCCAGCTCCGAGCCCAGCCCGCGCGGCGCGATCAGCGTCACCCCGCCCAGCGCGACCCGGCCGAACGCGGTGAGCGAGTGGTGGGAGACCCCGCGGTGCCGCGGCCGCAGGTCGGCGTCGGAGATGCGCAGCGCCCCGACCGGCTCCCCGCCGAGCACGGTCACCGCGTTGCAGGCCTCGCCGGCGGCCACCCCGGAGAACCCCCACGGCGTCCCGGTGCCGAGGTTGCCCGGCCCCTGGCTGACGATCGCCACGTCGGCGCCGAGCACGTGCTTCGCGGCCAGCAGCCCGGTGTGCAGGGTGACCGCCTCCAGGTCGCCGCCGAAGGCCTGACCCACGGTGACCACGCCGGCCAGGGACGACGCCAGCGACGACAGGGTGCGGGAGAAGCCGGCGACCAGCGCGCCGCCGTCGGTCATCACGTAGGCGACCCGGAGGTCCGGGTCGGTGGCCAGGACGCCGATGAGCGCGGCCGGCAGCGCCGAGTGCAGATCGGCGACGACGACCGGCATCCCGGCGAGGTCCTCGGCGTCGGCGATGGTGCGGTGGTGCTCGGTGTCCTGCTCGTCGACGCCCTGCACGCTCACCTGCAGCGGCGTGTACCGGGCCTTGACCAGGTGACCGGGTCCGGTCGGGTCCGGCGGCAGCCGGTCGGGGACGGCGACCACGAGCGCGTAGCCGCCGGTGCCCAGCCGCTGCGCCCAGGCGGTGGTGTTGAGCAGCACGGTGTCGCCGACCTCCGGGACGCCGACCAGCGAGGGGTGCGCCAGCGCCCGCACCTCGCCGTCGCCGTCGACCTCGGCGGTGAGCTCCTGCGCGTCGCGCCAGGCCCGCCCCAGGGCGGTCACCGTGCCCCGTCGCCACCGGATCCGCTGCTGCGTCGTTCCGCGTTCCCCCACCCGCGCAGGCTAGCCACCGCCCTCCCGGGCCGCCCGGCCCCCTGCGGGTGGGAGGACCCCCTGCCCCCACCGCTCGCAGGCTCGCGGCGGGCCCCTGCAGGGGGCCGCCCGGCGCCGGGCTGACTAGCCTGGGCGTGTGGCGGCGAAGCGGGCGGAGCGGCTGGTGAACCTGGTCATCGCCCTGCTCGGCACCCGGCAGTACGTGACCGCGGCGAAGATCCGGGCCACCGTGCCCGGCTACGAGCCCGACGACGGCACCGCCCGCGCCGACGAGGCGTTCAAGCGCATGTTCGAGCGCGACAAGGCCGAGCTGCGCGAGATGGGCGTACCGCTGGAGACCGGCCGCACCAGCGTCTTCGACACCGAGGACGGCTACCGCATCGCCCGGGCGCACTACGAGCTGCCCGAGATCACCCTGACCGGTGAGGAGGCCGCCGCGGTGGGCCTGGCGCTGCGGCTGTGGGAGTCCGCGCAGCTGGCCGGCGCCGCGCAGAGCGCGCTGGTGAAGCTCAAGGCCGCCGGTGTGGACGTCGACACCTCCCGGGCGATCCCGCTGCGCCCCCGGCTGGATTCCGACGAGCCGGCCTTCGAGCCCTGCTACGCCGCGGCCCGCGACCGGCGGGTGCTGACCTTCGACTACCGCCGTCCCGACGAGGACGCCCCCGCCCGCCGCCGCGTGCAGCCCTGGGGCGTCGTCGCCTGGCACGGGCGCTGGTACCTCGGCGGCCTCGACCTCGACCGGCAGGCGCCCCGTGTCTTCCGGCTCTCCCGCGTCGTCGGCACGCCGCGGGCCACCGGCCCGGCCGCGGCCTTCGAGCCGCCCGGGGACGTCGACCTGGCGGCCATGGTCGCCGGGCAGTTCCGGGGCGAGGAGCAGCTCGTGGTGGTCCGCGCCCGGCCCGGCACCGCGATCGGGCTGCGCCGGCACGCCGTTCCGCTGGGCCCGGCCGAGGACGGGGACGACCGGCTGGAGCTGCGCACCACCGAGCCGATGCGGCTGGCCGGCGAGATCGCCTCCTACGGCGCCGACGTCGTCGTCGAGGCCCCGGCCGCGGTGCGGGCGGCGGTCGTCGAGCGGCTGACCCGCCTGGCCGCGATGGCGCCGGGGGGGACGGCCTGATGAGCGCCCCCACCACGACCGAGCGGATGACCCGGCTGCTGTCGCTGGTCCCGTACCTCACCGCCCGCCCGCAGGGGGTGCCGCTGGCGGAGGTGGCCCGCGACTTCGGCGTCCCGGAGCGGCAGCTGCGCCGCGACATGGAGCTGCTGTGGATGTGCGGGCTGCCCGGCTACGGGCCCGGCGACCTGATCGACCTGGCCTTCGAGGGCGACCGGGTGCGGGTCACCTTCACCGCGGGGATGGTGCGGCCGCTGCGGCTGACCACCGACGAGGCCGTCGCCCTGGTCGTCGCGCTGCGCACCCTGCTCGAGCTGCCCGGCCTGGCCGAGCGGGAGGCGGTCAGCCGCGCGTTGGCCAAGGTCTCGGCCGCCGCCGGGCACGCCGCCGAGCGGGTGACGCCGGTGGCGCTGTCGGTCGACGCGAAGGAGCAGGCGCTGGCCGTCGTCCGGGAGGGCCTGGAGCGCGGGCGGGCGTTGCACCTGCACTACTACGTGCCCACCCGCGACGAGCGGACCGAGCGCACCGTCGACCCGCTGCGGCTGCTGCTGGTCGACGGCCGCTGGTACCTGGAGGCCTGGTCCCGGGAGGTCGGCGGCGTCCGGCTGTTCCGGCTGGACCGGATCGACGACGTCGAGGTCCTCGACGAGCCGTCCGCGCCACCGCCGGGGGTGCCGCTGCGCGACGTCGACAACGGGCTCTACCAGCCCGAGCCGGGCGCGCCGGTGGTGCGGCTGCGGCTGGCCCGGGCCGCCCGCTGGGTGGCCGAGTACTACCCGGTCGAGGACGTGCGCGAGGTCCAGGACCCGCCCGGCGGTCTCGCGATCGCCCTGCGCACCGCCGACATGGCGTGGGCGCGGCGGTTGGTGGCCTCCCTGGGCGGGGCCGCCATCGTCGACCAGCCGGCCGAGCTGGCCGCGGCCGTCGCCGCCGACGCCCGGGCCGCCCTCGGCCGCTATGCAGCCGACGGACAGCTGCCGTCCACCTCCGGCGACTAGGGTCGGGGCCGTGCTGCTGACCGTCGTGTGGATCGCCGTTGCCGTCCTGGCCGTCGTGGTGCTGGGCGCGCTGGCGTACGGGGTGCTCGGCGCGGCCGGTCGGCTGCGCCGGGAGGTCGCGGCGTTCGAGCGGGAGGTGCGGCCGCTGCTCACCGAGGCGCAGGCGACCGCCGCGCGCGCCGCGGAGGTCCAGCGCCCCTCCTGACCGGCCGGTCCCACCCCCTCGTTTCGGGGGCGGCAGGACGCCCGCCGGCACGTAGCATCGACGACGCCACCTGCTGACCTGGAGGACGACATGGCCGGACTCGGCCCGCTGGAGATCGGCCTGATCATCCTGGCCATCCTGCTGCTCTTCGGCTACAAGAAGCTGCCGGACGCCTCGCGCTCGCTGGGCCGCTCGCTGCGCATCTTCAAGGGCGAGATGAAGGGCATGAAGGACGACGACGTCCGCACCAAGGACGCCGCCAGGACCTCCCCGGTGCGCGGTGAGGTCCTCCCGCCCGCGACCGCCGCCGACCGCGAGCGCGAGGCCCTCGAGGCCGAGGCGCGTGCCGCCGAGGCCCGGGCCGCCGAGCTGCGGGCCCGCGCCACCCAGGCCGGCCCGGCCGACAGCACCCGCTGACCCCAGCTCCCGGCACCACCATGAGCGACAGCACCAAGGGGGGCGCGGCACGCCGGTCCGGCCTGCGCCGGCGCCGCCCGCCGCGGGACCCCGCGGCGACGATGACGCTGGTCGCCCACCTCACCGAGCTGCGCAACCGGATCGCCAAGGCGCTGCTGGCCCTGCTGGTGGCCACCGCGGTCGCCTTCTGGTGGTACGAGCACGGCCTCGGTGACTTCATCCGGGCGCCGTACTGCGACCTGCCGGCCGACCTGCGCTTCACCGAGGGCAGCGAGCAGGAGTGCGGCCTGCTCATCACCGACGTCCTGGGCGGGGTCTTCATCCGCCTCAAGGTCAGCTTCCTGTGCGGCGCGGTGCTCTCGGCGCCGTTCTGGCTCTACCAGCTGTGGGCCTTCATCACCCCGGGGTTGAAGCGGAACGAGAAGCGCTACGGCTTCGGCTTCGTCGCGGTCTCCTCGCTGCTGTTCGCCCTCGGCGCCGCCCTGGCCTACGTCTCCCTGTCGGCGGGCCTGCAACTGCTGCTGGGGCTGGCCGGCAGCGGCACGGTGATCGCGCTGACCGCGCAGGACTACATCGGCTTCGCGCTGTCCCTGCTGGTGGCGTTCGGGGTGAGCTTCGAGGTGCCGCTGGTGGCGGTGGCGCTCAACCTGGTCGGCGTCCTGTCCTACGAGGTGCTGCGCGGGGCCCGGCGGTGGATCTTCTTCCTGACCATCGTCTTCGCCGCCTTCGTCACCCCGACGCAGGACCCGTTCACCATGCTGCTCATGGCCGGGCCGATGATCGTGCTCTTCGAGCTCGCCATCCAGGTGGCCCGGTTCGTCGACCGGCGGCGGGCCAAGCGGGACGCCGTCGAGCACTTCCACGCCCTCTCCGACGACGAGGCCTCGCCGCTGGACGCCGCGCCGTCCGAGCTCGACGCGGCCCCGTACGACGACCTGCGCAGGGAGGACGACGCCGCGCCGCTGGACGACCCGGCGCGCTCCCGCCGCTGACGGACGATGCCCGGCGCCCTCCCGGTGCTGGGCGCCGGCAAGGAGTGGGGTGGTGGCCCCCGCGCCGGTGCATTTCCGTTATCCCCAACTCCCGCGCCCACGGGGTCGGCCGAGCCGAACGGGGGAGACGCGCCTAACGTGGGAGCCATGTCCAGCCCCGCTGAGCGGTACGCGGCTGCCCGTCGGCGCGGTGCCCACCCCGCACTGGCCGACTTCACCGCGGAGCTCGGCTTCTCCCTCGACCCCTTCCAGGTCCAGGCCTGCGAGGCGCTCGACGAGGGGTCCGGCGTCCTGGTCTGCGCGCCGACCGGCGCAGGCAAGACGGTGGTCGGGGAGTTCGCCGTCCACAAGGCGCTGACCGAGGGGCGCAAGGCCTTCTACACGACGCCGATCAAGGCGCTGTCGAACCAGAAGTACAACGACCTCGCCGAGCGCTACGGCGAGGGGAAGGTCGGCCTGCTCACCGGGGACAACGCCATCAACGGCGACGCCCCCGTGGTGGTGATGACCACCGAGGTGCTGCGCAACATGCTCTACGCCGAGTCCCCGGCGATCGACGGGCTCGGCTACGTCGTCATGGACGAGGTGCACTACCTCGCCGACCGCTTCCGCGGCGCGGTGTGGGAGGAGGTGATCATCCACCTCCCGCAGTCGGTGACCCTGGTGTCACTGTCGGCGACGGTGAGCAACGCCGAGGAGTTCGCCGACTGGCTGGTCACCGTCCGCGGCCACACCGAGGTCGTCGTCAGCGAGGTCCGGCCGATCCCGCTGTGGCAGCACATGCTGGTCGGCAACCGGGTGTTCGACCTGTTCAGCCTGCGCCCGGCCGCGCACGCCGCCGAGCAGGGCGACGACCCGCGCGGGCAGTCCACCCGAGAGCGCGGCGCCAGCGTCGTCGACCCCGAGCTGGTCCGCTACGTGCGGGAGCACGAGCGGCGGATGGACACCTGGGGGGGTGGCAACGGCGGCTCGCGCCGGGAGCGGGACTGGCACAAGCCGCGCTACCGGCCGCCGGCTCGTCCCGACGTCATCGAGCGGCTGGACCGCTCGGGCCTGCTGCCGGCGATCACCTTCGTGTTCAGCCGCAACGGCTGCGACGCGGCGGTCGACCAGTGCCTGCGGGCCGGGCTGCGGCTCACCGACGAGCACGAGCGCTCGGAGATCGCCGCCATCGTCGACGAGAGGACCGGCTCGCTGCCGGAGGAGGACCTGCACGTACTCGGCTTCTGGGAGTGGCGCGAGGGGCTGCTGGCCGGGCTGGCCGCACACCACGCCGGCCTGGTCCCGGCGTTCAAGGAGACCGTGGAGGAGTGCTTCGTCCGCGGTCTGGTCAAGGCCGTGTTCGCCACCGAGACCCTCGCCCTGGGCATCAACATGCCGGCGCGCACGGTCGTCCTCGAGCGGCTGGTCAAGTGGAACGGCGAGGCGCACGTCGACGTGTCGCCGGGCGAGTACACCCAGCTCACCGGACGGGCCGGGCGGCGCGGCATCGACGTCGAGGGGCACGCCGTCGTCGTGTGGGCGCCGGGCATGGACCCCTCGGTCGTCGCCGGGCTGGCCAGCACCCGCACCTACCCGCTGAAGTCCTCCTTCCGGCCCAGCTACAACATGGCCGTGAACCTGGTCAGCTCCTTCGGGCGCGCCAACGCCCGCGAGCTGCTGGCCTCCTCCTTCGCCCAGTTCCAGGCCGACCGCTCGGTGGTCGGGCTGGCCCGCGCCGCCGCCCGCCACGAGCGGGACGCCGAGCGCTGGGCCGCGGAGATGCACTCCGAGAGCGGCGACGTCGCCGGGTACGCGCGGCTGCGCCAGGACATCGCCGAGCGGGAGAAGGAGCTCTCCCGCGACTCGGCGGCCAAGCGCCGGATCGAGGCCTCCGACGCGCTGGCGGCGCTGCGGCCGGGCGACGTCATCCGCGTGCCGTCGGGACGGCGGCAGGGGCTGGCCGTCGTCCTCGACCCCGGGGTGACCGACCTGACCGAGCCGCGCCCCCTGGTGCTCACCGAGGACAAGTGGGCCGGGCGCCTCGGCACCGTGGACTTCCCGACGCCGGTCACCGCGCTGGCCCGGGTCCGGGTCCCCAGGAACTTCAACCACCGCAGCCCGCACGCCCGGCGGGACCTGGCCGCCACGCTGCGCAACGCGCGCGTGGAGAACGACCTGGGCGCGCGGCGGGTCAGGCAGCGTTCCGCGGCCGCCGACGACCCGGTGCTGCACGACCTGCGGCGGGCGCTGCGGGCCCACCCCGTGCACGCCCTGCCCGACCGCGAGGAGCGCGTGCGGGCGGCCGAGCGCTGGCTGCGGGCCACCCGGGAGGCCGAGGCCACCCACCGGCGGATGGCCGAGCGCACCGGCTCGCTGACCCGCCAGTTCGACCGCACCTGCGACGTCCTCGAGGAGCTGGGCTACCTGGTGCCCGACCCGGCGGCCCCGCCGGTGACCGCGGGGGAGGACCCGGTGGACCACGAGGTCGCCCCCGTCGTCACCGACGACGGCCGGCGGCTGGCCCGCATCTGGTCGGAGGCCGACCTGCTCGTCGCCGAGTGCCTGCGCTCGGGCGTGTGGCGCGGGCTGACCCCGGCCGAGCTCGCCGCCGCGGTGTCCACGCTGGTGTTCGAGGCCCGGCGGGAGATGCCCGGCCAGCCGGCGGTGCCCGCCGGCAAGGTGGCGGCGGCGATCGCCGAGATGCGGCGGATCCGCGCGCGGCTGCAGGACGTCGAGCTCGACCACGGTGTGCCGGCCGGCCGCGACCTGGACCTCGGCTTCGCCTGGGCGGCCTACCGCTGGGCCGACGGGCAGAGCCTCGACCGGGTCCTGGCCGGGGCCGAGCAGGCCGGCACCGAGCTCTCCGGCGGGGACTTCGTCCGCTGGGCGCGCCAGCTGCTGGACCTGCTCGACCAGCTCGCCAAGGTCGCCGACGGTCAGCTGGCCACCACGGCCCGGGCGACGGTGGACCGGGTGCGGCGCGGCGTGGTCGCCGTGGCGGTCGGCGGCTGAGCCGCAGGTGGGGCAGGATCTCCGACGATGACCAACCCCCCGCACGGCGATCCGCCGCCGGGTGAGCCCCGTCGGCCGCAGCCGCAGCAGCCGTGGCCGCAGCAGCCCGGTCCCTGGGGCCCGCCGGCGCCCGGTCCGTACGGCGGGCAGCCGCCGCAGGGCCAGCCGCCGTACTGGGTGGGCCAGCCGCAGCCCGGCCAGCCGCAGCACGGGCAGCCCCCGTACGGCCAGCCGCAGCACGGGCAGCCCCCGTACGGCCAGCCGCCGTACGGGCCGCCGGCGCCGCAGCGGCGTTCCCGGAGGGCACTGGTGGCCGGCATCGTCGTGCCGGCCGTCCTGCTGCTCGTCGCCGTGGTGCTCGCCCGCGTCTTCGCCGACACCGTGCTCGACACCGGGCGGGTCGAGGACGACGTCGCCGCGCAGTTCGAGGAGATCGAGGGCGTGGCGATCGACCTGACCTGCGACGACGAGATGCAGGTCGAGCAGGGCGCCGACTACGAGTGCACCGGCACCACGGCCGACGGCGAGGAGGTCACCCTGCGCATCGTCATCACCGACGAGACCGACGCCTCCTACACCTGGGAAGAGGTCTAGAGCTCAGCCGAGCACGTCCTCCGGCCAGCCGAGCGCGGCGCCCAGCCGCCGCAGCGAGGACTCGATGCCGTGCGCGGCGGCCAGCGCCGCCAGCGCGTCGGGATCGGCCGGCCGGCGGGGGAGCGCACCCTCCACGGCCGGCAGGTCGATGTGGCGGGCGACGGCGACGACCACCGGGGCGGCGTCGAGGTAGTCCGCGCCGGCGTGCAGCTTCCTGAGGACGGCGGCGGTGAGCGGCGGCTTCGGGACGACGGTGCGCGCGGCGGCCTCCCGGATGCCGGCCAGGTCGCCGAACTCGGTGATCAGCGCCGCCGCGGTCTTCGCGCCGATGCCGGCCACCCCGGGCAGCCCGTCGCTGGGGTCGCCGCGCAGCACGGCGAAGTCGGCGTAGGCCCGCCCCGGGATGCCGTACTTCGCGGTCACCGCCGCCTCGTCGACCAGCTCGAGGTCGGTGATGCCGCGTGCGGTGTAGAGCACCCGGACGCCGCGCTCGTCGTCGACCAGCTGGAACAGGTCTCGGTCGCCGGTGACGACGTCGACCGGGCCGCGCGCGCGGGTGGCCAGCGTGCCGATGACGTCGTCGGCCTCGTAGCCGGGCGCGCCGACCCGCGCCAGCCCCGCCGCGGCGAGCACCTCGACCAGCACCGGCACCTGCGGGCCCAGCTCGTCGGGGGTCTCCTCCCCGCCGTCGGGGGACAACCGGTGCGCCTTGTAGGACGGCAGCGCCTCGACGCGGAAGGCCGGGCGCCAGTCGTCGTCCCAGCAGGCGACCAGCCGGTCGGGCGCGTGGGCGGTGACCAGCCGCGCGGTCATGTCCAGGAAGCCGCGGACCGCGTTGACCGGGCGCCCGTCCGGCGAGGTGACGCTGGTCGGCACCCCGTAGAACGCCCGGAAGTAGAGGGAGGCGGCGTCCAGCAGCATCGTCGTCACGACTCGGGACGGTAACGGCCGGGGGTGACCGGCGTATCCGCTGGTTAGGCTGCGAGTCGTGCCCTCTCCGACCGCATCCGGGCTGGTGACCCCCGACCGCGTGCACGCCGCGCGAGACCTCGCCGCGGCGACCGGGGTCGACCTGCTCGTCGTCACGCCGGGCCCGGACCTGCGCTACCTGTGCGGCTACGACGCCCACGCGATGGAGCGGCTCACCGCGCTGGTGGTGCCGCGGCGGGGGGAGCCGTTCCTGGTCGTCCCCCGGCTGGAGGCGCCGATGGTCGACGCCGGCCCGGCCGGCGGCCTCGGCCTGGAGGTGCTGGCCTGGGACGAGACCGACGACCCGTTCGCGCTGCTGGCGCAGGCGGCGACCGGCCGGCTGGGCGCCGCGCCGGCGCGGGTCGCGGTCGGCGACCGCACCTGGGCGCTGCACGCGCTCGGCGTCGCCGGCGCGCTGCCGGGGGCGGCCCTGGAGCTGGCGAGCCCGGTCGTCGACCGGCTGCGGATGGTGAAGACCCCGGCCGAGGTCGCCGAGCTCGCCGCCGCCGGTGCGGCCATCGACCGGGTGCACGCCCGGATGGGGGAGTGGCTGCGGGTCGGCCGCACCGAGGCCGAGGTGGGCGCCGACATCGCCGCGGCGATCCTCGCCGAGGGCCACGTGTCGGTGGACTTCACCATCGTCGGGTCCGGGCCCAACGGCGCCAGCCCGCACCACGAGCTGTCCGACCGGGTGGTGGAGGACGGCGACGTCGTGGTCGTCGACATCGGCGGCGAGACGGCCACCGGCTACCGGTCGGACTGCACCCGCACCTACGCGGTCGGCCGCGCGCCGGGACCCGAGGTCGCCGAGTGGTACGCCGTCCTGCAGGAGGCGCAGCGCGCCTCGACCGCCGCCGTCCGGCCCGGGGTGACCGCCGAGCAGGTGGACGCCGCCGCCCGGGACGTCATCACGGCGGCCGGGTGGGGCGGGTACTTCATCCACCGCACCGGGCACGGGATCGGCCTGGACACCCACGAGGCGCCCTACATCGTCGCGGGCAACGACCTGCCGCTGGAGCCGGGGATGGCGTTCTCCGTCGAGCCGGGCATCTACCTGCCCGGCCGCTGCGGCGCCCGCATCGAGGACATCGTCGTCTGCACCGACGACGGCGTCACCGCGCTCAACGAGGGCCCCCGTGAGCTCGTCGTCCTCGCCGGCTGATCCCGGCGGCGGGCCGCTCACCTCCGGCGACGTCGACCGGGCGCTGCTCGCCGCGCTGGCCCGCGACGGCCGCGCCAGCTACACCGAGCTCGCCGAGAAGGTGGGCCTGTCGGTGTCGGCGGTGCACCAGCGGGTGCGCCGGCTCGAGCAGCGCGGGCTGATCACCGGGTACCACGCCAGGCTCGACGCCGCGTTGCTCGGCCTGGGGTTCACGGCGTTCGTCGCGATCACGCCGACCGACGCCGCCTCGCCCGACGAGGCGCCGTCCCTGCTGGCGCACCTGCCCGAGATCGAGGCCTGCCACTCGGTGGCCGGGGTGGAGAGCTACCTGCTCAAGGTGCGGACGTCGTCCCCCGACGCGCTCGAGGCACTGCTGCGCACCATCCGGCAGACCGCCAGCGTCACCACGCGGACGACGGTGGTGCTCTCCACCTTCTACGAGGACCGCCCGCCGCTGTAGCCGGTCCGCGCGTTGGACAGCTGCTCGAACGTGTGTTCGGATGACCGCCATGCGGTGGGACGCCCAGCGGCTGGACGCCGACGAGCCGGCGACGCTGCCGGGCGTGCCGACGGTGCGCGGCCTGCTGCGCAGCGTGCAGGTGGCGGAGTTCCCCGGGCTGACCTTCCACGAGGTGCGCAGCAAGAGCGCGCTCAACGAGGTCCCCGGCGACTCACCCATGCCGTTCCGCTGGACGATCAACCCCTATCGGGGCTGCTCCCACTCCTGTGTGTACTGCTACGCCCGGAGCACGCACCAGTGGCTGGAGCTGGACACCGGCCGGGACTTCGACAGCCAGGTCGTCGTGAAGACCAACCTCGTCGACGTCCTGCGCCGCGAGCTGGCCCGTCCCTCGTGGAAGCGCGAGCACGTGGCGCTGGGCACCAACACCGACCCCTACCAGCGGGCCGAGGGGCGCTACCGGCTGATGCCCGGCGTGGTCTCGGCGCTGGCCGGTTCCGGCACGCCGTTCTCGATCCTGACGAAGGGCACGCTGCTGCGGCGGGACCTGCCGCTGCTGGCGTCCGCCGCCCGCGACGTCCCGATCGGACTGGGCGTCTCCCTGGCGGTCTGGGACGACGACCTGCACGCCTCGCTCGAACCCGGGGTGCCCAGCCCGCGTGCCCGCCTGGAGCTGGTGCGGGCGATCGCCGACGCCGGCCTGTCCTGCGGGGTGTTCCTGGCCCCGGTGCTGCCCGGTCTCACCGACCGCCTGGCCGACCTGGACGCCGCGCTGCGGGCGATCGCGGAGGCGGGTGCCAGCGGCGTCACCGTCGTCCCGCTGCACCTGCGCCCCGGTGCTCGCGAGTGGTTCTCCGCCTGGCTGGTCCGCGAGCACCCGCAGCTGGTGCCGCGTTACCAGCAGCTCTACCGCCGCGGCGCGGTGGTGGCTCCGGAGTACCGCAGCTGGCTGGCCGGGCGGGTCGCCCCGCTGCTGGCGAGGTACGGACTGGGCCGGCAGGCCGGGGGAGCGGCCCGGGGTGTGGACGCGCCGGCCGGCATCCCCGGGGACGGGGACAACCGGTTCCCGGCCGGCAGCCTCCCGGCGACCCGGCAGGGCGCCCGGCCGGCCCCGGGACGCCCCGGTGCGGCACCGGCAGCTGAGCAGCTCACGCTGCTCTGACGCCGAGTTCCCCGACGCGCGCCGAGGGCTCGGTTGCGCGGTCATCAACCGTTATCCCCAACTGACCAATCACAGAGCCGACAGGGGCCGAGCAGCGACCGATGGACGAAGGCCCGCGAAGCGTGGCGCTCCACCGCTCGTGCGCCCAGTGGCGCGTGCGGGCACTCCAGGACGCCTGCCCGCGCGCCCGGCGCCGGGCAGGCGCAGCACCACGGTGCACCATTCGAGGGCAGCGGCCAGGTGGGGACGTCCGGGCGCCGATGTCGGGGTGACCGGGCAGGCGTGGGATGTGTGCCGGCCGCACGCGCCCTCGCGTCGTCCCGGCCGCCCGTCCCCGTGGTCACGGCTGAGCGGCGGTGGGTCGTGGGAGGCGCGTCCGGCCTCCGTACGGCGATCGTGCAGGCCCCGTGGCGGACGGGCCGGAGCCGGTGCGGTGACGAGCCGCCCAGCGAGCGGTGCGTGCTGCTCCACCGGGACGTTCAGCGGCAGTCCACCGGGTCCCCGCACCCCGTACTCCCGTTATCCCCAACAAAGGCGCTGACACCCAGAGAAAAGCACAAGCCGGTGACCGGGGGAGGGGACCGGACCTCGCGCCGCCGGGAGCCGGCGTCAGGAGCGGCGCCCGCCGGCGGCCTCGCGAGCGGCACGGGCGGCACTGCGCTTGGCGCGCACGGCACCGCGCGGCGCGACCGGCTCGGCGCCCCCGGCGAGCGCCAGGCGGCGGTAGGAGTCGTAGGAGAGGGTCAGGTACTGCACGGACAGCGCCTCGGCCCAGTCCTGCCGTGACGGTGGCGCGGTCATGCACAGGTGCTGCGCCGTCCGCACGGCGTGCTTGGCGAAGGTCACCTGCAGCGCCTGGGTGGACAGCTGCGCCCCGACCGCCGAGGCCAGGCCGGGGCCGCGGCGCAAGGCCGGCAGCACCCAGGGGCTGTCGGCGAGCGCCGGGAACCGGGCCCGGCAGGACTCCCAGGCGTGCCACGCGGTGAGCGCGCCGGGCACCGACCACTCGCCGTCGTCGGTGCGGACGACGACCCGGCGTGCCGTCGGGTGGACCTGGTCGCGTCGCAGCGACCGGAACTGGCCGACCGTTCCGGGCCAGCCCAGGGCGAGCGCGCACCACGCCACGGTGCGCAGGTGCTCGGGGTCCTCGGTCCTGATCTGGGAGAGTGGCCGCAGCTCCAGGGTCTGCGGATCGGGCTCCGGCGTGCGCACCACCGGCAGCGCGATGCCGCCGTAGCGGGCCACCTTGCTGTAGAGCGCGACGGTGGCCGGTTTCCAGCCGCGGGCCGCGGCGATGGGGTCCATGCCCTCCTCGACGAGGGAGTCCGGTCCCATGCCGACCTCGAGCGCGGCGTCGACCAGGCGGCGCCACTGGGCCTCGTAGCCCGGCGGTACGGGCAGGCGCTGCCAGGCCCGCTCAGCGGGCGGAGTCGGCATCGCCGGCAGCGGCGGTTCCCAGCGGTTCGACATGACACCACTCTACCGTTATGCCCAACAATTGATCAACTCACTCGGTGGTCCCGCCAGCAAACCCCGGACGGCGCCTCCGGCGCCGATGCACCAACCGCCCTGCCGGCTCGGCGAGCGGCGGCACGGGGCGGCGGTGATGCTGGTCGCCGTGCGCACGGTGGGTGTCGAGGAGGAGCTGCTGGTCGTCGACCCCTCCGGGCGGCCGGTGCCGCTGGGGCCGGCCGCGCTCGAGGTGGCGGCCCGTCGCGGCGAGGGGGAGACGGTCGAGGAGCACGACCGGGCCGGGCGCGGGGACGACGAGGCCGGCGGCGGGGACCCGGTCGGCCGGCTGGTGCCCGAGCTCAAGACCCAGCAGCTGGAGTACGGCACCCGCGTCTGCTCGGGCCTGGACGACGTGACCGCCGACCTGCGGCACTGGCGGGGGCGGGCGGACGCCGCGGCCCGCGACGTCGGTGCCCGGGTGGCCGCGCTGGCCAGCTCGCCGGTGCGGGTCGAGCCGCAGTCCACCCCGGGCGAGCGCTACACCGAGATGGCCGAGACCTTCGGCCTCACCGCGGCCGAGCAGCTGACCTGCGGGTGCCACGTGCACGTCGCCGTGGAGGACGACGAGGAGGGCGTCGCCGTCCTCAACCGCATCCGCGTGTGGCTGCCGGTGCTGACCGCGCTGACCGCCAACTCGCCGTTCTGGCTGGGCCGGGACAGCGGGCACGCCAGCTACCGCGCCCAGGCCTGGAACCGCTGGCCGTCGTCCGGGCCGAACGAGCTGTTCGCCGACGCTGCCGCCTACCACCGGCTGGTCGGGGAGCTGCTCGCGACGGAGACGATCGTCGACACCGGGATGGTCTACTTCGACGCGCGCCTGTCCGAGCGCTGGCCCACCGTCGAGGTCCGGGTGGCCGACGTCGCGCTGCGCGCCGAGGACGCCGTCACGCTGGCCGGGCTGGTCCGCGGGCTGGTGGAGACCGCGGCCGGGCAGTGGCGGGATGGGGCGGGGGCGCCTGCCGTCCGCAGCGAGGTGGTGCGGATGGCCGCCTGGCGGGCCAGCCGCTCGGGTCTGACCGGGGACCTCGTGCACCCCGCCACCGGGCGCCCCGCGCCGGCCGGTGCGGTCGTGAGGGCGCTGCTGGAGCACGTGCGGCCCGCGCTGGCCGCCACCGGGGACGAGCAGCGGGTCGCCGACGGCGTCGCCGCGGTCCTCGACCGCGGCACCGGGGCGGACCTGCAGCGCCGGGTGTTCGCGGCCACCGGTGACCTCACCGCGGTGGTGCGTGCGGCGGTCGAGGCCTCGCACACCTGAGCGGCGCCCAGGGACGGCGGTTATCGTCCCGCCATGTACACCGCCAGCTGGGGTGACGTCGTCCGCCGGGACCTCTTCGGCCCGCGCCCGGATCCCCGCGACCGTCCGTACCGGTTCGTCATCCGGCTGGCGCTGGTGGTGTTCCGGCTGTTCCGCTTCCGCTTCGACGTCCGCGGTGCCGAGCACGTGCCGACGTCCGGCGGCGCGGTGGTCTGCAGCAACCACGTCAGCTACCTCGACTTCACCTTCCTCGGCCTGGCGGCGCTGCCGCAGCACCGGCTGGTGCGGTTCATGGCCAAGGCCTCGGTGTTCCACCACCGCTTCTCCGGGCCGTTCATGCGGGCGATGCACCACATCCCGGTCGACCGGAAGGCCGGAGCGGCCGCGTTCGACCTCGCCGTGCGCGCGCTCAAGGACGGCGAGGTGGTGGGCGTCTTCCCCGAGGCGACGATCAGCAGCAGCTTCCGGGTCAAGGAGGTCAAGGCCGGCGCCGCGCGGATGGCGATCGACGCGGGCGTCCCGGTGATCCCCGCGGCGGTGTGGGGGGGTCAGCGGCTGTTCACCAAGCACCACCCGATCGAGTTCCGGCGCGGTGTCGCGGTCACCGTCGTCCTCGGCGACCCGATCCGCCCCGAGCCCGGCGAGGAACCGCGCCGGCTGCTGCAGCGCATCCGCACCGCCATGGAGGAGCTGCTCGACGAGGCGCAGCGCACCTACCCCCAGTCTCCGGCCGGGCCCGAGGACCTGTGGTGGCAGCCGGCGCACCTGGGCGGCACCGCGCCGACGCCGGAGGAGGCCGTGCGGCTGGACCACTCGGACGTGCGCGGCACGCGGAAGAAGGCCGGCCCCCTGGCCACGGCGCGCCGGCTGCTGCGCCGCCGCCGGTCCCGCTGAGTCCCTGCGCGAGCTCCGGGGCCGGCCCCGTCCGGAGGCTCGCCGCGCGCCGGCGAGCGGTGGGGGGGGCGGGTCCTCCCTCAGTCGACGACCGCGGGCGCCATGAGCCGGAAGGCGTCGAGCTCCACGTCGTACCAGCGCCGCATCCGGCCCAGCGGGGTCATCCCCAGCCGGGTGCAGACCGCCACCGACGCGGCGTTGCCCGGCCGGACGACGGCGTAGACCTCCGGCAGTCCCGCCTCGAACCCCCGGGTGATCACCGCCCGCGCCGACTCGGTGGCGTACCCGCGGCCCCAGTTGTCCGGGTGCAGGTGCCAGCCGACCTCGACCTCGCCCACGCCGTCGGGCAGGGGCTTGAGGAGCACCGTGCCGGCCACGGCTCCGGTGTCGGCGCGCTCGAGCGCCCAGATGCCGAACCGGCCGTCGGCCTCGGCCACGGCGCGCCAGCGCGCGACCAGCTCGACCGGGGTCACCGACGGCGTCCCGCCCAGCCAGCGGGTGACCTCGGGGCGGCCGTAGAGGTCCACCAGGCGCGCCAGGTCGTCGCGGCACGTCGTCCACGGGCGCAGCCGCAACCGGGCGGTGCGCAGCTCGCCGCCGTCGGCCGTCACGCCGTCCTGCCTACCGCCGGACGCTCTCCCCGGCCACCGGGCGCGGACCCCCGGACGTGGAGCGGCCGGGCGCCGTGGTGTCCTTCCGGGGCGCGGACCGCGCACGACGGAGGGGACGAGAGACGTGACGGAACGGGACGGAGGCGGCAGCAGCCTGCTGGTCACCGACGTGACGGTGGGCGACCGCGCCGGCCGGGCGGTGCTGGTGGCGGGCGGCCGGATCGCCTGGCTCGGGGACGCCGCGGACGCGCCCGTCGCCGCGCGGCTGCTCGCGGGGGAGGGCGCCCTGCTCACCCCGGCCTTCGTCGACGCGCACGTGCACGCCACGGCAGCCGGTCTGGCGATGACCGGTCTCGATCTCCACTCCAGCGTCAGCCTCCGGGACGCCGTCGCGGCGCTGCGCACCCACACCTCGGCGACACCCGAGGGCGTCCTGCTCGGCACCGGGTGGGACGAGACCGGCTGGCCGGAGGGGCGTGGGCCGACCCGGCACGACGTGGACGCCGTGGTCGGTGACCGACCGGCCTACCTGGCGCGGGTCGACGTCCACTCCGCCACCGTCTCGACCGCGCTGCTGGAGCGGGTGCCGGGCATCGCCGCGCTGCCCGGCTTCCACCCCGACGGGCAGCTGCGCCTGGACGCCCACCACGCCGCCCGGCGGGCGGCCTACGGCGCGGTGGACGCCGTGCAGCGCGGCGCGGCGCAGCGGGCCACCCGCGCCGCTGCTGCCGCGCTGGGCATCGGCAGCCTGCACGAGATGGCCGGGCCCGAGGTCTCGGGGTCCGACGACCTGGCCGGCCTGCTGGCGATCGCCGCCGCGGAGCCCGGGCCGCGGGTGCTCGGCTACTGGGGGGAGCTCGCCGAGCGCGGCGGGCTGGAGGTGGTGCGCGACCTCCGCCTGGCCGGCGCCGGGGGTGACCTGTTCTGCGACGGCGCCCTCGGCTCGCACACCGCCGCGCTGAGCCGTCCTTACAGTGACCGACCCGAGACCGCCGGGCACCTGCGCTTCGACACGTCGTCGCTCGTCGAGCACGTGCGGGCCTGCACCCGTGCCGGCGTGCAGGCCGGCTTCCACGTCATCGGGGACGCCGCCGTGGAACAGGTGCTCACCGCGGTCGGCACCGTGGTCGAGGAGCTGGGCCGGGCCGCGGTGCGGGCCTGCCGGCACCGCCTCGAGCACGTCGAGATGGTGGCTGCCGCGGCGGTGGACCGGTTGGCCGAGTGGGGCATGGTGGCCAGCGTGCAGCCGGCCTTCGACGCGGCGTGGGGTGGGGACGCCGGGATGTACGCCGAGCGGCTCGGGGTCGACCGGGCGATGGACACCAACCCCTTCGCCGACCTGCTCGACGCCGGTGTCCCGCTCGCCCTCGGCAGCGACGCCCCGGTCACCCCGATGGACCCGTGGGGCGGGGTGCACGCGGCGGTCGACCACCGGACGCCGGCGTCGGGGCTGCGCCCCTACGACGCCTTCGACGCCGCCACGCACGGCGGCTGGCACGCCGCCCGCGCCGAGCACCCGCAGGGGCCGCTGGCCGTCGGCGCGCCGGCCGACCTGGCGCTGTGGGCGACGACGGAGACGCTGTCCGCGGTCCTCGCCGGACGGGCCCGGCCCGCCTGCCGCCTCCTGCTTGTCGACGGCGCCGCGGTCGCCGGCCCCGCGACCTAGGGGACCTCCGGGTCGCGGCCCGCCGCGGACCGCGGCGCCACCCTCCTTGCAGTGCCTGCAGTTCCACCCGGGGTGCGCCGCCCGGGCGCCGATCCGGGGTCCGGCACGGACGGGTGACACCCGACGTGGTCGACCGCCGGTCGGTCCCGGGATGGGATGCTGGGTCGCGGACCACGGGTGCGGACGCCGGTGGTCACGGGGAAGGCAGCGACCGGGGACGCCGGCCGCACGGGTGCACGGGAGGCGCGGGTGCCGTCAGCGATCCCGACCGGCACCCTCGAGCGGCCCGCCGGGTCCTCGGCCGCGGCACCCGCGGCGGTGTCCCGGTGGCGGCTGGGGCGGCAAGCGGCGTGGCGCACGCTGCTGGCCGCCGTCGCCGGACTGCTCCTGCTGCTGGCCTTCCCCGGCTCCTCGCTGCCCTGGCTGGCGCCGCTCGGCCCGGCCGCCCTGGCGCTCGCCGTCTCCGGGCAGCGCGCCCGCTCGGGGGCCTGGCTGGGGCTGGTCTGCGGGCTCGCCTTCTTCGTGCCGCTGCTGTCGTGGAGCGGCATCTTCGTCGGCGCGCTGCCGTGGCTGGCCCTCGCCGGCGCGCAGGCCGCGTACGTCGCCCTGCTCGGCGCGGCGAGCGCCGCCACGTCCCGGCTGCCGCTGTGGCCGCTGTGGGCGGCGGCACTCTGGGTGGGCCAGGAGGCGCTGCGCGGCCGGTTCCCGTTCGGCGGTTTCCCCTGGGGCCGGCTGGGCCTGAGCCAGACCGAGGGCCCGTTCCTCGCGTTCGCCGCCTACGGCGGGGTGCCGCTGGTCGGCTTCGCCGTCGCGCTCACCGGCACGCTGCTGGCCGCCGCCGTGCTGCAGCTGGTCCGGGGAGGACGGCGCGCCGCGGCGCTCGCCGCGCTGGGGGCGGTGGCCGTCCCGGCGCTCGGCGGCCTGGCCTGGTTGCCGCTGCCGGGCTCCTCGCTCGCCGCCGGCGGCCCGACCCGCACGGTGGCGGTGGTGCAGGGGGACGTCCCGCAGCCGGGCCTGGAGTTCAACGAACGCCGGCGGGCGGTGCTCGACAACCACGTCACCCAGACGATCGGCCTGGCCGAGGCCGTCGCGGCGGGGGAGCAGCCGCAGCCGGACCTCGTCGTCTGGCCCGAGAACAGCTCCGACATCGACCCCTACCGCAACGCCGACGCCGCCCGGCAGATCAGCCGCGCGGCCGACGCGATCGGCGCGCCGATCCTGGTGGGCGCCGTCGTCAGCGGCCCGGGGCAGTTCGTCAGCAACACCGCGATCGTGTGGGACCCGCGGACCGGGCCCGGCGACACCTACGTCAAGCGCCACCCGGTGCCCTTCGCCGAGTACATCCCCTTCCGCGACTTCTTCCGCCTGTTCAGCGAGCACGTCGACCGGGTCAGCCGGGACTTCGCCGCCGGCGACGAGGTCGGCCTGCTCGACGTGGGCGGAGCGCGGGTCGCCGACGTCATCTGCTTCGAGGTGGTCTACGACGGCCTGGTGCACGACGCCGTCAGCGCCGGCGCCGGGATGGTCGTCGTCCAGACCAACAACGCCACCTTCGGCTACAGCGCCGAGAGCGAGCAGCAGGTCGCCGCGGCCCGGGTGCGGGCGGTGGAGTTCGGGCGCTCGGTCGCCCTGGCCTCCACCAGCGGCATCTCCGCGGTCATCGCACCCGACGGCTCCCTGGCCGCCGCCTCGGGGCTGTTCGAGCCCACCGTCTTCGTCGAGCAGATCGCGCAGCGGGACTCCAGCACCCTGGCCGAGCGGCTGGGCGCCGGGCCGGAGTGGCTGCTGGGCGCCCTGGGCGCCGGCGCGCTGCTGGCCGTGGCCGTGCCCGGCCTGCGCCGCCGCGGAGCGGCGGGGTGAACGGCCGGCGGGTGCTGGTCGTCGTCCCCACCTACGACGAGGTGGAGAACATCGAGCCCATCCTGGAGCGGCTGCACGCCAGCGTCCCGGAGGCGCACGCGCTCGTGGTGGACGACGGCTCACCCGACGGCACCGGTGAGCTGGCGGAGAAGCTGGCCGCCCTGGACCCGCGGGTGCACGTGCTGCGGCGGACCACCAAGGCCGGTCTGGGCCCGGCCTACGTCGCCGGGTTCCGGTGGGGGCGGGCGCGCGGCTACGACGTCCTGGTCGAGATGGACGCCGACGGCTCGCACCACCCCGAGCAGCTGCCCGCCCTGCTGGCCGCCCTGGACCACGCGGACCTCGCGCTGGGCTCCCGGTACGTGCCCGGCGGCCGGGTGGAGGACTGGCCGCGGCACCGGCTGCTGCTCTCGCGGGCCGGCAACCTGTGGACCCGCTGGGCGCTGCGGCTGCCCCTGGCCGACGCCACCGGCGGCTTCCGCGCGGTGCACGGCGAGCTCGTCGACCGGCTGCCCTTCGACGACGTCGCCAGCCAGGGGTACTGCTTCCAGGTCGACTGGGTGTGGCGGGCGGTCCGGTCGGGCGCCCGTGTGGTCGAGGTGCCGATCACCTTCACCGAGCGCACCTCCGGCCGGAGCAAGATGAGCCGTTCGATCGTTCAAGAGGCGTTGGTACGGGTCACCTGGTGGGGCCTGCAGGACCGGCTGGCCGATCGGCTGCCGGGCCGGGTCCGCCGCCCCGTGCCGGGACGAGCCCGCGACGGCAGGCGGTCGACCGGGGTCCGGTAGGCGGACCCGGGGCCGCCGGCGCGTGCGGGCGTGAGGGAGAGCCGTGGGACACCGCGTGCGCGTGCTGGCCGGTCTGTGGGCGATGGCCGAGGTCGTCGTCCTCGTGCTGGTCGCCGCCTGGATCGGCGTCGGCTGGACGCTGCTGGCCACCCTGGCGACCACCGCCCTGGGCTGGGCCCTGCTGGCCCGCCAGGGCGCTCGGGCGCTCGGCGAGCTGCGGGAGCGGGCGCGGGAGCGGCGGCCGTCCGGGCGGGCGGTGGGGGACGCCGGGCTGATCGCCGTCGGCGGCGTGCTGATGGTGCTGCCCGGCTTCCTGGGCGACGTCGTCGGGTTGCTGTGCCTGCTGCCGCCGACCCGCTTCCTCGTGCGCGGGCTGCTGGGCCGGGCCGTGGTCTCCCGGCTGCCGGTCGGGCTGCGCGGGCCGGTGCGGGTGCGCAGTGCCCGCGCGGAGGGGCCCCTCGGCGGCCCGTCCGGTTCGGGTGCGCACGCGTCCGGGTTCGGGCGGCCGCTGGTCATCGAGGGCGAGGTCGTGCGGGAGGAGCCGGTCCGCGACGAGCGCCCCTGACGCGCCCCCGAGGACGCCCTGCCGTCGCGCCGCCGGCGCGCTGCCGTTGTCGCCAACAGGAACCCCGTGATCAACAGCCGGGGACGCTGCACCGGTCGAGGCCGGGACCGCTCGCACGGGCCCGGAACGCGGAACGGCCCCGGTGGGGAGTCCCACCGGGGCCGTTCGCGGTCGTGCAGGTGTTCAGCTGGCGCGGGTCCGCCGGCCGCGGAGCACCTCGAGGCGCTCGGCCAGGACCTCCTCGAGGTCCTCCACCGAGCGGCGCTCGAGCAGCATGTCCCAGTGCGTGCGCGGGGGCTTGACCTTCTTGGGTGCGGGCTCGATGCCACCGACCAGCTTGGCGGCCGCTCCGTCGAACTTGCACTCCCAGGTGTCGGGGAGCTCCGCGTCGTCCGCGAAGGGCACGGTGAACAGGTGACCCGACGGGCACCGGTACTCCGCGTACTGCCGCTCGATGGGGGCGGTGTTCCGCTCGGTCTCGTAGCTCACGCTGCCCAGTCGGCTGCCCCGCAGGGAACGCTCGCCCATGGCACACCGTCCTCTCGTGCTGGTGGTGTCGGTCCGGACTCGCCGTCGCACAGGGCAGTACCCCGTGGACGGCGGGATCAAGAGGACCAACGACAGAGTTCGCGGAGAGATTCCGCGGAATCGGTCCCGAATCATCGCATGGAGTGGTATTGCGACGCTCGACCACCCCCCGGACGAGGGAGCTCCGGCCTCCTCCGGGCACCCTGACGGCCGTGGAGGCGCACGGGCTCTCCGGACCTCCGCGGGACCTCAGCAGAGCGCGAGCTGCCCCGGGCCGGCCGCGGTCGGGCCCAGCTGCCCCAGCACGTGGTGGCGGCGGCAGAGCACCTGGTAGTGCACGTCGGCGTCGGGGGCCGGCGTGGGCGCGGTGTCGGCGACGACGACGGTCTCGCCCTCGCGGACCATCCCGCCGTCCACCACCCGGGCGTTGAGGAGACCGGGCAGGCCGCACCAGCACAGCACCTCGACCTGGATGCGCTGCACGTCGTCGGCGACCTCGAGCAGCCGCTGGGTGCCCGGGAACAGCCGGGTGCGGAAGTCGGTGGTCAGCCCGAAGGCGTAGACGTCGACGTGGGACTCGTCGACCAGCTCGGCGAGCTGGTCGACCTGGTCCGCGGTGAGGAACTGGGCCTCGTCGACGATCAGGTAGTCCACCCGGTGCCCGGCGGCCCAGTGGTCGCGCACCAGCAGCCGCAGGTCGGTGCCGGCGTCCACCTCGAGTGCCTCGCGGCACAGCCCGACCCGGGAGCTGATCTGCGGCCCGGCCGAGCGGTCGCCCTGGGTCAGCAGCAGCCCCCGCCGTCCCTGCCGGCTGTGGTTGTGGTCGACCTGCAGGGCCAGCGTGGACTTCCCGCAGTCCATCGGCCCGTGGAAGAAGCGCAGGTGCGCCGGCGCGGGGTGGCGGCGGCGGTCGCCGGCGGCGGGGACGACGGACAGCAGGGTGGCGCCGTCGGCAGGGGCGCGGGGGGTCACAGACGCTCCGGAGGGGTGTTGCCGGCCGCGACGACCGCGCGGCGGATGGGCAGCGCGGCCAGCGCGACGAAGCCGGCCACGAAGAACACGACGAGGCTGACGATGGCCAGCCGGTAGGAGCCGGTCAGCTGGTAGGTCAGCCCGAAGGCCAGCGGGCCCAGCCAGCTGGTGCCGCGGTCGCTGATCTCGTAGAAGCCGTAGTACTCGGCCTCCTTGCCGGCCGGGATGAGCTGGCTGAACAGCGACCGGGACAGCGCCTGGGTGCCGCCCTGCACCAGCCCGATGACGGCGGCCAGCGCGTAGAACTGCCCGACCGCGCCGGCCTCGAGGAAGAAGGCCGCGAGCAGGACGCCGATCCACGCCACCAGGGCACCCAGGACGACCCGCTTGGCGCCGTACCGGCCGGCCAGCCGCCCCAGGCCCAGCGCGCCGGCGATCGCCACCACCTGGACCATCAGGATCGCGCCGGTCAGCACCGACTGCTCCAGGCCCAGCTCCTCCGTGGCGTAGGTGGCCGACAGCGAGATGACGGTCTGCACGCCGTCGTTGAACAGCAGGTACGCGCCGAGGAACCACAGCGTCAGCGGGAAGGCCCGCATCTCGCGCATCGTCGTCACCAGCTGGCGGAACCCGCTGCGCGGCCGGTCGGCCGCCTCCCGCACCGGCCGGTTGCGCAGCCGGGAGACGCTGAAGACGGTGAACGCGCCCCACCACAGGCCCGTCGTGGCCAGGCAGATCCGCACCGCCTCGCCGGTGGTCAGCCCCAGGGACGGCGCCCCGAGCACCAGGCCCAGGTGGACGGCGAGCAGCAACGCCCCGCCGATGTAGCCGAACGCCCAGCCGCGGCTGGAGACGGCATCGCGCTCGTCGGGGCCGGCCAGGTCCGGCAGCCACGAGTAGTAGACGACCGTGGCCGCGCCGAAGCTGATGTTGGCCAGGATGAACAACACCGCGCCGAGCAGGTAGCGGCCGTCGGCGACGAAGTACAGGGCCGTGGTGGCGAGGGCCCCGAGCGCCGCGAACCCGGCGAGCATCTCCCGCTTGCGACCCGTCCGGTCGGCCACGGCGCCGGTCAGCGGCAGCACGAGGACCTGCAGGAGCACCGACGCCGACAGCACGTAGGAGAACCAGCTGCCCGGCGGGATGGACAGCCCGAGGAAGCCCAGCCGGCCGTCGGGCCCGGCCGCCTCCTCGGCGACCGACGTGAGGTACGGCCCGAGGAAGACCGTGGTGATGCTGGTGTTGAACACCGACATCGCCCAGTCGTAGGAGTACCAGCCGAAGCGCTCGCGCCGCAGCGCGACGTCGGCGGGGGAACTGGTCGGCCCGGTGGTCGCGGCGGTCGTCACGGCCGCAGGGTGTCAGCCCGGGTGGGGGCCGTCCAGCAGGCGCTGGTCGCGCCGGGATGTCGCCGGGGAACGCCGCCGGAGGAGGCCGCGGTCACCGGTCGCGTCGGCCCGACGACGCCCGGGTCGTCCGCCGCGGCGGTCACCGCGCGCCCCACTGGCCGCGCCGCTCGAGGAGGTCGCGGAGCATCGCCGGCCGGTCGGTCATGACCCCGTCCACCCCCAGGTCGAGCACGGCCGTCGCCTCCTCCTCCGTGTCCACCGTCCAGACGTGCACCTGCAGCCCCCGGGCGTGCGCCGCGGCGACGAAGCGCTCGTCGACCAGCGCCCGGCCGCCCAGCTGGAGGGGCACCTGCGCGCAGCCGGCCGGGATGCGCACCAGGCCGGCGGCCCGGGGGGAGTAGGAGGACAACCGCAGCGCCGCGACGCCGCGCGGGCCGAGCGAGGTGCACACCTCCGGACCGAACACGCGGCGGGCCGCGGCGACCCGGGCGTCGGAGAAGGAGCCCAGGCAGATGCGGTCGGCGGCCCCCAGCCGCCGGATGGTCCGGGCCAGGGGACCCACCACACCGGGCGCCTTGATGTCGAGGTTGACGCGCACGTCGGGCCAGGCGCCGAGCAGGTCCTCGAGCCGGAGGACGGGCTCGCGTCCGCCGATGCGGGCGACGGCCAGCTCCGACCACGGCAGCTGGTCGACCCGACCGGTGCGGTCGGTGACGCGGTCGAGGGTCGCGTCGTGGAAGACGATCGGCACCCCGTCGGCGCTCACCCGGACGTCGGTCTCCAGGTAGCGGTACCCCATGGCCACGCAGGCCTCGAAGGCCGGCATGGTGTTCTCCAGGTGCTCGATCGCCCCGCCCCGGTGGGCCATCGCGATGGGCGTCGGCCCGTCGAGGAACCTGTACCGGACCGGGGCCACGCCGACACGCTAACGCCGCTGGTCCACGCGCTGGTCGGGGCCTCGTCCGCCCCGTCGCACCGGACCGGTCCGTCCGGCCCGTGCCGACCGGTCGACGAGGTGCGTCCGGCGTGTTCTGCGGTTCTGTCGGTACCGGCGTCTACGGTGCCCAGCGTGGCAGAGCGAGACACCGTCCGGACGATCCCCGAGGAGGCAACCACCGAGACCGGGCTGCCCAGCCCCCGCAGGGGGAGCGGCGCCGAGCGTCGCTGCGGCTGGTGCCGCCGTGTGCTCCCCCAGCAGGGGTCGGTCGGCCGGCCGCGCCAGTACTGCGGGCAGGCCTGCCGGCAGCGGGCCTACGAGCAACGCTCGGCGACGGCGAAGGCAGGCCTGTCCGGTGACGTCGTGCTGGTCACCCGCGCCGAGCTCGACGGTCTGCAGGACCGGCTGTACCAACTGCGCTGCGCCATCGAGGACGTCGAGACGCTCCTCGGCGAGCGGCACACCAAGGCCGAGCTCGAGCGCTCCCTGCAGGACCTGGTGCGGTCGACCGGCCGGCTCGACAAGCTCTGGGTCTCCGAGCGCGCCGCCGGCTGACCGCACCAGCGTCAGGCGTCAGCCGTCGTCGGAGTCGTCGTTGCCGTTGCCCTGCTCGACACCGTCCTGCGGGTCGGACAGGTCCGGCACGTTGTCCTGCGACGGGTCGGACTCGTCGTCGGTCTCGACGTTCGGCGGCACGTTCTCGTCGGTGGTCCCGTCGTTCGCGTCCTGCCCGGATGCCTGACAGGCGGTCATCGTCGCGCCGCCTCCGAAGAGCGCCAAGGCGGTCACGAGTGCGGCGATCGGGCGTCGGAGTTGCATGTCTCGACCCTAGGCAGCGCCCGTGCAGCGCGCCCGTCGAGGGCAGTCACCCATCCGTCATTGCGTCACAGTGACGTAATGACGGATGGGTGGATGGCCGGGGACAGGTGGGCAGGACGCGGTCGCGGGGGACCAGGTAGGTGCCGGCCGCGGAGCCGCATCTCCGGCGATCCGCTGAGACCACGGTCGCGGCTCCTGGCTCGCCACTGGACGTGCGCCAAGACCCGCGACGACCGGCGGAGCTGATCACCAGGGTGACGCGATCGACCCGCGAGACCCGGAGCACGTCGGGGATCCGGCGATCGACACCCGCGTCGACGGCGGGCCGGCAACGGGCGCAGGGCGGCCGGTCGACGAGCCGGCGTGCTGGACGGCCCGTCGAGACGTCGCCGGATGGGTGGTGTCGACAACGCCGAGGCGGCCGGCCAGAGCACCGGATCCGGCGGCGCAACCAGCCCCTCTCGAGTCCTCGACGCCGCGCCGATAATGCACATTATGTCAACTAGTCAAGGCAGGAGGCCTCCCCGATCGATCAGGACGACGACCGCCTGGTCTCGCGGGAGTGCACCGGCTGCGGCACCGTCCTCCACGGTGACCGGCAGCTCGTCGGAACCCTGGCGTTCGGATTCCTCGGCGAGCTCTCCGGTGATCGTCAGCTTGCCCCGCCCATGCTGCCGACACACGACCGGCGCCGCCGATCGGCGATGGCCGCGCGCACCGTCGGCCGGTCGGTCGATCGACTCTTCCATCACGTGACGTCGCTGCGCCCGATCCGCCGCCGAGCCGGCGCCACACCGTCCCGGCGCACTGCGGAGCAGCGACCGATGAGTCCGCCGGTGCCGGGGGGTCCACCCAACGACGTCCCCACCGAGAGGAATCCCGTGCCCAGCACCGTCACCCCGATGATCATCACGCACGACCTCGAGCGCCTGGCGCGCTTCTACGCCGGCGTCACCGGGGCCACGGAGGCCAGCCGTACACCCGACGGCGGTCCGACGTTCTACCTCGGCCTCCGGATCGGCGACTCCGAATTGGGCATCGTCGCCGACGACAGTGTCGAGGGGGCTCCGGCGGGGCGCGTCCTGCTGAGCGTCGAGGTGCCCGACGTCGACGCCGCCCTGTCCCGGGTCGCGTCGCTCGGCGGCCAGGCGCCGGCTCCTGCCAACGACATGCCCTGGGGCCAGCGCGTCGCCCACGTGAAGGACCCGGATGGCAACGCCGTGAACCTGACGACGACGTCCGCCTGAGGTCTGCCGCGACTCCCCCGTCGAGTCCTCCCCCGTCCCAGGACAGGAAGTCTCTCCCCTGCTGACCGTCGTCGGTGTCAGCGCTGCCGTCGCTGCGTCCACACCGTTGCCGGACATCGTTGCCGGACACCGTCTGAGTTTCCGGCCGGTGCGGCGGGTCCACGTGTCGCTGTTCAGTTGTTTGTTCCGTAGTTTTGAGAGTATGCTGGGGATAACGGATGTAGTCCTCGCGGCGGTCCGGACCGACCTACACCGCTGCCACCTCATCCACATCGGCGAGCACTCCGTCGCTCGTGACCGTGTCGGCCGAGCCGGGTTCCCAGCTGCGTGCGGTTGACTCCGCACCGTGGACGTCGTCGAGGAGTTCTGGGCCCGCGTGACCACTCCGCTCCCCCAGCTGCCGACGACGGTCCTGGTGGGCGCACTCCTGGCGGCCGCTGTCGTCGTCCTCTCCCCCGCCCTGTGGCGGCCGGCCCGGACCGTCGTGACCATCGCCCACGAGGGCGCGCACGGGCTGGTCGCCCTGGCCGCCGGCCGTCGGCTGGCCGGCATCCGGCTGCACTCGGACACCTCGGGGCTGACCGTGTCGGCGGGGCGACCCACCGGTTTCGGGATGGTGCTCACCTGCGCGGCGGGCTACACCGGCCCGGCGCTGTTCGGTCTTGGGGCAGCGGCCCTGCTGGCCGCCGGCCACGCCGTGGGGCTGCTGTGGGCGCTGCTGGGCCTGCTGGCGGCGCTGCTGGTGCAGATCCGCAACTGGTACGGGCTGTGGGCGGTGCTGGTCACCGGCGCCGTCGTGCTGGCCGTGACCGGGTGGCTGCCGCCGGCCGGGCAGGCGGCGTTCGCGGCCGCCGGGACGTGGTTCCTGCTGCTGGCCGCGCCGAAGACGGTCCTGGAGCTGCAGCGGGCCCGCCGCCGCCGGGCCGCGCCGCACTCCGACGCCGACCAGCTGGCCGGCCTCACCCGCCTGCCGGCGGTGCTGTGGGTCGGGGTCTTCCTGCTGGTCGACGTGGGCGCGCTGCTCCTCGGCGGCTGGTGGCTGCTCGGCTAGTTCCTCCCGGCCCTCCCGCAGGTCCCGCCGCGAGCTTGCGAGCGGTGGGGGCAGGAGAGCCCTCTTTCAGCGCCGGCCGCGCCGCCGGGGGGCCACGCCGTGCGGCTGCTGCACCGGCGCCACCTCCGGTGCGGGCGGGATGTCGGCGGTCACCTCGTCCTCGGTCACGGTGAGCCTGCGCCCGTGGTGGTGCACGTCGAGCGGCTCGCCCTCGGTGAGCCGGTAGGTGGCCTCCGTCGGCGACACGGTCACCACCAGCGCCCGGCCCTGGTAGTTCAGCCGGAACCGCAGCCGGGTGATCCGCTCCGGCAGACGGGGGGCGAACTGCAGCCGCCCGTCGTGGTCGCGCATGCCGCCGAACCCGGCGACCGCCACCGTCCAGCCGCCGGCCAGCGAGGCGATGTGCAGGCCGTGCCCGGAGTTGCCGTGCAGGTTCTGCAGGTCGGTCAGGGTGGCCTCGCCCCAGTAGTCGTACGCCAGCGCCAGGTGGCCGGTCTCGGCAGCCACCACGCCCTGCTGGGTGGCCGACAGCGAGGAGTCGCGCACCGTCCGCGCCTCGTAGTAGGCGAAGTCGGCGCACTTCTCCTCCGGGGTGAAGGCGTCGCCGCGCAGGTGCAACGCCATCACGAGGTCCGCCTGCTTGATCACCTGCTTGCGGTAGATGTCGAAGTACGGGTAGTGCAGCAGGAGCGGGTAGCAGTCCGGCGGGGTGGCCTCGAAGTCCCACTCCTCGTGGTGGGTGAAGGCGTCGGACTGCATGTGCACGCCGCGCCGGGTGTCGTAGGGCACCGCCATCAGCGCGGCCGCGCGGTCCCAGCGGGTGGTCTCGTCCTCGGTGACACCCAGCCGGCCGGCGACGTCGGGCTGGCGCTGCACCGCCGCGATCGCCTCGCGCATGTTCCGCTGCGCCATGAGGTTCGTGTAGACGTTGTTGTCCACGACGGCGGTGTACTCGTCGGGGCCGGTGACGCCGTCGATGCGGAAGCCGTGCTCGTCGTCGAAGTGCCCCAGCGAGGCCCACAGCCGGGCGGTCTCGATCAGCAGCTCGGCGCCGTGGTCGCGGTCGAACTCCTCGTCGGCGGTGGCGTGGTGGTACCGGACGACGGCGTCGGCGATGTCGGCGTTGATGTGGAAGGCCGCCGTCCCCGCCGGCCAGTAGCCCGAGGTCTCCTCCCCGCGGATCGTGCGCCACGGGAAGGTCGCGCCCGCCAGCCCGAGCTCCCGGGCCCGGTCACGGGCCAGGTCGAGGGTGGAGTGCCGCCAGCGCAGCGCGTCGCGCGCCGCGGCCGGGGCGATGTAGGTGAGCACGGGGAGCACGTAGGTCTCGGTGTCCCAGAAGGTGTGCCCGTCGTAGCCGGGACCGGTCAGCCCCTTGGCCGGGATGGGCTGGCGCTCGGCCCGCAGCCCGGCCTGCAGCAGGTGGAAGACGCCGACCCGCACCGCCTGCTGCAGCTCGTCGTCCCCCTCGATCTCGACGTCGGCGTGCTGCCAGTGCTCGTCGAGCACCTCGCGCTGCTCGCGCAGCAGCCGCTCGAAGCCGGCGAGCTTGGCGGTGGCCAGCGCCCCCTCCACCTGGTCGCGCAGCGCCGCCGCCGACCGCCGGGAGGACCAGCCGTAGGAGAGGAACTTGATCAGCTTGACCGACGAGCCCTGCGGCAGCCGGGCGGCGAGGGCGAAGCGGGCCAGGTCCTCCCCGGCCTCGATGTCGGCCGTCGAGGTGTCGGGCACCTCCACCACGTGGTCCATCCCGGCGGCCATCCGCAGCCGGCTGCGCTTGGTGCGGTGCACCAGCACCGCCCGCTGACCGCGGGCCACGGCCATCTCGTTGACCAGCGGGCGGGCCAGCGCCGCGGCCGCGCGCGGGTCGTCGGCCTCCGAGCCGCTGTCCACCGGCTCGTTGGCCAGCAGGTCCGACTGCAGCGCGATGTAGAGGTCCCCCTGCCCGTCGGTGCACTCCACGGTGTACTCGATGGCGGCGATCGAGCGGCGGCGCAGCGAGACCATCCGGGTGCTCGTCACGGTCACCACCCGCCCGTTCGGCGAGCGCCACTCGGTGCTGCGGCGCAGCAGGCCGCGGCGCAGGTCCAGCGTGCGCCGGTGCTCGATGATCTCGCCGTAGTCCAGGTCCAGCGGGGTGTCGCCGACCAGCAGCCGGATCAGCTTGCCGTCGGTCACGTTGACCACGGTCTGCCCCTGCTCCGGGAAGCCGTACCCGGCCTCGGCGTAGGGCAGCGGCCGCTCCTCGAAGAAGCCGTTGAGGTAGGTGCCCGGGACGACGACCGGCTCGCCCTCCTCGAACGACCCCCGCATGCCGATGTGCCCGTTGGACAGCGCGAACACCGACTCGTGGACGGCGAGGGACGCGTGGTCCAGGCCCGTCTCGGTCAGCGCCCACGGCTCGATCGGGAAGTGTGGCCGCCCCTCGGTCACGGTGACCCCTCGCCGGCGCTCGTCGGCCCCGCGCCGGGCCGCCCCGCGAGCACGGGGGACCTCGCCGGCTCGGTCACCTCGAGCCGTCCAGCAGCTCGGCCAGGTCCTGGACGACGACGTCCGCGCCGGACGCCGCGAGGGCCTCGGCCTGCCCGACCCGGTCGACGCCGACGACGTAGCCGAACGCGCCCGCCCGGCCGGCGGCCACCCCGGCCAGCGCGTCCTCGAAGACGACGGCCTCCGCCGGCTGCACCCCCAGGGCCCGGGCGCCGGCCAGGAAGGTGTCCGGGGCGGGCTTGCCGCGCAGCCCCTGGGCCGCCGCGACCTCGCCGTCCACCCGGGTGTCGACCAGGTCGGCGAAGCCGCCGGCCGCGATCACCTCGGCGCCGTTGCGCGACGCGGTGACCACCGCGGTGGCCAGGCCGGCTTCCCTGGCCGCCCGCAGGTAGCGGATCGAGCCGGGGTAGACCTCGACGCCGTGCTCGGCGAGCTCGGCGTGCACCAGCTGGTTCTTGCGCAGGCCCACCCCGTGCACCGTGGCGGCGTCCGGCGGGTCGTCCGGCGTCCCCTCGGGCAGCACGATGCCGCGGCTGGCCAGGAAATCGCGCACCCCGTCGAGGCGCGGCTTGCCGTCGACGTAGCGGTTGTAGTCCTGCTGGGTGAACTCCCCGGCCGCGGGGTCGCTGCGGCGCAGGAACTCGTCGAACGTGCGCTTCCAGGCGGCCATGTGGACGGTCGCCGTCCGGGTGAGGACGCCGTCCAGGTCGAACAGGCAGGCACGTATCGAGCCGGGGAGACCGAGCACGACACGACGCTACCGGCGTCCGCGCGCCCCCGCCGGGCCGGAAACCCGCTGTTCACCGCGGGGTGGCCCCGTCCCGGGCCCCCGCCCTGAGCCTGCGGGGGGCGGGGAGGACGGGGTCCTTCTAGGGTCGGCGCGGGACGCCCGTCCCCGCCCACCCGCGAGGTTCGAGGAGAACAGCGCCCATGGCCGAGCGCCCGACGCCCCCCAGCCCCTACGACTTCCTGCCGCAGGTCCCGGGCTTCGCGGTGACCAGCACCGACGTCAGCGACGGCGAGCCGCTGTCCTCGCCGCAGGTGAGCGGGGTCATGGGCGCCGGCGGCGAGGACCGTTCGCCGCAGCTGTCCTGGTCGGGCTTCCCCGAGGGCACCCGGAGCTTCGCGATCACCGTCTTCGACCCCGACGCCCCCACCCACAGCGGCTTCTGGCACTGGGCGGTGGCCAACATCCCGGTCTCGGTCACCGAGCTGCCCGCTGGAGCCGGCGACCAGCAGGGGTCCGGGCTGCCCGAGGGCGCCGTCCAGCTGCGCAACGACGCCGGCTTCCCCGGTTACGTCGGTGCCGCACCCCCGGCCGGCCACGGACCGCACCGCTACTACGTCACGGTGCACGCCGTCGACGTCGAGCGGCTCGACGTCACCCCGGACGCCTCCCCCGCGCTCCTCGGCTTCAACCTCTTCGGCCACACCCTCGGCCGCGCGGTGCTCGTGGGGACCTACGCGCAGGACTGAACGGCCCGGTCTCGTACCGCACCGCGACGTCACGGACGCGGTGCGCGCACGACACACCCCCGCTGCTTGAACGTTCAGCTGGCTGTCATCTGGTAGGGGAACCATGACGGTGTGGACACGGCTCGGGCGCAGCGGACCTGGTCCCGTCGCGTCCACCGGGGTGTGCCGCCGGCCCTGGTGGCGGTCGTCCTGCTCGCGCTGCTGCTCGCCGAGGTCGTGACCCCGCGGCGGGCGGCGGCGGAGCACGACGTCGCTCCCGCCGAGATCGTCCCGGCCGTGATGGCGGCCCACGGGGACGTCGGCACGTTCGCCGTGGTCGTCGCCCGCCAGGAGGAGCGCCTGACCGGCGGGTCCATCCGCGCCGCCGAGGCCCACAGCGCCCGGGTCCAGGCCCGCACGGCGGGCAGCGAACTGGCCGACCGGCCCTTCCCCACCGCCTCGCTGGTCAAGCTCTTCCTCGCCGAGGACGTCCTGCACCGGGCGCGCACCGGAGCCCTCGCCCTGACCCCCGAGGACCGCGCGCAGCTGGAGGTGATGATCCGCAGCTCCAACGACCCCGCGGCCTCCGACGTCTGGGTGCGGTTCGGCGGAGCGCAGGCGGTGCGCGACGTCGCCACCCGCTACGGCCTGACCGGCACCGCACCGCCCCTCCGGTGGGGGCAGTGGGGCGAGACGACGACGACCGCCGCCGACCTGGCCCGGTTCCTCGCCCGCCTGCCGGTCATCGCCCACCCGGACGACGCCGCCGCGCTGCAGGGCTGGATGGGCACCGCGACCCCGGTCGCCTCCGACGGCTTCGACCAGCAGTACGGCGTGTTCGGGACGCTGCCCGGGGCCGCGGTCAAGCAGGGCTGGATGTGCTGCCTCAGCGGCCAGCGGCACCTGCACTCGGTGGGGATCGCCGGCGGTCGGGTGGTGGTGCTGCTCAGCGAGGTGCCCCGGTCGGTGGGCTGGGACGCGGCCAGGGCGGCGCTGGACGAGGCCGCCGCTGCGGTGCCGCCGCCGACGGGCTCCTGAGCTCAGACCCCGTCGGCGAGGTCGGCCACGCCCACGGTCGCCAGGCGGGCGAAGCCGGTCCGTTCGTAGACCCGCGCGACGTCGTCGTCCCCGGCCACCAGGAACACCAGCTCGGCGGTCTCCCGGGCGTGCGCGGTGAGCGCCGAGGCCAGCCCCGCGCCGAGCCCTCGCCCCCGTAGCCGGGGCAGGGTGGCCACGCCGGCGATCTCGGAGACCTCCGCGCCGTCGACGTCCACCGGGTGGTGGGTGCCGACCGCGACCGGCTCGCCGTCCTCGACCGCGACCATCATGACCGTGCGGCCGGTCGCGATCCGCTCGCGCAGCACCGCGGTGCGCGGGGAGCCGAGGGCCGCGCCGACCGAGGGGCCGCCCGCCTCCGAGCGCGGCCCCGGGTGAGCGAAGGCGATCGACGCCAGCCGCTCGTAGCGCGGCAGCTCGGGGTCCTCGGCGCCCACCAGGTACAGCCGCACGCCGGAGGGCAGCAGCAGCTCCACCGGATCCGCGGCGACCAGCAGGGGCGAGGAGTCCACGGCCAGCCCGGCGGCGCGCACGGCCGCCTCGACCGTCGGCGCGTCCTCGCACACCCACTCGAGCGCCACCGGCAGGCCCGCGGCCCGCTGCAGCGCGGCGGCCGCGCGGACGTCGTCGGCGCTCACCGTCTCCCCCGGTCGCGGCCGCGCCGGGTAGGGCCACATGGGGCTGCCGACCGGCACGTCGAGACCGCCGGCGGTCTCGATGCGCGCGTCCGGGAGCGGTGCCGCGGCGAAGTACCGCTCGACGCGTTCGAGCAGCCCGGGGGGCAGGGACACACCGGCACCCTAGACGGAGGGTGCGACGGCGTCCGCCGATGGCCGCTCGAGCGCCCGGGAGCCACCCGGGCGGGTGAGGCACCGGGGGCGGACGGCACGATGGAGGCCGTGACAGGAGTGGGATGGGCGGCGTGACGGCGGCGGCACGACCCCAGGTGTCGCCCTACGCGGTCTTCGACCGCGCCTCGTGGCGCGCGCTCGCGGCGGGCACGTCGCTGCCCCTGGACGCGACGCAGCTGGAGTCGCTGGCCAGCCTCGGTGACCGGATCGACCTCGACGAGGTGACGACGGTCTACCTGCCGCTGGCCGGGCTGCTGCGGCTGCACGTGGAGGCCAGCCGCCGGTTGTGGGCGGCCCGCAGCGAGTTCCTGGGCGACTCGACGGCCAAGGTGCCCTACGTGATCGCGGTGGCCGGCAGCGTCGCCGTCGGCAAGAGCACCACCGCCCGGCTGCTGCAGACGCTGCTGGCGGCCGGCCCGGGCAGCCCCCGGGTCGACCTGGTGACCACCGACGGGTTCCTGCTGCCCAACGCCGAGCTGGCGGCCCGCGGGCTGCTCGGGCGCAAGGGCTTCCCGGAGAGCTACGACCGGCGGGCGCTGCTGCGCTTCCTCGCCGACGTGAAGTCCGGCCGCGGCGAGGTCAGCGCCCCGCTGTACGACCACCTGTCCTACGACGTCGTCCCCGATGCCCGGCAGGTGGTCGACCGGCCGGACATCCTCGTGCTGGAGGGGCTCAACGTGCTGCAGGCCGGGCGCCCGGCCGACGGCCGCGCCCCCGAGGTGTTCCTGTCCGACTTCTTCGACTTCTCGGTCTACGTCGACGCTGCGGAGTCCGACATCCGGCAGTGGTACGTCGAGCGCTTCCTCGCGCTGCGGCGGACGGCGTTCGCCGACACCAGTGCCTACTTCCACCGCTTCGCCGGCCTGACCGACGAGCAGGCCCGCGAGACGGCTCTCGGCATCTGGGCGGCCGTCAACGGCCCCAACCTGCGCGACAACATCGCCCCGACCCGCTCCCGCGCCCGGTTGGTGCTGCAGAAGGCCGCCGACCACGAGGTGCGCCGGGTCCTGCTGCGGAAGATCTGAGCCGACGCGCGAGTCGGGGCCATCGCCGTGGTCCTTGGTCGTTTCGCTTATCGGTGTCGTGCGGCCGTTGGGGATAACGGTTGATCGGCGAGCGACTCGCCGCGCACCGACCGTGGTGCTGGCCGTCGGCGCTCGCGGCGGCGCGTCGCCGCGTCCGGTGCGACGGGGCCGTGGCCAGGACGGGCGCCGGCGACACCGAGGCTGCAGCGTCGGGCGCCGCAGCGCCATCGGGTCGGCCCCGGCGCGCTCGGGGTGCGCCCGGCATCGCCGCCGGCGACGGCCGTGGCGCCCCCATGTCGACGTCGAGGACCGGGGAGGCGGGCCCCTTCCCCACCGTCACCGGTCGTCGCCGGTGCTGCCGGTGCGGCGTTTAGTTGAGGATAACGGGAGTACGGCAGACGCGCGGATGCTGTGGCGCCGGCGTCGACCGGCGCCACAGCCTGCTGACCGTCACGGCCGGAGCCCGGCCCGACTCCGCTTCAAAGTCCACTGCCCGGTCGGGGAGCTCGCGGCGATACCCCTGGCGGGGCCGACCACCGTCAGGCCGGCGCGCCGGCGGGGACCGCGTCGGCCGCCGTCCCCAGGTCGTCGGGAGCGCCCTCGGCGCGGTCCGGGACGCGGGCCACGGGCCCCGGGGCCGGCTCGGGCTCGGCGAAGGCCTCCGGCGACGGGCAGGAGCAGACCAGGTTGCGGTCGCCGTAGGCCTGGTCGATCCGGCGCACCGGTGCGAGGTAGCCCCGGCCGCGCAGCGCCGGCACCGGGTAGACGGCGACCTCGCGCGGATAGGGCCGGTCCCACTCCCCCGCCACCATGGCGAGGGTGTGCGGGGCGTTGCGCAGCGGGTTGTCGGTCCGGTCGTACTCCCCCGTGGCCACCTTCTCGATCTCCGCACGGATGGCGACCATCGCGTCGACGAAGCGGTCCAGCTCGCCCTTGTCCTCGCTCTCGGTCGGCTCGACCATCAGCGTGCCGGCGACCGGGAAGCTCATCGTCGGGGCGTGGAAACCGAAGTCGACCAGCCGCTTGGCGATGTCGTCGTTGGTGATCCCGGTGGTCTTGGTCAGCGGCCGGATGTCGAGGATGCACTCGTGCGCGACGAGCCCGTCGGCGCCGGTGTAGAGCACCGGGTAGTGCTCGCGCAGCCGCGTGGCGACGTAGTTGGCGGCGAGGATGGCCTGCTCGGTGGCCCGCAGCAGCCCGTCGGGACCCATCAGCCGCACGTAGGCCCAGGAGATCGGCAGGATGCCCGCCGACCCCCACGGCGCGGCCGCGACCGCCGGGCCCTGCGTCCCGGTGTCGACGAGCGGGTGGCCGGGGAGGAAGGGCACCAGGTGCTCCCGGACGCCGATCGGCCCGACACCGGGGCCCCCGCCGCCGTGCGGGATGCAGAAGGTCTTGTGCAGGTTCAGGTGGCTGACGTCGGAGCCGAACCGGCCGGGCTTGGCCAGGCCGACCATCGCGTTGAGGTTGGCGCCGTCGACGTAGACCTGGCCGCCGGCGTCGTGCACGGCGCCGCAGATCTCCTGGATGTCGGCCTCGAACACCCCGTGCGTCGACGGGTAGGTGATCATGATGGCGGCCAGCCGCTCGGCGTGCTGGTCGACCTTGGCGTGCAGGTCGGCGACGTCGACGTTGCCGGCCTCGTCGCAGGCCACCACGACCACCCGCATCCCGGCCATCACCGCGCTGGCGGCGTTGGTGCCGTGCGCCGAGGACGGGATGAGGCAGACGTCGCGGTGCGCCTCGCCGCGGGAGCGGTGGTAGCCGCGGATGGCCAGCAGCCCGGCGAACTCCCCCTGCGAGCCGGCGTTGGGCTGCACGCTCACCGCGGCGTACCCGGTGACCTCGGCCAGCGCGGTGCACAGCTCGTCGATCAGCTGCCGGTAGCCGCGGGCCTGCTCGGCCGGGGCGAACGGGTGCAGCTGGGCGAACTCCGGCCAGGTGATCGCGGCCATCTCCACCGCGGAGTTCAGCTTCATCGTGCAGGAGCCGAGCGGGATCATCGTGCGGTCCAGCGCCAGGTCCTTGTCCGCGAGCGAGCGCAGGTAGCGCAGCAGCGCGGTCTCCGACCGGTGCGCGGAGAAGACCGGGTGGGTCAGGAACGGGGTGCGGCGGCGCAGCTCGGCCGGCAGCGCGTCGGCACCGCCGTCGTCCGGCGTCGCGTCGTCCGCCGGGACGCCGAAGGCCTTCGCGACCCCGCGGAGCGTGTCGACCGTCGTCGTCTCGTCGCAGGCGACGCCGACGGTGTCGGCGTCGACCAGCCGCAGGTTGATGCGCTGCTGCGCGGCCGCGGCGACCACCTCGGCGGCCCGGCCGGGCACCCGGGCGTGCACGGTGTCGAAGAACCGGTCGTGGACGACGTCCACTCCGCCCGCGCGCAGCCAGCCGGCCAGGGCCTGCGCGCTGCGGTGCACGCGGGCGGCGATCGCGGTCAGCCCCTCCGCGCCGTGGTAGACGGCGTAGGCGCCGGCCATGACGGCGAGCAGCACCTGCGCGGTGCAGATGTTGCTGGTCGCCTTCTCCCGGCGGATGTGCTGCTCGCGGGTCTGCAGCGCCAGCCGGTAGGCGACGTCGCCGTCGGCGTCGACCGAGACGCCGACCAGCCGGCCGGGCAGCTGCCGGGCCAGCCCCTCGCGCACCGACAGGTAGCCGGCGTGCGGGCCGCCGTACCCCATGGGGACGCCGAACCGCTGGGAGCTGCCGCAGGCGACGTCGGCGCCCCACGCCCCCGGCGACTCCAGCAGCGTCAGCGCCAGCAGGTCGGCGGCGACGACGACCGCGGCGCCGGCCTCGTGCGCGGCCGCGGCGAGCGCCCGGTGGTCGCGGACGGCGCCGCTGGCCCCGGGGTAGGACAGCAGCACGCCGAACGCCCCGGCCTCGGGCAGGTCGGTGGGCCAGCCGGCGGAGAGGTCGGCGACGTGCAGGGCGATGCCGAGCGGCTCGGCGCGGGTGCGCAGGACGGCGAGGGTCTGCGGCAGCGTGTCCTCGTCGACGACGAAGACCGCCTCGGGCCGGGCCCGGCCGGCCCGGCGGACCAGTGTCATCGCCTCGGCGGCGGCGGTCGCCTCGTCGAGCATCGAGGCGCCGGCGACCGGCAGGCCGGTGAGGTCGGCGACCACCGTCTGGAAGTTGATCAGCGCCTCCAGCCGGCCCTGGCTGATCTCGGGCTGGTAGGGCGTGTAGGCGGTGTACCAGGCGGGGTTCTCCAGGATGGTCCGCTGGATGACCGCGGGGGTGACCGTGCCGGAGTAGCCGAGCCCGATCATCGAGGTGAAGACGTCGTTGGCCTCGGCGCGCTCGCGCAGCAGCCGCAGCACGGTGGCCTCGTCGGCGGCCGGCGGCAGGTCCAGCGGCGTCCGGTCGCGGACCCCCTCGGGCACGCAGGCGTCGACCAGGGACTCCAGCGTCGGGTGACCGACGGCGGCGAGCATCGCCTGCGTCTCGTCGCCTCGCGGGCCGATGTGCCGGGCGGCGAAGGACCCCGCAGGGTCCAGCGCGGCGAGTGCGGGCAGGGGCTCAGGGGCACGGTCCGCCATTACCACGACGCTACCAGCGGCTGAGCGGACGGCGGCGGGTGCGCGGACGAGGCGACCGACGTCAGGCGCGGTCCGACGAGGTGGGGCGGGGGAACTCGGCCCGGCAGGGTGACGGCACGTGGCCGCGGTGTCGGCCTGAGGCCGACGGTGTCACCGCCTCACACCGCGGCGCGGCGGCGGCGGCGCAGGGAGAGCTCGTCGTCGGTGGTGTGCAGCGGGGCCCCGTCGATGCGCTCGGCCGGCAGCTCGGCCAGTTCGCCGGAGAGCTCGCGCAGCGCGCCGGAGACGGCGATGCCGAAGACGCCCTGACCACCGGCGAGCAGGTCCACGACCTCCTCGGCGGAGGTGCACTCGTACACCGTGGCGCCGTCGGAGAAGAGCGTGACGTTGGCGAGGTCCTTGATCCCGCGGTTGCGCAGGTGGTCGACGGCCTTGCGGATGTTCTGCAGCGAGACGCCGGTGTCGAGCAGCCGCTTGACGACCTTGAGCACCAGGATGTCGCGGAAGGAGTACAGCCGCTGGGTGCCCGAGCCGGTGGCGCTGCGCACCGACGGTGCGACCAGGCCGGTACGGGCCCAGTAGTCCAGCTGCCTGTAGGTGATGCCGGCAGCGGCACACGCCGTCGGGCCGCGGTACCCGACGAGGTCGCTGTCGACCTCGTCGTAGGACGGCGCGCCCACGGCAGCGTCGCTGAAGAGCTGACCCTGGGAGCCCTTGCTCTGGTCGCTCACGTCAGCGTCCTCCTCTGCTCCCGCAGCCGACGCCGCGGTCCCCGCGGTGGGCACCGGGTTCGTGTCGCTGCAGGCGGGCTGCTGCGTCGCGTGCCAGTACTTCCACCGCTGTTGTTCGCCGACCGTAAGCCGGGCCCTGGGGTGGGTCAACTGAGGAGGGCGGCGTGTCGCGGCACTCACCCATCAGAGGGGTATCGGCGCACCTCGCCCCGCCCTTGACCTGGAACCCGCCTCCGACCGCGACGACCCGCCGCACCCGCCTCTGCCGTCACAGCAGTTCCACGTGCCACACACCCGCCGGCCCGTGCCCCGGCGTCCCGCTCGTGGCGACGAGGTGGAACGGCCACCCTCGAGGACCCACCGGGCCCGCGCCCACCGCCCCCGGGCGGTGGTCCTCCTTCAGGCGGGGCCGCCGCCCGAGCCGGAACCGGCGCCGAAGTCCTCCGGGGAGATCTGGTCGAGGAACTCGCGGAACTTCTCGACCTCGTCCTCCTGCTCGTCGGGGATCTCGATGCCGACCTCGTCGAGCAGGTCCTCGGCGCCGAAGATCGGCGCACCGGTGCGGACGGCGAGGGCGACGGCGTCCGACGGGCGGGCGCTGACGACCCGGTCGTCGCCGAACACCAGCTCGGCGATGTAGATGCCGTCGCGCATCTCGGTGATGTTGACCGCCTCGAGCTCCGCGCCGAGCGCGCGGACCACCTCGCGCAGCAGGTCGTGGGTCATCGGCCGGGCCGGGCGCACCCCCTGCTGCTCGAAGGCGATCGCGGCCGCCTCGACCGCACCGATCCAGATGGGCAGGTACCGCTCCCCCTGCGTCTCCTTGAGCAGGAGGATCGGCTGGTTCCCGGGCAGCTCGACCCGGACGCCGACGACTCTGAGTTCCTGCACGGTGGGGCTCCCTCAGCTGCGGCCCGGGAACGGGCGGTGGATCGGTAGGGGCGGCTGGTGGACGACGGCTCGGCGCCGGGGCCGCGGACTCGGAGCCCGGCTCCGACCACGGTACGCCCGAGTCAGGGGCGCAGCAGGTCCCGGAGGCGTGCCTCCAGCAGGGCTCCGTGCAGCTGGGCGGAGAGCCCCGCGAGCTCCCGCAGCTTCTCCGTCGCCCGGTTGCGGGCCTCCTCCGAGCGCGCCCGCAGCACCGGCGCGACCAGCTGCTCGACCAGCCCGGCCTCCCGCTCGGCGCCGTTCTGGTAGACGCGCAGGTGCCGCGGCTCGATGCCGTGCCGGGCGAGCCCGGCGGCGGCCCGCGCGATCGGCAGGTCGGCCGCGGGGTGCCGCCCGTCGGCGTCGGGGGTGAGCAGCCCGAACTGCACGCAGGCGGCCAGCTGCCCGGGCTCGAGCCCCGACGCCCGCGCGAACTGCTCGCCGGTCAGGCTGCCGGTGTCGGCGTCCTCCTCCGGCGGCGGTGCCGCCGGAGGCGTGCTGCCGGGCAGGGGCTCGCCGCGGTCGAGCGCCGCGAGGTGGTCCTTGATGACCCGCAGCGGCAGGTACTGGTCGCGCTGGGCGCCCAGCACGTACCGCAGCCGGGCCACGTCGGCCGAGGAGAACTTCCGGTACCCCGACGGCGTGCGCTGGGGGTGCACGAGGTCCTCGGACTCCAGGTACCGGATCTTGCTGATCGTGACGTCCGGGAAGTCCTCGCGCAGCACGGTCAGCACCTCGCCGATCGTGAGGCGCGGCGCGTGCCGCTCGTCGCGCTCCTCGGGCTCGTCGGCGCGCGAGGGCACCGCGCTCACGCCGCCGTCCGTGCTGCCGGCACCGTCCCCGACCCCCGGGCCGCCCGTCGGGTCACGCGCCGGCGGGCTCGCCCGTGCGCGGGCCGGTCAGGTACACGAGGCGGAACTTGCCGATCTGCACCTCGTCACCCCCGGCCAGCGTCGCGACGTCGACCGGCTCGCGGTTGACGTAGGTGCCGTTGAGGCTGCCGACGTCGTGCACCGAGAAGCCGCCGCCCTCGCGGTGGAACTCCACGTGCCGGCGGCTGACGGTCACGTCGTCGAGGAAGATGTCGCTGTCGGGGTGCCGGCCGGCGGTGGTGACGTCCTGGTCGAGCAGGAAGCGGCTACCGGCGTTGGGGCCGCGCTTGACGACCAGCAGGGCCGAGCCCGCGGGCAGCGACTCCACCGCGCCGGCGTGGGCGTCGGCCTCGGTGACCTCGGGGGTCTCGGCGGAGTCCTCGCCACCCACCTTGGGGATGACGCTGGTGGACTCCCCGATCCGCTCCTGGGACAGCGCCGCGCCGCACTGCGCGCAGAAGCGACTGCCCTCGGGGTTGTTGTGGCCACAACGAGTGCAGTGCACGTCTGTCTCCTCCGGTGCAGGGGTGGCTCCGCCGCGGGCCTGGGGTCTGGCCGTGGGCGGCCGGCGGACGGCGGGCCGGACGGCCCGTCGTGGGTCGGTCGCCGCGTCGTGCACGGCGGGCCGTGGGTCATGGAACCAGCGGCCGACCCGAGGGTCAACCGAACGTACAGGGTGAGGCTCGGCGCCCACCCAGGGGGCCGCGCGGCTCCCCCACGGGGGGAGCATAGTGACCCCCGCCGGGGGCCCGGGGCAGGTCAGGTCGCGTCGACCAGGGCCTGGTACGCGGCGGCGTCCAGCAGCGCCCCGGTGGGGTCGTCGCCGTCCCCGGCGACGGTGATCTCGACCAGCCAGCCCTCCCCGTAGGGGTCGGCGTTGATGGTCTCCGGCGCGTCGGTGAGGGCCTCGTTGGCCGCGGTCACGACGCCGGCCACCGGTGCGTAGACGTCGGAGACCGACTTGGTCGACTCCACCTCGCCGATGGCGGTGCCGAGCGCGACCTCGGTGCCGACCTCGGGCAGCTGCACGAAGACGATGTCGCCCAGCGCGTCCTGGGCGTGGTCGGTGATGCCGACCCGCACGACGGCGCCCTCGCCCCCACCCGGCTGCAGCAGGGCCCACTCGTGCTGCTCGGTGTAGCGGCGGTCGTCGGGCGTGGTCATGCAGCGGCTCCTCGTCGGAGGGGGTGGGGCCGGCGCGGCGTCAGTTGCCGTCGTCGGTGTCGGGTTGAGCGTATTGAGGCCGGTCCAGCTGCCGCAACGCGTCCACCAGGACGCTCGGGGACTGCTCGATGTCGACGGTGCCGCCCTGCCGGCCGACCCGGTCGACGACGCCGCCGGGGATGTTCATCGCCGTCTGCAGGTCCTGCGGTGAGCCGATGACCCGGATCTCGTACGGGCTCTGCACCGCGGTGCCGTCGATCCGCAGCTGCCCCGGCTCGCCGGTGACCGCCGTGGAGACCCCGACGCGGACGCCGTCGATCTGCATCGTCTCCGCTCCCGCGCCGCGCAGCTCCTGGACGGCGTCGAGCAGGTCGGCGACCCGCACCCGGCCCTCCGGGTCGCGGACGGTCATGAGCAGGCCGGGGCCCTGGGCGGCGACGGTGCCGTTGAGGATGCCGAGCGCCTCGGCCCGCTCTCGCGCCTCCTGCAGCGCGGCCTCGGACTGGCTGTCGGAGCTGTTCAGCTCCCGCAGGGCCGCGCGCTGGTCGGCGATCTGCTCGCGCAGCCGGTCCTCACGGGCGTCGAGGTCGTCGAGGATGCGGACCAGGTCCTCCTCGCGGAGGGTCGAGTAGTCCTCCCCCGTCCCCGTGGTGCGCACCTGGACGGCGAAGGCGAAGCCGAGCAGCAGGGTGAGGACGCCGATCAGCGCCGCGGCCAGCGGGTCGCGCCCGCGCCGCCGCGGCGCAGCCGCCGCCGGGGCCGGCGGCTCCGACGCCGGCGGGTCGGCGTCCGCGCCGGCTCCGGGGGCACCGCGGTCAGGGGCACCGCGGTCAGGGGCATCGCGGTCGAGCGCGTCGCGGTCCGGCGCGTCGCGGTCCGGCGCGTCGCGGTCCGGCGCGTCGAGGTCGGGCGCGTCGTCGCCGGGGTGGACGTCGTCCTCCGGCCGCTCACCGGGCCCGGGCGCCGGGCGCTGCGGCCCGCTCATGCCCGGAACACGTGCCGGCGGATGGCCGCGGCGTTGCCGAAGATGCGGATGCCCAGGACCACGACCACGGCCGTGGACAGCTGCGCGCCCACGCCGAGCTGGTCGCCGAGGAACACCACCAGCGCGGCCACCACCACGTTGGACACGAACGAGATGACGAACACCTTGGCGTCGAAGATCCCGTCGAGCCGGGCGCGGAAGCCGCCGAAGACGGCGTCGAGGGCGGCGACCACGGCGATCGGCAGGTAGGGCTGCAGCCACAGCGGCACGGTGGGGTCGAACACCAGCCCGAGCAGGATGCCGGCGGCCAGGCCGAGGATCGGGATCACGGTCAGCCCCCCGGCGCGGTCTCGGGAGCCGGTGCAGGCGGCACCGCGGACACCGGGACGGCGGATCGGAGCTCGGGGAGGCTCCCGGCGGGAAGGGACAGCTCGTCCTCCTGGGCGAACTCGAAGCGCAGTCCGTAGGTGTCGGAGATGACGGCGAGGGCGTTGACCTCGGGGCTGGCCAGGAACCGGCCGCGCAGCGACCCCGGGTCACCGACCGCGCTGACCAGATAGGGGTTGGTGACCGGCCGGAAGTCGACGAGGACCGCCTCGCCGGCGAAGCGGATCGCCGTCGTCGGGCCCAGCCGCTGGCCGTTGATGCTCACCGCCTCGGCGCCGGACGCCCACAGCGCGTTGACCACCAGCTGCAGGTCTCCGTCGCGGACCTGGCCGCGGGGGTCGGCCTCCGCCGTCCCGCCGACCGGATCGGCGTCGGCGTCGGGTCCGGCGTCGGCGAGGGTGACCAGCAGGCCGGGGCCGCTGACCGGGACCACCGCGGCGGCGAGCTCCGCGCCGGCCAGCCGGTCGAGTGCCCGCTGCCCGACGGCGGTGGCGGCCAGCGCGTCGTCCCGGGCGCCGGTGACCTGCCCGCGCAGCGTCTCCAGGTCCGCGGCGAGCCGGTCGGTGGTCGCCGACTCCCCCTCGATCTCGGCGACCAGCGCCATGCGCACCTCCTCGCGGCCCTGGGCGCCGGCTGCGGCCTGGTCGTAGGTGACCGCGGCCAGCACACCGGCGACGGCCAGGACCGCGGCGACGGCGAGCTGTCCCTGGCGCCGCCGGGACCGCGGGACCTCCTCCCCCGCGGCGCGCGCCGCGCGGGCCCGCGCGGCCTGGGCGTAGGCCGGGTCGAGGGTCTCGGCGAGCACCTGGTCGAGCAGCGAGGCGCCCAGCGAGCGCGGCCCGCCGCCGCGCTGCAGGGTGGTCACGGCGGGCTCCCGCCGGCCCGCTCGGCGCGGACCAGCCCGACGACCTGGACGACGTAGAGGACGCCGGCGAGGAGGTAGAGGGCGCTGCCCCAGACGGTCAGCGCCCACGCGACGGGCGCCACGACGGCCGCGACCGGCCCGTCGCCGTCGGCCAGGAGCAGCAGCGGGAAGGCGTAGAGCAGGATGAAGGTCGCCGCCTTGCCCAGGTAGTGCACCTGCAGCGGCGGGTAGCCGTGGGCGCGCAGCACCAGCAGCGCCAGACCCAGCACCAGCTCGCGCCCCACCAGGGCGGCGACCAGCCACAGCGGGACGACGTCGCGCAGCACGAAGGCGATCAGCGTGGCGACGATGTACAGGCGGTCGGCGGCCGGGTCGAGCAGGGCTCCCAGCCGGCTGGACTGCCCGAGGCTGCGCGCCAGCTTGCCGTCGGCCCAGTCGGTGGCCCCGGCGACCATGAGCACGACCACGGCCCAGCCGTCGGCCTCCGGCCCCAGCAGCAGCCACAGGAACAGCGGGACCCCGAGCAGCCGCACCACCGACAGCCCGTTCGGCAGCGTCCACACCCGGTCGGGCAGCAGGTTGCGGTCGGCCACGGTGCCGGAGCCCCCCACCCCGCCGGCCCCCGGCCGGGCCGAGGCGTCGGCCGACGGCCCGTTGGACGACGTCACGACACCTCCGCACCCCTGGTCACCGGCCCCCGAGGCTAGTGTCCCGCGCCGACGCTCCCCGGGGCGGCGCACCGGGAGCCCGACCCGTACCCGCCGGGAGGCGTCCCGGGGCCTGCGCGAGCCCCCGGAGGGCGGCGCCCGGCAGGCCCCGCCGCGGCCCCGTCCCCGGGGTGCCGCCGGCCCGTCCCGGGGCTCGGCGCGAGCCAGGTGAGGTCCTGCAACGGCCACCCGCCAGGGCCCGCGCCGGGCCTGCGAGGCGTGGAGAGGAGGGTGGTCCTCCCTCAGGCGGGGACGGCGGTCAGCGACGCGGGCGCCGGCTCGTGGCCCAGCGGGCGGCGGGAGAAGCTGCCGGTGCCGTGGGAGACCGAGCGCAGCGCCCCGGCGTAGCCGAGCAGCTCGACCTCGGGGACCTCGGCGCGCACCGTCGTCCGGTCGCGCTCGGGGTCGGCGTCGCTGCCGGTGACCCGCGCCCGCCGTCCGGACAGGTCGCTCATCACCGCACCGACGTACTCCCCCGGCACCGCCACCTGCACCTCGCACCACGGCTCCAGCACCCGGGTGCCGGCGGCCGCGGCCGCCTCGCGCAGCGCCAGCGCGCCGGCGGCCTGGAAGGCGGCGTCGGAGGAGTCCACCGAGTGCGCCTTGCCGTCGACGAGGGTCACGTGCACGTCGACGATCGGCCGGTCGCCGGCGATCCCGCGCTCGGCCTGGGCCCGGATGCCCTTCTCCACGCTGCCGTGGAACTGGCTGGGCACGGTGCCGCCGACGATGCGCTGCTCGAAGACGATGCCCGAACCGGGCGGGCCGGGCTCGGCCTCGACAACGACGACGGCGTACTGGCCGTGCCCACCGGACTGCTTGACGTGCCGGCCGGTGACCCGCACCGCCCCGGCGAGGGTCTCCACCATGGGCACCCGAACCGGCACCGTGGCGACCGCGACGCCGTGCCGGGTGCGCAGCCGTTCCAGCAGCACCTCGGCGTGCGCGTCGCCGACGCACCACAGCAGCAGCTGACCGGTGTCGGCACGCCGTTCCAGGCGGACGGTCGGGTCCTCGGCGACCAGCCGGGACAGCGCCGTGGCCAGCCGGTCCTCGTCGGCCCGGGACGCCGCCTCCACGGCGACCGGGAGCTGCGGGGTGGGCAGGTCCCAGGGCGGCACCAGCCGCGGGTCGTCGGGCGAGGAGAGGGTGTCGCCGGTCTCGGCGCTGGTGAGCCGGGCGACCGCGCAGATGTCCCCGGCCGGGCAGGCGGCGACCGGGCGCAGCGTCGCCCCCAGCGGGCAGGAGATCGCGCCGATCCGCTCGTCGGCGTCGTGGTCGGGGTGGCCGCGGTCGGCCAGGCCGTGCCCGGAGACGTGCACCGGGGTGTCCGGGCGCAGGGTGCCGGAGAAGACCCGCACCAGCGAGACGCGGCCGAGGTAGGGGTCGGTCGTCGTCTTGATGACCTCGGCGACCAGCGGGCCGTCGGGGTCGCACGACAGCGGGGACGCCGGGGAGCCGTCGGGGCGGGTGACCGGCGGGCAGCCGTGCTCCACCGGGCAGGGGAACGCCGAGACGAGCAGGTCGAGCAGCTCGGCGACGCCGACGCCGGTCAGCGGGGACACGCACAGGACCGGGTGGAAGTGGCCGCGGGCCACCGCGGTCTCCAGGTCCGCGACCAGGTCGGCGACGGAGAGCTCCTCGCCGCCGAGGTAGCGGTCCATGAGGGTCTCGTCCTCGCTCTCGCCGATGATCCCCTCGATCAGCTCGGCGCGGAGCTGCTCGGCGTCCTGCTCGCCCGCTCCCCCCAGCTCGGCGTCCGGGTGCGGCTCCAGCAGGGAGACCAGCCCGGTGACCGCGCCGTCCGGTCCGCGCTGCAGCAGGTGCAGCGGGAGGACGCCGTCCCCGAGCATCGTGCGGCAGGAGCGGACGGCGTCGTCGACGTCGGCGCGGGGGCGGTCCAGTTGGGTGACCACGACGGCGCGCGGCATGCCGACCGCCGCGCACTCCTCCCACAGCTGGACGGTGGTGGCGTCGACGCCGCCGACGGCGGAGACGACGAACAGCGCGGCGTCGGCCGCGCGCAGCCCGGCCCGCAGCTCGCCGACGAAGTCCGGCGAGCCGGGGGTGTCCAGCAGGGTGATGCGGTGCCCGGCGTGCTCGACGGTGGCCACGCCCAGCGACACCGAGCGCTGCTGGCGGGCCTCCACCTCCTCGCTGTCCAGGCAGGTGGTGCCGTCCTCGACCCGCCCGGCCCGGGGGAGCGCGCCGGTGGCGACCAGCAGCGCCTCGGCGAGGGTGGTCTTGCCCGCGGCCGCGTGGCCCACCAGGGCCACGTTGCGTACCTTCTCGGCCGACCGCGGGCCCGGTGCGGCGACGGTCTCCTTGCCCACGCCGCTCAGCCGTTCGCCGGCTCGGGGACGACGGCGCAGGTGCCCGCGGCCGGGTGGAAGACGCCGGTGTGCCCGTCGGGGTCCCACCGGACGACGTACGGCGGCCCTCCGCTCTCTCCCCTGACCTCGAGCACCCTGCCGGTGCGCTCGGCTTCTCCCTGGTGGGTGGACCGGACGACGATCCGGTCCCCGACGCGTGCTTGCACGACGACCTCCTGGCGGCTGCCCCCGTCTGTGTGCTGTGGGTCACAGCCTGCCTCCGGGGCCCGGACCGATCAAGGGACCCGGGCCCGTCGCCTCTCCCGTCCGGCCGGAGCCCATGCTGGTGTCGTGACGAGCTCCCAGCACGCGGCCGGCCGGGACCAGGAGAGCGGGCTCGCGCACGCCGTCCCCCGCGAGGCCGCCGACGGGCCGCCGCCGTGGGTGGCCGTCTGCGGGACCCCGGTCGCCGTCGTCCAGGGCAGCTGGTCGGGGCGGCGCGGGCTGGGGTCGGCGTCGCCCTGTCGGGAGTGCGCCCGCCGCGCGCCGGCCTGACTCCTCCCCTCGCCGTCGCGGTCCCTCGTCCGGCCGGTCGCCGTCCAGTTAGGGATAACGGTAGTCCGAAGCGCCGGCCGAGGTCGCGCGATCGGCGGGGCGGGTCAGCAGGCGGGTGCCCCGAGGGAGCGCGCCGCCGGGACCGGCCGGGGCACGGGCGCCGTGGCGGTCGCCGCGCCCCCCGCCGGCGCGGCGAGCTCCACCACCCGCCAGCGCCGGTCGAGGTCGGCCGTCTGGTGGGTGACGAGCACGACCGTGCGGTCGTCGGCGGCCAGCAGGTCGAGCAGCCGGGCCGTGGTGGCGCCGTCGAGGTGGGCGGTCGGCTCGTCGAGCAGCAGGACCGGCGCCGGGCTCAGCAGGGCGCGTGCGACGCCGACCCGGGCCCGCTCCCCCGCCGAGAGGCGCTCGCCGGACTCCCCGACCCAGCCGTCCAGGCCGACGGTCCCCAGCAGGCCGGTCAGGCCGACGTCGGCCAGCACGGCGCGCAGCTCCGCCTCGCTCGCGTCGTCGCGGGCGAGGCGGAGGTTCCCGGCGAGCGTGCCGCCGAGCAGCTGCGGGGTCTGCGGCGCCCAGGCCGAGCGCGCGCGGACGTCGGCGAGGGTGAGCCGGCGCAGGTCCACGCCCCCGAGCGTGACCCGGCCGCGGTCCGGGTCCAGGGCACGCAGCAGCAGCGCGAGGACGCTGCTCTTGCCGGCGCCGCTGGGTCCGGTGAGGGCGACCTTCTCCCCCTCCGCCACCGCGAGGTCGAGCTCCGCCGGCGCGGGCCGGCCCCCGGCGTGGACCAGCGTGACCGACTCCAGCCGCAGGGCCGAGCCGGTCGGCGGGGGCAGCGGCGCGGCGGGGTCGGTCACCGCCGGCCGCTGCTCCCCCAGCGCCCGGACGCGGCCGGCCGCCGCCCGGATGCCGCCGGCGGCGCTCCAGGCGGCGCCGAGGCCGCCCACGGCCTCGAAGGAGCCGAGCACCCCGAGGGCGGTCGCGGCCAGCAGCACCGGGTTCGTCGCGCCGGTGGCGACGTCCCACCCGACCAGCCACATGGCCGCTCCCACGCCGACCGCCGGCACCGCCTCGCGCAGCACGGTCGTGACGGCGAGCAGGCGCGCGGACGCCAGCTCGGCGGCCTCCTGGCGTCGCAGGGAGTCCTCCAGGACGGTCCGCGCCCGGGCGCCGCCGTCCCCGCCGGCGGCGTCGGCCAGCCCGCGCAGCAGGTCCAGCACGTCGCTGCCGAAGGCGGCGTCGGCCTCGCCCGCGGCCACCGCGGCGCGCCGTCCCGCCACCAGCCCGGCCGCCGGCACGAGCACCCCCAGCACCAGCAGCGCGCCCGCCAGGACGGCGGCCAGCGGCGGGGACACCAGCGCGGTCAGGGCCACCGCCGCACCGCCGGCGACCACGGCGACGGCGGTGGGCGCGACGAGCCGGAGGAACACCCCCTGCAGCTCGTCGACGTCGGCGCGGACCCGGGCCAGCAGGTCCCCGCCCCGGGCGCCGGTGAGCGCGGCGGGGGCCAGCGGGACGAGCCGGGCCAGCAGGTCGGCCCGCACCCGCGCGACCAGGCGCAGGGTCAGGTCGTGGGAGACCAGCCGCTCGGCGTAGCGCAGGGCGGCGCGGGAGATGCCGAACAACCGGACGCCGGTGATGAGCGGCATGAGCACCAGCAGCGTCGCGGGGCGCTGGGCCGCGCCGCTGATCAGCGCGCCGGAGGTCGCCAGCAGGGCCGCTCCGGTGAGCACGGTGAGGGCACCGAGCGCGACGGCCAGCGCCGTCCGCGCCGGCGGCAGCCGCCGGAGGACGTCCCTCACCGCACGGCCGCCGGACCGGGCACGGGGGCCGGTGCGGTGCGGCCGTCCTCGAGCGGGACGACCCGGTCGTGCAGGGCCAGCGGAGCCGCGCGGTGGGTGACGGTGAGGACGGTCCGCCCGCGCGCCAGGGCGTCGAGCGCGGCGAGCACCTCGGCCTCGCTGTCCGGGTCCAGCTGGGCGGTCGGCTCGTCCAGCAGCAGGACGGCGGCGTCCTTGACGAACGCGCGGGCCAGCGCGAGGCGCAGCCGCTCCCCGCCGGACAGCCGGGCGCCGTCCTCCCCCAGCGGCGTGTCCAGGCCCTGCGGCAGCCGCCGGACGACGTCGAGGAGGTGGGCCCGCGCCAGCGCCGTCTCCACCTCGGCGACGGTGGCGCCGGGCCGGCCCAGCCGCACGTTCTCGCAGACCGAGCCCGGGAGCAGCCAGGGCCGTTCCGGCACGTGGGCGACCCGCGCCCGCCAGGCGTCCGGGTCCAGGGCCGCGAGCGGGACGCCGTCGACGAGCACGGAGCCCTCGTCGGGGCCGGCGAAGCCGAGGAGCAGCCGCAGCACGCTGGACTTGCCCGCGCCGCTGGGCCCGACGAGCGCGGTCCGCGAGCCGGGCGGCAGGTCCAGGTCGACGCCGGTGAGCACCTCGTGGCCCTCGTGCCGCAGGGTCACCCCGCTGAGCCGGACGTGCGGGACGCCGGGGCCCACGGCGGCGGTGCCGCGGTCCGGTTCGGGCAGGTCGAGCAGGGCGAGGACCCGCTCGGCGGCGGGGCGGCCCTCCAGGGCGGCGTGCCGGTCGGCGCCCAGCGCGCGCAGCGGGGCGAAGAACTCGGGGGTCAGCAGGAGCACGAGCAGGGCGAGCTGCAGCTCGAGGTCGCCGGAGAAGAGGCGCACGCCCACGGTGACGGCGACCAGGGCGGTGCACAGCACCGCGCCGAACTCCAGCACGAAGCCGGACAGGAAGGCCGTGCGCAGCACCCGCATGGTGGCCGCGCGGTGCGCCTCCCCGACGTCGGCGAGCCAGCGCCGGCTCCGACCGGCCCGGCCGTAGGCGACGAGGGTGGGCAGCACCCGCACGGTGTCGACGAGCACGGCCCCGAGCTGCCCCAGCGTCGTCCACTGCTCGCGCGCCGAGCGCGCCGCCAGGGTGCCGACCAGCCAGAGGAAGAACACCAGCAGCGGCCCGGTGGCCAGCAGCAGCGCGCCGCTCGGCGGGTCCAGGACCAGCACGGTGCCGGCCAGCAGCGGCGGGAGCACCGCGGCCCACACCGCGCCGGGCAGCAGGCGCGCCACGAGGCCGTCGAGCTTGCCGACCCCCTCCGTGGCCGTCGTGACCAGCTCCCCGGCCTGCTCCCCCGCCATCAGCGCCGGGCCCAGCCGCAGGACCTTGCCCACCAGCTCGCTGCGGACCTCGTGCCGGGTCCGCGCCGACGTGCGTGCCGCCAGCAGCTCCCGCAGGGCCAGCAGGCCGGCCCGCGCCAGCCATGCGGCCAGGGCTTCGGCGAGGGCGCCGAGCAGGTCGCCGGGGGTGGCCCGCCCGGCGAACACCGCGCTGACGACGGCGGCGACCAGCGCCCACTGCACGACGAGCAGGACGGCGGTGAGCCCGGCCAGGGCGGCGCAGGCCAGCGCCAGCCGGCGGGGTCCGGGCCGGGCCAGCACCCGCGCCACGGGGCCGCGCGCCGCCGGGCGAGGGGCCATCAGTACCCCCGGTCGAGGGCACCCTCGTCGGGCCGCACGCGCTCCCGGAAGACGTAGTAGTTCCAGATCTGGTAGCCGATGATCAGCGGCAGGAAGATCGCGCCCACCCAGGTCATCAGCACCAGGGTGTAGTGCTGGCTGGCCGACTCCTGCAGCGTCAGGCTGAACGCCGGGTCCAGCGTGGAGGGCAGCACCACGCCGCGGGTGAACAGGGCGATGAACACCGTCACCGTGGCGAACAGGATCGTCAGGCCGCTCATCGTGAACGCGAGGGTGTCGCGGCGCAGCGTCAGCGCCAGCCAGATGCTGGCCAGCGTCAGGAACGCCGCCACCGGGAAGAGCCAGGGCAGCACGCCGAAGTCCTCGAACAGGCCCTCGGTCACGTAGCCCATCACGACGAAGGCCAGGATGGCCACGGTCGCCAGCGCCCCCCACCCGAGCGCCGCCCGGCGGGCCCGGGCGTGCAGCGGGGTGTCCTGGTGCAGCCGCAGCAGCAGGAAGTTCGCGCCGTGCAGCACGAACAGCAGCAGCGTGGCGCACCCGCCGACCAGCGCGAACGGCGAGAACAGGTCGGTGAACGGGCTGACCACCCGGGAGTCCTCGTCGACCGCCAGCCCTTCGATGATCTTGGCCATCACGACGCCCCAGAGGAACGAGGGGACGACGCTGCCGAGGAAGGACATCCAGTCCCAGAAGTCCCGCCACCGCTGCTGGTCGACCTGGTTGCGGTACTCGAAGGACACCCCGCGCAGCAGCAGGGCCAGCAGGATCGCCACGAAGACCGGGTACAGGCCGCTGAAGACCGCGCCGTACCAGATCGGGAAGGTGGAGAACATCAGGCCGGCCGCGGCGATGATCCACACCTCGTTGCCGTCCCAGAACGGGCCGATGGTGCCGGTCAGGGCCCGCTCCTCCGCCTCGTTCCGCGCCAGCGTGGGCCGCAGGATGTCCACGCCGAAGTCGAAGCCCTCGAGGAAGAAGTAGAGGGTGAACGTCAGCGCGATGAGCCAGAACCACAGCGTGACGAGGTCCACCGTCAGCCCTTCCGCTCGTAGCCCTGGAAGCCGGACCCCTCGTAGCTGGGCGCCGGCGCGGCGATCAGCTGCGCCTCGGGCGTGCGGTGGATGCCGGCCCGCGCGGTCACGGTGAGCAGGTAGACGTCGAGGCCGATGAGGGCGAGGTAGACGATCCACAGCCCCACCAGGCCGGTGAGCACCTCGCCGAAGGAGTTGGCGCTGACCCCTTCCTCGACGGTGAGCAGGCCGTAGACCATGAAGGGCTGGCGGCCCATCTCGGTGACCATCCACCCGGTGAAGTTCGCGATCCAGGGCAGCGGGATGAGCAGCACCAGGACGCGGAGGAACCAGCGGGTGCGGTCGAGCTCGCCTCGTCGTCGCCACCAGAGGAACAGGCCGAGGAACGCCGTGGCCAGCAGCAGCGAGCCGATGGCGACCATGATCCGGAAGGACCAGTACACCCAGGCCACCGGCGGGGTGTAGTCGCCCTCGCCGTAGGCCTCGTCGTACTGCTCCTCGATCTGGTTGATCCCGTCGTAGCGGCCCTCGAGGCTGTTGTAGGCGAGGATCGACCCGACGTAGGGGATCTCCAGGCTGACCGTGTTCTCCCGGGCCTCCTGGTCGATGAGCGCGACCAGCGACCACGGCGCCGGCGACTCCGAGGTCTCCCACTGCGCCTCCATGGCCGCGAACTTCATCGGCTGGTCCTCGCGGGCGACCTGGGCCTCGGTGTGGCCGCTGACCACGGAGAAGACCGTGCCCACCGCGGCGAAGACCAGCCCGATCCGCAGCGACCTCGCGAACACGTCGGTGTCCTGGCGGCGCAGCAGGTGGAAGGCGCTGATGCCGAGCACGAAGAAGCCGGCGATCACCCACGCGCTGCCCTGCACGTGGGCGAAGTACAGCCAGGCCTTGTAGTTGAAGACGACGGCGCCGAAGTCGGTGAGCCGCGCCTGCCCGTCCACGACCTCGTAGCCGACCGGGTGGTGCATCCAGGCGTTGGCCAGCACGATCCAGAAGGCGCTGATCTGGGTGCCGACGGCGACCAGCCAGATGGCCCCCAGCCGCATCCAGGGCTTGAGCCGGTCCTTGCCGAACCACCACAGCCCGATGAACGTGCTCTCGAGGAAGAAGGCCATCAGCACCTCGAGCGCGAGCGGGACGCCGAAGATGTTGCCGACGAAGTAGGAGTACTCGCTCCAGTTCATCCCGAACTGGAACTCCTGCACGATGCCGGTCACCACGCCGACGGCGAAGTTGATGAGGAAGAGGTGACCGAAGAAGTTGGTCATCTTCCCGTAGAGCTCGCGGCGGTCGCTGCGGACGAAGGCGAAGGTCTCCATCACCGCGATGAGGAAGGCCAGCCCGACGGTGAGCGAGACGAAGAAGAAGTGGAAGATGCTCGTCGAGGCGAACTGGAACCGGGAGAGCTCCACCACGTCCATGCGCACCTGCCCCAGGAACGGACACCGGTGACCGAGGGAGTGGCGCGTGGCTGGCGCGGGAGGTCACGGCTCCGGGCGGCACCAGCGTGGCACGCAGGTGGCCCCGCTGCAGGTCGCCCGGCCCCACGAGCGCTGGATGTTGTGGATAACGGTCGGACTACCGCGCCGGGGGGAGCGCGCCTGGCCGATCGGATCCGGGTCGGACGGAGCCGACTAGGGGAACCGGGTGCCCGGCCGGGTGAGCGACGCGATGAGCGCGCCTCCACCGGGGTCGAGGAGACCGGCCGGGCGAGGACGACGAGGTCCGGCCGCCCTTCCCTCACTCCCGCGCAGCCCCTCACGGCTCGGGGAGCCGACGCTCCTCCTGCACCGGGGACTCATCGGCCTGCGCCGCCGGCTGCCCACCGCCGTTCCGGAGCTGGTGCACGTCGCCGCCGAGCAACCGGTCCACGCCGGCGCGGGGGCCGGCCGACTCCCCGGGTACGGGTGCCGGCCCCGGCGCGGGCGGGGTGCTCGCGGCAACGACACGGTGGGGCGGGACGGCGTGCAGCTGCCGGCACACGGCTCGGCGGCGCCGACCGGCTGACAGCCGCTGATCGCGGGGGGCGGGTACGGCGGGGTTGCTCCGGTCGCACGAGCCGGTGTCCACTGGCGGCGGCTCGCTGCCGCGTCCTCCACGGGTCCTGTCCGGCGAGCTCCCCCGTGTGCTGAGGAGTCCCGACGTGGCGCGTCGACCGAGGGAGGGACTCCAGTCGGAGCTCCTCCACCTGCTGCAGCCGCTGGTGCGCCGGCGGGCCGAGCTGCTCAGCGAGCGGATCGCCCCCACGCTGGCCGACATCGGCGACGACATGGCCGGCCGGCCGGCGGACGAGGTCCTCGCCGCGCTCGACGCGGCCATCCGGAACGCCGGCGGGACCCCCGACACGGCGGCGCTGCAGGAGTTCGCCGCACGCATCGAGGCCGGCGAGAACCCCTTCAGCTGAGCACGACGGCCCCGTCCAGGGCCCCGCCCTGAGCTTGCGAAGGGCGAGGAGGACGGGGTCCTCCCTCAGGCGCGGAAGAGGTCGCGGCGAGCCTGGCGGACGAGGACGTCGGCGGCCTCGCTGTCGGCGACCCCGTGGCCGGCGATCAGGGCGGCGAGGTCGTCGCGCGCGCTGGCGGTGGCGTAGTCGGCGAGCTCGCGCTCGAGAGCGCGGCGGGCGCGGCGCTCGGCCCGGCGACGGCGCAGCGAGTCCACCCACCCCAGGTCGGGCGTGGTGGCGGCGATGGCGAAGGCGGTGCCCTGCATGACGATCTCCTCGGGTGTCGGTCGGTGTCCCGACATCCATGGTCGTCCTGACGACTTGGCATATCTCGCCCAGACACTGTGAGTGTCCCCACCGCGAGTGAGCAGATGTGGCCGACGCCACCAGCTGCCGGCGCTGCATGGTGAGGCAGGTCATGCCGAAGACCCAGACGCGCGGCCCGGGTGGGTCAGCGACCGACGAGCGTCGTCTCGAAGTCGTAGCGGGACGCGCGGTAGACGTGCCGGCCCAGCTCCACGGCCACACCCTGGTCGTCGAACGCGGTCCGCTGCATCGTCAGCAGGGCCGAACGCGGCGGCTCCTCCAGCAGCCGGGCCTCGTCCGTGCGGGCCTGCCGCGCGCCGATCCGCTGGTGGGCGACCCGCAGGTGCACCCCCTGGGACCGCAGGTACTGGTACAGCCCGCGCTCGGTGAGGTCCTGGACCGTCGGCTCGAACCGGCCCGGGAGGTGGTTGGTCAGCAGCGCCAGTGGCTCTCCGTGGGAGCGCCGCAGCCGGCGCACGACGACGATCTCGTCCCCCTCCGGCAGGTCGAGCTCCTCGGCGATGTCGGCCGGCGCCGGCACCCGCTCCAGCGACAGGACCTCGGTCGTCGGTGCCTCGCCGCCTCGCGCGAGGTCGTCGTAGAGGCTGGTGAGCTCGACCGACCGGCGCACGTGCGGCTGGATCACCTGGGTGCCGACCCCGCGCTTGCGGACCAGCAGCCCCTTGTCGACCAGCTCCTGCACCGCCCGGCGCACCGTCGGCCGCGACAGCCCGTAACGCTGGGCCAGCAGGATCTCGTTCTCCAAGCGGGACCCGGCCGGCAGCTCGCCGCCGGCGATCGCCCCCTCGATCGCCTGGGCCAGCTGGAAGTACAGCGGCGTGGGGCTGGAGCGGTCGATGTCGAACGTCAGCACAGGGCCTCCTCGGCTGCGGGCACCGCGCGGGCCTGACCGGGAACCCGGCCCCGCCGGTACATGATCGCACCTCAGGACGTCCTGTCGTCCTCATCACTTCGGGGCAACCGACCACCGGACGTCTTATTGCCTTTATGTCCTAACAAAGTCTTGACACGTCGGTGTGGCCCGGAGCACAGTCCCAGAGGCAGGCGGACGTCGACGGGCGAGGGGACGGAGCACCGTGACAGACAGCTTCGAGGTGGTCGTGATGGGCCGCAGTGGGGTGGACGTCTACCCCCTGCAGGTCGGGGTCGGCCTGGAGGACGTCGAGACGTTCGGGAAGTTCCTCGGTGGCAGTGCGGCGAACGTGGCGGTCGCCGCGGCCCGGCTCGGCCACGCCACCGCGCTCGTGACCGGGGTCGGGGACGACCCGTTCGGTCGGTTCGTCCGGCGGGCGCTCCGCGACCTCGGCGTCGACGACCGGCTCGTGGCGGTCGACCCGGCCCACCCCACGCCGGTCACCTTCTGCGAGATCTTCCCGCCCGACGAGTTCCCGCTGTACTTCTACCGCCGCCCCAAGGCCCCGGACCTCCAGCTGCGGCCGGAGGACCTGGACCTCGACGCGATCGGCGGCGCGGAGCTCTTCTGGGCGACGGTCACCGGCCTGTCCGAGGAGCCCAGCCGGTCGGCGCACCACGCGGCCTGGGAGGCGCGGGGACGGCGCCGGCACACCGTGCTCGACCTGGACTACCGGCCGATGTTCTGGACCTCGCAGGAGGAGGCCACGGCGCAGGTGCGCGCGGCCCTCCCGCACGTGACCGTCGCCGTGGGCAACCGCGAGGAGTGCGAGGTCGCCGTCGGGGAGACCGAGCCGGACCGGGCGGCCGACGCCCTGCTCGCCGCCGGGGTCGAGCTGGCGATCGTGAAGCAGGGCCCGCGCGGCGTCCTCGGCAAGACCCGCAGCGAGCGGGTCGTCGTCCCGCCCACACCGGTCGAGGTGGTCAACGGGCTCGGGGCCGGTGACGCGTTCGGCGGCTCGCTGGTCCACGGCCTGCTCACCGGGCTCCCCCTCGAGCAGGTGCTGCGCAACGCCAACGCCGCCGGCGCCATCGTCGCCTCCCGGCTGGAGTGCTCCACCGCGATGCCCACCTCCGCCGAGATCGAGCAGCACGTCACCGCGTCCCTGGAGGGCACCCGTGTCTGACACCGTCCTGTCCCCCACCGAGGCCCCCGCACCCGCCACCCGCGGGTCCCGGCCGGTGTGCACCACCTACGCCGAGGTCACCGAGGTCCGCAGCCGGGACCCGCAGGCCATCCGCCGGGCGCTGGCCGCACGCCGCCGGCGGCCGGCCTTCCTCCCCGAGGACGGCCGACTCATGCTCGTGGCCGCCGACCACCCGGCCCGCGGCGCGCTGTCGGCCCAGGGGCGGCCGGCGGCGATGAACAGCCGCACCGACATGCTCGACCGGCTGCGGACGGCGCTGGCCCGCCCCGGCGTGGACGGCCTCCTGGCCACCGCCGACATCGCCGAGGACCTGCTGCTGCTCGGCGCGCTCGAGGACAAGGTCGTGGTCGCCTCCATGAACCGCGGCGGCCTGGCCGGAGCCAGCTTCGAGCTCGACGACCGGATGACCGGCTACGACGTCGCCGGCGTGGTGGAGGCCCGCTTCGACGCGGCGAAGATGCTCAACCGGATCGACCTCGACGACCCCGGCACGGTGCGGATGCTGGAGACCTCCGGCCGGGCGGTCACCGAGCTGGCCCGGGCCGGCGTGGTGGTGATGCTGGAGCCGTTCCTGTCCCGGCGGGTCGACGGCCGGGTCACCAACGACCTCAGCCCCGACGCGGTCATCAAGTCGGTGCACATCACCCAGGGGCTCGGGGCCACCTCGGCCTACACCTGGATGAAGCTCCCGGTCGTCGCCGAGATGGAGCGGGTCATGGACGCCACCACCCTGCCCACGCTGCTCCTCGGCGGGGACCCCTCCCGCCGGCCCGAGGAGACCTACGCCGCCTGGCGCGACGCCCTCGCGCTGCCGTCCGTGCGCGGCCTGGTCGTCGGCCGCACGCTGCTGTACCCGCCGGACGACGACGTCGCCTCCGCGGTCGACACCGCCGTCTCCCTCGTGCACTGAAGGGCCCTCCTCCGATGACCGCGACCACCGCGTCGCAGCACCTGCCTGCCGGCAGCGCAGCCTCCGGCCCGTACGCCCTCGAGGTGACCCCTGAGTCCGCCGGCTGGGGACACTCCAGCCTGCGGGTGCTGGAGCTGCCCGCCGGCGGCTCGCACACCCTGGACACCGGCGCGGACGAGGTCCTCGTCGTCCCGCTCTCGGGTGGGCTGGTCGTCGAGTGCGACGGCGAGGTGCTCACCCTCGCTGGGCGCAGCGGCGTGTTCGCCGGGCCGACCGACTTCGCCTACCTCCCGCTCGGCGTCACCGCCGAGCTCGCCAGCCGCAACGGCGGGCGGTTCGCGCTGTGCGGCGCGCGGGCCTCCCGTCGCCTGCCGGTGCGCTACGGCCCTGCGTCGGACGTCCCCGTCGAGCTGCGGGGCGCCGGCCGGTGCAGCCGGCAGGTGAACAACTTCGCCACCGCCGACGTGTTCGAGGCCGACGCGGTCATCGCCTGCGAGGTCATCACGCCCGGCGGCAACTGGTCCTCCTATCCCCCGCACAAGCACGACGAGACCTCCGAGGTGGAGAGCGAGCTCGAGGAGATCTACTACTTCGAGGTCGCCCCGGGCCCGCAGGGACAGCCCGGCCTGGCCTACCAGCGGGTCTACGGGACTGCCGAGCGGCCGATCGACGTGCTCGCCGAGGTCCGGGACCGCGACGTCGTGCTCATCCCGCACGGCTGGCACGGGCCGTCCATCGCCGCTCCGGGCCACGACCTCTACTACCTCAACGTCATGGCCGGCCCCGGCGACGAGCGCGCCTGGCGGATCGTCGACGACCCCGCGCACACCTGGATCCGCGGCACCTGGGCCGACGAGGACGTCGACCCCCGCCTCCCCCTGCACTCCCCCGCCGGCACCGACCAGAACGGAGCCCCCCGACCGTGAGCGACTATCCGCCACCGGCACGGACCGACACCGTGCGGCTGACCGTGTCCCAGGCCGTCGTGCGCTTCCTGGCGCAGCAGCACACCGAGCGCGACGGGCAGCGGCAGCGGCTGTTCGCCGGCTGCTTCGGCATCTTCGGGCACGGCAACGTCGCCGGGCTCGGCCAGGCCCTGCTGCAGGCCGAGATCGACGAGCCCGGCGCCCTCCCCTACGTGCTGGGCCGCAACGAGCAGGCCGTCGTGCACACCGCCGTCGCCTACGCCCGCGCCAAGGACCGGCTGCAGACCTGGGCGGTCTCCACCAGCGTGGGCCCCGGCTCGACCAACACGCTCACCGGCGCGGCGCTGGCCACGATCAACCGGCTGCCGGTGCTGCTGCTGCCGGCCGACACCTTCGCCACCCGCTCGGCCGGCCCGCTGCTGCAGGAGCTGGAACGGCCGGACAGCGGCGACGTCACCGTCAACGACGCCTTCCGGCCGGTGTCGCGCTACTTCGACCGCATCTGGCGGCCCGAGCAGCTGCCCGGCGCCCTGCTCGGCGCCATGCGGGTGCTCACCGACCCGGCCGAGACCGGCGCGGTCACCCTCTGCTTCCCGCAGGACGTGCAGGCCGAGGCGTTCGACTGGCCGGTCGAGCTGTTCGCCGAGCGCACCTGGCACGTGGGCCGGCCGCTGCCCGAGCCGGCCGCCCTGCAGCGCGCCGTCGAGGTGATCCGCTCGGCCCGGCGCCCGCTGGTCGTCGCCGGCGGCGGCGTCATCTACTCGCAGGCCACCGAGGCGCTGGACGCCTTCGTCTCGGCCACCGGCATCCCGGTCGGGCAGACCCAGGCCGGCAAGGGCGCGCTGCCCTACGACCACCCGCAGTCGGTGGGGGCGATCGGCTCCACCGGGACGACGGCGGCCAACGCCCTGGCCCGCGAGGCCGACGTCGTCATCGGGATCGGCACCCGCTACCAGGACTTCACCACCGCGTCGCACACCGCGTTCAACGACCCCGACGTGCGGTTCGTCAACGTCAACATCGGCTCGATGGACGCGGTCAAGCACGCCGGGGTGGGCGTGCAGGCCGACGCCCGCGAGACGCTGGCCGCGCTGACCGACGCGCTGGCCGGCTGGTCGGTCGACGACGCCTACCGGGAGCGCACCGCCGAGCTCGCCGCGCAGTGGGAGGCCACCGTCGAGGCCGCCTACCACCCCGGGACCCCGAGCGCCGGGGAGGGCGGCCGGCTGACCCAGAACGAGGTCATCGGCATGGTCAACGAGATCTCCGCGCCGCGGGACGTCGTCGTCTGCGCCGCCGGGTCGATGCCCGGTGACCTGCACAAGATGTGGCGGGTCCGCGACCGCAAGGGCTACCACGTCGAGTACGGCTACTCGACCATGGGGTACGAGATCCCCGGCGGCATCGGCATCCGGATGGCCAGCCCCGACCGGGACGTCTTCGTGATGATCGGCGACGGGTCCTACCTGATGATGCCGACGGAGCTGGTCACCGCGGTCCAGGAGGGCGTCAAGATCGTCGTCGTCCTGGTGCAGAACCACGGCTTCGCCTCGATCGGCGCGCTGTCGGAACAGCTGGGGTCGCAGCGGTTCGGCACCCGCTACCGCTACCGCTCGCAGTCCGGCCGGCTCGACGGCGACGTGCTGCCGGTGGACCTCGCCGCCAACGCCGCGAGCCTCGGCGTCGACGTCCTGGTCGCCCAGGACGGGTCGAGCTTCGAGGCGGCGCTGCGCAAGGCCAAGGCCAGCGACCGGACGACGGTCGTGCACGTCGAGACCGACCCGCTGATCGACGCCCCCTCCAGCGAGTCCTGGTGGGACGTGCCGGTCAGCGAGGTCTCCACGCTGTCCAGCACCCAGGAGGCCCGCGCGGTCTACGACCGCTGGAAGGCCGTGCAGCGGCCCGCCTACCTCGCGCCGTCCGAGCGCGACACCCCGCAGTCCTGATCCGCACGCCCGCCCACGGAGGAGACAACAGATGACCGCGCAGCACCCCGCGGCCCCCGCCCGGGCCGCCGCCGAGCCGGGCCGGGCCCGGATCCGCGTCGGGTCGGCCCCCGACTCGTGGGGCGTCTGGTTCCCCGACGACCCCGAACAGGTGCCGTGGCAGCGGTTCCTCGACGAGGTCAGCGCCTGCGGGTTCGAGTGGATCGAGCTGGGCCCCTACGGCTACCTGCCCACCGACCCGGCGCAGCTGTCCGACGAGCTCGCGGCGCGGGGGCTGCAGGTGTCGGCCGGCACCGTGTTCGAGCACCTGCACCGGCCAGACTCCTGGGACGCGGTGTGGGGCCAGGTGAAGGACGTCGCGGCGCTGACCCAGGCGATGGGCGGCACCCACGTGGTGGTCATCCCCGACACCTTCCGCGACCAGAAGACCGGTGCGGACGTCGAGTCCCGCGAGCTCACGGCCGACCAGTGGCAGGCGAAGACCACGGGTGTGGACCGGCTGGCCCGCGCGATCCGGGACGAGTACGGGCTCACCATCGCCTACCACCCGCACGCCGAGAGCCACGTCGGCTGGCAGCGTGACATCGAGCGGTTCCTCGCCGACACCGACCCGCAGTACGTGCCGCTGTGCCTGGACACCGGGCACGTCAGCTACTACCGCGGCGACAACCTGGAGCTGATCAACAAGTACCCGGAGCGGATCGGCTACCTGCACCTCAAGCAGGTCGACCCGGTCCTCATCGACCGCATCCTGGACGAGGACATCGTCTGGCCCGAGGCGGTGCGGATGGGCGCGATGGTGGAGCCGCCGACCGGGGTCCCGGCCTACCCGCCGCTGTTCGAGGCGATCGAGGCGCACGGGTTGGACGTCTTCGCGATCGTCGAGCAGGACATGTACCCGTGCCCGCCGGACCAGCCCTTCCCGATCGCCCAGCGCACCCACCGGCACATCGCCGGCTGTCAGCTGCCGTCGCTGCAGATCGGCGCCCCGAAGACCACGAGCGCAGAGGAGGACCGGGCATGACCACCGCCGAGACCCGTGCCGGGGCGCTCCCGGACCTGGCCGACGTCCCCGCCCGCGAGCTGCAGGTCGCCGTCCTCGGCGTCGGGATGATGGGCGCCGACCACGTCGCCCGCCTCTACAGCCGCATCTCCGGCGCCCAGGTCGTCGCGGTCAGCGACGCCTTCGCCGAGAAGGCCGAGCAGGTGGCCGCCACCGTGCCCGGTTGCCGGGTGATCGGCGACCCGCTGGCCGCGATCGCCGACGACGACGTCGACGCCGTCCTGATCGCCACGCCCGGCCAGTTCCACGAGGAGCAGGTGCTGGCCTGCATCGAGCGGGGCAAGCCGGTGCTGTGCGAGAAGCCGCTGACCATGGAGGCCGACAGCTCCCTGGCCGTGGTGCGGGCCGACGACGAGTACGCCGCGCGCACCGGGCGGCGGCTGGTCCAGGTCGGGTTCATGCGCCGCTTCGACCCCGAGTACGCCGAGCTCAAGGCGCTGATCGACGCCGGCGGGCTGGGCGAGCCGCTGCTGGTGCACTGCGCGCACCGCAACGCCGCCGTCCCGCCGCACTTCACCAGCGAGATGATGGTCAACGACTCGGTGGTGCACGAGGTCGACGTCGCCCGGTTCCTCCTCGACGAGGAGATCGCCGCGGTCACCGTGCTGCGCCCGAAGACGACCCGGCACGCCGTCGCCGGCCAGTCCGACCCCCTGCTGGTGCTGTTCGAGACCACCAGCGGCCGCATGGTGGACGTCGAGTGCTTCGTGAGCACCGGCGTCGGCTACGAGGTGCGCACCGAGGTCGTCGGCGAGGACGGCAGCGCGATGATCGGCCTCGACGCCGGCCTGGTGCGCACGTCCGGCGGGTCGTCGGGCGCCGCCCGGTCGACCGGCATCGCGCCGGACTTCCGGCAGCGGTTCGGCCGGGCCTACGACATCGAGCTGCAGCGGTGGGTGGACGCCGCCCGCCGCGGTGAGGTCGACGGCCCCGGGGCGTGGGACGGCTACGCCGCCCAGGCCGTGTGCGCGGCCGGCGTCGAGGCGCTGCGCAGCGGGCAGCGGACCGAGGTCCGGCTGGCGTCGCGAGAGGGCACGCCGTCATGAGGATCGCCCTGGACCCGCAGATGCTGCGCACCGTCCCCCTGCTGGAGCTGCCCGACGTGGTGGCCGGCATGGGCTACGAGTGGATCGAGCTCTCGCCCCGCGAGGACTTCATCCCGTTCTTCAAGCACCCGCGGGTGGACACCGCCACGGTGCGGGCGTTCCGGTCGAAGCTGTCCGACGCCGGCGTGGGCGTCACGTCGCTGCTGCCGGTGATGCGCTGGTCCGGCCCCGGCGAGGTGGAGCGGCAGGCCGCCGTCCGCTACTGGAGGCGGGCGATCGAGATCTGCGTCGAGCTCGGCGTGGACACGATGAACTCGGAGTTCAACGGCCGGCCCGAGGCGCCCGAGCTCGCCGAGGCCATGTTCTGGCGGTCGATGGAGGAGCTGCTGCCGGTCTTCGAGCGCGAGGGCGTCAAGCTGGCCCTCGAGCCGCACCCGGACGACTTCATCGAGCTCGGCCTCCCGTCGCTCGACATGATCCGCGGCATCGACTCGCCGTGCGTGTCCTTCCTGTACTGCATGCCGCACACGTTCCACCAGGGCGACGACGCGCCGGGGATCATCGCGAACGCCGGCGAGCTGCTCACCCACGTGCACGTGGCCGACTCGATGGACCACCGGGCCTCGGACGGGCTGCGCTACATCACCAACCCGCCGGGCAACACCACCCGCGTCCACCAGCACATGGAGCTCGGGCGCGGCGACGTGGACGCCGACGAGGCCTTCGCGGCGCTGGCGGGGATCGGCTTCGACGGCGTCCTCACCACCTGCGTCTTCGGCTGGGACGACCAGGCCCGCGAGTCCGGCACCCGCATGCTCGACGCGATCCGCGGGCTGGTCGGCAAGCACTTCCCCGCGGGGACGCTCCCGGACGCCGACGCGGCCGGGCCCGACGCCGGCACCTCCCGGCCGAACTTCCCGCAGACCCCGCTCCCCGACGACACCGCTCCCTGACGGCGGACCGACCCCCAGAGAGGCAGTCATGCCCACGCACATCCCGCACTGGATCGAGGGCGCCCGCCGCGAGGGCGCCAGTGGCCGCACCGGAGACGTGACCGACTCGGCGACCGGCGAGGTCATCGGCGAGGTTCCGCTCGCCTCGACCGAGGAGGTCGACGCCGCGGTGGCCGCCGCCTCGGCGGCCTTCCCGGGCTGGCGCGACACCTCGCTGGCCAAGCGCACCGCGGTGCTCTTCCGCTTCCGCGAGCTGCTCAACGCCCGCAAGCCCGAGCTGGCGGCGATCATCACCGCCGAGCACGGCAAGGTCCTCGACGACGCCCTGGGTGAGGTCTCCCGCGGCCAGGAGGTCGTGGAGTACGCCTGCGGCGTGCCCTCGCTGGTCCGCGGCGGCTTCACCGAGAACGCCTCGACGAACGTCGACGTGCACTCGGTGCGCCAGCCGTTGGGGCCGGTGGCGATCATCAGCCCGTTCAACTTCCCGGCGATGGTGCCGATGTGGTTCTTCCCCATCGCGATCGCCACCGGCAACACCGTCGTCCTCAAGCCCAGCGAGCAGGACCCCTCGGCGTCGCTGTGGATCGCCGAGCTGTGGAAGGAGGCCGGGCTGCCCGCCGGCGTGTTCAACGTCGTCCACGGCGACAAGGTCGCCGTCGACCGGCTGCTCGAGCACCCCGACATCCAGTCGGTGTCCTTCGTCGGGTCCACCGCGATCGCCCAGTACGTCTACGAGACCGGCACCCGGCACGGCAAGCGGGTGCAGGCCCTGGGTGGGGCGAAGAACCACATGGTCGTGCTGCCCGACGCCGACCTGGACCTGGCCGCCGACGCGGCGGTGAACTCCGGGTTCGGCTCGGCCGGCGAGCGCTGCATGGCGATCAGTGCCGTGATCGCCGTCGGCGGGGTGGGCGACGACCTGGTCGCCCGGATCGCCGAGCGCACCCACACCCTGCGCACCGGCGACGGCCGCAAGGGCTGCGACATGGGCCCGCTGATCAGCAAGCGGCACCGGGACCGGGTCGAGTCCTACGTGGAGGCCGGCGAGAAGGAGGGCGCCAAGCTCGTCGTCGACGGCCGCCAGGTGCAGCCCGAGGGCGGCGAGGACGGGTTCTGGCTCGGCCCGACCCTGGTCGACCACGTCGAGCCGGCGATGAGCGTCTACACCGACGAGATCTTCGGCCCCGTGCTGTCGGTGCTGCGGGTGGACACCTACGAGCACGCCGTCGAGCTGATCAACAGCAACGAGTACGGCAACGGCACCGCGATCTTCACCAACGACGGCGGCGCCGCCCGGCGCTTCCAGCACGAGGTGCAGGTCGGGATGATCGGCATCAACGTGCCGATCCCGGTGCCGATGGCCTACTACTCCTTCGGCGGCTGGAAGAACAGCCTCTTCGGCGACACCCACGCGCACGGCGCCGAGGGCGTGCACTTCTTCACCCGCGGCAAGGTTATCACCAGCCGCTGGCTGGACCCCAGCCACGGCGGCCTGAACCTGGGGTTCCCGCAGAACGCCTGACGGCCACCGGGACCGGCCGGCGCCGGCGAGACCCGTCTCCGCCGGCGCCGGCTGCCCTGCCCTGGGGGAGCCAGTTGGTTGCTGTCGCGAGCGCAGGGGTCTTCCTCGTTCCGACGACCGGGGCACGTCCTCCCATCTGGACGCACCGCGCGCCTCGGTCGCCCGTCATCCGAGTCGACACCCAGTGGCTCGAACGGAGTGCCGAGAGGCCGTACTGGTCTGACAGCCCACGGCTCGAGCCCTGCCCACGAGCGAGGAGCCAGGCGCACCACCCGATCCTCGGGCAGTGCAGGGAGCCCGAGGCGCTCTGGGCCGAGCTCGCGACCGGGAACCACGACTGGCCGGCTGTCCGGCGGGAACGGGGAGCACGTCCTCGGACGACCGCGCTCGTCCACCGTCATGCCGGCGGAGCCGGCCGCCCCAGCGGACCACACGAGGATGTCCACCGCGTCGACTTCCTCAGCCCGCTGCAGCACCCCGCGATGGGAGGCCTGCCGGAGCCCCGAGGCTGCCCGGGAGGCGCTCGATCGGATGGTGGCCGGCGATCCGGTCACTCCGCGGCGCTCTCGGGGGTGTGGGAGGTACGGCTGGTGCTGACCCGCCGGTCGGTGGAGGAGCGCCTCGTTGTCCGTCCCCTCCCCCGGCGCGTGTGACCGAACGGAACAGCACTGGGCACTGGGCGCTGGTCGACGGCACAGCCCCAGTGCCACCACCACGCCGTTACGACCGCACGGGGGTCCTGCTCGCTCGTCGTCAGCCCGTCAAGGCACCGATGGCGAGCACGGAACGAGGTGGGTCAGGACACCTGGCCGGGGTCGAGGGCCCGTTCCTACTGACGACGTGCCGACGCCTGCTGCTCGGCGCCGCACGGACCGGCGCGGGTACAGGGCAGCTGGTCGAGCCCGCTACCACCGGCCGCCGGCATGGAGGGCCGGACACCGGTCGGGGCATCCGCCCGGTCGCCCGATGCCCCTACAGCGCGCGAAGCCCGTGACCGAGGCAGGGAGAGCGGTCGCGGAGAGCACCTGACGACCGATCGCTCCTCGGCCGACCCTCCGCCGAGGCATCGTCGGGGACGACGTCGGACGGCCACAGACGTCCCACGAGGGGTTCGCCGTTCCGCCGGACCCCCAGCCAGTCGTGGTTCCCGCTGGCGAGCGTGGCCCACAGGACCTCGAACTCCCGAGACTGTCCGAGGATCGGACAGAGCTGGTGAGCCCGCTCCATCCGATCGACGCGGCGGCTGCACACCGGATCGTCGAAGCCACTGATCGGTGCGGTGCCCGTCTTCCTTCTCCTGCGCAGGGTGTGTCGGGTGAGGCGCCGCGTGTGGACGCCGGAGCCTCAGGCGGCCGCCCTCCAGCTGCGCCCCGGCTCGCCACGATGGGCCGCGCCACCACTTGACTGTGACTGTAAACGCTTGCAGACTGTGTTACACGCACAAGGAGGCGCCATGTCCATCCGCAAGGTCGCGGCCCGGGCCGGTGTGTCGACGGCGACGGTGTCCCGGGTGTTCACCCAGCCTCGAGCGGTCGCTGACGAGACTCGGCGCCGCGTCATGACGGCGGCCGAGGAGCTCCACTACGCCCCCCACCCGGCAGCCAGTGCGCTCGCGCGGGGGCGGACCTGCAACCTGGGCATCGTCGTCCCGGACGTCTCGAACTCCTTCTCCGCCGTCGTCACCAAGGCGGTCGACCGGCAGGCGCGCCGGGAGGGCTACGCCCTCTTCGTCGCCGGGTCCGACGAGGTCGTGCACGACGAGGAGGCGTCGGCACGAGCCCTGGCGCAGCAGGTGGACGGGCTGCTGCTCGTGTCGCCGCGGATGCCGGACGACGCCCTGCTGGCACTCGCCGACATGACGCCGATCGTCATGCTCAACCGCCTCCTCGACGGCATCCCGGCCGTGCTCACGAACCTCTACGAGGCGACCGGTCACGCCGTCGAGCACCTGCACGCACTCGGACACCGCACCGTCGTCTACCTGGCCGGCCCCGACGGCTACGCCAACGACGTCCGGCTGCGCGGATTCCGTGACGCCTGCAGCCGGTTGGGCATGGAGGCGTCGGAACTCGGTCCCTTCGCGGCGCGGTTCCAGGCCGGTGTGCGCGCTGCCGACCTGGTCCTCGCAGCGTCGGTGACGGCTGTCGTCGCGTACAACGACGAGATCGCGGTGGGCGTGGTCAACCGGCTCTCCGACCGCGGGATCGGTGTGCCCTCGGACATCAGCGTCGTCGGCTTCGACGACACCGAGCTCGCCGAGATGGTGACGCCCCGGTTGACCACCGTGCGGATCCCGGCCGCCATGGCAGGGACCGCTGCCGTCGAGCTGTTGCTGGACCTCGTGCGGGGCCGCGACGCGGGCCTGGCCAGTCCGCGGGAGCTCTCGGCCGAGCTCGTCGTCCGGTCCAGTACCGGGCCGGCCCGCGTGGCCCCGGACACCGGGCAGGACCCGGCCCCGTGACTGCTCCGAGCCTGCGCTACGAGGCGGCGGCCGAGCGTCGGGCGTGGATCGTCTCGAACCTCCAGTCGGCCGGCTTCCTCTCCGTCGTCGATCTCGCCCGCAAGCTCGGCGTCTCCCAGATGACCATCCGCAGGGACCTGCACGCGCTCGAGGACAACGGCGACGTCCGCCTCGTCCACGGCGGAGCCAGCCTCACCCCCGGCGCCCTGCGGATCTCCGCCTTTCCCGAGGACGACCAGGCGCCGGCCCGGGAGCGAGTGGCCGCACACGCCGTCGGCCTCGTCGGTGAGACCGACACCATCGCCATCGACGCCGGGCCCACGGGGCACGCGGTGGCCCGCGCGCTTCCGGAGACCTTCAGCGGGTGTGTCATCAGCCACTCCCTGCCCGTGTTGCAGTGCCTCTCCACCGGGAGGCTCGAGCGGGTGGTCGCTCTGGGCGGCGAACTCCTGGCCGGCCGACACGCGTTCGTCGGCCCCACGACGGAAGCTGCCACCGCCCAGCTGCGGGTCCGGACGTTCTTCCTCACCCCGTGCGGGATCGACGCCCGTGGCCTGTACGCCGCGTCTCCCGCTGAGGCAAGCGTCCAGCGGCAGCTCATGGACATCGCCGACGAAGTGGTCCTGGTGGTGACCCGGGGGGCGTTCCGCACCTCGGCGCCCGCGCGGATCGCGCCGCTCGACCGACTGACGACGGTGGTCGCCGATCGGCCACCACCGGGGGAACTGAGCAGCGCCCTGCGTCGGGTGGGTGTGGTCCCGCACGTCGTGGACGGGTGAGCCTTCCTGCGTGCGACTCCTGTTCAGCGAGGTCCCGATCCTCGTGCCGACCGCTTGCTCCCGTGTTCTGCACCGAACACCAAATGTGCAATGTCGAACGCAAGCGCCCGTTGTGACGCTCACCACCCGCGCTTAGCGTCCTCGACACCACCTGGGTGAGGGGCCGGCGTCACGACGTCCGCTCCGTTCGCCCTCGAGGCCCAGGGCCCAATGAGCGGCCAGATGTCGAAGGAAGGCGCGATGGTGGCGAGTCACGGTCATGGAGGCGGCCATTCCGTGAAGGCAACGGGTGGAGCCGGGCGGTCGAAAGCGAACAACCGGTTCCTCGTCAAGCTGACCGTGATATCCACGCTCGGCGGTCTTCTGTTCGGCTACGACACCGGGGTCATCTCAGGTGCCCTGCTCTACATGGGCGAGGACCTGAACCTCACGCCGCTCAGCGAGGCGGTCGTGGTCAGCTCGCTGCTCTTCCCCGGGGCGGCCTTCGGTGCGCTCCTGGGGGGCAAACTGGCCGATGCACTGGGCCGGCGCGGTGCACTCTTCGTCTGCGCCGTCCTCTTCCTCGTCGGAGCCGCGATCACGGCCGTCGCCCCGAACGTCCCGATCATGGTGGCCGGCCGGATCCTCCTCGGCTTCGGCGTGGGAGCCGCGGCAGCGGTCGTCCCGCTCTACCTCGCCGAGATGGCGCCCGTGGACGCGCGGGGCCGCATGGTCACGATCAACGAGCTCATGATCGTGACCGGGCAGTTCCTCGCCTTCGCGACCAACGCCATCCTCGACGCGATCATCGACGACCCGAACGTCTGGCGATGGATGCTCGGCATCGCCACCATCCCCGCGGTCGCCCTGTTCATCGGCCTGTTCTTCCTGCCCGACTCGCCACGCTGGTACGCGGTCCGGAACCGGCTCGACGACACCCGGCGGGTCCTGAACCTGAGCCGGCCCCCGGCAGAGGCCGCCGAGGAGTACAACATCGTCGCCGAGCACGCCCGTCGCGACGTCGGCGAGGACAAGGGCGCGGCGATGCGTGACCTGCGCGCCTACCCGTGGATGCGCCGGATCCTCTGGATCGGCTGCGGCCTCGCCACCGTGCAGCAGGCGACCGGCATCAACACCGTGAACTACTACGCCCCGACGATCCTGGAGTCCACCGGCCTCGGGGCGAGCGCCAGCCTGATCCTGACCGTCACCGTCGGCGTCATCGCGATCATCGGAACGGTCATCGGGATCATCCTGCTCGGCTTCATCAACCGCAGGCCGCTCATCATCACCGGCTTCATCGGGGTAGCGGCCGGGCACGCGGTCCTCGCTTTCTCGTTCCTGCTCCCCGAGTCCAGTTTCCGCAGCTACCTCATCCTGGCCGCGATGCTCCTGGTCGTCTTCTTCGTGCAGACGTTCATCGGCACGTTGGTCTGGTTGCTGCTCTCGGAGATCTTCCCGATGACCATCCGGGGCTTCGCCATGGGTATCGCGGTCTTCGTGCTGTGGACCGTCAATGCGGCGATCTCCTTCGCCTTCCCGCCGTTGGTGGCCACGCTCGGAGCGACGCTGACCTTCGGTCTGTTCGCGCTCATCAACACCGGTTCGATCGTCTTCGTGACCAAGTTCGCCCCCGAGACCCGCGGCCGCTCCCTGGAGGAACTCGAGGACAACTTCCGGACGCACGACGCAGGGCACTTCGTGCACGAGGCCCCGGCCGGTGTCCGCGGCGGGTGAGCGTTCGGACCGCTACCGCTCGCGCCACCCCAGGTCGGTACCCGGGGTGGCGCGGGCTGCCTGAGGCCCCGGGCGCGGATCGACAGCGGGGGTCGGGTCCCCTTCCACCAGCGCGGGACCGAGGCGCGGAGAAGACCATGGTGGAGGCCGTAGGCGTCCTGGCGCTGACGCGCTGTGGGGTCGACACTCGTCCCCGCCAGATCGGCGCGGGGCTGGAGGACGTCGAGACGTTCGGGGAGTCCCTCGGCGGCAGCGCGGCCGACGTGGCGGTCGCCGCGGCCCGGCTGGGGCATCCAGCGGCCCTGATCAGCGGAGTCGGTGACGATGGTTCGGCCGGTTCGTGCGGCGGACCCTCGGCGAGCTGGGCCTCGACGACCGCTACGTCGTCGTCGATCCCGAGCATCCGACACCGGTGACGTCCTGCGAGGTCTTCCCGCTCGACGACTTCCCGCTGTGCTCCCACCGCCGGCCCGGGGCACCGGAGCTCCAGGTCCGTCGGGAAGCCTGGACGTGGAGGCGGTCTACGAGGCGCGGTCACGGTGCAGTCCCCCGGGGCCCGTGCGGTGCGCTCTTCCCGCGGCGAGCCGGGCGGCCGGGACCCCGCAGACGGGCGAGGATGACGCGGTGACCGCATGGCGACGGTGGGTCAGGGGCCACGCCGCCGCGTTGGCCCTCCTGGTGCGGGGACGGGGCCGCTCGGCCGCCTTCCGCGCAGCCCGCATGACGGGGGCGACCGTCGCCGCGTTCCTGGTCGCACAGGTCGTGGGGCTGCACACCCCGCCGCCCCTGATCGCCGCGCTCACCGCCCTGCTCGTGGTCCAGGCGACCCTCAGCAGCACCCTCCTCAACGGCGTCCAGCGGGTGCTGAGCGTCGTGTCCGGGGTGGCCCTGGCGGTGCTGTTCGCCAGCGTCGTCGGGCTCACCTGGTGGAGCCTCGGAGCGCTGGTCGCCGCGTCGATCCTGGCCGGTCAGCTGCTCCGGCTGGGTCCGCACCTGGTGGAGGTGCCGATCAGCGCCATGCTCGTGCTGGGCGCGTCGGGCGCGGAGGACGTCGGCGCCGGCCGCGTCGTCGAGACGCTCATCGGGGCGGCCGTCGGCGTGCTGGTCAACGTGGTCTTCCCGCCGGCGGTGCAGACCCGGTACGCGACGCAGGCGCTGGAGCGGTTCGCCGACGAGATCGCCTGCCTCCTGCACGACGCGGCATCGGCCCTGCGCGCCGGTCGCGTGACCCCCGAGCAGTCGACGCGCTGGCTGGAGGACGCTCGTCGGCTCAACCGGCACGCGCCGCGGGTCGACCGCGCGCTGGCCCACGCCGAGGAGAGCCGCCGGCTCAACGTCCGGGCGCTGCGGGTCCCGCCGGTCGGCGGGGGGACGCGGGCGGGCCTGGACGCCCTGGAGCACGCCTCGGTGTCGCTGCGCACCCTGTTCCGGGCCATCGACGACGCCACCCGGGAGCAGACCGGTGTCCGGGAGGACGCCGCGTACGCCGACATCGTCCGGCGCACCGTCGCGAGCCTCCTCGAACGCATGGGCACCGTGGTCCGCGAGTTCGGCCGGGTGATCGTCGCCGGGGCCCGGGACGCCGAGGGCGTCGAGCGGAACCGGCTGGCCGGGGCGCTCGGTGCGCTCCGCAGTGGCCGGGCGCTGATGCAGGACCTGCTGATCGGCGACCCGCGCAGCCACTCCGGCCTCTGGGAGGTCAACTCGACCCTGCTGGCGACCATCGACCGGGTGCTGGACGAGTTCGGCGCGGTCGACGGTGCGCCGGCGCAGCGACCTGCCCCCGGCTCCTCCCGGGCCCGGCGGGCCGCCCTGACGGCGGGACAGCGGTTGCGCATCGCCCGCCAGGCGCCGACCGGACACGGCAGCGGGCCCCTCTCCGGGCGCCCGCCCGGGGAGGACGCCTGACGTCGGCCGTGCGGACAGTGCTCCTCCGGGGACGGAACGGCGGTGACAGGGAAGGGCGGCCCCGTCCAGGGGCTCGCCGCGAGCCTGCGAGCGGTGCGGAGGACGGGGTCCTCCCTCAGAGGTCGCCCTCGAGGAACTGGGCGCGCCCCAGGCCGAAGGACCAGTCCTCACGGGTGTTCGAGGCGACGGAGACGACGAGGTCGCTGGGCGACAGGTCGGCGGCCTCCTCGAGCCGCTGCGCCAGGCCGGCGTAGAGGGCCCGCTTCTGCTCCTCCGAGCGCCCCTGCTGGAAGACCTGCAGGACCACGAGGTCGTCGGTGCGCTCGATGCCCAGCCCCGTGTCCTCGCAGATGATCTGACCGGGACGGTGCTCGGTGATCACCTGGTACCGGTCCCGCGGCGGCGCGGCGAAGACGTCGAGCACGACCTCCTGGACGGCGTCCGCCAGGCGGCGCAGCTCCTCGGGGGTGCGCCGTCCCTCGGTGACGTCGATGCGGACGAGCGGCATGGCGGACCCCTCCAGTGGCGACGCGGCACCGACGTGGCATCGGTCACCTCACTATGTCAGGACATCAGGACGTAGTGAAGAGGTGGCGGGGATCTCGCGGGCACGCCGAGGGCCGGTCGCCGGGGACCGACGACCGGTGCACACGCAGTCGGGCCCCGTGCCTCGCCCGCGCGGACGGGGGTCCGCTCCTCCTCTCGATCAGGTCGTGGCCGACCACCGCGACGGCGGTCCCCGCGGCGTGGTCGTCGCGCGGTGCGGTGCCCAGGGGGCGGTCAGGAGTAGGCGGTGCGGAAGCTCTCGAGGGCCTGCGCCGGGTCGCCGGAGGCCCAGCCCTCCAGCGCGACGACGCCGGGATAACCGAGCCGGTCGAGGGCGGCCGCGATCGCCGGGTGGGAGATCTCCCCCGTGCCCGGCTCGCACCGGCCCGGGACGTCGGCGACCTGGATCTCCCCCACCAGCGGCAGCGCCCGCTCCACCAGCTGGACGAGGTTCCCCTCACCGATCTGCGCGTGGTAGAGGTCGAGGTTGAGCCGCAGGTGCGCGCTGCCGACCGCCTCCACCAGCGCGATCGTGTCGGCGGCACGGGCGAACGGCGTGCCCGGGTGGTCGACGGCGGTGTTGAGGTTCTCCAGGGTGAAGACCCGCCCGGCCCGCTCCCCCAGTGCGGCCAGACGCTCCAGCGTGCGCGCGGCGGTCAGCCACATCGCCGGGGTCACGACCTCGGTGGGCACCACCGGCAGCCCCCGGCCGTCCAGCCCGGTCCCGTGGACGTTCAGCCGCGGGCAGTCCAGCCGCTCGGCGACGGCGAGGGACTGCTCGGCGGTGCGCAGCAGCTCCTCGGCGCCGGCGGGGTCCGCCAGGGTGCCGGTGACGTAGCCGGTCATCGAGGAGAAGGTCGCGCCGGTCGCCACCAGCTCGTCGACGTCCTTGGTCGTCCAGTCCCAGATCTCGACCTCGAGGCCGGCGTCGGCGATCCGCCGGACGCGCTCGGCGAACGGCAGGTCGAGGAAGAGCATCTCGGCCGAGGCGGCCAGCCGGTACGCGGTCACTTCTCCACCCGCACGGGACGGCCGGTGCGCACCGACTCCGCCGCGGCCAGCGCGATCGCCAGTGCCGCGCGGGCGTCCTCGCCGGTCACCGGCGCCGGCGACCCGGTGCGAACGGCCTCGACGAACGCGCCCAGCTCGGCGGTGTAAGCACCCGGGAAGAGCTCCTGGTCACCGCGGACGGTCTCGACCAGTCGCCCGGCCGGCCCGGAGAAGGCCATCCCGCTGCGCCGGCCGTCGCCCATCGTCGCCATGCCGCCGGAGCCGAGCACCTCCCCGCGGACGTCGTAGCCGTAGGCGGCCTCGAAGCACGCCTCGGCGACCGCCATGGCCCCGTTGTCGAACCGCACGGTGACGACCGCCGTGTCGAGCAGCCCGCGGTCCCGCCACGCCGGCTCCACGAGCGCGTCCGCGGTGGCGGAGACCTCCACGGCCTCGGCGCCGGGGTTCAGGAAGCGCAGCGTGTCGAAGTCGTGGATCAGCGTCTCGAGGAAGATCGTGTCCGGCAGGACCCGGGCGGGGTCGAAACCCCCGGGGTCGCGGGTGAGCGACCGCAGCAGGCGCGGGGTCCCCAGGGTGCCGGCCTCCAGCAGCGCCCGGGCCGCGCGCCAGTCGGCGGCGAACCGCCGGTTGAACCCGACCTGCAGGACCACACCCGCGCCGCGGGCGGCGTCGATGGCGCGGTCGGCGTCCGGCAGCGTGACGGCCATCGGCTTCTCGCAGAACACGTGCCGACCCGCCGCCGCGGCGGCCACCACCAGGTCGGCGTGCGACCGGGCCGGCGCGGCGATGACGACCGCGTCGACGTCTGGGTCGGCCCACAGCTGCGCCACGTCGGTGTACGCCCGGCCGGCACCGAGCGCACTGGTCAGCCGCTCGGCGGCACCCGGTGCGGGGTCGGCCACGGCGGCCAGTCGCGCGTGCGGGAGCCGCAGGGCGAGCGTCTCCGCGTGGAAGGCCCCCATCCGGCCCGACCCGATCAGGGCCACGCCCACGGTCTCGCTCGCCATCTCGACTCCTCATCTAGAACGTTCTAGGACGCAGTCAGCGTGACGGCCGACCCCTACCCCGTCAAGGGGATCGCCCTAGAACGTTCTAGGGGAGCTGACTACGCTCGCCCGGTGCCCTCGACGAGCTCCGACCGGCGGCCGACCCTGGCCGACGTCGCGGCCCGCGCCGGGGTCTCCACGGCGCTCGTCTCGATCGTCATGCGGGACGCCCCCGGCGCCAGCACCGCGACCCGCGAGCGGGTGCGCCGCGCCGCCGAGGAGATCGGCTACCGCCCCGACACCCGCGCCCGCCTGCTGCGCAGCTCGCGCAGCCGGCTGCTCGGCGTGGTGTTCGGTGTCCAGCACGCCTTCCACGGCGACCTGCTGGCCGGGCTCTACGACGCCGCCGAGAAGGCCGGGTACGAGCTGGCGCTGAGCGCCGTCACGCCGGGACGCGGCGAGCAGCGAGCGGTCGACAGCCTGCTGCGGGACCGCTGCGAGGCGCTGGTGCTGCTCGGGCCCTCGTCGCCCACCGCGCACCTGACCGACCTCGCCACCCGCCTGCCCGTGGTGGTCGTCGCCCGGTCCGTGCGGTCCGCCGCGGTCGACGTCGTCCGGACCGCCGACGACGAGGGCATGCACCTGGCGGTGGACCACCTGGTGGCGCTCGGGCACCGCGACGTCGTGCACGTCGACGGCGGCCGGGCGCCCGGGGCGGCCGAGCGACGGCGGGGCTACCGGAGGGCGGTGCGCAGGCACGGTCTCGAGCCGCGGGTCGTGCCCGGCGGGCTCACCGAGGAGGAGGGCGCCGCCGCGGCGCGCGCCCTCCTGGCCGGCCCCCTGCCCGGTGCGGTCACGGTCTTCAACGACCGGTGTGCCGTGGGCCTGCTGGACGTGCTGCGGCGTGCGGGCCGCTCGGTGCCCGGTGAGGTGAGCGTGGCCGGCTACGACGACAGCCGTCTCGCGCGGCTCTCCTCGGTCGACCTCACGTCCGTCGCCCAGGACGTCGAGCGGCTGACCACGCTGGCCGTCCGGCGCGCCCTCGACCGGCTGGACGGGGTCCCCGTCGAGCAGCGCGAGCTCGTGGTCCCGCCCCGGCTCGTCGTCCGGAGCACCACCGCCCCGCCCCGTTGAGGTCCCGCCCCCGGCCGCGTCCCGGGGCCCGCTCGCGCCCCTCGGTGTCGATCACGGGGTCGTCGCCGGCGGCACGCGCAGGCACGCCGACCGGGCCGGCCACGACCCCATGGTCAACTGCCGGGAGGGCAGGCACCCCCGTTCAGAGGTCGAGGACCAGCCGGTCGCCCCGGGCGCGGGAGACGCAGATCATCATGCAGTCGTCCGCCTGCCGCTCCTCGTCGCTGAGGACGGAGTCGCGGTGGTCGGGGACGCCGTCGAGGACGGCGGTCTCGCAGGTGCCGCAGGTGCCCTCGGCGCACGAGGACAGGACGCCGACCCCCGCCTCCTCGACGACCGACAGGATCGACCGGTCCGGCGGGACGGTCAGGGTGAGCCCGCTCTGCTGCAGCACGACCTCGAACGCCTCGGCCCGCGCCGGCTCGCCCTGGGGCCGGGGCGCGAACCGCTCGACGTGCAGCGCCCCCCGCGGCCAGCCGGTGCAGCGCTGCTCGACCGCCGCCAGCAGCGGCTCGGGGCCGCAGCAGTAGACGAGCGTGTCCGGCTGGGGCGTCCCCAGCGGGCCGTCGAGGTCGAGCAGCCCGGTCTCGTCCTGCGGGCGGACCGACACCCGGTCGCCGTACGGCGCGAGCTCGTCGAGGAAGGCCATGGACGCCCGCTGCCGGCCGCCGTACACCAGTCGCCAGTCGGCGCCCGCGGCCTCCGCCGCCCGGATCATCGGCAGGACCGGTGTGATGCCGATGCCACCGGCGATGAACAGGTACCGCGGCGAGCCGACCAGCGGGAAGTTGTTCCGCGGGCCGCGCACCCGCACCGGATCGCCGACGGCCAGCCGGTCGTGCACGAACCGTGAGCTGCCGCGGCCGTCCGCGTCGCGCAGGATGCCCAGGCGGTACTCCGAGTGGTCGGCGGCACCGCCGCACAGCGAGTACTGCCGGGTGGGTGCCCCGTCGAGGACGAGGTCGACGTGCGCGCCCGGCTCCCAGGCGGGCAGCGGGCGGCCGCCGGCCTCGCGCAGGGTCAGGGCGACGACGCCGTCGGCCACCTCCTCCTTGGCGGCCACCCGCGCCTCGGCCTCGAACTCGGAGGTGGCGAGGGTGACGGTCGTCGTCCGGTGGTGGACGGCCTCGACGTGCGGCCGGCGGGCCGGCGCGCCGAACGTGACCGGGAGGTTCCTCCAGACGTACATGTTGGGCGAGCTCGGGTAGAAGGTCGGCGGGCCGGCAAGCTCGTAGTCCCCCAGCACCGGCAGGGCCTCCTCCAGGGCGATCCGCGCCTCCAGACGGGCCAGCGGCGCGCCCAGGCACCCGTGCACGCCCTCGCCGAAGCCGAGGTGGCGGCCCCGGGGCCTGGTGATGTCGAAGGTGTCCGGGTCGGGGAACTGGCGCTCGTCGCGGTTGGCCGCGCCGGGGATGAGGACGACGCGGCTCCCGGCGGGCATCGTCACCCCGTGCAGGGTGACCTCGCGCGAGGTCGTGCGGGCGGTGAGCTGCAGCGGCGTGGTGAGGCGCATGGCCTCCTCCACCGCGGCCGGGATCAGCGACGGGTCGGCCTGCAGCAGCGCCCGCTGGTCGGGGTTCTCGGCCAGCTGCTCGAACAGCGTGCCGGTCAGCCCGGCGGTGGACTCCACCCCGCCGAGGAAGAGGATCATCATCAGGCCGCTGACCTCGGACTCCGTCGTGACCCGCTCGCCCACGAACGGCACCCCGTCGATGTCGGCGTTCACGAACTCCGTGACGAGGTCGTCCCGCCCGCAGCGGCGGCGCTCGTCGAGCAGGTCGATGAAGAACTGCTGGACGCCGGCCGTCGCGGCCCGCGCCACCTCGGTCAGGTGGGGGGTGCCGGGCACCCGGTCCTTGAGCTCGTGGGTCCAGTGCTCTAGCTGATCGCGCCGCGCCCGCTCGAGCGGGTCCGGGTCGTGCCGGCTCGGCAGGCCCATGAGGTGGAAGAAGACGTCGAAGGGCATGGGCCAGGCCAGCTCCTGGGCGACGTCCACCGTGCCCCGGCCGAGCGCGCCCCGGTCGCGCCACGACGCGACGAGTTCGCGCACCACCGCCCGGACGCCGTCCTCGAGCTGGGCGATCCGGCGCGGCAGGAAGTACGGCTGCACCACCGAGCGCACCTGGTCGTGCCGCGGGTTGTCCATGCTGCCGATGGACCCCGGCGGGACCTGCTCCAGCCGGCTGTCGTCGATGTCCATGCCCTCGAAGCTGCGGAACGTGTCCGCGTCGAGCGCCGCTGCCCGCACGTCGTCGAAGCGGGTCAGGGCGTACCAGCCCCAGCGCTCGCTCCAGTAGACGGGCGCCTCGTCCCGCATCCGCCGGTACGTCCCGAACGGGTCGGACGTGTAGAAGTCCGGCGCGAACGGGTTGTAGTCGATCTCGGTGGCGGGAGCGGTGGCGGTTTGGGCCATGGGGGTCTCCACGGTCGGGGGGTTTAAAGCGCTTCAAGACTCGCCGGTGACCCACGCCACTGTCAACCGGTCGTCGGGACGGAGCCCGCGGCCTGCCGGGTCAGTCCCCGGGCGGTGGAGCCGTCGTCCCCCGCACGACCAGCCGCGGGGGGACGACGACCTCGCGGTGCCCGGTGCGGCCGCCGTCGAGCCGCTCGACCACCGCGGCGACGGCGTGCCGCATCTGCTCCCGGGACTCCTGGCTGACGGTGGTCAGGTCGACGTGCGCGAGCCGCGAGAGCGGGCTGTCGTCGTAGCCCACCACCGACACCTGGCCCGGGACGTCGACGCCGCCGCGCAGCAGCGCGTCGAGCAGGCCGACGGCGGAGGCGTCGTTGTACGTCACGACCGCGGTCGGGGGCGTCTCCGACGCGAACAGCGTCCGCGCCGCCCGCGCTCCGGACGCCTCGCCGGAGTCACCCGCCACGACCTGCACGTGGGATCCGAGCCGGTGCCGGCGCATGGCGCGCTGGTAGCCGCGTCGCCGGCCGGCGGCGATGACCCCGGGCCCGCCGTCGACGTGGGCGATGCGGCGGTGCCCGAGGCCGACGAGGTGGTCGACGGCCTGGGCGACCCCCTCCTCGTCGGCGACCCGGACGACGTCGACACCGGCCGAGGGCACCGGGCGGCCGACGGCCACCACGGGCAGCTGCCGGTCCAGCACGCCCAGCCGTGAGGCGGGGGCCTCCGGGCCGAGCAGGACCAGCGCCTCGCAGCGTGAGTCGAGCAGCGTCTCGATCGCCCGCCCCTCGTCGCGGGTGCGGGTCACCGTGCTGAGCACCAGGTCGTACCCGTGCTCCTCGGCCGCCTCGTGGACGTCCTCGACGAGCTGGGCGTGGAAGCTGCTGCGGACGTCCATCAGGACGCCGATGACCCTGCTGCGCCGGCGGGCCAGCAGGCTCGCCGCGCGGTCGGGCCGGTACCCGAGCCGGCCGGCGGCGATGAGCACGCGCTCGCGGGTGGCGCTGCTGGGGCCCGCGACGCCGCGCAGCACGAGCGACGCCGTCGCCGGCGAGACCCCCGCCTCGGCGGCGACGTCCTGCAGGCGGGGACGACGCAGCGAGCCCTCCGCGCTCACGACGACCACCTCCTCCCTTGACACGACCACGGCACCCTGCTGTGATCGGCGTCATCTTAAAGCGTTTTAAAGACGTCAGGGCCCGGCTGTCTCCCCCGCGGGAGCGTGCCACGTCCGCGAGACCCGCCGTCCGCACCGCACGGGCCGGCGTCCACCCGATGAGGGGAGAACAGCCATGCCGCAGCGACCACTGTCCGTGGCGGTGATCGGGGCCGGGATGGCCGGCCGCAGCCACGCCGCCGGGTACCGCCAGGTGGACACCGTCTTCGGGGAGGGGCTCCCGCCGGTCCGGCTGGCGGCCGTCGCCGACGCCAACGAGCAGCTGGCCCGCGACGCGGCCCGCCGCTACGGCTTCGAGAAGGCGGTGTCCAGCTGGGAGGAGGTCGTCGAGGACCGCTCGATCGACGCCGTCAGCATCGTCGTCGGCAACTCCCTGCACCGGCCGATCGCCGAGGCGGCCATCGCCGCCGGCAAGCACGTGCTGTGCGAGAAGCCGTTGGCCGGCTCGCTGGAGGACGCGCGGGCCATGGTGGCGGCGGAGGAGCGAGCCGACGTGGTGACCGCCGTCGGCTACACGTACCGCCGCTCCCCCGCCATCGCCGCGATCCGCGACCACGTGCGCAACCGCGAGCTGGGCGAGCTGACCCTGTTCGACGGCCGCTACTGGTGCGACTACGCCTGCGACCCGCGCGGCCCGCTCACCTGGCGGTACAGGGGCGGACCCGGCAGCGGTGCCCTCGGCGACATCGGCGCCCACGTCATCGACGTCGGCCAGTTCCTCTGCGGACCGGTCGTGTCGGTGTCCGGGGCGGTGCTGACCACGCACATCGCCAAGCGGCCGCTCCCCCTCGGCGCCGTGGTGGGCCACGACGCCGCTCCGGTGGGCGAGGAGATGGGCGAGGTCGAGAACGAGGACACCGCCGTGTTCTCGGCCCGCTTCGAGTCCGGCCTGTCGGCGTCCTTCTCGGTGTCGCGCACCGCCTTCGGCATGCCCAACGGGCTGGCCTTCGACGTCCACGGGTTGGATGGACGGGCGTCCTTCGACTGGCACCGGCCCTCGGAGTACCTCGTCGACGACCGCCAGCCCGAGGCCCGCACCCGCGGCGCGCGGCAGGTCGTCGTCGGCCCGCAGATGCCCTACTTCGCCGGCGGGTACCCGATGCAGGCCCCGGGCGTCGGCGGCGGCAACGCCGAGATGTTCGTCTACCAGTGCCGCGCGTTCCTCGACCAGATCGTCGGCACGCCCGACCCGCTGCCGCCGAACGCCACCTTCGCCGACGGGCTGCACACGATGCAGATCGTCCAGGCCGTCGTGCAGTCCGCGCAGTCCGGCGGCGCCGCCATCCAGATCCCCGCAGCCATCCCGACCCACTGACCGGAGGCCGATCCCCGATGCCACTGAAGCTCGGCGCCTACACCGCATGCCTGCACGACCGCCCCCTGGCCGAGGCCCTCGACGTGCTGCAGGCCGACGGCCTGACCTCCGTCGAGGTCAACACCGGCGGCTTCATCCCGTCCCCGCACTGCCACGTCGACCTGCTGCTGGCGTCCGAGCAGGCCCGTCGGGACTACCTGGAGACCTTCTCCTCCCGCGGGATGGAGCTGACCGGGCTCAACTGCAACGGCAACCCGCTGAACCCGCTGCCCGGCGTCGGCCCGAAGCACGCCGAGGACCTGCGCCGCACCATCGAGCTGGCCGGCCTGCTCGGGGTGAGGCACGTGGTGACGATGTCGGGCACGCCCGGGTCGGACCCCGACGCCAGGTACCCGTCCTGGGTGGTCAACCCGTGGGACGGCGTCTACCTGGACGTCCTGGACTACCAGTGGGGCGTCGCGGCCGAGTTCTGGACGGAGATCGACGCCCTCGCCCGCGCCTCCGACGTCCGGGTGGCCATCGAGATGCACCCGCACAACCTGGTCTTCTCGCCGGTGACCCTGCGCAGGCTGGTCGACACCATCGGCGCCACCAACATCGGCGCCGAGATGGACCCCTCGCACCTGATGTGGCAGGGCATGGACGTCGTGGCCTGCATCCGCGACCTCGGCCCGCTGGTGTTCCACGCCGCGGCCAAGGACGCGATGATCACCCCCGGGGTCGACATCCGCGGGGTGCTCGACACCTCGTTCGGGCGGGTCCCGGCCGACGCCCCGGGAAAGGTGCCCACCGGCTACGGGTTCTGGTGCACCGCCTGGCCGGAGAACCCGGGCTGGCGGTTCGTGGCCGTGGGCGTCGGCCACGACGTCGACTACTGGACCGAGTTCCTCCGCGCGCTGGCCGAGGTCGACCCCGACATGGCGGTCAACATCGAGCACGAGGACGCCGCCTACGACCGCCTGGAGGGCCTGGCGCTGGCCGCCGAGAACCTGCGCGCCGCGGCCGCGAAGCTGTAGCGCCGGGTCAGGCCCCGGCCCGGTGCGGCTCGTGCCGCAACCGCGGCCGGGGCGGCAGCCCGGCGAGCCGGTAGCACCGGTCGATCAGCGTCATGGTCGCGACCGCGTCGTCCGCGCCGGTGGGGACCGGGGACCCGTGCCGCAGTGCTTCGACCAACGCCTCCAGCTGGTAGGTGTACGACGTCCGGGTGCCCAGGTGCTCGGTGCGCTCCCCCGCCGGTGTGCGCACCAGGAGGCGGTCGTCCCGGTTCGGCTCGACGAACGCCGGCGCCGTCACCTCCCCGCGGGTGCCGACGACCCGCAGCGAGAAGTCCCGGTCCGGGTGCACCATGCTGCAGCGCACGGCGGCGGTGGCGCCGGACGGGAAGTGCAGCTCGGCGTCGAGCCACTCGTCCACGCCGGGGGCACCCGCCCGCTCGCCGGCCCGGGCGGCGTCCGGCTCCGGTCCACCCCCCGTCCACGGCGCCAGGCTGCGCAGCGCGTGCAGGCCGTAGCAGCCGAGGTCCATGAGGGCGCCGCCGCCGAGCTCGAGCGACCAGCGCGGGTCCCCGTCGTCCGGCGGGGGCATGGCGATCGTCGCCTCGACGTGGACGACGTCCCCCAGCTCGCCGGCGTCCACCAGGTCGAGGAGCCGGCGCACCACCGGGTGGTAGAGGTGGTGGAACCCCTCCATGACCGTGACGCCCGCAGCCCGCGCCGCGTCCCGGACCTCGGCGGCCTCCTCCGCGTTCGAGGCGAACGGCTTCTCCGACAGCACGTGCTTGCCGGCCGCGACGGCGGCCAGGTTCCACGGACCGTGCAGCGCGTTCGGCAGCGGGTCGTAGACGACCTCGACGTCCGGGTCGGCGAGGACGTCCGCGTAGGTGGGCAGCACGCGCTCGACGCCGTGCGCCCGGGCGAACGCCTCGGCCCGCTCCGGGTCCCGGGCGGCGACCGCCACCAGCCGGCTGCCGGTGTCCCGGGCGGGGACGGCGATGCCCCGCTCGGCGATGCGGGCGGCGCCCAGGACCCCGATCCGCAGGGGCTCGGCGGGGTCCGTCGTCACCGGTACAGCTCGGGGCGCGCGGGGAGCTCGACCGCCACCCGGCCGCCGGAGTGCAGCGACTGCAGCGCCGCGTCGGACACGACCTGTGCGGCGTAGCCGTCCCAGGCGCCGGGGCCCTGCGGCGGACTCCCGGCGACGACGGTGTCGACCCACTCGCGCAGCTCGACGTCGTAGGACAGGGCGAACCGCTCCCGCCAGTCGGCCGGGACCAGACCGGCGACGGCGCCCTCGCGGCGCAGGCGCACCGGAGCGGAGTCGGCCAGCTCGACGGTGCCGGTCTCCCCCGACACCTCGCAGCGGATCTCGTAGCCGTAGTGGACGTTGACCGACACCTCGACGTCGGCGAGGACGCCGTCGGCCAGCTCGAAGAGCACGAGCAGCGGGTCCTGCAGCTCGCCCCCGCGGCTGCTCCTGCGGGGGGTGAAGACCTGCGCGGCGACGATCTCCTGACCGAACAGCCAGCGCAGCTCGTCGATCTCGTGGATGGCGGTGTCGGCGATCGACATGTCCCGCGTGTAGTGCGCAGGCACGGACGCGTTGCGGTGGGCGCAGTGCGCCAGCAGCGGGGCGCCGATCGCACCGCCGTCCACGGCCAGCTTGAGCGCCCGGTGCGCGGGGTCGTAGCGCCGGTTGAAGCCCACCTGCACCAGCCGGCGACCCGCCGCGACCTCGGCGTCGACGATCCGCCGGCACGCCTCCTGCGTGGTCGCCAGCGGTTTCTCGCAGAACACCGGCTTGCCGGCGGCGATGCAGGCCAGCACGTACGGCTCGTGCGTCGGCCCCCAGGAGGTGACCACCACCGCGTCGACCGCGTCCGAGACGATCAGCTCCTCGCCGCTGGGCAGGGCCTTCGCGGCGGGCAGCTGCGCGGCCACGGTCGCGGCGCGCTCGGCGTCCGCGTCGGCCACCGCCACCACGCGGCTGCCCCGGGGGCCGCCGTCGAGCCTACGGATGTGCTCCTGGCCGATCATGCCGACCCCGATGACCCCGACGTCCAGCCCCACGGCGCCCTCCTCGACTCCGTCGCGGCCCGGTCCGCGGTGCCGCACCGGTCCAGGTTCCGGGCTCGGCAACGCGCAGGTCAACGACGGGAAGCCCTCAAGAGCCCCTCAGCACCTCGACCGGGACGTTGTACGGGGTGACGACCTGGACGCCCGAGTGCCAGGACCGCGGGGTGCCCGGCAGCGCGCCGTGGACCTGCATCACCACGTGGCAGGCGCGGCGCAGGTCGAGCGCGAGGTCGTGGTGCAGCACCGCGGACAGCCGTCCGGCCCGCAGCAGCGCGAGGTTCTCGGCGTCCAGGTCGTGGGCCACGAACGCCCGGCAGGTCCGCCCGGCGTCGGCGAAGGCGGCGACGGTCGCGTCGTTCCCGCCGGCGGCGTACATCGAGTAGACCGCCGCGATGCCCGGGTCCGCCTCGAGCGCGTCCCGGACCAGCCCGCGCAGCACGTCGTCCTCCCCGGTCGCGTCCACCAGGTCGACCTGGCGGCGCCCGGGCCGCGCCGTCCGCACGGTGGCGCGGAAGCCCATCTCCCGGTCGTCCTCGCCCCGGAACGAGCCGGTCCCCCGGGTGACCAGCACCGCACCGCCGTCCTCGCCGAGCCACTGGTCGAGCAGGTACGCCGCGGTCGCGCCGGCGGCGCGGTTGTCCAGGCCGACGTAGGCGACGCGGCGGCTGGTGGGCAGGTCGGTGACCAGCGTGACCACGGGGATCCCGGCCTCGGCCAGCCGCTCGACCGCCGCGACGACGAGCGGGGAGTCGGGGGCCTTGAGGACGACGCCCTGCGACCCGCGCCGGGCGATGCCGTCGAGGGTGGCGACCAGGTCCGGCACCGGCGGGGCGTCGGCGAGGTGGAACCGCGCCCGGAACGTCGCCGGCCGCACCAGCGGCAGCTGCGACTCCAGGGCCGCCCGCACCGCGGCGGAGAACCGCTCCGGCGCGTCGACGACCAGGTCGAGGAAGAACGTCCGCCCGGTCAGGCGCACCTGGGAGCGCTGCCGGTGCAGGTCGGCGATGGCCCGGTGCACCTCGTCGACCGTGCTCTGCCGCACGCCGCCGCGCCGGTTGAGGACGCGGTCGACGGTCGCCTCGGAGAGCCCTGCCTGGCGGGCGATCACGCGGATCGGGTACGGGTGCGCCACGCGGGCAGTCTGACGGGTCCCTGACGGGTCGCCGGGGTTGCCCGGCAGCGGGGCGCTCACCAGGCTGGGGGGATGAGCGCTGTCCCCTCCGTCCTGCTCGACAACGGTGTCGCCATGCCGCAGCTGGGCCTGGGCACTGCCCGGCTCCCCGACGAGGAGACCCGGCGCATCGTCCGGGAGGCCCTCGAGGTCGGGTACCGCTTCGTCGACACCGCCGCCAGCTACGAGAACGAGCGCGGCGTCGGCCAGGGCATCGCCGACTCGGGCCTGCCGCGGGAGGAGGTGTTCGTCTCCACCAAGCTGCGCGGCCGCGACCAGGGGTACGACTCGGCCAGGGAGGCGCTGCGCGCGAGCCTGGACAGGCTGGGCCTCGACTCCGTCGACCTCTACCTCATCCACTGGCCGCTCCCCCGGCTCGACCGGTACGCGGAGTCCTGGCGGGCGATGGAGGAGCTGCTCGCCGAGGGGCTCACCCGCGCCATCGGCGTCTCGAACTTCCTGCCCGAGCACCTCGACCGGCTCGCGGCCGAGAGCTCGACCGTGCCGGCGGTCAACCAGATCGAGTGCCACCCCCGGGACCCGCAGCCGGAGCAGCGGGCCGACGACGCGCGGCGCGGCATCGTGACCGAGTCCTGGTCGCCGCTGGCCAACGGCGGCGAGCTGCTGGCGCAGCCGGTGCTCGCCGAGATCGGCGCACGGCACGGCCGGACGCCGGCCCAGGTGGTGCTGCGCTGGCACGTGCAGCAGGGCCTGGTGACCTTCCCCAAGGCGTCGTCCCGCGGCCGGCTGGTCGAGAACCTCGACGTCTACGGCTTCGAGCTCACCGACGAGGACCTGGCGGGCATCGCCACGCTGGCCGACGGGACGCGGGTCAACGGCCAGTACCCGGACGTCTGGGAGGAGTTCTGAGGCCCGTCGGCTGAGGGCTCCTTGAGGGATCGGCGGCCTTGTGGGCCCTGCTCCGGCCGGTCAGGCTCGACGGCACCCGACCCCGTACGGAAGGACCCCCGTCATGACCGCACCGGTCACCGCCCGCACCGCTCCCGGCTGGTTCACCGCGGACGACTGCCGCCTGGAGGACTTCCGCGCGGTCGTCGAGACGACCACCGACCTGGCCGAGTACCCCTGCGCCGACGAGGTCCGGGGGAACGTCCTCGTCTACGGCTCCCGCCTGCGCGACTCCGTCGCCACCCCCGCGGGACGCCGGGACGTCCAGGCCGAGCTGGCCCGCGCGCTCGCCGACGGGCCGGGGATCGTCGTCTTCGCCGGCGCCTTCCCCGACACCGGCGTCGTCGACCGGGCCACCGCCGTCTTCCAGGCGATGATCGACGAGCAGAAGGCGGCCGGCGTCGTCGGCGGTGACCACTTCGCCACGCCTGGCGCCAACGACCGGGTGTGGGGTGCGCTGGACAAGTTCGCCGTCCGCGACCCCGAGGCCTTCGCCGCCTACTACGGCAACGACGTCCTCGCGCTGGTCTCGGAGGCGTGGCTGGGCCGCGGCTACCAGGTCACCAGCCAGGTGAACGTGGTCAACCCCGGCGGGCAGGCGCAGGTGGCCCACCGCGACTACCACCTGGGCTTCATGTCCGAGGAGCAGGCCCTGGCCTACCCCGCCCACGTGCACCGGCTCTCGCCGGTGATGACGCTGCAGGGAGCGGTGGCGCACTGCGACATGCCGGTGGAGACCGGGCCGACGATGTACCTGCCGCACTCCCAGAAGTACGCCCCCGGCTACGTCGCCTTCCACCAACCGGAGTTCACCGCCTACTTCGACGCCCACTTCGTCCAGCTGCCGCTGCGGAAGGGCGACGCCGCCTTCTTCAACCCGGCGCTGTTCCACGGCGCGGGCACCAACCGGTCGGCCGACGTGCGCCGCATGGCCAACCTGCTGCAGGTCTCCTCGGCGTTCGGGCGGGCGATGGAGACCGTCGACCGCGCGGCGATGTGCCGCGCGCTCCACCCGGTGCTGCGCGCTCGCAAGGCGGCCGGCGCCGAGGAGCGCACGCTGCGCAACGTCGTCGCCGCCTCCGCCGAGGGCTACGCCTTCCCCACGAACCTCGACCGCGACCAGCCGATCGGCGGCCTGGCCCCCGAGACGCAGGCCGAGCTGGCCTGGCGGGCGCTGCAGGAGGACTGGTCACCCGAGGCCCTGGACGCCGAGCTGACCGCCCAGGCCGAGCGGCACACCAGCGGCCACTGATGCGACCTGGGACAGCCGACACCGCCCCGGGTGCTGCGGGCGGCTCCTCCCTCACGACGATCACGGCGCGGCGGTGGCGACAGGCGGCCGACGCCCGGGTGTCGCCACGGCCCCACATCGTCACGGGGGGGGGGCAGCGGGACATCGAGACACGGACACGGATACGCCGGGCCGGGTCCCCAGGGGCCCGGCTCGGCGGAGCCGGTGATCAGCGCTTCAGCTCGTGCGAGAGCTCCGCGAGCTCCTGGCCGCCGGCCATCTCGGTGGTGAGCTCCTCGAGGCTGACCTCCGAGCGCTTCTTGTCGAGCACCCGACGGCCCAGCTTGAGGATGATGAAGTGGTCGCCCACCAGGTAGGCGTGGTGCGGGTTGTGGGTGATGAAGACGACCCCGAGGCCGGCGTCGCGGGCCGCGGCGGTGTACTTCAGCACCACGCCGGACTGCTTCACCCCCAGCGCCGCGGTCGGCTCGTCGAGGATCAGCACCCGCGCGCCGAAGTAGACCGCCCGGGCGATGGCCACGCACTGCCGCTGCCCGCCGGACAGCGTGCCGATCGGCTGGTTGATGTCCTTGACGACGATGCCCATCTTCTGCAGCTCGGCGTCGGCGACCTCCCGCATCGCCTTGATGTCCAGCGGCGCCATCGGGTACTTGCCCTTGCGGATCTCCGAGCCGAGGAAGAAGTTCCGCCACACCTCCATCAGGCCCACCACCGCCAGGTCCTGGTACACGGTGGCGATCCCGGCGTCCAGGGACTCGCGCGGTGAGGAGAACTTGCGCTCCTGGCCGTCGACCCGCAACGTCCCCTCGGTGTGCCCGTGCAGCCCGGAGATGATCTTGATGAGGGTCGACTTGCCGGCACCGTTGTCCCCCAGCACGCAGGCGACCTCCCCGGCGTTGACCGTCAGGTTGATCCCCTCGAGAGCGCGGATGGCGCCGTAGCTCTTGCCGACGCCCTCCATCTCGACCAGCGGCGTGCCGGCCTTCAGGTCGTGCGCAGCGTGTTCGGCGATGGTGTCGGTCACGTCATCTCCTCTGGGCGGCGTAGTTCTTGATGTACAGGTTGACCAGCACGGCCAGCAGCAACATCACGCCCAGGAAGGCGCGGAACCAGTTGGGGTCCCAGCCGGCGTAGACGATGCCCTGGGTGGTCATGCCGAAGATGAAGGCGCCGAGCGCCGAGCCCACGGCCGAGCCGTAGCCACCGGTCAGCAGGGCGCCACCGACGACCGCGGCGATGATGTAGATGAACTCGTTGCCGACGCCCAGGCCGGCCTGCACGGTGCTGAAGTTGAACAGCAGGTGCATGCCCAGGAACCAGGCCAGGAACGACACGCCCATGAACAGGCCGATCTTGGTCGCGCGGACCGGCACACCGACCGCGCGGGCGCTGGCCTGGTTGCCGCCGACCGCGGTGATCCAGTTGCCGGTGCGGGTGCGCAGCAGCAGCCAGGTGCCGACGGCCACGAACAGCAACCACCACAGCACCGTGACCTTCAGCGTGATGAACCCCAGGTCGATGTCGCTGGCGAAGACCGCCTTCGCCGACGCGAACCCGTCGATGGCGCTGGTGTTCGGCGTCGCGACCGTGCCGGTGACCAGCTTGGTGACGCCCAGGTTGATGCCCTGCAGGATGAAGAAGGTGGACAGCGTGATCAGGAAGCTGGGGATCCCCGTCCTCATCACCAGGTAGCCGTTGAGGCAGCCGACCGCCAGCGCGATGAGCAGGCTCACCACCACGCCGACCCACATGTTCAGGCTGAACTGGTAGCAGATCATCGCCGACGCCAGTGCCGCCGTGGTCACCGCGACACCGGCGGACAGGTCGAACTCGCCACCGATCATCAGCAGCGCCACGCCGACCGCGACGATGCCGATCGTCGAGGACGCATAGAGGACGGTCGCCAGCGCCGGCAGGGTCCGGAACGGCTCCGCGACGGCGAAGAAGAAGGCGAAGATCACGATCGCCGCGGCCAGCGCACCGATCTCGGGACGGCCGAGGACGCGGGAGACCAGGGATCGTTCGGCGCGGCCCGCAGGCGCGGCCGGGGGTGCGGTGGACGGCTTCGCCGCCACGGATGAGCTCATGACTTGCTCCAGGGCTGGGCGGGAGGGGGAGCCGGGTTCCCCCGGCTCCCCCGAGCGGGCTACCGGGTGTTGTTCTGGGCGTACTCGACGATCGGGCCGATGTTGGTCTCGTCGACGACGGACGGACCGGTCAGCACCGGACCACCGCCGCCGATGTCGTTCCCGTTGGTGAGGTTCAGCCAGAGCGACGTCACGGCCATGTAGCCCTGGACGTAGGGCTGCTGGTCGACCGAGAACAGGATGCCGCCACTCTCGATCTGCTGGGCCACGTCGGCGTTGAGGTCGAAGGTCGCGACGTTGGCCTGGCTGCCTGCGTCGGTCTTGGCCTGCTGGGCGGCCAGCGCGATGTCCGCGCCGAGCGCCACCACGTTGGTGATGGAGGGGTCCTCCTGCAGCTTGGCCCCGATGGTCTGCTGCACCGCCGGCAGGTCGCGGCCGTTGACGTAGAGCACCTCGGTGTCGGGCTGGGTCTTCGCCACACCCGCGCAGCGGGCCTCGAGCTGGACCTGGCCCTGCTCCTGGATGACGCACACGGTGTGGCCGGGGCTCTCCGCGGCGAGCTTCGTGCCGACGGTCTGGCCGGCCAGGTCCTCGTCCGAGCCGAAGTACATCGAGACGCCGTAGTTCGTGTAGTCGTTGATCCCTGCGTTGAACGCGACCGTCGGGATGCCGGCGTCGACCGCCTTCTGCACGTTCGGGCCGACGGCGTCGGGAGTCGGCAGCGTGGTCGCCAGCCCGTCCACGCCCTGGTCGATCGCGTTCTGGATGAGCGTCGACTGCTCGCCGGCGTCCTGGTTGTTCGAGTAGTTGAGCGTGATGTTGTGGTTCGAGGCGGCCGCCTCGGCGCCGGCGCGGATCTTGTCCCAGAACGTGTCACCCGGGGCCTCGTGGGTGACCATCGCGACGGTGAAGCTCTCGCCCTCGGCAGCGCCCCCACCGCCTTGGTTCTGGGCACCGCCCTCACTGCTGCACGCAGCCAGCGTCACGGTGGCGGCGCTGACCGCCACCACCGCCTGCAGCGACCTGCGAGTGCTCCTCATGCATGACTCCCGTCGGGTGGGCCGCCGTGCTGGCGGCTGCGGCCTGCCCAGAGCCCGGTCGACGACCCCCGCGGCGTCGTCCTTATGTCTGGACATAGTGACATGCTGAATGTGGCATGGCTCACTAGAGGCGTCAAGGGTCCACTCGCCTCCTCCTGTGCCCGGGCACCGCTCCACGGCCGCGGCGTGCGGCTCAGCCGACCGGGACCTCGACGCGGCTGCCACTCGCCGAGGAGGCCGCGAGGGCGTCGAGGGTGACCGCCGCGCGGACGGCGTCGTCCAGGCCCACGCCGACAGGGCGACCCGCCACGACCGAGGCGAGCAGGTCGCGCAGCTCCACCACCTTGAGGTCGTCGTAGCCCATCGCGATCCCGGCACCGGGCTGGAAGGCGGCGTACTCCCCGGCTCCCGGCCCGACCAGCACGGTGGCGACCGGCTGGTCCTGCGCGGCCGGTCCGCGGCTGAGCTGGAGTTCGCCCATCCGGCGGAAGTCCCACGCCAGGCGCCCCGCCGTCCCGTGCACCTCGAAGCCGTAGGCGTTCTGCTCCCCCACGGCCACCCGGCTGGCCTCGAGCACCACCCGGGCACCGGTCGACAGGCGCATCAGCGCGGAGACGTGGTCGTCGTTCTCCACCGGCCCGGGCACGCCGCCGGCCGCGACGGCGTGCCCGGACGTCGCGCCGGTCGGGCGCAGTCGTTCGGGGACGAAGACCGCGGTGTCGGCCAGCACGGAGGTGATCTCGCCGTGCAGGACGAAGCGGACGAGGTCGACGGCGTGCGAGGCGAGGTCCCCCAGGACGCCGCTGCCGCCCCGCGCCCGCTCGTAGCGCCAGGTCAGGGCGCCCTCGGGGGCGGCGGCGTAGTCGCTGAGGAAGGCGAACCGGGCGTGCGTGACGCGGCCGATCGCGTCCTCTGCGACCAAGCGGCGGGCCAGGGCGACGGCGGGCGCGTGCCGGTAGTTGAAGCCCACGGTGCCCTGCACGCCGGCCGCGGCGACGGCGCCGGCCACCGCGCGGGCGTCGTCCGCGGTGAGGCCCACGGGCTTCTCGATCCACAGGTGCCGGCCGGCCTCGGCCACGGCCACGCCGATCTCCCGGTGCAGCCAGTTGGGGGCGGTGACCGACACGAGTTCGACCCGCGGGTCGGTGAGCAGCTCGCGCCAGTCCGCCGTCGCGGAGGCGAACCCGAACTGCGCGGCGGCCGCCTCGGCCCGGCCGGGGACGTCGTCGGCGACCGCGACCAGCTCCGGGACCAGACCCAGGTGCGGGAAGTGGTGCCGGAGCCGGGCGTGGGCCTGGGCGTGCACCCGGCCCATCCACCCGAAGCCGATGACCCCCACGCCGATCGACCGCGCTGCCGTCGTCCCCATCAACGTCCCTCTCGTCGGGCCGGCCGAGGGCGCGAGCCTAGGCCCAGGGGGACCGGCCGGGCGGAACGGAGCCCCGCCACCGCACCGCTCACGGGTTCGGCGCCGGCGTCCGGTCAGGGGTCGCACGGTCAGCAGTCGTCCGGCCCGCCCTGCCGGTCCGGGCCGGGCCGGGCCGGGCCGGGCCGGGCACGGTCGCCTTCCAGGAGCAGGGGGTTGCCGGGCCACGCGGGCGGCGTGTCCCGGGGATGCTCCGGAGCCGGGCCCGGGGCGACCGGGCCGGCTACGGACGCGACCCGGTCGTCCCGGCTGCCGCGGGGTCGACGTCGGCGCTCGTGTCGGGGAAGGAGTGGTGCTCGTGGTTGACCACCCAGCGACCGTCCTGCTTGCGGAGGCCCAGTGTCAGGCGCAGGCGCAGGTCCGGGTCGCGCTGCAGCTCCTGCGGCTCGCCGCAGCGGAGCAGGGCGAGGGCGAAGGCGACGTCGGCACCGGCGGTCACCTCCAGCGAGGTGAGCTCGAAGCAGGCGCCCTGCCGCTGCCAGGCGAAGAAGTCCGGCCAGGTGGCACGGTAGGCGTCGATGCCCCGTACACCCTCGCGTGGCGGGGGGACGTCGAACATCACGATGTCCCGGGTGTGGTCGGCGAGCACGCCGTCGAGGTCCCCGGCGTGCACCGCCTCCACCCACCGCTCCACCAGCGTCCTGATCCGCGCCTCGTCCTCGGTCACGGGGTCCTCCTCGGGTCGGGGTGAGCTCGGCGAGCTCCTGCCGCCCCTACAACCCCGGCCGGAGCGCGGACTCATCGCGCGGGCCCCTCGGCCGCCGTCAGCCGCGGCGGGAGGTCGAACGCCGTGAACTCCGCGTCGAGGAAGGACACCACCTCGCTGATCCGGACACCCGAGCCCGTGAGGCGCAGCGCGAGCAGGTCCAACCCCAACGGCAGGAACGCGTGCTGGACGGAGTCCCAGGCGTAGGTGCCGAACGCCAGCTGGCCGTTGGCCCGCGCGGGCAGGAAGCGCCACCGCCGGTCCGTCGTGGCCTCGCGGAGGAAGGTCCCGATCCCGGCGCGGCCGCGGTACCAGGTCGGCAGTGGCGGCATCGAGTACGTGGCGTCCTCGGTCAGCATCGCCACGAGGGTCTCGACGTCGCCCGCCTCCCACGCGGCCGCGTAGCGCCGCGCCAGCTCCCGCACCGCCTCGTCGCCGGCGGCCGCCAGGGTCCGCTGCTGCGTCACCTCCGGCGTGCGGGCGTCGACGGCCGCCCGTGCCCGCTGCAACGCGCTGTTCACCGCCGGCACCGTGGTCTGCAGCTGGCCCGCGACCTCGCCCGCGGAGAAGCCGAGCACCTCGCGCAGCAGCAGCACCGCCCGCTGCCGGCCCGGCAGGTGCTGCAGGGCCGCGACGAACGCCAGCTCCAGCTGCTCGCGTGCCACGACGCGCGCTGCCGGGTCGCCGGGCTGCGCCGGGTCGTCCGGGTGGGGCTCCAGCCACGCCACGTCCTCGGCCGACGGGCCGCCCGGCCGGAGGTCGGCCGGCAGTTCCCGCCGGCTGCGCCGCTCGATGGTGGTCAGGCACCGGTTGGTGGCGATCCGGTACAGCCAGGCCCGCACCTGGCCACGGTCCTCGTAGCGGTCCAGAGCCCGCCAGGCCCGGGTCAGGGTCTCCTGGACGGCGTCCTCGGCGTCGTGGGTCGACCCGAGCATCCGGTAGCAGTGGGCCCGCAACTCCCCCAGCACCGGCTCGACCAGCCGCCCGAACGCCGCCGGGTCACCCGCCCTCGCCGCCGCCAGGTGCTGCTCCGTCACCGTCCGCTCCCCATCGACTCGTCGGTCCTCTCCGTGGAGACCTCCGGCGGCGGAAGTCAGCGCTTCCCGTGCCGCGGCGCCACGGAGGGGGCGCCCGGTGCGGCAGCGTCCCGGGGCACCCCCGCCGGCGGCTCGCCGCCCCCTCGTGGACGCTCGCGGTGCCGGCGCCGGCGGGACCTGCCGCGGGCTGGCCCGGGTCGGGCACGACGTGGCTCGACGGATCCACGGGTGGGTACGGCCCGGTGCCCGCGGCGACGAGTCGTGCCACGGTGTCCTGCCACACCCCGACGTCGGGTCAGGAGGACCACCACCATGACCGCACCGGACCGCGAGGAGTCCCTGCGCGCGCTGTACCGGGCCTTCAACGCGCGGGACATCGACACGGTGCTGGCCGCCATGGCCGCGGACGTCGACTGGCCCAACGGCTGGGAGGGTGGCCGGGTCGTCGGGCACGACGCCGTCCGCCGCTACTGGGCGCGCCAGTGGGCCGAGATCCGCGCCAAGGTGGAGCCGACCGGGATCCGCGAGCGCCCGGACGGCACGGTCGAGGTGGGCGTGCACCAGGTGTTCCGCGACCGGGGCGGCACCCTCCTCGCGGTCGGCGACGTCCGCCACGTCTACACCTTCGCGGGCGACCTGGTGGCCCGGATGGACGTCGAGCAGTAGCGCGAGGCGGCCCGACACCGTCAGTGCGGTCGCCGCGGCGGCCCCTGCTCGGCCCCTGCGGGCGGCGGTGTCGCGGCGACCGCGTCGGCGAAGCGGGTGAGCACGGAGGCGAGGACGTGCACGTCCTCGGGGGGCCACTGCGCCACCACCGCGCCCAACCAGCCGAGGCGGGCGGCGGTCGCCCGCGCGCGCAGGCCGCGCCCGCTGTCGGTCAGGCGGAGCGCGGCTCGGCGCCCGTCAACCCGAGAGGGCGTGCGGAGGACCAGCCCCGCCGCCGTCGCCCGCTCCACCATGCGGCTCGCGGTGGACGCTTCGACGTCGAGGAACGCGGCCACGTCGCCGACCGTCACCTCGGCGAGGGCGGACTCCGCTCGGGCGCAGGCCTCCACCACGAGCACGCTGGACATCTCCACGCGACGGCCGAGGTCGTCGACGACGTGCGCCCGCGACGCCGTCCACAGCCGGCGGAGACGCACGAGGGCCTCGTCGAGCACCTGCAGGTCGTCCGACGCGGGCCGGGTCATCTGTGTACCGTACACATGACAGGTCGGGTGCGGACGGGAGAGGCGGTGCACCGTGCGCGTGGCGGTACTCGGGGCGACGGGGACGACCGGCCGCCTGCTGGTCGACGAGCTGCTGCGACGAGGCCACACCGTCGTCGCGCTGACCAGGGCTCCGCAGCCGGACGGGCCCGAGGCCGTGAGCTGGGTGGCGGGGGACGCCCGGGACGCCGGCGCCCTCGCCGCCCTCGTGCGCGGTGCCGACGCGGTGGTGTCGGCGCTCGGTCCGCGCCGCAGCGACCGCACCGTCCACCGCGAGGTCGCGCCGCTGCTGGTCACGGCGATGGAGGAGGCGGGGGTGCGGCGCTTCGTCGGGATCAGCGGAGCGGGGATCGACGTCCCCGGCGACCGGAAGTCGCGGCGCGACCGCGTCGTCTCCGCCCTCGTGCAGCGACTGGGTGGACAGACCGTGCGGGACAAGGCGCTGGAGTGGCAGACATGGGCCGACAGCCGCCTGGACTGGACCCTCGTGCGGCCTCCGCGCCTGGTCGACGGGCCGCCGACGGGGCAGGTCGAGCACTCCGCCCACCACTCGCCCCGCCGCACGTCGATCCCGCGGGCCGACCTCGCCGCCTTCCTCGCCGACCTCGTGGACCGGCCCGACTACGTGCAGCAGGCGCCACTGGTCGCCGGACGGTGACCGGGTCCCGCTCGATGCGGGCCGTGCGGCTCGTCCGCGCCGGAGGGTCGGTCGCGCCGCGGGTCGTCGAGGTGCCCGCACCCGCGGCGCCGGCGGGCACCCAGGTGCTGGTCCGGGTGGCGGCGTCGAGCATCAACGGCACCGACCTCGGGTTGCTGCGCGGGGGACGGCTGTTCCGCGCGCTGAGCGGTGGCCGTGTCGCCCCCGGGTTCGACCTGGCGGGCGAGGTCGTCGCCTGTGGGCCGGCCGTGACCGGCTTCACCACCGGTGACCGGGTCATGGCCCTCATCGGTCACGCCGGCGGCGGGATGGCCGAGCTGGTCCTCCTCCCCCAGCACCGCCTCGCCCGGGCACCTCGCACGATCGACCTCCCGCAGGCGGCCGGGATCCCGCTCGCCGGGTTGACCGCCCTGCAGGCCCTGCACGGCCGGGCCGCCCTCTCCGCGCGGTCCGCCCCGCGGGTCCTGGTCGTCGGGGCGGCCGGGGGGATCGGCGCGTACGCCGTGCAGCTCGCGCGGCTCGCCGGCGCACACGTCACCGCGGTCGCCGACGCCGCCCGTGCGGACTTCGTCCGCGACCTCGGCGCCTCCGTCGTCGTCGACCGGCGGCGGGACGACGTCCTGGCCGGCGGCGGGCCGTGGGACGTCGTGCTCGACGCGCCCGGCGCCCTGCGGTTCCCCGCGGTGCGACCGGCGCTGACCGGCGACGGCGTCCTGGTCTCGACCAGGCCGCTGTCCCCCGACACGCTCCGGGGGCTGCGCCCGGGCTCCGGGCCGCGAGCGACCGCCGTCGCGACCCGGCGGTCACCGGTCGACCTCGCGCACCTCGCCCACCTCGTCGACACGGCCCGCCTGCGCGTTCCGCTCGACCGCGTCGTGGCGCTGGAGGACGTGGCGTCGGGGTTCGAGCACACGGGCTCCGGGCAGCTGCGCGGCAAGGTGGTCGTCTCGCTGGCCGCGCGGCCGTAGGCCGGGGGACGGCGGAGGCGGCTGAGGCGGCGCCCCCTCGCCGGGGACGCCGCCTCCCGTGGTGCGGGTCCTGCCCTGGTCACCCCCCGGCGTTCGTCAGCCGGCCGCCATGGCGCGCGGAGCGGCGGAGGCGGCCAGCTCCCGCAGCTCCGCCAGGTCGAACGCGCCGCCCATGGCGAGGAACCCGGCCCGGTTGGGGTGCAGGTGGTCGCCGGGGCCGCCCACCGACGTGTTGGTGTCGTAGGCGGGCAGCAGCCGGCTGGGGTCGGCCGGGTCCTCGGTGGCCGCCGCGAAGTCGACCACGGCGTCGAAGACCCCGCTGGTGCGGATGAAGTCGTTCACCGCCCGCCGCTGCGCGTCCGTCTCGGGCGTGCCGTAGTTCGCCAGGCCGTCCTCGGCGCCGCCCGAGGGCGTGAGCGTGGCCCCGACGACCGGGATCCCGGCGGCGTGCACCCGGTCGGCGATCTCCGCCATGCCGGCGATGACCTCGGCCGCGGTCGCACCGCCGCCGCCCAGGTCGTTGATGCCCTCCAGCAGGACGACGGCGCGCAGGCCGGGCTGGCCGAGCACGTCCTCGTCGAGCCGGTCGACGGCCGGGGGCCCGTCGCACGGGGTGCAGCCTCCCGGCAGGCGTCCGGTCCGGGTGACCATGTTGCCGGCGATGCCCTGGTTGACGACCGAGAGGACGTCCTCGTCGTCCTCGGCCAGCAGGCGGCGCTGCAGCACGTCGGGCCAGCGGTCGTTGCCGTTGAGAGTGGAGAAGAACCCGTCGGTGATGGAGTCGCCGAGGGCGACGACCGTCCCGGCGTCCTCGCGCTGGACCTCCAGCCCGGTCAGGTAGAACCAGCTCGTCGTGGAGTGCGGGAAGGCCTCGTCGGTGAGGTCGCCGGTGTGGTCGCCGGCCCCCGGGTCGGTGACGTAGGAGGTGGTGAAGGACGCCGCGTGCCAGGTCATCGGCCCGCTGGCCCCGCGGACGTGCAGGCTCACCGCCACGTTCGACCGCTGGGCGTCGGCGTCGCTGAGCTCCATGGGGACGGCGTCGCTGCGCACCTCCTCGCCCGGCTGCAGGGTCACCGACGGCGAGCCGTCGAAGGTGAGCTGCTGCTCGGTGCCCGGGACGACGGTGGCGCCGCTCTGCTGCAGGGCGGCGGTGGCGCGGCCGAAGGTCACCGGCTGCGTGCCGAACCGGTTGCTGAGCTCCACCCGCCACGCGTCGCCGCCGATGCCCGGGTGCACGACCATGCGCATGGTCTGGTCCTGCGCCTGCTCGTCGGGGAAGGCGTGCTCCAGGAGCGGCTGCTCGACGCCGGGCACGACCTCACCCAGGGGCCCCGGCTGCCCCACCGCGTACCCGAACGGGTAGACGCCCTGCGGCGCGGTGGTCCACGCCGCCACCCACGGCTCGGAGCCGGCATCCCGGTGGCCGGGGTCGTGCTGCGTGACCAGCGGCGGCGCCTGCTGTGCGGGCACCGCCAGCGCCGGCGCGGCCAGCACCACGCAGCCGGCCGCCGTGAGGACGGCTGTCGTCAGGGATCGCACTCGCATGCTGTTCCTCCTCGAACCAGCGACCCCGTCGGGGTCTGGAGCGTGGCGGGAGGCTAGAGAGGCCACCGGGGACGGTGGCAACGGCGCTCGTCCGACGATGCCGAACCGCGCTGCTCGCGCTGCGCGTCGCCGCCGGACCGGCCCGCCTCTCAGCCGGCGTCGGCCCAGGAGGCGACGACCGAGACGTCGAGCGGGAAGTCGACGGGGAAGCCTCCGAAGAGCAGCCGGCCGGCCGTGGCGGCCGCGGCTCGCACCTCCTCGGCGACCGCGTCGGCGAGGCGCTCGGGCGTGTGCACGACGACCTCGTCGTGCAGGAAGAAGACCAGGTGCGGCCGCTGCTCGAGCGGGCCGGTGCCGCCGAGCCGCCACAGCCGGTTGCGCAGGTCGGCCAACCAGCACAGGGCCCACTCCGCACCGGTGCCCTGGACGACGAAGTTGCGGGTGAACCGCCCCCAGGCGCGGCGGGCACGGTCCCGCTCCTCCCGCGACCCGCTGACCTCGGCCGGCTCGCCGAGTGCGACGGCGCGTTCCGCCCAGGCGCCGGTCGGGCGCGGTGAGCCGCGGCCGAGCAGGGTGTGCACCACGTCGCCGCGCTCCCCCGCCCGGGCGGCCTCCTCGACCAGCCCGATGGCCCGCGGGTAGCGGCGGGCCAGCCGGGGCATGATGCGGCCGCTCTCGCCCCGGGTGGCGCCGTACATCGCGCCGAGGATCGCGACCTTGGCCTGGGCCCGCGTCTCGACGGTGCCGGCGGCCACCATGCCCTGGTAGAGGTCGGCGGCCCCGGCGGCCTCGGCCATCGCGTCGTCCCCGCTCATGCCGGCGAGCACCCGCGGCTCCAGCTGGGCGACGTCGGCGACGACGAGCCGCCAGCCCTCGTCGGCCACCGCCGCCGGGCGGACCTGCGTCGGCACCGACAGCGCTCCTCCGCCGTTGGACGCCCACCGCCCGGTCACCACGCCGCCGGGCACGAACCACGACCGGAACCGGCCGTCGCGCACCCAGGCGTCCAGCCAGGCCCAGCCGTGGGCGGTCAGCAGCCGGGCGAGCCTCTTGTACTCGAGCAGCGGCGGGACGACGGGGTGGTCGAGCTGCTCCAGCGTCCACGACCGGGTGTCCTCCACCGGCAGCCCCGCGGCCTGCAGCGCCGCGAGCAGCGCGCCGGGCGAGTCGGGGTTCAGGCCCGGCGCGCGCAGCGCGGCGCGCACCTCCCGGGCCAGCGCCTCCAGGACCGCCGGGCGGGAGCCGGCCGCCGGCCGCGGACCCAGCAGCTCGGTGAGCAGGCGCGCGTGCACGTCGGCCCGCCACGGCAGCCCGGCGTGCGTCATCTCGGCCGCCACCAGCGCCCCGGAGGACTCGGCCGCCAGCAGCAGCGCCAGGCGCGCGGGGTGCGTCGACGCGGCGAGCGCGGCCTGCTGGCGCCCGTGCTCGGCGACCGGGTCGAGGGCGTCGGCGGGGTCGTCGAGCGGGAAGAGGGCGGGGTCGGGGGCGGTGACCGGCTGCAGCGCGTCCCAGTCCGCGGTCTCGCCGGCGGCGAGCAGGGGCTGGTCGACGAACGGCGAGCGCCGCAGCACCGCGTGGGTGAGCCTCAGGTCGGTGCAGCGCTCGACGCGGACGCCGGCGTCCAGCAGCGCCGGGTACCAGCGCGTGGTGTCGTCCCACACCCAGCGGACCGCCGTCCGCTCCCGGTCCGCCACGACGGCCGCCAGCTCACCGGCGCGGTGCCGGGTGACCCCGACCGCCGTCCCGTCCTCGGCGAGCTCCCGTGCCTCCACGACGTCCCCAGCCCGGCGCAGGACGACGCGGTTCACCGTCGCAGTGTCACCGCCGCGGCCGACAGGTCGTGCGCACCCCCGACGGGGCGTCGGTCACCCGTCGGCGGAGAACCGGTAGACGACGTCGTCGATCGCGTCGGTCGCGAAGGCGTACACGAAGCGGAGGGCGCCCTCGCCGGTGTTGCGGATGCCGTGCTCGGCGTCGCCGGGGATGAACACCGCCGACCCCGCTCCCACGGGGTGCTCGACACCGTCCAGGACGACGACCCCGCTGCCCTCGACGAGGTGGTAGACCTCGGCCTGGGTGTGCCGGTGCAGACCCAGCCAGCCGCCGGGGGCCAGTTCGGTGAGACCGGTGTACAGCGAGGACGTCGGCGTCCGGTCGGCGCTGAACAGCACCCGGAAGGAGACGTCCCCGCGCACCGGGTCGTCCCACACCTCGGACTCGACCTCGCTGCTGTCGCGGACCTGTGGTCGCACCGCTCCATCCTCGTCGGACGTCCGCCGCTCCGCAGCCGGGAGCAGGGCCACGGGAGCGGCGTCAGGGCACCGATCCGGCCGGGACGACCCACTCGGTGCGCTGGCCGGTCACGGCCGCCACGCTGTCGTAGTCGCCGTCGTAGTGCAGCACGGTCACCCGGTGCCGCTCGGCCACCGCACCGATGACCAGGTCGGCCAGCCCGACGCCCCGCCACCGGCCGGCCTCGGCCAGGGCCGCCTGGACCGCCAGCGCGCGCTGCCAGTCCTCGTCCTCGGTGGGCAGGTACTCGTAGGCGAGCCGGCGGTCGGTCCGGACGTCCCGGTACTCCCGCGGGGACCGGGCGCTGTACAGGGCCTCCAGGTCCAGGGCGGCGCAGGTGGCGAGCAGCCCGGCGGACAGCAGGGGGACGACGCGGTCGGCCACCTGCCGGTGCGGCACCCTCGCGGCCGCGCTGGTGTCGAGCAGGTAGCGGGCGACTACCGCCATGCCCGGTCCCGGCCCTCCCCGACGGCGAGGAGGGCCGAGGACCCGTCGAGCAGCCGCTCCACCTCGCGCCGGCGGGCGGCGGAGGCGGCCGCCTCGCGCAGCGCCCGGCCGACGGTCTCCTTGATCGTCGAGGTCGACAGCGCCGCCCGGGCCGCGTCGAGGTCGGCGTCGTCGATCTCCACCAGGCGCTTCGTCACGGGCGCCAATATATATCCGCACGTGCGATGTGTATACACGTTCCGCGGACGTGCCGGCCGTGCCGACCTGCTGCGCCGGCCGGGACGACGGCGCGGTCCGCTGGCACGATGGGGCCCGGCGCGGAGGGGAGGCGGTGCCGTGACCCTGCCCGGTCCCCTCCCCCACGGCATCCGCCGGTTCCGGCTCGGCTCGGGCCCGCTCGAGCGCACGAGCGACACGGTGCGGTTCGTGTCGCGGGTCGTCGTCCTGCTCGTCGTGCTGTCCTCCGTGCCGGTCGCGCTCGCCGTCGGCAGCGCCGTCCGCGCCGACCTGGCTGCCACGGCTCGGCAGCAGGCCGAGGAGCGCACCCGGGTCACCGCCGTCGTGACCGCCGACGCGGTGGTGCCCGCGGACGCCTCCCCGCGCACCCGGGTACCCGTGCCGGCCCGGTGGACCTCCCCCGGCGGGGAGCCGGTGACGGGCGAGGTCCCCGCTCGGCCCACCGCCCGTGCCGGGGACACCCTGACGCTGTGGACGACCGCCGACGGGCGGCGGTCCGACGAGCCGATGACCCCGGCCGAGGTGCGGCGGAGCACGCTCGTGCTGGTCGGCGCCGGGTGGGCGGGCAGCGTGGGCGCCGCCGTGCTGCTGCACACCGCGCTGTGCCGGCTGCTCGACCGCCTGCGGGACCGGCGGTGGACCCGCGAGTGGGCCCGCGTCGAGCCGACCTGGAGCCGCCGCGTGCCCTGACCGCCGGGCCGGCCCCGGACGACGGGAGGACGGCGCCGCGGCGGGCACCTAGGGTCGGCGGTCGTGCGCCCGACGTCGGCGCGCAGCCGCTGCCGTCCAGCTCTGCGAGGTGCCCGTGTCCGACGCCACCGCGACCCCCGCCCAGGTGCCCGTCCGGGTGCTCGGCGGGCCGACCGCGCTCATCGAGTACGGCGGCCTCCGGTTCCTCACCGACCCGACGTTCGACGCGCCGGGCGAGTACCCGCTCGGCGGCGGCCGCTCGCTGACCAAGACCGCCCCCTCCGCCGCCGACCCGGCCGACCTGGGTCCGCTCGACGCGGTCCTGCTCTCCCACGACCAGCACCCCGACAACCTCGACACCGCCGGTCGCGCCCTGCTCACCGACGTCCCGGTCGTGCTCACCACCCGCAGCACGGCAGCGCGCCTCGGCGGGACGGCGCGGGGGCTCGCCCCCTGGGACGCCGTGGACCTGCCCCGCCCCGGCGGCGGGACCGTCACCGTGACCGCGACGCCCGCGCTGCACGGCCCGGAGGGGTGCGAGCCGGTCACCGGTGAGGTCGTGGGCTTCGTGCTGACCGCCGCCGGCCTGCCGACCGTCCACGTCAGCGGCGACAACGCCTCGCTCGACGTCGTCCGCGAGATCGCCGGGCGCGTCGGCCCGGTGGACACCGCGGTGCTCTTCGCCGGCGCCGCCCGCACCGCGCTGTTCGACGGCGCCCTGCTCACGATCGACGGTGCCCGGGCCGCCGAGGCCGCCACGGTCCTCGGCGCGCGCCGGGTGGTCGCCGCCCACTGCGACAGCTGGGCGCACTTCTCCGAGAGCCGCGAGGACGTCGTGGCCGCCTTCACCGCCGCCGGGATCGCCGACCGCCTCCAGCTGGACTGACCCGCCAAGGAGCCCCCGTGCCCGACACCACCCCACCACGCGCCGGACGGGGAGCCGACCTGGAGGCGCTGCGGGAGCGCACCCGCGCCCTGTGCGCCGGGTTCCCGGACGCGTACTGGCGCGAGACCGACCGCGACCGCCGCTATCCGCAGGAGTTCGTCGACACCCTGACCGCGTCCGGGCTGCTGTCGGTCCTCATCCCCCCCGAGTACGGCGGCGGCGGCCTGGGCGTGACCGAGGCGTCCGTGGTGATGGAGGAGGTCAACCGGTCCGGCGGGCACTCGGCCGCCTGCCACGCACAGATGTACACGATGGGCGCCCTGCTGCGGCACGGCAGCGAGGCCCTGAAGGACGCCTACCTGCCGCCCATCGCCCGGGGCGAGCTGCGGCTGCAGGCCTTCTCCGTCACCGAGGCCGCCGCGGGCTCGGACACCACCGCCATCGCCACCACCGCGACCCGCGACGGCGACGAGTACGTCATCACCGGGCACAAGAACTGGACCAGCCGCATCGCCGAGTCCGACCTGGCCCTCGTCCTCGCCCGCACCGGCCGCGAGGACGCCGACCGGACCCGTGGGCTGACCCTCTTCCTCGTCGACCTGCGACAGGTGCGCGCCGAGCAGCCGGAGACCCTCGAGGTCGTGCCGGTGCGCACGATGTTCAACTACGCCACCAACCAGGTGCACTACCGCGGCGTGCGCGTCCCGGCCGACCACGTGATCGGCCAGGTCGGTGCCGGTTTCCGGTACGTGATCGACGGCTGGAACGCCGAGCGCATCCTGCTCGCCGCCGAGGCGATCGGTGACGGCTACTGGTTCGTCGAGCGGGCCGTCGCCTACGCCACCGAGCGGGAGGTCTTCGGCCGCCCGATCGGCGCCAACCAGGGCGTGCAGTTCCCCCTGGCCGACGCCTACATGAAGGTCCGCGCCGCGGACCTGGTGCGGTGGGAGGCCGCCCGGCTGTTCGACGCGGGCCGGCCCTGCGGCGCGGAGGCCAACATGGCCAAGCACCTGGCCTCGGAGGCCAGCTGGGCCGCGGCCAACGTCGCCCTGGACACCCACGGCGGCAACGGGTTCGTCGACGAGTACGACGTCGAGCGCAAGTTCCGGGAGACCCGGCTGTACCAGGTGGCGCCGGTCAGCAACAACATGATCAAGGCGTTCGTCGCCACGAAGGTGCTGGGGCTCCCCCGGTCCTACTGAGCAGACGCCGGCGCGGTCGAGGCCGCCGGGTGGTCACCGGCGTGGCGGCCGCGACGACGTGGTCCTCGCGGCCGCGCAGGACCGGAGGCCCCCGCCGCGGGCACCCGTCCCTCCCCCGGCCCCGGGTCCGGGCGTCGTCCGCGGAGGCGCCCGTCGTCGACAGGCCCGCAGCCGGGTCGTAGGCACGGGGCGCGCACCTTCCGGCCGCCTCGGTCGTCGTCCACAGGAGTCGGCCGTCGCACGCGGCCGACGGACGGGAGCGAGGACCTCGTCCACGCACGACGAGCGCACCACGTGGACGGCCTGCCCCCGCTGTGGCGACCGGGCGGCCCTCGGCTGGCGGATCACCACCGGCCGCGACGGCGCGGTCCGGGAGGACCCGGTGTCGTTCAACTGCAACGTCGGCTGCACCCTGACGGACCTGCAGCTCCCCTACTGGTTCCCTGGCCGGCGTCCGTGACGGGGCGCCCGGCTCACGAGCCGGGGTGTTGACGTGTCCCGTCCCCTCCGGGTCGGCCTCGCCCGCCGGTGACCCGGACCGGTCCAGGGCCGGCTGCCCGACGGTGGGCATCGTCCTGTTCGTCCCGCCGCCGGACCGCGAGGAGCGCACTGCGGCGCTGCGGGAGGCCGGCGCCGGCGCGGTCGTGGCGTCGTGGGAGGAGCTGGCCGACCTCCTCCTGCAGCGGGTCGTGGCCGGTCCCCGGGAGCTGGACGGGGGTGCTCGGCCACGCCCGCCGGGTGGGCCGGTGAGACCGGTGGTCCGAGCAGTTCCAGCGCATCGCGGTGCCGACCACCCCGCTGCCGGCGAGCCGCGAGCGGACCTCCCCGGAGACGCTCGACCGCTGACCGACCGGCCCTCACGACGGCGGCCCCGCGAGGAGTCCTGGCGGGGCCGCCGTCCGCACGGTCAGTGCGCGGCCAGAGCCTGCCCACCCGGCTGCGCCGGCCGGAGGGAACGCACACCGGCGGCTGCGGCGATGGCCACGGTCCCGACGACGACCAGCGCGGAGCCCAGGCCGCCGATGGCACCGCTGAGCGCCAGGACGACGAGCGGGCAGATGAACTGACCGATGAAGAGGGCCGACGTCCACACACCGGTCCCGCGGCCGCGCTGCTCGAAGCCCAGCGAGCCGAGCGCCCAGGTCAGCAGGGAGGGCAGCAGCAGGCCGTTACCGAAGCCGGTGACGACAGCGGAGGCGATGACGAGCGGGACGGCGGAGGCCAGACCCAGCCCGACAATCCCCACCCCGGACAGCCCGAAGGCCAGCGGCACAGTGACCGCGGGACCGAGCCTGGCCAGCCGACCGAAGAGGAACGCCCCGACCGCGGTGCCGAGCGAGGCGATGGCGCTGGCGGCGCCGATCGTGGCCGTCGACCCGACGCCGATGCCGTCGAGCACGAACGACAGCTGGACGATGAGGACGTAGAAGACCAGCCCGCCGAGCAACGTCACGCCGACCGGTGCGGCCAGCTGCCGCCACGGCAGCGGAGGCAGCTCCGTGGCCCGCGCCCGCGCCTGCGGCGCGGGCTGCCACACGTACTTCGCGGCGAGAAGGGCCAGCGGCAGACTGACGGCGTAGAGCCAGAACGGCGTCCGCCAGTCCTGGGCCCCCAGTGCGCCACCGAGGCCGAAGAAGAGCGTGGCGGCGACGGTCGTGAAGACGACCTGGAGGCCGAAGTAGCGCTCCCGCTGCGAGCCGTGGAAGTAGTCGGCGAGCAGCGTGGTGCAGCAGGTCATGATCGCCGCCTCGGTGAGGCCGAGGAGCACGCGGCTGGCCACGATCAGCTGCAGGGACGGCAGCCACAGCGGCGCGGTGCCCACGAGCGCGTAGACGACGAGCGCCCCGACCAGCAGCCGCTTGCGGCCGACCCGGTCGACGATGCGCCCGGCGACCATCGCGGTCAGCCCGATCACCAGGGCGGGTGCGGTCAGCACCACCGGGGTCAGGGTCTCGACACCGGGAGTGCCCGCGAAGGCGTCCTGGATGCGCGGGAGCACCGGTGCGAGCAGCACCGCCCCGAGCACCGCGAGGCAACTGGAGAGCAGGAGGACGAGGGCCTGCGCCCGGCCGGCGGGACGGCCCGTCGCGGGGTCGAGGGCCACCTCCGCGGCGAGGGGCTCGCGGGCGACCCCGGCGGGGTCGAGGACGTGCTCGGACACGGGCTGCTCCGGTGGGGACGAGCGCCGGTTCCGGTGACCGGCGTCACTGGCGAGGCAGTGTGCTCAGATCCCGCCCCATCAGGGAATGAGGATTCCCTGATGCTGATCATCAGTCCCGTCGATGCCCGCGGGATGTCACGGCAGCGGGTCGGTCGCCTGGTGGGCGGCGCGCCGCACGAGGTCCCGGAAGAACTGGTGCTCGGGGTCGCGGTCGTAGACCGGGTGCCACCACATGGCCTCGACCAGCGGCCCGAGCTCGAACGGAGGTGGCAGGGCCCGGACACCCGCGTCGAGGGGCAGCAGCTGCACCAGCCGCTCCTGCAGCAGGGCGATGCGGCCACTGCCGGCGACCAGCCCCGGGACGGTCAGGAAGCTCTCCGTGACGACCTGGACGCGGGGCTCGATCCCGAGCATCCGCATCTGCCGGGCGGCGGGGGTGGACGCCGTCGGCCCGTGGTAGGTGGCCACCCAGGGCATGGTCTCCAGCTGCCCCACGGTGAGGGCGTCCCCCACGTCGGCGTTGTCGGCCGACACGACGAGCACCCACCGGTCCCGGTGCAGATCCCCGTGCGGGAGGTCGCTGATGAAACCGTGCGGGAGGACGATCAGGTCGGTGCTGAGCAGCGTCTGCGCCGCCTGGTCCACCGCCTCCGGCGTGTTGTGCGCCAGGCGCAGGCGGGCGGCGGGCGCCTCCTCCGACAGCAGCTGGGCCAGCGTGTCCCCCAGGACGGCGCACCCGTAGTCGCTCACCAGCACCGAGAACTCGCGGGTGGACTCGACCGGGTCGAACTCCGGCTGCGCGGTGAACACCCGCTCCACGCCGTCGAGGGCCAGCCGGACCCTCGGCTTGAGCTGCGCGGCCAGCGGGGTGAGCCGGTAGGAGTTGCCGACCCGGGACAGCAGCTCGTCGCCGAAGTGCCGCCGCAGCCGGGCCAGGGACGCCGACAGCGCCGGCTGGCTCAACCCCAGCTGCCGGCCCGCCCGCGTCACGCTGCGCTGGTCGAGCAGCGCGTCGAGGGACACGAGCAGGTTGAGGTCCAGGTTGGCCAGGTTCACAGCGGCGGACCATAAACGCTGTCGATGACCGGCATCAACCATCTCGTCTTCCCTGATGACCTGGCTCACCCGACCGTAGGAGGCGTGACCGACGCCCCCCCACCCGCGGAGCTCGACCGCACCGACCCGGAGGGCGCCATCGCCGCCGCCGCCGAGCGCTGCTCCAACTGGGGTCGCTGGGGCGCGGACGACGTCCTGGGCACGCTGAACTTCCTCGACGAGGCCAAGCGGCTCGAGGGCGCCCGCCTCGTGCGCCGTGGCGCGAGCTTCTCCCTCGCCCAGTCGTTCGACATGGACGGCCCGCAGAAGGGCTGGCGGCGTCGCACCAACCCGGTGCACACGATGCTCGACACGGGCACCGACGCCGAGCGCGGTGTCCAGGGCTTCCCGCACGGCCTCGGCGGCGCCGACGACGTCATCGCGATGCCGCTGCAGGCCTCGACGCAGTGGGACGGCCTCGGTCACATCTTCGACCACGGCATGGCCTGGAACGGTCGCCGTGCCGGTGACGTGGTCACCAGCGACGGCGACGGGGTGACCGGGATCGAGACCACCGCCGCGCTCTTCGCCGGGCGTGGTGTGCTGCTGGACGTCGGCCGGACGGTGGGCACCGACGGCGAGCTGCCCGACGGCTTCGCCATCACCGCCGAGCACCTCGAGGCGACCATCGCCGCGCAGGGCGGGAGCGCCCGGGTCGGCCGCGGCGACCTGCTGCTGGTGCGCACCGGACGGCTGACCCGCGCGCGCCGCGACATCGCCGAGGGTCGCGGCTGGGGCGACTACGCAGGCGGGGCCTCCCCCGGCCTGTCGTTCACCACCGCCGACTGGCTGCACGGCACCGAGATCGCCGGCATCGCCACCGACACCTGGGGCTTCGAGGTGCGGCCCAACGAGTTCGACGTCGCCTTCCAGCCGCTGCACCAGGTGTGCATCCCCAACACCGGGCTGTTCATCGGCGAGATGTGGGACCTCGACGGCCTCGCGGCCGACTGCGCCGCCGACGGCGTCTGGGAGTTCTTCCTCACCGCCGCCCCGCTGCCCGTGACCGGCGCCGTCGGCGCCCCGGTCAACCCGATCGCCGTCAAGTAGGAGTCCCGAGATGCCTGCGGTGAACAACGTCCTCGTCGTCGGCAGTGGTCTCGCCGGTGCCGCGACGGCGATCCACCTCGCGAAGGCCGGCGTCGCCGTCGACCTGATCGAGATCAAGCCCGACGTCGCCGCCCTCGGTTCCGGCATCACCCTCCAGGGCAACGCCCTGCGCGAGCTGCGCTCGCTCGGCGTCTGGGAACAGGTCGAGGCCGCGGGTTACGCCTTCGACACCACCGGGATCCGCGCGCCCGACCCGAACGGCACCGTCGTCGCGGAGGTCTCCGACGCCAGGACCGGCGGCCCCGACCTGCCGGCCGTGATGGGGATGCCCCGACCCGAGCTGGCTCGGATCCTGGCCGACCGCGCGACGGAGGTGGGCGTCGAGGTCCGCTCCGGCACCACGTTCACCGAGCTGGCCCAGGACGACGACGGCGTCGACGTCACCTTCTCGGACCACTCGACCGGCCGGTACGACGTGGTGGTGGGGGCCGACGGCCTCCGCTCGTGGACCCGCCGTGCCCTCGGGATCAACCTCGAGACGAGGTCGGTCGGCATGGGCATCTGGCGCGCGTTCGGCCCGCGGCCGGCGAGCGTCACGCGCACCGACCTCTACTACGGCGGCCCGTCCTACATTGCCGGGTACTGCCCCACCGGCGAGGACTCACTCTACGCCTACATCGTCGAGGACGCGCAGGACCGCAGCGCCATGACGCCGGACGAGCAGCTGGCCACGATGAAGCAGCTGTCGCAGGCCTACCACGGCCCCTGGGACGAGATCCGCGAGACGCTGACCGACCCGAGCCGGGTGAACTACACCTGGTTCGAGACCCACGTCCTCGACGAGCCGTGGAACCGGGGCCGGGTCGTCCTGATCGGCGACGCCGCGCACACCTGCCCGCCCACCATCGCCCAGGGCGGCGCCATGGCCCTGGAGGACGCCGTCGTCCTCGCCGAGCTGCTCGTCGAGCGCCACGCGCTCGACCAGGACCTGTGGGACGCCTTCCACGCCCGCCGGCTCGAGCGCGCGAGGACCGTGGTCGACGCCTCCAACCAGCTCGCGCAGTGGCAGCTCGACCACGTGCAGGGCGACATCCCGAGCCTGATGCGCAGCATCGCGATCCTCACCAGCCAGCCCGCGTGACCCGGAGACACCCATGACCCAGCGCCTGATCACCCATCTGCGGCACGTCGACCTCGCCGTGCCGGACTTCGCCAAGCAGCTCGACTTCTACTCCGGCATCTGGGGCCTGACGCCCGAGCACACCGACACCGGCCTGGCCTTCCTGGCGGCCGAGGGGTCGCCGGAGCAGTACGTCGTCCGGCTGCGCGAGGCCACCGACAAGCGGATCGACCTCATCTCCTTCGGCGCCGCGAACGCCGCCGACGTCGACACCCTCGCCGCGCAGCTGGCCGCCGACGGCGTCCAGCTCGTGCACGAGCCGACCGACCTGCAGACCCCGGGCGGTGGCTACGGCTTCCGGTTCTTCGACAACGAGGGCCGCACCATCGAGGTCAGCTCCGACGTCGAGGTGCGGCAGCACCGCACGATCGAGGAGGGCGAGTCCATCCCCGTGCGGCTCTCCCACGTGGTCATCAACTCCGCCGACCCCGAGGGCACCGTCGCGTTCTACGACGAGTACCTGAGCTTCTCGCTGTCGGACACGCTCATGCACCCGCGCATGGGCAACATGATGTGGTTCCTGCGCACCAACGCTTGGCACCACAGCATGGCGATCGCCCGCGGCCCGCACCCCTCGCTGCACCACGCCTCGTTCGAGATGCGCGGCATCGACGAGTACATGCGCGGCACCGGCCGCCTCATCCGCGCCGGCGTGGAGAAGCTCTGGGGCCCGGGCCGGCACATGGCCGGCAACAACACCTTCAGCTACTTCCTCGACCCGCACGGGAACACCGTGGAGTACACGACCGAGCTGGAGGTCCTGGACGAGGACACCTGGCACCCGCACGTCTACGACTTCAGCAACCCCGAGGTCAGCGACCAGTGGGGCACGGCGAACGCCATGAACGAGTTCGTCGCCCAGCGCTCGTTCAACGACCCCGACAAGGGTCTGTTCGTCGCTCCCCCGGTCTGATGCGGTTCGCCACCTGGGAGGCCGACGGCCGGGTCTCCGCCGGCGTCGTCTCCGACCGCCCCGACGGCACAGCCGGCCTCCACGAACTCCCCGCGCGGACGACGGTGCTCGACCTCGTCCGCGCGGGGTTGCCGGCCGCGCTCGAGGCCGGCGCCGCCGCGCTCGACGGGCCTGCCGTGCCGCTAGAGTCGGTGCGGTTGCTGCCCCCGCTGCAGGCGCCGACGGTGCGCGACTTCGTCGCGTTCGAGGAGCACGTCGAGGGTGTGCGCAAGGCGATCGACGGTCAGGCCGGGGTCGTGCCGGAGTGGTACCAGGCGCCGACGTTCTACTTCACCAACCCGTACGCGCTGGTCGGCGCGAACGACGACGTCGCCGTGCCGCCCGGCTCCCAGCGCTTCGACTTCGAGCTCGAGGTGGCCGTCGTCATCGGCCGGGACGGTGCCTCGTTGACGCCCGAGCAGGCGCGCGACCACGTCTTCGGCTACACCGTGTTCAACGACTGGTCCGCCCGTGACCTGCAGGCACGGGAGATGAGGGTCAGCCTCGGGCCGGCCAAGGGCAAGGACTCGGCGACGACGCTGGGCCCGTGGCTGGTCACCGCCGACGAGCTCGAGCCGTACCGGGACGACGAGGGCTTCCTGGCCCTGGACATGCGGGTGTCGGTGAACGGCACCGAGGTCGGCCAGGACCTGCTGTCGAACATGGGCTGGCCGTTCGAGGAGCTGATCTCCTACGCCTCCCGCGGCACGGAGGTCCGCGCCGGTGACGTGCTCGGCTCGGGCACCTGCGGCAACGGCGGCTGCCTGGCCGAGCTGTGGGGACGGCGCGGCCAGCAGGCCCCTCCCCCGCTGCAGCCGGGCGACGTCGTGGAGATGACCGTCGAGGGCATCGGCACGCTCCGCAACCGCGTGGTCGAGGGTGTCCAGCTGCCCCCGGTGCGGGCCGCCCGCCCCCGGCCCCGGGCCCGCAAGCGCCCGGCGTGAGCACCACGAGCAGCCTCGCCTGGAGGGTCGCGCTCGCCGGCGCCGGCCGCGGGCCCGGTGCCGCCGAAGCACTCCTGCTCACGGCCGAGGGCGCCGTCGACGGGGCATGACCGCCCACGGCGTGGAGTCCACCAGCGACGCCGTCGCCGCAGCCACCACCTGAGAGGACCGCAGTGTTCGAGTACTTCCCCACCGGCCCCTACACCTGGAACCTCGGCGTCGTCGCGACGCTGAACTCCGGCGGCCTGATCGACGAGGTCGACCGGGCCTGCCGGCCGATCAAGGACGCCGCCGACGCCGGTGAGGACGCCGGGACCCCTGACTTCCTGCGGGCCTGGACCGCGCTGACCGACCAGCTCGTCGGGCAGGCCGAGGCCGCGGAGAAGGCCGGGCACGTCCGCACCGCCGGGCAGCTGTGGTTCCGCGCCAGCAACTACCTGGCCCAGGCCGAGCGGATGCTCGCCCGATCCGACCCGAACCGCGTGCCGACCTACCGGCGGATGCTGGAGATCGCGCAGAAGGCGTTCGAGACGCACAGCCCGCGGGTCTCCCGGGTGGCCATCCCCTACGAGGGGACGACGCTGCCGGCCTACTTCAGCGCTGCGCCGGCCACCGACCACGGCCCCGCTCCGGTGGTCGTGCTGGTCAACGGGCTGGACTCCACCAAGGAGCACATGTACGCCTCCAACCACTGGGAGGAGCTGGCCGCCCGCGGCATCTCCTGCCTGATGCTCGACCAGCCCGGCACCGGCGAGGCGCTGCGGCTGCAGGGGCTCCCCGCCCGCATCGACACCGAGGTGTGGGCGGGGGCGGCCGTCGACTGGCTGGAGACCCGCCCCGACGTCGACGCCTCCCGGATCGGCATCGTGGGCTGGTCGCTCGGCGGCTACTACTCCCCTCGTGCGGCCGCGTTCGAGAAGCGGTTCGCGCTGTGCGTGGCGTGGGGCGCGAACCACGACTGGGGCGCGGTGCAGCGCCGACGCCGGCAGCACGAGGGCGAGCGCCCGGTGCCGCACTACTGGAAGCACGTGCTCTGGGTGTGGGGCCACACCGACCTCGACGAGTTCCTGGACGTCGCCGATGCGGTGAACCTCGAGGGCGTCGTCGAGCAGATCACCGTGCCGTTCCTGATCGCGCACGGCGCCAACGACCGGCAGATCCCGCTGGAGATGGCGCACCGCTCGTACGACCAGGCGGTCAACTCCCCCAAACGCGAGCTGCGTGTCTTCACGCCCGAGGAGGGCGCGACCGAGCACATCGGCCTGGACCACCTGCCGTACGTCAGCTCGTTCGTCGCCGACTGGGTCGCCGACACCTTCGCCGAGCTCGCGACCACCACTCCGGGCTGACGGGGACGGGAGCGGCACCGGTCGTCGAGGTCCGCTCGCAGCAGGCGCTGCGGCAGCGGGACGTCGTGGCCACCGAGCCGCACGGCACGAACGGGCGTCGCCGCCTCCGGCGGGGTTTCGGACGGGACGCGGCGGGCAGGTCCGTTCCGAAACCCGCCCGCGGTCGCCGCGCCGCAGCGCGGGACGTCGAGAGGCCGCCGTGGACATCGCCACCCGTTTCGCCGAGGCCCTGCACGAGCGCTCCGGCGGTCCCGACGACCCGGACCTGCTCGCCGTCCGGCTGGCGCGCGCCGCCGCCGCCGTCCTCCCCGTCGAGGGGGTCGGGCTGAGCGTCCACGGGGAGCGCAACCTGCGCACCCCCCTGGCGGCCAGCAGCGAGGTCGCCGCGACGGCCGAGCGGCTGCAGTTCACCGCCGGCAGCGGGCCGTGCCTGCTGGCCGCCGAGTCCGGGCTGCCGGTCTTCGGCACCGAGGCGGTCCTGGCGCGCCGCTGGCCGGTCTTCCACGACCTGCTCGTCACCTCCACGGCGCTGCGCAGCGTGCTCGCCCTGTCGCTGCCCGGCCGGCTGAGGGGCGTCGGCGGGATGGACCTCTACTGCGCCGACCCCGACGGGGCCACCGCCGTCGACGCCTTCGCGGCCCGGTGCGTCGCCGAGCTGGTGGCCGACCACCTGGACGGCGCGGCCGACTGGTCGGTGTGGACCCCCACCGAGGCGCCGGCCTGGGTGGACACCCCGGACGCGCGGCGCCGCGGCCGGCTGTGGATGGCCGTCGGCATGCTCACGCTGGCCCTGGAGGTGCCCGCCGCGGACGCCCTGGCGCTGCTGCGGGGCTACGCCTACGCCGCGGGCCGGACCGCCGACGACGTCGCCGCCGACCTGGTCGAGCGCCGCCTCGCACCCGACCGGCTGCGCACGGGCGCCGGCAGCGAGCACTGACCGGCCCGTCGCGGGCGCCCGGTCGCCCGGCGCCTCACGCCCAGGTCCGGGCCGCGGCCGTCCAGCGTGCGGCCGACGACGGCAGGTCGCCGGTCCGCGGTGTCCGCCGGGCGAACACCTCCGCACCCACTGCGCAGCCGCCGGGACAGTCCACCTCGAGCGGGATGCCGCCGCGCCAGCCCACCGCGGCGCACCGCCCGCAGCTCGGGCAGGTCTCCCAGGTGAGGCGCTCACTCGTGCTCATGACAGGACACCTCGTGGCCGTGGACGTCCACGACCCAGCCGGGGAGCCGGATACCTCCGGCGCGAGCCTGCGCGCTCCCGTGATGAAGGACAGGTACCCAGCACGCCCGGGTCCAACCCGGCTCGCAGCCGGGCAGCGACCCGACCCGGTCGCCGCGTCCCCGCTGCCCCGCTGCCCGGCTGTGAGCTCGTCATGGGCCGGTGTGTCCGGGGGCGGCGCCGGTCGCGCCGGGACACACTCCCCGGGACGGCGGAGGGACGCGGACGGCATGGACGTGCAGGAGCAGGGGCGGGCGGACGGCGTCGTCGCCCCGCCGGGGCTGACCCAGCGGGAGGCCGACACCCGGCGCCGGCGCGGGGAGGGCAACACCGCCGTCCGCGGGTCCTCGCGCAGCTACGGCCGGATCCTGCGCACCAACGTCTTCTCCTTCTTCAACACGATCCTGTTCGTCATCGGCGCCGCGCTGCTGGCCCTCGGTCGCTACAACGACGCGTTCACCAGCGTCGGCCTCGGGCTGGTCAACGCGGGCATCAGCGCCGTCCAGGAGATCCGGGCCAAGCGCAAGCTCGACCAGCTGCAGCTGCTCGACCGCGCGCGGGTCACCGTCGTCCGCGACGGCCGGGACGTCCAGGTGGTGCCCGAGGAGGTGGTGCGCGGCGACGTGCTGCACGTGCGCCCCGGGGACCAGGTCGTCGTCGACGGCCCGGTGCTCAACGGCGGCCTGGTCGAGGTCGACGAGTCGCTGCTCACCGGTGAGTCCGAGGCGCTGCTCAAGGAGCCCGGCGACGACCTGCTGTCCGGCAGCTTCTGCGTCGGCGGCGAGGGGCACCAGCTGGCCCGCGACGTCGGCGCCGCCAGCCACGCCAGCCGGCTCACCGCCGACGTCCGCCGGGTCTCCACGGACGCGACGCCGCTGCAACGGCAGATCGACTTCGTCGTGCGCCTGGTCATGCTGCTCGTGGCCCTGATGAGCGCGACGATCCTGCTGCAGGCCGCGCTGGAGGGGTTCTCGCTGGTCCGCGTCGTGCAGACCACCGCCGTGCTCTCCGGCCTGGTGCCCTACGGGTTGTTCTTCCTGGTGGCGCTGGCCTACACGGTCGGCGCGGCGCGGAGCGCCGGCAACGGCGCGCTGGTCCAGCAGGTCAACGCCGTCGAGTCGATGAGCAACGTCGACGTCGTCTGCACCGACAAGACCGGCACGCTGACCACGGGCCGGCTGGTGCTGACGGAGGTGGTCCCGGTCGGCCCGGTGCCGGCCGGGGAGGTCGACCGGCTGGTCGGCTCGATGGCCCGCAGCGCGACGGCGGGCAACCTGACGACCGCGGCGCTGGCCGCCGCCCTGCCCGGTGAGGCGTGGGCGGTCCGCGACGAGGTCCCGTTCTCCTCCTCGTCGCGCTGGAGCGCGCTGCGCACCGACGACGGCGGGTACGTCCTCGGCGCGCCCGACCGGCTCGCCCCCCAGCTGTCCGGGGCGCCGCTCACCGACGCGGTCACCGAACGGACGGCGCAGGGCCTGCGGGTGCTCGTCGTCGCCCGCGCCACCGACCCCGCGACCCCGCTGCGCGATGCCTCCGGCCGGCCTCGGCTGCCCGCCCTCGACCCCCTGGCGCTGGTGGTCCTCGCCGACGAGCTGCGGCCCGGGGTCCCCGAGACGATCGCGCGGTTCGCCGCCGACGGCACCGACCTCAAGGTGGTGTCCGGCGACGACCCCCGCACCGTGGCGGCGCTCGCCCGGCAGGCCGGGCTGGACGGCGGCGAGCCGGTGAGCGGCGCCGACCTCGACGCCCTCGCCGACCCCGAGCTCGACGCGCTGGTCGCGCGGGCCGCCGTCTTCGGCCGGATCGCGCCGGAGCAGAAGGAGCGGCTGGTCGACGCGCTGCGCCGGCAGGGCCGCTACGTCGCCATGATCGGGGACGGCGTCAACGACGCGCGGGCGCTCAAGCGGGCCCAGGTCGGCGTGGCGATGAAGAGCGGCAGCGCCGTGACCCGCGACGTCGCGGACATCGTGCTGACCGAGGACTCCCTGGCCGCGCTGCTGCCCGCGCAGCACGAGGGACGCCGGATCATCAGCGGCATCGGGACCTCGATGCAGGTCTTCCTGGCCCGCGTCGGCACCCAGGGTCTGGTGATCCTCGCCGTCACCATGCTCGGCCTGGGCTTCCCCTACTCACCGGCGAACGTCGGGCTGACGCTGCTGACCGTCGGCGTCCCGACGCTGTTCCTCACCACGTGGGCCCGTCCGACCCGGCCCGACCCGCGGCTGCTGACCACGCTGTGGCGGTTCGTCGTCCCGGCCGTGGTGGTCACCGCGGCCGGCGGGGTCGGGGTGTATGCCTTCCACTACACGTCCCTGCTGGACGGGTTGAGCAGGGCGGACGCACCCGACGGCTTCCTGACCGCCTTCGAGCGCTTCACCGGGCTGTCCTCCGACGACGTGGGCTTCGCCGAGGCGGCGGCCACCATCGGCGCGCAGACCGCCCTGTCCACGTTCGTCTCCTACGCGGCGTTCCTGCTCATCCTGTTCCTGCGGCCGCCGTACCGGTTCTTCGCCTCGTGGACGCGGCCGGACGGGGACCGGCGCCCGGCCGTGCTCGTCGCCGCGCTGGTCGCAGCGTTCTCCGCGGGCCTGTTCGTCCCCGCGTTCACCGGCTACTTCGGTCTCACCGACGCCGCGGACCCGGTCTTCCGCACCGTGCTGCCCGCGCTGGTGGTCTGGTTCGTCCTGCTCAGTGCGGTGTACCGCGCGCGGCTGCTCGAGCGGGCCCTGGGGCTGGCGCCCCGGGAGCAGGACCGCGTGCCCGCGCACTGAGGGCACCGCACCCGGGGTCACCGGCCGGCGGCTGTCGGGGGCGAGCGGCGGGGCGTCAGTCGCGGCTGCGGCGCTTGTCGGCGTACATCCGCCGGTCGGCGTCGCCGATCAGCGTCGCCACCCCGGCCGACGTGTCCGTGCCGCCGTCGACGTGCCCGAGCCCGATGGAGCAGCGGACCACGACCGGACTGCCGTCCAGGTCGAACGGCTCGACGAGCAGCGTGTGGAGGCGCGCGACGAGGGCCTCGGCGTCGTACGGGGCGCTCCGCTCGCAGATGACGGCGAACTCGTCGCCGCCGAGGCGCGCCGCGGTGTCGCTGGCGCGCAGGGCCGCGGTGAGGCGGCCGGCGAACGCGGCCAGCACCCGGTCCCCGACCGGGTGCCCGTACCGGTCGTTGATCGCCTTGAACCCGTCGAGGTCGATCATCAGCACGCAGGTCTCGGTGCCCTCGCGGTGGCCCCGGTCCAGCGCGTGCTGCAGGCGGTCCCGGAAGAGCACCCGGTTCGGCAGACCCGTCAGCGGGTCGTGCACCGCCTGGTGCCGCAGCCCCGCCTCGACGGCCTTCCGGTCCCCGATGTCCTCGATGACCATCACCAGGTGCGCTGGCTGCCCGCCGTCGGCGTCGACCCACGACGTCGCGACCTGCACCGCGACGTGCTCGCCGCCGGTGCGCAGGAACCGGCACTCGTGACGCCAGAGGGAGCTGCGGTGGACCCGCAGTGCGGCGCAGGACCGGTGGGCGCCGTCGCGGTCGTCGGGGTGCGTCAGGTCGAACAGGGACGTGCCCGTCAGTGCGTCGGGCGTGCGCCGCAGCAGCCGGCCCAGAGCCGGGTTGACCTCCAGCAGGACGCCGTCGACGGTCGTCACGGCCATGCCCATGGGCGCGTGCTGGAAGGCCGCGTGCAGGGACGCGTGGGGCCCGCCGCGCCTCGTGACGTCACCTGACCGGGACACGCCCCGCTGGTTCCCAGCGGAGGGCCCAGCCACTCCTCGGGTACGGCGCTCCGCGGCCGGGGACGTCCCGGCGGAGCCCGGCGCGGGCGATCCGGCCTCAGCGAACCGGACCGCCGAGCGACGTGGACGGCGTCGGCAGGGCGTCCACGACCAGGGCCTCGAGGGTCGCCCTGGCCCCCCGCTCGTGCAGCGAGGCCAGCGCCGCCAGGTAGGGCCCGGTGAACCGCTCGTCGTCCGCGAGGTCCCCGAACAGCGCCCGGTCGGCGAGGAACGCGAGCGGCTCCTCCCGCTCGCGGCGCGCCGCGGCCATGAGGGGGTCCCGCCGGCGGTCGGCGATCTCGATCGGCCGGCCCTCCTCGTCCACGCCCTCGGAGTACCGGGCCCAGCCCGCGACGACCGCGGCCGAGCGGCGCACCTCCCCGCCGCGGGCGAGCTGGTCCCGCACGACCGGGAGCAGCCACTTGGGCAGCCGCTCGGACCCGTCGAAGGCCAGCCGCGCCAGCGTGTCGCGGATGTGCGGGTTGGAGAAGCGGGCGATCAGGGTCCTCCGGTAGTCCTCGAGGTCGATCCCGGGGACCGGCCGGAGGGTGGGCGTGGCCTCCCCCTCCATGTAGCCGAGCAGGAACCGCCGGAACAGCGGGTCCTGCGCCGCGTCGTGGACGAGCCGGTAGCCGGCGAGGTGGCCGAGGTAGGCGAGCGCCTGGTGGCTGGCGTTGAGCAGCCGCAGCTTCATCCGCTCGTAGGGGTCGACGTCGTCGACGATCTGGACGCCGGAGTCCTCCAGCGGCGGGCGCCCGAGGCCGAACCGGTCCTCGAGGACCCACTGGGTGAAGTCCTCGCAGACCACCGGCCACGCGTCGTCGACGCCGAACCGCCGGGCGACCTCGGCCCGGTCGTCGTCCGTGGTGGCGGGGGTGATCCGGTCGACCATCGAGTTCGGGAACGGCACCTCCCGCTCGACCCACGCGCCCAGGTCCGGGTCCCGCAGGGTGGCGAAGGCGGCGAAGCTGCGCCGGGCGACGTCGCCGTTGTGCTGGATGTTGTCGCAGGACACCACGGTGAACGGGGGCAGGCCGCGGTCGCGCCGGCGCACCAGCGCCTCGGTGACCAGCCCGAACGACGTCCGCAGCGCGGCGCCGGGCCGGAGGTCGGAGACGACGTCGGGGTGGGTCGGGTCGAACTCACCGGTGACCGCCCCGATGTTGTAGCCGCCCTCGGTGACCGTCAGCGACACGATCCGGGTGCCCTCGGCCGCCATCTTCTCGACGACCGCGTCGGGGTCGTCCGGTGCGAGCAGGTACTCGACGACCGAACCCACGACGCGGGCGTCGAAGCGCCCGTCGGAGTGCTTGACCACCAGGGTGTACAGGCAGTCCTGGGCGGCCATCACCTCCGCCATCCGGCGGTCGGACGGCAGCACGCCGACACCGCAGATGCCCCAGTCCCGCGCCTGCCCCTGCTCCATGAGCCGGTCGAGGTACATGGCCTGGTGCGACCGGTGGAAAGCGCCCACCCCCAGGTGCACGATCCCGGTCCGCACCGAGGACCGGTCGTAGGACGGCACGGACAGCGAGCCGCCGAGGGAGGCCAGGGTCGCGCTGCTGAGCTGTGGCACGGGGGTCCTCCTGCGCTGCGGTCAGGCGGGGATGCGGCGGCCGGTCGACGGGGAGAAGAGGTGCTCCTTGCCCGGCTGGATGCGCAGGTGCACCCGTTCCCCCTTCGCCGGCGGCCGGGCGGGGTCGACCCGCGCGACGATGTTCTCGGCGAGCGAGCCGGACTCCCCGCGCAGCTCCGGCAGCGTCCCGTGCAGGAACGCGTCGGAGCCCAGTTCCTCCACCACCCCGACGTCCACGGCGAAGGCGCCGGGCTCGGCCTCCGTGGCGAGGTCGAGGGCCTCCGGCCGGAAGCCGACGACGACGCGGTCGGCCCCCTCCGCCGAGAGCGCGCCCAGCGCCGCGGTGCTCAGCGGGAGGCGGGCGCTGCCGAGCACCGCGTGCCCGTCGTGCAGCCGGAACTCGGCGATGTTCATGCCGGGGGAACCGATGAACCCGGCGACGAAGACGTTGGCCGGCTCCTGGTAGAGCCGCAGGGGCGTGTCGCACTGCTCCAGCAGGCCGGCCCGCAGCACCGCCACGCGGTCGCCCATGGTCATCGCCTCGACCTGGTCGTGGGTGACGTAGACCGTCGTGGTCCCGAGCCGGCGCTGCAGCGCGGCGATCTGGGTGCGGGTCTGCACGCGCAGCTTGGCGTCGAGGTTGGACAGCGGCTCGTCCATGAGGAACACCTGCGGCGAGCGCACGATCGCCCGGCCCATCGCGACGCGCTGGCGCTGGCCGCCGGAGAGGGCCTTGGGCTTGCGGTCCAGGAAGGTCTCCAGGTCGAGGATCTTCGCCGCCTCCCGGACCCGCTGCGTGATCTCCTCCTTCGGCACCCCGGCGATCTTGAGCGCGAAGCCCATGTTGTCCCCGACGGTCATGTGCGGGTACAGCGCGTAGCTCTGGAACACCATCGCGATGTCCCGGTCCTTGGACTTCAGGTGCGTGACGTCCCGGTCCCCGATGCGGATCGCCCCGTCGTCGACGTCCTCCAGACCGGCGAGCATCCGGAGGCTGGTGGACTTGCCGCAGCCGGAGGGGCCGACCAGGACGAGGAACTCGCCGTCGGCGATCTGGAGGTCGAGGGCGTCGACCGCGGGCTTGTCGGAGCCGGGGTAGATGCGGCTCGCCCGGTCGTAGGTGACGGAGGCCATGGGATCTCTCCTTGCTGGAGCAGAGGTCAGGGGAACGTCAGGTCTGCGGGTGGACGACGACCTTCACCGACCGCGGGTCGCGGCGGCCGGCCGTCAGGGCGTCCTCGGCCTGGTCCAGCCGGTAGGTGCCGGTGACCAGGCGGTCGAGGTCGATCCGCCCGGCGCCGACCAGCGCGATCGCCGTCGGCCAGGTGTTGGCGTAGCGGAAGGTGCCGGTGACCTCGAGCTCCCGTTCCTGCACCACCGACAGCGGCAGGGGCAGCTCGTCGCCGCCCATGCCGACGAGCACCGCCCGACCGGCCCGGTCGAGGGCGCGGATGGCCTCGGCGGTGGCCGCCGGGTGACCGGAGCACTCCAGCAGCACCTCGGGCGGTCGCGGCAGGTCCGTCACGCGGGCCGTCCGGGCGTCGACGACCTCGGTGGCGCCGAGGTCACGAGCCAGGGCCAGCCGCGCGGGGTTGACGTCGGACACCACGATCTCCGTGGCGCCGAACGCCCGCGCCACCTGGACGCTCACCAGCCCGATGGGTCCGGCCCCGGTGACGAGCACCCGGGAGCCGGCGCCCACCCGGCCCCTGCGGCAGGCCCAGATGCCGACCGACAGGGGTTCCAGCAGTGCGGCGGCGTCGTCGCTGATCGTCTCGGGCACGGGGTGGGCGAAGGCCGCGTGGACGACGACGTACTCGGCGAAGGCGCCGTCGATCGGCGGGGTCGCGAAGAAGCGCATGTCCGGGCAGAGGTTGTAGCGCCCGGCCAGGCACTGCGGGCAGGTCAGGTCCGGGACCCCCGGCTCGACCGACACCCGCTGCCCGACGGCGAGCGAGGAGACGCCGGGCCCGAGGGCGGCCACCTCCCCCGCTGCCTCGTGCCCCAGCACGAGCGGGGACTCGACGACGAACCGACCGATGCGCCCGTGGTCGTAGTAGTGCGTGTCCGATCCGCAGACCCCGACCGAGGCGACGCGGACCGCCACCTCACCAGGGCCCGGCCGGGGGACGGCCCGCTCCTCCACGACCACGTCGCCGGGCCCGCGCAGGACCGAGGCGCGCATCGTGGCCGCCGGACCGAGGTGTCCGGTCCCCGGGACCGTTCCGGCCGCCGCGCTCACTTGACGGCTCCCAGCGACAGCCCCTGCACCAGCTTGTCCTGGGCGGCGAAGCCGGCGACGAGCACGGGCAGCGACACCACGAACGAGGCCGCGCAGACCTGGGCGAGGAACAGCCCCTGGCTGGTCACGAAGCCGGTCAGGTAGACCGGCGCGGTCCCGGCCACGGTGCCGGTCAGGGTCCGGGCCAGCAGCAGCTCGTTCCAACTGAAGATGAAGCAGATCAGCGAGGTGGCGGCGATGCCCGGCAGGACGATGGGCGCCACCACCTGGCGGAGGGTCAGCAGCAGCCCGGCGCCGTCCATCGAGGCCGCCTCGAGGATCTCGACGGGGACCTCGGCGAGGAACGAGCGCATCATCCACACCGCGATCGGCAGGTTCATGGCCGTGTACAGGACGATGAGCAGCCAGATGTTGTCCAGCAGGCCGCTCCACTGCGCGAACAGGTAGATGGGCAGGAGGCCGGCCACGATCGGCAGCATGCGGGTGGACAGGAAGAAGAACATCACGTCGGTCCACTTGCGCACCGGCTTGATCGACAGCGCGTAGGCGGCCGGGATGGCCAGCAGCAGCACGATGACCGTCGAGACCACGCTGGCGGTCAGCGAGTTGAGCAGCGACGGCCAGGGGCTGGTGCCGGTGCCGACGCCGAAGAACTCCCGGTAGCCGGCGAAGGTCAGCGGCGCGAGGAGAGACGGCGGGTTGGTCGCCGCGGCCTCCTCGCTGTGGAACGACGTCAGCACCATCCACAGCACGGGCACGACGAACAGGAAGCCGATCAGCCAGGCGGCCACCCCCAGCAGGGCGCCGGACCGCGGCTTGCGCGGCCGGCGGGGTGCGCCCTCGGGCGTGCGGGTGGCGGCGACCGGTGCGACATCGGTGACGGAGCTCATCGCGCGTTCTCCTCCTGGAAGAGCGTCGACACCGTCCGCAGCGCCAGCGTGGCGATGACGATCGTGCCGATGACGACGACGACGCCGGCAGCGGACGCCCGGCCGTAGTCGTGGGCCTGGTAGAAGGTCTGGTAGATGACGTACGGGAGGTTCGCCGTGCCCAGGCCGCCCGAGGTGATCGTGAAGACCGCGTCGAAGTTCTGCACGATGTAGATCGACCCGAGCAGCCCGCCCAGCTCCAGGTAGCGGCGCAGGTGCGGGAAGGTCATGTAGCGGAAGATCTGCCAGGCGCTGGCGCCGTCGATGCGCGCGGCCTCGATGACGTCCAGCGGCCGGCTCTGCAGCCCGGCCAGCAGGATCAGCATCATGAACGGCGTCCACTGCCAGATGAGGGCGACCTCGACCGAGACCAGCGGCGCCATGGTGATCCAGTCCGGCTGCGGCGCGTTGTCCGAGCCGAACAGCCGCCAGATCGCGGTGAGCGTCCCGTTGAGCAGGCCGTACTCGGGGTTGAACAGCGCGTGCTTCCACAGCAGCGCCGCGGCGACGGGGACGATGAGGAACGGCGTGATCATCATGGTGCGCACCGCGCCCCGGCCGCGGAACTGCCGGTCCAGCAGCAGGGCGATGACCATCCCGAGCAGCAGGCTGACCAGGACGACGACCGCGGTCAGCACGACCGTGGTGAGGATGGCCTGGCGCATGTTGACGTCGGTCAGCACGCTCGCGTAGTTGCCGAACCCGGCGAAGCCGCGCTCGTCGGGGTAGTAGGCGTTCCAGTCCATGAACGAGACGATCAGCGTGACCACGAACGGCAGCTGGGTGACGATGATCGTGAACACCAGCGCGGGCAGCAGCGGTGCCCGGCGGGCCCAGTCGGCCGATCGGCGGAGCGCTCCGCCCGGCGAGGGCGTGGGCGGTGCCGGAGGCGGTGTCGGCGGTTGCTGACCGCGCCCGCGGCCGGTCTCCAGAGTGGTGCTCATCCCGCTGCCTCTCCCTGGTGTCGTCCTGCCGGCTCGGTCACTTCGACTCCCGCTCGCGGTAGCGCTCGGCGACGTCCTCGGCGAGCTGCTGCCCCCGTTGGAGCGCCTCGTCCACGGTCGTCCGGCCGGCGATCGCGGAGCTGACGTCCTGCGACACCTGGGTGGCCAGGTCCGGGAACTCCGGGATGCCGATGAACTGGATGCCGGGTGCGGGGCGGGGCTGCACGCCCGCGTCGTTCGGGTCGGCGGCCTCGATGGCCGCCAGCGTGGGCTCGGCGAACGCCGAGGCCTCCGCGAGGTAGTCCGGGTTGTCGTACGTCGACGCCCGCTTGCCGGCGGGGACCTTCGACCAGCCGAGCTCCTCGCCGACGAGCTGCTCGTACTCCGCGCTGGAGGCCCAGGAGATGAACTCCCACGCCGCGTCCTTCTTCGCACTGGCCTGCTGGATGCTCCAGGACCACGCGTAGAGCCACCCGGAGCTGTCGGTCTCGACCACCGGCGCCGCGACGTAGCCCATCTTGCCCTTGACCGGCGAGTCGGCGGCCTCGAGGGAGCCGGCGGCCGAGGTCGCGTCGTACCACATCGCGGCGTTGCCCTGGACCACGTTGTTGAGGCACTCGGTGAAGCCCGCCTGCGGGGCACCGACCTCACCGTGCTCGCGGACCAGGTCCACGTAGAACTGCACGGCCGTCCGGAACTCCTCGCTGTCGACCTGCGGCTCCCAGTCCTCGGTGAACCAGGTGCCGCCGAAGGTGTTCACCACCGTGGTCAGCGGCGCGAAGACCTGCCCCCACCCGGGCTGGCCGCGCAGGCAGATGCCGGCCATCCCCGGCTCGATGCCGTCCACCTCGGCCGCGATGTCGGCGACCTCCTGCCACGTCGGGTTCGCCGGCATCTCGACGCCGGCGGCGTCCAGGACGTCCTCGCGGTACATGAGGAACGAGGACTCGCCGTAGAACGGCTCCCCGTACAGCCGGCCGTCGTCGCCGGACAGCGACGCGGTCAGCGGGCCGAGGACGTCGTCCTGGTCGAACTCCGCGTCGGCCGCGACGTACTCGTCCAGCGGGGCGATCCACTCGCTCCGGGCGTAGATCGGGATCTCGAAGTTGCTCAGGGTGGCGACGTCGTACTGCCCCGCCTGGCTGGAGAACTCCTGGCTGATCTTGTCCCGGACGTCGTTCTCGGGCAGCACCGTGTAGTTGACCGTGATGCCGGTCTCCGCGGTGAAGTGCTCGGCGGTGAGCTGCTGCAGGTCGACCATCTGCGGGTTGTTGACCATCAGCACGTTGATCGTGTCCGGCCCGCCACCGCTGGGCCCGCCGCCCCAGCCGGCACACCCGCCGACCCCCACGGCCAGTGCGGTCGCCGTCGCTGCGGCGAGTGCAGGTCGCACGTGTCTGTGCACGAGGCGGTCCTCCTCGGGGCCGACACCATGCGACCGCTCATATGAGCGCCGGGTGTCTCAAATGTGTGTGGCCTGAGTCTCACCCTGCCGGGTGATGGCGTCAAGGGGTGTGCCATAGTGAGCAGCCAGACGCTCAGATGAGCAGAGGTGCCCCATGGCAGAGGTCTCCGACGGCCCGGCGCAGGTCGTGCTCACGGCATCCGTCGCACGGCGCTACTACCTCGACGGCCGGTCGAAGGTCGAGATCGCCGAGGAGTTCGGCCTGAGCCGCTTCAAGGTCGCCCGGCTGCTCGACGCAGCCCGCACGAGCGGGCTGGTCCGCATCGAGATCCGCCACCAGGGCGAGATCGACGTCGACCTGTCGGCGCGGCTGCAGGACCGGTTCGGGTTGCAGCACGCGGTCGTCATCGACACACCCGACGACCACGCCGACTCGCTCCGCGGACACCTCGGTCGGGCGGCGGCCCGGCTGCTCGCGGAGATCATCACGCCGCAGGACGTGCTCGGCCTCGCGTGGGCCCGGGCGGTGAGCGCGATGGCCCGGGCGCTGCCACCGCTGCCCGGGACGCCGGTCGTCCAGCTCACCGGAGCGCTCTCGCTGCCGGACGGACCCGACACCTCGGTGGACGTCGTCCGGGAGGTGGCCAGCGCATCGGGCGGCGCGGCGCACGTCTTCTACGCGCCCTTCACGGTCCCCGACGCGGCCACCGCGCGCGCCCTCCGGGGTCAGCCCGAGGTGGCGCGCGCCTTCGCCCAGCTGCCGCTCGTGACCAGGGCGGTGGCCGGGGTCGGTCTCTGGAAGCCCGGCCAGTCCACCCTGTACGACGCCCTGTCCGAGGACGACCGCACGGCACTGCACCGCCTGGGCGTCTGCGCCGACGTGTCCGGCGTCTTCCTCTCGGCCGACGGCGAGGCCGTCCGGACGGAGCTGTCGGAGCGGATGATCGGCATCGACGCCGAGCAGATGCGGGCCATCCCGGAGGTGATCGTCATCCCCTACGGCGTGTCGAAGGGCCCCGCCGTCCGCGCCGCCCTCCGCAGCGGGCTCGTCGGTGGCATCGTGACGCACACGGCCCTGGCCCACGCCGTCCTCGAGGAGTGAGCGCCTGCGCCGACCGGCCGGGGACGACCTGGAGGAGGCCGATGCCGGGGACGAGCGGATCCGAGGTCCTCCTCCTCGGCGGTACCGCCAACCGCGGACAGGTCGTCCGGGTGGGCGACACCGTCCGGCGGCCGCAGCGCGCCTCGAGCCCGGCGACCCACGCCCTCCTGCGCCACCTCGCCGACGTCGGGTTCCCCGGCGCGCCCCGGTTCCTCGGCGTGGACGACCAGGGGCGGGAGGTCCTCTCCTACGTCGCCGGCACCGCCATCACGCCGCCCCACCCCGCCTGGGCCCTCACCGACGCGGCACTCGTGAGCGTCGCCCACCTGCTCCGCGACTACCACCGGGCGGTCAGCACCCTCGACCCCGCGTCGCTCCCCTGGCCGCCCTCGCCGCCGGCGCCCTTCGCCGGCGAGCTGGTCAGCCACAACGACGTCAACCTGGACAACGTCGTCTTCCGCGACGGACGGGCCGTCGCCCTCATCGACTTCGACCTCGCCAGCCCGGGCTGCCGCGTCTGGGACGTCGCCTGCGCGGTGCGGCTGTGGGCGCCGCTGCGACCCGACCGCTTCATCGACGACGCGCGGCGCGGCCGGGCGCTACCCCGCCTCCGGCTGTTCGCCGACGCCTACGGGCTCTCCGGCGACGACCGGGAACGCCTGGTGACCGCGGTGCGGCAGAACCACGAGTGGTCCTACGACATCGTCGGGACCGCGGCGGCGAACGGTCACGCCGGTTTCGCCGACTACTGGACCGGCGGGACGCGGGAGCGGGCGGAGCGGACCCGGCAGTGGTACCTCGCCTCCGGGGACCTGCTGCGGGCCGCGCTCCTCTGACGGCCCGCGCGTCGTCCGGCGGCCGCCGGGGCCGCTCACTCGAAGCGCACGGGCTGCCCGGTGGCCTCGAGCACCGACAGCCACAGATCGCCGAGCGGGTCGACGTGGTTGCGCCGGCTCACCGCCAGCGGCATGGGCATGTGCACGAACCTCCGCCGTCGCCGGGCGACGATGACCTCGGTCCGCCCGGCCATCGCCGCGTGCACGGCGGCGTGCGCCAGACGGAGGCAGTAGGCGCTGTCGAACGGGTTGGCCGGCACGCTGCGGATCGCGTAGCTCGGGTCGAAGTACCGGACGTTGTTCTCCACGCCGTGCGCGTCCAGGTGCTCGACGATCCGCTTGCGCAGCAGCCGGCCGATGTCACCGAAGCGGACGTTCCCGGAGGCGTCCCGGCCCGGCTCCTCCCCCTCGATGTACTCCTGCCCGGCGCCCTCGGCGACCACCACCACGGCGTGCCCCCGCTCCTGCACCCGCCGGCGCAGGTGCTGCAGCAGCCCGCGCTCCCCGTCGAGGGCGAAGGGCACCTCGGGGATGAGGACGTAGTCGGCGTCGTCCTTGGCCAGCGTCGCGTAGCAGGCGATGAAGCCGGAGTGCCGGCCCATCAGCTTGACCAGGCCGATGCCCCCGGGGGCGGAGCGGGCCTCGACGCTCGCCGCGTGGATGGACTTGGTCGCCTCGGCCATCGCGGTCTGGAAGCCGAAGCTCTGGTCGATGTAGGGGATGTCGTTGTCGATCGTCTTCGGGATCCCGACCACGGCGACCTTCAGCCCCCGCTCCCCCACCACGCGGACGACGTCCATGGCCCCGCGGATGGTGCCGTCACCGCCGATGACGAAGAGGATGTTGATGTTGAGGCGCTCCAGCGCGTCGACGATCTCGTCCGGGTCCTGCTCCCCGCGGGAGGTGCCCAGGATCGTGCCGCCCTCGTCGTCGATGTGCATGACGACCTCCGGGGTGAGGTCGACGACGTCCTCCCCGTACCGCGGGACGAAGCCGCGGTAGCCGTTGCGGAAGCCGACGATGCGCCGCACCCCGTAGTGCCGGGAGAGCTCGAGCACCAGCCCGCGGATGACGTCGTTGAGGCCGGGGCACAGGCCACCGCAGGTGACGATCCCGACCCGGGTCTTGGCGGGGTCGAAGTAGATCCGCTTCCGGGGGCCGCCCGGCTCCAGGCTCGGCAGCTGCTCGACGGGGAGCCCCCGCCCACCGGCCATGGAGATCGTGTCGTCGAAGAGGATCCGGTCCTCCTCCACGACGGAGTGCTGGGTCGTCTCCCGCGCCACGAGCCGTTCGGCGAGCGGGGAGTCGATCCGGCAGGGTCCGAGCGTGCGCACGGCGAGGTCCTCGTGGCTGACCATGCCGGGAACGCTGCCACACGCGCAGTGCTCACCCTCCCGCGGGGACCGGCCGGACCACCGCCACCGGGCAGGGCGCGCCGGTGATCGCGTGCAGGCCCACCGAACCGAGCAGCAGACCCGACCAGCCGCCGCGGCCGCGCGACCCGACCACGAGCAGGTCGGCCCCTGCGGCGACCCGGGTGAGCACGTCCCACTCCACCCCCTCGACGGTCCCCGCGCGGACCTGCACACCCGGGGACCCGGTCGGCCAGGCCCCCGCCAGGCTCGCCCGCAGGGTGGCTTCGGCCTGCTCGCGCAGCGTCGTGACGGGGAGCGCCCACGGCGGGCCGCCGTACCCGGACACGGTGTCGATCCAGGCGTGGACCACGTGCAGCTCCCCGCCGCGCAGCCGGGCCTCCTCCGCGGCGAACCGCAGGGCGGCTGCGGAGCCCGGCGAGCCGTCGACCCCCACGACGACCCGGCTCGCGGCTCCCCGCCCCAGCGGGGCACCGCCGGCGGTCTCCTCGTCGCGGACCACGACGACCGGCCCGCGGGCGTGCTGGGCGCACTGCTGGCCCACCGAACCCAGGAGGGCCCCGCGGAGGCTCCCCCGGCCGCGCGAGCCGACCACCAGCAGGCCGTCGTCCCCGGCGGTGTCGATCAGCTGCCGGGCCGGGTGCCCGTACCGCACCTCCGGGTGGACGGGCACGGCCTCGCCCGCCGTGGACGCCGCGACGGCGGCCGCCTCGGTGCTCATGCTCGACCGCACGTCCCGCTCGACGTCGGCGAGGCCGGGCGTGCCGATCCCCCCGTCGTGGGAGTGCGGCGGCCGGTCCTCCGGCCAGACGGTGACCAGCCGGACCGCGCTCCCCCGCAGCCGCGCCTCCCGGAGCCCCCAGGCCAGGGCGGTGCGCGCGCCGGCCGAGCCGTCCACCCCCACCACGACCTCGTGCGGCGTCCCCGTCTCGTCCACGCAGCCCCCCTCCGTCCTGGCCCCGGACCGGCTCCTACCCTCCCGGGAGCGTCCCCGCACGGGACGGCGGCGCCGCCGTCCGCCGGCGTCAGGCGGGCGTCACCGCGGTGCCGCGTGCGCCGCGCGGGTCGGCGAGGCGGGTGAGCACCGGGCCGGCCACGGCGAGCACGAGCACGTACCCGGTCGCCAGCGGCCCGAGCTGGGGGACGCCGGCCGTCACCGCGAGGCCGGCGATGACGATCGAGAACTCGCCGCGGGCCACCAGCGCCGTCCCGGCGCGCAGCCGGCCGGGCCGGCCCACCCCGTCGCGCCGGGCGGCGAACCACCCGGTGGCGACCTTGGTGCCCGTGGTGACCAGGGCGAGCAGCAGGACGGCGGGCAGCACGGGCAGCACCGCCCCGGGGTCGGTGGACAGCCCGAAGGCGACGAAGAAGGTCGCCGCGAACAGGTCGCGCAGCGGGCCCAGGACCGTCCGCGCCCGCTCGGCGAAGGACGTCGGCAGGGCCAGCCCGACCAGGAACGCGCCGACCGCCGCGGACGCGCCCAGCGACTGGGCGAGCCCCGCGACCAGCAGCGTCAGACCGACCAGGCGGAGCAGCAGCTGCTCGTCGTCGGCGGAGGCCAGCAGCCGGCCGAGCCGGTGTCCCTGCCGCTGGGCGGCCAGCAGCGCCAGCGCGACCGCCCCGACCGCCAGGCCGGTGCCGGCGAGCGCGGTCGCCGGGCCTCCCCCGGAGAGCGCGACGACCAGCAGCGGCAGGAACAGCGCCATGGCGAGGTCCTCGAGCACCAGCACCGACAGCACCGCCGGGGTCTCCCGGTTGGCCAGCCGTCCGAGGTCGCCGAGCAGTCGCGCAACGATGCCCGACGAGGAGATCCAGGTGACCCCGGCCAGCGCGAGCGCTCCCTGCCAGGGCAGGTCCAGCAGCAGGCCGGCCGCGAAGCCCGGCAGAGCGTTGAGCAGCAGGTCCACCACGCCGGACGGACCGTGGTGCCGCAGCGAGGCGAACAGCTCGTCCGCGGAGAACTCCAGGCCCAGCGCCAGCAGCAGGAGCACGACGCCGATCTCCGCCGCCGCCTCGATGAACGGCTCCGAGGTCGCCAGCGGGACGACGCCACCCTCCCCCAGCGCCAGCGCCGCGACCAGCACGAACGGCACCGAGGACAGCCCCAGGCGCCGGGCGAGCAGCCCGACCAGGGACAGACCGGCGAACAGCAGGCCGAGCTCGAGCAGCAGCTGCGCGACGTGGTCCACCGGCGGTGTCCTACGCCGACTCGGCCAGACGCGCCTCGAGCTGCTCCAGGCCGCGGACCGAGCCGATCGCGACGAGGACGTCCCCCGCGAGCAGCGTGTCGGCCGGTCCCGGGGACGGCACGACCTCGGCGTCCCGCACGATCGCGACGATCGAGCAGCCGGTCAGGGTGCGCGCCCGGGTGTCCCCCAGGGGGCGGCCCGCGAAGCGGGAGCCCGCGCCGATCGGGAACCGGCCCGACTCCAGTCCGGGCACCTCCCGGGACAGGTCGGCGAAGCGCTGGGTCAGCCGGGGAGCGCCGAGCACCTCCGCCACGGCGTCGACCTCGTCGGGCTCGAGCCGCAGCACGCTGCGCGCCCGGTCGGGATCACGCCGGTCGTACACGGCGAGCTCGGCCGCACCCTCCCGCCGGACGACGATCCCCAGGACCTCACCGGCGGAGGTCCGCAGCCGGTAGCGGACGCCGACGCCGGGCAGGAGGGTCTCCTCGAGGTCCATGGCCGCATGGTGGCAGAGCCGCGCCCGGGCCCAGGGCGGCTGACGACCGCCGACCCCGGGCCCGGTGCGGCGCCTGCTCAGCGCTCGCTGGGCCCCGCGGTGCGGCCCGCCGTGGTCCCGGTCCGGACGACGGTGACCGGGCAGGGGGCGTGCCGCACGCACTGGTCGCTGACCGAGCCGAGCACCAGGCCGGCGAAGCCGCCCCTGCCCCGGGCGCCGACCACCAGGAGGTCGGCGCGGGCGGCGGACTCGATGAGGCCGCGGGCCGGGGTGCCGTGGGCGGTGTGGCAGGTGACCGTCAGCGCCGGGTCCAGCCCCGCCGCGGCCACGTGGGCCTCGAGCTCCTCCCGCACCGCCCTCTCGAAGTCCTCCAGCGGGGGGATGTACCCCGGCTCCAGGGTGGCCGGCTGCGGCGCGGTGGTCATCTTCCACGCGCGCAGCACGTGCAACGGGTAGCCGGCCCGGAGGGCCAGACCCGCCGCCCACTGCAGGGCCTCCTGCGCGTACTCCGAACCGTCGTGGCCCACCAGCACGCCACCTGAGACGTCCGCCACCCGTGCGACGTCGTCGTCGTCGGACTCCAGGTCCATCAGCTCCACCATGGGCGCAGCGTATGGCGACCGGGGACCTCCCGTGGCCACCCTCCCGGCCGCGTCGGCCCGGCCGGCTCCACGGTCGGCAGGCCGATCGTCGGCGCGCCGCCGACCTACCCTGGAGCGGTGACGACCAGCCAGCCCTCCCCGGCCGTCCTCGACTCCGGTGACCCGCTCGCCCTGGAGCGCCAGGTGTGCTTCGCGCTGTCGGTGGCGGCGCGCACCGTGGTCGCCGTCTACCGGCCGGTGCTCGAGCCGCTGGGGCTGACCCACCCGCAGTACCTGGTCATGCTGGCGCTGTGGCAGCACGGGCAGCTGTCGGTCAAGGAGCTCTCCGGCCTGCTGCAGCTGGATCCCGGCACGCTCTCGCCGCTGCTCAAGCGGCTGGAGGCGGCCGGCCTGCTGCGCCGCGAGCGCAACCCGGCGGACCAGCGCAACCTGGCCCTGGCGCTGACCGAGCGGGGCCGCGCACTGCGTGCCCGGGCGGAGGAGATCCCCGTCGGCATCGTCGAGCGTCTCGGCATGCCGGTCGAGCAGCTGACGGCCCTGCACGAGGCGCTGACCCAGGTCACCGCCGCCTCCCAGCAGGCGCTGGCCGCCCCCACGTCCGCCGTGAGGACCCCGTCGGACGTCGCCTGACCGAGGCGGTCCCCCGGTGAGGGCGCCTGTCGACCTCGTCACAGTTGGTACCCCAACCGTTGGTGTCCTCAGCATCTGGGGGACCATGGACGCGTGGACCTTCCCGAGCAGGAGCGGACAGCGGTCATGGCAGAACCCGAAGAGGGCGGCACGCCCGCCGAGCCGATCGTCCGGCCGGCTCCGCACCGGTGGCTCTGGTACGCCCTCGGCGGCGGGCTGCCCGCGCGGCACCGCGGCTGGGTGCTGCACGACACCACGACCGGCACCTGGTGGGCCCGGCACATCGCCCGCGTCTTCGTCCAGATGTCGATCCCGATCGCCCTGGTCATGGTGCTGCTGCCCGCGTCGTGGGGGCTGCGCGCGGCGGTCGCCGGCGGGGGGATCTTCCTCGCCCTGATCTACTCGCTGGCCTACATGCCCGAGACCACGGAGAACCGGGTCGTGAAGGCCGGCTACCCGGCCGGTACCGCCACCGCGCACCGGGAGCGCGCCGCGCACCTGCGCGACCTGCGGGACAGCGAGCGCCGGCGGGCCGCGAACGCCCGGCGCGCCGCCCGCTACCGCGACCGCACCGGGCGCTGACCGACCCGAGCCGACCGGCCCGGCACGGCTCCCCGGCTGCCGGGCACCCGGGTCAGGGAGCCGGGAAGGACCTGTCGCCGAAGAGGATGCGGCGGGCCGCGGCCCTCCCGGGCGGCGTGCGCAGCAGCGCGAACGCCGCCGCTGCGACGGCGGGCGTGCGGACCTGGGCCAGCCCCCGGCGCAGCGCGAGCCTCCCCCGGAAGGCGGCGCGCAGCGCGGTCCCGTCGTAGGCGGTCAGCGCGTCCGGCCGCCCGGCCCGCAGGGCCGCGTCGAGGACGTCGGCGGCGTGCTCGGACAACCGCAGGCACGGGTCGAGGCCACCGGCGGTGAGCGGCGAGACCGCGCCCGCGGCATCGCCGACGAGCAGCCCGCCGGTGCAGCTGATCCGGCGCAGCAGGCCACCGACGGGGATCGGACCTCCCCGCCGCTCCACCGCCTCCGGGCGCTCGACGCCCTCCAGCCCGGGTGCCGAGCCGCTGAACCGGTCCAGGGCCCGGCGCATGCCGCCGGGGAAGCGCTCGGCGTAGCCGGCCACACCGACGTGGGCGTGCTGCCCGTCGTTGACGACCCACGCCAGGTACCCGGGGGCGAGCGAGGGGTCGAGCACGCAGTGGAAGGCCGGCGGCTCCCCGCCGCCCGGGACCTCGAAGACCTCCTCGGCTCCGACCAGCAGGTGGTCGTTGCGGTCCAGGCCGAGGTTGCGGGCGACCCGCGACCGGGCGCCGTCCGCGCCGACGACGAACCGCGCCCGCACGCGCGCCGGCCCGTCCGGACCGGCCAGCAGGGACGCGCCGTCCTGCCGGCCGGCGTAGCGGGTGCCCAGGCGGATGCGCACGCCGGCGTCGGCCGCCGCGCGGGCCGCGGCTCCGTACAGCGGCCCCATGTCGCCCACCCGGTACTCGTCGCGCCCGCTGACCAGGCTCACCGGCCGGCGCAGCCCCGGCGGGTAGAGCACCACCCGCCGGATCGGCGGCCCGAGGTGCTCGGGGGGCAGCGCGAAGTCGTCGAGCGTCTTCCGGACGAAGATCCCCGTGGTGCGGATGGCGCCGGTGAGCGTCGACCGCCGCTCGGTCAGCAGCACGTCGTGGCCCCGCCGGGCGAGCAGCGTGGCCGTGTGCAGGCCGGCCAGCCCGGCACCGACCACCAGGACGTCGACGGTCACCGGGAGGCCGCGGAGGCGGCGTGCGGCGCCTCCCGCTCGTCCGGGACCCACTCGAGCAGGTCGCCGGGCTGGCACTCCAGCACCCGGCACATGGCCTCCAGGGTGCTGAACCGGACGGCCTTCGCGCGGCCGTTCTTCAGCACCGCCACGTTCGCCGGCGTGAGGCCGACGCGTTCGGCGAACTCCCCGACGCTCATCTTGCGCTTGGCCAGCTCGACGTCGATGCGCACCACGATCGGCATCAGATGACCGCTTCCATGTCGGTCCGCAGCGTCGTGGCCTGCCGCAGCAGCGCCCGCATCACCACCATGAGCAGGCCCAGCACGGCCACCGCCACCAGCATGAGCAGCAGCACGACCGGCGGACCGGGGAGGCCCACGCCGACGACGGACCAGACGAGGGTGCCGAGCAGGAGGAACCACGCGGCGGCGAGCGCGCCCACGATCGCGTCGACCCAGGCCATGGACGCCGCGCTGAAGATGCGGTCGTCCTCGACCAGGGTCAGCAGCTGCCAGGTGCACACGATGACGACCTGGACGCACCCCAGCCCCAGCACGGCCACGACGAGCGTCGGCCACCGCAGGTACGCCAGCTCCGGCGAGTCCGCCGCCATCGCGCCCGCGAGCGCCGGCAGGAAGGCGACCTGGGCGAGCAGCAGGGCGGCGAACGCCAGCGCGAGCAGGATCCGGAGGGGCACGACCACCCGTCGTGTCGTTGTCATGCATCGACTCTCGACTACTACCTATCGAGAGTCAATCGACGACACGCCTGTGGGTGATGGTCAGATCGGGAACTCGACCCCCTGGGCGAGGGGCAGCTCGCCGGAGTAGTTGATCGTGTTCGTGGCCCGCCGCATGTAGCTGCGCCAGGCGTCCGAGCCGGACTCCCGGCCGCCGCCGGTGTGCTTCTCCCCGCCGAAGGCCCCGCCGATCTCGGCCCCGGAGGTGCCGATGTTGACGTTGGCGATGCCGCAGTCCGAGCCGTCGGCGGCCAGGAAGCGCTCGGCCTCGGCCTGGTCGGAGGTGAAGATGCTCGACGACAGGCCCTGGGGGACGTCGTTGTTGAGCGCGATCGCCTCCTCCAACGTGCGGTACGGCAGGACGTAGAGGATCGGCGCGAAGGTCTCCTGCCGCACGACGTCGGTCTGCTCGGGCATCCGCACGATCGCCGGCTCCACGTAGTAGGCGTCCGGCGCCTCGTCGGCGAGGCGGCGACCGCCGCCGACGACGAGCTCGCCGCCCTGCTGCTGGGCGGCCTGCAGCGCGTCCTGCATCGACTTGTACGCGGCGTCGTGGATCAGCGGGCCGACCAGCGTCCCCTCGGCCGTCGGCGAGCCGATGGGCAGCCGGCGGTAGGCGGCGACGAGCCGCTCGGTGAGCTGCTCCAGCACGTCGACGTGCGCGATGACCCGGCGCATGGTGGTGCAGCGCTGGCCGGCGGTGCCGGCCGCGGAGAACACGATGCCCCGCGTGGTGAGGTCCAGGTCCGCCGACGGGGTCACGATCGCGGCGTTGTTGCCGCCGAGCTCCAGCAGGGAACGCCCGAAGCGGTCGGCCACGCGCGGGCCGACGGCGCGGCCCATGCGGGTCGATCCGGTGGCGCTGAGCAGCGCGACGCCCGGGTGGGCGACCAGGGCCTCCCCGACGTCGGGGCCGCCGACGACCACCTGGCCGAGGTCGGCCGGGGCTCCGGTCTCGGCGATCGCGCGGTCGAGCAGGGCGGCGGACGCCAGCGCGGACAGCGGCGCGAGCTCCGACGGCTTCCACACCACCGGGTCCCCGCAGACCAGGGCGATCGCGGTGTTCCAGGACCAGACGGCCACCGGGAAGTTGAACGCGCTGATCACCCCGACGACGCCCAGCGGGTGCCAGGTCTCCATCAGCCGGTGGCCGGGGCGCTCGGAGCTGATCGTCCGCCCGTAGAGCTGGCGGGACAGGCCGACGGCGAACTCGCAGATGTCGACCATCTCCTGGACCTCGCCCTCGGCCTCGGAGGTGGTCTTGCCGACCTCCAGGCTGACCAGGACGCCGAGGTCGGCCTTGTGCTCCCGGAGCAGCTCGCCGAGGCGGCGCACGAGCTGCCCGCGGACCGGTGCGGGCACCGTCCGCCACGCGCGGAACGCCTCGCCGGCGCGGATCACCACGCCGTCGACGTCGGCCGCGTCCTGCCACCGGACGGAGGCGAGCGGGCGGCCGTTCACCGGCGAGGTGACGGGGCGGTCCCCGGCGAGCCGGTCCAGGTCGACGCCGCAGCGGCCGGCGGCCTCCCGGGCCCGGCGGGCGAGGTCGTCGGCGGTGGGCAGGGTGGTCACGGGGCTCTCCTCGGGTTCGCGCTCGTGTTCACACCACGTTGAGTTCGGGGCGGACGTCGGCGCCGGCGAAGCGCGCGGCGCTGAGGCCGGTGACGTCGACGACGGGCCGCTCCCCCAGGTGGAGGTCGCGCACCACCTCCCCGACGGCCGGTCCCATGAGGAAACCGTGCCCCGAGAAGCCGGTGGCGTACAGGAAGCCCTCGACCGTGTCGGCCCGACCGATGAGGGCGTTGTGGTCCGGCGTCATCTCGTACAGCCCCGCCCACCCCCCGGCGATGCCGACCCCGGCCAGCGCCGGGGCGCGCCGCTCGACGGCCGCACCGAGGCGCGGCAGCCAGCCGTCGGACCGGGTGAGCCGGAACCCGGGGGTCTCGTCGGGGTCGGACATGCCCAGCAGCAGACCGCGACCCTCGGCGTGGAAGTAGAAGCTGGTCTCGAAGTCGATGGTGAACGGCGTGCGCGGGTCCAGGCCGGGAACCGGCTCGGTGACCAGGACCTGCCGGCGCAGCGGGGTGACCGGCAGGTCGACGCCCACCCAGGAGCCGACCTCGGCCGACCAGGCACCGGCCGCGCAGACGACGGCGTCGGTCCGGATCGTCCCGGCCCCGGTCCGCACGCCGGCCACCCGGCCGTTCCGGACGTCGATCCCGGTGGCCGCGCAGTGCGGCAGCAGCGTCGCGCCGGCCCGGCGTGCCGCGGACGCGTAGCCGAGCACGACCGACTCCGGGGTGCAGTGGCCGTCGGTGGGCGAGTACGCCGCGGCGAGCAGCCCCTCCGGTGAGACCAGCGGCGACAGGCGGCGGGCCTCCTCGACGTCGATGACCCGGCTCGGGACGCCGAGGTCGTTCTGCACGGCGACGTTGGCCTCGAACGCCGCGACCGACTCCGGGGTGCTCAGCAGGAACAGGTAGCCGACCTCGCGGAAGTCGACGCCCTGGCCGAACCGCGCCCGGAAGTCGCGGAAGGTCTCCAGGCTGCGCGCGCCGAGCGCGGTGTTCACCGGGTCGGAGAACTGCGCCCGCACGCCACCGGCCGCCTTGCACGTCGAGCCCGAGCCCAGGGCGTCCCGCTCCAGCAGGACGACGTCGCGCACCCCCGCCCGGGCCAGGGCGTGGGCCGCGCTGAGCCCCACCACACCGCCGCCGATGACGACGACGGAGGCGGTGGGCGGGAGGGAGCGCGGTACGGCGGTCATCTCGGTCCTCCGGGGGCGCCGGGTGTGCCGCCATCGTGGTGGGTGGGGCCGCACGGCACCAGCGACCGGGTCAGCGCCCTGCCTCGTCGAGGACCGCGGCGAGGGCGTCCACGGCCCGGTCGAGGTCGTCGGGCTCGACCACCAGCGGCGGGGACAGCCGGATGGTCTGCCCGTGCGCGTCCTTGACCAGGACGCCGCGCTCGGCCAGCCGCTCGCAGGCGGCGCGCCCGGTCATCAGGGCGGGGTCGACGTCGATCCCGGCCCACAGCCCGCGGGTGCGCACCGCCTGCACACCGCGCCCGACCAGCCCCTCGAGGCGGTCCCGCAGCTGCACGCCCAGCTTGGCCGCCCGCTCCTGGTACTCACCGGTCTCCAGCAGGCCCACCACCGCGTGCCCGATCGCCGCCGCGAGCGGGTTGCCGCCGAAGGTCGACCCGTGGCTGCCCGGCGTCAGGACGCCGAGGACCTCGCGGGTGGACACCACCGCCGAGACCGGGACGATGCCACCGCCGAGGGCCTTGCCGAGCAGGTAGACGTCGGGGACGACGCCCTCCAGCTCGCAGGCGAAGGTCGCCCCCGTCCGGCCCAGCCCGGACTGGACCTCGTCGGCGACGAACAGCACCCCGGCGTCCGTGCACGCCTGCCGCACCGCGGCGAGGTAGCCCGGCGGCGGCACGACGACGCCGGCCTCGCCCTGCACCGGCTCGAGCAGCACCGCGACCGTCTCCGGCGTGAGCGCCGCCCGCAGCGCGTCGGCGTCGCCGTAGGGGACCACGGTGAAGCCGGGGGTGAAGGGGCCGAAGCCCTCGCGCGCCGACTCGTCGGTGGAGAAGCTGACGATCGTGGTGGTGCGGCCGTGGAAGTTGCCCGCCGCGACGACGACCTGCGCCCGCCCGGCGGGGACGCCCTTGACCTGGTACCCCCAGCGCCGGGCGACCTTGACCGCCGTCTCCACGGCCTCGGCCCCGGTGTTCATCGGGAGCACCAGCTCCATCCCGGCCAGCGCCGCCAGGTCGCGGGCGAAGGGGCCGAGGCGGTCGTTGTAGAAGGCGCGGCTGGTGAGCGTCACCCGCTCCAGCTGCTCGCGGGCCGCCCGGAGCAGCACCGGGTGCCCGTGGCCGAAGTTGAGCGCCGAGTACCCGGCCAGGCAGTCGAGGTAGCGGCGTCCGTCGACGTCGGTCACCCACGCCCCGTGCGCCTCGGCCACGACCACCGGCAGGGGCGCGTAGTTGGGCGCCGTCACCGCACCGGTGAGCGCCGCGTGCTCCCTCGAGGACGACGGGCTCGCACTGCGCCGAGGTGTGGTCATGGGGGCCTCCTCCGGATCGGACGTCGCACGCTTCGCCGGCCGCCGCCGGCGGGGCGGCAGGGCCGTGTCCTGGAAGGCTAGGAACGCCGCGCACCGGCATCAATGCGCGTTCGTTGCGTCCAGAGCGTCGATCCGTTGCGAAGTCGGGCCTACGGTGCACGGTGTGTTGCAGAGGACCGGAGACCGCCTGGACCCGCTCGACCGGCAGATCATCGGCTGCCTGACGCGCGACGCCCGCGCCACCTACGCCGTCATCGGCGACGAGGTGGGCCTGTCCGCGCCGGCGGTCAAGCGCCGCGTGGACCGGCTGCTGGCCGAGGGGGTGATCCGCGGCTTCACCGCGCTGGTCGACCCGGAGGTCCTCGGCTGGACGACCGAGGCGTACGTGGAGGTGTACTGGAAGGGGATCCCGTCCCCGTCCGAGCTGCGCCGCGCGCTGGAGAAGGTCCCCGAGATCGTGGACGCGTGCAGCGTCACGGGGTCCGCGGACGCGCTGGTGCACATCCTGGCCGCCGACATCCCGCACCTGGAGGAGGCCATCGAGCGGCTCCGGCAGCAGCCCAACGTCCAGCAGACCCGCAGCGAGGTCGTGCTGTCCCGGCTGATCGACCGCGGCCGCCCCTGAGGCCGGCGCCCGGAGGACCGGGGCGCTCCGGCCCGGGGGCAGTGGGCCGGCCGGACGACCGGCCCACTGTCCCCGGGCGCTCAGAAGGCGGGGATGACGGCGCCCTGGTAGGTCTGCTCGATGAACTGGCGGACCTCGTCGGAGTGCAGCAGCCCCTCGAGCTGCTGGATCCGCTCGTCGTCCTCGTCCCCCGTCCGCACCACCAGCAGGTTGGCGTTGGGGTTGCCCTCGGCCTCCTCCAGCGCGAGGGCGTCCTCGGCCGGGACCAGGTCGGCCTCGATGGCGTAGTTGCCGTTGATCACCGCGATGTCCACGTCGGCCAGCGAGCGGGGCACCTGCGCGGCCTCCACCTCGGAGATCTGCAGGCCCTTGGGGCTGTCCTGGACGTCGAGGGACGTCGGCGCGGCGTCCCCGGTGTCGGCCAGGGTGACCAGGCCGTTGGCCTCCAGCAGCCGCAGCGCCCGCGCGGCGTTGGTCGGGTCGTTGGGGATCGCCACGGTGGCGCCCTCGGGCAGGGCGGCCAGGTCGGTCAGCGAGCTGGAGTAGATGCCCAGCGGCTCGATGTGCACCGGCGCCAGCGCGGTGAAGTCGTACCCGGCGCTGGCCTCCTGCTCCTCCAGGTACGGAACGGTCTGGAAGTAGTTGGCGTCGAGCGAGCCGTCGTCCAGGGCGACGTTGGGCTGCACGTAGTCGGTGAACTCGACGATCTCGAGGTCCAGGCCGGCGTCGGCGGCCAGCTGCTCGTCGACGTGCCGCAGGATCTCGGCGTGCGGGACCGGGGAGGCGCCCACCCGCAGTGGCTCGTCGGCCGCGGACAGCTGCGGGTCCCCGCCGCCGCACGCGGCGAGGACCGTCATCGCCGAGGCGGCCAGGAGGAGGGCGGATCGGGAGCGCATGGGAGGGGTTCTCCTTCGAGGTGGTGCGGTGGTGGCCGGCCGGCCACCGGGGCAGGAGGTCAGACGTGGGCCAGGCGGCGGGCCCAGCGGTCGCCGGCCCACTGCAGCAGCTGCACGATGACGAGCAGCAGGACGACGGTCAGCAGGGTGATGTCGGTGCGGAACTGCTGGTAGCCGAAGCGGATCGCGAAGTCCCCGAGGCCTCCGCCCCCCACGGCACCGGCCATCGCCGAGTAGCTGATCAGCGCCACGACGGTGACGGTGACCCCGGCGACCAGTGAGGGCCGCGCCTCCGGCAGCAGCACGGTGCGGACGACGTCCCGGCGGCGGGCGCCCATGGACAGCGCCGCCTCGACCTTCCCGGAGGCAACCTCGCGGAGGCTGGTCTCCACCAGCCGGGCGAGGAAGGGGATGGCCCCGAGGGTCAGCGGCACGATCGCCGCGGTCGACCCGATCGTCGTCCCCACGATGCCGCGGGTGACCGGGGCGACCAGCACCAGCAGGATGATGAACGGGAGCGCGCGCCCCAGGTTGACCACCAGCCCGAGGGCACGGTTCAGCAGCGGCCGCGGCGCCAGCCCGCCGGGCGCGGTGACGGTGAGCAGCACGCCCAGCGGGACGCCGAGCAGCACGGTGAGCAGCGCCGCGACCCCCACCATGTAGAGGGTCTCGCCGGTGGCCTCGAACAGCTGCGGGTAGACGCGGCCCCAGTCGCTCATCGGGTCGCCCCCGACCCGGCGGCCACGCCGCCGTGCGCGGGCACCCGGTCGACGACGACGCCGCCGTCGTGCAGCGCGCGGAGGCCTGCCTCCAGCCGGTCGAGGTCCCCGGTGACGCGCAGCAGCAGCCGCCCGTACCGCCCGCCGGCGACGGTCTCCACCGAGCCGCCGGCGACCTCCACGGCCAGCCCCAGCTCACCGATGAGCGTCTGCAGGACGACGGTCTCCGGCGTGCGGTCGGTGACCGTCACCCGCAGCAGCGCCCCGCCGTGCCCCGCACCGGCGTCGGCCACCGGGGCGGGCAGCAGGGCGTCGGCCAGCGGTGAGTGCCCGCGGGTCAGCACCTCGCTGAGCCGGCCGCCGTCGACGACCCGGCCCCGCTCGAGCAGCACGGCGCTGTCGCAGACCGCCTTCACCACCGCCATCTCGTGGGTGATGAGCAGGACGGTCAGCCCGAGCTCGGAGCGCACCCGGCGCAGCAGCTCCAGCACGCTGGCCGTGCTGGCCTGGTCCAGCGCGGAGGTGGCCTCGTCGCACAGCAGCACCTTCGGGCGGGCGGCGAGCGCGCGGGCGATGGCCACCCGCTGCTTCTGCCCGCCGGACAGTTGCGCCGGCCGCGCCTCGGCCCGCTCACCCAGCCCCACCAGGTCCAGCAGGTCGGTGGCCCGGCGGCGGCGCTCGGCCCGGCCCACCCCGGCCAGCTCCAGCGGGTGCTCGACGTTGCCCGCGGCCGTGCGGGAGTCCAGCAGCTCGAAGTGCTGGAAGACCATCCCGATGGCGCGGCGGGCCTCGCGGACCCGGTCGTCGGGCAGGTCGGTGAGCACCTGCCCGTCCACGGTCACCGATCCGGACGTGGGCCGCTCCAGCAGGTTCACCAGGCGGACCAGCGTGCTCTTCCCCGAGCCGCTGGGGCCCACCACGCCGGCGAACTCACCGGCCTGCACCCGCAGGCTGACCCCGTCGACGGCGACCACCTCCCCGGCGCGTCTCCGGGCGGGGAACACCTTGCGGACGTCGGTCAGTTCGATCACGGGAACGCGGTCCTCGAGGGTGAGCAGGGCAGGCCGGCGGACAGGGCGGCACGGTCGCGCGGGAACTCGGCGCGGTGCGGTCCGGCTCGGTGAGCCGGACCGCGCGGGGACGTCAGCGACAGAGGCAGCTGGCGGTGCCGGCCAGATCGACGGCGCGGTCGCGCGTCAAGATCGGCAGGGCCACCCCGCCATGGTCCCCCACCGCCCCGGCCGGACTCAAATCGCACCGGCTTGGTGTGGGTCACAGTGCGCGGCGTCGCCGCCTCCGGACCCGGCGGAGGGCGGTGCCCCCCTCCGTCCTCCCTCGGTCGGACCACCCGGTCGCTCCCCTCGGGCCGTGCGCCTCCACCGGAGCCGGCCCGTCGGACGGCCCGCCCGCCGGGGACCGGGGAGGGGGACGTGCGGCAGTCGCTGCAGCGCGTGCGGACTGCGCGTACCCGCCGTCCGGGTGCACCCAACCCACGTCCCCGCCCAGGGCGTCACGCGAGGCCGGCCTCGTGGACGCGGATGGCGATCTGCACGCGGTCGGGCACCTCCGTCCACCCGAGGAGTGCCGTCGCCGCCGAATCCACCGCCGACCCGGACGGGGTTGCGGACGCAGAGGTCCAGGCCGCGGCCGGGGCGACCGGTCAGCTCGACGGGGACCCCCGACGCGGGGCCTCGGGGGCACCGGCAGGCCCACCCCTCGCGAGCTCAGCTGCAGGACCCAGGACGACGGGAGGCCCCTGACCGGCACGTGCGCCGGTCAGGGGCCTCCCGGGGGTCTCCTCGATCCGTCGGGGAGACCCCCGGCGCGCTGCTCCCGTCGCTCAGGCGATCTCCTGCTGCCCGGTCACCCCGGCCCGCTGTGTCGCGATCACGTCGCGCACGAGTGCGGTCAGCCGCTTGGTCGCCACCTGCTCGGCGGGGCGGCCGAAACGGGCGCCGATCTGCTCGCTGGTCACGCCGAGGGACTCCAGGCTGGCCAGCACGCCCCGGCGGGCCGCGTTGAGCCGGCGGTCCTTCGGGTCGTCCGGGATCGGCGAGGCCTCCAGCAGCGGGTTCGCCGGCGCGGCCTCCGTGCCGGTGGCCGGGAGGGCGGCCGCGGCAGCGGCCCGGGCGGCCTGGACCACGGCGGCGGGCGTCTGCGGAGCCGCCGAAGCGGCAGGAGCGGCCTGGGCCCTGCGCCGCCCGGCGGGGTGGGCCGCCATCGACGCGGTGAGGAACTCCTCGTGGCGGGCCTGCATGAGCTCGGCGACGGTGTAGGAGCCGCCGGGGGTCGGCACCTCGGCCTGGAGCAGCGCGGCCCGGTTGGCCTCGGCCCACACCTCGCGCAGCTCGTCGTCGTTCGCGGCGTCGCCGATCCGCGCGACCAGGTCGGCGACGTCGGGCTCGCCGGACCCGGTCGACCGGCCGTTCCCACGGCCGGCGGCCTGCTCGGTGCGGGCCTGCTCGGTGCGGGCCTGCTCGGTGCGCTCGTGGTCGAGCAGCCCGCCGCCGTGGAAGGTCACCAGGTTCCGCACGTGCGCAGCACCCGGATCGCACTTCAGGGCGTCGAAGACCAGCCACTCCAGCAGCCGGCCGGTGGCGGCAGGATCGGTGACCTCCTTGGCCGGGTCGTCGTTGGGCTTGATGCCCACGTGCACGCTGCGGGCGCCCACGATGATCGGCCGTCGCCCCCGGCGCAGCCGCATCCACACACTGGCGGCGTACGGGAACTCCCGGTGGGTCTGCACCGACCAGGTCTTCTGCCCCTCGATCGGGCGGCCGTTGGCGTCGACCTCGGTGACCTCCTTGCCGCGGGCGGTCACCACCACGATGCCGGGGAAGGTGAGCAGCTCGGTCTGCAGCTTGCGCCAGCGGGCGCCGGCGTCGTTCCACAGGTTCTGGCTGATGGTGATCTCGGCGTTGGGATCGCGCTTGAGCAGCTCGCGGTTGCGGACGGACTTCGCCGCGCGGTCGCTGGCCCAGTCCTTGAGGCCGTCCCAGATCGCCGAGCCGGTGTCGATGGCGAGCACCACCGGCGGTGCGCCGGCGTCGGCGGCGCGGCGCGCCTCGGCCTTGACCGCCTGCACCGCGGCCAGCACGGAGGCGTACGAGCCGTCGTGCTCGATGATCTGGTAGTTCGCGCCGGGGATCGCGCCGTACTCGTCGCCGGCGCCCTCGTTGAGGTCGATCCAGTACAGCGCGCCGATCCGCTCGCTGGCGCTGAACTGGGCCAGGGCCCACGACTTGCCCGCCTTCTCCTCCCCCTCCAGGAGGATGCAGGGCCACGGCACACGGCCGGTGGGCTGACGGGTCTTGAGGCCAGAGACGGCCATGGTGAACTCCTCGTCGACATGGGGAAGATGTCGACACGGAACCTACGAACGGGTACTGACACACATCGCCGACCATCGCGCAAGCGCCGCGGGGTGCCGGTGGGGAAACACCAGGTCAGAGGCACGAACAGGCAGCGACCGGCGTGTCGGCCGTTCGCTCTGGGCGTAAACGGGCGAAAGCGGCGGCCACGTCGTCCACGGGTGGAGGACGGTCCCGGCTGCTCGACGGCCGTCCGCACCCGCGCGTGGTGCGCGCATCGTCGTCGCCGGCTTCGCCGGCAGCCGTGCGTGCACGTCGCTGCTGACGCCGCCGGGTGGCGGATCGGCGTCAGCCCCGTCCGGCCCCGACGGCGAGCGGGGTCGGTGCAGCCGCGCTGCGGTGCGGGCCGCCCCGGAGGCGGTGGGCGAGGGCGGTGTGCCGGCGTCCGGAGCCGGTGACGCGCACGGCCTGGCCGAGGGCCCGGGTGGAGCCGACGAGCACGACGAGCTGCTTGGCGCGGGTGACGGCGGTGTAGAGCAGGTTGCGCTGCAGCATCACCCAGGCGCTGGTGGTCACCGGGATGACGACGCAGGGGTACTCGCTGCCCTGGGAGCGGTGGACGGTGACGGCGTAGGCGTGGACCAGCTCGTCGAGCTCCCCGAAGTCGTAGGGGATCTGCTCCCCCTCGTCGGTGACGACGGTGAGGGTCTGCTCGACCGGGTCGACGGCGGTGACGACGCCCTGGGTGCCGTTGAAGACCCCGTTGGCGCCCTTGTCGTAGTCGTTGCGGATCTGGCTGACCTTGTCCCCGACGCGGAACACCCGCCCACCGAAGCGCTTCTCCGCCCGGTCGGGGCGAGCGGGGGTGAGCGCCTCCTGCAGCAGCTCGTTGAGCGTGGCGGCGCCGGCCGGTCCGCGGTGCACCGGGGTGAGCACCTGGACGTCCCGGCGGGGGTCGAGACCGAAGCGGGCCGGGATCCGCCGGACGACGACGTCCACGGTCAGCCGGGCGGCCTCCTCGGCGTCGTCGGTGCTGAACAGGAAGAAGTCGTCGAGGCCGCGGACCTGCGGCGGGCTGCCGGCGTTGATCCGGTGGGCGTTGGTCACCACTCCCGACCTGCTGGCCTGCCGGAAGACCTGCGTCAGGCGCACGTGCGGGATCGGGGTGCCCTCGGCGAGCAGGTCGCGAAGCACCTCCCCGGCGCCGACCGAGGGCAGCTGGTCGACGTCGCCGACGAGCAGCAGGTGCGCGCCGGGCGGGACGGCCCGGACCAGCTTGTTGGCCAGCAGCAGGTCCAGCATCGAGGACTCGTCGACGACGACCAGGTCGGCCTGCAGCGGCCGGTCCCGGTCGAAGGCGGCGTCCCCGCCGGGGCGCAGCTCCAGCAGCCGGTGCACGGTGACCGCCTCGACCCCGGTGAGCTCGGTCAGCCGCTTCGCGGCCCGGCCGGTCGGTGCGGCCAGCACGACCCTCGCGCCCTTGGCCGCCGCGAGGGTGACGATCGAGCGCACCGTGAAGCTCTTGCCGCAGCCGGGGCCACCGGTGAGGACGGCGACCTTCTCGGTCAGCGCCAGGCGCACGGCCTCCTGCTGGCCGGCCGCCAGTTCCACGCCCGTGCGCCGGTGCAGCCAGGCCAGGGCGGCGTCCCAGTCCACGCCCGCGAAGGCCGCCAGCCGGTCGTCGTCGGCGCTCGCCAGCCTCTTCAGTCCCCCGGCCAGGGAGACCTCCGCCCGGTGGAAGGGCACGAGGTAGTACGCCACCGCGCAGGGCTCCCCGCCCGCGCCGGGGAACTCCTCGCGGATGACCCCCTGGTCGGCGACCAGCAGGGCCAGGCAGTGGCCCACCAGGTCCGCCGGGACCTGCAGGATCTCCACTGCCCGGGCCACCAGCTCGGTCTCGGGCAGGAAGCAGTGCCCCTGCCCGGTCGCCTCGGAGAGCACGAACTGCACCCCCGCCTCGACCCGCTGCGTGCTGTCGTGCGGGATCCCCACCGCGTCCGCGATCGTGTCGGCGGTCCGGAACCCGATGCCCCACACCTCGGCGGCCAGGCGGTAGGGCTCGGCCCGGACCACGCCGATCGACGCGCCGCCGTACTGCTTGTAGATGCGGACGGCCAGCGAGGTGGACACGCCCACGCCCTGCAGGAAGACCATCACCTCCTTGATGGCCCGCTGCTCCTCCCAGGCCGCGGTGATCAGCCGGGTCCGCTTGGGGCCCAGGTTCGGCACCTCGGCCAGCCGCCCGGGCTGCTCCTCGATGACCCGCAGCGCCTCGGTGCCGAAGTGGTCCACGATCCGCTCGGCCAGCCGCGGGCCGATCCCCTTGACCAGCCCCGAGCCCAGGTAGCGCCGGATGCCCTGCACCGTGGCCGGCAGCACGGTGGTGTAGTCCTCGACCTGGAACTGCCGGCCGTACTGGGGATGCGCTCCCCACCGCCCCTGCAGCCGCAGCGTCTCGCCCGGCTGCGCGCCCAGCAGCGAGCCCACCACCGTGACCAGGTCACCGCCCCGCCCGGTGTCCACCCGGGCCACGGTGTAGCCGGTCTGGGCGTTGGCGAACGTGATCCGCTCCAGCGTCGCCTCCAGCACCGCACCCGTCCGCGCCTCTCGCACCGCCGTCCCCTCGCCACCGCGCCGTCCCCACCGATGGTCACACCCCCTGGGGACAGCTCGGGGCCTCCGTCCGCCGGACGCGACGGGCCCACGGGAACTGTCGGTAAGTCTGCCTAGCCTCCGGATGCTCACCCGAGCGATGCACCGACGACACGGAGGACCGGATCATGGCCGGCGACACAGTCATCACCGTCATTGGCAACCTGACCAGCGACCCCGAGCTGCGCTTCACGCCCTCGGGCGCGGCGGTCGCCAACTTCACCATCGCCTCCACCCCGCGCACCATGGACCGCCAGACGCAGGAGTGGAAGGACGGCGAGGCGCTCTTCCTGCGCTGCAACTGCTGGCGGCAGATGGCCGAGCACGTCGCGGGGTCACTCACCCGCGGCTCGCGGGTGATGGCGCAGGGCCGCCTCAAGCAGCGCTCCTTCGAGACCAAGGAGGGCGAGAAGCGCACCGTCGTCGAGCTCGAGGTCGACGAGATCGGCCCGTCGCTCCGCTACGCCACGGCGACGGTCTCCAAGACCGCCCGTGTCGACGGCGCTCCCGCCGGCGGGAACGGCGGAGCCGCGGCCGGGCGCAGCGGCTCACCCGATCCGTGGGCCGCGTCGAACGGCGACCCCGGCGAGGAGCCGCCCTTCTGAGGTCTCCTCGGGGCGCCCGTCGCCCGGAGCAGGCGGTGGGCGTGCCGGCCCCGTCGGCACGCCCACCGCGCCACGCTGCACCGGGAGCGCGGCGCGCTCGGCGCGTCCGCAGGGGTGCGCGGACACGGGGCGGGGAACGAGTCTCGAACCGCCGAGTTGGTCAATCGACCAAGACCGTGCCACGATGGGGCGCCGGCCGGTCGGCCGGCGCCCCGTCCCCCGTCCCGAGGAACACCTGTGAGTCCGCTCCGTCGCTGGTCCGCCCTCGCGGTGCTGGCGCTGCCGGTCCTGCTCATCAGCATCGACATGACCGTGCTCGGCTTCGCCGTGCCGGCCCTGACCGCCGACCTGGGCCCGACGTCGACCGAGCTGCTGTGGATCGTCGACATCTACTCCTTCCTGCTCGCCGGCCTGCTCGTGCTGATGGGCAACCTCGGTGACCGCATCGGCCGCCGCCGGCTGCTCGTGGTCGGCGCCGCCGCGTTCGGGTGCGCCTCGCTGGTCGCGGCCTTCTCGACGACGGCCGGGATGCTCATCGCGGCCCGGGCGCTGCTCGGGCTCGGCGGGGCCACGCTGATGCCCTCGACGCTGGCGCTGCTGCGTTCGGTCTTTCCCGACGCCCAGGAGCGACGCCTGGCCATCGCCGTCTGGGCGGCCGCGTTCTCGGGCGGCGCCGCCCTCGGCCCGATCATCGGGGGGTTCCTGCTCGAGCACTTCTGGTGGGGCTCGGTGTTCCTGGTGAACGCCCCGGTCATGGTCCTGCTGCTCGTCGGCGCCCCGCTGCTGCTGCCCGAGTCGCGCAACCCGCGGCCCGGCCCGTTCGACGCGCTGTCCGCCGTGCTCTCCATCGCGGGCGTGCTGCCGCTGGTCTACGCGCTCAAGACCGCCGCGCACGACGGCGTGAGCGTGCCGGTCCTGGTCGGCCTCGCGGCCGGCCTCGGGCTGCTGTGGACCTTCGTGCGCCGGCAGCGCCGGCTGGCCGAGCCGCTGCTGGACCTGCGGCTGTTCGGTTCCCGCGCGTTCTCCGTCGCCGTGTCGACGAACCTGCTGACCGTCTTCGCCCTGCTCGGCCTGATGTTCTTCCTGCCGCAGTACCTGATGCTCGTGCTGGGGATGAGCCCGCTGGTGGCCGGCCTGTGGATGCTGCCGCTCGCCGTCGCGACCGTGGGCGGGTCGCTCGCCGCCCCCTGGCTGGCCCGCTCCCTGCCGCTGCGGTGGGTGATCGGCGGCGGGATGGCGCTGGCCGCCGCCGGGCTGGCGGCCGGCACGCTGCTCGGGGTCGACGGAGACCGGGGCGTCCTGGTCGTGGTCGGCCTGCTCATCGGCACCGGCGTCGGAGCCGCGGAAGCGCTGACCAACGACGTCATCCTCGCCACGGCGCCGCCCGAGCGTGCCGGTGCCGCCGCCTCGGTGTCCGAGACCGCCTACGAGTTCGGCGGTGCCATGGGGACGGCGGTGCTGGGCACCGTCGGGCTGTCGGTCTACGCGGCGCACCTCGGCGCCGTCGACGGCGTGCCCGCGCAGGACGTCGAGGCCGCTCGGGAGACCCTGGGCGGCGCCGCGGAGGTCGCCGCAGCGCTGCCGGCGGACACCGCCGCGGCCTTCCTGGCCGAGGCCGGGCAGGCGTTCGCGACCGGTATGCACGTCGTGCTGCTGATCGCCGCCCTGCTGGCGGCGTACGTGGCGGTGCAGGCCGTCGTCCTGCTGCGCGGCAGCCGGGGAGCCGGGGTCGCGCCGGCCGACCGGCCGGCGCCGGAGACGGCGACGGTGGCCCGGTGACGAGCGGGAAGCGTGCGCACCTGCCCGTCGAGCAGCGCCGGGCCCAGCTCGTCGCGGCCGCCATGCGGGTGATGCAGCGCAAGGGTGCCTGGTCGCTCACCACGCGGGCGGTCGCGAAGGAGGCCGGCGTGCCGCTCGGAGCCGTGCACTACGCGTTCGGCTCCAAGACCGAGCTGGTCCGCGCCGTCTTCCAGGCCGACCGCGACCGGTCCACCGCCCTGCTCCGGCGTGCGGTGGAGGCCGGGGGCTCCCCCGCGGAGATCCTGACCCGCGCCCTGACCGGCTACGTCGACAGCGTCGTCGCCGACCCCGGCGCGGAGATCGTGCTCCAGGAGCTGACCATGATGGGCGGGCGGGACGACGACCTGCGGGCCGCGGCCCGGGAGTCCACCGAGCAGTACCGCGGCGACGTCCTCGACCTGCTGCACCGCGTGGCCGGGGCATCCGGCGGCACCTGGTCCGGCGACGTCGAGGTGCTGGCGGAGTCTGTTCTCGGCCTGCTCTTCGGGGCGTCGGTGAACTGGCTGTGCACCGGCGACGACGACCTCTTCCGCCGGTGCGTCACCGATGCCGCGCAGACCCTCGCCGCTCGCCTGACGGGCGATGCACCCGCCCAGAGGTGAGTCGGCTGCCCACGACGGACTGACCGGCCCGGCCGCGGCGACCCACACGTCCCCCCGGTCAACTCCACGTGCTCGTCGACGCGAGGATGCGGCCGATGCCGAGCGCGGCAGCGCGGACACCGGGCGCGTAACTGCGGACGGCGGCCGGGGAACTCCCGCGGACGACGATGGACAGTGCGGCCACGACGGCGCCGCGCACCTCGATCGGCGCGGCAACGGAGACGGCGTCCTCGGTCACCTGCCGATCGCTGACGGCCATCCCGCTGCGGCGCACCTCGGCGAGGACCCGGCGCAGCTGCCGCGCATCGGTGATGGTGTGCTGCGTGTAGGCCGTCAGGGGGCCGGCCAGGACGTGCTCCTGCACCTCGGCCGGGGCGTGCGCGAGCAGGACCAGACCGACGCCGGTGGGCGGCAGCGCGAAACGGCCGCCGACCTGGGTGAGGACGTTGACCGCGTCACGGCCGGCGATCCGCTCGACGAAGACGACCTCGTCGCCGTCCCGGACGGCCAGCTGCACGTTCTGGTGGGTGACCTCGTAGAGGTCACCCATGAACGGCAGCGCGGCCTCCCGCAGTCCGAGCGCCGGCGGCGCGAGAGCGCCCAGTTCCCAGATCCGCAGTCCGATGCGGAACCGGCCGTCCGCGTCCCGCTCGAGCGCTCCCCACCGGGTCAGCTCCCCGACCAGCCGGTGCGCGGTCGACAGCGGGACGCCGACGGTCCGGGCGATCTCGGACAGGGTGAGCGTCGGCCGCTCCCTGCTGAAGGCCGCGAGGACGGCGAGCAGCTTGCCGCCCGCCGTCCTGCGGGCCCTCAACGGTCCGGCACGGAGGTGACTGGTCACGGGACGTCGATGGTGACGACCCCCGGCTGCCCGTCGGCGCCGGACAGCCCGCCGGTCCGGGCGCTGACGACACGGGAGACGCAGCACTGCAACCGGTCGCCCGCCCGGTGCTGCTCGTCACTGAGGAAGACGTCACGGTGGTCGATGACGCCCTCGACGTCGAGCACCTTGACCTCGCAGAGGCCGCACTCGCCGCGGCGGCAGTCGAACATCATGTCCGCACCGCACGCCTCCAGCGCCTCGAGCATCGACACGTCGTGCGGCACCAGGGTCTCCAGCCCCAGCCGCGGGATCCGCACGGTGAACGCCTCGGGGGCGAACCGGCCGCTGCTGCCGAACGTCTCGAAGCGCAGGTCCGCCGGGCGCCGTCCGGCCCGGGCCCAGGCGGCCTTGATCGCGTCGAGCATGGGCGTGGGACCGCAGACGTACAGCTCCCCGCCGTCCGGGACGCCGGCGACGAGGTCGGCGACGTCGAGGGAGCCGCCCTCGTCGTCGATCCGCAGGTCGAGGCGGTCGCCGTGCTCGGGGACCAGCTCGTCGAGGAACGCCATCAGGTCCCGCGACCGGGCGCCGTAGACGAAGCGGTAGTCCGCGCCGCGGGCCCTGAGCGCCGTGCCCATGGCCACCAGGGCGGTGATGCCGATGCCCCCGGCGGCCAGGACGTAGCCGGGCCTGCCGTAGTTGAGCGGGAAGTTCTGCAGCGGCTGGGTGATCGACACCTCCTGTCCGCGCCGCAGGTTGTGCATGTACGCCGAGCCACCCCGGCTCTGCCGGGCCAGCTGCACACCGAGGACCAGCTCGGTGCCGTAGCCGCTCATGCCCACGACGGAGTACGAACGGACGTCGGCGCGACCGTTGACGTAGACCCCGATGTCGATGTGGCTGCCGGGGGGCGCAGGCGCCTCGAGCCGCTCGGGCTCCAGGACGATCCGCCGCACGTGCTGGGCGACCTCGCGGACGTCGATCACCCGCGCCCTCCGCCACCGCTTGGCGCTCGTGGCTGCCATGTCGACCGCTCCCGCTACAGCCCGCGGCCCATGAGGCCGGCCGTGGGCTGCTCCCGGTGCCGGGCGACCCCGCCGGCCACCTCCGCTGCCTGACCGGTTCCGCCGTCGCCCGGCGGTTCGGCGTTGGCCGCGCCGGTGACCTCGGCCATCGCGGCGGCGGCGTGCCCGGCCTCGTCGCTCACCGCACCGACGTCCGAACCGAGCTCGGCATCGATCATGCGTTGCACGATGCGGCGGGTCCACATGCTGCCCGCGTCGATGTTGAGGTTGTAGAAGTCGTAGTCGGGATTGGCCTCGATCCCCCGCTGCTGGGCCTCGAGCATCTGCTCGTCCTCGAAGAAGACGTTGGACACGCCCTCGCGCAGCCGGGTGGTGATCACCTGCTTGTCCAGGCACCAGTCGCGGGCGAAGGCCCACAGGTAGTGGCAGGTGTTGTCGGTCTCCGGCGTCATCGTGTTGATCACCGTGCCGGTGACCCCCTGGCTGCGGTCGCCCTCGGGTGCACCGGTACCGGCCTTGGCCACGCCGACGTCGATCGCGATGGTCGACGGCGCGGTGTAGTGGATGATCTGCCAGCGGTCGACCGGCCCCTCGTAGTCGGGGAAGCGGTCCTGCAGGTTGCGCTTCCAGAACGGCGGCGGGTCGATCCCCAGCATCCACTTGGTCACCGTCACCGTCCGCTCGGTGTGGGTCACGGTGAACTCCGACTCCGACAGTGCGTCGTGGCCGATGCTCGACCCGTGCACGAACTGCTCGTGGGTGAGGTCCATGAGGTTGTCGACGATCAGCTGGTAGCTGCAGTTGACGCGGATGGTCTTGCCGTCGCCGGCCCAGTCGGGGTGCTCGTTCCAGTACAGGTCGGGCACCAGCGCCGGGTCGGCCAGCGCCGGGTCGCCCGGCCAGATCCACACGTAGCGGTGCCGCTCCACCACCGGGAAGGAGTGCACCGTGGCGCTGGGGTTGATCGTCTCCTGCGCCGGCATGAACGTGGCCCGGCCGTCGGGGTCGTAGCAGATGCCGTGGTAGCCGCACATGATCTCGTCGTCGCCGCGCAACCTGCCCATCGACAGGGGCGCCAGCCGGTGCCAGCAGGCGTCGGCCAGTGCGACCGGACGACCGCCGGTGGTCCGGTAGAGGACGACCGGCCGGTTGGCGATCGTCGTGGGGAGCAGGTTGCGCCCCACCTCGTGGTCCCACGCCGCCGCGTACCAGGCGTTGAGCGGGAACGAGCGGAACGCGGCGTGCCCGGTCGGGCGGCCGATGGAGGCGGGCGAGGTCGAACCGGTCATCTCGGGGTCCCTCCAGAGGACTCGGACGGGTCGGGGACGTTCAGGCGGGGATGGGGTCCTCGTGGCGGGCCGGTGACTCCCGGACCATCGCGTAGAGGAAGAAGGAGACGATCATGATCCCGGCGGCGAGGTAGACCCCGGGAGCCCAGCTGCCGGTCGCGTCGCGGAGGATGCCGCTGACCACCGGGCTGAGCACGGCGCCGATCTCGGAGACCAGGTTGAGCATGCCGAAGGCCGAGCCGCGCTCGCTGGCGGGCACCAGGTCGCCGGTCATGCCCTGCACGATCGGCTGCAGCGCGTTGAAGAACACGCCGGAGCTGAACAGCAGCAGCCCGAGGAGGGCCAGCGAGGGCAGCTGGTCGCCCTCCCCACCGGAGATGCTCCAGCCGAAGAGGAGCACCAGCACGGAGTAGACGGCGGTGCAGACGAGGGCGAGTGGCTTGCGCCCGCGGCCGCGGCGGACAGCGCGGTCGGCGAGCCAGCCACCGACGGGGAAGCCGAGGATCCCGGCACCGGCGTTGAACGCGGCGGTCAGCGCAGCGGCCAGCAGACTGCTCTCCGCTGCCTCCCGGACGATCTGCACCGACCAGAAGCTGAAGAACCACAGGTTCCACAGGATCGCGATGTAGGCGATGTAGATCAGCCACATGTTCCGGTTGAGCAGGGCCGCGCCGCGACCGGACTGCTTGACGCTGCGCACGATGATCGCGATGTACACGAGTGCGATGACCGACGCGATGGTCGCGGTCAGCCACTCCGGCCACTGGAACGTCTCGGCCAGCAGGAAGAGGCCGACGATGACCAGGAAGGTGGGCGTGGAGAACAGCAGCAGCCGCAGGAACGGCGGCCCCAGCCGCAGCGCCCCACCGAGCCTCGACCGGAAGAAGGCGAACGCCACCGCCGCGACGACGAACGTGAACGCGGCGAACACGAAGAACGGCAGACGCCAGGCGCCGCCGCCCATCCCCAGCGACTCGCCCCAGGCGATGAGCAGCGGCGTGGCGATGATCCCGACCGTCAGGCCGATGGACAGGCCGGTGATCACGATGCCCAGACCGAGCGTCCGCTGGGCCGCCGGGGTGTGCGTGATGATCAGCGTGCGGTCGTTGGAGTAGAACACGCCCTCGCCCAGGCCGGTCAGCACGCGGGCCGCGACGAACGCCACGAGCCCGGCCACCAGGCCGGAGACGATGGTCAGGACGCCGGCTGCCAGCAGCGAGACGATGATCATCTCGCGGTGACCGAACCGGTCGCCGAGCCGCCCGCCCGGGTACTGGGTGAGCATGTAGCCCAGGAAGAACATCGAGCCGACCAGGCCACCCACCGTCGCCGGGTTGGACGCGTCCCCGATGAACCCCGACTCGTTCTGGATCATCCAGGCGATGACCGGGCCGGTGACCGTCCGGTCCGCGTAGCTGACCACCCAGCCGAGCAGCAGCACCACCCACAGGGCCCGGTAGGGGGCGACCGGCCGGTCGTCGCGACCGGCGTCGAGCAGCTGCTCCTCCCGGGCGGTGTCGCTCTCGGAGCTCCCTGACGCCATGCCTCGCTCCTTCGTGAGGGGCGTCGCCGACGATCGGCGACTGACCCTGGGAAGCGTGACGGAGGTCACCGCCCAGGCATACCGCGCTTCCACGTGACGGAAGACAGATCCGGCCGCATCCCCGGGATCGGCCCCCTCGACGACTCCCCACGGACGACGACGAGGACGTCACCGGCCGGGCCGGCGACGTCCTCGTCCGCTGCCCATCCGATGCGTTGCGTGCGGCAGGCGCTGGGCCGGCCGTCCCCTCGGCGTGGACCGCCTCGGAGGCGCGGATCAGATGGAGATGCCGACGAGCTTGGTGTCGAGGTACTCGTCGATGCCCTCGTACCCGCCCTCGCGTCCCAGCCCGCTGGCCTTGACCCCGCCGAACGGTGCCGCGGCGGACGTCGGGTTGATGTCGTTGACGCCCACCATCCCGAAGCGCAGCTTCTCGGTGACCCGGATCGCCGTCGACAGGTCGTTGGTGTAGACGTACGCCGCGAGGCCGTACTCGGTGTCGTTCGCCCGGGCGACGACCTCGTCCTCGTCCTCGAACGGGGTGACCGCGGCGATGGGCCCGAAGGTCTCCTCGCGGGAGATGAGCATCTCCGGCGTCACGTCGGCCAGCAGCGTCGGCGCGAAGAAGGTCGTGCCGTCCAGCCCGTCGACCTGCACGCGCTCGCCTCCCGCCACGACCCGGGCGCCCTTGGTGCGCGCGTCGACGACCTGGGCCTCCATCTTGGCCACGGCGGGCTCGTCGATCAGCGGGCCGATCGAGACACCGTCGTGGTCACCCCTCCCCACGCGCAGCGCCGCGATGCGCTGCTCCAGCGTCGCGACGAAGGTGTCGTAGATCGAGCGGTGGACGTAGATGCGGTTGGGGCTGATGCACGCCTGACCGGTGTTGAGGAACTTCACCAGCGCCGCCCCCTTGGCCGCACGCACCGGATCGGCGTCGGGGAAGACGATGAACGGTGCGTGGCCGCCCAGTTCCACGGACACCCGCTTCAGCGTGGCGCCGGCCTTCGCCGCGAGCAGCTTCCCGACCGCGGTGGAGCCGGTGAAGGTCAGCTTCCGGACCACCGGGGACTCCAACAGCGCGTCGCCGACCACTGCTGCGTGCGTGGTGGTGACCATGTTGACCACACCGGCGGGGACACCTGCGTCGGCGAGCAGCTGCACCGTCGCGACCGCGCACAGGGGGGTCTGGTCGGCGGGCTTGAGCACCGAGGTGCAACCGGCCGCGATGGCCGGCGCGAGCTTGCGGGTCAGCATGGAGATCGGGTAGTTCCACGGGGTGATGGCCGCGACCACGCCGACCGGCTGGCGCATCGTCACGAACCGCTGGTCGGCGCGGGCCGAGGGGATCGTGACGCCGCCGATGCGCTTCGCCTCCTCGGCGAACCACGCCAGGAAGTCCGCGGCATACGCCACCTCGTTCATCGAGGCCTTGAGCGGCTTGCCCTGCTCCTGTGTCATCAGCGCGGCCAGCTCTCTCCGGCGCTCCCGCATCAGCGTGTCCGCCCTCGCGAGGACGGCCGCCCGCTGGTACGCCGTCGTGCCCGACCAGGCCGGCAGCGCACGGTCGGCAGCGGCGATCGCCGCCTCGGTGTCGGCCCGACCGCCGTCTGCAGCCTGCCCGATGACCTCGCCCGTGGCCGGGTCCGTGACGGCGAAGGTCGCACCCCCGTCGGCCGAACGCCACCGCCCGTCGACGTAGATCGTGCGTCCTGGGTCCTGCGTCATGGCGCCTTCCTCACTGGCTGATCGGTCTCGGGGTCCGGGGAGCCGGGGCCGCGGAGCCACCGCGCCGCGGGAGCGATGGTGTCATCCGTGGGACGACGCAGGACACGGCGACGGTGACGCCGCCGACGGTCACCAGGAGCGGCGCGGAGCTGACGCAGGTCGGGTGCCGCAGCCGGGACGGCCGGGAGCCCGGCACCCGCCCGCCGTCAGCCCTCGCCCCCTGCCGTGGACGACTTGATCTCCGTGGTCGCGCGCTCGATCTGCCGGCGCAGGTCGCGGCGGCGTCCGGCCGCGGCGTGCCGGCGACGCTCATCGGCGGTCCGCGGCTGCCAGGGCGGCACCTCCACGGGGCGTCCGTCGGCACCGAGGGCGACCATCGTGAAGTAGCAGCTGTTGGTGTGCCGGACCACCTGGCGGACCAGGTCCTCGGTCGTCACCCGGACCCCGATCTCCATCGACGTGCGGCCGGTGCGGTTGACCGACGCCTGGAAGGTCACCAGCTCGCCGACGTGGACGGGCTCGCGGAAGACCACCTGGTCGACGGACAACGTCACCGCGTAGGTCCTGGCGTAGCGCGTGGCACAGGTGTACGCGACCTGGTCGAGGTACTTCAGCAAGGTGCCGCCGTGGACGTTCCCCGAGAAGTTCGACATGTCGGGGGTCATCAGGATCGTCATGGCGAGCCGGTGGAGGTCGTCGCTCGCCCCGTCGCGGGCCAGGTCTGTCGCGATCGCGTCGTCGGTCTGCACGGTCACTGTCCTCCCAGGGGGATCCTCGTCACCGGACGCATGGTCCCGCCCGGCCCGCCGTCCTCAGCCGAGGACCACCGCGCTGAGCCTCTCAGAGCTCGCGGATGCCATGGAGCGGGCGACGTACGGCAGGACCCCGCCGTGGCACAGGTACAACGCCTCCCTGGCCGTGTCCACGCGGACGGCGGCCGCGAAGCTGACCGTGGCCCCGTCCTCGGACCGGGCGTGGACGACGACGCGCCGGGGCCAGTCGTCCTCGGTCAGGTGCTCCAGTCCGCGGACGTCGTAGGTCTCGCCGCCGGAGAGGCCGAGGCCCTCCACGCTGTCCCCCTGCAGGAACTGCAGCGGCAGGACACCCATCCCGATCAGGTTGGCGCGGTGGATCCGCTCGAAGCTCTCGGCGAGGACCGCCCGGACGCCGAGCAGCGCCGTCCCCTTCGCCGCCCAGTCGCGGGACGAGCCGGTGCCGTACTCCTTGCCGGCGAGGACCAGCAGCGGTGTGCCTGCGGCGCGGTAGTGCTCCGCCGCCTGGAACACCGTCTTCTCGCGGCCGTCCAGGTGGTCGAGGGTCCAGCCGCCCCGCCGGTGCGGCACGAGGCGGTTGCGCAGCCGCTGGTTGCCGAAGGCGCCGCGCAGCATCACCTCGTGGTTGCCCCGACGGGAGGCGTAGGTGTTGAGGTCGGTCTCACCCCGCTCTCGCAGGAACTCCCCGGCCGGACTGTCCGCGGGGATGCGCCCGGCGGGGCAGATGTGGTCCGTCGTGATGGAGTCCCCGAGCACGGCCAGGGCACGGGCGCCGGTGATGTCCCCGACCGGCTCCGGGGCCGCGGAGAGGTCGTCGAGGAACGGGGGGCGGCGCACGTAGGTCGAGTCCGGGTCCCAGTCGAAGGTGGCCCCTCCCCCGGCCGGCAACTCCGCCCAGCGCTCCTCGCCGGTGAAGACGTCGGCGTAGCGCGCGGCGAACATGGCGGGGTCCAGGTTGCCCCGGATCACCTCCTCGATCTCGGCCTCCGGAGGCCACAGGTCGCTCAGGTGCACCGGCCGTCCGGTCCGGTCGACGCCGAGCGGCTCGTGCAGCAGGTCGACGTCCACCGAGCCCGCGAGGGCGTAGGCGACGACCAGCGGGGGCGAGGCCAGGTAGTTGAGCGAGACGTCGTTGTTGATCCGCCCGTCGAAGTTGCGGTTGCCGGAGAGCACCGCGGCGACGAGCAGGTCGCGCTCGGCGACCGCCTTGCTCACCTCCGGGGTCAGCGGACCGGAGTTCCCGATGCAGGTCATGCAGCCGTAGCCGACGGTGTGGAAGCCGAGTTGCTCGAGCGGGCGGTCCAGCCCGGCACGCTGCAGGTAGTCGGTGACGACCTTCGAGCCGGGGGCCAGGCTCGTCTTCACCCAGGGCTTGGCTGCCAGCCCGGCGGCGACGGCGTTCCGCGCCAGCAGGCCGGCAGCGACCATCACCGAGGGGTTGGACGTGTTCGTGCACGACGTGATGGCCGCGATGGCGACGGCGCCGTGGTCGAGCCCCGCCTCCTGCGCCCGCGGTTCGGCGACCGCGGCGAGGGCCGGCGGGTCACTGGCCGGGGAGGACTCGCGACCGGCCTCGTCCACGGCGTCGCCGGCGACCTGCGGCGACCGGTCGGCGAGCAGCTCGGCGAGCGTGCTCCGGAAGCGGCTGCGCGCGCTGGCCAGCGGGATCCTGTCCTGCGGACGACGCGGCCCGGCCAGCGACGGCTCGACGGTCGAGAGGTCCAGCCGGAGCAGGCCGTCGAAGCGCAGCCGCGCCGCGGGGTCGTGCCAGAGCCCCTGCTCCTTGGCGTAGCGCTCGACCGCCGCGACGTGGTCGGGGCCCCGGCCGGTGAACCGCAGGTAGTCGACCGTCACCTGGTCGATGGGGAAGACCGCGCACGTGGAGCCGAACTCCGGGCTCATGTTGGCCAGAGTCGCGCGATCGGCGAGCGGGACGGCCCCGACCGACGGTCCGGTGAACTCGACGAAGCTGCCGACGACGCCGTGGGACCGCAGCAGCTCCGCGATGGTGAGCACCAGGTCGGTCGCGGTCACCCCCGGACGCAGCTCCCCGATCAGCTCCAGACCGACGACCGGGGGGATGAGCGTCGCCACCGGGAGGCCGAGCATCGCCGCCTCGGCCTCGATGCCGCCGACACCCCACCCCAGCACCCCGAGACCGTTGATCATCGTGGTGTGGGAGTCGGTGCCGACGAGCGTGTCCGGGAAGGCGCGCCCGTCGCGCAGGACCACGACGTCGGCGAGGTGCTCGAGGTTGATCTGGTGCATGATCCCGGTCCCCGGGGGGACGACGGCCAGCCGCTGGAACTGCTGCTGACCCCACTTGAGGAAGCGGTAGCGCTCCTCGTGACGCGCGTACTCCCGTTCCACGTTGAGCGCCATCGCGTCCGGGCGGCCGGAGACGTCGGTGACGACCGAGTGGTCGACCGTGAGCTCCGCCGGGATCACCGGGTCCACCGCCGCGGGATCCCCGCCCAGGTCGCGCACCGCCTCGCGCATCGCCGCCAGGTCCGCCAGGACGGGGACCCCGTTGGTGTCGTGGAGGAAGACCCGGGCGGGTGAGAACGACACCTCGTCCCCCGTGCCGGCCCCGCCCGCGAGGCGCCGGATGGCCTCGGCGGTCCCCGTTCCCCCGTCCTCGTGGCGGAGCAGGTTCTCCAGCACGATCTTGAGGGAGAAGGGCAGGTGCTCCGCGCCGGGGACGGCGTGCACCGCCCACGTCTCGAACTCGCCACATCCGAGATCGAGGGTCCGTCGCGCACCGAAGCTGTCCGACCGGGCCATGCCCACCTCCATCAGTATCTCTTTATAGGCTATAGCTTAACGCTCCAGTAACCTGAGCCGGGCGACCGGGGAGAGGAGGGCGGATGGCCACGCCGATGGTGCGACCCGCGCTGACCAAGGCGGACTACGCCTACGGCGAGGTCCGGGAACGGATCATGTCCGGCGCCCTGCCGCACGGTGCGGTCGTGAGCCAGGAGGCCCTCGCAGCCGAGCTCGACGTCAGCACCACGCCGCTGCGCGAGGCCATGCGCCGGCTCTCCTCGGAGGGGCTGGTCGTCCTCGACGCCCACCGGGACGCGCGCGTCGCGCCGCTGTCGGCGGCCGAGGCGCGCAGCCTGTTCGAGATCCGCCAGCAGCTCGACCCGCTCGCCGTCCGGCTGGCCGCGGAACGGCGCGACGACCGCGATCAGCAGCGGATCCGTGAGTCCGCCGCGTCGCTGGAGCCGCTGGATCCCGGCAGCGGCCTCACGGCGCTCGAGGCGCACCGGGCGTTCCACACCGCCCTGTACCGGGCCAGCCACAACGACCTCTTGATCGGCCTGCTCGACGGCCTGTGGGACAAGGCCGACCGCTACCGCCGGGCGGCCCTGGAGGCGCGCGAGGACTCCCCCGACGACCGCGCCAGGGTGCGGGCCGAGCACCAGGCGTTGATGACCGCCGTGCTCGACGGCGACCCCGACGCCGCCGAGGAGCACATGCGCCGCCACGTGGCCAACAGCCTCGGGCGCCGGGCGATCGACGTCCTGAGCGACGGCTGACGCGACCTGCTCGGATCTGCCGCCGCCGTGCCGCCCCGGGCCGGACGGGCGGCGCTCAGTCGCCGTGCGGCGCGGCTCGGTAGGCGCCGGCCGTGCCGCGCCGGCCCGCCGGGCGGTGCGCCCGGGCCTGCTCGAGCTTCTCCTGGCGCCGGGCGAAGACGACCGTCCCGACCAGGAAGAGCCCGGACAGGATGAGGACGACGGCGGTGAACGCGTTGACGAAGGGCAGGTCCACGCCGGCCAGGGCGAGCACGCCGAGCGCGATCAGCACGAGTGCGGCCAGCACCGCCCCGGCGGCGCGCCACGGGTTCTTGGCGACCTCCTCGACGCCCTGCTGCGCCTTGTCCTTGGCGTAGTCCAGCGGCTTCTTCGCCCAGGAGAAACGGGTGGCCAACACCGCCAGGCCGGCGGCGACCAGCACGAAGCCGGGACCGGGCAGCACGAGCAGCGCGACACCGGCGAGGGTCAGCAGGCCGCCGAGGACGGCGACGACAGCGGTCTTCACCGTTGGGTGGTGCCCAACTCAGCGGTTCGTCATGCAGCACCGCCCGGCCACGCGTCGGACCCCGGGAGCGGCACGGGAGCGGTCGCCGGCCTCACTGCGTGCAGTACCCCCGCGCGGACAGCCCGTCCAGGATCATGGGCAGGGCAGCGGGGGTGTTCTGCCCCGTGGCGTCGTGCAGGAGCACGATGCTCCCCGGCCGCACAGCCCGGAGCACCCGGTCCCGGATCGCCGTCGCCGGCGGATCCGCCCAGTCGCGGGGGTCGACCGTCCACAGCACCATCTCGTCCAGGCCGACGTCCCGGGCGGCCGCCTGGACGACGTCGTTCGTCGCCCCGTACGGCGGGCGCCACTCGCTGGGAGGGCTCCCCGTGGCCAGCTCGATGGCCTGGTTGGTCCGCCGCAGCTGGGATGCCACCTGGGTCCGGTCCAGCGTGGTGAGCTCGGGGTGGCTCCACGAGTGGTTCCCGATCCGGTGCCCCTGCTCGGCGGCGCGGCGCACGAGGTCCGGTCGGGCAGTCGCCTTCTCGCCGGTGACGAAGAACGTCGCCTCCGCGCCCCGCTCCGCCAGCGTGTCCAGGATGGCGGGTGTGGCGGTCGGGTGGGGCCCGTCGTCGAAGGTGAGCCGGACGTGGCCGGCTGCACACTGCTGCGGTGCCGACGCCGCCTGGGCCGGCGGAGCGAGCAGCACCAGCAGCAGTGCGCCGAGGACCGACGCGATCCAGCGCTCCGGCCCCGGGCCGACGACCGGGCACGTCGGTGCCCGATCCCGGCTCACCCTGCGCCCCGGTGCACCTGCGCCGGCTCGGGCGGAGCAGCGCGACCAGGCACCGGGAGACGCCGCGGGGGTCCGGCTCGGGTCACCCCGCCGGCGGGGTGGCCCAGGCGGAGCCGCCGTGGTGGGGGTACCGATCCCGCCGGCGTGCTCCCGCGACGCATCCCGGGTGCGGGCACGGCTACGTGCCTCCGCCGGTGACCTAGGTCCGGCCGAGTCGGCCGACCGCGGCTCGCGCCGCGTCAAGGTGCTTCTTGTACGAGCCGTTGGTGTAGGCCACCCACGGCTTGAAGTTGGTGCCCTTGGCGGAGATGCGGTGGGCGGCGTTGGCGTTGCACTGGGCGTCGTAGGCGCAGCTCTTGGAGACCGAGGGGTGCCAGCAGCTGTTGATCTGCCAGAGGCCGCGGTCCACCGAGCCGTTCGGGCAGCCCTTCGTGGGGCCGTTCGGGTTCTGCGCGTCCGCACGACAGGACGACTCCCCCATGCCCACCGCGACCGCGGTGACGAGCCGCTCGCCGCTGAAGCCGGCGCGCGACGCGACCGTCGCGCACAGGTCTGCCGCTGCGCTGGCCGAGGCGTCGGCGGCGTCCGACGCGGCCGACGCCGGGGCCGGTACCGCGAGGGCGACGAGGGCCAGGACGGTCACGACGCCCAGGCGCAGGGTCGGTACCGCCCGGACGGGACGACGCGTGCCGAGGATGTGCTGGTGCATGAGTTCCTCCGAGCGCGCCTGCGGGATGAGCTGTCGGGTTCGGGCGGGAGGACTGCCCGGCCGTGGCGATCACGGCTTCACCCCGAGGACCACGGACGTGGCCCGGAGGTCTGCGATCTCCCGTTCCTGCCTCTGGTGGGTCGAGGTCGGTCGGGCCAGCGGCAGGATTCGGCGTGCTGCCAGACCGTCCCGCGGGTGCGAGCGACTCGAACGTAGGTTGTGACCCAGGTCACAGCAAATGCTGCACGGAGGGACGCCTGAGAGCCGCAGCGTCGTCACTCCTCGCGGGTCGGGCGCGCACGGTCCGGAACCGCATCCCGGTCGGCCTACCGGTCGCGGCGCCCGGCACCAGCGCCGGCCGGAGGGCTCGTCCACGCACCGTGGGTCGTCGGGGACGAGCAGTTGCCCTCCGCCGACCCGCAGGACATCGTGGAGCGCAGCGGGCGCTTGCCGCAGCAGCTCGTCGACCTCGCGGCGCAGGGAGTTCCGCCGTCGCGACCCCGTCGCGACCCTGCACCGTCCCGGTCGGTGGCCGGGTGGGGCCACGACGGCTCTCGCCCCGTCCCCCGCCCGGCAGACCGTGGGCCCGTAACCGCGAGGAGGCGCCGACGTGGACCTGGATCTGGGAGCCCTGGTCGCGATCGACGTGCACGTGCACGTCGAGCAGGACCTGCACGGGCACCTGTCGATGGACGACGAGCTGCTGGCCGCCGCCGCGGAGTACTTCAAAGGCGAGCCCTACCACCCGACCGTGCCGCAGATCGCCGCGGACTACCGGTCGAAGGGCATGGCCGCTGTTGTCTTCACCGTCGACAGCGAGCTGACCACCGGGCACCCGGCGCTGTCCAACGAGGAGATCGCCGAGTCGGCCGCGCAGCACCCCGACGTGCTCATCCCGTTCGGCTCGATCGACCCCGCCCGTGGCACGGCCGGGATCCGCGCCGCGCGTCGACTGGTCGAGCAGCACGGGATCCGCGGCTTCAAGTTCCACCCCTCCATCCAGGCCTTCGAGCCCAACGACCGCCGCCACCACCCGCTGTGGGCGGAACTGGAGTCCCTCGGCGTCCCAGCGTTGTTCCACACCGGGCAGACGGGGATCGGATCGGGCCTGCCCGGCGGGCGCGGCATCAAGCTGCGCTACTCCGACCCGATGCTGCTCGACGACGTCGCCGCCGACTTCCCGGGTCTGACGATCATCATGGCCCACCCGTCCGTGCCCTGGCAGGACGCCGCGATCGCAGTGGCCCAGCACAAGGCCAACGTCTACATCGACCTGTCGGGCTGGTCACCCAGGTACTTCCCGCCGCAGCTGGTCCGCGCCGCCAACACCTTCCTGAAGCAGAAGGTGCTGTTCGGCTCGGACTACCCGCTGATCCGCCCCGAGCGGTGGGTCAGGGACTTCGAGCAGCTGGAGATCCGCGACGAGGTCAAGCCGCTGATCATGAAGGAGAACGCCATCCGCGCGCTGGGTCTCCGCCGCGCGGCCCCGTGACCCCGGCCGTCGGCAGCGGGTTCGTCGGGCGCGTCAGCTGAACCGGCACCCGCCGTCACGGTCCTGCGGGACAGGAACAGCTGCGCAGCGTTCCCCGGACTGGGGGCGCCGCCGGCAGCCGGTCGGGTGATCGGGAGCTCCTGGGGGCAGCCGGTCCCAGTCGGCTGGCTGGCGCCGCACGACCGTCTCGCCCGTCGCCTGGAGTTCGGCGCGGGCCCGCTCCGGCCACGGCGTGGCGCCGGCACGGTCGAACGCCTCGACGGCGGCGCGCGGGGCCCGCCCGGCCTCCAGCCGGCGCCGGCCCTGGCGCAGCGCCTCGCCGGGTCACCCGGCCGCAGGGCTACGGCGATCCTCCGCGGTGAGCAACGCGTCCAGGGTCACGAAGGTGTAGCCGGCCGCACGCATCCGTTCGATCACGTCGGGCAGCGCGTCGGCGTCCAGCGTCGTGCCGTCCTCCGGGTTCGACCCGAGGTGCATCAGCACGATCTCCCCGGGTCGGAGGGCGTCCACCGCCCGGTCCGCCACCTCCTGTGCGCTCATCCCGCCGCTCGTGCCCTTCCACCCCAGCGTGTCCACCGTCCACCGCACTGCGACGTACCCCAGGTCGTTGACCGCCGCGATGGTCCGCTCGTCCCGGTCCCCGAACGGGAAGCGGAACAGCGGCCGAGGGTCGGCTCCCGCGGCGAGGATCCGCTGCTCCGCGCCCTGCACCTCGTCCCGGATCGCCTGGTCCGGCAGCGCGGTGAAGTGGGGGTGGGTCGTCGAGTGGTTGCCCAGGCGGTGACCGGCCGCGTGGATCACCGCGACGTCCTGGGGGTGGTCGTCGACCCATCGCCCGGTCAGGAAGAAGGTCGCCGGCACCTGCTGGTCGGCGAGGGTCCCGAGGATGCTCGGCAGCCCCGCCGCATCGGCACCCGCATCGAACGTGAGCGCGACGACCCGGTCCCCGGTCGGGATCTCGGTGACGTCCTTGCCCCGCAGGTGACCCGGGACGGCAGACGGGTCGGCGGTCGTCGGCTCCGGGGTCGCTGTCGTGCTGGTGGACGCCGACGCCGTCGACAGAGCGCTCCCCGAGCCACGCCCGCTGCTGTCCCCTGGACCACCGCCGCAGGTCACCAGCAGCGCCAGGTACGTGATCGCCAGGGCCGCCATCGACCGGCCTGGTGTCCGGGGACCCCCGTCCACGCGCGTCGTCATCGTCTGCTCCTCGGTGCCCGGGCGTCCAGCACATCGCGAGCACCGGGCCGCAGGCAAGCGGTCGTGACCTCCTGAATCCGATCCCGGGCCGACGGCACGACGGACGGAGACGGGCGGCCGGCTCCCGGTCGGAGGGACCCCGGAGGTGCGTCCCGCTGTACTCCCCGATCGTGCTCCAGCAGCAGCGTGCTCCGGGAGGGAGTGGGTAGGGATAGACCGCAGTCACCAGCCCGCGCCACGGCGCAGGAAGGGCGGGACGGAGATGCGTGCAGTGCCGGCGACTCGGCCGGGGGGCGGATGGGAGACGCTCGGGGACGCCGGCGAGGCGCCGCGCCGGTCCCTCCTGGACGGCAGCACGTCCTGCACCGTCCTCGACCCCTGCTCCACCGGGTTCGCTGCGCCGTGCGGGGAGGTGTGAACGGTGCTCGCCACGTCAGGGGCTCTCCGCCGCCACGCCCACCGAGCAGCCGGGAGGACGGTGGACCGGTGTCCGGGCACGCTCGCGGCCGGAGACGCCGGCGCTGCGTCGCCACGGACCCTGGGTCGACGGACCTTCCTCGTCGGCGCGTCCGCGACGGCTCTGGCGGTAGCACTGATCGCAGTGATGCCTGGGGAGGCCCGCGCCCGAACCCCCTTCAGAGGGGTCGACGTGCGCCCGCGAGCCGAGTGGGCTCGGGGCCTGGGTCCCACGGGTCCGCTGCAGCAGGAGCGACCAGGCGACACCCGGTTCCTGCTCGTCCACCACACCGCCTCCTCGAACGACTACGACCCCGACGACGTGCCAGGTCTGCTCCGCGGCTTCTACCGGTTCCACACCGGCCCGGACAGGAGGTGGCCGGACGTCGCCTACAACTTCTTCGTCGATCGGTACGGCACCGTGTGGGAGGGCCGCAGCGGCAGCCTGGCCGGTCCCGTGATGGCCGATGCGACCGGTGGCAGCCAGGGGTTCGCCCAGTTGTGCTGCTTCATCGGCAACCACCAGGTCGAGGCCCCGACCCCGGAGGCCCAGCGCTCCATGACGGCCCTGCTGGCAGCACTGGCGGACACCCATGCCATCGAGACCGCGCCGGGTGCCACGACCACCTTCGTGTCCCGCGGGTCCAACCGCTGGCCGAGGGGCACCACGGTGACGACCACCACGATCGCCGGACACCGCGACATGTCGCTCACCACGTGCCCCGGTGATGCCGCCTACGAACTGGTGCGAGAGGTGTTCCCCGCCGCGGTCACCGCGCTGAGGCCGACCCCACCCTGACGCGCCACCCACGACCGCGAGTGCTGTCCCGGAGCGGATCACGGCATCGGCCGACGTGCCCTCCCAGGGGCTCCCCTGCGGATCCACGCGGCTGCGGCGGTGTGCGGAGCCGGCGCGGCAGGCTGACGTGCTCGGTGCTGCTCGTGGTCGGACCCCGTTCTCGCGCCTTCCGCGTGACGCCGGGTGAGCGGTCCCTTCGGGGACGACGAGGACGCCGCCGGTCGCCTGCGGCGCGAGATCGCCGAGCTCACCGCCCGGTCGTGCCGAGCCGTTCGCGACATCCTGGATGCCCACGGCACGGTGCGGCCCGGGCGGCGGAGCAGCCGTGCTCGTGGTCGGCCACGAGCGGTGTGCGGCAGCCTCGCAGCAGTCGGGGATCCGGTCCACGAGCCGGACGCCGTCGCCCCCTCTTCGGCGCGGCCCGCTGGCATCCTCGGGAGTCGCCAACGGACAGGAGACCGACATGAGCAGCGGTTTCACCTTCCCCAAGCCGGAGTTCGACATCGAGTCGACCGTCGAGCGTGCGATGGCGCTGATCAACCGGACTCTCCAACCCTCCCTCGAGGAGGCCCAGCAGGCCGTCGACAAGGTCCGTGCGGGCAAGCCCCTGGTCGCACCGGGAGAGCTGGTCGGCCAGGTGACGCGCGGAAACCGGATCAGGGCGGCGCGAGCGGTCTCCTACTCCCTGCCGTCGATCCTCCCGGGTTACGGGACGGCGATCTCGGCTGCCGCACTCCCGGTCGCGTTGCGGGAGGTCCTGAAGGAGGCGGTGAGTGCGGCGGTCAAGGTCGGACTGCTCTACGGCAGGGACCTCACCGACCCCGAGCTGACCCGCACCGCCGTCCTCCTGGTCCTCACGGACGGCGCGGTCGAGCTGGACAAGACCGGGCGGATCCGTCCGGCCGCGATCCTGGGACCCCACGCGCACCTGCTGGGGCAGGCCGCTGCGTACGACGCTCTGGCAGCGCTGACGGCAGAGGAGCGGCAGGAGGTCGCCGCCTCGCAGTCGGAGATGCTCCGGGCGTGGGCGCTGGCGGTCGGACCGCCGCTCCTGGCCGGGCTGCTGCCCTTCGGCTTGGGTCCCATGGCCGCCGCGAACTACGTGCAACACGTCCTCAAGGGCACGGTCACGGCTGCCGCGAGGGTCTTCGGGCCCGCCGCGCAGGCGCCGGTGACCGTCGAGGAACTCCCCGCACGCGAGGTCCAGCAGGACCGTCCCCGGTCCTGAGGCAGCACGTCAGCCGGCGTCGGCTGCGCCGGTCCCGGGTCACGACCCCGCGGTCGGCACCGGCGGACGCACCGGGTGCACCGCGTCCCGCCGCTGTGCGGGACGTGGCCGCTCGTCGCCGCCCACACCCGGTTGCGGCCGGCCCGCCGGCCGGCCGCCGCCCTACGCGATGAGCGCCACCGCCATGACCATCGGCAGCGAGACGACCGAAGCGACGGAGGTGACCATCGTCAGGGTCTTGAAGGTGCCCTGGGTCGACAGTCCCAGCAACGACTTGAACATCCAGAAGAAGTTGCTGTTGACCTGGAGCGCGAACATCGCGCCCGAGGCGATGGCGAGGCCGATGACGAGCGGCGAGACGTCGATCGACCCGAGCACCGGGCCGATGATGCCGGCGGCTGTGATGGCGGCCACCGACACCGACCCGATCGCCAGGTGCAGCACCGCCGCGATGAGCCATGCGAGCAGGATGCTGAGGATGACCGGTGCCCCGGCATCGGCGGTGAACAGGCCGGCCAGGATCGTGTCCAGCCCGGTCTCCCCGATGACGGCGCCCAGGGACCCGCCGATGCCGGTGATGAGGAGGATGGCGCCGGTGGTGTGGAAACCCTCGCCCATCGCCGTGTCCGTGCCCTCCGAGCCCAGGGTGCGCCGGCAGAGCACGTAGGCACCGATCAGGCCGACGAAGAGCGCGAAGTTGGCGTCGCCGAGGAAGGCGATGAAGTCGTTGGAGAACTCCAACAGCTCAGCGAAGGCACCGAACGCGATCATCACCAGCGGCACCAGGATGGGCAGCAGGCAGACGACCAGCGGCGGCGTCGCGCTGTCCGACTCGACCAGCTCGGTGGTCTCCTGCTCGACCATGGCCTCGTCGACGTGCTCGTCCTTGACCGAGTTCCAGTAGCGGCCGCGCAGGAGCAACCGGAAGACCAGGGTCGTCACGATCGCGGTCAACGGCCCCAGCACGAGGCCGTAGAGCAGCCAGGTGCCCAGTGGGATGCCGAGCAGGCCCGCGATGGAGACCGCGGCCAGTCCGGGGATCACGAAGACGTAGCCGGCGAAGATCCCGGTCCCGAGCGCCCCGGACATGTGCGGCAGGCCGGTCCGGCCGATGAACGGCGCGGTCGAACGCGCCACCGGAGAGGCCAGCACGACCTGCACGTCCACGTAGATCGACGGGAAGATCGTCGACATCGCCGCCGTCATTGCATACGGGAGCCGGTGCGCGCCGACGCGGTCGACGAGCATCGTGACCATCTTCCGGAAGGCGCCCATCGCATGGAGCATCGCGCCGATGAGCACGCCGAAGCCGATGAGCAGGCCGACCTCGCCCATGATCTCGCCGAAGCCGGTGGCGATCGCCGTCAGCGTCGCCGTGAAGCCGACACCGGTCGCGAGGCCCAGGTAGAGCGACCCGATGATCAGCGAGATCACCGGGTCGACCTTGACCCTGATGATGAGCAGGACGATGACGGCGATGGCTATCGCGGTGTGAAGCACGACCATGACCTGCTCCTCGGGGTACGGGGAGTGGCGAGGTCAGCGGCACCGTCGCCACGTCGACCCCACACCTTGGCACCGATCGGGCGCCGCGGGCGGTCCGGCGCAGGTCGATGCGGTCGGCGGCCGGCCGGTTGCCCGTCCGCGGTGTTGCTGGTCGAGGTGCGGGGCTGTTCGGTCTCCACGGGTCAGGTGGCTGCGACCTCCGCCGTCGTCCCGCCCGGCACGGCCTCGTTCGCACCGCGTTGCCGTGTGCCGGTTGCCGTGGTCGTCCCCCGCAACGGGGCGCGACACGTCCCCGACCCGACCAGAGTCAGGGACGTGTCGCGACGCAGGTCCAGCCGAGCCCGGTGTCCCCTGATCGACCGCGTCCTCCGACCGGCACCTCGGACGGCAGGCTCCCGTCTCCCACACGCGCGATGCCGCACGCTCGGCGCGCCGGACGTGTCCGGATCGCTAGTCTCCCTCCGAGGAATGGCTCACGACATCGACGGGGACACGGCAACGGTTCCCCAGCGAGACGAGCACGGGCGAGTTCCACCCACCACTCAGGGAATCGGACGATGAGGATCGCAGAGATCCACGTCTACCGGCACGAACTGCCGGTCCTCGACGGTCCCTACAAGTTGGCCCTCGCAGAAGTCCGGTCCCTGTCCACGACACTCGTCAAGCTGGTGGCCGACACCGGACACGTCGGCTGGGGCGAGACCTGCCCGGTCGGGCCCACCTATGCCGAGTCCCACGCAGCCGGGGCCGTGGCGGCACTGAGCGAGATGGCGCCGGGACTGAGGGGCGCCGAGGTGCTGCCGATACCGCTGCACCGGCGCATGGACGGCTTGCTGAACGGCCACAACTACGCCAAGGCCGCCGTCGACATCGCCGCCCACGACCTCCTGGGCAGACACTTCGGCGTCAGCGTGTCCGACCTCCTCGGCGGCGCCGTGACAGATCGAGTGCCGTCCTACTACTCCACCGTTGTGGGCCCGCCGGACGAGACCGCACGCCTCGCAGCGGAGAAACGCGCCGAGGGATACCCGCGCCTGCAGGTCAAGGTCGGTGGGCGGCCGGTCGAGGAGGACATCGAGACCGTCCGCAAGGTCTGGGAGGTCATCCGCGGGTCGGGGATGCGTCTGGCGGTCGATGGCAACCGCAGCCTCACGACGCGCGATGCGCTGCGGCTCAGCCGGGAGTGCCCGGACATCCCCTTCATCATGGAGCAACCCTGCAACACCATCGAGGACCTGCAGAAGATCCGTCCGCAGGTCGGTCACGGCATCTACATGGACGAGAACAGCACCAGCCTGAACACGGCGATCACCGCCGCCGGCACCGGACTGGTCGATGGCTTCGGGATGAAGGTCACCCGGATCGGTGGGCTGCACCCGATGCGCGCATTCCGCGACGTCTGCGCCGCACGGAACCTGCCGCACACCTGCGACGACTCCTGGGGCGGAGACATCATCGCCGCCGCCTGCACCCACATCGGCGCAACGGTGGCACCTGAGCTCCTCGAAGGCGTCTGGCTGGCGGCCCCCTACATCGAGGGGCACTACGACCCGGAGAACGGCATCCGCGCCGAAGGGGGCCACATCAAGCGACCGCAAGGCGCCGGCCTGGGCGTCGAGCCCGATGAGAGCCTCTTCGGCACTCCAGTGGCGTCCTTCTGACGGCAGCGCCGGAGCGGCTCCATGGCCGGCGGCCGCACCCTGGAGGCGCCGCACCGATCCGCGTGTTCGCATCCGTGTTGTCGATCGCGGCGGCTGCGACGTGGATGAGCACCTCACCCTGCCGTGGGCGAGGGACGGGTACGTCCGTCCGGTACTCGAGCTCCTCCAGCCCGCCGGGTCCGGTGAGGAGGACGGCGGCCATCGTGCGCGGCAACGACATGCGGGCTCCTCCGATGTGCCTGACGCAGGGGTCGGGCGATCAGGGGTGCGCGGGGTCGTCGACGGCCCTGGAGCACCTCCGCCGACCGCCGGCCCACCGGCAGCCGGGAGGGGACGCGGTGGTGCTCACCGGCAGGCGCTCGGACGACGTGCGCCGCGGTGCGCCTGACGCGCGGACACGTCGCCTCCCACAGTCGCGGTCGCGGACGTGCTCCCGACCCGGACCGCCGGGTGAGGTGACGGGTCAGATCGCACTGCACAGGCGGAAGGAGTCGAGCACGGCCGCGTGGATGTTGCGGCTGCTGACCGCATCGCCGACGCGGTAGATGCGGAACCGGCCGTCGTCGTTGTGGGTCGGCGACTGGGGCGACAGCGCCAGGAGCTCCCTGGTGTCGATCTCGCCGCAGTTGGTCGACGCGTCCACGAGTGCGTCGTACAGGTCGGTCACCGGTAGCGTCCCGTGCTCGATCACGATGGTGTCGGCGTACCGCTCGATCGACCGCCGAGCACCGTCCACGGCGAACGTCGCCTTGAGTCGTCCGTCCGATCGTTCGACGCGGACCAGGCGGTGAGCCGGCGTCACCGTCACGTCGTGCTCGGCGAGCATCTGCAGGTAGCCGGCCATCGTCAGCGCACCGACGTCGGGCGAGATGGTCCGCTCCGGCGTGACGAGTTCGACCGAGGCGGCGGCAGGCGCGACCATCTCGATGGCGTCGAGCGCCTGGTGCCCGCCGTGGTCGTCGTAGACGAGCACGGCGCCGGTGGGCTTGACCGCTCCCGACATCACGTCCCAGGAGTCGACGGCGAGGTGGCTGCCCTCGGCGACCCCGACGTCGGGCAGGCCGCCGGTCGCGACCACGACGACGTCGAAGTCCCCGCCGGCGAGCTCGTCCGGTTCCGCGAAGTGGTTGAGCTCCAGGTGGACACCGAGCCGCTTGCACTCCTCGATCCGCCAGTCGACGATCCCGATCAGGTCACGTCGCCGCGGGGACTTCGCGGCGAGGGCGATCTGGCCGCCCAGGCTCGGGTTCGCCTCGAAGAGGACGACCGTGTGTCCTCGCTCGGCGAGGGTCCGGGCGGCCTCCAGTCCCGCGGGTCCACCGCCGACGACGGCGACCTCCTTCCGCTCGGTCGCCTTGCGGACCGTGTGCGGGAGGTGCAGTTCCCGACCGGTCGACGGGTTGTGGGCGCACATGGCCGACCCGGAGCTGTAGATGCCGTCGATGCACATGTTGGCGCCGACACAGGGTCGGATCCGGTCCGTCTGCCGGGCTGCGACCTTGTTCGGCAGATGAGGGTCGGCGATCAGCGCCCGGGTCATCCCGACCAGGTCCACGAGGCCCTCCGTCACGGCGTACCGCGCCGTCGCCACGTCCCCGATCTTGGCGGCGTGCATGACCGGGACGTCGACGTTCTCCTTCACCCAGCCCGTGAACGCCAGGTGCGGCGCCGCCGGCGTGCCCATCGGGGGGATCATCTGCGCCAACTCGGCGTCGGTGTCGATGAACCCCTTGATCACGCTGAAGAAGTCGATGCCCGCACCGGTCAGCTCGTGCGCGATCCGCAGGGCCTCCTCCGTCCGGAGACCGTTCGTGCGGCCCTCGTCGAAGGTCATGCGCACGCCGACGACGAAGTCCTCCCCGACGGCGGCGCGGATGGCACGGACGACCTGCAGCGGGAAACGCATGCGGTTCTCGAACGATCCTCCGTACTCGTCCTCGCGGCGGTTCCGGGCCGGGGTCCAGAAGGCGTCCAGCAGGTGCCCGTACGCCATGAGCTCGATGCCGTCCAGCCCACCCTCCCTGCACCGCACGGCCGCGTCGGCGAAGTCACGGACGATGCGGTCGAGGTCCCACCGGTCGGCCGGCCGCGTGAACGCCCGGTGCGAGGACTCACGGAGGGCGCTGACCGACAGAGCCGGTAGCCAGTCGTGGGTGTAGTTGCTGGTCCGGTGGCCGAGGTGGGTCAGCTGGGTCATGACCGCGGTGCCGTGTTCGTGGACCTCGTCCGCGAGACGATGCAGCAGCGGGACCGCTTCGTCCTTGAACAGCTGCAGGTTGCCGAACGCCGGCGCGCTCTCCGGGCTGACGATGGCGCTGCCGCCGATCATCGTGAGCCCGACCCCGCCCCTCGCCTTCTCGACGTGGTAGGCCCGGTACCGGTCCCCGGGCAGCCCGTCCTCGCTGTACGCGGGTTCGTGGGACGTGCTGACGATCCGGTTGCGCAACGTGACGTTCTTGATCGTGAAGGGGCTCAGCAACGGGTCTGCAGACTGCATGGTGCCTCCAGGAGCAGCGGCGGCAGAGGGCGTCCTCGAGGCCGGCGGGCCCCGGTCGCGTCGGGAGGAAGAGTGCAGCGGCGTCCACCGGTCCGGTAGCACGACGTCGGGACCGGTACCGGGCGTGAGTCACCGAGTTACACTGCGCACCTACGGTCGAGGAGCCAGGTGGGCGATCCGGAGCTCGAGGCCCTGTCGCGGGACGTCGACGAGGCGGTCCGCGTGCGTGCACGGCTGGTGCAGGACGTGCTGTCGCTCGGGCCCGCGCGCGCCGCCCGGGAACACGGCGTCACCAGGCAGACCGCCGCGAAGTGGGCGCAGCGGTACCGCACGGGCGGGGCGGCACGGCTGAGCCGGCCCGCCCACCGACGCCGGACGACGCTGGAGCTGAGGCACGCCACCCTCACCGCGCCGCTGTGGATGCCCACCACCAAGTGGTCCAGTCGCTCCATCGCTGACGCTCTCGGCGTCAGCCAGTCCTTCGTGGCGCGCGCTTGGGAGGCCATGCGGGCCGGCACCGCGTTCAGCGCCGACCTGACCGCCGCGACGGCCGGGCGCCAGCCGGCGGTCCTCGGCCTCCTGGTGACGGCGGAGTACGCCGTCCTGGCCTGCCAGCTCACGGCCGTCCCCCGGGGGCAGGACCCCGCCCCACGGGCACGGGTCGACCCGGCGGTGCACCGGTCACTGCGCACCGTCCTGGCCTCCGAACTGGTGCGCCCTCAGGTCCCGGCGACCTCCCCCGCTGACACGAGGCCGTTCTGGGACGAGGTGGTGGACGCGGCCGACCCGGACGCGACCCTGATGACCCTCGCGTCCCAGGAGGCTCCCGTGCCGGCCGAGGTGTCGGTTCGAGGGGTGTGCCGGGACGTCGACGAGTGGCTGTCCCTCTTCCCGCTCCTCCTCGGCTGGGGGCCGCTCCTCCCGCCCGCGTCGGCACTGCAGCTGGAGGGCGAACTCCGCTCGTGGGCGCGGGGGCCCCGCCGCGCGTTCACCTGGGTGCGTCCCGCCACCGGGACGGCACGGAGCCGCGGATCCGCGGCCCGGTCCCCGGTGCGTCACCTCGGACCGGAACGAGCTCTCGCCGACGAGATCGTCGGAACGATCCGGCAGGGCATCGCGGAGGGCCGGATCGCCGGCGGGGACCGCGTCACCGAGCGCTTCCTGGCGGGTCGCTTGCGGACGTCGCGGGCCCAGGTCAGGACGGCGATGCGACTCCTGGAGCGGGACGGCCTGCTGACGATCACGACGGGGCACGCGGCGGTGGTCCCCGTCCTGACGAGGAGCGACGTCGTCGAGACGTACGCCGCTCGGCGAGCGCTGGGAGCCCTGGTGATCCGAGCCGCCGTCCGCTGGTCCCCGCAGGAACGGCAGTCGGTCGCGGAGTCGCTGGACGCGCTGGAGAGGTGCGCCGCGACCGGCGACGTCCACCGGACCGGCGAGGCGGACATCGCCTTCCAGAACACCCTCGCCGAAGCCTCGGGCCTGGTCCGCATCGCGCCCATGCTGGAGGTCCTGGCGGACCACCTGCGCGTGTTCATCGCCGTGATGGGGCTGGAGTACGCGTATCCGATCGACGCGATCGTGCGCGACGACCGCGCCATCTTCGAGGCCATCGACACCGGGGACGGTGAGGTCGCGGTGGAACGCTGGCGCCGCAAGATCGACGACGCCGCCACCTACATGCTCGGCCAGCTCCCCGCCACCAGATCACGGCCGAGCGGGAGCACGTGAGCGCGGGCGGAGGACGACCTGGCGACGAACACCCGGGCCACCGTGCCGTGGCGCGTCCTGGCCGGAGCCATCCGCCGTGAGGGCGGACCGCAGGGCGGCTGCTGCCGCCGGCTGACCGTTGACAGTGGTCCACGTAGCACTGTTTCGTGTGGCGCTACCGAAGCGCCGTGCGGAACGGAAGGTGTGCCATGAGCCCCGACGACCCCGAGCGCGCCGCCCCTGCCGCTCCCCGAGACCCCCGGGAGCACACCCGAGCCGTCGACGGCGACGTGACGGTCGAGGAGACGGTCCTCGTCACCCCCCGCTACGTCCACGCCGCGCCCGATGACGACCGGATGCACCCGCGAGCCGCCGACGTGGACCACCCGGTCGACAAGACCGTCTTCGTCTCCGGCCTCGCTGTGACCGTGGCGTTCGTGCTGTGGGGTGTGCTCTCGCCGACGTCGTTGGCCACGGCTGCCTCCTCGGTCCTGGCCAAGATGATCGACGCCACCGGCTGGGTGTACGTGCTCGTGACGGTCGGCTTCGTCGCACTCATGCTGCTGCTCGCGCTCTCGCGCTACGGGCGGATCCGGTTGGGCCGCGACGACGAGCGGCCGGAGTTCAGCACCGTCTCGTGGATCTCGATGATGTTCGCCACCGGGATGGGCATCGGGCTGATCTTCTGGGGCGTCGCCGAGCCGCTGTCGCACCTGCTCACGCCGCCGTTGGGGCTCGCCGAGGCCGCGACGCCGGAGTCCGCCCAGCTCGGCATGGAGTACACGATCTTCCACTGGGGCCTGCACCCGTGGGCGCTGTACGGCGTGGTCGGGCTCGCCCTGGCCTACGCGACGTTCCGCAAGGGCCTGCCCAACCTGCTCAGCTCGATCGTCTTCCCGCGGAAGGACCCCGCGCACCCTGCCCGCCGGGCCGTCGACATCTTCGGCCTGTTCATCACCACCTTCGGGGCGGCCACGTCCCTGGGCCTGGGCGCCCTGCAGATCAACAGCGGGCTGACGCGGGTCTTCGACGCCCCCCAGAGCAACACCGTCTCCATCGTGGTGATCGTCGTGCTGACCGCCCTGTTCGTGGTGTCGGCGGTCAGCGGGACCGAGCGCGGCGTCAAGTGGATGGCGAACATCAACGCCGGGTTGGCCGTCGGGATCCTGCTCTTCGTGTTCGCCTTCGGGCCCACGATCTTCCTGATGAACACCTTCGTCGAGTCCTTCGGCGGCTACCTGGCCCACTTCGTGCCCATGTCGTTCCGCACCGGTGCCAACGGTGGCGGCGAGTGGCTCGCCGGCTGGACGATCTTCTACTGGGCGTGGTGGATGTCGTGGGCCCCGTTCGTGGGCACCTTCATGGCCCGGATCTCCCGGGGACGCACCATCCGCGAGTTCGTGATCTGCGTGTTGATCGTCCCGACGCTCGTCAGCACGGTCTGGTTCGTGGTGATGGGTGGCACCGCCATCCGGTTCCAGCTGAGCGGGGTCACCGACATGGCCGGCTCGCTGGCCACGGGTGTCGAGAACACCCTGTTCACGTTGCTCGACGCGCTGCCGTTCTCGACCCTCACCGCGGTGCTCGTCGTCGTCCTGATCATGCTGTTCTACGTCGCCGGCGCCGACGCGGCGTCCCTGGTGCTCGGGATGCTCTCCCAGGGCGGCTCGCTGCACCCCCGGACCTGGCTGGTGGTGACCTGGGGATCGATGATCGGCGCGGTCGCGATCGCCCTGCTGCTCGCCGGGGGTCTGGACGCGATCCAGACCACGGTCATCGTGTTCGGCGTCCCGTTCCTGGTCGTCATGCTCGGTGTCTGCTACAGCCTGCTCAAGCAACTGCGCAGCGAGCCGGTGGTCACCACCGTCCCGCCCGGTGTCCGCACGGTGGTCGCGGAGATGCGACAGGGCACGGTCTCCCAACCCGACCCCGCCCGGCAGCCGACCCCGGCCGACCCGGAGAACGGCGTCGCCGCTCCCACCCGCGAACCGGCGGCGTCACAGACACCGACCTGACGAGCGCAGCGCCCAGCGTGCGTCGGCGGGCCGTGCCGCCGGACCTGATCGGCCCCTGCCCGCACTCCTGCTGCGGGGAGCCGCTCGTGACCGGCACACCGGGCCCGTCGTCCCGCCAGGCCACCAGGACCGGGTACGACGTCCCGCGGTCGGCAGCGGGGACACCGGCCGAGCCGGTGTCCCCGCTGCCGCACCTCGGGACGTGGACGGCGACGAGCTGATCGGTCCTCGGGCCTGCGGAGCGAGCCCAGGGCCGAGCCGAGCCGTTCGCAGCGGCGGTGGCCGACGTGCTGCAGGAGCGTGCGGTCCACGGCGCCCGGACCGGGGTGGACCGACTCGACGCGTACGGGCTCCTGCTCTCCCGACGGCCGGCCTGCACCTCCGACCGTCGCACCACGACGAGCACCTGTCCGGGCGGTCGACGGGCTCCCGAGCCCTTGACTCCCCTCGAGGCATCGTGCTCCACTCACCAGGTGGGCAGGTCCATCCACTCAGTGGTCACCACGACGCCGGGCCGACACCCGAGCAGGTCCACGCCGCACCAGCAGAGATCGAGAGCTCGTCCCCTCCCAGGAGACGCACCATGACCATGCAGCTCGAGCGCCCCACCGGTCACGACCTGGTCGACCTGGTGGCGCGTCGCGTTCCCGGGTACAGCCTGGAGGCGCCCTTCTACACGAGCCAGGAGGTCTTCGACCTGGACCTGCGCGCGATCTTCGCCGGGCACTGGCTCTTCGCGGCGGCCGAGGCGGAACTCCCCGAACCGGGCGACTTCGTCACCGTCGCGGTGGGCGGCTACTCCGTGATCATCGTCCGGGACGACGACGACGAGGTGCGCGCCTTCCACAACGTGTGCCGGCACCGGGGATCGCGGCTGCTCGACGACGTACGGGGCAGCGTGGGGAACCTCGTCTGCCCGTACCACCACTGGACCTACGGCGTCGACGGTCGCCTGATGCACGCCGACAACCAGCCGGCCTCGTTCGACCGCAGCTGCTTCGGCCTGAGGCCGGTGCACGTGCGCAGCACCGGCGGTCTGGTGTTCCTGTGCCTCGCCGACGACCCACCGGCCGACTTCGACGAGGTCGCCGCGCGCATCGAGCCCTTTCTGGCCCCGTACGGGCTGAGCCGGGCGAAGATCGCCCACCAGGACGACATCGTCGAGACCGGCAACTGGAAGCTCGTCATGGAGAACAACCGCGAGTGCTACCACTGCGACGGCCACCCCGAGCTGCTGAGCGCCTACTTCCCCCTGTTCGGTTACTCCGCCGAGGACGTCCCGCCGCGGCTGCGGCCCGTCCACCAGCGCTACACCCAGGCCGCCGCCGCACTCCGGTCGGCGTGCGTCCGGCAGGGCTTCCCCCTCGAGGGAGCGCGGGAGCTCGACACCCGTGCCACGGGCTTCCAGCTCTCCCACGCCCCCCTCGACGGTGCCGGCAAGTCGTTCAACACGAACGGCGAGTCGGTGTGCGGCAGGCTGATGGGATCCGTGACCACGGACCGCTTCGGTGACCTGTCCCTGCACATGCAGCCGAACTCGTGGTTCCACCTGCTGGCCGACCACGCGGTGCTGTTCTCCGTGCTGCCGCTCGCGCCGGACCGGACCCTGCTGCGGACGACGTGGCTGGTCCACCCGGACGCGGTCGAGGGCGTGGACTACGACGTGGCCACCCTGACCAGGGTCTGGCAGGCGACGAACCAGCAGGACGGGGTCCTGGTGGCCCGCACCCAGGAGGGCGTCGCGGACCCCGGCTACCAGCCGGGCCCGTACTCGACGGTCGAGGGGGACGTCGAGGCCTTCGTGACCTGGTACGTCTCCCGGCTGGCCGCTCACCTGTCCCGCTAGGGACGCACGGACGGTCGGGGCCGCAGAACCGCAGAGGTGGGACATGGACGAGACGGACGACCGGACCAGGCCATCGGCCCTGCCGGGCCCGGGGTCACGTGGCCGCACGGCGACCGGTGACGAGGGAGCCAAGCTCAACCAGTCGGTCAGGAAGGCGATCACACTGCTCCGCGCGACCGCCGACGACGACAGGGCCAACGTGTCGTCGCTGGCCCGGGCCGCCGGGCTCCCGCGGGCCACGGCGCTCCGGATGATCCAGACGCTGGAGCAGGAGGGCTTCCTCCTCCGGGTAGCCGGTGACGACCGGGTGCTCCTGGGGCCGGAACTGCTGCGCCTCGCCCGGAACACCGACGAAGGGCTCCTCCTGCTGGAAGCCGCTCGCCCGGTCATCGCCGAGCTGGTGGCCGCGGTCAGGGAGACCGGGACGCTGAGCGTGGTGGCCTCCGACGGGGGCCTGGACCTCGTGCACCAGGTCGACGCACCGCACCACCTCCGACCGGGATCCTGGGTCGGACAACGGTTCCCGCTCCACGCCAGCGCCAGCGGCAAGGTGCTGCTCGCCACGTTCGACGACGAGCAGCTCGAGCGCTTCCTGCGCGAGCCGCTCGCTCGTCTCACGCCGGCGACGATCGTGACGGCCGACGAGCTGCGCGCCGACCTCGGCCGCGTCCGCGAGCGCGGGCACGCCTTCTCCGTCGACGAGGCGGAAGAAGGCCTGTCCGGCGTCGCCACGGGCATCTACGGACAGGCGGACGAGCTCGTCGGCGTCCTCACCGTCAGCGGCCCCACGCAGCGACTCGACGGGCGCCGGGCGCGATCCGCGGCCGACCACCTGGCGCGCGCGGCCGGCCGCATCGAGTCAGCACTCCACCGGGACCGGGAGCGCGCCCGCGCCCTCTGAGCCGACGCCGTGCGGACCCGCACGCGGCGGCGCGACCCGGGCCTGCGCCCGACGCCCCACACCCGACCCGTCGCCGGCCGACACCCCGGTGACCGACCCCGTACGTCGAGAGGCTCCACGATGACCGCGCGCCCCAGCCCCGTGGCGGTACCGGACGCAGTCCCGCCGGCCCCTGCTGCTGGGCAGGTCGGCCTGACAGCCCACCCGTCCGTGCTGCCGGTCTGGGGCGAGACGGACAACTGCACGCTGGTGTGCCGGCAGGTCCTCGACATCACCCACGACGTCAAGACGTTCCTCTTCGAGTCCGAGGAACCCGCGCTGTTCCACTACGACCCGGGCCAGTTCATCACCCTGCGACTGCAGATCGGCGGCCGCCCGATCGACCGGTGCTACACGATCTCCACGCCACCGACGCGGCCCCACCTGATCGGGATCACGGTCAAGCGCCAGCCCGGAGGGCTCGTCTCCACCTGGCTGCACGACACCATGGGCCCCGGGCAGCGCGTCTCGGCCGACGGACCGTTCGGGCTGTTCTCGGCCGCCCGGCACCCGGCAGCCAAGTACCTGTTCCTGTCCGCGGGCAGCGGCATCACCCCGCTCATGTCCATGACGCGCACGTTGCACGACCTCGGCGCGGACACCGACGTCCTGTTCGTGCACAGCGCCCGGACGCCGTCCGACATCATCTTCCGGCGCGAGCTCGACGTGATGGCGAGCGTGGCGCCGACCATCCGCGTCGCCCACGTCTGCGAGCGGGACTCCCCTCGGGAGCCGTGGGTCGGGCTCCGGGGCTTCCTGACCGACGAGATGCTGCGGGTGCTCGCCCCCGACCTCCACGAGCGCGAGGTGTTCTGCTGCGGACCCGCCCCGTACATGGCCGCGGTCCGTCGGATGCTCGTCGCGGCAGGCTTCGACATGACGCGGTACCACGAGGAGTCGTTCTCGTTCGAGGACCTCATGGTGGAGGCGGCTCCCGAACCGGCGGACCCCGCGGGTGCCGACGGATCCCGGCCGTCGAGCGCTGGGGCACGGCCCGTCGTCTTCTCGGTCGAGTTCGTCCGCAGCGGTCGCACGTTCCCCTGCGGCGCCGACGAGAACGTCCTGGACGCCGCGTGGGAGGCTGGGTTGACCCCTCCCTCGTCGTGCGGCCAGGGGATGTGCGGCACCTGCAAGACGACCGTGCTCTCGGGCACCGTGGACATGCAGCACCAGGGTGGGATCCGGCCGCGCGAGATCGCGCAGGACAAGCTGCTCATCTGCTGCTCCAAGCCGCTCAGCGACCTGCGGATCGACGCCTGACCCGCCCGTCCGCACAGGTGACCGGCCCAGCGCCGGCCTCCCTGCGCTGAAGCGGCCGCTGCCTAAGCTGGCGGCGTGTTCTTCCTCTTCGGTCTCGGCACCAAGCAGCAGGACCTGGGCTCCGGGGAGGTCCGCACCTGCCCGCGCTGCGGCAACACCACGCAGTGGGCGCGCGTCCGGCAGGTCAGGCAGTTCACGGTGTTCTTCGTGCCGATCGCCCGGTGGGGACGTCGGCAGCTCGAGATCTGCGGGATCTGCGGCACCGCCGTCGAGGTCTGAGCACGGTCGCCGCCAGTGCAGTCGGCGGCCGCCCGGCTCGTGGCCTCCCTGCCTCCGGGAGGCGCACCGCGTCCACCGCCGGACCAGGACCGCCGCCCGAGCACCTTCCCACGGGTGTGACCGGGGTCACTCTCCAGTAGAGTCGCCTCCTCGCAGCCACCCGAGCGCCCGCCGACCCCCGGAACGGGGAACGCGATGGTCAACCGCGTGCTCATGTGGGCCGCCGCCAGCCCGAGGCTCCAGCGGCAGGTGACGCAGAACCCGGTCGCCCGCCGGGCCGCGCACCGGTTCGTCGCGGGAGAGCGCCTCGACGAGGCGCTCGACGCGGCTGCGGCGCTCGCTTCCCGGGGGATCGGCAGCATCCTCGACCTGCTCGGGGAGGGGGTCACCGATCTGTCCGGCGCGGGCGCCGCCGTCGCGGAGTACGAGGCGGCGGCGAAGGCGATCGCCGCGCGCGGCCTGGACGCCCGGATCTCCATCAAGCTCTCCCAGCTGGGCCAGACCGTGGACCGGGATGCCTGCGTGGCGAACCTGACCGAGATCCTCGACCAGGCCGCGGCCGTGGGCGTCCCCGTCGAGATCGACATGGAGGACAGCAGCCTGGTCCCCGACACGGTGGCGCTCTTCCGGGACGCCGCGACCGCGCACCCGCAGACCCGGCTCGCCGTGCAGGCAGCGCTCCGCCGCACCCCGGTGGACCTGGAGGCACTGGCGTCCTTGCGGCCGCGGGTCCGGCTGGTGAAGGGCGCCTACGCCGAGCCCCTCGAGCACGCCCACCAGGGCAAGGCCGAGATCAGGGCCCAGTACCGGTACCTCACCGACTGGCTGTTCGAGCACGGCTCCGATCCCGCGTTCGGGACGCACGACGACGAGCTCGTCGCCCACGCGCACCAGGCCGCCGCCAGGGCCGGCAAGGGGCCGCAGGAGTACGAGTTCCAGTTCCTCTACGGCATCCGCCGCGACCTCCAGCAGGAACTCGTGGACAGCGGTCACCGGGTCCGCGTGTACATCCCGTTCGGTTCCGCCTGGTACCCGTACCTGACCCGCCGGATGGCCGAGCGCCCCGCCAACCTGCTGTTCTTCCTGCGCGCCCTCGTCGGTCGATGAACCGCCAGACACAAGGAGCGTGATCACGGTGTTCGACGCCGTCACCCAGGTGCCCCCTCCGGTCAACGAGCCGGTCCACGACTTCGCCCCCGGCAGCGCCGAGCGAGCAGCGCTGGAGGAGACCCTGAAGCAGGTCGCCGCCGAGCGCGTCGACCTGACCATGGCGATCGGCGGCGAGCAGCGGGCCGGCCGCGGCAAGCCCATCGACGTCGTCCAGCCGCACCGCAAGGACGCCGTCCTCGGCACGATGCGCAACGCGACGCCGGAGGACGTCGCCGACGCCGTGGAGGCCGCCCGCGCCGCCGCCCCCGCGTGGCGGCGGATGTCCTACGACGACCGCGCCGCGGTCTTCCTCAAGGCCGCCGAGCTGCTGGCCGGGCCGTGGCGGCACACGCTCAACGCGGCCACGATGCTCGGGCAGAGCAAGACCTGCTACCAGGCCGAGATCGACACGCCCTGCGAGCTGGTGGACTTCTGGCGGTTCAACGTCCACTTCGGCCGGCAGATCCTCGAGGAGCAGCCGCAGAGCTCACCGGGCGTCTGGAACCGCTTCGACCACCGGCCGCTCGAGGGCTTCGTGCTGGCCATCACGCCGTTCAACTTCACCGCGATCGCGGGCAACCTGCCCACCGCGCCGGCGCTGATGGGCAACACGGTGATCTGGAAGCCCTCCCCCACCCAGCAGCTGGCCGCGCACCACACGATGCGGGTGCTGGAGGAGGCCGGTCTGCCGCCCGGGGTGATCAACATGGTCACCGGGGACGGCCGGGCGGTCAGCGAGGTCGCACTGGTCCACCCCGACCTGGCCGGCATCCACTTCACCGGCTCCAGCGCGACCTTCGGGCACCTGTGGCGGACGGTAACGGAGAACCTGACCGGCTACCGGGCCTACCCCCGGCTCGTCGGCGAGACCGGCGGCAAGGACTTCGTGATCGCGCACCCCTCCGCCGACGTCGACGTGCTGCGCACCGCCCTGGTGCGCGGGGCGTTCGAGTTCCAGGGCCAGAAGTGCTCCGCGGCCTCCCGCGCCTACATCCCCCGCTCGGTGTGGAACCGGCTCCGCGATCCGTTCCTGGAGGAGGTCGAGGGCATGCCGATGGGCGACATCACCGACTTCTCCCTGTTCCTGGGTGCGGTCATCGACCAGCGGTCGTACGACAAGCTCACCGGCGTCCTGGACCGGGTCCGCGGCGAGGACGGCGTGGACATCCTGGCCGGGGGCACCACCGACGACAGCGAGGGCTTCTTCGTCCGGCCCACGCTGGTACAGGCGGACAACCCCGACCACGAGGTGTTCACCACCGAGTACTTCGGCCCGATCCTCGGGGTGTTCGTCTACGACGACGCCGACTACGACCGCGTCGTCCAGCAGGCCGCCGACGCCGCCCCGTACGGGCTCACCGGCTCGATCATCGCCCAGGACCGCGCCGCGATCGTCGAGGCCATGGAGGTGCTGCGGTTCTCCGCCGGCAACTTCTACGTCAACGACAAGCCCACCGGCGCCGTCGTCGGGCAGCAGCCCTTCGGCGGCGCCCGGGCCAGCGGAACCAACGACAAGGCCGGCTCGCCGCTGAACCTGCTGCGCTGGGTGTCGCCCCGGTCGATCAAGGAGAGCTTCGTGCCGCCCACCGACTACCGGTACCCGCACATGGGCTGACGCCGGCGCGCCCCCGGTCGCCGCCACCGGCGGCCGGGGGCGCGGCGGTCACGGCGCCTCGTTGGGATAGCCCTCCTCGTCCATCCGCCGGATGACGCGGGGGTCGAGCCGCCCCTCCCCCACGGCGGCGTCGACCTCGACGTCGACGACGGCGCCGTGCTCGTGCATCCACTGGTCGGCGCGGGACTCAGCGGCGACCCCCTCCTCGGTCACGTGGGCCTCGCCGATGGCCCTGCGCCGGACGGCGTAGGCGACGAGCACGAGCGCCCAGGCCAGCAGGCTGAGCAGGAGCTGCGACCGGGTGCTCTCCCGGACGAACATCTGCACGAGGATCGCGACGATCGCGGCCGCCGTGAGCAGGGTCAGGACGGGGTAGAACCACATCTTCACCCGCAGCCGCTCCGGCGGGATCGTCGGCCGCATCCGCAGCTGCGAGAGGCTGATCAGCAGGTAGACGAACAGGATGATCGCGCCGGAGGAGTTCAGCAGGAACAGGAAGACCGTGTCCGGCGAGACGTAGGCCGCGATCACGCAGAGGAACCCGACGACGCTGGACGAGAGGATCGCCCACGCGGGCACACCACGCCGGTTGATCGAGAGCATCCGGCCGGGTGCCTCGTGCCGGGCGGCGAGCACGAACAGCATGCGGGAGGCCGTGTAGAGGCCGGAGTTCAGGCAGGACAGGACGGCGGTGAGCACGACCGCGTTCATGATGTCGGCCGCCGCCGGGATGCCCATCTCCTCCATCGCGGCGACGTACGGCGAGTCACCGAGCTCCGTGGAGTTCCACGGCAGGATGGTGGCCAGCAGGAAGATGGAGCCGACGTAGAAGATCAGGATCCGGAAGACGACGGAGTTCGTCGCCCGCGCGATCCCCCGTTCCGGCTCGTCGGACTCCGCGGCGGCGATGGTGGCGATCTCGGCGCCGACCATCGAGAAGACCACGATGACGATGCCCGAGAAGAGCGTGCTGACGCCGTTGGGAAACAGTCCGCCGTGCTCGGTGAGGTTCGAGAAGTCGAGGTCGCGGCCCGGCCACAGTCCCAGGACGAACAGCGCGCCGAGGCTGATGAACGTGATGATCGCCAGGACCTTGACGCCGGCGAACCAGTACTCGAACTCCCCGTAGGAGGCCACCGAGAACAGGTTGGTCGCCGTCATGAGCACCATCAGGACGAGCGCCATGATCCACAGCGGGACGTCGGGCAGCCAGCGCTGCAGGATGGCCGCCCCGGCCACGGCCTCGAAGCCGACCACGATCACCCAGAAGTACCAGTACAGCCAGCCCACGCTGAAGCCGGCCCAGCCGCCGAGCGACTGCCGGGCGTAATCGGCGAAGGACCCCGTCGAGGGGTTGGCCACCGCCATCTCCCCGAGCATCCGCATGACCATGACGATCAGGACGCCGGTGAGGGCGTAGGTCAGGAACGCCCCGGGACCGACCTCACCGATGATCGCGCCGGAGCCGACGAACAGGCCCGCGCCGATGACACCGCCGATCGCGATCATCGTGAGGTGCCGCTGCTTGAGGCCCTTGTGGAGGTTGCCGTTCGCGGAGGGGCCGTGTGCCATGTCCGCTCCCTCGTGTGAGTACGAGTGGGTGGGGGTCAGGCGTGAACTCGCAAGAAGCATGGGGGGGCCATCAGCACCGCGCTACTACAACGACTCCGCTCGGTGACGCGGCATGCGCGTGCACCGCCCGGCGCGCGGGCGGGCCGCCCAGGAGGACCTGCTGGTGCGCGTGCACCGGTCGCCGGGCGCCCGGCCTCCTCACCCGCGGCGGCGGGTCAGGCCTTCCAGGCCGTCGTCTCGTCGAGGGCCACCAGGGCGGCAGCCTGGGCCTCGGTGAGGTCGCCGGAGCAGGTCCACTCGGTGCGCAGGTGCCTCCGTGCGGCCTGCGGGGAGCTCAGCCGGTGGCTGTCCGGGGACCAGGAGTCGAGGAGCACCAGGCTGCGCACCAGGCGCCAGGTCCAGCCCGGTGCGGCTGCCGATCCGGACGTCCCGTCCGCCGGCCCGGCCGGGGTCTGCCCTGGCCCGGAGGGACCGGACCCGGTGGTGCCGAGGTCTTCGGGTTCGCTGGACACTGTCGCTCTTCTGCGCTTCTCGTCGGTGTGGTGGAACGCCGGAGACGGGTCGGCGTCTCGACGGCTGCCTCCACCGTACGACCGCGCTGGGCGTCCGGGTCGCACGTCGGGGCGTGACGGTCCGCACGCCCCGGTCCCACCACCGGCGGCACCACGTGTGCGCCCGCCCCCACCACGCCATCGGAGCAGTCCGGCCCCGTTTCCGGCGCCGTGGCCCGACCGCGGCTGGCCGGGTCAGACGATGCGCGTCTGGACGTGCACCTCCTCGGGGGCGGTGTGGGTCATCGCGACGACCAGGTCGAGAGCCATCTCCTCGATGTCGTCGACGCTGTCGGCCCGGGTCGTACCGACACCCGGGACGTCGATGACCCAGTGGTCGCCCTCGCAGATCGCGGTCGCGGTGTAGCTGGCCATCGGTCCTCCTCGGTCCGGTCGACGGTGGTGCGGCGCCCGTCAGGGTCCCGTGCGCGGCGCGGGGGTCGCTCCGGAGCCCAGGCGCACGTTGACCTGCTTGGTCTGGGTGAAGCCGGCGATCATGCCCTCGAGGGACACCTCCCGGCCGATCCCGCTCTGCTTGTAGCCGCCGTAGGACTGGCCGACGACCTGTCCCCCGCCCTGGTTGACCTGCACCCAGCCGGCCTCGAGGCGGTGCGCGGTGGTGATCGCCAGGTCGATGTCGTGGCTCCAGACGTAGGCCCCCAGTCCGTAGGCGGTGTCGTTGGCCATGCGGACGACGTCGTCGACGTCGGTCCAGGCGATGGCGACGACGACGGGGCCGAAGATCTCCTCGCGGGCGAGCCGGAAGCTGTTGTCGCCGCCGGAGAACAGCGTGGGCACGTGGAAGAACCCCTCGGCCAGCGGACCGCTCTCCGGTGGCAGCCCGCCCACCTCGACGTGCAGCGCGGGATTGGCCAGCCCGTCCTCCAGGTAGCCCCGGATCGAGTCGAACTGGGTCTCGTTGATGACCGCGCCGATGTCGCTGGCCTCGTCGAGCGGGTCCCCGACCGTCATCGCACCCAGCCGCTCGCTCAGCCGGGCCAGCACCTCGTCGTGGACCTCGCGGTGCAGGAAGAGCCGCGAGCCGGCGGTGCAGCTCTGGCCCTGGCGGCTGATCCGCGAGGACAGCACCAGCCCCTCGATCAGCTCGTCGGTCACCGCACCGGGGAACACGATCGACGGGTTCTTGCCGCCCAGCTCCAGGGACAGGTGGGCCAGCCGCTCCCCTGCCTTGGCGGCGATGCCCCGCCCCACCTCGGTGGAGCCGGTGAAGGAGATCTTGTCGACGCCGGGGTGCTCGACCAGGGCGTTGCCCGCGGCCCGGCCGGTACCGGTGACCACGTTGAGGACGCCCGGGGGCAGGAACTCCTCGCACACCTCGGCCATCAGCAGGATCGACAGCGGGGCGTCCTCGGCGGCCTTGAGCACGATGGTGTTCCCCGCGGCCAGGGCGGCCGGGACCTTGAACCCGGCGATCATCAGCGGCGAGTTCCACGGCAGGATCGCGCCGACCACCCCCAGCGGCTCCTGCCGCGTGTACTGCAGCTGCGACGCCCCGGCCGGCAGGGTCGTGCCCTTGACCTCACCGGCGACCCCGCCGAAGTAGCGGAACAGGTCGACCAGCAGCGCCGCCTCCGGTCGCGCCTGGGTGCGCAGCGCGTTCCCGGTGTCGGCAGCGGTGACCCGGGCGAGCTCCTCGCCGCGGCCCTCGAGGGCGTCGGCGATCCTCAGCAGCACCCGTTGGCGCTCCGTGAAGTGCTGGTCGCGCCAGGCGGGGAACGCCTCCCGGGCGGCGGTCACGGCACGGTCGACGTCGGTGGCGCTGCCGCGCGGGACGCGCGCGAGGACGTGGCCGCGGCGACCCGGGCTGGTGATCTCACGCCACTCGCTGTCGGCGGCCTCGACCCAGTTCCCGCCGATCAGCATCAGCCGGGTAGGCGGGGACGTCGCGCCGGAGGGCGGGCTCAGGACGCTCTGCTCGGACATGGACTGCTCCAGTGCCTCGGTGGGGCGGGGTCGGCCGGCCGAGCCGGGCCGCTCGGTGTGCCGTGCGTCGGACCGTCCGCACGGACCCACGGTCGACGGCCGTGGGGATGCCTCCGGCGTCGGGGCCCCTCGTCGGCCGCGGTGCTCCGGGCCCCAGCAGCGGGACCCGTGAGCAGGTGCCGCAGGCGGCCACGCCGGGCTGGGCCACCCGGCTGACCCACCGGGCGAGCATGGTCCTCCGAGCCCCAGAGCCCCCGGGTCACCCGGCGCCGCCGGCCTCCCGGGGGGCGCCAGGAATGGCCTCCTCGGCATCGGGGGCGGCCCTGGGCGCTGTCCGGGGCAGGATCGTCGGGGGCCGGGCCGCCGGTGCCTCGCCCCCGGCCACCTCCTGCTGTGCCCCCTGGAACGCGATGATCCGGTTGCCCCGGTTGTGGGACAGCCACAGCGCGCGGACCCAGGTGTAGAGGGTGCCGAACCGGTTGCCCCAGCCCACCAGGTACAGCACGTGGATGAAGACCCACATGGCGTAGGCGAGGAAGCCGGTCACCTTCACCCCGAAGGCGTCGGCGACGGCCGAGCGGTAGCCGATCGTGGCCATGGTGCCCTTGTCGAAGTACCGGAACGGCGGCGTCTGCCGGCCGGCGAGGCGGTCCTTGACGACCCGGGCGACGTACTTGCCCTCCTGGATGGCCGGCTGGGCGACCCCGGGCAGCTTGTCGAGCGACGCCATGTCGCCGATGGCGAAGACCTCCGGGTGGCCCGGCACGGTGCAGTCGGGACCCACCGGGACCCGGCCGGCCCGGTCGGTCTCGACGCCGGCGGCCTCGGCCAGTGCCCGGGCCAGCGGGGACGCCTGGACACCGGCGGCCCAGATGCGCGTGCGCGTCCGGATCGTCTCCCGCCCGCCCGGTCCCTGGACCGTGATCGACTCGTGGTCCATGTCGACGGCGAGGGTGTTGAGCCGCACCTCCACCCCCATCTCCTCCAGGCGCCGCTGGGTGTACGCCTGGAGCTTGGGCGCGAAGGGGGGCAGCACGGCCCCGGCCCCCTCCAGCAGGATGATCCGGGCCTGGCGGGTGTCCGCGGAGCGGTAGTCCCGCGGGAGGACGGTGTGGGCCAGCTCCGCGATCTGCCCGACGAGCTCGACGCCCGTCGGTCCGGCCCCGACCACCACGAAGGTCAGCCACTCCGCCCGCTCGGTGGGGTCGGTGGCGATCTCGGCCATCTCGAACTTGGCCAGGATCCCGTCGCGCAGGTACCGGGCGTCCTCGATGGTCTTCATGCCCGGCGCGTACTCGGCCAGCTGGTCCTTGCCGAAGTAGGAGTGCGTCGCCCCGGCCGCGACGACGAGGGTGTCGTAGGGCAGCTCGACCAGCCGCCCGTCCGGTGCCCGGGCGCCGACCACCTGCCGGTCCAGGTCGAGGTCCTGCACCTCCGCGAGGAGCACGCGCGTGTTCTTCTCCCGCTTGACCACGGCCCGCAGCGCCGGCGCGATGAGCCCGGGCGGCAGGATGCCCGTCGCCACCTGGTACAGCAGCGGCTGGAAGAGGTGGTGGTTGGCCCGGTCCACCAGCGTCACGTCGACGTCGGCGCGGGCGAGGCCGCGGGTGACGTTCAGCCCGGCGAAGCCGCCCCCCACGACGACGACCCGGTGCCTCCCGGTCTCCTTCGCACCCATGGCAGCGCCCTCTCATGCCAGGCCACCCGGGGGCGGCCGGAACCCGCCTCGCCCGGCAGCTCCTCGTGTGCACGATGTGTCGTCCCGACGGATCGTCTCGCCAGCAGCAGGCCTACCGGAACCCCGGAGCCCCCGCCAGTGGACCAGGGCCTGCCCGGTGAGCGCAGCCGCGTGTCGTCACCACGCCGTCCGCCCGCTCCTCGCCCACCGCGGCACCGAGCCGTGCCGTCGCTCGAGCCAGCAGGATCCCGGTGCGTTCCCCTCCCTCCTCGACCGTGACCGGGATACCCGTTCGACGTCTCACCGGGCAGCGAGGAGCTCGGCGGGGTCGGTGAAGGGCACGTCGTGGGCCTCGGCGACCGACTGGTTGACGAGCCGCCCGTCGAGCGTGCTGAGGCCGAGACGCAGGGCGGGGTCGGCCTGGGCCGCACCGGTCACGCCGTGCCGTGCGACCCGGACCAGGTACGGCAGCGTGGCCGAGGTCAGGGCCAGGGTGGAGGTACGGGCCACCGCCCCGGGGATGTTGGCCACGCAGTAGTGGACGACGCCCTCTTCGACGTAGGTCGGGTCGGAGTGGGTGGTCGGCCGGCTGGTCTCGAAGCAGCCGCCCTGGTCGATCGCGATGTCGACGACCACGCTGCCCGGGCGCATCGCGGCGATCATCTCCCTGCTGACGAGCTTGGGTGCCTTGGCGCCGGGCACGAGGACCGCGCCGATCACGACGTCGGCCTCGGCGACGTAGGCCGCCGTCCGGGCGCGGTTGGGCGTCACCAGGTCCAGCCGCCCGCCGAAGATGTCGGACAGGTAGGCCAGTCGACTGGGGTTGGTGTCGAGGACCCGGACGATGGCCCGCATCCCCAGCGCGATCTTCGCCGCCTCCGTGCCGGCCACCCCACCGCCGATGATGAGGACCTTCGCCGCGGGGGTGCCGGGGACGCCGCCCAGCAGGATCCCCGCTCCACCTGCCGGGTTCTCCAGGTGGTGGGCGGCGGCCTGCACGGCCATCCGGCCCGCGACCTCGCTCATGGGGGTCAACAGCGGCAGCTTGCCGTCGGCGGTCTGCACGGTCTCGTAGGCGATGGAGTCGATCCGCCGCTCGAGCAGGAACTCGGTGAGACCGCGGTCGGCAGCGAGGTGCAGGTAGGTGAACAGCTGCTGGCCCGGGCGGAAGCGGTCGTACTCCGCGGGCACCGGCTCCTTGACCTTGACGATGAGGTCGGCGGCGTCGAACACCTCGTCGCCGGTCGGCACGACCTTGGCGCCGGCCGCGGCGTACTCGTCGTCGGCGAACCGGGACCCGACGCCGGCACCGGCCTGCACGACGACCTGGTGACCGTCGTGCACCAGCTCCACGACACCGTCGGGGGTGAGCGCCACCCGCCGCTCGTTGTCCTTGATCTCGGTCGGTACTCCGACGACGGGCGTGCTCATGGCCGATCTCCTCCGGTCGAGGGCCGGTGCGGTCGCACCGGGGCGGTTGTCGCGGGTCGGGACGTCGGGTGCGGTCGCGGCGCGGTGGGGGGCAGGGAGGTCCTTCCTCAGACCAGGCCCTGGGCCTCGGTCAGCGTGTGCCGCAGGATCTGCTCCATCTCGTCGAACTCCGCCTGGCCGCAGATGAGCGGCGGAGCGACCTGGACGACCACGTCGCCGCGGTCGTCGGGGCGGCAGTACAGGCCGTTGTCGAACAGCGCGCCGGGCAGGAAGCCGCGGACGAGCCGTTCCCGCTCCGCGGCGCCGAACGTCTCCCGGGTGGCCTTGTCCTTGACCAGCTCGACGGCCCAGAAGTAGCCGTCGCCGCGGACGTCGCCGACGATCGGCAGGTCGAGCAGCTCGCGCAGGGTGGCACCCAGCGCCGCCTCGTTGTCGAGCACGCGCTGGTTGAGCCCCTCGCTCTCCATGAGGTCCAGGTTGGCCAGCGAGACGGCCGCCGCCACGGGGTGGCCGCCGAACGTGTACCCGTGCGGGAACGCCACTCCTGGGCGCAGGAAGGGCTCGACGACCTTCTCCGAGGCGATCATCGCGCCGATCGGGCCGTAGCCGGAGCTCATGCCCTTGGCGCAGGTGATCAGGTCGGGCGTGTAGCCGAACTTCTCGCAGGCGAAGGTCACGCCGTGCCGGCCGAAGGCGCAGATGACCTCGTCGGAGACGAGCAGGACGTCGTGCCTGTCGCAGATCTCCCTGACCCGCTCGAAGTAGCCCGGCGGAGGCGTGAGGCAGCCGCCGGAGTTCTGCACCGGCTCCAGGAACACCGCGGCGACGGTGTCGGCGCCCTCGAAGAGGATCGCCTCCTCGATCCGGTCGGCGGCCCAGCGGCCGAAGGCCTTGGGGTCCTCGGCGAACTCGGGGTGGCGGTAGAGGTTGGTGTTGGGCACCCGGAAGCCGCCCGGGGCCAGCGGCTCGAAGTCCTTCTTCATGGCGGGCAGCCCGGTGATGGCCAGGGCACCGTGCGGGGTCCCGTGGTAGGCCACCGCCCGGCTGATCACCTTGTGCTTCTGGGGCTTGCCGATCAGCTTGAAGTACTGCTTCGCGGCCTTCCACGCCGACTCCACGGCCTCTCCGCCGCCGGTCGTGAAGAAGACGCGGTTCAGGTCGCCGGGCGCGAGGTCGGCCACCCGCTCGGCCAGCTCGGCCTGCACCGGTGTGGTGTAGCCCCACACCGGGAAGTACGCCAGCTCGGCCGCCTGCTTCGCCGCCGCCTCGGCCAGCTCCCGGCGCCCGTGCCCGACCTGGACGACGAACAGCCCGGACAGGCCGTCGAGGACCTTCCGGCCCCGGTTGTCCCAGATGTAGGCCCCCTCCCCGCGGGTGATCACCGGGACGGGCGTCTCCGGGTGGCGGCCCTGGCGGGCGAAGTGCATCCAGAGGTGGTCAGCGGCGCGGGCCGCCGTCGCGTCCGGTACACCGGCCGGAGGCTGTTCGATCGAGGTGGTCATCCCAGGCTCCTCGTGACGTCGGGTCGGAGGCGTCGAACGGCCCTCGGGGAGCCCGCGCGGTCACGCCGGGCGGAACCGCGTCGCACCGCCACGCGCAGGGCGGTCGTCCTGGGCCCACGTGGTCGGTCCTCGCCCCGAGGTGGTGCAGTGTGCGCGCCGGACCTGCGCCTCGCGGTCGCTGCGGTCGCCGTCGGCATGACCCCAGTCTGCGGACGACCCGGCCCACGGTCACCGGGCACTTCGTGTCTCCCCGCCCCGCCGGCTCGAGGCGTCCGGGCGCTCCGGAGCGACGGGGACGACTCGCGCACCGCTCGGCAGCCACGTGCGCCACCGTGCACGTCGGCGCGGTGACGCACGTGGTGGCCGGGGGCTCCGGTCCGCTCCGCCCGTGGGTCGGCGGGTGGAGACGGGGGCTGGTGCCTGCACGGCAGGCGGCGACGGCGATCCCTCCCGATCACTCCGGTGGCGGCGGTGGTGCCGCCCGCGTCGGGTCTCCCGGTCAGGCTCGACCCACGACCGTGGTGACCGGCAGCCCGAAGCGGCGCTCGACCTGGTGCGGCACGTCCGAGCCGAGCCAGCGCGAGACCCGTTTGGGCAGGGTCGCCACGATGACCTCGTCGAAGCGGTGGCCGCTGAGGGCGTCCTCGATGGCCGCCATCGGCTGAGGACTGCCCAGGTGCCCCTCGGCCTCGACCCCCAGCTCGGCCAGTTCGGCCAGGATCCGGGACAGCCGCCCCCGGGCCTCCTCGGTCGCCTCCTCGTCGGTCTCGGGCCCGCCGTAGCCCGTGGCCATGCTCGGCATGGGGACCAGGCCACCGGCGGCCGGCACGACGTGGTAGTGCGCCGCCCGGGTGTTGGGCACGAGCACGTAGAACGAGGACTCCCCCGCCACCGCACGTCTGCGGAGCTCCTCCCGGAGTTCCCGACCGCCCAGGGTCTGGTTCGCGACGACGAGATACCTGCGCATGTGATCGACCTCCGCGCGTCGACCTCCGGGGAGGAGAGTCTAGGCAACCGACCGGCCGCCGGACCACGGATCCGCACACCGTCCGGGGAGCGAACGCAGGAACGGCCGTCAGCCGGAGCGACGCACGTCGCCGGCGACTGCACTGGTGTCGCCGTGCATGTCCTCCAACTCCACGCCCTTGGTCTCCCGCACCCAGCGCAGCACGAAGAGCAGCGAGAGGATCGCGAAGACGGTGTACAGGCCGTAGGCCAGGCTGAGGGAGATGTCCGAGAGCGAGGGGAAGCTCACCGTGATCAGCCAGTTCGCCACCCACTGACCGCCCGCCGCGAAGGCCAGCGCCGCGGCGCGGATCCGGTTGGGGAACGCCTCCCCCAGCAGCACCCACACCACCGGCCCCCACGACATGCCGAACGCGACCACGAACAGGTTCGCGGCGATCAGCGCGATGGGCCCGGTGACGTCCGACAGCACCGGTGCGCCGTCGGCGTTCAGCGGTGCGGTGCCGAAGACGACGGCCAGCGTGCCGAGCGTGACCGCCATCCCGACCGAGCCGATCAGCAGCAGCGGCCGCCGGCCGAAGCGGTCGACGCTGGCGATGGCGATCAGCGTGGTCGCGATGTTCACCACGGACGTGATGACCGTGATGATGAACGAGTCGTTCTCGCTGAAGCCGACGGCCTCCCACAGGACGTTGGAGTAGTAGAAGATGACGTTGATCCCGACGAACTGCTGGAAGACCGACAGGCCCAGGCCCACCCAGACGATCGGCAGGAGACCGGACCGCGGGGCGCGGAGGTCGGCCCAGGACGGCCGGGTCTCCCGCTCCATCGTCTCCCGGATCCGCTCGATCTTGATGTCGAGGCCACGCTCGCCCAGCAGGGTGCTGAGGATCCGCCGCGCCTCCGGGATCCGGTGGGTGGCGATGAGGTACCGCGGCGACTCGGGGATGGTCAGGGTCAGCACGCCGTAGATCACGGCAGGGACGGCCATGGCGAGGAACATCCACCGCCACGCCTCGAGGCCGAACCAGAACTCGTTCCGTGATCCGCCCGCGGCGCTGGCGAAGGCGAAGTCCACCAGCAGGGACAGGAAGATGCCGGTGACGATGGCCAGTTGCTGCAGCGACCCCAGGCGACCCCGGATCCGGGCGGGGGCGACCTCCGCGATGTAGGCGGGGGCGATGACGGATGCGACGCCGACACCGACGCCGCCGATGATCCGCCCGATGATCAGGATCAGCAGGTTGGGGGCCAGTCCGGTGACCAGGGCGCTGATGAGGAACAGCACCGCGGCGACCTTCATCGTGAACAGCCGGCCGAAGCGGTCGGCGAACCTCCCGGCCGTCAGCGCGCCCGCCGCCGCTCCCAGCAGGGCCGAGGCCACGGCGAAGCCCAGCGTGGCGGAGGGGACCTCGAACCGGTCCTCGATGGCGGCGACGGCGCCGTTGATCACCGCGCTGTCGTAGCCGAAGAGGAAGCCGCCGAGCGCGGCCACGGAGGCGATCCGCACCGCGCTGCGACCGCTCCCGGTGTCCGTGTCGTCGTAGATGGACGCGTGCTGATCAAACGAACCGTGCTCGCTCACCGGATCCCCCTCCGCCGTCCCCTGCACTCCACCCTGTGTCGCCCGGCCGTGCCGTCTGGCACCCCCGCGAGTCCTCTCCCCCGTCGTGCCTCACCGGCGTCGGGCGAGGTCCGCAGCGCCGACGATCCCGGCCTCGGGACCGAACTGCGCGAGCCGCACGGCCGGCACCTCCCGGTACGCGCGCGCCGTGACCCGCTCCTGCAGCGACCGCTCCGCCGGCTCGCGCAGCAGCTCCCCGGCGGCGGAGACCCCGCCGCCGAGGACGAACACCTCCGGGTCCAGGGCCGCGGTGAGGGCGGCCATGCCCTGACCGAGCCAGGTGCCGATCACCCGGAACGCCTCCAGCGCGGCCTCGTCCCCGTCCTGGGCCGCGCGGGTCACGTGCAGCCCGGTGATCGCCTCCGGCCGGCCACCGGCCAGCTCCAGCAACCGACCGGCGATGGCCGGCGAGACCGTGGCGAGCTCCTGGGCCTCGAGGATCAGCGCCCGGCCGCTGGCGTAGCGCTCCCAGCAGCCGCGGCCGCCGCAGCCGCACCGCCGTCCGCCCGGCTCCACCGTCACGTGGCCGAACTCCGCGGCGATGCCCTGCCGCCCCCGGTACAGCTCCCCGCCGGTCACCAACCCGCCGCCGAGGCCGGTCCCGACGGTGAGGACGACGAGGTACTGCTGCCCCCGCCCGGCACCGAAGCGGGCCTCGGCCCAGGCCGCCGCGTTGGCGTCGTTCTCCACGACGACCGGCAGCCTGCACCGCTTCTCGACGTTGACGCGCAGCGGCTCGTCGCGCCAGGCCAGGTTGGGCGCGAACACCACGGTGGACCGGGCGGCGTCGACGAACCCGGCCGCCCCGATGCCGACGGCCTCGACCTCGTGGGATGCCTGCAGCTCCCGCACGACGTCGGCGATGATCTCCTCGATCCTGGCCGGGTCGTGCGACGGTGTGTCGCGCCGGGCGCCGGCGACGACGCCGCCCTGCTCGTCGACCAGACCGGCGGCGACCTTGGTGCCGCCGATGTCGACGCCGATCGCGAGCGACATGGTCGCCCCCCGGTCCTGGGTGCGGTGTGATCCAGAGCACTGTGGACTCTGCTCCAACTCCGCACCCGGTGCCACCGGAAGCGGGTCGAGCAGGCCGGCGACCCCCGGGCCTGCTCGGGCTGCCGGTCCACCGTCCGGCGGACGGACCGGAGTGCTCCGGGACGACCGCTCCGGCGACGCCCACGGGTGTCCCCGGCTCCGGTTCCGATCCGGAGCCCCGACGAGCATGATGTGACGCGGCTCACCGCAGAGCCCCGCTCGGGGCTCGGAGCCACCCGCCCGTCCACCACGGGACGACAGGTCGTCGAGGCGCTGGTGGGTGACTCAGGAGGTGTGGGATGGCGGAGCCGAAGATCCTCGGGATCGTGCTGGCCGGTGGTGCAGGCACACGGCTCGCGCCGTTGACCGAGGACCGGGCCAAGCCCGCCGTGCCGTTCGGTGGCCTCTACCGGCTGATCGACTTTGCCCTGTCCAACCTCGTCAACGCCGGCATCCTCAAGATCGCTGTGCTCACGCAGTACAAGAGCCACAGCCTCGACCGGCACATCACGACGACGTGGCGACTGTCGAACCTGCTCGGCAACTACGTCACCACGGTGCCGGCGCAGCAGCGCCTCGGCCCGCGCTGGTACACCGGCTCGGCCGACGCGATCCTCCAGTCGCTGAACCTCATCAACGACGAGCGCCCCGACCTCGTCGTCGTCTTCGGTGCCGACCACGTGTACCGCATGGACCCGGGGCAGATGTGGCGCCAGCACCTCGACGGGGGTGCCGGGGTGACGGTGGCGGGCATCCCCGTGCCCCGCCGGGAGGCCACCGCCTTCGGCGTCATCCAGACCGCGGACGACGGGCAGCGGATCGAGGCGTTCCTGGAGAAGCCCGCCGATCCGCCCGCGCTGCCCGGCCGCCCCGACGAGACCTTCGCGTCCATGGGCAACTACGTCTTCAGCACCGAGGCGCTGCTCGACGCGCTGCGGACGGACGCCGCCGACGAGGACAGCAAGCACGACATGGGCGGCAACATCGTCCCGATGCTGGTCGGGCAGGGTGCGGCGCAGGTGTACGACTTCAACGGCAACGACGTCCCCGGGGAGAAGGCCGGCACCGAGCGCTACTGGCGTGACGTCGGCACGCTGGACTCCTACTTCGACGCCCACATGGACCTCTGCGCGACGATCCCGGCGTTCGACCTCTACAACGAGCGCTGGCCGATCCTCACCCACATCCCGTCCCGGCCGCCGGCGAAGTTCGTGCACGACGACGGCGACCGGGTCGGCCGGGCGATCAGCAGCATCGTGTCCAACGGCGTCATCGTCTCCGGCGGCTGCGTCCACGAGTCGGTGCTGTCCCCCGGCGTGGTCGTGCACAGCTGGGCGTCCGTCGAGCGGTCCGTGGTCCTCGACGGCACGCACGTCGGCCGCCGGGCCGTGGTCCGCGATGCGATCGTCGACAAGAACGTCCGCATCGGCGAGGGCGTCGAGATCGGCGTCGACAAGGACGACGACCGCGCCCGGGGTCTCGTCGTCTCGGAGGCGGGCATCACCGTGGTCGGCAAGGGACGGGAGATCCTGGACTGAGCACGGACGCCGGCGACCGGGCGACCGGGCGAGCCGGCGCTGCCGACCCGTCAGCCGTCGGCCGCCTCCCTGTCCTGCCGGCTGGTCCGCCGCCGAGGCGGTCGGGGAGCGCGTGGCCGCCGTCCCGGTCGGTGGCGCTCCGGGCGTGCCCACGGTGGTGGGGGAACGCGCTCAGCGAGGGTGCTCGCTGAAGTTGGCGTAGAGGTCGTGCTCGGTGAACTCCCGGCCCAGCTGGCGGCGGAAGAACGCGTTGGTCGAGTAGCGGGTGGAGGACAGGAAGAAGCGCTCCTCGTTGCTCCTGACCATGGCGAAGAAGGGATCCGCCGCATCCGGGCCGAGGTCGAAGTTGTCGTAGTTCACGACGACGTGCACCCGCCGGTCGAGCGCGGAGAACCGGCGGTCGAGCTCCCGGGCCAGGTCGTCGGCGTCCTGCGCCGTTCCCAGCCGCAGCCCCTCGAAGTTGACGTAGACGGTGTCGGTGGCCCCGTCGAACCGGAAACGCTCCGCCATGTCGACGGGAGGCCGGTCGCGCAGCCCCATCGGCCGGTCGCGGAAGATCACCGCGTCCATCGTGCACAGGTCGTCCCCGATGACGGGAGCGACGTCCATGTGGGCCAGCACGTCCCGTTCCACGTCGACGCCCGGGGCGACCTCGACCAGCTCGAGGCCCCGCTCGGTCAGCCGCAGGACGCACCGCTCGGTGACGTAGTAGACGGGCTGCCCGCGCTCCGCAGCCAGGCGCCCGTTGAAGGTCACCTGCCCCACCCGGTCGCGGAACTTGGCGACCGCGCCGGTGTCGTCGACGACCAGCGCGCCGTCGCGCACCGCCACCTGCGAGCGGGCGGTGAACGTGCCGAGGAAGAAGACCACCTTGGCGTTCTGGCTGATGTTGATGAAGCCGCCGGCACCGGCGAGCCGGCGACCGAACCGGCTGACGTTGACGTTCCCCTCCGCGTCGGCCTCGGCCATGCCCAGGAACGCCTGGTCCAGCCCGCCGCCGTCGTAGAAGTCGAACTGGTACGGCTGGTCGATGATGGCCTGCGGGTTGGCGACGGCGCCGAAGCTCAGCCCGCCGGCCGGGATGCCACCGACACCGCCGGGCTCGACGGTCAGCGTGATCAGGTCGAGGATCCGCTCCTCGGCAGCGACTGCCGCCACGCCCTCGGGGATGCCGATCCCGAGGTTCACCACCGCGTTGGTCGACAGGAACATCGCGGCGCGACGGGCGATCACCTTGCGCGCGTCGAGGGGCATCGGGGCCAGCCCGGTGCTGGGCGCGGTGATCTCCCCGGTGTAGGCGGGGTTGTGGGCCTCGGCGAAGGTCTGACCGTGGTTGGCGGGCTGCGCGACGACGACCGCGTCGACCAGGATGCCGGGGACCTTCACCTCGCGCGGGCTCAGCGTCCGGTGCTCGGTGACCCGCTCGACCTGCACGATCACGACGCCGCCGGAGTTCTTGGCCGCCTGCGCCATCGACAGCACCTCGAGCGTGAGCGCCTCCCGCTCCATGGTGATGTTGCCCTCGGGGTCGGCCGTCGTCCCGCGCAGCAGCGCCACGTGCACCGGCTGCGCGGGGAAGAACAGGTGCTCCTCCCCGCGCAGCGTCACCAGCTCGACCAGGTCCTCCCTGGTGCACTCGTTCATCCGGCCGCCCCCGTGGCGCGGATCGACGAACGTGCCGAGCCCGACCTTGGTCACCACGCCCGGGCGCCCGCCGGCGATCTCCCGGAACAGGTGGCTGATCACGCCCTGCGGCCAGCAGTAGGCCTCGATGCGGTCGTCGAGCGCGAGCGCTCCGAGGCCCGGCACGAGGCCCCAGTGCCCGCCGATGACCCGGCGCACCATGCCGTCGGCCCCGAAGTGGTTCAACCCACGGGTGCCGCCGTCGCCCTGGCCCGCCGCGTAGACCAGCGTGAGGTCCCGCGGCGAGCCAGTGGCCTCGAACCGCCGTTCCAGCGCGAGCGCCAGCTCCTCGGCGAACCCGACGCCGACGAACCCCCCGGTGGCGACGGTGTCGCCGTCGAGGACGATCTGCGCCGCGGCGTCGGCCGAGATGACCTTGTTGCGTCGCACCGGACGGCGGGGCTCAGCGCCGACCGGCGCCGACCGTCGCCCGATCGGCGGCGGGGTCCCGCGTCAGGTCGCTGCGGGCGGTCTCCCGGCTGAGCACGACGGCGATCACCGTGAGCACCGCGGCACCGGCGAGGTACAGCGAGATCGGCACGGAACTGCCGTACTCGATCAGCAGCGCCGTGGCGATGACGGGTGCCAGGCTGCCCGCCACGATGGAGGACACCTGACCGGCCACCGACAGGCCGCTGTAGCGCACCTGGGTGGAGAACAGCTCGGAGAAGAAGGACGCCTGCGGCCCGTACATCGCGCCGTGGAAGACCAACGCGATGGTGCCTGCGAGCGCCAGCAGCACGAACGACTCGGAGTCGTACATGCGGAAGAAGACGAACCCCCAGACCCCCACGCCGACCGCACCGAGGAGGTAGACCGGCCGGCGGCCGAACCGGTCGGAGAGTGCCCCCATGGTCGGGATGGCGGCGAAGTGGATCGCGGAGGCGATGAGCGCCGCGTTCAGCGCCGTGCTCTGCGGGACGCCCAGCTGCTGGGTGGCATAACTGAGCGCGAAAGCCGTGAAGATGTAGTAGCCGATGTTCTCCGCCAGGCGGGCGCCGATCGCCAGGATGATCTCGCGGGGGTAGTCGCGCAGGACCTGGACGACGGGCAGCTTGGGAGCCTCCTCCGCCTTGGCGGACTGCTCGCGGGCGGCCCGGAAGACCGGCGACTCCTCGATCGAGACCCGGATCCAGAGGCCCACACCCACCAGCACCGCGCTGAGCAGGAACGGGATGCGCCAACCCCAGGACTCGAACTGCTCGTCGGTGGTCAGCGCCGAGACCAGCGCGAGGACGGCGACGGCGAGGAGGTTGCCCGCCGGCGCACCGGCCTGCGGCCAGGAGGCCCAGTACCCGCGTCGCTCCGGCGTGCCGTACTCGGCGGCCATCAGCACCGCACCGCCCCACTCGCCACCGAGGGCGAAGCCCTGCACCAGCCGGAGGACGATCAGCAGGATCGGTGCCCAGATGCCGATCTGGGCGTAGGTCGGCAGCAGGCCGATCAGGAACGTCGCGCCGCCCATCAGCATGAGCGTGATGACCAGCATCTGCTTGCGGCCGACCTTGTCGCCGAAGTGCCCGAAGATCACCCCACCGATGGGGCGGGCCGCGAAGCCCACGGCGTACGTGGCGAACGCGAGCAGCGTGCCGACGAGCGGATCGAAGTCGGGGAAGAACAGCGTGTTGAACACCAGCGCGGCGGCCGAGCCGTAGAGGAAGAAGTCATACCACTCCACGGTCGTCCCGACGAGGCTGGCACCGACGACCTTGACGATGGACGTGCGGGACGCCGGCGGGACAGCGGCTTCCTGGTGGGAACTGGACAAGGCTCATCCCCTTCGCGTGTGCAGAATCTGTGGAGGTTGCGGATGTCTCCGGCCGAGGGACGGGAACCCCCGGCGATCGCGGTGGCCGCCCGCCTCCGGGCGGCCGGCTCAGCGTTCGGGACGGGTGCAGCGGCGGCGCAGAGCTCGGCGGGGCAGGGGCGCGGGCAGGGCCCACGGACGACGGTGCAGGCCATGGTCACCCCCTTGCTGCGCGATCTCCGGCGACAGCATCCCGGGGTTGCGGCACATCGGCCAATTGTGGGCGTTCTGGATCCGGTGACCGGCGGCGCACGCGCGAGTGGGCCGGGGCCGGCGTGTTCGACCGGGTGCACCAGGGGTTGCTCGACCGCCTCGGCCGGCAGGCCGACCGGGACCGGTCGCGAGCCGTCCCGGACTCGGTCAGCACCCGGGCGAGGAGGGAGTCGAGCCGACCGGCCGCAAGCCGACCGACCGGGCAAGGCCTCCCCAGCCCGTACCACCCGCTCGTCGACGCCCGCGGGGTGCCGCTCGACGTGCTGGTCCCCGCCGGGAACCGGCACGACCGCCCGTACGTCGAACCGATCCTGGACTCGATGCCGGCTGTCCGGATCGGTGGCCGAGGTCATCCGCGACGCTGGTCCGATGACCCGCCGGAGGAGTGCACACCGGCGGGAACGGCTGTGCCGGGGTCGATGGCCGTCGGCGGGACAGCGGGGCGGTTCGCGTTGCGGACGACCGCGTCGTTGACCGCCCTGACCTGGTCGACGCGCATCTTCTCCACCCGCCGGTCATAGGTGAAGAAGCCGTTGACCTCGTGTTCGATGTCGGTGATCTGGGTGTAGACGGCGCCGCTGATGCCGCGCTGCTGCGCCAACGGGATCAGCTCGCGCTGGTTCTCCACGTACAGCCTGGTGAGCTCCTCGCTGTCCTGCGCCATCTGGTACCCGTGGCCGTCCTCGAACCACATGTGGCCGGGTACCTCGAGCCCGAACCCACCGTGCTCACCGTCGACCGCCACGCGGTGGCCGTCGGGCGTGGGGTCCGCGGGACCGGTGTAGTCGTGCCAGTCGATGACGTCGCCGCGGCCGCTGTCGCCGTGCGAGGCGCAGCAGTTGACGCCGCTGTGGGCGTCCACGAGCCGGGTGGGGTCCTGAGCCGCGACCGAGTCGGCGATCCGCCCCGTGGCCTCCCTGCTCCACTCGCCCCAGCCCTCGTTGAAGGGGATCCACCCGATCACCGAGGTCCAGCTGTCGTGCTGGTCGACGACCTCGTGCAGCTGGCGCTCGAACTCGGCCTGTGCATCCGGCGGCGGGATCCCGCCCGTCCGCATGGACGGCATGTCCTGCCAGACCAGCACGCCCAGCGTGTCGGCGTGGTGGTACCAGCGGTCGGGCTCGACCTTGACGTGCTTGCGGATGGCGTTGAACCCGAGGCGCTTGGCCTCGGCCACGTCGAACCGCAGCGCCTCGTCCGTCGGTGCGGTGTAGATGCCGTCCGGCCAGAAGCCCTGGTCCAGGGTCGACATCAGGAAGCGGATCTCGTGGTTGAGCGTGATGCGGAGGCGGCCGTCCGCGCCGTGCACGGTCCCGATCTCCCGCATGCCGACGTAGGACCCGACCCGGTCGACCTCCTGGTCGCCGTCCAGCAGGGTCACCTCCAGCTCGTAGAGGAACGGGTCGTCGGGTGACCACAGGTGGGCGTCCGGGACGTGCACGTCCAGGGGCCGGCCGGGCACTCCCTCCGCGGTCGCGACCTGCACGTCGCCGTCCCTGACCACGGCCCGGACCGTGATGCCGGAGGCGTTCCCGCCGGTGTCGACGGTCAGCGCGAGCGTGTCGGTGTCGACGTCCGTGGCCGTGTCGAGGTCCGCCACGTACGCGCGGGCGGCGACAGGTTCCATCCACACCGTCTGCCAGATCCCGGAGGAGCCGGTGTAGAAGACGCCGCGGTCCGGGACGTTGCGCTGTTTGCCGACCGGCTGCCACGTCGCGTCGGTGCGGTCCTCGACACCGACGACGATCTCCTGAGGACCCGAGGGCGCCAGGGCATCGGTGACGTCGACGGAGAATACGGTGTAGCCGCCGGTGTGCTCGGCGACCTCGGTGCCGTTCACCCACACGGTGGCCGCGTGGTCGACGGCGCCGAAGTGGAGACGCAGCCGCTGACCGTCTCCCACCTGCCAGGACGCCGGGACCTCGAACGTCCGCCGATACCACATGTGGTCCTCGTGCCGCTCGATGCCGGACAGCGCCGACTCGATCGGGTAGGGCACCAGGATGCTCTCGGCGAGGTCCTCACCGAAGGGCGGCACCTCCCCCGCCGCGGCACCGGCGAACTGCCACACCCCGTTGAGGTTCTGCCAGCTGGCCCGCGTCAGCTGTGGCCTCGGGTACTCCGGCAGGGCGTTGCTCGGCGAGACCTGGCCGGTCCACGGCGTCGTCAGCCGCGGCCGGCCCAGCTGCCAGCCGTCGTCGTCCGACGGCTGGGCCGCCGCGGTGAGCACGAAGGCCGACCCCACCATGGCTGCCGAAGCGAGCAGTGCGGTGGTTCTCCGCCGGAACCGCAGAAGACCCGTCATGCCTCTCCCCTCCGAGTCCGGTCTGCCGGCGCACCGGGCGACACGGGCCGCCGGCTGCGCCGAATCAGCGGGGTGGAACCGGCCGGCGACCGCGGATGTGCGCACGCACACCGATCAGCTCCCGGCCAGGGACACCGGCAGCCGCCGCGCTCCCCACCGGCCGACCGGCCCGTCGAAGCGGCCCGGGACGGCGGTGCCGCAGGAGGCGCAGCGCCCGTCGTCGGCGAGCCGGTAGCGCCCGATGACGTACCAGTCCCGCTCCACGAGCGCCTCGCCGCAGGCCGGGCAGGTGGTCCGGCCGCCGTCCGCGTCGTGCACGTTGCCCGTGTAGACGAACTGCAGCCCGTGGTCCCGGGCGATCCGCCGCGCGCGGGTCAGCGTCGCCGGCGGGGTGGGCGGGACGTCGCGCATCTTGAAGTCCGGGTGGAAGGCGGTGAAGTGCAGCGGGACGTCGGGACCCAGGTTCTCGGCGATCCACGCGCACTCGGCGCCGATCTCGGCGTCGGAGTCGTTGTGCCCCGGGATGAGGAGCGTGGTGATCTCGAACCACACGTCGGTCTCGTGCCGCAGGTACACCAGGGTGTCGAGCACCGGCTGCAGGTGAGCGGCCGACACCCGCCGGTAGAAGTCGTCGGTGAACGCCTTGAGGTCGACGTTGGCCGCGTCGACGTGCGCGTACAGCTCCCGTCGCGCCCCGTCGCCGACGTAGCCGGCGGTGACCAGGACGGACCTGACCCCCCGTGCCCGGCAGGCGTCGGCGACGTCCACCGCGTACTCGAGGAAGACGGTCGGGTCGTTGTACGTCATCGCGACGCTGCGGCAGCCCAACCGCTGGGCGGCCGCGGCGATGTCCTCCGGCCCGGCGGCGTCGGAGAGCCGGTCGATCTCCCGCGACTTGGAGATGTCCCAGTTCTGGCAGAACCGGCAGGACAGGTTGCACCCCGCGGTGCCGAACGACAGGACCGCGCTGCCCGGCAGGAAGTGGTTGAGCGGCTTCTTCTCGATGGGGTCCACGCAGAACCCGCTCGAGCGCCCGTAGGAGGTCAGCACGACCTGGTCGTCGACGCGGCCGCGCACGAAGCACAGGCCCCGCTGCCCCTCGTGCAGGCGACACTCCCGCGGGCAGACGTCGCACTGCACGCGACCGTCATGGAGCCGCTGCCAGAACCGTCCAGGCACCGTGAAGGGGTCCTGGAGACTGATGTCGGCCGTCATGGCGCCTCCCCTCGCTCACGATAGGGGTGCCGGGCGCAGTCTCAGGTGACAGCCGGCGCGCACGGCTGCGACCAGGATCGCCACCACGCCGGCCGGGCGCCCGGCCCTCGTCGCCGGCGCTGGCTGTGGCCTGAGCCCGGCTGCGTGCTCCACCCGCGCCGCAGCCGTACCGTCATGGAGGCGACGGTGGACACGCGACGGTCGCGTGTGGGCGGACGTCGCTCGCACCGACCGCCGCGAGCGCCTCCCCTGGTGTCGCTGTACACGGCCCTCGAGAGATCAGGCGGCACACCGCTCCTGTTCGGCCCTCCCGACAGGCCATGACCGACGCCCTCGCTCGCTGCCTCGGCAGCGCGGTCCGGTCCAGCGCCGTCAGCAGCCGTCGCTCTCCAGCTCAGTCAGCTCCATCCCGCGCCTCGCCCTCGAGGCGATCAGGGGGGTGCCAGGCGGGCAGCAAGGTTAGGGCAGGCTAACCTCGCCTGATGTCGAAGAGAGCGGGCCCGCCGCGCCCGTCCCGTCTCGCCGTCCCCCTCGCCGTCCTGACCCTGTCCGGAGCGCTTGCCGCCTGCGGCGGCTCGGAGGACGACGGCTCCCCGCCCGTCGCGGAACCGTCCTCCTCATCGGGCGCCTTCCCGGTCACCATCGAGAACAGGTTCGGCACCACCGAGATCCCCGCGGAGCCACAGCGCGTGGTCACCGTCGGCTTCAACGACCAGGACTTCGTGCTGGCCCTGGGCCTGACCCCGGTCGGCGAACGCGAGAACCTGGGCGAGTACGACGCCACGACCCGTCCGTGGGCGGAGGAACTGCTCCCGGCGGAGGACATCCCGACCGTGGGAGGCGAGGAGATCAACCTCGAGGCCGTCGCCGCCCTGCAGCCCGATCTGATCGTGGGCGTGTACTCCTTCATGGACCGGACCGTCTACGACCAGCTGTCCGGCATCGCGCCGACGCTCGCGCAGACCGACGAGTACGCCGACGGTGCCACCCCGTGGCAGGAGCAGACCCGCCTCATCGGTCAGGCGCTCGGCCGTGCGGAGGAGGCGCAGCAGCTCGTCGAGGACGTCGAGGGCCAGGTCGAGCAGGCGGTCGAGGAGAACCCCGGTTTCGCCGGCAGCTCGATCGCCGTGGACCTGACAGGCGTCGGCTCAGGCCACTACCTGCTGGGTGAGGACGACCTGCGCACCCAGTTCTTCACCGATCTCGGCTTCACCGTCCCCGACGCCAGCACCGACCTCAGCCAGGAGCGGCTGGACCTGCTGAACGCAGACGTGCTGGCGGTGAACGGGTACGACCAGGAAGACGCCGATGCCGACACGCTGCTCTCCAGCCTCGACGTGGTGACCCAGGGCCGCACGGTCCTGCTCGGTGGCTACTCCGGCGATGTGTCCGCCGCGCTCGGTTTCGGCAGCCCGCTGTCGCTGCCCTACCTGCTGGACCAGGCCGTGCCGGCCCTGGCCGCCGCCGCCGACGGCGACCCCTCCACCGTGGTCCCGGCCCTCGGCTGAGTGCTCGACGCGCCCTCGGCCACCCGGCCGGGGGCGCGTGCCGCCTCGGGCAGATGCCGGTCCTGGAGGGGGCACACCGAGACGAGCGCGACGACCCACTGCACCCAGGAGACCCTGCAGAGCCTCGGCCCGATCGCTGGCACGGAGTACCACCACCTGACCGGCCCGATCCTCGTCCGTGTCACCGGCGAGCTGCCCCCGTCGGTGACGACCGAGTACGAGGCTGCAGTCGCCGGTCCGTCCTGAGACGACGAAGAGCCTGGCCGGTCGGCCTCCGAACAGTCGACGAGCCAGGTCCAGGCCCACCAGCAGCCAGTGGGCCTGATCGCGTCCGTGGCTGTGGTGTCCCTCGGGCCGCGTTGCTGTAGTCGTGCAAGAGGCAGGCCGGCCCTCACGGCCGACCCGCCCCTGACCTGCCGTTCCGGCGGCCGCAGCCCGGTGTCCGCGAGGGATCCGGTTGCGGGAGACGCCGAGGCCTCACTCAGGCCCGGCGCTGCCCTTGCTCGACGAGCCAACCGTGCAGGACGGTGGCAAGTCCCTCGGGAGCGTCCAACTGGATCAGGTGCCCCGCATCTCGGACGAGCTGCAGACGGGCCCCAGGTATCGCCTCGGCCAGGGCGTGAGCCCGGTCGACCGGGATCCAGGTGTCCTCGACACCCCAGACGATGAGGACCGGCAGCGCCAGCGAGCCGTACAGCGGCTCCACCTCGTCGGTGTAGGCCTGGTCGGCCTGCGCGATCTGCCGATAGAACGCCGCCTGGCCCAGCGATCCGAGCCACGGCTCGACCAGCATGCCCATCCGGCGCTCGTCGAGGCCGCGATGGCTGGCCCCCTTGATGTACGCGCGCACTGCGCCCTCGTGCACAGCGGCCGGCAGAGCGGCGAAGACCTCAGCGTTGTCGCGGACCAGACGGAAGAACTCCGAGCCCCACGGCGCGAGCGCCACGACGTCGACCAGGGTCAGGGAGCCGTAGAGCGCGCCGTGGAGCAGGTGTGCCCGCAGTGCGACGGCCCCGCCGTAGTCGTGGGCGATGAGGTGCGGCCGGTCCAGTCCCCAGTGACCGACGAGATCGGAGAGCAGCTCGCCTTGCACGTCGAGCGAGACCCGGTGCTCGGCCTCCATCGAGGACTGGCCGTATCCGGGCATGTCCCACAGGTGGACCCGGAACCCGGAGCTCAGCGCGTCGGCGAAGGGGCGCCAGAGCGCCGAGGACCACGGGGTGCCGTGGCAGAAGACCACCGGTGGGCCATCGCCCCAGACGTCCCACCGCACCCGACGTCCTCGCCAGGCGAACGTCTGCTCGAGTCGCACCCGACGATCCTCGCAGGGCTCAGATCGGGTCGCCTCGCCCTCGATCCGACACAGCCCGCCGGGTCGCTGCCGGGATCCCGTGAGCCGAACCCGCTCCGGCCGTGCTCGCGCGATCTGGCCAGCCCGGCGCCTGTGTCTCCGCGGTGGATCCCGCTACGACGAAGTTCAGAAGGGCCCGGGGGTGACTTGCAGCGTTGAGAAGTCGTTGCGGAAGTACGTCGGCGGGGTTGGCGACCGGTCCCACGGCCGCCTCACCTGGGCTGCCTGTCGGCGGGGTGGGCCGAGCTGGACTCCCGCAACGTCTGGTGAGTGGCGTGCTCGTCGCAGCGCCATGTGGCCGTGCTGGCGCCCGGTCAGCGTTGGCGTCGATGACCGTGAGGGGAGGTACCGACGAGATGGCCGCCGCTCCCGCGCTCCAGCACCCGCGGGCGCTTGCTGATCGCCGGACCGCTCATCGCGAACGGCGGGGCCAGCGCCCCCACCGACGCCTCGCCCTGGGTCAGCCGGGCGAAGACGGCCCGCCGGGTGGGGTCGGCGAGCGCGGCGAACTCCGCACTGAGCGGGTCGCGTCCGCGAGCGTCCCGGTGTCCGGGGCAGCGGCGGTCACCGCCTTCACGGCTGCCGCCCGGTGAAGGCCAGCAGCCGGGTCTGCTCATCGGCGTCGTCCGGCACGGCGACCCGCGGGCCGTACTGCCCGCTCGCGCGCAGCGCCGCGTCCCACGGCTCGATGCCGACGAGGAAGTCGTGCACCTCGTCCGGCGGGAGCCGCTCGTCCTGCCCGGTCGCCCGGGCGAGGTCCCAGGTGTGCACGAGCAGGTCCATCAGGCCGGTCATGGCCACCAGCTCCTCGAGGGTCATCTCGCCGGCCGCCGTGCGGGTGGGCAGCTTGCCGAGCTCCGGGTCCGCAAGCACCGCCGCGACGGCGCGGTCGACCGCCCGCCAGGCCCCCGCCGGGTCCTCGTCGACCGACGGCGCCTCGGGCACCGGCAGCCCGGTGCTGCCGAAGTGGAGCCCCGGCATCCACTCCACGAGGTGCCGGACGACGTCGCGCGCCACCCAGCCCTCCGGCGGGGCCGGGGACTCCCAGCGGCCCTCGGGCACCCCCTCGATCCGGCGGGTCAACCCCGCCGACAGCTCCTCCCACCGCTGCGCTGTCGTCACATCACCCTCCTCTTGCTAAACCGACCGGTTAATCAACCGAATGGTTGTCTATACCTCCCGGCGCTCCCCGTCAAGCCCCCTGCACATCGCTCACGGTCACCGAGCCCGAGACCGCCAGGTCCGAGCGCTTGGTACCTTTCTCCGAGCCGGCCGAGCGGGTGCTCCGCCGCGTCCACGCCGCCCAGGCAGAGGAACGACGGCTGGCCGGCGCGGCGTGGCGGCGGACCGGATCCGTTCTCACCACCGCGTTCGGGGAGCCGTGCGATCCCCGCAACGCCTTCCGGGCCCTGCGCGCCGCCGCGACGAAGGCAGGCCGTCCGCACGCCGGGCTGCACACTCCGCCACGCGGCGGCCAGCGTGATGCTCACCAGGGGTGTCCCGCTCGAGGTCGTCTCGGACATCCTCGGCCACTCGTCGATCGCGATCACCGGCGACACCTACGGCCACGTCTCCCCCGACGTCGCCCGCCGAGCCAAGGACACGCTCGGCGACGCCTTGGATCGATGGTCCATCGCGCCACGACACCGAGCGGCCGCCGCTCCCCGTGACCGTCGGACCTGTCACAACGGGTCACCACGGTCTCGACCCGGCGCTCGCAGCAGCCAGTCGCGGGAACTCAGGGTCGGCCGATGGTGGTCGGACCGTCCCGAAAGCGGTCAGGGGCCGTTCCGGATCTCTCCGGAAACGGCCCCTGACCTGCACTGTCGGGCTGACAGGATTTGAACCTGCGACCCCTTGACCCCCAGTCACGTTCGCGGGATTCGCGATCGTCCGCGGTCGTGCTGTTCGCGCAGGCCACAAGCTTGCAGCGTGCGCCGGCGTTCGGCCGGGTACGGGCTCGTTCGGACCGCGTTGCTGTAACGGTTGCTGTAGTCCTCCCCTGCGCCCGGGAGTGTCGTCCACTGTGCCCAGCACTCCAGCGCTGAGCCCGGGGGATGCCTGATGCACTCCGGGCTGGCAGGACGGATACATCCTCCAGTACTTCTCCAGTCGGCTCTCCGAGGTCGATTGCTAGCACCGACACGGCACCGCGGTGACGTGGTCCCGCGGCTGGGCCGGAGGCGACGACACCGTCGAGGGCCGCCCGACGACCCCGACCGTGCGCACAGGCCGGCCTCGGTCTCCGACTGCGACGCAGAGGCGCCGGACCGCTTCCTCACCGGCGTCCGGGCGTTCCTCCTCGGCACCAGAGACCATGCGCAAGGAGCACGAGCGACGGGTAGGCGGCCAATAGCCTGCCGCGGTGGCCCCCGTACCGTCCCGTGCTCACGCCACCGTCGTCGACGAGCTCTTCCGGCGACTGAGCGGGGACGCGGATCGGGCAGTCCTGCTCACCGGGCTACCAGGGATCGGGAAGTCCACGACGGTCGGCCTCCTGGCGGCCAGGTTCGCCCGTGCCGGGACGTCCGTGCACCGGGTGGAAGCGGACGACATGAGCCGCAGCCGGCCGTTCGGCCTGATCGCGGGCCTGCTGGGGGTCGAGGCGGTCTACCCGCCGGGGCCGGACACCGTGGACCGGATGGTGGGGGCGGCGGAGAGGTTGTGCGCCGAGGGCCCGGTGCTGTTGTGCGCGGACGATCTACACCAGGCCGACGGGGACTCGCTCGACCTGCTCGGGTGGCTCGTCGACATGTCCCGGTACCTGCCGCTGTCGTTGCTGCTCACGCGGCGGCCGCTGCCCGTCCGTGAGGGCCTGGCCGTGCTGGCGGCCCGCCCCGATGTGCACGAGGTGGAGCTCAGCGGGCTCGCCCCGGAGGAGCTGGACACCCTGGTCACCGCCCGCTACGGCGCGCCACCAGGCCTGCAGGTCCAGGAGCTGCTCGCCGTGACCGGCGGCAACCCGTTCCACGCGCGCGTCATGCTCGATGACCTGCAGCGGCGCGGGCTGCTCGACGCCGGACGAGAGCTGCTCACCACCTCGGCCACCGCCGCCGACACGCCCGCGTCGGTGCAAGCCGGGGCGCGGACGCACCTGGCGATGCTCGACCCGGCGTCCCGGGACCTGTTGCAGGTGCTGGCCGTGTGGGGCAGGCCCGCGGCGCCGGACCAGCTCGCGGCGGTGACCGGCAGCAGACCAGCCGCCCTGCTCGGCGCCATCCAGGCCGCCGTCGGCTCGGGTGTGGCCCGCTGGACCGACGACGGGCTGCTCGCCTTCCGGCACGACCTCTACCGCGACGTCGTCTATGCCGATCTCGAGCCTCCGCTGCGGAAGATGCTGCATGCGGCGTGCGCGGCGGAGCTGCGGACAGGCGGGGAGATCCCGTCGCAGGTGCTGCAGCAATCCGCCGCCGCGGCTCTGTCCGCGACATCGGAGGCGGAGGTCGCGCTGCAGGTCGCCGAGACCGATCTCGCCCACGCTCCTGCGCAAGCGGCCGATCTGCTCGCCACCGCCGCGGAGCAGGTGGCCGCGCTCCCCGCGGGCCCGGAGCGGACGCAGCTGGAGGACCGGATCGCCCTCGCCCGGACGGGGGTGCTGGCAACGGCGGGCAGGATGGCGGAGGCGATGCACGTGGCGAGTGAGGCCCTGGACCGCACGTCCGATCCCGCGGTGCGCGCGGGGCTCGTGCGGCTTCGCCTGCACCACATCGTGAGCACCGCCGACGTCCCCGGCGCACTCAGCGAGATCGACCGTCATCTGGCTGGCGAGCTCCCCGACAGCGCCCGCGAGGCGCTGACCCAGCTGCGCCGGTGGGTGGTCGTGCTCGGGGGACGCGAGCCGGTCGGGGACGGGGTCCCCACAGGCAGCAGCGGCGCCGCACTGCTGCCGGCCGCGGTGAACCTGTTCCTGTCGGGCCGCTGCCGCCGGGCCCTGCACATGATCGACGACGCGGTGCGCGCGCGTGTGGACGCCGGCTCCCCGGACTGGGCGGACGGGCCGACGGCTCCGGTCCTGCCACCGTGGTTCGCCCTGTACGCCGACGGGATCGAGGTCGCCCGTGCACGGTCGATGGAGCTGCGCCGGCAGGCACAGCAGTCGGGGCGCGGCTGGCAACTGCCGTACCACCTGTTCGTCGCGGCTTCGATCGAATACGTCGCAGGCCGCTGGGACGACGCGCTCGCCTTTCTCGACTCCGGTCTCGAGGCGACCGCAGTCACCGGGACGGGATGGCTCTCCCGCGCGGTCGGCCTCGGCCTCGGCATGCGGGTGCGGCGCGGCGAGCTCGACACCGCCGCGACGGGGCTCTCCCGGTGGAAGCTGCGGGCGCTGCCCGAGCAGTACGGGTTGCCGGCCGTCGGACACGCGGAGATGCTGCTGCACGAGGCCTGTGGCGACCTCGCCGGCGCCATCGCCCTGGCGCGGCGGAGCTGGATCGAGACCCTTGGCTCCGGCCGCCTGGTGTGGGCGGTGTACGCCGGTCCGGACACCGCCCGCATCGCTCTGCAGGTCGGGGACACCGACCTGCTCGCCCGTGTCACGGCCGACTCCGCGGCGGCGCCCGTCCAGGAGATGCCCGGCATGGCTCCGGCGACCGACCTGATCCGGGCGATCGCGGAGCGGGACCCGGACCGGGCGATGGCGGCCGCGTCGGCGTTCGCCGGGCGCGGGCACGTCCCCGGTGAGCTCGGTGCCTGGGAGGAGGCCGCCGTGGCCGCCGCGGCCCGCGGAGACACCGAACGGGCCCGCAGTTGCGCGGCCCGGTGCACGAACATGGCCGACCTGCTCGGCGCCACCACCGTCGAGCGACGGCTGACCGCCCGGCTGCGCGAGCACGAGATCCGGCTGGGTGTGACCGGCCGACGGCGACGTCCGTCGTCGGGGTGGAACAGCCTCACGCCCACGGAACTGCAGGTCGCCAAGCTCGTCGGGCGGGGGCTGACCAGCCCGCAGATCGCCGCCCGGCTCTACGTCTCACCCCGCACTGTGCAGACCCACATCTCGCACAGCCTGCGCAAGCTCGGCCTCGGCTCCCGGGTCGAGCTGGCCACCACGGTGGCGCGGCACCGTTGACCCCAAGCGGACGGGCGACGGCGCGGACATGGGCCTTGACCGACCCTGCTCCCCCGGGGACCGCGTGCCCGGTCCGGCCGGTCGCGCCGCCGCACGCCGGACCGCCTGGGCAGGCAGACCCCCGTCGATGGTCCCCACCGCGGCCTCCCTGTGCCCATCCCGATGGGGCTGACCGACCGGGGACACCGGCGCCGGGGGTCACCGGCTCCCGGTGACATCCCCCCGGCCGGGAGCCGCCGTCGACCCCATCGGTCCCGCGACATCGACCCCGCCGTGCGGGAGCGCTCGGACCGCCTGGTCGCCACGGAGGTGCTGCCCGCATTGCGGTCGCCCCAGCGCCGACGCCCGACGAACTCGCGGTCAGGCCCGTCCTGCGGCCGACAGGTCGTGTGAGCCGGCAGCCGACATCACCCCCGTCCTGGTACGCCGGGTCCCCCGACACGGGTCACGTCCTGCGGTCGTGGTCCTGCGCCGGCGTCGGGACCGTCTGCTCCCTTCCGGTGACGTGGTCGGGGTAGGCAGCCGTGAACTTCACCAGTCCCCAGATGACCGCGATCGGGATCACCCAGTTGAGGAGCAGCTCCACGAGGTGGACCGAGGAGAAGGTGGTGTGCTGCTGGTCGAGGGCCGTGAGGAGCAGAGAGCACCCCCCTATGACGACCAGGCCGAGTCCCCAGGCCGCGCTGATGACCCGGTTGATGGAGTGGAACGTCGGTGATCCCCAGTACTGACGCGGGGTCGACTGCCGGGCGTACTGCTCGGTGAAGGGGCGCGCCGAGGCTGTGGCCAGGACGTACACGCCGAGGACCACGCCCACGAGGGGCCGACCCCAGGTGTAGAGCCAGTCGTCGACCGGAGGGCCGCCGACGAACCCGAGGACGGCGATCACCCCGAAGATGCCGAGGGACACGGCGTTCAGCGTCGTGGGGTCGCCCCGCTGCCTGGCCCTGATCAACAGGACGGCTGTGAGGACGACCGCGAGCAGCGCGCTCCACGCTACGGCGTCCGCGGCCGAACGACGCGCCACGACCGTGAAGACGATCCACGGGAGGAAGTCGAGGACGAAGGACAGTGGCTTCATGGCAGCGACGCTAGGAAGCCGCCACCGAGCAGACATCCGCCATCGTGCCGATGTTCGGTCCAGGCGGGAGCGACATCGGCGCACTGCGCGGCGATCCCCATCCGGGAGCGAAGGTCGAGCTTTGGCGAGGATGTGCGGGACGTGGCTCTGGACCGTCCGCGGCGAGGCGTACAGATGCTGGGACGGTACCCGCGTCGCTCGACACGGCGATCCGGTCGCGACCCGACCGGACGGGCAGGCCCCGGGTCTACGGGTCCCCCACAGCAGGAGGACGAAGAGCGGGTCGCCGCGGCTCGGTCGAGAACGGCGGAGAGGGTCCGCAGAGCGCCATGCGCCCAGCCGCTCGCGCACGAGCTCCCCGACGTCCAGCGGGTCCACGGGTGGGAGGACGTGGCAGGGTCCCGAAACCGCGGAGGGAGTAGAGCGGCTGGCCCACGCCAGGCGGCGGGGCAGGCCGATCGACGCGTTGTCCAGCCGGTGGGCGTCGTCGACGCACGACAGGACCGGCCCGGCCTGGCACCAGGCGTCCACCTGTGCGAGCGAAGTCAACCGGGTGGGTGCCGTCCGGCGGGGCGCCAGCAGCTGCGCGGCGATCGCGAGGCCGTGCCGCAGGCCGCGGTCGTCCCCACTCGCGCGGCGCACCACGTCGCCGGCGACGAGGGCATCGGCGGCCAGCCGGTCCAGCAGGACACCCACGGCACTGTAGGAACCCGGGTTCGGTACAGGCCGGGAAGCACGGATCGCGGCCTGGACGTCAGCGGCTCGGCAGGTGGGCCTCCAGCCACTCGAACGCGCGCAGCGCGGTCAGCCGCCGCCCCAGCGGCTGGCAGTGCCAGTTGGCGCCGTCCACCACGCCGAAGCGGGCCACCTCGTGCGGTGCGGTGAGCAGCCGGGCCAGTTGCTCGGACTGCCCGGGCCAGAACTGCTCGTCCTCGGGTTCGGTGATCAGCAGCGGGGTCCGGATCCGCTCCGCCACGTCCCGCAGCTGGTAGCGGCGGACCTCGGTGAACAGGTCGAACGGGCTGCTCGCCCCGTAGGGACGGGCCCGGTAGGCGAAGGTGCGCCCCGTCTCCGGATCCCCGCCCGCCTGGGCCATGTACCGGTCGAAGTCGTCCTTGCGGCCGGCGTCGAGCAGCTGGAGCATCTCGGCCGGCAGGTACTCCACCCAGGACGTCGACACGTCGACGACCCCTGGATCGGCGACCGCCGCGACGAACCTGTGCTCGAACGCCAACGCACGCGGCACCCAGTACCCGGCCTGGCTGATCCCGGAGGCTGTGAGGGCGGCGGCGTCGACGTCTGGGCGCCCGACGAGGGCGTCCACCACCGGGGTCAGCACCGCCTCCCAGTCCGGACGGAAGGTCGTCCCCCGCTCGAAGAGCATCGACTGCTGCCCCGGGCCGTCGTAGACGAACGCGTTCCAGCCGCGGTCCAGGGCCTCCGCCGCGCCGGCCCACCACATGTCGGTGATCGGGCCGTCGCTGCCGTTGGTGATCACCAGGGTCGGCCGCGCCCTACCGGAGGCGTCGGGCCGTAGCAGGTACCCGGGCAGGGTGGTGTCCTCGTACGGGACGTCGACCCGCACGTACCGGGAGCCCGCGCAGTCGATCCACGCCTCCCAGCAGTCGCGTCCCTTGCGGAACGTCGGCAGCAGAACGGCCTCGGCCTGCTCGGCCGGCAGGCCGTCGACGGCATCGAGCGAGCGGGACCAGGCGTCGGCCGCCGCGAGAAAGGCCCAGCTCGCTCCCCGGAGGTCGCCCGCCTGGCGGTGCTGCACAGCGAGTGCCGCGAGCTGGTCGGCCCGATCCGTCCACGCCGAGAACCAGCTCGCCCAGTCGCCGTCGGTGATCCGCGCCGCGGTCGCCAGCACCGTTCCGACGTCACCCACCCCGTAGGCAGTGGCGCCGAGTGTGATGCGTATCCCGTAGTCGAAGCTCTGGCTGGCGAAGAATCCCTCCTCCAGCACGTGGGAACCGGTCGCGGTGGTCGGGACCGTCTGCTGCGCGGTCATGCGTCCTCCTCGGCTCGAGCTGCTCGGGAGCCGAGCCTCGCAGCCGGGGGTCTCGCGGACATCCGCCATCTGACAGACGGCACCCGCCCAGGTACCCCTCGCCCCAGGCCACCGCTCGCGCGGCGACCGCCCCGCCGGTTACACGCGCGGTGCGGATCGGCGGCTTACGCACCGACGACCGTGTGCCGGGGCTCGACGACGCGGCGCCGGTCCCCACGGGGTCACGACCGTGGCGGCGAACGCGACCGTTGCCACTCCTCCGTCGGTGGTCCGGGCCCTTCGTCCCCAGCCCCGCGGCTGACGGTGCCGGGCGCCTGCGACCCACCCCCGCCCGCAGCCGCGACCACCGCCCGGGCCGCCCTCACGGCCGCGCCGGCGGCCGGCTGCCCTCCGCCGCGTCCGGTTCCAGGACGATCAACTCCCGGGGTGGGTCCGGCCACCGTGAGCGGTCGGCGGTCGTCACACCGATCGACAGGCGCAGGCGCCCAGCCGGCCCGCGACGGCCGGCTGGGCTGGTCAGATCGTCGACAGCTGCGTGATGCGCAGCGCGTCGGCCAGATAGGTGCGCAGCACGCCGGCGTCGGCCGAGTCCGCCACGAGGCCGAGGTACCCGTCCGGGCGGATCAGGGCGAACCCCGCGGATCCCGCTGCGCCCAGGCCGTACGCCCGACCGATCACGTCGTCCGGGTCGACCACGCAGTCCTCGGTCGCCCCGTCGTCGCCGTACACGACTCGGATCACCGTGCCGAGGTCGCCGAGGGTGTCGCGCAGCTCGTCGAGCGTGTCGGAGTCGTCGCTCCGGACCAGCAGCAGCATGCCGGGTCGGGTCAGCAGGTCCTCCACGGTCACCGGGGTGCCGTCGGGGCGGAGCAGGCCGTCGGGGTCGGGTGCATGGTCTCCCGTCCGGCTCGCGCCGCGGTGGTGGGCGCCGTGCTGCACCGAGAGGACGCTATCGCGGTAGCGGATCGTCGTCTCGGCCATCGTCGCGGCGCCGGTGTCGGCGAGCCGTGGGAGGTGGCCGACGAGGAACAGGACGCAATTGCGGATCGCAGCCTCGGGACCAGTGGCGGTGCCAACGTCGGTCAGCGTCGTCGTGTCCCGGACGACCATGGCTCCGACGGGGTGGCGTTCGTCCTGATAGGTGTCCAGCAGCTCCGGGGCCGCCCGGCGGTAGGCCACGAGGGCGAGCTTCCAGGCGAGGTTGGCGGCGTCCTGGATGCCGGTGTTCATGCCCTGGGCGCCGGCCGGGCTGTGGATGTGGGCGGCGTCGCCCGCGAGCAGGACGCGCCCGAGACGGTACTGCGGGACCTGGGCGTGGTGGACCTCGAAGTACGCGAGCCAGCGCGGGTTGCGCACCGTCACGCCGCCGCCCATGCGCGCGTCGGCGAGGGCCTGGATCTGCTCCAGGGTGGGGTCGGGCGCACCGGCACCGGGGTCGTCGACGAGGAACATGATCCGGGCGCGGCTCCCGGCCAGCGGGAACAGGATCCCCATGCCATCGGGGTGGGTGAACATGCGGATGGTGTCCGGCGACCACGTCGTGTCGACGTCGACGTCGGCCATGGCGAAGTGCTGGCCGTGGAACCCGCCCTCCAGCTTCGTGCCGGCGAGGGCGCGGGTGGTGCTGTGGCCGCCGTCGGCGCCGACGACCCAGCCGACGCGCGCGGTCTCCTCCCCGGCGCGGGAGCGGAGGGTGACGTCGACGCCGTCGGCGTCCTGGGCGAGCGCGGTGAGCGTGACGCCGCGTTCGACGACGATGCCGAGCTCGCCGGCCCGTTCGGCCAGGACGGCCTCGGTGTCGGGCTGGGCGACGTCGAGGACGTAGGGGTGGCGGCTCGGTACGCCGGTGACGTCGAGGCGGGCCCGGGTGGCACCGGTGCGGCCGTCGAGCATGGCCAGCGCGCCGATGCGCCGGCCCCGTGCCTGCAGCCGGGGCAGGACCCCCAGGGCGGCGAGCATCTCCATGCTGCGGGCGTGCACGCCCACCGCGCGCGACTCGGTGGTCGGCTGCTCAAGGGTGTCGATGACGCGTACGGGCACGCCATGGCGGGCCAACTGGCAGGCGGCCGTGAGCCCCACCGGGCCGGCCCCCACCACCAGCACCTCATCCGTCGTGGTCATGGTCGTCTCTCCTGTCGCGGTGCGTTAGGCCGTCCCGTGCCACCTGGTGTGCGTTCATCGGACGTTGGGGTCGGCGTCGTGGCCCGCCGCAGGGCGACCCCCTGCCCGCGGTCGAGGTTCTCGGCCAGCGGCTCGGCGTACGTGCCGGCGCGGGCCCCGTGGATGTGGTCCAGCGTGGCGTCGTGGGTGTGCAGGGACAGCGCCGACGTACTGGGTTCCCCCGCCCACTGGCACGGACGAGGGGCCATGGCCTGCCTCATGCGGAGCCCGGGAGGGTGCGGTGCCGGTCCGCGGTGAGTCACTGTCGGCCCGGTTGGTGGTCCCGGCCGGCGGGATCGTGACCGTGAAGCGAAACAGGTCCTGCGGGTCCCATGCCGCCTTGACGGCCTGGAGCCTGCTGAGGACGGGAGCTTCAAAGGCGCCGCGGGCGTCGGCGGGTCGGCCGTCGGGGCGCGCTGTGAAGTTGTAGACCGCCCGTCCGCCGCTCCAGGGCAGCAGCCGACGGTACAGCTCGTTCTGCATCGCCATGGCCCCGCTGAAGCCAGCGCCGGGGTAGGCGGAGGTGAAGAGGTTGAACCCCGCGTCGCGGTGGCCGACCGCGTCCGGCATTGCCAGCGGACGGGCGAGCGCGCCGCCCAAGTGCCGCAGCTCCAGCATGTGCGGCGTGGTCGCGCCGATCTCGGCGAGCAGGACGTCGATCACCCCCTCGTCCCAGCGCGGCAGGACCGCCCCACCACAGCTGACCGGCTGCGGCCGGGTGGGATCACCGTGGACCGTGCCGAGTTGGTCGATCGAGAGCGGGCGCACCGTGTCCAGCAGCGGTACCGCGACCGCGCGCAACGGCGCGATCAGCCGCTCCGCCCCCTCGGCGGGCCCGAGGTGGGTCACCCGCAGGTGGGCCACGAACCGGCCGCGCACCGGCGCGGGGACCGCATCGACGTCGGGGAAGGTCAGGAAGGCGACCGAGAGGCTCAGCTCGTCCGGCGCGGTGGCCGTGCACCGGCCGAAGGCGGCGAGCAGTTCCGACGCCGACTCCCCCGGCAGGTAGAGCCCGCCGCCGTAGAGGGCGTCGGCGGGCATGAGGTCGAACTCGAGCTCGGTCGCGACCCCGAAGTTGCCGCCGCCGCCCCGGACCGCCCAGAACAGCTCCGGTTCGGTGTCCGCGGTGATCTCCCGCGCCTCACCGTCGGCGGTGACCAGCCGCACCCGCCGGGCGTGGTCGGCCGCCCAGCCGTGCCGCCGACCCAGCGGACCCAGGCCCCCGCCGAGCGTGTACGCCGCGACGCCGACGTCCGGCGAGGACCCGCACAGCGGGACCAGCCCGAGGGGTGCGCACTTCTCCAGCACACGGGCCCACGGAACACCCGCGCCGACGGTGGCGGTGCGGCGTTCCGGGTCGACCGTCACCGTCGACAGTGCCCGGGTGTCGATCAGCAGCCCCTGATCGACGCCGGGGACGGGGCCGTGGCCGGTCGCCCGGACGGCGACGGGCAGCCCGCGGCCGGCCGCGAACCGCACCGCGGCGGCCACGTCGGCCTCGTCGGTCGCCGAGACCGCCACGTCGGGGGCGGGGATCGCGGACAGGTCGAACCCGTCGCGCGCTGCGTCATAACCGGCCGTGCCCGGCAGGTGGCTCCGGTCGGAGAAGACGCCGTCGAGAGAGGCGGAGTTGGTGGACGTGATCGTCCTCCTGTCGAGGTCGGGGCCCGCGGCGGGCCCGGTGCGAGAGACGGTCGAGGCTCCCGGCCCAACGGGCTGCAATCGCCCCGGCAGCCGGGGTGGACGAGCCGCAGGCCCCGTCCGGGCTCACCCGGAAGGTCCGCCCGCGCCACCCTCCCGTTCGGCGCACAAGAGCTCGGCTGCCCCGCGCTCCACCGCCTCGGCGAGCAGGTCGAGGTCCCCGACCACCGACGGGTCGGCGACCAGCCCGAAGCCCAGCCGGTCGGCGACCGACAGCACCGCTACGCGTAGCGCGTGGTGCTGCGCGACCTCGACGAGCGGCTGGACGGCGGCGACCGGCGCGTCGAGCACGGTGACCGCCCGGTCGGGGCCGCGCACGTTGGACACGTTGAGCGCGAACGACCGCCCGCAGCGCTGCAACCGCTGCGACCAGTTCGCCAGGCGCGGCGAGAACCGGGCCATCCGGTCCGCGAGCTCGTCCAGTTCCTGGGCGTCGTGGCGGGCCTTCCGCTGCGCCGTCTCCCGGCGGACGGCGGCCAGCCGGGCCACGGGATCCGGCTCGTCTACCGGCAGGTCCACCCGGAAGTACGAGTCGCGGTTGCCGGCCTGATCGCCGTCGTGGTGCAGGGTCACCGGCACCTTGACCCTCAGCTCGTGGAGCGGCCCGTGCCGGTGCTCCAGCCACCGGCGCAGCGCACCTGCCACCACCGCGAGCACGGCGTCGTTCACCGTCGCGCCGGCCAGCCTGCCGGCGGCCTCGCGCAGAGCCGACACCGGGGTTACGGCGAGGGCGACCTCGCGCTCGCGCCCCACCTCCGCGTCGAACGGCGAGCGCCGCAGCCCGGGGAGGAGTTCACCGGTGAGCACGCCGGCCAGGGAGGAGCGCCCCGGGTCCCGGCCCGGGGTGCCCGCCGCCGCGGTCCGGGAGCCGCGCCCGCCCGGGCCTGCGCTGGCCGGCGCCGGGTCCCAGAGCACGTCCTCGGCCAGGCGCATCACCGTTCCGCCGTCGGCCAGGGCGTGGTGCACCCGCCACACCAGGACCGCACCCCCGCCCGCCACCGGGCCGACCACATCCATCCGCCACAGCGGCCGGCTCCGGTCGAGGCGCTGCCCGAACAGCCGGACCAGCTCGGTGCGCAGTCCGGACCCGTCGAGCGGGCCGGCCGCGTCGACGGCCCGGACGTGCGCCGCGACGTCCACCTCGTCCGGGCGCCACACCGGCTCGTCGGACGTCCCGCTCAGCCGCCAGGTCAGCCGCGGCGCGTCCGGCAGCCGGCAGGTGACCGCGTCGCGGAGCTGCCGCAGGTCCGGCGCGCCCGCCGGCAGGTGGACCACCGTGGCCGTGTGCCCGACCAGCCGGGCATCCTCCAGTGCGAGGATCGCCCGGTCCTCGGCGGTCAGCGAGACCTCCACGGCAGCAGCCTGCCGGTGCCGGGCTGGTGCCGACAAGCGGGATCCCGACCGAGGTTGAGCACCGCAGCCTTGGCGGCCCAGTACGCCTGCGGGCCGGCTCCCCGCTGAACGCTGCCGCCGAGGCCGTCGACGATCGACCCGCCCCGCCCGGCGGCCTGCATGGCCCGGGCTCCGTGCTTGTTACCGAGGAACACGCTGTGCACCCACACGGCGAACGTGCACGGCCTCAGGGTGACCTGATGGTGGTCAGATTGGGGGTCGAACCGCCTCGGGAAGCGGTCACGGGCCGTTCCGGACTTCTTCGAGCACGGTCCCTGACCTGCGGTTCCACGGTCGGGCTGACAGGATTTGAACCTGCGACCCCTTGACCCCAGGCGTAGGCAGCGTGTGCAGCATCGTCCGCCGAAGTCCGTTTGCGCAGGTCAATCAGTGTACAGAACGCGGACGAACGGGTGAGAACGCCCTGAACAGACCCCCCAATGGTGGTCAAGAACCGCGGTCCTGACCTGTACGAACACGGCCCTCGCGTCGCCAACCGTTCTGGTGCTGAGCGTGACGATGTCTCGAAAGGTCATGGCTGGATGGCTCGCGTTATCTGGATCGCGGCCAACGCGGATAAGCCCCCGGCGCCTTGAGAGCGCACGTCCGCCATGGATAGTGCGGCGCTCCCGTCCCTTCCCCTCCCTCCCTGCCTACCCTGCAACTGACAGTTCCCCGGTGTGGGGTTCGCGGTCGTCCGCCGTCGTACGGACACCCAGGTCAAACGGATGATGCGGTCATCCGCGCATGGCTGCGGACGACTGTGAACGCCCCGTGGCGGCACACACGCTGGCACACAGCATCACCCGCGAGTGAGGGAACACCCGGTCGGCCGGTCGAAGCCGAGCCCAGCATCGATGACGACGATCTCCAGCTGGCCAAGCTGGCCATGCGGGTTCGATTCCCGTCACCCGCTCCACGCTTGGTCGGGCCGACGCCCCTCTGTGCCGCTCGGCGGACCTCCGTCGCTACTCCTATGAGCAGACGTCCTTAGCGGCCAGGCCGCATTAGCGACGCTCGTCGACGGTTGCAGAAACGCCGACGAACTCGAGGCCGCCGCCGCCGAGTAGCGGTCTCCCTCGGATCGCACCCGTGCCGGAGCCGGTTGAGTAGCGGGGGGACCGGCCGGACCACCGCTCTTGCTGTTGAACTACGTCCGTTTCCGCAGCTCACGAGCCCCTGCATAGGCACCTGGACCCTTGTGCTATGCCTGTCGCCGATCCACAGTTCGCGTGCTGGTTGACTGCGTGGGGTGTTCCGCGACGGGGTGTCCAGAGGGGTTGACAGCGCGCATCGGCACCGAGCAGGCGAGGGCGAGCACCACGAACAGGCTGGCGAACAGTGTGGCCGCCCAGGTCTCCTGCGGGGTGCGGGCCGAGCTGAGTAGCAGCGGCACCAAGGCGAAGCCGATGATGCCGGCGGGGACCCGTGCGACCAGCCGCCCGCGACCGGACAGCGATCGACCGGCCAGCATCGCCAGCAGGACCATGATGATCGATGCGCTGCCCTCGCCCGTTTTGAACAGGTGCCCGAGAGCGCCCGGGATCATGAGGGGCCCGAGCGGGAAGATGAACGGTGCGAGCGTGAGCCACCGTGGTTGTCTGCCCGCTCGTTGCAGGTCGAGGGCTCGCCCGAGCAGACCGCCCACGATGGCGCCTGGGAGCAGGAGGCAGAGAAAGGTACCTGTCCAGGTGAACGTGGATTCGTCGCCGGCGAGGTTGACCATCCAGCCGCGAAGACTGGCGGACCACGTGAGACCCACCAGGGCTCCGACAACGACGGTCCTCATCACGCCGCCTCGAGAAGCTGGTCCGGCTGCCGGGTCGAGCTTCGGGATGTGGTGAGCAGCGCCCAGCCAACACGGGCGAAGAGCAACATCCACCCGGCGATCACGACCTGACCGGCTCTGAAGCCGGCCAGGATGCCGGGCGTGAGAACGGCGAAGACGTAGAGGCCGATGAAGAGCGGCAGGAGGCGGAGCGTCGCAGAGCGGGCCGGTGTCCGCGCCGCCGAGACACCGGCCATGGTGAGGGCGACTCCCACGCCGAAGGAGGCGAGGCCGTACCACCCCCCCGGGTCGACGGTGTCGTCGACTGCGACCGAGACGATCTCCAGTGCCGCCAGCAGCAGCATTGAGACGGCGCCACCTGCGAGGCCCACTCGGGCGACCCGGCTGCGCGCCATCGGCGTCCAGAGGAGGCCGGCGATGAGGACGGCGAGCGCGACGTCACGCGCAGCGAGGAAGCCCTGGGACACCAGGAACGCCCCGGGTGGGAAGGGGAAGCTGTAGCTCCCGTCGGCGACCGCTGGCAGGTAGGTAATCAGCAACACGGCGTGCAGCGCCCCTAGCAGACCCGCGCCCACGCCCAGGGCGCCGATGAAGCCGAGTGCCCCGACTCGCCGAGTGCTGGTGGACGGCGATGTCGCTTCGGTGGAAGTCATCGTGATGCTCCTCCAGCCTGGCGTCGGGCTGCCTGACGGATCGCCCTCTTGCGTGTGCCGCGGCGCGGGTGTTGGTCAGGCACTGGGTCGCTGGTGACCGCAGGTGATCGGTGGACGGGACGGCCAGTGGCGACCAGGGATCCGATGAGATCTGCGGCGGCTCGAGCGCCGCGATGACGGGCGATGTCATCTGCGATCGCCTGGGCTCCACGCCGGAAGCTCGGGTCGGTGAGCACTCGGCGAACCGCCTGCCGGATGGCCGCTTGTGTCGGCGTTCCCGTGCGGAGATTGACCCCGGCCCTGGCGAACTGCACCCGGTTGGCGACCTCGGGCTTGTCCTGGGTCGCGCCGGCTACCACGAGCGGGATGCCGTGCGCGAGCGCTCTGAGCACGCCGCCGTACCCGCCGTTGGTGACCATGACCCCGATGTGCGGGAGGAGCGCGGCGTGTGGGATGAACTGGGCAGCTCGGGCATTCGCGGGTAGGGGCCCCAAGGTGTCGATTCCCGGGCCGCCTGTGGTCGCCACGACGAGGACGTTCTCGTCGGCCAGCGCTCGCAGGGCCGGGATTAGCAGCTCCTCAGGATCGGTGTTCGCCGTTCCTTGCGTGATGTGGATGACTGGTCGGTCGCTGGACACGAGGTCCTCCCACCACGGCGGCAGGTCCTGGGGGTCGCCGGACGGTGGATCGGTCATCGGGCCGACGAAGTGGACCTGGGGAGCCAGGTCCGAGCGCGGGTATTCCAGCGACGCGACCCCGGCTTGCAGGTAGAGGAACGGAGAGAGAGCGGCGTCGAAGACGAGCTCTGTTCGAGGCGGCAGGCCGAGGGTCGCCCGCTGGGCATTGGCATGTAGGACCACGTCGCGCATGAGGATGCGGGCGGCGAGCTCCTGCAGGACCGCGTTGCGGAGTCGCCCGAGGCGACCAGGCATGGGCAGGAACCCGGGTCCAAACGGTGCGGTGTCCCGGCTGGAGAGCATCAGCGGGAAGATGTTGACCGCTACCCAGGGCGGCCCCTCGCCGAGCTCGTGGAGGAGTGCCGCGCCGCGGAACGAGGAGTCGACCACCAGCGCGTGGGGTTGTACGCGGGGCACGATGCGCCGCAGGTCGCTGACTTGACCGTGCCCAGAGTCGATGAAGAAGCGCTTGAGCGCGTACTTCAACTGAGCGATGCCGGTGAGCTCGCGCAGCTCGGGCAGGAAGCTTTCCAGTGGTCGCTTGCCCGGGTCGAGAGCGTCCGACATCGTCTCGAACTGAGCGCCGGTGTTCTCGACCTGCTCGCGGAAGCGAGCTCCGGTGTAGAAGTGCACGGTGTGGCCGCGTCCCACGAGCTCTCGCGCCAGCGGGAGCAGGGGCGTCACATGTCCGACCAACGGCATCGCGCACAGCAGAAGCCCCATCGGCGTGGAGGTCGGCACTGATTCGCCTGCGCGAGCGGCCTCGGCCAGCGCGTCCGTGGAGCCGGCGTTGCAGCGGAAGGCGCCGGCGACCAGGTCCTCAGTGTTCATCGACGGCCTTCTCGTCGTCGCCGCGGTGGGGCTCCAGGACGCCGCCAACCAACGCCTTCATCGTGCGAGTGGTCTCGGCTCGGCTCAGCAGCAGATCCCGACGCAGCAACTTCCAGGTATAGACGTCGGTGGCTGCGTGCAAGGCGTTGAGGCAGCGACGCCGGGCTGTCGGCGCATCAGGCAGAAGGGTCCCGAAAACCGTCTCCAACCAGATGCGATGGCCCGCGCGAGCCTGGTCGAGGAGCAACGCGAGGCGCCCGAGACGTTCAGCCGACATTGCCCAACGAACGTTCAGGTCACCGAATTGCTCGTACTGCTCGACCAGGACCTCGACGACGTGGGACGCACTGCCGTGCCGCACTGACCTGCGCAACCCCTGGATCTCCGACCTCAGCAGCTCGAGGGCGGCCACAGCAGCTCCCTCCTTCGAGTCGAAGTGGTTCAGCACGGTCTGGTGGGAGACACCTGCGCCGGTGGCGATGTCAGCCAATGTGATGTCCTCGTACGGCCGCGCCAGCAGCAACCCCTGCGCCGCGCGCGCAATCCGCTCCCTGGTCGCCGCGACTTCGTCGGCCCTTGCCCCCATGCCACACCACCGTCCTCGCTCGCGGTTGAGTGACAGTCAAGCGTGAGTCCTGAGTCACTGTCAAGCCAACTCGTTGCTCCGCCTCAGGCACGCCGGGGCGTAGGCGGGACCGCGACGCGAACCGCGCGGATGCTTGACAACCGATCAAGCTGATTGCTTGAGTGTCACTCAAGCGGTGCGCCGGGTTGCGCAAGCGGTCGATGGCGGCGCCGCGCGCTGCGCTCAGTTGGCACCGAAGAGCCAGGAACCCTCGGTGCCGGCAGACACCACGCGGTCGGACCGGACGCTCCGCGTCGTCCGACCGTCCGACACGACATACCAGCGACACGAGGAGTGACATGCCCACCCTCAGCATCCGAGGCGAGCGCCTGGCCTACCGAGTCTCCGGAAAGGGCGAACCACTCGTCCTCGTCCACGCGAATATCAGCGACATCCGTTCCTGGGAACCGCTCGAGGGTCTGCTCGCGGACTCGTTCAAGGTCGTCAGTTACAGCCGGAGGTACGCCCACCCCAACAGTCCCATCGCGGACGGAGGGGACGACCCCTTCGACGTCCACGTCCAGGACCTCATCGCGCTGATCGAGAGCCAGGAACTGGGTCGAGTGCACCTGCTGGGCAACTCGTCGGGTGCCTTCATCGCGCTCCTAGCGGCGGCCAGCAGGCCGGACCTGGTCCGCAGCCTCTCGCTCGAGGAACCACCGGTCGTGTCGATCTTCGTGCGGACTCTTCCGCCGGCTCCAGCAGAGTTGATCAAGCTGCTCGTCACGGCGCCAGGGGCCTTCGCAGCCTTCGTGAAGTTCGGTGCCGGCGCCATCGGGCCGGCCACCAAAGCATTCAAGGAGGGAGACGACGAAAAGGCGCTCGACGCGTTCGGCAAAGGCGTCCTAGGAACTGAGGCCTTTGCACGCATCTCGACCGCCCGTCGACACCAAATGCTGGACAACGTGGCCGCGCACCGCGCAACACTTCTGCGATCCGGTCTCCCGACCTTCACGGCCGACCAGGCAAGGGCGCTCCGGGTCTCCGCCCAGCTGATCCGTGGCGAGCACACTGCCCACTTCCAGCGACGCATCAACCAGCGCCTCGCCAAACTCATCCCGGATGCCCGCGACGTCGTCATCCCCGACGCCTCACACCTCGTTCACGAAGACAACCCAGCAGCTGTCGCTGCGGTCGTCCGCGAACACGCCCTCGAGCGGCCGCGTCCGAGCGGTCGCCATCAAGCCCAGCGGAGAATCTGATCGACCACAATGCCCGCGTCCACGAACGCCGGCTCCGTGCTCCGAAACCCTTCATTCCGGACCCTCTTGATGACCTCCTCTTTCACTAGGTGGAGAACTGGAGTTCGCACTGAAGGACGCGATGTCTACGCCGGTCACTCCCCTTCCGACTCCGCCGGCATGCAACCCGCGAGCAGGCCCGAGGTGGAGGGTGGACCCACCTTCGTGGTTGCGAATTCTTCACTTCGCGGGTTCGGTCCGCTCCATCGCTGCCACGACGTCATCGCCCCTGCACCTTCCCGAAAGGAGGTCGTTAGCCGATGAGCCAAGCTACGCAGTTTCGTTCAGCGGCCGGCGCTCGAGAGGTTCACGATTCCTACCGGCGACTCATCAAGACTCACCTGCCTTTCGCCGAGTCGCACATAATCTCGACCAGTGCCGGGTCGACCTTCGTTCTGTCAGCCGGACCCGTTGAAGGTTCGCCTATCATCCTGCTCGCCGGGTCGGGGTCAGTGGCAGCGTCGTGGGCGCCGGAGATGCGCGAGTTCAGCCGCAGCTACCGCGTGCACGCCGTCGATCTTCCCGGCGAGAGCGGGCTAAGCACCTCCGAGCGTCTCGCTCTCCAACCCGGTACCCATGCGGGCTGGCTGCACGAGGTGACGTCCGCACTCGGGGCCGAGCGGGCCGTCGTGGTGGGTGTGTCTTTGGGAGCCTGGGTCGCGATGGACTATGCCTCGTCCTTCCCGGTCAACGTGCAGGAGCTTGCGCTGTTCTCTCCGAGCGGGATCGGCGCCCGAAGAGTGGGTCCACTTCTCATTGCCGTGTTGTTGAGCACCCTCGGCGACGCGGGACGCAGGCGTGCCTTGGCGTACCTCCTAGGGCCCAACGCCCCCGCGTGGTCCTCGCCGTTTCACGAAGACCTTGGAGCACTCGCCCTGGCTACCTTCCGTCACTTCAAGCCGCGCACCGATGCCATTCCAACGTTCTCGGACGAGGCGTTGCGCCGACTGCCGCAGGCGCTCACCGTGGTGCTAGGAGAAAGAGATCGCATGCTGGATGGGCCAGGCGCTGCGAGGCGTCTTCAAGCACTGCAGCAACCCGGACGTATCGAGTGCCTTGCAGGACGGGGTCACCTTGTGCCGCAGAAGCCGTACCTTGAGCACCTACTCGCCTGACCGTCACGACGGCAGTTGTTCATCGCCGACCGATCACCACGTGGCCCGCCATGCGCGCCTCAGAAGACTGCGCACACTCGTGTACAGCCCAGCACACCAACGGGATCCTTCCGTTCGACTGACCGCTTGTTCAGGTTCAATAGCGCGACAATCATCCTATAAGCCATGGACGGAAAGGTTTGCAAAGTCGGCAGAAGCCGCGACCAGCCCTTACAAGACGTTGCATTAGTCCGTGGTTAGGCGTGGGGCACAGATGAGGACGACGGCAAGGCGGACCAGGGCGATGATTGTCGTGGCGGTGCGGTCGTAGCGCAGGGCGAGACGGTTGTAGGACAGCAGCCAGCCCAGGGTGCGCTCGACCACCCAGCGGTGCCGGCCGAGCCGCTGGCTGGAGTCGACGCCGATGCGGGCGATGCGGGCGGTGATGCCGCGGCGGCGCAGGTACCGGCGCACGCGAGGGTTGTCGTAGCCCTTGTCGCCGTGCAGCTTGACCGGCCGCCGACGGGGATGGCCGCGGCCACCGATCCTGATTGCCGGCATCGAGTCCAGGATCGGTTCGACGAACAGGCTGTCGTGCCGGTTGGCCGCCGAGACCAGCACGTTGAGCGGCAGTCCGTGCGCGTCGACGAGCAGGTGGTACTTGCTGCCGGCCTTGCCGCGGTCGGTGGGGTTCGGGCCGGTCAGCGCACCCCCCTTTTAGCCCGGACGCTGACCGAGTCCAGGGCCGCCCGTGACCAGTCCAGCTCGCCTTGCTCACCGAGGCGGTCGAGCACGGTCTGGTGGACGCGGTCGAACACGCCGGCCTCGGCCCACTCGTGCAGCCGGCGCCAGCAGGTCCAGCCCGAGCCGTAGCCCAGCTCGGCGGGCAGCTTGGTCCAGCCGATGCCGGTGGACAGCACGAAGGCGATGCCCTCGAGCACATCGCGGTCGGACACGCGCGGGCGGCCGGTGCGGCCGTGCACCGCCGGCGGCTGTGGCGGGATCAGCGGCTCGACCAGCGCCCACAGCTCGTCACTGAGGTTTTCTCACCTGGTTCCGCGGTCGAGTGAGGTGAGCACCAATGCGGCGGCGGCGATTGCGCCGATGCGGTGCGGGCTGACGGTGACCCGGTCGAGAGCGCGCCAGCGGCCGAGCAGGGCATGGCCTCGTTCGGCGGGTGCGCGTAGTGCGGTGATCAGTCGGTTGTAGCAGCGGTTGTCGGCGTGCAGCGGCCCGTCGGGCTGGTGCTTGATCGGGACGTGCACCCCGATGCCGGCACCGGGGTAGCCCTTGTCGGCCAGCACGGGCAGCCCGCGGGCGGCGTGCGGGTACAGCGCCGGCAGGACCAGCTCGCGGGCGGCGGTCAGATCGTGGGTCGAGCCGGGCCGGACGTCGGAGACCCACAGCGGGAAGCCACCGGGGTCGCAGATGACCTGCACGCTGCCGCCAAAGGCGTGGTGTTCGCCGGAGACCACAGGTGATGGCCGCGCTCGGCGTGGGCGGCCACCCGGTCGGTCGGGATCAGCGTGCCGTCCAGGCAGAGGAAGGGCAGGCCGGCGGCGCGCGCATGGGTCAGCACGGCGCCCAGGGCGGGAGCGTGCGCGGCGATCACGTCGAGCGCTTCGTGCAGGTAGCGGTAGGCGGTGGCGATGCTGACCCCGGCGTCTGCGGCCAGGGTGCGCACATCCAGACGGTGGCGCAGCCAGCGCAGCGCCAGCACGACTTGAGCGTGCACCGTGCCGACCCGCTGCGCCGGACGGGTCCCCGGCCGACGGCGGTCCCGGGCGATCCAGCCGGTCACCGCCTTCAACACCGGTGCGGACACATCCAGGCTGGCACGATGAGACACAGCGGGCTCCCGGGGAAGAGGAGATCGGTCTTTGGCGAGTCGATCTTTAACCCCGAGAGCCCGCGCCCTGTTCTTCCACCCCGGCCACGACCAGCGACGACGTCAGTCAAGCCGGCAATGCTGGTGAGAAAACCTCACTGATCAGCCGGGGCGGCAAGGAAGACGCCGACAACAACATGCCTGCAGCCTGCGCCGAGCCGCCAGAACCGAACAAAGCCCGACGACGTACTTCTGCAACGTCTTCTTAGTGAGGTCTACTCACTGGCCGCGGTCGAGTATAATCAGGACGAGAGCGGCGGCGACAATCGCCTTGATCCGCTGCGGACAGACCGTCACACGGTCCGGGGCGCGCCAGCGGCCGAGTAGGGCGTTGCCGCCTTCGGCCGGTGTGCGGATGCCGGCGCCGGCACCGATGTCGTCCCGGTCGCTCAGCACCGACAATCCGCGGACGGCGTGCGGATACAGCCGGGGCAGCACCTGCTCCCGGGCGGCGGTCAGGTCATGCGTGCAGCCGGGACCAAGTCGGAGACCCACAGCGGGAAGCCGGTGGTGGGTTCATGGGAGTTCCGGGGCGGAGCGCTGATAGTGATCATCTGCTTGCCGGCGAGCCTTCACGGATCTGATCGGGTGACGTCCCCGCTGGTGGTGTAAGTCCAGGTCACCGCTCGTGTGGAGGACCACGCGAAGGGGCCATCGTGTGATGGTCAGCGAGACCACGCCAATGGTTCTCGCGGAAGGACACAGCACACGATGGCCTTGGACCAGTCTGCCCTGTTGACCAGCAGCACCGGCAGCGTGTTCGCGTACTGCAGCGCCCCGGGCGCGGCATCGGCCCGGCCGACCGACCCGACCGGCCACAGGTCCTGCGGGTAGTCGCGCCCGGCCTCGCCCTCGGCGCGCCAGCGAAATTCCCGTCACCCGCTCCACGTCTTGACCAGCTCGGATGCCCGTTTGCGCAGCTCAGCCGGCAGTGGCGCTCTTTCCGTGCCTTAGCAGTGTTGACCCCTATTGACCGCTGACCACTGGGTTTGACCGGTGCTTAAGGCACGATTGAGGCACGAGACTAGAGGCTGGCCGACGACGCCCCGAAGCGCCAGGAACCGGATCCGAACGACGTTGCAGCGGCTGCCTCGGCAGCGGGGAACCGACGTGGAGTCGACCCGCGCCGGGTGATGTCCGGAGCCTGACCCGGTTCCCGGACACCTGACCTGAGGCGAGCGCTTGATAATGTAGATCTTGGCGAGCTGCGTGACGACGCCACCCAGCAGGACGCCGGCGAACGTAAAGGCGGGGGTGCCCCACCATGGGGCCAGGGAAGCTGCCTCGGCTGCGACCAGCATGCACCGAGCGTACCGGGGCGGTGACAGTCCTCAGGGTCGACCAGTGGGCTCACTCAAGTGCCTAAAAAGCCCTAGGCGACGTCTTCACTCGTCCCAGTCCTCGACCCTCATATCGTTCACGCCGAGTGCGGTTAGGCGTCTCACTTAAGCTGGCTGAGGACCTTGTCTAATCCCGCGCCGTTGATAAGTAAAACTATTGCCGCCACAAGTCCACCTACCAGTACGAGCACCTTCTTGGCAGTTTCTGTGACTTCTCCTACAGATTGAACGGTGGGGAGTCGACGTCTACTCGGCAGGGGCGCCGGGACTGCATCCGCGAGTCCGCGCTCCTTCAGCCAGTCGTCAACTATGCGCGTAGCCTCGGAGTGATCTTTGGAATTCGCTAACCGAGCACTGAGTTGCAATGCCTGCCGCATAGTTCGGCCCGCCTGGTGCCGAGTGTTCTGCTGAGCTTCGGCAATTCTTAGTATCTCGATCAGCTTGCCACTAGTAGAGAGGAAATGGTCTCTGAGTGCGGTGGGCAAGCGCCTGGAACGTCGCCGAACGCATAGCTCGAGCAGGAGAGCAACCCGTGGACCTAGCGGTGGTCGCGGGCTACGTCCAAGCCAGCGAGGGCTGATCATTGCGTCGGCAGCCCAGCGAGCGAGCGTTAGTCGCGGCGTGGCGCGGTCGAGCAGCCAGAGCAACAAGGCAGACAAAATCAATACTATGATTATGCCCCCGTACAGCGCCAACTGTCGGGAAACCGGTCTAGAGTCATTCGACTCAGCTTGCTGACGGGCGAATACGGTTAGCGGGTAGACGAGCGCAAATGGCACTGCAAGCCCCACCCAAAATAGGTCCTGGGCACGTAACGGCATGGCAAAGGTAAGGACATGCCAGTTGTTTCTAGCTTCTTTCGACCTAGCCTTCCACACCTCATCACCAGCACAGAGTCGCGCCCCTCGCCGAGCGCTGCGAACGGTCAGCACTATATGGACGACTTCGAATGCCACGGCCACCAAGCAGCAGATCGCAAGTACCCGCAAGGTCGTTTGAGAAATACCAGCCGCGAGCAAGCCGAAGAGGATAGTCGTGAGAGCTCCGGCCGCTACCACGACGACCGCAGCTCCCCACCGCACAAGCGCGACGGCCATCTTCCGTCCCCTGCGACCCCGCGAACGACGCTTCAGTCTCGGATGCGGCACAAGCAGTGGGAGGATCAGGCTTTCGGCCATGTAGCTGGTCACGGCGATAGGCAGGATGACCGCCACAGTCAAGCCATAGCTCTGCAGCGCCGCTAGCGGTATCTCCCAGGCTGACATGAAAGCTTCCCCCGTTTAGCTCGTGCCGCCCACTTCGGTCTGGGGCGTTGCGGCAGGATCGTGGCATGGAGCAACGACAACTCCCGTGGCTCGGCTGATGCTCGCCTGGGCCAAGCGTCACATCCCCGAAGCCCTGCTCATCCCGGCCGGCCTCGGGGCCCTGACTGTTACCACCTTGTCGGACATCGACGAGGTAGTCCCCTGGGGTCAGGAGCTCGGAATAGGTGTGTCCGAGCTGGCCTTCGCCTATGTTGGGGCTTACATCTTCAACTGGCTGATCGTGGAGCGGCCGCGGGCGAAGGCCCTCCAGGGGTACTACGTAGCAGCCGGAACTGAGCTAGAGGAGCTTGTGTACAGCCCCGTTCAGATTGTGCAGCACCTGTTCCTCATCTGCAATCCAGCTATCGACGCGCCGACGAGCACCAGCGCGGACAACTTGGAGAGGCTGCTTTCTTCGGTCAACTGGGCCGAGATGGACAAGCAGGGGATGCACCCAGAGAAGTTCCTTGGTTACATAGTTGAGAGTTATAAGTCGGCATATCAGAGTCTTGCCCCCATCTTAAACAACTTTGAGCCGCCGGTATCGGTCGCGATCGCGCAGCTCAACGCTCAGGAAATTCATAGGATCCTCAAGTATCTGTTTGATCACCCTAGCGCAGCGTCCATGGGGAACATGCAGGACATCTTCGTCGATGCTCTCGTGAGGTATCAGCGGGCCGGCCTACGGCTTGCGCAGGCGCTGGAAGAGTCGCGTTACACAGGACGTCTCAAGAGACGCGGTAGCAACGGGGCGCCCACGACGAGTCTCTACAGCGCTGTGCAGGCGTCGTAGACACGGGTCGCAGCCTGAACCGACCCTGGCCACGGGCTAACGCATCAACAAGCATCGCAGGCTGCAAGGCCGGTGTTACGGTCTGTGTAGCGATTCCTGACAATCGTTACGTGCAGGTCTCAACTATTGTGCACCGCCTGCCGATGCCTATGCTGCAGTCAAGATCTACCGAAGGAGTAGCAATGGCACAGCAGACCGTCGTCCGCCTGGTCGACGACCTGGACGAGACCGTCATCGAGAAGGGCGCCGGCCAGACCGTGCAGTTTGGTCTTGACGGCACGGCCTACGAGCTCGACCTGACCGACGAGCACGCCGACGAGCTCCGGGAGGCGTTCTCGCGCTACGTCCGGGCTGCCCGCAAGACCGGCGGTCAAAAGTCCACCGCCAGCAAACCGAGCCGGACCGCCAGCAAGTCGGAAGTCAGTCCTCAGGCCGTTCGTGAGTGGGCCAAGGCCAACAAGGTCGAGCTGTCGGCGCGGGGCCGCATCCCGCAGAGCGTCATCGACCAGTTCAAGGCCGCCGGCAACTGACCTGACGCCGTTACGTGGACGCGCCGTATAAAGCGTCTTCAAGCGGTTTGACCGGCCGGGAGCCCTCAGGACGCATCAACGCGCGTCCTGAGGGCTTCAAGCGTCTCGGCGTCCCATACGTCCTCTCCCCCGCCGCCGCTGACCTTCGGACGGGGCCGTGCCGGCGTCAGCTCCGGCCTTCGCCGTTCCTCCATCTCACGAACGACCTCTTCAACAGGCCGCCCGTAGTTCTGCCGGGACACGTAGCGCACCCACTTCGCCGTCTCGGCCGACTTGGCCGGCTCGGTGGCTGTCAGGGTCAGGGGCGCACTCACCCCGTCGCCCGTCGCCACGCGGGCCAGAGCCTCGTACTTGCCGAGGTGCATGAGGTCTTTGTCAGTGACGCCTACGCCGAACTCCCGGGAGAAGATCGCGGCATCGTGGGCCGTGGTCTGGAAGACCACCTTGGTCCGGGCGTTGGCGAGCACGGCCTCGCGCAGCTCAGTCGGCAGCTGCTTCAGATGCTGGTGTGCCAGGGTCATGCCCAGCCCGAAGCCGCGGGCCTCCGCCAGGATGCTCTCGGGGTCGATCGGCAGCCTCAGCATCTTCTGGAACTGCGGCCGACGCGCTGGCCCGGTAGCGCCTCGGTGCCGACCCTGTGGACAACCGGGGTCGCTGTCGGCGGCATCTCCTACCGTGCCGACCGTGCCCGTCGACCCCGAGTTGGTGGTGCCCCCACCGGTGGAGGTCCGGCCAGTGCGGCTGCACTGGACCGGACCGCAGAGCCGGTTCGACCAACGCGACGGCGCCCGGCAGAACGCCGCCCTGCCGTACGCGCGGATGTCCGAGGGCTACCCGGCGGCGATGACGGTCGCCTACCGCTTCCTCGACGCCTGGCAGGAGTACCTGTGGCACGCCCTGCCGCTGCTCGCCACCGCCCTCCAGCCGCTGTCCGACACCGACCTGGAGACCGGCACCGGAGACGTCTTCGCCGAGTGGGCCGAGCTCAGCTGGACGGTGTGGAACCTGTGGCCGGACACGGCCGCCGACATCGCCGCCGCCGACCGGGCCATCGCCCGGCTGCGAGCGGCCTTCTTCGCGACCGCCGTCGACGTGGCGGCGGTGCACCGCGAGATGCTCGCCGTCGACGCCCCCCTCGGTGGTCTCGAGGCCCGAGATGAGGCCGCACTGGACGCCGAACGTGACGGGCTCATCGGCTGAGCCGGAGCATCGGGCCCGCGGCGGCGCTGCATGATGCGGGTCGGCATCGGCCCTGACGACGGCGGCCGCCGGGCCTCGCGGAGCCCGGACCGCCGGATCAGCTCTCCTTCAGCGGTTCCCGGTCCTCGGCGGGAACGGAGTGGAGGCGCACGATCTCGCTGGCCAGCAGGTAGGTGTTCAACGCGCAGAACTCCGCTTCTGACCGGGCCGGCGCAGCCACACCGGGAAGGACGTCCTGGCCGGTGGGTCCCCGCAACGCGGACTACGGGGCCCGCGAGGGTCCCGGCAGACTGAGGGACGTGGAGGACATCGAGGTGTGCGAGTGCTCCGGGCAGGACCTTGAGTGGCACGGTTACATCCACGAGGCCGCGCATGCGGTAGCCGCCGTGGACAACGACATCCGCTTCGAGTGCATCTACCTGTACGCCGAAGGTGCCGGGCCGAGCGTCAACGGTGGTCTGAGCCGTGTCACAGCAGAGGCGAAGATGCCGAGCGAGGACCCAGCTACCTGGGTCCTCCCCGACACAGCGACCAGCTTCCGGTTCTGCGCTGCGGGCACGCTGGCCGAGGAGCAGCTGATCGGCCACGGCATGTACGGCGCCTACGACAAGGACGTCGAGTACTGGCTCAAGGGCGCCGGACGGCTGGGCGCGATCACCGCAGCCGAGTTCCACGCGCTCATCGGGGGCTCGGCCGACGACGTCGCCGCCAGCATCATGGCCTGGGCGAGTTGCAACGAGGAGCGGATCGAACGACTCGCGGCGCACCTGGCCACGCTGTCGAGGCCGACGGAGGTGTCGTACGACGAAGTCGTGTCACTCGTCGGGCGCAATTGAGGTTCGCGCCCCTCCCCGTCCTTTGATGCCGACCGCGCTCGCAGCGCCTGTCCCCGGTCTCCAGCGCACCGGCGTCATCGTCGGCCGGCGCCGGTGGATGCCGCCGCCCATCGCGACCTACAAGGGCACGGTCACCCGGCTGCGGTATGCACAGAGCTGTCATGCGGCCCCCGACTGTGGTGGAACGGCAAGAAGCTCGTCGACGACGGCGTCTTCGACCTGAACCAGCAGATCGGCAGGGACTTCGCACGCCCCTGGATATGAAGTGCCGGCGCACCCGCGGACGGCGCCGGTGGTCGGTCCTACGGTGACCGCATGGCGGGGAACCCGGAGGCTGCGCGGCGCACGCTGGCCGCCTTCGCCGGCCGGGCCGAGGCGATCATGGAAACCGCCGCCGCGCAGCGCGAGGACCTGGCCACCGTTGGGTCGACCATGAACATCCTGGTCCGAGTCGGCCAGCGGGAGCATCGCATCGAGCGGTTTCACCTGCCCGTGCCCGAGCTGATCGAGGCCGCCGTGATGCTCCGGCCGGTCACCGTCCTGCAGAAGGAGCCGGTCCAGATCGGCAAGGTCCTCACCGCCCTGGGGTTGCTTCTGATGGACGCGCCCGAGCCGGTGCGGGATCTGATCCGGGAAGTCCGACGCCAGGTGAACGAGCTGCTCGGGGGGGAGCGCTGGATCGTCATGGTCGCTGGCCCCGGGGTCGATGAGCAGACCCGGCTGACCGACGTGGAGATCGCCGAGCGGTGGTTCGACGCCTACGTCTGGCACAACGACCTGGACAAGCAATGGGTCTTGCGGCACATCTCCCGGGACGAGTGCCTGATCAGCGCGTCGGCGTGGGTCAGCCACCGGATTCTGATCGTGCGCGCCCTGCAGCAGCTCATCGTCGACCTGCGCCAGGCGGGACACCTGAAGGCATAGTTGCCTCGACGCCCAGAGGCAAGGCGAGTTCCTGGCCGCCGCGGCCGCCTGCCCGGTCGGGGCATCCTGACGGATGCCGTCGCGCGTCGTCTTCGTCCGAGGCAGTCCCAGACGAGTAATCTGTGCCCATCCCCACTGAGACTTGAGGGCCTAGTGGAGGCAGGAACACCCAAGGCAGCGCGGACGACGACAAGGGGACCGCTCCCCCGCTGCGGCGGCAACTGGTGGGCAAGGCCCACGTGGCGGAGTCGAAGTTCCCCTCGAACACCGACAATTGAAGAGGGCCCGGACTCGATCCCACACTGCCAGGCCGTCATGATCGCGTTCGCAGCGGTTCCCGACCGTTCCGTAGGCCACTTGACGTGCCCGTTCGTACGACCGCAGACGCTGATGCACCGGAGCGAACACGCGCAACTGCAACCAGAACTGCAACCACGCCGGCACAGCTGCCCGGGCAAGGGCCCTCTCAGGCGACAAGACGATGGCCGCGCGTCTGCATGTCCCTGACGGCCCGCCTGCTGCGCCGATCGCTCCTGTCGGTGCGGGGTGGCATCCTGCATGCGGCGTCACGCCGGACGGCGGCACCGAGTCAGAGGAAGAGGAAGACGCTGTGCTCGGCCGGGCTTCCTGACGCAAGGGCGACCGGCCATTTCGCGAGGGGGAAGTCATGAGGGCGGCCAACGGGGTGCCGGGGCTACCCGTGCCCTCGGACGGAGAAGTCGCGCTGCTCCTCCAGACCGTGTGGGACCTGCTCACGGCGGGCGACCACTGGCCACCTACGAGCGCGTTGACCGCGCGATGTACCACCATCACAACGTCCCCATCGACACGGTCATCAGCCGTACGCCCACCGACCTCCTGCTGGGGGGCCGGCCCGAGGGCGCGGCGCCACCCAGGGACGACGGTCAGCTGATGCTGACCCTGGCCGGCGCAGCGTCGTGCACCGGCACTAGCCCGGCGATCGACGTGGTGGTGGCTGCGGCGCGGCTCGCGGCGGCCGCCGAGCGGGACGTTGACCCGTCCGGCGGCGAGCCCGTGCTCACCGTCGACCAGGTCGCCGGCGAACTTGGCATGGACCCAGTTGGTGCTCGGGACGTCGCTCGGCAGTCCGGCCTGCTGCTGGCCACCGAGCCGTGGACTGGGAGCCACAGCCGGTCGGCGGACTCCTGGCAGCTCCGGGTGGATCGGCGTGCGCGGCCCTACGCCGGCGTCCACGATCTCGCGGAGTACTGGATGCGACGGCACGGGGCGGACGGCGTCCCCGAACGGAACGCGGAGGCAGTCACGGTGGACAACGTCATTCAGCTGAAGCGCCGCTGGGTGCTCGGCGAGCCGCTCAAAAGGGGCGGCTTCGGTCAGGTGTACGCAGCGACCGGGGATGATGGCAGTTCCGTGGTCGTGAAGCTGGTCCCGAAGGAGCCAGGGGCGGACCGCGAGTTGCTGTTCGCCAACCCGGACGAGGTCCGGAATGTCGTCCCGGTGCTCGACGTCGGCGAGATCGACGGCTCCTTCGTCATGGTGATGCCGAGGGCGGACGTGACGCTCCGGGAGCGACTGGTCGATGCGGGTGGCGCCCTGGCTGCCGAGGAGGCGCTGACTGTCTTGACCGACGTGGTGACCGCCCTTGCGGATCTGGACGGCCGCGTGGTGCACCGTGACATCAAGCCGGAGAACGTCATGCGCCTCAACGACACGTGGTGCTTGGCTGACTTCGGCATCTCCCGGTACTCCGAGGCGTCCACGGCACCAGACACCCGGAAGTACTCCTGGACCAAGCAGTACGCGGCGCCTGAGCAGTGGAGGATGGAGCGCGCGTCGTCCGCGACCGACGTCTACGCCGTGGGTGTCATGGCCTTCGAGCTGCTCGCTGGGGAGCGGCCGTTCCCCGGTCCGGAGGTGTTCGACTTCCGGGAGCAGCACCTGCAGGGCGCGCCGCCGCGGCTCGAGGGTGTCTCCCCGCAGCTGGGCGCGATCGTCCAGGACTGTCTGGCGAAGCCGCAGCAGGCCCGGCCGACGCCATCGAGCCTCCTGAACCGTCTTCAGCGGGCAGGGGCTCCGAGTACTGCACCAGGGCTCTCGACCCTCGCTGAGGCGTACCGGCAGCAGTCCGAGCAGCGGGCGGCGGCAGAGGCAGCGGAGTCGCGCACCATGACGGAGCAGGAGCGCCGGCGCGACCTTGCCGACGCTGCCAGCCGAATCCTCGAGGGTGTCTCGACGACCCTGCTTTCAATCGTCCTCGGCGAGGCGCCCGGCATCCCGGTGAAGCGGCGGGATGACGGCGGCTGGCATGTCGAGATGGGCGGGGCTCGGTTTGGCCTTTCCGCGTCGCAGGCGGTCAAGGACAGTCACCCGCGGTGGCCGTTCGACGTCATCGCACATGCAACGGTAAGCGTCGTGGCTCCTCGCAACCGCGCCGGCTGGGAAGGGCGCAGCCACTCGCTGTGGTACTGCGACGCGCAGCGAGCGGGTGAGTACGGCTGGTTCGAGACGGCGTTCTGGACCCTGGGGGGGAGCCGTCCGCAGGAGCCGTTCGCGCTTCCCCCCGGCAGTGAGGCGCAAGGCGCCGTGTCCGCGGCCATGACCTCCACCCAGGTGGCGTGGCCGTTCACAAAGCTGGTTCCCGGAGAGACCGACGAGTTCGTGGACCGCTGGATCGGCTGGTTCGGCGCCGCGGTCAAGGGCGAGCTGTTCCGGCCGTCAATGCTCCCGGAGAAAAACCCGGCCGGCAGTTGGCGCCGCTCCTGACGGGTCCAGGCGGCGACTCAGTGCGGGACTGATGCTTCATCGGTCCACGGCACGAGCAGCCGACCCAGGCGTGTTGGCCGACCGACCGGCCCCTGGACCCGATGCCGGCGAACGTCACCCCTTCGGTGCGTCGCAGGGCCGCCGCGCTTACACAAGCAACTGCGACGCGTCGAGAACTCGAAGCTCCAGGCCTTCGGCGGCGCAGGCGGTACTGAGCTGAGCGCGCAGGTCATCGTCGATGATGCCCAACGCCGCGGCGATGTGAACATCGGCGCCGAATCGTGCGCTGTTCCTGACATCGTTCTCGACGTCCGCCAGGCGGGCTGCTCGCCTCTTCACCTCCCCGGCCAGCACCTTCGTGCGGCCCCAGCCCAAGAGATCAACTTCGAAGTCCTCGCCGTCGCTGGTGGCTTCGGCGCCCGCGAGCAGGTGGACGCCCTCGGCTTGGAGCACGGCCGCGGCGGCGAGGACGGGAAGGCCACCGTTGGCACTGATGAGCCGCATAACCGGGGAGAGCCGGTAGTACATCGCGGGCTCACCACGCGCTCCGGCGGCGTAGGCGGCGGGCGCCCGACAGGCCCGGCACGTCGGCGCGGCGGCGGCCTCGGTCAGCTGCCGGAGCTCACGGGTATCGCACAGGGTGCAGTCGGCGCGCAGCCCGCGGTGGACGTGGGCTCGGTCCACCAGTTCGCCGAGGGCTTCGGCGACGCGCTTGGCCGTCACTCCCGTCGGCGCCGGAGGCTTCAAGAGCGTTCGGACCTCGTCCAGCGCACGGAGGTCGGGCTCCTTCACCGATGCCACTGCGGCCAGGATGAGCTCTCGATCGGGCTCATCGAGCTTCCCGAGCTGGGCGAGGGAGCGCTTGAGGTCCCGGCTGTCGATCGGGCTGAGCGCCTCGATGACGGAGAGCACCACCGGATCGCGGTAAAGGTCAAGCGATCCACCTTCACGCGCCAGGACGGCCCGCAGCTGGCGCGCCTTGTCTGAGGCTCGGTACGGCAACGCGACGGCGGCGTCCAGAATCTGGTCTGGCCCGGGTAGCCGGAGGTTCAGTTCGTAGCGCGGCAACAGCGCCGAGCGCAGGCGTAAGGCGCCGCCGACCCAGTTGGCGTTCTGGTGGAACAGAGGGGCGACAGCAGGTCGGCGGGGGACGTCGAAGAGCTGGGACCGCAGTCGCAGATCGGTGCGCTGGCCGACGAACCTCGGGGCGACCGGCAACGGGCTCTCGAACGCCACCGTAGTGCCGGGGCGGTAAAGCGCGGTGGTCACGTCGGTGACCGCGCCGACCTCGCGCTCGCCGAACCAGCCACCTCGAGGGTCGCCGTTCACTACGGCGGTCGGCTCCACGGGCGCCTTTCCGAACCTCTGCTCCGTCCACTTGGTGCCCTCATGCTCGGGGATGCCAATGACGGAGAGCAGCCCTCGGAGCTCGTCCGCCGGCACGGACATGCTGACCAACGACAGGGAAGGAGTGCCCCGAGCAGTTCGGTGGACGAGTTCCTTGAGCACATCCGCATTGGGCAGGACATGCTCGACGCCCAGCAGCAGGTCGACTCCCTCTTCGCCGGGCCGCATGGCGCGCGCGTTCCAGAACCACAGCAGGTCTGTGAAAGACGGCTCGGCCCCGGTTACGTAGACCAACATCGGCGACTCCGCGAAAGGAGCAGACACCGCCATCGTGGGCAGACCGTGCCGCGTCACGTCGATGACGCTCCCCGCTGAGCTGCGCCTGCACGAAGTCGGTGTCCGAGACCGGGTGGACCTCGGCTCCGAACTCGGCCCACGAGTCGAGCTCTGAACGACAGGCCAGCCGACCGACGGCCGCCACCAGAAACGGGCTGTCAGTCGGAGCTTCGACCAGCCGCTTTCCGTCGAGGTCCGCGAGCGTGTGGCTGACCAACGTCGAGGGACTCCATTGAGTGGCGTCCTCTAGGGGCCGGGCAGGAACGACGGGAATCTGCCGACTGTCCGACGGCACCGTCCCGCCGGGAACCAGAGCTCCGGTGAAATCGATGAGGGTCGTTACCTGAAGGACGTCAAGGAGCTGTCGGCCCGTTCCCGCGTCGGTGACCTCACCGTCCGTGCTGATCGCCACGATGGGGAACCGACGCCCGCCCCACATGCTGCTGGCGGCCCGCATGGCGATCGACAGTTGGTCCAGGTCGCCATCTGAGACCGCGAGCGCCAGCTGCTCCGGCCCCAGCTCAAGGCGTATCCGCTCCTGCTTCACGAACTCGCCCAACTGGCCCTGACCCCCGTGGATGCTGCGCCGACGCCGCGCCACGATTGTGGCGGACCCGGCGCCGCGACGATCAGCGGGTTCGAAGCCGGCCACCACCCCGTTCACCACAAGCTCCAGAGTGTCGTTATCTGGAGAGTCGTGTCGTTTCCCGGACGCCTGACCGGGTGAGGCTCCCCGGACATCGCGACACTCCCGTCGGATTTCACAGGAGGTGCGACCCTCCACCCGCGGTTCCCGCACGGTCACCCACTACGGCATGACGAGTGCCGTCGAGTCCGTTGTGGAGGCTCTGCCCCCACGGCTGCCCATGACTGCGGGGCTGGGCCGGCTGCTCGGCCTCTACGCCGCGGAGGGGAGCACGACCGCGAACAAGGTGGCATGGACCTACGGCTCACATGAGCAGGACACGCTCGCCCCGGAGACAGTGGCACTCATCAAGGAGGCGCTCGGGGCTGAGGGGCGTGCTCAGCCGCGGCCCAACGGCATCGTGACGTCGTCCTGTACGGCAAGGCGTGGCGACTGCTGTTCGGGCGGCTCGTCCTGGGGACCACCAGGCATGGCGACAAGCACCTGTCCGAGCACGTCACCGCGGGCGACGCCGCGTTCCTCGCTGGCGTGCTGGGCGGTTGGTACGACGGGGATGGAAACGTGCGGGTCCGCAGCAACCACGCGAGTCGGGACGGCATCACCGTCGCGGCCCGACTGGCGCTGGACATGCACGCCATCGCCGTCGGCCTCGGCCGGCGGCCGGCCATAGTCGGCTCGGAACCTTCGGTGAACCGGCACCCTGCAACCCGCCAGGACCGCTGGAACGTAACGCTGCCGTCGGAGCGCGAGGAGGAGACGCGCGAGAGGTACCTGCCGATGCGGATGTGGGGAGCGGGTCACCACAGGCCTTCGGGCGGTGCGCAGCCGCCTCAAGCAGCAGTACATCACCGGGCACAAGCTGCGGGACTGCCGCAGCGCTCAGGACGAGAACCACCTGTGGCGGAAAAGTCCGCCAGGTCGTCGAGGAGCCCTGCGAGGGCGGGTACGTGTTCGACCTCGAGGTCGAGGGGGACCACTCCTACATCGCCGTTCAGGACGGGGCCGGCCGCGGCGGCGATGGCAGATAACGGCCAGTCCTGCGTCGTCCGGGCGCCCGGGCCGTGCCGGCGCCCGTTCGCGGCGACGCCCGCAGCGAACCTCGCTCCTACGCGTTATCTGTCATTCGACGAGTGAGCTTTTCATCATCGCGCTTTGGCCGTCCGGTGACAGTGCGGGCATCCGGTTCCGTTGCGGGTGCGGTTCTTCAAAGCGGTGACCCACTCGCCGGTGCAGGTGACGCATCGCCAGCGGCACCGGTCGTGGCTGCCCGGCTTGAGGGTGACGGGAGTCCGTGCCGCGTTGGTCTCGTTCGCGACGAACTCGGCCGCCAGTGCGGGGAACATGTCGGCCAACGCCAGACCGCGGGGGGCCGTGGCTCGGCTGGCCCCGCTGCGCCGGCGGCCGCAGTCGGGGCACCCGTTGCCGGCGGTCCGCGTCGCAACCAGCGCGTCCCAAGTGTGCCCGCACGCGGGACAGCGCCACCGGCACCGCTTGTTCGAGCGGGGGTGCAACTGCGCGGCGGTCAGGCCGGCCCCGTCAAGGCACTCCAGCAGTTCGGCGGCAATCGCCGGATGGAGGTCGCGCAGAGCAGCGCCCGGTGCCGCCGTTGCCCGCGCCCGGCGGGTGCGCTCGCGGCCGCACGTGGCACATCCGCGCCCGCGGACCCGCCCCGCCGGTGAGGCGGAGTACTCATGCTCACAGCGGCTGCAGCGCCAGGTGCAGCACAGGTTGCTCTGCGGCCGGAGAGAGGAGGGCGTCCGGGTGGGGTCGCGGTCGCAGTGGAGGAACTCGGCGGCGACCTGCGGGTGCAGGTCAGCCAGCGACTCGCCCACGCCGGGCAGGGACCGGGCGCGGGAGGCCGCGTCCGTGCGCACCCGGCTGCAGACCGGGCAGCCGGTGCCCATCCGGGCGCGGGAGGCCACGGAGGAGACCCAGGTGTGTCCGCACGCCGCACAGCGCCAGTCGCACTTGTCCTTCGCGCTCGGGCTGAGCCAATCCAGGGACACACCCTCGCAGGTGCGGTGCCGACGAACTCCTCCAGCAGTGCCGGGGCGGCATCGACGGCGGAGGGCACAGGTCGCGCCGACGTCTCCGCCCGCCACACATCGAACGCTGCCGCCAGGGCGGCCGCCTGCTTGAACGGCGTCAGGCCCTGCCAGGCAAGCCCCCGGGCGGTGAGGACCGGCGCGAGCGCCGCCGCCCACACGTACGGGTCTTCGCACTCCTCGGCGACAGCCACCGTGGGTGCCACGACGGGCGGCAGTGAGCACGGCCGGACGCGGATGTAGTCATGGGCCCGCATCGCGTGCGACTTCCGCTCGTCGCGGGACGCGGCGCGGTGCCAGTACAGCGGATCGAGGTCCACGAGCAGGCCGACGTCGACCACCTGCAGGTCGACACGCCATCTGCGCCCGTCGGCTTCCACGTGCACATCGACGCGGACAGCGCTGCCCGTCGCGCCCTCCAGTAGCTCGGCCACTTGGTACTCGAACAACGACCGGCCGCTGCCCTGACATCGGGCGCAGCCCGCGCCGGCCGCCCGAGAGGCGACAGTCGTGACCCACTCGTGGCCGCGACCGCACCGCCAACGGCAGGCGTCGTTCGACCGGCTGGCCAGCAGTTCTGGACCCCGGCCGGGCACCGCCAGGTTCTCCTGGAACTCGGCGGCTACCTCCGGTGAGAGCTCAGCCAGCGACTGGCCCTCCTTCGGCACGCGGCGGGCGGCGGCGGTGCGCTCGAAGGCGCAGGGCGGGCAACCGCTCGACTGCGTCACGCGGTTCACCACCGTCGCCTGCCACTCGTGCCCGCAGGTGCGGCATCGCCACAGACAGCGGTCCACCGACGCCGGCCGGAGCCGCTCCAGCCCCTCACCGGGGTTCGTGAGGTTCTCCAGGAACTCGGCCACCAGCGCCGGAGCTCGGCTAGCGGCGGTGGCGCCGTCTCGCCGGGGTTGCCGGCGCCCGGCAGCACGGCGGCGGTTGGCGCAGGGCGGACAGCCGCGGCCGTTCACACGGTTCGCCACCGTGGCGGACCACTCCTGGCCGCACCGGTCACACCGCCACACGCAGCGCTGCTGAGAGGCAGGTCGCAAGTCGACCGGCGTCATGTCCTCGCGGTCGAGGTTGCGGACGAAGGTGGCCGCAACCGCCGGATGCAGGTCCTGCAGCGACCTCCCGACGGGAGCCTGCGCTCGCGACCGTGCACGCAGCAACCATGCGCACTGCGGGCAACCGCGACCGGCCTTCACCCGGGCGGCCACCGCGGCCACCCACTCGTGCTCGCAGGAAGAGCACCGCCACCGGACCTTGAGGTTGCTCCCCGTTCCCAGGCTGCCGGGGTCGGTACTGCGTCCGACGACGGCGATGGCCTCCCGCAGCAGGGCCGGGTGCGTCCGGCCGAGGATCTCCTGCGGCGCGGGACCGGGCACACCCGGCATCGTGCCTGGAGGGAGTGACAATTAGCTCTTAGGACACGGCGGCCTCGCCAGCACTGGCAACCGCCATCGCCCAGCGAAGACGTTTCAGTGCGTCATTTAGTCGTCGGCTCGTCGCTGGAACTGGCGGCCCGGGACCGGGTCGTAGTAGGCGCTTGGTGACGAACCCGAGCCACTTCAGGCATCCGTCGACAACAAGTTCAGTCCTTCTGTTCACCGGTAAGAGTCGCTCGCCTTGGCTCCCCGGGCCAGTCAGTCGCATCGTTCGACAGTGCGTCGATCACAACCTCGATCCAGCTGGAGAAGTCAAGATCACGAGCCGTCACACGTCTTGCACTTCGGAGCGCGCAACTCGTTGTGACGGATAGCAGCAACCCCTGCATGCCCTTTGACCTCAGCCGTGGGCCGCGTGTCCGCGCGAGTTCACCTGCGCACGGCGACCGGCATACGGAACGAGGGCGAACGGTAGCGGAGCGACCCGACCAGGGTGCAATGGTGGTCAGAATGGCCGCCGCGACCGGCAGGACAGCGCTACGGGTCCGAAAGCTGACCGACAGCGATGATAATTGCCGTGGCGGGAGCCCAGCGACTACCAATCGCGACCGTCATCTGGCAAGTCGTCGCCTTGACTTCGAGCAATGTCGCGTTCAGCCGAAGCCGCGATGTTTCGATAGAATGTCTCTTCAAGCGATCCTCGAGGCATCTTCGCGGCGGTATCCTTCGATCGGTCGCGCTGCTCGATGTCTTCGCGGAACGGTTGTCCTGGTGTGCCCATTCGAGTGCCAGCGATAGTCGCGCCCCAGAGCGCACCGACCATACCGTCATGGCAGCCTTGGCCGAAGCGGGCCGCAGCATGCAGAGCGGTTCGCACGAAGTCTGGAAAGTCCCAGATGAACGTTCGGTGCGCCTTGTGCAGCACGGCAGCCACCGCATCGATGTCGTCTAGGTTGGTGGACTCGAGCGCATCCTCCAAGACCGCGAGTACGGCGTCGTCGTAAGGGCGAGCTACCTCCCGAAATAGCTCACTACCCGCTTCTCTCCGTACCCATGAGTCTGGCGCTGCCGCGATCCACGCGTGCAGCCGCCGCAGGTGCGTGTTGAAGTCTTCATGTTCACGGACGCGCAGACGGTTCCCCCAGTTGAACGGCATGGGGCGATAGTCGCCCAAATCCTCCAGGCCTTCCCCGAGGGCGACACGGTCTTGAAGTAGGTCGATAACCCACCCAGGTTCCACGGCAGACCGCTCGGCAAGAAGTTCGGTGATCGAATGTTCGTCGATGTCCGACAGAGCAACAAGACGGTCTCGAATGACCCCAACCTGCGCCTTGGTAAACATCTCCCAATCGAGTCCGAAAGGCTTTGCGAAGCAAATGAACACCTCGTCTGCCAGTCGTGGATTGTCCGAAAAGTCGACCGCCGCGGCCAGTTCACAGGCGGCCACCGGGTCCTCCTCAGCGAGGCGCTGCGCCACGACCGCTGGAGCCTGACGGACTGCCGGGTCGGGATGAATCGCGAAGTTCAGGAGCAACTCGCGCTCGCCCTCTGCTAGTGGCCGACGTCCCCGATTCCAGCCAATAGACTGTGCGACTGCCAGGGTGATAGCTGGGTCGTCACGGGCGATCAACTCGTGCGCGCGCCTCATCGCGGCCTCAGCATCAAGTTCCGCCTCCGTCGCAAGAACCACGGGCAATGTCGGCTCAAGCGCTGGTTCATCTCCACTGAGAGCCAAGTCGACGAAGCGCGCCGCGAGCCACGGCCTGGCCTTCACCAGCTCGGAGATGAGTGGTCCCGGGTGAGCCTTGTTGGGCCCGAAAGCCATCCGCTCCTTCGACAAGCGTTCCGTTATCAGGTCAAGGACGTCGTCATCTGGCAACGCCGCGAGATCGGATACGGCGTCTTGCAGACGGCGCTGGATCCTCTCCTGGGCGCGGTCATAGTCATGCTCACGGTCGTAGATGAGATGTCCCCAGCCGTCATGCAGGATCAATGCGACCCGATCCGGCAGATCGCTACGGAGGCTCCGGATGACCGCCTCTGCGACTGGTTGAGTCGCGGACTTCGAGTAGGCGGCATGCCAGTTGAGAGCCGTTCTCATTGCAACCAGTACCACGGGATCCAGATCGAGTTCGGCTGCGATGGTCCCCAGCTGTTGGATCGTGTCTACGAAGCCAGGCGTCCAGCGGTCACGCTCCTCGCTCGATACTGGACGGCCGTGCATGCCGGTGGGGTAGCGCAGCGAGGATCCGAGACACTGGATGCCCGCGACCGCACGCCGGACCTCCTCGGTCCGCACCTCCTGCATGGCTAGTGCGAGGACTCGTTGGCGGATCGGGTTGACCACGTCCACATTGAGCGGGAACGGTTGAAAAGTGAGCGTGTACTCCTGGTAGGTCTGTCGAGTTCCCTCCGTGGCTAGGAGGGGCTCGAGCACGTCGAAGGGGCTTAGGTGCTGCGTCGTGCTGGCGCACCAAGCCGAGGCGACGTCAACCACGGCATCGTTGTACGCCGGCGGCTTCCCAATCTCATACGCCGCGAGATCCTTAATAACGCGCACCGCGTGATCGGGGTATTGGTTCGTCGATCGAGCATCGTTCTGGGCGAGTTTCCAAAGCATGTTCAAGGCCTCTGGCAGCGTTTCGAGGTCGTACGCAGCGGCTTTGAGCATCGGTGGCATGGCGTTGCGAACATCTTGATAGCTGGGCTTTCTGAGGTAGGCCCACGCTGAATGGGAGTCCACTACCTCATCGGTGGGGTTGTCGATCAACCACCGCGCAATCTTGATGACGCGAGCCGGCTGATAGTAGGCCACACGCGCCAGGAGCCTAATTAGCTTCTGACGACCAGGGATGTCAGCACCGCGCAACTCGGCTTCGAGTGGCTCCCAAAGGGAGTCAACCAATGAGGGGATCGCGGGTTCCCGCTGGCGGATTTGCCAGTCGACACGACTGACGTTGACGAAAAGGTGTTGCAAGGCCTGCCCGTCCGTCACCGACCGGACGCGGTCCAGGTAGCCGGTCGGGAGCAGCGTCCTGTCGTCGTAGCAAGCGTCGGTCAAGACAACGTCGCCAAGCAGATCGGGCACGATACGCAGCGAAGCCCCGCGTCGGCGGAGGATGCCGGCGTCCTCAAGACTCCGAAGGTGCTTGTTCACAACGTCGAACGGCCTGCCGATCAAGGTGCTGATCGCCGTACGGAAGGCGTCATCTTCGGTACGGAATGGCTGGAGAGCCGCTACCGCATCAAGAACAGCGCTGCGTACGTCCGGATCCACGACGATCGGATCTGCGACGAGCGCGTTGTGAAAGCTGCGGAGGATCAGCTGACGGACGTGATCGTCTTGGCCCACGAGTCCGGGGTCCAATTGCCCCCGGCGGATTAAAACACCCCCAACGACCGTGACGAGCGGGCAATCGCGAGTCAACCGCGCGAGCCGATGGACGACTGCCTCGTGTGACAATTCGCCCAGGGCTTGGCGCGCCAGTGCTTCAGCCTCGGCAGACGAGAGATCGCCGAGCATGAAAGATAGGGGCTCCTCAGGTGCTAGCGGGTTGCGGCTGAGATCGCTTCGAATGGCGTCCCACCGGTACGGTCGTGTCGCGATAAGAATGTTGGCGCGAGCATTCTGACGCCAGATTCCAGAGATCACATAGTTGAGGTCGTCGCGCTCGTGGGCGTCGTCAATAAGTATGACGAGCGAACGTTCACCCAGCAGCAGTTCGAAGGCTTCCGGCTCCACCTCGACCCCGCCTGGCAATACCAGCACCTGAGTGTCATTGTCCGGAGCAGCTTCCGCCACGGCGCGGAGCAGTCGGGTCTTTCCAGTTCCGCCGCGACCAACGACAACCGCAACACTGCCGGCAGACCCGTAGAGGGTCGCCGCTAGCCGGTCGACGAGGTCCGCGCGTCCAACAAGGCTCCAATCGTGACTTACGAGCTGGCCTCGACCTTGCGCGAAGTGGTCCTCTGGAACTAGCCAAGGTCCGGCTCTCCGGACTCCGAGAAATGCTTCGCGATGCCCCGGGAAGTAGGTATCGACGATCCTAACCGCCCGATCGAGTGGCAGCGAACGGATGTATCGTGAGATGTCTTCACCGTCCCACAACTCCCAAGCGGGGTATCTTCCGATTTCTTGACGGGCGCCAGGTGAAGCGGTATTGCGGGAGAGAAACAAGTAGTGGCGGTCAGCCTCGATTGTGGCCGCATGAACAGCGCCGCTGACGGCCACCGCGCCGAACTGCAGATGACGCTTGCACTGTCCTGTCGCTAAGTTATGCCCATCTGATCCGGCAACTAGAACATCAATGCCGTGCTGCTTTTCTCCTGGGCCACCGAAGCGACTTGCGTGACCTCCCGGGTGGAGAAGTTGAAGAATTTCAGTGGCCAGGTCCTCGAATCGATCCGGCGGCAGGCTGGCGAGTGGTAACGCGGCAGAGCGTGGAGGCAGAACCCGGGCGGCTGCTGCGGTGGCGTATCCGCCCGCATCAAGGAGGACTTCCTCCGCGACGCCCAACACATGGGCAAGGTCCCGGAGCATGGCGCGTCGCGGCCGGGAGCGCCCATGTTCCCAGGTACTAACGGCCTGTTGCCCGACTCCGAGGTGCGCTGCCACTTGGGCCTGTTCGAGTCCCAGCCGTTCGCGCGCCTCGCGAAGTAGACGACCCAGGCGCTGATCCATGCCTCGATCGTACGCATCTAGTGCGTACGGTCCAACCTGAGTCCTCGGCGCTCCCTCGGGCAGCACGTGGACCCGTCATGCAGGCAGCGATGTCCGAGACTCGGCCGCGCAGCGACCTGGAGCGGGACCGTACGGTGGTACCGGAGACCCGCCGCCCCGTCCACCGACCGGAACCGGCCGTTGCATGCGACTGGCCACGGTGCTCGGTCAGCGTCAGGCCCACCGGAGAAGCATCAAGATCAAGTGTCACACACCTCATGCACCCAGGAGCCTCCCCAACTCGTGGTGACGAGTTACAGGAGGACCGTCAGCACCATCGCTAGCATGGGAAACCGCGGCACCCCTGAGTACCGGGCTCGACAGCGCGAGCGGAAACGGCGCCAGCAGGCCCAGCAATCGCCGACGACAAAGGTCCGCTCCGCCCCGAAGGAGGCCGGGGGCCGTCCGGAGCGGCGGGCCGCCGCGACGGCCTGCGGGTGGTGTGGTGGGCCGATCACTGCGCGAGCCCGGGGGCCGATCCCCAAGTGGTGTTCGGCCACCTGCCGGCACCGAGCCTGGGAGCAGACTCGCGCCGCGGCCTCTGGCAGGGCGGCGGTGCAGATCGTCGAACGACGCGTGCAGGTCCCCACACGACAGCCGCTCACCCGACACGACTGGCCCCAAGCCCTTGCGGAGTTGGCTGCGCAGCTCAATGACGGCCGGATCTACGACCGCGACCTTGCAGGCCTGTCGGCTGCCCTCGACGCCGTCCTGGCCGCCTACCACTGCCGGGACCCCGTCGGCTTCCGCGCCGCCGAAGCGCACCATCCCACCTGGCGCCTCCGAGACCGACCTCGCTGACACCTCCGCCGGCAGAGCGCTCGTTCTGCAGGCCCCGCAGGGACATCCGGTACGGCGGCAGCCCAGGCCCGCCTCGCCACGGCGTCCTCCAGTACTCCTCCTGCCGGCCTCCGGTGGCAGCTACCCGGCCCAGCAGCGCGCACCCGCGGTACCACGGCGTCCTCCAGTTCCCCTCCCGTCCGCCTTCGGTAGCAGCGTCCGTGGACCGGAGGTGTAGCTGAACCGGGACTCCAGCACCCGTGGCCACCGGCCCTGCTGACCGGAGCAAGACCGGAGAAACACCGGAGGCCGCTCCGCCATGGTCGAGGGACGCATCGCAGCCCGGCCGTCACCCGCGCATGGAAACCGCAGACGGCCGCCGGTGGAGCGGAGATCCGGAGAGGGAACGACATGGGCGACCCCGAGCCGTTGCAGGACATCCTGGCCAGGAGCTCCCTCCTGCTGACCCCCGAGGAGGCGGCCATCGTCCTCAACATCGGCCGCACCAAGGTGTACGCCCTCATGAAGGCCGGCGACCTGCGCCCCGTGCACATCGGCCGCAGCTGCCGCCTCTCCCGCGCCGAACTCGAGCGGTACGTCCGCCAGTTGGCGACGCCCCCGCAGGCCGTGCGGACGGCGATGGACGAGGTCGCAGCAGCGCGGTCGTCACGACGTCGGACCGACGATCCCCGCCGCCGGAGGAGAAGTAGCGAGTAGCCGTCTCGGCTCGGGATCTGTGGACAACTCCGCGTTCATCCACCGATTGGCCGGACCGGAGCCCGCACCATGCGCGTCCGTGGTGAGTTCGGCCGGGCATGAGGAGCGGCCCCGCAGCCCGCTGACCAGCGGCGGACGTCCAGGAAACTCGAGCTGGAGGATCGGAGTGGCACGACGAGCGAATGGTGAAGGGTCGATCTTCAAGCGCAAGGACGGCACCTGGTCGGCCGAACTCAGCTACCGGGATAACCACGGCACCCTGAAGCGGCGGACTGTCTACGGCAAGACGCAGGCGGAGGTCCGAGCCAAGTTTCGCGATGCCCGGGAGCGAATCGAGTCCGGAGCACCGATCAAGGACGCCTCCATGACTGTCGCCGCGTGGCTCGAGGACTGGATCACCAAGTCGCTGGCCGCCAGCGACCGCAAGCAGGCCACCAAGGACCTCTACGCCACCCTCGCCCGCACCCATCTCGTGCCCACAATCGGGACGATCGCGCTCGGCCGCTTGCGTCCGTCCGATGTCGAAGCGCTCGTCGTCACCAAGCGGGGCGCTGGCCTATCCGGCTCGACGATCCGGACGATCTACACCGTCCTCCGGTCGGCCCTGGAAATCGCAGCCCGCGACGGACTGCTCCGCAGCAACCCCGCAGCAGCAGTGAAGCGGCCCAGCGTCGAGCGCAAGGACGCACCTCACCTGACCGCGGAGCAGGCGCAGGCGCTCCTCGAGGCGATCAGGGGCGACCGGCTGGAGACCCTGTTCCGTCTGATGCTCGCCACCGGGCTGCGCCGCGGCGAGGCGCTGGCCCTGCACTGGTCGGACATCCACCTCGACGCCGGGCTGCTGCGGGTGCGCTGGACCCTCTCCCGAACCTCCCAGGGACTGCGCCTCGACGAGCCCAAGACCGACAAGTCCCGCCGGACCGTGCCACTCCCCCGCTCGGCCATCGAGACCCTCCGGGCCCACCGGACCCGGCAACTGGAGGAACAGCGCATGACCGCCGGAGCCTGGCAGGAGCACGGGCTGGTCTTCACCACCGAGATCGGGACCCCGCTCGAGCCCCGCAACGTGCTGCGCCGCTTCGAGGTCCTCGCGGAGCGAGCAGGCCTCCGCGGCGTCACCTTGCACACCCTGCGGCACTCCGCGGCGAGCTTCCTGCTGGCGGCCGGCACGCACACCAAGGTCGTCCAGGAACACCTGGGCCACTCGTCGTACGCCATCACGGCGGACATCTACAGCCACGTCGGTCCGGCGCAGCAGCGTGAGGCGGCCGACCGGCTCGACCAGGCGCTCCGCTGGTGACCGTTGCTGTTCCCTCAGGCGGCGTTGCTGTACCCGTTGCTGTACTCACGCGAGAGGCGGGCCGGCCTCCTCGGCCGACCCGCCTTTAACCTGCGGTTTTGCTGTCGGGCTGACAGGATTTGAACCTGCGACCCCTTGACCCCCAGTCAAGTGCGCTACCAAGCTGCGCTACAGCCCGAGCGCCGGGCGGCTCGCACCGCCCGATCGCTGCGTAGAGCAGGTTACCGCACCGGCCGGGGCGCCCGACCCGGTGGTCAGCCCCGCGCCGGAACCGCGTCCCGGTCGGCGGCCAGCACCTCGCGCAGCGTCGCGGCGAACGCCTCCGGCTCCCCCGTCTGGCCGTACTCGCCGCCGAGGAAGCCGCCGTGGTCGCCGGGGAACACCACCGGCGCCTGCCCGAGTCGCTCGGCCAGCGCCAGCCCGCACCGGTGCGCCAGCTCGTCCTCGGACCCGGCGCCGACCGCGACGACGATCCGCGTCGAGGCGCTCCGCAGCGCCTCCAGGTCGTGCTCGTGGTGCGTGCAGCTGATGAGGTTGTGACCGAGCAGGGCGTCGTCCCGCGAGCCGTCGTCCCCGGCGGGCAGGCCGAACGCGGCGGGGTCCGGCAGGTCGCCGAGGTCGCCGGGCACGGGCCCGCGGTGGCCGACCAGCCGGATGAACCCCGCCATCCCGGCCCCAAACCCGCGTGCCCGGTAGGCGTCCCGCACCTGCCGGGTCGCGGCGAGCGCCTGCTCGCGGTCGGGCAGCAGCGTCAGGGCCGGCGGCTCGTGCGCGACGAGGGTGCGCACCAACTCGGGGCGGCGGGCGGCGAGCACGAGCGCGTTGACCGCTCCCCCGCTGCTGGCGAAGACGTCGACCGGCCCGGCGCCCACCGCCGCGATCAGCCGGGCCAGGTCCTCGGCGTGCTCCTCGGGCGTGGTCTCGGGCGCGCCGTCGGTGCGCCGGCTGCGCTCCACGCCGCGCGGGTCGTACGTGACGACGGTGCGGTCGCGGAAGTGCGCGGCCAGCGTGCCGAAACCCGCCGCGCCCATCGGCGAGCCGATGAGCAGCAGCGGCGGCTCGGTGGCCGAGGAGCCGGGGCGGACGTCGTAGGTGAGGACGGCGCCCTCGACCTGCAGGGTCTGGGTCTGCGGTTCGGTCATGCCGGGGAGACCGACCCCGGGGCCCGGACTCATCGGTCAGCCCCGGGAACGCTCGCTCCCCCGGCCCTCGCGGACCTTGACCGAGACCTCGATCGGCGTCCCGTGGAAGCCGAAGCGCTCCCGCAGCTTGCGCTCCAGGAAGCGCCGGTAGCCGGCCTCCAGGAAGCCGGTCGAGAAGACCACGAACCGCGGCGGGCGGACGTCTGCCTGCGTCAAGTACTTGATCTTCGGGGCGCGGCCACCGCGGGCCGGTGGCGGCGTCTCCTGCACCAGCGCGCGGATGTAGGTGTTGAGCTCCGCCGTCGGCACCCGCGCCTCCCAGGAGGCCAGCGCCTCGCGCAGGTGCTGGGCGAGCTTGTCGACGCCGCGGCCGGTCAGTGCCGAGATGTTCACCCGCGACGCCCACTTCACCCGGGCCAGGTCGCGCTCGATCTCGCGCTCCAGCTGCAGCCGCCGGTCCTCGTCGAGGGTGTCCCACTTGTTGAAGGCGATGACCAGCGCGCGGCCGGCCTCGATCACCTGCGTGATCACCCGCTGGTCCTGCTCGCTGACCACCTCGTCGGCGGCCAGCAGCACCACGGCCACCTCGGCGGCCTGGATGGCGGCCTCGGTGCGCAGGCTGGCGTAGTACTCCATGCCGCTGGCGGTGTTGACCTTGCGGCGCAGGCCCGCGGTGTCGACGAACCGCCACTCCTCGCCGCCGAGGGTGACGATCGAGTCGACCGGGTCGACGGTCGTGCCGGCGACCGAGTCCACGACCGACCGCTCGTCCTTGGCCAGCCGGTTCAGCAGGCTGGACTTGCCGACATTGGGCCGCCCGACCAGCGCGACCCGGCGGGGGCCGCCCTCCTCCTCCTGCTCCCGCGGGGCCTCGGGCACCGCCTCGAGGACCAGGTCGAGCAGGTCGCCGCTGGCCCGGCCGTGCAGCGCGCTGACCGGCTGCGGCTCGCCGAGCCCCAGCGACCACAGCTCCGCGGCGTTGGACTCGCTGCGCTCGTCGTCGACCTTGTTGGCCACCAGGATCACCGGCCGGTCGCTGCGGCGCAGGATCCGCGCGGCGGCCAGGTCGGTGTCGGTGGCGCCCACCTGGCTGTCGACGACGAACACGATGACGTCGGCGGTCTTCATCGCGTACTCGGCCTGGCGGGTGATCGAGGCGCCGAGGCCGCTGGCCCGGGGGTCCCAGCCGCCGGTGTCGACGACGGTGAACCGCTTGCCGTTCCACAGCGCCTCGTAGGCGATGCGGTCGCGGGTGACGCCCGGGGTGTCCTGGACGACGGCGGCGCGGCGGCCCAGGATCCGGTTGACCAGCGTGGACTTGCCGACGTTGGGCCGGCCGACGATCGCGACGACCGGCAGCGGACCGGTCTGCTCCGTCATCGAGCCGCCCCCACCGTCGAGAGCGCCAGCTCCACGACCCGGTCGACCACGCCCTCGCGGTCCAGGTGCGTGCTGTCGACGACCACGGCGTCCTCGGCGGGGCGCAGCGGGCTGTCGGCGCGGCTGCTGTCGTACTCGTCGCGGCGGCGCAGGTCGGCGGCGAGCGCGGCGATCTCGTCCGGCGTGCTGAGGCCCAGCTGCGCCGCCCGGCGCTCGGCACGGGCCTCCGGCGCGGCGGTCAGGTACACCTTCAGCGTCGCGCCGGGCAGGACGACGGTGCCGATGTCGCGGCCCTCGACGACGACCGCGTCGGCCGCCGCCACCAGCGCGCGCTGCTGGTCGACCAGCCGGCGGCGCACCGAGGGCACCGCCGACACCGCCGACACCGCGCGGGTGACCTCCGGACCGCGGATCCGGACGGCGACGTCGACGTCGTCGACCTGCACCAGCTCGGTGTCGGCCGCCGTCCCGACCTCGATGCGGGCCGCGGCGACGGCGGCGGCCACGGCCTCGGCGTCCTCCGGGTCCACCCCGGCGTCGAGGACGGCGACCGTCGCGGCGCGGTACATCGCACCGGTGTCCAGGTAGGCCGCCCCCAGCCGCGCGGCGACGGCACGGGCGACGCTGGACTTGCCCGTCCCGGACGGGCCGTCCAGCGCGACCTGGCCGGTGAAGTCGGCGGTCACTGGGCGATGTCCCGTCGCAGCGCCTTCGCCCCGCGCAGGTACACGTGCTGCACGTCCGCACGCGGCCGGTCGGTCTCCACGTGCGCCATCAGCCGCAGCACCCGCGGCAGCGCGTGCGGGACGCCGATCTCGGTGGCGCACATCAGCGGCACGTCCCCGAAGCCGAGCTCGCGGGCGGCGAGCGCCGGGAACTCCGAGACGAGGTCGGGGGTGGCGGTGAACAGGATGCTGATGACGTCGTCGTGCTCCAGCTGGTTGCGCTCCATCACCGCGCTCACCAGCTCGCGGGTTGCCTCGAGGACCAGCTCCCGCTCGTCGGCGTCCACCTGCGTCGCGCCCCGGATGGCTCGGACGGCCACTACCACTCTCCTCGATCGGTGCGGGGCAGCGGATCGCCGTGCCCCCCGGTCGAGTCTAGGTACCGGCGCCGGGCACCCGGTCCGCGGTCAGGTCCCGGACCTCCGCGTAGCGCTCGCGGACGGCGGGCACCGGGTCGGCCTCGTAGACCTCGGTGGCCGCGCTCGGCCAGACCGGAGGGGTGTCGCCGCCGGCCAGCACCCAGGCCGCCTGCCGGGCAGCGCCGTCGGCCACGTACTCCCCCGGCGGTGGGACCAGCACCGGCACGCCGAGCACGGCGGGGGCGATCCGGCGGATCGCCTCGGAGCGTGCGCCGCCGCCGACGAGGAACACCCGGCGCACCGGCGTCCCCCCGGCGGCCACGGCCGCGAGCCCGTCGGCCAGCCCGCACAGCAGGCCCTCGACGGCCGCCCGCGCCAGGTGCGCCGGGTCACCGGTCGCCAGGGTGAGGCCGTGCAGCGCCCCGGTGGCGTAGGGCCGGTTGGGCGTCCGCTCCCCCTCCAGGTAGGGCACGAGCACCAGGCCGCCGGCGCCGGCCGGCGCGGACAGCGCCAGCCGCGACAGCTCCGCGTGGTCGACCCCGAGCAGCCGGGCCGTCGCGTCGAGCACGCGGGCGGCGTTGAGGGTGGTGACCAGCGGGAGGAAGTGCCCGGTGGCGTCGGCGAACCCGGCGACGGTGCCGGTCGGGTCGGTCATCGGCGTCGTGGAGACGGTGGAGACCACCCCCGAGGTGCCGATGGAGACGACCACGTCGCCGGGCTCGGCGTTGAGGCCGAGCGCCGCGGCGGCGTTGTCCCCCGTGCCCGGGCCGAGCACCGCGCCCCCGTCACCGCCGGTCAGCGAGCCGGCGGCGACCGTTCCGGCCTGCTCTGCCGGGCCCAGCACGCGGGGGACGACGGGGGTGCGCCCGAAGGCCCGCTCCAGCAGGTCCAGGCGGTAGTCGCCGGTGACGGGCGACCAGTAGCCGGTGCCGCTGGCGTCCCCGCGGTCGGTGACGAGCGCGCCCAGGTCGCGCGAGCCCGCGAGCTCCCACGTCAGCCAGTCGTGGGGCAGGCACACCGCCGCGGTGCGGGCGGCGTTCCCGGGCTCGGACTGCGCCAGCCAGCGCAGTTTGGTGACCGTGAAGGAGGCGACCGGCACGAGGCCGACCGCGTCGGCCCACGCCCGGCCACCGGCCTCCGGCCCGCCCAGCTCGGCCACCAGGTCGGCCGCGGCTCCCGCGGAGCGGGTGTCGTTCCACAGCAGCGCCGGGCGGACCACCGCGCCGTCCTCGTCGAGGCAGACCATCCCGTGCTGCTGCCCGCCCACCGCCACGGCGGCGACGTCGCCGAGGCCGCCGGCCCCGGCGACGGCCGCCTGCAGCGCCGCCCGCCACGCGGCCGGGTCGACCTCCGTCCCGTCGGGGTGCGGCGCCCGGCCCTCCCGGACCAGGCGACCGCTCTCCGCGTCCCGGACCACGACCTTGCACGACTGGGTCGACGAGTCGACCCCGGCCACCAGTGTCATGACGCAGTGCCTACCGGAGTCAGCGGGCGCCGAGGAGGTGCTCCACCGCCAGCTGCGAGAGCCGCACCTGACCGCCGGGACGGGCACCGGCGGCCTCGGCGTCGAACTCCTCGAACGCCGCGCGGTCGGCCAGCAGGTCCTCGTACGTCTCGCCGTCGGCCAGCGTCGGCTGCGCCAGCTCGGGCACGCGGGCGGCGGCCAGCGCCTCCTGCACCTCCGGGTCGGCGCGGAAGGCCGCCGCCCGCTCCTTGAGCAGCAGGTAGGTGCGCATGTTGGCCGCGGCCGAGGCCCACACCCCGTCGACGTCCTCGGTGCGCAGCGGCTTGTAGTCGAAGTGCCGCGGCCCGTCGTAGGCCGGACCCCCGTTCGGGCCGCCGTGCTCGAGCAGGTCGACGGTGCCGAAGGCGCTGAGCAGGTCGCCGTGGCCGAAGACCAGGTCCTGGTCGAACTTGGGACCGTGCTGGCCGTTGAGGTCGATGTGGAAGAGCTTGCCCTGCCACAGCGCCTGGGCGATGCCGTGGGTGTAGTTCAGGTTGGCCATCTGCTCGTGGCCGACCTCGGGGTTCAGGCCGACCAGGTCGGCGTGCTCCAGGGTGGAGATGAAGGCCAGGGCGTGCCCGATGGTCGGCAGGAAGATGTCGCCGCGCGGCTCGTTCGGCTTGGGCTCCAGGGCGAAGCGCAGCCCGTAGCCGCGGTCCTCCGAGTACTGCGCCAGGGTGTCGATGGCCTCGCGGTAGCGGTCGAGCGCGGCTCGCAGGTCCTTGGCGGTGTCGACCTCCGCGCCCTCGCGGCCGCCCCACAGCACGTAGGTGCGCGCGCCGAGCTCGGCGGCGAGGTCCATGTTGCGCATGACCTTGCGCATCGCGAACCGGCGGACGTCGCGGTCGTTGGCGGTGAGCGCACCCTCCTTGAACACCGGGTGGGTGAACAGGTTGGTCGTGGCCATGGGGACGACCAGGCCGGTCTCCTCAAGCGCGGCCGTGAAGCGCTCGACGTGCTTGGCGCGCTCGGCGTCGTCGCTGCCGAACGGGATCAGGTCGTCGTCGTGGAATGTGACGCCGGCGGCGCCCAGCTCGGCGAGGCGGTGCACGCTCTCCACCGGGTCCAGCGCCGGGCGGGTCGCGTCGCCGAACGGGTCGCGGGCCTGCCAGCCGACGGTCCAGAGGCCGAAGGTGAACCGGTCGTCCTTGGTGGGCTGCGGCGCGGTCATGCGATCTCCCTCGATCGGGTTTTGTTCTTCCGTAGAACATAAAGCAGCGACGCGGCTAACCTCAAGGGGTGCGGACGACGGAGGGGACCGGGGCGCGGCAGTCGACGCTGCGCAGCAGCAACCTGGCCCTCGTGCTGCGCACCGTCTGCGCCGCCGACGGGCCGCTGTCGCGCGCCGACGTCGCCGTCCGCACCGGGACGACGCGGGCGACCGCCGCCCGGCTGGTCGACGAGCTGGTCGCCGGCGGGCTGCTCGACGAGGGCGAGCGCCTGGCGCCGCCCCGCCGCGGGCGCCCGGCCACCCCGCTGCTGCCCGGCGCCCGGATCGGCGCGCTGGGCCTGCAGGTGGACGCCGGACTGCTCGCCGCCCGCCTGCTCGACCTGCGCGGCCGGGTGGTCGCCGAACGCGTCGAGGAGGACGACCTGGTCGGCAGCGACCCCGCGCGCACCCTGGCCCGGCTCGGCGCGCTGGCCACCGACCTGCTCGCCGGGCCGGCCGGTGAGCTGCGGCTGGCCGGCGCCGGGCTGGCGCTGCCGGGGCTGGTCGACGTCGAGCGCCACCTGCTGCTGCGCGCTCCCAACCTCGGCTGGTCCGACGTCGACGCCGTCGGCCTGCTGGCCGCGCACCTGCCGGACGGGCTGCGCCCGGTGCCGGGCAACGAGGCCGACCTGGCCGCCCGCACCGTGGCCGAGACCGCGCCGGGACGACCCGGTCCGATGCGCGACTTCCTCTACCTCTCCGGGCAGATCGGCATCGGCGGCGCAGCGGTGGTCGGTGGGCAGGTGATGACCGGCAGCGCCGGCTGGGCCGGCGAGGTGGGGCACGTCTGCGTGGACCCCGACGGGCCGCCCTGCCGCTGCGGCTCGACCGGCTGCCTGGAGCAGTACGCCGGACGGCACGCGCTGCTCGCCGCCGCCGGGCTCCCGCTGGACACCGCGCCCGCGGAGGTCGTCGCCCGCGCCTCGGCCGGGGACGCCGACGTCCGGCGGGCGCTCGACGCCGCGGCCCGCGCGCTCGGCGTCGCCCTGGCCGGCGTGGTCAACGTGCTCGACCTGCCGGCCGTCGTCCTCGGCGGGCACCTGGCCGCGCTCGCCGGCCCGCTCCGCCCCCCGCTGGAGGAGCTGCTGGGCCGGCGGGTCCTGTCGGCGCGGTGGCGCCGTCCGGTGGTGGCGGCCGTGACCGGTCCCCCGGCGGCGGGCGCCACCGGAGCCGCCCTGCGCGCGCTGGGCGACGTGCTGGCCGACCCGGTCCGCCGGCTCGGCTGAGCCCGCCGGTCCTCCCGGCACCGCCGTCCCCCGGGCCGCGACCCGCGCCCGAGGCGTCACGGGGACCGGCCACCGTGGCCGGCGTCCCGCTGGTCGACCTCGGCTCCCACCGGGCCGAGCGGTCGTCCGGACGGGCCGGTGACCTGGCTCCTGCTGAGCCCTAGAGGCCGACGGCCTCCTGCAGCGCGCCGACCTCGGCGCGGGAGAGCCGGCGGATCGACCCGCTGCGCATGCGCTCGAGCTTGACCGGGCCGACGGCGGTGCGGGTCAGCCGGGACACCGGCAGCCCGACGGCGGCCAGCAGCCGCCGGACGATGTGCTTGCGACCCTCGTGGAGCACGACCTCGACGACCGACTGGCCGGCGTGGGTGTCGACCACCCGGAAGGAGTCGACCTTCACCGGGCCGTCCTCCAGCTCCACCCCGGAGCGCAGCCGGCGGGCCATGTCGCGCGGGACCGGGCCCGACACCTGCGCCAGGTAGGTCTTCTTGACCTCGTAGGAGGGGTGCGCGAGGCGGTGGGCCAGCTCGCCGTCGTTGGTGACCAGCAGCAGGCCCTCGGTGTCCTGGTCCAGCCGGCCGACGTGCACCAGGCCGGGCGCCAGGTCGCCGACCATGTCCCCGACGGTCGGCCGGTTCCGGTCGTCGCTCATCGCGGTGATGACGCCCGGCGGCTTGTTCAGCGCGTAGGTGACGCGGTCGTCGCGCAGCTCGATGCGGACGCCGTCGACGGCGATCTTGTCGCGCTCGGGGTCGACCCGCATGCCCTGCACGGCGACCGTCCTGCCGTTCACGCTGATCCGGCCCTGGTCGACCATGTTCTCCACGACGCGGCGGGAGGCGACCCCGGCGCGGGCGAGGACCTTCTGCAGCCGCTCCCCCTCCGCCGACGCGTCGGTGCCGCTGCCGCCGCGGTCACCGGGGTGCACGGGGGCGAGCTCCACGTCCTCCGACCACCCCTCGTCGGGGCCGGGGGTGCTGTCGTCGTGCGGGGCGGTGTCCATCGCCGTCCAGTCTCCCACCCGGTGCACACCCCCCGTACGGCCGGACGTCGCCCCGCGGGGTCGCCGGGCAGGCCGTCGCGGCGGGGTCCCGCGCCGTGGCTGCCGCTCTCGCGCCGGTGTAGCAGCGCGGGGACGCGGGGAAGCACGCGACAGTGCCGTGGACCGCCGGCGCTGTCCGCGCATTGCCGGTGCTGCAGCGCCCGCAGTGCACGAGGAACCCCGGCAGAGGGGTCCTCTCAGGCGTCGGGGTGCTCGTCTAGCAGGGACGACGTCTCGGGCAGCAGCGGACCGAGCTCGGGCAGCTCGTCGAGGCTCTCCAGCCCCAGCCGCTCGAGGAACAGCGGCGTGGTCGCGTAGAGCCCGCCGCCGCTGTCGGGGTCGGTGCCGACCTCGGACACGAGGCCGCGGGAGATGAGCGTGCGCATGACGCCGTCCACACCGACGCCGCGGATCGCCGACACCCGCGCGCGGGTCACCGGCTGCCGGTAGGCGATGACGGCGAGGGTCTCCAGCGCCGCCTGGGTGAGCCGGCTGCGCTGCCCGTCGACGAGGTAGCGCTCGACGACGCCGGCGTGCTCCTCCCGGGTGTATAGCCGCCAGCCCTCCCCCGCCCGGCGCAGCGTGATGCCCGCGCCGCGGCGGTCGTAGTCCGCGGCGAGCTCGGCCAGGAGGGTCCGCACCCGCGGCACCGGGCAGCGCAGCGCGCCGGCCAGGGTGACCTCGTCGACCGAGGTGTCGACGACGAACAGCAGCGCCTCCAGCCCGCCGCGCAGCGCGGCCGGGTCGAGGTCTGGCCCCGGCTCGGGTTCCGGCTCCGGTTCGGGTCCCGGCGCCGGCTCCGGCTCGCCCGACGCGACGACGGGTGGGGGCAGGGGCGCGGGCTCCTCGACCGGAGCGGGCTCGGCTCCCGCCGCCGGCCGGTCGGCGACGCGGGCGGCGAGCTCCGCGGCGACGGCGTCCCAGGTAGCGGGGTCGGGGCCGCTGCGCTGCTCGGCCTCCTCGCGGGTGGCGGCCAGCTCCGCGGCCAGCGCGTCCCACGAGACGGGCGGCCGCTCGCCGCTCACGCGTACTCCCCGTCGACGAGGACCTCGGGCCCCGGTTCCGCGCCGCCGGTCCAGCGCACGTGCAGCTCGCCGAGCGGGGTCAGCTGCTCGAAGACGACCCGCTGCTGGCGGTAGAGCTCGAGCAGGGCGAGGAACCGGGCGACCACCTCGAGGGTGTGCCCGCAGTCCGCGGTCAGCGCCCGGAAGCTCGCCGTCCCGGCGGCGAGGAGCTGGTTGCGCACGAGCAGGAGCTGCTCGGACACGCTGACGGCCGGCGCGTGCAGGTGGGAGATCCCGACCGTGGGCGGCACCTTCGGGGTCAGCGCCGAGGTGGCCAGCGCGGCTAACTGCTCGGGCGTGACGCCCAGCAGCACCTCGGGCAGCAGGTCGGCGAACCGCGGCTCGAGCGCGACGTCGCGGGCGTGCCGGCGGACGGCGCCGGCCTCGCGATCGCGGAGGAAGGCCGCGGCCTGCTTGTAGGCGCGGTACTGCAGCAGCCGGGCGAACAGCAGGTCACGCGCCTCGAGGAGCTCGAGGTCCTCGTCGTCCTCGACCTCCGCGGCGGGCAGCAGCCGGGCGGCCTTGAGGTCCAGCAGGGTGGCCGCGACCACCAGGAACTCGCTGGCCTGGTCGAGGTGGAGCTCGTCGCCGAGCGCGCGCAGGTGCGCGATGAACTCGTCGGTCACCCGGGACAGCGCGATCTCAGTGACGTCGAGCTTGTGCTTGCCGATGAGCTGCAGCAGCAGGTCGAACGGGCCCTCGAAGTTCGTCAGCTTGACGGTGAACCGCCCGCTGCCGACCTCCGGCGCACCCGTCGCTGTCACACCCTCAGCTTAGGAGCGGTCACCGACGGTCGCGGTCATCGCGGCGCCGGGGGGAAACCCGCTACTTCTTCAGGCGCTGCACCAGGACCGACTCCTCGCCGCGCTCGGCCAGGTCGGCGAGCAGCACGTTGATCGCCTCGCGGACGATGCGCCCGCGGTCGGCGGCGACGCCGTACTGGCCGCGCAGCGTGAGCCGCGCGCTCTCCAGCGCCAGCAGCTCCTCGGCGGAGATGTAGACGGTGATCTTCTCGTCGTGCTTGGTCCGCTCGGTGCGCTGCGCCCGGCCGCGGGTGGGCCGGACCGGCGCCACGGCCGGGGCGGGCTGGCGGAAGGAGGCCAGCGGGTCGGCGTCGTCCGCACCGCCGGGCACCAGGGTGAGCGGCGCGGTGGTCTCGCCGTCGCCCCGGCGGGCCGGCCCGCCGCGCAGCGCCGGCGAGCTCACCGTGGCGCTGATGCTGGGCAGCTCGGTGACCTCCGGCGCCGGGGCGGCGTCGGTGCGGCGGAACAGCTCCGCCGCACCGGGGAGGACGGGTCGCCGGGTCACAGCGCCAGGACCTCCTTGGCCAGGTCGCGGTAGGCCGACGCGCCCGAGGACGACGGCGCCCACGTGGTGATCGGCTGACCGGCGACCGTGGTCTCCGGGAAGCGCACGGTCCGCTGGATGACGGTCTGGAACACGGTGTCGCCGAAGGCCTCGACCACCCGGCTGAACACCTCGCGGCAGTGCACGGTGCGCGCGTCGTACATCGTGGCGAGGATCCCGGAGATCTCCAGCTCGGGGTTGAGCCGCTCCTTGACCTTCTCGATGGTGTCGACGAGCAGGGCGACGCCGCGCAGCGAGAAGAACTCGCACTCCAGCGGGATGACGACGCCCTGCGCGGCGGTCAGCGCGTTGACCGTCAGCAGGCCCAGCGAGGGCTGACAGTCGATGAGGATGTAGTCGTACTCGTCCCGGACGTCGGCGAGCACCCGCAGCAGCGTCTGCTCACGCGCCACCTCGCTGACCAGCTGCACCTCGGCGGCGGACAGGTCGATGTTGCTCGGGACCAGGTCCAGGCCGGGGATGTCGGTGGACACCCGCACGTCCTTCAGCGAGGTCCGCCGCTCCATGAGGGCGTTGTAGATGGTCCGGTCGAGGTTCTGCGCCGGGACGCCGAGGCCCACCGACAGCGCACCCTGCGGGTCGAGGTCGATGAGCAGCACCTTGCGGCCGTACTCCACCAGCGCGGCACCCAGGTTGATCGTCGACGTCGTCTTGCCGACGCCACCCTTCTGGTTGCACATCGCGATGATCCGCGCGGGGCCGTGCTGCGTCAGGGGCTTGGGGTCGGGCAGCCGGCGCATGCGCGCACGGGCCGGGTCCAGCCGCGGCGCGGCCGCGCCCATCTCGGGCTCGGGGTCGGTCGGGAGCGCGAAGGCCTGACCGGCCGCGTCCCCTCGGATCGCCATCGCTGTCGTGTCCTCCACCTCGTGCCCGTTCCGGTTCGCACCGGGAGCGGTCAGTCGTTCTGCCGCGCGGGATGCACCGACGGTAAGGAGGTCACCACGGTTCACCCAGGAGGCACGCCGCATGTCGTGTCGACTTGGCGACCCGTGACAACACAGACGTCACATGCAGGCGAAACGCCTGGCAGAAGACGCCGAGGCGCTCGCCGAGGAGCTGTCAGGTCAGCGCACGCGGGTGGCTGCTGGCGTACACCTCGCGGAGCCGGTCGACCGTGACGAGCGTGTAGACCTGCGTGGTGGTCACCGACGCGTGACCGAGCAGTTCCTGGACGACGCGGACGTCGGCGCCGCCGTCGAGCAGGTGGGTGGCGAAGGAGTGCCGCAGCGTGTGCGGCGAGACGTCCGCGGTCGATCCCGCCCGCTCGGCCGCCGTCCGCAGGATGGCCCAGGCGCTCTGCCGCGACAGCGGCCCGCCGCGGGCGTTCAGGAACAGCGCGCCTCCGCGCACCCCGCCCCGGCCCGCCGCGGCCAGCGCCGGGCGGGCGCGCACCAGGTAGTCCTCCACCGCCCGCAGCGCGTAGGACCCGACCGGCACGATCCGCTGCTTGCCGCCCTTGCCGGCCAGCCGCACCACCGACTGGCCGCGGTCGAGGTCGTCGACGGCCAGCCCGACCGCCTCGGAGATGCGCGCCCCGGTGCCGTACAGCAGCTCCAGCAGCGCCCGGTCGCGCAGCCCCCGCGGCCCCTCCGGCGCGCCGGCGGCCTCGATGAGGGCGACCACCGACTCCACCGGGATGGCCTTGGGCAGCCGCCGCGCCGGGGACGGCGGGCGCACCTCGTGGGCGACGTCGTCGGGCACCAGTCCGTCGAGCAGCGCGAAGCGGTGCAGCCCCCGGACGGCGACCACCGCGCGCGCCGCCGAGGTGGCCGACAGCGGCGGGTGGTCGTCGTCCCCCTGCCGCAGCGCGGCGAGGAACCCGGCGACGTCGGACTCGGCCACCTCGCCCAGCCCGCGCACGCCGGCGGCGTCGAGGAACTCGGTGTAGCGGCGCAGGTCGCGGCGGTAGGAGGAGATCGTGTTGGCGGCCAGGCCGCGCTCCACGGTGAGGTGGTCGAGGTACCCGGTGACCACCCGGTCGACGGCGGAGGTGGTGGGCGCGCTCAGGGGAGCACCTCCGCCAGGGGGACGGCGGTCATCCCGTGCGCCTCGGCGACCTCGGGCAGCACCACCTGCCCGGCGACCACGTTGACCCCGTGGGCCAGCGCCGGGTCGGCGTGCACGGCGGCCGCGGTGCCCTCGTTGGCCAGCGCCATGACGTAGGGCAGCGTCACGTTGGTCAGCGCGTGCGTCGAGGTGTTGGGCACCGCGCCGGGCATGTTGGCCACGCAGTAGAAGACCGAGTCGTGCACCCGGAAGGTCGGCTCGTCGTGCGTGGTGGGGCGGGTGTCCTCGAAGCAGCCACCCTGGTCGACGGCGATGTCGACGAGCACCGAGCCCGGCTTCATCCGCGACACCAGCTCGTTGCTGACCAGCGTCGGCGCCTTGGCACCCGGCACCAGCACCGCACCGATCACCAGGTCGGCGTCGAGGACGGCCCGCTCCACCTCGTAGGCGTTGGAGGCGACCGTCTGCAGGTGCCCTTGGTAGATGCGGTCGGCGGCGCGCAGCCTGTCGATGTCCCGGTCGAGGACGACGACCTCCGCCTGCATGCCCAGGGCGATCGCGGCGGCGTTCATGCCGGAGACGCCGGCGCCGATGACGACGACCTTGGCCGCGTAGACGCCGGAGACGCCACCGAGCAGCACACCCCGGCCGCCGTGCGCGCGCTCCAGGCTGTGCGCGCCGACCTGGGGCGCCATCCGGCCGGCGACCTCCGACATCGGGGCGAGCAGCGGCAGCGCGCCGCCGGCGGTCTGCACCGTCTCGTAGGCGATCGCGGTGGTGCCGGAGGTGACCAGCGCGTCGGTGCACTCCTTGGACGCCGCCAGGTGCAGGTAGGTGAACAGCGTCTGCCCGGCGCGGAGCCGGGAGTACTCCTCGGCGACCGGCTCCTTGACCTTGAGCAGCAGGTCGGCGTCGGCCCACACGTCGTCGGCGTCGGCCAAGGTGGTCGCCCCGGCGGCGGTGTAGTCGCCGTCCGGGATGGAGGAGCCCTCCCCCGCGCCCCGCTCGACGAGCACCGCGTGCCCGGCCCGCACCAGCTCGGTCACCCCGGCAGGGGTGAGCGCCACCCGGTACTCCCGGTTCTTGACCTCTCGGGGAACCCCGACCCGCATCGTCCGCACTCCTGGTCCCGGTGGGACGTCCCGAGGGTGACGGGCGCCGCACCGCGTCGTGGGCCCACCCGGTCGGGGCGCGCCTCGCGCGGAGTGTAGGCAGGGCGGAGCGCCCTGGGGATCACCCGGCAGTGGTGGCGTAGCCGCAGGCGGTGACGGCGGCGCTGCAGACGTCCTCGTCCTGCTGCCCGGTGCCCCCGCTGGCGCCGAGCGCCCCGACCAGCTGCCCGTCGGCGAAGACCGGGACGGCGCCCGGCTGCGGCGTGAAGCGGCCTGCGGTCATCGCGGTGAGCGCGGTGGAGAAGTTCGGCAGGCTGTCCATCTTGGTCTTCTGCCCCGCGCTGGGCATGCCGTAGGCCGCCGCGGTCCAGGCCTTGCCCTGGGCGACGTCGGTGGAGATCCACGGCGCGCCGTCGGTGCGCAGCAGGCCCACGAGGTGGCCCGCCGCGTCCATCACGGCGAAGGACATGGGCACGCCGACCCGGGCGCACTCCTCCCGGGCGGCGGAGAGGAGGGCCAGGGCCTGGTCGGAGGTCAGCACCCGGTCAGCCTGCCAGCGCCCCCGGGGTCTCCGCCTGCGGAGACGGCGGCCGGGGCGGAAGGTGGGCGGGTCCGTCGTCCCACAGGAGGAGTGCCCGTGCCCCTGTACGCCCCGTCCCCCGCACTGCGCGGCCGCCAGCTCGCCGCCGACGTCGGGCTGCTGGCCTGGCTGGTGCTGTGGGTGGTGGTCGCCCGGACGGTGCACGGCGCGGTCCTCGCCCTGGCCGGGCCGGGCCGGGCCGTCGAGGACCTCGGCGCATCGGTCGCCGGCAGCATGTCCTCGGCCGCGCAGGCCGCCGCGGACGTCCCCGTGGTCGGCGACGAGCTGGCCGCACCGTTCGAGGCCCTGGGCTCGGCCGGCGGGTCGGTCGGCGGCGCGGGGCAGGCCGCGCAGGACGCCGTCGGCACGCTGGCCACGGTGCTCGCCGTCGTCCTCGTCGTCCTGCCGGTGGGCTGGCTGCTGCTGCGCTGGCTGCCGTGGCGGCTGGGCTGGGTGCGGGACGCCGGCGTGGCCCGGCGGCTGGCCACCGCCGACCCCGCGCTGCTCGCGGCCCGGGCGCTCGCCACCGCGCCGCTGACCCGGCTCGCGGCCCTGCCACCGGGCACCGCGGAGGCGTGGCGGGCCGGCGATCCGACCGCGACCCGCGCGCTGGCCGCCGTCGAGCTCGCCCGCCTGGGGCTGCCCGCGGACACGCTCGGGCGGGACGAGCGCCGGTTGGGGTTGAGGTGACCGCTGTGACTGCCGATGACGGGGAGGACACCGGGAGGTACTGAGTGGCACGGCGGGCACGACGGCGGGGACGCGGGACCGGGACGGTCGCCGCGGTGGCGGCGGTCGGGCTGATCGCGCTCAGCGGCCCGGTCACCGAGGTCGCCGCGACGGTCACCGCGTCCCGCACGCCGCTGCCCGCGGTCCCCGCACCGGCGGCCGCGCTGCCCGGCCCGGTGCGCGTCGTCGCCCCGGCACCCGCCGCACCGGCCGCCGTCCCCCCGGTGAGCGCCGTGGCCATCCCGCGCCCGCAGCCGATCGAGGTCCGGGTGCGGCCCGGCGTCCCCCACGGCGTCATGCCCGACACCGACCCGCCGCCGTCGGCGTGCGGCGGCTACGCCAATCCGCGGCAGATCCTCCCGGGCGTGGTGCCCGGTGTCGCCTCGGCCACGGTGAGCTGGCAGGCCGACGGCTCCGCCGAGGTGCAGCGGTACCGGGTGCAGGCGGTCAGCCAGCGGCTGGTCAGCGGCCTGCAGCCCGACCCGCCGGTCCGGATCGCCGCCCAGCCCGCGGACTGCGTGCCGGTCACGGTGGCCTTCGCCGGCCTGACCTCCGGCGTCCCCTACGTGTTCTGGCTGGAGGAAGAGGTGCCCGACTCCTTCGGCGTGCTGCGCTGGGTGCAGGTGGGCACCTCGTCCGCCGTCGTCATCGGCTGACGGCCTCCTTGCAGGGTCCCGCCGCGAGCCTGCGAGTGGCGGGGGGCAAGGAGGCCCTCTCTACGTGGCGTCGGCGGGGCGCAGCTGCGGCGCGGTCGCGCGGACCTGGGCCGCGGCCAGGACGCCGATGACCGCCGAGGAGTTGCGGATCCCCCCGGAGAAGACCCGCTGCACCGCCTCGTCCAGCGGCACCCGCTCGACGGTCATGTCCAGCTCCTCGTGCTCGACGACGAAGCCCTCCGGCCGGTCGACGGCCGACAGCCCCTCCGCGAGGTAGATCAGGATCTGCTCTGTGCAGAAGCCCGGCGTGCTGAGGTTGTTCGCCAGCAGGGCCCAGCGTTCGGCGGCGAGGCCCGCCTCCTCGGCGAGCTCGCGCTTCGCGGTGGCCAGCGGGGCCTCGCCGTCGGCGTCGCGCAGGCCCGCGGGCAGCTCCCACAGGTAGCCGCGGACCGGGTGGCGGTACTGGCGGACCATCACGATCCGCCCCTCGTCGTCCACCGCGGCCACGCAGACGGCGCCGATGTGCCGGATCATCTCCCGCACGCTGTCCCCGCCGCCGGGCATGGCGACGGTCTCCTTGACCAGCGTGATGATCCGGCCCTCGTGCACGGTCTCGCTGCCGAGGACCTCGTACTCCCCCGGCCGCGCCGGCTCCACCATCAGGTCCCCACCTCCTGGGTCCCAGGAGCCCCGCGGTCCATCAGATCCCCACCTTCTCCGCCTCGTCGATCGGCACCGGCAGCCGGGCGGACTCGGAGAAGTCGATCGCCGCCTGCACGAACGCCGCGAACAGCGGGTGCGGCCGGGTCGGGCGGCTCTTGAGCTCCGGGTGCGCCTGGGTGCCGACGAAGAACGGGTGCACCTCGCGCGGCAGCTCGGCGAACTCGACCAGCAGGCCGTCGGGCGAGGTGCCGGAGAAGACCAGCCCGGCCTCGCCGATCCGGTCGCGATAGGCGTTGGCCACCTCGTAGCGGTGCCGGTGCCGCTCGGTGATCTCCGTCGAGCCGTAGGCCTGCGCGACGACCGAGCCCTTCTGCAGGGACGCCGGGTAGCTGCCCAGCCGCATCGTGCCGCCCATGTCGCCCCGCCCGGCGACGACGTCGACCTGGCTGGCCATCGTGGCGATGACCGCGTCGGGGGTGTCCGCGTCGAACTCGGCGGAGTTGGCCTCCGGCAGCCCGGCCAGGTTGCGCGCCGCCTCGATGACCATGCACTGCAGACCCAGGCACAGGCCCAGCAGCGGGACGCCGTTGACCCGCGCGTGCCGGATCGCACCCAGCTTGCCGTCGATGCCGCGCACGCCGAACCCGCCCGGGATGCAGACGCCGTCGACGCCGGCCAGCGCCCGCTCGGCGCCCTCCGGGGTCTGGCAGTCGTCGGAGGGCACCCAGCGGATCTGCACCCGGCTGCGGTGGGCGAAGCCGCCGGCCCGCAGCGCCTCGGTCACCGACAGGTAGGCATCGGGCAGGTCGATGTACTTGCCGACCAGCGCGATCGTCACCGTCTGCTTCGGCGCGTGGACCCGGTCGAGCAGGTCGCCCCACACGGTCCAGTCGACGTCCCGGAACGGCAGGCCCAGCCGGCGGACGACGTAGGCGTCCAGGCCCTCGCGGTGCAGCACCTTGGGGATGTCGTAGATCGACGGCGCGTCGGGGCAGGAGATGACGCCCTCGGCGTCGACGTCGCACATCAGGCTGATCTTGCGCTTGAGGCCGGTGCCGATCTCCCGGTCCGAGCGGCACACCACCGCGTCGGGCTGGATGCCGATGTTGCGCAGCGCGGCGACCGAGTGCTGCGTCGGCTTGGTCTTCAGCTCACCGGACGGCGCGATGTAGGGCACCAGCGAGATGTGCAGGAAGAAGCAGTTGTCCCGGCCGATCTCGTGGCGCACCTGCCGGGCGGCCTCGAGGAAGGGCAGCGACTCGATGTCGCCGACGGTGCCGCCGACCTCGGTGATGACGACGTCGACCCGCTCCGGACCCTCGGCCGCGGCCATGATCCGGGCCTTGATCTCGTTGGTGATGTGCGGGATGACCTGCACGGTGTCACCGAGGTACTCGCCGCGCCGCTCCTTGGCGATCACGTCCGAGTAGACCTGGCCGGTCGTCACGTTCGACCGGCCGGTCAGGTCGGTGTCGAGGAAGCGCTCGTAGTGCCCGATGTCCAGGTCGGTCTCGGCGCCGTCCTCGGTGACGAAGACCTCGCCGTGCTGGAACGGGTTCATCGTCCCCGGGTCGACGTTGAGGTAGGGGTCCAGCTTCTGCATGGTGACCCGGAGGCCACGGCTGGACAGCAGGGCCCCGAGGGAGCTGGCCGTCAGGCCCTTGCCGAGGGAGGAGACAACTCCGCCGGTGACGAAGACGAACTTCGTCGGCTGGGAGTTGTGGAGGAGAGCCCGTATCCCGTTGTCATGGTCACGCGTTCCATGCGGTCGATCCACGGGAGACCACCGTAACACGATCGGCCGCCTCCCCCGCCCGGCCCGCGGGCGTGCCGTCGGCCGCCCTGGCGGCCGTGCGCGGGCCGCTGGCCAGCCACACCAGCAGCGGCACCAGCAGGGCCGCTGCCGTGGCCGGCAGGGCCACGCCGGAGTCGTTGGCGAGCGCGCCGAGGGCGAGGCTGAGCGCGGCGGCCAGCAGCCCGGCCCGCAGGACCGCGAGGTCGCCGGCCGGCAGCAGGTCGCCGCGGCCGCGCAGCAGCCCGGGCCCGCGCAGCGGCCCCGGCAGCCACCGCTGCAGCCGCCTCCCCCGCCGTCCCCGCGCCGGGCGCACCAGCCACACGGCGGCGACCAGCGCGACCGGCAGCAGCCAGGCCAGCGGGCTGCCGAACAGGATGCCCAGGTTGGCCTCCGCCTTGCGGCTGACCACCGTCCACGCCTCCCCGGTGAGCAGCTGCTCGACGAACCGGCCCAGGTGACTGCGCTCGGACGGCGGACGCAGCCAGTCGACGAACGCCAGCGAGCCGACCGCGGCCACCGCCAGCGTCAGCACCGCCGCCATCCGGGTCACCGTCACGCGGGTGCCGGTGAGCAGCATCGCCAGCAGCAGGAAGCCGGGCAGGGCGGCGAGCACCCCGCCGAAGTCGCGGCCCAGCGCCGGCGCCCCCACGACCAGCACGGTGAGCGCCCCGGCGCCGAGCACGACCGCCGCGGTCACCACCCGGGCCCGGCCGGCCGGCGCCCGGCGGCCGGCCGCGGCGGCGAGGGCGGCGGTGAGCAGCAGCGCGCTGACCCCGAGCAGCCCGAAGCCGAGGTTGCCGTAGCCGGTGAACCGCCCGGCCACGATCGGGTCGTAGCCGAGCAGGCCGTTGAGCTCCAGGGTCGACCCGGTCAGCACGTCGCCCACCAGGGTGCCCAGCGTGACCGCGAGGACGGCGGCCGGCGGCCCCAGCGGGTGCCGGCGCCAGGGGCCCAGCGTGGCGACGGCGAGCACCGCGAGCACGGCGAGCAGGACGCTGCCGGCCAGCGCCAGGCGCGGCACGCCGGCCCGCTCCCACGGCAGCAGCCCGGCGAGGTAGCTGGCGACCGGCACCGCCGCGGTCCCGAGCGCGACCGGGCGCACCACGCCGCGCAGGCGCTCGCCGGCCGGGCGGGGTGCCCGGTCGCGGCGCCGTCCCCCGGCCGCCAGCAGGCCCAGGCCGACGACGGCCGCGTTCAGCAGCACCAGGCCGATGAAGAAGGCACCGGTGCTGCGGTAGTGCACGGAGGCGGCGGTGTTGGCCCGCTCGAGCAGCGGGACCGCCTCGGCCAGCGGCGGCCGCTCGCCGTCGGACCGCAGCGCCTGGCCGTTCATCGACGCCGTCCGCTCCAGGCCCAGCGCGGCCAGCACGGTCGGCGCGACGTCGATGAGCTGCACGAACGGCGCCCGCCCGGTGCTCGCCGAGGTCAGCCAGCGCGGCTCGGTGAACCCCGGCCCGGAGGCGATGCCGACGTGCAGCTGCGCCCGGCCGTCGTTGACCTCGCTGATGCCCTGCACCAGCAGCAGCGTCTCCCCCGGCGCGGCCGCGACGGCCTCGACCAGCCGGCCGAGCGCGGCGTCGATCGCGTCCAGCGCGGCCGCGCGGGGCCGTGGCTCGGTGCCGGTGTCGCTGCCCTCGAGCGCCGGCTCACCGGCGTCGACCAGGTCGTCGAGGCCGACCAGCGCCAGCGGGCAGCCGGTCAGCAGCTCACCGGGGTCGGCCGGCAGCTGCTCGCGCTGGCCGATCGTCACGCCGGGGGCGGCGACGGCCAGCGCCGGTGCCCGGCCGACGACGGTGGCACAGCCGACCGCCTCGCCCAGCGCCGCGGGATCGGCGCCGAAGCGGGCCGTCGCGGAGTCAGCGGCCACCGCGGCGACGGCGGTCTGCGGATCGGCCAGGCCGGCCGCGGCCAGCCGCTCCTGCAGTCCGCAGTGCGACAGCGCCGGACCGACGGGTGGCAGCGGCGGGGTGGGCTCCTGCGGCGCGGCGTCGGCCGGCGCGCCCGGCTCGGCGGGGGCCTCGCCCGGCAGCGGGACGGTCGGCAGCGGCACTGGCGGGATCGACTCGTCCGGCGCCGGGAAGCGGGCGCGGTTGCCCGCCCCGAGGGTGGCCCAGCCGTCGAGGACGCAGCTGGTGGCGCGGGCGGCCCGCACCGACACCGCGCCGATCGGCGAGCCCTCGGCCAGGGCCCACAGCTGCGGGGTGGCCTGCGGGTCGACGTCGTCCCACACCAGGCCGGGGACGCCGACGACCACCACCCGGTCGGCGCTCGCCCCCTCCGCCGGGGCGGCGCCGGCAGTTCCGCCGCCGGCCACCAGCACGGCCAGGACGGCGAGCAGCAGCGCCGCGAGCCGGGTCATCGCGGGGCGCCGAGCAGCTCGCGGTAGAGGGCGACCAGCTGACGGGCGGTGGCGGCCTCGTCCGGCCAGGTCGCCGCCTGCCGGCTGCCGGCCTCCGCCAGCCGCCGGGCGCGCGCGGGATCGGCCAGCAGCCCGGTCACCGCGTCGGCCAGCGCAGCGGGGTCGCCCACGGGCACCAGCAGCGCGCCGTCCCCGAGCAGCTCGGGCAGCCCGCCGGTGCGGGTGGCGACCAGCGGGGTGCCGGTGCGCAGCGCCTCCTGCGCGGTCAGCGAGCGGGCCTCCCAGCGCGAGGGCAGCACGGCGAGGTCCGCGGCGGCCAGCAGGTCGGCGACGTCGCTGCGCCGGCCGAGCAGCACCACGGGCAGCCGTTCGGCGGCGATCCGGGCGGCGAGCTCGTCCTGCAGCGGGCCGTCGCCGGCGACCGCCACCAGCGGGGGCGGCGAGCTGCCGGCCCACCGGGCGGCGGCGTCGAGCAGGACGTCGTAGCCCTTCTGCGGGTGCAGCCGCCCGACGGCGACGACCAGCGGCCGGCCGTCGGCCAGGCCGAGCTCGGCGCGCACCTCGGCGGCCGTCCGGGCCGCGGCGGGCAGCGGCGGCGCGGAGACGGGGGCGACCCGCACGTCCCGCGCACCCTGCCGCCAGGCGTTCTCGGCGAGGTCACCGGAGGCGGCGAGGACGACGTCGGCACCGCGGATCGTGGCCCGCTCGGCCAGCCGCAGCACCCGGCGCAGCGCGCCCCCGCCCTCGGGCAGGGCGTTGTGCAGCGTGAGCACCAGGGGCCGGCTGCGGTCGCCCAGCCGGCGGGCTGCCGCGGCGACCAGGCCGGCGCGCAGGCCGTGGGCGTGCACCAGGTCCGCGGCGGCGGTGGCCCGGCGCAGCGCGGCGACGGCGCGGGCGTCGGCTCCGGGCGACAGGCCGGCGGAGATCCCGACGGGCGCGAAGGCGGCACCCGCGGCGGTGAAGCCGAACAGCTGCTCGGTGGCCGCCGGCCCGCACACCCGGACGTCGGCGCCGGCCGCGACCAGGGCGGGCAGCACCGCCCGCACGTGCGTGCCCACCCCACCGGTGCTGGTGGCCAGGACCTCGGCCACCCGGCGGCCCTGCAGCGGGAGCCGCTCAGCCACCGTGCACCTCCTGGGGGTCGCCTCGTCGCAGAACGCGCACGGCGGCCAGCAGCGGGCCGCGCGCCGTCCCCATCATGACCGCCGTGGCGACGGCCAGTGCGGCCGCCGAGGCGAGCACGCCGGCGCCGACCGTCGCGAGCAGCCCGCCTCCCGGCACCGGGTCGGCGCCCAGCGCGCCGGCGACGGCCAGCCCCGCGGCGCCGGCGAGCGCGGCGGCGAGCAGCGCGGGCAGCCCGGTGCGGGCGACCCCGGCCAGCCCGGCGGGGCCCACGACCCGCGCGACGACGGCGAGCAGCGCCAGCCCGGCGACGGTGACCCCGGCGCTGTGGCCGGCGGCGAGGGCGGCCCCGCGGTCGGTCGCGGGCAGCAGCGCGGCGAGGGCGACGTCGGCCGCCACCGCCACCAGCCACCCGCCGAGCACGCACGCCGTCGGCGCCTTCCACAGCCCGCGGGCGTAGAGCGCGCGGGAGAGCACCGCCACCAACCCGTAACCCGGCAGCCCGGGCGCGAAGGCGACGACGGTGTCCCGCAGCGCGCCCACGACGTCCGCCGGCTGCCCGGTGAGGAACACCCCCGCCATCGGCCCCGCGACCGCCACCAGCACCGCCGCGGCGACCGTCGAGGCGACGACGACGAGGACGGCCACCGGGGCCAGTGCCCGGCGGAAGCCGGCCTCGTCCCCGGTCTCGGCCCGCTCGGCCAGGCCCGGGTAGGCGGAGGTCGCCAGCGGCACCGCCAGCGCGGCCCACGGCACGAGGAAGACGGTGAGCCCGGCGGCGTAGACGACCTGGGTGCCGTCCGGGGCGCCGGCGTTGGCCAGCCGGATCGCCACCGCGGCCAGCAGCTGCTGCCCGGCGAGGGTGAGCACGCCCGCGACCGCCAGCCGGCGCACCCGGGGTGCGGCGCCCACCGGGAAGTGCAGCGACGGCCGCAGGCCCAGCCCCAGCCGGCGCACCGGGAGGACCAGCCAGAGCGCGAGGGCGGCGACGCCGAGCGTCGTCCCGACGGAGAGGACCAGCTCGGCGGGGGTGGACAGCCCCTCGGCCGTCCGGCTCCCGCCGATCGCGGCGAAGGTGAGGTACGCCCCGGCGACGACGACGCTGGACAGCAGGGGCGCCAGCGCGGGGGCGGCGAAACGGCGGTGGGCCTGCAGCACGCCGGCGAGCACGATGCCGATGCCGTACAGCACGACCTGCGGGGCGAAGACGACCAGGAAGCGGGCGGCGAGCTCGACCTGGGCCGGGTCCCCGGCGCCGAGCAGCAGCCGGGCGACCGGTTCCGCGCACAGCGCCAGCAGCACGGCCAGCGGCGTGAGCACCAGCAGGCTCCAGCCGAGCAGCGCCGAGGCGGTGCGCCGCACCTGCTCGCGGTCGCCGGTCGCGATGCCGCCGGCCAGCATCGGCACCACGAGGCTCGCCAGGGCGCCACCGGCGACGACCTCGAAGACGATGTTCGGGACGTTGTTGGCCGCCAGGTAGGTGTCACCGGTGCTGCCGGCGCCCACGGCGTTGGTGAACACCAGCGTGCGGCCGAACCCGGCGAGCCGCGCCAGCACGGTGAGGACGGCGATCAGCGCGGCGGCGCCGGCGACCCCCCGGACGACGTGCCGGGAGCTCATGCCCCGCGTCGGCCGATCCGGTCCAGCTCGCGGAGCACGGGGGTGGCCTCGATGACGCGCGTGAAGCTCACCCGCTCGCTGGCCAGGGTCAGCCCCACCACGGCCGCGAGCGCCCCGGCACGCGCCCTGCGGCCCGGCACCGCCGCCAGCCGGAGCCCGAGCAGCGCGCCGACGGCGTTGGCGCCGCAGTCGCCGAGCATGACCCGCTCCCCCAGGTCGGCCGGCAGCACGGCGATGCTCGCACCGAGCGGGCCGGCGACGAGGGCGCCCGACGGGCTCCCCAGCCCGGCGGCGGCGGCGAGCGCGGCGGCCTTGGCCGCCCGGCCGGGGCGCAGGTCGAGCAGGTTGACCAGGTTGGCGGTGCCCGCGACCAGCCCGGTGGTGAGGACGGCGTCGGCGAGCGTGGTGAGGCGGTGGAGCGGCCTGGCTGCAGGTGGGAGGACCCCGTCCCCCCCGTGGAGGACCCTCCTGCCCCCCGCCACTCGCACGCTCGTGGCGAAGCCCTGCAGGAGGGCCGATCGAGGCTCGGGGCGGTGCCCTGGATGGGGCCGGCAGGGGGCAGCGGGGTCCTGCACGAGCAGCGCCGCGGCCGCCGCGGCGGCGCCGATGCCGGCGACCTTGACCGCGCCGGCGGAGACCCGCCCGGCCCGCAGCGCGCGCAGGTGCCCGGCCAGCCCCTTGTCGCGCGCCTGCTCGGGACGGGCACCGGCGAGGTCGTCGTAGCTCCCGACCAGCCCGGACACGGTGCCGACCAGCGCGGCGGCAGCCCGGGTGCCGGCCGGGGCGCCGGCGACCGCGGAGGCGGTCGCGGCGAGCGCCAGGGCGGGGCCGCCGAGCAGGGTCACCGGCCGGCCGGCGTAGTTGGTGCGCCGCCAGGGCGCCCCGGCCGGCCGCGCGTCCAGCGCGGCGGCACCGGCCAGGCCCAGCCGGGCCGCGGCGGCACCGCTGAGCGCGAGCAGCGCCGATCGCCGGCGGCTCACGGGGTCGCGGCGGGCAGCGGCGGCACCGGCTGGGCGTCCTCGCCCGTGCCGTAGGCGCCCGAGGTGCCCTGGCTCTCCCGCCCGAGGGCGAGCACCGTGCTGATCCGGCCGGACGCCGCGTCGACGTTGTCCACGGTCGAGACGGCCGCCGAGTTCTCCGGGTCGGCGCGGATGACGCCGACCGGACCGGTGTCCCCGGCCGAGGCGGCGTCGCCGGCGACGACGGCACCGGAGCCCGCGGCGTCGAGGGCCAGCGCCAGGTCGACGAGGGTGTCGGTGCGCTGCGCGGCGTCCTGCTCGGCGGGGGCGCCGGCGGTGAGCAGCACGGCGAAGTCGGCCGGGGTGACCGAGCTGGACTCGACGTCCAGCAGGTCGAGGGCCCGCAGGCCGGCGAGCACCGAGGAGAGCGCGGCGGTGTCCGGCGCCGGGGCACCAGGGGTCGCCGGGCGCATGAGCACCTGGGCCAGCAGCGAGCCGACCAGCTGCCCGGTGTCGTCGGTCTCGGGCAGCGTGACGCCGGTGGGCAGGCCCGGCCCGGTGACGTAGCTCTGCACCTCGGCGGCGGCGGCCGGGTCGCTGTACTCCGGCTGCAGCCGGACGGTGCCGGTCACGGTGCCGCCGGCCTGGCCGACGAGGGTGGAGACCTCCTCGACGGTCTCGGTGGCGACGTCCTCGCCGGCGGCGACCAGCACGACGCTGCGCCCGGCGAGGTTGTCGGCGACCAGCGACGGGGCGACGGCCTGCTCGAAGGCCTCACTGGTGTCCAGCTGGGCCTGCAGCTCCCGCGTCTGGGTCTCCAGCTCCCGCTTGTCCTCGGCGAGCGCGGCCACCTCTCCCTCGAGGTCCTCGAGGATCGGCGCGTTGAGCGCCGTGGTGCCGATGACGATGCCCAGCGCGACGGCCAGGAAGACCGCGATCAGCGAGACCAGGTGGTACCGGAAGTCGATCACGAGAAGAGGTTCTCCAGCCAGAACACGAAGCTGTTCCATTGGTCGACCGTCAGGTCGAGGTAGACGCGGCCGACCGCGGAGACGGCGAGGGCCGACCCGATCGCCACCAGGGCGGCGAGCACCAGGACGACCAGGGTCAGGGTCGAGATGCGGCTGCGGTAGAGCCGGCTCACGCCCTTGGCGTCGACGAGCTTGCCGCCCAGCCGCAGCCGGGTGAGGAAGGTGGAGGCCATGCCGCCGCGGCCCTTGTCGAGGAACTCGACCAGGGTGGCGTGGGTGCCGACGGCGACGATGAGCCTGGCGCCCTTCTCGTCGGCCAGCAGCATCGCGATGTCCTCGCTGGTGGCCGCGGCCGGGAAGGTGATCGCCTCGACGCCGAGGTCCTGCACCCGCGCCAGGCCCGGGGCGCGGCCGTCGGCGTAGGCGTGCACGACGACCTCGGCGCCGCTCTTCAGGACGTCGTCGCTCACCGAGTCCATGTCGCCGATGATCATGTCCGGCCGGTAGCCGGCCTCGACGAGCGCGTCCGCGCCGCCGTCGACGCCGATGAGCACCGGCCGGTAGTCACGGATGTAGGACCGCAGCGCCTGCAGGTCCTCCTTGTAGTCGTAGCCGCGGACGACGACCAGCACGTGCCGGCCCTCGATCTGCGTGGCCACGTCCGGGACGCCGACGCCGTCGAGCAGCAGCGCGCGCTCGCGCTTCATGTACTCCATCGTGTTGGTGGCGAACGCCTCCAACTGCACGGACAGCCCGGCGCGGGCCTCGGCCATCGCCTCGGCGACGGACTCCGCGGTCTGCTCGGTGCCCTCGGCGACGACGGTGCCGTCCGCCAGCAGCAGCCGGTTGCCGTCGACGCGGACCGCCGTCCCCTCCTTGACGGCGGACAGCACCTCCTTGCCCACCCCGTCGACGAGCGGGATGCCGGCGTCGACCAGGATCTCGGGGCCGAGGTTCGGGTAGCGGCCGGAGGTGCTGGGTGCGGCGTTGACGACCGCGGCGACCCTGCAGGCGACCAGCGAGTCGGCGCTGACCCGGTCGATGTCGACGTGGTCGATGACCGCGACGTCCCCGGGGCGCAGCCGCTTGGTGAGGTTCTTGGTGCGGCGGTCGAGCCGCACGGTGCCGGTCACTCCGGGGGCCGCTTCCGGCGCCCGGCCACGGCGGAGAGAGCCGATGCGCATGGCCTGCACTCTCCCACGCAGACCTGGAGCCACCGCCTACCGACGCGCATCGACGACATACCAGTCACGCAGAGTGTCCGACACCACGGAGACCACGACACGCCGGGCACACCTGCCGCACGGGCCCTGCCGGAGCCCCCCGCCGGGCTGTCTAGCGTTGGCGGGGTGACTCCAGGGGCGCACGCAGTCGGCCGCACGGACGAGGACGACGACGTGCGGCCGGAGACGCCCGAGGCGGTCGGCCACGACCTGCCCGCGCCGGCGACGCCCGACGACGAGGCACCGCCGCTCCCCGGGACCACCACGCCGGCCGCTCCCCCGGCCCCTGCCGAGCCCGAGCAGGCGGCCCGGGGACGGCGCGGGCGGCGCGCGCTGCGCGGCCCCGGCCTGCGCGAGCGGCGCCGCCAGCAGACCCGCGGCACGATCATCGAGGCCGCCGCCGAACTGTTCGCCGAGCGCGGGTTCGACGCGGTGAGCGTCGTGGAGATCGCGCAACGCGCCGGCGTGGTCGAGAAGACGGTGTTCAACCACTTCCCGGTCAAGGAGGGGCTGGTCTTCGAGGCCGACCCGCCGATGCGCGCAGCGCTGCTCGAGGCGGTGCGCCGCCGTCCCGCGGGCGAGTCGGTGAGCGCGGCGGCCGGCACCTTCGTCGTCCGGGCGATGAGCGGGCTCGGCGCCCCCGAGGCCGCAGCCGGTGTGGCGGAGATGGCCCAGGTGATCCGCGGCAGCCGCACGCTGCAGGTGCGCGAGCGGGAGATCCTCGGCGAGCTGACCACCGCGCTGGCGGAGCTCATCGCCGAGGAGACGCAGGCCGAGGCGGGTGAGCTCGCGCCGTGGCTGGCCGCCCACGCGGTGCTCAGCCTCTACGCCGCACTGCTCGAACTGGCCCGTGACCGGGTGCTCGCCGGCGTCTCGGGCCCGGCGCTGTCCGCGGAGCTGCGCGCCCGCGGCGAGCGGGGTCTCGCGCTGCTGCAGTTCGGACTCGCCGGCTACGCCAAGCGGCGGTGACGACCACACCGTCGGCCTACCGGCCGGCGCCGCGGCCAGGTGCCGTCCACCGGCTGAGCTGAGCCCACCCCGGCCCTCCTCGCGAGGCGACCCACCCCGGGACCGCTGGAGGCGCCGGGGTCAGGCGGACAGCTGCAGGGCGCGCAGCAGCTGCCCGGCGCGGTCGCCGGGGATGTCCGGGTCCTGCGTGAAGAGCGCGACGGCGACCATGTACTCGTCCTCCCCCGCCCAGCCGCGGCCCTCGGCGACCAGCCGGCGGACGTGGTCGCGCACCTTGGGCTCGCTGCTGTACTCGCCGTAGTCCAGGCCCATGGCGAGGAAGTTCACGACGCGGTACCCGAGGTCCTCCGCCGTCCGGACCGTCGTCTCCGGGTCGGCGTAGCTCGGCACCGCGGTGACGACGTTGCGGTAGCCGGCCTTGAGCAGCTGCAGCACCAGGTCGTTGCCGTACACCCCGCCCCAGAGCTCGGGCATGAGGATGTCGCGGTCCGGCGCCGGGATGTAGGGCGGGTTGGCGATCACCGTGGACGCCGACGGCCCGGCCGCGGAGTCGGCGCGGTCGAAGAAGTCGCCGAACTCGACGGTGTAGCGGTCGGCGACACCGCGGGCGGCGATGTTCTCCCGGGCCCGCTCGACCGACGGGGCGCTGATGTCGAAGCTGCGCACCCGCAGCTCCGGCAGGCCGGCCACCACGTCGGCGATGGCGGTGGCATCGCCCGTGCCGAGCTCGACGACGCCCTCGCGCGCCCAGCCCAGCTGATCGCGGTAGTGCTGCAGCAGCATGCAGACGCTGAACCCGTAGTGCGCCGACTCGTCGGCGGAGGAGAAGCAGCTCACCGGGCGGCACCGGTCAGCGCGGGGTGGGCGAGGGGCCGTGCGGCTGCGGCGGTGCGACGTCGGTGGGGCACGATCCGGCCCTACCCCACTCGTTCCGCCGTCACTCCTGGCTGCCCGACCGCGCCCGCTACGCCGCCGCGCGTGCGGTCGCCGCCACGGCGAGCAGCTCCCGGGCGTGGGCCTGGCCGGTGTCGCTGTCGGTCAGCCCGGAGAGCATCCGGGCCAGCTCGCGCACCCGGTCCTCGCCGTCGACGGCCCGGATGTCGGTGGCGGTCACGCCCGCTCCGGTGTCCGGGGACTTGTCGACCACCAGGTGGGTGTCGGCGAACGCCGCGACCTGCGCCAGGTGGGTGACGACGACGACCTGGTGCCGGCGCGCCAGCCGGGCCAGCCGCCGGCCGATCTCCCCGGCGGCCTGCCCGCCGACCCCGGCGTCGACCTCGTCGAAGACCATGACCGGCACGGGGTCGGCACCGGCGAAGACCACCTCGATGGCCAGCATCACCCGGGACAGCTCGCCACCGGAGGCACCCTTGTGGACCGGGCGCGGCGGGGCGCCGGGGTGGGCCGCCATCAGCAGCGCCACCTCGTCGATGCCCTCCGGTCCCGGGGCGTCCGGGTCGCTCTCGATCGAGAAGGAGACCCGCGCGCTCTTCATCGCCAGCCCGGCGAGCTCCCGGCCCACCTCGGCGGCGAAGCCCTCGGCGGCCGCCCGCCGCCCGGCCGACACCTGCGCGCCCAGGTCGTCGACCTCGGTCCGGGCCGCGTCGCGGGCGGCCTCGAGCGCCTCGAGGGCCTCGTCCGAGACGTCGAGCTCGTCCAGGCGGCGGCGCGCGTCCTCGGCCCAGGCCAGGACGCCGTCCACGCCGTCGCCGACGTCGGCGTACTTGCGCACCAGGGCGGTGATCGCCGCGCGGCGGTCCATCACCTCGGCCAGCCGGGCGGGGTCGGCGTCCAGGTCGGCGACGTAGGTGGCCAGCTGCCCGGCGACGTCGGAGACGACCGCGACCGCGTCGTTGAGGTCCTGGGCGAGCATCACCAGGGTGGGGTCGTCGGAGGCGGCCAGCGCCCGCTCCGCGATCGCCAGCGCCGCGCTGGCGTCCTGCGGCAGGTCGTCGCCGAGGTCGCCGGTGACGTCGCCGACCAGCGCGGTGCGGGCCTCGTCGGCGGCTGCGCGGAGCGCGTCGGCGTCGCTGAGCCGCCGCGCCTGCGCGTCCAGCTCGGCGTCCTCTCCCGGCTGCGGGCCCGCCGCCTCGATCTCCTCCAGCCCGTGGCGGAGGACGTCGGCGGCCTGGGCCAGCTCCCGCGCCTGACCGCGGCGGCGCTCGAGGTCGCCGGCCAGCTGCCGCCAGCGGGTGTACGCCTCGCGGTAGCGGTCCAGCAGCTCCAGGTGCGCGGTGCCGGCGTAGCGGTCCAGGGCCCGACGCTGCTCGGCCGGACGGGACAGCCGCAGCTGGTCGCTCTGCCCGTGCACCGCCAGCAGGCCCTCGGCCAGCTCGGCGACGACGCCGACCGGCACGCTGCGCCCGCCGAGGTGGGCCCGCGAGCGGCCCTCGGCGCTGACCGTGCGCGCCAGGATCAGCGTGCCGTCGTCGTCGGGGTCGGCGCCGGCGTCGGCCGCGCGCTCCCACACCGGGGAGTCGGCGGGCAGCGCCAGCCGGCCCTCGACACCGGCCCGCCCGTTGGCGCGCACCCGGCCGGGGTCGGCCCGCCCGCCGAAGAGCAGCGTCAGGCCGGTGACGACCATCGTCTTGCCCGCGCCGGTCTCCCCGGTCACCACGGTCAGGCCGTCGCCGAGTTCGAGGGTGACGTCGTCGATGGCGCCGAGCCCGCGGATGCGCAGCTCGGTCAGCCGGCCCAGCGACGTCCCGCCGTCCGGTGGCGCGGCGACCGTCTCGACCGGCTCCGCCGTGCGGGCCGGCCGTCGGGTCTCACGCGTCGTCGTCCGTGTCGCCACCGTGGCCCCCCTCCCCTCCGTCCCCGCGGACGTAACCGCGGGTCAGCACGTTGCGGTCCGGAGACATCTCGTGGCCCGGGTCGTGCCGGCGCGCGTCGCGGAACCCGCGCACCGGCAGCCCGAACTTGGCCACCAGCCGGTCGCCGAACGTGGTCGTGTGCACGCGCGCGATGCGCACCGGCCGCGCGGCCCGGCGGACGTCGACCCGTCCGCCCTCGGGCACCTCCAGCGCGCGCCGCCCGTCGGCGGACACGCGGGCGCGGTTGCCGTCGGCCGGGATGGCGACGGTGAGCACCGAGTCCGGCGAGGTGACCAGCGGGCGGGAGAACAGCGCGTGCGCGTTCGACGGGACGACGAGCATCGCCTCGACGTCGGGCCACACGACCGGCCCGCCGGCGGAGAACGCGTAGGCCGTGGACCCGGTGGGTGTGGCGAACAGGACGCCGTCGCAGCCGAAGCTGGTGAGCGGACGACCGTCGATGGCCACGACCAGGTCGAGCACCCGCGAGCGCTCGGACTTCTCCACCGAGGCCTCGTTCAGCGCCCAGGTGCCGCCGACGACGGCACCGGTGGCGTCGAGGACGTCGACCTCGATCGCCAGCCGCTTCTCCACCGAGTACTCGCACCGCTCGATGGCGGTGAGCGTCTCCTCGACCGCCTCGGGCTCGGTCTCGGCGAGGAAGCCGACCCGGCCGAGGTTGACGCCCATCAGCGCGGCGTTGCTGTAGCGGGCGAGCTCGGCGGCGCGCAGGAAGGTGCCGTCACCGCCGAACACCATGACGATCTCCGCGCCGCGGGCGGCCTCGGCGTCCGGGGGCACGACCTGCGCGCCCTCGATGCCGAGCGCGTCCGCCTCGTCCTCGAGCAGCCGCACGGTGATGCCGGCCTTGGCCAGCCGGGCGGCGGAGCTGCGGGCGAGCTCCACGATGTCGTGGCGGCCGGTGTGCACGGTGAGCAGCACGTGCCGGTTTCCGCTGGGGGCCCAGGCGGTGGGGCTGACCTCTGTCACGCTTCCTCCTCGCTGGCGCTCGTCACTCGCGTGCCAGGCAGTGCTGTGTCCCTGGGCGACCTCGTACGCTCGGTCACTGGTCCTCCTCGGGAGCGGCCGCCGGCGGGGTGCCGGCGCGGCCGCGGTGCTGGGCGGCCGACGGGTCCTGGGTACCCAGGCGACGGCTCACGACGGTCCTCCTTCGACGGCGCGGCGCACGTCCTCCTCGCGCGGCGGCCCGGCGTCGCGGCGCAGCCAGAGGAAGAACTCGACGTTGCCGGCTGGTCCGGGCAGCGGGCTGGCGACCACGCCCGCCGTTCCCCAGCCGATCCCGGCGGCGGCCCGCGCCACCTGCAGGACGGCGTCCTGCCGGTGCGCCGGGTCCCGCACGACGCCACCGGCGCCGAGCCGCTCACGGCCGACCTCGAACTGGGGTTTCACCATGGGCAGCAGGTCGGCCTCGCCGGTGGCGCAGGAGGTGAGGGCGGGCAGCACCAGCCGCAGGGAGATGAACGACAGGTCGGCGACGACCAGGTCCACCGGCCCGTCGACCTGGTCGGCCGTCAGCGTGCGGACGTTGGTGCGCTCGAGGACCCGCACCCGCTCGTCGGTCCGCAGCGACCAGGCCAGCTCGCCGTAGCCGACGTCGACGGCCACCACCTCGCGGGCCCCGCGGCGCAGCAGCACCTCGGTGAAGCCGCCGGTCGACGCGCCGGCGTCCAGCGCCCGCCGGCCCTCGACGGGGACCGGGAAGGCCTCCAGCGCGCCGAGCAGCTTGTGCGCGCCGCGGGAGACCCAGCTGGGCTCGTCGGGGTCGGTGCGCACGACGACGGGGGTGTTGGCGTCCACGCCGGTGGCGGGCTTGGTCGCGGCCCGTCCGGAGACGGCGACCCGTCCGTCGGCGATGAGCGCGACGGCGTGCTCCCGGGAGCGGGCCAGTCCGCGACGCACGAGCTCCGCGTCGAGCCGGCTGCGGCGGACCATCAGAGCTGGTCGATCGTGCCGAGCTCGCGCTGCAGCCGGGCGTGCTCGGCCTCGAAGACCGCGACGTGCTCGGCCACCGGTCGCCGGTCGAGGTCGGCGAACGGCGTGCCGTCGTCCGTGTCCGCGCCGGTCGGCGGGACCTCGTCCGGCGTGGCCGGGACCGGTACCGGGGCCGCGCCGCCCCACGGCCCGGGCCGGGGCGGCCCCGGTACCGGTCGCGGTCGGTTCGGCTCGGTCATCGCTGGCCTCTCGGGTGGACGGGCACGGCGCGGGAGGACGCCGGCAGGAGCTCGGGACCGGCGGCCCGGGCGCTGCCGGTGCTGCTCCCCCGGCCCGCGAGGGTACCGGCCGGGGCCGACGCACACGGGTCGCCGGCGGGCGCTAGCGTTCGGCCGCCCGGTCCCCGAATGCGATGGAGGCGTGCCCGCGTGGCGACGATGGAGCAGTGCATGACCGCCCTGGAGGGCATCCTCGGCGACCTCGCGGCCAAGCCTGCGGCGCAGGGCCTGGACCGGAGCCTGTCCTGCCGGCTGACCGACCTCGGGCAGCTCGTCCGCGGCCGGCTGGCCCGGGGATCGGTGCGCGAGCTGCGGGCCGAGCCCGACGGGCAGTCGCCGGAGAAGGCCGACATCCGTTTCACCATGTCCAGCGACGACCTCGTGGCGCTGACCGAGGGCCGGCTCAGCTTCGGTCCGGCCTGGGCGTCGGGGCGGGTGAAGCTGGAGGCCGGCCTGCGCGACATGCTCCGGCTGCGCACGCTGCTCTGAGGGAGGACCCTCCTGCGCCCTCCGAGGGGAGGACCCCGTCCTCCCCTCGGAGGACCCCTCGCCCCCGCCATGGGCGGACCCCGTCCGCCCCACCTCTCGCGAACTCGGGGCGGGGCCCTGGACGGGGCCGGCGACGGGACCCTGCCCGGAGGCCATCAGAGCTCGGGGCGGTGCCCGGGACGGGGCCTGCGGTGGGCCGCCGCAGGAGGGCCGTGCCGACCCACCCGGCGGGTCACGACGGCAGCGCCCAGCGCCGCAGCTCGGCGGCGGCGGTCTCGTCGGCAGCGGTGACCCGCGCCGGTGCGGCCGTGTCCGGGTACCGGGCCCAGTGCGCGACGCACAGCGCGCGCAGTCCGTCGAGCCCGTCGGCGCCGGCGGCAGCACCGGCCGAGTGACGGCCCAGGCGGAGCGGACCGTCCCCGACGCCGGACCGGGCCGACCACGCCCCGCACCGCCACCCACCGTCCTCCGCGACGACCCCGGGGTGGGCGGTGAGCAGCCCGGCGGCATCCGGGGCGAGCAGGTCGGGCCGCTGGTCCGGACCGGCTGCCAGCAGGGTCGCCGGATCGGTCACGCCGGTGAGGACCAGCAGGGTCGCCGCGCCGGCGCGGCGACCACCCTCGACGTCGGTGTCGAGCCGGTCACCCACCACCAGGGGCCGCTGCGCTCCGGTGCGGCGGACGCACTCGGCGTGCATGGCCGGGTCGGGCTTGCCGGTCACCAGGGGGCGCCGGCCGGTGACGGTGCTGACCACGCCCACCAGCGCGCCGTTGCCGGGCAGCGGCCCCCGCGGGGAGGGGATGGTGGCGTCGGCGTTGGTGGCCACGTGCTCGGCGCCGTTGCGGACGGCCACCACGGCCTCGGCCAGCTCGGTCCACCCGACGTCGCGGCCGTAGCCCTGCACGACCGCGAGCGGCTGCTCCTCGGCGTGGGTGACCACGGTGAGCCCCGCGGCCCGGAGCGCGGCGGCCACGCCCGGGCCGCCGACCGGCAGGACGCGGGCGCCCGCACCGAGCCGCTGGGCGACGACCGTGGCCGCCGCCTGCGAGCTGGTGATCACCTCCAGGGCGCCCGCGGGGACCGCCAGGGCGGTGAGGTGCCCGGCGACCTCCTCCGGCGTCCGGGACGCGTTGTTGGTGACGAAGCCCAGCCGCATGCCCGCCGCCCGTGCGGCCGCCAGCGCCTCGGGCACGCCGGGCACCGCCTCGGGGCCGACGTAGACGACGCCGTCGAGGTCGAGCAGCGCGACGTCGTACTCCCGGCAGGGTGGCTCCGCTGCGCCGGCGGACAGCGGGACCGGCGCGCCGTTCACGAGGTCTCCCCGCCGCGGCGGGCGCGCACCCCGCGCAGCGCGCGCGAGTAGTGCCCCAGGTCCGGGCGCATCGCCACGGCGAGGGCCAGGTGCTCGGCGGCGAGGTCGAGGTCGCCCGCTCGGCTGGCTGCGAGGCCCAGGCCGAACTGGGCGTAGTCGTCGGCCGGGTTGCGGACGGTGAGCTCGCGGAACGTCCCGACGGCCTCGGCATAGCGGCCGGCGTCGTACTGGGCGCGGGCCAGCGCCTCCAGCAGGCTGCGCGACCCCGGCTCCGCCGCCGCGGCGCGGGCCAGGATCGTCGCCGCCGCTGCCGGGTCCCGGTTGGCCAGCAGCTGCAGCCCGCGCTGGTACCAGTCGTAGACGTCCCCGTCGGGCACCCCCGCGTCGGACACCGCTGCTCCCTCGATCCGGGTGCCTCCGGGCGGTGTCGTCGTCACCGGACCGCTACCGCAGCCCGCGACGCCCACCGTCCGGAGCGCACCGCTCCTACGATTCCCGTCGTGCGCTCGTCGTGGGACTCCCCGTACCCGGAAGCTGCGACGGGGCTCCAGGTCCGGCCCTTCCGCGCTCTCACGTACCGGCGACGAGACCCGGGCCACCTGGCCCGGGTGAGCTCGCCAGCCTACGACCTGGTGACCCCGGAGGGCCGGGACCGCCTGGCCGCCGCCGACCCGCACAACGTCGTGCGCCTCATCCTGCCCGGCGTCGCGTCCGGAGCGGACGGCCCGGGCGGCGACGGGCTGGGCCGCTCGGTCGCCGAGGCCGCCGTGACGCTGCGGAACTGGGAGCAGGCCGGAGTGCTCGAGCGCGACGCCGAGCCGGCACTGTGGGTCTACGCGTTGAGCCCGGCGGACGGCGCTCCGGACACCGTCGGCTGGCTGGCTGCGGTCGAGCTGCCGCCGGCCGGCTCGCGGGCCGTACTGCCCCACGAGGACACCTTCCCCGGTGCCGTGGAGGGTCGCCGGGCGCTGCTGGAGGCCACCGCGACCGACCTGGAGCCCATCGTGCTGGCGCACGACCCGCACCCGGGTCTCCCCGCGCTGACCGTCGCAGCGCAGGAGGGCCCGCCCACGCTCGAGGTGACCGACGCCGACGGTGTCCGGCACGCCCTGTGGCGGGTGTCCGACCCGGCGCTGACCGGCCTGGTCACCGCCGCGCTCGCCGACACCGGCGCGGTCATCGCCGACGGGCACCACCGCTTCGCGGCGGCGCGGGCCCACGGTGCCCAGGCCATCCTGGCGCTGGTCACCCCCATGGGACCGGGCGGGCTGCGGGTGCACCCGATCCACCGGGTGGTGCCCGATCTCTCCCTCGGCGAGGCGCTCGCCGCGGCGTCGGCGGGCTTCCGGGCGACCGAGCTGCGCGTGGGCGCCGGTGGCCCCGCCGAGGCGGTGGAGCGCTGGATCTCCGTTCCCGGCGAGGTGGGCCTGCTCGTCAGCGACGGATCGCGGGTGGTCCGGCTGGACTCCCCGTCGGCCGACGTGCTCGACGCCGTGCCCGCCGAGGCCCCGGAGGCGTGGCGCGGACTGGACGTGGTGCTCGTCCACCACGGTCTGGTGCACCGGCTGTGGGGGCGCGCCGATGACGACGGAGCCGTCCTCATCGCGCACGGCCTCGACGAGGCGCTGGCCGGCGCACGCAGCCGCCACGGCGTGGCGGTCCTGCTGCGAGCGCCCTCGCCGGCCGACGTCGCCGCCGTGGCCCGGGCCAATGCCCGCATGCCGCGGAAGTCGACGCTGTTCGTCCCGAAACCGCGAACCGGTCTGGTGCTGCGGCCCCACGGGGACTGACCGGCCGCTCACGCGGTGCGGACGTCGGCCCCCGCGGACCGCGGCACCTTGCGTCCGCGCCGGCAGTTCACCTCCGTCATCGACGTGGTGCCGGTCGCGGTCCGCCAGAACCGGCGCTGGAGGGCGCCCTCCACCTCGACGACGTCACCGGCCTGCCACGCCGCGACCCGCTTCTGCAGCGCGCGGTCGTACGTGATGCACGGCAGCGTGTCGGTCGACCGCCCCCGAGTCTGCGGTCCGGGCCGGCGGACCACCAGGCGGAAGCTGACCAGCGTGTCGCCGCTGGGCAGGGTCCGCACCTCGGCCGGGGCGGAGAGCTTCCCGCGGAGCACCACGTCGTTCCGGTCGATTACAGCCACGCTCATGACGGCAGCCTCGCCGTCCCGCGACGCCCGGAGGAGGGCCCGCCGAGGGTCTGTGGACCGCGGGCACCGGTGTGGACGACGCCGCTCCCGCTGTCGGCGGTCAGTGCTCGGCGGCGTCCTCCGCGGCAGCGTCGTCCTCGGGCCTGTCGGTCTCGCCCAGCAGCTCGGCGACCTCGGCCTCGACGTCCTCGTGGAAGTCGTAGGCGCCGGACCCGCCACCGTCGTCCGGGGCCGCGTCGTCGCCGGAGGCGTCCGCGTCCGCCGGCCCCTCGCCGGCCGGTGCCTCGGCAGGCTCGACCGCCGGGGCGGCGTCGACCTCCGGCAACTCCTCCTCGGAGAACTCGACGTCGGACTCCTCCGGGGTGTGCGCGGCCACCGCGGCGTGCCACTCGGCGGCCAGGGCGCTCTCACCGGCGGCCTCGAGGAGGTCGGCGTAGGCCGCCGAGACGCGCAGCACGGCGGGCTCCGCCCAGTCGACCGAGTCCGGGTGGGGGCGCCCGCCGAGGACGCCCTCCAGCACGAGACGGGCCGCCGGCAGCTCATCGAGGTCCTGGCGCGCACCGGCCTCGACCAGGCGCAGCTCGATGGTCTCCTCCGCGTCCGGGTGCTCGGCCAGCGCTTCGCGCACCAGCCGTAGCGCGACCTCGGGACGCCCCAGGGCCCGCTCGCAGTCGGCGAGAACCGCCCGGTACCCGGGGTCGCCGCTCATCCGGCGGTAGGCCCGCAGTTCTCGAGCGGCCTCGGCGTAGTCCCCGGCGTGGTAGGCGGCCACGCCGACGGCCTCGCGGACGACGGCGATGCGCGACGCCCGGTCGCGGGCCGCTCGCGCGTGGGCCAGCGCCTCCCCGGGCTGGTCGTCGACGAGCGTCCCGGCGACGACCAGGTGGCCCGCCACCCGCTGGGCGTTGCGCGGGTCGAGCCCGCGCAGCGCCGCACGCACCGACTGGTCCAGCTCGCGCGGGTCGGCCCACTCGGGGACCTCGGGGCCCGTGGGCGCAGGCGGGGTGCGTTCGCCGCTTCGGGGTGACCGCTGAGCACGCTCCGGACGACCACGGCGGTCGTCGTCGGGTCGGCGGTCCCGCCAGTCTCCCCGGTGCCCGCCCGGGCGACCCTCGCGGGACTGCCCCTCACCGCGTGACCCGCCGGGGCGTTGCGGACGCCCCTCCCGCCGGTCCGGGGCGACGTCGGGACGTCCGCCACGCGGACGGTCGCGCCACCCCGTCCGCTCGCCCTCGGGCCGCTGCCCTGCGGACCGGCGGTCCTGCCAGCTGCTGCCTGCCCGGCGCTCCGCCTGCGGCCGCTCCCCTGCGGACCGGCGGTCCTGCCAGCTGCTGCGTGCCGGGTGCTCCCCCTGCGGTCGTCGGTCGTCCCGGCCCTGCCGGTCGTCCCGCCCCCGGTCACCCGACGGGCGGCGGTCCCGCCACTCCGATCGGCCCGCCGCTGGGCGCTCGCCGTGCGGTCGTCGGTCGTCCCGGCCCTGCCGGTCGTCCCGGCCCTGCCGGTCGTCCCGCGCCCGGTCATCCGACGGGCGGCGGTCCCGCCACTCCGATCGGCCCGCCGCCGGGCGCTCCCCCTGCGGTCGCCGGTCCTGCCGGTCGTCCCTCCCCCGCTCATCCGACGGGCGGCGGTCCCGCCACTCCGATCGGCCCGCCGCTGGGCGCTCGCCGTGCGGTCGTCGGTCGTCCCGGCCCTCCTGCGGTCGCCGGTCCTGCCGGTCGTCCCTCCCCCGCTCATCCGACGGGCGGCGGTCCCGCCACTCCGATCGGCCCGCCGCCGGACGGTCACCTTGCGGTCGCCGGTCCTGCCACTGCCCGCGCGGCGCACTGGCGTTCGACCCGGCGTCGCGCTGCGGACGGCGGTCCCGCCAGTCCTGTCGCGAGCCACCGTCGTCCCGGCCACCCGTTCCACCCTGGGGACGACGCTGCGGCCGGTCACCTTCCGGACGACGCTCCTGCCAGCCACCTCCGCGGCAGTCCTCCGACCGCCCACCGGCCGGGCGGCGGCCCTGCCAGGAGCCCTGACCGCCGCGACCGGAGGACGCCCCACGGGCACCCGCGCCTCGTCCCTGCGGACGCCCCTGTCCGGAACCGCCGCGGCCTCCCCGGGGTCCCTGTCCGCCGGTACCGCCGGCGCCTCGTCGCGGTGAAGTCATGAGCGTCTGCGTACCTCGGGAGTCGGGGCAGCACGCACAGCGCTGCGAGAAGTGTCCGGAAACAGCAGAACGGGGATCAGAGCACGTGGCTCTGACCCCCGTTCTGGGATGGTTGTCCGGCGGTGTCCTACTCTCCCACCCCGTTCCCGGGGCAGTACCATCGGCGCTGAGAGGCTTAGCTTCCGGGTTCGGAATGGGACCGGGCGTTTCCCTCTCGCCATGACAGCCGTAACACTGTGAACCTGACCGACCGGATCCCGGTTGGTGCGTTCAGAACCGCACAGTGGACGCTGTTTGCTACGCATGATTCTTCGACCGTCACCCCGCACACCTGGTGTGGGGGTCGTTGTGGTCGTGTGGTCAAGCCCTCGGCCTGTTAGTACCGGTCAGCTCCACACCTCGCGGTGCTTCCACCTCCGGCCTATCAACC
>NZ_FOIE01000011.1 GCF_900111455.1 Geodermatophilus poikilotrophus | reverse complement strand
AGGTGGAAGGTCCAGGTGGCCAGGGCGCGTCCGTGGTGCCACCAGCGGCCGTGGGGGGTGACGGCGAGCCAGGGGTCGGGCAGCAGCGTGGCGGGGTCCTCAGCGGGCACGAGTTCCAGGTCGATGTCGGGTCCGGCGGCAAGGGCCTTCTCCAGCAGGGGGACGGCGCGGTCGAGGTCCGCCGGCGGTATCGCCACCACGGCCTGGCGGGCGGCGCCGGCGGCCAGCAGTTCACGGAAGGCCTGCACCGTGGCATCGACCTCGGCCGGGTCGAGGGCGGGGGCGGCGAGGGCGACCGGGTACTGACGGGTCCAGACGTCCAGTTCTTGGGCGAACCGGTCGCGAACGACGGAGCTGTGGGCCCGCTCGGGCAGGCCGGTGGTCCGGGTGATCGAGGTGGGTCCGGTGAGCTCGACGAGGGCGGCGGTGGACAGGTAGGCGGCTTCCAGCGCGGCGCCGTGGTCAGGGGTGTCGATGAGCTGGTGCAGCCGGGCGGCGGCCTCGAGCAGGGCCCGGGCCTGGGCTCGTCGTTCCTGTCCCTCGCCGGCGAGGAACCCGTGGCGGGCGCCCCAGTCGACCAGCCGGGACCAGTCACGCTCCCCGCGACCGACGTAGCGGGGGTTGTGGGAGTTCTGCCCGCCGTGGAAGCGGAACCGGCTGAGGGTGCGGGGGGTGTAGAAGGCCGGGCCCTCGGCGAGCAGCCGGAGCCACAGCTGGACGTCGTTGAGCACGTCGACGGTGCGGCCGTCGACGGTCCAGAGGTCGTCGGGGGAGACGTCGGCGCGGCGGAACAGCACGGTGGTGGGCTCGCCGATCACGTTGGTGCAGTTGAGCAGCACGTGATCGCCCAGCTGCCGGCCGTCGAGCAGCCCCGGCCGGCCGGCCAGTTTGGGGAACTCGTGGTCGGGCACCGGCTTGCCCTGCTCGTCGATCAGTACCCGGTGGGAGAAGGCCATCGTCGCCTCGGGGTGCTGCTGCATGCCGCGCACCAGGTCCCGCACGCAGTCGGTGCCCAGCACGTCGTCGTGCATGAGGAACTTGACGTACTCCCCGCGGGCCTCGGCCAGCAGCCGGCGTGGATTTTCCAGCGGCCCGATGTTGGGGTCGAAGCGCAGCACCCGGACCCGGTCGTCGGCGGCGGCGACCGCGGCGAGGACCTCAGGAGTCCGGTCGGTGGACCCGTCGTCACCGACGAGCACCTCGACGTTGCGGTGGCTCTGCTCCAGCGCGGACCTCAGCGCCGCCTTCAGGAACCGCTCACCGTTGTAGGTCGGCACCAGGATGCTGACGAGGGGCTCGGTCACGGGCGTGGCTCCCGGTTCATCGCGGCCGGTGGGACCGGACCTGGGGTGGTTCTCGAGCGCATGGCGAGGCGGCGCCCCCGAGGCGTGGGTCCCGGGAACGCGGGGCAGGATCGGCCGCGAGGTGCCCGGACCCGCGCGAGGGACGGGCGACGTTCGACGACCGTGGGGTGGCAGTGCAACGGCTGGTCGTGATGGGTGCTGGCGGTCACGCGCGTGAGGTGCTCGACGTCCTGGAGTCCCTCGCCGACGGTTCGCCGCGAGCGCGGACGACCGTCTTCGCCGAGCCAGGTTCGACCACCGCGGCGGCGACGGCCCTGGTGCGGGAACGGGGCTACCAGGTGGCCGACGCCCTCCCGGAGGACGCCACGCACTACCTGCCGGCCGTCGGTGACCCGGCGCTGCGACGGCGGTTCGTCACCCTGGCCGAGGGCCGGGGCCTGCGGCCGGTGCAGGCGGTGAGCCCGCTGAGCACCGTCCCGGACGCCCTCCGGGACGTCCCGGGCCTGGTGGTCTTCCCTCGCGCCCACCTGAGCACCAACGTGGCGCTCGGTCACCACTGCCACCTGAACACGGGCTGCCAGGTGAGCCACGACGGGGAGCTCGGTGCCCGGGTCACGTTGAGCCCGGGGGTCCTGCTGGCGGGCGGGGTGGTGGTCGAGGACGACGCCTCCCTGGGAGTCGGCGCCGTCGTCCTGCCCGGGCGGCGGATCGGTCGCGGTGCCGTGGTGGGCGGAGGTGCGGTGGTCGTGCACGACGTCGCCCCGGGGACGACGGTCGCCGGGAACCCCGCCCGCCTGCTGGGCCCTGCCTGAGCACCTCCCCGCAGCGCGCGAGTGCGCGACCAGCGGCGCTCGGCTCACTGCGCCGGACGGGGGGTGACTGCTGGAGCGGCTCCGGGACGGTCCGGGTCGCCCTCGGTGAGAGCAGCCCCTCGGGGCTGGGGGATGCCGGGCACGGAACCGGGGGCGCCGGCCGCAGCGGCCGGTTCCCGTGGGGGCCGGCGGCCGGTGCCCCGCGGCGCCGTCGTCCCGGCGCTGAGCACGAGATCCCTGATCCGCTCCAGGGACGTGGCGCTGATGTCGTTGGCCATCGGCAGGCCGATGATCCGCTCGGCCAGCGACCCGGTGACCGCCAGGTCACCGACCTGGCGGCAGGTCGTGAGCGCCGGGAGCCGGTGCATCGGCGGGTCGAAGTAGGCACGCACCTCGATGCGTGCGTCCTGCGCCTTCTGCAGCAGCAGGCCGCGTGCCGCGGGCGTGGGCAGGGCGATCGGGACGAACTGGAAGGTCGAGCCGGTGGAGCCTGCCTGGAACGCGATGCCGGCGGGCTCCAGCTCATCCCGCAGCCAGGCGGCCGCGGTCCGGCGGCGGGTGAGCACCTCGTCGAAGCGGTCCAGCACGGTCAGGCCCACGGCCGCCGTGAGCTCGGGCATCTTGCCGTTGATGCCCAGGTGCCCGGTGACCGAGCGGGTGTGGTCGAAGCCGAAGTTGACCAGCTCGGACACCGTGTCGAGCACGCCGTCCGAGCGTGAGGTCACGAGCCCGCCCTCACCGATGGCGAACGGCTTGGTCGCGTGGAAGCTGAACACCTCCACGTCACCCTGGTCGCCGAGCGGGCGGCCGTCCTCGTCCACCGCACCGAACCCGGCGGCGGAGTCGACCACCACCGGTACGCCCAGGGCGCATGTCGCGGCGGCCAGTGACGCGCGGCGGGCCGCGCTGGGCGCCGTCCCGAACGTCGAGCACAGGAGGATGCCGGCCAGCGATCCACGCAGGTCGTGCAGCCGGGCGAGCGACGACTCGGAGATGTGCCAGTCGTCCGGGTCGATGTCGACGAACACCGGCTCGAAGCCGGCCCACACCACCGCGTTGACGCTGGCGATGAACGTGAACGAGGGCACGGCGACCAAGCGGCGCTCGCCGTCCGGGGTGCCGAGGCAGGCGCGCAGCGCCACCATCAGCCCGGACGTCGCGTTGTTGACCGCCACGCCGGGGTGCAGCAGACCCAGGGCGTTCGCGCACTCCCGCTCCAGGCGGGTGACGCACGGGCCGCCGTTGGAGAACCAGCGCACCCGCTCGGCCTCGGCGAAGTACGGCTCGATGTCACGGAGCGAGGGCAGGGCGGGAGCCTGGAAGCGGATCAGCTCGTGCGCGACCATGCGGCGGCGTTCCTCCCGGGGGACGAGACCGACGGCGCACGTCGTCGCCGCCGCGTGGCCGGGCGGGACCGTGTCGGTCGGTGTCGCCGGGCCGGGTCGCGCCGGTCGCCGTGTGGCGTCCCGGACGTCGTGCGCCCTCGGCCCGGCATCGGACTGACCGCAGCATCGCCGAGGCCGGGGAGCGCGGACCACCGACGCGCCGTCCCGGTCAGTGGCTGCGCGGCGCGTTCCCGTCACCAGCCCCACGGGCACCGTGGGCCCCAGTCCTCGACCGGGGCCCACGGTGGTCGCTCACGGGTGGGTCATCGAGAGGACGTCGAGGGCCTCGTCGAGCTGCTGCTCGGTGAGCTTGCCCTGCTCGACGTAGCCCCGCTCCACCACCACCTGGCGGATCGTCTTCTGCTCGGCCAGCGACTGCTTGGCGACCTTCGCCGCCTCCTCGTAGCCGATGTACTTGTTCAGCGGCGTCACGATCGACGGCGAGGACTCGGCGTACTCCCGGCACCGGTCGACGTTGGCGACGATCCCGTCGACGCAGCGGTCGGCCAGGATCCGGCTGGCGTTGGCCAGCAGCCGGATGGACTCGAGCACGTTGCGGGCCATCAGCGGCAGCGTGACGTTCAGCTCGAAGACGCCGGTGGTGCCGGCGAAGGTCACCGCGGCGTCGTTCCCGATCACCTGCGCGCTCACCTGGATGACCGCCTCCGGGATGACCGGGTTCACCTTGCCCGGCATGATCGAGCTGCCGGGCTGCAGGTCGGGCAGCTGGATCTCGCCCAGGCCGGTGCGCGGGCCCGAACCCATCCAGCGCAGGTCGTTGGCGATCTTCACCAGTCCGACGGCGATCGTCTTCAGCTGGCCGGAACCCTCCACCAGGGCGTCGCGCGAGCTCTGCGCCTCGAAGTGGTCGCGCGCCTCGGAGAGCGGCAGGTCCAGCTCGGCGGCCAGCCGCTCGATGATCGCGGCGGCGAACCCGGGCGGGGTGTTGATGCCCGTGCCGACCGCGGTGCCGCCCAGCGGCAGCTCGCCGATCCGCGGCAGCGACGCCTGCAGCCGCTCGACGCCATAGCGCACCGCCGCGGCGTACCCGCCGAACTCCTGGCCGAGGGTGACCGGGGTGGCGTCCATCAGGTGGGTGCGGCCGCTCTTCACGACCTCGGCGAACTCCTCGGCCTTGCGGGAGAGCGAGGCCTCGAGGTGCTGCAGCGCCGGGATCAGGTCACGGACGATCGCCCGCGTCGCGGCCACGTGGATGGCCGACGGGAAGACGTCGTTGGACGACTGCGAGGCGTTGACGTGGTCGTTGGGGTGCACCGGCGAGCCGAGCGCCTCGGTGGCGAGGGAGGCGAGCACCTCGTTGGTGTTCATGTTGCTCGACGTCCCCGACCCGGTCTGGAAGACGTCGATGGGGAAGTGCTCGTCCCACTCGCCGCGGGCCACGGACGCGGCCGCCGTGCCGATCGCGTCGGCGGTCTCCTGCGGCAGGACACCCAGGGAGGCGTTCACCGCGGCGGCGGCGCCCTTGATCGCGGCCAGCGCGCCGATCAGCTCCCGCTCGATCGGCGTGCCGGAGATCGGGAAGTTCTCGACGGCGCGCTGGGTCTGCGCCCGCCACTTCGCCCACGCGGGGACCCGGACCTCGCCCATGGAGTCGTGCTCGATGCGGTAGTCGGTGCCGTCCTGCTGTGCGGCATGGGTCTCAGCGGGCATTGCTGCAGCTCCCGGTGTGGTGGTGGGTGACAGGGCTCCGACAGCGACCCTAGATGCCCGCGGGGTCACGGTCCGGACCGCTCCGGCGTGGGAGCGGCCCGGGCGGGCGAGCTGGACCCAGCAGGGGACGTCCGCCCTGGTCAGCGGAGAGCCCGTGCACTCCGCAGGGCCGGGACGGGGCCTGGGTGCGACGGCTCCACTACGGTCGGCTCCGTGGACCCCCACGCCGCCCCCGACCGGCCACCGGCCGTGCGCGCATCGGACGCCGACCGCGAGGCCACCGTGACCCGCCTGCAGCGAGCCGTCGCCGAGGGACGGATCGACCTGTCGGAGTTCGGCGAGCGGGTCGAGGCCGCCTACGCCGCCGGGACGCTCGACGACCTCGGCGCGCTCGTCGCCGACCTGCCCCCGGACGCCCCGCCACCGGTCGAGATCGTCGGCACGCGCGTCCCCGAGGAGCTCAGCAACGTGTTCGGCGACGTGAAGCTCGCCGGCCCGAACGCGCCGCAGCGGGTGAGCACCGTCTTCGGCGACGTCCGGCTGGACCTGCGCGGACTGCGGACCGACGCCGACCGGATCGAGATCACCCTGGGCACGGTGTTCGGCGACGTCGACGTGGTCGTCGCCGAGGGGGTGGACGCCGAGCTGCACGGCCGGACGTTCTTCGGCGACCGGAAGACCCAGCTCGCCCCGGTGCCCCGGCTTGCGGGGACCCCGCGGATCGTCGTCCACGCGCGCAGCGTGTTCGGCGACCTGCGGCTGCGCAGCCTGGCGCCGGGGGAGTCGGCGAGCCGGTGGCGGGCGATGGTCGACCGTCTCGCCGCCCGGCACCTGCCGCCGCCGGTCCCGCCGCCGCTGCCGCCCATGCCGCCGCTGCCGCCGATCCCCCCGCGTCCGCCCGTGTGAGGAGCCCGTCGGTCGTGAGGGGTGGGGAGCCGCAGGGTCCCCCGCGATCGAGCGACGCAGCGGCTCCGCTCGGCGGGGCCTCCCGGCCGCGGTGCGGTCCGGCGGACCGCCGGACCTCAGCCCTCGGGCCGGTCGAGCGGCACGGCGGAGTAGGCGCGCAGCTTCTCCAGCGAGTGCAGGCTGTCGATCAGCCGGATCGTGCCCGACTTCGAGCGCATCACCAGCGACTGGGTGGTGCACCCACCCGACCGGTACTGCACGCCGCGCAGCAGCTCGCCGTCGGTGATGCCGGTGGCCACGAAGAAGACGTCGCCGCGCACGAGGTCGTCGATCTGCAGCACCCGGTCGAGGTCGTGGCCGGCGTCCAGGGCCTTCTGCCGCTCCTCGTCGTCCTTGGGCCACAACTTGCCCTGCAGCGCACCGCCCATGCACTTGAGCGCACAGGCGGCGATGATGCCCTCCGGCGTGCCGCCGATGCCCATGAGCAGGTCGACGCCGGTGCCCTCCCGGGCAGCGGCGATCGCGCCGGCCACGTCGCCGTCGGTGATGAACTTGATCCGCGCGCCGGCCTCCCGCACCTCGTGGACCAGCTGGTCGTGACGCGGGCGGTCGAGGATGCACACGGTGACGTCGCCGACGGAGGCGTGCTTGGCCTTGGCGACCCGGCGGATGTTCTCGGCGACGGGCGCGGTGATGTCGACGACGTCGGCCGCGGCCGGCCCGACCGCGATCTTCTCCATGTAGAAGACCGCCGACGGGTCGTACATGGCGCCACGGTCGGCGACGGCCATGACGGCGACGGCGTTGGGCATGCCCTTGGCCATGAGCGTGGTGCCGTCGACGGGGTCGACCGCGACGTCGCACTCCGGACCGTTGCCGTCACCGACCTGCTCGCCGTTGAACAGCATCGGGGCCTGGTCCTTCTCGCCCTCGCCGATGACGACGACGCCCTTCATGCGCACCGTGCCGATCAGCGAGCGCATCGCGTCGACGGCGGCACCGTCGCCGCTGTTCTTGTCGCCGCGGCCCACCCAGCGGCCGGCGGCCATGGCACCGGCCTCGGTGACCCGCACCAGCTCGAGGGCGAGGTTGCGGTCGGGAGCCGGGCGGTCGACGCGGAAGCCGGCCCCGCCGTGGGTCGGGGGGCCGTCGGGCAGGGGCAGGGACACGCGGACCTCCTCGTTCCGCCGCACGGACGTCGGGCAGCGGGGTGGGGCGATGAGTCCTGTCATCCTAGGGGGGTGACCTCCGCCGGCCCGACCAGTCAGCCTCCCGCGCAGGCGCCCTCGCCGGCGATCGAGCGGGCCAACCGGATGAGCGCGGGCAACATGCTGCGGTCGCTGGCCCCGCTGGTGCTGATCTGCCTGGCGCTGGTGGGCTGGATGGCCGTCAAGCAGTCCGCCGTCGACACCGTCCGCGAGGTCGACCCCACCAGCACCGTGCAGCTGGCCGCCGCCCGCGCCGGGTACCCGGTGGTCGCCCCCACGGGCCTGCCCGAGGGCTACCGCCCGACCAGCGCCCGCACCGACGCCGGCACGGCGGAGGCCGGCGACCCGGTCACCCTGGAGGTCGGCTACCTCACGCCGTCGTCGGAGTACGCCGGCTTCGTGGTCAGCGACGACGCCCGCACCGAGGCCGTGACCGGCGTCCTCGGCGGCGCGCAGGAGCAGGGCACCGTCGACCTCGGCGGCCAGGCCTGGACCCGGGGGACGACGGAGCGCGGGGAGACCGTGCTCTCCCGCGCGGCCGACGGCGTCACCGTGCTGGTCACCGGCTCGGCGACCGACGAGGAGCTGGAGACCGTCGCCGCAGCGGTGCGCCCCTACTCGGGCTGATCACCGGGGGTCGCGGCGGCGAGGCGCTCGCGGGCCCGGTCCAGCCAGTGCCGGCACAGCTCGGCCAGCTGCTCCCCGCGCTCCCACAGGCCGAGGGACTCCTCGAGGGTCAGCCCGCCGGCCTCCAGCCGCCGGACGACGTCGGCGAGCTCCTCGCGGGCCTGCTCGTAGGTGGTCGTCGGCTGCTCGGCCGGCTCGTCGCTCACGGCGTCCTCGGTCCGTTCCCGCGGAACGCTCTGCTCCTCGCTCGTCCCTCGCTGCTGGGCTCCCGTTCCTGTCCGCTCACGGTGTCCTCGGTTCGCTCCCGCGGAACGCTCCGCTCCTCGCTCGTCCCTCACTGCGATGCTCACGTTCCTGTCCGCTCACGGCTGCCCATCATCCCTGGCGACGCGCACCGGCAGCCGGCCACCCGCCACCCGCACCGACAGCCGTTCGTCGTCGGCCACCTCGCCCGGCTCGCGGACCAGCGAGCCGTCGGCCCGCTGCACGACGGCGTAGCCGCGCTCCAGCGTCGCGGCGGGGGAGAGCGCGGCGACCCGGGCACGGGCGTGCTCCAGGTCGCGCTCGGCTCCCTCCAGCCGGTGGGTCAGGCTCCGCCGGGCGCGGGTGCGCAGCTGCTCGACGTCGTCGGCCCGGCCGTGCAGCAGCCGCTGCGGATCGGCCAGCACCGGCCGGCTGCGGATGCTCTCCAGCCACCGCTCCTGCTGCTCCAGCCGGGCGCCAAGCAGGTGACGGGCCCGGGCGCGCAGCCCGTCGACCAGCCGGCGCTGTTCGCCGATCTCGGGCACCACGCGGTGCGCGGCGTCGGTGGGGGTGGCGGCCCGGACGTCGGCGGCGTGGTCGACCAGCGTGGTGTCGGTCTCGTGGCCGACGGCGGTCACCACCGGCGTGCGGCACGCGGCGATCGCGCGGACCAGACCCTCGTCGGAGAAGGGCAGCAGGTCCTCGACCGAGCCGCCGCCGCGGGCGACGACGATGACCTCGACCTCCGGGTCCCGGTCCAGCCGCTGCAGGCCCTCGATGACCGACGCCGCCGCCGAGGGCCCCTGCACGAGGCTGTGGTGGACGGCGAACCGGACGGCGGGCCAGCGGCGGCGGGCGGTGACCAGGACGTCGCGCTCGGCGGCGCTGTCGCGGCCGGTGACCACCCCGACGACGGCGGGGGCGAACGGCAGCGGGCGCTTGCGGGCGGCGTCGAAGAGCCCCTCGGCGGCCAGCAGCCGGCGGATCCGCTCGATGCGGGCCAGCAGCTCACCGAGGCCGACGGCGCGGATCTCGGTGGCGCGCAGCGAGAAGGACCCGCGGGCGATGTAGTAGTCCGGCCGTGCCCGCACGATGACGCGGGCGCCCTCGGCGAGCTCCAGGCCCGGCCGGCCGGCGACGTCACGGCTGCAGGTCACCGGCACCGACAGGTCGGCGGCCGGGTCGCGCAGGGTGAGGAACACCGTCGCCCCGCCGCGCCGGGACAACTGGGCCACCTGCCCCTCGACCCAGACCTCACCCAGCCGGCCGATCCACTCGGCGACCTTGCGGGCCACCGTGCGGACCGGCCAGGGGGCTTCCGGTGTCGAGGGGGAGGTCATCCCCCGAGCGTGCCAAACGGTGCCGACGCCCCGTCGAGCTGCCCGGGGCGGCTCCACCGGCCTCCCTGCAGGGACCCGCCGCGCGCTGGCGAGCGGCGGGGGCGGAGGTCGTCCCTCAGGCGCCGCGCGGGGCCAGCGGGCTGTCCTCGACCGCCTGGCGCTCCAGCTTCTCCAGCCGGTTGCGCAGCATCCGCAGGTACGGGTCGCGGGCCCGGGTGGCCTCCTCGTAGGCGACCAGGTCCGCCACGGTGGCGAGCTGGTAGCCGCGCAGCCGGCCGCGCAGCTGGGCGACGGTGAAACCGTCGTAGCCCGCGACCGGCGCGGAGCCGGCCGCCGCGGCGCCGGTGGTGTCCGCGGCGTCCTCGGCGGTGCCGGACTCGTCGACGTCGGTGCGGACGCCGGTCGCCGCGGCCACGTCTGTGCCGCCCTCGTCGGTGGCGACCACGTCGGTGCTGCCCTCGTCGGCGGTACCCGCGTCATCGGTCGCGGCCGGTGCGGACGTGTCCTCGCCGGCACCGATCGCGTCGTCCACCTGCGCGCCCGCGGCGGTGACGACCTCGTCCCCGCTGCCGGTGGCGTCCCGGTCGTCCCCGGCGGGCGTGCCCTCGGTGGCGGGGCGGGTGTCGGCGTCGCTGGCCTCGCTGCCGAGCGCCTCGTCCACGCCGGTGCCCTGCTCGTCGGCCTGGGCCGGGGCGCCGGGGGTCTCGTCGGTGGACGCCCCGGGTGCGCCGGCCCCCTCGTCGGTCGTCGCCTGGGGCGCGGCGGCCTCCTCGTCGGTCGGCGCCTCGGGTGCGGCGACGCCCTCGTCGGTCACGGTGCCCTCGACGGTCGCGACACCGCCGTCCGGGGTGAGGACGTCGACCTCGGTGGCCACGTCGGGGGCGCCGGACACCTCACCGACCGGGGAGCCGCCCGGGTCGCTGGGCGCCGGTGCGTCGGTCACCGCGGACCCGTGCACGTCGAACTCGGTTGCATCGGCGTCCAGCAGGGACGCCGGCGGGGTGGTCGGGCTCTCGGCGATCTCGTCGGTGTCGACGGTGCCGGTGTCCCCCGTGCCGCCGTCGACCAGCGCGCTGTCGGGGGCGCCGTCGGCCTCGAGCAGCGCGGTCTCCAGCGCGTCCTCCGTGGAGAGACCGGGCTCGGCGCGGTCGAGGCCCGCGGCGGCCACCTCGTCGCTGATGTCGGCGAGGGCCTCGACGACCTCCTCGGGCGCCGGCTCGGCGGGCAGGCCGGAGACCTCGTCGTCGATCAGCGCGGCGACCTCCTCGGCGAGTTCCTCGTCGTCGGCGACCGGCGCGGAGGCGCGGTCGAAGGAGGTGGGCTGGTCGAACCCGGGGGCGCGGTCGAACGCGGAGGTGCGGCCGGCGGCCGGCTCGGGCATGTCCTCGTCGAACGTCGCCAGCCCCGGCTCGGACTCGCCGCGCAGGCCGGTGAAGACCTCGTCGCCGCGGGCGACCAGCCCGGAGTAGTGCTGCTGCAGCTTCATCGTGGCCTGCATGGCCAGCCCGAGGACCCGCACGGGCAGGCCCGGCAGCGTCCGGGGGAGCTGGAGGGTGTCGTCGATGACGGTGGCGGCCAGGCCGACCACCGCACGGACGACCTGTGGGATCTCACGCGACATGGCCCCACCCTGCCCCGAAACGCCGCGCGCGACACCCCCGCGCCGGCGGCGACCACACGGATGGTGGTACTCGTCTCATCCCCCCGGACCGGCCGCTCCGCGGGGCCCGGTGTGAGTCTGATGACACTGCAGGGCGGCCTCCCTGCAGGGACCCGCTGCGAGCTTGCGAGTGGCGGGGGGCAGGGAGGTCCTTCTCCTACCATGGAGCCATGGCTGATCAGCGCGGACGTGTCCTGCTGGCCGATCCCCGGGGCTACTGCGCCGGCGTGGACCGGGCGGTGGTCGCCGTCGAGCGCGCCCTGGAGATCCACGGCGCCCCGGTCTACGTCCGCAAGCAGATCGTCCACAACAAGCACGTGGTGGCCACGCTGGAGCGGCGTGGGGCGGTGTTCGTCGACGAGACCGACGAGGTGCCCGAGGGCTCGGTCGTCGTCTTCAGCGCCCACGGTGTCTCGCCGGCGGTGCACGCCGAGGCCGCGGCCCGGCAGCTGAGGACCATCGACGCGACCTGCCCGCTGGTGACCAAGGTGCACCAGGAGGCCAAGCGGTTCGCCCGCGACGACTACGACATCCTGCTGATCGGCCACCGCGGCCACGAGGAGGTCGAGGGCACGTCCGGCGAGGCGCCCGAGCACATCCAGCTCGTCGACGGTGCCGAGGACGTGGCCGGCGTCCAGGTCCGTGACCCGGAGAAGGTCGTCTGGCTGTCCCAGACCACGCTGTCGGTCGACGAGACCCTGGCGACGGTCGACCAGTTGAAGACGCGCTTCCCCGGCCTGCAGTCCCCGCCCAGCGACGACATCTGCTACGCCACGCAGAACCGGCAGCAGGCCGTCAAGCAGATGGCCGCCGAGTGCGACCTGGTCATCGTGGTCGGCTCGACCAACTCGTCGAACTCCGTCCGGCTGGTCGAGGTGGCGCTCGAGGCCGGCGCCCGCGCCTCCCACCTGGTCGACTTCGCCTCCGAGATCGACCCCGCCTGGCTCGAGGGCGTCGGCACCGTCGGCGTCACCAGTGGCGCGTCGGTGCCCGAGGTGCTGGTGGGCGAGGTGCTCGACTGGCTGGCCGAGCGCGGCTACCCCGACGTGGAGACGGTCAAGGCCGCCGAGGAGCGGCTGGTGTTCGCGCTGCCGCACGAGCTGCGCCCGCGCCGCACCGAGCGCTCCGCCGCCGACCCGGCCTGAGCGAGGACCCGGCCTGGGTCCCCGCAGGCCCGGGGCGCCCTGGAGGCGTCGCCCACGAACGACGACGGCCCCCTCCCGGACTCGGGAGGGGGCCGTTCCACGGGGTCGTTCAGCGGCGGGCGGCCCACCGGATGAGCGCGACGACCGCGGCGGCGGCGGTCGCGACCGCCATCGCCGGGAAGCCGCGGACCAGCAGGGTGGCCACCGACGCGAGGTTCAGCGTGGCCGACGGGGCCAGCGCGGTGTTCAGCACGGCCACGGCCACGTAGACCAGCGGCGGGGCGACCACGGTGGTGAGCACATCGCGGCGGCGGACCACCAGGGTGGCCACGACGCCGGCCGCGGTCAGGGCCCCGAGCGTGACCAGGCCCAGACCGGTGCCGATCCAGGACTCCAGGGCCGCAGCGGCCAGGGTGACCAGGAAGACGGCGAGGACGGCGAACGCGCCGCGCACCCGGCCTCCGCTCTGCGGCGCCTGCGCCGTCGCCCCGCGACCGCTCGGACGGCGGCTCGCGGGCCGCGGCTCGGGGGAGCGGGCACCGCGGCGAGGGTCGTCGACGTCGACGTGGGTCAGGTCGCGTGGCCGGTCCTCGCGGCTCCTCGGCCGCTCGGCATCGCGGGGCGCCGGACGGCTGCGCTCGGCGTCCCGGGGTGCGGGACGCGCGCTGCGGGCGGCGGACGGGCGGGGCGGCGGCGGAGCGGGACGGTCGTCGCGACGGCGTCCGGTGCGCGCGACGTCCTCGGGGAACGGCGGCCGGGCGGTCGACCGCATGCCTGGCGGCGGCGGCGGGACCGGCGGGCGGCCGATGCGCGAGACGTAGTCCGCCCCCTCGGGGCGGGCGGCGACGCGCCGGTCGGCACGCCTCCCGGACTCGCGCCAGGTGTCGGCAGTGCTCACCGAGGCCATGGCGGACCTCCCGTCCCCTCGTGGCGGACCTCCTCACGGGGGGTCCCTGTCACGGGCAACGGTAACGACGGCCAGGGCGGTCGCTCCGGAGGACGGCACCGGTGCGCGCTGTGCACAAGTGCCAAAACCGCAGGCCGGGATGCACATCCGGTGAGGACCGCGGGGTCGGTGTGACGCAACGGTGCGGACGTGACGAGCGTGGCACCCGGGTCGCGCCCCCGGGGTCAGCCGGTCGTGCCGTCGCGCTCCGCCGCCGGTGAGCCGTCGTCGCGCGCGGCCGGGCCGGTGCGGCGGGGCAGGTCCCCGGGCAGCGGGAGCTCGGCCGGCCGCAGGGTGCGCACCGTGGCCTCCACCGGCGGCGGCGTGGGCACCGGGGACTCCGCGACGCCCAGGTCGTCGAAGCGGCGGGCGGCGACCAGCACCGAGCTCTCGTAGGAGCCGACGGTCTCGTTGTAGCGGGTCAGGGTCGAGGACAGCGCCGAGCCCAGGCGGCTGAGGTGACCGGAGAGGGTGGACAGCCGGGCGTGCAGCCGGCGGCCGACCTCGAGCACCTGGTCGGCGTCGCGGGCCAGCCGCTCCTGCCGCCACGAGTAGGCGACGGTGCGGAGCAGCGCGAGCAGCGTGCTGGGGGTGGCCAGCACGACGTCGCGGGAGAAGCCGTACTCGAGCAGCCCGGGCTCGGCCTCCAGCGCGGTGGTGAGGAACCCGTCGGAGGGCACGAAGAGCACCGTGAACGGCGCCGCCGGCCGGAACGCCGTGGGGTAGCGGCGGGCGGCGAGGGCGTCGACGTGGGCGCGCAGCTGGCGGGCGTGCGCGACGATCCGCTCGGCGCGCACCGCGACGTCCTCGGCCTGCACCGCCTCGATGTAGCCGGTGAACGGCACCTTGGCGTCGACCACCACCTGGCGGCCGTCGGAGAGGGTGACCACCAGGTCGGGGCGCACGCCGGCGCCGGCGTCGTTGGTGGCGGAGGGCTGCTCGACGAAGTCGCAGTGCTCGAGCAGCCCGGCCACCTCGACCACCCGGCGCAGCTGCACCTCGCCCCACCTGCCGCGCACGTGCGGGGTGCGCAGCGCGGTGACCAGCGCGGCGGTCTCCTGGCGCAGCATCGCCGACGTCTGCCCCACGGTGCCCATCTGCTCGCGGAGCTCGCCGTGCGCGGTCGCCCGGTCCCGCTCGATGCCGGCCAGCAGGCGGTGCAGGTGGTCGAGCGACTCGTGCACCGGCTCCAGACCGTCGTCGGCCGGCCGGTTCCGGGCGACCAGCGCCACGACGCCCAGGGTGACCGCGGTGGCCAGCAGTGCGCCGACGAGCAGACCGGTGAGCAGCGAGGCGACGTCCACGACCGGGGAGCCTGCCGGACCGGTCCGACAGTTCCCAGGAGACACACGGCGCCCGGTGAGGTGCTGGGACGGCCGCCGTCCAGGGGCCCGCGCCGAGCCCGGTGAGCTGCTGGAACGGCTCCCTCGCAGGGACCCGTCGCGAGCGTGCGAGGGGGGCGAGGGGCCCTCCTTCAGACGGTCACGGGGGCGTGTGCCGCCTCGTGGTCGAGCAGCCAGCGCTTGACCGGCGTCCCCCAGCGGAAGCCGCCGAGTCCGCCGTCGGAGCCGAGCACCCGGTGGCAGGGCACGAACAGCGCCGCGGCGTTGCGTGCGCAGGCGTTGGCCGCCGCGCGCACCGCCGCCGGGCGCCCGCAGCGCGCGGCGAAGGCGGCGTAGGTGTCCGGCTCGCCGGCGGGGACGGTGCGCAGCACCTCCCAGGCGTCCTCGAGGAACGGGCCCGAGCGCTGGCGCACCGGGACGTCGTCGATGGCGGCGACGTCGCCGGCGACGAAGGCGGTGACGGCGTCGAGCACGGGCAGGTGCTCGACCTCCTCGACCCAGGCCGGGCGCAGCGCGCGGTGCACCACGGGGAGGAGGTCGGCGACGTCGGCGGTCCAGCCGCTGGCGAGGACGGCGTCGTCGGGGCCCACCACCACGGTGAAGGGCCCCGGTGGGGTCTCGACGGTGGCGGAGCGGGCGGGTCGCGGGGTCATGAGGCGCTCCGGTCGGGCTGGACGGGTCGGGTGGACAGCGTGGGCACGGCGAGCGCCCACAGGTGCATCACGGCGTAGGACCGCCAGGGCCGCCAGCGGGTGGCGGCCTCGGCGTCGGAGCTGCCGAGGGTGGCGAGCGAGCGCCGCAACGCCAGGTCGCCGGGCAGCCACACGTCGGGGTCGCCCAGGCCGCGCAGCGCGACGAGCGCGGCGGTCCACGGGCCGATCCCGGGCACGGCGCGCAGCGCCCGGCCGGCCTCCGCGCGGTCGGCGCCGGGGTCCAGCGGCACCGCGCCGGACGCCAGCGCGCCGGCCAGCGCGTGCACGGTGCGCCGCCGGGCGCCGGTCAGACCGACGGCGGTGAGGTCGGCGTCGACCAGGGCGGCCGGGCGGGGGAAGGCGTGGGTCAGCGTGCCGACCGGCTCGGGCAGCGGCGTGCCCGCGGCCGAGAGCACCCGGGCGGTCAGCGTCCGGGCGCCGGCGAGCGAGACCTGCTGGCCGAGGACGGCGCGGACGGCGACCTCGTCCGCGTCGGGCGAGGCGGGCACCCGGCGTCCCGGCGCGGCCGCCACCAGCCCGGCCAGCGCCGGGTCGGCACCGAGGACGCCGTCGACCGCGGCCGGGTCGGCGTCGAGGTCCAGCATCCGGCGGCAGCGGGCCACCGCCGTCCCCAGGTCGCGCAGCGCGGTGAGCTGCAGCCGGGCGCAGACCGCGGGGCCGCCGTCCGGGGCGGGGGAGAGGTGCACGACCCCCGGCCCGTGCGGCAGGTCGAGCACCCGGGAGAACGTCGTCCCGTCCCACTCCTCCAGCCCGGGGACGGCGTGCACGCCGAGGAACAGCAGCACCTCCGGGGCCTCGTACGGGGCCCGCGCGGCCAGCCGCAGCGTCAGCCGGCCGGGCGCGCCGGGCGGGCCGGGCGGCGCGGTGCGGCGCAGCTCCGTGGGGGTGGCGGCGAAGACCTCGCGGACGGTGTCGTTGAACTGCCGGATGCTGGCGAACCCCGCGGCGAAGGCGACGTCGGCCATCGGGAGGTCGGTGGTCTCGACGAGCAGCCGGGCGGTCTGCGCCCGCTGCGCCCGGGCCAGCGCGAGCGGGCCGACGCCGAGCTCACCGACCAGCAGCCGGTGCAGCTGGCGCTCGGAGTAGCCCAGCCGCGCGGCCAGGCCGGGGACGCCGGAGCGCTCCACCTCGCCGTCGCCGATGAGCCGCACGGCCCGGGCGACGACGTCGGCGCGGTTGTCCCACTCCGGCGACCCGGGGACGGCGTCGGGGCGGCAGCGGCGGCAGGCCCGGTAGCCCGCACCCTGGGCGGCGGCCGCGGTGGAGAAGAAGCTGACGTTGCGCGGCAGCGGCGTGCGGGCCGGGCAGGAGGGGCGGCAGTAGATGCCGGTGGTGGCGACCGCGGTGAAGAACCAGCCGTCGAACCGGGCGTCCCGGCTGGCGACCGCGCGGTAGCAGCGTTCGGCGTCCAGCGGCGGTGTCACGCGACGAGCATGACAGCGCCGGGCCTCGCTGACTGGCGGTTTCCGGACGCGGCCGTGGGTCGGGCTAGGCGAGCCGGCCGTCGTCGCGGACCACCCGCAGGTGCGGGCCGGTGCGGACGTCGGCGTCGGGGTCCTCGACGAGTGGCAGGCCGGCCACCCGGCGGACCCGGTTCTCCGGGACGTCGAGGGCGCGGGCCAGCGCCGCCGCCAGACGCTCGCTCACCATGCCGGAGTGCCGGCCGGCCGCGATGTGGGCGATGGTCTCGGGGGCGACCGCCCACTGGGCCCGCCGCGATGCGGCCTGGGGGCTCGAGGACAGCTCGAGCAGCCGCCGCTGCACCAGCCGCTGCAGGTCGTCGTTCCCCATCCGGGACAGGCTAGGCCGACGCGGCACCCGGGGGCAGGCCCACGGTGCCGAAGGCGTCCACGACCTCCTGGCTGCCGCAGCGGTGGGAGAGCAGGCTGTAGTCGAGGCTCGCGAGCGAGCGTTGCGCCGCCGCCGTGTCGACCACCCCGCAGGCGTCCTCGACCACCACGGGCAGGAGCCCGAGGTCGGCGGCGTGCCGCGCGGTCGGCTCGATGCCGATCTCCAGCACGGCGCCGACCAGCACCAGGGTGGTCACGCCGCGGTCGCGCAGGACGGCCTCGACCGGGGTCCCGACCAGTGCCGACATGCCGAGCTTGTCGAAGACCGGCTCGCCGTCCCGGGGCGCCAGCTCGCCGACGACCTGGGTGTGCGGCGCGTCCGGTGGGAAGGCCGCGGTCACCGCGGCCGCCTCGCCCACCCGTTGCCACGCCATGGCGGTGCGCAGCGCCGTGACGCCCATGTGCGTCGGCGGGAGCGACACGTGCCGGACGTAGAGCACCGGGACCGCGGCCTCCCGCGCCGCCCGCAGGACCGCCGAGATCCGCTCGACCAGCCGCTCCCGGTCCTGGACGTGGGCCAGGATCCCCACCTGCGCGTCGTAGACGAGCACCGCCGACGTCGTCGGACGGCACATCTCGCCCACCGTCTCGGGGACCGCCATGCCGAAGGCCTGCTGCATGCGCGGCAGCCTGGCACCCCCCGGCAGCTCCCCGGCCGGTCGAGCGCGCGGCGGGTGCGACCGGCGCCGCGGTCCGACCGGACGCCGGCGGCTCAGCCGGCCGGGACGGCAGCGGTCGTGAGCACCTCCCGCGCCCGGTCGTCGGCCAGCAGCACCTCGGGCACGCCGGCCAGCGCGGTGCGCATCTGCTCGACCCCGCCGAACTGGAAGCCGAGCTGGGTGGGGTAGCAGGCGCACGCGTCGGCGCGCCGGTCGAGGTCCTGCGGGAGGCACACCTCGGCCAGCCCGTCCGGCAGCTCGGGGCCGGGCACGGCGGTCGGGTCGCGCAGCACGTACGGGCTGTCGCGCCACCACAGCACCGGCCGGTCGAGCGGGGCCACCGCCCGCAGCACCTGCCGGTGGTCGACGTGCCCGCCGAGGGCCTGCGGCGCCATCCACAGGTCGGCGTCGTACCCGTCCAGCGCCGCGGTGAGCGACCGCCACACGTCGTCCCCGTCGTGGACGCCGGCGAACAGGTCGGCGGCGCTGGTGTAGCCGCGGTACGGGGCCTCGGGCAGGCCCAGGTAGACCGGCCTGGCGCCCAGCACGGCCATCGCCGCGGCGTCCTCGCCGCGGCGCAGGGCGAGGTAGTCGACGTCGGCGGGCAGCCCCTTGTCCAGCTGGCAGGCCAGCGCGAAGCCGGCCGGGTCGGGCACGCTGGCGGTGAAGCAGGTGACCACCGTGACCTCGTGGCCGGCGTCGACCAGCGCCGCCAGGGTGCCGCCGACGGAGAAGGCGGCGTCGTCGAGGTGCGGGCTGACCGCTAGGACGCGCACGGGACCCTCACAGCGCCCACGGTTCGACTCCGCACTCAGTCCGCTCCTCGGTCGCTGGCGCTCCCTGCGATGCTCCCTCGTGCGTCGTTCTCACAGCAGGTGCGCCGCGGAGCGGAACCGGCAGGAGAGGTCGACCCCCGAGGGCATCGACCAGCCAGCGGACGGCGTCGTCCCGGCGACCTCGGCGTGGACGCCGGCGATCGAGGCGGCCAGCACCGGCCACGAGTAGAGCCGCCGCACCTCCTCCAGGGCCGTCGTCGCCAGCCGCTCCCGCAGCGCGCCGTCGGCCAGCAGCCGCTCCAGCGCCGCCCGCAGCCCGGCGACGTCGCCCGGGGTGTGCAGCAGCCCGTTCTCCTCGTGCCGCAGGCAGTCGACGACCCCGACGCTGTCGGTGCTCACCGTCGGCAGGCCGCTGGCCATCGCCTCCAGCAGGGTGTTGCTGAACCCCTCGCTGTAGGTGGGGCTGACGAAGACGTCGGCCGAGCGGTAGACCTCCGGTGCGCGGTCGGGCGGGACGTAGCCGAGGAACGTCGTCCGCTCGTCGGCACGGGCCTTCGCCTCGTCGAGGTCCGGGCCGATGCCCGAGACGACCAGCCGGACGCCGTCGGGCAGCGCCTCGAGCAGGTCCAGCACGCCCTTGCGCCGGTCGACCCGGCCGTGGAAGAGCAGCACCGGCGGTTCGCGCAGCGCACCCAGCGGCCGCTCGGCCGGCGTGAACCGCCGGGTGTCGGTGGCCCCGGGGACGATGGTGAACCGCGCCGGGTCGCTGCCGAGGTTGCCGACCACCTCGTCGCGGAAGCTGCCGCTGCCGATGAGCACCGCGGACGACGAGTCGACGACGGCGCGCATCGCCTCGGCGTGGGTGCGGCAGCAGGTGCCCACCCAGTGCCCGTCGCCGCCCTGGATGCTCACCACGGCCGGCAGCCCGGTCTCCCGCGCGGCGGCCAGCACCGCCAGGCCCGGCGGGTAGCCGTACTGCGCGTGCAGGACGTCGAAGGGCCGCTCGGCGTGCAGGCCGACGACGGTGCGCACGATCTCCGCGATGTCGCCCTCCCAGTCGGCGGGGACGACGGTCTCGCCGCGGCTGGGCAGCCCGACGACCTCCACGCCGGCGGGCACCCGCTCGGGCGGGGGCGGCCCGCCGCCGTAGACGCGGGTGCCGGCCTCGTCGTCGCGGTACTGGCTGACGAGCGTGACCTCGGAGCCGAGGGCGACCAGCTCGCGCAGCAGGTTCTCCGCGTAGACGCTCATGCCGCTGACCGCCGGCCAGTAGCGGCGGCTGACGAAGCAGATCCTCATGCCTGCTCGGCCTCCCTCAGCGTCGCGATCGCGCGCGGGACCATCTCGTGCGCGCGGTGCCCGTCGCGGGAGAGCTCGAGGGTGACCAGCCGGTCGTAGCCCACCTCCCGCAGCGCCCGCAGGACGGCGGGCAGGTCGACGTCCCCCTCGTCGAGGGGCAGGTGGTCGTGCACCCCGCGGCGCATGCCCTCGACGGCGACCGTGCCCAGGTGCGGCGCGAACGCCGCGACCGCCTCCTGCGGCTCGTACCCCCCGGCGACGACGCAGTGGCCGGTGTCGAGCGCCAGGGTGATCCCGGGGGCGTCGGCGGCCAGCCGGGCCCAGCCGTCGCAGTCCTCGACCAGCATCCCCGGCTCGGGCTCCACGGCCAGCGCGAAGCCCCGCCCGCCGGAGCTGTCGACCAGCGCGCGGACGCCGTCGACCACCCAGCCCCACGCCGCGTCGCGGTCCACGCCCGGCCGCGGCACGCCCGTCCAGAAGCTGACCGCCTCCGCGCCGAGCACCTCGGCCAGGTCGCAGGCCAGCCGCAGGTAGGCCAGCCGCCGCGCCCGGCCCTCCGCGTCTGCGGTGACCAGCGTCGGCTCGTGCTTGGCCCGCGGGTCGAGCAGGTAGCGGGCGCCGGTCTCGACGACGACGCCCAGCCCCAGCTCGTCGCAGCGCGCCCGGGTCTTCTCGGCCTGGGCGAGGGCGTCGGGCGCGAACGGGTCCAGGTGGACGACGTCGAGGGTCAGCGCGACCCCCGCGTAGCCGGTGTCGGCGAGGAAGGGCAGCGCGTCGGACAGCCGGTGCGAGGTCAGCCCGTTGGTGTTGTAGGCGTAGCGCAGGGCGCTGTTCACTGCTCGGCTCCGTCCCTCGTCCCGCTCCTCGGTCGCCGGCGCTCCCTGCGGTGCTCGCCCGGACGTCGACCTCGCGGTCATCGGGCCAGCACCTCCGCGACCGTGTGCCGGCCCGGCTCCCGGTAGAGCGCGTACAGCGCGCCCACCCGCCGCTCGGCGCCGGCGCGGTCGAACCAGGCAGGCCCACCGAGGCGCGCCTCCGCGTCGGCGGTCAGGTGCACCCGGGCCCAGCCGCCGGGATCGGTGCCGACGGCGACCAGCGGGTCGTCCCGCTCGAGCAGCCGGCGCACCCCGCGCTCGCCGATCCGCCCGTAGGACATCGTCTCGACCTCCAGGCCCGGCACCAGCACCTTGGCCGCGACCGCGTCGCCCTCCGAGGGCTGCAGCTCGACCAGCACGTCGTGCCCTGCGGCGTGCAGGGCGCCGGTGACGGTGGCGTGCAGGTCGTCCCCGGACCACGTCGGCAGGTCGCCCAGCGCGACGGTCTCCCTCCGGGCGAGGACCGAGTCCTGCAGCAGGTCGACCAGCGCGCCGGTGCCCATCCGGGTCCAGGCCAGCATCGCCTCCAGCGCGCGGTCCTCCTCGACCAGCCGCTCCGGCCGGTGCCCGCCGCGCCAGGACGCCAGGTAGCCCGGCGGGGTGGCCGGCAGGACGACGTCGAACGGGCCGTGCATGAAGGCCTTGCGGCTGCGCGCCGAGGCGAACTCGTGCAGCGCCTTGCGCACGGCGGTGTCGCGGTCGGGGTGCGCCGCCTCGCCGCACGCCGTCGCCATGACCGGGACCGGCTCGGAGAGGTCCCGCGAGCAGCCGACCGCGTAGACGTCGACCACGCCGAACTCCGTCGTCGCCAGCTTCACCACGACGTCGATGCCCGCGGCGTCGAGCCGGTCGAGCAGCGCCAGCGCGTCGGGGTCGCGCAGACCGGCGAGGTCCACCACGACGCCGCGGTCCATCGCGCGGAAGGAGGTGGCGTTGCCGTCGCGCTGCAGCACCTCCAGCAGTGCGTGCGCGACCGCCCGGTCGGGGTCGAACGCCGCGCCCTGCCCGTTGGTGATCACCGTGGTCAGCCAGCCGCCGGGGGGTGGCGCGCCGGGCAGGTCGTCGGGGGCGGACGCGACCAGCTCGGCGGGGACCAGCACCGTCTCGCCGTCCCGCTGCCGGGTCATCGGCAGCCACTGCAGCGGCCGGTCGTCGTCGTAGGCGCTGCCGGCCTCCAGGCAGAGGGTGCGCGGGTCGGCGACCCGGTCCCGGCCGTGCCGCCGGGTCGTCTCCGCGTAGGAGCCCTGCTCCCGCTCGACGCCCTGGTGCGCGCGCAGCGACAGCGCCATCTCGGCCATCTCGCCCAGCGCCCCGGTGCGGGCCTCCTCGCGGGTGGCGCCGTAGCCCAGGCCGCTGCCGCCGGGGTGCCCCGCCGACGGTGGCAGGACCGCGCTGTGCAGCGGCACGTCGAGGACGTCGAGGCCCTCGATGGCGAACTCGTCGACGGTTCCCGGGAACGAGTCGAGGTACCGCTGCGAGGAGGTCGTGACCGGGGCGTTCACAGGTCCTCCAGGGCGACGGGCGCGGCGTCCGGCGGGCCGGCGAGGAGCCGCTGCACCAGGTGCACGACGTGGTCGGTGGTCACCCCGCGGACCAGCTCGAACGGTGTCGCGACGGCCTGGAACTCCAGCGCGCCCACCACGGTCAGGTACTCGCGCAGCTCGCCGTGGGAGAGCGGGATCTGGGCGTGGAAGGCCTTGTGCGCGCTCAGCGCGACCGGTTGCCCGGCCTCGTCGAGGTCGACCTTGAGCGAGTCGCCGCAGAACAGCACGCCGCGGCGGCGGTCGTGCAGCACCGAGTGCCCGGGGAAGTGCCCGCCGGTGCGGTGCAGGGTCAGGTCGGGGGCCAGCTGCAGCTCGTCGTCGGCCGGCCAGGTGACCCGGAAGGCCTTGGTCCACTCCAGGTCGCGGACACCGACGCAGACCGTGCGCGGCTCGAGCTCCTGCTGCAGCTGCCACAGCGCGCCGTACCCGTGCACGTGGCTGGAGGCCAGGACGTCGAACCCGCCCTTGGCCGCGGCCATCCGGCGGAGCTGGGCCAGCATGCCGGCCGTGTACCAGGGGGCGCACTCGAAGCCGACCAGCCCGGCGTCGCTCTCGATCACCCAGCCGCGGCTGTCCAGCCCGAAGCGCGGGTGCGTGCCGAACTCGGTGACGCCCTCGACGGCGGTCGGCCGGCAGAAGCCCTCGACCAGCTCCTCGACCTGCGCAGGGGTGACGAACTCGAAGCCGTCCTCGGGGAGGGCGTTGCGGACGTCGGCGCAGACCGGGCAGACCAGCGGCCCGGGCGCCGGCCAGCGCTGCCAGTGACCGCAGTTGGTGCAGGCGTAGGCGGGCAGGTCGGGCAGCAGCCCGCGGTAGGGGTTGGTCATCTCGCGTCTCCCAGGGCGGTGAGGAGCAGGCGGTGCAGGCGCAGGTCGCGGTCGGCGTCGTACGGCCAGGGCGCGTGCCCGGCGACGGCGGCGGTGAAGGCGGCGAACTGCGCGGCGAAGGGGGAGTCCCCGGCGAAGGGGACGTCGACCGGGTCGGGCCGGTGGAGCGTGAGCGAGCCTCCCGCGGTCTGGCCCATCGTGTCGACGGCGACGGCCATCCCGCCGGTGCCGACGACCTCCAGCCGGCGGCGGGGGAGGGCGTCCGGGGTGTTGAAGGCGACGTGCAGGTCGACCAGCACGCCGGCCGCGGTGCGCCCGGACAGCAGCGCACCGTCGTCCACCGGGTAGTCCTGCACCCGGCGCTGCAGCAGTGCGCGCAGCTCGACGACGTCCTCGCCCAGCAGCACGCCGGCCAGGTCCAGGCCGTGCGGCGCCAGGTCGATCGCCGCGCCGCCGCCGGCCCGCGCGCGGTCGACCCGCCAGTTGTCGTGCGGGCGGCCGTCCGGCGTCCAGTCGGCGGGCAGCCAGCAGCAGTAGACGATGCGCAGCGCGGTCACCGTGCCCAGCTCGGGCACCAGCTCGCGCAGCCGGACGTGGGCGGGGTGCCAGCGCTGGTCGTACGCCGTCCCGAGCAGGACGCCGGCGTCACGGGCGGCGGCCACCATCGCCCGCGCGTCACCGACGTCGGCGGCCAGCGGTTTCTCGCACAGCACCGCCTTGCCCGCCGCGGCGACCGCCTCCACCACCTCGCGGTGCGCGGCATTGGGGACGGCGACGTAGACCGCGTCCAGCCCGGGGGTGGCGAGAAAGGCACCGAGGTCGGCGTGCGCGGGCGCGTCGGCGTCCACCCGGGCCAGCGCGCCGGGGTCGCGGTCGTGCAGCGCGACGACGTGGGCGCCCGGCGTCGCGGTCAGCGCGGGGAGCGCGTGGTCGCGGGCCACCCAGCCGCAGCCGGCGACGCCCCACCCGACGGTCACGCTCGCCCTCCCTGGGTGGCGGCCACGAGTGCGACGAAGTCGTGGCCATCGCCCACCGATCGCCACGAGTTCGTCGCACTCGCCGGACGGGGACGGTCGAGCCGGGTACCGGTGCTGCTCACCACGCCTCCGGGAGGTCGACGAGCAGCCGGCGGCGGGCGGCGTCGGTGGGCAGCGGGTCCGGCCAGCGGGCCGGCAGGTACGTCGACCGCGGCCCGTACTCGCCGGCGTAGCGCTCGCTGGGCCAGCGCAGCTCCCCGGCGGTGTACAGCGGGTTCGGCCGCAGAGGCGGCAGCGGCTCGCCGAGGTCGACCGGCGCGGGGGAGCGCGGGTCGCCGGCGACGAGGGCCACCGCCTCGCTCGAGTGCAGGTCGACGGCTGCGGCGGACCGGGGCGAGCGGCCGGCGAGCAGCGACTCGGTGAGCTCCGCGTCGTCGTAGAGCAGACCGGTGCCGAGCACCGCGGCGTAGCCCTCGGGGGTCAGCGGCTCGCCGTGCCGGTCGGCAACGTGCGCGTGCCCGACGACGACGGTGCCGCCGTCCCCCGCGAGCTCGTGCATCGCCGCCGCCGCGGCCGGTTTGTCGCGCAGGAAGTAGAAGGCGTCGTGGCACAGCACGTAGGCCGGCGTCGGCACGCCCAGGTCGGGGACGCCGGTCACGTCGGCGCACACGTAGCGCGCCTCCGGGCAGACGAAGCGGCGGGCCAGCCACAGCTTGGCCCAGACGACGTCGACCCCGACCAGGTCGGTGCAGCCGCGGCGGGCCAGCTCGCGCAGGTGGGTGCCGGTGCCGCAGGCGACGTCCACCACCGGCCTCGGCCCCGGCCAGTGCTGCTGGAGGAGGGCCAGGCCCGCCAGGTGCGTGGGGTCGGACCACCGGTGGGCGAAGTAGTCGGCCACCCGGCCCATGCCGAGCAGGCCCATCGCCTCCCGCAGGGTGCGGGCGGCCGGCACGCGGGCCAGCTGCTCGGGCGGCGGGGGCGGCTCGGTCCACCAGTCGTCGGCGTCGGCCAGCAGCGCCACGCGGGCGCGCTCGACCTCGCCGTGCGCCAGCAGACCGGCCACCTCCGCACGCAGCTCGTCGCGGCCGGCTCTGGCGAACGGGATGCCGTCCACCACCGGGACGGCGGGCGCCGCCGTGCTCAACGCCTCACCGTCCTCTCCCGCGCGGCGCAGCCGCCAGGTCGGCGGAGCCGCTCACAGTCCCGCCGCCGCCAGGACGTCCAGGTGGAAGGCCTGCACCGGCCCCGCGTGCACGAGCTCGAGGTCGTCCAGCGCCTGGTCGGCGGTGAACGCGGCGGCGCGCGCGTGGTGGTGCACCTGCAGCACCCGGTCGAGGACGTCGGCGGCGTGGAAGGCCTGCGACTCCGGCGCCCCGGCGTCGGCCCGCAGCCGCAGCACCGTGCGCAGCCGCTCGGCCAGCGGGCCGGGCAGGGCGGCCAGCTCGCGCTCCTCCAGCGTCGTCAGCACCCGGTCCAGCGCACCCCCGAGCAGCACCTCGCCGGCGAACCCGGCGTCGGGCAGCACGACGTTGTGCAGGTGGTGGGCCAGGCCGACGAGGAACGGCGCGACCGGGTCGGCGCCGAACACCGGCGCGACGAGCACGCCGTAGACGGCCACGGTCAGGCAGTGGTCGCCGTGGCTCTCCGGCGGCTCGACGACCACCCGGGGCTTCCCGGGAGCGGTGGCCCCGGCGCGCGGCTGGCGGTTGAGCAGCCCGGCCAGCGCCGGCGGCTCCGGCGTCGGGACGGCGAGCGGCAGCGCCGCACGCAGCTCCGTCCGCAGGCCGGCGTCCAGCGGGCCGGCGACCTCGTCGAAGCCGCGGCGCAGCACGTCGAGCGCCTCGTCGTCGGCCAGGCCCGCCGTCCGCAGCACCGCACCGTCGATGCCGGCCAGCCGCGCGCGGGCCACTGCCGCCGCCGTCTCCGACATCACGACCGCGGCCGCGTCCTCACCCGCGACCAGCCGCCCCCAGGCGCGGGCGAAGGCCTGCTCGGCCAGCGACCCGGGGACGGCGGCGACGCGGACCCGCTTGGCGTCGCCGACCTCGGTCAGCAGCGGGCGGAGCTCGGCGAGAGCGGGGGAGCCGCCCCTCACCGGCCGGCCGGCGCGCCGGCGACCCAGTCGAGCAGCACGCGCTCCTGCCGGTGCAGGGCGTGCTCGGGGGTGCTGCCGTCGGGCGACATCGGCGCCTTGAAGAACCAGCCGAACTGGGTCTGCACGCCGCCCTGCCCGCGCTGCTGCGCCAGGTCGGTCAGCCGGGCCAGCTCGATGGCCAGCGGCGCGGCCAGGATCGAGTCACGGCACTGGAAGTCGACCTTGACCTGCATGCGCTGGCCGAGGAAGCCGACCAGGTCGATGGCGTCCCAGGCCTCCTTCTGGTCGCCGCGCGGGCGGTAGTAGTCGATCCGCACGACGTGGTCCTCGACCGGGTAGCCGAGGATCGAGTCGAGCACGCTGCCCTTGGTCTGCAGCTTGCTCGACAGCGAGTCCGGGTCCTCGAGGGCCAGGCCGTCGCGGTTGCCCAGGATGTTGGTGGAGTACCAGCCCTCGACGGTGAGCGCACGGCTGCGGAAGGCCGGCGCCAGCACCGTCTTCATCATCGTCTGCCCGGTCTTGCCGTCCTTGCCGGCGACCGGGACGCCACGGCTCTCGGCGAAGGCCACCAGCGCGGGGACGTCCGCGGCCAGCGACGGGGTGAAGTTGACGTAGCCCACACCCTCGGCGATCGCGGCGTAGGCGTACACCATCGCCGGGGTGATCGACCGGTCATCGGCGTCCAGCCCGGCCTCGAAGGCCTCGATCGTCTGCAGGGCGGGCGCCTCCGGGTCCGGCCAGCGCTCGGTGGAGGCCAGGTTGACCAGTACCAGCCCGTCCAGGTCGTGCTCCGCGCGAAAGCGGGCCAGGTCGGCCCGGACGGCGTCGACCTGGGCGCGACGGGTCTCGGCCAGCACCGCGTTGCCGCCGGTCACGTTGCGGCAGAAGTCCGCGTCCCCGGCCGCGGGCCACGGCGTCACCGAGGACAGGTGCGGCCCGGCCTGCTCCAGCTGGTGGTGGTCGAGGACGCCGTGCAGCTCGGCGGCCTTGCGCAGATCCGTGCCGTCGAGGTCCCAGCCCCCGACGACCAGGTCGGCGTAGCCGGCCATGCCGGTCGCCTCCTCGACGGGGCGGCCGTCGACCTCCAGCCCCGCCAGCGGCAGCCCGGTCGCGTCGCCCCCGCCGGCGCGGAGCATCTCCAGCCCCGCCACGGCGGTCGTGGCGACCGCTCCTCCGAGGCCGACCACGGCCATCCCGACCCTGCGTGGTCCAGCGGACACTGGATCCCCCTCGCACTCGACACCATGACGCACGACCTACCGTGACACGGGTCACCGGCGCCCGCAGGTCGAAACTGGAGTCGGTCCAGTCTTCGAGTCCGCGTGCCGGGTCCCCCGACCGGATCGACGGGGTGCGGACGGGGCCGCCCTCGCCGCTCGGGCGCTGCTGCAGACGCCCGTAAGCTGGTCTCCCGTGAGTCTCACCATCGGGATCGTCGGGCTGCCCAACGTCGGCAAGTCGACGCTGTTCAACGCGCTGACCAAGAACGACGTCCTGGCGGCGAACTACCCCTTCGCCACCATCGAGCCGAACGTCGGCGTGGTCGGTGTGCCGGACCCGCGCCTCGGCACGCTGGCGGAGCTGTTCTCGTCGCAGAAGACGATCCCCGCGACGGTGTCGTTCGTCGACATCGCCGGCATCGTGCGCGGCGCCAGCGAGGGGCAGGGACTGGGTAACAAGTTCCTGGCCAACATCCGCGAGAGCGACGCGATCTGTCAGGTCATACGGGTGTTCACCGACCCCGACGTCGTGCACGTCGAGGGCAAGGTCAGCCCGGCCGACGACATCTCCACGATCGACACCGAGCTCGTCCTCGCCGACATGCAGACGCTGGAGAAGGCGATCCCGCGGCTGGAGAAGGAGGCGCGCAAGGACAAGGAGCGCGCCGCGCTGCTGGCCGCTGCACTGGACGCGCAGAAGGTGCTGGACGAGGGGAAGACGCTCTTCTCCGCCGGCGTGGACCCCGAGCCGCTGCGCGAGCTGACCCTGCTGACCACCAAGCCGTTCCTCTACGTGTTCAACGTGGACGAGGAAGAGCTGGCGAACGAGGAGCTGATCGCCTCGCTGCGGGCACTGGTGGCGCCGGCCGAGGCGATCCTCATGGACGCCAAGATCGAGGCCGAGCTCGCCGAGCTGCCCGAGGAGGAGGCCGCCGAGCTGCTCGCCGGCATCGGCCAGGAGGAACCCGGACTGCACCAGCTGGCCCGCATCGGCTTCGCCACCCTGGGCCTGCAGACCTACCTGACCGCCGGCCCCAAGGAGGCCCGCGCCTGGACCATCCCCGTCGGTGCGACCGCCCCGCAGGCCGCCGGGGTCATCCACACCGACTTCCAGCGCGGCTTCATCAAGGCCGAGATCGTCTCCTACGACCAGCTCGTCGAGGCCGGGTCGATGGCCGAGGCCAAGGCCCGCGGCTGGGTGCGCATGGAGGGCAAGGACTACGTCATGCAAGACGGCGACGTCGTGGAGTTCCGCTTCAACGTCTGACGGCGGTCACACCCGTCCCCGGAGGATCCGGCGGAAGTAGATCACCGGCAGTGCGTAGCGGTCGAGGAGCCAGGTCGACCGGCGGGGCTTGACCGGGTCGAGGAAGGGCACCGACGGGGACGGCCGCCCGTCGCGGTCGACCTCGACGAGCACCAGCTTCCGGCGGTCCAGGGTGATCGGGATGACCGTGTACCCGTCGTACCGCTGCAACTCCCCGCCATCACGGACCGCCGCGATGTTCCGGGCCAGGACGTCGACCTGCTTCCTCAGCGCTCCACCCGACGGCCGGGTCGCCACGTCCGCCGCGTCGCCCAGCGCCCAGATCGACTCCTGCCGGCGCGAGCGCAGCGTGTGCGGATCGACGTCGACCAGGCCCGGGGCCGGGTCAGCGGCCAGGCCGGCGTCGGCGATCCACCGCGGCGCCCGGTAGTGCGGGACGGCGTGGGCGAAGGCGACGTCCTCGAGCACCCGCCGGCCGGTGCCCGTCGCGACCGTGACGGCGTGCACGTCCCAGTCCACGTGCTCGATCCGGGCCTCGCGCAGCACCTCCACGCCGTAGGTCGCGAAGGTGTGCTCGAGGACCTCGTCGGCCGCCGGGACTCCGGTCGGGGTCGCAGCGGGCAGCAGGAGCCGGACCTGGAGGTCCTGCAGCACACCGGCACGCCGCCAGTGGTCGCAGGCCATGAGCAGCGGCTTGAGCGCCGTCGGACCGCAGGACGCCGGCTCCGGGGGGCACGGTGAACACCACGGAGCCGGCCCGCAGCGACGTCAGTCGCGGCCACACCTGCGGCGCGCTGCCCGGGACGTACGTGGAGGCCGCCCACCCGTCGTGGTACGCCGACTGCAGCCCCGGGGTGGTGTCCCAGTCCTCCTCGAGGCCGGGGCAGAGGACGAGGGTCGAGCAGTGCAGCGTGCGCCCTCCGCGCGTCCGCACCGTCATGGCGGTCGCGTCGACCGCGTCGACGCTGTCGCGAACCCACCGGCACCCATCGGGGACGACGTCCCGCATCGGGCGTTCCAGGTCCGCCATCGCCGCCTCGCCGCCGCCGACGTAGTTGAGCAGCGGCTTGTACCGGTGCACCGGTTGCGGAGCCACGACGGCGACGTCGCGGGCGCCGTCGCGGAGCAATCGCGCCGCCAGCGAGATGCCGGCGTTGCCGCCACCGACGACCAGTACCTCGTGGTGCTCCACGTCTGCTCCTCGGGCACAGGCCACGGACCTCCGTCACGGCCGCAGCTCGGCCACATGATCCAGCCTGCCCGGCTCGTCCGGTCGCGCACCGCGTACACGGGGGTGATCCGGCCGTCCTCGGTTCGAGCCGCGGAGCAGCCGGTTCTCCGCGTCGTGGGCCCGCTGCGCCGGCCGGGCACCAGGTGAGCTCTTCCGGAACGGCTCGTCCCTGTGGTGTGCTCGCGCCCCTCCCTACCACCCCGGACAGTGCTGGAGACGCCGTGACCACTCCCACCACGCACCCGCAGCGGACCGTCCAGGTCGGCGACATCTCCGTCGCGGTCCAGGAGTACGGCGAGGGCGAACCGCTGCTGATCGTGAACGGGACGACGCAGTCCCTCGGGTTCTGGGCCGAGAGCGCGCCGGTGCTGGCCGGCCGCCACCGCGTGGTCACCTACGACCTGCGCGGCATGGGCGGGTCCGAGCGGGGCTCGGGTGAGATCAGCGTGGCCTCGCTGGCGGCCGACGCCCGGGGGCTGCTCGAGGTGCTCGACATCGAGCGGGCCCACGTCCTGGGCTACTCCCTGGGCAGCGCCATCGCGCAGGAGCTCGCGCTGGCCGCTCCGGAGCGGGTGGCCTCGCTCGTCCTCTACTGCACCTGGGCCCGCACCGACGGCTTCCAGCGCGCGGTCATCACCGGCCTCGCCCACCCGTGGCGCACCGGCGACATGGAGGCCGCGCTCGGGGCCCTGGGCATCGCCTTCTCGCCGCAGCTGCTCGACAGCCCGGAGTTCGGCGAGCTCGTCGAGCAGCTGCTGCCGCTGTTCCCCAGCACCGAGCAGCAGATCCGGACCACCGCGGAGCAGTGGGACGCCGACCTGGCCCACGACACGCTCGACCGGATCGGCGGCATCACGGCGCCCACCCTCGTCATCGCCGGCGAGCAGGACCTGCTCACCCCGCCCTGGCACGGTCGGCAGGTGGCCGACACGATCCCCGGGGCGAAGCTGCACCTGTTCACCGGCCCGGGCTCCAGCCACGCCCTCGGCGTCGAGCGCGCCGAGGAGTTCCTGCCCCTGGTGCAGGACTTCCTCGCCGAGCACCCGCTCACCTGACGAGCGACGGAGTATCCGACCGGTCCGCGGGAGCCCGATCCACCGCTGCTCGACGGATGTCCGCACGTCTCCCGCCCGGCCGGTGAGGGGCCGCGGTGCGGACGCGCACGGAGGCGGCGGATCGATCCTCGCGGCGCGTGCCTCCGAGGCCCCGTCGAGGGCGTCGTGAGGGACCCCACCGTCCAGGCCCTGCAACCCGCCCCGAGGGGTCGTTGCGGTTCCGCGAGGGCGCCTGACGTACCTGAGGGAGACACTAGTGTGACCTAGGTCACTGTCCGGACATTGGAGGTCCCCTCATGACGACGACCACGGAAGCGGCAACCGTCCAGGAGCCGCGCAGCAGCGGAACCCAGCACGTCGACGTCCTCATCGTCGGTGCGGGGGTCTCCGGGATCGGCGCCGCGCACCACCTCCAGGAACAGTTCCCCGACCGGTCGTTCGTCATCCTGGACGCACAGGACAACCACGGCGGCACCTGGTGGACCCACCGGTACCCGGGCGTGCGCTCCGACAGCGACCTGTTCACCTACGGCTACCGGTTCAAGCCCTGGCGCGGGCCGTCGATCGCCGCGGGGGAGGAGATCCTCAACTACCTCGACGAGGTCATCGAGGAGGACGACCTCGGTCAGCACATCCGCTACCAGCACCGCGTCACCTCGGCCAGCTGGTCCACCGACGACCGCCGGTGGACCGTCGAGGTCACCCGCGGCGACACCGACGAGCAGCTGCAGTTCACCACCGACTTCCTGTGGATGTGCCAGGGCTACTACAACCACGACAAGCCCTACCAGCCGCAGTGGGAGGGTCTGGACCGGTTCCAGGGCCTGGTCATCCACCCGCAGCAGTGGCCCCAGGACCTGGACCTCGCCGGCAAGCGCGTCGTCGTCATCGGCTCCGGCTCCACGGCCGCCACGCTGATCCCGGCGATCGCCCAGCAGGCGGCGCACGTGACGATGCTGCAGCGCTCGCCGTCCTACTTCCTCGCCCCACCCCTGACGCACGAGCTCGCCGTGACGCTGCGCCAGCTCAACATCCCCGAGGACTGGACGCACGAGATCCTCCGCCGCGCCTACGCCGCCCAGTTCAACGAGCTGGCGCGGATGTCACTCGAGGCGCCCGACGAGCTCCACACGTTCCTCATGGAGTCCCTGAAGCCGCTGCTGCCCGAGGGCTTCGACATCGAGAAGCACTTCACCCCCCGCTACCGCCCGTGGCAGCAGCGCATCGCGATCGTCCCGGAGGGCGACCTCTTCGCGGCACTGCGCGAGGGGAAGGCCTCGATCGTCACCGACACCATCGACACGTTCACCGAGAACGGGATCCGGGTCGGCTCCGGTGAGGAGCTCGAGGCCGACGTCGTCGTCAGCGCCACCGGGTTCAACCTGTCCGCCTTCGGCGACGTCGACTTCACCGTGGACGGCGAACCGGTCGAGTTCCCCGAACGGGTCACCTGGCGCGGCATCATGATCAGCGGCATCCCGAACATGGCCTACGTGTTCGGCTACTTCCGGCACAGCTGGACGCTGCGTGCCGACCTCGTCAGCGACCTGGTCTGCCGGCTGTTCGAGACCATGGAGGCGAAGGGCGCCACCATGGTCGTCCCGACGCTGCGGCCGGAGGACGCCGACATGCGGATCCGGCCGTGGTCGGATCCGGAGAACTTCAACGCCGGGTACGTCATGCGCTCGCAGCACGTCCTGTTCAAGCAGGGCGACCGGGAGCCGTGGACGCACATGGCGGAGCACGCCGAGGAGATGGAGCTCCTGCCCAAGGCCGACCTCGACGACGGGACGCTCGTCTACCGCTGAGCCCGGCTGTCCCGAGGGCGGGCGGAGGGCGGTCACCCGTCCACCTGCCCGATCCACCGCTCCGCGCCGGTGCGGGTGAGCACACGCCTCACCCGCACCGGCGCGGAGCGGTCGGACCAGCAGGGGCCGCGAGCGCTACGCCGGGGTCACGGCCGTCCGGCCGGGCCGTCGTCCGACTTGGCGGGCGGGATCAGCGGGTCCGCCAGCGGAGCGTCCGTCCCGCCGGGGCCGCCCGTCCCCGTCACCGGCGGGGGTGGCGTCACGACGACGTCGACCTCGTCGACGACGAGCGCGTCGATGTCGACCGTGTCGGTGCTGCCGCCGGCGTCGACGCTGTGGCGGCCGGGCCCACCCCCGGACAGCTTGTCGATGCTGCTCTGCAGCGGAGCCGGAGCGGCGGCCCTGACCTGCTCCACGGCCTGCTGGACCTCCGGCCGCTCCATGAAGCCGGCCGCGGCCTGCCTGATCTGCTCGTACCGGGCCCGCCCGGCGCGCGCGCCGAGCACGTACCCGACCCCGAAACCGAGCCCCAACGACAACCTGCCCATGACTCTCCCCCAGCCCTTCTCCAGTCGTTCTCCGGTCTCGGCGATCACCTCGGGCACCGCCTCGGCCGCCGCGCCCACCGTGAGCACCGCGTGCAGACCCGTCCGCCCCGCACGGCCGACGCCGGCGACCACCCGCGGCAGGGCTGCCCCGACCGCCAGGGTCGCTGCATCGGTGGCCCGCAGGGCCGAGTCCGTCCCGGCGCGGGCGGCGCGCCAGGCCGCCTGCCCGGTCGTGGCCAGCAGCGGCGTGAGTCGCGCCGCGGCCTCGTCGGTGTAGGTCCACGCCGCCGTCGCCGCCGCACGGCCCTGCTGCGCGGCGTCCACGGCAGCGCGGCGGAGGGAGGCCTCCAGCACCGGTGCGGCTGTGGCGGCGAGCGGCACGGCTCGATCACGCGCGGCGGCCGTGCCGGCGAGGGCGCGGGCCGCGGCCGACCTCGGCGGGGGAGCCGCGCGCCGGAAGAGGCGCACCGACCCGAGGGTCGATCCGCGGCGCAGTCGCACGGCCGCGACGACCGCTGCCAGGACCGCGAGCGCGGCCACGGCGGCCGCCACGCCGCGACGGCGACCCGCACCTCCGCCGGCGACGACCTGCCCGGCGGCCGCGTCCGGTGCGGTCCCGTTCGGCGCGGTCCCGGTCGGTCCGGCCCCGGTCGGTTCCGACGTGGTCGGCTCCGGTGCGGTCGGCTCGGACACGGTGGACCCGGCCTCGGTCGACTCGGCCTCGGTCGACTCGGCCTCGGTCGACTCGGCCTCGGCGACCGGCAGCAGGCTGTCGGAGGTGGAGGTCGAGTACTCGATCCCGTAGTGCCGGTAGAGCTCCGCCTCCTGCTCCTGGGACAGCTCACGCGCCGGACCGAACCGTGGCGCGCCGTCGGCGTCGGCCCGGGTGACCGTGACCTGGACCCGGTCACCGGTCCCCGTCGCGTCGAGGAGCGGGACCACCACGGTCACCTCGTCGCGATCGGCGTACATCCACTCCGGCAGCCCGGTCGCCTCGTCGGCCAACAGGGCGGCGCACACCCCGATCTCGGCGCCGTCGCGGTCGACCACCGTCCTGCCGATCCAGTCCCTCGCCGCGTCGCGATCAGGCAGTGTCATCGTCGCCCCCTGTCGTGAGCGGCCGGGCGGCCGGGCTGCCGCGTCGACGGCCGTCGCCCGCAGCTACCCAGCAGGTGGCGCGCCAATCCGCGCCCTCGATCGGAACCGGCACCGGTCCGACCGCTCAGGCGCCGGCGGGACTCGACGACGAGGCCACGTCAGGACGGGTCCGGTTCCGTCGGCGGGACCGCAGGCACTCGTCCCACCGGAGGACCCCTGGGCGGGTCGAGTCCGTATCCCCTCCGACACGAGGGCAACGCGCGCCGGCGGACCGAAGGGGGTCGGGTCTGCAGCCGTAGCTGGACCGCACTGTGACGAGGCGAGTGGGCCACCAGTTCGTCACTGAGCCGCCGGGGCGTTCCGCGGCGCGCCGTGTCCCGGTGGCACCCCCGGGCACGTCCGCCGGTACGGGAGATCGGGGAGCAGGTCGGTCCACTCGGCCATGGTCATGTTGCGGCCGATCAGCCCACAGCCGGCCTGGGCCCACGTGGAGAAGTCGACGTCCCACAGTCGCGCGGCCCCGTCGTGGCTCGACGAGGCGACCTGCTGACCGTCGGGGGTGAACGCCACGCCGGTCACCGCTTGCTCGTGCCCGGTGAGCGGCGCACCGCGGGGGAGCCGCGATCGGACGTCCCACGCACGAACGGACTGGTCCTCGCTGCCGGAGACGAGGGAGCGGCCGTCGCGGCTGAAGGCGACGCCCAGCACTCCGCCGTCGTGCCCACCCAGCGGTTCGCCGATCTGCACTCCCGTGCCGACGTCCCAGAGCCGGACGGCGTCGTCGGCTCCACCGGTGGCGAGCACCCGCCCGTCCGGATGGAAGGCGACGCCGTACACCTCGCTGGCGTGACCGGACAGCGGCTCGCCTGCAGGACGCCCCGATGCCGCGCTCCAGAGTCGCGCCGTACCGTCGGTCGAGGCCGACGCGACCAGCGAGCCATCCGGGCTGAAGAGGACGTCGTTCACGTCCTCGACGTGGCCGGTCAGCGGCTCGCCGTGGCGTGCGCGCGACTCCGCGTCCCAGAGCTCGACGACCCCACCGGCCATCCCGAGGACCAGCAGCCGCCCGTCGGGGCTGAACGCGACGCCGAGCAGGGCGTGCTCGCTGACGGCGATGGGCTCCTGCAGCGGGCTCCCGGTCGCCACGTCCCACAGCGACAGCACGCCGTCCTCGCCGGCCGAAGCCAGGACGCGGCCGTCGGGACGGAACGCCACGGCGTTCACCGGAGCGTCGTGCTGCAACGCCGGGCCGTGCGGCCGCGTGGACGTCACGTCCCACAGCCGTGCGGTGCCGTCCGCACCGGCGGTCGCCAGCAGCCGGCCGTCGGCGCTCACGTCGACGTCGAGGACCTCGGCGGAGTGACCGGGGTAGGCGCGGCTGACCGAGTACGTCTCCACCACCTCCCACAGCCGCACGGTGCCGTCCCAACCCGCCGTCGCGAGCTGACGGCCGTCCGGGCTGAAGGCCAGGCCGTCGACGTCCTGCGGGTGCCCGACGAACGACTGGCCCACCGGTTGTCCGCTCGCCACGGACCACACGCTGGCGGTGTCGTCGGAGCTCGAGGAGGCGAGCAGTGCGCCGTCCGCGCTGAAGGCGAGCCCGCGGACCACGTGCTCTGCGGAAGTCGCCGGGAGGGTGTGGAGGACCTCGCCGGTGCGGGTGTCCCACATCCGGACGGTGGCGTCCCACCCGCCGGAGGCGAGGACGCCGCCGTCCGGACTGAAGGCGATCGTGTTCACCTCGTCCTCGTGGCCGACGAGCTCGTGCAGGAGCCGGCCGGACCCGCTGTCCCACATGCGGACCACGCCGTCGTCCCCGGCCGCGGCCACGACCCCGGTCGAGCTGTAGGCCACGCTCTGCACCCAGCCACTGCCGCCGGTCAGGGGATCCCCGTGGGGCTGCCGGGACGCGACGTCCCACACCCGCACCACGCCGTCGCTGCCGCCCGAGGCGAGGAAGCGGCCGTCAGCGCTGAACGCGGTGCTCCACACCGCGGCACCGTGCTCCAGTGCCGGCCCGTCCGGCCGACCGGTCGCCGGATCCCACAGGCGTACCAGTCCGTCGCGACCGCCGGACGCGAGCAGCCGGTCATCGCGGCCGAACGCCACGCTCCACACCTCGCCACCGTGCTGGAGCGTGGCCCGCTCACCAGCCGTGGCCACGTCCCACAGCCGCACCACACCGTCGCCCCCGCCGGAGGCGAGGACGCGACCGTCGCGGGTGAAGGCCACGCCGTGCACCTGGTTGGTGTGGCCGAAGAGGGTCCGCGACACGTGGGTGACCCGCGCCAGCGCGGTGACCAGGCCCGCGGCGGGAGGCGCCGTGCCCCGGGGGGCGACGCCGAGCGCGTGCAGCCCGGCCAGTATCGCCGTGTCCGGCTGGGAGTCGACGAGCCGGTCCGCGTCCGACGAGAGCTGCCGGGCCAGCGCCAGACGGGCCTGCGCTTGGGCCTCCCGGTCCTGCCGCCACGCCAGCCCGCCGGCGGTGAGTGCGAGGACCAGGAAGACGGCGAGCCCGCTCGCCAGGATCCGCAGGCGACGGTTGGTCCGGTGGGCGACCTCGAGTTCCCGAGCGGCCACCTCCCGGCTGCTCTCCAGGAAGCGGCGCTCGAGCGGGCGCAGGTCCTCCAGGTGCTCGTCCCCCCAGCGGTCGAACGCCGCCAGGTGCCCGCCGCGCAGGAGGAAGGACTCGTCCCGTCCGCCCTGCTCCCAGTCCGCCGCGAGGCGGTCCAGTTCGGAGCGTCGTTGCAGCCACTCCCTGGCGTCGTCGATCGCCGAACGCAGTGGTGGCCACTGCCGGAGGAGCGCCTCGTGCGCCACCTCGACGGTGCCCTCGCCGGCGTCGTCCGACGTGCCGCTGGCGCTCACCAGCAGGCGCGCCTCGACGAACGCACCGACGACGGTCCGCTCCTCGTCCGTCAGGCTCCGCCACTCCACGCGCCGCCGAGTGGGCTCCTCCCCGTGCTCCACCGCCGCGAGCTGGAGCAGCGTCGGCAGGACCGTCGGGCCGAGGCCGCGCCGGATCAGCTCGTCGAGGATGTGGTCGGCGCGTCTCTGCAACGCGCCGACCACCCCGCCGACGGCCTCGTAGTCGGCGCTGCGGATCCTGCCCCCGGGTCCGACGCGGTCGTAGAGCTCGCTCAGCGTGTAGGCCAGGAGGGGGAGCGCGTCGCCGCCCGCGGTGTCCTCCACCATCCGTTCGACCAGGCCGGGGTCCAGGTCCAGGCCGGCGCGTCGAGCCGGTCCAGCGATGACCTCCGGCAGACGGGACCGGCTGAGGGGTTCCACGACCAGCGGGTCGTCGATCGCCTCGGCCAGCCCCGCCCGCTCGGGCGCACTCGTCAAGAACTCCGAGCGCAGCGTGGCGACGACCCACAGCGGGCTCCGCTCCCGTCGGAGCGCCCCGGTGAGCAGGTGCAGGAACGCCTGCTGTTCCCGTCGCCCGCTCGACGTGAGGAGTTCCTCGGCCTGGTCGACCACCACGAGGACCCTCGGCCGCTCCTCCCCGAGGTCACCGCACAGCTCGGCGAGCTCCCCCGCCAGACTGGCGAGCGCATCGGGACCCCGTCCCAGGTCCGCCGCCACGTCCGTCCGGGACCGCGGGACCCCGTGCGCGGCGAACGCCTCCGACAGGCACCCCGCCAGCCGCCAGGTGGGATCCGACCCCGGCCGCACGGGCGGCAGCACCACCCACCTCGTCCCCAGGCGGGTCACACGAGGCAGCAGCCCCGCCCGCAGCAGGGAGGACTTGCCGCTGCCCGAGGGCCCGACGATCCCGACGAACCGGCCCGGCCCCCGCAGGATCGTGGGCTGCAGCAGCTCGAGGAGCCGGGTGGTCTCCGGGCCCCGGCCGTAGAAGACGGCGGCGTCGGCGGCCTCGAAGTGCGCCAGCCCGGGGTACGGCGACCGGATGGGATCCCAGGAGAACGAGTCAGCCGGATCGAGACCGGCCCGCTGCAGCCCCCCGCGCAGACGGTCGAGCGCAGCGTCCCCCTCGGCCAGGTCCACCCACTGGACGTCGTCCAGCAGGTCCATCCGCGTGGCGGGCTCCACCCGGATGGGGAACACCGGCTTGCCCAGTGCGCGGGCCAGGCTCAGCTCGGCGAAGCACCACCGGGACGCCGTTGAACTGGAACTGGCCAGGAACACGACCCCGTCGCACCTGCGCAGTTGCGCGTACAGCTCACGCTCCCAGTCCTGGCCGGCTCCGATGCCGCTGTCCGGGTCGAAGTCGACGAACAGGGCGGCGTAGCCCTCGGACCGGAGCCACTCCCGTACCTGCTGCGTCGGAGCCCAATCCCGGGCGCTGTGGCTCACGAAGAGGGACGTCATGGCTGCACCGGCGGTTCGGCGGCCAGAGGTCGCGGGTGGTGCGCCGGGGCGCGGCGCACCACTCCGTCACTTGTGAGGCGGCCGCACGAAGGTGATCGACCGATCCGTGGGGGGATAGGGATCGCTGATGATCAGCATCTCGTGCATCCCGAAGTCGTGGCGGTGCCACCCCCGGTCATGGCGATGCCCGTACGAACACCGGAAGTCGCTCGGCTTCACGTTGCTCGGCGCCATCTGCGGGCCGGTGCACTCGAACCTGCCCGGGTTGGCCCAGTCCCAGGGAGGCGGGTTCCCCCCTGCCTGCAGCAGGCCGCCACCGTTCGGCGTGCTGAGCCGCTCGCGGTAGTTGTGCCCACTGCACCAGTAGGTGTGGTCGCCACTGCTCCACACGCACTCGATGCTCCGTGGGGGTGCGTTGCCGTGGAACGCGTCGTCCACCTGAGAGGTCTTGCCCGGTTTGCCGGACGCCACCCCGGGCCCTGCCAGGACCAGCACGAGGAGCACCGACAGGACGGTCGCGAACCGGAATCCTCGTGCAACGCTCGTCTCTCGCATGTCACACCTCCTCGAGATCCCCGGATCTCGCGAACGGAGGACGGGCGGGACCCGGTCGAGTGCACGACGAGTGCGCCCTCCGACGGTAGGCATGTGGCGTCACGACATCGTCACCAGATGCGTACCGCGGCGACTTCCTGCGTCGAACTCGGGTCGTGTGCTCTGCGACCGCGGCAGGTCGTGGGAGCCGACGAGCAGCCGCGCCGACCACCGGCGCAGGTCTGGGATCCTGCCAGCGGCGCTGTCGGGAGGCTGCGCCGGACGGCGTCAGCCTCGACGCAGGGTGCGACGCCGGGACTCCCTCGGTCGCGGGAGGTCGCAGTGACGACTCGCACGCCGACCGCCACCCTCCTGGTGGCGTGGTCCGACCAACGGAGGTGGTCGCACGCTGCGAGCCGCCTCAAGAGGCGCATCGTGCGGTGGCGCACCACGGTCCTCGCGCTGGCCATCGCCGGCGCCGTGCTCGCCACGCTCGCAACCCAGGTCGGCGTCGACAGCGGCGTCGGCCGCGGCCTGAGCGTCGCAGCAGCCGTCGCGCTCGCGCTGGTGCCCGTCATCAGGACCGCGCGACTCGGCCGCGACCGCATCGAGGCGTGGACCCGCGCCCGCTCGGTCTCGGAGGGCCTCAAGAGAGAGGTCTACTCCTACCTCACCCGCACACCTCCCTACGACGGCGACGACCGGGACGCCGAGCTCGGGAAGCGGACGTCCGCCATCGCGGGCGACGCCGATGACCTCGCCGGACACACCATCGACTGCCCGGTTGAGGACCCGCCCCTGCCTGGGGTCGACGGCGTGGCGTCCTACCTGCGTGAGCGCGTGCAGCCACAGATCGACCGGTTCTACGTCCCCGGGGCCGCCAGGCACCAGCGGCAGCTGACGCGACTCCGCACGGGCGAGTTCGGGTTGGCGCTGCTCGGTGCCCTGCTCGGCGCCGCCGCTGCCGCTACGGGACTCGACGCCGTCGGTGCCTGGATCGCGGTGGTCACGACCGTGGGTGCGGCCGTCACCGCGCACACCGCCGCCGCCCGTCATGAGCAACTGGTGCTCGTGTACATGTCGGCCGCGCGGCAGCTGAGGGTCCGGGTGACGCGGTGGCGCGACGCGTCGGACCACGGCCCCGGAGCGGCGGCCCGGTTGGTGCGCGACTGCGAGGACGTCATAGCGCGCGAGAACGGGAGCTGGATGGCCGCGTGGACCCGTGACGAGGACGGCCGGAACGCTGCCCCGTGACGTCGCCGAGGGCCGTGCACGGGGCCGAGCCGGCCGGCCCGCTCAGGCCCGGAGCGCGCGTTGCCGTGGCAACGGCTCAGGCGGCCAGCGGGTGGTGGTGGCAGCGGCCACCGGCGGTGGCGCGGGCGCCGCACGGCGCGCCGGCCCTGGTCAGGCCGCCGCTGTCGCCGCAGCGGACCGGGGCGGCCACGGCCGGCGCGGCCGCGGTCGGCGCCGCCGGGTGCTGGACCGCGGGGCGCGGGAAGGGCAGGACGACGGCGTCGTGCACCTCGGCGGGCGCGGCGGGCAGGGGAGTGGTGGCTGCGGTCGGGCGGGCGGCCAGGCGGTGCAGGACCGTGGCGGCGGTCGAACCGGCGAGGAAGGCGGCGAGGGCGGTGGCGACGTGGCTGGCGCGCATGCCCGCCTCATCGGCGGACGACGTGGCCGGCGCGAACCCGCACGTCACACCCGCCTCGGCCGTCGCAGCACGCCCAGCGGTGACGTGCATCACCTGTCGCACCCCGGGGTAGCGGGGGTGTTCCGTTGCCCGTGACGAGGGAGGACCAGCCATGACGACCAAGGTCGAGAGGTCGATCCAGGTCGACGTACCGGTGAACCAGGCCTACAACCAGTGGACCCAGTTCGAGGACTTCCCGCACTTCATGGGCGGGGTCAAGGAGGTCCGCCAGCTCGACGACCGGCGCCTGCACTGGGTCGCCGAGATCGCCGGCGTCCGGCGCGAGTGGGACGCCTCGGTCCTCGAGCAGGAACCGGACCGCAAGGTCGCCTGGGCCGCGACCAGCGGGGCCACCAACGCCGGGGCGGTCCGCTTCGAGGCCGCCGGCCCGAGCTCGACGATCGTGTACCTGACCCTGGAGTACGAGCCCGAGGGCGTCGTGGAGCAGATCGGCGACAAGCTCGGCATCGTCGAGCGGCAGGTCAACTCCGACCTCGAGAGGTTCAAGCGGCTGATCGAGGACGAGGGCTACGCCACCGGTGCCTGGCGTGGCTCGATCAACGAGGACCTCGACGTCGGCACGCCGGGGGTCGGGGACGCCGTCGGCTCGCACGGCGACAGCGGCAAGGCGGGGGTGTCGGGGACGGCCGTCGCCGCCGGCGTCGCCGCCGTGGCGGGCGTCGCGGCAGCAGCAGGCGCCGCCGTGGCCTCGTCGAAGAGGAGCGAGCAGACGCAGCAGCCGGCGGGCGTGACCCAGCCCCAGGAGGTCACCGTCGTGGAGCAGCCGCCGCCGGACGTGGTGCGGGACGACGCGCTGACCACGGAGTCGGACCCGGCGGGCTACACCGCACCGTCCTCCACCGAGGGCGTCGAGAAGGGTGTGCGGAACGGCGGCGACGACCCGATGATCGGAGGCGGTAGCCGCAGCTGAGCTCCGGCGGCCGGTGGAGGCGGGCGCAGCGCCGCCTCCACCGGTCGGCGCGGTGGTCGGCCCGGACACCGGGGCTGGTCGCGGACCCGGCAGGGGGCCTGGCACGCTCGCTGCGTGATGCGCGTCGGCGTGGTGCTGGGTGGTGGCGGCGTCGTGGGGCAGGCGTACCACTCGGGCGTGCTGGCGGTGCTCGAGCACGACTTCGGCTTCGATGCCCGCACGGTGGACGTGATCGTCGGGACCTCGGCCGGCTCCATCACCGGCACGCTGCTGCGGCTGGGCGTCTCGGCCGAGGACCTCGCCGCCTGGACGGTGAAGGCACCGCTGTCCGACGAGGACGAGGTCCTGCGGCACGTGGCCGGCACCTCCGTCCCCGAGCTCGCCCCCTTCAACCCGCTGCACGTCCTGCGCCGCCCGCTGCGGCTGCCGGGCCGGCACATGGTGCAGCGCGCGCTGGCCCGGCCGTGGCAGTTCCGGCCGCTGGCGGCCGGCATGGCCCTGATCGCGCCCGGGCAGCACGACATCGCCGAGCAACTGGCCGCGCTCCGCGAGCTCGAGGGGCCGGGATGGCCGGACCCGGACCTGTGGATCTGCGCCGTCCGCCAGCGCGACGGGCGCCGGATCGTCTTCGGTCGTCCCGGCACGCCCGAGGTGCCGGTCCACCAGGCGGTCGCGGCGTCGTGCGCGGTGCCCGGCTACTTCGCCCCGGTCCGGATCGGGGAGGACCACTACGTCGACGGCGGGGTCCACTCGCCGACCAACGCCGCCGTCCTCCGCGGTCGCGGACTCGACCTCGTTCTCGTCATCTCGCCGATGAGCGGCCCGGCGGGGTGGCTGCCCGACGTCTACGCGGCCTCCCGCCGGCACGCCGCACGCCTGCTGGGGCAGGAGGTCAGGGCGCTGCGGCGAGCGGGGATCCGGACGGTCGTCTTCGCTCCCGGCGCGGCCGAGCAGCGCGCCATGGGCAACGACATGATGTCGCGGCACGACCTCAACGGGGTCATCCAGACGTCCTTCCTCGCGACCGGCGCGTACGCCGCCAGGCCCGAGGTCGCCGACCTCATCCGAGCCGCAGCCGGCCGCTGATCAGGGGACCAGCGCCAGCTTCCCGACCACGTCCCGCCGGCCCAGCCGGGTCAGCGCCTCCGCGGCCCCGTCGAGGGGGAGGCAACTGGGTTCCGGCGGCCGCAGTTCACCGCGGGCGACCCGGCCGAGGACGTCGGACACCAGCGCGCTCGCCGCCTCGGGCTCGGTCCGGGCCCAGTCGCCCCAGTCGACGCCGACGACGGTGCGGTTGCGCAGCAGCACGAGGTTCGCCGGCAGCCGCGGGATCTCCCCACCGGCGAACCCGACCACGCAGAACCGCCCGTACGCGGTCAGCGACCGCAGCGCCGCCTCGGCCAGCGGTCCGCCCACCGGGTCGACGACGACGTCCGCCCCGCCACCGGTGACCTCGCGCACCCGGTCCTTCAGGTCGGTGTAGTCGACGGTCACCTCGGCGCCGGCCGCGTGCGCCGCGTCCCGCTTGGCCTCCGTGGACGCGGCGGCGACGACGCGGGCACCCGCCGCCCGGGCGACGTCCACCGCGGCCAGGCCGATGCCGCCGCCCGCGCCCAGCACCAGGACCCACTCACCCGGACGGACCTGCACCCGGCGGGAGAGGGCGAAGGTCAGCGTGCTGTAGCTCTCGACCGCGGTGGCGGCCACCGCCGCGGGGACGCCGTCCGGCAGCGGTGACACCGCCCAGGCGGGCGCCACCAGGTCGGTCGCGAACCCCCCACCACCCATCGACAGGACGACGACCGGGTCGCCCACCGACACGGTGCCGGCGTCCGCCCCCACCGCGCGCACCCGGCCGGCCACCGCCGACCCCGGCGTGTGGGGGAGCGGGGGCCGCACCTGGTAGCGGCCCTGCACGATCAGGCCGTCGACGAAGGCGACGGCCGCCGCCTCGACCGCGACGACCACCTCACCGGGCCCGGGGGCCGGGTCCGGTTCCTCCACCAGTTCCAGCCGGTCGACCGGGCCGAACTCCCGGCACACGATGCGTCGCACGCGCTCCCCTCCCGACGTCAGCGCCGGCGGCGGGCCCCGGTGGCCAAGGACACCAGCAGCAGCTTGACCAGCCAGTCGCCCGCGTGGATGGCGGCCAGCCGCCACGGGACCTTCTCGTGGACGACGGACCCGGTCAGCAGGACACCCGGGAACGCGACCCACAGTGCCAGGCCGAGCCGCACCGCGTCCCGCGGGCGGGTCACCCCGGTGCGAGCGGCGAGGGCGGAGACGGTCACCGCCACGGTGCCGCTGCGGGCCAGCTCGACGGGCACGATCCAGCCGGCCGCCGCGGTGTCCTCGGCGTAGGCGTCGTGCAGCTGCGCCAGCCGGCGGCCGAACGCCGCGTACCACGCCCCGCTCGCGGCAACGGCTGCTGCGGTGGCGAGACCGATCGCCGACAGGTCCTCGACGGTGCGCACGATTCCTCCTCGGTGGGGGCACGCCGGTGGTCCGGAGACCACCGCAGTAGACCAGGCAGCCCGCCCTCCCGGTGGTGATCACCCGGCGGCTGCGGCAACGTCGAGCGGGATCGCGAGGGACAGGAGCACCGTCGTGGAGTACCGCACGCTCGGCCGCAGCGGCTGCTCGGTCTCGGCCCTCGCCCTGGGCACGATGACCTTCGGTGCCGAGACCGACGAGGCGGGCGCGCACGAGCAGCTCGACCTCTTCGTCGAGGCAGGCGGCACGCTGGTCGACCTCGCCGACGTCTACTCCGCCGGCGCGGCCGAGGAGATCACCGGGCGCTGGCTGGCGTCCCGCCCGGCCGACGTCCGCGACCGCGTCGTCCTCGCCACCAAGGGCCGCTTCCCGCTGACCGAGGAGCCCAACGCCCTCGGCAACTCCCGCCGCCACCTGCGTCGCGCGCTCGAGGACTCGCTGCGCCGGCTCGGCGTCGACCACGTCGACCTCTACCAGCTGCACGCCTGGGACCCGCTGACCCCGCTCGAGGAGACCCTGCGCTTCCTCGACGACGCCGTCTCCGCGGGCGCGATCGGCTACCCGGGCCTGTCGAACTTCACCGCCTGGCAGGTGCAGAAGGCCGTCGACCTCGCCGAGCACCGGCACCTCGCCGTCCCGGTCACCCTGCAGCCGAGCTACAGCCTGCTCGTGCGGGACGTCGAGTTCGAGATCGTCCCCGCATGCCTGCACAACGGCCTCGGCATGCTGGCCTGGGGCCCGCTCGGCGGCGGTTGGCTGTCGGGCAAGTACACCCGCGACCAGCGGCCGGAGGGCGCGACCCGGCTGGGGGAGGACCCCGGCCGCGGCATGGAGGCCTACGACCGGGTCGGCTCCCGGCAGCGCACCTGGGACGTGCTGGAGGTCGTGCAGAGCGTCGCCGAGGCGCGCGGGGTGTCGATGCCGCAGGTCGCGCTCGCCTGGCTGGCCGCCCAGCCCGCCGTCACCTCGGTCATCCTCGGCGCTCGCACCGTCGACCAACTCCGCGACGACCTGGGTGCGGCCGACGTGACGCTCACGCCGGAGGACGTCGCGCGGTTGGACGCCGTCAGCGACCCCGGCCGCGCCGACTACCCGTACGGGGACGTCGGCGCCGAACAGCGCAGCCGGACACCCGCCGGCGCCTGACCTACCGGGCCGTCCGCAGCCGGGCGATGACACGGTCGTGCGCCAGCCCGGCGGCGGCCGCGTCGAAGCCGGGAGAGCCCCGCTCGGCGAACCAGTGCCGCGACCCCTCGTACCGGTGGACGACGACCTCGGCCCCGGCGCCGCGGAAGCCCGACGAGACCTCGTCGAGCTCCTCCGCCGTGAACCAGGGGTCGCCCGGGGCCACGTGCAGCTCGACCCGCCGGGTGCGGACGTCCCCGGTCGGCGGCCGGCCACCGTAGAAGAGCACCAGCTCGTCGGGTGCCGCGTCGCCCCGGCCGGCCAGCGGGCAGGCGAGGAAGGCGCCCAGCGAGAAGCCCATCGCCGCCCACGGGACGCCGCCGGCCGCGAGGGTGTCCGCGCAGGCGGCCACGAGCTCGGCGGTGGCCGGGTCGGCCAGTGCGGCGTCGGCCAGGGTCTCGGCCGCCGCCTCGGTGGTCGGCGTCGCGCCGTCGAACATGTCTGGTACCAGAACCCGCCGTCCGGCGGCGACCAGTTGGTCGGCCCACTCCCGCACCGCCGGGGTCATCCCCCACCACGGGTGCAGCAGCAGGACGCCGGGCACCCCGGCGGGGCCGACGGTGAGGACGCGGTCGTTCGTGGGCACTGCTGCACCGTAGCGACGGACCCGACACCCGGAGCCCGCCCCGGAACCACCCCGACCCGGGGAACGGGGGACCGATCCGGGTGTTCCCCGGTTCTCGTGCCGCCCGGACGGGGCCAGGCTCGTGCCATGACCACTCCCTCCCCGCTCCCCGTCCCCACCCGGCCCGCACTGCGCCGCAGCGGCACCGACCGCTGGCTCGGCGGCGTCTGCGGCGGCCTCGCCGAGTACAGCGGCATCGACGCCGTGCTCTGGCGGGTCGGCGCCGTCGGCCTCACCGTCGCCGGGGGCGCCGGCGTCGTCGTCTACCTGCTGCTGTGGGTGCTGCTGCCGTCGGCCCCGCTGCCCGCCGACCGCTCCCCGTCGATCCTGGACGGGTTCGTCGACCGGCTGCACACCGCCCTCACCGGGACCCGCTCCGGCCCTCCGCCGAGCGGTTCGGTGTGAGCAGGACGGCCCGCGACCGGCGGGACGGCGTCCCGATGGGTCACGATGACGCTCCAGCACCCATCCCCGACCAGCACGGGAGACCCGACGTGACCGTTCCGCCCGGACCGCAGCAGCAGCCCGCCCCGATGGTGGTACCCGGCTTCTTCGTCAGGCAGCGGATCACGCTGATGGTCAACCGCTACGAGGTCGTCGGGATGAACCCCGACGGCTCCGAGGGGCCGTTGCTCGCGTTCGCGGAGCAGAAGCGGATGAAGCTCAAGGAGGAGGTCGTCTTCTACGCCGACGCCTCGAGGAGCCGGGCGGTCTTCAGCTTCAAGGCGCGGCAGCGGCTCGACGTCGCCGCCGAGCACGACGTGTTCGACGAGTACGGGAACCCGCTCGGGTACTTCCGCAAGCAGTTCGGCGCCAGTCTGCTGCGCTCGACCTGGGAGCTGTCGGCTCCCGGCATCGACGCCGTCGGCCGGGAGCGTCGGCAGTCGATCGCCATCCTGCGCCGCGTCTGGGACTTCATCCCCTACATCGGCGACATCTGGGTGCCGTTCGTCTTCCACTTCGACTTCGTCGACACCGCCACCGGCGCACCGGTGCTGACCAGCGAACGGCAGAAGGCCGTCCGCGACCGCTACACCGTCAGGGTGCCCGACCCGCGGCTGGACTTCCGCGTCGCGGCGTCCATGGCCGTCGCCCTGGACGCGCTGCAGAGCCGCTGAGCCGGGCAGCTGCTCCACGCCGACCGGTCGGTTCGACTCCGCGTCACCGTTCCCCTCCAGGGGGTGAGGCGAGTCCGGGACCCGCCGCGGCGGGCTGAAGGGCCGCTGTCGGGTGACCGATGCTCTCCCTGTGGTCCAGGCACTCGCGCGCGCCGTCCGGCGCCGACGCACCCGGCAGCCGGCCGACCGGTCGCTGCGGGTCGTCCGCGTGTCCGCCGCCGTCCTGGCGTCGGTCTACGCGCTGTCCCTGCTGGCCCACGGGCTCGGGGTGGACGGCCTGCTCGCCACCCTCGCGGTCGGCGGCAAGTGGGTGTTCCTCGTCGGGCTGACCGGACTGCTGGTCCTGCGGGCGCTGACCCTGCGGGAGGACCGGGGCGTCTGGCTGCTCTTCGCCGCGGCCGTCGGGTCCTACACCGTCGGCTCCCTGGGCTACGCGCTGGCCGACGCCGCGCCGGGGTCGATCGTCCGGCCCGCCTGGTTCGACCTCGCCTTCGTCGCCTTCCACCCGCTGGCCTGTGTCGCGCTGTTCCGGCTGCTCCGGACGCGGGTCAGGCGGCTGACGTCGAGCATGTGGCTCGACGCCGTGGTCACCGGGCTGACCGCGGCGGCGTTCGCGTCGGCGTTCGCCATCGGCGCCTACCTCGACACCGCGCTGCGCGGCGCCGTCCTGATCGCGGTCTACCCGATCGCCGACCTGCTGCTGCTCGTGCTCATCGCCGGCGCCCTCGTGGTCATCGGCCGCGGCGCCGGTGCCGTCTGGTGGTGGCTCACCGCCGGGACCGCGCTGTTCGTGCTGACCGACGCGCTGTACGCCTACCAGGTCGCCCACGGGACCTACGTCGTCGGCGGCCCGCTCGACGTGGGCTGGGGCCTGGCGTTCCTCGGCTACGGCCTGGCCGCCTGCCAGCCGCCGATGCCGCGCAGGACCGACCAGCTGCTCGGCGTGCGGGCACTCGTCGTCCCGGGGCTGTGCGCCATCGGCGCGCTCGTCCTGCTGCTGAGGGGCTACCTGGAGGACGGCGACCCGCTGGCCGGCGGGCTGGCGTTCACCGCCGTGGTGGCCGCCCTCGCCCGCACCGCGCTGACCTTCCGCGAGGTCCGCGCCCTGGCCGACAGCCGTCAGCAGGCCCGCACCGATGAGCTCACCGGCCTGCCCAACCGCAGGCAGGTCTTCGAGACCTTCCGCGCCGCCGATGCGCGGATGGCCGCCGGGGGGACCACGGCGGTGCTGGTCCTGGACCTGGACCGGTTCAAGGAGATCAACGACTCCCTCGGCCACGGCGTCGGCGACGCCCTGCTGCGCGAGGTGGGGCCGCGGCTGGCCGGCCACCTCCGCAGCGGCGACCTGCTCGCCCGCCTGGGCGGTGACGAGTTCGTCGTCCTGGCCTCCGGCCTGGGCGAGGACGGCGCGCTGGCCCTGGCCGAGCGGCTGTGCGCCACCCTCGAGCGGCCGTTCCAGCTCGCCGGCATGGCGCTCAGCGTGGACGCGAGCGTGGGCATCGCGATCGGCCCGCGGCACTCCGGGCACGCCGAAGAGCTGCTGCAGATGGCCGACCTGGCCATGTACGCGGCCAAGGCCGGCCGCAGCTGCGCGGTGGTCTACGACGAGGCGCGCCACGGCTCCGGTCGGTACCGTCTCGAGGCCGTCGCCCAGCTGCGCCGGGCCATCGACGAGGGCCAGCTGGTGCTGCACCACCAGCCCAAGCTCAACCTGCGGACCCGCCGGGTCGACGGGGTGGAGGCGCTGGTGCGCTGGCAGCACCCCGCGCGCGGGCTGCTCTTCCCCGACGCGTTCGTCGACCTGGCCGAGTCCGCCGGCCTCATGGGGCCCCTGACCCGCCGGGTGCTGGACGCCGCGCTGGCCCAGCGGCGGGCGTGGGCCGACCGCGGGCGGGAGCTGACCGTCGCGGTCAACGTCAGCCCGTCGAACCTGGTCGACGAGGGGTTCCCCGACGAGGTGGCCGGGTTGCTCGCCCGGCACGGCGTCCCGGCGACCGCGCTGGTCCTCGAGGTGACCGAGAGCCTGCTCATGGCGGACCGGGAGCGCGCCGTCCGCGTGCTCTCCGCGCTGCGGGGGACCGGCGTCGGCATCTCCATCGACGACTACGGCACCGGCTACTCGAGCCTGGCCTACCTCGCCAGCCTCCCGGTGACCGAGCTCAAGCTCGACCGCACCTTCGTCAGCGCGATGAACGACAGCGACCGGTCGGCGGCGATCGTGACCTCGACGCTGCAGCTCGCGCACGCCCTCGGCCTGGTCTTCGTGGCCGAGGGGGCCGAGGACCGGGCCACCGTCGACGCGCTGACCGCCCTCGGCTGCGACGTCGTCCAGGGGTACCACCTCAGCCGCCCGCTGCCGGCCGAGCAGCTGGAGCCGTGGCTGGAGGCCAGGACGGCCGCCCCGGTCGCCTGACCGCCGCGTTCCTCGACGGTTGCAGTTCCCCTCCGGGAACCGAGCCGCCCGGCCCCGGACGCGCCGGAGGGCGGGACCCGTGTCCGGGTCCCGCCCTCCGGCGGTGGGCTCCACCCAGGGGCCGGGCGGCCCTGCTCGGAGGCTCCGGCCCGTCCTGGGTACCGCCGCGAGCGTGCGAGCGGTGGGGGACCTTCAGCGAGCGGTCGGAGGCAGGGAGGCCTTCCTCAGCTCTTCGGCCGGGCACCGGCGCGCAGCGCGCCGAGCAGGTCGTGGTTGAGCCGGGAGATGTTCTCCATCGAGATGCCCTTGGGGCAGGCCGCCGAGCACTCGCCGATGTTGGTGCAACCGCCGAAGCCCTCGAGGTCCTGCTGGGCGAGCATGTTGACCACTCGCTCGTTGCGCTCGGGCTGCCCCTGCGGGAACAGCCCCAGGTGGCTGACCTTGGCCGCGGTGAACAGCATCGAGGAGGCGTTCGGGCAGGCCGCCACGCACGCGCCGCAGCCGATGCAGGTCGCCGCGTCGAAGGCCGCGTCGGAGTCCTTCTTCGGCACCAGGATGGAGTGGGCCTCGGGCGCGGTCCCCGTCGGCGCGCTGATGTAACCGCCGGACTGGATGATCCGGTCCAGGGCGCTGCGGTCGACCGAGAGGTCCTTGATCACCGGGAACGCCGTCGCACGCCACGGCTCGATGTCGATCGAGTCGCCGTCCTTGAACTTGCGCATGTGCAGCTGGCAGGTGGTCGTGGGACCGCCCGAGGTGCCGCGGCCGTGCGCCGTCCCGTTGATCATCAGACCGCAGCTGCCACAGATGCCCTCGCGGCAGTCGTGGTCGAAGACCACCGGGTCGTCACCGGCCAGGATGAGCTTCTCGTTCAGGACGTCGAGCATCTCCAGGAACGACATGTCCGGGGAGATGTCCTCGACCTGGTAGGTCACCATGCGGCCCTTGTCGGACGGGCTCTTCTGACGCCAGATGCGCAGCGTCAGCGTCATGCCGTGGGGGGCCATGGCCGGGTCGGTCTCCGTGCCGGACGCGAAGCTCGCGCCCTCACGTGTCGCTGTCACTCGTAGCTCCGCTGGGTCGTCGTCACTTGTAGCTGCGCTGGGCGAGGTGGACGTACTCGTACTCGAGGGCTTCGCGGTGCAGGACGGGGGGAGCGCCCTCCGGCGTCCACTCCCACGCGGCCACGTAGGCGAAGTTCTCGTCGTCGCGCAGCGCCTCACCCTCGGGGGTCTGGCTCTCGGCCCGGAAGTGCCCGCCGCAGCTCTCGGCGCGGTGCAGGGCGTCGACGCACATCAGCTCGGCGAGGTCGATGAAGTCGGCGACGCGGCCGGCGTGCTCCAGGGTCGGGTTGATCGTGTCCAGGTCGCCGGAGACCTTGAGGTTCGTCCAGAACTCCTGGCGGATCTCGGGGATCCGGTCCAGGGCCTTGCGCAGACCCTCCTCCGAGCGCTCCATGCCGCACAGGTCCCACATCAGCCGGCCGAGCTCGCGGTGGAACGAGGCGGGGGTGCGGTTGCCGTTGATCGACAGCAGCTTCTGCACCCGGCCCTGCACGTCCTGCAGCGCCTCGGCGACGGCCGGGTGGCTGTCGTCGACCTTCTCGAAGGGGCCGTCGGCCAGGTAGTCGTTGATGGTGTTCGGCAGCACGAAGTAGCCGTCGGCCAGGCCCTGCATCAGCGCGCTGGCGCCCAGGCGGTTCGCGCCGTGGTCGGAGAAGTTGGCCTCGCCGATCACGAACATGCCGGGGATGGTCGACTGCAGGTCGTAGTCGACCCACAGCCCGCCCATCGTGTAGTGGACCGCCGGGTAGATCCGCATCGGCGTCTCGTAGGGGTCCTCGCCCGTGATCTGGGCGTACATGTCGAACAGGTTGCCGTACTTGGCCTCGATGGCCGGCCGGCCCAGCCGCTCCATCGCGTCGCCGAAGTCCAGGTAGACGCCCAGCCCGCCCGGGCCCACGCCGCGGCCCTCGTCGCAGACGTTCTTCGCCTGGCGCGAGGCGATGTCGCGGGGCACCAGGTTGCCGAACGCGGGGTAGATCCGCTCGAGGTAGTAGTCGCGCTCGGACTCGGGGATCTCGCGGGGGTCGCGGCTGTCGCCGCGCTCCTTGGGCACCCACACGCGGCCGTCGTTGCGCAGCGACTCGCTCATCAGCGTGAGCTTGGACTGGTAGTCGCCCTTGACCGGGATGCAGGTCGGGTGGATCTGGGTGTAGCAGGGGTTGGCGAAGTACGCGCCCCGCTTGTGCGCCCGCCAGATCGCCGTGGCGTTGGAGCCCTTGGCGTTGGTGGACAGGTAGAAGACGTTGCTGTACCCGCCGGTGGCCAGGACGACGGCGTCGGCGAAGTGGGTGCTGACCTCGCCGGTGATCAGGTTGCGCGCCACGATGCCCCGGGCCCGGCCGTCGACGATGATCAGGTCGAGCATCTCGTGCCGGGCGAACTGCTCGACGGTGCCGGCCGCCATCTGCCGCTCCAGCGCCTGGTAGGCGCCGTAGAGCAGCTGCTGACCGGTCTGCCCGCGGGCGTAGAAGGTGCGCGACACCTGCGCCCCACCGAAGGAGCGGTTGTCGAGCAGGCCGCCGTACTCGCGGGCGAACGGGACGCCCTGCGCGACGCACTGGTCGATGATGCTGACGCTGACCTCGGCGAGGCGGTGCACGTTGTCCTCGCGGGACCGGAAGTCGCCGCCCTTGACGGTGTCGTAGAACAGCCGGTGCACGCTGTCGCCGTCGTTGCGGTAGTTCTTCGCGGCGTTGATGCCGCCCTGCGCGGCGACGCTGTGCGCCCGGCGCGGGCTGTCGTGGAACCAGAAGTTCTTGACCTTGTAGCCGGCTTCGCCGAGCGTCGCGGCGGCCGAGCCACCGGCCAGGCCGGTGCCGACGACGATGACGGTCAGCTTGCGGCGGTTGGCCGGGTTGACCAGGCGGGCCCGGAACCGGCGGGTGCTCCACCGCTCGCCGATCGGCACGTCCCGGGGGGCCTTGGTGTCGGCGATCGGGTCGCCGACGGAGAAGAGGTCGAGAGGCATCGCGATGGGCTCCTTTAGCCGACGAGGCCGAAGAGAACGCTGAAGGGGACGATCAGGAAGCCGCCGATGAGCACCACGGAGAACACGAGGGCGAAGAGGTTGACCGTCCTCTCCCGGCGCTTGTTGCTCTGCCCGAGGGTCTGCGTGGCGCTCCAGATGCCGTGCCGCAGGTGCATGCCGAGCAGGACCAGCGCGAGCACGTAGACCGCGGTGATCAGCGGGTTGGAGAAGCCGGCGATCAGACGGTCGTAGGGCGTGCCGTTGGGACCCTCCGGGTTGGCGACGCCCATCGTGAGGTCGAGGATGTGGTAGATGATGAAGAGGCCGACGATCACGCCGCCCCAGCGCATGGTCCGCGAGGCGTAGCTCTGGGCCACGGCCTTCTTGGTGACGTAGCCGTGCGGACGGGCCCGCTTGGCCTGTCGCCACAGCGAGATCACCGCCCAGGCGTGCGCGATGACCACGGTCAGCAGGACGATGCGGATGATGGTCAGCGTCGTCTGCGCGGGGACGGCCGGCTCGCCGATCGTGCGGATCCACTCCGAGTACCCGTTGAAGGACTCGCGGCCGGCGAAGACCTTGAGGTTCCCGATCATGTGCGCGATCAGGTACAGGACCATGATGATGCCGGTGACCGCCACGACGGCCTTCTTGGCCACCGAGTTGGTCTTGGCCACCTTGGGAGTCCTGCGCTGTCCCGGCTGCGTCACCGTCACCACGAAGGCAAAGGTAGGCCTCCACCAGGATTGCGACCACGTCAACGCGAGGTGACTCAGCTCTCGTAAGGGTGCCCTTACCGCGTGGGGCGGTTACAGTTCGCGCCCGCGAGGGCAGGGCCACACCCGCGGAGCGGTTGGCCGGCCCCCCGGCGGGGGAGGAGCACGGCATGGCTGGACCCACGCGAGGATTCCTCGGACGGCGCAGGGAGCGCGACCCGCGCCTGCCGCCCGGGCAGTACGACGCCGGCCGCGACTGGCCGGTGCTGACCGCCGAACCGACGCCGCGCATCTCGCCCGAGACCTGGAGCATCACGGTCGACGGGCGGGTGGAGAACCCGACGACGTGGACCTGGGACGAGGCCCACCGGCTGCCGCGCTCGGAGTACCGCGGCGACATCCACTGCGTCACCACGTGGTCGAAGTTCGACACCCGGTTCGCCGGCGTCAGCGTCGACACCCTGCTCGAGGCGGCCCGCCCGACGCCCGAGGCGCACTTCGTCGTCGCGACGTCGAAGACCGGCTACACCACCAACCTGCCGCTGGAGGACGTCACCGGCGGCAAGGCGTGGGTGGTGTGGGAGTACGACGGCGGCCCGCTGCCCATCGAGCACGGCGGCCCCGTGCGGCTGCTGGTCCCGCACCTGTACTTCTGGAAGAGCGCCAAGTGGGTCACCCGGCTGACCCTCCTGCAGCGCGACCAGCCCGGCTTCTGGGAGCAGAACGGCTACCACGACCGCGGCGACCCGTGGCGCGAGCAGCGCTACCAGGGTGACTGACGGAGGACCCCGGGAAGGACCTCGCTTCCCCCCACCGCTCGCGAGCTCGCGGCGGGACCCTGAACCGAGGCCGTCGGACCCCTCGCAGGCCCGGGATAAGCCTCGGAGCGGGGCCGTCCCTGCCCCGGGCGGGCCTGGAGACGGGGCCGGCCGGGCGCCCAGCGGCGGGTGGCGCACCGCGACCGTCGCCGGCGTCCGGCGGCCGGTGCCGCGGGCGGTGCAGATACAGCTCGACGTCGCCGACCGGGTGCGGCACCTGGCCGGCCAGCACTACGTCGTCCGGCTGACCGCCGAGGACGGCTACACCGCGCAGCGGTCGTACTCGGTCGCCTCCGCGCCGGGAGACCCGCTGGTCGAGCTGTTCGTCGAGCGCCTGGACGACGGTGAGGTCTCCACCTTCCTCGCCGACGTCGTCGAGCCCGGCGACCAGCTGGAGGTGCGCGGTCCGATCGGCGGCTGGTTCGTGTGGGACGGCGAGCGGCCGGCGCTGCTGGTCGGCGGCGGCACCGGCGTCGTCCCGCTGGTCGCCATGCTGCGCACCGCGCGCGATCTCGGCCGCACCGACCTGCTGCGCACCGCCGTGTCGACCCGCACGCTCGCCGAGCTGCCCTACGCCGACGAGCTGCTCGAGGCCGGCGCGCTCGTGGTCACCACGCGGGAGCCCCACGGGGTGCGGCCGGCCGGCCGGCTGACCGCCGCCGACCTCGTGCCGCTGTGGGAGCCGGGCCAGACGGCGTACGTCTGCGGTTCGGACGGCTTCGCGGAGGCGGCCAGCCGGCTGCTCGTCGACCTGGGGATCCCGGCGGCCGACGTCCGCGTGGAGCGCTTCGGCGCCAGCGGGTGATCGACCACCTTCGAGAGACCCCGTCCTTCCTCAGCCGAGCGGCGGCCGCTCAGGGGTGAACAGCCATGCCTCGAAGAGGTCGTCGAGCTGGCGGCCGGAGAGCTCCTCCGCCAGGGCGACGAACTCCTCGGTGGTGACCGCCTCACCGGCCCGCGAGGTCGCCCACTCCTCGACGATCTGGGAGAACGCGGTGTCGCCGACGACCTGCCGCAGCGCGTGCAGCGTCATGGCGCCGCGCTGGTAGACGGCCGGGTGGAAGAGCAGGCGGGTCTCCGGTCCCGGGTCCCCGACGAGGACCGTCCAGAAGGGCGGTTCGGAGCCGGCGTAGATCGTGTCCGCGTTGGCGTACAGCGCGTCGAACTCCGCCTGCGGGGTGGAGAGGCCCTCCCGTTCCAGCCAGAGCCACTCGGCGTAGGTCGCGAACCCCTCGTTCAGCCAGATGTGCTGCCAGGCGCCGAGCCGGAGGGAGTCGCCGTACCACTGGTGCGCCAGCTCGTGCACCACGACGAGGTCGCCGGACAGCGGGTCGGAGAAGAAGCCGGGTGCGTACACCGGCCGGGTCTGGGTCTCCAACGCGAAGCCCATGCCGGGGACGTTGTCGACGATCGCGCCCGCCGTGCTGAACGGGTAGGAGCCGAACGACTCGGCCAGGAACTCGATGACCTCCGGCTGCCGGGCCAGGGCCGCGTCGATGACCTCGCCGGCGAGCGGACCCCCGGTCGCCGGGTCCAGGTCGAGCTCGGCCAGGGTCGGGTCGACCGCGTCCCAGTACCGGATGCCGTCGGCCTCGTACGCCCGGAGGTCGAACTCGCCGACGGCGAGGGTCACCAGGTAGGTGGCCATGGGCTCCTGGGCGTCCCACGACCACGTCGTCCACCCGTCGTGCGTCGAGGTGTCCTCGAGCGCACCGTTGGAGATGCCCTCGAGCCCCTCGGGGACGGCGATGGCCACGGCGACCGAGGCGGCGTCGAGCGGGTGGTCGTTCGCCGGGAACCAGGTGGCCGCGACGTCGGGTTGGCCGGCGACGAGGGCGCCGTCGTCGGTGTGGAAGAAGCCCGACTGCCCGAGCAGGGGGTCCTCGATCGTGTCCGGTACGCCGTCGTAGGTGACGGCGACGGTGAACTCGCGGTCGTGCCTCAGCGGCCGATCCGGGGTGACCGTCAGCTCGCCGCCGTCCCGGCTCCAGGTCGCCGGCCGGCCGTCCACTGTCACCGACCGCACGTCCAGGCCCTCGAAGTCGAGGTTGAAGGCGGACAGGGCCTGGGTCGCCGTCGCCTCGATGGTCGCCGTGCCGGAGAGCACGTCGGTCGCGGGGTCGTAGCGCAGGTCCAGGTCGTAGTGGGCCACGTCGTACCCGCCGTTGCCGTCCAGCGGGTAGTAGGGGTCGCCGATCCCCGGGGCGCCCGGGGTCGGCTCCCCTCGCCATCGCCCGTGGTCGTCGGCGACCGCGGTCGCCGGGGCGAGCCCCACGAGGACCGTCGTGGTCAGCAGCACTACAGCCCTGCGGGCCATGGCCCCTCCCCGGTGTGGGCGGTCGTCCCGACACCGGGACGGCCGGAAAGTAGTCCTGCGCACGGCGTGCAACCCGGGGTGACGGTCAGCCTCTCTCGACCGGGACGCGCTTCCTGACGCAGCGGCCCGGGATGGTCACTGTGAGGCGCACCACGGTGCCGGCCGGCAGCGGGACCGCCCGCGTCGGGGAGTCGTCCGGCGCACCGGGAGAATCCCGGTCGTGCACACGGAGGTCTGCCCGGTCGAGGCCGTCGACGACGACCTCCGGGCACAGCTGCTCGCCTGCTGGACCGACGTGAGCAACGCCGGCGGGTCGGTCGGCTTCGTGCCCCCGGTGACCGAGGAGGAGGTCACGCCCTACCTCGACGCGGTGGTCGAGCGGGTGGAGCGTGGCCACGAGCTGTTCGCCGTGCTGCGGGTGGACGGGCAGTTCGCGGGGTTCGCCGTCCTGTCGCTGTCGGTCAGCCCGCTGCGGCGGCACTGGGCCACGGTGCTCCGCGTGCAGGTGCGCCCGGAGCGGCAGGGCCGGGGCCTGGGCCGGGTGCTCGTGAGCGGGGTGCACGCCATCGCCCGGGACCGCGGGCTGGAGTTCCTGCACCTCACCGTGCGCGGCGGCACCGGCCTCGAGGCGTTCTACGCGAGCTTCGGCTACCGCGAGTTCGGCCGGATGCCGGGGGCGGTCCGGGTGGCGCCGGGCGACGACCGCGACGAGCTGCACCTGACCTGCCGGCTGTAGAGGGGCTACGCCAGCGGGTCGCGGCCGGCCACGGAGCCCTCGGCCGAGAGCAGGGCGAGCCGCGCGAACAACTCCTCGGCGTACCAGCCCTCCTGCGCGGTGCGGGTGACGACGGCGGCGTGCGGGGCGCGGTCGTAGGCGAAGGAGTTCAGCGCGGCCGCGGAGTCCCAGACGCTGAAGGTGCCCTGCAGCCCGAGCGGGGCCTCGCCGATGCCGAGCGCGAGACGCAGCCCCGGGCTGTCGTGCAGGTCGGCGGAGACCGGCGGGACGGCGCGCCAGAACGTCACCGCCTTGCGCGTCGTGAGCCGGGCGCGGGTGACCGCGGCGACCGGTCCGTCCCAGCGCTGCGGCCAGGGCTTCCCGAACGGTTCCTCGCGGGACCACCGGCCGCGGGCGGCGAGGGGGCGCATCCGGGCGGTCCACTGCTCGTCGGCGATCCGCTGCCACCGGCGGACGACGTCCCCGGACTCGAAGGCGGCGGCCGAGCGCTCGTCGTCCCACACCGCCAGCAGCGCCCACCGGCGGGGGTCGGCGTCGCGCACGGTGAAGGTCCGGCCGCTGCCGGTGCCCAGCAGCTTGGCGAACCGCAGCCCGGGGGTGCGGCGCAGCGGACGCCGGTCGACCGCCATCCGCAGCAGCGCGGCGGGCACCGACCGGCCGGGCACGCCCCACACGTGCAGGGTCGCCAGCCGTCGAGTGGTCACGGCTCCGATCCTCCCCGTCGCACACGGTTCGCGCCGCGGCGGGCCGCCGTCGTGGGCCCCTGCGGAGGCGGGACCGCCACTACGCTGCGTGCATCCTGTGCTGCAGAGCGGGGGGACCGGTATGGCCGATCAGACAGATCTCCGACAGGACCTGCTGCGGCGGGTGAACGCGCGCCGGGCGGCGGTCGAGGCCTTCCTGCGGGAGCGGCGTCCCCGCATCAGGCGACGGGTCACCGCGACACTGGTGCTGACGTCCCTGTCCGCCGTCCTCACCGCCGGGCCCGGGATCGGCGGCACGGGCTTCACCGAGACGGTGAACGGCGCCCTCGACCTCGGCGGCAGCTCGGACGTGTGGCGCCCCCTCTGCCTCCTCGCGCTGCTGGTCTCACTGTGCGCCACGGTCCTGACCGCGATCGACAAGGCGAACAACTCCGCCGCGGAGCTGAGCGCCGTCGAGGCGGCCGATGCCGAGCTGGAGGGACTGGCCACGCTGCTGGAGTTCGGCCACCTGTCGGTGGAGGACGGCGCAAAGCTCTACCAGCAGTACGTCACCAAGATCCCGTTCGTGGACGACGCACCCCCCGTCGCCCGGCCGGGATGAGCGACGCCGAGGTGTGCGGCTGCGGGGGGCCCGGGTAGCTCCCGTCCGGTTCCGCCGCTGCCTCGGACCCCGGGATGCCGGCGGCCGCCCGAGAGGAGGCCTGCCGTGGCGCAGACCGCACGCGAGGAGCTGGGCGAGACCGACGCCCCGGTCGAGGACCAGGTGGTGCAGGCCTTCGACAAGATCGTCGACGAGGGGGCGCAGCGGCTGCACCGCTCGTGGCGGGAGGTGCTGACCACCGGGCTGGCCGGCGGGCTCGAGGTGGCCACCGGCGTCGTCGCGCTGCTGGCCGTCTACGCGGCAACCGGCAGCCACCTGCTGGCCGGGCTGGCGTTCAGCATCGGGTTCGTCGCGCTGATGCTGGCCAAGAGCGAGCTGTTCACCGAGGGGTTCCTCGTGCCGGTGACCGCGGTGGTCGCCGGCCGGGCGAGCGCCGGCCAGCTGGGGAAGCTGTGGGCCGGGACGCTGGTCGCCAACCTGGTGGGCGGCTGGCTGGTCATGTGGCTGGTCGTGCACGCCCTCCCCGAGCTCGGCGCCACGGCGGTCGAGTCGGGCCGCACCTTCGTGGAGGCGCCGCTGGACCTGGAGGCGGTCTGCCTGGCGCTGCTGGCCGGCGCCTTCATCACGCTGATGACCCGGATGCAGCACGGGGCCGACTCCGAGACGGGCAAGCTCGCCGCCGCGGTGGCCGGGGCGTTCCTGCTCGCCGGCCTGGTGCTGTTCCACTCGATCCTGGACTCGCTGATCATCTTCGGGGCGATCCACCACGGCGCCCCGTACGGGTACGGCGACTGGCTGGCCTGGTTCTGGTACACGACGCTGCTCAACGTCGTCGGCGGGCTGGTGGTCGTCACGTTCCTGCGGTTGGTGCGCAGCAAGGAGCTTCTCGAGCGCGAGCGGGCCGCCGCCCGCTCCTGAGGCCGCCGGCCCGCCGAGCCGCCCGGGTCACCGGCTCCCCCGGGCCCCGAACGGCCCGGGGACGACGACGGTGCGCTGCGCGCCCGGGCCGACCGGGCGCGGTCCTGCTCGCGCCGGGATGCCCAGGGCGGTCGCCGGACCGTCCCCGAGGCGGCGTCGCTGGCTACGCTGCCTCGACGACCTCCCGACCCGTGAGGGGACGTCCATGAGATCGGGACCGCACCGTCCGGCGGCCGCCTACGCACGGCCGCTCGCGCTCCTCTCGGCCGTGCTCGCCGGGCTCCTCGCGGGCGGGATGGTGCTCATCGAGGCGGTGCTCCTGCCGTTCTGGCGCAGCGTCCCGCCCCCGGAGTTCCGCCGGTGGTTCACGGCGAACGCGCCGCGCATCCGCACGCTCATGGTGCCGCTGGGTGCCGCTGCCGGGGTGGCCGGCGTCGCCTCGGCGATCGCGGACGTGACCACCTCCCGCCGGCGGAGCCCGGCCTCGCTCACGGCCGCGGCGGCCACGGTGGGGGTCGTGGCCGTCACCGTCACGGTGAACGAACCGGCCAACCACCGGTTCACCGGAGGCTCCCTGACCGATGCGGAGACGGCGGACCTGCTGGCCTCGTGGGCGCGGTGGCACCACCTCCGGGTCGCCCTCGGTGTCGTCGCCACGGTGGCCGCGGCGTCGGCGCTCCTCCCGCGCAGGCCCTGAGGGCCCCGAGCCCGCGGAGCCGTCACCCGCCGGTGGCCTGCCGCACGGCGGTCAGGTAGCGCGCCGTGGCCAGCCGCTGCACCAGCGTGCTGACCGGCCCGCCGAGACGGGCCAGCGGTGAGGCGAGCCGGGCGAACACCCGCAGCCGGAAGACGACGTCGCCGCCGGGCTCGAGCCGGACGAGGAACGCCTCCTCGCCGCTCTCCGGGTGGCCGGGCAGCGTGCCGTAGGCGAAGCCGCGCTCGTCGCCGGTCGCCTGCGCCCACACCACCCGGCACGGGATGTCGTATCCCGGCCGCGGCAGCCCCGCGGTCAGGACGACGACGGTGCCCGGCTCGCTCGCCGGCCCGGTGGCCCGCACCCGCAGCCCGACGGCCCGCTGCATCCGCCAGTCGAACACCGCCGCCACGGCCCGCTCGAACGCCTCCGGGCCCGAGCCGACGACGACCGAGCGCTCGACGTGGTCGTAGCCGGCCGGCAGCTCGGCGTCCCGCGTGGCGCCCACCGGGGCGTAGCTGAACGGGACGTCGACCAGGCCGGCGGGGTCGAGGACGCGCAGGAGGCCCATGCGCCCAGTGTCGTGGCCGCCGGTCCACCCGGCGCCCCCGCCGGTAGGGTCGCGGCCACTGTGCTGCCCGCCGTCACCGCCACCCGCTACGTCACCCCGCTGCGCGAGGGTGGCTCGCTGCCCGGCCTCATGGAGGCCGACGACCTGGGCACCTACGTGGTCAAGTGGCGGGCCGCCGGGCAGGGCGTGAAGGTGCTCGTCGCCGAGGTGGTCTGCGGCGAGCTGGCCCGGGCCCTGTCGCTGCCGGTGCCGGCGCTGGTGACCGTCGACGTGGCGCCGGAGCTGGCAGTGGGGGAGCCCGACGTCGAGGTGCAGGAGCTGCTGCAGCGCTCGGCCGGGGTCAACCTCGGGCTGGACTACCTGCCCGGGGCGCTGGACTTCGAGGCCGGCGCCGACGGCGTCGCCCCGGAGCTGGCCGGCCGGGTGCTGTGGTTCGACGCGCTGGTCGGCAACGTCGACCGCTCGTGGCGCAACCCGAACATGCTGTTCTGGCACGGCCGGCTGCAGCTGATCGACCACGGGGCCACGCTGACCTTCCACCACCACTGGCCCGGCGCCGCCGCCGCGGTGGCGCGCCCCTACGACGCGACCCAGCACGCGCTGGTGGACTGCTCGCCCGACGTCCGCGCCGCCGACGCCGCGCTCGCCGCCCGGGTCACCCGCCCGCTGCTGGAGCAGGTGCTGCGCCAGGTGCCCGACGACTGGCTGGACGGCCCCGCTCCGGACGACGCTCCCGACGCGGTGCGCGCCCGCTACGTCGACCAGCTGCTGGCCCGGCTGGCCGCCCGCGACGCCTGGCTGCCGCCGCTGGTGGCCGCCGCGGCCGAGGGCGGGTCGCGCCGCCGGGCCCCGCGCGGGGAGAACCGGCCGTCGTGGCTGGGCCCGCCGCCGCCTGCGGGGATGAACCAGCGGTGAGCCGGGAGACCTTCGAGTACGCCGTCCTGCGCGTGGTGCCGCGGGTGGAGCGCGGGGAGTCGCTCAACGCCGGCGTCCTCGTCTACTGCCGGCAGCGGGACTACCTGGGGTCCCGGGTGCACCTGGACGCCGACCGGCTGCGCGCCCTGGACCCCACCGCGGACCCCGACGCGATCGGCCGCGCACTGCAGGCCGCCGCGGACGTCTGCGCCGCCGACCCGGCATCCGGCGCCGCCGGGCGCGAGGCGCTGGGGTCGCGGTTCCGCTGGCTCACCGCGCCGCGCAGCACCGTCGTCCAGGCCGGGCCGGTGCACACCGGGCTGACCGACGACCCGGACGCCGAGGCCGACCGGCTGCTGCAACTGCTGGTGCTGCCCGTCACCGGTTCCTGACCGTCCGTACGCCGCGGTACCCCGTGCGGGTGAACGGCGGGTGGCCGGCGGCTTCACGAGACCCACCCCCGGGCGTCATGCGGGCGTCGGTCCGCCGCACTAGCGTCCGGGCAACGACGTCTCCAGAGCCGAGGACCCATGACGGACAGCTCCAACCCCCGCCGACGCCTCCTGCTGCCCCTGCTCAACTCGGTCCGTCACGGCACCCGCAGCCACGCGACCTGCTACTACAAGTGCGGCAACGCCTGCGATGCGACCGTGCCCAACCGCACGGACAACCCCACCTTCGAGTCCGTCGTCCAGACGGCCCTCAGCCGGCGCGCCCTGCTCAAGGCAGCCGGCGCCGGGGCCCTGGTGGTGGCCACGGGCCCGCTGCTCCCCGAGCCGGCGGCGGCCGCGCCGGGACGTGCCGGGGCGGCCCGGGACGGTGCCCTCACCTTCGAGCCGGTCGAGCAGAACTTCCTCGACGAGCTCGTCGTCCCGGCCGGTTACGGCTCCGCCGTCGTGATGCGCTGGGGCGACCCGGTCGAGGAGGGCGCGCCAGAGTTCGACGTCGACGCGCAGACCGCCGAGGCGCAGGCCAAGCAGTTCGGCTACAACTGCGACTTCATCGGGTTCCTGCCGCTCGGGCGCCGGCGCGCCCTGCTCGTGGTGAACCACGAGTACACCAACGAGCAGCTGATGTTCTCCGGCGTCGCCGAGGAGGAGGCGCCGACCACCGACGAGCAGAAGCGCGTCGCGATGATGGCGCACGGCATCTCCGTGGTGCAGATCCAGCGGCAGGGCGACTCCGGCGTGTGGCTGCCGACCCCCGAGCGCGACCGCAACCGGCGGATCACCGCCTCGACCCCCTTCCGGGTCACCGGGCCCGCCGCGGGGTCGGAGTACCTGCGGACGACGGCCGACCCCGAGGGCCGCACCGTCCTGGGCACGCTCAACAACTGCGCCGGCGGCATCACGCCCTGGGGTACGACGCTGCACGGCGAGGAGAACTTCAACCAGTACTTCGGGACGTCCGCGCCGATCTCCGAGGACCCGCGCGAGCCCCGCCTGGGCCGGTACAGCATCAGCGCGGAGGACTCGGCCGGACGTCGGTGGGAGGCCGTCGACCCACGGTTCGACCTGGCGCAGGAGCCCAACGAGGTCAACCGCTTCGGCTGGGTCGTCGAGGTCGACCCGCACGACCCCACCTCGACCCCCCGCAAGCACACGTCGCTGGGGCGCTTCAAGCACGAGACGGCCAACGTCCGCATCGCCGAGGACGGCCGGGTCGTCGCCTACTCCGGGGACGACGAGCGGTTCGACTACATCTACAAGTTCGTGTCGAGGAAGAAGTACTGCGAGGGCGACGACCCGGCGGCGCGGGCCCACAACATGACGCTGCTCGAGGAGGGTGACCTCTACGTCGCCCACTTCAGCGGCGACTCGCCGGCCACGGAGATCGACGGCACCGGCACCCTGCCCGGGGACGGCGAGTTCGACGGCACCGGCCGGTGGGTCCCGCTGGTGCAGGACGGCCGCTCGATGGTCTCGGGCAAGGACGTCGCCTGGGTGCTGACCTTCACCCGGCTGGCCGCCGACCGCCTCGGCAAGCAGCTCGACGCCGACGGGGACTTCCCCGACCCGGCCAACCCGGTCGTCGTCGACCCGGGGCAGGTCCCCACGAAGATGGACCGGCCCGAGGACATCCAGGTCAACCCGGTCAACCAGCGGGTGTACGCGGCCCTGACGAACAACACGAACCGGACCGGGCAGGACGGGCGGCCCGGGGCGGACGAGGCCAACCCGGTGAGCCGGTCGTTCGCCTTCGACGCCGAGGACGGCCGTTACGAGGAGCGTCCCGGCAACCGCAACGGCCACGTCATCGAGTGGGAGGAGACCGGCTCGATCGCCGGGGACACCTTCACCTGGCGGGTCTTCATCCTGGCCGGCAACCCGGAGGACCCCGGGACCTACTTCGCCGGCTACGACAAGTCCCAGGTCAGTGCCATGTCCTGCCCGGACAACCTGGAGTTCGACCCGGCCGGCAACCTGTGGATCTCCACCGACGGCACCGTGCTGTCGACCCGGAACCAGGAGGCGGGCACCGTCGGCGGCACGAACGACGGGCTCTTCGCCGTCCCGACCGAGGGAGCCGAGCGCGGACACCTCAAGGCGTTCCTCACCGTGCCCATCGGTGCCGAGTGCAGCGGCCCGATGATCCCCGGGGACGGGCGGTCGGTGTTCGTGTCCGTCCAGCACCCGGGGGAGACCACCGGCTCGACCCGGGACACCCCGGCGAGCACCTGGCCCGACCGGCTGCCGGAGCGGCCGTTCCCGCGGCCCAGCGTGGTGGTGGTCGCCCGCGAGGACGGCGGTCGGGTCGGCAGCTGAGCGCCGCCCCGCGGGCGGTCAGGGACCGGTCGGCTGGCCGGCCCGGCGCCAGTCGCGCAGGGCGAGGACCGGGACGGTCGTCCACAGCAGGACGCCGAGCAGCTTGGCGCCGTCCTCGAGCAGGTGCAGCCCGGGGAACAGCTGGTCGGCGACGATCGACAGACCGAGCAGCGCGGCGCCGAGGAGGAAGGCCACCGACGAGGCCGTCCAGGGGTGGCGCAGGAAGGGGACCAGCAGCAGGAGCGCCGCCAGCGCGTAGACCGCCAGGAACGCCTCCTGCGGGACGCCGTTGATCGGCCCGACCTCGTCGTGGATCAGCAGCGCGTCGTCGGCCGCCAGCACCACCGCGAAGAGCCCGAGCGCCACCAGCCGTGGCCGCTCCTGCGGCACGAGCCAGGCGGCCAGCAGCGTGCAGGCGGCGACGACCGCCCACACCATGTCGGTGAAGACGGCGACCGAGCCGGTGTACCAGGCGACGTCCGCGCTGGTCTGCGGGTCGCGGGTGAGCACCGCCACCGGCTCGCCGAAGGACCAGGCGGCCGCTTGCGTGGCGGCCAGGGCCAGGAACCCGACGGCCAGCGCCGCGCCCAGGACCTGCCAGGTGGCAGGCCCGGGCGTCGGCCGGCTCGCGGGTCGCCGGACCGGGTGCGGCGGATGGCTCACCGCTGATCCCTCGGGGGACGGGAGGGTGCTGTCGGACACGGGGTGCAGGGTAGGAGCCGCAACGCCCCGGTGCGCCCGCCGGCCCGTCTCGACCGCACGTTCACCTGTCCGTGCCCGGCCGACCCCACGGTCGGGTGACCCGGCGGGGTCGCTCAGCCGGGGAACAGCGCGTCGATCCGGCGAGCGAGCTGGAGGTCCAGCTCGGTGACCCCGCCTGCCGAGTGGGTGACCAGCGTCAGGTGCAGGGTGCGCCAGCGCAGGTCGACGTCGGGGTGGTGGTCCAGCTGCTCGGCGACGAACGCGAGCCGCACCAGCGCGGCGACGGCGTCCGGGAAGCCGGACAGCTCCACGCTGCGGCGGATGCCCTCGCCGTCCCCCGACCACAGCGGCAGCCCGGACAGCGCGACGGCGAGCTCGTCTGGGGACAGTCGGGGTGGTCGCGGCACGACGGCCATCCTGCCGCCACCACCGTCTACAGGTGCAGGCCGCACTCCGTCTTGCCGCGGCCGGCCCAGCGCCCGGCGCGCGGGTCCTCGCCGGGGGCCACCGGACGGGTGCACGGCGCGCAGCCGATCGACGCGTAGCCGATCTCCTGCAGCGGGTTGACCGGCACCTGGTGCTCGACGGTGTAGGCGTCGACGTGCTCCTGCGTCCAGGCGGCGAGCGGGTTGACCTTCACCATGCCGCGCTTGGCGTCCCAGTCGACGACCCTGGTGCCCGCGCGGGTCGGCGACTCGTCGCGGCGCACGCCCGAGCCCCACGCCGAGTACCCGGCGAGGGCCTTCGCCAGCGGCTGCACCTTGCGCAGCGAGCAGCACAGGTCGGGGTCGCGGTCGTGCAGCCTCGCGCCGTGCTCGGCGTCCTGCTCGGCGACCGTCTGCTCGGGCAGCACGTTGACCAGCGTGATCGGCATGACCCCGCTGACCCAGTCGCGGGTGCCGATGGTCTCGGCGAAGTGGTAGCCGGTGTCGAGGAAGACCACGTTGACACCGGGGACCGCCCGCGACGCCAGGTGCGAGAGCAGCCCGTCGGCCATGGACGAGGTGACCGCGAAGTCGTCGCCGAAGGTCTCCCCGGCCCAGCGCAGGACGGCGAGCGCCTGCTCGACGGGGTCGGCGATCCCCTCGAAGCGGGCGTCGGCCTCCGCGGCGAGCTCGGGTGTGGGCCGGACGGCGGTCGTCATGGCTGCTGCACTCCTGTCCCGGTGAGCCGGACGGTGAAGGTCCGCAGGCAAGCAGCGCAGTGCCACTCGCTCCCGTCCCCGTGCGGGGTCAGCTCCTCGTCCCCGCAGTACGGGCAGAAGAACACGGGCAGCTGGCGCTGTCTTCCGCCTGCGTCCGCGGACTCCTCCGTCATCTCAGAGCAGCCAGGCTTCCTCGGCCCGCGCCACGTAGGCGGCGAACCGCTCGCCGGGCTCCCGGCGCTCGAGGTAGCCGCGCAGCACCCGCTCGCAGTAGTCGGCGGTCTCGGCCTTGGTCACCTTGTGGCCGCGGAACTTGCGCCCGAAGGCGGCCTCGGTGCCGAGGTGGCCGCCCAGGTGCACCTGGAAGCCCTCGACCATCTCGCCGCTGTCGTCGCGCACCATCGAGCCCTTGAAGCCGATGTCGGCGGTCTGGAACCGGGCGCAGCTGTTCGGGCAGCCGTTGACGTTGATGCCGATCGGCTCGTCGAAGTCCGGCAGCCGCTTCTCCAGCTCGGCGTAGAGGTCCTGGGCGTGCTGCTTGGTCTCGACGATCGCGAGCTTGCAGAACTCCAGCCCGGTGCAGGCCATCGTGCCGCGCCGGAACGCGCTCGGGCGCACCTGCAGGTCGTGCTCGGCCAGCGCCGCCACGAGGTCCTCGACCCGCTCGTCGGGGACGTCGAGGACGACCATCTTCTGCTGGGTCGTCGTCCGGGTGCGCCCCTGCCCGTACTCGTCGGCGAGGTCGGCGATCCGGGTGAGCAGGCTGCCGGTGATCCGGCCGGTGCGCAGAGCGAAGCCGACGGCGTTGGTGCCGTCCTTCTGCCGGGCGACGCCGACGTGGTCGCGCTGCTCGTGCACCGGCGGAGCCGCGGCGGGGCCGTCGGGGAGCTCGTCGTGCAGGTACTCGTCCTCCAGCACCTGGCGGAACTTCTCCGGGCCCCAGTCGGCCACGAGGAACTTGATGCGGGCCCGGTTGCGCTGCCGGCGGTAGCCGTAGTCCCGGAAGATCGAGGTGCAGGCCGCCCAGACGTCGGTCACCTGGTCGGGCCGCACGAAGACGCCGAGCCGCTTGGCGAACATCGGGTTGGTCGACAGGCCGCCGCCGACCCACAGGTCGTACCCGGCCTCGCCGTCGGCGTTGCGCACGCCGACGAAGGAGATGTCGTCAATCTCCGGCTCGGTGCAGTGGTCGACGCAGCCGGACATCGACGTCTTCCACTTGCGGGGCAGATTGCTGAACTCGGGGCTGCCGACGTACTTGGCCACCGTCTGCGCCATGACGTCGGAGGCGTCGAGGACCTCGTCCTCCAGGACGCCGGCCAGCGGGCAGTTGAGCATGCCGCGGGGGGTGTCGCCGCAGGCCTCGGTCGTGGTGAGGCCGACCGCCTCCAGCCGCCGCCAGATCTCCGGGACGTCCTCGATGCGGATCCAGTGGTACTGGATGTTCTGCCGGTCGGTGACGTCGGCGACGTCGCGGCCGAACTCGGTGCTGATGCCGCCGATGGTCCGCAACTGGTCGCTGGTCAGCGCCCCGCCGTCGGTGCGCACCCGCATCATGAAGTAGGAGTCCTCGAGCTCCTCGGGCTCCAGCACGGCGGTCTTCCCGCCGGGGATGCCCTGCGCCCGCTGGGTGTAGAGCCCCATCCAGCGCATCCGGCCGCGCAGGTCGGAGGGGTCGATGCCGCCGAACCCGGTGTGCGCGTAGATGTCGAGGACCCGCTGGCGCACGGTGAGGCCGTCGGCGTCCTTCTTCATCCGCTCGTTGGGGTTGAGCGGCTCCCGGTAGCCCAGCGCCCACTGGCCCTGGCCACGCTGCGGCCTGCTGCTGGTGCGGGGGGTCGTCACGGTGGCACTTCCTTCTGCGCCGTCCGTCGCGGCGCCGTGACCGGACGGGGTGGGCGCTGCCAGATCGGGAGGCGCAGCGGGTGCTGCGGGGGACCGAGGTCAGCGCGCGGGGCGACAGACCGCGCTGCTGACCAGCGCGAGGTCGATGTGACGGCGCGCGACGAGGAACAAGGCGCGACCGGTCACGCTCCCATGGTCCCACACGCGGCGGGACCGGCGGAGTGTGACTCAGGAGACAGGGGCCGCCGCGCCGTCGATGACGCTGCGGATCCGCGCCACGGACTCCGGCAGCGGGGTGACCGAGGTGTCGAGGACGACCTCCGCGCGCGCCGGCGGCTCGTAGGGATCGTCGACGCCGGTGAACCCGGTGATCTCCCCGGCCCGGGCCCGCGCGTACAGGCCCTTGACGTCGCGACCCTCGCAGACCTCCAGCGGCGTCGACAGGTGCACCAGCACGAACCGGCCGTGCCGCTCGACCAGCGCGCGGGCCTCCTCGCGGGCGGCCTCGTACGGCGCGATCGCGGCGACGACGACCGTGCCGCCGTGCTTCACGACCTCTCCGGCGACGAAGCCGATCCGGCGGATGTTGAGGTCCCGGTCCTCCCGGGAGAAGGAGAGCTCGCTGGACAGGTGGGTCCGCACGACGTCGCCGTCCAGGACCGTCACCGGCCGGCCCGCGGCCTCCAGGTCGGCGACCAGCGCGTCGGCGATCGTGGACTTGCCCGCCCCGGAGAGGCCGGTGAGGAACACGGTGACGCCCGGGCGCGGTGCAGCTGGCATGCCGCCAGTCTCGCCCAGGTCGGCGCGACGGCGGCTAGCGGCCCCGGTCCGCGACGGCCTCGTCGCGGAAGGACCGCCAGGCCTCCTCGAGGGCCGCCAGCTCGGCGACCGGCGCCGGCAGCTCGCCCGCGACGACGTCGGCGAGGGTCACCTGCTCGAGCACCCGGCGGTAGGCCTCGCGGGCGGCCACCCACACCGAGGCCAGCGGAACGGCGGTGCCCGAGTACTCGACGTCCTCGGGGCGCTGGCCGTGCACCTCGGCGAGGAAGCCCTGCTCCACCCGCATGACCCGGGCGATGGAGACCTCCGAGGGCGGCAGGGCCAGCCGGTAGCCGCCCTCCCGACCGCGCTGGCTGGTGACCAGGCGGGCGTGCTGCAGGTCGCTGAGGATCGACTGGAGGAACCGGGACGGGATGCCCTGCGCCGCGGCGATGCGGTCGCAGGTCAGCGCTCCGGGGGCCGCCGCGGCCAGCTCCACGGCGGCTCGGACGGCGTAGTCGACCCGGGCGGTGATGCGCACGGCGGCCAGTCTGCCCTGTCTGCCAGGGTGGCAGCGTGTCCCGGCTGCGTTTCACCACCCTGGTGGAGGCGCCGCTGACCGTGGCCTTCGACGTCGCCCGCGCCCTCGGCCGCCCCTGGCCGGTGCCGCTGGAGGAGGTCGTGTCGGTCCGGCCGTTCCGAGACGTCTACGCCGTGGGGCCCGGCCGCGGCTGGCGCCGGCTGACCCACTCGCGTCGCTTCACCGCCACCGGCGCCGGCACCCTCGTCGAGGAGCAGGTGGACTGGGCGACCGCGCTGCCGGGCCCGCTCGGACGGGTGGTGGACCCGCTGCTGCGCCGGCGCGTGCACCGGGCGATGGCGGTCCACCTGGACGGCTACGCCGCCGCTGCCGCCCGGCGGGCCCTCGACGTCGTCCAGGTGGTCGGCGCCGCACTGGTGGACGGCGACCGGGTCCTCGTCGCCCGGAGATCGGGCGGGCCCTACGACGGCTGCTGGGAGTTCCCCGGCGGCAAGGTCGAGCAGGGGGAGGCCAAGCTCGCCGCGCTGGTCCGCGAGATCGGTGAGGAGCTCGGCGTGGCCGTCGTCCCCGAGGCGTTCGTGGGGGAGGTGGTGCTGGACGGCGTCGTCGCCGGCGGGCTGCCGGGGGCCTCCACGCTGCGCGTGTGGTGCGCTCGCGTCGAGCCCGGGAGCGAGGTCACCGCCCACGAGCACAGCGAGCTGCGCTGGCTGACCGCGGACGACCTGGAGGCGCTGGACTGGATCCCCGCGGACCGGCCGCTGCTGCCCGCCGTCCGCGCGCTGCTCGGCCGGCTCTGACACGTCACGGGCGCCGTCCCGGAGAGGGACGGCGCCCTGGTGACGTGCCGGAACGGCCCCGTCCAGAGGCTCGCCCCGAGCTAGTGAGGGGTGAGCAGGACGGGGTCCTTCACTTGAAGACGTCCTTGACCTTCTCGCCGGCCTGCTTGAGGTTGCCCGAGGCCTGGTCGGCCTTGCCCTCGGCCTGCAGGTCGCGGTCGCCGGTCGCCTCGCCGACGGACTCCTTGCCCTTGCCCGAGAGCTCCTCGACCTTGTTCTTCATCTTGTCGATGCCACTCATGTCGACTCCTATCGTCGGTCCGAGGTGGGTACCCGGGATCGACGCACCTGACACGCAGGTGGGGTCGTCGGTGGAAGAAGTCCGGTGGAGAGCGGCTGCGGCCGTAGATCCTGGACGGCGGCGCAACGCCCGGCGCGTGCAACCGTGATTCCACCCTGTGAGATCCTGAGCCGAGGTCACAAGTCGGTGACGGTCGTGGACTGCCTCCGCGGAGCGCGCCTAGGGTCGCCGCTCGTACCGGGTTGACTCCCGCTACCTGTCCGCACGACCCCGGCCGTCCGTCCGTGGATGCTGGCTGCCGGCGAACCAGTCCGTTCCCCCCGCAGAGCGGGACGAGGGAGGCATTGCACGTGAGGTTGAGCAAGCGCTCTGCTGCGCTCATCGCGACCGGTCTGACCGGCGCGATGCTGCTGTCCGCCTGTGGCGGCGGTGACGACGAGGGTGGCACCGGGGGGAGCAGCGCCGGCAGCGACACCTTCAGCATCTACATCGGCGAGCCCGAGAACCCGCTGATCCCCGGCAGGACCAGCGAGACCGAGGGCGGCCAGGTCGTCGACTCCCTGTGGACCGGCCTGGTCGAGTACGACAACCAGACCAACGAGGCGGCCTTCACCGGCGTCGCGGAGTCGATCGAGAGCGACGACGCCACCACCTGGACCGTCAAGCTCAAGGACGGCTGGACCTTCCACGACGGCAGCCCGGTCAACGCGCAGTCCTTCGTCGACGCCTGGAACTGGGTCGCCTACAGCCCGAACGCCGCTGACAACTCGTACTTCTTCTCGACCATCGCCGGCTACGACGACCTCCAGGCCCCGACCGACGACGCGGGCAACGTGACCGGTGAGCCGGCCGCGACCCAGATGAGCGGTCTGCAGGTCGTCGACGACCTCACCTTCACCGTCCAGCTGTCGTCCCCGTACGCCCAGTGGCCGACCACCACCGGCTACACGGCCTTCTACCCGCTGCCGCCGTCCTTCTTCGAGGACCCCGAGGGCTTCGGTGAGCAGCCGGTCGGCAACGGTCCGTTCCAGGCCGAGGAGGCCTTCGTCCCGGGTCAGGGCATCACGCTGACCCGCTACGACCAGTACGGCGGCGAGCAGCCGGCGAACGCCGGGTCGGTCGAGTACGTCGTCTACGCCGAGCTCGAGACCGCCTACACCGATCTGCAGGGCGGCAACGTCGACATCATCGACACCCTCCCGCCGGACGCCATCGCCTCGGCCGAGGCCGAGTTCGGGGACCGCTACATCGAGACCGAGCAGGGTGACATCACCTCGCTCGGCTTCCCGACCTACGACCAGCGGTTCGCCGACCCGAACGTGCGCCGCGCGTTCTCCATGGCCATCGACCGCCAGGCCATCTCGGACGCCATCTTCAACGGCACCCGCCGGCCGGCCACGTCCTTCCTCAGCCCGGTCGTCAACGGCCACCGCGACGACGCCTGCGACGTCTGCGAGCTGAACGTCGAGGAGGCCAACCGGCTCCTGGACGCGGCCGGCTTCGACCGCAGCCAGCCGGTCGACCTCTGGTTCAACGCCGGTGGCGGGCACGAGGCCTGGATGGAGGCCGTCGGCAACCAGCTGCGGGAGAACCTCGGCGTCGAGTACAGCCTCCAGGGCAACCTCGACTTCTCCGAGTACCTGCCCAAGCAGGACGCCAAGGGCATGACCGGCCCGTTCCGCTCGGGCTGGATCATGGACTACCCGGTCGCCGAGAACTTCCTCGGCCCGCTGTACTCCACCACCGCGCTCCCGCCCGGCGGGTCGAACGTGACCTTCTACAGCAACCCCGAGTTCGACGCGCTGCTGGCGCAGGGCAACTCGGCGGCCTCGGACGAGGAGGCCATCGCCGCCTACAACGCCGCGGAGGACATCCTCATCCGCGACATGCCGGCGGCCCCGCTGTTCAACCGGCTCAACCAGGGTGCGCACTCGGAGAACGTCGACAACGTGGTCATCAACGCTTTCGGCCGCATCGACGCCGCCGCCGTCGAGGTCGTCGGCTGACCCGATAGCAGGACCCGCACCACCCGCCGGGGGCGCTGTCCGACCAGGACGGTCGCCCCCGGCGGCGCGCGTGCCCCGTACGGGGGCACGATGAACCCGGTGCCGTGCGCCTCGTGCGCCGGCACGTCGACCCGAGGGGGAACATGGGCCGCTACGTGGCGCGCCGACTGTTGCTCACCATCCCGGTGCTGATCGGCGCCTCGTTCCTGATCTTCGCCTTGGTCTACGCCCTCCCCGGCGACCCGATCCGGGCGCTCGGTGGGGACCGCCCGCTGTCTCCCGCGGTGGTCGCGCAGCTGCGGGACGAGTTCAACCTCAACGACCCGCTGGTCATCCAGTACGTCAAGTACGTCGGGGACCTGCTGCAGGGTGACCTCGGCACCGACTTCCGCGGCCGACCGGTGAGCGAGACCATCGCCCGCGTCCTGCCCGTCACGATCAGGCTGGCCCTCGTCGCGATCGCGTTCGAGGTCCTCATCGGCCTGGTCGCCGGTGTCCTGGCCGGGATCCGGCGCAACAGCTTCTTCGACAACCTGGTCCTGGTCTCCTCGACCCTGGTCGTCTCCATCCCGATCCTGGTCCTGGCGTTCGTCTCGCAGTTCCTGTTCGGGCTCAAGCTCGGCTGGTTCCCCATCGCCGGCACCCAGGAGGGGCTCTACAGCTACCTGCTGCCCGGCCTGGTGCTCGCCTCCGGCTCGCTGGCCTACGTCGCGCGCCTGACCCGGACGAGCCTCGCGGAGAACCTGCGGGCCGACTACGTCCGGACGGCGCGCGCCAAGGGCCTGCCCGGTCACACGGTCGTCATCCGGCACACGCTGCGCAACAGCCTGATCCCGGTCATCACCTTCATCGGGGCCGACATCGGCACGCTGATGGGCGGCGCCATCGTCACCGAGTCGGTCTTCAACCTGCCGGGCATCGGCCGGGAGGTCTACAACGCCGTCCGGGCCCAGGAGGGCGCTGTCGTCGTCGGCATCGTGACGCTGCTGGTGTTCTTCTACATCTTCTTCAACCTGGTGGTGGACGTGCTGTACGCCGTCCTCGACCCGAGGATCCGCTATGACTGATCAGCAGCAGATGGACCTGCGGAAGGACGAGGTCGAGGCCGGCACCCAGACCGGCCTGGCCAGCCCCTCCGTCGACGTCACCAGCGGCCGGCAGAACAGCCTGTGGAGCGACGCGTGGGGCGAGCTCCGGCGCAACCCGCTCTTCTGGATCGGTGCGGTGCTCGGCCTGGTCTTCACCCTCATGGCGGTCTTCCCGCAGCTGTTCGCCCGCGGGGCCCATCCGCGGAGCTGCGACCTGGCCAACTCCCGCGCCACGCCGTCGGCCGAGCACTGGTTCGGCTTCGACCAGCAGGGCTGCGACTACCTGGCCAACGTCGTCTACGGCGCACGCAGCTCGCTGATCATCGGCGTCACCGCGGTGCTGGTGGTGCTGGTGCTGGGAGTGGTGGTGGGCGCCGTCGCCGGGTACTTCGGCGGCTTCACCGACGGGCTGCTCTCCCGGTTGGCCGACATCTTCTACGGCTTGCCGCTGATCCTCGGGGCGCTGGTGGTCCTGCGCAGCGGGGTCCTCGGCCGGGGCACCTTCGCCGTGGCCATCGCGCTGGCCGTGTTCGGCTGGATGACGGCGATGCGGCTGGTCCGCTCGCAGGTGATCGCGGTGAAGAGCTCGGACTACGTCGCGGCGGCGCGCGCGATGGGGGCCTCGAGCCCGCGCATCCTGGTGCGGCACATCCTGCCGAACGCGGTCGCCCCGGTGCTGGTCTACGCCACGATCACCATCGGCGTCCTGATCGCCGCCGAGGCGACGCTGACCTACCTCGGCGTGGGGCTGCAGCGCCCGGCCATCTCCTGGGGGCTGCAGATCGACGCCGGCCAGGACCTGCTGCGCTCCGCGCCCCACCTGGTGCTCTTCCCGAGCCTCGTCCTGACCCTGACCGTGATGGCCTTCATCATGATGGGCGACGCCCTGCGCGACGCCCTCGACCCGAGGCAGCGCGCATGACCCGACCCGAACGGTCCACCTCCGTCCTGCCCGGCACCGCTACGCCGGTGCTCGAGGTCGACGACCTGCACGTGGAGTTCCGCACCCGCTCCGGCGTGGTGAGCGCCGTCAACGGCGTCAGCTACAGCCTGAGCGAGGGGCAGACGCTCGCCATCCTCGGCGAGTCCGGCTCCGGCAAGTCGGTCTCGGCGCAGGCCATCATGGGCATCCTCGACAGCCCGCCCGCGGTCATCACCGGCGGTGGGATCCACTTCGAGGGCCGCGACCTGCTCACCATGTCGCCGGAGGAGCAGCGCAGGGTCCGCGGGCCGGGGATCTCGATGATCTTCCAGGACGCGCTGTCCTCGCTGAACCCGGTCTACAGCGTCGGCTTCCAGATCGGTGAGATGTTCCGCGCGCACCGCGGGATGTCGAAGCGGGACGCCAAGAAGCAGGCCATCGAGCTGATGGACCGGGTGCGCATCCCCGCGGCCGCGTCCCGCGTGGACGACTACCCGCACCAGTTCTCCGGTGGCATGCGCCAGCGGGTGATGATCGCGATGGCGATCGCGCTCGACCCGCGGGTCCTCATCGCCGACGAGCCGACCACCGCCCTCGACGTCACGGTGCAGGCCCAGGTCATGGACCTGCTCAAGGACCTGCAGCGCGACACCGGGATGGGCCTGATCCTGATCACCCACGACCTGGGGGTGGTGAACGAGGTCGCCGACGACGTGGCGGTCATGTACGCCGGGCGGATCGTCGAGCGCGGCACCGTGGACGACGTCTTCGGCAACCCGGCGCACCCGTACACCGACGGCCTGATGAGCTCGGTGCCGCAGGTCGAGGCCAAGGGTGGCCGGCTGCTCCCGATCGTCGGCCAGCCACCGAACCTGGCGGCCATCCCCAGCGGCTGCCCGTTCCACCCTCGGTGCTCGCGCCGCCGGCTCGGGGACGCCGCGGCGCCCGGCCGGGAGTGCGCCACCGACGTGCCGCCACTGCGCCTGGTCGCCCCGGCCCGCGAGGCGGCCTGCCACTACAGCGAGGAGGTCCTCGGTGTCTGAGCCCACGACCGGGGCGACGGCCGCGTCCCGGGTCCCGTCGGCCGCGCCCGGCGAGGCGCTGCTGGAGATCCGCGGCCTGAAGAAGCACTTCCCGCTGACCCAGGGGATCGTCTTCAAGCGGACCGTCGGCCACGTCCGGGCCGTGGACGGCGTCGACCTGACCATGCGCCGCGGCGAGACGGTGGGCCTGGTCGGCGAGTCCGGCTGCGGCAAGTCGACGGTGTCGAAGCTGCTGGTGGCGCTGGAGCGGCCCACCGACGGGCAGATCCTCTACAAGGGCCGCGACGTCGCCCGGATGAGCGGCCGCGCCCTCAAGGCCTACCGGCGCGAGGTCCAGATCATCTTCCAGGACCCGTACGCGTCGCTGAACCCGCGGATGACCGTCGGCGACATCGTCGCCGAGGGCTGGGCCGTGCACGCCGACATCGCGCCGAAGAAGGGCCGGCTGCAGCGGACCCAGGAGCTGCTCGACCGGGTCGGGCTCAACCCCGACTACGTCAACCGCTACCCGCACCAGTTCTCCGGCGGTCAGCGGCAGCGCATCGGCATCGCCCGCGCCCTGGCGCTGCGGCCCGAGGTCGTCGTCTGCGACGAGCCGGTGTCGGCCCTCGACGTCTCGGTGCAGGCGCAGGTGGTGAACCTGCTCGAGGACGTGCAGGACGAGTTCGGGTTGTCGTACCTGTTCATCGCGCACGACCTGTCCGTCGTCCGGCACATCTCCGACCGGGTCGCGGTCATGTACCTCGGCAGCATCGTGGAGGAGGGCACCGACGCGCAGGTCTACGGCTCGCCGTCGCACCCGTACACGCAGGCGCTGCTGTCGTCGGTCCCGCTGCACGAGCCGCACCTGCGCGGGCAGAAGGACCGGATCCTGCTCCAGGGCGACGTCCCCAGCCCGGCCGACCCGCCGTCGGGCTGCCGGTTCCGGACCCGCTGCTGGAAGGCCCAGGACATCTGCGCCCAGGAGGCGCCCGCGCTGGTCGACCGCGGTCAGGGCCACCCCTCGGCCTGCCACTTCGCCGAGGCCCGCACGGTCGTCCCCGTGGACGTGGAGTGAGGTGACGCGGCGGTCCTCCCGGACGACGGACGTGCCGCAGTCGATCACGGGGTCGTTGCCGGTGACCGCTGCGTGTCCCGCCGTGTCGCCTGCGACGAGCCCATGATCGACGCACGCAGGGGGCGCGCGTGACGGCCTCGCCGTCCTCCGTCGTGGGCGTTGCAGGATGGAGCGCGTGACCCCTTCCCGCCGCCTGCTCCTGGTGCACGCCCACCCCGACGACGAGACGATCAACAACGGCGCCACCATGGCCCGCTACGTCGCCGAGGGGGCCCGGGTCACCCTGCTCACCTGCACCCTGGGTGAGGAGGGGGAGGTCCTCGTCCCCGAGCTGGAGCTGCTGGCCGCCGAGCACGCCGACCAGCTGGGCGGCTACCGGATCGGCGAGCTGCGGGCGGCGATGGAGGCCCTGGGCGTCGCCGACTGGCGCTTCCTCGGCGGCCCGGGCCGCTACAGAGACTCCGGGATGATGGGGACGCCGGCCAACGACGAGCCCCGCGCGTTCTGGAACGCCGACCTCGACGAGGCGGTGGCGCACGCCGTCGCCGTCGTCCGGGAGGTCCGGCCGCAGGTGGTGGTCACCTACGACGAGAACGGCGGTTACGGCCACCCCGACCACATCCAGGCCCACCGGGTCGCCATGCGCGCCGTGGACGCCGCCGCCGACCCCGCCTACCGCCCGGACCTCGGCGGGGCCTGGGAGGTCGCCAAGGTGTACTGGTGCTGCGTGCCGCGCTCGGTCCTGCGGCAGGGCATCGAGGCGATGACGGCGCTGGGGGAGGAGTCGCCCTTCGCGTCGCTGGACGACGTCGACGACCTGTCCTTCGCCGTCCCCGACGAGCTGGTCGCCGCGGCGGTCGACGGGCGGGCCCACGCCGGCCGCAAGGACGCCGCGATGCGCGCGCACGCCACCCAGATCACCGTCGACGGCCCCTTCTTCGCGCTGTCGAACAACCTGGGCCAGGAGGTCCTCGGCACCGAGTACTACCGGCTGGTGCGAGGGGAGCGCGGTACGGCCGACGGCTGGGAGGACGACCTGTTCGCCGGCCTGGACCCGTGATCCGGCGGCTGGCGGGCGGCCTGCTCGTCGTCGTCCTCGCCGTCTGGCTCGCGCTGGTGGAGGTCTTCTGGTTGCCGCTGCGGGTGGCCGGCGTCCCCGTCCCGGTGTCGGTGGTGGCCGCGGTCGTCGGCAACCTGCTGCTGGTCGCCCTGGCGGCGCGGTTGACCGGCTCGCGGCTCGCCGCGGCGCTGCCCGCCGTCGTGTGGCTGGTCGTCGCTGTGGGCGCGAGCCTGCGCCGGCCCGAGGGTGACCTGCTGCTGACCGGCGGCGGCGTCCTCGGGTTCCTGTCCCTGGCCTTCCTGCTGGCCGGGGTCGTGGCCGCCGCCTTCGCCGTCGGCAAGGTGCTCGCCGCGCCCCGGGACGGCGTCAGGCCGGCGCGTACCGGTAGTGGTAGCGGTGGTGCTCGATGAGGCCCGCCCGCCGGTAGAGCGCGCGGGCCGGGGCGTTGGACGCCGCCACCTGCAGGTAGACCCAGCGCGCACCGCGCCGGGCGGCCCAGCGCTGCAGCCCGGCCACCACCGCGGTGGCCAGCCCCTGCCGGCGGTAGCGCTCCTCCACGGTGACCGCGGCGACCCCGAGCCAGTCGTCGGTGACCACTCCGCGGGCGACGGCGGCCAGCGGGGCCGGTGGCGGGTCGAGGCGCACGGAGGCGAAGACGACGTCCTCGGCGTTGGTGAGCACCGCGCGGGCGGCCGGCGGCAGCGGACAGCCGCGGTGCCGGTAGCCGGCCAGCCACGCGTCGTCCGGCTCGGGGGACAGGCCGACCGGGACGCCGTCGGCGGCGGTGGGCGACAGCGGCCCGGTCAGCACCAGCACGTCCTCGTCGCGCTCCCAGCCGGCCGCGGCGAAGGCCGTGTCGGCGGCACGGGACTGCCGGCCGGGCAGCTGGGCGCACGGCCGCAGCCCGCGGTCGGCGTACCAGCGGGCCACGGTGTCCACCGCCTCCGGCACCGGCAGGCCGGGGTCGCCGACGACGAGGGCGGAGTTGGCGCGGCCGGTGAAGCCGCCGCCGGCCCGCAGCAGCCAGTCGCCGAGGGAGTCCTGCTCCGTGCCGCGCCAGCCCCGGGCGGCCAGAAGCTCGAGGCCTGCGACGTCCAGGGGCGACCGGCTCTGTCCCACGGTCCGATCCTGCGTCGTCGGCCGGAGCGCCATCCCGGCGGGGTCGCACCCGGCCGGGGTCCGCCGGGCCACCCGTTCCGTTTCACCGGAGCGCCACGGGCCATACTCAGGGGGAGAACGACCGGCCGTCGCGCCGGCGGAGCAACCCCGCACGTCCCCGGGAGGGAACCACCGTGACCTACGTCATCACCCAGGCCTGCGTCGACGTCCTCGACAAGGCGTGCATCGACGAGTGCCCGGTGGACTGCATCTACGAGGGCGACCGGATGCTCTACATCCACCCCGACGAGTGCGTCGACTGCGGCGCCTGTGAGCCGGTGTGCCCGGTGGAGGCCATCTACTACGAGGACGACGTCCCGGACAAGTGGAAGGACTTCTACAACGCCAACGTGGAGTTCTTCTCCGACCTGGGCAGCCCCGGCGGCGCTGCCAAGACCGGCAAGGTCGGCAAGGACCACCCGCTGGTCGCCGCCCTCCCGCCGCAGGGCGAAGGTCACTGACGAGCACGGTCACGGGGACGGCGGCCGGCCGGCTGCCCGACTTCCCCTGGGACTCGCTCGCCGGTGCCCGGGCCAAGGCGGCCCGGCACCCCGGCGGTGTCGTCGACCTCTCCATCGGCACGCCGGTCGACGACACCCCTGAACTGCTCGCGACCGCCCTGGCCGGCGCCGGCAACGCGCCGGGCTACCCGACCGCCCTGGGCACCGCCGAGCTGCGCACCGCGGCGGCCGGCTGGCTGCAGCGCCGGCTCGGCGTGCGGCTGGCCGACCCGCTGGGCGCCGTCCCGTCGGTGATCCCGACCGTCGGCTCCAAGGAGCTCGTCGCGCTGCTGCCGACCATGCTGGGGCTGCGCGGCGCCGGCACGGTGCTGATCCCCGAGGTCGCCTACCCGACCTACGAGGTCGGCGGGGTGCTGGCCGGACTCGGCGTGCGGCGCACCGACACCCCACCGGAGGACGCCGCCGGTGTGGTCCTCGTGTGGCTGAACTCCCCGGGCAACCCGCACGGCCGGGTGCTCACCGACGACGAGCTGCGCGCCTGGGTGGCGTGGGGACGCGCCCACGGTGTCCCGGTCGTCGCCGACGAGTGCTACGCCACCCTCGGCTGGGACGTCGAGCCGCGCTCGATCCTGCACCCGGAGGTCGCCGGCGAGGACCACGGCGGCCTGCTCGCGGTGCACTCGCTGTCGAAGCAGTCGACCGCCGCGGGCTACCGCGCCGGGCTGCTCTCCGGCGACCCGGCGCTGGTCCGCCAGGTGTGGGAGGTGCGCCGGCACCTCGGCCTGCTGGTCCCCACGCCGGTGCAGTCGGCCATGGCCGCCGCGCTGGCCGACGACGCGCACGTCGACGAGCAGCGGGAGCGCTACCGCGCCCGCCGTGACCGGCTGGCCGCCGCCGTCCGGGCCGCCGGCGCCCGGATCGACCACTCCGAGGCCGGGCTGTACCTGTGGGTCACCCGCGACGAGGACTGCTGGACGACGATCGACTGGCTGGCCGCCCGGGGCATCGTCGCCGCCCCGGGCTCCTTCTACGGCCCGGCCGGCGGGCGGCACGTGCGCATGGCCCTCACCGCCACCGACGAGCGGATCTCCGCGGCAGTGGAGCGCCTGGCCGGCTGACCCGGCCGCGGCCTCAGCGGGCCAGTTCCAGGCGCACCGCGTCAGGGGTGGCGTCCGAGGGCGCCCACCCGCCGGTCGGCGTCCACTCCGACCCGGCGAAGGCGACCGACCGCAGCCCCAGCCGCTCGGCGTGCGCGACCGCCCAGGTGGCTGCCGGCCAGCCGGCCGCCGAGGCGACCTCCACCTCGCCGAAGCGCTCGGTGGTCGTCGCGCCCAGCTCCGCCTCCACGACCGCCGCGGCGGCGGTGACCCGCGCGCTGAGCCGCCCACCGGGGACGGGCGCCTCGTAGCTGCAGGTCAGCCGGCGCGGCTCGGGCGCGGCGAACGCCGCGGTGAGCTGCTGGGCCAGGGGCTCGTGCTTCTGGTAGGCCTCCGGGAAGCCGCTGCGCTGCACGCGCTGGGCGGCATCGGTCAGCCGCAGGGACTCCCAGTCCCGGACCTCGACCAGGCCGTCGTAGAACTTCCCCGCCGAGTAGACCGGGTCGCGCACCTGCTCGGGGGTGCCCCAACCCTGCGAGGGTCGCTGCTGGAACAGCCCGAGGGAGTCCCGGTCGCCGTGGTCGAGGTTGCGCATCGTCGACTCCTGCTGCGCGGTCGCCAGGGCGATGACGACCGCCCGCTCCGGCAACCCGCGAGCGCGGCCGACCGCAGCGATCGTCGCCGCGGAGGCGGCCTGCTCGGCGGTCAGCGTGAGGCCGGTACCCGCCACGGTGCAGGAGCCGGTGAGCTGCACCGGGTCCGGTCCCTCGATGCCCCGCACCAGCGCCACCACCCCCAGGACCACGAGTCCGACCAGCGCGAGCGGCAGCCACGAGCGCCACGACCCGGCCGGCGCCCCCCGGCCCCCACGCCCGGGGGGAGGCCGTCTTCGAGCGGCCGGGCGGCGCGCCGGCGGCCGGCGCGCGGACGTCGTCCGCCGTGCCGTCGCGCTGCGTGTGCTGCTCATCGCCCGCGACTGTAGGTGCGCTCCCTGGCAACGGGGTGCTGCTGCGGGGAGGTGTCCGTCGCTACGGTGTCCCGCCAGCCACCTGCGAGGAGACCGCATGAGCGACACGCTGCTGCCCGGTACCACCGCGACCCGGGTGCCCACCGCCCGGTTGACCCAGAACGTCCTGCACCCCGAGGGCGTCGACCCGGCCGGGCCCGGGGAGGTCGTCCTCTTCGTGCACGGCAACGTCAGCTCGGCGCTGTTCTGGCAGCAGCCGGTGCTCGCCCTGGCCGGGACCGGCCGGGTGCGGCCGCTCGCGGTCGACCTGCGGGGGTACGGCGACACCGACCCGCTGCCGATCGACGCGCGGCGCGGGGTGCGGGACTGGGCAGATGACGTCGCGGCGCTCGTCGACGCCCTCGGTGTCGACCGGGTGCACCTGGTCGGCTGGAGCATGGGTGCCGGTGTGGTGCTGCAGTACCTGCTCGACCGGCCCGAGCGGGTCGCGTCGGTGACGCTGGTCGCGCCGGTCTCCCCGTACGGCTTCGGGGGGACCGCCGGACCGGAGGGACGACGGCTGACGGAGGACGGCGCGGGCTCCGGGGCGGGCGCGGCCAACCCCGAGTTCGTGGCGGCGATCGCCGCCGGCGACACCACGGGCGACCACCCGACCAGCCCGCGGTCGGTACTGCGCGCCTTCTACGTCGCGCCCGGGTCGCTGCCCATCGACCCGCGGCTCGAGGACGTCTTCGTCGCCGCGATGCTCTCCACCCGCACCGGCGAGGACCACTACCCGGGGGACGCCAGCACCTCAGCGACCTGGCCGGGCGTGGCGCCGGGGGCGCGCGGGGTGCTCAACACGATGGCGCCGACGGTGTTCGACCTGTCCGGGATCCCCGACCTGCCGGTCAAGCCGCCGGTCCTGTGGATCCGCGGGGACGCCGACGCCATCGTCTCCGACGCGTCCCTGTTCGACCTCGCGCACCTGGGCGCGCTGGGTGCGGTGCCGGGCTGGCCGGGCGCCGACGTCTGCCCGCCGCAGCCGATGGTCGCCCAGACCCGCGCCGTCCTGGACCGCTACGCCGCCCGCGGCGGGACCTGCCGGGAGGTCGTGCTGCCGGGCGTCGGCCACTCCCCGCACGTCGAGCGGCCGCAGGAGTTCCTGGTCGCCCTGCTCGAACACCTCGACGTCCCGGCAGCCGTGCCGGGGGACGCCTGAGCGCCGCCGGGCCCGTTCCGCCCGGCCCCGTCCCGAGGCTCGTCGGGTGCTCTGGAACGGCCACCCTCCAGGGGCCGCGCCGAGCCCGGTGACGTACTGGAACGGCCCCTCTGCAGGGGTCCCGCCGCGAGCCTGCGAGCGGTGGGGGGCAGAGGGGTCCTTCAGTTGGCGTGCAGCTGGGCGTTGAGCTCGCCCCAGGTGCCCGTTCGGGGCAGCGCCTCGAGGGCACCGGAGACCGAGTTGCGGCGGAACAGCAGCCCGTCGCGGCCGGAGAGCTCGGCGGCCTTGACCACCGAGCCGTCGGGCAGGGTCACCCGCGAGCCGGCGGTCACGTAGCAGCCGGCCTCGACGACGCAGTTGTCGCCGAGGGATATGCCGATGCCCGCGTTGGCCCCCAGCAGGCAGCCCGAACCGATCGAGACGACCTGCTTCCCGCCACCGGAGAGGGTGCCCATGATCGACGCGCCGCCGCCGATGTCGCTGTCGGGACCGACGACGACGCCCGCGCTGATCCGGCCCTCGACCATCGACGGGCCGAGGGTGCCGGCGTTGTAGTTGACGAAGCCCTCGTGCATGACCGTCGTCCCCTCGGCGAGGTGGGCGCCCAGCCGCACCCGGTCACCGTCGGCCACGCGGACGCCCGAGGGGATCACGTAGTCGACCATCCGCGGGAACTTGTCGACGCCGTGGACGGTGATCTGCCCGTGCACGGCGCGCAGCCGGTGCGGGTTGAACGTGGCGGCCTCGACCGGGCCGGCGCTGGTCCAGGCGACGTTGGTCAGCAGGCCGAAGACGCCGTCCATGTCGATGCTGCGCGGGGTGACCAGCCGGTGGGAGAGCAGGTGCAGCCGCAGCCAGACGTCGTGGGTGTCGGCCGGGGGCGCGGACAGGTCCGGGATGACCGTCCGGACGGCGATCACCTCCACGCCACGGGACTCATCGCTGCGCACCAGGCCGCCGTAGTCCGGGCCGAGCTCCCCGGAGATCTCGAGCGCCCCCAGCCGGGTGGTGCCAGGGCGCGCGCCCGCGGGCGCGCCGAGCCGCGGCTCGGGGTACCAGGTGTCGAGCACCGTGCCCGCGGGGGTCACGGTGGCCAGACCGGCGGCGACGGCGGAGCGCGGGGCGGAGTCGGTCACGGCGACGACGCTACCGAGCGCGGGTCGCGCCCTCCCGGCGTGGTCCGGGACGCCGCAGGGACCTCGGCGCACGCCCGTGCTCTGCCCACCAGGGCGGGCAGAGCACGAGCACCCCGGGGCGTACCCGGTCGCTGCGGGCTCCGTCGCGGCCGAGGTGAACGGTGGGCGACGGGCCGGCGCCGCTGGCGCGCTGCGACAGCCCGCCCCCGACGCCGCCCGTAGGCTCGGGAGTCGTGACCGACCTGCCCCCGCTGGACCCCGCCGCCGATGTGCTGGCGCTCACCCGCGCACTGGTCGACGTCCCGTCGGTGTCGGGCAGCGAGGGTGCCCTGGCCGACGCCGTCGAGGCGGCGCTGCGGGCGCTGGGCGGTCTCGAGGTCGAGCGGGTCGGCGACGCCGTCCTCGCCCGGACAAACCTCGGCCGGCCCACCCGGATCGTCCTCGCCGGTCACCTCGACACCGTGCCGATCGCCGACAACGTGCCCAGCCGGCTGGAGGACGGTCGCCTCTACGGCTGCGGCACCAGCGACATGAAGGCCGGCGACGCGGTGATGCTGCGGCTGGCCGGGCGCTTCGGCGTCCCGGGTGCCGCGCCCGCGCACGACCTCACCTTCGTCTTCTACGACAACGAGGAGGTCGAGGCGGTCCGGAACGGCCTCGGCCGGGTCGCGCGGGAGCGCCGCGGCTGGCTGTACGGGGACCTGGCGATCCTGCTCGAGCCCACCGACGGGGAGATCGAGGCCGGCTGCCAGGGCACGCTGCGCGCGGTGCTGGAGGTCCCCGGCCGGCGGGCGCACAGCGCCCGCAGCTGGCTCGGCGCCAACGCGATCCACGGCGCGGCCGGCATCCTCGCCACCCTGGCGGCCTACCGGGCGCGGGAGGTCGACATCGACGGGTGCGTCTACCGCGAGGGCCTCAACGCCGTCCGCATCGAGGGCGGCGTCGCCGGCAACGTCATCCCCGACGCCTGCACGGTGACGGTCAACTTCCGCTACGCGCCCGACCGGGACGAGGACGCCGCCGAGGCGCACGTCCGAGAGGTCTTCGCCGACGCCGTGGCCGCCGGCGCGACGCTGGCCGTCGTCGACAACGCCGGTGGGGCGCTGCCGGGGCTGTCCGAGCCGGCGGCCGCGGCCTTCGTCGCCGCCGTCGGCCGTCCGGCGCGGGCCAAGCTCGGCTGGACCGACGTCGCCCGCTTCGCCGCCTTCGGCATCCCCGCCGTCAACTACGGCCCCGGCGACCCGCAGCTGGCCCACACCCGCGAGGAGCACGTGCTGGTCGACCGGCTGCAGCCGGCCGAGGACGCGCTCGTCGCCCATCTCTCCGGGAGCACCGCATGACGACCACCCCCGAGCCGGCCAACGGCCGCAAGCCGCGGCCCACCCGCCACCGCGGCCCGGTGATGCTGCGCGGCGGCGAGCCGGACCCCCGCCTGCAGGGGACGACGACCGACGCGCGGCTGCTCGACCGCCGCGGCCCGACCGACTGGGTGCACACCGACCCGTGGCGCGTCCTCCGCATCCAGAGCGAGTTCGTCGAGGGCTTCGGGTTGCTCGCCGAGCTGCCGCGCGCGGTGAGCGTCTTCGGCAGCGCCCGCACCCCGCAGGACTCGCCGCACTACGCCTCGGGCGTGGCGATCGGCGCGGCGCTGGCCGATGCCGGGTACGCGGTGATCACCGGCGGCGGCCCGGGCGCGATGGAGGCCGCCAACCGCGGCGCGTCGGAGGCCGGCGGGCTCTCGGTCGGCCTGGGCATCGAGCTGCCGTTCGAGCAGGAGCTCAACGAGTGGGTCGACGTCGGCATCGCGTTCCGCTACTTCTTCGTCCGCAAGACGATGTTCGTGAAGTACGCGCAGGCCTTCGTCATCCTCCCCGGGGGCTTCGGCACCCTCGACGAGCTCTTCGAGGCGCTCACCCTGGTGCAGACCCGCAAGGTGACCCGCTTCCCGGTGGTGCTGTTCGGGTCGGCGTACTGGTCGGGGCTGGTCGACTGGCTGCGGACGACGATGGTGCCCGCGGCCACCATCAAGGACAGCGACCTGGACCTGTTCACGGTCACCGACGACGTCGACGCGGTCGTGCGGATCGTCCAGGAGGCCGAGAAGGCGCGGCAGGCCGGCGACAACGGCGGCGGCATGCGCGCCTTCCCCGTCGACGACGCGCCGAGCGACGCGTGACGACGGCCGAGGGAAGGGACTGAGGTCGGCGTGCTGGAGGCGGTCGTCTTCGTCCTCACCGTCGCGGTGGTCGGCGGGCTGGTCTTCCTCGGTGGCTCGGTGCTGCTCGGCCGGGGCGAGACCCGGCCCCCGGCCGACCCCGACCGCTCGCCGCTGGAGCTGCCCGAGGACCGGCCGGTCACCGCGGACGACGTCCGCGGGGTGCGCATGTCGGTGACCGTCCGGGGCTACCGGATGACCGAGGTCGACTGGCTGCTCGAACAGCTGGCCCGGGCGCTCGAGGAGCGCGACGCGGAGACCGCGGCGCTGCGCGCCCGGTTGGAGGAGGCCGGGCACGCGCCCGGCACGGACGACGCCCGGCCGGGCGGGAACGGAGCGCGCGCCGATGCGTGAACTGGTGGAGACGGTGGTCGTCGACGCGCCGCCGCAGCAGGTGTGGGCGGCGCTCACCGACTGGACCCGCCAGGGGGAGTGGATGCTGCTCACCGACGTGGAGGTCACCGGCGGGGACCCGCACGCGGTCGGGGGCCGGCTCGCGGCCCGCACCGGCCTGCCCGTGCGGGGACGGCGCCGGGGGGTGCTCGACACGATGGTGATCACCGAGTGGGACCCGCCGCGGCGCGCCGTCGTCCAGCACACCGGCCGGATCGTGCGCGGGCCCGGCACCTTCGAGGTCACCCCCCAGGGCGCGGGCTCCCTCGTGACCTGGACCGAGCAGCTGTGGCTGCCCTTCGGCCCGCTCGGGCAGCTGGGCTGGCCGCTGGTCAAGCCGGCCGCGGTGGCGGGGGTCCGCCTCTCCCTGCACCGCTTCGCCGACTTCGCGCGTCGCTACACCGGCCGGACGGCCCGCTGAGCGCCTCCGGTCAGCGAACGGCGCCCCGCCGGGTGCGGGCGAACGCGAGGGCCTCGCGGGCCAGCGGCAGGTCGGTGTCCGGCCGGCCGTCGGCCAGCGCGACCCACTCGCGGTAGGGCCGCCCCCGGCCGCCGAACGGCCCGCCGCGCCCGTCGGCCAGGAGCGCGGCGACGCGGTCCGCGGGCAGCGAGAGCACCAGCGCGCCGCGCACGACCATCGCGAAGGCCGCGCCGTCGACCTTGAGCGCCCGCGAGCCGAACCGGCGGGGGCCGCTGGTGTCGGGCGGGGTCACCCCGGGCTCGCCGGTGAGGGCGTCGACGAGGGCGGCGAGGCGGTCGGCGGCGTCCACGCCCTCATGCTGGCCCGGCGACGGCGGCCGTGGGCGCTCCGGCGGCGCGGACGGCGGCGCGGCTGACGTACCAGCGCCGCCACAGCACCCCCGCGACGACCAGCGTGACGACCGTGCCGCCGTCCCACATCAGCCGTGCGCCCTCCGCGGCGAACGGCACCCCCGGCAGGGGAGTGGCGTACAGCCACTTCGCCAGGACGTCGTGCGCGGCCGCGCCGGCGGCCAGCGCGCCGGCGCGCACCCCGACCCCGCGACGGTGCGGCGCCGGGTCCACGGCCAGCACCGCAGCGGTCGCGAGGTATCCGCTCACCAGCACGTGCAGCGCCACGAGCGCGGCCGGCGCCGGGCGGTGGACGACGGCGGCGTGCAGACCGGTGCCGTAGAGCAGCCACAGCCCGGCGGCGTTGGCGGGGACGGCGACCAGCGGGTCGGTAGCCCACCGCAGCGGCGGGGACCGCAGCACGCGGCTCAGCCGCCGGGCCGCCGCGACCGGCAGCGCCCGCAGCGCGAGCGTGACCGGGGCGGCCAGCACCAGCAGCAGCGGGGCGACCATGCCCAGCAGCAGGTGCCCGGCCATGTGCAGGCGCAGGTCGTCGTGAGCGGCGGAGAGGACGACGCCGGCGCCGGCCGCGGTCAGGCCGGCCAGCCAGGACGCCGTCCGGCGGAGGGGCCACCGGGTCCGCCAGCCGGCCGCGACGTGGAGCGCACCGAGGCCCAGCAGGACGACGACGCAGACGCCGGTCACCGGACGGCGCGGCGGCGGGCCCGGACGAGCAGCGCTGCGCCGGCCAGGAGCAGCACGACGGCCGAGGCGTTCCAGGCCAGGTCGTAGCCGGTGAGGTCGACGCCGTAGCGGACCTGGTGCACCCGCAGCAGCTTGTGGTCGACCACGCCGTCGAAGAGCTGGAAGGCCCCGGCGCCCAGCAGCAGGAACGCCCACCAGCGGACGGCGTCGAACGCGCCCCGGCGGCGCAGGTCGGCCAGCAGCGCCAGCCCGGCGACCACCGCCGACAGCGTCGCGGCGTGCAGCAGGCCGTCGGAGACCAGGCCCACCGTCCCGCCGGCGCGGTCGTAGAACGAGTGCCAGGCCAGGAGCTGGTGGAAGACGATCTCGTCGACCGACCCCATGAGACCGGCACCGACCAGCAGCCCCGAGGCCGCCGGCCGCCGGCCGGGCACGGGAGGGGCAGCGCTCACCGTCGGGCGGTGCCCGGTGCGGAGGCGGGGAAACGCCCGGGCAGGATGGCGGGGTGCGCGGGTGCGGCGGAGCGGCGGGACAGCGGTGAGCCGACGGGGGTGGGCGCTGTTCCTGGCGATGTCGCTCATCTGGGGCGTGCCGTACCTGCTCATCAAGGTGGCCGTCGAGGAGCTGCCGCCGGTGGTCGTGGTCTTCGGCCGGTGCGTGCTGGGGGCGGCGCTGCTGCTGCCGTGGACCGTCGCCCGCGGCCAGCTGGGCCCGGCGCTGCGCCGCTGGCGGCCGCTGCTGGCCTTCACGCTCCTGGAGATGACCGGCCCGTGGCTGCTGCTGGCCTACGCGGAGCAGACGCTGTCCAGCTCGCTCACCGGTCTGCTCGTCGCCGGGGTGCCGTTCGTCGCCGCGCTGGCCGGCCGGCTGACCGGAGGCGAGGACCGGCTGGGCCGGGTGCGCCTGCTCGGCATGGGCCTGGGCGTGACCGGCATCGCGGTGCTGCTCGGTCTGGACGTCGAGGGCATCGCGCCGCTGCCGCTGCTCGCGGTCGGGCTGGTCGTCGTCGGGTACGCGACCGCGCCGCTCATCGTCGAACGGTCGCTGCCCGACGTGCCGGGGGTGGCGGCGAGCGCCGTCGCGCTCACCGTCACCGCCGCGGTCTACGCGCCGTTCGCCGTCCCCCGGCTCGACGAGACGGCGCGGGCCCCGGCCGACGCGCTGCTGGCCGTGCTCGTCCTGGGGGTCGTGTGCACCGCCGTCGCGCTCGCGCTGTTCTTCGCCCTGATCCGCGAGGTCGGCCCGCAGCGGGCGCTGGTCATCACCTTCCTCAACCCGGCGGTCGCGGTGCTGCTCGGCGTGCTGCTGCTCGACGAGCCGTTCACCCTCGGCCTGGCGGTCGGCCTGCCGGTCGTGGTGCTCGGCTGCGTGCTGGCCACCCGCCGCAGCCCGGTGCGCCGCGACCGCGCCGAGCTGGGGGACGTGGACGCCGCCGTCCCCTGAGTCCCCCGTCCGGGTGGGGTGCCGTCGGGCTGGGCTCAAGCAACGGCCCGGTGCGTGTCGAGGACGACTCCGGCACCCGCCGGTCCGCGGGCGCCTCCGCCAGGAGGGACGCGACAGATGCGGGACGTCGGCGCTGCTCAGCGGGCGGCCGGGCGCTCCAGCAGCCGCCTGCTGCGGCTGCTGGCCGTCGTCATCGCCGTGCTCGCCGTGGCGCTGGGCGGGCAGCCCGTGCCGGCACCGCGGCTGGAGACGGTCAGCACCCAGGACCCGGCACCGCCGGCGAGCGTCCTGGTGACCCCGGCCGACCGCGCCCTCACCGTCTCCTGGACCGCGTCACCCGAGACCGCCACGAGCGGGTACCAGGTCTTCCTGGACGCGGAGACCGAGCCGCGGGTCACGACGAACGCCTCCACCAGGTCCGCGACCCTGACCGGCGGGCTGGTGAACGGCAGGCAGTACACGGTCACCGTCCGCACCGTGACCAGCGAGGTCGTTCTCCTCCTCCCGCGCACGTACGTGGGTCAGACCGGCGCGACCGCGCCCGGCGAGCCGCAGGACTCCGTGGCACCGGCCGCGCCCACGGGGGTGACCGCTGCCCGCGGCGACGGCCGGGTCACGCTGTCCTGGGCGGCCAACGGCGCCGACTACGACGTGGACGGCTACCGCGTGCTGCGCGACGGCGTCGTCGTCGCCACCCTCCCGGGCACCACGTACGTCGACACCGGGCTGGTCAACGACCGCACCTACACCTACACGGTGCAGACGCACGACACCTCGGACAACTGGTCGGCCTCCTCGGCGCCCGCGGTCGGCGCGACGCCGACCGACCTCACCGCGCCGGCCGCGCCGACCGGCCTCGTCGGCGGCCGGGGGGACGGCCGGGCCGGCCTCTCCTGGACGGCGAACGGCGAGCCCGACCTGGCCTCCTACCGGGTGCTGCGCGACGGCGTCGAGGTCGCCGCGGTCACCGGCACGACGTACCTGGACCCCGGCCTGGTCAACGACCGGACGTACACGTACACGCTGGTCGCCGTCGACGGCCACGGGAACCGGTCGGCGCCCTCGGCCGCGGTCCGGGTCACGCCCACCGACCTGACCGCGCCGGCCGGCCTGACCGCCGTCCGCGGCGACGGGCGGGTGACCCTCTCCTGGACGGCGAACACCGAGCCCGACCTGGCCTCCTACCGGGTGCTGCGCGACGGCGTCGAGGTCGCGACGGTGACCGGGGCGACCACCCACACCGACACCGCGCTGGTCAACGACACCCCCTACCGCTACACGCTGGCCGCGGTGGACACCCACGGCAACCGGTCCGTCTCGTCGGCCGCGGTGACGGCGACCCCGCACGAGCTCGACGCGCCGGCGCCGCCCTCCGGCGTGGCCGCCACCGCCGCCGACCGGCGGGTCGACCTGTCGTGGACGGCGAACGGCGAGCCGGACCTCGCCGGGTACCGGGTGCTGCGCGACGGCGCCGTCCTCGCCACGGTCACGGGCGCGACGACCCACACCGACACCGCCGTGGTCAACGAGACGAGCTACGCGTACGCGCTGGTCGCCGTCGACACCCACGACAACGCCTCCGCCCCGTCGGAGACGGTGCGCGCGACGCCGGCGGACCGCGTCGCCCCGGCCCGGCCGACCGGCCTCACCGCCACCCGCGGCGACGGGCGCGTCGACCTGTCGTGGACGGCGAACGGCGAGCCGGACCTCGCCGGGTACCGGGTGCTGCGCGACGGCGCCGTCCTCGCCACGGTGACCGGTGCGACCACGTACACCGACACCGCCATCGTCAACGACACCACCTACGCGTACGCGCTGGTCGCCGTCGACGGCTCCGGCAACGGCTCCGCCGCCGCGACGGCGTCGGCCACGCCCATCGACCTCACGGCACCGGCCGCGCCGCAGGGCGTGACCGCGGTGGAGAGCGGTGGTCGGGTCAGCCTCTCGTGGACGGCGAACGGCGAGCCCGACCTCGCCGGCTACGTCGTGCTGCGTGACGGCACGGAGATCGCGAGCGTCCCGGGGACGACCCACGTCGACAGCAGCCCCGTCGACGGTGCCACCCACGGCTATGCGGTGGTCGCCGTCGACACCCACCGCAACCGGTCGGCCCCCTCCACCGCGGCGACGGTGCCCCCGGCGGACCGGACGGCGCCGGCCGCGCCCACCGGGCTGGTCGCCACCGCCGGCGACGGGCGGGTCGCGCTCGTCTGGACGGCGAGCACCGAGCCCGACCTGGCCGGCTACCTGCTGCTGCGGGACGGCGTGGAGATCGACACCGTGACCGGCACGACCTACACCGATGCCGGGCTGGTCAACGACCGCTGGTACAGCTACCAGGTCGTCGCCGTCGACACCTCGGCCAACGCCTCCGGGCCCTCGGAGCCCGGGGTGGCGCGGCCCCTCGACTCCACCCCGCCGGCCGTGCCGACCGGGTTCACGGCGGTCCGCGGTGACGGGCGGGTGACCCTCTCCTGGGCGGCGAACGGTGAGTCAGACCTGGCCGGCTACGTGCTGCTGCGCGACGGGGTGCAGATCGCCACCCCGGCCGGGACCGGCCACACCGATGCCGGGCTGACCAACGACCGCAGCTACGCCTACGCGCTGGTCGCGGTGGACGCCCGCGGCAACCGCTCCGACGCCGCGACCGCGAGCGCCACCCCGACCGACCTCACCCCGCCGGCCGTGCCGGCCGGGTTCACGGCGGTCCGCGGGGACGGACGGGTCGCGCTGACCTGGGCGGCGAACAGCGAGCCCGACCTGGCCGGCTACGTGCTGCTGCGGGACGGGGTGCAGATCGCCACCCCGGCCGGGACCGGCCACACCGATGCCGGGCTGACCAACGACCGCAGCTACGCCTACGCGCTGGTCGCCGTGGACGCCTGCGGCAACCGCTCCGCCCCCGCCACGGCCGGCGCCACGCCCGTCGACCTGGCCCCGGCCGTGCCGGAGGCGTTCAGCGCCGTCCGCGGCGACGGGCAGGTCTCGCTCACGTGGACGGCCAACGGGGAGTCCGACCTGGCCGGGTACGTGCTGCTGCGGGACGGGGTGGAGATCGCCACCCCGGCCGGGACGACGTACACCGATGCCGGGCTGGTCAACGACCGCAGCTACGCCTACGCGCTGGTCGCCGTGGACGCCGGCGGCAAGCGCTCGGACGCCGCGACCGCGAGCGCCACCCCGACCGACCTCACCCCGCCGCCGGCGCCGACCGGCGTGACCGCCGTCGCGGGGAACCGGCAGGCCGAGCTGCGGTGGGACGCCGCGGGCGCCGACGTCGTCGAGCACCGGGTGCTGGCCGCCGACGGCAGCACCGTCGCCACCGTGCCGGCGCCGGGGACCTCGGCAACGGTGACCGGCCTGACCAACGACACGACGGACGCGTACACCGTCGTGGCGGTCGACGCCGCGGGCAACGTCTCGGCGCGCTCCGCCGCGGTGTCGGTGACCCCGGGCTACGCCGCCGTCCCGGTCGAGGGGGCAGGGGAGAGCGGCGGCGTGGCCGCGAGCAGCGACGGCCGGTTCGTCGTCGTCGGCACCCGGGCCCGCCTCGAGCCGTCGGACACCAACACCGCATACGAGATGTACGTCGTCGACCGCACCGTCGGCACCCGCACGCGGATCGCGCCGCTGCCGCCGACCGCCACCGGCGCGGGCGACGCGACCAACACCAGCGTCCCGGCGATCAGCGACGACGGGCGCTCCGTCGTCCTGGCCACGACCGCGGCCCTGGACCCGCGCGACACCAACAGGCTGGCCGACGTCTACCGGTTCGACGTCGGCGCCCGCAGCTGGGCGCTGGTGAGCGCACCGCGGGGCGGCACCGCCTCCCCGTCGGTGGCCGGCACCCTGCTGCAGCCCGCGGCGTCGGTGTACGCCACCGGCCCGTCGGTGGCGGTGTCGGGCGACGGCGACCTGGTGCTCTTCTACTCGGCGCGGGCGGACCTCGTCGCCGGCGACACCAACAACCGGGTCGACGTCTTCGCCAAGCGGCTCTCCGACGGGACGGTCACCCGGGTCTCCACGACCACCACCGGCGGCGAGCTCAGCGGCCCCGCCACGGGCCCCGCCCTGGCGCTGACCCCGGACGGCCGGTTCGCCGTCTTCGGTGCCGACAGCGCCTCCGGCGTGGTCGCCCACCGCAAGACGCTGTCCGGGGCGGGCGCGGGGGAGCTGCGGGTGGTCTCCCAGGTCACCACCTCCACCGGCCGCATGCTCCCGTTCGCCGTCTTCCGCGACACCGGCGACCTGGCGGTCAGCGACGACGGGCGCTACGTCGCCCTCGTCACCAGCAACCGCGTCACCACGAACTTCCCCGCGCAGACCTGGTCGACCGGGCTGGCGTACCGCGTCGACACCGTCACCGGTGCCGTCGTCCCCCTGGGGACGGGGCAGACGACGGTGTGGGAGCACCAGGTCGAGCTCGACCCGACCGGCCGCTACGCCTTCTACTCGACCGCCGCGGCCGCGCTGCCGGCTGACACCAACGGGCACACCGACCACTACCGGCGCGACCTCGACGGCGGTGTCGCCGGGTCCCTCGTGCTGGTGACCGCCGACGCCTCCGGGCGGCCCACCACCGGCCCCACCGGCGCGATCACGCCGGCCGAGTACGGGCGGCTGCTGGCGGTCACCGGCGACCGGGTGCTGGTGACGACGTCGCAGCCGCTGGCCGCGTCGGACGTCAACCGGCTGAGGGACCTGTACACCAAGGACCTGCGGACCGGCGCCGTGGGTGTGGGCCTGGGCTGACACCCGCCGTCACTGCCGGTGGCTAGCGTGCCGGTCGTGGACGAGCGCACCCGCTGTGCGGGGCTGGTCAGGTGTGCATGGGGCGACAGCGCCCCCGAGTACGTGGCCTACCACGACGAGGAGTGGGGGACGCCGCTGCACGGCGACGACGCCCTCTTCGAGCGGCTCTGCCTCGAGGCGTTCCAGTCGGGGCTGTCCTGGATCACCATCCTGCGCAAGCGCCCGGCGTTCCGGGCCGCCTTCGCCGGCTTCTCGATCGACGCGGTGGCCGGGTTCGGCGCCGCCGACGAGGCGCGGCTGCTCGCCGACGCCGGCATCGTCCGCAACCGCGCCAAGATCGCCGCCGCCGTCGGCAACGCCCGCGCCGCGCAGCGGGTCCCCGAGGGGCTGTCTGCGCTGCTGTGGTCCTTCGCGCCGACGGCTCCGCGGCCCCGCCCGGCCACCCTCGCCGACGTCCCGGCGACCAGCCCGGAGTCGACCGCGATGGCCCGCGAGCTCAAGCGCCGCGGCTTCGCCTTCGTCGGCCCGACGACCGCCTACGCGCTCATGCAGGCGACCGGGATGGTCGACGACCACGTGACCACCTGCTTCCGCGCCCGGTGACGTGCTGGAACGGCCCTCCTGCAGGGCCCCGGCCCGAGCCTGCGAGGGCTGGGGGGCAGGAGGGTCCTTCCCCCTCGGGTTGGACCTGCGCGCGGGATACGGGATCATGGGAGCGGAGCGCACAGCATCGACGACGCCGTGAGCAGCCCACGGGCTGCGCTCGGCCGACGAAGGAGGCACGCATGGCGGCCATGAAGCCGCGCACGGGTGAAGGTCCCCTCGAGGTCACCAAGGAAGGGCGCGGTCTGGTCATGCGCGTTCCGCTGGAAGGCGGCGGCCGTCTCGTCGTCGAGCTGTCGCCCGACGAGGCCGCGGCCCTCTCCGAGGCCCTGAAGGGCGCGACCAGCTGAACACCGCAGCGCACCTGCCCCCGGGCAGTCCCGCGCAGGACGACGCGGCCCCGGCCGCCGGCAGCACGCCGGCGACCGGGGCCGCGCCGTTGCCGCGCGTGGAGGTCCGCACCGAACTCCCGGCGCTCGGCGAGGACGACGTCCTGGCCGTGCCGGTGGGCAGCGGCGCCACGCTGCCCGCGTGGCTGACCGGTGCGGGCGCACCGGTCGACACCGGCCTGCTCGCCGGCGCGCTGGCCGACACCGGCAACACCGGCCGCCCGGGGAACGTCACGAACCTGCCGGTCCCCGGCCGCCGGCCGCGCAGCGTGGTCGCCGTCGGGATCGGCGACGCGACGCTGCCGGACCTGCGGGGGTACGTGGCCACCGCCGTCCGCCGCGCGCAGACCCTCGCCGAGCACGGCGCGCGCCGGCTGGTGCTGCCGCTGGACGAGCCGGCCGCCCCCGCGGGTGCGGAGGAGGTGCGCGTCGCCGTCGAGGCCGCGCTGCTGGCCGGCTACCGCTTCCGGGAGACCTCGGCGCCGCACCCGCCGCGGCTGGAGACCGTCACGGTCGTCGTCGCCGACGGCACGGACCCGGCGGTCACCACCGCCGCGCGGGCCGGCGAGGTCACCGCCTCCGCGGTCGCCTGGGCCCGGGACCTGGTCAACACCCCCAGCAACACCAAGGACCCGGCCTGGCTGGCCGACCGGGCCGTCGAGCGGCTGGGCGGGCTGCCGCACGTGACGGTCACCGTGCTCGGCCCCGAGGAGCTGCGGGCCGGCGGCTTCGGTGGCGTGCTCGCCGTGGGCGGCGGCTCGGCCAGCCCGCCCCGGGTGGTCGTGGCCAGTTCCCGCCCGCCGGGCGCCGGGGCCGCGCACGTCGTGCTGGTCGGCAAGGGGATCACCTTCGACACCGGCGGCATCTCGATCAAGCCCAACGCCGGCATGCGGGAGATGAAGACCGACATGGCCGGCGGCGCCGCCGTCCTGGCCGCGGTCGACGCCGCGGCCCGGCTGGAGCTGCCGGTGACGGTCACCGCCGTCGTCCCGGCCGCGGAGAACGCCGTCTCCGGCTCGTCCTACCGCCCGGGCGACGTGGTGCGGCACGTCGGCGGCCGGACCACGGAGGTGCTCAACACCGACGCCGAGGGCCGGATGGTGCTCGCCGACGGGCTGGCGTGGGGGCGCCTGGAGCTGGGCGCCACGGTGCTGGTCGACGTCGCCACGCTGACCGGGGCGATGAAGGTCGCCCTCGGCACCCGCACCGCGGGGCTGTACGCGACCAGCGACGGGCTGGCCGACGCACTGCGCACCGCCGCCGGCCACGCCGGTGAGCCGGTGTGGCGGATGCCGCTGGCCGAGGAGCACGCCGACCTGCTCGACAGCGCCGTGGCCGACGCGAACAACGCCCCGGGCAACCCGGGCGGCACGACCGCCGCGCTGTTCCTGCGACCCTTCGCCGGGGACCTGCCGTGGGCGCACCTGGACGTCGCCGGGCCGGCCCGCGCCGGGTCCGACGAGGCCGAGGTGGTCAAGGGCGGCACCGGGTTCGGCGCGCGCACCCTGCTGCGCTGGCTGGAGGCCGGCGCGCCGGTCGACGCGTCCTCGGTGGTCGACTGATGGCGGACCTCGGCGTCGTCTTCCCGGCGGGGCCGGACGGCCGGCGCAGCACCGCTGCCCTCGGCCGCGCCGTCGTCGCCGACGCGCTGCGGCCGGTCGACCCGGCCGGTGCCGGCGCAGCCGAGCGGGAGACGAACTGGCGGGCCGGCTACCTGCCGCACTTCCGCCGGCTGGTCGAGGCCGGGATCGCCTCGCGGGAGGCGGCGCTGGCGATCGCCGATGCGGGGCTGGCCTCGCTGCACCGGCGGATGCGGGTGGCCGCCCCGGACGGTGCGGAGACCGCGCTCGGCGACCTGGTCGCCGCACCGGCCGGCCGCGTCCTCGGCACGGCGGAGGTCACCGGCACGGCCGAGCCCGAGCGGGAGCTGTCGCTGCCCTTCCGTGGCGAGCGGCTGCGCGGCGACGCGCTGCTGCGCCGGCTCGACGCCTGGGTGGAGAACGGGGTCGTGGAGCCCTCGGCCGCCGAGGCGGTGCGCACCGTGGTCGCGCACCCGGAGTGGCTGGCGCTGCCGGACACCACGGTCGTCGTGCTCGGTGCCGGTGCGGAGATGGGGCCGCTGACCGCGCTGCTGCGCTGGGGCGCCCGGGTGGCCGGTGTGGACCTGCCCCGCCCACAGCTGTGGGAGCGGGTGCTCGACACCGCCCGCCGCGGCGCCGGGACGCTGCTGTACCCGGTCGCCGGGGAGGACGTCGGTGCGGACCTGATCACCGAGGTGCCGGCCGTCGCCGACTGGCTGACCGGCCTGCCGGGGCGCCTGGTGCTCGGCGACTACGTCTACGCCGACGGGGCCACCAACGTGCGGGTGTCGACGGCCGTCGACGCGCTGACCGTCCGGCTGGCCGCGGCCCGGAACGACGTCGCGCTGGCCTTCCTCGCCACGCCGACCGACGTCTTCGCCGTCCCGCCGGACGCGGTGGCGCAGTCGGTGCGCGCCTACGCCGGGCGGTCGCGGGCGGCGAAGCTGCTGGGCCGGCCGCTGCGGACGCTGTCGGCCGGGCGGCTGCTGCAGCGCGCGTACCTGCCGGGCAGCGACCCCGGCGTCCTGGACAGCCTGGTGGCCCAGCAGGGGCCGAACTACGCGCTGGCCAAGCGGCTGCAGCGGTGGCGGGCGACGGTTGCGCGGGCCGCCGGGACGACGGTGTCGATGAACGTCGCGCCGCCGACCCGCACCCGCTCGGTGCTGAAGAACCGCGCCCTCGCGGCGGCCTACGCAGGCGCGCACCGGTTCGGCGTCGAGGTGTTCGAGCCGGCGACGTCCAACGTGCTCATGGCCGCACTGCTGGTGCACGACCTGCACACCGGTGGCGGTCCCGCGCACGAGCAGCCGTGGCAGGACGAGGCGTACGCGGCGGTGCACGGCGGGCTGTGGCGGGCGGCCTACGCCCCGCGCAGCGCGCTGGGCCTGGCGGCCCTGCTCGGCTACGGCGCCGCCCGCAGTTGAAGGACCCCCCACCGTGCGCACGTCCGCGGCGGGCCCCTGCGGGGAGGCCGATGGTGGGGTGGGGGTCCTCGCTCAGCCGGTCGGGTCCTCCCGGCGCACCAGCCGGACGGCGAGCAGCCGGGCCAGGACGACGGTCCCGGCCAGCACGGCGAGGACGACGACGCCCACCGCGACGAACGTCTCCGCACGGACGCTGAAGTGCTGGGTCGCGGCGGTGACCGCGCCGGCCACCGCCGCGACGCCGCCACCGAGGGGCAGCAGGCCGGCCACCCAGCCCGCGGTGCCGGCGGCGCGCGGATCGCCCAGGCGGGCCAGCGCGGCCCAGCACCCCAGGGCGGCCAGCAGGACGGCGAGCACGACGCTGGTGGCCCAGACCGTCAGGACGACGGCGGCGTGCCCCGAGCCGTGGCCGGTCGTGAAGCCCACCCCGAGGTCGACGAGGGTGACGGTGGAGCCCGCCAGCACGCCGAGGAGGGCGATCGGGAGCAGCAGCCCGAGGCGCAGGGCGCGTCCGGTGAGCCCACGCTCCTCGGCCCACTGCCGTGCGGTCGCGGCCGGGTCCTCCCCGAGGACGGCCCGCACCGGGCGGGCGTCGTCCTGCGCACCGATCAGCTCGGCCTCCAGCTCCCGCGCGAGGGTGGCGCGGTCCCGGGCCCGGACGCCGGCGCGGCGCCAGGCGCGGTCGGCCTCGGTGAGCGCGGCCTGCCGCTCCCGCGTCGGGTCGGGACGGACGGCGGTGTCAGGCACGGGAGACCTCCTGGGGGACGGCGGGCGAGGCGAGTGCGGGGGACAGCAGGCCGCTGACGGCGCCGGCGACGTCGAGCCACTCGGCGCGGCCCGCATCGAGGGCGGCCCGTCCGGCGCCCGACAGCGAGTAGTACTTGCGCGGCGGACCGGTCGGCGACGGCCGCTGGTCGGTGACCACCAACCCGGCCTTCTCGAGCCGGGCCAGCAGGGGGTAGGTCGAGCCGGCGGCCACGGGCAGGCCGCGGTCGGCCAGCCGCTCGGTGAGCTCGTAGCCGTAGACGGGCTGGTCCTGCAGCAGGGCGAGCAGGCAGAGGTCCAGCACGCCGCGCAGGACGAGCGAGCGGCGCTCCACCGGCGGACTCATGCAGAACAAGGTAGCGGTCGACGGCCCGTGCGCCGCGCACCCGCGGTGTGTCGCGGGGGGAGCGCGGGGCCGGGGCCGTCAGCCGGGTGGCGCGGTCGTGGGCCGGCGCAGCGCCAGCCGCACGGTCTCCAGGACGTCCGCCTCCGCCAGGCCGAGCCGGCGTGCCGCGGCGACCAGCCGGCCGGTGGCCTCGGCCAGCTCCGCTCCGTCCGCCGTCGCGGCCGCGCTGACGACCGCTCCCCGGCCGCGGCGCAGCTCGATCAGTCCCTCGTCCCGCAGCAGCTGGTACCCGCGCAGCACCGTGTGCACGTTGACGTCGAGCGAGACGGCGAGGTCGCGGGCCGCCGGCAGCCGGTCGCCGGGGCCGAGCGCGCCCGTGGCGATGTTCCGGCGGACCGCCGCGGCCACCTGGTCGCCCAGCGGGACCTGCGCGGCCGGGTCGATCCCGATCAGCACACCCGGCTCCGCTCGGCGAGGGTGTTGACCAGGGCGGCGGCGGTCGCGGCGTCGTCGACGGTGACGAGGAGGCGGGAGCCGTCGGCGAGCTCCAGGTCCAGCGCCTCGCCGCTCCGGAGGAGGACCGCCGTCCGCTCGCCGCGCACCCGCAGCCCCCAGCCGCCCAGCTCCCGGGCCCGGACGTCGGACCGCCCGGCGCGGACCACGCGGCTCAGCGGCACGTGCACGCGGGGACGCGGGACGAGGGTCGCGCGGACGCTCACCCCGGCGTGGTCGGCGGTGACGCGGACGGAGGTGGTCGGGGCCAGCAGGGCGGCGACGACCAGCGCGGGGACGCCGGCGCCGGGGCTGACGGTGGCCGACAGCGCCACGCCCACGGCGGCCAGCGCCACGGCGCCGACGAGCACCGGGCGGGCCACCACCACGCGGGTCCACACGGCGCGACCGCCTGCCGGCAGCTCGACCCGGGGTGCGTCCGGCGGCGGGGGCTGCCGCGTCTCGGCCGGAGCCGGCACCCGCGCCAGCGCCCACCCGAGCAGGCTCCCCGCGGCCAGCGCCAGGACGACCACCGGCAGCAGCCAGGCGGGTGCCGGCTCCCCCAGGACGCTGCCGCGGTCGAGGCTGGTCACGAGCAGGACCGCGGGGCCGGCGGCGAGCACGGCGGCCGAGCCCACCGAGGCGGCCGCGAGCACCCGCAGCCCGGTCGGGTTGCTCCGCACGCTGCGTGCCACCAGACCCCACAGCACGGCCAGGCCGGCGCCGATCGTCAGCGCCGTCGCGGCGAACGTCCCGGTCGTGGTGACGTCGTCGACGAGTCCGCCGGGACCGACGTGCGAGGCCACCCCTGCCGGGAACCGGTCCCGCCAGGCCAGCGCAGCGAGGGCCACCGCGCCCGTTGCCAGGAGCGGCGCCCCGACGGTCACGGGGAGCGTGCGCTGCACCGGACACCTCCAGGTTGTTCTAGTTCTACTAGAACAACTATGCCTGAAGGGCGTGGTGGTCGGCAAGCCACCGGACGGGTCCGGTCCCCGGCGGCAGCGCTCCCGGATGCTCACGGCGGGGAGTGGTGCTGTCCGCGCCGCCGCCACCACGCGACGGCTCGACCCACGTGGGTCGGCCGGTGCGCTGAGGAGGGCCGGGGTCAGGCCGGACCGACGAGGCCGGCGACGATCTCCGCCGACAGCGCCACCAGCGGCAGGCCACCGCCCGGGTGCGACGAGCCACCGACCAGGAACAACCCGGGCACGGGCGAGGCGTTGCCCGGCCGCAGGAACGCCGCCCGGGCGCCGTTGCTCGACGTCCCGTAGATGGAGCCGCCCACGCTGCGGGTGTCGCGCTCCAGGTCGGCCGGGGTGCGGACGACGCACCAGCGCACCCGGTCGCGGACGTCGAGGCCGCGGCGGGCCATGACCTCGAGCACCTGCCGCGCGTACCGGTCGGCCAGCCCCGGGGCGTCCCAGTCCACCCCGCCGGCCGGATCGTGCCGCGGCGCGTTGACCAGCACGAACCACGACTCGCTGGCGTCGTCCGGCCGGGTCGCCGGGTCGTCGGGCGCGCTGACGTACACGGTGGGGTCGGCGACCGGCCGGGGGGCGCCGCGAAACCGGCCGACACCGAAGACCGCGTCGAACTCGGCGTCGTAGTCGTCGGGGAAGAGGACCGTGTGGTGCGCCAGTCCCGGCGTCCGCCCGCGCAGCGCCAGCAGCAGCACGAACCCCGAGAGGGACGGCGTGCTCCGGGCCAGGTCGTGCCGCACCCGCCGGGTCGGGCGGGAGGTGGGGAGCAGATCGGCGTACAGCGCCGCGGCGTCGGCGCCGGAGACCACGACGTCGGCCCGCAGCACCTCGCCGCCGGCCAGCCGCACACCCGCGGCCCGGCCCCCCTCCACCAGCACCTGCTCCACGGGGGTCCCGGTGCGCACGACGGCGCCGCGCTCGACCGCCCGCTGCGCCACCGCCCCGGCCAGCCGGCGCAGCCCCCCGCGCACGTACCAGGAGCCGAAGGCCTGCTCGACATGGGGCACGGTCGCCAGCACCGCCGGGGCCCGCCGCGGGTCGGAGCCGGAGTAGGTGGCGTAGCGGTCGAGCAGCGTGCGCAGCCTCGGGTCGCGCAGGTACGCCGTCCCCAGGCCGCGCAGCGTGCGCCACGGCGCGACCGTCGCGACGTCGGAGCCGCTGAGCGCCAGCCGGGCCAGCGTGGCCGCCCCGGCCAGCGGGGACCGAAGGAACGGCTGCTCGGTGATCCGCCACATCGCCGCGGCCCGGGCCATCAGCGCCGACCACTGGGCGCCGCTGCCGGCCCCCAGTGCGGCGTCCAGCGCGCCGGGGACGGCAGCCGCGTGGCCCGGCACCGACAGCCGTGTCCCGTCGGCGAAGCGGTAGGCGACGGCCGGGTCCAGGCGCACCAGGTCGACGGCGTCCTCCAGCGGCCCGCCGGTGACCGCGAACAGGTCGCGGTAGAGCTGCGGGAGGGTGACCAGGCTCGGCCCGGTGTCGAAGCCGTGCCCGTCGCGGGCGTACCAGCCGAGCTTGCCGCCCACCTGCGGCGCCTGCTCCAGCACGGTCACCGCGTGGCCGAGGGCGGCCAGCCGGGCCGCGGCCGCGAGGGCACCGAGTCCGGCGCCCACCACCGCCACCCGAGCCACGCCGCCACGGTACGGCGACCCCGACGACGAGCGAGCCGGCCGGAGCCGCCACGGCCCTGCGAGGTCTGCACACTGGCGGTCTTCAGCGGCCTGATGGCAGCGGGTGTGCAGATCTCGCCGTCCCGGGGGAACGGTTCACGCAGGTACCGACAAGGCGAGGACGGCGAGGTCGTCGGCCTCGTAGCGGGAGGAACGCAGCTGGTCCTCCACCGCGGCGGTGACCGCCTCGACGGTCGCCTCCGCGTCCCGGCAACCCGTGGCGAGCACCCGGTGCAGCCCGTCCTCGCCGAACTGTGCACCGGTGTCGTCGCGGGCCTCGGTGACACCGTCGGTGTAGAGCACCATCGTCGTCCCCGGCGGCAGCTCGACCTGCACCACCGGGACGTCGAGGTCGGGGGAGATGCCCAGCGGGCGGCCGGGCACCCCGATCTCCCGCGGACCGTCGGGACAGGCGAGCACCGGGAGCGGGTGGCCGGCCACGCCGACGGTCGCGCACACACCGCCGGGACCGGGGGAGAGCACCAGGCAGACCGCGGTGACGAAGCGCAGCGGGCCGCCGGTGTGCGCCCGCAGCAGCGCCGCGTTCACCGCGCGCAGCACGTCGGCCGGGCCGGCCGTGGTCTCGGCCGCGGGGCTGGCCGCCGCGCGGGCGGTGTGCCGGGTCAGCGCGGTGACCGCAGCCGCCTCGGCGCCGGTGCCGCAGACGTCGGCGATCAGCACCATCCAGCGGCCGTCGGGCAGCGGCATGACGTCGTAGGTGTCGCCGCCGACCAGCCCGCCGCCGCCGCCGGGTCGGTAGCGGGCGGCCAGCTCCACGCCGCGGATGGCAGGCAGGTGCGAGGGCAGCAGGCTGCGCTGCAGGGTGTCGGCCAGCTTGCGGACCTCGGACTCGGCGCGCAGCCGGCCGAGGAACTGACCGATCTGGCGGCCGGCGTGGGCGAGCACGTCGAGCAGCTCGTCCGGTACCGGCCGCTGCTCGTGGGAGAACAGCTCGCACACCCCGAGCAGCTCGTCGCCGCGCACCACCGGGAAGGCCACGCCGGTCCGCAGCCCGTCGGTGCGGGCGGCCGAGAGCCGGGTGAGGCGGGGCTCGGCCCACAGGTCCTCGATGACGACCGGCTCCCGGCGGGACCAGACCAGGCCCGGCAACGGCTCGCCGCGGCCGATGCGGTGCGCGTGGGAGGCGGCGTGCAGGGCCGGCGCCGCCGAGCCGGGGGTGGTCCAGGTGCCGACGTGGTGCAGCCGGCGGCTGGCGCCGTCGGGCTCCCACAGGGTGGCGGCGTCCCAGTCCAGCTCCGTGCACAGCGTCGGCAGCAGGTCGCGGAAGGCGACGTCGGCGTCGGGCGCCTCGGTGAGCGCCGCGGTGACCCGCAGGGTCGCCGCCAGGTAGCGGCTGACCTCGAACTGCCGCTCGAGCAGGATCGTCGTGCTCGCGTCACGCAGGACGGCGACCACGAGCCCGTCATCGGCCGCCTGCGGCAGCCGGGACAGGGTGAGGTCGATCGCGACCTCGTGGCCGGCGGCGTGCAGGGCGGGGAGCTGGGTGGTCGCCCCCACGAGCTTGCCGTGGCCGGTGGCCGCGTAGCGGGCGAAGCCCTCCCCGTGACCCCGCCGGAGGCGTTCGGGCATGAGCACGGTGAGCGGCCCGCCCACCAGGTCGGCCGGCTCGTGCCCCAGCAACGTCCGGATCGCGGGGTTCACGTAGGCGATGCGGCCTTGCCGGTCGGCCACGACGACCGCGTCCGGCAGCGCGGACAGCAGAGACGGCGCGATCACCGCGGCGTCGTGGTCCAGTGCCATCCCCTCACCTCTTCCCTGGGGGCGGGCTTCCAGGAAACCACACGTTGCGTCAGCGTCTCGGCACGGGCTGTCGACATGTCGGCAGCGCGTGCCGGGTCAGAACGCGTAGCGGATGCGCAGCCACGGCGCGTGCGCCGCGATGAGCTCCTGGACCCGGGTCACGCCGGCGCGCTTGACGTCGTTGCGGTAGCGCACGTTCCAGCTGCCGTTCTGGCTGCGCTTGGGCTGCTGCAGGTCCGGGCGCCACAGCAGCTCCTCGGCCTTGGGGTGCCAGCCCAGGTTGACCTGGTGCAGGTCCCGGTTGTGCGTGAGCAGGATGACCTCCGCGGCGGCCTGGGCCTTGGCCGCGGGGGAGAGCTCGTCGTCCAGCCGGCGGAGCAGCTGCGCCCAGTCGGCCTCCCAGCCCTCGCGCAGCACGACGGGGGAGAGGTTGAGGTGCACCTCGTAGCCGGCCTCGACGAAGTCGTCGACCGCGGCGATGCGCTCGGCGACCCGGCTGGTGCGGATGTCGAGGACCTTGGCGTCGTCCTCCGGCATCACCGAGAAGCGGATGCGGGTCCGGCCACGCGGGTCGAGCTCGAGCAGCTGCCGGTTGACGTACTTCGTGGCGAAGGACGCCTTGGCCGTCGGCAGCTCGGCGAAGGTCTCGACCAGGTCGGCGACGTTGTCGCTGACCAGCGCGTCGACCGAGCAGTCGCTGTTCTCGCCGAGGTCGTAGACCCAGGCGTTCGGGTCGCACTGGTCGGGTTCGGTCTTGGGACCCTGCCGCGCCACGTGCCGGCGGAGGTAGCCGGTGATCTGCTCGATGTTGGTGAAGACGGTGATCGGGTTGGCGTAGCCCTTCTGCCGCGGCACGTAGCAGTAGGAACACGCCATGGCACAGCCGTTGGCCGTCGACGGCGCGATCCAGTTCGCCGAGCGGCCGTTTGGCCGGGCGGTCAGGGACTTCTTGACGCCCAGCACCAGCGTCTCGGACTTCACCCGCACCCAGCGCTCGACGTTGCCCTCGTTGCCGTGCAGCTCGGGGATCTTCCAGTGCGAGGGGACCTCGACGACCTCGGCGGCGGGGAAGCGGGCCAGCACCTGCTGCCCGCGCGGTGAGGCCAGGGCGGCGGGCTCGGCGTAGACCTGGCGCACCTGCAGCAGGCGGGAGAGGGCGTCGGCGGAGCGGGGCACGGGGGGCGGTGCGGCAGGGCGGGCGGCGGACGACGGAGCAGCAGGGCTTCCCACGACGGGTGCAGCGCCGCGCCCGCACGCGGTGTTCCCCCTGGTCGACGCGTCGCGGCGGGTTCTCAGCAGCCGGCCGACGGCGACGGCAGCGACCCCGGGTGGGGCCACAGCCGGGCGGTCACGGTGCCGACGAGCGAGGAGGTCGGCACCGGGCCGAAGGAGCGGGAGTCGACCGACCCGTCGCGGGAGTCGCTCAGCAGGAACAGCTGGCCCTCGGGCACCGTCACCGGCCCGAACCAGACGCCGTCCAGCCGGGCGGGGTCGATCGCCGGCTCGCACACCGGCGTCCCGTCGACCACCAGGACGCCGTCCTCGATGGCCACCTCGTCCCCGCCCACCCCGACGGCCCGCTTGACCAGCAGGCCGTCGTCGAGCGGGGCGGTCACGGCGACGACGTCGCCGCGCCGCACCGGCCCCTGCCCGTGCCGCACGAGGAGCAGGTCACCGGAGGCGACGGTCGGCGTCATGCTGTCGGAGTCGACCCGCATGGGCTGCACCGGCAGCAAGCCGGCCGTGGCCGCCACCAGCAGCAGCGCCGCCCCGGCCGCGACCCACAGGACGGCGTCGCGCAGCCGCTGCCCGGGCCGGCCGCCGGACCGCGGGGCCCGGTGCCGGGGGGAGCCGCCGCGGTCTCCGGTGCGGGGGTCACCGGAGACCGCGACGGCGGTTCGGGGGGCGGTCCTCACCCGAGGACGCCGGTGAGCCACAGTGCCCACGCGGACCCGCCCAGGACCAGCAGGGCGTCGAGCGTGCGACGCCGCCAGGACGTCGGCAGCAGCGCGGCCAGGGCAGCCACGGCCAGCAGCTCGGCGGTGACGACCGCGGTGCCGACGGCCTCGGGGCCGTGCCCGCCGGAGGACGCAGACAGCCCGTCCATCGCCACCGGCCCGGACGAGCCCAGCGGCATGCCCCGGGCGAACTCGACGCCGGTCACCGGGTCGACCGCCGTGGTCAGCCGGCCGGGGACGTCGTGCAGGTGCCCGGCCGCCGCGGCGTCGTGCACGGCGAAGGAATCCAGCAGCCCGGTCGTGTGCGCGACGACGTAGAGGCCCAGCAGGCCGACCGTGCCGAGCAGCGCCACGGCCACCAGGTGCCGGTCCGGGCGGGTGCCGGCCCAGGCGCCGAGGACCAGCCGGGCAGCCAGCGCGGCCTGGGCCAGCGCGGTGAGCAGGAAGAACCCGACGGCCAGCTGGCCTGCGGACAGGTGGTCGACCGCGGCGGCCACGTGCAGCCCGCCGGCGGTGGCCAGGCCGAGCGCCGCGACCAGCTGCCACCGGGCGCTGCTGCGACGTGCCCTCAGCTCGACCCGGGGAGCGGCCGGGGCGTCGGCGACGGCGGTCACCGCGTCCGCCGGCGGGGCGCGGTGGTGGTCACCGGGGCCGGCGTCGTCGCCGGGGTCGGCGTCGGCGTCGTGCTGGCGCCGCGGCGGGCGGGAGCCGACGTGGTGGGTGCCGCAGCCGAGGAGCTCGGGGCCGCCGGTGCCGTCGTGGCGGTGGTACCCGCGGTCCCGGTGCCCGTCGTCGTCCCGGTGGCCGTGGTCCCGGTGGCCGTCGTCGTCCCGGTGCCCGTGGTCCCGGTGCCCGTCGTCGGGGCCGCCGGCGGCGTCTCGGCGACCTGCTCGGCTGCCTCCTCCGCCGCCTCGGCCTGCTCCTCGAGCGCCTTCTCGTACGCCTTGAGCACCTCGTCGGGGTCGGCCGACTCGAAGTCGTCGGGCGTGCCGCGCGTGGGCGGGCAGGTGTTGATCGAGTCGCAGTCGATGTCGTGGTGACCCACCTGGTACTGGGTCATCATGTCGTGGTCCTCGTGCGAGAGGTTGTGGCAGTGGATCATGTACCGCCCCTCCTCGTGCTCGAAGTGCAGGAGCAGGCGGACGGTCTCGCCCTCGCCGACGTAGACGACGTCCTTGGGGCCCAGCTCCTCCGGCCGCGGCGGGCGGCCGTTGCGGCTGAGGACCTGGAAGTCGACCAGGTGCACGTGCAGCGGGTGGAACCAGCCACCGGAGGAGTTCTCGACCTCCCAGATCTCGGTGCTGCGGGGCTCGACCGCGGCGAAGACGTGCTCGTACCTGCTCTTCACCACGTCGTCCCAGGTCTCGCCGTTGATGACCCACAGGCCGTTGCTGCGCTCCAGGCGCATCCGGCGGGTGGCCCTGGACTCGGCGGGGTCCAGCGCCATCACCGGGTGCGGGGCGCCGAGGGTGCGCGGCACGGTGTTGCCGTCGGTGCTCGTGACCGTGTGCCCGACCTCGAACTGCATCACCTTGCCGGTGTGGTCGTAGTCCCGCGCGTTCTTGACGCCGCCGTTGAGCAGCTGGACCTTCGTGCCCTTCAGGTCGGCGAAGTCGATGACGATCTCGTAGCGCTCGGCCATGCCGATCGTCAGCGTGGTCACCGTCTGCGGCGCGTGCATGAAGCCGCCGTCGGTGGCGATGACCTGGAACGGCTTGCCGTTGCTCAGCTTGAGCGTGTAGCCGCGGGCCAGTGAGCCGTTGAGCACCCGGAAGCGGTACTTGCGCGGCTCCACCTTCATCGTCGGCCACGGCACCCCGTTGACCAGGATCACGTCCCCGTAGAGGCCGGACTCCCCGTCGTCGTCCCACATCAGCTGGCCGTTCCTGGCGAACATGACGTCGCTGATGATCAGCGGGAACTCGTACTGCGGCCGGCCCAGCCGGGCCTTCTCCCGGTCGTACCGGGGGATGCCGAGGTCGCGCTCGAGCCGCTCGTCGACCAGGTGGTACTGGGCGGCCAGGCCCATGTACACGTTCTGTGCGGTGTGGTGGACGCCGTGGTCGTGGTACCAGAGCGTCCGCGGCGAGCAGTTGTTCGGGTACATGTAGTTCTTCCACTCACCCGGGTCGGTGAGGTCGCCGGCGTAGCCGTCGAACTGCGGCTTGGACGGCGAGCCGTGCAGGTGGGTGGAGGTCCAGGGGACGTAGCCCATGGTCGGGTGCTTGGCCGGCAGGTTGTTGATCTGCTGCATGACGACCCGGCGGCTCTGGCCGGTGGTCACGTAGCTGTCCTGGTAGACGCGGATGGTGGGCCCCGGGACCAGGCCGTTGTAGCCCCACATCGTGGTCTTGATGCCCTTGATGAGCTCGACCTGGGTCGGCTTCTGCTCGATCTTGTAGTAGTCGGTGCCGGTGTAGGCGGCGCCGACGATCGGGGCGCCGGTGCCCGGGACGGCGCCGTAGCTGTTGCCCGGCTTGTCGTCGGAGCGGTAGGGCGCCAGCACCGGCGGCGCGGTGAAGGCGGCGACGTAGGGCCGCGGCATCTTCTTCGAGTCGAGCTCCGAGGCGGTCCGCGCCGACAGGACGGCCTGGTACGGCAGGGCCATGGCCGCCGTCCCGGCCAGCGACACCTTCAGCACGTCGCGGCGGTTCAGGCTCGGCGTCTCCATCGGGGGTGCTCCTCACTTACCGCTGGTGATCGGTGGAGGAACACTCCCGCGTCCGCCCCCCTCGTCACAGCCGGAACGAGGGGGGCGGGGGGCTCCCGCATTTGGGGGGTCCGTGCAGGTCAGACGCTCGTGGCGTCACTGTCCGTGGTGCAGTGGCACCACAGCGGTCAGCAGTGCGCCACCGCCGAGACGATCACCCAGGGTCACCGTCCCGCCGAGGTCGACCACCCGGTCGCGGAGCAGGGCCAGCCCCAGGTGGCCCTCGGCGCGCTTGTCGGTGGATGCCGGGAAGCCGACGCCGTCGTCGGCGACCTCCAGGCGCACCGCGGGGGTGCCGCGCAGCGCGGTCTCCTCGAGGGTGATCCAGGTGCGCTTGGCCTGCGCGTGGTGGGCGACGTTGGCCAGCGCCTCCTTGGCGGTGCGGTACAGCACCGCGGTCACCTCCGGAGGCGTCTCCGGCAGCGGGGCGGCGTCGATGAGCACCTCGATGCCGGCCGCGCGCAGCGGCTCGGCGCTGTCGGAGATCGCCACCCCCAGGCCCGGCCCGCTGAGGTCGGGCGGGTAGATGTCGATCATCAGCCGGCGCAGCGACTGGACGGCGTGCCGGATGGCACCCACCAGCTTGTCGGCGGTGGGCTGTCGCTCCTCGGGCAGGCTGCCGCGCAGCGCCGACAGCGCGTAGCTCACCCCGGCGAGGTCCTGCACCGGCCCGTCGTGCACGTCGGCGGCGATCGCCCGCCGCTCCCGGTCCGAGGCCTCGACGTTGCGCTGCACCAGCGCCGTCCGCTCGGCCTCCTGGCGGCGCACCCGGCGGGCCAGGGACGTCGCGATCGGCACCTGGACCAGCTGCAGGACGACCAGTGCCCCGATGGCCATCGGGATGATCTGGCCGCGCAGCCGCGCCGCCTGGCGGGCGATGCCGTCGTAGGCGAGGTACGCCTCGAAGGCCAGCTGCTCACCGGGTCCGGCCAGCGGGGTGTAGACCTCCAGCAGCGCCTGCGGCTCGCCGTCGGCCGTGGTCTCCGGTCGCTCGTCGACCTCGGCGACGGTGTCGCCGCCGATCGCGGCCAGCACCCCGTCGGAGGGGTCGAACTCCCGGCCGAGGAGCTCGGGCTCGGTGGCCCAGACGACCTCGCCGGTCGCCCGCCAGACGACCATCCGGACGACCGACCCGTCGCTCATCCGGTTCTCCGCGGCCCTGTCGAGCTCGTCGAACCGCCCCGGCGCGCCGGTCGCTGCCTCGGCCAGCGCCGGCTCGACCAGGAACTGTGCCAGCCGCTGCGCGGTGCGCTCGGCCTCCTCCAGCGCGTTCGCCCGTGCGATGCGCTCGCTCAGCCAGACCGTGCCCGCCGAGACGGCGAGCAGGACCAGCAGCGCGGTGGCGCAGAAGGCCGCCAGCTCACGGCCCCAGACGGTGCGACGACGGGCGGGCACGGGTCCCGCGGAGGAGGAACCGGGCTCAGCGCTCATCCGCAGCGCTGAGGAGCCCCAGCTGCTGGGCCTTGACGACCGCCTCCAGCTGGGAGCGGACACCGAGCTTGGCGTGCAGCGACTTCACGTAGCCGCGGCAGGTCTCCAGCGTGATGCCGAGCACCCGGGCGATGGCCTTGACCTGCATCCCGCGACCCAGGCAGTCGAGCACCTCCTGCTCGCGCCGGGTCAGCTGCGGCACCGCGCCCCGGTTCCCGGCCGAGGAGGTGCGAGGCGCGCCACCGGCGAAGGTGGAGGGGGCGACCAGCATCTGTCCCGGCTGCACGCGGGAGAGGACGTCGATCATCTCGGCCAGGGAGCCGTCCTTGGGGATGAACGCCGAGGCGCCGGCCTGCGCGGCGCGGACGACCCAGTCGGGGTCGCGGTGGGCGGTGACCACGGCGACGACGGCGTCCGGCGCGACCTCGCGGATGCGGCGGGTGGCCGCCAGCCCGTCCTGCCGGGGCATCTCGATGTCCATCACCACGATGTCGGGCTGCAGGTCCTGCGCCATGGCCACGGCCTGCGCCGCCGAGTGGGCGGTGCCGATCGCGTCCATCCCGGCCGACGCCAACGCCCCGGAGAGGAGCTCGGCGAACGTGCGGTGGTCGTCGACCACCAGCACCCGCGCCAGGTCGGTCGGCCGCTCCAGCTGGGCAAGCCTCATGGGAACCCCCGTTGTCGTCCCGTGCCCCGGCCGCCGCTGCGGGGGAGCCCGATCATGGGACCTGACTCACGGCCGACTGACCAGGGCCGTTACACCCCTATGGGACGAAGGTCCCGGTCTCCTGCGTCACCTGCGAGCGAGTCACGACTCTGCGTACAGGGCGCGGTGCCTGTGCGTGTCCGCGGGTTCACCCTCCGGGGTGAGGCCTCAGCGACCGCGCCCGCCGTCGCCGGTGGTCGCCGAGGCGGCGGCATCGCTCCAGGCGGTTCCTCCGGCGGCCACCGTGCGCACGTGGCCGGGCAGGGCGCCGGGGTCATCGCCCTTGAGCAGGTACCCCACGACGCCGATCTCGCGCGCCTCCCGCACCAGTGCCGGGGTGAGCGAGCCGGTCAGGACGACGACGCGCGACTCGGGGCGGTCGGCGAGCAGCTCCCGGGCCGCCTGCAGGCCGGTGACCCGCGGCATCGCCAGGTCCAGGAGGACGACGTCGGGTCGGGTGCGCCGGGCCACGTCGAGCACCTGCGCCCCGTCCTCGCACTCGGCCACCACCGTGAGGTCGCCGCTGGCGGTGAACAGCTCGACCAGGGAGTCGCGGACGAAAGCGTGGTCGTCCGCGACCAGGACAGTGATCACGCCGCGCCTCCATCCCGCCGTTCCGTGGCGGTCGTGTCCACCGGCCGCCGTGCCGCTGCTGGCGGTACCCGGTCAGTCTGCCGACCGCCCACGGCCGGGGACAGCCCGACCCCGGGGGGAGCCGACCCCCCACCTCGGGGGCTCCGGGACCGGGCGACGACCCGGCCGACTCGTCGATCAGCCCCGAGGGGCCGGCGGGAGGTCGTCCGGTGCCGGCAGGACGGTCGGGTCGAGCCGGCCGGCGACGACGTCCCCGGCGAGCTCGTCCACCGTGCGCCCGGTCCTCGCGGCCGCGGCCCGCAACACGTCCAGGGCCGCTGGCGCGGTCGTGTCCTGGGCCATCGCGACCCGGCCGATCGCCGTCCACACCAGCGCCCGGCGCTGGGCGGCCGGACCGTGCAGCCACGCCGGCCCGCCGCGCGGTGACCACGGTGCCCACACCGCGGCGTCGCCGAGCGCCGCGCAGGTCAGGTCGCCGACGGCCATGGCCTCGAAGACGTCGAGCCGGGGGACGGCCGCCTCGTCGGTGAAGAAGAGGTCCAGGGCGCCCGGGCCGGCCAGCGTCTCGCCGATCGGCAGGGCGACCACCGCGCGGTAGGGCGTGTGCTGGGCCAGCAGCCGGGCGAACGCCGGCCAGCGGCGCTGCAGGTCCGCCGACGCCGCGAACACCGGCTCCTGGTCCCGGTGCGCGGACGTGCACGGACCGTCCCCGGCGGTGAACTGCAGCCGCTCGGCGAGGTCGGCGGTCGCCGAGCTGGCCCCGAGGGGGGCGCGGCCCTCCTCGCCGGCGGTGACGCTCAGCCCGGCGGCATCCACCCCGAGCGTCCGGGCGCAGGCGCGCGCCAGCTGCACCGGGAGCAGCTCGGGGACGGCGAGGCGGGGCTCGCGGACGTCCTCCAGCGCGACGCGGAAGCGCTCGGCGATCGACGACACGACCACGATGATCCGGCACGCCCGGGCAACAGGGGTGCCGGGGTCTGCCGCGGCGCCGGATCAGTGCGCCGGCTGCTCCGACCGGTAGGTGTAGGCGGCCTCCCGCACCGCCTCGTCGGACTCCAGCCCGGCCCCGAGCGCACCGCCCACCGTCGCCAGCGAGCAGGTGAGCCAGGCCAGCTCCAGGTAGTCCGACAGGTACGCGGGGTGTCCCAGCCCCTCGGCGAACAGCGGCCCGACGACCAGCAGCAGCGCGCCGACGAGGGCGAGGGCGAAGAGCACCACGTAGAAGGTGAGGACGCCGATGACGACGGTCGCGGTGGTCGCCACGTTGAACAGCAGCACCTGCTTGCGCACCCGGGGCGAGCGCGGCCGCTCCCACAGCTGCGCCCCGACCACGAGCGTGGCCACGACGGCCGCCACCGAGCCGACGGCGACGACGGTCAGCCGCGGCCAGCCGGAGTTGTCGGCCAACCGCCAGATGTCGGCGGTGATGAGGGCGAAGACGCCGGCCGCGATGGCCGCCGTGAGCGCCCGGGACAGCCGCACCGCCAGGCGCCACGGCCGGTTGGCCCGCACCATGCCGAGCAGCAGCCGCAGGTTGCCGGTCAGCACGCGGGCGGTGAAGGCCACGCCCGCGGTGGCGTCGGCCGGGTCGGTGGCCAGCTCGCGCAGCCGCCGTCCCATCGCGGCGTGGTCGTCGGCGTCGCCGTCCTCCGGGGTGCCGAGCAGGGTGCGCACCAGCCCGAGCGCGGTCTGCAGTGCCCGCTTGCGCAGCCCGACCGCGCCGAGCGCCGGCAGCGACAGCAGCGCGACGCCGTGCACCGGGCTCGCCGAGCCGACCACCGGCCGCCGGTCGACCTCCAGCGGGACGTCGGTGAGGGCCACGGCCAGGTCCCAGTCCTCGGCGAGCAGCCGCTGACGGGTGGCCGCGACGATCTCGTCGTCGTCGGCCGGGGGCTGCACCAGCCCGTCCTCGACCGCCCGGACGTCCCAGCGCACCTGCGGGTGCGCCGCGGCCAGCTCGGTGCCCAGTTCCCCGGCCAGCCAGCCGGCCAGCTCGGCCGGTGCCCCGGGGGCGGCGACCAGCCCGACCTGGACGACGGGCGCGACGGCCTGCGACAACGGTGCTCCCTCCCGACGCGGCCCAGGTGGCGCGCCGGGGCCCGATCATCCCGGGAGGTCCGCGGCCCCCTGCAGGGGCCCGCCACGAGCTCGGTGACGTGCTGGAACCGCCACCCTCCGGGGGCCCGCGCCGAGCCTGCGAGGTGTGGGGAGGGGGGTGGTCCTCCTTCAGCCCCGGGCGGCCAGGACCGCGGCGTAGACGTCCACCGTCTGCCGCGCGATCGCCGGCCAGCCGAACTCGGCCAGCACCCGCTCGCGACCCGCGGCGCCCATGCGGGTGGCCCGTTCCGGGTCGTGCAGCAGCTCGGTCACCCGCTCGGCGAGGCCCGCCTCGAAGGCGTCGACGGCGTCGGGGTCGTAGGGGACCAGCAGGCCGGTGCGGCCGTCGGCGACCACCTCGGGGATGCCGCCCACGGCGCTGGCGACGACGGCGGTGCCGCACGCGGCGGCCTCCAGGTTCACGATGCCCAGCGGCTCGTACACCGAGGGCACGACGAAGACCGTCGCGCCGGTGATCAGCGGCACCAGCTGCTCGCGCGGCAGCATCGCCTCGATCCACACCACGCCATCCCGCCGGGACTGCAGCTCGGCGACCGCGTCGGCGACCTGCTGGCGCTCCGCCGGGGTGTCGGCGGCGCCGGCGCACAGCACCAGCCCGGCGTCCGCCGGCAGCTGCTCGGCCGCCCGCAGCAGGTGGACGACGCCCTTCTGCCGCGTGATCCGGCCGACGAACAGCGCGTAGGGCCGGTCGGGGTCCACGCCGAGCGAGCGGACGACGTCGGGGTCGTGCACCGGCCGGTAGGCCTCGGCGTCCACCCCGTTGCCGACGACGTGCACGCGCGCCGGGTCGAGGTCGGGGTAGGCGTCGAGCACGTCGGCGCGCATGCCGTTGCTGACCGCGACCACGCCGTCGGCGGCGAGGTAGGCGGTGCGCTCCACCCAGGAGGACAGCCGGTAGCCCCCGCCCAGCTGGTCGGCCTTCCACGGCCGGCGCGGTTCCAGGGAGTGCGCCGTCACCACGTGCGGGGTGCCGTGCACCAGCGAGGAGAACAGGCCCGCGCCGTTGGCGTACCAGGTGTGGCTGTGCACCAGGTCGACACCGGCCAGCGCCCCGGCGATCTCGACGTCCACCCCGAGCGCCTGGAGTGCGCCGTTGGCGCCCTGCAACCCAGTGGGGACCTCGTGCCCGGTCGCGTCCGCCCGCGGTCCGCCGAAGCAGTGGACGTCGAGGTCGGGCCCGTCGGGCAGCGCGCGCAGCGCCGCCGCGAGGTGCTCCACGTGCACGCCTGCGCCGCCGTAGACGTCCGGCGGCCATTCCCGGGTCACCATGCCGATGCGCACGCAGGTCACCCTAGGGGTGAATGGCGCGCACCGCGGTGGAGCGCCCGCGGCGAACAGCGGATACGTTGCGACCCATGCGTGGCGGTCCTCGGGTTCTCGGCATCGTCCTGGCCGGCGGTGAGGGCAAGCGGTTGGCCCCCCTGACGCAGGACCGGGCCAAACCGGCGGTGCCCTTCGGCGGCAACTACCGGCTCATCGACTTCGTCCTGTCCAACCTGGTGAACGCCGAGATCCGGCAGATCGCGGTGCTCACCCAGTACAAGAGCCACAGCCTCGACCGGCACATCACCACGACGTGGCGGCTGTCGCAGATGCTCGGGAACTACATCACCCCGGTCCCCGCGCAGCAGCGTCTCGGCCCGCGCTGGTACACCGGCAGCGCCGACGCGATCCTGCAGAGCCTCAACCTCATCTACGACGCTCGGCCCGACATCGTCGTCGTCTTCGGCGCCGACCACGTGTACCGGATGGACCCGGCGCAGATGATCGACCAGCACCTGAGGACCGGCGCGGGGGTGACGATCGCCGGGCTGCGGGTCCCCCGTCACGAGGCCACCGAGTTCGGCGTCATCGACGCCGACGCCGACGGCCGGGTGCGCGGCTTCCTGGAGAAGCCGGCCGACCCGCCGGGGCTGCCGGACTCGCCCGAGGAGAGCTTCGCCTCCATGGGCAACTACGTCTTCTCCACCGACGCCCTGCTCGAGGCGCTGCGCAAGGACGGCGAGGACGAGAGCTCGGCGCACGACATGGGCGGCTCGATCATGCCGATGTTCGCCGACGCCGGGGACGCCTGGGTCTACGACTTCTCCACCAACGTCGTCCCGGGCGCCACCGAGCGGGACCAGGGCTACTGGCGCGACGTCGGGACGATCGACTCCTACTTCGACGCCCACATGGACCTGGTGTCGGTCACCCCGATCTTCAACCTCTACAACGACCGCTGGCCGATCCTCACCCTGCCGCCGCAGCAGCCGCCCGCCAAGTTCGTGCTCGGCGGACGGGCCGAGGAGTCGATGGTCAGTGCCGGCGCGATCATCGGCGGCGGCTCGGTGCACAACTCGGTCGTCTCGCCGGGGGTGCGTGTCGAGCGGGGCGCGCGGGTCGAGGACAGCGTGCTGATGGACGGCGTGTACGTCGGCGAGGGCGCCTACGTCCGGCGGGCCATCCTCGACAAGAACGTCGTCGTCCCGGACTGGACCCGCATCGGCGTCGACCTCGCCGCCGACCGCGAGCGTTACCACGTCAGCTCCGGCGGCGTGACGGTCCTCGGCAAGGGTGCCCGGGCCCATCGCTGAACGGCCCCCGTGAGGACCCTCGTGCCCCCCGACCCTCGCTCCGCTCGGCCCGGGCACCTGCACGAGGGCCGTTCCAGCACGTCCCCTCTGGTCGTCACGCTGCTCCTGGAGCCCGAGGCCCAGGAGCGGTTCGACCGGCTGCGCGCGGCGCACTTCCCGGCCGAGCGCAACCACCTGCGCGCGCACGTCACGCTGTTCCACGCGCTGCCCGGCGAGCAGGCCGACGCGGTCGCCGCCGACCTCGCTGACGCGGCACGCCGGCCGGCCTTCGACGTCGCCGTCACCGGCCTGCGACTGCTCGGCCGGGGCGTGGCGTACACGCTCGACGCCCCGGAGCTGACCGCGCTGCGCGCCGGGCTGGCCGCGGCCTGGGAGCCGTGGCTGACCCGGCAGGACCGGCAGCGGCACGCGCCGCACGTGACGGTGCAGAACAAGGTGGAGCCGGCCGTCGCCCGCGTGCTGCGCGACCGGCTGGCCGCCGGGTTCGTGCCGCACCGGGTCGGCGCACGCGGCCTGGGTCTGTGGCGCTACCTGGGCGGGCCGTGGGCGCCGGTCGCGGAGTACCCGTTCGGGGCTGACACCGGCCCGTGTCCCCGTCCCGGGTAGGCCTCGTCCAGAGGCTCGCCGCGAGCCTGCGAGCGGTGAGGGGGACGAGGTCCTTCTTCAGCGGCGGCGGGTGGCGACGAGCAGGCCGGCCCCGATCGGCAGGACGGCGGAGGTGAGGTCCTCGTGCTCGCGGACGGCGCGGGCGACGTCCCGCCAGGCCGTCGTCTGGTCGTCCCGCGCGTGGGGGTCGGCGATCCGGTCGCCGTCGAGCAGCCCGTGGCACACCACCGTGCCGCCGACCCGGACCAGCTCGAGCAGCGCCCCGAGGTGCGCGGCGTACTGGGTGGGCGCCCCTGCGCACACGACCATGTCGTAGGCGCCGGGTGAGAGGCGGGGGAGGACCTCCCCGGTCGTACCGAAGATCATCCGGGTGCGCCCGGGCGGGTGGCCGGCCTCGGCGAAGGCCCCGCGGGTGGCGCGCAGCGCCTCGGCGTCGCTGTCCAGCACGGTGAGGACGCCGTCGGGCCGCATCCCCTCCAGCAGCCACAACCCGGCGATGCCGCCGCCGCTGCCGATGGAGACCACCGTGCGGGAAGCGGCCCCGGCGGCCAGGACGGCGAGGGTGGCACCGACCGCCGGTGTCACGAGTGGTGCGCCGGCCAGCCCCGCCGCGCGGGACCGGGCCGACACGAGTGCGGGCGTTTCGGCGGCGAAGCGGTCGGCGTAGGCCGCGCCGTTCCTCCCCGGTCCGGGTGCCGCGATGGTCACTGCTCGACCCCTGGCTCGTTCCGCTGCTCGCTCACCGACGCCGGCTGCGACGCTCGCCTGCCCGTCGTCGTCGCGGCGCTCATCACCGGCCGAGGGTAGTGGCCGGTGCGGCCCGCGCCCGGCCGCCCGCGCAGCTGTGAGCTCCCTGTGAACGGGAACACCGCCCGGTCCCCGGCCCGTTGGACGTGTCGTGCGCCCCGAGAGAGCCGCCCCCGCCCGACCCGCCGACGTCGGGGGGTCGACGACGGCTCCGGTCTGCGATCCTGGGACCGTGTCCGACGCCGCCGATCCCGCCCCCGTGACCGAGGCGTGGGTCGCCCCGACCTGGGAGCAGGTCGTGCGCGACCACTCCGCCCGCGTGTACCGGCTGGCCTACCGCCTCTCGGGCAACCCGCAGGACGCCGAGGACCTGACCCAGGAGACCTTCGTCCGCGTCTTCCGCTCGCTCGCCGACTTCTCGCCCGGCACCTTCGAGGGCTGGCTGCACCGCATCACCACCAACCTCTTCCTCGACATGGTGCGGCGCCGGCAGCGGATCCGGTTCGACGCCCTGCCGGAGGACACCGAGCGCCTGCCCGGGACGGCGCCCAGCCCGGAGCAGGTGTACTCCGACACCCACCTCGACCCGCAGGTGCAGGCCGCGCTCGACGCGCTCTCCCCGGAGTTCCGCGTCGCCGTCGTCCTCTGCGACATCGAGGGACTGACCTACGAGGAGATCGCGGCGACCCTCGGCATCAAGCTCGGCACGGTGCGCAGCCGCATCCACCGCGGCCGCGTCCAGCTGCGCGAGGCGCTCGCGCACCTGGCCCCGCGCCGGCCGGCTCCCACCCAGGACGCCGTCGCGGAGGGGAGCGTGGGGTGAACATCCCGGAGAGCCACCTGGCCCAGGAGGCCGTCGCCGCCCTCGTGGACGGCGAGCTGGCCGGCGGTCCCGCCGCCCGCGCGGCGCGCCACCTGACCGGCTGCGCTCAGTGCCGCATGGCGGTGCAGGCGCAACGGGAGGCCAAGGAGGCGCTGCACGCCTCCGCGGACGTCGCCGTCCCCGGCGACCTGCTGTCCCGGCTGCGCGCCATCCCGTTCACCGCCGACGTCCCGGGCACCGGCGGCGGGCTCGGCGCGCTGAGCGCCGGCCCCGGCCAGCTCACCGTCAGCGGCGCCACCGGCTCGTGGGCGGTGCCGCTGGCCCCGGCGCCGGCCGGCCACCAGCGGCCCGGTCACGCCCGCTGGTTGCGCCGCGGCTTCACGGGGGCGCTCGGCATCCTCGGCGTGGGCGTGACCGCGCTGGCGCTGAACCTGCCGGCCGGCAGCTCCGACGGCGTCCGCCCGTCCCAGGAGCCGGTGGCCGGGGCCACGCTCGAGGAGCGCACCGAGATCGTCCCCCCGGTGGTGCGCGCGACCACCGTCGGCACCGCCGTCCAGCCCTCGGCGAGCCCGGGCGGGACGCCCTGACCACCCACGCCGGCACCCCGTCGGGAGATCCGGTGGACCCCGATCCGCAGACCCCGCACACCGCCGACGGCCGTCCCGACCAGGCGGCACAGCTGCCGGACGAGGCGTTCGCGCGCCCCCGGGACGGCGTCGGCGGCTTCGACCCGCCCGCTCGTGCGCAGCCCGCGCCGCAGCACCTGCCCCCGCCCAGCCCCGCCCAGCAGGCCGCCTTCGGGCGACCCGCCGCGGTGCAGGGCGGCTTCGCCGGCGACCGCCCGGTCGCGCCGCCCCGCCCGCTGCCGCCACCGCCGCCGGAGGCGGTGCTGCGCGCCTTCGCCCCCGGGGCCGGCCAGCGCGGCCTGCAGGAGCCGCCCGGCGGCCGGCCCGGACGCCGCCGCACCGCCACCGGGCCGTGGTGGAAGCCCGACGCCCGCTCCGACCCCTGGCGCGACCCGCACGCCCCGGCCGGCCTCACCGGCCCGGCGGTGTTCGAGGAGCCCGAGCAGCGGACCGGCCCGGTCGTCGTCGACGGCCGGGGACGCCGTCGGCTGCGGCTGGCCGACGTGTCGATCCGGCTGTCGGTGCTCGCCCTGCTCGCCGTGCTGCTGACCGGCCTGGTGGGGGGTGCGGCCGGCTACTGGCTGACCCGCACCGCCGACGAGTCGCCGCTGCTGGCCCCGGGCACCCAGCTCAACGAGACCGACGAGGGGATCGCGCGCGAGCCGGGCTCGGTGTCCGACATCGCCTCCCGGGTGACCCCGGCGGTCGTCTCGGTCGAGGTCCGCATCGGCGAGGCCGGCGCCACCGGGTCCGGGGTCGTCATCGACGGCGCCAACGGCTACATCGTCACCAACAACCACGTCATCTCCGGCGCCGACGGCGTCGAGGGCGCCGAGATCCGCGCGGTCTTCTCCGACGGCAGCGGCTCAGCGGCGCGCATCGTCGGCCGTGACCCGGCCAGCGACCTCGCCGTCCTCAAGGTGGAGAAGCCCGGCCTGCTGACCGCCGCCCTCGGCAACTCCGGCGACGTCGTCGTCGGCGACCCGGTGGTCGCCATCGGCTCCCCGCTGGGCCTGGCCAGCACGGTCACCAGCGGGATCGTCAGCGCGCTCGAGCGGCCGGTCCGGCTGGCCGGCGAGGGCAGCGACACCAACGCGGTGATCAGCGCGGTGCAGACCGACGCCCCGATCAACCCCGGCAACTCCGGCGGCGCGCTCGTCAACGGCGCCGGCGAGGTCATCGGCATCAACACCGCCATCGCCTCGCTGGGTGGCGGCAGCGTCGGCCTCGGCTTCGCCATCCCGGTCGACACCGTGCGCGACATCGCCGAGCAGCTCATCGGCACGGGGCGCGCGGTGCACGCCGCGCTGGGGGTCAACGCCCGCTCGGTCACCGACGGCACCCGCGACGGCGCGCTGGTGGTCAACGTCGAGCCGGGCAGCGCCGCGGCCGAGGCCGGCATCCGCGAGCAGGACGTCGTCATCGCCGTCGACGGTGAGCCGGTCGGCAGTTCCGAGGAGCTGGTCGTGGCGGTGGACTCCCACGAGCCGGGGGAGACGATCGGCCTGGAGCTGGTGCGGGACGGGTCGTCGACCACGGTCGAGGCCACGCTCGACGAGGCCTGAGCAGAAGGACCCCCCTCATCGGGGCACTGACCGTGGCGAGCGCGCTGCCTACGCTGGACACGCGCGACGGCCGGACCGGGCGCACGAGGAGAGGAGCGGGCGCGTGTTCGACTCGATCGGCTGGGGCGAGATCATCGTCCTCGCGCTCGCCGCGCTGTTCATCTTCGGGCCCGACCGGCTGCCGGACCTCGCCAAGGACGCCGCCGCCGGGCTGAAGAAGGTGCGCACGGCGATCACCGGGGTCCGGGCCCAGGTCGACGAGTCGCTGGGCGACGACCTCGCCCGGCTCCGCGACCTCGACCTGCGGCAGTACCACCCGCGGACCTTCATCAGGAACCAGCTGCTCGCCGACGACGACGCCCCCCGGCCGCCCGCCGGGGCCACGGCCGCGACCACGGTGGCGGCCGCCGCCGCGCGCACGCGGGACCACTCCGCCCCGCCCCCGTTCGACCCCGACGCGACGTGACCTGTCGGCTCCTGCGGTCCAGCAGTCGCTCCGGCGCCGCTGCACCGCCGCAGGAGCGCGCGGAACACCGCAGGAGACAGCGACGAGGCCGGCCCCCGGGAACGGGGACCGGCCTCGTCGCAGGTCAGCTCAGTGGCGGACCGGGGTGAGCCCCAGCGACATGCCCGACAGGCCGCGCTGGCGGGTGGCCAGGCCGTCGGCGATCTTCGCCAGCGCCTGCGCGGCGGAGGAGTCGGGGTCGGCCAGCACGACCGGCGCACCGGCGTCCCCGGCCTCGCGGACCCGGGTGTCCAGCGGGATCTGACCCAGCAGCGGGACCCGCGCACCGAGGGTGCGGGTGAGCGCGTCGGAGACCGCCTCGCCGCCGCCGGAGCCGAAGACCTCCATGCGGCCGCCGTCGGGCAGGTCCAGCCAGGACATGTTCTCGATGACGCCGACAACCTGCTGGTGGGTCTGCGTGGCGATCGCGCCGGCCCGCTCGGCCACCTCGGCGGCGGCCAGCTGCGGCGTCGTCACCACGAGGATCTCGGCGTTGGGCAGCAGCTGGGCGATGGAGATCGCCACGTCGCCGGTGCCGGGCGGCAGGTCGAGCAGCAGGACGTCGAGGTCGCCCCACCACACGTCGGCGAGGAACTGCTGCAGCGCGCGGTGCAGCATCGGCCCGCGCCACACCACGGGGGTGTTCCCCGGGGTGAACATGCCGATCGAGATGACCTTCACGCCGTAGGCCTGCGGCGGCATGATCATGTTGTCGACCTGGGTCGGCTTGTCGTCGACGCCGAGCATCCGCGGCACCGAGTGGCCGTAGATGTCGGCGTCCACGACGCCCACCGACAGGCCCTTCTTCGCCAGCGCGGCGGCCAGGTTCACCGTGACCGACGACTTGCCGACGCCGCCCTTGCCCGAGGCCACGGCGTACACGCGGGTCAGCGAGCCCGGCTGGGCGAACGGGATGACCGGCTCCGGGGCGTCGGTGCCGCGCACCGTCTTGCGCAGCTCGGCGCGCTGCTCGTCGTTCATCACGTCGAGCGCGACCTGGACCGACGTGACACCGGGGACGGCGGACACGGCCTGGGTGACCCGGTTGGTGATCGTCTCGCGCATCGGGCAGCCGGAGACGGTGAGGTAGACCTCGACGCGGACGGTGCCGTCGTCGGCGATCCGGACGTCCTTGACCATGCCGAGCTCGGGGAGCGGGCGGTTGATCTCCGGGTCCTGGACGGTGGCCAGTGCGGCGTTGACGGCGTCGAGCGCCGGCGCGCCGGTCAGCGGGGCGGACATCGTGTGCGTCTGTCTCCTTCGACGGGGGACCCGGTCCGGTCCGCCGAGGAGTGGCGGTGACCTGCGTTCACGGGCCTCCGCCCACTGTACGGCCGTCGGGCGGGTCGGCCGTCGTGCGGAGGGTGATCTACTGCTCAACCGGGCGCTCAGCGACCGGCGCGCACGGGTCGGCGCACACCGCGCTGCCGGTGGCCTCGGCGCGGTGGAGGTGCGCGTCGGCGTGCCCCGTCAGCCGCTGCGCTGCGCCCCTCGGAGGGGTGCGGGGCCGGCCCGGCTGCCTGGCTAGCCTCGCTGCCGTGTCCGCCCGCACCGCCACCCTCCGCGACGCCGTCGGACTGGGCCTGGCAGTGGGCCTCTACGGGGTGGCCTTCGGCGCCGCCGCGGACGCCGCCGGCCTCGACGTCTGGCAGGCGCTGGTGCTCTCCGCGCTGATGTTCACCGGTGCGTCCCAGTTCGCCCTGGTCGGCGTCCTGGGCGCCGGGGGCAGCGGGCTCGCCGCCATCGGCAGCGCCCTGCTGCTGGGCACCCGCAACACCGTCTACGGGGTGCGGCTGGCCCCGCTGCTCGCCCCCCGCGGCGTGCTCCGCCGGGTCGGCGCCGCGCACTGGGTGATCGACGAGACCACCGCGATGGCCGTCGCCGCCCCGGACCGGGAGCTGGGTCGGCTGGCGTTCTGGGTCACCGGGGCGACCATCTACGTCGGCTGGAACCTGACCACGGTGCTCGGCGCACTCGGCGCCTCCGGACTGGGGGGCACGGCCCAGGCCGCGCTGGACGCCGTCGTCCCGGCCGCGTTCCTCGCCCTGCTGTGGCCCCGGCTGCAGCGCACGTCCCCCGAGGCGGTGGTGCAGCGGCGGGTCGCCGTCGGCGGGGCGGTCGTCGCGCTGCTGCTCACCCCGGTGGTGCCGGCCGGTGTGCAGGTAGTCGCGGCCGTCGTCGCCGTGGCGCTGGCCGGCCGGCCGCGGCACGAGGAGGCGGTCCGGTGATCGGCGGGTCGCTGTGGACGGTGGTGCTGGTCGCGGCCGTGGGCTGCTACCTGCTGAAGCTGGCCGGCCTGTCCGTGCCGGCGGCCTGGGTCGAGCACCCGTGGGTGACCCGCGTCGTGGAGTTCGTCCCGGCGGCGCTGCTGGCCGCGCTGGTCGCCGTCCAGGCGGCCACCTCCGGTCCGGACCTGGTGGTGGACGGGCGGCTGGCCGGCCTGGCGGTCGCCGCGCTGGCGCTGGCGGTGCGGGCGCCGTTCATCGTCGTCCTGGTGCTGGCCGGGGCGACCGGCGCGCTGGTGCACGCCCTCGCCGGCTGACCCGGTGCGGCAGACCCTCGAGACGACCGGTCCGTGCCGCCGCACCACCGCCTCGAACCGCTCCGCCGCAGGTCAGAACAGCCGGTCCGCGCGCTGCTCCAGGTCGAGCAGGAACCGCTTGCGAGGCAGCCCTCCGCCGAACCCGACCAGCTTGCCGTCGGCGCCGATCACCCGGTGGCAGGGCACCACGACCGCGATCGGGTTCCTCCCGTTCGCCGCGCCGACGGCCTGGGCGCCGCCCGGGTCGCCGACCGCTGTGGCGACGTACCCGTAGGAGCGGGTCTCGCCGTACGGGATGCGGGTCAGCTGGTCCCACACGGCCAGCTCGAAGGGGCTGCCGACGGGTCGCACGGGCAGGTGGAAGGCGGTCCGCTCGCCGGCGAAGTACTCGGCGAGCTGGCGCGCGACGTCCTCGAACCCCGCGTCGGTCCGCTCACCGAGCGCGTCGGCCCCGAGTGCGTCCGGAGGGGACATCGCCAGCCGTACCAGCGCGCCGTCCTCGTCCCGGACGACGGTCAGCGGGCCGATCGGCGACGGCACCACCGTGTGCGTTCTGCGCATCGTCAACCTCCCCATGTCCGGTGGACGACCGAGGTCCCACGTGGGGTGACCGTAGAGCGGGGGACCGACAGGACCCGCCGGGCACCGGGTGCAGGCGGTCGCCGACGTCGCCGGGGCCTCGACGTCCTGGCCGCGCTGCTCGGCTGACCCCTCAGCAGTCGCCCGGGAACCGGCGGCGGGAGGCGTCCTCCTGGGCCAGCCGGCGCAGCGCCAGCAGCACCGGCTCCAGCAGCACGGTGTTCACCACCACGAAGCGCACGGCCTCGGCCACGGAGCCGGTCGGCACCTCGGCGACGTCCTGCTCACCGATCCGACCGGCGGCCTCGGCGTAGCGGTCGAGCAGCTCGTCGGTCGGGGCGGCGCCGGCAGCGCGCAGGGCCTCGAGGGCACCGGCCAGCGCGACGAGGGCGGGGGAGTCCTCGGCCACCCGCCACCCCCGGCGCCGCAGGACGCTGCGGGCCTGCTCGAGGTCGGCCGGGCCCTCGGCCCCGACGCCGGGCAGGGCCCGGTGGGCGGCGCCCAGGGCCGCGTGCACCGAGGTGTCCGGGGTGTCGACGGCGGCCAGCACGGCGCGCGCCCGGGCCACGGAGAGGCCGCCGGGGCCGAGCAGGGCGCGGACCAGCCGCAGCCGCTCCACGTGGTCCTCGCCGTACCGGGCGCGGGTGGCGCCGGTCAGCTCGCCCTGCGGGAGCAGGCCCTCCCGCAGGTAGTACTTCACGGTCGCCACCGGGACGCCGGTCCGGCGGGCCAGTTCGGAGATCTGCACGCGCCCCCCTCGACATTGGATAGTGACACTCTCTAGAGTTGGATACTCGGACTATCCAACCAGGAGGACGGCATGGCACGCATCGCCCGGGGTCGCTGGACCCACACCCATGAAGGAGACCTCACCGTCTTCCTGATCGGCATGCGCATCAACCGGCCGTGGCGGCCGGACGCCTGGTTGCCGGTGTTCCTCGCCATGCCGCGGATGCTCCGGGAGCTCGCGACCGACCCCTCGTCCGGCTTCCTGGGTCACCGCCTGGCGATGGGGCCGGACGGTCCGCTGGTGGTGCAGTACTGGCGCCGCCCGGAGGACCTCTACCGCTACGCCACCGACACCGGTGCCGGACACCGGCCCGCGTGGACGGCGTTCAACCGGCGGGCCCGCCGGGTCCCGGGCGCGGTCGGCATCTGGCACGAGACCTACGAGGTCGCCCGAGCGGAGAGCGTCTACGTCGACCTGCCCACCCAGGGGTTGGCCGCCGCCACCACGCCCCGGCCGGTGACCGGCCGGCTGGACCGTGCCGCGGCCCGCCTCGCCGGCTGAGGAGAGGACCCCCTCCCCACCGTCCACGACGGCGGCGAGCAGGGCGGCCGGCCTCCAGGGGCCCGCGCCGAGCGTGCGAGGCGTGGGGGGAGGGTGGTCCTCTCAGCCGGTGGCGTCGCGGGCGGCGGCCTCCCGCTTCTTCCTCGCCTTGCGCTCCCGCCGCTCGGCGTCCTCGGAGGTCTCCTCGGACAGCCGGTTCAGCTCGCCGCGGATGAAGTCGCGGGTCGCGAGCTCACCGATGGCGACCCGCAGCGCGGCCAGCTCGCGGGCCAGGTACTCGGTGTCCGCGCGGGTCTGCGCCGCCCGCGCCCGGTCCTCCTCGGCCTGCACCCGGTCGCGGTCGGCCTGCCGGTTCTGGGCCAGCAGGATCAGCGGCGCGGCGTAGGCGGCCTGGGTGGAGAATGCCAGGTTGAGCAGGATGAAGGGGTAGGGGTCCCACTGCAGCCGGACGGCGAAGACGTTGAGCCCGATCCAGACGATGACGATCACGGTCTGGACGGCGAGGAAGCGGCCGGTGCCGAGGAACCGGGCGATCGCCTCGGCGAAGCGGCCGACGGCGTCGGGGTCCAGCCGCAGGACGTTGCCGAAGCCGCGCGCACCGCGGGGGACGTCGAGCCGGCGGCTCTCAGCCACGGCGGGCCCGCTCGCGCCAGTCCTCGGGCAGCAGGTGGTCGAGGACGTCGTCCACGCTCACCGCGCCGACGAGCCGGCCCTGCGCGTCGACCACCGGCGCGGCGACCAGGTTGTAGGTGGCGAAGTAGCGGGTGACCTCGGCCAGCGGGGCCTCCGGGCGCAGCGGCTCCAGGTCGTCGAGCACCCCGCTGACCAGCGTGGACGGCGGTTCGCGCAGCAGTCGCTGGATGTGCGCCAGGCCCAGGTAGCGGCCGGTCGGGGTGGCCGACGGCGGCCGGCAGACGTACACCTGGCTGGCCAGGGCCGGGGACAGCTCGGGCTCGCGCACGCGGGCCAGCGCCTCGGCGATCGTGGCGTCCGGGGTGAGGATCACCGGCTCGCTGGTCATGATCCCGCCGGCGGTGTCCTCGGTGTACTGCAGCAGCTGGCGCACCGGCTCGGCCTCGTCGGGCTCCATGAGCTCCAGCAGCCGGTTGCGGTCGACGTTGGACAGCTCGGCCAGCAGGTCCGCCGCGTCGTCGGGGTCCATGACCTCCAGGACGTTGGCCGCCCGCTTCTCCTCCAGCGTGCCGAGGATGGTGATCTGGTCGGCCTCGGGCAGCTCGCCGAGCACGTCGGCCAGCCGCTCGTCGTCGAGGGCCTCGGCGACCTCGTGCCGGCGCTGGATCGGCAGGTCCTGCAGTGCGTGGGCGACGTCGGCGGCGTTGAGCTCGCGGTAGGTGGCGATCAGCGTCTCGGCACCCTGCCCGGTCTGCGGCAGGGCCAGGCCGGTCACCTCGTCCCAGGCCAGCTGGTGCAGCTGCCCCCGCCGGCCCAGCCGGCCCGGCTCCTGGACGGCGAGCCGGGAGAGCACCCAGTCACCGGTGCGGTTCTGCTCGATGCCGGCGTCGACGACGGTGGCCGGCCGGCCGGACTCCGCGATCTGCACCCGGCGGTCGAGCAGCTCGCCGAGCACCAGCGTCTCGCCGCGCCGCTGCTCGAAGCGCTTGAGGTTCAGCGTGCCGGTGGAGAGCACCACCGAGCCGGGGTCCAGCGTGGTCACCCGGCCCATCGGCACGAAGATGCGGCGGCGGGCGACCACCTCGACGACCAGGCCCAGCACGCGCGGCGGCGCCGTCCCCACCCGCAGCGCCACCACCACGTCGCGGACCTTGCCCACGCGGTCACCGTTGGGGTCGAAGACGGGCAGCCCGGCGAGCCGGGAGACGTACGCCCTGGTCGCCGTGGTCACGGGTAGCGAGGCTACCGTCGAGCCGTGGCCACCCCCGGAGAGCTGGACTACGAGGTCGTCGACGTCTTCGCGCCGCGCGCCTTCGCCGGCAACCCGCTGGCCGTGGTCTTCGACGCCGACGACCTCTCCACCGACCAGTGCCAGGCGCTGGCCGACGAGTTCCACCTGTCGGAGACGTCGTTCCTGTGCGCGCCGACCGAGCCGGGCGCCTCCTACCGGGTGCGCATCTTCACCCCCTACGCCGAACTGCCCTTCGCCGGGCACCCGAGCGTGGGTGCGGCGCACACGCTCGTGCGGGCCGGCCGGCTGCCCGCCGGCGCGCTGCGCCAGGAGTGCGGTGCGGGCGTCCTCGACGTGGTGGTCGACGACGACGGCGCGACGCTGTCCGGTGGCCGGCCCACCCTCGAGGACGGCCCCGACCCGGCCGCGCTGGCCGAGGCGCTGGGGCTCTCGGCCGCCGACACCATCGGGCTGCCCGCGCACGTCGCCGGCTGCGGCCTGCCGTTCGCGTTCCTCGCCGTCCGCCCGGAGGTCGTGGACGAGGCCGCGCCGGTCCCCGCGCTGCTCGGTGGGCACGGCGTGGGGGAGGGCGTCTCGGTGCTGTCCTGGGACGGCGCCACCGCCACCGCCCGCGCCCGGGTGTTCGCCGCCGACCTGGCCTGGGGCGAGGACCCGGCGACCGGCTCGGCGGCGCTCGGCACCGGCGTCTGGCTGGTCGCCGCCGGACTGCTCGCACCGGAGGGGACGTCGTCCTACGCCGTGCACCAGGGCGAGGCGATGGGCCGGCCCTCGGTGCTCTCCTGCACGGTCACCGCCTCCGGGGGCCGCGCGGTCGCGGCCACGGTCCGCGGCGCGGTGGTCCCGGTCGCGCGCGGTCGCATCCGGGTGCCTTGAAGCCGGAGGACCCCCCCGCCCCCCACCACCCGGGGAAGGACCCCGTCCTCCCCACCCCTCGCAGGCTCCGGGCGGGACCCGGGACGGGGCCAGGGTCCCCGCAGGAGGGCCGTGGGGGCGGAGCCGGGGCCTGGGCGCTGCACCGGCCGGGCGGACGGGACGTCGGGATCATGGCCGTCGCCGTCGTCGGCGTCTCGCTGTCGGCGCCGCTGACCACGATGCTGGCCGCGCCGATGCTCGCGCTCGCGTTCTGGCGCAACCTCGGTGGGGCAGCGGTCCTGCTGCCGGTGCTGCTCCTGCGCGAGCGCCGGGTCCTCACCGGGCTGCGACCGCGCGACCTCACCAGCTCCGTCGTCGCCGGCCTCTTCCTCGCCGCGCACTTCGCCGCGTGGCTGCCCAGCCTGTCGATGACGACGGTCGCCGCCTCCACCGCGCTGGTGACCACCACCCCGATCTGGACGGCGCTGGCCGCGCGGATCAGCGGGGTGCGGCTGCCCACCGCGACCTGGTGGGGGCTGGTGCTGGCGGTGCTCGGCGTCGCGCTGATCGCCGGGGTCGACGTCACGGTGAGCCTGCGCGCCCTGGCCGGGGACGGGCTGGCGCTGCTCGGCGCGCTCTGCGCCGGCGGGTACGTGCTGGCCGGGGCGCGGGCGCGGCAGCGGCTGTCGACCTCGGCGTACGCGGTGGTCTGCTACTCGGTGTGCGCCGCGGTCGTCGCCGTCGCCGCCGTCGTGGTCGGCGACCCGCTCGCCGGCTTCGCCGGGCGGGACTGGGTGCTCATCGCCGCCATCACCGTCTGCGCCCAGCTGCTCGGGCACACGCTGTTCAACCTGGTGCTCTCCTCGGTCGGCCCGACGATGGTCAGCCTGGTGATCCTGCTGGAGGTGCCCGGCGCCCTGCTGTTCGCGCTGGTGCTGCTGCAGCAGGTGCCCCCGCTGCTGGCCCTGCCCGGGGTGGCGCTGGTGGTCGTCGGTGTCGGCCTGGTGGTCCGGGCCAGCCGCCCGGCGGGTCTGGCCGAGCCCGGCACCTGAGGGCCCGCGGAGGCCGTCGCTACCCTCCGGTGGACCCGATCCCGATCAAGCGGAGGCACCGTGGCCGAGCTCCGATCCCGCCGTTCCAACCTGGCCGTCCCGGGCAGCAACCCCCGGTTCCTCGAGAAGGCCAAGGGCCTGCCCGCCGACCAGGTGTTCCTCGACCTCGAGGACGCGTGCGCGCCGCTGGCCAAGCCCGGTGCCCGCAAGAACATCGTCGCGGCGCTGAACGAGGGCGGCTGGGGCGACAAGATCCGCACCGTCCGGGTCAACGACTGGACGACGGAGTGGACCTTCCAGGACGTGATCGAGGTCGTCGGCGGTGCCGGCGCCGACCTCGACTGCATCATGCTGCCGAAGGTCCAGGACGCCGCCCAGGTGCAGGCGCTGGACATGCTGCTGACCCAGCTCGAGAAGGCCCACGGCCTGGAGGTCGGGCGGATCGGCATCGAGGCGCAGATCGAGACCGCGCAGGGGCTCATCAACGTCAACCAGATCGCGTTCGCCAGCCCGCGGATCGAGACGATCATCTTCGGCCCAGCCGACTTCATGGCCAGCATCAACATGAAGTCGCTGGTGGTCGGCGCCCTGCACCCGGACTACGCCGGGGACCCCTTTCACTACATCCTCATGCAGATCCTCATGGCCGCCCGCGCCCGCGGTGTGCAGGCCATCGACGGCCCCTTCCTGCAGGTGCGCGACGTCGAGGCGTTCCGCGAGGTCGCCAAGCGCTCGGCCGTCCTCGGGTTCGACGGCAAGTGGGTGCTGCACCCGGGCCAGGTCGACGCGGCGAACGAGATCTACTCGCCGTCCCAGGAGGACTACGACCACGCCGAGCTCATCCTCGACGCCTACGACTGGGCGACCTCGGAGGCCGGGGGCAAGAAGGGCTCGGCGATGCTCGGTGACGAGATGATCGACGAGGCCAGCCGCAAGATGGCGCTGGTGATCGCCGGCAAGGGCCGGGCCGCCGGCATGCAGCGCACCTCGACCTTCACCCCGCCGGAGTAGGAGGACCCCGCCTCTCAGGCTCGGCGCGGTGCGCCGGACGAGGCCGGACGACGGCCCGCCCGGGGAGCACCTGGGCGGGCCGTCGTCGGGTGCGGCGGGTCTACGGCGCGAAGGCGCCCGACGAGCCGGCCGCGGCCAGCGCGAGGAAGAAGAACAGGAAGCCCAGCACCGCCAGCGCGGTGCCGATGCCGCCGATGATGATCCCGGCCAGCGCGAGGCCGTCTCCCTGCTCGCGGGTCTGCCGGATCTGCCGGCGGGCCACGACGCCGAGCACCAGCCCGACCGGGCTGAAGACGAAGGCCATCACCAGCGCCAGGATCGCCAGGGTGTTGGTCGGCCGCGGGTAGCCGTAGCCGGGCGGCGGGCCGTAGCCGGGCGGGCCGTACCCCGGCTGGCCCCACGCGGTCTGGCCGTACCCGGGCGGCGGGCCGTACGCCGGCTGGCCGCCGTACGCCGGCTGGCCGCCGTACCCCGGCTGGCCGCCGTACCCCGGCGGCGGGCCGTACCCGGGTTGGGTGCCGTACCCCTCCTGGCCGCCGGCGGAGGTGGACCCCTGCGTGCCGTAGGGGGTCAGCGGCGGGTGTCCGGGCTGCCGCTGGCCCTCGCCGCCCGCGGGTGGCTCTGCGGGGTCGGGGGCACCGCGGTGGGGCTCGTCCTGCGTCATCGTCGTCCTCCCACGGTCGGCGGGTCCTCGTGCCGAACGCTAGACGCGCAGGGCCCGGAGAGTGATCAGGCGCACGCGGACGGCGTCCTGCGGTGGCCCATACTCACCGGTAACCCGGACACCGGAGTCCCCCCGGAGGAGCGACGCGATGACCCGTCTGGCGCAGACCGCCGACCTGACCGACATCCAGCAGGAGATCCTGTCGACGGTCAGGACCTTCGTCGACAAGGAGATCATCCCGCACGCGCAGGAGCTCGAGCACGCCGACGAGTACCCGCAGGAGATCGTCGACGGGCTGAAGGAGCTGGGCATCTTCGGGCTGGTGATCCCCGAGGAGTACGGCGGTCTCGGTGAGTCGCTGCTGACCTACGCGCTGGTGGTCGAGGAGATCGCCCGCGGCTGGATGAGCGTCTCCGGCGTCATCAACACCCACTTCATCGTCGCCCACATGGTGATGCAGCACGGCACCCAGGAGCAGCGCGACCGGCTGCTGCCGCGCATGGCCACCGGCGAGGTGCGCGGGGCGTTCTCGATGTCCGAACCGGGTCTGGGCTCCGACGTCGCCGGCATCCGCACCAAGGCGGTCCGGCAGGCCGACGGGGACTACGTCATCGACGGCCAGAAGATGTGGCTGACCAACGGCGGCAGCTCCACCCTGGTCGCCGCGCTGGTGCGCACCGACGAGGGCGCCGAGAAGGCCCACCAGAACCTGACGACGTTCCTGGTCGAGAAGCCCGCCGGTTTCGGCGAGGTCGTCCCCGGCATCACCATCCCCGGCAAGATCGACAAGATGGGCTACAAGGGCGTGGACACCACCGAGCTGGTGTTCGACGGCTACCGGGCCAGGGCCGAGGACGTGCTCGGCGGCGTCCCCGGCCGGGGCTTCGCCCAGATGATGGACGGCGTCGAGGTCGGGCGGGTCAACGTTGCCGCGCGTGCCTGCGGCATCTCCATCCGCGCCTTCGAGCTGGCCATCCAGTACGCCCAGCAGCGGGAGACCTTCGGCAAGCCGATCGCCCAGCACCAGGCCATCGCCTTCCAGCTCGCCGAGATGGCGACCAAGGTCGAGGCCGCGCACGCGATGATGGTCAAGGCCGCTCGGCTCAAGGACGCCGGCAAGCGCAACGACGTCGAGGCCGGCATGGCCAAGCTGCTGGCCAGCGAGTACTGCGCCGAGGTGACCACCCAGTCCTTCCGGATCCACGGCGGCTACGGCTACTCCAAGGAGTACGAGATCGAGCGCCTGATGCGCGAGGCGCCGTTCCTGCTCATCGGCGAGGGCACCAGCGAGATCCAGAAGACGATCATCAGCCGGGGCCTGCTCAAGGAGTACGCGCTCAAGCGCTGAAGAAGGACCCCCTGCCCCCCACCACTCGCGCGCTCGCGGCGGGACCCTGCAGGCGGCCGTGGTGTCTGCCGGCCTCGTCCAGAGGCTCGCCGCGAGCTTGCGAGCGGTGAGGGGGACGAGGTCCTCTCTCAGCTGTCGCCGTCGGCCGGTTCGTCGAAGGTGACCTCGACCTGCTGGACGCCGAGGGAGCGGGCCAGGCCGGTCAGCATGTCCCGGGTGTTGGCCTCGGCGCGCTCGCGCAGGTCGCTCTGCGTGGCCACGGCGGCCAGCCGGTCCTCGGCCAGCGCGTACAGCTCGCTGTCGTCGACCGGGTTGTCGCCGAGTGCGTCGCCGACCCGCTCGACCAGCCCGCGGTCGCGGTCGAGGACGCGGCTCTCGGCCGGGTCGATGCGCACCTCGCCCAGCCGCGGGGCGGGCAGCGCGATGGTGGCCGACGTGCCGTCGGGGGAGAGGGTGACCCGGCCGGCGTCCAGGCCCGCGAAGTCGACGTAGGCGTCGGCGGTGCCGGTCGCCAGGAAGCTCACCGACTCGCCGCTGATCACCGAGGGGACGTAGCGGGTGTCCACCTCGCGCTCGACGACGACCTGGAAGGTGCCGGTCGCGGCGTGGTACTCCGACAGGTCTTCTAGTGCCAGCAGCAGCGGGGGAGTGCTGGTGTCGACGACGTCCTGACCGAGGGGGTTGTCCGGCAGCCAGTCGGCCACCTGGAAGCCGGCGGGCACCAGCAGCGCCAGGCCGATCCCCGCGGCCACCAGCTTGGGGCGCAGGCGACGCCGCCGGCGGGGGGCCGGGTCCAGGGAGACGGGGCGGGACGGCAGCAGCGTGGGCATGCTCGGCCTCTCGGGTCGGGGGCGGGCGTGCGGTGGCTCACCCGTCCAGCGATGTTCCCGCGGCTCCCATTCCCGACACGCCGAGCGCACCCGCGGGAACAGGGCCGGCCGGCGTCGGCCAGGCTTCGGGCATGAGAGCTGTCGGGGTGACCGCGTTCGGTGGGCCGGAGGCCCTGTACGTCGTCGACGTCCCGCGCGAGCCGCTGGGGCCGGGGCGGGTGCGGGTGCGGGTGACCGCGGCGGCGGTCAGCCCCACCGACACCCACCTGCGCGAGGGCGCCTACGCCGGGCGCGACCCGGTGCAGGAGTTCCCGTACGTCCCCGGCATGGACGCCGCCGGGGTGCTCGCCGAGATCGGCCCGGACACCGACACCGACCTGCAGGTCGGCGACCGGGTGATGGCGATCGTGGTGCCCACCGGCGCGCACGGCGCCTACCGGGAGGACCTGGTGCTGCCGGCCGCCTCGGTGACCCGCTCACCGGCCGGCAGCACCGACGCCGAGGCCTCGACCCTGCCGATGAACGGGCTCACCGCGCGGCTGGCGCTCGACCTCATGGGCCTGCAGCCCGGCCAGGTGCTCGCGGTGACCGGCGCGGCCGGGGCGTTCGGCGGCTACGTCGTCCAGCTGGGCAAGGCCGAGGGGCTGACCGTCGTCGCCGACGCGTCGGAGGCCGACGAGCAGCTGGTGCGCGACCTGGGTGCCGACGTCGTCGTCCGGCGGGGGGACGACGTCGCCGACCGCATCCGCGCGGAGTTCCCCGACGGCGTCGACGGGCTGGCCGACGGCTCGGTGCAGGACGCGGCCGTGCTGCCGGCCGTCCGGGACGGCGGGGCGGTGACGACCGTGCGCGGCTACCGAGGGGACGGCTCGGGCCGGGTCCGGGTGCACCCGACGCTCGTGCGCCGGGTGGCCGAGGACCGGGCGGCGCTCGACCGGCTGCGGGAGCAGGCCGAGCAGGGCGTGCTCACCCTGCGCGTGGCCGACGTGCTGCCCGCCGAGCAGGCCGCCGAGGCGCACCGGCGGCTGGCGCGCGGCGGCGTCCGCGGGCGGCTGGTGCTCGCCTTCTGAGGTCGGGGTCCCGCGGTGGCGGGACGTCGCCCGGTCCTGACAGGGTGAGGGGGTCCCGGGCAGCGGAGCCCGGCGGGGTGCGGAGGTGTGGTGCGATGGTGCACAGACTCGTCGTCAGCTACGGGCAGCCCGACGACCCGGCGGCGTTCGACGCCTACTACCGCGACACGCACACGCCGCTCGCCACGCAGATGCCCGGCCTCGTCCGGTTCACCACCGGCTCCCCCCAGCCGCTGGACCCGTCGCAGCCCGCGCCGTACCTGGTGGCGGAGCTGGACTTCGAGTCCGAGCAAGAGATGGGTGCCGCGTTCACCTCCGCGGAGGGGAAGGCGGCGGCCGAGGACGTCGCCAACTTCGCCACCGGCGGCGCGACCATGACGCACTACGAGCTGAACGAGGTGCACGCTCCCCGGTGAACGGCGCGCAGGCACTCATCCGGACCCTCGTCGGCGCGGGCGTCGACGTCTGCTTCGCCAACCCCGGCACGTCGGAGATGCACTTCGTCGCCGCGCTGGACGACGTCCCGGAGATGCGCGCCGTCCTGACGCTCTTCGAGGGCGTCGCGACCGGCGCCGCCGACGGGTACGCGCGGATGGCCGGGAAGCCGGCGGCCACGCTGCTGCACCTCGGCCCGGGGCTGGCCAACGGCCTGGCCAACCTGCACAACGCCCGCCGGGGCCGCGCGCCGGTGGTCAACGTCGTGGGGGACCACGCCCGCTCGCACAAGCGGCTGGACGCGCCGCTGGAGTCCGACCTCGACGCGCTGGCCGGCGCGGTGTCGGGCTGGCTGCGCCGGTCGCTGTCCCCGGCCGACGTCGCCGCCGACGCCGCCGACGCGGTCGCGGAGTCGGCCCGCCGCGGCATCGCCACGCTGGTGCTGCCCGCCGACGTCTCGTGGGAGGACGGCGCCGAGCCCGCACCGCCGCAGCCGGTGCGCCCGGCTCCGCAGGTGGCGCCGGCGGTGGTGGACGACGTGGCCGCGGTGCTGCGCTCCGGCGAACCGACCGTGCTGTTCCTCGGCGGGGACGTCGTCGGCAGCGAGGCGGCGCTGCTGGCCGCCGGTCAGATCGCCGCCGGCACCGGCGCGCGGCTGGTGGCCGAGACGTTCTCCACCCGCGCGGTGCGCGGCGCCGGCCTGCCCGAGCTGACCAAGCTGCCCTACCCACCGGAGATGGCGCTCGCCGCGCTGGCCGGGACGCGCCACCTGGTGCTGGCCGGCGCGACCTCGCCGGTGCACTTCTTCGGCTACCCGGACGTGCCGGGCACGCCGGTGCCCGAGGGCTGCACGGTGCACGTGCTCGCCGCGCCGGGGGAGGACGGCGTCGCCGCGGTGCGGGCGCTGGCCCAGGTGGCGGCACCGGACGCGCGCGCGGAGCTGCTGGAGGCGACGCGGCCCGAGCTGCCGACCGGCGAGCTGACGCCGCGCGCGATGTCGGCCGTGGTCGGGGCGCTGCTGCCGGAGCGGGCGATCGTCGTCGACGAGGTGCTGACCTCCGGCGTCGGCCTGGCCGAGCTGACCTCGGGTGCGCCGCGGCACGACTGGCTGTCGCTGACCGGCGGGGCGATCGGCGACGGGCTGCCGATGGCCGTGGGCGCCGCGGTGGCCTGCCCGGACCGGCCGGTGCTCGCGCTGCAGGCCGACGGCAGCGCCATGTACACGATCCAGGCGCTGTGGACGATGGCCCGCGAGCAGCTCGACGTCACCGTCGTCGTCTGCGACAACGGCTCCTACGCGATCCTCGAGAACGAGCTGTCCCGGGTCGGCGCGGCCGAGGACGGCAAGCGCGCCGGGGAGCTGCTGCACCTGGGCGGGCCGTCGCTGGACTTCGTCGCGCTGGCCACCGGCATGGGCGTGCCCGCGACCCGGGCCACGACCGCCGAGGAGCTGGCCGAGCAGCTGCGCACGGCGCTCGCCGCCCCCGGCCCGCACCTGGTCGACGCGGTGCTGCCCGGCCGCAGGTGAGGTAGCTGCACCCGGCCCGGTGCGGCGCCTGGTCCGCGCCGGAGTCGTCGTCGCGGCGGCGGCCGGCCTGCACCGGCTGGTTGAGGTCCCCGGCGCCGACCACGACGACCGCGTGCCGCTGGACGCGACGCGCTCGTCGACGCGGTCGTGGAGCTGGCCGGCCGCTGACGAGGCCGATCCCCTCAGGCGGTCGCCCGGTAGGAGGTGTACCGGCCGACCCAGCGGTGGACGTGGGAGCCGGTCTCCCCGACCTCGGCGAAGCCGGCCCGGCGGAGCAGGCCCGGGACGTCGTCGACGGCGTGCTCCCGGGTGAACCGGTGCCGGTGGCCGGAGTCGCCGGACCCGCCGACGTCCACCAGGTGCAGCGCACCCCGGACCGCAGCACCCGGAGCACCTCGCGCATCGCCTGCTCCCGCTCGCCGGCCGGCAGGTGGTGGAGCATGAACGAGGAGAGGACGACGTCCACGCTGTCGTCGGCGTAGGGCAGCTCGTCGGCGTAGCCGCGGTCGAGCTGGACGGCCAGTCCGCGGCGGCGGGCCTTGCGGTGGGCGCGGGCCAGCGCGGCGAGGTCGGGGTCGAGCCCGACGACGGCCGCCTCGGGCTGGGCCCGCTTGGCCGCGAGCAGCAGGTCGCCGGTGCCGCAGCCGATCTCCAGGACGCGCTGGCCGGGTCGCAGGCCGGCCCGGTCGAGCAGTCGCCGGTGGATGCGCCGGACGCCGAGCAGCCGGTTCAGCGGGTCGTAGAGCGGCAGCAGCCACGTGCGCCGCATCCCGGGGAGGAAGCCACGCTCATCGCCGGTCACCGCCGTCCGCGTGCCCGTGCCGCCGGTCGCGCCACCCATGCCGATCCCCTCCGCCGTGGACGATCCTCCGCTCCCCACCGCTACCCTCGACCGCTCCACGGGCGACGACAAGGGCGGGGAGCCGGGCGCGGCGGGACGTCCTCCGGGACCGCGGCGACCGGGCGGTCGACCTCACCCGGCCCACGAACCGCACACGGACGTCGTCCGATCAGGAACGCTGCAGGACGGCCAGTGCCCGGGAGTAGGGGAACGAGCTCTGCGGGGTCTCCGGACCGCGCTCTCCACCCCCGCTCATGGCGACCAGCTGGGAGATCTCCCAGTCCTGGCCGAGCAGCCCGTTCAACTGCTGCAGGTTCGTGTTGCCGTCATCGGCGAACCACAGGACGAACGCCCGCTGTTCGTGCCTCCCGTCCTGGGACAGGGCGAGGGCCGCCCGGGAGTAGGGGAACGGACTCTGCGGGGTCTCCTGGCCGGTCTCCCCGCTGCCGCTCATCGGCGTCGCGAGCCTGACCCGCCAGCCCTGGCCCAGGAGGTTGTTCAGCGCACCCAGGTTCGTGTTGCCGTCATCGGCGAACCACAGGACGAAGGCCTGCTGTGTCATGTCCTCCACCTCCGTGTCGGCAACGACGAGAGCTGCACCGGTCGGCTGGAGCGCCGACGGTCGTGGCGGGCGCCGACGAGGACCGCCGTGGTGTGGGCACCGCGAGTCTGGAACGGACGGCGTCACGCGACCGTCACCCCCACATCACGGGAGGACCGCCGCACCGAGAGCCCGGCCATCAGGTGGGAGCCCCTCCCGAAGACGCGCGCCGGGCGGTGGCCGCGGCCGTACGGGCGGGGACGGAACGCGGTGGTCCGCGCGGCACCGTCTTCGGACCGGCGCGAGGTGGCGCGTTCCTCCCCACGCTGCGCCGCCGGGGAGGGGGTGACTCGGCGAGGAGGTGGTCGCGGTGCGACGAGTCCTGGTGGGGCGGCGGCCGACGAGGCCGGCCTGCCGCAGCTTGGGTTCCTCACGGACGGCAGCGTCCTGCTGCGCCGGACGGTCGACCCTGCGACCGGGGAGTCCACGACCGTGGACGGCCTGCAGCTCGACGCCGACGTCGTCGACCTCTGCGACGCCTTCGGCGACTGATCCGGGGCGGGCGCCTGCCTCCGCGTGGCGGAGGCCGGCGCTCACCACGAGCATGGGGGCCTCGACGACACGGGAGGCCCCTCGGATGGACGCCGCACAGCTGCGGGACCTGCAGGCGCCGATCAAGCAGCGCTACCGGGACGAGCCAGCGTCCGCGTGCGTGACGATGCACGCGGAGGCCACCTTCGCCGACCCGGGCGTCACCGCCACCGTGCAGACCTGGGCCGGGCCTGCCCGCGCCGGGCTGCACCCGTCCACCGGCGGGGACGGCAGCGACGCCTGCTCCGGCGACATGCTGCTGCAGGCCCTGCTGGCCTGCGCCGGGGTGACGATGCGCAGCGTCGCCACGGCGATGGGCGTCGAGATCCGCTCGGCGCGGCTCAGCGCGCGGGGCGACATGGACGCCCGCGGGACGCTCGGCGTCTCCAAGGAGGCGCCGGTCGGCCTGGGCGCGATCACGGTGGACGCCGAGCTGGACACCGACGCCGACGACGCCACCCTCGCCAAGCTGGGTCAGCTCACCGAGCGGTACTGCGTCGTGGCTCAGACCCTGGCGCAGCCGCCGCACCTCACCGTCCGCCGCGCCTGACGGTCCGCCGCGCCCGGCCCCGGCGGCCCTACCGGTCGGGGGCCGGTCGGTACCCGCGGACCGGGCCGACCTCGGCGGCCTTCGGGTAGACCGCCGGGTCCCGGTCGGCCCCCGCGGGGAACTCGAACAGGTCGACCATCAACACCAGCGGGTAGGCGAGGCCCTGCGGGACCACCCGGACCAACTCGTCGTCGACGTAGAAGCACGTCTTCCCGGCGTCCCACGCCGCGGCGTAGGAGTGCCAGTCGGTGGCATCGAGGTCGAGGGCTATGTCGGCCATGTCCGTCCTGAGCCGGGGGTCGTGGTGGGCCTTGACGCCCAGGCGCACGGTCGAGCCGTCCGGGCCGACGGCGGAGCCGTACAGCTCGGCGATGCAGATCTCCCCGGACTGGTCCGGGTCGGCCTCCTCCAGGCCAACGAGCCACACCGCGAGCATGCAGGTCGGGTCGGGGGTGGCCCGCAGCCGGGCCTCGGCCAGCCCGCTGCTGGGCGTGTAGAGCCGGCGGGTGGGGACGGCGGTCGCCACCCGGAGGTCGGGTCGGTGCCGGTGTGTCCCGCGGTCGGACCCCACCTCGCCGGAGAACGACCCGGTCTGCAGGTTCGACACCCGCAGCCCGCCGTCGTCGGGGCGCCAGGCGGGCTGGTCGGCGTCGATCCGCAGCCGGAGCACCCCGGGCAGCAGGTCGAACCGGGCCGCCGACCGCTCGGGGGTCGTCCACTGCGGCAGGTAGTGGGTCATCCACCGGCGCGGGTCGACCTCCGTGCCGGTGAAGTCCTCGCCGAACTCCAGGTCGTAGCGGGAGCGGTCCAGCCGACCGGTGCCGCCCGTCGGCGGGCTCACGGGGCGGGCGGGGCGTCGTCGAGCCACGCGCGCGCCAGCCGCCGGGGCGCCCGGGCCAGCCACGCCTCGGTGACCAGCTCCGCGAGCTCGCCGGGGTCGATGCGGTCGAGTCGGGCGAGCACGATCGGGTGGCCGTCGAAGTGCGGCGTCGTCAGGTAGGTGTCCGGGTCGTCGGTCAGGAGCGCCTCCTTCGCACCGAGGTCGGGCACCCACGCACCCAGCGGCGGCGCGTCCGGTGCCCGGTTCCCCAAGTGGGCGACGTCGGCCCGGCGCAGCGGCCGCTCCCAGACGAACAGCCGATCACGCACCCGCCACTCGGGATGACCGCGCGAGGTCCGCTCGCCGACCTCGGGGAGAGCGAAGGCGAGTGCGCGGACGTCCTCCCAGCCGGGCACGCCGGCAGGCTAGCCCGTCGTGGCGGGTCGAGATCCTCGCTGCTGCTGGCGCACGTGCCTCCGCGCGGCAGGAGAGACGTGGTCCTCCGCGAGCTCTACCGCTGCCCACAGGTGTGAGCAGCGGTAGAGCTTCCGGAGAGGGACACCTCAGGCGGCCGGGGGACCGGGTGTGACACCCGACCGGGTGGGGCTGGGCGTCGGCCGTCCACAGATCTTGGCGACGCCGGCTCGCGGACCGGCTCGCCCGCCTACTGTCCGTCGTCGTCCTGACCGAGCGTGACGACGGGGGTGCCGTGCCGACCAGTGCGCTGGAGGTCGTCGACGGCGAGGTGCGGGAGCTGATCCGCCGGCGTGGGCTGGACCCGTTCACCGATCCCGGGCCGGTCCGGCTGCTGGTGCGTGACGTGGTGGCCGACTACTCCGAGCGGTCGCTGACCTCGGCGCTGCCGCCGATCGGCGACCCCGACGCGGTGGTCCGCGACGTGCTGGACCGGGTGGCCGGGTTCGGTCCGCTGCAGCGGTGGCTGGACGACCCGGAGGTCGAGGAGATCTGGGTCAACGAGCCGGGCCGGGTGTTCGTGGCCCGGCGGGGGCGCAGTGAGCTGACGACGACGATCCTGGCGCCGGGTGAGCTGGCCGACCTGGTGGAGCGGATGCTGCGCACCTCGGGGCGGCGGATCGACATGTCCACGCCGTTCGTCGACGCGACGATGCCCGATGGGTCGCGGCTGCACGTGGTCATCCCGGACATCACCCGCCGGCACATGGCGGTCAACATCCGCAAGTTCGTGCTGCAGGCGCACTCGCTGGACGAGCTGGTCGCGCTGGGCACGCTCACCCCGCAGGCGGCGCGGTTCCTCGAGGCCGCCGTCGTCTCCGGGCTCAACGTGCTGGTCGCCGGCGGCACC
>NZ_FOIE01000013.1 GCF_900111455.1 Geodermatophilus poikilotrophus | reverse complement strand
GCGACCGGGACGGGCGAGCCGACCACACCGGCGAGGCCGGCGTCGTCGGCCGGGACGTCTCCGGCCCGACCACCGACAACGCGATGACCCGTTCGGAGGAGCGCCTCAACGTGGGCACCCGCTCCGAGGAGGTCGGCCGGGCCCGGCTGCGCAAGTACGTGGTCACCGAGAACGTGACCGAGACGGTGCCGGTCTCCCGCGAGGAGGTCCGGGTCGAGCGCGAGCCGATCACCGACGCCAACGTCGGCAACGCCCTGGACGGGCCGGCGATCTCCGAGGAGGAGCACGAGGTCACCCTGCACGCCGAGCGTCCGGTGGTGGAGAAGGAGGCCGTGCCGGTCGAGCGGGTGCGCCTGGACAAGGAGACCGTCACCGACCAGGAGCGGGTGTCGGAGGACGTCCGCAAGGAGGAGATCGAGGTCGACGGTGGCACCGGGGTCGCCGGCAACGTCCTCGACCGCGACAACGACGGCCGCATCGGCCGCTGACCGCAGCGGACCCGAGCACCACGTCACGAGGCCCCGCCGGCGCATCCGCGCCGGCGGGGCCTCGCCGTGTGCCGGGCCGGTCAGCTGCCGGTCGGGGTGACGCCGAACATCAGGACCCGGCGCTCGATGTCGTAGTGCACCGTCGCGGTGTTGGCCAGCAGGTCCTGCAGGTTGTCCGCGTCGTCGGGGTCGAGGGTCAGGACCTCCTCCCAGGCCCCCTGGTCGAGCACCAGCTGCAGGGTGTAGGTCCCCGGCTTCCCGGGCTCTCCAGCCACCCAGCTGAACTGGTAGTGGCTGAGCTGGCGGACCTTCACGCTGTTGTCGGTGACCGGCTGCGGTACCTCGGGCACGGCATCTCCCTCCGTCGGCGCCGCGCGGGATCGCGCGGCCGCTCGACCTGCCCGTACCCGCTGCTGCGGTCGGCACCCGCCTCGTCCCGGCGTGTCCCGCCCGGGTGAGAGCGCCCTCATCGGTCCCTCGCGACGTCGCCACCGGCCCGGGCGCAGCGTGGTGCGGCGCCCCCGACGCGGTGCACGTCCGCCGCCTGTTGCGGGGGTCGCCTCAGTCCGCCACGAGGCGGTAGCCCATCCCCCGCACCGTCTCGATCCGGTCGGCGCCGAGCTTGCGGCGCAGGTAGCGGACGTAGACGTCCACGACGTTGGAGCCGGGGTCGAAGTCGTAGCCCCAGACGTGGCTGAGCAGCTGCTCCCGGGCCAGCACCTGACCGGGGTGGCGCAGGAAGGTCTCGGCCAGGGCGAACTCGCGGGCGGACAGGTCCACGGTGCGGCGGCCCGCCTGCGCGCGCCGGGTCCGCAGGTCCAGCGACAGGTCGCCGCAGGTGAGCACGGTGGTCTCGGACTGCCGGCCGCCGGAGAGCCGCAGCCGCACGCGGGCCAGCAGTTCCTCGAAGCGGAACGGCTTGGGCATGTAGTCGTCGGCGCCGCCCTCCAGCCCGGCCACCGTGTCCTGGACGCTGTCCCGCGCGGTGAGGATGACCACCGGGATGGTCACGCGGTCGGCGCGCAGCGCCCGCAGCACCTCGAAGCCGTCCATGCCGGGCAGGCCGATGTCGAGGATCATCAGGTCGAAGTCGCCGCTGGCCGCGGCGGCCCGGGCGGTGCGGCCGTCGGCGACGACGGCCGTGGCGAAGCCGTTGGCCCGCAGCCCCTTCTCCACGAAGGCGGCGATGCGGGCCTCGTCCTCGGCGATGAGCACGCGGCTCACGACGGACCTCCCGGGGTTCTGCTCGGCAGCCGGCCGGCCGCGGGGCCGAGGTCCGGGGTGGTGGCGTCGTCCACCGTCGTCGCGTCGTCGGCCGGCGGCGGTGCCAGCCGGGCGGGCAGCACGATGCCGACCGTCGTCCCCCGCCCCGGCACGCTGTCGAGCACCGCGCGCCCACCGTGGGCGACGGCGATGGCCCGGACGACGGAGAGCCCGAGGCCGGCCCCGTCGGAGCGCCGGGCACCGGACGTGCCCCGGGCGAAGCGCTCGAAGACCCGCGCCTGCTCGGCCTCGGGGACACCCGGTCCGGTGTCGGAGACCCAGAAGCGCAGCTCGCCGCCGCCGAGCCGGCTGCCGAGGGAGACCCGGTCGCCGGGAGCGGTGTAGCGGACGGCGTTGTCGGCGAGCGCGACCAGCGCCTGGGTGACCCGCTGGGTGTCCAGCTCCGCGTCCACGTGGGCGGCGGTCTCCAGCAGCCACTCCCGGTCGCCCAGCCGGCGGACCTTGTCGAACACCGCGGCGGTCAGCGCGGCGACGTCCACCGGCTGGGGCCGGACGAACCGGGGCTGCTCGGCGCGGGCCAGCAGCAGCAGGTCGGAGACGATCCGGTTCATCCGGTCCAGCTCGTCGTCGACCAGGGCGACGGTCTCCCGGACGTCGCCGGGATCGGTCGCGTCGACCACCTCCAGGTGGCCGCGGACGATGGTGATCGGCGTCCGCAGCTCGTGCCCGGCGTCGTCGAGGAAGCGTCGCTGCGCGGCGGCGCCGGCCTCCAGCCGGTCGAGCATCTCGTTGACCGAGGCGGCGAGGTCGGTGAGCTCGTCGGCCGGGCGGCCGTCGAGCGGGATGCGCCGGGACAGGTCGGTCCCGGTGGTGCTGTGGGCGGTGGCGGCCACGTCGCGGACCGGCCGCAGGATCCGGCCGGCCACCACCCAGGCGCCCCCCGCCGCGAGCAGCACGGTGCCGGCGCCGACGGCGAGCATGAGCCGGGCGGCGTCGTCGGCGGCCCGGCGTTCCTGGTCGGCGAAGTAGGCGACGACGGCGACGCCGCGTGACGGGTCGCCGACCAGGACCACCGGGACGGCGAGGTAGCGGACCTCCCCGGCGCCGCTGTCGTAGCGGCCCCACGTCGGTTCGGCGACCGCGCCGACCTGCCGGGTGAACTCCGCGTCCCGGCTGAGCAGCACCGGGGCCTCGATCCGGCTCTGGTAGCGGTGGTCGCCGTCGACGTAGCCGAGGAACTTCTCGTTCGGCCGGGCCAGGTTGTAGGTGACGAGGGTCTCCAGCACGTCCTCGACCGAGCCGAGCCGCTCTCCGGTGCGGGGGTCGACGTCGGCCTCGAGGATCCGCCGGAACTCCTCGATCTCGGCCTCGAGGGTGATGTCGATCCGCTCGTCGGTGGCGGCGACGAGCAGCCGCCAGGTCACCAGGGTGACGACCCCCAGGGCCAGGAGGACCAGCAGCAGGACCCAGCCGATGATCCGGGTGCGGGCGGCCCGGGGGACCCAGCTCCGGCGCCGCGCACCCGCGCCGGTCGTCCCCGCCATCGTCGTCGTCCCCACCGTCGTCGGATCGTCCGCGTCGTCGTCCGCGTCATCGTCCGGCAAGGGCGGCGGCGGCACGACATCCACGGGCCCGGGGACGTCCGCGCTGGCCGGAGGTGCGGCGGTCGGGATCCCACACGCGCACGCTCCCCGCCCGGCCGAGGTTCCCGGTGAGAGGCGCGCGACAGGCCACCCGTGCCCGACTCCTCCCCCCTCGGGGTGAGCGCGAGCACCTGCGGACGCCGATGGGCTGGATCGAGTGCCACCGGGTGCCGATGCGGGGAGCGTGTCCGTGTCCCTGCCAGAGCGCACCGGTGTCGCGGTGTCCGAGTGGGACGCCCCGCTCGCCGCCGTCTTCGCCGACCACTCGCTGCTGCGGCTGGTGTTCCAGCCGATCGTCGACCTCCAGCGGGGCACCGTCGCGGGCTACGAGACGCTGGCCCGGTTCTCCACCCCGGACGGGCGGCCCAGCCGGGCCACGCCGGACCGGTGGTTCGCCGCCGCGGACGCCGTCGGCCGCGGGGCCGAGCTCGAGGCGGTCGTCGTCCGGCAGGCCCTCGCCGTCCTGCCGACCCTGCCACCGAACTGCTTCCTGACCGTCAACGTCAGCCCGCACCTGCTGACCCAGCCCGAGCTGGCCGAGCCGCTGCTGGCCGTCGACGACCTGGCGCCGCTGGTCCTGGAGCTGACCGAGCACCACGCCGTCGGCGACCTGCGGCCGCTGATCGACCTGCGGGACCGGCTGCGTGCGAAGGGCGCCCTGCTGGCCCTGGACGACGCCGGGTCCGGCTACTCGGGACTGCAGCAGATGACCCAGTTCCGGCCGCAGCTCATCAAGCTCGACCGCGCGCTGGTCGCCGGCGCCGACGGCGACGAGGTCAAGCTGGCCCTCGTCGAGATGCTCGGCGAGTTCGGTGGGCGGATCGACGCGTGGCTGCTCGCCGAGGGCATCGAGACGTGGGGCGAGCTGCAGGCGTTCCTCCGGCTGCAGGTCCCGCTGGGCCAGGGCTGGCTGCTGGGGCGTCCCGGTCCGCCGTGGGTGCAGCTCGACCCCGAGGTCCGCGACCGCCTGCGCCGCCAGGCCGCGCAGGCCCTCCTGACCGAGCACGTGGCCGGTCTGGCCGAGCCGCTGCCGGTCGTCGAGGACGGCGCCGCGCCGGCCGGCACGATGGGCGTCGAGGTGGACGAGTTCGGGCACCCGCGCTGGCTGCTCCTCCCGCACCGCCGGAGCGACGACCCGCCCGGGCACCGCCGTGCGCCGGTGAGCCTGCGCGTCCCCGCCTCCGCGGGCCTGAGCGAGGTGGCGCGGCGCGTGGCGGCGCGCCCGGAGGAGACCCGGTTCGACCCTGTCGTGTGCGTCGACGCGCACGGCGCCGCCGTCGGGATCGTCCGCGTGGAACGGCTGCTGCTGCAGCTCGCCGCGGCGCAGGCCGGCTGACCGACCCCCGCCGTCCGCCGGACGACGGTCTCCCCACCCCGGAGGTATCCCATGAAGCAGTTCGCGTGCGGCGACGTCGTCCCCTCGTGCGGGCGGACGTTCACTGCGCCCACCGATGACGACATCCTCACCGCCGTCGCCGGCCACGCCCGTGACGACCACGGCCTCACCGACATCCCCGCCGGCCTGGTCGACCCGGTCCGCGCCCACATCCACTCCGCCTGAGCCGCGCCCGGCCCGCACGAGGCCCCGACCCGTCCCTCGGGTCGGGGCCTCGCTGCGGATGTCGGCCGCCTGGCCCTCCCGGCCGGTGCTCCAGTCGACGCGCGCGGCCTGCCGCCACCCGGCCACCCCGCCGCTCAGCGGGCGGTGGTCCGGGACTGCGGTCAGGGACGGGTGCGCGGATGAGGACGCGAGTCCGGTCCGTCCGCACAGGGCAGCCGCGGCCGGTCCCGTCCTCGCGGTCGACCCCGATGTCGAGGTCCGGACCATGCTGGCGGCCGTGGGTGTCCAGCCACTGGCAGGGGTCCTCCCAGGGGCCGGCGTCCCACTCGACCGGGTCCGGTGGCAGGCCCGGCGACCAGCCGGGGTCACCGGGCGCGGGATCGGCGCCGAAACCGTCGCGCACCAGCTCGTCCAGCCAGCGGTCGGAGTCAGCGGCGCCGAACTCGTGCACGGCCCGCTCGATCGGGCCGCCCAGGGAGTCGACCGGCTCGAAGGCGCCCGCGACAGGACGTGGAGCGTCTGCCTGCACGTCGGCCGGCTCACCATCCGCGTCCGCCGCTACAGCGTCGTCTCCAACAGCGGCGGGATCGTCGCCGGTCGGGGCGGGCCGCGGATCGAGGCCGGCGAGTGCGCGGGCCAGCTGGCGGGCCATCTCCGCCGGCACCGCATGGTCATCGACCTCACCGGCGGCGTCCCCGCCCAGCGCGGTGTGCACCGAGGCCACGATGGTCAGCAGCGCCTGCACCGGCGGCAACCCGGCCTCACCGGGGCGCAGCACCAGATCCAGCAGGCAGTCCACCAGCTGCTGCGCCCGGGTCCGCCCGTCGCCGGGCTCGGCCTCCACCGCGTCCACGTAGGCGCCCAGCGCCCGGTAGAACGCCTGCGCCTCGGGCGTGCTGCACACCACCGTCACCACCGACACGCACAGCGTGCGGTACTCCCGCACCGAGATCCCCCGCTGGCGCAGCGCCAGCTCCCGCGCCGCGGCCTGCACCGCACCCAACGGCCCCTCCGCCCAACCCACCGAGGGCTCGGCCCGGGCCACGTTCCCGGACGTGCGAAGCGACGAACCGGCGGGCGCGTCAGCACCCGTGGTGCCGGGTGCCACCTCGCCGTCCACGCATTCGATCATATGTTCGAACGGCCGAGACGCACAAGGCGGAAGAGCAGCTCCGATCGGGTAGCGGGGGAGCGATGGCGGGGCTCGAGCAGGTGTCCACCCGGACGATGAGCCGGGGTGCGGACGCCGGCATGGGAGGCAGCCACGAGCGGCCGGCAGGTGGCAGGCGCACGTACGCGGCAGCCGGCAGGCGTACCGAAGCGGACCACAGGACCGTCCACGACCGCCAACGCGACGAGCCGGGTGGTCCGGGGCCGGGGTACCGGCTCGGGACCACCCGGCTCGTGCGGGGTGCTGGGCGTCAGCGCGCGTTGGCCGACAGGGACGCGGACAGGGTGAGCCGGAGGGTCTCGGGGACCTCGTCGGCGACTCGCCGCGGGGTGGGCACGAGGTCGATGACCAGACGGGTCGGCGCGAAGGCCTCCGCGTAGCCGATGCGGGCCTGGGCACCCCAGTGCCGGGCCGAGGCCACGACGGCGTCGGGCTCCACCATCGACGACATCTCCACCTGCGAGGCGTGCGCGCCCAGGGCGGCGAGCTTGCCGGAGAGGTAGGCGGTCACGTCGACGAAGGTCGTCGGGGCGAACGTCAGCGTGGACGGGCTCTGGTAGTGCATGACCCGGGAGAGCCGGCGGGCGGCCGACAGCGTCGCGGCGGCGACGGCGCGGTGGTCCTGGTGGCTGTCATCAGGCGCGTGGACGTACACGATGTCGGCGTCGGTCTCCGCGATCGCCCGCTCGACCACCGCGACCGTGGCGGCGTCGGGCGTGACGGTGCAGTCGACCTGGCCGCCCCACAGCAGCCGGGCACCCAGGGTGCGGGCGGCCTGCTCCTGCTCGCGACGCCGGCCGGTGATCGCCTCGTCGTCCCCCGGGCCGTTCTCGCCACCGGTCATGACGAGCATGGTGACGGCGTCGCCGGCCGCCGAGTGGGCCAGCAGGGTGGCGCCGCAGCCGAGCTCGATGTCGTCGGGGTGCGCCCCGACCGCGAGGACCCTACGCATCGTCCCGACCCCCGGCCGTGCCGCGAGCACGGGCTCGCAGGACCCAGACGGTGCCGACCACGCCGGCGGCCGCCAGCCCGATGGCGGGGCCGAGGCCGTTCCCCTGCGCCGGCAGCTCCGTCGACGACGGGCAGGCCGGCGAGGAGGAGGCGGCGGCGCGGTAGTCGAGGGTGTAGCCGTCGAGCACCCAGCGCGCACCGGCGTACAGGTCGGCGCGGCTCACCACCGCGGTGAACGCGCCGTTGACCGTGCCGGGCCGGAACGAGGTCGGCGGCAGCGACGCGAACCTCGACGGGAGGGCCTGGTTGCCGGGACCTCGCGGGATGTCGACGGTCGTGCGCGAGCTGTTGACGTAGCCGACGACGACCGTCCAGCTGTCGTCCGGGTTCTCCCTGTAGCAGTTCAGCACCGGCTTGACCGTGTGGGTGCCGCTCGCCGAGGCCGTGCCCGGCAGCGCGACGAGCCCGACGAGGGCGATGACCGCGGCCAGGGTGGCGTGCCCGGCACCAGCGCGCAGGCGGCGTGCCGTCGAAGACCTGGGGAGGCCGTCCATGACGTGAGTCCTCGTGTCCGGGGCGGCCGACCCGCCCGACGTCCTCCCATCGGCAGCTGCCGGCCGTCCGCGTAGTCCCGTCGGCACCGTCTCCCCCGGAGGGGTGGGACGACGACTACCGGTCGCCGCGCCCGGCCGGCGCCCGACGCCGCGCCCGCTGCACGGCGACCGTCCCGACCAGGCCGGCCGCGACGAGAGCGATCGCCGCCCCCGTGCCGTTGCCGTCGGCGGGCATCTGCGTGGACGACGGACAGGCCGTGGCGGTCCCCCGGCGCGCAGCCAGGTTGGTGCCGTCCAGGTGCCACATCGGCCCGGCCCCACGGGCGACGGTGACCGTGAAGGCGCCACGGTGGGTCCCCGGCTGGAAGGTGGTCGGCTGCGGGCTGCCGACGGTGGCCGGGGTGACCTTGTTCCGCGGGCCCGTCGGGATGCGCACCGGGGAGCTCGACGTGTTCCGGTACCCGAACACGGCGGTCCAGGAGCCGTCGTCGTTGGCCACGACGCAGTCCAGCAGGGGGACCACCGTGCCCCTGGCCGAGGCCGCGCCGGGTACGGCGACCAGGGCCACGACGGCGACGACCGCCACCAGGGCGGCACGCAGGAGGAGACGGCGGGGGTGCCGCGACGATGGCCTGCTGTCCATGACCGGGTCCTCGTGTCCGGGGCGGTGGGTCCGCCCGTCGTCCGACGCATCGACACCCCGCCGGAGGTACTGGAGGCCTCCGGGCGAGGACCACCCGGTCGTGTGACGTCAGCCCCGCGCCAGGGCCCGCACCTGGTCGAGCGCCAGCTCGGCGGCCGCCGGGAAGGTGTCGACGACGGCCCAGGCGCGCGGCTCGTCCGGCGCGGTGGCGTACTCACCCTGGCGCACGCGGATCGCCCGCGCACCCACCGCCGCCGCGACGGCGACGTCCTTGCCCGGCCGGTCACCGATGACCAGCAGCCGCTCGGGCGGCAGACCGAGCTGCGCCGCGACGGCGACCAGGCCGGCCGGGTGCGGCTTGCGCAGGGCGCGGCCGCCGAGCGTGTCCGTGACGACGACGACCGGCAGCAGCGGCCCGAGGCCGGTCGCGGCCACCTTCGCCGCCTGGATGGCCGGGTTGCCGTCGGTCAGGCAGGCCAGCGGAGCGGCCTCGGCGAGCACGCGCAGGGCCTCCTCGGCGCCCGGGTACGGCGCCAGCCGGGGCGGCGTGTGCTGCGTGAACGCCGCCACGAGCGGCGGCACCAGCTCGGCCAGCGACGACGCCGGGACGCCGACCGCGAGCAGTGCCCGGTCGATCGTCCCGCCCGCGTCGGAGCCGGCGGCGAGCTCGGACCGCAGCGCGGTGTGCACCGCGGCGCCGTCCAGCCCCGCGTGCCCGGCCGCGACCCCGACCGCCGCCGCGGCGGAGGCCAGGTAGTCGGCCTGCGGGTAGAGCGTGTCGTCGAGGTCGACCACCACGCCCAGCGGCGCGGGTCCGCTCACCACGGCAGCCGGCCGTCGGTGAAGTCGGGCTCGTCGAGGGCCAGCAGGGCGTCGGTCCGCTCGTCGGCCAGGACGGCGGCCACCTGCGGACCCGCCGTCCCGTCGCCGTACGGGCACGGCACCGTGGCCGCCCGCTCCTGCCCCTCGGGGCCGGTGTGCCCGGCCGCGGCGGACAGCACGGCGGCGGCCGCCCGGTCGTCGGCCAGCCCGGCCAGAGTCGTCGTCCCGGCCTCCACGCCCTCCCAGCGCGGCGTCGAGCCGCGGAGCACGACCACCGGGACGCCCAGGTACGCGGCCTCCTCCTGGATGCCGCCGGAGTCCGTCACCGCCAGCCGCGCCGAGGCCAGCGCGCCCAGCAGGACGTCGTACTGGACCGGGCCGGTGAGCGTGACGCCCGGGTGCTCCAGCCGCGCCCCCAGCCCGGTCTCCGAGAGGCGCGCCGCGGTGCGCGGGTGCACCGGGAAGGTCACCGGCCCGACCTGCTCGGCCAGCGCCCGCACCACGCCGACCAGGCGGGCCAGGCGGACCGGGTCGTCGACGTTGGTCGGCCGGTGGGCGGTGACCAGCACGCCGGAGCGCTCGGCGACCGGCACCCGCCGCACGTCCCGGGCGACGAGGGTGTCGATGACGGGGTTGCCGACGACGAACACCCGGTCGGCGGCGACGCCCTCGTCGGCCAGGAAGGCGGCGGCCCGCTCGGTCGGCGCGAAGTGCAGCTGGGCGACGGCCGCGGCGACCCGCCGGTTGACCTCCTCGACGCTGCGCGGGTTGAGGCTGCGCAGCCCCGCCTCGAGGTGCGCGAAGGGCACCCCCGCGGCGCGGGCGGCCAGCGCGTAGGCCGGCACGGTGCTGGTGTCCCCGAGCGCGAGCACCAGGTCGGGGGCGCACAGGCGCAGCGCCCGGAAGGCGTCGGCGTGCAGCGCGCCGGTCCGCTCGGCCGGGTCGGTGGGCAGCGCGAAGCGGTGACCGGGGGTCAGCCCGAGCGCCGCCTGCAGCTGCGCGCCCATCTGCGGGTCGGTGTGCTGGCCGGTGTCGACCACGCTGACCCGGTGGCCGGCGGCGGTCAGGGCGGTGACGACCGGGGCGAGCTTGACCACCTCGGGCCGGGTGCCGAACGGCACCAGCACGTGCCGGCTGCGGCTCACGTGTCCTCCTCGCCGGCGCTCGTCGGCCACGTGGCCGCGGCTGCTCCGTCCCTGCCCGACCTCGCACGCTCGGTCACGCCGTCACCGCCACCGGCGCGCACGGGTCGACGACGGGGCTGCCGTCCTCGCTGGTGTAGGTCTCGGCGAAGTAGCGGCTCATCGCCACGCCCGGCCGGGAGGACAGCACCGGCAGCGGAGCGCCGCGGACGCCGGCCAGGTAGGCGCCGACCACGTCGGCGCCGGCGGCGAGCGTCAGTGGCAGCCCACCGGAGAAGCGGGGGTTGATCTCCACGACCGTCGCGGTGCCGTCGTCAGCGACGAAGCCCTGCACGTTGGCCGGACCGGTCAGCCGCACCGCGGCCAGCGCGGCGGCGACGACCCCGGTGACCGCGTCGGAGGCGAAGGTGCGGCCCTTCACCGAGATGCCCGCCTTGGTCTCCTCCCGCCAGCGCGGCACGACCACCCGGACGGTGCCGTCCCGGTCGACCAGGGCGTCCGCGGTGAACTCGCGGCCGGTCAGCCGGGTCTGGGCGATCATGCCGTCGTCCTCCCGCAGCACCGCGACCACAGCGGCGCGCTCGTCGAGCAGCCGCACGCCGCGGCTGCCGCGGCCGGCCAGCGGCTTGACCACCCACGGGCCGGGGACGCCGGCGACCTCGCCGGGCGATGCCGCGGTCGCCGGGTGCGGCACGCCCGCGGCGGCCATGGTCCGCGCGAAGGCGGCCTTGTCGCAGCACACGTCGACGGCGACGGCGTCGGGCAACCAGGTCGCGACGCCGGCGGCGGCCAGCCGGCCGGCACCGGCGGCCAGGTGGGGCAGCTCCTCGGCGACCGTGCTGACCAGCGCGTCGACGCCGTGCGCGGTGCAGACGCCGACGATGGCCTCGACGAACCGCGGGTGGTCGCCGCGCGGCAGGGTGACCGCCACGTCCGCGAGGGCGCCACCGGCCGCGGCGCTGTCGGCGTCGCCGGCGACGACCCGGTGGCCCAGGGCGACCAGCCGGCGGACCACGGCCACACCGGCCGGACCACCGGCCCCGGTGACCAGGACGGCGGGCCCGTCGGACGGCACGGCGGCCGTGGGCGTGCGGGGCTGGGGCAGCGAGGGGGTCATCGGTCGTCCTGGTTCGTCGGGGTGGGGCTCGGAGGGCGCGGACGCGGCGCCGGCACGGGAGGCCGCAGGTCGGTGCGGACGGGCAGCTGCGGCAGCCGTTCGGTCGACGGCTCGTCGTCGTCCGGACCGGCCCCGGACCGGGGCGCGGGCACCCGCACGAACGGCGGCAGGGGCGGCACGGGCGGGGGGACCCGCACCACCGGCGGCAGGGGCGGCACGGCCCCGGGCACCCGCACGAACGGCGGCAGGGGCGGCACGGGCCCGGGCACCCGCACCACCGGCGGCACGGGCGGCGAGGGCCGCCGCACCGGCACGGGCTCGGGGGCCGGCGGGGACTCCGCGGCGGACGCCGGGACGACGTCGCGCTCCGGGTGCTGGAGCAGCCAGCCGCGTGCCCACAGCCGCAGCGCGGCGACCCGGGGGTCGGTCACCGGCTCCCACTGGCGCGCGGCGATCGAGGTGGCGAGCGCGTCGAGGACGGTCGGGTCGTCGTCGTAGGTCGCCACCGCGACCAGGGAGGCGGCGTGCGCCCCCAGCCCGTCGTCGGCCAGCGCGCGGACCCGGACGGCCCGCTCCGCCGAGGGCAGGTGGCCGATCCGGTAGTCGATGCGCCCGGCCTCGCGGCGCGCTCCCATCCACCGGGCGACCCGCGTGGGCAGCACGAACCGGTACATGAGGCCGGTCAGGTTGACCCGCCGGGAGGCGCGGCCCACCTCGTCGTCGGCGAGCCGGTAACCCAGGCCGGGGCGCGCCCAGCTGTCGGGACGGCGGGCGGTGTGCCGCCCGGCGACGTCCTGCTCGGCTCGCTCGGCGGTCGGCAGCGTGATGCACACCATGAGCAGGAAGCCGCCGAGGGTGGCAGCGAGGTTCCACACGGTGCCGACCCAGTCGTGGAACAGGACGAGCGCCGGGGTCCCCCACACCAGGCCGGCGACGGTGGAGCCGACCAGCCGCAGGTGGTTCAGCGCCAGCAGCGCGGCGACGGCGACGACGAGCCCGGCGACGGCGTGCTGGCGCCGGCCGCGCAGGACGACGGCGGTCAGCGCGGTCAGGCCGAGCACCGACAGGATCGAGGAGCAGGACTCGGTGACCTCGGCCAGGATGATCTCGCCGTCGGGACGGAACACCAGGACGTGGCGTTCCAGGGACGACGAGACCGAGTCGACGCCGACCGCGTCGAGCACGGTCACCACCCAGCGGGCCTCGTGGACCTGCAGGAAGCCGGCGCCGTAGCGGAAGCCGACGGCGCAGATGACCACCGCCAGCAGCAGGTCGAGCAGCACGGGGACCAGCCGCCGGCCGCTGCGCCGGAGACGTCGTCCCCCCTCGTCGACCTCCGCGGCCGCGGTCGCCGTCACGACGCCGCCCCGGCCGGGGCCACCACCGGCGGGTCCACCCGCACCGTCGACGTCGCACCGGACCGCGAGGTCTTCACCCACGTGTAGGGGCGGCCCAGCATGCCGTCGACGTAGGCCCGCGTGGTGATCCAGATCGACAGCGCGAAGGCGGGCAGGAAGCCCAGCAGCCGCCACGCGGACCGCCGCTCCACCCGGCCGATCAGCAGGCCGACCGAGAGCTCGGCCAGGGGGCCGACGAACAGCAGCATCGACAGCGGCAGCAGCGCGACGACCGGCAGGTCGCCGACGCCGAAGGCGCGGAGCACGGTCAGCAGCACGCCGATCCCGCTGAGCAGCGGCACGTGGTAGACGAGCAGGAACAGCGTCGTCTCGACCTTCTCGACGAGGCTCAGGTGCGGTGAGCGCATCAGCGGACGCCAGTAGTCGCGGAAGCACTTCTGGTGGCCGCGGGCCCACCGGTACCGCTGCTTCCAGAACCGCTGCGTGCTGACCACCGCCTCCTCGAAGTCGACGGCGGAGAGGTCGTAGCGCACCCGCTGGCCGGCCATCAGCACGCGCAGCGTGAGGTCGGTGTCCTCGGTCACGGTGTGCGGGTTCCAGCCGCCGAGGCCGCGCAGCGTGGACATGCGGACGGCGCAGTTCGCGCCCCCGTACGCGGGCAGCTCGAACAGCGCCTGCCGGCCGTACTCGTTGACGAGGTAGCCGGAGAGGAAGTCCACGAAGACGGTCGAGGCCATCGGCGAGTCGCGGCCGTTGCGGATGACGCAGCGGCCCATCACGGCGCCGACCACCGGGTCGCGGAAGTGCCGGACCAGCCGGCGCAGCGCTGTGGGGTCGGGCTCGTGGTCGGCGTCGAAGACGACGGCGACCTCGGCGTCCACCAGGTGCAGCGCGTCGTTGAGCGCGCCTGACTTGCCGCCGCCGGAGCCCGGCGGGCGGTGCAGCACGCGCAGCCGCGGCTCGCGGGCGGCCCAGGCGTCGAGCCGGGCGCCGGTGGTGTCGTCGGAACCGTCGTCGACGACGACGAGGGTCAGCCGGTCGGCCGGGTAGTCCAGCGCCAGCAGCGCGGTGACCATCCCGTCGACGACGAGCTCCTCGTTCTTGCAGCCGACGAAGACGGCGACCGAGGGCGTGTAGCTGTGCAGCCCCACGTCGGCGGCCAGCATGTCGTTCTCGGCCCAGCGCGCGGCGGCGACCGCGAAGCCGAGGTGCCGGCAGAAGTAGACGCCGAACACGACGTTGAGCGCGCCGGCGATCACGCCGAGCGTCTCGTCGAGGCCGCAGAACAGGGCGACGAGCGTGAAGCCGCAGACGTAGGCGAGCAGCACCAGGGGCCGCCCCTCCGGCCGGACGGCGTGCGGGTCCGCCGGAGCCGCTGGGGGGACGGCTGCGGCGGGCGGGGGCGTGGTGCCGAGCGTGGTCGTGCCGCGGACCGCCCTCACCTCCCCGCCCTGTGACCTGCGGCGGAGGCGGACTCCACCGTTCTGCTCCATCGGCAGCCGGAGGGCGCGGGTTGAGCCGAAGCGCGCGGGACCGGACCCGCCCGCCGCCGGGCGGGTCCGGTCCCGCGGAGGTCAGACCGAGGGGTCCAGGGCGCGCAGGTCGCGGACGTAGACGGCGGTGCCGTGACCGAAGCCGGACACCAGCGGCTGGACGCGGGGCGCGACGGCCGCGACCAGGCCGCGCGGGGTCACCGGCACCCGCAGCGCGTCCCCGGCGACCGAGAGCGCCAGCACGGTGGCGACCAGCGCGAGCAGCGGGACCGTCGCCAGCGCCGCGGGCAGCCCGGCGTGCTCGGCCAGCAGGCCGATCAGCGGCGGTCCGCCCAGCAGGCCGGTGTAGCCGACGGTGGTCGCCAGCGCGATGCCGCGGGCGCCGCCGAGCAGGCCGGCCCGCGAGATGGCCAGCGGGAAGACGTTGGCCAGCCCGAGGCCCACCAGCACGAACCCCCCCAGGGCCGTCGGCACCGTGGTCGCCGTCAGCGCCACGATCCCCCCGGCCGCGGCCAGCACGGTCCCACCGGCGAGCAGCCGCCGCTCCCCCAGGGCCGCCACCAGCCGGGCGCCGGCGAGGCGGCCGCAGGCCATGGCCAGGGAGAACCCGGCGTACCCGGCGGCGGCCAGCGTCGTCGAGGCCCCGAGCTGTTCGCGCAGGTGCAGCGCTCCCCAGTCCGAGAGCGCGCCCTCGCCGAAGGCGGTGCAGCCGGCGACGGCGCCGAGGACGACGAGCACCGCGGTCGGCCGCGGCCGCTTCGCCTCCCGGGCGCGGCCGGGTGACGCGGACCGGGGGCCGTCCGCGCCGGCGAGGGCCCGCGCGACCCACGCGGTGATCAGCAGGCCGAGGGCGCCGACGAGCACCAGGTGGGCGGCGACGCCCGCGACGGAGGCCAGCAGGCCGCCGAGCAGCGCGCCGGCCAGGCCGCCGAAGCTGAAGCCGGCGTGCAGGCCGGACAGCAGCGGCCTCCCGAGCCGGCCCTCGACGGTGACGCCGACGGCGTTGGCCGCCACGTTGACCATGCCGGTGGCCGCGCCGAAGACGAGCAGGGCGGCGCACAGCCCGGGCATCGACGTCGCCAGGCCGGGCAGCACCACCGACACGCAGAGCAGGAACGCCCCGAGGGTGGTCACCACCCCGGCGCCGAGCCGGGCGCACAGCGCGCCGGTGACCTGCATGGCCGCCAGCGCGCCGATGGACAGGCAGAGCAGTGCGACGCCGAGCGCGCTGTGCCCCACGCCGACCGCGGCGGCGACGTCGGGCACGCGGGCGGCCCAGCTGCCGAAGACGGCGCCGTCCAGGGCGAAGACGGCGGCGACGGCGGCCTGCTGCCGGGACAGCGACGGTGGGGACGGCGGGGACACCGTCGTCCGGGCACGTGCGAGCAAGGGAGAGGTGAGCACGGGGACCTCGCAAGGGGAGACGCGGGCCACCGCGTGGGGTGGCCGCTCGAGGGGCGGGGAGAGCACACGACCTCGGGCACCCACGTCCACGGTTGCAGCTCGCGCCGCGTCTCGCCGTCCCCACGTCTGTGCAGGTCGCCACAGCACCGGCTCAAACGTCACGGTGGTCACGTCCCGCCCCTCCCCGGTGAGGCCCGCGGCACGTTCGTCTCAACAAGGCCGGTGGCGCGGCCGATGGTCGTGCACGACGGATCGGACGGCGGGGGACGGAGACCACGATGCGGACCAGGCTGCGCCGGCGAGCGGGGGTCGTCCTCGGCGTCACCCTGCTGCTGACCGGCGGCGGTGTCGCCGTCGCGTCCTGGACCGCCACCGGGACCGGCCAGGGCTCCGCGCGGGCCGCGAGCGTCACGGGCCTCGTCGTGGGCGCCCGCAGCCCCGTCGGTGCGCTGTACCCGCTGCCCGCGGGCACGACGCCGGCGACGGGCTACGGCTCGGGCACCGTCGGATCGGTCGCCACCACGGTGACCAACCCCAACCCGTTCCCGGTGACGATCACCTCGGCCACCCTCGGCTCGGTGACGACGAACCCGCTGATCGGCCGCACCTGCGCCGCCGGCAACGTGCTGCCCACCACGACCGCGCCGATCCCGCTCACCCCACCCGTGACCCTGGCGGCGGACTCCGCACCCACCCCGCTGACCGTCCCGGGCGCCCTCTACATGATCGCGACGGCCGAGGACGGCTGTCAGAGCGCTGGCTTCAGCGTGCCCGTCACGGTCACCGGCGCCTCCGCCTGACCTCCGCCCGGCCCGTCGTGCGCGACCGCCTGCTCGCCCTCCCCGTGCTGCTCGCGCTCGCGGTCGGCCCGCTGGTTCCGCCCCCTGAGGCCTCCGCGGCCTGGGCCGTCGCCGGCGGGGCGGTGCTCTCCGGCCAGGCCGCGAGCATGCCGGCCGGGAGCACCACGGCGCCGTCGGTGACCGCCGCGGGCGTCTACCCGGCGGTGCGCACCTTCACGGTCACCTGGCCCACGGCACGGCCGTACGGCGGCCGGCCGGCGACCGGGTACGTGCTGAAACGCACCGCCACCCTCAGCAACGCGCCCATGGACACCGGCAGCTGCACGGGCGCGGTGTCCGACGGCGTCTCCGGCGTCTACGTCCCGGCCGACCCCGGCGCGGCCACCCAGACCTGCGCCGACAGCACGACGCTGAACCTGGGCAGCGTGCGGTACACCGTCGCGCCGGTCTGGGGGCGGTGGGTCGGCACCCCCTCGACGCCCTCGACCGCAGTGCTCTGACCCGCGTCCGCCCGCTGACGCGGGTCGCCGCGACCTCGCCCCGCGCCGCCTGGCCCTGGGCCCGGGCGGTCCCCGCCTCCGCCGCCGCGCGCCGCAGCTCGGCCGGCACCACGTCGCGCAGCGCGATCCCTCGACGGCCACGCCGACGGCCTCGGCGCGCGCCGTTCCCGGAGCGCCGCGGGGTCAGCCGGTCCGGGCCTCGACCACGGCCATCATCCCGGCGTCCTCGTGGTCGTTGATGTGGCAGTGGAAGACGGTGCGGCCGTCGAAGTCCTCGAAGGGGATGCGCACCGTCGTCTCCCCGCCCGCCGACACCCGGACGACGTCCTGGTAGACGACGCCCTCGACCGGCCTGCCGTCGATGGCGACGACCTGCATCGGCCACACGTGCAGGTGCATCGGGTGGTCCATCCCGGTGTGGTTGACGTAGGTCCACTCCTCGACCGTCCCCAGCCGGGTGACCACGTCGGTGCGGGCGTGGTCGAAGGGCCGGCCGTCGATGGTCATGACCATCCCGCCCGAGCCGTGCCCGTCGCCGTGGTCCTCGTGCCCACCGCCGGCCCGGTCGAGGCCGAGGACCATGGTTCGGCGGGCGGCGGGCTGGACCTCGCGCAGGTCCGGCAGCTGCGGGTACGCCGGCACCGGCGGCAGGGCGGGGACGGGGCTGCCGCCCACCCGCAGCGTCGCGAGCGCACCCGGCGCCCCGGAGGGGCCGTCACCGCCCCGCGTGCGCGGGTTCGCCAGCCCCTGCAGCTCGCCGGTCCGCTCGCCCACGGTCACCAGGACGTCGACCCGGCCGCTGTTGAGGACCTCGACCTCGTCCACCCGACGGGGCTCGGCGAGCCGGCCGATGTCGGTGGCCAGCAGGTCCACCTTGTGCCCGTCGAGCCGCAGCCTGAGGAACCGGGACGTGCAGGTGTTGATGATCCGCCACCGCTCCCGCTCCCCCGGGCGAGCCTCGAGCGTGGGCGTCAGCTGTCCGTTCACCAGGACCAGCTCACCCTCGCGGCCCTCCATCCGCTGCCACTCGGAGACCTGTACCGGGTGGCCGTCGTCGTCCAGCGTGGTGTCGGAGACGACCAGGACGCGGTCCCGGGTGACCGGGACCTCCGGACCGGCGTCCTCCACCACGATGCCGCCGTAGAGGCCCCTCCAGATCTGGTCGGCCGTCAGGTGGTGCTCGTGCGGGTGGTACCAGAACGGGCCGGGCGGGTGGTCGTCGGGCAGCTGGATGTCGTAGTGGAAGGACTCCCCCGGCTGCACGTGCACGTCCAGGGTGTTGTCCGCGTTGCCCCTCGGGGAGACGTGCAGCCCGTGCGTGTGCAGGTTGGTCGGGTCGGAGAGCCGGTTGACCAGCTCGACATGCAGCCGGTCACCGGGACGCAGCCGCAGCGTGGGCCCGGGCACGGTGCCGTTGTAGGTGAGCACGTGCGCCGGCCGGCCGGCGAGGGTCACGGACGTCTCGGCGACCTCGAGCCGGACCCGCAGCAGGCCGTTCGCGCTGCGCAGCGTCTCGGGCTCGGAGAGCGACTCGGCGGCGAGGGCCAGCCCGGCGGACGGACCCCACCCCGGAGCGCCGATCGCGAGGCCGAGCAGACCCAGCCCGCCCAGCTGCAGTGCCCGGCGACGGTTGAGCCCGGAGACAAGGCGCCTGCGCTCGATGTCGTCCGGAGGCGGGACCGGGGCCGGGGTCCGCTCCGGACCGGTCAGGCGTGGGTCGGGAGCTGTCATGACCGCGTCCTTCCTGCTCTCGGCAGAGAGCCGCACCGGTACGGGACCGGCGTCGATGTGCCCGTGGGGCGGGAGGGGAACGCGGAACGGCGCGGAGTCATCGCCGACGGGTTGGCGGAAGGCCCGCTGTGTGCTCAGCGGGGGTCAGCGGCCCGGACTCGCGAGTGCGGGGTCGGGCGCCGTCCGCGTGACGTGCGGCGGCAACCCAACCACGGTGCGTGCCCGTCCACCACGCAACGTCCACTTGCGGACACGCTGCGACATGCCCGCGGGCGGACCGTCCCCCGGGCGACCGACCTGCCCGTTCCTGGCGCGCCGCCCCGCGGCAGGTCGGGCGCGGTCGCTCCGGGATCAGGCCGCCGACGCCGACTGCTGGTCGGCGGCGACCAGGTGGCACCCGCTGGTCCCCACGGGCGTGACGGGGAAGCCCAGCTCGGTCAGGACGTCGGCGATCGCGGCGTTCATGGTGCGCTCGACCGCGGCCTCCACCGCGGCGCCCCGGACGCGCTCCAGGCTCATCCGGTCGTGCTGGCGCCAGGTGACCAGGATGCCGCGGCGGGCGGGGTCGGGGACCAGGCACACACCGCCGGCCGGGCTGTCACCGGCGGCGTCGTGCAGGGTGAGCCCGGCCTCGACGAGCGCCGCGCTCACCTCCACGAGGAGGGTGGTCAGCGCGTCGGCGTCCGACAGCAGCTCGTCCCAGTCGTCGGCCAGCCGGTCCAGCTGACCGCCGAGCTCGGCGAGCCAGGCCCGCTCCAGCGGCGACTGCCGCCGGACCAGCACGCCGTCGGCCCGGCGGGAGCCGTAGACCAGTTGCGCCGAGGTCGGCAGGTCGCCGGTGGCCGCAGCCCAGTCCGCTTCGATCCGGTCGGGGAACGGGCCGGCCAGGACCACCGCGCCCGACCCGTCGACGGGCTCGTCGACGAGCCACCACGCCGACGTGCCCCGCCCGGCCGGGTGGGTCTCGGCCCCGCGGTCGGGCCGCTCCTGCTCCACCGAGGGCGCCGGAGCGTCGGTGCACACCGGCGACGGCTGCGCCCCCCGCGCACGCTCGCGTTCGTACCGGGCCGTCGAGCTCCTGCCCAGCGCGACGACCAGACCGACCAGGGCGACGAAGCCCAGCACGGTCATCGCGGGCGACACGATCACGACTTCACCTCTCCGCACCGGGATCCGACCGCCAGCAGGGCGGCGGACCGCGTGGTCATCGACTCCGACCCGAGCCCGCGCTCACCAGGCACGCCAGGCCCCCTGTGGACCGGCGCCCCAGAGGGCCGCCCGACGCGTCCAGTGCTGCACGCGCGCCCGGGGACCGGCCGGCTGCCGACCGCCCGCCGGGCGGTGCGGCCCCTCCACGGGCTCGAGCGCGAACAGGTCGAGCAGCAGGGCCAGCCCGTCGTCCGCCGGGATCTGCTGGACGTCGGTCGGCGTGCGGGTGGGGGTGACGGTCGGCGCGCTCACGCAGGTTCTCCTCAGGCGGTCCCGTCGCGGCTGGGGAAGTGCCGCGGACAGCCGGAAAACTAGGGCTCGACCAGGCGCGATCCGCCTTCTCCGCCGCCACGCGGACGACCCCGTCACCGCATCGTTGCGGAGGCCTTCGCGGGCGGCCGGTGACCCGTTCCTGCGGACGCCGCCTTGTCGACAAGGTCCCCGGATCCCAGCGTGGAACGGGTACCGGCACTGCTCGGTCACGCGGGACGGCGCGCTCGACGCGCGTGTCGCAGGGGGATGTCGAGGTGGGCCCCGTGGGGATCGAACCCACAACCCGCGGATTAAAAGTCCGCTGCTCTGCCAGTTGAGCTAGAGGCCCGGTGGGTGCAGAGAACCCTCCAGGCAACCCACGAGACAACGCGTGAGACTCCTGGCGGCCCCGCGGCCCGGTGTGAGGCTACCGCCGGGAGCTGCACCCACCGGTCGGGCACTGGTCCGTCGGGCACGGCCAGGCCGCCGTCAGGACGACCGGCCCGCGACGCGCCCGTCGACGAGGCCCGCCGCCACAGAGGTCCGTAGGTGTCCTCGAAGGCAGCACCGAGGTCACGCAGACGCCCGCGACCTTCCTCTGCGACCCGGGCGTCACCGCCGGCACGAGACGGGACCACGCCGCCGACATCTCGCAGGGGACGCCCTCGACAGGCCGATCCGCTCCGGTACCGGACGTGGTTCGTGGAGGTGGGTGCAGGAGTCGGTTCCAGGCTCAGTGCTCGGCGCTCGACCGGAGCGGTGCCCCGCCGAGCTCCCGCAGCGCCGAGACCGCCAGCACGCGGGTGGTCGGGTACATCTCGATGTCTGCGTCATCGGTGAGACCGTCGGCCACGGTGAGCCAGCCGGGCGGACCGAAGCGCACGATCCGCACTGGCATCTCCACCTGGGACGCCGGGTCCTCGGGGTCTCGGAGTACGACCCGACCTTGGTACAGGTGCCGGTCGTTGACGGTCGTGATGTCCATGCGGGCAGCCTCCTCCCTACGGCCCTGCGGTAGCCGGTGCCCTCCGGGGACCTGGCCGGTGCCGGCGTCGGCGAGCGCCCAGGTGATGGTGACCTGGTCGCGGCTGGCCGGGCTCCAGCCGGCGACGGTGAGCCGGCCGGCGACGGCCTCGATCTCGGTGAGCGGGCGGTCCGGCAGCACACCGGTCGGCTGCGGCTCTCGCCCCAACGCGCTGTGCCACGGCCGCAGCCCGGTCGAGGTCACCGTGACCAGCAACACCACGTCCTGGTTGCTCGGGGTCAGCGACGCCGCAGCCCAGCCCTGCCATCGGCCGCGATCCGGCGAGGGGCGGCCTCGGGCTGCACCTGGTCGCCCGGCTGTGCCACGCGCACGGCTGGACGACCGACGGGCACTGCAGGACCGTCTGGGCTCGCATCGACCACACCCGCACCGAGATCCGGTCGACCGCGCGACAGGGGAGGCCCCCGCCTCGAGGCCACCGCGGACGGGACCGCTGACCCCGCCAGCCTCAGCTGCCCACCGGTGCTCGGCGCGGCGCGGCCGGTAGGGACTCGACGCCTGGGCGGCCCGCGGTGCGCACCTCCGGTGCCGGCGGGCGCGCCCCCCCTGGGGCGGCCCCGCCGCCCGTGGGTTTGGAGCGGCGGGGCCTGACCACCGCAGCCCCCAGGGATGCTGCGGTGGCTGTCTCGAGCGTCCGGGGCGCCTGGTCCCCGAGCGGCCCTGCGCGGGCAGCGCACCTGTGACGGTCGGCCGCCCGGAGCTACCGGAGGGGGAACTCGCCGGTGTGCACGAGGTGGTCGGCGATGTCGCGCACCTTCCGATTGGCGTGCATCGACGCCTGGGCCAGCAGCTGGAAGGCCTGGTCGGGAGTGATCTTGTAGCGCTCGATGAGCACGCCGTTGGCCTGGTCGATCACCGCCCGGGACTCCAGCGCGATCCGCAGGTTGTCGGCCATGTCGCGGGCGCTCTGGTAGGCGTGCAGGTTGCCGGCCGCGACCGCGGCGTACGGGCCGAACCGGGTGGCGGCCGCGCGGCTGTCCTCGTCGAACGCGTCCGCGTCCCGGGCGTAGACGTTCAGCGCCCCGCTGACCTGTTGGTCCTCGTCGACGCGCAGCGGGACCGACAGAGAGCTCAGGCAGCCGCGCTCGACCGCCCGGGAGAAGTAGTCCCGCCAGCGGCTGTCGGTGCGGGCGTCGGCGACCTCGACCACCTCGCCGGTGCGGGCGGCGTGCAGGCAGGGACCGTGGTCGCGTTCGTACTGGCGCTCGTCGAGGTCGACGGCCAGCTGACCGGTGCTCGCCATCAGGGTGGGGTCGTTCCCGACCAGCAACGTCACCGACACCTCGGGGTTGCCGGGCATCACGGTCTTGCTCAGGTCGGCCACCGTCTGCAGCAGGCTGTCCATCGACAGCTCACGCAGGGACAACCGACCCAGGCGCTCCAACACCTCGGCGGCGTTCGCGGGCTGCGGGTTCTCGTCGCCGGCCACAGCACGGCCTCCAGGCTGCTCTGCACCGGGGGCGGGAGACCTCGGCTGCGCGACCCCGATCTGGAGCCCGCGCTCGCGCACTACGCCGCTGCTGGACGCACGATCGACGCCGGCCCGTCCCGACGCCTGACCGCACGCTACGCGCGCGAAGCACTGTGAGGCATCCCCTCCCGCGTCCGTTGCGGTGGAGTGCCCGCCGCGACGACCAGCGGACCACGAGCACCGGCCGCCGGTTGCCCGGCCGGGGGGTCCTGGCCTCCGTTGCCTGCGGGTCGCAACCTCCGGCCGACTGCTCATCAGCAGGCGCCATGCCCCGGTCGACGGCGTCTCCAGCCGTCACCCGTGCGTGTGCGCCGGGGGGATCTCGGGTGTCACTTCCGTCCTGGGGCGCGGCGGGCCCGCGTCACGGTGGACCCCTGCCCTCCCAGGTCCGGATCGGCCTCGTCGGCTGCCGCATGGACCTGACCGGCATCCCGACCGCGTCCCGAGAAGCGGCAGGTGGACCGTTCGCCGTCGTCGTGAAAGCGCAGGTGGAGGGGCTCCCCTGCAGGCACCAGAGGCCCGGTGGGTGCAGGAGACCCTCCAGACGACCTACGAGACAACGCGGAAGACATCTGGGGGCCGCTGCGGCCCGCAGCGAGAACCGTCCGTTCCTCACGCAGGTCGGCGCCGGAAGCCGCCCTGCGCGTGTGGGTGACCTCGCCGATCGTGCGGTCTCACCGCCCGGCGGGTCGACGCAGCGCCTCAACCCGGCGGCATCGGCGGTGCGTCATCCGGTGCCACGACGGCCCCGATCGAGCGGAACAGGCGGTCAGCAGCGTTGGCGTAGTCGCCCTCGGCGTCGAAAGCACCGGGCAGGTACGTCACGGCCACCGCGATGGCGATCTCCTGGGAGGGCAGGTACGCCGCTGTCCCGCTGATCCCGGCCAGCAGCGGGTTCTGCAGGATCCACGACCCGGAACGGACGACGCCCAGGCCGTAGTTGTACCCCTGCACCTGCGTGAAGCACGAGGGCGAACAACTGGGGTCCGTGTACCCGAAGCCCAGCAGGTTCGGGTCGGTCATGGCGTGGTAGCTGGAGTCCGACAGGAGGGCGCCGGTGCCGACCTGCACCGCGGTCGTGGCCATGTCGCTGATGGTCGTCGTCTGGTTCGCGCCGATCGGCGTGCCCCACTGCGTGTTCCAGAACGTCGACTCCTCGTAGAAGGCGGTCGTCGGCGCGATGCCGAGCGCTCCCCGGCGCTCGGAGCTGAAGGTGTGGAGGACCGGGTCGGGGACGCGGGAGGTCACCGACGCCAGGGTCTCGGTCAGGCCCATGGGGCCGAGCACCTCCTCGCGCAGCAGCTGGTCCAACGGCTTCCCGCCGATCTCGGCGAGGATCTCGCCGAGGATCATGAAGTTGGTGTGCGCGTAGCTCCAGTTCGTCCCCGGGGGGAACGCGACCGGGCGGGTGAACGCGTACGCGAGCCGCTCCTCGAAGGTCCAGATGTGGAACGGGTCCGCAGCCCAAGCGGCCTCCCAGGCCGGATCGGTCTCGTAGTCGGGATAGCCCGAGGTCTGGTTCGCCAGCATCCTCAGGGTGACCTCGTCGGCCTCGGGTAGGTCCGGCATCCAGCGGTCGATGGTGTCGTCGAGCGTGACCTCGTGCTCGTCGACGAACTGCATGAGGAGGGTGCTCAGGTAGGTGAAGGCGACGGCGCCGTTGCGGAAGTGCATGTCGGTGGTGGCCGGCACGCCGTCCATCGACGTACCGAACGCCTGCCTTGTCACCACCTCGCCGCCTTGCGTGACCTCGATGATCACCGCGCGGAGGTGACCGTCGGCCATCGCGCTCCGCACGGTGTCAGCGATCGCTGACGCCGTCTGCTCCTGCGGGGTGTCAGCGGGGGTCGTGGTCGCACCGGACGGCACTGCAGTCACCCCGAGCGTGAGCACCGCCAGGACGGCTCCGGCCACGAGGACTCGCTGAGCAGTTCGGCTTCCGCTCCTGGTGCGTTGCATGGTCATGAGACGCATCCGTTCGGGCTCGATGCCACTCGGCCTGGTGGCCGACCTCGGAGTGGGCAGGCCGGCGGAGCCTGCCAGCCGACGCCTTCGTGCTGGCGATCCCGACGACCGGAGCCGCCGACACGCGCAAGGTCGTCACTCGGTGTGCGACGCGGGTGCTCCGAGCATCACCGGAGTGGGCACGGAGGCCAGCGACGGCACCGGCGGATGGAGCGACAGCCGGACGAGCAGGACAGGAATCCTCGCCCACGAGGGATCGCGGACTCCCGCCAGATGCCGCACAGCCCCGTTCCCACGAGGAACTGCGGTGTCACGCCGAGGAGGAGCGTCCCGTACACGCACGTCGGACTGTCTGCCGGACCAGCCGAGACGCAGCTCGACAGGTTGCCCGCACTCACCAGAGGCCCGGTACCAGCCGTGGAAGGGTCGGGCGACCGGCCGTTCAGATGACGTCGAGGACGAGCAGGAGCAGCACGGTCAGCAGCGCGGAGACGGCCAGCGAGCCCAGGCAGCCGAGCCGGCTGGAGAAGAGGAAGAACACGGACGCCGGGTGCCCTGCCGGGCCGGCTCCGAACCGCGATGTGACGTTGCGTGGTGGAGGCCACGGACATGTCACCTGGTCAGGTGATCGATGGCGAGCCTCACGTCACCTACCGTCACTCCTGCCCGGTGGACGACCCCGGGCCCCAGGCTCCGGCCCGGCCGTCGCGTTCCCCCCGTGGCGGTCGGGCCGGACTGCTTCCCGCCTCAGCACACCCGGCCGAGCAGGTCCCACAGCAGCGCCTGCTGGGAGGGGTCGACCGAGAGGGGCACCGGCACCGGCTCGGCGTCCCCCACCCGGATCCACAGCGGGAAGACGAACGGCTGCTTGGTGTCGGCCAGCACGTGCGGCTCGCAGGACGCCGCGGTGAACGAGACCCCCGCCGTCGCCCGCTCCTCCCCCGGCCGCAGCTCCAGCGGCAGCCCGTCCACGACGAGGTCCAGGACGACGCTGCGCCGGGCGTCGACCACCGTGACCGCGCGGTCGTCGTCCCCGGTCCGGGTGAGGACGAGGGTCCCGGTGACCGAGTCGCCCGCCGCGGCCAGGTCGGTCAGCCCGGTGCCGGCGACGGCGAGCACCTCGGCGACCGCGCACGCCTCGCGGTGGACGACGTCCAGGTCGTCACCGGCCAGCGGCACCCGCAGCTCCTCGACCGTGCCGTCCGGTCGGGCCACGGTCAGCCGCGCCGCCAGGGGTTCGGGCTGCGCGGCGCAGTCCGGCGCGCCGTGGGCGGTGCGCAGGTCGACCGTCCGGCCGGGTCGGAAGGCGGCGGTCAGCGCGGTCGGCGGCAGCGGCGCGAACCCCGGCGAGTCGATCGCCACCGCCGTCACCGTGAACGGCCGGTCGCCGGTGTCGGTGACCCGCACGTGCACCTGCCCGGGGACGGGCACGTCGGTGCGGTGGCGCACCACCTCGGCCTCGATCCCGGGCACCGGCGGCAGCGCCGGCGCCGCCGAGGTGGCCGACGGGGCCGCACCGCCGGCGCCGTTCCCCGCGGAGCAGGCGGCGCACAGCAGCGCGAGAGCCAGCACCGTCCGCCGCACGCCTCGCAGGGTAGGGACGGCGGCGCCGCCCGGGGGCCTACCGGTCGCGCCCGGGCAGCCGGGCCATGACGCGGCCGGCCTGCATGCGGATCTCGAGCTTGTCCTGCGGGTTGGCCGCCGGGCCCCGCCGCGGCTGGCCGTCGTCCAGGTCGAACGCCGAGCCGTGCCACGGGCAGACCAGGCAGTCGGTGCCGCGCACCTGCTCCACCGAGCCCTCGTGCAGCGGGCCCGAGAGGTGCGAGCAGGCACCGATGAAGGCGTCGACCTTCGTCCCCCGGCGGACGACGGCCAGCGGGACGTCGACGCTGCCGCCCTTGCCGGTCCGCAGCGCCGGCCGGCCCTCGGGCAGGTCGTCCAGCGGGCCGAGGTCGATCCAGTCCGAGCTGAGCGCGCGGGCCGCCGTCACGGCGTGGGAGGCGCCGGAGGACTGGGCGTAGGACATGTGCCCGCCGATCGCCGCCGATCCGCTCGCGACGCCCAGGCCTGCGTACGACAGCACCCGGCCCAGCCCGCCGCGGCCCCGGGCGCGGGCGACGAGCGAGCCGACGTAGAGGCCGAGCGCGACGGTGTTGCCCGCCGCGTGCAACAGGCCCAGCCGCCGGACCCCGATGCCCTGCTCGGACCAGTCGGCTGCGCCGGACAACGCCGCGGGGACGGAGACGGCGACGCCCGTGCCGATGAGGACGGTGGCGGCCGGCCGCATCCGGGGGATCGCGTCGAGCAGCGCGGCCGACGTCCAGCTGCCGACGGGCACCTGCACCAGGATCGGGTGCAGCGGGTGCCCCAGCCACGTGCCGTGCAGCAGGTCCCGGAGGGCCTGCGGCCGGAGGGCGGCCTGCACGGCGCGCTGGGCCGGCCCGATCGCCTTGTCGAAGGTCGCCTTGTCTGCGACCCGGTCGAGGATCCCCAAGAGGCTCATGACGGCCTCCTACCCCCGTCGACCGGCGGCGATGCCGACTTCGATTCGCTGTGACGAGGGGGGATCCGACAGTGATGGCCACGCCGGCCACCCCGTCCGCGGTGATCGACTGCACAGGGGTTGCGTCGGTTCCCAGGGGAATAACCACTGGTGTCCAGCCGATCCCCAGGTGGAACGTGCAGGAAGACCTGGTGGCCAGCAGAGGAGGCGTCGTGACCTGCCCGTCGCTGTTGACCCGCCGTCCGGCGGTGGGCGACGCCGTGGGCAGCCTCGTGGCCCGGGTCCGCGCGGAGGACACGCTCGGCCAGTTCGCGCGCTTCGTCCTCGTCGGCGTCTCGACGACGCTCGTGTACGCCGCCTTCTTCGCCACCCTGGAGGGTCTGGGCTACCTGCCCGCGCACGTCGTGGCCACCGCGGCCTCGACCCTGCTCGCCAACGAGATGCACCGCCGGCTCACCTTCCACGCCGGTGAGCGGGTGCACTGGCTCACCGCCCAGCTCGAGGCCGGCGGGGTGTCGGTCATCGGTCTGCTGCTCTCCAGCGCCTCACTCGGCGTCCTGAACTCGACCGTCCCCGACGCGAGCGTCGTCACCCAGGTCGCGCTCGTCGTCACGGTGACCGGCCTGGTCGGCCTCATGCGCTTCATCGCGCTGCGCTGGCTGTTCCGCCCGCGGACGGTCACGACCGCCTGACGGCCCTCGCGCCCCCGTGTTTGGGCGACGGCTCGACCGAGCACACGACCACGCACGTGGTTGAACGTGCAATCAGACTGGGAGACCCTTTCGTGCCGAACATCGCTGTCGTCTACTACTCCTCCACCGGGAACACCCACCAGCTCGCCGCCGCCGTGGCCGAGGGTGCCCGTGAGGCCGGCGCCGAGGTGCGCCTGCGCCGGGTCCCCGAGCTCGCGCCGGAGGAGGCCATCGACTCCAACCCGCTGTGGCGTGCTCACGTCGACGCCACCGCCGGCGAGGTCGAGGAGGCCACCCCGGCGGACATGGAGTGGGCCGACGGGTACGCCCTCGGGACGCCGACCCGCTTCGGCACCCCGGCCGCCCAGATGAAGCAGTTCATCGACACCCTCGGCGGGCTGTGGTTCACCGGCAAGCTGGCCGACAAGGGCGCGACCGCCTTCACCAGCGCCCAGAACGTGCACGGCGGCAACGAGTCGACGATCCTCACGATGTTCAACGTCTTCTCGCACTTCGGCGCGGTGATCGTGCCGCCGGGTTACACCGACCCGCTGCTGTTCGAGGCCGGTGGCAACCCGTACGGCGTCTCCAACGCCTCCGGCGGCAAGTCCGCCACCGCCAGCGAGGCCGAGCTGGCCGCCGCCCGCTACCAGGGCCGTCGGCTGGCCGAGGTGACCGCCAAGCTCGTCGCGTGACGGTCGGGTGACACCGGCGCCGCACCGGCCCACCGGGGCGGCGCCGGCTCCGCCCGCGGCTAGGTTGGCGCGAGTGACCGAGCCGACCACCACCGCGCGATCGGGCCGGCGCGCGGTCGCCCGCGAGGTGGGTCGCTGGGCGGTCCGGCTGGCCGTCGTCCTGGCCGGCGCCTGGCTCGGCATCCTGCTGCTCGGCCGCGTGTCCGCGCCGATCGGCCCGTTCGACACCACGGTGGCGTTCCGTCCGTTCGGCGGCGGCGCTGCCCTGGACATCCCCCCGCTGGGCGCGCTGCAGGTCGACGCCTACGACGGGCCGCTGCGGCTGGAGATCCAGCTCAGCCGGGTCGACGAGGTCCGGGCGACGGCACTGGCCGCCGACCCGGTCAAGCTCGACGGCGCCGTCGACCAGGTGAGCGCCGACCTGCGGGACGCCGTCGAGCGGGTGGCGTGGCTGACCGCACTGGCCGCCGTCGGTGGGGCGACGGCGACGTCCCTGCTGGTGCTGCGCCGCCGCCGGGAACCACTGATCGCCCTGGGCCTGTCCACCGCGCTGGTCGCCACGACCGGCGGCATCGCCGCGGCCACCTGGCGCCCCGCGGCGCTCTCCCAGCCGACGTACACCGGGCTGCTGGTCAACGCCAACAGCCTCATCGGCAGCGCGCAGGACATCGTGGCCCGGTTCGACGCCTACCGCGCCTCGCTCGAGGACCTGGTCTCCAACGTGAGCACCCTGTACTCGACGCTGTCCACGCTGCCCCCGCCGAGCGGCGCCGACGACAGCGTGGCCCTGCTGCACGTCTCCGACATCCACCTCAACCCCGCCGGCTTCGACCTCGTGCGGCAGGTGGTCACCCAGTTCGACGTCGACGGCGTCCTCGACACCGGGGACCTCACCGACTGGGGCAGCCAGCCGGAGAACACCCTGGTGAGCCGGGTCGGCACGCTCGGCGTCCCGTACGCCTTCACCCGCGGCAACCACGACTCCACCGTCACCGTCCAGCTGGTCGCCGCACAGCCGAACGCGACCGTGCTCGACGACTCGGCCGTGACGGTGGCCGGGATCGAGGTCGTCGGGACGCCGGACCCGCGCTTCACCCCCGACCCGGACGCCGACGACGGCCTGGAGTCGCTCGAGGGGACCGGCGAGGGCCTCGCCGCGTTCGCCCGGACGCTGCCCGAGCCCCCGGCGATCGCGATGGTGCACGACCCCGAGCAGGCGCCGCCGCTGGACGGCGTCGTCCCGCTGGTGCTGGCCGGGCACACCCACGAGCGGCAGGTCACCCGGCTCGACGGGGGCACGCTGCTCATGGTGCAGGGCTCGACCGGCGGAGCCGGGCTGCGCGCCCTGCAGGGCGAGTTCCCCGAGCCGCTGACCTGCACGGTGCTCTACCTCGACCCGGGGACCGGTGCGCTCACCGCCTACGACGAGATCACCCTCGGCGGCCTCGGGCAGACCGAGGTGACCATCGAGCGCACGGTCGTCGGCCCGACGGACACCGCCGGTGGGAGCGGCCTCGGCGGGGACGGCGTCGGCGGGGAGGGCGCCGTCCCGGGTCCGACGCCGACGGGGCCCGCTCCGGCGACGCCCCCCGCGCCGGCCTCCCCGACGGGGTGACCGCACCCACCTACCCTCGGAGCATGTCCACGACGACGTCGCGTGCCTCCCGGCTGGCTGCCGGGGTCCTCGCCGGGAGCCTCACCCTGCTGCCGCTGACCGCCTGCTCGTTCAGCTCGGACAACCTCTCCTGCAGCGGCAGCGAGTGCTCGGTGACGCTGTCAGGCAACGGTGCAGAGGTCGAGGTCCTCGGGACGTCGCTCGCCCTCGGCGGGGTGCAGGACGGGCGGGCCTCCCTCAGCGTGGGCAACGCAAGCGTCTCGTGCGCCCAGGGCGAGACCGTGAACGCCGGGCCGCTGACCCTGACCTGCACCACCGTCCAGTCCGACTCCGTGGAGCTGACCGCCTCCCTGGGCTGATGGAGGACCCCGTCCTCGCCACCCCCGCTCGCTCGGGGCGGTGCCCTGGACGGGGCCGGCGGCGGGCCCCGCAGGGGCCGTCCTCAGCCGGGGTGGGCCACCTCGATGACGACGCGGGTGGGGCCCTCGAGGGCGTAGACCCGGAAGGGTGCCTCGCCCGTCGTCCCGACGAAGGCCACCGAGGTGCCCTCGAAGGTGGCATCCCAGGCGACCTCGGTGACGGTCTGCGTGCCGTTGCCGGGCAGCGGGTCGGGGCCGGCCCACTCCTCGACGCCGGTGTCGAACGGGTAACCGGCGCCGGTGATCGTCACCTGCAGGACGGCGTCGCCCGCGACCTCGACCGGTGCCCCGGTGCCCTGCGAGTACGCCTCGTCGACGTACCGGACGTCCCAGCCCGGCGTGCCGGTGCCGTCCGTCTCGAGGACGACGCGGTCGTAGCCGTCCTGGCGGCCGGTCCGGACGTCCGAGACGGTCACCAGGGCGTCGGCCGAGGCCTCTCCGGTCGCCGGCTGCGTGTCGCCCTCGAACGGCGGCGCGTCGGTGCCCGAGGTCGCCGCCGCGGAGCTCGGCGACGCGGAGCTCGGCGCGGCGGAGCTCGGCGCGGCGGACCCCGGAGCCGTCGACGAGACCTCCTCCGCGCCGGCGGACGGCGGGGTGACCGGGTCGCCGCTCCCGCAGGCGGCGAGCAGCGCGGCGGTGAGCAGGAGGGACGGGCAACGGGCGGCGCGGCGGATCACCCGCTGAGGGTGACAGCCCGGAGCCGCTGCGATCGCGAGCACGCCGGCCGTGTCGCGCACCCCGGACGACGCGCTCGGGACCGACGCGGCAGCAGCCGGACGGTCTCCCAGCTCCCGGCGACCGGAGCGGGACGGACCGTGGCGAGGGACACCGGCCCCCCGTACCGGGTGCCCTCCGCCGACCATGTAGAGTTCTCGCTGCCCCCGGCGAACACGAGCCCCCATCGTCTAGCGGTCCAGGACGCCGCCCTTTCAAGGCGGTAGCACGGGTTCGAACCCCGTTGGGGGCACGGCACCACAGCAAGGCCCTGTAGCGCAGTTGGTTAGCGCGCCGCCCTGTCACGGCGGAGGTCGCGGGTTCGAGTCCCGTCAGGGTCGCTCTCCGGTGGAGACACCGGGAGGGGCAGGTAGCTCAGTCGGTACGAGCGCTCGCCTGAAAAGCGAGAGGTCGGCGGTTCGACCCCGCCCCTGCCCACACCAAGCCCCTGACCAGCGCAAACAGAACTGGTCAAGCGTTCAACCATCGATGCACCGGCGTCGGCGACCTCGTAACTTCCGCCCGATGCCGACCCGCTGGGAGCACCTCCGCCGCGACTACGCCACCTGCCTGCGCGCCGAGGGCAAGAGCCCGAACACCGTCCGCCTCTACCTGGGCGCGGTCGACAAGCTGCACGCCTGGTGCCTGGCCCACGACGGCCCCGACGACCCGACCGAGATCTCCCGCATCGCCCTGTCGACGTTCATGGCCGGCCTCACCGACACCTGGAGACCGGCCACCTGCTCGCTGACGTTTCGGGCGCTGCAACAGTTCTCCGGCTGGCTGGTGCGCGAGGAGGCGATGACCCGGTCCCCGATGGCGAGGATGCGCGCGCCCCACGTCCCCGAGCAGCCGACGCCCGTGCTGACCGACGAGGAGCTGCGACGGCTGCTGGGGACCGGTGCCCTGATCGGACCGGACGTGGTGGACGGCCTGCGGCCCGTTGTGCGTCTGCGCTTCTGACTTGCGCTGTCTTCACCTGCACTGCGATCGTCACGCGCCAGGTTGGCGAAGCGTTGCGGCGCCAGGCTCCCGGCGGGGACGTCGCGTCGGGTCAGGATGTTGCGCACCGCGCTGAACGAGCGGTCGGTGAGCTCCGCCAGTTCGCGCAGCGACCGGCCGGCGGCGTACTGCTTGACGATGAACGTCTCGACGCGCCCCTGCACCCTGGGCTCTGGTCGCGACACGGCGGTGCCGGCGAACTCTGGCAATGGCCGCAGCTCTGGCCGCGGGGGATCCCCTACCGGACAGGGCTCAGCGGTCAGTCATGATAACCGTCATCATCATGCCGCCGATGGGCGTCAGCGGGGCTCGGGTGCCTCCCCACGGTTCCACGACTCGGGACGACGCAACCCCGCCGGAAACAAGGTGTCCTTGTCACCAAACGCAACGTCAACCTGCTCCTGAATCAGGTAAATAGCCACGGTCAGGTCCGCCCCGGCGAGGTCGGCCTCGGTCAGGTTCGCCCTGTCGAGGTGCGCTGCGGTCAGGTTCGCCTCGACGAGGGTGGCCTTGGTCAGGTTCGCCTGCATGAGGCCGGCCTCGGTTAGGTTCGCCTGAATGAGGCTGGCCTCGGTCAGGTTCGCCCTGTCGAGGTGGGCTCCGGTCAGGTCCGCCTCGTCGAGGGTGGTCTCGGTCAGGTTGGCCTTGAGAAGGTTGGCCTTGGTCAGGTTCGCCTTGTCGAGGCGGGCCTCAGTCAGGTCCGCCCCGACGAGGCGAGCCCCGGTCAGGTCCGCCCGAAAGAGGCGAGCCCCGGTCAGGTCCGCCCGAAAGAGGCTGGCTGCGGTCAGGTTCGCCCCGTCGAGGGTGGCCTTGGTCAGATTTGACCCGTTAAGGGTGGCCTTGGTTAGGTCCGCCCCGGTGAGGCTGACTGCGGTCAGGTTCGCCGTGTCGAGGGTGGCCTCGGTCAGGTTGGCCTTGAGAAGGTTGGCCTTGGTCAGGTTCGCCCCGGTGAGGTTGGCTCTTCTCAGCCAGGCCTCGGACAGATCCACCCGGCCAAGGGCCAGTTCGGACCGCATCAGGAGGCGACCTAGCACAGTGACGGTGGCTTGGACGTCGACCGGGGGTCGGCCGAGTTTATTGACGTACTCGAACGCTTTTCGGTGCTCCTCCTCGGCTGGCTCAGGCTGAGCGTCTTTTGGAAGCGAGGCTTTGTACTGGTAGAGCGGAGCGCTGTGCACCCGGACGAAGGCGCTCAGGACCTCAATGATGGTGGCCTGGTCTCGTGCTTGTTCGGAGTCGGAGGCGAGCTGTTCGAGGGCGTAGATTCCGCCTAGGCGGACATCCAGCTTGTCGTTGCCGAGCTGCTCGATGGCCTTGGTGTAGCGGTCGGTGAGGTGGCCCCGTTCGGTTAGCTCGAAGGTCTCCTTCTGGCTCCGCTCGGCCAGCCGGAGATTTGCCTCGCTGACCCCGAGGGTTTTAGCGGTGAGCTTCACGTTCCGGCTGTTCATCCAGAACGTGCCTAGTGCGCCGATGCCGACGAGGCCCGCCAGCAAGGCCGTGCGGGTGTCGGTGATCGCCTTGATACGAACCGCCTCATCGGAGGTTGCCGCATAGAGCAACGGCGGGACCAACCACCAGATCAGGATGAACACCAGCACGGCGCCCACGATGATCGAGATTCGGACCCAGGGCGGGCGGCTCTCCCACCAGGACTGCTCCAGCTTGCCGTCGCTCACCTGGCCGGTTGTACGGCATCCGGGCGGTCAGCCCAAGCGACGGGCGGACATGGATCAGGCGAAGCGAGTAGGCATTATCATGCGGCAGGAGAGTGCGTTCAGCGGCGGCGTCCGGGGCCCGTCTAGCGCTCCCATCGCTTCGGAGGACGGAGGCCTACCGGAAGCTGCGTGAATTCATCCCCGTAAGCGTTATCGACCTGCTCTTGCGTCAGGTGCTTGGCCCCGGTCAGGTCCGCTCTGTAGAGGCCCGCCCTGGTGAGGTTCACGCCGTCGAGGTCGGCCCCGGTCAGGTCCACGCCGTCGAGGTCGGCCTCGGTCAGATCAGCAGGCCCCCAGAACATTGCGCCCAGCTCGCCGAGACGAGCGTTGGTCAGGTTTGCCCCCGTCAGGTTGGCCAGATGCAGGCGTGCCCCCTGCCGTATGACCTTGGGCAGGTTCGCCTTGTGGAGGCGGGCGAGGGTCAGGTCCACGCCGTAGAGGTGGGCCCCAGTCAGGTCCGCCTGGGCGAGGAAGGCCCTCGTCAGCTTGGCCTGGAGGAGGTTTGCCCCACTCAGGTTGGCCCCGTCGAGAAAGGCCCCGGTCAGGTCCGCCTCGCCGAGCCTGGCCCCGCTCAGGTTTGCCTTCACCAGGTTCACCCTCGTCAGGTTCGTCCTGGTCAGGTCGGCCCGCTGCACCCCAGAGCGGACTGGAAGACGTCCGAGGACCGTAACGGCGGCCTGAACGTCAACCGGGGGCTCAAGCTCGTCCTGTTGTACATCGTCTTTCAGGCGCTGCTTGGCTTGCTCGGACGAAGCAGGCTCCAACCGAGACGCCGACTTCTGCTCCAGGGCACGGCTATGCACCCGGACGAAGGCGCTCAGGACCTCAACGATGGTGGCCTGGTCCCGGTCCCGACGAGAGTCGTGCGCAATCTGCTCCAGGGCGTAGATGCCGCCTAGGCGGACATCGAGGTTGTCGTTCCCGAGCTGCTCGATGGCCTTGGTGTAGCGGTCGGTGAGATGCCCCCGCTCGGTCAGTTCGAAGGTGCGAGCGGTGATCCGGTAGACCCGGCTGTTCAGCCAGAAGGTTCCTAGGGCGCCCAGCCCGACGAACCCCGCCAGAAGCGCTGCCCTCGTGGTGGTGACGGCGTTGAGCCGAACGTTCCCGGCATCGGGTCCACTGCCGGCGGTCCGGTACAGCGCCGGCACACCTTGCCACCACAGCCACACGAACCCGCCGGGCAGCATCGCGGCGCCAGTGATGCTCAGCACCCCTCGGATAGGTGGGCGCCGACGCGGCCACCGACGATGCTCGTCTGCCACGGCGACGGTTGTACGGCCTGCCCCAGTCGCCGCCCACCTTGGCGAACCTCACGCTGCCGCAGTGAAAGCCAGAAGGCGGGGGTGAGACGCCGCCGTCCGGGCAGCCTCTCCTCTCCCCGAAAGCACGGGCGGGTAATGCCGTAAGTGCGGTCGGTGCTTCGTCCTAAGTTAGCCCGCCGGGCGGGCGAGCACGGCTCAAGGGGCTCCACCCCGCGCCAGTCCCCTCCCACCAGCCTCCCTGTGCCTCCTTCGAGTCACGGTCGGGCGTGTCACCCCGCCCCATGGGCGCCTTCTGTCACGGTCGACTGATGACCTTGGGGGAAGCGCAGGACGACGAGAAGGATTTCAACCAGGACGACCAGCGCGAGCGGGCGATGGTCAGCCGCCTCAACCTGGAGCAGCGTCCTGGTCGTGGGCGGCAGGATGAGGACGCGCACCTCGATGTGGACTATGACGGGCGCCCCGTGCGGCTGCTTTTCGAGCTCAAGTCAGCGGCTGTGGAGAGCGACTTCGGCACCGGTCGCGACACCGGTATGTCACAGCTTCAGCGCTGGTCGAAGATGCACTTCGTCTTCGGATGGTTCCGTCCCCGCGACAACATGCCCCGACGGCTCTGGTACGGCTCGCCGGCCATGATGCGGGAGTGGAATCAGCAGGAGCAGGAGTACCTGGTGCCTGACCTGGAGCTCACCATGCTTCTGCCTGATCTCGCCGACGAGAAGATCCTCGGCCGCGTGCTCGGTCACAAGGACGTCTACACATACGACGACATCAGCGCCCTGGTGAAGGACCACTGGAAGACCAAGAAGGCGCTGGGCCTCCCCAACCGATACCTGGAGAACGCCGACGTCCTTCGCGCCCGCAGGACCGCGGACTGCCTTTACAGCCCCGCGATCGCCATGCAGGCGATCCGCGACCGCGCTCAGTACCTGCTGGCCCGTGGCAGTACCGTCAACAACCGCAAGATCAGCAAAAACTACGTCATGACCTACTGCCAGGAGATCACAGGCCCCCGTTGGGCGATCAACCTGGATCAGGCCGTGCTGGCGGCGCTGGAAGCCCAACCCCCGGAAGACTGATGAGGCGCGCGGGGCGGCGCGACCGCCGACCATCCGAGGAATGTCCCCGGCGGCACCTAACATCGCCCCGTGTCGAGCAGCGAGCCGGTGGCCTGGGATGACGAACCGACCGACCTCGCCACCGAGCCTCTGGTGGCCAGCCGGATCCCCTCGACGCACCCGCTGCACCAGCCATGGCAGCTGACCGCGACGGAGCGGGAGCGGTACCGGCTCATGGCACAGCGCAGCCGCGAGCAGTCTCGTCGAGCAGCGGCTGGGGAGCTTGACCGGCTGCACGAGGTCAACGTCCCCGCCCTCGACACTCGCGATCTGATGCCTCGCGAGGAGCCGAACGGCCTACGGGCGCTGAGCCTGTACTCGGGCGGCGGCGGGCTGGACGTGTCGTTCGAGCGTGCTGGCTTCGAGCACGTGGCCAGCTACGAGATCCTCGAGCACGCCGCCGAGACGCTGGCACGGAACCGGCCGGAGTGGGAGGTGCACGGCGGCGCTGACGGTGACGTGCACGGCGTGAAGTGGAAGGACTGGCGCGGCAAGGTCGACGTCCTGCACGGAGGGCCGCCGTGCCAGCCATTCAGCAACGCCGGTCGGCAGCAGGGTCACCTGGACCCGCGGGACTGCTGGCCGGCGACGGTCAAGGCGATCCGGGCGATCCAGCCAATCGCCTTCGTCGCCGAGAACGTGCCGGCGCTGGCCAGCGCCAAGTTCACCGACTACGTGCGGGACGTGATCGTGGAGCCGCTGGAGCGGTCCCGCCCGCGCTACTACATGCACCGGGTCCTGCTCGAGGCCAAGGACTTCGGTGTGCCGCAGGTCCGCAAGCGCGTCGCCTTCGTCGGCTTCCGCTCGAAGAAGGCCTACGACGCCTTCCGCAAGCCTGCCCCCACGCACGCCTGGAACGATCCCGACAGCGACCTGCCGCGCACCATGGGCGTGCGCGAGGCGCTCGGCCTGGCGCAGATGGAGGAGCACCCCGACCGGCTGGCACCGACCATCCGCAGCGGGCTGACCGGCCCGCGGTTCACGACGAGCATCTGCAACTCGACCAGCGCCGCTAAGTCCTGGGCGGCCCTGGGTCTGTGGCCCAATGGCGTCGCCGTGACTCGTGAGGCGGCCAGCGCGTTCCCGACCGACACCGGGGCCTTCCGGCTCAGCGTGGCCGACGTGGCGCTGATCCAGGGCTTCCCGCCTACCTGGACCTGGCCGAGCGCCGTTTACCAGGCCGTCGGTCAGATCGGCAACGCCGTCCCGCCGCCGCTAGGCTGGGCCGTCGCCATGGCCGTCACCGCGGCGCTGTCTGCTTCCTGACCGACCGTGCGAAACGGGACCATGGTCCCGTGGCACCCAAGCCTCGTCCGGCGTCCTGGGCATCTTCGGAGGCCGCACGGCGCACGATGGTTGCCAATCGGGGGCGGGACACTGCGCCAGAGCTGGCAGTCCGCCGCCTGGTCCATGCCCGGGGGTTGCGGTACTTCGTTGGCCGGCCCCCGCTCAAGGGCCTACGACGCACCGCTGATCTGTTGTTCCCGCGACGGCGGCTCGCGGTTTTTATCGACGGATGCTTCTGGCACCGCTGCCCCGAGCACTTCCAGATGCCGGCTGCCAACCGCGACTACTGGGAGCCCAAGATCGCCCGCAACGTTGAGCGCGACCGGGAGACCGACCGACGCCTGGCCGAGGCTGGCTGGCGCGTGCTGCGCTGCTGGGAGCACGAGGACCCCGAGGGCGTCGCCGACCTCATCGAGCGGGCAGTGCGCGAGGTGGCACAGCCATAGGAGTGAGGGCCGGGCCGAGGTCGCCGTGATGCTATGAGTGCCGGTGCGTTGTCACCGTCGCGAGCACCCTGGCCCTAGCTCTTTGGGCGGGCGGGAGGCGATGGCCTCTTCGGCCACGACTCGGACGTGCGACCTGTCGTCGCCGACCCATGATCGACCCCGCTGGCGGTCAGGGAGCAGACAAGCCCCGCTCGTCCATCGTGACGGCGGTGGTGACCCTCCCTACACTCGTGTTGCTGCAGCCCTGCGGACGCGCAGGTCGGCGCATCGGCGTTCGGGTCCGTGTCACTCAAAGCACGGATTCGGGAGCAAGGGGGAGGCGGATGACAGGGCTCGCCGCACTTCGGTTCCGCCCTCAATCGGGAATTTGTCGTCCTGATTGCGATCATGAATATCTGGACGAGTGAGCCATGACGTCGACTCGGGCCAGTGATGGTACGGGCCGCGGCCCATTGGAGTCGCTGCCCCTTCCGGACTTCTTACGACTCCTTCCCCCGGAACCACCACGCCGAAGTCCGGCAAGTCTTAGGGCCCGAGCGAGGGGCGCCGCATGGATGGCCTCAGGGGCCGCCGCAGTCATCATCGGCGTGGTCCTGGTGATCGGAAATGTCGCGTTCGGCATTTCGTCGACCGTGGCTGCGTGGTCGCTCCTGGGGCTAACGGTTCTCGGATTAGGCAGTGTTGTGGTCGGTGTATACATGTTCGCCACCGCCAATGTGTCGGACGTCGAGCATGCGGCTCAGTCGAGCGCAGCGACGGCGGGCAGCGATGGAGCTGGTGCCGAAGCCAACCGAGCCCTCATGGCTCGCTATCACACGATGGCGCATACGCAAGCGTCATCATCTTTCCGGGACTCGCGCATAGCGATGGCATGCGGCTTGGGTCTTCTCGTGATCGCAGGCATCTACGCCGTGCTAAGCGTCGAGCCCACCCAGACGCAGATCATCATCGCTGCGCTGGCGGCCCTGGGGAGCGCCTTCTCGGCCTACTTGAGCGCCACGTTCATCAAGACCCATAACCGCGCGGTCGCCCAGGTGTACTACTTCTTTGGTCAGCCACTGGTCGAGGGGTACCTATTACGGGCCGAGGAAATCGCGGCGAGGCTCATGAGCGACACCGAGAACGCTCCCCTCGCGAAGGTGGTTGACGCCTATCTGGGACAAGCTTCCGCCGCATCGGCGCTGGGCCCTTGGGCCGCAGGCGCGGAGGTAGGGGGGCAATCTTGGAGGTGGCATAGGCGTGCGACACCAACAGTGGATGGCGGGAGCACCGGGGAGGGGACTGGTTGATCATGTCTGACCGAGTGGGGAGCTCCCCGGAGGGAGTTAGCACGGCTAGGGATACCGCTGTAGTAGGTCTCGACGGCGGCGGCAAAGACCCGAATTTCGTGATCGATAATCGTGTCGCGATCGATCCGGAGATCCTGGCGTGGGCAAAACAACTTGGTGCGCCGCGAGGCTGGTCGAATGAGAAAGTGTTCAGAAATGGACTTCAAGCTCTAGACATGTTCCTTGCGGCAAAGGATTTAAAGATGCAGGTCGGAGTGTACAAGGATGGCGTCTATAGCAGGTTTGAAATCGATTTCGGGGGCGGGTCATGACAGAGGACCCCTCGGCCGCCGGTGGCCGGGCTGAGATGCCGTCCGAGTTTTTGGCGCTATCGCGCCTGATCAAGGGGGCGACGTTTGGCCCCCCAGTCAAGATGACTCACGTTAGGATCGGTCCGCCGATTCGGTCCCGAAAAGACCTTGAGGAGATGTCCAAATCAACGTCCTTGCCTGCGCAATCGACCACAACTGTCAGCCAGGAGCTCAAATCGGAGCAGGCCAGTGGGACCGCGTGGCGGGCGATCAAGTCGGAGCAGGGCTTCTCAGGGACCCCCGCTGGGCAGGCGCACTACAACGCGTTGACCACCCTCGTACTCGACACGTCGGGGCGGGTCGTCGGTCAGGACATCTACGACGCCGACGGCGACAAGATCGGCAAGGTCAGCGAGGTCTACCTCGACGACGAGACCGGCCGCCCGGAGTGGGCCACCGTGCACACCGGCCTGTTCGGCACCAAGGAGACGTTCGTGCCGCTGGCGCAGGCCGAGCTCTCCGGCGAGGGGCTGCGGTTGCCGTTGGGCAGGGCGCAGGTTAAGGACGCGCCGAAGGTCGACACCGACGGGCACCTGTCGCCGCAGGAGGAGCAGGAGCTCTACCGCTACTACGGCCTCGGCTCGGGCACGACGACCGACACCACCACGCAGACCACCACGGGCACCGCCGGCCTGGCGGGCACCGCGGGTGTGGCGGGCACCGCCGGCCAC
>NZ_FOIE01000014.1 GCF_900111455.1 Geodermatophilus poikilotrophus | reverse complement strand
CGACGACGGACAGTAGGCGGGCGAGCCGGTCCGCGAGCCGGCGTCGCCAAGATCTGTGGACGGCCGACGCCCAGCCCCACCCGGTCGGGTGTCACCCGCCGTGAGCAACCACCACACCGGGGTCGAGGTCCTGGGGCTCAGGATTTCCGGCGCATCCCGCTGCCGGACGGCCGCGAGCACGCCGCCTCACTGGTCTGGAGCACCACGCCAAGCCCCTGGGACTACGACATCATCGGTCGCGTGGACTGATCTGCCCGGCCCCCGGTTCCGCCCCCTGCCTCTCCCGCCGATGACGGGATCTGACCGATCAGCATCGCGGCTGCGGCAGGCCCCTCAGGCCGGCGCCGGCGAGGAAGGGAGCAAGCGTGAAGCGACGTATCGGACTGGGCGGGGTTCTGGCCCTTGGCCTCTCTGCACTCCTGGCCACTCCGGCGCAGGCCGCAGCGGACGTCGGAACCGTCTACGTGCCCGACGACTTCCTCAAGGCCGCCTCCGACACCCGGGCGACGGGGCACTACGAGGTCGACGGGACCGCACTCCACATCTGGACGGAGGGCTCCGGGCGCACCGACAAGGTGGCCGAGTACATCGCTACCGACACCTCGCTGGATGGCCTCGACGAGCCGTTCCTGGAGTACGAGGCGACGTCTGGTGGCGTTCCCGGCTTCCAGCTCATCGTCGACTTCGACGACGACGGCACCTCTGATGGGATCCTCATCGGGGAGCCCGGCTTCTACGGCAACGACTGGTGGCTCAGCAACGCCGCCGAGCAATTCGTCAAGGACGGCGCCCCTCTGCACACCGGTGGGTTCGGAAGCGCCGACCACGGCACCCTGGCCGACTGGGACACGGCCTTCCCCAGTGCTCGGGTGATCGCCTTCGGGTTCTCCCTCGGCTCTGGGGTCGAGGGCGACGGCGTCCTCGACGCCATCAACTTCGCTGGCGTCCGCTACACCTTCGCCGAGCACACCGTGCTCACGGGCAAGGACGCCTGCAAGGGGGGCGGCTGGGCTACGAGCACCAAGCCGGAGTTCCGCAACCAGGGGCAGTGCGTGAGCTACTTCGCCAAACTGGAGAAGATGAAGTAGGCGACTAGGCTCCTCGGACCGAAGGCCCCCATCTCCGCTACGGGGTGGGGGCAATCGGCGCGTCAGAGACTGGACCCTCTACGAAGCCCGACCCCTAGCCCCCGGTCCCTCAGCACCCCACGGGAGGGCCTACTGGCGAACGCGGTGTGCGTTCGGACGGGATGGCCGTCGAAGCCACTCGAGATTGGGCTGGCGAGTCCGCATCGCGACGACGTCGGGGAGCGGCACGCGGAGCTTGAAGACCTCGCGGAGGCGATGACCCGCTCGCGCGCCGGGATCGCGGCGCACAGGCAGTTCAGCAACGACAGATGCACGAACCGGCATGTGTGACGCGCCGCAACGGCTTCCGGCTTCTCCACGGCCACGTCGGGGTCCATCAGTTCCCCCATCTCAGAACCGCGCCCGATGAAGCGGTCGACACCGCCCAGGGGCGAAGGCAGCAGCCACCCACCCTGGCGTAGCGGAGCTCCTTCGGTGACAGTCCTCCGGCCAACGGCAACCGGGCAACCGGGCAACCGGGCAACCGGGCAACCGGGCAACCGGATGCTCCTTCGACCTGCCAGACGGAGGTGTCCAACGACCTCGTGCGGGATCAGCGGCGGGCCATCTTCGACCTGTCCAGAGCCAGGTCGAACACGCGGTGGTGCTGGCCGTGATGGCCCCCGGCGGGTGGTGCAGCCGACCCCGGTCACCCGGCTGAGGACGCCGTCCGGATGGACGCTGCGCGGGCTCGTTGCCCGGCGTCGCCGGTCGCAGCGGTGAGTGCCACGGGCCCGGTGACCGGGTCTTCCGGGACGGCCTTCGCCGATGCGGGCGGGTGCAAGCCGTAGGCGGCGAGCACGGTTCATCCCGCGGTGCGTGTGGCTGGAGACCACGCGAGCGCCGGGTGTCACCCGACGCCGGGGGCGGCCTCGCGCGACCCGCGTCCCCACGGCCTCCTGTTGCGGCCGCGGGGACACGGACGGCGACCCCTCGTCGGAGCACCGCACGGTCACCTCAGGACGAGGTCCTCGAGACCGGCCGTTGCCAGCGCTCCCCGCAGGCGAGCGAGGATCCGGGCGCGTGTCGGACCGATGCTGCCGACCGGCATGCCCAGGCGGGCGCTGATGTCCTGGTAGCTGATCGGCGGAGACGCGACCAGCAACTCCATCAGCTGCCGGTGCCGGTCGGGGAGCTCGGCCAGCGCTCGACGGACCAGTACCTGGTGCTCCCGTCGCAGCGCGGCCGCCTCGGGACCGTCCTCGTCGGGGCCGTCGTACCGGGCGCCCGCCCCGAGGCCGCGGTCCTCGTCCCAGTCGGTGAGCTGTTCGCGCCCGCCCTGACGGATGACCTGCAGGCACACCCGGTGGGCGGTCGTCTTCAACCACCCCGCCACGTGGTCGGGTTCCCTGAGGTCGGCGACGTGCTCGACCAGCCTCAGCCACGTCGTCTGCACCGCGTCCGCGGCCTGCGCCTCGTTGAGCCGGAACCCGCGGACCACCGACCACAGCAGACCGGAGTACTCGTCGACGATCGCGTTCCAGGCGGCCGCATCGCCCTCGGCAGCACGGTGGATCAAGACGGTGACCTCGGGAGGCTCCATGTCCCTGTTCCTCTCGTCCGCTCGGCGCACCGCGCCGACACGGAAGAGGTTCGGGAGGCCGCGCTAGCGGAGCGCCAGCCGGATGGAGCCGCTGGTCAGAGCCAGGAGGAGCAGGCGGGCGGCCCTCAGCCGCGGGGACTCAGCCGCTGCGCGAGCGCGCGCGTCCGTGGCTGGGGTGGCACACCCAGCTCGCGCAGCATCTGCTGGCAGCGGCGCAGGGCGCGGTGGGCGTCGACGAGGTCGCCGTCCGCGAGGTGGACGGCGACGAGCAGCTGGTGGGCGTCCTCGGAGCAGTTGTCGGCCCGCAGGGCACGCTCGGCGAGGGTCCGGGCCGTCGTGGTGTCCCCCCGCGCCAGCAGCAGGTTGCCGGCCCGGACGGCGCTGGAGACGAACCGGCTCCGCAGGCGGTCCCGCTCCCACTCCAGCCAGCTCGCACCGGTCACGTCGGCGAGGAGGTCCCCACCCCACAGTTCCGCCGCCCGCAGGTAGGCCGAGAGTGCAGCCGAGGGCGCGCCCTGGCGCTCCAGCCGGGCTGCCTCGTCCAGGGCCCGCTCGAACTGCAGCACGTCGATCTCCAGGGCGCCGTCGGTGACGAGGTGCAGCACCGGGCCGGCACTCCGCAGGAAGTACGGCGGGTCGAGCTCGCCGCGGTCGGGCTCGAGGAGGTTCTGCAGGTAGGTGAGGGTCACGCGCAGGTTCCGGCCGGCCGCCGCGTCGTCGAGGTCGGGCCACAGCTCCGAGGTGATGGCGGTCCGCGTCGGCCGGTCGTGGACGAGCAGGTAGCCGAGGAGCTGACGCACCCGCTCCCTGCGCAGCTCCGGCGCGGCGACGACCGCGCCGTCGCGGCGGAGCTCGAGCGGGCCGAGGACGCGCAGGTGCAACCGTGCGTTCGGCACCGCCGGGATCGCACGCAGCAGCGAGCGGGCGGTGGCCGCGAGGGTCGGGGGTGCCGTCGCGGCCTGGGTGCGCAGGGTCACCCGGGCGGCGGGGCCGAGCTCTTCGATCAGCGCACGGGCACCGTCCTGGCCGGCGGCCACCATCCCCAGGGCCAGCTCGGCCACCCACGGCACCGGCAGCAGGGCGCGCAGGACCGGCCAGACGCTGGGCGGCAGGGCACCGACGGCCGGGGTCGTCGGCCCGTGCTCGCGCAGCTGGACGAGGGCGCGCGCCCCGGCGTGCAGGTCGGCGAGGGCACCGGGCGGCGGGTCGGCGTCCCAGCGTCCCCGGACCTCGGGCACGAGCACGTAGAGCAGGGGCAACGCGACCGGGGAGACCCGGATCGTGCCGGAGTTGCGGCCACCGCCGGGCGAGCTGATCGGCCGGAGGATGGCGGCTGCCTGCTGCTCGTCTCCGGTCGACAGGGCGTGGAAGACCTCCGCCAGCGTCCCCGCGACGGGCGCCCACGCGACCGGGGAGCCGCGGAGGACCGATCGCGACGTCTGGAGCAGCTCACCGGCCTCCGTCCGTCGTCCCAGGACGTCGAGCAGGGAGACCGCGCAGGTCACCAGCTCCGGTGAGGTCAGCACCTTGGCCGGGTGCATGTCGGCGAGCAGGTACGGCAGCAGCCGCTCCGCCTCGTCCAGGCGCCCCCGCAGGCGGAAGGACTCCACGAGGAGGGACCGCGCGAGGCCGTGCATCGTCGTCGCCGGGTGGGACAGCGCCCGTCGGGCCAGCACCTCGCCGGTCGCGGCGTCGCCCAACCTCAGCAGGACGAGCTGGGCGTGCAGCCAGTGGTGCACGGGGTTGAGCGCCGTCCGTGACGTGAGACCGGGGTCCGCCAGCGCGGACCGGACCTCGTCGGTGCTGCGCGCCAGGATGCCGCGGACGAGCGCGACGAACGTCCGGGCCCCGGAGTGCTCACCCGCCGGCAGCTCCGCCAGCAGCAGCGCCATCCGGCGGCGGTCGTTGCGCCAGAACGCCAGTTGGACCAGCGCGTTCACACAGGCGTAGCGCAGGTCGGGGTCCCCGTGCGCGCCGGCGAGCGCCTGCACCAGGAGCTCCTCGGCCGCGCCCGGGCTGGTCGGCTGCGCCGCCATGGCGGCGAGCAGCAGGCCCTCAGGGCTCTGCTGCACCTCGAGCGGCAACCGGCGCAGCCACGACTCGAGGACGTCGGTCGGCACCAGCGCGGTGCAGCACTCGCAGACCTCCACGACCAGCCGGCGGACGTCCTCCCACGCCTCGGCGTCCAGCAGCAGCCCCATCGCCTCCTGGTACTGCCCGCGGCCGCGCAGGACGGCGGCCGCGGTCCGCCGCGCCTCCGCCACCTGCCCGGCGTCGAGGTGGTGCTGGAGGGCCGCTGCCCACAGCCCGTGCAGCGACCACCACCCGGAGCGGGAACGCACGACCAGGGGCAGCCCGTCCAGCAGGGACCGGAGGTGCACGTCCCGGCCGAGCAGCGCGGCGGCGATCTCGTCGTCAGCCCCGCCCACGGCGACGAGCAGCGCGAGCGCGTGGCGGCGCTCCGGCGACAGCTGGGTGAGCAGCTCCTCCCAGACGTACCCGCTGACGGCGAACGGGCCCGCCGTGGCCGTCAGCTCGGCCAGGGCCGGCCAGCCCCCGACGTCGCTGAGCAGCTCGGGTGCGACACCGCGGGACTCCGCGAACGCGGCGACCTCGTCCTCGTGGAACTGCAGGTCGCCCTCCCGCAGCACCACGGCGTGCCCGGTGGCCACCAGCCGCGAGATCGACAGCGGCAGCGGCGGACGGGAGGCGAGGACGAGGTGCCCGTTCCTCGGCAGCTCCTCGACCAGGTGGCCGAGGAACTCGCCGGCCGGCGATCCCGGGGTCACCAGGTGGACGTCGTCGAGGACCAGTGCGATGTGGCGGGGAGCCGCGCTCCACAGCGCCTCGGCGACCGCGACCGCAGCCTCCCGCGGGTCCTCCGGCACGGGGGTCGAGAGGCCGACCGCGGCGAAGGCACCGGAGGCCAGGACCGAGAGCGTCGCGTCGTCCCGCTGGCAGGTCAGCCAGCGGTCCTCCCCCGCGGGGGACAGCGCGTTCTCGCTCACGGCCTGACCCAGCAGCGTGGTCTTGCCGAACCCGGCGGGTGCCACCACCGCGGTGAGGGGGCGCTCGAACCGGCTCCGCAGCGCGTCCAGGAGCCGGGGCCGCACGATCAGGTCCCGGCTGGCGAGCGGCGGTGCGTACCTGAGCGCCCGGCTCATGGGCCGACTGTAGGCACCGTGTGACCGTCGGCACACCCGGATTCGTCACCGCTGATGCCTGGCTAGCGCCGTCCTCCGACCCGATCCCCTCGCTCCTCGTATCAGGGTCGGGCGTCGCGGCCTCTGTCCGGTGTCAGTCTCATCCGGACCCGACCTGGCGTCTCCTCGGTCTGCCGGTGGGAGCACGAGTGCCGGGAGGAGGCGGTCATGGGCCGCGACGGTCGCTGTTCGTGGGACGACGGGCAGGTGATGAGCCTCGTGGCCCAGGCGCTGGACGACGGGGAGGCCGGCTGTGACGAGCCCCCGACGTCCTCGGCACAGGACCACCGGCCGGCCGAGCTCTCCCTGGCCGACGTCGTCGACGCGGGGCGGGCCGCGTTCGTCTGGCTGGACGTGATCGTCTCCCTGCGGCACGTCACTCGGCACGACGGGCTGCCCCGGGAGCCTCGACCCGTCATGAGCCCGGCTCCGACCGGGCTCCCCTGACCGGGACAGGCGATCGGGCGAGGCGCCGACCCGCGGTCCTGCGACGACGTCCCCCGCGGCGAGGTGCACGACATGACGGTGACGGCCGGTTGACGGTCCCGGCCGTAGCGTCCGACGACGTCACGTCGGGAACGCGCGTCGCCGGTCGTGCGGCAGGGGCGGGCGAGGACGGCGTGGACCGGGCCGTCCACCTCGGGGCTCGGTCGAGAGGAGCAGCTCATGCGACAGCTCGTCGTCTGTTGCGACGGCACCTGGCAGCAGCCTCGGAACCGGACCAACGTCCACCGTCTCGCGGCCGCCTTGGCGCCGGTGGACGTGAACGGCCACGAGCAGCGGTGCCAGTACTTCCCGGGAGTCGGCGCCAACGGCTCCCTCGTCACCCGGGTGACCGGCGGCGTGGCGGGCGAGGGCCTCTCGGAGAAGGTGGTCGAGGCCTACTGCTGGGTCGCGACGACCTTCCGGGATCGTGACCGGATCTCCCTCTTCGGGTTCAGCCGGGGCGCGTACACGGCGCGCAGCCTGGCGGGGATGATCAGCGCATGCGGCCTGCTCGACCTCTCCGGCCTGTCCGGTGGAGCGGCGCGGGGACTCGTCGAGCGGGTGTACGAGGAGAAGTACCGGGCAGGCAACGCGGCGCAGCCGAGCTGGCGGCGCGGGCTCCGGTTCGCCTTCGATCCCGAGCAGAAGGCCGACGTCCCCGTCCGGTTCATCGGCGTCTGGGACACCGTCGGGTCCCTGGGTGTCCCGGATCACCTCGGCCTCGTGAACCTGGCCGACTCCCCCCTGCGCTACCAGTTCCACGACGTCACGCTCAACCCCTGCATCCCGCACGCACGTCACGCCGTCGCGCTCGACGAGTTCCGCGGCCCCTTCGCCCCCACCCTGTGGTCAGCACCGGCCGCCGGGCAGGACGTCCGGCAGGTCTGGTTCCCGGGTGACCACAGCGACGTCGGGGGTGGGCACCGCGAGACGGGCCTGTCCGACGGGGCCCTGCTCTGGATGATGACCGAGGCCACCGAGGCGGTGGGGCTGGCCTTCGACCAGGCCGCGGTCCGGGTCGTCCGCGCGGACCCCGCCGACCGGATCCACGGTGACGTCCGCAGCGTGTCCGGGCCGGCCGGGTGGGTGGCCGAGGCGCTGTTCCAGCCCCGGCCCCGCGCCGTGCCGCTCCTGGACCCCGGGGGCCGGGACGATCCGGCGGTGCACGCCTCTGCCTACGCCCGGCAGCAGGAGCAGGGCCTCCTCGACGGGCCCTACCGTCCCACCCGTCGGCTCGCCCCGCGGGAGTCCGTGACCGTGGAGGTCCGCGCGGACGACTGCTGGAACGAGACCGGTCTCCACCTCGAGGCGGGCCTGCACCGGTTCACCGCCGAGGGCTCGTGGTGCAGTTCCACGTTCGAGTCCGGTCCGGCCGGTGGGACCGGCGGTCGCCTGCTGCGGCCGCGCGCCATCGGTCAGCTGGGCGGCACCCTGGTGGGACGGGCCGAGGAGGTCTACCGGCGGCTCACCGGGAACCGCGCCGCGGACTTCTACGGAGCGCGCAGGGAGGAGACGCTGCCCTGGATGTCGCTGGTGGGTGTGCTCGCCAACGAGGTGTCGAACGTCCCGCCGCAGCACGCACGACCGCACGAGCGGATCGCCATCGGCGCAGGCGTCGAGCATGACGTGGCCCGGCCCGGGTACCTCTACGCCTTCGCCAACGACGCCTGGGGCTTCTACGGCAACAACTCCGGCCGGGTGCGGCTCACCGTCACCCGCGTGTGACCGGCCGCCGTGCCGCAGCCGCCGGGGTCATGGCGCCGTCACCACCGCGGACGCCCCGGGGCTCACGGCGCGGTCATCGTCGGCGCGCACGGCGGCGAACCGGTGGGGGTGTGCGGGTCAGCGCAGACCGGTCGGCCACCGGAGCCGGATCACGCCGCGTCTGGCCTCCCGCCCGGGCGTCAGACTCTCGTTGGCCAGGTAGACCCCCTCCGGGTTGGGCACCGCGGAGGCCACGGAGACCAGCTCCGGTCCTCGGTACATCGCCGACCACAGCGGTGTGCTGCCATCCGGGCTGACCACGAGCACGCCGGTGCGTCCGGCCTGCCGCAGCAGCAGGCGGGCAGGCAGGCGCATGACCAGCGGCTTGACCCAGGCGTGCGCGTGCACCCAGGTGACCAGCCGGCCCCGCTCCGCGAACAGGGCGACCCAGATCCGCCCGTCGGCGTCCCGGTCCATCCCATCGGCCATGCCGGGGAGGCCGTCGAGCACCACGTCGGCGGCTCCGGCCCGGGGGCCGCGCAGGTGGAAGCGGGTCAGGCGGAACATCGACGTCTGCGTGACGAGGACGGACTCCTCGCGCGGGCGCTCGGGGTGCGGGTCGAGGAGCACCGCGTTGACGAAGTGGAACCCGGCCGCCACCAGCCGGGTGGTCCCGGTGTCCAGGTCGTGTCGCCACAGCCGGCCGTTCGGGGCGAGTGCGATGGCCTCGTCGACGGCGTCGTCCACCGACGCGCCGGTGTAGTCGAACGGCTCGGAGAAGTAGATGCGCCGACCGTCGTCGCTGACGTCGAGGTTGTCGCACACGGCCAGGGGGCGGCGCGGCCCGGTCCGTCCGGGTCCGGCCTCGGGCGCGGTCGGGTCGTCGTCGGCGTACACGACCGGCCCGCGCGGTCGGCCGTCGTCAGCGGGGACCTCGACGACGAGCGGTTCGATCGAGCGGTCGTGCCGTGTCAACCGGTACAGCCCCGGGGCGACCGCACCTGTCCCGTCGAGTCCGCCGTAGGACCCGGCCACGCACAGGTAGACCCGGTCGGGGTCGTCGGGCGCCTCGTGCAACCCGTAGGCCATCGACGGCAGCTCGACGAACGGCTCCGCGGCGTGGGTCCGGGTGTCGACGGTCCAGATCCGCCGGTCGGTCGCGGTGACCAGCGCGGTCGCGCCGGCGTCGACGAACACCAGGTCGTCGATGCCCGGCAGGTCGGACGGGAACCGTTCCAGGTCCCGGGCGAAGTCGGCGGAGTGGTCGACCGCCGCGACCGCCGCCGCGGTGGACCCGTCCACGTGCAGGGGGCCGGCGATCTCGATCTCCGGCCGGGGCGCCGACCGCCGCCACCACACCAGTCCGGTCAGCAGCGCCAGCCCGAGCCGGATCACGAGCGGGCTCCGCGTCCGCTGCGGTGCGGTTGGCTGCCGGCGGCCCGTAGCCAGGCGGTGGTGTCCTCCAGCGTCCGGGTCAGCGGACGCGGGCTCCAGCCCAGCTCCGTGCGGGCGAGGGTGGTGTCGTACCAGGCGTAGCGCCCGAGCAGCTGCAGGACCTCGGGAGCGACCGGGAGCTCCTTCCGGCGCAGTCTGCTCACCAGGCCCGCGACGGCCACCGCCGCGTGCAGCAGGGCGACCGGCGCCCGGAGCCGGGGCGGGTCGACGCCGCCGATCGCGGCCACCTGCTCGAGGAAGCCGTCCGCGGTGACGTTGTCCCCGCTGAGCAGGTAGCGCCGGCCGGACACTCCCCGCTCGGCCGCCAGCAGCATGCCCGCGGCGAAGTCCCGGACGTCGAGGCAGCCGAATCCCCCGACCGGGATCCTGACCCGCACCCGGCCGGTGAGCAGCGCCCGGACGAGCCCGTTCGCGGGCGCTCCGACGGGGTCGTCCGGGCCGAGGGTGAACGACGGGCACACGGCGACCACGGTGAACCCCGGCCGGGCCAGCGCCAGCGAGGCCCGCTCGGCGTCGCCACGGAGGACCGCGTACGGGAGGGGGAACGCGTGCTCGGCCGGGTCCGCGGACTCGTCGAGTGCCTCCGGCCTGCGGTTGACCCCGATCGCCAGGGCGCTGCTGGTGACGACCGCGGTCCGGACGCCGTTGGCCGCGGCAGCTGTCAGCAGGCGCTCGGACCCGAGGACGTTGACCCGCCGCATCTCCTCGACCGTCCGAGCGCCGCCACCCATCCGGACCCTGAAGGCCGTGTGCAGCACCGTGTCGACGCCCGCGCAGGCCGCCTCCACCACCGCGGGGTCCTCGAGGTGTCCCTCGGCCTCCTCGACGTCCAACTGCTCCAACGGCCGCCGGTCGCTGTCCCGGAGCTCCAGGACGCGTGGCCGGACCCCGCGGTCGTTGAGCCGCCGGACCACGTGCGACCCCAGGAAGCTCGTGGCGCCGGTGACGAGAACGCCGCTCACCGCGGGCCTCCGCCGACGCCGATCCGCAGGCTGCGGGCGTACAGGCCGTGCTCGTCCAGTTCCAGCTCGGTGCAGCGCTGCAGCCTCCCCAGCCGCAGCACGGCCCGCAGCGACTCCTGCAGCGTGACCTCGGAGGCGTAGCGGCCGAGGCACTTGTGGCGCCCGAACCCGTGCTGCAGATAGAGCCGGCTCTGCGGGGCCTCGCGGGCGCGCTCGGCGTCCTGCCGGTAGCCGACGAGCTGCTCGTCGCGGGTCACATCGAAGGCCAGCGGCCGCGGCACCGCACGCGGGTCGCGCATCGCGCCCGCGTAGCCGACGAACACCGGGGTGCCCCGGCGGATCGGGAGGCCGCCGAGCTGCGCGCCGTCGGTGGTGCACAGCCGCAGCAGCACCTCCCCCTGCGGCCGCAGCCGCAGCGCCTCGAGGGCGTACGCGCGCAGCCTGGCCAGCCCCGTCTCGTAGCCCGCGTCTCCGGGGTCCAAGCGGGCGAGTCGCACCGCGTCGTCGTAGCTCGCCCCGTCGACCGTCTCGTACTCGCCCGCCTGCAGGCGCAGCACCGCGTCGACCACCCGGCAGGTCGCCTCCTGCGGGTTGACGACCGCCCCGACCACGACACCGAAGACGTTGGACCGGATCATCGAGTCGGACAGGCGCCGCGCCAGCTCCCCGTCGGGCGGCGGGGCGCCGAGCAGCGCGGTGACGTCCTCCGCGAGCGCACCCCCCTCCGCTCCGCCGACCTCCTGCTGCAACCTGAGCAACCGGGTGAGCAGCGTGTCCGGGACGGGCTCACCGCGGAGCAGCCGCTGCTTCTGCGCAACCAGCAGCGCGTGGATCCAGGCGGTGAGGTACTCGGTGGCGACCAGCGCGCGCTCGCGGGCCTCGGTGAACCACGGGCTGGCCTGGTCGAAGTTGTTGAAGGTGTTGCGGAAGACGTCCTTGATCCAGCCGAAGAGGTCGCCGGCCGTGGGGACCCGGCCCTCCGCGATCTCCTGGAAGGCGTAGACCCGGAGCAGCGCGTCGTCGAGGGGGAACGGGTCCCCGCCGTTGCACCCGTCCAGGGCCGACGGCTCGCCGAGTTCCGCAGCCGGCACGCCGAGGTAGTCGCCGACGATCCGCATCGGCACCGACCTGGCCAGGGTGGGGACGACGTCGACCACGCCGTCCTCGGCCGACGCGGCCGCCCTGGCCCAGCTCTCGGCCTCCGCGCGGGCCAGGGCGGTGAGCCGCGGCTCGTCGGCGCGGGACACCGTGCGGCGCAGGAGCACGTCGTCGATCCGGTACAGGTCGTCGTCGTCGGTGCCGAGCAGGAAGTGGGAGAAGGCGCCGGGGTTCCTCGTCCGGTCGTCGGTGGCCCGGGCCATCTCGCGCGCGTACAGGTCCACGGTGAACAGGTCGGGGCGCGACAGGCAGGTGATCACGTGCTCGTGCCGCGCAACGACCACCGGGCCGAAGGCCGGCCGGAAGACCGGCATCACCTCATCGGGCTGGTCGAGGAGTTGCTGCAGCATGTCCAGGGGGGCCGTGGCCACCCAGGTCGAGACGACCCGGCCGACCGCCTCGCCCCGTCGCTCGGCTGCCGCGGCGAAGGCTGCGGCGGCGGCTCCGGCAGCCTCCCGGTCCTGCTCGTAGAGCTCTGGGTGGCCGCTGTACCCCGGGTCGGCCGGGTCGGGCACCGGGGGTGGCGGCGGGAGCGGGGTGTCCGCCTCAGCGGTCGAGACGTCGTCGAGGAAGCTGCCCGGCGTCGGGGTAATCGCGATCATCAGGGGCTCCAGGCGCTCGATCTCAGGGTGCAGGCGTGTCGCTCAGGAGGCGGAGAGCGGTGATGCTGGGGACGAAGAAGTACTCGCCGCCGCGCACGGTGACGAAGCGCGGGAGCCCCCTGAGCCAGCGCGGAGGCCGTCCCTGCCAGGTGAAGGTCCCCCCGCCCGGCCCGGCGATCGGATCCGGGTCGTTCCGCAGGCCGTCGAAGTCCGGCGCGTTGATCCACTCACGCTGCACGAACTCGTACTGGCGCTCGATGCTCGCGTTCAGGAAGACCCCGACGAGCCCGCGGTCGGCGCCGTCGTCGGACGCTCCGTCGGCCAGCTCGGGGCCGTACGGCAGCCCTCGACGGATGAGCAGGTGCCGGCGCTCGGAGGGTGAACCCGTGCGCGGATGGGCACGTCGCACGTGCGCGCCCCGCGGGCAGCGGAAGCCGAGCTCGTCGTCGACGTAGTCGAAGGCGTTGTTGTGCTTCACGCAGGAGGCCAGGACGGAGTCGTCGGCCCGTTCGGCCAGCGCGAGCGGTGCTCCGCTGGGCCAGCGCCCCATCAGTTTCGCGGCCAGGAGGTCCGGATCCCCCCTCCCCTCGGCGTCCAGGTAGCGGCGGAACGCGGGGACGTCCTGGGAGAGCTTGCGGTACACGGCGTAGGTGCCGTTGCGTCCGAGGAGAGCCGGGTGGAGTGCGCTGACCGCGTCCCGCTCGTCGGGGTGGCCCAGCAGGAACTCCCCGGGCTCCACCGGCGGCCGACCGGGCGGTGCGTGCTCCTCCAGGCCGCTGCCGCGCAGCACCGGTTGGGAGATGCCATCCCGGAAGCCGAAGTGCTCGCGCTCGGCGTGCGCGCCACCGAGCGCGGCGGCGTGTTCGCAGCCGACCTCCTCGAGGCCGCCCGCGGCCCCGGCCCGCTCGCGGAAGGCGTGCACCCGCTGATCGAGCTCGCCCCCGTCGTGCGCGGAGAGCATGAGCATCGCGTGCACGCCGCGGGAGGCGAAGGGCGGCTCCGGCTCCCACTTGCCGGGGAGGTCGTCGCCGACGTCGCCGAGGTGCTCGGCAGCACGCGCGGCCATGCCCTGGCGGAAGTCCGCCGGGAAGCTGTCGAGGGACTCCGTCGGCAGGCCCAGCGCCTCCAGGCCCGGGTAGGTCAGTGCCACGTTCGCGCACCACGACGGTGCGGCGTCCCACTCCTCAGCCGTGGTGACCGGATCGACCATGCCGGCCAGCCATGCACGGGCGGCCGGCCCGTCGGTGAACCGGTAGAACAGGTATGCGGCGTGGGGCATGCGGTACCCGCGCAGCACGAACCCCTGGATGTCGCTGCGGTCCAGCACGGTCGCCTCCGACTGCATCGTCCGCAGCTACCGGCTGGCTTCGTCCAGCGCGTCGATGAAGCTCTGCTTCAGCCGCAGGGCGCTCTTCACCTCGCGCACCCTCGCCATGGGATAGGCCCGGTAGTAGACGTCCGACGGCAGTGAGTTGTCCCTGATGTACTTCTTGAACGCCTCGATGTCCGTGGCGCCGCCTTCCGGCCATCCCACGCAGTTGTCGTAGATGAGCTGGAAGGAGTCAGGCGCCTTCTCGGCGAAGTCCTGGATGTACCGGTCCCACGGGGGGTCGTAGTTGGTGGTGAACAGCAGGCCTCCCTCTTCCCCGTAGTCGGGGAGGATCACCCATCGGGCGAAGTGGACGGTGCCGATCTCGTCGAGGGGACCGGGCTGGCCCGAGGCGATGCGCTCCCCCACCGTCGCCAGGACCTGCCGCAGTTGCTCCCGCCGGCCGGGCTTGATGTGCACCAGCGCGGTCAGTGCCTGCGTGCCCCTGGCCAACGGCGAGCTGGCCGAGTCCTCGGTCACGTCTGCCGTCCGCGAAGTCGTGGTCACGGGGTGCTCCTCTCGGGACTGCGGTCGGATCCGGCGCGCTCCCCGTCGGGACGCGGGTGTGCCCGGGCCTCCCCGGGCCTGTCCGAGGCGGTGTCTCGGTCCCGTGCCGCGCCGGAGTCGACGGGGGCGTCAACTGCCCGGTCACCCGGCGACACGGCGACCACCTCCCGACGCGACCCGCTCCCCGCGTCGGACGGGAGCTCCGCGATCGGGCGCAGTGTCGCGAGCGGCCCGTCACGGCGGCGTCACCGCGCAGGTGACGACACCCGTCGGGGCCGGCACCTGCCACGGGACCGGCCGTCGGGCACGCCTCCCGGGCCGGCTCAGGGCTGGTCCGGGCCACCTCGCGCGGGGAGCGGGGTGCCGTTGACCTTCTCGACAGTCGGTCTGCGGATCGGCGAAGTCTCACTGCCGCGTGCGTCTTGTCGTCAGGAATGCCCGTTCAAGAACACGCGTTGGCGTCAACGATCACAGGTCAGCGGGCCCCAGGTCGCGGTCGGCGAGTTTGCGCTGTAGCTGCGACAGAGCGCGTGCCCGCGTCGGGCCGATGCTGCCGATCGGCATCGCACAGGTCGCCGCGACCTCGTTGTACGAATCCAGCTCGTCGCGGAACAAGGCGATGAGGAGGCGCTGCTGCCGGGGCGGAAGCTCGGCCACGGTCGCCCAGAGGTCGCGCGCTGCGTCGCCGGTTGCGACGGTGGCCTCCGGATCGACCGCCGGATCGGGGTCCGGTCTGTCCTCGACCATCGGCGCGTGCCGGGCTGCCCGGCGCAGAAGTGCCCAGGACTCCCGGGTTGCGGTGACCGCCAGCCATCCGGCGAGCCGCTCCGGGTCGCGAATAGTGTGCAGCTTCTGCACCAGGCGCAGCCAGGTCGTCTGCGCCACGTCGGAGACGTCCGCCGCCTGCAGACGGAATGATCCGGCCACCGAGCGAACCAGGCGGTCGTAGTCATCGATCAGCTGTCCCCATGCCAGCTGGTCTCCGTCGGCTGCCCGCTCCAGCAGGATCGTGGTGCTGAGCCCGCTCGCGGCGCTGACGTAGGCCTGTGTGCCCATTTCCGATACCACCCTTTTCTGTTCCATTTGTTCCCTGACGCCTCTTCAGGTGGTCAGCGCGGGGAGGTGGATAGGTGTGACTCCGAGAACTCGGGCCCGGGCCGTCGTGGGGAGTCAGCCCGAGGCTGACGAGACGGGCTGAAGGAGCGCTGAACGGCCGCTGGAACGTCTTGAACGGACCCCGACAGGCGGGGACGCTCAGTAGTGGCGGCCGTGCCCCGCGTCATCTGCTCGCGTGGTCCCGAGCGGGTGGGGTGACCGGTGCCGCCCCGGCCGCTGACCTAGATGAAGGACCGCGGCATGCAGATTCAGGTCCTCGGACCACTCGCAATTCAGGTGGCGGGCAGACCGCTTGAGTTGGGGGGTGTCAAGCAGCGGGCTGTGCTGGCGATGCTGGTGCTCAACCTCAACGGGGTGGTCTCCACTGATGCCCTGGTCGAGGGCCTGTGGGGAGAGAAGGCGCCGGCCAGCGCCGTCAACACCGTGCAGGTCTATGTGTCGCGGCTGCGCAAGACCCTTCAGGCCGCGACCGGGCCCGACCCGGCGGGCGCTGCGACCGTGCGGCGGCGCGGGCCCGGCTATGTGCTCGAATGCGACCCCGAGCGAGTGGACCTGCATCGCTTTCAGTGGCTGGTCCGCGAAGGTGCGCAGGCGCTGCGCCCGGCACCGGCCCGGGCCGCGAGCATGCTGCAGGAGGCACTCGGGTTGTGGCGCGGACAGCCGCTGGCCGACTTCGCCGACGAGCCGTTCGCCCGGGCCGCGATCCCCCGACTCGAGGAGCAGCGGCTGGCTGCGCTGGTGTCTCTGGTGGAGGCCGAGCTGGCCCTGGGACGCCACGCCCCACTCGTCGCCGAGCTGGAGACCCTCGTCACCCAGCATCCGCTGCACGAGGAGCTGCACCGGCTGCTCATGCTCAGTCTGTATCGCTCCGGCCGGCAGGCCGAGGCGCTGGAGGCCTACCGGCGAGCCCGCCACACCCTGGCCGAGGAGCTGGGCATCGACCCCGGCCGCGCGCTGCGCGAGCTCGAGGCCGCCATCCTCACCCAGGACCCGTGCCTGGACTGGACTCCACCGCCTGCCACGCTCAGCCGCCACGGTTCAGCCGACGCATCAGTCGATGTGCCGCTCGGTCCGGCTGTCCCGCGGCCGCAGGTGTGGAACGTGCCGGCCCGCAATCCGCACTTCACCGGCCGGGACGGCTTGCTCGCCGCGCTGCGCCGGCGGCTGGGCGCGGAGGAGCCGACGCTGGTGGTGCAGGCCCTGTACGGGCTGGGCGGGGTGGGCAAAACCCAGCTGGCCATCGAGTACGCGCACCGGTTCGCCGCCGACTACCAGCTGGTCTGGTGGCTCGACGCCGAACAACCGGTACTCATCCCCGAGCAGCTGGCCGCCCTCGCCGCCCGGCTGGACCTGCCGCCCGGACCGACGGTGGCCGACACCGTCGAGCGGCTGCTCGCGGAGCTGCGCGGCCGGGACCGCTGGCTGCTGATCTTCGACAACGCCGAGCGCCCGGCCGACGTCGCCGCCTACCGGCCTGGCGGAGCCGGGCACGTGCTGATCACCTCCCGCTACCCCGGCTGGGGCGCCCTGGGCGGGCGGCTGGAGGTCGACGTGCTCCCCCGCGCGGAGACGATCGCGCTGCTGCGCGCCCGCATCCCGGCTCTGGACGCGGAGCTGGCCGACAAGCTCGCCGCCGAGCTCGGGGATCTGCCGCTGGCCGCCGCCCAGGCCGCCGGCTACCTGGAACAGACAGAGCTGCCACCGGCGGATTATCTGCGCCGCTTCCGCACCCGCCGAGCCGACCTGCTGGCCCGCGGCGATGTGCTGGGCTACCGCGGACGGCTCGACACCGCCTGGGCAATGTCCCTCGACCGGCTGCGCGGCCAGGATCCGGCCGCGGTGCAGCTGTTGGAGCTGGCGGCCTTCCTCGCCCCCGACCCCATTCCGCTGGTCATGTTCCGGGGCCACGCCGGCCTGCTCGAGGAGCCGCTGGGCGCCACCGCCGCCGATCCCGACGGCCTCGCCGATACTGTCGGCACGCTGGTCGGCTACTCCCTGGCCCGCCGCCACCCCGACGGCTTCCAGGTCCACCGGCTCGTACAGGCAGTCGTCCGCCAGCAGATTCCACCGGACCGCGAGCAGGCCACCGCTCAACGGGTGGCGGCGCTACTCGCGGCCGCCTCGCCCGGCGACCCGGAGGATCCAGCCAGCTGGGCCACCTACGCCCGGCTCGCCCCGCACGTACTCGCGACCGCCCCGCGCGGTGACCACTCCCCCACCGGCCGACGATTGATCCTGGACACCGCCCGCTATCTGTACGCCAAGGGAGATAGCCTCGGCACCCGGGCCGTCTGCGAGCAGTTGCTCGACCGCTGGCGGGCGAACCTCGGCCCCGACGATCCCGACACCCTGAACGCGGCCACCTGGCTGACCCTCGCGCTGTTCTTGCTGAAGGAGCCGACACGGGCCCATTCTCTGGGCAAGGACACGCTGCCCCGCTGCCGCCGGGTGCTCGGCCCGGATCACCCGACCACCCTGTCGGCGGCGACCGCCCTGACGCTGACCCAGAACCAGAGGGGGAAGCCCGAGTCGGCCCGCGCGCTGGGGCAGGAAACCCTCCAGCGCTGCCGCCGCGTGCTCGGCCCCGACCACGCCACCACCCTGTCGACGGCGACCGCACTGACTATCGCTCTGGTCCTCTTGGGGAATGTGAAAGAGGCCCGCGCGCTGGGCCAGGACACCCTGCCGCGCTGCCGCGAGAACCTCGGCCCGGACCACACCACCAGCTTGCTGGTGGCAGCCGCCCTGACCGTTGCTCTAGCCATGCAAGGTGGCGCCGGAGAGGCCCACGCACTAGGCGAGGACACACTGCAGCGCTGCCGCCGCGTGCTCGGCCCGGGGCACGTGACGACCCTGTGGGCAGCAGGCGCCCTGACCCTGGCTTTGGCTCAACTGTCCGAGGCCGGATCGGCCCGTGCGCTCGGCGAGGACACAATTCGGCACAAGAGGTTCGGAAGCCGGCATCTGATCAAAATGTTGGTGGACGCAGGTCTGACCCTTGCGCTGACTTCGCTGGATGAGGCGCCCCAGGCGCGCGCGCTGGGCGAGGACACGCTGCAGCGCTGCCGTGAAGTGCTGGGCCCCGACCACGTGCTCACCCTGTGGGCCGCAGGAGCCCTGACGCAGGCCCTACTCCGGCTGAACGAAGCGGATTCGGCCCGCTCGCTGGCTCAGGACACCCTGCAGCGGTGCCGCCGGATCCTGGGCTCTGACCATCCGGTCGCGGGCTATCTCATCTCAGCCGCCGGCAGCGGCCAGCCTCCTGCCCGGTGATGATGCAGGCGTCGCCCGCCCCATCCGGCCGCAGGACCGTCGACTCATGGCCTGGCGCCGCTTCGTACGGCTGTAGGGCACGGCAGTGGACAGCCAGCTATTTCTCCTTCGCGGTGCTTCGCGTGTGCGAATGACCCATCGAGGGGCTCGCGCGCATTTACGTCCGTCATTGCCCTTGAGGCAAGCACTGAGCACCTCAATAGGAGCAGTAGGTGAATGGGCCTACTTGACTTCTCTGTCGATGCCTGAGGATGTTGGGCATGGCAACCAAGACAAGCGTTGTGCTGGTGGACGACCTGACCGATGAAGCCGCGGACACCACGGTCAGTTTTGGTCTCGACGGCCGTGACTACGAGATCGACCTCACGGAAGCGAATGCCTCCAAGCTGCGCGAGGTGCTCTCTTGCTACGTCAACGCGGCCCGCAAAATAAGCAAGTCGGGCCGGCCGCTTACTCGCACACAGGCCAGGCCCGACCCGGCCGCGGTGCGCGCCTGGGCCAAGGCCAACGGCATTGAGGTGAACGAGAGGGGCCGGATCAAGGCCGAGGTCGTCGAACAGTACCGCGCCGCCAGAAACTAGCACCGCCGTCGGGCAACGTTCGTCTTTGACGCGGCTTCAGATATCCGCGGACCCGCACTCCTGCAAGCTACTGCGCGCGGCGAAGGCCTGCTGCCAGGAGGCGTTGGCCAGGCGCTCGTTGCAGGCCCGGCCCAGCCAGCACCCTAGTGACCTGGCCAACGCCATCAAAGTGGTCCCGCTCCCCTTGGATGCCTGGGTGATCGCCAAGAACGCCAGCAACAAGTGACTCCTTGGCCGACTGACCTCGTCCACACTGACCCCGACAGGACCCCTCCCCCGAGGAGCCGAGTCCATGCCCTGTGACCCACATCGTACTTATCAGCCGCCGAGTCACGGAACTAAACGGTTTGGACGACGAACTTCCAAGCCTGGGTCCGCGAGATCCAGGTCGAGCGCGTGGTGATCTCGAACATCACTCACGCGCAAGCGGCTGACCTGCTCAAACTGTCCTGACTCACATTCTGAGCTGCGGCGATACTTCCTGGTGGGAGTTGGCTCTTGATGGCCGCAGACGGACATCTTGCGGACTGTTGTCCCTCTGCACAGCGGGACGGGGCGACTTCAACCTCCCCCCGGCGACGCTGGGCGACCGCCGCTGGCTCGTACTAGGCTCGCCTACCGGCGAGACAGGGGGAAGTCGCGGTGAAGGCTTTTATCAGTTGGTCGGGGCAACGTAGTCGGGCGGCAGCCGAGGAGCTGCACGAGTGGCTGCAGCCGGTCATGCCCACCACCATCGAGCCCTGGATGTCCGACACGGACTTGGATAAGGGCAGCCGGTGGGCCGTGGGCCTCGGCGAGGGGCTCGAAGAGATGTCGGCCGGCATCAGCGTCCTTACACCCGAGAACTTGCGCTCCCCGTGGCTGAACTTCGAGGCTGGGGCTATCGGTAAGGCCTTCGGTGAGGGGCGAGTGATGACCTTCCTCATCGGGCTGAGCCCGACGGACGTTCCGCAGCCGCTGGCCCAGTTTCAAGCGACGTCCCGCACTCGTGAGGACGTCACGAAGATGATCACGGATCTCAACAAGCTGACCGAGACCCCAATGAAAGACTACATCCTCGCAAAGCAGATTGAGGCATGGTGGCTCCAGTTGGATAGGCAACTGGGGCAGATCGAAAAGAACGCGCCAGCGTAAACACCACCGAAGCGCAGCACCCACGAGATGCTCGAAGAGGTCCTGACACTGTTGCGCGCTATGTCCCGGCAGACCGGCCCTGCATCCTTGACTGGGGTGGGAAGCCTCACTGTCGGTGCAACCGGTCAGTTGGCGGATGCCGACCGCCTCCCGCGCGCCAACGCTTCTGTCCAGGGGACGGCGCGCCGAGTCAATACCTTCGCAGCCCTGGCATTCGAGCACATAGCAGATCAAGTGGGTCGAGAGGAGGCTGATGAGGTGGAGATGTTCTACGACCCGGAGGCCCTCACCGTCTACATCGTTTCCGACTCGGTCTTCCCTCCGAGCCTTTCCGACACCCTGAGCGCCAGTGCACGGAAGCGAGACTTCGCATTGTCCTTTGTTCGACCCAAAGAAATCTCGACCAAGACGTTGAAGAATCTCGTCCTTCTCGGACGAATCGTGCCCATGAACAGCGATCCGAGCGACGGCTAATCGGAGAATGCTCCCAGTCGCTCCAGTGGCTAATCTGCCTGATCCTCTCGCGGTGCGGCTTCCATTGTGCTTGAGACTAGGTAGTCGCCGATGGCGGCGTGCAACTGCTGGAGGATGTCTAGGTCGCTGCGGTTGCGGTTCCAGGCCCGGTAGAGGCCGTGGATGCGTTGCGCCTGCCGCCGCTCTTTGGGCGTAGCTGAGGTCCCGCGCATGTCACCGTGGCTCCCGGCAGGCTGGTGCGCTGCATCCGACCGGCTGATCACGGGCCGGCGGAGAACATTCATCAGGGGATACTGCGGGTCACCCTGCCTGATGACACCGCGCAAGCCGCATCACTGGTGTGGAGGCTCCTCCGTGGCCCCGTGCGACGAGCACAACCTCCAAAGGGCGACGTGACAGCCGAAGGTAGTCCGGAACCGTGACCTCTGCGGCTACCGCGGCCCACCCGTACGTCCACGCGGCGAGTGCGACCGCCGAGCTACACGGTCAACTGGGCGGACTTGCCGCGGCGGCCGGCCAGCTGCCCGACTGGCCACCCCTCGTCGTAGCTGGCCCATGAAAGTCACCGGCGCCCACGGGCGGACCTGGTTCGAGTGGGTGGCCACCATGTCAGTGATCGTCTAGAAATAGGTCCCGGGCCAGGCGAACCCTGGGGGGAGCCATGCAGTCTCGTCCGCGCTATCGTCCGCGCCTGCTGCGCAACGACCGCAAGCTGTTGGATACGGGGTCAGGATCAGCACTGCAGTCTTCGCTCACCCCGCCGGTACCGCCTGGTGGCCGCGTCGCATCCTTCTTTCATCAACACGGGTATGCGATGGCCCGGGACGTCTTGGTGGCGTTACTCGCTGTGGGCGTCACCTTCACCTTGGACTCGCGGATAGCTACGCGTCAGGAGCAAGCGGACGAGCGGCGAGCGGCGCAGCAAGAAGCCCTCGAGAATCTGCGCTTCGTCAGAGACCGAGCTGGGGACCCCGTCAGCATCAAGCCGTTCAACGGCATTCGGCTGCATGAAGCGAATCTATCGGGCCTCGCGCTCGGGTGCGAAGAACCCCAGGCGCCCAACTGTGCATCGTTCGTGGGCGCGGACATGCGCAGCGCCGACCTTTCCTTCGTGAACCTCACCAATGCGGAGCTCACCCACTCAAACCTCAGCGGCGCTAGGCTGCTAGGGGCTCAATTGGCCGGAGCGGACATCAACGACGCGGAACTCGACGGCGCGAACCTCCTTGGTGCGGACCTCACTGGTGCAAATCTCCACGATTCGGAACTTCATGATACGGACCTATTCAGCGCAGAACTCTCCGGCGCGCAAATATCCTTCGCACATCTCCATAACGCGAGCCTTAGAGACGCGAACCTCTTTGACTCGGACCTCTCCTACTCCAGCCTCTTCGGAGCAGACCTCACCGGCGCAAATTTGACTAACGCGGTACTCACCAACGTCAACCTCACCGAAGCCAACCTCACTGGTGCGGTCCTAACCGACGTCTGCTTCGACGATAAAACGACGTGGCCCTCCGGCTATCGACGCCCCGCCACCCCGTCCTGTGAGACGTAGTAGGGCGGAGACGATCACTCCTCGCTCAGGCACTCAACCGGGGCGGGGATGGTCGGGGCCTGCCCCCGGACGTCCGCGGTGTCCAGACCCGGACTCAACCGCCCGATCCCGGCCTTTATCATCCGGATCGCTTCTGCCTTCGCTGATCTCCTCGGCCCCCATCTCGTCGCCGTGGGTCCACATCACCAGCGACGGCCAGTAGACCAGGCCCTCGCCTGGGACGAACCGCCGGATCAGGAAGTCGTCGCCCATGTAGGCGACCGCGAAGGGCAGCGCGTCACCGGGCTCCTGGAGCCTCCACCACTTCGTCATCACTTACTACCTCCACCATGAAGAACACCCGCTGCCTGTTCAGATATTCGAGGCACCGCCAGGCCGAGCACCCCCATGAAGCGCCGATGACTATGGGGCTCGCTCAAGCGAGCGATGCCCCCGGCCCGCGTGGCCGAGCTGGAGGAGCGGGTCGAGAGCCTGTTGTACCGCGACGTGGCCGGATCGCCGGGGATACCTCAGAGGACGGCTGGGACCTCGTGCTGTTCATGCCCGCCCTCACCGACGTGCTGGACGACGACGGCATCCCCGACCCGGAGAAGTTCGCCCACCGCGCCGAGCAGCTCGCCGAGTGGAAGCCCGGCCTGCGCAAGGGAGCGCGGGTGCCGATTCCGACTTCGGACAGGGCCACCGGACGCCGGTCGACCAGGGCTACGGCCCTACTTGCGGAGCCGTCCTGCGGGGCCGTGAGTGAGGGCTGGGCACGTGATGCCTGTGTTGACTGGGCGGCGCGGCGCTCCGGACCCTTCAGGCCGCGCAGCATTACCGTCCCGGCCATGACTGGGCTCTGGCGCAGCACGCAGCAACCCAACTGGCTTTTCGCCGTTGTGGGAGTTGGTGGAGCCGTGTTGGGTGGCGTCCTTGGCGCGATCGCCACGGCCGTCGTCTCTGATGATTCCGACGGTCCTGCTCCTGTAGAACCACGAGCGCCAGAAGTCGAAATCACCTCGTACGGGCAGAACAGGGAGACACCTGTGGTCGAGGGCGGCATGGTGTCGCTGAGTGGGCAAGTGAGTGACCTCGGACCTGGACAGACCGTGTGGCCCTTCGACCGCCACGCAGGCAACTCCGATCTCTACGCCCACTCCGGCCCGTGTCCCGTCGCCGAGAACGGGCGGTGGACATGCGCGCCCTTCGGCATCGGCGAAGACACGGATCCGGCGGGAACCGAGTTCATAGTCTTCGCGGCAGTGGTCGACGATGCGGATGTCCCGGAACTGGTCGCCACGGAGGTGGAACGAAGCCACGGCGACTTCTTGCCCGTCGATGCTAAGGGTGAGCCCAGATCCATCGTTCACCACTCCGTGAAGGTCAAGCGAGGATGAGAACCTCGACGTCCTATCTCCACATAACGCTGTCCGCCGAGGCGAGGTCGTCACCGGACCGCGAGACGATGATCAACAACTAAGTCCGGGCGCTGCGGTCTGCGACCAGGTGCCGGGCCGGCACCAGCGCCAGCGGCGCACCTGAGGGTCCGTGGGCTGAGGGGTCACCCCCATCGGCACCGGGGCTGACCTTCGGAGCCAGCGCGCATGACCCTGACCGCCCGGCACCGCCCGGACCCATCTGACCCGCGAGCAGGTCGGCGAGCCTGCTCCTCAAGCCCGTCCTCGCCGCCAGCATGGCCTTCAACCCGCTGCAGCCCTAGGGCTGAGGTGTCCCAACTAGGTCACCGGGGCGGGGATGGCCAAGCCTCGTCGACTCCGCTCTACAGCAATTCACCAAGGTCACAGCGGGCACCGTGGGTCATCCCGGGAGTCACCATGCAGGGTCACTAAGGCTGGACGTCGAGCTACAGGTTGATCGGGACATGTCACCCAGACGGACGTCCTGACCCGCCAACGCCTAACCGGGCTACACCAAGCGAATGCTCGCCTCACCGATCCGGCTCATGGACGAGCGCCGCTTCGGTCCACCCCCCGCGCCGTGGCGGTCGAGCGCGATGGTCGATGGCGGCCGGTCACTGAGCGGGCCTCGCGGCTATTGTCCGTCGCCGCAGTCTGGATCCCCAAGTTCGGGCAAGTCGGCAGGCCAGCGCGTCGAATCGTCGAAGCAAACGCCAGAAAGATTGACTCGCTCAAGATTCGCGCCCGTGAAGGTCACGCCGCGCAAATCCGCGCCGGAAAGCTGAGCGTCCCCCAATTCGGCCTCCAGCAGCGATGCGCCATCCAACTGAGCGTTCCTGAGGTCCGCTCCATCAAGGTCAACAAGCACGAGGTCCGCCCCCTCGAGCTGCGCGAAGCGGAGGTCGGCACCCCTCAGGTCTGCGACTCCCATGTCGGCCAGTCGAAGGTCAATCCCGACCATGTTCGCGTCCCGCAGATCCGCGTCGATAAGGTTGGTAAGACGACACGCTTTGTCGTCAAGATCGCAACCGAGTTGAAGCCCCGAAAGGTTTGCTCCCTGTAGCTGCATGTTTCTGAAGGGCTTGGTGACTCCAGGCTCCGACCGTTCCCTCACAAAACGCAGGTTTTCCAACGTCTCCTGATTGAACGCCAGGCGGTTCTCCAGCATCAGGACGAGAAGGAAGGCAAGGAGGGCGATTGACAGATCGCGAAGAACCTCAGTCCCCCAGCGAGGCCACCGGGTCCTCGACTTCCCATTTCCCACTTCCATTCTGTCGCCGGGGGCATGCGTCACGGCGGTTCCGGATGCGGTGCCGAGCGCGCCTGCCTTTTCTCCGGCAATTCGTCGGCGGCGCGTCCGTGGTGATCGAGTGGCTGCTTTGAAGGTCTCCACCGGTTCAGGGTGATACTGCTCACCGCGGGCAAGTGGGACGTGGGCTCCCCGGGCGTGGCACTCCGTGTGGGCGGTAGTCGCGCGTTCACGCGGATCATGGCCAAGTTGCGGACGGCCACAACCTCATTGCACCTAAGAGCGAGGGCCGACGTGCGAGCAGTGGGGTCCGGCCCAACAGGAGGCGGCCTGAGTCGTGCCGACGGGATGGAGTCCTAGATGGACACGTGGACTCTCCCCCTGAGCGGCGGGATGGATTCGCAGCGGGTCCCTCAAGAGCCCCGGGCCAGTCATTCCGCGTGCCGGCTAGCCCGGTAGGAGCCGAGCGTCTTCGTGTCACAGAAGGGACGAGTGTGGCCGCTGGGTTTGGTGATCGGGACGGCCCGGACGGCGTCGGCACGGGGTGAGATGGTCGGAGGTGTGAAGAACGCCGCCGCGCTGCTCGCCGACCTGATCGAGGAGTGGACCATCCCCAAGGGCCAGACATCGCTAGGTCACCGCCGTGAGGTAGCGAGCAAGCTGGGGTCGGACGTGTGGTCGTTGCACCAGCGCGCAGTCGGCTACCTCGTGCAGATCGAGCGGGATCTCGACGCTCTCCAGGCGGCGGGTGATGATGTGGACTACTACATCGAGACTGTGCCGTCCTGGTACCAGGCCGTCTTTTCAGTCGCGGCGGGGTGGGACAACGCCGTGGGTTCCACCGTGCGGGTAACCGACCCTCGCGACCTGCGACTCCTTCGCGCGCTCGCGGGAACGGTCGACACCGCTCGTCTGAGCCCCAAGCTGCCGGCGGAACAGCTCGCCGACCTCCGCATCGCGGTCAAGGAGGCTGGTGACCTCGTCGCCGGAGCCGGGGAGGACGTTCTCAAGGACGGGCCCAGGCGATACCTGCTCGGCCTCATCTTCGAGGCGTCCAAGGTCATCGAGGAGATCGAAGTCTTCGGGTCCGCCGCGTTGCGAAGTGTCACCTTTGAGTTGGGCGGAGCCATGGGCGCGGTCGCCGAGCTAGTTGAGGATGAGGAGACGAAGACGACGTGGCGCGAGAAGTCGCGGAAGGTCCTCGCTCAGTGGAGCGCGGTCGTCCCCATCGCGGCGATCACGCGGGAGTCGACGTTGCGGTCAAGGGCTTCACCGGCGGTTGATGCAACGTTGCTCGAGGCCCCGGACCTAAGTAGGTCGAGGCTTTCAAACCTGACTCCCCGGGCAGCGCCCTTTTCGCCGGTCTACGGCGTGAGGGGCCCAGGGATGCTTCCCAGGGGTCAACGTCAGATCTCTGACGGCCTTTAGGCCAGCGGGTGACCGCAAGAACCGGCGCGGCGGAGGATGTCCTTGGTGGGCTTCGTGCCTTGAAAGATGTTCGCGCTCTTTTGCTGCGCCACCGCCGCGAAGAGGCCGAAGATGCCCTGATTCATGAGCGTCATCGTGTCGAGGAATGTCTTCTTGCCCGCCTCGGTGCCGCCGGCGACCAGCACGTTGAGCCCGGAGACGACGGCGGCCTCGAGGAACCGCGCCGCCTGCGGGGTGAGCGTGCCCAGCGCGACCAGCT
>NZ_FOIE01000015.1 GCF_900111455.1 Geodermatophilus poikilotrophus | reverse complement strand
GTGTTCGGCTGCGGCGGTGTCGGGGACGCCGCGATCGCCGGCGCGAAGCTGGCCGGCGCGACCACGATCATCGCCGTGGACATCGACGACCGGAAGCTGGAGTGGGCGCGGACGTTCGGCGCCACCCACACCGTCAACAGCAAGGGCACCGACGCGGTCGAGGCGATCAAGGCCGCCACCGGCGGCTTCGGGGTGGACGTCGCGATCGACGCGGTCGGCCACCCGGCGGTGTTCGAGCAGGCCTTCTACGCCCGCGACCTGGCCGGCCGCGTCGTCCTGGTCGGCGTCCCGACCCCGGACATGACCATCACCCTGCCGCTGATCGAGGTCTTCGGCCGCGGCGGGGCGGTCAAGTCCTCCTGGTACGGCGACTGCCTGCCCAGCCGGGACTTCCCGATGCTGGTCGACCTCTACCGGCAGGGCCGCTTCCCGCTGGAGGACTTCGTCAGCGAGACGATCGGCATCGACGACGTCGAGTCGGCCTTCGAGAAGATGCACCACGGCGACGTCCTGCGCTCGGTGGTGGTCTTCACGTGACGGCCCGCATCGACAAGGCCGTCGTCTCCGGAGTCTTCAGCCTCGACGGGCAGGACTTCGACGTCGACAACAACGTCTGGCTGGTGGGCGACGACGACGAGGTGCTCGTCATCGACGCCCCGCACGACGCCGCCCCGATCCTCGACGCGGTCGGCGGCCGCCGGGTGACCGCGATCGTGCTGACCCACGGGCACAACGACCACATCACCGCCGCGGTGGCTCTGCGCGAGGCCACCGGGGCGCCGATCTGGTTCCACCCGGCCGACCGGATGCTGTGGGACGTCGTCCACCCCGGGGTCGAACCCGACGAGGCGCTGGGCGAGGGCACCCGGTTCTCCGTCGCCGGCACCACGCTGACCGCGCTGCACACCCCCGGCCACTCACCGGGCAGCACCTGCCTGCACGCGCCCGGCCTGGCCACCGTCTTCACCGGCGACACCCTGTTCCACGGCGGCCCCGGCGCCACCGGGCGCTCCTACAGCGACAAGCCGACGATCCTGAACTCGATCCGGTCGCGGCTGCTGACGCTGCACGGCGACACCATCGTGAGGACCGGTCACGGCGACGACACGACGGTCTCGGCGGAGATCAGTCACGTGAGGTGAGCGGTCCGGCGACCGGCACCCGTCGCCGGGCCGACGCGAAGCCCAGCCACGTGTGCCGGTTGCCGGCCCAGCACCAGCCGACCTTGGGTGCGTCCCGGCGCTCGCGGCCGTCGCGGCCGGTCCCGTTGCTGATCCACAGGGCCGGGGTGCGGGCGTCCAGGGCGCCGCTGGGCCGGCGCAGCCGCGACCCGATGGTCATGAAGCACCGGTTCCGCTCCAGGACCCCGGGGCACTGGAGCAGCCAGTGCACGCCCTCGGCGAGGGTGAGCGGCGTGCGCCCCGCAGCGGTGATCGCCGGCAGCGCCTCGTCGGGGCTCCAGTTCGCCATCTCGTCGCCGCGCTGCAGGTCCTCGACCAGGTAGGCCGGCCCGTCCGGGACGGGGACGTCGTCCCGCGGGCCGAAGTCGTCGACGTCGGTCATGTCCGGGACGACGAAGCCCGGCCGCCCGTGGTGCCGCAGCAGCGGCGCCAGCGCGGACACCGGCGCGAGCTCGGGTGAGACGACCAGCAGGGCGTCGCCGGCGCCCGCTGCCGCGTCGCGCAGCTCGGCGGGGGAGAGGCCGGCGACGTCGTGCACGCCGAGCGCCACCAGCCGCTCGGCCTGGGCGGTCGGGGTCGGGAGTGCGTCGAGGACGAGGGACACGGACGGACCTCCTGAGCGGCGCGGGCGACGGGCAGCCAACGCGCCGGTCCGGCCCGGGGTTCCGCCCGGCCACGACCCGTCCCGGGCGCGCTGCTGGACTGCGCGGACCGGCCGGGGGGGTGTCCGCACTCACCCCACCGACCCGGAGGAGCGGCGTCCTCGCCGGTACCCTCGAACGGTGCCTCGCGGTGACGGACGGCTGACGCACGACCTCGACCCCCAGTCCCCCGGACCCCAGGACGCCTGCGGCGTCTTCGGTGTCTGGGCACCGGGGGAGGAGGTCGCCAAGCTGACCTACTTCGGTCTCTACGCCCTGCAGCACCGCGGCCAGGAGGCGGCGGGCATCGCCGTCTCCGACGGCGCCTCGGTGGTCGTCTACAAGGACCTGGGGCTGGTCAGCCAGGTCTTCGACGAGGCCACCCTGGGCAGCCTGCGCGGCCACCTCGCCGTCGGGCACACCCGCTACTCCACGACCGGCGCCTCCACCTGGGAGAACGCCCAGCCGACCTTCCGGACGACGGAGGCCGGCACCGGGCTGGCGCTGTGTCACAACGGGAACCTGGTGAACACCGCCGAGCTGGCCAGCCGTGCCGCCGACGCCGGTGTGCCGGGCGCCTTCACCTCCACCACCGACTCCGACCTGGTGACGGCGCTGATCGCCGCCCGGCCGGACCTGTCGGTCGAGGCCGCCGCGATGGAGGTGCTGCCGCAGCTGCGCGGCGCCTTCAGCTTCACCTTCATGGACGAGCACACCCTCTACGCCGCCCGTGACCCGCAGGGTGTGCGGCCGCTGGTGCTGGGGCGGCTGGAGCGCGGCTGGGTGGTCGCCAGCGAGACAGCGGCCCTCGACATCGTCGGCGCCTCCGTCGTGCGCGAGGTCGAGCCCGGCGAGCTCATCGCCATCGACGAGGACGGGTTGCGCAGCCAGCACTTCGCCCCGGCCCAGCCCAAGGGCTGCGTGTTCGAGTACGTGTACCTGGCCCGGCCGGACACCACGATCAGCGGCCGCGGCGTGCACGCCGCCCGCGTGGAGATCGGCCGCCGGCTGGCCAAGGAGCACCCGGCCGACGCCGACCTGGTGATCTCCGTGCCGGAGTCGGGCACCCCGGCCGCCGTCGGCTACGCCGAGGCCTCCGGCATCCCCTACGGCATCGGCCTGGTGAAGAACTCCTACGTCGGGCGGACCTTCATCCAGCCCAGCCAGACCATCCGGCAGCTGGGCATCCGGCTCAAGCTCAACCCGCTGCGCGACGTCATCCGCGGCAAGCGGCTGGTCGTCGTCGACGACTCGATCGTGCGCGGCAACACGCAGCGCGCGCTGATCCGCATGCTGCGCGAGTCCGGCGCGCTCGAGGTGCACGTCCGGATCTCCTCGCCGCCGGTCAAGTGGCCGTGCTTCTACGGCATCGACTTCGCCAGCCGCGCCGAGCTGATCGCCAACGGTCTCGACATCGACGGCGTGCGGGCCTCGATCAACGCCGACTCGCTCGGCTACGTCTCCGAGCAGGGGCTGATCGCGGCGACCGAGCAGCCGGTCAACCGGCTGTGCACCGCCTGCTTCACCGGCGAGTACCCGATCCCGCTCGCGGAGAGCGAGCTGCTCGGCAAGCACCTGCTCGAGGGCATCGAGCGGCGCGCCGTCACCGGCTGGACCGGGCAGCAGGCCGGCAGCGCCGCCGTGCCCGGCGGTGCGGACGACGCCCTGACCCGCCCGTGAGCGATCGCGGGAGCGACGCCCGAGCGAGCACCGCAGGGAGCGCCGGCGACCGCGGAGCGGAACGAGGGCGGAGTCGAGCCGTGAGCACCGACTTCACCTACGCCGCCGCCGGCGTCGACATCGACGCCGGCGAACGGGCCGTCACCCTCATGCGGACGGCGGTCGAGCGCACCAACCGCCCGGAGGTCGTCGGCGGTCTCGGCGGCTTCGCCGGGCTCTTCGCCCTCGACACGGCGAAGTACCGGAAGCCGCTGCTGGCCTCCTCCACCGACGGCGTCGGCACCAAGATCGCCCTGGCCCGCCAGCTCGACCGGCACGACACCGTCGGCATCGACCTGGTCGCCATGGTCGTCGACGACCTGGTCGCCTGCGGGGCGGAGCCGCTGTTCCTGCAGGACTACGTCGCCTGCGGGCGCGTCGTCCCCGAGCGGATCGCCGCGATCGTCACCGGCATCGCGACCGGGTGCACGCAGGCCGGCGCCGCGCTGGTCGGCGGGGAGACCGCCGAGCACGGCGACCTCATGGCCCCCGACGACTACGACCTGGCCGCCACCGCCGTGGGCGTCGTGGAGGCCGACGCGGTCCTGGGGCCCGAGCGGGTCCGGGACGGCGACGTCGTCGTCGCGATGGCCTCGAGCGGCTTCCACTCCAACGGCTACTCGCTGGTCCGCCGGGTCGTCGCAGCCGCCGGGCTGGACCTGACCGCCACGCCCGCCGGGCTGGACCGCCCGCTGGGCGAGGTGCTGCTCGAGCCGACCCGCATCTACGCGCTGGACTGCCTGGCGCTGGTGCAGCGCTTCGGCGTCGAGGGGGTGCACGCCTACGCGCACATCACCGGCGGAGGGCTGGCCGGCAACATCGCCCGCGTCGTCCCCGACGGGCTGGAGGCCGTGCTGGACCGCGGCACCTGGGCGCTGCCGGCCGCGGTCGCGCTGCTCGAGGAGCACGGCGTGCCGCGCACGGAGTCCGAGCGGGCGTTCAACTGCGGCGTCGGCATGGTCGCCGCCGTCGCCCCGGACGTCGCCGGCGACGTGGTCACCGCTCTCGGCGAGCGCGGCGTCCCTGCCTGGGTCATCGGCACCGTGGGCGCCCGGACCGGCGCGGACGCGGCGCGACTGGTCGGCAGCCACCGCTGACCCGGTGGCGTCCGGGGTGCCGGGCGCCGGCGGGCACGACGACACCGCAGCCCCCGGAGGGAGCCGCGGTGTCGCGTCGTGTCAGCCCGCGCCGGTCAGGCGCTCGTCACCGACTGGTGGCCCAGTCGTCGTCCGAGTCGTCGTCCGCCCAGCGGTCGGCGTACTCGTCGTCCTCGTCGTCGTCCGTGCTCGCGCGGGACGGCGCGCTGTACGACGACGGTGAACCGGCCAGCTCGCGCTGCAGCGCGGAGAGGTCGGTGTTCGGTGAGCTGTACTTGAGCTCACGGGCCACGCGTGTCTGCTTGGCCTTCGCTCGGCCGCGCCCCATCGGCTCGACCCCCTCGTTACGGAGTACGGGAGCCCAGCTCCGGGCTGGACGGCCCGCGTGGCGACCCCGACTGAGTGTCTCTGTCTCGACCGAGCTTACGACACGGATCGGCGACCGGCACGGGTCTCCCCCCGCTGTCGCCCGACCGGGGTCCCGACCCCGGTCCGCGACCCGCCGTCCCGCACCCCGCGTTCAGCGCGGGAGCCGGATGGTGGCCAGCCGGCCGACCGACGCCATGCGCTCCTCGGCCAGCCGGTCGGCGGCCACGGCGGGGGAGACGCCGTCGGCGTCCGCGGCCCGGAAGACCCGCAGCGCGACGTCGAAGATGCCGGCTGCCCGGGCCTCGGCGCGGTCGAAGGAGAACCCGTGCCGCTCGTCCTCGACCTGGATCACCCCGCCGGCGTTGACCAGGTAGTCCGGTGCGTAGAGGACGCCCCGGCGCATGAGCTCGGCGGCGATCCCCTCGTGCGCGAGCTGGTTGTTGGCCCCGCCGCAGACGATCTCGGCCTCCAGCACCGCCACCGTCTCGTCGTCCAGCGCGCGGCCGAGCGCGCAGGGGGCGTAGACGTCGGTGGGGGTCCGGACCAGCGTCGCGGTGTCGGCGACGGAGTCGACGGCGGGGTGGCGGGCCAGCACCCGCTCCACCGCGCCCGCGTCGACGTCGGTGACCACCACGTCGGCGCCGTCCTCCACCAGCCGGTCGACCAGCCAGCTGCCGACCTTGCCGACCCCCGCGACGCCGACGGTGCGCCCGGCCAGCGACGGCTTGCCCCAGCGGTGCTGCGCGGCCGCGCGCATCCCCTGGAACACGCCGTACGCGGTGAGCACCGAGGAGTCCCCGCAGCCGCCGTACGCCAGCGACCGGCCGTGCGCGAAGCGGGTCTCCCGGGCGACGACGTCGAGGTCGGCGTTGTAGGTGCCCACGTCGCAGGCGGTCAGGTAGCGCCCGCCCAGGGACTCGACGAAGCGGCCGTAGGCGCGCAGCAGCGCCTCGGTCTTGTCGGTGTGCGGGTCGCCGATGATGACGGCCTTGCCACCGCCCAGGTCCAGGCCCGCCAGGCTGTTCTTGTAGGACATCGCGCGCGACAGCGCGAGCGCGTCGGCGACCGCGGCCTCCTCGCTCGCGTACGGGTGGAAGCGGGTCCCCCCGAGCGCCGGCCCCAGCGCCGTGGAGTGGATGGCGATGACCGCCCGCAGCCCGGAGGCCGGGTCGGAGCAGAAGACGACCTGTTCGTGACCGGAGCCGAGTACGTCCACGACAGCGAGCCTAGGACGACGCGGCTCGCACGACCGGGTGCCCGGGACGCCCGGTGCGGGACGCAGGCGGGCATGGTCCTGGGGCCGGACACCGGCGCGCCGCCCTCCCGGGAGGACACCGCACCACGGCTGCACCGGAGCGCGAGGTCGGCGTGGACGGGCTGACCCCGTTGACGGCCGGGGGCGCCGACCTCGACGAGTTCGCCGGCGAGCTGCAGAGACCTCAGCCCGAGAAAGGACGCGGCCAGCCCTCAAGGTCACCCCTGCGGGTGACGACAAGAGGAGGGACAGGAGTGGGGCGAGTGCCCCGTGCGCCCGGAGTGACAGCCGTGCCGCGTGGTGACTTCCGAGCCTGGCGTGACCCTGTCACGCTGCGTCAGCCCCTCCGCACCCCTCTTCCCCAGGGAGCGACATGCTGCAGAGCCGTCCTCGCCGGCGCACGACCGGGACCCCCGCGGTCCCGGTGCACCGCTCGCGGACGCGCCCCGGCGTGGTGCGCAGCCTGCTGGCCGGCGTCGTCGCCGGGACCGTGGTGCTGACCGGGGCGGCTCCCGCGAGCGCCGCTCCCGAGCCGCCGCCCAACCCCACCGACGAGCAGATCGGGCAGGCGCAGTCCGCCCAGGACGCCGCCGCCGCCGAGGTCGGCCGGATCGCCGCCCTCGTCGCGCAGGCCCAGTCTCAGCTCGAGGGCTACGCCGTCCAGGCCGAGGCCGCCGGCGCGGCCTACCTCGCCGCGGAGGAGGCCCTCCTCCAGGCGCAGGCCGAGGCCGAGCGGACGGCGCTGGAGCTGGCAGCCGCCACCGCGGCCGTGGAGGCGTCCCTCGGCCGCATCGCCGGCTTCTCCCGCGACAGCTACATGAGCGGCAACACCCTCTCCACCGCCGCGGCCCTGCTCGACGCCGACGGGCCGGCCGAGCTGATCGAGCGGGCCGCGATGCTCGAGTACGTCTCGGCCAACCAGCTCGACGTCCTCGGCCAGCTGGAGGTCGCCCAGGTCAAGCAGGCCAACGCCGACTCCGCGGCCCGCGCCGCCCGTGACCGGACCGCCGAGGCCGAGGCCGCCGCGTCCGCCGCCAAGGCCACCGCTGACCAGCAGCTGGCCGCCCAGCGCGCCGCCTACGACCGGGTCGCCGCGGAGAAGGCCGGCTACGACCGGCAGCTGCAGGCCGCCGAGATCGAGCTGCTGCGCCTGCAGGGCGCCCGCGACGCCTTCCAGGCCTGGCAGCAGCAGAAGGCCGCCGAGGAGGCCGCCGCCGCCGCAGCCGCCCGCCGGGCCGAGGAGGAGGCAGCTGCCGCGGCCGCCGCGGCCCGCGCCGCCGCCCGCAGCCAGGGCTCCGGGTCGAGCAGCAGCGGCTCCACCAGCGCCGGCAGCTCCGGCGGCTCGGGCCCCTACGTCAAGCCGACCTCGGGCCGCACCTCCAGCTGCTACGGCTGGCGCTGGGGCGCTCTGCACGGTGGCGTGGACATCGCCGCCCCGATCGGGACGCCGATCTACGCCGCCCACTCCGGTGTCGTCGCGCGGGCCGGGACCGCCACCGGCTTCGGCTACGCCGTCTACATCCGCGGGGACGACGGCGCGGTCACCGTCTACGGGCACGTCAACGAGTACTTCGTCCGCGCCGGCGAGCGGGTCGTCGCCGGCGAGCTGATCGCCGAGGTCGGCAACCGCGGCCAGTCCACCGGCCCGCACCTGCACTTCGAGGTGCACCCCGGCGGGGCGATGTACGGCGGCCAGGTCGACCCGGTGCCGTGGATGCGGGCCCGGGGCGCGTCCATCAGCGGCTGCTGATCGGAGGACCCCGTCCTCGGCACTCCTCGCGAGCTCGGGGCGGGACCCTGCAGGGGGCCTGCGGGCTCCCGGACGGCACGACGGCTCGGCACCCTCTCCGGGGTTGCCGGGCCGTCGTCGTCCGGCAGGTGCTCAGCGACGGGCGACCAGGGCCAGCAGGGCCGTGACGCCGGCGCAGGCGAGGGGCACACCGCCGACGAGCCACAGGTCCCCGGCGCCCGCCGGCCCCGCCGCCGCGACGAGGGCGGCGGCCAGCCCGCCCACCGCCACGGTGGCGCTGGCGACCAGCGACGACCGGCGCGGGTCCGCGACGTCCCGCCGGGTGAGAGCCGACGCGACGAGGCCCAGGACGGCGACGCCCAGCAGCAGCCCCCCGGCGGTGCGCTCGTGCGGCCAGTCCGAGACGGCGAACAGCAGGTAGCCCAGCACGCCGACCGCGGCGGCCGAGGCCAGCCAGCTCCACGGGAGCAGAGCGCGGGGCCAGCGTGCCGAGGTGGTCGTCGTGGCGGTCATGGTGACCTCGCTCTCGGTCGGGTGTCGCGGTCGTGCCGCCATGGTCCCGAGCCGGTGCCGGGCCGTCACCGGTCTCGTGCACCGGTCCGACCTCGTCCTCGAGGACGGCACCGGACCGGCCCGCGGGACGATCCGGTCGGCGGGGTCACGAGCGCGACGCGGGTCGCTGTACGTCAGCTCGTCGGGGACGCCGGGGTGAGGCCGCAGTTGGCCACCACGTACCCCGAGAGCGCGGACTGCGCCGGGCCCAGGTCCTGGCCGATCTCGGCCTCGGCCGTGGTGTAGGCCTCCTGGCCCTCGGGCGTGCCCAGGTCGAGGGTCGACGCCGTCTCCGCGAGCCGGCGCAGCCCGTCGAGGAGCGCGTTCCAGTCACCGGAGATGTCGGCCGGGGCCTCCACCTGCTCCAGCCGGGTGACCACCTCGGGCAGCCGGGCGGCCATCTCCTCGGGGCCGCTCGCGCTCAGCGTGGTCTCCAGGTCGGTGAACGCGGTGGAGATCTGGCCGCAGAACTCCTCGGCGGCGGGGTCGGGTGCCGCCGTCCCGCCGGACGGGGCGGACGACGAGGCCGCCGGGGCCGACGTGCTCGACGCGGCGGCCGGCTCGTCGTCCCCGGACCCACCGCAGGCGGTGAGCAGGACGACGGCGGCGGCGCCGGCGACGGCCGAGCGGAGCAGCGGAGCGGGGGAGCGCATGGGACCGACGGTAGTTGCCGCGCGCCGCCGGGCCCGGGCGCGGCTACCGTACCCGACGTGACAACCCCGGTCGACCCCCGCGCCACCTGGGACCTCCCGGCCGCGGGGGCGATGCCACGGACGGCGGACCTCGAGCCGCTCGTCACCCGGGTGCTGGCGCCCAACCCCTCGCCGATGACGCTGGACGGCACCAACACCTACCTGGTCGGCGCCCCCGGCAGCGGCCAGGCCGTGCTGGTCGACCCGGGACCGGACGACCCGGCGCACCTGGCCGCGGTCGAGGCGGCGCTGGCGGCGCGGGACGCCCGCTGCGTCGCCGTGCTGGTCACCCACCACCACGGCGACCACGCCGAGGCGGCAGCGCCGTGGGGCGCCCGGCTCGGTGCGCAGGTGGCGGCCGCCGACGCCCGCGTCGCCGGGCCGGAGGGGCGGGTGCTCGAGCCGGAGGAGCGGCTGGTGCTGGCCGGGACCACGCTCGGCGTCGTGCCCACGCCCGGGCACACCGCCGACCACCTGGCCTTCCGGCTGGAGTCCGGCGCGGTGCTCGTCGGTGACCACGTGCTGGGCCGCGGCACCTCGGTGGTGACCCACCCGGAGGGCGACGTGCTGGCCTACCTGGCGTCGCTGCGCCGGGTGCACGACCTGGGCCCCAGCGCGCTGTACTGCGGGCACGGCCCGGAGCTGACCGAGGACCCGGGCGCGGTGCTGGACTTCTACCTGGCCCACCGGGCGTTCCGCGAGCAGCAGCTGCTCGCGGCGATGGTGCGGGGCGCCGGGACCGTGGACCAGCTGGTGGCCGACGTCTACGCCGAGGTGCCGCGGGAGGTGTGGCCGGCGGCGGCCCAGTCGACGCGCGCGACGCTGGCCAAGCTGGCCGCGGAGGGCCACGTGGTGCTCGAGGGCGACCGGGTGGCCCTGCCGTGACGGTGCCGGTCGACCGGGCTGCGGCCGGCGAGCGGGACCGGCGGCGCGCGGCGGCGCTCGCGCCGTGACCCCGGAGGAGGACGTCGTCGTGGTGGGGGCCGGCACGTCCGGCGCCCCGCTGGCGGCGCGGTTGGCCGACGCCGGACGGCGGGTGCTGCTGCTGGAGGCCGGCGCGGACCACGTGCACTTCCCGGCCGACCTGCGCGACGCCGCCCGGATGGCCGCCGCCGTCCCCGGGCACCCGGCGAACTGGGACCTCACCGGGGTGCTCACCGAGGAGTTGACCTTCCCGGTGCCGCGGGGGCGGGTGGCCGGCGGGTCGAGCGCGCTCAACGGCGGCTACTTCGTCCGCGGCACCCGCGCGGACCTCGACGGCTGGGCCGCCGCCGGCAACGACCTGTGGTCCTACGACGCCGTCCTGCCGGCGTTCGTCCGGCTGGAGGCCGACCGCGAGTACGGCGACCGGCCCGGCCACGGCGCCGACGGGCCGGTGCCGGTGCGGCGCCCACGGCCCGGGCACCCGCTGGCCGACGCGCTCGGCGCCGCCGCCGCGGAGCTCGGTGCCCCCGACGAGCCGGACAAGAACGCCGGCGGGCCGCCCGGCTGGGGGCCGGTCCCGCTCAACGTGGCCGGTGGGGTGCGGGTGAACACGGCCATGGCCTACCTCTCCCCGCGCCGCGGCCACCCGGGGCTGACCGTGCGCGGCGGCGTGCACGTGCGCCGGGTGCTGGTCGAGGGCGGGCGCGCGGTGGGCGTCGAGACGGCGGACGGCGTCGTCCGCGCGCACGAGGTGGTGCTGTCCGCCGGTGCCGTCGGGTCACCGCAGCTGCTGCTGCTGTCGGGCATCGGCCCGGCCGACGACCTGCGCGCGCTGGGTCTGGACGTGGTGGCCGACGTCCCCGGCGTGGGCGCGGACTACACCGACCACCCCGACGTCTACGTCACCTGGCGGCCGGCCCGGCGGCTGCCGATGCCGCGCGACCTGCACCCGCTGCACGGGGTCCTCAACGCCACCGCCGACGGGTCGGCGGTGCCCGGTGACCTCGAGGTGCTGCCCTGGCTCAAGCCGTTCAGCCGGGTCGTGGCGCCCCGGACGTCGGCGGGCGCCGCCCGGGTGCTGCGCCGGCCACGGGCCACGCTCCGGGCGCTCCGGGGCGCCTCCCTGCACCGGCTGCTCGACACCGCCCGGCGCCGCGACGACCTGTTCCTCGGCGTCGCGCTGCAGCGGGAGGACAGCCGCGGCCGGCTCACCCTGACCGGTCCGGACCCGGGCGTGCAGCCGCGCCTGGAGTACCGGTACCTGTCCACCGACTCCGACCGGCGGCGGATGCGGGAGGGGGTGCGGCTGGCGGCCGAGCTGCTGCGGACGGCGGCGATGGCCCCGCTGGTCGCCGAGCGGACCGGGCTGCCCGACGACGTCCTGGCCTCCGACCGCGAGCTGGACCGCTGGGTCCGGCGCTCGCTGGCCACCGCCGTCCACCTGGCCGGGACGGCGCGGATGGGACCGGACTCGGATCCCGGCGCCGTGGTCGACCAGCACCTGCGCGTCCGCGGGGTCGAGGGGCTGCGGGTGGTCGACACCTCGGTGATGCCCACGGTGACCTCGCGCGGGCCCGCGGCGACCGCGGTGGCGATCGGCGAGCGCGCCGCGGAGCTGATGACCGGATGATCAAGGACCCCGTCCTCCCCACCCCTCGCGAGCTCGGGGCGGTGCCCTGGACGGGGCCGCACCTCATCCTCCTGGCAGGGGCGGGAGCGGGATGCCCGGCGGCGGGAAGGGGACCGGCGCCTCGGCCGACAGGACCGGCAGGAACGCGTCGTGCCAGATCTGGCCGCCGCGGCTGCCGCCGAACCCGCCGACGTCCACGTTCGCCGTCGGGTTGAACAGCATGACGCTGGCGGTGTAGCGCGGCGTGGAGCCGACGAACGACACCGACGCGCGGTCCTGCGCGGTGCCGGTCTTGGTGGCGATCTGGTGACCGGGGATGGCGGCCCGCCGGCCCGTGCCGTAGGGCAGCGACGAGCCGCCGACCATCATCTGGTTGACGGTCGTGGCGATCTGCGGCGACACCACCTCCGGCGTGCACCCGGCGCCGATGCCGAGGGGGCTGCCGTCCGCACGGGTCAGCGGCCGCCCGTCGCGGTCGAGCACCTCCACGACCGGGACCGGGGTGCACCGGGTGCCGTTGGCGGCGAGCGTGGAGTAGGCGCCGGCCAGGGCGAGCGGGCTGGTCGCCTCCGGGCCCAGCGTGAACGAGCCGCGGTTCTGCGCGATCACGGTGTCGGCCACCGGGTCGAGGGAGGTCAGGCCCAGCCGCTGCGCCACCCGCACCGGCCCCTCCACGCTGCCCAGGTCGTCCTCCAGGGCCACGAAGTAGGTGTTGGAGGAGCGGACCAGCGCCTCGTGCATGCTCAGCGTCGGCGGGAACGTGCCTTCGACGTTGCCGACCGTGTACGAGTCGAGCCCGTTGCGGTACACCCGCGAGGTGTAGGGGTCGCTCGTGGTGATGGTGTGCGTGGGCGGGAAGCCGCGCTCCAGGGCCGCGGTGGCGACGAAGACCTTGTAGGTGGAGCCGGAGCCCTTGCTGGCGACCACGTTGAGGTTCACCGACGACTGCGCGGGGTCGTCGGCGTCGAACCCGAAGACCCGGTTGGCGCTCATCGCGAGCACGTTGCCCGTGCCCGGCTCGACCGCGGTGAACATCGCGGCCACCGGGTCGCCCATCGGCTGGGTGGCCAGCACGGCGGCGTCGGCAGAGCGCTGCAGGTCGGCCCGCAGCGTGGTCCGGATCGTCAGCCCGCCGTCCTCGAGCTGTTCCTGGGTCATCCCGAGGGTGCCGGTGAGGTGCTGCTGCAGGAAGTCGCAGAAGAAGCCGCCGAGGACGCCGTCACCGGCGCAGCCGTTGGGCGGTGCCGGGGCGGGGCTCGTCTCCACCGGGCCGGCGGCGGCCTCGGTGCGTTCCTCCTCGCTGATGAACCCCAGTGCCCGCATCCGCTCGAGCACCACGTCGCGCCGCTCCCGGGCGCGCTCGGGGTCGGTCAGCGGGCTGTCCGACGTCGGCGTCTGCACCAGACCGGCCAGCATCGCCGCCTGCGGCAGGGTGAGGTCGGCGGCGTCGACGCCGAAGTAGGCCTGCGCCGCGGCCTGGATGCCGTAGGCGCCCTCGCCGAAGTACACGGTGTTCAGGTACCGGGTGAGGATCTCCTCCTTGGGGTGGGTCTCCTCCAGCGCCAGGGCCAGCCGCGCCTCGCGCAGCTTGCGGCCCACCGTCTGCTCCGTGGCCGCCTGCCGGTCCTCGGGGGTGACGGCGGTCTGCAGCAGCGTCTGCTTGACCAGCTGCTGGGTGATCGTCGAGCCGCCCTCCTCGACGCCCCCGGAGCTCACGTTGCGCGCCAGCGCCCGCAGCGTGCCCTGCACGTCGAGGCCGTTGTGCTCGTAGAAGCGCTCGTCCTCGATGGCGACCATCGCCTGTTCCACGACGTCGGCGATCCGGTCCGCACCCACGGGTGTCCGGTTGTTCCGGTAGAAGTACGTGATCACCGACCCGTCCGAGGCCAGGACGACGGTGTTCCCCGGCGGCGTGGCGTCGGTCAGCTCGACCGGCAGCGGGGAGAGCAGCGTGGCCGAGGCGCGGGCGGCCAGGCCGGGCCCGACGACCCAGGGCCCCAGCAGCGCGGCGAGCAGCGCCCCGGTCAGCGGGAGGGCCAGCAGGAGTCCGCCGACCGCGCGCAGCCTGGGGTCGGGGTGGCCTGACCTGTGCGACCGTGCCATGTCGTCCTCGCCACGCTCGACCTCGGCGTGCGGGGGAGCACCACGCCGTGCCGAGAGCATTGCGCACGGGGACGATCCGGAACACCCGGACGGACGCGGACAGCGGCGCGTCCCGGCGGCGCGCCGTGCGCAGCCGCCGGGACGGCGGTCCTGGGGTGCCTCAGCGGGCGGTCGGCAGCTCCGAGGTCGTGGGGTTCACCGGCGCGGACCAGGCGTCGGGGTGCCGGCGGCCGGTGTCGGCGACCCACCCGCTGCTGGGGCGGGTGGCCGGGCGGGCGCTGAGGCTCACGATGAGGGCGAGCAGGCCGACGAGTCCGAGGAGGACACCAGCGATCACCAGCAGCGTCGTGAGCATGTACTCAACGTAGGCAGAGGACCAGTCCGTGTCACGTGGCGGAACTCCACCGAGGTCCGGCGCGAACTCGGACAGGTTCTGCCGAGTCGATCGCTCCCGTCACACCCGTCACGGGCGGATCGCTCCAGGTGGACGTACTCCCGGCGCACGGGGTATGGGGCCAGCACCCGTCGACAGGAGGACCCCCGTGACCGACATCCCCCGGACGGCCGGCCGTGCCGTCGCCGTCCCGCTGGGGGCGCTGGCCCGCCGGCGCCGCGGCAAGCCGATGCACCCCCGCGGGGTGGTGCTCGACGCCGTGCTGGAGCGCACCGGGGGCCCGGCCGGGTGGGGCGTGCCCTGGCTGGCGGGCACCGGTGAGCAGCCGGCGCTGGTCCGGCTGTCCCGCGGAGCGGGCCTGCCCCGGCCGCTGCCGGACCTGCTGGGCCTCGCCGTCCGCCTGCCGGGGACGGCGGACGCGGGGGACCCCGTGGACCTGCTGCTGTCGACCACCGGGCGCGGCCGGCTCACCCGCTGGGTGCTGGCCCCCCGGTGGGACGCCGGTGCCACGTACTCCTCGCTCATGGGCTACCGGACGGTGGCGGGGCCGGTGTTCCTGGCGGCGCTGCCCGATCCCGGCGCCCCGCGGGTGACCGCGGAGCCCGGGCCGGTCGCCGCGGCGGCCCGGGCCGGTCGGCTGGCCTTCACCCTCGCCGCCGCACGCGGACCGGGCCCGTGGCAGCCGTTCGGGCGGCTGCGGCTGCTCGCCGCGGTGCCCGAGGTCGACCCCGACCTGCGCTTCGACGCCGTCCGCAACCCCCCGCCGGGCCTGGTCCCCGACGGACCGATGGCCCGCTTCCGGGCGCCGGCCTACGCGGCGGCCCGGCAGGGACGGCACGCCTCGTAGGGTCGGCCGGTGCCCACGGTGTCCCCCGACCTGGTGGTGCACCTGCGCCGGGCGCGCGACCACGTGGACCGGCACTTCGCCGAGGACCTCGACCTCGACCGGCTGGCCCGGGTGGCCGGGGTGTCGAAGTACCACTTCGTGCGCTCCTTCGAGGCCGCCTACGGCGAGACGCCGATCCGCTACCTCACCCGGCGGCGGATCGAGCGGGCCCAGGACCTGCTCCGCTCGGCGAACCTCACCGTGACCGAGGTCTGCATGGCCGTGGGGTACGCCAGCCTGGGCTCCTTCTCCACCCGCTTCCGCGCGCTGACCGGTGAGTCGCCGGTCGCCTACCGGGACCGCTGGGCAGCCCGGGGTGCGGCGCACGTGCCCGGCTGCTTCCTGTTCATGCGGGGCGTGGTGGACCTCGGGGGGACGACGGGGGCGCGCTGAGCAATCGCGGAGAAGCCCGCCCGCGGCGGACGTCCCTAGGGTCGGGGCCATGATCACCAACATCTCGCTGGTCACCGTCTACTGCCTCGACCAGGACCGGGCGAAGGAGTTCTACGTCGACGTCCTCGGCTTCGAGGCCCGCACCGACATCACCATGGGGGAGGGCTTCCGCTGGGTCACCCTGTCCCACCCCAGCCAGCCCGAGCTCGAGGTCACGCTCATGACCCCCGGCCCGCCGCTGGACGAGGACGCCGCCGCCTTCGTCCGCGGCCAGCTGGAGAAGGGCTCGATGGGTGGGCTCGGGCTGGCCGTCGACGACTGCCGGAAGACCTACGAGGAGCTGTCGGCCAAGGGGGTCACCTTCCTGCAGGAGCCGGCGGAGCGCCCCTACGGCGTCGAGGCCGTGATGCGCGACGTGTCCGGGAACTGGCTGGTGCTGGTCGAGCGCCGGGACTTCACGCCCGCCGACTTCGCCTGACCCCTCGTCGGGTGGTCCGCGCCACCGCTCGGAATGATCGGGGGACCGGTGGGTAGTGCCACCGGTACCAGTCAGTTCTGATCGGAGTTCCGCCCCTGCCGTCGCAGTGCGTGCGGCCGCAGGAGGAGCAGCACCACGTGAACGCCGCCGAGCAACCGGCAGCTGCCGGGATCCGGGTGGTGACGGTCCCGTACGGCGACCCCTACGTCGACGCCGTCCGGCCGCCGGACGTCGTGCGGGTCGGCCCGGCCCAGGGCCCCAGCCCCTGGCTGGACCCGGCCTACCTCGCCGCCAACGCCGGCGGCGTCGACGTGGTCCACCTGCACTCCGGCTACGGGCACCTGCCCGAGGACGAGGTGGTCAGCTGGGCGGAGACGCTCCGCCGGACCGGCGTCCCCCTGGTGCTGACCGTGCACCAGCTGCGGGACCCCCAGCAGGCCACCCGGCGCCGGCACGACGCCCACCTGGAGGCGCTGCTGGCGACCGCCGAGGTGGTGCTGACGCTAACCCCGGGGGCGGCCGACGAGATCGCCGAGCGGTTCGGCCGGACGGCGATCGTCGTGGCCCACCCCTCGCTCGTGGAGCCGGTGCCCGGGCTGGGCGCCGAACGCGGCCTGGTGGGCCTGCCCCTGCGGACGCCGTGTGCTGCCGTGCCCGACCCCGCGGGACTGGTCCGCGCCGCGCTGTCCGGCGCGGTCAACGGCGGCGGGCGGCTGCGGGTGTTCCTCGACGACGGCGTCGAGCCGCCCCCGGTCTTCGCCGCCGGGGACAGCCTGGAGTACCTGCCGCGCAAGGCCGACTCGTGGCCCGCGCAGCTGCAGGAGCTGCACGCCGTCGTCCTGCCCGAGTGCTGCGGCACCCACTCGCCGGACCTGGAGGTCTGCCGCGACCTGGGCACGCGGGTCGTGGCGCCGAGCTGCGGGTGGTTCGCCGACCAGTGGGCCGACGTCGTGACCTACGACAACGACGAGGAGCGGGGTCTGGACCCGGTGTCGCTGGACGGCGCCGTCGCCGCCGCGCTCACCCGGCCGGCGCCGCGGCCGGCGGACCGGGGGTGGCGAGCGGAGCAGCGGGCCGCCGTCCGGGCCGTGCACGCCCAGGTGTACGCCCAGGTGGTCGCCGACCGCGCCGGCTGAGGCCGCTCAGAGCTGCAGCTTGAACCCCACGTGCGAGGCGGTGAACCCGAGCCGCTCGTAGAAGCGGTGCGCCTCCGGGCGCCGGGTGTCGGTGGTGAGCTGGACGAGCCCGCAGCCGCGCCGGCGGGCCTCGTCGACGGCCCACCGGAACAGCGCCGCGCCGACCCCCTGCCCGCGCAGGTCGGCCCGCACCCGCACGGCCTCGACCTGCAGCCGCGTCGTCCCGCCGCGGGACAGGCCGGGGATCTCGGTGAGCTGAGCCGTGCCGACGACGTCCGGACCGTGCGTGGCGGCGAGCAGCAGCTGGGCGGGGTCGGCGTCGACGGCGGCGAAGGCCCGGCGGTACGGCGCCAGGTCGGGGCCCTCCCGGTCCCGGCCGAGCGGGTCGTCGGCCAGCAGCGCCACCAGCGCGGGGACGTCGTCCGCCGTCGCGCGGCGCAGGCCGACGGTGGTGCCGCCGGCGGTCAGCGTGGTGGGGAGCGGGTTCACCGCGGCAGTCTGCCCGGCCGGTGCGGCGGGACTGCAGGACGATGGTGTGGGCAGGGGCGGGGTCGAACCGCCGACCTCTCGCTTTTCAGGCGAGCGCTCGTCTACACGTCATTGACCTGCGGATACGCCGCCGAGGGCCACCCGACAGGCGCGAATTGAGCGGTCACTGCCGTCGTGAGCTAAGAAGTCTCGCATCCGACTGACTGCCAAAGGCGGGCCGTCACAGGTTGCACTGTCGCGCGCGCAAGGGGTGAGTGGCAGGTCGGCGTGCGTTGCAACTGCAGCTACGGACGACGGGACGGCAAGATTAAGGACATCCACGGAGATCGTCCTGTAGTGCCCTCTGAGGGCCTTTCGCGATGCGCCAGACATGGATGGATGGGGGCTTGAGCCGGGACGCACAACGCCTCGGAGACGTTCACATGGCCCACTGGACTCTCCAAATATGGGGCGGGGCAGCGTCCGCAGGTGATGTCTCGAAATGCCCGCTGCACACGACCTGCCGCCGTACACGGAGCAGGCCTTACCCTGAGCGCACAATAGCGTAGGCCAGCGTCCATAGGGGCACCCCGGGAAACTGCCCCTAGGTGTTCCGTGAAAAAGATCGTTTTTTCACCCTCCCACGCGTCGCACTTGATCTTGACGGGAGGAGGTGACCCCGTCGACTGGACACCTTGGTGTGCCCAGCCTTGCTAGCCGGCTATGGCTGACCCCCAGTAGTGTCGCCGACGCCTGCTACGCAGCAACGTCAACTCTTGCGCCGGCCGTCGACCTCATTTCACATCGGTCGGAGGGTCCGCGGACTTGAGTCGTGGCCTAATTGGACTGCACCGCATCTTGGAGCCGACATGGCGCCCACCGAGCGTCCGGCTCAGCTCATCGATCAGCACTAGCCGAGCCACCGACTCGGCCGGGATCGTGCCGCGGTCGCCAGGGGCTGCCGTGGCCAGCGCCAGGTCAATGCAGCAGACAGGGGAGCCCTAGCTAGCGCTGCGATCCGCCCTCATGGGCCCCGTCGACCTCGATCTGCTCCTTGCGGACGTCCTCCGACACCCGCTCCTGGTCGGTGACGGTCTCCTTGTCCAGGCGCACCCGCTCGACCGGCACGGCCTCCTTCTCCACCACCGGACGCTCGGCGTGCAGGGTGACCTCGTGCTCCTCCTCGGAGATCGCCGGCCCGTCCAGGGCGTTGCCGACGTTGGCGTCGGTGATCGGCTCGCGCTCGACCCGGACCTCCTCGCGGGAGACCGGCACCGTCTCGGTCACGTTCTCGGTGACCACGTACTTGCGCAGCCGGGCCCGGCCGACCTCCTCGGAGCGGGTG
>NZ_FOIE01000018.1 GCF_900111455.1 Geodermatophilus poikilotrophus | reverse complement strand
CCCGCCCCCGCCGAGCGGCTGCACGTCGGTGACCGGATAGCCCAGCCCCGAGTACTCCCAGCCCGCCGCGGCCCACCGGTCCCGCACGCCGCCGTAGACGATCCGCGCCCCCGTCGTCTGGGTCCAGTAGATCGACCCGCCCTGGAAGTGCTGGAGGCATCCCCCCCGGCTCAGACCGCAGTGCGTGTCACTCACCGGGTAGCCCAGCGGGCCGGTCTCCCAGCCGGTCGCGGCCCACCGGTCGCGCACGGTGCCGTGGGTGATGCGCGCCCCGGAGGCCGGGGACCAGTAGATCGACCCGTTGGCGTAGGCCTGGAAGCAGCCGCCGTTCCGCAGCCCGCAGGCGACGTTGCCGAGGGGGGTCCCCAGTGGTCCGGTCGCGCCCCCGGCGACCGCGTACCGGCCGGTGACCTCGGCCGCTCCGGGCACCTGGGTCGAGCCGAACCAGTCGGTGTAGTAGATCCAGAAGTTGCGGTTGCCGTACGCCGAGCAGCCGTCGCCGGTGCCCTTGCCGGCCGCCAGGGCGGCTGCGTTGGGCTGGTAGGGCGTGTAGGTGTACAGACCCGCGGTGGCCGCGTTCTCCACGAACACCGGCGAGGAGCCGCAGGCGGTGTTCGGGTGGAACCGGACCTGGTTGACGATGCCCGCCCGGATGGTCCGCGGCTTGACCAGGTAGTCGCGGTACTGACGGGCAGCGCTGTAGATCTGGTTGAACAGGTGTGCGTAGGCCGGGTTGCACGGCGCGGTGTCCGGACAGCCGAACCCCATCGCCTTCTCGTACCGCGTCGGGTTGAGGCTGTTGCCGCTCAACGTGACCAGGCCCTGCTCCTTCTGCAGGATCACCAGGAGCACCCGCTGGCTGATCCCGCAGGCGGCTCCGACCTTGGCGATGATCGTCGCGGCGCTCTCGGCGGGCGCCCCGACGTAGGTACCCGGGCAGCGGGAGTCGGCGGGACGCGTGTAGGTGTCCTGCCACGCGTCCTGCAGGCACGGGGTCCCGTCGGCGGCGGCGACGCAGCGCGGGTTCCTGGACTCGAGGAAGAACTGCACGTCCGCGGGCGACATCGCGTTGCCGTCGTAGAACAGCTGGTCGCTGATGATGTTGCCGGCCCGGAACTGCGAGGTGTCGGCCGCCTCGGCCAGCGGCACGGACGCCGACGGGCCGTCCGTCGCCGCCACGACGGCGAGCCCGGTGGCGGCGACGACGAGCAGGGTCAGCGCGCGGCGCAGCACGCTCACGCGGGCACCTCCACGCTCAGGGCCCCGGACGTGCCCTCGGCGGTGTCCGATGCGTAGTGCAGCTGCAGCACCCACGTCCCGGCGGCGAGGTCCTCGCCCGGGACCACCAGGTCGGTGCACGCCGTCGTCGTCGCGTCGGCCAGGGCCGCGGAGCTCACCGACACCGTGCGGTCCCCCTGGGTCAGGTCGAGCGTGCAGGTGCCGCCGTCCTCGACGAGCGGGCTGACGTAGCCGCTCGCCTGCACCGACGACGTCGCGGGGTCCCACACGGCGAAGGAGAGGACGACGTCGGTGTCCTCCGGCCGCGGCGCGTCGGTGGCGACCGCTCCCGCCCCGCCGGACTCCTCTCCGGCGGACCGGTCGGTCACCGTGGGCTGAGTCGGGGCGCCGCTCGTGGTCCCGGCCTGCGGGATCGTCGCCCCGGTCGCGGGCGTGGCCTGCTCGGCCCGGTCGCCCGAGCACGCCGCGGAGCCGAGGAGTACGGCCAGCGCCACCACGGGGACGGCGGCCAGTCGCAGCAGGGGCGTTCGCCGGGTCGGGTGACCGGGCACTGCGGCGTCCACCCGGGTCATCGGTAGCTCACCGTCGCCTGGCCGGTGGCCGAGACCGTGACGGTCCCGCCCTGGAAGGTCTGACGGGTGCCGCCGGCGACGGCCTGCGGGTCACCGGTGGGATAGCCCAGCCGGCCGTTCTCCCAGCCGGTGGCGGCCCAGGCGTCGCGGACCGCGATGGGCACCAGCCGGGCGCCGGT
>NZ_FOIE01000017.1 GCF_900111455.1 Geodermatophilus poikilotrophus | reverse complement strand
CCCGCCACGCTGCTGCCCGACCCCTGGCTCGCCGTCACCCCCCACGGCCGCTGGTGGCACCACGGACGCGCCCTGGCCACCTGGACCTTCCACCTCCCACCTCACCCGGGTGGGGACGGCAGCAACCACCCCTGCACGACCCAGCTGCGTCTCCCGGACTGCCGGGAGGTCCTCGCGACGATGCAGGAGCAGGTCGGGGACTTCAGCGACATGTGGACCGCGCTGACGGAGGCCGAGTTCCAGCGGTCCGGTCGCTGCACCGACCTGCTGTCCCGGGTGGACGGGCAGTTCATCCAGGACTTCGACCGCCGACGGGCCGACGTCCCGCCGAGCCGGCCGTACTTCACCGGCACCGTCGCCGGGGGCGTCCGGTACATGGGCGACGCCCGGGACTGGCCGTCCGCCCTGCACGCGGTCGACCCCGGGTGCAACCGCATCCTCATCGACGCGCTCCAACGGGAGCTCTCCCGGCGTCCGGGCGGCTTCGTCGACGTGGGCACCAACATCGGCGTGGTCACGGCCAGCATCGCCGCGCACCTGGCGCCGACCGGGCAGGTCTACGCTTTCGAGCCCTCCCCGGACACGCTGCGGCTGGCCGCGTCGACCATCGCGCTCAACGGTGCGGACAACGTGACCCTGTTCAACGCCGCAGTGAGCGACACCGACGGTTCCCTCGTCTTCCACGCGACGCCGGGCAACAGCGCCATCGCGTCGGCGCGGCGCCACAGCTTCGGCCTGCTCAACGAGTGGCAGCAGGTCACCGTGCCGGCCGTCCGGCTCGACACCCTGCACGCGGCCGGCCAGCTCGACGGCGTCTCGCTGCTGAAGATCGACGTGGAAGGCCACGAACCGAGCGTGCTCAGCGGCGCTCTGGAGTTCATAGCCGCGGCGCGGCCCACGGTCGTCTACGAGTTCACGCCCGTCGCCGCCGCCGACCACGGCTGGACGCAGGAGGACTCGATCACCCTGCTGAGCCGCGCCTGCGACTTCGAGTTCTCGGCGCTCGCCGAGAGCGACGGCCGCTGGCTGCCGTTCCCGCTGCCTGCCGGCCACGTCGGACAGGTGAACGTGTTCGCCCGCCCCGTCTAGCGGCACCGGCCCAGCTCGTTCAGGCCGTTCGCGCGTACTCCGGCCGCCCACGTCCCCCTCCCCTGCAGCGACCCCGGACTCATCCCACCTCTCGGCCAGCGACCTCCTCGTGGGTCGACCACCAGGTCCGTCCGTCCGGCGCCACCACCGCACAGCGCCATGGACGACGACCGCGTGGACCGGATCCGACGCCATCCCCCTGGCACTCATCCTCGAAAGGCGATTGCCGCGCATGACGACTCCCCGAGTGAGCGTGCTCCTGATCACCCGCGACCACGAGGAGCTCGTCGAGCGCGCGCTGGCCTCGATCGAGAGCCAGACCCTGGGTGAGGCGATCGAGGTGGTCGTCGCCGACGACGCGTCGAGCGACCGGACGCTGCCGATCATCGCGGCGTGGTCGGAGCGTGTGGACGTCGAGGTGCGCGTCCTCACCGCCGAGACGCGACTCGGCCCCGCACTGAACCGCCACCGTGGGTTCGCCGCCTGCCGGGGCGGCTACATCGCCGTCCTCGAAGGTGACGACGAGTGGTTGTCGGCCGACGGACTCCGGCGACAGGTGGAGCTCCTGGACGGGCACCCGGAGCTGTCCATGGCCGCCACGCGCACGCTCGCCGTCGACGACGCCACGGGGTCATCGCAGACCGTCCCACCGATCGGCGACGACTGCGCCCTCGTCGAGGTGACCAGTGGGCGGATGGCGGATGGTGTCCGGTTCCCGACGTCGAGCTGCGTCGTGTACCGGGCCGAGGCCCTGGAACGGCTCAACCCGGGGGTCTTCGAGACCGTGGCCCACGGGTGGCTGGTCGACCTCGCCATGACCGAGTACGGCAACGTGGGACTGCTACCGGACGTCACGACGCGTCATCGGGTCCGCCACGACGGTCTCCGAACGGACCAGGGCGGATCGCCGGACCTGCGCTCCCTGCTCCCGGACCACGCCCACCTCCTCGGGCCGACCGTCGTCCGAGAGCTGGACCGGGACGTGGGCCCCCCGGACACCCCGGTGGACGGCGTCCCCGGGACGACCGCCGCCGGAACGGCCAGCCCACCGGCGGGGCAGCGCGGGGGGATCGTCGCGCTCGACGACTACTTCCCGACCAAGGGCACTGGTTTCCGCATCGCTGAGTTCGACTGGATGCTGCGCCACGGCGTCGTCGCCGAGGTGATGACGACGGTCCGGCCGCTCGACCCGCTCGTCACCGAGTACGGGGCGCTCCACCCGCGGACGTACCGGCAGATCTCTCCGTACGACGCCCGCCGGCTCGCGGACTTCGAGTGCGCGTCGGTCATGTTCCTGAACAACGCCGCGTACTTCCTGGCCGACCTCGAGCGCCACGCGCTGCCGTTCGTGCTGACGTTGTACCCGGGTGGCGGCCTGCACCTCGGCGACGCCGCGGCGGAGCGGAAGTTGCGACGGGTGCTGGGGTCACCGCAGCTCAGGCACGTGATCACCACCCAGCCGTTGGTGACCGATCTCGTGAGGGAGGTCAGCGGCGGATCCGTACCGGTCACCGAGGTGCTCGGTGTCACCGTCAACCCCGGCTACCTCCAGCCCGGCCCCGGCCTGCGCACGAACTACTTCGGCAGCGGCAAGCCGGCCCTCGACGTCTGCTTCGTGGCCCACCGGTACACGGCTGACGGCTCGGACAAGGGGTTCCCCGTCTTCCTGGAGTCCCTGCGCATGCTCGGGGACGCGGGCCTCCCCGTGCGCGGCCACGTCGTCGGCGGCTTCGGACCCGCGGACGTCGGCGCCGAGTACGCGGACCTGGACCTGACCTTCTCGGGGGTGCTGAGCACGCCCGACTTGCGCGAGTTCTACCTGGGGATGGACGTCATCGTCTCCCCGACGGCGCCGGGGCGTCTCGCCCCCGGCGCCTTCGACGGGTTCCCGACCGGGGCGTGCGTCGAGGCGGCCCTGTGCGGCGTCGCCCTGGTCGCGACCGACCCGCTGGACCAGAACCGTCTCTTCACGGACGGCCGTGACATCCACATGCCACGTGCGGACGCCGCCGAGGTGGCGGAGCGGATCCTCGACATGGTGGCGGAGCACGACGGCGTGCGCCGTGTCGCGCAGGCCGGATTGCGAACGACGCGGCGCGCCTACGGGGTCGACGCGCAGTTGTGGAGCCGGCGCCGTGTCCTGGAAGCGGCTCGAGCCGTCGGACGCGATCAGCAGACCGTGGCCCCAGGTGATCCGCTCGTCAGCATCCTGGTGCCGACCTACAACGGTGAGCGGTTCCTGAAGGCGGCGCTGAGGTCCGCGCTGGAGCAGAGCCACCGCAACGTCGAGGT